>CBDCQT010000013.1:0-1081338 GCA_965220745.1 Alphaproteobacteria bacterium | reverse complement strand
CGGCTCGCGGTGGATGCCAACGGCCGCTTCGATGAGCGGACCGCGCGCCGCTACGCGGGCGCCCTCGTCCCATACGGCCTGGCCTGGTACGAGGAGCCGGGCGACCCGCTGGATTTCTCGCTCAACGCGGCGGTGGTCGCGACCTACCCCGACCCCATCGCGACCGGCGAGAACCTGCTCTCGCTGCAGGACGCGCGCAACCTGCTCCGCTTCGGCGGGATGCGGCCCGAGATCGACTACGTGCAGTTCGACCCCGCCTTGGCCTATGGCGTGGGCGAGACCATCGATATCGTCGCCATGATGGCGGAGGAAGGCTGGTCGCCGCGCCGCTTCCTGCCCCACGGTGGCAACCTGCTGGCACTCTCCGTCGCCGGCGGCCTCTCGCTCGGCGGCTGCGAATCCTATCCTGGCGTGTTTCAGCCCTTCGGCGGCTTCGCCGACGAGACTCCGGTCGAAGACGGCCGGGTCCGCCTCGGCGACACGCTGGGTGCCGGCTTCGAGCGCAAGGCCGCCCTCCACGAGCTGTTGCGCACCCTGCTTTAGAGCGCGTCCGTCTTTGACGGATGCGCGACAGGCCGCGACCGCTGCCCGCCGCTCCTGCGGCGCCATCGCGCGCCCGCGCGCGTGGACGCGCGACACGGAGGCGCCGGCCGCAGGCCGGCTGCCGTGAGCGACAAATGCCGCGCTTGTCGAGGCCCGTTGCGGGCGGTTAGAACCTTGGCAGCCGCCGGCGCGGCGCGGCGAACATGAGCGGGAGGCCACGGGCCATGAGCAAAGTCATCATCACCTGCGCGGTCACGGGGTCTATCCATACCCCCACCATGTCGCCGCACCTGCCGATCACGCCGGACGAGATCGCGGCCGACGGCGTGGCGGCAGCCGAGGCCGGCGCTTCGATCCTCCACCTCCACGCCCGCGACCCGAACGACGGCCGGCCCACGCCCGATCCGGACGTGTTCATGGCCTTCCTGCCGCGCATCAAGCAGCAGTCGGACGCGGTCATCAACATCACCACCGGCGGCGGGCTCGGCATGTCGCTCGACGAGCGCCTCGCCGCGCCGCGCCGCGCAAGCCCGGAGATGACCTCGCTCAACATGGGCTCCATGAACTTCGGCATCTACCCGATGCTGAACCGCTACAAGGAGTTCAAGTACGACTGGGAGAAGCCCCATCTGGAGGGCACGAAGGACTTCATTTTCCGAAATACCTTCAAGGACATCGAATATATTATGAAGGATTTGGGTGAGGGCCACGGCGTGCGCTTCGAGTTCGAGTGCTACGACGTCGGCCACCTCTACAACCTGGCCCATTTCGTGGACCGCGGCCTGGTCAAGCCGCCGCTCTTCGTGCAGACCATCTTCGGCATCCTGGGCGGCATCGGCGCCGACCACGAGAACCTGATGCACATGCGCCGCATCGCGAACAAGCTGTTCGGCGACGACTACCGCTGGTCGATCCTGGCCGCCGGCCGCCACCAGATGAGCTTCGTCACCATGGGCGCGATGATGGGCGGCAACATCCGCGTCGGGCTGGAGGACAGCCTCTTCCTCGGCAAGGGCGAGCTCGCGCCCTCCAACGCCGCCCAGGTCGCCAAGGCCAGGCGCATCGTCGAGGAGCTCTCGCTGGAGGTGGCGACGCCCGCCGAGGCGCGCGAGATGCTGGGTCTCAAGGGCGGCGATCAGGTCGCCTTCTGAGCTTGGCGCGGTCGGGCCTGAGGCGCGCATGAGCACCGCGGACACCGGCATCGATAGCACCACCGCCGAGCGCTTTAAGCGCGACGGCGTGGTTCACCTCGAAGGCGCGTTCGCGGACTGGCTCGACCCCCTGCGCGCCGGTGTCGAGCGCAACATGCGCACCCCCGGCCCCTACACGCGCGAGTACGAGCCGGAGGGCTCGAAGGGCTACTTCTTCGGCGACTACTGCAACTGGGCGCGCGTGCCCGAATACCGCGACTTCGTGTACCACTCCCACGCGGCGGCGCTCGCAGCCCGGCTCATGGGCTCGGGCACGGCGCGCTTCTTCCACGAGCACGTGCTGGTGAAGGAACCGCGTACCGAATCGCGCACGCCCTGGCACCACGATCTGCCTTACTACTGCATCGACGGGACACAGTGCGTGAGCTTCTGGACCGCGCTCGATCCCGTCTCCCGTCCGATGTGCCTGGAGCTCGTCGTGGGCTCGCACCGCTGGGGCAAGTCGTTCATGCCGAGGAAGTTCATCGGCGTGGACTATCAGCGCGAGGGCGAGGCGCTCGATACCATGCCGGACATTGACGGGCGCCGGGACGACTACGAGATCGCGTCTTTCGACATGGCGCCGGGCGACGCCATCGCCTTCCACTTCCTCACCGTCCATGGGGCGGCGGGCAACGAATCGGCGTCGGCGCGGCGCCGCGCCTTCGTTCACCGCTGGGTCGGCGATGACGTCCGCTTCAAGGTGCGCCCCGGCGAGGTCTCGCCGCCCTTCCCGGAGGTGCACCGGCGGCTGCGCGACGGCGATCCCCTCGACGACCCCGAATTCCCGCTCGTCTGGCCGTCAGGCGGTTAACAAACTCCCGCGTCAGAATTTCTCGGCGCGGAAGGAGCGGTGACAACCACCGCAGCCTGCGCCGACCGGACCGAAGGCACCCTGTAGGCTGGCGAGATCGGTCCCGGTCGCCACGACCATCGCCTCCAGCGCCACGGTGAGAGCGTTGGCCTTCTCCATCACCGCCGGGAAGGTGGTCCAGATTTCGGGCAAGGCCCGAGTCTTGCCCGGAACAGCCTGGTTGTCGGAGCCCGGCGGCCACATCGCGCCTGCGTCCATGGTGGACAGCGCGAGCAGGCTCTTGGCAACGCCTGTGGCCTGCGCCGCGTCATAAGGCACCTGCCCCTTCGCGATCGCTGCGAGCTGGCCCATGAAGAAGCCGTTGAGCTGCATGTACGCGATGCGGGCCTTGATCGCGCCCGAGTGATCCTGCTGGGCGCTTGCTGCGCCCGAGCCGGCGAATACCGCCAGCGCCAGCGCCACCGCTACTGCGCCCGCGATCCACGCTCGTCTTCTCATTGGTGCCCCCCTTGCCCGAGCCTTGCGGGCCTTATTCCCTGCGTGAATGCTACCCCTCCCCGCCGCCCGCCGCCATCGCCAATTGCCACTCGACTCACATCGCGACTTGAAAAAAGGGACATCTATGCTATCATCCCTTTAGTTACAATCCCTCGGGTATTCTCGATGGCCAAGTACGACCCATTGGAACGCTACTTGTCGGCCCAGACGGAAAACGGGTGCACGCTGACATTCTCTCAGATTGAGGCAATCATCGATGCTCCCCTTCCCCCCAGCGCGCGACGGCACAGATCGTGGTGGGGGAACGACAGCACACATGTGCAGGCGCTGACTTGGATGGGTGCGGGCTGGACGACCGAACCGCCCCGCCTCGACGAAGAGATAGTCAAATTTAGGCGGACCTACCTCAGTCCCCCTCCGCCTCAAAAACTCACCGACGAGGAGCATTCGCAGGTGATTGTACGAAAGTTGGATACGGCGGTCGTCGACGCACTGAAGCGAAAGGCACGGCGCAAGGGCCACTCTCTGGAACAGGAGCTCAGAGGGATTTTGACGCGCGCCGCGGGTCCGGAGCGAAGAGACCTGATTGCGGAGGCTGATCGCATCCGCGCCATGACCGCCGGCCCCCTGGAAGACAGTGTGACCCTGATTCGCCAGGACCGCGACAGCCGATGATCCTGGTGATTGATGCAAGCGTCGCCTGCAAGTGGTTCTTCGAGGAGCCGCTTTCGGTTGAGGCACGTACTTTGGCGGAGTCCGGCGAAGCCTTCGCCGCTCCCGACATGATCCTCGTCGAATGTGCGAACGCGGCTTGGCGAAGAGTATCGGGCGAGACCGTTCCTCTCTCACATGCGCAGGCGTTCCTCGCGGCTCTTCCTCAGTGGTTCAAGATACTCGTTCCGTCGGGCCAGTTGCACGAGACGGCGTTCGAAATGGCATGCGTCTTGGGGCATCCCGTTTACGATTGCCAATACCTCGCCCTTGCTGAAGACGAAGGGACGCGGGTGGTCACCGCGGATCGCGCCTTCGCCAACAAGGTCCGCCGCTCGCCCTGGCGCGAACGCGTCGAGAGTCTGGGTGAACGCTAAACTGGCGACCGCCCCCGCCTAGCGCTGACGATCGACTATCAGACCCGCATGGCGCGCCAGCGTGTCGAAGTCCGAGTCCCTGTGGAGGACGGCGGCATCGGCGAGGTCGGCACGCAATTCGTCCAGATTGCCCTCCCACCCAGAGCCACGCAGCCGGCGGGCCTCGTCGACGCTGAGCGGCTTCGCCGCGAGGGTGCGCAGCGCGTAGTTGATCGCCTCCCGCTTCGTCGTCAGCCGGTAGCGGCGCATGACCTCTGCGCAGGCGTCGTCGTCGATGTCTACGTTGGTGCGTGACATACACGTTCGATACACCATCTTCGCCCCGTGTCCAGCGGTTGCCGGCTTGCGTTCGCCCGCTTGCCGCGCAAGATGGCGGCCGGCAGAGGAAAGGCACGGGATGAGCGCAACAGGCGACGCCCGCTACGTCGTCGCAACCGACGTCGGCGGCACCTGTACCGACGCGGTGCTGTTCGCCGCCGGCGAGCCGGTGCGTCTCGGCAAGGCGCTCTCAACCCCGCCCGATTTCGCGGACGGCGTGCTCGCCGCTGTCAGCGCTGCGGCGGAGGGCATCGGCCTCTCCACGGACGCGCTGCTGGCGCGGACGGCGCTCTTCATGCACGGCTCGACGGTCGTGGACAACACGCTGTTCACCCGCTCGGGCGCCAGGACCGGCCTCATCACCACCGAAGGCTTCGAGGACACGCTGGTCATCACCCGCGGCGCCTACGGCCGCTGGGCCGGCCTCACCGAGGACGGCATCAAGCACCCGGTGGCGACCGACCGCGCTCCGCCGCTGGTGCCCCGCGCAAAGACCAGGGGCGTGCCGGAGCGGGTGGACTACAAGGGCGCCGTGCTGCGCGCGCTGGACGAAGACGCGGTGCGTCAGGCGATCCGCTCGCTGGTCGAGGATGAAGAGATCGAGGCGCTCGCGGTCTCCTTCCTCTGGTCCTTCTACAACGCCACCCACGAGCAGCGGGTGGGCGAGCTGATCCGCGAGATCGCCCCCGGCGCCTACGTCACGCTCTCCAGCGAGATCGCGCCGGTGCCGGGCGAGTACGAGCGCACGTCCACGACCGTCATCAACGCCTACGCGGGGCGTATCGCGAGCGAATACATCAACAGCCTGCAGGCGTTGCTGCAGGCGCGGGGCTACGACGGGCCGCTGCTCGTGATGCAGGGCTATGGCGGCCTGCTGCCGGCGGAGGAAGCGGCCGAGCGCGCCGTGGGCATGCTCGAATGCGGGCCCGCCGCAGGCGTCATCGGCAGCCGCCATCTCGGCCGGCTCATGGAAGACGACGACATCATCGCCTGCGACATGGGGGGCACCACCTTCAAGGTGGGCGTGATCCAGGGCGGCGCCATCGACTATGCCCGCGAGCCCATGGTCGACCGCTACCACTACGTCGCGCCCAAGATCGAGGTGGTCTCCATCGGCGCCGGCGGCGGCAGCATTGTCGCGCTGGATCCGGCCACCGGCGTGCCGGGCGTGGGCCCGTCGAGCGCCGGCGCAAGACCCGGCCCGGTCTGCTACGGTCTCGGCGGCGAGGAGCCCACGCTCACCGATGTCATGCTGCTGGTGGGCTACATGGACCCCGGCACCTTCCTCGGCGGCACCATCGCCCTCGATGCCGAGGCGGCGCGGCGGGTCTTCGCGGAGAAGGTCGCGCAACCGCTCGGCATGAGCGTGGAAGACGCCGCCATCGGCATCTACCGCATCGCCGCAGCGCAGATCACCGACCTGATTCACGAGATCACGGTCGAGCGCGGGCTCGATCCAAGAGACTTCGTGCTACACGCCTTCGGCGGCACCTGCGGTCTGCTCTGCGGCGTGTTCGGCGCGGAGCTCGGCGTCAAGCGGATCGTGGTGCCCTACACCGCCTCGGTGAACGCCGCCTTCGGCCTGCTCTCGGCCGATATCGTGCACGAGTACACTGTCACCAAGACGCTCCCCGTTCCGAGCCCGGCCGCAGAAATCGACGAGATCTATGTACCCATGATGGCCCGCGCCCGCGAACAGCTTGCCGCCGAAGGCTTCGCCGACGACGCGATCGCCCTCGACTGGTCGATCGACTTGCGCTACGGACGCCAGGTACACGAGGTAACGACGCCGGTCGCGGGCGGTGGGCCGATGGACGACGACGCCGTCGGCCGGCTCGCGGCGGACTTCGAGGCGCTCTACGAGCGCAAGTTCGGCAAGGGCTCGGCCTACCGCGCCGCCGGCATGGAGATGACGATGTTCCGCCTCACCGCGCGCGGCATGGTGGAGCGGCCCCGCATCGAGCGGGCGGCGCTGGACGGCTCCGACCCCGACGCGGCGCAAATCGGCAAGCGCGACATCTTCGTGGAGGCGGAAGGCGGATTCGCTCCAGCGGACATCTACGACTTCGAGAAGCTCGCGCCCGGCAACGTCATCGCCGGCCCGGCCGTGATCCACACCCCGATCACGACCATCGTCGTCCAGGCCGGCCAGTCCGGCCGGATGGACGCCTACCGCAACATCTCCATCGAGCTCGGCTGAGGCCCGCCATGGACCCGATCACCTTCTCCATCATCCGCCACCGGCTCTTCCGCGTCATCGACGAGGCGGTGATCACGCTCAAGCACGTCTCGGGCAGCGCGATCACCAACGAGGGCCACGACCTCATGGTCTCCCTCTACCGCGCGGACGGCTCGCTGCTCATGGGCGGCGTTGGCTTCCTCCACCACCTGACCAGCGCCGCCGAGGCGTGTAAGGCCGTCATCCGCCGCTTCGAGGGCGATATCGGCGAAGGCGACGTGTTCCTCACCAACTGCCCCTACACCGCGGCGCTGCACACCTCCGACATCTACCTCGTGGCGCCGATCCACCATGAGGGCCGGCTGGTCGCGTGGAGCGCCTGCTTCGTCCACGTCTACGACATCGGCGCCATGGTGCCCGGCGGCTTCAGCCCGGATTCGCGCGACATCTTCACCGAGGGCTTCAGCTCGCCCGGCATCAAGCTGGTGGAAGGCGGCGAGATGCGCCGCGACGTGATGGACACGCTGCTCAACATGGTCCGGGCGCCGGAGATGGTGGCGCTCGACCTCTCCTCCATGATCGCGGCCAATAACGTGGCGCGGGAGCGCATGGGCGCGCTGATCGACAAGTACGGAGCGGGCCCGGTGGACGAAGCCTGCGGAGCCCTGGTCGACCAGTCGGAGACTCTGCTCCGCAAGCGCCTGCGGGAACTGCCGGACGGCCGCTGGGAGGCGCGGCAGTATTTCGACATCGAGGGCGAGACCTGCCGGGTGCTGCTCGCCATGACCAAGGAGGGCGATGAGCTCACCTTCGACTTCACCGGCTCCAGCCCGCAGTCGCACTACGGCATCAACTGCACCTACTGGGCCTCGTGGGGCGGCTTCTTTGCCCCCCTCTTCCCCCTCCTCTGCTACGACATCACCTGGAACGACGGCGTGCTCAGGCCGATCAGGATGATCGCGCCCGAAGGCTCGGTCGTGAACTGCACGCGGCCGGCGCCGGTCTCGCTCGCGACCGTGGGCACCATCCAGTCGGTCAACAACGCCGCCTGCACCTGCATCGCCAAGATGCTGTCGGCGAGCGAAAAGTACGCCGAGGAGGCGACGGCGGTCTGGCACGGCAGCCACTTCGCCATCTTCATGTTCGGCCTCAACCAGCGCCGGCAGGAGGCCATCGGCATCCTGACCGAGACGTTTGGCGGCGCCGGCGGGGCGCGCACTTGGGCCGACGGTATCGATGTCGGCGGCGAGATTCCCAACCCCATCGGCCGCATGGCCAACGTCGAGACCACCGAAGCGACCTTCCCGGTGCGCTACCTCTTCCGCCGCGCGCGGCCGGATACCGGCGGGCCGGGGCGCTGGCGCGGCGGCAACGCCCTCGAGTTCGCCCTGGTGCAGCACGATTCGCCCGAGGGCGGCATCAACTACGTGGTCTCCGGCAAGGGCACCGAGTTCTCCATGAGCGAGGGGCTGGGCGGCGGCTACGCCGGCGCGCCCTGCGCCTACCGCTGGGTCCACAACAACCGCGCAAGCGAGGCCGGGCGCAACGTCAACCCCTTCCCCACCTCTCTCGACGAGATGACCGGCGAGGCGGAGACGATTTCGTGGGGCGTCTTCCCGCTCAAGGGCGAGGACGCGCTCTACGTCCGCTCGGACGGCGGCGGCGGTTTCGGCGACCCGCTGGAGCGCGAGCCCGCACGGGTGCAGGCCGACATCGAGGCCGGCATGGTCTCGGCGGAAGTGGCCGCCTCGGTCTACGGCGTGGTGATGGCCAACGGCGCGGTGGACGAGACAGCGACCGCGACGCGCCGCGATGCTCTGCGCACCGCCCGACTCGCCGCGCCGACAGCAGTAGCGGCTGAATGAGCGAACGCGCGGCGACTGAGGGAGCATGAATAACACAACCCGCATCTCCGCCACGCTCGTGGTGAACGAAGACCGTGCCATCGCATGTGCGGCCTGCGGTCATGTCCTGGGGCCGGCCGGGCAACCTTGGAAAGCATCCGCCAGGCTCGACGAGCAGCCGATGCAGGGCGCCGGCGGCAATCCCTACACCAATGCCGAGCGGGTCCTGCTGCGGCGTTTCTTCTGCCCCGGCTGTGGTGCCCTGCTCGACACCGAATCGGCACTCGCGGGCGACCCCTTCCTCACTGACATCGTGCGGGTGTAGGCTTTCTGGGGCCGAGCGTGCGCTGCGTTCTGGTGGTCCCAACTGATACGCTTCGCAAGACCGGCGAAGCTGCAGCTTGTCTAGTTCGTGGAGGGCACAATGGGCATACGACGGTCGCAGGCTGACGCAGTCGGACCCCAGCCGAATCGGCGAACCGACCTGAGCGGTCGCGAGAGTGGCGAGCCGTCCACGCCGAGCCGCCAAGGCTTCGTCGCGGCATATCGAGACTTCACGGACGAAATGGACCTCGCAGCGCTCGCGCTTGACCCCGGCGAGCTATTCGGGAGCATCCGCAAAGAAGCACAAGGGCGCGATGTTCGGTTGTAACGCCGGTGCTTTACTTGCTCGACACCAACGTCGTGTCGGAGCCGCTGCGACCCCAACCGGCCGCCAGCGTCATGCGCCGGCTGCGGCAGTACGACGGAGAGATCGCAATTCCGTCTCCGGTCTGGCACGAGCTGCGGTTCGGGTGCGACAGGCTGCCGCCCTCGCGCCGCCGGGATGCGGTCGAGCGCTACATCGAGACCGTGGTGCTGCAAACTTTCCCGGTGCTCGACTATGACCGTGAGGCAGCCGACTGGCACGCCAGGGAGCGCGCGAGGCTCGTCGCGGCGGGCAAGACACCGCCGTTCGTCGATAGCCAGATTGCAGCGATCGCGTGCGTCAACGGTTTGACGCTGGTCACCTCGAACATGGACGATTTTCGTGAGTTCGAGGAACTGACGGTACAAAGTTGGGTGTAAGTCGGATTCGGGACAAGGTAGTGCGGACTACCAGCAATTCGCCGTGTAGGCCCGGCAGGTAAGCAACCACATGCACGATATTGCCATCCGTCAGGAGATCGTCGAACGGGTCGTGAAGCGGCGCGGGCGGATGCGCCTCTTCGAGCGGCTCGATCCCGCGTGCACCGCGGCGGTCTACATCGACATGCAGGTGACATTCCTCGCGCCGGGCGCCCCGGTGGAGGTGCCGATGGCGCGCGCCATCGTGCCGCAGATCAACGGGCTCAACGCGCGGCTCAGGGCGCTGGGCGTCCCCATCTACTGGGTGGCCCACGCGAATACGAGCCGCCACGGCGCGTCGGACTGGCCGGGCTTCTTCGACCATTTCGTCTCCGACGAAGCGCGGGCGCGCACCATCGCCGGGCTCGCGCCGGGCGCGGACGGCCAACAGCTCTGGCCGGAGCTGGAGGTCGCAGACGATGACACGGTCCTCTTCAAGAACCGCTACAGCGCGCTGATCGCGGGCTCCTCATCGCTGGAGACGATGGTGCGGGGCCGAAGCATCGACACGCTGCTGATCGGCGGCACCAAGACCGACGTCTGCTGCGAATCCACCGCGCGCGACGCCATGATGCTCGACTTCAAGACCGTGATGCTCGCCGACTGCTGCGCTGCCCTCACCGACGAGGAGCACCGCAACGCGCTGGAGACCATCATCCAGCAATTTGGCGACGTAATGACCGCGGACGAGGTCGTGGTGGCTCTCAAGTCGACTACGGTGTGACTCCGACGAGCACTAAGGGAACCGCCGGAACACCTCGCCCTTGACGAACAACGTTGAGCAGGTCGCGCTCATAGTACGGCACGCCTGACGACATGTTACGCTCCAACTCCTTCATTGGTAGGATCTCGATCCCCACATCGATGATATCCGAGACGTAGAAGCTGAGGTGCTTGACGAAAAGGTCGTGAGCGACGAAGGAGTATTTGCCGAATTGGACCTCAACCGCCACTCGGTCCTTTACGAAATCGGTCTGGTTATAGGACATGATAGGCTCAAGTCCAGCGTCCTCGATTGCCGCCTTTTGTTCCGCTTCCCCTAACCCATGGATACCTCGTAGGAGTTTCTCGTCCGCCGTCACCCAGAAGGTGTTTCGGCGCTCACGCCATCCGCGCCGCTTAAACCGTTTCTTGAATGCTTGATTCATATCTATCGGAGAATACAGCGTTCGCCCTTCTCGACTCTTTTCCCCGGAAACTTTGGTTCGACAAGCCCCCGCATCGACTTTTGCGATTACGGACTTCACCTCGTTCCAAAGGTCTTGGCGGTGAACAATTAGGTATTCTTCTCCATTCAGATGCGAATAAAGAGCCGCAATTTGCATTAATGGCCACCGTTAGGCAGTGCGGGGTCGTAGACGGGTTTGCCCATGGGCCGCGTTTGCAAAGTACCTGCACGCAACTGCTCCACCCGCTGGCGTGCGATTTCCACGTATGAAGGTACGATATCGCACCCGTAAGCCACGCGACCATGCTTGAGGGCCGCAATGATCGTGGAGCCGACACCCATATAGGGATCGAGAACCGTGTCGCCCGCATCCGTCATCGACAATACAAGGCGTTCCACAAGCTCAACTGGGAATTGGCATGGATGAATGGTCTTTTCAACGTGATTGTTCTTTACGTTTGGGAAGGCCCAAACGTCGCTCGGGTTCTTTCCTTTTGGGTTCCCTGACAACTTACCAGCGTTCGGCCCTTTGAAGTGGCGTTTGTTCGGATATTTGGACGGCACTCTTATCTCATCAAGATTCCAAGTATAAGAGGTCTCTTTGGTCCACCAGTTGATCGTCTCATAGCGACCCGAAAGGCGCTTCGTGCAATGGAGTCCATGTCCGAAATGCCAGACAATCCGATTACGAAGCTTTAGTCCCTGAGCGCGGAACACAGGATAGAGGATGCTATCGAGCGGTATGATCTCGCCGTTTTCGACATAGTTACCGACTTGCCAACATATCGAACCGCGAGGATGCAACAGCCTGACGCACTCAGCGATCACATATCGTTGTGCTTCGACGTAGACATCTAGTGGTGCTCTAGCCTCGTAGCGTTTCCCTAAATTATATGGCGGTGACGTAACGATGAGCTTCATGCTCTCGTCCGGCAGTGAGCGCAAGAATATACGATTGTCCTCGCAGGCGATTACGGATTGATCGCCACATCTGGTCTGCTCCTTGGATTGCTCGGATGTTGTTGGAGCCGCCCCCTTTAACGCCGGCACCACGAAGGACGGTGCATTCATGTCGCTCCTCCCGGCCGCCCACCGCACTCACCCAGAATACTGTCCTTGTTGCATTGCGACGCTCTGCACCTGCTAATGCAGTCGGATTTGGAGCGTACGGCCCACAGCCTAGCGTCCGGCCTGCACTTCGGCTGGTTCCCCATGCGCATCTCCACGACTCGATGTGAAGAGAATATAACAGGAACATCTGCAAAATGCAAGGTCGTTGCCGACAGGCTGCGTTTCTCGCTTCTGCGTTGCGCTCCCGTGGGCTGATTGGAGCCATCCCCAAAGACAGGAACGTTGTCAGAAGCCGACCGCGCCGCGCCTATTGCCCTACTTCCGGTTCCCTGCCGGCGCTGAAGAACCCGTTGAAGATCTGCTTGGGCGTCGTGGTGGTCGCGTCGCGATGGCCGCGCAGCACGCCGCCCACCTCCTCACCGGCGGGGCCGTAGAACTCGCCCAGCATGGTTCCCGTGAATCCACCAATGCTGTGTTCGGCAGGCGTGCCGCCGCTGTCGTGGCCTTCCCAGTCGGCGGTAAAGCGGCCATCCATGATGCTGCCCGTAATTTCGATCACGTTCGTATCCGCGAGAGGCTGCCTGCCCAAATCAGTCGCGTCTCGGTCGAACCGAGTAAAGTCGGTGACTTGTCCGCCAATCTCCCCGTTATCCAAGTCCGCACTGAGGGACAAGGATCCTTCCAGGAGCTCACTACCGGTACGGCGGCTGGGATTGCCTGTATCCCAAATGTTGCCCAGGATGTTTCCTTCATAGCTGGCACTGCCCAGCGCCGACAGAGGCTCGGACGGCGTCCTTACACCGTAGGTGCCGAAAAACTCGTAAACCACTCCATCGTATGGGTTAACACCGGGCCTCTGCTCGAACGTGTACCACCGTGCGGTGGCCACATAATCCCGCGTTGTGGGAGCGTCGGCAGTGCCGAGATTGGAGTAGAGCTGCACAGCGTATCGATGGTCGTCATGGGTCGTCTCGCCGAAAATGCTATCGTATGACGCAACCTCACTCGTGTCGAAATCAATACTCGCTCTCTCGCCCTCCAAGACATAACTGACGACGATCTTTCCCGTGCTGGTTCTCACGATGGACTCGATATAGGCGCTGTCGTCTTCCGGCGATGACACGCCCCTCGTATCTTCCGCGTAGTCCCGTCTGACATGAACGGAAAGCGGCGAGAACGCCAGGCCCTCCAGATTTGCCAACGTGTCCTGGCCGCCATCCGCATACCAGGACCCCAACGGGCTGGCGACGAAGCCGCCAACGACAACGGAATCGTCCGGAGGATCGTCGCTACAAGCTGAGAGAACACCCCCCAGCAACGCGGCAGCAGAAATGGTCGTCATCACTCGACTGACCGAGGCGGCCATGGCGCTCTCCCTGTCTGAGCTACCCGGATGTTATGACAACTGTGAAGAAATTGTTATGGAAGCATAAGAAAAGTGAACAGACTGTTATTTTTCTTCGATCCCCATACGAGCCCACCCGCGTCGCGCACGCCACCCGGCGCCGATAACGAACAAGCGACCCCGAGCGCATCATCAGGCCGCGTTCCTATACCGATTCGGCGGACCGCGCCATTGCTGCTAACATGCGGCCCGCGCTGGCGGAATCGCGTGCCGACCGGCGTATCACACGGGCCGGAGCGGAGACTGCGGGTGGCGTTGAGCACGTTGAAGGAGATGGCGGGGACCCGGCGGGCCAAGTTCGGCACGCTGGTCATCGAGCTGGCCTCGCCCGGCATTGGCTACATCCTCAAGGCCGCCGGCGCCCAGTTCGTCTTCCTCGACATGGAGCACTCCGGCTTCGGCTTCGACACGGTGAAGCAGGTCCTGCGCTACATGGAGGCGGCGGAGCTGCCGACCATCGTGCGCCCACCGTCCCGCCACTATCACCATATCGCCCGTGCGCTCGACATGGGCGCTGAAGCGATTCTGCTGCCGATGGTGGGCTCGGGTGAGGAGGCCGCGCGCATCGTGGCGCACGCGAAGTATCCGCCGCACGGGCATCGCGGAGTGGCGCTCGGCGTCGCCCACGACCGCTACGCGCCCGGAGCCCCGGTGACCAAGCTGCGCGCCGCCAACCGCCGGGTTGCCGTGTTCCTGATCGTCGAGACCCGGCAGGGCATTGAAAACGTGGAAGCAATCGCCGCCACGGACGGAGTCGACGGCATCTGGATCGGACATTCCGACCTGAGCACCTCCCTCGGCGTTCCCGGCCAGCTCGACCACCCCGATGTCATTGCGGCGGAGGAGCGGGTCGCGCGCGCCTGCGTCAAGAACAAGAAGTCCTTCGGCTGCCTCGTCATGAGTGTCGAGAGCGGCATCGCCGCCTACCACAAGGGCTACGACATGATCTGCTACTCCGGCGATGTCTGGCTGATGCGGGAGACGCTGCGCCACGGCATCGACGATCTGAAGGCGGCGCTCGCCGGCCGGCGGAAGGGATAGGCGGATGCCGAGTCCTGCGCTGCGCGCCATGATGGGCACCAAGCGGCCCAAGTTCGGCACGTTCGTGATCGAGTTCGACAGCCCCGGCATGGGGCAGATCCTCAAGGCTGCCGGCTGCGAGTATGCGCTCCTCGACCTGGAGCACTCCGGTTTCGGCTACGACCAGCTCAAGCGAATGCTGCGCTTCTACCAGGCGGCCGACCTGCCTGTGATCGTCTCCACCGTCGGCGGCGACTACGACATGGTCGCCCGTGCGCTCGACATGGGGGCGGACGGCATCCAGCCGGCCAAGGTCGGCAGCGCCGCCGAGGCCCGCGCCATCCTCGATCACGTGCGCTACGCGCCGAAGGGTGCGCGGGGCGTCGCCGTCGGCATCGCCCACGACCGCTACCATCAGCGCCCGGCGGCGCCCGCGCTCCGCGCCGCCAACCGGGACGTGGTCTTTTTCCCAAAGGTCGAAACGCCTGAAGCAATTGACGACATCGAGGCGACCGCCGCGCTCAAGGGAGTCGACGGCATCTGGATCGGCCATTTCGACCTGTCGGTCTCCATGGGCATCCCGGCGAAGTTCGACCACCCGAAGTTCCAGGCGGCGATGCAGCGCGTCGCTGCCGCCTGCGCGCAACACGGCAAGTCGCTCGGCCGCATCTACGACGACACCGAAACCGGCCTGGCGCTGCATGATCTGGGCTTCGATTTCCTATGCTATTCTGGCGACAGTTGGCTGGTTCAGCGCGGTGTCGCGGAGGGCATTGCCGCGCTGCGCAAGGCCTGTCGCGGACCGCGTACAGGCGTCGCTGGCCAGCGTTAGTTTGGAGGAGAGCGCGGCGCCGCCGCGCTGAACAAGGGGAGGCCATCAATGGCAACCATGTCTATACGGTCCGCAATCGGCGGGCTCGCCGCGCTCGCACTGCTCGGCGTGGGGTCAAGCGCCGCCTGGGCGGAGAGCGCTGCCGAGATCGCAGTGCGCGAGGCCCAGAAGTATTCCGGCACCACCATCAACGTCTTCTGGGAAGCCGGGCTGCAGGCGCTGGGTCCGCAGAACTTCTCCGGCCCGAAGTGGGAGGAGCTCACCGGGATCAAGGTGAACATCATCGAAGCCCAGCATGACGAGATGTTCCCCAAGATGATGCAGGAGCACCGGGGCGGCACCGGCGCCTATGACGTCCTGAACGTGGTGCCCGCCTGGATGGGTGACATGGTGCGTGCCGGTGCGGTCGAACCACTCGACGACTACGTCGACAAGTACGGCTACCGGGCGGAACTCGACGATATCGGCGACGTCTATCGCGAGAACCAGATGCGGATCGGCGACACCATCTACGGCTTCCCGGATGATGGCGACGTGTTCATCCTCTACTACCGCAAGGACGTCTTCGAGGAGATGGGCCTCTCGGTGCCGACCACGTGGGACGAGTTCTACGAGGTCAGCAAGGCGATCACCGACGCCAAGGCGCCGGACATGTACGGCTCGGCTTTCATGCGCGCGCGCGGCCTCCTACAGTATTTCTACCAGGAGCGGGCGCGGGTCGAGGGCTGCAAGTTCTTCGACGCCGAGACCATGCAGGCGACGATCAACGGCCCCGGCTGCGTCAAGGCGCTCGCCGACATGGTCAAGGACAACACGACCATGCCGCCCGGCATCGAGGTGTGGGGCTTCGTCGAGACGCTGGCCGCCTTCAACGCCGGCCAGTCTGCCATGCTCCAGTCGTGGCCGCCGGTCGGCCGCTGGTCGGCGGGCTACGGCACCGACGACATCGCCATGCAGTGGGTGCCGCCGTCGGTGGTCGCGGGCAAGGTGGGCTACGCACTGCCGCCGGGCGGCCATCCGCAGCTCGCTGCCGGGTTCGCCATGGCGGTCTCGTCCAGCAGCAAGAACAAGGATGCGGCCTACCTCTACATCCAGTGGATCAACAGCATCGACATCAGCCACCAGCGGGTGCAGCTGCCCTACGCGCTGCGCGATCCCTTCCGCAAGTCGCACTTCTCGTCGCCGGAGTACCAGTCGCGCTGGCCGGACGCGAAGTACTATCTCGAAGCGGCTGAGAAGGGCGCGGTCTCGGGCCTGCTCGATCTGTCGATCATCAACACCTTCGCGTACATCGACGCGCTCGCGGCCGGGCTGCAGTCGGTGATGTCCGGTGGCGATCCGCAAGAGGAGCTCGACGGCGTCGCCGACAAGTGGGACGCGCTCACCGAGAAGGTGGGCGTCGATGCGCAGCGCGAGGCCTACATGGAGTGGGCCTCCAAGCCTGCAGCCTATCCGGGCGACTGATCCCGGAGTTCTTTGGGGAGGGACATCGTTCCCTCCCCATTTGTTTTCCGGCGCCGTCGCGCCGCACGAAGGGAGGGCAACAATGGCAATGGGAACAATGCGGTCAATGATGGGCGGTCTCACCGCGCTCGCGCTGCTCGGCGCAGGCACAGGCGCCGCCTGGGCCGAGAGTGCCGCCGAGATCTCGGTGCGCGAGGCCAAACAATACGCCGGCACCGAGATCAACGTGATCTGGGAGGCCGGGCTCCAGTCGCTCGGCCCGCAGAACTTCTCCGGCCCGAAGTGGGAGGAGCTCACCGGGATCAAGGTCAACGTGATCGAATCCCAGGTGAACGAGATGTTCCCGAAGATGCTTCAGGAACATCGCGCCGGGACCGGCGCCTATGACGTGCTGAGCGTGGTGCCCGCCTGGATGGGCGACATGGTGCGCGCCGGCGCGGTCGAACCGCTCGACGAGTACGTCGACAAATACGGCTACCGCGAGGAGCTGGAGGACATTGGCGACGTTTATCGCGAGAACCAGATGCGGATCGGCGACACCATCTACGGCTTCCCAGACGATGGCGACGTGCTGATTCTCTATTACCGCAAGGACATCTTCGAGGAGATGGGCCTTGCGGTGCCGACCACGTGGGACGAATTCTACGAGGTCAGCAAGGCGATCACCGACGCCAAGGCGCCCGAGGTCTACGGCGCGGGCTTCATGCGAGTGCGCGGTCTGCTCCACTACTTCTATCAGGAGCGGGCACGCAACGAGGGCTGCAAGTTCTTCGACGCCGAGACCATGAAGGCGACGATCAACGGCCCCGGCTGCGTCAAGGCGCTCGCCGGCATGGTCAAGGACAACACCACCATGCCGCCGGGTGTCGAGCAGTGGGGCGCGATCGAGTCGCTCGCCGCCTTCAACGCCGGCCAGATCGCCATGACCCAGTGGTGGCCGCCGGTCGGCCGCTGGTCGGCGGGCTACGGCACCGACGACATCGCCATGCAGTGGGTGCCGCCGTCGGTGGTTGCGGGCAATGTGGGCTATGCGCTGCCGCCGGGCGGCCATCCGCAGCTTGCCGCCGGGTTCTCGATGGCGGTCTCGTCCGACAGCAAGAACAAGGACGCGGCCTACCTCTACATCCAGTGGATCAACAGCATCGACATCAGCGGCCAGCGGGTGCAGCTGCCCTACACGCTGCGCGATCCCTTCCGCAAGTCGCACTTCTCGTCGCCGGAGTACCAGTCGCTCTGGCCTGATGCGAAGGAGTACCTCGATGCGCTACAGGCAGGCGCGGTCTCGGGCCTGCTCGATCTCTCGATCATCAACACCTTCGCGTACGAAGATGCGCTGGCGATCGGGCTTCAGGCGGTGATGGGCGGTGCCGACCCGCAGGAGGAGCTCGACGGTGTGGCTTCTGCGTGGGACGCGCTCACCGAGAAGGTGGGCGTCGACAATCAGCGCGAGGCCTACATGGAGTGGGCCTCGAAGCCGGCGGCTTATCCGTTCGACTGATCCGGTACTCAGAGGGGGCGCGGCCAGCGCCCCCTCCCCTTCTCTCCCCCTCTCGTCGGCGTCTCGGCAGACGACCGTATTGACGCGCGCGCCGCACGCGTGGAACGTCGGGGCGCTGTCTTCCGCCGAGTCGCAATCGCTCGGCCCGCTGCACGAGGGGAATCGGAATGAGAGCAATTCTGTCAGCCGTGGCCGGGAGCGCCTTCGTGGCCCTGGCAGCGTTGTCCGCCCCAAGCCAGGCCGAACAGGCCGGTCTCTACTTCGGCATCGATGTCGGGCTGTTCGACTTCGATCTGCCCGGCAAGCTGTCGGAGTTCGAGGGGTGTAACAACGGCAGCTGCGCCGACATCGCGTCTCCGAGCTACAACGACACCAATTTTCGCATCAGTGGTGTCATGGGCATGGGGCTCACCGAGATGCTTCGGGCCGAGGCCGAGGTGTTCTTCGACATCGACACGGCCTCGGGAAGCGAGCAACAGGAGCAGGCGATCAGCGCCTCGGTCTCCGGCGATGTCCGCACCTATGGGGTGATGCTGAACTCCTGGATCGACCTCGGCGCCGGCACGACCTGGGGCATCTATGGCGGCGGCGGTGCCGGCATGCTGTTCGCCGACACCAGCCACCGAATTGTCGATAGGGCACAAAACGCTCTTCAAGGCAGTGGCGACGGGACGGACACAGAATTCGCCTATCAGATCGGCCTGGGCGCCCACTTCCAGGGCTGGCATGTCGGTTACCGCTACATCAAGACCGGCGACCTCAACGATTACGGCGATATGACCCAGCACGTCCTGCTGGTGGGCCTGCGCATGTGGTGAGGCGCCGCGCCCCAAATTAACTCAACACCCATCGACGCGCCTGAGCGCCGCGGCTATTCTCCCGCCCGCTCGGATTGGGGTAAACGCGCCCATGCGCATCGTTCGACATTGGCAAAGCACGCCCGCAGACGCACGGGGCGCGGTGGTCGCCATCGGCAATTTCGATGGCGTCCACCTGGGCCATCGCGCGGTCATCGAGGAAGGCCGGCGCATCGCCCGTGCCCTCGGCGCGCCGCTCGCCGTGCTCACCTTCGAGCCCCACCCGCGCCAGGTGCTCGCCACCCCGGAGGAGCCCTTCAGACTCACGCCGTTCCGGGTCAAGGCCCGCCAACTCGATACCCTCGGCATCGACTTTCTCTACGTCGCACGCTTCGACCGCGCCTTTGCGGCGCGCGAGCCTGCGTCGTTCGTCGCGGACGTGGTGGCGGCGGGCATCGGCGCCCGCCACGTCGTGGTCGGCCACGACTTCGCCTTCGGCCGCGGGCGCGCCGGCACAGTGGAACTGCTCACCGAGGTGGGCGGCTCGCTCGGGGTCGGCGTGACCAGCATCGAGGCGGCGGGCACGGGCGAAGAAGTCCATTCGGCGAGCCGGGCCCGGCGCCTGCTGTCGGACGGCGAGGTCGCCGCGCTGCCCGAGGTGCTCGGCCGTTATTGGGAGATCGACGGGCACGTCATCGCGGGCGACCGGCGCGGCCGGACCATCGGCTTCCCCACCGCCAATCTGCGCTGCGCCGGCATCCTGCACCCGGCGCGCGGCGTCTACGCGCTCTGGGCCCAGCCCGACGGCGACGAACACTGGTACCCGGCGGTGGCCAATCTCGGCCGCCGGCCGACCTTCGACAAGACGGAGGACCTTCTCGAAGTGCACATCTTCGATTACGCCGCCGATCTTTACGGCAAGCGGCTGCGCGCCGCCTTCGCCGACCGTGTGCGGCCCGAGCGCCGCTTCGACGGCATCGACGCGCTGAAGGCGCAGATCGCCGACGACTGCGACACCGCCCGCGCCATCCTCGCCCGCCTGCCCGCGCCGGACGCCGACGAGTCCGCCGTCCTGCCCCGCCGCCAGGCCCGCTCATGACCACCGACTACCGCGATACCGTCCTCATGCCGCGCACCGCCTTCCCCATGAAGGCGCGACTGCCCGAACGCGAGCCGGCGATGGCCGCACGCTGGGAGGAGATCGGCCTCTACGATCGCTTGCGGGAGGACTCGGCCGGGCGCCCCAAGTTCGTGCTGCACGATGGCCCGCCCTACGCCAACGGCCACCTTCACCTCGGCACCGCGCTGAACAAGATCCTGAAGGATGTCGTCGTCCGCTCCCAGCAGATGCTGGGCAAGGATTCGGTCTACGTGCCGGGCTGGGACTGCCACGGCCTGCCCATCGAGTGGCAGGTGGAGCAGGCCTACCGCAAGGAGGGCCGTGACAAGGATTCCGTCCCGGTCAGCGAGTTCCGTGCCGACTGCCGTGCCTTCGCCGAGCACTGGATCGACGTGCAGCGCAACGAGTTCAAGCGCCTGGGCGTGATCGGCGACTGGGACGATCCCTACACCACCATGAACTACGCGGCCGAGGCGCAGATCGTGCGCGAGCTCGGGCGCTTCCTGGTCGACGGTAGCCTCTACCTGGGTGCGCGGCCGGTGATGTGGTCGCCGGTCGAGAAGACGGCGCTGGCCGAGGCCGAAATCGAGTACCACGACCACAAGTCGGTGGTGATCACCGTCGCCTTCCCGGTCATCGAGAGCCCGCTGGAAGCCCTCGACAGCGCCGCAATCGTCATCTGGACGACGACTCCCTGGACCATCCCCGGCAACCGCTGCATCGCCTACGGCGAGGCGGTGCGCTACGTGGTGTTGGAAGTGACCGAGGTCGCGGACGGCGCGGCAGTGACGCCCGGCGCCCGCATCGCCGCCGCCGAGGAGCTGGCACCCACCCTTTGTGCCGAGAGCGGAATCACCGGCCACCGGGTGATCGCCTCCGATCTCCCCGGCACCGCCTTCGCCGGCACCGTCTGCGCCCACCCCTTGCGCGGCAGGGGCTATGACTTCCCGGTGCCGCTGATCCCCGCCGATCACGTCACCACCGAGCAGGGCACCGGCTTTGTCCATATCGCGCCGGGCCACGGCGCCGAGGATTTCGAGGCGGTCGCACTCTACAACGTGGGCCTCGCTGCGGGCGGCGGCGATGGCCAGCCGATCGAGACCCCCGCCACGGTGGACGACGACGGCTGCTTCTACGATCACGTACCGGGCTTCGCCGGCAAGCACGTCTACAAAGTGAACGGCGAGATCGCCGACGCGCTGGCCGACTCCGGCAGGCTGCTCGCACGCGGCGAGCTGGTGCACTCCTATCCCCACTCCTGGCGCTCCAAGGCGCCGCTGATCTTCCGCAACACGAGCCAGTGGTTCATCAGCATGGAGACGACCGGTCTCCGCAGCACCGCGCTCAACGCCATCGACAACGTGCGCTGGGTGCCGCCGACGGGCCGCGCCCGCATCCGCTCCATGATCGAGACCCGGCCCGACTGGGTGCTCTCGCGCCAGCGCGTCTGGGGCGTGCCGATCACGGTCTTCGTCTCGCGCGAGGATGGCATGCCGCTGCGCGACCCGCAGGTGGTCGAGCGCATCGCCGCCGTGGTCGAGCAGGAAGGCGCCGACGCCTGGTTCACCAGTGACAAGGCGCGCTTCCTCGCACCGGAATACGACCCGGACGCTTACGACAAGGTCACCGACATTCTCGACGTCTGGTTCGAAAGCGGCACCACCCACAGCTTCGTCCTGGAGCAGCGGCCGGAGCTGATGTGGCCGGCATCGCTCTACCTCGAAGGCTCGGACCAGCACCGGGGCTGGTTCCACAGCTCGCTGCTCGAATCCTGCGGCACCCGCGGCCGCGCGCCCTACGACGCCGTGCTCACCCATGGCTTCGTGGTCGACGGCGAAGGGCGCAAGATGTCGAAATCGCTCGGCAACGTCATCGCGCCGCATCAGGTGAACGAACGCTACGGCGCCGACATCCTCCGTCTCTGGGTGGTGAGCACGGACTACGCCGAAGATCTCAGGATCAGCGACGAGATCCTGCGCCACCAGGTCGATTCCTACCGGCGGCTGCGCAACACGCTGCGTTATCTCTTGGGCAACCTCGCAGACTTCCACGCCGGCGAGCGCCTGCCGGCGGATTCACTGCCCGCGCTGGAGCGCTGGGTGCTGCACCGGCTTCACGGTCTCGACCGGGACGTCCGCCGCTGGTGCGAAGACTTCGCCTTCCACGAGATGTTCGTGGCGCTGCACCACTTCTGCGCGGTCGATCTCTCGGCCTTCTACTTCGACGTCCGCAAGGACTCGCTCTATTGCGACCCGGCGCATTCGACCCGCCGGCGCGCCGTGCGCACCGTGCTCGATCGGTTGTTCGACTGCCTGACCGCCTGGCTCGCGCCCTTCATCTGCTTCACGACGGAAGAAGCCTGGCTCGCCCGCTACCCGGACGACACCAGCGTGCACCTGCGCGTCTTCCCAGCGCTGCCGGCCGAGTGGCAGGACGACGCGCTGGCCGAGCGCATCGGGCGCATGCGCGCGGTGCGCCGCGTCGTCACCAAGGCGCTGGAAGAGGCTCGCGCCGCCAAGATCATCGGCTCTTCGCTGGAGGCGGCGCCCACGGTGTTCGTGCACGAACGCTACCGCGACGCGCTCGCCTTCGAGGACGACGATTGCGCGACGCTCTTCATCACCTCCGAGGCGTCCATCGCGCCGTGGAGCGAGGCGCCCGATGGGAACAGTCTCGTCACGCTGCCCGAGGTGCCCGAAGTCGGCGTGCTGTTCGCGCCTGCCGAGCACCAGAAGTGCGCGCGCTGCTGGCGGCTCCTGCCCGAGGTCGGTCGCGACGAGCGCTATCCGGACATTTGCGGGCGCTGCATCGGCGCCGTCGAGGCTGCCCGCCCGGCAGCCGCCTAGCCGGCTGCGCGGCGCCGGGCTCGGGAACGGCGGCCGTGCTCCGCCTCGGACTGGCAGTCGCGGCCGCCGCCATTGCCGCCGATCAGATCACCAAGTGGGCCGCGCGTGACGCGCTGTGGGACCCGCTCCGGCGCATCGAGGTGACCTCCTTCTTCAATCTCGTTCCCGCCGAGAACAAGGGCATCAGCTTCGGCCTGTTCCAGAGTGAGGGCGCCGGCATGCTGCTGATCGTGGGCCTTGCCCTTGCGATTTCCGTCGGGCTCGGAGTCTGGCTGCATCGCAGCCGCTCCCGTTGGCAGGGCTGCGCGCTCGGTCTCGTCATCGGCGGCGCGATCGGCAACGTGGTCGACCGACTGCGCCTCGGCTGGGTCATCGACTTCCTCGACTTTCACGGCGGCGGCTATCACTGGCCGGCCTTCAACCTTGCGGATTCCGCGATCAGCGTTGGCGTCGTCATGCTGATCGTCCACAGCTTCTTGATGAAGCCGCGGAAAGCGCCTAGAAGTGAGTCATGAGGCAAGGGGCACACCGAACAATCCGGCATTGGGGCGTTGGCCGCGGTATTGCGGCGGGCCTCGGCGCGCTCGCGCTGGTGGCGTCGCTCTCCGCCTGCGATAACATCGGCAGCGCCTTCGGCCTGGGCAAGAATGCGCCGGACGAGTTCGCAGTCGTGCGCAGCGCGCCGCTCACGCTGCCCCCCGACCTCACCTTGCGCCCGCCCCGGCCCGGCGCACCCAACGCCAACGAGGCCTCGGTACGCGAGCAGGCCGAGAGTGTCCTGTTGCAGGAGTCCGGCGCCGGTTCTGCCGAGAGCGCGACCGCGACGAGCGGCGAGACCGCCTTCATCGAGCGAGCGGGCGCGGCCGACGTGGACCCGAACATCCGGCGGATCGTCGACCGCGAGTTCTCGGGCTACGCCTCGGAGGACGAGAGCTTCGTCGAATCCCTCATGTTCTGGCGGGAAGAGCAGCCGCCGGGCGAGGTGGTCGACGCGGACGCCGAGGCCGAGCGGCTGCGCGAGAACATCGAAGCGGGCGAACCCGTGACGGCGGGTGAGACGCCGACAATCAAGCGGCGCGAGAAGGCGCTTCTCGAAGACCTCTTCTAAATGACCCGGCAGGGCTGCGAGGGAGCGCCGTCCACCGTCGCGCCGGCCTTGCATCAGGACATCACGACTTGCCTCGCCGAGGCCGTCGGGCCCGGCGGGATCGCGCGAGACGCGCTCGACGGGCTGTTGCCCGAGGCAGGGCGTGTGCTTGCCGACTTGCGGCGCGCACGCGCGGCCGGAACGCTGCCCTTCCTCGCGTACGCCGATGCGCGTGACGACCTCGCTGCGCTGTTGGCACTGGCCGGCGACTGGCGCGCCCGCTTTCGCCGCCTCGTCGTCCTCGGCACCGGCGGCGCCAACCTGGGCGGTCAGGCACTCGCCGCCACCGGCCCGGAGAGCGAACGGCTGCTGTTTCTGGATAACGGCGACGGCGACCGCCTCGATCGGGTGTTGAGCGGGTCGGACCTCGACAGCACCGGGTTCCTGGTCATCTCGAAATCGGGCGCCACCGCCGAGACTCTCGCGCAGGCGCTGCTCGTGCTGGGCGGTACGGAGCCCGTCAACGTGGCCGCCGTCATCACCCGGCCTGGCGAGAGTCCCTTGCGCCGCCTCGCCGCGCGCTTTGGGCTCGCGGTCCTCGATCATGACCCGGCGCTCGGCGGCCGGTTCTCGGCACTCTCCCTGGTCGGGCTGCTGCCGGCGATGTTCGCCGGGGTGGACGGCACGGCCGCCCGCGACGGCGCGCAGGCGGTGCTCAGCGCGGCTCTGGAGGCGCCCACGCCCGAAGACTCGGCGCCCGCGATGGGCGCCGCGCTCGCGGTCGCCGCCATGCAAGCCTGGCCGGCGGCCAGCGTGGTGCTGATGCCCTATGGCCCAAACCTCTATCACTTTGGGCTGTGGTACCGGCAGCTCTGGGCCGAATCCCTCGGCAAGGACGGGCAGGGCTCGACCCCGATCTTGGCCCCCGGCCCGGTGGACCAGCACAGCCAATTGCAGCTCTTCCTGGACGGCCCCGGCGGCAACCTCTTTACGATCCTCCAAGCGCCGGAGACTGCACCCCGCAGGGTGGACGCCGCCTTGGCCGACGCGATCGGTGCGGGCTACCTGGGTGGGCACCGCTTGGGCGATTTGATCGCGGCCCAGGCGCGGGCCACGGCCACGATGTTGACCGACGCCGGCCGGCCAGTGCGCCGCCTCAGCGTCCCGGCGGCCGACGCACGCGCCGTCGGTGCCCTGATGATGCACTTCATGCTAGAGACGGTGGTGGCCGCGCACCTGCTCGGCGTCGATCCCTTCGACCAGCCGGCGGTGGAGCGAGGCAAGGAACTGGCGCGCCGCGACCTGGAGTCCGAGCCATGACGATCCGTCTCCTGCCCGAAGGCGTGATCAACCGCATCGCGGCCGGCGAGGTGATCGAGCGGCCGGCGTCCGTGGTCAAGGAGCTGGTCGAGAACGCCATCGACGCGGGCGCACGCTCCATCGAGATCACGCTGGAGGAGAGCGGGCGCCGCCTGATCCGGGTCGCCGACGACGGCCGCGGCATGGGCCGCGACGAGCTGCCGCTGGCGCTCGCCCGCCACGCCACCTCCAAGCTCGCCGAGGACGGCGATCTCTGGTCCATCGCGACCCTCGGCTTCCGCGGCGAGGCGCTGCCCTCCATTGCCGCGGTCAGCCGGCTCACGCTCGCGAGCCGCGCTGCCGGGTCGGACAACGCCTGGTCCATCGAAGCCGCCGGCGGCGAGCCGGGCGCCCCCACGCCCGCCGCCCGCCCGCAGGGGACCACGGTGACGGTGGCGGACCTCTTCTATGCCACGCCGGCACGGCTCAAGTTCCTCAAGGCGCCACGCACCGAGTCGGGCCACGCCGCTGATGTCGTAAACCGCCTCGCCATGTGCCATCCGACTATCGGCTTCACCCTGGTCGACGGCAGCCGCACGCTGCTGCGCGACGAGCCCCACGAAGATGCGCCGGCCGGGCGCCTCGCGCGCCTCGCGCTGGTCATGGGCCGCGACTTCGCCCAGAACGCGCTCCCCATCGATGCCGAGCGCGAGGGCGTGCGGCTCACCGGCTACGCGGCGCTGCCCACCCTCAACCGCGCCAGCGCGCAGCACCAGTACCTCTTCGTCAACGGCCGGCCGGTGCGCGACCGCCTGCTGCACGGCGCCGTGCGCGCGGCCTACGCCGACCTGCTGCATCGCGGGCGCCATCCCATGGCGGCGCTCTTCGTCGATCTCCCGCCCGACATGGTGGACGTCAACGTCCATCCGACCAAGGCTGAGGTCCGCTTCCGCGATGCCGCGCTGGTGCGCGGGCTCATCGTGGGCTCACTCAAGCGGGCGCTCGCCGCCGCCGGCCATCACGCCGCGACCACGGTCGCCGACGACACCCTCGCCGCCATGAGGCCGCAGGGGAGCGGCGGCGCTCGCAAAGGCCCTGCGGCGAATCGGGGTTATGGCGCGCCGCCGCCCTCACACGCACCGTTGCTCGCCGAGGCCCAGACCCGTTACCAGGCGCCGCTGGACGCGCCCTCTGCCCGGATCGAGAGCCCGCCGCCGGCCGACGAGGCCATCCCGCCGGCGGTCGAGGCTGGGGACGGCCCACCCGTCGCCTATCCCCTGGGCGTCGCCCGCGGGCAGGTGCACGGCACCTACGTCGTGGCGCAGACCGAGGACGGCATCGTCATCGTCGACCAGCACGCCGCCCACGAGCGCATCGTCTACGAGCGCATGAAGGCCGCGCTCGCCGATTCCGGCATCCAGCGCCAGATCCTGCTGATCCCGGAAGTGATCGAGCTCGACGAGACGGCAGTGGGCAGGCTGGAAGCGCGAGCGGGCGAGTTCGCCGATCTCGGCCTGGTGCTGGAGCGTTTCGGGCCGGGCGCCGTGGTAGTGCGCGAGGTGCCGGCGCTCATCGGCAACGGCGATACGCAGAGCCTGGTGCGCGACCTTGCCGACGAGCTCGCGGACTGGGACGACGCGACGACGCTGCGCCAGCGTCTCGGTGACGTGTGCAGCACCCTCGCCTGCCACGGCAGCGTCCGCGCCGGCCGCCGGCTCAATGCCGACGAGATGAACGCGCTCCTGCGCCAGATGGAGGCGACCCCTCACGCCGGCCAGTGCAACCACGGCCGGCCCACCTACGTGGAGCTCAAGCTCGCCGATATCGAGCGCCTCTTCGGCCGCCGTTAGGGGGACCCCGACAGCGCGGATATCGGCAGCCTGAGCGCCGTGTACGACTGTACGAACGGGATTAAGGGAGCACCCCATGGAACGGGAAGCGCGCTATCCGGATTACATCGGCATCTCGGACGTGAGCACGAAGTCCTTCGAGCACATGCGCGTGGAGGGCTACTTCGACGGCCAGCCTTCCATCATGTTCGACGAGCCCGAGGGCTTCGACATCGGCGATCCACCCGATCTTCAGGGGAAATCACGCGGCTGGACCCCGGTCCACGCTCAGCTCTGCGCTCTCGCCTCCTGCACCTCGATCACCATCGCCGTGGTGGCCCGCGATCAGGGCTTCAAGTATCAGGATCTGAGGACCGATATCCGCTCTCTCATCGATATCCGCGGCTTCTTTTTCGATCTTCACCTGCAGCCCAAGTACGAGCAGATCAATTTCGATCTCCATGTGAAGACCCGCGAGAAGACGGAGCGAGTGAAGGAGCTCGCCAAGGAAACCGATCGCCGCTGCCCTCAGATCGGCCTGTTCAGGATGGCAGGCGTGCCGATGGTGATGAGCTGGTACCGGGAGGGATCGAAGAGACCTCTATTCGTCGACCGATTTCATGTCGGCCGGGGCAGGACGCCTGAAGAGAAACTGATCGCCAAGCAGAAGAAATCCGAAGCCAAATAAGCGGTCCATCGGTTTTTCTTGCCGCTGCCCGGCCCTCAATCGCCGAAGTAGGCCGCCGCGATGTCGGCGGATTCGCGCAGCTCTTCCGGCGTCCGCTTCTCGCCCATGTGGCCGGTCTCCAGCAGGTAGACCTCCTGCGCAAGGCTCATGGCGAAGTTCGCGTTCTGCTCGGTGATGATTATCGTGAGACCGAGCCGCTCGTTGCAGTCCCTGAGAACGGCGGCGATGTCGAGGCACACCTTGGGGGCGAGGCCAAGCGTCGGCTCGTCCACCATCAGGAGCTTGGGGCTCGACATCAGCGCCCTGCCGAGCGAGGCCATCTGGCGCTCGCCGCCTGATTGAGTCGCTGTCTCCTGTTTCTGACGTTCCTCCAGGCGCGGGAAGAGGTCGAAGACGGTCTTGAGATTCTCCTCGATCGCATCGCGCTTGCGGTAGGCGCCGACCAGCAGGTTCTCCTTCACCCCCATGAAGGGGAAGAGGTTGCCGCGCTCCGGCGCGTAGCCGATGCCGAGGCGGACGATCCGCGCCGGCGCCATGCGGCTGATGTCGCGCCCCTCGAACTCGATCCGGCCGCGCCGCCGGGTGAGCCCGATGATCGAGTCGAGCAGCGTCGACTTGCCGGCGCCATTGGGGCCGACGACTGCGACGATCTGCCCCGCTTCCACCTCGAGCGAGACGCCGTGCAGCGCCTGCGCGCGGCCGTAGAAGACGTCGAGCTCGCCGATGCTCAGCAGCGCCACGGTCGTCTCCCCTCCCCGCTCCTATTGCCCGAGGTAGGCGTCGCGCACCGCCTCGTCGCGCACCACGTCGTCGAAGGTGCCCTCCGCAATGATCTCGCCGAAGGACATCACGATCACCCGGTCGACCAGCGGTGCGAGCGCGCGCAGGTCGTGGCTCACGATGATGTAGGTGAGCCCGTCTCTTTGCTTCTTCTCGACCAGAAGCTCGGAAATCTGGCCGATCTCGCGCAGCGTCAGGCCGGCGAAGACCTCGTCCAGCAGCAGCAGCGTGGGCGCGACGGCGACGTTGCGCGCCATCTCCAGCCGGCGCAGGTCGCCCATGGCGAGCTCGCTCGGCAGCATGTCGATCTGCTCGTCGGAGAAGCCGACGCTGCGCCCGATGTCCGCTTCCGCCGCGTGGTCCGCCCCCTCGCTGACCAGCTTCCAGATGTCGTCCGGCGCCATGCCGACGCGGATGTTGGCGCCCACCGACATCTCGGCGAAGGGCTGAGGCACCTGATAGGTGCGCGCGATGCCGCGCTTCACCCGCTCGTAAGTGGGCACGCGGGTGATGTTCTCGCCCCTGAACCAGATCTGGCCGCTGGTGGGCCTGAGCTCCGCCATGATCATGTTGAAGACGGTGGTCTTGCCGGCGCCGTTGGGTCCGATCAGGCCCAGCGTCTCGCCCTCCGCCACCTGGAACGAGATCCCCTGCACGGCGCGGATGCCGCCGAAGGTCATGTGGAGGTCGCGTACCTCCAGCAGCGGGCTTGTCGCCGCCGTCACCGCCGCCACTCCTGCACCTTGCGGCCGGCATCAGCGATGATGCTGTAGATGCCCTCGGGCCGGACCACGTAGAGCACCAGCGCGATCGCGCCGTAGAGGAGGTAGCGTTCCATGCCGGGCATCACCGGCCTGAGATACTCAAGCAGAACGGTCAGGAAGTAGGCGCCCATGATCGGGCCGATGATGGTCTCCGCCCCGCCCAGCAGCGCCGCCACCAGGATGGTGAAGAGGAAGTTGATCTCGAACATGCCGCGCGGCGCAATCGAGCCGATGTAGTGGACATAGAAAGCGCCGCCGATGCCGGACACCGCCGCGCTCACGGTGAAGGCGAAGAGCTTGAGCTTGGTGGTGTTGTGGCCGGTGCTGCGAACCGCCTCCTCGTTCATCCTGATGGCGCTCAGCGCGATACCGAGCCGCGTGCGGATGAGCAGCCAGAGCACCACGCCGGTCACGAACATGATTCCGAAGCTCAGGTAATAGTTGTTGACCGCGCCGGTGACGATGGACTCGAGGCCCGACATGCCCCGCGTGCCGCCGGTGATCTTGGGCGCCACCACCTTGGTGAGCTGGTAGAGAATCTCCATGAAGGCGAGCGTCACCAGGGCGAAATAGGTGCCACGGATACGTAGCGCCGGCAGGAAGAAGAGCGTGCCGCCCACCATGGTCGCGACGATCGCCGCCGGAATGCTGTAGTAGATCGGCACGTCGAAGCGGAAGCTGAGGATCGCCGTGGTGTAGCCGGCGATGCCGATCAGGAAGGGGTGGCCGAAGCTGATGTAGCCCGTCCGGCCAGAGAGAAAATCCCAGCTCATGGCGAACATCGCCAGGAAGTGGGCGAAGATCAGGATGCGCAGCGTGCCGGTGCCAACCACAAAGGGCAGCAGGCACATGAGCACGCCGAAGGCGAGCCACCAGCCGAGATAACGCAGCGTCTCGCGGTCGATGGCCACGGCTCAGAGCTCCGCCCTGCCGAACAGGCCCTTGGGCCGGATCAGCAGGACCAGGATGATGAGCAGCATGGTGGAGACGCCGCGCAGCTCGGCCGCGATCATCGTGGTCGTGATGGTCTCCACGAAGCCGATGATGTGGGCCGCGATCAGACTGCCCACGATGCTGCCGATGCCGCCGACGATCACCACGGCGACCGAGATGATGAGCGGAAACACCCACATGTGCGAATCGAGCTGGGTGAAGGTCGCGAAGAAGACCCCGGCGATGGCGCCGAAGGCGCCGGAGAGCGCCCAGGTCACCATGCTGATGAAGCTCGGCTCGATGCCCGAGATCACCGCGCCCTTGCGGTCCATGGAGACCGCGCGTATCGCGCGGCCGAGGTGAGTGTAGCGCACAAAGGCCATGAGGCCGCCGAGCACGATCCAGCTCACGCCCGTGGCGAGCAGGATGTTCATGGTGACCGAGATGCCCTCGAAGCGGAGCACGCCTCTGATCACCGGCCACATGGTCTTGGGCGCGGCGCCGAAGATCACCACGATCAGCGCCTGCATGACCACGGCGAGGATCAGCGTCGATATCTCGACCGCGATCGGGTTGTCTTCCAGCCGGCGGACCAGGAGCAGGTAGGTGAGCAGGCCGAAGGTCACGCCCGCCAGTATCGCCAGGATGAAGCTCGCGAAGACCGGCAGCCCCGCCCCCTGGAGGGCCGCGTAGTAGATGTAGCCGCCGAGCATGATGTAGACGCCGTAGGCGAGGTTCAGCACCCGGCCCACGCTGAAGATCATGGTGAAACCGACGGCAATCAGCGCATAAAGGCCGCTGAGGACAAACCCCTGGATCAGGATCTGGAGCGCCATCCGGGTCGGCTCACCCGCCGTCGAATCGACATTCGTGTAGCGGCCGAAGCAGCGCCAACATGGTCTGCTCCGGCCGGCTACAGACAGGCTACAGACAAATTAGACCGGGCGCGACCCGTGAGGCCGCGCCCGGAAACTATAGCGACGCCTACTTCAACCAGTCCGGCACCTCGAACTCGCCGTTGGCGTATTTCGGCGGATACACCACCTTGGTCGTGCCGTCCGAGTACCACTGGATGACGACCATCGACGGCGCCCCTTCGTCATAGGGCGGATTGATGTCGAACTTGATGTTGTGGGTGTACTCCCGCTGGGTCCGGGGCTCGATCTCGCCCGGCTTCCAGAAGGCGTAACGGAGCCAGATCTCGCCGTCCTTCTCGATGACGATGTCGTCGTTCTCCATCTCGCGGACCCAGTCGTCGAGCGGCGCGAAGCCGCCAGCGCGCTCGGCCGCGGCGAAGGCGTTGAGCATCCCGTAGTAGGCGTTGAAGCCGTTGAAGTGCGGGAAGACCGGCCGCGAATCGCCGTACTTGGCGGCGTACCTGTCGAGGAAGTCCTGCGTACGCGGGTCGATTTCCGAGCCGATCGAAGGCACCGGGCTCAGCGTCGAGATGCCGCCGCCGAGGCCGCCGGTGTCGTCCCAGAACTCCCGGGCGAAGGCCGAGACGTTGATCCCGGTCATCGGCACCGGCACCTCGAGCTTCACGTACTGCGAGGCCGGCACCTGGCTGCGCACCGCCGCGATCGAGTAGATGAAGTCGGGCTCCGCCGCCACTGCCTTGTTGTAGATCGGCCCGAAGTCGACCGTGTTGGTGTCGTAGACGGTGTGACCGATGATCTCGATGCCGGCCTCAGGTGCCAGCACCTGCTCGATCAGCTCGTACACGCCGCCGCCGAACGCAGTGTCCTCCTGCAGCACGTACACGGTCTTCCAGCCCATCTTCTTGGCGAGCACGTCCTTGCCGAAGTCGACGTAGAGAATCGCGAGCGCGTAGTCGTTGGACACGTTCATGAAGTACATCTTGTACTTCTCGTACTCCTCGACGACCTTGTCGATGATGCCGACGTAAGAGGTCCAGGTGTCGAGGGTCGGCGTCCGGTACTCCGCCATGCGCTCGAGCCAGCCCAGCGACACGTCGTCGATGCAGCCCGAGATGATGAAGTCCACGTTCTCGACTTCGTTGAGATACTCGTAGGCCCGGATGCCTTCCTGCACGTCCTCGCGCGTATCGGCCATGACCAGCTCGATCATGCGCCCGCCGAGCACGCCGCCGGCGGCGTTGAGCTCCTCGATGGCGATCTCGGTGCCTCGGATCGTGCTCTTTCCGGTATCGGTATCGAAGGAGCCGATGTAACCGACTTTGATGGGGTCGGCAGCGGGCGCTGCCGTCGTAAGCGACCAGACGGCCACCGCTGCCGCGGCGACTCCGATCAACAGATGACGAATTCTCATGACCACCCTCCCTTTTCTGTCATTGGCCTCGCGCCCATAACACTCTAGAGCGGTTCCCGAGAGAGGAAAACCGCGTCCGTCGCAGGCCACCGATGCGTTTCGTGCATCCCTCAAACGCCGCCCATCCGCCGGCGCACTTTGCAAATCGGCACGGCGGATGGGACAAGGGCGCCCGATGACGATTCCAATCGTTCCCGGCCTGGCCGCGCTCGCGGCGGATTATGACGGCTATATCCTCGATGTCTGGGGCGTGATGCATCAGGGTGGACCGGCCTACCCCGAGGCGGTTGCCTGCGTGCGCCGGCTGCGCGCGGCCGGCAAGCGGGTGGTGTTCCTCTCCAATGCGCCGCGGCTCGCTCATCAGGTCGAAACTACCCTCGACGGCAAGGGTGTCGATGCGGCGCTTTACGACGCCGTGGTCGCTTCGGGCGATGCCACGCGGCAGGCCCTTGCCGACCACTCGCACCCCGCTGCTGACGGGCTCGGTACCCGCTACCACCTGCTCGGGCCACCCTGGTCCGACGACGTGATCGACGGTCTGGGCTATGCCCCCGTCGGCGACATCGCTGAGGCGGAATTTCTGCTCGGCATCGGCCTCGACGACGGTTGCAACACGGTGGAAGCCCACGAGCCGATCCTGCAGGCCGCAGCCACCCGCGACCTGCCCATGATTTGCGTCAATCCCGACCTTGTCGTGATCCGGCTTGGAGTCCAGGAGCCCTGCGCCGGTGCGCTTGCCGCCCGCTACGAAGAGCTCGGCGGCCGCGTGCGCTACTTCGGCAAGCCCTACCCCGAGGTCTACGATTTGGCTCTGGCGGCGCTCGGCCTCCCGCCCGCCCGTGTGCTTGCGGTCGGCGACGGCCTCGCCACCGATATCGCGGGCGCTGCCGCCGCCGGCCTCGATTCACTGCTGATTACCGGCGGCCTGCTGGCCGACGCGCTCGACCTCGCACCGGGAGAGGCGCCGAGCGCCCGCGCGTTGGAGGAGGCCTGTCGGGCGGCGAGGGTCAGGCCGAGCAAGGCGCTTTCGACGTTCGTTTGGTAATAGCACCCTCAAGATAATGTTATTGGCGCGCGCCCGGCACGCGCCCAATAGTCAATTCCATGAGCACCGCCATGCCAACGGCCGCCGCCATACCTTCAGCACGACCGCAGGTCGCGGTCATAGCTGTGGCGGGAGCACTGATCGCCGCCGGCATCGTCGCGCTCGCGATCACGGTGGACGGACGCTTGGCGGCGTTGCTGGTCGTAGGCGGTCTGGCAGGACTGGCTCTCCACCACGCGCTCTTCGGCTTCGCCTCGTCGACCCGACGGCTTCTGGTGGACCGCCGTGGCGCGGGCGTCCGGGCGCAACTCCTGATGATCGCCGCAGCAAGCATCGCGTTCGCGCCGCTGCTCGCCGGCGGCAGCGCGTTCGGCCAGGGGCTTGGCGGCGCGCTGGCGCCCGTCGGAGTCTCCGTTGCGCTCGGGGCCTTCCTGTTCGGCATCGGCATGCAGCTCGGCGGCGGCTGCGCCTCCGGCACCTTGAGCGGCGCCGGCACCGGCAGCCTTCGCATGGCGATCACGCTTGGCGCCTTCATCGCGGGCTCGGTGATCGGCACGGCGCACCTGCCCTGGTGGCTCGACCAGCCCCGGCTCGCCGCGCTCTCGATCCCCAACACACTTGGCTGGCCGGCGGGCCTCGCGGTTCAGCTTGCCGCCATCGGCCTCCTCGTGCTGGGCGCGCTCTACCTGGAGCGGCGGCGCCACGGCACCCACGAGCCCCTCCTGTGGGGCGGCGGCAGCGACTGGCGCGAGCGGTTGCTGCATGGAGGCTGGCCGCTCGCCTGGGGCGCACTCGCCCTGGCGCTCCTCAACCTCGCGACGCTGCTGATCGCGGGCCATCCGTGGAGCGTTACCTGGGGCTTCGCGCTCTGGGGCGCCTCACTGGCCGATGCCCTGGGTTTCGGCATCGCCGACTGGACCTTCTGGCAGTGGCCCGGGCCGGCGCGAAAGCTCGCCGCCGGTGTGGAACACGACACCGTGTCGGTAATGAACGTGGGCCTGATCCTGGGCGCGCTGCTGGGCGCCGCGCTCGCCGGCCGCTTCGCCTCCCGCAGCCGGCTCACCCTCGGCGCCGTGGCGAGCGCGGTGATCGGCGGCCTTCTGCTCGGCTACGGCGCCAGGCTGGCCTTCGGCTGCAACATCGGCGCCCTCTTCAGTGGCATCGCCTCAGGCAGCGTGCACGGCTGGCTCTGGCTGCTGGCCGCCCTTCCCGGCGCGGCGCTCGGCGCGCGTCTGCGCCCCCTGTTCGGTCTCGATCGCGCTGCGGCACCAGCCGCAGAAGGAGTTCGCGCATGACCACGACTGTGAGCACTTCCCCCCAAATCCCCCGCCTCCAGCGCCTGCGCAAGGCGCTGCCGCGCCTTCTGCTGCTGGCCGTTGTTATCGCGGGCATCGTCGTCGCCGTGATGAATCGGGACAGTATCGATTCGGCGGCACTGGAAGCCTGGATCACCGGCTTCGGCCCCTGGGCGCCGGCGGTCTTCTTCCTCGCCTATGTGCTTGCCACGGTGCTCTTCCTGCCCGGCCTGCTGTTCACGCTCGCGGCCGGCGCCCTCTTCGGCCCCTACGTCGGCACGCTCATCGCCCTGATCGGCGCGACGGTGGGCGCGACCATCGCCTTCCTCGTCGCTCGCTACGTGCTGGCCGACTGGATCGCCGCGCGCACGCCGGCGCGGGTGCAACGGGTGATCGAGGGCGTTGAGGACGAAGGCTGGCGCTTCGTCGCCATGACCCGGCTGATCCCCTTCATCCCCTTCAACGCGCTCAACTACGCGCTGGGGCTCACGCGCATCCGCCTCGTGGCCTATGCGTTGGCGTCGGTCGTCTTCATGGCGCCGGGCGCGGCGGCATACGCCTACCTCGGCCACGCCGGGCGCTCGCTCGCCACCGGCGACGGCGATCTGGTTCAGAACGCCCTGCTCGGCCTCGCCGTGCTCGGCCTGATCGGCTTCATGCCCCGGCTCATCAAGCGCTTCGTCAAGGGCCGGAAGGCGGCGCAGGAGGCGGAGCCGCCCGCACCGGATACAGCAGGCGAAGCGCGACCAGAATCGCCGTGAACACCACCATCGCGCCCACCTGATGCGCCGCGCCCAGCGGCACCGGCACGAAGGTGAGCAGCGTGGCAATCCCGAGCACGAACTGGCCGAGCACTGCCCCTGCCGCCGCGTGAAACGCGACCCGCGCCGGTGTCGGCCCCAGCCAGCGTAGCGCAGCGGCCCAGAGCAGGATCACGACCAGAGCGGTGAGCATCGCCAGCAGGCGGTGGTCGAGCTGCACCAGCGGCACGGTCTCGAAGAAGTTCCGCCATAGTGGCTCGATCAGGAATATGTCCGGCGGCACGATGGCATCGGCCATCAGCGGAAACGTGTTGTAGGCGAGGCCCGCGTCGTTGCCGGCGACGAAGGCGCCCGAGGTGATCGTCAGGAACACCAGTCCCGTGGCTCCCCACACGGCGCCGCGCCAGCGGCCTGTCTGGCGGACGCGCTCAATCGTGCTTCCCGTCAGGAGGCCGAGCGCCACCCAGATGAGGCAGCCGTAGATCGCCACGGCGAGCCCAAGGTGGGCGGCAAGCCGGTAGGGGCTCACGTCGGGCCGGTCTACCAGCCCGCTCTGCACCATGTACCAGCCGAGCAGCCCCTGGAGCCCGCCGAGAACCCCAATGGCCAGCACCTTGAGACCCAGCGGCCAGTCGAAGGCGCGCCGGATCAGGAACCAGAGGAAGGGCAGCGCGAAGGCGATGCCGACGATGCGCCCCAGCAGCCGGTGCGCATACTCCAGCCAGAAGATTCCCTTGAACTCGTCGAGGGTCATGCCCCGGTTGATTTCCTGGTACTCGGGGAAGCGCTTGTAGTCGGCGAAGAGCGCCTGCCATGCCTCCTCGCCGAACGGCGGCAGCACGCCGACCAGCGGCCGCCAGTCCACGATCGAGAGGCCCGCGTGGTGGAGGCGTGTGATCCCGCCGAGCACGACCATCGCAAGCACGAGGCCGGCGAGCGCGAGCAGCCAGCAGGCGACGGCGTGGCGTTGGCGCGCGACTCGTTCTGACGCGATGCCGCCACGGCGGGCAGGCTGGAGGGCCGCGGCGTCCACGCTAGAGTCGGAAGGAGGCAGCGAGAGCAGCTGCGGGCGTGTCAGGCGTCGGGATGCTGGGCAGAGCTGACTTCTTCCCCTGCCGCTCCCGCATCACCTGCGCCGCTCGCCCCAGCGCGACGTGGATAGCGGCTCGCCACGTAGTCGGCGACGATCTTCTGAAATTCCTCGGCGATGCCCGCACCGCGCAGCGTCACCGCCTTCTTGCCGTCGATGAAGACTGGCGCCGCCGGCGCCTCGCCGGTCCCCGGCAGGCTGATGCCGATGTCGGCATGCTTGCTCTCGCCGGGCCCGTTGACGATGCAGCCCATGACGGCGAGCTGCATGGTCTCGACCCCCTCGTAGGTCTCGCGCCAGACCGGCATCTGCCGGCGCACATAGTCCTGGATGCGCTCGGCGAGCTCCTGAAACACCGTGCTCGTGGTGCGCCCGCAGCCGGGGCACGCCGCCACCAGCGGCACGAAGGAGCGGAAGCCCATGGTCTGCAGGATCTCCTGCGCGACGATCACCTCCTGGGTGCGGTCGCCGCCGGGCTCCGGCGTGAGCGAGATGCGGATGGTGTCGCCGATGCCCTGCTGCAGCAGCACAGACAGCGCGGCGGTCGAGGCCACGATGCCCTTGGAGCCCATGCCCGCCTCGGTGAGCCCGAGATGGAGCGCATAGTCGCTGCGCGCGCCGAGCTCGCCGTAGACCGCAATCAGGTCCTGCACCTGCGATACCTTCGCCGAGATCACGATCTTGTCCCGCGCGAGTCCGATCTCCTCGGCCAGCGCCGCGCTGCGCAAGCCCGACTCCACCAGCGCCTCGCGCATCACCCCGGCGGCGTCCTTGGGCTCGGGCCGGGCTGCGTTCTCGTCCATCAGCTCGGCCAGCAGGTCCTGGTCGAGGCTGCCCCAATTCACCCCGATGCGCACCGGCCGGTCGTACTTGAGCGCGACCTCGATCATGGTCTGGAACTGCCGGTCGCGCTTCTCGCGGAAGCCCACGTTGCCCGGATTGATCCGGTACTTGGCGAGCGCCTCGGCGCAGGCCGGATACTCGGTGAGCAGCCGGTGGCCGTTGTAGTGGAAGTCGCCGACCAGCGGCACGTGGCAGCCCATCGCCTCCAGCCGCTCGCGAATGTCGGGCACCGCGGCGGCAGCCTCGGGCGTGTTGACCGTGATGCGCACGATCTCGGAGCCCGCGTCGGTCAGCGCCCTGACCTGCTCCGCCGTGGCGCGGGCGTCTTCGGTGTCGGTGTTGGTCATGGACTGGACGACGACCGGCGCGCCACCGCCGATCATGACGCTGCCGACCCGCACACCGACGCTCTCGCGCCGTCCCTCACCGGAGCCGTTCGTCGTCATCGTCGCTCCTCCACCCGGCCGGGGACTCCATCGGCCGCTGTCTACCACAGCCCGCCCAAGCCAGCCACCGGACCGGTCACTTCGGGTCGATCCGAACGATACGTTCGCTGAACCAGTCAGTCAGTTCTTCGTATCCCACTTCGCCCCTGGCAACAGCGAGAATTGTTTCGACGACTTCTTCGTCAGTTTCGACGAATTCATAACCGCTGCGTTGCACCAATAGCTCGACCAAGTACAAAGCCGTGCGCTTGTTCGCATCTATGAAACCGTGATTGCAGACGACGCCGTGAATCAGAGCGGCCGCCTTTTCGTGTATCCGTCGATGGTAACCGTCATAAGGGCGAGCGAGCGCGGATAGAATGCCGTGTTCGTTCAGAAGGCCAGGTCTGCCGCCATCCTTCAGCGCCTCCTCGTGGCCATAAACCGCATCGGCCCACGTTACCCGGTAATGCCTCTTACCGATTTGCCAGCGCCTTCATAGCCTCTCTCCGCTTGACCGAGGTCTTCTCGATCACACGCTGGGAAGTCGACGAAACACGGAGCGCCTTGGGCTTGGTTGATGTGCTTCCCTTGTTCGCGAGCGGCGGAGAGGCCTTGCTGTGACAACTGGACCTCGGGCTTCCAGGCGCTGATGCGTTCAGCTTCTTTCGCATGGCATTTCCCCTCTGGCCGAAACATGCACATCGTGGCGCGTCGCATCAAGCGCGGGAAAGCGCAGTTATGACCGCAGCCGGTATCGGCGCCGCGCCAGCACTGCCTACCCCAGCACCTGCTCTTTCGCGCGATGGAGGAAGGCGGTGGCCGATGCGATGGTCTTCTCCGGGCACTCCACCAGGTCGGCGTGGCCGATGTCCTCGTAGACGATCGCCTCGCAGCCCGGCACGTTGTCCACGACCCACTGCGCGCCGGCGCCGTCGGGCCCCGTCACCATCGGGGTCAGCATGTCCTTGGCGGCGGTAATCACCAGCGTCGGGTTCCTGATCTTCCTGCAGTCCTCGCGCAGGTCCATCTCCTCCATGGCGATGCAGGCCTGCACCACGGTCTCGACCGCGTTCAGCCCCACGATGGTGCGCACCATCTCGATCAGGGGCTGGCCGTTGGGGCCGTCGAGGAAGTCCGCGCCGACCGCCTGCGTCACCACGTGATCGGCGAATTCGGGCCCGCAGCCCCAGGTCTGCGCCATGTGGCGCCAGGTGCGGAACATGATGCGCCGCATGGTGTCGCACTTGGCAAAGGCACAGTCGCTCACCACGCCGATGCAGCGGTCGGGATACTTCGCCGCGAACTTCAGCGCGATCATGCCGCCGGCCGACGTGCCCATCACATGCGCACGTTCGATCTGCAGTTCGTCGAGCAGCGCCGCCAGGTCGTCGGCCCAGATATCGAGGTCGTAGCGCATCAGGGGGCGGTCGGTCTGGCCGTAGCCCCGCTGATCGTAGCTGATGAGCTGGAACTCCTCGGCCAACCCCTCCCACACCATCGCGAAGTTCTGCCGCCCGAAAAGCGAGCCGCCGATCAGCGCCAACGGGTCGCCTTTGCCCATCAGCTCGTAGTACATATTGATTCCGTTGGCCATGACCTTCGGCATGTCGAATTCCTCCCACTCACCAGCCCCCCGTCATCCGGGGCGCAACCCATGATGGCCCGAGAGCGCCCGTGAACATAGCGCCTGAATGGAAGGAGGCGGCCCGGCCTCCCCTGCCTGCGGACGAAGCGGCGCTTGCGCTCTGCTGGGAGCGCTGGCGCGAGAACGCGGCCCGCAGCGAGGATGAAGGCCTCATCGCTTTCGCCGAGGCGAGCGAAGCCGACGCCACCACCAATGCGCTGCTCGCAGCGCTGTTCGGCAACAGCCGCTACCTCAGCCATTGCCTCACCGCCGACCAGGAATTCGCGCAAATACTGATCGAGCAGGGGGCGGAGGCAGCCTACGCCACGGCGCGCGCGCTGGCGGCGGATACCAGAGCCCTCGGCGAGGAGTCGCGGCAGCAGGTGATGAAGCGCCTGCGGGTGGCGAAGCGCCGCGCCAGCCTCGCCATCGGCATGGCCGACATCGCCGCGGTCTGGCCGCTGGAGCGGGTCACCGGCGCGCTCTCCGACATCGCTTCGGTGACGCTCAGCGCCGTCTGCACCCACCTGCTGCGGAACCTGCACGATCGCGGCAAGCTCGCGCTCCCGGACCCCGATGCGCCCGAACAAGGCTCCGGCCTCATCATCCTCGGCATGGGCAAGCTCGGCGCGGGCGAGCTCAACTATTCCAGCGACGTCGACATCATCGTCCTCTTCGACGAGGAGGTCGCGTCCGATCCGAGCGGCGACGGATTGCAGCAGATCTTCGCCCGTCTCGCCCGCCACCTGGTCACCATCATGGACGAGCGCACGGCGGACGGTTACGTCTTCCGCACCGACCTCCGCCTCCGCCCCGACCCCGCCTCGACCGCCGCGGCCCTCTCGGTCCGTGCCGCCGAGGCCTATTACGCCACCACCGGCGAGAACTGGGAGCGGGCCGCCATGATCAAGGCGAAGCCCGTGGCCGGCGACATCGAGGCCGGCAACGGATTCCTCGAGCGGCTGCAGCCCTTCGTCTGGCGCCGTCATCTCGACTTCGCCGCAATCCAGAACATCCGCGCGATCAAGCGCCAGATCGACGCTCACCGCGGTATCGGTCAGATCGCCGTGGTCGGCCACAACGTCAAGCTCGGACGCGGTGGTATCCGCGAGATCGAGTTCCTGGCCCAGACTCAGCAACTCATCTGGGGCGGGCGCGACCCGGCGCTACGGGTGCGCGGGACGCGGCAGGCCTTCGACCTCCTGGTGGAAGCCGGCCACATGCGCCGTCAAGCGGTGGAAGAGCTGATGGAAGCCTACACCTTCCACCGCACGGTCGAGCACCGGCTGCAGATGGCGGACGACCGTCAGACCCACAGCCTGCCGGACGACGAGGACGGCGTGGCACAGGTGGCCACGTTCCTCGGCTACGACAGTCTCGAGGACTTCACCGAGACCCTGCTCGCCCGCCTGCGCACGGTGGAACGTCACTACGCGACGCTGTTCGAGGACGAGCCGTCGCTCACCGCGACCGGCACCCTCGACCTCAGTCCCGACGGTGACGGCGATGCCACGCTGGAGACCCTGGCCAGCATGGGCTATGCGCATCCCGAGCGCGCGTTCGAGACGCTCAAGGCCTGGCACGAGGGGCGCTACCGGGCCGTGCGCGGCGAGGAAGCCCGCGAGCGGCTGGCGGAGTTGCTGCCGACGATCCTGGACCTCTTCGCCGCCTGGCCCGATCCCGATTCGGCGCTCGCTCTCTTCGACGGCTTTCTCGCCCGCCTGCCGGCCGGCTCTCACCTCTTCTCGATGTTCGCCGCTCATCCCGAGCTGTTCGACCTGATCACCGAGATCATGGGCTCCGCGCCCCGTCTCGCGGGCTGGCTGGAGCACCGCCCCATGCTGCTCGACAGCGTGCTGAGCCGCGAGTTCTCCGATCTGGACGTGCCGGACGCCGACGACCTAGGGCCGGAACTCGCCACCATCGCCCGGCGCGGCCTCGTCCGCGTGTTTTATCAGCGCGAATTCGGCACCGAGGAAATGAAGGCCGAGCTCGGCGACATCGCGCTGCGGGAACGGGACCTGCAGGACTTCCTCGACGCGGAGCGGCGCTGGGCCAACGACAAGATCTTCCACATCGGCGTGCACATGCTGCGCGGGCTGCTCTTCCCGGTCGAAGCCGCCACACCGCTCTCCGACATCGCGGACGCCTGCCTCGGCGCGACGTGGCCCGTGGTCGCCAAGACCTTCGCGGCCACCCACGGCCGCGTCCCCGGCGGCCAACTCGCCGTGGTCGCGTTGGGCCGCCTCGGCAGTCGGGAAATGACGGTGACGTCGCCGCTCGACCTCATGCTGGTCTACGACCACCCGCCGAACGCGGCGGAATCTGACGGACGCAAGGCCTTGGCACCCGATCGCTATTACGGGCAGCTGAGCCGGCGCTACGTTGCGGCGATCAGGGCAGCGACGGCCGAGGGCACGCTCTACGACGTGGACATGCGCCCGCGCCCGTCCGGCAACGCCGGGCCCATCGTCACTTCGCTCGAGGCCTTCATCGAGCACTTCGGCGCGGTCGTTCCGGCTTGGCAGCACCAGGCGCTCGCTCGCGCGCGGGTGGTCTGGGCGGAGGGCGATCTGGAAGAGCGTTTCGAGGACGCGCGCCGCACCGCGCTCGCGAACGCGCCCCCGCCCGAAGATCTCGCCGCCCAGCTCGTGACCTTGCGCGAGGAGGTGCGGGGCGAGAGTGCCGACGAAGATATCTGGGCGATCGAACAGAAGCGTGGCGGCCTGCTCGATACGGAATTCGTTGCGCAATACCTGCAACTGTCGCATGCCGCGGAGATCGACGGCGTTCTCGCCGGTGACTCGGCCGCAGTCTTCGAGGCCGCAGGCAGCCACGGCCTGATCGAGCCCGAGGCCGCGCAGGAACTCGCCGATGCGGCGACGTTATGGCGCAACCTGCACGGCATCCTGAGCCTGACCGTGGAAGAGGGCTTCGTCGAAGCGACGGCACCGCCGGCTCTGCTCGCCGTGATCGAGCGGGCCTGCGACGTAACCAACATCGATTCGCTCAAGGAGGCGATGCGCGAGACCGCGGCCCGCACCGCCGGGCACTACGATCGCCTGCTGGGGAACGGCGACGCCTGACCGGCGGCGCCTTAAATCGCGTTTGAGAACTCCGGGTTAGAAGCGGTCCGGCCGCAGGCCCGCTAGGTCGATGCCAGGCTCCCGGCCCGAGACGATGTCCGCAATGATCCGGCCCGAGCCCGACGAGTAGGTCCAGCCGGTGCTGCCGTGGCCGGTATCCAGGTAGAGCCCCGGAACCTGCGTCTTGCCGATGATCGGCAGGCAGTCCGGCGTCATCGGGCGGAAGCCGATCCAGCGCTCGGCCTTGGTGCGGTCGCCGCAGCTCGGGAACACCGCCATCGCCGCGTCCAGCGTCGCCCTCGCCCGGTCGGCGCGGATGGTCGTGTTGTGGCCGTCCAGCTCGGCGGTGCCGGCGCAGCGCAGCCGGTCGCCCAGCCGGCTCATGACGATGCGCCGGTGGCCGTCGTGGATCGCCCGCGTCGGCGCCCCGTTGTAGCCCGCCGTCGGGATCGTCACCGAGTAGCCCTTGAGCGGATAGATCGGCACCCGCACGCCGAGGCGCTTGAGGAAGCGCGGGCTGTAGCTCGCGAGGCACATCACCACCGCGTCGGCCTCGATGGCGCCCTTGTCGGTCTCCGCCCCGGTCACGCGCCGGCGGTCGCCGCTCAGCCGCTGCACCGTCTCGCCGAACCGGAACGTCACGCCATTCGCGGCTGCGGCCGCAGCGAGCGCTGCCGTGAACTTGTGCGCATCGCCCGATTCGTCGTTCCGAAAGAAGGTGGCGCCCGCGAACTGGTCCGCGGTCTGCTGCAGCGCGGGCTCGGCTGCGAGCATCTGGTCGCGATCCAGGCGCTCTGGATGGAAGCGCGCGTCCGCCATCCGCGTCTCGTAGGCGTAGGACGCATCCAGCGACGAAGCATCGCGGTGGAGGTGAAGCACCCCCTCGGCGCGCTGGTCGTAGGCGATCCCCTCCTTCTCGCGCAGCGCCTTCAGGCACTCGTAGCTGTAGGTCGAAAGCTTGAGCGAGACCTGCTGGGAGCGCTCAAACTGCGCCCGCGTGCAATGGCGCAGGAAGCTTACGGCCCAGCGCCACTGGGCGAGGTCCGGGCGCAGGCGGAACAGGTAGGGCGCATCCTCTCGCCCGAACCACTTGATCAGCATGCGGGGCACTTCGGGGTGTGCCCAGGGCCGCGAGCTGTAGGCGCCGACGATGCCGCCGTTGGCGAAGCTGGTCTCCAGCCCGGCGCCCGACTGGCGCTCGACCACGGTGACCTCGTGGCCGGCCTCGTTCAGGAAGTAAGCCGCGGCGGTGCCGACCACCCCGGCGCCGAGCACCAGGACCCTCATGCCCCTGCCCCGGCCGCCGGCGAAACCGCCCGCGCGCGGTCTATTCGATCACCACCGCGAGCTGGCCCACGTCGACGGCGTCCTCCTCCTTGACGTGGAGCGCCTTGACCGTGCCGTCGCCTTCGGCGTCGTGGGGCACCTCGGTCTTCATCACCTCGAGGATGAACAGGGTGTCGCCGGCCTTGACCGAATCGCCCTCCTTCACCAGGACCTTCCACACATTGCCCGGCGCCTGGGTCAGAACCTCCTCCGCCATCGACCGATCTCCTCTTATTCGATGCTGTCGTGCGTGCAGGTCTCGTCGAGGGCCAGGCGCAGCTGCTGCGCCTCCCCCACCGAGACCTCGCGGAACTTGATGTACTCGTTGGGCTTCATCTGACCGAGCTTCCAGAAGCCGGCGGACGGCACCGTGTAGGGGCAGATGAAGCCGCCCATGCTGGGGCCGTCGTTCATCAGGATGATCGGCGTCTGGCCGCCCAGGTTGATCGCCCCCAGCGGATAGCCCTGATCGATGATGTTGGAGGGGAAGTCGCCGTGCTCCGGCGCCTTGTTCGTGGCCTTCTCGGTGAAGGTCCAGTCCGGCCCGCTCAGACGATAGCCCGTGCGATCGCTCCGGGCCTCCAGCATCCACGCCGTCTCGATGAAGCGCTCGTGGCCCGCGTCGTCGATCCAGTCGTCGTTCGGCCCCCGCACCGCCTGAATTTCCCAGGTCTTGCCGCCTGGGAAGGTCGGCCGCGCGCGATCGGCGATGCGCCGGCCCGGCGTGCCGGCGGCCTCCTTCACCGGGAGCACCTGCCCTGCCCGCACCGCGTGGCCGTCGAGCCCGCCGACCCCGGCCTTGTGGAAGGTGGACGCCGAGCCCAGCCACTCCGGCGCGTCGATGCCTCCCGCCACCGCGAGATAGCCGCGCGCGCCGGCGATCGCCGGCCCCATCAAGAGCGTCTGCCCGGCGCCCACCGCCACGCTCTCCCACATCGGGATCGGCTGCCCGTCGAGGATTGGGCGCATGTTGGCGCCGGTCATGGCGATCACGCCGTCGCGCTGGAACTTGATCGTCGGCCCCATGAACTGGGCCTCCAGCCCCGGCGCGCCCTCGTCGTTGCCGACCACGAGGTTGGCGAGGCGGAACGACCACATGTCCATCGGGCCGGACGGCGGGAAGCCCTGGTTCCAGTAGCCGACACGGCCGGGGAAATCCTGAATGCTGGTCTCGAGTCCCGGCTTGACGATCTCAAGCATGGTCGAGGTCTCCTAACGCACTAGTGAAGGTGCTTGAGGTACTGGCCCACGAAGTCGAAGCCGATGAGCTTGCAGTAGAGCCCCATCAGCCGCTCCGTCACCGGGCCGGGGATGTTCCGCTCGCCGAAGGGCACCCCGTTGATGGTCGACACCGGGCAGACGCAATAGCTCGTCGACGTGATGAAGGCTTCGTCGGCACCGTGCGCGTCGAACAGATCGAGGTCGCACTTCACCACCTCGATGTCCGCCTCTGCCGCAAGCTCCAGCACGGTCTCGCGGCTGATGCCGTTGAGCACGTAGCGGTCCTGCGGGGTGTAGAGCACATCGTCGGTGACGAGGAAGATGTTGGAGCCGACGCCCTCGCTGAGATTGCCGTTGTGGTCGAGGAACAACGCCAGGGCATTGGGGTCGATACGGCGCACCTCGTCATTGCCGACGAACAGGCTCAGGTAGTTGTGGGTCTTTGCCCTGGGGGAGAGCGAATCCGGCGCCGCCCGGCGGTTCGAGGGAACCATCAACGGAATCCCGTCGCGGAAATAGTGGGCGCGCTGGGGGATCGGAAGCGGCGTGCAGTCGATGATGAGCACCGGGTCGGTCGAGCCGTGGAAATCGCCGCCCGCCGGCTCGAGACCGCGGGAGATGCGCTGGAACACCCAGTAGTCCTCGTCCGGCCCGAGCAGGTGCAGGTTGCGGGCGAGCACCTCCTCGGTGTGGCGCTTCATCTCCGAGGGCGCCATGCCGGGGTCGATCCTGAGATACCGCAGGGTCTTGTAGAAGCGCACGATGTGCTCTTCCAGCTTGAACAGGCGGTGCCCGAAGGTGCGGGTGGTATCGAAGGCGCCGTCGCCATAACGGAAGCTTCTGTCGCGGAAGGAGACCAGGGCCCGGCTCTCCGGGACGATCTCCCCGTTGAAGTAGCAGACCCGCTCGTTCGCGCGCTCGACGACCATATCTTCGCCCCCTGCCCCCGGCGACTCCTCCGCTCACCGGCGCGCGATCATGGCGCAAAAGCCCGGCGGGTGCGAGTGCCCTCCGCGCGCCCCTTATATGACACGCGGCGGCTGGCGCACTACCAAACAGCGCGCCAGCATGTCGTGCAGGCCCTGCTTGCGGCGGGTGAAGGCGACGGTCAGGCAGGCCGTGATAGCGGCGAAGCCTGTCGGGAAACCGAATCCAACAATCTCCCCGAAGAGCGTGGAATTACTGAACCAACCTCACGGCAGAGTCGACTTCGGCCACCCGTTCCCCGGTCGGCTGACCTGTAAGTCCGAACAAAAGGTTTTCAGCCTCATCGGGGGTGATGTGCAGACCTTCTGCAATATCGGCTTTCGTAACACGCTCGTTCCACAACATGGTCAACACTTTTTGCCACACGACTGAACGCTCTCTGCCAATCCCAAATGGTTCAGCGCGCCTGTATCCAAGGCGTGTCGCGTCAATGCAAAACATCCGATATTGCCAATCCGACATTATCTCCAGCCGCCTTAGTCGGTGCAAAAGAGCCATAACCGATACAGACCATCTCTTTTTTGCTTCTATGACCTGATTGAGCGTATGAACGCGAGGTAGAGTAGCTATGATATCAGCCTCTGGTAGCAAGAAAGCTGACGCAAAATTATTTGCCTCATGTTCGGCCGCTCGCCCTTTGGTTCCGCCTTCGCGATGCAACACTAGGTGCCCCAGTTCATGCGCGGCGTCATATCGACTCCGTTCCCCTGTCTTCATTGTATTCAGAAATATATACGGTGTTTCTCCTCTCCAGACCGAGAACGCATCAACAGTAGCGGTATTTTCTGCTATTGAAAACAGTCGCACCCCCTTTGCTTCCAATAGATGTATCATATTGCTGATGGGCCGCTCTCCGAGGCCCCAATATTCCCGCAATGATCGCGAAGCGATTTCCGGTGTGTCACCGCCAAGATCGAGCAAATCTGGCTCGGGCAAATCGAACTTTTCCAATACCCAGTCCGCAAGCAGGAAAGACAAACTACCAGCCGCCAGTGCCGAATCTCGATCCCTTGCCGAAATTGAGCTAAGGCTTCTAAAGCTAGCGGCCTCCGCGTTTAACTCATCAATGTCATCGTCTCGAAAAAACTGCTCTGGAAAGTCGAGAATTTGAGAAAGGCGTGCTGTTACTTCTTTAGTTGGCGCAATTTTTCCTGCCTCGTAACGCAGGACTGAACGCGGAGTCACTCCAACCGCTTCGGCTAGCCCTTTCTTAGTATATCGGCGGCGTTTCCTCGCAAGAGCAAGTCGAGAGGGATTGAACATGATTACTACTTGCGGCGCACATCAATCTCAAAGTTGCTTTGTATGGTTGCGGCATCCGGTTTAGTTACGATCACCTTCTCCCAATCGCCGTCTTGCAAAAGAAATATACGTTTGCCAAACCGCGTGACGTATCCGCCTTTGAACTCGATTGGTCTTGATAGTTCGGCCCGAACTCTTTTGCCATCGTCGTAGATGCACAGATACCACATGGAATACTGGGATTCCACGGCTGGCCCCATCTCTTCAGGCTCAAAAAACTCGAGCTGGTTGTTCAGATGGACAACTCTCTCTGAGGCGGGTCCTTTTACCGTCCGGTTTTTGGGATGGCGGCTGACATCAGCAGTTCCTTCATCTGTGCTGAGTGCGGCAATTTTGAGGCGCCTGTCGTGGTTGACGATTGTCTCGATTCCCTCGTCATCACTCCTGCCCCAGCCCTGCGGTCGAAATATCTGGCGCAACCTCGCTGTCGCTTCTGCCCACGCATAGTACGAGCCGGCCGACCTCGGCGAGTCGGACGTGCATCGCGCTCTCGCAGCGACTGCGGCCGCAATAATCTCTATGAACGTCTGACGGTTGGTACTGAAGTCCTGCCGGAGCCTACGGTCAACCAAGCGTGGATCCCGGACAATCTCTGAGGTCATGTTCCCTCACGTCACTTTTTCAGGTCACGAACGTGAAGCAAAAAAGTGACGTCGTCAACCCCCTTTCTCGATAGCCGCTGGGACCCCTCTGCCTTCACTACCTCCCATGCGTACGACCCTCCAGCTCTCCATACCGTCTGCTGCCTTCCTTATATGACACGCGGCGGCCGGCGCACCACCAAACAGCGCGCCAGCATGTCGTGCAGGCCCTGCTTGCGGCGGGTGAAAGCGACCGTGATGCAGGCGGCGATGGCCGCAAATCCGACGACGTAATTCAGGCCCTCGACCATGCTGATAAGGCCGGGGAGCCAGAGCGGCCAGCAGCGAAGGATCGCCGTGAACTGCGAGATGCGCCCGCCGTCGAGACCCGTGACCCGGAGCCCCAGCATGCGCTTGCCGACGGTCGCCTGGGCCCGACTGCTCTCTTGCAGCGCCGTGTAGACACCGAGCGCGATGCCGAAGACGATGGAGCCGAGCCAGGAGAGCGCATAGCTCACCACCTCCAGCCGCGCGCCATCGCTCTCCGAGACGCGCGTCGTGGTCTCCACCAGGTCGGGCCACAGGAACGAGCCGACGAGGTAGACGCCCACCAGCACGATGATCGTGTCGATGACCCACGCCGCGACCCGCCGCCAGAATCCGGCGGGGATGACACCGAGTGTGGCGCCCTCTGGTACTTCGTCAGTCATGGGCTCGGAACGTTGGAAGGGCCGCCCGGCTGGGGCGGCCCTTCCCCGTCAATCCGCGATCCGCAGATCGCGTCGTCACCGTCAGCCGTGGGCCCCATCGCAGGGGGAGACCCAGCTCACGATGACCGCCGATCGCGGTTTAGGACAGTCTGACACTGGATCACCTCCTTTCGTTGTTGACGACACGTCGTATATGGCGCGACCGTTCCAGCGGTGCAAGCGCCATCAAATGGTTGTGCGGTCCCCGCTGTCCCACCACGCCCTGAACATGGCGTAGGTCTCGTCGCCCAGCAGGCGCCGGTAGGGCCGGCCGCGCTGCTCGCTCGGCGTCGCGACCTCTTTGTCCAGCCCGGCGAGGTCGATGCCGAGATCGGCCGCGTGGGAGAGGAGATTGCCGTAGAACACCTGGTCGATTCGCGCCCACCAGATCGCCGCCGCGCACATGACGCAGGGCTCCCAGGTCGTGTAGAGGGTCGAGCCGGAGAGGTCCCAATTGCGGGTGCGCTTGCCGGCGTCGCGAATGGCGTTGATCTCGCAGTGGCCGGTGGCGTCGCTGTTCTCGGCCACGTTGTTCCAGCCCTCGCCGATCACCTCGTCGTCCCGCACGATGATCGTCGCGCAGTAGCCGCCTTTCTCCGCCGCCATCTTCTCTTCGCAGAGCGCGATGGCGCGCCGCATGTAGCCTTCGTGATCCATGGTCCCCTCCCTGGTCAGCTCTTGGCCTCGGCCACCGCCACCGCCTCCGCCAACACGCACAGGATTTCGAACATCATCGTCGCCCCCACCAGCGCCGTGTTGCCGCTGGGGTCGAAGGGCGGCGCCACCTCCACCACGTCGCCGCCCACCAGGTTGAGCCCGCGCGTGGCGCGCAGCATCCGTTGCGCCTCGTGGGTGGAGAAGCCGCCGATTTCGGGCGTGCCGGTGCCCGGCGCATAGACCGGATCGAGCCCGTCCACGTCGAAGCTGATGTAGGTCGGGCCGTCGCCGACCACGGCGCGAGCCTCGGCAATCACCTTCTCCCAGCCAACATCGAAGTACTCCTCGATGGTGACGACACGCATCCCCGAGTCGCGCGCGAAGTCCAGGTCGTGAAGGTCGTAGACCGAGCCGCGAATGCCGATCTGGATGGTGCGCTTGGGGTCCAGCAGCCCCTCCTCCACCGCGCGGCGGAAGAGCGTGCCGTGGGTGATCGTGTAGCCACCGAAGTAGCTGTCCCAGGTATCGGAATGGGCGTCGAAGTGGATCATGCCGACCGGCCGGTCCCTGGCGATGGCGCGCATGATCGGGAGCGTGATCAGGTGGTCGCCGCCGGCGGAGAGCGGCACCGCGCCGGCCGCGTGCAGGTCAGTGAAAAACCGCTCGATGCGCCCGATCGTGTCGTGCAGGTCGATCGGGTTGATGCTGGCATCACCACAGTCGGCCACCCGGCAAAGCTCGTAGGGGCAGATGCCGAGGGTGTGATGGGTGCGCCGCATCAGGCTCGACATGTTGCGGATCTCGCGCGGGCCGTGGCGGGCGCCGGCGCGGTTGGTGGTGCCGTTGTCCCAGGGCACACCCACCAGCGCGATGTCCACGGCCGAGAAGTCGGTGACGTGGGGGAGCCGCATGAAGGTCGGCATCGCGCTGAAGCGCGGCATGTCCATGCCGCTGACCGGCTCGTAGAAGCCCTCGCTCATGGCTGGCGTCCCCTTCTATTCCGCCGCGATGTCCTGGCGCCTCGACCCGAAGATCTGGATCAGCGCGGCGGTCATGCCGTCCACGTAGTCGGCAACGAAGCGCTCGCCCTTCTCCGCCGTCGCGGCGATTGAAGGCGAGAGCGCGCCGGTCCAGGGCACCCGCGAGGTGTCCGTCGGATAGATATCGTAGAGCGGGAAGTCGGCCGGCGGGTGGCCGGGCGCCTTCGTCATGTCCACGAGCTCCGGATAGAGGTGCAGCATGACCGAGGTTTCCATCAGGCCGGCATGCTCCAGCGGCCATCCGGGGAAGCCCTCGGGCCAGGCGGCGTCCATGGTCTCCTGGGTGACGTACTCCCAGTACGGAATCTTGGCGATCCGCATGTCGTCGATGCCGTCACGCCGGAGCCCGCGCAGGGCGAGGTCGATGCCCTCCACTAAAAACATGTTGTTCTCGTAGTGACCGTCCACCACCGCCATGCGGCGCACGCCGTGACGGGCGAACTCGCTGACGATATCGCGGACCATGCGGATCAGGGTCTCGCCGTCGAGGCTGGTGGTGCCGGGAAAGTGGTTGCCGCCGCCGGACTTCGGCTGCGACTTGTAGCCGTAGCAGAGGGTAGGCGCGACCAGATCGCCGGTGCGTGCCGCGACCCGCTCTGCAAGCGCGGTCGGGATCGCGGCATCGCAGTTCATGGGCAGGTGGGGCCCGTGCTGCTCCAGCGAGCCCACCGGGAGGATCACCACCGGCTGCTCCTCCCGCACGCGCCGGTCGTACTCGGTCCAGTCGATCTCCGCGACACGCACCGGGCGGGTCATGGCGGCCTCCTCTTCGCGCTCGGCCGGTGCCTCTAGCGGTTGGTCGGCCAGCGCGGCTGATTGTCGCTGCCCCAGCGGTTGATGCCGATATCGGTCTCGGCGCAGCGGCGCCAGACCTCGGCGAGCGGCGGGATGAACGCCTTGTTCTTGGCCTCCAGCCGCTCCTGATCGGCCTGGATCGTTGGCATCATGTCGCGCAGCTCGTCCATCAGCGCCGCCTCGTCGACCCGCGTGAGTTCGCCGTCCTCCACCATGATCTCGCCATTGACGATCACCGTCTCCACCGAGGAGCCGTTCTCGCAATAGACGAGGTGGTTGCGCACGTCGTTGAGCGGCGTGAAGTTGGCCGTCCGCATGTCGAGGATTGACAGGTCGGCGCGCTTGCCGGGCTCCAGCGAACCGATCTCGTCCTCCATGAGCACGCTGTAGGCGCCGCCGAGGGTCGCCGCATGCAGCACCTCGTGGGCGTCGAGCCAATAGGCGTTGTCGGGCGATGAGATGTTGTGCATCAGGCCCGCGCACTGCATCACGCTGAACATGCGCGGCGTGTCGCTGGTGGATAACCCGTCGGAGCCCAACGCGAGATTGACGCCCGCATCGAGCAGCCGGCGCACCGCGCAGATGCCGGAGCCGAGCTTGAGGTTGGAGAGCGCGTTGTGGACCACCGAGCAGCGCGCCTCGCCCATCAGCGCGATGTCGTCGTCGGTGAGCCAGATGCCGTGCGCGATGGTCGTGTTGCGGGTGAGCAGACCGAGGTCGTGCATGTACTGGATCAGGGTCTTGCCGTAGAGCTCGCGGCCGGTGACCGCCTGCACCTTCGATTCGAGGATGTGGGTGTGAAAGGGCAGCCCGTTCGCGCGGGCGAACTCGTCGGCGGCGTGCATCAGGGGCTCGGTGCAGCGCTGGGGGCCGGAGGGTGCCGGCATGAAGCGGAGCCGGCCGGCCCGGTTGTGATAGAGGCCGAGCGCCTCCTCGCAAAACGCGGTGAACTCGTCCGCCGTCGGCGGCACCATCTCGTCGATCTCGCTCTTGAGATCGCCCGGCAGAAGGTCGTTCAAGTAGACGATCGTGTCGGGCAGCTTGCGGTTGATCACGTGGCCCGAGATCGAGGCACGCAAACCCACGTCCTCGTAGGCCTGGAACACCGCGCCGATGGTCTCCATGGACTGCAGCGGGAATTCGAGAATGTCGTCGGAGAAGAACGTGACGCCCGTCTTGATCGCGTCCATGGCGCAAAGCGCGGAGCGCAGGTAGATCATACGTGGCGTAAGCTCGGCCGCGCCGAGGATGCCGTAGGCGAGCGTCATCCAGAGCTCCAGCGGCATGTTGTCATAGCGTCCCTTGGCGAAGGCTTCCGGCGTGTGGATGTGGCCGTTGATCAGGCCCGGGATCACCAGCTTGCCCTCGCCGGAGATCACCCGGTCGGCCTCCACGTCGGCGCCCGTCGCGCCAACAGCGGCGATACGCTCGCCCTCGATCAGGATGTTGCCCTGAAACGGCTCGCTTCCGTGCTCCGGGTCCATCGAGACGATGGTGGCACCCTCAATCAGTATTGACATGCACTCCCCTCCCCCGTTTCTGGCGCCTTCCGGTCACGCCGGCAGCACATAGGTATCCTCCGCCCGCCAGGACACGTGAAACGTCTGCCCCGGCGTGATATCGATCGTGTCGAGCTCGTGCGCCTGCTTCTGGACGCGAAACACCGCGCCGCCGCCGACATCGAGGTGCAGCGTCACCACCGAGCCGATGAACTCCTCGCTGATTACGGTGCCGGTGACGGCGTTGTTATGTGCCTCCGCCTCCGCGTTTAGCGCGACTCGGTCGCCGCTCACCACCAGATTGACCGAATCGCCCACGGCCGGCGCGCGCGCCGACGGCACGGCGGCCTGGATGTCACCGTGGACCGACTCCACGCCGATGCGCCCGCCCTCGGCCGTCCGCACGCGCCCTTCGATGATGTTGTTGGTGCCGACGAACTCGGCGACGAAGCGGTTGGCTGGCGCGCGGTAGACCTCGCGCGGCGCGCCGATCTGCTGGATGCGGCCCGCGTCCATGATGACGACGCGACTCGCCATGGCGAAGGCTTCGGACTGGTTGTGGGTGACGTAAACGAAGGTGATGCCGAGCCGGCGCTGCAACTCGGTGATCTCCGCCTGCATGCGGACCCTGAGATGGGCGTCGAGCGCGCTCAGCGGCTCGTCGAGCAGCAGGATGCGCGGCTCGGTCACCAGCGCGCGGGCGAGCGCCACCCGCTGCCGCTCGCCGCCGGAGAGCTGCGCGATGTTGCGGTTCGCGTAATCGGCGATGCCCACCTGCTCCAGCCATTTGAGCGCCCGCGCGCGGCGTTCCCTGGCCGGTATGCTGCGCATCTTGAGGCCGAACTCCACGTTCCCGCGCACGCTGAGGTAGGGGAAGAGCGCGAGGCTCTGCCACACCATGGGAGTGTCGCGCTCCCAGGGCTTGCGCTCGTTGACCCGCTCCCCGTCGAGCCGCACCTCGCCACTCGTCGGTTCTTCAAGACCCGCGATCATGCGCAGCGTCGTGGTCTTGCCGCAGCCGGACGGCCCCATGAGCGCGACGAACTCGCCCTCCGCGATCTCCAGGTCGATCCCGCTCACGGCCTCGTGCTCGCCGAAGCGCTTGGTCAGGCCATCGAGCTCCAGCAGGGATTCAGCCATCGCGCGTGCCTCGGCAGACGCCGTCACAGAAGCCGAGCATCGGCAAGGCCCGCCATCTTTCGATCGAGTGTAAGGACATCCAGTCCGGCCCTGGCATAGCCCGCGGCGATAAGGCGATCGAGCAAACCGGCGCCGCCGGTTTGACCAAGGATCTCCAGCGTGGCGTCACCGCCGAGTGGGGCCACGAGGCCACTCCGCAGCACGGCCGTGAGGCCGGAGCGACAGTCCGCCTTGGAGACGCCGTAGTGATGCTGCACCGCCACGTAGGCTTCTCCGATCACCTGATTGGAGGCGAAAACCTCGGCGCCGTCGTCTTCGATCAAAGTGGTCAGCCGCTGTTTGCAGCGCGCGAATTCGAGTTCGGGATCGCCCGTCAGCAGTCGCACGAGGATCGAAGTATCAATCCCGAAGCGCTGGGTCATGAGCCCCCTCGCGAACACGTTCGATGTCGAAGGAGCCTTGTCCGCGCCGAAGTTTGCCGCGCAGTGGCGCGAGGCGATCAGAATCGATGCGCCGAGGGCGCAGCAGGAAGCCGCTCGAGCTCTCCTGCAACTCCAGCTGGTCGCCAGGTTTCACGCCCAGCGCCTCCAGCACGCGGGCTGGAAACGTGACTTGGCGCTTCGACGTGATCTTCACGTACATGTCGTATCTCCGCCTGTTGCCTTACCATAATCGTAATGCAGTAAGGTAACGAAGTCAAGCGGACCATGCACGACCGTCCCCCCTACACCGGTGCCTTGAGGCGGCCGGTGCCGCGGCGGGTCAGCAAGAAGACCTGCGCCAGAATAACGAGCGTGATCGACACGGCGAACACCACGCTGCCGACCGCATTGATCCGGGGGCTCACCTGACCCTGCATCATGTTGAGCACGCGCACCGGCAGGGTCTCGTTCACGCCGCCGACGAAGAACGCGATCATGAACTCGTCGAACGACACCGCCGCCGTGAGGAATAGCGCAGCGAAGATCGACGGCATGGTGAAGGGCAGGATCACGAACAGCATCCCCCGCCAGTTGTTGGCGCCCAGGTTCCAGGCAGCCCGCTCCAGGTCTGGGTCCATCTGCGAGAGCCTGAGCCGGATCAGCGCCATGGCGAAGGGTGTGCAGTAGACCACGTGGGAGAAGATCACAGAGTGCAGCTCGCCCACCAGGCTCACGCGGCCCAGGAACATCAGCATCACGAGCCCCAGGATCAGTACCGGAATCGTCGGCGGCAGCAGGGCGAGCGCGAGGTAGACGTTCTTGCCGAAGAAGCGGTAGCGGAAGTCGGTGTACGCGGTCGCGAAGCCGATGAACGTGGAGATGGCCGCGACCGAGAGGCCCACGATGACGCTGAAGCGGAAAGCGCGCGGCACCGGCGCCTCGTTCCAGATCGCCTCGTACCAGACCGTGGAGAAGTTCTCGATCGGCAGGACCGGGAAGCGCCCCTCGTTGAAGGAGAAGATGAAGCTGATCACGATCGGCACGAACACGAAGCCGAGCGCCAGGAAGACGTAGCCCAGCAGCGAGCCGCGGATGATGCGGTCGAGCCTCATCGCCGCGCCCGCCCGTGGCCGTAGGCGAAGTAGAGCGCGGTAAAAGCGACCACGATGAGCGTCGCCACCATGGTCACCGCCACCACCGCAGCGCGCGGCCAGTGGTTGCCCTGCTTCACCGTGTCCACGATCAGGATGCTGAGCGTGGGCGGCTTGCTCCCACCGAGGCTGACCGGGCTCACGAAGTCGCCGAAGCAGAGGATGAAGGTGAAGGTCGCGGCCAGGATCAGGCCCACCTTGGCCGAAGGAATGATCACCAGGAAGATGGTCCTGATCCGCCCGCAGCCGAGGTTGTGGGCGGCCTCGATCAGGCTGCGGTCGACGTTCGCCAGGCTGAAGAGCTGGAGCAGGATCACCAGCGGCAGGCAGAGCGTCATGTAGCCGACCACGGTGCCGAACAGCGTGTTCAGCATCTCCACCGGGCCGAAGCCGAGGAAAGCAAAGACCGTGTTCAGGATGCCGTTGTCGGAGATCACCGCTTGCCACGAATAGACGCGCACGACGTAGCTGGTGAAGAACGGCGTGATGAGCAGGAACACTCCGAGGCGCCGTGTCGCGGGCGAAACCTTGAAGGCGAGCGCATAAGCCGCGGGGAAGGCCAGGACGCTGCACACCACGGCCGCGAGCACGGCGTAGCCGAGCGTGCGCAGGTAGGTGTCCACGACATAGCCCTTGCTCCACATCCTGACCCAGTTGACGGTGTCGAAGTCCGGCTCGAGCCGAAAATTCTTCACCGACCAGAAGGTCATCACGACAAGGAAGGCGAGCGGGGCGAGGAAGAACATCCCCTGCCAGAGCGCGAGCGGCAGGCCCCAGAAGAGCGCATAACCGTCGGGCCGAGGGGCGTTGCGGCCGGCGGAGGCCGTTACGCCTTCAGTCTCGGCGACAGCCATGAATTAGGTCGTGTACGGGCACCCGAAAGTTAGGGGGCCGCGCACGCACGGCCCCCGCTTGACGCTAAATGTTCTTGTACTCGTTCCAGACCTCAGTCCAGTCGTCGATCGACTGCTGCACGGGCGTCTTGCGAAGCTGGATCTTGCCGTCCTTGTACTCGTCCATGACGTTCCGCTTGTCGAACCGGTGCCGCAGCAGCTCGGACAACTCGGGATCGTTCTCGTTGAGCGCCTCCCAGCCCTTCTTGTTCGGGATCGAGGCGTTGTAGGACGGCTTGGCGGCAATGCGCCACTGCCCCTCGGGACTGGCCAGGTACTGGATAAACTTCGCAGCTAGGTCCTGCTTCTCGGAGCCGAGACCGATCGAGCACGACTCGGTCCACTGGATGCCGCCCTCGTCCGGGATGGTGGTGGTGATCGGCAGACCGCCCCGATGCAGGATGATCGAGATCCACTCGCCGATACCGGGCATGACCCAGGCGTCCTGGTTGGTCATCGAGGTGAACACGTCGGCCATGGCGTAGAAGCCGGCGAGCTGCGGCGCCAGCGAGAAGGTGGTATCGCGCAGCTTGTCGAACGCCGCATCGTCGATGTTGAACGGGTCCTTGTTGCCGTTATAGAGGCTAAGGCAGCCCATGGTCGGCAGGTACCAGTCGAAGTGGCCGACCTTGCCCTTCACCCGGTCTTCCCACATCACGCCGTAGCTGCTGCAGTCGGCCTCGCTCAGGTGGTCGGTGTTGTGGACGAGGCCGAGATAGCCGAAGTCCACCATCACCGAATAGAGGTCGCCGTCGAGCCAGTGGCCTTCGAGCTGCTGGAACTCGGGCCAGAAGTCGTCGAACGGATAATCGGCCGGGTTCATCTTGTCGATGAAGCCGGCATCGCGCAGCTGCACGATGTACTCCCGGTCGGACAGGATGACGTCGTAGGTGCCGGGCGGCGACTGGTTGACCAGCGCCAGCATCTGCTCGCCGCCGACATACTCCTTGCCGACAACCTTGACGCCGTGCTCCTGCTCGAAGGGCTCGACGATGAACGGGTCGGCATGGCCCGGCCAGCTCAGATAAGTGAGCGTATTTTCCTGCGCCCCGGCATTCCGGCCCGCGAAGGTGCTGGAGAGCGCTGCCGTGCCGGCGAGCGCGGTCGCACCCTTCATGAATCCGCGTCGTGACAGGCGCCAGCCGCGCGGGTCACTGTTCCACATGTTGCCCATGGTCTCCTCCCCAATTTGTTCTCTGGCGATTGTAGCAGAACTGGCCTATCTCCCCACAGTCACGACGTGGCTTCCCTCGCCGCGCATCACGGGAGAAGAGAAGTGCTGCAACTTGGGCTCGTGCTCGGCTATTCGGGCCGGGACTTCGCCATCGACATCGACCTGATCCGCGAGGCGGAGTCCCTCGGCTACCAGTCGATCTGGACCTCCGAGGCCTACGGCTCGGACGCGGTGACTCCGGCCGCCTGGATCCTGGCCCAGACCGAGCGCATGACGGTCGGCACCGCGCTCATGCAGATGCCGGCGCGCACGCCCGCCTGCGCCGCCATGACCGCGATGACCCTGCAGGCGCTCTCGGGCGGCCGCTTCGTTCTCGGCGTCGGCCCGTCGGGGCCGCAGGTGATCGAGGGCTGGCACGGCGTCCCCTACGGCAAGCCCCACGAGCGGCTGCGGGAATACGTCTCGATCGTGCGCCGCATCGTGGCCCGCGAGGAGCCGGTGGTTCACGAGGGCATGCACTACGCCATGCCTTATCGCGGCCCGGATTCCACCGGGCTCGGCAAGCCGCTCAAGAGCATCATCCACGCCAGCCATCCACTGCCGATCTACACCGGCTCGGTCTCGCCGGCGGGACTCAGGCTGGCCGGGGAGATCACCGACGGCCTGTTTCCGCTCTTCATGATGCCGGAGCGCGCCCACGTCTACCGCGAGCCGCTGGTCGAGGGCTTCCGCCGGGGCGGCCACGGCGAGCGGCGCGAGGGCTTCGCCATCGCCCCCTTCGTCAACGTGAAGATCGACGACGACCACGCCCGCGCCCTGCTTTCGGTCAAGCAGTCGCTCGCGCTCTATGTCGGCGGCATGGGCGCGAAGGGCCGCAACTTCTATAACGATTACGCGCGCCGCCTCGGCTTCGGCGAGGCCGCCGAAATCATCCAGGAGCGCTTCCTCTCCGGCGACAAGCAGGGCGCCGTCGAGGCCGTGCCCGACGAGTTCGCCGACGGCATCGCCCTGGTGGGGCCGAAGGCGCATATCAGGGAGCGCCTTGCCGCATGGAAGCAGGCGGAGGCCGAGGGCTCGGTGACGGCGCTTCTGCTCGCAGGGGCCGGACGAGAGGAAATTCGCTTCCTCGCCGAGGAACTGCTCTAGCAGGGATCGCCGGCGGGAGGCGCACCGTGAGGCGCTGGCTGATCGGGCCGGCGCTCGCGCTCTGCGCCCTCTGGCTTGCCACCTGCGAAACCGCGCCGCCCCCACCAGCTGACAACGACGCACCGCGCACCCACGTCATCCAGGTCGCCAGCAACGGCTGGCATACGGCGATCGTCGTGCCGGCGCCCGCGCTCGCCGACACCGGCCTGCTCCCCGAGGCGGCGGACTTTCCCGGCGCCGCGTATCTCGAGTTCGGGTGGGGGGACCGCGTCTACTACCCGGCGAAGGAGAAGACCATCGGGATGACTCTCTCTGCGGCGCTCGTGCCCACGCCCGCGGTCATGCACATGGCCGGGCTCGCGGCCGCGCCGAGAGACGGCGGTTCCAGCCGCGAGGTCGTCGCCGTGCCGCTAACCGAGGCGGGATTTCTCAATCTGGTCGAGGCGCTTGCGGCGGAGTTCGAACGCCCCGCCGGCGGCCGTGCCGCGTCCGTCTCTCGCGGTCTCTACCCCGGCAGCCACTTCTACAATGCCCGCGGCGAATTCCACCTGTTCAACACGTGCAACACATGGACGGCGCGCATGCTGCGCGCCGCAGGCGTGGCGATCTCTCCTTCAGGTATCGTAACTGCCGACGGGCTGATGGCCCGTCTGCGGAGGGCGCTAATTGTCGAGTGAGCTCAGCGCCCCTTCTCGGGTATCGTGGATCGGGATGATCTTGTCGAAGCCGCTGATCTCGAACACTTCCTTGACCGGGCCCGAGAGCGAGCAAAGTGCAAACTTGGCGTCCCGCTTCCACAGGGTCTTGGCGGTCATCAGCACGGCCCGGAGCCCCGCACTGCTGATGTAGGAGAGGTTCTCGAAGTCCATGATCACGGCGCGGTCGCCGTCTTCGATCTTGGTTCGGATCGCTTCCTCGAAATCACGGGCATTGGTGCTGTCGATGCGCCCATTCACGCTGGCGGTCAGGGCGTTATCGCCGCGTTCGATCGTCAACTCCATCGCCGTCGTCTCCTAAGACCGTGCTGGTACGATCATATACCTTGTTTGGGGGCGCGCCACACTCTAACTCGCGTGGATTCCAAAGCGCCGCGGCCCTCCCCGCACACCGTGGCGCGACGGCGTCAGTCGTCTGTTTCGGGCATTAGCACGAATTCCGGGTAAGACTCAATGCCGAGCTCCGCCGCATCCTGACCAAGCTCCTCGTGCGCCTCTGGGATCCGCGCCCGGAGCGGGGACTTGTCGAGGATGAACCACGCCAGGTACGAGGTGCCGAAGACGAAGGCGCCGATCGCGAGGATACCGATGATCTGCACGCCGGGGTCGCCGCCGGCCGCAATGCAGACTGCGAGCGTCCCCCACACCCCGGCGAAGAGATGCGCCGGAACCGCGCCGACGACATCGTCCACCTTGACAATCTCGAGGAGCTTCACGCCGAGCACGACGATCGCGCCGCCGATCGCACCGATGATGACCGCGAAGTAGTGATCGACGATGTCGGGTCCGGCGGTGATCGCCACCAGGCCGGCGATGGCGCCGTTCAGGCTGGTGATCAGGTCGACACGACCCATGATCGGCCGCGAGAGTGTGATCGCCGCGAGCACGCCGGCCGCCGCCGCGAGGTTGGTGTTGGCCAGGATGTTGCTCAACGCCACCGCGTCGATCGCCCCGCTCAGCGCGAGTTGCGAGCCCCCGTTGAACCCAAACCAGCCGAGCCAGAGGATGAAGACCCCGAGCGTCACCGCCGGCACGTTGGAAGGCGACGTCACCTTGACGCTGCCATCGGCGCGGAACTTGCCCTTCCGTGCGCCGACGATCATGGCGCCGGCGAGAGCCGCCCAGCCGCCGGTCGAATGCACGATCGTGGACCCGGCGAAGTCCTGGAACCCCATCTGGGAGAGCCAGCCGCCGCCCCAGGTCCAGGAGCCGATCACCGGATAGATGAAGGCGGTCAGCAGCGCGATGAAAATGAAGAACGACCAGAGCTTCACGCGTTCGGCCAAGGTGCCCGAGACGATCGAGGCGGTGGTCGCCACGAACACCATCTGGAAGAACCAGTCGGACATCGTGGAATAGCCGCCCTCTATGACCGCCTCGGCCGCGGCTTCGTCGCCGCCGAGCAGAGCGATCTCCTCGGGCGTCGTCGAATAGGGCAGCGCGAACGATCCGACCCAGCTCACCACATCGACGTACATGAGGTTGTAACCGACCAGGTAGTAGGTGAGGCCGGCGATGGAATAGAGGCCGATGTTCTTGAGGCAGATGACGGACGCGTTCTTGGTGCGGACCGATCCGGCTTCCAGCATGGTGAAGCCGGCGCACATCCACATCACCAGCGCGCCCCAGATGAGGAACGAGAAGCTGTTGAGGATGAACTGCGTCTCGGCGGTGACCGCGGCGTAGGCCTGCGGCACCACGAACACGAGCGAGAGCGTGAGGACGAGGACCAGACCGACGGTCCGCCAGCGGGATCTGCCGGTGAATCTGAAGGGCGAAAGGCCTGCGAAAGTAAGCTTCGGTACTATTCCGCGTGTACTTCTATACTCCTGCCGCATAGCCGGGTCCCTGTCCCCTTATTCACGGTTTTGTCAACCATGACCACGTTCTCCGAGGCTGTCAAATATAAGCGTGCACGAGCACTACCCTTGTTCGGCGCTCACCCCTACCTGTTAAAATTTATAAATAAAATTTCATGGAAGGCATGGCGCGTACCGTCGGCCTCGGTGCTCCTGTACCGCTCGAGCCGTCCTCTGCTCATAGTCTCAGATTTCGCAGCACTCTCGGCAGCGATTCGCTCAGGTCCTCGGCGATCAAACCGGGGCCGAAGGCGGCCGCCGCGGCGCCGTGCAGCCAAACTCCCGCAGCGGCAGCCTCGAACGTCGGCATCCCCTGCGCCAGCAGGCCGAGGATGAAGCCGGCCAGGACATCGCCCGAGCCCGCGGTCGCCAGCGTCGGCGGCGCATTGGCATTGATCGCCGCGCGGCCGTCGGGCGCCGCGATCACGGAATCCGCGCCTTTCAAAACCACCACGGCCCCGCATTCCGCCGCTGCGGCACGGGCACGGGAGAGCTTGTCGCCCTCGTGGGCGAAGAGACGCCGGTATTCCCCCTCGTGCGGGGTCAGCACCGCACCGGGCCCGAGCGCCGCGAAGAGCGCGGCCGGCTCCTCCTGAAACGCGGTGAGCGCATCGGCGTCCAGCACGCAGCGTTTCCCCGCGCCGAGTGCCTGGAGCGTCTGCGCGCGGGTCGCGGGGCTCACGCCGCAGCCGGGGCCGATCAGTAGCGCGTTGCGGCGCTCGTCGGCAAGCGCCGCCCCCAGATCGTCCAGGGACGCCACCATGACGGCGGTTAACTGGGACGCATAGACGGGCAACGCAGCTTCGGGCGCGTGGACCGTGACCAGACCGGCGCCCACGCGGAGCGCCGCGCGCGCCGCGAGCCGCGCCGCGCCGGAATGCGCGCCGTCGCCGCCCACCACGAGGGCATGGCCTCGGCTGTACTTGTGATCGGTTGCTTCGGGGTAGGGCAGCAGCTCTCGCCAGAGCGGCGGCGCGTTCTCGTGCACCCAAAGCGCCAGCTCGTCGATCGCCGCCGCCGGAATGCCGATATCGGCAACCACCACTTCGCCGGCACGCGCGCGCCCCGGCAACAGAAGGTGCCCGTACTTGCGCCGGCCGAAGGTCACGGTCACCGCAGCCTCGAACGACCCACCCAGGACCTCGCCGGTATCGCCGTGCACGCCGCTCGGGATGTCGACCGCGACGCAGGGCAGATCGCGCCCGGCGCAGGATTCGGCGAGCGCCAGTGCCACGCCCTCCAGCGGCCGCGTCAACCCGGCGCCGAACAGCGCATCGACCACCAGCGGCTCGCCCCCGAGCAGCGCCGGATCGAGCGGTTCGACCGGGTGCTCCCACCGTTCGGCCATGGCTGCAGCGTCGCCCTTGAGGCGTTCTCGGGCGCCCAGGAGCCCGAGCCGCACCGGCCAGCCGGCCTCCGCCAGCAGCCGCGCGACGACGAACCCGTCCCCGCCGTTGTTGCCGGGGCCGCAGAGCACCGCCACCGGTCGCGTCCCCCAGCGCCGCACGATGGCGTCCGCCACTGCCCGTCCGGCGTTCTCCATCAGCGTGAGCCCCGGCGTGCCCGCGCGTGCCGCCGCCGCGTCGGCCGCATACATCTCGGCAACGGAAATGAGCGCGAGAGCGCCGGCGTCGCTCATTCGGAGTCGGCGAAGAGCAGGTCGACCCGCATCGGTTGCACGAAGGCGTAATCGCCGGCGTCCGTGCGGCCGGCCTCGAACAGGCGCTTCACGGTCTCGCTCCGCACCGCATCGGCGCCATAGCTGTTGTAGGAGAGGCCGGAGAAGAGCTCGACGAACTCGTCGTGGCTCTCGAATCGGCGCTCGATGTCGTAGTGGACCTCGCGCGCGCGGGCGAAGAGGGGCTCCGCCTCGCACACCGCCTCGCGCGCCTGGGCGCGGACCTCGGTCTCGTCGTGGAAGGGCTTGATGACCGCCGAGAACGGCCCCTCCATCACCGGCTCCATCACGTAGACGAAGCCGCCCGGCGCGAGCACGCGGAGCGCCTCGGTGAGCGCGGGGCGCATGGCGGCTTGCGGCACGTGATGCAGGGAGCGCCCGAAGATCACCCCGTCGACCGAACCGTCGTCGGCCGGAAGCAACTCGGCCCGCCCCTCGACGAAGGTCACGGCCTCGGTCTCCGGGGCCTCGCGATTGCGCTTCGCCTGAACCGGGTCCGGCTCGACGCCCAGCACCGTGGCGCCGCGCTCGGCCAGCGCACGGGCCAGCGCGCCGCCGCCGCAACCGACATCGATGAGCGAATGACCGTGCACCGGCACCAGCCGGTCCAGCACGGCGAGATCGGTGCTTGCGCCCCAGCGTTCGACGGTCCCGGGCATGGCGCGAGCATAGCCCCCGCCCCGCCGCCGGACCAGCATCGAACACACCCGCCTTCCGTGGAGGCTGCGCGATCATACCGATTCTGATATGAAACCGGACGAGCATGTGCGCCCGCTAGTCATCGAGCGGGTGGGTCAGTCCAGAGTTGCCCCATGGTTGCCCACGTCGAGACCGTCGCCTTCCAGGGCATCGAGGCGTTGCCGGTCGACGTGCAGGTACATATCGGCGGGGGCATGCCCGCGTTCATGGTGGTTGGTCTCCCTGACAAGGCGGTGGCGGAAAGCCGGGAGCGGGTGCGCGGCGCGCTCGCCGGTCTCGGGCTCGCGCTGCCGGCAAGGCGGATCATCGTGAACCTCGCGCCGGCGGACATGCAGAAGGAAGGCAGCCACTTCGATTTGCCGATTGCGCTCGGGCTGCTGATGGCGATGGAAGTGCTGTCGGCGGAGGATCTCGGCACCTATGTCGCGCTCGGTGAGCTCGGTCTCGACGGCGCGCTGATACCAGTGGCGGGCGTTCTGCCGGCCGCCATCGGCGCAAACGCGCGCGAGCGCGGGCTGATCTGCCCGGCGGCCAACGGCACGGAGGCCGCCTGGGCCGGTGGTGGCGAGGTCGTGGCGCCTGCTGACCTGCTGGCGCTCATCAACCACTTCAAGGGAACGCAGCTGCAGGCACCGCCCAAGGCGGCGGCACTCGCCGCGCCCCCGCGCTATTCCGACCTCCGCGACATCAAGGGGCAGGAGACCGCCAAGCGTGCCCTCGAAGTGGCCGCTGCCGGCGGCCACAATCTGCTCATGATCGGCCCGCCCGGCACCGGCAAGTCGATGCTGGCCTCGCGCCTGCCCGGCATCCTCCCGCCGCTCGCGCCCGAGGAGGCGTTGAGCGTCAGCATGATCGCCTCGGTCGCGGGCGTCCTTGGAGAAAACGGGCTGACCCGCAGCCGGCCCTTCCGCGATCCGCACCACTCGGCCTCGATGGCGGCGATGGTGGGCGGCGGCGTCCGTGCCAGCCCTGGCGAGGTCTCGCTCGCCCATCTCGGGGTCCTGTTCCTGGACGAGCTGCCCGAGTTCCCCCGCCCCGTGCTCGACGCGCTGCGCCAGCCCATCGAGAGCGGCGCCGTGGCGGTGGCCCGCGCCAACGCCCACGTGCGCTATCCCGCGCGCTTCCAGCTCGTCGCCGCGATGAACCCGTGCCGCTGCGGTTACCTCTCCGACCCGGCGCGCGCCTGCACCCGTGCGCCGCGCTGCGCGCAGGACTACCAGGCGCGCATCTCGGGCCCGCTCTATGACCGGATCGACCTCCATGTCGAGGTGCCGGAGCTTTCGGCCGCCGATCTGACACTGCCGCCGCCCGCAGAAGGCTCGACCGAAGTCGCGGCTCGGGTCGCGGCCGCCCGCGCGGCCCAGCTTGCCCGCTTTCGCACGCTGGACGCGCCGCCGGACATCCGCACCAATGCCGAGGCCGAGGGCGAGCTGCTCACCCGAATTGCCGCGCCCGACGAGGGCGGGCGGGAATTGCTCGCCGAGGCGACCGACCGGCTCAGGCTTTCGGCGCGCGGCCACCACCGCGTGCTCAAGGTCGCGCGCACGATTGCGGACTTGGGCAGCGCCGAGACCGTCGCGCGCCGGCATATCGCCGAGGCGCTCTCCTATCGCCGAATCGGCCCTTACGGATAACGGGAGGCGCCGACCGAGACCGCCCGGCCGCGATCAGGCCTTGGCGATCATGCGCCCGAGGCGCCGGCCGCCACAAAGGTGAACGTGGAAGTGCGGCACTTCCTGACCGCCGTTGACGCCGGTGTTGGCGATGGTGCGGAAACCGTCCTGCTCAAGCCCGAGCGAGCGGGCGATCTCGCCCACCGTCTTGAAAAAGCGCCCCACCTCCTCGGCCGAGGCCTTCTGGGTGAAGTCGTCGAGCGAGACGTAAGCACCCTTGGGGATCACCAGCACGTGCACCGGCGCCTGCGGCGAAATGTCGCGAAAGGCGAGAACGGCATCATCCTCGTAGACGGTATCGTTCGGAATCTCGCCGCGCAGGATCCTGGCGAATATGTTGCTGTCGTCGTAGCTCATCGCTCGTCCCCGGACTTGCCTTTGCTCGCCTCGCGCGCCAGCCCCGAGACGCCGCGCCTCTTCGAGAGTTCGTCGAACACGTCGGCCGGCTTGACGCCTGCGGCCGACCACAGGACTAGAAGATGGAACAGCAGGTCCGCGCTCTCGGAGACGATGCCCTTCTTGTCGCCGAGCGCACCGGCGAGCGCCACCTCGACGCCTTCCTCCCCCACCTTCTTCGCCACGTGCTCCCGGCCGCGCGCGAAGGTGCGCGCGACGTAGGAGGTCTCCGGGTCGCCGCCCTTGCGTTTCTCGATGACGCCGTACAGCTCTTCGATGACGCTGCCGGCCTGCGCACTCTTCATCCTGCCGCCCCGTCTCGCTCCGCGCGTTGGGTATCAGAATTCACCGGCGCCGTCATGGCCGCATGGGGATGCCGGCGGCGCGCATGTGCGCCTTCGCCTCGCCGATGGAGTGCTCGCCGAAATGGAAGATGGAGGCCGCCAGCACCGCCGTCGCGTGGCCGTCGCGGATGCCCTCCACCAGGTGATCGAGGGTACCGACGCCGCCCGACGCGATCACCGGAATCGTGATCGCGTCCGCCACGGCGCGCGTCAGTTCGAGATCAAAGCCCACGCGGGTGCCGTCCCGGTCCATCGAGGTCAGCAGGATTTCGCCCGCGCCCGCGTCCGCCATGCGCCTGGCCCATCCGATGGCCTCGATCCCCGTCGGCTTGCGCCCGCCGTGAGTGAAGATCTCGAACCCGCCCGCGACCCGCTTGGCGTCAATGGCGACGACGATGCATTGGGTGCCGAATTTTTCTGCCGCTTCCGCGACGAAGGCCGGGTTGTGCACTGCGGCGGTGTTGATCGAGACCTTGTCGGCGCCCGCCAGCAGCAGCGCGCGGACGTCCTCGATGGCGCGCACCCCACCGCCGACGGTGAGCGGCATGAAGCAGACCTCGGCGGTGCCGGCAACGACGTCGTAGATGGTGTCGCGTTGCTCGTGGGAGGCGGTGATATCGAGGAAGCAGAGCTCGTCCGCCCCCTGCTCGTCGTAAATCCGGGCCTGCTCCACCGGGTCTCCGGCGTCCACCAGATCGACGAAGTTCACGCCCTTCACCACCCGCCCGGCGTGAACGTCGAGGCACGGGATGACGCGCATCTTGAGCATGGCGCGGGGCCGCGACCGGCGCGTTCAGGCGGCGAGCAGCGCGAGCGCCTGCGCCGGGTCGATGCGCCCGTCGTAGAGCGCCCGGCCGCAGATCACGCCGCAGACCCCGTCCGCCTCGTACGGCTTGAGCGCTTCGAGGTCGGCGTGAGAGGCGACGCCGCCGGACGCAATGACCGGCGTTTCCAGCGCCCGCGCCAGCGCCCCGGTTGTCGCGGCGGCAACGCCCTCCAGCGCCCCGTCGCGCGCGATGTCGGTGTGGATGATCGCGGCAGCACCCGCATCCTCGAACCGCCGCGCCAGCTCCAGCGCCTCCATGTCCACCGTCTCGGCCCAGCCTTCCACCGCGACCCGCCCGTCGCGTGCGTCGATGCCGACCGCGACCCGGCCGGGGTAGGCCCGGCAGGCATCGCGCACCAGGTCGGGATCGCGCACCGCCACGGTGCCCAGGATCACCCGGTGCACGCCGCGCTCCAGCCAACCCTCGATGGTCGCCATGTCCCTGATGCCGCCGCCGAGCTGCACTGGGAGATCGACCGCGTCGACGATCGCCCCGACCGCATCGGCGTTGACCGGCTTGCCCGCGAACGCGCCGTCGAGATCGACGATGTGAAGCCAGGCAAAGCCCGCCGCCTCGAAGGCCCGCGCCTGCGCCGGCGGGTCGTCGGAGAAGACTGTGGCCCGCGCCATGTCGCCCTGCACGAGCCTGACGCAAGCGCCGTCCTTGAGGTCGATCGCAGGGAAAAGGATCACGGCGCCGCGTCCGGCGGCCGGTCCGTCAGATCGGTCAGGTCCTTGCAGTAGTAATGGCCGGCGATCGGCTCGCCATCCACGAACGCGTACTTGGGATGCGTGCCCCAGCGCTCGAAACCCAAAGATTCGTAGAGCGCGATGGCGGCTTCCTGGGTTTCGCGCACACTCAGGTTCACCACCTTGTAGCCGCGTGCGCGCGCTTCCGCCTCGGCCGCCTCCAGCAGCATCCGGGCCAGGCCGTGCCCGCGCGCCCAGGGTGCCACGAAGTGCGTGTCGATGAGGCAGGAGAGGCGCCAGGCCTCTTTCTGGGGCGGCGCCGACACGAGCTGGACCGACCCCGCCACCACGCCGTCCATGCGGCCGATGAAGAGGATCCGCTCCGGCACCACGGTGACGCCCCGCCAGTAGCGCTCGAAGGCCGCCGGCTGTGGCGGGCGCACCCAGCCGAAGCCGGCGCCGTCGTTGATGGCGGCGGCGGCGGCCTCGCAAAGCTCCGCAAGCTCCCGCTTGCGCAGCCGCTCGACCGTGCCGACCTCGATTCTGGGACCGACCGTCGCGAGCTGGCTCATGGCTGCCACCGAAGGAAGTTACCGATCACGGTCAGGCCCACCTCTTGGCTCTTCTCGGGATGAAATTGCGTGCCCACCATGTTGTCGCGGCCCGCGACCGCGGTGACCGGGCCGCCATAGTCCACGGTGGCGAACACGTCGTCGGGCTTGCGGCAGGTCAGCCCGTAGCTGTGCACGAAGTAGGCGTGGGCATCGCCCGGCAAGCCCTTCAGGACCGGATGCGTCTCGCCTTCCAGGGCGAGATCGTTCCAGCCCATGTGCGGGACCTTCAGCGCCTCGTCGCCCGGCGTGAGCGGCGCCACCTCGCCGTCGATCCAGCCGAGCCCCTCGTGCTCGCCGTGCTCGTGGCCCACGCGCGCCATGAGCTGCATGCCGACGCAGATGCCGAGAAAGGGCACGCCCCGGCGCAGCACCGCGTCCTCCAGCGCCTCGATCATGCCTTCGCGGGCGGCAAGCCCGGCCTTGCAGTCGGCGAAGGCACCAACGCCCGGCAGCACGATGCGCTCGGCGTCCCGCACCCGGTCGGGATCGTCGGTCACCAGCACCGGCTCGGCCGGCGTGGCCCGCTCGAAGGCCTTGGCGGCGGAGCGCAGATTGCCCGAGCCATAGTCGATGATCGCGGTGGTCACGGCGCGTCAGCTCCAGAAGCCGGGGTTCGGGTCGAGACCGCGCGACCAGGGCGACGGTGCTGCTGCGCTTGCGGCCGCCGCTGCCGGCCGCGAAGCCGGCGCCGGAGTCATGGCCTCGGCGTAGCGGATGAGCGCTTGCGCGCGGCTCGGCGCCGCCACCACCTCGGCCAGCCGATAGCCCCGCGCGGCCAGCCCGGCCCGGCGCAGGTCGTTCGCCGACATGCCGGCGAGCACGGCGTAGCCGAGGCCGAGCACCACCGGCAGAACCGGCCCGAGGCCCAGCACCAGGGGCACCGCGACGATCGCCCCGAGCGCCACGATCAGCACCGGGGCGGCAAGCCACAGCCCCTCCGCAAGCGCCCAGAACGGCGCGAAGAAGAACGCGAGCCAGTTGAAGCCTTCGCGCACGAGCACGGCGCGGCCCAGCGCGCCGTCGTCCCCGCCGCTGCCGCCAGCCGGAATGTGGACCGTGTAGAAGCGCACGTCTCAAGCCTCCAGGCTGCCGCCGAGCACGCCCTTGGTGGACGGCACCTCGCCCGCCATGCGCGGGTCGGGCTCGATCGCCTGGCGCAGCGCCCGCGCCAGGCCCTTGTAGCAGGCCTCGATCATGTGGTGGCTATTCTCCCCGTACATGACCTCGACGTGGAGCGTGAGCCCCGCCGCCTGCGCAAACGCCTGAAACCACTCCTTGAAGTGCTCGGTGTCCATGCCGTCGAGGCGCGGCCTCTGGAACGTGACCCGCCAGATCAGGTAGGGCCGGTTGCTCGCATCCAGCGAGACCCTGGCGCAGGCCTCGTCCATGGGGATCACGGCGCTGCCGTAGCGCCGGATGCCGCGCCGCTCGCCGAGGGCCTTGCTCACGGCCTCGCCGATGGTGATCCCGGTGTCCTCGACCGTGTGATGCAGCGTCACATCGATATCGCCCTTCGCCTGGCACTCGATATCGATCAGGCTGTGGCGCGAGAGCTGCTCCAGCATGTGATCGAGGAAGCCGATCCCCGTGGCGATGCGCGAGCGCCCGCTGCCGTCGAGATCGACCGCGACGGTAATGCTCGTCTCCTTGGTGACCCGCTCGACGCGGGCCGTGCGCGCAGGCTGACTCATGTCGCAGACCGATGATCCGGGGAGAACGGCGCCTTGTAGCAAGAACCGCCGCTGGCTGCCAGCCTCGACCGGCGGCACCCTTCACTCTTCCCGCTGGCGCGGGACCAAGGCATGATGGCGCGAGACACACGCCTGACGAGGAGATCGAGGCATGGCCGGCACCTTCGACATCAACATCGATTGCGGCGAGAGCTTCGGCAATTGGGTCATGGGGGCGGACGAGGCGCTCATGCCCCACATCACCACCGCGAACGTCGCCTGCGGCTTCCATGCCGGCGACCCCATGACCATGATGAAGACCATCGCGCTCGCCAAGGAGAACGGCGTGGCCGTGGGCTCCCATCCGGGACTACCGGACCTCATGGGCTTCGGCCGCCGGGTCATGGCGATCACGCCGGACGAGCTCTACGCCTACGTGATCTACCAGACCGGCGCGCTGAAATCGGCGCTGGAGGCCAACGGCATGGCGCTCCACCACGTCAAGCCGCACGGCGCCCTCTATCGCATGCTCAACGACGACGAGGCGCTCGGTGAGGCCTTCGCCCGAGCGGTGATCGATCTCTGTCCGGAGCCGATGATGTACTACCCCGCGCCGGTGGAGCGCCACGCGGTCACCAAGATCGCCGCCGGCATGGGCATCGACGTGGTGGGCGAGCTCTACTTCGACCTGCCCTACGACGATGACGGCACGCTGGTGCTCAAGCGCTCCAACGAAGGAGCGGACTTGGACGACACCCGGCACAAGCTCGGGCTCTTCCTGGAGACCGGCAACACCCTCAGCATCGACGGCGCGCGGGTGCCGATCTCGGCGCGCAGCATCTGCCTGCACGGCGACGGACCGAACGCGGTCGATCTCGCCACCACCATCGGCGCGACCCTCTCGGAACACGGCTATACGCTGGAGCCGCTGACCCCGGCGCCGACGCTGCATCAGGCCGCCGAGTAAGGGACTGGAAACGCGGCGCCGGTTGAGGCATCTTCCGGCGTCGCGACCCTGAAGAGTCGCGATGCACTAACCAGAGGAGTGGACGTCGATGAGCGACGAGCACGGCCCCTCGCTCGAGGAGCTGACGCGGGCACGAATCCCTTATGTGGTGGGGCTCGGCCTCGCCGTCCTCATCATCGGCGTCCTCGCGGGCCTCTCGGCCGGCGGCATCGTTCCGTAAGGAACTTGCTCAGGCGCTGGCCGGGGCAGCGGGCAACATCCCCTCCTCGCGCATCCAGGCGCAGAGATCCTCGAACATGGTGCGGAGCGGGACCGGCTTGAAGCCGAGCTCCCGTATCGCCTTGTCGCACAGCATGATCTGGTCCAGGTTCGTGACGAAGTGGATCTCGTCGCTCGCGTCGGGATTGCGCTCGTTCGTCGCCCGTGGCGGCTCGACGCCGACGATCTCGGCCACGATGCCGGCTGCGGTGGCGAACTTCTCGTTGGCGCCGCCGAGGATATAGCGGTCCCCTCTCCTCCCCCGCTCGTAGGCGCTGATATGCGCCTTCGCGGTCTCGTCGATGTGGCAGAAGGAGCCGCCGCCGACGCCCACGGTGGTCATGGCGCCGCTCGCGATGGCCTGCACGAAGGGACCCCAGATCACCCGATCGTAGGGACCGACCACGTTGCCGGGGTTGACGCAGACGGCATCGAGGCCATTGGCCACTGCCTCCAGCACGATGTCCTCGGCGGCCTTCTTGGTGCGGCAATAGTTGACCGGCAGCTCGTCGGCGTTCGACGGCGCGGTCTCGTCGATGGGCATGCCGTCGTGAAGACCCCACGTCGCGCCCGTGGACGTATGGATGAAGCGCCCGACGTTCCTGGCCTTCGCCGCCTCGACGATGGCGCGCGTGCCCGCCACGTTCGCATGGGTCTGGGCCTCGTCTCCGGCGGAATCGAAACTCACGTTGCCGGCCACGTGGAACAAGGCATCCACGCCATCGGGAATCGCGCTCTCGAGAAAATCCCGGTCCCCGATGTCGCCCACCACCAGCGATGCCGGAAACCGGCTCAGGTAGGTGAGGTCCGAGGTCTCGCGGTGCATCGCGATCACCGACCAGCCGGCCTCGCCCAGCTGCTTCACCAGGTTGGTGCCGATGAAGCCCGATGCGCCCGTGACGAACGCGGTTTTCCCTGTCATGCCGTATTCCCCGTATGTGTGCGAACTACCGCCAGATCGGCTTGCCCGAGCCCGGCAGCCCGTAAGAGTCCCACTTGCCCGTCACCCGCTCCACGATCTCGTCCGCCATGCGAATGCGCGTGCCCCAGGTCCGGCTGGTCTCGGGCCCGATCTTGGTGGTCGCATCCAGGCCGACCTTGGCGCCGAGCCCCGGCTCCGGGCTCGCGAAGTCGAGATAGTCGATGGGCGTGTTCTCGGCGATGGTGATGTCGCGCGCCGGGTCCATGCGGGTGGAAACCGCCCACATCACGTCCTTCCAGTCGCGCGCGTCGATGTCGTCGTCCACCACGATCACCCATTTCGTATACATGAACTGCCGCAGATAGGACCAGACGGCCATCATCACCCGCTTGGCGTGGCCCGCGTAGGACTTCCTGATGGAGACCACGGCGATGCGGTAGCTGCAGCCCTCGGGCGGCAGCCAGAAATCCACGATCTCCGGGAACTGCTGGACCAGCAGCGGAATGAACACCTCGTTCAGCGCCTCGCCCAGGATGCTCGGTTCGTCCGGCGGGCGCCCGGTATAGGTCGAGAGGTAGATCGGATCGCGCCGCATGGTGATGGCGGAGACAGTGAACACCGGGAACGGCTCGACCGCGTTGTAGTAGCCTGTATGATCGCCGTAAGGGCCTTCGTCCCGATAGTCGTCGAGGCTGACATGGCCCTCGATGACGATCTCGGCTTCGGCCGGCACCTCGAGCGGCACCGTCTTGGCCTGCACCAGCTCCACCTTCTGGCCGCGCAGGAGGCCCGCGAACTGATACTCCGAGAGCGTATCCGGCACCGGCGTCACCGCCGCGAGGATCGTGCCGGGGTCCGCGCCGATCACCGCCGCTGCCGGCAGCGGCTCGCGCTTCTCCTGCCCCCAGCGCCGGTGCTGCTGGGCGCCGCCCCGGTGCGCGAGCCAGCGCATCAGCGTGGTGTCGCGGCCGGTCACCTGCATCCGGTAGATGCCGAGGTTGTAGTTGTCGATGCGCGACCGGCTCGGCCCCTTCGTCACCACCAGCGGCCAGGTGATGAGCGGCGCGGGCTCCCCCGGCCAGCAGGTCTGGATCGGCAGCCGGCCGAGGTCGATGTCCTCGCCGGTGAGCACCACCTCCTGCACCGGCCCGCCGCCCACGGTGCGGGGCTTCATGGCGCGCACCGTGTTGAGCAGCGGCAGCATCTCCACCGCCTCGCGCCAGCCACTCGGCGGCTCCGGCTGGCGCAGGAAGGCCAGCATCTCGCCCACCTCGCGCAGCCCGCCGGGCTCCCGGTTCATGCCCCAGGCGACCCGCTCCACCGTGCCGAACAGGTTAACCAGCACCGGCATGTCGTGGCGCGCGTCGTCCTCGCCGACGACGTTCTCGAACAGCACCGCCGGCCCTTCGTCCGCGATCAGGCGGGTCTGGATCTCAGTCATCTCCAGGTGGGGCGAGACCGGCGCCGAAACCCGGTTGAGGCGGCCCGCGCTCTCCAGGCGGGCGATGAAGTCGCGCAGCGATCGATAGGCCATGGGCACCTCGGCGGGAGGCTCACATTCATGGGCACCCGCCGGCGCCCGTCAAGCCCGCGCCGCGTCGCGCCTCACCTGTCGCCGCCGGTCCGCCGCCCCCACTGCGCGCGACGCGAAAGTCGGATACGGCGGGACGAAGTGAGATACGGCGGGATGAAATGGGATAAGTCGGGATGAAGCGGGATCGCGGCAATCAGGCGGCCGGCCAGGGAGCCACCGACGACAGCCTGTCAATGGCAATTTCCTTCTGCGGTCCGCCGGATGGCGAAGACGGTCTCTGCCGTGAGATCGCCGTCTTGCGCGGCCCCACCGTCGCGGGAGGCGGCTTTCGCGGCCATGCGCTCCCGCTCGCGCCTGAGCCTATCGGCGCTTTCGATGCGGCGCAGGGCGAGCGCAAGGCGCGCGGTCTCCTCCGCCTTCACCGGCTCCTCACGCTCGCCGAGGCGCGCAGCGCAGTCCAGCGCCAACTTCCGCAGGGTCTCGATCGCGAGAAGGTCGGTGCGTCCCTCGTCACGTCCTTCCAGCGCGCCCGCCCACCGCTCCGCGGCGCGCTCGACCTCGGTGTGCAGACCGATCAGGTCATGCACCCGCCTAGCGTGGCGGCCGTTGGCCGCCGGCGAACGATGGCCGTTGCTGAGAGCGGGCAGTCGTGTCCCGGCCGACGCGCGCCCGCTCATGCCGCCCGTCGTGCCGTTTGTGCGCTCGTGTTTCATGGCGCGAAAGTGACACAGCCGTGGCGCGCCGTGCACCGCACCATGGTGCGGGGTGTGGAGAGAGACGCGGAGTCGCTGACGGTGGTTCGCTGCAGCCCATGACCCCACCCCGTGCCGAGGCTGTCGCGACCGCGAAGCGCTATCCCTTCCCGCGGCCGGGGCATTCCTTCCTCTACGTGGACGGCGAGGCGTGGCGCCTCAACGCCCTCGGCGACGTGCTGGAAGAGGCGGAGGTCGAGGTCGAGGGCCGATCCGTGCCGGCCGACACCCTGCTGCGCCAACGCGGGCTCGCCGCCCCTGCGCCCCTCGGCCAGCGCACGCCGGTGCTGGCCTACGGCGCCAACGCCGCGCTTGAGCGATTGCAGCGAAAGTTCGCGCCCATCGAGCCCGTGGTCTTCCCGGTCCTCGAAGCGCGGCTCCACGGCTTTGACGTGGTCCACGCCGCGCACATCTCCAGTTACGGTGCGGTGCCGGCGACCCTCGCTCCCTCCCCCGGCACGGTCTGCCACATCGCCATCACCTGCCTGGACGACTGCCAGCTTGCCCGCATGCACGAGACCGAGTTCCGCCGCCACACCTACCGCTTCGGCCCGCTTCGCAACATCCGCCTCGAGCCCGATCTGCTGCAGCCCATGGAGACTGTGAGCACCTACGTTGGCGGCTACGGCCACATCGCGCCGGAAGGCGACCCACTCGCGCTCGCCGCCATCCGGGCCGAGGGCCGGCGCTTCCGCACCTGCTCGCAGACCGGGGCGCTGCGGGCGATCCAGGCCATGCTCGGCGTACCGGGGCCGCTCGACGATTTCATCCTGGAGTCCGTCGACGACGAGGCGGTCAGGCAGGAGCGAACGGCGCGGCTCAGAGCGCAGGCGCAGCCCTTCACCTACGCCGACTTCACGCCCGTCGCGCCGTAACCTTCAACCAAGAGCTTGCGCGGCCACGATCCCGGCGAAGAGCGCCAGGCCCACCAGGCTGTTGTTCTTGAACTTCGCGAGGCAGTCGGCGGGACTGTCGATACGCACCCGGAGCGCCTGCCAGCCGAGCAGGGCCGCCGCCGCCGCCGCGCCCACGAAGTAGGGCCAGGCCGCCTCTGCGGCCACCCCGGCGCCCGCGAACCCCGCCACAGCGACCACGTAGAACGCGATCAGGAAGGGCCGCGTCCGCTGGCCCAAAGCGATGGCGCTGGACTTCACCCCGATCAGGAGGTCGTCCTCCTTGTCCTGGTGCGCGTAGATCGTGTCGTAGCCGAGGGTCCAGGCGATGCCACCCGCGTAGAGCAGCCCCGCCGGCCAGCCGATGCCGCCTTCCACTGCCGCCCAGCCCAGCAGCGCGCCATAGTTAAACGTAAGCCCAAGAAAGGCTTGCGGCCAATAGGTGATACGTTTCATCAAGGGGTAGAGCACCACCAGCAGCAGCGAGCCCGCCCCCAGCAGGATCGCGAACAGGTTGAACTGGAGCAGGATCGCAAGGCCCGCCCCCAGCAGCACCGCCATGAAGGCGACGGCCCCCTTCACCCCGATAGCGCCGGAGGGCAGCGGCCGCCGCCGGGTGCGCTCCACCTGCGCGTCGAAGTCGCGGTCGAAGATGTCGTTGAGCGTGCAGCCGGCGGCCCGCATCACGAACGCGCCGGCGGTGAAGAGCGCCAGCAGCCCGATATCCGGCAGGCCGTCGGAGGCCAGCCCAATGGCCCAGAGGCAGGGCCAGAGCAGGAGCCAGACGCCGACCGGCTGATCCAGCCGCGCCAGCGCGACGAAGGGGCGGGCGAAGGGCGGCGCCGCCCGCTCGACCGGCCCAGGCCCTCCAGGGCCACGCCCGGCGGATGCTCCGGCCATGGTGTGCAGGCGCTCGGCCATGGTTGCTGGTGTATCGTGGCGCCCTGACACTGACAAGCGGAGAGCCGCCCATGGCGGGCGCGCATGACGACGGCCCGAGCACCATCCGCCTCTTCGTCGAGGCGCCGCTTGCCGCGGGCGCGACGGCAACGCTGGCCTCCGGCCAGGCCCACTACCTCCGCAACGTGATGCGCCGCAAGCCGGGGGACCGGATTCGGCTCTTCAACGGCCACGACGGGGAGTGGGAGGGCGCCATCGAGACCCTCGCCCCCAGTCGCGCCGGCGTCCGCCTGGACACGAGGCTCGCGGACCAGCCTCCGGCGCCCGACCTGCGGCTCCTGTTCGCGCCGCTCAAGGCCGAGCGCACCCGCTTCGCGGTCGAGAAGGCGACCGAGCTCGGTGTCGGCGCCATCCACCCCGTCCTCACCCGCTTCGGCCAGACCAGGCGGGTCAATGTCGAGCGTCTCCGTGCCCATGCCATCGAGGCGGCGGAACAGTGCGGCCGCCTGGAGGTGCCATCCATCGTGCCCCCCTGCTCTCTCACCGACGCGCTGGCCGACTGGCCGTCGGAACGCCGGCTGCTGATCTGCGATCCCGAGGCCGAACGCTCGGTCGCCGAGTCGCTGGCCGAGGCCCCGGCCGGCATTCTGGTGGGGCCCGAAGGCGGCTTCGCGCCGGCCGAGCGGCGCCTGCTCGCCGGGCATCCGGCGGCCGTGCATGCCCGGCTCGGCCCCCGAATCCTGCGCGCCGAGACCGCGGTCGCAGCGGCGCTGGCCTGCTGGCAGGCCCTCGCCGGCGACTGGCGATGAGGCCACGCTGCGCCAAACACAGCCCTGCCATGTCCCGGTTCGCCGTTCGATAGGCTGGACAGCGGCGCCCGAATAGGGGAAACCCCGCACAACTTCGACGCGACCGTTGGGAGGGGGCGTGAACGAAAGCGCCACCAGGCAAGGCGAGGCGCTTACCCGGCGCGACCTGATCGCCTATCTCGAATCCGGCTGCAAGCCGCGCTCGGCGTGGCGCATCGGCACGGAGCACGAGAAGTTCGGCCATCGCCTCGCGGATCACGCGCCGCTCCCCTACGAGGGGTCGTGGGGAATCCGCGCGCTCCTGGAGGGGCTGCAGCGCTACGGCTGGACCCCCTACCTGGAGAACAGCAACCCCATCGCCCTGCTCAAGGACGGCCAGTCGGTGACCCTGGAGCCGGGCGGCCAGCTCGAGCTTTCGGGCGCCCCTCTCCACAACCTGCACCGCACCTGCGACGAGGTGCACGCGCATCTGGATCAGGTGCGGACGATCTCCGCCGAACTCGGCATCGGCTTCTACGGCGTGGGCTTCCGCCCCGACGCGCCGCGCGAGGCGATCCCGTGGATGCCCAAGGGGCGCTACGCAATCATGCGCCGCTACATGCCGACGCGGGGCAGCCTCGGCCTCGACATGATGACCCGCACCTGCACCGTGCAGGTGAATCTGGATTTCGACTCCGAGACCGACATGGTGCGCAAGATGCGCGTCGCCATGGCCCTGCAGCCGGTCGCCACCGCGCTCTTCGCCATCTCGCCCTTCGTCGAAGGCAAGCCGAGCGGCTTCCGCAGCTATCGCAGCCACGTCTGGACCGATACCGACCCCGATCGCTGCGGCCTGCTCGGCTTCGTCTTCGAGCCCGGCATGGGGTTCGAGCGCTATGCCGACTACGTGCTGGACGTGCCCATGTACTTCGTGGCGCGGGACGGCGGCTACGTGGACGTGGCGGGCGAATCCTTCCGCGACTTCCTCGACGGCGCCCTGCCGCAGCTCCCCGGCGAACGGCCGACGCTCAAGGATTGGGAAGATCACCTCACCACCGTTTTCCCGGAGGTCCGGCTCAAGACCTTCATCGAGATGCGCGGTGCAGACAGCGGCCCCTGGGGCAAGGTCTGCGCGCTGCCGGCGCTCTGGGTCGGTCTGCTCTACGATTCGACCGCACTGAACGAGGCCGAGGCGCTGGTCTCTGAGTGGTCCGCCGACGACGTCGCGGCGATGCTCGGCGCGGTGCCGCGGGAGGCGCTCCGCGCCACGGTCCGCGGGCGGACGGTCCAGGAGGTCGCCCGCGACACGGTGGAGATCGCGGCCGGCGGGCTCAAACGCCGCGCGGTCGCCGGCAACCTCGATTCGGACGAGCGCTCCTACCTCACCTACCTGCGCCAGATCGCCGAGAGCGGACGCACCGCCGCCGACGACATGCTGGAAGCCTACGAGGGCCGCTGGGGCCGCAGCATCGAGCCGCTCTTCGAGGAATACGCCTATTAGCGCGAGGCCGACTTCGACGGACGCGCCGGGCGGCCTCGCCTACCGCATCAACCCGGCGCTCAGCGCCGTCATCCCGCCGCCCATCGCCGAGATCGCGAGCTTGGCGGCCGGCCGCGAGTTCCCGCCCGAGAAGCCGTTGCTCGATCTCGCCCAGGCGGTGCCGGCCTATCCGCCGGCCGATGCGCTCACCGCCCATCTCGCGGAGGCAGTGCGCCGGCCCGAGACGGCGCGCTACACCCCCATCGTCGGCCGGGACGATTTGCGCGACGCCCTCGCCGCGGCGCTCTCGGAGGCTTACGGCGACAAGGTCGCGCGCGATCAAGTCGCGATCACGGCGGGCTGCAACCAGGCCTTCTGCCTTGCGCTCATGTCGCTCGCCGGGCCGGGCGACGAGGCGATCCTGGCCGCGCCCTCCTACTTCAACTACCAGATGTGGCTGGAGATGCTGGGCATCGCCCCGGTCTACCTCCCCTTCCGGCCAGAGCGCGGCGGTGTGCCGGACCCGGCGGACGCGGCAGCACGGATCACGCCCCATACGCGGGCCATCGTGCTGGTGACCCCCAACAACCCGACGGGTGCCATCTACCCGCCGGCGGTCATCGAGGAGTTCCACCGCCTCGCGCGCGAGGCCGGCCTCGCCCTGGTGCTGGACGAGACCTACCGCGACTTCCTCCCCGGCGACCGCCCGCCCCACGGCCTGCTCGCGCGTGCCGATTGGGACCGGACGCTGGTCCACCTCTACAGCTTCTCCAAGGTCTACAGCCTGACCGGCTATCGAGTCGGCGCGCTGGTGGCCTCCGGCGACCTGCTCGCCGAGGTCGCCAAGGCGGCCGATTGCGTCGCGATCTGCGCACCCGCCATCGCGCAGGAGGCTGCGCTCTACGGCCTCAACCATCTCGCAGACTTCCGGGCCGACAAGCGGCGCCTCGTGCTGGAGCGCGTCGCCCAGTTCCGCGCCGTGTTCGAGCGCAATGACCTGGCCTACGAGCTGATCTGCGCCGGTGCCTTCTTCGCCTACGTGCGCCATCCCTTTGCCGGCACGCCCGCCGTCGATGTCGCCCAGCGGCTCATTCGGGAAGGGAACGTGCTCTGCCTGCCGGGCAGCGCCTTCGGCCCGGACCAGGACGGCTATCTCCGCTTCGCGCTGGCCAATATCGACGGTGACGCGATGGCCCTGCTCGGCGATCGCCTCGTCGCGAGCCAGACATAGGCCCCTCGGGCTACGCCTCCGCGAAGCGGCCGATGTCGAAGCCCTCGATGGGCGTCTCTGTGCGGCCGTCGAGAGCCAATTCGGCCGCCACCGCGCCGGACGCCGGCCCTAGGCAGAACCCATGCCCGCTGAAGCCGAAGGCATGGACAAGGCCCGGCGTGGTCCGGCTCGGACAGAGCACCGGCAGGTGGTCCGGCGTGCAGCCTTCCACCCCGCTCCAGAAGCGGATCACGGAGAGATCGGCGATGCGGGGGATGATGTCGATGGTTCGCGCCAGCGTGGTCAGGCTCTCCTCGGCGCTGACCTTGCCGAAGCCCACGTCGAGATCGGCCGTTCCGCTGCGCCCGCCGAAGATGACGTTGCCGCGCGGGATTTGCCGCGCGTACACATCGCCGCCCATCACGGCGAGCACCGGCACCATGAAGTAGGGCGCGGGCTCGGTGACGATCATCTGCGGCTCCATGGGCCAGATCTCGACCTGCTCGCCGAAGCGCGCCGCGAGCCGCGCGCCCCAGGCGCCGGAGCTGTTGATCAGCGTGCCCCCGCGCAGCGTGCGCCCGGATTCGGTCTCGACCACGAAGCCGCCGCCGTCGCGCGCCACGTGCTTCGCGCCGTCGAGCTCGATCAGCTCGGCGCCCGCCGCACGCGCCGCCCGCGCGAAGGCCGGGCCCACCAGGCGCGGGTTGGCCTGCCCGTCGCTCGGGCAGTAGGCGGCGCCCAGGGCGCTCTCGCCGAGCCAGGGGTAGCGGTCGCGCAGCGTGTTGCGGCCCAGCATGTGGACCTCGACCCCGTGCTCGCCTTGCGCCTCGGCGTGGGCCGCGATCCGGTCCAGGTCCGCCTCGTTGCGCGCCACCTTGATGTTGCCGGTGATCGCGTACTCGCAGTCGCTCCCCACCAGCTCCGGCAAGCGCTTCCAGACGGCGATGGCGCGCGCCGCGATGGGCAGCTCCGCGAGCTTCCGCCCGTTGCGCCGGACGCCCCCGAAATTGACCCCGCTCGCCGCCGCGCCGAGCTGGTTCTTCTCCACCACGGCGACGCTCGCGCCCCGCTCGCGCAGGCGCAGCGCGGCGGCGCAGCCGACCAGCCCGCCGCCGACGATGACCACGTCGGTCCGCGACTCGCTCATATGGAGGCCGCCCGTGCGCGATCCTCGACCGCCGCCTCGGCGCCCGCACGAATGGCGAGCGGCTTGACCGGCGCCTGACCCCGCAGTCGGCCCACCTCCTCCACCCCGCAGCCGCGCGCGGCGGCGAGGATCTGGGCCGCGGCGGGGCCGCACACGCGGCCCTGGCAGCGCCCCATGCCGACACGCGTGAACGCCTTGGCCCGGTTCATCTCCGCCGGATCCAGCGCCCGGCCCTGGCGAATCTCGCCGGCGGTGATCGCCTCGCAGCGGCAGATCACGGTCTCGTCCGGGAGCGTCCGCGCCATATGGAAGGGCGTCGGCATGGCCCGTTCCAGCGCGTCGCGAAAGCGCATGATGCGCCGGAGCTTGGCCCGCTGCCTCGCCTGTAGCCCACGATCCGCCGCGATGCCCTTGTCGGCGAGCAGGGCGAGCGCCGCGAGCCGGCCGCGCACCTCCGCCGCATCAGCACCGGCCACTCCGGCGCCGTCGCCTGCGAGATAGACCGAGCCCGAGAGCGCCCGGCCGTCCTCGTCCGCCTGCGGCAGCCATTGCTGCGCCAGCGGGTCGAAGGCCATCTCGCAGCCCGCAAGCTCGGCGAGCTGCACCTCGGACTTGACGCTGTAGCCAATGCCGAGCCCGGTGCAGGCGATGCGGTGCTCACGCCCGCGCCGGTCGCGATAGCGCACGGCCTCCAGCGCCGCCTCGCCCTCGGCCGCCACCGGCGTGATGCCGCGCCGCACCGGGATTCCCGCCGTGCGCGGCCAGGTCATGTACCAGAGCCCCTTGGCGAAGGTCCGCCCGCCCCACAGCAGGCCGGGAAACACCGGGATCGCCTGGGACAAGTGGGACGTGTCCAGCACCGCCGCCACGCGCGCGCCTGCGTGGGCGTACTGGTAGGCCACGAGGTAGAGCAGCGGCCCGGTGCCCATGAAGACCACTGGATCGCCAATGGCGCAGCCCTGCGCCTTCAGCGCGACCTGCGAGCCCCCCATGGTGAACACGCCGGGCAGCGTCCAGCCCGGAAACGGGATCACCCGGTCCATGGCCCCGGTGGCGAGGATGAGCGCATCGAAGGCGATCCGCTCGATGCCGTCCGGTCCGAGCGCCTGGGCGACGCCGCCCTCGATGTTCCAGATCATGGTGTCGGGGCGGTAGTCGATGCGCTGCCGCAAGCCGTCGAGCGCCGCGTGCACCGCCTGCGCCTTGCGCGCCTCGAAGCCGTAGAGCGCGGCGGCCGGGCGCTTGAAGCCCTGCGGTGGCCGGCGATAGATCTGCCCGCCGCTCCGCGCGTTCTCGTCGACCACCACTGGCGCTACGCCGTGCGCGACCAGCATCTCCGCCGCTCGCGTGCCCGCCGGGCCCGCACCGACCACGAGCACCGTAGGCTTATTGCCACTCAAGAAACGCTCTCCGGCACGCGCACGCGCATGCCGTCCTGCACCTCCGTGGTGCAGGCGCGGAGGCGGCGCCCGTCCTCAAGCGCGACCCAGCAGTCCTGGCACGCACCCATGTTGCAAAATCCGGCGCGCAAGCCCCCGTCGAACTCGTTGCGCCGGAGCGCGACCCCGTTGCAGAGCAGCGCGGTCAACAGCGTGTCGCCGGTGAGCGCTTCCAGCGGCCGCCCGTCGTGATAGATCGTGATTCTCGGCCGCTCGGTCTCGGCTAGACGCACGAGCTTACACGCCGAATCCGGCCGTTGCTCCGCTGGTTGCGACATGGGCCCCGTGCTGACACGCCGGCCTAAGCGCGTCAAGCAAGCCGCACGCTGGCGCCCACCCTACCCCGCCGCGCCGCCTTCCGGCCGCCGCCCGTAGACTCGGCCCTTCCATTCGCTCCGCTGCCCACCCCAATCGCGCAGCGCCGAATGCCAGGTCATGGCGAGGTAGAGCGTGCCGATCAGCGGCATCGTCAATGCCCACGCGGGCGAGAGGCGGTAGTACCGGATCGTCGGCAGGTAGCAGGCCGCCATCGCCGCGAGCCCGGCGGCGCCGGCGATTTGCGCAGCGAGCGGCCCGCCGAGGCCAATAAGCGGTGCCCAAAACATGAGCGCCATGAGCAGCGTGCAGAGCAGCAATAGCACGGGCGAATAGCGCAGCTGCGTGTACGCGGTGCGGGCAACCATGCGCCACACGACCCCGAGGGTCGGATAGGTCCGGTGACTTTCCGCCCCGCGGCTCACACCGATCCAGGTCCGTCGTCCGGCGTCCTTGACCGCCCGCGCCAACGCGCAGTCGTCGATGAGCGCGCCCCGAATCGCCTCGAAGCCGCCGATTTGGGCAAGCACCGAGGTCTCCACCAGCACGCAGCCGCCGGCCGCCGCGGTGACCCGCCGGCCGGGGCCGTTCGACAGGTGGAACGGGTAAAGCAGGCGAAAGAAGAAGATGAAGGCGGGCAGCAGCAGCTTCTCCCAGCCTCCCCGCATCCTGAGCGCCGCCATGACCGAGACGAGCGCCGCGCCGCTCTCCAACTTCTTGGCGAGCAGTGCCTGGATCATTCCCGGCCGGAGCGTGATGTCGGCATCGAGCAGGAGGGTGAGCGGGGTCTCGATCCGGCGCCGCCCCTGCTCCAGGGCCCAGAGCTTGCCGGTCCAGCCCTCGGCCAGCGGCGCGCCGGTGTGAATATCGAGGGTCAGCGAGTCCGGCGCGGCCTGCCGCGCGATCCTTGCCGTGTCGTCGCCGGAGCGGTCGTCGACCAGCACCACGCGCAAGCCCCGCCCCTGCCGCCCCAGCACCGCCAGCGTATCGCCGATCACGGCCGCCTCGTCGCGCGCCGGAATCAGCACTGTCACGTCTTCGAGACCGATATCCGCACCATCGTGGCCGGGCTCCGGCTCGAGCCGCTCCCGCACGCGCCAGGGTTGCCATGGCAGCAGCAGAACGCAGAGCCAGAGAGCCGCACCCGCCGCCACGAGCGCGCTCCAGAGCATCGCCACATTATCCACGGGCGGGGACCGCGCGCCGCCCCCGGTACGGGTTCAGAGCACTGAGGCCTGCGCCGCAGTAACCGCCGTCGGCGGCGCACCGGGGAGGTACCGCGAGCGCGTCATAGCGACTTGTGCTTGACGAGGGTTACCTTGTTCTTGCCATCCTCGTGCCGGTAGCTGGCCTCGTCCATCAACTCGCGCACGAGATAGACGCCGAGCCCGCCGATCGGGCGGTCCGGGACCGCCGAGTCGAGATCCGGTGGCGGTGCATCGGCAAACGGATCGAACGGCTTGCCGTTGTCGGTGATCTCCAGGGTTAGAGACTTGCGGTCGGAGGTCAGGGTGATATCGATGTCCGTCTCCCTCTCACCGTCCTGACCGTACTTTATGATGTTGGTGCCGATCTCTTCGAGCACGAGCTCGATTTGAAACAGGAGCTCGGGAGGCCAGGATTCGGCTTGCGACAAGATCCTGACCGCCGCGCGAATACGCTCGATTTCGTCGAGATGCGCTTCCATGTTGAGGGTAAGATGCGCGCTCACTCTTTGGTCCCCGCTCAATAGGAGGCCGTGCGGGCATGTTGTCGCGCTGGCCGAAGCCATTCCCGCGTGGCCTCTACCGCCGTGGCTCCGTCGTCACCCTCCGCCCAATGCTGAGACGCTGATGAGCCAACGGCCGGTACGACACGCTGCTATACCTGCGGTCGCTTGGCAAGCGTACATGGCAGCCGAATTTTGCATAGCTGGAGTAGGCCGCCGCATTATGCCGCTGCGGCGTGGGCACGCCGACCACTCAGGCCGGGGCTTTGAGCAATTCGAGGGAGGCAAATGGGGCGAGTGATGGGATTCGAACCCACGACCCCCGGAACCACAATCCGGTGCTCTAACCAACTGAGCTACACTCGCCGCCGCCGGCTTCACTTAGTGAAGCGCCGGTGCCGCGTCAAGCGGTCGGGGCCAGCGATGCGTCCCACAGTTGCTAGGCCACGGTGCGGGCCCTTCGCGAGGCTGGCCGCGCTGACCCTACTCGCGCTGACGGCCCTGAGCGTGCCGGCTGCCGCGCCCGCGGCCGACGCCCCGGCCCGCACCAGCCACGCGATGATCGCAGCGGCGCACCCCGCAGCGGTGGAGGCCGGCGCCCGCATCCTCGCAGCGGGCGGTGACGCCATCGACGCGGCCATCGCGGCGCAAATGGTGCTCGGTCTGGTCGAACCGCAATCCTCGGGCATCGGCGGCGGCGGATTTCTGCTCTATTACGACGCCGCGCGGAACACCGTGGAAAGCTACGAAGGACGCGAGACGGCGCCGGCCGCCGCCGATGAGACCTTGTTTCTGGCCGCGGACGGCACACCCCGTCCGTGGCCGGAGGCAGCCGTCGGCGGTCTGCCGGTCGGGGTGCCGGGCGTCGTCCGGATGCTTGAACGAGTCCATCGCGCTCACGGCCGCACGCCCTGGGCCCATCTTTTCGACCCTGCCGTCGTGCTCGCCGAGCGTGGCTTCGCCATCTCGCCTCGGCTCGCATACATGATCGAGAAGAACCCCGATCTCGCGCGCTTTCCGAACGCTCGCGACTACTTGTTCGACCCGGACGGCAGTCCGAAGAGCGTCGGCGAGACGCTGGTCAACCCGGCCTACGCCGAAACCATGCGCGCCATCGCACGCGAGGGAGCGGACGCCCTCCATGAGGGGTGGATCGCGGCGGAGATCGTCGCCGCCGTGCGGGACGATCCGGTGAATCCGGGCGCGCTCGCGCTCAACGACCTCGCCGGCTACCGCGCCAAGGTGCGGCCGCCGGTGTGTGGCGACTACCGGCGCCACCGGGTTTGCAGCATGGGGCCGCCGAGCTCCGGCGGCGTGACGTTGCTGCAAATCCTTGGGCTGCTGGAGCCTTTCGATCTCGCTGCACTTAAGCCCGGTTCGGTGGAAGCCGTCCACCTGATCAGCGAAGCGAGCCGCCTCGCCTTCGCCGACCGCAATCGCTACCTGGCGGACACGGACTTCGTGCGGGTCCCGGTGGCGGGCATGCTCGATCCCGACTACCTGCGCCGGCGCGCTGGCCTGATCGACCCCGATCGCGCAATGGGCGAGGCCGCGCCGGGCGCCCCTCCCGGCTCCGACGGCCTCGCGCGGGCCGACGCGGCGGCGCCGGAGTTCGCCTCCACCAGCCATCTCTCGGTCGTCGATGCGCGCGGCAACGCCGTCTCCTTTACCACCAGCGTGGAGCGCGCCTTCGGTTCGCGTCTCATGGCGGCGGGGTTTTTCCTGAACAACCAACTCACGGACTTCTCCTTCGCCCCGACCAGCGAACACGGCCCGGTCGCAAACCGCGTGCAGCCGGGCAAGCGCCCGCGCTCCTCCATGACACCGACGCTGGTCTTCGATGAGGCGGGACGACTGGTCGCGAGCCTCGGCTCACCGGGTGGGTCGCGCATCATCGGCTTCGTCGCCCAGTCGGTGATCGCCATGCTCGATTGGGGCCTCGACGCCCAGGCCGCGCTCAGCCTGCCCCGCCATGTCAACCGGAACGGCGCGACCGAGCTGGAGGCGGGCACCCCTCTCGAACGGATCGCACCCGCGCTGGAGGTTCTGGGGCACGAGGTTCGCATCCGGCCCCTGACGAGCGGCCTGCACGCCATCCGCCGTGTGGACGGAATGCTGGAAGGCGGCGCCGACCCGCGCCGCGAAGGGATCGCCCTCGGCCATTAGAGCGTGTCCGTCTTTGACGGACACGCGACAGGCCGCGACTGCGGCCCGCCGCTTATGCGGCGCGCCCGCGCAGGCGCCGGCCGCAGGCCGGCTGCCGTGAGCGACAAAGAAACCAGAGCGTTTCCGTGCATAACGGAAACGCTCTAAGCCGACGATCCTCCCCGATCACTCGTCCTGCGGTTCGACGACTTCCTGATCGGGGGTGTCAGGCAAGCGCAGCCTGAAGACGGTACCGGTCGGGTCGGAGTATTCGAGGCTGATGTCGCCGCCGTGATTGCGCACGAGGTCGCGGGCGATGGCGAGGCCGAGACCGGTGCCCTCGTCGCGGCCACCGTCCGAAAAAGCCTCGAACAGCTTCTCGCGCACTGGAGCGGAGATGCCGGGACCGGTATCGGCGATCTCCACGACCGTATCGTCCGCGTCGCGCCACGCGCTAACCCGCACCGTTCCGCCCCCATCCTGGCAAGCCAGCGCCTGCACCGCGTTCTGGGTCAGGTTGCTGATGGCCCGATAGAGCTGATCTCGATCGGCGGTGATCGTGAGCGCCAGCGGCACCTCGTTGCGCCAGTCGATCGAGCCGTCATCGATGGGGAGCGCCGCCCGCACCTCATCGACCAGGGGTGCCAAGGCGAACGACGCGCGCCGGGGCGCCGGCAGCCGGCCCGTCGCAAAGCTCAGCGTGTGCGTGCAGAGCGTGATGGCCCGATCGATCGCGGCCACCAGCGGCAGCGCCAGCTTCTGCACCTCGGGGTCGCGCGCCATCGCCAGCCGATCGGTCAGGACGGCGGCGGTCGCCAGCATGTTGCGGAGATCGTGGTTGATCTTGGCGACGCCGGCGCCGACGGCGGCGAGCCGCGCACGCTGACGGAGCGCCCCGCGCACGCGTCGCTGCATGACTTGCAGCTCCCGCTGGGCCAGGCCGATCTCGTCGCGCCGGCCGCTGACCCTGACGGTCGCGGCGGCGTCCTCCGGCGCGCGGCGGAACGAGACCAGGCTGTCAGTCATGCGTCCAAGCGGCAGCACCATGAGCCAGTGCAACGAGAGATAGACCAGGCCCGCAACGACGAAGGCCAGAATGATCGAGAGCCATAGAATTCGTCCCGAGTAGTCGAGCATCGACGCGAACAGCGGAGCCTCCGGCAGCACGATGTCCACCACCGTGTCGGAGGGATCGCCGGGCGCGTTGCCCATCACCCGGATCGTGCGCTCGCCGCCGTTCTGCAACGCATCGGCCGCATGGCCAATCAGGCCCATCGGCGTCGCCTCGCGCAAATCGAAGGTCGCGTCGATCGTCACCGGCAAGTCGTCGCTGAGCACGAGCAGGCGCGTGCCGGGCCGCTTGATCGAGATGGCCGAGACCCCGGCACGGTCCAGCAGGGCGAGGCGAAGCTCCTCGGTCACCATCCCGTCCGGCGACGCCTCCACCGCCAGCGCCGCGATCCGCGCGGCCTCGATCCGCTCTTCGAGGAAGACCAGGCGATGACGCGCGATCGAGGGGACGTAGATGAAGACCTCGCCCAGGAGGACGAAGAGGATCGTGAGCACCAGCAGCCGCGCCGAGAGGCCGCGGGCGGCTCGCGACAGCACCGAAAGGGAAAACCCAGCCAAGACGTCCCGGAGCGATCGCCTGTTGCTTCGCCGACCCGACTATAGAGCCCGCGAACGGAGGACGACTACCCTAATCGGGCGAGCATGCGCACCAGACGGCGGGTGCGCGGGCTGAACAGCATCGGCGCGTGGAAGCTGCCGGCGGCCCTGGCGCTCGCCTCGCTCATGGTCGGATAGGGCACGATCGTCTGCGCGATCTTGCTGACCCCGATCCGGCACTGCACCGCGAGCACCCACGGCAAGATCAGCTCGCCGGCGTGTTTGCCGACGATGGAGGCGCCCAGCACCCGGCCCCGCTTCGTCGCGGCCACCTTGACCAGCCCGGCTGTGGCGCCCTCGGCGATGGCGCGGTCGTTCTCCTCGAAGGGGAAGCGCAGGATGCGCAGCTCGTGGCCCGTGTTCCGCGCCTCTGCTTCGCTCATGCCGACATGGGCGAGCTCGGGATCGGTATAGGTGACCCACGGCACCGCGCTGTAGCGAGCCTTCGCCGGGAGCCGGAACAGCGCGTTGGTGATGATGATGCGCGACTGGTAGCTCGCCGTGTGGGTGAAGCGATAGGGGCCCACCACGTCGCCCGCCGCGAAGATGCGCTTGTTGGTCGTGCGCAGGCGCGAGTCAACCAGCGGCACGCCGTCGTTGAGCGCGACCTTCGCGTTCTCAAGGCCGAGACCGTCGATCTTCGGCCGACGCCCCGCCGCCACCAGCAGGTGCGAGCCGCTGACCCGCCGACTCGCATTACCCTCGCCACAGGCAATCGTGACGCCGCCGTCCGCGCTCGCCTCGACCGCCGTGACCCGGCTCTCCTCGTGGACTGTCACGCCTTCTTCGATCAACCGCGCACGCACGACGGCCGCGAGCTCGGGATCGTCGCGCCCGAGCAGACGCTTGGATTCGAACAGCGTGACCTGCGCCCCGAGCCGGCGGTAGGCCTGGGCCATCTCGGCCCCGACCGGGCCACCGCCCAGCACCAGCAGATGGGTCGGCTCCGGCGCCGAGTCGAACAGGGTCTCGTTGGTGAAATAGGGCACCGAGTCGAGCCCCGGAATTGCCGGCACCACCGGCGCAGACCCGGTGGCGATGATGAAGCGCCGCGCGGTGACGCTGGTGCTGCCCACCTCCAAGAACCGTGGCGCGACAAACTGGGCCTTGCCGAGCTCCACGTGGACGCCGAGGCCACGGAAACGCTCGACCGAATCGTGCGGCTCGATCGCTGCGATGGCTCCCCGCATGTGCTCGTAGGCGGCGGCGAAATCGTCGCCCCTCGCGGCGGCAGCCAGCAGCGCCTTGGAGGGCACGCAGCCGGTGTTCAGGCATTCCCCGCCCATCCGGGACTGCTCGATCAGGATTACCGAGGCGCCCATCTGAACGGCGCCCGCAGCGAGCGAGAGCCCCGCCGAGCCGGCGCCGATCACGCAGAGATCGGCCCTGATCCGGTCAGTGACAGTCTTCGATCCCACTACGCTCGCTGTTCCCATCCGCCGCTCTGGGTCTGCTCCCAATAGGTGACCGTATCGCCCCGCTCCTTGTGCGCCCGCCAGCGTGCGCGTGCTGCCTCAAGCGCGGCCGGATCGGTCCCGTCGAACATGTCGAAGCAGCGCTCGAAGCCACCGGGATCGGCAGGGGCGATACCGTCGACCATGACGGCGATCTCGGCGCCGTTGGGATTGGTATCGTCGGTGGCAAGAAAGATCGGCTGGCGCTCGGACTTGCCATCGCGCGCCGTGCCGTGGGGCAGGAACGAGCCCTGCTCGTAGGTCCAGAGCGCCGCGTTCAGCGCCTCTGCACGCTCCTCTGAGGCGGCGAGCACCACGGCGCGGCGCCCGCTCTCCAACACTTTCTCCAATAGCTTCGGGAGCGCCTTCTCCAGCGGCGTGCGGCGAAGCTGGTAGAAGGCGATCTCGACCATCGCGCCGGCGTCAGCCCTCGTAGTGCGCCCGCACCAGCTGATCGAGCAGGCGGACGCCGTAGCCCGACGCGCCCTTGGGCACGGTGGGATCGTCGCCGCGCTTCATCCAGGCCATGCCAGCGATGTCGAGATGAGCCCACGGCACGCCGTTGACGAAGCGTTGCAGAAACTGCGCCGCGGCCACGCTGCCGGCCTCGCGCCCCTTGCCGACGTTCTTCATGTCCGCGATGGCGGAGTCGATGTCCTTGTCGTAGCGCTCGCCGAGCGGCATGCGCCACACTTCCTCGCCGCTTTCCTTGCCCGCCGCGATCAGGCGCTCCGACAGCTCGTTGTTGTTGCTGAAGAGGCCCGCCTGGTAGGTGCCGAGACAGATTATGATCGCGCCGGTGAGCGTGGCGAGATTGATCATGAACTGCGGCTTGAAGGTCTCCTGCGTGTACCAGAGCGCGTCGGCCAGCACGAGCCGGCCTTCGGCGTCGGTGTTGATGACCTCGATGGTCTGGCCCGACATGGAGGTGACCACATCGCCCGGCCGCTGCGCCTTGCCGTCGGGCATGTTCTCCACCAGCCCCACCACGCCAATCGCGTTGACCCGCGCCTTGCGGCCGGCCAGGCACTTCATCAGGCCGACCACGGTGCCCGCGCCGGCCATGTCGTACTTCATCTCCTCCATGCCCTGACTCGGCTTGATGGAGATACCGCCGGTATCGAAGGTCACGCCCTTGCCGATGAAGGCGACGGGCTGAGCGTCGGCCCCTTCGGGCGCGCCGTTCCAACGCATGATCGCGAGATAGGGCTCGTTCTCGCTGCCCTGTGCGACGCCGAGCAGCGATCCCATCCCGAGGCCCGCCATCTTCTCGCGGTCGAAGATTTCCACCTCGATCCCATCCTCGACGAGCGCCTCGATATCCTCCGTGATGGTCTTCGGATATTTGACGTTGCTCGGCTCGGAGACCATGTCGCGCGTGAGGAAGACGCCGTCCGCGAGGTTATCGTTCGGCGTGAATGCGTCTTCCGCCGCTGCCGGATCGTCGAGCATCACGGTGAGTTCGCCGAGGCTCTTCTTGTCCTCGTCCTTTTTCTTGGTGTGGTACTTGTCGAAACTGTAGCTGCCGAGGCGCGCACCGAGGGCGATTTCGGCTGCCATCGCGGGCGGCGCCATGCTGGCACCGTCGACCGCATCCACCGCAACGGCGCCGGCCTTCGCGCCGGCGGCATTCATCTTGCTGACGACGCTGCCGCCGAGCGCCCTCAAGCCCCGGCCGTCGATCTTCCCCGGCTTGCCGAGGCCGACCAGGATCACGGCATCGACGTCGAGGCCGTGCGGCGCGACGATGGTGGTGGACGTGCCCTGCTTCCCCTTGAAGCGGCCAGCGGCAAGTGCCCGGCTGAGTGCGCCGTCCGTCTGTTCGTCCAACTGGCGTCCGGTCGCGCCGAGGGTACGCTCCTCCGTGACGACGACGGCGACCACTCCCCTGGCCGGTGTCGCGATTTCGGAAAATGCAATCTTCATGGGGTTGTCCATCCTGCCGATACCTGCGCCCGCTGCGCAGCCTGCGCGAGTACCTTGTAGCTAACGTGGTGTTTCAGGTGAAGGGAGGCAAGCCCGCCCGCGCCGAATAGCGCTTCAGGCGGCCATCGGCGCAGCCGCCTGGACCTCCTTGTCGACCTCGCGCGCGAACTGGGCGAAGTTGTCGTGGAAGCGCCCCACCAGATCGCGCGCCTGCGCGTCATACGCCGCCTTGTCAGCCCAGGTGCCGCGCGCGTCGAGCACGGCATCCGGCACGCCGGGACAATGCCGCGGTACGGCGAGACCGAACGGGTTGTCGCTGGCGCACGCCACGCCGTCGAGCTCGCCTTCCAGGGCGGCGTGCAGCAGGGCGCGGGTATAGCCGATCGCCATGCGCTCGCCGGTGCCGTAAGGGCCGCCGGTCCAGCCGGTATTGACCAGCCAGCACGCGGCGCCGGTCATCTCGATCCGCTCGCGCAGCAGGCGGGCATAGGCCGTCGGCCGGCGCGGCATGAAGGGCGCGCCGAAGCAGGTGGAGAAGGTCGCCTGCGGCTCCTTGCCCAGGCCCCGCTCGGTGCCCGCAACCTTGGCCGTGTAGCCGGAGAGGAAGTGATAGATCGCCTGCTCCGGCGTGAGGCGGGCGATCGGCGGCAGCACGCCGAAGGCATCGGCGGTCAGCATGACGATGTTGGTGGGGTGGCCGGTGACGCCCGTGGGGCTCGCGTTCGGGATGGAGGCCAGGGGATACGCGCCCCGGGTGTTTTCCGTGTGGCTGCCGTCGTCGAGATCGAGCACGTGCGTATCGGCATCCATCACGACGTTCTCCAGCACGGTGCCGAACATCCGCGTGGTGGCATGGATCGCGGGCTCGGCGGTCGGCGAGAGCCGGATCACCTTGGCGTAGCAGCCGCCCTCGAAGTTGAAGAGGCCGTCTTGGCTCCAGCCGTGCTCGTCGTCGCCGAGCAGCATCCGGCGCGGGTCGGCGGAGAGCGTGGTCTTGCCGGTGCCGGAGAGGCCGAAGAAGACCGCCGGCGTGCCGTCCTCGCCAACACTCACCGAGCAGTGCATGGGCAGCACGTCCCGCGCCGGCATCAGGAAGTTCATGATGGTGAAGACCGACTTCTTGCACTCGCCGGCGTAAGCCGTGCCGCCGATGATCACCAGGCGCCGGGCGAAATCGAGCAACACCACGGTCTCGGAGTTGGTGCCGTCGGTCTCGGGCCGCGCCTTGAAGCCGGGCACCTGGACGATGGTGAACTCCGGCTCGTGGTCCGCCAGCTCGTCGGCCGCCGGCGTGATGAACAGGTTGCGCGCGAACAAGCTATGCCACGCGAACTCCGAGATCACGCGGACCGGCAGCCGGTACTCCGCATCGGCGCCGACATGGCAGTCCTGGACGAACACCTCCTTGCCTTGGAGGTAAGCCGCGACCCGGCCGTGGATATCGTTGAAAACGTCCCTGGAGATCGGCCGGTTGACGTCGCCCCACCAGATGTCGTGCTCGGAGGACGGCTCGCGCACGATGTACTTGTCGTTGGGCGAGCGCCCGGTGTGGGCGCCGGTCATTGCGATCAGGGCGCCGCCCTCGGCGATCTGCGCCTCGCCGCGGCGCACGGCCTCTTCGTAAAGAGCCGGTCTGCGATAATTCCAATGGGCAGCGGCGATATTGCCGATACCGAGCCGTTCCAACCCGTGGCGGCTGATGTGAGGTCCTCGCTGATTCATCGGTCGCTCTTCGGCGGGGGGATCGGGCCCGTCGCCCCGCTATCGGTCTTCCGCCGGCCCGCCGCGTGCGAGGGAAAAAGGGGCCGCGGCGTCACGCCTCGTGGGCGCGGCACCGCGGCCGCTTAACGCTACGCCTAGATCTTGTAGCCGAGCGAGCGAGCGCCCTCTACGAAGTTGGCGTACTGAGCCTTCTGACTATCGATGCCCAGCTTCTGCACGATCTGGACCCATTCCTCGGCCGCCTCGTCGAGCGCCTGCTGGCTGGTGAGGTTGCCGGCGATCGCCTTCTGGATGTTCCGGCCGAGCGCGTCGCCGTACTCGGACGCGCCTTCCCAGAAGAACTGCGGATAGCCGACCTCGACGTTTTTCAGGCCTGCATCCAGATGGTTCCGCGAGGTGTCGAAGTTCTGGAAGATGCCCGAGTTCGTGGCCCACAGCTCGTTGGTCCCACGCTGCGGGTTGGGCTCCAGGTACTTCTGGGCCGCGGCGTCGGTGTAGTGGCTGACGCCGAACGGATCGGAACCGCAATACTCGTCCGCCACGATGTCGTCGGAATAATCCGGGTGCGACATCCGGTAGAGGAAGTAGAACGCGGCTTCCTTCACGTCCTCCGGCGCGTTCTTCGGAATGGCGCCGGTGCGGCACCAGAGCGAAATCGCCCGGTGGTTGATCGAGCCATCCTCTTGCGGCCAGCCGGGAACGATATCGCCGCGCTGATCCTCCGCGCGCTCCATGCCCTGCTGCTGCACCGTGAACTCGGCGAGGTCGATCCACCAGACCGACATCACGTCGCCACCCGACTGCCAGCGCTGGATGCTGGTGGAGAGACCCAAGGACTCCTTCCCGGGCGGGCCGAACTGGACGATCTCCTTGAACAGATCCAACGCTTCGACGGCCTGCGCCGTGTTGATCGTCGGGTTCATGTTCTCGTCGAAGTAGTTGACCCCGTTGCCCGCGGCCACGTCCATCCAGAAGCCCCAGCCGAAGTTCGGCGGGTTGATGACCATGGACGAACCATAGACGCCCTCGGACTCTGACAGCTCCTCGGTGAAGAACTGCGTCGCGTCGAGGAACTCGAACCAGGTCTTCGGAACGGCGAGATCACGCTGGAAGCGCTTGGAGAACTTCTTCTGAAGCTCCGGCCGCTCGAAGAAGGACTTGCGGTAGTGGAGGATGTGGATGTCACCATCCAGCATGATGCCGTAGGTCTGGCCGGCCCACTTCGTGTAGAACTCGCGGTAGGCGGGCATGACCCAGTCCAGATACTCCGACGTGCCCTCGTACTTCTCGAGGTACTGGTCGAGCGGCTCAAGCTGGCCGGTTTCCGCGAACGCGCCGAAGAACAGACTCGGGAACTGGACCCAGTCGAAGCGCGGGTTGCGGGAGAGAAGCTGCGGCAGAATCTTCGCGACCGCGTCGCCGCCGTCGTACTGCTCCCGGCTCTTGATGCCGACGCCGGCCTCCGCCATCAAGTGGTCGGAGAGCCACAGCGGCGCGTGCAGCCAGTTGGAATCCTGGAAGTAGGTCAGCTCGATGTCGTTGAAGAGCTTCTTGCCCGGCGGCACCGCCTGGGCCGCACGGCCGAGCCGTGGTGCCGCGACGCCCGAGGCGCCGAGGGCCGCTGCACCGGCCGCCGCGCCTTTCAGGAACTTGCGCCGCGTAATGTGACTAAACATTCCCATTTTGTGTCTCCTCGTTGCGTTCAACCCACAAACATTGCCGCTCGGCACTCCGCCCGGTCGCGCTCAGGCGATGAGAGCTTCCGACTCCGCGTCGAACACCATGATGTCCTCGGGACGGTAGTAAAGGGTGATCGGCTCGTCAGCGGCCCACGAGCCTTCGGCCGACGCCAGGGCCTGGAAGCTGAGCCCGCCCCGGCGCAGGGTGAGGATGGATCGCTCCCCCAGATATTCATGGATGTCGATCGTGGCGTCGAAACTGATCGTGCCCGCTCGTGGCGTGCATAACAGGTTTTGCGGACGGATGCCAACGACATAGCGCCGGTCGTCGCGAGAGCGCAGACGGCCTGCGGTTTCGGCCGTTGGCTGCAGTGCGAGATCGTCCGCGCGCAGCATTTCCTGCCCCCCTTCCTCGACGAGTCGGGCGTCGAAGAAATTGGTCGGCGGCTCGCCGATGAAGTCCGCGACGAACCGGGTCGCGGGCGTGTCGTAGAGCTCGTCACGCGTGCCACTCTGCACCAAGCGGCCCTGGTGCAGCACCGCGATCCGGTCCGAGAGCGCGATCGCCTCCATCTGATCGTGGGTGACGAAGATCATCGTGCTGTCGAGCGACTGGTGCAGGCGCTTGAGGTCGAACAGCATCTGGAAGCGCAGATGCCCGTCCACGTGGCCCAGCACCTCGTCCAGGATGAAGGCGGCAGGCTCGCGAATCAGCGCGCGCGCCAGCGAGACCCGCTGCTTCTGGCCGCCGGAGAGCGTGTTGGGATGCTGGTGCAGGATGTTTCCGATCTGCAGCAGCTCGGCCAGCTCGTGGACGCGGCGGCGGCGCTCCTGCTTGGGAATCCCCCGCGCCTCCAGCGGGAAGCCGATGTTTTCCTCGGCACTGAAGTTGGGATAGAGCGCATAGTTCTCGAACGCCATCGCGACGTTCCGCTCCTGCGGATCGAGATCGTTGACCATGTCGCCGTTGAACAGGATCTGGCCTGACGTGGCCTTCTCCAGCCCCACGATCATGCGCAGCGTGGTGGACTTGCCGCAGCCCGAGGGTCCCACGATGGAGACGAACTCACCGTCCTCCACCACGAGGTCGAGGTCGCGCACCGCGTGCACCTGCTGCCCGCGGCCCTCGTAGACCTTGTTGACCTCGCTCAGCCTGACTTCCGCCATCGCCGCTATCCGTCGAGCAGGGATACGCCGTTCTGCATGTCGAAATAGTGAACGCGCTCGGTCCTGAGCGCGATTCGCACCGGCTGGCCCGGCTCCACATGCGCATCGGGCGCCGTGATCACCGTGAGCTTGGCACCGCCGACATCGGCGATCAGCACGCCCATGGAGCCCAGCGCCTCGTAAATCTCGGCGCGGCCCTCCATCACGTGCCGCCCGCCCGCGTCAGCGTCGTCCGCCAGCGCCTCCAGGTGCTGAGGCCTGATTCCGGCGACCAGGGTCGGCTCGTTGCGCGCCTCCAGGGCGGCGCCATGGTCGGCCGCAAGCGGGTAGGAAAGCTCTGTCTCCTGGCTCGCGACGTGGAGCGCGCCATCCACGCGCCGGAGTTCGCAGTCGATCAGGTTGATGGGCGGCTGGCCCACGTGCTGCGCCACGAAGAGCGAGTTCGGCCGCTCGAAGATGTCCCGCGGCAGGCCGGTCTGCACCAGCCCCGCGCGGCCCATGATGCCGACCCGGTCGCCCAGCGAGAGCGCTTCGGTGTAGTCGTGGGTCACGTAGATGGTGGCCACGGTACGCAGCGCCTCCAGGCGGTGAAACTGCTGGCGCAGCTCGTATCGGATGCGCGCGTCCAAATGGCTGATCGGCTCGTCGAGGAGGAAGACCTCAGGCCGCTTGACCAAGGTCCGCGCCAGCGAGATGCGCTGCATCTGGCCGCCCGAGGCCTCGTTCGGCCGGCGCGGCAGCAGCTCCTCGATGCGCAGGATCCGCGCCACCTCGGCGATGCGCGCCTCCATCTCGCTGCGCGGCAGCCTCTGCGCCCGGAGCGGGCTCGCGATGTTGTCGAAGACGCTGCGGTGCGGATAGAGCGCGTAGCTCTCGAAGGTCAGCGCCACGGGCCGGTGATAGGGCGGCACCTCTGTGATGTCCTTGCCGTTCAGAATTACCCGCCCGGCATCCGGCGATTCGAGGCCAGCGATGATGCGGAGCAGCGTCGTCTTGCTGATGCCGGACGGCCCCAGGATGCAGAAGAACTCGCCCTCCTCGATGGTCAGGTCGAGCTGGTCCAGGATGGGATAATCCCACCCCTTGCAGATGCCCTGCAGTTCCAGCCGCGCCATCTCAGCCCTTCACCACGCCGAGCGAGAGGCCGCGCACCATGTAGCGGCGCAGGATGATGAACAGCACCACCGGCGGGATCATGGCGACCAGGCTGAACGCCATCACCAGGTTCCACAGCGTCTGGCTGCCGCTGGTGAAGCTCGGGATCACCACAGGGAAGGTCTTCACGTCCGTGCCGATGAACATGTTGGCGAACAGGTACTCGTTCCACGAGAAGATCCAGCACAGCATGGCGACCGCGATCATGCCGGGCCCGACCAGCGGCAGCGTGATGGTGAAGAACACCTTGAACGGCTTGTGGCCGTCCACGTAGGCCGCCTCCTCCAGCTCGCGCGGTACGTCGCGGAAGAAGACCATCATCAGCCACACCGCGAGCGGCATGTTGAAGACCAGGTAGAGGATGATCAGGGCCATGTGCGTGTCGGTGGTGCCGAACAGCTCCTCGAACAGGAAGAACATCGGCAGCAGCACCGCCACCGGCGGGAACATGCGGTTGGACAGGATCCACATCGCCACGTTCTCGCCGCCCGACTGGCGCGGGAAGCGCGCCAGCGCGTAGCCCGCCAGCGTGCCGAAGAAGAGCGAGAGAATGGTGTTGCAGGTCGCGATGATGAAGCTGTCCACCAGGGACTTGAAGTTGCCGGGCTCGTTCCAGATCGCGGAGTAATTCTCGAGCACGAATACTTCGGGCCAGAAGGTGGGCTCGATCCGATTCACCTCCGCCACGTCCTTCAGCGAGGTGATGATCTGGAAGTAGAAGGGGAACATGATCAGCACCAGCCACACGCCGAGGAAGATCAGCAGCAGCAGCCGGACCAGCTTGTAGTGCTTGACGCTCATGCCGGCGGCCTCAAGCGATCGCCTGTGCGCGCAGCACGCGCTTTAGGTAGCGCAGGAAGAGCGTGATCAGGATGATGGCGAAGAGGAAGATGATCCACGCGTAGGCCGCCGCCTCGCCGATCTCGAACTCGCGCACGCCCCGCTGATAGGCGATGTAGGCGGGCAATTCCGAGGACTGCGCCGGCCCGCCCGAAGTCATGACGTAGACCTTGTCCACGAATTTGTACGCATCCATGAAGCGGATGATGAAGGCGATGGCGATGACCTCCTTCAGCATCGGCAGCGTGATACGCCGGAGCGTGAGGAAGGGCGAGGCGCCGTCCACCCGCGCCGCCTCGTAGATCGAGGGCGGCAGGCCCAATCGGCCGCTGAAGACGATCAGGAACGGCAGCGAGGTCCATTCCCATATGTCGGCGATGGTGATGGTCCAGAGCGAGACGCCGATCTGGAACCACTCGATATGCGCCTGAATCAGGCCGATATCGAGTAGCGCTTGGTTGATCGCGCCGTTCGACGGGTTGAACAGGAAGCGCCACAGCACGCCCACGATGGAGGGCGGCAGCATCATGGGCATCACGAGGATGACCAGGATCACCAGCCTGGCGGCGTTGTTGCGCACGCAGTGGTGCAGGATCAGCGCGAGCGCGGTGCCGATCACAACCTGCAGCACGGCGCCGAAGAACAGGTACTGGATCAGGTGGAGCACCGAGCCGTGGAAGCGGTCCGAGGTCAGCACCCGCTCGAAGTTGGTGAAGCCGATCAGCCCGTAGTCGCCCTTGAACAGGCTCACCATGTTGATGTCGTGGAAGGCGTAGTACGCCATCTGCACGGTGGGATAGGCGACGATGAAGAGCAGCACCGCGATGGGCACGCCGACCATCACCCGCGGCACCCAGCGGTTGACGATCAGCGAGCGCGTGCTACCGCGCTTCTTCTTGAACCATTCGGGGAGCTCGTCGTCCCGCCAGTGGCGGATCGTCGCGGCCGACACCGTGTAGTCGGTGCCGCCCCGCGTCGGCCCCTCGCCCGTGCTCACGGCCACGCGTCAGTACCCGGTCGGGATGCCCGCGAAGACGAGTGGGCTGGGGCCGGTGGCGTCCTGCGCGCAAGGCCGTGGGCGCGTGCCCGATGACGCGACCGTCGCCGGCCGATTCCGGTCAGTCACAGTCTCTCCCTCGTCCGCAGCCGGCCGGCCGCGTCGCTCATCTCGCTGCCAGTACTTGACCCGCTCATCCGGGGGAGTCAAGCGAGGCCCGCGCCGGTGCCTTCGACCCTTCAGGCGGGCACCGAATTGCCACCTGTAACACGCGATCCTGTCTGCTGATATTGGCGAATCGGTCAGTTCTGATTTCTCACCAATGTCCCCAGGCTGCGTCGCGTCTGGGCGCGACGCAGGCCGTGACCGTGACCGTGGCGAGGCATGCGGGCTGTCGCGCCGGTAGGCGCGCGGAATCTCAGGACGGCAGGCAGCCGTGAGCGATGAATTGCTGGAGCGTTTTCGTGCGAAACGGAAACGCTTTAGAGTGCGCGGCCAATTTTCCAACGCGGGAGCCGGGTGTGGATCTGCCCCTCGAACCGAGACTGAGCATCGGCTACCAGAATGTGCTGGCGCCGACGGGATACGACGATGCCGAGGGAGCGGCGGCCGGTCGCGACCTGCCCGAGACCGTGCGTCTGCTCGATGCACTCGGTTTCGATTCGATCTGGTCAGGCGATCACGTGGCCTTCGCGGGTCCGATCCTCGATCCGCTGGTGCAGCTCGCCCAAGCCGCTGCAATCAGCGACCGGCTCACCGTGGGCACGGCGGTCTATCTGCTGCCGCTCCGCCATCCGGCGCCCGTTGCGAAGCAGGTCGCGAGCCTCGACACCATCTCGAACGGCCGGGTGATCTTCGGCGTCGGTGTCGGCGGCGAGTTCCCCGTCGAGTTCGAGCTGTGCGGGGTGCCAGTGGAAGAGCGAGGTGCCCGGCTCAGCGAGGGGATTCGCGTCCTGCGCAAGCTCTGGTCCGGCGGCCCGGTTGCCCACGACGGACGCTTCTACCCCTTCCCCGAAGTCGCGATCGACCCGCCGCCGGCACGGCCGGGCGGCCCGCCGATCTGGTGCGGCGGCCGCTCCGATCCCGCGCTGCGCCGCGCCGGCCGGCTCGCGGACGGCTGGATGTCCTACGTCGTCGACCCCAAGCGCTACCGCCGCTCACTCGAGACCATCGCTGCCGCCGCAACCGAATCCGGCCGCACCCTGGAACGCTTCGGCACGTCGCACCTGCTGTTCGTCCGGCTCGACAAGGACCGCGAGACCGCTCTCGAATTCGCGGCCGAGTTCCTGAGTGTCCGCTACGCCATGGATTTTTCCAAAGCAGCGGAGCGCTACTGCGCGCTCGGAGAAGCGGCGGACGTCGCGGAGGCGATCCGAGCCTTCCACGCGGTCGGCGTGCGTCATCTCGTGGTGAACACGCTCGCGCCGGAAAGCGAGAAGGCGGCCCACCTGCAACGCTTCGCGGACGAGGTCATGCCCTTGCTCGCGGACCTGCGCTAGACCGGGGTCGCGCCATGACCGTCCCCTTTCGCCTCCACGTCAACCCGCGCTACGCGCCCGCGCCAGGGAGCGCCGACGATATCGATCCGGTGATCGTTCCGGAGCGCCGCGCCGCAGCACGCACCGCGATCACGGGCTTCGAGGGCTACCAGCCCACCCCGCTACACCGATTGGACGGCCTCGCAGGCACCCTCGGCATCGAAACGCTCTGGCTCAAGGACGAGAGCGGGCGCTTCGGTCTCGGCAGCTTCAAGGCGTTGGGCGGCGCCTATGCCGTGGTGCACCTATTGCGCGAGCGGCTGGGAAGCGACATCTCCATCGAGGATGTTGCCGCCGGCCGGGCCGCCACACGTGCCAAGGATATGACGGTGTGCTGCGCGACCGACGGCAACCACGGACTCGCGGTGGCCTGGGGTGCGCGCCGCGCCGGCGCCAAGTGCACTGTGTTTCTGCCTGAGCCGGTGAGCGAGGGTCGCGAGCGTGCCATCGCCGCGCAGGGCGCCGACATCGTGCGCATCGCCGGCAGCTACGACGAGGCGGTGGAGGCCTGCGCCGACGAGGCCCACGCCAGGGGCTGGCTGCTGGTCTCCGACACCTCCCACGCCGGCGGCGACGAGGCACCGAGCCGGGTCATGCACGGCTATGCCATGCTGGTGGACGAGATCAGAAATGCGCTCAGCGGCGCGGTGCCGACCCATCTCTTCGTCCAGGCCGGTGTCGGCGGACTCGCCGCCGCCGTGATCGGTGCCTTCCGCCAGGATCTTGGGGCCGACAGCCCGAAGGGCGTGGTGGTGGAACCGACGACCGCCGACTGTCTCTACCAGAGCGCCGTCAATGGCAAGCCGAGCCCCGCCTCGGGCGATCTCGACACGGTGATGGCCTGCCTCGCCGCAGCCGAAGTCTCTCCGCTGGCCTGGCAGGTGCTCGCGCGAGGCGCCTTCGCCTTCATGGCGCTGGACGATGCCGGCGCCGTCGATGCCATGCGCTTCGCCGCGGCGCCCATCGGCGGCGATCCGCCGCTCGTGCTCGGCGAGTCCGGCGCCGCCTCGCTCGGCGGGCTGATGGCCGTGGCCGGCGATGCAGAGGCACGAGAAGCGCTCGGGCTGAGCGAAGCCTCCCGGATACTCGTCATTGGCAGCGAGGGCGCGACCGACCCCGCCATCTACCGCCGGATTGTCGGCCGTGACCCGGCCGCCGTCATGGCGGGCTGAGCGCGCCCGCGGCGCCGAGGCCACGCCCGCCATGATCGAAGGCCTCGACCTCGAAACCAGGCGCAGGCGGCTCCGTTATCGCTCGGCGCGCACCGGCACCAGGGAGACCGACCTCCTGGTCGGCGACGTCATCGCCCGGCTCGGCCCCCAGCTCCCGCCCGATGAAGTGGCGCAAGCGGAACGCCTGCTGACCGCGAACGACGTGGACATCACGAACTGGATCAGCGGGCGGACACCGGTGCCTGCCGAATACGACACGCCGTTCATGGCACGGCTCAGGCGCGAGGCCATGAGGCGGCACAGCGATCGTCGCCGTTGACCGTGCTCGTCCCCGACCGCCGCCTGCGCGTCCTCACCGCGCCCGGCCAGATCGGCCTCGGCGGGGTTCCCGAAGGCTTCGCCGCGGCGGTCCTGCTTGGCCTCGCGGAGTCGCAGGCCGCGCCCGTGCTCTACATCGCCCGCGACGATGCCAGACTCGCGCGCCTCTCCGCGATGCTCGCCTTCTTCGATCCCGGCTGTGCCCCGGTCACCATCCCGGCCTGGGACTGCCTGCCCTACGACCGGGTCTCGCCGCGCGCCGATATCGCCAGCCGGCGCCTCGCCAGCCTCGTCCGCCTCCTGGGCGATGATGCCGCGCGGCCGAAAGTGGTGCTCACCACGGTCAACGCGGCGGTCCAGCGGGTGCCGCCCCGGACGATGCTTGCCGACGCCACGCTGCCGCTGGACTCAGGCGCGTCGCTCGATACCGAGACCCTGCTGGCCTACCTCGAACGCAACGGCTTCGTGCGTACCGGCACGGTGATGGAGGCCGGCGACTACGCCGTGCGCGGCGGCATCGTGGATATTTTCGCGCCCAACGCCGAGCGCCCGGTGCGACTCGACTTCTTTGGCGATGTCATCGAGACCATGCACTGGTTCGACCCGCTGTCGCAGCGTCGCGACGAGCCCGCCGGCACGTTGCACCTCGCCCCGGTCAGCGAGGTGCTGCTCAACCCGCAGTCGATCGCGCGCTTCCGCGGCGCCTATCGCCGGCAGTTCGGCGCCGTCTCAGGCGACGATCCGCTCTACGAAGCGGTCTCTGCCGGCCGGCGCTATCCCGGCATCGAGCACTGGCTGCCGATGTTTCACGAAGGGCTGGAGACGCTCTTCGATTACGTTCCCGAGGGCCCCGTGCTCCTTGACCACCGTGCGGCGGAAGTGCGCGACGACCGCTTCGAGACCATCGCTGATTTCTACGGTGCGCGCGCCAATCCGCCCTCCTCTTCGGTCGTGGACACGCCCTATCACCCGGTCCCGCCCGAGGCGCTCTTTCTCGATGCCGACGAATGGGGACGGCGGCTCGCCGGGCGACCGGTCGTGCAATGCTCGCCCTTCGTCGAAGCCGAAGGCGGAGCGGATGCAGGTGCCCGCGATGGGCGCGACTTCGTCGCCGAGCGCGCGCAGCGTCACGGAGCGCTGTTCGAGACGGTCGGGGAGCACATCGACCATCTGCAAGAAAGCGGCCTCAGGGTTCTGATCGCGGGCGGCGGCGCCGGCAGCCGCGACCGCATGGTCCGTCTGCTGCGGGAGCACGGCGTGCACGCGATCGAGCCGGTCGCGGACTGGCAGGCGGCCGGCGCGCTGCCGCCTGAGATGGCAGCGGCGGCGGTGCTGCCGCTGGAGCGGGGCTTCGTCTCGGCGGGCCTCGCCGTGATCGCCGAGCAAGACATCCTCGGCGCCCGCGCGAGTCGGCCGGAACGCCGGCGCCGGAAGCCCGCCGACGAGTTTCTCGTCGATGTGGCGGCGCTCTCCGACGGCGACCTGGTCGTGCACGTCGACCACGGCATCGGCCGCTACGACGGCCTGGTGACCCTTGAGGTCGATCACGCGCCCCACGATTGCCTGCGCATTCTCTACGAGGGCGACGACCGCCTGTTCCTCCCCGTCGAGAATATCGAGCTGCTCTCGCGCTACGGCTCGGCCGATCGCCCGGTCGCGCTCGACCGGCTGGGCGGCGCGGGCTGGCAGGCGCGCAAGGCGAAGCTCAAGCAGCGCATCCGCGACATGGCGAACCAGCTCATCGGGCTCGCGGCCGAGCGTGCGACCCGGCCTGCGCCGCAGCTGACGGCGCCAGGCGCCCTCTACGACGCCTTCTGCGCGGGCTTCCCTTACGTCGAGACCGACGATCAAGCGCGCGCCATCGACGAGGCCATCGGCGATCTCGACGCCGGCCGGGCGATGGACCGCCTGATCTGCGGCGACGTCGGCTTCGGCAAGACCGAAGTGGCTCTGCGCGCCGCCTTCCATGCGGTCCACGCCGGCAAGCAGGTCGCGGTGCTGACGCCGACCACATTGCTCTCACGGCAGCATATGCAGACCTTCAGAGAGCGCTTTGCCCGGCTGCCGGTAGAGATCGCACAGCTCTCGCGCTTGGTGCCGGCCAAGGAGCAGGCGGAGACCAAGCGCGGGATCGCCGCCGGCACGGTCGACATCGTCATCGGCACCCACGCGCTGCTCGGCAAGCAGATCGCCTTCAACGATCTCGGTCTCGTCGTCGTGGACGAGGAGCAGCACTTCGGCGTCGCCCACAAGGAGCGCCTGAAGCAGCTCAAGGCCGAAGCCCATGTCCTGACCCTCACCGCGACGCCGATTCCCCGCACGCTTCAGATGGCGCTGAGCGGCGTGCGCGACATGAGCGTCATCGCGACTCCCCCGGTGGATCGCCTCGCGGTGCGCACCTTCATCCTGCCCTTCGACCCGGTGGTCGTGCGCGAGGCGCTGATGCGCGAGCACCTGCGCGGCGGCCAGACCTTCTACGTCTGCCCGCGCATCGCCGACCTCGACGAGGTGGCCGAGCGCGTGCGCCGCCTGGTGCCCGAGGTGAAGGTCGCCGTCGCCCACGGCCGGCTCGCCGCGCGCTCCCTCGATACCGTCATGGGCGACTTCTACGACGGCAAGTTCGACGTGCTGGTCTCCACCGCGATCATCGAATCGGGGCTCGACCTGCAGCGTGTCAACACAATGATCGTCCATCGCGCGGACCGCTTCGGCCTCGCCCAACTCTACCAGCTGCGCGGGCGGATCGGCCGAGCGAAGCTGCGCGGCTACGCGTATCTGACGCTGCCACCTGGCCATCGGCTCACCGATGACGCCCACAAGCGGCTTCAGGTCATCCACCGCCTCGACGGCTTGGGTGCGGGCTTCAGCCTGGCGAGCCACGACCTCGACATCAGAGGCGCGGGCAACCTGCTGGGCGCGGAACAGTCAGGCCACATCCGCGAGGTCGGCATCGAGCTCTATCAGCACATGTTGGAGGAGGCCGTGGCAACCGCGCGTGCCGCCGCGGGTAGCGAGGCGCCGCCGGCCGAGCGCTGGTCGCCCACCATCAGCCTCGGCACCTCGGTGCTGATCCCCGAGAGCTACGTGCGCGATCTCGACGTGCGGCTCACCCTCTATCGCCGCGTCGCCGCGCTCGAAGACCAGGCCGGGATCGACGCCTTCGTCGACGAGCTGACCGACCGCTTCGGCCCGCCGCCGGCATCGGTGCACCATCTGCTCGAAATTATGGCGATCAAGCAACTCTGCCGGCAGAGCGGCATCGAGCGCGTGGAGGCTGGGCCCAAAGGCGCGGTGCTGAGCTTCCGCGGAGGCGGCTTCGTAGAGCCTGCGGCGCTGGTCCGCTACGTCTCGGCGCCGGAGAACGAGCTGCGTCTCCGGCCCGACAACCGCCTCGTGGCGGTACGCCGCTGGCCCGACGCAGAGGCACGGCTGGAAGGCGTCCAGCGCATCCTGCGAGACCTCTGTGCCCTCGCCGGAGAATCGACACCGCACTAGCGTCACGCTGTCCAGGACGCGTATCCGATTGCCAATTGTCTATACATATGCTATACACTCGGGCCTGAAGGTAATGCATCTGCAACCCGCGCGAGGGAGGCCACAATGGCCCAGGTCAACTTCCGGATGTCCGAAGAGCGACTCGCCTTCATCGACCGCGCGGCGGCGATCCGGGGTGTCACACGGACCGAGTTCGTGCTGCGGTCGAGCGAGGCGGCGGCGATTGAGACTCTGAACGAGCGCCCGATCATCGCCCTCGACGATGAGGCCTGGGACGCGTTCGTCGCTGCGCTGGACGCACCGGTGGAATCCGATCCCGCCGTGAAGGAGCGTTACGCGCGCCGGCCGCAGTGGGACCGGTAGCAGCGCCGGAGCCGCTCGGCCCCCGGCACGACGTCTCGCAATTCTCATCGGGCGTACCTGCCCTCGACGCCTGGCTGCAAGGCAAGGCACGTCTCAACGAGGCCAAAGGCGGCGCACGCACCTATGTCGTCTGCGACGGCGACCGGGTGGCCGGCTTCTACAGCCTGGCCGCAAGCGCCATCGAGAAGCGGCGACTTTCGTCGCGGGCGAGCCGCAACATGCCCGAACCGGTCCCGGTCATCCTGTTGGGACAGCTTGCCGTGGACAGTGCCTACCAGGGTCGGCGGCTCGGCTCCGACCTGCTGGTCGACGCTTCGCGCCGCGCTCGGGCCGCGGCAGAGGTCATCGGTGCCCGCGCCATCGTGGTGCAGGCCATCGACGAGCAGGCAAGGACGTTTTACGGACGGTTCGGATTCCGTCCGTTCTCGAATCGCGAGCCGCTGATGCTGATCCTGCGGATGTCCGAACTGGACGCGTTGCTGGACGGGTGAGCTGCGCAGGCGACCCGACGCGCGGGGGTCAACCAAACCGCATCAGCCGTCAGCAAAGCCGGCAGAGCGGAGTGGAACCAGGGCGTCGAACCATGCAAGACCTTCGATAAGGACGCTAACCGCCAGCCAGCTCGTTGACCTTGGCCGCCATGATGAAATCGTTCTCGTGCAGGCCCTTGATCTTGTGGGTGTAGAACAGGACCGTGCAATAGCCCCAGCCGAAGGTGATGTCGGGGTGATGGCCCTCCTCCTCGGCGAGGTCGCCCACCCTGTTCACCAGCGCGATGGACTCCACGAAGTCGCCGAGCTTGAAGGTGCGGCGGATCTTGGTGGCGTCGTCGATCAGCTCCCATCCCGGCGTTTGGTCCAGAAACGCGCGTGCTTCGGCTTCTTCGAGGGGCGGAATGCCGCCCCGGCAGGGTTCGCAGGTCTTGCTGGTCAGGCTCATGTCGTCCTCCGGCGGCGCGGGTCTCTCGCCCGGCCTCCCGGCCTTTGTTGTTGCGGTGGCGGGAGAGGGCTGGAAAGATATTCCCCATACTACGCCAAGAGTCCGGCTGACGAAGGAACTTCGTGAATGGCGCCGATGGACGCGGCCGTCGACGTCTCGCCCGAATCATACATCCCCGCCGCTGGCGAGGGTGCGGCGCCCCGGCGCGTCACCATCCTGGGCTCCACCGGCTCAATCGGCTGCAACACTATCGACCTGATCGCCCGCCACCCGGCGGCTTTCGAGGTCGAGGCGCTGACCGCCCAGCGCAGCGTAGAGCAACTCGCCGAACAGGCCCGCGCGGTCGGCGCGAAGCAGGCCGTCATCGGCGATCCCACGCTCTACGGCGCGCTCAAGGAGGCGCTCGCGGGCGCGGATACCGTTGCCGCGGCCGGGCGTGAGGCTCTGGTCGAAGCCGCAGCAGCACCCGCCGATTTTGTCATGGCCGGGATCGTCGGCGCGGCGGGGCTGAAGCCCACGCTCGCCGCCGCCACGCGAGGCGCGGTCATCGGCCTCGCCAACAAGGAGTGCCTGGTCTGCGCCGGCTCGCTCATGCTCGCCGAGGTCGAGCGTGGCGGCGCGACGCTGCTTCCGGTCGACTCGGAGCACAACGCCATCTATCAGGTGTTCGATTTCAAGCGCAGCGAGAGCGTGGAGAAGATCGTGCTCACCGCCTCGGGCGGGCCCTTCCGCGAGGCGTCGGTGGAAACCATGGGGCAGGCCACGCCCGAGCAGGCGGTCGCCCACCCCAATTGGGACATGGGCGCCAAGATTTCGGTGGATTCCGCGACGATGATGAACAAGGGCCTCGAGATGATCGAGGCCTTTCACTTGTTTCCGGTGGATGCGGAGCAGATCGAGGTGCTGGTGCATCCGCAATCGGTAATCCACAGCATGGTGGCCTACGAGGACGGCTCGGTGCTCGCGCAGCTCGGCACGCCCGACATGCGCACGCCGATCGCCTACGCTCTTGCCTGGCCGGCCCGCATGGCGGCGCCCTCGCCCAGGCTCGACCTCGCGGCGCTCGGCCGCCTCACCTTCGAGCCGCCGGATGAGGCGCGCTTCCCCGCGCTTAGGCTCGCGCGCGAGGCCCTGGCGCAGGGCGGCAGTGCGCCAATCGTGCTCAACGCTGCCAACGAGGTCGCCGTGGGCAGTTTTCTGGAGCGCCAAATCGGCTTTCTGGAGATCGCGCAGACGGTCGAGCGCTGCCTGGAGCAGACCAACCACCGCACCGTGGGTGGGCTCGACGACGTGTACGAGATCGACCGCTCCGCCAGGGAGCACGCCGAGCGGCTGCTCGCCGGTGCCGACTAGCAGCCGATGACGGCTTCCGCATCTGCGGCGGTGGAAGCGACGGGCGGCCAGGCGCCGGCTGCGCGCGAGGAGAACATCCGCGCGCTGATCCGCGCCAACACCGAGAACTTCCCGATCGGCTCCTTCCTGATCCCGCCCGACTGCCGGCCCCACGTGCACGCCTTCTACCTGTTTGCCCGCAAGGCCGACGACATCGCCGATTCGCCAACCATCCCGGCAGCCGAGAAGGTGGCCCGGCTGCAAGACGCGAGCGACGCCCTCGGCAAGGACGAGGCGGCGCTCCCTGATTGGGCGGTGCCCTACCACCGGAGCCTGATCGAGACCGGATGCCCGGCGCAGAACGGGCGCGACCTGCTCTCCGCCTTCATCCAGGACGCGACCAAGCTACGCTACGCCGACTGGGACGACTTGATGGACTATTGCCAGCGTTCGGCGGCATCGGTCGGCCGGGTGATGATGGACATCCACGGCGAAAGCGGGCACGCCGATATCGAGGGCTCGGACGCGCTCTGCAACGCCCTCCAGGTGCTCAACCATCTGCAGGACTGCGGTGAGGACTACCTCGCGCTCGATCGCGTGTATGTGCCAGAACCCTGGCTAAGAGAGGCTGGCGGCGGAGTCGAGATGCTCGCCGAGCGGCGGGCGGCGCCGGCGGTACGCCACGCCATCGACCGGTGCGTGGAAGGAACCGCGGATCTGCTCCGGCGCGCCGAGGCGATGCCGCGCTCGGTGCGCCGCCGGCGCTTCCGCTGGGAGTGCGCGGTGATCGTCAAGCTGGCCTGGGCGCTCCAGCACCGGCTGGCGCGGGGCGACCCCCTCGCCGGCCGAATCAGGGTGCCCAAAGTGAGCCGCGTCGGCCTCGCGCTGAGCGGCATCGTCCAGGCATGGTGAGCACGGCCGTCACCCTGCCGATTCCCGAGGCGCCCGACCCGAAGCGCTACGTCGCCGAGGTGACGCGGGCGTCCGGGAGTTCGTTCTTCCTGCCGATGATGCTGCTGCCGCGCGAGAAGCGCGAGGCGATGCTGGCGCTCTACGCCTTCTGTCGGGAGACCGACGACGTTGCGGACGAGATCGAGGACCCGGCGGAGTCGCGTGCGTTGATCGACGCCTGGCGGGGCGAGGTCCGCGCTCTCTACCAAGGCGCGCCGAGCCATCCGGTGACACGCGCGCTCGCCGTTCCGGTCGAGCGCTTCGGGCTCGCCGAGAAGCACTTCATGGAAATTCTGGAAGGGTTCGAGATGGACGGCGGCGGCGCCATGCTGCGGCCCACCCTGGCCGAACTCGAACGCTACTGCCACTGTGTCGCCGGCTGTGTCGGCCTGCTCTCGGTCGAAATTTTCGAGTATCGGGCGCGCACCATCCCCACCTTCGCGCGCCATCTCGGCCAGGCCTTCCAACTCACCAATATCCTCCGCGACGTGGCCGAGGACGCCAGGCGCGGTCGCATCTACCTGCCGCAAGAGCTGCTGGCAAAGCAGGGCCTCGCGGACATCAAGCCGGAGGCGATCGGACGCACGCCGGGAGTGGAGAAGGTCTGCCGCACCCTCGGCGGCATGGCGCGGCGGCACTTCGGCGCGGCGAGCGACGCACTGCCGCGTTCGGAACGCCGCTCCATGCGGCCGGCCATCCTCATGCGCAGCGTCTACGAAGCCTATCTCGACCGCATCGAGCGGGCGAACTTCCCGGTCGCCGGCCGGCGCATCCGGTTCACCGCGACCCAGAAGCTGCGACTGGTCATGGGCGGTCTGTTACGGACGATCTGACCGAATCGACCGTCCCGGCGACGGGCGGCGGTGCCGCTTGGTGCTTGCCGGCCCCGACGGGGCGACCCTATAACCTGCCGCGCCGAGTCGAACGGTATGGCAGAAGGCAACGGCATGATCATCGTCACGGGCGGTGCGGGCTTCATCGGCTCGAACCTGATCGCCGCGCTGGAGGAGCGAGGCGAGGGCCCCTTGGTGGTCTGCGACAGGCCGGGCGCGGGCGGCAACGGCCGGACCATCGCCGAGCGAAAGCTCGGCGCCTTCGTCGAGCCGGCCGCCCTCCCCGCCCATCTCGCAGCCCAATCCGGGCAGGTGCGCGCCGTCTTTCACTTGGGCGCCATCTCGTCCACGACCGAATCCGATGCGAGCCTGCTCGCGCGGAACAACTATCGTTTCAGCCTGAGCCTCTGGCACTGGTGCGCGGCCGAGGGTGTGCCGTTGATCTACGCCTCATCGGCCGCCACCTACGGAGACGGTTCGCGCGGATTCGACGATGACGGTTCGATCCAGGCGCTCGCCCGACTGAAGCCGCTCAGCGGCTACGGCCGTAGCAAGCATCTCTTCGATCGCCGTGTCGCTCACGAGGTGGCAGCGGGCGCACCGAGACCGCCGCAGTGGGCCGGCCTCAAATTCTTCAACGTCTATGGCCCCAACGAGTATCACAAGAACGGCCAGCGCAGCGTCTTGGCGACCGCGTACCCCGACGCGGCCGAGGGCCGACCGATCCGCCTCTTCAAGTCTTGCGACTCGCAATACCCCGACGGCGGCCAATGCCGCGACTTCGTGTGGGTCGGAGACTGTGTCGCCGTGATGCTGTGGCTGCTGGATAATCCGCAGATAAGCGGCTTGTTCAACGTCGGGACCGGAACGGCGCGCAGTTTTACGGCGCTTGCGAATGCGCTCTTCGCGGCGCTCGGCCGTGCACCGTCGATCGACTATATCGAGATGCCGCAAGCCATACGCGCGCATTACCAGTACTTTACTGAGGCGCGGACGGGACGCCTCCGCCGCGCGGGCTACACGGCGCCCTTCATGGCTATCGAAGATGGTGTCGGCTGCTATGTGCGTGACTATCTGAGCCAGGACGACCCCTATCGATGACCTTCGCCCTCGCCTTCCCCACCATCGACCCGGTGGCCGTCGAGATCGGCCCCGTCGCAATCCGCTGGTACGCGCTGTCCTACGTCGTTGGCCTGCTGCTCGGTTGGCAGTACGTCCGCTATCTCGCCGGGAATTGCATCGACGGAGTGACCAAGCGCCACGCCGACGACCTGCTGGTGATGGGCACCCTCGGCGTGGTGGTGGGCGGCAGGCTGGGCTACGTGCTGTTCTATCAACCGGGCTACTACTTCTCCAATCCCGGTGAAATCTTCGTGGTCTGGCAGGGCGGGATGTCCTTTCACGGCGGTGCCCTGGGCGTGCTGGTCGTGGTGGTCCTCTACACCCGCATCATGAAGATCAGCCTGCTCTCCGTCGCCGATGCGGTTTGCGCGCAAGTGCCGATCGGCCTCTTCCTGGGCCGCATGGCGAACTTCGTGAACGGCGAGCTGTACGGTCGGGTGAGCGATGTTTCGTGGGCGATGGTGTTCCCCGGCGGCGGGCCCGAGCCACGCCACCCGAGCCAGATTTACGAAGCAATCCTGGAAGGCCTGGTCCTGTTCACGATCCTGGCGGTCGCCGTACATATGCGGCGCGTGGTCCAGCGGCCGGGCACCGTCGCCGGTATGTTCTTCGCCGGTTACGGCGTCGCCCGGATCATCGCCGAGCTGTTCCGCGAGCCGGATGCGTTCCTCGGCTTCATCCTGCCGGGTATCAGCATGGGGCAGGTGCTCTCGCTCCCGATGATCGTGCTTGGACTCTTCCTCATCCTCCGCATCCCGCCGGTGCCTCGGATTGACGGACGAGCGGGCGGGCAGGCCGGGTAATGAGCGCGCTTGCGGAAGAATTAAGGGAGCGGATACGGCGCGACGGGCCGATCAGCGTCGCCACCTACATGGAGCTTTGCCTCCATCATCCCACCCACGGCTATTACCGCCGGGGCCGGCCCATCGGTGCGGCCGGCGACTTCGTTACCGCGCCCGAGGTGAGCCAAATGTTCGGCGAGCTGATCGGGCTCTGGTGCGCGGCGGTATGGCAGAGCATGGGCCAGCCGAAACGCGTGCGCCTCGTGGAGCTCGGACCGGGTCGCGGCACCCTCCTCGTCGACGCGCTGCGCGCCGCGCGGACCGTGCCAGCCTTTCGCGACGCCATCGACCTGCATCTTGTCGAGTCGAACCAGAGCCTGCGCGCGGAGCAGGCCGCTCTGCTCGCCGACGCCCAACCGACCTGGCACGAGCGGTTCGAGACCGTGCCCCCCGGTCCGGTGCTGGTCATCGCCAACGAGTTCTTCGACGCGTTGCCGATCCGGCAATTCGAGCGGGTCGGCAACGCGTGGCAGGAGCGCGTCGTCACGCTTGTGCCCTCGTCACAGGCACTCCGCTTCGCTGCCTCTGATTCGGTCCCCGTTGAGGATGGCCTCGGGTGCGCGCCGTCCGGCGCCATCGTCGAACGCGCACCGGCGCGGGAGGCACTTGCAGGCGCCATCGCCGCACGCATCGTTGCCGATTGCGGTGCGGCGCTCATCGTCGACTACGGCCACGAGCAACCGGGTTTCGGGGATACCCTGCAAGCCGTGAAGCGGCACCGTCGCCACGACGCGCTGGACGAGCCCGGTTACGCCGACCTCACCGCTCACGTGGACTTTTCCTCATTGGCGGCAGCGGCCCGACACGCAGGCGCCGGCGTGTTCGGACCCGTGTCCCAGGGAGATATCCTGAGAGCACTCGGAATCGACGCTCGGGCGGCCCAGCTGCGGCAGGGCGCGAGCGCCGATCAGGCCGCCGACATCGACGCCGCGCTTCGCCGCCTCACGGGCGTGCACGGGATGGGCACCCTGTTCAAGGCATTGGCGCTCGCGCACCCGGCGCTGACCACCCTGCCCGGCTTCGAGCCCGAGCCGTGCACGGTGGCGCCATGATCGAGCCCATCTCTCACGCGCTGTTGGATGATCCCGACGGCCGTATCCGCCACGGCTTCTTCGGCCGCACCGGGGGCGTCAGTGAGGGACTCTACCGCTCCCTCAACTGCGGCTACGGCTCAGGCGACGATCCCGAGGCGGTGCGCGAGAACCGGGCGCGTGTCACCGCTGCCTGCGGGCTCTCACCCGCAACTCTTTGCACCGCGTATCAGGTACACAGTGCCGAAGCGCTTGTGGTAACCGCGCCTTGGGCGCGGGAGGATGCGCCTCGAGTCGATGCGATGGCGACGGCGACGCCCGGTCTCGCGTTGGCGATCCTCACCGCCGATTGCGTGCCGGTGCTGATGGCGGATCGCGAGGCCGGCGTGATCGGCGCGGCCCACGCCGGCTGGCGCGGCGCGCTGAACGGAGTCCTGGAGGCTGCAGTCGAGGCCATGCTGGGCTTGGGCGCGCGGACGAGCGAGACGCGGGCCGTGATCGGCCCCTCCATCGGGGCGGCCTCCTACGAGGTCGGGCCCGAGTTCCCGGCGCCGTTTCTGGCTCGCAACGCGCAGGACGAAGACCTGTTCGCACCGGCGAATCGCGACGGGCACTTCTTCTTCGACATCGTGGGCTATGTTGCGCGTCGCCTGGGCAACTTCGGCCTCGCGGCAGTCGAGGCGACCGGAGGTGATACCTGCGCCGAGTCCGGCCGCTTCTTCAGCTACCGCCGGAGCGTCCACCGCGGCGAGCCCGACTACGGTCGCAATATCTCGATCGTCGCTCTCGGCCCCTGACATGCCCTACGTGATCATCTTCGGCGTCCTGCTGTTCGTCGGCATGGTGGCGAGCTGCGTCTTGGCGGTGTCGAGCTCATGATGCGTCCCTCAAGCGTGGCCCGTTGCGCCTGGCGGAGGGCGATGCCACTCGCGCTGGGCCTCATCCTGTGCGTGGCGCTCGCGGCCTGCGGCGACCTGCCCCGCCCCTTCCAACCCGCAGACAAAAGCACGCAAGCATGGCTGGGTCCCGGAGATGTCGCCTGGGGCAGCATTCTGGTGCCGCCCATCGCTGGGCTGCCCGCACACCAATCGGCTGCACTGGTGGACGAAGTGGTGAAGGCGCTGCACCTGCGCGACGTGCCGGCCGATACCCACGCCGGCGGCCGAGGCAGCATCGTGCTGGCCGGGCGCGTCTCGGTCGCCGCGGGCAAGCTGAGGTGGTCGTTGATCGCGCCCGACGGCGAGACTGCTCTCCGGTTCGAGGAGCCAAGCCCCGGCGTGCCAACCGGCGACGCACCGACGCCCGATCTGGCCGCCGTGGCTGAGCGGGCCGCCGCGCGAGTCGCGGCCGTGCTGAAACCGCCGGCATCCACTGGTCCAGACCGTCCGCCCCAACTGCCCGTTACGATCGAAACCGTTCTCGGTGCCCCAGGCGACGGAGGCATGGCGTTGGCACGCGCCATGCGGCATTCACTCGCCCGCATCGGCGTCACCGTCGCCGATGCCCCCGAAGACGGGAGGCTGACGATCCAGGGCTGGATCTCGGTCTCACGGGACGACACCGCCACGGATAGCGCGACCGTCACGATTGCCTGGGATGTGCTGCATCCGGATGGCTCAAGACTCGGCACCGTTACCCAGAGCAACCGCGTCGGCGAGGACCAGCTGACCGGCACATGGGGCGTTCTGCCGCGACTCGTCGCTCGTGCCGGTGCGCCAGGCATCGTGCAACTGATCGATCAACCGCACGTACGCCGAGTCGCTCAGTCGCCCCGGCAGAAAGCCCCCGCAACGCCGCCCCGCCAGGCTCCGATCGAAGCGCCGCTTTCGCTGGCAATCCAAGCGTCTGCCGCATTCCCCAGAGCGTTAGGCGAAGCACAGCCCAGGCCGCCGATCGAAGCGCCACTCGTGGTGCAGATCGAAGCGTCCGCCGCATCGGCTGCACCGTCTATCGTGTTGAGTAATGCTCCGCTCCTGCCGTCATCGAGACAAACTCTCGTGCCGCGCTTCAAGCCGCGACCGGAGGTGCCGCGTGCACATGCGATACTGGTGGAGGCGCCCATCGCGGTCTCAGTCACGGTTCGGTAACGGCGTTTACAGGGCAGGGTCAGATTGATACAGTCCGCGCGCCTTCGGGGCCAGCAGGGCGGCCCTGCGGGTCTTGCCCCGATCCACGCTCCAGGGAACCGTCATCGATGAAGCTCGTTGCCGGGAACAGCAACCGGCCGCTGGCTGAGGCGATCTCGTCGGCGCTCGGCATGGGTTTGACTCGAGCCTCGATTCGCCGCTTCTCCGATTCCGAGATCTTCGTGGAGATACTCGAAAACGTGCGCGGCGAAGACGTGTTCCTGATTCAATCGACGTCGACACCGGCCAATGACAACCTGATGGAGTTGCTGATCTGCCTCGACGCCCTGAAGCGCGCCTCGGCGCAGCGGGTGACCGCGGTGGTGCCCTATTTCGGCTACGCCCGGCAGGACCGGAAATCGTCGCCGCGCACGCCGATCTCCGCCAAGCTGGTCGCCAACCTGATCGAGGCGAGCGGCGCCAATCGGGTTCTCACGCTCGACCTGCACGCCGGCCAGATTCAGGGGTTCTTCGACATTCCGGTGGATAATCTCTACGCGGCGCCGGTGATGGTCGATGACATCAGGCTGAACTACAACAACGAGCCTCTGATGTTCGTCTCGCCCGATGTGGGCGGCGTGCTGCGGGCTCGTGCCATGGCCAAGCGCTTCGAGGCCGATCTCTCGATCGTCGACAAGCGGCGCGAGCGTGCGGGCCAATCGGAAGTCATGAACATCATCGGCGATGTCGAGGGTCGGCGCTGCATCATCGTGGACGACATCGTCGATTCGGCCGGGACCCTCTGCAACGCAGCTGCGGCACTCAAGGAAGCGGGTGCGAAGGCGGTCCACGGCTATGTCTCTCACGCGGTGCTATCGGGCGAAGCGGTGGCGCGGGTCTCATCGTCGGAGCTCGAGTCGCTGGTCGTGACGGACACCATTCAGACAACCGAAGCCGTGGAGAGCGCGGACAACATCCGCGTGCTCCCAATCGCGCCGTTGATGGCCGAATCGATTCTCCGTATCAGCTCGGAGACCTCGGTTTCGAGCCTCTTCGATTGACGCGCGCGACCAGAACTCCGGAGACACCTGAACCATGAGTGACGAAGCAATGATCGAGGCACTGCCGCGCGAGCCGCGCGGCAAGGGAGGCGCGCGGGCGCTCAGGCGCGAGGGCCGCACGCCGGCCATCGTCTATGGCGGCGGCGCAGATCCGCTGTCCGTCTCGCTCGAATACAACGTGCTGGAGCGCGAGATCGGCCGGCGGGGCTTCTTCGCCCGCCTCTACGACCTCAAGATCAACGGCGACGTGATTCGCGTTCTGGCCCGCGACGTTCAAGTCGATCCGGTCAGCGATGCGCCGATCCATGTCGACTTCATCCGCTACGTCGCAGGTGCGACGCTCGCGGTCTCCGTGGAGGTCCGCTTCGAGGGTCAGGAGGAGTGCGAAGGCCTGAAGCGCGGCGGCGTGCTCAATATCGTCCGCCACGAGGTCGAGCTCATGTGCCCGCTCGAAGCGATTCCCGAATTTCTCGTGGCGGATGTGACCGGATGCGAGATCGGCGACAGCATCCACATCAGCGACATCGAGCTTCCGGAGGGCGTGACGCCTACCATCACCGATCGGGACTTCACCGTCGCCACCATCGCCGCGCCCACGGTCATCGTCGAGCCGGTCGAGGAGGAGGAAGGCGAAGAGGGCGAGGAACTGGAGGAAGGCGCCGAGGAAGGGGCCGAAGATGCCGAGGGCGCGCCGGCCGAGGAAAGCGAGGACTCCTAACACGGGCATCTTCCGCCGCTCCCGCGCCGCCCAGGGCGGCGCTACTTCCCGCCTGCTGGTCGGCCTCGGCAATCCCGGCGCCGATGCCGCCCGGCATCGCCACAACGTGGGCTTCATGGCGCTCGATGCGCTGGCAGCGGCGCATGGCTTCGGCGCTTTCAAGCGGCGCACCCGCTTCCACGGCGAGATCGCCGAGGGCCGTGTCGGCGACGAGTCCGTGCTCGCGCTCAAGCCGCAGACTTACATGAACGATTCGGGCCGCGCGGTGGGCGCCGCCATGCGTTTCCACCGCCTTGCGCCCGAGGCCGTCATCGTCCTGCACGACGAGGTCGATCTCGCCGCCGGCAAGGTTCGGGCCAAGTGCGGCGGAGGCGTCGCCGGCCACAAAGGGCTCAGGAGCATCCGCGCCCATATCGGCGCCGATTACTGGCGGGTGCGCATCGGCATCGGCCACCCCGGCGATCGGGACCGAATGACCGGCCACGTGCTCTCCAACTTCGGCGCGTCGGACCGGACCTGGCTCGACCCGACCCTCGACGCCATCGTCGATGCCTTCCCGCTGCTCATGGCGGGCGACGCCAGTGCTTTCATGAGCCGGGTCGCGCTGCTCGCCCCGCCGCCGGGATCGAGCCCTGCGCAGGCCGGCGGTAAACCCCCGCCTGGATCGTCGGGTGGGGTTTAGGTGCGGCATCGTGGGCCCGCCCAATGTGGGCAAGTCCACGCTCTTCAACGCGCTGGTGGCGAGCGGCGCGGCCGAGGTCGGCAACTATCCGTTCTGCACCGTCGAGCCCAACGTGGGGCGCGCGCCGGTGCCGGACCCGGCGCTCCACGAGGTCGCGCGCCTCGCCGGCTCGCGCAAGGTCGTGCCGAGCGTGCTGGAGGTGGTGGATATCGCCGGCCTCGTCGCCGGCGCCAGCAAGGGCGAGGGTCTGGGCAATCGCTTCCTGGGCCACGTGCGCGAGGTCGATGCGCTGCTCCACCTGGTCCGCTGCTTCGAGGACGACCAGGTGGCGCACGCCTCCGGTGCGGTCGATCCCCTGCACGACATCGGGCTGATCGAGACCGAACTGATGCTGGCCGACCTTGAAAGTCTGGAGCGTCAGCGCGAAGCGGCGATCAAGCGCGCCCGCGGTGGCGACAAGGAGGCGAAGGACCGGCTCTCGGCGATCGAGCCGGCGCTCGCCCTGCTCGAGAACGGCAAACCGGCGCGCGCGTTCGAGGCGCCCGACGAGACGATCGCGCGCGAATTCGCGGCCCTCAACCTGCTCAGCGCGAAGCCCGTGCTCTACGTCGGCAACGTCGATGAGGCGAGCGCGGCGACGGGCAACGCGATGAGCCAGGCCGTCGCCGCCCATGCCACCGCCGCCGGCGCGGAACAGGTGGTCATTTCAGTGGCGATCGAAGCGGAAATCGCCCTCCTCGAAGACCCGGATGAGAAGCGCGAGTTCCTCGAAGCCCTCGGGCTGGCGCAGCCCGGCCTCGACCGGGTAATCCACGCCGGCCATCGCCTTCTCGGCTTGATCCGCTTCCTCACAGCGACCGAGACGGAAGCGCGCGCTTGGCCGATCCCCGCCGGCAGCACGGCGGTCGAGGCGGCCGGCCGCATCCACACCGACTTCGCGCGGGGCTTCATCTGTGCCGAGACCATCGCGGCTGACGAGCTGATCGCGCTCGGCGGCGAGCAAGCCGCCCGCAGTGTCGGGCGCATGCGCCAGGAGGGACGCTCCTATGTGGTTCGGGACGGCGACGTGATGCTGTTCCGCTTCAACGTGTAGCGCCCTGCCTATGAGTGGCGTGCCTATGTCCCTTCTGCTATGTGAAGAGCCAGCGCTCGAATGGGCGCAACACAATGGAGGATCAGGGAGGCACCCACGATGGGCGCAGTTGTCCAGCTGACTGCGGACGATGGTCACGTTCTCAACGCTTACCGCGCTGCGCCCGATGGCGAGCCCCGCGCGGGCCTCGTGCTCGTGCAGGAGATTTTTGGGGTCAACGGCCACATCAGAGGGGTCTGCGACGATTACGCGGCCCAGGGTTATCTCGTCCTGGCGCCGTGCCTGTTCGACCGGAAGGAGCCGGGAATCGAGCTCGGCTACAGCGCCGAGACGGTGGACGAAGGGCGCGGGCACAAGGCCGATATCGGCTGGGAAGGCCCGGTGATGGACATCAAGGCCGGCGTCGATGCCCTCGAAGGCGCATCGAAGGTGGTCGTGGTGGGCTATTGCTGGGGCGGCTCACTCGCCTGGCTTGCCGCCTGTCGCCTGGAGATCGACGCGGCGGTCGGCTACTACGGCGGCCAGATCATCGAGTTCGTGGGCGAGACACCCGCCTGCCCGACGATGCTCCACTTCGGCACCGAAGACGCGGGTATCCCGATGGCCGACGTGGACGAGATCACGACGACCCACCCGGACGTCACGGTTCACGTCTATCAGGGCGCCGGCCACGGCTTCAACTGCGACCAGCGGGCCGACTATCATCCGGAGGCCGCCACGCTCGCGCGTGACCGATCCCTCGCCCACCTCGCACGCCATATCGGCTAGCGCGCGGCCGTGGCCGACCAGACCTTCCCGGTCCGCCTGGGCGTCATCGGCGGCAGCGGCCTTTACGAAATCGAGGGACTGAGCGAGGTCGAGCGGGTCGACGTCCGCTCGCCGTTCGGTACGCCGTCGGACTCCCTCCTCCTCGGCCGTCTGGCGGACACCGAGATGGTGTTCCTGCCGCGCCACGGTCGCGGCCACCCGTTGCCGCCGAGCGCGGTCGACTACCGCGCCAACATCGATGCCCTCAAGCGGGCGGGCGTGACCGACATCGTCTCGCTCAGCGCGGTGGGCAGCCTGCGCGAGGACATCGCGCCCGGTGAGTTCGTGCTCGTCGACCAGTTCATCGACCGCACCTTCGCGCGCGAGAAGAGTTTTTTCGGCGCCGGCCTCGCGGCCCATGTCTCCATGGCCGAGCCGGTGTGCCCGCGTCTCGGCGATCAGCTGCTGTCGGCGGCCGAGAGCGTTGGTCTCAGCATCGTCCAGGGCGGCACCTACCTCGCGATGGAGGGACCCCAGTTCTCCACGGTCGCCGAATCCGAGCTTTACCGGCAGTGGGGCTGCACGGTCATCGGGATGACCAACATGCCCGAGGCCAAGCTCGCCCGTGAGGCGGAGATTTGCTACGCGACCGTTGCCATGGTGACCGACTACGACTGCTGGCATCCGGACCACGACGCGGTCACGGTGGAAGCGATCGTGCGGACACTGCAGGAGAACGCGGCAGCCGCCCGCCGCCTGGTCGCGGCACTGGGAGAAGCGCTCGCCGCCCGCCGCGAGCCTTGCGCCGCCGGCTGCGACCGGGCGCTGGAGAATGCGGTGATCACGGCCCCCGAAGCCCGAGACCCGGCAATGGTGAAGCGCCTCGACGCCGTCGCCGGCCGCGTGCTGGGTTAGCGGCTCCGCTCCACCTCGACGCCCACACCCGCGGCATCCGGGTAGAGGTCGAGCTTCTCGACCCGCACCCACACAGCGCGCACGCGACGATTGGTAAGGCAGAGCTCGACGATGCGGTCGGCCAGTGTCTCCACCAGGTTGATATGGCCGCCGGCGATGATGGCGCGAATGCCGTCCACGATGGTCTCGTAAGAGACGACGTTGGCGATGCTGTCCACGATCGGCCGTTCGTCGTCCGTGACGTGCACGCGGACATTGATCCGCACCCGTTGCGTGCCGTGGCGCTCGTGCTCGTGGACCCCGATCGAGCAGGGCACGACGAGGTCGCGGATCAACAGGTGGCGCCGCGTGGAAGCGGCCGAGGCCGGCACTGGGGTCTCCCCGCTCATTCGAGGATTTCTTTCCCCTGCGGCATCGCCCAGCCGAGATGCTGACCGCTGTCCAGGGCGACCATCTGCCCCGTCAGCGCGCGCGCGGCGAGGATAAACCGCACGCCGTCCGCAATGTCGCCGGGGGCCACGGCGCGCTTCAGCGGCGTGGCTTCGTATTGGGCAGCGAAATGTTCGGGACTCTGGCGCGCGCTGGGCAGGGTCGGACCGGGGCCGATGCCGTTCACCCGGATGCGGGGCGCGAGCGCGAGCGCCGCCGTCTGTGTGAGCGTCCAGAGGCCCGCCTTGCTGAGCGTGTAGGACATGAAGTGCGGCGTAAGGCTCCAGACGCGCTGGTCGAGCATGTTGACGATACAGCCCTCCGCTTCGTCCGGCAGCGCCGCGGCGAACTTCTGCATCAGCACGAAGGGCGCGCGCAGATTGACCGCCATGTGGAGATCCCAGCTCGCGCGGCTCGCGCTTTGCAGGTCGTCATTCTCGAATGGGGATGCGTTGTTGACGAGGCAGCCAAGCGGCCCGAGCGCCTCCGTCGCGCGCGTCACCAAGGTCTCGACCTCGGCCTCTTCGGCGAGATCGGCTCTGAGCGCCACGGCGCGGCCGCCGGCGCCCTCGATTTCCGCGACGACATTCTTGGCGGCGTCGCCGGATTCGTGATGGTGCACCGCGACCGCCCAGCCGTCTTCTGCCAGCGCCTCGGCGATGGTGCGGCCGATGCGCGCCCCGGCGCCGGTGACCAGCGCCGCCCGCGGCATTGCGTCAGACACGGTCATCTCTTGCGTCCGGCCTACCCGCTCGCCTCTTGCCGCCTCGCTTCCTGCTCGTAGTAGCGAAAGACCATGTCGGTCAGCGTGACGAAGCCGACCGCCTCGTTGCCGTCGACCACCACGCTGCGCGACAGGCCGAAGCGGCCGAGCAGGCGGATGGCGTACTTGATCTCCATGTCTGCGCTGATGGTGAGCACCGGCTTCGACATGATCTCGTAGACATTCACCCGGTCGGGCGAGCGGTTGTCCGCGATCACCTTGTTGGCGATATCGGAGATCACGACCATGCCGTACTCGTCGCCGGGCCGACGGCGCTCGACCACGAGCGAGTACACGTTGTTCTCGCGCATCACTTGGAGAGCCTCGTGCACCGTGGCCACGCCGTTGATCGGCGCCGGCATCGGCGACATCACCGCGCGCACCGTGTTGAGCTGCGCACCCTGCGCTTCTGCCGTGGCCGTGTTTGCCTTCCTGCTCATATCTGGTCCTCGATCTCGTGCTTGATCTCGGCGATCTGATGGGAAAGGCCGATCGCGTCTTCGATGGCAATCTGGAACGCGATCCCCGTCCCTGACTTCTCCTCGAAGGCCCCGGCCGTCGCAATCTCCTCAAGGACGTTGCGGCTCATATGCTCTTCCACGAGGAACATCACGATGTCGCGCTGGCCAGTCAGCCGCAAGCCGAGAAAGGTTTGCTGCGGCTCGAGCCCCTCGCCGCGGCAGCCGGTGATGATTGTAGCACCGGTCGCCCCGGTGCGACGGCCGGCGGCGAGAACGGCATCGGTCTCGCCCGAATCCACGAGCGCCATGATGAGCTTGAAACGCATCGTTCAGGTTCCTTTCCCGGATGATCGGCGCTTGCGCAGGGCGGCGAGCGCCGACGAAAGCTGGGTAAACCCCAGCACAGCGATGACGGCAAACACACATGCGAACGCGATAAGGCCGAAGCCATCGAGCATTGGGCTGCGCCCCGGCACGTTGGCGGCGAGGCCGAGCCCCAAGGCGGCCACCAGCGGCACGGTCACGGTCGACGACGTGACGCCGCCCGAATCGTAGGCGAGCGCGATGATGCTGCGCGAGGCGAAGATCGTCAGCAGGATCACGAGCGCATAGGCGCCCATGAACAGATAGTGGAGCGGTATCCCGGTGACGATGCGGACGGTCCCCACCCCGACGCCGACGGCAACGCCCGCGGCAACGGCAATCCTTAGACCCCAGGGGTTGATCGTCCCGCCCGAGACGGCGCCGGCCTTGCGCGCAACGGCCATGAGCGACGGCTCCGCGATGGTGGTGCCGAAGCCGATGGCCGCCGCGAAGGCGTAGATCCAGCCATAGTCGAGCCAATGAGCGGTAGCGCCCGCCGCAAGGCCGAGGAAGGCCGGGTCGGTCAGTTGGGCGGCCATCGTCTTGCCGAGAGGGAAGAGCGCCTCTTCCAGCCCGATGAGGAACAGCACGAGTCCGACGACGACATAGACGAAGCCGACCACGATCCGACCGAGATTCGCCGGGCGCTGGCGCAGGACGACGATCTGGAAGAACAGCACGATGGCGAGCAGCGGCACGATGTCGCGCACCGTATCGAGGCCGACGGATGGCAGAACGACAAGAATGTCTACCATGCCGCACCTCGGAAGGCCGTGATGAGCATCCGCATCAGGCGCGACCACGCCTGCGGCGGCGCTCTTGAGCACTCTCAAGCGCCGACGAGAGCTGGGCGTAGCCCAGCACGGCAATGATTGGGAACACGCTGGCGAAGGCGATGGGTCCGAAGCCGTCGAACAGAGGGCTTCGCCCAGGCACATTGGCGGCAAGGCCGAGGCCGAGTGCAGCGACCAGCGGGGCAACGTCCTGCACCGTATCGAGGCCGGCGGACAGTATGAGAGAGATCAACTCCATCGCGCCGCGCCCTAAGTCACCATGCCGAAGATGAGCACGAAGATGATGGGCGTGAGGCTCGCGTAGGCGATGAGCCCGAAGCCGTCGACCAGCGGGTTGCGCCCGCGGATCGACGCGGCCAGGCCGACGCCGAGGGCCGTCACCATGGGCACGGTGATGGTGGACGTCGTGACCCCGCCGGAATCGTAGGCGATGCCGACGATCTCGTCGGGCGCGATGAAGGTGAGGCCGACGGCGATGATGTAGCCGCCGATGATCCAGTAGTGGAGCGGCCAGCCCTTGAGGATACGGAGCACACCGAGCGTGATACCGACGCCGACCGAGACGGCGACCGTGTAGCGTAGCCCGAGGGCATAGGAGTCCATGGCGTCCGCATTGGCCGCGACGACTCCGGCGTCGGCGGCGACCCGGGCGGCCTCCGCCGTGACGGCGATCAGCGCAGGCTCCGCGACGGTAGTTCCGAAGCCGAGCGCGAAGGCGAAGACGAGAAGCCAGAACAGGCTCCCCTTTTGGGCAAACCCCTGGGCCAGACCCTCGCCGAGCGGGAAGAGGCCCATCTCCAGGCCCTTGATGAAGAGCGCGAGCCCAAGCATTACGAGCACGAGACCGCCGACGATGCCGCCAAGATCGGGGAAGGGTTGGCGCAGGATCGCGACCTGGAATACTGCGACCACGGCGATGATCGGCGCCAGATCGCGAAGCGTGCCGAGCACGAGGCTGGCGAAGGAAAGGAGTCCGGCCGCCAGTCGATACTTCTTCAACCGGTCGAGTTCACGCGTCACTCGACGACCAATCTTGGTCACGGCATCGGCAGGCGCATTCATTGCGACTCGGGGTCCGACTCGTTCGCCATATAACCACACGGCCACAGAGCGAAAAGCCACGGGGCCGCCACAGGACTCGGCAAGGTCGCCGGCTACGGTCGACGGCTACGGAATCGAGATTGGGAAACAATCCTGCTACGTTTGACGGACAGTCCTCGTTACTCACCCGTGACTGAGGGCGGAGAGGCGACGGAACGGCAGGGGGAGACCATGGGGATCGACATCAACTGCGACATGGGCGAGGCCTACAGCATCTACACCTGCGGCGACGACGAGGCGATCATGCCCTACATCACCTCGGCCAACGTCGCCTGCGGTTTCCATGCCTCGGACCCCGGCGTGATGCACGAAACCGTCGTGCTCGCCAAGAAGCACGGCGTGAAGGTGGGGGCTCACCCGTCGTTCCCCGACCGGGACGGCTTCGGGCGGCGCTACATGAAGATGGATCGCAAGGAGCTGCGCGACGCCATCATCTATCAATGCGGCGCACTGAAGGGTTTTCTCGAAATGGAGGGGATGACACTCAACCACCTGAAGCCCCACGGTGCACTCTACGGCGCCGCCTGGATCGACGAAGACGTGGCCACCGCGTGCGCCGAGGCGGCACAGGTCTTCGGCGTGCCCATGTACGGCACCACCGGCACCATGCACGAGACCATCTGGCCCAAGTACGCGGATGTCGTGTGGGAGATCTTCGCCGACCTCGACTATGACGACGAGGGCCGCTGCATCATCACGCGCGAGCACAAGTCCGTGGCGCCGGAACAGGCGGTGGCGCAGATCATGCGCGTGGTGAAGGACGGCGTAATCCGCTCGGTCAACGGCAAGGACGTGCCGACCAAGGCGGAGACGATCTGCGTCCATTCGGATACGCCGGGCGCCGTCGCGGTCGCCAAGGCCGTGCGCGACGCGGTCGATCCCTACATCGAATAGGACAGGACATGAACACGGCAACATCACAGGCGGCGGCGAGCGCCGACCTGCTCGCCTCCAACTCCGGGATCGTTCAGGCCTACCTGACGAAGACGCCCGGCTCGGCGGCGCTCGCATCCGAGGCCAGGGACATCCTGCCCTCCGGCATCGTCCACGATGCGCGCCACATGCAGCCCTACGGCATCTACGTCACGCGGGCCGAGGGCTCGCGCAAGTGGGACCGGGACGACAACGAGTATGTCGACTACGCCGGCGGCCACGGCGCCCTGTTGCTCGGCCACGGCCGGCCGGAGGTGGTCGCCGCGATCCAGGAGGCGCTGCCGGACGGCACGCATCCCGGCGCCAACCACGAGCGCGAGGTGCGCTGGGCGCAGATCGTGCGCGAGATGGTGCCGTGCGCGGAGCGGGTGCGCTTCACCTCCTCCGGCACCGAGGCGACGCACATGGCCCTCCGCCTGGCCCGCGCGCATACCGGCAAGCACAAGATCGTGCGTTTCAAGGGCCACTTCCACGGCTGGCACGACCACATGACCTCCGGCTACATCTCGCATTTCGACGGTTCGCCAACGACCGGCGTGCTTCCGGACCTCGCGTCCCAGGTGATCCTGCTGCCGCCCGGCGACAAGGAGGCCGCGCGCACCGCCTTCGAGGCCAACGACGATATCGCCGCCGCGATTCTGGAGCCGACCGGCGGCTCCTTCGGGCTCGTGCCCCACGCGTTCGAGTTTCTGAGCTTCCTGCGGGAGCTCACGGCGAATCACGGCGTGGTGCTGATCTTCGACGAGGTGATTACCGGCTTTCGCGTCGCTCCCGGTGGCGCGCAGGGGTATTTCGGCGTCACGCCCGACATGAGCACCCACGCCAAGATCATCGCCGGCGGCCTGCCGGGCGGGGCCGTGGCCGGGCGCAAGGAGATTCTCGACGACCTGGACTTCTACGAGACCAAGGCAAGCGGCCGCGAGAAGATCTTCCACCCCGGCACCTTCAACGCGAACCCCGTCTCCGCCGCCGCCGGCACGGCCGCGCTTGAGATCGTGCGGGATTCGGACGCGTGCGAGCGGGCGTCGGCCTTCGGCGCCGAGCTTCGGGCCGGGCTCAACGGGGTGCTGGAGGATGAAAGCGTCCCCTGGTCGGTCTACGGCACCTTCTCCTCGTTCCACCTCTTCATGAACCCGCGCGGACGCGCGATCACGCCGTCGACTTTCGATCCGCTCGAGATCGACTACGCCGAGCTCAAGGACCGCCCGCCGGCGCTCGTCAACAAGATCCGCTTGGGCCTGCTGGTGAACGGCGTGGACATCCAGGGCTGGCCCGGCGGCATGACCTCGGCCGCCAACACGGCGGACGATCTCCCCGTCACCGTCGACGCCTTCCGCGAGACCATCCGCATGTTGCGCCGGGAAGGCGAGCTCTAGCCGCCACGCGCGCGGCACCGCCGCCTCGGCGCGGGAATGCGCATGGATACGCTCGAACGCTTCGCCGAGGACAAGCTCGCCGCTCTGGCAGAGCGGCAGTTGCGCCGCACCGTCCACGAGACCGCGCCGTGCGGGCCGGTCAGTGTGAAGCGGAACGGGCGAACGCTGATCTCTTTCTGCAGCAACGACTACCTCAACCTGTCGCAGCACCCGGCGGTCAAGCGGGCCGCTGTCGAAGCCACCGAGCGCTGGGGCGCCGGCGCCGGCGCGTCGCGGCTTGTCACCGGCAACCATCCCCTCTTCGCCGCGCTGGAACGCCGTCTCGCCCGCCTCAAGGGCACCGAAGACGCCTGCGTCTTCGGCTCGGGCTACCTCGCCAATCTCGGCATCGTTCCGAGCCTCGTCGGTGCCGGCGACCTGATCGTGGCCGACGAGCTGAGCCACGCGTGTCTGCGCGCGGGCGCGGCGCTCTCGCAGTCGCGCGTCGAGATTTTCCGGCACAACGATCTCGACCACGTGGAAACCCTGCTAGCTGAACACCGCGCCGGCCACGAGCGCGCGTTGCTGCTCACCGATGGCGTGTTCAGCATGGACGGCGACCTCGCGCCGGTCGCGGCGCTGGCCGAGATCGCGGCGGCCCACGACGCATGGCTGATGACCGACGATGCCCACGGCATCGGCGTGGTCGGCGGCGGGCGCGGGTCGAGCTTCGTCGGCGGCGCGAAGGTCGAGGTACCGCTGCAGATGGGCACGCTGTCGAAGGCGGTCGGCAGCTACGGCGGCTATCTCTGCGCCTCGCAGCCGGTGATCGACCTCATCCGTACCCGCGCGCGGCCCTTCATCTACTCCACCGGGCTGCCGCCCGGCGTGGTCGCAGCCAGCATCGCGGCCCTCGACCTGATTGCAAACGATCCCCCCCTGGTCGCGGCGCCGCTGCGCAAGGCGTCGCTCTTCTGCACGCGTCTCAACCTGCCGACGCCGGAAAGCTGCATCGTGCCCATCCTGCTCGGCGCGCCGCAGCGCGCACTCGGGGCCTCGCGGCTGCTGGAGGACGAGGGCTATCTCGTCACGGCGATCCGGCCGCCGACGGTGCCGGAGGGCACGGCGCGGCTCCGCCTCACCTTCAGCGCCGGCCACGACGACGACGATATCGAGCGGCTGGCGGACATCGTTCGCGAACGCATTCTGGACCGGGACGAGCGATGAGCACGCTTTTCGTTACCGCCACGGGCACCGAGATCGGCAAGACACTGGTCGCGGCCGCCCTTTGTCACCAGCTTCGCGCCGCGGGCCGGCCCGTCCGCGCGCTCAAGCCGGTTCTCAGCGGCTACGACCCGGCGACGCTTGCAGAGAGCGACCCCGGCGTTCTCCTCGCGAGTTTGGGCGAAGCCGTGACCGAGGAGGCCGTCGCCGAGATCACGCCCTGGCGCTTCGCCGCCCCGCTCTCGCCCGACATGGCCGCGGCCCGCGAGGGGCGCCGCCTCGACCTCGCGGACATCGTCGCCTTCTGTCGCGCGGCTGAGGGCGACCCGCTGCTGGTCGAGGGCATCGGCGGTGCCATGGTGCCGCTCAACGACGACCACACCGTGCTCGACTGGATCGCAGAACTCCGCGCGCCGGCGCTGGTGGTGGCGGGCAGCTACCTCGGCACCATCAGCCACACGCTGACCACGCTCGCGGCCATACGCGGGCGCGGCATCGAGGTCGCCGGTCTCGTCATCAGCGAATCGCCGGAGAGCCCGGTGCCCCCGGCTGAGACGGCGGAAGCCATCGCCAGGCACGCGGGGCCGCTACCCATCGCGCATGTGCCGCGTCTCTGCCACTCCCCCGCTCCCTGGCGCGAGGCCCCGCCCCTCGCCCATGCGCTGAGCCTCTTGGAGGGCTGAACCACCGTCAGAGGACGCGCCCTCCCACCGTTCAGCGGGCACCTCAGCTTTCATAACGACGTGTTTCGGGTCGGTGCGTGGAGCGACGCTCGAAAATCCGCGCCATGACCCGCGGTGCATATGAGCTTGACCGCTGCGCTTTATGATATATTGGCATATCGTATTCGATTGAATCTCGGCATAACTTATGGAACCCTCGTCGTTCGACACGGTTGCACCAGGTGAACCACGCGCTTGTCGACTGACGGTGGGTAGCTCGTTGCCCTGACTGGCTGCCGACCGGTGATTGCACGGGAGAAAATGAAGCAGTCGCGGCAGCTCTCGCCGAAGCCCGCCTCGGGAGCCGGCCTTTATGGAACGTAGGCACGCAGGGCACCTGCGCGGCACGCGCAGCGATAGCATCGGCAAAGGTGCCTTGGCAGCACACTCAGAGCGATGACCGAAGAAACAGGCGCAGAGTTTCGTACGGCCTCGGGCTCTTGCTTCTCGCGTTGAGTGTCGGTCTCGCGGCAGCTCTGTTCCTGACGGTAGGGACGGCGAACGCGGCCGACTTCATTGCAGGCGCGAACGCGGCGCTCTGACCCGCTTGCAACCAGAGAACACGGCTGTCCAGTACTGAATGAAGAGTTTCGCAGGCGTCGATCCCAACTATTCTTTGAGAACTCCACTGCAACTTCTTCTACATTGCAGAAAGGTGTCATATCCGAATTAAACAAACCTCACAACTTTCTGCCAAAGTAGTACTGTTCACTGCCTAATCTAAGGGCTGTATTCATGTGGCGTAATTCCGACTTCATGACGACTCGACGATTATCCTGTCCAGCGGAAAAATATATCGTCGGTGTAACAGGCAGGCAAAGTCCAGCACTGCTTTTGTCGGGGACAATAAATTCTCCACACACTCTGCACTATTCCCCACGAATAGCCTCGCAAGGCGTTTCTGACACGACCATAATCGTTTTGAACCAAGGTTCCGGCGATATGACGACCGGGCAGAAAGGCACTTGCACCACGGTCGATAGAGGTCACCATGTTGCTCTTTTCCAGCGCCTCTCTATCGTCTTGAGAATACCCCGGTCGTGCGGGCAGCGCTCCCGGCAATTCTTGATCGTTTAGATACTTATTTTTCCAGCAACAGCGAACATGCCAAAGCGAATACATATCTGTAACGGTCTGGTTTTCCTCAATGCCGAGCCGGCGAGACCAATCCTCTACTTCTAATTGGCTTACAACATCCTGATATGCATTTTCTATACCCTGCATGAATAGCGCTTCCGCACGCTGATCCCATACCCTACGTGCGCAGAATATCTCGTTGTCAGGCTTCATGAGAACGGTTTTGTTTTTGTCGATCAAGTAAACTTCGACCACACCATTCTCGTTGCAAAATCTCTCAATTGATTTCTTCGGAAAACAATGCTGTTTAATTGTCAGTTGATGCGGATTTCCGGGTTGGGTCTTTTCGTACTTCACAGATGTCGCCTAGAGAAAACGGTTTGCAGCGGGGAAGCCGCGTGGCGCCGCGCGTCCCGCCTGGCCGCGCTTGCCGCGCCATTGCTCCAGCGCCGTCTCGGTGCGCACGCCGGTGCCCGAGCGCCAGCGCAGCCCCGCCGCGCCGTCGAACACCTGCGCGTCCGAGAGCGCGGCATCGCGGTAGCGCTGCAGGATCACGCCGCGTCCGCGCGCCATGGTCGGCACCTCGGCAGCCGGGAAGATCACCAGCCGCCGGTTGGTGCCGACGACCGCGACCCAGTCGCCGGCCGCCTCGACACAGACCGCAGCCTCCGCCCCCTGCGCCGGGTTGAGCACCTGCCGCCCCGTGCGGGTCTGCGCCACCACGTCGTCCTCGGGGACGAAGAAGCCGCGCCCATCGCTCGCCGCCACCAATAGCCGCCGGCCGGGCCGGTGGGCGAAGAGCGCAACCGCCTCGTGATCGTTGCCGAGATCGATCATAAGGCGCACCGGCTCGCCGAAGCCCCGGCCGCCGGGCAGCCGATCCGCCGCCAGCGTGTAGAAGCGCCCATTGGTGGCGAAGAGCAGCAGCTTGTCCGTGGTCTCGGCGTGGAAGCGGAAGCGCTCGCGGTCGCCATCCTTGTAGCGCACCGTCGTGTCCGCCTCGGCATGTCCCTTGACCGCGCGGATCCACCCCTTCGCCGAGCAGATCACCGTGATCGGCTCCCGCTCCACCAGCGCCTCCACCGGAACTTCCTGCGGCAGCGGCGCCTCCCCGATGGCGGTTCGCCGCGCGCCGAGCACGGTCTCCTGCCCGAAGCGCGTCTTGATCTCCGCGATCTCGGCGGCGAGCGCGGTCTTCTGCCGGCGCGTGCTGTTCGCGAGCTTCTCGAGCCGGCCGCGCTCCGCCTCCAGCGCCTCGTGCTCGCGCCTGATCGCCGCTTCCTCGAGGCGTCGCAGCGCACGCAGGCGCATGTTGAGGATCGCGTCGGCCTGCACGTCGTTGATCCCGAACGCGGCCACGAGCGCGGACTTCGGCTCGTCCTCCTCGCGGACGATGCGGATCACTTCGTCCAGGTTGAGGTAAGCCACGAGATAGCCGCCGAGCACGTCGAGCCGGTGGGCGATCGCCGCCAGCCGATGGGCGGTGCGCCGCAGCAGGACCTCGCGTCGATGATCGAGAAACGCCTGCAGCACCTGCTTCAGTGTCATCACGCGGGGCACACCCGCCGCATCCAGCACGTTCATGTTGAGTCCGATGCGGGTCTCCAGCTCTGTCTGGCGGAACAGCATCTCCATCAGCAGCTCGGCCTCGACCGTGCGGCTCTTGGGCTCCAGCACGATGCGCACGTCTTCGGCCGATTCGTCCCGCACGTCCGCCAGCAGGGCGAGTTTGCGGGCCTGCAGAAGCTCGGCGATGCGCTCGATCAGGCGCGCCTTCTGCACCTGATAGGGAATCTCGGTGACCACGATCTGGTACTGGCCGCGGCCGATGCTCTCCTTCTCCCAGCGGGCGCGGACCCGGAAGCCGCCGCGCCCTGTCGCGTAGGCGTCGACAATCTGCTCACGGTCCTCGACCAGCACGCCGCCCGTCGGAAAATCCGGGCCCGGCACGAGCGCCACCAGGGCATCGTCCGCAAGCTTGGGTTCCCTGAGCAGTGCGGTGAGCGCGTCGCAGAGCTCGCCGGCATTGTGCGGCGGGATGCTGGTGGCGAGGCCCACGGCGATTCCCGTCGCCCCGTTCGCGAGCAGGTTGGGGAAGGCCGCCGGCAGCACCACCGGTTCGCTGTCGCCGCCGTCGTAGGTCTCGCGGAAGTCGACCGCGTCCTCATCGAGGCCGTCGAGCAGCGCCTGCGCCACTTCGGTGAGCCGCGCCTCGGTGTAGCGCATGGCCGCGGCGTTATCGCCATCGACGTTGCCGAAGTTGCCCTGCCCCTCGACCAGCGCGTAGCGCGCGGCGAAGGTCTGCGCGAGCCGCACCAGGGCGTCGTACACCGCGGAATCGCCGTGGGGGTGATACTTGCCGATCACATCGCCCACGACCCGCGCGCACTTCTTGAAGCCCGCGTCGGGATCGAGCTTCAGCCCCCGCATGGCGTAGAGGAGGCGGCGCTGGACCGGCTTGAGCCCGTCGCGCACGTCCGGCAGCGAGCGCGCGGTGATGGTGGAGAGCGCGTAGGCGAGATAGCGTTCGCTCAGCGCATCGCCGAGCGGCACGGGGTGGACCGCGCCCTCCGTTTCAGCCTCGCCTGCGATTCGCGCCATGACAGCCGCTATAGCACAGGCGGCGCGCCGGTTAAGGGTCTTGCTCTATCGGCGCGGCGGGCGACGGCTTCGTGCTTGCCTGAATGCGGTCGATGAAGCGCTCGCGGGCGGCGGGCATCCGGCCGCCCTGCCCCACGAACACGTGCTTCTCGAAGAACCATCCTGTTAACCGGAGCCCGGCCACAATATCGGTGGCGGCGACTGCGGCGTCATCCTCCGGCCGCACGAGGAAGGTCGGCAGCGAGAGCAGCTTCTCCGCGTAGGGCTCGGCGGCCTCACGCGACACCGCCCGCCCGCTGCGGGGCGAGACGTAGGCCAGGTCCTCGACCGCCCCGGTCGCCGCACAGGCCGAGAGGTCGAGACCGAAGCCAAGCTCGGCGAGCAGCGCAAGCTCCCAATGGACCACCGCTTCGGCCCAGCGCTCGCTTGCTTCGAGCTTGTCGAGCAGGCGCCCGGTGGCGTCGTAGACCTGCGGATACGGGTGCCGCTCGGGCAACGTCGCCTCCGTCAGCGCGCAGACGGCGGCGAGCGCCGCGAGGCGCGGCGGATCGTCCAGCAGCAGGCTCGCACGCGCACGCACGAGCTCGCAGGTGTAGCGGCCGAGGTGCTCGGCCAAGCGCGCCTGCCAGCGGGCCGAGAGCGTGTTCCCCGCCTCGTAGAGCCCGCGCGCCCTGCGTCCGCGAGCGCCGTGAACCAGCCCGGCGTGGCGGCCGTGATGCTCGGTAAGCAGCGAGACCACGGCAGCGTTCTCACCGTGGCGGCGAGCGGAAAGGACGATGCCCGTATCGCTCCATTCCATCGCCTGCCCCCAAAAATCGGCTCCACCGCCGCACCTAAACCAGCGACAGTCGAGATGTAGCACATCAGAGGGACCGGGCCGGCAGGCCCGGACGGCGCGATAGCGCCGCGCGCGAAGCGCGGAGCCAAGCTCGCGGAGCGAGCGCCCGGCGATTGAGGGAAATGAAGAAACTCTCTACCGCGCTTGCAACGCGGCAGTCGCTTCGTCACAATCGGTTCCGCTCTGGGGGAGCCGTACGCGGCTGAGAGGTCGGACCCACCCCGACGACCCCTTGAACCTGATCCGGTTAGGACCGGCGTAGGAAACGAGACGTGCCCCCACCGGAACACCCACAATCCGAATCGGACCACGCCGTCCGGGTCGAGGGCGCACGCTTCGGCTTCGAGGGCACGCTGCTCTTCGACGGCCTGGAGCTCGACCTGGAGCGGGGCCGCTGGACCTGCCTGCTGGGGCCGAGCGGCGTGGGCAAGTCGAGCCTGCTCCGGGTCATCGCGGGCCTGGAGCGGCTGGAGTCCGGCAGCCTGGACGTCCTGGGTGGCGCGCCGGTCGCCTACATGGCGCAGCAGGACCTGCTCATGCCCTGGCTCAGCGCGCTCGGCAACGTCTCCCTCGGCGCACGCCTGCGTGGCGAGAAGCCCGACCGGGCCCGCGCCCTCGCGATGCTGGAGCGCGTGGGCCTCGGCGCCGAGGCCGATGCCCTGCCCCGCACGCTCTCCGGCGGCATGCGCCAGCGGGTCGCGCTCGCCCGCACCCTGATGGAGGACCGGCCCATCGTGCTCATGGACGAGCCCTTCTCCGCACTCGACGCGATCACGCGGATGCGCTTGCAGGAGCTTGCCGCCGGCCTCCTCGCCGGGCGCACGGTGCTGCTGGTGACCCACGATCCGCTGGAGGCGCTCCGGCTGGGCGAGCGAATCTACGTCATGGCTGGCCGCCCGGCGACTCTGCAGCGCGCCTCCGCGCCCGACGGGGTGCCGCCCCGCAAGCCCGGCGATCGCACCCTCCAGGCTCAGCACGCCGCGCTGCTGGAACGACTCGCCGCGGCCGACGATGCCGGCGCCGACGCGCGGCCCCACTGATGGCCAGGGCTTGTAATGCGCGTCTTCAGGCTGACGACGATCTGCGGCCTTCTGGTGCTGGTCTGGCAGGCGGTCGTCTGGCTGGCCGACACCCCTCACTTCATCCTGCCTGGACCTGCGCGGGTCGGGGTGACCTGGTGGGAGCACGCCGGTCTGATCCTGGGCCACGCCCAGACCACCCTGCTGGAGATCGCGCTCGGCCTTGTGCTCGGCACTCTGCTGGGCGTGATCAGCGCCCTGGTGCTCACGTACGTCAGGCCGGCGCGGCTCTGGCTCCTGCCGGTGCTGGTGGCGTCCCAGGCCGTGCCGGTCTTCGCGCTCGCGCCGATCCTCGTGCTCTGGCTCGGCTACGGCATCGCGTCCAAGGTCGCGATGGCGACGCTGATTATCTACTTTCCGGTTGCCGCAAACTTCTTCGACGGCCTCCGGCGTACCGAGCCGGGCTGGCTCGACCTCGCCCGCGCCATGGGCGCGAGCCCGTGGCGGACGCTCTGGCGCATTCGCGTGCCGGCGGGGCTGCCCGCGCTGGCCTCGGGCGTCCGCGTCGCGGCGGCGGTGGCCCCCATCGGCGCCGTTGTGGGCGAGTGGGTGGGCTCCAGCGCGGGCCTCGGCTTCCTCATGCTGCACGCCAACGCGCGCATGCAAATCGACCTGATGTTCGCCGCGCTGCTCACCCTCGCGGTCTTCGCGGTGGCGATCTACTTCATCATCGACCACGTGCTGCGCCGGGCCCTTCATTGGCAGCCCGACACCTGAATTACCAACCGGGAGGATGACACATGCGGAGTATGGCCAAGACGTTGATGACAGTCGCCGCCTTGTGCCTGGCGGCGGCCCTGATCGCGCCGAAACCGGCGGATGCGGCCGAGAAGCTGACCGTGCTGCTCGACTGGTTCGTCAATCCCGACCACGCGCCGCTCTACGTGGCGCTTGAGAAGGGCTATTTCGCGGACGCTGGTCTGGAGGTCGAGCTCATCGCGCCGGCCGATCCCAATGACCCGCCCAAGCTGGTCGCCGCCGAGAAGGCGGACCTCGCGGTTTCCTACCAGCCGCAGCTTCACCTCCAGGTGGCAGAGGGGCTGCCGCTGGTGCGGATCGCGACGCTGGTGGCCACCCCGCTCAACACGCTGCTGGTGCTGGCTGACGGCCCGATCCAGTCGATTGCGGACCTCAAGGGGCGCACGGTGGGCTACTCGGTCGGCGGCTTCGAGGACGCGCTGCTCGGCGCCATGCTCGAACGCCACGGCCTCGGCATCGACGACGTGACCCTGGTCAACGTCAACTTCTCGCTCTCGCCGTCGATCCTCTCCGGCCAGGTCGATGCCGTGATCGGCGCCTACCGCAACTTCGAGCTCAACCAGATGGACATCGAAGGGCATCCGGGACGCGCCTTCTATATCGAGGAAGAGGGCGTGCCGCCCTACGACGAGCTCATCGTCGTCGCCCACACCAGCCGGCAAGGCGACCCCGCGCTTCGTGGCTTCGTCGATGCCCTGGAACGCGGCGTGCAGTTCCTGATCAACCACCCGGACGAGTCCTGGCAGCTGTTCCTGAAGGGCCGGGAGGAGCTCGACGACGAGCTCAACAAGCGCGCCTGGCGCGACACGCTGCCGCGCTTCGCGCTCAGGCCGGCGGCACTGGATACCGCGCGCTACGAGCGCTTCGCCGTCTTTCTCCAGGCCCAGGGGCTGATCCCGGAGGCGCTGCCCGCTTCGGCCTACGCGGTGGAGCTCGAGTAGCCCGCCGCGCTGAGCCGCTCAGCGAACGCGAGAACCGCGCGGGCGAGGGCCTGCTTCTCCTTGCGCGCGGTCATCATCGTGGCCGTGACTTCGACCGCCACGCCGGTCGCGGCGATTCCGGCCGCCTCGGCCCGGTCGGCTTCGTCGAGCACGAAGCCGTCGATCAGCCCGGCGTAGTGCTCGGCAATGGCGGCGGCGCTCGGCGCGATGCCGCGCTCCGCCATCATCTTGGCCGTGGGTCCCTTGACCGCCTGCCCGCCGATGATCGGCGAGACCGCGATCACCGGCGCCTCGCAGGCCGTGAGCGCGGCGCGCACGCCCGGCAGCGCCAGGATGGGGTCGATGCTGATATACGGGTTCGACGGGCAGATGATGACGGCGCAGGGATCAGGCGCCGCCAGCGCATCCAGAAAGCCGGCCGAGGCCCGCGCCTGCTCCGCCCCTTCGTGGCGAAATCCCAGCACCTTCGGTTTACACCGCTCCCGCACGAAATAGTGCTGGAACGCGAGCGGGCCGTCCTCGGTCTCGACGACGGTCGGCACCGGATCGTCGCTCATGGGCACGATGCGCGCCTGGATACCCAGCCTCGCACTCAGCGCCGCAGTGGCCGCGCTCAGGCTCTCGCCCGCCCGCAGCCGTCGGGTGCGCTCGACGTGGATGGCGAGGTCCTTGTCGCCGAGGAAGAACCAGGTCTCGCCACCAAGCGCGCCCAGCGCCTCCATGAAAGCGCCGCTCTCCCCCGCTCGCCCCCAGCCGGTCTCCGGGTTCGCGAGCCCGGCCAGGGTGTAGGTGAGCGTGTCGAGGTCAGGGCAGACCTTGAGGCCCAGCTGCTCGAAGTCGTCGCCGGTGTTGGCGACGACCGTGAGCCGACCAGGATCCTCCAGCGCGTCGCAGAGCCCGAGCGCGAGCTTGGCGCCGCCCACCCCGCCGGAGAGCGCGACGTAGCTGGCGTCAGCGGAAGAGGTCATCGGCCTCGTCGCGAATGAGCGCGGCGCCATCGTTGCCCGGCCCCGCAGCGGCAAGCCCGCGCACCACCACCACGGGCATGCCTTCGTCGGCCTCGCCCTGCAGCAGCGAGGCGGCGGCTGCGAGCTCGTCCGCCAGCGCCACCTGCGTCACCTCGAGCGGCCGGCCGAAGAGATCGTCGCGCCCCCGGAGGTCGAGCAGCGAGGGCAGTCCGGCGGCGCCCAGCGCGAGGCCCACGGTGCCCACGCGCCAGGCCCGGCCAACGCTGTCGTTGACGATCACGGCGCAGTCCGTGCCGAGCCGGTCCCGCAACCCCTCGCGCAGACGTTGCGCACTTCCGTCGGGATCGCGGGGCAGCAGCAGAACCCGCTCGTCCGCGCCCGCCGGCTCCACGTTGGAGTTGTCGATCCCGGCGTTCGCCATGACGAACCCCAGCCGGTGCTCCACGATGATGACTCCAGGCCGATGACGCACCACCCGCCGCGACTCGCTCAGGATCAGCTCGACCATGCGCGGGTCCTTGTCGGCGCGCGCGGCAAGCTCCCGCGCTTCGGCACCGGGCACCACCTCCGCCAGATTGGCGTAGCGCCCCTCGCTCTTGGACACGATTTTCTGGGCGACAACGAGCACGTCGCCTGCGGCCGCCGCTTCGCCGGCCCGCGCGAAGCCGTCCGCGATCAGCGCCGCGAGATCGTCGCCGGGCTGCACCATGGGGATGCCCGGCAACGCGAACAATGAGAGCGCGCGAGGGCGCGCCGGCCGTGCGGTCATCGCGTGCCGGCCCCGCTCCAACTCGTCGCTCGCTCGATACGAATCGCGATCACGGGGAGCGGCGCCAGGTCCATCTTGCGGTACTGCGGATATTTGGCGCGGAGAAGCGCTTGAGCCGCGTCGTGCTCCGCACCGCTTTCCAGTATCTCCGCCCGGCCGCGCACCATGACCCAGCGCAGCCGGGACCAGTCGTCATCGTCATAGTGATCGGCAGTCAGCACGACGTTCATGTTCTCCGCAATGTTGCGGAGGCGCTTCAGCGGCCTACCGCTCTTGGGCTTGCGGTCGATCGCGATATAGGCGGAGACGCCTTGGATGGCGAAGCAAACGGGCACGACATGGGGTGCACCGGCCACATCGGCAGTCGCGAGGCGGGCCACCCGCTGCGCCTCCAGGAAGGCGCGCTCGCCCTCCCCGAGGACGGCCGCCCTGCCCTCGTCCATACCGCTACGGCGCCGCCGGGTTCAGATGTCCGCGAGTGCCGTCTTGATCCGTTCGATGGCCTCGATATGTGCCCGCGGCGTGGTGAGGCCCGAGTTCATCGTGTTGACCGAATAGTGTGTCGCGCCGAGCTTCTTCCAGCCCGCGGCGTGCGCCCGCCACTGCTCGGGCGTCTTGTCCAGCACATCGAGCCAAGTCTCGATCCCGACCGCAGCAGGATCTCGGCCGGCGTCTCGGATGTAGCCCCGGAACTTCTCGACCTCAGCCGCCCCCGCGTCGTCCGGCGCGAAGAGCGGGAACCAGCCGTCGCCGATCCGGGCGATGCGCTTGAGGACGACATCGGCGTGGCCGCCGAACCAGACGGGGATGGGTTGCTGGACCGGGAGCGGGTTCAGCCCGGCATCGGTGATGCGGTGGTCCTGCCCCTCGTAGGTGATGAGCTCGTTGGTCCAGAGCAGGCGCATGACCTCGATCTGCTCATCGATGCGTCGTCCGCGGTCCGAAAAATCCATGCCGAGCGCCTCGAACTCCACGTGGTTCCAGCCGACCGCGACGCCGAGCCTGAGTCTCCCTTCGCAAAGCACGTCGAGCGCCGCCGCCTGCTTGGCGACCAGCGCGGCCTGACGCTGCGGCAGGATGATGATGCCGGTGACGAATTCGAGCCGGGTGACGGCTGCGAGAAAACCGAACAACACGAAGGGCTCGTGGAATGCATCGGTGTGCTTGTACGGGCCTCTGAGATCGTGCGTGGCCGCGTTGCCGCCGAGCACGTGATCGAAGGCGAGGACGTGCTCGTAGCCCAGCGCTTCGGCCGCCTGCCCGTAGTCGCGAACGACCGCGGGATCGTTGCCGATCTCGGTCTGTGGAAAAACGACGCCAAGCTGCATTCAAGGCCTCCCTCGCTCACGGTTGCGCGCGCGGCCGGCGCGGCCGCGGCATACCATGTTATCATGCGCCGTCAGTGCGGCATCGTCGGGCCTCGGCGGAGTGGCCGCGTACCAGCCGGATAAGGGAGAGACAAGATGGCGGATAACGACTCTTGGCGCGGCAAAGTCGGCGGTATGAGCGACGAAGAGGTCAACGAATTCCTCAAGGGGCCCCACCTATGCCGGCTCGCCTGCCTCGACGAGGAAGGTTGGCCCTATATCGTGCCGCTCTGGTACCAGTACCGCGACGGTGGCTATTACGTCGTCCCCCGCGCGCGCTCGGTCTGGGCCAAGCACATCCAGCGGGACCCGCGAGTCCACATCTGCGTCGATATCTGGGAGACGATGCAGAAGGTGATGGCCAAAGGAAGGGCCGAGATCGTCGAGGAGCCCAATACCGGCGGCAAGTGGGTCGAGGTCGCGACCGAGATGTCGCTGCGCTATCTGGGCGAGAATGGACCGAAGTACCTGGAGCCGACGCTGGTCGAGCCCCGCTGGCTCATCTTCTTGAAGCCCGATTCGCAGATGACCTGGCAGGGCGTGGACTGGGCCGAACGCTACAAGCACGCGAAGTGGTAGCGGCCGACGCCGACGATTCGCACCGGCCGGGGCCAACGGCTGGACCGTAGCGCGTAGCAGCGCACCGGCACACCGCTACCGAGTCCATGACCGACGCGGGCGAAGCGCGGCCGAGCGCCGCCGCGGCAACGGCGCCCCGGGTCGGCGTACTCGCGGTCGTCTACCTGCTGATCGCGGGCGCGCTCTACGGCCTGCTCTTCTCGATCAACAAGGTCGCGACGACCAATGGCGTGCCGGGGCTGGCCTACGTCTTCTGGCATACCCTCGGTGCCGGGCTGATCCTCTGGCTCGGCTGCCTCGCGACCCGAACGCCCGTGGGCTTCAGCGTGGCGCATCTGCGCTTCTATGCGGTCTGCGGCGCAGTCGGCGTTTCGATCCCGGTGTCGATTCTCGCCCATGTGGCGCCCAAGCTGCCGGCGAGCCTCGTGGTCATGGTCACCTGCCTCTCGCCGACCTGCACCTACCTGATGGCAATGACGCTCAGGATGGAGCGCTTCCGGCTGCTCAGCACCGTGGGCGTGGCCCTCGGCCTCGTGGGCGTTGTCATCCTGGTGCTGCCGGGCATCACAGTGCCGAGCTTTGCGGAGGCAAGCTGGCTGCTGCTGGCCTTGCTCGCGCCGGTTTGCTTCGCCGCGTTCAACATCGCAGGCACGCTGCTCTGGCCGCCAAAGGCGCACTCGCTCTCGCTGGCCTGCGGCATCCAGCTCGGCGCTGCCATCGTGCTCGTCCCGGTGATGATCGGCATGGGCGAGACCTACCTCTTCCCCGGCCCGATGCTTGCCGGCGATCTCGCTATCCTGGGTGCGACAGTGATCACCGCCGTTGTCTGGTATCTCATATTCGAAATCCTCAGGCGCAGCGGCCCGCTCTTCCTCTCCCAGTTCGGCTATATCATCGTGCTGACGGGGCCGGGCTGGGGAGCGGTGATTTTCGGCGAGCGGCTGAGCGGCTGGGCGTGGGTCGCGGCTGCCCTCCTGCTCGCGGGTCTTGGGGTGCTTACCTGGTCCAAGCGTCGCGCAGGTGAATAGGAGGCGTGGATGACCATCAGATTGCTGCAGATCGATACCTTCACCGACCGGGTGCTGGGCGGCAATCCGGCCGCGGTCTGCCCCCTCGAGGCCTGGCTCGACGAGGCGACGATGCAGGCAATCTCGGCCGAGAACAATCTCTCGGAGACCGCCTTCATGGTGCCCGAGGGCGAAGGCTATCGCCTGCGCTGGTTCACGCCCAACGTCGAGGTCGATCTCTGCGGCCACGCCACTCTCGCGGCCGCCTTCGTCGTGTTCGAGGAGTTGAGACCGGGCGCGGAGAGCGTCGCGTTCGAGACGTTGAGCGGCCGGCTCACGGTCGCGCGCGATGGCGAGGCACTGGTGATGGATTTTCCGGCCCAGCCGGCGCGCCCGGCGCAAGCGCCTGCGGTGCTCGCGAAGGCACTGGGGGCCACCCCGGCCGAGGTGCTCGCCGGCGCGGACTGGATCGCGGTGTTCGAGAACGCCGCCCAGGTCGCGGCGCTCAATCCCGATCACGCGGGGCTGACCGCCCTGGACCGGCGCGGAGTGGTGGCGACCGCACCGGGAGACGAGGGCGACGCCGATTACGTGCTGCGCTTCTTCGCGCCCAAGAATGCCGTGCCGGAGGACCCGGTCACCGGCAACGTGCAGACGGCACTGGTGCCCTACTGGACTGGCCGCCTCGGCAAGCAACGACTCGCCGCGCGCCAGCTTTCTGCCCGCGGCGGGCGAATGGTGTGCGAGGATTGGGGCGAGCGCGTCACCATCGCGGGCCGCGCGGTGCTCTACATGGACGCGACGATCTCAGTCGGCGACTGACGCAGCGCCGTCTCCAATACTAACCGGCACAGTCGACGCAGCGGGCAATGGTCGGGTCTATGGCGAGCCGCTTGGCGGGAATTCGCTCTCCGCAATCGGTGCAATAGCCGTAATCTCCGGTGTCGAGCCGGCGCAACGCCGCCTCGATAAGGGGCAGCCGCGCGCGCCGGCGGGCCTCCACTGATTGCGCCATCGCCTGCACCTGCATTGCATCCATGCGCGAGACGCGACCGACACTTTGCTGGTCGAGTGCCACCGGGCGCCGCTCGTCCGCCGCCGCCTCGCTAAGCGCAAGCAGCTCGGCGCGCTCCTGTTCGAGGATTCGCCGAATCTTCTTCGGATCGCGGGTGGGGCGGGCGGTCATGGGCGGCGACGGTGCATCTCAGCGTCGATTGTAAACCATCGACCGCGCCACGCGAGGGTGACGTGTTCCGCCGGCGATTCGAAGCATGGATTCGCGGCGCGCTTGACGCGCTCGCCCGCTCCGCCGCACCCTTCCAGGTGGGGTTAGCAGGGAGAAACCGATGGCGTCGGGAGCAATCGTGGTCACCGGATCGGCGGGGCTGATCGGCTTCGCCGTCGCGTCTCGGCTCGCGCGTGAAGGACGCGACGTGATCGGCACCGATCGCATCCAGCCCAGGGAGGACGGCGGGTTTTCCTCGACCGATGCGGAGCTCACCGACGTTCACAAGCTGCATGCCATCTGCAGCGGCGACATCGCGGCGATCGTGCATTGCGGCGCTGTCTCGGGCCCCATGCTAGGGCGCGACAATCCGCGTGCGGTGATCGAGACCAATGTCGCCGGCACCGCCAACCTGCTGGAGATCGCGCGTCAACGAGGCGTGCGCCTGGTGTTCTGCTCCTCCACGTCTGCCTATGGTCACACCGCCGTCGGTCTTGAGCCGGTGCCCGAGGACGCGCCACTCACCGCAGACGATATCTACGGTGCCACCAAGGCGTCCGGCGACATCCTGACCCGCGCTTACGTGGCACAGACCGGCCTCGACGCCGTCGTGCTACGCTTCTCGTGGGTCTACGGGCCGCGCCGCCGCACCACCTGCGTGGTGCGCGAGATGATCAAGGACGCGCACGCCGGGCAGCCCACCACGCTCCCCTACGGCCGCGGCTTCACACGGCAGTACGTCCATATCGACGACGTCGTGAGCGCCGTGATTGCGGCGCTCGATGCCGAGGAGATCGGGCCGCAGCGCGCGTTCAACATTACGGGCGGCCAGCGCCTGGAATTCGGCGAGATCGCAGACGCCGTGCGCAACGCGGTGCCGGCGGCGCAAGTCACGCTCGGCGAGGGCGCCGACCCGGAAGACCAGAGTCACGGCCGTTTTGACATCTCGGCAGCCGCGCGCGTCCTGGGCTGGCGACCGCAGATCGCCTTCGCCGATGGCGTGCGCGAATACGCCGGCTGGCTCGCCGAGAACCCCGTGTAGAACCGGGACACCGTCACAAAACGAGGATCAAAGGGAGGACTTGCCATGCCACGCGCCGCAGTGATCGTGCCGTTTCCGTATGATGAGGAGGGCCTCGACTACAGGCGTGCCGAGTTGGAGCAGGTCGAGCTCTCCGGCAACGTCACCTTCGACTACAAGCCGCTCAAGGCAGGGCCGATGCACTTCCTCGGCCGCCACGACGAGTTTCTGGTCGAGTTCGCCATCCTCGAAGCCGGCATGGCGCTGGCCGAGGAGGGCTATGACGCCATCACGGTCAACACCTTGAGCGATTCCGGCGTCGCCGAGCTGCGCGCGGTACTTGATATTCCTGTGGTTTCGAACGGCAAGTCATCGCTGCTCTACGCGCTCACCCTCGGCACCCGCTTCTGCGTGATCGCGCAGACCGACCCCTCATATCCGCAGTACACCGACGCCTGGCTCGCCTTTTACAAGAACCTGTTCAAGAAGTTCGAGGTTTCCCAGTTCTGCTCCTCGGTCGAGCTGTTCGAGGCAAAATCGGACATGAGGGCGCTGTTCACCGGCCGCGAGGCGGAGGTCTTCCCCATCATGAAGGAGACCTGTGAGAGGGGTCTCGCCAAGGGCGCCGACGTGATCGTCCTCGGTTCGACCACGCTCTCGCAGGCCGGGCCCTATCTCTCGGAGAACCTGCCTGTCCCGGTGGTCAATCCGGGCCCGCTCGCACTCAAGATGGTGGAGACGGTGCTGGGCCTCGGCCACAGCCACAGCCCGGTGGCTCATCCCAAGCCTGCCGTGCCGCGTCCGAAGATGATCCACGCCATGATGGACGCCGCCCGCGACCATCAAACCGCGGACGATTAGTTAGCACGGCACGCGCGCATGACTCGGCAATCGGCGGAGGGGAACGCCGCGGGCGTGGACACAGGTTCAGGCGCAGACACGACCTGGGACGCCGGCCTCTACGACCGCTCGTTCGGCTTCGTCTCGGACTTTGCCACCGACATGGTCGATCTGCTCGCGCCCGAGCCCGGCGAGAGGATCGTGGATCTCGGCTGTGGCACCGGGAAGCTGACGGCGGCCATTGCCGCGCGCGGCGCTGAGGTGATCGGCATCGATGGCGATGCGGCGATGGTCGAGCGCGCCCGCGCGCTTCACCCCGCCCTCGCCTTCGAGCACGCGGATGGCCGCGACTTCGCCATCGAAGGCCACGCCGATGCGGTCTTCTCCAACGCCGCACTGCACTGGATGAAGGAGGAGCCCCCAGGCGTTATCGCCTGCGTTGCCCGCGCGCTCAGGCCCGGCGGCCGGTTCGTCGCCGAGATGGGCGCGCACCGCAACGTGCGGATCATCACCGATGCGCTCTACCAGGCGCTGGCCGAGGAAGGCGTCCCGGCCGAAGCGGTCGACTTTCCCTGGTACTTCCCGCGTACGAGCCATTACGTCAGCCTGCTGGAGGATGGCGGGTTCGATGTGACGCAGCTCCGTTATTTTGCCCGCCCAACTCCGCTCGACGACTGCCCCAACGGCCTCGCCGACTGGATTGCCATGTTCGGCGGGAACTTTACCGACGCGGCACCGCCGGGGCGCGTTCCTGCGGTCATCGACCGCACAATCGAACTCACTCGCGACCGGCTCTGCCCCGACGGGCGCTGGGTGACCGACTACACCCGCCTGCGCTTTGTCGCGATCCGGGTGGCAGACGAATAGGCGCCACTGCAGGTCGAACTGCACTCGCGGGGAGCGGATGGTCAGCTTCCCTCGGGTTTTGAGACTTGCCCTATCCCCAATAGCCTTCTTCGCCCGGATGGCGTAGGTTTCGGGGGTGACGCGCTACACAATATGTAGTACCAACCCCAAGAGAGGCTGCCCCAATCTGGCCACAATGAGCATTTAGGCAGGGTAATGAGAGACGCCGCCAACTCGCGTCGCCGACCCGTGTCTTCCCACGCGACTGAGTAGAGCCCATGGCCGGCCATTCCAAATGGGCCAACATCATGTACCGCAAGGGCGCGCAAGATGCCCGGCGGGCCAAGCGGTTCACCAAGCTGATCCGCGAAGTCTACGTTGCCGCCAGAGAGGGCGCGCCCGACCCCGACCATAATCCGCGCCTGCGCACCGCCATCGCGGCGGCCAAGTCGCAGAGCGTGCCCAAAGACAACATCGAACGCGCCATCAAGAAGGCGGCGGGCGGAGACGGCGGACAAGAGCGTTTCGACACGCTGAGCTACGAGGGGTTCGGGCCCGGCGGCGTTGCTGTGATCGTCGATGCGATCACCGACAACCGCAACCGGACGGCAGCCACGATCCGCTCGATCTTCAGCCGGCATGGCGGCACGCTCGGCGAAACAGGCTCCGTGAACTATCTGTTTCAACGTGTTGGAATCATTCGCTTCCCTGCGGACGCGGCAAGCGGAGATGACATGTTCGAAGCCGCGCTCGAGGTCGGTGCCGACGAATGCGAGAGCGAGGAAGACGGCCACGAGGTCATTTGCGCGCCCGAATCCCTGAGCGAAGCCAGCGAGGCGCTCACCGAGCACTTCGGTGCGCCGGAGCGGGTCGAGATCGCCTGGCGCCCGCAGACCACCGTGCCCATCGACGAGAACAAGGCGGAGGCCGTCTTCAAGCTACTGGAAGCGCTCGACGACAGCGACGACGTGCAGCAGGTCTCGGCGAACTACGACGTGACCGACGATGTGCTGTGCAAGCTCTCGGCCTGAGCGGGAGCAAGCGGCGTGGCGCGTATACTCGGCCTCGACCCCGGCCTCCGTCGCACCGGCTGGGGCGTGATCGAGACCGCGGGCAACCGACTGCGCCATGTCGGCCACGGCGTGGTCGCCACCGACTCCGGCGCGAGCGTGCCGGAGCGCCTCTGCGCCCTGCACGAAGGCCTCGTCGAAATCGTCGCGCGCTACGAGCCGGACGAGGCGGTCGTCGAGGAGACCTTCGTCAACCGCAACCCCGAGTCCACCCTCAAGCTCGGCCTTGCGCGGGGCGTCGCCCTGCTGGCGCCGGCGCTCGCCGGGCTGCCCGTCCACGAATACGCGGCGAACCGGATCAAGAAGGCGCTGGTGGGCGCCGGGCATGCCGACAAGGAGCAGGTCGCGCTGATGGTCCGCCATTTGTTGCCGGGTGTCGGCGAAGCGACGTCAGACGCCACCGACGCTCTTGCCGCAGCGATCTGTCATGCCCATGCCGCAGGCACCCGCGCCCACTGGCAGCTGGCGCAAGCGGCGTCGGGAGCAGCCTGATGATCGCGAAGCTGCGCGGCGTTCTCGACAGCCTGGGCGACGGCTGGGCGGTCGTCGATGTCGGTGGCGTGGGCTACCTCATCTATTGCTCCGCCGGCACGTTGGCCTCCCTGCCCCAGCGGGGACAGGAGGTGAGCCTCACCATCGAGACTGTGGTGCGTGAGGACCACATCCATCTCTACGGCTTTTCCAGCGAGCAGGAACGCGACTGGTTCCGCCTCCTGCAGACCGTGCAGAGCGTCGGCGCCCGTCTCGCGCTCGCAATCCTGGGCGCGCTGCCCGCAGCGGAGCTCTCCGCTTACATCGCTGCGCAAGACAAGGCGGGGCTCACCCGCGCACCGGGGGTGGGGCCCAAGCTCGCGGCGCGCATCCTGAGCGAGCTGAGAGACAAGGCGGAGACCCTTCCGGGTGCGGCGCCGGCGTCCGCCGCCGTTGACGGAACGGCGAACGCCGACGCCATCGCGGCCCTCGTCAATCTCGGCTACCGGCCCACCGAGGCCCACGGCGCGGTCTCCGGCGCGGCCCGCACGCTCGGCGCCGAGGCCCCGGTGGAGGAACTGATCCGCGCCGGGCTTAAGGAGCTTGCGCAGTGAGCGAGGCCCGCATCGTCGCCGGCGCGGCGGAAGCCGAAGACCGGCTCGACAGCGGACTCAGGCCGCGCAAGCTCGATGACTTCGTCGGCCAACGCGCGGTGCGCGAGAACTTGCGAGTCTTCATCGCCGCTGCGTCCGAGCGGGGCGAGGCACTGGACCACGTGCTCTTCTACGGGCCGCCCGGCCTCGGCAAGACCACGCTGGCACAGATCGTCGCCCGCGAGCTCGGCGTCGGCATTCGGGCGACCTCCGGGCCGGTGATCGCGCGTGCCGGCGACCTCGCGGCGATCCTGACCAACCTGGACGAACGCGACGTGCTGTTCATCGACGAGATCCACCGCCTCAACCCGGCGGTGGAAGAGATTCTCTACCCGGCCATGGAGGATTTTCAGCTCGACCTGATCATCGGCGAGGGGCCGGGCGCGCGCTCGGTTCGGATCGATCTCCCGCCCTTCACCCTGGTCGGCGCGACCACGCGCACCGGCCTCATTACCACGCCGTTGCGTGAGCGCTTCGGCATTCCGCTCAGGCTCGACTTCTACGAGGTCGACGAGCTGGTCGAGATCGTGACCCGAAACGCGGGGCTCCTCGACGTCGGGCTGAGCGCCGACGGGGCGGCAGAGGTCGCCGCCCGCTCCCGCGGCACGCCGCGCATCGCCGGCAGGCTGCTGCGCCGCGTGCGCGACTTCGCGGCGGTCGCGGGTGTCGAGACCATCGACGCCGCCGTCGCGGATCGCGCGCTCAACCGGCTCGAGGTCGACCAGCGCGGCCTCGATTCGATGGACCGCCGCTACCTCTCCTGCATCGCGGAGAACTACGGCGGCGGCCCGGTAGGCATCGAGACCATCGCGGCGGCGCTCTCCGAACAGCGCGACGCACTGGAAGAGGTGATCGAGCCGTTCCTGATCCAACAGGGCTTCGTGCAGCGGACGCCGCGCGGCCGCATGCTCACCCAGCACGGCTTCGGTCATCTGGGTTTGGCGCAGCCGGAGGACGCGCCGCGTCAGCTCGCCTTGCTCGACGAAGGCCATGACAGCCGTTGAACCGGACACGCCAATGGCACCGCCCGGCGGCCGCTTCCACGGCGCCGAGCACGTCTACCCGCTCCGCGTCTACTACGAGGATACGGACGCGAGCGGCATCGTCTATTACGCCAACTACCTCAAGTTCGCCGAGCGAGCGCGGACCGAGATGATGCGGGGCGCCGGCATCACCCACGTCACGCTGTTGGGGGACCACGATGCAGCCTTCGTCGTGAGACGCTGCGTTGTGGATTACCGGCAGCCGGCACGGCTCGACGACGATATCGAAGTTCGCACGACCATCAACAGGGTGGCCGGCGCCCATATCGAGGCCAAGCAGCGCGTCGTACGCGAAGAGGCGTTGTTGGCCAGCATTGACCTCAGGCTCGGCTGTATCGGGCGCAACGGCCGCGCGGTACGGCTGCCAGCGCCGCTGCGTGAAGCGCTCTCGGGCCTGTTGCCGGCGGGCGGGGAGTAACGGGGAACGCATGGAATCCGACCTGGTTCGCGCCGTAGAGATCGGCGCCAGCGCGGTGGCCGAGGATTTCTCCCTCTGGGGCCTGTTCATGCAGGCCGACATCATCGTCAAGGCCGTGATCGTGGTCCTCTTGATCGCGTCGCTCTGGAGCTGGGCGATCATCTTCGACAAGAGCCTCCGCTATGCCCGCGCCCGCCGGCTCGCGGTCGAGTTCGAGCAGGCGTTCTGGTCCGGCGGCTCCCTCGATCAGCTCTACGACAACCTCTCCAATCAGCGCAGCCACCCGATGACCGTGCTGTTCGCGTCGGCGATGGACGAGTGGCGCCGCTTTGCGAGCCGAAGCTCCCATCTTTCGGCCGACCGGCTGGAAGGCCTCCAACGCCGAATCGCCTACGCCATGGATGCCGCGCTCAACCGGGAGCTGAATCAGCTCGAACGCTATCTCGGCTTCCTCGCCACGGTGGGCTCGACCGCACCGTTCGTCGGCCTGTTCGGCACGGTCTGGGGCATCATGAACAGCTTCCAGTCGATCGCGGCGAGCAAGGACACCTCGCTCGCCGTGGTGGCGCCCGGCATCGCCGAGGCGCTCTTCGCGACCGCGCTCGGTCTCGTGGCCGCGATCCCGGCGGTGGTGGCCTACAACAAGCTCAGCAGTGACCTCGACCGCTACGCCGGCCGGCTGGAGGCCTTCGGCACCGAGTTCCGGGCCCTTCTCGGCCGCCAGCTCGAGGAGCGTGCGGTCTGATGGCGGCCGAGTTTGACGGAGCGCTCAACGGCCGCAGCAGAGGCGGACGCCGCCGGCGCCCGCCCATGAGCCAGATCAACGTCACGCCCTTCGTCGACGTCATGCTGGTGCTCCTGGTGATCTTCATGATCACGGCACCGCTGCTGACAGTCGGCGTTGAGGTCGATCTGCCCAAGTCCGATGCACCGCCCTTGCCGGGAGACGACGAGCCGCTCTCGGTCACCGTCGCCCGCGACGGCACCACCTATCTTCAGGAAACCGAGGTGACCGTGGATGAGCTGATTCCCAAGCTCAAGGCGATCACCGAGCGCCGCCCCGATGTCCGGATATTCATCCGGGGCGACCAGGAGATCGCTTACGGCCGCGTGATGGAGGTCATGGGCGCGCTCAACCGCGCGGGCTTCAACAACCTGGCGCTGGTGACGGAACCGCGCACGGCGGGGAGCGATGAGTAAGCGCGGCTGGCTCTTCTCCGGCCTGCTCCATGTCGGCGTGATCGTCGCCGCAGTACTGGGCCTGCCGCAGGTGTTCGAGAGCGACGCGCTCGTCCCCAGCGATCAGCCGATCGTAGTCAGCGTGGTGGAGTTCGCCGAGGAGTCGACTGCTCCCGCCGAGGAGGCCAAGCCCGAGCCGGAGCCGGAGCCGATCCCCGAGGCTGCGCCGGAGCTCGAACCGGAGCCCGAGCCTGAGGTCGTTGCAGAGCCCGAGCCGGAGCCTGTGCCGGAACCGGAGCCCGAGGTCTTCGCCGCTTTGGATCCGGAGCCGGTTATCGAACCAGAGCCGGAGCCCATTGTGGAGCCGGAACCGGCGCCGCCGCCCGAGCCCGTCGTAGAGCCCGAACCTGAGCCGGCGCCGAAGGCACCCGAGGTGAAGCCGGATCCGCCGCCCGACCCCGGACCGCCGCCGTTGCCTATTGCCAAGCCACCGGTGAAGAAGAAGCCGAGTTTCGACACCCTGCTGCAAAGCCTCACGGACGAAGAGCCCGACGCAACCCTGCCGCCCGAGAAAAAGACGGAAGAGCCGTCCTTCGATGACATGCTCGCGAGCATCGCCGGTGTGGATGACGAACCGCCCCCGGAGGTCAATGCACCGGCTCCCCTCACCGGGCCCTTGCGGCGGACGATCACCGATGCCATCAAGCAGAAGGTCGAGCGGAACTGGAGCGTTCCGGCCGGTGTCCTCGATGCCGGCGAGTTGGTGGTGACGTTGAGGATCCAGTTGGGACCGGACGGGTCCGTTCGCCGGGTAGAGATCGTCGACGACGGCGGGGGCGCCAACTACAGGACGATGGCGGAGAGCGGCCGCCGTGCCGTGCTGAAGGCCAGCCCCTTCGATGCCCTGACGCGTCACGTGGACAAGTATGAAGGTTGGCGCGACATCACCATGACCTTCAGTCCACCGGTGTGAGGCGTTCACCGGGATTGCATAGGATCGAAACAAAGGAACCGACGGTGCGACAATGAGACGATTGCTGACACTGAGTGGACATGTTGGGCACACGGCGCGCCAGGCCCTGCTCCTCCCAGCCGCCGTCGTCCTCACCCTGGCGCTCCTCGCAGCCGCCAGCACTGCCAAGGCCGAGCTCCGCGTGGACATCACGCGCGGCCACGTGGAGCCGCTTCCCATCGCGCTGGTCGATCTCGCCGGCGCGAACGAGGCGGATGCCAAGATTGGCCGGCAGATCACACAAGTGATCACCCGAAATTTGGAGCGCTCCGGCCTGTTCCGCGCCATCGATCCGGCCGCCTTTATCAGTGGCGCGGGCGGAATGAGCGTGCGGCCGCGCTTCCAGGATTGGCGCATCATCAATGCGCAAGCGCTGGTGACGGGTCGCGTGGTACCCAGCGACACCGGTCGACTCACGGTCGAATTCCGCCTGTGGGACGTGTTCGCCGAGCAAGACCTGGTGGGACTGAAGCTGAGCGGCTCGGCCGAAGCGTGGCGCCCCATCGCCCACACCATGTCCGACAAGATCTACGAGCGGCTGACCGGCGAGAGCGGCTATTTCCACACCCGGGTCGTCTACATCGCCGAGACCGGACCGCCCAACAAGCGCATCAAGCGCTTGGCGATCATGGATCAGGACGGCCATAACCTGCGCTACTTGTCGGACGGCCGCCATCTGGTGTTGACCCCTCGCTTTTCGCCGACCGCGCAGGAGATCACTTACCTCTCCTACGAGCGCGGCGTGCCGAAGGTCTACCTGCGCCACATCGACACTGGCCAGCAGGAGATCCTTGGCGATTTTCCCGGTATGACCTTCGCGCCGCGCTTCTCGCCTGACGGCAATCATGTGGTCATGACGTTGGCGCGCGATGGAAATTCGGAAATCTACGAAATGGACTTGCGCTCGCGTGGGACTAGGCGGCTCACCAACAACCCGGCGATCGAGACCGCGCCCTGCTACTCGCCGGACGGCCAGTTCATCGCCTTCGAATCGGACCGAGGCGGCAGCCAGCAGATTTACGTGATGCGACGCGACGGGAGCGACGTGCGCCGCATCACCTTCGGCGAAGGCCGCTACGGGACCCCGGTATGGTCGCCGCGCGGCGACCTGATTGCCTTCACCAAGAGCCATCGCGGCCAGTTCTCGATCGGCGTCATGAAGACTGACGGGAGTGGCGAGCGAATTCTGGCGCGAGATTATCTGGTGGAAGGCCCGACCTGGGCGCCGAACGGGCGTGTGCTCATGTTTTTCCGTTCGAGCTCGCGTGATCCCGATAGCGCCGAACTGGTCACCATCGACTTGACGGGACGCAACGAGCGCATCCTCTTCACGAGCACGGCGGCCTCCGATCCGGCCTGGTCGCCGTTGATCCAGTAATGACCCAAAGATATAGTCGCCTTGCCATCCGACGAGACTGCCGCTTCGGCAGCGGCTCAGCCCCACGGCACGCAATCATGCGTTGCGCCGGGCATTGGCGTTTGAGGATCGGTAGGATTCCAGATAGGTGTGGACGGGATAGCGACGGTCCCGCCGCTACCGAATGATGAAGGAGAGCATGCGAATGCGACTGAGACTGATCTTGCCGCTTCTGTTGGCGCTCGGCGTGGCGGCATGCGAGAGCACGCCAGAAGAAACCGCTTCGACCACCGGTACCGGGGCCGACCAAACGCTGGATTCGGGCACGGACACCTCTGACAGCGACATCATGATCGAGGAAGAGACGACGGTGGCCGCCCTTGACCCGAGCCAGCCGCTTCCCGGATCGCAAGAGGAGCTTGTTCAGAACGTCGGCGACCGCGTGTTCTTCGATTTCGACAGCGCGGTTCTCGGCGCAGATGCGCGGCGCACGCTGGATCGTCAGTCCGAGTGGCTCAGGCTGTTCCCCGAGGTCTCGCTGGTGATCGAGGGCCATGCCGACGAACGCGGTACCCGCGAATACAACCTTGCCCTTGGCGAACGTCGCGCCAACGCAGTTCGTGAGTACTTGATCGATCAGGGCATCGCGCCGTCGCGGCTCAGAACGGTCTCGTACGGCAAGGAGCGACCCTACGCGCTCGGTCACAATGAAGAGGCCTGGGCGCTCAATCGGCGCTCCGTCTCCGTCATCGATTAGGAAACCGGAGGGCCGGAAGAGCGATGGGCGGCGTCGCAGCCAGCCCGCGTGGCGTCGCGGGCCGCCGCAGGCGGTGGTGGCTGGCGGCGGGGCCTGCGGCAGCATTGGGAGCGCTGGCGGTCGTCGTTTTGCTGCTTGCACCGACGACGGCCGACGCTCAATCCGCTGCCGAGCTCAGGCGGCAGATCATCAATCTCAGCAACCAGATCTCCAGCCTCCGTGCCCAGCTTTCTGACCTCGAGAAGACGGTCCACACCGGCGGCACGCGACGCGACGCAGCGGCCGAGTCGGAGGCGGACTCCGGGCTCGCGAGTCGGAACGCGCGACGCTTGGCGGAGCTTGAGAGCGACATCGACGAGGCCCGAGAATGGCGGCGCCGTGTCACCGGCCGCTTCGAGGAGTTCGATAATGTGCTTCGCAGACTCGATGGACGCATCGAGCGGCTGGTCGCGGACGTGGACTTCAGACTGTCCGCCCTCGAACAGCAGCAAGGCGGAGTGCCGACGGCTTCGGTCGCGTCGTCCGGCACCGAGACGCCCTCTGCAGCGCCTACGGGGCAAGTCCAGGCCAGCATCACGCCAGGACAGGATGCGGGCTATGAGCCCTCCGCGGCGCCCCGCACACTTGGCACGGTGCCCGCGGAACAGTCTGGCGATACCGCGCTGTCGCTCACCGGAACACCGGAAGAGCAGTACCAGGCGGCATTCGGCCTGCTGGAGGAGGCGCGCTACGAAGAGGCACACGAAGCGTTCTCGCGCTTCATCGACGCGAACCCCACGGATGCCCTCGCGCAGAACGCGGCCTATTGGCGTGCCGAGAGCCTGTACGCCAGGCAGATGTATCCGGAGGCGGCGAAATCCTACGCGCTCAACCTTCGCCAGTACCCGGAGGGCCGCAAAGCACCGGACAACATGGTCAAGCTCGGCATCGCATTGCTCAAGCTCGGCCGCAGCGAAGAGGCGTGCCGGGCCTTCGAGCAGCTCGACCAAGCGTTTTCCGACCCGCCGCTCAATATCCGCCGGGCGGCACAGCAGGGGCGGCGCCAAGCGAACTGTCCCTGACTAGGGCCGGGGTGTCTCTGCCCGTGGCCGCGCCCCGCATCGTCAGACCCGAAAGCGTGGAGCCCGGCGCCGCAGCCATCGATGCGGCGGCTTTCGAGGTGCTCATGGCGCCGCTCGGCCCCTTCGAGCCCATGCCGAGGATCGCGGTGGCGGTCTCCGGTGGTCCGGACAGCCTCGCACTTTGCTTGCTGGCCGATCGCTGGGCACGGTCACGGAGCGGCACGGTATATGGGCTCACCGTCGACCACCGCTTGCGCTCTGAATCGGCCGCCGAATCCGCGCAGGTGCGGCGCTGGCTCGAGGCCCGCGCCATTGCCCACCACGCGCTCCGCTGGAAGGGCGCTCCCCCTCTCTCGGCAATCCAAGAACAGGCACGGGCCGCGCGACTTGCACTGCTCACCGGCTGGTGTCGGCGGGTGGGCATTCTCCACCTGTTGCTCGGCCATCAGCGGGAGGATCAGGCGGAGACCGCACTACAACGGTTCGTCCGTGGAAGCGGTATCGACGGACTTGCAGGCATGGCACCGGTTCGCCTGGCGATGGAGCCGGCAGGTGGAGGCGTCCGTTTGCTCCGACCCCTGCTTCCCGTGTCACGCGCCGCGCTGATCGCGACCTTGGCTCGTTGGAATCAGCCCTGGATTGACGATCCGACTAACCGCGACGTCCGTCATGCCCGCCCACGCCTGGCAGCGGCATTGGCACGCCTCGGGTCCGAAGGGCTGAGCGTTTCGCGGTTGGCGAGTGCCGCGACTCGCGCTGCAAGCGACCGTGCCGCGCTGGAGCGGCTCTGCACCGACCTGCTGGCCACCTGCGCGCGCCCCTCGCCGGCGGGCTTCGTGATCCTGGACCTGAGCGTCTTGCGGCGGGCGCCGTCTGCTCTGGCGGTGCGTGCGTTGGGCTGTGTCGTTACTACGGTCTCCGGCAGCGCCTATCCGCCACGGCAAGAAAGATTGGAGCGGCTCGCCCACCGATTGCTCGACGATGGCACCAAGGCGGCGACGCTCGGCGGATGCCGCGTGGTGCCGCAGCGAGATGGGCGGGTCGTCGTATGCCGAGAACCGTCTGCCGCCTCGGAAGTTTGCCCGCTCGCGCCGGGCGAGAGCACACTGTGGGACCACCGATTCGTCGTCTCTCTGGAACTCTCCGCCGCCGCTGGGCCCTTCGTCGTCCGCCGACTCGGGACCGACGGCTTGGCTCAGGCCCGCGCAATGGTTCGCAGCTCAGGTATGCCACTCACGACCGATAGCTTCCCAGCACCGGCGCGGCCTTCACTGCCCGCGTTGTTCGACCTTGACGGTCCGCTCGCCGCTCCCCACTTGGGATTCAGACGTGCATCGCCCCAACACGAGGCCGGGGCCGCAGAGTTTTCAGTGTCGTTTCGGCCAACGCGTCCCTTGGCACCGGGCCTCCCGGCGACGCTTCGCGTGTTGCCGTTGCAGGATGAAGACAGTTGACGAAACCGTTGAAGAGACTATTGATCGTCCGCGCGGCGAATGTCGTGTACACTGCAGCGGCTACGCGTGTGGATTGCACGCGGGTTGCTTTGCCGCTGACGGCGTCGGCCGTAGACGAACGCGAGGACAATCGGAGGCCGAACGGTGGGTAGCTTCGGCAAGAATCTAGCGCTCTGGATCATCATCGGCTTGGTCCTGGTAGCGCTGTTTCAAGTGTTTCAGGGGTCGTCGTCGCGGCAGACCTCCACCGATCTCGCGTTCTCGCAGTTCCTGGCGGAGGTCGAAGCCGGGCAAGTCCAGGACGTGACGATCCAGGGCAACACGATCACCGGCCACTACACCAACGGCTCCGCTTTCAACACCTACGCGCCTTACGACCCCGAGCTGGTCAAGACACTCCGCGCCCACGACGTGCAAATTGCCGCCGTACCGGTCGAGGAGGGTGGGCTCAGCATCGTCGGCATCCTGATTTCGTGGTTCCCGCTGCTGCTCTTCATTGGCGTCTGGATCTTCATGATGCGCCAGATGCAGTCGGGCGGCGGCAAGGCGATGGGCTTCGGCAAGTCGCGCGCCCGCCTGCTGACGGAGCGCCAGGGCCGGGTGACCTTCGACGATGTGGCGGGAATCGACGAGGCCAAGCAGGAGCTTGAGGAGATCGTCGAGTACCTGCGCGACCCCCAGAAGTTCCAGCGGCTCGGCGGCAAGATTCCGAAGGGCGTTCTGCTGGTCGGCCCGCCCGGCACCGGCAAGACGCTGCTCGCACGCGCGATTGCGGGCGAAGCCAACGTGCCCTTCTTCACCATTTCCGGCTCCGACTTCGTCGAGATGTTCGTGGGCGTCGGCGCGAGCCGCGTGCGCGACATGTTCGAGCAGGGCAAGAAGAACGCGCCCTGCCTGATCTTCATCGACGAGATCGACGCGGTAGGCCGGCACCGGGGCGCGGGCCTCGGCGGCGGCAATGACGAGCGCGAGCAGACCCTCAATCAGCTCCTCGTCGAGATGGATGGCTTCGAGGCCAACGAGGGCGTGATCCTGATCTCCGCGACCAACCGACCGGACGTGCTGGACCCGGCCCTGCTGCGGCCGGGCCGCTTCGACCGCCAGGTCGTGGTGCCGAACCCGGACGTGCTCGGCCGCGAAAAGATCCTCAAGGTGCACATGCGCAAGGTGCCGCTCGCGCCGGACGTAAAGCCCCGCACGATCGCGCGCGGCACGCCCGGCTTCTCGGGCGCGGACATCGCCAACCTGGTGAACGAGGCCGCGCTGCTGGCCGCGCGGCGTGGCAAGCGCGTCGTCACCATGATCGAGTTCGAGGACGCCAAGGACAAGGTCATGATGGGCGCCGAGCGGCGCTCCATGGTGATGACCGACGAGGAGAAGAGACTCACCGCCTATCACGAGGGCGGCCATGCGGTGGTGGCCGCCCACCTCGAAGCCTCCGACCCGATCCACAAGGCGACGATCATCCCGCGCGGGCGCGCGCTCGGCATGGTGGTGCGCCTCCCGGAAGGCGACCGGATCTCGGTCAGCCGCGAGAAGCTGGAGGCGGACATCACCGTCGCCATGGGCGGCCGCATCGCCGAGGAGATGATCTTCGGCTACGAGAAGGTGACCAGCGGGGCCTCGTCCGATCTCAAGATGGCAACCCAGATCGCGCGCAGCATGGTCACGCAGTTCGGCATGTCCGACGAGCTGGGGCCGCTCAGCTACAGCGAGAACGAGCAGGAAGTCTTCCTCGGCCACTCGATCACGCAGCAGAAGAACGTCTCCGAGCAGACCGCGCACAAGATCGACCTCGAGGTCCGCAAGATCATCGACGAGGCATACGGGCGGGCGCGGGGAATCCTTTCCGACAACCTGGAATCGCTGCACCGGATCGCGAACGCGCTGCTCGAGTACGAATCCCTCAACGGCGAGGAGATCGAGGCGGTCCTCAAGGGCGAATCGATCGTGCGGAAGGACGACGACGAGCCGGTGGTTACGCAGGGACGGCGCGGCACGGTGCCCTCCTCCAGCCGGCGCAAGGGCAAGACGCCGCCCGACCTCGAGCCCCATCCGCAACCGGGCTCCTAGCGGCACCTGAGCCGTCATGCCGGCGGCGGTACCTCTGAGACATTCTGAACGAGAAGACGCCGAAGGCGCGTTGCCGGAGCCTCGCGTCGGCAGCGTCTACTTGCGGCCTTGTAACCCGGTCCCCGGTGAGGCGCTCACCTTCGACCTGGTGGACGTGCTCTTTCGGGGCACACCTGCGCGCCGTCGGATCAGGCTGCAACAAGCCGTGCTCTCGCGCTGGGCCGAGAAGAACGCGCCAGGCGCAGCCGACGAAATCGCACAGCTCAGCGCCCGCCTGAGCGCGCCTCGTAGTCCGGTCTGCGGGCTCGTGCTCGACCGGCCACGCCTGATGGGCGTCCTAAACGTGACGCCTGACAGCTTCTCCGACGGCGGCGACTTCGCGGCCGAAGACGACGCGATCGCGCACGGCGGCGCCATGGCCGCAGCCGGCGCCGACATCATCGACGTCGGCGGCGAGTCGACCCGACCTGGCTCGCAGGCACCGAGCGAGGCGGAGGAACTTCGCCGGGTGATCCCGGTGATTCGTGCCCTCGCCGAAGAAGGAATTCTGGTCTCGGTCGATACCCGCCGCGCTACGGTGATGGATGCCGCACTCAATGCCGGTGCGCGGGTCGTGAACGACATCAGCGCGCTCAGCCACGATCCGCAGGCATGCGCGGTCGTCGCCCGGCACGGCGCTTGGGTCGTGCTCAGCCACATGCAGGGCACGCCGGAGACCATGCAGCGCGAGCCCCGCTACGAGGACGCGAGCCTCGATGTGTTCGATGCGCTGGCCGCCCACATGAGCGCAGCGGAAGCCTCCGGCATCCCCCGCGCGCGGATCATCGTCGATCCAGGCATCGGCTTCGGCAAGACGGTGCGCCACAATCTCGAAGTCCTGCGCGATATCGCGCTGTTCCACGGCCTGGGCTGCCCGTTGCTCGTCGGCGCATCGCGCAAGAGTTTTATCGGGCGGCTCAGTGCGGGCGAGGCGCCAAAGGCACGGCTGCCGGGCTCGCTGGCGGCGGGACTGCACGCGCTCGGCGAAGGCGCCCACATCCTGCGCGTGCATGACGTTGCCGAAACCCGCCAAGCGCTCGCGATGTGGCGAGGCATTCGCGACCCCGAGGCAGCAGTACAGGAGATACTCCGGTGAGCCGCGCCGGTGGAGCGCCACGCTCGCTCTTCGGTACCGACGGCATTCGTGGCATCGCGAACCAGGAGCCGATGACCGCCGAGACCGCGATGAAGGTGGGCGCTGCCGCCGGCAGTCTCTTCGTGCGCGGCGACCACCGGCATCGCGTGGTCATCGGCAAGGACACGCGGCTCTCGGGCTACTTGTTCGAGCCGGCGCTGACGGCGGGCTTCATCTCGGTGGGCGTGGACGTGATCCTGGTGGGCCCCATGCCGACGCCCGCCGTGGCGATGCTGACCCGCGCGCTCCGGGCCGATCTCGGCGTGATGATCTCCGCCTCTCACAACCTCTTCGCCGACAACGGCATCAAGCTGTTCGGGCCGGACGGCTACAAGCTTTCGGACGAGACGGAGGCACGCATCGAGGCATCAGTCGATTCCGGCGCGCACGGACTGGCGGCGCCGCCGGCGCTGGGGCGGGCACGCCGCCTCGACGACGCCGAGGGCCGCTACATCGAGTTCGTCAAGAACAGCTTCCCGCAGCCGCTGGGTCTCGAAGGCAGGCGCATCGTGATCGACTGCGCCCACGGCGCCGCCTACAAAGTGGCCCCGACCGTGCTGTGGGAGCTTGGTGCCGAGGTCGTCACCATCGGCGCCGAGCCCGATGGCTTCAACATCAACCAGGACTGCGGCTCGACCGACACGGCCGCACTCGTCCGCACAGTCTTGGAACGCGGCGCGGATATCGGGATTGCGCTGGACGGCGACGCCGACCGGGTCGTGATCTGTGACGAGAATGGCGCGGTGATCGACGGCGATTACATCCTCGCGCTGATCGCGTCGAGTTGGGCCTCGGCGGGACGGCTGAGAGGCGGCGGCGTGGTCGCGACCGTCATGTCCAATCTGGGCCTGGAGCGCTACCTCGGAGACATTGGGCTCACCCTGGAGCGCACCCGCGTCGGCGATCGCTACGTCGTCGAGCACATGCGGGAGCACGGGTTCAACTTGGGCGGCGAGCAGTCGGGCCACATCGTCATGAGCGACCATGCGACCACCGGCGACGGCTTGATGGCCGCTCTCCAAACCTTGGCGGCGCTCGCGGCGACGGGGCGCCGAGCCGGTGACGTGACCGGTCTTTTCGAATCCGTCCCCCAAATGCTCCGCAACGTCCGCGTCGCCGGCACCGGAGCGCTTGAGAGCGCCGCGGCTAAAGCGGCGATCGCGGATGGCAACGCGCGGCTCGGCGAGCGCGGCCGCCTGGTCATTCGCGCGTCCGGCACCGAGCCCGTCATCCGTGTGATGGCCGAAGGGGACGATGAAGCGCTGGTCGCTGAAGTGGTCGACGATGTCGCCGAAGCCGTGGTCGCAGCGGCCGAGGCGGAACACGCGGGGGAGCGCACGGGCGCCGCGGCGCAATGAAGGGTCGTGTGCTGATCGTCGCCGGCTCCGATTCGGGCGGCGGCGCCGGCATCCAGGCCGACATCAAGACCGTGACCGTGCTCGGCGGCTACGCCTCAACCGCCATCACCGCGCTCACTGCACAGGACACGCGCACGGTCCACGCAGTCCACGCGGTGCCGGCGGAATTCGTCGCCGAGCAGATGCGCGTCGTGCTGGCCGACATCGGCGCCGACTGCATCAAGACCGGAATGATCCACAGCGCGCCCATCATCGAGGCGGTCGCCGACGCCGCGGCGCGTTACGGTGAGGGCATCCCCCTGGTGGTCGATCCCGTGCTCGTGGCCAAGGGCGGGGCCTCGCTGCTTGAGGCCTCGGCGATGCGCGCGCTGGAGACCGCGCTCATCGGCCGGGCCGACCTCGTGACGCCTAATATTCCGGAGGCGGAGCGACTGACGGGGCTCACCATTGCCACGGCGGACGACATGGCGCGCGCCGCCGAACGAATCCACGAACTCGGACCGAAGGCGGTCTTGGTTAAGGGCGGTCACCTTGAGTCGGACGAGATTACCGACTTGCTCAGTCACGTGGGCGGGATTGAACGCTTCCATGCACAGAGGATCGAGAGCCGCCACACCCACGGCACGGGTTGCACACTAGCTTCCGCCATCGCCACGGGCATCGCGCAGGGCATGGGCCTCATCGATGCCGTGGCGCGGGCACGCCACTATCTAAGAGCGGCGATCGAGGCGGCGCCGGGCTATGGCGCCGGCCACGGGCCGGTCAATCACGGGGTAACCCTGACGCCCACGACATAGACGCCGCGGGCGGTAACGATCATGCAGCGCCTTGCTTCCCGATCCAGTCGCGAAGCGCCTCGTCGATTCGTGTTTGCCACCCACGGCCGCCGGCCTTGAAGTAATCGATCACCTCCGGCGAGAGGCGGATCGTGGTCGACACCTTCGGCTTGGCGACCGGCGGGCGGCCCCGGCGAACTTTCGCCTTGGCGAACTTCTCCGGCCAGCCATCCCGAGTAAGGTCCGGCGCGTCATCGGGATCAGAATCGCGGACCGTAGAATGCTCGTTCTCTTTCATTGGCTTTCCTCATGCTAATGATGCGATGCGCGCCATAGCGCGGCGTCCAGACCAGGACCACCATTGCGTCGTCGAGGAACCCGATGGTGATGAAGCGATCCTCGCCGTAGTCTCGTCGGTCGTCCTGTGCGGTCAGCGTGGCTCCCGCCAGCACCTCTCCGGCGCGTGCCATGTCCAGTCCCCTGCTCTGGAGAGTGGCGGCGCGCTTCGCCGAATCGAACTCTACTAACATTATTTATGTTACTACATTAATTTGGATGTGATCCCAACGCAACTATCGGGTGGCCCGGCGCCTGCGCGCTCCATAGATTGGCGGCTCAGGAGGGCCGCCATGACATCCACATCCTCGGACATCGCCCAGAATGCGCGCGACTACGCCCGCATCGAAGCCGCGATCCTCTACCTGGAGGAGCACTTCCGCGATCAACCGAGCCTCGACGACGTGGCGCGGGAGGCTGGTCTCAGCTGCCACCACTTCCAGCGCATGTTCCGCCGCTGGGCAGGCATTTCGCCCAAGCGCTTCGGCCAGTTCCTCACGCTGGACTATGCCAAGGCGCAGCTGGAAGCCGCGGCCTCGGTCCTCGATACTGCCTATGACGCCGGCCTCTCCGGCCCCTCCCGGCTGCACGATCTCTTCGTCACCTACGAGGCGATGAGCCCCGGTGCCTTCAAGCAGGGCGGCAACGGCGTGAAAATTTCGTACGGCGTGCACCCGAGCCCCTTCGGCCCCTGCTTCATCGGGCAGACCGAACGCGGCATCTGCGCTCTCGGCTTCGCCGATGATCACAGGAGCGATGCCCAAGCCGTCCGCGCCGAGTTCGAATGCCGCTGGCCCGCCGCGCGCTTCCACGAAAATCGAGCCACAACCGAACCCGTGGTCGCACGCATTTTCGATGGTAGGCGGGCGACGGCCACCGAACCCCTCCGGCTCGCGCTCTGCGGCACCAACTTCCAACTCAAGGTGTGGGAGGCGCTGCTGCGAATCCCGCCCGGTCGCATCACGTCGTACCACGCGCTCGCGCAGGCGTTGGGTCTGCCCCGCTCAGCGCGCGCGGTGGGCGGGGCCGTCGCCGCCAACCCGATCTCGTATCTGATCCCCTGCCACCGGGTGATCCGGCGCTCGGGCGTCATCTCGAACTACGAGTGGGGGCGCTCCCGCAAGCGGGTCATGCTGGGCTGGGAGGCGGCACACTTCGGATCGGAAGGCCCGGACGCCGGGCAGGATCAAGCGCTACGCGCCTGAGCCTCGCGGATGAGGGCGCGGAGCTTGCTCGGCGGCAGCGGCAGGCTGTCGATGGTGACGCCCAGGGGCTTGAGCGCGTCCTCGATGGCCGCCGCGATCGCCGGCGGGCCGCCCATGCGCCCGCCCTCTCCGCCGCCCTTCACACCGTACTCGGTGAACGGAGACGGCGTCTCCACGTGGCCCACGACGATGTCGGCCGGCGACTCCTTGATGGTCGGGATTAGGTAATCGGTCCAGAGCGCGGTGGTCAGCTGGCCGGCCTCGTCGTAGCTGAACTCCTCGAAGAGCGCCGTGCCGATCCCGTTCACCGTGCCGCCTCTGATGTGCCCCTCCAGCGTCATCGGGTTCACCATCGTGCCGCAGTCGTGCACGGCGGCGTAGTGGAGGAAGTGCACCTGCCCGGTCTCGATATCCACCTCGACCACGGGGATGTGACAGCTGTGGCCCATGATCGGATAGAAGATGCCCATGTGCCGCTCGTCGGGGTCCGGGAGCGTGGTCACCGGGTGGTCGTAGACATAGGTGGCGTCGAGCCCGCTGGTGAGGTCGAGATCCTCGGGCATGCTGAGCCGGTAGTAGTGCGCCTTGTCGGCAAGCTCGGCGATGCTCATCTTCATGTCGGGCACGCCTTTGACGTGCACGGCACCGTCCTCAAGCGTGAGATCGCGAACATCGGCCTCCATCAGATGGGCGGCGATGCGGAGCAGCTTCTCGCGGATCTTGCCGGCGGCACCGACGATGGCGCCGGTCACCATGACGGTGAACCGGCTGCCGCCCGGCCCGGTCGAGTTGAGGCCCTGGTCGGTGTCCGAATAGGTGATCTCGATGTCAGCCGGATCGATGGTGAGCTGCTCGGCCAGCACTTGCGCTGCCACCGTCTCCGGGCTGTTGCCCCAGAAGGGTGAGTGCAGGGTGACGAAGGCCTTGCCGGTAGGGTCGATCTTGACCGAGACCCCGTCGGGCGAGCTGGTCCACTCGACGCCGGGCTCCAGGTTCCACATCCAGAACTCGGTGGCGCTGAAGACGCTCCGCTCCTGGCAGGTGGCGACGCCGATGCCGATGTATCGGCCCTGCGCCCGCGCCTCGGCCTGCTTCGCCCGCCAGCCCTCCACGTCGGCCAACTTTAGGGTCTCGTCGAGGACCGCCTGATAGTTGCCGCTGTCGTACATGTTCCCGGTCGGGATCAGGTAGGGGAACTGGTCGGGCTGGATGAAGTTCTGCCGCCGGAGCGCGATCCGGTCGACTCCGAGCTCGTCCGCCGCCGCGTCCACTAGTCGCTCGATGACGAAGTTCGCCACCTCGGAGCCGAAGCCGCGATAGGCGCCCTGCTGGCACTTGTTGGTGAGCACGGCGGCGAGGTCGACCTCGACGCTGTTGATGCGGTAGGGGCCTACGCATTGCGAGAGCGCGTTGCCATGCTGGCCCACGCCAAACTGCAGATAGGCGCCGTAATCGTCGATGATTCGGGTCATCAGGCTGAGCAGCGTGCCGTCCCGATTGAGCGCGAGTTTGGCGTAGTAGACCCGGTCGGACGCGTGGTTATCGCAGCTCGTGGTGTTGTCGATCCGGTCTTCCATGAACTTGACCGGCCGTCCCACCGCGCGCGCCAGCACCGCCGCCAGCACCGGGACCTTGTGGACGAACATCTTGCTGCCAAAGCTGCCGCCCGCGAGCGTCGGCACGATGTTGAGCTTGTGAGGCGCGACGCGGAGCGTGCTCGCGATCATCCAGCCGCAATAGTTGTACATCGAGGTGTTGCACTGGATTGTGAAACGCCCCGCGCCGTCGTCGAAGCTCGCGACCGCGCCCACCGTCTCCAGCGGCTGTCCGCCCGAACGCGGCCAGCGGAAGCGGCGCTCGATCACCAGGTCGGCGGCGGCGAAATCCTCCTCCACCGGCCCGAAGGAGAGCGTGCGCTCGAGCCCGATGTTGGTGTCGCCGCGCTCGGGATGCAGCACGGCATCGCCCGTGGATGTCAGCGCCTCCTCGGGATCCACGACAGGAGGCAGCGGCTCGTACTCGACCTCGATCAGGTCACAGGCATCCTCGGCGATGTAGCGATCCTCCGCCGCCACCGCTGCCACCGCCTCGCCAACATGGCGCACGCGATCGTGAGCGATCGCGGGCTGGAGCACCGGCGGGCTCGCCCATGTGGGCAGCGGATCGCAGACTTGCGCCGCATCGGCGCCGGTCATCACGCAGAGCACGCCGGGGAGCGCGGCCGCCTTGCTCACGTCGATGGAGACGATCCGTGCATGGGCGTGGGGGCTGCGCAGCACGGCGGCGTGCGCCATCTCCGGCATGTTGATGTCGTCGGCATAGATGCCCTTGCCGACGAGGAGGCGCGGGTCCTCCACCCGCTTCATGCTCTTGCCGATCCATTGCAGGTCGGCGCGCGGCTTCTCGCGCTGCCGGCTCTCGGGGATGTGGCCGCGATCGGTCATGGGCCGTCCTCCCGCATCAGCTTTGCCGCGTGCTGGATCGATTCCACGATGGTCTGATAGCCGGTGCAGCGGCAGAGGTTGCCGGAGATGGCGTCGCGGATGTCATCGACGGAGGGATCGGGGTTCGCCTTCAGGAGCTCGACGGCGGTCATCAGCATCCCCGGCGTGCAGAAGCCGCACTGCAGGCCGTGCTTCTCCCAGAACGCCTGCTGCACCGGGTGCATCGCATCGACCGTGCCGAGCCCTTCGATGGTCTCGATCTCGGCACCGTCTGCCATCACCGCGAAGGTGAGGCAGGAGCGCGCGGTGACGCCATCCATCATCACAGTGCAGGAGCCGCAGACGCCGTGCTCGCAACCGACATGGGTACCGGTGAGGCGCAGGTCCTCGCGCAGAAAGTCACTGAGCAGCCGGCGGGGCTCGACTGCGTGCTCGTAGGCCCTTCCGTTGACGGTGACGCTGATCGTCTCGCGCTCCATGGTGCGCCCCTCTTCAGCCGCAGCGCTCGGCGGCCCGGCGCACGGTCCGCTTGGTCAGCGCAGCAATCGCGTCCCGCCGATAGGCGGCATCGGCATGGCTGTCGCTGTGCGGATCGACCGCGCCCGCGGCGGCTGCCGCAGCGGCATCGAGGCGCGCATCGTCGATCGGCCCGCCGATGAGCGCATCCTCCGCTGGCCTGAGCCGCGCAGCGTGCTCGCCGACCCCGCTCACCACAACGCGGGCCGCCTCGCAGCTCCCGTTCGCGAGCCGCAGCGTCGTCGCGATCACGGCGATGGCGAAGTCGCCGTGCCGGTTGCTGATCTCGGCGAAGGCCCAGCCATCGGCACCGCGACCGGGAATGCGAATCTCGACCAGCATCTCGTCCTGCTGCCGCGCCGTTTCGTAGGTGCCGAGGAAGAAATCCTGCGCCCCGACCTCGCGCCTGCCGTGCACGCTCTGCAGCACCAACGTGGCACCCATCGCCACCATCACCGCCGGCGTCTCCGACGAGGGATCGGCGTGGCAAAGATTGCCGCCGAGCGTGCCGCGATTGCGCACAGTGTGGTGCGCGATCGACTCGTAAGCCTCGGTCAGCAGCGGGCAGCGCTCCCGGATCAGCGGCGAGTGCTTCACATCGTTGTGCCGAGCCAGCGCGCCGATGGCGACGCCGTCGCCGTCTTCATCGATGTGTCCGATATTCGAAATCCGGTTGATGTCGATCAGGCAGGCGGGCTTCACCAGCCTGAGGTTCATCATGGCGATCAGGCTCTGGCCGCCGGCCAGAATTTGCGCGTCGGGGTTGTCGGCGAGCGCCTGCAGCGCATCGTCCACACTGGCGGCGCGCAGGTAGCGGAAGCGAGCGGGTTTCATCGTGCGGGGGCGTCGCGGACGGCGCGCTTCGCCATCACGCCGACGAGGTGGGCGCGGTAGTCCTTATCGGCATGAAGGTCCTCGTTGAGCCCCTCGCTCGGAATCGCGATGCCGTCGAGGGCCTCTGCGGAAAAGTCTCCAGCGAGCGCCTGCTCCATCTCCGTCATGCGAAAGACGTGGGACTTGGCGCCGGTCACCGCGAGGCGCACAGCGCCGCCCGCAGCCTGCGATACCATCACCGCGACGATCGCGAACCGCGAAGCCTGGTTGCCGAACTTGGCCCAGCCCGCGCGTTCAGGCACTGGGAAATCGACCGAGACCACGATCTCGCCATCCTCCAGCGCGGTCTCGTAGAGCCCGGTGAAGAAATCGTCGGCGGCGATGGCGCGCCGGTCGGTGTTGACCGTGGCGCCGAGGCCGAGCAGGCCGGCCGGGTAGTCCGCCGCCGGGTCGGCGAAGCAGATCGAGCCGCCGATGGTGCCGCGATTGCGCACCTGCACGTCGCCGATCGAGCCCGCGAGCGCCGCAAGCGCCGGGATCGCCTCCCCCACCTCTGCTGACTCCGCGACCGCTACGTGCCGCGTCATCGCGCCGATCCGCACGTGACCGTCTCCCCGCTCGATCCCGGCCAGCGACTCGATGCCGTTGAGATCGACCAGGTCCGCACACGAGGTGAGGCGGAAGCGCATGGTCGGGAGCAGGCTCATGCCGCCGGCGAGCGGGCGGCCGTCCTCACTCGCGGCGAGGCGGGCCTTGGCGTCGTCGAGCGAGGCAGGCCGGTGGTAGGTGAACGGATACATCGCCCCCTCTCCTTAGCCCCGCATCGAACTCGCGCCGGCCGCAATCGACGCGACGATGTTGTGGTAGCCCGTACATCGACAGAGGTTGCCTTCCAGCTCGCGGCGGATGGTCGCCTCGTCCGGCGCCTCGTGGCGGTTCGCGATGTCGATCCCCATCATCACCATGCCGGGAGTGCAGAAGCCGCATTGCAGGCCGTGATGCTCCTTGAAGGCGGCCTGCATCGGGTGCATTCCGTCCGGCCCGGCGACCCCTTCGATGGTGGTCACTTCGGCACCCTCCATCTGCACCGCCAGCAGCGCGCAGGATTTCGCCGGCCTGCCGTCCAGGTGCACCGTGCAGGCGCCGCACTGGCTCGTGTCGCAGCCGATATGGGTGCCCGTGAGCTTGAGATGCTCGCGCAGGAAGTGGACCAGGAGGGTGCGTGGATCAACCGTCGCCGTGACTTCCCGGTCGTTCACGCTGAAGGTTACTGAAACCCCTGCCATCGCCTCTCCCCCGCGATTGCTCCCGGCCTAGTGCTGCGCCCGCTTCGCGTCCTCGATGGCACGCCAGATCTTCCTGGGCGTCATCGGCTGCGTGATCTGCCGCACGCCGAGATGCCAGAGCGCGTCGACCACCCCGTTGCAGATGCAGGCCGGCGCGCCGATGGTGCCGCTCTCTCCCGCCCCCTTGGCCCCAAGCGGGTTGCCCAGCGCCCGCGTGAAATGCGCATCGAGGCCGAAAGACGGCACGTCCTCCGCATGGGGTATGGCGTAATCCATGAAGGTGCCCGAGAGATACTGGCCGCTCTCGGCATCGTAGGCGCATTCCTCCATCAACGCCTGGCCGATGCCCTGGACCAGCCCGCCGTGGACCTGCCCGTGCAGCACCATCGGGTTGATGACGGTGCCGACGTCGTCCACCGCCCAGTAGTTGCGGAGCGTCACCGCGCAGGTCTCGGGATCGACGAGCACGACGCAGAGGTGGATGGCCGAAGGATAGGTGCAATCGGCGGGGTCGAAGAACGAGGTCTCCTCCAGGCCGATCTCCAGATCGGACGGACGGTCGCCGGAATGGTAGGAGGCGTTGGCCACGGCCGCGAACGAGAGCTTGCGGTCCGTCCCCTTGACCGTGAATTCGCCATCGGCGAGGTCGAGGTCTTCGGGCGCGCACTCCATCATGTGCGCCGCCATGCGCTTGGCCTTCGCCACCACCCGGTCGGCGGCGGTGTAGACCGCCATGCCGGCGGTGGAAAGCGACCGCGAGCCCCAGGTGCCGATCCCCATGGGCACGCGGTCGGTATCGCCCTCCACCAGGTCGATGTGGTCGATGTCGCAGCCGAGGCGGTCGGCCGCGATCTGGCTCCAGGTGGTCTCGTGGCCCTGCCCGTGGCTGTGGCTGCCGGCGAACACGGTGATGCGCCCGTCCGGGTGCACGCGGACGCTGGCCACGTCGTAGCAGCCGACCTTGGCGCCGAGGTCGTTCATCATCTTCACTGGGCCGGCGCCGGCCATGTCGAAGAAGGCCGAAATGCCGATGCCCATCCACTGGCCGTCCGCCCTGAGCTTGGCCTGTTCGGCACGGAGCGCGTCGTAGGCGGCGAGCGCCTTGATCTTCTCCATGAGCACCGGCGGGTCGCCGGAATCGTAGGTGATGCCGAGAGCGGTCTGGTACGGAAACTTCTCAGGCGGGATCAGGTTGCGCGCGCGCAGCTCCAGCGGGTCGATGCCCATCTCCTGGGCGCCGTTCTCGATCATGCGCTCGACCTGATAGACGGCTTCGGGCCGGCCCGCGCCGCGGTAGGCGTCCACCGGAGTCGCGTTGGTGTAGACCGCGCGCACCTGGGTATGGATCGCCGGGATGTCGTAGGCGAGCGAGAGCATGGTGAAGTGATAGGCGTTGGTGATGCTCGCCTGCCACTGGCTCTCGTAGGCGCCGAAGGCGGCAAGGGTCTCGAACTTCACGCCGAGAATCTTGCCGTTCTCGTCGAAGCCCATGCGGCCCACGGTGTAGTGGTCCCTGGCGTGCGTGTCCCCCAGCAGGCACTCGGAGCGCGTGCCCACCCAGCGCACGGGCCGGTCGCAGACGATCGCGCCCCACAGCACCAGCCCCTCCTCGGGATAGTGGTAGAGCTTCATCCCGAAGCCGCCGCCGACATCTGGCGCGATCACCCTGAGCTTGTGCTCGGGAATGTGCAGCGATTTGGTGAAGTAGCGGCGCACGATGTGCGGCGCCTGGTTGGTGGTCCACACCGTGTAGCGGTCGTTGACCTGGTCGTAGTGGCCCAGGTACGCGCGGGGCTCCATCGAGGCGGCGGTGACGCGGTTGGTGGGCACCACGACCTCGGTCACGTGATGCGCGTTCGCGAGCGCCGCCTCGGTCTCCTCCTTCAGGCCGTGCTCGGTGACCATCACCTCATTGGTGCCGAAGGCGGGATGCACGAGCGGGGTGTCGGGATCGAGCGCCCTGGCCGTGATCGTGTTGGCCGGCTTCTCCTCGTAATCGACCTCGATGACCTCGGCGGCATCGAGGGCCTGGTGGCGGTCCTCGGCGACCACCATGGCGACGATCTCGCCCACGCAGCGAACCACGCCATCGACGCAGATAAGCGGCCGGTAGGCGGTGCGCGAGTCCGCACCACTCATGTCCTTGACCGGCCAGACGCCCTCGGCCTCGCCGTGGCCAGCCGCGGTCCAGTCCGCGCCGGTGAGCACCGCGAGCACCCCCGGCATGGCCGCGGCCTGCGCGGTCTCGACGCGCGTCACTGCGGCATGGGCATGGGGGCTGCGAACGAAGGCGGCGTGGGCTATGGGCTGATCGAGGGTGATGTCCTCAACGAAGCGGCCGCGCCCCCGAAGGAAGCGCTCGTCCTCCCGGCGCCGAATCGCCTGACCGACGTACATGGCCCCCTCCCCCAAGCGCGCCGCTCTTCTTGGCGGCAATCCTTTACTTGCGTGTCCCGACCGTCCTCCACAATATCAGTCCCGCGCAGCGTAGCAACAGGAGCTAAGGGACAAGTACGCGCTCTGATCCCAACCCCTCTCCACCCAAGTCATTCCCTCCACTAACCGAACACTTCACCAATGGCTCAGTCTCCAACATCTACCGCAAACGGAGAACTCCAACTCATGGCTAGCCAATTCGCCTTACCGGATGCGGCAGTATTGGCCGCTCTGGTTACATCCTTCTTTGCGCTTATTCTACTTATCCTGAAGGAAGTTCCTCTGTTTGTATGGCAAGACGAACGTCGAAGACGAAAGAATGCTCTCGTAATTTACCGCCATTACGCGGACCCTATAATATTGGCCTCTTCTAGCTTGTTTTGGCGCCTAGACGAAATACTTCGCAAAGAGGGCCGAGGTTCATTTCTGATTGAGAGCGAGAGAATCACAGACTTCGGCCAGTACAAATACGATAGCACATTGTATAGAATAGCCGCTGTAATCGGCTGGCTTCGAGCATACCATAGGGAGCTTACCTTTTTCTCACTTAGCAATCCCAAGAAACTAAGAGGCTGGGTGGAAGCCATTCAGGAGTTTGAAAGGGCTCTCGCGGATGGCGCTCATGTGGAGACTCAAAGAGTTGATGCTCTTGCTTCCGTGTGGGGGATACAATCCATAAACAATAACGATTTGAAAGAATGCACTAAATCAGAGATAGGTGTAAGTATCGATAGAGTACTACAGAAGTATTTGCACGGGAGTAAGGTAACAACGGCTGAGAAGATAGATGATATCACGCAGAGACTAAAGCTGTGCCGCGAGTTGCACGCGGTATTCGAAGAAAAGCTGTCAGAAAAGGCTCTAAAGGACAACGAAATAGGAGAAAAGTGTGAGGAGGCAATTCGAGCCGTTTCCATCAGAGAAGCTTGGATATATCGCGATTTTCAATCTGCTGTAGGAGACTTAATAATTACGGAAATAAGAGATGGAAGTAGGAGGTTTGAAGTGATTGGTTTCGGCAATTTTGGAGAGTTGCTCTCATCGAACGACGTCGATAAAGAGCGATGGATAAACTGTCTAAGAAGGGTCATTGATGACTTAGACGTATCAACTACGAGCAGTTATGATGCTAGAGTAGAAATGATAAAATCTGTGTTTCGTGCAACTGTCGGCCTTTTAGATGCGTTGCATGAATTGGATCGCAAGAGAGGGTCTCTTACCAAAGAATTCATGGAGTACGCGCGCAATGCGAAGGAAGAAGTGAGCAGAGGAAGCGAATAGAGTAGGGTGGAAGAGGTAGAATTGCATTGGCACAGGTTGCTCGAAGTCGAGCCGGCGTACACGATTCCTGATGGTCGCGCGCCGGCGCCGGCCAAACTGTGAGGCGATTACCGTCTCAGAACAGGTTTCCTTCGGACTAGTTGCCCGGTAAAAGCGATGGAGCGTCGGCGACCCCTGACGACAGCCGCCGAAAAGGCTAGATGCGGAGGCTACGTCAGCCCCCGTTCGCCTCCGCCTCGCGGATCATGCCGCGTAGCACCTTGGGCGTGAGCGGGAGCGAGTCCACCTTGACGCCCAAGGGCTTGAGCGCGTCTTCCACCGCCGCGGCGATGGCGGGCGGGGCGCCCATGCGCCCGCCCTCGCCGCCGCCCTTGATGCCGTATTCGGTGAAGGGGGACGGCGTCTCCACGTGGCCCACGCGGATATCGACCGGCGTCTCCATCAGCGTCGGGTGCAGATAGTCGCTCAAGAGCGCGTTCTGCAGCTGGCCGTTCTCGTCATAGTGGAAGTGCTCGTAGAGGGCACTGCCGATGCCGTTCACGGTGCCGCCCCGCACGTGGCCGGCCAGCGTCATCGGGTTGACCATGGTGCCGCAGTCGTGGACCGCCACGTAGTCGAGAAAATCGACCTTGCCGGTCTCGGCATCCACCTCCACCACCGGGATGTGACACATGTGGCCGACGATCGGATAGAAGATGCCGAGGTCGGTGCGGTCCTCCGACGGCATGGTGGTGACCGGATGGTCGTAGACGTAGGCCGCGTCGATGCCGCTGGTGAGGTCGTGGTCCTCCGGCAGGTCCAACCTGAAGTAGTGAGCGTGGAGCGCCACCTCGGCCAGGGTCTTCTCCTTGCCGGGCACGCCCTGGACCCCGATGGAGCCGTTGCGGAATTCGAGATCGCTCGGGTCAGCCTCCAGCATATGGCTCGCGACGCGCAGCATCTTCTCCTTGATCACGTCGGCGGCGCCGCTCACCGCGCCTGCGATCATCACGGTGAAGCGGCTGCCGCCCGGCCCCGACGAGTTGAAGCCCTTGTCGGAATCGGCATAGCCGACGGAGATGTCCGACGGGTCCATCTCCAGCTTCTCGGCCAGCACCTGGACCGCCATCGTCTCCGGACTGTTGCCCCAGAAGGGCGCGTTCAGCGTGATGAAAGCCTTGCCGGTGGGGTCGATGTTGACGGACACACTCTCCGGCGAGCTCGAGAGCGTGAAGCCCGGGGTCTCGTTCGGGTTCCACATCCAGAACTCGGTGGCGCTGAAGACGCTCCGCTCCTGGCAGGTGGAGATGCCGATGCCGATGTAGCGGCCCTCCTTGCGCGCCTCGGCCTGCTTCGCCCGCCAGCCGTCAATGTCGATCATGCCGAGCGCCTCGTCGAGCACGGCCTGGTAGTTGCCGCTGTCGTACATGTTGCCGGTCGGCATGATGTAGGGGAACTGGTCCTGCTCGATCAGGTTCTGCCGGCGCATCTCGATGGGGTCGATGTCGAGCTCTTCGCAAGCGGCATCGACCAGGCGCTCGATCACGAAGTTGCCGACCTCAGAGCCGAAGCCGCGATAGGCCCCCTGCTGGCACTTGTTCGTGAACACGGCGGTGAGATCGACCTGGACGCTGTTGATCTTGTAGGGGCCGGTTACCTGCGCCATGGCGTTGCCGTGCTGGCCGACGCCGTACTGGAAGTAGGCGCCGTAATCGTCGATCACCTTGAGCCGCATGCTCAGCATGGTGCCGTCGCGCTTCAGCGCGAGCTGGGCGTCGTAGACGCGGTCCGACCCGTGGGCGTCGCCGCTGGTCATGTTGTCGATGCGGTCTTCCAGATACTTGACCGGCCGGCCCGCGGCGCGGGCGAGCGTGCCCGCCAGGGTGCAGACCTTGTGGCAGAAGAGCTTGCTGCCGAAGCTGCCGCCGGCATCCGTCGGCACGATGTTGAGCCGGTGGGGCTCGACCTTGAGCGAGACCGCGATCAGCCAGCCGACATAGTTGTACATCGACGTGTTGGCATGGATCGTGAACTTGCCCGTGCCGCGGTCGTAATGCGCGGTGGCGCCGACGGTCTCGATGGGCGTGCCGCCGGAGCGCGGCCAGCGCAGCCTGCGCTCGATCACCAGATCGGCGGCGGCGAAATCCTCGTCCACCGTGCCGAAGTCGATGACGCGGTGGTGTGCCACGTTGGTGTCGCCCCGCTCGGGATGGAGCACGGCATCGCCAGTGGAGGTCACCGCCTCTTCGAGGTCGACCACCGCAGGCAGCGGATCGTACTCTACCTCGATCAGCTCGCAGGCGTCCTCGGCGATGTAGCGGCTCTCCGCTACCACGGCGGCGACCGCCTCGCCTACGTGGCGCACCTTGTCCACGGCGATGCAGTGCTGCGTCGTGGGCGGGCTGGAGAAATCCGCGCAGGGCCCCGTCACCTCCGCCGCCTCGGCGCCGGTCATGACGCAGAGCACGCCGGGCAACGCCTCGGCCTTGGCCTTGTCGATGCTCACGATGCGGGCGTGCGCGTGGGGGCTGCGCAACACCGCCGCATGCGCCATGTTGGGCAGCGTCACGTCGTCGGCATAGGTGCCGGAGCCTGTGAGCAGGCGGGTGTCCTCCACCCGCTTCATGCTATGCCCGATGGCGAAGTACTTGGACTTGGGCTTCTCGCGCTGGCGCGATTCGGGGATGTAGTGGCGTTCGCGGGTCATTGCGCCTCTCCCTGCATCCGTTCGGCCGCGGCCTGCACCGCCTCGACGATGGTCTGATATCCAGTACAACGGCAAAGATTGCTCGAGATCGCCTCGCGGATGTCGTCGAGGCTCGGGTTGGGCGTGCTCTCCAGCAGCTCGACCGCCGTCATGAGCATTCCGGGGGTACAGAAGCCGCATTGCAGGCCGTGCTTCTCCCAGAAGGCCTCCTGCAGCGGGTGCATGTCGTCGACACCGCCGAGGCCCTCGATGGTGCGGACTTCCGCGCCCTCCGCCTGGACGGCGAGCATCAGGCAGGAGCGCGCGGCCTCGCCGTTGACCAGCACGGTGCAGGCGCCGCAGACCCCGTGCTCGCATCCCACGTGAGTGCCGGTGAGCCCGAGCTGCTCGCGCAGGAAGTCGCTCAGCAGCATGCGCGGCTCGGCGTCGCCGGCGCGGCTCTCGCCGTTGACGACAAGCTCGACGGTGCGTGGCGTCGTCATCTCCACCTCCCTTCAGTTGCAGCGGGAGGCGGCGTCGGCGAGGGCGCGCCGGGTCAGGCTGCGCACCAGATCGCGACGATAGTCCGCGTCCGCGTGAAAGTCTTCGTTGGGGTCGATGCTGTCGGCCGCCGCCGCAGCCGCCTGGCGGAAGGCATCGTCTCCGGGTGCTGCGCCCGTGAGCGCATCCTCGGCGGCGTGCGCCCGGTGCGGCCCGTCGCCCACGCCGGCGCAGACGATCCGCGCGCCGGTACAGACGCCGTCCGCTACTTGCAGCGTCGCGCCCACGGCCACGTAGGCGAAGTCGCCCTTGCGAGGACTCACCTCGTGAAAGCCCGCGCCCTGGCCGGCCGGCGCGCGGGGCACGCGGACCTCGACCAGGAGCTCGTTGGCCTCCGCCGCTGTGGAGAGCGTGCCGGTGAAGAAGTCAGCCGCGCCGACGGTGCGCGTGCCTCCCGTGCTCTGCAGCACCATCTCCGCATCGCTCGCGAGCGCCACCGCCGGCATCTCCGACGCCGGGTCGTTGTGGCAGAGATTGCCGCAGAGCGTGCCGCGGTTGCGGATCGGCCCGTGGGAGACATAGGGGTAGGCCAGAGCCATCAGCGGCGAAGCTTCCTGCACGGCCGCCGAGCCCAGCACTGCCTTGTGCCGCGCCAGCGCGCCAACCCTGAGCTGCCCATTCTCCAGGTTGATGTAGTCGAGACCTGGCAGCCGGTTGATGTCGATCAGCACGCCCGGATGCAGCGCCCGCAGGTTCAGCATCGGCACCAGGCTCTGGCCGCCCGCGATCACCTTGGCCTCCTCGCCGTGCTCTGCAAGCAGCGCCAGCGCCTCGTCCAGGGAATCCGGACAGCAGTAGTCGAACGGTGGCGGTTTCATCCAGTCTCTCCCCTGTTCCGACCCGCCGCCCGGCGGCGAGCCGGCCAACTCCCTCTGCCGGTCAGTCTAGAGCAAGCCCGCGCCCTCTTCCAAGCCGAGCACCGCGCGACAGGAGATCGCGCGGGCAGGTATCGCCGGCGCTCCCACGACGCACCGGCGCGCGCCCTGGCGACCGACAGAAGTTCGATTCGGGGCGTTTCCGCACAAATGCACGGAAATAGCGGATTTCGGGGATGGTCGGGAGGCGGCTAAGTGCTTGAAAGGATTGGTCGGAGTGAGTGGATTTGAACCACCGACCCCCGCCTCCCGAAGACGGTGCTCTACCAAGCTGAGCTACACTCCGACCGAGGGTGCGCGCAGGCGATGCAATGCCGGCCCTCGCGCGCGCCCCTTATAGCGTCAGGCGCCGGGAGCCGGCAAGCAGTGCCGCAATCTCCTTGTGTGTTAGCTGCAATGCCTACCGCCGGTCACAACGCCGGCCGCTTGTCCGCCCACGGGCGCGCCTGCTCGAAGGCGCGGGCTGCCTGGAGCACGGTCAGATCGGTGAAGCGCTTGCCTACGATCTGCAGGCCGACCGGGAGCCCCGCATCGGTGAAGCCGCAGGGCACGGACGCCGCGGGGTTCTGACTGAAGTTGAAGGGGTAGGAGAACTCGGCCCACATGATCCAGTCCCACGGATGGGACGGCCAGTGCTCGGGCTGCAGCCGCTCGGCCGGGAACGCCGCCACGGAGACGGCCGGCGTGAGCAGCAGGTCCCACTCCTCGAAGAAGCGATGCACCGCCTCCGCATAGGCTAACTTGCGCGCCCGCGTCTCCAGATAGGTCGCACCCGTCACCCCGTCAGCCGCGCGGATGCAGGCGACCAAGCCGGGGTCCATGCGGTCCTCGAACTCGTCGAGCAGCGGGCGGTAGGCGTGGAGATGGATCGGCCAGAGCAGGCGAATGATCTCGGGCCCCTCCGGGCCGAAGGGCAGCGCCGGGCTCTCCACGGTGCAGCCCAGCGCGTCGAACGCCTCGGCCGCGCTCTGCACCAGCGCCGCCACGTCCGGATCGACGCGGGCGTGCCCGAGGTCCGGGCTGAAGGCGACCTTGAGCCCTGCGATCCCGTCGTCGAGCCTCGCCGGATAGTCGGCGGGCGGGGCCTCCAGGCTGGTGTGATCCCACGGGTGCGGGCCTGCCATCGCCTGCAGCATCAGCGCGGCGTCGCCCACCGTGCGGGTCATGGGTCCCACGTGGGAGACCTGATCGTTGTTCGGCACCGGCCAGTTGGGTACGCGCCCATACGTGGGCTTCAGGCCGAAGATGCCGCTGAAGTGCGAGGGCATACGGATCGAGCCGGCGCCGTCCGAGCCCTGGTGCAGCGGCCCGTAGCCCGCCGCCGCAGCCGCCCCGGCGCCGGCCGAGGAGGCGCCCGCGTTGTAGCCCTCCTTCCACGGGTTCGAGGTGATGCCGGTGAGCGGGCTGTTGCTCACGCCGGACCAGCCGAACTCCGACGTGGTGGTCTTGCCGAGGATGATGGCGCCGGCCTCCTCCAGCCGCGGAATCACGGGCGCGTCCACCGTCGGCACGTGGTCCTTCAGCGAATGGGAGCCGCGCTCGGTGGGGATCCCGGCGGTCTCGGTCAGATCCTTGATGGTGACGGGCAGGCCGAAGAGCGCGCCCGAGGCATCGCCCTTCATCAACGCAGCCTCCGCGCGCTTTGCGGCCTCCCGCGCCCGCTCCGCGGTCAGCGTTGCGAAGGCGTTGACGCGGGGCTCGCAAGCCTCGATGCGAGCCAGCACCGCGTCGATCAGCTCGACCGGCGAGAGCTCCTTGCGCCGGATCAGGGGGCTGAGTTCGGTGGCGGGCGTGAAGCAAAGATCATCGGTCACCGGCAACTCCTCGGCAGTCGTGGCTTGGGACGCGGATCATGGAGGCTGCGGGCACCTGTGTCATCCCGCCCCGTCAATCAGAGTGTCACGCAGCACGTTTTCGTCGAGTGTGGCGCCGAGGCCTGGGCGATCCGGCAGCGCAAGCCACCCCTCGTCGTCGACCTCGATCGGCTCCTTGAGGCCGAAGTCGCGCCGTGTCGGCACCCAGTCCGGCGGATCGAAGGGGAACTCCAGGTAGGGCGCACCGCCGACGCCGACCGTCAGCTGGGCGTTGGCCAGCAGGCCCAGGCCGCTCCCCCAGGTGTGCGGCGTGAACATCAGGCCAGCCTCATGTGACGCCGCGGCGATGCGCGCGCATCCCGTGATGCCGCCAACGAAGACACAGTCCGGCTGCAGCACGTCGAGGCAGCCGCGCTCGATCAAGGTGCGGAACTCGTGGGCTTCGCGGGTCACTTCGCCGCCCGCGATCCTCACTCCAGTCTCGGCCCGCAGCGCCGCCATGCCGGCGTAATCGCCCCGATGCAGCGGCTCCTCCACCCAGTAGACGTCGAGCTCGGCCAGCGCATGCGCCACCTCGCGGGCGGTCGCCAGATCCCACGGCGGCGCGGTGTCCCAGGACATGCGCCAAGCCTGGTTGCAATCGACCATCAGGTCGATGCCGGGGCCGACGGCGTCGCGCACGGCGGCGGCGCGCGCCATATCACGGCGCCGGTCGTCGGTGGAGAAGCGCAGCTTGATTGCCTTGAAGCCACGGGCGACGAGCGCTTGCGTGGTCTCGCGGCTCGCGGCCTCGTCGCGCCAGAGCGCCGTCGAGGCATAGGCTCGCACACGGTTGTCGGTGCCGCCCAGCAGGCGAAACACCGGCTCATTCTCGATCTTGCCGCGCAGGTCCCAGAGCGCTAGGTCGAGCGGCCACCAGCGCCCGTAGTGGAAGCAGAGATTGTCGAGCACCGCGTGATGGCGCTCGATATCGCGCGGGTCGCGGCCGAGAAACAGGTCGGCGTGCTCGTCGAACCCACCCATCGAATCGCCCGCCGCGACGCCTTCAAGTCCCTGGTCGGTGCGCACGCGAACGAGGTTGATGGTGAAGCTCTCGCGCGACCTGCTGTCCCACGAGACCGGCACCGGCGGGTCGAGCGGAATGCGGTGACGCGTGATCTCGATGGCGGCGATTCTCATGGGTTAGAGCAGGTCGCGCAGCACGGGGATCAGCGGCGCATCGGCCGGCGGCATGGGGAAGTCGCGGAGCCGCGCGGGCCGAACCCAGCGGAGCTCCTGCCTCTCCTTCGCCGTCACGAAGCCGTTCCATATCCGGCAGATGTAGAGCGGCATGAGGAGGTGGAAGTCGTCGTAGCTATGGGAAGCGAAAGCCAGAGGCGCGAGGCAGCTCTGCTCCGTGTCGATCCCGAGCTCCTCGCGCAGCTCGCGAATCAGCGCGCGCTCGGGCGTCTCGCCGGGCGCAACCTTACCGCCGGGGAACTCCCACAGCCCCGCCATGGCCTTGCCCGGCGGCCTGCGCGCCAGCAGCACGCGGCCGTCGGCATCGACCAGCGCGACCGCCGCCACCAGGACAAGGGGACGCGACCCGTCAGGTGCGGTAGTCGGCATTAATCTCGATGTAGCCGTGGGTCAGGTCGCAGGTCCAGACGGTTGCCGAGCCGGGGCCCGCACCAATCTCGACGGCGAGGTCGACCTCCTGCCCCTGCATGTGGCGGGCCGCCGCCGGCTCGTCGAAGGCGGGATCGGCCACACCGTCCTTGGCCGCGCGCTCGCCGCCGAGCCAGATCGAGAGCCGCGCCTGGTCGAAGGCCACGCCAGCCCGGCCCACCACGGCGACGATCCGTCCCCAGTTGGGGTCCTCGCCGGCGATCGCCGTCTTCACCAGCGGCGAGTTGGCGATGGCGAGCCCGAGCTTGCGGGCTGCCGCCTCCGAAGCCGCGCCGCGCACCGTGATCGAAACCAGCTTCTGGGCCCCCTCCCCGTCCCGCACGATCTGCTGGGCCAAGTCGGTCAGCACGCCCTCCAGCGCGGTACGGAACCCTTGGAGCCGCGGGTCGCCCGCCCGCCCGATCCGCCGGTTCCCCGCAGCGCCGGTGGCGAAGAGCAGGCAGGTGTCGTTGGTCGAGGTATCGCCGTCCACCGTGATGGCGTTGAACGAGCGGTTCACGCCGCGCCGGACCAGAGGCCCCAGCGCCGCTGCCGGCAGGTTCGCGTCGGTGAACACGTAGGCGAGCATGGTGGCCATGTTCGGCGCGATCATGCCGGAGCCCTTGGTGATACCATTGATGACCACCGGCACGCCGTCGATCTCGGCCTTGGCCGAAGCACCCTTGGGGAAGGTATCCGTGGTCATGATCGCGGCCACAGCCTCGGGCCAGGTGTCGTCCGCGAGGCGGGCGTGAAGCGGGGTCAGCGCGGCGGTCAGCTTTTCCACCGGCAGCTGCTCGCCAATCACCCCGGTGGAGCTGACGTAAACCTCGTCCGCCCGGCAGCCCACCAGCGCGGCGGCCGCATCGACGGTCTGACGCACGGCGGCGTGGCCCTGCTCCCCGGTCGCGGCGTTCGCGTTGCCGGCATTGACCACCAGCGCCCGTGCCGTGCCATCGCCCTCGCCCAGCAGCGCCCGGCACCAGTGCACCGGCGGCGCCGCCGTATGCGAGCGGGTGAGCGTGCCGGCGACCGTCGTCCCCGGCGCGAAGGACGCGAGCAGAAGATCGGGCCGGCCCTTGTAGCGCAGCCGCGCCTCGGCAGCGGCAAGCCGAACGCCGGGAACCGGCGGCATATCGGGGAAGCGCGCGGGCGCAAGGGGTGATATCGCGGTCATCGACCTCTCCTGGTGGCGGGCCGCGCCAAACATACAAGCAGAGCCGGAGCGAGACGAATACCGCGCCGCGTTGACAGGACCCGAACGCACGCCTATCTCTCGGTTACTGGCGTCGCTGCATGCGGCGGCGGGCGATAGTTGTCGGGATGATGCCATGCTTCAAGGCCTTTCCAAGAAACTCTTCGGCACGGTCAATGAGCGCATCGTCAAGGCCCATGCCACGCAGATCGGCGCCATCAACGGCCTCGAGAAGTCGTTGGAGGCGCTGAGCGACGAGGAGCTCCGCGACAAGACGCCTGCGTTCAGGAAGCGGATCGAGAACGGCGAGACCCTGGAAGACCTGCTCGTCGAGGCCTTCGCCGTCACGCGCGAGGCCGCGAAGCGCACGCTCGGCCAGCGCCACTACGACGTGCAGCTCGTCGGCGGCATCGTCCTGCACCAGGGCAGGGTCGCCGAGATGGCGACCGGCGAGGGCAAGACCTTGGTGGCGACGCTGCCGGTCTATCTCAACGCCCTCGAGGGCAAGGGCGTGCACGTCATCACGGTGAACGACTACCTGGCCCAGCGCGACGCTGCCTGGATGGGCGAGATCTATCAGTTCCTCGGCCTAAAGGTCGGCTGCATCGTGCATGGCCTGAATGACGATCAGCGACGCGAGCAGTACGGCGCCGACGTTACCTACGGTACCAACAACGAGTTCGGCTTCGACTATCTGCGCGACAACATGAAGTTCACGCTGGAGACCATGGTCCAGCGCCCCTTCAACTTCGCCATCGTGGACGAGGTCGACAGCATCCTGATCGACGAGGCGCGCACGCCGCTGATCATCTCAGGGCCGTCCGAGGACAGCTCGGAGATGTACCAGAAGGTCGACCAGGTGATCCCCGAGCTTCTCGAGGGCGATTTCGAAATCGACGAGAAGGCCCGCGCGGCGACGCTTACCGACGAAGGGGCCGAGAGGGTCGAGGCGCTGCTCGCCAAGCACGACCTCCTGAAGAGCCCCAACCTCTACGACATCGAGAACGTCTCGATCGTGCACCACCTGAATCAGGCGGTCCGCGCCCACAAGATGTTCGAGCGCGACACAGACTACATCGTGAATGATGGGCGCGTCGTCATCATCGACGAGTTCACCGGGCGCATGATGCCAGGCCGCCGCTTCTCCGAAGGGCTGCACCAAGCGCTTGAGGCCAAGGAGCACGTGCGGGTCCAGCAGGAGAACCAGACGCTGGCCTCGATCACCTTCCAGAACTACTTCCGCATGTACCCCAAGCTCGCTGGCATGACCGGCACCGCGGCGACCGAGGCCGCAGAGCTCGGCGACATCTACCGCCTCGACGTGATCCAGATTCCAACCAACGAGCCCTGCATCCGGGAGGACCGCGACGACGAGGTCTATCGCACCGCAGACGAGAAGTGGAACGCGATTCTCGAGCTTCTGCAGGACTGCCAGAAGCGGGGCCAGCCGGTGCTCGTGGGCACGACCAGCATCGAGAAGTCCGAGCTGCTGTCCGAGCGGCTGAAGAAGGAATCGGTTCCGCACAACGTGCTCAACGCCCGCTATCACGAGCAGGAGGCGCACATCATCGCGCAGGCCGGCCGTGTCGGCGCGCTCACCATCGCGACCAACATGGCGGGCCGCGGCACAGACATTCAGCTGGGCGGCAACATCGAGTTCCGCATCGCCGACGAGCTCGGAGAAGAGGAAGACGAGGTGGCGAAGGAGCGGGCCGCCGCCAACATCCGTGCCGAAGTCGCGGCCGGGCGCGAGAAGGTGCTGGCGGCCGGCGGGTTGCTGGTGGTCGGTAGCGAGCGCCACGAGGCCAGGCGCATCGACAACCAGCTGCGCGGCCGCTCTGGCCGACAGGGCGACCCCGGCGCCTCGCTCTTCTTCCTCTCGCTGGAAGACGACCTGATGCGCATTTTCGGCTCCGAGCGCATGGACTCGATGCTCTCCAAGCTCGGACTGAAGGACGGCGAGGCGATCGTCCATCCGTGGATCAACAAGGCGCTCGAAAAGGCGCAGCAGAAGGTAGAGGCGCGCAACTACGAGATCCGCAAGAACCTTCTGAAGTTCGACGATGTGATGAACGATCAGCGCTCGGTGGTCTACGAGCAGCGCAAGGACCTGATGCGCACCGACGACGTTTCGGAAACGGTCGTCGACATGCGCCATGAGGTGGTCGAAGCCATCGTCGACGACCACATCCCGGAGAAGGCCTATCCCGAGCAGTGGGACCTGGACGGCATGCACGAATCATGCCGGCGGCTGCTCGGCATCGACCTGCCGATCAAGGACTGGGCCAAGGAAGAGGGCATTGCTGACGAGGAGATCCGCGATCGCATCGTCAAGGAAGCGGATATCCACGCCGCCGCCAAGCTCGCGACCTACGGTTCCGAGGTCTGGCGCCTCGCGGAGAAGAGCCTGCTCTTACAGATTCTCGATCAAAGCTGGAAGGACCACCTGCTGACTCTGGACCACCTGCGCCAGGGGATCGGCCTCAGGGCCTACGGGCAGCGCGACCCACTCAACGAATACAGAGGCGAAGCCTTCAGCATGTTCGAGAACATGCTTGCGAGCCTCAGGGAACAGACGACCCAACTGCTCAGTCACGTCGAGCTCAGGCTTCAGGGCGCCGACGAGGAGGAGTCGCCCGTACCGGAGCGACGCGCGCCGCAAATGCAGGAAACCCGCCGCGACCCGGCGCTTGCCGCCGCGGGAGCGGGAGCGATGGCCGAGGAGGCGCCTGCCCTGGCGGCTGCCGGCGGTGGCCGCGCGCCCGCGCGGCGCGAGGCAGCTCAACCGGCTCAGGCGGCAGCGGGCGGCAGCACGGTTCGGCGCGCCGCCTTCGACCCGAGCAATCCTGAGACCTGGGGCAGAGTCGGCCGCAACGCCCCTTGCCCCTGCGGCTCCGGCCTCAAGTACAAGCGCTGCCACGGCAAGCTCGCCTGAGCGGCCGGGGCCTCGTCCTCTCGCGTAAAACCTGGCCTGCGGTCTGCAGGCGGCGATTCAAATGATGATGCCGCCGAGCAGGCGGCGCCATTTGCTCTCGTGGTCGGTGCCCAGCACGAGGTCGGGATCGGCGTCGATCACCGCCCAGTCACCGCGCGCGAGCTCGCTCTCGAGCTGCGACGGCCCCCAGCCGGAATAACCAAAGATCAGCAGGCTGCGGCGCGGCCCACGACCGAACGCGACGTCGACCAGCACCTCGAGGTTGGTGGTGAGCGCGAACGCGCCGGAGAGGACCCTGGTTCCGCGGATCGCGTACTCGGCCGAGTGCAGCAGGAAGCCGATTTCCGGCTGAACCGGGCCGCCGTAATGCAGGGTTATGGGGCCGCTGCGCAGCGCGTCCAGGCCCTCATCGTCGAGGTCGATGCCAAGCCGATCGAGAAGTCCCTCGATCGGCGCGGTGCTGATCGGCTTGTTGACGACCAGTCCGAACGCGCCGTTCTCGTCGTGATCGACGAGATAGATCACGGTCTCCTGGAAGCGCGGGTCGGGCATGTGCTCGCTCGCGACCAGCACCCGACCGGCCAGCCACGAGTCGGCCTGCGCGGCGCCCGTCGCTGCAGCGCCCGCGGCCAGGAGCGCGATCAGGCCAAGGACTTGCAACAGGCGCATGGCGCGATCCTCAGGCGACGCCCAGTAGGGGAGGAAGCTCCGCGAGGGTCTTGATCTCGGCGTCGGGCGCCTCCGGGATACGCTCCTGCCCTTGACCGAAGCGGTTGCACCAAGCGACGCGGAAGCCGAAGGCTGCCGCCCCGTTGGCGTCCCACGCGTTCGAGGATTGGAAGCTCACCTTGGCCGGCGGCACGCCGAGCCGATCCACCACCAGTTGGTAGACAGAGGGATGAGGCTTGAAGATGCCGACTTCCTCGACCGAGAGCACCGCATCGAGACTGTCACCGATTCCTGCCGCCTCGACCGCCGCCGCCAGCATCTCGGGCTCGCCGTTCGAGAGGATAGCGGTCTTGAGCCCGTGCGCCCTGAGCGTCGCCAGCGTTTCCGGCACCTCCGGGTAGGCGTCCAGGGTGCGGTAGGCCTCCATCAGCCGGGCGCGCAGCGCGTCGTCCTCGATACCGAGCTCCCCCATGGAGAAATCGAGCGCGTCGCCCGTGACTTGCCAGAACCCCGTGTAGCGGCCCATCAGGCTGCGCAGCCAGGTGTACTGGAGCTGCTTGTGACGCCAGAGCTCGGCGAGCGGAGCGGCCTTGTCGCCGAGCGCCGCAACGTGGCGCCCGGCCGCCGCGTTGTAGTCGAACAGTGTGCCGTAGGCGTCGAAGACGCAGGCCGCGATATCGCCGAAGCGTGGATGGGCCATGCCCCTCTTCCTCCCGATACCTCCCGATCATAACAGAGTACGGGGGAGGCGTGCGGACGGGAGGCTCCGCCCGTTGCGCGCCCTACTCGCCTGCTCTTAGCCTACTTGTGGCGGAAGATGATGCGGCCCTTCGACAGATCGTAGGGCGTCATCTCGACATCGACCCGGTCGCCGACGAGCACGCGGATGCGGAACTTGCGCATCTTGCCCGCCGGGCGCGCGATGATCTCGTGACCGTTATCGAGCGCCACGCGGAACATCGTGTCCGGCAGCTTCTCGCGAACCGTGCCGGAAAACTCGAGCAAGTCCTCTTTGGCCATAGGCGAAGGTGCTGCTTCTCGTTCAAAAGGGCGACGGGCCGAATTGCGGGACTTCTGAGCCACGCCGACGACCGTCGGGGCCGGGTTGTTGCATAGCGTGGCCCATTTGTGAAGCGCGTTTCAGGAGGCTCGTGAGAGCAACCGCTTGTCGCAAGGAAAGGAAACACGCGCCGCACGTTTGGCAGGCGAGGCCATGGTGCTATTGTGCGCGCGCGAAAGGCAGCCGAACGCGGTCCTGGCTGGACCGCTCGGCCGCCGCTCGCGCGTCTGGGAGAATTCATCGGAGCGGGCACATCGGATGGCGGAGGTACGCCTCACGGGGCTGACCAAGAGCTATGGCTCGGTGCATGCGCTGCGCGGCGTCGACCTGGAGGTCGATGACGGAGAATTCTTCGTGCTGTTCGGCCCGAGCGCGGCCGGAAAGACGACCACGCTCCGCGTCATCGCCGGGCTGGAGAAGCCGGACGCCGGCACGCTCATGGTGGACGGGATCGATCTCGCAGGCACTCCGGTCAAGCGGCGCGACATGGCGATGGTCTTCCAGAGCTTCGCGCTCTACCCCCACCTGACCACCTTCCAGAACCTCGCCTACCCCTTGCGCGAGATGAAGATGCGACGCGCCGAGATCGACAGCCGCGTGCGCGAGACCGCGGAGCTTTTGCGCATCACCCACACGCTCGACCGCAGGCCGGCTTCGCTCAGCGGCGGCGAGCAGCAGCGGCTCGCCATCGGGCGCGCCATCATCCGCCGTCCGCGGCTCTTCCTCTTCGACGAGCCGCTCACCAACCTCGACGCGAAGCTCCGCCACGACATGCGGGCCGAGTTCAAGCGGCTGCACCGGGAGCTCGGCACGACCACGATCTACGCGACGCCCGATCAGCTTGAGGCGCTCAGCATCGGCGAGCGCATCGCCGTGATCCAGCACGGGCAGATCGCCCAGGTCGATACCCCCGACCGCCTCTATGCCAAGCCGGTCGACCGCCACGTCGCCTCGCTGATCGGCGACCCGCCCATCAATCTGGTCAAGGGCACGCTCAAGCTGGGCGGCAACACAGGGCCTGCCATCGAGCTGCCGTTCATGGAACTGGACGGCAACCCGTGGCGCGAGAGGCTGCAGGCGCTCGGTGCGGGTACCGAGCTCCTGGTGGGAATCAGGCCGCACGACCTCTCGCTGGTCGAGGAGAACGGAGACGGCGTGCCGGCCACGATCGAGATTACCGAGCCCCAGGGCGACATCACGATTCTCGACCTTTCGGCGGCCGGCGTACCGCTTCGCATGGTGGTGGCGGAAGCGACGGGCGCCCGCTATACAGCCGGTGACAGCGTGCGCATTGCGCTCGCCGGCGCCGATACACGACTTTTCCTGAGCGACTCCGGCACCATGGTGGCGTAGGATGCGGCGCGCCCGCCGGAGCGGCCGGCCGACACGATCGACGGCAGGCACCGCCGCGGTTTGCGAGTAGACCGAGTAAGGGAGACAAGCATGAGACTCATGACAAAGGGCAAGGCGGCACTGCTCGCCGGCGCGGTGGCGCTGGTCGGCTCCGCCATGTGGGGTGGTCCCGCAAAGTCCGAGGACATCACCATCAACATGGCGGCGCCCGACTGGCCGCCGACGCGCATCATGCAAGACATGGCGAACGCGAGCTACAACGCGCCAAGCGGCAACAACGTGAAGCTCGTGATCGACTTCATCCCGTGGCCCGACTACTACACGCGGCTCGCGGCCTCGCTGACCTCGGGCGAGGAGAAGTACCAGATGGCGGTCAGCGACAGCCAGTGGCTGGGCGCCAACATCGAGGGCGGCTACTACATGAAGATCAACGAGTTCATCGATGCCGACCCCGGTCTGCAGGCGGTGTTCGAGGATCTTCATCCCAACCTGGTCGCGTCCTATTCCACCTATCCGCATCGCACAGAGAATTACTACGGCTTCCCGCAGATGCCGGACGTGCTGGTGGTTTATTACCGGCAGGACCTGTTCTGCCATGAAGGCGAGATGGCCGCGTTCAAGGAGAAGTACGGCTACGACCTGCCGTGCTCGCCCGAGGAGCAGAACGAAGTCCATTGGGGCCAGGTGCGTGACTTCGGCGAGTTCTTCCGTCGCAGCTCCGGCGAGTCGCTGGGCGGCGAGACCCTGAACGACGATTTCTACGGGATCGCCTACCAGGCCGGTAAGGGCTACGACTTCTCCAGCATGCAGATCAACGGCTTCATCTGGCAGCATGGCGGCAGCATCTGGGACGAGACCCAGGAGCCCGAGGGCCAGGCCATCGGCGTCGTGAACTCCGACGTCGCCGTCGAGGCGTTCGAGCACTATCTCTCGCTGACCGAGTTCATGCCGCCGGTGGTCCAGACCGGCACCATGGACATCTTCAAGGTCGACGAGCTGTTCCGCGAAGGCAAGGTGGCCTGGATCATCCAGTGGATCGGCTTCGGCGAGTCCGCGATTGCGCCGGAACTCTCGAAGGTCCACGACAAGGTCAACTTCGCGCGGATGCCGGGTCTGCTGGTGGGCGACGAGATCGTGCGCTGGTCCAACATCGGTGGGCAGCCCTTCGTGCTGACCACCTGGAACAGCGACGCGGTGATCAAGGAGGCGCTCGACTTCTGCAAGTGGTGGCTGTCGACTCCGGTGCAGCACGAGTTCGCCTCGCGTGGCGGCCAGAGCGGGCTCCAGAGCGTCTACACCACGCCCGAGTACATGGAGTACCGGCCGTGGAACCATGCCTTCGGCCCGAGCCTCGACTGGCAGAGGGACGTCTGGCACATCCCCGAGTTCTTCGAGCTGCTGGTGCAGCAGCAGGAAGAGTTCGACAAGGCGATTACCGGTCAGATCTCCGCCAAGGAGGCGCTGGACAACATCGCCGTCTTCCAGGATGAGCTCCTGCGCGAAGCGGGGCGCATCGAGGACTAGCGATCGAGGCGGTAACGGGGGCGGCTCCGCATAAGGGGCCGCCCCCTTTCCTTCCCACCGATTGCCCGGAACATTGAGATTGACCGGCCCCTGACGCATGGCCGTCACCACGTATCACGCCGAGCACGGCACGCTGCTGGAGCGCTTCTTCGAGCGCAACCGCGGGCCGCTCCTGGTCTCGCCGGCGCTCGCCGTGCTGTTCATCATGAACATCTTTCCGCTGCTCTGGTCCTTCGGTCTGAGCTTCTATCGGTATCGTGCGAATCGCATCAAAGAACCGGAATTCGTTTGGTTTAAGAATTACCAGAAGGTGCTGACCGACCCGGTGGTCTGGGAGCGCTTCCAGACCACGGCCATCGTGGTCACGGTCGACGTGCTGCTTCAGCTCGTGGTGGGCTTCCTGCTGGCGCTCCTCTTCGAGAAGACCTTCCCCGGCCGCCGCGTGCTGCTGATGCTGGTGCTGACGCCGATGATGCTGAGCTTCGTCGCGGTCGGCGCCTTCTTCCGCTACTACTACGAGCCGACCTTCGGCCTCCTGAGCCAGGGGATCAAGGCGATCACGGGCGAGCCCTTCATCCTTCTCGGCTCCGAGGTGGGCGCGCTCGCCGGCATCATCTTCGCCGATGTCTGGATGTGGTCGCCCTTCGTGATGCTACTGGTGCTGGCCGGCCTCGTCAGCGTGCCCAAGCACCTCTACGAGGCCGCCGAGATCGACCGCGCGTCTTGGTGGCGGCGGTTCTGGACGATCACCTTCCCTTACATCCGGGGCCTGCTGCTGCTGGCGATCCTGTTCCGCACCATCGAGGCGTTCAAGCTGTTCGACATCGTGTTCCTGATCACCGAGGGCGGGCCGGGCACCTCCACCGAGACCATCGCCGTCTACGTCTACCGGGTGGCCTTCCAGTACTTCAAGACCAGCCAGTCGGCGGCGCTCGGCTATATTCTGCTCTTCGTGGTGATCGTGCTGACCAACCTCTATCTCTTCTTCGTCAGACGACGGGACGTGGAGGACCAATAGGTCATGGCCCGCAGACGGCGTGAGATCGGCAAGGCAGGCTGGGGGCGGACCGCGTTCTCGACGGTCATCAGCTTCATCTACTTCTTCCCGGTGCTGTGGATCATCCTGACCGCGTTCAAGAGCCACACCGACGCGCTCTCCACCCCGCCCAAGTTCATCTTCACGCCCACGCTGGACAACTTCGTCAGCGTCTTCGCCCGCGCCTACGAGCGCGGCGGCGCGGCGGTGGACACCCACTTCGACCTCTTCTTCTTCAACTCCATCTTCATCGCCGGCGCCTCGGTCGGGGTCGCGCTGATCATCGGCACGATCGCGGCCTACGGCTTCTCGCGCTGGCCGCTCCGGGGCAACGAGACCTACCTCTTCATCATCCTAACGACCCGGATGCTGCCGCCGATCATCGTCATCATCCCGATCTTCATCATGTTCCGCCTGAGCGGGCTCAGCGGCAGCTACATCGGGATCATCCTGCTCTACGCCGCGTTCAACCTGCCCTTCACCATCTGGATGATGAAGAGCTTCTTCGACGAGATACCGCGCGAGGTGGAAGATGCCGCGCGCATGGACGGCAGCTCGGAGATGAAGATCTTCTTCCGCATCTGCCTGCCGCAAGTGAAGGCGGGCATCGCAGCGACCGCCGTGTTCGGGCTGATCCTAACCTGGAACGAGTTCCTCTTCGCCCTGCTGCTCACCGGGCGCGACACACGCACGGTGCCGGTCGCCATGGCGCAGACCATCGGCGGCGACATCGGCGTGCGCTGGGGGCTGCTGGCGGCGATCGAGACGCTGTTCCTGATCCCGGTGGTGTTCGTGACGTTCCTGCTGCAGAACCAGCTCCTGCGCGGCGTCACCTTCGGCACCATCAGGCGGTAGCGCTGCCATGGCAGACATCGAGCTGCGCAACCTGAGCAAGCATTTCGGCTCGCTCGCCGCGGTCGACGACATCGATCTCGACGTCGAAGCCGGCGAGGTTGTGTGCCTGCTCGGGCCCTCCGGCTGCGGCAAGACCACGACGCTCCGCATGATCGCGGGGCTCGAGGACGCGACGGCGGGCGACATCTTCATCGCGGGTGCGCGGGTCAACGAGCTCGCGCCGCGCGATCGGGACATCGCCATGGTGTTCCAGTTCTACGCGCTCTATCCGAGCCTGACGGTGTCGGAGAACCTGGCCTTCCCCCTTCATGCGGAGCGCATCACCAAGGAAGAGATCGAGCGTCGGGTGAGGGAGATCGCCGGCCTTCTCGACCTTTCCCATGCGCTCGGCCGGGTCCCTGGCCGGCTTGCCGAGGGCGAGAAGCAGCGCGTCGCGGTCGGCCGGGCCGTCATTCGCGACCCGCAGTGCTTCCTCTTTGACGAGCCCCTGAGCCGGCTCGACATTGCCGTCCGCCAGGAGATGCGCGGGCAGATCAAGCAGCTCCTCAACGGCCTGCACAAGGCGACCGTGATCGTGACCCACGATCAGATCGAGGCGCTCACCATCGCCGACCGGATCGCGGTGATGCGCGACGGCATCATCGAGCAGGTGGCGAGCCCGCACGACATCTTCGCCAAGCCCGCCAACGTCTTCGTCGCGGGCTTCATCGGCACGCCGCAGATGAACTTGGTCGAGGCCAACGTCATCGACGCGGACGAGGACACGGCGACCGTGAACATGCTGGGGCAAGAGGTGGCCCTGCCGCTGCATGCGGAGATCTCCCTGCGGGGCACCGTTGAGCGGCGCAATGCTCCGGTCACCGTCGGCGTGCGCCCGCGCGGACTGGCACCCGCATCCGAGGCCGGACCGACCACGATCTCGGGCCAGATCGACCTGATCGAACCGATGGGGGCGGAGACCCTGATCCACCTCCGCATCGGCGAGGACGACCTGCGCGTGGTGACCAGCCGGGGGCACCCGGCCGCGGTCGGTGAGACCATGCACGTGGCGCCGACGCCGGGGCAGGTCCATCTGTTCGACCATGACGGCGTGAGGATCGCGTCATGAGCGAGGCACAGGCAGAACCCCAGGAGGCGCCGGCGCAGGAGAAGCCGGCACGGCGTAACATGTCCCGCCGCACGGCGCGGCTGATCGTGATCGCGATCATCGCGCTCTGCCTGCTCGCTTTGGTCTTCATATTCCAGCCCGTGTACCGGCCGCTCTTCTCGGCCGGCTGCATCATGGTGGTGGCCGGCGGGCTCCTCTTCAATCTCATCCCTTTCGCCAACACCCAGAACCCGGTGCGCCGCGTGGTGCGCGTCACCGCCATCGTCGGCGCCATCCTGCTCACCGCCGTGCTGGTCGCCCTCGGCTTCGTCGAAATCCTGCTGTAGCACCGGCTGGCGGAAGCGGCGCGCGATGACGAGAGACGATTACGTGGACTTGGTGGAGCGGCGCTACTTCGGCAGCGTCGCACAAGCCGACATCCCGGCGGTGGTTGCCTGCTTCACCGACGACGCTTCGGTCACGATCTATCACGGCGATGCCGCGCCGCGCCTCTTCAAGGCCAGGCCCACCGTCGGCGAGACCCCGCTGCCGCGCTTCTTCGAGCATCTGCTCGCGAACTACGAGCCCCGGTTCACCGAGTTCGTCCACTACGTGGACGTGGCCAACGAGCGCTGCGCCGCGATGTTTCTCGTCACGCTGACGCCGAAGCCCGACTCAGCTTATCGCAGCGTAGGCGTGCAACGCCTTCGCAACTGCAACTTCTTCCGCTGCCGGGACGGCCTCATCCACGAGATGACCATCTACTACAGCAATCCCGGCTCCGCAGGCGGCACGGACGCCCACGGCTCCCGCCCCACCGGCTTTCCCCAAGCCTGACGCCGGGCCTAGCCCTCGACGCTCCAGCCCTGCGGCGGGCGCGGGAACCAGACGTGCACCTGCCCGGTGCCCGCCGCGTTCTCGTAGTCGCTGAACGGCGTCCCGGCTGCTGTGCAGTCGCGTCCACCCAGAGCGGCGACCATCATCAGGTAGTGGCCGAACAGACCTTCCGGCTTGTGGGGGCGGAACGCGTCCATGGAGTCGATGACCGCCGCGTGATCGCCCTCTGCCCACCAGGCCAGGCGTTCGAGGTCGGCGGCGCGCGCCTCGGGCGTGCGGATGTGGACCGGGTCCGAGGCCTCGTGCCGATCGATCTCCGAGAGCGGCCAGAAGCGGTGGCTCATGCCTCCGCTCGCGAGCAGCACCACGCGCTCGTCCGATTCGGCGATTGCCCGCCCCAGCGCCGCCCCCACCGCGAGAAAATCCTCGTCCCGCGCGGTCTGGCAGATGCTGACGGAGACCCAGCGCTCGCTCCGGTTCAGGTAGTGGGCGAGGTTGACGGTGGGGTAGTGGATCGGCAGGTGCGCATCGTCGTTGGCGATGCAGGGTATGCCGGCGTGCTCGCGTACAGCCGCTGCGATGCCCGCGGCCAGTGCCGGGCTCCCGGCAAGGTCGTAGGGCAGGCCGTGAATGCCGCGCGGGAGCTCGCCCGAGGTGTAGCGGCCCCGGCGGCGCTCGTGGGCGCTCACGATGAACTCCACGGTGGTGAACCAGTGGGTGTCGAACACCACGAAGGTGTCGGGCCGGAGGTCGTCGAGGACCTCGCTGCGCAGCCGCTCGAGACCGGGCACGAGGCTCAGCTCGCGCCCCTCGTTCAGCGCAAGCCGGACCGCCTTCGGCAGCATGATCGTAGGCACATGCGACAGGAAGCCGGCGCCTGCGATGTCTCCCACGTCTCCTCCTTTGTCGCCTCGCCTGCGCCCCGGAACCGGCCCGCCGGCTCCGGCTGGCACGCACAGCGAACGACTTCGGTGGACAGATCGTTCGTATCCGAACTATCATGCCGTCAACCGGTTCGCAACCAAACGAGACCGCCATGTCCGCGCTTCTTTCTCCCGAGCCGGAGGGGATCGCCGACCTCTCCTCCCACGACTCCTTCGTCGATTGCGTGCCTCACAGGACCTTCGAGGCGCTGCGGCGCGACGACCCGATTGCGTGGTTCGACGAGCGCGATGCCTCCGGTTTCTGGGCCATCACCCGCCACGAGGACATCGCGGAGATCAGCAAGAACTTCCGGCAGTTCACGACCCGGCAGGGGATTCGCCTCGAAGAGATGACGGAAGAGGAGCGGATCGCGCGCCTGACCATGATGGAGCAGGACCCGCCCGAGCACACCCGCCTGCGCCGCCTGGTCAACCGCACTTTCTCGCGCCGCTTCATCGAGACCTACCGGGACCGGGTGCGTGCCATCGTCTCCCGCGTGCTCGACGAGGCTCTGAAGCAGGACGAGTTCGATTGCGTCGATGCGATCGCGAAGCCCCTGCCCATGCTGATGCTGGCGGGCGTGCTTGGGGTGTCGGAGGAGGACGGTGCCTGGCTCGCCGACAAGGGCGACGAGATGATGGCGAACAGCGACCCGGACTTCACCGACCACGTGGTCGACCAAACCGACACGGACGCCTTCCGCCTCATGCCCTTCCGCTCGCCGGCCGGTGCGGAGGTCTTCGAGTACGCGGAGCGCCAGGCCGCGCTCCGACGCGGGAAGCCGCGCGGTGACGTGATCAGCCTTCTGCTTGAGCCCGACCGGGACGGCGAGCCGCTCACCGACCACGAGTTCAAGAATTTCTTCACGTTGCTGGTGGTGGCGGGCAACGACACCACGCGCTATGCGGTTGCCTCCTCTGTCGACCTCCTCGCCCGTGAGCCCCGGCTCTTCGAGCAGCTTCAGGGCGCCGACGAGGCGCTCTGGGCCACGGCGGTGGAGGAGCTGCTGCGCATCTCGTCGCCCACCATGCACTTCCGCCGCACCGCTGTGGAAGACTTCGACATGCACGGGCGCACCATCGCGGCGGGCGACAAGGTGATCCTGTGGTTCATCTCCGGCAACTTCGACGAGCGGGTCTTCGACGATCCCTACAACGCCGATTTCGCGCGCGACCCCAACCCGCAAATGGCCTTCGGGCGGGGCGGGCCGCACCTCTGCCTCGGCCTCTGGCTGGCGCGGCTCGAGCTGCGCATCGTGCTGGAGGAGCTGACGCGCCGGGTGCGCACGCTCCGGCCGGCCGGTCAGGCGCTCCGGCTCCGATCCAACTTCATCAATGGCATCAAGTACCTGCCGGTGTCGGTGACCTGCTGACCGGCGCGGCCGAGTGATAGGGCGCTTGGCATGAGCGACTACGAACGCATTCGGGTCCTGTTCTGCGACCATCTGAACCTCGCGCGCGGCAAGTACGTCCCACGCGCAATGGCCGAGTCCGGCACGCTCCGTCAGTGCGTCGGGGTCTACGCCGTGGACTACGAGCGTGCCTTGATCCCCGCCCCCGGATCGGGTGTGCCCGAAGGCCTGCCGGACATGGAGGCGGTGTTCGACCTCGACGGAGTCCGGCCCGGCTGGGAGCCCGGCACCGGCGTGGTGGTGGCGAACCTGGAGAAGGACAGGCAGCCGCTCGGGCTCTGCGCACGGGGCGCGCTCGCCCGCGCGATTGCGGCGTGGCAGGAGGCGGGGCTCGCGCCCTTCCTCGGCATCGAGCTCGAGGCCTTCGTCTTCGAGCGCGATTCCACCGGCAACTGGGTGCCCTACGACACCCCCGGCGCCTACGTCTACGGCACCGGCGCTGCGGTCGACCCCGCCGGGCTGGTCGACGGCATCTGGTCGCAGGCGGAGGCCTGCGGCTTCCCGCTGGAGGCGATCAACTCCGAGTTCGACTGGCCGCAGTTCGAGTTCACGCTGCGCTATCGGGACGCGCTCGGGGCCATCGACGACATCTTCCTCTTCCGGCTGATGGCCCGCGAGGTCGCGGCGAAACGGGGTTATCTGCTCAGCTTCATGCCGAAGCCGCTCTCGGATCGCGGCGGCAGCGGGGTCCACCTCAACCTCAGCTTCGCCGACAAGGACGGGCACAACGCCTGCGCCGACCCCGCGCAGGCGGACGGCCTCTCCGACCTCTCCCGGCAGTGCATCGCGGGGCTCATGCACCATCACCGCTCCATGGCCGGGCTGATCGCGCCCACCGTCAACTCCTACCGCCGGCTCCGCCCGGCGAGTCTCGCCGGCTACTGGGCGAACTGGGGATACGACCACCGCGGCGTCGCGGTGCGGGTGCCCGGCGAACGCGGACCGGCGACGCGCATCGAGCATCGCGTGGCTGACGGTGCCGCCAATCCCTATGTCGCCGCGGCGACCATGCTGCGGGCGGCCCGGCTCGGGGTGGAGAACGGCTATCCACTGCCGCCGGCGGAGACCGGCGACGGGCTGGAGAGCGTCGATACAGACGTCGCCGTGCCCGGGAACCTGGGCGCGGCGCTCGACGCGCTGGAGCAGGACGACGCGCTGGTCGCCGCGATCGGCGCGCTGCTGGTGGCGAACCACATCGGGATCAAGCGCAAGGAGTGGGACGACTACCTCGGCAGCACGACGGACTGGGAGATGTCGCGCTACCTCAACTTCCTCTAGCACCGCGCCTCGACCCGCACGGCATAGAGCGGAGGAGCCGATGACTGCGCCCCGGATCGACGTCGACGGTGTCTCCGTCTCACCCGATCACTACATCGCAGGGCGCCGGGTGCCCTCGGCGCGTCGCTTCGAGGACCGCTCGCCGCTGGACTGGTCTCGGAAGCTCGGAGACTTCGCAGCGGGCTATGCCGCGACCGCCGCGCAGGCGGTGGGCGCGGCGGCGGACGCCTTCCCCAGCTGGTCGGCGAAGGGCCCGGCCGAGCGGGCGGCGTACATGCACCGCCTCGCCGAGCTCATCGACGCGAACGTCGCCACCCTGGCCCGGCTCGAATGCCTCGACATGGCGATGCTCCAGGAGAGTCTGGAGCTGCGGGTGATCCCCCGAGGGGCGCGGAACTTTCGTGCCTACGCCGACCTCGCCTGCGACTACGAGCCGCGGGCCTGGAACTCCAACGGCACCGCCAACCGTGTGCTGCGCATGCCCGCCGGCCCCGCGGTGATCATCACGCCCTGGAACGCGCCCTTCATGCTCGCGACCTGGAAGTGCGCGCCGGCGCTCGCCGCCGGCAATACTGTGATCCTCAAGCCTGCCGAGTGGTCGCCGATCACGGCCTCCCTGCTCGCCGATCTGGTGGACGAGGCCGGCTTCCCGCCCGGCGTCTTCAACGTGGTCCAGGGGCTCGGCGAGGAGGTCGGCGCAGCCTTGGTCGCGGACCCGCGGGTGCGCCGCATCTCGTTCACCGGCTCGCCCGAGGCCGCCCGGCAGATTGGGGCCGCCGCCGCCCGCAACATCGTGCCCTTCACGGCGGAGCTTGGCGGCAAGAGCCCCTTCATCGTGTTCGCCGACTCCGACCTCGATGCCGCCGCCCGCAAGGCCGCCGGCCAGTACGACGACTCGGGGCAGGTCTGCCTGGCAGGCACCCGCCTCCTGGTGGAGGACGCGGTCCGCGAGGAGTTCCTTGAACGGATGCTCGCCTACACCGAGCAGCATGTGGCGGGCGACAGCCGCGAGCCCGGCACCACGCTCTCTCCGCTGATTCATCCCGAGCACCTCGCGCGGGTCCACGGTTTCGTCGAGCGGGCGCGGGCGGCGGGAGACCGAGTGCTGAGAGGCGGGCACGTCACCCGGGAGGGCGGGCTCTGGTACGAGCCGACCCTGATCGAGCCCCGCAGCAACGAGGCCGAGATCGTGCAGCACGAGGTGTTCGGCCCGGTGCTGACCCTGCAAACCTTCGCGGACGAAGGCGAGGCAGTGGCGCTTGCCAACGGCACGCGCTACGGGCTCGCCGGGGTCGTCTACACCGGCGATGCGGCGAGGGCTGAGCGCATCGGGCGGCGGGTGCGCGCGGGCACGGTCTGGGTCAACTGCTTCCTCGTCCGCGACCTGAGCGCGCCCTTCGGCGGCTGCGGCATCAGCGGCATCGGCAGGGAAGGCGGCGACTACGCCCTCGACTTCCACAGCGACCTGAAGACCCTGCAGATCCTGGAGAGCTCCACCGCCTGACGCCGCGCTACGACTTGCGCGGGGCCCGAATGCCGCGGAGCTCCCAGTCGCCGCCGAGCGCGGTGGACATCACCTCCTCCGAGCTCGTGGGCTGGGCGCCGACATCGTCGCGGATCGGCGCCGGGCCCTGTACGATCTCGTTCTCCAGTGCGCCCAGCCCGTCCACCTCCACACGCACGACGTCGCCCGGCTCAACCGGCCGGCTGTTGGCGGGCGTGCCGGAGAGCAGCAAGTCGCCGGGCTCAAGCGTGATGTTGCGGGCGATGTCGGCCACGAGATAGTGCATGTCCCACGCCATCTCGTCCGTGTTTCCGTCCTGGGCGAGGGCGCCATTGACGTAGGTGCGGACGGACTTGCCGCGAAAGTCCCAGTCGCTCACCAGTGCGGGGCCGACCGGGCAGAGCGTGTCCGAGCCCTTCACCCGCAGCATGGAGCCCGCGTCGGTGTCGCGGAAGTCGTGCAGTCCGTAGTCGTTGGCGATGGTGTAGCCCGCGATGTAGTCAGCGGCCTCGTCGCGCGCGACGTTGCGGCAGTGCCAGCCGATGACGATGGCGATCTCGCCCTCGTAGTTCAGCCACTGGCAGCGCTCGGGCCGTACCACTTGCGCGCCGTGCCCGCAGAGCGCGCTCACCGGCTTGTGGAAGTAAGTCGGCGTCGCCGGCAGCGTCGCCATGAACTCGTCCACCCGGCTCTGGTAGTTGAGGTGAACGCAGATGATCTTGCGCGGCTCCGTCGGCGGCAGGTGGATCGCATCCTCCACCGCGACCGAGCGTCCGTCCTTCGCGTGCAGGCGCTCGCCGTCTCTGGTCACGACGGCGGGGTAACCGTCGAGCAGGATGCGCCGGAACTCCGTCATGGCTGGCCCTCGGCTTGAAATCGTTCGGTCCCTGACGATAGGATCGACGATTGCGAAAGACAAGGAATCGTCGCGATTCCGGGAGTGATTCGTCTTGTCCCTCAAAGGCTTCATGTTCCCGCGCTCCGGCAGCGGCCGCGCCTCCCTGCTGCCGCCCGTGCCGTGGCACTACTCCGGTCAAATGCTCACGCTGGAATACCGCACCGACCCCGACGCGGTGGCGGCGCTGATCCCGCCCGGTCTCGCGCCGGCAGACGAAGACCCCGGCGCCGTGGCGCTCATCTGGGCCGAGTGGCAGAGCTGCTCCGACACCTTCGAGGAGCTGCTCGACCCCGTCCGTGCGCAGTACCGGGAGATGTTCGTCGTCATCCGCTGCAAGTACCGGGGCCGGCACTACTCGCGCTGCGCCTACATCTGGGTCGATACCGACTACGCCATGGTGCGCGGCCATCACCAGGGCTACCCCAAGAAGCTCGGCTCGATCTATCTCACCCGCCCGGTCACGGTGGGCCGGGCCGGGCCGGGCCTGGAGCCCGGCGGGCGCTTCGGCGCGAGCCTCGCCGCCAACGACCGCCGCCTGCTGCACGCGACCTTCGAGATCGAGGCCGAGAGCGACCATGCCGGCTTCGTCAACGCGCTGCCGATGGTGCACAACCGCTGGATGCCCGCGATCGAGGGCGACGGCAGCGACAGCCTGGACGAGCTGGTGACCATGTCCGCCTACGAGGGCGAGATCGGCCGCTGCTTCCGCGGCAGCTTCGAGCTCTGGATCGGCGACTCCCCGGTGGAGGAGCTCACCCGGCTGCAGCCCCGCGAGCTGATCGCGGGCTACTGGCGCGAGGTCGCCATGTCCTGGCGAGGCGGCACGACGCTGGAGCGGAGAAACCTCCCCGAGATCGGGGGCACCGACGCATGAGCAGGGAGGTTGCGCTCACGCGCGAGGAGCGCGAGGCCCGCGCGCGGGTCGAGGGGCTGGGCATTGATGTCGACGCCTTCGCGGCCGTCTCCAACGTCTTTCGTGTGGCTAACGCGGTGCGCAATTACATGGAGCGCAACCTGCTCGCCGAGTACCGCCTCTCATTCTCGGGCTTCACGGTGCTCTGGGTGCTGTGGGTCTGGGGGCCGAAGGAGTCCAACGTCCTCGCCGAGGAATCGGGGATCTCCAAGAGCACCCTCACCGGCGTGGTGAAGACCCTGGAAGGGCTGGGCTTCGCCGCCCGCCGCCCCCATGCCGCCGACGGCCGGCGGGTGCTGGTGGAGGCGACCGAGACGGGGATCGCCACCGTGCGCGAGATTTTTCCCCGATTCAACGCGCTCGAAGGCGAGATCACCCGCGACCTCTCCACCGCGGAGAAGGAGGAGCTCGCGCGAGCGCTCCGGGTCATGCTCCACACCGTCGAGGCCTGACCGCGCCCGCACGACGAGAGGAATCCCATGACAGCACCGATCTTCCACATGGCGGCCGGCGCACCCACGCCCGTCGCGCCCTTCAGCCACGCGGTCGAAGCCGACGAATGGGTGTTCGTCACCGGCCAGATGCCCAACGACCCCGACGACGAGGCCGCGCCGCTCCCCGACGGCATCGAAGGCCAGACCCACAACGTCATGGCCAATCTGAAGATCGTGCTCGGCTCCTTCGGCCTCGGGCTCGAGCACGTCCTCGTCGCGCGGGTCTATCTCACGCACTTCAAGGAGGACTACGCGGCGATGAACGCGGTCTACGAGACCTATTTCGATCCCGAGCGGCGCCCGGCGCGCACGTGCGTGGGCGTCACCGGGCTCGCCCTCGATGCCCGCGTCGAGATCGACCTGCTGGCACGGCGGCCGTAAGGCGAATCGGCGGCGGCGATCAGGACGCGGAGTCGCCGGCCTCCTCCTGCACGGCGAAGAACGACGCGCGCATCGGCTGCTCGGGCAGCTCGATGGTCGCTTCGGCGAGGCGGGCACGGCGCGTAGGCCGGCCGCGCACCATCATGCCCTCGTTGCGGTTCGGCATGGGGTTGCGGGCGATGGGGAACGCGTCCGCAGCGCTGTAGACACAGATGTAGAGACCGCGCGGCGCTGACGAGCGGTTGGGCTCAGAGCCGTGCGCGAGCCGGGTGTGCATCAGGCAGACGCTGCCGGCGCTGCCGAGAACGGGCACCTCGTGCTCGCGTAACGAGCGCTCCACGGCGGGCGCGACGAAACCGGTGAAGCGCTCGCCGTCGAAGAGCGAGTACACCGGTCCGCGGTGGCTGCCGGGCACCGCCATGAGACAGCCGTTCTCGGGCGTCATGTCGTCGAGCATGAGCAGAGCGGTCACGACATCATCGTTCGTGTGCGGCGTGTAGGCGAAGTCCTGGTGGTAGCGCACCTCGGTGTTGGAGCCGGGCAGCTTGAGGTTGATCTTGCAGTGATGGTGTTTGACGTCGGGGCCGATGAGGGCGGCGACCATGTCGGTCATCGCCGAATCGCGCATCGCCTCCATGTAGGCGTCGTCGATCTCACTAGGGTTATTGACCCGTCGGAGTGCGGGCTGCTTCGCGTTGTGCTCGGGCGCCAGGTCGAAGCGCGGCCGCCCGTCGGTGGTCGGCTCGCCGAATGGCGCGTCGCGGCCGCGGCTTTCGTCGACCCATCCGGCCAGGACGCCCCGCAGGCGCGTGAGCTGGCGGCGGTCGACCGCGTTCTCGGCAACGATAAAGCCATCGCGCCAGAACGCATCGACTTCGTGCTTCGCGAGCATGTTCCGACCCTTCCCGCGCGCATGCGTCCCTGCCGTGCTCGGCCCGGCCCGGTGGAGGCGAACGATCTGGCGCAGGCCGAGGATCTAAACCGCGCTCACCTCCACCAGCGTGTCGGAGAAGGTCGGCGCGTTGCCGTAGTCTGCGAAGGCCGGCGGGTTGATGGCATTCACCGTGCGGCCGTTGGGGCTGCTCTTCGCCCAATAGCCGAGCGGTGCGACCACGACACCGGGGCTTGCGTCCTCGCTAACGTGCGCCACCGCATGGAATGCGCCTCGGTCGTTGAAGACCTGCACCGCGTTTCCATCAGCGATGCCGCGGGCACCCGCGTCGCTCGGATTGATCATCACCATCTGCTCGCCGGCGTGATGAAGCTGGGTATCCATATTGGCGTAGCACGAGTTGAGGAAGGCGTGGGCCTTCGGTGAGAGCATGTTGAGCGGATAACGCGCGGCGAGCTCGGGGTTGGTGCGCGCTGACTCGTTCTGCGGAATGAAGTTTGGCAACGGGTCCAGCGGCTCGCCCGACTGATCGGCGGCATAGCCCTGGCGAAACAGCGGCAGCACCATGTTGCCGGCGGCCTCGGCAACGGACGACTTGAATTCCATCTTGCCGGAGGGCGTCGGGAAGTTGCCCTCGCGGTGCGGTACGAACTCCTCCGGCGAGCCGACCTTGAGCCGGGCATAGCCGGTCTGGCGCAAGCCATCGAGGTCGATCCCCTCCAGCACCGGGTTGTCCCAGTCCAGGGCATCGAGCGCCATTTGCTCGTCCGACCGATCCCAGAAGGGGTCGTTGAAGCCCATGGCGCGGGCCAGGCGCCGGAACAGCTCGGTGTTGGACACCGCCTCGCCGAGCGGCGCGATCGCCGGCTCGTTGAGGGTCAGATAGAGGTGCCCCCACGAGAACATGAGATCGAACTGCTCCAGCTGCGTGGTGGCGGGCAGCACGATGTCGGCGTAGAGCGCAGTATCGGTGAGGAAGTGCTCGCTCACGACGGTGAACAGATCCTCGCGCGCGAGACCCTGCAGCATCTTGTCCTGCTCCGGCGCCACCACAACCGGATTCGAGTTGTAGACGAAGAGCGAATTGACCTTGTGGTCGAGCTCGCCCGCGAGCGCCGGGCCGAGCCGCCACTGGTTGATCACCGGTGTGCCTTCGCGGATCCAGTCGGGGCGGCTGAGATCGTCCCACTTCATCGGGAAGGCCCAGATCGGCATGTGCAGGATGCCGCCGCCGCAATGCCGCCAGGAGCCGACCAGTGCTGGGATGCAGGACATCGCCCGCACGGCGTTGCCGCCGGATGCGTTGCGTTCGATCGCCACGCCCATGCGGATTACCGAGGGCTGCGTGGTCGCGAACTCCCGCGCCAGCGTGCGGATGTCGTCGGCCGCAATCCCGGTGATCTCAGCGACCCTATCCGGCGGGAAGTTCGCCGCACGCTCGGCCAGCTCGTCGTAGCCGACGGTGTACTTCTCGACGTAGTCGTGATCGACCAGGTTCTCGGCGATGATCACGTTGATCATGCCGAGCGCCAGAGCGGCGTCGGTGCCGGGCTTGATCGGCAGGTGCCAGTCGGCCTGCTTTGCCGTGCGGGTCGCGACCGGATCGATCACCACCACCTTGGCTCCGCGGCGCTGTGCCTCGGCAATGAAGGGCCAGTGGTGCAGGTTGTTGCTGATGGTGTTGATTGCCCAAAGGACGATGTACTTCGAGTAGACGAAACTCTCGGGATCGACCGCGGCGGTCGGCCCGCAGGACATGAAGAAGGCCGTGATCGCGGCAGAGTCGCAGAAGGTCCGTTCCGAGACGGCAGCGCCGAGCTTGTTGAAGAAGGCATCGCCGGAATTGAGGCCGTTTAGGATGCCCTCGGTGCCGAGATAGCTGTAGGGCACGATGGTGCTCGGCCCGTCCTTGTCGATGATGTCGTTCCAACGGCGCGAAATTTCCTCAAGCGCGTCGTCCCAGGAAATTTGTTCGAATTCGCCGGCGCCCTTCGCTCCCGTGCGGCGCAGCGGATGCAGCACGCGATCCTTGCTATAGACCCGATTCTGGTAGTCGTTGACCTTGACACAGAGACCGCCCTGAGTGAACGGGTGGTCGGGATTGCCGCGCACCTGGGTCACCCTGCCGTCCTCGACGGTAGTGAGCATGGCGCATGTGTCTGGGCAATCGTGAGGACAAGCGCTGAAGACGGTGGTCTCTGCCATGTGTCTATCCCCCCTTTTGTGACGAGCATGATATAGGCAAGTCCGCGCGGCTGGCTACGCGCATCGCCGCGCTAACCGGTATCGGAGAGGGGCGTCGCGCACATGGCTGACGGAGACGGTGGCGGGGGCATAGACAAGGGTCTCTTTACGATGGCCTTCGGCCGCGACGTGGATTTCCACGATACATATCCGCAAGTGGTCTACCTCGACCGGCAGACGGGCGGCATCGTCTGGCTCTACGAGACGGACGACGACGCCGAAATGGAGGTCGGCATACCCGCCGAGGAGAATCGCCAGGAGCGCGAAGCAGTCGACGCCGAGCCGGAGCGTTATCTGGAGATTCCCGGCCTCGATCACGACGATCACCATCGGATTCTCAGGCGATTCCTGGTCTCGGATTGGACCCGCGACAAGGAGCGGAGACAACAGGCGGAGGACGCCTACAGGGGCTCGATCGGCAAGTGGAAACGGGACGTCAGAGACGAGGACGCCGTCGACGCATTCTATGCGTTCCGGGAGGCGGAAATCGTCGCGATGGCCGAGGAGTTCCTGCGGGAGAACGGCATCGAGCCGATCTGGAAGTCGTTTGGTGAACGGTTGCCTGCCCAGAGTTAAGGAGAGGCGAACGCCCGTCGTCGCACCACGGTCTATTCAGGCGAAGGGCTGCGGCGTTCCAAAAAGTCTCTGAGGGCGCTGGCGCACTCCGGCCCGTGCGAATAGGCGACGCCGTGACGGGCGCCGGCCACCACGTGCATCTCGCAATCGGGCATGGCACGCAGCCGCTCGACCTGGGTCTCGAGCGAGACGAAGGGACTGTCGTCGGGCGCGATAAGGAGGGTGGGAACGCGGATGTCGCCAAGCGCCTCCGTGAGGTCCACCCGCACCAGCATGTCCACGAGGTCGACGCAGGCCTGTGGCGCCGAGGCACGTTGCGTGTCGTGGAACCAGCGCTCCATCGCGGAGCTCAGGCAACCTGCGGGGAAGCGGAGCGGCATGAGTTTGGCCGACCACGCGTCCATCCCCAGCCCGTGGACATCGTCCCGGAGCGCCTGCGCCCGCCCGATCGTACCGCCCCGGTGAGCCGCCGAAACCATGGTCAGCGTTTGAAGGCGTCCCGGATGATGCGCGGCGAGATGGAGGCCGACGGTGCCGCCTGTCGATTCGCCGACGAAGTGCACCCGCTCCGTCCCAAGCGCAACGAGCACGTCGAGAACATCGTCGGCCATCGCGTCGATGGACCAATCGGCGCCCTCCGCCGGGACGAAGGACCGGCCGAAGCCGCGCAGGTCCACTCGAATGATTCGATAGCGGTCAGCCAGGATCGGCAGCCACGTGATCCATATGTCGGAATCGACGGCGAGCCCGTGGAGAAAGAGGATAGTCTCGCGCGGCTCCTGCCACGGGGGCACGATGTCGCAGACCTCGTAGTGGATATCCCCCTCGGAACATTCCAGCATCGGCATGGCATCGCCTCCGGCTCAGGGTTCGACGAGCGCGTAGATCGCGCCGTCCTCGACGACGAGGTCATAGCTCCGAATGGGCTCGGTGCAGGGCGGCTCCACCGGCTGGCCGGTCTTGATCTCGAAGCAGCCGCCGTGGAGCGGGCATTCGATGATGTCGCCGTCTATGAAGCCTTGCGAGAGCCAGGCTTGGCTATGGGAACACGTGTCGTCGGTGGCGTAGAAGGCGCCTTCCAGGTTGTAAACCGCGACCGGCGGCAAGCCGTCGGTCTCGACCCGCAGAATCTCGCCCGCGTAGACCTCGTCGACACGGCAAAGCAAGATCCTCTCCATCTTTCGCGTAGCTTTCGGCCTGGCGTTGTGTCGCGGCCCAATCGCATGTTCCGGCGCCGGGTTGATGGAGTGTCTGAATTCTGCGATCGGTTGACAAGCGAGCGACGTGCCGGCGTTGCGCGGGTCCAGGCCGAACGCTACAGTCGCCGCGCCGATGCGGCCTTAGCAGGCTGAGTGACCGCCCGAACGACGGAACGGTCGGTCCCTGTCGGCGACGGCCGAGGCGCCGTGGAGGTGCGGGAGCGCTCGCTCCAGTCGGAACCAGCCTCATGCACGCAAGTTGAGGAAGAGGCGCGAGCCCCGCGGGGGCCGCGACGCGCGACGTGTGGCATGGAAGAGGCGACCGGCGGCCGCGCCGGTCGGCGACGCTCCGGGCGGCATGGCTAGTGCTCGCCGCGCTCTCCGCCTGTTGCTGGGCAGGGCCGGCAGCAGCCGAGCGGATGGTCGTGCTCGCGGCCGCCAGTACCGCACACGTGATCGACGAGGTCATCGGGCAGTTCGAGGCGGGTCCCGACAATAGTGTCGTGGCCTCCTACGCCGGCACCTCGGCGCTCGCGCGCCAGATCGAGAGCGGCGCGCCCGCCGATATCTTCCTCGCCGCCAATGCGGCCTGGATGGACCATGTAGAGGCGCAGGGCCTGATCGAGCCCGGCAGCCGGCAGGTGCTCGCCGGCAATCGGCTGGTGTTCGTCACCGGTCTCAGCGACATGACGCCCTTCAAATCGTCCGCGGCGTTCGATCTTCTTGCGTTGCTGAACGGCGGGCGGCTCGCCATCGGCAACCCCGACCATGTGCCGGCCGGCATATACGCGCGCCAAGCGCTGGAAGCGCTCGGCCTTTGGCACGACGTGCAGGGCCACCTCGCGCCGGCAGCCGACGTGCGGGCTGCGCTCGCGCTGGTGGCCAGGGGCGAGGCGCCGCTCGGCATCGTCTACGCCACCGATGCCGCCCTCGTCGAAGGAGTGCATGTGGTGGGTTCGATCCCGGCGACGCTGCATGAGCCCATCGTATACCCGGTGGCACTCGTCGCGGGCCGCACCGAGCCGCTCGCGGTGCGCTTCTTCGAATTCCTCACCGGGCCCGCGGGCCGGGCGGCCTTCGCCCGCGCCGGCTTCCTCGTCGAGTGAGACAGTGGCGCTGACTCCGCTTGAGGTCGAGGCGATCAAGCTCAGCCTGCGGGTGGCGGGCTGGGCGGTTCTGATCAGCCTGCCGCTCGGCATCGCCGTCGCCTGGCTGCTGGCGCGCTATCGCTTCCCCGGCCGGGAGATCCTCAACGGACTGGTCCACCTGCCACTGGTGCTGCCGCCGGTGGTGGTGGGCTTCGTGCTGCTGCTGCTGCTCGGCAGGCAGGGTCCGCTCGGCGCCTGGCTCGACGACTGGTTCGGCATCACCCTCGCCTTCACCTGGCAGGGCGCGGCAGTGGCCTCGGCCGTGGTCTCCTTCCCGCTCATGGTGCGCGCGATCCGCCTCTCCATCGAGGGCATGGATCGCCGGCTGGAGACCGCCGCACGAACGCTCGGCGCCCCGCCCATCTGGGTCTTCGTGACCATCAGCCTGCCGCTCATCGCGCCCGGCGTGCTCACCGGCGTCATCCTCGCCTTCGCCCGCTGCCTCGGCGAGTTCGGCGCGACCATCACCTTCGTCTCCAACATTCCCGGAGAGACCCGGACTCTGCCCCTTGCGCTTTACACCTACACGCAAGTGCCGGGCGGCCTTGACGGCGCCTTCCGCCTGATGGTGATCGCCATCGTCATCGCCTTCGCCGCGCTGATCGGCTCCGAATTCTTGGCGCGCATCGTCAAGCGCCGGTTGGAGGGGTGATGCTGGCGGTCCAGGCGCGACTCACGCGGGGCGAGTTCACGCTCGATGCGTCCTTCGGCGCCGAGGCCGACGGCGTGGTCGCACTGTTCGGCGCCTCGGGCGCCGGCAAGACCACGCTGGCCGATGCCATCGCGGGCCTCGTGCGGCCCGAGGCGGGGCGGATCGCGCTCGGAGACCGCGTGCTCTTTGATGCGGAGGCCGGGATAAACCTCAAGCCGGAGCGCCGCCGGATCGGCTACGTGTTTCAGGACGGCCGCCTCTTCCCCCACCTCAGCGTGCGCCGCAACCTGCTCTACGGGTACCGCTTCGCGCCGCGCGACGGGCGTTATGCGACACTCGAGAGAATCGTGACGCTGCTCGGCCTGGAGGCACTGCTGCAGCGCCGGCCCGGCACCCTCTCGGGCGGCGAGCGTCAGCGGGTTGCGCTCGGGCGCGCGCTCATGGCCCAGCCGGAGCTCCTCCTGATGGACGAGCCGCTGGCCGCGCTCGACGTACCCCGCAAGGCGCAAGTCATCGACTACATCGAGCGGCTGCGGGACGAGATCGGCGTGCCCATCGTCTTCGTCAGCCACGCCGTGGACGAGGTGGCGCGGCTCGCGGGCACGATCGTGGTCATGGCCGGCGGCAGAGTCGCGGCGGCGGGCCCTGCCGCGGAAGTCATGGCCAGGCTCGATCTCGATCCCCTCGCCGGCATCGAGGCGGCCGGCGCGGTGCTGGAGGCGACAGTGCAGCGCCACGATGCGGCCTACGGGCTCACCGAGCTCGCGGTGCCTGGCGGCACCCTGCGCGTGCCGCGCCTCAGGCTTGCGCCGGGACGGCGGCTCAGGGTCCGCGTGCGGGCGCGGGACGTGTCGCTCGCGACGGCCGAGCCGCGTGAGACCAGCGTCCTCAACGTCTTTCGCGGCCGGGTCGTCGAGATCGGACCGCGCCGCGGCGCCTCTGTCGATGTGGCAGTCGACATTGGCGCCCGGCTAACGGCGCGGATCACCGCCCGCTCGGCCGACACCCTGGGCCTCGCCCCCGGCTCGGAGGTGTACGCGCTGGTCAAGAGCGTCGCAGTGGACCCGGCATCGCTGGTGCAGACCGAACAGGACGACGCCTGAAGCTGCGCTGCAACGCGAGAAGCCAGCGCGCCTGTTGCCGTCGCCGATTTGTTCCCCCTACCATCCCGAGGCAGGGCAATTGCCAGACTGGGAGGGCAACATGAGAGCCAGCAGAGGACTTGCCGTGGCGGCAGCGGCCACGATAGGCGTTCTATGCGCGGCCCCGAGCGCGTTCGCGCAGGAGAGCGGCAGCTTCAGCGCCATCGCAACCTATGTTCGCGATTTCACATCCATAGAGCACGCTGACGGCGCGTATTTCGGCGGCAAGCTGGAGGGCACCATCACCACCCTCGCAAGCAGCGGCGAGCCGTTCGTCGAAGGCGGGCACAGCCTGTCGACGTGCGTGATCTTCGGCAAACGCTCGGCCGCCGGGCTCGATCTTCAGACCGCGTGCACGTCCACCAACCCCTCCGGCGACACGCTCTATCTCACAGCCGAGAGGCGCGCGGGCGACGTGGACGCCGGCGGCGGCGGGCAGGGTCAGTTGGAGCTGGCAGGCGGCACCGGTGTCTATGCCGGGATGGCAGGAAGCTGTGCCTACGAGACCAGCTACCTGGCCAACGATCAGGTCGTCACGACCACGGATTGCTCCTGGCACAGGGAGTGATCGTCGCGAGACAGCGCGTTCCGCCCGCGGGCTTGCGCAGGGCCCGCCAACCTGCAACGCTTCGCCGCGGTTATTCCTTGCAGTGGAGGTGGCTATGGGCGCGGCAACGCCGACCGTGCTAATCGACAACGACCGCGTGCGCGTCACCGAGTGGCGATTCAAGCCCGGCGAGGCGACGGGTTGGCACCGGCACGAATACGACTACGTGGTGGTGCCGGTAACGACCGGACACCTCCACCTCGTGGAGCCCGACGGCGAGCGCACAGTCCAAATCGTCCACGGCTCGCCCTATTACCGGGATGAAGGGGTCGAGCACGACGTCATCAACCCGAGCGACACCGACGACGTGGTCTTCGTCGAAGTCGAGGTGAAGTAGGGCGTCCCGGCGCGGGGCATAGAGTCAACGAACCGTCACATATCCGTATTATTTCCATCTTCGCCCGGCGTTAGCGTTTGCCTGCCATCCCGGGCGGCCGCGCCGGCGCGCGGTCACGACCGTCGGGATGAGAGCGAACCCGGAGGAAGCGCCGTGACCAAGACACCCCTCGCCATCGCCGCGGCGGCAGCTCTTGCGCTGACCGCGTCAGTGGCGCTGACCAACGCCGCGGAGGCCCGCGACCAGATCAGGATCGTAGGCTCTTCGACCGTATTCCCCTTCGCCACCGCCGTCGCCGAAGAGTTCGGCAAGACCACGGGGAACAAGACCCCGGTGGTCGAGAGCACCGGCTCGGGCGGCGGGCTCAAGCTCTTCTGCGCCGGCGTCGGCGTCGCTCACCCCGACATCACCAACGCCTCGCGCCGGATCAAGACCTCGGAGGTCGAGCGCTGCGCCTCGAACGGCGTGACCGACATCACCGAGGTCAAGATCGGCTACGACGGCATCGTGCTCGCCAACTCGAAGTCGGCGGAGCGGTTCTCGATCACCCTGCAGCAGCTCTTCCTTGCTCTGGCCAAGGACGTTCCCTCCGACGGTGGGATGGTGCCCAATCCCAACCTGACCTGGAGCGACATCGACGCCTCCCTGCCGGCCGCGAAGATCGAGGTGCTCGGCCCGCCGCCGACCTCCGGCACGCGGGACGCGTTCGTCGAGCTCGCCATGGAAGGCGGCTGCAAGACCTTCCCCGACATCAAAGCGCTCAAGAAAGAGGACAAGAGCGCCTACAAGGTCATCTGCCACTCAATTCGTGAGGATGGCGCCTTCGTCGAGGCGGGCGAGAACGACAACCTCATCGTTCAGAAGCTCGAAGCCAATCCCTCGGCGCTCGGGATCTTCGGCTACAGCTTCCTCGACCAGAACCGCGACAAGGTTCGCGGCAGCATCATCGACGGCGTCGAGCCCGACTTCGACACCATCGCCGACGGCGACTATCCGGTCTCCCGCTCCATGTACTTCTACGTGAAGAAGGCGCATGTGGGCGTGATCCCCGGAATCGACGAGTACGTCGCGACGTTTACTGACGAGGACGCCTGGGGTCCCTACGGCTACCTCGCGGACAAGGGGCTGATCCCGCTCCCCGATGCGGATCGCGAGGCGATGCGCACCCAGGCCACCACCTTTGCTCAGCTCTCCATGTAACAGGGCTCACCACAAGACCCTGAAATCATGCTACGGCGGCGCCCGTTCCTCACCGGGAGCGGGCGCCGTTTTCAAACAGCGCCGCAAGACAATAGCCAACCGCAGGGAGAGCGACAGGAGCATGCGCGATGACGGATAGCCCGCTCATCCTCGTGATCGAAGACGAAACCTCGCTGACGACCCTGCTCCGTTACAATCTTGAGAATCACCGGTTCCGCGTCGCTTCGATCGAGAACGGCGGCGACGCGATAGGCACGATCGCTTCGATAAAGCCCGATCTGGTACTGCTCGACTGGATGCTGCCCGGCGTCTCCGGAATCGAGATTTGTCGCAAGATCCGGCGCGATCCGGAGACTCACAGCCTGCCGGTCATCCTGCTCACCGCACGCGGCGAGGAAAGCGACCGCGTCCGCGGCCTCGACTGCGGTGCCGACGACTACGTGGTCAAGCCGTTCGCAATTTCGGAACTCATTGCACGCATTGGCGCGGTGCTGCGCCGGGCTGCGCCGACGAGCGCGGCCCAATCACTCGCCAGCGGCGACATCGCGATGGACCTTGCCAGCCACCGCGTCAGCCGCAACGGACGCTCGATTCACCTGGGGCCGACCGAATACCGCCTGCTGCGTCACTTCATGGAGCATCCCGGCCGGGTGCTCTCCCGCGACCATCTGCTCGAGGCGGTGTGGGGGCGCGCGGTGCACATTGAGCAACGCACCGTGGACGTGCACGTTCGCCGTCTGCGCCAGGCGCTTAACCGCGACGGCGAGGACGACGTGATCCGGACCGTGCGCTCGGCGGGCTACGCCTTCTCAGGCTGATCGAAGCGCCGCTCTATCAACCGAACTCGGGCACCGTTGCGACCGCGCTCTCGCGCTCGTCGATGGCGGCGTGCCAGCGGGCGATGTTGGCGCGGGGCGCAAGCAGGCCTTCTCCCTCCGGCGTCATCTTCAGATAGTGCAGCACGGGCAGCACCATGTAGTCGGCGACGGATGCTTCGTCGCCGGCGAAGCAGGCATTGCCTTCCAGTGCTCCGTCGAGCGCGACGAGCGCCTTGTCGGACTTGGGCACGCTGCTCTCGACCAATGCCTCGTCGGGCTCGCCGCCCTGCGCGGGCACGATCAGGCGCTGCAGCACGATGTCGATCGCCGGCCGGTAGAGATACTGGATGAAGACCGACGTCCACTGCCAGCAGCGTGCGTTGGCGAGCGGGTCGGCGGGCTGCAGGGGCGGCCCGTCGAACGCGTTGTCGATGTAGTTGCAGATCGCGACCGATTCGTACATGCGCACATCGCCGTGGGTCATGGCCGGCACCGAGCCCCAGGGCTGCATCGCCAGCTGCTCCGGCGACTGGGGCATGACGGGATCGAGCTCGTAGGGCACCCCCTTCTCCCTGCACGCCATGCGGCAGGTGCGGACATAGGTGCTCAGCGGTATGCCATGAATAATCAGTGTCGCCATCGTTCGCTCCCTCACTCCGGTCGGGGCGGCAGGGCCCTCCCCGACCGCGCGCCCATATTGCACATCCCGCTCGAGGTTGCACCGGGACCGCAGCGTGAACGCGTCGGGTCGAGTTGTTCGCCGCCGGGCTGCTGACTATGCTCGCGGCATGAGGATGGCGCAGCGCGGAGGCGCGGCATGCTGACGATCACCGGCTATCCCGACCGGATCAGCGTCCGGCCGGGCGAGACCATCAAGTTCCATGTGAACTGCGAGCATCCCACCTACCAAGCGGACATCGTGCGCCTGATCTGCGCGGACGACACGCCCGCCGGGCCCGGCTTCAAGGAGAAGCCGATCCGCACCCCGGTGAGCAAGCGCCACAAGGGGCGCCGGCAGGTCATCCACGCGGGCTCCTACGCCCTGGTGGAGAGCCGGCTGCTGTTGGAGACGCTCGGCAGCTTCACCGTTCAGGCCATGATCTGGCCGACCACGCCCGGCAAGGGCGAGCAAGGCCTCGTCACCAAGTGGGACCCGCGTGGCAAGACCGGCTTCGCCCTCGTTATCGACGATGCGGGCTCCGTCGCGCTCCAGCTCGGCATGGCGGACGGCACGGTGGAAAAGGTCTCGGTCGGCAAGCCGCTGCTGGAGCGCCACTGGTACCTCGCCGCCGCCAGCTACGATGCCGAGTCCGGCCGGGTCACGGTGTATCAGGAGCCGCTCCTGCCCTACGCCCGCGTCGACGACGGCGGCACGAAGACGCGCAAGGCCGGTGCAGCATCCCCCGGCAACGGCGCGCCCATCGTCATGGCCGGCATCTTCAAGCGGCGCCAGAAGGGCCGCGCGCTGGTGGACGGCCTCTACAACGGCAAGATCGATTCACCCCGGCTAGTCGGCCGCGCCTTGGATCGGCTGGAGATCGAGCGCATGAAGAACGAGGCGGTCCCGGCCGGGCTCGCGCCCGACATCCTCTGCGCCTGGGATTTCTCGCGCGACATCACGTCGATCAGGATTTCCGACCGCTCCTCCAACCATTGCCACGGCGAGATCGTCAACCTGCCCGCGCGCGGCATGACCGGGTGGAATTTCTCGGGCGAGGAGATGTGCTGGCGCCACGCTCGGCATGAGTACGGCGCCATCCACTTCCACGACGACGATCTCTACGACGCCGGCTGGGAGGTGGACTTCGAATGGACCGTGCCGGCGCGCATGGCGAGCGGAGTCTACGCCGCGCGGCTCCGGGCCAAGGGAGCCGAGGAATACGTGCCCTTCGTGGTGTTGCCGGCGCCGGGGCGAGCGGCGCGCATCGCCTTCCTGCTGCCGACGGTCGAGTACATGGCCTATGCCAACGAGCACCTGGCCTTCGACGGCCCGCTCGGCGAGTTGCTCACCGGCCAGCTGCCCACGCTCAACGCGCAGCAGCTCTTCCTCAACGAGCATCGCGAATACGGCTCCTCGCTCTACGACACCCATTCGGACGGCAGCGGCGTCTGCTATTCGTCTCGGCTGCGCCCGATCCTCAACATGCGGCCCAAGGCGGAGACGCCCTGGGCCTGCGCCGGCGAGGACTCCACCAACGCGCGCGAGTTCATCCTCGACATGTACGTGGTGGACTGGCTCACCCACTTCGGCATGGAGCACGACGTCATCACCGACGAGGACGTCGACCGCGAGGGCATCGACCTGCTCAAGCCCTACAACGTGCTGATCACCGGCGGCCACCCGGAGTACTACTCCAAGGCCATGCGGGACGCCGTCCACGGCTTCACCCAGCAGGGCGGCCGGCTGATGTATCTCGGCGGCAACGGCTTCTACTGGCGCGTCGCCATGCACAAGGAGCTGCCGGGCGTGATCGAGGTGCGCCGCTGCGAGGCTGCGATCCGCACCTGGGAGGGGGATCCCGGCGAGTACTACCACAGCTTCACAGGCGAATACGGCGGCATCTGGCGCCATCAGGGGGACTTCGCGCCCCAGCGGCTGGCCGGCGTCGGCTTCGTCGCCGAGGGCTTCGACAAGTCCTCCTACTACCGGCGCATGCCGGGGAGCTTCGACCCCCGCGCGCAGTTCATCTTCGAGGGGATCGGCGAGGACGAGCTGCTCGGCGACTTCGGCTATCACGGCGAGGGCGCGGCCGGCAACGAGCTCGACGCCACCGATCCCCGCCTCGGCACGCCCCCGCACGCGCTGGTCCTCGCGCGCTCGGAGGACCACACCGACCTCTACCTCGTGGTGAACGAGGAGGTGCTGGTGAACCATGCCGGCCTGGGCGGCACCGAGCACGAGAAGGTCAAGGCCGACATGGTGTTCTACGAGACGCCCAACGGCGGCGCAGTCTTCTCGGTCGGCTCGATCTGCTATCCCGCGAGCCTGCCGTGGAACGGGTACGACAACAACATCGCGAAGCTCACGACCAACGTGCTCCGCCGCTTCGCAGACCCCGAGCCTTTCTGAGGACGCCCGACATGCCAGGCTATGTGATCGCCGATGTGACCGTGACCGATCCGGAGACCTATGCCGACTACCGGGCGCTGACGCCGGGCTCGATCGCGGCGTTCGAGGGGCGCTTCTTGGTCAGGGGTGGTGGGCACGAGGTGATCGCCGGCGGCTGGCAACCGGGGCGGCTGGTGCTGCTGGAGTTCGACAGTCCGGCTCGCGCCGCGGCCTGGTACGATTCGCCCGCCTACGTCGAGGCGCGCGCGATTCGACAGCGCGCATCGACCGGCCACATGGTCCATCTCGAAGGCGGTGACGCTGCACAGGGTGGCGGCCACTACCTGATCCTCCGTGGAGCGAGCGGCGAGTCCGACATCGATACCCGTAGCGTCGCCACCCATGGCGGTCGGGTGCTGTCGAGCGGCCGAGCGCCAACGGTCAAGGAAGGTACCTGGCCCGACGGGCGCATGACGGTGCTCGAATTCGACGACCGCGCTGCGGCGGAGGCCTGGCGCGAGTCGGCGGACGCCAGCCGGCTGGAGGGAGAGGCAGTTCTGGTCGAGGGCGCCTGAGCCCTGCGTCAGCTAGGCGCGCCGACGATACCGCGATCGTGTAGTGCGCCGATGGCACCGTCGCTGAGGCCCAGCACCCCCGCCAGAATCTCGTCGGTGTGCTGGCCGAGCTGCGGCCCCGGCGCGACCTCACCTCGGGGAGACGCGGCGAAGTCCAGCGGCGAGCCCGGCGTCAGCACAGGCCCGATCCCCGGCTGATCGATCCGCTGAAACAGCGGATTGGCGGTCGAGCAGAAGGGGTCTTCCTCCACCATCTGGGTATGGGTGCGAAACGGCCCCCAGAGCACGCCGACCTCGGTGAGCCGGGCGCCCACCTCCTCCAGGCTCAGTGAGGCGAACCACGGCTCGAGCGCGGCGCGAAGCTGCTCTCGCACCTCCCAGCGGTCGGCCTCGTCGGCAAGATTGACACCGTGCTCCGCCTCGATGGCGGCGAAGGTCTCCGTGAGCCCGGCTGCCTGCCCCAGCGCCTTGACGTGGCGCGGCGTCACCACCACCAGCATGACCCGGCGGCCGTCGAGGGTGGCAAAATCGCCGCCGAAGGTGCCGTACATGTCGTTGCCGATGCGCGGCCGCTCGGCGCCGTTGATCTCGACATCGCCGATGTAACCGAGCGAGCCGGTGATGTGATAGGCGACATCGGCGAGGCTGAGCCGCACCTCCTGCCCCTCGCCGGTGCGGCTGCGGTGTCGCTCGGCCGCGAGCAGGCCGATGGTGGCGGTAAGCCCGCAGGTCAGGTCCCAACCCGGCAGCACGTTGTTGACCGGCTCGTCCAGGTCCGCCGGTCCGGTCACGAACGGCCAGCCCATGCGGGCGTTCACGGTGTAGTCGACCGCGACCGTGCCGTCCGGGTTGCCGATGATGCGGAGCATGATGAGGTCTTCGCGCCGGGCGCTCAGCGTCTCGTAAGAGAGCCAGTCTCCGACCTGCAGATTGGTCAGAAAGATGCCCGCCTCCGGCCCCGGCGCGGTGATGAGGGCCGCCACCAGCTCGCGCCCCTCCGCCTCGCGCAGGTTGACCGCGAAGGAGCGCTTGCCCTTGTTCATGCCGGCCCAGTAGATGCTCTCGTTCTCGGGCGTAACCGGCCAGCGCCGGTAGTCCAGGCCGCCCGTGAGCGGGTCGAAGCGGATCACGTCCGCGCCCATCTGGGCGAGCGTCATGCCGCCGAGCGGAGCGGCGACGAAGGCCGAGCCTTCGACAACGCGCAGGCCTTTGAGAATGCCGTTCACGCCCACTCCTCCTCGCTCTCTTCGCCTCGCCCGACCTATTAGGGAGCCGGGCTGCGGCTAGGGCGCTGTGTAGTGGCCGCGTGCGCTGCGATCAACCGTCGCTTTCGCGAAGCCTGAGAGCCGGCGACGGATCGTCCTCGACGGCCTCCTCATCCCCGGCCGGCGGGCGGCCGAAGAGAGCGGCGATGTCGCCCTGAATGGCGAGCAGGCACGGCACCAGGATCAGCACGATCAGGGTCACGCCGAGCAGGCCGAAGACGATGGTGACCGCCATGGGCTTCAGGAACTGCGCCTGAAGGCTGGTCTCGAAGAGCAAGGGCGTGAGGCCGAAGATCGTGGTCACGGAGGTCAGAATGACGGCACGCAGACGATCCCGCGCGCCGCCGACCAGGGCCTCCATCAGCGGTTCGCCGGTGTTGAGACGCTCCTGGATCGCGCGCACGAGGATGATCGAATCGTTGACCACGATGCCGCTCAGCCCGAGCAGCGCCATCATGCTCAGAACAGTGAGGTCGTAGCCCAGAACGAAATGGCCGAAGACGGCGCCAACTGCACCGAAGGGAATCACGGCCATGACGAAGATCGGCCGCGAGTAGCTGGAGAACACCCAGGCTAGAATGAGATAAATCGCAACCAAGGCGACCACGGCGCCGGTCATCATGTCGCCCATGGTCGTCGCCTGTTCCTCGGCCTTGCCGCGCAGCAGGACGCCGACGCCGTACTTCTGCGAGAGCTCCGGCAGTCCCTCGACCTGGAGCGCGTCCAAGACCTCGTCGGTGTTGGTTGTCGATTCGTCGATCTCCGCCGTGACGGCGATCATGCGCTGGCCGTCCTCGCGGCGGATGCTCGCGAACCCAGTTGCCTCGTCGAAGTCGACCACTTCGGCGAGCGGCACTTCGACGCCCGCAGGGCTCCGCAGATAGAAGCGCCGGAGATCGCCTTCGGTGAGGGCTTCGTGCGGCAGGCGGACACGGATCGCGACCTCTTCGTCACCTCGCGCGAAGCGCCTCGCGATCACGCCCTCGAAGGCGGCGCGCACCTGGCGCGCGGCGCTCTCCGTGGTGAAGCCGAGGGCGCGGCCGCGCGCATTGACGGTAAGGATCGCCTCCTGCTTGCCGTAGGGGGTGTTGTCCTCGATGTCGCTCACACCGGGGAAACGGCCGAGCAGCACGCTCACCTCGCCTGCCGCCGCCTTGAGCGCCTGCACGTCGTCGCCTGCGATCCGAATGTCGATCTCGCGGCCGGGTGGCCCGGCTGCACGCTCGAGGATCGTCATGGTCTCCAGCCCCGGCAGCGGGCGCACCCGCTTGCGCCATTCCTCGATCAGCGCCTGCGTGCGGATGGTGCGCCGATCCGATGGCTGCAGCTCGACCCGCATGGCGCCCACGTGGTCGCCGGTGCCGAGGAAGAACGTGTTGGGACGGGACGCCGGCTTGCCGACCTGGCCGAGGCTCATGACCACGAGGCCGCCGGCGCCCTCTGTCAGCGCGCGCTCGGCTTCGTCCAGCGCCCGCCCGAGCTCGTCCACCATGGCGGCCGTGGTCTCCCGCTTGGTGCCCTCGACGAAGGTGACGTTGGCGACCACAGAGTCCGCTTCGGGCGAGGGGAAGAAAACGAATGAGATACGCCCGCCCCCGATCAGCCCTATGAACAGCAGCAGCAGGCCGATCGCGACGGCGACGGTGAGGTAGCGCCAGGCGACGCAGGCCCGCACGACGCGGGCGAACAGACCGTCGCGGAACGCCTCGAAGCGCGGGTTGAACCATCGGGCAAACCTGTTTTCCCCCCTTGGATCGGTCTTCAGACCGATCCGCAGATGGCCCGGCAACACCAGGAAGCACTCGATCAGGCTCGCGACGAGCACGGCCACGATCACCAGGGGAATGGCCCCGATGATCTCACCGATCTGGCCCGACACCATGAAGAGCGGCAGGAAGGCGGCGACGCTTGTCAGCGTTGCCGCCATCACCGGCGCCAGCATTCGTCGCGCGCCGAGTTCCGCCGCGTCGGCCGGGCCGGCGCCCGCCGCGCGCTGGGTCACGGCATGCTCGCCGACCACGATGGCGTCGTCCACGATGATGCCGATGGCCATGATGAGCGCGAACAGGCTCACCATGTTGATCGTCTGGCCGGTCAGCATCATCACGCCGAGGGTGGCGAGCAGCGAGACGGGAATGCCGACCGTGACCCAGAAGGCGACCCGCGTGCTCAGGAAGATGAACAGCACCAGCACCACCAGAGCCAGCCCGCTCGCGCCGTTGCGGAGCAGCATGTTGATGCGGTCGTCGATGAGCTCGGCCGCATTGTCGTAGTGCTCGACGACCAGAGTCGGGGGCAGCGTCGGCCGCATCTCCCCCAGAAAGTCATCGAGGATGCCCGCCTGCTCCAGCGCATCGGACGTGCTCGCCCGCCGCACCTGGAGCTCGATGGCGGGGTAGCCCGCCCTGTACGCGACAGCATCCCGCTCGTTGAAGCGTTCGCTGATGGTCGCGATATCGCGGAGGTGGACCTTGGCCCCGTCCTCGCGCGCGATGATCTCGACCTGGCCGATCTCATCGGCCGATCTGGCAAGGCCCAGGCTTCGGATCTGCTTGTTGGTGCCGGCAGGAACGATGCCGGAAGGCTGGTCAGCCGAACTCGTACCGATCCGCGACGCGATATCGCCGAGCGTGAGGTCGAGCTGACGCAGGCGCCCCTCCCCGACCTCGACCCAGATCTCCTCGCGCCGGCTGCCGAACAGGTCGACCTTGTCGACGCCAGCGGCAAGCAGACGCTCCCGGATATCCTTGGCGTGGGCACGCAGCGCCGCTTCGGAGAACGGGCCGGAAACGACGATATTGCCTATGTTCTCGTAGAAGTAGAGGCGGTTGACGACCGGCCTCTCGGAGTCCTCCGGCAGCGTCTCGACCCGATCCACGGCGTTCTCGACATTGGCCAGCGCCGTATCGAGGTTCGTCCCCGGCTCGAACTCTACGACGACCGAGCCGATGCCTTCCACGGACTGCGCGAAGACGCGCTTGACCCCGTCGAGGAAGCGGACCTCCGGCTCGATGGCGGCGACGATGTTGGTATCCACGTCCTCGGCGCTGGCGCCGGGCCAGGTCACGCTGACCGAGACCCATTCGACGGCGAAGGTAGGGAAGAACTGAGTGTTCATGCGCGCGAGCCCGAGCACGCCGAACAGGATCATCAGCACCATCACCAGATTGGCGGCCGTACGGTGGCGCGTGAACAGCGCGATCAGACCGCGACCGGTCTGGCTCATCGCACCTCGACTTTGACGCCGGGTCCGATCTCGGGGAAGCGCGTCGTCGCGACACTCTCACCCTCGGTGATTCCGCCGGATACCACGACGTCGTTGCCGACGCGCGCGAGCAGCGCCACCGGCCGGGGCTCGAGCCGGCCGTCCACGACCGCGTAGACCGTATCGCCGCCGACCAGCGCCGTCTCCGGCAACTGCGTGGCCCCCCGGTACACGCGGTCCGGTATGCGAACCTCCACGAAGGCGCCGGGGCGGAGCGGCAGCGCCGCCGCGTCATGCTCGATCCGCGCATACACACGAACCCCGCCGCTCGCCGCGTCGACCTCGCCGTCGGCCCGCTGGATCACCGCGCGGAAGGGGAAGTTGCGGTCCCCCGCACGCCACGTCACCTCCACCGGGCGCCCGCGAAGACCCGCCGCAGAGGAGACGAGCCGCCCGTAGTCCGCGTCGCTCAGATGAATTTGGATGTCCAGCTGGGCCTGATCCAACAAGCGGACCACGCGATCGTTCACGCCGAGCCGCTTGCCGAGCGCGGCGGAAATTGACGTCAGATACCCATCGAAGGGTGCGACCAGCCACGTGTTCGCAAGATCGCGTTCGGCCCGTTCCAGCGCTACGGTGCTGCGCGCAATCACCGCCTCCTGCCGCGCGATCCGCGCGCGCAAGCCCGCAATCCGGCGCTCCGTCGCCGCCAGTGCCCGCACCCGCTCGCTCCGGCGCACCAGGGCATCGTCGACCGTCTTCTGTGCGGCGGTGCCTTTGGCGAGCAGTGCCTCCCGCCGTTCCAGCTCGCGCTCCGCCAACGCCAGTTGGGTGCGATCTGCCGTGAGTCCCGCCTCTTCCGCTCCCAGCTCCGCCCCGGTCTCCGAAAGCTGCGCTCGCGCCTCGGCCAGTGCCGCCTCCGCCTCCGTGACCGCTGCGCGATACTCGAAGGGGTCGATCTCCACCAGCAGCTCGCCGGCCCGCACCGTGCCGCCGTTCATGAAGTTCCGGCCCACGGCCACCACCGGCCCCGCCACCAGCGCCCGCAGCTCCACGTCGCGGTGCGCCACCACCTCGCCGTAGGCGCCGATTGAGGGCTGCACGTCGGCGATGCGGACGGTCGCGGCGGCAATTGGCCGCGCGCGCTCCGCCGGGCCGGTGCGCTCGATCTCGGGCCGCGTCGCCTGCAGGTAGCCGACCGCCAACACCGCGCACACCAGCGTGAGCAGCGGCAGCACGACCTTCAGCGTGCGAAATCGACGGCGTTTGGCCAACTGCGGCCTCCCCTTACTCCCCTACTCGGCAACCTGTGGTGGGCGGCCTTGTGCCGCCGCCATGCCGCGGCGACAATCCCCGCCCGCCACACGGATGGTGACGCGAATGTCCGGCACTCATTACGATCCCATCGAAATGATCGAGCGACTCGTGTCTTTCGACACGACTAGTCGCGAGTCGAACCTCGCGTTGATCCACTTCGTGCGCGACTATCTCGCCTCACACGGCATTGATTCTACACTTATTCACGACGAAACGGGAAACAAGGCGAATCTTTACGCCACGGTCGGCCCCAGCGATGTGCCGGGAATAGCACTCTCGGGCCACACCGACGTGGTACCGGTGGACGGCCAGCCCTGGGATACGGACCCGTTCAGTGTCGTAGAGAAAGACGGCCGGCTCTACGGCCGCGGCACGTCGGACATGAAGAGCTTCAGCGCGATTGCGCTCGCCCTCGTGCCGGAGTTCCTCGCCCGTCCGCTCAAGACTCCCATTCATTTCGCGCTCTCCTTCGACGAGGAGGTCGGCTGCTTAGGCGCGCCGCTGATGATCGACCGGCTTGGCCGCGAGCTGGGCGTCAAGCCGCATATCGTGATTGTGGGCGAGCCCACGAACATGGCGGTGGTGAACGCCCACAAGGGTGTCTACAGCTTCGAAACCCGCGTGCGCGGGCTGGAGGTCCATTCCAGCGCCACCCATCTCGGCGTGAACGCGGTGCAGTACGCCGCGACGTTGGTCCACTTCCTGACCGAAATTGCCGACGAGATGGCCGCACGTGCCGAGCCCGAGAGCGGCTTCGACCCGCCGTACACGACGGTCCATGTCGGCACGATCCAGGGCGGAACGGCCCAGAATATCGTGCCGCTCGACTGCAAGTTCACCTGGGAATACCGGCTGGTACCGGGGGCGGACCCTGACGAGATACGCAACCGCTTCGAGCGTTTCGCCGAGGAGACCGTGCTGCCGCGCATGCGTGCGGTCGATCCCGCGACCGGAATCTCCACGAAGGCCCGCGCCGTCGTGCCGGGCCTGGTGCCGGAGGACGGCTCGCCGGCGGAGGCGATCGTGATGGCGCTGGCGCGCACCAATCACACCGAGGTGGTGGCCTACGGCACGGAGGCTGGGCAGTTCCAGGAAGCCGGGATTCCGACCGTGATCTGCGGGCCCGGCAGCATCCGCCAGGCGCACCAGCCCAACGAGTACATCGAGCTGAGCGAGGTCCGCGCCTGCGAGGCCTTCATGCGCCGCCTGCTCGACGAGGTGTGCACGGCCTGACGCCGCTCACAGGTTTTCCAACGGTTATCCACAGGAAATTCACAACGTTATCCACAGCTTATCGACAGCTTCTCCACTAAGGACAAAGGAACGCGAAGAATGAGCGGCGCGAGCTTGGAGCGCGAGGGCGCGGTCGGCATCATCACCATCGACAACCCGCCGGTGAACGCGATGAGCCCCGGCATACCGGGCGCGATCCTGGAGCGACTGGCGGAAGCGCAGGCCGACAGCGCGGTCGAGGCGGTGGTGCTGCGCTGCGCGGGCAAGGGCGGGCTCGCTGGCGCCGACATTCGCTCGTTCGGCAAGCCGTGGCCCGAGGGGGAACCCACTCTGCGCGACCTGATCCCGGCGATCGAGCGCTCTGCCAAACCGGTGGTCGTCGCTCTCAACGGTTATTGTCTGGGCGGCGGGCTCGAGTTGGCGCTTTCCTGCCACTACCGGGTGGCCAGCCGGAAGACCGAGGTCGGCCAACCGGAAGTCTTGCTCGGCTTCCCGCCCGGCGCGGGCGGCACCCAGCGCCTGCCCCGGCTCTCAGGCGTGGAGAAGGCGCTCGCCATGATCGTCGACGGCACACACGTCGCCGCGACGGAAGCCGCCGAGTACGGGATCATCGACCGAGTGATCGACGGAGACCTGCTGGAAGGCGCGCTCGCCTTCGCGGCGGAGCGCATCGCCGCCGGGCCGCCGCATTCGCTCGCCCGCGAGCGAGAGCCGGTGTTGAAGGACCCGGATGTCTTCGCGGCCACGCGCAAGCGCCTTGAACGGCGGGCACGCGGCCAGCGGGCCCCGATCGCATGCCTGGAGTGCGTCGAGGCGGCGCTGACGCTCCCCTTCGACGAGGGGGTCCGCAAGGAGCGGGAGACCTTCGAGGAATGCATGGCCTCGCCGGAATCGGCGGCGCTGCGCCACGTGTTCTTCGCCGAGCGTGCCGTGCGCAAGGTGCCGGGTATCGGCAAGGACACGCCGGCCCGCGCGGTCGAGCAAGCCGCCATCATCGGGGCCGGCACCATGGGCAGAGGCATCGCCACTTGCTTCGCCAACGCCGGGATCCCGGTGCGCCTGATGGATTCCGACTCCGAGGCCCTCGAACGCGCGCTGGCCGCGATCCGCAGCGATTACGAGCGTCGAGTCTCGCGCGGGCGGCTAGGCGAAGCGGACGCCGAGGCCCGTATCAAACTGATCAAGCCGATCGAGACCATGGACGGCGTCGCGGGCGCCGACCTCGTCATCGAGGCAGTGTTCGAGGAGATGCCGCTGAAGGAGGACGTGTTCCGCGCCCTCGATTCGGCGTGCGACGAGGGCGCGATCATCGCCTCCAACACCTCCTATCTCGACGTCAACCACCTGGCGGACATCGTGCCCCGCCGCAAGGGCAATGTGCTCGGCATGCACTTCTTCAGCCCAGCGCAGGTGATGCGGCTCCTGGAGGTGGTGCGCACCGATTCGGCCTCGCCTGAGACGCTGGCAACGGTGCTCGCGCTCAGCCAGCGGCTCGGCAAAATTGCGGTCGTGGCCGGCGTCTGCCACGGCTTCATCGGCAACCGCATGCTGGAAGGCTACACCCGACAGGTGCGCTTCCTGCTGGAGGAAGGCGCGAGCCCGACCGAAATCGACGCCGCGCTCACCGGCTTCGGCATGGCGATGGGACCCTGCGCCGTCGCCGACCTCGCCGGCCTCGACGTGAGCTGGCGCAAGCGCAAGGCGGACGCGCACCTGCGCGATCCCTCCAAGCGCTACTCGGCGGTGGCCGACCGGTTGTGCGAGCGCGGCCGATTCGGCCAGAAGACCGGCGCCGGCTACTACCGCTATGAGCCCGGCAGCCGCACGCCGATACCGGACCCCGAGGTGGATGCGCTGATCGCCGAAGTCGCGGCGGAGAGCGGCATCGCGCGCCGCACCATTGGCGCAGACGAGATCGTGGAGCGCTGCCTCTACCACCTGGTGAACGAAGGCGCGCGCGTGCTCGATGACGGCATCGCGCTCCGCAGCAGCGACATCGACATCGTGTGGATCAACGGCTACGGCTTCCCCCGCTGGCGGGGCGGCGTAATGCACTGGGCCGACCACGTTGGCCTCGACGCCATTCACGCCACCATCACGGGCTTCAACCAGAGCCAGGACTACTGGGAGCCGGCGCCGCTGCTCGGCCGGCTTGCCGCGGAAGGCAGGAGCTTCGCCGACTTGGACCGGGTCGCATGAGGATCACCGCGGACACCGGGATCAAGCCGCCGGCGCGCTCACTATTCCGGAGTCGGCTCCCCGCCGCCGCGGGCGCGGCACGCTCGCCGACTTGAGCTGGCCGCAGGCTGCCTGAATGTCGCGGCCGCGCGGTGCGCGTACCGGAGCGGCGTAGCCCGCCCGGTTGACGATCCCGGCGAACCTCTCGATGGCCTCCGGCGACGAGCACTCGTAGGGCGCGCCCGGCCAGGGATTGAAGGGGATCAGGTTCAGCTTGGCGGGAATGCCGGCGATCAGGCGCACCAGGTCGCGGGCTTCGGCCTCGGAATCGTTCACGCCCTTCAGCATCACGTACTCGAAGGTGATGCGCCGCGCGTTGCTGGCGCCGGGGTAGCGGCGGCAGGCGTCGAGCAGCACCGCAATCGGATACTTGCGGTTGATCGGGACCAGCTCGTCGCGCAAGTCGTCGCGAACGGCATGAAGCGAGACCGCGAGGCCGACGCCGAGCTCGGCGCCGCAGCGCTCGATCATCGGCACCACGCCGGCGGTGGAGAGCGTGATTCGCCGGCGCGAGAGCGCGATCCCCTCGGGGTCCATGACGATGCGCAGCGCCTTGGCGACGTTGTTGTAATTGAACAGGGGCTCGCCCATGCCCATCATCACGATGTTGGACAGCAGGCGCGGGCCGCGCGGCGATGGCCATTCGCCGTAGGCATCGCGGGCCGTGAGGAACTGCGCGACGATCTCGCCGGCTTCCAGATTACGCACCATGCGCTGGGTGCCGGTGTGGCAGAAGGTACACGACAGCGTGCATCCCACCTGGGAGGAGATGCAGAGCGCGCCGCGATCCTCCTCCGGGATGTAGACGGTCTCCACTTCGCGGCCGTCGGCGAAGCGCAGCAGCCACTTCCGCGTGCCGTCCGACGCGCGTTGCTCCGTCGCCACCTCAGGGCGCGCCAGGCTATAGCGCTCGGCGAGCACAGCGCGCAGCGCGCCGCTGATCGTGGTCATCGCGCCGAACTCGACGGCGCCCCGGTGGTATACCCAGTGCCAGAGCTGCTTGGCCCGCATGCGCAAGCGGCCTTCCGGCACGCCCACGGCCTGCAGTCGTTCAGCCAATTCGTCGCGCGTGAGGCCGATCAGGCTCTCGCGCTCGTTCGCCGAAGCGCTCGGTTCGTTCGTTGAGTGGTCGTCCATAACGGGCCCGGAGCCCGCGGCGGAACTGTCCGCTACGGGCACGCCCTGACGATGGCGTCGTGGATCTTGGTAAAGCCGATCAGGGAGTAGCTGTCTTCGGAAAAGGTGTTCTTGAGCGACACCCCGCGCACCTTCATCTCGCGGCCGCGTATCATAGCCTTGACGACCGTGGCGTCCGCCTCTTCGTCACTCACCCAGGCGTGCTCTCCGTGGGTGAGATCGAAGCTGAATTGGCGGCCGTCGATGGTCACCTTCACGACCTTTCCCTCCGGATAGGGATAGCCCGAGGTTACGCTGACTTCCTCGGTCGTCCTCGCCGCCTGGCGGCGGGTCACCATGACGTTGGGCGCGCCGCGCCGCTTGTAATTGCCCTTGGACTTCGCCGGTTTGGCATGCATGTAGCAGACTTTATTGCCGTTCCGGACGTAGCTGTGCGCCTTCCAATTTGCGTTCTCGGCCAAGGGCTCAGGCTTCACCTGCGCGTCCGCCCCCTGGGGGCCGGCGAGCAGTGAAACACACAGAACGGCGGAAAACAGGAGCGCCAGCGTCGCGGCGATGCGTCGGTTCATGGCCTCTGGAAGCTTATGGGCGACGGCGGCGCAGCATAACCAAAATGATGCCCGGCCGCCAGTACCTCTCCCCGCTGGTTCGAATCACGATTTCGACACCGACTGCCCAACGTGCTTCGCGCCCTCCTTCGACACTCGGGCACCAAGCAGTTTACGGCGGGCCCGGCGCAGGCCATATAGAGAGCATGGCGATACTCAAGATCGCGCGGATGGGCCATCCCGTGCTGAGCCGCGCCGCGTTGCCGGTGGCCGACCAGACCGCACCGGCGATCGCGCGACTGATCGAGGACATGATGGAGACGTTGGAGGACGCGGACGGAGCCGGCCTCGCGGCGCCCCAGGTGCACATGCCGCTGCGACTCGTGCTCTTCCGCGTGCCGCCCGGCCGCGAGACGGCGGGGGAAGAGAGCGCGGACGGCGAGCCCGCGCCTTCGTCGGAGCTGGAGTCGCCTACGGTTCTCATCAACCCCGCAATCGAGCCGATCGGCGAGCGCATGGTGGAGGACCTGGAAGCGTGTCTCTCCCTCCCCGGCCTCGCCGGCATCGTGCCGCGCCACGACCACATTCTCTATCGCTGGACGGACACCGAAGGCCGAAAGCACGAATGCGAGGCGCGGGGCTTCCACGCGCGCGTGGTGCAGCATGAGTGCGACCACCTGGACGGTATCCTTTATCCGATGCGGATGACCGACCTCTCGACCCTCAGCTTCACGAGCGAGCTCGGCCGCCCGGCGGCCGTGGAGGCCTGAGCCATGTGGCGGGCGCTGCCTGGGGACGAGACCCGCGACCGGCTGCTGACTGCAGCGCTCCCCCACGTGCCCTTCGACGGCTGGTCCGAGAAGGCGCTGGCTGCGGCAGCAGCGGAGCTCGGTATCGAGACCGAGGAGGCGCACCAGGCCTTTCCCGGCGGGGCCGTAGCGCTCGTCACCTATCACGCGGCCTACGCCGACCGGCGCATGGAAGAGGCACTGAAAGAGTCCGATTTGGCGGAGATGCGGCTGCGGGAGCGCATCGTCCATGCCGTGCGTCTCAGGCTCGAGCAGAACATGGCACACCGCGAGGCGATCCGCGCGGCGTTGCCGATCCTGGCCCAGCCCGCCAATGGCCCGCACGCGCTCTCGTCCCTTTACCGCACCGTGGACACGGTCTGGTTCGCAGTCGGCGACAAATCGACGGATTTCGGCTTCTACACCAAGCGCGCCCTGCTCGCCGGCGTCTACCTCTCCACCCTGCTCTACTGGCTGAACGACGGCTCCGAGGATACGCAAGCGACCTGGGGCTTCCTCGACCGCCGCATTGCCGACGTCATGCGCATCCAAACGGCGCGGGGGCAGTTCGCCCGCTTCCGCCCACCCGGCTTCGGGCTATTGCGGCGCCTGCGCGAGGCCGCCCGCGCCGCAGCGGACCCCATGCGGGCGGGAGGCCCGCAGAGCCCGTCGTAGCACGCGGACCCGGAGCGATCGCCGGCTACTACACAAGCAACTCGACCAGCAGGCTGTTGAGCAGCGGCCGGCCGGCGGCGGTGGCGCGGAGCCGCCCGTCCCGTCGCTCCAGATAGCCGGCCTCGACGAGGCGTGTGAGGCCACCGCGGTCGATTACCCGGTCGGGGTCGCAGCCGGCGCGCTCCTTCAGGCGCGCATCCGATACCCCTTCTGCAAGCCTGAGTCCCATCATCAACATCTCGCGCGCCTGTTCATCGGGGTCGAGGGAGCGCGTCTCGGCGGTGCCGTGGCCCGCGCGCTCGACGGCGGCAAGCCAGGATTCAGGGCGAGCATGCTGACGCGTCGCGAGCCGCCCCTTGCGCTCCGGCCGGATGCGACCGTGGGCGCCGGGCCCGATGCCCACGTAGTCGTCGTAGCGCCAGTAGGCGAGGTTGTGGCGGCAGGCATTGCCGCCGCGCGCATGGTTCGAGACCTCGTAGGCCGCGAAGCCGGCGGCCTCCATGATCTCTTGGGTCAAGTCGTACAGAGCGCGGCCGGTATCGTCGTCGGGCACCGCGAACGCACCGTCGCGCTCCTGTCGCCAGAAGGGCGTGCCTTTCTCGATGGTGAGCTGGTAGAGCGAGAGGTGGTTGTCGGCGAACGACATCGCCTCGCTCAGCTCTTTGCGCCAAGCCTCGACCGCCTGGCCCGGCCTCGCGTAGATCAGGTCGAAGGAGCTGCGCGGCATGATGCGTTGCGCCAGCGCCACCGCTTGCCGCGCCTCCGCCGCGTCGTGTCCGCGACCAAGGAATTCGAGAGCGTCGTCGTCGAGCGCCTGGACGCCGAGCGAGACCCGGTTGATGCCGGCCGTGCGGAAGTCTTCGAGCCGCGCCGCCTCGGTCGAGGTCGGATTGGCTTCGAGGGTGATCTCCGCATCCGCCGCAAGCCCCCACCGCGTCCCCGCCCGCTCGATGACGGCCGCAGCAGTCTCCGGCGGCATCAGCGAGGGCGTGCCTCCACCGAAGAAAATGCTGGTGATCGTCGCCCGCGGCAGCAGCGCCGAAAAATGGTCGAGCTCGCGGAGTAGCGCGTCCCGCCACCTGGCCTGATCCACGTTCTCCCTGACGTGGCTGTTGAAGTCGCAATAGGGGCACTTGGAGAGGCAGAATGGCCAGTGGACATAGAGGGCCAACGCCGGGGGCGCGCCGGTGGAGGTGGGTTCGGGTTCGCCGCTCACGGCCGGGGCGGCAGGAAGGCCGCCAGTTGCTCGAAGGCCCGCGCCCGATGGGTCAGCGGCTGCTTCTCCTCCGGCGGCATCTCGCCGAAGCTGCGCCCGTGGCCGTCGGGGACGAAGATGGGGTCGTAGCCGAAGCCATGCGGACCGCGCGGCGGAAAGGTGAGTGTCCCATCGACGCGGCCCTCGACGGTCTCGAAATGACCGTCGGGCCAGCCCAGCGAAAGCGCGCAGACGAAGTAGGCCGCCGTGCCGACGGTCTCGACCCCCCGCGCCGCAAGCTCCGTCTCGATACGGTCCATCGCCACGCGAAAATCCTTCCCCGGCCCCGCCCAGCGGGCGGAATAGATGCCGGGGGCGCCGTCGAGGGCGGGCACTACGAGACCGGAATCGTCGGCGAGCGCGGGCTCGCCGCTCGCCTCGGCCGCCGCATGTGCCTTGAGCACCGCGTTGGCGATGAATGTATCGCCGGTCTCCTCCGGCTCCGCGAGACCCAGCGCCGCGGCGCCCATCGCCTCGATGCCGAGGGGGTCCAGTAGCGCCGCAATCTCGCGGACTTTGCCCGCGTTATGGCTCGCGACGATCAGACGCGCCGCCGTGAGACGACGGGCCACGCCGTCTAACCCGCCCCGGCGAGGGCGTCCCGCTGCAGGGCAAACAGGCGCTCGGCTCCTGAGCGGGCGAGCCCCAGCATGGCGATCAGCTGCGCCTCGCTGAAGGGATCGCCCTCTGCCGTGCCCTGCACCTCTACGATCCCGCCGCCGGCGGTGAACACGAAGTTCGCATCCGCCTCCGCCGTGCTGTCCTCGGCATAGTCGAGGTCTAGCACCGCCTCCCCGCCGACGATCCCGCAGCTCACCGCGGCAACCTGGTCCGAGAGCGGCAGCCGCTCGATCGCACCGCCCGCCACAAGGCCTTCAAGCGCCGTATGGAGCGCGACGTAGGCGCCGGTGATGGCGGCGGTGCGCGTGCCACCGTCGGCTTGAATCACGTCGCAGTCGAGGGTGATCTGACGCTCCCCCAGTGCTTCCATATCGGTCACGGCGCGGAGTGAGCGCCCGATCAAGCGCTGGATCTCCTGGGTGCGCCCGCCCTGGCGCCCGCGCGCCGCCTCGCGCGCCGAGCGGGAGCCGGTGGAGCGCGGCAGCATGCCGTATTCCCCGGTGACCCAGCCTCGCCCCTTGTTTCGGAGGAAGGGCGGCACGCGATCCTCCACGCTCGCCGTACACAGCACGTGCGTGTCGCCGAAGCGCACCAGGCAGGAGCCCTCGGCGTGCTTGTTCACGCCCGGCTCGAGCTTGACCTCGCGCATTTCGTCCTGTCTGCGGCCGGATGGTCGCATCAAGGGCCCTCCCCCGCTGGCGGCGCGACACTATCGCGGGGCCCTAAGAGCGTCCACAGTATTCATTTCCCTCAGGCGCCGGGCGCTCGCTCCAATTTTGATCGTGTGCCTCGCTCGCGCGGGCAGCGTGACGGCGGAGCCTGTAGAATGCGCGCTTCGTTCGCGCCGCGGAGCCCCGCCATGCCCTATCGAATCGCCGTCGATACCGGCGGCACCTTCACCGATGTCGTCGTCGCAGCACCCGGCGGCACGCTCACCGTCGGCAAGGCGCCGTCTACGCCCTCTCGTAGCGCGGATGGGGTCAAGGCGGGCCTCGCCGATGCGGCACGGGCCATGGGCATCCCGGTCGAAGCCTTGATCGGGGAGGCGGACGTGCTGATCTACGGCACGACCTGGGCCACCAACGCCATCGTCACCGGCAGTACGGCAAAGACCGCCATACTGGTGACCGAGGGCTTTCCCGACATTCTGGTCTATCGCCAGGGCGGCAAGCTGCACCCTTTCGAGCTCCACATCGATCCGCTCAAGCCCTACGTGCCGCGCCGGCTCACCGCCGATATCCCCGAGCGGGTGACGGCCGAAGGCGAGGTGGAACGGGCGCTCGACGAGGACGCGGCGCACGCGGTGCTGACCCGGCTCGCCCGGCAGGGCGTCGAGGCGGTCGCGGTCTGCCTGCTCTGGTCGATCAAGAACCCCACGCACGAGGAGCGGCTGGGCGCCTTGATCGAGGAGACGATGCCGGGCGTCCCCTACACGCTCTCGCACCAGCTTAATCCGATCCTGCGCGAGTACCCGCGCGCCTCCTCGGCCGCCATCGACGCATCGCTGAAGCCGCTGATGCAGCGCCATCTGCGCGCGCTCAGCGACGACCTCGGCGCCGCCGGGTTCGCCGGCGAGCTCCTGGTCAGCACGGTCTCCGGCGGCCTGATGCACGTGGAGGACGTCGCCGACCGGCCGATCTTCATGGTCAAGTCGGGCCCGGCGATGGCGCCGCTCGCCGGCATCGCCTATGCGGAAGCCGAGGGGCTCGGGCGCGACGTGCTGGTGGTGGATGCCGGCGGCACCACATTCGACGTGAGCATGGTGCGCGACGGCGCAGTCAAGTACACCCGCGAGACGTGGCTGGGCGGCCTCTTCTCCGGCCACAACCTCGGGCTCTCCTCGGTCGACGTGCGGAGTGTGGGTGCGGGCGGTGGCTCCATCGCCTGGATCGACCCCGGCGGGCTCATGCGCGTGGGGCCCGAGAGCGCCGGCGCCGACCCCGGCCCCGCCTGCTACGGCCGGGGCGGCGATGCGGCGACCGTGACCGACGCCGCGGTGGTGCTCGGCTACATCGACCCGGACGCCTTCCTCGGCGGGCGCATGAAGCTCGACGTGGCCGCCGCCCGGCGCGCCGTCGAAGCGCTGGCTGAGCAGCTCGACATGACGGTCGAGGAGACGTCGGCGGCAATCCTCACCCTCGCCAGCGAGACCATGATCAAGGCGATCGAAGAGATCACGGTCAACGAGGGGGTCAATCCGCGCGAGAGCGTGCTCGTGGCGGGCGGCGGGGCCGCCGGCCTGAACATCCTGCCGATCGCCGCAGCGCTCGGCTGCGAACAGGTGCTGCTGCCCAAGACGGCGGGCGCGCTCAGTGCCTGCGGTGCGCAGTATTCCGACATCGTCGCCGAGTTCAGCGCGAGCCACTACGTCCGCACCGACCACTGGGACGAAGCCGCCGTCAACGACACCCTCGGCGACATCGACGCGCGCATGGAGGCGTTCGCCGACGGCTTGCGGGCGCGGGGAATCGCGCGCTTCCGCAAGGACCACTTCGTCGACGCGCGCTACCTCAACCAGCAATGGGAAACCGAAATCGCGATGCCGGCCCCGCGCTTCGCGGGCCGCGGCGCTGTCAACGCGCTCATCGGGCACTTCCACGAGGTGCACGACCGGCTCTACGGCGTGAAGGAAGAGAATGGGCTGCTCGAATGCTTGAACTGGAAGGGCCGGCTCACGGCCTTTCTCGACCGGCCCCAGCCTGCGGTGGCTGCCGAGTACACCGTGCGCGGCGGGCCGCCTGTACCACGCCGCACGACGCGAGCCTTCTTCGGTGAGGCGGGATTCCTGGAGACGCCGGTCTACGAAGGCGCGACGCTTGCTGCGGGCGATGCGATCGCCGGCCCCGCCATCATCGAGGAGCCGACCACCACGGTGGTGGTCTACCCCCGGACGCGGGCGCGGGTCTCGCCCGGCGGCAACTACATTCTGGAACCGGCGGAAGAGACGGCGCGGGCACCGGCGGAGGGCGCAGAAGAGCTCGACCCGGTGCAGGTTGCGATCATGGCGAATCGGATCGACGCGATCCTGCGCGAGATGACCGGCGTGGTGATGCGTACCGCGCGCTCGGCCGTGATCGGCCAGTCACGCGACTTCTCCTGCGCCATCGTCACCGCCGACAACGAGCTGCTGGCCGCCGCCGAGGGCATCCCGGCTCACATCTACGGTGCCCATCTGCAGACCAGGACCATGTGCCGGGTGCATCCGGACTTCCGCGAAGGTGACGCCTACCTCCATAACGATCCCTACGACGGCAACAGTCACGCCGCCGACTGGTCGATCATCGTGCCGGTCTTCTGCGACGGCGAGCACCTGTTCAACGTCACCGTAAAGGGGCACCAGGCCGACTGCGGCGACAGCATCCCCACCACCTACACGCCGCGCGCCCGCGACGTGTACGAGGAAGGCGCGCTGATCTTCCCCTGCGTGCGGGTGCAGCGGGATTTCCGGGACAACGAAGACATCGTGCGCATGTGCCGCCGGCGCATCCGGGTGCCGGACCAGTGGTACGGCGACTATCTCTCGCAGCTCGGCGCGGCGCGCATTGGCGAGCGGCGGCTCAAGGCGTTTGCCGCGAAGCACGGCGTGGATCAGATGCGGCGCTTCATCGAGGCCTGGTTCGACTATGCGGAGCGCCGCGCCGACCACGCTATCCGCAGGCTGCCCAGGGGCACGCTGGTCAACAAGGGAATGCACGACCCGGTGCAGCCCTTCCTGCCCGAGAGCCTGGAGATCACGGTCAAGGTCGGGATCGACCCCGATGAAGGCCGCATCACCGTCGACCTCCGCGACAACCCGGATTGCATCGACGCCGGCCTCAACCTCACCGAGGCCTGCGCGACCGCCAACTGCATCCAGGGCGTGTTCGAGAACCTGGAGTCCGATATCCCGCCCAACGCCGGCAGCTTCCGCCGCCTGGAGGTGAAGCTGCGGGAAGGCTGCGTCGTGGGCATCCCGCGCTTCCCGCACAGCTGCTCGCTGGCGACCACCAACATGGCGGACGTGGTGGTGAACCTCGTGCAATCGGCCTTCACCCAGCTCGGGGACGGCCACGGGCTCGCCCAGGGCAATCTCTGCTTTTCGGCCGGCATGGGCGTGGTCTCGGGCAGGGACTGGCGGCGCGGCGGGGCCGAGTACATCAACCAGGTCTATCTGATGGGCGGCGGCGGACCGGCGCTGCCCGAGCACGACGGCATGATCTACCTGCTGACGCCGGGGGGCTGCGGATTGCTGCATCGGGACAGCATCGAGTTCGACGAGCAGCGCTTCCCCATGCTGATTCGCTCGCAGCGCCTCCTCCCCGATTCGGGCGGCGCGGGGCGCAGACGGGGCGGGCCTGCGACCGAGGTGATCTTCGGCCCGCGCCGCGACCAGATGACCGTGAGCATCATGGGCGGCGGTACGATCAACCCGCCCAGAGGCGTGCGCGGTGGCAGCGACGCCAACCACGCCTACCACGGCCACTTGCACGCCGACGGTTCCGAGGACTCGGTGCCGAATGGGGTGATGCTGGCGCTGGCGCCGGGCGAGTTCGTGCGCTCGGTGGATAACGGCGGCAGCGGCTACGGCGACCCGCTCACCCGCGAGCCCGGGCGCGTGCTGGAGGACGTGGTCGAGGGCTATGTGACCGTAGACCATGCAGAGGCAGTGTATGGCGTGAGGCTCACCGGGCGAGCGGAAGAGGGCACGCTCGCCGTCGACGAGTCCGGCACCGCGGAGCACCGCGCCGCATTAGCCGGCGGCGCGGTGCCGCCGCGTAGCGTCAACCGGTTCGGGCAAGGGTAGGCGCCCAGCCGTCCTCCATCGGCTTACGTTGTCTCGCCCGAACCAACTGGGTGGACATCTGCACTGTCGTTCTTGGCGGGAATGTCTCACCACGGTCATGGTCTGCGCGGCGCTGCCCGGCCTGCAGGGAGGGACAGGCGGGCAGCGGGTCGAACGCCAGGGAGGGGCGCAGACCATGACCGTGGTGAGAAGTACGGGTCGAGGGCATCACGCGGCCTATGCTCCCGCCGTCGAGAGAAGGAGCGCCGCGAGAATGAGGCACACGCCCGTGAGCCAAGCCGCGAATACGGAATACGTCCATATCATCGAGGCGGCTCCTCACGGCAGAAGCGGATAATTGCCGTTGCAATCAGCCATTTGCTCCGCCTAAACGAGACGGGTACTCCGAACTCACTCATGGGCTTCTCACCTCACAACCGGTGCCGTTCTCGAGAATCGAGACCGCGCGTCAGCATCGCAGTGTCAAAGTCGACGGAGACTGGGATCACTGGATAGAGCGAAAGCAGGCACAAAATGGCAAGAAACGCACACCGAATCAATATATTTTGCTGATCTTGAACTATATCAATATTGACATATATAACGATATAACACGTTGTAATAACTGTATAAAATAAATTAGTATGTATATTACATCTTAGAAAATGGCCCGACCAATGCTAAATTGATATGAAGTGGAAAGACCAATGCTCTCTTTTCAACAAGAGCGCATGCCATCATGGCATATCAACCATGTTACAGCGTAATCTCTTGGGAACACTATAAGATTTCACGGGAATTTCATCACCTAATAGTCTTGATTCTAGAGGGAAAACCGGCCCGACCTTCCATGCCACGTATGCGACTCGGGGCGTGGTGGAGACGGGGCAACTGGTCGATTACCATTGGGGGCAGAGCGCAAGAGCCTCGGGGAGGGCCGGTGCCATGCGTTGCAGCGACTCTAGGATCCTCACCACCCACGCCGGCAGCCTGGCGCGTAACCCGGAGCTTAGCGCCCTGCTGATCAGGCAGGACCACGGCAAGCCGGTCGATCCTGCGGTGCTCGACGCCGCGATCCGCACGCGCACCCGGCACGTCGTCGCGCGCCAGCTTGAGAGCGGCATCGACATCGGCGGGGACGGCGAGCAGGCCCGCGCCGGCTATTCGACCTATCCGGCCCAGCGCATGAGCGGCTTCGGCGGGAGCTCCAGCCGCAACGACCTGCTCGACTTCGAGAAGTTCCCCCTCTACGCGGAGGCCTACCGCGAGGCCTTCCGCACCAACCCGGAGGAACGCACGCGCATCGTCAACGCGCCGCAAGCGATCGCGGAGCTGAGCTACGATCCCGACTGCGCCGGCGTGCGCGCGGAGTGCGATGCCTTCGACGATGCTCTCGCTGGGCAGGAGGCGGACTTCGCCGAGACCTTCGTGACCGCGGCGTCGCCCGGCTGCGTTCTGACCATCATGCACAACGCCCACTATGCGTCGGACCGCGACTACCTCTTCGCGCTCGCGCGGGAGCTGAAGACGGAATACGAGTTCATCGTCTCGCGTGGTCACCTGCTGCAGATCGACGCGCCGGACCTCGCCATGGAACGCTATCTCTACTTCCGCGACGCGTCGGATGCGGCCTTCCTCGCCAGCGTCGAGGACCACATCGAGGCGCTCAACGTGGCGCTCGCCGATGTGCCGCGCGAGCGTGTGCGCCTGCACGTGTGCTGGGGCACCTGGGACGGGCCGCATGCCGACGACACGCCGCTCGCGCCCCTCCTGCCCCGCCTCTACGAGGCCAAGGTGGGCGCGCTCAACATCCCCTTCGCCAACCCCGGCCATCAGCACGAGTACGAGACGGTGCGCAAGAACCCGCCGCCCGACTCGATGGTGCTGATCCCCGGCGTGATCGACAACATGACCAAGCACCTGGAGCATCCGGAGGTGGTGGCCGAGCGCATCCAGCGTGCGGTAAACGCGGTGGGAGAGCGCGAACGCGTGATCGCCGGCGTGGACTGCGGCTTCGCCGTCTTCACTGACAACGCGATGATGACGGAGGACATTTGCTGGGCGAAGTTCCGCGCGCTGCGCGCCGGTGCGGACCTCGCCAGCAGCCGGCTGTGGAGTTAGGGCGCGGCTCGGTCGGTTCCGCCCTCTATGGCGGGTCAACGGCCCCCTTCAAAGCGTCCTCGTGGCCGAGGCCGAGTATCCAGGCTTCTTCGGTCTGGATGAGGCGGCGTTCGTCGGTAGAGAGGCCGGGAGCGCCGGCGAAGAGGGGCGCGAGCCCGCCGGCGGCATCGAGCCGGGCGAAGGCCTTCGCGTTCACCCGCACTTGGGAGCTATGTTGAGCTCAACATAGCTCCCAATATCGCGACCTCGCAGATATGGCGAGGACGGGGCGACGGCCCCCGGAGCGCCTGCTCCGGAGGCTGAATCGCTCAACATATTCAGGGACAGGGTACGTGCTTGAGAATCTGCTCCAGTTGATCGCGAGCGCCCTTGAACGAGCCCTTCCTGATCTCTGACGGCAAGTCTCCTGCCACCCCATCGAACGCCTTCTTGGGATTCACTCGCAGATAGATAGCTGTGCTCTGTGCGCTGGCATGACCCAGCCAGAGCGACACAAAGCCGATATTGTCCGTCTCCTCGAGTATGAGGACCGCGCAACTGTGCCGAAGCGAGTGCGGAGTTACATTCTTTCTCCCTATCGACGGCATCCGCTGCTGAGCAGTCTTGGTATGTACCGCCAGGCGATGAGCGAAGCCGTGGCGGGTTATCGGGCGACCACGAGCATTGATAAAAACGTGATCGGTTTTACCGGTCTCTCGGACGTCGAGCCAGCTGGCCAAGGCTTCTTTGGTAATCTTCCAGAGTGGAAGAATCCGCTCACGACGTCCCTTTCCCATCACATGCACGATGTCAAGATCAGGCTGATCGAGATCATCGAGCCTTAGCGACACGAGCTCAGAGACGCGCAGGCCAGCCGTATACGCAAGTAGCAACATCGCTCGATCGCGAAGCCCAGAGATTGTATTGACGTCCGGCACCGCGAGAAGCACCTCCATTTCTTCACCGGTCAACCAATCTATCAGCTTCTCGTCAGCGCGCTTTTCGGGGATTGCACGAACCTGCCGGCATTGCTCCAGACAGGCTGGAGCCTTGTATTCCAGGTAGCGGAAGAATGACTTGATAGCGACGAGCCTTGCATTGCGCGTGCGTACTCCACTTCCCCGTTCTTGCTCGAGGAAGTCAAGGAACTCCAGGATAGTTTGTGGGCTAAGTTGCTCGATTTCTACTAAGCAGGCTTCCTCGTCGAGTTGGTCCTTAATGTACCTGTTTAGTAGCCGGAAGGTGGCGGTATAGCTTGATGCTGTATGTTTGCTTGCCCGCCTGTCTCTCGGTAAGTGCTGGTGCAAGAACTCACTCAGATGTGTCGCCAGCGCTGTCATTTTTTCATCCTCCCTATGTATCCACTTTCTGTTTTTTCCGCGATCTGATTGAGCAGGGTCGGAGTTGCCTCCATGTACCAGTAGGTGTGGGTCACCTGGGCATGACCAAGGGAGACCGAAAGGGCAAGCATGTGCCTGCTATGATCGGCGCCATCAGGTATGTTTTCGAGCGATCTCACGGCGAAGGAATGGCGCAAGCTGTGCAAGCTCGGGCCCGGCACGTTGCCACCAGCGCGAAGACCGGTTTGACGAAGAAGTTTGAGGAACACATAGCGCGCGACGGCATACGTCGGCGGCTTGCCGTCCGCCCGTACGAAGAGATGATCGTACACTCCTCCTAGTCGTTTTCTCATGTCGAGATAGTTGTCGAGCGCTGCACGAGTCTCCTCATGCAGCGGAACCTTCCGGCTCTTCCCGAACTTTGTCTGCTGCACGGTTAGGCTGTCCGCAGCAACATCGGCAAGTCGCAGGTTTAGGGCCTCCGACGCCCGTAGACCCGTCACGGCGATCAGCCCGATCATGTAGTGCCAAGTGTGCGGCGTGATCGATCCCAACGGCCGCAGTGTCAACGCGGCGTCCATCACGAGCCGAATCTCACCTTCACTCAGCAGATGCGGTCGGGGTCTTGTCTTTGTCTTCCTTCCGAAGACATCGCGCGGCGGAACCTCATGACGTTGGTCTTCTCCGTGTAGGAACGTCGCAAAAATGCGAACGACGTCCAACTTGGTGCACGACCTGTTGCGTGAACTCGCTTTGGCCGCCCAATCGACCATTGTTCCGACCCGCATGAGGTCCTCGTTCCGTTTCGCTGCAAAGTTCGCGTAGTCGAGCAGCAGCTTTTCCGCTTCGTCGTACTTGTAGCCAAGGCGCCGTTTGAGTTCGATGTAGCGTTCCACATGCGTCTTGAGGGTCATTTCGTATTCCCCCCGATCCATGGTTGCGCGAGTTCTTGAAGCATCTGCGCATCGACTTTTGCGTATAGCGCGGTGGTCTTCAGGGACTCGTGCCGAAGCAAGGAGCCGACGAAGCGGAGAGATGCGCCGGATCGCAGCAGATTGGTAGCCGCGCTGTGTCGAAAGACATGTGCGCCCCGGAACTTGGCGCGATCGACACCGGCGCGTTCGAGCGCAACGCGCGCGACGTAGGTGATCCCGCTTGATTCCTTGAACGGCCGGTGCGGTGCCAGCACCGACAGAAAGACCCTTTCCTCATCTGCGCGAGGTCGGGCATTGGTGATATAGTCAAGCAACGCATCTCCAACCTCCTGCGGAAGTGGAATGGCCGTTTCCTTGTCCGATTTTCCACAGATCCGGAGCTGTGCGTTCTCCCAGTCGATATCGCACAACCGTAAGCGAGAAACTTCTCCAGCACGCAGGCCCAGCCTGGCGAGCAAGAGCACTATTGCTCGGTTGCGCACCCCCTTCGCTGTTGCTCGGTCGCAAGAATCTATCGCCCGTTCAATTATCTCAGGCGCCAAGTAACGAGGCAGTGTGGTTTGACTCCATTCTGCGACGGTCGGAACAGCACCCACCAGTCTCGCGGAGCAGCGACCTGTGGAGGCCATAAACCGCAGGTACATGCGCAGCGTGGACGTTACTCGTTTCGCTTGGCGGATAGAGGCGCTCTCGAGCTTGTCCATTAGAGCGTTCCGGATCTGTGTTACGTCAAACTGATCGGGATTCTCTGCAAGGTCTGGGCGGAGAGAGGTTATTGTTCCGGTGTAGTGCCGTATGGTCTTCTCACCAATGTTGCGGTTTTGCCGGAGCCAGGAACGGAACTCGTCAAGGCCGTCGTCGGCTACCGTGGGCGATGGAAAGACGTCCGAGACCTCGCCGCGGTCAATCAAGAACTCGATAAACCGAGTGAGGCCTGACGGTTGGTAGACGGCACGTTCCTTCTTGCGCCAACCGGTGTATATTCCCGGGAGACCGCAATAGCAGTCGTGTTCGAAAAAGCACTCCAGAGTAGAACTGTCCAGCTGCCCGAGCGGGATACGGAAATGGTGCAGCCAGACGATGAAGTGGCGGCTTGTCGACCGAAAGACGTTAAGTGCCCTGTGGCTGTATCCGTTTTCTCGGGACTGCTGTAGAAACTGATCCAGTAGACCGAGGTTTTGGTCCAGTTCCTCGAGATGGAAGGTTCGCCCAGTCTCCTCAAGAAAGCGCACAAACCGAGTGACTGGCCCTACCGAATATCCGGAGTCGGACGGGATTGCCTTGGAGAAGGGTAGATCGCAGCCGCAATCGTGACGAAAGAAGCTCGACACAACATTGCCGTCGATCGAATCCAGTGTAATGTCGTCTGCGTCCAGCCAGATCAGGAAATGCCGTACGAAACGACCGTGGTCCCGGACGCTCGTTTCCGTGAATCCGAGGCCCCTCAAGTGATCGCGATACTCGTCGAATACCTCGGGATGCGGTTCAGGCGTGAGCTGAGACCCGGACAGGCGCGTTGTTGTTGATGACATGATGGCTCTCCTCTTTTCTTGGCGAAGCCAAGAGAGGAGGCCAGAAATATGTTGAGCGATCCAGCCGCCAGAGGAGGCGCTCTGTGGGCTGTCGCCCCGTCCTCGCCATATCTGCGAGGTCGCGATATTGGGCGCTGTCGGGAATTTCGTTATCGCGCCTGAGGGCGTGGACCTCATCCCTGAGAAGCGAGGGATAGACCTCGGCGATCACCGCCGGCGCGTCGGGCGTCCGCAAGCCGGTCTGGAACGGCCAGATCGCGGCACGGCCGCGGATGCGCGAGTCCTCCACCAAGCGCTTGAGCGCTGGCAGTCCCAGGAGGATTTGCGAACCAACTGACCCGGAATAGGCCAGTTGCCAGACAGTCTTGGCGCCTTTCGCGCGGACATCGCAGATGCGGCGCTCCGGCGGGTGCGCCTTCTGCTCCGTGCGCTCAGATGCCCGCACCGGAATCGTCGGGTAATCCCAGGTGCCAGGACGGCCCCAGAACGGACCCAGGCCCGGACACGTGTCGTTGATCGACGCAGCAACGCCAAAGCGGTTGTTGGCGTTGTCGGGACCGTCCTTGATGCGCTCCGCGAGCCAGTCCCAAAGGGCCAAGCCGGACTCCTCGCCCGCCAAGTGTTTCGCGACACCCGCCGGATAACCGAACGGAAAGTCGAAGCCCACCAGCACCCGCCGGCCAGCGTCCAGCTCGCTGGCGATCAAACCGGCGAGCCCGTCGAGCGCGTCGTGGCGGGTGCGGACGTATTCCGGCTCCCCCACCTGGATGCCATGGGCAATACGAGCAACGGCCCACCAGATCGAGTCCCGGCTCTTCCGCTTGGGACTCGGCTTCGACCGCGCCGACCAGTCGACGACGATGTGGGTGTGGAAGAGAGGCATTGCGGCCTCTGTTGCGATGATTACCGGCGACAGCGTGACAGCGGCGCGGCGGTCCGTCACCCTGGGCTCACGCCGTCAGCGGTATATGCGAGAGCGACCCATGCACACATGCCGCCGTCTGAGAGAGTTCGCGCGCGCCATACCAGTCGCCGCAGCATTGGTCGTCTTGCTGGGCGCAATGGCGCCTGCCGCTCTCGCCACACCGCTCCGCCTCACCCTCGTCCACGTTAACGATTGGGACCAGATGGCGGGAGTCGGCGGCGCAGGCGGGGCTGCGAAGATCGCCGCCGTCGTGGCGGAAGAGCACGCGCGGGCCGAGGCCGAGGGCGGCCTGGCGCTGGTCACCTTCGGCGGCGACATGATCTCGCCCTCCGTCCTCTCCGGGATCGACGGCGGCGCGCACATGATCGACCTCGCCAACGCCATCGGCTTCGGCGTGGCGGTGCTCGGCAACCACGAGTTCGATTTCGGCCCGGAGGTGCTGCAGGAGCGGCTCGCGGAGTCCGAAACCATCTGGCTCGCGGGCAATGTGACGATCGCGGGCGGTGCCTTCCCCGGCGCCGAAGCCACGACGATGGTGGAGAGGGACGGCTACCGCATCGGCTTCCTCGGCCTGGTCACGACGGAAACACCCGTGATCTCAAGTCCCGGCCCCGATGTCGCCTTCGCTCCTGTGGCGCAAGCGGGCGCCGCGCTGGCCGAAGAGTTGAGGGCGGAGGGCGCCGACATCGTGGTCGCGCTGACTCATCAGGGGCTCGGCGCGGACCTGGAGCTGCTGCGCCAAGTCGAGGGAATCGACGTGGTGCTCGGCGGCCACGATCATCTCCTCCTCGCCCACCATGACGGCCGCCGGGCGGTGATGAAGGCGGGTTCCCAAGGCCGCCATGTCGGCGTGCTGACGCTCACGATCGACCGGGTCGAGGGGCGTGGTGGGGCGCCCAAAGTGATCTGGACCCCGGAGTTCCGCCTCCGCTCGACTGCTGACACCGAAGGCGATGCCACACTCGCCGCCAAGGTTCGCGACTATCAGGCAAACCTCGACGAGACCCTGGACGTGGTGATCGGCGAGACCGCGGTGGAGCTCAGCACACGCGGGTTCCAGCACGGATCGGCCGAGACCGCCTTCGGCAATCTGTTGGCCGACGCCATGCGGCAGGCGACCGGCGCCGATATCGCGCTCACCAACGGCGGCGGCATTCGCGGCGACACGGACTATCCGCCCGGCACCAAGCTTACTCGCAAGATGGTGCTGACGGAGCTTCCCTTCGGCAACAAGACCGTGGTGCTCCGCCTGACCGGTGCCCAGGTGCGGGAGGCGCTGGAGAATGGCGTGAGCCGGGCCGAGAACCCCTCGGGCCGGTTCCCGCAGGTCTCGGGCCTCGCCTTCGCCTTCGATGCGCGCCGGCCGCCGGGCGAACGGGTGACGAGCGTCACGGTGGGCGGGGTGCCGCTGGAAGACGGCAAGGCCTACACGCTTGCCACCAACAGCTTCCTCGCGAACGGCGGCGACGACTATCGCGTGTTCAAGGTCGGCGAGGTGTTGATCGATTCTGCGTCCGGCGAGCTCATGGCGGGGCAGCTCATCGACCACATCATCGCGGCCGGCAGTGTCGCGCCGAAGATCGAGGGGCGGATCATCCGCAAGGACTGAGGCGTATCGGGACTGCACGACGGGATTGCGGAGCGCCCCGATTCGCGCCACGGTCGCCGCACCCAACACGCCCACGACGAACTCCACCCCAACGAGGAGCAGGCGACCATGACTCTTCTCACGTTTGCGCCCCGCAGGGTACGGACCCTGCTCGCCGGGCTCGCCATCGCGATTTTGCTCGCAGCCGTCTCGCCCGCGCCGGCGGATGCGCACGGCATCCGCGACGAGATCCCGCGCACTGCGGTGGTCTCCGCCTTCGCGCCGGAGCTCGCGATCCTGCAAGCGGAGCTGGAAGGCGCGTCGGCGCAGTCGGTCAATGGCGTGGCCTTCACCACCGGCACTCTGGAGGGGCACGACGTGGTGCTGTTCCTGAGCGGGATCAGCGTGGTCAACGCGGCAATGACGGTGCAACTCGCCCTCGACCACTTCGCCATCGAGCGCATCGTGTTCTCGGGCATCGCCGGCGGCGTGGACCCCGGACTGAACATCGGCGATGTCGTGATCGCGGACCGCTGGGGGCAGTACCTGGAGATGCTCTTCGCCCGCGAAGTCGACGACGGCTGGATGACGATGCCCTTCTTCGAGTACCCCTACGCGAACTTCGGCATGATGTTCCCGCGCTCGGTCACCGTGCTCAGCCCCGGTGCCGAGGCGCCCGAGACCCGCTTCTGGTTCCCCGTGGACGAGGCGCTGCTCGCCAGCGCCGGCAGCGCGGCAAGCGACGTGACGCTCGCCCACTGCACGGCCGAGGACCGCTGCCTGGACCAGGCGCCCCGAATCGTCGTCGGCGGCTCCGGGGTTTCGGGCGGCGCCTTCATCGACAACGCGGCCTTCCGCACCTGGGCCTTCGAGACCTTCGGCGCGCGCGTGCTGGACATGGAGAGCGCCCCCGTCGCCCACGTGGCCTACGCCAACGACGTGCCCTTCATCGCCGTCCGCAGCCTCGCGGACCTCGCCGGCGGCGGCGAAGGTGCGAACCAGATGGAGGTCTTCCTGGGTCTCGCGGCCGGCAATGCGGCGGCGGTGGTCAAGGCACTGCTCAGGGCGATGCCGGGTGAGAACTGACTGCGCCGGCGCTTGCGCGGTCCCTCCCCCGCTCAGGTGACGAACGGGATCAGCACCATGATGCCGAGGGTGAGGATGGCGAGCCCGATCGCCGCCGCCGCGCCGTAGCGGTGCTCCAGGATCCGCCGGGCCTTGGGTCCCAGATACCAGAGTATCGCCGCCTCAACATAGAAGCGCATGCCGCGGGCGACGAGCGATGCCGCGATGAAGGCGCCCACGTTGAGATTGGCGGCGCCGCTGGCTACGGCCACCAGCTTGTAGGGCAGCGGCGTCAGCGCGCCGGCGGCGACGAACCAGGCGCCCCACTTGTCGCGGTACTCGTAGAACGTCTCCAGGTCGCCGGCGTGGCCGGAGATTGCGAGAAGAGGCTCGCCCAGCCAGTCATAGAGAAAGTAGCCGATCAGGTAGCCGGTGAGGCCGCCGCCGACCGACGAGACCGTGGCGATGCCGGCGAAGAGCCACGCCTTGGCGCGCTTCGCCAGCACCATGGGGATGAGCAGCAGGTCCGGCGGCACCGGCAGGAACAGGCTCTGCAGGTAGCAGAGGCCCGCCAGCACCCAGACGGCGCGGCGCGCGCCGGCGCTCTCGATCGCCCAGTCGTAGAGCCGGCGGAGGAGATGGCGCTGCCCTCTCGCCGCAGGCGTGGCGCTGTCGTCGGTCATGTCGGATACGTGTGAACGGCCCCGGAGCTGCGGCCCGCGCGCGGATGGTGGGAGCCGGAGTCTACCCCCTAAACAGCTTGCGGTCTTTGCGCTTGTTCCACGCCACCGCGAGCGGCAGGAACCAGGGGCGGCCGGTGTAGAACGGCCAGGTCGGGAAGGGCCGGCCGTCGAAAGGGCTCGCAGCCTCGGGGTCCCCCAGCACCCGGAGCGCCGTCTTGTGGCCAAGGTAGGTGCCCATGGGCACGCCGGAGCCGCACCAGCCCATGGCGTATTCGACGCCGCCGTGGCTGCCGGTGTGCGGCATCATGTCGAAGGTGAAGGCGGTCTTGCCGGTCCAGCAATGGCTGATCTTCACGCCTTCCAGTGAGGGGACGACTTGCACCATGGCATCGCGCAGGATGCGCGCCTTCTGCGTGAGGTCGGCCGGCGGCTCGGCGCTGAGCCCGCCGAAGAGAATGCGCGTGCCGTCCTCGTTGGGCCTGATCCAGCAAGGGGAGTAGCGGTGCTCGACCATCGGCTTGCCGCCGGGTGCGATGTGCTCGACACGATCCGCGGGCAAGGGCTCGGTCGCGATCATGAAGGCGTCGACCGGCACCACGCGGCGCCGCAGCCATTGAGCGGCCTTGGGCGTGTAGCCGTTGGTGGCCACGATCACGTGACCCGCCCGGACCGTGCCGCGGGGCGTGGATACGCGGAAGCCGTTGCCTGAGCGCTCAATGGCCTGCACCGGGCAGTGGCTGATGATGCGCGAGCCGTCTCGCGCGGCCCGCTCCAGCAGGCCCGCGTGGTAGAGGCCCGCGTGGATCGTGCCGTTGCCGTGCAGGATCTGGCCGCCGTGATAGTGTCCTTTTCTGTAGGCTGGCGGTGCCTCGTCGGGCTCGACCATCTCTGCGTCGACCGGCACGCCGTCCTCCCGCATCATGGCGAGGTCGCGCGCGAGGCCGTCGAACACGCGCTTGGAGGGCGCCGCGATGAAGCGGCCGGTGTTGCGGTAGAAGCAGGCGATCTGCTCTCGCTCGATCAGGGAGGCCGCGTAGTCGTGAGCGGCAATGGCTGCGCGGCAGACCTCCGCCGCCCGCTCGCGCCCGAGCTTCGGCACCATGTCGCCGTATTTGTGCCAGACTTGGCGGCCGAGGTAGCCGGCGTTGCGGGTGCTGGCGCCATGGCCTGCGGCCTCGGCATCGAGCACCACCGCGTCCGTGCCCCGGCGCGCGAGTGTGAGCGCGGCGGAAAGCCCCACGTTGCCCGCGCCCACGATCACCACCTCGGCCTCCTTGGGCGGCGTCTCGTCGGTGACATCCGGCCGCGGCGCCAGGTCCCACCAATAAGGCGTGGCCTTGAAATCCGCCGTCAGCACGTCCCGCGCCATTGGACCCTCCGACACCATCGCGAGGCCACGGTACCGCGTCTTGCGGGCCAAACGCCATGCCCGCCCGTCTTTTAGATTTTTAGGCCTAGGACGACGCGTGGCTCCCGCCGTCGCAGACTTAACCCGGATTATTCGTGGCGGGTCTGGTTTTGGGGTGGCGGACGTAGCGTAAGCCGTTGCCATCGGATAGGAATTCGTTGTCGAGGCGTCTTCCTCTCCGAGTAACGAAAATGCCACGCCCGCCATGACCGACGATAGCCTTCTCCCCTTCGATCTGCCAGCCGTCGCGCGCAAGAAGGTGAGCGCCGCCTTCGACGGCGGCCTGATCTCGTCGGACGGCGGCCTCGTCCTGCTGCGCGAAGCGGAACGCGGCTTAGGTCTCGCCGAGACCCTGGCGGGCTGCATCCGCGACCGGCGCAAGCAGGCGCAGGTGGTCCACTCGCTCTCGGCCATGCTGCGCTTCCGCATGTTCGCCATTGCGTGTGGCTACGAAGATGCCGACGACTGCGACGCGCTGCGCACGGACCCGCTGTTCAAGCTGGCCTCAGGGAAGGCGCCGGAGAACGGCCGTGACCTCTGTTCCCAGCCCACCATGAGCCGCCTGGAGAACGCGCCCTCTCGCATCGAGGTGGCGCGCATGACGGCGGCGCTGGTCGATCTCTTCTGCCGCTCCTTCTCAGCCCCACCTGCCGCCATCACCCTCGATATCGACGACACCTGCGATCCGGTGCACGGTCACCAGCAGCTCTCGCTCTTCCACGCCTACTACGACACGCGCTGCTTCCTCCCCGTCCACGTCTATCATGTGGAGAGCGGCAAGCCGGTGGCGGTTCTCCTGCGTCCGGGCAAGACGCCGTCGGGGCCCGAGGTCCGCACCCTCATCAAGCATCTGGTCGGCCGTATCCGCCGCCACTGGCCGCACACCCGGATCGTCTTCCGGGGAGACAGCCACTATGGCCGCCCGCAAGCCATGGCCTGGTGCGAGGAGAACGGGGTCGACTACATCTTCGGCCTCGCCGGCAATCGCGCGCTCCACGCTCTCGCCTACGAGGTGGCCGACGACGTCCGGGTGCGCCGCGCCGAGGCCGGCGCGGACAGGATGCGCAGCTTCGCCGCCTTCGCCTACGCCGCCCGCTCCTGGGACCGCGAACGCCGGGTCGTGGCCCGGCTGGAGGCGAGTACGCGCGGCTTCGATGCCCGCTATGTCGTCACCTCGCTCAAGGGCGAGCCCCGCCACCTCTACGAAGACATCTACTGCGCCCGCGGCCAGGCCGAAAACCTGATCAAGATGCACAAGGGCCAGCTCGCCTCGGACCGCACCTCCTGCCAGAGCCCGCTCGCCAACCAGCTCAGGCTGGTCCTGCACACCGCAGCCTACTGGCTCATGCTCGCGCTGCGCGACGCCATCCCCCGCACCGCGCCCCTCGCCCGCGCAGAGTTCGCAACCCTCAGGCTGCGCCTCCTCAAGATCGGCGCCCGCGTCATCGAGAAGGCCACCCGCGTCCGCATCCACTTCGCCTCGGCCTGTCCCGACGCCGCTCTCTTCCGCCTGCTCGCAGGTCGCCTCGCCGCAGCAGGCCCCTGAGCGACGGGGCGGCGTGCCCCGATCACCCAGGCTCCATAAACCCTCAACCCAGCAGCGAACAACCTCAGATCCCGGCGCCAAACCGCGTCAGGCCCCGACGCGACCCGTCAATCGAAACTCAAGTGCAAGGCAGTCCATGAATAGGTCGGGTTAATTACTTCTGTAACGGAGCTGAATGCGTCACCTTAGAACCATGGCTTCAATACGGACAGTGTTCGCCAGGAGCTTATCCACCTACGTCCACCAACGCCCGCGCCCACATCAAGTTGTAGCACGAACGGCAGAATGTCATTCTCGCCCCCCCCCAACAAAAGTCGCGGCGCACTACGAGTCGCCGCCTTATCAGTCCTCGCTAACACAAAGTATGGTTAGCTGAGCTCAGCGTCAGATGAACGCCATCACCTCACACTAAACAACTTTCCCCACTTCGCGCCGCGGGTTTGCCACTCTCCTGTGCCTAACTTTAGGTCCCATATCTGTGCCAGCCCTATTCCATGGCAATGTCCAAATGCTTTGGACTTATGATCGCCCGTCGACCGTCTAAATCGATTATCACGCTCACCCAAGAGTCCGATTCATCATTTCCTGTGAAAATCCGCTGCTCCCCATCGGCTCTCTTCAATGACACTTCCACGCTCTTAGTACTCTCTTTCAATGGAATTAACACATCTTGTCCCCAAAAGACATTCTCTTCAGTAAGGACTTCGTGCCGCTCAACAGTCTCCGTCGTTACTTCGTACCATTCAACTTTACCGCCGCAATGACCTCTGGCATCCAGCGCTTTTCCAAAAATCAAATCAACGCATCTTCCGTAGTTTTCGAGGTGGCACGAATACGCAAATGAGTGTTTGGAGACATGGCGCAGACCATTACAGCGGGATTTCCTTCCTCCGCTGCACCTAACGACATTGATCGAATCAACGTCGATCGTCCAACTATTCCTGGCGTTGAAGTCGAATAGATAATCTCTAGCGCCAGCACAGTGATTATTCCACTCACTGAAATCTTGTGAGCGTTTCTCTTTCCTCAAAACCTCCTTCTCAAAAGTAATATTCGTCAAAACTGTTCCTAGTTGCCTCGGCAGCACCGATACAACAACATCATATGTATACTCCTTCTGGTCACGAAAGAATATATGATCCCAAATGCTTTTCTCTTCGTAAAGTCTGAGCGTTCCCTTTAGCGCTGCTGCGGAGCCACCAACTGTGGGCCGCCTGTTCATGCAAACGAATGTCAAAGACGTATGTATTTTCCCATCTCTTCGGCACTTCTCACCATCGAGTGTTAGGGAGGGTTCTCCGGTAGACAACAAAGCGCCAGTTATCTTAACAGCAATATCCAAGTTACTATCCTCACTTTTGCCAACAACATACAGTGGATCATAATGAAAGACAATAGGTACAGCATCTGCAAATGGCAGATTGCTGATTGCTGAAGCCATGTTCCTCGTAATTTTTTCGGCGTCATCCGCCGTTACTTTTTCGAGGGTTCTCAGAGAATCGATCTGAACAGCTAGGTCAGTAAAGAACTTTTTCTCCACATCAGTTAAATCAGAAAACGTGGCCTCTGATACATTCTTCGAAATGGTTTCAAGTTGATCAAGCAGTATTTGAAGATGCTGCCGCGTGCGAAACGCGCTATTGCTGTAAGCTGCGTCTGTTGCTGAAATTGTGCTGTGAATGGTATCCTTCAAATTCTCTACTACTTGAGCAACAGTGCCTGAGACGAGCAACACGTCTTGTTGCGCGTGACTCGAGATTGGAGTAAAGATGAAGATGCATAGAAATAAGGAAACTCGCATCAACCTAAATCTATTATTTCTTCTAAGCAAGAGCACATCTATTGCTCGGCACACGCTGGCGGACGGCTGCTGCCGAGTCTCAATGGGAGGTACTTTGGTCTTGCGGAGGAGGGATGAAAGCCTAGAGTTCATATTGTGCTCCGAGAGTTGTTGAGGTTCTATGTCCTAGCTTGGAGTGCCGAATTTCGCCGAAACGGCCGAGGGGCCAAAAGTGAAAGCACACGACCGAGCTGTTGCTCTGTCGATATGTGCCGCACACCGACGCTGCAACGAGACATACCGACCCGGGGTGGGTGAACCGGTCGACCTTTGCCTTGCTGAGCGTCCCACGGCTTGCCAATGCCCTTTGACTTGCGAAGCACAATTTCCCCGCGGACGCATATATGTCGCCGCCGTCAGCACTGCCTGACACTCCATATGCCTGAAGATGATATAGCAAATAACGGATATTGATAAAAGCATTATCTTCTGAGCTGATGATCAAGTCGCACTTGCGGTTACGATCTCAGCTGTTAGTGAGCCGACTTCAGCCGAATGCGAGCAGCGCCGTGCAGAGAGTGGCCGCCGATCTCAAGGTCCGCCAAGTTTACGAATTCACCATATTCGCTACACTCGCAGTCCCGCCCTAGGCCGGGTCGGTTGCTGGAGAACGACGCTTTGGTAAAGGCCGTCGTCACCTGAACGGCAGTGCGTCTCTCCGCGCGTCCCGCACAACCGCCCCTTGTCGGCGTGCCCTGCCCCGCAGGTAGTAATGAGGCAACGGGGGACGATGTCGGGCGCATGGAGAGTCTCCGCATCCTGCACCGGCCAACCTGGCGATTGTCAGGAGCGCGTCGCCTCAATCAAGCGCGAGTAACTGCGTCCTAAGCAATTGGAACGGCATGTCGCCGCAGCTGATTGAAGTAGGTTGCAGTTTGGCTCGCGCCACAAGAAGCGGCCGGCAAGCGGACATGGGCCAAACCGCCCGCGTCCGAGGGGCAACGATGACCGCGTTATCTCTCGGGTCGCCTTGACAGTCCGGGCGTGTGGGTGCCAGCGTCACCCAAGCCGGCCATTCGACAATCACCGATAAGCGGCCGGCACGCGACGGTGGAGGCTGACCATGAGGACAGGGAGCTTAGTATGCGGCGCGCTGGCGGGTGCGCTGATCGTTGGCGGCTTTTCGGGCGGTGCGCTCGCGGCAGATCCCTACGGCATCTGGCTCAACGAGCGGCAGGATGCGCACGTCAAACTCTATTCCTGCAACAAGGACGAGCTGTGCGGCCAGATCGTGTGGCTCAAGCGTCCCCTGGGCGACGACGGCAAGCCGCGGCGGGACGTCAAGAACGACGACGAATCCCTCCGCGACCGGCCGATGTTGGGCATCCAGGTGCTGTTTGACCTGGAGGACCAGGGCGGCGGCCAGTGGGAAGACGGCGAGGTCTACAATGCCAGGGACGGCGACACCTACGACGCGGAGCTCGAGGTCGTCGATGCGAACACGGTCAAGATGAGCGGCTGCATCTGGTTCGTCTGCAAGACCGAGACCTGGACCCGCGTCGAGTAATCTCGCGCCGGCTCAGGCCGGCTAAGCGGCGCCTTTAAGCCAGCGGGCGAGGGCCTTGTCGGGGTCGGCGATCTCGTCCACCGAGGCGTACCAGTAATCCTCCCAGCCGACCTCGGGCAGGCCGGTGAAGACCATCAGGTTGAGCGGATAGGCCTCGCTGTCAGTGCAGCGCCGAAAATCGTCGCGGAACAGGAACACCGCCTTCTCCCAGGCGATGGCCATGCCGAGCTCCACCATCACGCCTTCGTCCGGCGGGCAGCCGTTGATCACGGCGAAGATGCCGTCGGCATCGCGCACGTCGCGCAGGTCGGCCTGGCCGATGCGGTAGGCCCAGCCGGCGGTGGCCTTGTCGATCTGGTTGTTGCGGGCGAAGGGCTCCCACACCTCCGCGCCGAGCACCTCCAGCGCCGCGACCAGAGCCTGCAGCGGCCCGTCCTTCTGCTGGGCGGAGAAGCCGTAAGGGTTCGCCAGATAGAGTGTCCTGGCCGCGGGCATGAGCCCCCTTCCCTCTCGCGCCCCGCCGCGCCGCTATGCCGCCGCGCGGTAGCGCGCGATGGCGGCTTCCAGCCCTGAGCGCGGGCTGGTCAGGAGCGGCACCCGGATGTCGGCGCAGCGGGCGAGCGCCGGGGTCATGGAGGCCTGAGCGAGCACGATGGCGTCGGCCGAAGAGGCGGCCTCGTGCAGGCCGTCGGCGATGATCCGCTCGTGGCCTTCGGCATCGCCCGCCACCAGCCGGGCGCGGGCCTCGGCGAAGACGACGGAGTCGATCTCGACCCCCTTGCCGGCGCGGCGCGCGGCGTCGGCGACCAGATCGGCGGTGGGCCCGATGGTGGTGGCGAGCGTCGCCGCAACCGTGATGCGCCGGCCGGCCGCCACCGCCGCCTCGGCCATGGGCCGGTCCACCCGGAGGATCGGCACGCCCGCGTGCGCCGCGGCATCGTCGGCGCCGGGGCCGACCGTGGAGCAGGTACAGAGCACGAGCGCGGCGCCCTCGGTCGCCTCCAGCAGCGCGTCGCGTGTGCGTGCCCTGATCTCGTCGGTCAGCCCGCCCGCGTCGATTGCGTCGGTCAGCAGCGCTGCCTGAACCACATGGCGCACCGGAACGTCGGGGTCGATCTCTGCACGCAGCCCATCGAACAGATCGATCAGCCCCGCCACCGTGTGGACCATGACCAACTCGCCGGTTCCGCCGCCCATCGCCTGCTCCTTTGTGACCGTGCGCCGTGCCCAGAGAAATCCCGGACCTTACGGGATCGCGACGGTCCGGCCCCCTCCTCTCCCCGGCCCTCTCCTCCCCGGCGGGGAGGAGAGGGAGAGAAGGCCGGTCCCGCCTGCGTTCCCTCTCCGCCCTTGAGGGGGGGAGAGGGACAGGAAGAGGTGGGTGTCGCCCGAGCCGACGCGATCCGGTTCGATCGGATCGTGCTCTAGCAGATGGCGCGGGAACGGGAAAGCGGGCCGGCCAGGCTTACGCCCGCCAGACGACCGGGTACTGCGGATCTTCGTGGAAGGGCTGGCCGGTGCGGAGCGCGGTGGGATGCTTGGGAAACTCGGCCGGCGGCTCGCGCAGAATGAAGCGGATGTCGTCGCCGAGCCAGCGGTGGGTCAGGGTGCGGCGTCGAGTATCGCGCGTGGGGTTGTTGCGGCCCTGGTGCACGATCAGCCCCTGGAAGAAGATGCAGTCTCCCGGTTCCAGGTCCCACGAGACGATGTCGTAGTCCTCGCGCGCGCCTTCGATATCCGGGCAGCGCTCGAACGCGGTGCCGGGATGACGGACGCCGTCCAGCATGCTGTCGAAGGGCGCGAACCAGCGCCCCCAGAGGTGGGAGCCCCTCACGAACTCCAGAGTGGTCTCCGGCGTGATCGGATCGAGCGGGATCCAGTTGGAGCAGAACTGCTGGCCGTCCACCGCCATGTAGGGCTGGTCCTGGTGCCACTGGGTGAGGCCTTCGGTGCCGGGCTCCTTCACGAACACCTGGTCGTAGAAGAAGGTGATGGTGGACGCGCCAGAGAGCGCGGCGGCGATCCCGGCGCACGGCCCCTCCAGGGCGAACGCCTTCATCTGCGGCACATGGCGCCAGAGGTCGAAGTCGTTGAAGAAGAGGCCGGGGTCGGAGTCCTCGGTGTAGATCTCGACATGGGGGCCGGGTTCCGCCATGTCGGCGGCGACGCCCTCGCGCAGCCGCTCGATCCAGTCCTGGTCGATCACCCCGCGCAGGCACACCACCCCGTCGGTGCGATAGGCCTCGATCTCGGCTTGTGTCGGCATCATGGGGCGCCTCTCCGTCGCCGCGGCCGAGTGTAGCGCAGCGCGCGCCGTGCGGGCCATTCCTCGTGCCTCTCCTCTCTCGACCCGACTTGAATTGCGGGGCGCCGGTGCGCACCTATGGCGGCAACGTCATGGGTCGATTCGCGGTCAGGCATGAAAATGGCCGCCGTCAGAGGAGGCACAGTGTGAACGGCAAGAGGTTGGGAAAACGTCTTCCGCCATCGCGGCGCGGTCTCGTGCGGGCGGGTCTTGCCGGTGCCGCGATGCTTGCGGTGACGGCGATCGTCGCCGCCTGCCAGCCGCCGCCGAGCTATGAGAGCGAGCCCCTCTCCCTCGCGGCACTGCCGCCGCTGGTGTTCGACCTGGGCGGGATCGAGGTCGTCGAGCGCAGGTCCACGCCGCACCCCTCCGATGTCGATCACCTCTTCTCGACCCCGCCGGCTGTCGCCGCGCGGCTCTGGGCGGAGGACCGGCTGCGGACGAGCGGGCATGTCGGCTTGCTGCGGGTAACGATCGAGGAAGCCAGCGCCAGGATCACGCCGCTCGCGACCAATACCGACCTCAAGGGCCTGTTCACGGAGGAACAAGCCGAGCGGCTCGACGTGCGGCTGCGCGTGACCATCGAGGCGATCGACGGGAGCGGCCAGGTGAACGGCAGTGCCACGGCGGATGCCCGGCGCTCCCGCACGCTGCTGGAAGGCATCACGCTCGCGGAGCGCGAGCGGACTTACGACGAGGTCGTGCGGGCGCTACTTCACGACTACAACGCCAGCCAGGAGAAGGCGATCCGGCAGTACCTGGGGCTCTATCTGCGCTGATACCCGACGGGGGCGTTGCAGGCCCCTTCCCCTACCCTCCGACCACCGCCTCGAGCACCTCGCCCGCCGCATCCACCGCCGCCGCATCGACATCGAGGTGCGTGACCGCTCGCAGGCGGTGGCGGCCCACGGCGCCGATCAGCACGCCCTTGGCCCGTAGCGCCTCCGAGAGATCGGACGCACTCAGCCCCGTTTCGGTGCAATCGAAGAAGACCAGATTGCTGTCGACCCGCCGCTGGTCGAGGCTGAGCTGCGACAGCGTGCGCACCTTGTCGGCGAGGCTGCGGGCATTGGCGTGATCCTCGGCGAGGCGCGCGACATGATGGTCGAGCGCATAGAGCCCGGCGGCGGCGAGGATGCCGGATTGGCGCATGGAGCCGCCGAGGCGCTGCTTCCACTGCCAGGCGGCCTCGATGAACTCGGTTGAGCCGGCGAGCACGGCACCGACCGGGCAGCCGAGCCCCTTGCTGAAGTCCACCCAGACGGAATCGAAGGGGGCGGCGTAGCGGGCCGCGTCCACGCCGGTTTCGACCACCGCGTTGAGAAGCCGCGCGCCATCCATGTGCAGTAGCAGCCCGTGCGCCTTGGCCGTCTCTCCCACCGCCTCGATGGTCTCCAGCGGCCAGATCGTGCCGCCGCCCTGGTTCGAGGTCTGCTCGACCACGGCGAGCCGCGAGCGCGGCGAATAGCGGGTCACGGAACGGACCGCATCGGCAAGCTGCTCCGGCGAATAGACGCCGGCCTCGCCGTCGAGCGGGCGCACCATGGCGCCGGCGAGCGCCGCCGGGCCACCGCCTTCCGACGTGATGATGTGGGCCGTGCGATCGCAGATCACCTCCTCGCCAGGGCGGCAGTGCACCAGCAGCGCGATCTCGTTGCACATGGAGCCGGAGGGGAGGAAGACCCCCGCCTCCTTGCCCAGCATCGCGGCCACGCGCGCCTGGAGCGCGTTGACCGTGGGGTCCTCGCCGCGCTGCTCGTCGCCGACCTCTGCCTCGGCCATGGCCTGGCGCATGGCCGCTGTGGGCCGCGTGACCGTGTCGCTCCTGAGATCGACGTGATTGCCCGACATGCCGCCCTCCTTCTGTCCGCGCGTGTCGCACAGCAATGATGCCACCGAGCCGGTGCCGGCTACAGCCCCAGTTGAGCCGCCCTGCGTAGCGTCCCGGGCGCCTGTCTATGCCTTGCGCGTCCCAGTCGCTATGGTCGCGCCCCGTGCCGCCAGTCGCTCCCCCCTCACCCACTGTACCGCCCCACGAGCATGGCTATCGCTGGGCCATGCTGGGCGGGGTGTGGCTGATCTATTTCGGCTTCGGCCTGCTGTCGCTGGCGATGGCGCCGCTGGTCGACCCCATCAGCCGCGATCTCGGCCTCAGCTATACGACAATGGGCGCCATTCTGGGCGCCTGGCCGCTGGTCTATATCGTGGCGGCCGCGCCCTGCGGCGCCTTCGTCGACCGTGTCGGGCTCAAGTGGTCATTGTTTCTGGCCGCGCTCATCATCACCGCCTCGGGCGGCTTGCGCGTCGTCGCCGTCGACGCCGTCACCATGTTCGTGGCGGTCGGGCTTTTCGGCATCGGCGGCCCGCTTGTCTCGACGGCGCACCCATGGGCGCCATTCTGGGCGCCTGGCCGCTGGTCTATATCGTGGCCGGTTCCCTCGCTGTCGTCGCTGCGCGTCTTGGCCTCTTCGGCCGGCGCGAGCTTCGCGAGACGGGAAGCGCGTTTCTGGATGGCGTCGGGGATTGCGCGCAAGACCGGATGGATGCTGTCGGAGCACGCGGGCTTTGAACGTCCCTGGCGGATCCAGGGCCTCCTGTGGGATGCTGACGCGCTGCGCGACGAGGTGCGTGCCTATGTCGTGGAAGCGCTCGGTTGCGAGGACGGCGTCCTGGTGGTGGACGAGACAGGCTTTCTGAAGAAGGGGCGTCACTCGGTCGGGGTCGCACGCCAGTACACGGGGACTGCGGCCGCATCGAGAACAGCCAGGTCGGTGTCTTTCTCGCCTCCGGCCGTTTCGGCCAGGCCCTGATCGACCGGCGCCTGTACTTGCCGAAGGATTGGGCCTCGGATGTCCCGGCCGACCTGACCTTCGCCACCAAGCCCGCGCTGGCACGGGAGATCGCGCGCTGGATGCGGGCGTTCCCTGTGCGTGGGTCCTGGCCGATGCGGTCTACGGGTCGGACTTCGGCCTGCGCTCCATGCTGGAGGAGCGAGGACAGGCCTACGTGCTGGCGATACGCAGCAACCATCATCTGCGCTTCATCGACGCCGCGGGCTTGATTGAAACGACCCCCTGCTCAGATCGCCGACGGTCTTGACCACGACGCCTGGTCGGCCCATGCCGCCGGCGAGGGCAGCAAGGGTCTGCGGCTCTACCACTGGGCGCGGTTCGCTCTGCCCTGGGACTGCCCCTCGGGCTGGCAACGCTGGCTCCTGATCCGCCGCTCCCGGAAAGACCCGGAGAAGCGGGCCTACTATCTTGTCTTCTGTCCCGTCGCCACGAGCCTTGCCGAGCTGGCAGGCGCCGCCGGTCTGCGCTGGACCATCGAGGAATGCTTTCAGCGGGCCAAGGACGACCTCGGCCTCGATCACTGCGAGGCCCGCTCCTGGCACGGCTGGCTCGATCGGCGCACCCAAGGCGATCGCGCAATGGTTCGAGGGTGCCGAGCGCGGCTTCGCCATGGGCGTCTATATCACGGGCCCCTTCTTAGGCCACATCCTCGCGCTGGCGCTGACCAACAGCGTCCTGATGCCGTTCCTCGACGGGGATTGGCGCCTGGTCCTGCTGATCTATTCCGGCTTCATCCTCGCCTGCGGAATCGCCTGGTTCCTGCTCGGAAGCCACCCGATCAACCGCGTGGTCGAGCAGGCCGGGCTCCGCCGCGAGACCATCGCGGGCCAGATGGCCGTCTTCGGTGCGCTGCTACGCCTGCCGAACATTCAGGTCATCCTGGCGATGAGCATCGGCGCCTTCTTTCTGCATCACGCGCTCGCCAACTGGCTGCCGGAGATGCTGCGCACGGGCGGCATGGCGCCGGATGAGGCCGGTATCTGGTCGGCCCTGCCGACGGCCGTCGGCATCGCCGGTGCGTTGATGATCCCGAGGCTCTCGACGCCGCCCAGGCGCTTCGCGATCCTCATCGCGCTCGCGCTTTGCACCGGCGCGGGCGCGCTGCTGCTGCTGGCCACAGGCGTGCCGGCGCTGGTGGTGGCGATGGTGCTGCAGGGCATCGGCCGCGGCTCGCTGATCGCGGTCCTGATCCTGGTCCTGATGGAGACGCGCGGCGTCGATCCCCGCAACACCGGGGCGGCGGTCGGCCTGTTCTTCTCGGCGGCGGAGATCGGCGGCGTGCTGGGGCCGCTCGTGATCGGCGCGATGTGGGACCTGACAAGCGGGTTCGACGCGGGCCTAGGGCTCCTCGGCGCCGTGAGCGTCGCTATCGTGGGGCTGCTCTACCTCCACCGGGGGATCGAGCGCCGCGACATTGCTTCGGCTTGAGCGTTTCCGTCGCGCACGGAAACGCTCTCGCCTTTATCGCTCACGGCAGCCGGCCGTCTTGCGATTCCGCGCGCCTGTCGGCGCGACGGCCGGCGCCTCCGCGAGGGCGCCGCATTCGCGGCGGGCCGCGGTCGCGGCCTATCGCGCGTCCGTCAAAGTCGGACGCGCTCTGGCGCTTTACTCCGCCGCGGCGGCCACCCGGCGAGCCGCACCGCGCCGCGGCTGGGGCGGCTTGTGGTACGCGCCGTCCTTCATGATCATCAGGATGTTGTTTTTGTCTTGGAACAGCGTGAGGTCCGCCAGCGGGTCGCCGTCGATCATGATGAGATCGGCGAGATAGCCCTCCTTGACCTCGCCCATCTCGGGGATACCGCTGCCCTGCGCGTTGGCGTGGGCGTAGAGCTCGCCGCCGAGCTTGGTGGCGGCGTGCAGCACTTCGGCGGGGGTGAAGTCGAAGTAGTTCACGAAGTGCTCGAAGTCGCGCGCGTCCGTGCCGTGCGGCACCCAGGCGAAGGCATAGTCGCCGAAGGGCAGCACGCGGACGCCGCGGGCGTGCAGCTTCTTGACGGTTTCGCTGACGATGGCGAGCTCGTGGTGGTGCCTGAGCGCGATCTCGGACTCCGGCGGCATGCCGAATTCCGCGGACTCGTAGGCCGTGTTGTGGGTGATGCCGATCGCCGGCACGACGAAGACCTCGTCCTTGGCCGCCACCAGCATGTCGATGGTCTCGTCGTCGGCGTAGGTCGCGTGGTGGATGATGTGAACGCCGTACTTCAGGCAGAACTGGACCGCCTCCGAGGTCCGCGCGTGGGCGCAGACGCGCCGGTTGCGCTGCCTGGCGACCTGGCAGACCGCGGCGACCTCCTCTTCGGTCATCACGGTCGTGTCGCCCCTGCCATAGGGGTAAACGAACTCGTCGCTCGACGGCATGATCTTGAGGATGTCGACGCCTTCGCGGCAGAGCATCCGCGCGGTCTGGCGGAACTGCTCCTCGCCGTCGCAGATGATCGAGAATGCCCCGTGGTACATGTGGAGCTGGCGCGCATCGCCCAGGCCGCCGGTGACCGTGAGCTCGGGCGAGGCGGCGAGGATGCGCGGCCCCTCGATCTGACCGGCGTTGACCGCGTTGCGAATCACGATGTCCATGCGGGTCTTGCCCGTCGCGGCGCAGACCAGGGCCGTGAAGCCGTGGTCGTACAGGATCTGGGCGTGCTGCATCGTGATCAGCGTGTTCTCCTCGGGCGGCGTATCGCCGAGGGAGTAGAGTGACGTCCCCTCTTCTGAATAGCCGATGTGGGAGTGACCGTTGATCAGGCCCGGCATGAGCGTCGCGCCGCCGCCGTCCACCACGTCCGAGCCGTTCCGTTCGATGCGCTTCTTGCCCTTGACCACCTGTTTGATGCGGTTGCCCTGGACCAGAACTTCGCCCCGGTAGGACTTCTTGCCGGAGCCGTCGAAGATTGAGATGTTGGTGAACAGCGTCTGAGTCATGGTCGCCCCCTTGCCCGCTCGGCTGCCGGCGAAGGGAGCGCGCCTGGCTCTTCTTGTTATTGTTGCGCCGGCGCTCCGTCATGCTCGCGTCGCCACCCGTGCGACGAACGCGAGCCCGCACCTACCAGCCGATTCAACCGAAGTCCTTCCCGTACACCCCGGCTGCGCGAATCAGTGTACTCCCGCGTCCGGGCCGCAACAATCGAAAGCTCGATGGCGCGGTCTCAGGCCGGCGGGAGCACGAAGTCGAAGCGCCCGCGCCACGTGTCTCCGGCACGGTCGAGGTGCATCACGAGGTCGTCCCGAAAAATTCGGTCGCGGGCGTTCGCCTCCTGCAAGTCCGGAAAGAAGACCTGGGTGGTGAAGACGTCGGTCCGCTCGCCCTGCGCCTTCACGTGGATATGCTGTGTGCGGCCGGAATAGCGCACGGGCCGGATGGTCTCGAACCGGAATGCGCCCGCCTCATCGGTGAACTGATGCCCGCGATAGCGGAAGCCTCGATTGTCGTAGCGGCCGTCCTCATCGCAATGCCAGATGTCGATCACGGCACCGGCCAAGGGGCGGCAATCGTGCGAGAGCACCAGCCCTTCAAAGATGAGCGTCTCTCCGCGCGTGTCCGGCTCGCGCAGTGTGGTCCGCCGCGGCGTCTGCGGCGTGTAGAACGGCCCCGCTCTCCGTGCGCGCGTGCCGGGCGTGCAAGCCGCAGGCGGCGCAAGCCCGAGGCCGCGATCGGCTGCCGGGCCCTTGAACGTGTAGCCCAAGGAGGCCCAGCCGGTGCGGGCGACGAAGGGCGCCGCAGCAGCGCCTCCGGCGGCGGCCAGCCCGGCCAGTGCCAATCGGCGCGTGACGGAGCGGTTCATCGCCCGGTCAGAGTAGCCGATCCTGGCCCGCATTTCTAACGACGGTCATGGTCTGCGGTGAGAATTGCGGGTTAAGCTCTGGGAAACGCATCAAGGAGGAGACGACCGCAATGCCAGCCATCGATCCGAACACGGTGCACTTCACGGGGGAGAATTCCTTCCTGCGGCTCAAGACCGAGGCCGATGGGCCGGAGACCACCGTCTGCGCCCACTGGCGCACGTTGATCTCGCCGGCCGGTCCCGGCACCTGCCTCTTCCTCCGCTCCGACGCCACCGGCGGCGAAGTCAGGCTCTATGCGGACAATGTCGGCATGGCGCGGTGGCTTCAGGGCGAGCTGGAGTCGATCCTGAACCCGCCCTTCGCCGACACCGCCATGCCGATCGCCGAAGCGGCGTTTTCGCGCGAGGGCGCCTTCCGCTCCACCTATCGTGAGATCGTCGACTCGGCCGATGGCCGCATCGAGCTGAGTTGGTCCGACATGGGCGAGCCCTTCATGCTCACGTTGCCGCCTAACAACGACGACACGGGGCCGTGGGCGGTCTATAGCTGCCTCGTGCCGTGCCGGACCGCGACACTGGAGGTCGCGGGAACGCGCGCGCAGGGTGGGGCTTACGAGAACGTCATGTTCGGGCGTCCATCGAGCTCCTGCTGCCTGGCCTGGTCCGAGACCTGGCTGCGCGGCTGAGGCGCACGCCATGCTTCCCAGGGTCGCGATCTTCGCCATGGGCGGGACCATCGCCATGGCCGAGCGTGGGGAACACGGTGTCAAACCCTCCCTGGGCGCCGACGCGCTGGTGGAGGCGGTGCCGCAGCTTGCCGAGGTCGCGTCCATCGAGGCCGAGACCTTCCGCCTGCTGCCGAGCCCGGAGGTCACGATCCCCGACCTGTTCGCGCTGGCCGATGCCATCGAGCAGGCCGTGGCCGACGGCGCCCGCGGCGTGGTGGTCACCCACGGCACCGACACGATGGAGGAATCGGCCTTCGTGCTCGACCGCGTCCTGGCGCTGGATGCGCCGGTGGTGCTGACCGGCGCGATGCGCAACCCGACGCTCGCCGGGCCGGACGGGCCGGCGAACCTGCTGAACAGCGTGCGCCTCGCCGTGCACGAGCCCGCGCGCGGCCTCGGCGTCATGGTGGTGATGAACGACGAAATCCACGCCGCGCGCTACGTGCAGAAGGGCGTGACCTCGAACCCGGCCGCCTTCCGCTCGATGCCGGCCGGGGCGCTCGGCTGGTTCGCGGAGGGCGCGCCCCGGCTCGCCGGCCGGCCGGGCCCGCGCCGCACCGTCGCGGTGGCGCGGGACGCCGAGGTCGTGCCGGTGGCGCTGCTTACCGTGACGCTCGGCGACGACGGCCGGTTGATCGAGCGCGCGCTGGAGGCGGGCTACCGGGGGATCGTGATGGAATGCACCGGCGGGGGTCACGCTGCGGCGTGGGTCGCCGACAAGCTCGCTGACGCGGCCGCGCAAGTGCCGGTGGTCATGGCATCCCGCACCGGGGCGGGCGAGATGCTGCGCCAGACTTACGACTTCAAGGGCTCGGAGATCGACCTGCTGGCGCGCGGGCTGATCAGCGCCGGCTGGCTCGACGGGCTCAAGGCCCGCCTGCTGCTTACACTCCTGTTGATGGGAGGCGCAGACGACGCGAGGATCCGCGAGACCTTCAGCGCCTGGTTGGAGCCCGCCCCAGTGTAAGAAATATTGGGTAATCTACACTTTACAACAGTGAGTTATGCGAAACTGTATTCGTTCTATCCGCTAACCTTTAGCCAATACCTCTTCTAAAATATGCATACATCAATTGAAATTGTTACCGTCAAATTGCTATACAAATAGAACCATCTGGCCCATTATAAGTGAATACAGCCGACGACAGTAGGTCCCGCCCGATCAAGGCCACTAAACCGTCAAATGACGAAAGGTTAGCTCCCATTCCCCTATCTACATCAATTACAATTTGTCCTGCGATCATCATCTTACCCGCAAACACAGGCATTTCTTGATCTGCGTGCGTCGTAGAAGACATTTTCGCCGTACCAACTACGGGAAGACCAGCAGCCCGTGCTGAGTCCTGGTCGAAACATGTAGAGGTTGCGCCTGTGTCAATCATCGCAAGTCCGCTGACAGTTTCCGGCAGCGGTTTTCCCTGCTCGCTATAGGCTCTTTGACTCGCATCTGAAAGTGTTAGTGTTACAGGAAGGATGGGGCCGCTAAGGGCGAGGGCTTCAGGCGCCGGTCTTACTTCGCCCTTTTCGTTCCTGCTCTCAGCCCTCAAGTTTATGATTGGCACAGCAATCCCAACACAAGTGCGGGTGCGGTTATAGTGGGGGTGTCTTCTCCAGCTAATCTAACCAAAAAAGGGCCTGTACCAAAGCGGCGCACGCCCTCTCCAATTGCTTGATCTGCCGTGGGAAAGGTTCCAATCAACTCACTCCCTTTGATGAGTAGATGACGGTTGGTGTGCTCGCGGATGAACCGGTCCTTGTTCTTCTCGTAGAATTCGATTTCCTCGGCGAGCAACCGCCCTTGCGGTTCGCCCATCGGCCTGTTCCTTTCCGTGCGTCGCCCCGCAGGCGGTGGTGCGTCCGCCGCCTCCGAGAGCGTGTGAGCTTATCCCATATATGGGTACATGAGAACACCATGTCCCCAGGCCACCAAGTCACTATAGCGCAGCAGCCTGTCGATCATGTCCTGCGCCATGTGGGCCGTCTGGTCGATGGTGTCACCGGGGTTTTGGTCGCAATCGCTTGTAATCGTAATTGGTCCTCAGTCATCGACCCGACTCCGATCTCGGACCACGGTCATGGCGGCACCCCTCACCCTAGACCCGGCGCCGCCATCAGTCGCCCGCACCATGGTCCGGGGTCTCAGAACTTCTTCCACCAGGGGGTGCGGCCGCCGAGGCCCACCATGTCGACGCCGGTCATGAGTGAGACGTCGTAGGTCAGCGCACGGAGGTCGTTGGGGTCGAGGTCGCTCACCCGGTTCTTGCCGCAGGCGCGGGCGAAGAGCTGGATCTCCATGGTGAGCGCGTTGAGGTAGTTGGTCACGCTGTCAGCCGCCTCGTCCACGTCGAGGCGCTCCATCAGCTTGGGCAGCTGGGTGGTGATGCCGACCGGACAGAGGCCGGTGTGGCAGTGCTGGCACTCGTAGGGCGAGGTGCCGAGGCGGGCGTAGTCCTCCAGATAGATCGGCTTGTGGCAGCCCATGGCGATGATCGGCGCGGTGCCGAGATAGACCACGTCGGCACCGAGGGCGATGCACTTCGCCGCGTCCGCCCCGTTGCGGATGCCGCCGCCGACGATGAGCCTCATGGAGTCCTTCTTGCCCATCTCGGCGAGCGCCTCGGAGGCTTCGGCGATGGCGGCGACGGTGGGAATGCCGGCGTGATCCAATTGGATCGTGGGCGAGGCGGCGGTGCCGCCCTCCATGCCGTCGAAGACGATGGCATCGACGCCTGCCTTGGCCGCGATGCGGACGTCGTTGGCGATGCGCGCGGCCCCGACCTTGATGGAGATCGGCACCTTGTACTCGGTGACCTCGCGAATCTCCTCGAGCTTCATGTAGAGATCGTCGGCACCCATCCAGTCGGGATGGCGGCAGGGGCTGCGCTGGTCCACGCCCTCGGGCAGATCGCGCATCTCCGCCACCTCGTCCGACATCTTGAGCCCGAGCAGCACGCCGCCGGTGCCGGGCTTCGCACCCTGGCCGGCGCCGATCTCGATCATGTCGGCCTTCTTGAGGTCGTAGGGGTTCATGCCGTAGCGGCTCGGCAGGTACTGCATCACCAGCTTGTCGGAGTAGCGGCGCTCCTCATGGTGCATGCCGCCCTCGCCGGTGCAGGTGGAGATGCCGCAGCGGCTCGCCGCCGTGCCGAGTGCGCGCTTGGCGTGGACCGAGAGCGCGCCGAAGCTCATGCCCGCGATCATGATCGGGCGCTCCAGCACCAGCGGATTCTCGCAGTTGCCCTCGCCGATCACCACCCGCGTGTCGCACTTCTCCCGATAGCCTTCGAGCGGCATACGCGAGAGCCCGGCAGGCACGAACACCAGATCGTCGAAGGAGGGCAGGCCCCGCCGCTTGGTCGCCTGGCCGCGGATCTGGTAGCGGCCGAGCGAGGCCTTCTCCTGAATCTCCTCGATCACCTCCGGCGGCCAGACGCCGCTGAAGCTGTCGGGCCGCGGATAGGCGCCGTTGGGTGCCGGTGCTGCGTCCTCCAGAACCTCGACCGAGGAATCGCCCGCATGGGCCGGAGGCGGTGAGCCGGGGGTCTCGCTCATAGCACGTCCTTCCACGCCGCGAAGTCATGCTTGTTGAAGTGCCACAGCTTGCGGTCCGACTGCAGCTTGCGGAACTTTGGGGGCGCCTTGATCTCGAAGCGGTCGAGCAGCGCCGCCACCTCGTCGAGCTCGCCGTTCTCGGCATCGACCTCTTCCAGCCCGGAGCCCAGCTCCTTCGCCGTGCCGCCGAGGAAGATCACGCCCTGATACATGGAATCGCCGAGGCCGGTATCGGCGTCGCCGCAGACGATCATGCGGCCGTTCTGCATCATGAAGCCGGACATGTAGCCGGTGTTGCCGCCGACGATGAGCTCGCCCTTCTTCAGGATCATGCCCGACCGCGGCCCCGAGTCGCCGCGCACCACGACGCGCCCGCCGCGGATCGAGGGCGCCGCCGAGGTGGCGGCGTTGCCATGCACGACCACCTCGCCGCTCATCAGGTTGTCGGCCACGCCCCAGCCGCAGGTGCCGTGGACCTCCGCGGTGATGCCGTCGCAGAGCCCGGCGGTAAACGAGCCGACGTGGCCGCGATAGACGATGTGGATGGGCTTGAGGACCGAGACGCCGAGATTGTGCCGGGCCTGCGGGTTGAGCAGCTCGACCTCGGGCACGCCTTCGTCCGCCGCGCGGCGAATCTCCTCGTTGATCGCGCGCGTCGGCCGGCCGGCGCAGTCGATGGTCAGTGCAGCGGAATTCGCCACGTCACCACCTCGCCGGCCCCAGGCTCCCACACTTCGATGTCCTCATCGATGCCGTCGCGCAGCGCCCAGCAATCGGACGAGACCGCCACCAGCCGGTCTGTCTCCCCCACCACCAGGGGCTTGGCCGCGTAGGGATCCTTGACCACGCCCACCTCGTCCTTGGTCACGGCGATATAGGTGAAGCAGCCGTCGAGGATCGTCACCGAGCGCTCCAGCGCCTCGTGGAAGCTCGCGCCCTTGCCCATCTCGTCGACGATGGCGACGGCGATCACCTCGGAATCGTTGCCGGTGGTGAAGGTGTAGCCCGCGCGCTCGAAGTGGTAGCGCAGGTGGTGGAAGTTCGTGATGTGGCCGTTGTGCATGATGGCGAGATCGCGGTGCAGCCTGGCGGAAAGCGGTTGGCCGTGGGTGAAGTCGATGATGCTCTCGGTGGCGAAGCGCGTGAGCCCCATGGCGAGCGGCCCGTCGTAATTCGTGATCGCGAAGTTCTCCTCGAGGGTTTCCACGCCCCCCAGGTGCTTCACCACTTCGATGTGTCGGCCGATGCTGGCGACGGTATAGGCGGGGCCCAACGCGTCGACCGCGTCCACCAGCGCCTCATCGTCGCCGCTGTAGCGGATCGCGGTCCTGATGAAGCCCTCGCCGTCGGTCGCTCTCTCGACCCGGCCGAGCTCGTCGAGCAGCGCGAGCGCCCGCCCGCCGCCGCCGGGCTCCTCGCAATTGATGCCGACGTAGAGGCGATCCTCGCTGGCCGGCTGGACCAGGGCGAGCCCGGTCGAATCCGGGCCGCGCCGGAAGATGCCGTCCAGCACGCGGTAGGCGATCTCGCCGGTCCGGCGATGGTGCTCCGTGGTCTTGAAGAAGACGCCGCCGAGGCCGCACATGGGTTTCGCTCGCCCGCGGCGCCGTCAGCCGGCCGCCGGCAGGAGCTTGACCTTCTTGTCGAGGTGCGCCCAGGGGATCATCGCGTCGATCCAGGCGTTGATGCGGTCGAAGGCGACCATCGCCGCCTCGCAGACTTGCACCACGTCGTCGTGGCTCTGGGCGCCGCCCGCCTCAAAGTAGGAGGCGAGCTCGCGCACCAGCCTGACCGTGCCGGTGAGCTTCCACTTGGCGAGGCGTCCGGCGTGGCGGTTGAGCAGCGCCGCCGCCATGGCGTTGAGCGCCGCCGGCGGCAGCGCCTTGTCGAGCGCGAGCTGACGCACGACCTGGATATTCTCGCCCATCCAGAAGGTGTTGAAGTTGGCGTAGAGCACGGGCGGCGTGTTGCCCATGGGCGGCAGACTGTGCGCACGCAGCCGGGTGACGTCGCCGGGCTCGGATTTCCAGTTGCGCCGGCCGAAGCGCTCCAGCCGGTCGACGATGGCGGCCGTCTCGGTTGCTGCCATGGCGCTACGCTCCCTCGACGAGTTCGAGCCGGACCGGCAGCGGACCCTTGGCGAGGATCTTCTTACCCGCGGGCTTCAGGTGCTCCAGGCCGTCGACGATCCTGGCGAACACGCTGACCTTCCCGAACGGCTTGGTGTCGCCATAGAAGATGCAGGCGGTCTGGCGCCCCGGATAGAAGCCGATGTCGCCGGGCTTCACGTTGAGAATCTCGTTCTCGGAGTTGCAGTAGAACGGGAGCATCACGATCAGCTCGTCGCCCGCGAACTTGGCGTGAACCGAGAAACTGTCGCAGGGCAGGCTCTCCGTGAACGCCTTGACGACGTTGGGCGCCTTCTGCCCCAGCAGCTCGGCGACGACCGTGCGGCCGTCGATGGTCATCGAAAAACGCTCCGCCATGGTCTCCCCCCGCCCTCGCGCGGCACTTGGGCCGCAGTCGATATCACGGCGTGCCCGACCGGGCAATCGCACCACGCGCAGAGGAGATTCGCTTTGCGTGCATGGCGGTGCCGTCGACAAAAGTGCTCACGGCGTATCGGCTTGGCGGCGCTTTCCGGCTCCCGTTGCCTCGCCGATCATCCGCGCCTTCTCCGACGCGATATCGGGGCCTCGCGACGTCCCGAGATCGAAGACGACGGAGCGATCCGCCCTGCACGAGTGCTGAGCAAGGTCACGGTCGACGAGGCGGCGCACATATTCGGCCAGCGATATGCCGAGCGCGGCCGCACGCGCGCGAGCCTGAGCATGCCGTTCCGGGTCCAGTACAATCTGAGTGCGTACCATCATTGCTTGGCCATTATGCCACCGGTACGACAAGGCGTGTGGGCGTCATCGCTAAGCGTTGCGGCCACGCGCAGCAAGCAGAGATTGGCTTTGCGTGGCCGGCGGCTTTGGCGTTCAATCGGCCGCCACCATGGAGAGGGGAGATTCGGATGTCTGATCTGCACGAGCTGATGCTGACCGAGGTCGCGGCGAAGATTCAGTCGCGGGAGGTGTCCGCTGCCGAGGTGACGGCGCACACGCTCGCGCGGATCGAACGGCTGGACGGCACGCTCCGCAGCTACGCCACGGTGATGGCCGATGTCGCGACCGAACAGGCGGCGCAGGCGGACGCGGAGATCGCGGGCGGCACGGTGAAGGGGCCGCTGCACGGCGTGCCCTTCGGCCTCAAGGACCTCTGCTTGACGAAGGACGCGCCCACGCACGTCGGCTCGGTGGCGCTGCGCGACTGGAGCCCTGGCGCGGACGGCACCGTCGTGGCGCGGCTGCGTGACGCCGGCACTGTCTTCGCCGGCAAGCTGCAGATGACCGAGGGCGCCTACGCGGTGCACCACCCCACCATCGAGCCGCCGGTCAACCCGTGGCATCCGGACTACTGGACCGGCGTCTCGTCGAGCGGTTCCGGCGTCGCCACCACGGCCCGGCTCTGCTACGGCTCGCTGGGGACGGATACGGGCGGCTCGATCCGCTTCCCCTCGCAGGCCTGCGGCGTCACCGGGCTCAAGCCGACCTGGGGCCGGGTGAGCCGGGCAGGCGCCTTCGCGCTCTCCGAGACCCTCGACCACATCGGGCCGATGGCCCGCTCGGCGGCCGACTGTGCGGCCATCCTCGGCGTCATCGCCGGGGTCGATCCGGACGATCCGACCACCGTGCAGGCGCCGGTGCCGGACTACCTCGGCAGCATCGACGCCGGCATCGAGGGCATGCGCATCGGCCTCGACGAGGCCTATTGCTCCGACGGCGTGGATTCGCGCGTGACCGCCATGGTGATGCAGGCGGCGGACGTGCTGCGCGGGCGCGGCGCCGACATCCGGCCCATCGCCTTCCCCGACGCGACGGTCATGGTCGACCGCTGGAACGATTTCTGCGGCGCGGACACGGCCATCGCGCACGAGCCCTATTATGCCGACAACAAGGACAAGTACGGGCCGGTGCTGAGCAGCCTGATCGAGGTCGGGCTCGCGCTGAGCGGCGTCGACCACGCGCGCATCGTGATCGAGCGGGACAAGTTCGTCGGCGCGCTCAATGCCGTCTTCGCCGATGTCGACGCGATCATCATTCCCTCGCAACCCTACCCGACGCCCACCAACGCCTTCATGGATACCCTGGGCGCCGAGGAGGGCTCGGTCGAGCGGCTGATCTCGTTCACCGCCCCCCACGACATGGCACGGACGCCCGCGATGTGCCTGCCCGGCGGCTTCGACGAGGACGGCCTGCCCTTGGGCTTTCAGATCGTGGGGCCGCAGCTCAGCGAGGAGCGGCTGCTGCAGGCGGGGCACGCCTACCAGCAGGACTCCGACTGGCACAGCCGCACGCCGCCTGCGGCCTGACCGGGGACGGCGGCATGGCAGCAGCCAGCGGCGAACTCTGCCGGCTGACCGCGGCCGAGGTCGTCGACCTGCTCCGCAGGCGCGAGGTCTCGCCGCTGGAGCTGGTCGACGCGAGCGCGGCGCGGATCGCGGCGACCGACGGCCATCTCAACGCGATCCCGACGCTCTGCATCGACAGGGCGCGGGCTCATGCCGAGCGGATCATGGCGGAGGATGCGGACACCGAACGCCCGCGCGGCTGGCTAGGCGGCGTGCCCATCGCGGTCAAGGACCTGGTGGAGGTGGCGGGCGTGCGCACCACCTGGGGCTCGCCGATCTACGCCGACCACGTGCCGCCGCGCTCGGACATCGCGGTCGAGACCCTGGAGGCGCGCGGCGCCATCGTCATCGGCAAGTCCAACACGCCCGAGTTCGGCGCCGGCGCCAACACCTTCAACGAGGTCTTCGGCAAGACCCGCAACCCTTGGAACACCGACAAGACCTGCGGCGGCTCCTCCGGCGGCTCGTCCACGGCGCTTGCCACCGGCCAGGTCTGGCTCGCCACGGGCTCGGACTTAGGGGGAAGCCTGCGGATACCTGCGAGCTTCTGCAGCGTCTTCGGCATGCGGCCAAGTCCGGGCCGCGTCGCCCACGGGCCCAAGCACCTCCCCTTCGAGGGGCTGATGGTGGACGGCCCCATGGCGCGCAACGCGCGGGACTGCGCGCTCATGCTCGATGCCATGAGCGGCGCTCACACCGAAGACCCGCTCTCCATCGAAGCGCCGGCGCAGAGCTTCGCCGAAGCGCTGACGACGATGCCGCCGCCCGGCCGCATCGCCTACAGCCCGGACCTGGGCCTGCTGCCGGTGGACCGCGAGGTCGCCGCCGTCTGCGCGGGCGCAGTGGAGACGCTCGCCGGTGCCGGCATGGAGGTCGCCGAGGCCTGCCCCGACCTCTCGGGCGCGCTCGACATCTTCCAGGTGCTGCGCGCGGCCCTCTTCGCCGCCGACAAGGGCGAGCTACTGGAGACCCACCGTGACGCGCTCAAGCCCGAGGTCATCTGGAACATCGAGAAGGGGCTCGCGCTCGACGCCGACACGATCGCGCGGGCCGAGCGTGCGCGCGGCCGCATCTACCAGCGCTGCGTGCGCTTCTTCGCCCGCCACGACGTGCTGGTGTGCCCGTGCGTGATCGTGCCGCCCTTCGACGTGGACACGCGCTGGGTCGACGAGATCGACGGCCACCGCTTCGACAACTACGTCGACTGGCTGGGCCTCACCTTCGTGCTGACGCTGACCGCGTGTCCTTCGGCCTCGGTGCCGGTGGGCTTCACCGAGGCGGGGCTGCCGGTGGGCCTGCAGATCCTCGGGCCCCCGCGCGGCGAGGCGGCGGTGCTGCGGGCGGCGGCTGCGATCGAGGAGGCGATTCCCCTCGCGGCCGGCACGCCCATCGATCCCCGCGGCCCCGGCGGCCAGGTCCTCCCGCTCGCCTGATCGACCCCTCCCCGCACCGTCCGGGCTTGACTCTTTCAGTTCCCTCAGTCGCCGGGCGCTCGCACTTTTTTCGTTTCCCTCAACGACGGGCGCTCACTCCGTCCGTCACACCCTTCCATCACCGGGTCGGTCACAAGTGTATACTAATTATACGAGTGATTTAAGTAGGTTATGTCATACACTCAAGACTGTGTCCCAATTGACCAAATGCCTAGGTACTACATAGGCGCAACTAGAATTCGCATTCCTGCATAAAAGATTTGCCTATTTTGTAGGATTCTCGCTACGATTATTCCGAATATCGAAATTCTCGGCCGCCCCGAGAATTGCCCGCTGCCTGCCGACCGCGTGCCGCTCCTGCGGCCAAGGGCCGAGGGGGTCGTTCCGAGACGCCCTTCTGCATCCCCACCGATCTACCTGCCTCGTTGCCGACCCGCGACGGAGATTCTGGCGTTCCCTGGACACCGCTCACCGCCAACCGCGCGCCCAGGATAGCGACGGTCGGTGCGGAGCGACAGGTTCCGGGTACTGCCTGGAATTCCTGTCTGCTCATCGCCATGCAAGGCCCGCGCCCGCTATATTCGCGTGCGGGCGAGTGCCCTCCACCAGCGAACGCTGCCGAAAGCACACCATGAGTTCCGTTGCCGACAAGATCGCGAAGAAGATCATCTCGTCCCGCGGGTCGAAGGTCGTCGATCTGGCGGGTTGGCGGGAGGGCAGGAAGATGGCCCTCCAAGCCGGCTTCGATGACGGTGGTCTGGCGCTGGGCAAGAAGCTCGCGGACCATGACCCCTGCCACGCCCTCTACGTTGTGGCGCAGAACGTCGCCTCCCTCATGGCCGAATCCATTTCCGAGATGAGAGAGGCGAAGGGCTACGTCAGGATCGCCGGCGGCGCCGAGGACGAATACCTGCCGTCCGGGCCGCCGATGAGCCCGCTGACGGTCACCTATTTCACGATGTGGGCGATGTTCGACGTGAGGTTCGGGAGCAGCCGGGAAACCATGGGCAGCTGCATCCTGCGGATCGCGCCCGAGCTCGATTGCCCGTCCTGGCTGATCGACACCGTCGAGCGGATGCAGCACTCGAGGATGGGCTTCTACGTCCATTGCGGCAGCGAGGGCGAAGGGATCCTGCTGCGCGAGGTCGGCCACACGGGAGTTCGTTTCGTGCACGGTACCGGCTGGCTATGCCGGCAGCGAGGGGCAGATATGGTTCGTGCGCGTGCTTCCACCACCCAACAGCCTGTGCCGCTGGCACATCGTGCTCAACACGCCCTATGTCATCCGGGACTGGCTCGAACGCGCCTTCACCGACTACGCGGCGAGGACAGAATGAGCCGTCTGTTCGTTCCTGTTCACTGTGGCTATCGTATGCACCGGCGCTCGACGCGACGCGAGCCATGCACAAGACCTCTGCGAGCCGGAGCTTGCACGAGTTCTATCGGGAGGTTCCCGACAAGGCCGACCGTCTGCTGTTCGGCCGCGTGACCCATCCCGACCGGCGCGGCTTCCTCAAGGGGGGCCGGGCTGGCGGCCATGGCGACGCTGGTCGGTGGGACCATCCCCTTCCGCCGCACCATGCCCGCGCACTTCATCCCCGCCGCGCTCGCAGACGCGCCCGCCATTGTAGGCAAGGACGGCCTGATCGTGCTCAACGACCGGCCACTGAGTGCGGAGACCCCGGCGCACCTGCTCGATAACGCGATCACGCCGACCGAGCGGCACTTCGTCCGCAACAACGGCATTCCGCCTGCGAGGGTCGATGCAGCTGCCTGGGCGCTCACCGTCGACGGTCTGGTGGAGACTCCGCTGACGCTCGGCAGCGACGACTTGAAGCGCAGGTTCGATGTCGTCACCCGCGCGCTGACGCTGGAATGCACCGGCAACGGGCGCGCCTTCTTCGATCCCCCGGCCGATGTTGCACAGTGGACCTACGGCGCCGTCGCCTGCTCGGCGTGGAACGGGTCCGCCTCGCCGACGTGCTCAAGGCGGCAGGCGTGAAGGGCGGCGTTGTCTACACCGCGCACGAGGGCGCGGACACGCACCCCTCCGGCGCAGCGGACCGACACCCGATCTCGCGCGGGGTGCCCATCGTGAAGGCCATGGACCAGAACACGCTCCTGGCCTTCACCCAGCACGGCCGGCCTATCCATCCCACGAACGACGCGCCGCTGCGCCTCGTGTTTCCGGGATGGCCCGGCGCGTGCTCCCAAAAATGGCGTACGCGTGTCTGGTTGCGTGATCGGTTTCACGACGGAGCGAAGATGACCGGCACCTCCTACCGCGTTCCGGGCCGCCCGATAGCACCGGAGGAGCCGCTCGACGAGAAGGACTTCGTCATCATCCAGGCGATGCCGGTCAAGTCGCTCATTACCTACCCGGCCACCGGACACAGAATGGCGGCGCGAACACTCGGCGTGCGCGGGCATGCCTGGCTGGGCGATTCGACGGTGGATGCGGTCCGGCTCTCCATCGATTTCGGCGCGACCTGGAGCGGCGCAACGCTCGATGCGCCGGTGAACCCCGGTGCCTGGCAGAATTGGCGCGATGGTCGAGTTTCCAGGGCCCGGCTACTACGAGATCTGGCCAGGGCGACGGATTCGAAGGGCATAATCCAGCCCCACGCGGTCGCCTGGAACCCCAATGGCTATCTCAACAACGCGATGCACCGGGTGGCCGTCACCGTCGCCCGAGGGTTCTGTCGGCGTGCGGCGCGGCGGCGGCTGCCCAAATGCTGCACATCCGGCGCGCCACACCGGCAGCACCGTGCAGCGCAAGCTGGTATATGCTCTCAATAACGTCCAACCACCCGAGGGAGTTGCTCCATGGCTGCGATCGAGATCGACGAGTCCAGCCTGACCAAGGGTCAGGCGCGCAAACTCAACGCACTCCGAAAATCCATCGGCGACGAGATCGCAAACCGGGCCTTCCTTGAGTGGCTGGCGTCGCAGCCGGCGTCAGGAGCGGCACCGGACGGGAATGCGACCATGATCGTGGATACCCTCTGGCCGCTTGTGCAGCAGGGCACGCTCGCGATCCCGCGCGGGGGCTACCGGATCAGGCGCGGGCGCGGGCGGATCATCGTCGAGCCGGCGAAGCCGTAGCGGACGCGCGAGTCGGAGCGCCGGCCGCCGTGTGCTCCGCCTGCGGTCGCCGACACAGCAGCGATGTCATGAGCGAGCCGGTCAGCGGCGACACCCTGGATCTCGGTCACCAACGATCTGCGTGGCATCAGCAGCGCGGCCGCCAGGATCGATGCGTTCTGCGCGGCGCACGATCTGGCGAGCGGCATTCCCTTCGACGTCACGCTGGCAGTCGACGAACTGGTAACCAACGCGATCGGCTACGGCTACGACGACGACGGCGAGCACCGGATCGATATCTCCCTCCGCCTCGAAGGCGATACGCTCACCGTGGAGATCGCCAACGACGGCAAGGCGTTCGATCCGTTGCAGGCGCCGGAGCCTGACTTGTCCGCTTCGGCGAAGGAGCGCGCCAGAGGCAACCTCGGCATCTGGCTCGTGCGCAAGACGATGTACACGGTGGCGTACCAGCGGGGGAACGGCCGCAACGTGGTAACGCTGGTGAAGCACGCGGCGCTGAGGCAGGTGTGAGGCCTCGAGCGTCGATCGCGACCTGCATACCGTCCGCACAGCTGCCGGCGAGGCCGGGCGTGCGGCCGGCAACGCCCGCCGGGGAGGATCGCACGGCCACGGTAAGAACAGCACCGCTTGAGACGGAGCTCGAACCGGATAATGAAAGGTAAGCGCACCGCCGGGACCATGATCGATCGCGGCCCCTACCGAATTCCGCCTATGAGCGCCCTGATCGCCTTCGAGAGCGCTGCGAGGCATGGCAACTTCTCGCATGCAGCGCGGGAGTTGCACACTTCGCAGTCCGCGATCAGCCGCTACATCGCGAGTCTCGAGAAGCATCTGTCCGAACGGCTGTTCGATCGCTCCCGCGTCGGAGTGAGCCTGACAGATGCGGGGCAGCGTTATCACGAGGCCGTCCTTGTAGGCCTCAGGGCGCTTCATGAGGGAGCTGCCGAGGCTGCAGCCCTCTCGGGCACAGGCCCGCCGGAGGTGGCGATCGCCTGCCCGGATGAGGTATCGCATCTGTTCGTAATGCAGCGGTTCGATGCGCTGAGGGCGGCGCTCGGGGAGGAGGTCCGGATCCGCATCCTCGCCCATAGCGACGGTCTCGCGACGTCGTCGCCGACCGAGATGTCTGCCGACGTGACCCTGGCCTGGGATGCGGAGATTGTCGCGTCCAAACACTGCGTTGTAGTTGCCAGGGAGGCGATCGGCGCCTTCTGCTCGCCGGGCTATGCCGCGGCTCATGCACAAGTCTTGGATGGGCCTGTGGCCGGCTGGACCGATTTGACCCTCCTCGAACTTGGGGGTTCCGGCGAGGGCGGGGCGACTTGGGCACGCTGGTTCGAAGCCAAGGGCCGGCCAGTGCGCGGACCCCGGTACGAGACGGCAGAGGGCCACACCCATGCGCTGGAAGCGGCCGTTGCCGGCCGCGGAATCGTGCTCGGCTGGCGACACCTCATCGGGCGGCATGTGGAGGCCGGCACTCTGGTCATGCTGGCCGGCGACTTCATCGAGACCGGCTTGTGCTTTCATGCAGAGCTCACGGCCAAGGGGCGGAAGAGACGCCTGGCAAAGGCATGCCTCGCCTTCTTCGGCGGGGCGTCGAAGCACCGGGCGGGAGGTTGGGACGAACCGTGACCGCCTAGAAGCCGGGGAAGCGGATGAACGCGGCGGCATGCGCCGGCTGGCCGCTCGTCGCCGGGCATCCGGCGATTAATCGTGCACGATGGTCGGGCGCTGAAGGGCGGCCTCCTCGACGGAGCCCGCGGCAGAGACGCGCGAGGGCGGGGAGCTCTGGGTATGGAGATCAACACCGACAGGCAGGACGGCGTGCTTTGTGTTCGCGCGAGCGGTCGCATCGACGGTGCCAGCAGTACGGAGTTCGCCGTGGCGATCGAAACCGCGACCGGGGCCGACGACCGGTCGGCGGTCCTGGACTTCGAGCGGGTCTCGTATATCGGCAGCGCCGGCCTTCGAGCCGTCCTGATGACAGCCAAGCGCCTCCGAAAACAGGATGATGCGTTCTCGCTATACGCGCCGTCGAACGCCGTCCGGCAGGTCTTCGAGATCAGCGGATTCGACAAGGTCGTGGAGATCCACCCGACACGGGCCGACGCGTTGGCGTCCCTCGAGCGCTGACGCGCCGGGGCCCGTCCTCCTCATTGCCGATCAATATGCCCTTCAGCACGGGCGCCGCTTTCAGGAGGTCCTCCAGCGTGTGCCGGTCCAGGACGTCGAGGAACGCCTGCAGGGCCAATTCCAACGCGCGCGTCAGCTCGCAGAATCCTGCGATCGGACAGGCGCACCTTTCTTTGCCTGCGAAGCACTCTGCCAACTCGAAGTTGGGCTCGAACTCGCGGTAAATGGCGCCGAGGTTGATCCCGCTCGCCGGTCTCGCCATCTCCAGGCCACCGCCCTCGCCTCTGATCGTCGTGATGAAACCGCTTTCGCCCAAGTGATGGATCACTTTCGTGAGGTGGCTCTCCGAGACGCCATAGGCGTCGGCGATCTCCCGGGTCGTACAGCGGCGGTGACCGTTGAGCGCCAGGTACATGAGTACCCGCACCGCATAGTCGCTGTATCGCGTAAGCTGCATTCTCCTGACCTCGTCGGCAAGTCGGCGGCGCCTACGGCATGGCGCGGAATAGACCGGCCTCGACGGTATTCGCTACGGTCGCCTCTACGGGCGCAAGCATCGCCCGTCGCTTGCTCGCAGGCAAGTTTCCGGGCCTTGCTGGCAGGAGCAACCCGACGCCGAACCGACTGATTCATGTTGGAGGGAGACGCGGGCACCTCGTCCGTGTTCTGCTGCCCACGAGAACTCGGCCAGGATGCCAGGGATCGTTGATTGCAGGATCGAATCCGGCGTATGGTTCAAACGCTCACTGCCCGGCCGGGACGGTACCGGAGGAGGAGACTGTGCGCACAGGACATGTTCTCGCCATTGCCCTCGCTACCTTCATATTGGCGGCGAACGCGTCCGCCATTGCCGCCGATGCCAGGAACGGCGAGAAGGTCTTCCGAAAGTGCAAGGCCTGCCATACCGTCGAGGAAGGCGGGAAGCACAAGGCCGGCCCGAACCTCTACGGCGTTTTCGGCCTGACTTCCGGTACGGCCGAGGGCTTCAGGAAATACTCGGACGCATTGAGAGACGCGGCGATCGTCTGGGACGAAGAGACCATGGACGCCTTCATCGCCGACCCCAAGGGCTACGTTCCGAAGAACAAGATGGTGTTCAGGGGCGTCAGGAAAGAGAAAGACCGCCAGGATCTGATCGCCTATCTCAAGGAAGCCACCGGCGCCGAGTGAGGCGGCGGACGCCGCCGCCTGCTTGAGCGAACGGGCTCGGGGACGGTGAGGGAACTCGGATCCCTCGCCGTCCCGTCGTCCGCGGCGCTACGCAGACTCGAGCTGATCGCCGATCGGCAGCCTGCGGATGCGCTTGCCGGTCGCCTGGTAGATCGCGTTGACCAGCGCCGGCGTATAGGGCGGCACGCCGGGCTCGCCCACCCCGCAGGGCTTCAGATGCGTGAAATCCTCGACGATGTGCACGCGCACATCGAGAGGCGCATCGTCCATGCGGGTGACGGTGTAGTCGTGGAAGTTGCTCTGGTCGACCGCCCCCTGCGTGGTGGTGATCTGCCCGTGCATCGCGACCGAGTGGCCGTAGATGGCCGCACCCTCCATCTGCTTCCGCACCCCTTCAGGATTGACGTAGCGGCCGCAGTCGATCGCCATGTCAACCTGCGGGATGTGGAGCGAGCCGTCCTCCCGCACCACGACGTGCACGGCCGTGCCCACGTAGCTGTGGAAGCTGCGGTGGCACGCGATGCCTAAGCCGTGGCCTGGCGGCATCGCCTTGCCGTAGCCCGACTTCTCCGCCACCACACGGAGCACGTTGGAAAGCCGCTTCGGCATGATCGGCCAGTCCTCGATCGAATCGCCATAGTTCCAGTGGCCTTCCACGCCGTCCGCCGTGAGGTCCATGACGTCGGCATCGCCGATCAGCTCCAGCAGGAACTCGACCGGGTCGCGGCCTGCCGCCTCCGCCAGCTCGTTCGCGAAGCAGTTCATCGCGAAGGCGTGCTGGATGTTGTTGACCGAGCGGTACCAGCCGACCCGGATCATGGCGTCGGTCTCGCCGTTCTCGATGCGGATGTTCGGCACTTGGTTATAGGGTGTGTCGATGAGGCCGAGTCCGAACTCGACGGGAAAGCCGGTCCGCTGTACCGGGTTCCAGAGTGAGACGAGCGAGGGCCACGCACCCGAGTGATGCCACGCCGTGACGTTGCCGGATGCGTCGAGCCCCGCCTTCAGCGTGTGGGCGGATGCCGCGTGATAGTAGCCGTGCCGGATCTCGTCCTCGCGCGTCCACTGCACCCGCACCGGGGCGCCGATCTTGCTGGAAAGGATCGCCGCCTCGCAGGCGAAGTCGGGCTTCGACTTGCGGCCGAAGCCGCCGCCCAGCAGCGTCACCTGGCATTCCACGTCGGTCTTCTCGATGCCGAGCGCCTCCGCAACATACTGCCGCGTCTCGTTGGGTGCCTGCGTGGAGCTCACGATCTTGACCGGCATCTGTGTGGCGTCTACCAGGGCAACCGGCGGCTCCATCGGCGTGTGGATGAAGTAGGGCACGAAGTACTCGGCCTCCATCACTTGGGCGGCCGAGCCGAGCGCCTCGTCGACGTTGCCCCGGTCACGGATGACGAGGCCGCCGGCGCGCGCCGAGGCCATGAGCTCTTCGTTGTAGGTGCCCGAATCATGCCTGACGTTGGGGCCGTCCTCCCACTCGATGACGAGCCTGTCGCGGCCCTCCATCACCGACCACGTGTTGGTGCCGATCACGGCGATGCCGCCGAGCGCACGGAACTGCGCCGGCATGGCGTCGGAAAGCGCCGGAATCTCGATCACCTGCTCGACGCCCTGAACCTTGAGCGCCTCGCTGGCGTCGAAGGACTTCGCCTTGCCGCGATAGACTGGCGGGCGCGCCACGACGGCGATCTTCATGCCGGGCACGCTGATGTCGGCGCCGTAGGTCCCGCCGCCAGTGCTCATGTCATAGTTGTCGACCACCGGCATGTCGCGGCCGATGTACTTCCACTGCGACTTGTCCTTGAGCTTCGGCGCGGCGTCGCCGGTCGGCACCGCGATGTCGGCTGCGGCGTCCACCACCTCGCCGAAGTCGAACCACTGGCCCGTGCCGGTGTGGTAGAGGCGGTGATCCTTGGCATAGACCTCGCTCGCGTCGACGCCCCACTTCTTCGCCGCCGCCTGCTCAAGCACGTAGCGGCCGGCGGCGCCAAGCTGCCGCATCACGTCGAAGTGGTGGCGGGTGCTGCGCGAGCCGTCGGTGTTCTGTGCATCCTTACCGGCAGGGTCGTACTTGGTCTCGTCGCCCGGCGCCTGCCAGATCTTGACCCGCTGCCAGTCGGCCTCCATCTCGTCCGCCAGGATCATGGGGATGCCGGTGCGCACGCCTTGCCCCATCTCGGAGCGGCTGCACGTGATGGTCACCGTCCCGTCGTCGGCAATCTCGACGAAGAGGTTGGGCTTGACCGAGCTGCCGTTGCTCTGGCCGCGCGCCGTCCCGATCATGGAACCGGTGGCGACGTTGGCGCCGAGCACGAGCGCACCCGTGACGCCGGCGGACTTCAGGAAGGTGCGCCGGCTGATGTTCTGCACGCCTAGCATGATCAGACCTCCTGCGCCGCTGTGCGGACCGCAGAGAAGATCCGCTGGTAGGTGCCGCAGCGACAGATGTTGCCGGCCATGCCGTCAACGATCTCTTCGTCGCTGGGGTCGGGGTTTTCGTTGAGCAGCGCCGCCGCCGACATGATCTGGCCGGATTGGCAGTAGCCGCACTGCGGCACGTTGTGCGCGCGCCACGCCCGCTGCACCGGGTGGTTGCCGTCGGCATCGAGACCCTCGATGGTGGTCACCTCGCTCCCGTCGGCTTCCGATACCGCCGTGACACAGGAGCGGACCGCCTCGCCGTCCACGTGCATGGTGCACGCGCCGCAGAGCGCAGCGCCGCAGCCGAACTTGGTCCCTGTCAGTCCGAGCTCGTCCCGGACATACCAGAGGAGCGGCATGTCGGGATCGCCGTGGAACTGGCGGCTGACCCCGTTGATCTTCATCGAAATCATCAACATCCTCCTAATGGATATGGACCGGTGCTCGCTCGTTGGCATAGCGCAAACGTCAGTCGATACCGGGTGGCGCCTCCATGCCGCTTACCGTCTCCAGAAGCAAGAACATTCTTCCTCCCCCGGTTCGCAGGTGGCTGCGAGAGAGAGATCGGGTGCTCGTTGTGAATGTCCAAAGTGCGAATTGTCGCGGGCATCGTCGCCTGCTTTGCGTTGCAGCAGACACCACGGCAGCGCCAGCATCGAGATGCCATCTCCATGCGCATCCTGGTGCACCTTGCCCGCCGGGCGAGACGCACTGCTTGCCAGGATGCCGCGAATCGGTCTAGGAGCCCGGATACGGCGATACGGCCTCAGGAGCCTTGAGCCTGTGGGCGTCGGACGCGGCTTCTGCGACGCGTCGCCGTTCGGGAGGCGTAGCGCATGTTCTCGAGCTTGCTGGGGTTCCTTTCCGCCGACATGGCGATCGACCTGGGGACCGCGAACACGCTGGTCTACGTGAAGTCGCAGGGCATCGTCCTCGACGAGCCCTCGGTGGTGGCCTTCATCACCCACAGGGGCAGGAAGCAGGTGCTTGCAGTGGGCGACGAGGCCAAGCGGATGCTTGGCCGCACACCCGGACACATCGAGGCAGTCCGCCCGCTTCGCGATGGCGTCATCGCCGACTTCGAAGTGGCGGAGGAGATGATCAAGCACTTCATCCGCAAGGTGCATCAGCGGCGCAGCTTCGCAAGCCCTCAGATCGTTATCTGCGTGCCTTCCGGCGCCACCGCCGTCGAGCGCCGCGCGATCCAGGAATCGGCAGAGAGCGCGGGTGCGCGCCGCGTCTTCCTGATGGAGGAGCCGATGGCGGCCGCCATCGGCTCCAATCTGCCGGTGACCGAGCCGACCGGCTCGATGGTAATCGACGTGGGCGGAGGCACCACCGAGGTCGCGGTTCTCGCACTCGGCGGCATCGTCTATTCGCGCTCCGTACGTGTCGCTGGCAACAGGATGGACGAGAGCATCATCGCCCATGTGCGCCGCACCCATAATCTGCTGCTGGGCGAGGGGAGCGCGGAGCGAATCAAGAAGGAGATGGGCTCGGCGTGTCCGCCCGAGGACGGCGACGGCGAGAGAGTGAACATCAGGGGGCGCGACCTGGTAAACGGCGTTCCCAAGGAGATCGTTCTCACCCAGCGTCAGATATGTGAGAGCCTGACAGAACCTGTGGGCGCCATCATCGACACGGTCAAGGTGGGTCTGGAGAACACCGCGCCGGAGCTTGCGGCGGACATCGTGGACAGGGGTATCGTGCTGACCGGCGGGGGTGCGCTTCTGGGCAACCTCGACTACGTGCTGCGCCAGGCGACGGGCCTGCCGATCTCGATCGCCGACGAGCCACTCCACTGCGTGGCATTGGGCACGGGACGCTGTCTCGAAGAGATGAAGGAACTGAAGCACACTCTTCAAGAGGCGTACTGACCGCCGCCAGAGTGGCTCGCGTTGCCGTTCGCTCGGCCGGCGGGGCGCCGAGTTCAGTCGGCGAAGGCCTTGCCGGTCCGGGCTGCCCTCGCCGCGTAGCATACCCATGCCGCTGCAACCCTTCAGAAGCCTCGAGCCGCAGATTCGACGATGCACATCGCCACAGGAGCGCTCGTCTGCCCTGCAAGCATCCCTTTGTCGGGCATGCCATCCGCCCGAAGCTTCGCTTCGGTCACGGACCTCGCGAAGGCTGAGTACCTCGCCGATTCAGAAGGAGCGGCTGTAGCGCATCAGCAGTGCGGCTTCGTGCTCGCCCTGGACGTGTCCTGCGTCGCGCGTGACGATAGCGGCTAGATGCGCCCGTCCGCCTGCCCACGGACGGGAGTAGATCAGTTCCAGATCCAGCTGACGGCCCGAGGGCTCCAGGTCCAGGGTGGCCTGCTCGACCGTGACCCGTCCGTCGGGAGTGCGGCCCGACACCCACCGCAGCTGCGCATGACCCGCCTCCACGCGTAGCGGCTGAGACAGCCGGAATCCCCACCGTCCTCCGGCACGATCCATACTTTCGCCGACGAGACCCAGAGCGAACGAACCGGTCCACAGCACCGATGGGTCGCGTACCATGCCATGCCCTTGCATCCCGGCGCGGCTCATGCCCGCATGGGCGCCGGCGAGCAGAGTCCAGCCGGCGCCAAGTGAACGACGCGCCGAGAGCCCCGCGATGACGGAGTCCGCAGCGATCTCGCCGAACGCCCCGCTCGACCGCCCGCCCACCGCCGCCTCGGCTTCCGAGAGCCACCCCGCCTGCACGGTGAGGCCGGACCGGCCGAAGCGGTACTCGGTCAACGCACCCGTGGCTTGGCCCGCATCGGGGTCGCGCAGTTCCCCATACTGTGCATTGCCATGGAAAGCCGCGATACGGAACCAAGCCGCGCCGAGGGACGCCCCGTAGCCGATGCTGGCGCCGTCGCGGGCAAACTCAAGGAACGGATTGGCGAATGCGCCCTCATCGGCGAACACGCCCGGATCGATCGATCCGGATCCTTCACCCGCCTTGCCGTTGCCGGCATGGAGCCCGAACTGCCAGCCCGGGTGGGCGCGGTATCCGAACAGCAGCCGACCGCCTCCGAGCTCCTGAGCGAGCGACAACGAGCCGAGCGAGCCGGACGCGTCCGCCTTATTGCGGAAGTCCGAACCTTGCACGCCACCGAAGTCATGAGACGTCGCCACAGCATCGAGGCGCAGTCGGAACTCGGTGTCATTCATGCGCCACCTTGGGCCGCGTGGATCGCGCCCCAGTGTTCTAAGGCGTTCTTCGAGCCCGAACATGGAAGACCGGCTGGGCCCGAGGTAGTCGCCAAGCGGGCGGAAGAACGGCGCGTCCAGGTCGTCGAAGCTTGCGACCTCCCGCGACGCGAACCCCCGCGCGAGCGAATCCCCGTACGCGCCGCCCAGGTGGAATACGCTGGCGGCGCTCGGCGCCGAGGGACCGGACAGCAAGCGGCCGGTCAGCATCCGCGTCTCGCCCACCGGACGCGTCGCGGCGTCGAGGTCGAGGAAGCCCCGGCCATACAGGTCCGAGTCGGCATACTCACCCGTCCGATCGGCGGTCGCGAGCATGCGCTCAACGATCTCGTCGTTGCCGAGCTGGTTGCGGTAATGCTGCGCGAGCAGACCGATCCCGCCCGTCACGAACGGTGCGGCCGACGACGTGCCGGCCTCTTCGAAGGTGAGATAGCACTCCCCGCTGCCGGACGGGCAATAGAAGCTCGGCACAGGGCCGGTAATGTCCACACCCGGCGCCGCCAGGCAGAACTCCTTCGCGATGCCGCAAAGATTTGAGAAACCCGCGATGCTCCCCTGTGGGTCCGTCGCCACCACAGCCAGGGAATGACCCCGCAACTCCGGGATCCTGACCGGAAGCCCAGCCACGATCTCGACGGAACTGCCGGACTCGACGGCGCCGTCCAGATTGATCTCGCCGCGAGCGTTGCCGGCCGCCCAAACATAGATCGTGCGTGCGCCGGCCGGGGTATCGACCTGCGCGATGGCATCGATCACGTTGGGGAAGCGCGCACGCAACTCATCGGCGCCGAAGTCCTCGATGTTTCCGGGCAGCCCGAAGCTCGCGTTGACCGCAGTTACCCGCCCGTTCAGACGCTCAAAGGCTGACGCGAACTGCTCTTCCATGTTGGACTCGAGGTCGCGCAGCAGATCGGGAAGGTCGCGGATCTGCTCGGGCGTGGGGTTATCGCCGATGATGTCCTCGAGGGTTTCGCCCAAATCGCGGAACCCCACCGAGATCACATCAGCGTCGAAAGCGACCCCGTGGATGGCCGACGCGCTGCCGGTGCTCGCGTCCGGGCTCGCCCGCCTGTTCGCTGCCATAATGCCCGCGACGAACGTTCCATGCCCGACCAGGCTGTGACAGTCGCCGTCGGCGGCTGGGTTGTCGCAGGTGTCGAAGTCGGGCTCGTAGCCCTCGACGTTGCTCGACTCGAGCTTACCCTCGAACTTGGGATGACTTGGATCGACGCCGCTGTCGACGATGCCAAGTGTCACCCCTTTACCAGTCGCGCCGCGGGCATAGGCAAAGTGCGCATTGATCTGATCCAGCGCATACTGGCTGCGGAACTCGGGGTGCGCGGCATAAGCCCGCCGCCGCTCCTCTTCCGACTTCGGGGGCTCCGGCTGGACGGTTGTATCTCCGGACGTGGAGACACCGTCTCCATCATGAATGCAGCCCGCCAAGAGAAGCGCCAAGCCGGCCGCCAGAATCATGCATTTCATGGTGCGCACAACTTCCTGCAGAGACTCGAGCCTGTCGAAATTCTACGCTTGCTCGCTCGTGGTCCGCAATTGTCGCCACCAATACCTGGTGTCCGAGCCATTGATTTTCCCTATCATCGTGCGAACGCACAGGGTGCTGTTCTATGCGCCGCGCGCCTGCGCCAAATCCGCCAGGACCGACTTGAGCCCCTTGCCGCGCCGCGCAATGGCAGCCATCGTCGCGTCGATCATGAGCGCCGCAAAGATCATGAGCATGTCCCAGGAAGACCTGATTCAGTCTATCCGCGAGGCGCTGACCCAACGCCAGGGGCGAGGGTGCCGATGTCGTTCATGCGCCTGCCACCTCGCGCGAGGTGCGCAAGAAGCCGCAGCTCACGCGGGGCCAGATCGCACCCCTGATGAACAGGAGCCCGACCGGCTGCCGGAAGTGGGGGCAGGGAACGCGTTGGGCCGACGGCGCCCCGACGACTTTGCTGCGGGCGATCCAGATGCAGCCGGGGGTCGGCGGGCCTTGCCGTCTCCGTGATCGGTGGTTTGGCCGATGAAATCCCTCCCTGCCATTGTCCACCCTTACCGGCGCACCCCGGAGTTCACCGAGGAGACGGTGCCGCCGGGTCTCAGGAGATCGCATCGCACGAGAGCAGGGACCTGGGGCCTGATCGTGGTACTCGACGGAAGGCTTCTCTATCGTATCCTCCGGTCGCCGGCGGAGGAGTTGATCCTGAACCCCGACCATCCCGGCATCGTCGAGCCGGAGGTCGAGCACGAGGTCGAGCTGGTTGGAAGGGTGCGGTTCTACGTCGAGTTCTACCGGTAACCGGCGCAGCGAGGGAGACGTTGGGCGTCATGGCGAGCAGCACACGTTCCCCACGATGACCGACATCGCCCCACGACAGCTCGCCGTCCTGGTGGATGCCGAGAACGTCTCTCCGGCGCTGGCGCCGCGCATCCTCTCGGAGGCTGCGAAGCACGGCAGGGTCGAGATTCGCCGCGCATTCGGCTCGGCGGCATCTGCCGGGTGGGGCAAGGCCCTTGTGCGCTACGCCTTTCACACGGCTGATCGCACACCGCAGGCCGGCGGCGGTCGCAATGCAGCCGACATCGAGCTGACCATCGCGGCGATGGACCTCTTGCACGACACCAGGATCGAGGGTTTCTGCTTGGTCTCGAGCGACAGCGACTTCGCGCCGCTCGCGATCCGCCTGCGCCAGAGCGGTCGACATGTCGTCGGCATGGGCGAGCGCAAGACGCCGAGGGCGTTCGCCGAGGCATGCGATGAGTTCGCGTTCCTCGATGGGATATCCGGCGCCGAAATGCCCGCGGCAGTCTCATGCACGGAGATTGAGCGTCGCGACGACTTCGTCGCGCTGCTGGTCGCTGCCATGGCCTCGCTCGACAAGAATGACGGGTGGGTCGACATCGGCTTGGTGGGCGTGAGCCTGCGCGAGGTCGAGCCCGGTTTCGAGCCGTCGAAGTTCGGCAAGAAGAAACTGAAGTCCCTGTTGCAGTCCTGCGGTCCGCAGGTGGAGGTCGTCACCACTGCCCACAGCTGCCTGGTGAGAAGCTCCGCAAGGGACCGATAGGTTCGCCGCTATCCCGGCGGGCCCGCCCCCCGGATCTTGTCCTCCCGAACTGACCCGCCGACCCGGCAGCGCACGCGGGCGGGCCGGCGGGTAAGCTGGCATCGACGCAACAGCGGAGAATTCCCATGACCGTTCAAGCGCTGCCGGACAATCCGGACTACGTGTTCTGCCCCGAGGAGCTGCCCGGGGACGGCATGTACCGCATCGTCATCGCGGTCGACAGTCTCGACAAGGTCATCCCCACCACGTTGATTGCGCTGACGCTGGATAACGCCCTCAATCTGTGCGACGGCATGAACCGGCGTCTCGGGCACGACCGGGACTCCTGGATCGCCTTCGCCAAGCTGGTCCGGAAAGCCACCGGCCCGCACTGAGGCTGAGTCTCTGCGAACACTCAAGTGGCTGCGACCGTCGCGGCGGCCGCTGCGGCCGGCGCGGCGCCTCTATACGAAAGGCGCATCCTCCGGTCGGCCTCGGCACCCTCATGGATGCGGGGCGCTCGGCGCACCGCCCGAGCCCGCGCCTTCGGCGTCACTCCATCGGATCATGGATCCCCGCGGTCGCCCGCCTTGCCCGACGCCTGGTCCGTCCCGAGTGTTCAGGCCGCCGTCGCCCGCGTCCTGCATGGCCGAGGCGACCCGCTGTTTCAGAATCTGCGAGGCGCGAAACACCACCACCCGACGCGCCGAGATCGCCGCCGCCTCACCGATCTTCGGGTTGCGGCCCATCCTCGCGCTATTGTCGCGCGCGGCGAAGGTGCCGAAGCCCGAGATCATCACCGTCTCCCCCGCTGTCAGCCGCTCTGCCACCATATCGATCACGGCATCCACGAGAGACCTCGCATCGCGATCCGGCAGTTCGACCTCGTCAAGAACGGCGTTTGTCAGACCGGTCCGAGTCACCGTCGCAATAACGAACCCCTCTTCCTCCCTCGCGACAAATTAGCCCGGCGGGACCGCCGCGCGAAGCGCGACGATGAGGACGCCTCCGGCGCGCACGGCGTCCATTGTCTGCCGTGAAGCAGATCCTACGCGCTGGCTCAACACTGCGGCGACCATGACCGTTTGGATGGGTCGGAACCCCACCCAGGACGGCACAAGAAGTGCCCGCCGCCGGATACCGCCGGAGACCATCCTGATCAGCGAGAGATTCGGGCGAGGGACGGGTCGCCCCGCAACACTGCGTGGCATAGTGCTGGCACCGAGAGGCTGTCAGCAGGAACCCCTCAATCCATCAGAATACGGATGACGACGCCGCCCATAACGTCGCCGACCTCGATGTCTCGGCGAGGGGAATCCTTGTGGTCGTTGTGGCAGAGCGCGCAGGCCTCGGCGACGGCGTAGTCGGGATAGATGGCGGTGAAGTACTCCTCTCCGCCCAGCTCCTCTTCCCCGTAGAAGTTCTCGCCTGGATTGTCGACGACGAATTCGAGGCCCTCCCTCTCCAGATCCGTCCCAGGACCGTTCTTCCTATTGATGGGATGGAGCGAGAGCAGCGCATAGGAGAAGTCCTCGGTTGCATCCATCGCCGCCTCCGAGCCGAAGCGGAACATCTGCGCCGGCAGCGGCAACGCCAGGTCGTCCTGGAAGTGCTCGGAGGCGGTGATGACCTTGTCGTCCACCGTGAGGCGCTGGATCACCATCTTCGTGTAGACCTCGCGGTCTGCGGACATCACCGTGTACAGCATGTCGGCGACCCGCTCGTAGGAAACGTCGTCCGCCGCGGCACCCCCTGCCGTAACCGTTGCCGCCGCGCCAACCGCCAGCGCAGCCCAGCAACTGGATTTTCTCTTCATGGCGCTTTCTCCTGTCCTCCCAGGTTTCAATCGGCACACGGCCGAGCGCTCAACGCTCATCGTTCGGAACGCCCGATGTCGCATGCTGCACCGCCCAGTCGATACTCTCGACATGGACCACGGGCTGTCCCCTGAAGTTTCCGGCCACCAGGTCCTCGTCCGCGAGCGCGTCCATGACAAAGCCGAGACCGTGGCAATCGAGGCAGACAGGCCGGATCATCTTCTCGTTCGGCCGCAGGCCGTCGCTCTGGTTGTGGCTGGTGAAGATCGTTCCCCGGCGTTCCACCTTGAGCATGTGGCAGGTGGCGCAGCTCACCCCTGAGCCGGGCTCTACGTCGCCGAGCAGCTCCGCCTGCCAAAGCGCATGATGAGGGCTGCCGACATAGGCCTGAGTATGGGGGTCGGCGTGGCAGGACATGCAGGCCTCCACCGCGGCGTGCTCGACGTCGACCGCATGGGGTTGGTGGCAGGTCCCGCAATCGAGGGACTCGTGGGCGGCATCGGCGCGCATCGGAATGCGTGCCTCCTTCACGGTCATGAGCACGGGATAAGGCGCGTCGGAAAGCCACTCCGTGACACCTTCGGGCAGCACGGCGTCAAGGACGGTGGCCGACGCATCGCGCGGCCGCGCGATCTCAGGGTGCTGGCGCATGCCGTGCCGACCGAGCGCGAAGGTCTTCGCTTCCTGCTTGTGGCAGTCCCTGCAGGCCGTGAGCGGCGCCGCGTCGATCCAACCGGCTTCGATCTCGGCGAGCGGCGCGTCTGACGCCACCTCCGGCGCGTGGCAGCCCGCGCAGTTCACGCCCACTGCCGCATGACCCGAGCCAGCCCAGTGATCGAGGGCCGTTTCGTCCGCGAGCGCCGCTGCCGGTGCGAGAGCGTCTTCCCGCCCGAGCGCCGTCTCTTCCAGCGGTTCCTGCGAACGGTGCAGGGCTGCAAGCGCGTGCACAGGTGCCGCAGCCAGCCAGGGCTGCTCCGCGTGCTTCACCAGGAAGTCCGCATAGAGCGCGCGGTTGTCGTGATAGTTGTGACAGCCCGACGAGGCACAGGTGTCGAAGGTCAAGCCCGCATGGGTCGGGCGGTCTGTTCGAACGTCCTGATCGCCCTCGCCGTGGCACGCCTCGCAGAAATCCATCGCGACAGTAACCGCCCCTTTGCGGGTGATCTCGGGGCGATGCTCGACATGGCAGGAAACGCAGGACCTGCCATCGAGCGGCTCCCAGTAGACGGACATCCTCGGATTGCGGAATTTCTTGCGCGGATGACTGTCGTTGGCGTCCTTCAGCTCGTCCTCGTGACAGTTCCGGCAGGCCTTGTTCAGCCCCTTCAACGCCGCCTTCCTGCTGGCGAAGACTGCTGCGGTGTGGCAGCTCTCGCACGCCAGTTCGAACTGGTGGTGGGCATCGGTGGTTGCGCCGATCAACAAGACTTCGCGATCACCGCCCACTGTCATCCACATCGTGACCGCGCCGATGGCCGCCAGGGTCGCCAGCACCCAGCAGACGTGAAGAATTGACTTGCGCGACACGCGTAGGCCCCATCAGTAAAGGTAGACGGCGATGATGTGGATGATCAGGAGCGCGGGCAGGGGAACGAGGGCCACGATATGCACCCGCATCGGAATGATGCGCTGCTTGGGCTTGATCCCCCATTTCCTGAGTTGACCCGCTGCGTTGGTGCAGACTCCGGCCAGGCCGCCGAGGACCAGCACTGCCAGGAAGCAGCCCATCAGCGCCGCGTTGAGACTGGTCCCGAAGCGAAAGCCGGTATGCGCGAAGAGCGCGAGCACGCAGGCGATGCCGAACCCGACATGAGCGAGCCGCCACCAGCTGAAGCCGCCCAGACGGGCGATCGCTCGCAGCTTCAGGAGCAGGACCGCGAGGACGCCTGCGCCACTCAATCCGAGAAGCGCAAACCCGCTCCACAGTTGCCAGCCGCCGTCGAACCAGAGACGCTCGAAGTACAGGGCACTGAACCGATCCGCCACCGGGAACCTCGGGGCCACAAGCGCCGTGAACGCGACCACACCGGCGGCGATTGAGAGGATCAGCAGCAGCTTCTTGAACTGAGCGGCCCGGGCGCGCACCGCTTGAATGATCGAGCGTTCGATCTCGGCAATCGCGCCCGCGACCTCGCGCCCGATCAGGTCCATCTTGCGCAAGAGCGCGATCCGGGGACGAAAATCCTCTATCTCCTGTCTAGGGAAGATGTCGGGGAGGATTTCGCAGGCGTCCAACAAGGAGATCAGGGCGACATCGCGAGGGTCGGGAATCTCGTCGGAGGTCAACACGTCGGCGACATGCTGGCGGAGCTCTTTTGCCGTCTTGCCGTCGCTGCTCGGATAGCGCCGGGACCGTATCCACGGGAGCCTGCTCTCCCGCACCGTCAGGATTCCGTGCTCCACCAGACCCCCCAGGGTCTGCTCATGAATGGAGGGTGCCTCCTCGACGGATAGCGTGCCGATCCACATCTTGGTGTCGCAGACCTCGGTACGGGCGGCGATCCTCTCCAGGATGCGGTCGAGTGCAGAATTACCTGTTGGCGTCCGGTCGTTGACGAAGAGCGCCTCGAGGTCGGTATCGATCCGATAAGCGAACGCCAGGTCCATCAGCACGGCGCCGGCGAGCGCACACGCCACGATATCCTGCCGGATCGGCAGCGGCGCACCGTCCTCGTCGTTCAGCAGCAGGACAAGCTCTTCGATGAAGGTCAGCATGATGCGGTCCGGTCGGTGCCACGTCGATGGATACTACAATCGCTGATCCCGGCATTGCGGAAGCGGCTTCGTCAATCACCTCCAGGGACATCGCCTGTCTTCGGACCTCGGCCGGTCTCAGGTCGCCTCGATGATCGCGTTCACCGATTGGGTCGTGTGGCGGAATCGCAGTCCGACCTCTGCGCGCACGACATCCCAAGTTTCGGCTCGCTTCACCGTCGCCATGGCGAAGCATGCTTTCAGCCTGACGTCAGGGTAGCCCGGCGGGACAGTGTGAAAAAGCGCGCTGCCGTCCCCTCGGCACGAACAACGGGCATCCCGGATTTGCCGGGTCCCACCGCTGATTGCCGCGCGAGTATCGCGCCCCACCCGCGTCCGCGGGCGGTGCTACGCGCCACAAGGCCGCGAATACCATCGCCTGTTCCTTCGGTCCCGGCGCCGCGCTCGCTGTTTTATCCCGCCACCTCTCGTCGCAACCGTTGCGGCGGTCTGTGTCGCTCGCAAGGTCAGCGCATACCCGGCAGATGACGAGGAAGGCGGCGGAAAAGGGTTCCAGGAGGGCTCGAATGAGAGCGAGCGGGGAAGAGGACAAGAGAGCGATCCCGGACCCGTTCGTCACTCAACGTCAGCATTCTGGACAAGACAGATTTGGACTTAACGCCGCGCAGATCTTCCGCCGCCTAGGCGCCGATATCGCAATCAGCAATCTCACGTCGACACACGCTCAAGCGGCAAGGACTGCAAGCTCGCCCAAGTGTAGCCAAGTCAAGAAAATCCGGCTGCGCTCGTACGCAAATGCATCAGAACGCGGCATTGACGCCCACCAGAAAGATGTCCGAGCGTGCAGCCGCCTCGCTGATGGTGCGGTCGGGTATCAGCTCGCCCCGGTCGTCTCTGATGCTGCCCCCGCTGATGAAGTTGAGCGGGACGAAGCCGTCGACGTGAATGTATTCGGTAAACAGCTTCACGCTGGGCTCCGCAAACCACGCAGTACCGAGAACGATCTGGTCCTGTCGTTCCCACGGCGCACCATCGGGACCGGCCACGAAGCGGCTGAACTCCGCAGACAGGTCTAGTGGGCCGTAGTCGAGGTCGAGGCGGTACTTCAACCCAACGTCGAAGCTCGTCACGTCGCTCGCAGGGAACTGTAGGATAGCGGGGTTGAACGTCCCGGGCCATTCGTCGAGGGTTCTCGCGAACTCCCCTTTGAGCGTGAGCTCGCCTGCGACGAGCCTTGCGTACAGGTCGAATGCCGGATTGTTGTCCCGGCACGGAAGGTAGTGCTGCACCGGGAAGTCCTGGCAATAGGCCGAGCCGCGCAGATACGAACCGCCCAGAAGAAGCGTGCCGTGGGAGCCCAGGCCGAACTCGTAGCTCACATCCACGGCCAGATTGTTCAGCTTGCTCGGGACGCCGGTCCTCTCGACCGGCGTGTTCGCGGCGCGGAACTGCGCCCCTCCCTGGACGCCCATGAGAGAGAGGCTCAAGCCATCCTTCGCGTAGCTCAGTGTCGCCCCGTTGGCCAGCCCACCGAAGGCGTGCCAGACCGTCGAAGCGGTGAAGGGATTGACGGTATCGGTCAGACCGAAGGGTACCGGCATCTTGCCCAGACTGGCGTAGACGGGGAGGCGGTCGAAATTACCTATCAGGATGTAGGCGTGCCGCATCTGAAGTTGATTGCGTTCAATGGACGTGTTGGTGCCTGAGCCGAAGCTCTGCTCGGGATCGTAGAGAATCTGCGCGTGTCCCGTGATCCAATCGCCGAGCAAGGCCGTGAAGCCGAGCTGTACCGAATGGATCGCCGCCTCGGAAACCTCGTTGCCCACCTGGTTCCTCGCGGTCGGATGGCGCATTAGGTAGCCGAACTTGCCGTCCCTGTTGCTGGTCTGATAATCGCCAACAGCGGTGACTGCGCCATGCACGCTCACGCCGTCCGGGAGGAGGGTTCCATCGCGTCTCAGCTCCAGCAAAAGGCGTTGCTTGCGGTTGATTCTGGAGGTCGGGTCAAGAAGTTCATACCCGGTTCGGGAGTCGATGCGCAGCAGCCGTGCGGAGCTTCGATCACCAGAGGTAGGGTCAACGGATTCGGCCTCCCCGCGTTCGTACATCTCGGCCTTCAGCGCCTCGATTTCATGTCTGAGCTGCCGGTTCTCCTCCTCAAGCCTGTCGAGGCGCAACATCAGGCTGTCGAGTACATCAGCGTGAGCGGGGGCTACAATCAGAAGAGTTGCCGCAAGAGCAAAGCCAGGCGCGATGGCCCGGAGCTTGACCTGGCGAGCGCCCTTTGTATGCCCAAGGCTCGCCTCATCTCTTTTTCTGCAAGGGCGCGCCCAACTCATTAGGGTCCGCCTCCCGCCATCAATGAACTACGTTCGTCGCGCAAGTCATAAGGGGAAAACCCAACCGCAGAGGCCCGCGCTTCCGCGGCAAGGGTATTCGCAATCACGACCGCGACGGCATCTACCGTACCGACCGCCATCCGCAAGGCCAAGGGCTATTCCCAGCTCCATGGCTACCTGCAGCTCAGGCAGTTCCACACAGCCCTGCAGGTTGCGCGGCTCATCAGCATCTATCGTCGATAGGTGACATCGCGGCGGGTCTCGGCATCGGTGCCAAGGATCGGTTCATTTCATCAGTTCCAGCATTACCGGAACCAGGGCAGAACCCGAGGGCTGGGCATGTAGGAGGCATGTGCGCTCTGCCGCCCATCCCTCAACTCGCAGGGTCCGGCGACAATGTCCGATAGCGCAGGGAAGCCACTTGCAACTCTCGGGTCATCGCACCCCAGCAGGACGACGGCGCACTGACGCTGTTTCGCTTGCGCGACGAGGCGGTCTGCGATGTCCACTATTGCGGGTGCATGTCGGCGCCGTCGATCCCCGCCACGACGTTGGGCTTCTTCATCGCGTCGCGGCGGAAGGGCTCGCCCAGCTCCTGGTTCAGGATCACCTCGATGAAGGTGGTGACGCCCTCCGCCTGCGCTGCGCAGGAGTCGCGCAGCGCCGTCGTCAGCTCGTCCATGGTGCTCACCGCGACGCCCTTCAGCCCGCAGGCGTCCGCCACCTTCGCGTAGCTCAGGTCGGGGTTCAGCTCGGTGCCGACGAAGTTGTTGTCGTACCAGAGGATCGAGTTTCGCTTTTCCGCGCCCCACTGGTAGTTGCGGAAGACCACCATGGTGATCGCGGGCCAGCCCTCGCGCCCGACCGAGACCATCTCGTTCATGGAGATGCCGAAGGCGCCGTCGCCGGCGAAACCGACGACAGGCACGTCCGCACACCCGATCTTGGCGCCGAGGATGGCGGGGAAGCCGTAGCCGCACGGCCCGAACAGCCCCGGCGCCAGGTATTTGCGGCCCTCCTCGAAGGTCGGATAGGCGTTGCCGATGGCGCAGTTGTTGCCGATATCGGACGAGATGATGGCGTCGCCCGGCAGGCCGTCCTGGATCGCGCGCCACGCCATCCGCGCGGACATGCGCTCCGGCTCGCGCGTGCGCGCGTCCACGTTCCACGTGGTGCCGGGGTCGTCGTCCTCGTGGTCCATGCTGGCGAGCGTCTGCAGCCACGCCGAGCGGGTCTGGTGGATCGCCGCCCGGCGCTCGTCCCGGCCCGCGTCGCCGGCGGTGGGGGAAAGCTGCTCGCGGAGCTGGCGCGCCACCTTCTTCGCGTCGCCGCAGATGCCGACCGTGACCTTCTTGGTAAGCCCGATGCGGTCCGGGTTCAGCTCCACCTGGATGATCGCCGCGTCCTTCGGCCAGTAGTCGATGCCGTAACCGGGGAGCGTCGAGAACGGGTTGAGCCGGGTGCCCAATGCCAGCACCACGTCGGCGCGCGCGATCAGCTCCATCGCGGCCTTGGAGCCGTTGTAGCCGAGCGGGCCCACGGCAAGGGGGTGCGAGCCGGGGAAGCTGTCGTTGTGCTGGTAGCCGGAGCAGACCGGGGCGTCGAGGCGCTCGGCCAGTGCCCGGCACTCGCCGATGGCGCCCCCGATCACCACGCCGCCGCCGGAGAGGATCACCGGAAAGCGCGCCTCGGACAGCAGCCGCGCCGCTTCCGCCACCGAATCCTCGCCGCCCGCTGCGCGCTCCAGGTGCACCACCGGCGGCAGTTCGATATCCACCTCCTGGGTCCAGAGATCGCGCGGCACGTTGATCTGCGCCGGCGCCGACTGGCGCACCGCGTTCTCGATCACCCGGTTCAGCACCTCGGCCATGCGGGACGCATCGCGCACCTCCTCCTGGTAGCAGACCATCTCCTCGAACAGCGCCATCTGCGGCACTTCCTGGAAGCCGCCCTGGCCGATGGTCTTGTTGGCCGCCTGCGGCGTCACCAGCAGCAGCGGCGTGTGGTTCCAGTACGCGGTCTTCACCGGCGTCACGAGGTTGGTGATGCCGGGGCCGTTCTGGCCGATGCACATGGCGATCTTGCCGGTAGCCCGGGTGTAGCCGTCGCACATGAAGCCCGCGTTGCTCTCGTGGGCCACGTCCCAGAAGGTGATCCCGGCCTTCGGGAAGAGGTCCGATATCGGCATGAAGGCGGAGCCGATGATCCCGAACACGTGCTCGATCCCGTGCCGCTGCAGCACCTTCACGAAGGCCTCTTCAGTCGTCATATTCATCGCGATACGCTCCTGTTCCCGTTCGTTCCGTTCCCGCGCCGAAGCGGAGTTGTTGTCGCTGGCAGCCTTACGTCCACTCTTGCCGTGGATCATCCGAACCCGCTCGATGTGCTCACCAATTGACAATCCCGTATTCGGTCCCCCGTCGCATCCGGGACGGCGTTTGCGGGAGGCACGGGGCGCACTATCCCCGGGGCGCCTGGCGCGAGGCGGAGCGCTTGTAGTGCCCCTGGATGATGCGGTCGATGACCATCGCGCAGAACAGGATCGCGAGACCGGCGAGCATCCCCTGCCCCTTGGCCGCGTACTGGAGCGCGATAAGCACGTCCTGGCCCAGGCCCTTCGCACCGATGAGCGACGCGATCACCACCATCGAGAGACACATCAGGATGGTCTGGTTGATCCCGGTCATGATGGACGGCAGCGCGAGCGGTATCTCCACGTCCTTCAGCAGCGTCCAGCGATTGCAGCCGAAGGCGATAGCGGCCTCCTTGGTGCTCTCCGGTACGCCGCGGATGCCAAGCGCCGTCAGCCGTATGACGGGCGGCATCCCGAACACCAATGTCGCCAGCACCCCCGGCGGCTTGCCCGTGCCGAAGAAGGCGATGATCGGGATCAAGTAGACGAATGCCGGCATCGTCTGCATGAAGTCCAGTACCGGCTGGGCTGCGTTGTAAGCCCTCTGGTTCTTGCCGAACCAGATCCCGAGCGGTATCCCGAACAGCACGCACAGGAATGCGGCGGCACCGAGCAGGGCGACCGTCACCATGCTGGTCTCCCACAGGCCGAAGAGCGCCAGGTAGGCGAGCGCGGCGGCGGTGAACACCGCGACCCGAGGACCGGCCAGCCGCCACGCGACAACGACGATGACCGTCATGACCACCGGCCACGGCGCGTCGACCAGCACGGTTTCGAGTGCGCCCACGACTGCGCTGATCGCCGCGACGACGCCGTCGAAGACGCCGGCCCCTTCGACCGACAGCCAGTCGAAGCCTGCGTCCAGCCAATCGGACATGGGCGCGTAATAGGACCCTTTCTCGATGGGAACGCCGGCAACGTAGGGTTCGAGCTCGGGATCGATCTTGCCGACGGTGAACCGGTAGAGGGTGAGCGGCACGATCGCCAGCCACAGCAGGCCGCCGAGACCGGCCCGTACCCAGCTCACGCCGGCGGCTGTCCTGGAGGGATTCGCTCTCCAGTTCAGATACTGTTTCTCGTAGCGCAGGTTGGCGTAGAAGCCCTGGATCAGGCGCAAGCCGATCAACAGAGCGATGCCGACGAGAAGAATCGTCGTGGCCCCCTCGGCCGCGAGCGCAGCTTCTTCGGCGACCTGGGCCGCGATCTTGTCGAGGTTCTCCGCGCGATTGAGGTACGATTCCGCGTCGGGATCGCCGGCGAGCAGGGCCGCATCGTACTTCGCCATGAACTCGTCCGACTTGCGGGTGAGTCTCTCCAGCCGGGCAAGCTTGTCGGCTCCAAGGTCGCCCCACCAACCCCTGCCGATCTGAACAAGCGCGAGTACTTCGAGGATCAGGAACATCCAGAAGTACCCCCACAGACCGCGGGATGCACCCCACAAGGGACCTGCGAGAGCGGACATCGTGTTCCACGACCACGGAAATTGTTCCGCTGCCTGAATCTTCTCGAACTCCCGGCCGTAATATCCATGCCCGGAACGAACGAAACTGCCGATGGAGCCGGAAAGCTTGACTGACTCTTCGGAATACTCGGTCTCTCGCATCAGTCGTTACCGCCCTTGATTCCGTTAAGCAGTGTGGTCTTGTCGATGACGCCTACGTCCATGCCATCGTGCGTGATCACAATGGGCTGATCCGTTGCGATGGACGCGTCGATGAGTTCGCTCAAATCGACGTCGTGGGCGGCCCTCGGCGCACGCTCCAGGTCTTCGCCGGGACGTGGTCTGTACTCTGCGATTCGCACCATGATGGTATGGGCGAACACCAGCTTCAGCGTGGAGATGCCTTCAACGAAGTCCCGCACGTAGTCGTCGATCGGGTTGGTGACGATGTCTTCCGGCGTGCCGATCTGCACGATCCGGCCGTCGTTCATGATGGCGATACGGCTGCCGATGCGGATCGCCTCGTCCAGATCGTGCGTGATGAAGACCGTGGTCTTGTTCAACTCGGCCGACAACGACATGAACTGCTCCTGAAGCCGACGCCTGATCAGGGGATCCAGCGCGGAGAACGGCTCGTCCATCAGCAGGATCTCGGGGTCCGACGCGAGCGCCCGCGCGAGCCCGACACGCTGCTGCATGCCTCCCGACAGCTCGCTCGGGAAGCGGTCCTCGTATCCGTCGAGATTGACGAGGCTGAGGCAGCGCTGGGAGACCTCCCAGCGTTTCGCCTTCGGCAGACCCTGCACCTGCAGCGGAAACGCGACGTTGTCCCGGACCGTGCGGTGCGGGAACAGCGCCATGTGCTGGAACACCATGCCGATCTGGGCAGCGCGAAGCTTCCTCAACTCGCCCTCGCCGAGCGCCAGCACATTCCGTCCCAGTACCTCGATACGGCCTGCAGTCGGCTCGATCAGCCGATTGATATGGCGCACCATGGTCGACTTTCCCGAGCCGGACAGTCCCATGACGCAGAAGATCTCTCCGCGAGGAACCTCGAACGAGCAATCCGCGATTCCGACCACACATCCAAACTGCTCGAGCGCCTCCGCCTTGCTGAGGCCCTCCTGCGTGATGGCCTGCATTGCGTCTTCGACCCGAGCGCCGAAGATCTTCCACACGCCCTGCAGCCTGATGACCGGTTCACTCATTCGGTGTGCCTGCAACGAGGCTGTTGCGCGCTTGCAGCGACCCCGTGACGGCCCGCAGTCAGACGGTCAATTGACTGGCGGCACGCTCGGGATTTTCCACGTTCAATCGGGTAGAACGCCATATGGACCCACGCACCGCAAGTCGGCGTCATGTTCCTGATAGAACGTGATGGCATCCAAGCTCATCTGCGGTTGCGGCTTGATTCCATTGCCCAATTCATGATGTACTCGTGCCGGTCAACCAAGTCGGAGAGAATGGCTCATGACTGCCAATGCGCGCCGCTGGGGCATTCACAACGACTACGGTCCACTCAAGGACGTTCTCCTGGGTATCCCTGAATTCTACCGCTGGATCGACGCCGGTCCGATCACCATGCGGACGCTCAACAACCAGATACACACAGGAGTCGAATTCAACCTTCAGAGGGCCATGTCGCAGCACGCCGAGATGGTAGCGATCTACGAGGCCAATGGTGTGACCTGCCACTATCTGGATGCCGACGAGGTCCTGCACCGCAACTTCTTCGCCCGCGATTCGAGCGCAATGACTCCCTGGGGCGCGCTTATCTGCCATATGCAGCTCAAGAGCCGGCGCGCCGACTATGTGACCGCCATCCGCTTCTACCAGAGCAACGATATTCCGATCTGGCGCTACGCCACCGCCGGCCACTTCGAGGGCGGCGACTTCAACATCCTTGAGCCGGGCTTCGTGCTGATCGGCTTTAGCGGCGAGCGTTCCGAACGCGAAGGTTCCGAACAGGTCGCGGCTTGGGTGCGGGAGCAGGGGTGGGAAGCCGTGGTTGCACCCATCTCGCGGGAGTTCGTGCACATGGACGGCCTGGTGGTGCCGCTCGCGCCCAAGCTGCTCGTGGCGTGTGTCGACGCCATGGAAGACTGGTTGGTGGCGCTGCTTCGCGAGCGCGGCTTCGAGTTCGTCGAGGTCGGCTACGCGGAAGCCCGAAACCTCGGCGTGAACCTCGTGGCGCTCGGCAACGACCGTGTGCTTTCCATGAGCGGGGCGACGGACCTGAACGCACGCATGCGCGCCATGGGCTTCGAAGTCTTCGATCCGGACATGTCGATGTTCACGCTCGGCGGCGGCGGCGTACATTGCCTGTGTCAGGCGCTCTACCGCGAAGATGCGTAAGTGAGCCAGGGAGCAGGCGCGGGACAGGGGTGCACGCGGCGAGTGCCTGCGTTTCCCGTATGAGCGTCTGGCCACCCGGCTTCGTCGCCGGCCCGCATCGCGCCGGCGAGCGCAGGTCCGTTCGGGACTGAGCGGGATGGTCGATGCCGCGGCATCGCCCATCTTACAGAGCCTCACTCAAGCATCGACTGAATCCGTCGATGCGCACGCCCCTGCCCGCACGATTCGTCCACGACGCTTCGGAGAACATGAGCGCCAGGGTCGCCGCGGCGACCGGCGCGCTACTTCATCCAAGAATCGACGAGATCGGCGTTGTCTTGCGCCCACTGCACGGCATAGTCGGCAGGGCTCATTTTCTCGACCACGAGGCCGAAGGTCATGTGGGATACCTGATCGGTGGTCAGCGCGATCTTGCTCAGCAGGGCCGCGGCCTCCGGGTGCGAATCCTCCAGAGATGCCGCGTAGTGCACGTGCAGCCAGGCCAGGTCCCAGGCGACTGGCGCGCTCGATTTTTCCAGCCATTCGGGGTCGTCGGTCGGCTGGATGATCACCCACTTCGACTCGTCATACGGAGGCTCCTCCAGGATGACGAGATCGTACAGCGCGAACATGTGGTTGGGCGTGTAACAATAGAAGACGTGGTTGGCATCCTTTGCGACCGCGGCGTCGACATCGGCCATTGCCAACGCCTCGTCCATTTCCAGCAGCTCCATGGTCTCGTCGTAGCCGTAGCTCTTGGCGCGGATCTTCTCGATATTAGTCGAAGCCCAGCCCGATGCTCCGACCCACACTTCTCCCAGGCCGTCGCCGTTCGAGTCGAAGTTCTTCGCCATGTCGGGATCGGCAAGATCGGCGATCGCAGTGATGCCGGTACGGTCGGCACTTGCCTTCGTCACGCACATGCCCTGAAACGAGGACACGCCGTTGGGGCTCATTCTGACCGTACCCTTCGATTTGACATACTTGTCGTGCAGATTGGTCTGGTTCGGTAGCCAAACCTCCGGATGCACATGCATGCTGCCGGTGTCCATCGCCTCGAAGATGACAGGATTCGTGCCGTTCTGAAGTTCCACTTCTAAGCCTAGATTGTCCTCCAGCACCACCTTTAGGATGTTCGCGGTAGCCGCCGCCGACGGCCAATTGGGAACGCCCACGACGATATCTGCCGACTGGGCAGGCGCGATGCCGATGACGGGCGAAAGGCCGACGAGAAACACGGCCGCACACAAGCCGCGGCGCCACTTGAAAGTCTTCATTGTATTCTCCTGCGATTCATCATGCTGGAGCCATGCACGGCGGGCGCCTCGACAATGGATCGATGTGGCAGTTGCCTCCTCGCCCCGCGCGCGTGGTCCCTCGTCCACGGAACGATCATAGTGCTACTCTTGAATGGAAAATACATCACTCATGAAATGTTAGCATGCAAAAAGAGGCAAGTGATAGGCCACCGGACCCGACCGCCATCCCGCGTCTTCACAAAGCCGACCTCCACATGCTCGCGGTCTTCATGACTGTCGTGGAGTGCGGCGGGTTCGCCCCGGCGCAGGTTGCCCTGAACGTCGGCCAGTCGACCATCAGCCGCCAGATCGGCGATCTCGAAAGGCGCCTCGGTATGCGCCTCTGTCAACGGGGACGCGCCGGCTTCCGCCTGACGGACAAGGGGCGGATCGTGTACGAGGCCTGTCAGCACCTCGCAACCGCGCTGGAGAGTTTCCGCAGCACGGTGGGCGCGCTTCGCGGCGAGCTGATCGGCGAGCTCTCGATCGCCGTGATCGACAACTGGGCCACCGATAGCGGCTATCCGATGGCCGACGTGCTCCGCGCTTTCAGGTCTAAGGCCCGGCAGGTCCATGTTCACTTCCACACGCTGGCACCGGACGAGATCGAGCGCGCCGTCCTGGAGAACAGGGTCAACCTGGGGATCGGCGTGTTCCACCAGCACCGCCCGGGCCTGGTCTACGAGCCTCTCTACGACGATCCGGTCGAGCTCTATTGCGGCAAGGATCACGCGCTCTTCGGCCGGGCTCCGCACCAGCTCGACCGCGACGACCTGCATGGGGCCGATCTTGCCCACCGCGCCTATCTGTCCGAGCGGCAGGTCGCACCGCTCACGGCAGACCTGCCGTCGACCGCGGCGGCTCGCCAGATCGAGGGCGTAGCGTTCCTCATCCTGTCAGGCTGGCACATCGGCTATCTGCCCGTCTCCTACGCCGAACGCTGGGTGGAGAGCGGGCAGATGCGCAGCCTCCTGCCCGAAACCTACCGTCTCAACACGAAGATAGAGTTGGTCACGCGCCGGGGCGTGGCTCTCACGCTGGTCAGCCAGACCTTCGCCGATACCCTGAGGGAGATTACCCGGCCGTTGGCTGTATGACCGCCAGTGCCAGTCTTGGGCATCTTCATCCGCCCGGTTCCCAATTGAATCCCAACTCAGCACCTGCTCCACCGGGTGGCTGCCAGGAGCGCCGCTACTCTATTGAATCAGAGACGACTCCGATGGTTGTGGGAGTTGGACTCTTCGTTACCATCTTCCGCTCAAGAGAGTTCGCGGACCTCCAATCCTCAATGGCGTGGCTGGCGTCGGCACTCAGCGCCTCGATGCGATCGGTGCGCTACTACGACACCGGCTAATCGTTTGTTCGCCCTTCAACATCGCCAAGCTGAACGAGCCGGGCTGACCGAATCTGCGAGCCTCAAGACAGCGCCTCCCACCGAAGAGCCCGCAGGCTCCAATTGACAAACGTAGGACGGGAACTTAGCTGTGCGCCCAAGCTGGGTTGCGGGTCAGTTGCCTGGCAGAACCTCGAAAGCCGATTGGGGGATCGCAGCACATGCCTACCAGCCTGACAATCAATGGCCAGACACACGAGGTCGACGTTCCGGAAGGGATGCCCCTGCTCTGGGTCATCCGTGACGAACTGAAGCTCACAGGTACCAAGTTCGGGTGCGGCGTCTCGTCCTGCGGGGCGTGCACGGTTCACATCGACGGACAACCAGCACGCTCCTGCCAAACTTTCATCGAAGATGTCGAGGGTATGGAGATCACCACGATCGAGGGTGTCGCGTCGGACGTAGCACGGGCTGTCCATCAGGCCTGGAACGAGTTGAGCGTCGTCCAATGCGGCTATTGCCAGTCGGGCCAGATCATGTCGGCCATCGGCCTTCTGTCTGAAAGCCGGACCCCGTCAGTCAATGAGATTGAAAGCTACATGTGGGGCAACGCATGCCGTTGCGCTACCTACCAACGCATTCGCGCCGCCGTTCAGCGCGCATCCGAGATTCTGGAGGCTTGATTCATGAGCATGCAGCTTACACGACGCGGCTTTCTCAAATCAGCATCGGCTCTAGCGGGCTCAGCGCTTGTTGTGGGTTATGGCAGAGGCGCGGCTCTTGGCGCCCCGAGCGGTCCCGGTGAGTTTACACCATTCGTGCGCATCGCTGGCGACGGTACCGTCACCGCGCTCATCAAGCACTTCGAGTGCGGGCAGGGGACCGCCACCGGTCTAGCGACGCTCATCGCTGAAGAGTTGAATCTGGCGCTCGATCAGGTCGAGATCGAATTCGCTCCGGCGGACGCCCGCAGTTATGGGAATCTCTTGTTCGGCGGTGTCCAGGGCACCGGCGGATCGACTGCTATGGCCAACTCTTACATGCAGTACCGCACCGCCGGTGCTGCGGCCCGAGAGATGCTGATCGCCGCAGCCGCCGAGGCTTGGGGTGCCGACCCGGCCAGCGTGACCCTGGCCGGCGGGCAACTCAACGCAGGTGCGAACCGCGCACCGATGGGGGATTTCGTCACAGCGGCTTCCGCGCGCGACGTTCCGACCGCCCCCCGCCTGAAGGATCCGTCGGAGTTCACGGTTATCGGAAACCCGGACACGCGTCGGCGCGACAACGGTCCGAAGACCGATGGAACCGCGCAATACGCGATGGATTTGCATCTGGACGGGCAGATCGTGGCAGTGGTACTGCGCTCGCCACGCTTTGGCGGCACGCTGATATCATTTGACGACAGTGCAGTGCATGAAGTTCCCGGGTTCATCCGTGCCGCGGCGATGCCGACAGGAACTGGCGTGGTGGTCTATGCGCAAAATACCTGGGCAGCCTTTCAGTCCCGCGATGCGCTGAGCGCCGAGTGGGATTTCTCGCAGGCCGACAATCGCAGCTCCGATCAAATCAAGGCGGACCTTCTGTCGGCAGTAAACGGCGACGCAGAATTCGATGCAAAAGGCACGCCGGACGAGACGGCGACGGCACTGGACGCGGCGGCGCGCGTGATCGAGCGGGAGTTCTTTTTCCCTTATCTCGCTCACGCCACGATGGAACCCCTAACCTGCACCATCGCGCCGACCGAGACGGGCGTGATGCTCTATGACGGCTGCCAGATGCCGACAGGCGCTCAGATGGCTTTGTCGGCGGTACTTCAAATCCCGCAGGAAAATGTCGAAGTGACGACGCTCTACGCCGGAGGCACATTCGGGCGGCGCTCCACTCAGACCGCTGACTATCATGTCGAGGCAGCTCTGGCATTTGCCCTCAATGGTGGACAGCAGCCCGTCAAGCTCGTTTGGTCGCGCGAAGATGACATCAGGGGCGGCTATTACCGCCCCGCCGTGGCCCACAAGGTTCGAGTGGGGCTCGACGAAAATGGCCGCATTGTCGGCTGGGATCATCGCGTCGCCGGCAAACCGATCTTTAAGGGCGGGCCCTGGGATGCGTTCCTGGTTCAGAACGGGGTCGACAGCACCTCTGTCGAAGGAGTGCGCGATACGCTCTACGATATTCCGGCGCAATATGTCGGCCTGACCGATGACAGGTCTCCGATCACCGTCAATTGGTGGCGCTCAGTCGGGCACAGCCACACGGCTTATGTCATGGAAACCATGATGGACCTGGCTGCAGTTGCGGCTGGCCAGGACCCGGTTGAGTATCGGTTGTCCTACTTGAGCGGCGGCACACCTGACCAGGTCCGTATTGCCGGGGTTCTGCGCCTTGCTGCCGAGCGGGCCGATTGGAATGGACCGCTTCCCGATGGACATAGCCGGGGCGTGGCCGTCCACAAGTCCTTTGGCACTTTTGTCGCCGAGGTGGTCGATATCTCCGGCGACGTCGACAATGGCATCGTGATCGAGAAAGTAACCTGTGCTGTCGATTGCGGTGTCCCGGTCAACCCCGATGTTATCACAGCCCAAATGGAAAGTGGGATCGGCTACGGGATCGGTCATGTAATGCGCAACGAGATCTCATTTGCGGACGGCGAAGTGGATCAGTTCAACTTCCCCGACTATGAGCCGCTTCGGATCGGCGATATCCGGGCCATTGAGACCTATATCGTACCCTCCACGGAGCCGCCGAGCGGTGTCGGTGAACCAAGTACGCCGCCGTCGGGAGCCGCGTTGGCCAACGCAATCGCCGTTGCCGGTCCGCGCGTGACCCATCTGCCGATGGCGACAAACGGGGTTAGCTTTTCCTGATGCGGTCTGGGCTGGCGTGCACAGCAGTGCGCGCCAGCCCTCCACTCTCTTGCAACCGAACTGCACCGGTACCGGTTCGGGCTCTCTCAATTGATCGACTTCACGATTGGTGAAACGCTGCAAATCGACAATGTGGGCAACGGAAAGGCCGCAGGTTCCAGGACTGCGTCGCCCAGGCCGGCAAGCATATACTCGGCCTGACGGCGCTTCGCGCTGACGGACCGCCGGCACGGAGGACAATGTGTGCATCCGCAAACGGATGGGGGAGCTTACGATGAGAATAGTCCTCGCGGCGCTCGCCGTTTTCGCCTTGCTCGCGGTGAATGCAGCCCATGCCGACTCCCTCGCGCCCGGCCCGCAGATCATCACCGAGTACGACCGCAGCTTCATCGAGCGCTCTGGCGCCCAGACCTTCGGCGAGATGCTCGACACGGGCATCATCCGCTACTTCTTCACCGGAGGGCGCGACCTGCTCATCATGGTGAACGGGCGGCCCTACGCAACGACCGCGCACAATCTGGATTCCCTCCCGCTCTCGGCGGTCGAGCGCATCGAGGTGCTGAGAGGCGAAAGCCTGGGGACGGTCGGCGGCCACGCCGCGGTACGTGGCGCATTCAACCTCGTGCTGAGGAAGGATCTGGACGGCTTCGACGTGCGCACCGTTGCCCGGCTGCCGAGCCGCGACGGCGGCGACGCACGCCAGGGCAGTGTCGTATGGGGCGGTGAAATCGGCGCCGGCGGACACATGACCCTCGGCGTCGACATCCTGGACCGCGAGGAGATCGTGGGCAGCACCCGCGAGCACAGCCGCTCGGAGTGGACGGAGGGCGGCAGCTTCGCCGACGCGAGGAACGTGAGCGTCGGCGGCAACACCGTCTACATCTTCGACACGAGCGCGGGCGAGCTGAGAGCCGTGGCGCTCGGCGCGTGCGACCCGGCGCACGGCTACACCGGGCCGCTCAGCAACCCGTCGGGGATCGACTCAGGCGACAAGGGCTGCGGATTCGCCTACGGCGACTTCTGGTGGGACAGCGCGAGCTACGACCAGAGTAATGCAATCCTGAGCCTCGCCCACCCGCTTGGAGAGCGCGCCGAGCTTCACGTGGACGCAAACGCCACGCTCGGACGCTCGGCGTTCCGCTACGCACCGTCGATCGATGTCTTCTCGATCGCCCCGAGCGAGAGCCTGCTCGACGCAATCAACGCATCGGCGCGCGAGGCCGACCCGGCGTTCGAGGCGACGAAAGACGACATCTTCGCGGTGGGGCACCGCTTCATCGGCCATGGCAACCGAGACTGGAGGACGACCACCGAGGAGTACGACCTCTCGGCAAGCGTCGAGGGCCGGCTTTCCGAAGACCTGGGCTACGATGCCGAAATCAGCGCCTGGAGGCTCGACGGGTCGGTGTCGGGCGATACCTTCGTGGACGCCGAGACGATCAGGCAAGAGATCGAAGCCGGAAGGTATGACCTGACCGATCCGCTGTCGGTGGAACAGGACCACCTGAGAGCGATCGAGAGGAGTAGCCTGCGCGAGGAGGAGGACTTCGGCGGAAGGTATCTGGGCGCGCGATTCGCGCTCGAAGGGGCCGGTCCGGGCATCGGCGGGCGCGACACGGCATGGACTGCAGGGGTCGAACTCGGAGACGTGGAGGCCCACAGACTGCTGGCGTTCCGGGCGGGAGACGGCCGGACCCGCGACGTAGACGGGGTGCTCGGGTCGGGCGGCACCAGCTACGCCGGCGAGCGCGAGGCGGCAGGGGCCTTCGCCGAGGTGTCCCTGCCCCTCGCCGACGCCGTGGACGTGAGAGCCGCGGCACGGGCGGACGAGTACGACGACGTCGGCGGGCTGCGTGCGTGGCGCCTCGGGGCCGAATACAGTCCGAGCGACAACGTGACGCTGCGCGGCTCGTGGAGCACGGGCGACCAAGCGCCCTCGATGCACCACCTGTACAGCACCGCTGCGCAAGACCACCCCTATGTCCGTTGTGTCCCGGAGAGCGGGCCGCCGCCGCGCACATGCGACACGTCGAACTACCGGCAAGTGACGCGCAGCACGAGCGGCAACCCCGAGCTCGAGCCGTCTGGATCGGAGAGGCGCACCATCGGCGCCGAGGCCCGCAGGGGGCCGTTCTACCTCGTCGCCGACTGGTACTGGCTCACGACCTCGGATCTGCCGGGGCAGCACGATGCCACCTGGGCGATACTGAACCACCCCGAGTGCCCGCCGGGCGGCGGCGGCAACTGCATCGGGCGCGCGGCCGGAGACATCACCATCCACGACAACTTCGCGAATATCGTCGAGATCGAAATCTCGGGGGTCAACACCCGGTTCGGGGCCCGCGCGGAGACCGACTGGGGTTTCGTCGCATTGCGCGGATTCTGGCGCTACGTGGCCAGCAGCGAGGAGCGCATCGCAGGCGACGAGCAGCCGTACCCGCTTCCGCGCAACGCCGTGCGCATCGTGACCTCGGCCGGGCGCGGCGACCTTACCGCCTTCTGGGCCGTCAACTACCGCGACGAGATCGAGAACCAGCGGGACGATGGCCGGTTCAAGTCCTGGACCGGCCACGACCTGACGCTCGACTGGAGAGCGCCGCTTGGCCTCGAAGACACGCGGTTAACCGCGGGCGTGTACAACGTTACCGACACGAAGCTCTCCACGAACACCGCGAACCCCTCCTTTACCGACGGGCCGCGCGCGGCCGGCTGGGGACGCACCTTCTTCGTCACCCTCAACATGCGGTTCTGAGATGCTGACTGAAGAGGGCGCGGGGCGGTAGCGGCTTCACACGGCTAAACAGGGCACGGGCCAGCGCCTCCGGGGTTGCGCTCGCTAGATCGCGCTGGGGATCAAGTTGGGGATTATATGCCTGAATGACCAACGGGCGGGCCGCGCGGCGTTCCGAGCATGACGCGGCCTAGTGGATGGTCGGATCGGGGTCAGGCCTCCGCTTCGGCAATCCCACCATCTCCTGCCACTCGTCAACGGCTTCTTGGCATTCCGCACGAAGCGCTTCCCAGAACCCCACTGCAGCGTTCTGCCGTTGAAGATCGAGTGCGAGGCGCTCGTACTCAACTCTGATTGTGTCGGGCATATGGCCCTCCTTCTGGTGCGGAGGGCGCACTTGACCAATCTCTTCGGCTTCCCCGCGCTCAGCGCCACGATGCTGCCCGTCGCCGAACCGGCTTGCAGCACTTGAACCCACTTCGATTTGCAGGGATTCTGCGGCTTGACCGTCCCGTCGCGGTCCCCTGGTTTCATAGCAAGGCTAAGCCTGCGCGCCAGGGCCGCGTTGCGAGGAGAAGCAAGCCATTCCCGCACGACGCAAGCTCAACGGCCCGACGCCGGCCGCCGCCAAGGACCTCCGCCTTGCCGCGCTCCCGGAGTTCGCGACGCCGGAGTGGCTTCGCGAACACCACCACCTGATGAAGGCGGACCTGCGCAAGCTGGCCGCCGCGATCGCCGAGGACTACGCGGACTGGCCGGCGACGGCCGACGGGAGCGACGATGCCGCCTTCTGGCGCGCGGTGCACGAACTTGCGCAGCGCTGGACCTGGTTCCTGTGCCGGTTCGAGGCTCGGATCCTGACCCTGTTCGGCGACGTCAAGGGAACGATGAAGAAGCTCGCCCCCCGCGTCCTCAAGGACGCCACCAAGCGGGCGCAGGCACTGAGCGCAGCCGCTGGAGAAGACCCCGGGTTGACGATCCTCGACGACCTCGATGCCCTGTGGGAGGCGGGAGAGCACGGGCTGGTCGCACAATCGGTGTGGGTACTCGCCTGCCTCGAAGGGGAGGCCAGCCAGTACATGCTCTCGTCCTGGCTGGCGAAGCCGGAGGTCGAGAGGCTGATCGGCTCCGCCGTCCGCCGCGCTTCGATCTGCCCGAGTCCCGAGCGCGCCGATCTGGTCGAGAGGCTGGTCCACCAAAGCGGCGGCGCGCATCTGGAAGCGCTGGTTGAGCGCGCGGACAGGGAATGCGCCGCTCTTCGAAAGGACATGGCCGAGACCTACGGCAGGCTCAGAGAGTACGTCGCCGAGAACGACGACTATCGCCTGGCGGCGGACGTGCTGTCGTACATGCTTATCGACCTGGGAGTATCCGACGACGAGCTCGACGAGATGGAGTCGGCGCGCGACCATGCACAGGCCCGTTGCCGCCATGCCGCTCTGCGCTCTCTGCTCCAAGGAGCCGTCGACGCTATGGGGCACACCAGGTTCGCGACAGAACAGGACGCGCTGAGAGGACGGGTTGAAACCCTTCTGCGCGACGGCGCCTTGCCGCTCCGCTTCCCCGACTCTGAGTGGGAGAGTTGCCGCAAGCTGGCAGAGGCCTTCCGCAGCGGCATCCTCGAGCCGGCGCCGCACGAGCTGGCGCTGCGCGAAGCCTCCCGGCGCTACGCCGAGGATCCGAGCGCCGCAAACCGCGACGCCCTGCACGCAGCCGCCTCGGCCGATCGCGCCGACGACGCTTCGACCGAGCCTGCGGCGGCAGCGCTCGACGAAATCGCCGCCTGTCTCGACGGCCTCGTCGAGCGCTTCCATTCCGTGGCGGACCGCAAGAGCGCCGCAGAGGACAGCGACGACGCGGAAGCCGCGGCCGGCGACGGGCCGGATGCGGAGAGCGCGTTGCGCGCGGAGAACGCCGCGCTGAAGGCGGCCAACCGCGAAGCCGAGGAGCGCATTGCCTCGCTGAAGCAGGCTCTCGAGGACGCCGCAGGCGAAAACGACGGCCTGCGCCGGGACAGGCACCGCCTGCAACAGCGCATCGCCGCCCTAGACGGCGGCGAGCCCGCGCCCGGGGACGACGCAGCTTCGGACGGCGGACCCGTGCCACCCCTTGAGAGCTACGCGGACCTGCCCGCCTGGACGGAACGGCATTTCCCGGGTCGGGTGGCGCTCGCCGGACGCGCACAGAGATCGCTCAGGAGCGCCGCTTTCGAGGACGTCGCTCTCGTCGGCAAGGCCATCGAACTGCTGGGCACCACCTACCACGAGATCAAGACGGAGGGCGGCAAGGCCCAGCGTGCAGACTACGAAGGCGAACTGCGCGAACTGCGACTCCAGGACGCGCCCGGCCTCAGCCCCACCGCACAGGGCCGGGCGCGGGACGATTTCTCGATCGAGTGGAACGGCCGCAGGCTGATCCTGGACCGCCATCTGAAGAACAACGCGAAGACGCGGGACCCCAGGCACTGCTTCCGTCTCTACTTCACCTGGGACGACAAGGCCGGTCAGGTCGTGATCGGTCATTTGCCGGGTCACATGAAGACATAGCGCCGCACTCGCCTGCGCCGCCTTCATCCGCCCCGTCCGCCGTGCGAGGATGAGCAACCACTCGCCCGGACCGGTGCGCCCGGCCTCACGGATACCCAGGACCCGCCCATGTCCGCACAGGATCTGATCCAGGACTGCCTCGAGCAACTGCGCGCGTCCGCCAGCGTCGGCGCGGTCAGGCGCATCGCGGACGATCGCGGCTTTGCGCTGCTGGCGTCACCGGGCGCCGCCTTCGAGCTCGTCGCGGCCATAGTGGACAGCGTCGAGCCCGACCGCGCGCCCTTCCTCAAGCTGTTCGAGATCCTGATCCGCGACGCGCGACTCGACGAAGAGGACCGCGGGCGCCTGGGCGGCAAGTTCCTCGACGAGGCCGGAACCACGATCGAGCTGATGCTGGCGAACCGGGGCCTCGACCCGGACGCCTCCCACGGCCTGATGCTGGCCTATGCCCGCGCCGAGGCCGAGGCGCCCGAATCCCTGATCCTCGCCATGATCGGGCAGTTCGGGACTCTCCAGCAGTCCGGCCGCATTCCGCTCGATCCCGACGCGGAGGTCGACCGCCTGCGCCAGAGGACCGGAAGCAGCGACTTCGTGCGGCACCTGTCCCTCGACGACCGCATCGCCGTCCTGCCGGTCGACGCCCAGGCCGCGTTCGTGAACGACGTCGCGTCCCGGGACGACGAGTTTTGCGGCCGTCTCGGGCTCTACTGGCTGCTGGACGGCGCCGGCGAGATCCGGCTCGGAGCCGCGAGCGGATTGTACGACCGCGCAAGCAGGGGGATCGTCGAGCCTGTCGCCGCCGGATTGCTGCCCGTGCTGCGCAACTGGATACCGCCGGACGAGGCGCGCCCGGTCGTGGACGCGGTACTGCGCGAAGCGCGCCGGCGCGACCTCGTCGCTCCGCTGGAACATTCGCTGCCGCGCCCCGAGCGCCTTCTCGCCACGCTGCCGGCCAGCAACGGCGTCCAGACCTTCACCGCAGAACTTGAGGGCGACGGCCGAGCGGACGTCGCGATCGTGCAGCTCAAGGCCGGCCTGGGCATCCTCGAAGCCTTCGTCGCGGGCGGCGCGCCCGCCCGCAAGGCAATGCAGAACCAGGAGGCCTCCCATCCGGTCGCCGTTCCCGTCGACGCGCTGCATCCCCTGCTGGCGTCGGCGATGGCCGAGGACCTTGCAGACGAGCGCCCGCCGCCGCCCGGACTGATCGACGTCGCTCTCGCCTGCCGGCTCGGTGAGCTGCGCCCCCGGCCGATGACGGCGGCCGACTGGCTGGCCCATCTGGACCCGGAGGGGGAGATCGCCGCTCTACCCGCCGACCAGCTGGAAGACCTTATCGTGCACAGCGCGACCTGGCCCAAGAACTACCCGGAGACCAAGTACTGGGCCGAGGGAACGTCCCTCTACGAGGACGCCCTGGAGAGCGTCTCCGACATCGAGCAACTGGCGCCTGCCTTCTGGGCTCGCATCGAGGAGCGGCGCGGCGACTGGGCCACGCTGATGCTGCGCGCAGCGCACGTGTTGAAGGCGGGCGCGTCGGACGACTGGCGCTCGTTTGCGGCAGCCGCATCTGCGCTAATCGAGGGCCGCGCGCTGCCCGCGATCCCGATCATGGGGTATGTGTTCGACATGACCCGCGCCGCTTCGTTGGCTGCACAACCCCCGAGCTAACCGCCCACCGCTCAACCACCGCAACGTGTCGTTCGGCGTCGTCGTCTGGCCTCACGACATCGAAGGGATTCAATGCGTTCCCACGGCGATCGGCTTCCACTGTGCGTGCCGAACAACACCGACCGGGTTCGGTGCCGGCGGCAGGGCCTACCGCGTGAGGATCGGGTCCGCGGTCCAGAGGTCGGCGTAATCGGCAAGGTCGTCCCGAGACCGCTTCCAGCCTTTCGCGGCACGCCAGGGGCCGCACCGGACACCGCCCGCTGGAGCTGCAGTCCGCCAGGCCATGTCGTCGCCGAGCTAGAGGGTCACGGCTTTCGCCACTCGCAGCTCGCCACCGAAACGGAACGGTTGTCCGCGAGATAACTGGCGGAGTAGGTGCAGGCGCCGCTGACGCCGGCATACTTGCCGGTGCCACCAAGAAGCTCCCGTTGCCCATCGCCGCCGCCACCGGCTTCGGTATCGCCCGCAGTCCTCTTCGCCATCCAGAACCATGAGTCGCCCGACGTGTCCGTGTTCGTGCAGGGCGTTTCCAGGTCCAGGCCGGCATCCGTCTTCCTCGCGTAGACCAGGCACACCACGAGACTACTCTCGCCCTCCGCGAAGGGGCCGCCGCTGCTCTCCGTGATGGTCGTCGTCCCGCGCAAGATGCCACCTGTGACCGTTCCACCTGCGTGGTCGAACGTGACGTAGTCGCGCTCGAAGCTGGTGACCAGCTCGACGGTGCCGTTTTCGCTTGCGGCGGCGGTGCCTGCCGCGCACCACAGGCCGATTATCGCAGCCGCAGCGACCGCCACGCGGCGCAGCCGCCAAAGACTGGCAAATGGATACGTCATCACTGGTTCTCCCTTACGCCCTTTCCAGGCGATGCGTGTCACACCCACCCCGGAGCCATCGAGGCCGATGTTTCCGGAGACAGGTGTCGGTTCTCTCCTTCCCGCCGGCGCCTGCTGTCCATGCAGCCTGAACGGTGGGCTCGCTTCCATCACCCGGTATGTCCCGATGCCCGCCCCCAAGCCGCGCACGGAGGGCGACCCCGCTCGGCTCTGGCTCGTGACCAGGGGCCTCGGCTACTACCCCGCCGAGATGGAAATGGCCAGCCCTTCCGAAGCCCCCGAATTGCGTCCCTGTCTTGCATCCCGGTTCAGCGTCCTGCGCGGGCCCAACCCCGCGATCCGCACATCTTCTTCCTTCGCTAGGGATTCGGCGATCGCCTCCAGAACGGTGTCGGCCGCTCCTTCGGCCGTGTACCTGTTCAGCCCCATCCGTCTGGCCACGCGTGCGACGACCGCCGCCTTGTTCATTTTCGACTCCTCCGATCCCCCGATCGCGCCCTGAACCCGCCAACCTCCCCGCGAGGCCGACACACCCTTTCCGGTGACAGCCCTTTGGCCAACGCCGCCATCGCCGCAGCTTCGCGCTTGCGAGCATAACCCGCCCGTTCCGGCCAAGTTCCGCCGACCGTCCGGGCGCCGCGGCAACTGGGCTTCCAACGCCGCCTCCGGGCATTGCCGGCACCCCGAGGCAGAGGCCGGACCGGGAGGGGCAGCCCTCGGCAGGGGAGCGAGTCCCCCGCCGCTCGGCCAGCCGTCCGCGAGGGAGGAACCGATGCGCACCTATATCAAGGAGCAGGCCTGCTTGTTCCGCTTCACTAATGCCGCGTGGGGCGCCTTCAGCAACTTCCAGCCGCTCGCCGTCCTGATCCTGGCCGGTCCCTGGTCGTTCCAATTCTCCGAAAGCCTGTACCAGGCTGCCAAGTTCGCAGGGCACCCCGACGTCCAGCAACGCATCGCCGAGGCCCCGACGGCGAGGCAAGCCGCCGCCATCGGCCGCACGCCGGGGCTCGGCATCGATCCCGGATGGAACGCGCAGCGCGTCGACGTCATGCGCTGGGTGCTGCGCATGAAGCGCGAGGCGAACGCGGCCGAGATCGACGCGGTGCTCGCCGAAACCGGCGAGCGCCCCATCGTCGAGGTCTCGACCCGCGACCCCTGGTGGGGCGCGCGCCCCGTCGCGGATCGCTACGAGGGCCACAACGTCCTCGGGCGCCTGTGGATGGAACTCAGGCACCACCTTCGCGAGGACGACCCGGCCGCACGCCCCGACGTCTGGGCTGGCCGCATCCGGGTCGGCTGCCTCGCCGGCGGCGCACCTCTCGCACAAGCCGCGACGCAGAACGCCTGACCGCATTTCCGCCGACCACCGCAGATCGCGCCCGCCCGTTGCCCCGAGCCGGCGAAAGGGGCGGGCGCTCTGGCTCGGGCGAGGTCGGACGACTGAGAGACGTCCGCGCCGACTCCCCGCATTCAGGAGCCGCCCATGCCCGACCCCGACACCATCTCCGCCGACTACACGCTGCGCCCCAGCGAACTCGCCGCCACCCTCAAGATCCTCATCGAAGCCAGGCAGCCGGTCATGGTCTGGGGAGGGCCCGGGTGCGGCAAGAGCGAGGTCGCTCAACAAGTCGCCGCCGAAGGCGGCCGCACCTACTACGACGTGCGCGCCCTGCTCCTCGATCCCGTCGACCTGCGCGGCATCCCCTGGCGCGACGACGACAACCGTACCCGCTGGGCGCCCCCCGATTTTCTGCCGCCCACCGACAGCACCGACCTCTACCTCGTCAACCTGGAGGAGCTCCCCTCCGGCGTGCCGATGGTACAGGCCGCGCTCTTCCAGCTCGTCCGCGACCGCAAGTGCGGGGACTACGAGCTCCCCGAAGGCGCCTCGCTCATGGCCTGCGGCAACCGCGAGGGCGACCGCGGCGTCACCCACCGCATGCCGACCCCACTGGCATCGCGCTTCGTCCACCTCGAGATCAAGGTCGACCCTTCGGACTGGTGCGAGTGGGGGGCCGCGAACGGAATCGCGCCCGAGACACTCTTCTTTATCCAGCTCAGGCCGGAGCTTCTGAATGTGTTCGATCCACAGTCGCGCGAGGCGGCTTTCGCGTGTCCCAGGACATGGGAGCTATGTTGAGCTCAACATAGCTCCCAATATCGCGACCTCGCAGATATGGCGAGGACGGGGCGACAGCCCACAGAGCGCCTCCTCTGGCGGCTGGATCGCTCAACATATTTCTGGCCTCCTCTCTTGGCTTCGCCAAGAAAAGAGGAGAGCCATCATGTCATCAACAACAACGCGCCTGTCCGGGTCTCAGCTCACGCCTGAACCGCATCCCGAGGTATTCGACGAGTATCGCGATCACTTGAGGGGCCTCGGATTCACGGAAACGAGCGTCCGGGACCACGGTCGTTTCGTACGGCATTTCCTGATCTGGCTGGACGCAGACGACATTACACTGGATTCGATCGACGGCAATGTTGTGTCGAGCTTCTTTCGTCACGATTGCGGCTGCGATCTACCCTTCTCCAAGGCAATCCCGTCCGACTCCGGATATTCGGTAGGGCCAGTCACTCGGTTTGTGCGCTTTCTTGAGGAGACTGGGCGAACCTTCCATCTCGAGGAACTGGACCAAAACCTCGGTCTACTGGATCAGTTTCTACAGCAGTCCCGAGAAAACGGATACAGCCACAGGGCACTTAACGTCTTTCGGTCGACAAGCCGCCACTTCATCGTCTGGCTGCACCATTTCCGTATCCCGCTCGGGCAGCTGGACAGTTCTACTCTGGAGTGCTTTTTCGAACACGACTGCTATTGCGGTCTCCCGGGAATATACACCGGTTGGCGCAAGAAGGAACGTGCCGTCTACCAACCGTCAGGCCTCACTCGGTTTATCGAGTTCTTGATTGACCGCGGCGAGGTCTCGGACGTCTTTCCATCGCCCACGGTAGCCGACGACGGCCTTGACGAGTTCCGTTCCTGGCTCCGGCAAAACCGCAACATTGGTGAGAAGACCATACGGCACTACACCGGAACAATAACCTCTCTCCGCCCAGACCTTGCAGAGAATCCCGATCAGTTTGACGTAACACAGATCCGGAACGCTCTAATGGACAAGCTCGAGAGCGCCTCTATCCGCCAAGCGAAACGAGTAACGTCCACGCTGCGCATGTACCTGCGGTTTATGGCCTCCACAGGTCGCTGCTCCGCGAGACTGGTGGGTGCTGTTCCGACCGTCGCAGAATGGAGTCAAACCACACTGCCTCGTTACTTGGCGCCTGAGATAATTGAACGGGCGATAGATTCTTGCGACCGAGCAACAGCGAAGGGGGTGCGCAACCGAGCAATAGTGCTCTTGCTCGCCAGGCTGGGCCTGCGTGCTGGAGAAGTTTCTCGCTTACGGTTGTGCGATATCGACTGGGAGAACGCACAGCTCCGGATCTGTGGAAAATCGGACAAGGAAACGGCCATTCCACTTCCGCAGGAGGTTGGAGATGCGTTGCTTGACTATATCACCAATGCCCGACCTCGCGCAGATGAGGAAAGGGTCTTTCTGTCGGTGCTGGCACCGCACCGGCCGTTCAAGGAATCAAGCGGGATCACCTACGTCGCGCGCGTTGCGCTCGAACGCGCCGGTGTCGATCGCGCCAAGTTCCGGGGCGCACATGTCTTTCGACACAGCGCGGCTACCAATCTGCTGCGATCCGGCGCATCTCTCCGCTTCGTCGGCTCCTTGCTTCGGCACGAGTCCCTGAAGACCACCGCGCTATACGCAAAAGTCGATGCGCAGATGCTTCAAGAACTCGCGCAACCATGGATCGGGGGGAATACGAAATGACCCTCAAGACGCATGTGGAACGCTACATCGAACTCAAACGGCGCCTTGGCTACAAGTACGACGAAGCGGAAAAGCTGCTGCTCGACTACGCGAACTTTGCAGCGAAACGGAACGAGGACCTCATGCGGGTCGGAACAATGGTCGATTGGGCGGCCAAAGCGAGTTCACGCAACAGGTCGTGCACCAAGTTGGACGTCGTTCGCATTTTTGCGACGTTCCTACACGGAGAAGACCAACGTCATGAGGTTCCGCCGCGCGATGTCTTCGGAAGGAAGACAAAGACAAGACCCCGACCGCATCTGCTGAGTGAAGGTGAGATTCGGCTCGTGATGGACGCCGCGTTGACACTGCGGCCGTTGGGATCGATCACGCCGCACACTTGGCACTACATGATCGGGCTGATCGCCGTGACGGGTCTACGGGCGTCGGAGGCCCTAAACCTGCGACTTGCCGATGTTGCTGCGGACAGCCTAACCGTGCAGCAGACAAAGTTCGGGAAGAGCCGGAAGGTTCCGCTGCATGAGGAGACTCGTGCAGCGCTCGACAACTATCTCGACATGAGAAAACGACTAGGAGGAGTGTACGATCATCTCTTCGTACGGGCGGACGGCAAGCCGCCGACGTATGCCGTCGCGCGCTATGTGTTCCTCAAACTTCTTCGTCAAACCGGTCTTCGCGCTGGTGGCAACGTGCCGGGCCCGAGCTTGCACAGCTTGCGCCATTCCTTCGCCGTGAGATCGCTCGAAAACATACCTGATGGCGCCGATCATAGCAGGCACATGCTTGCCCTTTCGGTCTCCCTTGGTCATGCCCAGGTGACCCACACCTACTGGTACATGGAGGCAACTCCGACCCTGCTCAATCAGATCGCGGAAAAAACAGAAAGTGGATACATAGGGAGGATGAAAAAATGACAGCGCTGGCGACACATCTGAGTGAGTTCTTGCACCAGCACTTACCGAGAGACAGGCGGGCAAGCAAACATACAGCATCAAGCTATACCGCCACCTTCCGGCTACTAAACAGGTACATTAAGGACCAACTCGACGAGGAAGCCTGCTTAGTAGAAATCGAGCAACTTAGCCCACAAACTATCCTGGAGTTCCTTGACTTCCTCGAGCAAGAACGGGGAAGTGGAGTACGCACGCGCAATGCAAGGCTCGTCGCTATCAAGTCATTCTTCCGCTACCTGGAATACAAGGCTCCAGCCTGTCTGGAGCAATGCCGGCAGGTTCGTGCAATCCCCGAAAAGCGCGCTGACGAGAAGCTGATAGATTGGTTGACCGGTGAAGAAATGGAGGTGCTTCTCGCGGTGCCGGACGTCAATACAATCTCTGGGCTTCGCGATCGAGCGATGTTGCTACTTGCGTATACGGCTGGCCTGCGCGTCTCTGAGCTCGTGTCGCTAAGGCTCGATGATCTCGATCAGCCTGATCTTGACATCGTGCATGTGATGGGAAAGGGACGTCGTGAGCGGATTCTTCCACTCTGGAAGATTACCAAAGAAGCCTTGGCCAGCTGGCTCGACGTCCGAGAGACCGGTAAAACCGATCACGTTTTTATCAATGCTCGTGGTCGCCCGATAACCCGCCACGGCTTCGCTCATCGCCTGGCGGTACATACCAAGACTGCTCAGCAGCGGATGCCGTCGATAGGGAGAAAGAATGTAACTCCGCACTCGCTTCGGCACAGTTGCGCGGTCCTCATACTCGAGGAGACGGACAATATCGGCTTTGTGTCGCTCTGGCTGGGTCATGCCAGCGCACAGAGCACAGCTATCTATCTGCGAGTGAATCCCAAGAAGGCGTTCGATGGGGTGGCAGGAGACTTGCCGTCAGAGATCAGGAAGGGCTCGTTCAAGGGCGCTCGCGATCAACTGGAGCAGATTCTCAAGCACGTACCCTGTCCCTGAATATGTTGAGCGATTCAGCCTCCGGAGCAGGCGCTCCGGGGGCCGTCGCCCCGTCCTCGCCATATCTGCGAGGTCGCGATATTGGGAGTTTGTCTCAAACGTGGTGAACCAGCGCGGCAACCTCGATCCGGCCGCGGAGCGCGCGCTGTTCCGGGGCGCCGTCGGCGAAGCGGCGGCGGTCGAGTTCTCGGCCTTCCTCAAGGTCTGGCGCGAGCTGCCCCACCCGAGGGCCGTCATCGACGATCCCGAGAACGCGGACGTGCCCGAGAACGCGAGCGCGCTGATCGCGCTCTGTGGCTCGCTCTACCGCATGGCCGACGACGTCAACCTCGGCTCGATCGTCAGCTACGCCATGAGACTCCGGCGCGAGGTGGGCGAGTTCCTCGTCGGCTCGTGCGTGCGCCGCGAGCCCGCGCTCCAGCACACCGACGCCTTCATCCGCTGGGCCGCCGCCCGGACCCAGTGAACCCCAGCCCATCGGGAGACACCGACCATGAACCTCACCCACGACGCCATGCTGGTCAGCTTGCGCATCACCGCCTGGTCCGGCCGGCTCTACGACCGCCAGGCCTCCAACCACGTCGCGGCCCAGCACGACGCGGCCGCCACCGCCGGGCGCTACAACAAGCGCCTGTTGCCCAAGGCCGCCTTCGCCGCGCTCACCGCCACCGTGAGCGAAGCCCGCTCACAGCACTATGCGAACTCGCTTCCCTGGGACGACCAGGGCTCGCGGCTGCTCACGGTCACCAACTACGAGGCATACACGGAACTGATGGATGGCCTGCGCGAGCGCATGGTGCGCGAGCGCGCACGTTTCATCGAGGACTACGACGACAACATCGACCGCGCCCGGTTGGACCTCGGCAAGCTGTTCCGCATCGGGGACTACCCCTCCAAGGAGGCACTGCAGGGCAAGTTCGGCATCCGCTACCGCATCGTTCCCGTGCCGGACGCGGACCACTTCATGGCGAAGCTCGCGTCAGACGACACCGAGCGCGTCAAGCGCGGCATCGAGCGCGAGATCGAGGAGCGGTTGCACGACGCCGTGGGCGATCTCTACCGGCGTCTCGGCGAGGCCGTGGAGCGGGTCTCGGAGCGCCTCACCGAGGACGGCGAGGGCAAGCCGCTGGTGTTCCGCGACACGATGATCTCCAACGTCCGGGACCTGGTCGACGTTGTGCCCCGCCTCAACATTTTTGGGGACGACCGGCTCGCCAGCCTCTGCCAGGAGGTCAAGGACAGGATCGCCCACGCCGATCCGGCGACGCTCAGGCCGTCCGCGCAGTTCAACCCCAACGTGCGGCGCCAGGTGAAGAGCGACGCCGATGCGCTGAAGGAGAAGTTCGCGGGGTACTTCGGCGCCCCTGTCGTCGACCGCGAGGCCGCCTGATGGCCGCCCGCCGGGAGTCGGCCAGCCGCGTCAGCGACTGCATCACCGCGCTGCTCCGTGACCAGCCCTTCTTCGGCAGCCTCGCGCTCAGGCTGCCGATCAGGGCGGACGTGGCCCGCGAGACCCTTGCGAGCGACGGGCGCGAGATCCGCTACTCGCCCCACTGGGTGGCCAACACCGACGCCGATCTCATCAAGACGGCGATCGGCAGGGTGGTGCTGGCCTGCGCGCTCAAGCACCACACGCGGCGGGGCGAGCGCGAGCCCGGGCGCTGGCAGCAGGCCTCGCAGCTCGTCACCCACGGCCTGTTGCGCGATGCGGGCTTCAAGCTCCCTCCCGACACGCAAGCCTGGGACGGCATCAGCGTCGAGCAGGCCTACGACCGCCTGCCCGAGCCCCAGGAGGGCGAGGGGGGAGGGAGCGACGGCCCGCCATCGGCAAGCAACGGCGGCGCGGAAGGCGAGTCGCAACCCGACCCCGGCGATGACGCCGCCAGCGGCGACGACGATGACGGCGAACCGCAGCAGCAAAAGCCTCAGGGCGAGGACGGCCCCGACACCGACGGCGCTGCCGGCCACGGCGCTTCCGCAGATGACGGGGACCCGCAGCCCCGAGACGACTCCTCAGGCGACAGCGACTCCGGCACGCCGCCGAGCTGCGATCCGTCGGGCACCGGGGAGGTGATGGACGCACCGGTCGGCAGCGGCGACGACGCATCCGCCGGCCAGGGCCCGCCCGACGTCACCGCCGAGGAACAGGTGTGGGACGAGGCCATGCACCAGGCGCTCAACCTCGCCAAGGCGCAAGGCGCAACGCCCGGCGCGGTGGAGGAAACCATCCGCGACGCCCACTGCAGCACCCTGGACTGGCGTTCCTTGCTGCGCCGCTACATGACCGACGCGGCCGCCCACGACTATTCCTGGAGCGTGCCCAACCGGCGCTTCATCGACTCAGGCCTCTATCTCCCCTCGATCCGTTCCGAGGGGATGGGCACGCTCGCCGTCATCATCGACACCTCGGGCTCCGTGGACAGCGATGCCCTCGCGGCGTTCTGGTCGGAGGTGCGCGAGGTTGCGGCCGAGGTCGAGCCCGAGCGCACCGTCGTGCTCCAAGTCGACGCCGCGGTGCAGGACGAGGAGCACTACGCGCCGGGCGAGCTGCCGGAGCAAATCGTCGTCAAGGGGCGGTGGGGCACCGACTTCCGGCCGGGCTTCGCCCGCCTCGCGGAGCAGGACATCCGGCCCGCCGTGTGCCTGTATTTCACGGACATGGATTGCGACCGCTATCCCGAGACGGAGCCCGGCTACGACGTGATCTGGGCGGATTACAGCGCCGCCGACGGGCTGTCACCGGAACCGCCACCCTGGGGCGAGCACATCAGGATCGACGGCTGAGGTCGGGGGAGCGGCGCCTACGCCCCTCCGCCGAGCGCCAGACCACCAATCAAGGAGCACGCCATGATGCCCACGGCCACCTGCCAGTATTGCGGCTGGAACGGGCCGGCAGACCAATGCGACCCGCTCAAGAATGCCTGGGAGCGCCTCCAACCAGGAGACACGGTGCCGGCCGGCGAGTGCCCGAAGTGCAACGCCTCCGCGATGCTCGACGAGGCCAGGCAGGAGCCCGGCGCCACGATCGTCACCACGCTGGTACCGGAACGCGCCACCAAGTTCGGCGTCCGCTCGACCGCGGAGGCCCTCGCCGACGTCATGTGGCTTGCCGCCAACAGGTACAGCTACCGCGTGGAGGACCTCGGGTCATCCGGCTTCCGGGTCGCGGTCTACCTCGAGACACCGAAGCGCGAGACCGTCCCGCGCGGCTACCTGCGCATCGAGACGGCGTGAGCACAGCGGCGCCCTCGGGGCGTGAGGCTCTGGAGAAATTGCGAACGCGCATCTTGCACGGGAGTACCCGGAGTCAGCTGGAGGGAACGACCTCGCGGGTTCGAATCCCGCCCGCCCCACCATTTCCCCCGCACTGCGAGGAGCAACACCATGACCAAGGTACAAACCGTCACCTGTCAGGACTGCGGGTGGAAGGGGGCCGTCGCGCACTGCGAGCCGATCGCGCCCCGCTATCTGCCGGAGCGCGTCGCCGTGGGCGACGTCATGCCCGCGGGCGAATGCCCTGAATGCGGCGCGAACGCCATGCTCGACGAGCAGCGCCAGCACATGGGCGACCTGCGCCCCGAGATGGAAGCCCTGATGCTGGATCTCGACCTGCTCCATCGAAACATCTATTCGGGCAGGCTGCGCGCGCCCATCGGCGCCTATATCAGGCAGCTCGCCGATTCCGCCCGCAAGGCGCTGGCGGCGGGGCCGCCTGTTCGCCCCGTCTGCAATGCCTGCGGCGGCACAAGCGTTCGCGTCGACGCATGGGCTCGCTGGGACACGCGCTGGCAGCGCTGGGAGTTGCACTCCACCTTTGAGGCAGTCGCCATCTGCGCGGACTGCGACCTCAAGTGCAGCTACACGATGAAGCCGTTCACGGAGGCCGCGTGATGCAGGAGAGGAGCGCGTTCGACTTCGGCGGCAGCCGGATCCTCCGCCAGTCGGAGCCCATGACAATCGGCAAGCACGAATGGCGGCTCACCCTCTACCGCTCCCCGCACCACGAGCACACGCTGATCGGCTACGAATGGCGCCGCGCCGACGGCGCGCCCATCCGCCGCAAGTGCCCCGGCGGCACCTACTGGCTCGACGGCTCCACCTGGATGCGCGACGAGGACTGGCCCTCCTACGACCACAACGATGGAGAGTGGGCCGGCATGCCGCGCACGCTGCGCAAGCTGTGGCAACAGTGCCCATGGGCACACACGCGCGAAGCCCGCCCGTCCTGACCCTCACACCCGAGCTACGCCACAACCTCGCTGCCTGCGCCCCGGCCCCGTCTCCCGCCGCCGGGAGGTCCGGGCAGCCTCACGCAGGGCGCCCGGGCGGGGCCTGCATGGGCGCGCTCCCGCCCCCGTCCCACCGCACCGAACTCTCGCCCTGCCGCCTCCCTTCGCGAACCACGGAGGAACACCCCATGATGCCTTCCGCCGAGACACTCGGCCGCCACACCGTCCTCGCGGCCATTCTCGTCACCGCCCGCGCGATCGTCGCCGATCCCGCGCGCTGGTGCCACTACCACCACGCCCGCGACGCCAACGGCCACACCTGCGAAGGACGTTCGGACCGCGCCGCCGCGTGGGGCGCCGTCGGCGCCCTCGATCGGGCGGCCGCCGACGCCGGCGCGGTGCACGTCAACTTCCTCGACGCCCAGCAGCACCTCAAGGACGCGTCCGTCATCGCCGGGCGCAAGTGGACCGGCACGCCCTGGCTCCTCAGCACCGAGGCCGCGCACGCCATGACCGTGGCGTGTTTCGACGAAGCGCTCGACATCCTGCGCAAGCCGCCCGCTCCCGGCCCGCTCCACGCCCTCGCCGTGGCCCGCACCCTGATCGCCCGGCCCGAGCGCTGGGCCCAAGGCGCCATCGCCCTCGACCGGCGCGGCCGCGCCCTCGTCACCTTCGACGGCGGCTGCCGCTTCTGCGCCGCAGGCGCGCTCGGCCTTGCCAGCCACGTGCTGACCGAGCGGCCCCCGGACGGCAACCTCGGCGGGTCCCCCTTCGACCAGGCCGAGCGCCTGCTCGACTGCGCCGCCTACGCGCTGGGTGAGCACCAGAGCTACATCGGCCTCAACGAACACGACACTCACGCCAAGGTCGTCGCCATGTTCGACCACGCCCTCTACATGGCGCGCGCGGACTCCGCCCCAGACAAGGAGGCAAGCCGGCCATGACCGCCACCGCCCCCACGCCCCGCGACCTCCTCGTCGAGGCGCGCACGCTCATCGCCAGGCCCGAGGACTGGACCCAGGGCGCCGCCGCGCGCGACGCCGAGGGCGAGCCCGTCGGCGTCGAGCACGAGGACGCCGTCTCGTGGTGCGCCACCGGCGCGATCAACTGCGCCATGTACCGCCATGCGGATTCCCTGGACATCCCGCCGCCGCTACAGCATGCCCGCAACCAGGCCGGGACCATTCTCACGAACACCGTGCGGGCGCTCACCCTCGGCCACTACACGGAGGCCACCACTTACAACGACCAGACCAATCACAGCTGCATCGTCCACGCCTTCGACATCGCGATCGCCGACGCCGACAGGCATTGCGACAAGCACTCGGGCGGCCGCTCCCGGGGCACGGAGCGCGGACGATGACCGCCGCCGCCCGTCTCCCCCGCACGATACGGAATCCCTACCGCGTGCCGCTCCCTGCCGTGATCAGTTTCTCCGGCGGCCGCACTTCGGGATTCATGCTGAAAAAGATCGTCGACGCCTACGGTGGCCGGCTCCCCTCAGACATTGCGGTCGTCTACGCCAATACCGGAATGGAACGCCCTGAGACTTTGGATTTTGTAGACACGTGCGCCGCAGCCTGGTCGGTCACGGTGCACTGGGTCGAGTACGACTGGGACGCGCCGCGCCGCACCCGCGTCGTCGACTTCGCCACCGCGTCCCGCAACGGCGAGCCCTATGCCGCGCTCATCGATCGCAAGGGATTCGTCCCAAACATCACCACTAAATTCTGCTCCTCGTTTCTGAAGCGCGACAGGATCGACTCCTTCGCCCGCTACCGCCTCGGCCTCAAGCACTGGCATTCGGTGATCGGGCTGCGCGCCGACGAACAGCGACGTGTCTTGAGGATGCGCGCCCGTAACTGCGGCTCGCGCACCGGCGCCCGCGCCGTGCTGCCGCTGGCCGATGACGGGGTCCGCGAGTCGGACGTCCTCGACTGGTGGAAGCGCCAACCCTTCGATCTCAGCATTCCCTCCTACGCCGGAAACTGCACGCTCTGCATGGTGAAGGCTCGTTCCAAGCTGATCCGCCTCATCCGCGAGGACCCCACTCTCGCCGACTGGTGGATCGAACAGGAGTCCAGGGTGGCGAAGCGCACCGGCCCCGACGGCCGCGCCTGCGAATCCATGAAGCGCTTCCGCCTCGCCGAGACCTACGTTGAGCTCAAGGCCGCGGCGCTTGCCCACCGCGACCTGTTCGACGATGCGGCGGCATCCTCCGGCGAGAGCGCCGAGTCGGACTCCTTCGACTGCCACTGCACCGACTGAATCTTTCCCACATGTCCCCGCCGATACGGCGACGAGTGTCCCGGTCAGCCCGGCCGCGTGGCGAGGATCGATTTCCGTGGAGGGAGTCGCTCCTCTCCCCATCCACGCATTCCCGGAGACCGTTTCATGCACGACCCCGTCATCCGATCCATCCCCCTCGACCGGCTGGAGCGCTCGCCCGCCAACGTCCGCAGGACCGAGGCCGGCAAGGCCGCCTTCGCCGAGCTCAAGGCATCCATCGCCGCCCACGGCCTCATCGAGAACCTTGTGGCCCGTTCCATCGGCCCCGGCGAGGACGGCGGCGAGCGCTTCGCTGTCATCGCAGGCGCCAGGCGCCTGGCCGCGCTCGACGAGCTCGCCAGCAAGGGCACCATCTCTTCCGACTTCCCCGTGCCCTGCCGTGTCATCGAGAACGGCGTGAGCGACACCGAGATCTCGCTCGCCGAGAACGTGCTCCACGTCGCAATGCACCCCGCAGACCAGGTCCAGGCCTTCGGCGCGCTTGCCCTCGCCGGCGCCACCGTTGCCGACATCGCCGCCCGTTTCGGCGTCTCCGAGCGCATCGTCGAGCAGCGCCTCCGCCTCGGCCACGCCGCGCCGGAGCTGCTCGACGCCTACCGGGAGAACGCCATCGACCTGGCCACCCTCAAGGCCTTCGCCGTCACTACTGACACCGCGCGCCAGATGGCGGTGTGGGAGCAGGTCAAGGACCAGGGCTACCGGCCCACCGATTGGCAGATCAGGCGCATGCTCACCGAGGACCGCATCCCCGCCGGTGCCGCGCTCGCCCGCTTCGTCGGCATCGACGCCTACGAGGCGGCCGGCGGACCGGTGCTGCGCGACCTCTTCGCTGACGAGCACGAGAACGGCGTCTGGCTGGAAGACCCGGCGCTCTTGATGCAGCTCGCCATGGACCGGATCAAGGTGGCGGCGGACGAGCTCGCGACCCGCTGGAAGTGGGCCGAGGCCCGGCTCGACGTCGAGTGGTCCGATCTCGCCCGCTTCGGACGCGTGCATCCCACCCCGGCCGAGCAGACCTGCGAGGAGCAGGCCGAAATCGAGCGCCTGCACACCCGTCAGGGCGAGTTCGCCGAGTTGGACGACGACGAGTGGACCGAGACCCTGGCCGAGGAAGCCGAGGGCATCGACACCCGCCTCGAGCAGATCCAGGATGCCGTCAAGGCCCGCGCCGTCTTCAAGCCAGAGGATATCTCCATCGCCGGGTGCATCGTCACAGTCGGCAACGACGGCACGCTCCAGGTCGTGCATGGTCTGGTCAAGCCCGAGGACATGCCGGCCGATCCCGACACCGCCACGTCGGGCGCCGCCTCCCAGGACGGTGTCGGTCAGGACGACGGCCGACAGGTCGGCTCCGGCATCCAGTCCCCCTCCGTCTCCGGCCCGGCCATGCCGCCCGCGCGGCCCGACCCGGAGGCCGAGGCGCGCAAGGAGGCCGGCGTGGGCATCGGACTCGCCGACGATCTCCGCGCTATCAGGACCACGCTGGTCAAGGCGCATCTCGCCGACGACTTCGGGGCCGCCTTCGACCTCATGCTGTTCCAGATGGGGCGCGCGGTGTTCACCCCCGGCTATCACGACCATGCGCTCGACATCGCGGTGCGCGAGACCCCGGACCGTCCGCCGCTCCGTGCCAACGACGACACGTTCCACGAGTCGAGCCCCGGCGAGGCCATGCTGGAAGATCGCTCCTCGCTCCGCTTCGAGTGGCTGGAGATCGGGGACGGCGCGGAATCCTTCGCCGCGCTGAGGGCACTTGCCCCTAAGGACAAGAAGCGGCTGTTCGCCGCCTGCGTCGCGCGCACGCTCAAGGGCCAGCTCGCCTTCGAGGCCAATGCGCGGCCCGAGACGGAATCGACGGTGGCGCGGCTCGACATCGAGTTCGCGGAGCACGTCCGTCCAACCGCCGAAATGTTCTGGTCGCGGGTGCGCAAGGACCGGATGCTCAAGGTCGCCCGCGAGACCCTGGGCATCGAGTGGGCGCACACCCACCGCAAAGACAAGAAGGCGGCGCTCGCCACGGCAATGGAGACCGCCTTCGCGGCCGGAGACGCAGTGCCTCTGGGCGTCCCGAAGGAAGGACGCGCGGCTGCGCTGGCCTGGGTGCCGCCCGGCTTCGCCGCTTTCGACACAGGCCACGCCGACGACGGCGATGCGGCGACGCCGGCCCAGGCCGAGGGAGCAGCGTCCGGTCAGACGGTGACGGAGCCCGCGCCCTGTGCGGCCGAGGCCGACTCCGCGCAGGAGACTTCACCCGTGGACGCGGAACCTTCGGACGACGCGCAGTCCGGTGGACAGCAGGACGCCGCGGCGGAGCAGCCCGAACCGGACGCCGACGGCGAGGCCACCGAGAGCCGGGCGCCCGATACCGCCGATGCGGAACAGGCTGACCCGTCCGAATCGTCCAACGGCACCCCTGTGCCGGAGACCACCGGATCGCCCGGCGCCCCCGATGGTGAAACCATCGCCCCCACCGGCCACGACGCGATCGACGCCGTGAACGCCGTGCCTGTCGCGGGCGGCGGACCCAGGGTGATCGTCAACACCGTCGGCTTCGAGAACGGCGGTGACGGCAACGGCGATTCATCCGCCGAAGACATCCCGCCCGCGCCGCCGGTCCCGGGCAACGGCCACGATACCGCCAGCGCGAGCGGCGGCGACGCGCTGGATATCCCCGCCTTCCTGCGCCGTTCGTAGGCGCCGCGTCACTTCCCTGCGCCCCGCCGGTCGGCGGCCCTCGGGTCAGCGGCCCTCGGGTCCGTTCGGCGGGGCGCATTTCCGTCCACCGCTTTCATGGGAGATCAACGCCATGAACGATCCTTCACGACTGCCCGCCACGATCCGGGCCCGCGTCCACGACGGCGCCATCGACCGGGTCTCGAGATTCTTCAACGCAACCGTCGCGGACGCGGCGGCGGAGCTGATCCAGAACTCACGCCGCAGCGGCGCCACACGCCTCGACGTTGCCACCGAGGACGTGCCCGAGGGCGGCACCGTCGTCACCGTTACCGACGACGGTTTCGGCATCGCCGACCCGGCCGTCCTCCTCTCCTTCGGCGAGAGCGGCTGGAACGCCACCACGGCAAAGCGCGAGGACCCCGCCGGCATGGGCGTCTATGCGCTGTCCAAGCGCGGCTGCGTCATCTCATCGCGGCCGGGCACCGCCGGGCGCGCACCCATGCCCGGTTGGCGCGTCGAGCTCACGCCCGACTGTTTCCTCGGAAAGCAGGAAGCCCGGATTGATTCCTGCGAAGATGCCCCCCTGCCCAGCGGCACCGCGATCTCCTTCCGCGCGGAAGAGGGCCGGGAAGGCATCCGCGCCGCCTTCGCTGCCGCGGCGCGCCACTGCCCGCTGGCCGTGGCTGTCAACGGCGAGGCTGTCGAGCGCACGTCCTTCCTCCACGGCGCCCTTCACGTCGAGCGCTGGCAGGGACTCTCCTTCGGCGTCTTCGACAGCAGGTTCCCCGGCTTCAACAACTCCGACCTCAACTTCCACGGACTCACGCTCTCCGTGTGCCTGCCCACGATGGACACCATCGACGGCGGCACCTGGTCAGTGCGCGCCGACGTCGACACCTGCCCCGAGCTGGAGCTGGTCCTGCCCGCCCGCCGCGAGGCGGTGCAGACGCCCTTCCTGGACGAGATGCGCCAGGCGGCCCGCGTCGCCATCTACCGGGCCATGCGCGCCGCCGACCGCACGCCTGCGCTCTCCCACGCCCGCTTCACCGCGGCCCGGAAGGCGGGCATCGACATGCCGATCGCGCCTGCCGTGCTCCGCCCCTGGCGCCCGGCCATCGCCGATATCGACGACTGGCGCGACACGCCGGACCGTGAGCCGGTCCGCCCCGACACCCTGGTCATGGCGGTCGATCCCGAGACCCAGGACCAGCAATGCCTCTGGCGGGCGGCGGAACGGGCAGGGATCGCCGGCCGTCTGTTCGAGGCCGACACGCGCCTGGAGGGATACGACTGGTACGACGCGCTGGCGCGGGTGGAGGGCGTGCGCATCGACATCACCGAGGCGGACGCCACCCACTTGCTCGATGCCCTGCGCGGCACGGACGGGTCTTCTTCGCCGGATACCGCCACCGCGCCGGGCCTGCCGGACACGCTGGCGCGGCCCGAGGCCATCCACATTCACCTTGACGTAGCGCACAGGGACGGGCCGCCCGAGACCATCGCCATCCCGGCCGACGTCGCCTTCATCGGCGAGGACGGCTCCTGGGTCGAGGACGCGCATCCGCTCGTCACCAGGGACAGCGACCTGCAGCCCCCGGCACTCTGCCAGCTCCTGCAGGCGGCGTATTTCTCGGCCTCCGACGACCCGGACGCGGACAGCCACGACACCCAGCGCCGGCGTTTCCGCGAGGACGCGACGCACATGGCGATCAAGCTTCTCGCCACGGAGGACGAGGCCAGGAAGCACACGATCGCGGAAGCCGTCTGGCGCGAGATCCTCTGGGTCATTCCGCGCGACCGCGAGGTTTCCATCAAGGTCCGAGAAGGCAAGGTCGCGGTCGAGTTCGGCCCCGAGACTCCGGCGCCGCAGGGGGTGGCGGCATGACCTGGTACACGGTGCAAGCTTCTTATGCCGCATACCACGCCAACACGGTCTCGGTCGAAGCCGAGACCCTCGAGGAGGCGCTGGAGAAAGCCATCGAGGTGGCCAACCAGGACCCCAACTGGAAGCCGGTGGACCACTGCGGGCCGAGCTTCGTGGATGCTTGTTGCATGGGCCGGGACGAGGATCCGTGGGACGACGGCAAGTCTCTGCCCGTGCCGGCCAGGTTTACGGAGAAGGGCGAACCGCCGGTCGTCACCCTGACCGGCCCCCGCCCGCCCGGCGCCGTCGAGGTGACAGGGGGCACCGCGCAGATCCGATTCGTCGATGACGCCGCGACGGTCACCACGGAAGTTTCCGATCCGCCGCCGCCCCCCGGCAACAAGCCGGTGGTCACGGTCCGGCCCCGCCCCGATCGCGCCCCCGAGGTCGAGGTCGCCGGCGGCAAGGCAATTGTCCGCGTCCAGGGTTGGGAGGGAATCGACCATGCCTGAACCCGGCAACACCGCCGCATTCGGCCCCGCGATTTCCACATACTCACGCGCCCAGGCGATCGAAGACGGCATTCTCGTCGACGTCTCCGACACCGCGCGCGAAGCGGGCTTCAACATCCCCGTCGCGCTCACGCGCACCGTCTGGACCCGCCTGGTCGCCTTGCCCGAGGGCTACCGAGGCTTCCAGGACGAGCGAGGACGCCTCTGGGACGTGCTCTGGATGGCGCGCCACTACGCGCTCGGCGCCTCCAACAGCGACCGCGTGACCATGTGCGTGCTGGTGCGCGACATCCGCAAGGACCTCCGCGACAGCAACCGGCCGCCCCGCAAGCACTTCCCCATCGTGGCGAGCGGCGCCGGCGACGAGGGTCGGGCCGTCATCACCATAATGTTCGACGAGGACGACTGAGCGCGCCTTCCCCCTGGTCTCTCCGGCGCCGCCAGGAGCGGAGGCCGGCTCCGGTCGGGCGAGCGGCGCGGAACCTGGAGGACTCCGGCGCCGCCTCCCGCTCTCCTTCGGCGCCCCGCCGCGGTCTCTCCTCCCGCGGCGGGGCGTTTCCATTCCGCTTCATGGAGCCGTGCCATGCCCCATACGAACGCCGCCCTCGCGATCCCCGACCTGCCTCCCGCACCGTCTCCGGCACGAGTGTCTCCGGCACGAGTGTCCCCGGCCATGCACCCCATGGACCCGCGCCGGGGCGAGAACCTCTCGCCGATGTTCGCAGCCTTCCTGTGCTGGCTGCTGGTCCTGGAACCGATCACCGACCCGGCGATCACCGGTATCGCCGTCTCCGGCAATTCCGTCCTCGCCGCCACGTCCGACGATCCGCTGTTCAACGCCCATCTCGGCGCGCTGGAGGAATTCGAGCGCAACCTGCGGGGCTGGGGCCAGGTCTGCGGCGCCGATGCGCACATGATCGATGCGCTGGTGGCCAAACTCCGGAGGGCCGGGCGATGAGTCTCTCCGATGCGCCCGCCCCCGGCCTGCGCGACGTGACGCCGTTCCCCGCGCCCGCAACGCAGCACCCCGCCAGCACCGGTCACGACGAACTGCGCGCGCGCCTTCTCCGCGCCGGGCGCGAGGCGGTCGACGACCGGGAACTTCTGCTGCTCCTCCTGGCCGGATCCCACTCCGCCGCCGAAGCCTCGCAACTCGCAACGGTCCTGCTCGACACCTTCGGCTCGCCCGCCCGCGTCCTCGCCGCGCGTCCCGACACGCTGCGCACCGTCGCCGGGCTGAACGAGGCCGGCATCGCTGCCGTCAAGACCGCCGAAGCGCTCGGCATCGCCATGGCCAGGGCCGCGCTGCCCGAGAACATCCATCCCCAGCTCGCGACCTACGAGAAAGTCGTCGAGTACTGCCGGTCGTTGGCGGCGCACCGCGACGTCGAGGTGTTCCACTTGTTGTTCCTGAACACCAAGAACGCCCTCATCTGCGACGAGGTTCACCAGACCGGCACCGTCAACCACACCCCAGTCTATCCCCGCCAGGTCTGCGTTCGCGCGCTGGAGGTGGGCGCCACCGCCCTGGTAGTCTTACATCAACACCCCAGTGGCGACCCCACTCCGTCGAGGGCGGACGTCGAGATGACCACCAAGCTGCGCGACGCCCTCAAGACCATCGACGTCGACCTCCACGACCATATCGTCGTCGCGCCGGGCGACGCGTTCAGCTTCCGCACAAAAGGCCTGCTCTGAAGCGCCCCGGCCCCGTCATCCGCCCGGTGCGCCGGACTCCCCGCACGGAGGCCGCCCATGCTTCACAGGATCACCGGCCGCGCCGTCAAGTGCGTCCCCGCCGCGATCGCCGGCGTGCCCACGCATGAGGCCGCCGCCGTCATCCGCGAACTGTTCGACCGGCCCGCGGTCAACGGCGTCTTCATCGACGAGCTCGCGGCGGCGCTTTACGAGTTCGGCTGCGCACCCGATTACGCGACCCTCGCTGCCAACCAGTGGACATTTGCCGCCAGGGGCGAGCGCTTCGGCTGACGCGTCCCTGACCCGTTCCCGCGGCGTCCGCCACCCCGGATCGACTTTCCTGCCGCTGACCGGCCGCGCGGCCTGACCGCCCCACCGCGCTCCACCGCGAGGAGCACGGATGGCGGAGGCGGGGTTGGCCGGGCGGAGCGGCGTGGAGGGCAGTGCCCCGCGCCGTGCCGCTGCGGCCCTTCCTGCACCCCCGTCATCGGAGCCTGCTCATGCTCGACGCCCACCCGGCGCCGCCCGCCCCTGCACATCCACCTACCGCCGCACGCCCCAGAAGCGCGATCGGCGAACCCGCAGCCCTGCAGTCCCATTCCACTCCTTCCGCGCTGCTGACCGCGGCCCGCACCCTGCTGCCGGTACTCGAAGCCGGCCGGGAGCTGGATGCCCGCACGCTGCGGGAGGCCATGACGGCCGCCTTCGGCGCCTCCGACGCGGACGGCGCCTGGCTCTGGAAGGACTCCTATGAGGCGGCCGAAGCAGCGCTGGTGCTGTTCCTCCAGCGCTACGGCCGTGCCATGCGGCGCGAAGCCGGCGCCGGTCCCGGCGGACCCGCCGCCATGCTGCGGATGCTGGAGACCCTCGCGGCGCTGGAGCCCTCGCAGACCAGGCGCTCGGAGGAGCAGCTCAAGTACCAGCAGTTCTCGACGCCGCTGCCGCTCGCCTACGCCGCACTGCAGGCGGCCATGATCCGGCCGGGCGACGTCGTGCTCGAACCGTCGGCAGGCACCGGCATGCTCGCCGTCATGGCGCAGCTTGCCATTGGCAACGGGGGCGCCCGCGCGCTGCACCTCAACGAGATCGCCGCCGTCCGCGCGGGCCTCCTCGCCGGTCTGTTTCCCGGCAGCACGGTCACCCGCCACAACGCGGAGTCCATCAGGGACCGGCTCCCGGAGCTCAGGCCCACCGTGGTGCTGATGAACCCGCCCTTCTCGGCCAGCCCCGGCGTGGACCGCATCCGCCATCATGCCGACCTGCATCACATCCGCTCGGCTTTCTCGATGCTCCCGCCGGGCGGACGGCTCGTGGCGATCTCGTCCGCGCACTGCGTCCCCGGCGATGCCGCCTGGGAAGACGCCTTCGCCTCCCTCGACCCGCCGGCCCATGCGGTGTTCACCGCGCCCATCGACGGCCGCGCCTATGCGCGGCGCGGCACCACCTTCGACACCCGCCTCACCGTTCTCGACAGAGGCGGCGACAAACCCGCCCGGGTCTATGCCGGCCATCCCGTGCGCGACGCCGGCCACCTCTTGCAGGCGGTCACCGGCACCGTGCCGGCACGGCGTTCCATCGAGCCCGTGCCGGGCGCGGACCTCTTCGGCCAGGCGCCAGCACCATCGAGACGGTCCCCGCCCACGCGGGCCAGACGCACCGGGACCGCCGCCCATCCGCCGGAGACGAAGCCCCATGACTGGGGCCAGGTCGCCGAGCTCGCATACGAGGCAGTGCCGGCCGGCGGCGGTCCCGCCGAGGGCGCCCAACCCGACGGCTCCTACGCACGATGGCGGGCATCAAGCATTCATATGCCGGGCGCGGTCGAGCACCCGACGCCTCTGGTGCAGTCGGGCGCCATGGCGGCGGTGCCGCACCCCATGCCGTCCTACCGCCCGATGCTGCCGGAGAAGGTGGTGACCGAGGGACTGCTCTCCGACGCGCAGCTCGAGAGCGTGGTTCTCGCGGGCCAGGCCCACGAGCGTCACCTCGCCGCCGAGTACCGCATCGGTGCCGGCTGGGAGACACTCGTGCCGCAGACACTCGTGCCGCAGACCGTGCAACGCATCGACGCCGACGGCGACGATGCTGCACCGGAAACGGACGACGACGCTGAGATCGTCGACGCCGACGAGCCGCTGTCCGACCCGGTCCGCTTCCGGCGCGGCTGGATGCTGGGCGACGGCACCGGCTGCGGCAAGGGCAGGCAGGTCGCCGCCATCGTCCTCGACCAGTGGCTCAGGGGACGGAAGCGCGCACTCTGGCTCTCGCAGTCCGACAAGCTGCTGGAGGACGCGCGCCGGGACTGGTGCGCCGTCGGCGGCCGCGAGGACGACGTGATCCCCCTCGGCAAGCTGCGCCAGGGGTCCGACATCCCCCATGCAGAGGGAATCCTGTTCGCCACCTATGCCACGCTGCGCTCCCCCGCGCGGCAGGGGAAGCCGTCGCGCCTCGACCAGATCGTGGCCTGGCTCGCGGACGGCAAGGACGAGGAGGAGCGCCACGCGTACTCGGGCGTCATCGTCTTCGACGAGGCCCACGCCATGGCCAACGCCGCGGGGTCCAAGGGCTCGCGCGGCGAGGTGAGGCCGTCGCAGCAGGGCCGCGCGGGACTGCGCTTGCAGAACGCGCTGCCCGACGCTCGCATCCTCTACGTCTCCGCCACCGGGGCCACCACCGTCCCCGGCCTCGCCTATGCCCGGCGCCTCGGGCTCTGGGCCTCGGGCGAGACGCCGTTTGAGACCCGCACCGCCTTCGTTGCCGCCATGGAGGCCGGCGGCGTGGCCGCCATGGAAGTGGTGGCACGCGACCTCAAGGCCCTGGGTCTCTACCAGGCCCGCGCGCTTTCCTACGACGGGGTGGAAGTGGACATCCTGGAGCACCCGCTCACGCCGGAGCAGCGGCGCATCTACGATTCCTATGCGGGAGCCTTCAAGATCATCCACCAGAACATCCAGGAGACGCTCAAGGCCACCGGCATCGTGGATGGGGACTCCACCCTCAACAAGAACGCGAAGTCCGCCGCGATTTCGGCCTTCGAAGGCGCCAAGCAGCGCTTCTTCGGCCACCTGCTGACCTCGATGAAGTGCCCCTCGCTGATCCGCGCCATCGCGGCCGACCTCGACGAGGGCCGCTCCGCCGTGGTGCAGCTGGTGTCCACCGGCGAGGCGCTGATGGAGCGCCGCATCGCCGAGATCCCGGCGTCCGAGTGGGACGACCTCTCCATCGACCTGACGCCCCGCGAATACGTGCTCGACTTCCTGGAGCACGCCTTCCCGGTGCAGTTGCAGGAGCCCTTCGAAGACGACGACGGCAACCTCATGTCGCGCCCCGTCTTCGACGCCGACAACAACCCGGTGCTGTGCCAGGAGGCCCTGGCGAAGCGCGACGCCCTGATCCAGAAACTCGGCGCGCTGCCGCCGGTGCAGTCGGCGCTGGATCAGATCGTCCACCGTTTCGGGCACGACGCCGTGGCCGAGATCACCGGACGCTCGCGCCGCGTGCTCAGGATCGAGGACGCGAAGGGCGAGCGCCTCGCGCTCCGCTCGCGGCCGGCCTCCGCCAACCTCGCCGAGACCGCCGCCTTCATGGAAGGGGAGAAGCGCATCCTGGTGTTCTCGATGGCAGGCGGCATCGGCCGCAGCTACCACGCCGACCTCGGCTGTCCCAATACCGAGCGCCGCATCCATTACCTGCTGGAGCCGGGCTGGCGGGCCGACCAGGCCATCCAGGGCCTGGGCCGGACCCACCGCACGCACCAGGCCTCTGCACCGCTCTTCCGCCCCGTCGCCACCGACGTAAAGGGCGAGCGCAGGTTCATCGCCACCATCGCGCGGAGGCTGGACAGTTTAGGCGCGATCACGCGGGGTCAGCGGGATTCGCAGACCGCCATGGGGGGCGACGACACCGCGCTGTTCAGGGCCAGCGACAACCTGGAGAGCCTCTACGCCAAATCGGCGTTGCGCCAGTTCTACATCGCCCTCTCGCACGGCCACATCGAGGGCTGGTCCATCAAGGACTTCGAAGAGGCCACCGGGCTCAAGCTCACCTGGGAGGGCAACCTGAAGGAGGACCTGCCGCCTATGCCGCAGTTCCTCAACCGGCTGCTGGCCCTCCCCATCGACGAGCAGAACCAGCTCTTTGCCGCGCTCGAGACCCGGATCGAGGCCAACATCGAGATCGCGATCGAGGCCGGCACTTTCGAGCGCGGCGTCGAGACCATCGCCGCCGACTCGATCTCCGTCGCCTCACGCGAGTCCGTGTTCACGCACGAGGGCTCCGGCGCCGAGACCGAGATCGTCGAGATCGCGCGCAAGGACAGGCTGGAGCCGCTCACCGCCGACGGGGCGCTCTCGGTTCACTCCCAGACCTCCAGCGGCAGGCCCCGCCTCATGGTCAACGCGCAATCCGGCCGCGCCGCACTCGTGATGTCCGCGCCCTCGCGCACGCTCGACGACGGGGGCGTGCAGGAGCGCGTGCGCCTGGTGCGTCCCGCAGTCCGCGAGACCATGGCGCAGAAGGCCCTCGACGCATCGCAATGGCGGGATGCGGACGAGGATCGCTGGCGCATGGTCTGGGACACCGAGATCGCCGGCCTGCCGTCCCACCGCGAGTCCCGATTCTGGCTGGTTGCGGGCCTGCTGCTGCCGATCTGGGACCGGCTGCCCGACGAGAGCATGCGCGTCCGGCGCCTCGTCGCCGATGATGGGGAGCACCTGATCGGCCGCATCCTCGGCCCCGCCGAGCTCGGCGAGTTCCGCGCCGCCCTCGGTCTCGACGGCGGCCCCGGCCTCACCGCCGCCGAGGTTCACGACGAGATCATGAAATGCGGTGCCTCCTTCCATCTCTCCAACGGCTGGAAGCTTGCGCGCCGCCGCCTCATGGGGGTCTTCCGCATCGAGATCGAAGGTCCCTCGGACAGCGACACCGACGCGCTCAAGCGCATGGGCTGCATCGCCGAAATCGTCTCGTGGCGCACCCGACTGTTCGCGCCCGACCGCGAAACCCTGGAGCGCATCGTGGACCGCTGGCCCGTCGCGGCGCCCGAGACGTCCTGACCGCCCCGCCTGCGGCGTCGATCCGCTGGTCGCCTCACGTTGCCGCCCGCCGTCGCGCGGGCCGCTCCGCCCCACCGCAACAAGGATTCCTTCCATGACCACGCACGAGCTTCCCGAGGAGCCGGTCTTCGCCTTCGCACCGGCCTATGAGCTGCCCGACGAGCCCCAGCAGATCCGCATCGTCTTCGAGAACATGACGGGCTACATACCCACAGCTCTCGTAGCCTTGACGCTCGCAGATGCGGAACGGCTGTGCGATCGCCTGAACGCCAGGCTTGGGCTGGATCGGGAGGCATGGAGCCGACTGGTCGCGCGGTCCATGGCCGCCGGCCGGGGCGACCCACCGCTTCACTGAGCCCGATCTCAGCACCCATTACCCAATCCAAGACCTCCGGACGCGCCTCCGGCGAATTCCCGGGCCTCCACAAGCGCCGCAGCGCGCCGTCCCCTTGCCGTCGGCGCCGCCCACCGGTATGAATGTCGGAAATTCCAACTCTGCCCGCGCGAGGACCCCATGCCCCTGGTCACCGTCAAGTCGAAGTTCCAGGTCACCATTCCCGCCAGGCTGCGTAAAGACATCGATCTTCGCGAGGGCGACATCATGGAAGCCACCCTCATGGGCGACGGCATCCTCTTCCGCCCCAAACAGGTGGTCGACCGCGACGCGGCCGCCGACCGTATCGCGGCCGCGGTCTCCGCCGGACGGCCCTTGCTCGAGGACGTCGGACGCGCCGAAGACGAGATCATGGAAGACACCATCGCCGACATCGCCGATTCGCGCCGGGACCGCCGCAGCCGTGACACATGAACGTCGTCCTCGACTGCAACGTCATCGTGTCGGCGGCGCGCGTCGACGGCACCTGCCGGGCTGTCGTCGACAGGGTGGTGCGGCACCACGATATCGTCCTCTCCGAACCAGTCCTGGCGGAGTACGTTCACGTCGCCGACCGGCCCAGGCAGGCCGCATATCGCCAGGCCCTGCTGGCCGTCATCCAGGAGATCGAGCGGCTCGCCGTCATCGTCGAGCCGGCCGATACCCTGTTCGGCCTGCGAGATCCTGACGACGAGATCTATCTCGCGACCGCCCTGGCCGGCAGCGCCGTTCTGATCACCGGCAACACACGCGACTTCACCGAGCCGCGATACGCGACAGTCGAGGTGCTCTCTCCGCGCGCCTTCCTGGATCGCACCACATGAACGGCTTCCGCCCGGGCTGACGCACCCTCCCTGCCGGGCTCTGCCCGCTCCCCCCCCAACCGGTGCGCTCATCCCGCGCCTTCTCGATCCGGCTCCTACGCGCAGGCGCGGCCGATCCGTGAACCGGCCGGACCGCACCTGCCCCACGAGCCGGCGGCTTCCGCCACGCTCAAGGGCAGAGCCTCCGGCGCCGGCGCCACCGCCACATCCGGCACCCGGAAGGAGAGTCCGAGACGAGCCTCTCTCGAGTGAAGTCATCGGAGGGAGGAGAGGACCATGACACAGCTCGTCTATGCCGGCATCGGATCGCGCGCCACGCCCCCGGAGACACTCCGCGATATGACCACCATGGCCACCTGGCTCGCGCGCCGCGGATGGCACCTTCACTCCGGCGGTGCTGCCGGGGCCGACTCCGCATTCGCAGCGGGAGCCCCGGCCGAGCGCCGCACCGTGTTCCTGCCGTGGCCCGGGTATCGCGGCTGCCGGGGACCCGACTGCCGCACCCTCTCACGGGATCGTATGCACACCTGCCTCGCCATCGCCGCCGCTCTGCATCCCGCGTGGCACCGCTGCTCGCCCGCTGCGCGCAAGCTCCACGCCCGGAACGTGAGCATCCTCGCAGCGGATACCGACGTACCGGTCGACGCCGTCGCATGCTGGACTCGGGACGGACTGCCGAGCGGCGGCACCGGGATGGGTATCCGCGTCGCCCGGCACTACGGCATTCCCGTGCTGAACCTCGGTGTGCTCCACCCACGTGCCGTGTGCGAGCGCCTGGAGGAGATCCGCGCCGCGTCATCCACCGGCACCCGTCCAGCTTGATCCGTCCCCCCTGGAAGATGGGAGCATGCCATGATCCGTTTCACGCACGGCGACATCTTCGCCCAGCCTGCCGAGGCCGTCGTCAATCCCGTCAACTGCGTCGGCGTCGCAGGCGCCGGCCTCGCCCTCGAGTTCAGGCGCCGCCACCCCGACGCCTTCCAAGCCTACCGCCGCGCCTGCGCCGAGCGCCGGCTGCGGCCGGGCCGCATCTTCATGTTCGACACCGGCCGCGACAGCCCCCGCTGGATCGTCCACTTCCCCACCAAGCGTCACTGGCGCGACCGCAGCGCGATCGGCGACATCGAGGCCGGGCTTCGCGGCCTCCCCGCAACCCTCGCGAGCCACGGCATCGGCTCCATCGCCATCCCGCCGCTCGGGTGCGGCCTGGGCGGTCTCGACTGGTGCGCGGTGCGCCCCCTCATCACCGCCTGCCTCGCGGACATCGCGGGCACGGTCATCGTTCTCGAACCGGCGCCAGAGGCGGAGCCGTGCGCAGGTGCGGGCGTCCGCTTACGGGAGGAGAGAGAGACGATGACTACCGACACCACGAGCATCTTCGACCATGGCGCCACGCTGGTGCCCGACATCGTCACCGAGGCCGAGGAAGAGCGCATCCTGCTGCGCATCTCCCAAGCGCCCTGGATGACCGACCTCAGCCGCCGCGTTCAGCACTACGGCTTCCGCTACGATTACCGGCAGCGCGGCACTGGCCGGCACGACCCTGCCGCACCCTTCCCGCGCTGGGCCAGCGTGATCGGCGAGCGCCTCAGCCCCTTCTTCGACGGGGCCATGCCCGAGCAGTGCATCGTCAACGAGTACCGGCCCGGCCAGGGGATCGGCATGCACGCCGACCACGCCTCCTTCGGCGATGTCGTCGTGTCGCTCTCGCTCGCCGACGCCTGGACCATGAACTTCCGGCCCCGTTCGGCCCGCCCCTACGTCCGCGACGGGCTGGCGTCCGACGAGGTGGCCCTGCTGCCGCGCCGCGCCGCGCTCGTCCTGCGCGGACCCGCCAGGAGCGCCTGGATGCACGGAATCGATCCCGCCGCCAACGCCAGCCGCGACGCGACGCGTCTCTCCGCGACCTTCAGGACGCTCCGGTCGTGACTTCCGCCGCCGTTTCGTCCGTACCCCAGGCAAGGCTCCCGGCCACCCGCCGGGAGCGCCTGGATGCACGGAATCGACCCCGACGCCAACGCGCACCGGGCCGCGACGCGACACTCTGCGACCTTCAGGACGCGGCAGTCGTGATTTCCACTGCCGTTTTCGTCCGTGCCGAAGGCAAGGTCGTCGGCCACCCGGCAGCCATCGGGGCGGACGGCGAAGGAGAGGTTGAGAGGAGCCTTGGAGAGGTGAACGGGAAGGGGACCGAGAGAGGTTCCCGACCCGTTCGTCAACCCATCGTCATCAACCAGGATGAACAGGAGACGAATCATGGCTTTCGGACTCAACATGGCGCAGTTGATCGGCCGCCTCGGCGCCGACGTCACTGTCAACCACCTGGCTTCCGGCGGGCGCGTTGCCAACATGAGCATCGCGACCGACGAGAGCTATATCGATCGCCAGACCGGCGAGCGGAAGGACCAGACCCAGTGGCACCGATAGAGATTGAATTTGACTAAATTGTCTCTATAGCGAGATAATTTGGAACAATGAATTTCTCCGTAAGCAAAATGCAAGAGGATTCGATGTAGCTCTCGCGTAGGCCTGCGAGCGGACTTCGCAACAAACCTACGGGATTCTGTTGTTTGCCACCCGACGTACCGCGTCGCCATCCAGAAGCAGCGGATGTCCCCGGAGGTCATCCGCTCCGCCTTCATCCACCGCCAATGCTCCGTGCTGCGCTGCCGGCAATCGGGCAACCGCTACGTCATTCCCTCGAAGCCGACACGGGCGGCGGAACAGATCTACGCCACCATGGGTCTGCCCCTGACGATCACCCCGTACCAGCTCGCCTGAATGCCAACGAAGCCCGGCCTAGGCTCGAAAAAATGCCGGATGCAGTGCCAGAAATGAGAGCTGGGGAATATCATCTACTTACGCGAATCAACCGTCGAAGTCGGGTCGTCTTCGTCTGGCAGTTTGCACTGAACTTCGGCAAGCAACGCTTCTGTTCCCAGAAGGGCGGCGTCCCGATCGAGTGGCACGCTGCCGGTGTCGCCGATTCCGTAGCGGAACTGGACGGCGTAGGGAGTGTATTCGATCAAGGGCTCGAATCGCGCGGCGTCTGACTGGCATTCGATCAACATCGAGAGAAGTTCGGATAGGTCGTGGATTGGCGGGTAGGTTCGACCCAACAGAGCGAGCCACGCCTTGAACAGCTTTTCCACCGCCTGTTGTGCATGAAAGCCGAAAATCTCGTCAGCGAAGATGTCGGCATCGCTCATGCCGCGCAGGGCGGTGATATCCTTTTCCGCCGCTCCTACGAGGATACGCGCTTGCCTATGGTCGCTCATAGAGGACCCTGCCCTCGCGCAAAGCGCGCGCGAGCACATGGTTGAGGGAGTGCCGCCAATATTCGGCCTCGTCGCGGCTATAGACCAGAATGTCCTTGGGAACGCGAAAGCCCGCCAGCGCTCTCCAAAGGCGCACTGCTTCCGTGCGGCGGTCCCTCTCTTCGCCGAACGGTGCGGTTTCGATTACCACCAGATCGACGTCGGAGTCCGTAGCTGCGTTGCCGCGCGCACGGGAGCCGAAGAGTATCACCTGTTCGGGGTCCACCTCCTTCACGATTGTGGCTACCATACGCTGCAAGAGCGCATCGTCGGTCCCTGTCATGGCTCATTCTCCTCAAGCCGATTCCCGCATGTCGGATTCATCGCGTAATCCATAGCAGAGTCCGAAGCGGGACAATCGGAATCACTTGTCCTTATCCATGTTCGTTGCGCCGCCACCGAGCGACCGATCGCTGGGTGCCCCGACGGAGTCGGTCCCTGGCGCCCGAGGGGCGGAGGACGAGTCTTGAATTCATGGCATTGGGTGCCTTGGGCTGACTGTATTCCTATTGCAGGGTGACTTCCGCGTCTGGATCACCAGCCGCGAGGGCGTTCATCCAGGCGAGGCAGAGGTCGCGGGAGCGGTAGGTGCCGTAGGCGACGGTCTGTTCGCGCTCGACTATGGGGAAAGTGGAATAAATGTAGCGCACGTCGTCGCGGTCGGTGACGCCGTAGAGGTGGAAGAACACGGCGTCCAGCTTCGCGCGCAGGAAGAGGCGCCGCTCTTCGTCCCATACGAAGGGCGGCAGCACGTCGCCGGCGTCGTCCACATGTCCCATGTCGCGGGCGAAGGGCACCATGTCGTGGGCCGTATAAGTCAGCTCAAGTACCGCCTCGAGGACAATTTCCGCTGCCGTCTTCCGCCCGAAGCGCACGCACTCGTAGCGCTCGGGCGGGACGACGGGGAGTTGTTCAACAATAAAGAGATTCAGATGATTGGCCTGAACCTTTTGGCGCGTCACGTAGTCTAAAGGCGCAGAATTAAAGTTGGCCACAAGTAGCCACTCTCCTCGATCCAACGTATCGGGAAGTAGAATGGGAAGAAGGTCATTAAAGCCGACCGCCGGCAATAGCGATGAAATTAACGAGCGAGAATTAGTGGTGGAGGTAATTCGCTTGAATCCAAGAACCCATTTCGCTCCAGCAGGATATTCGCACTGCGAGGCTGGGACCCAAAACTGTGGATCGGGAACCCAACCCGGATCTTGGTGCTGCCCTAACGTCGTTGGGGCGGGTTGGGCTGGTCGATGCAGGTTTCGCGGATTAACGGTGACACTTGCAGCTCGGTGATCGAACGCCTGCACCATCTTGCCCTCGTAGAGCGGCACCCACTCGCCGGTCGGACTGCCGAAACGGTTGCCGCTGATGGGGTACGCGCTCTCCCGCTCCTCAAGCTCCGCCCGCGAGCGGAACCAATGCGAATCAAGGTCGGTGTCAAACATGCGGACGTGCCTCACCGGCCACGCTTTCACCTCCTCGCCCGCCGAGCGGTCGACCAAGACCGGCAGGCGCTCGTATATCGCCGTGGTCAGCTCCGCATCGCGGCGGGTGCGGAAGATCGGCGCCGTGCCGGTGTTGGGGTTGACGCGCGCGAAGGCTTCCGCTGTCAACGGGAAGCAACGCTCGCTGTCTTCAAGTTCTGCGATATCCTGCAGGAAGAACGCGCACCGCGCGGTGTCGGCGAGGGGGGACGGGCTGGCCACGAAGGCACAGAACTTGAAGCGGCTGTCCACGTCGGGGAAGAAAGGCGGCGCGTCATAACGCGTGCGCCGGTTCTCGAAGTCATAGAGCGCTTTCAGCCGCCCTTCGGTCGCCACGCCCTTGAAGAAGCGGGCGGCCGTCTTGTCCGACGCAATGCCGGAGGGCGTGAGGAGCCCCATCATGCCGTCGGGCTTCACGAGTGTCATCGCGCGCTCGACGAAGAGTGAATAGAGGTTCACGTCCCCGCTCGACAGCAGCGGATAATCGCCGGATCGCCGCGCCGTACGGACGGCCATCGCCGCTCGCTCGCTTGCCAGCGCGTAGTCCCTCGCCAGCGGATCGCCGTCGCGCTCCAGCGCCGCAATCATGCGCTTGCGGTCGGCCGCGCGCGGCGCAAGCGCGATCTCGGGCCGCCGCGTCGCGAACCACTCCACCTGTTGCAGCTTCATCCGGTCCCAGGGCGGATTGCCGATCACGGCGTCGAAGCCGCCTTCGAGGCCCGCGCTCTGCCAGTTCAACCAAACGCCGGGGAACGCCGCTTGCCAGTTGAGAAAGCGCTCCTCCGCGACGATGCGCCGGGCCTCACCCAACAGTCCGATGAACGACGCGCTCTCCACTCGCTCCGTCGATACCTCTACCTGGCCCAGCGCGATGTCGATAGGATCACCGAGCAGGCCGCCGAAGAAGGATTGTAGCGCCGTCTTGCCGTCCCGGTCCTTCACCTCCAGCCAATCGAGGGCATGCACGAGGCGAAGGACGGCATCGAGGGGCGCCGTTGCCGCCTCCACCTCGGCGAAGGTCTCAGCGGAGCGATGCGCCTCGGCGATCTCGGCGTCGGTCAGGTCCTCGATCGTCTGCATCGACCGCGCCGACCGTTCCGCTTCGGCGATTGAGCCGTGCAAGAGCAGGGGGCTGCCATAGTCGGTCGCCTTGTCGATTCCGCTCCGCGCCCAGGCGCCGAACAGGCTGTCGCCGCAGCGGAGGTGGTGATCCAGGAAGCTGAGCGGCGCGCCGACGGTGAAGGTGTGCAGCCAGAGCGCGACTTTGGCCAGCTCCACCGCCATCGGGTTCTTGTCGACCCCGTAGACGCAGCGCTTCAGCACCATGCGTCGGACGATGTGACGGTCGTCGAGCCGGTCCTTGTCCAAGGCCCAGTTGCGCTCTTCCGCGTTCGCCACGATCCGGTCGCGGATGGCCTGGATGCGGCTGGCGAGCGGCGAGACGTAGCCCTCGACCGCCGCTTCTGCCTCGGCCATGGCGCCGACCACCTGGTCGGCGAGATAATCCACCAGCGTGACGAGGAAGTGGCCTGATCCCATGGCGGGATCGCAGACCTTGACGGCGAGAATCGCCTCGGCGGGGTCGTGTTCCGCCAGGCGCGCCACGGCCCGCTCGCGGGCGTGTCCATTTTCGGGCACGCGCCCAGCTTCTTCCATGAAGCCGTCCATGCGCGCCTGCACCAGGGGGCCGATGGTCTCCTCGACGATCAGTCCCACCAGGTCGTCGGGCGTGTAGTAGCTGCCCGAGCCCTTGCGGGCGAAGATGTTGGGGCGCACGGCCACCGCGTCGCCCTCTCGGACGAGCTCGTGTTCCAGAAGGCGTTCGTAGATCGAGCCGAGCTGGCGAACCCCGAGATCGCGATAGTTGATGTAGCGGCGCCCTGCCTCGCTCTGCTCGAAGGAAAGCGCGTCGATGACATCCGCCATCATCCGGTCGCCGAGCCGGATGCGGTCGAGCAGCGGCACACGTGCGCGGTCGAACAGGCCGCCGTTGTAGGGCGGCAGGCCGATGGAGACCTCGCCTTGGTCGATGGCACGGCAAAGATCGTCCACCGCCGACCAATAGGTCGTTAGGGTTTCGGCGAAGGTGTCTCCTTGGTCCTTGCGACGACCGATATCGTCGCGAACGCGGTCGCGCAGCGCGTAGTCGTCGTAGCGCTCGTCCCGGACCGGCAGCAGGTCGCGGTCCTCGGCATAGAGGATGAACAGCAGCCGATAGAGCAGGATCAGCGTGGCCTCGCGTACCTCGGGCAGGGGCGAGTCCGGCGCGGCGGCGGCGATCGCACGGGCGAGCTCGGGGAAGACCTGGCCGAAGACCAGATCGGAGAGGCTGGCGGCAACACGCTCCTCGTAGAAGCGGCCTTCCTCGATGGCGCGCTGATGGAAGGTGCGCTCGTCCACCGCACCGGGCAGGAAGGCCTCGCGCCGGAAGACCAGCGCGAACAGCTTGAGGCAGTGGCGCCGCTCCGCGTCGTCGAGGGCGAAGAGGCCGTCGTTGTGGCCGGGGAGGTCGAGGATCGCCGGGAGATCGACCTCGAAGAACTGCTCAGACACCGAGCGCGCGCCCTGGTAGTAGAGCCGCCAGCGTGCGCCGTTGGTGAGAATGCCCCAGCGCAGCCTGCCGGTGGTGAGATCGTCGACGCGCCGCAGATAGCGCAGCATCTGGGTCGATGGCGCCGTCTCCTCGCCGGCTCTCCCGGAGCGGCGGTCGAGCGGGCGCTGCCAGCGTTTGGACTCCACCACCGCAAGGCCAAGCTCGTAGCGCCTCCACTCCTGGGCGAAGCGGTTGGCTTGGCCCTTCGTCGCCTCGTCCGCGAACAGCAAGCCATCCGGCACGTCCGTCATGCCGTGTGCGCTGAGGTTTTGCTGCCGCAGGCTGGCCGACCAGCCAAGGACCCCGAGCACGGGCCAGATCAGGTCGTCCTCTGTCTGGCTCTCGTTGGGCGCGCCGGCGAAGGGGAAGTTGTCAACGATGGCCCGCAACGCCGCCTCGAATGCGTCGAATGAGGTTGCGTTCAGATCCTGCCAGTCAGGCGTCTGGCCAACGGATTCACAAAGGAAATCGTTGGCAAAGAGGCTGCCCGAGACTGCGGCACCGATGTTCATGCATCAAGCATGGAGCAGCTGATCCGATTCTCAAGTGATCGGCATGAGCCTCCATCGCGCAAAATGGGTCAACAGTAAAGTCGTACGCAGACTTGGTTGCCGTACCGACCGGAGAGATCAATCAGCGGTGCGGGGAAAGAGGCCGTTTCATGTTGGTTCAATGACGGCAGCATGTGGCGTGATCATCGCTCGGGACCAGCGGGCTATCGCGAGAAGCTCTCGCGTGCCGGTTTCGGCTTGGCCGCGCTTGGCGATGCGTCCTTTCTCGGCCGGCTCGGCCAGGGCTCGGAGGTGCGTCTTCGCACCGCCGACAAGGAGCTGACCTACGTGAGGCTGGAGCCGATCGGCCCACGCTTCCTGCGGAAGCTCGATGCCTTCCTCCAGGAGACCGGCATCGAGCCGCATGTGCCCGGCGAGGAAGTGCTGGCGATCCCAGCTTCGCGCTCAGGCTGAAGAAGGGAAGGTCCCTGAAGCTCGGCACGTGGCGCGGGTGTTCGGTCTCGCCATCTGAGGAGTTCCGCGGGCATCCCGATGTCTCCGGCGGCAGGCACCCTCGGCTTTCCGAATTCCCCCTGACCGCCGACCCTGTAGCGCTTGCGGTCGATGGCAAGCGCGATCTCGCTCCCGGAAGGGAGCCGTGCTGGCATCACAAAAAAGTGATCGTCGTACTAGATGGTACTCCTGAGTACTCCTGACACCTTATGTCGTCGCTTTATGCCAAATGCTACATCCAATCTCCGATTCCATACAATTGCATAGATAGAAGTGTTGCCTATATGTTCTCTCCATGAGCACGTCACTCCACATCGACCGCATTACCCCAGGCAGCTGGCAGGCGCCGATCGACAGCACCGAGGCGCACAGCATCGAGGCGAACATCGACAGCAAGAAGCTCTGGTATTGCGCCCTCGGCAGCGCCGTGCCCGGCGACGCGTCATGCTCTGGCCGCCTCGGTCGGGGCTTGGACGTGCGCCTCGGCACTGCCGACACGGTGCCGGCCTCCATGAACCTGGAGCCCGTCGGCTCCTGCTTCCTGCGGGAGGCCGAGGCCCTCATCGAGGAGACCGGCATAAAGGCGAAAAGGCTCGGCGAGAAGGCAATGAGCAGTCCCGGCTTCGTGCTCAGGCCGGGGCGGGGACGGGTCCCGACGCCCGGCACCGACCACAGGGTGGGTGCCTTGATGGCGAACACCGCGAGCGCGGTGGAGCCAGGTGCGGGACTCGGTCGGGGACGGCGTCACGCCTGTTGCGGTCGATGCGTCAGGACACATGGGAGAAAGAAATGGACGAGAACACTCAGTTCATATCCACCAAGAGGGTGGCGGAGTACCTGGGCCTGAGCCCGCGCACGCTGGAGAGCTACCGCTCCCGCGGTGGGGGTCCGCCTTACTATGACCTCGAAGGCGTCGTGCGCTATCTGCTTTCCGATGTCATCAAGTGGGCGTCGAAGCGGCGCAGGCATTCAACCTCCGACGACGGGCTGCAGGGTCCGATCCCGAACGACGGGGACGAGGAGAATGACGAGGACGACGAGGATGAGGGCGCCGACGGCCCCGGGAGGGTACGGTGATGACGGTCGGCGCCGGTCTGCCGCCGGGCAGGCAGACCGGGGAGCCTGCGCCGGTCATGCCGCAGGCCGCCCCGGCATATGCGGAGACGTCCCCGCCTCTGCCGTTGGAATATGAAGAGACCCTGTCGGGAACTGCTGCGGAGTTTTGCTCCTGGAGCACCTGCGAGATCGAAACCCTGCTCCTCCTGCTGATATTCACGCTTGGGGGGACGCTGTTGCTCGCATTGGGGGTGCTCACATTCAAGTTCTTGGAGGCTCTGCGGGCGGCGTTCTGGGGCGAAGCCGGTCTGCCGCCGGACCGGGGGCGGCGATGACGGTGCCTGAGCCGTTCTCGCGGGCCCGGCCGCCGACAGCATCGGCCGGATCGGCAACGGGCGGCTGAGACGGGTTGCCGGCACGGCGGTTCGCGCCTCCGTGCCGGCTCTTCCGGCTACGGCCATTCCCACCGAAACGACATCGGGGGCCGATCCTGAGTCGGCCCCCGATGAGCAACAGCACTGAAGGTACTTCACGAGGATCGAAACGATGACAGACTCCCCCGTCACGCGCCGCCGGCGCCCGGCATCGAACCAGTCGCCGCCATCTCGTTGGCCCGGCGATCCGGAGCAGGGCGAGGACATCGACGTGGATGTCGAGGCGATCGCCAATGTGCTCGCCGACACCTGCCGCTGGGGCGGACGGACGCAGCGCTTCCTCTCGCTCGCCCGGCACGGGATCACCATGTCCAAGGAAATCGAGGCGCTGGAGGGTATCGCCGGCGAAGACCGCCGCTGCCTGGCGCTCCACGCACTTCTCACTCCCGCGCGTGCCGCCTGGCTCGGCGACGAAGAGGCGGGTCTCCCCGCATCGGCCAAGGCGGCGGCACGCGCCAAGGCGCTGGGCGCTGCTGTCGACCGGGCGGTGCGCGAAGTCGCAGGCCTCGACCCGGAGCCGCCGGAAGACTGGAGCGAGGTGCTCCGCTTCGTCGCCCTCATGACGGATGCGGCAGAACAGGGGAACACCCTGGCAAGGCGCGACCTCGGGGTGGGAGGCGGCAGAACCCCCTTCCCGCCGCTGCGCCGCACCATTCGCCCGCTCGCGCCCAAAGCCGCCGCAGAGCGCTGGCTCGCGCGGTTCAGAGACCTGGCCGGCTCTTCTCCCGGCGGCAATGTCCATGACAGGAGGGGCGCTGCCGGCGCTCCGCCAGCTGCCGCCGTGGAGGCTTCGCAATGACCGGGGTGGGCGGCGACACCGGTCGCGGACTCCGGGTTGCTACCCGGGGCTTTCGCACGTGGTTCAGGTTCGGCTGGTGGATCGGCATCGGCGTCATCCTCGCGGGCCTGGGCGCTGCTGTCTGGAAGACCACCAGCGACTACACCAACCACGACTGGCACGTCTTCGGCGTCTACGCGCTGAGCGAGTTCATGCTCGTTGCCGATTTCAAGCCCGACAAGACCAAGAAGATCCGCGACGTGGACGGAACCGTCCTGGTCATGACCCTCGACACCATCACGAGACACCCCGTGATCCTCGACTATCGGGATCGCCTGCTGGGGGATGCCGTCGATGCCGCTCTGCTCGGTGGCGGCGGCTGTGCGGGCCTGGCCGCCGCCGTCCTCTTCGGGCTGCGCCTGTTGGGGCAAAGACTGGGGCGCGGCAAGCGCTTGCGGGGCGGCGAGCTGGCAAGCGCGAAGGAGCTGAGGCATCGCACCCTGCCATGGTGGCGGCGGTTGCGGCCGCGGGACCGCCCCGCCGAGGCCCGGCCCTACCGCATCGCCGGCATCCCCTGGCCGAAGGGTGCCGAGAGGCACCACACGATCGTCTCCGGCACCACGGGCTCGGGCAAGACGGTGCTCATCTCGGACCTGGTCGAGCAGATCCGCAGCCGGGGCGAGCGTTGCGTCATCTACGACAAGATGGGGAGCTATACCGAAACCTTCTTCGACAAGCGCCGGGACGTCCTGCTCAATCCCCTCGACGACCGCGCGCCGCGCTGGTCGCCCTTCCTCGAGGCCCGCACCGCGCTGGACTTCGACACGATGGCGGCAGCGCTGATCCCCCGCCAGAAGGATGCCGCAGACCCCTTCTGGATCACCGCCGCACGCCAGCTCTTCTCTCACGGCGCGGCCGTGCTCTGGCAGCGGGGAGAGACACGTAACCGGGTGCTGGTGGACCGTCTGCTCAAGACCGATCTGAGCGAGCTCGCGGAGGCCATGGAGGGCACCGTGACCCAGTCCATCGTCGATCTCGCCAACCCGAAGACCGCGCTCTCGGTGCGCGCCATGCTGACTGCCAACATCGGCGCCATGGAGGTGCTGCCCGACGAGGGCGACCCCTTCTCCATCAGGAAGTGGATCGAACGCGAGGGAAGCGGCGGCTGCCTGTTTCTCACGTCGCGGGGCGACCAGCACGCGAGCCTGCGGGGGCTGATCTCCACCTGGCTGGAGATCGCGGTCAACTCGCTGCTCTCGCTGTCGCGCTCCGACTCACGCCGCATCTGGGTGATCCTGGACGAGCTGCCGACCCTGCACCAGCTCCCGAGCCTCGATCCCGGCCTTTCGGAGAGCCGGCAGTTCGGAGGCTGCTTCGTGCTCGGCGTGCAGGTGTTCTCCGCCCTGCGGGACCTCTACGGGCGCGACCTTGCGCAGACGATCTCGGGGCTGTGCGGCACCCGGGTCGTGTTGGCGTCACCCGACAAGGACACGTCCGAGTGGTCGGCGGGGAGCCTGGGCAAAGTGGAGGTCGAGACCCTCTCGGAGGGCGTGAGCTACGAGACCGCGCACGGCGGCGTGACGCTGAGCACGCGGCGCGAGGAGCGTCCCCTGGTTCTTCCGTCGGAGGTATCGCGTCTTGAGAACCTGTCGGGCTACCTGAAGTTCCCCGGCCCCTCGCCGGTCGCACGGATCAGGCTGAAGTACCGGAAGCGGGACATCGTCGCGGTGCGCTTCGTGCCGAGGCCCGACGACAGCCGCGATCCGAGCCGCGCCGGCGGACCGCCGGCTCGACTGACACACCCGGCCGGCGAAGGCGCCGTGCCGGCGCCGGACGCGCGGCAATCCGACGAGACCCCCAATGCGGAGCCTCCGCCCGAGACGGCGGAGGGGCCGGCCAGCGCTGACCCTGACGGCAACGGAGCCGCGTCCTCATCGGGCGAAGGCACGGAGAAGGCGGCAGTCGGCACGCCGGCGGAAGAGAAGAAGACGCAGCCGCCCTGGGTCAAGTTCTGACATGGTCGCCTCCATCGGCGCCATCGCCTCGCCTGCCCAGGGGGTCTCCTACTACGAGCGAGACGGCTACTACGCCAAGGACGACGACGCCCACCGGGAGGCCAGCGCCTGGGCGGGCAGGGGCGCGGACGCTCTGGGGCTCTCCGGGCCGGTCGATCCGGACGTCTTCAGCGACATCCTCGCGGGCGAAGTCCCCGACGGCTCGGGCCGCCGGCTCGGCCGCAGGCTGGGGGACGGTACGATCGACCACCGCCCCGGCCGCGACGTCACCTTCTCCGCGCCCAAGTCCGTATCCATCGCGGCCCTGATCGGCGGCGACGAACGCATCGTCGCTGCCCATGACGCCGCCGTGCGCAGGACACTTGCCTGGATCGAGAAGAACGCGGTCGAGACCAGGACGATGGATGCAGACAGCGGCCGCATGGTGCGCACCGGAGACCAGAAGGCGGTGATCGCCACCTTCCGCCACGAGGTCTCGCGCAACCTCGACCCACAGCTCCACACGCACGCGGTGATCGCCAACATGGTGCAGGGTCAGGACGGGGGAACGCCCCGGTCCGGGGAAACGCCCCGTTCCGCGAAGTGGCGCACCATGGCCAACGAGAAGCTCTATGCGTCCAAGATGCTGATCGGCGCGCTCTACCGCGCCGAGCTGGCGAGAGGCCTGGAGGAGCTCGGCTACGGCATCGAGAAGACCCACGCGGACGGGCGGTTCGAGATCGCGGGTGCACCAGGGCGGTCCCCCGTATCGCGGTCCATCGTCGAGGCCTTTTCCACCAGGCGCGCCGAGATCGAGGCGGCGATGGACGCTCGCAGCCAGGGCGATCCCGGAAGCAACCCCCATCTGGCGGCGCGCGCGGCGCTCATGACCCGCGCCCACAAGCGCGAGGTGGACAGGGACGCCCTGCGCGAGAGCTGGCAGAGGCAGGCCTCGGAACTGGGCTTCGACGCAAGTGAGTTCGTGAACGAGGCCCGGCACCGGCAGGCGGCCTACGGAGACCGACCCCTCGCCCGTGCAGGCCAGCACCGGGAGGCGGAGCCTGGTACGACGGCGGAAGTGGACCGGGCGGCCGCCTGGGCCGTGGCGCACCTCTCCGAGAGAGAGGCGGTATTCTCGCGAACCGATCTCCTCACCTCGACTCTCGCCTGGAATCCCGGCAAGGTGAGCATCGGCGAGGCTGAGGCCGCCGTCACGCGGCTGGAGAAGGCCGGCACCCTGCTGGCTGCGGACTACCCCGTGCCGGGGGATTCGCTCACCACCGACAGGACTGTCGCCGACGAACGCGAGACCATAGCGCTGATGGAACGCGGACAGGGGCGGGGTGCTGCTCCCATGCGCGGGCGCGCCGTCGACAAGGCGCTCCGCAACGGCCCCCTTACGACCGGGCAGAAGGAGGCGGTGAAGGTGATCCTGTCCCACAACGATCGCGTCGTGGGCGTGCAGGGCTATGCCGGCACCGGCAAGACCACCATGCTGAACAGGGCGCGGGCTCTGCTGGAGAAGCGCGGCTTCGAGGTCAGGGGCCTGGCGCCGTCGGCCTCTGCGGCGCGCACTCTCGATGCGGAGGCCGGCATTGCCAGCGAGACCCTGCAGGGCTTCCTCGCCCGCAACGCGGGCGTTGCCGAGGATCGGCTCTCCCGCAGGGGCGAGCGGGCCATGAAGGCACGGTTCCGCAAGACCGTGCTGGTGGTGGACGAGGGCTCCCTCGCCTCCACCGCGCAGACCCGCGACCTTCTCAGGATCGCCGACACGCTCCGCATCCCCCGTGTGATCCTGGTGGGTGACGAGAAGCAGCTCGATGCCGTCGACGCCGGCAAGCCCTTCGCGCAGCTGCAGACCGCAGGCATGACGTGCGCGGTGATGGATGAGATCGTGCGCCAGCGCGAGCCGGCGCTGAAGGAGGCCGTCGAGGCCAGCCTCGCCGGCGACATTCACCGGGCCTTCCGAAAACTCGGCGACAACGTCGCGGAGGTGAAGGCGGACAATCTTGCGGGCGCTGCCGCCGCGCGCTGGCTTGCGCTCTCGCCCGGAGAGCGGGAGGTCACGGGGCTGATGGCCCCCAGCCACGCGCTGAGAGAGAAGACCAACACCATCGTCCGCGAGCGCCTGGTCCGCGACGGCGTCATCGATGGGCCTGCGATCGATGGCGAGAGGCTCGTCTCGCGCGGCTATACCAATGCCGAGAAGTCGCTTGCCGCGAACTATGTCCCGGGCGATGTCGTGGCCTTCCACCGCCGCTACAAGCGTCTCGGGGTCGACAAGGGCGACGAGATCAGCGTCGCAGCTGTCGACCGCGCCGCAGGCGTGGTGACGCTGCAAGGCAAGCATGGCGCTACCGTCGCCTGGGAACCCGCCAGGCTGGCGGCGCGGCGCGGCGGGGTGGAGGTCTACGCCGTGGATGCCATGGAGCTTCGCCGCGGCGACCGGGTGTGCTGGACCCGCAACGACAGGAGGCACGGGCTGGTGAACAGCGGCACGGCGGAGGTGTCGGCGGTCGGCGAGAGAGCCGTCTCGTTCCGGCTGGAGGACGGCCGGGCTCTGACGCTGCGCCGGGACGATCCCCAGCTGCGCCATATCGACCGGGCCTGGGCAGCGACGGTGCACGCGTTCCAGGGCCGCACCGTGGACCGGGTGATCGCGGCGATGGAAGCGGAGCACGCCCATCTGACCACCCAAAAAACCTTCTACGTGGAGATCAGCCGTGCCCGCCTTCATGCCGAGCTGGTGACCGACGACCGCCGCGCACTGCGCGAGCGCCTGGAGGCGGCGACGGGAGAACGCATCGCCGCCCTCGAAGCCATCGCGCCGTCGCCGGCGGACAGTCCGGCGAGGGACGGCAAGGCCAGGGACGATGCGGCGCGCCAGCCGGTAGAGCCCAAGTCTGTGCCGCAGCGGGACCGTGAACGCGGTGCGCCGGCACCTGCGCCGTTGGAGCGCGCCGATGTCGGCGACCCCGCCCCGGCCGATCGACGGCCTGCTCCGCCTGCGCGGCCGAAGCGCGAGAAGACCTACGAGTACGAGCTCGAGCTGGAACTGTAGAGGAAGTCTGGCCGCGCTCGTGCTTCGGTAGCACCGGATGCCCCGCTTCTTTCGCTGCCGCCTCCGACCATCCTCGCCCGAATCGTCGTCGTGCGGGCCAAGAGGGTCTTGGTGAACCTCTCCGACCCGCGGGCTGCGGGAGGATCGACAGCGTCGGCCGGCGCCGGCTATCGCCGGTCGCGGGGCGGAGGCACGGCAGGGGGGGCGGCAGCGCGGTCAGGTCCCCACGTCCACCCGGTGCCACGCTCACCCGCTTACTTTCGCGCGAGGAGGTGTGTCGACTCCATGGGATGCTGGATCACCACGATGACGCGCGACCGTCGCGCGCGGCAGGCAGATTTCATCCTCCTTCTGTTGCTGACCGGCTACCGGAAGACCGAATCCGTAGCCCTGTGCTGGCAGGATGTGGGCAGCGACACGCTCAGTCTCGTCGACGCCAAGTCCGGACCGAGGCGGGTCATTCTCAATGCGCCAGCACGCGCCATTCTCGGGAGGCAGCCACGCTCGGAGAGCGCCTACGTGTTCCCTGCGCCGTCGATCCTTGGCCGCACGCTTTCGCATCACTTGCCGCTCTGTCGTGCAGTGCGCACGCCCCTCGTCTGGCTACGGGCAAATGATCCCACTCGCTAGTAATCGCGCAGCTCCGAGGCCTCGGTGGCGGCCTTGGCGCCGCCGCGCATACGGCCGCTGATCCAGACGCCGAGGATCGTCGCCAGATAGGGCAGCGAGAGCAGCACGTCGTGCGGGATGCTCGCGCCGAACAGGAGCTGCAGCCTGATTCCCGCGACCCCCACCAGGCTGAAGAACATCGCGGCGAAGGCGGCCGCGATGGGGTGGCCCGCGCCGAAGATGACGGCGGCGAAGCTCATGAAGCCGCGCCCGGCGGTCATGTTCTGAGCGAAGATGGTGAGGCCGCCGGCTGCGAGCTCAGCGCCGCCGATGGCGCAGAGAACCCCGCCTGCGGCGAGCGCGATGAGCCTGACACGGGCCGGATCGGTGCCGACGCTGCGCGCCGCCAGCGGGTGCTCTCCGGCAGCGGCCAGCCGCAGGCCGAAGCGCGTGCGGCAGAGCAGCACCCACATGCTCCAGACGACGAAGGGCATCATCAGCACAAAGATCGAGAGCGCGCCGTAGGGGCCGAAAGCGGCGCCCAGCCTGGGCACGCCGAAGGGTGCGGTCACGGCGGCGAGGCTGCCGAAGAGCGCCTGGACGGCGAGCGCTGTCCCGCCGATTCCGAGCCCCGTGAGGCCGAGTCCCGCAATGATGGGGTTGGCGCCCAGCTTCTCGATCACGAACCAGAGCAGGACCGAAGCGGCAACACAGAGCACGCAGGCGATGACGATGGCGGCCGCAAACGAGCCGGTAAGCACGATGCCGAGGATCGTCGCGCAGGCACCAACGATCATCACGCCTTCGAGGCCGAGGTGCCAGACGCCGGCGCGCTGGGCGATGACGCCCGCCATGGTGACGTAGACCAGCGGCGTGCCGGAGCGCAGGATCGCCACCATGAACTCGTGGAACTCGGTCATGTGGGGAGCCTCGCTGCCCGCAGCAGGCGGTCCAGCAATCCCGACTTCGCGGTGATGAAGAGCGCGACGGAGGCATTGAAGATGTCGATGGCAGCGGCCGGTAGGCCGGCGAGGATCGGCAGGTAGAGCGCAGCCGACGCAAGGCCGCCGAAGAACATGCTGACGACCGCAGTCGCGAGCACCGAGAGGTTCGCGACCAGCGCGATCAGCACTGCGGTGAAGCCGTGGCCGGGCAAAAAGCCGCTCGCGATGCGCCCGGTCGGGCCGAGAAGCTCGATGGTACCTGCGAGCCCGGCCAGCCCGCCACTGATGAGGAAGCTCGAAAGTCCCAGGGTCCAGAGGCGCGCACCCTGAAAGCGCACCATGGTCGGGTTCCGCCCGGCCAGGCTCGCCAGCATGCCGAAAGGCGTGCGGTTGACCAGGACCCACATGGCGAGCGCGACGGCGGCTGCGATGCCGATGATGGCGGGCGAGATACCCTGGGAATCGCTGATGCGATAGGCCGCCGGCAGTAGCGGGCTCGCCGCCTGCTGGCCGGTGCCGGAGGGGTCCTTGAGCGGGCCGGAGGTGACGTAGACCAACGCGAGCGCTGCGATGAAATTGCCCATCAGCGTCGTGATGACTTCGTCAGTGCCCGAGCGGAGCCTGAGATATCCCGGCCAGAGCGCCCAGAGCGCGCCGCCCGTCATGCCGGCGAGAAAGGTCGTCGGCAGCACGAGGGCGGCCGGGGCGCCGCCGAGAACATCGGCGACGAAGGCGGCGCAGATGGCGCCCACGTAGAACTGGCCCTGTGCACCGATATTGAAGAAGCCGCAGCGGAATGAGATCGCGACGCCGGTCGCGGTGATGAAGAGGGGGAGCGCCCAACGCAGGCTCTGCGCCCATCCGCCCGCGCGCAGGAAGCCGCCCTCGACGACGCTTTCGAGCATCAGGAGCGCCGAGTAGCCGGCGAGCTCGAAGACGACGCCGCAGAGCGCGAGCGCCAGCACGATGAAAGCGAGCGTGCGGACCACCGCGCCCGCGCGGATGCTGATGCCGCTCACGCGGACGCCCCGGTCATGGCGCGGCCCACCGCCCCGATGTCGTAGGGCGGGACGAACTCTGCGACGACACGGCCCGAGAGCATCACCACCAGGCGGTGGCTGATGTCGAACAGCTCGTCGAGGTCAGAGGAGATCAGCAACACGCCGCAGCCTCGTCCGGCCGCCTCGCGCAGCGCCGACCAGACGAAAGCGGTGGCACCGATATCGAGCCCGCGCGCGGGCTGCGCGGCGACGATGAGGCGCGCGTCTTTATCGATTTCCCGCGCCAGAATTACCTTCTGCGCGTTGCCGCCGGAGAGGGCGCCGGCGTTCTGGGTCGCGGACGCATAGCGCACGCCCCAGGTCCGTAGCGCTTCATCGCAACGCAGCCGCAGGGCGGACGGATCGACGAAACTGAACAGCGGCTTTTGGAGAAGCTCGCGGACGGACCAGTTCTCCCACAGCGCGCTGGTGAGGCTGAGTCCCTCGCTGTTGCGCTCGAAGGGAATAACACGCAGCCCGAGGGCACGGCGGGAGACGGGGCTCAAGCGGCTCACGCGCGTGCCACCCAGGTGGATGTCTCCGCCCGTGGTGTCGGCGAGGCCGGCGATCGCCTGCACCAACGTCCGTTGACCGTTGCCCTGAACCCCGGCGACGCCGACGATCTCTCCTGGCCTGACTAGCAGCGACACCCGATCCAACGGTGGCTCTTCCGGCTCTTTCACCGTGCTCACGTCCGCCAGTTCGAGGACCGATTCGTGAGAGTCGAGCGCCGCAGAGGCGCTTGTATCCCGGGCGGCCGCGCCACGAACCGGCGCCGCCCCCACGAGCGCCCGGGCATCGTCGGCGCTGACGGAACCCGCCGCGGCTTGGCCGACGATCATCTCGGCGATGCGCCTCTCGTCTGCCCGGTCGCGGGGGACGGGCCCCGCGACCAGCCGGCCGCCACGAAGGACGGAGATCGTGTCGGCGACCGCCATCACTTCGCGCAGCTTGTGCAGGATCAGGATAACCGTGACCCCATGCCGCTTGAGTCTGCGGATACGCTCGAACAGCGCCTCGATGCCGGCCGGAGGCAGCACAGCGGTCGGCTCGTCCAGGATGAGCACACGCGCGTCGGTTACCAGCGCGCGGGCGATCTCAACGCCCTGCTGCGCTTCCACCGGCAGGTCGCGAATACGCCGGCGCGGATCGACGTCGAGATCGAGGTCTGTGAGCCGCTCGCGGCAACGCCTCAACAGTTGCCGGCGGCCGTAGAGGCCGATGCCACCGCCAGCGCCGAACTCCAGTGCCTCGGCCACAGTGAACGAGGGCGGCAGCGCGAAGCTCTGGTGAACGAGTTCGACCCCCGCCGCACGCGCCCCCGCGACCCGACCGAGCCGCAAGGGGCTCCCGTCGATGGCAAGAGAGCCCGCGTCGGGCCGGACAAGACCCGCCGCGACGCGAGCGAAGGTCGTCTTGCCGGCGCCGTTCTGGCCGACCACGGCGTGGATGGCGCCACGCGCGAAGGCGATATCGAGGTCGGCGAGCGCCGTCACCTCGCCGTATGTGACCCGAATCCCGCGACAACTGAGGGCCGGCGGGTCCGCGTCTGTCATCCGTGCCGAGAGCGCCTCCTGGTCCGCGAGTGCGATCAGAGCTCCGTGTTGAACGGCACCGAAACCGATCCGTCGAGGATGCCCGCCCGCGCCGCTTCGACCGCAGGCCACGCCTCGTCGGACCGGGCGACGATAGCCGCAGGCCCCTGCTCCCGATAGAGCGGAGACCGGAGGAAGTCGATGACGCCGCTGCCAAGGCCGGTCGGCACATGCCGCCCGCCCTGCCAGTCGGCGCCAAGCGCTGCGCTGGTCTCGTTATGGAGCGACTGGCCGAAGTCGAGGCTGACCACGCCGATCACGGAGGCGGGTCCGAGAGGGTACTGGGCCGGATCGAGCGCGCTGACCATGGCGCCCTCGCGCTCGTTGGCCGCCTGGATAATGCCGCCGTCGGTCGCGGCAGAATCGGTCTGGATGTAGTCGATCCCGTCCAGGAACATCTGGCTCGCGATCTCGTAGCCCTTGGCCGGGTCCTGGAAGGAGCCCGCGAAGGCGGCGGTAACGCTGGCCTCGGGATCGACCGCGTGCACGCCTGCCTGGAGCGCGTTGAAGTCGGCGTTGATCGGCGGAATGCTGATGCCGCCGATGAAGCCGATCTGCTTCGACTGCGAGACGTGCGCGGCAAAGATGCCCGACAGGTAGCAGCCGAGATAGTAATCGTAGGAGACCGTCACCAGGTTCGCGATTGGCGGGTCGACGGCGTCGCCAAAGAGCTGGATCCACCTGGTGTCGGGATAGAGCGGCGCCACCGCCTTGAAGGCCTCGGAGATGACCGGGAAGGTGCCCAACACGATGGAGGCGCCCGCATCGCCGAGGGTGCGCAGCACCGTCTCGTAAGTGGCCGGGTCCTGCGCGTAGATGGCGCGGGTCTCGAAGCCTTGCGCCTCAGAGAGCTGGTTGAGTCGGCCCATCATGGAATCGATGGGACCGCTGTCGCCGGCCGCCTGGGTGTGGACCAGGGCGACCAGACCAGCGTCCGCGCGCGCTGCGAGCGGAAACGTGGTACTCGCCCCAACGACCGCCGAGACTCCGGCGGTAGCCGCCAGGAACCTGCGGCGACTGAGGCGCGCGAGCGGCGCGCCTGGGCCATTCGCATTCGGTTTGTTCGACATGGCGTTTCTCCTCTTCTCCCGCGGGCGCCCCTTGCGCCCGGCTGGAATTCGTTGTCAGGCCCTCACCAGCGGACCATTCAATCGCCGATGGGCGGCGAGCATGGCGCGGGGTTCATCACCATCACGTCCTGCTCCTGGATCGCGTCCAGAGCCCAGACTGACTGGATGAACGCCTGCCACGCGGGGTCCGCGCCCATCGCGGCGCGGCGCCGCTCGCGGTCGGCCAGGCTTTCGTAAGCCCAGATCAGGACGACCCGGTGCAGCCGGCCGATCTCGGAGACGTAGACGCCGATCAGACGGCCGAGATGGCGCCGCTGGATCGGCAGGCCCTCCGCCTCGTACTTCCTGAGCCAGCCCTCCACCGTGCCGGGACGGAACGTGTAGGTGCGATGCTCGACGATCATTGCTGATTCCCTTCCAATGACGCGTGGGCTTGGTCCGGGCGGAGAATGAACTCGGCTGCCTTCTCGCCGATCATGATGGCGGGCGCGTTGGTGTTGCCGCTCGTGATGACGGGCATGACGGACGCATCGGCGACCCTGAGCCCCTTGATGCCGTGTACTGCGAGTCGCGCGTCCACCACTGCCAGCGGGTCCGTGCCCATGCGGCAGGTGCCGACGGGATGGAACGTGGTCATGGCGTTGGTGCGGAGCCAGCGGGTCAACTCCTCGTCGCTCTGCATAGCCTCGCCGGGCGCAAGCTCGGGGCCGCGATAGGTGTCGAAGGCAGGCTGCGCCACCACGTCGCGCACCATGCGGATACCGGCGATGGTCGTGCGGCAGTCGGCCTCGCTCTGCAGATAGTTGGGTTGGATCAGCGGCGCATCGGCAGGATCGGCGGAACGCAGGCCGATCCAGCCCTTGCTCTCGGGGTTGACCGGGCCCACGCGCATGGAGAAGCCGTGGGTCTCCTCAAGCGGTGGCTTCCTGAAGGGCTTGGGAAAGTGCAGGTTCGCCGCTTTCTCCAGCGCCGGCATAAAGTGCACCTGGATGTCCGGCGTCACCCTTTCCGGCCGGGACTTGAGGAAGGCGCCCGCCTCGTAAGGGAAGGTGGTAGCGATGCCGCGGCCGAAGAGCAGCCCCTCGGCCACCGAGAGGATCATCCTGTCTACCCGGAGCTCGCGATAGAGGGTGACCGGCTTCGTGCACGCGTACGAGAGAACGCAGTCCACGTGATCCTGCAGGTTGCGGCCGACGCCGGGGAGCTCGTGGATCACGTCGATACCGTACCGCTTCAGATCGTCGCCGGGCCCGATGCCCGAGAGCATGAGGAGCTGGGGCGTGTTGACCGTGCCGGCGCAGAGAATGACCTCGCTCGCCGCGCGGATGGTGCGGACGTCGGCGCCGCCAGCGACCTCGACCCCGGTCGCGCGGCTGCCGTCGACGACCACGCGGCGGACGAGGCTTCCGGTGGCGATGGACAGGTTGCGCCGATTTCGAATCGGGTTGAGGAAGGCAGTCGATGCGGAGCAGCGCTTGCCCCGCCTGATGGTGAAGTCGTACCGGCCGAAGCCCTCCTGCTCGGCCCCGTTGAAGTCGTCGCTGACGGGATGTCCGGCCTCGCGGCCCGCCTGGACGAACACGTCGAAGAGCGGATTGGCGCTGCGCGCTCGGCAGACGGTCAACTCACCCTTACCTCCGTGATAGGCCCCGTCCCGCTCCGCGTGCCCTTCGGAGCGGCAGAAGGCCGGGAGCACATCGTCATAGGACCAGCCGGTGAAACCCATCTGGGCCCAGCGGTCGTAGTCGTGGCGATTGCCGCGCACGTAGATCATGCCGTTGATGGTGGACGAGCCGCCGAGCACCTTGCCGCGCGGCCAGTAAAGCGAGCGGCCGTCCAGGCTCGGCACCGGCTCGGTGTGATAGCGCCAGTTGTAGATGCCGGAGTGGAACAGCCTGCCCATCAGCATCGGCAGGCGGAACAGGGGATTGCGGTCCTTTCCGCCTGCCTCGACCAGCAGCACCGAGCGGTCGGGATCGGCCGAGAGCCTGTTGGCGAGCACGCATCCCGCCGAGCCTGCGCCAACGACGATGTAGTCGAAGGAGGGCGCGTATGGCATCGCCTACCAGTCCACCGGGTCTGCGCCTATCGCCTGGAGGCGCCGGTTGCAAAGCGTGAACGGGTTCTCCGGCATCAGCACGGCATCGGCAGCGGCCGGGTGCGGGCGGAGGATGACGCGCTGGTCAGTGCCCGCACTTGCCTCACTGAGGCCCACTGCCGCGAGGGTCTCAGACGCCGCACCGCCGAAGCCCAGGAAAACGACCGGCGTTCTTCTCCGCGCGAGATGATCGAGCACCCGCACCATGAACGGCCGCCAGAGCGGCAGGTGCCCGCGCATCTGGTGGGGATCGCCCTCCCGCCGGAAGCGCGTCAGCGTGAGCGAGGTGTTGAGGAGCAATACACCGGACTTCACCCAGTGGTCGGCGAGGGCAGAGGGCGCTTCCAAGTCGACCGCGCCGGCTTCGATGGCAGCCAGCGTCGCCGGCCACTGCGCGAAGCTCCGGGCGTAGTGAATCTCGCCCGTGCGCGCGCCGACGATGAGCTGGATGACCGCGCGCACGCTTGGGGAGAACATCTTGTCGAGCTCCCGCCAGTGGGAAACGTTGCCGGCCTCAAAGGCCCGCCCGGTCGAAAAGGCGGGGCAGGGATAGGGATCCTGACCCAGGATCACGCAGCGCACATCCTCTGGCACAATGCCGTCGAAGGCGCGGAGCATGTGCGCGTCCGCCGGCGCGCCGGGAAAGGTCCGGCCCCGCCGGGCGGGAAAGATCGGCTCCCAGGGTTCGAGCTCGAGCGCGGGGTCCATATCGTCGAAACCCAGCGCGACATCGCCGACGACATCACGCCAGGGAGAGGCGATGTCTTCCTGCCAGCCGTCGAGCGACTCCCGGAGCGCCGCTCTGAGTTGCATCGCCATGGCGTCCGACCGCTCCAATGCGTCAGGACCTGACACCAATGTCATGTTTCACGATCTGGCAACGTGACACGCACGTCAAGTAATTTCTGGCCCGGCAACAGCCGAGCGGGGTTAGACTGAGGCCGGCCGCGATAGCGCAGAAAGTTGTAGTGTGAGGTGGGGCACAGGCATGACGAAAACGAAGCGAGAAGATGCGGGGGGGACGCCGCGTATCCGGGCCCGGAACGAGGAAAAGATCCTGCGCGCCGCCGTCGGCCTTTTTGCCGACAAGAGCTTTCACGGCACGCACATGAAGGAGATCGCCCGGGTCAGCGGCCTGCCGAAGACCAACGTCTACTACTACTTTCCGACCAAGGAGAGCATCTACGCGGCGGTTATCGAGCGCCTGATCGAGGAATGGGACCGAGCCTTCGAGCACATTGTGTCCGAGCGCGAACCGCGCGAGGCCATCGCTGCCTACATTCGCGCGAAGCTCGAGTATTCACGCCGCCACGCTACGGAATCCCGCTTCTTCGCCAACGAGATCCTGCGCGGCGCGCAGTTCCTGGAGCGGCGCCAGCGCCAGCACATTCGCGAGGTCACTGACCAGCGCGCCCATGTGGTGGAGGAGTGGATCCGCCTCGGGAAGATGGCGCCGGTGGACCCGCGCCACTTCTTCATCGTGCTGTGGTCCGCGACCCAGTTCTATGCGGACTTCGGGATGTTGGCCGCCGACGTGCTCAGGCAGCGACGGCTCACGAGAAATGACTTCGACACCGCAGCCGAGACGATGACCCGAGTCATACTGGATGGATGTTGCGTCCGCCCTTGATCTGGGACGATGCGGAAGCGCCCGCCGACCCCCGGCGCATTGCCGAAGAGGGCGATCTTCCCGCGGTCGAGTTCCACGCCCGACGAGCACGAGGCGATCGATGAGCAGAGGTCGACGCTGTGGCAGATTTCGTCGGCCCAGGGCATGGCGACTTCGCCAAGCACGACCGCGATGCCGAGCCCGATGGTGCCATTGGTGCGCCAACCCCCATCAATTCACGGACCACCTCGGCCAAGGTCTCAGCGCGCGTGCGCGTCCCGCACCATGTCGATGGTGAGCAGCGGCGTCTTGGTCTGGACGTAGTGGACGTCCGCCGGATCGCCGGTCCCCGCGTCGGCCATCGCCGCGCGAATGCCGTCCGCGATGTTCTCCACCATCGCGGGCCGACCGATGTCTCGGGCAGGATGGGTGAACTCGTCGCGGTCCCTTGGCGAGACGCACTGCGTCCGCCGGCTGAGAGCACGAGGTTGTCGTCAAGTACCGCGCGTTCGTCGAGGGCACCCCACCGTTGTCCGCTTGGTCAGGTTGATGGTTCGAAAGCAATCGCTCTGATATAGGTGCGGCACTGTGCCGCTCGACCCTGCCTCGTCCGAATTGATCGCCGGTGGCGCATTGCTCGCCGCGTGCTACGTGCTCGCGATGGCTGTATGGTTGATTCGCCGCCGCCGCCGCAATCGTCCTGCGGACATAAACCCGCGCAGCAAAAAATGGTAATCGGTGAAGCGGCTGTCTCGTCGGCCCCGGACACGCCTGCCGTTGCTCCATCGCCGTGCGCCGGGACGGCAGCAGGGAAGAGGCCGACGATGACAATTGCGTCAGCGACGAGGGAGATCGTCGCCAGCCCGAGACGGACATTGGCGAGCCGTCGCATATCTATCCCGAAGTGAGGCCCGACATGCAGGAAGGAACGACAAGGGGAAACGGAACGGGGCCGGAGGGAGCGGCCGCGGCAGACCCTGTGCGGGTGTTTCGGGAAGGGATCTACCCCTACGCGAACCGCATGAAGCGAGCCGAGTACGAGCGCCTCAAGGCCGGGCTCCAGATCGAGCTGCTCAAGGCGCAGCACTGGGTGAGGGAATCCGGCGAGAAGGTGGTCGTCCTCTTCGAGGGACGGGACGCGGCCGGCAAGGGCGGCGCGATCAAGCGCTTCATGGAACACCTGAACCCGCGCGGCGCCCGCGTGGTGGCTCTGGAAAAGCCCAGCGACCGCGAACGCGGCGAATGGTATTTCCAGCGCTACGTCCGACACCTGCCGGCAGCGGGCGAGGTCGTCCTGTTCGACCGCTCCTGGTACAACCGCGCCGGTGTGGAGCGCGTGATGGGCTTCTGCACCGGCTCGGAATACCTGGAGTTCATGCGCCAGTGTCCCGAGCTCGAGCGGATGCTGGTGCGCAGCGGCATCCGTCTGTTCAAATACTGGTTCTCGGTTTCCCAGGAGCAGCAGGCGCTCCGGTTCGAGAGCCGGAAGACCGATCCGCTGAAGCAGTGGAAGATCTCGCCCATCGACCTTGCCTCACTGGACAAGTGGGACGCCTACACGCAGGCCAAGGAGGCGATGTTCTTCTACACCGACACCGCCGACGCGCCGTGGACGGTGATCAAGTCCGACGACAAGAAGCGCGCGCGGCTCGCGTGCATGCAGCACTTTCTCACCAACCTGCCCTATTCGGACCGTGATCCCGCGGTGGTAACAGGGCCGGACCCGCTGATTGTGGGCACGGCCGAGAAGGTGGTGGACCGCAGCGAGCCCATGAATTCGACCGCCTGAGAGCGGTCAGGGCGAATAGCGCACCTCCACTGCTTCCGCATGGGCTGCGACTTCCTCCCCGCGGTCGTGCTTCCACGCCTCCAGCAGACGCCGGTAGGTGCAAGGCACGAAGGCCACTTCGTCGCCCTCTACGAGCCCTGCGAAGCGGGCAATCTCCTCCCGGTGCGCGGCAACGGCGGCGATGTCGACGCGCTGCCCGGTTCTGGGCCAGCAGGCAGGTTCCGCGTAGACGTAGTAAAGGACGGGGAGAAGGCCGCGATGTCCGCCCGGTCCGTGAACTTCGGAACGCAGACCGAGGGCATGCTTGACCAGTTGCGCCGCATCAAGAAAGTCGAACAGACGTGGGCTCTCGCGAAGCCGATCCCGCACTCGTTCGAATCCCTTCATGCGGTCTCCCCAGACCGGACGCCAGTAGGCGTCGCTGAATTCTGCGGGCTTGCCGCCGCGATAGGGCTCGAAGCGCTTGGACTCGATGCCGATGAGAGCGGAGGGCGTGAACACGAGACAGTCCAGAACCGGACGGCGGCCGCCGCGCCACGGAAAACGCACGGTCTGTTCGATCGACAGAGAGCGGGCGGGCCATGACAAGCTCTTGCAGCCGGGCAAAGCCGGTAGCATTTGCGGCCGGTGGAGAAAAAGGCCGAAGGCGTTGGCGGCGAGCGCAGCGGAGGACTCCGGGCTGTCGAACTTGCCGCTGGCGATCTCGTTGCCCGGCGCAGCGTCGATGATTCGCTCGATGTCGGCGCCCGGAACGCCCGGCAGAAACCTGTTTCCCGGTGCCGCTGCTGCCGGCGTCGAGGCGTTCGACGCACCGCTGGCCGAGCGGTCTTCAGCAGTCATGAGCCATGCAGCGGTCGAAGTCGCTCAAGAAGGCCGCCAACGGCAGGCGCCGCAGCCGGGACAAGAGGCGCGAAATTCTTGATGCCGTCCACGTTTTTGAGCCCCCCCAATGGCACCGGAACTCGGGCCTTCTACCATGTGAAGCGAGACTTTGGGAAAGTCGAGCGGGCCGACGATGGAATTCTCGCGTCCGTAGGCCAGCCCAGGCAGCACCGCGCCCGCCGTCGACGGCTGACGGCGCGCAAGGTTCACGAGTCTTCCCGTTCTGGATCACGCTTCTGCGAGACCGCCTCTCTCTCCGCCAACGGTTCGGGAGCGACGCCGGGAACGATAGTGGCCACATGCTCGAGGATTTGGTCGACCTCGGTCTTGCGGCCTGCGGCGATCATGTCGAGCGCAATGGCCTGTGCGGCGAAGAGAGAGGCGCGCGCGACGCGGACCTGCACCTCGGATTGCGGCCACTCCCTCGTCTCCAGCCACTGCTCAGCGAGCTCGGCGAGAAATCGGTTGGCGGTCATGTCCTGTTCCCCGGCGGCCACTTCGAGGCGTTTCCAGAGCTCCTCGTCGATGCGGATGTGCTTGCTGATCGTCCCGGGCATGGTTCCATTCCCCCCTACAGCGCCGATGCGCGCACTATTTTCCGTGAAGCGGCGCGCATTCGCGACGGTGAATCGTGCTCAGCGCGACGCCGTGACCGGAGTTTGGCGGAACCTTGAAGCTGAAACGGGGTTGTTTGTTGGACGATTGGAGGGCCTCTGACGGAAACATTGTCGTCGATTTTGACTCGATTACGCGCTACCGAACGCAATGTGCAGCAGTTGACCGTGCCCCGAATGCGGGTGCAGAACGGGATGCGGGTATGGGAACAGTGCCATGTCTATCTGAGCGCCATGCCCGAGGCTCTATCGAACGTGACGCTCAAGTCATTGCTTCATTGGGAACAATTCTTATGTAGCTCGGAGCGACGCAAAATGCGACGCAGTTATTCCGGCTCCTCTGAGCTACGCTCTTCTACGAAGTATCGTAGCAGACCGTATCCTCCACGTGCTTGAGCGTAGTGATGTCGTAGGCTGGCAGCGAGCTGCGTCAGGTGTGAGAACAGAAGCGCGCAAGCGTCGAGGGGGACACAAGTTCGATATAGAAGCGGTCAGGGCCAGCCCTTTTGAATTGCGGCAGGAATAAGACCGGAGTCCGCAGGGCTTAGGGGCGATCGGGTCGGGCACGCAACGATGTGCATCGCGACCGGATCGGGCATGCGATCATGGCAGGCGCAGTTGACCGATCACCATGATCGTCACGAGTGCGGGGCTCGGTGACGCCGGGCCGTTCAGGCGAGGCGGCACCAGTGTCGGGCGAGGCGTCGTAGCGCTCGTCGCCATCGGCGGCGGCACTGACGGGGAGCCTGCACAGGGGTCTCGCAGTTCGTCTCCCGGAGGTGAAGTTCGGCACGGCGGTAGCTGTCGCACTCGGCGATGCTCCGTTGCGATCGTCATGGTCATGGTCATCTTCGGCAGCGGGGGCGCTCGCAGCGACACTCGCACCGGTGCAGCACTCGGCGACGGCGGCATGCGACTGGGCCGAGGGTCGGCTTTCGCGGAGGGTGGACACGCGACCGCAACGATCCGGCGCTGGTTGGCCGGAGGGCAACCGGGAAGACGTGCAGAGGCTGGCGATCACGATCGGCGCAGCGTGCCGATCGCCTTGATCGCCACGAGTGCAGGGCTTGACGACGCCTGGCCGTTCGGGCGCGGCGGCGCCGATGTCGGGCGAGGCGTCGAGGCGCTCGTCGCCATCGGCGACGGCGCTGACGCCGAGCACGCGCATGGGAGATGCAGTCCATGGGTCGAAGGTGATTTGCGGAACGATGTCGGCGGCCGCACTCGCCGGTGCATCCTCGCCATCTTCATCGCCGCGATCATCGTCACCGGCACAAGCGGGAGCGCGCGCAGTCCATGCGCGCGCCGCTGCGAGGCGAGCGTCCGGCGACGGCGCGCAGCGCCGAGCCGGGCGCGAGCGCAGCTGCTGCCGACACTGACCAAGGCAGCGCGAAGCGCGGCGACGCCGGCCTGAGCGCACGCACTCGGTTTTCCGGTGCGCATGCCGATGTGCCGGCGCACAGGCCGACGCTCGTGATGCCCGTCGTGAAACACGACGAAAGCGGCCGATCCCGCATCGGGGATCGGCCGCTTCGTCGAGGCGAGCGCCGCTTACGCGGCTTTGACGGTCATCACAGGTATGCCCAACGTCTTCGCCTTGTCGACGAGGTTGCCGGTGATGCCGCTGCCGGGGAATGCGATGACGCCCTTGGGCAGGAAGTTCAGCAGCTCGTCGTTGCGGCGGAAGGGCGCGGCCTTGCCGTGGGCGGTCCAGTCGGGGCGGCAGACGACCTGGTTGACGCCTCTGGCCTCGGCCCAGCTCGCGGCGACCTTCTCGACGCCGGGACCGCCACCGTGGAGCAGGACCATGTCGCCGTACTTGGCGCGCGCCATGTCGAGCGTGCTCCAGACGGCGTCGGCATCGCTGACGGTCTTGCCGCCGGTGATGGCGACCAGGGTGCCCTCGGGCAGGTGCGCTCTTGTCTCGCGGTCCTTGCGGGCTCTGCGGAAGTCGCGGGCGTCGATGGCGGCGGAGGTGAGCTGTCCGGTCTGGCTCGTGTGCGAGCCGTGCCTCGGGCGCCAGGTGTCGCCGGTCTCGACGCGGTAGGCGTCGGCGGCGAGGTCGCGCATCTTCTCGAAGGCGTCGCGCCGGTCGCCGAGGTTCCGGGCACGGTCGGTCATCGTCTCGAGCTCGTGCGCCTTCACCTCCGATCCATCCTGCGCCTTCTCGAGGTCGCGCATCTCGGGCGCGATGCGGTCGACGGCGCGGTCGAGGCGGGTGATCTGGGAGTGCAGCATGTTGGTCAGGCCCCACATCAGGGGCTCGCGCTCGTCGGCCATCTGTGTGCCGTCTACGGTGATACCCTCGACGATGACGCGGATGGCTTCGTTCAGCGCGTCGATGGCGTCGTCCTCGTCCCAGACGACCCTGCTGTCGAGCTCGCCGCGCTCGGGCGCTGCGCCGTAGAGGGCCATGCTCTCGCAGACCGTGGCAGTGGAGGAAGCAGTTGCGGTAGTGTCGATCATGACGATCTCCTGTTGGTTCAACCTCCGGGACCCTGTGCCCCGTTGTGATGTCCTTCTTGATTCACGCGCGCGCAGAGGCAGCACCTGGCCTTAGGAACTGTTAGGCGGGGTGGCGCGGAAGTTCGGCGAGCTGGTGCGGAAGATGGTGCCGGCGTGCCGGTGGGAACGGTGCTCCGCAGCAAATCCATTCCAGTGGTCATTACGGCGCCGGGCCGGGGAGGCCCGCTTGGGCCTGCCCGGCGTCTAGGCGCCGCCACGAACGGTTCCGCGAATGGATTTGAGGCGGTGCAGCGTGACGCGACGGCCCCGCGTCAGGGGCCGGCGCGCTGCGAGACGAGGCGGTTGGCGATTACTCGCAAGCCATCTTCACGGTCGCCGAACTTCACGGCCCGCCTTACAGTTCCTTGGGCCAGGCCGCAGGGAGCGGAGCGACCGAAGGACCCGCAGGGTTGCTGCCGCGAGCACGCGTGGAACCCTCGGACATCACGACGGACGGACCCCTTGTTTCTGTATCCTGCAAGAGAGAGAGCGGCGTGGCGCCGTCGAGGCGATGGGAGGCACGGTGCCGGCCGCGGGCCGGGCGACGGGATCGAGAGCGAGCCGCTCCCGGTGCCGCCGATGACACCGCCGGTGCCGCTCGTCACCGCTCACAGCATCGGATGGGTGTCGAGGAGGTGGCGGGCGACCTCGCGGACGCGATGGCGCTCGTGCACCCTGACGGGGCCGCGGGGGTCTTCGCTGAGATGCACCACGTAGAACACCGCGCCGCGGTTGAGGATGTCGTCCTGGCGATAGACGTCCCCGACGTGGTCGCCGTCCTGATAGACGCGGGCCTCGTTCTCGCCCACCCGCCGGAACCTGATGTCGCTGCTCATGGTCTTCTCCCCGTAGCGTGCTGCCGGCGCGGAGAGGACTCTCTCTGCTCTCCATGCGGCTCGCCCCTTGCCCGCTTCACCCGGGCTCCCGGTCTGCGAGCGCGGCCGCCGTCCAGGCGGCGAGCGCGGCGGGACCGAAGGTGAGCAAATCCTCGTTGAAGTCGGTGCCGCGAGGCACGATGACGGTGGCGGCGACGCCCGCCCGCGCGCAGCGCCGGGCGAGGCGGAGAGCCGCGCGCTCGCCTTCTTCGTCGTTGTCCCTGGCGATGACGAGGCGGGCTGTGCCGGCAGGCGGCGCGAAGGCGCCGAGGCTGCCGGCGGACAGCGCTGCGGCGGCGGTGATCTCGGGCGAGGCGGTCACCAGGGAGAGCACCGTCTCGATGCCCTCGCCGACGAGGAGCGAAGCTCCGTCGGCGGGGCGGCCGAAGCGCACGGCATGGCCGTGTACGCGGCCCAGCGCCTTGCGCGGGCGACTCACATTCGCCTTGGCGGGCTCGGTCGGGTGCAACCACGTTCGCAGCACGCCGCAGACGGCTTCATCGGAGCCGGTGACGGCGGCGACCAGGGCCGGCAGGCGGCGCACGCCACCGACACCCCTGTAGAGCAACGCAGGGTGATAGCGCAGGGCGGGGAAGCGGCAGCGCGCGAGCCCCCTAGCGTGAAGGTAGGCTTCTGCATGGGTGCCGTCGATGGCGCGGCAGCGGCGCCAGAGGCGGCGTGCCGCCTCGGTGGCGTCGTAGGCGTCGCCCGCGCCCTGGGCCGGCACGGCCGGCCGGGCGAGGAAGGCGCGCGCTTCGTCGAGCGCCGCGCGAAGCGTCGGCGCGTTGATGCGGTGGCGGACGATGTCGAGAAGATCGCCATGCTCGGCCGTGGCCGCATCGGTGAATTTCCCCGGCACGCCCGGAGGCGCGAGGCGGACGAAGAGGGATCGCCCGCGCCCGCCGTCGAGGTCGCCCGCGACCCAGTACCGGCCCCGGCGGCGTCCGTAGGGCAGGTATCGGCGGCAGACCTCCTCGGCGCGCTCGGCAAGCGCTGCGGCGACGGCGGCCGCGTTCATGGCGCACTCCTCGGGCGTGGGCGGGAGCCGGCGAAGCCGGGACCGTCGGCGGTCATGGGGAGCATGGGGACCTCGCTGGACGCAGCATGGGACGCGCCCCGGTCCCGGCGTCTCCTTACTCTTGTCGGCGCCGGGACGAGGGGCGGCGCGCGAAGCGCGAGCCCCGCCGTCCGTCCTGTGAAGGGCTCGGATCGGGCTGCATAAGAAATGGCCGACCCCGCGCGGGAGGGACGCGGGGCCGGCCATGGGGCGAGCGGGCGTAGGAACCCGCTGCGGGGAGGGTCGCTAGAATGTAATGCCGTCGGCACCTGTCGAAGCGGCATCGCCGGCCGGCGGAGCCTCACCGTCGGCCGGTGCCGTGCCGTTGCCGTTGGTGCCGGCAGGCTTGTCCAGGAATTGGACGCGCGAACCGGGCACCAACAGGATCTCGGTGGAGAACCGGTCGCTGTCCTCGCCCTCCTTGCGCCACTTCCTGGTCTGCATCTTGCCCGCGACGTACACCAGCCGGCCCTTCTTCGCGTGCTTCGCCAGCATGTCGATCAGCCCGTCCTGGAAGCTGACGACGCGATGCCACTCTGTCTTGTCGATCCGCTCGCCGCCGGCGGCCCTGTCGATATACGACTCATCGGTCGCCACGCTCATGTTGGCCACGCGCCCGCCGGAGGCGAGGCTGTTGATGGTGACGTCCGCACCCAGGCGGCCAATGACTTCTGCGCGGTTCAGTCCGAAACTCATGATCGTGCTCCTTCACGTGCGAGTTCTGACGATGGTTGGCGAACGGGGCGATCTCTCTCGATCCACCTCACGTTCACTTCTCCAAAGCCACTCTCCTCCTCCCGGCCGCCGCCTGCCCCGACGCCTGCCGGGTTCTCAAGGACATCGCAGCCCGCACGTCCTGCCGCCCCTATGGCGGCGCTACGCTCGGCGCCAGGAGGATCGGTAGAGCGGGATGCTGTTGCCCTTGCTTGAGGGGTGCGGCGGCTCGGTGCCGCGTCGGCGGGAGCGCCAGGGCGGGGCGGCCTGCGGAGCCGGGAGGCGCAGAGCTCGGGTTAGCCGGCGGAGCTCACAGATCGAACATCGTCGCCATCGCCGGGGGGCCGTCGGGCGCGAACGGGTTGACGAACTCCACGCCGCCTAGACGGCGTCCATGCTGCATGTCTTCGCTCACGAGGACAGAGCAGCCCGCCTGCCTCGCGGTCGCCCAGAGCATCGCGTCCCAGAACGAGAACCGGTGCTCGTCCACCGCTGCCATCGCCTCGGCGAGAGCCGCGCCGTCGGCCGATGCGACCTCGAACACCTCCAGCCAGTCGCGCACGAACCGGCCGGCTTCGGACGGTTCGAGCAGGTTCTTCCGGGTGGTGGCATGAAAGAACTCGGCCAGCGCCTGAACCGTCAGGACGCAGTCGCGCCGGGCCGCCCGCCCCACCAGCTCCATGGAGAGCCAGTGCCGCTCGCTGCCGTCCCGGTCGACCGCATAGACCAGAATGTTGGTATCCAGAGAGAAGCGCCCCTTAACCACGGTCATAAAGCGCGGCCCGTTCGATCCTGAGGCCGCCGAGCGACGCTCCCTCTTTCAGCCGCGCCATCATGCGCCGGTGGGCCGCCGCCCACTCGGGATCGGCGTCCTTGTCGGCGCTGTGGGGTACGAGCTTGGCAACGGGCCGCCCGCGGCGGGTGATCAGGAAGCCCTCGCCGCGCTCGACTTCGCGGACGAGCTTCGAGAACTCCTGGTTGGCGGTCATCAGGGAGACGGTGCGCATGGCTCTTCCCTCACGCTAGTAGATAGTACATTCATGGATCGTCACGACCTGCGTCAAGGCGATTTGTCCGCAAGAGCGCCTTGACCGCCGGCACGTCCCTGACGGACGCAGATTGCGGAAGGTCACGGCGGACCCGCCGGTGCGTGCCTGGCGGTGTGTGGACGGTCACTGCGCGCAAATCGCGAGGAGGGGCACGTTGGTCCGCACTTCCACCTGGTCGGGCCGCAGCCCGGCGAAGACGAGGCAGGCCGCCACCTCGCTCTCGCTTTCGTAGGTGCCGTGATCGGCGCCGCTGGCAATTTCGATCACGGTGTAGAAGGGCGAGATCGCCACGTCGTGGCGCATGGGCGCGCGTGCATTGGATCGATACGCGCAGCGCGGACAGCGCGCTGAACCCGCCGTATCGACCCCGCAATCAACGCAAAGATGCCTGGCACGCCTTCTGACGTATCGCTTCTTGCGCGCGGAGCTGCGGCGTACGGGAGACGCGCGTTCCGCCTCCAGCGCCGAGCACCGGCCGCATCTGGACGAACCGCCAACCGTGGTCTGCTTGCAGCGCACACAGATACGGGCCGCTCTGCGCGCGGCGTAGCGGGCGCGGGCAGCGGCGCGGGCTGCGTCGGCGCATGGCTCGCAGACGGAGCGGCGGTCGGCGGGCCTCCCGCGCCCGCAGGATGTGCAAAGTCCCGCGTCGCGCCACGCTTTCCTCCGCTGCCTGTCCCCGGCGCGAGCGGCGCGGCGGCAGCGCTCCGGATCGCGGCCGGCGTAGGGGAGACCTTTGGCCCGCGCCTTCTCGCGGCGGGCACGCTCGGCGGCGCGGCGCTTCTCGCCACAGCGACGGCACAGCTTGAGGCCGGGCTCCGGCGCGGCCTTGCCACAGCGCGGGCAACGGCCGTTCGCGGTGCGCGCGGCACGGAGCCGCTGCTGGCGGCTGCGGCCGCACGCCCCCTCCTCGGCGGTCATTTCCGGCGGCATGACCGGGGTCACCGATCAGCGCAACTGGCGGGCGGCGCGGAGACCGCTGGCCGCGAGGCCCCAGAGCTGGACGCCGGATCCTTTCTGGTTGAGCGCCGTGCAGACGATGATCTCATCTCGCCCAGGCCGCATCCGCTTGACGGCGGCCAGGCTCGCGATCGTGCGCCGTTGCCTGCGCCGGCCCTTCGTCGTGGGCTGCTTCGCCTGGATGGGCTCGATCTGTCCGTTGGGATGCGAGCGGTACTTCTCGACCACGTAGCGCTCGTCGTCGAGGCCTCTTCCGAACAGGTGGACCAGGAACGTCTGCGCGTCGCGATGGAACATCCGGCCGGTTCGCATCTTGCCGTCTCCCCCGGTGGTGGTTGTCGACGGCGGGGACCCGCTCCGCAGCGCCGCCCCCGCCGCCCGCGTCACGGCCAGCCTCTCGCTCATGGCGGCGCACGGGCGTCAACGACGGAAAGCGGCGTGACGGCGGCGCGCGGTTCGACTGACGCCGCCGATTCCTAGTGCCCGGGACGACCGGGGCGGGGGACCGTCCCGAGTAGATCGGGCCGTCGGAGCGGCTGCCGCCGGTGTGGGGCGGCGCCAGGGCGTCGGAGGATGTCGAAGAGTCGGGACACGACGCTTGCGGCCGTGAACCATTACCGGCGGGTGGCCGAGGTTCTGACCTGCGATCCGCAGTGAGATTTGGACGCCGCAGGGCGTCCCCATCGCGCTGCCCGCTCAATCCGTCAGGCGACGAAAGCCCGTTGTACAGGCACTTAGCCCGAGCGACGCTTGAGCGGCAGCGCCCACCGCGCACTTGTGAAGACAGTCTCTGCTTCGCCGCGCGGCTTCCGGGCGGTAGTACAGGAAGCGCGAGATGACACATCAATGCGGGTATCGCTGACAAACGAGAAGGGCAGCCACAGGACTGCCCTTCTGCCGCTTTCGAAGCGGGTTGGTAAACGACCTACTGCTTGTGAGCGCCGAACGCGCCGACGAAGCTGACGACATTGTCTGTGGAATGCGCGCCAAACGTTCCGGCGACCGAACCCGGTTTGCCGTCCGACTCCCCGTTGCCGAAAAACTGGCCGCCCCAGTGTCCAGTGAAACGATACGAATCGCTGGCGCCGTCGTCGGAAACCGAGCCCTGGAAGAATCCCGCGTTCCGTGCGCCGATGCGGGCCGCCCCCAAGATCAATGTGCCTTCCTCGGGATAGTCATCGACAACAAAATTGGTCATCGACCCGCTGATCGTGCCGAGGTCGGTCGCGCCGCCGAAGTTTGCGGTCAATCGGACATCCGCCTCCAGGTACCCGACGGCAGTCTCTCCAGCTTCCTTCGCCGAGTACACGCCGGTCGCGTCGCCTGTGTAGGTTGCCCTGCCCCTGACGGCGGCAAGCCTGCTCTGCAAGAACGGATCGTTGCCATCGGCGAATGCACCGAACTCATAGTTGGCAGCGCTGGCCGCATCGTCGGGGACAATCAGCCATACGCCGCCCGCGAGATAGTCGGCATCCGGCGTCGTGACCGTCGTCGCCGTCGAGGATACGAAAATCCAACTCCCTGTGAGCATCCTTCGGGTTTGACCATTGACGGTCGATGTGCTGTGGCCACACGACAGCGAAACGCAGCGGAACCATCCCTGCTGGCCGTTGCGGGTTCCCGGAAGACGACTGCTGTTAAACGATCCGGACCACGCCACCGTGTCGGAACTCGAAACATCGACGGCTCCGGGCGGACGATCCGGCGTAAACGTCCACATTCCTCTCGTCGCGGTTCCATTCGATACTGTGCATCCCCCGCTGCAGTTGAAAGTTCCCGGGTCGCCGTCCAGGGTTCCTCGCTGCCCGGAGATTCCGCCGCCGGCGGATATCGTGGTTCCGGAGCTCAGGATCATCGTCCCGAGCAGAACATCTCTCGTACCGTCGTCGCCACCGCCGACTTGCCGTGTCGCGGGCGCTTCGATATCCGTGTAGGCATCGACGTAGAGTGTGCCGTCGCCAATGCGCTTGGCCAACTCGACGCCTTGCCACGGCGACGGAGTGCCGGAGATCCGTTGGGGATCGCCGTCGCTCGTGCCGATAGACCACGCCGTGCCGTTACGAACGGAGAAGCTGGGGCCGCCGGACCCGTGCCGCGCGGTGATTTCCACCTGATCGATCGTAATGTTTCTGCTGTCCACGTTCGAGGACTGCGTGACGCTGCCCGGCGCGGGTTGGGCTGCTGCGGCTCGCGCGATCTTGGCGGCCGCGTTGGCCGCCGTCACCGAATTTGTCAGGGCATCTGCCCGTGTCGGAATCGTTTGACCGCCGCCGGGAGGCATCATCGATGTGGGTCCGCCTCCACCGCCGCCACCGCCACAGGCAGCAAGAGTTGACAGGGCGAACGTGGCAGCGACGGCCAGCGTCGCGGCTCGCCCCAATTTTCTATCCGGGTAAGTCATGCGCCTTTCTCACTCCCTTGATCAGCATCGTGTCCGTGTCCCGGCACGGGATTGGTGCCGGGCCATGCGACAACCACGCAGAGAATGCGAAGAAGTCCTGCCTATTCGCGCCAGGCGATGGTGGCCAAACCGTCGCCGGATCGGTGCTGTTCTATTCAGCAGGTGACCCGACATCGGGTCTCTGCCGGTTGTCGCAGGGGCGATTGTCGGACTTCGGGATCGATCCGGCAACCCCTTGGCTGGGCGGACTCCATAGCCGTTGCGATGACCGAGCCAACCTGTTCAGCCGCGGCGACAAGGTGGGCGTCCGCAAGATGGGCATACCCCGCCATCGTCTCGTGCCTGCAGTGTCCGAGCAGCTTGCCGACCAACGGCAGGTTCTCGCCGGACATGACGGCCTGGCTGGCGGCGATGTGCCTCAAATCGTGCAACCGCAGCCGTTGCAGCCTGGGGCGCATCCAAGTCCCTGTGCAGGCCGACCCGGCCGGCAGGGCGGCGGCGCTCCGGCTTGCCCTCCGCCGTTGACCTCGCCGCGCGGCAGACATCATATGCCCACGCCATGAGACACACGGGAGAAGAGATCGCGTTCCTGACGGACCTGCTGGACCGGCTGGGGGAAGAGCGGGAGGCGATGACGGTGGTCGAGCTGGACGGCTTCGTCGCCGGGCTCGTGCTTTGTCCCGAGTGGGTCGGGCCGGCGGAGTGGCTGCCGCTGGTATGGGGCGGCGACAGGGCGTCGGAGGATGTCGAAGAGTCGGTGGACGCGACTTTTGCGGTCATGGACCACTACCGGCGGGTGGCCGAAGACCTCGCCAGCGATCCACAGGGATACAGGGTGGTCCTCGGCTTCTATCCGGGCACGGGCGAGTTGCTGTGGGAGCCCTGGGTCTGGGGCTTCCGGCAGGCGAAGGGCCTGCGGCCGGAGGCATGGCTGCAGATCGGGGCGAGCGGCGATGGGGAGGCCATGGCTTCGCTCGCCATGATCGAGACGATGAACGACATCGGCGAGGGTGTCTCGGACCTGGCGGAGGACGCGGTCGAAGAGATCCGCCGGTCCGCGTCCGATCTGATCCCGGACTGCGTTCGGGCGCTCGCTGCGTGGGCGCTATCCAAAGGATTCGGGGGCGAACTGGGGATGGCCGCCGCGCGCGGCGGCTTCGAGGCGGTCGGCGGCGCGCCTTGTCGCTGCGGCTCGGGGCGGATCTACGAGCGCTGCTGCGGGTCGAACTGACGGGTCAGCCGGGCCTACCCTCTTGCCCCTGCCGTTCCGCGTCCGTCTCGGCCCCGCCTCTCAGCGGCGCGAAGGCCGGCGCTGCCGCGCAGGATGTCTTCGCCGATGCTGTCCGCGATCCTGGCCGCTGCCGCATTCAGGGCCTCGCGGCTCAGGTGGGCATAGTGCGCCGTCGTCTGCACCTCGGCGTGGCCCAGCAGCCGCGCGATCATCGGAAGCGATTCCCCAAGCGCCAGCGCGCGCGACGCAAAGCTGTGACGCAGGTCATGAAGCCGCACGTCCTTCAGCCCGGCACGCTTGCGAAGCCGCAGCCAGGGCTCGTTGAGGCTCGAGATGCGCCGGCCCGGCTGCCGGCCCGGCAGCACCCAGGGATTGTCCGGCACCCGCCGCAGCCCCGCCAGCACCTGCACCGCAGCAGGGTTCAGCGGCACCGTGCGCGGCCCCGTCTTGGTGTGGCGCAACCTCAGCTCGCGGCGCTCCAGGTCCACGTCGTCCCACCGAAGCTCCAGGATCTCGCTGCGACGGCACCCGGTAAGCATGAGGAGCCTGATCGCCGCAACCGTGCTCGGCATCGCCGGGCCGTCCGTCTCCGCCTCGGCGAGAACCCGGCCCAGGCGGGTGAACTCCTCCTCCGTCAGAAAGCGCTCACGCCGACGCACCCGGTGGGGCTTCACGAACCGGCACGGGTTGCCGCCCTCGGCCGCAAGGCCCCAGTACTCGGCCATGGTGAACAGGCGCGACAGGACCTCGACCACGTGGTTCGCCAGCACCGGCCTGTCGCGAAGCTCGTAGTGCAGCGCCGCGACTTGCTCGCGCGTCACCGCAGAAAGCGGCAACGCGCCGAAGGCCGGCAGGATGTAGCGCTCGATCTTGCGCCGGTACATGCTCGCCGTGCTCGCCCTGCAGCGTACCGCCACATGCTGCTCAAGGTAGCGTGCCGCGATCTCGCCGACCGTCGGGCCGTCCGGGGATGGCGGCAATGGTGCCGGGATCGGGTCCTCCCCCGCCTTGATCCGGGCGATGATCAGCGCCGCCCGCTGCCGCGCCTGGTCCGCCGTGATAACGCCGTGCCGGCCCACCGTGAGACGCTTCGAGCCCTCCGGGCCGCGCACCTGCACGATGTAGTACTTCGCCCCCGACGGATAGACGCGGACTCCGAAGCCCGTCAGCTCCCGGTCCCAGAACACGGTGTCCTTGTCGACGGACAACGCGTCGACCGTGCGGCGCGAGATCGACCGCCGCTTCAGCTTCGCCATCGCTGCACCTCTTCCCCGAACGCCGCGTCAGGCAGGCTCGGTCCCGTCCTGCAGGACATGGGCGCCGATGCTGGCCCCGATCTTCGCCGAAGCCGCGATCTCCGTGTCGCGCGCAAGGTGCGCATAGCGCGCGGTGGTCCGCACCTTCGTGTGACCGAGCAGACCGCCGATGGTGGTCAGGCTCTCGCCCAGCGCCAGCGCGCGCGAGGCGTACGAATGACGCAGGTCATGGATGCGCACGTCCTTGAGCCCGGCGCGCGCGCACAGGGCCTGCCACGGCGCGTTGATGTTGACCAGGCGGCCGTCGGCGCCCCGGCCCGGAAACACCCAGGGCTTGCCCTCCACGCGGGGGAGCGCGTCAAGGATCTCCGCCACGAGCGGCGTCAGCGGCACCCGGCGCGGGCCGGTCTTGGCGTGACGAATCCGCAGCTCCCCCGTGGTCCGGTCCACGTCGTCCCACGTCAGCTCAAGGACCTCGTTGCGCCGGCACCCGGTCAGCATCAGCACGCGGATCGCGGTCACCGTGTACACCGACATCCGGCCCTTCTCCGCCTCGTCCAGGACGTCGCCCAGCCGGCGGTACTCGTCGCGCGTCAGGAAGCGCTCGCGCTTGCGCTCCCGATAGCCGCGCACGAAGCGGCAGGGGTTCCTGCCGCCCGTCTCGAAGCCCCAGCCCGGAGCCAGGGCGAACATGTGGGACAGGATCTTCAGCGCCGCGTTCGCTCGTGTGGGCGTCTCGCGAAGCCGGTAGTGGAGGTCGGCGGCATGCTTGCGCTCAACCGAGGCGAGCGCCATCTCCCCGAGCGCGGGCAGGATGTGCAGATCGAGGGTGCGCCGGTAGTCCTTCACGGTCGCCGGCTGGCAGTTCACCTCAACATGGGCGCGCATGTAGTGCGCGGCCAGGTCGGCCACGGTGGGCTCGGGCTTGGGCTCAGCCGGGAGCGGGTCCTCGCCGCGCTTGATGCGGTCGATGGCGTCCGCAGCCTTCTTGCGAGCCTGGTCCGGGGTGAGGTCTCCGTGGCGGCCGAGCGTTGCCCGCTTCGAGCCTTTCGGTCCCCTGGTCTGCACGAGGTAGACCTTGCGGCCGGAGGGATAGACCCTGACCCCGAAGCCGGGCAGGTCGCGGTCCCAGAAGACGGCGTCGCGCTCGTCAACGGCGAGGGCGTCGATGGTGCGCTTGGAGAGTTTGCGTTCGGCGCGTCTGGGCATGGGTCGGGTGTAGCGAGTTTTCGACGGTCGGGCATGGTAGGCGCTCAGTAAGCACCTTGCAAGCGACTGATGTCGAATGGACGCGTAGCGGAGCGTGCTCCTGTCGGGAGTGCGATACGGCATTATGGCGGAAAAGTGGCAGAACTCTGCGGTTTTCATCCAATTCATCGTACCTGATCGTATCTCCGCGTGCGTGTGTCCTGTGCAGAATCCTCTGCTTACTGAAAGGCACCGCTGCGTCACCTTCCAGGACGGGCTGATCGACATGCTCGAGAAGCACGCGAAGAAGGGCCGCCTGGTCTACGTCTCGGGCAAGCTCCAGACCCGCAACTGGCGCAAGGACGGCGAGGACTCGGACCGCTTCTCCACCGAGATCCTGCTGGTCCCCGGCGGGCGCGTCCAGTTCCTGGACAAGCCTGCCGGCACCAACGGCAACGGCGCCCCGCCCGCCAACGGTGAGGCGACGGCCACCGCCGATGCCGCCCCGTCCGACACGGACGACGGCTCCGGTATCCCCTTCTAAAGGGCCCATTGCCGGAACTGTAAAGCCCGCAGGGATAACTCCCTGCGGGCTTTCGCTTTAGACGATTTCGACTTTGTAACTTTTCCCCTCCCAACATCGTTTCGGCGGGTCCCTCCCTCCCGCTGACCCTGGCCGGTTCCGCGTTCCTCCCGCGCGGGACCGGCCATTTTTTCGCTCCTTCCCTAGGCCTCGCCGTCCCGACAAAGAGTCAGAGGGGTGCGCTTCACGCGTGATCCCAGGGGAGATCGAGGCGAGGTCGCCCCTCACTCCCGTCACCCGCAGAGGAGCACGAACCATGAAGACGACCTACGCCACATGGACCAGGGTTGGCGATTCCCTCAAGATCGTCCGCCGTGCCCACGGGCCGGTTGACGCGATGAAGGGCTTCCGTCCGGGCAGGGCCTTCGTCAGTCGCACAATCCGCAAGTCCTAGCCTCCATTCGCCTCTCCCTCTCCCTCGGGGCCACGTTTCGGCGTGGCCCCCTTTTTGCAGCCCGTTCAGAGCCGCTCCCGGCCGGACGGCAAGGCTCGCGCTTCGCGCATCGCCCGCCGTCCCGGCGCCGGCAGGAGTCGGAGAGGGGCCGGGACCGGGCGTTCCCCCGGCAGCCGCGAGCGAGGTGCTCCCATGCTCTCCGATCCTGTCCGTCGTCCCGGTCGCGCCGGTGCCGTCAGGCGCGCCGGAGGCGCGCCATGAACGCCACCGCCGTCGCCGCCGCCCTCGGCGCGCGCGCGGAGGAGGTCTGCCGCCGCTACCTTCCCCACGGCCGCAAGCACGGCCGCTACTGGACCGCCGGCGACATTCGCGGCGCCCGCGGGCGCTCGCTCTTCGTCCGCCTCTCGCCGCCCGGCGTCCCCGGCAAGTGGACGGATGCGGCCACCGGCGAGCACGGCGACCTGCTCGATCTCATCCGCATCGCCTCCGGCGCGGGCTCGCTCCGCGCCGCCCTCACCGAGGCGCGCGCCTTCCTCGCGCTGCCGCCCGCGGCCGTCGCCGGCGGCCCCGACTCATACGACCGCACGGAAGCGGCGCGCCGCCTGTGGCAGCGCTGCCGCGCCATCGACGGCACCCATGCCGAGGCCTATCTCCGCGCCCGGCACATCCACCGCTGCCGCTTCCCCGCGCTCCGCTTCCACCCCTCGCTCTTCTACCGCGACGGCGGCGGCATACGCCGCCTGCCGGCGCTGGTCGCCGCCGTCACCGGCGACGCAGGGGAACACCCTGTTCCGGGGGAACACCCCGGTCACCGCTCCATTACCGGCGTCCACCGCACCTGGCTCGATCCGGTGCGCCCGGCCAAAGCGCCCGTGGCGCGGCCGCGCAAGGCGCTCGGCCGTGTCCACGGCCTCGCCGTGCGCTTCGGCAACCCGGCGGCCGGCACGCTGCTGGTCGGCGAGGGCATCGAGACCGTGCTGTCGCTGGTCACCGCGATGCCGGACACCGTCGCCGCCGCCGCGCTGTCCGCCGGCAGCCTCGGCGCGTTCGCGCCTCCTGCCGGCACAGCCCGGCTCGTTATTGCCCGCGACAACGACCCGGAAGGCGAGTGGGCGGCCGAACGCCTCGCCCGCCGCTGTGCGCGGGCCGGCGTGCCCGTCCATGTCCTCGTTCCCGAGGGTGCGGACTTCAACGACGACCTGCTCGCGCTCGGCTCCGCCGCTCTGCGCGCGCGCCTCGCGCCCCTCTTCCGCTTCGCGGGAGTGAGAGGGCAGCAGGAGCTGGCGTGAACAAGACGCGGGATGGAGAGAGAGAACCCGCCCGCCAGGCACGAAGGGAGCACCCGGATGGGACGCTATCGCACCGACCTCACCTTCCGGCGCATCACGCCTGAGGAATCCCGCATCTACCAGGACGGCGCCGTCGTCGGCGAGGTCTACCGGCAGGAAGACATCCTCAACGCGGGCGCGCACTACTACGTCATCCATCTTTCCGAAGACCATCGCGGCCCCGTCTCGGTGCACGACCGCGCGCGCATCCGCGCCGAGGCGCAGCGTCTCGTGGACACACATCCGTTGTGGCCGTGATGACTGGCCCCTCGACCATGCCATGCCCTCGTGGATTGTCCTGCGGCCTTCAAGGAGCACTTCGGGCGAGCCGCTTCGCGGCCGGGCTACCCTGCCGAGCCCGCTGCGCGGTCTCGTCCCTTCGGGCGGGTATCCCTCTCGCCTCCGCTCGCGAACGCTCGCTGCGCGCTCCGCTTGCCAAAGACAAAGATGGAGGAGCTTCCAACAAAGGCTCTTCCCGTCGTTTCGTCCAATCGTCTCACACGTGCTCGCTGCAGCAACCCTGCGGGTCCTCCGGTCGCTCCGCTCCCTTCGGCCTGGCCCAGGAAACTCTAAGGCGGGCCGTGAAGGTCGCCGACCGTGAAGATGGCTTGCGTGTAATCACCAACCGCCCCGTCCTGCAGCGCGCCGGCCCCTGGCGCGGGGCCGCCGCGTCACGCTGCACCGCATCAAATCCATTCGCGGAACCATTCGTGGCGGCGCCTAGACGCCGGGCAGGCCCAAGAGGGCCCGCCCGGCCCGGCGCCGTGATGACCACTGGAATGGATTTGCTGCAGAGCACCGTTCCCACCTGAACGCCGGCGCCATCTTCCGCACCGAAATCGGCGACCTTCCGCACCGACTCCCGCCCAAGAGCTTCCAGGGCCAGGTGCTTCCGCTGCGCGCGCGTGACCCGAAAAGGACGTCACGACGGGGCATACCGCCTCGGAGGACGAACCGAAGGAGATCGTCATGATCGACACCACCAGCGCTACCGCATCCGCTTCCGCCACTGCAGCCGTCTGCGACAGCATCGCGCTCTACGGCGCCAGCCCTGAGCGCGGTGAGCTCGACAGCCGCGAGGTCTGGGACGAGGACGACGCCATCGACGCGCTGTCCGAGGCCATCCGCGTCATGGTGGACGGAGTCACCGTCGACGGCACCCAGATGGCCGACGAGCGCGAGCCCCTGATGTGGGGCTTCGTCAACATGCTGCACTCCCAGGTCACCCGTCTCGACCGTGCCGTCGACCGCATCGCGCCCGAGATGCGCGACCTCGAGCGCGCGCAGGACGGCACCGAGGTGAAGGCATGGGAGCTGCAGACTCTGACCGACCGCGCACAGAACCTCGGCGACAGGCGCGACGCGTTCGAGAAGCTCCGCGACCTCGCTGCCGACGCCTACCGTGTCGAGACCGGCGACGTCTGGCGTCCGCGTCACGGATCGCACACCTCGCAGACCGGAACCCTCACCTCAGCCGCCATCGACGCCCGCGACTTCCGCCGCGCACGGCAGGACCGCGAGACGAGTGCGCACCTGCCCGACGGCACCCTCGTCGCCATCACCGGCGGCAAGACCGTCAGCGATGCCGACGCCATCTGGACCACGCTCGACTCCACGCGCGCGAAGTACGGCGACATGGTGCTGTTGCACGGTGGCGGCCCCGGCGTCGAGAAGATCGCGGCGAGCTGGGCGGACGCGCGCGGCGTCGACCAGGTCGTGTGCCGCCCGGACTGGAAGACGCACGGCAACGCTGCCCCCTTCCGCAGGAACGACGAGCTGCTGAACCTGCTGCCGAAGGGCGTGATCGCGTTCCCCGGCTCAGGCATCACCGGGAACCTGGTCGACAAGGCCCGCCAGCTCGGCATCCCGGTCATGAGCGTCGCTGCCTGAAGCGGCGCTTCCTCCTCCCCCCAGGAGCCGGTCCGTGCCTCGGCGCGGATCGGCTCTCTCTTTTTCGCCGTGCCCCCGCGTCGCGCGTCGCGGCGCTACGCGCCGCCGCCGCGCTCCCGGCAAGCGATCCGTTCCGCGGCCCGCCATCCGCGGCCCGTCGCGTCTGGCTCGGCGCTCGCGCGCCGTCGCCGGACGCTCTCCGGACATTGGTGGCGCCGGGCCTGAACGGCCCGGCGCCACCACGCCCGACACCGGCGATGACGATGGTGATCCGTCAATCGTGCGGACCATGATCGCGTGCCCCAGTCACTGCCCAATGCGGTCGTGCAGCACGCCGTTGCGTTCCCAGCGCAATCGCCCGGCCAACTGCCGCGGATCGTCCCCCTTGCCCCGCTCTTGAGGCTGGGCCCTGACTCCTTTCTACTGCCCCCCATAGTCGCGGCTCTACGGCGGAGCCGCTTCTGTTCTCACACCCCACGCACCGCGGGTGCAAAGATGCTATTTCCCCGAATTCCTGCTGCAATCGTGCGCAGAAGTTGGCAGGAGCATGATTAAACCTGCAAAATTGCCGTTGGAGCGAGCGCGTTGCAGCGCAGTGCGATCAAAGTATGTTTGTAAACAATGCTTTCTCTAGAAGCGCGTTGCATCGCAACGCGTAGGTTTTGCGCTACCGAAACCCCGTAGTGCGGCCGCACTACGGCTGCTATACCCCGTCTCGTAACTGTACGATCGAAGAAGTTGTTCGGCGGCTTGAGCGCCGAACGTTCCAGTCTCAAACACGAAGGATGCAACAATGACATCGAACAAGCCCATATCAAAAGGAACGAACGGCTTTGCGAACAGACAATGCGTCGACACTCGAACAAACCATAGCATCAGATTCTCCAAGTCGGAGTGGAAAGCGGTGGAAGTGGCGGCGTCCACACGTGACGATTCACCCGGCGAGTTCGTTCGCAATGCCGCCCTGGCGGCAGCCATCGGCGATGCCGGCTCCGTCGAGGGCACGCTGCCGCGTGGACTGGTGAGACTGATCGAGAGCACTTATCGCGGCGTGTACTTTGTCGCGGCGCTGAAGCGCGAGGAACTGGTCCGCGAGGGACGCCACGAAGAGATCGACAGGACGCATCGGGACGCCAGACTCTCCCAGTCGGATCTCCTCGCCAGCGACTGAAGCGAGGGACGCTTTCCGGTTTCCGCGTATCGCCGATCCCGCAGGAATGCGCTTCCTCGCAGCACCTCGCAGCATAGGCGCTCAACCTGGACACGTTGAGCCGGGTCGCCTCAGCCCCATCATCGCAGCCGCCGCGTCGATCACGAACGAAAGTGATGCCCTGGCGACGGACACATCGTGACTCTCCCTTCCCGCCGGAGTGTGGGGGCAAGTCAAACTCGCGGGAAGGTCGACGGACGATCCCGCAGCGGCGTGACGCCGTCGGCACATGTTTGGGGCGTTCGGGCCGCCGCCTGTTCCCGCGCAGTATCGATCTGTATCGGGTTGAAGGCCGCGACCGTCGAATGTAGGGTCGGCGGCATGAGAGAGCACAGGCATACACCCGCGCCGCCGCCCGACATACCGGGTCGCCCGAAAGACTGGCGCGACCAGATCAGGGCAGACTTGGCAGCCCAGGTCGAGGCTGGCGGTACCCTCTACGGCGTCCGTTCGGACGGCGCCTATATCGCACGGACCAGGGAGGGGGACCGGGTGCTCAGTGCGCCCGGGCAGAAGTCCGCCTGACCCGGCAGCGGCCTTGCCGACTCTCATCGTTGTTTCCGGTCCGAACGGGTGTGGCAAGTCCAGTCTGACGCGGACGACCTGGTTCGGCGACGTTGACATCATCGACCCCGATGCGATCGCGCGCAGCATGACCGCCGGCTCCACCGGACAGGCAGCGCGCGAGGCGCTGCGCCGGCGGCAGGCTGCGCTTGCCGCCGGGAGGACGCACCTGGTGGAGACGACGCTTGCCGGTTCCGGCATTCTTCACCACATGGAGGCCGCGCGGCGTGATGGCTACCGGATCGTCCTTCACTTCCTGTCCGTCGCCTCGCCGGACCAGGCGCTCGATCGCATCCGCAACCGGGTCGCGCTCGGCGGTCACGATGTTCCGGAAGCGGATGTGCGGCGGCGGTTTGCGCGCTCACACGCCAATCTCCCGGCGGCGATTGCGCGCGCGCACGACGTCCTGCTCTACGACAACACCGATCCCGATCGGCCGCACCGCGAAGTTGCGATCCTGAAGGACGGAGCCTGGTGGATCGCCGGGATCGTTCCTGGCTGGGCGGCGGAGGCTCTTGCCCAGGCTGAGCCGCCGCATCCGTGATCGTACCGGGCGCCGCCACGCGCTGCTGCCAACGGAAAGCTGCGCGCCGGACGGGTTCCCATCCGCCCGCGAGCTCGAAACAAGGCGCTCGAATTGGGTTGCGGCGCCCTGGGCGCGTGCACTTGGTGTCGCTCTTGACGTTCGGAACGAGGGACGACCGTGAGTTCGACGGCCAGCCGTACGCGCTCGGCGTAGCGGCCACCCGTCCGCCTGTCCCGCGCGGTGTCGGGATTCCTGTAGCGGGCTTCGACGGCAGCGGCCACCGGCGTCTTGTGGTGAACGCCTCGGCCTTCACCACGGGTCCGGCCTCCAACATAAGACTCGTCGACCTCCGCATACTCTCCGTCTCCAGGCACGATCCGGCCCCGACCTGCGGCCGGGCCGCACCATACCAGCGTGGAGCTGAGCAGAATGCCGAACGCAGTCTCGTACCGCGTCAGTCCAAGCTGCCACTGAAACTGCACCGCAGACATGCCCTTGTCTGACAGGGGACCAGATAAGCGACCCGGAACCACATGCTCCAGGGTATCCGGCGAGGGCGGATACGTTCCTTGAGCATTGGTGCCGTCTGACAACGAGTTGACGGTGATTCTGAACTTCCCCGCCACGTTCCGCTTTAGGTGCCGTGAGGCAGCCGTGTGGACGGGAAGGCGGTGGCGGTTCTTTCGGAGGTAGCGGTTGACATCGTGGTGGCGGCGGACGAGGCCCGCTTCCGCAACCTGATGCAGGCGCACCACTATCTCGGCGCGGTTCCGGCGAGCGCGGCAATTGGACTACAGTTCCAACTCCAGTTCCAGCTCGATCCGCTTTCGAGGGGCAGGCTCGCTCGGCCCGGGTTTGCCTTCAGTATGTTCCCTGCCACCCGGTTCGGTCTGTTTGTCCAACGGCGCGCCTCGATCCGCCTGCGGCCTGACGCCCGCGTCCGAGCGCGCGGGCATCGTGTGTGCCGGCAATTCGCCGGTCGCCTCGGCTGCCTTCGCCGTTGCGTCCCGATTCTTCGGCGTAACCGCTTCCAGCGCAGCGATCCGTTCGCCTGTCGTGGCCTCGAGCCGCTCCCGTAGCCGCACCACGTCGTCCGTCACGAGTTCGGCCTGGTCGCGCGCCCGGCTGATCTCGACATAGAAGCTCTTCTGCGTCGTCAGGTGCGGGTGGTTGGCCTCCATCGCGGCAATCACCCTGTCGACCGTGCGTCCCTGGAACGCGTGCACGGTCGAAGCCCAGGCGTGGTCGAGATGGCGCAGCTGCGGGGCATCCTTGTCGAGCGCGAGCGTCCGCCCGTCCTCCAGCAGCAAGGAGACGCGGTCGGCGCTCACCGAGACCACTTCGGCAGTGCGGCCGTTCACCAGCCCGAGGCCCTTGTCATTGCGGGTCCAGCGCATACGGTCGCCCGCGCGCAGCTCAATGGGCTCCGCACGGTAGACCTCGCTGCCGCCATGACGACCCGCGATCATGCCGGGCTTCCAGGCGATGGTGCCGCCGCTCGCGTCCGCCAACACCACCGTGCGGCTGCGACGGTCCACCTCGACCACCCGGCGCTCGTCGCCCTTGCCGATTCCCATTCGCTTGTAGGCGCGGTGGAAGGTCACCACGTCGCCGGGCGCATAGTTGACGGCGAGCGCCTTCTCCGCCCGCGTGTAGCCGCGGGAGACCAGCTGCTCGCCGTGGAAGGTGGGGCCGTGGATCGCGCCCTCTCTCGCGAGGCGCTCCCGGATGTGGCCGTTGATGGCGCCGCGGAGCTCGTGGCTCGGCGCCATCACGCCGGTGTTTTCACGTTCCTCCGATGACAGCCTCAGCCAGCGCGCGGCGACGGCGCCCGCAATGTTGTCGGCCTTCACCTGCGCCACATTGGATCCGAGCTTTTCGAACGCCGTGCGGACGTCGCCTGCGAGACTGGCCTCGACCGCCTCCTTCAGCGCAGGCTCCCTCTGGCGCAATATCTGGTCCATGACCGCCGTCTGCATGCCTGCCTGCTGCAACTGGGCGAAGGGCTTGCCGGCGTCGACGGCGTCGAGCTGCTTCTCGTCGCCAACCAGCACGACCCTGGGAATGTGCAGGGCGTCTGCGATCCTGAGCAGGTCGCGGGCCTGGACGGTGGAGGCGAGCGAGCCCTCATCCACCACCAGAACGGTCTTCGCGAAGTCCTCGCGCATCTTGCGGGCCGCCTTGCGGGCAAGCCTGCCCTCGGCGACGCCTGCGTTGCGCGCGAGGAAGCCCTGCAGGGTCTCGCTCTGTATGCCGGACTCGGCCGCGAGCGTCTGCACGGCAGAGGCGGAGGGTGCGAGCCCGACCATGCGGTATCCGCTCTTCTCCGCGAGCGCGCGTGCCCGGTTCAGCATGGCCGTCTTGCCGGTGCCGGCGAAGCCCTGCACGCCCACGACCCGATCCCTGGATGAGAGAATCGCGGTTACCGCCTGCCTCTGGCCGCCGGTGAGCGGTCCCTTGTGCAGGTGCTGGCGTACCTTTCGCCGGCGCATCAGCACCCGTCCCCTGTCCTGGCCGCTGCGCATGAGGCCGATCGTCTCGCGCTCGTCGGCGAGCGCGATGTCCGTGGTCAGGCCCTCGTCTCCCGGAGAGAGGGAAGCTCCCCGGTAACCCGGCGCGGCGTGCAGCCGGCCCTCCTGGAGCGCCGCTTCGATAGCCGTTCCAGCGGCCTCGACGGGGACGGCGCCCGGTTTCCAGGCGAGCGCGGCGGCGAGCAGGTCGGAGCGAGCGAACACTGCCTCGCGCTCGGAGAGGTGCTCCGTCGCCCACGCCACCGCCTCGGATGCCAGCCCGGCATCGCGTGCCGCACCCGGGGTCGCGCCTTCTTTGCCGGCGGCGTTCCGCTCGCGGGGCGCCTCAACCCCCTGTCCCGAGCCGTCGGGGCTCATCGAGCGCTGCCTGCGGGCTGCCTTGATCGCCTCCTCTGCCGAGAAGCCCAGCGACGCCGCTTGCTCGCGCCAGCTCCGTTGAAGCGCCTCCCTGTCCACGTCGCGCTTGTGGGCGCGCGTCATCAGGGCCGCGCGCTCGGCGAGGTGCGGATTGCTGCCCGGATCGCCCAGGCCGCGCGCCGCCATCGCCGCTTCGATCTCCGCGCGGCGGGAAGAAAAGGCCTCGACGACGGTCCGCGATACGCCCGCGATCTCGAAACGCCCGTCGGCGTGGGTCTTCTCGACTTCGTAGCCGAGCGCCCGCAGCTCCCGCGCGAGCTCGTTCCTGTAGACCATGCCGATCGGCTTCTGGCGCCTGTAGAGGGGTTCATTGGCCATGGTGCGCCACTTGCCGGACCGGGGCGTTCCCCCGGACCGGGGTGTTCCCCCGTCCTCGCCCTGCACCATGTTTGCGATCACCGCATGGGTATGGAGCTGGGGGTCGAGGTTGCGCGAGACTTCGTGACGAAAGGTGGCGGCCACCATCTTCTGGCCGCCGGCGCGCACCAGAATTCCGGTCTCCGGATCTCTCATGCGGGTCTGGATCGTCGTCGCCTCCAGCCAGGCGAGCGTGCGCCTCACCGCGGCATCGTGGGCCGCTGCGACCTTCGCATCACCGCCGAGCAATGCGGCCAGAGACACGGATTTGGGCGCCGAGAACGTGAGGTCCCTGCCGGGGCGATGCGTGACGGTGCCGTCCTTTTCGGGGCGCCCCAGGCGGCGCCCCGAGCCGTCAGGCACGATACCCTCCAGAATCTCCCGGAATACATCGGGCTCGACGGGACCCCGTAGCCCGAGCGCATCCGCGCCTTTGCCGACCCAGGCGCTTGCATTCAGGTGTTGGGGATCCCCCTTCGTGTAGTATCCGTCCCGCTCGAAATACGACACGCCCTGCGCGGCGGAGGCGATGGCTCCGATCGAGACGACCATCGGACCCGTTTCACCCGCTGCTCACCGCTTCGGCAATCCGACCGGTCGACCCGGCGCCCGACGTGCCCATGCTGCGGAAGGGCCGAGGGGAACGCATCATTCTCACAGCCGCCACCGGCCGCTCGCGTCGTCCGCCTCGCCCTCGCCTCGCTTCTGGCCTGACGATTCCCCTCGATCGTCCCGCGCGCCCGCCGAGGCAGCCAGTACTTCGGACCGCCAGCAGGACTCGTTCGGCGCATCGATGCCGGCGTCGCCGGGGACCTCGCCGCCACGCACCCATTCCTCCGGCTCCAGGATGTCGGCCTCGTCCTGCGTCTCCGGCTCACCGAATATGGTTTCGGCGGTGCCGACAGCCATCTCCGCCTCGGACGCGTCCCTCTCGACTCCCCGGCCGGCCGGTGCAGCGGTTGCCGGAACCGCTCGCTCCACCGTCGACGTTGGGTCGGTTTGCCGCGCTTTCGGGTCAGGATAGGCGTCGCTGCCGGTTACGCCATCGGCCACGGGGGCAGCGCCCTGGACGGCCGTCTCCTCCTTCGTGCTGCAGCGCCTGCTTCCACCGTGCTCCGCCTTCGGCACGAAGCGCTTGGCCACTTCGGTTCGCTTCCTGTAGTCGAGCCCGATCCGTGCGACCGGCCAGGCACCGGGGAACTTGAGATAGCCGGAGAGGTTCTCCAGCCGCGACACCTCCGACGGCAGCACCAGCGGGCGCAGGTCGCGCCGCGTGCTCAGGGACACGCCGCCGTGCGGGGCACCAGGGCGTCCCCCTGTCCCGTAGCTCACGCTCTCGGAGAGAGCCTCGACCTCCACACGGCCCAGGCTCTCGGCAGACCACTCCGAGGTGTCCTTGTCCGGCGCCGCCAGGACCACGCGCGTGCCGCAGAGGCCCGAGATCGTCTCTGCCCCGTCGCGGCCGTAGAGGTCGCGCAACGCAGAGAACACCTGGACCCCCAGGACGAAGCACCCCCCGAACTGGCGGCTCTCCGCGAGGCCGGGACGAAGGGAGGGAAGCTGATGCAGGGTGGGAAGTTCGTCCAGGATCACCCAGGTGCGGCGTGCCGGGACGTTGCCTTGCGCGTCCTTGCGCGGCAGGGAGAGCAGCGCGTTGACGGCAATCTCCAGCCAGGTCGAGATCAGGCCCCGCAGGCTCGCGTGCTGATCGCCCCTCGAGGTGAGGAACAGGAAGCCTCCGCTGTCCTGCTCGATCCACTCGCGGATGGAGAAGGGATCGCCCTCGTCGGGGAGCAGGTCCATGGCGCCGATGTTGGCGGTGAGCATGGCGCGCACCGAGAGCGCGGTCTTCGGGTTGGCGGGATCGACGATGGACTGCGCCACCGTGCCCTCCATGGCCTCGGCGAGCGCGCTGAGCTCGGTCTTGAGCAAGTGATCCACCAGCACCCGGTTACGCGTCTCCCCCCTTTGCCAGAGGACGGCGGCGCCGTGGGAGAAGAGCTGGCGGGCTGCGGTGATCCAGAAGGGATCGGCGGCGTCCTTCTGTCGGGGGATCAGCGCCGCCGCCATGGTGTCGAAATCCCGCGCCGTGCGGGCCTCGAGGAAGGGGGACCAGCGGGGTGCCCGCCTGTCGAGGGGATTGAGGAGAACGTCCCGGTGCTCGTCGAAGAAGGTCTCGGTATAGGAGCCCATCTTGTCGTAGACGATGCAGCGTTCTCCCCTCTTCCGGATCTGCTCCACGAGGTCCGCGATGAGCACGGTCTTGCCCGATCCGGTGGTTCCCGAGACGATCGTGTGCCGGGTCTCGGCTCCCTTCGGCCAGGGGATGCGGGCGATAGTGTAGGGCCAGGCTTCGGGGCCTCGGCCAGGCAGCGGCAGGCGCCGCCACCACGGCAGGGTGCGCCAGGCGAGCTTTCTCCGGCTGACCAGCTCTCCGCCGCGCAGGCGCCGGCCCCGCCCCAGCCTTCGCCCCAAGAGGTGCAGCCCGAAGAGGGCGGCGACGGCCAGGCCCGCGCCGATACCGCCGCCGAGAATTGCAGCGTCGACGGCCCGGTCCACCATTCGGGCACGCTGGCGGAGGTAGGGCTCGAACGTGGCGATCTCTTCCAGGCTGCCGACATACTCCGTATCGTCCGGACGAAGGACCGTCCTGTCCCTGTCCGGATCGAACTGCAGGGCGAGCATGATCTCGGACATGACCTGGACACCCACGATGTAGCGGTCGTACTCGGCGGTCTTCTCGTAGGTTTCGTGGATTGCGGCGCCCAGACCCGCGGCGATCACGACCATTGCGACCTTCATGCCGAGACTGAGCCATGTGCGGAAGCTCCGGGCGGCGACCCGGAGCCCGCGGCCGGTGTCCCCGCCGACGCCGGTCATCGTGAGGCCTCCGCCTCGGCGGCAGCCGCCGGGACACCGGTTGCATCGCTCCCGGCGTGGACGCCGCCGGAGCGGGAAGAGCCTGCCAGCTCTCTGAAGCGGGCGAGCCAGCGCTCTGCCGCGGCCTCGGGCGCCAGGGGCCGGATGGCGCGGCGCAGCGGCGGGAAGGGGAAGCCGCCGCTGTCCACGCCGAGGTCGCGCCTCTCTGCGGCATCGGTCATGCGGTCGACAAAGCGCAGCACCTCGGCCCACTCCTCGCAGGGCTCCGGATCGAGCCCTGCGGCCTCGCGCACGGCCCTGTCGATGGCCTCGCCGTGGGTTCTGGCGAGCGCTGACGCCCGGGCCGATGCGGGGCGTTCTCCCTCCGCGTCGCCGAGCCAGGCGGCGCGCGAAGTCATGAGGAGTGCATGGAGAGCGAGCGTGCGGCGGTCTTCGTCTGCGACGCCGTCCAGCGCCTCGATCTCCTCCGAGGCGGTGAGCGCGTGCTGGGCGAGCGAGTAGAAGCGCCGCGTGCGGCCGCCCCAACGGCAGGTGTTGGCGAGCACGTGGGCGACGGCCTCGAAGTCCACGTCGACACCCTCGACCTGCTCCGGATCCCCGGGCCAGCGAGGGGGCGGCGTGAGCTTCTCTTGTGCGCGCCTGCGGCGGCTCTTGACGGCAGATTCCTGCTCGGTCATCGTGTCTATCCTCGTGATGTCATGCTGAGTTGTGTCGTTACGTGCCGGGGGTGCCATCCAGGGGCGGCCCCCGGCATCGTTTGAGCCCGGCCCGCCGGGCCTCCTCACAAGTGAGTCGCAACCGGGTTCCGCAAGATGCCGTCATTACGTTCGCATCGGGCGCGGTCGAAGGTGCCGATACCAGTTGCAGTTCCGCCGCCGCTTGACTGTCGTCGTCCGCTCGGCGATGATCGTCACCATCACCTTTAGAGACTTCTTCATGTGCATCTCCCTCTACCGGGGGCCGCCCGCCAGCAGCGGTCCCCGGCGTCGTTGCGGCGGCGGCAAGGCCGCTCGCACTTTCGGCCATGCGGCGCGTATCGCCTCCCATCGACCTATCCGCCGCTTCCGCCGCGCAGCCGGCCCGTGAGGCGGCCGCTCCCGGCCCGCGCGATGCCGCCGGTGACGGCGCCCGCAAGACGGCCCGCGCCGTCGTCGGTGCCGCCGGCGCGCCCGCCGATCCACTCCATGACCGCAGAAGGCAGCAGGTCGATCAGCTTGAAGGCGCCGTTCATCAGCGCGTAGCAGAGCATCACGTAAAGGGTGAGCATCGCGAGGAAGCCGACCGGCCCGAGACCGTCCGAGGCGCCCGCGTCCCGCAGCTGCGGCAGCCAGATGGCGTTGAGCAGGCCGATGGCGGCGAGGAACACGAAGTAGCCGAGGATGAGGCCGAACAGCATCAGGGGCGGGCGCAGGATCAGCCCCGGCAGGAACAGCCACCCCTGGCGCGTCGCCGGCACCGCAAGTCCACGTTCCTGGCCGCGCGTGACGTGGGCGGCGGCGAACACGGTGACGGCGAGCACCGCCTCCACCACGTTCACCAGCCAGCCGAAGACGCCGAAGAGGAAGCGGATGAAAGGCAGCGCAGGCAGCACGAAGGCCAGCACGGCGCCCGCGATCAGCATGAGGCCGAGGATGGTGGAAACGAAGCCGTCGGTGACCCGCCAGACGGACTCGAAGGCATCGAGCCCCTTGCCGAAGAAGGGGATGGATTCCAGCAGACCGGAGCCCACGGCGACGCCGGAGATGGCGCCGATGGCGCTCAATGCAGAGGCAATCAGGTCGTGCCCAAAACCCGCGAGGTCGGCGATGGGGTTGCCGCTGTCGGCGATGACGACAGCATCGAGGTCGATGAACTCGAAGAGGCCGGCCACCAGGCTGCCGTTGCCGCCCCCTGCTGCCGGCAGCGTCCCCGCGACCCCGCCGCCTGCGGCGAAGAACACGGGTTGCCAGGTGCGCGAAGAGGCGAGCGCGCCCAGCAGGCCCTTGACCGCCGCCGCAGCCGGCGGCGACCACTCCTCGAGGCTGGGCAGGGGAAGCGCTGCGTCGGGGACGTTGTGGGCTGCGGCCTGGAAGAGGCCGGTGCGGGACGCGATGGTGTTGAAGAAGCCTGCGGCCGCGAGCCACGACGAGCCCGCCGCGTCCTCGGCGACGGCACGCTCGAGCGCAAGGCGCTCCTCGGAGGCCGCGCGGCTCAATGCATCGTCAAGGACGGACTCATAGGACAGCGCGAGGCCCCGCGCATTCATGGCAGCCTCGACGTCCGGCAGCGGCTGCCCGTGCACGGGCGAGCCCGGCAGGTAGCGGTCTCCCAGCTCGACGGCCAGACCGCGAATGGCCGGAAACAGGCCCTCCATCGCCCTGCGATGGCCGTGCGCGGCGATCCCTCTTGATCCCTCGCCGTCGAGGCCGTCGAAGCGCACCGCGCCGCAGAGGTCGCGGGGCATGCCCCGGCCGTCGCCGTCGTAGCGGAGCAGCAGCGCGCCGTCCGCGCGCTCTTCGTTCGCCTCTATATAGGGGTCGTCGCCGATACGGCGCGCGTTGGCGTTGGCGACATGCGTGCAGGTCTCGGCGAGCAGCACGCGGGATATGGCCGAGCGCCAGGCTGCAGCCTTGGGCCGTGGCGCAATGGGATCGCCCCGGCCCAGCGCCTGCTCCGAGAAGGGGGTCCACACCGCGCCCGCGAAGTCGCCGCCGAGGGTGGCCAATCCGACCACGGCGTGCTGCGCGCCGTTCATGCCCCCCGGAAGCGGGGCCATGAGGGCCACCGCCGCCACGATGCGCACGATCTCCCAGGCCCCGAAGCCCCAGCGGCCGGTGCGGGCGGTGTCGACGGTTCCAGCCACGGTGTGCCAGAGCAGCAAAAAACCCGCGAGCACCAGCACGCCGCCGTTGAAGACGAAGAGCATGTCGCCGAGGACGGCGTGGCGGGCCACGTCCATGTCGCTCAGGAAGGAGAACAGGTCGCGGGTGGCGTTGTCCGCAGTCGCGAATATGTCCGGGTCGATGGTCTGGGCGCCGGCGGCGCCGGAAACCAGGCCGGAAGCGCCGAGGGACACGAAGGCGAAGCCGGCGGCGGAAAGAGCGGCGCCCAGGACGGTGCGCAGGCGCCGCTCCCGCTCCAGGAGACGCTTCCAGCGCCGGTCTCTGTCAGCCGCAGGGCAACGCCCTGGTACAGGGGAGCTCCCTGGTCCATGGGAACTCCCTGCTACGGGACAACTCCCGTCCGAGAGTGCGCGCACATTCTGGCCCAAGCGCCAGGCGGCTTGGCGCATGTCGGCCAGGCAGCGGCCCAGCTCGGGCGCGAAGAGGAAGCGCAGGAGGCGCATGCTCATCGGGGCGCGGCCCCCGGATCGGTGAGGCCCGGCAGGCGGCGCATCTCTTCCACCCCGAGAGCCAGCCGCGCCGCCTCCATGGCGCCCCGGCGCTCATCCTGCCGGAAGCGCTCCCAGTCGAGCATGAGGGAGATGGAGGTCAGCATCGCCAGCTCGCGCAGCAGGTTGTCCGCGGACATCTCCTGCAACGCCACGAACCGGGCGGGATCCTCGAAGCGGCGGCTCGCCAGCAGCTCCATCAGCGCGTAGCGGCTGATCGGCTTTCCCGTGTCGCGCCCGCGTCCGCCGGACACGGCATCTGCCCAGGCACCGAGATCGGCGCCCGGGGCGCGCAGGCTGCGGGCATGTCCGAACCAGTCCGCAGCCAGCGCCGTGCGCGCGTCTGCGGCGCGCGCCAGCAGCACCAGCCGGCGCTCCCGGTCGGTCTCGGCGGACGCGAGCGGCAGGGGATCGTGCACCACCGGCGCCGCCAGGTTGCGCGAGAGCTCGATTGCGGCGTGGAGTTCCTCTTCGCTGCCGAACGTGCGGCGGTCGAGGAGGATTCCAGGTCTGAGATCGACGCCGTGCCAGGCGTCTTCGCCCCGGCAGGTCTCGTCGCCGGCGCGGCCGGGGCTGCAATAGAGCCCGGTCACGGTATCGAACCGCGCCGCGCCGTCGGCAGCGCTGCCGGCCTCCGCCACCACCGCGCGGTCGCTCGCGATACGCCCGGCCTCGACCTCGCCTGCGGAAGCACGGTGGGCATCGGCGGCGCGCCGGGTCGCCCCGAGACCGGTGACGCCGGTGACCGTCGAGCACGCGCTCCGGCTCGGCCGGTGCGCGTTCATGCTCCGCGTCTCCTCGACCTCCCGCGCCGTTTGGGCCTGGAGACGGGTCTGGGCGTCGAGCGCCTGGGTCAGCGCCTTGGTGCTCTGCGCGGTGTAGCCCGCGAGCTGGCCGGTCTGGAGCCGCAAGGCCTCGATGATGGCCCGCTCCATGGCGTCGATCTCGCCCGTCAGGACCCGGATCGCCCGGCTGGCCTCGGCGCGGTCGTTGTCGGTGCGGTCGCAGCGAAGCGCCTCGGCGGGCGATGCCGCCAGGATCGCGATCGCTGCCACCGCCGCGGCACACGCACCGCGGAGAATCCGCACCATGCCGGCGCGCCCCGTCGCGGCGGCATGCGGCCGGGCGCCCCTACCGCCGGCGGTGGTTGACCCGGTCGTCATTGCCTCGGTGCTCATCGACCGCCTCCCACGATGCTACGAAACACGGGAACTCCCTGGTACAAGGGAACGCCGTGGTCCAGCGGAACGCCCTGTTCCAGCGGGAAGCGCCGGTCCAGGGGAATGCCTTGGTCCCGCTCGGCGCTCCCGGCGCGCCCCGCGCTCTCGATCACGTGGACCGGACCGAGCCCCGGCAGCCGGGGAATGCGCGCGGTGTAGAGGGCCGCATTGAGGGGGCGGCCGACGTATCCGCGGTATGCCTCGCGTGCAGCCGCGCAGATGCGCCGCTGCACAAGGCCAAGCAGGTCGGACATGCTCCTGCCCGGATCGAAGAGGATGTCGAAGCGCCGGAAATCGAAGAGATCGTCGAGGCAGGAGAAATCCAGGATCGAGTCCGGGTCGCGGATGCCCTGGTCGGGATGGCGCAGGACGGCCACGTCGCGTTCGACGCCCATGCGTGCACCCTCGATCAGCGCGCGTTCCACCTCCGGCGCACACTCGGCACCGGCAGCTCCCACCACGCCGGCCGCCGAGGCTTCTGCCGGCCAGAGGGAGAGCGCCAGTGCCAGGACACCCGCGAGGAGAAGGGTCCTGCTAGTCATGGCCGGCATCGCTTGCCCGGCCTTCGACCCCAGCCGTTACCGCCTCGCTGCCGGCATCCCCCGCGTCGGTGGCTTCGGCTTTGCCGGTCACAGCATCACCGGCGTCGCCCGTCGCAACACCTCCGTCGGACGTGTCTTCGGCGCTGCCGGTCGCTTCGCCGGACCCTGGCTCGCCGCATGTGTCGGTCTCCGGCTCTCCCAACGCCGACGTGCTGCCCTCCACGCCGGCAGTGGCGGCCTCGGCCGATGCCGCTTCAGCCGAGGCCGTTCCCTCCGGGGAAGCGGCGGGCGCGCTATCCCCTCCGTCATGGCCGGTGTCCTCATCGGCCGCGCCGGTGGCTTCATCGGTCTGAACGTCCTGGGTTCCGGGACCGGCATCTTCGCCGCCTGCCGGCCTCGCTTCCTCTTCAGGTCCGTCCCCGGCACAAGCCGGGGCATGAGTACCTGTTTCGTTCCCAGCCTTTTCGACTGCCGGAAGGGAGGTTGCGCCCGCCGCATCGGCAGCGGCTTCGGTCGGGGCAGCCCCCTCACTCTCCGCACCGTCGGACGAAGCGCGGTCCGCGGCAGCGCCGGTTCCCGTGTCGGCATCGTCGTCCGCGCCCGCATCCTCGACCGCGCCGGAGCCGGCCGCCGCGTCTGCGGGGTCATCGCCGGGATCCTCGGTCGCGGCTTTCGCCGCCCCTGCCGGCGCAGCGCCGCCGGGCGGATCGTCATCGCCGCCCGACCCCCGGGCGCGCTTCGTCAACACGTTCACGCAAGCCTGCGGACCCGAGACCAGGATCTCCGAGGTCCGGTGCTCCCTGCCCGTCCTGTCCTTCCAGGTGCGCGTCGCGATGCGCCCCTCGACCAGAACCGCCGCGCCCTTGCGCACCATCTTGCGCACCGTCTGCGCCGCGTTGCCGAACGCCACGATGGCGTGCCACTCGGTGGCCTCGCCCGCCGTGCCGTCGCGGCGCGTGAACCGCTCCCTGGTCGCCAGGCTGAACAGCGCCACCTCGCCGCCCGACTGCAGCGTGCGCATCTCCGGATCGCGGCCGGCATGGCCCAGCACCGTCGCCCTGTTCATCGTCAACATGGTTCCGTTCTCCTCTCGGTCATGGTTGCAACGATCGTTCCGCCGCTCGCGAGCTCGTCCGCGAGCCTGTCGAGCAGGTCGCTTTCGGAGGCGGCCACCCTTGCGCCGCGCAGCTCCAGCCGGCGCAGCTCCGCCTCGATCCAGGCGCCCGCAGTGCCGGTGGGGAAGCGCCTGGCCAGCGCCGCCCGTGCCTCGGCCGGCGCAAGGCGGGCGCACAGGCGCTCCCTGAGCGCCGCATCCCGCGGACTGGTGGTCAGCGCCCAGAGCTCCACCGGCCCCGGCGCGTTCAGCAGCACCTGCTCGAGGCGACCCCCGGGATGGGTGGCGATGAGCAGCGCCGGCGCGCCCTCGGGGCCCGGCCCCGTGAGCCGGTACGACACCGCGTCCGCCACCGTGGCGCTGAGATCGAACACCCGGGAAAGCGCCTCCAGCTCCGCCGCCTTGCCGCCCGCCCCCAGCACCCAGATGCGGTTGGCAAGCTCGACCAGGGCAGGCCCGAAGTCTTCGTGCCGCTGCGAGGCGAGGCAGAGGCGGACGCCGTGCTTGCGCGCCTCGCGCGCGTCGCGCTCCACCTGGGCGCGCACCGCCGCAGCGGAGCCGGTGCGGTGGAACTCGTCGAAGGCGAGGCGCTTCGGGGTCTCGCGGATCTCCCGCAGGCGTTCCCGGTGCCACGCGCGGTAGCGCTCGGGCACAGGGGAACGCCCCGGTGCCTGGTCGATGTCCTCTTCCCCAATCCACCAATGGCGGGTCAGCGCGTGGCGGGCCAGCATGTAGAAGGCGGCGGTCTGGCGGTCGGCCTCGGCCGAGCCCCTCGGCGCCACTTCGCGCAAGTCGATGGCCGCCACCCTGGCGGCGCCGGTATCGAAGGCGGTCGGCGCGAACATCGCAGGCCAGGAGCCCGCCAGCGACGTGAGGATGCGGATGAAGGCCCGGGTCACGGTCTCTCCGCCCGCGCCGTGCACCGCCTCGCCAACCAGCCCCTGCACCGCAGGCTCGCGCACCGCGGCAAGGAAATCGCCCAATACCGGCACCGCGTAGCGTTGCGCTCGCGACGCTGCCACCGCATCGCCCGCATCGAAGAGCAGGTCCACCACCTCCCACCAGGGAAGGTCCGAAGGAGCGAGTCCGGCGCGCTCCAGGGCGCGGTCCACGTCTCCGTCCCTGCCGGGCGTGTAGACGTTGGGCTCGGCACCGGCGATGGCATCGGAACGGAGCCCGTAGGCCCGGTCCACGGTGGGCCCGATCAGCTCGCGCATGCCGTCGGGCACCCCTGCCACGCCCGCAGGGGTCAGGATCAGGCCCACCAGGTTCTCCAGGAAGGCGCGTTCGGCCGGAAGGGGCGAGCGGCAGCCGAGCTGCGTGTCGCAGGGATTGATGGCGCACGCCGTGGTCATGCGGAGCGGAAACCAGCCCGCCTCGGCGCGCCGCTCCGGCGGCAGCGCCTCGTGGATCAGCGAGATCAGGCCGGAGGACGAGGGCCCGATGTCGATGGTGGCGGAAAGCGGCAGCCTGGCCTGGCCCCCCTGGAGGAGGTGGGCGAGGCTAAGGCTGTTCATCAGCACCGACTTGCCCCGGCCGGGGATGCCGTGGATCAGCTCGAAGCCGTGGTCCTCGCCGCCGCTGCAGGAGAAGGGGAGCATCCTGCCGTCGGGCGCCCGGAAGATGTGGTCGACCGCGGACCAGGGTGCTTCCCTGTTCCGGGGCGTTCCCCCGTTCCGGGGCGTTCCCCCGTTCCGGGGCGTTCCCCCGTTCCGGGAACTTCCGCCGGGCCGGGCCGTTCCGGCGGAGCGCGCCAGGGCCGCGGGGCGGCAGACGGGCAGGAGGCGCAGCGCCTCGGAGAGGGGGGCGAGCGCGGGCTCGGCGGTGCCGCCGCAGCAGAAGCCCGGCACCGAGGCCGCGAAGGCCTCGAGGGGGTCTCCGACGAGGGGCGAGAACACGCACTCGCCCCATCCCTCGGCGACCTGCTGGAGGCGCCCGAGCCGGCGCGCGAGCTCTTCCCCATCTTCCTGCGCTCCCACCCACGTGAGCATGCCGATGCGAAGCCTGACGACCGCCTGCGCCGCAGCGTCCTGCTCGGCAAGTGCCCGCATGGCGTCTCTCACCGCACAGCTGTCGGGATGGGAGAAGGCGAGGAAGGCGGACGAGACCCTTGCGACGGCGGCGCCGAGGCGGCGCATCCCACCGCCCTCGATGAGGATCGAGAAGCGGCAGGGCAGCTTCGCCTCGGCCAGGCCTTCCATCAGCTCGGCAAAGGGCCGCGCGCACCTGGGCCCAAGCACCATGTCCATTGCGCCGTAGAGGCGGCCGCCGATGCGGATGCCGTTCGATGCGTGCAGCGGATCGCGGACCAGGAGCTGCGGCGCCAACGGCGGCGGGAAGGCCCCCGCTTCGGGGGACTCGGTGGCCCGAGCCGGCGTATCGTTCTCTGCCGTCACAGGACGCCAGTCGGGTGCAGTGGTCTCCGTCCCGTTGAGCAGCACGCGCATGGTCCTGAGCGCCGCCTCGTCATCGAGCCGCTCTGCCACGATGCCGGCCTCGTCGAACAGCGCGCCCATGGCGTCCATGAGCGCCCGGTGGCGTGGCTCCAGTCCGTCGAGCACGGCATCGGGGCACTGGGCTTCCCCCGCCTCGGGCAGCCAGGCCTTGAGGCACTGCCGCAGACGTTTGCGGCCCCGCCTGGCCTCGGCTGCCGTGAGGCACGCGGGCCGGGTCCAGCACGCGAAGATCACGCTCTCGGCTGCGAGCAGGGTGCCCAGATAACGCGACCGCTCGTCCAGGACGTCGCTGAGTGAGAGGCCGAGCCGAGATGCCTGGGCTCCGGCCCGCGCACATATCCGCTCCACCTGTGTCCCGGCATCGTCGGGTGCGCGCTCCAGCATCAGGTGCAGCGCATGACCGGGCGCAGCCAGGCGGCTGTTGAGACGCCGGCAGGCCAGTTCCACGAAACGCTCCAGCTCCTCGGCCCCGGTCATCGAGCGCGCCCCGTCGATGCGGATGAGCGAGACCAGGGAGCCGTCCGAGCACGCGAGCATGCCGTCGCCGATGGCGGCTTGCGGCAGCATGAAGCTCTCCAGCGGCTTGCGCCGCAGCGTCCAGCTCGCCGCCAGGGCGTCTTCGAGAACGCGGGTCACGGGGCTCGTTCCCCAATCTGTTGCGCGGCTCTCAGAGCCTGGGCCGGCTGACGGTCTGGACCGCGCCGCCGAGGCCGAAGGTGTCGACGAGGCCGTTGATCACCGCAGGGGCCGCGATCAGGGCCACGCCGATGAGGATGGCGATGAGGCCCGAGCCGAGCGTGGTCTGCTGCGGGTGATCGACGTGACGCTTGAGCTTGAGCAGACCGAAGCCCGCCACGGCGGCGCCGACGATATAGAAGCCGATGGCGAGCAGCGCCGGCACCGCGTCGAGGTCCGTGGCCGCCTTGTCGGCCATGTCGCCCAACGACACGGCCAGCGCGGGCGGGGTCCGAAGCAGCCCCCCGGCCCACAGCGTCGCGCCCGCGATGGCCGTCAGTGTCGCCACCCGAAGGGGTGTAACCACCCGAAGGGGTGTCGCCACTCGAAGGAGTGCGATTGCGTTGGTCATGCCGTTTCTCCTCACGTGACCCTCAGCACCTGGATGCCGAGGCTGGTCTGCACCGCACCGATCAGGCTCTCGATGTGCCAGGCGCAGATCCCGCCCAGCATGTGCATGGCGGCGCGGCCTGCGCTTGCGCCCGGCACGCCGTCCGCCGCGGCCCGCAGCACGAAGGCGCCGCGCAGGAAGGCCAGAACGCCGACCCAGCCCACGACGGTGAGCACCGCGCCGATGACGGCGTCGTAGTCCGCGCCCCGGCTGCCGTGACCGATGCTGGCGGACGCTGCGGTGCCCTGCCCGAACAGGCTCTCGCCGCCGGCGGCGAGCCAGGAGGGAAAGCTCGTCATGACCAGGCAGACCAGGAAGCAGAGCGCGGTGCCGGCAACCGAAGGTCCGTTGAAGCGGTCCTCGGAGAGGCGCAGCAGGCGCGCGCACCCCTGGATGAAGGCTGCAAACCCAAGCAGGTAGCAGCACACCGAGATCAGCACCATGAGCGCGGGATCGAGGTCCCGCACCAGGGAGATCATTGCGCCGCCGAGGTCAGTTCCCTGCATCGGTCCTCTCCCGCCACGACGCAGCCGCCGCCCCCGGCGGCGTTGCGAACGGGCGAGCCACCATGACCACCAGCGGCGTGTTGCGGGGGATGCGCACCGTGGTCTCCTTCGGCGCATCGGCCGTCAGGATGTCGCCCAGGGTGCGGGCCGCCGCCCCGAGGCCCGAGTGGAGCGCTTCCCGCTCGCCCGCCCCGCGCTCGTGCAGCACGGTGCCGTCCTGCAGGCTCAGCGTGCGTGCCGGCATGGCGGCGGCGGTCATGAACCCTTCGGCGAAGCGGGCCGCCGCCGGCAGCACGACACGGGCGAGGAAGTGGCGGTCCACCTCGCCCTCGATGCCGAAGCAGGCGCATTCGGGGTCCACGGCCCAGGCGTCCACGGGATGCGTGCGGCCGCGCCAGGTCAGGCTGGCAAGCCTGAGCACCAGCCTCTCCCCGACGCGCTCGAAGCCGCCGTGCGCCACCGCGCCCACCAGCGGCGGCTGCAGCAGCTCCAGCACCACGGGACCGGGATAGTCCGAGTCCACGGCATAGAGAGTGTGTGCGTAGAAGCCCTGGCCCGCCGCGACGTGCGGCAGGTGCACGCCGTCATCCACCGGCGCCGGCGGTTCCGGAGCTGCGGAAGACCGCGCCGCATCGCTGCCGCGCTCCTGCGGATCCGCATAGCGCAGACGCACGATCTCCGGCGGCCGGGTCCAGCTCTCCAGCAGAGCGCCGATCATCGCCGCGAGACCGCCGTCCCTGTCCCGGCCGCGCGTTCGGGGGCGGCTGATGCTTTCGTAGGCCGGAACCGGCCGGGGCGCCTTCACTGCCGGATCCGGCGACGCACTCCCTACCTCTGCGGGATCGCTCCCGTGCTCCAGGGGAAGCGGCGGACCCTCTTGCAGCGCCCGTCCCGTGCCGTCGACCGTGGAGATGAAGGTCTCGCCATGCTCCAGCGCATCGCCGAGGCGCTGCTCGTCCCGATCCTGGATCGTCTCTCCGTATGCCGGCGATACCGGATCGTCGGGGTTGAACCCCACACCCCGGTTGTCGGGCACGTCGGCCCACACAGCTCCGGCCCAGACCGCCGCGCACAGCATGGCGGGCAAGGCCGCCACGGCGAGCCGGCCGGCGCCGGAGGCTCTTCCATTCGCCTTCGCGTTCATTGCCGTTCTCCCTCTCTCTCCAACCCCGGAAACAGCGGAGCTCCCCGGTGCGCTGAAACTCTCCGGTCCAGGTGAACTCCGTGGTGCACCCCGCTCTCCCCCCATGCCCGGAAGGCGAGGCGCGTTTCGCGTCCTGACAAGGACGTTCCCCCGTCCTGGCTCACCAGGGCGTGGGGCACATCGGGAAGCCGGTAGGCCCAGCGGCCTCCGGCCCCGCGCTCTGCCGCCCACGGCCCCGGCGAGAGCAGATGCGCGCGGGTCACCAGAAGAAGGTCGCCGCTCACGCGCCAGGCGCGGTCGTCCCGCCCGCCACCTTCAACCATGAGACGCTCAGCACCTGGCGGCGCGATGCCGCCCAGCAGGTCCAGAAGCACCGCATTGCCCGCGTGGAAGCCGGACGGGGCAGTTGCCGCAGGCTCGGCGTTGGGTCCGGGCAGCCCCAGCCTGATCTCCACCCGGAAGTCGGTGTCCGCTCCGCCGCCCCGAAGGCTCAGCACCAGGGGCTCCGCGAGACCGAGAAGCTTGACCGCCGCGTTGCCGTGCAGGGAGCGCGCCTGCGGGAACAGGTACAGAAGGTGGCTTGGCACACGGCCGCTCCCCCGGCCGGCACCGCCATCGTCTCCCGCCCCGCCAGCAGGACGAACTGTCCCAGTCACGACTGTCTCAGACAGAAACCGTGCATCCACCAGCGCGTCCTCGATCGGCCAGGGCGCGCCGGTGGCGTCGGCGAACGAGACCGCCGTCACGTAGCCCTTGCGCACCGCGATCATGGGGATCGCGCCCTCTCCGGGGGAGCCGATGCGCACCCGCCTGATGCGTCCTTGCGGTACCGGGTCCGCCGCCACCGACGCTGCCCGCTGCGTCTCCTGCAGCAGACGGCCCAGGGCCTCGATCTGCTTCGCCGTGAACGGCATCGCGGCGCGGCCGCCCCGTGCCACGTCGTCGTCCGACACCGCGTGGCCGGCCCAGGTATCGGCTCCGCCTTCCGATGCCCCGTCGCCGGCGGCAACGGCCCCGGTCACCGTCGCCATCACCGCAGCGGCAGCTAGCAGAAAGAGCACTGATCCGGTCCTCATTGCGACGGCCTCCTCTTGTCGGCGATCAGCTGCGCGATGCCGATGCCCGCAGGGCGCTCCGAGAGCGGCACCCGCAGCACCAGCACCCGCGCAAGCAGGTCCTGGCTCACGCTCCGGGCGCCCGCCGCGAAGGTCACCAGGAGCGGGAACTCGATGGCCCAGCCGAGACGGCCCTCGAAGTAGCGGGTCTCCGTCACCACCGGCGCGCCCTGCGCCACGGCAGAGGCCACCTGCAGGTTGTCCCTCAGCCGGTCCAGGAACAGGCTCTCGTCCAGCCCCTTCAGGAAGGACTCGTAGCCCTCGTCGGTGAAGCTCTCGCGCACCGATGCGAGACGCAGGCGCCAGTCGTGGTGTCCGAGGGTGAAGGCCTCGGTCACCGCTGAGACCGTCCAGTTCCTGAGCGCCGCGTCGGACATGATGGGATCGTCGAGCGGCGTCAGCGGCACCAGCCTGCCGTCCGGCGTGGCGGCCACGGTGATGTAGACGGTGGAGTGCAGCGCGATGTAGCCGGCGAGGGCAGCGACGGTCAGCGCGTTGCAGAGCAGGAGCCAGGCGGCAGCCCTGCGCCAGCTGTGGTGCTGGTCGCGGTGGAAGGCGAAGCGGTTGACCGCCTGAGCGATGGCGCGCTTGCGCTCACTCATGGGGAAGGGTCTCCAGCCAGGCATCGAGATCGTCGATGTCGCCGAGGCTGTGGGCGACACGGCCTTCGGCAGTGCGCCAGGCGATCAGGGGCACCGCGCCGGCTCCCCACGCATCGAAGAGCGCGTTGTTGCGCGCGATCCGCCGCCCGCCCTCCGGGCTCGCCGGCCCGGCGGCTCCCTCGAACCAGGCCATTGCGGGATCGCCGGCGGAGGCGATGGCGGCAGCCTCGCGGGCCGACGCCGAGCCCAGCACCCCGACCGGGACGGCGTGCAGCCTCAGGCGCCCGTCGAGCGCAAGCCGGGCGAGCCGTGCCACCGCCGAGCGCGACCAGCGGCAGCCCGGATCGGCAAACACCACCGCCAACGGGCCGGTGTGCCCGAGGCTGAAGCCGAACGCGAAGGCCGCGCGCCGGAACAAGACATCGTCCCGGTCCAGGGGATCGCCCTCGTCCAGCGCTTCGACGGCGGATACGTTGCGACCGGAGGTGTATGCGTCGGCGAAGCCGCCCGCGCCGCCCGCGGTTTCCTCCGCGCCGGACCTCCAGTTGACGGAGGAGACCTCGCTATCGCGGGCGGCACGCCTTGCACCGTGCGCCGCCAGCGTCTCGGCGGCCGCGCCTCTCTCCCCGCCCGCCGCCTCGATCTGGCGGCCCGTGAGCAGTGTGCCGTCGGGTCCGTAGAGGAGGCCGGTAACGGCATGGCCGTCGGGCGTGACGTAGAGGCCGTAGGCGTCGCCATTGGCAAGCTCCACGAAGTGCCCCTGGAGCCCGCCCCGTTCGCCCAGGGTCAGGATGTGCGCGCCGTTGGCGCGGAGCGCAGACACCACAGGCACGTCGTTCCCGGCATCCGTCTGGGCCGCATCGTGCGCATTGCCCGAATGTGCCGCCGACAGCGTTGCGATCAGAAGCCCCGACGCCAGCACGAGGCCTGCCGTTCCGCGTCTCATTGTCTGCCTCCTGCACCGCGCGGGCTCGCCCGATGCAGGCTTGCCTGGTGCACGCTCGCCTGATGCATGACCGCCAGCGTTCGCCCGTCCGGCCTCATCTCGCCGGCGGGCGGGTGCGGCAGGTGGGAGAGGGCGGCGAACAAGTCCCGTGCCGCCTCGTCGAACGCGCCTTCGAACGCGCGGCCCTCGTGCAGCCGGTAGCGCCGGTCGGTCAGGAACAGCACCTCGACGCCTGTGCGCTCTCCCCAGCGATCCAGCGCTTCGCGCAGCATCTCGCCGGCATGGACCTGCCAGGGGCCCGCGGAGCCGCTCTTCTCCAGTGGCTCGGCATCGGCATGGTGAGCGCCGGTCCCGTGCATGTGCGTCGTCGTCTCTCCGTGATTGCCGTGGCCTCGGTTGCCCGCACGATCGTTCTTTTCCGTTGCCGCCCGATGGACGGCCGGCGCGCGGTCCTTCCCGCTCTCCGCCACGGCAGAGGCTTCGCGGGGCGGCACGTAGAGGAAGTCGGCTTCGGCGGGGGAGAACATGGCCGCGGCCGAGACGGACATCGCGACGGCGCATATCGAGGCACGGATCGACGTTGCCGTCGGGACCAGCGTCGACATCGCCAATGAGACAGGCGTCGAGACGAGGGTCGGGATGCCGCGCAACGAAATGCCGGGCAACGGGATACCGGGCATCGAGATACCGGGTATCGAGATACTCACCCGAAATCCACGAAGCGGCGCACGCGACGGGCGTGCAGCGCGGAGCGCCTGCCCGCCGCTCGTGCGCGTACCGCCCTCAGCGCCGCGTGCAGCCGGTAGCCCCTGGCTTCCGCGATCCTGAGCGCTGCAACCGCGAGCACGACCGCCGCCGTCGTCCACCACGCCGGCACGAACAGCCACACAATCAACAGCGCCAGCAGCCGCGCGTCGATGAAATAGAAGCGCACGGGCCGCATGCTGTCGCGCCACGTGAGAACCCCCTGGCTCGGCGATTCCACTGCTCGTCTCCCCTCTCATTGCCATGTCCTCCCTCTCGTGCCGGGCTCGGCGGCTTGCGGACCGGCTGCGGCGGCAGCCGTCAGCCGTCGCCTGTCCGCCTCGGCGATCCGCCCTTCCCGAAAGGCCCGCTCCGCGCCAGCCGCGAGATCGTTTCCCGTGCACCGCAGGGCTTCCGCGATCAGACCGGACCAGCGTTCCTGCGGCGCCTCCATCAGCCGTGCCTTCAGCGCGCCGTCGAAGCGCAGCCACTCGCGGATTGCGGTGCGCCCACCCGCAGGGGTGAGATCGCACTGCGGGTTGGGCAGCAGCACCTGGGTCACCGCCAGCGTCATCACGTCGATCAGCGCCGCGCCGCGCTCCTGGCGCTCGTCCGCCGGAAATTCCGCCAGGAGACGACGAATGGCGGCGGCTACCCCAACCGTGTGCGCCGTCGCGAACACTGCGATCCCGAAGTCCGCCGCCCGCACGACCGCCTCGACCGTCTCCCGGTCCCGCGCCTCGCCCACGATCACAGCCGAAGGTCGTCGCCGCAGGCTGGACCTCAGTCCCTCGGCGAAGCTCGGGAAGTGGCGTGGCACCTCCGAGGACGACATCAGCGCGCCGTCGCCGGCGATGCCGTCGAAGACGAACTCGATCGGCGCCTCGTAGGACTGAATGCGGCCCGCGCCGCTCTCCAGGAGCCGCCTGGTCCCTGCCGCGAGCAGGGTCGACTTGCCGGAGCCCGGCACGCCCGTGACCAGGGTGAGGCCCCGGCAGAGGTCCCACGCCTCCGCGACCTCCGGCTCGACGCCCAGCTCCTCCAGGGTGGGCGGGCTGTCGGGGAGTACCCGCATGGTGATGTTGATGCCGAAGCGCTGCCCGGCGAGGACCGGCGACAGGTTGCAACGGAAGCGCCGAAACTCCCTGGGTCCGGAGGCCACGGCATAGGAGCAGTCGATGGCCTTGCCCGAGCGCAGGATCCCGTCTGCGGTGCCGCCACCCGAAGAGGTGCTTCCATCGGAAGGGACGTTATCGAAGATGCGCGCGCAGAGCCTGCCCATGACGACGCCGTCGAGGCGCGCGCCGGTGGCGCGGTGCAGGATGCCGTCCACCTCGATGAAGGCGGGGGAGCCGGTCTGGAAGGCGATGTCGGAGGCACCGAGATCGGCGGCCCAGAGCAGGAAGCGGTCCAGCCCTGCGGCCGGGAAGGCGTGATCGGCGTCCGCCCAGCGACGGTTCATTGGGTGTCTCCACCCGAAGGGGTGCCTCCACCCGCAGGGGTGCCTCCGCCCGAAGGGGCGTAGGGGAGCGCCTTCCATTGCCGGGGCCGGAGCTCGAAGCGGGCCGGCGGGCCGAGGCGCGCGAGGGTCTCCCCGATCCGCACCAGCTGCCCGTGGCCGCTCGCAGCGATGCGTTCCGTCTCGAGCGAAGGCGACGAGACCATTCCCGCCAGGTAAGCCCGGCGCCACTGCACCAGCCCCTCGAACACCCGGTTCAGGCGGTCGAGGTCGGCGGCGAAGATGTCGTCCACGAGCGCGGTGCCGTGCTCCCATCCCTCCCGCAGCCAGCGCCGCCAGCGCGCGGCCTCGGCACTGCTGCGGGGGAACAGCACCGCCGCCGGCAGCTCGGCCCCGGACCATTCGCGCACCAGGAACTCGCGCCAGTGCGGCACGGCACTCACGATCCGCTCGGGCTCGACGATGCGAACGACACGGCGTGCGCTCGCAGCGCGGGCGCCATCGCGGCCGAGCCGGAAGACACGGTCGGTCTCCGCCAGCACCGGCGGCATCACGGTGAAGCCGTCCTTCTCCAGCATCAGGTCACGGAAGCGGTAGACGGCGGAGAGCTTGTGGGCATGGCGCTCCAGCATCGCGGCGATCTCCCAGCCCCGCCGGGCCAGTCCTGCGCGGGAGCCGAAGGTCAGCGCAGACAAACGCATGGCGGAGCCGCGCATCTCTCCGGAGAGACCGCCGTCGTCGATTCCCGCCCCATCCGGCGGCTCTGCTTTCAGCAGCGCTTCCAGCATCGGGGGTTCGTCCGCGCCGAAGGCGATATCGGCGCCGAGGCACACGAGGGCCAGCAGCAATATGCACATGCGGGTCATGTTCCCTCCTGCCCCGGCGCCGAACCGGGTCGTTCATCTGAATCGGGGTGTTTCCCTGGACCGGGGTGTTTCCCTGGACCGGGGTGATCCCCTGGACCGGGGTGATCCCCTGGACCGGGGTGATCCCCTGGACCGGGGTGATCCCCTGGACCAGGGTGTTCCCCTGTCCAGTCGAGGTGGACCGTGCGGCCGTTCGCATCGACGACCAGGGTCGCGGCATTGCTGGCCTGCAGGCCGAGGTCCCGCAGCACCTCTATCAGGGGCGTGTCCCGGACCGTGACGGAGACCATGACCGGCCGCACAGATGGCGCGCCTGCCATGACGAAACGGTACTCTGCGCGTCGCGCGAGGGCCTCGGCCAGGGTCTCGACCGGGCCGATCCAGTCGATCGTCACCGCGCGCAGCAACTCCGCCGGCACGGGAGAACTTCCCGGTACAGGGGAACTCCCTGCTGCTTCGGCCAGCATGCCGCCAGGGCGCGGCGGCATCTCTGCCGCGCGCATCATGGCCAGCGCGGTCAGCGCCGCCTCCGCGCGCTCCGCCGCCTCGGCGAGCCGTATCCCGGCAGGGTCCGTCCTCAGGCTCTCGCTTGCCTTCGGCGGAGACGCCTCCGTGGCAATTCCGAGCTGCAGCCCCAGCGGAGCGCAGCCGCCGGCGAGAGGCACAGCGAGGCAGAGCGCGGCGAGAACGGCTGGATGGCGCGGTCTCATCGCACGCCTCCCGCCGGCTCGATCACCAGGTGGCGGTTGGGCTCATACGCCAGCGCCACCAGGGAGCGCCGCGTCGCCGGTGCCGCCAGCAGTCCGTCCACGGCGTCGAGGAATCTGCCCTCGAAGGCGGCATCGGCGCGCACGGCGTAGTCGCGCCGGGGGGTCCACACCACCGACCAGCCTGCCAGCGTGCCCCATTCTTCGAGCACCGCGCGCAAGGTCGCGTGCCGCTCGCGGTCGATGCGCCAGACTGCGGCCTCATCGCCGCCGCGGCCGACAGCCGCCCCCTGGCTTCCGGGGGTGGCCCTCATCATGCCGGGCATGCGCTGCTCGACATCGTGGTAGCGGTAAAACACGATTCCGCCCTCCGCCCACGGCGCATTACGCCGGTCCAGCAGATCTCGCCGGTCCAGGGGATCGCCCTGGTCCAGCGGATCAGGCTCGCCCAAGGGATCGCCCTGGTACGCCCAGTCGTAGCCGGCGCGCGCCGCGACGAGGTTCAGCAGGCCGGGCAGCGCCCCTTCGAACGCGAGACGCACTCGCGGCGGATCGGGCAGCCGCACGGCGCCGCCCGCGACACGCGCGGGCCGCTCCTCGACCTCCACCGGGACGCCCGCCAGCGTGGCGATGCGTTCCGCGATCGCTGCCAACGCGAGCGGCTCAGTCCCGTCGATCGCGACTGCCCTGGCGGCGAGCGAAGACGGCAGCGGCATCCGTACCGGCGCGAGCTCCGATGCCGCGAGCTCGGGTGTGTCGGCGGCCGCTACGCTCGCACCCGGGCGAGATGGCGCAAGTGGGGGAGTGGGGGCTGGTGCGTCTTGCAGGGCCGGATGCTGCGGAGGAAGCGGTATCTGCGCCTCGTCCGCCGCGAGCGCCCCGTCGGCGTTCACGAACACGAACACCGCCATGGCGCCGGCCATCATGCCGGGCCCGAGCGGGCAGTACCCCCGGAAGAAGGAGCGGCCCCGGCGGCGCTGGAGCCAGGCGCGGTACAAGGAGGCCAGGGTTGCGCCTGCCAGCAGCGACCAGCCCAGCCCAAGAGGGCCGAGGACGAAGCCGAGGCCGCCCAGCATCATCGCATCGCCGGGAAAGAGCGGCCAGCGCCGGCGACACAGCTGCGCGAGCGCGATCGGCACGGCAACGACGGCGACACCGAGCGCGGCCCCTGCGGGGCCAGTCCATAACGGCCCGGTCTCGACCGGTCCGAACAGGCGCCAGAGCAGGCCGGCGCCCACCAGCGCAAGCACCAGGCGCGGGTCCACGATCGCGCGCCGGGCGTCCACCGCGGCGACTGCCGCCATGGCCGTCAGCACGAGGGCGATCAGAACGAGGTCAGTCGCGGTCATGGCCGTCCTCCCCGGATGAGGTGCCGAAGGTGGCGGGCAGCAGAGGGCACCACGCGCCAAGCGCGGGCTCGGCGCAGAGCGCGGCGGCGAGGGTCGCGGGCATCTCACCCGACTCCAAACCCGCCTGGTTCAGGGAGAGCAGCGCCGCCTGCGCGTTCTTCAGCGCGGAAAGCGTCGCGATCTCCTCGCGCAGCGACTCCATCGCGGTGAGCGCCCGCTGCCGGAGCGCCGTCGCGGAACCGGAGGCGGTGCTGTCCGCAGGCTGCGCTGCAGGAGAATGATTTCCTCTACCAGCGTGCCTCTCTGTCCCGTGCGTGCCGAAGCCCGCGGGCATCGTCCCGGCCTGCGCCATGGCGCTCGAAGTCCAGAGACAGGCAGCCAGGGTGGCGGCGATCGGCAGGAGCAGGAACCTCGTCTTCATTGCGCTTGCCCTCTCAGCACCCCGAGCAGCGTCCGACGGTGAGGCGGCTGAAGCCGGCCTCCGCGGCGTCGACACGCCCCGTGGCCCGCACCGCCCGCGCCGTGGCGCCGGCAGCCGAAACCTCCGTCGCCGTCACCGTCCGGGCCGTCACGCTGCCGCTCTGCAGGCTCGCAAGGGAGGCGCTGCCAGCCGCTACCGTGCCGCGCACCCCGGCCGAGCCCGCCGTCAACGCGCCCTGCGCCGTCAGGCTGGCCGCCCTCAGATCGTGTGTGACAGCAAGCGAGCCCGCCGACGCAGCGCCCGTCACCCGCGCGGTCTGCGCCGTGACCCCGGCCGCCACCTCGGCCGAACCGGAGACGTTCAGCGCGCGGCCCACCATCAGGTCCGCCGTCACCGTGAGCCCGCCGCCCACCGTGAGATCGCTCTCCAGCGCAAGCGTGTCCGCCTCCATGGCGTTCGCACCCGTCAAGTCGTTGCCGCCGAAGTCGAGATCGGTCTCCATGCGGTTGGCGCCGGCGAAGCCGGGCACCGGGACGCGATAGAGCTGGTCGCCGTAGACGGCGCGGTGGTCGAGACGCCTGAGCGTCGCCAGCGCACCCGCTTGAGGTGCGCCAGCGAAGGCGGCCTGGAAGGCAGACATGTCGGCGTCCACCGCCGGACCCGTCAGGCGGTCAGGGATGTCCGGCAGCACCACCCCCATCCTGGCATTGCCGCCGGCCCCGAAGAGCGCCGATGCGGGCACCTCGGTGGATCCCGGCGTCGCCCCGCCCGCCGGCACGGTCTGGGTCACCAGCAGGTCGATGGTGTCCGCGCCTGCCGCGCGCATGAGCACCCGGTAGCCCCGGCCCATGGCGCCCACGTCCGCGAAGCCGGCAGGCAACGCGCCGGCGCTTCGAAGAGTGGCCAGCGTGAGCTCGGAGGAGCCGCCGCCGAGGGCGGTCAGCATCGCGGGGAAGCGGCCGCTGACGTGGCTCGCAGCAGCGTCGGAGAGCACGGTGAGCTGGCGCGCGGCGAGGCGGGCGCGCTCGTCCATGGCCCTGTTCTCGAAGAAGAGCGCCACGGCGAGCACCATCGCGCCCAGCAGCCCCAGCGCCAGCAGCGACCCGAAGAGACTCAGTCCCCGGCTCAGCCCCCGACTGAGCCGAAGGCTCCGTCCCAGGCAATGACGCCGATTCAGCGCAAGGTTCGAACCTTGCGAGAGGCCGCCAAGGCGGCTTGCGCACATGGTCAGCATCCGCCGCAGCTCCCGACGCTGAGAGAGCCGATGGAGGCATCGGGACCGTGCAGGCCGGTGGACGAGATCCGACCTGATCGCATGGTGCCGCTTGCCGTCAGCATCTCTCCCGCCAGCGTCTGCGCCGAGGAAGGGCCGGAGACGGAGGCTGTGCCGGCCACGGCCAAGGTGTCTGCGGTGAGCGCGCCGGTGACGGCGGCGGACATCGCTTCGAGACGGCCGTTGACCTCCGCCGAGCCCGCAGATACCGGCCCCGCCACCGCACGCCCGACCAGGAGATCGGCCGACACGGCGAGCGAGGCCGTCCCCAGGGCGCCCGCCTCGAGCGATCCCGCTTCGAGGCCAGCAGCGACAGCGTCGCCGCTTATGCGGCCGGCGCCTTTGGCGCCTGCGTCGCCCGAGACCGACGCCGTGAACCCTTCGGCATCCGCGATGCCGGTGACATCGTGGCCTCCGGCATCGAGGGCCGTCTCCATGCGGTTCAACCCCGGCCGCCCGGGCTGCGGGCGCCGGTAGAGAACCGCGTCCTTGTAGTGCAACCCTGCGTCCGCCGTGACGTAGAGTCCGTCCGCTGCAAGCGGCCGCCCCAGCGCGGCCTCGATGGCAGGTACGTGAGCCGCCATCGACGTCTCTGCGCTGCCGGCCTCCGCAAGCGCGGCGAGACCGGCGGCGATGGCGCCGCTCCGCAAGGCCGGGGCCGCCTCCGGACGCGCCGGCTCCAGCACACCGAAAGCCATCGCCACAGGGGAACGCCCCGGTCCAGGCAAACTCCCTGGTCCTCCGCGGCCGTCCTCCATGATGCCGACCATGAAGGAGGCGAGACGGCCTGCATGTGTGGGCAGCCCCGGCGGCGCCGCACCCAGGGTCCGAAGCGCGGCCGGCGTCAGCACGAAGGCGGGCTCGGTCTCGAGGCGCGGCGAGAAGTCGTGCTCCTGGCTCGCCCGGTGCGCCGCCAGCACCCATTCGCCGAACACCCGGCCCGCGTCGAAGGACGACGCCACCTGCCGCGCCGCATGCTGCGCCGCGTAATGGACCGCAAGCCCGGTGCCCGCCAGCGCCGCCAGAAGCAGCACCGCTACAAGCGCGCCTGCGCCCACACGGTACCGGCGAAGCGGCTTCTTGCCGCCCGGGCTCACGCCACGCATGGTCATGCTGCGCCTATCCGCGCCTCGCATGTCCAGGCTTCGCCTAGTCATCCGAAGGTGAACCCGATATCGTTGGCGCCGGCGCCGTCGTCGCAGTTGGCCGTCACCTGCGCCACCGTCACCGGCGAGGCCAGGGTGGTGCCGTTCACCGTGATCGACACGATTCCCGCCCTGGCGCGGGTGCGGCCGGCATAGGCGTCGCCCAGCGCCGCGCAAACCTCGTCGTCCACGTCGTTGAAGACGATCAGAAACTGGTTGGTGGCCCCGCCGGGGCCGCCGGTCACGCTCACCAGGCCGCCGAAGGGGTGGCGGATCTGGACCCTGTTGCCCCGCACCGTGCGTGCGCTGTCGGGGATGCCACCCCTGCGGTCGATGGTGGCGATCAGGTTCGTGTTGTTGCCGTAGGAGGGGGCGCCTGCGAAGACGCTCTCCACGTTGGCGCGCAGCCGGTTGAGCAGGGTCAGCGCCTCGGAGCGGTTGGCGGACTCGCGGGCGGCGTTGTAGAGGCTGACGGCCCCCACGATGGCCACCGCAGCGAGGGTCAGCCCCAGCAGCACCCCGAAGAGGCTGAAGCCCCGGCGCCAGCGTTTCTGGCGCAGGCGCCGCAGGCGCCCCGCAGCGGGCGCCGCGCCGCCCCCTTGCCTCAGGCCAGGATTGTCGAGGGCCCGGTTGCCGTCGCCGATGAAGCCTTCCATGTCCTTTTCCTCCGTCAGTACCGGGCGGCCTGTTCCAGGATCGAGAACATCGCGTCGATGCCCGAGCCCATGACCAGTGCCGCCACAATGAGAAGCGTGCCGTTGAGAAGCGCAGCGCGAGCGCGCAGCAGCTCGTCCGAGCGCCCCACCCAGCGCTCCACGAAGCGCGCGAGCTTCCTCTCCCATCCCGGCGCCCCGTCCAGCGCCGCAACCACGGGAACCAGGGAGGGGTCCGGGAAGCCGTGTCCCGCCATGACCATGCTGCGCCCGAGGCCCACGCCCCGCGCCATGTGCCCCTGGATCGCCGCGATGCGGTGACGGGCGTAGGGGGAGGCGGCGCGCTTCAGCGCCTCGAAGGTGCGGTCGTTGACGTCGATGCCCGCCGCCAGGAACTCCATGGTCACGAACAGGAAGGCGGAGCCGGTGAGCGTGCGGTAGAGCGAGAACGGTGCGATCCTGTCGAGAACGGTGCGGCCGGGCCCGGTCCAGGCCACCATCGCGGCCGTGACGGCCGCGACGAGACCCAGGAGCGTGGCGCCGAACGCCAGGGTGTTGGCGTTGAGCCAGACAGAGACGCTGCGGAAGAGACGCGCGCCGGAGCCCCACTGCTCGGGCGGGCTCACGCTCTCGATGACGGGGATGAAGTGGCCGCCGGCGGCCCAGAGCATCAGCACCAGGCCCAGAGCCAGCACCAGGGGCATGGCCAGCGCCTTCCACACCGCCGCGATCTGGCGCTCGCGCATCTCCGCGACGCGTGCGGCGGCGGCGAACAGCATCGCCGCATCGACGCGCCCATAGGCGTGGAAGATCATCGCCTCGGAAGCCGGCAGGCTTCCTGCAACGGCATCCGCGAAGCGGTCCTCCAGCAGCGCCTTGCGCCAGGCCCCGAGGAGCTGCGCCCTGCCGTGCTGACCCTGGTCCTTCGCCGCCCGTGCGGCGATCTCCAGCGCGCGCTCCAGCGAGAACCCCGCGTCCAGCAGATCGGCCACCATGCGGAAGACGTCCACACGGGCCTTGCGCCCGAGCAGGAACGTGCCCGCGAGTTTCTGTGCGAACTGGCTCATGCGGCGTCTTCCCCGGAGGCCGGAAGCGGCGAGGCATCCACGGCCTCCGCCTGGTTCACCCGTGCGCCCTTGCGCAGCGCATCGAAGGGGTCCGCACGGCCGGCCGCCACCAGCGCCCAGATGCGCTCGCCCATGGGCCTGCCGCCCATATGGGTCACCCAGTGCTCCCAGGCGCCTGCCGGGTCGCGCTGGCGCACGAAGGCGAGGTAGGCCGCATCGGGGCGGATGGTCTCGGCAATTGCCGTCTGCTGCGCGTAGCCGTTCCAGGCCTTGCCCGCCACGACACTTCGGTCTTCGCGATTGCAGGTCTCGCAGCCCTGCGGGTTGCGGAAGCGCACTCCGGGCCAGTTGCGGAGATGCCGCCCCAGCCAGTCGGGGACCGCCTTGCCTCCCGCAGGCTCTTCGAGCGCGCATGCGTCGCAGAGCCTGGGAAGCAGGGTCTGCTTCATCAGCAGCTCGATGTTGCCGGGCTTGCACACCTCGGCGGTGCCCACCCCCATGTCGAGCAGGCGGAAAAGGATCGCGTTGGCGGAGTGGACGTGGATGGTGGTCCACACCTGGTGGCCGGTGTCGATGAACTGCAGCACCTGCCGGGCCGCGTCCGCGTCCCTGATCTCGGACACCATTCCCGACGCCGGATGCACCCTGCAGAAGTGCATCAGCGCGTCCCTGAAGTGCCTGCCGCGCTCCTCGCCGGAGCCCGTGGTGGGCACCGCGATCTGCACCGCGCCCGGAATGGGGTATTCCACCGGGTCCTCGATGGTCACCACGTTGAGCTGGCCCTGCGCCTCCTCCATCTGGAGCGCGAGATTGGTAGCCAGCGTGGTGGACTTGCCGTCCCCCGCCGTGCCGCCGAGGAAGATGCCGCCCCGGAGCGACATGCGGATCTCCGAGAACACCGCCGCCTCCTCTGCAGAGAAGCCGAGGCTCTCCAGAGTGGTGCCCTTGGCGATACGGTCACGGTAGAAGAGGCGGGCGAACAGATGATCGCCGTCGGGCTCGTGGGGGCCGCGCTGGCAGCGCAGCGCGGAGACCGTCGAGGGCAGCGGCACCTGGCCGCCGGCTCGGACCGAGAAGCCCTGGAAGGCGCTTCTCTGGTACGAGGTCTGTGCCGATCCCTCGTCCTTGCAGTGGAAGAGGAAGCCCATGACCTCGCGGCCCTCGTCTGCTGGCATGGGGGCTGCGAGCTGGAGCTTGCGGTCGTTGACGATGCCGTGGACGCGGCAGAGCCCGCCGTCGTTCTCGAAGACGACGTCACTGGCCTTGGCCGCGGCGGCCTCTTCGAAGAGGGTGCGCACCTTGTGCGCTGCAGGCGCCTCGCCGCCCGCCGCCTCATGCGCTGCCCTGCGCCAGCACGCCGCGATCTCGTCGAGGTCGGCGGTGCGCTCGATCAGTCGGCCGGGGACACTGCCGTTGCGGCGGAGCTCTATGAGAGCCGCGCGCAGCCTGCGGTCGCTCTCATAGCCTTCGGCGATCAGGCAGCGGCCGTCAGCGTACACGGCGCAGACGCGCCTGACCCACTCGTCCATGGCGGGGTGGCGGATGAGGCCGCCGGAGCCCTCGGAACCCCGACGCCGTGCGGGAATCAGGGCGTTCCCCTGCAGGCCCAGCCACTCTGCGGCGGAACAGGGGAACGCCCTGGTACGCTTCACGATCCGTCTCCCTTGCCATCCCGGCGCGGGCCGGTAACGCCAGAAGGACGGGGCCTGTAGGGAAGGGCGGCCTCCACGGCGCCCTCCACGTGCACGCCCGGAGGTCGGGCGACGATGCGCGCCACCGTCACCCCGCCGGGCAGCCGGTCGCCCTCGCGCACGAACCAGACATTCGTGCCACCGTGCCCGGTGCCGTCGCTGACGCCGGCGCGCAGGTCGCCGGCCGTGCCGACGATCGAGAACCAGCTGTATGAGGGGAGTTCCGGCGCGGGCGCCGGGGCGGCCGTCGCCCCCTCTGCCGTCTCCGCGCGCAGGGGCGCAGGCGCCGGCACCTCGATCACGCGGACCGGCGCCGACACCTTAACTATAGGCGCGTCCGCAGGCCCGATTGCGCCGGCACCTGCATCAGGCGCTCCCGTCGTGTTCTGCGCTTCGGCCAGCAGCGCCTGCAGCTCGCCCTCCAGCGCCACGATGCCGTTGACGATCTCCTGGCGCTCACGGCAGAGCGCCAGCGTCTCCCGCTCGATCGCGAGCGCAGAGACCGCATCCGCTGTCTCGGTTGCCTCCCCCAGAAGCGCTGCCAGCAGCGCGCGCGGACAACCGTGCAAAACGGGGGAACTCCCCGGCACAGGGGAACTCCCTGGTACAGCGGAACGCGCCGGGCCAGGGGAACTCCCCGGTGATCTGCCGATCGCTGCTTCCGCTGCCGACCGGCCGACATCAGCGGAAGCCCCGTCGGGCGATGGCGAGGCCATCGTCGGCTGCGCAGACCACGCCTCCAGGGAGCGAAGCAGACGGCTCGCCGGCGGCGCTTTCGCAACTGCATCGGGTGCGGCATTGGCCGCTTCAGGAACATCGGCGGTCCCGGCGGCCTCCTCTGCCGGCCCGGATGCCGACGGCTGCGTCGCATGCCGAAGGGCATTGTCACCGGCAGTCCGTGCGTCTGTTTCGACCGCCCCCGAGACCGCGGCGACCGATTCTGCGATCTCCCCGATCTCTATCGGCAGGGGCGGCAATCCTCCCGCAGCGGCGGTGCTCGCCCAGAGAGTGGTGGACGCGAGCATGGCCGCGGGCAAGACGAAACGGAGGGGGCGCACGCTCATCGTCCGTTCACTCCGCCGAGCCGTCGGAAGAGGCCGGGATCGTGCCGACGTGCCGCGCAAGATCGCGCAAGGGCCAGGCCAGCGTCTCCGCCATGCCGTCGAGCGAGACGTGGAGATGGCCCCGCGACCAGCGCCAGCGGCCGCCTAGCTCGCCGCCGTGGACGTCTTCCGCCGTCGCCGCGCCGCCGTCGTAGAAGCGCAGCGGGATGTCGCCCATGTCTCCGAACGGCAGCGCGACGGGCCGGCCCGCGGCGACCAGGCGGTCCGTGAGCGCCATCGCCCCATAACGCTCGCCGGTCGGCTGCAGCGGGAAGGGGTCGCCCAGGCGGTACTCCAGACGGCGTGGAAGGCGCTCCCACTGCGCCGCGATGCCGGCACCCTCGGCCGAAGGCAGCAGCACCGCCGTGTCGGTTACGTTCCCGTGCTCATCCAGCCGCCACAGCTCGTCGCGCTCTGCCCCAAGCACCAGCACCATTCGCGTTCCCGCCGGGCTCTTGAGCACGTGCCCGTCGTTGGCCGCAAGGAAACGCGCGAGGTCTGCCGCCGTCACCGTTGGCCCGCCGCCTGTCATCGCCAGCCCAATCGAGCCCGGCGCCCTCAGCTCCGAGCCCGGATGAGTGCGGAGCGCCGCATCGGGATCCTGCGCGACGGCCTCCTCCATGAGCACGGAGGTCTGTTTCGCATTGACCGAAAACCCGGCGGGAAGATCGAGGTCGGGACAAGTGTCCTTCAGCGCCTGCGGCCAGCTCTCCTGCACCCAGCCGAGAGAGAGCACGAACCAGTTGCCCTGCGAGCCTTCGGCTCCGCCGACGCTCTCGCTGTGGAGCCGGCCCGTCCCGGGGTCGTAGAAGATCGGCACGTGCCCCTTCACGTGGCCGGGATCGGGTTCCGTGCCGGCGTCGTGGTAGTTGTAGAGGGCCCGGAAGCGGGGCGACGAGACCACCCGCCAGCGGTCGATTCGCGCCTGCCAGACGCCGTCGAGGTGGATGCACGCCCGCGCGGTGCCGTCGGCCGCATGGTGGATGCCCCAGACCAGACCCCGGTCGCCCGCCTGCGCCGAGTTCGGGCGCTCGAGCAGCCAGACCCGGTCGGTCAGCAGCTCCGAGAAGAACGCCGCATCATGGGAGCTGTAGTTGGGAGGTCCTGACTGTGCACTTGCCTCTCCCGCGCACGCCGCCATGAGCGCGGCCGCAGCCAGGCCCATCATGGTGCGACGCGCCCTCATGACAGGGGAACACCCCGGTCTAGGGGAACACCCTGGTGCAGGGGAACACCCTGGTGCATAGAAACCCTCTGCTGCGGCGCCTCCCGCGCCGGCTCGAGCCAGCGCGCCTCCAGGCGGCGCACCATGGCGACGTAGATGGCGAAGGCATGGTCGTTCTCACCGGCGCGGATCGCCGCCACCGCCTCGTCCACCTGCGTGCCGATCCAGTTCCAGTCCTCGTGCCCCAGCCGGATCGCAGCAACGATGCGAGGTGCGATCTCGTAGTAGCGGGCCACCAGCGCCCGGCGCTCCGGCGTCTCTTGCATGTAGCGGTCGCGGAAGGCGCGCAGCGTCGTCAGCGTCGGGCCGTCGTCGGCCTCGATGCCCTGCGCGCCCACCACCGCCTCGGTGAGGAAGCAGCCGCCGTTTCCGCCGCCGTTGCCCGCGCCCGGACCCACGCCCGGCCCCGAGCAGGTGCCGTCGCCGGGGCCGTCCGAGCCGCCGCCATCTCCGGGTGCTGGCCCGCAACTGCCGTCTCCAGGCCCCCCGGTGCCCGTACCCGTCGGGCCCCCCGGCGTGAACTCGTCCGTGTGGATGGGAGGCAGAACCACTTGGGTGCACCCCGACTCGTCGGCAATCCAGTTGCCGGGGATGTCCTGGACCGTGGGCTGGGCGTCCCAGGGCCACGTCGTGGACCGCGTCGTCACCGTCCGCGTCAGCACCGCCGTGCCCGAGTAGCCCGCAGGACAGGCCCCGCTCGTGGTCTCGGTGCGCACCGTCTCGGTCACCTCGGCCTGCGGGAGCGCCGGCACCTGCCCCTCCCAGCAACTCGTCGAGACGAACTCCGGCGTACCCCACGACACGCCATCGGCAGTTACCGTCTTCTCCCGGCGCCAGATCTCCTGACCCGTCATCTCCCGGTCGTGCGGCGGGCCCGCAAGCCAGCTGCACTCCAGCGTGTAGTGCTCCCACTCGCTGTAGTCGGCCCGGCAGTCGTCGATCGACACCTGCCAGGAGCCCATGACGGGATCGCCCACCGCATCGCCCCTGCCGTCGTATGTCTGCCGTACCTCACGGGTCATGGTGCGGCCTTCGCCATGCGTTCCTGCGGGGCAGTCCTCCACGCTGCGCTCGTGCGAGATCCGCTCGCGCAGATCGAGGTGCGGGTCGCGCACTGCGCCCGCCAGCGCCACACGCCCGAAGGGCAGGGGACCGCCGAAGGACGAATCGGAGAGGCATGCCGGCAAGGACACATCAGGCCGGCCCGCGGTTCCCTCGGCTACCCATGTGCCTGAGGCACCCGTGAGCCAGTGCAGGGCGGCGAGGCCGCCTGCCAGGGTGTTCCCCTGGACCAGGGTGTTCCCCTGTGCGGCATAGAGGTGGGGCGCCACCTGCACCGAGCGCTGGTCGCGACCCACGCCCTTGAGGACCTCGGGCTCCATGTAGACCAGCAGGGTGTTATCGCAGTAGCGCGCCCCTACTCCCCGCTCGTTCCAGGCATCCAGCCATCCGGTCGACGCCGGCGGCACGGAGCCTGTCCAGCGCGTGGGCGCAGTCGAGCGCCGCAGAATGTGGTCCTCGAGGCGCCGCCAGCCCTCGGAGATGGCCCTTGCATGGGCCAGCGCCTCCTGGCGGTAGACCTCCTCGCTCTCCTGCGCGGCCGCCGGTGTCGCCAACATCGGCGTGATCACCGCTATCGCCGCTGCGTGGATGGCGACGCTGATCGCGAGCGCGCTCGCACCCGCCATGATGCGTCTACGCAGATGTCGCCGATTGCAGCGTGCTCCCTTGCTCATGATCCAGAGCCTCCGTCGTTGGCCGTGTGGTTGATCGCGCTGCCGGCTGCATTGCCAGTCGTGCCGGTGGCCGCGGCATCGATTGGGTCGGTGACTTCGCCGACTGCATCGCCGGTCAGGTCAGTGGCCGCGCCTTCCAGCTTTGCCGGTGGCTGCGCTACTGGCTGCGCCACCGAATGCGCCGGTGACTGAGTCACTGACTGAGACACTGACTGAGTCAGTGGCCGAATCGCCTGCTCGAAGCGTTCGCGCGGCATGGAGACCGGCGACACCCGCCGCCCTTCGAGCCGCCACTCGCCGGCGCTGTCCCGGATGAGCCGCACGAGTTCGAGACCGGGCACGGCGGCAATGGCGTCTGCGAGGCGAAAGGGCACGCGACCGGTCGTGACGCGCAACTCGATGCCGTCGCCCTGCATGGGGTATTCGATGCGGGTGCCGCGCGCGCCGAAATGCCGGTCCACCGCCTCGCGGAAGTCGAGCAGGGAGGGAGGGGCACCATGGTGTTCCCCTCCGACCTCGAAACGCTGCAGCACCGGGGCGAGCGGCGCAACCGCCCAGGCCCGGTCCCCCGTGACCGAAGCCGCGTACCATCCGGAGAGGTGCGTCTCGGCGATGCGCCGGTGCAGGGGCTCCGGACGACCCGAACCGAGCCGCCAGCGCACCGTGAGCACCGCCCGGTCCTCGAGCTCCGGGCGCACGCCGATGAGCGCGATGTCTGCGAAGCGGCCCTCGCAGGAGATGCGCTCCGTGCGCCATGCCGGCAGGTACGGCGGATACGCCATGAGCGCCTGCCGGCAGCCCGCGAGCAGCGCGCCCGCATCCAGTATCGCCGTCACCGGCGGCTCCACGGGCGCCTGCTCCGCCTCCGCCGCCTCCTCGGGTCCGGCGATCAAGTCCCAGATCGTGCCGCGCTGCGTCCACACGAAGGCGCCGCCCGCCACCATGACGGCAAGCGCCAGGAAGCGCCCCACCTTCGGCAGGCCGAGCGTCGAGAGCGGCGCCGCCGCAAGGCGCATGCCGGGATCGTCCGCCAGCGACGCGGGGTCGATCTCGCTTACGGGGGAACGCTCCGCTCCCGCGTCCTTCACCAGCCCCGGCGTCGCATGGAGCGCCCAGCCCACGGAGGAACTCTCCGGTACCGTGGAACTCACGGGTACGGTGGAACTTTCCGTCTTGCCGCGGGCACGCTCGAAGGCCGCAAGCGCGGCCTCCCGGTCGGCAAACACCTCGTCGCCGTCGGCAAGGAAGGCGCCGTCCCTGGCCTTCACCAGCGCAAGGCGCCCGTCGTCCACCTCCACCAGCGCCATCCAGGTGGGGGCCGCGATGCGCGCCTGCAGCGACGCCGCCAGGCTCGGACAGTCCTTCGGGCTCTCCTCGTCCGCCGCGTACCCGGTCTGCTCGCCCCAGTGAACGTGCCAGGGACGCTTGAAGGCCCGCGCGTTCCGAGCCACAGAGGCCGCACCCTTGCGCTCCAGCCAGTAGAGCCCGGCCGCAAAGCGCCGCCCGCCGACGGTCAGCACGCTCACGGATAGTCTCCCCGATACCGGGGCTCACCCCGGCCGAGCTCGACCCCGTGAACCTGCGTGATGCCGAGCGGCGCGCCGACCTCGGCCGCGATCAAAAGCACCCGCTCCTCGCGCACCAAGTGCGCGCTGCGCCCGCCGAGAGGAGCGGGAATGTCCACGTCGATGCTGCCCTGCCGGTCCGACACCGCACCCCGGTCGGTGAACCCCGTCACCATCAGGGTCTCGCCATGCGCGATCTTCCGGGTCACCTGCACCGCGCGCCCGCCGTAGGCCGGAAGCTGGATGGTGTGACCGTCGGTGGTGAAGGTGGTGAAGCGCGGGCGGTCCCTGAGACTGGCGTTGAGACGCACCAGAACCTCGTCCGGCCCGGTGATGCGCGCGAGGTAGGAGAGAGCGAAGCCCGACGACACGGTGCCCGGCACCAGCTCGGTCTGCGCCACACCCTCGCCGGCCGTGGTCCTGAGCTCCTTGAGATAGGCCTCGTTGGTGAGTTCCAGGAACTGTGCCGGCTTGCCGTTGAGCGAGGGGATGTCGGCGGACAGCACCCGGGATACCGTGCCCGCCCGGCTGAGCGCCCGGACCGCCGCCGCCAGCGTGTCCACGGCGCCCACGGCGCCTCCGGTGTCGCCGGGCCTGATCACCGAGACGGTGTCGCCCGCCACCGAAAGGCCGACGGACGAGCCCAGCGTCTCGCTGAGCGAGACATCCACGCCGTGGTCGCTCTCGCGCTCGAAGCGCACTGCGTAGAGGTGGACGCTCAGCGTCACCGGACGCAGCACCTCGCGGTTGAGCCAGGCGAGATAGCCGCGCACCTTGCGCACGTCCGCTGGCGCACCGCTCACCGTCACCGATGCGCTCGCAGGCGAGACGGTAACCGTGCTCTCCTCGCCCACGAGGCCCGCGATCTGCTCTTCGATCTCGGGCCAGGGGTCGTAGACGATCTCGCTCTCGATGGACTGGGCGCTGAGGCTGCTCGATCCGTCCTCGCCGGCCTGGTCCTGCGTCGACGACGAGGCGCCGTGGCGCTCGGTGCCGGCGAGCGCGTTGACCCGGAACACTGCCGTCAGCCGGCGCACGATCTCGATGCGGCCCGAATCGGCGTACCGCCACTCGTGGCCGGCGGCCCCGGTCCAGGCGTCCAGCAGACGGTCCAGGGAGCCGGTCCAGACGGTGCCGTTCGGCACCAGCAGGTCCGCGGCGGCGAAGGGCGTCCCCGCGTCCTCACGGGCGGCGCCGACGAAGCGCACGGGGATGCCGGTGACGGCCTCGATGCGCGCCGCCAGCACTGCATCGTCATCGGCACCGGCCAGCGGCAGGGTCACCGCGTCTTCGCTGAGCAGGCGCTCGGGCAGCGTGCTCCTGTCTTCTTCAATTACCACCAGCCCCACCCAGGGCCGGTCCACCCGGCGCACCGTCACGTAGCCGGGCTCGGCCGATGCGCCCGCACGCGCCGCTGCGGCATCCCGCGCCACCGCATGCGCTTCGTCCCGCGCGTCCTCCACGGCCGTGAGCCCGCAGCCGCACAGAAGGAGGACAGGGAGGACCAGAAGCGGCCATGGTCCAGCCACCAGCCGGCGGCGCCGCGCGGTCATCGGTCGTCCTCCCGGGTATCACGGGAGATGTCCTCCTCGGAATCGGGTGAAGCGCCCTCCGCAGAGCCAGAGAGATCGTCTTCCGGCGTGCCGGGCGGCTCGTCGGCAAGCAACTTGCCCAGATCCGAGGTCGTGGACCGCCGACGGGTCTTCAACCACCTCTTCACGTCCTCCCGGGCATAGATGATGTGTCCTCTCAGCTTGAGAAACGGCGGTCCGCCGCCGACCACCCTGTACCGGTCCAGGGTGTGCCGGCTCATGCGCAGGAGTTCGGCGAGCTCGACCACGCTCCAAAAGAGAGCACCCGCCAGTGCCGCCTGCGGCCTGTCGACAAGTTCGGGCTGTTGCGCCTTGTCGCCCTCCCCCTCTTCGTCCTGCAGCGCCTCTCTTGTAGCCACTTCGATCATGCGCGACTCCTCGGCGCTCGCGTTCTGCCTCATCCAGGCGCGCACGCGGTCGACGGTCTTGAGGCGGGGCGAGGAGCCATTGCGCAGGCGCGTCACGAAAGAGCGGTTCCCGATCGCCCCTTCGCCGACCGCTGTGGCCTTGGCGCCGGTCACCGCCAGGTACGCATCGACCTCGCATCGGAAGCGCGGACCGATGGGCTCCAGTCCCATGAACACGAGCACACGGTCTGCGGTATCGAGCCTGGGGGAGCAGCCGTCCATCAGGACGCGGACGAAGGAGGGGTTGCCGAAGAGGAGCCTGCCCATTCGTGACGGGCTGAACTTTCGGCGTTCCATGAATGCCATGACGGCGCTTCGGAGGTGTTGAGCACTATCGGTCATGGCAGGGAACGTAGATGGAACATGCGCGGTATTCAATATGTTTTGGTAGCTAGTTTCCTACACTTTTGTCAATCATGCGCAATCGCCCGCAGAATCTTGACGAATCGCACCTTCCCTACACGCCTTTGCGGGGTCCCGACGACCTGATTCCGCACGGAGACCGGCGTCTGCAAGCAGTCAAGCGCTCGGTATTCCAGGATCTGTTCTCTTGGCGAGCCCCCGGTCGCTGCGGAGAGCTCAGCCTAACCCTGCGACACGCTCGGCGGGTTCGAAGTCGAGCGATCGGATCGTATCTGAACAATTGCGCAACATATTCTTGACAACACGATACTGTGTACTATGACATACATACGAAGAGACACTATCGAGGACGCCCATGCACGATCAACCCCGGAACCGGGCAGATGACGACAAGGCACGTCTGCTGCAGAACGACCCCATCAGAAAGAGAATCCGCCACCTGCTGCGCGAGCGGGACGCCACAATGCGGGAGGCCTCCCTCGCCATCGGCCGCGGCTCCTCGTACATGCACCAGTTCCTCGAACGCGGCGTCCCCAAGGCGCTCAGGTCGCGCGACCGCAGCGCGCTCGCCGAATGGCTCGGGTGCGACCCGGAGGAGTTGCGTCACGATTACGTGCCGAAGCGCAGGCCAGCGAAGCCGCGAACCCCGCGCTTCAGGCCACCGCAGCTTCCGAACGCGCCGGTATCCGCGGTCCGCGAAATGGCTGTGGACGCCTCTGCCGGTCCCGGGGCTCTCAATGAGGACAACGCTGCTGAGGCGGCGCGCTGGTACCTGCCCGACGCCATGATCCGCCACGAGGGACGCACCGCGCCCGAGAACCTGCGCATCCTCGGCGCCCGCGGCGATTCCATGGAGCCCCTCGTCGGCGAGGGCGACAGGATCGTGGTCGACACCTCTCGCCGCGTGCCGGTGACTGGTGAGATGGTCGTGCTCTGGGACGGCGGCGGCCTCGTGGTCAAGCGGGTCGAGATGCTGATCCACACTGAGCCTCCCGCGATCCGTCTGCACTCCGCCAATCCTGCCTACGAGCCCTATACCTGCCTCGTCGACGAGGCCCACATCGTGGGCACGGTGATCTGGGCCTTCAGCAGACTCTGACGTGAGACCGGTGCAAGCGCACCACCTTGGTTTTCAGCTTGACGCCGGACCGAAGTTCCAGGGCAGGAGTTCGTGAATTCGGGATTGAGGATGGGGCCGGCCGCGATTTTCTCCAGCGTGCTCTTGAGCCAAGCGTAGGGCTCGTCTATGGACGCCCCCGGTGATGCAAGCGCTTTCTTTGGACGGCTCGGTTCATGTGGTCAGGTGCAGTCGTCTATCCGGCCTGTTGATGCGGCCTGCTAGACGCCGCTGGCCTGTATGGAGATGCGCGGATCGGGTCCAAAATCGACGCGACGAGCTTGAAAGCTCGGAGCCCTACACTGGTTTTCCCGACCCCGTCTCATTGACCGTTTGCCCTTACCGATCCTCCGACCTGCTCACATCCCCGACGGCTTCCCAACCTTCACCCTTGTCAGGCGGCGGCGGGAGCCCGGTAGATCTCCTTCTTCGTGTTCAGCGCCCAGATAATGCGGGCCATCCGGTTGGCCAGCGCAACGGCGACTACCTTGCGTGGTTTGCGTTCCAACATGCAGGCCAACCATGGATCCTTCGTCGTACCGCGGCGCACTGCCCAAGAGATCTCGGCCATGGCACCGACGATCAAGAGCCGTCTGAGATCGCGCTGACCCATCTTGGATATCTTGCCCAGCCGCGGCTTGCCGCCGGTTGTGTGCTGCCTCGGAACCAGGCCGATCCAGGCTGAGAAGTCGCGCCCGCACCGGAAGCTCTCCATCGGAGGCGCGAATGCCTGAACCGCCATCGCGGTGATCGGCCCAACACCCGGTATCGTCATCAGTCGCGACGCTTCTTCGTCCCGGCGCGCGTTGGCCCGCAGCTCGCTCTCTAATCGGACGATCTTCTCATCGAGGCCGGCGATCTGCTCCAGCAGAAGGACACCCAGTTCGCGAACCAGTTCCGGTAGCCCTGAGTGTGAATCCATGAGTGCCGCTTCCAAGCGACCGACGTGAGCTGGCCCCTGCGGAGCAATGACGCCGAACTCCGCCAAGTGACCTCGCAGAGCATTGATCGTCTGCGTGCGCTGGCGCACCAGGAGATCACGCGTGCGGAACAGCATCCCCCTGGCCTGCTGTTCTTCCGTCTTCACGGCCACGAAGCTCATGGTCGGGCGCTGGGCTGCCTCGGTGGTCGCCTCCGCGTCAGCCGTATCGTTCTTCTGGCGCTTCACGAATGGCTTCACGTAGATCGGCGGGACCAGCTTGACCTCGTGTCCAAGCGCCTGCGCCTCACGACCCCAATAGTGAGCGCTCGCGCAGGCCTCCATCGCTACGACACAGCATGATTGCCTGGCGAGGAAGTCGAGCACCTTTCCTCGGCTCAGCTTCTTGCGGAACGCAACGGACCCGTCTGCCCGGGCACCATGCAACTGAAAGCTGTTCTTCGCCAAGTCGATTCCGATGATGGTAACCTCGTCCATGGATGCCTCCTTCCTCAGGTGGTTCAACGCACCACCACCTTGGCACGATTCGATGCCGTCGGGAGGGGGCGTCCACCCCATCGTCGCCGTTCATCTTGCACGTCTCGATGAGCGAGCCGACACGGCCCCAGAAGCGAGCGCCCTCGTCGTGGACAGCGAACAGCGCGTTTTTCGCGGTCAATTCGACGTACAGGAACCACCAGAAGGCAAAGAGCGTGGAGTTGGTCGAGGACGGGCCGAGACCCCTGTCGATCAGTGTCAGGACCTAGCAGTCTGTCGGACTTTGGGGTCGGCTTTCGATTATGAGTGGTTTGGCTTTGGTTTGCCGGCGGCACGATCGAGGTTGGATGAGACGGCGGGGATGGGGTTGGGGCGATCGCTGAAACGTCGATGTCCGGTACTGCAGGGCTGTGTCGACGCATTCGCATCGAGAAGTCGGGCCAGGAAGGCCGTCATGACGCCATGGACAACGTGAGCTTGTGCAGGCGCTTGCAGTTGTAGGCCAGCGCCACCAGGTCCCACTCGCCGGCCACCTTGTCGAGGCCGCGCAGCGAGAAGCGGGTGAAGCCGAGGACCGCCTTGATGACGCCGAACACCGGCTCGACGGTTTGCTGACGCAGCCTGTACAGCGCCCGGCCCTCTTCGCCGTCGAGCTTGCTCGCCATCTCCCGGAGCCACGCGGCCTTGGCGGCCTTGGCTTCCTTCACCGCCGTCCCGGCCCCGCTCGGGCGGAAGTCGTGGCGCCGCCGCCGGCCTTCCGCAGCCGTCGCCACCAGAGCCTCGATGCCGTCCGCTTCGAGCGCCGCCACCTCCGCACCGGTGGCATAGCCGTTGTCCGCCAGCACCGTCTCGGGCCGGCCCAGTTCGGCCGCGATCGCCGCGATGTCCGCCACCAACTCGTTGCGGTCGCTGGCGCAGGGGCTGACCCGCGCGCCCACGATCAGCTGAGAGCCCCCGGCATCCACCACGGCTTGCGCATTGTAGGCTTGGCGGTACTCGTGCCTCTTGCTCTTGCGCATCAGCCGGCTGTCCGGGTCGCTCAGGTTGCTCTGCTCGTCGCCGCGCGGCGTCTCCTCGGGCGGCTTCGGCCGCTTGCCCTTGGCCCGGCCCTTGCGCCCGGCGCGCGCTGCTACCTTGGCCTCGTAGGCCGCTCGCTCCGCCTCCGCACGCGCCTTGGCCTGAGCCTCAAGACGCTGGCGCGCCGCGTCCAGGCGCGCGCACAAAGCCTCACGGCGCGCAATCTCCCTGGGCAGCGCCTGCGCCTCCTCGCCGACGTCGGCGTCCGCCGCCTCGGCACGCTCCATCAAATCGGCGATCTCCAGCCGCAACTGGTCGATCAGCGCCCCCGCCCGGTCATAGGTGACCGAGCGATGCTTGCTCGCATTGGCATCGAACTTGCTGCCGCCGACGCTGACCACCCCCAGCTTCACCAGCTTCAACTCCTTGGCCAACAGCAGAACCTGAAGAAAGCTTTCAGCCACCGCCCCAAGGTTCTCGCGCCGGAAGGTCGCAATCGTGTCATGGTCGGGATGGCTGTTGGCGGCCACAAAGCGCACACCGATGTCGCGACGGGTCGCGCGCTCGATCCGACGGCTCGAGAAGATCCCGTTGGCATAGCAGTAGATCAGAAGCGCCAGCATCATCCGGGGGTGATACTGCGCCGAGCCGCTGCCGCGGCGGTTCACCTTGAAGGCGCCCAGGTCGACGCGCTCGACCGCCTCGATCACGAAGTGCGCCAGATCGTCCTCCGGGATCCACTCCCGAAGATCGGGCGGAAGCAAGAAAGCTTGGTCCCGACCGCAGTCCACGAATCTGCTCATGGCCGAATTCTAACCGAACACCACCCCAAAGTCCGACAGACTGCTAGTCGGGCACTTGCTCGCCGTCGAGGTCGGCCTCTCGACTGGCGCTCGGGATTACAGCGTCGGCTGGCGCTTGACGCCGGCGACGAACGCCAACGCGACCGATGTTTCCTTCGGCGTGAAGGTGACAAGACGCGAGAGCGAGACCGCGCAGCCCGAGCACACCGCCGGGGTCGAGCTCCTGGCGCGGTGGTGAGGCGTGCGGGCTGCGCAATGCCTTGGCGGCGGGCGGTGGGGCGCGCATGAGACTGGTATTGGCGGCTTGACTGACGCACCCGGCACTCGCGACCCCAGCCGCGTCAGGCAATATGGCGATGGCTCAGCCGCCCATGTGGGCGAAGGCCCTGCAAGGTCCGTTGTGAACTCAACCCGCCACTTTGGCGATCCTGCTCGCGATCCGGTTGGCGGCCGCCTTCACGGGGTCGTTGGCCAGGTGCGCATAGCGCGAGGTCGTCGTCACCCTGTTGTGGCCGAGAAGCTTGCCGATCATCGGAAGCCCTTCACCGACCAGCAGACCGCCACTGGCAAAGCTGTGCCGAAGATCGTGGATGCGCAGGTTCTCGATCGCGGCACGCTTGAGAATGCGGCGCCACGAGTCGTGCAGATACGCGATGTGCTTGCCACCCCTGATGCCTGGCAACACCCACGGACTGCCGTCTGCGCGCGGGATGCCCCGCAGCACCGCTATCGCCGGATCGCCCAGGTGCACCACCTTCGATCCGGTCTTGCTCTCCGGCAACCTGAGCTCGCCTGCCTCAAGATCGACGTGCTCCCACCGCAGGCTCATGATCTCCCCGCTCCGGCACCCGGTCAGCATCAACAACCGTATCGCGGCGATCGCCACCGGGGAGACGAAGCCCTCCTCCTCCGCGTCACGCAGCGCGGCGCCGAGACGGCGGTACTCGTCGTCCGAGAGAAACCGCTCCCGCTTGTGCTCCGGATACTTCTTGACGTGCCGGCACGGATTGACGCCCTCGGGCCGCATCTCCCAGACCTCGGCGAGGGTCAGCATGCGCGAGAGCACGCTCAGCGTCCGGTTGGCATGGCCGGGGACGTCGCGCATCTCGTGATGAAGAGCGGCGACGTCGTTCTTGCCGAGATCGCCGACCCGGCGCTTGCCGAGCCGGGGAAGGATGCGGTTGTCGATGATCTTGCGGTAGAGCCGCGCGGTGCCGGGCTTCAGATGGGCAGGCGCGTACTCGTCCATGAAGCGCTTGGCGAGGTCTGCCACGGTGGCGCCTCTCTTGCCACGGGGGATCTTCCCTTCGAGATCGCGGCCGGTCTTCGCGAGGGTGACGATTTCCGCTGCCTTCGCGCGCGCGGCAGCGGGAGTGATGGGGCCGTGGGGTCCAATGGTGACTTTGACGGATCGCCCCTCGTGTCTGTACTTGACGATGTAGACCTTGCGTCCGGTCGGATGGACACGGACCCCGAAGCCTTTGATGGCGTCGTCCCAGAGGATTCTCTCCCGCTCTTCGGGGACGAGGGCATCGACGGTTCTCTTGGTGATTTTGGGCACGGGAATTTTCCTTGCGGTGCGTATCGGGCACCATCTAGGCACCACCAGAAATCCAAACGGTGCGTACGATAGCGTGCTTCAGTCTGCAAGACAATACACCAAGTAGCTGAAAACCTACAATTTCTCCTTCAATGTCTGTCAGTATCATATATCCCCAATACTATGGTGCGGTGCACGGCGCACGTTGCCTTTGCCAGAATCGCCCCATGTTGATCGAGATCGGACCCATAAGATTGGGTGCTTTATGTACCTGACTGAACGCGTACCCGGAACGTTCCAGAGTCGAATTGGGGGCGATTATCAACCCAGATAGGAGTCATGAAACGGGGTAGGCCACACCAACGCCTTTTCGGTACTCAGGAAGGACAATCTGATGGACGAAAGACTATCTGCCGTTTTGATCTTGACGTTCTTCATCCTGTTGGGCGCCGGCCTGGCCGCCTTGTCCAGCGGCGTCGGGTGACGGCACAAGCGCCTTCATCTCTTCCGGCATCTCGGGTTCCTGGCGCTCCCCGGAGCGCTTTGCGAACCAGTAACCAATGATAAACGTGGTGGTGGGGACGACAGTGCCGAATGCTGCTGTCGCCTTATCGTAGTCTTTGATCCACATGAACCAGATGATCAACACTAGCGATATTCCGAAAAGGAAGAGTGCTGCCAGATACGTCAGTAGCACTCGGACCATGCTCTTTCGCTCTTCGCGCTTTTCCTTTATGGATTGAATGTTGACTGCTTGTTGTAGGTCCTGATTGTCGTCGGCCATGTCGATTCCTTTCAGGAGGAAGGGGCAGGGGCTTCAACCCCTGCCCCGGACTAGCTGTCGGTCTCGGTCACCTTGGCGGTGGCGGACTTCTTGACCAGCGAGATTCCGTGGAGACAGTCGGACTTATTGTCATAGCCTTGGCCTCCATCGGCGATGATCTTCCCGTTGCTGGCTTTCAGGCGCCAATACCACTCGTTGTTCCTGGCGCTTTGATAATACTCATACTGCATGACGATCTTCTCCATGTAGGGGCAGTGAATGCCCAGAACCCCAACCTATAGCGTGATCCACAAGATCCGTCAACAAGCTAATTTTGATTTAAAGTGTTCGCGTCTAACCGATTGTTATGGGACGATAAACGTGATCTCTGGCCTCCGATGCGGCGCCCTGTGGGCATTGTCGTCATAGAGGCTTCCTCATGGCACAATGGGCACCCGATAGGGCCGAGCGGGAAGGCATCTCCCTTCTCGATATCCTGGATCAGGTCCTCGACGAGGTCGCCGCCCGGCGGTGCGATACGGAAGAGGAGAGACATGGCGCGCAAGGTCATCATCACCTGTGCGGTGACGGGCTCGGCGGACACGGTGGCCAAGAACCCGGCGGTGCCCGTGACTCCGACGGAGATCGCGCAATCCGCGCTCGATGCGGCCAAGGCGGGCGCGGCCATCGTGCATGTCCACGTGCGCGACCCTGAGACCGGGAAGGCCAGCATGGAGCTCGATCATTACCGCGAGACCGCCGGCCGCATCCGCCAGAGCGAGACCGATGTCGTGCTGAATCTCACCACGGGCTACGGCGCGCGCCTCAGCCCCGGCGTGGAGGACCCCTTCGATTACGGGCCCGGCACGACCTTCACGGCGCCGGCCAGGCGGATCGCCCACGTGGGCGAGCTCAGGCCCGAGATTTGCAGCCTCGACGTGGCGACCATGAACTCGGGCGGCGTGCGCGACGACAGCGTGATGATCAACTCGCCGCCGCAACTCCGCTACATGGCCGACAACATGCGTGAGTGGGGGGTCGTGCCGGAGTTGGAGGTCTTCGACGTGGGCGGCGTGCGGCTGGCGGCCAACCTGATCGAGAAGGGCCATGTGGAGGCGCCGGGGTTCTTCCAGCTCTGCCTCGGGATCGAGTGGGGCGCGCCGGCGACTCCGGAGGCGCTCTCCTACATGAAGAGCCTGCTGCCGGACGGCGCGCATTGGGCGGCCTTCGGTATCTCCCGCGACCAACTTCCCATTGCCGGCCTCTCGGTGCTGAGCGGCGGGCACGTCCGCACGGGGTTGGAGGACAATCTTTATCTGGGGCGGGGCACGCTCGCGCCCTCCAACGCGGCGCTGGTGGAGCAGGCGGTGGCGCTGGTCCGCATGCTGGGGGCGGAGCCCGCGACGCCCGCGGAGGCCCGCGAGATCCTCGGCACGCGCAACTGATTGGACTGGAGCGCGCGACGCCGGTGTAGAAACCGCTCCCGAACCGCGACGACGAGCGACAGACCATGATCCCGCTGATCGATATCGAACCCTTCCTGCACGGCTCTCAGGGGGACAAGGCGCACACGGCCAGGGCGCTCGACGACGCCTGCCGTGCGTTCGGATGGCTGGTAGTGGCGGGCCACGGGGTTCCGAAATCGCTCATCGACGAGATGCACGGTGTCTCGCGCGGCTTCTTCGCGCGGCCCCACTGGGAAAAGATGAAGCACAAGATGCCGGCCGACCGTTATCGCGGCTACACGCCGCCGGGGACGGAAAGCCTGGCCTACAGCCTCGACGAGGAGCGCCCACCGGACCTCAAGGAGGCCTATAGCATGGGTCCGGTGGACGCGGCCTACGACGAGTATCACTACGGCCCCGCCGGCGCGCGCTATTTCGCGCCCAACATCTGGCCGGACCGGCCTGCGGACATGGCGCGGGTGTGGGAGGCTTATTACCGCGAGATGACGCGTCTCTCCGCCGACATCATGCGAATCTTCGCCGTGGCGCTCGACATGCCCGAGGGCTTCTTTCAGGCCAAGATCGACGAGCACATCACCAACTTCAGCGCCATCTACTATCCGTCGCAGCCGGATACGCCGCTGCCGGAGCAGCTTCGCGGCGGCGCCCATACCGATTACGGCAGCCTCACTCTGGTGCATTGCGACACCGCCGTGGGTGGGCTGCAGATTCAGACCGAGTCAGGGGTTTGGGAGGACGTGCCCTGGTTCCCGGACAGCTTCTCGGTCAATCTCGGCGACCTGATGGCCGAGTGGACCAACGACCGCTGGCGCTCGACCATGCACCGCATCGCGAATCCGCCCCGCGACAAGGCGCACCTCGACCGGCTGTCGCTAATCTTCTTCCATCAGCCCAACTACGACGCAGAGATCGAGTGCCTGCCGAGCTGCGTGAGCGCCGACAATCCGGCGCGCTACGGGCGCACGACCTCGGGCGATCACATCACGATGAAGCTGACCAAGCAGCGCGCGCCGGGGCTTGAGGTAGAGGCGGCCGGCGAGTCCGAGGGGCGCCCCAAGGCGTGGCTCTATCCGCCGGAGCCGGAGACCGAGGGGCGTGCGGGCTGAGAGACGCGGCGCATCCTTCACCCAAACGTGATTGGCCTTGCGATTTCGTCAGGCGCCCGCGTGCTACCATCGCGCCATGATCGTGAAAATGAAGCTTGGCGCTCTTCTCCTCGTCACGGTACTCGTGGCCGTTCCGGCTGCGGTGCGCGCGGACGACCCCAAGGTGGTTCTGGAGTTGTTCACGTCCCAGGGCTGCTCATCGTGCCCCTCCGCTGATGCCTATCTCGGGGAGCTGGCGGCGACGCGGGACGATGTGGTCGCGCTCTCGTTCCACGTCGACTACTGGGACTACATCGGCTGGGAGGATCGCTTCGCGACCGAGGAGACGACGGATCGGCAGCGGGACTATGCCCGTGCGCTCGGCATCGCCTACGTCTATACGCCTCAGCTCGTGATTGACGGCGCCCGCCACGCGGTGGGGTCCAACAAGCGGGCCGTGTCCGACGCTATTGCCGTGTCGAAGGCCGTGAAGGCGAGGCGGGTCCCCGTGGCGCTCACGTCGAGCGGCACCGGCCAGCTATCCGTCGAGATCGGCCACTCCGACGGCTACTACGGGGAGGCCACGGTCTGGCTCGTGTCCGTCGATCGAGAGCACAGGACCACGGTCGATGCCGGCGAGAACCGGGGACGCACGCTGACCAACTATCACGTGGTGCGCGATTTCCGCTCTATCGGGCGCTGGACCGGCGGCGCCATGACCCTCAAGTTCGGGCCAGACGAGCTATCGCGCATGGCCGATGGCATGGGCGACGGCTGTGCTGTCCTCGTGCAGGAGAATCGCGGCAAGGGCCGCGTCATGGGTGCGGACATCGTCTGGCTTGACGAGAGCTGACGGTCAGCCCCGGTCGCGTAAGGCTCGCTACTCCGCCAAAGCGCGCGACACCAGACCTGAAAGGCGCTTGGTAAAGGCCGAGGGGTCAGGCACCGGCTCGCCCTCGAGGATCAGCGCTTGATCCATCAACAGGTGCGCGGCATCCTCGAGCGCCTCGCTCGCGCCTTTCTGACCGACCATCCGCGCCAGCGCGCGGGTCAGATCGTGTGACGGGTTGATCTCCAGCACGCGCTTTTGCTCCGGCAGCTCGTGCTTGTGCTGGCGCAGCAACCGCTCCAGGTGCATGTCGAGGTCGCCTTCGTCGGCGACGAGGCAAACCGGGCTGTCGGTCAGGCGCTCGGAGGTCCGCACATCCTTCACGGCATCGGCCAGCGTCAGCTTCACCAGGGCGATCAGCTTGTCCATCTCGCCGGGCGGCGTGGCGTCGGCCTCATCCGGCTTGGCCTCGTCGCTCACCGCGAACCTGTCCAGGTCCGCCGCGCCCTGGGTAACCGAGCGGAACGGCTTCTCCTTGTAGGTGCCGACCACGGGCAGCCAGAATTGATCGACCGGATCGACCATGAGAAGCACGTCGATGCCGCGCGCCCGAAAACCCTCAATCTGGGGGCTACGGCGTAGCGTGTCGGCATCCTCTCCGCTCATGTAGTAGATGGCCTCCTGCTGCTCAGGCATCGCGTCCACGTAGTCGTCGAGCGAGAGCCAGCGATCGCCGCCGCCCGTGGAGCGGAAGCGGACGAGGGGAAGCAGCCGGTCCTTCTGCTCGGCGTCCTCGTAGAGCCCTTCCTTCAGGACCGCGCCGAAATTCTCCCAGAACGACGCGTATTCCTCAGGCGTTTTCTTGGCACGCTTCTCGAGCTCCGAGAAGACGCGCTTGACCACACCGGTCCTGATCTTGGCCAGGATGGGGTCGTTCTGCAGGGTCTCGCGGCTGACGTTGAGCGCGAGATCGGCGGAATCCACCACGCCCCGCATGAAGCGGAGGTAGGGCGGGATCAGCCCCTCGCACTCGTCGGTGATGAAGACCCGCCTGACGTAGAGCCGCACCCGGTGCCGGCGGATCGGGTCGAACAGATCGAAGGGCGTGGTGTCCGGCACGAAGAGCAGCGCCGTGTACTCGATGCGCCCTTCGGCGTGGAGGTGGATGGTGTGCCAAGGGTCGCCCGGCATGTGGGCGATGTGGTGGTAGAACTCGCGGTACTGATCCTCGTCGATGTCGCTCTTGGGCCGGCTCCAGAGCGCCGAGCCCTCGTTGACCATCTCCTTCTGGCCGCTCTCGTTCTCAAGCCAGATCGGCAGGCCGACGTGGTCGGAGTAGGCCTTGACGATGGTGCGGATGCGGAGCGGCTCCAGGAATTCTCGCGCGTCCTTGCGCAGGTGGAGCTCGATTCGGGTGCCGCGAGCGGCGTCGGCCTCCGGCGCGATGGAAAACGATCCGGTCCCGTCCGAGCGCCAGCGCCAGCCCTCGGCCTCGTCTGCCCTGCGGGTCACGACCTCCACGCGCTTCGCCACCATGAAGGACGAGTAGAAGCCGACGCCGAACTGGCCGATGAGACCGGCTGCCAAACCGTCTTGTTCGTCCTGCCCGCTCTGCTCGTCCTGTCCGTCCTTCCCGTCGCCATCTTGCGAGTCGGCCATCTGCTTGACGAATGCCTCGGTGCCGGACCGCGCGATGGTGCCGAGGTTGTCGATCAGCTCCTGGCGATTCATGCCGATGCCGTTGTCGGTTACGACCAGCACGCTGCTCTTGCTGTCCGGCGTGATGGTCACCGCGAGCGCGGCATCGTCGCCTAGCAGGTCGGGTTGTGTGATCGCGGCGTAGCGCAGCTTGTCGCACGCGTCGGACGCGTTCGAGACCAACTCCCGCAGGAAGATTTCCTTGTCCCGATAGAGCGAGTTGGCCATGAGGCCGAGCAGCTTGCTGACCTCGGCCTGGAACGCGTGGCGTTCCCCGCTGGTGTTGGCCATCAACCCCTCCGATGCGCCCGTCCGCCGTCGATTCGGAGCGCTATATGTGACGAACCTGCGGGCGGTTCAAGCCCGTGCTCGCTCGTTCGAGCGACGAGGGCAGGCGCAGCGAAGGCCTATTCCAGATCGTCGAGCTGTTCGCCTTCGAGAACCTGTTCCATGACGATGCCGTCGGACTGTTCATACCGGCCATCGCCGAGCGGTGTGACGTACTTACAAAATTCGTTGGGGCCAAGTGGAATGCCTGGGTAATTCGTGCAGAATTGGCCACGGTCATCGAAGAAATATGTTCCGTCATAGTTGAAAGTCCCGAATGGCGTCTTCGCCTTCAATTTCGCTGTCCCATCGGAAGCGAAATACTCCGCCGCATCGATATTTCTTTTTTCTTCAACGCTGATGACGGTATTCCCCACGATAAGCTCCTGGATTTCGGCGACGGTCATCGTACCGGCCGGAGCGGTTGCATCTTGAACTGCAGCGTCTTGAGTGGTCGCAGCCATCTCATACGGCTGGCACGCTGCAACAGCGAGACCGAGGGTCGCGGCCGCCAAGCCACTGGCTCCAATCTTCCAAAGACGAGTCATTCGATAACCTCCCAATGAGCGAGACGTATTTTCCACGCACGATCATTCTAGCCATCTGTGGGACGTGGCATACCCGCGATTACGAAGTGTGGAACGCCATGGCGCCTGCTCATGGGGTTGCCAAATCGGGCTGAACCGCCAAACTTTCTGCCATGGTTCGGCACGACGCCGAGAACGCTTCTGTCACCGCGCTGCTCGGCCCGACCAACACGGGCAAGACCCATCTGGCGGTCGAGCGCATGCTGGCCCATCGCACCGGGATGATGGGCTTCCCGCTCCGCCTCCTCGCCCGCGAAGTCTATGATCGGGTGGTCGAGGAGAAGGGGGAGCAAGCCGTCGCCCTGGTGACGGGCGAAGAACGGCGAATCCCGGAGGAGCCCCGCTACTTCGTCTGCACTGTCGAGTCGATGCCCCTTGACAGGCAGGTCGAGTTTGTCGGCGTGGACGAGATTCAACTGGCGGGCGACCGCGAGCGCGGCCACGTCTTCACCGACCGGCTCCTTCGCGCACGCGGCACGGCGGAGACCATGTTCCTCGGCGCGGACACCATGCGCCCGCTGATCCGCACACTCGTCCCCGAAGCGCGGTTCACGAGCCGCCCCCGGCTCTCCACGCTTGCGCACGAGGGGCACTGCAAACTCGCGCGGCTCGCGCCCCGCAACGCGGTCATCGCCTTCTCGACCGAATCGGTCTACGCGCTTGCCGAGCGCATCCGCGGACTCAGGGGCGGGTGTGCCGTGGTGCTTGGGGCACTGAGCCCGCGCACGCGCAACGCGCAAGTGGGGCTCTACCAGGCAGGCGAGGTGGACAGTCTGGTCGCGACCGATGCCATCGGCATGGGGCTCAACCTAGACCTGGATCACGTCGCGTTCTCAGCTTATCAGAAGTTCGACGGCCGCACGACGCGGATGCTCACGTCAGCCGAGATCGCGCAGATCGCCGGCCGCGCCGGCCGCCACCTCAGGGACGGCAGCTTCGGTACGACCGGGGGTGTCGAACCCTTCGAGCCCTCCTTCGTTCAGGCGGTCGAAAATCACCGGTTTCCGCCGGTGCGCCGGGCCTATTGGCGCAACGCGGCGCTTTGCTTCGACTCGCTGCCTGAACTGGCGGAATCGCTGGCTAAGCCGCCGCCGCTGCCTGGTCTCCGCCGCACTCACGATGCGGACGACCATCGCACGTTGCTCGTGTTGGCCCGCGATTCGGCGATCGCAGAGGCGCTGACCGGTGCGGATCGTGTCGCGCTCCTCTGGGAGGTCTGCCAGATTCCCGATTTCCGCAAGACCATGGCGGAGGATCACGTCGGCCTCGTGCGGCGGATTTACCTCTCCCTGGTCGGAAGCGGGCGCCTGCCGCCGGACTGGGTCGGCCGCTCGATCGAGCGGCTGGCGCCCACCGAGGGCGACATCGACACGCTGACCGCCCGGATCAGCCATGTGCGGACCTGGACGTACGTGTCCCACCGCGCCGACTGGGTGGACGACGCGCGCGGCTGGCAGCAGCGCACCCGCTCGCTCGAGGACGCGCTCTCCGATGCCCTCCATACGCGTCTGACCGAGCTCTTCGTCAACCGGAGGGCGCGAATGGCCCGTATCGGCAGGCGCGCAGACGAGGCGCTGTTCGCGCTTGTCGGCGAAGGCGGCACGGTGACGGTGGAGGGGGAGCGGGCCGGTGCTTTCGACGGCTTCCGCTTTCGACCGGACACGGAGGCCGAGCGCAGCCGAGAGATTCTCGCGGCCGCCAACCGCGTGGTCGAGCGCGAAGTGGCGCGACGGGTCGCGGCCGCGGTAGCGGATAGCGACGGTGCGTTCACACTCGGGCTTGAGGCGGGGCGGGAAGACGCGCCCCGCTGGGGCGAGATCGCCTGGCAAGGTGCATCAATTGCGCGTCTCGGGCAGGGCGACACGCCGCTCCGGCCGCAGATTGCACTGATCGGCGAGGATCATCTGAGCGCGGCGCAGCGGGAACGCGTGCGCAGGCGCCTTCAGTCGTGGCTCGATCGGCGCATCGCGCGCGACGCGAGGCCCCTGGTATCGCTCCGTGAGGCGGCGCTGGACGGCTCGGCCCGCGGCATCGCCTTTGCACTGAGCGAGGCGCTCGGCTGCGTGCCCCGGCGCTCGCTTGGCCCCCAGATCGCTGCGCTGGATGAGGCGGGGCGGGGCGCCCTCGCCGAGGCCGGCGTTCGGCTTGGCGCGCTCAGCGTGTTCGTGCCCGCCATGCTGAAGCCGGCGCGCTCGCGCTGCGCCGGCCTGCTGTGGTGGGCCTGGAGCGGTGCCGGCACGCCGCCGCCCATACCGGACTCGGCGGTCTCGATGGACCGCGACTCGGCCGTGCCAGACGCGTGCTACGCGGCGCTCGGTCTGGTTCCCCTGGGCGCCCAGGCGCTCCGCGCGGATATCGTGGAGCGCCTCGCCGCGCGGCTGCGCAAGGCGGCACGCAAGGAGCCATTCGCCACCGACTCTGGAATGCTCAAGTTGGCCGCGTGCAAGCGGGCGAAGTTCGACGACGTTCTTGCTGCCCTTGGCTACACGATGGTGGGACTCGGTACCGACGGACTGCCACGCTATGGGCGGAGCAGCACGCGACCGCACCGGCCGGCGGAGAAGTCGCGCCGCAGGGGGAGGGGAGTGGACCCCGATTCTCCCTTTGCGAAGCTTAGCGAGCTTGCCACCGGAGGCGCGCGCCCGTCGTGACGCGCGACGCTCCCGCCCTCGCCGCGAGCCGGCTGGACAAGTGGCTTTGGCACGCGCGCTTTTTCAAGACTCGGGGGCTTGCGCAGAAGGCCTGCGAAACCGGGCGCATCCGCGTCAACGGCCGCCGCATTACCAAGGCGCACCGAACTGTCGGTCCCGGCGACGTGCTGACCTTCGCGCAAGGCAGAATGGTGAAAATCGTGCGCATCTTGGCAGTGGCGGAAAGGCGCGGGCCTGCGCCCGAAGCGCGGAAACTTTACGAGGAAATCGAGCAGGAGTAGGACAGATCTGATATGGCGGGGGCGTCCGGGCACCCCTTGAGTCGGTCGCCGCCGTTATGATACGCAGCGCCCGTGATTGACAGGATCAAGATCCTCCTGAGCGGTGCGGGCGCCACCGGCGACGAGCCGGTGGCAGCCGAAGCGCCGAAGCTCGCGGCGGCGGCGCTGCTGGTCGAGGCGGCGTGTATGGACGGACACTTCGACGGCGACGAGCGCGACGCGATTTGTGCAGCCTTGGGCGCGCATTTCGGGCTTAACGATGCCGAGGCCGGCACTCTGATCGAGGAGGCCGAAGCCGCCCACCACGAGGCGACCGATCTCCACCGCTTCACGCGGGCCATAAACGATCGCTACGACCACGCGGATCGTCTCGCGGTGATGGAGATGCTGTGGGAGGTGGTTTATGCTGATGGTCGGCTTCACGCATACGAAGCCAATCTGATTCGCCGCATCGGCGGCTTGCTTCACATCACGGACCGGGAACGAGGGGAAGCGCGCAAACGTGTCCTCGCCCGCGTCGGACAGGGAGCGGAACGAGCGGCCGCCACGTGATCAGCCGGCTGCGGCGCACGCACAAGCGAAGCACGGAGCACAAAGCGAATGACGTATCTGGTGACCGAGTCCTGCATTCGGTGCAAGTACATGGACTGCATCGAGGTGTGCCCGGTGGATTGCTTCTATGAAGGTGAGAACATGTTGGTGATCCACCCGGACGAGTGCATCGACTGCGGCGTGTGCGAGCCGGAGTGTCCGGTCGAGGCCATTATTCCCGATACCGCCGGCGACGACGATGAGGGGAAGTGGTTGGAGATCAACACAAAGTTTGCCGAGATTTGGCCCAATATCACGCGCAAAGGCGAGCCGCCGGGGGACGCGGACGATTACAAGGACGAATCGGGCAAGTTCGAGAAGTATTTTTCGGATAAGCCGGGCGAAGGGGATTAAGCGCGCGGGCCAAACCCTGGAAATTGCACCGCGACTCTGGTATTGTGCAATGCAACGCGGCGGGGCGATCGGCGCCCGGCCGACTGCGGCGGAACGCTGACCGAACGCCGCTGGCGTAGGGCCGCTCGAGAGCGGCCCTATCTCAATCGGACAGGGAATTCGAGATACAGTGAGCAGCAAGGCGCCGTCGAGATCGAAGACTTCCACTAAAGAACAGACCACCGCCAAGGCCCGCAAACGGTCTTCCTCCTCCCCGAGCACAGCAGCGCGATCGAAGGCATCGGCGCGCACTCGGACTGCGACCAAGAAGACCGCCGGCGCTGCGTCTGGCGCGCGGCGCCCCGCGGCCCGGCCGGAGGCGAAACAGCCGGAGGCACAGGAGGGGGACACGGTGAAGCCGGCAGGTGCGGCCGGGCGCGCGAAGAGCGCCAAGGCCGCCAAGACTACAAAGAACGGCAAGGACGCCAAAGAGACCAAGGCCAAGGGTGGGACTAGGGCCAAGCGGGCCAACAAGGCAGTCCCCGCGGCTAAGGCAGGTGCGGCCGCCGAAGCGCGGCGCAAGAAGAAGGCCCCGACAGAGGTCAACGGATTTGCGGTGGGCGATCACGTGGTCTATCCGGCCCACGGCGTCGGTCGGATCACCGGCATCGACGAACGGGCGGTCGCGGAACAGACCCTGCAGATGTTCGTCGTGGCCTTCGAAAAGGACAAGATGACCCTCATGGTCCCGACCGACAAGGTAGAGTCGGCCGGCATGCGCCGGTTGAGCTCGAAAGAGACCATGGATGCGGCGATCACCACCTTGCGGGGGCGAGCACGCCAGCGTCGCGTCATGTGGAGCCGGCGCGCGCAGGAGTATGAAGCAAAGCTGAACTCCGGCGATCCGGTCTCGATCGCGGAGGTCGTGCGGGATCTGCACCGCAACGTCGGCCAGCCGGACCAGAGCTACAGCGAGCGCCAGATGTACGAGGCGGCGCTGGATCGCCTGGCGCGGGAGTTCGCAGCGGTCGACAATACCGATACCGAGCAGGCCGCGAACAAGCTTGAGGACGTCCTACGCGCGGCGTAGGAGCGGGCCTCCCCTCAACAAGTGGGCTGCGCCACCAACGAACGGTTCGTGACGATCCGCAGCGGCGGGCGAATTTGGGCCGTCGGCGCCATCCACGGCGAGGCGTCCAGGCTGGCCGCGCTCCACGCCGGCATCGAAGAGCGCTTCGAGGTTGGCGACCGCATCGTCTATCTCGGCAACTTCCTCGGTCACGGCCGCGAGGTCGCCGCCACCATCGACGAGATGGTGGCCTTCCGCAGCGCGTTGCTCGCGGTGCCGCACATGAATGTCTGTGACGTGGCCTACCTGCGCGGCAGCCAGGAGGAGATGTGGCAGAAGCTGTTTCGCCTACACCTCTCGGTCGAGCCGTCGGACGTGCTGACCTGGATGATGAATCAGGGCGTGCAGCAAACACTCGCGGCCTATGGGTGGGGGGCCGCCCAGGCGCAGGAGCGGATCGGCAACGGCTCTCAGGAGATCGCGCGCTGGCTTGGCGAAGTGCGAGCGAGGATGGAGCTGTATCCGGGCCATCAGGAATTGCTCGCCAGCGTGCGGCAGGCGGCCGTCACCGACGATGGAGCGCTGCTCTTCGTGAATTCGGGCCTCGATCCATCGCGTCCGATCGATGCCCAGAGAGACGCCTTCTGGTGGGGCGCCGATCAGCTCGCGCAGCTCACACGGCCCTACGCCGAATACAAGAAGATCATTCGGGGCTTCGACCCGTCGCAGGGGGGCGTCAGCCTCGACGGCTACGTGGCGACGGTGGATGGCGGCGCGGGATTCGGCGGCACCTTGACCGCAGCCTGCTTCGACGCTGAAGGTAGGGCAGTCGACCGGATCGACACGTGACGACGGCCGCTGCGGCTGAAGGGTGAGGGCGTGCGATGGCGTCTGCCGGACGATCGGCCAACGACCTCGTTGGTGGCATCAACGAGCGGATGGAAGCGGCCACCGTGTGGGCGCTGCCGGCGCGCTGGTACGCCGATCCCGACATCTATCAGATCGAGCGACGGAGCATTTTCTCGCGCCATTGGCTTTGGATCGGGCGCGAGGGCGACGTGGCGGAGCCGGGACAATACATCACGGCCGCTCCCGCTGAGATTCCGCTCTTCGTGCGCCGCTCGGAAGACGGCGTGCTTCGCGGCTTCCACAACGTATGCCGGCACCGGGCGTCGAAGCTGCTGACCGAGCCGAGCGGGCAGTGCCGCACCATCGAGTGCCCCTATCACGGCTGGCGCTACCGGTCAGACGGCGCGCTCGATCATGTGCCGCTGTTCGGCGAGGCGCCGGACTTCCCGAAGGACGAGCTCTCCCTGTTCCCCATCTCCGTCGATGTCTGGCGCGGCCAGGTCTTCGTATGCCTGGACCCGGAGGCGCCGCCGCTCATCGAGTGGCTCGGCCCGATCGAGGACGCGGTGGAACGGACCGCGCCGGCGCGGGCCGAGTTCGGGCGGCATCTGGAATTCATTGTCGACTGCAACTGGAAAACCTACGTCGACAATTACCAGGAGGGCTATCACATCCCTCCGCTGCACCCCGGATTGCATCGTGACCTGGACTGGAAGCGCTACAGGGTCATCAACTTCGAGGGCGGCAGCCTTCACGAGGCTCCGACAAAGGGGAGCTCGAACCATCCCGGCGCTTTCGGTTGGCGTTTTCCTCATTTTGCGTTCAACTCCTACCCGGACGGGCTTTCCTTCATGCGGATGGAGCCGGTCGGCCCGCGCCAGACGCGCCTGGTCTACGACTACTGGCGGCCGGATTCGGTCAGCATGGAGGACTTCGAGGCGACGCTGGAATACGGCGTCCAGGTTTCGAAGGAGGACCAATGGATCACGCCGATCATTCAGGAGAACCTAGAAGCCGGCGTGTACGAAGCGGGCCCGCTCAGCCCGCTCCACGAGAACGGCGTGTTCTACTTTCACGAGATGGTGCGGGAGGCCGTAGGCTCCGCAGCGTAAGGCGGCAGGCGCGCTCCATTCGCGTCACCTGGAATGACGGCGCCGCCGGGACATTCCATCACCTTTGGTTGCGGGACAACTGTCGTTGTCCGCAATGCCGGCACCCGGACACCCTGGAACGAATCTTCGATCCGCTTTCCGTGCCAGCCGATCTCGATGCCGAGTCGGTCTCGATCACCGACGCGGGCGGACTCCGGGTCCAGTGGCTGCCCGAAGGCCATGTCAGCGACTACGATTCGGACTGGCTCAGGGGACATCTCGGCGGCGCCGACGAAGGCTCGCAATGCGGTCCGGTGCCTGCCACGTGGGGCGCTGAACTTTCCCAAGCCATACCGGGCGCGGACTACAACGCGGTTACAAGCAGCGACGACGCGCTGCTGGACTGGCTGCGCCTCCTGCGCGACCACGGAGTGGCTGTCCTACGCAACACCCCGCGCGAGCCGCTCAGCGTTCTCAGCCTCGCGGGTCTCATTGGTCCGGCACGGGCGACCAATTTCGGCGAACATTTCGATGTGCTCTCGAAGCAAGAGCCCAACAGCAACGCCTATACGGCGCTCGGGCTGCTGTGCCATACCGACCTCCCCAACTGGGAGCGGCCGCCGGACTACCAGTTGTTGCACTGCCTGGAGAACGGCGCCGAGGGCGGCGACTCGATCCTCGTGGACGGCTTTCGGGCGGCGGAGACGCTGCGCTCGCAAGACCCTGCCGCCTTCCGATTTCTCAGTGGGACGCCAATCGACTTCCGCTTCCAGGACAGCGAGTCGGACATTCGCTTCCGGGCACCGGCCATTGCTCTGGATGACGCCGGCGCGGTTACGGAAGTGCGGTTCAACTTCGCCGTGATGGGAGCCGTTCGGGCGCCGACCAATCGGATGGGGGCACTCTGTCGCGCGTTGCGCGCCTTCGGGGCGGTGATTCGCGACCCAGCTCTGGAGTGTCACTACCGGCTCAGCCCGGGCGAGCTCCTGATCTTCGATAACCGCCGCGTGCTGCACGGGCGCGCCGCCTTCGATCCGTCGACCGGACGGCGGCACCTGCAGGGCTGCTACGTGGACCGCGACCAGCTCTTCAGCCGGATTCGCGTGCTGGAACGCTCGATGCCGCTGCAGTGAGGGCAGAGGCGGGGCAGCGGATCAGTTGAACTCACGCTCCAGGGCCTCGGCCAGCTCGAAGATATCCACGCAGGCGCCGTGGTGGGCCACGTTGAAGATCGGCGCCTCCGGGTCGGTGTTGACCGCGATGATGGTGTCCACGTGCTTCATGCCGGCCAAGTGCTGGACCGCGCCGGAGATACCCAAGGCCAGATAGAGCGAGCAATTGCCAGCGATCGTGCCCGACTGGCCGACCTGGTGGGCCTTGGGCAGCCAGCCCGAGTCTGCGACCGGGCGCGAGCAACCGAGGGTGGCGCCGAGCCGCTCCGCAAGCGCCGCGAACTGAGACAGGTTCTTGTCTTCGCCGAGGGCGCGGCCGACCGAGAGAATGAACTCCGCCTTGCCGATATCCACGTCGGCGGGCGGGGCCGGCAGATAGTCGATGTGGCGGCCGGCGCCGGGCACGGCGTCGAGCTCGACCGCGAAAGGCACGATGCTCGCACCGCCTGCCGCCTCCGGCACCTTGAAGGTCGCGCCGCGAAGCGTCAGCACGATCACGGGCTTCTCGGGGAAGGCCAGGTCCATCGAGACCTTGCCGCCGTAACCGCTGCGGGTCGCGATGGGCTCGCCGCCGTCGAGCGCGAGTCCGAAGACATCGGACGCGAAGCCCGAGCCGAGCCGCGCGGCGACCGCCGGCCCGAAAGCCATGCCGGCGGCGGTGTGGCCGATCAGGACGAGCCGGACCTGCCGCGCCTCGGCGACGGCGCAAACCGCTTCCTCATAGAGCGCGGGATCGAAATGCGCGTCCGCCTGCGCGACGGTGACGATCTCGTCGACTCCCTCCAGGTTGGCGGCGGCGGCGAGGCTGTTCGCATCCTGACCGATGACGAGGACGGCGAGCGGGCCGCCGAGGCCGTCCTTGATCTCGGCGGCAGCGCCGATCATCTCCAGCGTGACGTCGCGCAGGAGACCGTCGAAGTGCTCAGCGACGACGAGGATCCCGGCCATCACACCTCTCCTCGCTTGTCCCGAATGATGTCCGCGATGGCCTTGGCGACGGCGGCCGCGTCGCCCTCGATCATCGCCGCGCGCCCGGACTTGGGCGGCTCGTAGAGCCGGCGCACGACCGCGCCCGCCTGTTCGAGACCGACGCCCGTGCCATCCACCACGGCAATGGGCTTCTTCCTGGCCTGCTTGATCATGCGCATGGTGGCGTAGCGCGGCGTGCTGCCGCCGGTCTGGACGGTGAGCAGCGCCGGTGCGGGCAGGGAGAGCTGCTGGCGCATGCCGCCTTCGAGCTCGCGGGTGACGGTCATCGCGTCCACGCCGTCCCACTCGATGCCGAGAACCACGGCCGCGTGCGGCAGGCCCAGGATACGGGCCAGCGCCGAGCCCGTGGCGCCGTGGCCGAGATCGGCCGACTGCGCGCCAGTGAGCACGATGTCTGGCGTCTCCTGCGCGGCGACTCCCGCGAGCACACGGGCGAGGGTCACCGGGTCGGCGTCGCGCAGGCTCTCATCCCACACCCGGACGCCCCGGTGCGCCCCCTTGGCCAGCGCGCGGCGCAGGGTCTCCTCGGCATCGTCCGGGCCGATGGTGACGGCGACCACCTCGCCTGCGTCGAGCTTCTCGGTCAGCAGCAGGGCTTCCTCCAGCGCCGCCTCGTCCCACTCGTTCAACTCGTACTCGAAGTGCTCGTCATCGATGGTGCGGTTGGCCTCGTCAATTGCGAACTCGGGATTCAGCTCGCCGACCCGCTTGACCGCGACGAGCACGCGGGGGCCGTCCTTCGCCGGCACCTCGTAGGGCGGCAGCGTCGCCGCGCTGACCGGGGCCGCGCGCCACGGCCCGGCTGCGGGCGCCGCCTCAGCCTGCTGCTCAGCTTCATTCTCGGGCGCCGTTGCTGGCTGCGGCGCCGCGGCGGCTGCGGCAACAGTGGGCGCGCGCTGGGCGAGCTCGCTCAGCACCCGCTCGGTCACGGTTTCGGCGAGGCGCTCGGCCAGCCGGTCCGCCACGGTGTCGGCGATGCGGGTCGCGGCGGCCTCGGTGATACGATCGACCAGGGCCGGCACCTCCTTGAGGTCGATGCTCTTCAGGTCGATGGCCTCAGCGACCAGCTCCGCCAGGTCCTGGACGACGAAGTCGCCTTCGTGGCCGCTGGTCTTGCGGGCGTCCTCGAACATGGTCAGGTCCTTGGGGCAGCAGACGACGAAGGTATCGAGATTACCGAGAGACGCCGCTTCGTGCATCCGGTTCTCGGCGGGCCGCTCCTTGCCGACCGGATCGGGGATCCAGATGCGCCCGCCGCCGGCGCCGCAGCAGAAGGAGTTGTCGCGGCAGCGGGGCATGTCGACCAGCTCGCAGCCGATCAGCTCCAGGACCCGGCGCGGCTCGTCGTAGTGGCCGTTGAACCGGCCGAGATGGCAGGGGTCGTGGAGCGTCACCCGCCTGCCGAGCGACTTGACGACGGTGAGGCGCCCGCTCTCCAGCAGCTCCGCGAGGACGCTCGTGTAGTGGCGGATGGGCGCGACATCGCCGAAGTCGGGGTATTCGTTGCGGATGGTGTTGTAGCTGTGGGGGTCGGTGGTGACGATCGTGGCGAACTGCTTGGCCGCGCCCATCGCCTCCAGGTTGTGCTCCGCGAGGGATTCGAAGAGCCCTTCCTCGCCGACCCGGCGCACGTCGTTGCCGGCGGTCCGCTCGCTCTCGTAGAGCAGGCCGAAGTCGAGGCCGGCAGCGCGGAAGAGCCGCGCGACCGTGCGCGAGACATCCTGGTTGCGCGGGTCGTAAGAAGCGTAGTCGCCGACGAACCAGAGGTTTTCGGCGGGCTCGCTCCGGACGTCCTTGACCGGGAACTCCAGGGCGGAGGTCCAGCCACCGCGGCTGCGCGGGCTCTCGCCGAAGCTGTTGCCGCGGTTGGCGATCATGTCGAGGGTATCGCGGAGCTGCTGCTCCATGGCGCCGTCCTCGACCAGCTGACGCCGCATCTGCACGATCATCGGCGGGTGCTCGATGCCGACCGGGCAGATCTCCATGCAGGCGCCACAGGAGCGGCAGGACCAGAGGGTCTCCGCCTCGATCACGTCGCCGATCAGCGCAGCGCCGTTCGCCCCCGGCCTGAAGGCGCTCTGCGCGGCATGGGCGCGCAGGTCGAGGATCAGATCGCGCGGGCTGAGCGGTGCGCCGCTGGCGGTGGCCGGGCAGGCCTCGTGGCAGCGCCCGCACTTGGTGCAGGCGTCGAGGTTGAGCAGGTCCTTCCACGAGAACTGGGCGATGCTGCCGAAGCCGACCTCCGGCTCCGGCTCGGCGTCGTCTGCGGCGGCTGCGCGGGCGGGCGCGGGCTTGGGCAGGCGGCGCAGGGCGAGGGAGTCGCGGGTGGACAGCGAGCCGAGCACGGCGAGGATGTGCTTGGCCTTGGTCCAGGGAATGCCCGCAATGAAGGCCAGGGCTGCGATGCCGTGAATCCACCAATTGGCCCGGCGCACGGCGGCGGCCGCGGCTTCGTCCATGCCGAGCCCCAGGAAGATCTGGGCGAGCACCCAGCCGACCGGCGACCACGGCCCCCAGGGAGGCTGGTCCATGGCGAGGCGCACGGCCTCCTGCAGGAAGCCGGTCACCCCGATCAGGAGCAGTGCCCAGAGAAACAACGTGTCGTCCCACTCCCAGGCGCGGGCGCGCGGGCGTGTCTCCGTTTCGCCGCGATACTCCCGCCGGTAGGCGAGTTTTGGGGGCCGGACCTGCCAGCGGCGCCACATCATGTAGACGACGCCCACGATCAGCCCGAGGCCGGCGAGATCAGCGATCAGGCTGAAGGCGAGGTAGAAGTCGCCGTGCCAGAAGGTGAAGCCGAAGAAGGGCTCCGAAATGTCGTACTCGACCGTGATGATGCTGGTGGCGGCAAGGAGCAGGAGAAAGCCGTAGAGGATCGGCGTGTGGGCATGGCCGGCGGCCCGGTCGCGCCGGTGCACGGTCCGCTGAGAGAAGACATCGAACACCATGCACCAGAAGCCGCGCCACGGGTGGACGGGGACCGGGCTGCGCCGTGCGCGGGCGTAGCGGTAGACGTGCCAGACGACACCGGCGAAGGCGACCGCCATCGCCGCGCCCGCCACCACGAAGAAGAGCGTGTGGCCGAGGGAGCTTATCTCCCAGAAGAGTTCGCGAGTTTCCAACCGCTCACCCGGCCTTCACGAGGCCCGACCGTCAGCCGCCGAGGTACACCTTGCGGACGTGCTGGTCGTCGCGAATCCGCTCGGCCTCGCCTTCGAGGGCGACCCGGCCGGTTTCCAGCACGTAGGCGTAGCGCGCGAGCTTGAGCGCAAGTTCCGCATTCTGTTCGACCAGCACCACAGGCACGCCGCGCGCATTGATATCGACGATGATCTTGGCGATCTCCTGCACCATCACCGGCGAGAGCCCGAGGGAGGGCTCGTCCAGCAGCAGCAGCTTGGGACGTGCCATGAGGGCCCGGCCGATCGCCAGCATCTGCTGCTCGCCGCCGGAGAGTGTCTTGCCGTATTGGGTGCGCCGCTCCTTGAGACGCGGGAAGCGCTCGTAGACGGCTTCGAGGTCCTGCTTGATCCCGTTCTTGTCGCGCCGCAGGAAGGCGCCGGTGTTCAGGTTCTCGAAAACCGTAAGCTCGGGGAAGACATGCCGTCCCTCGGGCACGTGGGCGATGCCGCGTTTTACCACTTCGTCGGCGGGGAGCTTGTCGATGCGCGCGCCGTCGAACCAGATCTCGCCTGCGCTCGCGCGCACCAGGCCCGAGACCGTGCGGAGCGTCGTGCTCTTGCCCGCGCCGTTGGCCCCGATCAGGGTCACGATGTCGCCTTCGTCGACCTCCATCGAGACCGCACGCAGCGCGCGCACCTTGTGGTAGTGAACCGAGAGCGACTTGATCTGGAACAGCATTCAGGCGGTTCCCAAATAGGCTTCTATAACCGCCGGGTCAGACCGGATTTCATCCGGCGTGCCTTCCGCCAGCAGCTCGCCGAAGCTCAGCACCGTGATCTGGTCGCACAGACCCATGACCGCCTGCATGTCGTGCTCCACGAGAAGGATGGTGACGCCCTGGCTGCGCACGCGCTCGACCAGGACCATCATCTGCCGCGTCTCTTCGGGGTTCATGCCGGTGAACGGCTCGTCCAGCAGGATCAGCTTGGGCTCGGCCGCCAGCGCGACCGCGATGCCGAGGGCCCGTTGGTTGCCGTGCGGCAGGTTGACCGTCTCGTCGTCGCGGCGGTCGCCCAGGCCCATGAACTCAAGAATCTCTGTGGCCCGCGCCTCCGACTCCCGTTCGGCATGACGACTAGTGCCCAGCAGCGCGCTGAACGGGCCCACTTTCGACTGCATGTGGCAGCCGATCAGCACATTCTCCAGAACTGTAAGTTCCTGGAAGAGCGTAGTCGCCTGAAAGGTGCGGACCACGCCCCGTGCCGCGATCCGACTCGGGCGCAGCCCGGATATCTTGCGGCCGCCGAACACGATGTCGCCGGCTGTCGGCTTGTAGTAGCCGCTGATGACGTTGAAGGTCGTGGTCTTGCCGGCACCGTTGGGGCCGATCAGCCCGTGAATCGCGCCCTCGTCCACGGTGAAGGTGAGGTTGTTCACGGCGGCCAAGCCGCCGAAATGCCGGGACAGTTCGCGAACTTCGAGCAAGCTCATGGGCGTTGCGGCGGTTCAGACTCGCAATCGTGACATGTGGCAGCCTAAACCCGCACCGCGCGCTGCGCCATAAGAGATCGTGTGCGGGGGCGACTTAGCCTCCGGCTGCAGCAAGGGCCTGCTCCAGATCGGCGCGCAGGTCTTCCTCCGCCTCCAGCCCGACCGAGAGGCGCACGAGGCCGTCGCTAATTCCAAGCGTTGCCCGGGCGTCCGCGCCGATCTTCTGGTGCGTGGTGCTGGCGGGATGGGTGGCGAGGCTCTTGGCGTCACCCAGGTTGTTGGAGATGTCGATTAGCTCCAGCGTATCGAGAAAGCGGAAGGCGGCGTCCCATCCGCCTGCGAGCTCGAACGCGATTACGCTACCGCCCCGGCTCATCTGCCGCGCCGCGAGCGCGTGCTGGGGATGGCTCGCGAGACCCGGATAGTGCACGGCCGCCACGGCCGGGTGGCCTTCGAGAAACGCCGCGAGCCGCTCCGCCGTCTCGCACATGCGGGCCGTGCGCAGCTCCAGGGTCTCCAGACCCTTGAGCATGACCCAGGCGTTGAAGGGGCTCATGACAGGCCCCGTGGTGCGCATGAAGGGCACAAGATCGTCTGCGAAGAACTTTTCGTCGCCCAGGATGGCGCCGCCCAGGCAGCGGCCCTGGCCGTCGATGTGCTTGGTCGTGGAATAGACGACGATGTCGGCGCCGAGGGCGAGGGGGCGCTGCACGGTCGGCATGCCGAGCACGTTGTCCACGACGACGCGGGCGCCGACGCCGTGCGCGAGTGCCGAGACCGCAGCGATGTCGACGACCGGCATGGTCGGGTTGCCGGGGCTTTCGAGAAAGATGCAGCGGGTCTCCGGCCTAAGCACGCGCTCCCAGGCATCGAGATCGGTGCCATCCACGAGATCGGTCTCGATGCCGTAGCGCGGCAACAGCTGATCGATCACCACGTAGCAGGCGCCGAACATGACGCGGGATGCGACCACGTGGTCGCCCGCACGAAGCTGGCTCATCAGAGCCGCGAAGACTGCCGCCATGCCGGTGGCGGTCGCCTGGCAGGCATCCGCGCCTTCGATCAGCGCGAGGCGGTCCTCGAACATGGTGACGGTCGGGTTGCCGAATCGGCCGTAGACGTAGCCGGCCTCTTCGTCCGCCGTGCGCGCATTGCCCTGTGCGGCGGACTCGTAGACGAAGCCCGAGGTCAGGTAGAGCGCCTCGTTGGTTTCGCCGTGTTGCGAGCGCTCGGTCCCGCCCCGTACCAGTTGTGTGGCCTGTGCCCAGGCCCGCTCACGTTCCCGACGCCCCATATGCAAAAACCCCGGCCGCGCTGGCCGGGGTCCCTCCCTTCGACCTTTTAGCGCGCTTGTTTAACGTGGCCGCAAGCCGGTCGCTCAAATCGCCACGTGAGTAAACTAGAAACCATGACAGGGCCCCGAGTCAAGGACTTGGGTAGTGGGTCAGTCTGAAGTCGGAGCCTCGCCATGCTGGCATGCGTGCGGAACGCGTGCCAAATTCATGGCATGGGTGGAGCCAAGCGCCCACGCGACACCAACCAGCTCGCCAAGCGCGTTGTGGACGTGGCGACGGGCGAGGTTGAGGACAAAGGGAAAGGGCCGGAAAAGGCTAAGGGCCAACGCAAGGGTGGCCTAAAAGGCGGCCCGGCACGCGCCGAAGCCCTAACGCCAGAGAAGCGATCACGGATTGCTTCGATAGCTGCACAAGCACGCTGGAGAAAGGACGACTAGGCCGCAACGTCCTCGTCGTCCATTGACGCCAAGCGGATTTCAACGTCCATTTCAAGGTCGGCAGGAAGGACATCCACACGCTGCTCTTCGGGACGGTTATCGTTCCAGTGAAGTTGGTCAAGTCTCAATTGGGTCATATCATCAACGGTTTGCTCGCGACGAAGAACGCACGCTTTGCGGAAACGGTCGGGCCTGGTGCTTGGATCGTCAATGTCGATGAACGCGAAGCTTGCCTGCCGTCCACCGTCGTCTGCCTTAGGTACCGCATGATAACCTCGGTATGCACGGCCTGTCTTTCTGTCGTGGCGGATATCTTGGCGCGCAGCGCGCTTGAACTGTTTCGCGAGCCGTTCTTCACGAGAGATTTCCGGCGGAGCACTCCAGCCCATCTTCAAGGCGAGTCTCGCCACCTCCACCATGTCAACCTCGGTTTCGCCGGTGGTGTCTTTCCAGTACCGGATAAACCTCTGCATTTCAGCAATTCGGGACATCAGTCCTCCTGTGTGCCGATAGGGTAGACATCACCCCACCCATCGACTGCTGCGCCGGGTACGACATGCGACCGGACTTTGACGAGGTGATTCCGAAAACGGTCAAAGCGGCCAGTCAGATGCTGCAACTGACCAGCAACAATCCCCGGATGCACTCTGACGATCTTTGCAAAGCCCCGCAGGTCTCGTTCGGAGAAGAGCGGAGCCTTACGTGCAATGAAGGCGTCCATTTCCTGTTTAGGGACACAGAAATCTTGCGCTGCTGAATTTGCGGCACGCTCTTCCTCTGCGATAGCGGAGTCAGTTCCGGCGCGCTCGCCTTCCAGCTCAGTATCCAGCATGATTTCAGTGCGCCCGTGCCCCAAGCGAACGTGCTCCAACTCATGTCGCAGCACAAACCAAAAATTATCGATGCGATCATGCCGCATCGAAAGCCCAACTACGGGAGCGCGGGCCGTAAGCCAGAAGCAAACACCGTCGATTTTTGCCGCAGGAAGAGTCTCAACAATTACTAACCTCACCCCGGCTTCGGCTAAAACGCGGGGCACTTTTCGAGCCTCTTCTGGGGCTACGGTAAGGGTATGAAGGAGGCCGATTGCTTTATCCAGCCCGCGTTTCGAGAACTTTCCGACAATCTGCTCTCTCGCGATCGCTCTCACCCGGTAGAGCCATGCCAGTTGGGCAGGTGTTGGGTCCGAGCTAACAGCGGTCTTTCGGGCCGCATGGGGCAGGATTTCAATTTCATCCAAAGACGACACGCCAAAGAATTTTACAAGTTCTGCCGATACTTCGGTTAGGTTCTTTGAGTCAGCGGTGCCGAGCCATCCGCGTTTGACCATAGCTGAAATTGGCAGGTCTCCGAAAAGCGCCGCGCGCGTCGCGCGGCTGCGGTCTGGTTTTGCGGAAATACGCGCCACTGCGAGGTCATATTTTCTTTGAAGTTCAAGGAATCTCTCCGCATCGACGCCGAATACATCCTCCAGCGCCAAAGCAACTTCGGTGGTCACCGTGCTTTTCCCGGAGATGATCTTGTTGACCGTCGACTCGCCCTTTTCGAGAACGATTGCCAAGCTGCGCTTGGTCCAACCTCTGCCATTCAGAAGCTCTTCGATCAACTCGCCGGGTCTTGTGTGTTCCTGCATCGTGCGCCTCTCATACCTTCCCGAGCATCGTCTGTCAACAAACTTGCGCCAAAATGCAAACTGACCAAAAATGCTTGACTCGCTCGGTCCCTTAGATTGTCGGCATGAACAAGCTCGACACCAAGACCCGCACCCTGATCGTCTGCTGCCTCGTGGAAGGAATGAGCATTCGGTCCACGGCCCGCACGGCGGGCGTGAGCAAGAACACGGTCATGAAGCTCATGGTCGATGCCGGCAAGGCTTGCGCGGCGTACCAAGACCAGGCGCTCCGCGACCTGCCATGCCGCCGCATCCAAGTCGATGAGGCCTGGTCCTTCATCTATGCGAAGGACAAAAACGTGGCGCGCGCGAGGGCCGCGCCGACTGAGGCTGGTGACGTTTGGGTGTGGACAGCCATCGACGCTGAGACCAAGCTGGTGCCGTCTTGGCGGGTTGGGGATCGCTCCGGCGCAACCGCTATCGACTTCGTGGACGATCTGCGCGGCCGGCTGGCAATCCGAGTGCAACTGACCAGTGACGGCCACAAGGCGCATCTGGAGGCTGTAGAGGGCGCATTCGGTGGCGATGTCGATTACGCCATGCTGATGAAGCTGTACGATGGAGAAACCGGCGTGTCGTCAGAGAAGCGCTACAGCCCGGCAGAATGCGCCGGCATCCGTAAGTGGCGGATCGAGGGCAGCCCCGATCCCGCGCACGTCTCGACCAGCTACGCCGAGCGGAACAACCTCACCATGCGGATGTCGATGCGTCGCTTCACGCGGCTGACCAATGCGTTCTCAAAGAAGATCGAGAACCACGTGCACAGCGTCGCGCTGCATTTCATGTTCTACAACTTCTGCCGCCGGCATAAGAGCCTCGACGGGATCAGCCCCGCGATGGCCGCTGGCGTCACGGATCGGCTGTGGGACATCGAAGACATCGTGCGGCTGGTGGACGAGGCGGCGCCCAAGCCGAATCGCCCGGCCACCTATCGCAAGCGGGCGATTTCAAAGTGACCGACTACCAGGACTTGGCCTAAGTGCTTGCCCCCAGCGCCAAGCGCTGATGCGAAGAATTGGCCGTGCCCGGAGCCGGGCGCTATAGTGCGCGCGGCCCGGCGGCGGCGATACACCGCGTCGTGCGGGCCGGTCGGAGCGTGGCGCAGCCTGGTAGCGCACTTGACTGGGGGTCAAGGGGTCGGCGGTTCGAATCCGCCCGCTCCGACCATTTTCCTGCCAACCCAAGGCCAGAGTCCGTGCGATGTCGGCTGGGCAGGGGAGCGGACGGCCATGCACGGTGCGATGACTTGGCAGGAGGAACGTGCGCGATGAGCACTCGGCAAGAAGTGGCCGACCGATGAGCGCACGCAGCTACTTCACGCCGGTGGCGGGCCTTCCGCCGCAGCAGACGCTGCTGACCGACCGCGCCGTGATTACCGAGGCGTACACGGTCATTCCGCGCGGTGTGCTGCGCGACATCGTCACCAGCTACTTCCCGCACTGGCAGGGCGCTCGCGCGTGGGTGCTGTCGCGTCCGGTCGCGGGTTTCGCGACGACGTTTTCCCAGTCGATCGTCGAGCTCGAGCCGGGCGGCGGCAGCGAGCGGCCCGAGCCGGACGGCCACGTCGAATGTGTGCTGTTCGTCATGGCCGGTGAATTGCGGCTCACGCTCGATAATGCAGATCACACGCTGTCACCCGGCGGCTATGCCTACGTCGCGGCGGGCACGCGCTGGACGGTCGCCAACGCTGGACGCGAGCCCGCCTGCTTCCACTGGATCCGAAAGGCGTATCAGCCCCTGGACGGTATCGATGCGCCCGAGTGCTTCGTGACGTCCGACCACGAGGTCGAGCCGGTGCCGATGCCGGATACGGACGGCGCCTGGGCAACGACGCGTTTCGTGGACTCGGGCGACATGCGCCACGACATGCACGTGAACATCGTGACCTTCCAGCCGGGAGGATCGATTCCCTTCGCCGAGACCCATGTCATGGAACATGGGCTCTACGTGCTCGAGGGCAAGGCCGTGTACCGACTCAACCAGGACTGGGTGGAGGTCGAGGCCGGTGACTACATGTGGCTGCGCGCCTTCTGTCCGCAGGCCTGCTACGCCGGCGGCCCCGGGCTCTTCCGTTACCTGCTGTACAAGGATGTGAACCGCGTCCCGACGCTCCCCGTCCCCGGAGCGCCCGCGCCCGCTTAGGGCCAGGTGGTCCGTCGCCGACGGAAGTCTTGGGCGAGGGTGCTCAGAACCGACTGCCCCCTTGTCGTGGAAGACGGACACCCTGCACATGCCCCTGGCGCAGATCGAAGGCGGCGACATCTACTACGAGGAAAGCGGCAGCGGCGCGGTTCTGGCGATGCTGCTGCCGCTGAGTGGTGGCCCGGTGGGTGTGCGTCCGTTTCAGGACAGGCTGGCGGAACACTTCCGGGTGGTCCGCTACGACCAGCGCGGCACCGGCCGCAGCGCACCCGTGGCCGTGCCCCAGCGCATGACCATGGCGGGCCGCGCGGCAGAGCTTACGCAGCTTTTCGACGCGCTGGAGATCGACAGAGCGCACCTGTTCTGCCACTCCACCGGCTGTGGCGTCGGCCTGTCGCTGGCCGCGGCTTGCCCGGACCGGGTTGCCGGGCTGGTGCTGGCAAATCCGTGGAGCCATGGCGACGCGCATTTGACGACGATGCAGCGTCTGCGCGTGGCCGCCGCGCGGGCGCTCGACCCGTACCGCTACGCCTGGTTCAACGCCAGCCTGCTGTTCCCGCCCGACTACCGTCGCACGCACGCAGAGGCATTCGAGAGGCTGGCCAGGAACGCGGCGCCGCAGGATGCCGACCGCATCGAGGGCAGGCTGGAGGCGATCCTGGCTTTCGACGCCCGCCCGCTGGCACCGGGCCTGACCTGCCCCACCCTGGTCGTGACTGCGGCCGATGACCAGTTGATGCCGCCCTGGTTCGGCGCGGAACTGGCGGCGCTGATCCCCGGTGCGGCTCACTGCGCGCTGGAGGGCGGCGGCCACATGCTGCCGGAGGCGCGCTGTGACACGCTGGTCAGCACGGTTGCGGACTTTTTCGACACGGTCGCTTGAGCCCTTCGGCCGCGTCGGAGTGGCGCGGGTTCGCCTCTTCGAGAGGTAGGAGCGCTACGTACCTCTGAACCGGCAGGGGGATCGCTACGCCCGATGTCGCGTATTCGAGATGGCGGGCGGTGGTCAGCGCCGGGCTTTGTCCCTGGCGAGGTGGCGGAACAGCTCCTCCTCGCGTTCCTTGAGCAACGCCGCGCCGTCGCGCGCGCTCCAGTCGTACACCCCCCGGCCTGAGGGCAGGCCGCGATGCCCCGCCTCAACCAGCGCGGTCACCGCAGAGGCGGGCTGGGAGCCCGTATTCAGGTGCGGGATGAGGTACGCGCCGAACGCGTGTAGCGTATCGAGGCCGCCTACGTCGGCGGACTCGATGGGGCCGGTGATCGCGAGACGCCGCCCGATAGACGCCTTCACCACCGTGTCGATCGCCTCGGCCGAGGCCGCCCCCTCCGCCCACAGCGCCCAGGCCTCGCGCAGGATCGCGTACTGAAGCCGGTTGCCGATGAAGCCCGGAACCTCCTTGTCGACGATCACCGGCTCCTTCCCGGCCGCCCGCAGCACGTCGCAAAGCCACGGCGCCACGTCCGGGTCGGTCTCCGGCCCGGCGCAGACCTCGACCAGCGGAATGAGCTGCGGCGGGTACCAGAAATGGGCGGCGACCACGCGCCCGCGATGCGTGACGTTGGACACAAGCTCGCTCGCGGGCTGCCCGCTCCCGGAGGCAAAGACGGCGGGCGGCGCGCAGATCGCGTCGAGCCGGCCGTACACCTCGTCCTGGACCGCACGATCCGCCGGAACCGCCTCGAGGACGAGCTGCGCCTCCGCCGCGTTCTCGAGATCGGTCGAGGTCCGGATGCGTCGGAGAGCGGCGCTGTTTTCGCCGGACGTGACGAGCTCGTGTGCTTCGAAGGCGGCGAGGCTCTTCGCAATCCGGTCCATTGCCGCGGCGAGGCTCCCCTCGCGCCGGCCGATCATGACGACCCGGTAGCCCGCAGCCGCGAAAATCTGGGCCATGCCGTGGCCGACGAGGCCGTTGCCCACGACGGCGACGGTATCGAGCGTTGAAGGAACAGTCATCGACCTCTCCTTCCCGTGCGGTTGCCGCCGCGCCGGCCTAATCCTCGAGCTACAAACTACCGCCAACACCGTCAGCATAAGCGAGACAGATGTTCTTTCAGCCCCACACCGCACGGACCACGCGCAAGTAGTTTCACCCAGAATGCCGCACACCTCGCTCTCAGCGTAACAACGCTCAAGCAGGCCTTCCGTCACCTCGGGCAGTTGTTCAGGCTGGAAGAACGCGGTCAACGGCTTTTCATAGTTTGCCCAGCACTTTTCCTTGTTTGCCTCGAAGAAGCAGGTGAAGTCTTCGACGTCGTAGAAGAGGTCAATCCCAAGCCCGACATGTTCGGACCCTATCCAATAGGCGACGGGACTGAGGGCGAGAACGATACGGGTGTTGCTCGCTAGTTGTGGTTGGCGTGAGCGCCGTCGTTGGTGGCGGGGGCAGAGGCCTCCGCGCTGGGAGGCCAGGTGTCGCTGAGCCGATAGCCCTCCGGCCACGGATCGCGCGGGTCGAGGTGGAGCTGGGTCGTACCGGTCAGCCAGGCACGACCCGAGACCGACGGCAGGATCGCCGGGCGTCCGTCCAACGTGGTTTCCCCCTCGATGCGGCAGTCGAAGACGGAATCGATGATCGATACCCCACGGAAGCGATCGCCGATCCCAAGCTCGCCCCGCGCGTGCAGCACCGCCATTCGTGCGGAGCAGCCGGTGCCGGTCGGGCTGCGGTCGATCTTGCCCGGCCGGATTACCACCGCGTTGCGGCCCGTCGGTACACCATCGATGCACTGAAGCGGCGCGGCGATCTGGCAGAATGAGATATGCCGCCAATCGGGGTTCTGGGGATGGAGGAAGCCCAGCTGCTCGTTGGCGGCGCGGGTGATCCGAATCCCCGTCTCGACGATGTCCCGCGCTTCGTCGGGGCTGAGCGCGAAGCCGAGCGCTTCTGAATCCACCAGCACGAAGCTGTCGCCGCCGTAGGCGGTATCGGCGGAGAGCGTTCCTAGTCCCTCGACCTCGAGCGCGGCCCCAAGCCGCGCCGCGAAGGAAACGACGTTGTGCACGCGGACGGAGTCGACCCGCCCCTCGCTGCAGGCGGCATGTACCCGGATGAGGCCGCCGGGGGCTTCCAGAACCATCACCGTCTCGGGTTCGGTCATCGGCAGGATGCCGGTTTCCAGTAGCACCGTGGCGACGCAGAGGCTATTCGATCCCGACATCGGCGGCGTGTCCTCAGGCTCCATGATGATGAAGCCCATGTCGGCGCGAGGATCCTTAGGCGGCACCAGCAGGTTGACGTGGCGAAACACGCCGCCGCGTGGCTCGTTCAGCACGAAGCGACGCAGAGACTGGTCGCGAGCGATGAAGCGGGACTGCTCCCAGAGCGTGTCGCCCGGCGGCGGGACGACGCCGCCGATGATGACATCACCCACCTCGCCTTCCGCATGGCAGCCGACGATTTGCACAAGGCGTTGCGATCGCATTGTTCACTCCACGATGAGGTCGGTGCCGGCGCTGATCTCTGCGCCCGGATTATCGGCGACCGGCAGTGATATAGCCCTTGCCCGATTGCTCGAGAGCGATCGTCGCGCACGCGCTCTCGGAGGAGCGCCAGCGCTTACTCAATCCCCATGACCAGCCTGGGCAGTGCCAGCGAGAGGTCAGGAATGAATGTGACGATCAGCACCATGGGCAGATGACCCAAACACAACAGCTTCATGGTCGGCACGACATACTTGTCCAGCGAGAGCTTGCTGATCCCCGCCGCCATGTAAAGCATCGGCGCGCAGGGGGGAGAGACGTTCCCGAGACCGAGATTGGTGCCGACGATCGCGGCGAAGTGGATGGGGTGGACGCCGATTTCCCTCGCCACCGGCAGCAGCACGATCGCCGCGAGCACGCTGCCCGACACGTCGTCGACGATCATGCCGATCAGCAGGAGGATTAGGTTGATCATCAACAGAACGAAGATGCGGTTCTCGGTCAGCGCGATCAGCGCGTCCGCCACGTCCTTCGGCACCTGCTCCAGAATCATCGCGCGGCTCATGACGAACAGGAAGAACAGCACCGCGATGATCGATCCTGTCGTGACCGCCGCGCGTCCGATGGCCTTGGGGAAGTTCTGCAATGTGAGGCCCCGGTAGAACACGAAGCCCACGACCACCGTGTAGACGAAGGCGATCGCGGCGGCCTCGGTCGGTGTCGCGATACCGGAGTAGATGCTGCCGAGGATGAAGACCGGCAGCAGCAGCGCCCAGAAGGCCTTGGCGCCCGTGATGCCCACGCGGCGCACCGCGACGCGGGCCGGAACCCGTTCCTCGACCGTGATGGTCTTCACCTTGCGCAGGAACAGGAAATTCAAGCCGACATAGACGACCGTCAGCAAGACGCCGGGAATGATGGTTGAGAGAAAGGCTGCACCCACCGAGATTCCGCCGGTCACCGCAAAGACGATCATGGGAATGGAGGGCGGGATCATCAGCGCGAGCACCGATGAACAGGCCACCAGCGCGGTCGCATGGCCGGGCGGATATCCCTCCCGCACCATGCGCGGAATCATGATCGACCCGATGGCGGCGATGGCCGCCGACGACGAGCCGGAGATCGCGCCGAACAGCGCGCAAGTGACGATGGTCACGGCACCGAGCCCGCCCTTCAGCCTGCCGACCAGCGCGTTCACGAAGTTGAGCAGGCGGTCGGACATCCCCCCTTCGGCCATGATGGTGCCGGCCATCACGAAGAGCGGCAGCGCGAGCAGGGCGAAGCTCGAGGTCGTCTGGTAGGCGAACGGGATGAGGAAGGAGATGTCCGAGCCGGACGCGAGGCCGAACACCAGCGCGCCGATGCCGAAGGCGAACGCGATCGGCATCTCCGACAAGAGCAGGATGACGACGAGCGCGATAGAGCCGAGAAAGACGAGCACGGCTAGCTCCGCCTCGACGCGCGGAGGCGGGCTTGCAGGTCCAGGAATTGATGGACCGCCTGAAGCAGCATGTAGACCGTGGTCGCGACGAAGCCGACGATGAGCGAGGCCGACCACAACCCCTTGGGCCAGCGCATGTACGAGCTGAGCCGGCCGGTCCCGATCTCGAAGAGCGCATACTTGATCGCGAAGTAGCCGAAGATCGCGCAGGCGCCGACGCTGAGCACTGTCACGACCAAGCGGACGGCCTGCACGGCGGTCGGATTGCGCACGACCATGGTCAGGATGCCGCCGTGGATGTGCTCGCCGTCACGAGTGACGTAGGCGATGCCGAGGAAATAGAACCAGGCGCCGAAGAGCAGCGACAGCTCCTCGATCCCCACGAACGGCGAGGCGAAGGCGTAGCGCAGCACGACCTGGGTGAACATCAGCCCGGCGAGGGCGAGGCCGAAGGCGATGATGAAGACGTAAAGGACGCGCTGGACGATGGCCTCGACGGAGAGCACCCAGCGCAGCTTCTCCGCCAGTGCGCCCGTGGGCAGCGGGCTCAGGCGCTCGGGCGGTTCGGACCGGTCATGATCGGGATCGTTGTCATTTGACGAGGCACCCTCGGAAGGTCGGGAGCGATGGTCCGACTTCCGGCTCACGTTGGCGGGTTCCCGATCAAGAAGCCGTCCGGGTGCCGAGGCACCCGGACGCAGTCTCTGGAGAACACTCGGGAGTCACTACTCGATACCGACGACCTGCCGAATCTTGTCCATGATGTCCTTGCCGACGACGTCTTCCATCATCGGCCACTCGTTGTCGTAGACGATCTGCTTTGCCGCGCTCATCTGCTCGTCACTCAGCTCGACCACGTTGATGCCGGCATCGCGCGCCTTCTGCAGGAACTCGTCGCTCTTGCTCTTGGCCTCCATCCAGGACCAGCCGATGGTGTTGTCGGCGGCGGCCTGCAAGGCGGTCCGATCTTCCTCGGATAGGCCGTCCCACCAGTCCTTGTTCACGAGCCAGAAGGCGACCTCGAAGTAGTCGTTGGTAAGGATGTTGGCCTCGAGCACGTCACGCAGCGTGTAGGTCTCGACCGCGGTCGAGAACGAACGCGCATCCACGGTCCCGAGCTGCAGGGCCGTGTGGACCTCGGAAAGCGGAATGGGCACCGCGGCGAAGCCGAAGCTGTTGAAGCGGTCCACCGCGATCGCGAGTCCCGGAACGCGGATCTTCATGCCGGCCGGGTCATCCGGGAAGTTCATCGGAAGCTCGCCGACGCCCTTGCGGATCACCACGGAGCCGAAATCTGTCGGGATGATTCCAAGAGCGTACAGGCCGAGGTCGGCCAGCATGTCGTTGTAGACCCCGAGCATGCCGGCGCCGGGGCCGTAGAGCGCCTCCGCGTCCTCCCAGTTGGAGACGATGTAGCCCAGGTAGATGAGGTCCAGCCGAGAGTCGAATTCCGACGAAGCCCAGGTCAGCGTCATCGGCACGACGCCCTGCATGGCCTGCTCGAACAGCGACGTCCAGTCGCCGAGATCGCCGCCCGGGTGATACTCGATCTCGATCCCGCTCTGGTCCGCCAGGTCGGCGATGTAGCGTTCCGAGATGGCGTGGAACACGTGATCGACGTTCATCGCGTGCGCGAAGATGAAGCTCTCCGCCGCGTCGGCCTTCTGAGTTTCGGCCTGAAAAGCCATCGCGCCGAGCGCTATTCCCGCCGCGGTCAGGCCGGGCAAGACTAACTTGCGAAGTGGGGTATTCATCGTTCCATCTCCTCTTCGTGGCACTGGTTGTCGAAACAAATTCCAGGGGCACTCCCTTCAAATCGCCCCTAGACCTTCACGTAGATTTGGCCGTCCTCCGCCTTCACGGGATAGGCGTGGAGATCGACGAAGGGCGGAGGGGAAATCACCTCCCCCGTCCTGATGTCGAAGCGACCCTGGTGAAGGGGGCACTCGATGACATGGCCGATCAGAAGCCCCTCCTCGAGGTGCTCCTCCTCGTGCGTGCACATGCCATCGGTGCAGTAAAAGCCGTCCTCGGCCTTGTAGATCGCGTAGGTTCGGCCCTCGTGGTCCCAGCGGATGAGGTCCTCGTCCTCGATGTCGTCGCAGGCGCAGGCGCGGACCCAGTCGGCCATCGTTGCTCTCCTAGGTGTTGAAAACCGGGCGCGCATCCAGCGCCTCGAGAAGTCTTTGGTGCTCGTTCGGCAGCATCGAGACCGAGGTCGCGGCGTCGGGATAGGCGCCGGTTATGACTGCGTGCCGGTATTCGCTCAGGGCTCGCCGCCGTTCGACGGCGAGGTGCGCACGGATCGAATTGAGGTCGGCGAAGGCCTTGGCGTGACCCGGGGGACGGTCAGACTCCCCGCAGATGTCGACCAGGAACATGAAGATAACGTCGCCGGCGGACCCGGCGCCGATGGAATGCGTGACCAATTTCGTCAGCGGATTAATCGCCGCGAGTGCCTCGGCCGCCACGCATTCGACCTCGGCGGCGTAGGCGCCGGCGTCCTCGAGGCGGCGGAAATCCTCTGCCAGCTCGACGGCTTCCTCGGCCGTCTTGCCGACGATCCGCAAGCCTCCGCGCCGGGTCGAGAGCCTCGGCACCAGGCCGAGATGGCCCTGAACGGCAAGCCCCTCCTTGGCCAGCATCTCGACCATACGCAGGCTGCGCGGCGTGTAGACCGCGTCCGCGCCGATCTCCGCCGCCCTGACGGCAGCGCGCATGATGTCGTCGGGCGTCTGGTGCGCCGTCATCGGGAGATCGGCGATGATGAAGGTCTCGGGTGCGCCGGCTCGGACCGCGGGAAGATCCGCGTCCGACGTGTTCAGCACGTCGATGCCGACCGCTTCGCAGGCCGCTGCTTCCTCCTCCGTCGCCGGGCAGGTCTGGCAAAGCCTGACTGTGCCCTTGAGCGCGATCAGATCGGCCACGGTGAAGTTGCGCTGAGCCGGCCTGCCGCCGTAGGTGTAGATGCGCTTGCGCGTCACTGCATCGTCGCCTTCGAGATCGTGGTGCAGGCCCCGCCGGCGCTCACCATGTGCGGCGCTTGCCGGATCCAGACGGCCTTGGTGCTGCGCCCGAGCGAACGCCGGATGACGACCCAGAGAAGATCGAGATTGGTGGCCCAAAAACCCGGATCGGGCTCTGGCGTCCTGTCGGCGACGGCCTCGTGAAGCTTGGGGAGCGAGTAGAACGGCACCTGCGGATAGAGGTGGTGCTCCACGTGGTTGTTCATGTTGAGATAGAGAAAGCGCCCCACCCAGTTCGTCCGGAACGTCCGCGTGCTGTCTACGATCGAGGGCGAGTTCTCCTGCATCTCGGCATGCTGGATGATGTTGAACATCAGCATGATCGGGCCGCCGATGAGCCGCGGCAGCACGTAGAACCAGAGCAGCGGCCAGCCGTAGCCGGAGGCGATCAGGGCGATGACGCCGAGGTAGATGAGGCAGAAGAGGCGCGCGTTGCGGGTCATCTTCGGCAGCTCCGCCTCAGGCGACACCTCCCGCATGAGCGGCGTGTATCGCTTGGTCGCCAGCTGCCAGAGCACCCGGAACTGGAACCTGTGAATCGACAGCCCGCTGATGTCGTAGAGCCAGCCCTGAAGGTGAGCGGCGTGTCGAAGGGCATCTGGCTGTCGAGACCCACGTACCAGGTGTACGTGTGGTGATTGGTGTGGGTGTAGCGCCGGTGCAGTGGCTCCTCGCCGTAGAGCAGCGACGTGAACCAGAAGACGGTCTCGTTGAGCCAACGCGTGCGAAAGGCGGTTCCGTGCGCCGTCTCATGGCTGAGCGCGTAGGACGGCACCGACATGACGACGCCGAAGACGAACACCGCCGCCCAGACATAGGGTGTGCCCAGGGCGAACCAGATCGGGGCGCCGGTCAGCGCCAGCGCCAATGCCCAGAGAGCCAGATAGGTGAGGCCGGGCCTGTCGCTGCGGCGGGCGAGCGACTTCAACTGTGCGCGGTCGATCCTGATGCCGGTGGAGGCGGCATTGGTGACGACGACGATTTCGGTCAGCGCGTTCATGACCTAGCGCGGCATCACGGCGCCTTCGGAGGCGGGCGCCACATGTTTGGCGTAGTGCTTGAGATAGCCGCGCGAGACTCGCGGCGGCATCGGTGTGTGGATTCGGCGGCGCTCCGCGAGCACCTCTGGAGCCACCTCAAGGTCCAGCGTGCGCGCTACCAGGTCGATACGGACCAGATCGCCGTCTTCTACCAAGGCGATGGGTCCGTCTCGGGCGGCCTCCGGGGTGACGTAGCCGATGGCTGGGCCGTGAGTGGCGCCCGAGAAGCGCCCGTCGGTGACGAGCGCGCAGCTATTGCCGAGGCCGGCCCCCATCAGCGCGGAGGTGGCGCCCAGCATCTCGCGCATGCCGGGGCCACCGCGCGTGCCCTCGTTGCGGATCACGACGCAGGTGCCGGGCTGAATCGTGCCGTTGCGCAGGGCGCCGATTGCGCCCTCTTCGTCCTCGAAGACGCGCGCCGGTAGCACGGCCTGCCACATGTCGCGGCTGACGCCAGAGGCCTTCACGACCGCTCCGCCGGGCGCAAGGCTGCCCTTGAGTATGTAGATCGAGCCGTCCGTCTCGATGGGATTGCCTCTCCCCCGGATGCACTCCGGGTTCTCAATTTCCGCACGGGCGATGAGTTCCCCGGTCGTCCCGCCGCACACGGTCAGCGTTTCCGGATTAATGAGATCGCCCAGCGCCTTCATGACGGCGGGCGTTCCGCCCGCCTCGCCGAGCTCCGTCACGCCCCATGGACCGGAAGGCGCGAGCTTGACCAGCGTCGGGGTCTCGCGACTGAGGCGATCCCAGGTGTCGAAGTTCACCTCGACGCCGGCTTCCTTTGCCATCGCGATCATGTGGAGGACCATGTTGGTGGAGCCGCCGACCGCCAGTCCGACACGCATGGCGTTTTCGAACGCGTCCCGTGTCAGAATCTTCGATGGACGCAGGTCTTCGCGCACCAGGTCCATGATCCGCATCCCGGTGTATTTCGCCGCGCGAAGCTGGTAGTTGCTTCCCGCTGGATAAGTGCCTGAATGGGGTAGTGAGAGACCTAGCGCTTCCGTATAGATACCGGCGGTATTGCCGGACGTCGCTGTGTCGCAAGCGCCGGAAAATGGGAAGTGATTGTCTTCCAGGCCCTTTAATTCTTCTTTGGTAATCTTTCCGAGAAGGTGCTCGCCGACACCATCATAAACCGTCTCCAGAAATACTTTTTTGTTCTTGTAAGTGCCGGCTTTCGTGGGGCCGCCGTAAAGCACGATGGCAGGTATGTCGATGCGTGCAGTCGCCATGACCATTCCCGGCATAACCTTGTCACCCGAACCGATCAGCACCATCGCATCGAAACGATGGCCTTCGACCATGAGCTCGATCATGTCGGCCACAAGGTCCCGGCTCGGTAGCACATAGCGCATGCCAACCGAGGCAAACGTCTCACTGTCGGTAACGTGGAAAGTATTGAATTCGCACGGCGTCCCGCCTGCCATGCGAATTCCCGCTTTGACCGCCTCGCCGACTTGCCGGAGGTGAATGTTCTCCGGCGAGAACTCTTGATAAGTGTTGACGACCGCGATCATGGGCTGCTCGAACTCTTCGTCGATCAGCCCTGCTCCCTTCGCCCAAGCACGCTGTAGTGAGCGCTCGATCCCGAGATATTGTTCGTCGCTACGCACGGGTGCTTTCTCTTTGTGTCGCGGCCTGCGAGGCGATTGAATACTCGGCCTGCGCCTCGATTAATTTCTTGCCGATAAAACCTACCGTCCCACCCGAAGCGCGCCTACATACAGTTGAGAAACGTTTTGGGCGCAGGTGGCTGCATACAGTTGAGAATTTGTGTGGGTACAGAGAATGCGGATGCCGAGACGCGCTTGATGGCACCGTCGTGCCTGCGCTACCCCTGCCTTGTTCGGCTGCCGCTCCACGGAGCACGGAGCTGACGACGATGTACGAGAACATGATCGTGATCGACCGCGGGGCGCCGGAGAGCCTGCAGAAGCAAATCCGGCGTCAGATCGCGATCGGCATCGTCAACCGGCAATACCCGCTGCACCGACCGCTCCCGTCCATACGCCAGCTGTCCGCAGACCTCGGCGTAAGCGTGACGACTGTGACCCTGGCCTACGAGGCGCTGAAGCAGGACGGGTTCGTCGAGGCCAGGAACCGCTCAGGGTATTACGTCAACCAGGACGTGCTCACCGAACCGGGCCATGCCCTCAAGCCCGATGTGCCGGCCGACCTCGCCGCGCCACTGGCGACGCTGGACTACGGGGCATTCTTCAGGGACCGAAGCTTCAACCTTCAACGCGTCGTGAAGCCTTCGGATGTTCTGGTCAGATATCGCTATCCGTTCGTCTGCGGTCTGACTGACCCGTCGCTCTTCCCCATCACGAGTTGGCGCGAATGCGTGCGCGATTCCGTCAACGTCATCGAGCTCGCCAATTGGGCGACCGACTACTCCGCAATCGACGATGACATGTTGATCGAGCAGCTGATCCAACGCGTGCTCGCCAAGCGCGGTATCGTCGCTCATCCCGACGAGGTCCTCGTCACGGTTGGCGGCCAGCAGGCGCTCTACATCGCGATCAAGCTTCTCCTGAAGCCCGGTGAAATCATCGGCGTCGAGGATCCCGGTTATCCGGATGTCATCAACATGGCGGAAATTGAGGGAATCTCGGTAAGGCGACTTCCCATTGACCAAAAGGGACTCGTTCTCTCCAGCAATATTTCTGGCTGCAAATGCCTGTTCGTGACGCCGAGTCACCAGTTCCCGACAACTGTTACCATGCCCCTCGACCGTAAGGTGGAGTTGCTCGCTTTCACGAAGAGAAACGGCCAGTTCGTCATCGAGGACGATTACGAAGCCGACATCAGCTTCAACAAGACTCCCCCGCGTGCTCTCAAGAGCCTCGATACCTGGGGCAATGTCATCTACACAGGAAGCCTCTCGAAATCCCTATTGCCCGGGCTGCGCATCGGCTACTTGGTTGCGGATCGAGAGTTCGTCAGAGAAGCGCGGGCGATGCGGCACCATATCCTGCGACACCCGCCGGTCAACAATCAGAGAAGCGTCGCGCTGTTCCTGCAACGAGGCTATTTCGATCGCTTCGTTGCCAAGATTACGGGCATCTACAAGGAGCGCTGCACCGTGATGCACGAAGCGTTGGAAAGGCACTTTCCGGGGGCGTCCACCAAGGCAGAATACGGAGGGGGAAGCATCTGGCTCAGGCTGCCGGATGGGGCGGATGCCGGCATTCTCCGCAAAATGGTAGACGCAGAGGGCGTATTCTTCGAGACAGGCGGGTTCACATTTTCCGACGAAAGAAACAATCGAAATCACATCCGTTTGGGTTATTCGGTGATCGAGAAAGCACTTATTGCGGAAGGCATCGACAAGATTGCCAAAGCGGTGCCCAACGCGCGGGATTCGAAATCCGGCGCGAGTCAGTCAGCTGGACCGAGCCGGTTCGCTTTAACATCATCGCAATTGACCAGGAGGAAGTGATCATGAGGACTGTAAGCGCTGTCCCCCTTGCTCCATCAATCGCCGAGGAGTCGGACATCGGCCCGGTTCCGGCCGCTCGTCGCCGTGGCCGTGGCCCCGCCATCTGGCTCGCCGGCGACCCTGACGACCTCAAGGAGTGGATGCCCCTCGGCATCGCCGGGATCGTCACGAACACGGTCGTGCACAATCAGTACGCGAAGACCCATGGCGGCGCGATCGACGTGATCAAGAAGTACCTTGACCTCACGGACAAGCCCATCGTCGTCGAGATCGACGGACATTCTCTCGACGAGCTTCTGGAGGTCGGCAAGACGTTCACCGATCTCTCCGACCAGATCGTCCTGAAAATCCCGTGCTCGGTGAACGCGCTGAAGGCCTTCGCCGCATTGCGGGAAGAGGGCGTGGAGACCTGCTGCACCACAGTCTTCTCCTTGCCCCAGGCCGTCGCCGTGGCCCAGGCCGGCGTCGATCACATCCTCCCCTTCTGCGAGCCGGTCAAGGAGGCGGGAGGTGATCCCACGAAGCTGATCCGCGAGTGCGCCCAGGTGTTCGGCGGCTGGGAGCAGCGCCCCTACATCATGGCCGCCCTGGTGCGCACGGTAGAGACCGCCTATGCCGCCTTCCGCGACGGCGCCGACGAGCTCGTCACCATGTGGACGGTCTACCGCGACATGATGGACCATCCCATGACCGCGCAGTGGAACGAGGTCTTCATGGACGCCTGGCAAGACATGGATCGAAACGGCTTGCTGGAAGGCGTGCCCGTCCGTCGGGAATAGCCTACACTTGTGGTTAAGCAACGAACTCTGCCCTCCCCCCAGAGTCGAGCCTTCTTGATTGGCTACAGTACCGAACGGCGTCCGACTTCCGCGCTGAACAGCGGACATGGTTTTGCTGACACCCTTCAACTAACATCCAGACCGAACCATCCCATGCAGGCCGGTCGCATCGGCGTGCAGCCGACGAGGAACGAAAGGCCAGACCATGAAGCAGATCAGTTACGTCATCCAGTTTCGCGGAACTGCGGGGCCCAAGGAGGGCGCGGAAGGTGTCTTGAGCGCCTCGACGAGCGGGTCAGCGTCGAGAATTTCCACGGCAGTGGACGACAGCGCGGTCGACGCCACCATCGAGGCCATCGCCGGTAACAGCGTGAGCTTCGAATCGGACGTCTTCCCGAACGAGGACGGAAGCTTCACGGAATCGGGTACGATCGACTTCGGCGGAGGGAACAGCTTCACCTTTAGCACGCGCGGAACAGGGGCGATGGGGCCGAGTGCGGATTCGAACCTGACGCACGGCGGGATCTGCTGGCAGGTCGATTCCGGCGCCGGGATCTTCGACGGCGCGACCGGGATCATCACCTCCAATTTCACGGTAAGCGGCGGTGGCGATGTGGTCGACAACCAGTGGGGCGTGATCTTCTTGAGGTAGTGTCGCACCCGTCGGAGCGACAGGCTAGTGGGGTGAGGCGGACCCGCGACGGGCGAGGACCTAGCTCGCAGAATCCGCCTCCCGATTGCGCCCGGCCGAATAAACTGTCGCTGATTTAGTTGGCGCGCCCGGCAGGACTCGAACCTGCGACCCCTTGATTAGGAATCAAGTGCTCTATCCGGCTGAGCTACGGGCGCTCCGGTGCCATCGATAACGGCGGAGCGGCGTTTGTCAATCGGGGCGGCTTGCAGCGCGGTCGGGCGTGCGGCGAGGTCGCATCAAGCGTCGGCGAGGGCCGCCGGGCTCTCCGGCAGAATCTGGCCGCCGTCGAGCACCAGCGCCTGACCGGTGATGTAGCGCGCCTGGTCGCTGGCGAGGTAGACGGCGGCGTAGGCGATGTCCTCGGTCTCGCCGATGTACCCGGCCGGAATGACAGACCTGATTTCCTCCACCTGGTCCCCGCCCAACTCGACCAGGCCCGGCGTCATGATCGAGCCTGGGGAGATCGCGTTGACCGTAATGTTGTGCTTGGCGAGCTCCAGCGCAGCACCCATGACGAAGGCGTTTACGCCGCCCTTCGACGCCATGTAGTGGGCGAGCCCCGGCCAGCCGACGTTGGGGCCGGTAATCGACGAAATGACGACGATGCGGCCCTGCCCCTGCGCCTTCATCTGGGGGATGCAGGACCGGACGCCGTAGAAGACGCCCTTGAGGTTGGTATCGATCACGTCGTCCCAGGTCTCGTCGTCCATGTCCACGATGTGGGAGGTGGGAAAGACCCCGGCATTGGCGCAGAAGACGTCGATGGCGCCGTAGCGCTCGATACAAGTCGCCGCCATCCGCTCCATGTCGGCGCGCTGCCTGACGTCGGCCTGGAGGAACGAGGCCTCGCCGCCGGCGGCTGCGATCTCCTCGGCGGTGGCCTGGCCCGCCTCGGCGCTGCGGTTCACCACCAGCACCCTAGCGCCCTCATTCGCGAACACGCTCGCGATGCCCTTGCCGATGCCGCGGCCCGCGCCGGTCACGATCGCGGCCTTGCCCTGTAACGTGATCGCCATACTCCCCTCCCGCCCGTTGCGGCGGGACGATAACACGAAGCGCGCTCGGCGGGCGCTTGCGACCTTTGCTCCAAGAGCGCGATGCGCTGTCATACAGTCGCAAGGGAGACGAGGCCGTTCTGTCTGGCTGCTCAACCACCCGGACCATGGTGCGATGCACGGCGATCGCAGCTCGCGCCAGCATCGTGTCATGGAACGCAAGATCGAAGGGGGTTCGGTGCATGAACGCAGGAAAAGCGGGTGCTTGCTTCTCACACGGATGTCCAGCGAGGGTCATGATCTCCGCATAATAGAAATTTGCAAAACGAACCCAATTTGGCGTAACGCCTTGTTTTGCAATGAAATAAGTGATTCCATGTGAGATTACACCCCACTTGGAGCCACTGATCGAGTCGCATGCCGCGACTGAGGGGAGAAATCCGGGCTAGAGTGGCGGCGCGGCAAGGCGAGGGCGCGGATGAGGGGCGAGGAGCTGGTCTTTTTCGGATGGCCCGACCTGGCCGGCCTCATGCGCGGGCGGGGCTTCCCGGCGGCCGATCTCGACAAGCGTCTGGAGACCGGCATCGGCTGGGTACCGGTGGCGCAGGCGATCGGCCCGCTCTCCACGCTTGCGCCGAGCCCCTGGGGCGCGCTCGGCGATGTCTGGCTGGTGGCCGACCGCGACGCCCACGCCAGGGTCGATCTCTGGCCGGAGCAGCCGCCGTTCCACGTCTACATCTGCGACGGCATCGCGCCCGACGGCAGGCCGTGGGAGGCATGCCTGAGGGAGTTCCTGCGGCGGGCGCTGGACGACCTCGAACGCGAGTTCGGACTCCGGCTCATGGCCGCCTTCGAGCAGGAGTTCTACCTGGTGGAGGGGCTGGAGCGGCCTGGCCCCAACTACAGCATCATCGCCCACGAGCAGGCATTGGGTTTCGGCGCCGTGCTGGTGGCGGCGTTGCGCGCGGCGGGCCTGGAGCCCGAGACCTTCGAGCCGGAAGGCGGCCCCGGCCAGTACGAAGTGAACTGTCGCCCTGTGCTCGGCCTCGCCGCCGCCGACCGGGCGCTCATGGTGCGCGAGCTGGTGCGTGCAGTGGCGACGCGCGAGGGCTACCGCGCGACCTTCACGCCCATGATCGCCGAGCAGGGCTTCGGCAACGGCGTTCACGTGCACTTCAGCCTGCAGGACCTTGACGGTGTGCCGGTCTCGCACGATCCCGCGCAGCCGGCAGGGGTTGCGCCGCAGGCCGGCAGCTTCGTCGCGGGGATCATGCGCCGTCTGCCGGCGCTCACCGCGTTTACGGCGCCTTCGCCGGTCTCCTACCTCCGGCTTGCGCCGGGCCATTGGGCGGGCGCCGCCGCAGCCTTCGGCGCCGACAACCGGGAGGCGGCGCTCCGCATCTGCGCCGGCCGGCATGGGCCCGGCGGGGTTGACCCTGACCAGTACAACTTCGAGTTTCGCCCCGCTGATGCCTCCGCGTCGCCCCATGTGACTTTGGCCGTGCTGGTCCAGGCAGGGCTCGAAGGCCTGCGCGAGGGCCTGCCGACACCGCCGCTGGTCAAGCGCGATCCGTCCGATCTCAGCGATGAGGAGCGCGAGGCGCTCGACGTGCGCTGGCTGCCGCGTTCGCTCGAGGAGGCGCTTGCGGCGGCGGAGGCAGAGGAGGCGGTGCGCGGCTGGTTTTCAGATCCCCTCTGGCAGGCCTATGTTTCGCTCAAGCGTCATGAGCTCGCGGCGGTGACCGAGCGCTCTCCCGACACAGTGATTCGGAGTTATCTCGATGCCTATTGACGACATCGCCGCCACGCTGCCGCTGGTCGACCATCACTGCCACGGCCTGTTCCCTGTGGACCTGGATGACGAGCGGCTCGCGGATTCGCTGAGCGAGGCGTTTGCGCCGGCGCCTCCCGGCACGAACCACTGGGACAAGCCGGTGGCGCTCAGCGTCCGGCGCTGGTGCGCTCCGATGCTGGATCTGGAGCCGTTCTGCACGCCGGCGGCGTATGCCGCGCGCCGGCGCGCGATCGGCGCGGCGGAGGTGAACCGACGCTTCCTCGCCGCGTCGGGGATCGGGACCTACATCGTGGATAGCGGCAACCGGCCGGAGGAGCTCTGCAGTGTCGCCGAGGTGGGCGCGATCGCCGGTCAGCCGGCGCGGGAGATCGTGCGCATGGAATCGGTCGCCGAGCGAGTCGCGGAGGGCCGCGTGTCGGCCGCAGGCTTCGCGGAGGCCTTCGAGGCGGCCTTGCGGCGCTGCCTCGGCGAGGGGGTAGTCGGGCTAAAGTCCATCCTCGCCTACCGCGCGACGCTGCGCATCGACTACGAGAAGCCGACGCCCGCCGAGGTCGAGGCGGCGGCGGGACGCTGGCTCGCCGAGATCGAGGAGACCGGCTCGGTGCGCCTCACCGACCCGGTGCTGGAGCGGCACCTGATCTGGACCGGCGCTGACATCGCGCGGGAGCGGGGCTTCCCGATCCAGTTCCACATCGGCATTGGCGATCCCGACATCGAGCTGCACCGCGTGGACCCAAGCCATCTCACGCCCTGGATCAAGGCGGTGGAGCCCTGGGGCTTCCCCATCACGCTGCTGCACTGCTACCCGTTCCACCGCGAAGCGGGCCTGATGTCCGAGAACTTCCCGTGCGTCTACTTCGACGTGGGTTTCGCGCTGAACTGGGTGGGGCCGAGCTATCAGCGGATCATGGACGAGGCGCTTGAGCTGGTGCCCTTCACCAAGCAGCTCTTCAGCACCGACGCGTTCGGGCTCGCAGAGCTTTACTACTTGGGGGCACTGCGCTTCCGCACCGCGCTCGCCCGCGCGCTCGGGCGCTGGGTGGAGGACGACGAGTGCTCGGCTGCGGAGGCCGAACGCATTGCGTCGTTGATCGGCGTCGAGAACGCCCAGCGCATCTATAAGATTTAGGCGTGCCTGTGTCTGCGACACTGCTCGGGCCCGACGACCCACCGCCCTTCGAGACCCTCAACGAGGGGAGCACGTCGCGCGTGTTGCTGGTCTGCGACCACGCGAGCTGTCGGGTGCCCGCCGCGCTCGACGACCTCGGCCTGAGCGAGACCGAGCGCACCGAGCACATCGGATGGGATATCGGGGCAGGGGCCGTGGCCCGGCGGCTTTCGGCGCTGCTCGACGCGCAGGCGATCCTCGCCGGCTACTCCCGCCTGGTGATCGACTGCAACCGGCCCGTGGGCGCGCCGGACAGGATCCCGCCGGTGAGCGACACGGTGCCGGTGCCCGGCAACGTGGACCTCGATCAGGCGGCAGTGGATGCGCGGATTGCCGAGATCTTCGAGCCCTATCACGACGCGATCACCGCTGCGCTGGACCGCATGGCCGCTGCTGGCCAGGTGCCGCTTCTGGTAGCGGTCCACAGCTTCACCCCACAGCTTGTCGGCGGCGATCCGCGGCCCTGGGAGATCGGCATCTGCTGGGACAAGGACCAGCGCATGTCGACACCCTTGATCGAGTGGCTGAGGGCGGAGGGGCTCGTCGTCGGCGCCAACGAGCCTTACGACTTCGGCGTGCTCACCGACCACACGCTGCCCGTTCACGCCGAGAAGCGCGGGCTGCCGTCGCTGCTCATCGAAATCCGCAACGACGAAATCCGCACGTCGGAGGCGGTCGAGGCCTGGGCGGAGCGCCTCGCCGGCCACATCCGCAGGCTGCTCACGCTGCCGGAGTCGCAGCGCCTGGAGTACGTCTTGGTCTGACGCCGGTGCGGGGCCCGATTACTCGTAGGGGAGTGGATCGAGGCCGCTCCTGGGCTCGGCGGGACTGATGCGGCGCGACAGGTAGCGGCGCAGGAACTCCTTCTCCCAGGCGCGGGTGCGCTTGAGCGCCCGAGTCAGCTCTGGCTCTTCCATCGTCATCATCACGACGTAGGCGTAGTTCTCGGCAGCAGCGCCAATCTCCTGCAGATTGGCCTCGGGGTCGCCGGCGATGATCGTCGCGGTGCTGAGCAAGAAGATCGCTTCCTCGTCGTCCTTCGGCACGCCGAGGCCGCGCGCATAGAGCACGCCGAGATTGAAGCGGCTGGCCGCATCGTCCTGCTCGGCCGCGCGCCTGAACCACTCCGCCGCTACCTCGTAGTCACGCTCGACACCGAGGCCGCCGGCATAGATGGTGCCCATGTTGAACTGCCCGGTGACGTCGCCCTGTTCGGCGGCGCGCCGGGTCCAGCGCAACGCCTTGGCATAGTCGACCGCGACCCCCTGGCCGTGGATGTAGAGGCTGCCGATCGCCGCCTGCGCCCGCGCGTCGCCCGCTTCGGCGAGCGGCTGCCACGCCTCGAGCGCAGCGGCTATATCGCCCCGCTCGAAGGCGGCTTGGCCCGTGTCCCAATCGGCGTCGGCGGGTCCGGTGCCAAGCGCGAGCGCCGCGGCGACGATCGCCGCAAGCACCCAGCGTGTGCGCCGGCGCATTCGCCTGTTCACTCCCATTCGATCGTTCCCGGCGGTTTCGAGGTCACGTCGTAGACCACGCGGTTGATACCCTTCACCTCGTTGACGATGCGGTTCGCGACACCGCCGAGGAAGCCCATGTCGAAGTGGTAGAAGTCGGCGGTCATACCGTCCGCCGACGTGACGGCGCGAAGCGCGCAAACGTGCTCGTAGGTGCGCGCGTCGCCCATCACGCCCACCGTCTGGACCGGAAGCAGCACCGCGAAGGTCTGCCAGATCGCGTCGTAGAGACCCGCGCTCCGGATTTCCTCGATGAAGATGGCGTCCGCCTGCTGCAGGATCGCGACCTTCTCGGCCGTCACCTCGCCGGGGATGCGGATGGCGAGGCCGGGGCCGGGGAAGGGGTGGCGCCCGGTCAGCGCCTCCGGCATCCCGAGGGCGCGGCCGAGGGCACGCACCTCGTCCTTGAAGAGCGAGCGCAGCGGCTCGACCAGGCTGAGCTTCATCCGCTCAGGCAGCCCGCCGACATTGTGGTGGGACTTGATGACGACGCTCGGCCCGCTGACGGAGACCGACTCGATCACGTCCGGGTAGAGCGTTCCCTGGGCCAGGAAGTCGGCATCGCCGGCGCTGCGCGCGGCCTCCTCGAACACGTCGATGAAGGTGGCGCCAATGATCTTGCGCTTCTCCTCGGGCTCGGTAACGCCCGCGAGCCGCTCCAGGAACACGGACTGCGCGTCCTCGTGCACAAGCGGGATGTTGTAGCTGCCGCGAAAGAGACTGGTGACCTCCTCGGCCTCGCCCTGGCGCATGAGGCCGGTGTCGACGAACACGCAAGTGAGCTGGTCCCCGATCGCCTCGTGCAAGAGCACCGCCACCACCGAGGAATCGACCCCGCCCGATAGGCCGCAGATCACCCGTCCGTCGCCCACCTGAGCGCGAATCGCTTCGATGGCGCTGGCGCGGAACGAGGCCATGGACCAGGTGCCGTCGCAGCCCGCGACCCGACGCGCGAAGTTTTGCAGCAGCGCAGCGCCGTGGGGCGTGTGCACCACCTCGGGGTGGAACTGAATGCCGTAGAAGTGGCGCTCATCGTCGGCGATGGCGGCGAAGGGGGCGGAGGCGGTATGGGCCACCACGCGAAAGCCCTCCGGCATCGCCGCCACTGCATCGCCGTGGCTCATCCAGACTTGCTCGCGCGCGCCCACCTGCCAGACGCCATCGAAGAGCAGGCAGGGCTCGACAATGTCGAGGTGCGCCCGGCCGAATTCGCGCTGCGAGGTGGATTCCACGGCGCCGCCCAGCGCCGCGCACATCGCCTGCTGGCCGTAGCAGATGCCGAGCAGAGGGATGCCGAGCGTGTAGATCGCCTCGTCGGGGCGCGGCGCCTCGGCCTTGGTGACCGACGCCGGGCCGCCCGAGAGGATGACGCCCTGGGGCGCCAGGCGCTCGATCTCCGCCGCCGGGGTCGTGAAGGGCCTGATCTCGCAGTAGACCCCGGCCTCGCGCACCCGCCGGGCGATGAGCTGAGTGACCTGCGAGCCGAAGTCGAGGATCAGGATTTGCTCGGTCATGAGTCGGTCTTCGGCGCGACCTTCAGCGTGCGATGGACTGCGATGCGGTTGCCGCCTATCGTAGAGCGGCACGGGAAGCGAAAAGGTCGCGGTCGTGGATAGCACGGCACTTGCCGAGCCAAAAGTGCCAGCGAAGGCATGGCTCAGGCGGACGGCGATCGCATGCGGTGTGCTGGCAGCGATGGCATGCGCCGATGCGCGCGCCGGTGACCCGATCACGGACGCACTCTCCCTGGTCGCCCAGGAGCGCTACGCGGAGGCGCACGAAGCACTCGAACCGCTGGTCGAGCGCGAGCCCAATGCGCCCGGTGTGCGGCTCATTCAAGGCATCCTGAATGCACGCGAAGGAAACTTCGCCGAGGCGATCGCCATATTCGAAAGCCTTCGAGACGATCATCCCGCCATGTTCGAGGCGCACAACAACCTTGCCGTGCTCTACGCCAAACTCGGACGGTTGAACGATGCGCGGGAGACGCTCATCGCGGCACTGGAGCTGAGACCCGACGCGGTCGTGTACGCCAATCTGGGTGACGTCTATTTGCAGCTCGCGGAGAAGGCCTACATGCGCGCCCATGAGCTTCGCGTGGAGGGCTCTCCAGCGGCTGAGGGGAGCGAACAGGCCGCCGCCGGCCCAGAGCCGACGGCGGAAGAGCCTGCCGCAGTTCAGACAACGCAGGACGAAGAGCCTGCCGCAGTTCCGACGACGCAGGCCGAAACGAAAGTAGGGACCGCAGAGGCGGAGAAGCCCGAAGTTCCTGACGAGCCCGAAGTGTCGCCCACCGAAGCTGTGGTCGCGGAATGCGTTCGCGCGGAATGGTTCAAGGATTCCGATGCTGCTTACGAGGCGGCGGCCTGGATGCGCGCGCGCGGAGCGACGGAAATCAAGGTACGCCAGGAGGAGCGCGAGGCGGTCAAGAACCACCACGTGTATATTCCGCCGCTTGCGAGCCGCGCGGCCGCTTCCGAAGTGGCGGACGAGCTTCTAAGCCGGGGCGTCAGCGATATCTGGATCTTTCGTGAAGGTGCGCGGGCCAACGGGATATCGCTCGGCGTTTTCCGAAACAAGCGTTACATGCGCCGCCGCGTCGCCGAGATCAGGGCGCTGGGCTATCCGGTCGTGTCCGCGCCGAACATGAAGGCCGTCAGCGCCCATGTGATCGAGGCGGGCGTGGAAGGCGACCGCTCCGCCTTCGACGAAGCCTGGAAGACGGCGTTCCCGGAACAGGCCATCCGCACCATCGTTTGCGCCGGACGGGGCTGACGCGCCGTCCAGCACCATCCCGGCGTCCACGACTCCGTTCGGATCGTTCGCCACCGCAGGCGGAACGCGTATGCTGTCGGCAGCGAGAAGGGGGACGGAGAGCGGGGCGGGCATTCCGATGGAACGATGCAACCCGCACGCGTGGCGGACACCGGTCGTCGGCGATGCAGCGCTCGTCTGCGACGTCTGTGAACACCGGATGGACCTCGCGCGCGACATCACTTCTGAGGTGAAGGCGGGGATTCTGCGTGGATACCGCCGGCACAACGGACCCATCGTGGGCGGTCACTTCGAGGAGGCGCTGGAGGCTGCCCTTGCGGCGGCGCGGGAGCGTGCCTTGGGTGTCAATCCAGCGTCTTCGGAGGAGGGGAGCGCGTAGCGTGAAGCGCTTCCTGAGGGACGCAGCCGTCGCGCTGTTCGTCGGCGCCGTCCTGGTCGCGCTCGCCATGTTCCTGAAGCAGCCTGCCGACGATGATCCGTCAGGCGACGGCCCCACACCGGCCCGAGAGTCGCCGATGCAGTAGGGCACCTCAAGCTGACGTCTTCAGACGCGTACTCAGGTGATCGATGGCGGCGGAGGTGCCGCCCTTGCCGTGGGGGATGTCGAGCGCGGCGAGGCCGGTCTCGATCGCGCCCAGCGTGCCGAGCATCATGGGCGCGTTCACGTGGCCCATATGGGCGATGCGGAAGGCGTGGCCGGAGAGCGGCCCGAGCCCGATGCCGAGGCTGACGTTGCAGACCTTCCAGACCCAGTCGAGCAGGCGGCCCAGATGGGGCTCCTCCAGAAGGATGGTGGTGACGGTGGGCGAGCGCTCGGCGGGCTCCTGAATGTTGAAGGTGAGCACGCCGCCTTCGCTCCAGCGGCCCACCGCCGCCTGGGTCGCTCCGGCCAACAGCTCGTGCCGGCGGAAGGCGGCCTCCAGGCCTTCCTCGAAAAGCATGTCGAGGGACTTGCGCAGGCCGAACAGCAGGTGCACCGGCGGCGTGCCGCAGTACTTCATGTAGTGCAGCTCGCCCTCGCGCACGGTCCAGTCCCAGTAGCGGGTGCGGAGCCCGGCGTCGGCGTGGGCGGCCAGCGCCTTTTCCCTTGCGGCAATGAAGCTCAGGCCGGGCGTCATCATCAGCCCCTTCTGCGCGCCGCCGACCGCGACATCGATGCTCCACGCGTCCATCTCGAACGGCATCGATGCGAGCGAGGCGATGACATCGACCATGAAGAGCGCGCCGTGACCGCTGCGGGCGATGGCCTGGCCCAACGCCGCGATGTCGTTCACGACGCCGGAGGCCGTGTCCACCTGCACCACCAGGATGGCCTTGATCTCGCCCGCGCTGTCGGCGCGGAGGCGCTGCTCGAGTGCTTCGGGCGACACCGCCCGATTGGGCTCGGCCTCCAGCTCCTCGACCTCAATGCCGAGCGGCTCCGCCATCTCGCCCCAGCCGACGGCGAAGCGCCCGCTCTCCAGCACCAGCACCTTGTTGCCGCGGGAGAGAACATTGGAGAGCGCCGCCTCCCATGCGCCGTGACCGTTGGCGATGTAGATGTAGGTGCGGCCCTGCTCGGTGCGGAAGACGCGCCGCAGATCGTCCAGGCAACTGTCGGTGACGGCGGTCAGCTCCTCGCCGTAGATGTCGACGGCCGGCCGCTGCATGGCCTGCAGCACCTCGTGGGGAACGGTGGTGGGGCCGGGGAGGGCCAGGAAATCGCGGCCGCGGCTTACTGTCATGGCGCACCTCATGGAGTTCGGCGGCCGGGCGGGCCGCCGGCGCTTGCCCTACTCCTCCCGCATCGGTTGGGCAAGCCCGTCGTTCAATGTCTCGACGGCATGGGATGGGCGGGGCGCGATGGTTGCTCCCTCACAGGCCCATCTGGGCGAGGGCCGCCTGCGTGAGGGCGCTGCCGGGGCGGCCCATCTCGCTCACCACGTTGTAATGGTGGAGACCTTCGATCTCCATGACCGTGGCCTCGAAGCCGCGCGCCTGCCAGGCCTCGGCGAAGGCCCGGTTCTGGGCGACGAACGCGGGCGTTTCCGCCGCGCCGACCGCCGCGATCAGCGGCGCTCTCGTCTGCGGCAGATGATGGATCGGGCTGTTGCGCGCGGCCGATTCGGCGTCCAGCCGCACGTCGTCATTGATACTGGTTTCCAGGATCGGCGCCAGGTCGAAGATGCCGGAGATCGGGGTGCCGCCCTTGACCAGATCGGCCGGGCGCCCACGCGCCGCCCAGTCGGTGCAGAGCATCATGGCGGTGAGGTGCCCGCCGGCTGAGTGGCCGGAGACGAAGATGCGGTCGGGATCGCCGTTGAGCCAGCGGGCGTTGTCCGCGACCCATTCGAGCGCCGTGCGGCACTGCTCGACGATGGTATCGAGGGTCACCGCCGGGGCCAGCGCGTAGTTGAGCGAGACCGCCGCGCCGCCGGCGGCGACGAAGCCCTCGGCGGGAAACGAATGCACGTCCTTGTCCATGGCGCGCCAGTAGCCGCCGTGGATGAAGACCTGGATCGGTGCGCCAGCCGCCGGCGCCGGGAACAGGTCGGCGGTCATGTTGGGGCCCGCGCCGTAGCGGACATCGAGGGTATAGGCGAGGGCCTCACGCACCCGCACGCTCTCGGCCTCCCAGACCGCGAAGTAGTCTTCGAAGTCCGGATGACGCTGGCGCAAATTGTAGCCCGCCTCCTGCGGGAGATTCCGTTGCTCGTTCATGGTCTTGCTCCCGTATCTCGTCAGCGCCGTTACTCTCCCCGAAGCACGTCGAAGGCGATGCTATCACGGACCGCCACCGCCTCAGCCGCGCTCGGCACTTGACTTCCTTACCGGGCCGGGCCAGTGGCGCGCCGCGTAGCGGACGAGCTTTCGCGTGAGCGTCGGGAGCGCATGTTCCGAGAAGCGCGACGGCGGACACCAGATTGCGCCGTCGTTTCCGTCGGCGGTCCCACCCTCGGTCTCGGCGGCGGCTACCAGCAGCTCGATCTCGAAATGGGTAAAGCCGTGGCGGACCGGCTCCGACAGCGCCTGCCACGGCAAGGGTTGCGGCGCATGGGCAGAGGCTTCTGCCAAGTCCCAGGGCTCGTCCCGCCAGGGCGTGGTGGGCAGCTCGATCATCCCGCCGAGCAGGCCCTCATCCGGTCGGCGACGCAGCAGCACGGCGCCATCTGAGCGCATGAGCCAGAAGGAGACGCCGTGGCGCAGCGGGCGCTCTCGCTTCGGCGACCGGCGCGGCAGGCTCTCCGCCGTGCCGCGCGCGCGGCCCTCGCACGCGTTCTGCCAGGGGCAGGCGAGGCAGCCGGGATTGCGCGGCGTGCAGACGCTCGCGCCGAGGTCCATCAGCGCCTGCGCGTAGTCGCCGGGCCTGACGGAGGGTGTGAGTTCGGCGGCGAGCGCGTAAAGCTTGGGCTTTGCGGTCGGCAACGGGGTCTCGACTGCGCGCAGGCGGGCGATCACCCGCTCGACATTGCCGTCAACCACGGTCGCCGGCTGGTCGAAGGCGATGGCCGCGATCGCCGCTGCGGTGTAGCGCCCGATCCCCGGCAGGTCCCGCAGCGCCTTCTCCTCGGTCGGGAAGCGCCCGCCGTGCTCGGCCAGCACAAGGCGCGCGCAGGCGTGCAGATTGCGGGCGCGGGCGTAGTAGCCAAGGCCCTGCCAGGCGTGGAGCACGTCATCGAGCTCGGCACCGGCCAAAGACTCGAGGGTCGGCCAGCGCTCCAGGAAACGCTGGAAATAGCCGCCGACCACCGGAACCGTGGTCTGCTGCAGCATGATCTCGCTGAGCCAGACCCGGTAGGAGTCCGGGCGGACGCCGGGGGCGCCGCGCCAGGGGAGGTGGCGGCGGTGGCGGTCGTACCAGTCGAGCAGCATCTGGGCGAGGGACGCGGGCGACGCAGATTGGGCGGCGCTCATGGACCGCGGTGCTTCACAGCCGGCGCCGGAGGGCGTACACCCATGGTCTGAACCCTGCGACACCCGGCCTCAGCCATGCGCAAACCCCGCCAGGCGCAGCCGCTCGCCTCGCTGATCGGTAAGATCACCGCCAAGTCCTTTGAGTCGCGCGGGCTGGTCGCGGCGGGGATCGCCACCGAGTGGCCGGCAATCGTGGGCGAGGCTGTGGCCGCCTCCTCGTGGCCCGAGCGTCTTGGGCGGGATGGCACGCTCAGGGTCTGCGTCTCCGGGCCGGTCGCGGTCGAGCTTCAGCATCTCGAACCCCAAATTCTGGAGCGGATCGCCGCCTTCTACGGCTACCGCGCGGTGACGCGGATCGCCTATGTAAACCGCGCGCCGTCGCCACAGCCAGCGCGGGTTTCGGAGCGCCGGACCGCGCCGAAAATCGACTCGGAGTCGGCAGCGCGTGTCGAAACTGCCGTCGATTCTACCCGGGACCACCGTCTGAAGTCGGCTCTCGCGGCTCTGGGTCGGGCGGTCGCCGCCCGCTCGCAAAGAAAGTAAGCTGTTGATAATACGCAAGTATTGCGATTGAAACCGCAGGGCGCAGCCGGGTGCTTGGGTGGCGCGGCGGCCTTCCGTGTTGAAAGCTATACAATTTGACGCGGGCGGGCGTACAGTCCGGCGCGAATGGTGAACGACGTCTCTACGCCGCTGGAAGAGCCGCCGAGCACGGAAAGCGTCTCGGTGTTCTCGTCCGTGCGGCAGGTAGATCAGCCGCCATTGGCGTTGCCGCCGGGCCTCGCCTTCGACTGCCGGCTGGAGATGGAAGGGCTGCGGTTCCTCAACTTGCTGCCCTCCGGCGCCGTTCCCGTCGCGTTCCTGGATCCGCAGTATCGCGGCGTGCTGGATTATCTCGCCTACGGCAACGAGGGTGTGCGCCGGGGCGCCGCCCGCGCCTCCCTGCCGCAGATGACCGACGAAATCCCGCAATTCATCCGCGAGATCGACCGCTGCCTGATGCCAAGCGGCCATCTCTTTCTGTGGACGGACAAGTATCACCTTTGCACCGGGATCGGCGACTGGCTTGAGGGCACGTCCCTCGAAATCGTGGACATGGTCACGTGGCACAAGAAGCGGATCGGCATGGGCTACCGCACCAGGCGCGCGAGTGAGCACCTGATCGTGCTCCAGAAGGCGCCGCGCAAGGCCAAGGGCGTGTGGAAGGTCCACACCATCCCGGATGTGTGGAGCGAGGCCATCGGCAAGCGCGATCGCGTCCACCCGAAGCCAGTGGGGCTCCAGAGCGCCTTGATCGAGGCCGTCAGCAATCCGGGTGACGTGGTCATCGACCCAGCGGCCGGCTCGTTCTCGGTCATGGAGGCGTGCAGGCAGAAGGGGCGCACCTTCCTCGGATGCGACATCAACGGATGAGGATAATGTTATGATTTCCCGACGGTTCCTGGTTGGGGCGATGGCGGCGATTCCGGCCGCTGCGGTGCTGGCGCCGGTCGCGCCCGGCCGCGCCGCCGGCATCGGCGAGAGGCCCGGCGACATGGCGGTCGGCGACCCCGACGCGCCGGTCACCGTGATCGAGTTTCTCTCACTCACCTGCCCCAGTTGCTTGCGGTTCCACAAGAATGTCTACAACCGGCTGAAGCCGGAGTACGTAGACACCGGCAAGGTGCGCTTCGTGGCCCGCGACTTTCCGCTCAACATGCCGGCCGTTGAGGCGGCAGTGCTCGCCCACTGCGCCGGCCGGGACCGCTACTTCACCTTCATCGACGTGCTGTTCCAGACCTTCGACGACTGGGCAAGTTCGCGCGACTACACGGACATGCTCGCGCAGATCGGCGAGCTGGGCGGCGTGAGCCGGGACCAGTTCGAGGAGTGCCTAAACGACAAGGCACTCGAGAACACGATTTTCCAGTCGATAGTGGACGGCCAGGCCGAATACGACGTGAGCGGGACACCGACACTGGTCGTCAACGGCGAGAAATACGACGGCAAGATGACCTTCGATGCGCTTTCCAGGCACATCGACCGTCTCCTCGCGGGGTCGTAGACGGAGCGCACGGCCGTGCAGGTAACGAAGCTCAGGGTCGCGGGCTTCAAGTCCTTCGTCGAGCCGACAGAGCTGCACATCGAGCCGGGGCTCACCGGAATCGTCGGCCCCAACGGCTGCGGCAAGTCGAATCTCGTCGAGGCGATGCGCTGGGTCATGGGTGAGACCGCGCCCCGCCAGATGCGCGGCGGCGGCATGGAGGACGTGATCTTCGGCGGCACCACCCGCCGCCCGGCGCATGATATCGCCGGGGTCACGCTCGGCCTCGACAACTCGGACGGGACGGCGCCGCGCGAATTGAGCGACGCCGCCGAGATCGAGGTGACCCGCCTCATCGAGCGCGGCGAGGGCTCGACCTATACCGTGAACGGCAACGAGGTCCGTGCTCGCGACTTGCAGCTCCTGTTTGCCGACGCCGCCACCGGCGCGCACAGCGCTGCACTGGTGGGGCAGGGGCGCATCGGCGACATCATCGGCGCGAAGCCGGCCCAGCGCCGCGCCTTGCTCGAAGAGGCGGCCGGAATCACCGGCCTGCACGCCAGGCGGCATGAAGCAGAACTCAAGCTCCGGGCGGCGGAATCCAACCTGGAGCGTCTCCAAGACGTGATCGGCACTTTGGAGACTCAACTGCGCGATCTCGAACGCCAGGCACGCCACGCCAAGCGCTACAAGCGTCTCTCCGAGAGGATTCGCGAGACCGAGGCGGCGCTGCTTCTGGTGCGCTGGATGGCGGCCCGAGCCCGTGTCGAGGAGGTGACGCGCCAAGCCGATGACGCCGCTCGCCGGGTGGCCGAGGCGACGGAGGCCGCTGCCCAGGCTGCGCGCCGGCAGGCGGACGCCGAGACGGTTCTACCCGAGCGCCGCCAGCAGGAAGCGGAGCGCGCCGCGGCCCTGCATCGGTTGCGCATCGAGCATGAACGGCTGGCCGAGGAGGAGGAGCGCGTCGCGCGCGCCCGTGAGGAGAATGCGCGCAAGCGTTCCCAGATCGCCGCCGATGTCGAACGCGAAGAAGCCCTCGCGCGGGATGCGGAGACGGCGCAGGAGCGCGTCGACGAGATCCGCGAGAGGCTCGCCCGTGCGGCCGAGGGCGATGCCGCGGCCGAGGCGGCGGCGCGCAGTGCGCGGGAGGAGGCACGCGCCGAGGTCGAGGCGGTGGAGCAACGCCTTGCGGCGCTTGCCCAGACACAGGCCAGGGCCGAGGCGGAGCGCGAGGCGCTTGGCAGGAGGATCGAGGAAGCGCGAACCCGACGTTCTCGGCTTGAGCAAGAGCTTGCGCGGGCGCGAGAGGAGCGCGCCGCGCTGGAGCGGGATGCGCCCGCCGATGGGCGGTTGTCGGAAGCCGAGGCAGAAGAACGTGTCCGGAGCGAGAGCTTCGAGGCGGCGCGCACCGCGCTGCAGGAGGCGGAGACGGCGCGGGCGGAGGCCGTAGACCGCGAACGTGCGCTGCGCGAGAAGCTGCGCGAGGCGGACGCAGCGCTTGCAGGCGGCGAGGCCGAGCGTGCGGCCCTTACCGCGCTGCTCGACGACCCGGCCGCCGGCCCCGGCCGGGCGCTCTGGGATCGGGTTACGGTCAAGCCCGGCTTCGAGGCGGCCGTGGGCGCCGCGCTGGGTGACGACCTCCAGGCCAGCACGGACACCGACGCACCGGTCCATTGGCGAAGACTGGCGCATGCGGACGATGCCCAACCGCTGCCTGAAGGCACTGCGCCGCTGGCGGAAGCGGTTCGCGCCCCCGAAGCGCTGGCCGCTCGGCTCGCACAGATCGGGGTGGTGGCGGAGGCGGACGGAGCCCGCTTGCAGGCGGAGCTTCGCACTGGCCAGCGCCTGGTGAGCCGGGAAGGCTCGCTCTGGCGCTGGGATGGCTTCTCGGTCGCCGCCGAGGCGCCGACGGCCGCCGCCCGTCGGCTGGAGGCGCGCAACCGGCTGGCCGTGCTGGCGGAGACCTGCGCTCAGGCGGAAGGCGACAAGCGCACGGCGGAGAACGCGGTCACGGCGGCGGCCGCGGCCAGGGAAGACGCCGAATTAGCGTGCCAGCGTGCCCGCTCACGTGCCGATGACGCGGCAGAGGCCTTGCGGGCGGCTCGGGAGGTGCGCGCGACGGCCTCGGCCGAGGCTACGGCCACGCGCTCGCGTCTCGCCGCACTTGATGAAACCGCGGCGCGGCTCGAACACGAGATCACCGAGACCAGAGAGGCGGAGCGCGCAGCCCGTGCTGTGCTTGACGCGCTTCCCGCAGAGGGTGCCGAGGGCGAGGACGAGAGCGAGCGGCTGCGCGCCGCTCTCGTGGGACTGCGCGCGCGCCACGAGGAGGCGGCGCAGCACCACCACAAGGTGGCGCAAGCGGCGGACGGACGCGGTGCCCGGATCGCCGAGCTGGTGCGGGAAAGCGAGGGTTGGGCGGCGCGCGCAGACAGCGCGCGGAAGCGACTCGGCGAGCTCGCCGACCGTCTTGACGAGGCCCAATCCGAGCAAGCGGCGCTCGACGCCCGACCGGCCGAGCTCGAGGCACGGCGCGCGGGGCTTCTGGGCACGATCGAGCAGGCGCAGGGCGAGCACCGTGCTGCCGTCGATGCCCTGACGAGCGCCGAGAACGAGGCGAAGGAGACCGCAAGCGCGCTCAAGCAGGCCGAAGCGACCCTGGGCGAGGCGCGCGAGGCAGCGGCCCGGCTGGACGGCCTCATGACCGAGGCCGGGCAAGCGGAGACGGTCGCCGGCGCCCAGATCACGGAGCGCCTCGGCGTCGGGCCGGAACAGGCGCAGGAGATCGCCGGGATCGATCCCGCTGCCGAGCTTCCCGATGCCGAAGCCGTGGAGATCAAGCTGCAGCGGCTCATGCGCGAGCGCGAGAACATCGGCGCCGTCAACCTGCGGGCGGAGGAGGAGGCGAGCGAGCTCGACGTGCGCATTCGGGAGATGCAGGACTCCCGCGCCGACCTGCTGGAGGCGATCGGGCGCCTGCGCCGGGGCATCGCCGGCCTCAACCGCGAGGGGCGGGAGCGGATGCGGGCGGCGTTCGAAGCGATCGACGGGCACTTCCGCAAGCTCTTCACGGAGCTCTTCGCCGGCGGCAAGGCGCATCTCGCGCTAGTCGATTCGGACGATCCCCTAGAGGCCGGGCTGGAGATCGTGGCGAGCCCGCCCGGCAAGCGACCGCAATCGCTCTCGCTGCTCTCCGGCGGCGAGAAGGCGTTGACTGCCATCGCGCTGCTCTTCGCCGCGTTCCTCACCAACCCTGCGCCGATCTGCGTCCTTGACGAGGTGGACGCGCCGCTCGACGACAGCAACGTGGAGCGCTTCTGCACGCTCATCACGCGGCTGGCGGAGGAGACCGACACGCGCTTCATCGTCGTTACCCACCATCGCATCACCATGGCTCGTGTCGACCGGCTGTTCGGCGTCACCATGGTGGAGCAGGGGGTCTCGGAACTCGTCTCGGTCGATCTGGAGCGCGCCGTGCAATTGCGCGAGACCGCCTGAGCGCCCACACGCAATTTCTGGCGTCGCAAATTCCTAAGTTATTTCAGACCTCTAAGGCGCCTGTCGGCGTCGTTTCCTCGGCTTGACAGGGGGCAGGGCAGTCCCTATGGTGCGGGCGCTTTTCGACTGCGGGGCACGCGCGCGCCCTGGCCGAGCGGGTTTGCATGGACGACAAACCACGGCCATCCCTGGAGGATCTGGACTCCCGGCTGCGCAAAGCCCGAGGCGGAAACGAGTCGGGCAATCGTGGCCGGTTGCCCGGCACGCGTCTTGGGCAAGCGCTGCACCTCGCGATCGAGATGGCGGCCGCGCTGGCCGTCGGCGGCGGCATCGGCTGGCTGCTCGACGAATGGCTCGGTACAAGGCCGTGGCTGTTCGTGGTCTTCATCTTTGTGGGGATCGCGGCCGGCATCCTGAACGCGTTTCGGGCGGCACAGAGAATGGGGGCCACGCCGTTGTCCCGCGAAAGCGCGGGGGAGCGGGGTGATGAACGGGACGGGCGAAGCCAGGGGTAGGACGGCCAGTGGCAACGACGGATAACGGCGCCGGACATAACGGCGACGCGCATCACGGCCCGCTCGATCAATTCGCGATCAACCGCTACGTCGAGATCGACCTCGGCGGCTTCGACGCGTCGTTCACCAACTCAGCGCTGATGATGTGCGTGACCGTGATCATCATCACGCTGCTCACCACGGTGGGCATGGGCCGCGGGCGGCTGGTGCCGGGGCGGGTGCAGTCCATTGTGGAGATGAGCTACGAGATGATCGCCCGAATGCTGGGCGACATCGTGGGCGGCCGCGGCGCGCAGAAGTTCTTCCCGTTCGTGTTCAGCCTGTTCATGTTCCTGCTGCTCGGCAACGTGCTCGGGCTGATTCCCTATTCCTTCACCTTCACCAGCCACATCATCGTGACGCTCGCGTTCGCGCTGGTGGTCTTCGTCGGTGTGACGATCCTCGCCATCGTCATCCACAAGCACCGCTTCCTGACCTTCTTCCTGCCGCCCGGCGTGCCGATGTGGATGGCGCCGCTGCTGGTGCCGATCGAAGTCGTCTCCTACATGGCGCGGCCGATCAGCCTCTCCGTGCGGCTCTTCGCCAACATGATGGCGGGACACTCGATCCTGCACGTGTTCGGCGCCTTCGTCTTCGTCCTGAGCTTCGCCGGCGTCCTGCCCTTCGCGTTCATCGTCGCGCTCTACGGGCTGGAATTGCTGGTCGCCGTGCTCCAGGCCTACGTCTTCACCATTCTGACCTGCCTCTACATCCGCGACGCGATCGAGTTGCATCACTAAGCGGCGAGACGCGGGTCGCAAGCCACAAACTCCGAACAAACCGAGGGAACCAGGATCATGGAAGCAGATGCAGCGAAACTGCTCGGTCAGCTCATCGGCGGCGGTCTCGCCACGATCGGTGTGGCGGGCTCCGGTGTCGGTATCGGCATCATCTTCGGCAACTATGTCTCCGCAGCGGGACGCAACCCGGCGGCGGCGCCGAAGCTGTTCGGTAACGTGCTGCTGGGCTTCGCGCTGACCGAAGCGATCGCGCTGTTCGCGCTGGTCATGGCCTTCATCATCCTGTTCGGCTCCTGATCGACGGCAGTCCGGCTGCCTGAGACGGAGGCAGGAGGCGCCCGATGCCACAACTCGAGATGGGGGACTACGCGCCCCAGATCTTCTGGCTGGTCGTCACCTTCGTCGCGCTCATGGTGATCATGTGGTCCGTGGGCCTGCCGCGGATCCGCCGCGTCATCGAGGCGCGCGAATCGAAGATCAGCGACGACCTGGCCGAGGCGGAGAGCGCGAAGGGTAGGGCGGAAGCCGCGCTCAAGGCCTATGAGGAGGCGCTGGCAGAGGCGCGCTCCAAGGCTCACGGCGTGCTCGCCGAGACTCAGGCGAAGCTCTCGGCGGAGGCGGACGCGCTGCGCACGGAGCTCGACGCCGACCTCGCGGCCAGGGCGGCGGAGGCCGAGGCGCGCATCCAGGAGACGCGCGCCCAAGCGCTCGCCAGCCTGCGCGACGTGGCGGGCGACGTGGCCCGCGCCGCGACCGAGCGGCTGGTCGGCACCGCGCCTTCCGAGGCGGCGGCTCGTGCGGCGGTTGAGGCCAGCATGGGCGAGGGGCGCTGAGCCATGAAGAAGATGGTGCGCAAGCCGGAGTTCTGGGTGATCGTCGCCGCCTGCGTCTTCGTCGTCGTCGGCAGCCAGATCACCGAGTCGGCAAACTTCTGGATCCTGATCGCCTTCATCACCTTTTTCGGCGCCTTCGGCCGTGCGGCCTACAAGAAGGTGACCGAGATCCTCGACAAGCGGGCGGAGCGGATCAAGAACGAGCTCGACGAGGCGGCGGCGCTCCGTGCCGAGGCCCAGGCGCTGCTGGCGGAGCACGAGCGCAAGCGCCAGGAGGCCGAGGAAGAGGCGCGCCAGATGGTCGAGCACGCCAAGGCGGAGGCCGAGCGCCACGCGGCCGAGGCGCGCGTCGCGCTCGAGGAGACCATGAAGCGCCGCGCCGCGCTTGCCGAGCAGCGCATCGCCCGCGCCGAGGAGGAGGCGATGCGGGAGGTGCGCCAGACCGCCGCGGTGCTGGCCATCGAGGCCGCGCGCCGTCTCATGAGCGAGACGATCGACGAAGACCGCGCCAACCGCATGATCGAGGAATCGATCCAGGAGGTTCGCGACCGGCTCAACTGACCCACGCGCCGGGCGTCGCACTGCCGGCGCGGTACGGGAGGCGCGTCCGTGTACAAGGGCATGTACACGTACCCCTGGGACCTGGTGGACGAGGGGATCGGCACCGCAACGGGCCGAATGCGCGACTGCGGCATCAACACGGTCACCCTCGCCGCGAGCTACCATGCCGGCAAGTTCCTACGGCCCCACTCACCGGCGGGGAAGGTCTACTTTCCCGAAGACGGCACCGTCTACGTGCGACCGCGCTTGGACCGCTACGGCGCCATCGAGCCGATCCAGAGCAAGCTGGCGGGTGAGCGCGACGTCTTTGCCGAGCTTGCAGCAGACGCGCCGGACATGGGACGCGTCGCCTGGACGGTGTGTCTGCACAACACGCCGCTCGGCATGCGCCATCCTGAGTTCACGGTGCGCAACTGCTATGGCGATTCCTACGTCTACAGCCTGTGCCCGGCCTACGAGGAGGTGCGCCGCTACGTCGTGACGCTCTGCGTCGACATGGCCGAGCGTTACGAGCTCGACGGGCTGGCGCTGGAGACCCCCGGATTTCTGCCCTTCGATCATGGCTTCCACCACGAGTTCTTCCTGCTGCCGATGAACCGCTGGGCCGGCTGGCTGCTCGGGCTCTGCTTCTCCGAGGGCACCATCGCCGCGGCCGAAGCGCGCGGGATCGATGCCGAGCGGCTGCGCTGGCAGGCGTGCGCGGCGCTCGACGGGTTCTTTGCTCGGCCCGAGCCGGTGCCCGACCACCTCGCCGCCGAGTGGTGGATCGCGGACCTTATCGCGGACCCGGAATGGGCGGTGTTCCTGAGCTGGCGCTGCCAGCTCGTGGCCGACCTGGTGGCTGAGGTCCGCGCGGCGCTGCCGAAGGAAACCTCGCTCGCGGTGATCCCGACCGTGCAGCGGCCGACGGCGGCGGCCTGGTCGGAAGGGACCGATCTGCGCCTGCTCGCAGAAGCAGCGGATACGCTGGAGGTCCCGGCCTATGAGGCGAGTGCGGCGGCCGTCGCATTGGACGCCGGCGACGTGCGCCGCCGGGCAGGCGCGGACGCGCGGATCAGCTACATCCTGCGCCCGGCCCATCCCGACCTCGCGAACGGGGCAGAGACCGCCGCCGCCGTGCGCGCGCTGAAGGCGGGCGGGCTGCAGGGCATCGCGTTCTACAACTATGGCCACGTCGCGCTCAGCGGGCTTGAGCGGGTGCGCGAGGCGCTCGCCGTGCTGGAGGAGGCGTCATGATGCGCTTCGAGGGGAAGGCGGCCCTGGTTACCGGCGGGGGCGGCGGCATCGGCAGTGCCATTGCGATGCGGCTCGCGGAGGAGGGCGCCGCGGTCGGCGTTCTGGATAGGCGGGGCGACGCGGCGGAGACCGTAGCTGCGCAGGTGGAGGCGGCGGGAGGGCGTGCGCTGGCGCTCGCGGCCGAGATAACGGACCCCGATTCGGTCGCCGCCGCATTGGCGCAGATGAGTGACGCAATCGGCGCGCCGGACGTGCTGGTCAACAACGCGGCCTGGGCTCTCAAGGGCGATCTGGAGAGCACCGACCTTGCCGACTGGCGGGCGGAAGTGGAGATCGACCTCGACGGCCAGTTCGTCTGCGCCAAGACGGTGCTGCCGGGGATGGTCGCGCGCGAAGCGGGCGCCATCGTCAACATCGGCTCGGTCAACGGCCTGGTGGCGCTCGGCAACCCCGCCTACAGCGCCGCCAAGGCCGGGCTGCTCAGCTTCACCCGCTCGCTCGCCGTGGAGTACGGACCCAAAGGCATCCGGGCCAACATGGTCTCGCCCGGCACGGTGGAGACGGATATCGAGACCTGGCGCATCCGGCGCGAGAAGAACCCGAAGATCTTCGATCAGCTCGCCCGCTGGTATCCCGTCGGGCGCGTCGGTCAACCGGAGGACATCGCCGCTGCCGTCGCCTTCGTCGCGGCCGACGAGGCGGGCTTCGTCAATGGCGCCAACCTGGTGGTCGACGGTGGGCTGACCGCCGGACTCCCGGTGATGATCGAGGAGCTGATCCTCGAATAGGCGCCCCCTGGCCGCCCTTTCCTTCACTGCACAAACAGGTTCCCTTGCGCACTCTTCCGCCGTCCCCTACTAGACAACGAAGGGACTTGCTTCTCGAGGGAGGTATCCATGTCCGAGACGCTCTCCGGTGGCTGCCTCTGCGGCGACGTGCGCTACGAGGTCCAAGGCGAACCGGTGTACGTTTTCCATTGCCATTGCTCGATGTGCCGCCGGGCGGGCGGCACTGCGTTCCAGACATGGGCGGGCTTCGGAGACGATGCCCTCACGGTTACGCAGGGAACGACGGAACGCTACAAATCCTCGTCGTTTGCGACCCGGAGTTTCTGCGGACGCTGTGGGGGACAGTTATTCTACAATTACACCTCGGGGCAGAGCCCGTCGGTGTGGGTCACGGTGGGAACGCTCGACCACCCGGAGTCGATGACGCCCCAACGCCACGTATTTGAGGGGGACCGCGTCCCGTGGGTGCATATGGAAGACGGGCTGCCACGGACCGAAGGGGACCCGGAACTCTAGCCCGCCGGTCTCTCGCACTCTCGCGGGCGGTACGGACGAAAGCGGCGGCGATGGACGCAGCGCACAGCTTTCTCGATTCGACCGAGCTGATGGGCAACGGGCCGGCGCTGGCCGAACGGCTCCGGCGCGACGGCTATCTGTTCCTGCGCGGACTGTTGCCGCGCAAGGCCGTGCTGGAGGTTCGCCGGCGCCTGCTGGAGAAGGCGGCGGCCGGGGGCTGGCTCGACCCGGTGCACTCGATCGAGGAGGGCATCGCCAACCCGGATGCGGCCTGCAAGGACCCCGAGGAACGTTACATGGCCGTGTTCCGCGGCATCTGGGCCGACGAGGCGCTGCACCGGCTCAGGACCCATCCGGCGGTGCTGGCGCTCTTCGAAGGCATCTTCGGCGAGCCCGCGCTCGCGCATCCCATGTTCGTCCAGCGCAACATCTTCCCGCAAAGCGAGAGCTTCGACTTCACCACGGGCGAGCATCAGGACAAGGTCCATATCGGCGGCGCAACCAATCACGCGATGTGGGTCCCGCTGGGCGATTGCCCGAGAGAGAAGGGGTCGCTGGCGGTCGCGGCCGGTTCGCACCTGGCGGGCGTGCTGGACACGAAGGTCGGCAGCGGTGCCGGTGGCATGGACATCTGTGTGCCGATCCCTGGTCAATGGGTGAGCGGCTCCTTCGAGGCAGGGGATGTGCTGATTTTCTCGGATACCACCGTGCATCGCGCGCTGCCCAATCGCTCGGCCGAGTTACGGCAGTCCTTCGACGCCCGTTATCAGCCCGCAAGCCAGCCCATAGCCGAGACCAACATGGTCCCGTATTCCGGTTGCGGGACCTGGGAAGAGGTCTATGCGGGCTGGTCCTCCGACGACGAGAAGTATTACTGGTCGGCGCTCTCCCCCCATGTCGTACCGCTCGACCGCAGCTATTACGAGCGTCGCGATCGGATGGCGTTCGAGATGGCGGAGAGCGGCGACATCACGGCGCGCGATACGCTGCTGCGCATCGTCCAGCGCGATCCGAACGAGGAGAAGCGGCAGCGCGCGGAAACCCTGCTGCGCCGTCTCGACGAGAAAGAAATCCCCGCCATCTCAGCGTGATGGCGGGGATTTCTATTCCGGAAACTTAACCGAGATTGCTGCCTATTCGGCGGCCTGGTCGAGCTCGGCGATGGCGTCGTTCCAGTGGGCGGCCGAGCGCTTCTTCATCATCGTGCGGAACTCGGCGGTGGTCTTGGGGAAGTACTCGCCCGTGCCCCAGTCCACAATGACGCCGTAGCGGCGCACCATGTCGAACTCGTTAATCTCGCCGTTGCGGTAGCGCTCGGCGACGGCGGCGCCGTCCTCCTCGAGCCAGCTGCGCCGCGCCTTGGCGATGGCCGCGCGCTCGGTGCGCGTCGCCTCGACATCCACCTCGTAGCTCGCGAGGTCCAGATCGATGACCTTGAGCACGACGCCGTAGTCCTTGCGGGCGCGCTCTATGGAGACGTAGTCGTCCTCCACGTCGCGCATCACCAGGGCGGGGTCGCGCTCGAGCGGGTCGCCCAGGCCGCCGCCGCCGGCGGTCGGCCGCGAGAAGATGTCGCCGGACGCGATGGGCACGTCGGAGAAGATCGAGCCGAGCCACTCGCGCTCGTTCTTGCCCTTGCGCTGGATGTAGAGCCCGTGGGGCATGGAGGGCAGGCCGCCCTTGATGCCCCAGACGATCGCGCGCTCGCGGTCGCAGATGTAGGAGATGACGGTGCTCTCGGCGTCCTGCAGCGTGCTGGTCTTGACCACGCCGGCGCCGCCCCGCCACTTGCCGGGGCCGGGGGAATCGGTGTTGATCTGGTACTCGTTGGCGATGATCGGGCAGAGTCGCTCCTGGCCCTCCACCGGCTGGGTCATCAGGCCGGTGCCGAAGCAGGCGGTAGTGACGTTGCAGCCGTCTTTGCCGTTGCGCCCGCCCCAGCCGCCGGGCAGCCAGTCGTAGAACATGAAGATGTTGCGGTCCTTGGTGCGCAGGTCGCGGCCGCCGGTGAGCAGGTACTCCAGGTTGAAGGCGCAGGCGATGGCGCGCTCGGGCATGATGTCGGACCAGATCTCGTAGATCGAGTTCATGATCTTCTCGAACGGCATCAGAAAGCCCGTCACCGCCACCGGCCACTTGGCGTCGACGATGGAGTTCTCGGGCGCGATCACGTTGATCGGCCGGTAGAAGCCGGAGTTGAGCGGGAGATCGGGGAAGTAGGTCTTCATGCCGGCGACCACGGCGGAGAAGGTGCCGCCGAAGGCGGAGTTGTAGAGCGTGCTGATGGTGTCGTGGCTGCCGGTGAAGTCGTAGGTGACCTCGTCGCCCTTGATGGTGAGCTTCACCTTGATCGGGATCATGCCCTCGCCGAGCGCCGGGTCGCGGTCGATGTAATCGACGTTCTCCCAGGTGCCGTCGGGAAGCTCGGAGATGCGTTGGCGGGTGGCGAGCTCGACGTAGTCCTGCACCTCCTTGCAGCCGGTGACGACGGTGTCCTTGCCGTACTTCTCGACCAGCCGGAGGATCTCGCGCTCGGCGACGCGGGTGGCCTCGGCCTGCGCGTTCATGTCGCCAATGATCGATTCGGGATCGCGGGTGTTGGCGGCGATCATCTCGGCGAAGTCGTGGCGCCACTTGCCCGCGTCGATCAGCCGGGTCGGCGTGATGCGGATGCCCTCGCGGAACATCTCCTTGGCGAGCACGTCGAAGGAGCCGGGCGTGGAGCCGCCAACATCGGACCAGTGGCCGTTGGACTGGGCGAAGGCGATGATCTCGTCGCCCACGAACACCGGGCGGATGATGCGCACGTCGTTGAAGTGGGTGCCGCCGGCATACGGGTCGTTGGTCATGAACACGTCGCCCGGCCGCATATCGTCCTTGAAGGTGTCAATGACCGCCTTGCAGGTGTAGTGCAGCGTGCCGACGTGGACCGCGATGTCCATGTTGCCCTGGGCGATGGAATCGCCGTTGGCGTCGTTCAGCGCGGAGGAGAAGTCGCGGTTGTAGATGACGAAGGAGTAGCAGGTCCGGAGGATCTGCTCCGCCATCTGGTCGACGGTCGTGATGAAGGAGTTCTTCAGGACCTCGAAGGTGACGGGATCGAGCGTAATGCCGCTGCCGTTCTTGCTCATCTTCATGCCTCCGCTACGTGGATTCGAATGTTGAGCCACTCGTCCACCTCTGCGCGTACGCCGGGCGGGATGACGGTCGTCGAATCGAGCTGCTCGACGATGGCCGGCCCCTCGATGGTCACACCCGCCGGAAGCCCTTCGTGGGAGTATATCGGGGTCTCGAGGGCGCCCTCAACCTCGTCGAAATCGACCATGCGCGAGGATTCCGCCACGGCCTTCGCGCCGTTCGCCGTATGACTCATCAGCTCGGCCTTGGGCACCGTGCCGATGGCCGTGACGCTGAGGCGGAAAAGCTCGACCGGCGTGTCGTCCCGGCGGAAGGCGTATTCGCGGTCGTGGTCGGCGTGGAAGGCGGCGACCGCCTCCGGAACCGACGTGAAGGGCGAGGCCACCGGCACCTGGAGCGAGCGCCACTGGCCCTGGTACATCATGTCGATGCTGCGCTGCAGGACCATGTCGGCCTCGGCCACGCCTTCCTTCACCAAGCGGCGGTGTGCCTCCGCCTCCATCTCGCCGAAGCGGGCCTCGATGTCGGCCGGGTCGGCCTCGGCCGCGAGCGCAAGGTAGGTCTGCGAGAGGTCGTGGCGCACGTCCACCAGCAGGCAGCCGAGCGCCGAGGTGACGCCCGGATTGGGCGGCACGATCACGGTCGGGATCGAGAGCTCCTTGGCCAGCGCCACGCCGTGCAGCGCGCCCGCGCCGCCGAAGGCGACGAGCGCGAAGTCGCGCGGATCATAGCCCCGGCTGATGGAAATCAGCCTGACCGCATCCGCCATGTTGGCGTTGGCGACGCTGACGATGGCCTTGGCGGCGGTGACGGGGTCCATGCCGAGGGGCTCGGCGACGGCGGTGCGCACGGCTTCTTCCGAGGCCGCCTTGTCCAGCTCGATCTGCCCGCCGGCGAGCGAGGTGCCGAGCCGGCCGAGCGCCAGGTTCGCATCGGTGTTGGTGGGCGTGGTGTTGCCGCGCCCGTAGCAGGCCGGGCCGGGATCGGCGCCCGCCGACTGCGGCCCGTTGTGCAGCGAGCCCGCGTCGTCGATCCAGGCGAGCGAGCCGCCGCCCGCGCCGATGGTCAGCACCTCGATGCTGGGGAAGCGGATGGGGTAGCCGAACTCGATGTGCCAGTCCTTGGTGACGCGGGATTCGCCGCCGAAGACGAGCGAGACGTCGCAGCTGGTGCCGCCCATGTCGAGGCCGATGGAGTTCTCGTAGCCGCAGAGCATGGCGATGTGGCGGCTCGCGATGGCACCGGCGGCGATGCCGGAGCCGGCGAGGCGGCCCGCGAACTGCCCGGCGGTCGCGGGTGTCATCACGCCGCCGCCGGAGTGCAGCATGAGCAGGTCGCTGGCGTAGCCGCCCTGCTGCAGCGCGTCGTTCATGCGCTTCACGTAGCCACCCACAACCGGGCTCAGGATCGCGTTCACCACGGTGGTGGAGAAGCGTTCGTGCTCGAAGATCTCGGGCAGGGTCTCGGACGAGGTGGTGATCTCCACGCCCGGCAGCTCCTCCTGCAGGATCTCCTTCATGCGCGCCTCGTGCTGCGGGTTGATGAAGGAGTTCATGAAGCAGACGGCGACGGCCTCCACGCCGCGCTTGCGCAGGATTCGGGCCTTCTCGCGGGCGTCCGTCTCGTCCAGCGGGGTCGAGACCTTGCCGCCGTGGTCAATGCGCTCGCGCACGGTGAGCCGGTCGCGGCGCCGGATGTAGGGCTGGGCCACGTCGTTGTAGGTGTCCCAGAGGTCCTCCTTGTTGGAGCGCCTGATCTCGATGACGTCGCGGTAGCCCTCGGTGCAGATCATCGCGGCGGGCGGCAGCCGGCGCGTGATCAGCGCGTTGGTGGCGACGGTGGTGCCGTGGGAGAAGAGGGTCACGTCCTTGAGCGAGACCTCCGCCTCGTCCAGCCCCCGCATCGCGCCGATCAGGGGGTCTTCGGGCGTCGATGCCGTCTTGGCGACCCTGAGGGCGCCCGAGTCCTCGTCGAGAATGCAGATATCGGTGAACGTGCCGCCGATATCGACCGCTACCCTGAGCTTCGTCACGAAGTCCTCCCTTCCGCGCTCCGTCGATTGTCGCCGCCGCGCCGGCGGCGCCGCGGTCTTGCTGTCTCCATTGGCCCGGCCTTACCCCGTCGCTGACGCCTTGCTGTCGCGAAGGTCGAGCTCCGGTGGCAAGACGGTGCGCTCGTCGAGGATTGCCGCCTCGAGCTGCGCCGGCGTGAGGTTGCGTACCTCGCCCAGGTCGGCGCCGGAGAGATCGGCGTCCGCCAGAGCCACGCCACCAAAATAGGCGCTCCTCAACGACGCATTGCGAAAGCTGGTGCCGGGGAACTCGGCGCCCACCAGCATGGCGCCTACCAGGTTCGCCTGCTCGAAACTGGCGCGGCCCGCCCAGGTGCCGTGCAGGTCGGCGCGGGTCAGCGTCGCGTGCTCCAGGTGCGCGCGGCCGAGCCAGGCGCGCTGCAGGCTGGCCTCCACCAGCGAGGCGTGCTCCATGCGGGCATCGCCGAGGGCGGCGTCGGAGAGATCGGTCTTGTCCAGCACCGCGCGCTGCAGCGTGGAGCCCGCGAGGTCGGCGCGGTTCAGGTTGGCGCCGGTGAAGTCGGCCTCGGAGAGGTCGGCGCCCGCGAAGTCGGCACGGAAGAGGTTGGCGCCCGCGAAGCGCGCCCGGCGCAGGTCCGCACCGGGGAAGCGCACGTCGGAGAGTTCCATGCCGGAGAAGTCGGCGCGCGCGCCCTCGGCACCGTCGCTCTCGAGCCAGCGCGCGTGGTCCGCGCGCGCCTGCGCGATGGTGTCGAGGTCGGGCTTCTCGCCCGCCGCCGTGCCCCCAGCGGGGTTCGCCATGGCGCACACTCCCTTGCCCCGTGCAGCCGCGTCCCGGCGCCGCACAGGGTCCCTTCGCCGATGGTGGCTATCCAATAGCGATAGAAGGCGTTTCGATCAATGGTGGAGAAGGGTGCTACCTCTGCCAGCGGGATGCGCTCTTGCCATTTCTGCCGCTCGGTCATTCCCTTCGACTGAGAGCCTAGCCGACAACCCCGAAGGAGCATGTCAGCCATCACCCGTTTCGAACAACGCAAGCCCCTTCCTCAAATTTACCAATGATCTACTGTCCACTTTATAGCTAAACTGTTTCGATCACGTGCACATATTAATTCGAAAATAATCGTCACGTACGTCCAACTAGAATGTGGAAATTACGATATTAGCGCTTCAACGATCTGCCAAACTGCTAAGCACAAGGTGCAGATAGCTCCAAGCAGCCCCACACACTTAACGAATCTGCTTTCAAACAGTCTGTCAATTTTTACGCCCCAAGATTTGGATTTTGTACGGATCTTTCCTTGAATAGACGCCTTAATTGCATAGTGAAAGAATCCTACCTTACATAGAGTGGAGTTGTGCATTCTAATGAATTCGCCACGATTAAATGCATCAACCTCTTCTTCTCCTGTCAAGAAGTGCCGATGAATGCCCCCATTAAGTTCCATTAGTGACCGCATTCGTGGATGAGCGCAGTATTTTGCTCCATACCGGTCTCGCAACATATCGTTGAGGTTTATCCGGTGTTCAATCGGAATTACGACGGCATCATCTCTTCCCAAGGTCAGATAACGATGCTCCAAGTGCTCAAATCCATACGTCAAGTTCCTCATATTCCAGTGAATCCAAAACTTATCTCTTCGATCCCGCACATACGCGTAGAAATCAGATAGCAGTCGAAGCTCAATTTCATCAAATCTTTCACGAACAGAATTGCGCTCGATATTTAATTCTTCCGCAATCGCGTGCGTTGAGAAGCTCACTGTTTGCTCAGTCACATAGTGACTAACCACGATCGACGTAATCCGAGGCGAGAGTCCTTCGTTGTCATCATATAAACTTTGACATGAATAATGAATAATGTAAAAGTCTTCAGGTGCTCGTTTGAGAGCCCGGATAAATCCTCGCCATGTTGATATGCTCATACAAAACCTCCGGTACTCTGACCAGAATGAGGTGAAATATTGGCTATTTGGGCCTGCACAGGGTGATTGTGACGAGACGAATCTGCGACGTGCACTGAACTCGTCGTAGCACAAAATGGGGATGCCGTCGAAAAACGCCTCATCTGTTTTTGTTAGCAGCCGACGGACGGGGCGCTCCGGCGGTATGTACATTCAACCCTCTATCAGGCGGCGTGCAGTATGCGTTCGGGTCAAATGGCATCATCTGAGAGGGGACTTTCCAGCAGGCGACGCAGTCGCCGGGAAAGCGAAGCTCGATGCCGGCGACGCACAGGGGCCTCACGCCGAATGTGGCTATCCAATTGCGATAGAAGGTGTTTCGATCAAGTGTGGATAGGAAAGGGGAACCATGTAGTTGGATGGATGGACGGGGCTGTCACCATGACCAGTATTGGTCGCGGAGGCGCTCGGTCACGGCTTTCTGAGACTCGTCGATCTCGCGGATATCGGTTTGCTGACGGGCCATCTCTTCGGCCGGGCTCAACTCGGGTTGCACGTCGAGATGCTCTGGCGCCTCCGGGGCTGCGAGCCTGAGCGGCGCAGGAGTCTCCGGCGCTTCGATGACGCCGACGGCGCGCAACACGATGCCGGGGTTCTGAAGCCGAGCGTGCAAGGCGGCGCGTGCGGCTTGCGCGTGCCTTTGCCACGCCGCCGCGAGGTGCTGGAGTCCGGCCAGGAACTCGAAGAACGACTGCACCTCGGCTTTTTGGGGCTGCATGACGCGATCCTTTGTCGGTCGGCGTGGAGTCTCGGCTTCCGTCCTCGCGGCCACGGCGATGCGTCGCGGTCACAAAACCGCAATATATAGGGGTGAATCGGTGCGTCAACCGCTCTCACTGGTATTGCGGCCCAAGGGAAGAGTTCGAGACTGCGGGCCCGGCTTGGTGAGTGTGGCCTATCCGGCGACCGGTGCATCGGCGAGGCGGTGGGTGGGGACGAGCACGCGGCCTTCCATCAGGCGGCGGGCGGTGCGGGTCACGGTGAGGCGGGCGAGGCGGGGCGGGTCGGCGGTTGCGAGATCGACCGCGACCTCGGCGACGCCGGAAGAATGGCCGAGGCGGACGGGGGTCTCGTCGGCCGTGCCGGGAAGGGCGGCTTCGGCGGCGAGGGTGCCGGGGATACGCGCGGCTGCCGCCAGAGCGAGCGCCGCGGTCAGCGGCAGCGCCCGGTGCGGACGGCCCATGGAGATCGCCCGCGCCGAGAGATCGACCGAGTCTGCTGAGAGGCGCGCGCCGCTGAGCGTCGTTGCATCCGCAGGAGAGGCGACGAAGGCGACCTTGGGCACGCTCGCGGTCTCCGGGTCGAGGCCCATGGCGGCGGCACCGGCGCGGCGGATCGCCTCCAGCCGCTGGGTGAGGGCGGGGTCGGCCTCGATGACGCCGGGCAGTTCGACGCCCGTCAGGCCCAGGGCCTCGGCGTGAACGATGACCAGCGCGGTCGAGGCGTCGATCAGCGTGGCCTCGATCGGGCCCGCGTCCGGCATGTCGAGCACGTCCCTGGCGCGGCCTGTGGGCAGCAGACGGCCGGTGACGGCGCCGCCCGGCTCCAGGAATGACAGGCCGATGGGCGCGCCCTGGCCCGCGACGCCGTCGAGCACGGTCTCACCCTCCACCACTGCGCGGCCGTTCGCGACCTGGAAGCGCGCCTCGATCCGCTGGTCCAGGTTGCAGTTGTGGAGGGTGAGAGCGGCTTCGCCGTCCGCCGCCTGCACCAGCCCTTCGTCCACGGCGAAGGGACCGGCGGCGGCCGTGAGGTTGCCGCAGTTGCTGCGGTAATCGACGCGCGCCTGCTCCACCGCCACCTGGCCGAAGAGATAGTCGATGTCCACACCGGGGCGCGTGCTCGGGCCCACCACCACCACCTTGCTGAGCGAGGAGATGCCGCCGCCCATGCCGTCGAGCTGGCGGCCGTGGGGGTCGGGGCTGCCGAGCGCGGCAAGGAAGAGCGCATCCCATTCGGCGCGCTCTGCCGGCAGGTCGCGGCGGTGGAAGAAGAGGCCCTTGCTGGTGCCGCCCCGCATGAAGACGGCGGGGAGCGCGATCTGGCTCACGTCGGGCTCGTCACGGGCGGTTCTTGCGCGCAGCCGCGTCGAGGCCCGCGATCCGGCCGAAGACCGCGCCCCGCATCACCGAGGTGGAGCCGGTGTAGGTGCGGTAGTAGAGGCCGGCGGTCTCGCCGGCGGCGTAGAGGCCGGGGATGGTCTCGCCGTCGGTGTTGAGCACCTGGGCAGCGGCGTTGATCTTCAGCCCGCCGAAGGTGAAGCAGTTGGCGGCGATGATCGGCCAGGCGCGATAGGGCGGCCGGTCTACCGGCCTGGCCCAGTTGGACTTGCGCGGCAAGAGGCCGTCGGTGCCGAGACCGTCGAGGGCGAGGGGGGTGAAGCCGTCTTCCGCGCGGCAGGCGGCGTTGTAGTCGCCGAGCGTGCGCGCGAGACCCTCGCCATCGATGCCGAGCGCCTGGGCCAGCGCCGCCGGGGTCTCCACCTCCACCGGCGGCTGGTCGGTGCGCACGGACTTCTGCCAGTTGGGCACGTCGTCGAGCCTGGCGTCGGTGACGGCGAAGGCGATGCCCTCGGTCTGCGCCATCATCCGGCGCGAGGCAGCCTCGTAGCTCGCGTCCACGGTCGCCGGCGCCTCGTCGACGAAGCGGCGGCCCTCGCGGTTCACCAGGATGCCGTAGGGGTAGTTGAGCACCACGGGCTCGTGCTGGCCGGAGCGGGGATCGACCGGCTGGGCGTGGAAGCTGCCGTAGTCGCCGCAGGGGGCCGCGCCGATCTCCAGCGCCATGCGGATGCCCTCGCCCCGGTTGTAGTAGCCGCCGCGCGCGACCGGGCGGATGAACTGGCTCTGCGGGCCGAGATAGCGGCTCAGCATTTCGGGGTTGCCCTCGAAGCCGCCGGAAGCCAGCACGACGGCGCGGGCGGGGAGGCGCATGGTGCGGTTGCGGGCGCCGGTCGCCTCGACGCCGGTCACGCGGCCGGTGTCGTCCTGGATGAGGCGCCGCGCCGTGGTCTCGTAGTGGATGACGATACGCCCCGGCATGGTTTCGGCGTGGGCAGCGAGCGCCTCCACCAGGGCGAGGCCGCCGCCCGCCGGCGCCATGCGGGTGGTGCTCTCGGTAATGAAGTAGTTGGGCAGGAAGTCGAACGCGACGCCGAAGCCGGTAAGCCAGCGGAGCGTCGGCCCGGCGTTGTCGGCGAGCGTGGTGACCAGTTCGGGATCGACGAAGCCAAGGCCGCGCAGGAGCCTCGGCCATTGGTCATAGGGCCTGACGCTGTCCTCGATCACGGCGGGGTCGAGGTGGCCGCCGGCGTTCTCGGCGAAGCGTTCCAGAAAATCCTCGGAGACCTCGTCGTGGCTCCGCATCCGCCAGAAGGATTCGGTGTAGCGGGTGTTGCCGCCGCGCTCCTCCCTGGGCGCGCGCTCCAGCAGCGCGACGCGGGCGCCGGCCTGCTGGGCGCTGACGGCGGCGGACAGGCCGGCGATGCCGCAGCCCACCACGATCACGTCGTAGCCGTCGTCCCCGCTTGCCACGTCCCCGTGCGTCCCATCTTGTCCTGGTTAATCCCGCCGTTTGCGGCCGGGCGCCCGGCTATCTAACGTGCGCGCGCACGCACGGCAATGCGGGGACGGGATGACGGACGGTATCGGCGGGGCGGAGCGGCGGCTGGAAGACGAGCGCTTCCTCACCGGCCGCGGGCGCTATCTCGACGACCTCGCGCTGCCACGCCAAGTCTGGGGCTCGGTGGTGCGCTCGCCCCACGCCCATGCCGAGCTGGGCGCCATCGATACCGGTGCCGCGGCGGCCATGTCAGGGGTGCTAGCGGTCTACACCGCCGCCGATCTGGCCGACGCCGGGATCGGGGCGATTCCCTGCGTGATGGCGCCCAAGGGTGCCGACGGCAGCGCTGCCTGCCTGCCGCCGCGTCCGGTGCTCGCGGCGGGGCGGGTTCGCGTGGTGGGCGATCCGGTCGCCTTCGTGGCGGCGGAGAGCGCCGCCGAGGCGCAAGAGGCGGCCGAGGCGGTCACTGTCGATTACCGGCCGCTGCCCGCGGTCACGGATGCCGAGGCCGCGCTGCGTGAGGACGCGCCCGCGCTCCACGCCGAGGCGCCGGGTAATCTCTGCCTGGACTGGGAACTGGGTGACCGGACGGCGGTGGAGGCGGCGCTGGCCGCTGCGGCCCACCGCGTCAGCCTGGAGGCCCGCAACCAGCGGGTCAGCGTCTGCCCCATGGAGACCCGGGCGGCGCTCGGCGCTTACGATCCCGGCAGCGGCATTTACACGCTGACCGCGGGCACGCAGGGCGTCCACCTGGTGCGGAACGTCCTGGCCAAGCACGTGCTGAAGGTGCCGGTGCAGCGGGTGCGCGTGGTGACGCCCGATGTGGGCGGCGCCTTCGGGGTCAAGCTCTGGGTCTATCCCGAGTACGCGCTGGTGCTGTTCGCTGCGCGCAGGCTCGGGCGCCCGGTGAAATGGGTTGCAGAGCGCGGCGAGGCCATGGCGAGCGACCACCAGGGCCGGGACCTCCGCTCGCGCGCGACTCTCGCGCTGGACGCAGATGGGCGGTTTCTCGCTCTGGCGATCGAGAGCGTCGCCAACCTCGGTGCCTATGCCTCCAACTACGGGCCCTCCGTCGCCACCGTGGGCGGCACCCGCGCGCTGATCGGCCCCTACCGGACGCCGGCGCTCCATGTCCGCGTGCGCGCCGCCTACACCAACACGGCGCCAACGGACGCCTATCGCGGCGCCGGCAGGCCCGAGAACGTCTATCTGCTGGAGCGTCTGATCGACAAGGCGGCGCACGAATCGGGTCTCGATCCTGCCGCGCTGCGCCGGCGCAACATGGTTGCCGCCGACGCCATGCCCTACCGAACCCCGCTGGGGCACACCTACGATTCGGGCGACTTCCCCGCGATTTTGGAGAAGGCATGTGATGTGAGCGGCTGGCGCGCGGCGCGTGGGCGCGAGGCTGCTGCGGGGGAGGGGGCGTATCTGCGTGGCATCGGGTTGGCCTTCTACGTCGATCCCTGCGGCGCCAACCGCAACCAATGGGTGGCGCTGCGCTTCGACGCCGAAGGTGCTGCGACGCTGCTCATCGGCAGCCAGTCGACGGGGCAGGGGCACGAGACGGCGTATGCCCAGATCGTCGCCGACCGTCTCGGCATTCCCATTGGCCACATCCGCGTGCGGCAGGGAGACACCGACTTCATCGCCCACGGCAGCGGCTCCAGCGGCTCGCGCAGCTTCGCCTATGGCGGCAACGCAGTGCTGCGCGCGGCGGACGAAGCGGCGGAGCGCGGGCGCGCCGTTGCCGCCGCGCTGCTGGAGGCGCGGGAGGCGGACGTGCGCTTCGAGGGCGGGCGCTACCGCATCGCCGGCACCGACCGTTCGCTCGGTTTCGCCGAGGTAGCGCGCGCCTCGTTCGATCCGACGGTCCGGCCGGAGGCGGAGACGCTCGGCCTCGATTGCGAGGCCAATCACGTGGGCCGCGCCGTGACCTTCGCCAACGGCTGCCACGTGTGCGAGGTGGAGATCGAGCGGGCCACCGGCCGGGTGCGGATCTTGTACTACACCACCGTGGACGACTTCGGGCGGATTCTCAATCCGCTTCTGGCGGAAGGCCAGAACCACGGCGCCATCGCGCAAGGCATCGGCCAGGCATTGACCGAGCACGCGGTCTACGACGAGGGGGACGGGCAGCTGCTGGCCGGCTCGTTCATGGACTACACGCTGCCACGCGCCGACGACCTGCCGTTCCTGGACGGGCAGTTCGCCGTGATACCGTGCCTCACCAACCCGCTAGGCGTGAAGGGCTTGGGCGAGGCCGGCTCGATCGTGGCGCCGGCGGCGGTGATGAACGCGGTGGCCGACGCGCTGCGGGACCACGGCGGCCACGACGCGGTCGCCATGCCGGCCACGCCCGAGGCGATCTGGCGCATCCTGCGCGGGCGATCCCACGCCGGGCCAAAGGAAGGAACCGACGCAACATGACCAGCTGGCGCAACCGCAAGACCCTGATCCTCAGCCGGACCGACATGATGGGCCTGCTGGATCCCGGCGAATACGTCGATTGCGTCGAGACCGCGTTCCGCCGGCACGGCGAGGGGCGCTGCTACCTGGAGCCCAAGGGCCACATCGTGCTCGACAAGTATCCGGGGGAGTGGGAGGTGATGCCCTCCTACATCGAGGAGCCGGCGGGCGCGGGCGTGACCGAGGCGGCTGCCTGCAAATGGGTCTCGATCCGCGAGCACAACCGCGCGAAGTTCGACCTGCCGACGGTGTTCTCGATCCTGGTCTACACCGAGCCCGAGACCGGCTTTCCCCTGGCTATCGTGGACGGCAGCTACCACACCATGATGCGCACCGGCGCATCGGCGGCGGTCTCGATCCGCTGGCTCGCGCGCAAGGATGCGTCGGTGCTGGCGCTGGTGGGCGCGGGCGACGTGGGCATTGGCTCGCTCCGAACCTGCGCGGCGGTCCGCGAGTGGTCGGAGGTGCGCGTGTGGAGCCGGACGCAGGCTACGCTCGATGCCTTCATGGCGAGCGAGGCGCCGCGCCATCCGGACCTCACCCTGGTGGCGTCGACCGATCTGGAGGCAGTGGTGCGGGGCGCCGATGCGGTCGTGACCACGACCACCGGCGCGGATCCCGTGGTTCGCGACGCATGGATCGCCGACGGCACCCACGTCGCGGCCTTGGGTTCCGACCTCGCGGGCAATCAGGAGCTGGAAAGCGCGATTGCGGCCCGCGCCCGCATCTTCGTTGACGACATCCGGCAATGCGTGCCCGACGGCGAGATCAACGTGCCGATTACAGAGGGCGTCATCGGGCCGGACGACGTGGCCGGCGAGATCGGCGCCGTCATCTGCGGCCGGCTGGAGGGCCGGCGGGACGACACCGAGATCACGCTCTTCGATTCAACCGGAATCGCGATCCAGGATTCGGCGACCGTGCCGCTCGAGTATCAGCGCGCGGTGGAGGCCGGCGTCGGCATCGAGAAAAAGATGATCTCGACCTGATCAGCGCCCCGCGACCAGTGGTCGTCTAACCGTTGTCCCAGATCACCTTCGGGTAGGGCACGACCCAAGAGGCCTTGAGGTACCAGGTCTCCAGTATCTTGACCGGCGCGAGCCGGTGGAGATGCGGGTAGAGGCCGGAGCGACCGAGCTCAAGATGGCCGGTGCCGGTCCATATCTCGTGCAGCGCGAAGTCCTCGGGCCGGATCAGGAGCAGCTGCTTGATCGGCTTGCCGCCTTCCTCGGGGTTGGGGATCTTGCGAATCTGCAGGAAGTCGGCATCGACCAGCTCTGCGAAGCGGTCCTCGATGGCGCTGTCGGCGCGGCGGATCGGCGGCGGGCTGGTGACGTTCATGCTGAGCCGCATGAGGCACTCGCCGGCGCGGTCGCAGTGGCCGATCACCTGGCTGCCGTAGAACTTGAGCGGCGTGGTGTCGCACAGGTTAGCGGGCCAGCCGTAGATCTCACGCTCGAAGGTGAGCGCCATGTCGTTGTCGACCCAGATGTAGTTGATATACCAGCCCGTCCACTCCTTGTAGCGGACCATGATGCCGGTCAGGCACTCGTGGTAGAGCTCGACCGAGTGGGTCGGCTGACCCATGTCGCCGAGCCAGGCGAGCACGAGGTTGGGCTCGACCGGCTCCAGCGGCTCCGGCACCTCGAAGGCGACCGCGTCGGGATCGGCGCGGTAGGCCATCATCAGAATCTTGCTGTCGGGCGTCGCGTAGAACGGCGGCTTCGTGAAGGTCGGCGCCGCAAGCGGCATCGAATAGCCTTCCTCGTGCTCCTTCATGGTCTCCCTCTTGACGTTGGGCGCGGTGGTGCCTCGGGCGCGGCGAGTGTGGTGGTGCAGGTGGGGCCGGTCAATACGTCGCGCGGCCCTTTTGCGTGGCGCGCGCGGCTAATACGTTGCGCGGCCGCCGGAGAGGTCGAACACGCCGCCGGTGGAGAACGAGCAGTCCTCGGAGCAGAGCCAGGCGACCATGGCGGCGATCTCCTTCGGCAGGCCGAAGCGACCCATCGGGATCTTCGACTTCATCATGTCGATGTGTGCCTGCGTCATCTGGTCGAAGATGCGGGTCTCGACCGCCGCAGGGGTGACGCAATTCACAAGGACGCCGGAGCCCGCGAGCTCCTTGCCCAGGCTCTTGGTGAGCGCGATCAGGCCGCCCTTCGCCGCGCTGTAGGCGGGCGCGTTGGGGTTGCCCTCCTTGCCGGCCACCGAGGCGATGTTGACGATCCGCCCCCAGCCCGCCTCCTTCATCAGCGGCACCACGGCGCGGCACACCAGGTAGGGGCCATTGAGGTCGATGTCGATCACCCGGCGCCAGTCGTCGACGGGATACTCCCAGGTCGGCATGTTGGGGCCGGAGATGCCGGCGTTGTTGACCAGGATGTGGATGCCGCCGGCGCTGGCCTGGGTCTCGCGGAGCGCTGCCTCCACTCCATCGGGGTCCGAGACATCGACCTCGATCCACCCCGCCGGGCCTCCGCCGGGCCAGTCCGTCTGCGCCGCCGCCATGGCGGCGGGGTCGAAGTCCCAGACGTAGACGGCGGCGCCGGAGGCCTGCAGCCGCTCGCCGATGGCGCGCCCGAGCCCCTGGGCGCCGCCGGTCACGATGGCCCGCCGGCCGTTCAAGTCGATGCTGTTCATGGGGTCACCTCATCCTGGCTTTTGGGTGTCATGAGTCGGCTGGCAGCCGCGTTGCGGGCGGGGTGCACAGGGATCAGGAGGAGCAAGGCTTCTAATCGTCGCCGCCGTAGAACGAGTCCTCAAACGCCTTCCGCAGTGGGACGTCGAAGTCGTCGGCCATCCAGACTTGGCCCTCCCAGCCACCGGGCTTGCGCGGGAGCGCCGAGCCTTCCAGCGCGACCAGGCGTGCCACCGGCCGGTTGTGCTTGGTGATGACGATCTCCTCCCCGTCGACTGCCTCTTCGACGAGACGCGACAGAAGGGCCTTCGCTTGGCTGATGTTGACTACGCGCATCTGGATGACCTAAGCGCGACCATGGGCGCCGTCAACAGCTTCCAGGTGTGTTCACCACCGGCTCTGGCGCCTGCGGCCGTCTCGGGCCACCATGCGGGCCACCATGAACGGGATTGTCGACGCTCATCACCACATCTGGCGCCAGCGCGACCTGCCGTGGCTCATGGGGCCGATGCAGCCACGCATCTTCGGCCCCTACGAGCCGATCCGGCGCGACTATGCGATCGAGGAGTATCTGAGCGACATCGAAGGGAGCGGCGTCGCGCAGTCGATCTACGTGCAGGCCAACTGGGCGCCCGCACAAGCCGTCGACGAGGTGGCGTGGGTGCAGGCCGAGGCCGACCGCATCGGCTACCCTCACGCTATCGTGGGCTATGCCGATCTACGCGACCCGGACGTTGGAGACGTGCTCAAGGCGCAGAGCCAGTACCCGCTGCTGCGCGGAATCCGCATGCAGCTTCACTGGCACGAGCACGAGCAATACCGCTTCGCCGACGGGCCTGCGGTGATGAACGATGCTGCGCTGCGCCGCAACGTCGGGCTGCTGGCCGATCACAGTCTCGTCTTCGAGCTGCAGATCTTCACCGCGCAGATGGCAGACGGCGCCGCCTTCGCCAAAGCCTTCCCCGACGTGCCGATGGTGCTCGCCCACTGCGGAATGCCGGAGAACCTCACGCCCGAGGGCTGGCAGGCCTGGCGCGAGGGCATGGAGAGGCTCGCCGCCGTGCCCAGCGTCTCCGTCAAGCTCTCGGGGCTCGGCACCTTCATCCACCGGGTGGACCAAGCCCACATCGCGCGCACGGTGCGCGAGACGGTGGAACTCTTCGGTCCGAAGCGCTGCCTCTATGGCAGCAACTTCCCCATCGAGAAGCTGTGGACCGACTACGCGAGCCTGATCGGCGCCTACCGGCCGGCGCTGGCCCACTTGAGCGAGGCGGATCAGGCGCAGATATTCGCCGGCACCGCGCGGCGGCTTTACCGGCTGTAGCCGGGCTGCGCCGCCGGCAGGGACGTGACAGAAGGGAAGGAACGACGATGGCGATCGAACGCGTGCGAACGCCCCATGTGGCCGAGCCGGCTCCCGGCCTCTGGTCCAACTGCCTGCGCTGCGGCAACCAGGTCTATGTCGCTGGCCTCGTGGCGGTGGACGCGGACTTCAACGTGCTCGCGGTGGGCGATCCGGGCGAACAGTCGCGCATCATCTTCCGCAACATCCGGCACTATCTCGAAGCCGCCGGCGGCAGCCTTGCCGACATCGTCCGGATGCGGGTGTATCTGTCGAACCTGGAACGCGACCGCCCGGCCTTCCTCGAAGCGCGGCGGGAGTTCTTCACGGGCGACTTCCCGTGCTCGACTCTGGTGGAGGTCGCGGCCCTTGTCTCGCCGGAGATGCTGGTCGAGGTGGATGCCGACGCCATCATCGGTGCTGGTGCGGCATAGCATCGGCGACACGAAGTGATAGGATCGGGCCGCCGCCGGGCGTGAGCGAGGCGCGTCGCCGCAAAGGGAGATGAGAAGATGATCGAGGTCAATTCACCGAGGCTGCTGGACCTCGTGGCCGAGGATGCCAGCGTCGACCAGATTTGCACGGGCTTCCAGTTCACCGAGGGGCCGATCTGGCACCCCGGCGAGCAATGCCTCTACTTCAGCGACATCCCGGCGGACACGCGCCGGCGCTGGAGCGCGGCTGACGGCGCGAGCGACGTGCGCCACCCCAACAACAAGGGCAACGGCATGACGCTGGATGCCGACCTCAACCTCTACATCTGCGAGCATGTGACCAGCGTGCTGGCTCGCGAGACTCCGTCAGGCGAACGCCAGGTGCTGGCCTCGCATTACGACGGCAAGGAGCTGAACAGCCCCAACGACGTGGTGGTGAAGTCAGACGGCTCGGTCTATTTCTCCGATCCGTGGTACGGCCGCATGCCGGTCTTCGGCGAAGAACGAGAGCGGGAGCTGGGCTTCCAGGCGGTCTTCCGCGTCGCGACCAACGGCGAAGTCCACTGCGAGGTCGATGACTTCGACCAGCCGAACGGCCTCTGCTTCTCGCCGGACGAGAGCATCCTTTACGTCAACGACACGACCCGCGCGCACATCCGGGTGTTCGACGTGGGCGAGGACGGCTCGCTCTCCAACGGGCGCATGTTTGCCGAAAATGTCGGTGACGGTGTGCTGGAGAACGGCGTGGTCGACGGTATGAAGTGCGACGAGCAGGGCAACGTCTACGTCACCGGCCCGCGCGGCTTCTGGGTTTACGCGCCGGACGGCGAGCACCTCGGCGTGATCGGGATGCCGGAGCACTCGGCCAACCTCAACTGGGGCGGCACCGGGTGGAACGAGCTCTACTGCACCTGCTCGACCTCGGTCTACCGGATCGCGCTCAAGGTCGCCGGCAATCGCCTGGCGTACATGTAGGAGGGGACTCATGGCCTTTGAATTGGATCCCGCGCGCAGCGCGCTCATCATCCAGGACCTGCAGAACGACGTCATCGCGGAGGGCGGGGCCTTCGCCGATTCCGGCGCGCCGGCGCACGCGGCCTCGCAGAACGTGGTCGAGAACGTGAAGTCCCTCGCCGCAGCCGCGCGCAAGGCCGGCATGGCGGTGATCCACGTGCACTACATCGTGGAGGAAGGCGCGCCGGGCCTGAAGCTGAACGCGCCGCTCTTCCAGGGCATCGCCGAGGCGAAGGCGATGGTGCGCGGCAGCTGGGGTGCTGCGGCTGTGGCGGGGCTGGAGCCGCAGGCGGGCGATCTGGTGGTTGAGAAGATGCGCATGAACGCGTTCCACGACACTCCCCTCGAGACGATCCTGAAGGGGCTCGGCGTGGACACCATCGTGATCTCCGGCGCGTGGACCAACTTCTCGGTGGAGCACACCGCGCGGCACGGTGCCGACGCCGGCTACCGTGCCGTCGTGCTCACGGACGGCACCTCCACCGTCAACGACGAGTGGCACAACGCCGGCCTCAACTACGCGCTGGAGAATATCGCCGAGCGCGTCACCTGCGCCGAGGCCGCGGCAGCGCTGGGGGGCTGAGGCACCGCCGGCGCGTCAGTCCTGCAGGGGTGCCAGGAGGTCGTTGCGGGCGCTGAGGAAGTTCACCACCACCCGCATGTTCTCCTCGGTGCCGTCGAACAGCGTCGAGTGATTCGAGCCCCGGACCACGTACTTGACGGCGTTCGGGATGCTCTCGGCGAGCCAGGTCTGGCCGGCGCCGGTCTCGCCCACCTCCCACGGCGTCATGATGTCCTCGTCGCCGCCGATCACTAGGGTCGGCGCCTTGATCTGCGCGGCGTAGGGCCGGAGGTCCATCTCCATCATCGCGCGGCAGGCGCGCTGGTAGACCTCCCGGCGGTTCGAGCGCTCCAGGATGTCCTGGATCATGTCGACCGCGCCGGGGCCGTTCGGCCCGTCGAGGAACTTGCGCGAGAGCGCCTGGACCGCGATCAGTTCCGCCAGGGTGCGGCTACCGCAGCCGTAGGCCTCGGAGATGTCGATCCAGTTCTGGAAGGTGAGGCGGCCGGCCAGGTCGAGCTTCGCGGCCGAGCAGTTGATGACGAGCCGGTCGGTCCGGTCAGCGTACTTGGCGCCGAAGACCTGCGCGATCATTCCGCCCATGGAGGTGCCGTGAATGTGGGCGCGCTCGATCTCCAACGCATCCATGAGCCCGGCCACGTCGTCGGCCCAGACCTCCATGTCGTAGGGCTGGATGGGCTTGTCGGACTGCCCGTAGCCGCGCATGTCGAAGTCGATGCAGCGGAAGTACTTGGACGCGATCGGAGTCGCGGTGGCGAAGTTGAAGTGGCCGAAGCCCGCGCCGTGGATGTGAACCACGGGCGTGCCGTCCCCCGTCGTCTCGTACCAGAGCTTGACGCCGTTGACCTCCGCGAACGCCATGACCGCCTCCCCTTTGTCAGCCTCGCGCGCCGTGAGCGGCGATCTTACACCGGCAAGCCTGCGAAATAACGCACGGTTGTCATCGTTTCGCGCGAATCTGTTTGCTATCCAGGGGCGTTGAGACCAAAGTCGCGCGGCCGCGACGCGGCCAAACAGGCGAGGGGACAGGGCATGGCGGAGGACCTGCGCCAAGCGGCGCTCGACTATCACCGCGAGCCCAAGCCGGGCAAGCTCGGCATCCACGCCACAAAGCGCATGGGCACGCAGCGCGACCTCGCTCTCGCCTACAGTCCCGGCGTGGCCGCGCCCTGTCTGGAAATCGCCGAAGACCCGGCGCGGGTCTGGGACTACACCGCGCGGGCCAACCTGGTCGCGGTGATCAGTAACGGCAGCGCAGTACTGGGTCTCGGCGCCATCGGCGCACTCGCCTCCAAGCCCGTGATGGAAGGCAAGGCGGTCCTCTTCAAGAAGTTCGCCAACATCGACGTGTTCGACATCGAGGTCGACGAAGGCGACGTGGACGCGCTGGTGGAGACCGTGGCCCGGTTGGAGCCGACCTTCGGCGCGATCAACCTGGAGGACATCAAGGCGCCTGAGTGCTTCGAGATCGAGCGCCGCCTCAAAGAGCGGCTCAACATTCCGGTGTTTCACGACGATCAGCACGGCACCGCGATCTGCGTCGCCGCCGCCGCGCTGAACGCGCTCCGCATCGTCGGCAAGACGCCGGACGCGGCGCGCGTGGTGTGCTCGGGTGCCGGCGCCGCGGCGATCGCCTGCCTCGACCTTCTGCAGGAGCTCGGCGTCGCGCGCGTCAACATCGCGGTGTGCGACAGCAAGGGCGTGGTGCATGCGGGCCGGACGGACCTCAACGAGCAGAAGCAGCGCTACGCGCTGGACACCGACGCGCGCACGCTGGACGACGCGATTGCGGACGCCGACATCTTTCTCGGCCTTTCCGGCCCCGGCACCATGACCCAGGCGATGGTGCGGAGCATGGGCCCGAAGCCCATCATCCTCGCGCTCGCGAATCCGGTCCCGGAAATCATGCCCGAGGATGCGCTCGCGGCGCGGCCCGATGCGATCATCGCGACCGGGCGCTCCGACTATCCGAACCAGGTCAACAACGTGCTCTGCTTCCCGTTCATCTTCCGTGGTGCGCTCGACTGCGGCGCGACCGAGATCAACACGGCGATGAAGCTTGCCTGCGTGCGCGCCATCGCCGATCTCGCGACAGCCGAGTCCTCCGACGTGGTGGCGGCGGCCTACGGCGACCAGACCCAGAAATTCGGCCCTGATTACATCATTCCCAAGCCCTTCGATCCGCGCCTGATCGAGACCGTGCCGGCTGCCGTGGCCGAGGCCGCGATGGAGAGCGGCGTCGCTGCCCGGCCGATCGCCGACCTCGCGGCCTACCGGCAGGAGCTCGCGGGCCTCGTGTTCCGCACCGGCTACCTGATGAAGGTGGTGATCGACCAGGCCAAGAAGGACCCGCAGCGGGTGGTCTACGCCGCCGGCGAGAACGAGCGCGTGCTGCGCGCCGCCCAGCAGGCGATCGACGAGGGCATCGCGCGGCCGATACTGATCGGGCGTCCGTCGCGCATCGAGGAGAGGATCGACCGGCTCTCGCTTCGGCTGGAGCCCGGCACAAACGTCGATGTCATCAATCCGGCGGACTACGAGAAGTACGACACCTACTGGCGGCTCTATCACGAGCTGATGGGACGGCGCGGGGTCGCACCTGCGGCGGCGCGCACGACGCTCCGCAACCAGCCCGCGGTGATCGCGTCGATGATGGTGCGCTGCGGCGACGCCGACGCGCTGCTGGCCGGCCCTGCGCCGCGCTTCCGGCCTGAACTCAACTACGTGCTCGACGTGATCGGGCTTCGGCCCGGCGTCGCCTCGGCGGCGGCGCTGCGGGTTCTGATCCTGACCAAGGGCATCTTCTTTATCGCCGATACCGATATCATGGAGGATCCGAGCCCGTCGCAGATATGCCAATCGGCCGTGCTCACGGCCAAGCAGGTGAGGCGCTTCGGCATGACGCCGAAGATCGCGCTGCTCTCGGCCTCCAATTTCGGCAGCAACGACCTCGCGGCGTCGGTGAAGATGCGCGAGGCGCTGCATCTGCTGCATCAGCAGGCACCCGAGCTTGAGGCCGAGGGCGAAATGAACGCGGATGCCGCGCTCGACGAGGCGATCCGAGCGGAGAGGTTCCCCAACTCACGGCTCAAGGGTCAGGCCAACACCCTGATCCTGCCCGACCTGACCACGGCCAATATCGCCTACGGCATGCTCAAGGTGCTGGCGGACGGCATCTCGGTCGGCCCGATCCTGCTCGGGCTCGCGGCGCCGGCCTACGTGCTGCACGGCTCCGCCACCACCCGCGGCGTTCTCAACATGACCGCCGTTGCCGCCGTCGAGGCGCAGAGCCGGGCAGAGGAGGGCGACAGCGCGATCGCCGCCGCTGCGGGCTAGGCGGGGAGGCGATGGCGCGGCCCGACCCGCCGCCGGAGGCCGGCGCGGCGCCTGAGCGAGGCGGGCGGGAAGGGCTCTACGGCCTCACCACCGAGTTGGTCAGCGCCGTGCGCGCGGCGCTCGCGGAGTCTGATGGCGACCGCGTCCGTGCCCTGGTGGCGCCGCTGCACGAAGCCGACATCGCCGATCTGATCGAGCGGTTCAGCGTTGGAGAGCGCCGCCGTCTTGTCGCTGTCGCCCACGACGTGCTGAGCGGCGACGTGCTCCCCCATGTCGAGGACGAAATCCGCGAGGAACTGATCGGCGAAATCGGAGCGGAGCGCGCCGCCGAGGCCATCGCGGACATGGAGAGCGACGACGCGGTCGCCGTGCTCGAGGATCTCGACGATCCGCAGCGCAAGGAGATTCTCGACGCTATCTCCAGCGAGGAGCGGGCCGGCGTCGCCGAGAGCCTGACCTATCCGGAGGATAGCGCCGGCCGCCTGATGCAACGCGAGCTGGTCGCGCTGCCGGCGTTCTGGACGGTGGGCCAGACCATCGACCACATGCGCGAGACCGGCTGCGACATGCCGGACGACTTCTACGAGATCTACGTCATCGACCCGCACCACCGGCCCATCGGGCGAATTCCGCTGCACAGGCTGCTGCGCACCCGGCGCCCGGTGCGGTTGCGCACCATCATGGCGACGGATGTCAGGGCGATCCCGGCCGAGACCGATCAGGAAGAGGTGGGCCACGTCTTCGACCAGTACGACCTCGTCTCCGCGCCGGTGATCGGTACGACCGGGCGCCTGATCGGCGTGATCACGGTGGACGACGTGGTCGACGTCATTCAGGAGGAGGCGGAAGAGGATATCCTGCGCCTGAGCGGCGTGCGCGAGCCGGACATTTACCGTGCCGCCCTGCGCACGGCCACCGGCCGCTTCACCTGGCTGCTGGTCAATCTCGGCACTGCGATTCTGGCGTCCCTGGTGATCTATCAGTTCGACGGGACCATCGATCAGATGGTGGCGCTCGCGGTGCTCATGCCCATCGTCGCCTCCATGGGCGGCAACGCCGGCACCCAGACCATGGCCGTGGCAGTGCGCGCCATCGCCACGAAAGACCTTACCACCGCCAACTTTCTCAGGGTGCTGTGGAAGGAGGTGCTGGTCGGCGGCTTCAATGGCGTGGTCTTCGCGGTCCTGATCGGTGTCGCGGCCGCGGCCTGGTACGACAACATCGCGCTCGGCATCGTGATCGCCGCGGCAATGATCATCAACATGCTGGTGGCCGGTGTGTTTGGACTCGTGATTCCGGTGGCTCTGTGGCGGCTGAAGATCGACCCGGCGACGGCGGCCGGTGTCGTGCTCACCACCATCACGGACGTGATCGGTTTCCTCGCGTTCCTCGGTCTGGCGGGGATGTTGCTGGTGTGACAAGGGTATTGTTCCCGCCGAAAATTCCCCGACGCCGTTTGTATCCAGGTGCGTGCTCCGCGATCTACAATCCCGCGAGACAGGGAACCGGACTCCACGAAGGGGTATCGAACCATGGCGCATGCCGCGAAACGCGCAGCCGTCGCCCTTGCTTCCACGGCGCTACTCTCGGTCTCACTGACTGCCACCGCCGTCGCCGAGACCGAGTGGGACCTGCCGCTCGCCTGGCCCGACGGCAACTTCCACGTCGAGAACGCCAAGACCTTCGCCAAGGTGGTAGGTCAGGTGACCGGCGGCGAGGTCACCGTCAACATCCACGCGGGCGGGTCCCTCGGCTTCAAGGGGCCGGAGATGCTGAACGCGGTCGGCGACGGCCTCGTGCCCATCGGCGAAATGCTGCTCAACCAGCAGGTGGGAGAGCGGAAGATTCTAGGGCTGGAGACGCAGCCCTACATCATCGAGGACCTCGATCAGCTTGCGGTCTTCCACAGGCACTTCCGCCCGGCCATCGAGAGGGTGGCCGCGGACTACAACCAGAAGGTGCTCTACGTGGTGCCGTGGCCGCGCCAGTACGTCTATACCAAGGTGGAGGCGCAGGGGGTCGCGGACCTCGCCGGCATCAAGATTCGCACTTACAACGACACGACGACGGAGATGTTCAACCGCATCGGCATGACCTCGGTGCAGCTCCCCTGGGGCGAGGTGGTGCCGTCGCTCGCGGCCGGAACCATCGACGCGGTCACGACATCGGCGAGCTCCGGTGTGGACGGGAAGTTCTGGGAGTTCCTCACGCACATGTACCCGACGAGCCACGTCTGGTCGTCGAACGCAGTTTCCGTGAACCTCGATGCCTGGAACGCGCTGACCGAGGGCCAGCGGGACGCCATCGAGGCGGCGGCGCGGATGCTTGAACCGGTGTTCTGGCAGGTCAGCAAGGCGGAGGACGCGGCCAAGTCGAAGATCCTGAACGAGCGGGGCGTGGCAATGGGCGAAGTGCCGGCTGAAATGCTGGCCGACATGCAGGCCGCGACCGAGCCGATGCTGGCGGAAGCGCTGGCCGAGCTCGGCGACGAGGGCCAGGCCATCATCGAAGGATTCTTCCGGGACATCGGCCGCTAGCGGGGCGCGGCTCCGGTGCCCGGCGGGGCGTCGCCGGCGCCGGGTTCCGGTCCGGATAGCCCGGAGCGGGCAGGGGGGTCCGGCGCCGTGTCCGTTCTGGTGCGGGTTCTCGCGGGTATCGACGCGCTGTCGCGCGCCTTCGGGTACGTCGCGGCCGCACTCGTTCTCGGGATCGCGGGGCTCATCCTCGCTGAGATCTTCTGCCGCACGGTGCTCAACCTCAGCCTCTCCTTCGCCTGGGAATACGCGGCCTACTTCTTCGCCGTCTCGATCCTCCTCGGCGCGGCGTTCGCATTGCGGACGGGCGGGCACGTCAGGGTCATGCTGCTGTCGCAGAGCGTCCCGCCCCGGTTGGCCTACTGGCTCGACGTCGCGGCCACCGTGACCGGCATCCTGATCGCCGGATTCCTCGCGTGGGCGCTGACCGCCTTCGCCGCGCGGTCGTGGGTGAGCGGCAGCACGTCCGCCACCATCGACGAGACGCCGCTGGTCTATCCGCAGGCCGCGATGGCGTTCGGGGCGGCGCTGCTCACGCTGCAGCTCGTGGCCCGTGCGGTGCGGCTGCTCGTTGGCGAGCCGCCCGAGGACGAGGAACGGACGCGGGAGTTCGGCGCGGGATGAGGGCATGACCGTCGCCGCCGCCGGTGCCGTTCTCGGTGTGCTCGCCCTGGTGCTGGGCGTCGGGGTCTGGGTCGGGCTCGCGCTCTTCGCCCCGGGCCTCGTCAGCCTCGCCGTCTTTCGCACCATGCCGGTCGAGAAGCTGCTCGCGCAGCTCACCTGGAACGCGACCACCACGCCGGAGCTGATCGCGCTTCCGCTCTTCATCCTGATGGCCGAGATCCTGTTCCACTCGCGGCTCTCGGCCTCGCTCTTCACCGGGCTCGCGCCGTGGACGACCCGCCTGCCGGGGCGGCTACTGCATGTGAACGTGCTGGGCTGCACCATGTTCGCGGCAATCTCGGGCTCATCGGCCGCGACCACGGCGACCGTGGGGCGCATCACGCTGACCGAGTTGCTGCGGCGCGGCTACGACCGCGACCTGGCGATGGGCTCGCTCGCAGGCGCGGGCACTTTGGGTTTCCTGATTCCGCCCAGCATCATCCTGATCATCTACGGCGTGCTCTCGGAGACCTCGATCCTCAAGCTCTTTCTCGCGGGCATCGTTCCGGGGCTGATGCTCGCCGTGCTCTACATGACCTGGCTCGGCGTTCGCGCGCGCTGGAAGCCTTCGGTCGTGCCGGAGGAAGCGGAGAGCATGAGCCTCGCCCAGAAGCTGCTCGGGCTCCGGCACCTCGTGCCCGTGGTGTTTCTGATCCTCGCGGTGCTGGGCTCGATGTACGGCGGCATCGCCAGCCCGTCGGAAGCCGCGGCGGTGGGCGTGCTGGGCGCGCTAATTGTGAGCGCCGCGCAGCGGACGCTGACCTGGGAGACGATCCGCAAGGCCAGTCTCGGCGCGGTCCGAACCATCAGCATGATCGGCCTGATCATCGCGGGCGCGTACTTCCTCTCGATCGCCATGGGCTTCCTCGGCGTGCCTCGCTTGATCGCGAGCGAGATCGCGGCGCTGCAGCTTTCGCCCATCGCGCTCATAATCCTGCTGCTCGTCTTCTACGCGATCCTCGGCTGCGTGCTGGAGGGCATGTCGAGCATCGTCATGACGCTGCCGATCACGCTGCCGCTGGTGCAGGCGGCGGGGTTCGACAAGATCTGGTTCGGCGTGTTCCTGGTGATCGTGGTAGAGATGGCGCAGATCACGCCGCCCGTCGGCTTCAACTTGTTCGTGATCCAGGGGATGACGGGGGAGCGGATCGGGCGGATCGCCCGCGCGACGCTGCCGTTCTTCCTGATCATGGCGGGGCTGGCACTGCTCATCACCTTCGTGCCCGAGGTCGTGACCCTCCTGCCGAACGCGATCCGCCTGGGCAGTTGAACGGCGAGCGAACCGAGACTAACGGTTTGCCGTGAACGCTATTCCTCGCGCAGCCAGCGGGTCGCCTCTGCGGGCTCATGCGTGGGGTCGAACTCGAAGAGCTCCAGCAGCACGTCGTCGGGGGCGGCGCACATGATGTAGCGCCAGGTGCCGAACTCCCGGATATCGCTGCGGAACGCGACGCCTTGCGCCTTCAAGCGCGCGACCAGGGCGCGCAGGTCGTCGCTGCGGATGCCGATGTGGTGGACCGCGCCGCGCCCTTCGTCGCGGGGCGGCTGGTCGTAGAGGTGCAGCCCGCCGCTACCGATGCGCATGAAGACGTTGCGGGAGCCGGCGAGCACGCCGTCGTAGACCAGCTCGCCGCCTAGCATGTCGCGCCACCAGGCGATGGTCGCGTCGATGTCGCGGGCGAAAATGTGGACGTGGTGGAGGCTCTCGGCCATGGTGCAGGAGGGCCGCCGGTCTAGGCGGCGCCTTCGACCAGCGGCACCACCTCTTCGGCGAAGAGGCGCATGCTGTCGGTCACCTGGGCGTGCGGCATTCCGAGCCAGTCCATGCCGAGGATGAACGTGGTGATGCCGAGGCGGCGGTCGTAGCCCGCGATCTGCTCGGCGACCTCCTCGGGCGAGCCGAAGAGGAAGCGGTCGCGCATCAGCTCCTCGAAGTCGAGGGAGAGGTCGTCGTCGCCCTTGGGCATGGCCTTGTCCTGACCCCACTGGTGATAGGTCTTGTACTTCTCCTCCAGGTAGGGGCGGGCGAGGCGCTCGGCTTCCGCTCTGGTCCGGGCGACGAAGATCTCGCGCATGAGGGGAAGCTCGGCGGGGAAGGGTTTTTGGGCCTCGTCGAGGGCGCGCCTGTAGATGATGAGCTGGCGCTCGGTGGTTTCCATGCGCTGGTGCGGGTTGATGAACCAGGTGTCGCCGAGCCGGGCCGCGCGCTCGACCGCCGCGTCCGCATTGGCGCCAAGCCAGATCGGCGGGTGGGGCTGCTGTATGGGTTTGAGCGAGACGGTCGCGTCCTCGAGCGTGAAGTGGGAGCCCGCCATGCTGACGCCGTCCTCGGTCCAGAGGCGGACCACGGCCTCCAGGTTCTCTTCGAGCCGCGTGACGCGCTCGGCCTGGGTGGTGCCGAAACCCTTGAACTCCACCTCGCGATAGCCGAGCCCCGCGCCGAAGATCATGCGCCCGCCGGACATCACGTCGAGCGTCGCGACCTGCTCCGCGATATCGAGGGGCTTGTGCAGCGAGAGCAGGATGATCCCCGGCAGCAAGCGGCAGCGCGGCGCCTCGACCAGGAGCCGCGCCAGCAGCAGGAGCTGCTGATACTGCTGCAAGGGGTAAGTGGCGTAGTGCATGCCGGTGGCGAGAATGTCGAAGCCGAGCTCGTCCGCGAGCCGCGCCTGGGCGCAGAGGTCCGCGAAGCGCGCGTTCATGTCCTCGCCGCGGCGGAACTGGCCGCGGATGAAGAATCCGTACTTCATGGAACTCCTCAGTCGGCTGCCGCGCTCGACGCGAAATCCCGGAGGCAATCGTCGTCCAAGGGCTCGACTGCCGACCAGTCGCGGGTGCAGTGATGCTCGGCGCGCTCGAACCTGGTGGGCGGGTTATCGGTCGCGGCGACGTTGAGATAGAAGATACGGCGCGGCCAAGGGGTGATGTTGCCAGCCGAGCCGTGGACCATGTTGGCATGGCTGATCAGCACCGAGCCAGCGGGTCCGGTGACCTGCTCGATGCCGCCCGCCTCCACGATGTGGGAAAGATGCTCGTCGGAGATGACGAAGAGCGTGTAGCCGGGCGATTCCTCGTTGTCCGCAGCCTCGGCGATCAGCCCGTAGTGGTGCGAGCCCGGCACCAACATGAGCGGGCCGTTGGCGGCATTGGCCTCGTCCAGCAGGATCGCGATCATGAAGGCTCTGGGTTCCTTGAGCCCGTCGCGGTCCGACCAGGTGGCGTAGTCCTGGTGCCAGTCCCACGGGCCGCCGTGGAACGCCGCCTTGGGGTTGAGCCGCGACTGGTGGATGTAGACCGGGCCGCCCATCAGCTCCTGCACCGGCTCCAGCCAGCGCGGATGACGGGAGAGGCGGTGGAACGCTTCGTTGAAGCGATGGGCGCCGTAGACGAGCCTGACGGTGTCCGACTCCGCTTCCGGGACCACCTCGGGGCCTTCCCGCGCCGCCACCGTCTCGACCTCGGCCCGGAGCGGCGCGATTTCCTCCTCCGAGAAGAGAGCGGGGAGGAGCAGGTAGCCGTGGTCCTCGAATTCTCGCTGCTGGGCGTCGCTGAGCGCGGGCATGGCCGGAGACCTTAGCGTCCCGTCCTGCAACAGAAGACGAACGGTAGCCGAGTCTCCTTCTCGTCATGGCCGGGCTTGTCCCGGCCATCCACGGGGGCGCCCCGGTCTCGCGTGGCGGGACGAGATGCACGGATCAAGTCCGGGCATGACGTGAAGGGGAGACTGGCGAACTTCATGCGACTTTCCGCGACACGACCCTAACCGCCCATGCCGACGAACTCGGCGACGAGGTCGGGGTCGGAGAGCTGCGACGGCGACACCTCGCTGGTGAACTGGCCGCGCTGGATGATGAGCACGCGCTGGGAGAGCTCGGCGATGAAGTCGAGGTTCTGCTCGACCAGGACGACGGTGAGCTTGCGGCGCGCCTGCAACGTTTTGAGGATCTCTACGATCTCCTCGACGATCGAGGGCTGGATGCCCTCGGTCGGCTCGTCGAGGAGGATCAGGCGGGGGCGGCCGCAGAGGCAGCGCGCCAGCGCCAGGATCTGCTGCTCACCGCCGGAGAGCACGCGGCCGGCGCGGTCGAGCAGCGGCTTGAGGCGCGGAAACTCCTCCAGCACCTCGTCGAGCACCTCCTGCTCGTCCACCTTTTGCACCGCGAAGCCCAGCCTGAGATTGTCGCGCACGCTCACGTTGGGGAAGATCTCGCGGCCCTGCGGCACGTAGCCGATGCCGCGCCGGTTGCGCCTGTGCGGCGGTTCCCGCGTGATGGTCTCGCCCTCGAAGGTGATCGTGCCGTCCGTGGTCTTGACCAAGCCGATCAGAGTCTTGAGCAGCGTGGTCTTGCCCATGCCGTTATGGCCCAGGATGCCGACGAATTCGCCCTCTGCCACCTGGAGGTCGACGCCGTGCAGGATCGGGATCCTGCCGTAGCTCGCGCGGATGCCTTCTGCGCTCAGCATGGCTCAGGCCTGGTGCTGCTTGCCGAGGTAGATGTCGCGCACCTGCTGGTTCTTCTCCAGGTTCGCCATGGTGTCCTCGATCAGGATCGCTCCTTGATGGAACACGGTCACCCGCTTCGCGATCGACTTGATGAACTGCATGTCGTGCTCGACGACGATCATCGACGTGGTCTTGTTAATTTCGAGAATCAGGTCTGTGGTCTGGTTGACCTCTTCATGGGTCATGCCCGCCGTCGGCTCGTCGAGCAGGATCAGCTCCGGCTCGCCGGTGAGCACGGTGCCGAGCTCGACCCGCTGGCGCTCGCCGTGAGCGAGCTGGCCGACGACGCGGCGGGCGAGGGCGCTGAGGCGGAGGCGCTCCAGAATCTCGTCCACGATGCGGTTGGCCTCGCGGCGGCCGTGATGGCGGCGGGCCGCGACCCAGATGTTCTCATGCACGCTCAAGCCGTCGAACACGCTCGGCACCTGGGTCTTGATGCCGATGCCGCGGCGCGCGATCTGGTAGGTGTGGGAGCCGGTGATATCGGCGCCCCGGAAGCGGACCCGACCGGCGGACGCCTTGTACTGGTGGGTGAGGCACTTGAAGAAGGTGCTCTTGCCCGCGCCGTTGGGGCCGATCAGGCAGCGCAGCTCGCCTTCCTCCATGGAGAAGTCGACGTCGTCGACCGCGACCACGCCGCCGAAGCGCATAGTGAGCCCGTGCGTCTCCAGGATGGGCATTCCGTTCGTCGCTGAGTCGGTCACCGCGCCGCCTCCTGTCGTCCCCCGCTGGCCGGGCCGCCGAAACCCGCCCCGGGCAGAATACGCTCCGCCAGCATGCGTGCGGTGGGCAGCAGCCCGGCCGGCACCGCCAGCACGAATACCATAATGATCCCGCCGAAGATCAGGTAGGTGTTGGTGATCTGCTGCTGGCCGATCTCGAACTTTAGCATCAAGAGCCCGATGCAGCCGATCATCGGCCCGACCAGGGTGCCGAGGCCGCCGATTAGCGTCCACATGATGATCTCGGCCGCGAAGTTGAGCGCGAACACGTCCGGGTTGACGAAGGAGTTGAAATTGACGCCGAGGCAGCCTGCGAGCCCCGCCATGCCGCCGCCGATGGTGAAGGTTTGCAGCTTGTGCAGGCGGACGTCGTAGCCGAGCAGCTCGGCGCGCAGCTCGTTCTCCCGAATCGCGACCGCGACCCGGCCGAAATGCGAGCGGTTCAAGAGCTTGAGGCCGAAATAGCACAGAATCAGGCACCCCATCGCGAGATGGAATATCTCGTCGGGGAAGAGCAGGGCATTGCCGTCCCCCGGCCAGTTGATAGGCTGGATCGACGAGATGCCGTTGAAGCCCATCAGCCGCTGCGCACCGATGGCGTATTCCTCGCCAGCCGTCGAGCGCATGAAGTTGTAGAGGATGAGCGTAACCGCGAGCGTCACCACCGCGAGGTAAACGTCGCTGAGGCGGCCGTAGAACATGAAGTAGCCGAGCAGGGCGGCGAAGGCGGCAGGCACGATGATCGCCAGGAAGAAGGGCCCGGTGCTCTCGCCGATGTTGCCCACGGCGATGGCGTAGGTGTAGGCGCCGAGGCCGTAGAACGCCGACTGCCCGAAGCAGAGAATGCCGCCATAGCCCCAGATGAAGCCCATGGAGAGTGCCAGGATCGCCATGGCAACGAAGAGCGTCACCTTGAAGAGCAGGAACAGGTCGAAGATGTGCGGGCCTGCGAACAGCAGCACCAGCATGACCAAACCGACCAACGCGGTGCCCAGGGTCTCCCAGCTTCTCAGGTTGACGCCGAGGACCGTCACAGCGAGCGCCTGAAGATCTTGCCGGTGATGCCCTGGGGCAGCAGCCGCAGCATCACCACCGCGACGATGAGCAGGCCGACGCCGCCGAGCACCGGCGTGAACTCGTAGCTCAAGAGCTGCCGCACGGTGCCGAAGACGCCGGAGGCGACCAGCGTGCCGGTCACGGCGCCGGTGCCGCCGGTGATGACGGTGATGAAGGTCTGCGCGACGTAGGCCGCGCCGGCGGTCGGGATGACTTGCGAGATCGGCGCAAGTAGGCCGCCCGCAAGCCCGGTCAGGCCGGCGCCGACCGCGAAGGTCACCATGTAGACGCGCTGCGTGCTGATGCCGAGCACCGAGGCCTGGGCCGGATTCTGCATGGTGCCGCGCGCGATGAGGCCGAGCTTGGTGCGCGTCAGCACCAGGAAGACGCCGATGAACAGCAGGATCACGATGCCGATGAGCACCATGCGGTACTGGGCGACGTTGTAGACGCCGACCTCGAAGCTCCCCATCGGCGCGGACACGCCCTCGATGATGTTGCCGAAGATCGCGGTGACGATGCCGATCAGCAGCAAGCTGAGCCCCCAGGTGGCGATCAGCGTGTCGATCATCCTGCCGTAGAAGAAGCGGATGAAGGCGCGTTCCACGATGACGCCGATGATCCCGACGACGATGGGCGAGATGATCAGCATCGAAATCCAGATGTTGATGCCGAGCGTCTTGGTGCACACCACGGTGGTGTATGCACCCAGCATCATGAACTCGCCGTGGGCGAAATTGATCACCCGCATCATGCCGAAGATAATCGCCAGCCCGGCGCAGGCGAGCGCCAGGCTGGCAATCCCGTTCAGCACTTCGATGATCAGGAGCGCAGCAGTATCCACGGCGCGCCCGTCGTCAAGAGTGCTATCGCACTCGTTACGCTGCGACCCTCAGAACGCCTAGATGATCGGCTCCAGATGGGCGTTCATGTCGGGATCCTTGGTCAGGTCGCAGCGGTCGATCACGTCGCTCGGGTACATCTGCGAGTAGCTCTCGAAGATGTTCCAGGTCTGGTTCTGGCACTCGGCCATGTGCATGTCCTGGATGACGTGATTGGTGACAGGATCGACCACCATGTGCCCGGCCGGACCGTCCCAGGCGATGTCGCCGCTGCGCAGCGCCGCGATCACGTCCTCGCGCTCGTGGCTGCCGGCGGCCTTGACGCCGAGCGACCAGAGCATGGTGCCGAGGTAGCCGCCGATGCCCACCGAGTTGAGGTACTGGGCGTCGTCGCCGAAGCGCTCCTGATAGCGCTTCACGAACTCGACGTTGGCGGGAAGCTGCAGCTCCTGGAAGTAGGGCTGGGCGCTGACGATGCCGTTGCCTTCCTCCGCGCTGAGCTGGACGTGCTCGTTGCCCACGCCGAAAGTCACCGAGACGATCGGGATCTCGTTCAGCATGCCGGCCGCGTACCACTGGCGATAAAAGCCGGTGTGCGCCGCACCCACGAGACAGGTGGAGAGCCAGTCGGGCTTCGCTTCCTGAATCTTGGCGATGGCCGGGCCGAACTCCGCCACGTCGAGGGGGAAGAAGTCCTTGGTGATGACTTCGGAACTTTGTTCCTTGGCGAAGACCTCGGTCCACTTGCCGATGATCTGGGGCGCGTTGTAGTCGGCGCCGATGTAGTAGCAGCGCTTGCCGTGGGTCTTGAAGCCATAGTCGGCCATGGGCTTCACCCACTGCACGGCGGTCACGCCGCTGACGAAATTGTTGATGTCGCAGACGCCGCCCTCGTAGATGACGCTGTACCAGAGGAGCGTCTGGAAGCGCCGGAGGATCGGCCGGATGACCTCGCGCGAGGCGCTGGTGATGGCGCCGTGCACCAGGTCGACACGCTCCTTGAGCGCCGCCTCCTGGGCGTACTGCGCGTAGAGCTCCATGTTGGACTGCGGGTCGTACTTGATCAGCCGGATCTTCTTGCCGAGCAGGCCGCCGGCCGCGTTGATCTCCTCGACCGCGAGCTCGCAGGTCTGGGTCATCGGCGTGCCGTAGATGTCGAGGCCGCCGGACTGGTCGAAGATGCTGGCGATGACGATCTCGTCGTCGTCGGCATAGGCCTTGGGCGAGGCCGCGAGGCCCGCCGCCACCAGTGTTGCGGCACTCCCCACCGTGCCCTTGAGCAAACCTCTCCGAGTGATGTCGAACATGGGTTCTAGCCCCTCCCTAAGTTCATCGAATGCGCGCTCCCGCGCCCTGCCGCAGGGTAGGCGCACGGCGCCGGCTGCGCAACGCCGTGGCCCACGGCGTGGCCTGCGGACAAACGGCTCGCGAGCGTCAGAAATTGTCTCGCTTCGACTGTCCTCAGCGGATACAGCTAGCTACGTCCGCCTCCGATCCGGCCGATAGTCCCTGGGATCGAGACAGGCATCGTAGAAGTCCCGGTCCATCCGGAACCAGTCGGTCCGATCAATACCCCGCCGCACGGTCGCGTTCGGCCCGACGGGGAAGGCCGAGACCACTTTCAACCAGCGCCCAGCGCTTCGCGAGATGTCGCGGACTTCCCGCGCTACTTCGCTGAGGTCCTGGTCCTGACTGAAAATGATCGCCACATCCAGCTCCGCGTTTCGCGCCATGCGCACCACGTCGAGTCCGAGCCGGAGATCGATTCCCTTTTCGCGTTCGACCGGAAGCTCGAGGGTCGAACCGTCAGGCAGCCGAATTTTCTCGACCCGATAGCGCAGGCTTCGTGACGTAACGACGATGCCCGCTCGCCGCATCGCGGTCAGCCGTCGCGTCCAGTAGCCATGCCACATCGGCGACCTGTCCGCGCTCGGCACGCCGGTATAGAACCGAACACCGCAATTCAGCCAGCCGCGGTCGGCGCACACCGCGTCGGCGAGCTTGCGCGGATCGTAGTTGGGGTGATGGTGACCGAACGCGTCCTTCGCGTGCCGGTACAGGTTCTGCCCGTCGATGAACGAAACGGCGCGTTTGATTTCAGGTTCGGCGGGCATGGCGGGAGAAATAACCCCGCCGGGGCCTTGCGGCGAGTCCGGCGGGGACCAAGTACCGGGCACCATAGATGCGCCGGCAACAGAGCGTCAACTCGGAATTCCGGGTGGAGCGTTGTCGGCGGCTCACCCGGCGAAACCGAGGGTGCGCTCGACGAAGGCGCGGAGGATCAATGCTGCGTCCACCATCTCGGCGAGCGGGATGAACTCGTTGGCGGCGTGGCTCACGGCACCGTCGCCGGGGCCGAAATTGACGATCTCGATGCCGTCGCGGGCGAAGAAGCGGCCGTCGCTCGCGGCGAGCGCGTTGAGCACCTCCGGCGGCTTTCCCAGGTGCTCTTCGATGGCGGCCACCAGCGCCGAGACGTGGGGGCCGTCGAGGGGCGCGGAGAAGCCGTTCGTGCCGACCAGGCGGCGCACGGCACAGGTCACGCGGGGCTCGCCGGCACCGGCCACCAGGGCTTCGATCTCGGCAAAGGCGGTGTCGACGGATTCCTCTGGCAGGAGCCGCCGGTCGATCAGGAGCGTACAGCGGTCGGGCACGACATTCGGGTTCTCGCCGGCATGGATCGTGCCGATGTTCATGGTCGAGACCTTCTCGCCGCTGCGCCGTGTGGCGAGCCTCGGCGCGAGCTCGGCCTGAAGCCTCTCCAGCAGGCGCATCATGCGGAGGATTGCGTTGTCGCCGGCTGGCGGGTCGCCGCCGTGGGCGGCACGGCCGGCGGTCTCGATCTCGACCCAGAGGATGCCGCGCTCCTCGATGATGATGTGGTTCTCGGTGGGTGAGCCGAGCACCAGGGCGTCGGGCTCGATCAGCCCATCCTCGCGCAGATACGCGGTGCCCTCCGGCCCCAGGCGCTCCTCGTCGCCGGCGAGCACGAAGACCACGCTTCCCAGCCTGGGCCCGCCGCGCCGGGCGATTTCGTCCGCGAGCCAGAGGTGCACCGCCGCCGAGCCCTTGCAGTTGTTGGCGCCGAGCCCGTAGATGCGGCCCTTCTCCAGCGTCGCGGCGAAGGGGTCGGTGCGCCAGGCCGCGCGGTCGCCGGTGCCGACCGTGTCGATGTGGGCATTGAACACCACGCAGGGCGAGCCCTCGCCCAGCCGCGCAACCAGGTTGGCGATCGGCGGGGTCCGCATGGGCATGGAGACCTCGTAGCCGGCCGCCCTGAAGTGCTCGGCGGCGGCTTCGCAGATCGCCTGCGTGTCGCCGGGCGGCGTGGTGGACGGGATCGCGATCAGCTCGGCGAGGAGCGCGTGCAGCGAGTCGGCGATGGATTTCCCGGTGTCCGACACGGTCACTCGTCCTTGTCGGCGCGGATGATGGACGTGCCGGAGAGCGAACGCGGGTCGCGCACGCCCCAGCGGCCGTTCTCGACCTGGGCGAAGAAGTCCGCGCACGCCTGATTGAAGGCGTCGGGCTCTTCGAGATTGATCGTGTGGCCCGATTTCGGGATCACCAGCAGGCCGGCGGTCGGGATCGTGCGCTTGAGGTAGAGGTTGGCGTCGAGGCAGGGCTCGTCCTCGTCGCCGGTAATGAGCAGCATCGGCACGGTCAAGGCTGCGAGGCCGTCCTCCAGATCGTAGAGCGAAGGGCGGCGGGATTGCACCCCGCGCAGCGTGTTGGCCGTGCCCTTGGCGGAATGGTCGGCGAGCCGGTCGCGGAAAGTGGCCCAGCCGCGCGGGTCCTTGGTCTGGAACTGCACGCGGGTGGGCCCGAGCGCGTAGTCGTTGCCGACCGGGCCGGCGCCTTCGCGCTCCAGGCGGTCGGCCACCGCGTGAGTCTCGCGCTGGAAACCGGTGCGGGCGTCCTTCGGCGCCCCGTAGCCGCAGCCCGCAACCACGAGGGCCGAGGTCCGTGCCGGGTGCTTGAGGCCGATGTGGATGGTCGCGAACCCGCCCATACTCAAGCCCACGACGTGGGCACGCTCGATGCCGAGATGGTCGAGGACGGCGATGGCGTCCGCCACCGCGTGGTCCTGGCTGTAAGCGTCCGCGTCCTCCGGCACGTCGGACGGCGGATAGCCGCGGGCGCTATAGGCGATGCAGCGGTAGCGCCGCGAGAAATGGCAGAGCTGCGGCTCCCAGCTCATGTGGTCGCCGGCGAATTCGTGGATGAAGAGCACCGGGTGGCCCGACCCGGCTTCTTCGTAATAGAGCCTGGTTCCGTCCGGTGACTGCGCGTGGGGCATGGCTGATCTTCCTCAGACTGGGGGCATGATAGAGGTGCGTCGGCGCGCGAGTCCTAGAATCATGATATGATAGAGCACCTTCGAGGGTATGAAACGGGACTCAGCGCATGTGCGGAATAGCGGGCGTGATGTTCAAACACGGGAGCACGGGACTTGGCACCGGTCAGGCTCTGATCGACATGCTGGACGGCTGCCAGCACCGTGGTCCGGATTCCACTGGCTTCGCGCTCTACGAGGATGTCGAACCGGGCAAGCTCCGGCTTCGCTTTCTCGTGGAGGAGGAGAACGGTGCGGGCGATGGTGTTGGCCACAATAGCGGGGTCGAGGCCGCGATCGCCGACATTCGTACCACGCTTGAGGACCACGGCGCCGAGATCGTGGAAGACGAGCACGTGGGCAACAGCTACCGGGTCGTCGTGCGCTTCTCCGGCGACGTGCAGAAGCTCACCTACGACATGGAGCATGCGGCGACGCTGATCTCGATCGGCGAGAGTCTGGACATCCGCAAGGACGTGGGCGGCGCCCATGACGTAGACGATGTGTTCCACGTGCGCGAGGTGCAGGGCACCCACGGTCTGGGTCACGTGCGGCTCGCGACCGAGTCCGAGGTCAAGCCCGAGGCGGCGCATCCCTTCTGGGCGACCGGGTTTACCGACATCGCGATCGTGCACAACGGCCAGATCACCAACTACTGGAAGATGCGGCGCAGGCTCGAGCGTCGCGGGTTCGAGTTCCACACCGACAACGACAGCGAGCTGATTGCGGTCTATCTGGCGGACAAGCTCGCCAACGAGGTGCCGCTCGAAGACGCGCTGAAGACCTCGATCGACGACCTCGACGGCACGTTCTCGTTCTTGGTCTCGACCAAGGACGAGATCGGCTACGCCAAGGATCATCTCGCGGCGAAGCCGATGATCATGTACGAGAACGACGACCTGATCGCGATTGCCTCGGAGGAGGTGTCGTTGAACCGCCTCTTCCCAGGCCGCGCGCTCGACACCAGGGAACCGCCGCCGGGGAGCTACGGTACATGGTCCAGATTGACCTAGGACAGGTTTCGGTCCGGGACGCCAACGAAAAAATCCGCAAGTGGGGGGCTGAAGGCGAGGACATCGAGGTCCTCAACCCTGACGCGCGCCACCATATCGGCGTCGGCCTAATCCATCCGGTGCGGGTGCATATCAAGGGCTCGGCCGGATACTTCTGCGCAGGGCTCGCGGACCAGGCGCGCTTTGAGGTCGACAACAACGTCGGCTGGGGCCTCGGCGACAACATGTACGCCGGCACTGTGACGGTGCGCGGCAACGCGGGCGCCATCGCGGGCGTGGCGATCCGGGGCGCCGAGATCGTGGTGCATGGCAACGTGGGCTCGCGCGCCGGCCAGGTGATGAAGGCGGGGACGCTCTGCTGTGTCGGCAACGCCAACTTCATGGCCGGCTACATGATGTACGGCGGGCGCATCATCATCCTGGGCGAATCCGGCGAGCGCGTGGGCGAGGACATGGCGGCCGGCGATATCTACGTCGGCGGCGCGGTGCGCTCGCTCGGCTCCGATGCTCAGCTGACCGATATCGACTCTGCCGAGGTCGACGACATCCGCGAATTCCTGGACCGCCACGAGATCGCCTACAAGGGCGGCTTCCAGAAGATCGAGAACGCCGGCAAGCGGCTCCGCTACGCCACCAGCGAGCAGCAGGTGCGCAGCATCCCCTTCTTCACCTTCTCGGGTACGTCGGACTACTGGAACCCGAAGGTGCAGGAGGACGTCTACATCAAGTCGCAGATCGGCCGCTACCGGGTGCGGGGCTACGGCGGTGCGCGCACGCTGCCGCATCTCTCGGACCTCGCCTTCAAACGCGATCTGTCCAGCGCGGGCACGGCGGGCGACCCAGTGGCAGCGGTCGAGATGTATACGGAGATCGGGGGCCTCAACGGGGCGCGGGCACTCAAGCTCTCGATGCCGGTGATGATCGCGCCGATGAGCTACGGCGCCTTGTCACGCTCCACCAAGCAGGCGGTGGGCATGGCATCCAGCATGGCCGGCATTGCCGAGAACACCGGCGAAGGCGGCATGAGCGATGCCCAGCGGGGCGCGGCGGAGCAGCTGGTATTCCAGTGTTTAGGGGGACGGCTCGGCTGGAACATCCACGACATGAACCGGGCCGACGGGCTCGAGATCTACATCAGCCAGGGGGCCAAGCCCGGCTTCGGCGGCCAGCTCATGGCGAAGAAGGTGACCAAGGAGCTCGCCACCATCCGGGGCATTCCCGAGGGCATCGACCTGCGCTCGCCCTCGCGGCACCCGGACATCCTCGGCGCCGACGACCTGGTCATCAAGGTGGAGGAGTTCCGGGAGGCCACGGGCTACCGCATCCCGGTGAGTGTGAAGCTGGGTGCGGGCCGGGTCAGGGACGACATCAAGATCGCCTACAAGGACGGCTTCGACTTCGTGGAGCTCGACGGCATGCAGGGCTCCACGGGCGCGGGCGGCGCCGAGGTGATGGAGCATGTGGGAGTGCCCACGCTCGCCGCCATCACCCAGGCGATGGCGGCGCTGGAGGAGGTGGAAGGCCTCGGCAAGATGGAAGTCGTGCTGATGGGCGGCGTCCGGGACGGCATCGACGCGGTGAAGGGCCTGTGCCTGGGCGCCAATGCAGTGGCGATGGGGACAGCGGTGATCATCGCCGGGGGCTGCATCGCCTGCATGCAATGCCACGTGGGGCAATGCGTGACCGGGATCGCCACCCAGGACCCGCAGCACGAGCGGCGTTACAACCCGGTGGCGGAGGCGCGCAACATCCACCGCTATCTGGAAGGCGTGCGCTGGCAAATCGCGGCGCTGACCCAGGCGTTGGGCTACGGCAGCACCACCCAACTCTGCCGCGATGACCTGGTGGCTCTCACGCGCGATGCGGCTGAGATGACCGGGTTGCCCTACGCGCCGGAATACCGCGAGCGCGAGCTAGCGCTGCGCGGCAGGGTGGGCTGAGCCATGGCGATCCTGAAGGAGATGGAGGCGGGCGGGCAGCTTCTCGCGGAGCTGCCGGACGACACGGACGACGCGCACTTCGTGCCGGCGCCCTGCCAGATCGCTTGCCCGGTGGGGACGGATGCGCCGTCCTACATTGCCTATATCTGGGAGCGGAAGTTCGAGGAGGCGTTCGAGGCAATCACGGCGACCAACCCGTTCAGCTCGATCTGCGGGCGGGTGTGCGACGCGCCGTGCGAGCCGGCGTGCCGGCGGACGGATTCCGACGGGCCGGTACAGATTCGCAATCTCAAGCGCTTCGTCATGGACGAGGTGGGCCACGATTACGACCCGCCGCCGGTGCCGGTGCGGCACGAGCAGAGCGTGGCCGTTGTGGGCTCGGGCCCGGCGGGGCTGACGGCGGCGCACGAACTTTCGGTCGCGGGCTATCGCGTCCACGTTTACGAGATGACCGACCGGCTCGGCGGCATGATGATCTGGGGCATTCCGGCTTTCCGGCTGCCACCTGGGATCATCCAGGAGGATATCGACCGCATGGCCCGGCGTTGCCCGGGCATGGAGGTCCACCTCAACACCGCGCTTGGCCGCGACGTGACGCTGGACGAGCTCAAGGAGCGGCACGATGCCGTGGTCCTCGCCATCGGTGCGTGGTGGGGCAAGAACATGGGTATTCCCGGCGAGGACGACGGCCGGGTGATCGACGGCGTGCAGTTCCTGCGCGACGTGAACGAAGGCGCGCGGCCCGAGATGCCGGAGACGGTGGTTGTGGTGGGCGGCGGCGACGTCGCCATGGACGCCTGCCGGGTCGCGAAGCGCCTGCCGGGCTGCAAGGACGTGAAGGTGATCTACCGACGGGGCCCGGCGGAGATCCCGGCACGCAAGATCGAGCTTGAGGGCGCGATCGAGGAGGGAATCGAGTTCATCTACCACACCCAGCAGACCGAGATCGTGCCCAAAGGCAACGAGCTCGCGGTGCGCTGCGTGCAGACGACGCTAGGCGATCCGGACGAGTCAGGCCGGCGCGCGCCGGTGAACGTGCCGGGCACGGAGCACGACATCGGCTGCGGCATGGTGATCGCCTCGGTGGGGCAGGAGGGTCTCTGCGACGACCTCGACCGGCGCGGCATGATGCTTTCCGACCGGGTGCGGACCGAGTGGGAAGGCATGCGCACGAGCGATCCCAAGGTGTTCGCGGCCGGCGACGGAGCCTTCGGCGGCTCCACCATCGTGATGGCGATGAATCACGGCCAGAGGGTCGCCTACTACGTGAAGGCGTTCCTGGAAGGGCGCGAGGACCCGTTGCCATATCGCACGCCTCACCGGACGCGCCGCGTGCCGGTAGCGCAAGACCTGGAGTGGGAGCTGCTGCCAGTGCAGCACCCCGACTTCCTCGGCCTCGGCGAGAATCCGGTGTCGTTCCCGGAGATCGAGACCACCTATGGCTGGGAGGCCGCGCGCAAGGAGGCGGCGCGGTGCTTCCGCTGCGATGCGGAGACGGGCTCGGCCGACTATGCGGTGGACCATCGCGAGGACATTTTCGTGATGGCCCGCACCAATCCCGACGACACGGTGCGCCAGAAGGCGATGCTGGAAAAGCGCATGGTCGAGCGCGGCGATCCCTTCCCGGCTGAGCTTCCAGGGGTGCTGGACGATATTGCGTTCCTGCCGGCGAACCTGTCGCGGCTGGTGATCGACCCCTATCGGGAAGCCTGCCGCATCGGCACCACCGTCGGCGGCACCGACCTGGCATTGCCCTTCATGGTGACGGGCTTCGACGATGCACCCGAAGAGGTGCGCGCCGCGGTCGGCCAGGGCATTGCCGAGGTGGATGCGAGCTATCTTGGGGTGCGGCCCATCGGCGGCGATGCGCGCTGGTTCCAGCTTGTGCTGCCGGGGCAGATCGCACCGAGCGCCGACGCGGCGGGGCTGATCTACGCGCTCGGGCATCGCTTCGCGCCGGTGGAGGCGACGCGGACGGCCGAGGGCCAGATACTGGGGCTTTCGGTCTCTTCGCCGGCGGTTCTGGAAGAGGCGATTCCCTACGCGCTCGATGCGGGCTTCGACATGCTGCTGCTGGACGGCAGCGCGGGACTCGGCACGCCCTGGGCGGAGCTTACGGGAGCGCCCGATCTCACCATCCTGCGCGATGCCGTAGCGATCCTGCGCCGCCTGGATCGCGAGGAGGAGATCGACCTCGTCTACTTCGGCGGGGTACGCTCCGGCACCGATGCGGCCAAGGTGATCGCGCTTGGCACCGTCGCCGTGGTGCTGGGCGTTGCGGTTGGGCTCGCCGCCGGCGGCGTCATCACCGGCACCCGCGAGCTCACGTTCGCCGCCGACCGCAGCGACGAGGATCGCACTCACGGCACCGCCAACATCATCAAGGCGACCGCCTCCGAGGCCTCGATGATGGCGCGCTGTACCGGCAAGACCAACCTGCAGAACGTCGAGCCCGAAGACCTCCGCGCACTCACCGTCGCGACGGCAACCGCAACCGGTATCCCTCTCGCTGGAACGCGGTAGGGGCGGAGGGTTTCATGCCCCAATTGGTATCGACCATCGGTGAAGTGCGCGAGAACGCGGAGCGGTTTGCCCAGATCGCGAAAGGTAGCACCTCAAAAGCGTACAAAAGATTTGTGAGGTTTCAGCATTGGTATTATTTTTCAGAAATCGATGAAGGTGTCTTCGCTCCGAGCAAGTTCATTGGTTATAGAAATACCACTCTCGATGACTACAGCGGAGAAGGAAATGGAGGAGAGACAGAGAGAAGGCTCAAAAAATGGTTCCAAGAGAGTGAGTACAGATCAGAAGTATTTTCTGATTTGTTAGTACACCTTAAGAGCTTTGCAAACGAAATCGATCGGAAACTAAACAAGAAAATATCTAAAGGCGATGGTGGCATCCACGTTCCGCTTGGCTTATACCCAGACGAAGCCAGTACTTCAGAATTGCTGGAGGGATATAAAAAGCGAGTTACGGTTAATGCTTATGAACGTAGTCCGGAGGCTCGAAGACAATGCCTCATAAAGTACGGTTACAAGTGTAGTATTTGCAAGATATTGTTTGAAGATATCTATGGGGATATAGGAAAAGATTTCATCCACGTTCATCATCTTCGACCAGTTTCTAAGAAGCGCCGAGCATCTACGGTTGATCCCATTCGCGATTTGCGCCCAGTTTGTCCTAACTGTCATGCCATGTTGCATCGAGAAGATCCGCCCCTCACACCTGATGAACTTGCTAGACGCATGAGAAATGCGTGAAGGAGCAGTCTCTGACGAGCGGTCGAAGCTCGGAGCCTTTGCTGACGGAGTGGGTTGAACTATGCGCGTCCACCTGAACTATGGCCGGGGCCAGCGGGCGGTGGATCTGCCCGACACGCTCGACGTCACCGTGATCGCCAAGCAGGCGATGCCGCTCCTTGCGGAGTCGGCGGCAGCGATGGACCAGGCGCTCGCTCAGCCCGTGGGTTGCCCGGCACTCGCGGAAGAGGCGGCGCGCGCCGAGAGCGCCTGCATCCTGATCTGCGACTTCACGCGCCCGGTGCCCAACGGCGTGATCCTGCCGCCGCTGATCCGCACGCTGCTCGGCGCTGGCCTCAAGCCGGAGCGGATCACGGTGCTGGTGGCGACCGGGCTGCACCGGCCCAACGAAGGCGAGGAGCTTGCCGCCCTGGTCGGCGACCCCTGGGTGCTGGAGACGGTGGAGGTCGCGAACCACTTCGCCCGCGAGGACGCCGATCACGTGCTGATCGGCACGACAGAGCGCGGCACGGTGGTACGGCTCGACCGGCGCTTCGTCGAGGCCGATCTACGCATCGCGACCGGGCTTGTGGAGCCGCACTTCATGGCCGGCTGGTCGGGCGGGCGGAAGGTTATCGCGCCCGGCGTCGCCCACGCCGAGACCATCACCACCTTCCACAGCGCGCGCTTCATGGAGCATCCCAACTGCACCAACTGCGTGCTAGAGGGCAATCCGCTGCACGAGGAACAGCTGGCGATCATGGCGATGATCGGCGGCGCGCGCGCAGTGAATAGCGTGATCGACGACGAGCGCCGGATCGCCTTCCTCAACTACGGCGAGGTGGTGGCGAGCCACGCGGCGGCGGTCGCCTTCGCGGAGCGATTCTGCACCGTCCCCGTGGCCGAGCGGTTCAGCACCGTGCTGACCAGCTCCGCCGGCTATCCGCTCGACGCGACCTATTACCAGACCGTCAAGGGCATGGTCGGGCCGCTCGAAATCCTGGCACCGGGGGGCGACCTCATCGTCGCGTCCGCCTGCTCCGAGGGGCTGGGCTCGGCGCACTACGCGGATGCGCAGCGCCGCCTGGTGGAGAACGGCCCGGAGCACTTCCTCGACGAGATCAGCGCCAAGACCCATGCGGCGATCGACGAGTGGCAGACCGAGATGCAGCTTCGCCCGATGCGGGCCGGCACGGTCCACCTTTACACCGAGGGCCTTACGCCCGAAGACCGGGCGCTCACCGGAGTCCGCATGACAGAATCGCTCGCGGACACGGTGGCAGAAAGCGCCGCCCGGCACGGCGATCCGTGCGTGGCCGTGATCCCCGAAGGCCCCTACCTGGTGCCGGTCCACCGCCCTGCGGCTTAGCGCACCCCCTCTCTCTGCTCTCACCCGCCCGCGCCCTTGGCGAACGCCGAATCCAAGGGTAGGTTTTCCGCACACGGCCCGGCTCGGCCGATCGACAGCAGGGGGTATGCGATGTCGTGGCAAGGCAGACTGTTGCGGGTTGACCTCAGTGCAGGCACCTGCACCGAAGAGGCGCTCAACATGGAGTGGGCGCAGGCGTATCTGGGCAGCCGGGGCCTTGCCACCAAGTATATCGTCGAGGAGATGGACCCGAAGGCGGATCCGCTCTCGCCCGAGAACGTGCTCATCTTCGCGACCGGGCCGCTGACCGGGACCACGGCGCCGACCGCAGGCCGCTACACGGTGGTCACCAAGGGTGCGCTCACCAACGCCATCGCCTGCTCCAACTCGGGCGGCTACTTCGGCGGGGAGCTGAAGCTCGCCGGCTGGGACATGGTGCTCTGCACAGGCCGCTCGCCGCACCCGGTCTACCTCTACATCAAGGACGACCACGCCGAGCTGATCGACGCCGAGGGCTTCATCTGGGGCAAGTCGGTCTGGGATACCGAGCCGGCGATCAAGGCGCGCCACCAGGACGGCGCGATCAAGATCGCCTCCATCGGCCGCGCAGGCGAGAACCTGAACCGCTATGCCTGCGTGATGAACGACCTCGACCGGGCCGCCGGGCGCTCCGGCGTCGGCGCGGTGATGGGGTCCAAGAACCTGAAGGCCATCGCGGTGCGGGGCACGCGCGGCGTCGCGGTGGACGACGACGACGCCTTCGCCGACGCCGTGGAGAAGGCCGCCGGCGCGCTCGCCGCGAGCCAGACCCGCGCCGACCTCGCGCGCACCGGCACGCTCTCTATGATCGACGTGACCCAGGCCTTCGGCAGCTTGCCGACCCGCAACAACCAGGACGTACAGTTCGAGGGCACCGGCAACCTGGGCCCCGATGCGATGGCGAAGGTGCGGCGCTCGGACGGCTCCGCCAACCTGGTGGCGAACCGGGCCTGCTTCGCCTGCACCATCGGCTGCCAGCGCGCGTCGAAGATGGAGCCCAACCACTTCGCGATCCAGGATCGCGACCGCTACAAGAAGGTGAGCGGCGGGCTCGAGTACGAATCGGCCTATTCGCTCGGCCCCATGGTGGGCGTGGACGATATCGAGGCCGCGACCTTCGCGAACTTCGTCTGCAACGAGGACGGGATGGACCCGATCTCCTTCGGGGCGACCGTCGCAGCCGCCATGGAGCTTTACGAAGAGGGCGCCATCACCGACACCGAGACCGGCGGCGTGGCCTACAACTTCGGCTCGGCCGAGGCGCTCTGCCGGGCGGCGGAGGACGCCGGCACGGGCACCGGCTTCGGCCAGGACCTGGGCCTCGGCGCCAAGCGGCTCTGCGAGAAGTACGGCCGGCCCGAGCTTGCCATGGTGGCCAAGGGACAGGAATTCCCCGGCTACGACGGCCGCTCGATGCAGGGCATGGGGCTCGCCTACGCCACCAGCAATCGCGGCGCCTGCCACCTGCGCGCCGACCCCTACGAGGACGACTTCTCCGGCGGCAAGCTGGAAGGCAAGGCCAAGATCGTGAAGGACAGCCAGGATTCCAACGCGGCCATCGATTCGGTTGGCATCTGCGCCTTCCCGATGATGATCTGGGGGCTCGACGAGGTCGCCAACCTGGTCAATGCCGGCTGTGCAGGCGAGTGGACCGTGGACCGGCTGAACGAGACCGGCGAGCGCATCTGGAACATGGAGCGTCAGTTCAATCTCGACGCCGGCATGACCCGCGCCGACGACACGCTGCCGCAGCGCATCCTGAAGGAGGCGGTGAAGAGCGGCTCGGGCAAGGGCAAGGTGTGCGAGCTCGACACCATGCTGCCGCAGTACTACGAGCTGCGCGGCTGGACCGCGGAGGGCCGGCCCACGGCCGCGACCATGGAGCGGCTCGGCCTCGGTTGAGCGCTAACCTGCTATCGGGGCCGCCGCGTCAACGGCGACATAGCCGCGATCAAGCCGCTGTGGAGATCGCGCCCACCTCGTTGTCTACGATCACCGGCGATTCGAAATACTCGATCGAGGGCTCGGCGCCCAGGCGCTCGCGGATGCCGGCCCTCCAGGCCGCGCTATAGAGGCGCTCGGCATCCTCGCGCGATTCGAAGAGATACACGCCGCCGCCGGTTCGACCGTCCTCGGACAGAAGATAGTATTTGCGAACCAGGCCCTGGACGCCCTGGTAGAGCGGCGCGGACGCCTCGAATGCGGCCTTTGCCGCCTCGCGCGTCTTGTCCTCGGGCAGCGCGAAGCGAACGATCGCGGTTACCGCCATGGCTGATGTCTCCTCGGTTCATCGTTCGGGGCGGAGGATAGCAGCCGTTGCGCACGCGGTCACCGCACCCCTTCGATAACCGCTCCAGGGGCCACTCCCTGCCGTCAATCGACGCCTTCGACCACCCGGAAGTCGCGCTCCACCGCGCCTTCGAGTTTCGCGGCGGCGGTCTGGTAGGCGGCACCATCATGGGTGGCGAGCGCCTGTTCGAAGCTCTCGAACTCGACCACGACGGTGCGCCCGGCAATGCCGGCGTCGAAGGCCTGGACCTTGCCGCCGCGCGCCAGGAACGTGCCGCCGCCGGCGATGATTGCAGGCCCTGCCAACTTGGCGTATTCCGCCAGCGCGTCGGGATCCTTGATCTCCCGGTAGCAACTCACCCAGTAACCCTTCGCCATTGTGTCCTCCTTTCGTTATTGCGTCCGACGCGACCGGCGCGTCGGGATGACGATGACCCAGTTCGCCCCCGGCCTCGATCGTCTCCGCCGTGGGCTCGTGCGAGGCGCCCTCGGGCTTTTACCCGAGCAGGACGGTGGGGTCGATTGTGGTGCACAGGATGTTATGTGCTATGTGAGCGACTCTGCGGTGGCAGTGTGGGAGCCGGTGAGACATGCGCGTGACAGTGGAGCTCATCGCCATCGAGCTCCCTCAGTTCGGCAGCGACAAGAGCCGCGACCTCGACCTGGAGGCGGGGACCAACGTCGCGGACGCGCTCTCCGGCCTCGGCGTGGACGGCGACCCCGCCATCCTCGCCATGGTGAACGGCGAGGCCGTGCCCCGCGATCAATGGCCCGAGACGGCGCTCTCGGCCAACGACACGATCAGCCTGTTCCGTCCCTTTAAGGGGGGATAGACTCCCCGTTGCTCATTAGAGCGCTTGAAGATTAAGTCTGTGGTTTAGTGCAAGCGTACCGAAGCGCTGCCTCACGGTAGCGCGTTCGCGAGATAGATTTTCGAGTTTCGTGCTCTGTTCTTCCCGAGTCATCAGACATTTCACGGTTGGTTTTTCGGCCATAGCTTGTACAAATCATTGCTGCGAACGCGCAGCCCACTAAAACCCAGCGGATCACTATGCTCAATCAGTGGTTCAGGTGGTTTGTCCCTTGTTTCCTTATCAACAAGATGAAATCGCATCCCATGCGGCGTAACCACTTCTATTGGATAAAGCTTCTTGCATCGACGCGCGCTAATGCGTTTGAGAAAGCCGTGCTCACCTTTTGCTCCGATTACGGGCAATTTGCCAGTGCGCATAGCTTCATGGAGCGCGTGGAATGCACTCCGCTCGGCTAATGAAGACCTAGTAAAGGAATGCGGTGTTGTATGATTGAGATGGTCGATAGCATCTCGTATAGGAATATCAAAATCGCTGAAATCATTGCGGATTTGTTGTTTGATCAATTTGACGACAATGGGGTATGCAGCATAAGCAAAAGCTAACCCACCCAGTGCAACAAGCAGATAATTTACCCAGTCCCAATCAGGGACGCTGATTCCTAACCACGCCTTCCATGTCTTGGCATCCTCGATGAGACCGGGAATGCCAAGAATGTTGAATAAGAGCGAGGATGCGAAGGCAAAGTGCGTTGGCCTAATGCGCATCCGTCTAAGCGCGCGCGCCTACTGACGTGCCGAATTTATGGTCGCGTATTCTGTTATCTGTTCTAAAGTTCGAGTCTAACACTCTAGCGCCTGGACCGCCTCCAGCACGGCATCGACGTGGCCGGGGACCTTCACCTTGCGCCAGACCTTGCTGACGGTGCCGTCGGAGTCGATGAGGAAGGTCGCGCGCTCGATGCCCATGTAGGTCTTGCCGTAGTTCTTCTTCTCGACCCAGACGCCGTAGCGCTCGCAGATGTCGCTGTCTGCGTCGGAGACCAGGGTGAAGGGGAGGCCGTACTTCTCCCGGAACTTGTCGTGCTTGGCGGCGGTGTCCTTGGAGACGCCGACGATCTCGGCGCCGGCCGCCGCGAACGCGGGCAGGGCCTCGGTGAACTCCTGCGCCTCCCGCGTGCAACCCGGCGTGTCGTCGCGCGGGTAGAAGTAGAGCACCACCGCCTTGCCGCGCAGGCTGTCAAGGCTCAGCGAGCCGCCGTCGTTGGTGGGCGCCGTGAACCCCGGCGCAGGCGCGCCGGCTTCGATCGCCGTGGTCATGGTCGTTCTCCTCTCATTCTGTGGTCTCGCGGTCGAGCGCTGCTGCAGGCGCCGCGACCAGGCGATGATAGGCGGCGCAGACGCGATCCTGAATGGCGACGATCCTTCCCTCAAGGGCAGCGAAATCCTCGACCCCCATGGCCCGCGCCAGGGTCTCGCGCACGCCGGGGGTGAAGCGCTCGACCTCGCGGTTGGTGCCGACGGTGAGCCGGAGCAGGCCCTGGAGGCGCTGGAGAAAGGCCAGCATCTCGGCAAGCTCGGTGGCGTCGTCGGAGGCGAGGACGCCGGCTTCACCCAGCCCGCGGTACATCGACTGGGTCGATTGAACCAGGATCGAGGGGTGGCGCGCGGCGTGGCGCAGCAGGTGGTACTGGGCGATGAATTCGAGGTCGAGCAGCCCGCCCCGCACGTGCTTGAGGCGCCAGCGGTTCTCGGTGTGGCGCTCGCCGTCGATGCGCTCGCGCATGGCCGCGACGTCGGCCAGCAGCGCGTCGGCATCGCGCGGGGCGCAGAGGACCGTGCGGATGTCCGCCATCACCGCCGCAGAGAGGTCCGGATCGCCTGCGACCGGGCGCGCGCGGGTGAGCGCCATGTGCTCCCAGGTCCAGGCGTCCTGCTCGTGGTAGCGGCGGAAGGCGGCGGCCTCGGTCGCAATCGGGCCTGAGGTGCCGGACGGCCGGAGCCGCGTGTCGATTTCGTAGAGGCGGCCTTCGGCGGTGAGCGCGCTCACCGCGTTCGACAGGCGCTTGGTGAAGCGGGCGTAGTAGTGGCTCGGCGCGAGGCCCTGGGGGCCGTCCGACTCCAGGTTCGCTTCGTCCGGCACGCCGTAGAGGAAGACCACGTCGAGGTCGCTGTCGAAGGTGAGCTCCCGGCTGCCGTGCTTGCCCATGCCGAGCACGGCGAAGGACGCGCCCGGCACCGAACCGTGACGGCGGGCGAAATCCTGTTGCACGCGCGGCAGCAGGGTCTCGATCACCGTGTCGGCGATATCCGAGAGCGCGCCGGAGAGCTGGTCCACCGCCACGTCGCCCCGCAGGATCTGCATGCCCACCTGGAACTCGCGCTCGTGCTGCCAGCGCCTCACGCCGTCGAGCACGTCGTCGTAGTCGCCGGCGGGTGCGAGCGTGCGCGCGAGGTCGTCTAGCAGCTCGTCGCGGTTCGGCAGGCGCTGGTGCAGGTCGCCGCTGATGAGGCCTTCCAGCAGGCCGGGACTGCGGCTCAGGTGCTCGGCGATGCGGGGCGCGCTGCCCAGGATCTCGGCCAGCTGGGCGAGCAGGCCGGGATTGTCGTGCAGCAGCAGGAAGGGCTGCACCCCCGACGGCAGCCCGGCGAGGAACTCGTCGAGCTTGCGGAAGGCGGAGTCGGGATCGGCGGTGTGGGAGAGCGCGCGGAGGAGGGCCGGCATGAGCTCGGTCAAGAGCTCCCGCGCGCGCGTGCTGCGGGTCGCCTGGATGCGGCCGTGATGCCAGCGGCGCACGGTCGCCGAGACGCCCGAGGCGTCGCCGAAGCCCATCCGCTCCAGGCTCGCGAGGGTGTCGGGGTCGTCGTCGGTGCCCGTGAACACGAGGTTGCCGCCGTCGTCGCCGAGGTCCGGCTCGTCCTCGAAGAGCGCGGCGTAGTGCTGCTCGACGGTGCGGACGTGGCTCTGCAGCGCATCGGCGATACCCGCTTCGTCGGCGAAGCCTATGAGGCGGGCGAGCGCGGCGCGGGCGTCGGCGTCGTCGGGAATGCGCAGGTCCGGCTCGTCGTCGATCATTTCGATGCGGTGCTCGAGACGACGGAGGAAGCGGTACGAGTCGATCAGCGCGTTCACCGCCACCCCGCTCGTGCGCTCGGCGGCGGCGAGCGCCCTGAGCGCGTCGCAGGTGGCGCGCGAGCGGAGCGAATCGTCGCGGCCGCCCCAGATGAGCTGCTGCGTCTGCGCGTAGAGCTCGATCTGGCGGATGCCGCCCCGGCCGCGCTCGATGTCGTGGCCTGCGACCTCCAGCTGCCGGAGGCCGGGCTCGGCGTTGATCTGGCGCTTGATCGACTGGATGTCCTGGATGGCGGAGAGGTCGAGATACTTGCGCCAGATGAAGGGGCGCAGGCGCTCGATCATGTCGGCGCCGACCGCCATGTCGCCGGCGGCCGGCCGCGCCTTGATCATGGCGGCGCGTTCCCAGTTCTGCCCGTGGCTCTCGTAGTACTGCTCCGCCGCCGCCGTCGAGAGCGCGAGCGGCGTGGAGCCCGTGTTGGGCCTGAACTTGAGATCCGTGCGATAGACGCAGCCATCGTCGGTGCGCTCACCGAGCAGGGCGGCGAGATCGCGCACGAGGCGGTGCAGGGTCTCCGCAGCCTCGCCCCGTCCCCGGTGGCGCACGCGCTCGGGGTCGAACAGCACGAGCAGGTCGAGCGCGCTGGAATAGGTGAGCTCGCCTGCGCCGAGCCCGCCCACGCCGAACACGGTGAGCCCCGACGCCCCCGGCTCGTCCCGGTCGAGGCGTGCGAGGGTGCCGCGTGCGAACGCCTCCCGGAGCAGATGGTCGAGCGCGCTGGCGAGCACGGCATCGGCAAGCCGGGTGAGGGCCACGGCGACTCGATCCAGCGGCCAGGCGCCGGCGAGCTCGGCGAGCGCTGCGGTGAGCGTCGCGCGCCGCTTGGCCTCCCGAAGCCGGCGGGCGAGGGCGCGGCGGTCGGTGGTCTGGCCGGCGGCGTCCGATATCTCGTCAAGCGCGCTCGCGAACGCAACATTGGGGCCTTGCTCGGCCACCAGGCGAAGCTGAGCCGGTTCGCGGACCAACGCTCGACCGAGCGCAGGGGCGTTGCCGAAGACGCCATCGAGGAAAGCCCGCGCTCGCCCATCGCCGTCAAGGGCTCTCGCGAAAGACCCATCGTCGTCGCCCAACGAGACTGCCGCCGCCAGCCACTCGTCACGGCCCGCGCGTGCGCGATCGCCCGAGGCTGGCTCGGGACACATCGCATCGTCTGTAAGGAAGGGTAGTCGCGACACCGTGGGCCGATTGTATTACAAGGATCGCAACGGGGAAGAGGCAAAGGGGGCCAAGGGGGCGCACTGGCGGCCGTCTCCCGACCATCGACATGAGCTCGACGGCCCGAATCGCTCTCCAGGCATTGGGCGCCCTGTTCGGTGTGCTCGCCATCCTCTTCGGCCTGGCCGCATGGCGGCTTTCGACCGGCCCGATCTCGCTCGGATTCCTCTCTCCCTATATTCAAGAGGCGCTGGAGGGCGAGGGTCTCTCCTATCACTTCGAATTCGAAGACACGGTTCTGGTCTGGCCCGGCTGGGGCGAAGCGCTCGAAGTCCACTTGACCGATCTCCGGATCGCCGACGCGAGCGGCACGACCCTGGCGGCGGTGCCGGCGGCGTCGTTGGGACTGAGCGGCGCTGCTCTGTTGAGCGGCACGATCGCCCCCACGTCGATCGAGCTGATCGGTCTCAGCCTTGCCCTGGTTCGCGACGCGGACGGGCGCGTGCGTCTCGCCGGCAGTGACGAGACCGGCATGGCCGACGACGACGCGGCTGATTCCCTGGTCGACGATCTGCTCGACCCGCCGCGCGAGGATCACCCGATGGCGCGGCTACAGCGGGTCAGCCTCCGCGATGCCTCCATCGTCCTGGTCGACGAGACGACCGATTTCACCTGGACCGCGCCCAGCGCCGACCTCACGCTCAATCTGGACGAGACCGCGATCCTCGGGCACCTGTCGGCAGAGCTGCAGGTGCGGGACCTGGAGACCCATCTGGAGGTGGAGCTGTTCCACCACCGCGAGAGCAAGATGGGCAGCGCCGCCATCGGCTTCTCCGGCCTCAATCTGGTCAAGCTCTCCTTCATCGCTCCTGAGCTTGAGGAGTTCACCGGGTTTCGCGTTCCACTCTCCGGCACGATCGCGATCGATGTGGCCCCCGGCGGCATTCTCGGCGGCACCGTGTTCGATATCGCGGGCGGGGAAGGGGAGATCGCCTTGCCTGAGATCTTTCCCGCACCGGTTCCGGTGCAACGGATCGTCGCGACGGGTTCGATCGACGGCGAGCTGTCCCAGCTTAGCCTCGAAAAGTTCGAGGTCGATACGGACGGCCCGCGCTTTTCCCTCGACGGCAACCTCTGGCAAACCGATGCCGGCATCGGCGTGCGCGGGCGGTTTCAGGCGCACGACATGCCGTTCAAGTCGCTTGGCGCCTACTGGCCAGAGACGTTCATCCCGCCCGGACGGCGATGGATCGTGGAGAACGTCAGCGACGGCGTGATCAGCCGGTTCGATGCCGTGCTCGACATCGAGCCCGGCGACTTCGAGAACGAGCGCTTCGGTGTGGACTCGGCCGCCGGCTCGCTCGCGTTCGAGAATGCGAGCATCGACTATCTGCGGCCGATGCCGCCTGTGACGGGAGTCAGCGGTACGGGGCGGTTCAACGGGGAAGCCCTCGCCCTCACGATGAGCGGCGGCCGCATCGCGGGGATCACCGCGTCTCGGGGGACGGCCGTGCTGAGCGAGATTCATTCGGCGGTGCCCCGCATGTCGGTGGAGATCGAAGCCGACGGGCCGGCGGCCGATGCCCTCGACCTGCTCGACCATCCGCGCCTCGCGCTGGTGAGCAAGGTCGGGCTCAAGCCGGTGGGGGTCGGCGGCGCGGTGCACACCCTGTTCGCGCTCGAGCTGCCGATGCTGCAAGCGATCGAGCCGGAGGAGGTAGACGTGAACGCCGTCGCCCGGGTGCGGGACGCCCGGATGGCGAACATCGCGGGCATGGCAGACATGACAGAGGGCGCGCTGCGTCTCGGCGTCGACAACGCGAGCATGGAACTTCGCGGTACGGCCAGGCTCCAGGGCATGCCCGCGGCGATCACGTGGCGCGAGAACTTTGGCGACGACGCGCCATTCGCACGGCGCCTTGACGTGACGACGACGCTGACGCCGGAAGCCCAGGCCGCGCTGGGGTTCGATATGGCGCCTTACGTTCAGGGCACTCTTGCGCTCGAAGGGGAATACACAGATCCGGGAGGCGACGGGACGCCACGCACGACGCTCCACGTCGATGCGACGGAGGCGCGGCTCGAGATTTCGGAGCTGCACTGGGCCAAGCCCGCAGCTGCGCCTGGGACGATACAGGTTCTCGCCAGCGTTCCTCCGGAAGGTCCTGTCGAGCTCACCAGGGTCGAGGTCGAGACGGAGACGCTCTATGGCCTCGGCCGGGCTATGCTCGCCCGTGACGCCGGGGGCATTCGTGAGATCACGATCGAAAGACTGCGGCACGGTGCGACGGACATCGCAGGCACGATTGCAATCGAGGACGTGATCACACGGATCGCGATTGAGGGCGCCAGTCTCGACGCCCGACCCTACATCGAGGATCTGATGGGGGAGGACGCGCTGCACTCCGGCCAGCTCCTCCTCGACCTCGATGTCGAGCGCGTCATAACCGCCGACGATCGGCATCTGGCGAATCTGCGCGCGCGTTTCGAGACCGATAGCGAAGGCCGGCACATCGGGTTCATGGAGGGCACGCTGGCCACCGGCGCGCCCATGTCCTTCTCCCTGGAGCCGCAGGGGAGCAAACGCCTGATAACGGTCCGCTCGCGCGATGCGGGCGCCGTGGCCCGGACCTTCAAGATTTACGACAACGCCGTCGGCGGCGACCTCGTGATGGAAGCGGTGCTGCACGACGACCAGCCGGGCGCACCTGTCACCGGCACGGTCAAGATCGACGACTACCGCGTGATCAACGCGCCGACGCTGGCAAGGTTGCTCACCGTGGCGACTCTGACAGGTATCCTCAGTGAACTGCGGGGCAAGGGGATACGCTTTTCGCGGTTCGAAATGCCTTTCACCCTCGAAGAGAACGTTCTCACCATTCGGGGCGCCCGGACATCAGGCTTTTCCGTAGGCGTCAATGCCGAGGGGACGGTCGATCTCGAATCGGATCGGGTGGACATCAGCGGCACGATCGTGCCGGCCTACACGTTCAACACCCTGATCGAAGCCATTCCCGTGCTGGGGGAGCTGCTGACCGGCGGGGAAGGCGAAGGGTTGTTCGCGGCGAACTACCGGGTTGGCGGGACGACCGCTGAGCCGGATATCTCGGTGAACCCGCTCTCGGTCCTGGCGCCTACCTTCCTGCGCAAGCTGTTTTCGTCCGAGAAAGAGAGCGAGGCGGAATAAGCGCGTCGGCGCGACTATCGCGCAACTGCTGCCGGGCTACGCCGGCGGAGGCGGAGACTGGTTGGAGCTCTCGGGGTTGGCAGCGGCGGCGGCGAGCTCGAACACCCGCTCGAAGACGTCCGGCGTTTGCGCGCCGGTGACCGCGTAGCGGCGCTCGAAGATGAAGCAGGGCACGCCGGAGATGCCCGCGCGGCTCGCGGCCTCACTCTCTCTCTTGATTTCCTCGACCCCGTCACTCCCGTCCAGATAGCGGCGCAATTCCGCCTCGTCGAGGCCACCGTCAACGCCGGCAGCAGCGAGTACGCCGTGGTCGCTAATGTCCTCGCCCTGCTCGAAGTAGCGGCGAAACAGCGCCTCCACCACCCCATCCTGCGCCCCGCGCTGGCCGGCGAACTCGATCAGCCGGTGGGAATCGACGGTGTTGGGGGTACGTCCTATTTGGTCGAAGACGAATTGGATGCCTTCGGCTTCACCCGCCTGCTCGATCGTGGTGAAGATCTCGACGACCCGCTCCTCGGAGCCGAACTTGGCCACCAGATATGGGAGCCGCTCGACGCCCTCGGCCGGCATGTCCGGATTGAGCTGGTACGGGCGCCACTCGACGGCGAGGCCGGCCGGCCGGCCGGCGTTGGCACGCTCGAAGCGGCGCTTGCCGATGTAGCACCAGGGACAGATCGTGTCAGAGACGATGGCGACGTGCATGGCGCGAGTATATCGGCGGGTTGCCTGGAGCGCGAGGGCGCCGGTTCTTGACGCCGCGTCGGGCGAGCGTCGACCATGACGATCATCACCGAAGGAGCCGATTGGTGCCCAACAACAACCGCTACGAGCGCGGACTCGAACGGGGACCCGCCAACCACGTCCCGCTGACCCCGTGCGACTTCATGGCACGGGCGGCCGCGATTTATCCGGCGCGGACGGCCGTGGCGCACGGCGCGCTCAGGCGAAGCTATGCCGATACCTACGCCCGCTGCCGTCGACTGGCCGGCGCGCTTGCGGCGCGCGGAGTGGGCCTCGGAGACACGGTCTCGATCCTAGCGCCTAACGTGCCGGCCATGCTTGAGGCTCATTTCGGCGTGCCCATGGCGGGCGCCGTGCTCAATGCCCTCAACATCCGGCTGGATGCGGCCTCCATCGCCGCGATGCTGAAACACGCCCGCTCCCGCGTGCTCATCGCCGATGCGGGGTTTGCGAGCGTCGTGGAGGAGGCGTTGGGGCAACTGGACCCGCGCCCGCACGTGGTGGCGCTCGACGAGGCTTCGGAAGCCGAAGGGGAGGGGAGGGGCTTCGCCGACGAGAGCTACGAGGAACTACTTGCCTCCGGGGCACCAGATTTCGAGTGGCCCTGGCCGGAGGACGAGTGGCAGGCGATCTCGCTCAACTACACCTCGGGCACGACCGGGCAGCCCAAGGGGGTCGTCTATCATCACCGGGGTGCGTATCTGAACGCGCTCAGCAACGTGCTGATGAACGGGTTCACCCGGGATTCGGTCTACCTTTGGACCCTCCCCATGTTCCATTGCAACGGCTGGACTCACACCTGGGCCGTGACCGCCGCCGCCGGCGCGCACATCTGCCTGCCCCGGATCGAGCCGGCGGAAGTCTTTCGCCTGATCGCCGAGGAACGCGTGACCCACATGGCGGGCGCCCCGGTAGTGCTCGGCATGCTGATCAACGCGCCGGAGAGCGACAAGCGTCAATTCGATCACGTGGTCGAGGTGGCGACCGGGGGCGCCGCGCCGCCGGCACCGGTCATCGCAGCCATGGAGGAGATGGGCTTCAGCGTCACCCATCTCTATGGTTTGACTGAGGTTTATGGACCGGCCCTGGTGGCAGCACCGCAGCAGGACTGGCCGGACCTGCCACTCGATGACCGGGCCGCGCTGATGGCGCGCCAAGGCGTGCGCCATCACGCGATCCAGGGCGCGATGGTGGCGGACCCAGAGACTCTCGCGCCGGTGCCGGCGGACGGCGCCACGGCAGGCGAAATCCTGCTGCGCGGGAACACGGTGATGAAGGGCTATCTCGACGATGCCGGCGCCACTGCGGAGGCCTTCGGCGGCGGCTGGTTCCATACCGGCGACCTCGCGGTGACCCACCCCGACGGCTACATCCAGATTACCGACCGGGCCAAGGACATCATCATTTCCGGTGGGGAGAACATTTCGAGCATCGAGGTGGAGAACGCCCTCTACGGCCACGAAGCGGTGCTCGAAGCGGCCGTGGTGGCGCGGCCTGACGAGAGGTGGGGCGAGACACCCTGCGCCTTCGTCGCGCTGAAGCCCGATGCGCGCGCGGTCTCGGAGGAGGCGCTGATCGACCATTGCCGCGAGCGCATGGCGCGCTTCAAGGTGCCGCGCACGTTGGTCTTTGGCGATTTGCCGAAGACGGCGACGGGCAAGATCATGAAATTCGAGCTGCGTGAGCGCGCCCGCGCGCTGTCCTCCGACGCCCCGGGGAGGGAGTGAAGAAGCAGGATGACGGCCGTTTCTCTACCTCTTAACGCCTCGATTATAACTTCAGCATCAGCATATTATACCGTTTTCCTCGATCATCTTCTCAATTCGTCCGAAGCCCGAAATCTGGCCCGCCCGATGTCGCCACGCCAAGTGAGTTTCGAGCTAGTCGTTAGCTAGGCAATTATTCTGCGGACGCGGCCAGCGCCTCCGGGCCCATGCCCTCACGGGCGGCGGCGTCGGCGAACTCGTCCAGCACCGCGCCAAGCGTCGCCATCATCTCCTCGATCTGCGCGTGCGTGATGATGAAGGGCGGGGCGACGATGACCGAGTCGCCGATCGGGCGCGTGATGAGCCCGCGGGCGTAGGCCATCTCCACGATGCGCTCGCCGATGGCGTGCTCCGGCGCGAAGGGGCGCTTGCTGCCCTTGTCCGCGACGATTTCCAGCGCGCCGAGCAGCCCGACATGGCGCACCTCGCCGACCAGCGGGTGGTCCTCGAAGCGGCGCATCGCGGCCTCGAGGGTCGGTGCCACCGCCCGGACGTTGTCGAGCAGGCCGCCCGGCTCGGTGATGAGGGCGATGGTTTCCAGCGCGACCGCCGCTGCCGCCGGGCTGCCGCCGGTGGTGAAGCCGTGGGGAAACTCCTCGAATTCCTCCGCCGCCCGATGCAGGCGACGGTCCATCTCCGGCGACAGCAACACCGCCGCCATCGGGTAATAGCCGGAGGTGAGCGCCTTCGAGGTCACCAGGATATCCGGCGTGAACGCGTAGGTCTCCGCGCCCCAGAGGTTCTCGGTGCGGCCGAGCCCGGTCACCACCTCGTCGGCGACCAGCGGGATGCCGTGGCGATTGAGCACCGCCTGGATTTTCGGGAAGTAACCGGCGGTCGGCGGCACCGCGCCGCCTGCGCCCATCACGGGCTCGGCGAAGAAGCCGGCGAAGGTCTCGGGCCCTTCGGCCTCGATCAGGCTCTCCAGCTCGCCCGCCAGGCGCTCAGAGTAGGCGTCCTCGCTCTCGCCGGGGTGGGCATTGCGCCAGTAGTGCGGCGCCTCGACATAGCGCACCTCCGGCAGCGGCAGCCCGAACGCGCCGATGTAGGGCTTGCCGTTGAGGCTGCACGAGGCGACGGTCGTGCCGTGATAGGCCATGGAGCGCGAGATCAGCTTGCGTCGTTCCGGCTCGCCGGCGCCTCTCGCCATCATCCAGAGCATCTTGATGGCGGTGTCGTTGGCCTCCGAGCCCGAGTTGACAAAATAGACCCGCGACACCTCCATCGGCGCGATTTCCACCAGCTTCTCGGCGAGCACGACCGGGGGCAGGGCGGTCCGCCCGAAGAAGGTGTGATAGGCCGGCATCTGCTTGAGCGCCTCATGGGCCGCCTGCACCAGCCTGGGCTCGCTGAAGCCGACCACCACGTTCCACAGGCCCGAGACGCTTTCGAGATAGCGCTTGCCATGCGTGTCGCGGACGTAGATACCTTCGCCCCGCTCCAGCACGAGCGGGCCGTCCCGCTCCAGGCTGGGGAGATGGGTGTAGGAATGAAGATGATGCGCAAGATCGCGCGCCTCGGGGGAGTTCAGCGCCATCGCTCGGGACCTCGGATCGTTCCGTGGGTGGAGGCCAGCCCCGCCGACCGCCGCGTTCGACCGCGAGCAGCGGAGCCACCATGCCGAAGGTAATCATACACGATGCGATTGACGAGGCAGGCGTCGATCTCCTGAAAAGCCGTGCCGACCTGGACATCTGCGAAGTGGCGCGGGACGACGACGACACGCTGCTGAGGGAAATTGCCGACGCCGACGGCCTCATCCTGCGCTATCTGCCGTTGCGGGCCGAGATGCTTGAAGCATCGACCCGGCTCAAGGTCATCGCACGGCACGGCGTCGGCTGCGACAACATCGACCTGGAGGTCGCGACGGCGCGGAAGATACCGGTGGCCACGGTGGGCGACGCCAACGCCGTGACGGTCGCCGAGCTCACCCTCTACTTCATGCTCGCGGCGTCGAAGAAGGCCCGTCACTACGACGAGTCGGTGCGGCGTGGGGAGTTTCTCGTGCGCGAGGCCGCCGACCATCTCGAACTCTACGGGCGCACCGTTCTGATCATCGGCTTCGGGCGCATCGGGCGGCGGGTGGCGGCGCGCTGCCGGGCCTTCGAGATGAAGGTCGAGTGCTGCGATCCCTACGTTCCGCAGATGGAGATCATCGATGCCGGCTGCACGCCGGTCGCCGATCTCGCCGAGGCGCTGCCGCGGGCGGACTACGTCAGCGTGCACGTGCCGCTCAACGACGAGACCCGACACCTGATCGACCGTGCGGCGCTGGCCCGGATGAAGCCGGGCGCGATTCTCGCCAATGCGGCGCGGGGTCCGATCGTCGATGGCGCAGCCCTCCATGAGGCGCTCCAATCGGGACATTTGGCGGGGGCGGGCCTCGATGTGTTCGATGAGGAGCCGCCGCGACTCGACGATCCGTTGCTCAGCCATCCGGCGACCGTGCTCATGCCGCACATGGGGGGCTCGTCCCGCGGTGCCTTTATCCGCATGGCGACGCGGTGCGCGCAGAACGTGCTTGACGCATTGGATGGCAAGCTCGATTCTTCCTTTGTATTCAATACCGAAGCACTGGATTGAGGCTGCTTCCCGACGCGGCTTGCGGGCTCCCGATCACCGACGCTTGAACACCGCCTGGACAATTGGGGGGTTGGCGCACGCGTAACAGGCGTGTCATAGGGGCCCGCCATGAAACGGCGCGAGTCGCGAATCGGGTTGAGATCCGCGCGTATGGTGGCCAGTGCGGCGCTGATCGGCGTGCTGCTGGCGGGTGGCGCAATGGCACAGGAAGAGGGTGCCGAGAACTTCGCCGAATGGCGCGAGGGGGTGCGCAGCGAGGCTCTGAGCCAGGGCATCAGCGCCGCCACATTCGATGCGGCGTTCGAAGGAATCGAGCCGATTCCGCGGGTCATCGAGCTGGACCGCTCCCAGCCGGAAGTCACTCTCACCTTCGCCGAGTATCTGGAACGCGTGGTACCCGAGTCACGCGTCGCGCAGGGCCGGGAGCTGCTCGCCAAGCACCGGGACCTGCTCGAGCCGATCGGGCGCGAGTACGGGGTGCCGCCGCGCTTTATCGTCGCGCTCTGGGGCATCGAGACCAGCTTCGGCAGGTTTCTAGGCGGATTCCCGGTGATCGGCGCCCTCGCGACCCTCGCCCATGACGGCCGGCGCAGCGCCTATTTCCGCGGGGAGCTGTTGCACGCGCTCCGCATCCTGGAGGACGGCCACATCACGCCGGACGCCATGGTCGGCAGCTGGGCCGGCGCCATGGGGCAGAGCCAGTTCATGCCGTCGAGCTTCGTGCGCTACGCCGTGGACCACGACGGCGACGGCAAGCGCGATATCTGGGGCACCCAGGAAGACGTCTTTGCCTCGGCGGCGAATTACCTGGTCCAGGCCGGGTGGCGTAACGGCGAGACCTGGGGGCGACAGGTGCAGTTGCCGGCCAGTTTCGATCAGGGGCTCGCCGACCTGAAGGTGAAGAGGACCCTCGCCGAATGGCAGGCCCTGGGTCTTCGCCGCGCCGATGGTAGCGATCTGCCGCAAGCCGCGATGAGCGGCTCGGTGGTGCTGCCCGGTGGGGAAGGGGGGCCGGCCTACCTCGTCTACGACAACTACCGGACGATCATGCGGTGGAACCGCTCGTTCTACTTTGCGACGTCCGTCGGCCTCCTGGCCGACAGGATCGGGAGGCGGTAGCGGCCGGCGGGTCCGGCCGATGACCAGAAAGCCGCTTCTCTTCGCCTCGCTGGCGCTCTGCCTGCTCGCAATCGCGGGCTGCAGCGAGGTCAAGCTCGCCCTTCATGTCGTCAAGAAGTTCAACCTGGAGACGAAGGAGGAGGAGAAGCCGCCGGTTCGCGTTGCGAAGCCGCACTACAAGCTCGGCTCGCCCTACCAGGTCAACCATGTCTGGCATTACCCGAGCTACGATCCCAACTATGACAGGACGGGTGTCGCCTCGTGGTACGGGCCCGCGTTCCACGGCCGGCCCACGGCGAACGGCGAACGCTTCGACATGAACGGGGTGACCGCCGCGCACCCGACGCTGCCGCTGCCCAGCCGTGTGCGCGTGACCAACCTCGAAAACGGGCGGCAACTGGAATTGCGGGTGAACGACCGGGGCCCGTTCGTCAACGGCCGGATCATCGACCTCTCCCGCCGCGCCGCGCAGCTTCTCGGCTTCAAGCGCCAAGGTTTGACCAAGGTGCGCGTCCAGTACCTCGGCCTGGACCGCCTTGAGCCGCCGGCTGCGCCGCAACCGGCCGACCAGCCGGTCGTCGTTGCCGCCGTCTCGCCCGATGTCCCGCTCAAGCCTCGCTGGACGAAGCCGTCATACGGAACGGTGGTGCTGCCGCCGGACAAGCCGGTACGCGCGAGGGCGAACGCGAGCCCGCCCCAGACGCCGAAGAGGGAGACTGCCAGCATCGCGTCACGGAGGCTCCTGGTCGAAGCGGCGGTCCTCAACGGGCGCGATGAGGCTGACCTTCTGGGCGAACAGGTGCGGACGCTCGGCACCGTCGCGGTCGAGCCGGAACGGCGCAACGGCCGCGTGGTCTACGCGGTGCGCATCGGCCCGGTGGATACGGACGACGAGGCGGCGTTCATCCTGGCCGAGCTCACCCGCGCCGGCTTCACCGGCTCTCACATCATCGCTGCGGGGTACCGCTGACGAGAGTGGCGCTTGGCCCGACCCCCGGCGAAGGTGTACACCTTGCGATCCGCCCTGATGCGATGCGGAGGAGCCGGAACCAGATGGTCGATCGAAATCCCGTGCGCCGGCGTGCCGGGCTTGCCGTTCTCTACTGTGCGCTCAGTCTCTGCCTGAGCGGTGCCTTCATCGCCGCGTTCCAGCCCCGCCCTGCCGCGGCTGTCGACACCGAGGCGAAGCAGTTCATCCTGATGGATGCAGGGACCGGCATGGTGCTCGCCGAAAAGAACGCGGACGAGCCCATGTACCCGGCCTCCATGAGCAAGATCATGACGCTTTACGTCGTCTTCGAGCATCTGGCGGACGGCCAGCTCGACCTGGAAGACACCTTCACCGTGAGCAAGAAAGCGTGGCGTATGAAGGGCTCACGCATGTTTCTTGAGGTTAACAAGAAGGTAACGGTCAGCGAGTTGCTGCGCGGGGTCATCGTGCAATCGGGCAACGATGCGAGCATCGTGCTGGCTGAGGGGCTGGCGGGGTCGGAGGCCGCCTTCGCCGACCTGATGAACGAGAAGGCCGACGAGCTTGGCCTCGCCGACAGCCACTTCACCAACTCGACCGGATGGCCGGATCCCGAGCACATCACGACGGCGCGGGATGTCGCCGAGATGTCACGGCGCATCATCGTGGACTTTCCCGAGTACTACCCGATGTTCGCCGAGAAGAGCTTCACCTACAACGGCATCAAGCAGGGCAACCGCAACCCGCTGCTCTACCGCTACGACGGGGCTGACGGCCTCAAGACTGGATATACGCAAGCATCGGGCCACGGCCTCGCGGCATCGGCGAAACGCGGCGAGCAGCGTCTGGTGCTGGTCGTGAACGGCATCAACGGCGTCGATTCCCGTGCACGTGAATCGGAACGCTTGCTCAGCTACGGCTTTCGGGCGTTCAAGACCTACGTGCTGTTCCGCGCGGGCCAGGTGGTTGACAACTTCGACGTCTGGCTTGGCGAGGCCGACGAGTTGCCCCTGGTAACCGAGAGCGACGTCGTGCTGATGATGCCGCGCAAGTCCCGCAAGAGCATGGAAGTAAAGATCGTGGCCGAGGGTCCGATCGCAGCGCCTGTTAAGAAGGGCGCGCGGGTGGCCACGCTGGTGGTGAGCGCGCCGAACGTGGAGACGCGCGAGTGGCCGCTATTGGCCGGTGCCTCGGTGGACAGCCTTTCCGGTTTCGGCCGGATCGGGGCTGCGATCGACGCGCTGATCTGGGGCAAGGGCGGATAGGGCCGGGGGCCCGTCGTTCCGCGGCATGACGCGCGGACGCTTCATTACGCTTGAAGGCGGCGAGGGCGCCGGAAAGACCGTTCAAGCCGCCCGGCTTCGCGATGCGCTCGAAGCACGAGGCGTCGGGACAGTCCTGACTCGTGAGCCCGGCGGCTCTCCCGGTGCAGAAGAGATCCGAAGGCTCCTCGTCTCCGGCCCCGTGGAGCGCTGGGAGCCGCTGGCCGAGGCCATGCTGCACGCGGCCGCGCGGCGCGACCACCTGCTGCACACCATCGAGCCGGCGCTGGAGCGCGGACTCTGGGTCATCTCCGACCGCTTTGTGGATTCGATGATCGTCTACCAAGGCTACGGCCAGGGCGCCGACCTCAGCGTGCTGGAGCGCCTCAGCGACCTCTCTCTCGGAGGTTTCGCGCCGGATTTGACGGTGGTGCTGGACATCCCGGTGTCGGAAGGGCTGAGGCGGGCCGCCGCGCGCGCGGGATCGAACCGCTACGAGCGCATGGGCACCGACTTTCACGAGACGGTGCGGCGGGGCTTCCTCGCCCGCGCAGAAGCAGACGAGAGGCGTTACGCGGTTGTGGATGCCACGGCGGACCCGGACACGGTCGGTCGAGCGATCCAGAAGATCGTGGCGGCGCGCCTTCCGGTCTCGTTCAATGGCTGAGGGCGCCGATTCGGCCTTCGACTGGCCGGTCCCGCGCGAGAACCCGCACCTGGTGGGGCACGAGGCCGCCGCCGGGGCGCTGCGGGAGGCGTGGGGCAGCGGACGGCTCGCGCATGCCTGGCTGATCGCGGGCCCGCGCGGCATCGGCAAGGCGACGCTGGCCTACCGCTTCGCGCGCTTCGTACTCGCAGGCGGCGAGGGCGGCGGTGCCGACGGCCTGGCGATGGCGCCGGAGCACCCGGTCTTCCAGCGCACCGCGGCGGGCGGACACAGCGACCTCGCCGTGATCGAGCGGGGCCTCGGCGATCGCAGGCGGCTCCGCGCCGAGATCGTGGTGGACGACGTGCGCAAGGCCAACGCCTTCCTCTCGCTCACGGCCGGCGAGGGCGGCTGGCGGGTGGTGATCGTCGATGCGGCGGAGGAGATGAATCGGAACGCCGCGAACGCCCTGCTCAAGCGCCTGGAGGAGCCGCCCAGCCGTGTGCTGTTCCTCCTGGTCAGCCACGCGCCGAGCCGGATGCCGGCGACGCTGCGCTCGCGCTGCCGCCCGCTCACGCTTTCGCCGCTGCCTGCGCCGGCGCTGGACGGGCTGCTGGCAGACGCGATGCCCGGCTTGCCGGCGGCAGAACGCCGCGTGTTGGGGCTGCTCGCCGAAGGCAGCCCCGGCCGCGCGGCGGCGCTGGCGGAGCAGGGCGGAGTCGCACTCTACCGGCGGCTCATCGGCCTCGTCGGGGCGCTGCCCGCGCTCGACGTGCGCCCGCTACACCAGCTTGCCGACGGGCTCGGCGGGCGGGACGGGGTCGACCGGATGCGCACGCTCAGCGAGCTGATCCTCTGGTGGCTGGGCCGATCTATCCGGGCGGCGGCACGCGGCGAGCTCGAGTCCATGGAGGAGGTCGTGCCGGGCGAGAGGGCGAGCGCGGCGCTCATGCAGGGAGCCGCGCTTGATCGCTGGGTCGGCGTGTGGGAAAACCTCGGCCGCTCGTTTGCGGAGGCGGACGGGCTCAACCTTGACCCCCGGCAGGTCCTGATCGGCGCGTTCACATCGCTGCAGGAGGCCGCGCGGGCCTGAACCGCAGGACCGGAAGCCGATGGCGCCCCGAGCGGCCTACTACCTCAGCACACCGATCTACTACGTGAACGATTCGCCCCACATCGGGCACGCCTACACCTCGCTCGCCTGCGACGTGCTGGCCCGCTTCATGCGGCTCGACGGGCGCGACGTGATGTTCCTCACCGGCACCGACGAGCACGGCCAGAAGGTCCAGAAATCCGCGATCGCCGCCGGAATGGAGCCCCAAAAGTTCGTCGACCAGGTCTCGGAGCGCTTCCGCGCGCTTGGCGGGGTGATGGGCTACAGCAACGACGACTTCATTCGCACCACCGAGGACCGTCACACGCGCTCGTGCCAAGAGCTGTGGCGCCGCATCGCGGCCAACGGCCACATCTACCTCGACAAGTATGCGGGCTGGTACTCGGTGCGGGACGAGGCTTTCTGCACCGAGGCGGAGGTCACGGACGGCCCCGGCGGCGGCAAGGTGACGGTGGCGGACGGCTCGCCGGTGGAATGGGTGGAGGAGCCGAGCTATTTCTTCCGCCTCTCCGACTGGCAGGAGCGGCTGCTGGAGTTCTACGAGAAGAACCCGCAGGCGGTGGCACCCGAGAGCCGGCGCAACGAGGTCATCAGCTTCGTCTCCGGCGGGCTGAACGACCTTTCGATATCCCGCGCGAGCCTAAAATGGGGCATTCCGGTGCCGGACGCGCCGGATCACACCATGTACGTGTGGCTCGACGCGCTCACCAACTACATCAGCGCCGCCGGCTTCCCCGACACCGAGTGCGACACCTGGCGCACCTACTGGCCCGCCGACCTGCACATGGTGGGGAAGGACATCCTGCGCTTCCACACGGTCTACTGGCCGGCCTTCCTGATGGCGGCGGGGGTGGAGCCACCGACGCGGGTCTTCGCCCACGGTTGGTGGACCAACGAAGGCGAGAAGATGTCGAAGTCGCTCGGCAACGTGATCGATCCGCACCAGATCGTCGCGCGCTACGGGCTGGATGCCGTGCGCTACTTCCTGCTGCGCGCGCTGCCCTTCGGCAGCGACGGCGACTTCTCGCACCGGGCGATCGTGGGGCGCATGAACGACGACCTGGCCAACGACTACGGCAACCTGGCGCAGCGGGTGCTGACCATGGCCTACCGCAACTGCGATGCTGCGGTGCCGGAGCCCGGCGCCTTCACGGCAGCGGACGAGGCGATGCTGGGCGCGGCGGAGGCGCTGGTGGATACGGTGCGCGCGGACATCGGCGAGCAGTCGTTCCACCGGGCGCTGATCCACATCTGGGAGGTGGTGGGGCAGGCCAACCGCTACGTCGACGAGCAGGCGCCCTGGGTGCTGCGAAAGGAGGACCCGGCGCGCATGGCGACGGTGCTCTACGTGGTGATGGAGACCCTGCGCCACCTCGCGGTGCTGACGCAGGCGTTCATGCCGGAGTCCAGCGGGCGGATGCTGGACCAGCTGGGGGTGGCGGCGGAGGCGCGCGGTCTCGCGGCGCTCGGCGTGGACGGGCGGCTTGCGGCGGGCGCGCCGCTGCCGAAGCCGGCGCCGGTTTTCCCGCGATTCGTGGAGGATAGCGCGGACTCCTGAAGTTAGAAGTGAGCGCGTGGATGCTGGTCGACAGCCACTGCCATCTGGACTTTCCCGACTTCGGCGACGACCTCGACGGCGTGCTTGCGCGTGCGGCCGAGGCGGGCGTCGGCACCGTGCAGACCATCTGCACGCGGGTGACTCAGTTCGATACCGTGCGAGGGCTGGCCGAGGACCACGAGCGGATCTGGTGCTCGGTCGGAATCCATCCGCACCACGTGGCCGAGGAGCCGGAGGTGAGCGCCGAGCACCTGGTGCGCATGGCGGTGCACCCGAAGGTGATCGGCATCGGTGAGACCGGGCTGGATTTCCACTACGACAACAGCCCGCGGCCGCAGCAGGAGGCGAGTTTCCGCCAGCACATCGCGGCGGCGCGCGAGACCGGGCTGCCGCTGATCGTGCACACGCGGTCTGCGGACGAGGACACCTGCCGAATCCTGCGGGAGGAGGCGGGGAAGGGGGCCTTCCCCGGCGTCATCCACTGCTTCAGCGCAGGCCGCGCGGTGGCCGAGACCGCGCTCGATATCGGCCTTCACGTTTCGTTCTCAGGCATCCTCACCTTCAAGAAGGCCGAGGAGGTGCGCGCCGTCGCCCGCGACGTGTCGGTGGACCGGCTACTGGTGGAGACCGATGCGCCCTATCTCGCGCCGGTACCCCATCGCGGCCGGCGCAACGAGCCCGCGCACGTGGTGCACACCGCCGCCCGGCTGGCCGAGATCAAGGGGCTGGACGAGGCCGAACTGGCCCGCGTGACCACCGAGAACTTCTTCAGGCTGTTCTCCAAGTCCACGCCGCATTCGCCTGATTCGGCATGAAAATCACCATTCTCGGCTGCGGCACGTCGAGCGGGGTCCCGATGATCGGCTGCGACTGCGCGGTGTGCCGCTCGAGCGACCCGCGCAACCGCCGGCGCCGGGTCTCGGTGCTGGTCGAATCGGGCGACGCGCGGCTCCTGATCGACACGCCGCCGGACCTGCACGCGCAGCTGGTCGATGCCGAGGTCACGCACCTGGATGCGGTGCTCTACACCCACGGCCACGCCGATCATGTGCATGGCATCGACGACCTGCGCTCGATCAACTTTCATACCGGGCGGTCGCTCGACACCTATGGCTCGGCCGCGACGCTGGCGGCGATCCAGGGGCGCTTTGCCTACGCGTTCGAGCCCATGGGCACAAGGGGTTGGGCGAAGCCGAGCCTCAATCCGGTGACGGTCGAAGGGCCGTTCGAGGCGGCCGGCATCGCGGTGATGCCGTTCCCGCAGGAGCACGGGCGCAGCATCACCACCGGCTACCGGATCGGCGCCATGGCGTATTCCACCGACGTGAAGGCGTTCCCGGAGGAGGCCTTCGCGGCGCTGAAGGGCGTCAAGCTCTGGATCGTCGATTGCCTGGGATACCGGGAGCATCCCACGCACGCGCACCTCGACCTTACGCTGGAATGGATCGCGCGGGTGAGGCCGCGGCTTGCGGTGCTGACGCACATGTCCCATCAGTTCGACTACGAGACGCTGCGGGCGGCGCTGCCGGCCGGCGTCGTGCCGGGCCACGACGGGCTCGTAATCGAGACGGATGCGCTGTGATGGGCGTTCTAAGCCATTGTGGCGCCTTGAACTATCGAAACCGTCCATTATTTACCATAATATATCTTATGCGAATTAGGCCTCAGAGTGGCCGGGCGGACCGGGCGGCTATTCGGGCGGCGTGCGCGGGCCTGCCCCGACCCGGGCGCTGCTCCGTCATTCCGCCTGCGGCCGACATGGACCCGAATCGATGAGCGACGCGCCGCCGCCGGACCGCGAGGATACTGCTACCTCTGCCGGCATCGATCGGCTGCTCGACGTGATGGCGCGGCTGCGCAATCCGGACGGCGGCTGCCCGTGGGACCTCGAGCAGAGCTTCGCGACCATCGCGCCCTACACCATCGAGGAAGCCTACGAGGTCGCCGAGGCGATCCGGCAGGACGACCGCGCGGCGCTCCGCGACGAGCTGGGCGATCTGCTGCTGCAGGTGGTCTTCCACGCCCAGATGGCGCGGGAGGACGGCAGCTTCGACTTCGACGAGGTCGCGCGCGGCATCGCGGAGAAGATGATCCGCCGCCATCCCAACGTCTTCGGCGATGACGAGACCGAGGCACGGCACTCGGCACCGGCGCAGATGGGCTCCTGGGAGGCCCAGAAGGCGGCCGAGCGCGAGGCCAAGGCCGAGGCCGAAGGACGCCGGCCCAGCGTGCTGGATGGCGTCGCGCTGGCCCTCCCTGCCCTGCTGCGCGCCGAGAAGCTCCAAAAACGCGCGGCGCGTGTGGGCTTCGACTGGCCGGGGCCCGAGCCGGTGTTCGCCAAGGTGCTGGAAGAGGTGGCGGAGCTGCGTGAGGCCACGGCGGTGCAGGCGCCGGGCGACCCGGCGGGTGATCGGGCGGCGGTTGCCGAGGAGATCGGCGACCTGCTGTTTGCGTGCGTCAATCTCGGCCGGCACCTAGGCGTGGAGCCCGAGGCCGCGCTGCGCGCCGCCAACGCCAAGTTCACCGCGCGCTTCCACCATGTCGAGGCGGCCCTGGCGGACTCGGGCCAGAGCGCCGCCGACGTCGGCCTCGCCGAGCTGGACCGCCTGTGGGAGCAGGCGAAGCTTGCCGGGCGCGGGCCATCGGCACCGGGCTCAAAAACGACCAACCCGACGCGGGACGAATAGAGCGGAGTTTTCACCCCTCCCCGCGCTTTTCCACCCTGAGAGCGGAGATGGTCGGGTAGAGGCAAAGATGTCTTTCGTCGCAAGCCTCTGCGGCACGAGTTCGAGTGCGGCCCCGTCCAAAGCCCTGGTGGGGCCTCGGACGAGGGCTCACTCGACACGGTACGGTGGTCTAATAGCCTCGTTGCCTTTCCCACTCTTCAGCCGCACTTCTCGTGGTCTTGAGACCTACTTGCTGGATTTGGCCACCAGGCCATCTCCGCTGGTGCTCCCTCTCACGGCGCTCAAGGTCGTTGGTAATACCGTGGTGAACCACTCTGCCGCGATACCAATACCGGTACTTGTAGGTGTTGCGTGGCTCGCGCGCCATCGCGTCCTCCTCTCTTCCGAGGTTGAGGCCGCCTGACGCCGACGCTATGATATTGGTGCCTTTAGGCGCCGTCCCGCAGCGGCCCATAAAGCTTCGCGGGGCACGCGGTGAGCCTCCTCCACGAGGCTCACCGCACTAGTCAGACACACTATATCATCCAGCGCTACAGGCTCCAAGCCCAAAGCTTTGGGGTAGGCGCAAAATGGCGCAAAACGTGCGGGTTAGCCCATAATGTCGTCAGCGCCCCTTAAGTAAGGCGCTCGCCGGCTATGCCCCCACATCTCATCTTGGCGCGCGGGAGCTTTGAGGCTCTCGCAACCCTTCTCGCACTACGGGCTTCCGCGACTCGGGCGTGCACACTCCACCTCGACCCGCCCTCCCCGCCGTCTATTCATTTCATCAATTGCCTGGCGCCAGCACACACACCCACCTCTCCCTGTCCCTCTCCCCCCTGAAAGGGCGGAGAGGGGACGTAGGTGGCGCCGGCTAACTCTCCCTCTCCTCCCCCGCGGGGAGGAGAGGGCCGGGGTGAGGAGGGGCGCTCCAGACCGGTGATTCTATGTTCCGCGTGCCCCGGACCATAGTGCGGTGTACGGCGCGTGCGGCTGGCGGCAGCATCGCGCCATGAAGCGCAAGAAAACGAAAGTCGAGGCATGCGGGAACAGGGTGAGCGGGTGCTCGTCTCGCGGGCGGCTTTTTTCCACAATCGGCGCCATCGTTCCACAATCGGCGCCATCGTTGGCGACGCGGTCATGGAAGGTACCCGCCGTGTCTGCCGCAGCATCCCTCCCATCCCGCTTAATCCCGGCGAGTCCCGCCTCAAATTTTGCTTGCTTGTCCCAGACACCCGCACGGAGAGCGATGCAAACGGAACACACGGCACGAAGAAGGGGGCCATGCGGCCCCCTTCCCGATTACGTGCAATGGAACGAACGGACTTACATGCCCATGCCACCCATACCGGGCATGCCACCCATACCGCCCATACCGCCCATGCCTCCCATTCCGTGCATGCCGCCGCCGCCCGGCGGCATCGGCGGTGGCGCCTCGGGAATCTCGGCGATGCCGGCCTCGGTCATGATCAGAAGTCCGGCGATGGACGCGGCGTCCTGAAGCGCGGTGCGCACGACCTTGGCCGGATCCAGAATGCCGGCCTCGATCATGTCGCAGTACTGGCCCTCCTGGGCGTCGAACCCCCGGGTCGCGCCGCGACCGTCGAGCAGCGTTCCCACCACGAGCGAGCCGTCGGCGCCGGCGTTCTCCGCGATATGGCGGGTGGGCGTGCGGATCGCGCTCCGCACGATAGCGATACCGCGATCCTGGTCGGCATTGTCCCCCTGCAGCTTGTCGAGCTTGCGCGAGGCCGCGAGCAGCGCTACGCCGCCGCCGGCGACGACGCCCTCCTCTACCGCCGCGCGCGTGGCGCGCATGGCGTCTTCGACGAGCTCCTTCTTCTCCTTGACCTCGATTTCGCTATCGCCGCCGACCCTGAGAATGGCGACCCCGCCGACCAGCTTGGCGAGCCGCTCCTCGAAGCGCTCCTGGTCGTATTCGGAATCGGTGGTCTCGATCTCGGTGCGGAGCTGCTGGCAGCGTTCGTTGATGGCCTTCTTGGTGCCGCCCCCGCCGACGATCACGGTCTCGTCCTTGCTCATCTCGACCCGCTTGGCCGTGCCGAGTTGGTCGAGCGTGATGCTCTCCAGCTTGATGCCCTGCTCTTTGTTGACCACGGTGCCGCCGGTGAGCACGGCGATATCCTCGAGCATGGCCTTGCGCCGGTCGCCGAAGGCCGGTGCCTTGGCCGCCGCAGCCTTGAGGCCGCCGCGCAGCCGGTTGACCACCAGGGTCGCCAGCGCCTCGCCGTCCACGTCTTCGGCGATGATCGCGAGCGGCTTGCCGGTCTGACCCACTTTCTCCAACACCGGCAGCAGCTCCTGCATGCTGGTGAGCTTTTCCTGGTGCACCAGGACGTAGGCGTCGTCGAGTTCCACCGTCATGCGCTCGGCATTGGTCACGAAATAGGGCGACACGTAGCCCTTGTCGAAGTTCATGCCCTCGACGACATCGAGCTCAGTGTCGATGCCGGCTGCTTCCTCGATGGTGATGACGCCGCGCTCGCCCACCTCTTCCATGGCCTGCGAGATCATGTCGCCCACCACCGGGTCATTGTTGGCGGCGACGGTCGCCACCTGCGTGATCTCCTCACGGGTCTTCACTCGCTTGGACTTCTTGCCGATCTCTTCGACCACCGCATCGACGGCGCGGTCGATGCCGCGGCGCAGGTCCATCGGGTTCATGCCCGCCGCAACCGCCTTGGCGCCCTCGCGTGCGAGCGCACGAGCGAGGATGGTCGCGGTGGTGGTGCCATCGCCGGCGGATTTCTCGGTGTGAGTCGCGGCCTCGCGGACGAGCCGGGCGCCCATGTCCTGGAGCCGATCCTCGAGCTCGATCTCCTTGGCGACGGTCACGCCGTCCTTCGTGATCCGCCCGTCGCCGCCCGCCGTCTGATAGACCACGGTGCGGCCCTTCGGGCCGAGCGTGACCGATACGGCGTCGGTGAGGATGTCGACACCTTCGAGAAGGCGCTCGCGGGCCTCCTCGGCTTGGTGGATTTCTTTCTTGGCCATCGCCGAACGCTCCAGATTTCGATGCTTGTGCGGGAGGGTGCCGCGCTACTCGATCACGCCCATGATGTCGGACTCCTTCATGATCAACAGCTCCTCGCCGTCGACCTTGACTTCGGTGCCCGACCACTTGCCGAACAGGATGCGGTCGCCCGCCTTGACATCGAGGGGGGTGAGCCTGCCGTCCTCTCCGCGCTCGCCGGGACCTGCGGCGACGACTTCGCCTTCCTGCGGTTTCTCCTGGGCGGTGTCGGGAATGATGATGCCGCCCGCCGTCGTCTGATCCTGCTCGATCCGCCGCACCAGCACGCGATCGTGCAAAGGCCTGATGTTCATGCCGCCCTCCAAGACGTGACCGTGTTCAACTCCGCCAGTGTTCCGCTGCGAGCGCTTGTTAGCGCTCTCGCGTGGCGAGTGCTAAGGCTTAATAGGGAGACGGCGCGGCGGTGTCAACAGCAAGCCGGGCCGACAAGGGGGCCTATACGTGAGCCGCAGTTTCCCAATTGTTCTTCGTTCATCCCATACCAAATGTTGGTCTCTGAGGCCCTTTCGGACGCGCGCAACGCGTGGATGCCGAGCATCCTCGCGCATTCCCCTCTGCTTGGCCGGAGGATCGTTGAGTGAGGGAAAACGTATAAGATACAGTCAGATAAAAGATAATACTTCGATTATACGTTATGTAAATTATCAGCGAATCAAGCGTGGCCGTGGAGAAATCAGCGGGCCGCAAGCGAGATGCCGGGGCGTCGCTCCAGCCGGCCGGCGTCCGCCGGCGTGAGGCCGACCCTGAGACGGGCCTCGCCGTCGTCGTCGGCATGCTCCAGGACCTCGCCGTGGCGATAGAGCCAGGCCAGAGTCGCGCCGTCGGCATAGGGCACCCGCACCTCGACGATGCGTCGCGCTGCCGTCAGCCGGGCGTCGATCGCCCGGATCAGATCGTCGACCCCTTCGCCGGTGAGCGCCGATGCCGCGACGACGCTCTGGTGATCGGAGAGGCCGTCGGCGCCGTTGCCCCCTTCCCTTCCCCGCTCCGCGAGGCAGGCGCGCTGGCGCGCCTCGAGCAGGTCGAGCTTGTTGAGCACCTCGAGGACCCCCATATCGAGGCGATCTTCGAGTCCGAGCTCGGTCAGCACCCGGAGCACGTCGGCGCGTTGCTCAGCGCTGTCCGCATGGGCGCAGTCGCGGACATGCACGATGAGGTCGGCGGCGACCACCTCCTCCAGGGTCGCGCGGAACGCTGCCACCAGATCGTGGGGCAGATCGGAGACGAAGCCGACGGTGTCGGAGAGGATGACGCGCTGGCCCGACGGCAGGACGACCCCGCGCATGGTCGGATCGAGGGTCGCGAAGAGCTGGTCGCGCGCGACCGCCGAGGCCCCGGTAAGGCGGTTGAAGAGCGTGGTCTTGCCGGCGTTGGTGTAGCCGACCAGGGCGATCACGGGATAGGGGACGCGTTGGCGGGCGGCACGATGCAGCCCGCGTGTACGCTTGACCCCGTCGAGCGCGCGCTCCAGGCGGTCGATGCGGACGCGAATCTGGCGCCGGTCGGCCTCGATTTGCGTTTCGCCCGGCCCGCCCACGAAGCCAAGGCCGCCGCGCTGGCGTTCCAGGTGCGTCCAGGACCGCACCAGGCGGCTCCGCTGGTAGCGAAGGGCGGCGAGTTCGACCTGGAGCCGGCCCTCACGGGTGTGGGCCCGCGCCGCGAAGATTTCGAGGATGAGCGCGGTGCGGTCGATGACCTTGCAGTGCCACGCGCGTTCGAGATTGCGCTGCTGGACCGGGGTGAGCGCCCCATCCACGACGACCAGACCCAAGTCGTGCGCGGCCACGACGTCCGCCACCGCCTCCACGCGCCCGGGGCCGAACAGGGTGGCCGGCCGCGGCTTCTGCACGGGCACGACGTCAGCTTCCACGACATCGAGATCGATGGCGTGGGCAAGGCTCACCGCCTCGGCGAGGCGACTCTCGGGCTCCCGCGCGCGCTCGCACGCGTTCCCGGCCGCCGGCAGGCGAGCCAGCGCCGGATGCAGGACGCAGGTGCGCGGTGGCGAATTAGCGTCGCGCGGGACGCTGACGCTCGCCACTTACGTATCGTCCTCCTCTGCCGGCTCGGCTCCCTGATCGAACAACTGGATCGGCTGAACCGGCATGACCGTGGAAATCGCATGCTTGTAGACAAGCTGCGAATGGTCATCGCGTTTGAGCAAAACACAGAAATTGTCGAACCAGGTGATAATTCCCTGGAGCTTGACACCGTTCACGAGAAAGATCGTGACCGGCATTTTTCCTTTGCGGACGTGATTGAGGAAGACGTCCTGGAGACTGTGAGATCCCTTGCCAGTCATGTGTTTCTCTATCCTTGCCTGCCCCCGCCTCCGAGGGGCCGGGCGCCTGGCATGCTCATGCAAGCATGCCACTGTTGACTATATGGTGATTCCGTGCGCCCGCAAGAAGTCATGCAACCCCGCGTGATCGGCGACCTGATGATCCGGCACGCGCGGGTAGTCGCCATCGCGGGGCGGATCGGCACTGACGATCACTGCGGCGCAGCCCGAATTTCGGGCGCAGGTCACGTCAATTCCCGTGTCGCCGACATACCAAACGTCCGGGCCGGGAGTAATCTCGGAGCTGTCGAGTGCCAGAGTCACGGCTTCCGGCGCGGGCTTGTCCACCGGCCCATCGTCAGCGCCGACGATGCGCCCGAAATAGCCGCTCCAGCCCAAATGTTCCGCTTCCTCCCGGACCAGGTTGCCCTGCTTGCTGCTGACCACCCCGAGAGGCAGACCATCGCGGTGAAGCGCGACCAGCGTGGCCGCGGCGCCGGTGAGTGGGGTCAGCCGATGCAGGTGGTGCGCCCGGTAATGCCGGTAGAACGAGTGTTCGGCCCGCACCGCGTCGGCTCCGAAGAGGTCGGGGAACGAATCCCGCATGGAGCGCCGCACCCAGGCCTTGGTCTGATCGAAGCTCCAGGGATCGCGCCCCAGGTCGAGGAAGGTATGCCGCAGACTCTCGTGAATGATGTCCCAGCTCTCGACCAACGTGTTGTCCCAGTCGAACAGGACGGCGCGCGGCCTCGTCAGCCTCACTGGTTGGCGAGCCCGCCGCGGCAATAGGTGAGATAGAGATCGCGCAGCCGCAGGGTCACCGGCCCCGGCTCTCCGGTGCCGACCGGCTGACCGTCGATGCGAACGATGGCCCGGACGAAGGACGTGGTGCTGGTGAGGAAGGCCTCGGGCGCGGCCTGCGCCTCGGCCAGCGTGAACGGACGTTCGTCGACCTCGATCCCTGCCTCGCGAGCCAGTCGGAGCACCGTCTGGCGGGTGATGCCACCGAGGATGTTCGATTCGAGGTCGCGAGTCACCACGCGTCCGGCGGCGTCGACGATCCAGGCGTTGGTCGAAGATCCCTCAGTGACCCGACCTTGCGGGTCGATGAACCAGGCCTCGTAGGCACCCTGCTCGCGCGCCTCCTGCTTGGCCAGCACGTTGGGAAGCAGGGAGACCGACTTGACGTCGCAGCGGCCCCAGCGCCCGTCCGGAATCGAGACGACCTCCGCACCGCGATCTGCCTCCGCGGTCTCGGGCCATTGAACCGAACGCGCGGTGAGAACGACGGCGCCCTCAGCGTCCTCCGGGAAAGGATGATCCCGCGCCGCCGCGCCGCGCGTGACCTGCACGTAGACCATGCCGTCCTTCACCCGATTGCGGCGCAGCACCTCGCGGGTCACCAGCTTGAGCGCGTTGCGCGGGATTGGCAGGTCCATCTTCAGCTCGTGAAGCGAACGCTCCAGCCGATCCAGGTGCGGCTCCTCGTCGATCACCCGGCCGCCGAAGACCGCAGCGACCTCATAGACCCCATCCGAGAACTGATATCCCCGGTCCTCGACATGGACGTGCGCCAGGTCGTGCCGCATGTAGCGGCCGTTCACGTAAGCGATGCGGGACATGCAGGCCTCCGGTCAGAAGAACTCCAGGCGCACGGCGAACATCTGCTCGATCTTCTTTACCGCGCGCGCCGCAGCCAGCATCACGACCCGGTCATGCTCCTGAACGACCGTTTGCGGGCGCGGAATGATGACCTCGTCGCCGCGCACGATCGCGCCGACGATGATGCCGGTGGGCAGCTTGGTCTCCATGAGCGGTTGGCCGACGATGGGCGACGTTCCGAGAGCTTCGGCCTCGATGATTTCGGCGGCGCCGTCCCGGATCGAATGCACGGCCAAAATACGGCCGCGTCGGATGCGCTGCAGGATGGTCGAGACCGTCGACTCGCGTGGACTTACCGCAACGTCGACACCGAGGCTCCCCATCAGCGGCCCATAACTCGAATTGTTGACAAGCGAGATTGCGGTTCTGCAGCCGGCGCGCTTCGCCAACAGCGCCGCCAGGATGTTCACTTCGTCGTCGTTGGAGACCGCGATCACCGCCTCGGCGAGTCCGATATTGATCTCGATGAAAATCTCGGGGTCCAGCGCATCGCCGCCGATGATGGTGGCCCGTGTGAGGCGCTCGGCCAGGTAGCGCGCGCGCTCCGGCAGCAACTCGACAATCTTTACGTCCAGTCCTGGATGAGTCTCCTCCAGCTCCTGCGTCAGGAAGTAGCCGATGTTGCCGCCACCAATGATCACGACCCGGCGCGCCTCCGGCTCCTCGTGCCCGAAGACGGCCATGCCGCGCGCTACGTGCTCAGCGTCGACCGCGAAATAGACTTCGTCCCCGATAAGCATCTGGTCGTCGCCGCGCGGCACAATGAGGCGGGAATCCCGGCTGATCGCAAGCACCATGATGTTGAGTTCGGGAAAGAGCTCGGTGAGCTGGCGGAGCGGTGTATTGATGATGGGACAGCCTTCCTCGCAGCGCACCGCAATAACGCGCAAACGCCCGCCGCCGAACGGCAGCATGTCGAGGGCGCCCGGCACCTGGAGTCGGCGCTCGATGGCACGGGCGACCTCGATCTCGGGCGAGATGATCAGGTCGATCGGCATATGGTCGCGGCTGTAGAGCTCGGCCCAGGCCGGGTTCAGGTAGCTCTGTTGCCTCACTCGCGCGATCTTTTCGGGCACGTCGAAGAGGGAATGGGCAACCTGGCAGGCCACCATGTTGACCTCGTCCGAGTGGGTCACGGCGACGATCATCTCGGCGGTCTTGGCATCTGCCTCTTCGAGCACGTCAGGAAGCGATGCGTTGCCGACGATTGCCCGCGCGTCCACCGTGTCGGACAAGCGCTGCACGACCGCCCGGTCGCTGTCGATCACGGTCACGTCGTTCGCCTCGTTGGCAAGCTGGCGCGCGATGTTGGCGCCGACCTGGCCGGCGCCGCAGACGATGACCTTCATGGGCTGTTCGGCTTGTCGGTGCTGGCGGGGCTCGTCTCCGCACCTCCCTTCCCGTCTCCCCCGTGCGCATCGTACTCTCGGTCCAGCACTCCCAGCGAACGCAGCTTGCGATGCAGCGCCGAGCGCTCCATGCCGACGAACTGAGCGGTGCGCGAGATATTGCCGCCGAATCGTTTGATTTGAGCGTGTAGATAGTTTCGCTCGAACTGCCGTCGGGCGTCGCGCAAAGATAGCGCCATCAGGTCGCCCTGGCTTGAGAGCGCCTGCGCCGCCCCAGGCCTTGGCCTGAGGGCTGCCCGGATCATCTCCGCGCCAATCGGCCCGTTGGCGGGCATCGGTGCCATGATGAGTAGCCATTCCACGAAGTTGCGGAGCTGACGCACATTGCCCGGCCAGTCGAACGACTGCAGCATTGCGACCCCGTCGCTACCAATCTCGCGCGGTGACACCCCGGCACTGTCTGCCGCCTGACGAATGAAGAAGTTTGCCAACTCGGGAATATCCTCCCGGCGGTCTCGGAGCGCCGGCACCTCGATGGGCGTGACCAATAATCGGTAGTAGAGGTCTTCACGAAAGCGCCCCAGCTCTATCTCGTTCTCCATGTCCCGCGTCGTCGCCGCCATCACGCGGATATCGACCTCGATCCGCTGCGAGCCACCTTCCCGCTCGAACGTGTGCGCCTGCAGGGCACGCGCAATCTTGCCCTGAGTTTCAAGGGGCATGTCGGCGATCTCATCGAAGAAGAGCGTGCCGCGGTGGGCGCGCTCGAACGTGCCAATCTTGCGTGAATCGGCAGCGGCAACCCCGTTTCCCTCGCTGCCGAACAGCTCCAGTTCCACGCGGTCGGGCCTCATCATCGCTGCGTTGGCCACAACAAACGGCCCTGACGAGCGGCGCGAGCGACTGTGGATCAGGCGCGCGAGCACCTCCTTTCCAGCCCCGGCAGGGCCGGTAATGAAGACTCGTCTGTCGGTCGGCGCCGCGCGCTCCGCAACCGTTCGAATTTGTTTGATTGCCGGCGAGGAACCGATCAGCTCCGTCGTCTCGCCGGCGCGCAACTTCAGCTCGGCGACCTCCCGCCTCAATTCGGCTGCTTCAAGCGCACGCGCGACCGTAATGAGCAGCCGATCGCTGTCGAGCGGCTTCTCGATGAATTCATAAGCCCCCTTCTTGATGGCGGCGACGGCAGTATCGATGGTGCTGTGTCCGCTGATCATGATGACGGGTACTTCGGGATGCCGGTGCATAACCCCGTCCAGAACGTCCATTCCGTCGAGCTCGCTTCCCTCCAGCCAGACGTCGAGGATGACGAGTGACGGCAGTGGTCCGGAATCGATTGCCTCGATTGCGGCGGCGCCATCGGCGGCATCACGCGGCATATAGCCGCCGTCCTCCAGGATCCCGGCGATGGATTTGCGAACGTAGGGTTCGTCGTCGACGATCAGAATATCGTGGGCCATTGGCTCTCACCCCTCGCCGGCAAGGAGGGCTCTGTCCCGATCGCGGCGAAGACGAGCGTGACACGGGCTCCGCCTTCGGCCCCGTTCTCGAGGATCAACCGGCCACCGTGATCCTCCATGATCCTTCGCACGATGGCGAGGCCGAGGCCCGTGCCATCGGCGCGGTTGGTCACATAGGGCTCAGTCAATCTGTCGTGCAGCTCGGCGGGTAGCCCCGGCCCGTTGTCCTCGACCTCCACCCGCCAGTGCCGGTCGACTTCACCCACGCGAATGACGATGCGCCCCGGTGGGCTGGCGTCGGGTGCTCGGCTCTCAATCGCTTCGACGGCGTTCTTCAGCACGTTAGTAAGCGCCCGGCCAATCTGGTGTACGTCGCAGTTGAGGTGAACGTCGTCGTCGGGACGCTCGATCTTGATGGCGATCTCGGGGTTCGCCAGACGGTGCAGGGCGACTGCTTGCTCGACGATGCCCGTCAGCTCCGCCCGTTCGATCATGGGTGCCGGCATCCGCGCAAATGACGAGAATGCATCGATCATTTGGCGTATGTCGCCGACCTGACGGACGATGATGTCGGTGCAGTCCTCGAACACTTCCGGTTCGGTGCTGATCTCGCCGAGATATCGACGCTTTAGCCGCTGGGCGGAGAGCTGGATCGGAGTCAGAGGATTCTTGATCTCGTGGGCGATGCGCTGGGCGACATCGGCCCACGCCGCCCGCCGCTGCGCCGACACCAGAGCGGAGATGTCGTCGAAAGTGACGACGAAGCCGTCGATCTCTTGGCCATCGCGTTCGGTCACGATACGCACGAGCAAGGTGCGGCGGCGCTCGCCGCGAACCAATTCGACCTGATCCTCGACCAAGGGCTGGGGCAGCGTTCGCGCCCGGGTCAGCAGGTCGGCCATTTCCGGAACTGCCTCCTGGAACGCGTGGCCGGAGAGGTCGTCCTGCCTCGCGTCCAGCAACGCAAGCGCTGACGGGTTGGGCAGCGTAATCAGCCCGTCTGCATCCAGGCCGATGACGCCGGCGGAGACGCCGGCAAGCACCGCCTCGGTGAAGCGCCGCCTTTCGTCCAGTTGCAGGTTGGCGTCTTGCAGTTCCTGCTGCTGGCTGTGGATTTGACCGGTCATCCGATTGAAGGCGCGGCTGAGAGAGCCCATTTCGTCGTCTTGCGGGGGTTCGTCGACACGCGCAGCAAGCTCGCCGGCGCGAACCCGGTCCGCAGCCGCGATGAGGCCGCCGATCGGATGGGCGATGCGGTTGGCGAATTGGAGCCCGAGCCACACCGCTGAGAGCAGGACAAGAAGAGCGACCAGGATGAAAATCATCACGAACGTGATTTGGATGCCGTAGCGCTCATCCTCGAGGCGCTGGTAGTCCCTCGTCACGGCCTGGATTTGGCGGGTGTGAGCGATCACGTCTCGTTGCAGCGACCGTGCCACATAGAGGTAGCTGTCGATGAATCCGCCGAGCTTGATCAGCGCACGCACGCGGTCGTCCTCGGCCGGAAGGATCACGAGGCGCCCCTCGGCTGCGGCATTCATGGCCCAATCGGGTACGGGATCGATCACTGCGGCGAGGCCCAGGTCGCTGCGGGCCAGGACATCCCCGTTGCGGCGGAGAATAACCGCGTCGGTAAGCGAGAGCGCGTTGGCCGTATCGTTCAGGAGCCGCGGCATGAGCTGAGGGCGTCGTGCAAGGTGAACGGCCTGACCGTTGAGCTGCATGGCCGCAGCCAGGGTGCTGATACGAATGCTGTCGCCTTGCTCCTGCACATAAGTCTGCGCGACGACCAGAGAGCGGTTGAGCGCAGTCGAGACCTTCTCGCTGAACCAGGACTGCATCCCGAAGTGGAGAAAGAGCGCCGAGAACACGGCGACGACGATGGTCGGCGTCAAAGCCACGAGGCTGAACAGCGCCGCCATGCGGATATGCATGCGCGCGCCGGCTGCCCCGCGGCGGCGCTCCATCCAGAGCTTCACCAGCTGCGAAGCGACCAACGCACCGAGCAGCAACAACAACACCAGGTCGATGTTGAGGAGAATCAGGATGGTCTGGGGCTCGGGGCCGAACGGCGCCGAGCCGCTCATCGTGGCGTAGGTGATCGCACCGCAAATCACCGCGGCGCAGGCGAGCCCGATGGCGAGCCAGCGCCGCACATCGGGACGCTGCAACCACGACACGAAACGCTGGCGCAACGCGCTGCCCGCCGGGCGCGGGTCCGCGCTTGCGGCGGCCTCGGTTCGGATCAGCGCCTCGTCAGCCATCGCCCCTGCCGCTTGCCCGACCGCCGACCAAGCTCAGCTATCGGCCTCGCCGCCGTGCGGGCCGTAGAACACGACCCACACATAAAGGTCGTCGCTGAAGTCCTCGAACACGTGCGACACACCGGCGGGCACGAACAGCACATCGCCAGGCTGGAAGGGATGGCTCACCGGCCCGTTACGAAAGGTCCCCCGGCCGCTCATGACTACGTAGACCTCGTCCTGGTCGTGGGGCTGCTGTGGGTCGGTGCCGCGCGGCGCATAGAGGCCGACCCGAAGCGTGCCACGGTTGATCAGCTCGGCGTAAGGTCGCCCGCCTGCCGGAGCATCGGCGAGGGCCGCCACCGCCTGGGCCAACGTGACCTGGCCCGGAGCATCCATCGGGTTCTCCCTCTTGCAGTCTTCAGCCCTCGTCCCACACCCAGGCGATCTGCTCGGTGTCCTCGTACGCCTGCCAATGCACGATGGCGCCGTCCACGATGCGGAAATACCAGGCCGTCTCTTGATGAAGGAGACGCCCGGTGTTCTTGGCAGCCGACGTCTCGTCGATGAGCACCATCACGTGCTCGCCCTCGCCGAACATCAGATTCACCGTGTGGTCGCGGATGTCCAGCAGGGCCCCGATCGCCTGGAAGCACTGCTTGATCGGCTCGCGCCCTTGCCAGCGGCCCGCCCACGCGACCTTGAACGAGCCCGGCAGGACCACCACCGCGTCCTCGGCAAGCAGGCTCATCATGGTCTGGCCGTCGCCGCCCTTGATCGCATCCAGGAACTGCTGAACGACCCTCTTCGGTTCGTTGTCTGCCATGATCATCTGCTCCCTGCCGTGGATGCTTGCCCGCCCGTCGCCCTACGCGCCGCAGGCTTTCGCCAAGAGGCGCGTGCGGTCGCGTTCGACTGCCGAAGGCTCCATTGCCACGCTCCCGGTTCGATGCAGGGGCCCCCTGCCCTCACCGGCCATATGGTGACGCCCACTCATATTGCACCCCTGCCCCGGTGCTGTATACAGGGCCGTCCTGCACTCCCGCGCCTCCGAGGTGCCGCTCATGGCCAGGATTTCCGACGAACTCATCGCCGCCCAGGCCGTGTCGGCGGGGCGCAAACCGCCGAGTCCGGAGCGCGCCAAGGCTCTTGCCGCCGCGGTGGAGCTGATGGTGCAAGCGACCGACGACGCGGCCTCCGGGCTCGCCTTCGAAAGCGAGCCGTCGCGCATTCAGATCGCCATGGATGAAACGGCGGCGCGCTGAGATGAGCGACGACATCCACCTGCTGAGCCTGGTCGAGCTCGCCGACGCCATTGCTACGCGCCAGCTTTCGGCCGTCGAGGTGATGACCGCCACCGTCGCCCGTGCCGAGCGGCTCCAGCCGGTGCTCAACTGCTTCATTTCGCTGCAGGCGGAGGCGGCGTTGGAGACTGCGGCGGCTGCCGATGCCGCGCTCGCGCGGGGCAAGGCGCCGGGCCCGCTGCACGGCGTGCCGCTCGCTCACAAGGACATGTTCTACCGCGCGGGCCACGTCACCACCTGCGGCTCGCGCATCCGCAGGGACTTCGTGCCGGACCAGGACAGCACTGCCCTCGCCCGCCTTCACGGCGCCGGCGCGATCTACCTCGGCGGGCTCAACATGGCGGAGTTCGCCACCGGTCCGACCGGCCACAACGAGCACTGGGGCGACTGCCGCAACCCCTGGAACCGGGATCACATCTCCGGCGGCTCGTCGAGCGGCTCCGGCTCCGCGGTCGCGGGCCGCGTGGTCTTCGGCGCGCTCGGCTCCGATACCGGCGGCTCTGTGCGACTGCCGTCGGCCTGTAACGGCGTGGTCGGACTCAAGACGACCGCCGGCCTGGTCAGCCGCCACGGCATCATGCCGCTCTCCCACACGCTGGACACGGTGGGGCCGCTGACCCGCACCGCGCGCGACGCGGCCCGGATCGTGAGCGTGATCGCAGGCCACGACCCGCGCGATCCGACCTCCAGCAACCGGCCCGTGCCCGATTACGAAGCCGCGTTGGCGGAGGGCGCGCAAGGCCTCAGGATCGGCGTGCCGACCAGCTACTTCTACGACCAGGCCACCGACGAGGTGCGCGCACTGATGGAACGGAGCCTCGACGTGCTGCGCGATTGCGGCGTCACGGTCGTTGAGGTCTCGGTGCCCGACATCGAGCGCATCAACAACCTCTCCAACGTCATCCTCTCCAGCGAGGCGGCGGCGATCCACGAGCCTTGGCTGGTCAGCAGGCCCGAGGACTATCAGGAGCAGGTCCGCAACCGCTACGAGCCCGGCCTGCACGTGCCGGCGGTCAAGTACATCCAGGCCCTCGCCGCGCGCTCCGGGCTGCTGCGCGAGTTCGTGAATACCGCGCTCGACGGCGTCGACGCGCTGCACACGCCGGCCATCCCCTTCCCCATCCCCACGCGGGAGGAGACGAATGTCGGCGGCGGCGATCGCATGGCCGCCATGGTCGCCGGCCTGAGCACGTGCACCCGCGCTGCCAACTACCTCGGCGGCCCCGGCCTGATCGTGCCCTGCGGCTTCACCGAGAGCGGCCTGCCTGCCGCCTTCCAGTTGATGGGGCGCCCGTTCTCCGAGGCGACGCTTTTCCGCCTCGGCCACGCCTATCAGCAAGCGACCGACTGGCACACCCGGGCCCCCGACCTATAATCCCCGGACCACGTCGTGCGGGCGGGGCGCGGTCAACACAATCCGGGAATCTCTACGGAGGGCGAAAGCGATCCCGATGAAGGCACACGGTACATTCTTCTGGAACGAGCTGATGACCTGGAACGTCGACAAGGCGAAGGCGTTCTATGGGGAAACCCTGGGCTGGCAGTACGAGTCGCACCCGATGGCCGACGGCGGCACCTACTCGCTCTGCAAGGCCGGCGAGACCATGGCCGCCGGCATCTTCGAGATGAAGCCGGGCACGGGCTTCGACGGCGTCCCGGACCACTGGTTCTCCTACATCACCGTGGACGACATCGACGCCCGGCTCGCAGGCGTCGAGGCTGCGGGTGGCGAGATCATGCGTCCGGCCTTCGACGTGCCCGACGTCGGCCGCTTCGCCGTGGTCAAGGACAGCGCCGGCGCCTCCATCGGCTGGGTTACCCCGTTCGAGTGCGACTGACGCCTTAGGAGGCGCGCAATCTACGACGCGATCGTCGTCGGCGCCCGCTGCGCGGGTGCGCCCACGGCCATGCTTCTGGCCCGAAAGGGCCACCGCGTGCTGCTGCTCGACCGCGATCGCTTCCCCAGCGAGATGGGGCAATCGACGCACCTGATTCATCCGCTGGGCGTGGCGCATTTGTGCGATTGGGGCGTACTGCCGCAGATCGCGGCGCGCGCCACCCCCTTCACCGAGTGGCGGGTCGACCTGCACGGCATCGTTCTCGAGGGTGCACCGCCTGCGGTAGACGGCCAGACCGAGTCTTACGGCCCCCGGCGGCAGCTGCTCGACGGCACGCTGGCGGAGGCGGCCGTCGCCTCCGGCGCGGAGTTTCGCGACGGCACGCGCGTGGTCGATCTGGTCGAGGATAGCGGCGCGGTTGCCGGCGTCGTGACCTTGAGCCAGGACGACAGGCGGCAAACCGAGCGCGCACGCCTGGTCATCGGCGCGGATGGGCCCGCCTCGGTCGTTGCGCGCTGCGTCGGCGCGAAAGAGTCTCTGTGCGAGCCGGTCGTGCAGAGCAACATTTGGAGCTATTGGGAGGGCATCGCGCTCGACCACGTCAGGCTCTACATCCGAGAGCGCAAGGGCGCCTTCGGCTTCCCCGCGAGCGACGGCACCGTGCTGGTGGCTGCCAACCTGATGCACGACGAGTTCGTGGCCGCCCGCCGCGACCGGGAGGCCGCGTTCCACGCGAGGCTCGACGAGGTCGCGCCCGACCTGAGCGAGATGCTGCCCGGTGCCCAGCGGGTCGAGGGCTTCCATGCCGGCTGCACGCGGGCCTTCGTGCGCGAGGCGGCCGGCTCCGGCTGGGCCCTGGTCGGCGATGCGGGCATGAAGAAGGACCCGGTTACTGCGCAGGGCATCTCGACCGCGTTCCGCTGCGCCGAGATGCTGGCCGAGGCCGCCGACGATGGGCTCAATGGGCGGCGGCCGCTCGGCGAGGCGCTTGCTTCTTACGGCGAGGCGCGCGACGCGTGGCTGCTGCCCTACTACCATTTCACCGCTCAGCTCGCCCGCTTCGCCAAGCCGACGGACACGCTGGCGGCCTACTACCGCGCGATCCAGCCCGACCCGGCCGCGACCGCCCGCCTCTTCGGTTGCGTCGCCCTCACCCACTCGCCCGAGGACGTACTTCCGCAGGCTTAGCCCGTCTCCTTCGCCATGCTCATGATCTCGACCCACGTGGGCCGTGACCGAGGGAAGAATTCCGAGCTAGTCTACGCAGCGCCAAATAGCCGTTCTCCTCGAGCGGCGGGCGAGAGACGGCAGGCGGACATGAACGAAACGCAGCCGGCGAGCACAGACGCAAGCAACCGCGACGCGGCCCTCGCCGCGCTTTACGACGATGTCCATAGCGGCCACATGTTCCCCTTCTGGGCGACCACCACCGAGGTCGCGCACGACGAGATCCGCCAGCTCATGGGGAGCCGCGGCGCAGTCCCCTACCTCTGGCGCTACGAGAGCGAGATCGGGCCCCTGCTCCGCCGCTCGGCCGAGCTGGTCTCGATGGCGGATTCCGAGCGCCGTTCGCTGATCCTGGTCAATCCCGGCCTTGCGCCCACCCGCGCGACCGTCTCCACCATGTACTCCGCCTACCGACTCAACGACCCCAACGAGGTGATGCCGCCCCACCGCCATTCGCCCAACGCCATCCGCCTCGGGCTCACGGGCTCAATGAACTTCACCGGGGTCGAGGGCGAGGACATCGTGTTCGGCCCCGGCGACATGGTGCTGACGCCGCAAGACACCTGGCACAACCACGGCAACAAGGGCGACGAGCCTGCCGTGAACCTCTCCGTGCTCGACCTGCCGCTGGTTGAAGTCCTCAACGCGATCTACTTCGAGCACGACTACAAGGAAGAGAAGGACGGCCGCACGGTCGTCGCGAAGGAGCAATCCGCCCGCTTCAGCGCTGACTATTCGGCCGAGGTCTACGGCTCCGGCGGCCTGATGCCCTGCTTCGTGCCCCACGGGCGCGGCAGCGGCACGGGCTCGCCCATGTACGTCTATCGCTGGGAGCCGATGCGCGAGATGCTGGAGGCGCACCGCGACCGCGACGGCGACCCCCACGAGGCCCTGATGGTGGAATACGTCGACCCCACCCGCGGCGGCCCTGTGTTCAGGACCATGACCTTCTACGCCCAGATGCTGAGGCCTGGCGAGAAGACCCGGCCGCTCAAGCAGACCGCGAGCCTGCTCGTCTCCCCGCTCGAAGGGCGCGGCCATAGCATCGTGGGCGAGACCCGCTTCGACTGGCAGCCGTTCGATACCCTCGCGGTGCCCGGCGGCCAGTGGTGCCACCACGTCAACGATTCGGAGACCGAGCCCGCCATCCTCTTCGTGGCGAGCGACAAGCCGGCGCTCCACGCGCTCGGCCACTTCAGAAAATGGGGCCGCGACGATACCGGCGATACCGTCCGCCTCGTTTGAGGCGGGTCAGCCAGCGACGGCATCTACCAGAGGGAGAACCACGGATATGACCACGGCAGCGGTAGTTGGCCTCGGCACCATGGGGCCCGGCATGGCGGCAACGCTCGCGCGCGGCGGGCTCACGGTGCGCGCCTTCGATACCGAAGCGGCACAGCTCGAGAAGGCGCCCGGCACCGCCGGCATCGCCTTCGGCGTGCTGGAGAAGCTGGGCATGCCCGATCGCGGCGGAGCCGAGCTGATCAGCTATCACGACACCCTCGCCGATGCCGTCGCCGGCTGCGATATCGTCCTGGAGAGCGTGCCCGAGAAGGTCGAGATCAAGCGTGCCGTCTTCGCGGACCTCGACAAGCTGGTCTCGAAGGAGTGCATCCTCGCCTCCAACACCTCGGGCATCCCGGTGACCACGCTGCAGGAGGGCAACTCGGCGCCGGGGCGCGTGGTCGGCATGCACTGGTCGAACCCGCCGTTCATCATCCCGGTCATCGAGGTCATCGCCGGCGCCGAGACCACGCAGGCCACTTGCGACGCGATGGTGCAGGCGATCAAGGATCTCAACCTGCTGCCCGTGGTGGTGAAGAAGGACGTGCCCGGCTTCGTCGAGAACCGCATCCTCTACGCAATCATGCGCGAGGCCTGCGACCTGGTGGAGAACGGCGTGATCGAGCCGGAAGGCCTCGACACCTGCGTCTCCTGGGGCATCGGCTACAAGCTCGCGGTCGTGGGGCCGATGTCGCTGCTCGACATGGCCGGCCTCGACATCTACCAGGCGGTCGGCAGCTACCTGAACGCCGACCTCTGCAACCGCGACAACGTGAGCAGCTACATCACGGAGCGGACAGAGAAAGGCGATCTCGGCATGAAGACCGGCACCGGAATCTTCTCCTACACGCCGGACGACATCAAAGCCCTGCAGGGCAAGCGGGCCGGCCAGCTCGTCGCCGTCCGCCGCGCGCTCGAAGGCCGCTCGTAGCAGCGCGACGCAACGCGATGGCTGACGCGCACCGCACCCGCCGGCTCGCCCATATCGACTGCCCCGGCGGCGGGCAGGTCTGGGTCGACGGCACCACGCTCTACATCGGCCACATGCGCTGGCCGTCCGGCACCACCGTCGTGGACGTGGCCGACCCGGCGAACCCGCGCACGCTCGCGCGTATCGAGCTGCCGGAAGGCTGGCATTCCCACAAGGTCCGCGCCGCGAACGGCATCATGCTGGTCAACCACGAGCGCCTCGGCGGCGGTGGCAACGACGCCAACGGCTTCGGCGGCGGGCTCGGCATCTACGATATCTCGAACCCCGCAACGCCCACCCTCATCACCAAGTGGCGCACCGCCGGCAAGGGCGTGCACCGCTTCACCTTCGACGGCCGCTACGCCTACATCTCGCCCACCGTCGAGGGCTACGTCGGCAACATCGTGATGATCCTCGACCTCGCCGATCCCGCGGCGCCGCAGGAAGTCGGCCGCTGGTGGATCCCCGGCCAGTGGCAGGCGGGCGGCGAGGAGTATCCCTGGGACGACTGGGTGGCGCCCCGCTGCCACCATCCACTCCGGCTCGGCGACCGGCTGTACGTCAGCTACTGGCACCACGGCCTCTTCATCCTCGACATCGAGGACATGACGAAGCCGAAGCACGTAGCCGGCGTCAACACCAGCCCGGCCTTCCCGCACCCGACCCACACCTGCCTGCCCTTCCCCTACAGGCTCAAGGGCCGGCACATCATGGTGGTGGCCGACGAGGACGTGGCGAAGCTCTGGCCGTCCCCGCCGGCCTTCGCCTGGGTCTACGACATCACCGAGGAGCGCTGCCCCATCCCCATCAGCACCATTGACGTGGACGGAGTCGACAAGGACGGCAGCCCCCAGCCCGACATGACCGGCTGCCACCAGCCGTCGGACCGGTTCACCGGCAACGTCGTGCCCTTCGCCTGGTTCGCCCAGGGCCTGCGGCTGGTGGACGTGTCGGACCCGTTCGCGCCGCACGAGGTCGCACGCTATGTCCCCGACCCGCCGGAGGGCTGCGAGCGCGCCTCCTCCAACGACGTCACCGTGGACGACCGTGGCCTCATCTACCTGATCGACCGCCAGCGCGGCGTCGACATCATCGAGACTGACGCCCTCTAGACCGACGCCCTCTAAACCGCCCCGCCGTGGCGTCCCGCCGGATTTCGGGCTAGGGTCCGCCCGCCCGGCGGCGAGGGCCGCTGGCAGGGAGAGCCATCTGACACGGCGGGAGAGCCATGCGATTTGCGGTCGATACCGGGGGAACCTTCACCGACCTTGTCGTCGAGTCCGACGACGGGGGCCTGCGCATGTACAAGGCGCCGACCACGCCGTCGGACCCAGTCGCCGGTGTGCTGGAGACGCTCTCCCACGCCGCCGACGACCTGGGCGAGAGCCGCGAGGCCCTGCTCGGGCGCGGGGAGATGCTGATCCACGGCACCACACATGCGATCAACGCCATCGTCACCGGCAACACCGCCCGCACGGCCTTCCTCACCACCAAGGGCCATCCGGACGTGCTGGTGTTCCGCGAGGGCGGGCGCATCGAGCCCTTCAACTTCACCGTGCCCTACCCCGAGCCCTACGTGCCGCGCTCGCTCACCTACGAGGTGCCCGAGCGTGTGTCTTACGACGGCACCGTCACCGAGCCGCTGGACGAGGCAGGCGTCGTCGCGATCATCGAACAGCTCAAGGGCCAGGAGATCGAGGCGGTCGGCGTCTGCCTGCTCTGGTCCATCGTGAACCCCGCGCACGAGCTTCGCGTCGGCGAGCTGCTGGAGCGCCATCTGCCGGACGTGCCCTATACCCTCTCGCACGTGCTCAACCCCTCGCTCCGCGAGTACCGCCGCGCGTCGTCTACCTGCATCGACGGCTCGCTCAAGCCGCTCATGGGCAGCTATCTGGGCGGCCTGGAATCGCGCCTGCGGGACGCGGGCTTCGGCGGCCGGGTGCTGGTCGTCACCACCCAGGGCGGCGCCATGGATGCGGCCGACATGGCGAGCGCGCCGATCCATTCGATCAACTCGGGCCCGGCGATGGCGCCGATCGCCGGCCGCGCCTACGCCCAGGCCGACAGCGGTGTCAATACTGCCATCATCGCCGATACCGGTGGCACCACCTTCGACGTGAGCCTGGTACGCGGTGGGCGCATCCCCTGGACGCGCGAGACCTGGATCGGCCAACCCTACCGCGGCCACATGACCGGCTTCCCGGCGGTGGACGTGAAGAGCATCGGCGCGGGCGGCGGCAGCATCGCCTGGGTCGACGAAGGCGGCCTGCTCCACGTCGGGCCGAAGAGCGCCGGCGCCGTGCCCGGCCCGGTCTGCTACGGCGCAGGCGGCACCGAGCCGACCGTGACCGACGCATCGGTGGTCCTCGGCTGGATCGACCCCGCCTACTTCCTCGGCGGCACCATGGCGTTGGAGACCGAGGCCGCCGGGAACGCCATCGAGACCCACGTCGCGCAGAAACTCGGCCTCTCGCTCCACGAGGCAGCGGCCGCGATCATGAGCGTCGCCACCGAGAACATGGTGCACGCCATCGAGGACATCACGGTCAACCAGGGCATTGACCCGCGCGAGGCCGCCATCGTCGGCGGCGGCGGCGCAGCCGGCCTCAACGCGGTCGCCATCGCGCGCCGGCTCGGCTGCGCGCAGGTGATCCTGCCTGAGGTCGCGGCCGCGCTCAGCGCCCACGGGGCGCTCATCTCGGATCTCAGGGCCGAGTACAGCGGCACGCTCTACACTTCCACCGGCGATTTCGACTTCAACGGCGTGAATGCGCTGCTGGAGGGGCTGGAGCAGAAGTGCCGGGCTTTCATCGAGGGGCCGGGCGCGGGCTCGCTGGAGCAGGTCGTGGAGTTCACCGCCGAGGCCCGCTATCCCAGCCAGATCTGGGAGATCGAGGTGCCGCTGCGCGCGGACCGGATCGAGGACGAGCCCGCGCTCGCCGCCTTCATCGAGGACTTCCACAAGACCCACGAAGCGCTGTTCACCTTCGCCGACATCGAATCCACCATCGAGACCGTCGGCTGGCGCGCCAACGTGCGCTGCCGCCTCCGAGACGGCGTCAACCTGAGCGTGGAGAGCGCCGGCGGTGGGCCGGAGATCGCGCACAGCCGCTCAGTCTATTTCCCGGATACCGGCTTCGTCGAGGCGCGCGTCGTGCACTTCGACGGCATGGGGCCGGGCGAGACCGTAGACGGGCCCGCGATCATCGAATCGTCTTTCACCACCGTTGTGATCGACCCCGGGGCCAAGGCCGAGCGCCGGCCCTCGGGCAGTCTCCTGATAACGCCGTGACCCAGGGAGCCGGGCGATGGCAAGGAATACGCTGACTCTCAACGCAGACGGCACGCTCGACGGCGTGCAGATGGCGATCATCAACAAGCGGATGGAGGCCATCTGCGCCAAGATGGCCAACACGCTGCTGCGCACTGGGCGCTCCGGCGTGCTCAACAGCGCGCGCGACTTCTCCTGCTGCATCGTCACGGCCGAGAACCGCCTGCTTACCGTCAACGAAAGCCTGCCGATTCACGTTCTGCGCGGCGCCGATATGATGTGCGAGTCGATGCAGGAGTTTCACGCCGACCTCAAGCGGGGCGACGCCTACCTCCACAACTCTCCTTATCACGGCTGCTCGCATCCGGCCGACCACACCATCCTCGCGCCCGTGATCGACGACGAGGGCGTGCACCGCTTCACCATGGTCGCCAAGGCGCACCAAGCGGACTGCGGCAATTCCATCGCCACCACCTATCACGGCAGCGCGCGCGACGTTTACGAGGAAGGCGCGCTGATCTTCCCGGCGGTCCAGATCCAGCGCGATTACGAGGACATCGAGGACATCGTGCGCATGTGCCGGCTCCGCATCCGCGTGCCGGAGCAATGGTGGGGCGACTATCTGGCAGAGCTCGGCGCGGCGCGGATCGGCGAGCGCGAGATCATGGCCTTCGGCAACGAGATCGGCTGGGACACCCTCGCCCAGTTCGCCGAGCAGTGGTTCGACTACAGCGAGCAGCTGATGATCGCGGCCGTGCGAAAGATGCCGGGGGGCCGGGCCGTGACCAACTCGATGCACGACCCCTTCCCCAACGCCGAGGACGGCATTCCGGTCAAGATCGTGGTCGACGTCGACCCCGAGGAAGCGATGATCGACATCGACCTCCGCGACAACCCGGACGCGATGCCCTGCGGCCTCAACCTCTCGCAGGCCTGCTGCGAGAGCACACTGCTGCTCGGCGTCTTCAACAGCATCCCCGACGCGGTGCCCACCAATACCGGCTCCTTCCGCCGGGTGCGCATGCACCTCAAGGAGAACACCGTCTGCGGCATTCCCAGGCACCCGACCAGCTGCTCGGTGGCGACGACCAATCTCGCCGACCGCGTCGGCAACGCGGTGAGCCGGGCGATCGCGGACCTCGGCGACGGTTACGGCATGGCGAGCACAGGCTCCATCATCCCGCCCTCGCTCGGCGTCATCTCAGGCCACAGCGAGAAGACCAAGGGCCCCTACGTCAATCAGATCTTCCTCGGCTGGGGCGGCGGCGCGGCGAGCGCCCAGGCCGACGCCTGGATTTCGATCGGCCATCTCGGCAACGCCGGCATGTCCTATCAGGATTCCATCGAGCTCGACGAGATGCGCTTCCCGCTCACCGTGCGCGGCCGGCACTTCCTCACCGATTCAGGCGGCCACGGCCGCACGCGGGGCGGTGCCGGGGTCTATTGCGAGTTCGGGCCAACCGAGGGCGACCTCGAGGTCGGCTACGTCAGCGACGGCAACGTCACGCCGCCCGAGGGTGCGCGCGGCGGCACCGCAGGCGGGCGGGCCAACCAGTTCCGGCGCGATGCCAACGGCGACCTGCACCAGCTCGACCCCTGCGCCCAGGCAATCATCCCCCAGGGCCACACCATCGTCTCCTACTCCTGCGGCGGTGGCGGCTACGGCGCGCCGACCGAGCGCCCGGCGGAACAGGTAGCCATCGACGTGCGCGAACGCTGGGTCTCGCCCGAGGCCGCCCACGAGACCTACCGCGTGGCCCTCGACGACGCCGGCGGGCTGGACAAGGCCGCAACGGAGCAGCTGCGCAACGGCTAGCCTGGCCTTCTGGGCACCGTCACAGCGTTTAGGGAATCGGGCGGTCAGGCCTCGTACAGGTTTCTGGCGACGACATCTTCGTTCCAGTCCAGGCCCACCCCAGGCACATCCGGGATGTGCAAATGGCTGTCCTTGATCTCATAGGGCTTTTGCAGGATCGGATCGGCCCAGTCCTGCCACTCCAGCCAATGTGCGGTTTCGGTCGCCCGCATCACATGGGCGCCGAACTCGGGATAGAGGTGCGTTGACATCGGGATGCCGGCCGCACCCGCAATGGCTGCCGCGCGCATCCATCCGGTGACCCCGCCGATGCGCATGAAATCCGGCATCACGTAGTCGCAGGCCCCGGAACGCAATGCCTTGTGCAGATCGCGCGGTCCGTAGAAATTCTCGCCAATCTGCAGGGGCGTCTTGAGTTCCCGCGCGAGTTGGGCGTATCCGTCGAAGTTGTCATAGACCACCGGCTCTTCCAGCCAGGTCAGTCCAAGATCGTCGAGCATGTGGCACCGGCGTAATGCCTCCGCCATATCCAGACCCTGATTGAAATCGATCATCAAGTGCATGTCTTCGCCAACCGTCCGGCGAACCGCATCGATCGTGGCGAGGTCGTCCTTGGGATCGTCCCGGCCGAGACGCAGTTTCACGCCATCGAACTGTCCCTCGTCGCGGATCTCGATGGCCTCGGCGGCAACTTCGGCCGGAGACTTGAGCCAGAGCCCATTGCTGTTGTAGGCGCGCACCGTGCCGGGCGAGGCGCCGAGCAATGTGCAGAGCGGCATGCCGGCGGCTCTGGCCAGGGCGTCCCAGGCTGCCATGTCGATGCCGGAAACGGCGATCATTGACATGCCTTCGTAACCGACGAAATGCAGCGACTTTCGGGCGGTTTCGTAGATTTCGGCCGGCGCCAGCCTTTCGCCTTTGAGCATCGCCCCCATGTCGTGCAAGGCCGGCACGAGATAGTTCATCGACTTGACAATGTAGGGCTCCAGATAGCTGCGGCCGACGACCCCTTCCTCGGTCTTCAGATCGATCAGGATGAGCGGCCAGTCCGTAATGGTCGCGATCTTGGCGACAACGGGCCGCCTCAGCTTGAGAACAACAGCGCGCACGTCGACGCTGTGGAAGGTCAGTGTTTCGGGCGTCATCGATCGGGGCTCCATGGGCGTTGCGGAGGTTCTTAGCGCATGAACGCTAATTGGTTTGCGGCATTGCCGGCCGGCGTCTCGGCCAGACCAGAGTATCCCAGTTCCACGACATGTTGAGCGCCTTCCCGGTGATGCATCCGCTCGCTAAGTTGAGAGCGGCAACTTGGGAGGAGTGCTCATGGCCCGGAAAACGCTTCGCAGCCGAAGCTGGTTCGACGATCCCCTCGATCCCGGCATGACCGCACTTTATATCGAGCGCTACATGAACTTCGGCCTGACCCGCGAAGAACTGCAATCCGGCAAGCCCATCGTCGGGATCGCGCAGACAGGGTCCGACCTCTCGCCATGCAACCGCATCCACCAGAGCTTGGCGGAACGCATGCGGGCCGGCATCCGCGAGGCAGGCGGCATCCCCCTCGAATTTCCGGTTCACCCGATCCAGGAAAGCGGCCGACGGCCGACGGCTGCTATCGACCGCAATCTCGCCTACCTGGGCCTGGTGGAGATCCTGCACGGCTATCCGATCGACGGCGTCATCTTGACGACGGGCTGCGACAAGACCACGCCGGCGATGATCATGGCGGCAGCGACGGCGAACCTCCCCGCGGTCTCGCTCAATGGCGGCCCGATGCTGAACGGCTGGTGGGAGGGCCGCCGAGCCGGTTCGGGCACCATCCTCTGGGAAGCCCGCCGGCTGCTCGCCGCCGGTAACATCACCGACGAGGAGTTCATCGAGATGGTGGCCTCGTCGGCGCCGAGCCCTGGCCACTGCAACACCATGGGAACGGCGTCCACCATGAACTCGCTCGCCGAAGCACTCGGCATGTCGCTGCCGGGTTCGGCCACGCCGCCCGCACCGAACAAGGAGCGGGCCCAGTACGCCTACGAGACCGGCCGGAGAATCGTCTCGATGATCCACGAGGATCTCACGCCGGCGAAGGTCCTGACCCGCGCCGCCTTCGAGAACGCCATCGCGGTCAACAGCGCGATCGGCGGTTCGACCAACGCGCCCATTCATATCAATGCGATCGCGCGTCACATCGGCGTCGAACTCACGCTCGAAGACTGGCAGGCGGTGGGCTACGACGTGCCGCTGCTGGTCAACTGCCAGCCGGCCGGCGACTACCTGGCGGAGGACTATCACCGCGCCGGCGGCGTGCCCGCCGTCATGGGAGAGCTCCTGCGCGCGGGAAAGCTGAACGGCGATGCTTCCACGGTGAACGGCAGGACGGTGGCGGAGAACGTCGCCCGCGCCGCGCCATCCGACGAGGATGTCATCCGCCCGTTCGACAGGCCGCTGAAGGAACGGGCCGGATTCGTGGTCATGAGCGGCAACCTCTTCAGCGCTGCGATCATGAAGACGAGCGGGATCTCCGACAGCTTTCGCGCCCGTTTTCTCGAGTCCGCCGACGACCCCGACGCGTTCGAGGGGAGAGCCATCGTCTTCGACGGTCCGGAAGACTATCGAGCCCGCATCGACGACCCGACGCTCGGGATCGACGAGACCAGCATCCTGGTGATGCGCGGCACCGGGCCCGTCGGATATCCCGGATCGGCAGAAGTCGTGAACATGCAGCCGCCGGCGGAGCTCATACGGGCGGGCATCCATGAGCTGCCGACAATCGGCGACGGTCGGCAGTCCGGCACCTCCGGCAGTCCCTCGATCCTGAACGCCAGCCCCGAAAGCGCCGTCGGCGGCAACCTCGCAATCCTGGAGACAGGCGACCGGCTCAGGGTCGACCTCCGCCGCCGGCGGGTCGACATTCTGCAGCCCGAGGAAACCCTGGCGACCCGCCGCGCCGCCCACACGCCCGCCGAGCTCGAACACCACACGCCATGGGAGGAGCTCTATCGCGCTCACGTCGGGCAGCTGGCGGATGGTGGCTGTCTGGAATTCGCGACCCGCTATCGCTCCGTGTCGGCGAAGCTGCCCCGGCACTCTCACTAGACAGGGCCGATTCAGCCAGCCGCTAGGCCGGCCACGCATCCGGCGACCGGTTCCGGCGTCGCGGCCGGTCAGTGCCCCATCGGCGCGATGGTATACTGCCGAATCCGGGGTGACGATGCCGGGCTTGCGGCAAAGGGGTGGGGATGCACTCGCTTGATCTCGCCATCATCGGGAACTGCACCTATGCGGGCCTGCTCGACTCGCGGGCGCGCCTGGTCTGGGCGTGCATGCCCCGTTTCGACGGCAACCCGGTATTCTGCGATCTGCTGCAGCCGATCGAACCCGTTGGCTTCTATGAGGTGGAGCTCGACGACCTCGCCACCAGCGAGCAGCGCTATCTGCCGAATACGGCGATCGTCGAAACGACGCTGCGCAGCAAGTCCGGCGATGCGCTCAAGGTCCAGGACTTCGCACCACGCTTCAAGCGGCACGGCCGCCTCGCGCGCCCCCTGACTCTGGTACGCCGGCTGATTCCGCTCTCCGGCAGCCCGCATGTCCGCGTAAGGCTGCGGCCGGCCGGGAACTACGGTGCCGAGCGGCCGACCGTCACGCGCGGCAGCAATCACGTGCGTTACGTCCTGCCCGACCACGTCCTGCGGCTCACCACCAACGCGCCGGTTTCTTTCGTGCTCGAGGAGACGGCGTTCCTGCTGAACCGCCCGTTGGACCTCATTCTCGGCCCTGATGACTCCCTCGAACGAGACATCGCGGAGCTTTCCCGAGAGTTCTTCGAAAGGACGGAGGACTATTGGCGGGAATGGGTCCGTTACCTCGCGCTGCCATTCGAATGGCAGAGCTCCGTGATCCGGGCGGCCATCACGCTCAAGCTGTGCGAGGTCGAAGAGACCGGCGCCATGGTGGCCGCCATCACCACGTCCGTACCCGAGGCGAACGGAACCTCCCGCACCTGGGATTACCGCTTTTGCTGGCTGCGCGATTCCTATTTCGTCGTTCGCGCATTCAATCGCCTGGGCATCACCCGCACCATGGAAGAGTATCTCAACTACATCCTGAACATCGTCGCCGCGAGCCCTGACGGCACGCTCCAGCCGGTGTTCGGCATCAACATGGAGACCGAGCTTACGGAGCGCGAGATCGATTCTCTCCGGGGCTATCGCGATCACCAGCCGGTGCGCGCCGGCAATCTCGCCTATGTCCAGACCCAGAATGACGTCTACGGCACCGTCATCCTCGCCTGCGCGCAGGCGTTTTTCGACGAGCGAATCGATTTGCAAGGAGACGAGAGCTTGTTCCGCGTGCTGGAACGGGTCGGCGAAGCGGCGTTCCGGCTCTACGACAAGGTGGACGCGGGCATCTGGGAGCTTCGCGGCACCGAGCGCATCCACACGTTTTCGGTCCTCATGTGCTGGGCGGCCTGCGACCGCCTCGCGCTCATCGCCCGCCATCTCGAACTCGAGGATCGCGCCGAGTTGTGGGGCGCACGCGCCGAAACGATCAGGGAATGCATCGAGCGCGAGGCCTGGAACGAGGAAAAGCGGTGCTATGTGAGCGCGTTCGGAGGCAGCGAAATCGACGCGGCTTTGTTGCTCATGCACGAGATTTCGTATTGCAGCGCCTGGTATCCGCGTTTCAGTGACACCGTGGCAGCGGTCGAACGCGAACTGCGTCGCGGCGATCACGTGTTTCGATATGTCGAAACGGACGATTTCGGGGCGCCAGAGAATGCGTTCAACGTTTGCACGTTCTGGTACATCGATGCCATCGCGGCCCTCGGCAGACGGGATGAGGCGCGGCGGCTGTTCGAAAACATGCTCGCCTCATGCAACTCGATGGGCCTCCTGTCGGAAGACCTCGATCCGAAGACGGGAGAGTTGTGGGGGAACTTCCCACAGACCTACAGCATGGTCGGGTTGATCACCTCGGCGATCAAGCTCTCCCGGCCATGGGAGGATGCGTTCTGATGGTATGAGTCCGACGCCTGTTCCCGCCGGGTTTGCGTCGTCGGGACGAGTCGAATGATTCCAATCGTGGGGTATCGCGACACCCATGACGAATCGCATTGTCGTCGTATCCAACCGGGTTGCGCCGGTCAACGAGGGCAAGACTGCTGCGGGCGGTCTGGCCGTGGCTGTGCTCGCGGCCTTGCGGCGCTCCGGGGGTGTCTGGTTCGGTTGGAGTGGCGAGGTGGTCGCCGTTCCCGACGAGACTGTGAGGGTAACCGAGAGCGGACGACTTGCCCGCGCCACCGTGGATCTCAGCGAACGCGACCACGAGGAGTATTACAATCGCTTCGCGAACTCCACGCTCTGGCCGCTGTTTCATTATCGCATCGATCTCGTCAACTTCGATCGCGGCAACTACACCGGCTATCGGCGCGTCAACAGGGAGTTCGCCCGCAGGCTGGCCGGCCTGCTGCAGCCCGACGACCTGATCTGGGTCCACGATTACCACCTGATTCCGCTCGGCCAGGAACTGCGCCGGCTCGGGATACGGAACCGGTTGGGCCTCTTTCTGCACACACCCCTGCCGCCGCGGGAGCTGCTCGCGACCCTGCCGGTGCACAAGGACCTCATGCGCTGCTTCTCCTACTTCGATCTCGTCGGCTTCCAGACGGAGACGGACCGGGCTCACCTTCTCGACTATCTGGTTCGCGAGGCGGGAGCCAGGGTGGAGGACCGAGAGGGAGGCGCAGTCGTTCGCGCGTTCCGGAGGGTCTTCAGGGTCGAGACCCATCCGATCGGCATCGACACTCGTTATGTCGAGCGCAACGCGGCCAGGGCCGAGAGCAGCCGGGAATTCGAGCGCCTTCGGGTCAGCCTCGCCGGGCGCCGGCTGATCATCGGCGTGGACCGGCTCGACTACTCGAAGGGACTGGTACAGCGCTTCGATGCGTTTGCACATTTTCTGCGGGCCTATCCCCGCCACCTCAACCGCGTCTCCCTGATGCAGGTCGCGCCCCCCAGCCGCGGTGGGATCGCCGAGTATTCCGAGATCCGGCGCACGCTCGAGACGCTGGCCGGACACGTGAACGGTGAGTTGGCGGACGTCGATTGGGTACCGATCCGCTACCTGAACAAGAGCTTCGGCCGGCGAACCCTGTTCGGCTTTCTGCGTCTCGCGCAGGTCGGCCTGGTCACGCCCTTGCGCGATGGCATGAATCTCGTCGCCATGGAGTATCTGGCATCCCAGCCGCCGAACGATCCGGGTGTCCTCGTACTCTCGCGCTTCGCCGGAGCGGCCGAGCATCTGCCGGACGCGTTGATCGTGAATCCCTATGACGTGGAAGGCGTCGCCAAAACCATCCAGACGGCACTCATGATGCCTGCCGAGGAGCGGAGCGAGCGCTGGCGGAGATCGATGCAGGTTCTCCGGTCGAACAGTGTGGAGGCCTGGTTCGAGCGGTTCGTCACCCGGCTCTCGGAGGCATAGGCCCCGTTGCGCCGGCCACCCGCTGCAACCAGTCCAGCAGTTCGCCGACCGTATCGACCTGCGTCGCTGCCCGCGTGGCCGAGCCTGTGCCGACGCGGATGCTCACGCCGCCCCGCGCGTTGACGGCCTCGAATCCGTCTTCGTCGGTGATGTCATCACCGCAGAATACGGGCGTTCGCCCGAGGAACGGCGCTTCGCCCATGAACGCTTCTATGGCTGTACCCTTGGTGTGCTCGCGCGGTCTGAGTTCGAATACGAACTTGCCTTCGACGACCTGCCAACCCTGCGGAGCAACCTTGAGGGCGGCGTTCACGACATCCCTGCAGTCATCTCGCAGCGACGGGGCAAGGCGATAGTGAAGGCCGAGAGTGTATGTCTTGTCCTCGACGAGAATACCCGGACGCTGCGCCGCAAACTCCTTCAGCAGCGCCCGGACAACGTGCAAGTCACTCCGTGGCAAGGAAGGACGCACGATCCTGCCATCCGACGTGCGTCGTTCAAGCCCGTGCAACCCGGCAACAGCCGGGACGGCAGTGCCCAGAAAGCCCTCGATCTGGTCGATGGGTCGGCCTGTTACGATCGCGACGGCGCCCCCCAACGCCTCGCGCAACGCGACCAATAGCGAAGGCAAGCGGCCTGGAACGTCGACGGCCTCCGGCGTCGGCGCGATATCGACGATGCAGCCGTCAAAGTCGAGAAACAATGCCCAATCCGGGCACGGCTCGGGCAGAGTCGTGGAGCTCACGGTGTTGATGGGCGCCGAACTTTGCCCCCTCCAGAGCCTCGCTGTCTCAATGGGTTACAGTGCCGATCAGCGTCAGATCCCCGCGCCAAACAACAGATTTCGAGAATGGGTAGGAACGCATGAATCCGGGGGCTGGTGCCGCAGGAGAGATTCGAACTCCCGACCCATGCATTACGAATGCATTGCTCTACCGACTGAGCTACTGCGGCCCGCTTCCGCGCCGGACTATCGTCAAGGCACGCTGCATTGTAAAGGCGCCAATCGCGGGCTGGCCCTGGCTTCCCGCAAGAACGATCACTCGGCGGCAGTGCCTGCGGCCGCCGGTACTGGTTGCTCTTCATCGTCGTCGGCAGAGGCGGCAGTATCTGGCGGCAAGGCACTTGCCTCGACGCGTGACGGTGTGCGCCACTCGATCGCATCAAAGGCACCGCAGCGATCGCAGACGATCGACCACGCCGGGCTCGCGCTGGCGCAGCGGGTGCAGAGCCAGGCCGGATCGGGCGACGCCTCGCTCGCCTGCTGGAGGCGCCGCCGGACCGCGTCGCCGTCCCCCGTCTCGGCCTCCTCCAGACGTGCCAGCAGGCGGTAGACGCCGGCGCTGGGGCACTCAACCGCGGCGCGCTCCAGGTGCTGGCGCGCCGTCCCCCACTGCTTCGCTTCGAACGCCTGGTTCGCGAGCAGCATGAGGCTCTCGGCGTGGTCGCTGTTGTTGGCCACCAGCGTCTCGACCCGCTTCAGCCGCTCTGCGGCCGAACTGTCGGCGTGGAGCGCGAGAAAGAGCCGGCCGAGCGCCGGGTGAGGACAATGACGCCAGGCATCGATCACCGCCCGCTGCGCAGCACTGTCTCGGCCGGCTTCCTTGGCGAGTCCGGCGCCTAGCAGCGCTGCGGGCAGGAACGCCGCATCCGCCGCGCGCGCTTCGTCGGCGACGCGCAGCGCCTCCCTCACCTCGCCCTGCTCGCGCAACGCCCGCGCACGCTCGAAGAGCAATCCCGCCTGGCGTCGGCGGCCGACCTCGTCACCCACCGCGCCGTGGCGCAGGGCCTGCTTGACCGTATTGAGCGCATCCGACCAGCGCCCCGCTCGTGTCTGCATCTCCAACAGCGCGGTAAGGACCCAGGGCGTCTCGGGCCGGAGAGTGAAAGCCTGCTCCGCAAGCTCCAGCGCCCTCGCCGTGTCGCCGGTGCGCTCGGCCTGAACGAGCAAGCCGCGCAATCCGAGGAACGCCGTCGCTGGCTGGTCGAGCATGGCCTCGAAATAGCCGCGCGCGGCGTGGTCGTCGCCCTCGAGCTGTGCCGCCTGGGCCGAGAGCAGGAGCGTCAGCGGGGGCTCCTCCAGCAGCGCATCGGCGCGACGCGCGAAGCGGCGAGCACGCTTTGGGTCGCCCGCCGCCGCAGCGACCAGCCCCTGGGTCAGCGCGCGATAGCCTAGACGCTCGCGGCGGCGCCGGCGCGCTAATGCGACCCGGCGCGGACCGATCCAGACGAAGCGCACGACGGCGGCAATCACCAGGACGATGGCCGCAGCCACGGCGAGGGCCGCAGCCAGGGTCCCCGGCGAGGTCTCGACCATATAGTCGTCCCAGGCGATCTCGACACGGCCGGGCGGCTCCGAGATCCAGGTCGCAGCCGCCGCCACGACGGTCACCGCGACGACGAAGGCGATGATGCGAATCATTGCGTCCCGCCGGTCGTTGCCCAACGGGCGCCGATGCGGGCGTGGACGGCGGCGACAAGAGCGGCGAGCGCGTCGTCGGCCTCCTGTCGGGCGCGGGCGTCGCGTAGCCAGGTTTGGGCGCTGATGGCCTCGACGGCACCGGGCATCGTCGCCTCGACGATGGCGATCGCGCGCCCGAGATCGCCGGTCGCGAGCGCCGATTCGGCCTCGACCAGACGGCCGTCGAGGCTCTGAGGATCGATCGCGCCGCTGGTCTTGCGGATCGTCACGAGCTGGCTCAGCCGGGTGACCGTCTCGTCGATCCAGTCGGCGTCCTCGGTCGCGGGCGCGGCACGGACGATGGCGTTCGCGGCCTCGGGAAAGCGCGCGAGGAGCCCGTCGATGGTCGGCACGCCGGTAGCGGCGAAGGGCGCGAGCCGCGCGAGGGCGCTCTCGAACGCGGGATCGTCGCCGGTGATGCCGCGAACCGTGTCGAGCACCGGTGCGAAGCCGCGGGAGGAGCCGAGAGCCGCCGTAAGCTCTCCCGTCGCCAGTACTAGCGTCACCAGACGCCCGTCGGCGGCGGCCTGCTGTGCGGCCTCTTCCTCGAAGTGCGCGAGCCGCGCGCTTACCTCAGCGAGCGCGGTCTCCAGCGCGGCGCGCTGCTCACCCCAAGCCGCGAGCGCCTCGCCGAGGGGCTCGCGCGTCGGATCGTCCTCGAGCACCCGGACCCGCTGCTCCAGGGCGATCACCGCAGCGCCCGCGCCGATGGCACCATCGGACCGCGCCTCCAGGGCCTCCAGCCGAGCGTTCAGCGCCCCGAGCGCGTCGCTGCCGATATCGGCTTGGGCGGGCGATCGGGTGGCAGGCTGGGACTCGTCGACCGCAACCGGAGCTGTTTCGGCAGCAACGGCGGTCGCGCGCTCGGGCACGACCTGCTCCTCGGCGTGTGCGGGGGCAACGGCCGGGGTCGTCGGCGGGTCGTCGGCGGCAAGCACCGGCGATGGCGACGGGGGATCCACTGCAGGCGCTGCCGGCTCGGGCGTCGCCGTCTCCTGTGGAGCGGTCTCGTCGTTCTGCAGAGCGGCGGCGACCGAGATCGACTCCTCTACTGGGTCGGTCTTGGCGTCCTCGTCCTCCACCTCTGCGCCGGCGAGCGGCGCGCCGGCACCGTCGACGGGGGGAGCCTCGGCCGTGCCCTCACCCGACGGACCGTCACCCGTTTGTTGGGCGACGGGCGGCGCAGCGGCGGGGGTCGAGGCGACAGTCTGCTCCCCGCCAATGCCGAAGACATCGGATCCGAATTCGGACCACGCGGCGTAAAGCCCGACGCAAACGAGCGCTGCAGCCAGGCCTATGGCGGCCAGCAGCGGGACGCGGCGACCCTTCGGGCGATCCGCCTCGGCCTCGGCGGCGGGGGCATCGGGGGTGTCCGCGTCCTGCGTCGCACCCCGCGTCGCCGGCAATCGCCAGATCACGCTTGGCCGGCCGCTTGCCGGCGGCTCCTGGCCGTCATCTTTCCGCGCCGCCATGTGTCTCTCGTTCCGCCTGTCGCGGCCTCTTCGGCGCCGGGACGATCTCTTGCTCACCGTTGCTGCTCGTCCGTTCGCGTGCTCGGCGCGAGCGCGCTCACGACGCAGGCGACGAGCGCATCCTGTTGCGGCGCGGTGGCCACGGAGACGCGTTTCCAGGGAAGAGATGCTGCCGCTTCGGCCACCGCTTGGCTCAGGCAGAACGCGGTGAGTGTCCGCGCCGTCGAGTCGAGTCCCGATTCGCGCATGAGCTTAGCAAAGAGGCGCGCGGTGCGGGGAGAGTAAAACGCAGCACCGGCGAGGGCTTGCGACTCCAACGCCTGGCGCGCCGGCGCAGACAAGGCACATGAGGCCACCGCGTCGTAGAGGGGCACGCGCTCCGCCTCGAAGCCGGCGGCGCGCAGCCGGGGCGCCAAATCGCCCGTGCTGACCCGGCCGGCCACGTGGACGAGTCGGCCGGAGTCTGGGCGGAGTCGGGCTAGGGCGAGCGCTGCCAGCGCATCCACGTCGCTGTCCGCCGCGGTCACCGAGCGGAAGCCGGCGTCCTGCGCAGCCTGCGCGGTGGCGCAGCCGACGGCCAGGACCGGAAGCCGGCGCGCATCCTCGTCGGGTGACGTCGCCGCAAGCGCCCGCGCGCCGTTCGCGCTGGTGAGGAGGATCGCCTGGACACCCGCAAGGTCGAGTTTCGCACCGTCGTCGATGCGGATCGTCATCATCGGCTCGATCAGCGAATCGACGCCGTGACGCGCCAGCTCTTCCGCGAGCGCGAGAGAATCCTGGTGCGGACGAGTCAAGAGCAGGCGGGGGCAGCTCACGACTCGAACCAGTCAGGCCCGCCGGCCGCACGCAGCGCGGCACCGGCGTCGCGGCCGATGGCGGACGCGTCCGCTACAGCCCCAGCGCGCTCGACTCGGTGACAGACGCTGCCGTCGGCCCGCGCGATCAGGGCGTCGAGGCGAAGCCCGCCCGAGCCATCCGCCTCGGCGAGGCCTGCGATCGGCATGCGGCAGGAGCCGTCGAGCACCTCCAGCAACGCCCGTTCGCACTGGACCGCGGCAGTTGTCACCGGATCGACGATGGGCTGCAGCAGCTCCTGCACCCGCTCATCGCCCGTCCGGCACTCGATGCCGAGCGCCCCCTGCCCCACCGCCGGCAGCATCTCCGCCGGCTCCAGCACCGCCATCCCGTCGACCTCCTCGCCCAAGCGCTTGAGGCCGGCCAGAGCCAGCAGCGTGGCGTCGGCCGCACCATCGGCCACCTTGCGCAGCCGGGTGCCGACGTTGCCCCGCATCGGGACGATCTCGATATCGGGGCGGCGCGCCAGAACTTGTGCTTGGCGGCGGAGCGAACCGGTCCCGACGCGCGTCCCCGCCGGCAGGTCGGCGAGGCCGGTCGCACCAGGCGCGATCAGCACGTCGCGCGGATCCTCCCGCTCAGGGATCGCGGCGATCTCCAGCTCCTCCGGCAGCCAGGTCGGCACGTCCTTCATCGAGTGCACGGCGAGATCGATGCGCCCATCCAGGAGCGCCTCCTCGATCTCCTTGGTGAAGAGCCCCTTGCCGCCGATCTCGGCAAGCGGGCGGTCCGCAAATCGATCGCCCGAGGTGGTGATGGTCTGGGTGAGCAGCGCACCGTCCTCGGCCAGCGCAGAATGCGCCGCAACCAGCCGGGTGCAAACGTGGCGGGTCTGGGCGATGGCGAGCGGGCTGCCCCGCGTCCCGACGACTATTGGCAGGCGCACGTCCACGGCACCGATTCGGAGCGTCGCGCCCCTTCTACACAGCGGGCCGCGCCGACGCGAGCGCTTTCACGCCCCGGACGGCACGGATCGTTGCGGCGCCGGCCCCGCCCGGACCAGCGCCAAACCCTGTCCCATTGTCAGACGTAGGCGACCGTCTCGTTGAGCGGCTTTCGCCCGATGTCGGGCACTACCGCATCCTGGTCCGAATAGCCGACCACCAGCAGCAGGAAGAGCCGCTCGGCCGCTTCCGTCACTCGGCGGCGAGGAACTCCAGGATCGCGGTGTTCACCGCCTCGACCTGCTGCCAGTGCGCGAAGTGACTGGAATTGCCGATTAAGAGCAACTGGGAGCCCGGAATGAGCTCAGCCATGCGTTTGGTGTGAGCCTCGTCGATAGCCTCTTCGTAGACGCCGGCCGCGATCATGAAGGGGACCGTGATTCCCACCAACTGCTCGTCGGTGTAGGCGGGCTGGCCGCCCCACATCGCGAACACCTTGCCGGAAAACGCTTCCCACGCGTCGGGCGTTGGCGAAATCTGTGCGTACTGTGCAGCCGCGTGGCCGACGTAGGCACCGATCAGCGCGTCGGTAAAGGCGGAGGGGCGAAGGCCGGCCGTTTGGTAGTTGGCCCCGAGCGCGAACACCTTGGTCAACCGGTCGGGATTGTGGATCGCCAGATCGAGCCCGATGTTTCCGCCGTCGCTCCAGCCCACGATTGCCGCTTGGTCCAGACCGAGGCTGTCCATCACGCCCATCACATCGCTCGCCATCAGGTGATAACCATAAGGTTGTTCGTCGTCGGTCGAGCGGCCGTGGCCCCGGCTGTCGATGGCGATTACCTTGTATGTGGCAGCGAGGGCGCCGATCTGTCCCCCAAAGTCCTCGACCGCGCCCAAGCCGCCGTGCAACAGCAGCACCGCATCGGTGTTGCCGGAGCCGTAGAGCGCGTAGTGAATGTTGGCGCCGTTGACTGCAACATTGCCGGTCGCTTCGGGCGCTGGAAGCGGCTGCGGCGGCGTCAGCGTGCGCCAACCGTCGCCAGCCGTCGCCGGGCCGGCTGCGGCAAACAGCAGGACGACCCCGAGAGCCGAGAACATTTGCAGTGCGCGTTTCATGGTGATTCTCCTTGTCGAACGTGCCCGTCCCCCCAAGGGGGGGGCGGTCGGATGTGAATGCTGGTCGACGCCCAGCAAGCCCGCCGTCGTCCATCGCGACCGGTTCGTGCAGCGGAGCCAGTCCAGTTTCGGCCCGACGACTCGCGTTATGGAGAAAATACGAGATTATAAGAAAAATTCATAGCGTTATAGAAAAATACGAGCCAAGCGAAAAAGACGTGAACGCCAAATTCACCGCCTCAGGAGCCTCCAGATTGACCGAGTGCCCGGCTTTGGCGGCGTGCGAAGATCGCTTCGGGAAGCGTGTCCACCATCGCCTTCACGACCTCGAAGGTCGTCCGTAGGCTTTTAATCGTCGGGGCACGATCTGGCATCAGGGTGCTCCTGATCGAGGCTATTCGTTATCCACGGGGAGCACCCGTTTTTCTCCTGACAGGTAGTCGCGAACGTCACCCATTTCGGCGGGAAACTATCGTGCAGGTACTGACCGTGATGAGAAATCTGAGTTAGGCTCGCCTCCATGATCGTCCTCGGCATCGAGACGAGCTGCGACGAGACGGCGGCCGCAGTCGTGACCGACGAGCGCCGGGTGCTGTCCGACATCGTGCTCTCGCAAATCGCCGACCACGCGCCCTACGGCGGCGTGGTGCCGGAGATTGCCGCGCGCAGCCACGTCGAGCATCTCGACGGCCTCATCGCCCGTGCAATGGAGGAGGCCGGTGTCGGTTTCGCCGACCTCGACGGCGTGGCCGCCACCGCCGGCCCCGGCTTGATTGGCGCGGTCATGGTCGGGCTCATGACCGGCAAGGCAATCGCCGCCGTCCACGGCAAGCCGCTGCTCGCCGTCAACCACCTGGAAGGGCATGCGCTCAGCCCGCGTCTCATCGCCCCCGAGCTGAACTTCCCCTATCTGCTGCTGCTGGTCTCGGGCGGCCACTGCCAACTGCTGCTGGTCGAGGAGGTGGATCGGTACCAGCGGCTGGGCACCACCATCGACGACGCGGTGGGCGAGGCCTTCGACAAGGCGGCGATGTTGCTGGAGCTCGGCTATCCGGGCGGGCCCGCAATCGAGCGCGCGGCCAAGGACGGCGACCCGGCACGTATCTCCCTGCCCCGGCCCCTGATCGGACGGCCCGGCTGCGACTTCTCGTTCTCAGGTCTCAAGACGGCGCTGCTCCACGCCGTTCAGGCGATGGGCACGCCATCGGAGGGCGACCGTGCCGACCTCGCCGCGTCGTTCCAGGCCGCGGTCACGGACGTGCTGGTCGACCGCACGGCGAATGCGATCGACATGCTCCGGGGCTCAAACGTGGAGCCGACGGCGCTGGTGGTGGCGGGCGGAGTCGCAGCCAACAGCGAGATCAGGCGGCGCATCGAAGAGCTGGCGGCGACCCGCGGCCTCGCCCTCAACATCCCGCCGCCCCGGCTCTGCACCGACAATGCGGCGATGATCGCCTGGGCCGGGATCGAGCGGCTGACCCGAGGCCTCACCGACCCGCTCGACGCATCGCCGCGGCCGCGCTGGCCCCTTGACGCGGACGCGGGGCTCGCCGAGGGCGCCGGCGTGCCGGGACGATTGGGACGAAAAGCCTGAGGCCCGCGACCGCCCGCGGGGCCTACGAATCGCCGGCGCAGCGAAATCCCACCATGTCGAGGCCGATATCCGGCGGATTCTTGTGTCGGTAGCTCACCCGCAGACAGAACGGATTGTTGCCCCAGCCACCGCCGCGAATCACGTACTTGCCGGTATCGCCGTCGGGGCTCGACGTCCACTCCCAGACATTGCCAGCCATGTCGTGCAGGCCGAACGGCGAAAGCCCGGCCAGATAGGAGCCGACGGGCGCGGTTTCGTGGTAGCCGTCGGTCATATCCGCCGCGCAGCACTTGTTGGTGCCGTAGTTGGCGCGCCTGGCGCCGCCCTCATCCGGGGCCCGATCGCCCCAAGGGAAGATGCGCCCGTCGGTGCCGCGCGCGGCGAATTCCCATTCCTCCTCGCTCGGCAGCCGAAGCCCGTGGTGGCGGCAGAAGGCGCCGGCGTCCTGCCAGCTCACCTGCACCACAGGATGATCGTCGAGGCCGATGGGATTCGACGCCGGCCCGCTGCGATGCCGCCAGTCGGCGCCCGGCACCTTGGTCCAGCGCCCCGGCCAGACGTAGCCGAAGCCGCGGCGCTCCGGATCGGTGACGTGCCCGGTCTCGGCGACGAAGGCGGCGAACTGCGCGTTCGTCACCTCGAAGAGCATGAGCCGGAAGGGGTCTACCGTCGCCATCCGGGGCGCTTCGTCAGGCCGGCCGTCGGCATCGCCCATCTCGAAACTGCCGCCGGGGATGTCGACCAACTCAAGGGACGCATCGGCATGCCCCGTGGTGGCAGCCGTCAGCGCAGCGAGCGCAACGGCAAGCAGACGCCCAATTCCGGGCACGACACGCAGCATGCGCCCCTCCCCTCACACCGCCGTGTTTCCGATTGTACGCGCGGCTCGCTGCGGCGTCTGTTGCCGCGTCGTGTTTCCGACTCGGCGGCGTCCGCTACACTGGGCGGCATGGAACGCCAACCTCCGACGGCCGCACGAGAACGATGAAGCGCATCGGCGTGATCGGCGGCGGCGCCTGGGGCACGGCCTTGGCTGCGGTGGCGGCGCGAGCCGGGCGGACGGTGACCCTCTGGGCGCGTGAGACCGATGTCATCGAGAGCATCAACGACCGCCACGAGAACAGGCGCTTCCTGCCCGGCGTCCCCCTTGAGCACGCGATTCGTGCCATCGCCGACCTGAACGAGGCGGCGGATGCCGATCTCCTGCTCCTGGTGACGCCGGCGCAGCATCTCGCCGAGACGACGGCGCAGGTCGCCAAGGCGACCGACTGCGCGACTCCCGCCGTCATATGCCCCAAGGGAATCGAGCGGGGCACCGGCGCGCTGATGAGCGAAGCGGTGCGCCGGGTGGCACCGGACATGCCAATCGCCGTGCTCTCGGGCCCCACCTTCGCGCGCGAGGTCGCAGACGGCTTGCCCGCCGCCGTGTCGCTTGCCTGCGAGGACGCGCGCATGGGCGAGGCGGTGGTGAAGGCGCTCGGCGTCCCGGCCTTCCGTCCCTATCTCACGGACGACCTGATCGGCGTGCAGATCGGCGGCGCGGTCAAGAACGTGATCGCGATTGCCGCCGGCATCGCCATCGGCCGCGGCTTGGGCGACAACGCCCGCGCCGCCATCATCGCGCGCGGCTTCGCCGAGCTTGTGCGCCTCGCCGTCGCCAAGGGCGCGCGGATGGAGACACTCGCCGGCCTCGCGGGCCTCGGCGATCTGGTGCTCACCTGCACCAGCGAGCAATCGCGCAACTTCAGCTTCGGCCGCGCGATCGGCGAAGGGACGGCGCCCAAGGCAGCACTCGACTCCAGCGAGGCGGTCACCGAAGGCCACGAGAGCGCGCCGGCCGTGGTGACGATGGCGTCCGGACTCGGCGTCGAAATGCCGATCGCCAGCGCGGTGCATGCGGTGCTGCATCGGGGCGCGTCAGTCGACGATGCCATTGGCGGCCTGCTCTCCCGCCCGTTCAAGCCCGAGGCCGGCGCTGGTCGTTAGTGGCGCCGCGAAAGTACCGCGGATCGCGGCTTGACAAGGCGCTGCCTTACCTTGTTTTCTCCGCCCCGCCCGCTCTTCGAGCACGGGTGTCTTGCGGCTGTGGCGGAACTGGTAGACGCGCAGCGTTGAGGGCGCTGTGGGGGCGACCCCGTGGAGGTTCGAGTCCTCTCAGCCGCACCATCTGACCTGGCGGTCGTGGCGGAATTGGTAGACGCGCTAGCCTCAGGAGCTAGTGGGGGCAACCCCGTGGAGGTTCGAGTCCTCTCGACCGCACCAGATGGAGAGACGCCGGAGGGCGCTCAGCCCTTCGGCCGCTTATCGCCTGAGAGGAAGGCGCCCAGCATCTTGCCCGCCTCGCGCGCAGGGTCCTTGGCGGCCGCAACATCCGCGACCTTGTCGGCGGCCTTGTCCATTTTCCGGTCGACGGCCCGAAACGCCTGCCCCGCCTTCTTCTGCACGCGCGGGTCCGACGCGGCGCGGCGCGCGAGCGACCAGAGCACTGTGCGCAGGATAGCCATGGCGCCATTCTAACGCGCCGGCGCCCGATCCGATCAAGATTCTCTCCCTCGACTCCGGTGCCCCCCTTGGGCACAAGAGGCGGCCACAAGGAGGACCCGCGATGAAGCTGCCGTCGAAGATCGTCGATATCTCCCAGCCCCTCGACAATGAAACCGTCGTGGACCCGGATTTCATGCGGCCCACGATCCGCTACGTGACGGGCAAAGAGAGTGCGGCGATGATGTGCGAGCTGTTTCCCGGCCTCAAGGAGGAGCAGCTGCCGGGCGGCGAGGGCTGGGCGATCGAGTTCATCGAGCTCGCCACCCACAACGGCACCCACATGGACGCGCCCTACCACTACAACTCGCGCGATTCGAAGGGCAACCGGATGCCCACCATCGACGAGATGCCGCTGGATTGGTACTTCCGGCCGGGGGTCAAGCTGGACCTCCGCCATCTCGACGACGGCTACGTCGCCACGCCTGCCGACATCGAGGCCGAGCTGAAGCGCATCGGCTACGAGCTCCAGCCCATGGACATCGTGCTGGTGAACACGCGCGCGGGCGAGCGCTACGGCCACGACGACTACATCCATTCCGGCTGCGGCGTCGGCCGCGAGGGGACCCACTATCTGACCGAGCGCGGTGTGCGCGTCACCGGCATCGACGGCTGGAGCTGGGATGCGCCCTTCTCCGCCACCCGCGAGCGCTGGCTCAAGTCGCGCGATCCCAAGATCATCTGGGAAGGGCACTACGCCGGGATCGACACGCCCTACTGCCACATGGAGAAGCTCAGGCACCTGGAGGAGCTGCCGCCCTTCGGCTTCACGGTCGCGTGCTTCCCCTGCAAGATCAAGGCGGCATCCGGCGGCTGGACCAGGGCCGTCGCACTCTTCGACTGACATCCTCCTCACCCACCACGAACGTCCCCAAGAGTAACCATGAGCAGCTATCTCTGCGGCATCGACATCGGCGGCACCTTCACCGACTGCGTAGTGGTGGACGAGGCTGGCCGCGTCACCACCGGCAAGGCGCCGTCCACGCCGGCCGATTTCGGCGAAGGGCTGATCGCGGCCCTCGACATCGTTGCCGGCAAGCTGGACACGCCGCTCGATTCGCTGTGCAGCGAGCTTGCGGTTCTGGCCCATGGCACCACGGTCGGCACCAACGCGATCATCCAGAAGAAGGGCGTCAAGGTCGGGCTCATCACCACCAAGGGCCACAACGACGTCATCCACATCATGCGGGGCTCGCGCGGGCTTACCGGCCGCGACATCCGCCTCGTGGTTCACATCCCGGAGAGCAGCAAGCCCGACCCGATCGTGCCCAAGTACCTGATCGAAGGCGTGTCGGAGCGGGTGGACTGCTTTGGCAAGGTCGTGGTCGAGCTGAACGAGGAGGAGGCGGAGCAGGCGATCCGCCGTCTGGTCGCAGACGGTGTGGAGGCGCTCGCGATCTGCTTCCTCTGGTCCTTCCTCGCGCCCGAGCATGAGCAACGGGTCAAAGCGATGGTGGAGCGCATCGCGCCCGACCTCTTCGTCACCTGCTCGTCGGAGCTGGTGCCCAAGTGGGGTGAGTACGAGCGCACCGCCGCCGTCGCGCTCAACGCTTACATCGGCCCTCTGGTGACCGGCTATCTCGCCCGCATGGACCGGCGCACCACCGACCTCGGCTATCACCACCCGTTGCAGATCACCCAATGCGCGGGCGGCACGATCCCCGTCGCCAAGGCCATGGGAGCACCGCTGCTCACCCTCGATTCCGGCCCTGTCTCCGGCGTCACCGGCTCGCGCTACGCCGGCGGCATCATGGGCTACGACAACGTTATCACCACCGACATGGGCGGCACGTCCTTCGACGTCGGCATCATCCACGGCGGCGAGCCGGCGTTCTCCTACCGCAGCCTGGTCCACCAGTACGAGTACTACCTCTCCAAGGTAGACATTCAGGTGATCGGCGCGGGCGGCGGCAGCATGGCGCGCATCGACGAGGCCACCGGCGCCTTCCGCGTGGGGCCGGAGAGTGCCGGCGCCGATCCCGGCCCGGTCTGCTACGGGCGGGGCGGCACCGTGCCGACCGTGACCGATGCCGACCTGGTGCTCGGCTATCTCGACCCGGACAACTTCGCAGGCGGCGCGATCGCGCTGGACCGCGATGCCGCGGCGCGGGCACTCGCGCCCATGGGGGAGCGCCTGAGCCTGGGCCTCGACGAGACCGCGAGCGGCATCGCCCGCATCGCCGAGTTCCAGATGGCCGACCTGATTCGCAAGGTGACGATCCAGAAGGGCCACGACCCGCGCGACTTCGTGCTCTTCGCCTTCGGCGGCGCGGGCCCGGCCCATGCGGGGGTGTTCGCGCAGGAGCTCGGGGTCTCGAAGGTGATCGTCCCGCAGCGCGAGACTGCCTCGGTCTGGTGCGCCTTCGGCGCGGCGGCGGCCGACCTGCTGCACGTTCACGAGCGGGTCAACATCATGCGCTCGCCCTTCGATGCGGCGGAGATCAACGCGATGCTGGCCGAGCTCAAGGCGCGGGGCGCCGCCGACCTCGCGGCGGACGACGTGGCCCCCGCGGATCGCCACTACCGCTTCACCCTCGACATGCGGCACAAGGGCCAGATCAACGAGGTCGAGGTCGAGCTGGACGGCGAGACCGTCGCCGCCGATGGGATCGACGCGCTGCACGAAGAGTTCCGCCAGCGCTACGAGGCGCTCTACGGCCGCGGCGCCGCGCTGCCGGGCGCGCAGCTGGAGATCGTCACCTTCCGCTGCCGCGCCTCGGGCGTCACTCGCAAGCCCGTGCTGTCGACGACTGACGTGCTCGACCCGGAACCGGCACCGGAGGCCCGACGCCCCACCCGCTCGGTCTATTGGGCGTCGTGGGGCCGCCGCGCCGAGACCCCCATCTACAACGGCGCGCGTCTGGTGCCGGGCAACCGGTTCGAGGGACCGGCGGTGATCGATACGGATGTCACCACGGTGGTGGTCCATCCGGGACAGACCCTCACGGTCGACTCCTACGGTAATTTCGAGATCGCCCTGGCCCCGAGCGTGGAAGGCGCGGGATGACTGCGGGGCAAGGACTAACGGGAGGCCCACCATGGACCTGACGGCATTCGAAGGCTCGCTCGAAGGCGCCGCGCCGCCAACCGGCCTGAGCAAGCCGCTTCAGGCGCTCTGGCAGGAGGCGAAGGGCGCGTGGGACGAGGCCCATAACCTCGCCCAAGCGGACAAGGGACCGGCAGGCGCCTGGGTCCACGCCTATCTTCACCGCGTGGAAGGCGACCTCCGCAACGCGGGCTACTGGTACCGGCGCGCAGGCCGTCCGGCGTCGGAGCAGGCGCTGCGCGAGGAGTGGCGCGCCATCGCGACGGCGCTTCTCGCCGAACAATAAGGGCGCTGGAATAACGCGCGAGGGTCCCGTTGACGGGCCCCGGAGCGCTCCCTACATTCCGATTGTTGCCGTTCTGGAGGAGTACCGATGAGCGTTTCCCACGTCACCGACGCCGAGTTCGAAGAGAAGGTCCTTAACGCCGAAGGCCCGGTCCTGGTCGATTTTTGGGCCGACTGGTGCGGCCCCTGCAAGGCGATCGCGCCTGCGCTGGAGGAGATCGCCGGCGAGATGAGCGATTCGCTCTCGGTTGCCAAGCTGGACGTGGATTCGAACCCCTCGACGCCGGCCAAGTACGGAATCCGGGGTATTCCGACGCTGATCCTCTTCAAGGACGGCGAGGTGGCCGACACCAAGGTCGGCGCGCTGCCCAAGGCCAAGCTCGCCGAGTGGCTGCGCGGCGCGGTCTGACGCCCCACCCCTCACGCGGCCGCAACGCCAGCGGTCGCGAGCACGTCACCGATCAGATAGAGCGAGCCGCACACCAGGATGCGGCCGGGCTGGGCCGCGCCTGACGCAAGGCGCGTGATGGCCTCGCCGACGCTGGCGTCTGTTTCCGAGTTGATGTCGAGAGACCGCGCGACCGAGTAGATCTCGTCCGCCGTCCTGCTCGCGGCCTGATCGGGGATCGCCACCGCCGCCATCCGCCGCACGAAGGGCGCGAGCGGCCTGAGATAATCCTCGGGCGGCCTCGTGTTCAACATGCCGACCACGAGGTCGAGAGGCCGGTCGGCCCATGCCTCGGCGACGCGGGCGAGCACATGTGCCGCCGCTGCGTTGTGACCGCCATCGACCCAGATTTCCCAGCCATCGGAAAGGCCGGCCCAGGGGATGCGCTGCAGCCGCCCCGGCCAGCGCGCCTCGCGTAGTCCCTGGACGATGGCAGCGTCGCCGACCTCGAAGCCGGGAAGTAGCCGGGCGCAGACGGCGGCGAGCGCGGCGTTCTCGACCTGATGGTCGCCGGCGAGGGCGGGCAACGGGTAGCGCGCCTCGCCGCTCTCGTCCTGGACGACCAGATGCGAGTCAGCGCGCTTGAACGACCACTCCCGGCCGAGCCGTGCGAGCGGCGCCCCGACCCCGCCGGCGACATTCTCGATCACTGCGTCGGCCTCCGCCTCCTGTCGACCGATCACGCCCGCGACTCCGTGCTTCAGAATTCCGGCCTTCTCGGCAGCGATGAGTTCGAGCGTCTCGCCAAGGTAGTGCGTGTGGTCGATGGAGACTGGGGTGATGACGGTGAGCGCCGGGCGCGCGATCACGTTGGTGGCGTCGAGCCGGCCGCCCAGCCCCACTTCCAGAAGCAGCACATCCGAGGGATTGCGTTCGAAGGCATGGAAGGCCGCAGCCGTGGTGATCTCGAAGAAGGTGATCGGCGCGCCGTCGTTGACCGCCTCGCATTGGGCAAGGCTCGCGCGCAACGAGTTTTCGGCGATCGGCACCCCATCCAGCCTGATGCGCTCGGCGAAGCGAACCAAGTGCGGCGAGACGTAGCCGTTCACCCGATAGCCGGCCGCCCGCAGCATCGCGTCGAGATAGGCGACGACGCTGCCCTTGCCGTTGGTGCCGGCGACGTGGATCACCGGCGGCATGGCCCGCTCCGGGTTGCCCAGCGCGTCGAGCAGCCGGGTCATGCGCCCAAGCGAAAGATCGATCGATTTGGGATGGAGGTCGAGCAGCCGGGCTAGAATCGCGTCGCTCTCGCGCGGCGCGGCCGGCTTGGACGCCACGCTCACTTGCCCCTGCAGAAAGAGGCCGCGGAGAACGCGACCGGGCGCCGCTTACTCGGCGCTGGCCGATGCAGGCAGGTCCTTGCCGCCGCCCGTGTCGGGCGCGTCCCTATGCAGGGCGATAACCTCCGCTGCGGGCTTCTTGTCGCGCAGCAGCGACAGCAGCAGCGACAGTGTCTCGCGCAGCTTGCGGCGGTGCACCACCATGTCGACCATGCCGTGATCGCGCAGGTATTCGGCGCGCTGGAAGCCCTCGGGCAGCCGCTCCCGGATCGTCTCCTCGATCACGCGCGGACCCGCGAAGCCGATCACGGCGCCCGGCTCGGCGATGGCGATGTCGCCGAGCATGGCGAAGGAGGCCGTCACGCCGCCGGTTGTCGGGTTGGTCAGCAGGACGATGTAGGGCACGCCCGCTTCCTTCAGCTCGTCGACCGCGATGGTGGTGCGCGCCATCTGCATCAGCGAGAGCACGCCTTCCTGCATCCGTGCGCCGCCCGAGGACGGGATCACGATCAAGGGCGATTCCTGCAGGATGGCAAGCCGCGCGGCAGCCAGCAGGCTTTCGCCGACGGCGGTGCCCATCGAGCCACCAAGGAAGCCGAAGTCGAACGCGGCGACGACCGCCGGAGCGCCGCCGATCTTGCCGTGGGCGACCACGATGGCATCGTCGTGGCCGGTGTTGCTGCGCGCTTCGCGCAGGCGGTCCGAGTAGCGCTTGCGGTCGCGGAAGCGGAGGGGGTCCTCGTCCACCGCCGGCAGCTCGATGGTCTGATATTCCCCCCCGTCGAAGAGCAGCGCCAGGCGTTGGTCGGCGCCGAGCCGCATGTGATGGTCGCAGCGCGGGCAGACCCGGAGATTGCTCTCAAGCTCGCGGTGAAAAATCATCTGCTCGCACTTTTCGCACTTCTCCCACAGGTCGTGGGGGATGTCGGGCTTGCGGAACAGCCCGCTCACCTTGGGGCGGGCGAAGCGTTCGAGCCAGCTCACGATGCAGCCTCCTGCCGCGCTGCGCGCACGCCGTCGCCGAGCGCGCGCACCAGCGCGAGCGCGTTGTCGCGGCAGGCGGTCGTCGCCCCGCCGTCCGCGTCCAATCCGTCTTCGATTGCCGAGACCAGGGCGGAGCCCACGACCGCAGCATCCGCCACCCGCGCGACCTCCGCCGCTTGTTCCGGCGTCTTGATGCCGAAGCCCACCGCGATGGGCAGCGCCGTGTGGCGCCGCAGCCTGTCGACCGCCTGCTGCGTCGCGGCGGTGGTGGCGCCCGCCGCGCCGGTGATCCCGGTGATCGAGATGTAATAGACGAAGCCGCTGGTGTTGGTGAGAACCGCCGGCAGACGGGCCTCGTCGGTCGTCGGTGCCACCAGCCGCACGAAGGAGAGCCCGGCGTCGAGCGCCGGCCGGCATAGCTCGGCGTCCTCCTCGGGCGGCAAATCGACCACGATCATGCCGTCGAGACCGACCTCCAGCGCGTCGTTGAGGAAGCGCTCCACGCCATAAATGTAGATCGGGTTGTAGTAGCCCATCAGCACCAGCGGCGTCGTGTCGTCCTGCGCCCGGAAGCGCCGCGCCAGCTCAAGCGACTTGCCGAGCGTGATGCCGGCCCGGAGCGCCCGCTGGCCCGCGCGCTGGATCACCGGACCGTCGGCCATCGGGTCGGTGAAGGGTGAGCCGATCTCGATGACATCGGCACCGGCCTCTGCGAGCCCTTCCAGGATGGCGTAGGAGGTCTCGATGTCCGGATCGCCCATCATCGTGAAGGTGACGAGCCCGGCGCGGCTCTCCTCGGCGAGCGCCGCGAAGCGCCGCTCGATGCGCCCCGTCACAGCGATGCGCCCATCGTATCTGCGACGGTGAAGATGTCCTTGTCGCCCCGGCCGCACATGTTCATGACGAGTATGTGGTCGTTCGGCAGGCCCGGCGCCAGCTCCACAACATGGGCCAGGGCGTGGGCGGGCTCCAGGGCAGGCAGGATTCCCTCCATCCGCGCGCACAGGTGAAAGGCATCCAGCGCCTGGTCATCGGTGATCGCCACATAGGTGACGCGGCCCGAGTCGCGCAACCAGGCATGCTCGGGCCCGATGCCCGGATAGTCGAGACCGGCGGAAATCGAGTGCGCCTCGATGATCTGGCCGTGCTCGTCCTGCAGCAGATAGGTCCGGTTGCCGTGCAGCACGCCAGGCGAGCCGGCGGTCAGCGACGCGGCATGCTTGCCGCTCTCGACGCCGTGGCCGGCGGCCTCGACGCCAACCATGCGCACGCCGTCCTCGTCGAGGAAGGGGTGGAACAGGCCGATGGCGTTGGAACCGCCGCCGACGCAGGCGACCAGCGTGTCCGGCAGCCGGCCCTCCGCCGCCATGATCTGCTCGCGGGTCTCGTGCCCGATCACCGACTGGAAGTCGCGCACCATCGCGGGATAGGGATGCGGGCCCGCGACGGTGCCGATCAAGTAGAACGTCGTCTCGACGTTGGTCACCCAGTCGCGCAGCGCCTCGTTCATGGCGTCCTTCAGCGTGCGCGACCCTGAGTCCACGGGCACCACCTCGGCGCCCAGCAGCTTCATGCGAAAGACGTTGGGCTGCTGCCGTTCGATATCAGTCTCGCCCATGTAGACAGTGCAGGGCAGGCCGAAGAGCGCGCAGACGGTCGCCGTCGCAACGCCGTGCTGGCCGGCCCCGGTTTCGGCGATGATCCGGGTCTTGCCCATGCGGCGCGCCAGCAGGATCTGGCCGATGCAGTTGTTGATCTTGTGCGCGCCGGTGTGGTTGAGCTCGTCCCGCTTGAAGTAGATGCGCGCGCCGCCGAGATGATCGCTCAGGCGCTCCGCGTGATAGAGCGGGCTGGGCCGGCCCACGTAGTGGCCGAGCAGGCGCTCGAACTCCTCGGTGAACGCGGGATCATCCTTGGCCTGCTCGTAGGCCTTCTCCAGATCGAGGATCAGCGGCATCAGCGTCTCGGCGACGTAGCGGCCGCCATAGATGCCGAAGTGTCCCTCTGCGTCGGGGCCGGGCCGGTTGGCGCCGCGTGCGCTCATGCCTGTGCCTCTTTCGGTATTGGGGCAGTTGCGGCGGCCACCACAGCGGCGAGGAAGGCGCTGATCTTTTCGGGGTCCTTGCGCCCCGGCGCGAATTCGATGCCAGACGACACATCGACCGCGCGGGCGCCCGTGATCCTGATCGCCTCGCCGACGTTGCCTGCGTCCAGGCCGCCAGAGAGCAGCCACCCGGTCGATGGCGGCGGCGCGGCCCCGAACAGCCTCCAGTCGAAGGTCCGGGCATTGCCGCCGGGGCGCGTGTCGTCGGCCTTCGCCTTGGCATCGAACAGGATCAGGTCGGCGCTTTGGCCGTAGTCGTCGGCACGGGCAATGTCGGAGGCTTGGGACACGCTGATCGCCTTGATAATGCGGCAGCCGGTGCGCGCACGAACACCCTCTGCCCGCGCCGGACTCTCGTTTCCGTGGAGCTGGATATAGTCGAGTCGCATCTCGGAGAGAATAGCGTCGAGGAAGTCGTCGTCCGGCTCGACCATGACGCCGACGGTGGCAATGCCGTCCGGCAGGCCCGCGCTCAGGGCCGCAGCCCGGCCCGGCGCCACGTCGCGCGGAGAGGGCGGAAAGAACACGAAGCCCAGGTACCGCACGCCCCCGGCCAGCGCCGCATCGACGGCGGCACGATCACTCAGTCCGCAGGTCTTGACTGCAACAGGCATGGCCTACCCTACCCCGAATTTCTCGCCATGACTCCAGCGAGAAACCGGGCTCAAGCGAGATCCTTGGGCGAGAGAGACACAGGCGCACCCGGCGCCACCGTCGCCCGCTGGGCGCGCACCGTCTCGTCCAGCTTCTCGCGCGCCCGCGCCAGCTCCTGCTCCAGCGCGCGCGTGCGCCTGCGGCCCCGGCGCGCCATGCTGCGCACCTTGTGGTCGAGCAGCCAGCGGACCAGGGCACCGGTCAGAAACCCGACCAACAACGCCCCCACCGCCAGCGCCCACATCGGAATCTCGAGCGTGTAGGGGAACGGCGCCACGCTGATGGTCACGGGGCCGCGGTTCGCCACGGCGAAGGCGATGACGATCACCGCCACCGCCCCTGCGATCGCCCAGGCGAGTATCCTCATGGGCTTGCTCTTCTGCGCCGCATTGCGCGGCCCGTCAACCACGACGTTCGGCGGTCGTGGTCCCGGACCGCCGCGCGCCGCTCAAGCCGCAACGCTCACTCGCGGTTGAGCCGCTCGCGCAGTTCCTTGCCGGTCTTGAAGAACGGCAGGAATTTCTTGTCGACCCGTACCGCGGCGCCCGTGCGCGGATTGCGGCCCACGCGCGCGCCCCGCGGGCGGACCGAGAACGCACCGAATCCGCGAAGCTCGACCCTGTCGCCCTGCGCGAGCGCGTCGCTGATCTCGTTGAAAATCCGGTTCACCACGCGCTGATAATCGCGGTGGTAGAGGTGCTGGTCGGCGTGCTTCTCCGCCAGCAGTTGAATGAGTTCGGACTTGGTCATTCCAGAGGTACTCCACCACATTCACGCTCCCGGCGCATGTGCCGAGTTGCCGAGAACGTCGTCATTTCAGTCCGATAACTCAGGGTGCCAAACGGCGATCAGACCGTCAAGCGCCAGTGTTCGTACCGGCAAGGTTCGCTTGAGCGCCGCGTCGAGGGTGCCCAGCAGGCCGCCCTCGTCGCCGGTCGTCACGTCGGTCGCCGGAACGTTCTTCGGCACGCCGTGTGCCTGCGCCAGCCACGCCCGCGCCTCCTCTTCGCCGCCGACGGCATCGACTAGGCCCGCCTGCACCGCCTGCCGGCCGGTGAAAACGCGGCCGTCGGCCAGCGTCAGCGCCGTCTCGCGATCGAGGGAGCGCCGCTCCATCAACACGCGGAGAAAATACTCGTAGGTATCGCTCACCACGCTCCGCATGGCCTGGCGGGTCGGGTCATCCAGTTCCTCGTAAGGCATCGGCTTCGCCTTCAGCGGCCCGCTGCGGATCGCCTCCGCACGCACCCCGATTTCTTCCAGGAGCGCGGTGAACTCGGCGGTTTGAAACAGGACCCCGATCGAGCCCGTGAGCGATGATTCGCGGGCCAGCAAGCGATCTGCGGCCAGCGCCGCCATGTAGGCCGCCGAGGTCGCCGTCGTACCGAGAACGGCGACCACCGGCTTCTTCTCGGCGAGGGAGCGCAGGCTGAGATAAAGCGCTTCGCCGCCGACCGCCGTGCCGCCTGCCGAATCGAGCCGCAGGACCACCGCCTTGACCGCATCGTCGTCACGGAGATCGGCGACGATACGGTCGCGCCCGGGATCGTCCTCGATGAACCCGCTAACCCAGAGCCGGGCCACGCGCTCGCCCTCGTCAAAGGCGAAGGGCATCGCGCCCACCAGGGCGGCGACGATCAACGCGACGATGGCAAGCGCACGCCAGATTGCGACGCCCCGCTTGAGACGGCGGCGGTCGAGCAACCTGTCTGGTTCCAGGCTCGCCATCTCCCTCCTGGATCGCGGCCTAGAGGGTCAAGGTGCGCGCCTCAGCTCTCGTCGTCAGACGCGTCCTTGGCCTCCGCCGCGCGCGCGGCCTCTTCCTGCGTCTTGCGGTCGAGCGCGGCGCCGAGGATGTCGCCGAGGCTCGCGCCGCTGTCGGTCGAGCCGTACTCCTCCATCGCCTGCTTCTCTTCCTGGACCTCCAGGGCCTTGATGGAGAGCGTGACGCGCCGGTTGTTGCGGTCGATCTGCAGCAGCTTGGCGTCCACCTTGTCGCCCGCTGCGAAGCGCGAGGGGCGCTGCTCGTCGCGGTCGCGGGCGAGCTCGGAGCGCTTGATATCGCCGGGCAGCGAGCCGAAGATTTCGACCTCGACGCTGTGCTCGTGCACCGCGGTGACGGTGCAGGTCACGGTCTGGCCGCGCCGCGCGTCCGCACCCTGGAAAGGATCGTCGTCAAGCTGCTTGAGGCCGAGGCCGATCCGCTCCTTCTCGACGTCGACAGTCAGCACCTTGGCTTTGACCTCCTCGCCCTTCTTGAACCGCTTCAGGGCCTCCTCACCAGGCGTCAGCCAGTCCAGATCGGAGAGATGCGCCATGCCGTAGATCTCACCGGGCAGCTCGATGAACAGGCCGAACTCGGTGATGTTCTTGATCTCGCCCTCGACGATCGCCCCCTCCGGATGAGAGTCGGCGAAGACGATCCAGGGGTTGTCCAGGCACTGCTTGAGGCCGAGGCTGACCCGGCGCTTCTCGGGATCGACATCGAGCACCATTACCTCGACCTCCTGGCTGGTCGAGATGATCTTACCCGGATGCACGTTCTTCTTGGTCCAGCTCATTTCAGAGACGTGGACCAGGCCTTCCACGCCCGGCTCCAGCTCCACGAACGCGCCGTAATCGGTGATGTTCGTCACCCGGCCGGTGAACTTGGTCCTGACCGGGTACTTGGCCTCGACGCCCTCCCACGGATCGGCTTCGAGCTGTTTCATGCCGAGGGAGATGCGCTGGGTTTCGGGATTGAAGCGGATGACCTGGACGTTGACGGTCTGGCCGATCTGCAGGGCGTCGGCCGGATGGTTGACCCGGCGCCACGAGATGTCGGTCACGTGCAACAGGCCATCCACGCCACCCAGATCGACGAACGCGCCGTAGTCGGTGATGTTCTTGACCACGCCTTCGAGAATTTGACCCTCGTGCAGGTTGGCGATCAGCTCGTTGCGCTGCTCGGCGCGGGTGTCCTCCAGCACGGCGCGGCGGGAGACGACGATATTGCCGCGGCGGCGGTCCATCTTGAGGATCTGGAACGGCTGGTCGGTGCCGACCAGGGGCGCAATGTCGCGCACCGGCCGAATATCGACCTGACTACCCGGCAGGAACGCCACGGCACCGTCGAGATCAACCGTGAAGCCGCCCTTGACCCGGCCGAAGATGACGCCTGTGACTCGCTCGCCGTCCTTGTAGGCCTGCTCCAGCTTCTCCCAGGCCTCCTCGCGGCGCGCCCGCTCACGGCTGAGCGAGGCCTCGCCGCGCGCGGTCTCGAAGCGCTCGATATAGACCTCGACCTCGTCGCCGACCTTGACCTCGGCCGCCTGTCCAGGCGCGGAGAACTCCTTGAGGGGGACCCGGCCTTCCACCTTGAGGCCGACATCGATGAGGGCGGCGTCGTTCTCGATCGCGAGAACGGTGCCCTTGACGACGCTCCCCTCGAAGCGGGGCTTGTCGTCCAAGAACGAGTCGAGCATGTCGGCGAAGGACTCTTTCGGCGCGCCGGCCTGCTCTGTTGCTTCCGTTGTCTCTGCTGTCATCTGATCTCCGAAATGGTCGGTGGGCGCTTTCGCGCAAGGCTTGCCCGGCATATGCCGCGGGCCGTGATGGGTGAGCGCGTTTCCGCGGTGTGGATTCCGCTACGTACCGCTACGTGGAGGAAAGACGCGAGTCGACGATTGCCACCGCCTGCTCGAACACCTCATCGGGTCCGAGGGCCGTGGTATCGATCCGACTTGCGTCTGCCGCCAGCTTCAACGGTGCGGCGCTACGCCGGCTGTCGCGGACGTCGCGAGCGATTATTTCTTCCAAAACACTGGATTCTATACTCTCGACACCGCGCGACCGCAACTCACAAAGGCGGCGTCCGGCCCGCACTTCGGGGGTCGCCTCCAGATAGAACTTCACCTGCGCGTCCGGGCAGACGACGGAGCCGATATCCCGTCCGTCCAGCACGGCGCCGGGCGGCTCAGCGGCAAACGTCCGCTGATAGTCGAGCAGAGCCGCACGCACAGCGCCGTGGGTCGCGACGACCGATGCCGCTTGCCCCACCTCTTCTTCGCGCAGCGCAGGATCGTCGAGGTCGGCGGCCGTGACATGACGCGCCGCGTCCGCCGCCTCTGCCTCTTGTACCGGATCGCCGTTTGCCCTTAGCAGGCGGAGCGCCGTCGCGCGGTAAAGCGCGCCGGTATCGAGGTGCCGCAGCCCGTAGTGTGCCGCGAGGCGGCGCGCGAGGGTGCCCTTCCCCGCCGCCGCCGGACCGTCGACCGCGATGACCAGCGGCGCCGGCTCACTGCTCGACAATCGAGGCTCCCAGACGGTTCATGTCGGCGACGAAACCCGGATAGCTGGTGCCGATCATCGACCCGTCGTCGACGGTCATGGGCTTCCCGCTCGCCATGCCGAGGGTAAGAAAGGCCATGGCGATGCGATGATCGAGATGGGTCGCCACCAGGCCGCCGCCGGGCGGCGGGCCGCCGCAGCCCAGAATATCGAGCCCGTCGTCCCGCTCAGTCACCGTCACACCGGCGGTACGGAGACCCGCGGCGGTCGCGCCCAGCCTGTCGCTCTCCTTGACGCGCAGCTCGGCAAGCCCGCTGAGCCGCGTGGTGCCTTGGGCGCATGCGGCAATCACGCTCAGGATGGGATACTCGTCGATCATGCTGGGCGCCCGCACGGCGGGCACGTCGACCCCACGCAACGGGCCGGCGCGCACCGCGATGTCGGCAAGCGGCTCGCCCCCCAACTCGCGACGCGGCCCCATTTCGATCCTGGCACCCATCTCGCGCAGGGTCTCGAACAGGCCGATTCTGCCGGGATTGACGCCCACCCGGCGGATCACGATGTCGGAGCCGGGCACGATCAAGGCGGCAGCCATCGGAAACGCCGCAGCGCTGGGGTCGCCCGGCACGGTAAGTACGCAGGGCTGGAGCTCCGGATAGCCGGTGACGGCGATGACGCTGCCGCCGTCCGCGTTTGCTTCCACGCCGACATGCGCGCCGAAGCGGCGCAGCATGCGCTCGGTGTGATCGCGGCTCGGCGCAGGCTCGATCACGCGGGTCTCCCCCGGCGCATTGAGACCAGCGAGCAGCACCGCCGACTTCACCTGCGCCGACGCTACCGGCAGACGATATTCGATGGGCAGCGGCTGGTCGGCACCGATCAGCGAGAACGGCAACCGGCCGCCGCTGCGGGCCTCGAAACGCGCGCCGATCCGTTCCAACGGCTCGATGATCCGGCCCATCGGCCGCCGTCGCAGCGAGGCATCGCCGGTCATGACCGTGGTGAACCCGTGGCTCGCGCAGATGCCCGCGAGCAGGCGCACCGCGGTGCCGGAGTTGCCGAGGTCGAGCACCGCGTCGGGCTCGGCCAGCCCGCCGACGCCGACGCCATGCACGCGCCAGCTTCCGTCATCGGCCCGCTCGATGGTTGCCCCGAGGGCGCGGAGCGCGGCTGCCGTCGCCACCACGTCCTCTCCCTCCAGGAGGCCGCTGACGCGAGTCTCGCCGACCGCGAGCGCGCCGAGCATGAGCGCACGGTGGGAGATGGACTTGTCGCCGGGCACCGAGCAGGTTCCCTTCAAGGGGCCGGCAGCCGAGGAGATCAGGGGGTGCGGCACGTGCTCTCCGGCGCAGTCCTCGCGGCGCGCGCGTGGCGTGGCAATGGCGTCGGACACGCCCCGTCTCTAGCACAGCGCCGGGCGGCGTCAAGCGGTCCGAATTCGATCCAAATTTTGGTTTTGACAGGGCGGCGCCAAACTGGCATTGGCGACGGCCACAATTGAAAATAAGAGTATGGGAGGCATGGGCTTGGCAAAGCGGGAGTGGGGTAACAAACACACCTGCATGGGCTGCGGCGCGAAGTTCTACGACTTGCATCGCAGACCAATCGAATGTCCCAAGTGCGGCACCGTGGTCGAGGTCGAGACCGCGCGGCCGAATCGGCGCCGCCCGCCGGTGCAGCCGGAACCGCCGCCACCACAGGCGCCGCCCGCCAATGACGACGATGTCGTGGCGGGCGCGGTGGATGAGGCCACCGACGATGACGACGACATGATCGACGACATCGATCACGGCAACGACGGTCTGGTCGAAGGCATCGACAAGAGGGAGCCGACACAGGCCGAGTCTTGACCCGCGGCGGACCCTGCCTAATTCTTGTTTCACCTTGCGTCGTGAGCGGCGGAGCGCCTAGGGTTCCACCCGCCGCGCGGCGTGCCCGGAATTGCGGGGCCATAGCTCAGTTGGGAGAGCGCTTGAATGGCATTCAAGAGGTCGGGGGTTCGACTCCCCCTGGCTCCACCACTCCGGCCGTCGAGGTGGCGCTAGCGTGAGCGCCCAGAAGAACATCCTGATCGTCGACGACGACCAGGCGCTGCGCCAGTCCCTCGCCGAGCAGCTGCACATGTACGAGGAGTTTTCGGCGAGCGAGGCCGGGACCGGTCGCGCGGCTCTCGATGCGATCAAGAGCGGCCGCTTCGACCTCATCCTGCTGGATCTCGGCCTGCCCGACATGGACGGCCGGGAGCTTTGCAAGCTCATGCGGCGCAGCGGCATCGCGGTGCCGATCATCATGCTGACCGCAGCCGACAGCGAGGCGGACACCATCCTCGGCCTCGATTCCGGCGCCAACGACTACGTCACCAAGCCCTTCCGCCTCGGCGCCCTGCTCGCCCGCATCCGCGCCCAGTTGCGCCAGCACGAGCACAGCGAGGACGCAACCTTCACCATCGGCGAGTTCACCTTCAAGCCCGCGTCGAAGCTCCTGCTCCGGCCCGATGGCAAGGGCAAGATTCGCCTGACGGAGAAGGAAGCCGCGATCCTCAAGTACCTCTATCGCGCGCGCGACCGGGTCATCGCCCGCGACGTGCTGCTGAGCGAGGTGTGGGGCTACAACGCCAACGTCGCGACCCACACGTTGGAAACCCACATCTACCGGCTGCGGCAGAAGATCGAGGCCGAGCCATCCGACCCCCGCCTGCTGATCACCGAGGGCGGCGGTTACCGCCTGGTGGCATAGCGGTTACGCTGCCGTCGGGGGCGGCGGCAATCAATCGACCAAAAAATCCTTGAGCGCGTCGAGGGTCGCGTCGGGCTCCTCGTCGAGCATGATGTGGCCGGCTTGCGGAATTACCACCGTGGTCGCATCGGGCAGCATCCCGGCGAGCGCATGGCCGCGCTTCGCCGGCGTCATCAGATCGCGCGCACCGATCACCACCAGTGTTGGGCAGGCGACCGCCGCGGCGGCCGCCTCGCCGCCCTCGTAGGCATTGGTCGCGACCAGATCGTTGTGCAACACGCCGGGCGCGGCGCGCTCGAGGGTTCGCAACCCGCCGCCGGTCATCCAGATTCCCGGCATCTTGTGGACGCCGTAGTGCGCGCGCCGCCCGTAGCCCCAGCCGGTGAGCAGCTCAAGCGCGTGGTGATCGTCCTCGGTCGAGAGGCTGAGCAGGAGGTCGTTGACCGGAATCGCAGGCGCTGCACCGAGCAGCGCGAGCTTGCGGACGCGTGTGCCGTGGCGCGCCGCAGCGTCCATTGCGACCAGCGCGCCCATGCTGTGCCCAACGAGGTTGGCCTCGCCGACCTCCGCCGCATCCATGAGCGAGACGAGCCAGTCCGCCATCGCCGGAATGGTGGGGCACGGCGGTCCTTCCGAGCGGCCGTGGCCGGGCAGGTCGACCGCCAGCACGCTGCCGCCGTTCCAGGCAAAGTAGCGCGCCTGCAGCTTCCAGACCGTGTGATCGAAGGCGGCGCCGTGCACGAATATCGTCACCGGCAGGCTGGGATCGAACGCCCGGCCGCCGGTGGCGGCGAAGGCCAGCGCCCCGTTTACTTTGATATCCACGGCTAGCGGCCCTTCGCGGCCCGCGCTGCCGCGCGGAGGCCGCGTTCGAGATCAGCGATCAGGTCGTCGGGGTCTTCCAGCCCGATAGAGAGCCGCACCATGTCCTCGCCGACGCCCGCGGCCTCCAGCGCCGCGGCATCCATCTGCTGATGGGTGGTGCTGGCGGGATGGATGACGAGGCTCTTGGCGTCGCCGACGTTGGCGAGATGCGAGAGCAGCTCCACCGCCTCGATGAAGGCCCGCCCCGCCTCGCGGCCGCCCTTCACGCCGAAGCAGAAGATTGCGCCTGAGCCGTGAGGCAGCAGGGTCTTCGCGCGCTCGTGATCGGGGTGGGACGCAAGTTCCGGGTAGCTCACCCAGGAGACCGCATCGTGGTCATCGAGAAAGGCCACAATTTTGCGCGCGTTCTCGACATGGCGCGCCATGCGGACCGGCAGGCTCTCGACGCCCTGGAGGATGTGAAACGCGTTGGTGGGGCTCATGCACGCCCCGAAATCCCGCAGGCCCTCGGCCCTGGCGCGGGCGATGAACGCTGCCGGGCCGAACTCCTCGGCGAAGTCGATACCGTGATAGCCCAGATAAGGCTCAGTGAGCGTCGGGAACTTGCCCGAAGCCTCCCAATCGAATTTTCCGGCATCGACGATCACGCCGCCGATGGCGACCCCGTGTCCGCCCAAAAACTTGGTCGCCGAATGCATGACGATGTCGCAGCCGTGATCGATCGGGCGGCAGAGGCAGGGCGTGGCGAAGGTGCTGTCGATCATCAGGGGAACGCCGGCCTCGTGGGCGATGGCAGCGACCGCCGGCATGTCCATGATCTCCAGGCCGGGATTGCCCAGCGTCTCGCCGAAGACGAGCCGCGTCTCCGCCCGGATCGCCGTGCGGAACCCCTCGGTGTCGCGGGGATGGACGAAGGTCGTCTCGATCCCGAAGCGCGGCAGGGTGTGGGTGAAGAGGTTATGGCTGCCGCCGTAGATCGACGCGGACGAGACGATGTGCCCGCCGGCATCCATCAGGGTCGCGACCGCAAGATGGAGCCCCGCCTGCCCGCTCGCCGTGCAGACGGCGCCGACACCCCCTTCCAGCGCAGCGATCCGCTCCTCCAGCACCGCGACCGTCGGGTTCGAGATGCGCGTGTAGATGTGGCCGGCGCGTTCGAGATTGAAGAGCGAGGCCGCCTGCTCGGTGTCGTCGAAGACGTAGGAGGTGGTCTGGTAGATCGGCACGGCGCGCGCGCCGGTCGTGGGATCCGGCTTCTGGCCCGCGTGCAGGCTCAGCGTGTCGCGCTTGAAGGCCAGTGGATCAGCCATCGCCTCTCTCCCCGGTGCGCCGATATGGCTCAGGCCGCCGCCCGGCGCGAGGCTCTGCCATCCGTGCTACGTTGACAAGCGTCATGATGTCAGATCGACGCAAGCGGGAGCCGGCCGCTCCCGGTACAGGCAAGCGGCCCGAGCGCGAAGCCCGCTTGGCCGCCGCTCTGCGGGAGAACCTGCGCCGGCGCAAGCGCCAGAAGAGCGAACGAAAGGCCGCCGCGCCGCCGCCGGATCGGGACAGCGACGGCGCGTAAAGCGGGAGCGCCGCACTCACAGCATCACGTCGCCGGAGTTGGGCCCGAGGGTCTGGCCCACGTAGATGGCGCCGCCGGGGCCGGCGAGGAAGGCCACGGTCTCGGCGATCTCCCACGCCTCGCCGAAGCGCCCGAGCGGCAACTCGGCGGCCTTTGCCTGCTGCCACTCCTTGGAGATGTCGTTGAGGATCGGGGTGTTGCAGGGGCCGGGGCCGATGGCGTTGACCCGCACGCCGCGGCTGGAGACTTCAAGCGCCAGCGACTTCGTGAGCCCGATCACGCCGGCCTTCGCCGCCGCATAATGGGCCATCTCGTTGGCACCCTTGTGACCGAGCTGAGAGGCGGTGTTGATGATCACGCCCTCGCCCTTCTCCAGCATCGGGCCGAGCGCCTCGCGATCACAGAGGAAGACGCCGCGCAGCAGCACCGCCACCATGCGGTCGAAGTCCTCCGTTTTCATCTCCACGAACGGCGACAGCTGGGCGTAACCGGCATTGGCGAAGAGCAGCGTGCAGTCGCCGAAGGCGTTGCGGCAGGCTTCGAACATCGCCTTCACGTCGGCCTCGCTCGCGACATCGCCGCCGATCGCCTCGGCCCGGCCGTTGCCTTCTCGGATCTTGGCGGCCGTGCGCTGGGCGTTCTCCTCGTTGATGTCCTGGCAGAAGATCGGCATCCCCTCCCGCGCGAGCCTGAACGCGCTAGCCTCGCCGAAGCCGCTGCCGGCACCGGTGATCACGGCGATGTGGTCCTGCATCTCGATCATGACCGTCCACTCCCTTCCATTGTCGGTCGTTCACTCCGTTCGCCCGAACACGCGGGCAAAGATGGTATCGACGTGCTTTAGATACTGCTCAGGCGCAAAGAGCGCGGCGAGTTCCGCGCGATCCAGCGCGGCCGCGACCCGCTCGTCAGCCGCGAGCGCGGCCTCGAAACTTCCACCGCTTTCCCAAACCGTTAGCGCGGTCTCCTGAACCATAGAATAAGCTTCTTCACGCGACATGCCGCGCTCAATCAGCGCCAGCAGCACGCGCTGGCTGTAGACCAGACCGCCGCGGCTCTCCAGATTGCGCCGCATCGCCGCGTCGTCGACCACGAGACCATCGACGACGCCGGCGAGCCGCATCAGCGCGAAGTCCAGCGCGATGGTCGCGTCGGGCGCAAACACGCGTTCCACCGCCGAATGGCTGATGTCGCGCTCGTGCCAGAGCGCGATGTTCTCGAGCGCCGGCACCACGGCCGCGCGCACGATGCGGGCGAGGCCGGTCAGGTTCTCGGTCAGGATCGGGTTCTTCTTGTGAGGCATGGCCGACGAGCCCTTCTGGCCCTTGCCGAAGGCCTCGGCCGCCTCCCCCACCTCGCTTCGCTGCAAATGTCTGATCTCCACCGCCAACCGCTCGATGGCGCCGGCGACGACGCCGAGCACGGCGAAATACATGGCGTGGCGATCGCGCGGGATGACCTGGGTCGAGACCGGCTCCGGCGCGAGCCCCATCTGCGCCGCGACGTGCGCCTCGACCGAAGGATCGACGCTCGCGAATGTGCCGACCGGGCCGGAGATGGCGCAGGTCGCGACTTCGCAACGCGCCGCCTTCAGCCGCTCTCCGGCACGGGCGAACTCGGCGTAGTGGCCCGCGAGCTTGAGCCCAAAGCTCGTCGGCTCGGCGTGGACGCCGTGGCTGCGGCCGACGCAGAGCGTGTTCTTGTGCTCGAAGGCGCGGTGCTCCAATGCCACAGCCACGGCCTCGACGCCGTCTGCCAGCAAGGCGCCGGCGCGGTCGAGCTGCACCGCGAAGCAGGTGTCGAGCACGTCGGAGGACGTGAGGCCCTGGTGGATGAAGCGCGCCTCCGGCCCTACGTGGTTCGCGAGGTTGGTGAGGAAGGCGATCACGTCGTGCCGGGTCTCGCGCTCGATCGCCTCGATCTTTGCAGGATCGACGAGCGCGTTTTCGTGCTCCTCGATGGCGCGTGCGAGCGCGTCTGCCGCCTCCTGCGGCGCCTGCCCGAGCGCAACCAACGCGTCGAGCGCGTGGCGCTCGATCTCCAGCCAGATGGCGAACCTGGTTTCGGGTGCCCAGACCGCGGCCATCTCCGGGCGTGAGTAGCGCGGGATCATGGGTTATCGCGGCGGGGGATCGACCCTCTCCTCAGATGCCGGCGGCAGGGCTTGGCTGGGGCGCCAGGATTCGAACCTGGGATCACGGGACCAAAACCCGTTGCCTTACCGCTTGGCTACGCCCCAGGCGGGGCGGCTTTTACCACGGCGCGAGGCGGCGCGGAAGCGAGCGGCTTATCCTGATCGTGGCGAGAACCTCTCCCCAAGGCGGGCCGCCAGCAGGCCCGATGGTCGCAAATCCGGTGGTCCGGGTAGCTTCGTGATTCCGGCAAGTGGTAGATTGTGGCTAGCGGTCGGCATTGCCGGCCGATAACGACCCATCAAGGGCGCATCAAGGGAGGCTTCAAATGAAGCGAGTCTATGCCAAGACCACGGCCGCTGCCGTGGGCGCCGTCGCCGCTGTTGCGGTGACGGCTTTGCTGAGTGGGGCCCAGGCTCAGGGCCTGGACGCCGCTCGTCAAATGATCGAGGAACACCGCGCCAAGCCGGTGTTTTCCGCCCCGGGACCCGCGTTCGACGCGAAGTCCTGTGCAGCCGGAAAGCGCGTCCTGACCATTCCTGTGTCCAGCGCGAACCCGTTCACCAAGAACATCGCCCTGGCAATGATCGAAGCCGGAACCGAAGCCGGCGTCGAGGTGACGGAGTGGGAGAACCAGGCGCAACCGTCGCAATGGGTGCAGGGCATCAACTTCGCGATCAACGAGGGCTTCGACCTGATCGATCTCCTCGGCGGCGTCGATCCCAGCGTGATCGTGCCGCAAATCCAGGCGGCGACGGGCGCCGGTATCGTCGTCAAGACATCGCACTTCTACGACCTGACCCAGACGCCGCACGAGAGTGTCGACGGCGCCGTGCCGCTGAGCTTCTACAAGGTCGGTCAGATCCTCGCGAACTGGGCCATCAGTCAGACCGAGGGCAAGGCCAACGTCGTCATCATCGGTTCTGACGAGATCGTTCCGACGGCGCCGTTCGTCCAGGGTATCCGCGACACGCTCCAGGCGAATTGTCCGGACTGTCAGGAAGTGGCCTACATCAATGCACCGGTGCCCGAGTGGGCCACCAAGATTCAGCCCAGCGTCCAGTCGGCGCTGCTCGCGAACCCGGACGTCAACTACCTCATCCCGATCTACGACTCGATGTCGCAGTTCGTCGTGCCTGCCGTCCGCGTGGCCGGCAAGACGGGGCAGGTCAACATCGCGACGTTCAACGGCACGCCCTTCGTCATCGACCTGATCCAGCAAGGGCAGGTGGAGATGGATGTCGGCGAGTCGCTCGGCTGGATTGCACGCGGCATCCTCGATTCGCACATGCGGACGCTGTGCGGGTTGGCCGAGCCGGCTGAGCTGAACGTACCCTTCTATATTTTCGACAGCAGCAACGCGAACGATGCCGGCACCCCGGCGGACTACGACCGCGGTTACGGCGACGTGCACGTCTCCGGCTTCCGCACGCTGTGGGGCCTTGAGTAGCAGTCACTCCGATCTCGGGACGGGGGCGCCGGACACCAGCGCCCCCGCTCTGTTTGCGGAGCACGTTTCCAAGACATTCGGCGGCGAGAAGGCGCTCAGCGACGTCGCCTTCACGGTTGCCCCACGCGAAGTTCACGGGCTCCTGGGCCAAAACGGCTCGGGCAAGTCGACGCTGATCAAGATTCTCGCGGGCTTTCATGCCCCGGACACCGGGGCAACCCTGCAAGTCTTCGGGCGCCCCGTTCCATTGCCTCTGGCGCCCGGCCAATTTCGCGGGCTGGGGCTTGCCTTCGTGCACCAGCATCTCGGTCTCATGCCCAGCCTGACCGTGCTTGAAAACCTGATGCTCAGCGAGCTTGCGACGCGCGCGGGCGCCTACATCAATTGGGCGCGGGAACGGCAACGCGCCAGAGAGGTCTTCGCGCGCTTCGACCTCGACCTGGACCCGTCGGCCAAGGTGGAAGATCTGCCACAGGTGGAGCGCGCGCTCCTCGCGATCGTTCGCGCCTTCGACGACATCCGCGGCGAACGCGCGGCGCACGACACGCCGGGCATCCTCTTTCTCGACGAGCCCACGCCGTTTCTGCCGAAGGAAGGAGTCAGCCAGCTCTTCGGCCTGGTGCGTGGCATTGTCGACGAGGGTGCAAGCGTCATCTTCGTCTCGCACGACGTTGACGAGGTGCTCGAAATCACCGACCGCGCCACCATTCTGCGTGACGGCCGCGTTGCCGGGACCCTCGAAACGGCAAACGCGTTGTACGCCGACTTCGTGGAGTTGATCATCGGCCGCCGCATCGAGGCGTTCCAGGCCAAAGCGCACGACCTGCGCGGGGCGGAGGTCGACGTGGCCGTGAGCGACCTGACCGGCGGCACCGTCGTCGATCTTTCCGTGGATTTGCACCGCGGCGAAGTTCTCGGCCTGACCGGTTTGATCGGCTCCGGTTTCGACGAGGTGCCATACCTGTTGTTCGGCGCCTCACGGGCCGCGTCGGGCACGCTCACGATCCACGACAAGTCATACGATCTGCATGACATTTCGCCGCAGCGGGCGATGGAGGGAGGCATTGCGCTGCTTCCCGGCGACCGCCTCGGGACGGCCGGCGTCGGCGACCTGACGCTTATCGACAACATCACCCTTCCTGTCCTCTCTTCATTCCACGGCCTGACCGGCCTGAAGCGTCGTGCGATGCGGCGCAGGGCGTCCGAGCTGGGCAGGGAATTCGACGTGCGGCCCAACGTGCCGGAGCGGGAACTCGAGTCTCTCTCCGGCGGCAATCAGCAGAAGGTCTTGCTCGCCAAGTGGATGCAGACGAGCCCGTCCCTCATGCTGCTGGACGAGCCGACCCAGGGCGTGGACGTTGGAGCCCGGCAGCAGGTCTTCGAGGCAATCCGCGACGTGGCGGAGCAGGGTGCGGCGGTCATCTGCGCTAGTACCGACTACGGACAACTCGCGGCGATCTGCGATCGCGTCCTGATTTTTGCGCGCGGTCGGGTGGTTCGAGAGCTTGTCGGCGGCGATGTCACCAAGGACCGCATCGCCGAACAGACGGTCCTCAGCCTGGCATTGGGCAATCAGGGAGAAGCCGGCACGGCGGGTCACTCAACGGAGCAGGTACATGGCTGAAGGGACCGAGGTATCTGCCAAGGAGAAGGGTGTCGATTGGCTTCTCGTGCTGGAAAAGTATGCGCTGATCCTGGCCTGGATCGCATTGATCGTGGTTTTCGCCTTCGTGGCTCCGGCGTCCTTTCTCCAATGGCCCACCTTCTCGTCCATCATATTCGGCTCCCAAGCCGTGCTGGTCGTGCTGACCTTGGGCCTGATAATCCCGCTTACGGCGGGCGACTTCGACGTTTCGGTCGCCGCCGTTCTGACCTTCTCGGCGATGATTCTCGCCGTCCTGAACGCCAAGATGGGCTTGCCGCTATGGCAGGCCGTTCTGGCGTGCCTGGCCATGGGGCTGATCGTCGGCTTCCTCAATGCGTTCTTCATTATCTTCTTCCGAATACATTCCTTGATCGTGACCCTTGGCACGGCGTCGGTCATCCAGGGGCTCATCCTGTGGATCAGCAGTTCGCAAACGCTGAGCGGCGTGTCCCCTGGCCTGATCGACTGGGTCATCGTCAATCGTCTCTTCGATATTCCGCTGGCCTTCTACTACGCGATGGCTCTGGGCGTGATCATCTGGTACGTCTTCGAGTTCACGCCCATCGGCCGGCGCCTCCTGTTCGTGGGTCGCGGACGCGAGGTCGCCCGGCTGTCCGGTATCAGCGTGGTGCGCGTCCGCGGCGTTGCTCTCGTGGCGTCCAGCGTCATCGCCACGCTTGCCGGCATCATCAACGTGGGCACGACGGGCGGCGCAGACCCGCTCTCGGGCCTCACCTTCCTGCTCCCAGCCTTTGCCGCCGCGTTCCTTGGCGCGACGAGCATCGTTCCCGGACGGTTCAACCCGCTGGGCTCGATCATCGCGGTGTTCTTCTTGGTCACCGGCATCACCGGGCTCAACTTCCTGGGCGTCGACACGTTCGTGCAGAACATGTTCAACGGTGCCGCGCTGATCCTGGCCGTGTCCCTCTCGCAGCTCGTGCGCGGTCGGAAGGAGCAGGGGCTGACCTGACCGGCGTACGAACTCAAAGTCCGATACACCGCGCCATGTCGCCGCTGGACGTGGCGTGCCCCATGTCGGGCTCAGGCGCGACCGTTTAGCCCGGCTCCTCGTGGAAGAAGCGGAGGCGGTGAGCGGCGACACGGCCGAAGCGGATTGCTTGCTTGCGGCGCAGCCCCTGGGCCATGGGCCGAAGCGGCGCCTCGCGCTTGATCTCGGCACCGAAGCGGTCGGCCACGATCACACCGACCTCCGCCGGCAGCACGTTGAGGGGGAACTCGTTCCCGACCGCGAAGTAGAGCCGGTCGCAGTGGTTTCGATAGTCCTGCCACTTGGCGTCGGCGCGGAAGTCGGCGAGCCCGCTCTTGATCTCGACGATGGTGAAGCGGCCCTTGCCGTCCTGCCCCAGCACGTCCGCCCGCCGGCCGGTGCCGAGCGGCACTTCCAGGAGCGGGCAAATTCCCATCTCGTCGAGCAGCCGGCACACGCCACGGGCCAGCCCCTCCGCCCGGCCCTCGGCCACGCAGGGGCGCGCGAGGTCCAATGCAAGCTGAGCAGACGCGGACTTGGAGACCGAAACGGACATGAACACCACGGTCGTGATTGACCCAATGTTCCTAGTTTAGTCCAATGGCGGTACGCCTGCCTATACCGTGTTGACTCGCTTCAAACGTCGTCGAATTGGGCCGGCTTCTCCTTGCCGAGGCGGGTCCAGTATTCCGCCGGGATCAGCTCGGGCTTCTTGTAGAAGTGCCAGCGGCAGGGCTTGGCGTGATCGGGATCGAAGTCGGTGACCCAGAGCGGCGCGCCGCCCCACTCGATCGGCAGGATTTCGTTGAGCGCGCAATGGACGCAGTAATAGGGCACGTCCTTGCGACCCCAGCTCCACCAGTGCGCCTCCTGGGTCGCGCCGAAGTTGTAGGGCGGGCCGAGGCGCGAGGGGGTCTTGTCCACCGGATCGCCGCGCCGCATGCGCCCGCCGCTGCCGCAGGGGTCCATGACGATGGTGTAGCGCTCCGAATCCTCCAGCACCTCGATGTCGCCCTCCTGCCTTGGCCCGCAGCGGTGGGCGCGCATCATCTCGGCGGTGAGCGTGACCTGGCGCTCGACGGTCATCTTGCGGAACCCCTTCCAGGTCCGCTTCATCATCCAGGTCTCCTGTGTCGCACGCAGCATGGCGTAGACCTCGCCCTCGCCGAACTTGCGGCCGATCTTGGTCAGCAGGTCCCAGACCCAGTCGCAGTAAAGATCGTGCAGGCCCTTCCACTCGTGGATCAGGTTGCGCGCAAGCGTCTTGGCTTCGTCCGTGCGGCCCGCGTCGATCGCCTCTTCGATCACCTCTCCGGTGGGCCGGCCCAGATCGTCGAGATCGTCCTCGCGCAGCACCCGGCCCGCGAAATCGGAAAGCCTGAGCATGTCGTCTCCCCTTCCCTGACGGTCATACGTCCCGCGCGGGGCGGACAGCGCCGACGAGGCGGCCCGCCCAGTTGCGCAAGGGCTTGTCCAGCATATCGGCCAGCGCCTCGCGGTCCCGGTCGTCGAGGATACCGAGGCGATCGAGCATGGTCGCGATCGCGGCATCGGCGGCGCGGGTCGCGCCGTCGCGCACCTTCAGCGCGAGGCCGAGGCCGCTTTCGTAGAGCGCGGCGTAGAACACCCCTTCCGCGCCGAACTTGACCAGAACGCGCTCGCCTGCCGTCTCGATGATGCGCGTGCATGCGCGGCCGTCGCCCGCGACCATGAACGGGTACCCCGCGACCGCACGGCGTACCCGCGCAATCGCTGCCCGGCGCTCCTCGGCAAGGCCGGAGGGGTCCGCGATGTTGGCTGCCGCCCGCGCGAGCCCGGAGAGCGGCAGGCCGATGGTCGGGATGCTGCAGCCGTCGATGGCCCACGGTGCCCGGTCGAGATCGCAGCCGGAGAGCGAGGCGATGGCGGCTGACACCCGCCGCTGCACCGGATGGTCGCGCGCGATGTAGCCCTGCATCGGCTCGCCCAGCGCCCGTGCCGTTACCAGGAAGGCGCTGTGCTTGCCCGAGCACATGTTGTGCACCGCGAGACCGCTCTCCCCGGTGCGCACGCAAGCGTGGGCGGAGGGCGTGTGATACGGCAGGTGCGGGCCGCATTCGAGGTCGTCCTCACTGAGCCCGGCGCGTGCGAGCCAGCCGCGCACGACCTCGACGTGCGCCGACTGGCCGTTGTGCGAGGAGCAGGCGAGCGCGACCTCCTCGTCGCTCACCGCGTAGCGCTCGGCGGCGCCGGTTTCGAGCAGCGGCAGAACCTGCACCGACTTGATGGCCGAGCGCGGATAGATCACCGCCTCGGTCTCGCCCCAGCCGTGGACGAGGCGACCGGCCGGGTCGACCACCGCCGCATCCACCAGGTGCCGGCTCTCGACCGCCGGGCCGCGCGTGCACTCGATCGTGAGCGGCCCCTGCCGTTCCGTTCCCAACCTAGCCTCGCCCTGCTGCTGTATCTGGCCGTTGCGAGAGCGTAGCACGCCGGCGTCTCGGCTACGTGTCGCTGGCCGCCGTCAGCACCTCGCTCGCCCACCACAGGCGCCGCGCGGTCTCCGCATCGCGTGACGCGCGTGACGATCGGACGGGCTTGCGTTTCACGAAGTACTGCCCGCTCACCTCGGCAAGCTCAGGCGCGGTGGCGAGATAAATCATCGTGTCCGCGCCGCGCTCGGGAGTGAGCACGAGCGGGCTGGTCAGGATGAAGCGCATCCAGCGCGGAATGTTGCGGAAAATACCCGTCGCGACGACGCCGGGGTGCAGGCAGTTGGCGGTGACGCCGGTGCCCTCCAGCCGGCGCGAAAGCTCCAGGGTGAAGAGGATGTTCGCGAGCTTGGAGCGACCGTAGGCGCCGAAGCCGGAATAGCGCCGCTCGCCCTGCAAATCTTCCAGGTCGAGGGTGAAGCTCTTGTGCGCTGCGGAGCTCACGGTCACCACGCGCGACGGCGCGCTCGCCTTGAGCGTGTCGAGCAGAAGGTTGGTCAGCAGGAAGGGTGCCAGGTGGTTTACCGCGAAGGTCGCCTCCAGCCCGTCTTCGGTCACGAGCCTGGTGCCCCAGCCGGCGACGCCGGCGTTGTTGATCAGCACGTCGAGGCGATCGAAACGCTTCAGGAAGGCCGCCGCCACCTCGCGCACCTGCCGCTGGGACGCGAGGTCGGCGATGAGTAGTGCCGCGTCACCGCCGCGCTGCCTGATCTCCTCCATCACGGCGGAGCCGCTTGCGTGGTTGCGGCAGATGAGCACGACCGTCGCGCTCCGCCCTGCGAGGTCGATGGCCGTCACCCTGCCGATCCCCGAGTTCGCGCCCGTGACGATGCAGACTTTTCCGTGCATGTCGGTACCGCGAGCCACAATTGCTTCCTAGCAGCGCACCGACGACGGTCGCCGGAGTTTACGCGGAGTCGGAGCGGAGCCGCCGACCGTGATATCGCAGCGCGAGATTAGAGCTATCGTCAGGCCGCCGACGCGCGGGCTTGCGCCAGGTCGTAGGCGCCCTGCATCCGCACCCAATGTCCAGCGTCGCTCCAGCCGATTCGCTCCATGGCCAACGCCATTCGCGGCGACACGCCGGCCTTGCCGTTCAACACGCGGGACAGTGTGTTCCGCGTGACACCCAGGCGGGACGCGGCTTCCGCTATCGTCCAGCCCTCGGCGCGCACGGCATCGCGGATGATCTCACCGGGATGAGGCGGATCGTACATCGCCATTCGCCGGTTCCTTCCTCAATGATAGTCGACCAAGTCCACGTCGACCGCTTCGCCGTCAGCGATGCGGAATACGATACGCCAGTTCGCTGTCACAGACACGCTCCATTGGCCAGCACGGTCGCCCTTTAGGGAATGCAGCCGGAATCCCGGCAAGTCCAAATGATGTGTTTCCGTAGCCTCGTCCAACAAGAGCAGCACGCGCCGAATTCGAGGGACCAATCGGGGATCGAGCTGCCTCGCATCGCCCCGTATGTAGAGCCGCCGCAAACCTCGGTGCGCAAACTTCATCGACAGAACGTATTGTGAGATGCCCTACGAAACACGAGCGGGGCAGAATACACGCAGCCGGCGCGCCGAAGTGCTCGCAGGCGTTAGGCTGCAGCGGCGGCAGGTGCGAGAATTTCGAGCGCGGGCGCGTGCAGCCGGCGGTCGCCCACCGCCAGCACCTGGCCGTCGGCGCCAACCGGGCCGCCATTCCACGAGGTCACGATGCCGCCGGCGCCCTCGACGATGGGAATCAGTGCCGCGATATCCCAGGGGTTCATGCTCGCCTCGACCACAAGATCGACGAAGCCGGCGGCGAGCATCCCGTAGGCGTAGCAATCGGCACCAAAGCGGCGGAGCCGCACCCGAGCGCCGAGCGCATCGAACGCGGTAAGCTCGGCCGGGGTGAACATGTTGGGCTCGGTCGCGTGGAGCGTGGCCCCAGCCAAGTCGGGGCATGAGCGCACGGCGAGCTGGCGGTCGCCGAGGTAGGCGCCCTCGCCGTGGCCGACAAAGCGCTCGCGCAGAAAGGGCTGGTCCAGCACGCCGACGATGCCTCGGCCATGGTCCTGCAGCGCGATCAGGGTGCCCCAGGTCGTCATGCCGGAGATGAACGCCTTGGTGCCGTCGATGGGGTCGATAACCCATGTGAAGCGGGCATCGGGGCGCTCGTGCCCGTGCTCCTCGCCGAGGATGCCGTGGTCGGGGCAACTCTCGTTGATCAGTGCGCGGATCGCGGCCTCGGCTTCGCGATCAGCCGCGGTGACCGGCGAGTAGCCCGCGATGTGGTCCTTGTCTTCGATCGCAAGCGATTGCCGGAAATAGCGCAGAATGACCGCACCCGAGGCATCCGCCAGCCGATGTGCCAAAGGCAGATACACGCGCCAAGCCTCTGTCTCCGCCACGCCCTTCCCCTCTTCTTCCCGCGTGTCCTCCCGACCATAGCAGCACGGCCCCGCCGCCTGCCATCGTGGGACGAGATGATAGGGCGACATGGTTGGACGAGATGGCTCTTGTGCCTTCGCAACGATTGACGGACGCTTGCCCGCCCGATGGGACAGGGCCATTGAGTGGGAAATTCAAGTGTCGGACGGGGAGCATATGCACCATCGCGACTATGCGTGCGGCAACCGCACGAAGATCACTCCGAAACGCCCGATGAGCCGCTCACGCCGCTTCACGCCACCCCGGCGGCGCCACCTCGCAATCTCGTTCATCGCGGTCTTCATGGCCGTAGCAATGGCGGGTCCCGCGCAAGGCGGCGACGCCGGCGCGGACACCTCCGTGGGTAGCCTGATTTCGAGCGTGCCGGTGGGCAATTTACGGCCCGTGACCGTGATCGACCGCGACGACATTGACCTTTCCGGCATGCGCAACGTCTGGGACCTCCTGCGTAGCCGGGATGACTTTAATTACTTCGGCCTGCACCGCCCCCTAAAGCTCGGGGGCCTCCGCGCCGCGATCCTGATCAACGGCCGGCGCATTTCCGACTCGTACTTTGATCTGGATGCGCTGCCCATATCGGCCATCGAGCGCATCGAGATTCTCAGCTCAAGCGCGGTGGCCATCCATGGGGCTCAAGCCATTTCTGGCGCGATCAACATCGTGCTGAGGAGCGGCTTCGAGGGAGTCGAGGCCCAGGCTCACGGCGAAAGTCCACGAGACTCCGGCGGTGAGGCAGGCGTTGCCTCTGCGCTGTGGGGCGGCAGCATCGGTGCGGGCCACCTGATCGTCGGCGCGGATGTCTTCAACCGAAACGAGGTTCGATCCGTCGATCGCACCTACAGCCGCGCCTCGTGGACTCCCGGCGGCTCCTTCGACGACGCGCACGGCGTCTCGGTGGCCGGCAATACGGCCATCGTCTTCACGGATGAGGGACCGGTTGCCCGCTCGCTCGGCCACTGCGAGGGCAGCCAGTACACTGGCCCTCTTTCGGAACCCTACGGCATCCCCGGCGAGGGATGCGGGTTCGCCTACGGCAACATCGAGTGGAACTGGGAACGGCGGCAACGGGAAACTGCGTTCCTCATGGGGGATTACCCGGTCGGCCAAGACCTGTCGGTCTATCTCGATGCGCGCGTGGCCGACAGTGACTACACAAGCCTATACATGGCCCCGTTGCCCGACAGGCTCCCCCTCGGCGGTGGTGGTTTCGTCCTCCACCGCTTTGTGAGCCACGGCGATCGCGTCTGGCGCTGGACGGCGCAAGAGCATGACATCACGCTCGGTGTCGAAGGGCGCCTCACAGACGATATCCGCTATGACGCGCACCTGCGCTCGTTCTCGAACGACGACATTTTACAGGGCGGAACCTTCGTGCACGAACCCGCAATTCTGGAGGCTATAGCAGCCGGCAGCTACGATCTCCGCAACCCGCTATCCACCGATCCCGGCCACCTCGAAGCGGTCCGAGACACGAGCGTCGACCGCCTTGTTGATAACCTCACGAGGCGCAGCGAGGCGCGGGTCGCGTTCGATGGATCGGGTTTCGCCATCGGCGGCCGGCCCATCGGCTGGGCGGCGGGAGCGGAGTGGGTTCGCGAGAGCCGTGAATGGCTCACGACGTACGTCAGTGGTGCCGGGGACGTGATCGAGGAGCAGAGCGACGTCATCGGCTCTTTCGGCGTCAGCTTCGCTGGGGAGCGCGACAGCGTCTCGCCATTCCTGGAGGTTTCGCTCCCGCTCCACCGGATCTGGGACGTCGGTCTTGCCGGGCGCTACAGCGACCATGACGACGTCGACTCGACCACCGCAGCGCAAATGGAAACGGTCTTCGAGCTGAGCCCGGACTTCGCGCTCCGGGGCAATTGGAGCATGGCCGACAGGGCCCCGTATCTGGGCGGCCTGCACACGGCACGCGTCACGTCGGTTCCCCGCATCTACGATCGCGCGACAGAGCGGCGCTACCAGGTGGAGGCGGTCAACTTCGGGAACCCCGAGCTCGAGCCGGATCGGGGCGAGAGCTACGGTGCGGGAATCGTCACCAAGCTCGGCCCCGTCTCGCTGAGCGCCGACTGGTACTGGACCAAGCTTTCCAAGCTGCTGACGGTCGTCGGCGCGCAGGACATCGTCGACTATGAGCATGAACACGGGTCATTGCCGCCGGGTACCGTCATCCGCCGCGCGCCGCCGCTCGTTCCTGACACGCCGGGGCTGATCACAAGAATCGAAAAGCCGATCCTCGGCGACGGCGAGGTCGATATTTCGGGACTCAACGTCCATGCCCACACGGCGTGGTCGGCCGATTGGGCGGATTTCGACCTCGACGCCCGCTGGTCTCATGTACAGGACTACGAGGAGCGCGCCCTCGACTTTGTGGGGCCGGACGATTTTGCCCGTAACCGCCTCCACGTCACGCTGAGCGGCACGCGGGGCAAGGTCACGGCCCAGTGGAACGTCTACGGGACCACGGGCTACAGAGGGAGTGTCGGTCGCTTCGGCTCGTGGGTGGGCCACGACGTTTCCATGCGCTGGCGCAACCCTTACGAGTTCGATGGCGTCGAGTTAATGGGCGGCATTTTCAACGTCTTCGACGCCGAACCGTCGATCAACCCTGAGATTCCCGAGGATCCGGACGACAGCCTGGATTCGATTCGCGGGCGGACGTTCTTCGTGACCCTCAAGATGGTCTGGTGATCGGAGGCCGCGTCCCGATACGTAGCGCCGGCACGGCAGCGCTTGCCATCGGAGCGCTTGCGTTCGCCGCGGCGCTGACGCTGGCGCCGGCCAGCGGGACGGCGGCGGAGCGCCAATGCGAGGGGCCGGGCATCAACCACCTGCCGGAGCTGGCGGCCTCCGACGACGTGCTGAGCGTCCTCGCCTATAACGTCTATCTGCTGCCCTCCCACGTCCGCAACATTCCCTTCATGGGTGAGCGCTTCGCTCTCGCGCAGGAGGAACGCGCCGCCCTCATCCCGCGCTTCCTCGCCCCCTACGACGTGATCATCCTGTCGGAGGCCTACGACGACGGCGCGCGTGCGACGTTACTGGCCGGACTGAGGGCGCAGGGCTTTCGCTATTCGACCCGCATCCTGGGCACCGCCTGCCGCGCCGCCTCAAGCTGCGAAAAAGGCGCAGTCTACGAACAGGCTCTCACCGAGGACGCGCCGCGCGGCGGCGAGGGCGATACCTGGTTCGGCGAGGACGGCGGCGTGCTGATCGCCAGCAGGCATCCCATCGGTGTCGCCAAGGAGTTGGTCTACGCCGACTGCGTGGAGCCGGACTGCAACGCCGCCAAGGGCTTCGTCTATGCCCGCATCGACAAGGGCGGCGCGCGCTACCACGTCATCGGCACGCACGCGCAATTCGGCTGGAGCAGGGAGCAGCGCACGGCCAAGGCGGCGCAGTTCCGCGCCATCCGGCGGTTCATCGAAGAGCACTCGGGGATCCCGCGCTCGGAGCCGATCATCGTCGGCGGCGACTTCAACGTGCTCAGCCACGCGTTCGACAGCCTGCTCGACGACGAGCCGCTTGGTGTCCTGGAGCCGTCGTTTCGGGGGCACCGCTTCACCCGCGAGTCGCGTAGCGACTGGGCGCGGCGCGGCAACGGCTATGTCGATTACGTCCTCGCCAAGAGGGGCTGGCGCGAGCCGCGCTACCACCACAACTGCCCGATGGTCTTCCGCAGCCTCTTCGACTTCGAGGACCGCACGCTGTTCTCGGCCGTGCGCGGGCAAGGCTACTGCGATCTCTCGGACCACTGGGCGGTGTGGGGCTATTTTGACTACCGCGACGATGCCGCCGAGCCGCCCGACTGCCCGGTTCCCAAGTTCCCGCCGGGCTCAGCCCCGACCATGCGGCGGTAAGGGACGCCCCTACTCCGCTGCGTCGAGACGGCGTTCCTGCTGCATCCAGCGCGGCTTGCTGGTCGCGTGCTCGCGCACGAAGCTCTGGGTCGGCATCCGCGGATCCTCCCAGTAGAGCATGGGCTTTTCCCAGTTGTAGCGCGCGGGCTCGGGGATCGGCGCCTCTGTGTCGACCACTGCGCCGTCCTTCATCACGACCGCGAGGCGCTCCCGGTCCTGCAGCACGGCGATATCGGCGAGCGGGTCGCCATCCACCACCAGAATGTCGGCGAGCTTGCCTTCCTCCAAGGTACCGATCTCGTCCTCCATGCCGAGCGTCAGCGCCGCGTTAGCGGTACCCGCGCGGATCGCCTCCACCGCGCTCAGGCCGCCATAGGTCATCAGGTGCTCCATCTCGCGCGCGTGCCATTCGCCGTAGGGCACCGAGCCCTGGCCGCTGTCGGTGCCGGCGATGATAGTGATTCCCTCGGCATGGGCTCGCGAGACGACGCTGGCAAGGCGCTCGACCTCATCCTTGTAGGCGTCGAGGATGAAGCCCGAGCAGCCGAGGTCCGGGCCCCATTCGAGGGTGTTCGCCAGCAGCGAGAAGGTCGGGATCAGCGGCGTCGGGTTGCGGAAGAGCACGTCAAGATCGTTGTCGGACATGTAGGAGCCGTGGATGATCCAGTCGAAGCCGGCGCGGATGGCATCGGCCGCCGCGCGGCCCGAGCGCGCGTGGATGGTGCAGACCTTACCGAGACGGTGGGTGACTTCGGCGATGGCGCGCAGGTCGTCGAGCCCGATGCTGCCGGCAAGCTCCGCCTCGCCGGTGAGCACGTCGCCGTCGCCGGCCACCTTCACGATGTCGACGCCGTCCTTGATCTCGCGGCGCGCCTCCGTGACCATCTCCTCGCGCGTGTTGCAGAGGGGGATTACAAAGAGTAGTTGACACGACCGGGGGAATCGATATGATCGCAGAATGGCTAGGTATTTCGCAGTCTGCTTTTTCGCCCTCGATCTGGGGGCCGGCGCAATGATGGATATCTTCACGGCCCATTGGTCCGTAGGGATATGGATAGCCGTCATCGTCTTGGCCCTTGTGGGCATGGGCGTATGTGTCTGGATAGACCGCAAGAGAAAACCCAAGTCGGTCCTCGGCCCCGAGGTCCGCTTGAACGACACGACCACCTACCGGGAGCAACCGGACGGCTCGCGGATCGTCACTCAGACCACGCTCGCCAAGCCTATGCGTCTTGCCGGCAGAATGCATGTGACCGGCACGGGTACTGACAAGGTTTCTGACAAGGAGTAGGAAGAGTATGATGCGTGGATGGAATCGTGGTTTTCTGTCGAGTTGCTCCGCGTTGGGTGGGGAAGGGTGAGCGCTATGCTTACCGCGCCCAAGCGAATTGCCCAATTGGAGAAAGAGCTTGCCGAGCTGCGGGAGCAACGAGAGTCGCCGCCGCAGGTACAAATCAACTTGGCGCCTGGCGCAACCTATCAGGACTTTCGCGCCCCAGGCGGAGTGTTCCACATCCACATAGACGGCGGGGCGGAGGTCGTCTCTCCCACGCCGGTCCGCATTGCCGGCAGAATGCACGCGGCCGGAACAGGCACCGACAAGGAATGAACGGCGGGGTGCCGTGTACAGGGACAGCACCCCGCCTGGAGCGCCCGGTAATCAAGGCGTGGGGCGCTCCTGCCCGCCCTCGCCGAACCGCACGCAGGGAAGGAGGGTAGCCTTGTCGGAGTATCTGTGCAACAATTCGATACGGATAGCTTTTTCGATACGGATAGCTTTTTCGATACGGATAGGTTGATGGATTCGATACGGATAGGTTGATGGATCGTGAGCATTGCCGAGCGATTGCAACTGAGGGTCGCGAACGGCGCGCGCGGCGTGCTGTTCTGGCTTGGCGTTGCCCGCAAGGCAGAGTATGTCACAAAGACCCTTACGTATCGTTTCCCGGACGGAAGCGAGCTCGTCCGTGAGAACGTGGATACAGACCAAGAGACTGTGACCGCCTCTTGGCCTGAAGAGCGCTCTACGTCTCCCACCATAAGCACCAAAGCTTGGTAGCCCCCCCCCCCCCGGCGAGTCATGCAGACCCACCGGGGGCAAGATCGACTAACACCATGGCTCTGGCGGCCACGGGACATGTGGAGGTTTCGGTTGTTTTGGAACAGGATAGGGGATAGCCATGTTGGCTCTCCTTTCGTTCGGAGAGCGCACTTGACAGGCTCGCGGGAGTCGGTAGGATACCCGCGTTCTGACGCCCGTTTGGTGCGCCTCTCCAGGTCAACACCAGACCCTTTTGATCGAGCCTCCCGCCTCCAGCGGGGGGCTCTTTCGTTCGGGTCACCGCGATTCGTCGCGGCCACTTGGGCGAAATTACCGTGTTCCTTCCTTTCGTCAAGCAAGGAGTCGAATCGATGACCCGTGGCGTTCCGATGCTAGACCCGAAAGTTCACCTTGTCGGAGCAACCCCGGAAAAGCTGGCCAAAGCCCTTTTTCGCCGGGTTGAACCTTTACGACCGGCCCGCGTTCGACAGTCCGTTGTCGGCGGTCAAGTCCCGGTAGAAAAGGTTCCTGCCAACCATACGGGCGACAGTGTCCCGCATCTGCGCAAGCGTTCCTGAGTCCCGGATATTGTGCTTGCCTGCAAACTCCGAAACGTAGCGTTGCAGGTGCTTGGGACTGATCTTGTGAAACGTGCCGTCATGCGCCCTCTTGAGCATTGACCAGAACGATTCCATGCCGTTGATGTGGGCTTGCCCCCGGACGTACTGACTGACGCTGTGGCGCACGCCCTCATGGTCAAAGTCCCGCGCCAGTCCCTTGTAAGCCGATGCTTCGTCCGTATAGACCTTGGCGCCGGCCTCTGTGTTCTCGCGGACGAAACCCTGCAAGGTCTTGCCGTCGACACTCGATACGACCTCGACACGGACTTCCCCGCTCTCGCGGTCCTTGATGCCCACAACGGCCGTCTTGCCGACAGAACCACGCCCCGTGTTCGCCTCGCGGAGTGCCTTGCGCCGGGCGATCGACATGTTCTTGCGCTCGCCTCCCATGTAGGTCTCATCGACCTCTACCGGGCCATCGAGCTCGTCATCGTCGTCTTCCGCCCAAGCCTCCCGGATACGCTGGAGCATGAACCACGCGGTGGGCTGCGACACTCCGATGTCACGCTTGAGCTTCATGCTGGAGACGCTCTTGAGGCTCGTCAGGCACAGGTAAATCGCAATGGCCCACTTGCGCAGGGGCACGTTCGACCGGGCCATGGGGGTGTTCGTACGGACGCTGAAGTAGCTCCGGCAGTCCGTGCACCAATAGGGCATCCTGGCATGGCTCGCCTTGCCTGTGCGCTCGGAGCCACACTTGGGGCAATGCCGGCCGTCGGGCCAGATCGTATCCTCAAACCATGTCGTGGCGGCCTCTTCGGTCGGGAACATGTCCACTAACTCGACGATGGTCAGTCCCTCGCGGTGAGATTTGCCGGGCGCCTTGCGGGCCATGTCCTGTCTCCATTTCCGATACGGATAGGTTGATAGAACTTAGCGAGTCCGGGCCGGAATGTCAACCAGCCTTTGTAATCCCCTTGCAGAGCACGGCGAACGACGACTTGGGGTGCTCCATCCACGACGGCCAGGGCGAGCCGATGGCGTTGAAGGTGGTGATGTAGCGCCCGGCCGAGGCCATGCGCGGCCCCTCGATCAGGCCGGCGTTGATGGCGTCGCGGACCGCCACCGAGATGTTCCATGTGGAGCCAGGATCGGAGAACGCGGTAACGCCCGCGCGCAGCACCTTGCGCGCGTTGTTGGCGGCGCGCAGCGTGCGGTACTCCACGCCCGCGTAGAGGTCGAGCTCCTCGAACGAGAGGATGTCGCCGTAGGAGATATGGCAGTGGGCGTCGATCATGCCCGGCATGACGGTGTGGCCGGCGGCATCGATGGTCCGGTAACCGCCCAGGGTTTCGGCTGCGGCCGCGACCTCCCGGTCCGGGCCGATCTTGCGGATGCGGTTGCCCTCCACCAGCACCGAAACACTGTCCTGCGGTGACGCGCCGGTGGCGTCGAGCAGCCGGCCGCCGGTGATCAGATATCCGCCCATATCACTGCCCTCCCCGCGTACCCGCACTCCTCGGCGCCGCGCCCAACGGGGCCGGCCCACGCATGGAGGCGGGTTTGGATTCGCCTTTCGCCCTCTGTACGATCCAGGGCAACGTGAGGCAACCGAATAGCCGGGGAGGCAGGGCATGAGCAGAGTGGGAGTCGCGTTCTCGGCTGGGTTGAACGCGTCCGAAACCGTCGAGTGCGCGCAACTCGCCGAATCGCTCGGCTATGACTCGGTGTGGATGGCGGAGGGGCACGGCGGCGACCAGTTCGCGGTGCTCTCGGCAGTCGCGGCGCAGACCAGTCGGGTCAAGCTCGGCACCTGCATCTCCAGCGTCTTCGTGCGCTCGGCGCCGACCATCGCGATGTCGGCGGCGGTGGTCGATCAGCTTTCCGAGGGTCGGTTCATTCTCGGCCTGGGCTCCAGCCACAAGGTCCAGGTCGAGCCTGAGCACGGCCTCGTCTACAGCAAGCCGGTGACCCGAGTGCGGGAGACCGCGGAGGTCGTGCGCCGCCTGTTGCGCGACGGCCAGGTTTCCTACCAGGGCGAGACCGTCACCATCGAGAACTACGAGCTCTGGTTTCAGCCGTTCCGCCCCAGCCTGCCCATCTACTACGCCGCGGTCTTTCCCAAGATGATCGGGATATGCGGTGAGGAAGCAGACGGCTTGATCCTGACCCGCACCACGCTCGATGTCGGCGCGGAGGCGCGCGAGTACATTGCCGCCGGGGCGAAGGCGGCGGGGCGCGACCCCGGCGCGGTCGACGTCACCACACTGGTCCCGACCGCAGCCGCCGATGATCCTGCCGACGCCTACGATGCGCTGAGACCCGGCGTCGCCATGTATACGGGCTTCTTCCCCCGCTACAACCGGATGGCGCAGGACCAGGGCTTCGGCGAGGAAGCAGCGAAGATCGCCAAGCTATGGGGACGCGGCGAGCGCGAGGCGGCCACCCGGGTGGTGAGCGACGCGCACATCGACACGGTCTGCATCGCCGGGACGCCCGAGCGCTGCCGCGAGCGGATCGAGGCCTATCGCGCCTCGGGCATCGACCTGCCGATGATCGCACCCATGGCTGGCGGCCCTAACGCCAAAGCGATTGCCGAAGGCACCATCAGGGCCTGCGCCCCGCGTTGAGAGGGTCGTCGTGCCGCTGCCCGAGCATCTGAGGGTTCCATCGCGGGAGGCGCGGACGTGACCGGCGCGATGCGCGGCTACATTCTGGTCGTGGACACGGTCAACCGCCGCGTCGGGCGCATCATCATGTACGGCATGTTCGCGATCATGGCGATTTTGCTCTGGTCGTCGCTCTCGAAGACGTTTTTCAATCCCTCATTGTGGACGCTCGAAATGGCCCAATTCGCGATGGTGGGCTATTACATTCTGGGCGGTCCTTATGCGGTTCAAACGGACGCGAACGTGCGGATGGACCTGTTCTATGGTTCGTGGTCCGCCCGCCGAAAGGCGTGGTTCGACGTCTTTACGGTGTTCTTTCTGCTCTTCTATCTGGCGGTTCTTCTCTGGGGCGGAATCGACTCCACGATCTACAGTTTTCAATACGGCGGCGAGCGGAGCCCCAGTGCCTGGCGGCCTTATCTTTGGCCCATCAAGGTGGTCATGGTCACCGGCATCGTCTTGATGGTTTTCCAGGCGGTTTCCGAGTTTTTCAAGGACATCTTGCGACTCCGGCGCGAGGAATTTTGATGTCCTACGAGCTCATCACCGTCCTGATGTTCGCGCTGATGATGCTCATGCTGGCGACCGGCCAGCGCGTCTTCGCCGCCATCGGTTTCGTCGCCGTTCTGTCCGCGCTCCTGCTCTGGGGCGATCGCGGCGGTTTCGACCTGGGCTTCTCCGCCGCCATGAAGCTCATGAAATGGTATCCGCTGCTCACGTTGCCGATGTTCATTTTCATGGGCTACGTCCTCTCGGAATCGAGAATCGCGGACGATCTTTACCGCATGTTCCACGTCTGGACCGGCGGTATGGCCGGCGGGCTCGCCATGGGCACCATCGGCCTCATGGTGCTGGTCTCGGCGATGAACGGGCTCAGCGTCGCGGGCATGGCCATCGGCGCCACCATCGCGCTGCCGGAGCTGCTCAGGCGCAACTACGACAAGCGCATGGTGACCGGGGTTATCCAGGCCGGAAGCTCGCTCGGCATCCTTGTGCCCCCATCCGTGGTGCTCGTGCTCTACGCGATGATCGCGCGCCAGCCCGTGGGGCAGCTCTGGCTCGCGGGGCTCTTCCCCGGCCTCATGATGGCCGCGCTCTTCGTCCTCTATATCTGGCTGCGCTGCCGGATCACGCCGAACCTCGGTCCGGTTCTTCCCAAGGCGGACCGCGACATTCCCCGAGTCGAAAAGCTAAAGCTCCTCCGCGCCGGCCTCCTGCCGCTGTTCATCTACGCGGTGATGATCGTGCCCTTCGTCACCGGGTCCACCTCGCTCGTCGAATCCTCGGCCATCGGCGCGCTCGCCGCCTTTCTCGCCGCCGTGGTCAGACGGCGCATGACCCGGCAGGTCTTCGAGAACTCGGTGCGCAACACGCTCCGCATCACCTGCATGTTCATGTGGATCATCATGGCGGCATTGGCCTTCGGCTCGGTGTTCGACGGTCTCGGGGCCGCGCACGCGATCGAGAACCTGTTCACCGAGCAGATGGGGCTTTCGCCCTGGATGGTCCTCATTCTCATGCAGCTCTCGTTCCTCGTGATGGGAACGTTCCTCGACGACACGGCAATGCTGGTGATCGTGGCGCCTCTTTACGTGCCGCTGGTCGACGCGCTGGGCTTCAACCTGATCTGGTACGGCATCCTCTACACCATCACCACCCAGATCGCGTACATGACGCCGCCATTCGGCTACAATCTGTTCCTGATGCGGGCCATGGCCCCGCCCGAAATCACCTTGCGCGACATTTATCGATCAATCATTCCCTTCGTGGGCGTGATGATCGTTGCACTTGCCATCATCATGATCTTCCCGGAAATCGCCCTGTGGTTCCCGGCTTACGTTTACGGCAACTGATCGATTACCCGGTTCAATGTCACATCAACCTGGAAGGAGAAAGACCCATGACAACACGGCGTAATCTTCTCAAGGCCGCCGCCGCAGTGCCGGCCGCTGCCGCAGCCGCTGCCATCGTGAAGCCTTCGGTTGCGCAGGCGCAGATCACCTGGCGGATGCAGACCTATGCCGGCCCCGCCCTGGCCGAGCACGTGGTGGTGCCCGCGATCGAAATGTTCAACAAGATCGCGGGCGAGCGCATGCAGATCGAGCTGTTCTTTTCCGATCAGATCGTGCCGACGGGCGAGCTCTTCCGCGCCATGCAGCGCGGCACCATCGACGCGGTGCAGTCCGACGACGATTCCATGGCCTCGCCGACCGAGGTCACCGTCTTCGGCGGCTACTTCCCGTTCGCATCGCGCTACTCGCTCGACGTGCCCGTGCTCTTCAACCAGTACGGCCTCAACGAGATCTGGGGCGCGGAGTACGAGAAGGTCGGCGTCAAGCACATCTCGGCGGGCGCCTGGGACCCCTGCCACTTCGCGACCAAGGACCCGATCCACTCGCTCGCCGACCTGGAGGGCAAGCGGGTGTTCACCTTCCCCACCGCCGGGCGCTTCCTGACCCAGTTCGGCGTGGTGCCGGTGACGCTCCCGTGGGAGGACATCGAGGTCGCGGTGCAGACCGGTGAGCTCGACGGCGTCGCCTGGTCCGGCATCACCGAGGATTACACGGTGGGCTGGGCCGACGTGACCAATTACTTCCTCACCAACAACATCTCGGGCGCCTGGATCGGCCACTTCTACGCGAACATGGAGCGCTGGAACGAGGTTCCCGAAGACCTGCAGACGCTGCTCCGCGTCATCTGCGACCAGTCCCACTACTACCGTCAGTGGTGGTACTGGGGCGGCGAGGCCAGCCTGCGCGTGCACGGGACCAAGATGCAGCTGACCTCGATCCCGGACGACGAATGGGCGCAAGTGGAGGCCGCCGCGCGCACGTTCTGGGACGAGATCGCGGCCGAATCGGAGACCAAGGCCAAGGTGGTCGAGGTCTTCAAGCAGTACAACGCGGACATGGAGAGGGCGGGACGCCCCTACCGTTACGGTTGATCCGCGATCAGCGGCCCCGCGCCATGCGTGGGGCCGCTACCACCCGGCGAAGGCGGCAATGTCTGCGTCCGAGACGCGGCCCGCTGCCACGTCCTCCAGCGCCCGGTCGAGGATGGCGAGGCCCTCGTCGATCTCGTCCTCGGAGATGGTCAGCGGCGGAGTGAGCTCGAGCACGTTCGACTCCATGCCGACGTAATAGAAGATCAGCCCGAGCTGGTGGGCGCGGAAGGCGACCTTCGCCGTCTCGGCGCGCGCGGGCCCCTTGCTCACCGGGTCGCGGACCAGCTCAACACCGCACGTCAGGCCCCGCCCGCGCACATGGCCGATCAGCGCATGGCGCTGGGCGAGCCGCGCCAGCCCCGCCAGCAGGTGCTCTCCCCTGAGCGCTGCCCTCGCCATCAGGTCCTCCTCCTCGATGGTGCGCAGGACGGCGCGGCCGGCAGCGGCGCAGACCGGATTGCCGGCGGCCGTCATGATGGCGAAGGCAGGCTGAAGGTTCATCAGCTCCGCCGGCCCGACCACGGCCGAGATCGGCAGACCGCCGCCCAGGCCCTTGCCGTAGACCACGATGTCCGGGCTCAGGCCCTCGGCCTCGAAGGCATGGAAAAGACCGGTGCGGCCCATTCCCACCTTGACCTCGTCCACCACGATGAGGATGCCGTGGGCGCGGCAGCGCTCCTCCAGCCCCTTGAGGAAGCCGGCGGGCGGCACGATGAGGCCGCCGTCCGACTGGATCGGCTCGATGAAGACGGCGGCGATCTCCTCTGGCGGAAGCTCGCTCTCGAAGCGTCGATCGAGGTCGTCGAGGGCGCCTTGGACCAGATCGGGCGTGAACTGCGGGCGGTATGGGTCGGGATACGGCAGCCGCGTGAGGCCGTCCCGCGCCGGCGCGTGGCTCTGGGAGCTGTGGCCCGAGACCGACATCGAGGCGGCGCTGCCGCCGTGATAGGCGCCGACGAAGGAGAGGATGCCGCGGCGCGGTGTCGCCGCCTCAAGCAGGCGCACCACCGCGTCGTTGGCGTCGGAGCCGGCATGGCCGAACCAGACCCGCCGCTCGCGATCGCCGGGCAGGCGCGCCAGCAGGTCCTCCGCCAGCCCGACCGCGTGCCCGACCGCGCACGAGGCGAGGCTGACCGCGCCCATGTTGCCCACGGCCTCGCTCACCGCCTCGGCCAGCGCCGGGTGGCCGTAGCCCAGACACGCCGCGCCCCACGACGCGCTGAAGTCGAGCACGCGCCGGCCGCCCTCCTCGATCACGTAGGAGCCCTCGCCCCCCACGGTGGTCGCCGGAAAGAAGCGAATCCGCTCGATGTCGGCGATGGTGCGCCCATCGCGGGTCAGCAGATCGTCGGTCATGGCTCGGTCTCTGCTTCGATAGTCGCGGCGCGATAGCTGCGGCTGGTCAGATTGGCGGGAGCACGTCCCGCCACGGATTGGCCGCCTCGTAGGCCGCCGCGGCCTGGAAGACGCTCGGGTCGTCGTAGGTCCGCCCGACGATCTGAATGCCGGTGGGCAGGCCGTCAGAGCTGAGCCCGCTCGGCACCGCGATCACCGGGCATTGGCTCACCATGTTGAAGGGGTAGCAGAGGTTCCAGCCCAGATAGGCGTGAACCGGCTTGCCGTTGACCCGGAAATCCTCGTCGCCGCAATCGTGCGCCGCCGCCACCGTCGGCACGGCGAGCGACGGGCAGACCAGGATGTTGCAGTCCTCCAGGATCGGCGCCAGCGAGCGGAACATCGCACCGCGCACGATGTTGCAGCGGTAGATCGTCTCCGCCGAGTGCGCGCGGCCGTTCTCGATGATGCCGACCATGTAGGGGTCCATATCGTCGCGCCACTCGTCGACCATGCCGCCGAGACTCGACGCCGCCATGCCCTCCCAATAGCGGAGGTAGGGATGGGGCAGGTCGAACCCGCCCCAGTCCGGCGTCACCTCGCGGATGGTGCAGCCGAGGCGACGAAACACCTCCACCGCGGCCTCCGTGTTGCGGGCCACCTCGGGATCGATCTCGAACATGCCGAGGTCCATGGAGAAGCCGACGGTCCAGCCCTCGATCGGCGCATAGCTCTCGGGCAGAACGATGCGCTCCTTGAGCGAGCACATGTCGTCGCCGTGGGCGCCCGACATCACGTTCTGCATCAGCGCGGCGTCGCCGACGCTCCGCGTCATCGGCCCGTAGTGGAGCAGCGATTCGATGGGATGATCCCGGTCCAGCGGATTGCGTCCGAACGGCGGCTTGTAGCCGACGATATGGCAGGCGGCGGCCGGGATGCGGACGGAGCCGCCCGCATCGGTGCCATCCGCCAGCATCGTCATGCCGGCGGCGAGCGCGGCGCCGGCGCCGCCCGACGAGCCGCCGGGGGCGTGCTCCAGGCTCCAGGGGTTGCGGGTGACGCCCCAGAGCGGGCTCGCGGTGATCGGCGCGTAGGCGAATTCCGGCGTGGTCGTGCGCGCGTGCATGATGCCGCCGGCGTCGAGCAGGCGGGAAACGGTCGGCGCGGAGCGCTCGGGCCTGTGGTCGGCGAACGCCTTGGAGCCGAAGGTGGTGAGCTCGCCGGCGACCGGGTGAAAGTCCTTGATCGCGACCGGTATCCCCTCCAGCGGTCGCACCTCCCCGCGCGCGTAGGCGGCCTCCGCCGCGCGGGCTTGGTCGAGCGCGCGCTCGGCATGGACCTCGGTGAAGGCATTGAGCGCGGGGTTGACGGCCTCGATCCGCGCCAGCGTCGCTTCCATGAGCGCGACCGGCGAGAGCGTCCCGGCCTTGAACGCGGCAATCGCCTCGGTGGCGGTCAGGGTGCAGAGCTCTCGCGCGGACAAGGTCATTCTCTTCTCCCGGCCCTGCCCCGCTGCCCCGGCCCGCCGACTAGCTCCGGGCGCCGCCGTAGCGCCGCTCGCGGCTCTGGAACTCGCCGATCGCCTGATCGAGGTGCTCCAGGGTGAAGTCGGGCCAGAGCGTCGGCACGAACACGAGCTCGGTATAGGCCGACTGCCACAGCAGGAAGTTGCTGAGGCGCTGCTCGCCACTGGTGCGGATCACCAGATCGAGGTCCGGCAGGTCGCGGGTCTGGAGGTGGCGCTGAACCGTCTCCTCGGAAATCTGGTCGGTATCGAGCGCCCCGTCGCGGACCTGCTCGGCGATCCGGCGCACCGAATCCACGATCTCCTGCCGCCCGCCGTAGTTGACGGCGACGGTGAGGGTAATCGTGGCGTTGTGCCGGGTGCTTTCCTCGGCCTCGTCGATGAGGGCGTTGATCTCCCTGCTCAGCCGCGAGCGGTCGCCGATGAAGGCGATCTGGACCCCATTCGTATGCAGATCGGCGACCTCGCGGCGCAGGTAGAGCCGCAGCAGCCCCATGAGGTCCGCAACCTCGCCCTCGGGCCGCTTCCAGTTTTCCGACGAGAACGCGTAGATGGTGAGGTAGCGGATGCCCCGGTCGGGGCAACCCCGCAAAATTCTCTTCACGACCTCGGCGCCGCGCCGGTGCCCCGCCGCTCTCGGCAAACCCCGCGCCCGTGCCCAGCGTCCGTTTCCGTCCAGAATGATGCCGACGTGCAGGCCGGAATCCTGCCGGTCGGCGAATGATCGCGCGAGCGCCATGTTCAGACCTGCAAAATCTCCTGTTCCTTGGCCTCGAACATCTCGGTCATCTTCTTGACGAACCCGTCGGTCATCTCCTGAATTTCGCCCGCCCACAGCCGCGATTCGTCCTCACCGAGCTCGCCCGCGCGCTCCATCTTCTTGAGCTGGTCCATGCCGTCGCGCCGGACGTTGCGCACCGCCACCTTGGCTTGCTCCGCATACTTGCCGGCAACTTTGGCGAGTTCGTGGCGGCGTTCCTCGTTCAGCTCCGGGATCGGGATGCGGAGAGACTGGCCGTCGACGATGGGATTGAGCCCGAGATCGGAGGAGCGGATTGCCTTCTCCACCGCCTTCACCTGCGTCTTGTCCCAGACCTGGACCGAGAGCATGCGCGGCTCGGGGACGTTGATGGTCGCGACCTGGTTGAGGGGCATCTCCGTCTCGTAGGCCTCGACCACGATGGGCTCCAGCAGGCTCAAGGACGCCCGCCCGGTGCGGAGACCGCCCAACTCCTTCCGGAGCGCCTCGACGGCGCCGTTCATCCGGCGTTCCAGGTCGTCGAGATCAGGATCGGCCATCGCGGCAGCCCTAGTCAGAGATGACGGTGAAGGGTCCGTTCCCGTCCAGTACGGCGGCGAGCCCGCCCTTCTTCTGAATGGAGAATACCACAATCGGAATGTCGTTTTCCCGCGCCAGCGAGATCGCCGACGCGTCCATGGCCTTCAGGTCCTTGGAGAGCACGTCCATGTAGGAGAGCCGCTCGAAGCGCGTCGCGGCAGCGTCGACCTCGGGATCGGCGGCGTAGACTCCGTCGACCTTGGTGCCTTTGAGCAGGGCGTCGCAGCCCATCTCCGCCGCCCGCAGCGCCGCTGCCGTATCGGTAGTGAAGAAGGGATTGCCGGTGCCGCCGGCGAAGAGCACGATCCGCCCCTTCTCCAGATGGCGCTGCCCGCGCCGGCGAATGTAGGGCTCGCAGACCGGCGCGATGGGGAGCGCAGAGAGCACCCGGGTGGCCTTGCCCATACGCTCCAGCGCGTGCTGCATGGCGACCGCATTCATCACCGTGGCCAGCATGCCGATGTAATCGGCGGTGGCGCGTTCCATGCCGGCGGCCTCGTGGGAGGAGCCGCGAAAGATGTTGCCGCCGCCGACCACGGCGCAGACCTCGACGCCCCTCTCATGGACCTCGGCGATCTCGCCCGCGAGGCGGTCCACCGCGTCGCCATTGATGCCGTAAGGCTCGTTTCCCCGCAGCGCCTCGCCGGATATCTTCAGGAGGATGCGCTTGAAGCGGGGAGAAGCGGTCATCGCCGGCTCCGGGGCTGAAGGCTGATACTCAAGAACCGAGCTGCTCGGCGACCTCGGCGGCGAAGTCCTTGCTTTCCCGCTCGATCCCCTCGCCCAGCTGGTAGCGGACGAAGCCGCTCACGGAGACCGAGGTGCCGAGATCGGCGGTAAGCCGCTCCAGCACCGCCTTAACCCGGCTCTCGCCATCGAGGATCCAGGTCTGCTCGAGCAGCACGACCTCCTCGAAGAACTTGCGCAGCCTGCCCTCGATCATCTTCTCGATGATCTTCTCGGGCTTGCCCTCGGCGCGGGCCTGCTCCGCGAGCACCGCGCGCTCGCGCTCGACCATCGCCTGATCGAGGGAGTCGCGCGAGACCGCGTGCGGGCTGGCGGCCGCGATGTGCATGGCGAACTCATGGGCAGGACGAGCAAGGCTGTCGGCGGACGCGTCCGATTCGACCGCGACGATCACGCCGAGCCGGCCGAGCCCCGGCGTTGCCGGCATGTGGATGTAGTCGCCGACCGCGCCCGAGGGCGTGGAGAGGACCGCTGTCCGCCGCAGCTGAATGTTCTCGCCGATGGTGGCGACGAGATTGGTGATTTCCTCGGCGACCGTGCGGCCGGTCCCCGGATAGGACGCGGCAGACAAGCGCTCGACATCGCCCTCGCAATCCAGCGCCAATGTCGCGACCTCGCGCACCACCGCCTGAAAGTCACCGTTGCGCGCGACGAAGTCGGTCTCGGCGTTGATCTCGACCATCGCCGCCCTGCCCGGCGCCGTCGCCAGCCCGATCAGCCCTTCGGCTGCGGTGCGGCCGGCCTTGCGCTGGGCTTGGGCGAGGCCGCTCTTGCGCAGCCAATCGACCGCCGCTTCCAACTCGCCGTCGGTCTCGGTCAGCGCCTTCTTACAATCCATCATGCCGGCGCCGGTCTTGTCGCGCAGTTGCTTGACCAGCGCGGCCGTGATCTGAGCCATCGTTCGCTACTCCTGAATGCGCGGTGCGATCACGCGCCTGCCGCCTGCTCTGCCTCTCCGCCTTCCGGCGCTGCGTTCGCTTCGGCCGCCTGAGCCGCTTCCGGAGCTTCCGGCGCAGCCGGCGCGTCCGATGCCTCGGCCGCCTCCGGTGTCGCGGCGGCCTCCGCAGGGGCTTCCGGCGCCGCATCGCCATCGGCCGGTGACTTCTCGGCCTCCGCAGCCGCTTCGGCGGGAGCGTCGGCGGTTGCCTCGGCATCGGCCGGCGGCAGGTCCTCGGCCAGCCCTTCCTCGGCAGCGCCGATGTCGGCGCCGGAAGCGGCAAGCTCCTCCTGCAAGCCGTCGATGACCGCGCGGGCGAACAGGTCGCAATAGAGGTTGATCGCGCGGATCGCGTCGTCGTTACCGGGAACCGGGTGGGTGATGAGGTCGGGATCGCAATTGCTGTCGATGATCGCGACCACCGGGATGCCCAGCTTGCGCGCCTCCAGGATCGCGATGTCTTCCTTGTTGGTGTCGATGACCACGAGCATGTCCGGCACGCCGCCCATGTCGCGGATGCCGCCGAGTGCGAGGTCGAGCTTGTTGCGGCGCCGGACCAGCTGCAGCATTTCCTTTTTGGTCAGGCCTGCGGACTCGTCGGCAAGCGTCGCTTCGAGGTCGGCGAGGGTCTTGATCGAGCCCGAGATCGCCTTCCAGTTGGTCAGCATGCCGCCCAGCCAGCGGTGGTTGACGTAGTACTGGCCGCAACGCTTGGCGGTCTCCGCGATCGGCCGAGACGCCTGCCGCTTGGTGCCGACGAAGAGGATGCGCCCGCCGCCGGCGGCCACGTCGCGCAGGGAAACCAGCGCCTGATGAAGCAGCGGCACGGTCTGTTCGAGATCGATGACGTGAACGCCGTTGCGCGCGCCGAACAGATAGGGGCGCATCTTCGGGTTCCAACGCCTGGTCTGGTGCCCGAAATGCACGCCGGCTTCTAGAAGCTGGCGCATGGTGAATTCTGGCAAAGCCATTGGCCGTCCTTTCTCCGGTTCCTCCTCCGCGGATCATGCCCCGGCTGGGCCGGGCACCGGATCGGCACGCCCTCCGGGGTGCCGTCTTCCGCGTGTGAATTCCTGCTCTACGCAGGTGGGCGCTTGATAGCGCCGGCGCCCCGGGCGCGCAAGGCCTGAACCGGTCTTTAGCCGGCCCGTGCCGCCGAAAGTTCCTGGACGGTCGTGACTCCGGCGAGCGCGCCGATCTCGTTCCTGAGAGCGGGGCTCAGCGGATACGCCGTGGGCAGCTCGATCTCGACCGTGCCCTCGCCGCCGGTCTCGACGAAGAGCACGATGCGGCCGCTGCCCTGCCGCTGGCTTGCAAGAAGGTCACCGAGCGGCGTCACCGCATCCGGGTCGTTCACATGCACCGCGAGGCCGGTGAGATTGCGCGCGAGCCGGGCGTCCAGGTCGTCGAAGCTCTGAGCGGAGAGCTTGACCTCCTCGCCCTCGATGCGGGCCTGCGCGGTCACCAGAACCGGCTTGCCGGGCTCCAGCACGTCGCGGCCCTCGCCGTAGGTCTCGCGGAAAGCCGCCACCTCGAAGCTGCCGCTCGGGTCGGAAAGCTGGATGAAGGCGTAGCGCCGCGAGCCCGGCCCGCGCTCCCTGACGTTCAGCACCATCCCAGCCAAGCGGAAGCGCGTGATGCCTCGCGCCACCTGCTGCGCCACCTCGGCGGCAGGCGTGACCGAGAGGCCCTTCAGCGCGTCCTCGTAGGAATCGAGGGGATGGGCGGAGAGATAGAAGCCGACCGCCTCGTGCTCCGCCGCCAGCTTCTCGTTCTGGTCCCAGTCCTCCTGCTCCGGCAGGCGCGGCCTCGGCGCGAGCGACGCGTCGGACTCGTCGAAGAGCGAGGCCTGGGAGCGCGAAAGCTTGGCCTGTCCCGAATAGGCGAGAAGCACCTCGGCGCCCTCCGCCATCTGCTTGCGGTTCGGCGTGAGGCTGTCGAAGGCGCCGGCCTTCGCCAGATTCTCGATCTGGCGGCGGTTAATCTGATGCGGATCGACCCGGCCGGCGAAATCGAAGGGATCGGCAAACGGCCCATTCGCCTCGCGCTCTTCTGCGAGTGCCGTCATCGCCTGCACGCCGACGTTCCTGATCGCGCCAAGCGCATAGCGGATTGCCTTGGTGCCATCGGCCTGGCCCTCGACCGAGAAGGTCGCCCGCGAGGCGTTGATGTCGGGCGGCAGCAGGGGAATCCCGAGCCGCTCCAGCTCCCGGCGGAACAATTCCAGCCGGTCGGTGTTGTTGATCTCCAGGCTCATGGAAGCCGCCATGAATTCGACCGGGTGGTTGGCCTTGAGGTACGCGGTCTGGTAGGCGACCAGCGCGTAGGCCGCGGCGTGGGACTTGTTGAAGCCGTAGCCGGCGAACTTCGCCACCAGCTCGAAGATGCGGGTCGCATCATTGCGGGCGACGTCGTTGGCGAGCGCGCCATTCACGAAGGTCTCCCGCTGGGCATCCATCTCCGCCTTGATCTTCTTGCCCATGGCGCGGCGCAGCAGGTCGGCGGAGCCCAGGCTATAGCCGGCGAGAACTTTGGCGATCTCCATCACCTGCTCCTGGTAGATGATGACGCCAAAGGTCTCCTCCAGGAGGCCGGTCAGCATCGGGTGCAGATAGTCCGGCTTCTCCTTGCCGTGCTTGCAGGCGATGTAGCGGGGAATGTTGTCCATCGGGCCTGGGCGGTAGAGCGCGACGAGGGCGATGATGTCCTCGATGCAGTCCGGCTTGAGGCTGCGCAGCGCGTCCCGCATGCCCGCGCTCTCCAGCTGGAACACCCCCATTGCGGCGCCGCTGCCCAGCATCTTGTAGGTCTTCTGATCGTCGAGCGGGAGCGCATCGATATCGATCTCGACGTCGGCCTCGTGCAGCATTGCGCTCGCATGATCGAGCACCGTGAGGGTCTTGAGACCCAGCAGGTCGAACTTCACCAGCCCGGACATCTCGGCGTACTTCATCGAGAACTGGGTCGCCGGCATCTCCGAGCGCGGGTCGCGATAAAGCGGCACGAGCTCGCTGAGGGGCCGGTCGCCAATCACGATACCTGCGGCGTGAGTCGAGGCGTGGCGGTACAGCCCTTCGAGCTGGAGCGATATCTCGATCAGGCGCGCGACCGTCACATCGTCGTCGCGCTCGGCCTTGAGCCGGGGTTCGTTGTCCAGCGCCTGCTGCAGGGTCACCGGGTTGGCGGGGTTATAGGGGACCAGCTTGCAGAGCCGATCGACCCGGCCGTAGCCGAGGCCGAGCACGCGGCCGACATCGCGCAGCACCGCGCGGGCCTGGAGCTTGCCGAAGGTGATGATCTGGGCGACGCGGTCCTTGCCGTAGCGCCGGCAGACGTAGTCGATCACCTCGTCGCGGCGCTCGGGGCAGAAGTCGATGTCGAAATCCGGCATCGACACCCGCTCGGGATTGAGAAAACGCTCGAACAGAAGGCCGAAGCGGAGCGGGTCGAGATCGGTGATGGTGAGCGACCAGGCCACCACGGAGCCCGCGCCCGAGCCTCGGCCGGGGCCCACCGGAATCCCCTCGCCCCGCGCCCAGCGCACAATGTCGGCGACGATGAGGAAGTAGCCCGCGAATTGCATCTCGATGATGACGCCGAGCTCGTAGGCGAGGCGCTCGCGATAGGGCGCCGCTGCCGCCTCGCGTGCCGCATCGTCCATGTCCGCGCTGTAGACCTGCGCTTGCAGGCGGCGCTCCAATCCCTCTTCCGCCTGGGCGCGCAAGGCGTCGGCCTCGCTCGCCTCGCCAGCGGTGGGGAAGACCGGCAGGATCGGCTTCCGCGTCGGTGCCATGACGGCGCAGCGCCGGGCGACGACCAGGGTGTTGTCGACGGCCTCCGGCAGGTCGGCGAAGAGCGCTCGCATCTCGTCTGCCGGGCGGAAGCGGTGCTGCGGGGTGAGCCGGCGCCGGTTCTCGTCCTCGACATGGCTGTTCTGGGCGATGCAGAGAAGCGCGTCATGGGCCTCGTAGGTCTCCGCACGCAGGAAATAGGCGTCGTTAGTCGCGACCAGCGGCAGGTCGAGCTCATCGGCGAGCGCGATCAGCTGCGCCTCGATCTGCTCCTCCTCCGGCAAACCGTGGCGCATGAGCTCGACATAGAGCCGGCCGGGAAAGATCTCGCCGAGCTGCACCAGCAGCGCGCGCGCGGCATTGACCTGACCGTCGATGAGGAGACGCCCGACCGGCCCGGCGGGGCCGCCCGTGAGCGCGAGCAGACCCTCCGCCCGCGCCGCCAGCTCGTCCAGGGTGACGAGAGGTTGCCCGCCGGCGCCGTCCTGCAGGTAGGCGTCGCTGGTCAGCGCGGTCAGGTTTCGATAGCCGGTCTCGTCCTGGGCGAGTAGCAGGAGCCACGATGCTGCGCGGCCCTGCTGGCCGGGCTGCTCCGTGCGCGTGCCGATCGCGAGGTCGCAGCCGACGATGGGCTGCACACCGGCCCCGGTGCAAGCCTCCGAGAAGGCCAAGGCGCCGAACATGTTGCCGCGATCGGCGATGGCGCAAGCGGGCATCCGCCAGTCGCGGCAGGTCTCGACCAGCTCGTCGAGCCTGATCGCGCCCTCCAGCAGCGAATAGGCGGTGCGGACCCTGAGGTGGACGAAATCGGCGTGGCTCATGGCAGGGTCCTAACGAATCGATGGACAGCGCGAACACTCGATAGATGCCACAGGGCGCCGCCGCGGTCACGCGCTGCGGCCATGCGGGGACGGCGGGACAGCGAGCGATGGCCCGACGGGGCGCACTTTGCTAGACTCCGAGGATTATAGCGAAAGGACTGGGAGCCGGGCGCGATGGACGACACCGGAGAGACACGCGTTTTCGAGCAGGAAGACGACCTGCGCGAGACCATGGGCGAGACCATGGAAATCTCGGTGAAGAAGTGCATCCCCTCGTTGGACAAGCACTGCAAGGATTTCATCAGCCGCTCGCCGTTTCTCTGCATCGGCACCAGCGGCGAAAGCGGCCGCGCCGACGTCTCGCCGCGCGGCGACCCGCCGGGCTTCGTTCAGGTGCTCGACGACAACACGCTCTTCATCCCGGACAGGCCCGGCAACAACCGGCTCGATACGATGACCAACATCATCGAGAACCCGAACGTCGGCCTGCTGTTTCTGGTCCCCGGCTTCGACGACACGCTGCGGGTGAACGGCAAGGCGACGATCATCCGCGACGAGGCGCTGGCCCAGGCCGCCGTGGTCAAAGGCAAGGAGCCGAAGGTCGGCATCAAGGTCGAGGTCCAGGAAGCCTTCCTGCACTGCGCCAAGGCGTTCAAGCGCTCGCGGCTTTGGGACGAGGAGAGCAGGCAGAACCGCCGCGAAATGCCGTCGCTGGGCCGGATCATCCTAGAGCAGACGGCGCCGCCGGAGGAGCCGCCTTCGGAGGAAACGGTCAAGGAAACCGACGAGTTCGTCGAGGAGAACTATCGCACCGAACTTTACTGAGGAGGCGGGCACACACCCGTTTACGACGACCCGCCACGGGAGCCGGGACGCCGGCCGAGCCGGCCTCTAGAGGTGCATGACAGCAGCAGGAGCTTCGCCATGGAACGGATCGATGTCAGCCCCGAGTACATGGAGAGCGAGCGAGTCGCCCGCTACAAGGACCTGAAGTCGAGCGCCCATGCGTTCGTCGATGCGCTGATTCCGGGCTACGAGCGCGACATCTTCAACATCATCGGCCGCGGCGTGGTCGAGGACAAAGAGCTCAAGCCCCCGATCACCGACAACCGCGACTTCAATGTCGGCCTGATCAAGGCCGATCCCGGCAAGGGCGCCTCGTTGCACATTCACGAGACCAACGAGGTGTTCATTCCGCTGACCGGCAAGTGGGGCATCTACTGGCAGAACAGCGACGGCCAGCGCCACGAGGTGGTGCTGGAGCCTTACGACACCGTGTCGGTCCCCATCGGCGCAAGCCGGGGCTTCCGCAACGCGGGCGACGAAACGGCGCTCATGCTGGCGGTGGTCGGCGGCACCGATCCGGGCAAAGTGCACTGGCCCGAGGAGACCATCGAGGAAGGGCGACGCCACGGCATCGGCCTCGACGAGCACGGCGACCTCGTGCTGCTCGAGGGTTCTCAAGCGGCAGAGTGATTCTGATCTGGCGGCGGGGCGGCCTCTTCGTTCCGCCGCTTGACAGTTTGTAACCGCGCGGTAATGTCGCCGCGTCCGCGACACCAAATAGCCGAGCATAACCAATGGCCAAGGCCAACAGCATCCTGATCAAGCTCGTCAGCTCGGCGGGTACGGGGTTCTACTACACGACACGCAAGAACCCGCGCACTCAGACCGAGAAGCTTTCGCTCCGCAAGTTCGACCCCGTCGCCCGCAAGCACGTGGTCTTCAAGGAAGCGAAGATCAAATAGAACCCGCAGGATTCTGCATGTCTTCCGGGCTGCACCGCCGGCGCACCGGCGGGATGCTGGCGGTCGCGGCAGGTCTGCTTCTGTCGCTGGCGTTCGTGCACGCGTCCGTCCCCGCGCGGGCGGACATGCAGGCGGGCTGGCAGGCGTACACGGCCGGCGACTACGAGACGGCAATCGGCGAATGGCAGCCACTCGCCGAGGCCGGCAATTTTCAGGCGGCATACGCGCTCGGCATGGCCTATCAGATCAAGGGCGAGCCCGCTGACGCAGTGCCCTGGTACGAGCAGGCGGCCAGCGCCGGGCTCACCGAGGCGCAGATCCTGCTCGGCACGATGTATGCGCGCGGCAGCGAGGTGCCCCGCGACCTCGTGCGCGCCTACGCCTGGCTTCACCGGGCAGCCGAGAAGAAGAGCCCGAACGCCCAGCTGATCCTCGAGTCGGTCGCGGCGCTGATGACCGCCGAAGAGATTGAGGCGGCGAAGGCGCTGAGCGCGACGCTGTAGGCAGTATCTTCCCCCGGCACCCGACTGCCTGTCGGGGCTCACAATCCGGTTTCTCCCGTTCACTCCACGTCGTTACCGCCGCAGCGCGCAGTCGTGTGTGGCAGGGCGCGAAATTGCGCGCCTCCGCGCACTTGCCTAGAGTCGAGCCCGGTACGTTGCGCGAGGGCATGGTTTGGCTCGTCCCGACCTGACGACCCGCTTCCTGGGCTTGGACCCGAAATCGCCTGCCGGGCGTCTCCTTGGCGCGGTGGAACGCGCGATCATCGAGAACCCCACGGTCTTCACCGCCGGCATCCTGCTCCTGCTGTGGCTGATCCTGTCGCAGCTCTCGCCCTACTTCTTCACCGTCAGCAACCTGTTCGAGATCACCGTCCAGGCCGCCGTGATCGCGCTGATCGCGGTGGGGCAGACCTTCGTCATCCTCTCCAAGGGCATCGACCTCTCGGTCGGCGCGATCCTCGCCGCCTCCGCGGTCACGTCCACCATGGTGATGGACGCGGGATACGGCCTCGGCGCCGGCGTCATCGCCGGAATCGTCGTCGGCGCCTTCTTCGGCGCGGCCAACGGCGTCGCGGTCGGCTATCTCCGCATCCCGCCCTTCGTCGCGACCCTCGGCATGATGGGGATCGCCCGCGGCTACGCGCTGATCATCACCGAAGGCATTCCCATCTTCAGGGTGGCGGACGGCTTCGAGATTCTGGGCCAGGGCCGCGTCTGGGGGGTGGTGCCGGTGCCGACAATCGCCACGCTGGGGCTCTACGCGATCGGCGTGTTCGTGCTGCTGCGCACCCGGCTCGGCCGCTACACCGTCTCGATCGGGAGCAACGAGCAGGCGACCAAGGTCTCGGGCGTCAACGTCCCGCTCTACCTGATCCTGATCTACGGCCTGAGCGGCGTTACCGCCGGCATCGCCGGCCTCACCGAAGCCTCGCGCATCGGCAGCGGCCAGCCGGCGGGCGGGGTGGGCTACGAACTCGACTCGATCGCCGCCGTGGTGATCGGCGGAACCAGCCTCTTCGGCGGCCAGGGCAGCCTGATCGCGTCGTGGATCGGGGCGCTCATCATCGCCACGCTGCGCAATGGGCTGAACGTGCTCGGCGTGTACGCCTTCTGGCAGCTAGTGGCCATCGGTGCTATCCTCATCGCCGCCGTCTACATCGACAATTGGCGGCGTCTGAGGCGCGGTGGAGAACAATAACGAGGCCACGCGCCGGTAATCGGCGCGTGTGCCGTAATGGGAGGAGAAACCATGAAATTGCGCGTTTCCATCATCAGGTCTTTACGCGCGGTGGCCGCGGCCGCCGTTATCGCCGCAGTGTCGGCGGCAGGGTTCGGCTCCGACGCGTTCGCGGCGGACAAGACCTTGGCGTGGATCCCGAAATCGACCGATTCGTCGTTCTGGCTTGCCATCAAGCGGGGCGCGGAGAAGGCCGGCGCGGAGCTCGGCTACGAGGTCCTCTATGTCGGCACCCAGGACCAGACACAGATCGCGGGCCAGATCAACCTGGTCAACGACATGGTGACGCGCAGGATCGACGGCATCCTCATCGCCGCAACCGACGCCAAGGCGCTGTCCGACCCGGTGACCAAGGCCATCGAGGCCGGCGTGCCGGTGATCACGGTGGATTCCGGCATCGACCCCGACACCTCGCTCGCCTACATCGCCACCGACAACATCGGCGCCGCCAGGGCCGCAGCCAAGCACCTGGCGGGGCTGATCGGCGGCAAGGGCAAGGTCGGCGACATCGGCATCACCGCCGGCTCCCAGACCGGGTACGAGCGCGAGAACGGCTTCGTCGAGGAGATGAAGAACTATCCCGACATCGAGGTGCTGCCGGTGCAGTACTCGGAATGCAAGCCGGCCAAGGCACTGAACATCGCCACCGACATGCACACCGGCAATCCCGACCTCGTCGGCTTCTATGGTGCGTGCGACGGCGCCGGCACCGGCGCGGGTCAGCTTTCCAAGCAGAGGGAACTCGATCTCCGCATCGTCGCCTTCGACAGCTCGGCCGAAGAGTTCGAGCTGTTCAAGGAGGGCTATATCGACGCGCTCGTCCTGCAGGACCCGTTCAAGATGGGATACGACGGCGTCTACACCTTGGACAAGATCATCAAGGGCGAGACGATCGAGCCGCGCGTCGTGGCCATTCCGGCGGCGGTGGTGACGCTGGAGAACATGAACGAGCCGGCGATCCAGAAGCTGCTGAGCGATATGGAGCTTCTGTAACCGTATCCAGGGCCGGGCGCGCGGTCGCCCGCCCGGTGCCGGGAACGAACGGGCCTCCGTCGCAGTTTGGCGCGGCGGAGGCCCAAATCACCGTAGCAAGGGGAGAACCGACCATGACACCCAAGTTGCACAGAATGGCCGTATCGGCGCTCGCAGCGATCGGTCTGGCCGCGGTGATCACCGGTGCGCAGGCGCAGGAGATCGACACGATTGCGGTCCTGGTGCCTGAGCAGGGCACCGACTTCGGCTGGAACCAGCAGGGCGTCGACGCGACACGGGCGGTCGGCGAGGCCATGGGGCTCGAGGTCATCTCGGCCGAAGGCCTCGGCTACGGCGACGTGCGGCCGACGCTGCGCGAGCTCGCGGCCGAAGGGGCCGACCTGATGATCGCCCACGCCAGCGGCTACAACACCGCAGCGCCCGAGATCGCCGCCGAAACCGGGGTTGCGGTGGCGATCGTGGACAGGCCTGAAGACATGGTGCCGGGTCTTGTGGCCGACTACACGCTGAGCGGGCATGACGGCGCCTACATGGCCGGCATGCTGGCGGCGCAGCTTTCGCGCACCGGCACGCTCGGCATCGTCGTCTCGGGCGAGCCGCCGTCCTGGAACTCGCAGTCCGCCGGCTTCGCCATGGGCGCGCGCGCCGCCAATCCCGACGTGGACCTGCTCTACGCCGTGATCGGGCCCGCGGCCTACGCCGATGCGGCGGGCGGCAAGCGGGTCACGGAATCGGTGATCGCGGCCGGTGCCGACATCGTGTTCGGCCAGGGCGACGGCTCCACCTTCGGCATGCTTCAGGCGGTGGAGACGGTGCCTGCGGCCGATGGCGGCAAGGTGCTGTTCATCGACGTGATCGGCGACAAGAGCGAGATCGACAAGGGCCACCTGCTCTCATCCGTGGTCTGGAACATGGTGCCGGTCTACTCCGCGATGGTCGAAGACCTGAAGAGCGGCACGTTCGGCACCGTCGGCTATGCCATCCAGCTCGCCGACGATTCGGTGCAGCTGCTGCGGACGGCGCACATCTCCGACGAGATGTGGGCGGGGCTGATGGACGTCCGGGCCCAAATCATCGCGGGCGAGATCGACGTGCCCGCGATCTGGGAGGCCACGGAGGTACGCGCTCTGATGTCGTCGGTGGACGCGGCTGAGTAGCGCACGCAGAGAACGCAGGCGACGCCCGGCGGCGCAAGAGCACCGCGCGCCGGGCACCGCCTGCCCTTTCCCGGCGGCCGACTCAGTGCCGCCCGACCTGACCGGTAGCAAGGTGGCCTGACCATGGCCTCCCGCTCCCTTGATCCCGCCGCGAGTACGGCCGAGCCGATCGTCGTGCTGCGGGACATCACTAAGCGTTTCCCCGGAGTCGTCGCCAACGACGCGGTCTCGCTCGCCGTCTACCCGGCGGAGGTTCACGCACTGCTGGGCGAGAATGGCGCCGGCAAGTCGACGCTGATCTCGATCCTCTCGGGGATGCAGCGTCCCGATTCCGGCACCGTCGAGATTCGCGGACGCGAGACCCGGATTGCGAGCCCGCGCACCGCGCTCGACCTCGGCATCGGCACCGTCTACCAGCACCCGACCCTGGTGCCGACGCTCACCGTGCTTGAGAACCTGATGCTGGGGTCCTCCTGGCGCGCGCCCATGAACCGCGCCGCGACCCGCGCGAGGCTGAGCGAGATCGCCGGCCTGCTCGGCATCGCGCTGCCGGAGGACGCGCCGCTCGGCTCGCTTTCGCTCGGTCAGCAGCAGCTCGTCGAGATCGTCAAGGCGCTGTGGCGGGGCGAGAGCGTGCTGATCCTCGACGAGGCGACCTCGATGCTGACGCCGCAGGGTGTCGAGGACCTGGGGCGGGTGATCGGTCGGCTGCGGGACGCCGGCATCGCGGTGCTCTTCATCACCCACAAGCTGCACGAGGCGGTGCGCTTCGGCGACCGGGTCTCGGTGCTGAGACAAGGCCGCAAGGTGGGCGAGCTTCCGCCGGAAACCCTCGCTGAGCTCGCGCCGCAAGAGGCCATCGACCACATCGTCGACCTGATGTTCGGCACCGCTGCCGATGGGACGGTGCCCGAACGGAGCCGCGCCCAGCGCGAGGCCGCGCCGGGCGAGCGAGTGGTGATCGAGGTGGACGACCTCCGACCGACTGGCAGCCCGGCGGCGGCGGGCGACGCGGGTGTGAGCTTCGCGGTGCGGGAGCGCGAAGTCTTCGGGATCGCGGGCGTCGACGGCAACGGCCAGAAGCAGCTCGCCGAGGCGATCGCCGGGCAGCGCCACGCGGACGCGGGCCGCATCGTGCTCGACGGCACGGCCATCGAGGGGCTGAGCGTGCGCCAGCGCCAGCACGCGGGGCTCCGCTACGTCACCGACGACCGGCTCGGCGAAGGCACCGTCTCCGCCTTCCCCGTCGGCCTCAACCTGCTGCTGAAGCGGATCGGCGACGAGCCCTTCTGGCGCCACGGCATCATCCGTAACGCCGAGGTGGAGCGCCACGCGCGCACGCTCATCGCCGAGCACGACGTGCGCGTGCCTGGCCCCGAGACCCCGCTCGGGCATCTCTCCGGCGGCAACGTGCAGAAGGCGCTGCTCGCCCGCGAGCTCGATGCCCAGCCGATGGCAGTGATCTACAACAAGCCCACGTATGGGCTCGACCTGAACAACATCCGCCGCGCCCGCCGTGCGATCTGCGAGAACGCCGATGCGGGCGTCGCGACGATTCTGATCTCGACCGACCTCGACGAAATTCTGGAGCTCTCGGACCGCATCGGGGTCATGCTCGACGGCCGTATGGTCGGCATCGTGGAGAACGACGGCGACGCGGCGCGCCGGGTCGGCGAGCTCATGATCGGGGTCGGCGCCCAGGCGTGATCGCGCGATGACACACGCGCCGACCGCACATGAGGAGCGGCTCGCCTCCGGCGCGACCGCGTTGCGCCGCTGGGCCGTGCCGGTTGCGGCGGCGCTGCTGCCTATCGTGCTCGCGCTTGGCGTCGGCGCGCTGATCCTGCTGGTGCTCGGCGCGGACCCCGGCGCCTTCTACTACCACATCGTCCGACGCGGCCTGCTGAGCTGGATCGGGCTGCAGGACACGATCACCCGCTGCGCGCCATTACTGCTGCTCGGCGCGAGCCTGATCGTCGCCTTCCGGGCCGGCCTCTGGAACCTGGGCGTCGACGGGCAGTTCCTGCTGGCTGCGGTGATTTCGGCCGCGCTCGCGCCGGCGCTGGTCACGGTGCTGCCGGTCTGGCTGGTGCTGCCGCTGGTAATGGTGGTGGCAATGGCCGTTGGCGCCGTCTGGTCGCTGCTGCCGGCGCTGCTCAAGGCCTACTACGGGGTCAACGAGATCGTGACCACGCTGATGATGAGTTTTTTGGGGATCAGCGCGGCGAACGTGCTCATCAAGCTCCCCTTCGACGACCCCACCACCACAGTGCCGCAGACCGAGACGCTGGCGACTGACGACCGCCTGCCGCGCCTCTTCGGCAGCACGATCAACGTGGGCGTGATCGTCGGCCTCGCGGTGATCCTGTTCATCCACTGGCTGATGACGCGGACATCGTTCGGCCTGCGTCTGCGTCTCGTGGGCGCGAACCCCCGCGCTGCGGTGCACGTTGGGCTCCCGCTCGGCGCGCTGATGGTCGCCGTGTTCGCGCTGAGCGCAGGCCTCGCCGGACTCGCCGGCTCGGTCGAGATCCTCGGTGTCTGGGGCAACGTGCGGGCCGACTGGAACCCGGCCTACGGCCTGATGATCATCCCCCTGGTCTTCCTCGCCCGCTTCAACGGCATCGCCGTGATCGGCTTCGTCTTCTTCTTCGCCGTGCTCTCCATCGGCGGCGAGACCGCCTCGCGCAAGGCGGGGCTGCCCAACTACTTCATCCTGGTGCTGGTAGCGCTCATGTTGATCTTCCTCGCGCTCACCGAGTGGCTCGGCCAGCGCCGCCAGATGGCGGCACGGGACTGACCGGCCATGTCGCAGGGCCTGCTCAGCGATGCCTTCCTGATCTCGCTGATCGCGGGCGCGGTCGCGGCCGGCGTGCCGCTGCTGCTGGCGGGGCTCGGTGAGCAGGTCTCGGAGAAGGCCGGCGTCCTCAATATCGGCATCGAGGGGATGATGCTGTTCGGCGCCTACGCCGGCTTCGCCACCGCCTTCGGCACGAACTCGCTCTGGCTCGGCTTCCTCGCGGGCGCCGCCGCGGGCCTCGTGATGGCGATGCTGATGGCGCTCTTCTGCGTGCGCTTGGGGCTGAACCAGATCGTGATCGGAATCGCGCTCACCCTCGGCGCGGATGGGATCACCGCCCTCCTCCACCACGTGCAGTTCAGCCGCACCTACCCGCGCCTGCCGCGGGTCGAAACCCTGGATATTCCGGGATTGAGCGAGATTCCGATCATCGGGCCGAGCCTCTTCGCCCGGCATCCGATGGTCTACATCGCGGTCTTCCTCGTGCTGGTCCTCGCCTACCTCTTCCGCAACACCCACGTCGGGCTCAACCTGCAGGCCGCCGGCGACAAGCCCGATGCGCTCGACGCCGCCGGCATCAGCGTGACCGCAACGCGCACCTGGTCGGTGCTCTTCACTGGCGCGATGGCCGGTATGGGCGGCGCCTACATGGCGATGATCGGTGCCGGCATCTTCGTCCCCTTCATGACCGGGGGCGCCGGCTTCATCGCCATCGTGCTCGCGATGCTGGCGCGCGGGCGGCCGATCTGGGTGCTGATCGGCGCCTTCCTCTTCGGCGCGAGCCTCTCGCTCACCACGGCGCTCCAGGTGGGCGGCGTCAACGTGCCCACGGATGTGGTGCAGATGCTGCCCTTCCTCATGGTGATGATCGTGCTGGTGCTGTTCGCACGGCGCGCGAGCCTGCCCGCCGCACTCGGCCTGCCCTACGTGCGCGGGCAGCGGTAGATTGGAGCGCGACAGGGACGGAGGACGACGCGATGAAACAGACACGGGTCTTCATCCTGGACGGCGGCACGCTGGTGATCGACGGCTTCCACATCTACTGGAACCGCGGGCCGGCCGGTGAGGTGCGCTTCCCGGTCTACAGCGTGCTGATCGACCACGCCGACGGACTCTATCTCTTCGATACCGGCTTCGACTGCGACCACGTCAATGCCGTGCTGCCCTTCGAGAAGCCGATCCAGTCGGAGACGCAGACCCTGGTCGGCGCGCTGGTGCTCGCCGGCTACCGGTCGGAGGACGTGGACTACGTCGTCAACTCGCACTACCACTTCGACCACTGCGGCGGAAACCGCCACCTGCGTGAGGCCTGCACGGTCTGCCACGCGCTCGAATTCGCCCAGTGCGCGTCCCCGGCGCCGTTCGAGATGCTGGGCTACTCCGACATGAGCTTCCACGCCGATCTCTACCGCGAACGGCTCGCGAAAGAGGGACGCGACGTGCCGGAGGATCCCGAGAGCGACATCTGGACGCCCAGGTTCGAGCTCATCAGCGGCGATCAGGAGATCGCCAAGGGCCTCCACCTGATCGAGACGCCGGGCCACACCGCCGGGCACTACAGCCTGCTGGTGGAGCTCGCGGGCAGGCGGCCCATGCTGTTCACCGCCGACGCCGCCTACACCCGCAAGGGACTGGAGCAGGAGATCATCCCGAGCTTCCACCTGGACCCGGTGAAGGCGGTCGCCTCGATGAAGCGCCTCAAGGATGTCGCGCTGGAGCGCGACGCGGAAATCTTCGTCGGCCATGACGGCGAGGCGTTCGCCGGCTACGACACCGCGCCCGCCTGGTATAGCTGAGCGCCTCTTTCCCGTTCGGCACCCGGCTCGTATTCCGCCACAATGGTCCGATGACGACACGAATCGCGCTCGCGGTTCGCGCACTCGCATCGGAGCTGCGGGCCGATGCCGGCTCGGCCATGCTGCCGACTGCGCTCTCCACGGGCCTCATCATCGCTGTGATCGTGCTGGTCGGCGAAGCCGCCATCGCCTCCATCATCTTCTCGGGCCCACTCTCCCCGCTCGTCCCCCAGGGCACGGGTGCGATCCTGTTCGGCACGCTCGTCATGTGCTTTCTCACGGCGCTCGCGTGCACCTACAAGGGCACGATCTCCGTCCCCCACTTCGCGCCGGCTGCGGTGCTGCTGACGATCGGCGCTGCGGTCGCCGCCGTCATGGTTTCCGCCAGCGGCGAGGCGGTGTTTGCGACGATGATCGTCATTGTCGGCCTGTCGACCGTGGCGACGGCGATCTGCTACCTGCTCATAGGCTGGTTCGGGCTCGCCCGTCTGTTCCGCTTCATGCCCTACCCCCTGGTTGGCGGGTTTCTTGCGGGGCTCGGCTGGTTCCTGGTCAAGAGCAGCGTCGCGGTGGCGAGCGGAATCACGATGACGTGGGAGACGCTGCCCACGCTGGCCGAGATCGACACGATCCAGAAGTGGGCGCCGGCCGTGTTCTATGGTGTCCTGCTGCTCGTCGTCGCCAAGGTCCGGCCCCACTATCTCATCCTGCCCGGATCGGCAGTGGTCGCGATCGGGGTCTGCCACGCCACGCTTTTCGCACTCGACATTTCGCTCGCGGAAGCCACTGCGGCGGGCATCCTGTTCGTGGGTATTCCGGCGGGCTCCGCCTGGCCCCCAATCGGGCTGGGCGATCTCGCTCTCGTGGACTGGGGTGTCGTGACGTCTCAGCTTCCCGGAATCCTGGCCGTGATGCTGGTCGCCTTGATCAGCCTCGTGTTCTGTGCGGGCGGGCTGGAGCTGATCAGCGGCGTCCAGATCGACCTGAATAGGGAGTTCCGCGCGGAAGGCGTCTCCAGCCTGTTGGCCGGGCTCGGCGGCAGCGCCCCCGGCTGCAACTCGATCCCCAACTCCGCGGTCAGCCACGCAACCGGGGCCGAGACCCGGCTGACGGGGATCACGGTCGCGGTCATCGTCGGCCTGATTCTGTTCGTCGGCGGCGACGTCCTGGCGCTGATTCCGACGCCGGTGCTCGGCGGTCTTGTGCTGTTCGTCGGACTCAACCTGCCCTACGAAGTGCTGGTCTCCAACCGCAAGACGCTGCCGTGGCTGGATTACGGCATCGTCCTCGCGGTCTCGCTCGTCATCGTCTTCGTCGGGTTTCTGGAGGGCGTGGCCGTGGGGCTCGCGGCGGCCGTGGTCTTCTTCGTCGTGCGCTTCAGCAAGGTGAGCGTCGTCGAGGTCGCCTTCACCCTGCGCGAGCAGCGCAGCAAGAGGACCCGTTCCGCCACCCATGGCGCCATTCTCCGCCATTGGGGCGAGCGGGTGCAGGTCTATCGGCTGCGCGGCTATGTCATCTTCGGCAACGCCGCCGCCATCGGCGACCGTCTGAACCGGGTTTTCAAGACCGACCCGCCTCCCCTGTGCGTGTTGCTGGACTTCGCCCAGGTCTCGGGCTTCGACAGCTCGGCCGCGAACGTCATGGGCCGCGCGGTCCGGGCTGCGCACGCGCGGGGCACGCGGATCGTGCTCAGCGCCGCAGCCGAGCACGTCCGCTCCATCCTCCATCGCGGCCTGCCTGCGCCCTTGCGGGATTCGCTGATCCTGGTCGAGGACCTCGACCGTGCGCTGGAACGCTGCGAGGACCTCGTCATCGCCGAGTGGGATCGGCAGCACGGCGGCTCGGACGAGGCGCGGGAGAAGCTGTTCGGACTTTCCGTCGATCACGCCATGCGCGACCTCGACAGGCAGTCCCGCTTCGAGGCGCTCGTGGATCGGCTCACGCCCTGGCTGGAGACCCGCAGCTTTGAGGCCGGCGAGACCATGGTGGCACGTGACGAGGTGATGGACGGCATGCTCCTCGTGACCGAGGGCCGGGCCGTCGCCCGCGAGGACGACACCGGCTCTAGGGTGGAGGAGTACGGCCCTGGCGATGCGCTTGTCGCCGGCGCGGCGCTCGCGCCGCATGTGTCGCGGACGCCGGTGATTGCAGAGGTGCCGTGCAGCGCCCTCCTGATGACACCCACCGCCCGCGAGGCCCTGGAGCGGGACGACCTGGCACTCGTCGTCGAACTCGACCGTTACCTCATCGAGACGATGTCGGCGCATTAGGCGGGGCCTTCGCGACCCCACCTCCCTCTGTCCCCTCCTGACTCTTTCATTTCCCTCAATCGCCGGGCGCGAACTCCGTTCGCTTGGCTCCGCGCTTCGCGCGCGGCGCTGTCGCGCCGTCCGGGCCTGCGGCCCGGTTCGCATCGATGGCAAACGCCTCGTTGGCTGCCGGGGGGAGAAACCGGACCATGGTGCGGTGCACAGGGAGGGGCGGCGTGGGGCAGCATCGCGGGATGAGCCAGGAAACATCCCGCGGGCACAGCCACGCCATGCAAAACGAACCCCCCAAGAGCACAACGGCCGGGACGTTCGGGCGCTCCTCTGTCGACCGCCTGCCGGCCAAGCTGCGCGAGGCCGTGGACGCGGCCATCGCGGACGGCGCCACCATTGACGAGATCACCGCCCGCATCCGGGCCGAGGGCGAGACATGCTCGCGCTCGGCCGTCGGCCGCTACGCCAAGAACATGCGCGACCTGATCCGCCAGCAGCAGGAGACCGACCGCACCATCAAGGCGTGGGTGGACGCGCTGGGCGAGCGCCCGGAGGGCCAGGCGGGGCTCATCCTGATCGAGACCCTGCGGACCATGGCGCTCGCCACCATGGCTCGTCTCAGCGCGCGGGAAGAGCCCGTGTCGACGGAGGAGCTCGCCCGCCTCGCCCTCACCCTCAAGCGCATCGAAGGCACCGACAAGCTGCGCAAAGACCGGGAGCAGGCGGCGAAGAAGGCGGCGCAGGGCGCCGGCCAGGCCAAGGGCCAGGGCGGGCTCTCGCCGGAGGCCGTCGCCATCATCCGCGCGGAGGTGGAGGGCAGGCCCCCGCCTGCTCCCCGCACCGTCACATCGGTGCCGGTGGACCCGTGGAACCCCGCAGAGTTCCCCGCAGTCCCGGTCAATCCCGGCGAATCTCACTCAATCCCGGCTAATCCCGACGAATCCCACTTGAGCCCGGATAATCGCTATGAATCCTGGACGGAAATCGCTCCGCGCGTGTATCGCACCAGCCCCACATCGATCCTGTCCCTCGGGCCGGAGTGAGGCGCAGGCGGGAGTGTGGCGGGAAAAGCCGTTCAGGCGTCCGGCAGACGGTAATCTTGAAACATCTCGCGCAGGCGCGACTTCTGGATCTTGCCGGTGGCGGTCAGCGGCAGCTCGTCGACCAGCACCACGTCGTCGGGCAGCCACCACTTCGCGACCCTGGCGGCGAGGTAGGCGTTGATGGTGTCCTTGTCGGGCGCGCAGCCGTCCCGCGGCACCACCACCATGAGCGGCCGTTCCTCCCACTTGGGATGGAAGACGCCGATGACGGCGGCCTGCTTCACGTCGGGATGACCCACCGCCGCATTCTCCAGGTCGATGGAGCTGATCCACTCGCCGCCCGACTTGATCACGTCCTTGGTGCGGTCGGTGATGCGCATGAAGCCGTGCTCGTCGAGGGTGGCGACGTCGCCGGTGGGGAACCAGCCGTCGTCGTCGAGCTTGTCCCCGCCCTCGCCCTTAAAGTAGCCGCTGGCGGCCCAATTGCCGCGCACCCACATGTCGCCAAAAGTCTTGCCGTCGCGGGGCACCGGCGCGCCGTCGGCATCGGTGATCTGGAGCTCCAGGCCGAACTGTACGCGGCCCTGCTGGCTCAGCACCGCCTGGCGCTCCTCGGCAGCGAGCGCGTCGATCGCAGGAGTCGCCGTCGCCATGGTGCCGAGCGGCGAGGTCTCGGTCATGCCCCAGAGCTGGTGCACGGTCACGCCGTAGGGGTCGGCCAGCCGCTCGATCATCGCGCGCGGCACCGCCGAGCCGCCGATGGCGACGCGCTCCAGGCTTTCGACCGTCTTGCCGCTCTCGTCGAGATGGTCGATCAGCATGGTGAAGACCGTGGGCACGCCCAAGGCGAAGGTCACCCCCTCCCCTTCGATCAGCTCCTGCAGGCTCTGGCCGTCCATCTTGGTGCCGGGCAGCACCAGGCCCGCGCCGGAGAGGCAGCCGAGATAGGGCAGCGACCAGGCGTTGCCGTGGTACATCGGCGCGATCGGCATCAGCACGTCGTGGGCGGAGATGCCCATGGCGCTGTTCTGGCAGGCGGCCATGGCGTGCAGCAGGGTTGAGCGGTGGCTGTAGAGCACGCCCTTGGGGTTACCGGTCGTGCCCGAGGTGTAGCAGAGCGAGGACGCAGCGCGCTCGTCGAAGATCGGCCAGTCGTAGTCCTCGCTCTCGCCCGCGAGCAGGGTCTCGTAGCAGAGGACGTTGGGAAGCGCGGTCTCCGGCATGTGCTCTTCGTCGGTCATCACCACGACCTGCTCGACCGTGGTGAGCTGGTCCACGATCCGCTCCACCAGCTCGACGAAGGTGAGGTCCACGAACAGCACCCGGTCCTCGGCGTGGTTGATGATGTAGACGATCTGCTCGGTAAAGAGGCGCGGGTTCACCGTGTGCAGCACGGCGCCCATGCCGGAGACGCCGTAGAAGAGCTCCTGATGGCGGTAGCCGTTCCAGGCCAGCGTGCCGACCCGGTCGCCGTGCTTGATGCCGAGCCGGGCCATGAGGTTGGCGACGCGCCGCGCGCGGCGCTCGCACTCGGCGTAGCCGTAGCGGTGGATCGGGCCTTCGACGGTGCGCGAAACCACCTGGCGGTCACCGTGATACTCGGCTGCGTAACGAATCAACGACGAGATCATCAGCGGAATCTCCTGCATCAGGCCGTGCATGGCTCCTCCCCTCGTTCGGTCGGCCGGGGCCGCGCGCCCCGCGCCATTATCGGCTGCCGCCCCGCCGGTCGAAAGACTTTCCCGTGCGTCGCTGATATTCTCGCCGCCCTTGCAGGGAGCGGCACGTGTTCACACTGCGCAACGAGAGACCGGGGAGGAGAGGATCGTGAAACTGGAGGGAAAGACGGCGCTGGTCACCGGAGGGTCCTCGGGCATCGGCGAGGCGATCGCGGTCAGGTTCGCGGCCGAGGGCGCGCGCGTCGCTGTCGTCGGCTCCTCCGATCTGGCCAAGGCGCAGCAGGTCGTGGAGAGAATCGAGGCGGCGGGCGGCGCGGCCCAGGCCTTCGTCGCCGACGTGCGCGACGTGGATGCGGTCAAGGCGCTGGTCGGCGCCGTGAAGGATGCCTTCGGGCGCATCGACATCCTGGTCAACTCGGCCGGCATCTTCGAGCCGACGCCCATCGGCGAGACCAGCGAGGCCGAGTACGACGCGACCATGGACATCAACGTGAAAGGCACTTTCTTCGCGATCAACGAGGTGGCGCCGGTGATGATCGCGCAGGGCGGCGGCAAGATCGTCAACCTCTCGTCGGTGACGGGGGTGATGGGGTTCAAGAGCTTCTCGGTCTATTGCGCGTCGAAGGCGGCGGTCAACTACCTCACCCGCGCGCTGGCGCTGGAGCTGAGCCCGCACAACATCGCGGTGAACGCGATCCTGCCCGGCAACACGGCGACGCCGATGAACGTGAAGATCCGCACCGAGCCGCAGTTCAAGGAGATGCTGGAGGGCATGACCGCGGTGACGCCGAGCAACCGCACCTATTCCGAGGCCGACGACATGGCGTCCGCCGCGCTCTTCCTCTGCTCCGAGGACGGGCGCGCCGCCCACGGCTCGCTCATGCTACTGGACGAGGGCATCTCTTGCGGCCTGTGAGCGCCGGGGCATGAGCGCGACTGCGGCGGAGGCCGTTCCGGCCGGCAAGCTCTACACGGTGATTACCCACCTCGCGATGGAAGCGCCGCCAGAGGCGCCGCCGCCGGCGCCCGCGCCCGGCGTTACCCTCGAGCAGCGGCAGGCCATGCCGGTCGCCGATTACCTGCGCCTCTATCACGCCATCGGCGACGACTGGCTCTGGTGGAGCCGGCTGACGTGGGACGAGGCGAGGCTCGCGGCCCATCTCGCGGAGGAGGAGACCGAGGTCTATGTGGCGGCGGTCGCCGGCGCAGAGATCGGCCTGATCGAGCTGAACCTGCGGCCGGCGCCGGATATCGAGCTGCGTTATTTCGGCCTGATTCCGACGTGGATCGGCAAGGGGCTTGGCGGCTGGCTGCTCGCCCATGCGCTCGCCGCCGTCGGGCGTCACCGACCCCGCCGCATGATCCTCAATACCTGCACCCTGGACCACCCCGGCGCTCTCGCCTTCTACCAGAAGCATGGTTTCGCCATCACCCACAGCGAGGTCGATATCGTCGATGATCCCCGCCTCATCGGCCTGCTGCCGATGGATACCGCGCCCCACGTCCCCCTGGCCGCCCCTGCCAATGGCTGACCGGGGGCGCTTGTTGCTTCATGCTCCCACTCGCTAGATTGAGCCCATGACTGACACGAAGAGCGACGCGGCGGCGCAGGCCATCTGGACGGCCTGGAGCGGCCATCACCTGATCGACGGCCTGCCCGAAGAGTGCCGCCCGAGCACGACCGCCGAGGGCTACGCGGTGCAGGCCGCGCTCGCACGCCTCGCCGGCGCCACGCCCGTGGGCTGGAAGATCGCGGCCACCAGCGAGGCCGGCCAGAAGCACATCGGCGTGGACGGCCCCCTCGCCGGGCGCCTGTGGGAGAGCAAGCTCCACCAGAGCGGCACCAAGCTGCCGGCCGGCCACCTGCACATGGCGGTGGTCGAGGCGGAGTTCGCGTTCCGCTTAGGTGCGGACCTGCCCGGCGGGGACGGCGACTACACGGTGGACGCAGTGATGGACGCGGTGGCGGCGCTGCACCCGGCGATCGAGATTCCGGATTCGCGCTTCAGGGACTTCACCGTCGTGGGCGCCGCCCAGCTCATCGCCGACAACGGCTGCACAGAGTACTGCGTGCTGGGGCCAGAGGCGCCGGAAGGCTGGCGCGAGGTCGATCTCGCCGCCCATCCGGTCGTCGTCTCCATCGATGACGAAGAGGCGGCGACAGGCAAGGGCGCGAACGCGCTGGGCGACCCGCGCATCGCGCTCACCTGGCTGGCGAACGACCGGGTCCGCCACGGCGTACCGCTCGCGGCCGGCGACGTGGTCATCACCGGCACCTGCATCGTGCCGGCGCCGATCGCGCACAAGAAGCACGTGCGCGCGGATTTCGGGGCGCTCGGCGCGGTCGAGGTGGCGCTGGCCTCGTTCTAGCTCGGGTCAGGCTCGGCTGCCGCCGGCCGGCGGGCCTTGACCAGCCAGCCGAGCAGCAACGTCGCCACCACGGCGCCGATCAGCTGGGCGACGATGAAGGCCGGCATGTGCAGAGGCATGATCCCGGAGAACGTGTCAGTGAGCGAGCGGGCGATGGTCACCGCCGGGTTCGCGAACGACGTGGACGACGTGAACCAGTAGCCGGCGGTAATGAAGAGGCCGACGCCATAGGGCACCAGCTCGGGCCTGAAACGCAGGCAACCCAGGATCGTCGCCACCAGCCCGAAGGTCGCGGTGAACTCGCCGAGCCATTGGGAGAAGCCGGTGCGCTCCTTCAGGGACGCGGCGACGATTGGCTCCTCGAACATGCCGTGCGCCAGCATCGCGCCGCAGATGCCGCCTGCGATCTGCGCCAGCAGGTAGAGCCCGGCGTCGCGCAGGCCGATCTCGCGGCGTATCAGGAAGCTGAGCGTGACGGCGGGGTTGAAGTGCGCGCCGGAGATGGGGCCGAAGATCACGATGAGCACCACCAGGATGGCGCCGGTGGGGATCGTGTTGCCGAGCAACGCGAGCGCGACGTTTCCGCCCGAGAGCGTCTCGCCCATGATGCCGGAGCCGACGACCACGGCGAGCAGCAGCAGCGTCCCCAGCCACTCCGCGAAGAGCCGCCGCCCAAGATCGAACCGTTCCATCCCCTCCCCCGGACTCGTTCGTTCAGCGCTTAACCCGGAACCTTCCCCGATGTCATGGCCTGCACGGCACATTCCGGCCTGCCCCCGGCAGATCCGGCGACCGCACCATGGACCGGAGCACAGCGTGGGCAATCCGGGTTAGACACCTGCGAACCCTGTCGATCGGATCAGGACGGAAAGGCGAGATGATGGATTTGCGAAACGACAGAACGAACCCAATCTCCCGCAGCCGCCGGTTTGGCATCGAATTGCGTCGAGACACGCGCAAGCTGGTTCCCGGTCATCGGCCATACTCACACGTCGATTCTTCCCGAAACGCCGAGAGTCAATTGTGACATCTGTGTTGCAGTTGCATGACAGACGGTGTTCCGGCGCCGCGGGTCGCCCCGTTTGACCCCCGCCTGCGGCGGTGAATAATCGGCGCCGACGCGAGGCAGGGAGAACGCAGTGGGCCGACTGGCGACCGACATCGGCGGGACCTTCACCGATCTCGTCTACTTCGACGAGGAGACCGGCGCGCTCAGCGTCGCCAAGTCGCTCAGCACGCCGGACGACCTGACGCGAGGCGTGCTCGACACCATCGACCAGGCGCAGCTCGACGCCGACGCTGTGGACTATTTCGTTCACGGCGGGACGACCGTCATCAACGCCATCACCGAGCGGACCGGCGCCAAGACCGCGCTGGTCACCACCGAGGGCTTTCGCGACGTGCTGGAGATCGCGCGCGGCAACCGGCCCGACCTCTACAACCTGCGCTACCGCAAGGAGGTCCCCTTCGTGCCGCGCCGGCTGCGCTTCGAAGTGCGCGAGCGGGTCGACGCCAAGGGGCGGGTCCGCGTGCCGCTGCATGTCGAAGACCTGGACCGCGTGGTCGAGGTGTGCCGGTCCCAGGGCGTGGAGGCCATCGCCATCCAGTTCCTCCACTCCTACGCCGCGCCCGCGCACGAGGAGGAAACGGCGGCCTACTTGCGCGAGCGTCTCAACGGTGTCGCGATCACCGCCTCCCACGAGATCACGCGGGAGTGGCGCGAGTACGAACGCGCCAACACAGCCGTGCTCAACGCCTACGTGCAGCCGATCGTGCAGCGCTACTTCGACACCCTGGAGGCCGGCATCGACAGGCTCGGGCTCGACTGCCCGATGATGGCGATGCAGTCGAACGGCGGGACCACGAGCTTCGGCTGGGCTAGGGAGCACCCGATCACGCTGCTCGAATCCGGGCCGGCGGCGGGCGTCAACGGCGCCGCGCTGATCGGCCGGCTCTGCGACGAGCCCGACGTGATCTATCTCGACATCGGCGGCACCACCGCCAAGTGCTCCACCATCGAGGGCGGCGAGCCCAAGGTCACCACCGACTACCGGCTGGAGGCGACGCGCATCCGCTACGGCTATCCGGTGCGGGTGCCGGTGATCGACATCGTGGAGATCGGCGCGGGCGGCGGCTCCATCGCCTGGTTCGACGAAGGCGGCACGCTCTGCGTGGGCCCCCGCAGCGCCGGCGCCGATCCGGGGCCCGCCTGCTACGGTCGCGGCGGAACCGAGCCCACCGTGACCGACGCCAAGCTCATCACCGGCGTGCTCAACCCGGCAAACTTCGCCGGCGGGCAATTCTCCCTCGATGTTGGGCTGGCGCGGACTGCCATGGGCAAGATCGCCGACGGGCTGGGCTGCAGCGTCGACGAGGCGGCGGTCGCCGTGATTCGCCTGGTCGATGCCAACATGATCAACGCGCTCAAGCTGGTCTCGATCCAGCGCGGCCACGATCCCAACGATTTCGCGCTGATGGTGGGTGGCGGCGGCGGCGCCATGCACGGCGCGAGCCTCGGCCGCGAACTCGGCGTGAATGAGATCGTGGTACCGCGCTATCCCGGCCTCTTCTCGGCCTGGGGCATGCTGGCGACGGCGCCCCGCCGGGATTTCTTGCGCACCGCGCTCCAGCGTGTGGATACGCTCGAGATCGCGGATGTGCGCGCGCTCTTTGCAGAGCTGCACGAGGAAGCGGAGCGCTATTTCAGGTCAGAAGGCGGGCGCGGTACGTTCACCACCGCCTGCCATCTCGACATGCGCTATTTCGGGCAGGAGCACGCGGTGACAATCCCGATCGACCTCGATGGGGCGGGCCGCGAATCGATCCTCGACGCGTTCCACGCCGCACACGAGCGCGCCTACACCTTCCGCCTCGCGGAGACGCCGGTCGAGCTGGTCACGTTCCGTCTCACCGCAACGGCCGATGTCGCCCGGCCCGAGCTCACACCCTGGACTGCGGAGGGTCGCTCGGCGGACGCGGGGGCGCGGATTGGGCGCACGGTCGATTTCGGTGAGGACGGCCGGCACGAGACCCGCGTCTACGACCGCGACCTGCTGCCGCCGGGCTTCGAGGCGGATGGCCCGGTCATCGTCGAAGAGCCGTCGTCGACGACCCTGGTCTGTCCCGGCCAGCGCGTCCGGGTGGACGATCTGGGCTTCCTCAGAATCACCGAGGCATGAACCGGCGGTGACCGGGGCTGCTGCCATGCGCGCCATGGTTTATCACGGCAATAGCCCCGCGCTCAGCCTGGAAGAGCGGCCAGTGCCCGAGCCCGGCGCGGGCGAGGTTTTGGTCCGGGTTTCGGCCTGCGGGGTCTGCCGCACCGATCTCCACGTGGTGGACGGCGACCTGACCGAGCCCCGCCTGCCGGTCGTGCCGGGGCATGAAATCGTGGGCCGGATCGCGGCGCTCGGCGCGGGCGTCGATCGCTTCGCCGAGGGGGAGCGCGTCGGCATCCCGTGGCTCGGCTGGACCTGCGGCACCTGTCGCTATTGCCGGAGCCGCCGGGAGAACCTGTGCCCGGACGCGCGCTTCACCGGCTACACCCTGGACGGCGGCTACGGCGACTACTGCATCGCCGACGAGCGCTACTGCTTCCCCCTGCCGAGCGAGCGCGACGACGCGCACTCGGCGCCGCTGCTCTGCGCCGGACTGATCGGCTACCGCGCGCTCGCGATGGCAGGCGATGCCGAGCGCCTCGGCCTCTACGGCTTCGGCGCGGCGGCGCACATCATCGCCCAGGTGGCAAGGTCTCAGGGCCGCCGCGTGTTCGCCTTCGTCCGGCCGGGCGATCGGGCGGCAATCGACTTCGCCCGCGGCCTCGGCGCCGAATGGGCCGGTGCATCGGACGAGGCACCGCCGGAGGAGTTGGACGCCGCACTGCTCTTCGCACCCGTGGGCGCCCTGGTGCCGGCTGCGCTCCGCGCCATCGCGCCAGGCGGCACCGTGGTGAGCGCCGGCATCCACATGAGCGACATTCCCTCGTTCCCCTACGAGCTTCTGTGGCGGGAACGGCGCATCGTCTCGGTCGCCAACCTCACGCGACGCGACGGCGAGGATTTTTTGACGCTCGCCGCGAAGACAGCGATCGAGATGCACATCGAGCCCATGCCGCTTGCCGAGGCCAACACCGCCCTGGATCGCCTGCGCGCGGGCCAGCTTCAGGGCGCCGCCGTGCTCACGATGGACTGAGGTTCAGGAGGGCACGCCCATCTGCGCCATCGTCGCCCGCGTCAGATCGCTGTCGGGCTCTCGAAGCTGGTCGGCCATGGTGAAGTGGTTGTAGCCGGGTAGCTCCAGCCGGCTCAGCGGGTAGCCGTTCTTCTCCCACACCGTTGCCATATCGGCGGCCTGGCGCTCGTATTCCTTCGATTCGATGTCGCCCGAGACCAGCATCAGCGGCGCCGCCACCGGATAGCGCTGCGCCACCGGGCTGTTGCGCCGCGCCTCGGCGTCGTCCATGCCGACCTTGTCATTGAGGTAGCAGAGGCGGATGGGCTCCAGGTCATAGATGCCCGAGATCGAGACCGCGCTCTTGACGAGATCGGCCGGCAGGCCGGCGCCGAAGGCAGGCCAGTCTGTCGCCAGCAGCATGGCGGCGAGGTGTCCCCCTGCCGACTGGCCGAGCGCGTGGATGCGCCTCGGATCGCCCCCGATCGACGCGGCATTGCGCCATACCCAGGCGGCTGCGGCGCGGTTCTGCCGCACGATTTCGTCCATGCGGTAGTCGGGGGCGAGGCCGTAGTTGATGACGACGGTGGCCACGCCGTGGGGCCGGCACCCCTCGGCCACGAAGCTGTCGTGATGCTTGTCGAGCGAATACCAGTAGCCGCCGTGGATCATGATGAGGATCGGAGCGTCATGCCGCTCCGCCGGAAAGATATCGAGGGTCTCGACCGGAAGATCGCCGTAAGCGATGTCCCGCCCGCCTGGCAGCGCCGCGCGGGTCTCCGCGCTCCACGCCAGCCAGCGGTCGAAGTAGTCGACGTACTCGGGGATGCGCGCGCGGTTGTTGTACTGCGCGTCCAGCGCCGCCCGATCGTAGCCTCGATAGATCGCCTCCCCGCTCATCCGGCTCTCCCAATAACTGCCTCTCGCGAGTGTAGCCGTATTCCGTCCCGGCCATCGACCGAAGCGGTGCGGCGCACTACATTACGGGGACGGCGAGTGAAGCGAGAGGGGCACGCCCATGCACCGCATGTTCCGCACGATTGTCGCCGCTACTGCCGTCATCGGCGCAACCTTGTGGATCGGAGTGCCGGCCGCGCAAGCCGCCTCCATCGGGGGTCCCTTCGAGCTCGTCGACCACACTGGGCAGACGGTCACCGAAGAGAGCTTCGACGACCGCTACCTGCTGGTCTATTTCGGCTACGCCTACTGCCCGGACATCTGCCCGACGGAGCTGCTCATCATGGGCCAGGCCGTGGACGAGCTCGGCGAACTCGGCGACGAGGTCCAGCCACTCTTCGTCACGGTCGATCCGGCGCGCGATACGGTCGAATACCTGGCCGACTACGTGCCCTCGTTCCACCCGCGCATGGTCGGGTTGACGGGCAGCGACGAGCAAATCCACGCCGCGGCCAAGGCCTACCGCGTCTTCTATCGGCTCAACGAGCCGGACGAAGACGGCGCCTATCTGGTCGATCACACGTCCTACATCTATTTCATGGACCCCGACGGCGACTATCTGACCCACTTCGTTTTCGGCCAGGGGCCGGAAAAGATGGCGGAGATCATCCGCAAGCACCTGGATTGAGCGGGCGGGACCAGGCGGGCGAATGGCGGATTCGGGGAGCAGCGCCTCCGCTATCGCCGCAGCGCGGGAACGCGAAGAACGCCTGCGCTCGATCACCCGGACCGCCCCGGACGCCATTGTCATCATCGACGAGAGCGGCGTCATCGATACGGTCAACCCGGCGGCGGAACGCCTCTTCGGTTATTCCAGCGCCGAGCTCGTCGGCCAGAACGTCAAGATGCTGATGCCCTCGCCTCATCGGGAAGCCCACGACTCCCACCTGGCGCGCTACCGCGAGACCAGCGAGAAGCGCGTGATCGGCATTGGTCGCGTCGTGGTCGGCAGGCGCAAGGACGGTACCACGTTCCCGGCGCGCCTCGCGATCGGCGAAATCGAGCTCGATCAGGGGCGGCTCTTCACCGGGTTTCTCCACGACGTCACCGAGCGGGAGAACATTCAGCGCCGCGCCGGCATCCTCCAGCAGGAACTCATGCATGCCTCGCGGCTTTCCGCCATGGGGGAAATGGCGTCGGGCATCGCGCATGAGCTGAACCAGCCGCTCACGGCTGTCATGAACTACACACGGGCGGCGCGAAGGCGACTTGATCGCGATGAAGTGGATCCCACGCCCATCGCCGATCTCGTGGACAAGGCCGGGCAGCAGGCCGAGCGAGCTGCAGAGATCATCAAGCGGCTGCGAGGCTTCATCAAGAAGGATGAGAGCGTGCGCCGCCTGGAGCCGATCAATGCGATCGTCGAGGAGGCGGCGGCGCTGGCCCTGATCGGCGCGAGCGACCGCGACATCGAGTTGATCTTCTCCTTGGATGATACGCTGCCGTCCGTCCTGATCGACCGCATCGAAGTTCAGCAGGTCGTGCTCAACATCCTGCGCAACGCGATCGAGGCGTTCGAGGGGCCGGGGGAGCGAAAGATTCGCATCGCGACCTGGGCAGCCAGCCCCCGGCAAATCCAAGTCGATATCAAGGACAACGGCCCTGGCCTTGCGCCGGGCGTCGAGGACAATCCGTTCCGCCCCTTCCAGACCACCAAGGCGGATGGCCTGGGGATCGGCCTCGCCATCAGCCGCACGATCATCGATGCCCACGGCGGGCGGCTCTGGGCCGAGAACGCGCCGGAGGGCGGCGCCGCCTTCCACTTCCTGCTGCCGGTCGGGGACGGGGCCAATGAATGACCGGGCCGAGGCCGTCGCCGTCATCGACGACGACGATGCGGTGCGCGATTCCCTGAGTGCGCTGCTGGAGGCCGCCGGCTACGACGTCGACACCTATGACTCGGGGCGGGCTTTCCTGAACGCCCTGCCCCAGGCCTTGCCTGCCTGCGCTCTCGTCGACGTGCGGATGCCGGAAATGGACGGGCTGGAGCTGCAGCAGCGTCTGACGGACGTCGCGCCGGCGCTACCAGTCATCATCATCACCGGCCACGGCGACATCGCGATGGCAGTGAAAACGATCAAGGCGGGTGCCGTCGATTTCGTCGAAAAGCCGTTTACGGACCGCACCATCCTCGACGGCATCGCGCAGGCTCTGGCATTGCGGGAGGAGACGCTGAGCCGCGAGGCGCGACGCCTCGACGTGGACCGGCGGCTGGATCGGCTCACCGCGCGGGAGCGTGAGGTCTTCGAGCGGCTCGCCCGAGGCAGCGCCAACAAGGTCATCGCTCGCGAACTCGGCATCAGTCCGCGCACCGTCGAGGTGCATCGCGCGCGGGTCATGGAGAAATTGCAGGCGCCGAGCCTCTCGCACCTGGTCCGTATGGCCATGATCGCGCAGGTGGATATGGGCGACATCTGATCGCCCGCGGCGCATAACGGCGCGCCGCCCGCCGCCACCGGATGCCATTCGTGCTGCCCCGTAGGGAGAATTCCTTACGCAACCACCCCAATTGCGTGGACACGCGAAAACCACGAAATACCCATCCGGGAAGCCCGCAACTGCTGCGGGAAGGGAAGATCACCATGAGCGTTGCCGCTAGGAATCGGGCGGTGCATCCGGCCGCTGCCGGGGAGCCGCCCGCCGGGTTCGACCGGCTCGATGGAATTGGCGTCATCAAGCATCTGGTGCCGCATGAATCGCTGGCGCTCGAAGGCGATTCCGCCGATCGCTTCCATCGGGTGCTGAGAGGCACCATCGCCGGCTACAAGGCGACGGCGGACGGGAGACGGCAGATCATCACGTTCTTCTTCCCCGGTGATCTGGTGGGGCTCACGGTGGGCGAACGTTATGCCTACAGCGCCGAGGCGATCGATCGGGCCAGCGTCCGTTCCGTCCCGCAAGCCCGGCTGAGAGAGCTCGCGGCATCGGCGCCGGCTCTGCGCGAGAGCCTGCTCGACGCCTTGCACCGGGAACTCTCGGCCGCACAGGAGCGGCTCTTGTGGCTCGGGCGCAAGACGGCGCGAGAGCGACTCGCTGGCTTCCTCCTGGAATGCGACGGCCGCGTCGGGCTGCACGACAAGGACGGGCGGCGGATCGTTCCGCTGCCGATGAGCCAGCTCGAGATCGGCGATTATCTGGGTCTCGCCTCCGAGACGGTGAGCCGGACTCTCGCCGAGCTGGTGCGGGATGGCACCATCGAGATCGTGCGCCCCTTCGCCGGCGTCATCATCCGAGACCGCCGGTGCCTGGAGCGCGCGGCGGACGAGGGCGGCCCTCCCCCCTACTCTGCCCCGCTCTTCTCTGGGTCGTAGTCGTAGCGCGCCGCAGCTGCAGCGGAGACATAGCCCTCACGGAGATCCTCCGCGACCATTTCGGGCGCTCTCGTACCCGGCTTGCCGTACCCGCCGCCGCCGCAGGTCGTGAGTCGCACCCGGTCGCCGCGCCGGATCGCCACATTGGCGAACTTCGACGGCGAGACTTTGCCCCAGGCCGCGCACGCGTCCTGCCAGCTCTCTGAATTCGCTCGCCGGACGAGGAGCGAGGCGGCTCCTCCCTCTCCTCCGCCCAGCAGCCCCCACGGCCCGGTCCGATGGCGGTCCCCCATGTGGCTGATCGTGATCTCGTCGGCCTGGCAGACGAGGGTCTTGGTGCTGCCGAGGCCGCCTCTGTAACGGCCGGGACCGCCGGAATCTTCAACCAGGGAAAGGGTCTCCACCAGCCACGGAAAGCGCGTCTCGTAGACCTCGACGGGTACGGTGCGGCAGTTGCCGTTGATGCAATTGCAGGTGTCGTGGCCGTCGGCGAACGGGCGCCCGCCCCAGCCGCCGATCATGAAGTCGTAGCATACGTAGTATTCGCTGGTCGCAGGGTGCTGACCGCCGAACAGGAAATTGCAATGGGTGCCCGCGTCGGGGGCAAACGTCCGCTCTGGCACGCGCTCCGATAGCGCGGCGATGACGGCGTAGCAGAGCCTGAGATGGGTCTCGGTGTTGCCGCCGACCTCTGGCGCGGGATAGTCCACATTGGCGACGCTGCCGGGGCGCGCGAGAACGCGGATGGGGCGATAGCACCCGGCATTGCGCGGGATCGACGGGTCGGTGACGTGGAGCATGGCGTTGAAGGTGGCCGACCAGGTGACTCCGAGGGTGGCGTTGATCGCACCGCGCGCTTGCGGGTCGCTGCGTGCGAAATCGGCGACCAGCTCGTCTCCCTGCACGAAGACATCGACCGCGACCCTGCGCGGCCGGTCCTCGATGCCGTCGTCCTCCATGTGGTCCTCGAAGCTGTAGCGCCCGTCCGGGATAGCCGCGATCTCCGCGCGCATGCGGCCTTCGGAATAGCGGATGAGCGCGTCGGTCAGCGCGGAGAAGCGCGCCTTGCCGTATTTCTCGATCAGCGCGCTCATGCGGCTTGCGCCGATCTCGCAGGCGCTGATCATTGCGCGGTAGTCGCCGTAGTTGTGACGCGGCGTGCGCACATTCGCGAGGACGAGCTTCCAGACTTCCTCGACATCCTCGCCGCGCCGCTTGATGTGGACCGGCGGCACACGCATGCCTTCGTGAAAGATTTCCGTGCCTTCGCTGGCAAAGCTGCCGGGCACCATGCCGCCGATCTCTGCCACATGACCGATGGAGACGGCGTAGCCCATCAACTCGCCGTCCACGAAGAACGGCATGAAGAAGGTGTGGTCAGGCGTGTGCAGGCCGCCCCGGTAGGGGTCGTTGTGCATGATGACATCGCCCTCGGCGAGCCCCTCGCGCGCCATCTCGCGCACACAGCTCTTGATGACGACTGGCATGCCGCCGATATGAGCCGGGCAGAAATCCGCCGCCGCGATCATGTCGCCCTTCGCATCAGCGAGGACACAAGTGAAGTCGAGGGCCTCGTTGAAGATCGTCGAGTACGACGTCTTCATCAGGGTGATGCCCATTTCCCGACAGATGGAGAGCATCGTGCCCTCGAGGATGCTCATCGCCACGACATCCTCGGTCGGCCGCTCACTCATGGTGGGCCCCTTCACGCGTCGCCCCGATACCCGCTGGGGGCTCATGCACCCCGAGGGTGTCGGAATGGTTCACGACCATACGGAGGCCGTCAAATGGCTGGAGCGGGCCGCGCGAGCCCGCTCGCCAACTCTGTGCTACCGGGTCAGCCGTCGCGGTGGGTGCGCTCGTGGCGCTCGTGACGCTCCTGCGCCTCGACACTGAGGGTCGCGATGGGGCGAGCCTCTAGGCGGCGGATGCTGATGGGCTCGGCGGTCTCCTCGCAATAGCCGTAGGAGCCGTCGTCGATCCGCTGCAGCGCAGCTTCGATCTTCGAAACGAGCTTGCGGGCCCGGTCCCGAGTGCGAAGCTGGACCGAGCGTTCCGATTCGACGGCGGCGCGATCCGCCAGATCGGGCTCCTGCGCGGTATCGAGCCTGAGCTTCTCGAGGGTTGCGTCGGTTTCGTCGAGGATATCCTGCCGCCACATTTCCAGCTTGCGCCGGAAATACTCCCGCATCCGCGGCGACATAAACTCCTCCCGGCTCGTTGGCCGGTACTTGTTCGGGAGCTTAATTTGCTTCTGCGCCACTGTCTTGCCGCGTCCCCCTTGAAATGGGCGCGGAGTATAAGAATGCACCGGCGCCTCGGCAAGCCATTCCGACGCCCTTCCCCGCTCGTGTTAGAGAATTCGTCTTAGCGAGTATTTCGTTACAATTCAACGAATTGCCTGAAACTCTTGAGATCGTGAGGAGTATCGGGACGCCCGGAAATGGCCGACGGAGCATCGCACGGCTATCATGGCCGGGGGCGAGCAGGACCTCGCAGCCTGCCGGTTTGAGAGAGGAAAGAGATGGTCGAGGGCCTCGCGCCAGGCGACTGGGTCACGAACCCGCACGCACCGGAATGGGGCCTCGGGCAGGTGCAGTCTGTGATCGGCGAGCGGGTGACGGCGAATTTCGAAAATGCGGGCAAACGTCTGATCAACGCCGCCGTGGTCAGCCTCACGAAGGTCGATTCGCCCGCGCCGCTCGACGAGGACCCGTTTTGAGTAGCCCGATCACTGCCTCGCGACGCGGTGCACCTGGACCGACATTCAAACTAATTCTCGACCGTCGACCGGCTAGGTGTTAGGCATCGGGGCAGTTTGTCATACCGCCCGCCGAACTCGGTGGAACAACAATCGTCGGAGACCGCGAGTGGCCCTATCGGCCGGAAATCAGGCGCCCAGACACCCCGGAAGCGGGAGGCGCAGGGCGCGCTACACCGAGAAGGGCCGGCAGGTCGAACCTGCGGCGCAGGCCGAGATCCGCGCGCTGCTGGGAGACGAGCCCAGACGCCAAGACCTGCTGATCGAGCACCTCCACAAGATCCAGGACCATTACGGCTGCCTTTCCGCGAGGCACCTTGCGGCGCTCGCGGCCGAGATGCGCCTCGCCATGGCTGAGGTCTACGAGGTCGCGACCTTCTACGCGCACTTCGACGTGGTGATAGAGGGCGAGAGCCCGCCGCCGCCGCTGACTGTCCGGGTTTGCGATAGCCTCACCTGCGAATGTCTCGGCGCGCCCACGCTATTGAAGGCTCTACCCGAGGCGGTGGGCGACAACGTGCGAGTCGTGCGAGCGCCCTGCATGGGGCGCTGCGAGGAAGCGCCGGTGGCCGAGGTGGGCCATCGCCACGTGACCGAGGCGACGGTCGATTCGATCCTCGCGTGCGTCGAGGGGGCGGACCATTCTCCGGTCAATCCGCCTTACGTTGATTTCGACGCCTATGTCGCTGCTGGCGGCTACACCGTGCTCAAGGAATGCCTCTCGGGCGCGCGGTCCGTCGGCGACGTAATTACGGCGCTGGAGGAGAGTGGCCTCAAGGGCAAGGGCGGCGCGGGCTTCCCCACCGGTCGCAAATGGCGCTTCGTCCGCGCCGAGACCGGCCCCCGGCTGATGGCGGTAAACGCGGACGAGGGCGAACCCGGCACGATCAAGGACCGGGTCTACATGGAGCAGGATCCGCATCGCTTCCTCGAAGGCTCGCTGATCGCTGGTTGGGCTGTGGAAGCCGCCGAGTGTTACATCTACCTGCGCGACGAGTATCCGGGCATCCGTGAGGTGCTGCTGGAGGAGATCGCGAAGCTCGACGCCGCGGGCCTTACGGCCCAGACCAAGCTCATCCTCCGCCGGGGCGCGGGTGCCTATATCTGCGGTGAAGAGTCGGCGATGCTGGAGAGCATCGAGGGCAAGCGGGGCGAGCCCCGGCACAAGCCCCCCTTCCCGTCCCAGGTCGGTCTCTGGGGACAACCCACGCTCATTAACAATGTCGAGACGCTGCACTGGGTGCGCGACATCCTGGAGCGCGGGCCGAGCTGGTTCGCCGACGAAGGGCGCAACGGGCGCTCCGGCTTCCACAGCTTCTCGGTGTCGGGCCGGGTAAAGGAGCCTGGCGTCAAGCTGGCGCCCGCAGGCATCACCATGAACGAGCTGCTGGCCGAGTATTGCGGCGGCATGGCGGACGGCCACACCTTCCGCGCCTACCTGCCCGGCGGCGCGTCGGGCGGCATCCTGCCAGCCTCAATGGCCGACCTCCCGCTCGATTTCGGCACCCTCGAGGAGCACGGCTGCTTCATTGGCTCGGCTGCGGTCATGGTGCTTTCCGACCAGGACGACTTGAAGGGCGCGGCCCTCAACCTGATGCGGTTCTTTGAAGACGAGAGCTGCGGGCAATGCACGCCTTGCCGGGTCGGCTGCGAGAAGGCGGCCGTCATGATGAGTAACGGCCACTGGGACGCGCCGCTCTTGCGCGAGCTAAGTGCTGCGATGGCCGACGCCTCGATCTGCGGGCTCGGACAGGCCGCGCCGAACCCGCTGCTCTCCATCTTGCGCTACTTCCCGGAGGAGCTCGCATGAGCGACGTCATCCGCTTCACCCTCGACGGCCGCGCCGTCACCGCGCAGCCGGACGAGACCATCTGGCAGGTCGCCAAGCGGACCGGGACCGACATTCCCCACCTCTGCTATTCGCCTGAGCCCGGCTACCGGCCGGACGGCAACTGCCGGGTCTGCATGGTGGAGATCGAGGGCGAGCGGGTGCTCGCGGCTTCCTGCATCCGCAAGCCGGCCGACGGTATGGTGGTGCGCGTCGATGCGGAGCGCGCGGTGCGCTCCCGCGACATGGTGATGGAGCTGCTGCTCGCCGATCAGCCCCCGCCCGAGTCCAGCCACGATCCGTCCTGCGAGCTCTGGGACTGGGCGGGGACTATGGGTCTCTCCGCCAGCCGTTTCGAACCGCGGCAGTCGCCTGCCCCCGACCTCACTCACACGGCGATGGCTGTCAACCTGGACGCCTGCATCCATTGCACGCGCTGCGTGCGTGCCTGCCGCGAGGTGCAGGTCAACGACGTGATCGGCATGGCGGGCCGTGGCGCGCGCAACAAGATCGTCTTCGACTTCGACGACCCGATGGGCGAGAGCACCTGCGTCGCCTGCGGCGAATGCGTGCAGGCCTGCCCCACCGGCGCGCTGATGCCGGCCAAGGAGGTCGGCAAGGAGATACCGGCCAAGCAGGTCGACAGCGTCTGCCCCTATTGCGGTGTCGGCTGCCAGCTCACCTTCAACGTCAAGGACAACAAGATCCTGTGGGTGGACGGCAGGGACGGCCCGGCGAACCACGGCAGGCTCTGCGTCAAGGGGCGCTTCGGCTTCGACTACGTGAATCACCGGCACCGGCTGACGACGCCGCTGATCCGCCGGGAGGACGCGCCGAAATCGGCCGATATCGATATCGACCCGGCAAACCCCTTCACCCACTTCCGGGAGGCCACCTGGGACGAAGCGCTCGACGTGGCGGCGGCGGGCCTCAAGCGAATTCGGGATGAGCACGGCCCCGGCGCGCTCGCCGGCTTCGGCTCCGCCAAGGGATCGAACGAGGAAGCCTATCTTTTCCAGAAGCTCGTCCGCGCAGGCTTCGGCACCAACAACGTCGATCACTGCACCCGGCTCTGCCATGCCTCGTCGGTGGCGGCGCTGCTGGAATGCATCGGCTCCGGCGCGGTCACCGCGAGCTTCAACCAGGTCGAGCATTCCGACGTCATCATCGTGATCGGCGCCCAGCCCACCGCGAACCATCCGGTGGCCGCGACCTTCTTCAAGAACGCGGCGAAACGCGGGGCGAAGCTGATCGTGATCGACCCGCGCGGCTCGGCGCTCTCCCGCCACGCAAGCCACTTCATGCAATTCAAGCCCGGCACGGACGTGGCGCTACTCAACGCGCTGATGCACGTCATCGTCGAGGAAGAGCTTTACGACCGTCAGTACGTCTCGGCCCACACGGAAGGGTTCGAGCAGCTCCGCAACCATCTCAAGGACTACGCACCGGAGGAGATGGGGCCGGTCTGCGGCATCGAGCCCGACGTGCTGCGCGAGGTCGCGCGCCTCTACGGGCGTGCCGAGGCGGCGATCATCTTCTGGGGCATGGGGATCTCTCAGCACATCCACGGCACCGACAATGCGCGCTGCCTGATCTCGCTGGCGCTGATCGCGGGTCAGGTTGGCCGCCCCGGTACCGGCTTGCACCCGCTGCGCGGCCAGAACAACGTGCAGGGGGCCTCCGACGCCGGGCTCATCCCGATGATGTACCCGGATTACCAGCGGGTGTCGGACCCTGAGCCGCAGGCGAAATTCACGGAGTTCTGGGGCACCGAGCTCGACCCCAACGCCGGCCTCACCGTGGTCGAGGTGATGAACGCCGCCCACGAAGGCCAGGTCAGGGGCATGTACATCATGGGCGAGAACCCGGCGATGTCGGACCCCAACCTGCACCATGTGCGCGAAGCGCTCGCCTCTCTCGATCATTTCGTCGTCCAGGAGCTTTTCCTCACCGAGACCGCCTGGCACGCCGACGTGGTGCTGCCGGCCTCCGCATGGCCGGAGAAGGACGGCACGGTCACCAACACCAACCGCCAGGTTCAGATGGGGCGCGTCGCGCTCACCGCGCCCGACGGCGTGAAGCAGGACTGGTGGATCATCCAGGAAATCGCCCGCCGTATCGGGCTCGACTGGAATTATGGCGGGCCGGCCGATGTCTTCGCCGAGATGAAGGGCTGCATGCCCTCGCTCGACAACATCACGTGGGAGCGGCTCCGCCGCGAGGGCGGCGTGACCTACCCATGCGAGGGCGAGGAAGAGCCCGGCCGCGACGTGATCTTCGAGGACGGCTATCCGACTCCGAGCAAGCGCGGCAAGCTCGTGCCCGCCGGCATCGTGCCGCCTGACGAGTCGCCCGACGACGAGTTTCCCATGGTGCTGACCACGGGCCGCATGCTGGAGCATTGGCACACGGGCGCCATGACCCGGCGCGCCACGGTGCTCGACCACCTCGAGCCCGAAGCGGTCGCCCACCTCGCACCGGCCGAGCTCGAGCGCATGGACATCGCGCCGGGTGCGCCGATCACTGTGGAGACCCGGCGCGGCGCCATCGGCCTTCGCGCCCGCGCCGATGCAGGTGTTCCCGCCGGCGTGGTCTTCGTCCCGTTCTGCTTTGCCGAAGCCGCCAGCAACATGCTGACCAATCCGGCCCTCGACCCCTTCGGCAAGATTCCGGAGTTCAAGTACTGCGCCGCCCGTGTCACTCCGGTGGAAGCCCCGGCCGAAGCGGCCGAGTAGCGCTTACAGAGCGCTTTTTCGCTCCACCGCCAACCCGACCGATTTAACGCCCCGCACTATCGTGCGGTGCACGGCGCGCGGCGGCTGCGTCAAGATCGCGCCATGCTGAGCGAGAGCAAACAGGTCGCGGCAGGCACGGCGGGCTGGGCCACGAGACTGATCTCTACGCGCACGACCCTTCATGCGTGCGGGACAGTCGCCACCGTTATGGGCGTCGGGCGCGGCTCTGGATCGAGAGACGCCGTCTTGAGCCACCTTGGGCCACTTTGGGCCGGAATGAGCCGCTTCGAGAGAGGCCGCCCTGGACCACCTTGGGTCACTTTGAGCCACTTTGGGCCGGCGTAGGCCGGAATAGGCCGCAATAAATTAGTCTTTGAACATATCCCAGATTCATCCCTTCACGAGGACGGGTCACGGGGATGAGCCGGAACAGGCAAGTTGCGTCGCGCAACTTACGCCTTGCAGGTGCATAAGCGCGCGGAGCAGGCCGCGTTCGCGGTGGAACTTTGGGTCGGGGGTAGTGGCGGTTCTGCGCTTTCCGGCGCGCTTACGGCGACCCGCCCCGGCCGGAGAGAGGCACGACCGTCGTGGAGACCGCCTCGGCGGGATCATCCTCTTCGGCATCGTCGGCGTCATCGGGCGCACACCCGCTCTCCTCCTCCGACGACATCTGCGCGGGCGCCTCGTCTTGTCCTTCCGCCGCCGGATCGGGGGTGTCGAGCAGGCCCGCAGCCTCCAGCTCGTCGACGCCGGGAAGGTCGTCGAGGCTTTCCAGCCCGAAATGCTCCATGAATGCCGGCGTGGTCACCCAGGTCACAGGGCGGCCCGGTGTGCGCCGGCGGCCTTTCGGCGCGATCCAGCCGGCTTCCAGCAGGATATCGAGGGTGCCCCGCCCCAGGTGGACGCCGCGAATCTCCTCCACCTCCGCCCGCGTCACCGGCTGGTGGTAGGCGATGATCGCAAGCGTCTCCAGGGCCGCGCGCGACAAACGCCGGCGGACGACCCGGTGTACGGCCAAGTGATCGGCCAAATCCTGGGCGGTGCGGAAGGTCCAGCCGCCGGCGACCTTCACGAGATGGATGCCGCGGTGGTCGTAGAATGCGGCGAGTGCGGCGAGCTCCCCCTCGACATCGATGCCCTCCGGCACTTGCGCCGCGAGCGTCGCGGCATCGACCGGCCGGCCGGCCGCGAAAATCATGGCCTCCATGATGCGGCGCGCACGGGCCGCACGCTCCTCGTCTTCGGTGGGCTCTGCGGACAGTGACAACTCGGGCGAATCAGTCATGTCTCTTTCCGCCTCCGGCGGAGGTAGATCGGGCCGAACGGTTCCAACTGGCGAAGCTGCAACTGGCCCTCGCGCGCAAGCTCCAGCGACGCAGCCAATGTGCTCGCCACGCCCGAGCGCGCGGCTGCATCGCTCTCGGGGCCAGGGCCGCTCGGCAGGAAGCGCTCCAGGATTTCCCAGTCCGGCGTGCTGCCCAGCAACTGGGTCAACCGCTTGTAGGCGTCTTCCATCGAGTGATAGGCGCTGAGCTCGATCAGCAGGCCGCGAGGCTTGCGGCGGATGCGGTGGGCGGCGTAGGCCCGCAACAGCTCGACGAGCGTGCCCTCGTGCAGCGCTTCCTCATGCACGGGCAGGCCCTCGGCAGCGCCGGCGGCGAAGACGTCCCGCCCGAGCTGCGGTCGGTCCATCAGGATCGCAGCGGCGTCGCGCATCGCGGCCAGGCGCCGCAGCCTGAGGGCGAGCGCGGCGGCCATCTCGGGGCCGCTCGGCTCCTCGGCGTCCTCCCCCTCGTCGGGCAGAAGCAGGCGCGACTTGAGGTAGGCGAGCCACGCCGCCATGACCAGATAGTTGGCCGCAAGCTCCAAGCGAAGCCGGCGCGCCTGGGCGACGTAGTCCAGATACTGCTCGGCCAGCGCCAGTATCGAGATGCGGGCGAGGTCGACCTTCTGGTTGCGGGCCAGCGTGAGCAACAGGTCGAGCGGCCCCTCGAACCCGTCGAGATTGACGATCAGCGTAGGCTCGTCGCCGGCCGCGCATGGGTCGCGCGCGGGCGAACCCTCCGCGCTCGCGTCATCTTCAAACGGTGTCAGATCAGCCATGACACCAGTGCCTCCACCCCGAACAGGCCGACGATCAACTCGAAGGCCGCTGCCGTCGGCGGCAGGATGATCGCCGCCAGCGGGTTGAACGCGCTGCCGAACTCGGCCGCGGCCAGCGGCACGAGAAAGAACGCGACCAGCACGGCAATTATACCGAAGCGCTCGAGTCGCGCGAAACGCTCGGCATGGCGCGGCGGCAGCAGGCCGTGCACCACGCGGCCGCCGTCGAGCGGCGGCACCGGCAGCATGTTGAAGATGGCCAGCACCAGATTGATGACGATGCCGAGGGTGAACGTCGCCTGCCACCACTCCGCCAGCGATGCCGGGAGGGCCGTCGCCACGTGGAGCAGCAACGCCGAGACGCAGGCCAGCAGGATGTTCATCCCCGGCCCCGCGAGCGCCACCAGGACCATGCCGCCCCTGGGGTTGCGCAGCCGCGCCGGGTTGACCGGCACCGGTTTCGCGAAGCCGAAGACGAAGGGCGCGCCGACGGCGATGAGCGCGCCCGGCAACAGGATCGTGCCCACCGGATGAACGTGCTTGATCGGATTGATTGTGACGCGGCCGAGCCTCTTCGCCGTGTCGTCGCCGAGCTTGAGCGCCGCCCAGCCGTGCGCAGCCTCGTGCAGGGTGATGGCGAACAGCACCGGTATCACCCAGACCGATGCGGCGAGGAGCCACGCCTCGATCACGGGGGAGTCACTCGAGCCAGCAGGGCGTCCAGTTCACGTCGGCCGGCGGCTTGATCGAAGGGGTCGGGTTTGCGCCGCGACGCCAGCATGAGCTCGAATCTCTCCCGCGCGCGGCCGTCGAGCCGGGGCACAGCCGCAGCGACATCCTCCATTTCGTCGCGGTTTCCGTTGCAGTGAAGGGCCACATCGCAGCCGGCCGTGAGCGCGGCACGGGCTCGTTCGCCGATCGGCCCGGTCAGGGCGCCCATGGAGAGATCGTCGCTTACCAACAGGCCGTCGAAGCCAATTGCGCCCCGCACAGCCTCCTCGATCACGGTCCTGGACAGTGTACCGGGCCGCTCGGGATCGAGCGCCTCATAGCATACATGGGCCGTCAGTCCCGCCGGCACGTCGCGAAGCGCGCGAAAAGGCACAAAATCGCGGTCCTGCAGTGCGTCGAGAGAGGCGTCGACACGCGGCAACACCGCGTGGCTGTCGGCAGCCGCGCGTCCGTGCCCAGGCAAGTGCTTGATTGCTGGCACGATGCCGCCCGCGGCGAGGCCGTCACAGACTGCCCGGCCCAAACGCGCCACCAGATTTGGATCGGCGCCGAGCGAGCGGTCGCCGATGGCGTTACCGGCATGGCCGAAGTGGAGGTCCAGTACCGGCGCGCAGTTGACCGTAATTCCGAGCGGATGCAGGTCGGCCGCCACCAGGCGGGCATTGAGCCAGGCCGCGCGCGCGCCGTCGGTTTCATCGATCTTGGTCAAGGCGCCGAGCAGCGCCGGCGCCGGCGGCACGCGCCAATGCGGCGAGCCGAGACGGGCCACGCGACCGCCCTCCTGGTCGATCAACACCGGCGCATCGGGTCGAGCGATAGCCTCGCGCAGTACCGTGATTAGCGCCCGTAATTGTTCCGGAGTCTCGCAGTTGCGCTTGAACAGGATGAAGCCTGCCGGAACGGCATCGGCGATGAAGCGGCGCTCGTCCGCGTCAAGAACCGGGCCCGCGCAGCCGAGAATCACCGCCTGCGGCGCTGCGTGCTGCGTCACGCCGTCCTCAGTCTCGCGCCACGAAGCACTCGCGCCCGCGCGCCTTCAGCCGCTCGCAGACCCTCTGCGCGGCAGCCACGTCCGTCAGAGGACCGGCGCGCAGCCGATAGAAGATGCCGTTGTCGCCGCGATCGACCGGCATGATCAACGGGCTGAGGCCGGTGAGCGCATCGTCGTTGCGGCGGCGGAGCGTCTCCCAGAGCGTCTCCAATGGGCCTCTGGCGTTCGCGGTGCCGAGCTGAACGTAACGCCAAGCGCGGGGTTGATCCGTTGCCGATGAAGCGGGCGCTTCGCGAGCCGGCTCGGCCCGCACCAGGCGGCGCGGTTTGTAAGGGGGCAGAGGCACCGGGTCTGCCTCTTCAGCCTGGGGGGACGCGGGAGGCGTCCCAGAGTCTCGCTGCAGCACTTCTTCGACCAGAGCCAGCGTATCAGCCTCCAGCTCTGGCAAATTCTCGACTGCTGACGGTGGCGCGGTTTCCCGCGTGGGGACTTCGACCGTGGCCGGCTCATCGAGCTCGGACAGTCGTGCCTCCTCGGCCAGTATGGCCGCAAGTGTTCCGGGCTTGGGCGGCGGCGGCAGCAGAACTCCGTCGATTTCCGAAATCTTGGGTTCGAGGGGGCGCGCTTCCTCGACCGCCGCGAACTCCGGAGGTCCGTCAGGCTCAAGCGGGGGTGCCTCTTCGAGCGAGACGGGCTCCGCCGGTGCCTCGAGTTCTGGGGATGTCGCCTCTCCAGTCGTTGGGGAGAGCGCAGGTTCTTCGACGCCGCCTGTATCTGGCTCTAGCGCTGCCACCGCGGTATCTGCGCCGGACCCTGCTACCGCGAGCGCTTCGGCGCTATCGGGCTCCGGCTTTGGCGGAGCCAGCGGCGCCTCCGGCGGCGGCAGAACTCGCTCGGGCGCTTCCTCGGGCTCGTCAGTCGTCAGCGTCTCGTAGATCAGCGTGCCCTGGTTCGGGATTTTCAATCCGCCCGGATCGTCGGGACGCACCTTCCAGGGCTCCGCTGAGGCGGTGATGAGCGGCACCGAAGCCTCGTCAGGAGGCGGCCCTCCACCGCCCCCCATACGCTCGGTCACCGCCCAGGCGCCGCCTGCAAGCGCGGCAGCGCCCAAGAGTATCCACACCGGAAGCAGCCGCGGGCGCCGACTTTCCGCCCGCCCCTCGTCGGCTTGCTCGGCTGGCTCCTGAGGTGCCGCCGGCGTCTCCGCTTCCGGCGACTCGGGCGCGGGCGGAGTCTCGGACGCCGGCGGGGTCTCCGAGCCGTCTTCGCCGCCGCTCATCGCATCTCCTGTACCGGCTCGACTCCGAACAGCGCCAGCCCCTCCGCAATAACGATCCTGACGCCGCTGATCAACGCAAGGCGCGCGCGCGTCTCCGACGGTCGCTCCGCATCGACGAAGCGCAGCCGCGCGTCGTCCTTCCCTCTGGTCCAGAGCAGATGGAAGGCGCCCGCAAGCTCTTGCAGATGATAGGCGATCCGGTGCGGTTCATGCGCTATAGCGGCGCTCGCCAACACCCGAGGCCACTGGCAGAGCCGCCGGATCAGATCAAGCTCGGCCGGGTCGTCCAGGCACGTAAGATCGGCGGAAGCGAGCGCGGCAGGCGTGAGCTCGTTCTCCGGCACGACCTCGGCCCCGCGTCGCAATGCCGAACACGCCCTGGCGTGGGCGTACTGGACGTAGAAAACCGGGTTGTCGCGCGACTGCTCCAGGACCTTGCGAAGGTCGAACTCAAGCGGGGCGTCGTTGCGGCGGGTGAGCATGATGAAGCGAACGACATCGCGACCGACCTCGTCGACGACATCGCGCAGCGTCACGAAGCGCCCGGCGCGCTTCGACATCGCCACGGGCTCACCGTCGTCGAGCAGCTTCACCATCTGGCAGATCTTGACGTCGAGAGTCGCCGAATCGTCGGAAATCGCCGCAACGGCGGCCTTCATCCGCTTGACGTAGCCGCCGTGGTCGGCCCCCCACACGTCGATCAGGTCGGCGAAGCCCCGCTCGATCTTGTCGCGGTGATAGGCGATATCGGTGGCGAAATAGGTCCAGGTGCCGTCCGATTTCTTGAGCGGCCGGTCCGTGTCATCGCCGAATTTGGTAGCACGGAAAAGGCTCTGCTCGCGCGGCTCCCAATCCTCGTCACGTTTGCCCTTGGGCGGCTCCAGCACGCCACTGTAAATGAGCCCGGCGCCCTCCAGTGCCGCGTACGAGTCGTCGACCCGACCCTCACCGACCAGCGCGCGCTCCGAGCGGAAGAGATCATGCCGCACCCCGAGTGCGTCGAGGTCTTCGCGCACGAGGTCCATCATAGCCTTGATGGCGAAGCTGCGAACCTCCGGCAGCCAGACCGCCTCCGGCTCCGCCAGCCAACGCCGGCCGTCGCGGGCCGCAAGCGTCTCGCCCACAGGCACCAGATAGTCCCCCGGATAGAGCCCTTCGGGGATTTTCCCGATTGCCTCCCCGCATGCCTCGCGGTAGCGGGCATGGACGGAGCGAGCGAGGGTGTCTACCTGCGCACCGGCATCGTTCACGTAGTATTCCCGCGTCACGGAAAAGCCCATATGGGCGAGCAGATTGGCAAGCGCGTCGCCCACCACCGCCCCTCTGGCATGGCCGACGTGGAGCGGCCCGGTGGGGTTGGCGGAAACATATTCCACGTTGATGCGCTGCCCTTGACCCAGGTCATTGGCGCCGTACCCAGGCCCAGTGGCGAGAAGCTCGGCCAACCGCGCCCACCAGAAATCGTCCGTCAGCCGCAGATTGACGAAGCCGGGACCGGCAATCTCGACCGAGCGAACTTCCACGTGCTCTTGCAACCGCTCCGCCAGATGCTCTGCGATCTCGCGCGGCTTTCGTCGCGCCTGCTTGGCCAGCACCAGCGCCGCGTTGCAGGCCGCGTCGCCGTGCTCCGCCTCGCGCGGCGGCTCCACCTGGACTGCCGAGAGATCGATCCCGGCGGGCAACGCGCCGGCATCGCACAACTCCTCTATTTCTTTATGAATCATCTCTGACAAGTGACTGAAAACATTCATCTCCACAGCACCGTATCGAAGAGATTGCGATGTTCCTGAATGGCGAAGCGATCCGTCATCCCCGCGACGTAGTCGGCAACCACGCGCGCCGTGCTCAGCGTTCGCGGTCCGTCGCAGCGGGCCCGCCACTCCTCAGGCAGGCATTGCGGCTCGTCGATGAAGAGCTCGAACAGCTCGCCCACCGTCCTGCGTGCCTTGCTGGCCATCCGGTTGACCCTGTGATGTCGATACATGCGCTCGCGCAGGAACGCCTTCAACCCCTCGCCGTGGGCTTGCATGGTGTCGGAAAAAGCGATCAGCGGGGCACCGTGGCTGCGCACGGCCTCGACATTGGCCGGCCCGACCTCCTCCAGGCGTTGCCGGCTGGCATCAATCACGTCTTCGACCATGGCGCCGATCATGCGCCGAACCGTCTCGTGAATCCGGCGGCTCTCCTCGCCGCACGGGTGATCGGTGGCGACCTCATCCAGTATTTCGCCGACCAGGGGGACGTCCTTCAGATCCTCGACGGTGAAGAGGCCCGCGCGCAGCCCGTCGTCCACGTCGTGATTGTTGTAGGCGATGTCGTCTGCCAGCGCCGCGATCTGAGCCTCCAGGCCGGCGTGGGTGCGAAGCTCAAGGTCGTGCCGGGCCGAATAGGCCTCGATGGCACCGGGGGTCGCTTCCTCCAGGCGCGGACCATTGTGCTTCGCCACCCCTTCCAGGGTCTCCCAGGTGAGGTTCAGACCGTCGAAGTCGTTATAGCGCTGCTCCAGCGCGGTAAGGATGCGCATGGTCTGCGCGTTGTGATCGAAACCGCCGTAGGGTTTCATCGCCTGGTCGAGCGCGCTCTCGCCCGCATGGCCGAAGGGCGGGTGCCCGAGATCGTGCGCAAGCGCCAGCACCTCGGCGAGATCCTCGTCCACCCTGAGAACACGGCTGATCGAGCGCGCGATCTGCGCCACCTCCAGGCTGTGGGTGAGGCGCGTGCGGTAGTGATCTCCCTCGTGATAGACGAAGACTTGCGTCTTGTGCTGAAGCCGGCGGAAGGCCGCGCAATGGATGATGCGGTCGCGGTCGCGTTGGAAGGCCGTCCGCGTGCGGCTTTCCGGTTCTGGGTAGAGACGCCCGCGGCTCCTCTGGGGAAACGAGGCGTAGGGCGCGGCTGCGCGGGGCATGGCCGGCGCAGTAGCGTTGCTGGTGCTCACGTTCACATCTCGCCCGCAGGACCGCGGATGGCGTGGAGCCGCTTCGTCGGCAGCAGGAGTGGCGGGGGCACCGCGTAGAAGTTGTTGGCCCCCGTCGCTTCCTCCTCCGGTGCGTCCACGTCGCTGCCCTCTTCCGCCCTCTGGATTACCACATCGTGACCAGAGCGCCGCGTCTCGCGCATGACCGACTGGAGCCGCTGGGCCGCCGCCTGGTCCCACGGCAACGCATAGAAGCGGGGCGTCCCCTCGACGGAAAGCCAGAGATAGATCGCCTCGTCCTCGCGCAGTGCGGCCGAAAGCACATGCGCTCCGGACACGTCCATCATGTCCAGAGAAAGCGGCTTCGGCCGTGAGAGCAGCATGGAATAGCTGAAATAACCGATCACGACGAGGGCGGCGAGCAGGCCGACGGCAACGGCCTTCCACTGCGCCCTGCGCCTGGACCAGACCGCGATGCTGGCGAGCGCGGCTCCCACCAGCGCAAGGGCGACATAGAGATAGGCGAAACTATCCACCCGGCCGCCCCTCGAGCAGACGGTTGTGGGCCCGAGCGTACTCCATAATGAGGGAGTGTTTGACGTCGTTGACGCTGCCGTGCACGAGCGCACCCTTGCCGGTCAGTGCGAAGCGGAACACGGTCAGCTCGTGGCGGAGGAAGCGCAGCTCGACCTCCTTCTTCAAGATCGGAGTCGGCCTGTCCTCACCCTCGCGCTTGACGCTAACGACCACCTGAACTGCGACCGGCGTCGGCTGGATCGGGTCCTCAAGCCGGTAGGCCTGAACGTTGACGATCCATTCGCCTGCCACGATGCCGCGACTGTAGACAATCTCGTAATTGATGTCGGTAAGGTCTTGAAACAGGCCGAGATCGTCGCGCAATAGGTTGACCACCTCGTTGCCCTTGTTGGGGAAGCCCACCGGCGCCCGCTCCGGCGCCTTGACCCAAAGATCGATGTCGGCGTCTCGGTCCGACGCCCACAGGAGCTCGATGATTACGTTGCCCGGATCGCTGATCCCATCGGTCTCGCTCTCGACCTCCGCACCTGTGTTGAGGAACGGCAACAGCATGAGCACCATCGCAACGAAAGCGGCGAGCGCGAGCAGCGTGACGTCGCGAAAGATCGTGCCGCTGTCGTCGTCAAACTCGTCCATTGGCCGCAAGGAGCTCGCTGTAGAGGGTGGAGGTGCCGGTTGCCAGCATACGGTAGTTGACGGTGAGCCAGAGGCCCAGAACGGCGCCTTCGAGGGTCGTGTAGAGCGCGACCGACATGCCGCTGATGAGGGTCGAGATCATCGGCTGCACGGCGGCGAGGGTGCCGGCTTCCTCCGCCGAGACACCGGAGAGCGCGATGATGAAGCCCGCCACCGTGCCGATCAGCCCGAGCACCACCAGCGCGGCCGCGATCTGCCGCACCACCGCGATACGGCTGAAGAGCCGCGCCTTGAGCGCCTCGGCCATCAGCTCCGGGCGGACGGACGGACTGGTCCAGTCGGCGGGAAGGTCGACCGTTTCGCCTTCTTCCAGCCTGTTGAGGACTGCGCTTGTCTTGAACAGACGGTAACCACAGAGCGCGAGGCCGACCGCGAAGACGCCGAAGATCACAAAGACGAGGCCGGTGGGGTCTGCCTCGGCAATGCGCGCGATCCAGCCTTGGGCGCCCGCGAGCCCGAGCAGCGCCGCGCCCACGATGTTGACGATCAGGAATCGGTAGAGGAGCAGATAGCGGCGCAACCGGTCGACTCCTGGGTCGTGGCGGCGGCCCGCGCGGGCGCAACGCGCCCAGACCAACGCTCCCGACCGTCTATCGAACGTAGGCGCCTGTCAATGGTGGCGTCCCTGTCCTACAGACGATGCTAAAGGAGGATGCCGGGCCATCAGGTCGCTGCAAAGCGCTCTACATTAATTCGCTGAGCGCGGTCGCGGGCCTGCCAAAGATCATAAGCCATTTGCATCCCAAGCCAGGTCTCGGGTGTGGAGCCGAACGCCTTCGACAGCCGTATTGCCATATCGACTGAAACGCCCGTGCGCTCGTTAATCAGTTCGGACAGTGCTTGGCGTGTGACCCCAAGTCCCTGAGCAGCCCGTGTCACGCTTAGCCCCAGTGGCTCCAGACATTGCCGCTTCACGATCCCTCCCGGATGCGGCGGATTGTGCATCGCCATGCCCCGTCTCCTCAGTGATATTCGACGTAATCGCCAAAGGCCGCCAACCTGTGCCTCTGAGCAGCGTGAGAGTCTATCATCCCCCAATCGCTCGAGACCGGAGACACCCGAATGATCGCGGCCGACGCCTTTCTCGAGCCCGCGCAGGAACGCGGGTTTTCGTTCTATACCGGCGTTCCTTGCTCATTCCTCACCCCGTTGATCAACCGGGTGATTTCCGACCCGGCACTCAACTACGTGGGCGCGACGAGCGAGGGCGAGGCCGTGGCGGTGGCGGCAGGCGCCTGGCTCGCGGGCAAACGAACAGTCGTGATGTGCCAGAATTCCGGTCTCGGAAACACCGTCAACCCTCTGACCTCGCTCAACCATCCCTTCCGCATTCCGACGCTCTTGATCGTCACCTGGCGGGGGCAGCCGGGGCTGAGTGATGAACCGCAGCATGAGCTCATGGGCGAGGTGATGGGATCGCTCCTGGATACCATCGCCATAGGCCATGCCGGCTTCCCCAGGAAGGCCGACGACGTAACGACGACGCTCGACCGGGCCGAGCAGGCCATGGCAAGCGATGAGCTTCCCTTCGCGCTGATCATGGAGAAGGGCAGCGTGCGTGATGACGGCCTCGATCAGCCGGACCAGCCCATCCGCCCGCGCGGCCGGATCGAAGACCTGCGCGAGGGCGGCGAGCGTCCGACGCGGATCGATCTCCTGCGCTGCGTTCAGACACTCGTGCCGGCGGAAGCTGCGGTGGTCGCGACCACCGGCAAGACCGGACGAGAGTTGTTCACTCTCGAAGATCGTCCGCAGCAGCTCTACCAGGTGGGCTCGATGGGCTGCGCCTCGGCAATGGGCCTCGGCGTCGCGCTCAACTCGACGCGGCCGGTACTAGTGCTGGACGGCGACGGCGCGGCGCTGATGAAGCTCGGAACGATGGCGACCATCGGCACCCACGCCCCCGCTAATCTGATCCATGTCCTGCTCGACAACGGCGTGCACGATTCGACGGGTGGGCAGGCCACCGTCGCCCCCAACGTCGATTTCGCCGCCATCGCCCAAGCCTGCAGCTATCCCAGGGCCTACCGCTGCGACACCGAAGCGGGCTTCGCCCAAGCTCTGTCGGCTGCTATCGCCGACGACCTAAGGCCGGTGCTGGTCCATGCGAAAATCGCGCCCGGCTCCCTCGCCGAACTGGGCCGGCCCACGATATCGCCCCGCGACGTGGCGCGGCGCTTCCGCGCCTTCATAGCAGGATGAGCCGAATCGGTTCGACCCGCGAACCACCATCATGTACCTGGTCAACTTTGACGTATAATGTAAGGACATCGAACTCACTGGGAGGACAGATCATGAAGATACTCAGACTCACCACATGCGCGCTGGCCGCCGTCGCCCTCATGGGCGCGACCTTCAGCGCTGCCGACGAGGCGAGCGCGCAGGAGAAGAAGTTCATTTCCATCGGGACCGGTGGCCCGACCGGCGTTTATTTCGTGGTCGGCAACTCGGTCTGTCGCATGGTCCACAAGGAGGCCGCCGAGGGCCGCAAGTCGGGCCGCAAGCACGGCATCCGCTGCGCGGCACCGTCGACCGGCGGCTCCACCTACAACATCGGCCAGATCTGCCAGGGCGAACTCGACTTTGGCGTCGCCCAATCTGACTGGCAGTTCCATGCGGTCAACGGCAGTTCCGAAAAGGTCACGAACTGCCCCGGTCTGCGCGCGGTCTTCTCCGTGCACGGCGAGCCCTTCCACCTGATCGCCGCCGAAGGTTCAGGCATCGGCTCCTTCACCGATACCAAGGGCAAGAGGATGAACATCGGCAACCCCGGCTCGGGCCAGCGCGGCACGACCGAGGTGTTGATGGAAGGCTACGGCATGACCACCGACGACTTCGCGGCGGCGACCGAGCTAACCTCGACCGAGCAGTCGCAGGCACTCTGCGACGGCAAGATCGACGCCTACGGCTACACGGTCGGCGTGCCCAATGCCGGCGTGTCTGTGGCGACTGACGGCTGCGGTGCCTATATCGCCAACCTCAACGGCGAGGTCGAGCAAAAGCTGGTGGCGGACAATCCCTACTACGCCTTCACGACCATCCCGGCCGGCACCTACAAGACCACGGCCGCCGATGTGACGACCTTTGGCGTGATGGCGACCTTCGTCAGCCACGAGAACGTGCCCGAAGATGTCGTCTACGAGGTCACCCGCGCGGTAATGGAGAACCTGGACGACTTCAGGTCGCTGCATCCCGCCTTCGCCAACCTCAATCCCGCGAACATGATCAAGAATGGTCTGTCCGCACCGCTTCATGCGGGTGCTGCCAAGTACTACGCGGAACAGGGCTGGTAGCAGCCCCCGCGATCATGACGGCCGGCACCCCTGAACGGGTGCCGGCCGTTCGCTTTCGGATTGTCCCGAGGCGTACAACGCTAAGGGGCGCACGCGCCGGACAGGGGCGCCCGTGACAGATAGTGAGCCGAGCGCGGCGGCCACGCCCGCCGATGTTCAGAAAACCCTGGAGAAGGTCGAGTACCAGGGGCGCCGGCAGGGGCCGCGCCTGGCACTGCTCATAAGTTTGCTTTGCTTCCTGTGGTCGGTCTACCAGCTGTGGATCGCCTCGCCTCTGCCCTTCATGTTCAATTTCGCCATTATCGGTGACGTGCCGGCACGCGGCATTCACCTGTCGTTCGCGCTGCTGCTCTGCTTCCTGATGTACCCGCTGACGCGCCGCTGGAGCGAGCGCGGACTGCCGCCCTGGGACATCCTCTGCGCGCTGGCCGGGTGCGTTGCGGCCCTCTACCTGTTCTTCGGTTGGGACGGCCTCGTCTCCCGCCACGGTCTCCTCTACGTCTGGAACGGCATTCCGGTCGAAGCCATCCTGGGCGGCGTCGGCATCCTGTTGCTGTTGGACGCGACGCGGCGCGCCATTGGGATACCGCTGGTCATCGTTTGCGCGGTCTTCCTCGTCTACTCGATCTTCGGCCAGTCGATGCCGGACGTCATCTCGCACAAGGGGCTCAGCCTGAACCGGCTGATCGGCTATCAGTGGCTCACGGGCGAGGCGATCTTCGGCATTCCGCTCAGCGTCTCGGTCGGCTTCGTTTTCCTGTTCGTGCTGTTCGGCGCACTGCTCGACAAGGCAGGCGCCGGGCAGTACTTCCTCGCGCTTTCCTTCGCCATGGTGGGACGCTTTACCGGCGGGCCGGCCAAGGCAGCAATTCTCGCGTCGGGCATGACCGGCATGGTCTCCGGCTCGTCGATCGCCAATGTCGTCACGACGGGGACCTTCACCATCCCCGTCATGCGGCGGATCGGCATGCCCGCGGTCAAGGCCGGCGCCATCGAGGTCGCAGCGTCGACAAACGGTCAGCTCATGCCACCAATCATGGGAGCGGCCGCCTTCATCATCGCCGAATTTATTGGCATATCGTATTTCGACGTGGTCGCGGCGGCAGCGATCCCCGCGGTGCTCAGTTATCTCGCGCTGCTCTACATCTCCCACCTGGAGGCCAAGAAACTCGGACTCAAGGGCCTACCGCGGGTCGAGATTCCGCCGTTTCGGAAGACCTTTCTCAGCGGCGCCCACCACCTGATACCGATCTTCATTCTGGTCTATCTGCTGATGGTCGAGCGCTGGAGCGCGCACAGCGCGGTCTTCTATTCGATCCTCTCGGTGATGGTGATTATCGTCGTCAGACGGATCATCGCCTCGGCCCGTGGTGGCGGCCAGCCGATGGGCGAAGCAGTGCGCGACGGCTTCACCGAAATCTACATCGGCATGGTCGCGGGCGCGCGCAACATGGTGGGCATCGCGGTTGCCGTCGCCGCCGCCGGCATCATCGTCGGCGCGGTTTCCTCGACCGGTCTCAACAACGCCATGGTGGGCGTCGTCGAAGCGATCGCCGGCGGCAACGTATACATCCTGCTCGGACTCACCGCGATCCTCTGCATCATTCTCGGCATGGGCCTGCCGACCACCGCCAACTACCTCGTGGTCGCCTCGCTGCTGGCCGGCGTGCTGGTGGAGCTGGGCAATGCAGCGGGTCTTGTTTTGCCGCTGATCGCCATCCACCTCTATGTCTTTTATTACGGCTTGCTGGCGGATTCGACGCCACCCGTCTGCCTTGCCGCCTTCGCGGCCTCGGCCATATCGAGGGCGGATCCGCTGAGGACCGGCGTGCAGTCTTTCATGTACGACATCCGCACGGCCATCCTGCCGCTGGTCTTCCTGTTCAACACGGAGCTGCTGCTGATCGGTGTCGAGAGCATCTGGCACGGGGCACTGGTCGCGGTCATGTCGCTGCTCGCGATCCTTGCCTTCAGCTCGCTCACCCAAGGCTGGATGTTCGTCAAGGTGCGATGGTACGAGGCGATTCTGCTCGCCGCGGCCTGTTTCATGCTGTTCCGTCCCGGCTTCTTCATGGACCATATCGCGCCACCCTTCGAGCCGGTCGCATTCCAGTCCTTCGTCTCCAGCACATTCACGCCGGAGCCAGGCCGCCAGGTCCGCCTGCACGTGACGCGGGAGACCGACTACGGCGAGCGTTACAAGCTGTTCGTGCTGGAGACTCCGGTGGAGCAGGCAACGACGCCGGCGGAGACCTTCGGCGTCGGGCTGGAGCGTGAGGAGGACGGCCGCTACGCCGTGGTCGACCTCGCCTGGAGCGGGATGGCGGAGCAGGCCGGTATCGACTGGGGCGATTACGTCACGGGCGTGGACGTGGAGCAGACCGACCTGCCGCCCAAGGAACTGATCTATCCCGCCGGCCTCGCGTTGCTCGGCCTGGTTTTCCTGTCGCAACTCGTGCGTGGGAGGCGTGCCGCCCGCGCGTCATAGTAATGGGCGCGGTCCGCACGGCTGCGCCCTACCCCACCCTCTACAACGTCCGGCAGAGGCGGAAGGCGTCGAGCACGGCGGCGTAGATGTTGCGGCTGGAGACCGCGTCACCGATACGGAAGAGTCGGAAGCCACCGTCCGCCGCCTCCGGCTGCGGCGCCCCTGATAGCAGCACTTTCTGATCGACTACGCCGCGGTTGGAGGAGCGATCCGTCAGGCCGTGAAAGAGGGCGTTGGCGGGACGCGTCCCGTGCTCGACCACGATGCGCCCGGTCTCGTGTTCCTCCGCCTTGTCCGTAAGCTCGTTGCGGAACGTCACGCGCAACCGGTTGCCCTCGCGTTCGACGCGTTCCAGGCGCCGATCAAGCCTGGGCTTGATGCCAATCTCGTAAGTACGCCGCCGCCAGATGACCTGCTCCGCGTAGGACATCTCCATCGCGAGATGGCCATCGAGGCCGAAGAACGCGACCTCACCGCCGGCTTGCCGAATCGCCTCCGCCGCCGTGAGCGCCGCGTGGCGTCCGGTTCCGTCATAGACGATCGAGTCCTCGCCGACGCTCGCCGCACCCGAGAGGATGTCCCAGACGCTGGTGCAGTGCTCCGCGCCCTCGATCCAGTTGAGGTCGGGAACGCCACCCGTCGCGACAATGACAACGTCGGCATCGTCCAGGGAAATCGTGCTCGGCTCGACGGGACAGTTGAGGCGCACCACGATGTCGAGCCGTTCCAGTTCGCGGACCCGCCACTCGACAATCCCCGCGAGTTCGCCGCGCCAGCTTGCCTTCGCCGCCAGCACCACCTGCCCGCCGAGCCGCCCTGTTGCCTCGCAAAGCCGCACGTCGTGACCGCGCTCGGCACAGACTCGCGCGGCCTCCAGCCCGGCCGGCCCGCCGCCCGCGACCAGCACCCGCCGCTTCGTCGCCGCTCGCTCGATCACGTGCGGCAATGCCGCCTCGTGGCCGGTGGAGGGATTGTGAATGCAGGTCGGGCGCAGCGGGCTCATGCAATGGGTCGCGCCGACGCAGGGCCGCACGCGCTCCCCTTCGCCGCGCGCGAGCTTCGCCACCAGCTCGGGGTCCGCAATGTGCGCGCGGGTCATCGCCACCATGTCGAGCAACCCGTCGCGGATCGCGTACCGCGCTGTCTCCAGCGAGGTGATGCGCGTCGCGTGGAAGACCGGAAGCCCCACCGCCTGCTTGAAGGCGCCGGCGCGGGCCAGGAACGGCGCCTCGGGCGAGGCCATGCCCGGCATGCAGTCCGCCGCGAGCTTGAACTCCGTGTCGATGCGGCCGTAGATCGCGTTGAAGAAGTCGATGGTGCCGGATGCCTCGAAGATGGCGGCGATCTTCAGTCCGTCATCGAACGTGAGGTGGTGCGGTCCCGCCTCGTCGATCACGAAGCGGATGCCGACGATGAAATCGTCGCCGACGCGTTCGCGGATCGCCTCGTGCACCATCAGCCCGAAGCGGCAGCGGTTCTCGACCGAACCGCCGTAGCGGTCGGTGCGCCGATTGGTCGCGGGCGAGAGGAACTGGCCGATCAGGTGCGCGCCGGCGAATGTCTCGATGCCGTCGAGCCCGCCCTCCTTGCACCGCGCCGCCGCCTCGGCGAAGTCGGCCACGACGCGCGCGATGTCGTGCTCGTCCATCTCCCTGGCGAAGGCCCGGTGCAGGGTCTCGCGCACGGGCGACGGGCCAATGGGCGCAAGCGCCGCCCCAGCATAGGGCTCGCTCCGCCCGCCGACGTGGCTCACCTGGCACATCAAGGCGGCGCCGTGGGCGTGGATGCGCCGCGAGAACCGCTGGAAATGCTCGACGACGCGCTCGTCGTACAGGTTGATCTGCGGCAGGCTCCACGCAGACTCCGGCGAGACGTTGGATGAGCCACCGAACATGGTGAGCGCCAGCCCGCCTCTCGCCTTGGCCTCGTGGTAGCGCTGGTAGCGCTCGCTCGGAATGCCATCCTCGACCAGCCCGCACGCGTGGCTGGTGCTCATGATGCGGTTCTTGAGAGTGAGGTGCTTCAGTCTGAAGGGCTGCAGCAGCGGATCGCCCGTGGCGTCGTGGGAAACCGGCGCCGTTTCGGTCATGTTCCTGCTCTCCACTACAAGGCGCGCGTCTGTCGTCTATCGGCGCGTGCAGGATAGCCGCGCCGGGTTCCGGCAGCGACAGTGGAGCCCTGGAATCCAGTTGCGCACTTTCGATAACCGTGCGCCAAATGCGCCGCCTCCTCTCCTGAGCCTGACGCATGGAACGGTATCTCGGGCGCCTGGGCGCCGCCGCCTTCGAGGACGTGCCGCACTTCGGGCACTACGACGTGGTGGTCGTCGGCGGCGGGCCGGCCGGGATCGCCGCGTCCACCACCGCTGCCGAGCTGGGCCACAAGACGCTCCTGATCGAGCGCCTGGGCTATTGCGGCGGCGCGGCGGTCTCCGGCATGTCGGGCACCGTTTGCGGACTCTACATGACGGTGGACGAGCCGCGCACGGCGCAGCCCCAGCAGGTCATCTTCGGCTTCGCCGAGCGTTTTCGCGCGGCGCTCGAGGCCGAGGGCGGCGTCACCCGGCCGCAGATCTACGGCAAGACCTGGGTCGTCACGCACGACTGCGCCACTTACAAGCGCGTGGCCACCGATCTTGTGCGCGGCGCCGGCGTGGATGCCCTCTACCACACTCAGATGATCGACGTGATCGTCGAGGACGACGCCCTCGCCGGCCTCGTCCTCCACACCAAGTCCGGTTACACCAGAGTGAGCGCCGAGCGGGTCATCGACGCCAGCGGCGATGCCGATGCCGTCTTCAAGATGGGTTTGCACACGACCAAGGGCAACAACGGCGTCATCCAAAATCCAACGATGATGTTCAAGATCGGCAACGTCGATGTCGAGCGTTATCTCGATTATTGGGGTGAGGATACTATTTCGCCGCCCAAGGTCATTTCGATGCTGGAAGCGCGCGACGAACTCGTGCGCAAGAAAGTTTGGTTGTTTCCCACCGTCAATCCGCGCGAAGTTCTGGTCAACGCGACCAAGATTACCGGCTTCGATGGGCGCGCGCTCGATGTTACCGATCCGGTGGATCATACCGAGGCGGAGCAGTTCTCCATCTATCAAGCACGAGCCTTTTTCGATTTTCTCAAAGAGCACGTTCCCGGCTGCGAAGACGCCTATTTCATCGATTACGGTGCGGAAGTCGGCGTGCGTCAGACCCGCTCCATCGACGGCATGGCGCGCCTCATGAACAGCGATGTGGTGGGCACGAGCAAGAGGGCCGACGCCATCGCTCGCTCGAGCTGGCCCATCGAGCTTCACTACGGCGCCAAGCCGAAGACGGAATGGCTGGTCGACGACTACTACGAGGTGCCGTTCGGCATCCTGGTGCCCAAGGAAGGCCGTAACGTCATCGTCGCCGGCCGTTGCCTCAGCGCCGAGCATGAGGCGCTGGCGAGCTGTCGAGTCACGGCACAGTGCTTCGAGTACGGCCGCGCAGCCGCAGTCGCCGCCGACATGTCCATCCGGGACGACCTGACGTTCCAGGAGATCGATGGTGTCGCGGTCTCCGAGAGGATGAAGGCCGGAACGTTCGCATAAGTGACAGAATATGATTTATATGAACTAGTTTACACATATTTTTTCATCTGATGAGACAGCAGAAATGCCCTCTGTAATCGTCGAACGGATCGAGTTGCTGGCGATCGGGCCCGATGGCGAAAGGGTGACGTGGTCATCGCACCTCGGACCCATGTACGAAGCGCTAATCGTCGCTCGGCTGCTCCTCTCCAACGGCGTGGAGGCCATTGCCGGAACCACGACCTATACCGAGCACGAGTTCGACAGGGCGACGTTTCACGCGACGGCCCTGATGGCGCCGTTCGTGCTGGGACGCGATGCGTTCGACATTAGGGCCGCCTACGCGGATATGAGAAAGCGTTACGTCCCTCTCGGGCATACGGCGACATCGCTCTTCGACATCGCGCTGCATGACGGCAAGGCCAAATCGAAAGATCTGCCGCTATACCGAATGCTCGGCGCCGCCCGACAGGATACTCGCGCCTACGCGTCGAGCCCGTTACTGCCGACAGATCGAGATTATGTAGACTATTGCTGTGACATGTTGGAGCTCGGTTATCGGGCCATTAAGATTCATCCTTTTTGCGTGTTCGACGACGACATCCGTTTGGTCAGTACACTCGTCGAGGAATTCGCGGGGCGGAAGGTTGACTGGAGCCTGGACGTGGACGGGATGTATTCGCTCGACCAGGCACTTCGTATGGGTCGTTTCTTGGACACGTCGGGCTGGAAGTTCTTCGAAGCGCCGCTACCTGATGCGGACTTAAGCAGCTACAGGAAGCTTGCGGATACGCTCGAATTGGACGTGATCTGCGGCGGTAACAGTCTTCCCCACCCACAACTCATCGGGTACGCGTTGGAGATGGGTGCCTGGGATCGCAGCCGCTTCGACGTGACCGGTATCGGCGGGTTCACCGGCGCCGGCGAGGTGGCAGAGGTCACGCGCGCTCACGGCAAGGCGTGCGAAGTGCAAAGCTGGGGGTACACGCTCACGCAAGCGGCGAACCTGCACTTCATGCTTGCTCATCCGCACTGCACCCATTTCGAACAGGCGGCGCCGTTCGAGAAGTACGAGTTCGGCGCGCGACAGGTTATCCGCCCGGACGCGAACGGCTTCGTCCACCCAAGCGATCTGCCGGGGCTGGGTATTGAGATGGACTGGGGCCGGATCGAGCCCTTCGTCTACGCCCGGCGCGTGTTCTCGACATGACCGTGACGATCGAACGGGTGGAGGTCCTCTGCCTGCAGGACCCGCAAGCCGACTACTACCGCTTCGAGGGCAGCTATCGGAACGTCGTCGTCCTCGTTCATGGCGATAACGGGCTCGTAGGCATCGGCGAGAGCGACGCGCCGCCCGAACTCGTGAAGGCCCTGATCGAGATGCCGTCCTACAACCAGCGGTCCGAGGGGCTGGCCGACATCGTCACCGGGCAGTGGGTGAACGACCCAAGCCGCCTCTGGGACGAAATGTACGCGCGCACGCAGTGGCACGGCCGGCGCGGCGCGGCGATGCATGCGATCAGCGCGCTCGATATCGCCATCTGGGACCTCTCCGCACAATCGAAAGATGTCCCCGTCTCCGAGGCGCTGGGCGGCTCTCGTCACGACCGCCTCCCCGCCTACGCGACCATCTATCCCCTCGAAGACACGCCCGCGCGCATCGATGCGCAAGTCGTGCCGCTGCTGGAACGGGGCTTCCGCCACCTCAAGATCTGCGTCGAGCCATGGTGGAACGAGCCGGACCGGGTGCGGCGAAACCTGACTCACCTGCGCGACCTGGCGGGACCGCAGCGCGGTCTGATGCTCGATGTCGCACAGGAGTACACCCGATTCGAGCAGCTTGAACCCTTCCTCGACCTGCTGGCCGCGCTGGACTTCGCCTGGATCGAGGCGCCCTTCCCCCTCGACAATGTAGAGGACCACGCGCAGCTCCGCGCCGCCACGCACATCCCCATCGGTGTCGGCGACCTGGGCCTCACCACTTGCAGGGAGTTCAAGCCCTTCCTCGCGGCCGGCGCTTTCGACATCGCGCAGCCGGATCTCACTAACTTCGGCGGCTTCACCGAGGCGCTGCGGCTCGCGCAGATGCTGGACGGCACCGGCCGGCGCATCGTGCCCCACGCCTACAACACCGACATCACCATCGCGGCCAATCTGCAATTCCTGGCCGCGCAGTCGGAGCCCGAACTTGTCGAGTATTCGACGAGCCCGTCGCGCCTGCGGCAGGACCTGGTGCGGGGTCTCGCGCCGATCGACGCCGACGGAATGATCCCGGTCCCGACCGGCCCCGGCCTCGGCGTGACGTTGAATCCCGATGCAGTCGCGGAATTCGCGGTCAGTCGCGCCGCTGAAGCATCCCGTTGATGGTGAGCCCGACCGCGAGAATGATTCCGCCCAGCACCACCGTGATCAGCCCGACCGCCGGCACCATGGGCGTATAGCCGCCGATCATCTTGCCGTAGAGCCATTCGGGCACAGTGACATCGGCCCCGCTGGTGAAATAGGCGAGCGGGAAGTTACCCCACGAGAGCAGCACCGCGAACAAGAACCCGGCGAAGATGCCGGGTCCGAGCAAGGGCAACGTGATGGTTCGGAAAATCTGCCAGCGGGAGGCGCCGAGGTCGTAGGCCGCCTCCTCCACCGCCGAATCGTAGCCGTAGGCCTGAATCGCGATCACCAGCGTCACAATCGGCACGATCCAGACGAGCTGGGCAAACACCGTCGACTGCCAGGACATCTGGATGCCGATGGAATTGAACCAGAGCTGCAGCGCAAGCCCCAGTACCGCCTGGGGGAAGAAGATCGGGATCAGCAGCACTTGCTGGAAGAGTTTGCGCCCGCGCCAGTCGTAGCGGGCATAGGCAAGCGCGCCGAAGAAGGCCAGGATCACCGAGATCAGTGCCACACAGACGGCGATCGTCAGCGACGTGAGGAAGCTCTCGTGCACCTGCAGCGAGTCCCACGTCATCTCGTACCATTTCGACGAGGTTCGCTTCATCGGGAACAGGAAGAAGCGCGACTTGGAGATCGACGCCAGCCCGACGATCACCATCGGGATGTACATGATCACCAGGATGACGGCGATGTAAGCGGCCAGCAGTCGGCGGGTGAGCAGCCTGTCGATGGTGCCCACGGCCTAGCGTCTTCCCAGCATTCGATCGAGGTTCACCCGTCGCATCGCGAGCCACACGGCGGACCCCGCCAGCACGATCATCAGCACCGAGAGCGCGGAGCCGCGCGGCCAGTTCTGCCCAAAGGTGAAGGCGGACTCGATGTCCTGCGCGACGGTGACGATCACGCCCTTGCCGAGGAACTTGGCCTCGTTGAAGGCGCCGAGCGAGATCACGAAGCAGAGCAGCGAGCCAATCAGGATTCCCGGCATCGCAAGCGGCAGCTCGATGTCCCGAAAAACCCGCCAGCGCGAGCCGCCCAGGTCGTAGGCCGCTTCGCGCGCCTCCCTGGGCACGTTGCCGAGCCCCAGCAGGATCGGGAATAGCATGAACGGCAGGTAGATGTAGCAAATGCCAAAGACGATGGCCGGCACGTTGTTGACCAGGCTCCCGGTCTCCAGCCCGGTCACCACCTTCAGCGCACCGTCGAGGAAGCCGCCCTTGTCGAAGAAGAGCACCCAGCCTTGCAGCCGGATGTTCTCGGCGACGAAGAGCGGCGCCACGATCAGCAAAGTCAGCAGGTGGGCCCGGCGCCCTTTGATCCGTCTGAGCGCCACCGCCAGCGGATAGCAGACGATGAGCAAGATCACGACGCTGATGAAGGCGAGGAAGAGCGACCAAGCGAAGGAGATATAGAAGTCCTGCTCGACGATATCGACGTAGTTTTCCAGCGACGGCGAACCCGGGATGGAGAAGCTGCCGCGCGGCATGAAGCTGTAGATCAGCACCAGCGCCATCGGGCCGATGAAGCCGATGAACAGGAGGATGATGATCGGCAGCGCCGCGACGAAGCCTTCGGACACCTTCCACGGCAGCAGCTTTCGCCGCGGGCGCTCCGGGTCTTCCGCCAGGGTCTCGATCGCCGCCTCGGTCATTCCGGGAAGACCATCGAATCGCCCGGCTGCCACGAAAGCGTCACCTCGGCACCCGGAATGCGAGCGACGGCATCGGCGCGCAGTTCCTCGATGAGGAAGACCATCGCGCCGCTTCTCACCTGGTACTGGATGCGGGAGCCAAGCAGATACTCGTTGAAGAGCTCGCCCCGAATCAGGTTCCCACCCGCCGCCGGCTCAGGGTCGTCCGAGATCGCGACGTTCTCCGGCCGTACGATCAGCACGCCGCGGCTGAAGCCCGGCGGCATTCCGGCGGGCGGCTCGAAGCTGGCGTCGAGCGCCTCGCAGTGGAGCCTCCCGTCATCGGCAAGCTGCACGGGGAGCGAGTTCACCTCGCCCATGAACTCGGTGACGAAGCGGTTCTCCGGCTGGGTGTAGATCGTCGCCGGGCTGCCGACCTGGGAGAGCTTGCCTTCGCGCATGACGCCGATGCGGTCGGACATCACCATCGCCTCCTCCAGGCTGTGGGTGATGTAGACGAAGGTCTTTCCCGTCTCGCGCTGGATGTCCTTGAGCTCCTTCTCCAGCGTCTTGCGGAGGCGGTAATCGATTGCGGACAGCGGCTCGTCGAAGAACAGGATCTCGGGATTGAAGGCCAGCGCGCGGGCCAACGCGACCCGCTGTCGCTCGCCGCCCGAGCACTGCGTGACCGGCTTGTCGTAGTAGCTCTGTGGCAGGTGGGAGAGCTTCAGGCACTCGGCGGCACGCTCCCGCCGCTCCTTCCTCCCGATGCCCTTGCACTTGGCCGAATACTCGACGTTCTCGCCGACGCTCATGTGCGGGAACAGCGCCAGCGACTGGAATACCATGCAGGTCGGGCGCTTGTTGGCGGGCACGTCGTTGATCCGCTTGCCCCTGAGCAGAATGTCGCCGGCGGTCGGCTTGTCCATGCCCACCAACATGCGGATGAGCGTCGTCTTGCCGGAACCCGAGGGGCCGACGATGGTGAAGAGCTCGCCCTCCACGATGTCGAGGCTCACGCCATCGACCGCATTCAGGCTGCCGAAGCTCTTGACGATGTTCCTGAGTTGCAAGATGGGCGGGGCTGCGGCCATCGCGCACTGGGCTCCAGGTATGCACGGGTGCCGGTGCGGGCGGCGGACCGCCCGTACCGACAGGTAGCGATCAGGCGCCGCGCGCGCGTTTCGCCTGGGTGTAGAGGTCGTGCATTGCGTCGTAGTCGGGGTTGATGTCGAAGTCGATGCAGCGATCGACCAGCGAGGCCAGCCAGCTGCCCTCCTCGCCCCAATGCACGGCCTCTAGCTCGTCCTGAGAGAACTGGCTCAACACCTCTGGCGCACCCATTTGCACCACCGGATTCAGCGTACCTGGCGCCTTGGCGGCCACCTTGTAGGCGGCCTCGGGCGTATGACAGTAAATCAGGAACGCTTCGGCCAGCGGCGTCGGGTTGGGGTTGTTGACGAGCGAGGTGATCTCGATCCAGACGATGCCGCCCTGGCCGTTTGGCCGTTCGGCGGTCTTGGTTTCCTCTGGACCTTCCGCGGGCACGACGTTCACGAGCTGAGTCTCGCCCTCGAGCCTGGCGGCCGAGACGGTGTAGACCGAGCCGGGGTAGGTCCCGATGATCTCGCCGGTGATCATGTCGCGGGCCAGCGCCGCCTGGTCGTCCGAGACCTTCTTGGCGTTCTCGAAGAGCTTGAAGATGTTCTCCTCGAAGGCGGCCATTTCGTCGGCGGTGTGCTCGCGGAAGGGGATGAAACCCGACGCGATGCAGGTGTGCATGATCACCCAGTTCTCGTAGTCGAGGATACCGTACTGGCCCTTGGCGCCCTCGATCATCTCCATGTAACCGCCGCTCTCCATCGTCTGCGGATCGACGGCGTCGGTACTGACCGCCAGGCCCGCGGGGCCATAGCGCTGGAGCATGCCGAGCAGGTGCTCGCCGCTGTCGTCGAGCGCCCAATGATAGGGCCACTCGAAACCCGTCACGTTCATGTCATAGAGCGGCGCGAACTTGTCCTTGTCGAGCGGCGTGATCAGACCCTCGGGGAACAGCTGATTGCGCTGCCAGGAGTTGTTGAGGTTGATCACGTCCCAGGTCGAGGTGCCGCCGCCGCGCAGGTTGTTCACGGCTGCGGGGTCCGAGATCAGCATCTGCGGGTTTACGTTCGCTCCGGTCTGGCGGCTGAAGGGGTCGAGCACCGGCTCTTCGGTGTAACCCTCCCACGAGTGCAGGTTGAGGTCCATGCGGATATCGCTCATGCCGGCGAGATCGGCCTTGGTCTTTTCCCAAAGCTCGTTGGCATAGTCAGCGCCGGTCGATGCGGCATTTGCGCTGCCCCCTCCTGCGCTAAGCGCCGCCGGCGCCACGCCGACCGCCGCAGCCAGCGCCGCCGACTGCTTGAGGAACTGCCGGCGCGAAGAACTGAAGTTCCTGAAGATGTTTCCGCTGTTCATGTCTTCCTCCCAGTTTGCCATTCTGTTTCACGCAGCGTAGTTAGCCTCAAATGCTAATTGATGCTCGGGCCTGTCTCTAGCCCGCATTTCTCACCACGGTCATGGTCTGCGCGGCGCTGTCCGGCCGACAGGGTAGGAACGGCGCGCAGCGCGATGCGGGGACATCGGGCAAGGGCCGTGACGCACCCTGCCGGCCGGACAGCGCCGCCCTTCGGGTCGTGCCCGGGCGCCCGCCCGCGTCGTCGCGGGCCTCAACCGTATTCCCTGATACGCTTTTCGGTCCGCTCCTGGCGGATCGAACGCCTAGGCGCGACGCAGGCCGTGACCCTGATGAGAAATGCGGGCTAGCGCATTCGAGGCCGAACTGCGTGTCGCGGCAGGTCGCTCCTCGATTGCCAGTCGGTGGACCGCATTCAGCGCTTGCATTGCCCAGTTAGAGGGCGCCCGCCAGCGTCGCAATCGCGACAAATTGATGCGGATTCGCAGTAGTCGTGATGGCCCGCGCCGCGATAGCTTGAGTTGCAGGGTGGACGCGGCCCCCGGCACACGTGGAGAACGCGGCGATGACAAACCATTGGTGGGAAAGCAGCACGGGCGTGAGCACCACTCTCGCGAACGTGGTGCGACCCATCGAGGAGTGGGCGAGCGGACTGCCGAACGAGGCCTACGTCTCGGACGAGTTCGCCGATTGGGAGCAGGACGTGCTGCTGGCCCGCACGTGGGCCTGCATCGGCACTGGCAGGCGCGCGCCCGACGCAGGCGATGCGGTGCCACTCGAATTTGCCGGCCTGCCTCTCATCATGGTGCGCGGGCGCGACAACGAAGTTCGCGTCTTCCACAACGTGTGCAGTCACCGGGGCATGGTGCTGCTGGAAGAGCCCGCGCGGAGGCGCAGCGCGATCCGCTGTCCCTACCATTCCTGGACCTACGATCTGGACGGCTCGCTTCGCTCCACGCCGATGATCGGCGGTACCGACAAGAACACCTGCGAGGGCTTCGAGTGGGCCAAGCACGGGCTCAAGCCGGTGCGGACGGCCACGTGGTTCGACGCCATTTTCGTCAACCTGAGTGGCGATGCGCCGCCGTTCGAGAGCTTCATCGCGCCGGTGGCCGAGCGCTGGAAAGACTTCGACGACGCCGATCTGCACCACGAAGCGCGCGATTCCTCCTTCACCCTGGACGTCGCCTGCAACTGGAAGCTCGCGGTGGAGAACTTCTGCGAGGCCTACCACCTGCCGTGGATCCACCCGAGCCTCAACAGCTATTCACGACTCGAAGATCACTACCAGATTACTGAGGAGGAGGACGGCTACGCCGGGCAGGGCAGCACCGCCTACCAGCCGCAGCTCGTGGAAAACGGAAACGGCTTGCCGACCATGCCGGGATTACCGGAGCGCTGGCACGGGACGGCCGAATACGTCGCGCTGTTTCCGACTGCGGTGTTCGGCGTCCATGCCGACCACTGCTTCGTCGGCACGCTGATGCCGGCGGGCACCGGGCGCACCATCGAGCACGTCGACCTCTATTACTTTTCCGACGAGGCCATGGGCGAGGGCTGCGCCGAGCTGCGAGCGGCCAACAAGGACCTGTGGCGCGGCATTTTCCTAGAAGACCGCTTTGTCGTGGAAGGCATGCAGCGCGGCCGCGCCTCACCGGCCTACAAGGGCGGCGTGCTCTCCCCCGCCCTGGAGCGCACCACCCACTGCTTCTATCGCTGGGTGGCACGGAAGATGACGGAGGCGGCGGAAGCCAACGGCGCTGCCTGAGCGGCAGCGTGGCCCATCAGAATTCGCAGGCGTCGCCGTTGCAGCCCTGCTTCTCTCGCCCAAAGAGGAGGCGGAACGGCGGCAGGTAGAGCGCAAGCCCATAGAGGAATAGCAGCGGAACCTGCAGGCACACCTGGCGCGTGGCGTAGACGCCCGTGAAGACCTTGCTGCGTTGCTTGTCCACCACGACGATCTCGCCGACGGGGACTTCGCCCAGGGGCGAGTCGTCCGTCCGCAGCTCGACCCGGCCCAGCCAGTCCATGCGCGCCGCGAGCGCCGCCTGACGCACGCAGTCGGGGCAATGCGGGTTGTAGAAGAGAGCGACGGTCATCTGTTTGCCGGTGCTTGGCTCGGTGTGCGGGTCCGGTTCTACGCTTCCGCCCTCGCGGGGGTCGTCCGGCCGTAGAAGCCCAGGCGCTCAGTATCGCTGAATGTGACGTGCGGCGTCTCGTAGTACGAGAACACCGCGATGATCCTGGCGCGGTCGCCTTCGACCGGCGTCACCCGGTGCGCCGTGTTCTTGCCCTTGAAGACGTTGAGCGTGCCCGGTGCGAGCGGCAGCGTCCGCACCCGTTCGTCGTCGCCGGCAAGCAAGCGGGCGATGCCGTCGTAGTTCGGGTCGGTATCGCTCCGCAGCCCGCTGCGGTACTGAAAATCTCCGCCTCCGAGCGGCGCCTGCAGGAGCACGGTGATGGTGAACTCCGCCCGGTCGAAGTGCCAGTTGAGCCGCTCCCCTTCCCGGTAGGCCATGACGTTGAGCCGGCCGAGGGGATCGGCCATCGGGTATAGCTGGGGCTTGTCCATCGCCGCCGCCAGAAAATCGATGAGCGGCTGCCACTCGTAGACTCGCTCGATGGTGCTGGCCGGGATCTGGTCGCCGCAAATCGTGCGGTTGACGGTGGTGAAGCGGCGGAGCGCCGGGTGGCCGGCTTCCAGCCCCTCGATCTCGTCGTCGAAGTAGATGTTGTGATCGCGGGCGTGGATGAAGGCGGCGGTATCGAACAGGTGCGCCACCTCCGTGACACACGTCCGAAGCGCCTCCCGTCGGATGAGCCCCGGCAGGCTGAACATGCCTGTGTCCCGCAGCTCATCGCGGCAACGGGCGACCAGCGCCCGTCCCGGCACACCATTCAGCGCGTCCATGGGCCAGCGATCGAGGTCGAGAACATGCTTCATGGACGCACGAGCTTGCGCGAATTCGCTCGCCCCCTCCCCTGCTACAGCCAGTCCTCCTCCAACGGATACGACGAGAGCTGCTCATGGCCGTTTGCGGTGATCAGCACCTGCTCTTCGAGTTTGACCGCCTCACGGCCGCCGGCGGGAGCGGCGAGGCCTTCAACGCAAATCACCATCCCCTCCTCCAGCACGCCGTCGTCTCCGGGCTCATAGTCTTGCGGGTAGAGGATAGCTGGGTATTCGTCGCAGAGCCCCACCCCGTGCATCGACACCGAATAGCGGCCCTCGACGAACTCGTCGCTGAAGGGGCGCGAGAACTCGGTGAGCTCACGGAATGTCGCGCCGGGCTTCAACAACGCCTTGTTCTCCTGCACCTGCGCGTAGGCCTCGGCGTAGATGCGCCGCTGCTCATCGCTCGGGCGCGCGTCGCACACCCAGGTGCGCGAGATGTCGCAGCAATAGCCGTAGGGTCCCACAAGGTCCGTGTCGAAGGCCACGATGTCGCCGCGCTCGATGACGCGCATCGAGGATTCTCGGAACCATGGGTTCGTGCGTGGCCCGGATGCGAGTAGTCGACACTCGATCCACTCGCCGCCGCCGGCGATGTTGCCGCGATGGAGCTCGGCCCAGAGCGCGTTCTCGGTGATGCCGGGCGTGAGCGCCTCGCGCATCTGCGCGATGGCCTGCTCGCACACCGCAATCGAGTGGCGCATCAGGGTGATCTCGCCGGCCGACTTGATCGACCGGGCGTTCTCCATCACCTCGAAGCCGTCGACGATTTCGTAGCCGAGGCGCTGCATTTCGATCATGCCCACCGGTCCGACCCGGTCGATGGCGATGCGCCGGTTGCCGCCGGCGTGCTCACGGATCACCGAGTCCAGCTCAGCCGCCCAGGCCCGCGCGTTGTCAGCCTGACGGCCGCCGGCAATGAAATAGAGCACATAGGTCGCGCCGCGGACCTCGTCGATGGTGGGGAGCCCGGCGGTGAGCAGGTCGCTACCACCGCCGAACTCGAACAGCCGAACCGGCCCTTCCGCCGGCACGTAGAGGTAGCGGGCCTCGTTGTGGGCGCACCACACCTGCATGTTTGACGCATCGGTGGCGTAGCGGATGTTCAGCGGGTCGTAGAGGATGATGCCGGCGAGGTCGCGCGCAGCCAGCGCCTCGCGCACGCGCCCGAGCCGGTAACGGCGCATCTCGTCGAGATCGCAGGGCGGATTGCTGTGCTCCATCGCACCATGCTGGCGCAGTGTGTTGGCGGTGCCGCCGGATGCCTGTGTCATATAGCGCCTCCGTTCCGAGAGAGCCGACGCCCCCGATCGCCGATCGACGCAGTCACAACTTGGCCGCTTCTATCCATAGACGTTTCCTTCCCACTGATTTCAACCACGCCTCGAACTGAGAACGGTATCCTTGCCAGGGTTCCGACAGGACGGGCCGACGCCTCCTCGCAGCGCGTTACATCCTCCATGCAGATCGCATCGCTGACACGATGTCACGCCGTTGAGCTTGGGCGCGAGAACACGCACTTGATGCAAGATTGGTCCCATTTCTCCCGTCTGGCAATGCGTTGTTAGCCGCTTTTTCGATTTACGAAAGAAGCGGCTGTATGTGCTCCTCGAAATGATCGACACGGGTTTGTAATCTGTGATTCTCTCCCATAACAGGACATGGACCTCGATCCCCTGAAGCCAATGCAGTATCTCTTGCCTATAGCGAGAATCGGAAGCAATCTCGTCCGCAAAAATCCACCAAACCGGAATTACACCCTGATGCCGATTACCAATCCACTTTATCGAGTTTAGAATTCTAGGAATCATGAATTTTCAAGCCCGCTCGTGGGTGTTTCCCTTTGCACATTACCGCTTGATTTCGACGAATTGGACCTGTTGGTATCTCGACGTCGAAACATATAATTGGAAGCGATATCGTGCCGACTGTGCTCGTCTCCATAAATCGCTCTGAGCTCTTTCGGGTTCTCTATGCCTGCGATTGGTGAGTCAATTAAGTAGTGATGCATAATCAGGTCGAATGCTTTCTCTGGTTTTACTCCTCTCTCAGTAGCCTCGGCCTGCCAGTTCTCCCGCCACTCCAGATGTTTCCGCGCCATGCGCTTCGAATCCCCATTTCGTCCAACGATCATCGGTGAGGCACTGCTCATCCCTCTCGCGCGCGAACAGTTCGATCTTGCGGAGAAGCGGAAACATCTCTTCGATGCGCAGCCGCACTTCGTCCGGCTTTTGCGAGTGAGCCTCCCGCTTGGCGGTGACGAGCTGGCGCACGTTTCTGGCACCGCGCGGAGACGGGATCTTTCCCCTCTTGAACACGAGGCATAACTCGCATTGGCTCATGGTATAAAAGCCGGGATTTACCCTTACCTTATCCCACACGAAGGCCACGGTTGCCCACGCAAAGCCCCACGCCTTTCCCAAGTCAATGGCCTGGTCCAGATGTGGATTGGTCGCCCACATGAACAGGAGGCAATCTTGCGCACAAATAGTAGGAACATTCAACGTCTTGAGGTCATCCAGGGTCACGGTCGGATAGTGCCTGACCGCGCCTCCCGTATCCTGGCTGCCCTCGCCGGCGTGCTGAAGCTGCCCTTTGTAGTCCCAGGGCGGATCGGCATAGATGATGTCGAATGGACCGGAGGGTAGCGGCGGAAAGAGCGTCCCCATCGTCACAGCTCGCGGCCGAGCAACCTTTCGTCGAAGGGGAACGTACTCATCAACTCAACGCCGGACTCGGTAACCAGAACCTGTTGCTCCAGCTTTACCCCTTCGCTCCCTTCCTCGTGACCGATGAAGCTTTCCACGCAGAGCGTCATGTTGGGTTCAATGACACCGTCGTAGTCCCGCCCGCCATCGTAGTCGGCTTCGTACACGATATAAGGGTATTCGCCGGTCGCCCCGATACCGTGAATCATCAGGTAGTACCGCCGGACGTAGTATGGAGCCGGAATTTTCCAGGCTGCCTCCGTGATTTCCCGGAACGTCCGTCCCGGTGCGATCAGCGCCATATTGCGCTGGATCTGCTCATGGGCGAGGCGATAGAGCGTTCGCTGTTCCGGGGTCGGCCGGCCGTCGCCGCATAGAAAAGTGCGTGAAAAATCGGCGTAATAGCCGTGTGGTCCGACGACATCGGTATCGTGCGCCACCAGGTCGCCGGCGCGGATCACACGGTCGCCGGTTTCCTGAAACCAGGGGTTGGTTTTCTCGCCCGAGCTGAGCAGCCTGGTCTCCACGTAGTCACCGTCATTGGCAATCACATGGCGGTGGAACTCCGCCCACAGCGCGTTCTCGGTGATTCCCGGCCGGATCGAGTCTTCGAGAGTCTTTTCCGCCGCCATGACGCACGCCATGGAGCGCTTCGAGCAGACGATTTCCTCCGGCGTCTTGATCGCACGCGCTCTCTCTGTCGGGGCCTGCGCATCGAGGATCGTGAACCCCCGATCCGCCAGATAGCCGACGGCCCGTGCATCGATGCGTTCCAAGCCGATCCGCGTCTCGCCCGGGCAATGCTGGCGCATCAGCGCGGCAATCTCCTCGGCCCAGAGCCTTGCCGTCTCGTCCAGCAAGGGCCCGCGCGCCACGTAAGAGACCGTCGTGGAAACGCGGATCTCGTCGATCACCGGATTGTCGCGTTCCATGTGCTCGCAACCCGCGAACTCGAACAACACGACCGGGCCTTCCAGGGGCACGAACACGTAGCGCGCCGGGTTGCGAAGAAGGAAGGGTATCATGTTCCGGGCGCCGGTGGCGTAGCGCACATTGTGCGGATCGGTCAGCACGAGCGCAGCACAATCGAACCGCGTCATCTCGGCGCGGAGCCGCTTGAGCCGTCCCAGCCGAAGCGCCGTCTCGTCCGGCGGCGGCGGCACGTTGTTCGTGGGATTACTGTGCAGCGTGGAGCTCGTCGCGGTCGGGAATGGAAATCACCGGCTCAACGTCGCGCAGCTCTTCGAGCGGAATGTGGCAGGCGATGACGTGGCGGTTGGCGTTGGTCTGAAGTGGCGGCGCCTCGTTATCGCAAATCTCGCCGAGCTTGCGCGGACAACGGGTCGAGAAAGGACACCCCTTGGGCGGATCGAGCGGGCTTGGCAGGCTGCCTTCCAGCACGATGCGGCGCCTCTCCACCTCGGGGTCGGCGATCGGCACTGCAGAGAGCAGCGCCTCGGTGTAGGGATGGTAGGGGGGCGCAAAAATTTGCTCCGTTGAGCCGCGCTCCATGATCTGGCCGAGATACATCACCACCACGCGGTCGGAGAGGTAGCGCACCGCCGAGAGGTCGTGGCTGATGAAGAGCAGCGTGGTGCGGTGCTCGCGCTGAATGTCCATCAGCAGCTCGGTCACCGCCGCGGCCACCGAGACGTCGAGCGCCGAGATCGGCTCGTCCGCGATCACCGTCTTGGGGTTGCCGGCGAAGGCGCGCGCGATACCTACCCGCTGCTTCTGGCCGCCTGAGAGCTGGCGCGGCTTCCGGGACATGAAGGCGCGCGGCAGCTTCACCGTGTCGAGCAGCTCGAACACCAGCTCCCTCCGCTTGACGGAATCGCGCTCGATGCCGAAGCGCTTGATGACGCGGCCGATCTGGTAGCCCACCGAGTGGGACGGGTTGAGCGTATCGTTCGGGTTCTGGAACACCATCTGGAGCGAGGAGAGCTGCGCCGCCGTGCGCTTGTTGACCGGAATGCCGCCAAGGTCGGTCCCATCCAGCGTCACCTCGCCGTCGGTCGCAGTCTCCAGCCCCATCAACACCTTGGCGAAGGTGGACTTGCCGCAACCTGATTCACCCACGATGGCGACCGTCTCGCCCTCGCCCGCGCGGAAGCTGATGCTCTCGTTCGCCTTGACTTCGCGGACGGCGCCGCCGGAAACCAAAGCCGCAAGCGAGCGATCACGCACCTTGTAGTACTTGCGCATGTCGGCGACCTCGAGGACCGTCTCGCCAACCTCGATCGGCTCACGGACGTCATCGACACGCACCGCCTCGGTGACGTCGATCCCCTCCCAGCGCCTACATCGCACCCGATGCGCCGGGTCGTCGTCGGTGTGCACCTCATCCATCGGGATCAGGCCCTTGTCACACCGCCCCTGCTCGAAGAACCCGCAACGCGGCCCAAAATTGCAGCCCTCGGGCCGCTCGTGCGGGAGCGGAAGCTGGCCCTTGATCGAGACCAGCGGGCGCGCGTTCTTGTCTGCGTGCGGCAACGGAATGCAACCGAAGAGGCCCTGGGTATAGGGGTGCTTGGGCCAGGAGAATATCGAATCGATCGTCCCCTCCTCCACCACCTCGCCCGAGTACATCACGCAGATGCGGTCGCAGACCTCCAGCATCAGGCCGAGATTGTGGGAGATGTAGAGCAGCGACGAGCCGGTCTCGCGGCTGAGCTCGGCGATCAACTCGACGATGCCCGCCTCCACCGTCACGTCGAGTGCCGTCGTCGGCTCGTCCAGCAACAGCAGCGCGGGCCGTGAGAGCAGCGCCATGGCAATCACCACGCGCTGCTGCTGACCGCCGGAGACCTGGTGGGGATAGGAGATCATGAGCCGCTTTGGGTCCGGAATATGTACCGCCGACAGCATGTCGTAGGCGCGCTGGAAGGCTTCAGCTTTGCTCACGCCCTCGTGGATTATCGGCACTTCCATGAGCTGCTGGCCGATGGTCAGGCTCGGATTGAGCGAGGCCATCGGCTCCTGGTAGATCATGGCGATGTCCTTGCCGCGCACCCGGCGGATTTCTTCCGCGGACATCTCGGCCATGTCGCGGCCCTTGAATTTGATGGTACCGCCGACGATGTCGCCGTTGTGCCCCATATAGCGCATGACGCCGTTGGCCACGGTGGACTTGCCGCAGCCGGACTCGCCGACGAGGCCGACCGATTCGCCCCTGGCCACGGTAAGATCGAAGTCGTAGACGGCGGGAACCTCGCCGGCCCGCGTGTAGTAGCTGAGGCAGAGGCCGGTGATCTCGAGGACTGGCGGCTCGGAAGCGTGATCCGACATTCTGCCTCTCCTAGTCCTTGAGCGACACTTCGCGCAGGCCGTCCGCCAGCAGATTAAAGCCGAGCACCAGCAGGGAGACGGCGCAGGCCGGCAAGATCGCCATGTGCGGGAAGCCGCCGGAGACGAAGGCGCGGGTCTCGGTAATCATGCCGCCCCAGTCGGGGTCCGGCGGCGGCAGACCGAGGCCGAGGAATCCGAGCGCACCGATGGTGATTGTCGTGTAGCCCATGCGCAGGCAAAAATCGACAATCAGCGGCCCACGCGCATTGGGCAGGATCTCCATCAGCATGATGTACCAGGGGCCTTCGCCCCGGGTCTGGGCTGCGGCGATGTAATCACGCGTCGCGATGTCCATGGTCACGCCGCGCACGATGCGCATGATGCCGGGCGACGATGCGAACACGACCGCGAAGATGATGTTGATCCCGGACGCGCCGACCTTGGCGATGATCAGCACGTAGAGAACCATGATGGGGAAGGAGAGGATGACGTTGGCAACAAACGACAGAATTTCGTCGAGATAGCCCCGGAAGTACCCCGCGGCGAGGCCCATGAGGATGCCCACGACATAGGCCGCGACCGTAGCCGCCGTGGCGTAGAAGAGCACCCGCTGACCGCCGAAGATGATCCTCGACAGAATGTCGCGCCCAAGATGGTCGGTGCCGAGCAGGAAGATGCCCCCTTCCGGCGCCTCCGCACCGGGGTAGGCGAAAGGCACCATCGTCGCATTGGGATCGAAGGGCGCGATGAATTCCGCGAATATCGCCAGAATCACAAAACCGAGGACGATTCCGGCCCCGATCATGCCGACCGGGCTCTCCCTTAGCAGAAAGACAGGCCTGAGCGACGCCGCGAAGCTCGCGCCGAGCCTGGCGAGCGGCGTGCTGACGTCGTTCGTGCGAGGCACGTCGCTCACTTGAACCTGATCCTCGGATTCAGATAGGTGTAGCCAAGATCGCCTACGGTCTGGGTGAAGACCGCGACGAAGACCGCCGCGACGCCGCAGGCCTCGATGACGAAGATGTCGCGCCGGAGCGCCGCCTCCAGAAGCAGCGCGCCGAACCCCTTGTAGCCGAAGGCAAACTCGGTCACGACCACGCCGGACAGCAGCCAGTTGATCTGCAGCATGATCACGGTGAAGGGCGCGATCAGCGCGTTTCTCAAGGCGTGCTTGAGGATGATGTGCCGGTAGGGCAGGCCCTTGAGCACCGCCGTTCGTATGTAAGGCGTGGTCATCACCTCGGCCATCGACGCGCGCGTCATGCGCGCGATGTAGCCGAAGCCATATAAGGTCAGCACAAGTACAGGCAGGATCATCTGAACCGGGTCGAACCCGGACGTCATCGACGAGGTGCCGGGCAACCAGCCGAGCCAGAAGACGAAGATCCCGACCAGGAAGACGGCGCTCGCATATTCGGGGATCGAGGTGGTGATGATCGAGAAGACCGAGATCGCCCGGTCCTGCAGGGAGCCTTCCTTCATCCCCGCCAGCACGCCGAGGGTGAGTGCGATCAGCACCATGATGACGAAGGTGACGCCCGCCAGGATGCCCGTATTGCCCAGGCGGTCCCAGAAGATCTCGCTGACCGGCCTCTTGTAGATGACCGAGTCTCCGAGATCGCCGGAGAATATTCGGCCGATCCATTCGAAATAGCGGACAATGACGGAACGGTCGTAGCCGTTCTCGATGACCCAGGTGTCGAGCTGCTGGTCTTGCGCGTAGGGGCCGAGAACGCTGCGGGCGATGAGGCGGGGGTCGCCCTCGTTAATAAGGAAAAGCAACAGAGCGACCACGAGCATGATGAGGATCATCATGCCGATGCGCCGGATGATCAGCTGGACCATGCCGAACGCCGGTGTCTAGCCCGGCTTTCTCACCAATGTCATGGTCTGCGCGGTGCTTTCAGGCCGACAGAGCAGGAAAGCCGTGCAGCGCGATGTGGGGCATCGGGCAAACGGCTTGACGCACTCTGTCGGCCTGAAAGCACCGCCCTTCGGGTCGCGCCCCGGCGCTCGCCCGCGGCGTCGCGAACCTCAACCGTATTCCCTGATACGCTTTTCGGCCCGCTCCTGGCGGATCGAACGTCTGGGCGCGACGCAGGCTGTGACATTGGTGAGAAATCCAGGCTAGTAGACGCCCCGCACCAAGGGCACTTGCCCAAGTGGAAATCGCGGCGCGGGAGACTTGTGCCTCCCGCGCCGCTCTCTGCTCAACCGTCCAGCCAAACCTCGTGGAACTGGTGGTAAAGCGTGGGGTGGGTCATCAGACCCTTCACCCGCTTATTCGATGCCTTGAACACAGAGCGCCAGAAGGGCTGCGGGATGATCGCATCGTCCTGCAGGATCTTCTGGCAGACAGCCATCTTCTTCTTGCGCTCGTTCACGTCGAGCGTACCCTCTGCATCGTCGAGCGCTGCATCGAACGCCGGGTTGTCGTAGGCGCATTCGTTCCACGGCACGCCGGCCCGGTAGGCAAGCCCCAGCACCATGGTGCCTAGCGCACGATGCGTCCAGGCGGTGTAGCCCCACGGAGCCTTGTCCCAGACCTCCCAGTACTGGCTGGCCGGCATCTTGTTGATCTCGATATTGATGCCCGCCGGCGCAGCCTGGTTCTTGAATATCGCACAGGCGTCCGTCTGCCAGGGGCCCTCAGTGTCGCCGTTGGCGATCTCGAGCGTGATCCCATCGGCATAGCCGGCCTCGGCCAAGAGCGCCTTCGCCTTCTCTATATCCCGCTTGAGCGGCGGCAGCGCCGCATACTCGGGATGGATCTGACAAACATGATGATTCTCGGCGATCTGGCCGTAACCCTTGAACGCCTTGTCCAGGATCTCTTGATGGTCCATGCAGGCCGCCACCGCCTGGCGGAGCTTGAGATTGTCGAAGGGCTTCTCGGTAACGCGGAAGCGCATGACCGCGGTCTGCGCCGTTGTCGCCTTGTGGATCTCCATGAATGGCAGAGCCTGTACCGTCTCGATTGCGCTGTTGGGCAATCGGTAAAGCGTGTCTACCTGCTGCGACGCCAGCGCTGCGACCCAGGCGTTGGTGTCCTCGCCGTGGTCGAAGTAGTGGATTTCATCGAGGTAGAACGGCCCGGCCCACCAGTCTCGCGCCCTCTTCAGGATTGCCACCTCGCCGACTGCAAAGTTGGCCAACTCGAACGGGCCAGTGCCGATGGGATTCGTCGAGAGATTTGCCTCGTAGTCCGTACCGAAGCCCCGATGCACGATGGCGGTCGGGTAGTTGTAGAAGTTCTCCGGCATGGCCAGAGCGGCCTGTTTCAGGTTGAATTGGATGGTGTGGTCGTCGATCACCTCGACCGCACCGGGGATGCCCCGCTTGACGCCGTCGACTTCCTCGACCATGGCGCCGAAGAGCCCGAGGTTGGACGATCCGGTCGCGGGGTCGAGCCAGCGGTTGACCGTGTGGGCCACGTCAGCTGAGGTGAAGGCGTCGCCGTTGGACCAGGTTATGCCCTCGTTCAAATGGAAGACCCAGGTCTTGAGGTCGTCGGAGGCCTCCCAACTCTTGGCGAGGTAGGGAACCGTGACGTTATCCGACTTGGTCCGGGTCAGATACTCGACGATGAAGCGCGCGACGTTCGCCTTCTCGCCCCAGTCGAAGGACGCAGGATCGCTCATCTCCTGCACACGCATGGAGACCCTGAGCGTGCCGCCCGCCTTTGGCATTTCGTCGGCTATCGCAGAGCCGATCACGTCACCGCCTCCGGCCAGCTTGTCGGCCATGGCATAGACCGTGCCGGTCGCCATGCCGAGCAACGCCGCCTGACGCAGGAAGTCGCGCCGGCTGATCTTGCCCGTCCGAACCTGGTCGCAAAGCTCGGGCATATAGGAATGCGTCTCGGCGCCCAATGCGCGCTCCGACGGCAGCGTATAGCGCCGTGGATCACGGCTTAGAACTTTTCTGTCTTTCATCCGCTTTTCCTCCGAGTGTCGCTCTATGCCGGCACCGCTGCACCGCTCTTGGAAAGAGATACGCGGCCCCATTCTCCCCGCCCCAAACGAACTGGCCGACCAAACCTAGCCCATTGCTGATGCCCTGTCGCCCTTGGCTCCGTCGGGAAAGCGCGCGTCGTCGCACCAGGAACTCAGTAAGCGGTAGTCGACGACGATCATGGTGCCAATTCAGCTCCGCATTCTCCCGCCGTTGGGGTCGTAGAGCGGCGTAGTCTGAACGCGCGCCGGGAACATCTCTCCCAATATCTCGACGTCGAAGCGTTCGTCGGTCGCCGCCATCTCCGTCGGCACATAACCCATCGCCATAGACTGCCCGACATGGTGCGCGTAGCCGCCGGAACTTACGTATCCGACCGCTGTGCCGTCTCGCAGAATTGCCTCGTCGTTGGAAACGTCGATGGGTTCGCCGTCGATTGACGGGGAGTCGATCACCAAGGGCACCAGGCGCCTAGCAGGCCCCGCGCGCCGCTCGGCCGCGGCCGCAGCCTTGCCGACGAACTCCTTGTCCCACTGGATGAAGGCGTCGAGCCCACTCTCGGCCGCGGTGAAGTCGGGGCGATAGTCGAGCGTCCAGACGCCCCAGGCCTTCTCCAACCGAAGCGACATCAGCGTCCGCGCCCCGTACCAGCGCAGCCCAAGATCGGCGCCGGCCTCCTCGATCGCCTCCGCCAACGCGATCTGGTACTGCGGCGCGACATAGATCTCGTAGCCGAGCTCGCCCGAGAAGCTGAGCCGCGACACGATCGCCGGGACGCCGCCGACAAAACTCTCGCGGATGTCGCGGAACCGGAAACTTTCCGCTGACACATCGTCGCGGGTGATGCGGGCGAGCAGATCGCGCGAGTTCGGGCCCGAGAGCGCGATACCGTGCAACGCGTCCGAGAGGTTCCGGTACTCGACGCCGGTGCCGAGGCGTTGCTCGAACCAACGCCGATGCGCCTCCTGCATGACGCCGGAGCCAACCAACATGAAGCGATCTTCCGCCAGGCAAGCGACCGTAAGATCGCCGTAGAGTTTGCCCTGCTCGGTAAGCATTGGCGTCAGCGCGATGCGGCCGGGTCTAGGCACGCGGCCGGCCAGCACACGATCCAGGAAGCCGCGGGCACCGGGGCCTTCGAAGCCGTGCTTGGAATAGTTGGCGATCTCGATGCAGCCCACCGCCTCGCGAACCGCCTTCACTTCGAGCGCGACGTAATCGTGGGCGCGGGAGCGACGGAAGGATGGGTCTTCGTGGGCATCCTCCGGCCCATCGGCGAACCAGAGCGCGTGCTCCAGCCCGAAACCCTGGTCCATCACCGCGCCCTTGGCGACCAGCCGGTCGTGTAGCGCGGTGGTCTTTTGGCGGCGGCCCTTCGGCAGGGTCTCGTTGGGAAAGGTCATCACGAAGCGGCGCTCGTAATTCTCCGCCGACTTGACCGTGCCCCACTCGGGTGTCGCGAACTCGCCGAAGCGGGCGATATCCATCGCCCACACGTCGATCGAAGGCTCGCCGTCGATCATCCACTCGGCCATGCTGCGACCGACCCCGCCGCCCTGGCAGAAGCCGGCCATGACGCCCACGGCGACCCAGTAGTTCCGTACTCCCGGCACCGGGCCGATCATGGGGTTGCCGTCGGGGCCGAAGGTAAAGGGTCCACAGATGACATCCTTGATCCCCGCCTCGCCGAGCGCCGGGATGCGTTCGAACGACATTTCTAGCCGGTCGGCGATGCGGTCGAGGTCATGCGGCAGCAGCTCCTGGCCGAAGTCGAGCGGCGTGCCGGAGACGTTCCACGGCGTGGACTTGGGCTCGTATGTGCCGAGCAGGACGCCGTGCCGCTCCTGCCGGAAATAGATGTTGGCCTCGTAGTCGATACCCCCCGGCAAGTGGCCAGCGCCGCCTTCCCCCATCCTCTCCGCGATCACGGGGATCGTGTCGGTAATGAGGTAGTGATGCTCCATCGGCTGGACCGGGAGCGCGACGCCCGCCAATTGGCCCACCTCGCGCGCCCAGAGCCCGCCGCAGTTCACGATGTGCTCGGCGTTTACCGTGCCGCGCGGCGTGACCACGTCCCACGAGCCGTCCGGCCGTTGGTTGGTCTCCACCACCGGAGTCCGCGTGAAATACTGCGCACCGTGGACGCGCGCGGACTTGGCGAAGGCGTAGGTCGCTCCGGAGGGGTCGACGTCGCCGTCGAGCTCGTCCCAGAGTGCCGCGTAGTAGTGCTTCGGATCGATCAGGGGATGGCGCTCCGCGACCTCCTTCGGCGAGATGAATTCCTGGTCGAGCCCCATGTAGCGTGCCTTGGAGCGCTCGCGCTTCAGGTAGTCGTACCAATCCCTGGTGGAGGCGAGGTAGAAGCCGCCGGTGTTGTGCAGACCGACGGACTGGCCCGAGGTCTCCTCGATCTCCTTGTAGAGATTGATCGTGTAGCCCTGCAGGCGGGAGATGTTGGGATCCGACGACAGCGTATGGATCATCCCGGCCGCGTGCCAGGACGATCCGGCGGTGAGCTCTTCCCGCTCCAGCAGGATCACGTCCTTCCAGCCGAACTTGGCTAGGTGGAAGAGGATCGAACAACCCACCACGCCGCCGCCGATGACGACGACCCTGGCGTGACTCGGGAGCGGCTTGCCGGCGCCCACGCCGCCGTCGTCCCTCATGATCTCGGGCATGGCGGAACTCTCTCGGTTTCTCGAGAGTCAGCGCGCGTACCCTGAAGTGACGGGCCGCACCACCTCCCCTCCTCCTCATATCATGGGGGAGTTGGCGACTATCGGCTTCGATGCGACGCGGATGCTTCGGATTCCGACAGGATCAGCCGCCTGATTCCGCCGCGGTGGTGCGCCAATAGGGCTCGGTGGCAGCGAAAGCGTGCCAATCTTCGGTCATTTGGCTCCGGGTCTCCTCACGGGCGCGAGCGTGCCATCCGATCACCTGCCCGGCACCCACTCCGAGCGCGGCGAGATGGTCGCTTTCGCGCTGGGCATCGAGGAGAACTTTCAGACAGCGTTCCGCAACCGATGCGTCGTTGAGCTGGCCGAGATCGTCTTGCAGCCGACGCAACGTCCTGATGTAGGGACGTGGCTTGCCGTCTGGGAACTGGGTCGCGAAGAACTCACCTGCATAGCGCAGCTTCTTGAGCGAGATCCTGAGCCGGTGCAGGTCGGCGTCCGACAGTTGCTCGAAGTCGCGCCCGCGCTTCAACACGCGCTTGTGGCGCTTGTCGAGCAAGCGCCCTCCAAGGCGTGCGAGCGGCTGATCGATCACGGCAGGGTTCGCCCCGTCCCGCCAACCCGCCGTCTCGATCCACCGGCCGAAGCGAAGCAGGAATTCCGTGTAGTCGGGCGCGCGCAGCGCCTCTGCCTGCCCGTAGGCACGGGCACGCTCCGTCTCGGCCGCTTCGGCGAGGCGCTCCAGTGTCTCGTCGTCCGGCCGGGCGGCCCGGACGGTCGCAAGCGTCTCGGTGATGAACACGTCCCAATCGCGTGCCGGGCCGAGCACGTCGATGAGACGGCTGGCTTCCCTGTTCAGCCAGGCAGTGTGTTCTGGCGGAAGAACCGTCTTGAAGACCACGAGAGCCGAGCGCATCCGGCGCAACGCGACACGAAACTGGTGCACGCCTTCCGGATCACTGCGGTCCAGCACTGCATCGTGATTCGCCGCACACTGATTGGCACACACGCGAAAAATCTTGCCCAGGGCCTCGTTTACGGAGATGCCCCGCGCAAGCGCGAGCGCCGGCGCCTTGTAGCCGGCGTAGCCCTCCCCGCCAGCAAGGACGTAGCCGCGCTTGGCTTTGCTCGCCGTCTGTATGCGGAGCGGCGCAGAGGCCTGCAGCGTTATGGCGAGCTCGTAGAGTGCGCTTGCCGGCCCCTTGATCAGTTCCAGCTCCAGCTCGGAGACGGTGTCGCGCCGGTCACGCGCCTTGATCTCTCCGCTGTCGAGCGCGAGCTCGACAAGGGCGGTGCTGTGATCCGGCGCGGCAACCTCGACCACGGCGGTGCGGCGCATCACGTCGGTGGAGAACGTCGGCGCCAGTTCGGCGGATTTGAGCGGCCCCACCGCATTGCGCACCGCTGGATCAGGCGCGACGGGGAGGCTCGGCACTGGCTTCTCGACCATGCGAGTCCACTCGTTGCGCTTAAGCACGGCAGCGGCTGACGACGGCCCGTCGGACTTCAGGGTCTGGACCAGCCGTTCCCCATCCTCACGAATGCGCAGCGTGAAGCCTCGCCGACGCAGGCGGAAGTCGCCAGTGTCGAAATAGGTGCTCCGCAGCCGCTGGGCGGTTCCGCCGCCATCCGCGGGAACCGCCGCGCGCCAACCGCGATCGAGGGCGGCGGGATCGCCGCCGAGCGTCAGCTCGACCTCAAGTGCAGGACCGCCATCCCCGGCGGCCGCTCCCTCGCCGCCGTCTCCCTTGCCCATCGAATTTCGCTCTCGGCGCTGGCTGCTGGCGCCGCGTTCTTCTGCGCGGCCGGAACGGATATTCACGAAACTTTCGCGGAAACGTCAAGGCAGACTGACCAACTCATCGGTTCAGACGCCTCCGAGAACGCATTGTATCCCGTTTTGAGTTGATGGGCGCGCGTGCATCCCCTATTGGGAAGCAAGGCGAGGCGTTATCGCAGCACAACCGAACACGGCTCACGAGGAGGATTCAATCGATGGATGACCACAGAACAAGCTGGTCGAGAGCACCGCTCTCGCGGCGGTCTTTCCTTAAAGGTACGGCGGCAGGCGCTGCTGCGCTGACCGCTGCAGGCTCAGGCGCGTTTGCAGGGCGCGCACAGGCGTCGGACTGGTCCGGCGAGACCCTGCGCTTCATGATCATCAACCCGCATGCCGGCTCTATCAAGCCGCTCTCCGAGGGCTTCACCGAGCTCACCGGCGCCAATGTCGAAGCGGTGAAGGTGCCCTACGACCAGATCACGGCGCAGTCGACGCTCGACGTGATGTCCGGCACCAACGAGATCGACGTCTTCCAGTATTGGTACGTCGACAAGGAAGCGCTGGTGCGGGACGGCGTGCTCGCCGACATCACCGACCGCATCGCGGCGGAAGAGGCCGACATCGACCCCGCCGACTTCCTAGGCGCGCTGTACGATGCCTATACCGAGGTGGGCGGCCGCCGCTACGGCCTGCCCTATGACGGCGACACGCACGTCCTCTTCTACAACAAGGAAATTCTCGACCGGAACGGGCTGACGCCGCCGGCGACGTGGGACGAGTACAATGCGGTCGCCAAGGCGGTAACGGATGCTGAGTCGGCCAACGGCGTCTATGGCGCGCTGCTGATGTGCAAGCAGTTCCCGATCATCCTGTGCTCCACCTACGCGAACCGGCTGGGCGGCTACGGCGGCGACTTCCTCGACGCCAATGGCGCGCCGGCATTGACCAGCGACGCCGCGATCGGCGCCGCGCAAACGATGCTCGATGCCGGTCCCTCTGCGGTGCCGACGCCGCTGGAGACCGAGTTCGGCAACTCGATCCCGGTGTTCCTGAGCGGCGGCGCCGCCATGATCGAGTTCTGGACCGACCTCGGCACCTGGGCGCAGGACGCTAATCAGAGCCAGATCGTCGACAAATGGGGCGTGTCGCCCATGCCGGTCGCCGGCAGCAATACGGTCAACCGGCCGGCGATGAACGCGGGCTGGGCCTTCGGCGTCTCGTCCGGATCGCACAACCCCGAGATGGCCTGGGAGTTCGTGCGCATGTCGTCGAGCAAGGACTTCCACGTGCGCGTGCTCACCGACAACACGACCGGCGTGGACCCGACCCGGCGCTCGGCGATGCCCGCCTATCGCGACTTCGCGCCGCTGCAGGCGGACGCCGTGGAGCAGGCCATCGACGATGCCTTCCCGTGGCCGATGAAGCCGGAATCGCCCAAGCTCATGCAGTCGCTCACGGACGAGCTTGGACTGATGATGGCCGGCGACAAGACCGCCGAGCAGGCCATGGCCGATGCCCAGGCCTCCTGGGAGGATATCCTCGGTTAGTACAGCCATGGGACGGGCGGCCGCACGCTCAGGGACTACCCTGACTGCGGCCGCCCTGTCCTCCCGTTATGGCTGACCTCGACACCGCGCCGCAGCGTACGCGCCAAGGGCCGCCGACAAGCCGGCGCTGGCCCGGCACGGGCGGGATCGACCGGCGCCGGCTGATCGGCTGGGCGGTGGTAATGCCGCTCATCGGCGGCTTGATCGTGTTCGCCGTCTATCCGTTCATCTACCTGATCTTTCTCTCCTTTTCCGATTCCAACCTCGGCACGCTGTTCCGAGGATGGGTCGGCGTCGAGCATTACACGGACTCCATCGGCCAGGCGAAGTTCACCACGTCCCTCCTCCGCTCCATCGTCTTCGCGCTGATGACGACGCTGGCGTCGGTCATCCTCGGCGTTTGCGTGGCCCTTCTCATCGACCGCGCGGTGAAGGGGCGGCAGATCCTGCGCACGCTCATTCTCCTGCCGCTGATGACTCCGCCTATCACCGTCGCCGTCATGTGGCAGCTCCTGCTCATGCCCAAGGGCGGCTGGCTCAACAGCTTCCTGATGGACATGGCTCTCTTCAGCCAGCCGGTGAGTTTCTTGGGCTCGCCCACCATGGCGTTCCCGTTCGTGTGTCTGGCGGACGTGTGGCAGTGGACGCCCTTCATCGCGCTGATGACCTATGCCGCGCTGCAGACCCTGCCGGAGGACATCTACGAGGCGGCGAAGCTCGACGGTGCCTCAGGCCCTGCGATGTTCTGGTCCATCACGCTGCCGATGCTGGCACCGGCGCTAATCGCCATCGCGGTGCTCAAGCTGGTCATCGCCTTCAAGGTCTTCGACCTCGTCTTCGTGCTGACCGGCGGCGGGCCCGGCCAGGCGACGACGGTATCGAGCTTCTACATCTACCGGGTCGCGATCCAGCAATTCGACATCGGCGCCGCGGCGGCGCAGACCCTCGTGTTCGCGGTGGTGGTGGGCCTCGTCACCATCCCCTTCACCACCGCCCACGACATCGCGGAGAAGAGGCTGTCGTGACGGCCACCCGAGTCAGAAAGTTCGACGGCGGCACCTGGCTCGCAGACGCGCCGGTCGATCTCTGGACCCTCGCCCGCTGGGCGGGGACTGCGGCGGTCGTGCTGTTCTTCATCTTCCCCATGATCTTCATGCTCATGGTGTCGTTTAAGACGCAGCCGGATATCGCGAGCGGCGGCTTCGTACCGGAGGAGTGGTTCTGGCAGAACTACCCGGACGCATGGAACTCCGTCGCGGTCGGCACTTACCTGCGCAACTCGATTGTCGCCGCCGCTTTGGGCGCGCTGGTGACGCTGGTCATCGCGGTGCCCGCGACCCACGCCATCGTGCGCTACCGCGTCGGCGGCAAGTTCCTGCCGGCGTTCATCCTCGCCACCTATGTGGCGCCGCCAATCGTTGCGCTCTTCCCGCTCTTCTTCCTGCTGCGCTCGATCGGGCTGGTGAACACGCTCTTCGGCATGGCGCTGGTCTACGGCGTGATGAACCTGCCGGTCGCGTTCTGGCTGCTCTCGAGCTTCGTGCGCCGCCTGCCGGAGGAGCTGGAGGACGCCGCGCGGATCGACGGCGCGGGCTACGGCTCCGTGCTGTTTCGCATCACTGTGCCGCTGCTCATGCCGGGGATCATCAGCACCGGGATCATCTGCCTGATCCTGGCCTACAACGAGTTCCTCCTGGCCTCCTTCCTCACGCGCAGCGAGAGCACGCAGACCCTGCCGGTGGGCCTCTCGCTCTATCAGGGCGACCGGCAACTGCGCTACGGGCAGATGTCGGTAGCGTCGCTGATCGGCATCGTGCCGGTCTACCTGTTGGCGATGTTCTTCCAACGCTGGCTCATCCGCGGCCTGACCGCAGGGAGCACGAGGTAGCGATGGCGACCGATCCCGCCGCGATGGCGGCCATGCTGCGAGAGCTGGTGGACGTGCTGCTTCCGGGCGACGGGCGCTTCCCGGCCGCGAGCGATGTCGGCACTCACGGCGTGGTGGCTGACCGGCTGGTGGCGCGGTCGGGCGAGGCTGCGCTGGACGATCTGGCACAGACCATCGAGGCCTGCGGCGGTCCGCTCGGGCCGTTGGGAGCAACGGAACGGCAAGACGTCGTGCGGCGCTTCGAGGCGGATCACCCAGAGCAATTCGAGACGCTTCGGATGATCGCCTACCTCGCCTATTACGAGAGCCCCGCCGTGGTGCGCGCCGTCCGCTCCCTCGGCCATGTCTACAACGACGCGCCTCAGCCAGCGGGCTACGTCATGGCGGCCTTCGACGAGAGCGACCCGCATCAGGCGCCCGCGCACCGGCGCGGCCACTATGTGGGGACGGACGATGTGACGCGCCTCGACCTCACGCCGTTGCCGGCCGAACCGCTCGCACCGGAAACGATTACCCAGGACGACGCGGTGGCGACCGGCCGCGGCGCCATCGCCAAGGGCGCGGGGAGCAAGCCGGCCGGCCGGGCAGGCGCCGGCCCGGCGGACGACGGGACATAGGGGCGGGTCATGGCCAGCGTCGAAGTCAGGAACATCTACAAGTCCTTCGGTCCCGTCGAGGTGATCCACGGCATCGACGTCGAGATCGCGGACAAGGAATTGGTCGTGCTGGTGGGGCCGTCGGGCTGCGGCAAATCGACCCTGCTCCGCATGATCGCGGGCCTCGAAGACATCACCGCCGGGGAGATTTCGATCGGAGACACGGTGGTCAACCGCGTCGCGGCGAAGGACAGGAACATCGCCATGGTGTTCCAGTCCTACGCGCTTTACCCGCACATGACCGTCTATCGGAACATGTCGTTCGGGCTCAGGATGCGGAAGATACCGAAGGACGAGCAGGATCGCCGCATCAGGTGGGCGGCGGAGATACTGGAGCTCACCGACTACCTCAAGCGTTACCCGCGTCAGCTCTCGGGCGGGCAGAGGCAGCGCGTCGCCATGGGCCGCGCGCTGGTGCGGGAGCCCATCGCATTCCTCTTCGACGAGCCGCTCTCCAACCTCGACGCGCAGCTCCGGGTCCAGATGCGCACCGAGATTCGCGCGCTGCACCAGCGCCTGCAAACCACCATGATCTACGTCACCCACGATCAGGTGGAGGCGATGACGCTTGCCGACCGTATCGTCGTCATGCGCGACGGCTACATCGAGCAGATCGGCGCGCCGGGGCATGTCTACGACCGACCGGCCAATACCTTCGTCGCAGGCTTCATCGGCTCGCCGCAGATGAACCTGTTGCCCGGCACGCTGGGGCCGGACGGCACCATCGCGCTGGAGGGCGGCGTCACGGTCCGCCACACGGAAAGCCTCGCGGCGGAGGCCGGACGCAACGTCCTCTATGGCATTCGGCCGGAGGACCTGCAACTGGTCGGAGAGGGCGAGGGCATCGCGCTCGGTGTCGACGTGGTCGAGACGACCGGCCGGGAGATCGAGCTGTTCGGCACCCTGGGCACACGGCGCATCTGTGTGCTGTTGCAGGCGCGCGCGGAGATCCGGCCGGGCGATACCGTGTGGATCAGCCCGGCCCCCGAACGCGCCCACATTTTCGATGTGGAGAGCGGCGGCCGTATCGACACCGTCGGCCAAGCCTGAGGCGGGCGGCTCATGGCAGAGCGCACCACCCACGACCACGCCGACGTCGTCATCGTCGGCTCCGGCCCCGGCGGCGTGATTCCCGCCGCCGTGCTGGCCAGGAAGGGCATCAAGGTGGTCTGCCTGGAGCAGGGCTCCTGGTTCCCGCCGGCCGAGCGTCCTCATCACGGGCGCGACTGGGAATGGCGTCGCGCCACCGACTGGTCGATCGCCGTCAACGTGCGCGCGCACCCGCACGACTACCCGGTGGACAGTACCGACGAGACGACGCTGATGTGGAACGGCGTCGGCGGCTCCACGGGCATCTACACGGCCACATGGCCGCGCTATCGCCCCTCGGACTTTCGTAAGGGCGCCGAGCACGGCCTCGCGCCGGACTGGCCCATCGCCTACGAGGACCTCGCGCCCTATTTCGAGATGGCGGACGAGGCCTGCGGCGTCTCCGGCTGGCCGGGCGATCCGGCGATGCCGCCGCGCGGCCCCTTCCAAACCCGGCCCGGCCCGCGCGGCGCCATGGGCGAGGTCGTGACGCGTGGCTTCGACAAGCTCGGCTGGCACTGGTGGCCCATGCCCTGCGCCATCCTCGCGGAGGGATACGACGGCCGCCTCGCCTGCAACAACTGCGGCGCCTGCCAGAGCGGCTGCCCGCGCGGCTCGCTCAACGACATGGCCGTGACCCACTGGCCGAAGGCCCTTGCGGCGGGCGTCGAGCTGCGCACCGACAGCCGCGTGGAGCGCATCGAGACGGATGCGTCGGGCCGCGCCACCGGCGTCGTCTACGTCGAGCGCAACACAGGCGTGCGCCATGTCCAGACGGCGGATGTCGTGATCCTCGCCGCCAACGGCGTCGGCACGCCGCGCCTGCTGCTACTGTCGGAGAGCGCGGCGCATCCGAACGGACTCGCCAACCGCTCCGATCAGGTCGGCCGCAATCTGATGCACCACACCCTCGGTATGGTGGAGTGCTGGGTCGACGCACCGACCGAGGCGCACAAGGGCCTGATTTCCGCCATCGCGATCTGCGAGGAGTTCGCAGAGAGCGACACGGCACGCGGCTTCGTCAACGGCTTCACGCTGCACATCGTGCGGCAGAACGGTGCGGGCTATCAGGCGCTGGGCTCGCACTCTGGCAACATGGCGCCGTGGGGCGCGGATCACCACGCGTGGTTCGCCCGGCACTTCGGGCACGGCATCGGTATCCTCATCGTGGGCGACGACCTGCCCCGGCCGGACAACCGCGTCACCCTCTCCGACACCGTGGCCGATTCCTCCGGGCTGCCGGCGCCCCGCATCGCCTACGGCATGTGCGAGAACGACGCCCGGCTCGCGCGCTTCGGCATCGACCGAGCCGCGGAGCTGGCGGGCGCGATGGACGCCTGGGACATCAAGGTCAATCCCTTCCGCGACGCGAACGGCGTCTACGCGCCGCCAGCCTGGCACCTGCTCGGCACCGCGCGCATGGGGGACGATCCCGAAACCTCTGTCGTCACCAGGTGGCACCAGGCCTGGGACTGCCCCAATCTCTACATCACCGACGGCAGCGTGATGGCGACCGGCGCGGCCATCAATCCGACGAGCACCATCTGCGCCCTCGCCTACCGCGCCGCCCACCACCTCGCCGACAACTTCGCCGAAGCACGCCAAGCAAGAGGTCCGCTGCTCGACGACTGAGGAATCCGGGCTAAGATGCTCCCGTGTCGGCACGGGGCGGAGGGAGCGATGGCCGGCTATACCAGCGACGAGTTGCGGGAGATGGTGCGGCCCGACCGGGTGCACCGCGCCATGTACATCGACCCGGCGATCTTCGAGATCGAGATGGAGAAGATCTTCCGCCGGGTCTGGCTCTACGTCGGCCACGAGAGCCTGGTGCCGAACCCCGGCGACTACTACTGCACCCACCTCGCCCGCCAGCCGGTGGTGCTGAGCCGCCACAAGGACGACGGCATCTGCGTGCTGTTCAACCGCTGCGGCCATCGCGGCGCCAAGGTGCTCAACCGCGAGCGCGGCAACGCCAAGGTCTTCACCTGCATGTATCACGGCTGGAGTTTCCGGCCGAACGGCGCGCTCGCCGGCGTGCCCATGCGCAAGGACTTCCCCGAGGAGCCACTCAAGGACGCGCAGTTCGGCATGGCGCGGCTGCCGCGGGTGGAGAGCTATCGCGGCTTCGTGTTCGCCTCGTTCAACGCGGACGCCGAGCCCCTGCTGGACTATCTGGCTGAAGCCCGGCGCGGCATCGACGAGCTGGTCGACCGCTCGCCGGAGGGCGAGGTGGCGCTCTCCGCCGGCTGCCACCGCTATCACTATCGCGGCAACTGGAAGCTCCAGCTCGAGAACCTGGCGGACATGTACCACCCCGCCGCCTGCCACGCGTCGACCGTCGGCCCCGACGGCCGGCAGTTCAAGCGCCGCGCCGGCGACGAAGGTGGCGATGCGGCGTTCTTCGCCCCCAACGGCGAGGCCATCGTGGCTCAGACCGGTGTGCGCGGCCTTAACAACCGGCACAGCTCCGAGGCCTCGCTCTTCGACAAGGAGCAGTCGGGCGGGCACTGGGACGATTACCGCGCCATCCTGGTGGATCGCTACGGCGAGGAGCGCACGGCAGACATCCTCAAGAACCGCCGTCACAGCATGACCTTCTTCCCCAGCTCCGACATTCTGCTGGCGCAGACTTCGGTGCGGGTGATCCGGCCGGTGGCGGTGGACTTCACCGAGGTCGAGGTCTGGCCGGTGCGGCTCAAGGGTGCGCCCGAGAGCATCTCCGACGACCTCGTGCGCTTCGTGAACATGACGCATGCCGCCGCCTCGTTCATCCAGTCCGACGACATGGAGGCCTTCGAGCGCTGCCAGGAGGGGCTCAGGACCCAGGGCACCGACTGGGTGCTGGTCGCCCGCGGTCTCGGCGCCGAGATCGACGAGGGCGATGGGGTGTTCTTTGGCCCCCGCTCCAGCGAGGTCGGCCAGCGCGCCCAGCACGAGGCGTGGCGCGACCTGATGGGCGCATGAGCGTCACCGCTGACATGCGCGCCGTCGCGGGCTCGAACGCCGTGCGGCTCGAGGAGCTGCGGCGCTTCATCGAGCACGAGGCGGAGCTGCTGGACGAGCGGCGCTTCGACGAGTGGTGCGATCTCTACACGGAGGACGCCGCCTACTGGGTGCCCGCCACGCCGGAGCAGGAGAGCTGGCTGGACCACGTCTCGCTCTTCTACGACGACAAGCACACGATGCGGGTCCGCGTCCAGCGCCTCAATCATCCCCGCATCCACTGCCAGAGCCCGCCATCCAACTGCGTGCGCGTGATCTCGGGTACCCGGCTCGACGAGGTGACTTCGGAGGGCGCCTGGCTGGTCCGCTCGAAGTTCGTGATGGTCGAGGACCGCCCCGGCAATCCGCAGCGCGTCTTCGGCGGCCGCTACTCCCACACCATCGTGCATGAGGACGAGCGGCTGCGCATCCGCCTCAAGCGGGTCGATCTCACGAACTGCGATCAAAGCTTCCCGATGCTCACGCAGCCGTTCTAACCCGCGCACGAAAAGCCGCCTGGTTCGGCCAGGCCAATTCCCTCCCGCTTGTCCCGATGAGAATGCACCGCCTATGATTGCGGTGCCGGAAAGGGAGGCGTGTCCGCCAACGGTCAACAACAAGAGTGCGCGCGCGGCCGGCGAAACAAACAGGAGGTTACGGAAATGAAGACAATTCTGCGCAATGCGGCGCTCGGTGCTGCGGCGCTGGCGTTTCTCGCGGGTGGCATGGTGCCGGTCGCAACCGCCACCGCACAAGACAAGATCAAGGTCTATGTGAGCCTGGGTTTCGAGGGCAACACCTGGATGGATGCGTCCACCAACCTGCTGAGCTCGATAGCCGGGACCAAGGACTACAAGGACCGGGTGGACATTGAAATCCAGTCCGCGCGCGGCAATGCGCAGACCCAGATCCAGCAGATCAACGCCATGGTGCAGGCCGGCGCGCAGGTCATCGTCTCCTGGGCGATCTCGCCGACCGCGCTCAACCGCGCCATTCGCAACGCCTGCCGCCGGGGCGTGGTCTTTATCACCTTCGACGCCCAGGTTACCGAGCCTTGCGCCCATCACGTCGGCATCAATCAGGACTGGGCCGGCGCAGGCCCGGCCGAGTGGCTGGCCGAGGAGCTTGGCGGCAAGGGCAACATCGTCTTCATGGGCGGCATCCCCGGCAACATGGTCGACCTGCGGCGGAACTCCGCGGCCAAAGCGGTATTCGCCGAGTTCCCGGACATCACGATCATCGCCGACACGCCGAGCATGTGGAACAACGCCACGGCGAAGCAGAAGCTGACCGAGATCGTGGCCACCCACGGCTGGGACAAGATCGACGGCCTGTGGACTCAGACCGGCTGCTACGTCTTCACCCAGATGCAGGTGGACGCAGGCCGCGGCGATTCGCTCAAGCCCTGCGCCGGCAACGGCACCAACGGCCACCGCGTGGCCCAGCTCGCGCCGGGGACGACCGAGGGCGCTTACGGGCTGCGCAGCGCCTCCATGGGCTCGCCGCCCTGGGCCGCGCCGTATGCCTTCAAGCTCGGGATGGCAAAGTTCGACGGCGCCGAGATCCCGCGCTTCGCCGAAATCCCGATGCCCCTGGTCACGCCGGGGCAGACGGAGCTCTGCGACACGGGAGACAAGGCCGAGCTCACCTCCAAGGAGTGGTCCTGCAATGCGGTGCCGCTTTCCGTCGCACCGTCGAACTACTTCATCGACGTCTGGCATTCGCAGGTTCCGGAGCTCGACGTCTATTCCGCGCTCGAGGGCAAGGTGCCCGACGGTAGCTGATCGCAACCCCAAGGCAGCGCTGGCGGGCCGGACCGGTCTCGGCCGGATCGGAGGCGTGAGGGGCGCAGCGCTCGTCGCTGCGCCTCGTGCCTCGGTATGACCGGGCGGCGGCGCGCGGAAGCCGGCAATGGATGAGCAGGCGCCGGCGGTAGAGACCCATGGCCTGAGCAAGGCTTTCGGCGCGACCGTCGCGCTCGACGACGTCTCGCTCGCCATTCCGCGCGGCGAAGTCCATGCGCTCCTTGGCGAGAACGGTGCGGGCAAGTCGACGCTGGTCAAGATCCTGAGCGGCCTCAGCCGGCCGGACGCCGGCGAGATCGCCTTGTTCGACAGCCCCGCACACATTCATACGCCAAGGGATTCCCATCGGCTCGGAATCCAGACCGCCTACCAGGAGATTTCGCTGATCGGCGACCTCACGGTCGTGCAGAACATGCTGCTGCCCTACGAGCCGACAGGCCCGAGCGGCAACATCAAGCGGCGCGAGTCCGAGCAGCGCGTGCGGCGCGCCCTCGCCGACCTCGGCCTCGACGACATCGACCTCCACGCCGAGGTGCGGACGCTGGCGCTTCCGACGCAGCAGAAAATCGAGATCGCCCGCGCCGTCTCTCGCAAGCCTCAGTTGCTGCTGCTCGACGAGCCCACCTCGTCCCTCTCCGGCAACGACGTGCAGTGGCTGGGCGCGCTCTTCGACCGGCTGCGCGCGGAAGGGACGACCATCGTCTTCATCTCTCACCGAATGCAGGAGGTGCGGGATTTTTGCGACAGCCTGACCATCCTGCGCAACGGCCGCATGGTGGGGAGCTTCAGGGCGGATGAAATCTCCGACGACCGCGTGATCGAGCTGGTGATCGGGCGCTCGCTTGCGGCGACGTTTCCGCCCAGGCCGGCGCAGCCGGCTCGGCGCGGAGAGACGCCGATCCTGGCCGGCGACGGCCTGGCCATCGAGGGCGGCGTCCAGGACTTCTCCTTCGATCTCTGGTCTGGCGAGATTCTCGGCGTCGGCGGGCTGGAAGGCATGGGCCAGCGCGACCTCTTTCTCGCGCTCTTCGGCATGGTGGGGCTCAGCGCCGGCGACATCCGCATCGGTGATCAGCGGGTGACCTTGCGCACGCCGAAGGACGCCGTGAACAGCCGCATCGGCATCAGCTTCGTGCCGGAAGACCGCAAGACCGAAGCGCTCTTTCTCGCGCTGACGGGGCGGGAGAACATCTCGCTCCCCATCATCGACCGCTGCGTGCGCTTCGGCCTCGTGAACCTGGAGCAGGAAGCGCAAGCGGTGGGCCGCGCGCTCGACATGGTGCAGGTCGACCGACGCGCCCTCTACAGCGCGTGCAACGTCTTCAGCGGCGGCAACCAGCAGAAGATCGCCATCGCCAAGTGGCTGCTGGCCGAGAGCCGCGTGCTGCTCATGTACGACCCCACACGCGGCGTCGATGTCGGCACCAAGGCGGAGATCTACGCCCTCGTGCGGGCCTACGCCGATGCGGGCGGCGCGGTGCTCTACTACTCCACCGACGTGCCGGAGCTGGTGAACCTCTGCGATTCCGTGATGGTGATCTACCGCGGTCGCAAGGCAGCCTCGCTCACCGGGGCCGAGATCACCGAGGCCAGCATCATGCGCGCAGCACTCGGCGAGGGCTCGCGATGACGCCGCCGGGCGCGCTACGCGCATCCTACCTGCCGCCGTTCAGCTGGTCGCGCCAGCGCGGCACAATCATTGCCATCGCCGTGTTTGCCGCGACCATGATCGCGCTACAGCTCATCACCGGCCAGGGCATCGCGTATTTCGACATCAGCAGCATCAGCGCGAGCGCCGCGACCCTCGCACTCGCTGCGCTCGGCGAGACCATCGTCATCCTCGCCGGCGGGCTCGACCTCTCGGCGGGCGCGGTGATCTCGCTGGTCAACGTGGTCCTGGTTACCCAGCTCGGCCCTGCCGCCGACATGGGGACCGGCCTCTTCACCCTGGTTGCGCTGGTCATCGCGCTTGGCCTGGGCGCCGCCATCGGCGCACTTAACGGCTTCCTCGTCGCCTACGTGCGCCTGCAGTCGATCGTGGTGACGCTCGCCACCATGTTCATCGCCCAGGGTGCGGCGCTGCTGGTGCTCAAGTTCCCCGGCGGCGAAATGCCGTGGGACTTCAGCCTGGTCTTCACCGGCGATGTCATCACCGAGGGCCTGCCCGCGCCGGTCGTCGTCCTTGCGGTCGCCATCCTGTTCTGGCTGCTGCTCAAGAACACGCGCATCGGCACCGGCATCTACGCTATCGGCAGCGATGCGGGATCGGCCGAGGCCAACGGGGTCGACGTACGCCGCACGCGTTTCCTCACCTTCACCTTCGCCGGCATGTGCTACGGCGCCGCCGGCCTCTTCATCACCGCCAACATGGGCGGCGGCGACCCGCTGATCGGCGCCAAGATGCTGCTGCAGATCTTCGCGGCTGTGGTGCTGGGCGGCACGCTGATCGGCGGCGGCCGGGGCGGCGCCGTCGGCACCATCTTCGGCGCCCTGACGCTCACCGTCGTGGTCAACATCTTCCTCGTGCTCGGCGTGCGCACCTATTACACGCCGATCGTCGAGGGCGTGATCCTGCTCCTCGCCGTGCTCGGCTTCTCCCTCGGCCGTGATTCCCCGGTGGTGGAGATCACGCGCTTCTGGCGGGCGACGCTGCGGGCGCTCAAGGAGTCCTCGCTCCCCTCCAAGCTGCGCGTCGTGGGCGAGCCGATCCGCCTCGGCGGGCTGGACCCGCCGGCGGGCGGCGCCGGCACCGTCGCCGTCCCCTGGCTCGACCGGCATCGAGCGGTGCTGCGCTTCGCCGTGCCCGCCTACCTCATCTACATCGTGATCCTGGGCGCGACGATCGGCATCTTCGGCGGAGACTTCTCGCCACTCGCCTACCTCAACGCCATGCTGATCCTGACCGCCTTCCTGGCGATCCTCGGCCTCGGGCAGGGCACGGTCATCATCACCGGCGGGCTCGACCTCTCGGTCCCCTGGACCATGACCTTCCCGGCCATTGTGGTCACCACACTCTGCAACGGCCTCGACGCGCCGGCGGTGTGGGTGATTCCGGTGTCGCTCGCGATCGGCATCGCCATCGGCTTCCTCAACGGCATGACCATCGTCCTCTTCGGGCTCTCGCCGATCATCGTGACGCTCGCCATGAACGGCATCCTGGAGGGCGTGTCGCTGCTGTTCAGCTCGGGCGCGCCCATCGGCAAGGCGCCGCCGGCGCTGGCCTGGTTCGTGACCGGGCGCATCGCCGGCATCGCGCCCATCGGTTGGTTCCTCATCGCCTTCGTCGTCGTCGCGACCTTCTACTTGAACAGGAGCGCACCGGGCCGGCGTATCTTCGCCGTGGGTAACAGCGAGCGGGTGAGCCGCCTCTCCGGCGTGCGCACCGGCTTCCCCATCGTCGGCGCCTACGTGCTGAGCGGCTTCTGCTCCGCTCTGGTCGGGGTCTTCCTCGCGGGCTTCAGTGCCCAGGCGTTCTACGGCATGGGTGACCCCTACCTGCTCTCGTCCATCGCCGTGGTGGTGCTGGGCGGCACGCTGATCACCGGAGGCCGCGGCCACTATCTGGGCATCCTGGGCGGCGCGATCCTCTTCACCGGCCTCGGCATCATGCTGTCGGGCACGGTGCTGCCCGAGGCCGTGCGCAACATCATCTACGGCCTCGTCCTGCTCGGTGCCATTGTCGCGCTCCGAGAGCGCGCGAATGCATAACGCGCTGCGCGAGCGCTCGACCGCCTGACGCTCCGCTCCGCCGGAGCGGGGCTGTTTCCCACCGTGATGCAGGCGATAGTGTGAGGCATGGGACAGGACACTCCCCAGGCGGAGCCAAGCCCGAGCGGGCCGGCGCGCACGGGCCAGGCGCACGCGCACGTGCTCGCCTTCCTGATGACCGTCGTCATCTCCGCGTCCTTTCCGCTCGGCGAGCACATCACCCACGGCCTCGACCCCGCGGTGATGATGTGCATCCGCTTCGTGCTCGCGGCGCTGCTCATGGCGCCGATCGTGGCCTGGCGCGAAGGACTGAAGCTGCCGGACGCCAAGTCGTGCCTGCGCTATTTCGCGCTCGGCGCGCCCTTGGCCTTTTTCTTCTGGTGCATGTTCGAGGCGTTGCGGTCAACGAGCGGCCTCAACACCAGTGCGATCTTCACCATCGTGCCCGGCCTTTCCGCGATTTTCGGCGCGGTGCTGGTGGGCGAGCGGCTCGGCGTCCATCGTCTGGCCGCGCTTTTCCTCGGCATGATCGGCGCCCTCTGGATCATCTTCCGCGGTGACCCCGCGCGCCTGATCGGGCTCGAGGTCAACATCGGCGACGGGATCTTCCTCGCCGGATGCATCGGCTTCGGCATCTACGGCCCGATGATCAAGCGCCTGCATCGGGGCGAGCCGGTCCTGGTGCTGACCTTCTGGACCCTGGTAGCGGCGGCGCTCTGGCTGGTGGCGGCGAGCAACGTCAAGCTTTGGCGCACCGACTGGTCCGGGGTCGAGGTGGTGGTGCTGGGCGGCATCGTCTATCTCGCGATCTTTCCGACCATCATTTCCTTCTTCATCACCCAGTACACAACGCTCCGCATCGGCGCGACCCGGGTGCAGGCCTACAGCTACGCGCTGCCGGCAATCGTGCTCCTGCTCGACCTCGCGCTGGGCAAGCCCGCGCCGCCGCTGATGACCGTGCCCGGCCTCGCCATCGTCCTCGCGGCAAGCCTGGTGGTGCAGCGCGGCGCGATCCGCGAGTTCCGCGAATGATGGCGACGGCGGATTGCGGCGCGCGGGGGCACTTCGCGCGGGACGGACGCAAAAATTTGATGCGGGACACGCCGGGATTAGGCGGGATGGGAGGGATAACGGACATTCCAAAGTAGGATGGGCCGCCGTCCTCGCGTGCGTCGACGGCGGTGACGTGGACTGTAGGTAGCAGATGTCCAGGCAACGAGTGTCCGCCCACGCGAACTCCGCCTGTTTCGACCCTGATTCCTCTCCGTTCCATGGCGCGATACTGGCGCACCCGCTGCGCGCCGTGCACCGGATCATGGTCCGGGGCCTGAACGCCCCCGCGGGCGCACCTCGACCCGAGCGAATCTCCCGGCCCGGATCGTGCCGCTACCCCGCTTGCAGGCGGTCGAGCGCGCCCTGCAGAATGTAGGCAGCCGCCACCTGATCGACCTTGCGCGCCCGCTTGCGGCGCGAGAGATCGGCGTCGAGCATCGCGCGCTCGGCGGCGACGGTGGACCAGCGCTCGTCCCAGAAGGCGACCGGCAGCGCCAGCGCCTCGACCAGCCGGGCGGCCGTGTCGCGGGCGGACTGTGCGCGCGGCCCTTCGCTGCCGTCCATGTTGACCGGAAGCCCCACGACAATGCCGCCGATCCCTTCGTCCTCTATGAGCGCTCGCAGGGTCTCGATATCGCGGGAGAGCTTGGTCCGGCGAAGCGTCATCCTCGCCGTCGAGATCGTGCGGCTCACGTCGGAGACCGCGACGCCGATGGTCTTGGTCCCGAGATCGAGCCCCATGAGGCGCGCATCGGCCGCCAGCAGGCCGTTCAGTTCGCTCAGTTCGCAGATCGCCATGACTCGCCGCCGGCGGCGATCAGGGACGACCGGCCGGGACACCTGGTGTCGAGCAGGGCGTCGACACGGGAATGCGTTACGCGAACGGCAGGAGGACCGTCGAGCCCGTGGTGCGCCGCTCCTCGATGGCGCGGTGGACCTCGGCGACCTCGCGCAGGGGATAGCGGTTGCGGACGGTGATCGTCACCGCCCCCGACGAAACCACGTCGAACAGCTCCTGCGCCGCAGCGACCAGGTCTTCGCGTTCTTCCATGTAGTGCATGAGCGCCGGGCGGGTGACGAACAGCGAGCCGCGCGCGCCCAGCTCCACGACATCGACCGGGTCGGGCGCGCCCGAGGCATGGCCGTAGCACGCCAAGATGCCGAGCGGGCGCAAGCAGTCCAGCGAGCGGGTGAAGGTGTCCTTGCCGATGCTCTCATAGACCACTGGGCAGCCTTTGCCTTCGGTCACCTCCATGACCAGCGGCACGAAGTCCTCGCGCGAATAGACGGCGACGTGATCGGCACCGTGGGCCTTGGCGAGCTCCGCTTTCTCGTCGGTCGAGACCGTGCCGATCACGGTGGCACCCAGGTGCTTGGCCCACTGGCACAGGATCAGCCCCATGCCGCCTGCCGCCGCGTGGACCAGCACCGGGTCGCCAGGCTGAACGCGGCAGGTTCGGCGCAGCAGATACTGGGCGGTGAGGCCCTTGAGCGTGATGCCGGCGGCGTCCTCATCGGAGATGCCGTCGGGCAGCCTGACCAGCCGCCTGGCCGGCATCACCCGGCGCTGCGCATAGGCGCCGTGCGGCGGGCTGGCATAGGTGACCCGGTCGCCGACCGCGCACTCGGTCACGCCCTCGCCCACCGCTTCGACCGTGCCAGCGCCTTCGATCCCCAGGACGACCGGGAGCGGCGGCACCGGCCACGGATGCGGCATGCCGCGCCGATTGTAGGTGTCGATGTAGTTCACCCCGATGGCACCGTGGCGGATCAGGGCCTCGCCCGGTGCCGGCTCGCCGACCGGCCACTCCTCCCAGCGGAAAACGTCGGGCGTGCCCTTTTCGTGGATGACGGCGGCTTTGTTGCTCATGGTTTCTCCCGGTTCGACCTGCGGCCTGAAGCCAAAGTTCCGGCCCTCTCTACCATGCGGCTCTGGGGCGGTTATAGTCCGGCAGCAGAGTACGAGGAGACTCGGCCATGGATGTTCCTTTCGGCGGCAGCTGCGCATGCGGTGCCATTCGTTACGAGTGTGCGGGGGCCCCGCGCTACATGGGCAACTGCCATTGCCGTGACTGCCAGCAGGCGACCGGCGGTGCCTACATGCCGGTGGTGGTGGTGAAGGAGAGCGAGTTCACCCTGCTCAGCGGCGAGCCGAGCTGGTTCGAAAGAACCGCCGACAGTGGAAATCTCATGGGCCGCGCATTCTGCCCCGCGTGCGGCTCGCCGCTGTTTCTGACCAACAACAGTCACACGGGGATTCGGGCTCTCTATGCGGGAAGCCTGGACGACCCGAGCTCATACGAGCCGAGCCGGGAGATCTACGTGGCGAGCGCGCAGCCCTGGTGTCTCCTGCACCCGGACCTCACCCACGACGAAGGCATGCCGTCGAGGATGCGCCAGTCCTAGTCCCAGCCGACGCTCCGCGGGGCGTTCTGTCGGGCCCTCACCCCCATTTCAGTGGCCGTCGCCGGAAAAGAATACGCCACCCGGAAAGTATTCGCTGACTCCGACAACGAGGCGGGTATAGGATTGAGTTGGTGGCACGGCGGCTGCGGCGGACCGATTGTTCGTGGCGGTCCAAGGCGTGAACTCCGAACCGCACGGAGTCGGTCGGATCAGATTCGAGTTTCATCGAAGGAGGGAGAGGCAGATGTGGGATAGCAAGCTAGTCAGGCTCGGCGCCGTTGCCGCGCTTGCCGTGGGTGCAAGCTTCGGGGCGCACAGCGAGGCGTTCTCGGCAGAAAAGACGGTGCAGATCGCCGGCTTCGGCGCCAAGTCCGGCGTCGTTCGCTCGTTCGGCATCAACACGGAAGCGGTGTTGAGCGGCGCGATCGAAGCCGTGAATGCAGCAGGCGGCGTCAAGCTGGCCGACGGCTCCATGGCGATGATGGAGCTTTCGTTCTACGACGACCGCTGTAACGCGGAAGAGGGCATTTCGGTGCTCCGCCGTATCGCCGGCAGCGATGCGGTTGTCGCCATCGGCCCGACCTGCTCGAACGTTGCCGAACCGCTGTTCGGCATCCTGCAGAAGACGGTCGGCGACGAGGGCGATTCCGGGCTGCAAATCCCGGTCTTCACCGATACCGCCATCAAGGGCGGGCTGGCGAAGATTTCCCAGTGGGCGTTCCGCAACGTTCCCAACGAGAGCGAGATGTACAGGGCGCTGTTCCAGTGGATCGCGACGGAGCACCCGGACCTCAAGACCGTCTATGGCGGCGTTGAGGAGGATTTCGCCCATTCCCGCTTCACTTGGCACAAGGTGATGAAGGAGCGTTCGCCCGAGGCCGGCTACGAGGTTCTCGGTGAATCCAAGTGGCTCCTGAACGACACCAATTTCACCACCCAGGTGCGCCAGATGAAGAAGGCGAAGGCCGACATCGTGGCGATCTCGGCGCATCCCTTCACCACCTGCGGCGTGCTGAAGGAGATGAAGCGCCAGCGGGTCAAGCCCAGCTTGCTGGTCGGGCTCACCAGCTCGTCGAGCATGGAGACGCTGCAGGGCTGCGCCGAGCAGGCCGAAGGCATCATCATCCCGACCAGCTTCGCGCCGGTCACGGAGGCCGCCAAGGCTGCGGCCGACGCAGCGGCGAAGCACGAAGGGAGCGCCGATCTGCACAGCGCTGCCGCCTGGGAAATCGTGATGATCCTCAAGGAGGTCATGGAAGCCCAGGGGATCGCGGCCGACGGCGATTCGGTGGACGCCGACAGGCGCAAGATCCGCGACGGTCTGGCCAACCTGAAGGAGACCGACGGGCTCCTCGGCAAGATCCAGCGCACGGACGAGGGCGAGGCGGTCAAGCCTTACCTCTACGTGCACGCCCAGGCCGGCGAGTGGGCCATTCTCCACGACCCGTCGCAGTAAGCGTTTTCGGGCGGGTGTGCGCCACACACTCAGGTGCACACCCGTCCCGTTTTCGCCGACGCCTCTTGAGCGGGGGATGATCGGGTGGACTGGCTCGACTTCTTTCAGTCGATCACCGACGGCCTGCTGTTCGGTTCCATCTACGCGCTTATCGGCATCGGCTTCACCCTGATTTTCGGGGTGATGCACAAGATCAATCTGGCCTATGGCGCAGCTTCCATCGCCGGCGCCTATGTCAGCATCGCCGTGGCCGCCTACGTGCCGCTGCCAGCCTTGGTCACCTTCCTCATCGCTGCGATCGCCTCGGGCGGGATCGCGTTCCTTATCTACCTCGCCAACTTCCGCTTCATTCCGCTCGCAAGTCCGCTGGCGACGCTGATGGCGACCGTCGGCATGCTGATCCTGATCGACGAGATCGTGGTCCACGCGACCGACGGAATGCCCCAGCCTTACCCGGCGCTCTTCGCGGACATCTATATCGAATGGGGCGATTTCGGCCTGCGCGGCGATCTGATCTTCATCTTCGTGCTCTCGCTGATCGCCATGGTCGTGCTCATGTTCATGCTCTACCGCACGCGCCTCGGCATCGCGACCCGCGCGGTGGCGCAGCAGCCGGTCGCAGCCCAGCTCGCCGGCATCAGCCTGGACCGCACGAACGCGCTCACCTTCGTCATTACCGGCCTTCTGGGCGGGCTCGCGGGCGCCATGATCGGCGCCTCGGTCGGCGTGCTCTCACCCCTGCTGGTCGTGCCGATCACGGTCAAGGGGCTCATCGTCTGCGTCATCGGCGGCCTGGGCAGCATCCCGGGTGCGATCATTGCCGGCCTTGCGGTCGGCGCCTTCGAGAACTTCTTCCTGGCGTTCAGGGGGGTCACCGAACGGGACATGTACGTGATGCTGCTGCTGTTCGTGTTCCTGGTGTTCCGGCCCGGCGGCATCTTCTCGCGCTCGGTGGCGCGCGACTGAGCGGGGGAGAAGGCGATGGACTTCTTCTTCGGGCTCCTCCAGATCATCGGCGTCCACACGCTTCTCGGGCTCTCCGCCTACGTCGTTCTGCAGACCGGCCAGGTCACGTTGGCGCAGGCGGGGTTCTTCTCCATCGGCGCCTACGTCTCGGCGATGCTCACGGTGCTGGCGGGCTGGCACATCATTCCGGCGCTTCTGGTCTCAGCCACGCTTGCCGGCATCGTGGCCGGCATCGTCGGGTTCCCGGCACTGAGGATCAAAGGCCTGATGCTGGTGGTTGCGACGATCGCCTTCGGCGAATTCATCCGGCTCTTCTGGTTCAATTTCGACTACCAGATCGAGAAGAAGGGCATCGTCGTCGGCCCGCAGGGCGGCGAGGGATTCAAGCAGATCCGCTTCTTCCCCGAGAACGGCTGGAGCACCCTGGATGTCGCGATCTTCATCTGGGTGATCGTGGCACTCGTCATGCTGGCGCTGTGGTGGACGGACCGCTCACGCGCCGGCACCGTGCTCAGGGCGGTGGGTGAGGATGAGCTAGCGGCGCAGAGCGTCGGTATCAACCTGACGGCGGTGAAGGTCGGCGCGTTTGCCGCAGGCGGCTTCATCGCCGGCATCGGCGGCGCGATCTACGCCCACTACACGACGCACATCGAGCACCTCAACTTCGGCGTCATGTTGGCGACCTTCGCCATCGCTTATCCGATCCTGGGCGGGCTCCGCAATGTCTTCGGCACCCTCGTGGCGGTGATCTTCATCCAGGGATTTCTCGTCGAGGGCCTGCGTTTCATGGGCGATTGGCGAAACCTGCTGTTCGGGGCGCTGATCGTGCTCGCCATGAACATCCAGCCGCGCGGGCTGATCGACGAGCGCTCCGTGAAACTCGTCCGCGGGCTGTTCACCCGCGACACCCGCAACTAGCGCGATGCCGATATTGGAGCTCACATCTCTCACCAAGCACTTTGGCGGAGTCCATGCCGTCGACGAGCTCGACCTCGCGGTGGAAGAGGGCGAAATCTTCGGCCTGATCGGCCCCAACGGCTCGGGCAAGAGCACCACGGTCAACCTGATCTGCGGTGTCGTGTCGGTCACCGCCGGACGAGTCGCCTTCGAGGGGCGCGATATCACCGGCTCCGCACCGCACCGGGTGCTGGCGGCAGGCGTCGCACGCACGTTCCAGAACATCCGCCTGTTCGGCCACCTCACGGTCTGGCAGAACCTGTGGGTGGCGCAGAACTCGGTGGAGGACCGCCGAAGCGAAAATTTCGCGAAGCGATGGTTCTTCGGCTCCGGCGCCACCCGCGATGCGGTGGACGAGCAGCTCGAATTCGCCGGACTGGCCGGCAAGCGGAACGAGCTCGCCGCCAACCTGGCCTTCGGTGAACAACGCCGGCTCGAGCTGGCCCGCGCGCTCGCCACCAAGCCCCGGCTCCTGCTGCTCGACGAGCCCGCCGCCGGCATGAACCTGGAGGAGGTGCACGCGCTCGACGGGCGCTTACGCGCGCTTCAGCAGGCGGGCATGACAATCGTGCTGGTCGAGCACGTCATGGAGCTGGTCATGGGCGTGACCGACCGCATCGCGGTGCTCAACTTCGGGCGCAAGATTGCGGAAGGCCTGCCGGCCGCGATCCAGGAGGATCCGGCAGTACAGCAGGCCTACCTCGGCGGCGGCGTGGAGACGGCGCATGCTTGAGATCGACGGCATCGCGGCCGCCTACGGCAACATCGAAGCCCTGCGCGGTGTGGATCTCTCGGTCGAGGAGGGCGGCATCACCTGCCTGCTGGGCCCGAACGGCGCCGGCAAGACCACGCTGATGATGACCATCGCCGGTATTCTGAAGCCGAGACGGGGCACCATCAGCTTCCTCGACCGGAACATTACCGGCATGACGCCGAGCGGGGTCGTGCGGCGGGGGATCGCGCTGGTGCCGGAGAACCGGCTCGTCTTTCCCGACATGAACGTGCACGAGAACCTCGTCGCCGGCGCTTATCTCAGGCTCGGCAAGCGCAAGTCGCAGGTGCAGCAGGACATCGACCACGTGTTCGAGCGCTTTCCCAGGCTGCAGGAGCGCTCGAAGCAGATGGCGGGCACGCTCTCCGGCGGCGAGCAGCAGATGCTGGCCGTTGCGCGTGCCCTGATGGCGCGGCCGAAGCTCCTGATGATGGACGAGCCGTCACTCGGCCTCGCGCCTCTCGTCGTCGAGGAGATCTTCCGGATCATCAGTGATCTCAACGCGGACGGCACCACGATCTTCCTGGTCGAGCAGAATGCGCACATGGCGCTGCAGGTGGCCGATCACTTCTTCCTGCTGGAACAGGGGCAGGTGTCCTTCAGCGGCAAGCCCGGCCAGCTCTCCGAGCACGAGGTGATCCAGCGCGCCTACCTGGGAAAGGGCCCGCAGCGCAATCAACCTGCAGCGGATCAGGGCCGGCCTGACAGGACGACGCTCCCGAGCGGTTGAGGTCGATGGCCGACCCTCCGACAGCGACGCGGGAACAGGTCGGTGGTTGATTTCATCCAGAACTGCCTCGACGGCATCATGCTGGGCTCGTCCTATGCGCTGCTCGCCATAGGATTCACCCTGATCTTCGGCGTCATGCGCCGGCTCAACCTCTCCTACGGGCCGTCGATCATGGTCGGCGCGTTCGTCGGCACGCTGGTCTATCTCGAATTCAAGGCCAATGCCGTGGCGATTGCCGCGGCCACCGTGGTGGGCGCGGTGATCGTCGGAATCTACGTCGAGCGCCTGTGCTTCAGGGCCATTCGCCGGGGCGCGGCGGTGGCATCGATGGTCTCGAGCTTCGTCATCTGGATGCAGCTCGAAGAGATCGTGACCGTGGTCTTCCCCGACCGGACCTACTTCTTCCCGCCCATGGTCACCGCCGATCCGATCGACCTGGGCCCGTTCTTCTTCAAGGTGGAGAACATCGTGATGTTCGCCGTTGCGGCGGTCATGACCGTGCTGCTCCACTGGCTGCTGCAGTACACGCGATTTGGCCTGGCTCTCCGCGCCGTCTCCGAGAACCCGCGCGCGGCGCTCTTCATGGGCATCAACGTCGGCGCGGTGATGTTCCTGGCCTTCGCCATCGCGTCGGCCTTCGGCGGCGTCGCCGCCTATCTCATCGTCAGCGCCGACGGCCAGATCACGCCGCTGTTCGGGCTCTGGGCGACGTTCAAGGGGCTGATCGCCATGATGCTGGGTGGCATGGGCTCGATCCCGGGCGCCATCCTCGGCGGGCTGCTGCTCGGCGTCGTCGAGGCCCAGAGCATCTGGTATCTCGGCACCGAGTACCGCGACCTCTCCGCCTATTTTCTGCTCTTCCTGTTCCTGGTTTTCCGGCCCGGCGGACTCATGGGCCAGCTTGCCGTCGAGCGTGAGCTGGCGGCGACGCGGCGCGTCTGAACCATGGACGACATCTATCTCATCACGATCCTCTCCAACATCGGCATGATCTCGTTCATCGCGCTCTCGGCCTATCTGCTGCTCGTGGTCGGCGAAATCTCGTTCGGTCAGCAGGCCTTCTTCGCCGTCAGCGCCTACGGCTCCGGCATCGCGACCGCAATGTGGGGCTGGCCGATCTGGCTCGGCCTGCTGTGGGGCGCGCTGGTGGCCGGGGCGGCGGCGCTGGTGGTGGCAATCCCGACGGTGCGGCTCAGGGGGCTCTACTTCTCGGTGGCAACGCTCGCCTTCGCCGAGATGGTGCGGCTGATCTTCGAGATATTCACCTACCAGGTGGAGATCGACGGCGAGCTGGTCGGCCCCGACGGCTCCGACGGCTTCCGCGACATTCGCGCCATCTACGACAGCAACGTCTCGGCCTTCGAGTACATGCTGATCATCTACGGGCTGCTGGCGGTGGTGCTCATCGGCTTTCTGATCCTCGAGCGCTCCCGCCTCGGCGCCATCTTCCGGATGATCGGCGAGGACCCGATGCTGACGGAGATGCAAGGACTCAACGTCACCAAGTACAAGATCCTTGCCGTCGTCATGGCCGGCATCGTCGCAGGCATCGGCGGCGCCCTCTATGCGCACCTCGCGACCTATGTCGAGCCCAAGATCTTCAACGTGATGCTGGGCGTGCACGCGCTGGCTTACGGCCTGATCGGCGGGCTGGGCACGGCGTTCGGACCGCTGATCGGCGTCGCCATCGATATCGGCCTCCTGGAATCGATCCGCGCGATCTCCGGCTACCGCATGATCGTCTTCGGCGGCCTGGTTGCCGTTCTGCTCATCGTGCGCCCGCGCGGTCTGCTGGACGAAGCCGCCATGCACTGGCTGCGTGGGCGCTGGCGAGGGTTGATCCGTGCTGAGAGTTGAGGGCCTGAGCCGGTCCTTCGGGGGCGTCGCCGCCCTGGAGGCGCTCGATCTCGCGGTCGCGGACGGCGAGGTGGTGGGCCTCATCGGCCCAAACGGCTCGGGCAAGACGACGCTGTTCAACGTGATCACCGGCGTTCACCAGGCCGATACCGGCCGCGTCCTCCTGCGTGACGCGGACATAACCAGGAGCACGCCGGCCCGGATCGTTCGCCAAGGTATCGCGCGAACCTTCCAGAACCTCCGCATCTTCCAGCGCATGAGCGTGCGCGAGAACGTCTGGGTGGCGCAGCACAGCCTGCCCGATGTCGGGCCGATGGCGTTGCTGTCGAACCGGTCCTCGGCCGAGCGAGCGCGGAAGGCGGAGGTCGATCGCCTGCTCGACGCGGTGGGCCTCGCGGACCGGCGGAACGTGCTGGCCGGCAGCCTGCCGCTCCCCGATCAGCGCCGGCTCGAACTGGCCCGGGCGCTCGTGCGCTCCCCGGCGCTGCTGCTGCTCGACGAGCCGGCGGGCGGCATGACCCCGGCCGAGACCGCGGAGATGGCCGCCCTCATCCGCGATTTCGCGGTGCCTGGCCGCACCTGCATCGTCATCGAGCACAAGCTCGACCTGATCTCGACGCTCTGCCAGCGCCTCTGCGTTCTCAATTTCGGTCGCAAGATCGCGGACGGCGAACCGGGCCGGGTCCTGGAGCACCCCGAGGTGCTCGAAGCCTATCTTGGGCGGGACGCAGCCGATGCTTGAGATCCGCGACCTGCACCTGAGCTACGGCAAGGTACGCGCCGTCCAGGGCGTGTCTCTGGAGGTTGCGGAAGGCGAGATCGTCGCCCTGATCGGCGCCAACGGCGCCGGCAAGAGCTCGACGATGCATGCGGTGTGCGGCATCGAGCGGCCGTCCAGCGGACATATTCGCTTTCTCGGCCAGGCGATCACCCGCATGCCGCCGCACCGCATCATGCGCCGCGGCATCGTGCAGGTGCCGGAGGGTCGTCTGATCTTCGGCGGGCTGACCGTCGCGCAGAACCTGCGGCTGGGAGCCCATAACGTGGCAGGCCGCGCCAAGACCGAGGCGGACATCGAGCGCGTGCTGGAGTCCTTCCCCATGCTGCGGGACCGCCTCGACGAGCCGGGCGCGGCGCTCAGCGGCGGCCAGGCCCAGATGCTGGCGCTGGCCCGCGGGCTGATGGCGCGCCCGAAGCTCCTGATACTCGACGAGCCCTCCCTCGGCCTCGCCCCGATCGCCGCGCTGGATGTCTTCGCCCTGATCCCCCGGCTCAGGGACGCAGGCGTCACGATCCTTCTGGTCGAGCAGAACGTGCGCCAGGCGCTCGCGATCGCGGACAGGGGCTACGTGCTGGAAAGCGGGCGTATCATACTGGACGGCAAGGCAGCCGAGCTTGCCGAACACGAGCTGCTGGTCAGCGCCTATCTGGGTCTAACGAGGGGAGAGTGAACGATGCGTATCTTCATCGCAGGTCTGACTCTGTCGGCGATGCTGATCGCGGGCAGCGTCGCCTTGGCGGGCGAGCGCGTGGCGGCCGACGTGAGCTGCACGGCGACGGCGGAGAAGCTGACCTACGACTGCATGATCATGCTCAAGGGCAAGAAGAGCGGCGAACCCGTGGCGGGCGCCGAGGTCGTGGTCAAGGCCGACATGCCGTCGATGCCGCTGGCGCACAACGTGCGGCCCGTGAAGGCGGCGGCAGGCGCGATGCCGGGCCACTACACCGCCACGCTGGAGCTGGAGATGCTGGGCGAGTGGGCGCTCACCCTCGACGTCAGCGGCCCGACGCGGGACCGCGTGGTCAAGAAGCTGGATTTCGGCCGGGCCTCCGGCGAATCCGGGCACGAGCACGGGGAGATGAAGATGAAGGACCACGACAGCGACATGGATCACGGCGAGATGAAGATGGAGGAGGCGCAGTAGTCGGTCGCGTGGGGGACGCGCCGCACGGGGAGCGGAGCCGACCTCGCGTGCTATCGTGCCCGCCTCGAACGAGCGGAGGCAGGGCATGAGGCTTGAGGGCAAGGTCGCGATCGTCACCGGAGGCTCGCGCGGGATCGGCGCAAGCATCGCGCGCCGACTGGCTGCGGATGGCGCGGTGATCGCGGTGGTCGCGCACACGGCGCGCGACAAGGCGGAAGCCGTGGTGCAGGGGATCGCAGACGCCGGCGGTCGCGCCGCGCCGTTCCAGGCGGATGTCTCTCAGGTGTCGGACTGCGAGCGGCTGGCAGCGGAGGTGGCCGACGCCTTCGGCACCATCGACATCCTCATCAACAACGCCGGCGTCTACCACCCGCTGCCCATGGAGGAGACCACCGAGGCGCTCTGGGACGCCCAGATCGACATCAACCTCAAGGGCAGCTTCTTCATGGCCAAGGCGGTGGCACCAGTGATGAAGGCGAAGGGCGCGGGCAAGATCGTCAACATCACGTCCACGCTCGGCGTCGTCGGCTCGAGCGCCGGCGCGGCTTATTGCGCATCGAAGGGCGGCCAGATGCTGCTGACCAAGGCGCTCGGCCTGGAACTCGGGCCGCACGGGATCAACGTCAACGCGGTGGGGCCCGGCGCCACGAGAACCGACATGAACGCGGCGATCCGCGCCCAGCCCGGCAGGGAGGAGCGGATGGAGGCCATCGCGCCGATGGGCCGCTACTGGATGGAGGCCGACGATGTCTCGGGCGCCGTGGCCTACCTCGTGTCGTCAGAGGCCGATGCGGTACACGGCGCCCACCTCATGATCGACCTGGGCTGGACCGCCTGGTAGGCCGCGCGCCGCCCGGCCGCTCGACCACCATGTGCGGACGCTTCACCCAGCGCCTCTCCTGGCGCGAGCTTCACGAACGCCTCGGCCTCATCGGCACACCCCAGAACCTGCAGCCGCGCTACAACGTGGCACCGGGGCAGAGCATCGCGACGGTGCGCGTAAGCGACGGCGGCCGCCGCCTCTCCATGCTGCGCTGGGGGCTGATTCCCGCGTGGGCCAGGGAGCCCAGCATCGGCTACAAGCTGATCAACGCGCGCTCCGAGACCGCGCACGAGAAACCCTCGTTCCGCGCCGCCTTCGAGGCGCGCCGCTGCCTGATCCCGGCCGACGGATTCTACGAGTGGAAGCGCGAGGGCAAGGCCAAGCAGCCCTACCTGATCGGGATGAAGGACGGCGGCGGCTTCGTCTTCGCCGGGCTGTGGGAGAGCTGGATCGTGCCGGCGGGCCTCGCGCTCACCGGCTCGCTATCCGAGCTCGCGCCCGGCGACGTGCTGGAGACCTGCACCATCCTCACCACCGAGGCCAACGCCACCCTGGCCCCAATCCACCCCCGCATGCCCGTGATCCTGCCGCCCGACGCTTACGACCCCTGGCTTGGCGGCGAAGCGGTCCCCCTCGCCCCCTACCCGGCCGCGGTCATGACCGCTCACCCCGTAAGCACGCTGGTCAACAAACCCGCGAACGACGATGAGAAGTGTGTGGAGCCGCTGGAAATGCCGTGACTTCGACCCTACTTGTTCTGAGACGCTATTCCTCCGACATTCTCTCGCCAAGACAAAACGTCTTGAAGACGCGCTAGAACATGCGCTATCCGCACCCGCAAAACATTGAACGCCGAAAAAAGGCTTGATAACGATGGATGCCCTTTATGAACAAGTCTTGAAGCACCTGGAGCGGACTGTTGACCAACTGGCAGCGCGAGTACCGCAGCCGCAATTTGTGCAGATTAGGAGAATTCAGGCTTTTCGTCATGTGGAACGGTCAATCCATCAAGCAATCGTTCAAAAACTGGCACGCATGGTAAGTACTCTCCATGCAACACGCCTACTCTTCAATGCTGGTTTTGTGCAAGAGCAGGCCTCATTACAGAGAATGCTAGACGAACTTCAAGAGGACATTCTATTTTTAGTGATCGGCATGATACGAGGTGACGATAACTCACCTTTACATTGTCGATTCTTGGACGCATTTTTCGCAGAAGAATTTGACGCTGACACGGCAATAGAGTCGTCTCAAAAGCGCGATGTAGTGCCTCGCCGGAAAATTCATGCATACTTGGCCCGTAGTGAGTTTTCTCCGACTGACCCAAGCAGTGGAGCAGAACTATTGAGGACAATGAGCAGAGCCTATTCTGGATATGTTCACGCCGCATCTCCTCACATAATGGATATGTATGGAGGAAGTCCAGCTCGATTCCATGTGCGCGGCATGAAGGGAACTCCGATTTACGATGGACACCGAGAAGAAATTTTTAACTATTTCTATCGGGGAATATGCTCCTGCGCATTTGCCTACAAGGCATTCGGAGATGAACCCTCTTTCGACAAAATGTACAATCTTCTAAGGGAATTTGAGCGCCTGTCAGGAAAGAGCTACCAGAAGATGTAATGGACATCACCTCTAAGCTTCATCAGTCCTTTCCGGATTACGCGAAGGTGACAGTCACTAAATGCAGCATTTCTACGGCGTAATGTTGGTCGCACTTCTGATTGAAATGGGCGCCATCTTACAAGACATTGTGTTCGCGGGCGCTAATCTTGGAAGCGCCGGCGTCTTCGAGGCTACGCCACTACTCAACGTGCCAAAACAAGGGTCTAACTGCGTTTGTTGCCTCAGCGTAGCATGGTCAGCGGCGCCACCGTTACACCCAAATACGATACGCTTGGGCTGAGAATTACTTCGCGCCGGCGGCTCTCCGGAGCTGGGCGGAGGGGCGGAAGCGGAGGGCCTTGGAGGCCCTGATCCGGATCGCCTCGCCGGTCTGCGGGTTGCGGCCCTTGCGCCCCTTGCGCTTGACGATGCTGAAGGTGCCGAAGTTGCCGATGGTGTAGCGGCCTTCCTTCTTCGACTTCTTGATTCCGGCCTCGATCTCGCCCAGCACCAGGTCCACGGTGCGCTTGGCCTCGGCCTTGCTCATCTTGCCCTTCTTGGCGACGTTCTCGATGAATGCGGCTCTGCTCATGGTCGGAGGTCCCCTCTGTCTTTATCCTCTGGCGACTCGAATGTGACTAAACCGCTACATATAGCGGCTTTTTTCCATGTGGCTACCAGAAATGCCCAGCGGTCCGCGGATTTGGCAGCCCTCGGGCGGCGGCCGCTATTGGCGATCCATCGTGGACCGCCCCTCCTCGAGCCATCCCAGGATGCCATCGCGCGCAGTGTAGACGTGCCGGTATCCGAACTGCTCGTCCAGCAGGCGGGCGACCCTGCCGCTGCGCTTTCCACTACGGCAGATGAACGCAACGGGCTGGTCGGATTCTGCGATCGCGGCGAGGGCCGGCAGCCACTGGTCCAGGTCGTAGCGTCCCTTCTTGTCGAAGAAGGTCATCAAGTGGCTGCCTTCGATGACGCCGGTCTTGCGCCACTCCTCCGGCCTCCGGACGTCGACGACGGCGACTCCCTCTGCCCGCAGCCGCTCAAGTCCGGCACTGTCCACCTGGATGACGTCCGCATGAAGCGGCATGGCGCCAACGACCAGCAAGGCGCAGAAAACGACAATCCTCAGCATCGCCCGAGCCCTCCGTCGGCCGTCTCCCTACAGATGGACCGACATGCCCCCGTTTGCAACGAATATCGATTACTTATTCATTTCCCTCAGTCGCCGGGCGCTCGCTCCGCTCGATCGTGCGCTCCGCGCGCGTGGACGCGCGACGCTCCGCGCTTCGCGCGCGGCGCAGTCGCGCCGTCCGGGCCTATCGGCCCGGTCCTCCCCTTGCCGTAAATCCTGCGATCTCGGGTTGCGCGCTCAGTCCACGCGGCAGGTGATGCGCCAGTCGATGGCGCCGGCCTTGTCGCGCCGCGCGTAGCTCACGCGGGACTTCTTGAGCTCGGCGCTGGCGATCTCCACCAGGCCGTCCTTCAGCTCGGGCGGCAGCGTGTCGAGGTCGAGGGTGACGGTGATCGGGTCGCGCCGCTTGCGCGCCTTCGCGGGCCGGCTTGCGCGCGCCGCCCGGCGCTGGCGCGGCGCCTCGTCTTCGTCCGCGTCGTTCCCGCCGTTCTTGCCGCCCCAGATCTCGTCCCAACCGCTGCGGTAGGCCGGCGTCCTCACGCTGGAGAAATAGCCGTAGTGCACGTCGGCCTTGCCGCCGGCCGAGTCACGCGCGGACTTGCCGGCGTCCGTTGCCGAGTCCTTGCCGGAGTCCTTGGCGCCCTCCGACGACTTGGTATCGGAGGAGGCGTCGGACGTACTCGCCGTGTCGTCCTTCGCCTTGGTCTTGGTGTCGGCGCTCTCGCTCTTGGCCTTGGGCGCCGACTCGGTCTTGGCTTTCGATGCCTTCTTGGTGCTCTTGGCTTCGCTCATCTCTCTCGCTCAATAACGTCTCCAAATCCCCGCCCTCGTCGGGCGTGCGGGCCGGATATAGAAGCAACCGGGGCGTGCATCAAGACCGACGTTGAGCGGCAGCGAGGCCGCCGCCCGCCGTAAGGGAATCGAGCCGCGAAGGCGTGCACCTACTCGGCGGCGGCCTGCTGGCGCTGGCGTTCGCGCGGCTCTTTGTAGACGGCGCCGTCCTTCATGATCATCGCGATCCGGTCGGTGTCCTGCAGGATTCGGACATCGGCGAGCGGGTCGCCGTCCACCATGATCAGGTCGGCGAGGTAGCCCTCCGCCACCAGGCCCACGGCGTCCCCAAAACACTCGCCGCCGTAGCGGGTCGCCATGGTGAGCAGGTCGATGGACGAGAAGCCCATCAGTTCCTGCCAGAGCTCCAGGTCGCGGGCGTCGCGGCCCACTGGGTTCCACTCGAAGCCGTAGTCGCCGAAGGGCAGCACGCGCACGCCGCGCCGGTGCAGCTCCTTCGTCACCGCGATGGCGCCGTCGAGCTCGCGCTTGAAGCCCCATTCCTCGGCCTTCTCCTGCGGCATCCCGTAGTCCGCCATCTCGTAGAGGGTGGTGTAGGTGAGGCCGATGGCGGGGTTGACGAAGAAGCGGTCCTTGTTCGCCTCCAGCAGGTCCAGCGCCTCCTCGTCGCAGAAGTTGGCGTGGTAAATCAGGTCGATCCCGTGCTTCACGCAGCGCTTGACCGCCTCCGCCGTGCGCGCGTGCGCGATGACGCGGCGCTTGTGGATGTGGGCGATGCTGGTGCAGGCGACGATCTCGTCCTCCTGCATCACGGTCATGTCGCCGGTGGCGGTGTCGTGGACGAAGAAGTCGCCGGAGATCATCAGCTTGAGGCTGTCCGCGCCCTCGCGGATCATCAGGCGGGAGAACTTGCGGATCTCCTCGGGCCCGTCGCAGACCACCGCGAAGCCCTCGTGGTGCATGTGGTACTGGCGCAGGTCGCCGAGGCCGCCGGTGACGGTGATCTCGGGCGTGGCCGCGCGCATCCGGGGGCCGGGGATGCCGCCCGCGTCGATCTCGTTGCGGGTCGCGATGTCGAGCCGGGTCTTGGCCGAGGAGCCGTTGACCGAGGCGGTGAAGCCCGCATCCAGCATCGCCTTCACGTTGTGCATGGTGCGGTAGACGTGCTCCTCCACCGGGAGCTCGCCGGTCGAGTAGAAGTCCGCGCCCATGTTGGGGTAGGTCGGGTGGCCGTGGCAGTTGACCAGGCCCGGCATCAGCGTGGCGCCGCCGCCGTCGATCACCCGGTCGGCCGCCGTGCCGCTGGGGAAGCCGCCGGCCGCCACCTTGGCGATGCGGTTGCCCTGCACCAGGACCTCGCCCGCGAAGGGCTCGCGGCCGGAGCCGTCGAAGATCGTCACATCGGTGATGAGAATGCGCGCCATCTCGCTCTCCTTCCCTCCTCCGTCGCCGCCGCCGGGGCGCGGCGATTGCGGGCGCCATTGTTGCTTGTTCTTGCGGCGCCGGGCGGTCGTGCAACCATCCTAGCACGAGCCGCTCGCTTGCCGCCGGCCCGGCTTGGAGGCGTTCAGCAAATGTGGAACACTCCGCCGCGCCACGTGGGAGGGGGACGCAGGCCATGATGGACGATCGCGCGCCGGACGAGACCATCAACGTCACCGTCGACGGTTACAACGTCGTGGCCTACAGCTTCGGCTCCGGCGACGAGGTGCTGTTCTGCGTCAACGGCGGGCCGGGGCTCCCCTGCGACTACGTGCGGGACGCGCACTCCTGGCTCGCGGACAAGGGCTACCGGGTGGTGGCCTTCGACCAGCTCGGCACCGGCAAGTCCGACCGGCCGGATGACGCCGCGCTCTGGACCATCGAGCGCTACGTCGAGGAGACGGAGACCGTGCGCACCGCGCTTGGGCTCGGCCCCGTGCACTACTACGGGCAATCCTGGGGCACCTGGCTCGGCCAGGAATGGGCGCTCGCTTATCCCGAGAGCTTCAAGACGATCACGCTCGCCAATGGCGCCGGTGACATCCCGCATCTCGTGAGCGAGCTGCACCGGCTTCGCCACGCGCTTGGCCATGAGACCGAGGCGATGATGCAGCGCCACGAGGCGGAAGGCACCATCGCCCACCCCACCTATCAGGCCGCGATCACCATCCTCAACTACCGCCACGTCTGCCGGCTCGACACGTGGCCGGCGCCGGTGATGCGCTCGCTGGGCGACTGGAACATGGGGCCCTACGAGGCGATCCAGGGGCCCAACGAGTTCTGCTACACCGGCAGCATCAAGGACAAGAACTGGCTGCCGGAGCTGCACCGCATCCACCAGCCGGCGCTGGTGCTCTGCGGCCAGCACGACGAGCTGACGCCCGCGTGTTCGATGAAGATTCACGCGGCGCTGCCCAATTCCCAGATCAAGGTGTTCCCGAACTCGTCGCACCTGCCGATGTACGAGGAGCCGGAGCCCTATTTCGAGACCCTGCTGGGTTTTCTGGACGCCCATCGCGGCTAGACGGAGTTAAGAGAGATGAACGCAAGCGAGAAGCGCGCCGCGCTCGCCGGCGCGATCCGGGAGGGCCAGTTCGTCGTGGCGCCGGGCGTCTACGACATGATCTCCGCCAAGGTCGCCGACGGCATGGGTTTTCGGGCGCTCTACATGACCGGCTACGGCGTCGCGGCCTCGCACCTCGGCCTGCCCGATGCCGGCATCGCGAGCTACGCCGATGTCGTGAGCCGCGTGCGCACCATCGCGGGCGGCACCGCCTCGCCGCTGATCTGCGATGCGGACACGGGCTTCGGCGGCCTGCTCAACGTGCAGCACACCGTGCGGGGCTACGAGGACGCGGGCTGCAGCGCGATCCAGCTCGAGGACCAGGAAATCCCCAAGAAGTGCGGCCACACGCCGGGGCGCCGCGTGGTCCCCATCGAGGACATGGTGGAGAAGATCAGGGTCGCCGCCGAGGCGCGCCGCGACCCCAACTTCCTGATCATCGCGCGCACCGATGCACGCACGAGCCTCGGACTCGACGAGGCCCTCGCGCGGGGCCAGGCCTTCGCCGACGCGGGCGCCGACGTGATCTTCATCGAGGCGCCGGAGAACGAAGACGAGATCGCGCGGATCGGCGAGACTTTCGACAAGCCGCTGCTCGCCAACATGGTGGACAGCGGCAAGACCCCCATCGTGCCGGCGGAGCGCCTCGCGGCCTTGGGTTTCAACATCGCGATCTATCCCGCCATCGGCATGCTGCCGGCGGCCGGCGCCATGAAGAGTGCCTTCGCGTCCCTCAAGCGCGACGGCTCGACCGCCAACGTCGATGCGCCGATGATCTCGCTGCCCGAGATGCACGCGCTCATGGGCTTCGAGGACGTCTGGGCCTTCGAGCGCCGCTGGGCCCGCCCCGAGGCGGAGGCGGCGGAATAAGCAGCAGCGCCCGCCGGGCCTCTCCTATCCTGCCCAGGGGTCCTCGACCCGCGGCCAGTAGGGCTTCGCCAGTTTAGTGTAGGGGATCGCCGCGAAGTCGGGCGCGATGGCACCCGGTGCAGCGACGTAGAGAATTTCCTTTGCCATGGGCGCGAAGCCCGCATGAAAATGCTGGGTGGATTTCACCACCACGATCTTCTTGCCCGCCGGATCGAGCCCGACGGCGGCGAACGCGTCGGGATGGAAGACCTGTGTGCGCACCGTATTGAGCACGAGGTCGAGGCCGCCTTCCGCGCGCACCCACACCGCATCGCCGATCCTGTTGCGGGCCGCGCCGAAGGTCTGCTTGGCGCCGATCACGATCCGCTCGACCGTGACCGCGAGGTCCACCGGGTTGCCCGAGTCCGGGCCGCACTTGCCGCCGATACGTAAGCGGAGCGACGCCCCCTCCCCCGCCTCCATGCAGAAGCGCACCGCCACCGGGTCCCAGTAGAGACCGCTCGCGACATCGCCGACGCCTCGCGCGATCAAGCGCTCCAGGATGAAGGTGGAATCGCTGGGCGCGCCGCCGCCGGCATTGTCGGAGACGTCCGCCAGCACCACGGGCCCGCCGTCTACCGCCAACGCTCGGTCGATAGCCTCGTCGATCCCGATTGCGGTGGGCCGCGTCTCCTCGCGCATCGCCCAGAGCCGGGCGCCGAGATCGGCGGCCAGCGCCGCCGCCTTGCCCTCATCGCCATCGGTTACCACCAGGGTCTTGGCGCCCACCTCCGCCACGTCGCCCCAGGGGAAGCCGTGGCCGAAGGAGACGGCGAGAATTCCGTCGCTCCCCTCGCGCGCCTTCATGTCGGCGACGAAGGTCTGCATCGGCTCAGCCGTGGTGCGCCACATGCTGATCATGCGGCAGTCGTGAGCGGCCATCACGGGCCGGGTGCGCCCGCGGGCCGCGTCGTGGCAGAGCCGGAACAGGTCCTCCGCCCGCTCGCCGATGTCGATGTGGGGGTATTCCTTGTAGGTGACGAGCGCGGTCGCCGCCTCCAGCATCAGCGGCGTGATGTGGCAGTGCAGGTCGAGCTCGCCACCGATCACCGCGTCAGGGCCCACCACCGCGCGCAGCCGGGCCAACAAGTCGCCCTCGCAGTCGTCGTAGCCCTCCGCCACCATCGCGCCGTGCATGTTGACCAGCACGAGGTCAAGCGGCAGCGCGGCTTCGGCCTGCTCGAGGATGCGATCGCGATAGTCCTCGTAGACGCGGCGGATCGTCCGCCCCCCCGGCTGGGCGAAGGCGCAGAGCCCCTCGATCACCTCGTGCCCCTCCGCCTCGGCGCGCTCGCGCCAGATGTGCAGGGGCAGGCTGAAGGGATTGGGCGAATGGCAGGTCGCATCGCTGTCGAAGACGGCGGTGTCCCGGTAAGTCTGCTCGCCCGTCGGCAGCGACGAGAAGGTGTTGGTCTCGGTCCCGAGACAGGCGATGAAAACCCGCATGACCGCCCTCGCTCCGTGTGCGTCAGGGCCGCGCGGTCCCGCGACTCGCCCGGCGGCTCGAGGCTACCGTGCGCGCGACGGCGCTTCCAGGCAGGCGGTGCGGGCGGCATAATCGCGCCGCGCCAGCAACCGGGCGAACGAAAGGGAATGCATCATGGAAGTCGGGCTTTACGGAAACACCCACGGTCAGTCCTACCGCGACGACGTCAACATGTTCCTCCACCACACGCCGGCGGAGCAGATGGACCCGATCCGGGTCGCCCAGACCGCCGAGCGCGCGGGCATTCACTCGATCTGGTATCCCGACCATGTCTGCATGCCCTACGATTCCGAGAGCCACCACACCGCGAACGTCTCCGGCCAGCGCGCCTACCAGCGCCGCCACAACATGCTGGACGCCGCCGTGGTCATGGGCGCGGTCGCGGTGCAGACCACGACCATCAAGCTCGCCACCAGCGTGCTCATCGCGCCCTATCGCCATCCCCTCTCGGACGCGCGCCAGTTCATGACCGTGGACCAGCTCTCGGGCGGCCGGCTCATGCTGGGCGTCGGGGTCGGCTGGATGGTCGAGGAGTTCGACGCGGTCGGCATCGACTACGAGGAGCGCAACCGGCGCACCGAGGAGTGCATCCAGATCTATAAGGCTTCGTGGACCGGCGACCTCGCCACCTTCGAGGGCAACTACTACAGCTTCAAGGACGTCTCCCAGGACCCGAAGCCGGTGCAGCAGAACCCGCACCCGCCCATCGTCTTCGGCGGCAACACGATCAGGGGCGCACGGCGTGCCGCGCGCTTCTGCGACGGCCTCTATCCGCTCTTCCTCGATTCGTACACACAGGCCGACCGCTACACCGGCCTCCAAGACGAGGTGTGCCGCGAGCTGGAGGCGCAAGGCCGGAGCCCATCCGACTTCCTGATGCTATGCGCCGCGACCGCGCGCATCACTGACGCCAGCGACCCGGCTTCTCAAGCCAATCCACGCCAAACCTGTACCGGCACCGGCGAGCAGATCGTCGAGGATCTCGCGGCGCTGGCCGACGCCGGCTTCTCGATGGCGGTCTGCATGCTGGAGTGCCCCTCGGGCGAACTTTCCGAGCAGCTAGACCAGATCGAGCGCTTCGGCACCGAGGTGATCCCCGAAGCCAAGAAGCTCAAGCCGGCCGGGGACTGGAAACCCGTCGACTGACGCACGGAAGGCCGACGCAGCTTAGCCGACGCCCACCTCCCCCTGTCCCCCTCCCCCGAAGGGGGAACGCAGGCTGAGGGGACGCTCTTCAATTTCTCCCTCTCCTCCCCGGCGGGGAGGAGAGGGCCGGGGTGAGGAGGGGGCGCAGACGTTCGCTCAGCCCGGCGCGGGGCGCGCTCGCTGGTTGTAGAGCAGCGCGCGCCGCCGCTCCTTCTCTTCGTCGGAGAGGGTGTCAGGGTCCTCGGGTAAGTCTTCACCGGCCGCCATGCCGCGCTGCACCGCCTCGCGTTCAGATAGTTGCTCAAACCAGCGCTTGAAGTATTTGAATTCGTTTATGTCCTGCCCCTGCGATTCCCAATAGACGGCCCAAGGATAGGAGATCATGTCGGCGATCGTGTAGCCCTCGCCCGCGAGATAGGCCCGGTCGTAGAGCCGGTTGTTCATGACGCCGTAGAGCCGGTTGACCTCGTTGCCGAAGCGCGTGATGGCGTAGGTCTGATCGCCCTCGTCGTCGCCCAGCCGGCGGAAGTGGCCGAACTCGCCGAACTTCGGCCCCTGGTTCGCCATCTGCCACATGATCCACTGGTTGACCTCGTAGCGGCCGTGCAGGTCCTGCGGGTAGAAGCGACCGGCCTTCTCGGCGATGTACATCATCATCGCGCCCGATTCGAAGACGCTCACCGGCGCGCCGCCGCCGGGCGGGTCGTCGTCCACCAGCGCGGGCATACGGTTGTTGGGACTGATACTGAGGAACGAGTCCTCGAACTGATCGCCCTTCCCGATGTGGCAAGGAACTAGGCGATAGGGCATGCCGCATTCCTCCAGCAGAATGGTCACCTTCTTGCCGTTGGGCGTCGGCCAGTAGTGCACGTCGATCATGGGTCTTTCCTTCCGCCAGGGTCAGTCGGTGGGCTGCGTCGCGGCGACGCTCGGCCGGCTCTGGATTCCTTCGTACCACGCCGTGAGCGCAGGGCAGTCCGCCCGCCACGAGTCGTCGTGGCGGAACTCCAGGTGGCCGATGCCGCAAATGACCGCGATGTGATCGATGCGGAACGGCGCGGCGGCCAGCGTATCCACCTCGGCCTCGAGCGCCGCGGTGATGCGCCGCACCCGCTTCACGTAATGGGTCTTGAGGTTGTCGCTCTGCTGGTCCGCCGGCTGGCGCTTCTGGAAGAGCCACAAGACGCTCGACTCCGTGAGCGCCGTGCCGAGCGTCATGCGGCGCTGCCAACCCCAGCGGTCGTCGTCGGGATAGAGCGATGGTCCTTCCCCGATCCCGTCGAAATAGGCACAAATCGCGTGGCTGTCGTAGAGCACGGTGCCGTCGTCCATCACCAGCACCGGGATGAGCTTGATCGGATTGAGCCGCTCCAGCTCCTCCGACTCGAAGGGGTTCACATTCACGATGTCGAGCGCGATGCCGTGCTCGCGCGCGACGATCACCGCCTTGCGGCCGAAGGGCGTGGCCGGGCTGGAATAGAGCTTCATGGGGTGTCCTCCGCACTGGCGGGCGCGTCTTAGCCCGGATTTCGCACCAATGTCACGGCCTGCGTCGCGCATTCAGGCGCCTATACCGCACGGGGAGACACCGAGAGACCGCGTAGAATTCGATCACACACGCCGGTTAGCGATTGCGGGGGCCTAAATGGGCGCCTAATCTGTGCGCAGCGGCGTGCGTCGCGCGACGCGGGGCGCCGAACCGATTACTGAGGCGTGCGGCACAGGGAACCAGGGGAGCGCACGCCCGAGACGGAGGCTGAGACGATGGCAGAGACCCTCTTCAAGAACGTGATGATTTTCGACGGCAACGCCAAGCGCCCGTTCGCGGGCGAGGTGAAGCTGCAGGGCAACCTCATCAAGAAGGTCGCCCGCGGCAAGGGCAAGATCAGGGCCAACGGCGCGACCGTGGTGGACGGCGCGGGCGCCACCCTGATGCCAGGGCTTGTCGAGCCCCACGCCCACGTCTGCTACATCGACAGTACGACCCTGCCGGAGATCGGGGCGCTCCCGCCGGAGGAGCACATGGTGCTCGCACTCGACAATGCGCGCACGATGATCGACCACGGCTTCACGAGCCTCTTCTCGGCTGCCGGCGTCGGCTACAACAAGATCCGTATCGAGCCGGTACTGCGCAACGTGATCAATGCCGGGCGCTATCCGGGGCCGCGCATCAAGGCGGCCTCGCCCGAGATCGTGTCGTCAGGCGGGCTCGGCGACGAACGCAAGTGGCACATGCACCAGGAGTCAGTGGGCTTCATCGCCGACGGGCCGGACGAAGTGCGCAAGGCCTGCCGGCTCTGCGTGCGCGAGGGCGTGGACAACCTGAAGATCAACATCTCGGGCGACGAATTCTGCCAGCCCGGGCAGTCCGAGAAAATCACCTACTTCGATGCCGAGGTCGCAGCGGCCGCCGAAGTCGCCCGCGAAGCCGGCGTCAACATCATCACCCATGCCAGGGCGGACAAGGCGGTGCGCCTCGCGCTCAAGCACGGCATCAACATCATCTACCACGCCGACTACGCGACCAATAAGACCCTCGACATGCTGGAAGCCAAGAAGAAGAGCATCTTCATGGCCCCGGCTTTCGGCATCGTCTACACGTTCGCGCACGAGGCCGGCGAGTGGGGCATCACCCGCGAGATCGCCGAGAGCTACAACATGTTCTACAAGATGGAGCACACCATCCGCACCTATCAGGAAGTGCGGAAGCGCGGCATCCGGGCCATGCCGGGTGGCGACTACGGCTTCGCCTGGAACCCGATCGGCGCCAATGCCCGCGACATGGAGCACTTCGTCAACCACTTCGGCTACTCGCCGGCCGAGGCGCTGATCGGCGCCACGAAGTGGGGCGGCGAGCTCATGGGGCTCAACGTCGGCATGGTCAAGGAAGGCTACCTCGCCGACCTGCTGCTGGTGGACGGCGACCCGACCAAGGACGTCTCCATCATGCAGGACGCCGACAACCTGCTCATGATCATGAAGGACGGCGCCTATCACCGCGCGCCGAACGAGATCGCACTGGCCAAGCGCCGCCGGGCCGTCACGCCTGCCGCCGCCGAATAGGCTGTCGCGATCCGTAACGGGGTTCGGGGCTTCTCCCTGCCGCTGGCGGGAGAGCCCCACTCCCTTCTCGCCTGGGACTCCGAGCGGGCGGCGAGGCCGGCCCGTTGAAGTTGAACGACGAACAGCTTGAGGTCTTCCGCCGGGACGGCCTGCTGATCCTCCCCGGCCTCTTCTCCGCGGCCGAGGTGGCGGCGATCCGTGCCTCCCTGCCGCCGCTCTTCGATGAGGAGAGCGAGGCCAATATCGGGGAAAAGGCGGGCACCGCGCCCCGTACCATCATGGGACTGCACCAGCGGAGCGACCTCATCGACCGCCTCGTGCGCCATCCGCGCCTGGTCGAACCGGCGCGGCAGATCGCCGGCCCCGACCTCTACATCCAGCAGGTCAAGGTCAATGTTAAGGCGGCGTTCGAGGGCGATGTCTGGCAGTGGCACTACGACTTCGCTACCCATCACCGGGACGACGGCGTTCCTGCCCCCCAAGCGCTCAACCTGCACATCCTGCTGGACGAGGTGAGCCACTATAACGGGCCGCTCTATTTCATCCCCGGCTCCCACCGGCACGAGCCGCTGCCGACCTTCCACGACGTGACGAGCACGAGCTATCCGCTCTGGGTGGTGGATCGCGAGACCGTCACGAACCTCATTGCCGTGGGCGGCATCACGCCCGCGCTCGGCCCGCCCGGCACGGTGCTCATCTTCGGCGACCTGATGGTCCACGGCTCGCCGGGCAACATGTCGCCGTGGGACCGCGCGATCTTCTCGCTCATCCTCAACCCGGTCGCCAACGCCCAGACCGCGTTCGCCCGGCCCGAGTACAAGCATCACACCGATTTCTCGCCGGTGGTGCCGCTCGCCGACGATTGCCTGTTCGCCCCGGCGGCCGCCCAATGAGCGACACCCCGGCGCGCGAGCCGGGTTACTTCCTCGATCACCTGCAAACAGTTGACCCAGAGGTCCACGCGGCGCTCGCGGGCGAACTCGTCCGCCAGCAGGACGGGATCGAGCTGATCGCGTCGGAAAACCTGGTGAGCCGCGCGAGCCTCGACGCCCTGGGCTCGGTCATCGTCAACAAGACCGTCGAAGGCCGGCCCGGCGCGCGCTACTACGGCGGCGCCGCGTTCGCCGACAAGATCGAGGCCCTCGCCATCGAGCGCGCCAAGCAGCTCTTCGGCTGCGCCTTCGCCAACGTCCAGCCCCATTCCGGCAGCCAGGCCAACCAGGCGGCCTTTCTTGCGCTGCTGCAGCCGGGCGACACGGTATTGAGCATGGCCCTCGATGCCGGTGGCCACCTGAGCCACGGCGCAGCGGTGAACCTGACCGGCAAGTGGTTCAATCCGATCCGCTATCGCACCGATGCGGCGGGCTTCATTGACATGGACGAAGTTGCGCTCCTGGCGCGAGAGCACCGCCCCAGGCTCATCATCTGCGGCGGCTCGGCCTACCCCAGGGCGATCGACTTCGCCGGCTTTCGGGCCATCGCCGACTCGGTCGGCGCCACCCTGCTCGCCGACATGGCCCACTTCGCCGGGCTGGTCGCCGGCGGGGCGCACCCGAGCCCCCTGCCCCACGCCCACGTCACCACGGCGACCACCTACAAGAACCTGCGCGGCGCGCGCGGCGGCCTCATCCTCACCGACGATCCCGCGCTCGCGCGCAAGCTCGACAGCGCCGTCTTCCCCGGCGTGCAGGGCAGCGTGATCCTCAACGCCGTCGCGGCCAAGGCGGTCTGCCTGGGCGAAGCGCTCAAGCCCTCGTTCAAGGCTTACGCCGCCCAGGTGCTGGCCAACGCCCGCGCCCTCGCAGACTCGCTCATGCAGCGCGACATCGCCATCGTCGCCGGCGGCACCGACACGCCGCTGCTGGTCGCCGACCTGCGCCCGCTCGGACTCACCGGAGCCGCCGCTTCCGACAGCCTGGAAACCGCCGGCCTCACCTGCAACAAGAACGCGGTGCCGGGCGACACGCAGCCTCCCCGCGTGACCTCGGGCCTCCGCTTCGGCTCGGCAGCCGGGACCACGCGGGGCTTCGGCGAGGCCGAGTTCCGCCGTATCGGCGGCTGGATCGCCGATGTGCTCCACGCGATGGCGCCGTCAGGCGCGCGCGACGAGGCAGTCGAGCACGCCGTCCGTGCCGAGGTGCGGACACTCTGCCAAGCCTTCCCCATCTATCCCGGCCTAAACGCCAAGACGCCGGACGGGCAGTAAACGGGCTGCCGTTGCGGCAGCAATCCATGACCTTGGTGAGAATTCCGGGCTAAGGTCCGGCGCCATGACCAAGGGAGTCGCCGTCGCGCCCGAGCGGCCCGCCAGCCGGGCCATGTCGTTCGAGCGCCATCTGATTCGGACCGCCCGGTTCGCCGGCCCGGTGATCCTCGCGCGCGCGGGCCTGCTCGTGATGGTCGCGATCGATTCCGCCATGCTGGGCCACTACGGCACCGCATCGCTGGCCTACTACGCGGCGGCGAATGCCGCGCAGGTGGTCATGATCCTGATCGGCGTGGGCCTGCTGCAGGGCACGGTGATCGTGGTCTCCCAGGCGCACGGCGCGCGCGACCACGCCGCCTGCGGCGCGTACTGGCGCGTGAGCTTCGTCCACGGCGCGGTCCTCGGCGTCGTCATGGGCCTGATCTGCCTGCTCGGCCGCTACACCCTCGATGCGACCGGCCAGTCGCCCGAAGTCGTCGCCGGCGGCGGCCGCGTGCTCGACATGATCGCCTGGGGCTCGCCGCCCCTGATGATGTGGGTGGTGTGCACGCACTTCCTGGAAGGCCTCAGCCGGCCGATCCCCGGCATGCTGGTCATGTTCGGCGCGGTGCTGCTCAACGCGCTGCTCAACTGGATCCTCATCTTCGGCAACCTGGGCGGCCCGGAGATGGGGGCGGAAGGCGCCGCCATCGCGACCTCGCTGGTGCGCTGGGTCATGTTCGGGGCTCTGTTGCTCGTCGTGCTGCGCCAGGCGGACGCCCGCGCGCTCGGCATCCACCGCCCCGCCGGCGACTTCTGGGTGATCTCGAAGCGGCTCAGGCGCCTCGGCTACCCCCTCGGCGCCGCGCGGGGTCTCGAGACCGCGGCGTTCGCCGCGCTGGTCATGTTCGCCGGCCATCTCGGCACGGTGTCGCTCGCCGCCTATCAGATCGGCTACAACCTGATCGGGCTCGTCTTCATGGTCGCCATCGGCACCGCCGGGGCGAGCATGGTCCGGGTCGGCAACGCAGTCGGCCGGCGCAACGCCACCGATATCGTGCGCGCCGGCTGGGCGGGCGTCCTGCTCATCGCATTCCTCATGGCGTGCTTCGCCGGCCCGTTCATTGGCCTCGGACTGCCCCTCGCGAAGCTCTACACCGATGATCCCCTGGTGCTGCCGCTTGCCGCCTCGCTCATCGGCATTTGCGGTATCATCCTGGTGTTCGACGGCATGCAGGCGGTGCTGATGGGCGCGTTGCGCGGCGTCGCCGACGTGTGGGTGCCGCCAGGACTTCAGCTCATCTCCTGGTGGTTCATCACGGTGCCCATCGGTTACGTGCTGGCTTTCGTGGTGGGGATTGGCGTGGACGGCCTGATGTGGGGCATTCTGGCGGGCGCGCTTAGTGCGAGCATTCTCCTTTCTGGCCGCTTTCTCGCCGTCGCCCGGCGACCGATCGCCCGCTACTGACGTGACCTGCCGATCCGGCGCCCTAAAATCGCCACAGTGAAGCCATACTCGGGGCGGCCGCAGGAGGAGGAGGGATACGGTGCCTGCGACCATCGCGCTGGTCGACGACGACCAGCACCTGCTCACCTCGGTCACCATGGCGCTTGAGGCCGAGGGCTTCGTGGTCCGGCCCCACAGCGACCCGGTGAAGGCGTTGCAGGACCTGCTGAGCCGGCCGGTCGACCTCGCGGTACTCGACATCAAGATGCCGCAGATGGACGGTCTGGAGCTGCTCGCCCAGCTGCGGGAGCATTCGACGCTCCCCGTGGTGTTCCTGACCTCGAAGGACGCCGAGGACGACCAGCTCTATGGGCTCAGCCAGGGCGCGGACGACTACATCACCAAGCCCTTCTCGATTCGCCTTCTGGTTGAGCGGATCCGGGCGGTCCTGCGGCGTGCCGAGCCGGCCCAGAGCGCCGACGGGGCTGCGCTCATGGTGCGGGGCGCGCTGGTGCTGGACGAGGACCGTCACCTCTGCACCTGGCAGGGCAAGGCGCTCTCCCTCACGGTGACCGAGTTCCTGCTGCTGAAGGCGTTGGCCCAGCGCCCCGGCCACGTCAAGAGCAGGAACCAGCTGATGGATGCCGCCTACGGCGACCAGATCTACGTCGAGGACCGCACCATCGACAGTCACGTCAAGCGCATCCGCAAGAAGTTCAGGGCCATCGATCCGGCCTTCTCGCAGATCGAGACGCTCTATGGTGTCGGCTACCGATACACCACGCCGTGATCGGGTCGAAGACGATCTGAAGGCGGCGCCGACCGCTCCCCGGGCGCAGGCCGGCCGGGGCCGGCGGCCGCGCATCGGCTTCCCGCTGACGGCCCGAATCCTCGCCATCAACGTCATGGCTCTGGGGGTGCTGGTCGCGGGCTTCTTCTATCTCGACCAAATGCAGCGCGATTTGATGGACGACAGGCTGGACGCGCTCGCGCGCGAGGCCACCCTGCTGGCCGCTGCGCTCGGTGAAAGCGCGGTGGACACCGCCAGCCCGTCGGAAGCGGGTCTCGGCCCGGCCGACGCCGCGAGCCTGATCTACCGACTGAACCTGCCGGTCGATACGCGCGCGCTGCTCTTCAACGCCGATGGGACCCTCGCCGTCGATTCATGGCGGCTGCCGATGGCGCCTGTGCAGACGACGGAGTTGCCGCCCCCGGAGGAAGGCCGAGGAGTCCTCGGCCGGGCGGCGGACGCGGCTTACGATTGGATCACCGCGCGGCTGCCCCCGCGCACGACGGTGCCGCTCTACATCGAGCCGCTCAACCCGCAAGCGGCCGACTTCCCGAAGGTGCTGAGCGCGCTGCAGGGTACCGCCGGGCGCGCCATGCACAGAACGCAGGACGCCCGGCTGGTCGCCGTCGTGTCCGCGCCGATCCAGCCGTTCCGCCGGATTCAGGGCGCCCTGCTGTTGGTGGCGGATGCCAACGACGTGCTGGAGAGCGTGCGCAACGCCCGCTTCACCATCCTCCAGGCGTTCAGCATCGCGCTCGGGATCACCATCCTCCTCAGCCTCTACTTCGCAGGCACGATCACCCGGCCCGTGCGCCGGCTTGCGCGGGCGGCGGAGCGAGTGCGCGCCGGCGGCGGGCGCAAGGTGGCCATTCCCGACTTCACGTCGCGCAACGACGAGATCGGGCGGCTCTCCGGTGCGTTGCGCGACATGACCGAGGCGCTCTGGGTGCGCATGGACGCGATCGAACGTTTCGTCGCCGATGTCGCGCACGAGGTGAAGAATCCTCTGAGTTCCGTGCTCACCGCCGTCGACACCGCCCGCCGCGTCGACGACGAAGAGAAGCGAGCGAAGCTGCTGGCGCTTGTCGGCGAGGACGTGAAGCGGCTGGACCGGCTGCTCAGCCAGATTGCCGACGCCTCCAAGATCGATACCGAACTGTTCCGTGCCCGACTGGAGCCGGTCAATGTCGGCGCCATGCTGACAACGCTCGCCGAGATGCACAGCGCTGCCGCCTCGATGGGCGAGGCCCCCGCGGCCATACGAGTCGAAGTCGAAGGCGAGGGTCCATTCGTGGTGCTCGGCGTCGAGGACCGCCTCGCCCAGGTGCTCCAGAACCTCATCAACAACGCCCGTTCGTTCAGCCCGCCGGGCGGGACGATCACGCTCGGGCTGCGCCGGGACGGCGCCGCGGTCATGGTCAGCGTGCACGATGACGGCCCCGGCGTGCCGGCCGGCATGGAGGAGGCGATCTTCCGGCGCTTCTACACCGACCGTCCGGAGGGTGAGCCGTTCGGCGCCCACTCCGGTCTCGGTCTCAGCATCTCGCGCCAGATCGCCGAGGCCCACGGCGGCCAGCTGAGTTGCGTCAACCGGCGCGATGGTGCGGGCGCCATTGTCGGCGCAAGCTTCCGACTGGAGCTTCCCGCCGCGGACTCTGTTAGGCTGACAGATTCAGGCTAGGCGCGCTAAGCGACGCGCAGATCTCACCTTTCAGTGGACGCTGAGCGGCTCCAGCTGGTGCTGGCGCGCCGCGGCGAACGCGAGGTCGCGGTCCGGCGCGACGCCAAGGAGGCGGCCGTCCGGTGCATGGATGCCGTAGACGGCAGCACCGTCCACCAGGACTTCCCGGATGTACGCTTCGTTGCCGGTGAGGAAGTGCACATACTCCCTCCGCTCGCCGGCAGTCGCCCGATCGCCATCATTCATGACCATCCTCCTTGGGCCGAGGCGCGGTAGCTGCAGCAGCACCCGCCGCGCCGTTCACACACGACACACCTCCCTTAGTCATTGCCTGCTCCGCCGCCGCTTTTGATCGCAATGGTCCTCACGATCTCAGGTGCGGTGGGGCGAGTCAGCTCGATGTGAAGCAATCCGCTGTCGAGTGAAGCGCCAGTTACCTCGATCCCGTCCGCAAGCAGGAACGTGCGGTGGAACTGGCGCGCAGCGATGCCCTGATACAGGTAGACGGCACCGTTCTCCTCCGCTTGCCGTCCTCTGATGTGCAGCTCGTTGCGTTCGATGGTGACGTCGAGATCGTCCTCGTCGAAGCCGGCCACCGCGAGGCTGATGCGCAGCCGCTCATCCCCCAGGTGCACGACGTTGTAAGGGGGATACCCGTCGGTCGTGGAACGGCTGAGCCGGTCGACCATTTCCTCCAGGCGGTCGAAGCCGAGCAGAAGAGGGCTGCTGAACGGTGAAACGCGTGCCATCGCCTTGCCCTCCTCCGTCGAGCGAGTGTCGGTGGGTGCGCCCGGTAGCGGCGCGCACCCTGAAGCGACCGATCGCGGTAGCCCTTACGCGGCCGGCTACCTCTCAATCCTGAATGTGGGGAGCGCGTTGGCCTGAATCAAGACGTTTTGGCATACAGATTACTCTGCATTGCAGAGCAAATTCGCGTATACTGCCCGTCGTCACTGGTCCGAAGGCGTGGAGCGAGCCATGAGCGTGAGCAAGGACGACGCCCAGTCGGCACTGCACGACATCGAGACCACGGAACGCCGCAGCCGGACGCTCTTCGGGTACGGCGTGGCGAGCCCCTACCTGCTGCTGTGGGGCGCGCTATGGATCGTCGCCGGCGCCGTCAATGCCCTCTCAACCGCGAATCCGGGCATCGTCTGGGGCGCGGTCGATATCGCGGGTTTCCTCGGCACCGCCCTCCTGATCGTCCGTCACGCGCGGCGCTGCGGCGAGCCGGGCGATCGCGTGCGCCTCCTCCGTTACGTGGGGTCGGCCGCCGTGCTCGCGGCATTCATCGGGCTCACTCTGATGATCTTCGCGCCGACCTCGGGTGGCAGAGTGTTGATGTTTTTCACCCTGCTGGTCGCGGCGGGCTACGCCATCGCGGGGTGCTGGATAGGTCTCCGCTATGCAGTCGTAGGCGTGGCTCTGGGCGGTCTCGCGGTTGGAGTGTTCGTCCTGGCGCCGGCGCACCTGCACTTGATCGTTCCGCTTGCGGGTGGCGGCGCCCTCGTCCTCGGCGGCGTCTGGATGCGGCGGGCCTGATGAGCGCCCCCGATGAGATCGTCCACCAGTCGACGCGGCTCAAGATCATGTCGGCGCTGAACGCCCTGCCGCGCCGCGAGATGCTGGAGTTCGTCCGGCTCAAGGCGATTACCGGCGCCACCGACGGCAACCTCGGGTCGCACCTCACCACGCTGGAGAAGACCGGATACGTGACCGTCGTGAAGGATTTTGCGGGCAAGCGGCCGCGAACCCGCGTCCGCATCACCGCGCCGGGACGGCGCGCCTTCCAGAACCATGTCACCTATCTGCGTGAGATTCTGGAGAGCGAAGGCGCCGGCGTATAAACGAAGGGGAGAGACGACATGCACATCATGGCGAACCGTGGGCGCCGGGGCAGCCTCGTCCTCGGCCTCATCGCTCTACTGGCGGCGCTCGTGCTCACCCTCCCGGTCGCAGCGCAAGAGCCGGAGCGCTTCGACGAGAAGGTCCGGGAGCTCTTCTTCGCCGGCTTCGCCGGAAACCAAGACGCGCTGCAGCGCGGCATGGCGATGTGCGAAGAGACGCTCGCAGACGACCCGGACCATCCGGGCGCCCTGGTCTGGCAGGCGTCGGGCTGGTTCTATGAGTCAAGCTTCGCCTTTGCCCAGGGCGATCGGGATGCGGGCATGGCGCTCTACAACAAGAGCGTCGCCCAATTCGACCGCGCCGTGGCGCTCGCTCCCGACAGCCTGCAGACGCTGATCCCGCGAGCGGCAGTTTACCTCTCTGTCGCTCCGTATATCACGCACGCCCCGACCCGTATCGGGCTCCTGGAGACGGTGGTCGGCGACTACACCAAGGCTCTCGAGCTGCAAGAACCCTATTTCGATTCTCTCTCGCTGCACGGCCAGGGCGAGTTGCTGGGCGCGCTCGCCGAGGCCCTGTGGCTGTTGGAGAGACGCGACGAGGCGCAAATCTATCTCAACCGAATCATCACCGAGCTGCCGGAGACTCCCTACGCGCTCATGGCGCAGCGCCAGCTCGACCAGCCGGAGGAGCGCGCTCAGCTCACCTGCCTCGGCTGCCACAAGTACTGAACCGGCTTGCAGGCGGGCGCTCCCGCCTGCTGCCCCCGCTGCGACCGGCGGGCCGATGTGGCATGGTGGCGTGAGCGAACGAATCCGCCGCCTGTAACCACTGACATTCTCGCAACGGAGGGACGCCAGGCGAGCGGCGCAAGGGAGCAGGCCGCCCGCCATGAGCACGCAGTCGACGGAACGGGCGGGCGGCCGCGCCATCGGGCGCACCTGGGAAGGCGTGCTCCTGATGGTCTTTACCTGCGCCTGCTTCGCCGGCATGTCGGCGGCGATCCGCCACATTTCGGCGGAAATCTCGGTGTTTCAGATCGCCTTCATCCGCAACGGCATCGGCACCCTGATCCTGGTGCCCTTCATGTTTCGCATCGGCTTCGGCTCGTTCGAGCCGGGCCGCTTCTGCCTCTTCGCCATTCGCGCCGTGATCGGCGTCTGCGCCATGTGGGCCTGGTATTCGGCGCTGCAGATCACACCGCTCGCGGAAGCCATCACGCTGAACTTCACGGTCTCTCTCTGGATGATCCCGGTCGCCATCCTGATGCTGGGCGAGCGCGTGGGCCCGCGCCGCTGGGTCGCCACCGTGGTGGGCTTCGCCGGCGTCTTGATCGTCCTGCAACCGGGCGCGGAGACCATGTCGGTCGGCGGCCTGCTCGCGATCTTCGCGGCGCTGATGTTCGCCACCTCGATGGCGCTGGTGCGCCTGCTCGCTCGCTCGGAATCGCCCCTGGCCATCGTCTTCTACATGAACCTGATCATGACCCCGATCTCGCTCGGCCCCGCTCTCTGGTGGTGGCAGATGCCAACCATGGAGCAGCTGGGCTGGCTGCTCGGCATCGGCTGCGTGCTCACGATCGCGCACTTCTCGATGGCGCGCGCGCTCTCGATCATGGAAGCGACGGCCATCGTGCCGCTGGACTTCACCCGCCTCCCCTTCGCGGTCGCGATCGGCTGGTTCGCGTTCGGCGAGTTTCCGGGAATCTGGACCTGGGTCGGCGCGGTCTTCATCGTAGCGAGCGCTGTCTACATCGCCCGCCGTGAAGCGCTCCTCGCCGGCCGCCGCCCCACCGCCATCGGCCCGTAGCCTGCCGCTTGCCCCGCGTCTTTTGCGCGCACCGGCGGTTTGCTATGTAGACGCCCGGAATTCGAAGGGAGTTGGACATGAACATCAGCGGGCAAACGGCGATCGTTACCGGCGGCGCGTCGGGACTGGGCGAAGCGACGGCGCGGCAGCTCGCCGCCGCTGGCGCCAAGGTCGGCATCCTCGACATGAACGAGGAGCTGGCGCAGAAGGTCGCAGCCGAGATCGGCGGCGCGGCAGCCGTCTGCGACGTGGTCGATGCGGCGAGCCACGAGGCCGCCGTCGTCCAGGTGCGGGACGCGCTTGGACCCGCGCGCATCATGGTCGCCTGTGCCGGCATTGCGCCGGGCGCCAAGCTGGTGGGCCGGGACGGCAACGCGAGCCCGCTGGAAAAGCTCACCCGCGCGGTCCACGTCAACCTGATCGGCACGATCAACTCGTGCCGCCTGGCCGCCGCCGACATGGCCGCGATGGAGCCGATGGAGGACAACGAGCGCGGCTGCATCGTCACCACCGCCTCGGTCGCGGCCTTCGAGGGGCAGATCGGCCAGCTCGACTACGCGGCGTCGAAGGGCGGGGTCGCCGCGATGACCATTCCGATGGCGCGCGAGCTCGCCCGCGACGGCATCCGCGTGAACTGCATCGCGCCGGGGCTGATGGACACGCCGATGATGGCCGGCCTCTCCGAGCCGGTGAAGCAGTCCCTGCTGGAGACGACGGTCTACCCGAAGCGCCTCGGCACCGCCGACGAGTACGGCGCGCTCGCCGTGCACATCGCCGAGAACACCTTCATGAACGGCTCGGTGATCCGCTTCGACGGCGCGCTCCGGATGGCGCCCAAGTAACACCCGAGGTTCGACGCCGGCGGCCCCACCAGAAGCCGCCAGCCCAAACACTATCCGAGCTTAGCGAGTTACGGTGGCCCGCACGGCCCCACTTCCCCCTGTCCCCCTCCCCCCGAAGGGCGGAGGGGGAACGTAGAAGGCGCCGCCTGCTCTCCCTCTCCGCCCCTGGGGGCGGAGAGGGCCGGGGTGAGGTGGGGGGCTTGGACCACACGGTATGCGGACAAGCGAACGTACAACGACTGAGTACGACTCCATCAGGTCGGGAAACGCCCTAATCAGGAGTCCAGGGCGCGATCCGGGTCTCCCAGGCGCGGCCATCGGCCGGGCTGAAGAGCTTGAGCGTGAGGTCGATACGGGCGAACTTCCAGGCGCCATCCTCCTTGCGCAACCGAGAATCGTACCAGCCGCCGATCCAGGTATCCCGCGTCGCGCCGCCCTCCTCCGTCGTCACCTTGGCGAGCTCCCACAGATAGTGGTTGGAGGTGGCACTCAGGCCATCCGCCGCCACATCGACGACCGGCTGGGTCATGTAATGCATGGCCCAGGGCATGAAGGTGGTGCAGTTGGGGCGAATGTCGCGCAGGATGCCCGCGCGCGTCTCCCAATGGCCGATGCCCTCGCAATGCCATACCGCATCCTCGGTGAACAGCGGCTCGACCAGCGCCGGGTCGCCGTTGTGATCCACCGCCTGCGCGTAGCGCGCGATCAGCTGGTTGATCGCCTCGATATCCTCGAGGCGCTGCAGCCGCTCTTCGATTCCCACGGGCGTCTCCCTTGCGCGGTCAGCCCGTCCAGGGCGGGATCGGCGTCTCCCATGAGGGCGCGTTGGCGGGGCTCAGCAGCTTGAGAATCAGTTCGATGTGGCTGAACTTCCAGTCGCCGCCCTCCTTGCGGAACTTGGACTCGTACCAGCCGCCGATCCAAGTGTCCTGGTCCGGGCTGCCGTCCTCCTGCACCGCCTTGGCGAGCTCCCACAGGTAATACTCGCCGGTAGCGCTCTGGCCGTCGTCCGCAACCTCGATGATCGGCTGGGTCGCATAGTGCAGCGCCCACGAGAGCACCTTGGTGGAAGTCTCGTGCAGACCCTGGACGATATTGTCCCGGCCTTCCCAACGCCCGATCCCTTCGGCGTTCCAGACCGCATCCTCGGTGAAGCAGGGCTCCATCAACTCCGGATCGCCATTCTTATCCGCCGCCGTCATGTAGCGGGCGATGAGCTGCTTGATTGCCTCGATATCTTCCAGGCGCTGAAGGCGTTGTTCGACGGACATGGTCTGTTTTTCCTTTGGCTGTTCAGGTCATGTGTTCAATTGTGTGCTCGTTTCGGCAGGGCCGGTGCCTCCGACGGCTCCTTGCAGCCGATGGGGCAGCACCGCCCCGGCTGGCGGTCGCGACTCTCGGCCCCGCTCTCGTCGGCGAGCACGCCTCGGTCGAGCAGCTTCTCGACCAGCGCCACCTTGTCTTCGACCGGATAGCTGCGGAAGATTTCGAGTCCCGTCGCCTGCGGCGAGCCGCCGCCGTGCAGGCTGATGACCGAGTACCAGCCGGCGGTGCCGGAGGCGGTCAGGTCCTCGATCAGGCGCGCGACCTCCATGCGCTCGCCGTAGGGCAGGTCTTCCCGCCCCTTCAGCATCTCGGCAAGCGTTCCTGCGGTCGCCGGGTTGTGGTCCTCGTCCGGCCCTGGCAGGGCCACCACCAGCCCGCCCGAGACCTCGTGCGCGATGCGGTGCATGTCGTAGATCTGCGTGGACAGCAGCAGCTTGCCAATGTTGGCGAACACGCGGTCGGGCTCGACGCAGCCGGAGCCATCTGCCGTCGCGTACACCGAGCTTGCCACGCCACAGGCATAGAAGCCCTCGACGATCTTGATCAGCTCCACCATGCGGTCCCGCAGGTGCGAGGTGCGCTCGACTTCGAGCCCGTTGGCCTCGGCCATCAGCACGCCGGCGCCGATTAGCAGGTCCCCAAAACCCGCGCGCGCGCCGATGCAGGAATGCCGGTGATGGGTCGCGTAGGCCTGGGTCAGATACTGCGAATGCTCCCACTCGCCGGCCAGGAACACGCGCTCCCAAGGCACGAACACGTCGTCGAAGATCACCACGCCGGTCGACTGACCGTAGCGGGCGCTGAACGTGGCGGCCTTCTCTCCCGGCCGGCCCGCCGGCCGCGCGACGATGGTGACGCCGTCCGCATCCACCGGCACCGCGCAGCAGAGCGCGAAATCCTTGTCGTCCTCGGTCATATTGCGGCAGGGCATGACCAGATACTCGTGGACGTAGGGCGCCGCGGTGACGATCGCCTTGGCCCCCCGGATCACGATGCCATCCGGCCGCCGCCGTGTGATGTGGACGTATGAGTCGCGCACGGCTTGGGCATGGGGGCGGCGCGAGCGGTCGCCCTTGCCATCGGTCATGGCGACGCCGAGGGTGAGGTCCTCCGCCTGCACCCGATGGAGGTAAGCGAGGAAGCGCTCGTGGAGCGCGCCGCCATTCTCCTGGTCGATGCGCCACGTCGTCTGGTGAATGGCGTTGAGGCCGTCCTGGGTCAGATAGCGCTGGGCACAGCCGGTGTATTGGCAGACGAGGCGCACCGCCTCCAACTTGTGGAGCTGGTCGGTGGTCGAGCGGTTGATGTGGAGGAAGCGGTGGACCTCGGCGCCGGTGCTCTCCTCCACCGCCACCATCGTGTGCTTGTGCTGCTCGTCGCGCGCGAAATCGTACACCAGTCCAAGCGCTGCGACTCCCGGCCCGAAGCGCGGCTCGTCGGCGACGGAGGCGACCTCATCGCCATCGACATAGACCCTGGGCGTGAGTCGCCTGAGCGACTCCCGGTATTCCTCGCCGGACATCAACATCCCGCGTCTCCCGTTCAGCCGGCCTGCGAGTCCCTCTGCCGGATCGCTTCGGCGATCCGCAGCACCCGCTCGGCCTTCTCGTAGATCGGGTAATCGATGAAGTAGCCGTCCACCTGAATCGAGGCGGAGCCCGCCGCCTCCGCCTCCTTGAAGGCGGCAACATGCTTCTCCGCCTGGGCCACGGCGTCGGCACTCGGCGTGAACACGCGGTTGACCGGCTCCACCTGCTTGGGGTGGATGCAGAGCTTGCCCTGGAAGCCGAAGCTGAGCGCGGTCTCGGCCGAGCGCTCCAGGTTTTCGTCGTCGGCCAAGTCGATGAAGACCGTATCGATGGGCGCCTCCAGCCCGCCGACGCGGGAGGCGAGCACGATGCACGCGCGTGCGTGCGCAAGCTCGGCCTCCGCCCCGGTCCAGACCATGCCCATGTCGCGGGTGTAGTCGCCGGCACCGAAGGAGAGCCGGCGCACCCGCGTCTCCGCGCCGGCAATTGCCTGGGCGGCGGCAACACCTTGGCCGGTCTCGATGATCGGCAACAGGTCGATCGCGCCCTGCTCCAGCCCCCGCTCGCGCTCCAGCTGGCCGAGCAGCCAGTCCGCCGTCTCCAGCTGGCCAGGCGCCTCGACCTTGGGCAGCAGGATACCGTCCACGCCCGCCGCGACGACGGCCTGGAGGTCGCCGTAGCAATAGTCGGTATCGAGCCCGTTCACCCGCACATAGCCGAGGCAGGGGCGCGGCGCCTGCAGCGCCTCGACCACGACCGCCCGCGTGGCCTCCTTCTCCGCCGCGGCCACCGCATCTTCGAGATCGAGCACCACCGCATCGGCGCCGGCGCCAAAGACTTTGGCGACCTTGCGCGGGTGATTGCCGGGAGCGAACAGATAGGTGCGGTGCAGATTCATGGGAACTCGCAGGTGGCTCGGGCCAAACAACCACAGCCCCCCGCCCCGATCAAGGCGGCCTCCGCTACTCGGGGTGGAACGCCAACTCTCCGTACCAGGCGCGGGCGCTCTGCCCGCAGTTATCGGAGTCGGTCATGACCGCGATGCCTTCGAGCTCGTCGACCTCCATGTCAAACAGGCGGAGGAAGTCGGCACGGACGTCCCGCCGGTGGGTCCGCCAGGTGCCTGCCTCGGCAACCCCGGTATCCATCGCAACCATCATCACTTTGGAGGTGAACGGATTGGGCCAGCTTTCGCCTACCTCCGCGCGGTTGGCCCACACATAGTTGATCGCTCGGGGCAGCCCGAACAATCCCTCTCCGGGCGCCACTACGTAGACCCGGGCGGCGTAGTCGTCGCCGTCCTTGATCCGCTCGTCGTCCACCGCGAGCGGCCTCTCGATCCGCCAGCTCCATTCGAGGATCGGCGTCGCCGCGATATCGATCTCCCGCTCGAGATAGAGGCTCGACGCCGTAGCAGAGCTGTCGGCCTCCAGCACGCGCCGCCCGTCGATCTTGACCACTTGATAGCGGGTCTCGCCCTCGAACTCCTCGATCTCCCAGTCCCCGCTGTCACCGCGCGAGGGCCATTCGAGAACCAGCGGCTCGGCGTGCGCCGGCAGCGTGAACAGAACCATTGCCAGAAGAGGGAGAAGGCAGCGTCTCATGACACGAGCATGGGGTGGCTGGATTCCGGCGCCATGTTCATTCCCATTCATCCGCCCGGTCTCGCCGATCGCGTGCGCCTGCCAGGGCAGCACTCTCCAATGAAGTCTCGCCAAAACGAGCAACGGGGACAACCGCGCCCGACGTGGCGCCATATCGCATTGCTCACCACGGTTGCAGCCTGCATCGCGCGCCTATGCACTTAGCAGTCCCGAGCCGGGGGCACCGGCTCCCGCGCTCCTCGACAGCCGTGTAAGATCGGAGCGCTCCCGATCGTCGAGCATCCCAGAATTCCCGCGAGGAGACCTGAGATGGCCGCACACGAGATTCGTATCGACCAGTCCAAGACGCTCTCCGACGAGCCGGGGACCGGCCACAACCGCTGGCATCCCGACATCCCGCCCATCCTCACCATCGAGCCGGGCGACGAGGTGCTCATGGAGACGCGGGACGGCGGCGACCAGCAGATTTCGCGTGACTCGACCCTGGACGATCTCCTGCGGCTGGACCTCAACCTGGTGCATCCGCTGACCGGCCCGATCTACGTCAAGGACGCGGAGCCGGGCGATCTGCTGGTCGTCGAAATCCTGGACGTGAACCCCGACGACTTCGGCTTCACTCTTGCGATTCCGGGCTTCGGCTACCTGCGCGATGTCTTCACCGAGCCCTTCCTCGCCAAGTGGGAGCAGACCGCAGACGGCGCCGTCTGCGAGGAGATACCGGGCGTGCGAATCCCCGGCGCACCGTTCATGGGGGCGATGGGGGTCGCCCCCTCGCACGAGCTGCTGGCGCGCATCGCGGCGCGGGAGAACGACCTTCTCGCCGCCGGCGGTATGGCACTGCCGCCCTCGGCCGAGGGCGCGATCACACGCAACCCCATCATCGACGGCGAGGCTCTGCGCACCATGCCGCCCCGCGAGCATGGTGGCAATTTCGACACCAAGCAGATGACCGCCGGAACCACGGTCTACTTCCCGGTCTACACCGAAGGTGCGCTGTTCTCGGCGGGCGACGGCCACTTCGCCCAGGGCAGCAGCGAGTGCTGCGGCACGGCCATCGAGACCGACCCGACGCTGCGCGTGCGCTTCGATCTGCGCAAGGGCCTCGCCGCCGAGCGCGGCATCCGAGACATCCACTATTCGCGCAAGGATACCGCACCGGTAGGGCACGCGCTGGAGCGCGGCGGCTACTACGCCACCACCGGGCTCTGCATCGAGGACGACGGCACGAACCGCGCCGAGGACATCAATCTCGCGACGAAGAACGCGCTGCTCAACGTGATCGACCACCTGGTGCACGAGCGCGGCTTCACGCGGATGCAGGCCTACGTGATCGCGAGCGTGGGCGTCGACGTGACCGTGGACGGCATTGCCGCCGTGCCCAACACCGTGGTCTCCGCGATCCTGCCGGACGACATCTTCGTCTGATCCGGTGCGGCGAGCGGGAGGCGACGGATGAGCCGCGATACGGTCAACGCGATCTGCGAGACGTTTCCCGGCGCCGAGCTGTCGGATCCCTGGGGCGGCGGGCACGACGCCTGGAAGGTGGGCGGCAAGATGTTCGCCTGCATCGGCTCGAAGCTGCCGGGCGTCAACATCAAGACCGACAGCATCGAAACCGCCGAAATGCTCATCGAGATGGGCGTGGGCCGCAAGGCGCCCTACTTCCACCGCTCCTGGATCAACGTTCCCTTGGACCTGCCGGAGGACGAGCTCCGCCAGCGGCTCGCGGACTCCTACCGCATCGTGCGCAAGGGCCTCACGCGCAAGGCGCAGGCGAGCCTCGCCCCCTTCGACTGATCGCGGGAAATCCGCAGCGATCGGCTCCATCGCGGCCGATCACGCCGCCTCGGCATAACAGTCTATGGGCTGACCCTCCGACCCCGAGCGGCTCTTGAAGGCAAACGCCATCGGGAGCGGGCCTTCCGAAGCTTCGCGTTGGCGAATCCTCATACCGGGAATTGCGTTTTCCGGAACCTCGATGCCGGGCGCACGGTGGCCCAGCACGTTCAGGATGAGCTGCCGGATGATCTTTTCCGTATAGCCGCCAGGGCGCGTCTTGCCATTCTCCCAGCGTGAAACGACGGTCTTGTCGCTGAGATCGATGGCACGAGCAAATTCAGTTCCCGTCAGATGCAGGACGTGGCGTAGGAAACGGAGTTCCGCCCCCACCATTTGCACGGGCGCAAGCACACGAGCCACGGCAACGGTTGCCAGCAGCATGTCCAGGTTAGGGATTTCCAAGTTGCCGTCATCGTCCTCCAGCACGGTGTCAATCAGGGTCACCGGTAGTCCCATCTCGACCGTGGCGTCGTGTTCTTTCTTCGTCTGCATGTCTGCTTTGGTCTAGGGCGTTTCAGAGACCGAACCTTGATCAGTCTCCGTTGCCCTGTCTCCCGTTCCTCTGCATTTGGCCCGGCGTCCACTACCACCGGCGTCTGGCGTATCGATCACAGTGATGACGATGACGCGGCCTGGGCCGGATTCGTCGAGATTGGCCACGACCTCCAGGCGCCGGCCGTCTGCATCGCCGCCGGCTACCCGGTACTTGTCCAGCCCCGTTCGAATATCGGGCTCGACATGCACTAAGGCCCCGGTCATCAAGACCGTTCTAATCTGTGGCAACCGAATACCTCGTTCTTCCATTCGGTCACGCGCATGTCGTGTAAGTCTGATGCCAAAATTAGGAAAATCACGAAAGAATTTGGCGTAATACGAGCGGAATTTACCGGGTGGCGTACTCGCTGCCATTGCGTCGTCTCCTTAGACCCTTCGGCCATCGTCTTGTTGCCTCAGTCATCGCTCCTACCCTTCCATTTGATTTGTTTGGCCACGCGCTCGTCAGGCCCGCAGACAGGTTGATTAGACATCAACTCTTGAGCCCAAATATGGGGCATAGTTGATCATGAGTCAACCCCCGCTGGAACGCCGAGCAAGACCAGCGACGGGAGTGCCACCCGTCCGCTTGCGAGGCAGCCCGCGCTCGGCCACTGTGACGGCCGCCGCCCCGAGAGCGCCATCCGACAGGAGGTTCCGGCCATGGACATGGTCACCATGAACATCATCGATTCCACGATGGTGTCCATCTGCCGCGAGATGGGCATCACGATGATGAAGACCTCCTACTCGACCATCTTCAACGAGGGCCTCGACTTCACCTGCGGTCTCGGCAACACACGGGGCGACCTGATCGGGGTTGCCGAGTTCAACCCCTCGCAGATCGGCGGATTGCCGCTGGTCCTGCAGACCTCGGCCCAGGAGATCCCGCACGACGAGGTCGAGGAAGGCGACGTCATCGTCCACAACGACCCTTACCGGGGCGGCATGCACACGCCCGAGCACACCTTCATCAAGCCCGTGTTCTACCGGGGCGAGCTCATGGGCTACGCCGTCGCCATCGGCCACGTGGCGGAGGTGGGCGGCATGGTGCCCGGCGGCTTCGCCGGCGAGGCCACCGAGATCTTCCACGAGGGCATGCGCGTGCCCCCGGTCAAGATCAAGGAGCACGGCGAGGACGTGGTCGAGGTGTGGAAGCTGCTGCTCGCCAACTACCGCACGCCCCGCACCAACTACGGCGACTTCCGCGCCCTCATCAGCGCCGTCGACGTGGGCGCCGCGCGCCTCACCGCGCTGATCGAGAAGTACGGGCCGGACACCTTCCGCAAGACCGCCGACGACCTGATGGACTACGCCGAATCGCGCATGCGGGCCGAGCTCTCCGCCTTCAGCGACGGGGTCTACAGCTTCGAAGATTACATGGAGGACGACGGCATCGAGGACCGCCCGTACAAGATCCACGTCGATGTCCACGTCCAGGGCGACGAGGTGGTGGTCGACTACGGCGGCTCGGATGCGCAAGCGCAGGGTCCGATCAACGCCGTGCTCGCGGTCGCCTGGTCCTCGGCCTACAACGCGATCCTGCACCTCACCGACCCGTCGATCCCCAAGAACTCGGGCTGCTTCCGCCCGATCAAGATCGTGGCGCCCGGCGGCTCCATGGTGAACGCGGACTATCCGGCGACCTGCGTCGGCGGCAACACCGAGACCCACATCCGAATCGCCTACACCATCATCGCGGCGCTCTCGCAATGCGTGCCGGATCGCGCCTTCGCCACCGACGCGGGCACCCACAGCAACTTCCTGTTCGGTGCCACCGACCCGCGCTCCGGCGACTACGTGGTCTGCTACGACTTCACCTGCGCGGCCTGGGGCGGGCGACCCTTCGCCGACGGCAACGAGGTCATCAACTGCATTAACGGCAACTCGCGCATGGTGCCGATCGAGGTGTTCGAGGTGCGCTATCCGTGGATGGTGGAGGAATACGCGCTGCAGCCGGACACCGCCGGGCCCGGCCAGTTCCGGGGCGCCCATGCGCTCGCCAAGATCCTGCGCTGCATGGACACGGAGATCACCGTGAGTTCCGTCTCGGACCGTCACAAGATGCGCCCCTGGGGCCTGCTCGGGGGCGGCGCGGGGGCGACGGGCGGGCTCTTCTACCAGCAGGCCGGCGGCAACGGCTGGCGCCCCTTCACCGAGGCCTTCGGCAAGACCTCGCCCAGCAAGTTCGCCAACGCGACTATCGGCCCCGGCGACCGCATCCGCCTGATCGCACCGGGCGCGGGCGGCTACGGCGATCCGGCCGAGCGCGACCCAGCCATGATCGCCGAAGACCTGAGCGAGGGCTGGATCACGCCCGAGGGCGCGCGGCGCGACTACCGCTACGGCTGAGCGGCCGCGCCCGAGACCCGGGGTCCGAACCCTGCCGCGCCGCCGCGCTCGCTCCGCCTGGGGCGGCGGGCCCCAAAAGAGAAGCGAGCCTCGCCGGGATTTGGTGGGATTCCGCGTTGCTCGCCGCAAGCTCCAAGACCTGGAGCCGCGCGAGCGGAACCGCTTCGCAGTGCCCCGGCGCCGGGCACTCCCAACTAATTCCCGCCTCTGCCTGCGGCGGCCTCATCGTTCCCGCACCGTACGGGCGCAATAGTGGCGCACCCGACGGGCGCTGTGCACCGCACCATGGTCCGGGGCGTCAGACGAGGAGTTTGCCATTGAGGCGAACCGGGCCGCAGGCCCGGACGGCGCGCATGCGCCGCGCGCGTAGCGCGTAAGCCAAGCGAACGGAGCGAGCGCCCGGCGTCTGAGGGAACTGAAAGAGTCAGGCCCGGACGGCGCGATAGCGTCCCGCGCGCTTCCTTTCATCGTCATGCCCGGACTTGATCCGGGCATCTCTCTCCACAACACACTGTAAAGAAACGAAAACGTGGATGGCCGGGTCAAGCCCATTGCTGTCCGGTTTAGCTTGGGTAGACAAGGTGCATGGCTTGGATTCAACTTGGTTTTTGCAAGACCTGTTGAATCGAAGCTCGCAATGGAGCCCAAGCCATGCCCTACCAGGATACGATTTTCGGCGGACTGATGAAGGCGTTTCCGCGCTGGCGCTTCGACAAGCTGGCAGAGCGCCACGGAGCGGACTACCGGGTCCGGCGCCTTTCGTCGTGGAGCCAGTTCCAGGCGATGGTGTTCGCCCAGCTGTCGGGCTCGCGCTCGTTGCGCGAGGCGGTCGGTGCGCTGGAACGCTTTCCGGGCGTCCATGCCCATCTGGGTCTGGCGCCGGTGCGGCGGTCTACGCTCGCGGATGCCAACCGGGTACGTCCGGCGGCCCTGTTCGAGGACGTACTCGAGGCCCTGGTCGCCCGGCTGGGCGCATCTGCGGGCCAGCGCGGGCGGGAGATGCTGCGCCTCGTCGATGCGACCCGGGTCCTGGTTGGCAAGCGGATCGAGAGCTGGGAGGTCGACGGTGCCGTCAAGCTGCACGTGGTCTACGACCCGGACGCAGATGCGCCCGTTTGCTTTGCCGTGACCTCGGCCAGGGTCAACGACATCACGCCGGCCAAGCGCCTCCCCATCGAGCCCGGCGCGACTTACGTCTTCGACAAGGGCTATTACGACTTCGCCTTCTGGGCAGACATCGACGCCAAGGGGAGCCGCTTCGTCACCCGGCTGAAGAAGAACTCGCCCACAAGCCTGATCGAGACCCGCCCGGTCAAGCCGGACGGCCCGGTCGTGGCCGACCGCGTCGCCTTGCTGTCGAAGCGCCTGGCGGCGAGCCGCCAGAACCCCTTCGACAAGCCGGTGCGTCTGGTCACCGTGCGCATCGACAGCGGCAGGGAGATCATGCTGGTCAGCAACGACCTCAATGCCCCAGCCGAAGAGATCGCGGCGCTCTACAAGCGGCGCTGGCAGGTCGAGCTGTTCTTCAAGTGGATCAAGCAGAACCTGAAGATCCGGCACTTCCTCGGCACCAGCGAGAATGCCGTGCGCATCCAGATCGTCACCGCGCTGATCGCCTACCTGCTGCTGCGGCTGGCGCAGATCGGAACCGGAACCCGGCTCGGCCTCCAGGCCATCGCCCGCCTCGTCGCCAAGACGACCTTCCAGCGCCGGGCGCTCACCGACCTCTTCGAACCGCCGCCCGATGAGCCACAAACCCATGACCAACTCCAAATCCCCTTCGCCAAAATCTAAACCGGACAGCAATGGATCAAGTCCGGGCATGACGAGAAAGGGGAGCGAGAGCCGATGCGCGCCGCGCGGCAACAGTCGAGGTGTTTGCCAAATTGGGACCGGGCCGCGCAGCGGCCCGGCGCCGGGCACCCCCACTTTTTCCGGGACTTGTACGCCCAACTAGCCAACGCGCCGGTCATCTAGCCGAAGATTTAGTGCTTTCCCCGAAATTCACCATGCTTTCCCCGCTATCCACGGGGATTACCGCTAGGGGTAGCGTTGACGCGCCGAGCGCGAGGTGGATATGGTGGGTGGTGGGTCCGTAGCTCAGCCGGATAGAGCGCATCCATCCCAAGGTTGAGGTCGCGAGTTCGAGTCTCGCCGGGCCCACCACCCATTCCCACATTGCCTTTGGACAACGTGCTGTGCAACGGGGGAACTGTCGGACTTGACGGTATCCCCGCGATCGGATCGCTGTGGAAATCACTTTCCCCGGTGCTCCCGCTTTCCGCTGGGGAAAAGCTGTGGACCTTTTCCGCGGCTCGGGTGCCCTCATGGCGTGAGCTTCGCTCCAATCACCGGATCATGTAATCAGGAAACTGGCTCCTAGAGGTTTAGTTTCCGAAGAATTCTTGGGGAATCAGAGGCGCACTCAAGACAATGGCGGCCTCGGCGATCGCCCGTCAGTCTCTAGGCTTCACAGATCGGCTATTGAGTTGCCTTCGGTTTCCGCGTGTGGGCCTTCTGGACGCGGATCGACGGAGGCAGGTCAGACGAAGATTGCGCCAAGCTCGATATTACGGTGCTTCGACTTACCAATGGAGATGTCGCCGGAAACAGAACCGCATTAGTCGCAAAGCTCCGCGCGCGTAGCGCGTAAGCCAAGCGAGCGGAGCGAGCGCCCGGCGTCTGAGGGAAATGAATGAGGCAGCGCCCCGGCGTCTGAGGGAACAAGAAGAGTCAGGCCGGGCGGCGCGATAGCGTCCCGCGCGCTGACCCTACTTACTGAATGCGTGCGACGGCGGTGCCGCCCTATCCCCTTACTCAATTCGCGCGACGCCGACGCGCGCGCAATCCTCGTCCTCCTCGCCGGTGCCGCCGCCGACTCCGCACGCGCCGATCACCTGGCCGTCGCGCACGATGGGCACGGCGCCGCGGCCCAGGATCATGTGGCCGCCGTCTTTCGCGACGATGCCGCGGAAGGTGGGATGGTCCGCCCTCTCGGTGAGGTCGCCGCTCGGCCGGCCGAAGGCGGCGGACGCGGCGGCCTTGCCCTGGCTGCCGTAGACGGCGGCCCAGATCGCGCCATCCATGCGCTGGAACGAAACCAGCTTCCCGCCGGCATCGCAGACCGCGACGCAGACCAGGATATGGATACTGCGCGCGTGTTCCATTGCGCCCTCGGCAACGCGGTTGGCTTCGTCGAGCGTTAGCGTCATGGCAGTTCTCCCCTAGATTCTCGTTTGGCTCACAGTCACTCGGCCGCTTCCGGCAGCGGCTCGGCCCGCTCCGCCGCCGGACCGTAGCCGCCTCCCGTCGGCGTTTGCAGAACGAAAACATCGCCCGGCCCCACATGCGTGCCGTCCCGGCCCGAGAGTTCCGTCACCGTGCCGTCCGCCCGCTCGACCCAGTTGCGGCCGCACTGGCCGGGCTCGCCGCCGGCCATGCCGTAGGGCGGCACGATGCGGTGGTTGGAGACGATGACCAGCTCCATCTCCTCCAGGAAGCGGATGCGCCGGTCGCAGCCCGAGCCGCCGACATAGGCGCCCGCGCCACCCGAGCCGTGCCGCACCGAGAAGGTGTCGAGCATCACCGGGTAGCGCCACTCCAGCACTTCGGGGTCGGTGAGGCGCGTGTTGGTCATGTGCGTGTGCACCGCCGAGGTGCCGTCGAAGCCCGGCCCTGCGCCGGAGCCGCCACACACGGTCTCGTAGTACTGGTGCGTGTCGTTGCCGAAGATGACGTTGTTCATCGTCCCCTGGCTCGCCGCGAGCACGCCGAGGGCGCCGTAGAGCGCGTCGGTCACCGCCTGGCTGGTCTCGGTGTTGCCGGCGACGACGGCGGCGGGATATTCCGGCGCCAGCATGGAGCCCTCGGGGATGACGATGTTGATCGGCTTCAGGCACCCCTCGTTCAGCGGGATGTTGTCGTCCACCAGGGTACGGAAGACGTAGAGCACGGCCGAGCGGCAGACCGCCGACGGCGCGTTGAAGTTGGTCGGCCGCTGGGCGCTGGTCCCGGTGAAGTCGACGGTCGCCTCGCGCTTCTCCTTGTCGAAGCTGATCTTGACCTTGATCTCGCCGCCTTCGTCGAGCGGATAGGCGAATTCGCCGTCCGCCATCACGTCGATGACGCGGCGCACCTGCTCCTCCGCATTGTCCTGGACGTGGCGCATGTAGGCGTGCACCACGTCGAGGCCGAACTGCTCGATCATGCGGTGGATCTCGCCGACGCCCCGGTTGCCGGCGGCGATCTGCGCCTTGAGATCGGCGACGTTGTGGTCCGGCTGGCGCGCGGGGTAGCGGCCGGCGGCAAGGTGCGCGCGCAGCTTGTCTTCGAGGAAGACGCCTCCATCCACCAGCTTGAAGTTGTCGAAGAGGATGCCCTCCTCCTCCACGGTCCGGCTGTCCGGCGGCGTGGAGCCCGGCGTGCGCCCTCCGATGTCGGCGTGATGGCCCCGGCTCGCGACGAAGAACAGGATCTCCTCCCCCGCCTCGTCGAAGATCGGCGTGATCACGGTCACGTCCGGCAGGTGGGTGCCGCCGTTGTAGGGTGCGTTCACCACGTAGACATCGCCCGGCTTGAGCGCGCCGCGGTTCTCCTGCAGCACCGTGCGCACCGATTGGCCCATTGAGCCCAGATGGATCGGGATGTGCGGCGCATTGGCGACCAGATTGCCGTCGGGATCGAACATCGCGCAGGAGAAATCGAGCCGCTCCTTGATGTTCACCGAATAGGCGGTGTTCTCGAGCGTCACACCCATCTGCTCGGCGATCGACATGAACAGGTTGTTGAAGACCTCCAGCATCACCGGGTCGCACTCGGTCCCCACCGCGAAGGTGCGCTCCAGGGGCACGACACGGGCGAGCACGAGGTGGCTCTTGGCGGTGAGTTCCGCCTGCCAGCCTGGCTCGACCACCGTCGTCGCCGTCTGCTCGCGGACGATCGCAGGCCCGGTGACGCGGTTGCCGGGCAGCATGGCGTCCCGGTCGAACACCGGCGTCTCGTGCGCGCGCCCGTCCATGTGGGCCTGCACTGTCGCGAGCTGCGGCAGCTCGTCGGCCCGCGCCCTGTCAGCGCGGTCCGGTTCCTGCGTCTCGGCCATCACGCCGATGCCTTCGACCGCTGCCGCCTCCACGATCAGCCTCTTCTGCGGCATGATGAAGCCGTAGTGCCGGTGATGCGCGTCCTCGAAGCGGGCCTGCATCTCCTGCGGCGTTCCGAACTCGATGGCGTGCGGTGTGTCGCTCCCCTCGTAGCGGATGTGCGCGCGGCGGAGCACCTCGATGCGCGCGTCGGGAATGTCCTGCTCGCGCAGCTCCGTCTCGGCCTGGCCGGCGAGATCGTCGAGCACCGCCGCAAGCTCCGGCATTAGCGCATCGTCCAGCGGCGCCTCGACCGCCCTCTCCCTGAGCGCGCGGATATCGGCGAGGCCCATGCCGTAGGCCGAGAGCACGCCCGCGAAGGGATGGATCAGCACCGTCGTCATACCGAGCGCGTCGGCTACCAGGCAGGCGTGCTGGCCGCCCGCGCCGCCGAAGCAGTTGAGCGTGTAGCCGGTCACGTCGTAGCCGCGCTGCACCGAGATCTTCTTGATCGCGTTGGCCATGTTCTCGACCGCGATCTTGAGGAAGCCGGCGGCGACCTCGGTGGGCGTCCGCTCGTCGCCCGTGGCCTCGCGTATCTCCCCCGCAAGCGCCGCAAATTTGGCGCGCACCGCGTCAGCATCCAGCGGCTCGTCCTGGCCAGGGCCGAAGACGTGGGGGAAGAATTCGGGCTGCAGCGTGCCCAGCATGACGTTGCAGTCGGTGACGCAGAGCGGCCCGCCCCGCCGGTAGCTCGCGGGGCCGGGATCGGCGCCCGCCGACTCAGGGCCGACGCGATAGCGCGCGCCATCGAAGAAGCAGATCGAGCCGCCGCCCGCCGCCACCGTGTGGATCAGCATCATCGGGGCGCGCATGCGCACGCCCGCGACCAGGGTCTCGAAGGCGCGCTCGTATTCGCCGTCGTAGTGCGCCACGTCGGTCGACGTGCCGCCCATGTCGAAGGAGATGATCTTGTCGAAGCCGGCCTGGCCCGCCGTCTCCACCGCGCCGACGATGCCGCCGGCCGGGCCGCTCAGGATGGCGTCCTTGCCCTGGAAGAGCGTGGCGTCGGTGAGCCCCCCGCTCGATTGCATGAACATGAGCCGCGTGCCGCCCAGCTCCGCCGCCACCTGATCGACATAGCGGCGCAGCAGCGGCGAGAGGTAGGCATCGACCACGGTGGTGTCGCCCCGGCTCACCAGCTTCATCAGCGGACTGGTCTCGTAGCTGGTCGAAATCTGGGTGAAGCCGATCTCCCGCGCGAGCTCCGCCGCCGCCTGCTCGTGCGCGGGGAAGCGGTAGCCGTGCATGAAGACGATCGCGACGGAGCGGATGCCGTCGTCGTGAGCCGCCTGAAGCAGGGGCCGCGCCGCCGCCGCATCCAGGGCACGCAGCACGGTGCCGTCCGCCATCACCCGCTCGTCCACCTCGACGACACGCTCGTACAGCATCGAGGGCAGCACGATCTGGCGGTCGAAGAGGTTGGGCCGCGTCTGGTAGCCGATGCGGAGCGCGTCCGCGAAGCCCCTGGTCGTGACCAGCAGCGTGCGGTCGCCCTCGCGCTCCAGAAGGGCGTTAGTGGCCACCGTCGTGCCCATCTTGACCACGTCGATCTCGCCACCGGGGATCGGCGCGCCGGCGGTGACGCCCATCAGCTCGCGAATGCCCTGGATCGCGGCGTCGCGGTAGTGCTCCGGGTTCTCCGAGAGCAGCTTGCGCGTCACCAAGGCGCCGTCGGGCCCGCGCCCCACGATGTCGGTGAAGGTCCCGCCTCGGTCGATCCAGAATTGCCAGCGCGGTTGGGAATCAGCCATGTCGCGATGCTCCCGCTACAGAAATAACGGCGGCCGGGCCTCCGCCCTCAGTCCACCAGCGCGATCTCGTCGCCGGCCCTGACCGGCCCTTCCTTGATGACCGCCGCGTAGACCCCGGCGAAGCCGTCGCGCGTCCGGTTGACGTGCTTGAGCAGCGCGGGCGTGGTCTCGGCGGTCTCCGGGTGGATGGTGATGAACTTGCAGCGGGGGTCGCGCTCCACGACCATCAGCTCCACCTTGTCGCCCACCGCGATCCGCTTGCCGACTAGCTCGTCTTCGTAAAACCCCCCCTGCTCCGCCCAGTCGACGTAGAGGTTGGAGCGGAACTGCAGCTTGTGGACGTCGATGCCGGTCTCGTCCGCAAGCTGGCCCACGGTCTGGAGCGAGAACAGCGTGACCGGCCGGCAATCCACCAGGCTCCGCTGAGTGAAGCGCAGCGAGAGCGCGCCCTTCGACCTGTCCTTGATCCCGTCCAGGAAGGCCGGGTCCTCGATGTCCACCACCGAGCCGTCGGGCCGCTCGACCTCGACGGCGAAGGCGTCCGCCTCGGGGAACGGCGCGTGGATATTGGCGGGGTGGCTCATCGCCTGCTCCATGTTGTCGGGCTTGAGCGTGCCGTCGCGCTGCTTGAAGCGCGCCTGGTAGAGCACCAGGTCCTCCTGCTCCCGCGCGGTGTGCCAGGGGAACGCAGGATCGGCGGCGTCGGACGCGATCGCATAGACCCGGTCGCCCATCAGCCCGGTGAAGGCCACGAAGATCTCGTCGACCTCCTCGCCCCGCATGCTCTTCACGGGATAGCGCCAGACGCTCTCCACCCTGCCCAACATCGCTCCGTCCTTTCCCGTTCTCGTGGCCGCTGCCGGCCGCCCGTCGCCCCCTTGTGTACACCATTATCGGGCGCCGCACCGGGGCGAAGCGAGACACGCCGGGACAATGCGGGACATGCCGGGATACCGCGCAACCCTTCGCGGCCGCGCGCGGTCCCCGCGCTAGTCGGTCGGGTTGTAGGTCAGCGCCACGGTGTTCGGCCGCCCCGGCAGGGCAAGCTCCGTCACGGCCGCAGGCGTGCGCGCCACCACCTCGCCGCGCCGGATCACCGCGAGCCGTGTTGCCCTGAGCCGGATCGCCTCAAGCGGGTCCGCGGCCTGGAGCACGACCATGTCGGCATGGCAGCCGGGCTCCAGCCCGTAACCCTCAAGCTGCATCATCCTGGCGGGGTTCACGGTGATCGCGTCGAAGCAGGCCCGCACCTCTTCGGCCCCGAACATGGCTGCCACGTGCGAGCCCATGTGCGCGACCTCCAGCATGTCGGCGCAGCCGTAGACGTACCACGGGTCCATCACGCAATCCTGACCGAAGGCCAACGTGATGCCGGCCTCTCTCAGCTCCGGCACGCGTGTCATGCCGCGCCATTTCGGATAGCTGCCATTGTTGTGCCCCCAGGCCGCGATGTTGGTGAGGGGATTGGGGGTCACGCCGATCTCCGATTCCGCGATCAGCGGAATCAGCTTGCTGACGTAGTAGTTGTCCATGACGTGCATGGAGGCCAGGTGCGAGGCCGTCACCCGCCCCTGCAGGCCGAGGCGGTGGGTCTCCCTGGCCAGCGTCTCGATGTGGCGCGACATGGGGTCGTCGGTCTCGTCGCAGTGCATGTCGACCAGCAGCCCGCGCTCTGCCGCAATCTCCATGAGCTCGGTCACCGACTCGGTGCCCTCGGCCATCGAGCGCTCGAAATGCGGGATGCCGCCGACCACCTCGACGCCCATGTCGAGCGCGCGTCGCAGGAGCTCCTGCGCGCCTGCGTAGCGGTAGTAGCCCATCTGCGGGAAGGCGATGAGCTGCAGGTCGATGTACGGCGCGACCCGGCGCTTGACCTCCAGCAGCGCCTCGACCCCCGTCAGCCTCGCGTCGCAAACGTCTACATGGCTGCGAATCGCCTGGATTCCCTGGGCGATCGCCATGTCGCAATAGGTCATCGCCCGCTCGGCAACCGCCTCCGGGGTCAACTGCTTCTTCAGCTCATCCCACAGGTATATGCCCTCGAAGAGGAGTCCGGCCTGGTCGGGGCGCGGCAGAGCGTCGGTGAGCGCACGCGCCAGCGTCGCATCCATGTGGAAGTGAGCGTCGATGAAGGGCGGCGAGACCAGCCGGTCCGCGGCGTCGATCTCCTGCCCGGCCTCGGCCTTGAGCGCCGGCTCCACGGCGACGATGCGCCCGTCCTGCACGCCGATGTCCACGCCGACCCGCCCATCGGGCAGATTGGCGCCGCGCACGATCAAGTCCATCGCCATGTCACCTCTCCCCTTCTCCGCTTCACCTGAAGCGACACAGGCCGCAATCGTAGCGAGGAATACGGGCCGGGCCCGCCGTCGGCACGAGACCAGTATAGGGTTGGCGGCAGCGCAGGGCCTTAGCCCCCGCTTCCCCGTCTCGCGTAGCCCCTAAATCCCGGGCAATTCCCGCGAGACCGCCAAGAGCTGCACCTCGCCTCGCGCCGCGCGCATCTTGTCGCGCAAGCTGGGTGCGCCCATTGAAAATGGTGAAATATTGGACATAATGTCATCAGAGCAGCGCGCCATTCCCAGTTCGGCGTGAACTCTTATGGCACTTGAGCAGCAGACGATAGCATTGATCGGCGTCGGCGTGGTGATCATCGGCGTCACCGTCGGCTTGCACTCCATCACTCAGGCTGACATTCGCGCTTTGGGCACAAGCGTCGACAGTTTGCGCGGCGACGTTGCCGACGTTGGTCAGCGTGTAGCTGTGCTTGAGCCGAAGCTTGGCAGTATCGACCAGACCCTCGCGCGCCTGGAAGAGCGCGTTGACGGGTTTGACCAGCGCATCTCTGCGGTGGACCAGCGGCTCGGTGGCATCAAACAACGCCTCACCCGTGTGGAGACCAACCTCGATACCGTTCTCGCGCTCAGTGGAGGAGTTGAGCCATCCAGCTACGTGTTTCAGGGTCTCCCGACAGATGAACAGCCCGGTCTCGACGCGATGGCTGTCGTACCAGACTCGCAGCCCGAAGATGTCTCGACCGTCGCCGCAGTGGATTTCGCAGATGTAGTGGCGGAAGCGCCCTCAGAGTTACTCTCCGACAACGGTGATGGGTCACCTATGGTCTATGTCCTCGTGAAGGAGAACGACAACTCCTTCGGCCAGGTCCGCCGGCGCGTCACGCTGGAGATAGAAATACCCGGCGCCGATCCGACGTCTAGGACCGCAGTCAAAACCATGATGCGGGCAGCTTACGATCGGCTTCAAGTCGACCGGCCCGACGCCGTGTCCGTACGACTGTGGCGTTCCTATGAGGACGATTCCAACGCCCAGAACAGAGTTGTCTATGCACCGGATGGCTGCGGCTGGTCTGGCGATCGCTGCACGGGCGAGTTGTGGACAGACCTTCTCAAGGGCGATCTGCCGACCGGCTAGAAATCCACCGGCATCGCCGACTATCTGTATGGCGAAGCCCGACCGGATACACTCCTTTTGTCGTTAGTCTAACTATCTGATTCCTATAGAAAGAGGGGGCCGTGCGGCCCCCTCTCTCCGTTTGAAATCGGAGTGGCGCGGGCGCCCTACTCCGCCGCGGCGCCGGCTTCGGCGGCCTTGGCCTCCCGCTCCTGCAGGAAGCGCAGGACACGCCGGTTGAACTCCGGCGGCTTGGGCGGCGCCAGCTCGGTCTCCGCCAGGCAGCGCGCGCGCAGCTCCTCGACGGTGCCGCCGCGATCGAAAAGCTGCACCTCGCCGCGAGCGGCGCGGAGCTTGTCGCGGAGCGCAGTCGTCGCCTCCTCGTCCACCATCAGGTCGTCGCGCAGCAACACGCCGTAGCGCTCGGCGCCCGCGCGCGTGACCAGACCGCGCTCGACCTCCAGCGCCACCAGGGCGGGATCGCGCTCCAGCGGATCGCCCCAGCCGCCGCCGCCCCAGGTCTTGAAGAGCAGCAGGTCGCCGGCCTCGACCTTCACGTGGTCGCACTTGGACGGCAGCACCTCGAAGGAGCCGTCCGCGCGGTGGATTTCCTTCCGGCTGCGCCCGCCCGGCAGGCCGCCGTTGACGCCCCACGGATAGGTGAGCCAGCGGTCGTCGTGCAGCGACATCTCGCCGGGCTCGAGCGCGCGGTAGCCGATGGTGACGCCGTTGCCGCCGCGATGGAGGCCGGGCCCGCCGGAATCGGCGATGGTCTCGTAGACCTCGATGCGGAGCGGGAAGTACGCCTCCAGGAACTCGTTGGGAACGTTGGTGAACGAGGGCCAGAGCGAGTGCCCGTCGGGGCCGTCGCCGGCCGGGCGGCCGGGGATGCCGCCGAAGCCGATCTGGTAGAGCTGGTACCACTCGCCTTCGCTCGAATAGCCCGAATACATGAAGTGCGGGCTGTCGGAGAAGCCGGCCGCCACCATGAGGTTGGGCGCGCGCTGGCCGAGCAGGCCGCCCAGCACGTCGAAGATGCGGCCCAAGGCGTGGGTGCGCGAGGAGAGCGCCGCCGGCTTCAGCGGCTTCAGCAGCGTGCCCGGCGGGATCTTCACATCGACATGGTCGTAGAAGCCGTCGTTGAACATGATCTGCGGATCGAAGACGTTAATCATGTAAACGCCGACGAACATCTTGAACATTTCTTCGTTGAGGAAGAAGTTGATCGAGCTTTCCGACTGCGGATCGGTGCCGTCGAAGTCGAACACCAGGATGTCGCCGTCGCGCCACATCTTGCAGGCCATCTTGTAGGGGCCCATGCCGAGGCCGTCGTCGCAGATGTAGTCCTCGAAGTAGAGCGTCTCGTCCTCGCCCACGGTGTTGCGGATCAGGTGCAGCATCGCGCGGCGGTTGCGCTCCAGCAGCTCGTCCATCGCAGCGATCACGGTATCGACGCCGAAGCGATCGCAGAGCTCGTGAATGCGCTTCTCGGCGAGGCGCACGGCGGCGATCAGCGCGTTGAAGTCGCTCCGGTTCCACTGCGGCATCCTGCACTGGTGCAGGATCACCTTCAGCACGTCTTCCTGCAGCTCATCGTTCTTGTATATCTTGACGATGGGGATGACGACGCCTTCCTCGTAGATCTGGTTGGCGTCGGTGGGCAGGCTGCCGGGCACCTTGCCGCCGACATCGGTCATGTGGCCGAACATCGAGGCGTAGGCAATCAGCCGGCCGTCGCGATAGACCGGGCGCAGGATGAGCCAGTCCGGCGCATGGCTGATCGCGCCGGCACAGCTGTAGGGATCGGAGGTGAGGAAGATGTCGCCTTCTTCGATGGTGCCGTCGTACTCGCGCTTGAAGCCGTGGATGAAGGAGCCGAACTGGCCGACGACCATCTTGCCGTCGGGGTTGGCGATCATCGGGAACTCGTCGTGCTGCTCGCGGATTCCGGGAGACATGGCGGTGCGGTAGAGCACCGCGTCCATCTCGTAGCGGGCGCTGCGCAGCGCGCTCTCGATGATGTCGAGAGTGATCGGATCCATGTCGACCGGCTCGAACGGCGCGTCGTTGGTCTGGACGATGGTGACTGGCATGTCGCTTCTCCCCCGCCTCAGTGGCCGACCGGGTTGATGATGATGTTGCCGTATCCGTCGACCACGCCCACATGGCCCGGCAATACCAGCGTCGTCGAATCCATCTCGGTCACGATCGCCGGCCCCTCGATCCGGTTGCCGGCCTGGAGCTTGCCGCGGTCGTAGACGGCGGCCTCCTGGTCGCGATTGTCGACATAAACCGTGCCGCTCGCAACCTTGGCCGCCGACGGATCGGCGCCGCCCTCGGCCACGTGACCGGCCTCGACGAAGGTCTCGGCGCCCCGCATGATCGCGCGCAGCGTCACGATCTCGTGCTCGGCGTCGAGGGCGAAGGTGAAGAGCTGGGTGTGCTCGTCGTCGAACTGCTTCGCGAGCCAGGCGAGGCCCTCGCGCTCGAACTCCTCGGCCGTGAAGCTTACGGGCAACTGCAGCCCCTGGCCGTGGTAGCGCAGGTCCACCTCGTACTGCACGGTCTGGTCCTCGCGCGCGATGCCCTCGGCATCGAGCTCCTGCCTAGCGCGGGCCTCAAGATCATCGAGGATACCGCGCACCTCGGCGTCCGAGGTCTCCGAGAAGCGCCGCACGAAGCTCATGGAGGCCTCGTCGGTCACCCGCGTGGTGGCGTCGCCGTAGGCGCAGAGCACACCGGGCGAGGGCGGGATGATGACCGGCCACGAGTTCATCAGCTTGGCGAGCGCGTTGGCGTGCAGCGGCCCGGCCCCGCCGAAGGCGATCAGCGCGAAGTCGCGCGGATCGAAGCCCTGCTGCACCGAAACCAGCCTGAGCGCACCGAACATGTTCTCGTTGACGATGTCGATGATGCCGGCCGCAGCCCGCTTGAGATCGAGACCCAAAGCCGTGGCGACGGTCTGCACCGCGTTGACGGCGGCATCGACATCGAGCTTCATCTCGCCGCCGATCAGCTCGCTCGGCAGATAGCCGAGAACGACGTTGGCATCGGTGACGGTCGGCTGGTCGCCGCCCATCCCGTAGGCCGCAGGCCCCGGATCGGCGCCCGCGCTCTGCGGCCCGACACGAAGCGCGCGCGTGATCTCGGGCACATGGGCGATCGAGCCGCCACCCGCGCCCACGGTACGCACATCGAGGGAGGGCGCGCGCACGGTGACATCGCCCACCGTGGTCTCCCGCCGCTTGCGCGGCACGCCGTCGAGAATTAGCGCCACATCGGTGGACGTGCCGCCCATATCGAGCGTGAGCAGGTTCTGGTAGCCGGCCTGCTTGGCGATCCAGAGCGCGCCGGCGACACCGCCGGCAGGCCCGCTCATCAGCACGTTCACCGGCGAGTTGCGGCTGGCCTCGACCGAGGCGAGGCCGCCGTCCGAGCGCAGGATGTGAAGGTGGGCGTCGATTTTGCGCTGCTTCAGCTCCTGCTCCAGGTTGCGGACGTAGACCTGAACCACCGGTGCCACGTAGGAGTTGGCGACCGTGGTGATCGCGCGCTCGTACTCGTACATCTCCGGCAGGACTTCGGAGGAGATCGAGACCGGCACGCCGGGCATCACCTCGTGGGCGATCTCGCGGATCTGCTCTTCGTGGATGCCGCCGGCGTAGGCGTTCATCAGGCAGACGGTCAGCGCCTCGATCCCCTTCGTCTTGAGATGGGTGAGCTTCTCGCGCAGATCGTCCTCGTTCAGCTCGCGGACCACGTCGCCCCGCGCGCCGGTGCGCTCCTTCGCCTCGACGGTGAGATCTAGTGGCGCCAGGGGCTCGGGCTTGGGCCAGATGATCCAGCCGGCGAGGATGCCGGGCACGAAGGAGCGGGCGATCTGCAGCATCTGCCCGTAACCCTCGGTGGTCACGATGCCAACGCGAGCGCCCTTCCCTTCCAGGATGGTGTTGGTCGCGACCGTGGTGCCGTGCATCACGTGGGTGATCGAGGCTGGCTCGACGCCCGCGTTATCGCACACCCGCTCGATACCGTTGAGCACGCCGATCGAGGAATCCTGCGGAGTGGAGGGCACCTTCGCGCGGTAGGTGCCACCGCTCGATTCGTCGATCAGCAAGAGATCGGTGAACGTCCCGCCGACGTCCACCCCTAAGCGAAAAGCCATTCTTCCTCCTCCCGATCGCCGGGTTCGGTCATAGCCGGGCTGGCGCACCGCAACGGCCGGTGGCCGGCTCCTGCCGACCCCGGCCCGCGCCCGCGGCCCGAATTAACTGCTGTCCGCCTTTGCGGCCTTCCGGGCGATGCCCAAGCCAGCGCCGGTCCGCCGCTTCTGAATGATGTAGACGGCGAGGAAGCTCGCGAAGATGACCAAGAGCGAGAACAGCGTCGTCATGGTTCCGATCGCGTAGATGACCGGTGTCGCCGCGATGTTGATCGTGTTCATCACCTCGACCGGCAGCGTGTTGAATTCGCCCACGATGGTCGAGGTGCGCGGGTATTCGTCGTAAGAGAGCGTGAACCCGAACAGCGCCACGCCGATCAGGCCCGGCAGGGTGATCGGCACGATAACGTTGCGCAGAGTCTGCCATTCGGTCGCGCCCTGGTCGCGCGCGGCCTCTTCCAGCGACGGGTCCAGGCGGCTGAAGATCGCCAGCATGATCAGAACGCCGAACGGCAGGGTCCAGCTCAGATGCGCGCCGAGGGCGCCGGTATACCACTGGCTCTGCAGACCGAGCTCGTTGAAGCCCAGCCCGATGCCGAGGCTGATCAACGCCGACGGCGCGATCAGGCTCGCCACCACGACGTAGAAGACAACGATGTTGCCCTTGAAGCTCTTGCGGAAAGCCAACCCCGCCAGGAACGAAAGCCCCATCGTCAGGACCATGACGATGATGGCGAGGATCAGCGAGCGCACGAAGGGCATACGAAAATCCTGGCGGCTGAAGCCGCCCGGATCGACCACCTCGCTGAACCAGTGAAGAGAGAGCCCCTGCATCGGGAACGTCATCGAGGCCAGCGGTCCCTGAAAGGACAGCACGGCGATGATCAGGATCGGCCCGTAGAGGAACAGCAAGTACACGTAGAACAAGGCCGCGCGCGGCCAGTAGCCGGGTGCCCGGCGGAATTCCGCTCTCTGGCTCACAGCTGCTTCCTCACGTCCACCATGCGCATGATGCCGCCCACGATCAGGAGAACCACAACCAGCAGGATCACTCCCGTCGCGCTGCTGGGGGGATATTGCGCCATGTTCATCTGAATGATCATGGAGATCGAAACGGTGCCGACGCGCTGGCCGCCGAGGAGGCTGACCGCCGCGAAATCGCTGGCCACCAGGCTGACGACGAAGATCGTGCCAATGGCGATGCCGGGCTTGCAGAGCGGGATAATCACGTGCCACAGGATTTGAATCCCGGACGCGCCGTTGTCCCGCGCCGCCTCGATCAGGTCGCGGTTGATTCGGGCCATGACGTTGAAGAGCGGCGCCATCATGAACAGCGTGAAGATTTGAATGTAGGAGAGGAACACAGCGAATTCGGAAAACAGAAGGAACTGGAGCGGCTCGGAGGAAATGCCGGTCCAGATCACGAACTTATTGATGATGCCTTCCTTGCCGAGGAAAGGCACCCACGCCACCATCCGAATGACGCTGGAGGTCCAGAACGGCACCACGCACAGCAGGAACAGCAGCAGCTTCGTTCGCAACTCGACAAGATCGAAGACCAGGAAATAGGCCAAGGTGAAACCGAGGACCAGGGTCACCACCCAGGTGATCCCGACCATCTTCAGGGTCTGCAGGTAATTGACGCCCGTCAGGCTTGAGGTGAACAGCTCGATGTAATTCTCGAGCGTGGCATCCGGAACGGTCATGAACCCGGTGAATTCGTAGAAGCTCATGATCATGATCATGATCACGGGCCCTACGAGGAAGAACAGCAGCGCCAGGCTGAGCGGCGAGATCTGCAGCGCGGCGCGATATCGCAACGCTGAAGTGATCACGCGCACCATAGTTCAGCTCTCATCGGCATTGAAGGCCTGTCAGGGGGCAATGCAGAAAAAAGAGTGTGGGGCGCCCGGAGACGCCCCACATCCGGTTTCGTAATCTACGCGGCGATGAATTCGGCCCACCGCCTGGTCAGGTACTTGTTCTCGTCCATGGTGGAGTTCCAGATGGCGACACGGCCCATGCGGTTCTTGTACGAGCCGCCGTCGCGGATCGTGCCGGGCTTCTCCATCAGGTTGCCAAACGGGTCGTAGATTTCGACCGTCGCCGGCTTGCCCTCGTACCAGAAGTCCCATTCGGCCTCGGGCAGCACCTTCCTTGTGTTGTCGGGCGTGACTACGTAGTAGCCCTGCCTGGCGAACATGGCGCCGACACGACCCGTGTGATACCAGGTCACGTAGTCGTAAGCCGCGCCGATCATCTTGCCCTCGAGATGGTTGGGCAGGACGTGGCCCGTGGTCCAGGAGCGATATCCCTCCTTCAGGTCCTGATAGATGCAGGGCACGCCCTGGGCCCGCACGGCCGTGACCGCCGGCGACCACATGGACTGGATCACTACCTCGCCGTTGACCATGAGCTGGACCGACTCGTTGAAGGCCGACCAAAGCGCACGCCAGTGGCCGTCGTTCTTGAGCTGGATCAGACGCTCGACGCTGTAGTCGATTTCGTCCTGGGTCATGTTGCCCTTGTCACCATAGGTGATTTCACCGGCCGCCTCGAAGGCTGTCGCCGCGTCCATCAGGCCGATGGTCGGGAAGCTCACCAGCGCTGCCTTGCCGGCGAATTCCGGATTGATCAGCTCGGCCCAGGAATCGATAGGCCGGCCAATCAGGTCGGGTCGGATGCCGAGCGTATCGGCGTTGTGCAGCACCGGATGGGCTGTCAGCCACTGCGTCGAGCCCGCCTCCACGAAATCATTGGTGTCGGGTCCCGACGTGTACGACACGGTGCTCGGGTTCTGCCCTTGGCCGAACCACGCATCGGGCCAGATCTTGCCCGGCGCCTTGTAGAGGTCGACCACCTTGTCCCACTCGGGCAGCTTGGTGGTGTCCCAAGGCATGAACTTGCCGGTGGGCCAGAAGAACTTCATCTGCAGATAGGCCGGCTCGAACAGGTCGGACGACCCGGTCTGAGTCAGACCCCGCTTCTGAATCTCGTCGAGGCCGACGGGAGTGAGCTGGACCGTGAAGTCGAGGTCCTCGTTGGCCATGTTCTCCAGAAGCTGGAAATGCGACCACGGCCCGCCGGTCGACCGGAGGGTCAGGTCCTTGATGTCCTGCGACCATACGGTCGGGAAACCGCCCGTAAGCTGGGTCGCAGCAGCAACACCGGCCACGGCCGCCGTCCCCTTGAGGAGCGAACGGCGGCTCACGCCCGTCTTGCTCGTGTCGCTACTGGTCTTGCGCATGCTTTCCTCCCTCGCCTGCGTTCCTCGAATACTCGCCCTCTCGCCGGCCTGGGCGATGTTCCTCGGTCGATGCAGTGCGACGGCTGCCGGCGGCCGCCAGTGAACAAACGCTAGTCAAAACTCTCGCCAATCAGGTTCTGGGCGCCGGTTGCGCGCTCCATCACGCGCACGTCCTCGCTCGCCCATGTGACGGTGACCTGATCGCCCACCTTGGTCGGGTTGGCGAAGTACTCACGGTCCTCGATCACCGCGACGAGGTCCCGCTTCTGCTCCCGGGTCATGGTGAGCTTGACCCAGTTGCCCTGGTATTCGATCGCGTGGACCGTGCCGCCCAGCGCGTTACCACGGTCCAGATCAATGCTCCCGCCCGCCAGATGCACCTTGTCGCGGCGGACGCCGAAGTTGACCTCCTGACCAACTTGATGACCGTTGCTTGGCAAGTGGAAATTGTCGCCTTCGGTGCCCGCGACCGTCACCACGTTGTTCTCTACTCCCGCCACCTTGCCGGAAAACACGTTCCAACCGCCCATGAACTCCGCAACATAGGTGGTCCGCGGCTCATCGTAGATCTCCGGCCCGGTCGCCGCCTGCTCGATATGTCCGGTGTCCATCACCACGACCATGTCGGCAATCGCCAGCGCCTCCGGCTGGGTGTGGGTGACGTGGATGAAGGTAATGCCGAGATCGATCTGGATGAACTTCAGCTCGGCGCGCATCTGCAGGCGCAGGAACTCGTCCAGCGCAGACAGCGGCTCGTCGAGCAGTAGCACCTTGGGGTTGGTGATCAGCGAGCGGGCCAGTGCGACACGCTGCTGCTGCCCGCCTGAGAGCTGCGCCGGCATGCGGTCGGCCAGCGGGTCGAGCTGCACGCGCTTCAGAACCTCGTAGGCGCGCTCGCGGCGCTCGCCCTTGGCGACCCTCTTCATCTTCAGACTGAACGCCACGTTGTCCAGCACGGTCAGATGCGGAAAGAGCGCGTAGCTCTGGAACATCATCGACGTGCCGCGCTGGCCGGTGGGCTTGCCGATTACCGACTCCCCGCCGATCAGCACATCACCCTCGGTCGGCACCTCATGGCCCGCGATGATGCGGAGCAGAGTCGTCTTGCCGCAGCCGCTCGGCCCGAGCAGGCAGCAGTAGGAACCGTCGGGGATCGTGATGTCGATATCCTCGACGGCCATCGTCGGGCCGAACCGTTTGGTCACGCCCCTGATTTCTACATCGCCACGTTCCGCCATGGCTCCCCGCGTCCCTTCGGCCCGTGCGGGAGTCTCGCCGCTCCCTGTGGGCGCACATCTTCCCTACCAAGACAGATTGACATACCGCTCACGCGACGCGGCCTCAAGTATTTTCTCGATCAGGCCGGCGGGATATGCTCGCCGCGCGCGCACCGGAAGACGGGAGTTTATCGCGATGGCGAACCATGCCGAGACCGTGGACACGGAACAAGAAGCGCTGATTCTCGACGGAATCGAGCGATTCCTGGACCGCGATGTCCGCCCCCACGTTGCCGCGCTCGAGCATGACGACATCTACCCGGAGGATATCGTCGAGAGGATGAAGGAGATGGGGCTCTTCGGCGCCACCATCTCCGAAGAATTCGGCGGCCTCGGCCTGCCGATCACCACCTACGCCAAGATCATCGAGCGACTCTCCCACGCCTGGATGTCGGTGAGCGGGCTGATCAACTCCCACCTCATCATGGCTGCGGCGGTCGAGCGCTTCGGCACCGACGAGCAGCGGGGCTCCTACCTGCCACGCTTCGCGAGCGGCGAGCTGCGGGGCGGACTCGCGCTCACCGAGCCCGACTGCGGCACTGACCTGCAGGCGATCCGCACCACGGCCAAGCGCGAGGGCAACAACGCCTACGTGATCAACGGCGCCAAGACCTGGATCACCAACAGCATTCACGGCTCCTGCCTCGCGCTGCTGGTCAAGACCGACCCCAACGCTGAGCCCCGGCACAAGGGCATGAGCCTGTTTCTCGCCGAGAAGGGCGAAGGCTTCCGGGTCAGCCGCAAGCTCCAGAAGCTGGGCTATCGCGGGATCGACACCGCGGAGCTCGCCTTCGAGGACTACCGAGTCGATGCCGACAAGCTCATCGGCGGGGTCGAGGGCAAGGGCCTGCAGCACGCGCTGAGCGGCCTGGAGCTCGGCCGCATCAACGTCGCCGCGCGCGGCGTCGGCGTCGCCCAGTCCTGCCTCGACGAGGCGGTGCGCTATTCCCAGGAGCGCAAGACCTTCGGCAAGCCGATCGCCCAGCACCAGGCGATTCAGATCAAGCTCGCTGACATGGTGACCCGCACGGAGGCCGCGCGGCTGCTCACCGAGCGCGCGGCGCTCGCCTACGAGACCGGGCAACGCTGCGACATGGAGGCCGGCATCGCCAAGCTCTTCGCCACGGAGGCTGCGCTCGAGAACAGCATCGAGGCCATGCGCATCCACGGCGGCTACGGCTACTCCAAGGAGTTCCCGATCGAGCGGATGTACCGCGATGCCCCGCTGCTCTGCATCGGCGAGGGCACCAACGAGATCCAGCGGCTGATCATCGCGCGGCAGCTGATCGAGCGAAATCCGGCGTGAGCGACGACGCTGCTGCGGCGCCGCCGGCTAGTCCGATCCGACCGCTCGAAGGGCTCACCGTCGTCTCCATCGAGCAGTACGGTGCCGCCCCCTTCGGCACCATGTACCTCGCCGACCTCGGCGCGGACGTCATCAAGATCGAGAATCACAAGGCCGGCGGCGAGATGGGCCGCCACGTGCTGCCCTACGCCGAGGACGGCGACAGCCTCTTCTTCCAGACCTTCAGCTGCAACAAGCGCTGCATTGCGCTGGACCTGAAGAAACCGGCGGGCCGGGAGATTCTGGAGCGGCTGGTCGAGCGCGCCGACGCCCTCATCAACAACCTGCGGGGCGACCTGCCGGGCACGCTCGGGCTCGATCACGCGAGCCTGAAGGCGGCCAACCCGCGCCTCGTCTGCGTGCACCTCTCGGCCTACGGCCGCGACAACGAGCGCGCCGCCTGGCCCGGCCTCGACTACGTGATGCAGGCGGAGGCCGGCTATCTCTCCATGACCGGGGAGCCGGACAGCGTACCGACCCGCTTCGGGCTCTCGGTGGTCGACTTCATGGGCGGGCTGACGGCGGCGCTCGCGCTGGTCTCGGGCGTCATGCGGGCGCGCGCCACGGGCCGGGGCATGGACATCGACACCCCGCTCTACGACGTGGCGATGAACAACCTGAGCTATCCGGCGACCTGGCACTTGAACGAAGGCTTCGAGCCCAGGCGGGTGGCGCGCTCGGGCCATCCCTCGCTGGTGCCGAGCGAGCTCTACCGCACTGCCGACGGCTGGCTCTTCGTGATGGCCAACAAGGCGAACTTCTGGCCCGCGCTCTGCCGGGCCATGGAGCGGCCGGAGTGGATCGACGACCCCCTGATGCGGGATTTCGCGGCGCGCTACGAGAATCGGGACGAAGTGGTGCGGCGGCTGGAGGCGGTGTTCCTGACCCGCACCACCGAGGCGTGGCTGGAGCGGCTCGCCGGGGTCCTCCCCTGCGCGCCGGTCAACGACGTGGCCGACGCGCTCGTGAGCGACTTCGCCGAGCGCCGGCGCATGGTGCAGGAGGTGGCGCACCCCGAACGCGGAACGATGCGCATGGTCCGCCAGCCAATCACCGTGGACGGCGCGGTCATGCCGCGCAGCGCGGCGCCTGCGCTCGGCGCGGACACCGCCGCCGTCCTTGCCGATCTGGGCTACGCGCCCGACGAGATCGAGGCGCTCGAAGCCGACGGCACGATCCACCGCGCCGGTGGCTCGTAGCGCCGGCCGCTACGACGACTCTTCGGAAACCAAACCTTCGAGTTGGGCGATGAGGCGGGGGATATCCTGCTCCACCGTCTCCCACACGCGCACGAGGTTTATATCGAAATAGCCGTGGACGAGGCGATTCCGCATCCCGACGATGTCCGCCCAGGGGATGTCGGGGTGCGCTTGCTTGGTATCCGCACCGACTCGTGACGCTGCCTCCCCAACGATCTCCACCGCCTTCATGATCGCAAGTTGCAAAGTCCGGCTCTGCTTGAAGTCGGAGAGTGTCGCCCCACGTGCCATGTCTTGCGCTTCGCGCGCGGCCATCAGCATGTCGAGCAACAGGGCATTCTCATGCCGCATAGATGGTCTCGGCCGACTGGAGAATGGCCTTGCGGCGTATGTAGTTCCTGCTCGTCTCGATGCCTGCACGTTCAGCCAGGTCCACATCGCGTCCGAAGAGCGTCTTGAGCTCCCCTTCCATGCGGGCCATGTCGAAGAGCGTGTGCCGGGCCGTGTCGTCGAACGAGACCAGCACGTCGATGTCGCTGTCCGGACCGAAGTCGTCGCGCAGCACGGAGCCGAACAGCGCGAGCTCCGTCACCTGCCAGCGCTCGCAGAAGGCGGCGATGCCGTCGGCAGGGATGGCGATGCGTGCGGTCATGCCGGAAAGGCCGAAATGGTTCCCGGTCAGGCGAGGCTGAGCAGCGCCGCGACCTCCGCCGGCGTCGAGTCGCCGTCGAGCGCCATCACCGCGTTGAGCACCCGTTCCGCCCGGTCGGGCGCGAGCGTCATCGCGGCGTTGTCGCGGAACTTGGCGACGATCTCGTCGGCGCTGAGCGGGCGGGTGTCGGCGCCGCGGTTGACCTGCTCGCGGTGGCGGAGCGTGCGGCCGTCGGTCGTGCGAATCGCCACCTCGCCCGAGTAGTAGGTGGGGAAGGCCGAGTCGGGATCGACCCGGTAGCTGATCCGGTCGCAGAGCGCGAGCGCCGCCGGGTCAGTGTAGGCCTCGGGCTCAAGCTCGGCCAACGTAAAGCGGCCGCGCGAGAGCACGCTCGCGATCATGTAGTGGGCGCTGAACTGGGCCTCATAGGCGCTCGCCGGGCGGCGCTTGGCGACCTCGGGCTCGCACACAACGCTGACGCAGCCCTCGCCAATTAGTGCATCGACGCTCTCGACATCGGCGGGCGTGAGTCCGTGCTCGTCGCGCAACGCCTGTGCCGCATCGCCCAGCGCGTGGACCAGGTGGCAGGCCGGATAGGGCTTGATGCCGATGCGCAGCATCTCCCAGTCCTCGCCGAGGCCGGCGGTGCACATCGCCCAGTCGATCTCTGCGTCGGGCGCGCCGTAGAGCGCGTAGAGGCCGAAGCGCCCCTCGTAGGGCTCGGCCGGACCCTGGAACCCCTGCTGCGCGAGGGCCGCGGCGCTGATGCCGGCGAGCGCCGCCCAGCCGGGATGCATCCGCTTGGTCCAGGCGCCGTCGTCAAGGAATTGCAGGCTGCCGGCGGCCATGCTGAGCGCGATGCCCTGGGCGTGGGCGAGCTGGGTTTCGGTCATGCCCGCGAGCCGGCCGGCAGCGAGCGCCGCGCCGAACACGCCGACCATGCCGGTGGGGTGAAAGCCCAAGCGATGGAAGCCGCCCTGCGCCGCGGCAGCGATGCGGGCCGCGCCCTCGATCGCCACGAGATAGGCCTCCAGCATCTCCCGCCCCGAGGCGCCGTGCCTCTGGCCGGCGGCCAGCACCGTCGGCACCGCGCTGGTAGTGGCGTGGATCACGCCGCCGACGTGGGTGTCGTCGTAGTCGAGGCCGTGGATGAGGAAGCCGTTCATCTGCGCGGCATCGCGCAGCGGCAGCCGTGCCGGCATCCCGATGACGGGATAGGGTCCGTCGCCGGCGAGGCCGTGGATGGCGGTCAGCGTCTTGTGGCTGAAGTCGTAGCGAGAGGCCGCGAGGCCAATCCCCACAGCGTCGAGGATATGCAGCTTGGCGCGCTCGACCACGGCCTCCGGCACGTCCTCCAGGGTGAGCTCACGGGCGAAGCGCGCGAGCGTGCGCGCGATCGGCTCGCTCGGCGCGGGTTCGGGCTGCGGGGCTTTCGCTTCGGCGAGGGCCATCGGAAGTCTCTGTCGTCGTGGGGGATCACATGGCCTTCATTTTAGCACGGCGGCACCTCACTTTGGACGCCGCCTCCGCTGTGCGATGGTGGGCGCGCCACACACGCCAGCCCGGAAAGGACGCCATGACTGCGCAACTCATTACCCCTGCCCTCTTCGACTTCCTGCGCGAGCTCGGGGCCAACAACGAGCGGCCGTGGTTCGAGGAGAACAAGGCGCGCTACCGGGCTGAGGTGCGCGACCCCATGCTCGACTTCATCCAGGCCTTCGCGGAGCCGCTGGCGGAGATCAGCCCGCACTTCCGCGCCGACCCCCGGGCCAACGGCGGCTCGCTCTTCCGCATCTATCGGGACACGCGGTTCTCCAAGGACAAGACGCCCTACAAGACCAACGTGGGCGCGCACTTCCGCCACGAGGCCGGCAAGGACGCGCACGCGCCGGGCTTCTACCTGCACCTGGAGCCCGGCATGTGCTTCGCGGGATGCGGGGTCTGGCACCCGGACAGTCCCACGCTCGGCCGGATCCGCGATGCCATCGTCGAGAAGCCGGAGGAATGGACGCGGATCACCACGGGCGGCGATTTCTGCCGGACCTTCCGGCTGGCGGGCGATGCGCTCAAGCGTCCGCCGCGCGGCTACGACCCGGAGCATCCTCTGATTGAGGACCTCAAGCGCAAGGACTTCGTGGTGATCGCCGACGTGGAGGAGGACGAAGCGGTCCGCCCCGACTTCCTCGACCGCTTCGCGGCAATCGCGGGCGCGGGCGGCGAATTCACCGGCTTCCTGTGCAAGGCGGTCGGCGTGCCGTTCTAGGTTGTCGCCGGCGGGGAGCCCTTGTCGAATTCGGGCAGGCCCTCGGGGAACTTGACCCAGGGATGCCTGCTCTCGTTCCAGACCACGCGGGAGGGCTCGCCGAAGCCGGGCTCGCCGAAGCAGCCCACCGCAACGCCATAGTGATCGGGGCGAAGCTCGGCGAACCAGTAAACGCTCGTGCCGCACGAGGGGCAGAAGTTGATCGAGACCCTCAGGCCCGAATCAGCCACCCGCGCGTACGTCCCCGCCTCGCCCTCCGCCGAGACCGTCTCCTTGCGGAAGTAGGCGCCGACGCCGAAGGGGCTGCCGGTGCGGCGCTGGCAGGCGATGCAGCTGCAGGCGACGACGAGGTCCGGATCGCCGACCGTCGTCACTTGCAGCCCACCGCAGCCGCATGTCGCCAGGTGAGTATCTTCGCCCGTCATGGGAACCTCCGCCGCTCGGTTCAACTGTCGCACCTTAGCCGCCCGGTTGGCGCTCGCATACCGCGCGGATAGGGTGCGCGTGCGATGCGCCCGGCGATCCTCAATCCGCTGTTCGCGCCGGCGACGGTGCTGCCGGGAGTCGGCGCCCGCACGGCGTCGGCCTACGAGCGGCTGGCCGGGCCGCTGGTGGTGCACCTGCTCTGGCACCTGCCGTCGGGGCTGATCGACCGGCGCCATGCGCCGAAGGTCGTCGAGGCCGAGGCCGGCGCTACGGCGACGCTCACCGTGCGCGTCGATCGCCACCAGCCGGCGCCGGACCGCAGGCGCCCCGCAAAGGTCTACTGCTCGGACGAGACGGGCACCCTCACGCTGGTCTTCTTCCACGCGAAGGGGGACTGGCTCAGGCAACGGCTGCCCGAAGGCTCGGTGCGGGTGGTGAGCGGGCGCGTCGAGCACTACGGCAGCGAAATCCAGATGGCGCACCCGGACCACATCGCGCCGCTGGATCAGCGGGACAGCGTGCAGACGGTGGAGCCGATCTATCCGCTGACGGCGGGCGTCACGCTGAAGCCGATGACCCGTGCGGTGCGCGCCGCGCTGGCGCGGGCGCCGGCGGTGCCGGAATGGATCGAGCCGCGCCTGGTGGAGGCGCGCGGCTGGCCGGCGTGGAACGAAGCGCTCGCGGCCGCGCACGCGCCCGAGAACGCCGCCGACCTGGAGCCCGACACCCCGGTGCGCTCCCGCCTCGCCTACGACGAGCTGCTGGCGAACCAGCTCGCGCTGGCGCTGGTGCGGCGCTCCGCCAGGGGCGGGCGCGGGCGCGCCGTCGCAGGCGACGGCCGGCTCCGCCGCGCGGTGGAGGCGAGCCTCCCCTTCACCCTGACCGGGAGCCAGCGCGCCGCCGCCGGCGAAATCGCAGACGACCTCGCGAAGGAGCGCCGCATGCTTCGCCTGCTGCAAGGCGATGTCGGCAGCGGCAAGACCGTGGTGGCGCTCTTCGCCATGCTGGTCGCGGTGGAGGCCGGCGCCCAGGCCGCGCTGATGGTGCCGACCGAGCTGCTGGCGAACCAGCACGCGGAGACGCTGGGCATTCTGCTGGAAGGCAGCGGCGTCTCCCTCGCCCTGCTCACGGGGCGGGAAAAGGGGCGGGCCCGCGAGCGGACTCTGGCGGCGCTCGCCGCCGGCGAGGTCGATATTCTGGTCGGCACCCACGCGCTGTTTCAGAAGGGCGTCGACTTCAAGGACCTCGCTCTCGCCGTGGTGGACGAGCAGCATCGCTTCGGCGTGCATCAGCGCATGCTGCTCGCGCGCAAGGGGCCGGCGGCGGACCTTCTGGTGATGACCGCGACCCCGATCCCACGCTCGCTGGTGCTCACCGCTCACGGCGACATGGACGTCTCGCGCATCGAAGGGCGGCTGCCGGGCCGGGCCGCCGTCGCCACCCGCGCCATGCCGCTGGAGCGGCTGGAGGAGGTGGTCGCCGCCGTGCGCCGCGCGCTCGGTACCGGCGCCAAGGTCTATTGGGTCTGCCCGCTGGTGGAGGAATCGGAGGCGGTGGACCTCGCCGCCGCGACCGACCGCCACGCGAAGCTGGCCGAGGCCTTCGGCGCCCGTGTCGCGCTGATCCACGGCCGTATGAAGGGGCCGGAGAAGGACGCCGCCATGGCCTCCTTCACGGGCGACGGCGCCGATATCCTGGTGGCGACGACGGTGGTCGAGGTCGGCGTCGACATAACCGCGGCCACCATCATGATCGTCGAGCACGCGGAGCGCTTCGGCCTTGCCCAGCTTCACCAGCTGCGCGGCCGGGTCGGGCGCGGGGCGAAGCCGGGTACCTGCCTGCTGCTCTACGCCGCACCGCTGGGCGAGACGGCGCGGGCGCGGCTCAACATCCTGCGCGAGACCGACGACGGCTTTCGCATCGCCGAGGAAGACCTGCGTTTGCGCGGCGCCGGCGAGCTGCTGGGCACGCGCCAGAGCGGCATGCCGGCCTTCCACCTCGCCGACCTCGCCGTGCACGAGGAGCTGCTGGCGGTCGCGCGCGACGACGTGCGCCTGGTGCTGGAGCGCGACCCGGAGCTGGAAGCGGAGCGCGGCCAGGCGTTGCGCACGCTGCTCTACCTGTTCGAGCGCGACATGGCGGTGCGCTACCTGCGCTCGGGATAACCCGCACCATGGTGCGATGCAGGGCGCGCGGCGCCTGCGGCAGGATCGCGCCATGCAGCATACGAGCGAACCAGCCGCATCCCAGGTCATTGCCGCCGCTTGTCCCAGGGGATCACACCTATCCCGCTTAATCCCGGCGTGTCCCGCATGAAATTAATGTGCGTCGCGGTGGGACATGGAACCGGACCGCGAACGCAGCGAGCAATGCGGGTGAACCGCTCAGCCGGTCAACGTCGCGAAGGGGTTGCGGCCCTCGGGGTCCTCGACCTCGACGATCCAGACGTCCGGGTCGAAGTCGATCTCCCGTGCAAGCCGCGCCTCGGCCTCCTCCTCCGGAATCCAGCCCTCACCGGTGGCGCGGCGCCAGGCGAGGTCGCCGTCGAGCGATTGAGTCCGGGCGAAGACCGCCGCCGTGCCGTCGAGGCGGCTGACCTTGACCAGGAGCGCGCCCGCGTCGGCATCGCCGCGGCGCCGGAGCGCAGCGAACAGCAGCGCTTGCTGGCAATAGCGGAAGCCCGCCTGCACCAGTACCTCGGTCTTGAGCTGCGACGCGCTCATGGCTGCTCGATCAGCGGGTGGCGCAGGCGGTCGCCGGGCGCAATCCCGAGGCGCCGGGCGGAGCCCGCGATCATTTCAAGTACGAAGCGAACCGGCTGGCCCGAGCGAATCCGCTTCTCCGAGAGTGGGGTGGTGCGCTCGGCGACGGTGACGATGCGGCCGGTGCTCTCGGCGAAGAACATGTCGAGGGAGATCAGCGTGTTCTTCATCCACATGGTGGCCGGCCGCGTGGCGCCGAAGTCGAAGAGCATGCCACGATCGGGCGCGAGCTCGGTGCGGTGCATGAGGCCGATGCTGCGCTCTTCCGGCGTGTGCGCAACCTCGACCTGAATGGTGTGGACGCCCGTGCCCGTCTCGATCTCCAGCAGCTCGAGCGGGCCGCTCTCCGCCCGGCCGGCCGCTGCAAACCCTGCAACCGTGAGCATGGTCCCCAGCGCAACCGCGAGAGCCGCGTGCCGGATGCGGGCGATCGTCATGGCACGACCGCGATGTTGCCGACGTGATGTGCGTCTAAAGATGGAATCATTGGGGAACTCCCAACCAAGCGACTCGCATGGACATTCTACTGGGCGATGGACAGCCGTTTCGCCTATCGTGGCCGGCGCCGCGCGCGCCGCATCGCCCGCCGGGGAGGATCGTCGGGAATGACAGGTCAAGACCCGCCAGCGCCCGTCCGTTCGCTCGCCGCACGCTACTACACCGATCCGGCCATCTTCGAGAAGGAGCGCGTGGGCCTGCTCTCCCGCACCTGGCAGTTCGCCGGGCACGAGAACCAGGCGCGCGGGCCGGGCGACTACTTCACATGCGAGATTGCGGGCGAGAGCCTGTTCTGCATTCGCGGGCGCGACGGCGTGCTGCGCGCCTTCTACAACGTGTGCCAGCACCGGGGGCATCGGCTGGTGGAAGGCGCCGGCACGACGCGCGCGATCGTCTGCCCCTACCACGCCTGGTCCTACGAGCTGACAGGCACCTTCCGCAGCGGGCCGAACGTGGAGTCGGTTCCCGGCTTCGATGGTTCATCCATTCGCTTGACGGCGGTGCGGAGCGAGAGCTTGCACGGCTTCGTCTTCGTCAACCTCGATGACGACGCGGCGCCGATGGATGCGTGGTATCCGGGCGTGCGGGAGGAACTCGCGGACTACGTGCCCGACGTCGGAGCACTCGCGCCGCTGGAATGGATCGAGGTCCCGGAGGCCTGCAATTGGAAGGTCTCGGTCGAGAACCACTCCGAATGCTACCACTGCGTGCTGCGCCATCCGACCTTCGCGACCGGCGTGATCCGGCCCGAGACCTACGACATCCAGCCTTCAGGGGAAGGCTACGTCCTGCGCCACACGACCGAGTGCCAGGACCTGGAGCGGATGAGCTACCCGATCGACCTGTCGGTGCCCCATGCCGGGGAGTACCGCACGTTCTTCCTCTGGCCGATGTTCTCGTTCCAGGTCTATCCGGGCAACGTGCTGAACACCTACCACTGGCGCGCCCACGACGTGGACACGTGCACCGTATGGCGCGGCTGGTACACGCCGGGCGGTGACGAGAGCGTGGTGATCCGGCAGCTTGCGGCGCAAGATCTGGAGACCACGGTCGCGGAGGATATCCGGCTGGTCGAAAGCGTGGCGCAGGGGCTCAAGAGTCGCGGGTACCGCCCCGGCCCGCTCGTGGTCGATCCCCGCGGCGGGCTGAACTCCGAACACTCCCTCCGGACGCTCCAGCAATGGATGCGGGAGGCCGTGGACGATTAGCGCGGTGATCTCACCGCGGTCAGTTGACGAAGCGCGTCTCGGTGTCTCCGGTACCGAACTTCTCACTGTCATCGTCGTCCCACTCGCGGCCGCTCTCCTGGCTGGAGAATTTCTCGAGCATGTAGGCGCCGGCCGTGATCGGCGGGTATTTGGCCGGCTGTTCCTGGCTGTGGCAGGTCGGCAGGCACTCGATCAGCGCGTCGTAGTTGGGCTCGATGAAGTGGCAGAAGGAGAGGCGGTCCCCGGACGTGTGTGGCGGGTTGAGCACGCGGTGCCGCGTGGATTTCCAGCGGTCGTTGGTCCAGCGCATCAGGAAGTCGCCGATGTTGACCACGAACGAGCCGGGGATAGCCGGCACGTCAACCCAGGTGCCGTCCGGGCCGCGCGCCTGCAGGCCGCCTGGCTTGTCCTCGATCAGGCAGATGGTGAGGTTGTCGTAGTCCGAGTGCTCGCCGGCGCGAAGCTGCCCTTCCTTGGGCGCATTCTGCTGCTCGGGATAGTTCAGCACGCGGAGGATGCTGAACCCCCTTTCGAGCATGGCGTCGAAATGGTCCTCGGGCAGATCGAAGGCGATGGCCGCGAGCCGGTGCAGATGCCAGCCGAGCAGGTCGAGGGCCCGGATGTAGTCCTCGATGGTCTGACGGAGCCCCGCCGGGTGCTGCGGAAAGATATTGGGCGCGTAGCAGGGCGCGGCTGCCTCTGTATGGCAGGACGGATGATCGAACGCCTCGATAGGCCCGAAAGAGATCGATTCCTTCAGGTCGGGCGGCGTCTCCACACCGATCGTCGCCGAGAGGTGCTCCGTGCCCACCGGCTCGTAACCGCGGACCGCCAAATCGCCCTCTGGCTTCCTGATGGCAAGCTTCTCCTTCATCGGCAGGCCGAAGAACGTCAGGGATTCACGACGCGCGCGCTCGATAAGCGCCGGGTCCACCCCGTGGCCCGAGACCATGAAGAAACCGATGCGCTCGCAGGCGCGGCTGATCTCGTCCGCGACCCGGCGCTTGTCGGCCGGGTCGCCTGCGAAATAGGGGCTGAGGTCGATGAGCGGAATCTCGCCGAGGGATCCGGTCGACATGGGAGCTCCTTTCACTGCGCTTCGGTGCTTCCGCCGCCGGCCCCTCGGCGCAGGACGCGGGGCCAACGGCGCGGTTCGCGCCCTCGCTTAGTCCGCGGCGGGCGCGCCTTCGGTCGTGCCGTTGAAGGGATGGCGGCGTTTGAAGTCCTCGGCCATCTCCCGCATCGTGATCATGCGTACACCGGTATGCGCCAGAATGTGGTCGAAGATCCGCTCCAGCATCATCAGCACCTGCGGCTTGCCAGCGCAGTCCGGATGGATCACGCAGGTGTAGATCGCATAGTCGTAGTGGCGGTAGATCCAGTCGAACTGGTCGCGCCAGATGTCCTCGACATCTCGTGGATTGACCCAGCCGTGGCTGTTCGGGAAGGTTTTCACGAACATCATGGGCGGCGCGTCGTCGAGGTACCAGCTCGCCGGCAGCTCCACCAGGTCGACCGCCTCCCCCGGCTGCCAGGGCTTCATCCAAGTCTTGGCCTCCTGGGTATAGTCGATCTTGGTCCAGCTATCGCCACTGCGCAGGTAGTGCGGGGTGTAGTCGTCCTCCATCACGCTGCGGTCGTAGAGGAAGCCGCGCTCGAGCAGCAGGTCGATGGTGTTGGGGCTGAGCTCCCACCACGGCGCGACGTAGCCGACCGGGTGCACGCCGCAGAGGTCGGTCACCAGCTCGATGCACTTGTCGAGCACGTCGGCCTCCTGCTGGCGCGACATGGCGAGCGGGTTCTCGTGCGTGTAGCCGTGCACGCCCAGCTCGTGGCCGTACTTCACGATCAGCTCCGATTCCTTCGGAAAGCTCTCGATCGAGTGGCCGGTGATGTCCCACGTGGTCTTGATGCCGTAGCGGTCCATCATTTCGAGGATACGCGGCACCCCCTGCCGCGCCGCGAAGACGCCGCGCGAGATGTCGCAGGGCGAATCGGCGCCGCCGAACGATCCGATCCAGAGTGAAACCGAATCGAAATGGGGATTGAAACAAACCTGAATGTCTTTCTTCGTGGCCATGGTTTCCCCCTTCTGGCGTTGCCACGTCGCGGCGAATGTCCGGTCTCAGTGCCTCCGGCCCTATGCGTCCGCGCGCTCTCGAAGCGCGACGATAGCGCCGAGCAGCACGAGTCCGTAGATGATACTGCGCACCGCCTCGGGCAGCATCGTTCCCGTCAGCAGCGAGCCGAGCGCCGTGAACAGCAAGGCACCGCCCAGGATGCCGACGAAGTGACCGCGCCCGCCGGTGATCAGCGTGCCGCCCAGCACCACCACGGCGATGGATTGCAGCAGGAACGGATCGCCCATGCCGAAGAACGCCTGCCCGCTGAAGCCCGAAAGCAGGACGCCCACCAGCGCGGAGCAGAAGCCGCTCAGCATGTAGGCGCCGACGATGACCGAGCCGGTCCAGACGCCGGAAAGCCGCGCCACGGTGACGCTGTTGCCGACCGTGTAGAGCCTGCGCCCGAAGGCGGTCCGGTTGAGGAAGATCGTCGCTGCGATGGCAAAGGCGATCAGGAACCAGCCGATGGGCGCGATGCCGAGCAGCCGGCCCGATACGAACCAGCGCAGCACCGGCGGCGAGCCGCCGATAGGCGCGCCGTCGCTGAAGATAAGCGAGATGCCTTCGAGCATGCCGGCCATCGCCAGCGTGACGATGATCGGCGACATCCTGAAGAGCACGATCATGAGGCCGTTCAGACAGCCGATCGCGAGTCCGATCGCGAGCGCCAGCGGCACCGCCCAATAAGCGGGTCCATTCTCGCCGAAGCAGAACGTGGTAACGACGATCGCAGGAAACGTGATCGCCCACGCGACCGAAAGATCGAGCCCGCCCGAGATGATGACCGCCCCCTGGCCCAGGCCCAGGATCGCGAGAAAGGCGGTGAACAGCAGCAGGACGTTGAGATATTCGAGCGCCGACAGGTTCTCACCGAAGAGCACCACAGTCGCGATCACGATCACGGCGAACATGACGTAGGTGGGAGAGATGTAGCGGAGCGTGGCCTGGTTGCGGGTGAACCAGCCTGCGGTCGGGCGGGTCAGATCGGGGCCGCCGCGCGCCGCCGTTCGGCCCAGCAGATCCTGCAGAAGCCCGTTGCCCCCGAGGCCGGCCGAGGGCACGACCGTTGCTCGCCAGCGCGTGCGGAGCGCCTGCCGCCAGCCGCGCACGACATCCACCACCGGCAGGTCACGGCTCATCGAGAGCCCCAGCACGGCGAAGATCAGGATCGCGCCCTCCGCGAGCGGCACGTACCAGGTGCGCATGCCGAGCAGCAGGAAGATCGTGAGGATGATGGTCAGAGTCAGCGCGCCGAAGACGGTGCCGACACAGCCGCCGCGACCGCCGCCGATCAGCGTCCCGCCGATGACCACGGCGGCGAAAATCTTGAGCAGGAACTTGGCGCCGATCAGCGGGTCTCCGGCGCCGATCTGGGCCGTCATGAACATGCCGGCGGCGCCGTAGCAGACGCCGGCGATGGTGTAGGTCCAGAACTTCGTCATCCGCACGTCGGTGCCGCTCGCCAGCGCCGACTTCTCGTCGCTGCCGATGGCGTAGATACCGGTCCCGAGCCGCGAATTCCGCAGCGCCAGCCAGAGCACGATGACAACCGCGAGCACGATGATGGGTGCGGGCAGCACGCCGGCGATGGCCTCGCCGGTGAAGAACATGCTGAACTCCCACGGCGCCTCGCCGCCCGCATGGGTCATCACCAACAGGGCCGCTCCCTGCGCGATGAACATCGTGGCGAGCGTCACCACGATCGCCGACAGGCCAAGAAAGGCGATCAGGAAGCCGTTGATCGCCCCGATCGCCGCGCCCACCGCAAGCGCGAGCGCGAGTGCCGCCCCGATGAACTCGGCGCCGGAGAGCGCGGCGACATCGGAGGAAAACTCGGACCCGCCGCCGAGGAACTGGATGATCATCACGTTGACCAGCGAGATCACCGCGCCGGCCGAGAGGTCGAAGCCGCCGGCCAGGATGACGATGGTCTCGCCCACCGCCGCGAGCGCGAGCGTCGTCGCACCGGTGGTGATGGAGCTCACGTCGAAGTAGCTGATCCCCTCGCCCTTCACGAGCTGCAGGATGATCAGCATCACCAGGAACACGCCGACCGAGATCAGCAGGCCGCGCTGGCGCTGCCAGTTCACGGCCGGGAGGCTGTCGCGATCGAATCGCGGCAGCGGCAGCAGCGGTCTGCCGTTCACGGCGCCCCGCCCTCACCAAGCGCCGCGCGCATGACGGCAGGCTCCGAGAGCGCGTCGCCGCTCAGCGTCGCCGCCGCGCGGCCCCCGTAGACGACCTTCACCTCATCGCAGAGGTTGACCAGCTCTGAGACGTCGGTGGAGTAGAACAGCACCGCGCCGCCCGCGCTCGCATACGCACGGATCATCACGTAGATCTCGGCCTTGGTGCCGACATCGACGCCGCGCGTCGGGTCGTACATGAGCAGGATGCGATTTTCGGTCAGCAGCCACTTGGCGATGGCGAGCTTTTGCTGGTTGCCGCCGCTGAAGACCTTGCAGGCGGTATGGAGCGCGCGGCGGTCCACCTGCACCAGATCCAGGACCCGAGACACGGCTGCGGATTCCGCCGCGGTGTCGATGACCCCGAAACGTCTGAATCGCTCGATGACGGGCAGCGAGACGTTCTCCCGCCCGGTCATCTCCAGCGCCAGCGCCTCCGTCTTGCGTTCCTCCGGCACCAGGCTGATGCCGATGTCGGCCCGCAACGCATCGCGCGGCGACTTCAGGGTGACCGGATTGCCGTAGACCGAGACCGTGCCGGCCGTGGGCCTGATCATGCCGAACAGCGAGAGGAACAGCTCACGCTGGCCCATTCCTTCGAGTCCCGCGACGCCGAGCACGTCGCCGGGGCGCAATTCAAACGACAGGTCCTTGAGCCTGCCGCCGGCCGCGAGTCCCTCGGCCGAAAGGACCGGCTCCGCTGCCTCCCCCGCTGCGCGCGGCGGCTTCTCTGGAAAGGTCGCGGCCAGCGAGCGGCCGATCACCAGTGCGATGACCTCCTCCTCCGAGATGTCGGCGACCGCGAAGCTCCCGACGTTGGCGCCGTTGCGCAGCACGGTCAGGTTGTCGCAGAAGCGCCGGACCTCCTGCATGCGGTGGGAAATGAACACCGTGGTGACGCCTTGCTCCCGCAACGCATCGACCTGCCCGTGCAGCCACTCGACATCCTTGCCGGAAAGCGCCGATGTCGGCTCGTCCAGCAGCAGGATCCTCGGTTCGCGCGAGATGGCGCGGGCAATCTCGATCCGCTGCTGGGTGGAGAGATCGAGCGTCGCGACCTCCACGCGCGGGTCGATATCGTCCAGGCCGAGGTTCTGGAGAATCTCGCGTACCAGCTCTTCGGATCGCCGCCGACGCACCTGCCCGCCCGGGTAGGCGGGCTCGTAGGGCAGGAGCATGTTCTGCGTGACCGTGAGGTCCTTGATCAGCGAGATTTCCTGATAGGCGGTCTGGATGCCCGCGCGGTGCGCGGTGCGCGGGTCGCCGAGCCGCGCGGGCTCGCCGAACAATTGGATGTCGCCGGCGTCGGCCCGGATCAGACCGCTGAGAATCTTGACGAGAGTGGACTTGCCGGCGCCGTTCTCGCCCAGCAACGCATGAACGTCGCCCGACCCGACGGCGAGCGACACGTCATCCAGGGCAATCGTGGCGCCGAAATGCTTTCTTAGTCCGACGACCTCGAATGCGGCAGGCGCCCCGCTCCCGCTCTCTTCCACGGCAGCGCGTCAGACCTGTCGGAGGCGTCCGTGCGGAACCCGCGCCAACGGGTCCCGCACGGTAGAAGGTGCCTCCCTGTTAGGCCTTTTGCTACTGGCCTTCCGGCACCTTGCCTTCGAGCGCTGAGAACAGGTCGAGCTCACTCACCCAGGGATGCCACACGTCGACGAAGTAGTTCGGCGGCACCCCGAGATCGGGATGGTAGGTGTTGCAGTTGCGTGCGAGCAGTTCCTCGCGCGTCCCCTCGGTGCACACCACCACCTGGCCCGGCTCGACCAGCGGCATCGGCACCTGGGTGAAGCGGGGCGGCTCCGCACCGCCGTCGGCATAGGCGACGGCGACCTTGAGCGCGTAGGCACCGAGCCAATTGGGCGAGCCCATGGAGCTGCTCTTCATGCCCAGCGCACCCGGCACCGTGCCGGGCTCGGCGATGGCGATCCGATGCCCGTTGGTGCCGTTACCCGCACAGGGCACGAGCTGATCCGCACGTCCCGCCTCGACCTGGATCTGCGAGAACATGTAGCAGCCCACCTGGGTCCACAGCCCGTCGATGTTGTCCCAGCCGTGGGTGGCGACAATCTTGGTCAACTCCTGCCTGGCGTGCGCGTTGTTCCAGTTGCTGTAGGCATGGACCAGGACGTCGATCTCGGGATATGCGGCGAAGACCTCCATGGCGCCGTCGGTGCGGGCATGATCGATGTAGTGGCCGGGGTAGCCACCCATGACGATGATGCTGCCCTTGCCGCCGAGCTCTTCGGCCAGATATTCCGCAGGCCCCGCACCGGCCCAGGTCTGATCCAGGCCGATGTGGTAGGCGCAGGGCTCGGTCACCGATGCGTCGAAGGTCATCACGATAATGCCCCTCTGGCACGCCTGACGGATCGAGCGATTGAGCGCGGTGCGCGAGTTCGGCCACAGGATGATGATGTCGGCATCGCCCTGGACCATGGCGTTGACCTGTTGGATCTGGGTCTGGATATCGGCCCGCGCCGATTGCATGTTGAGCTCCACCCGGTCCTTGAAGGCCTTGGTCTTGGCCATGGAGCGGATCAGGTTCTGCGCCGCATCCATCCAGGTGTTGCCCTCGAAGCCCACGCTGACGAAGACCTTGTACTTGTCCTCTTGGGCCGAAGCCGGCGATGGGCCGAAGATTCCCGTCACCGCCAGTGCCAGTGCAGCAGTTGCCAGCACCGCGAGTCTCGCCCGTTTGATCATGTCTACCTCCCTTGGTTTCGAGCCTTAACGGCTCCTTGGTCGTTTCTTGAGGCGCCGCTCGGCGCCTTATGGCTGATCGGACGCCCTCTGTCCCGAGGCGCCGATGGCGGTCATCATCAGGAACTTGTCGAGCAGGTTCTTGCTTGTGGTGACCGGCGGGTACTTGGCCGGATTGTCCGCGCTCTGACAGGCCGGGAAGCATTCGATCCTGCAGTCGTAGTTCGTATAGAAGAAGAAGATCATCGACTGTCGGCGGCTGTCGTTCGCCTTGTCCCGCGGCGGATTGACGACCCTGTGCAGGGTGGAAACCCACATGTCGTTGGTCCACATCTGCATCTGGTCGCCGAGATTGATGCTGAACGCATTGGGCACCACCGGCACGTTCACCCACTCGCCGTCCCGATTCATGGCCTGGAGACCGCCAGGCTTGTCCTCGATCGCACAGATCGTGCAGGCGCCGAAATCCGAGTGCGCGCTGGCACGGAATTGGTTTTCCAGCGGTGGGGCAGGCTGGTCCGGGTAGTTGAGCACCCGGAACTGGCTGACGTGCTTGTCGACCCGCGTATCGAAATAGTCTTCGCCGAGGTCGAGGGCGCAAGCAAAGATGCGCATGAGCGTGAAGGCAAGCTGCTCCATCGCGTCCCAGTACGCGATCCACGTCTCCTTGAGCTCGGCGGGACGCGTCGGCCAGCGATTCTCGACGAAGTGCTGGCCGGCCTCGGCGCAGTGATAGTAGGGCTCGTCCGGCACGAACGGCGGGCCGACGGTCAGCGATTCCTTGAGATCGCCCGGACCCCGCTCGCCGCGGCTTTCGGCCAGGCATTCCTTCAGAGCCGGGCTGTAGCCCCGGATGACGTCGTCGGCCCAGCGCTCGATCGTCATCTTCTCTTCAAACGGAAGATCGAAAAAGCGCCGGCTGACGTCGTGGGTCGCCACGGTCAGCGCCGGGTCGACTCCGTGGCCGGTGATGACGAAGAAGCCGATGTCTTCGCACGCCTGCTTGACCTCGGCTGCCACCCGCGCTTTGCCGTCGCGCTCTCCGCCGAGGAACGGCGCGATGTCGATAACGGGAACCTGCTGAAGGGTCATGGTTCTGCCTTCGCGTCCCGAAAAGTTGCGGAAGCTTGCCTGTTCGCGCGTTAACCCGTCAAGGCGCAATCATGCCGCAGCGGACGGCTGTCAATCGGTGTCGTTCTCGATTTGGGGCAACGAGCGCACGTAAGCGAGGATCGCACTGAGGTCCTGGCGATCCATCGTGTCGTAGCGCGCGTAAGGCATGGGGGGGCCGAGCTCGTCGCCGTCTGGCCTCAGCCCTTTGGTGATGGCCGTGCGCATCTTTCGGCTATTCCAGCGGCCGAGTCCTGTGCCCCAATCCGGCGTGATGTTGCGGGCCACGGTCTCGCCCCAGGGCCCCTCCATCTCGTGGCCGCCGGCGCCCAGCATGTTCTCGTAGTCCCGCCAGCCATTCTCGATCGGTGTATGGCAGTACGTGCAGTTGGCAATCGGGCCCGCCAGATATTCACCGTAGGCGCCGAGATCGTAGTACGCGACCTCGGGCACCTCGCCGAGCGGCGGGCCGTAATCGGCAGGCAACTCGATCTCGTACTCGGAGGCCGGCACCTCGTTCCTGATAGCCGGGATCGAGCGCAGGTAGGCGACGATCGCCTGCACGTCCCGATCCGAGAGGCCCCGATAAAGCGAGATCGGCATGGCCGGGCCGATGATCGAACCGTCCGGCCGTTTACCCTCGCGGATCGCGGTGATGATCTCCTCGTCGCTCCAGCTGCCGATTCCGGTCTCGGGGTCGGGCGTGATGTTGGACGCGTAGGCGGTGTAGTCATCCTCCTCGAACATCAGACCACCCGCCATATGCATGTCGGCGATCTGGCCGTCCTCGGTCCACGGCGTGTGACAGACCGGGCAGGCGGCGACGCTGTCCATCAGGTAGGTACCCCGCTCGAGAGAGGTCTCGGCGGCGCTCGTCCCGGCGAGCAGCACCGTCGCCAAAATGACCGAAAGGGTCGCTGGTATCGTCTTCATGGCGGCCTCCGACCGGTGGAGCCGTCTCCCCGCTTCTCGGGGAAGCGGCGAGTCCCAACGCCGCAACGGTAGCACGAGAGCACTGCCGCGGCTTCTCTCCATCGACGTAGAGCCGCGCGTGCCGCTTCCGGTCCGCCCATACCGTTGCGCTCTTTCCGCCTTCTCTTGCTCCAGCCGCCGCGCTATTCTCCGCTGGCAACGAATTCGACCGGCTCGTTCGTGCGGCAAAGAACAAGCGATCAATTCGCACGACGGGACCATGCAGGAGGCGATCGATGACCAAGCCAGTGCTCAACCTGACCGGTGATCCCAGGGATCGTGGCCGCGTTCACGGCGAGATCATGTCGAAGGAGATCAGCCAGAACCTCGAGCGCTATCTCAAGCGCTTCCAGATTCTGGGCTTCGAGAAAGGTGCATTGATGGCCGAATCGGCCAGGTGGGCCGAGGCGCTGAGGCCCAAGGACCCGATCTTCTGGGAGGAGATCGATGGCGTGGTCGAGGGTTCGGGCCGCAGCCTGGAGGAAATCACCCTCCTCAACGTGCGCTACGAAATGCTCGTGAACATGATGAAGAGCGACGCACAGGCGCAATACCAGCCCACCGCCATGGATGCCTGCACCTCGTTCGCCGTGTTGCCCGAGCGCTCGAAGAACGGCGACACGATGATCGGCCAGAATTGGGACTGGGTGAAGGACATCAACACCGTGGTCTCGCGGGTGCATCGGGACGATGGGCCCGACTTCATCCACATCGGCGAGGTCGGTACCATCGGCGGCCTCCAGGGCGTCAACGAGAACGGCATCGGCGTGGTCATCAACGCGCTGCTGACCCCGGAGGACGGCAAGTACGAATACGAGAAGCCCTACCGCATGCGCGTGCGCGACATCATGAACGCCCGCAACATGCAGGAGGCCATCCTGGCGATCTGCGGTACCAATCGCTCGGTATCGATGAACTTCCTCATCGCCCATGAGGACGGCATCGCCATCGACATCGAGACGAGCCCGGACAAGGAAGCCTTCATCTACCCGGATGACGGTCTGCTCACTCACTCCAACCACTTCTGCAAGCTGGACGTGGAGTCGGAAGTGGTGAAGCTCTGGCCCAACACGATGTACCGCCATGTGCGCCTGGAGCGGTTGCTGCGTCAGTCGCAGGAGCTCGATTCGGAGACCATCAGATCGGCGATGGCGGACCACTTCGGCTATCCGCACTCGATCTGCGCACACTATGACGAGGAAGAGGCGGAGACGCTGAGGCTGCAGACCAACCACTCCATCATGATCTCGCTGAAGCAGCGGACGCTCCACATCACCGACACGCAGCCCTGCGAATCCGACTACGAGGAATATCCCCTCGCCGCGTAGGAAACCGATATCGCTCCGGCATCCGCAGTATCGGCCGGTGCCGGAGCGGTCGCGCTGACCGGGCGTGTGGCCCGGTGCTCTTTAAACGCCTGACCTCGCCGGACGCTCGCTCCCGCCGGTGGCCCCAAGAGACGGAGACGGCCCGTGATGGACGATGCCAGCAGCAGACCCGATAACGGCGGCACCGAGAGCGCCGCGCCGATCAGCAAGCCGAATTCCCTCGGCGCGCGCAACGTGGCTCACGTCGCCCACGGCTACGGCAATCTCGACGCGCTGGAGAGGACGCCGCCGCTTGTGGTCACCCGAGGGAAAGGCGTCTCCATCATCGACGAGGAGGGCCGCGACTACATCGAGGGCGTCGCCGGCATGTGGTGCGCCAACTTTGGCTTCAGCGAAAGCGAGCTGGTCGATGCCGCGATCGAGCAGTTCCGCGCCCTTCCCTACTACCACTCGCTGATCGACAAAACGACCGAGCCCATGGGGCGTCTCGCCGAGCGGCTCAAGGGCTCGACCCACGTGCCCATGGCCAGAGTCTTCTTCGCCAACTCGGGCTCGGAGGCCAACGACACGCTGGTCAAGCTCGCCTGGTACTACCACAACGCCATCGGCAAGCCGGAGAAGAAGAAGATCATCTCCCGTTTCATGGGCTTCCACGGTGTGACCTGCGGCGCGGCCAGCGTCACCGGCATCCCGCAGATGCACACGGATTTCGACCTGCCGGTCAACGACCTCTTCCTCAAGACCGACTGCCCGCACTTTTACCGCTATGGCGAGCCGGGCGAGAGCGAGGAGGACTACGCTTCGAGGCTCGCCGCCAATCTCGAAGAGCTGATCGTGAAGGAGGGTCCGGAAACCGTTGCGGCCTTCTTCGCCGAGCCCGTGATGGGCGGCGGCGGCTGCATCGTGCCGCCCAAAACCTACTTCGAGAAGGTGCAGGCGGTCCTCGACAAGTACGAGATTCTGTTCTTCGCCGACGAGGTCATCACCGGCTCAGGCAGGACCGGCAGCTGGCTGGGGTCGGAGACCTTCAACATCCGGCCGGACGGCCTTTCTCTCGCCAAGGGACTGGCCAGCGCCTATCAGCCGATCTCGGCGGTGATGATCAACCAGAAGCTCTACGACGCCATGCTGGCCGAGAGCCGCAAACTGGGCTTCTTTGCCCACGCCTTCACCACCACCGGCCACCCGGTGGCGGTTGCCGTCGCGCTCCGCTGCCAGGAGCTGATGGAGGAGCGTGACGTGCTCGGCAATGTGCGCCGCGTTGGCGCACTGCTGCAGGAGCGCATCCGGGGCTTCGCCGACCACCCGTTGGTGGGGACCACGCGCGGCGTCGGCATGATGGGCGCCATCGAGCTGGTGGCGGACAAGGAGACCCGGCGTTCCTTCGACCCGTCATTCGGTGTGAAGACCTATGCCGTGGACCGTGCCCGCGAGCATGGCCTCATCATCAGAAGTGCGCTCGCCGGCGACAGCCTCGCCTTCGCCCCGCCATTGGTAATGACCGAAGCCGAGGTCGAGGAGATGATGCGCCGCTTCACAGCCGCCCTTGACGACACCACCCGCTGGATCGAGGAGAACGGCTTCAAGTCGAAGCAGGCGGCGTAGCGGCCGGCGCTCCTCTTGCCCGCGCAGCGCGGGGCCCGTACTCGAGCGCTTCGGTGTGGTACCGCCTCACTGTGACTCCGCGGGCGGCGACGAGATAGTGCCGTCAGTTAATTTCGGTGGCAGCGATTCGGAGCCTGCCGCCGCCGGTTGAACGCGGTTGCCGGATGACGATGTCCACGTCGCGACCGAGCGCGGTCAGCAGGCGGAACAGGCGCTCGAGCGAATATGCGCGAAAGTCGCCGCGCAGCAGCCGCGACACGTCGGGCTGAGATAGGCCGAGCAACCGTGCGGCCTCGGTCTGAGTGATGCCGCGTTGCCGGACGATTCCGTCGATGCGGCTGACGAGTTCCGCCTTCAACAAGTGCGCATCGGCGTCCGGGAGGCCCAGATCGGCAAAGACATTGCCGCTGCCGCGCTCAACCGTCGGGTCCGGGTTGCCCATGGTTCTAGTCTCCGCCATGTGTGTCTCGGTAGTGTCGCTCGGCAGCCCGTAACCGTTGCCGAACCACATCGAGCTCCCATTTCGGCGTTGTCACGCTCCGCTTGGCCTTCTTCTGGAAGACGTGCAGGACATAGACCGCCGCCTCGAAACGGACCGTATAGACCGCCCTGAATGTGTCACCGTCGTAGCGTGAGACCACCTCCAGAACGCCAGAGCCGAAGCCTTTGAGCGACTTCGCGTCGCGGTGACGGAGACCGGTCTGGGCCTGGTAGATCGCGAAGCCACGCGTGCTCGCACGGCCTCCGGAAAACCCTTCAAATCCGCCCTACTCGAAGCGACCCATTCGACCGGCCTCAACGTGTCACCCTTCACCCCCACATTATAGCGATTTCACCATAGTCGCACAAGCAGGGTACCCGCGCCTGCCCGCCTTCGCGGCGGCGCGAGGTGTCGTGACAAGTCCGAAGGCTATTCCTCAGCCCGCCGGGCTGAAGCCGTACTCCGACTTGAGATCGGCCGTCAGCTTGTCGAGGCCGCGGGAGAAGCGGTCGATCACGTCGTCTACTTGCGCCGGCGTGATGCTGAGCGGCGGCGCGAACGAGGTCGAGTTGTGGCCGAAGAAGCCCCGCGTAATCAGCTTCTCCTCCAAGCAGAGATCGAAGAGTCGGTGTGAGCAGTCCCACTCCAGGTTGAGCTCTTCCTTGGTCTCTTTGTTCGCCACCAGCTCGATCGCAAGCATCAGACCGTCGCCGCGAATCTCGCCCATCAGCGGGTGGGGGCCGACGCGCTCCTCAAGCTGCTGCTTGAAGTAGGCGCCGGTGGACGCGGCGTTTGCCACCATGTCCTCCTGCTCCATCAACGCGAGGTTGGCGTTGGCAGCCGCACAAGCAAGCGGATGGGCGCTTGCCGTGTGCCCGTGGGCGAAGATCGGGATGTCTTTCGAGCCCTCGTGCAGCACCTCCCAGACGCGGTCCGAGATCACCGAGGCGGAGAGCGGCACATAGGCGCTGGTAATACCCTTGGAGAGCGTGATCAGATCGGGATCAAGCCCGTACTTCTCCGTTGCGAACCATGAGCCGAGGCGCCCGAAGCCGGTAATCACCTCGTCGGCAATGAAGAGCACGTCGTGGCGCTTGAGCACCGCCTGGATCTCCTCGAAGTAACCCTCGGGCGGCGAGACGCAGGCGGCGGCCCCCATCACGGGCTCGGCGATGAAGGCGCAGACGGTCTCCGGCCCCTCCTGGATGATCAACTCCCCCAGCGCGGCGGCCATGCGCTTGGAGAAATCCCGTTCGCTTTCGCCGGCCTCGCCCTCCCAGAAGTAGTGACCCTTCTCGGTATGCAGGAAGCCCGGCAGCGGCAGCCCGAAGGCCTCGTGCATGAGCGGCAGGCCAGAGAGGTTGGTCGCGATCCCGGTCACGCCGTGATAGCCCATGCTCCGCGCGATCATTTTGCGCTTCTCGGGTTTGCCGCGGCAGCGCTGATACATCCAGGCGAGCTTGACGTTGGCGTCGTTCGCCTCGGAGCCCGAGCTCGCGTAGAGAATGCGGCTCATGTTGTCGGGCAGAATATCCATGAGCCGATCGCTCAGCCTGATTTGCTGCTCGTTGGCGTGCCCCGCCATGGTGTGGAAGTAGGGGAAGCTCCGGGCCTGATCGGCAATCGCCTCGCCGATCTCGCTACGCCCGTAGCCCGCGTTGACGCAGAAGAGCGAGGCCATCGCGTCGATATAGGTGTCGCCCTTGTTGTCGGTGACGTAGATGCCGTCGCCGTTTGTGATGATGTGCGGGCCGGACTTCTCGTGCTCGTGGATCGGGGTAAAGGCGTGGAGCGTCGTCTCCACATCCATTTGCTCGAGGCTCAGATTGGTTGCGGCTTGCCCTTCCATCGGTCCCTCCCTTCCGCGCTCGGCGCCCATCCGCCGCGCGGGTCGGTGCGATGCTAACCGACACGCCACACCGAGTCATGGCAGCATCGCGGGCGGGCCTGGGCAAGACGGACGAGGCGTACGCGGCGTGAGAGGCAGGAGCGAGGCGGGCACCGCCGGTTGCGATTCCCGCCGCCAGCGGCATAGCCTTGTCCCGTGGCGACACACGCAAGGCTGCGACGGGAGACGACGCGGCCCTTCATGCGCCATCTCCTGAACACGAACACTGCGTCGAGCCGATGGAGACGAAACCCGTAACGGTCTTCGGGGGATCGGGATTTCTGGGCCGCCAGATCGTCAAATGCTTGGCGGAGGCGGGATACGGCGTGCGTGTGGTCGTGCGTCACCCGGACCGCGCAACGTTCCTCACCGAGTTTAGCGCGGACGGCCGGATGGAGCTCATCCAGGCCGATGTTTGGAACGAGGCGACGGTCGCGCGTGCCGTGGAGGGATCAGCCTCGGTCGTCAATACCGTCGGTCACTATGTCGAGAAGGGCGGCGCGACATTCGACAGGGTCCACGGCCAGGGGGCCCTACATGTGGCCCGACAGGCGAAGCAGGCGGGGGCCGAGCGGTTGGTCCACATCTCGGGAGTGGGCGCCGATCCCGGATCGCCCTCACCCTACGTTCGCGCCCGAGGGATCGGAGAAACGCTCGTCAAGGACGCGTTCGACGACGTCACGATCCTGCGCCCGAGCGTGATATTCGGGCCGGGCGATTCCTTCCTCAACACACTCGCGCGCATGACGCAGCGATCGCCGATCATGCCCCTGTTCGGAACCGGGAGCACCAGACTGCAACCCGTGTTCGTCGGCAACGTCGCCGAAGCCTGCATACGGGTGCTGGCCGATCCCTCCACGCGAGGCAGGGTGTACGAGCTCGGAGGGCCAAGGATCTACGCGTACAAAGAGTTGGTGCGATTGGTGCGCGACCGGGTGGCCGGACGAGCGCTCATGGTCCCGTGCCCCTTCCCTGCGTGGGACATTCTGGCGGCCGCGATGGCAGCGCACCCCAATCCGCCGCTCACCCGCGATCAAGTAACTCTGATGAAGCGGGACAATGTCGTCGACAGCCAGGCGTCGACGCTGGACGATCTGGGCATTCGCCCGGTCTCAGTGGAGGAGGCCATGCCCACCTGCATCGACGCTCTGCCTTCCTGACACCTGGGTGGCCGCCACCGTCTTCCTCAGATCGGCGAAGTGATCGGTTCAAGAACCTCGAAGTCACGGCGCACCACCCAATCGGGGCGCCGCGAGCGGCCGTGTTTGTTGTCGATGGCATTGTAGGTGATCGAGGCCATCGTGCGCGGCCAGGGCGACATGTTCGGCCCGGAGCCGTGAACAATGTTGGTGTGGGCGAAGATGACCGAGCCCGGCCCGCCCTTCGGCGCTTCTATCCCCCGTTCGCTCGCGAGCCTGCCTACTACCGCCTCATCCGCCGCCCGCAGCGGATAGCTGGTGGTCGTATCGTCCACGGTGGTCTCGTAGGCCGGTGCCCTGTGGCTGGCGGGGACGAGCATCAGGGGCCCGTTGAACTCGCGCACCTCGTCGATGAAGACCAGCGCGTTGACCAGGCGGGGCTCAGGCATCGCGTCATCGTGGAAATAGGTCGGGAAATCCTGGTGCCATTGCCAGACCGCGCCATGGAACGGGCGTTTCATGTTGATCACGCACTGGAACAGGTAGGTCTCCCGCTCCAAAAGCTGACGCACCGGGCCGAGGAGCGCCGGATGCCGCACGAAGCGCCCGAACAGATTACTGAACGCATGCGGGTTCATCACCGAGCGCACCGTGCGGCCGTCATTCTCCAGGATGACCTCGTCGCGGGTGAGCCGGCACAGCCCGTCGAGCTCGTCCCGCACCCGGTCGATGTCCGCCCTGGAAACGAGATCTGGCAGGAACACGAAGCCGTCATCGCGGTAGCGGGCGCACTGCTCCTCGCTCAGTCGAGGGAGATCGGAATGGCTCGTCATCGGGCCTCGCTTCGGTGCGGAGTCGATCCGGCCGCCCCGCCGGCTGCGTCGCGGTAGTGCGCGGGCAGTCGGCCGGAGAGCGCCATCACCGTATCGAGCGGCGTCACCCCGAACCACGCGGCGAGCTCGTCCAGCCTGATCGCTGCGTCGCCTTCGCCGCCGAGCAACCGGACCGTATCGCCGACTGCAGCGGCCTCGGTGTCTGTGAGATCCAAGACCAGATGTTCGAGCGATACCGCGAGGATCGGCGCCCGACTGCCCCGTACCAGCGCCTGCGGCCGGCTGCCCGGCACGGGTCGAACCAAACCTTGAGCGACACCGATCGGCGCGACGCCGGTGCGCCGGCCGTGCCGTATGCCGTAGCTGCCGCCGATCGCGATATCGCTGCCCTGCGGGTGGTCGGAGACCTGTATCAGCCGGCTCCCGATCTCGGCCAGGAGAGGCCGGTACGCCGAGAGGTCCGCGAGCGAGTCATCGGCGAAGGGCGAGAGGCCGTAAAGCAGGTGGCCGACGCAAACCGCATTGGCCTTATCGGACAGTCCGGCAGCGACGCAGGCGCTTGCGCGTGCTTGGGTGAGCGGCGGCACGAGACCGCGCGCCGCGAGGCGCGCGAGCAGCCCATCGACGGCGGCGAGCCTTTGATCGGCCCAGTCGCGCCCCTGCGCGTCGCCGAACGGCAGGTGCGTGTAGAGCCCTTGGACGTCGAGACCCGGCAAGGCGGCCAGCTCGACGAGAAAGACTTCGGCCGCCTCGAGCGGCACACCCAGCCGCCCCAGTCCGGCGTTGACCTTGACGTAGACCGGAACCGCCTCACCAACCGGCGCCGCGCGCGCCGCAGCTTCGGCGCTCGCCCGGTCGACCACCGTCGGCACCAGCCCGGCGCCGACGAGATCGGCCATCCCCGCCGGCAGCGCGCCCGCGAACATGACCACCGGGGTGCGCAGCTCTTCCGCACGCAACCGGCAGGCCTCGTCGAAAGAGCCGGTCATGAACGCCGCCAGCCCTTCCCCATCGAGCGCCCGCGCCACGGGCACCGCTCCATGTCCGTAAGCGTTGGCCTTGAGTGCGGCGATGCAGGCCTGATCGGGCCCGATGCGGCGGCGAATCTCCGCGAGGTTCGCGCGCAGCCGATCCAGATCGTAAACCGCCCAGCAGGGATGCGCGTCCTGCGCCATGCGACCGCCCTTCCCAGACCGTCAGCGCCCCATGCTAGCGAGACTCGCGATCCGGGAGAAACCGCCCGAATCCATCCACAGGCATGGCCGAAGGCGCTATCTTGGTCGGTCACAGCCAAAGACTGAACCGGAAAACGTCATGACGGCGCTCGAAGACCTGCCCTATACGATCACCGACCACGACATCGTCGCCGAGGCCGATGGCATGCGCGTCCAGGTCATGACCATCGGCGCGGGCGAGGAGGTTCCGTGGCATTACCACTCGATCGTGACCGACGTGTTCGTCGGCGTCGAAGGCACGGTGGTGATCGAGACCCGGGCGCCGCGCGCCCGCCACGAGCTTGAACCCGGCAACCACTGCGTCGTGCTGCCCATGACCGCGCACCGCGTCTCCGGCAAGGACGGCCAGATCTGCCGCGTGACCCTGGTTCAGGGCGTGGGCGAGCACGACTTCAATCCGGTCGGCTAGGCTGCGGCGCAGGACAAGATGAGTCTGGATTATCTGCGGCGGCAGGCGGGACGCAAGCCGTCATGATTCGCACCCACGGCCGCTACCCCTACTCCAGCATTACCAGCCGCCCGGTCTACGACTGGCCGAACGGCACGCGTCTCGCCGTCTACGTCGCGGTCAACATCGAGCAGTTCAGCTTCGGCGAGGGCAAGGGCGCGGCTATCGCCCCGCCGGACCAGGCCAACAGCCACAGCGTCTATTCGTGGCGCGACTACGGCAATCGGGTCGGCATTTGGCGCATGCTCGAGCTGTTCGACACCTTCGACATCCCCATCGAAGCACAGATGAACCTCGGCATCTACGAGCACTGCCCTGACATTCCGGAGGCGCTCAGGCAGCGCGGTCACGAGATCCTGGGCCACGGCATCACCAACTCGAACATGCAGGAGCACCTCGACGAGGCGGCCGAGGCCGCGCTGATTGCCGAGGTCACCCGGACCATCGAACGCCATGAAGGCGGCCGCCCAGCGGGCTGGATGAGCCCCTGGCTCTCCAACAGCGCTCTCACTCCCGACCTGCTGCAGGAGGCGGGCTATCGCTACTTCATGGACTGGACCTGCGACGATCAACCGATCTGGATGACGACCCGCGCCGGCCGCATCCTGGCGATGCCCTATCCGGTCGAGTGCAACGATACCCGCGGCGTCGTCTGGTACGGCCACACCGCGCGCGAGTTCGTGGACATGCTGATCGACGGCTTCGACGAGATGCTGGCCCAGAGTGAGGGGCAGCCCCTGGTGTTCCCGATCTCGCTCCATCCCTTCGTGATGGGGCGGCCCTATCGCATACGCCACCTGCGCCGCTTCTTCGAGCACATCGCGCCCCAGCGCGACCGAATCTGGCTGACCCGCCCGCGCGACATCTGCGCCCACGTCGAAAGCCTGCCCCAGGGCACGGTGCCCGGCGATTCGTGACCCGCAGGGCGCCCTGCCACATGCCGTTCGCGATCTGAAAGGAGACGCCGCCGATGCCCGTCATTCGCCTCGAAGTCCCCGCCGGTACGCCTGCAGGAATGCAGGAAACCATCCGCACCGCGGTCAAGACGGCGGTGCTCAAGACCCTCGCGCCCAAGCAGACCAAGTACGACTACGTCGCCGTGCGCGAGGTGGTCGCCGAGATCGGCGATGGCGTGCCCCTGGTCGAGATCGACTTGAGGCCAGGCCGCGAGCCCGAACGCAAGAAGGCGCTGGTTGATGCCATCGCCGAAATTCTGAACGATACGATGGGCGTCGACGCCGCCGACATCTACGTCGTGTTCCGCGAGAACCCGGCTGAGAACCACTACTGTGGCGGCACGCCGCTCCCGCCCTGGGTGCCGGCCGACGCGTAGCCTCAAGAGTGTCGATCGGCGCCCGATTTGAGCGCTGAGCGATGGTCAATGGGTGAAGCGCGATTCCGTATCCGCGGTGCCGAACTTCTCTCTGTCCTCGTCGCTCCACTCTTCGCCGGACGATTGGCTCTCGAATTTCTCGATCATGTAGTCACCGGCGAGGATCGATGGGTATTTCGCCGGCTGATCGGGCCCGTGGCAGGTCGGCAGGCACTCAATCACTGCATCGTGGTTCGGCATGATGAAGTGGCAGGCGGAGAGGCGCTCCCCGGCGGCGAGTGGTGGGTTGACCACACGATGCCGCGTGGACTTCCAGCGGTCGTTGGTCCAGCGCATCAGGAAATCGCCGATATTGACCACGAACGAGCCGGCGACGAACGGCACGTCCACCCAGGCACCATTCGGGCTCCGCGCCTGCAGGCCGCCCGGCTTGTCCTCGATCAGGCAGATGGTCAGATTGTCATAGTCCGAATGCTCTCCGGCGCGGAGCTGACCCTCCTCGGGCTCCTCCCGTTGATCCGGATAGTTGAGCACGCGGAGGATGCTGAAACCCCGGTCGATCTTGTCCTCGAAGTGATCCTCGGGCAGGTCGAACGCGATCGCCGCAAGCCGGTGCAAGTGCTCGCTTAGCCGGTCCAGGGCCCTGATGTACGCCTCGTAGGTAGGGCGAAGCGTTGCCGGATTCTCGGGCCACATGTTGGACCTGAAAAGGGGTAGCGCTTCCTCGGTGTGGCAGGAGGGATGGTCCGGCACCGCCAGCGGTCCGATCGAGAGGGATTCCTTGAGGTCGGGCGGTGTCTCCACGCCGATCGTCGCCGAGAGCTGCTCCGTGCCAACAGGCTCGTAGCCCCGGCTTCCCTTTTCCTCCTTCCGCTGCTTGATTTCGAGCTTCTCCTCGAGCGGGAGACCGAAGAACGCCTTCGACTCGCGTTGCACGCCTTCGATGAGCGCCGGGTCCACCTGGTGGCCGGAAACCAGGAAGAAGCCGATCCGCTCGCAGGCATGGCTGATTTCGTCGGCGACGCGCTTCCTGTCGGCGCGGCTACCCCCGAAATAGGGGCCGATGTCGATCAGGGGAATTTCCGAGAGTGGGTTGGCCGGCATGGGAAGTCCTCGCGCCGTGCTTCACGCCTTCTGCCGCGCGCACCGTCGCTTCCCGGCTGCCGAGGTGCGACCCGCGGGCGGCGCGGCGGCCATGGCAATACGGCAGCCTAGCCCGGATTTCTCGCCACTGTCACGGCCTACCGCCGGTGCCGCTATCCGCCGATGTCGATCTCGAAGTCGCCGTAACGGTTGACCGTCAGCCGCTGATCTTTCCAGACCACCAGGGTCGAGCCCTCGGTCTCAACAATCGCGGTGCCAGCGATGCGGTTGCCGGGATCGAGTCTTTCGCCGTCGAAGGTCTCGACCGGCGCGAAGCGCCCTTCGTCGGGCAGGTAGGCGCGGCGAGTTCCTTTCGCCGCCGCTGAGGGATCGGGCCCGGCCGCCGGCAGCTCTTCCGGCGTCACCGCCTCGACCCGTCCGACCGCCTCTACCCGGCAGGACACGAACTCCGCCGGGTATCCCTCCATCCGGTAGTGGTAGAGCACCTCGTGGGCGTCCTCGAAGGCGGCGACGATGGCCTTGAAGTGGTCCGCTGCCAGGGTCTCGACCGAGGGCACAGGCGTCTCGATCTCATAGACCTGCCCGGAGTAGCGGGCGTCGATGAAGCGGCTGAGCGTCATGTCCTCCGGCGCGATGCCCTCCTCCTCCAGCGTGCGCGTGAGGGCGCGCTCCATCTCGTCGTAGAGGGCGGAGAGCCTGTCGAGATCCGCTGCCTCGGCGGTGGTGTTGAAAGAGCGCACCAGGTTGTGCGTCACGTCTGCCCGCATCAGCCCCGATGCGCAGAGCACACCCGGCCAGCGCGGCACGATCACGCGGGAAATCCCGAGCCGGCTGGCAAGCGTGCCTGCCTGCAGCGGCCCGGCGCCGCCGCCCACCAGCAACGTGTAGGGGCGCGGGTCTATGCCACGCTCGACCGAGAGGAGCCGCATGGCGCCCGCGAGCCGGCTATTCATGATCTCGACGATGCGCGCGGCGGCGCCGGTGAGATGGAGCCCCAGAGGCTCGGCGATTTTCTCCGTGATGGCCCGGTCGGCGAGCGCCGGCTGGAGCGCGGTGCGCCCACCCAGGAAGTAATCGGGGTTGATGTAGCCGAGATGCACGAACGCATCGGTGAGCGTCGGCTCGGTTCCACCCCGCCCGTAGCAGACGGGGCCAGGATTGGCGCCCGCGCTCTGCGGGCCGACGCGGAGCGCGCCACCCCCGTCCAACCATGCGATCGAACCGCCACCCGCGCCGATGGTGTGGACATCGACCGAGGGGATGGAGATGGGCTCGGTGTCGAGACGCTTGGCCCTGGTGATCGGGATCGAGCGGCCCGGCAGCACGCACACGTCGAAGCTGGTGCCGCCGGTATCAATCGTCATGACGTCGGTGCTGTCGGTCAGCTCGCCGTAGTAGACGCCGGCGAGCGCGCCGCCGGCAGGTCCACTCGCCACCAGCGGGAGCGGGTTCCGCAGGATGGCGTCGATCGTCGCGTGGCCGCCGTTGCACTGCATCACCAGCGGCTCGCCCTTGAGGCCGAGCTCGCTCATGCGCGCGCGGAAGCTCTCCAGATGCGCGCGGGTCTCCACCATGATCCCGGCGCTGAGCACGGTGCAGAAGGTGCGCTCCCACTCGCGGATCACGGGCAGGATGTCGACGCTGGCGAGCACCGGGATGTCGTCCCCCAGCTCCTCGCGCGCGATCGCTTGGGCGCGCCGCTCGTGCGCCGGATTAATGAACGACCAGAGGAAAGCGATGGCAACCGCCTCGACCCCTTCGCCGCGTAGCGTTCTGGCCGCCTCCCGGACGTCCTCTTCCTCCAGCGGAACGATCGCCGCGCCGGTCTGATCGATCCGCTCGCGGATCGGCCGACGGAGGTGGCGGTCGAGCAGCGACCACGGCGGCGGCGTGCGGAGGTTCCAGCGGTCGGGCTTGTTGCCCTCCCGGAACCACAGAATGTCACGATGCCCGTGGGTACAGAGCAATCCCGTCTTCGGCAGGCGGCGCTGGACGAAGATGTTGGTAGCGGTGGTCGAGCCGTACACGAAGCGGTCGCAATCGCCGAGCAGCGCGGCGAGATCGGTGCCGAACTTGCCTGCCAGCATCTCGAGGCCGTGGATCACGCCATCGGTCGGGTCCTCGGTGGTCGGCACCTTGGCCGATTGGACGGCACGCCCGTCGGATGCGACGCAGTCCGTGTGGGTTCCGCCGATGTCGATGGCGGCGACATAAGCCATGGATGGCTCCTGGTTTGGCGCCCGCGGGCGGCGCGGTAATGCTAACGGCCGTAAAGGTCGGGCGAGGAATCCTCGGCGGGGTCGCGGTCGAGGTCGGTAAAGGTATCGCGGTTGGTCATCAGGCTCTGACGCAGCGTAGAGGTGCCGGGCTCCATCGGCGAGTTGAGTGGCGCAGGCCCGCGTTCCGCCTTGAGCTCGGCGCGGAGCGCCGCCGTCGCCGCCTCGTCCACCGCGAGGGTTTCGGCATCGAGCACCACACCATAGTCATGCCGCGCCGCCTCGATGCTCACGATCTCGTCGCGGACGTCCTCGGCCACAGCGGCGGGATCGCGGTCGTAGGGGTCGCCGTAACCCCCACCCCCGCTCGCGATCACCACATACTCCCAGCCCTTGGGCAGCTGGAACTTGCCGAGGCCGGAATAGAACTGCCGCTCGTCGGGCTTCGCCGGATCGAAGGCGTAGACCGTGCCGCCGATTCCGCCGCTGCCGCCCACGGTCCCATGGCTCAAATTGTTGTGCCCCCAACACGCCGTATAGACGTCCATCGCGCTGGAGCCGTGCCCGGTGACGTGGGTGGTCACACCGGGCCCGCCGCGCCACTGGCCGGCGCCCTGTGAATCGGTCTTGATCTCCTGCTGCTTGACCAGCACCGGATAGAGCCATTCCTCCATCTCGGTGCTCATGAAGGTCATGGCGCCAGCGACTCCCATCTCCATCATGCAGGGGCTGCCGTCCACCCCGCTGGCCGCGCCACCGCCGCCGCACTCGTTGAAGTTGGCATAGGCCCAAAGCTTGTTATCCCCGTTGCGCTCGTCGACGCCGATGTAGGTGCTCCACTGGATCAGCGTGCTGCCGGCTGCGCTCATCTCGGGCGTGGCGCCAGCGGCCGCGCGCATCAGCGCCCGGTAAACCACCTCGGCCGCACCCGTGGTCGAGTGCTGGGTCGAGAACGGCGCGGTCGCGCTGCAGATCGTTCCCTCCGGGCAGATGATCTCGACGTGGCGGTGGAAGCCCTCGTTCTTCGGGATGCTGGGGTCGACGCAGAAGGCGAGCGTGCCGACCACGGCGGCTTCCGTCGCGCCATGGAGCGAGGCGTTGAGCGTGCCGATCATCTGCGGCGGACACTCGGAGAGGTCGACGATCCACATGTCGTCTTCGACGGTCAGCTTGGTGCGCACCGGCACGTTCTTGGTGCCGTAGCCGTTGCTGTCCATCCAGTCTTCGCCGTAGTAGGTGCCGGGCCGCATCTTGCGGATATCGGCGCCGACACGGCGCGAGGTGTAGTCGAGCAGCGCGGCGGTGTAGCGCCGCACGGTCTCCGGCCCGTACCGTTCGATCAGGGACGCGAGCTGCTCCTTGCCGCGCCAGGTGCAGGCCACGTGCGCCATCAGGTCGCCGTGGCTGTTGGTGCGCGCGCGCAGATTGCCGAGGTAGAGCTCCAGCATGTCCCTGCGCAGCTTGCCGCGCTCGAACAGCTTGATCGGCGGGATCTTGAGCCCCTCACTGTAGAGGTCCTTGGAATAGGGGTAGGTGGGCACGTAGGCGGGCGTGCCCATGTCCGCCAGATGGCCGCGCGCCATCGACCAGAACATCAGCTCGCCCTCGTGGAACACCGGGCTCGCCAGCAGCGGCTCGCCCATGTGGGTATTGCCGAGATAAGCGAGGTTGCACATCAGCACGTCGCCGTCCTCGATCTCGCCTTCGAAGAACTCGGCGGTGCTCTTCATGATCCGCTGCATGGTCATGGCCTGGACTGGCAGCGCGGTATCCGGCACCGCGACCAGATTGCAGGCGTCGTCGGCGATACCGACGGAGAAGTCGCGGCAAAGATTGATGATCGAGGTCCAGGCCGAGCGCTCGAGCGTGATCATCATCTCGCGCCCGATATTCTCGTACAAGCCCATGATGACGCTGAAGGTCCCGGGGTCAATCTCGCCCGGCGCCTCCCAGGTCTCGACCTCGGCAAGGTTGGCCATCGCCTCCTCCCTCTCGCACGGCGCGGCCGCGCGGGCCGCCGCGCCAGACTAACCCGGATGTCTCGCCACGGTCACGACCTGCGTCGCGTTGCCTTTGGGGGATGCCCAGCCTTGTCAATTGGTGGCCCAACTCCGTAGCATTGCCACACACGCAAGAAGTCAAAACAGGGAGGCTTAACCCATGCGGAAAATCCTCATAGCTGCGGCGTCGGTGCTCGCGATGTCATTCGCTGGCGTGGCTGCGCAGGCCGAAGACACCCTCAAGATCGGGCTCCAGTCAGCGATGACGGGATGGGGCGCCGCATGGGGGGTACCCTTGCGGGCGACGTCGGAGATGTACGTCGACGAGATCAACGAACAGGGCGGGCTGGAGGTCGGCGGCAAAACGTACATGATCGAGCTGTTCGTCGACGACCACAAAGCGGACACCAAGCTCGCCAAGGCCGGCCTGGAGCGCTTTATCCATCAGGAAGGCATCAAGATCCTGATGATCCACTTCGATAACGGCCCAGACGCCTGGCTCGGCCTGCCGGACGACGTGCGGGAAGGACTCATTCACGTCTCGCCGGTGTGGCGGCCGGACGTGTTCTCACCGCCGCACAACGGCTTCGGCACGCTCAATCTGCCCCCGAATTTCGCGCCGGTCTTGTTCGGGAGGGTTCTCGAGGACAACCCGGACCTCAAGACGGTGGTCGAGTTGTCCCCGCGCGGACAGTTCCCGGAGATGGCCGTGCAGAACGACAAGGCTGCGGTGCAGGCCCTCGGCCTAGAGTGGCTCGGCGTCGAGTACTTCGATCCCGACCTAGCGGACCCGCTGCCGGTGGTGACCAAGGTGCTGGCGCTGAACCCCGACATGCTCAACCTGGGTTGCGTCGGCCAAACCGGGCCGCAACTCCTGAAGCTCGCCCGTCAGCTTGGCTACAAGGGCGTGATGAGCTGCAGCTGCGAGGACGACATCAACCTCTACCTCAACCACGCCGGCCCCGAGGCCGCCGAGGGCTTCTATATCATTGGCTCCCACGGCTTCCCCGAGGGCCCGGAACTCGTGGCGTTCCGTGAGAAATACACGGAGCGGGAAGGCGAATGGACCGCCGTTGCGCTCGCCTTCTACCAGGGGATCAGGGTGCTTCTCGCCGGCATCCAGAAAGCCGGCTCGATTGACGACATCCCGGCGATCGTGGAGGGCGTCCGCCATTCCACGGTGGTGCAGGAGCTGCTGCCCGGCAAGCCGACCATCACTTGGGGCGGCGCCGAGACCTGGGGCCAGCCGCACCAGATGCAGGTGCCCGTCGTGCTCAACACGATCAAGGACGGAAAAGCGACCACCGTCTCCGTGGTGCCGCCAACGGTGCCGTGAGCCGTAGTCGTATGAGCGCGGGCCGGTACGGGGGCGGGTAAGGCGTTCGCCCCCGGCCGGCCCACGCCCGCCAGTTCCCGAGACGGGTGCCGTCGGTCATGCTGCTCGAGGTCAAGGACCTGTGGGTTCATCATGGACGGGCGCCCGCGCTCAAGGGAGTGACCCTCGCCGTCTCCGAGGGGAGCCTCGTGGCGCTGGTCGGGCCAAATGGGGCTGGCAAGTCCACCCTTGTGCGCACGATCTCGGGTCTAAAGCGGGCCAGTGCCGGCGAAATCCTGTTCGACGGCAAGCGCATCGACCGCGTGCCCGCCCACAAGATCGTCGGCTTGGGGATCGCGCACGTACCGGAGGGGCGGCGCGTCTTTCCGGACATGACCGTATTCGAGAATTTGCGGATGGGCGCCTACCGCAGGCTGCGCAGCGGCAAGTTGATGCTCAGGGATTCCGCTTTCGACGACGACCTCGCCCTAACCTACGAGCACTTTCCGCGGCTCAAGGAGCGTTCCCGCCAGCGCGCGGGCAGCCTCAGCGGCGGCGAGCAGCAGATGCTCGCCATCGGACGAGCGCTCATGGCCCGCCCGCGCCTTCTCCTGCTGGATGAGCCTTCGATCGGCCTCGCCCCCCGGATGGTTCAGGAGATCGCCCAGGTCATCGCGGCGATCACGCGGCGCTGGCGCGTCGGTATCCTGCTCATCGAACAGAACGCGCGCATGGCCTTCCGTATCGCACAGCATGCTTACGTCCTCGAAACCGGGCAAGTGGTGATCACCGGCGCGACCGACTCGCTGGCCCAGAACGAGGAAGTCAAGCGCGTGTACCTGGGTTAGCGTTCCGCACGCGCCGGAGCGCAAGCCATGGCACTCCTCGAGCTCACGGGAATCGGCAAGAACTTCGGCGGCCTTGCGGCGCTCGGCGGTGTCGACCTCACCGTCGAGCCGGGCGAAATCCTCGGCCTGATCGGGCCCAACGGCGCCGGCAAGACCACCCTCTTCAACGTCATCAGTGGGGTCCTGCCGGCGAGTGCCGGACGCATCATCTACGACGGCACGGACATCACGCGCTGGTCCCTGCACCGCATCGCACGGCACGGCCTGGTGCGTACCTTCCAGCAGACCGAGCTCTTCATGGAAATGACGGTGCTCGAGAACGTCCTGGTGAGCGCGCGCGCCCACAGCGGCCTCAGCTTCCGGCGCATGAGCGGCCGCGAGGCGGCGGGACGGAGGTCCGTGCACGAGATCATCGAGCTCGTGGGCCTGAGCGACCTCACCGATGAGCGCGCCGAAAACCTGCCGCACGGCCACCGCCGGGCACTCGGTATCGCGCTCGCGCTGGCCGCCGCCCCGTCGCTGCTTCTGCTCGACGAGCCGCTGACCGGCATGGACGCCGGAGAGACGGAGGCGATGGTCTCGACCATCGAGCGGATTCGTGCCCGGGACACGACCGTCATGCTGGTCGAGCACAACATGCGCGCCGTCATGCGCTGCTGCGACCGCATCGCGGTCCTCGACTTCGGCAAGCTGATCGCCGAGGGGCCGCCGCAGCGAATTCAGAACGATCCGCGCGTCATCGACGCCTATCTCGGCGCCGACGAGGACATTCATGGAATCGAACAGGCGCCGGCCTGAGCGGCGAGGCTGGCCCACAGCGGCCGGCGCCGGGGTTGCGCAACCGAAAGGCGTCCGCCCGTGACGGCCATGCTCTACGGTCAGGTCGCGGTCAACGCGCTCATGCTGGGCGCCACCTATGCACTGATTGCCGTCGGGCTTAGCCTGGTCTTCAGCATCATGCGGGTGATCCAGTTCGCCCACGGCCACCTCTACATGCTGGGCGCCTTCTGCGTGTTCTATCTGGCGACCGAACTGGGCGTGAACTACTTCGCCGCGCTCTTCATCGCCGCCATCGCCGTGGGTGTGCTCGGCATGATCCTCGACCGCATATTTTTGCGGCCGCTGCGCGGGCAGGACCTGCCGAGCATGATTGTCACGCTCGGGATTCTCCTTCTCATCGAAGGCAGCGCGCTGCTCGCGTTCGGCGAGCGCGACAAGCGCTTTCGCAGTCCGGTGGACGGCGCCGTCTGGTTTTTCGACACCATCGTCATCCCCAGCGAGCGGCTGATGATCCTGGGCGTCGCAGCGCCCCTCATCGCGCTCCTCTTCCTGTTCGTCTGGCGCAGTAAGGAGGGGCAAGCGATGCGCGCCGTCGCGCAGGATCGGGAGGCGGCGATGCTGCAAGGCATCAACGTCGACTGGATCAGCGCGCTCGGTATGTTTATCGGCAGTGCGTTGGCGGCGGCAGCGGCAGGCCTCTTGCTGCCGATCCAGGTGCTGACGCCCGCCGTCGGCGGCCCCGTCGTCATCAAGGCCTTCATGGTGGTGATCCTGGGCGGCCTCGGCAGCATCCCAGGGGCCGTGGTGGGCTCTCTCGCCTTCGGCGCGTTGGAGAGCTTCGGCACCACCTTCTTCGGCGGATACTCGTCGCTCGCCGCGTTCAGCGCGGTGATGCTGATCCTGATCTTCCGGCCGCGCGGGTTGCTGGGCCGTGCTTAAGCGGGGTGCAATCGTCGCGGCGATCGCGCTGACCGGGTTGATCCCGGTCATCACCCAGCACCCCTATTACCTGCACGTCTTCATCACCATCGGGGTGTTCACGATCGTCTCGCTGGGAGTTCGGCTGGTTCTGATTATCGGCCAGTGGACCTTTGGTCAGGCGGCGTTCATGACCATCGGCTCATACGCATCGGCCATGCTGGCCGGCCATCTGGGCTGGTCGTTCTGGGCGGCGATGCCCGTGGCCGGGCTGATCGCGGCGGTAGCTGCGGCACTCTTCGGCTTTCCGGCACTGCGCCTGACCGGCGCTTACTTTGCGATGGTGACGCTCGTGCTCAACATCGTGATCCGCCAGATCATCCTGGTGACCCCCGACTTCACCGGCGGCAGCATGGGCATGGGGGTCATGGTCGACATCCAGCCGCCCGACCCGATATCGCTGCCCTTCGGCGGCGGCACGATCGCGTTCACGGACAAGACGTCCTATTACTACCTCGTCTGGCTGCTCGGGCTTGCCGCCGTCGGAATCGCCTATTGGATCGACCGCTCGCCCATGGGCGCAGTTCTGCGCGCGGTTCGCCAAAGCGAGATCCTGGCGCGGAGCGTCGGCGTCGACAGCGCGATCTACAAGCTCATCGCCTTTGTCATCGCCTGCTTTTTCGCCGGGATCGCGGGCAGCTTCTACGCGCACTATCTGATCCTGGCCCATCCCGACGCGTTCTCGCTCTGGGATTCGATCTACGCGGTGGCCTACGTGGTGATCGGCGGTACGAGCACCGCGCTCGGCCCGATTTTGGGAACCGTCCTGCTGATCGGCGGCTTCGAGCTGCTGCGCGAGGCGTCCGCGTACCAGACCGTGGGCTACGCGCTGATCCTGCTGCTGGTCACGCGCTTCCTTCCCGGCGGGCTGATCAGCCTCGGACCCATGTCAGCCGACTTCTTCGCCGGCCAACGGCGCGGAACGCCGGATCATGAGCGCGACACAAGCCCTCTGTCTGGGCTCCGTTCATACCTGCGCCGCTGACGTAGCGCATGCCGGCGGTAAGTGATGCGGGGCTAGGGTGCGTCCTCCACGGCCTTTCCCATGAGCCGCACACGCGCGCCGGCCAGCAGATCGCGCAGCTTCGCGCGGATTGCCCAAAGGCACACGAGAGACGGGATCACCATCAGCGTCGTGATGACGAAGAAGGTGCCCCAGTCCCCCTCAAGCCAGTCCACCAACTCACCGGATGACGCGGCGAGCAGCGTCCGGCCCGCGGTGCCGAGCGAAGCCAGCAGGGCGTATTGAGTGGCGGTATAGGTCCGATCCACCAGCATCGAGATGAATGCGACGAAGGTGACCGTCGCGAACGCGCTCGTGAGGTCGTCCATCACGACCGCTGCGGCGAACAGCACCTCCGACTTCCCGGACCAGGCCAGCAGCGCGAACATGAGATTGGTGAGCGCCATGGCGATTCCGGATGCGAACATGGCTCGTATGAGGCCGATGCGGACCGCAACGAGACCGCCCAGCAGCGTGAACCCCACGGTAACGATCCAGCCGAGGCCCTTGGAGTAGAGCGCGATGTCCGATTTCGTGAAGCCGATCTCCGTGTAGAAGACGAGCGACATGCGCCCCATGAAGGCCTCGCCGATCTTGAACAGGAAGACGAAGCCCAGAACCGCGGCGGCGATCGCCACTCCGTTCCTCTCGAAGAAGCGCATGAGCGGACTGAAGACCGTGCCCCCCAGCCACGCCGCGATGCGCCCGAGCGGGCCGGACACGCGCAGGCGCGCGGCGATCCGCTCCTCGTCTTCGGCCTGGGCGGCCATGCGCGCCACCGCTGCGGCCTCCCTCACGAACAGGAGGCCGACGTTGCAGAGGACGACCACGATCCCGAGCACGAGAAACGTGACCTGCCAGTAGTTCTCGACACCTGCGGTCTGGAAGGCCTCGGCGGTTTCAAGCGCGACGATGCCGCCGAGCTTGAAGCCGCTCCACCAGCCGACCACCGCGACCGCCGCGCCAGCGGCCATCGCCTCGCCTTCCTCTTGGCCGATCTGTTCGATTCTGAGCGCGTCGATGGCGATGTCCTGGGTCGCGGACGCCACCGCGATGGCGAGGCCGATGGCGATCACGGCGCCGAGGCTTTCCGAGGGATCCAAGGTGCTCCAGAGGACGAGACACACCAGGATCACGACCTGGAGGGCGAGGATCCAGGCACGACGGTGCCCGAGCCGCCGCGAGAGCCACGGCAACCGGACGCGGTCGATCAGCGGGGCCCAGAGGAAGTTGAACGCGTAGACGCCGAAGATCAGGCCGGCCCAGCCGATGGTGCTGCGGCTGAGCCCGTCTTCGGTGAGCCAAAGGGTGAGGCTGCTGCCAATGAGCACCCACGGAAAACCGCTGATGATCCCGAGGAGGAGGATGCGGGCCATCCGCCGCTCGAAATAGACGGCGAGCGATTCCGCGAGTCCTTGCACGGCGTTCTCTGGGCGACTCGGTGCGCGATCGAGACTGACCTTAGCGGCACGCTCCGCGCCCGGCCAATGACATCCCCCTCACCTCTGCGCGAGTGCTCTGGCTCGGGCTTCGGCGCCATGGCGCACGCGATGATCACGGGGTATGTCGGCGCCAGGCGAGAGCGAACCCGCGCATGGAGGCGACCCATGAAGCTCGAAGGGATCAGGGTGCTGGACCTCTCCCGGTTTCTGCCCGGCCCGCATCTCGCGATGATGATGGCCGACCACGGCGCCGACGTGATCAAGGTCGAGGACCCGAAGGGCGGCGATCCCGCGCGCGTCATCGGACCTGTCGAGGCCGGCCACACGGTCTATTTCCGCAACGCGAACCGGGGCAAGCGCAGCCTCGCGGTCGATCTCAAGAGCGAGGCCGGGCGCGAGGCCTTCATGCGCCTCGCGGAGACCGCCGACGTGGTGCTGGAGACATTCCGCCCTGGCGTGGTCGATCGCCTGGGGATTGGCTACGAGGCCGTACAGGCACGCGCGCCCCAGGTCGTCTATGCCTCCATCTCCGCCTTCGGTCAGTCCGGACCCTACCGCGACCGCCCGGCCCACGACCTCAGCGTCAACGCGCTCGCCGGCGTCGCCAGCCTCAGCGTCGATGGCAACGGCAAGCCCGCCATGGCCTGCCTGCCGCCGTCGGACATGGGAGGCTCGCTCATGGCGCTCGCCGGCATTCTCATGGCCCTGCTGCGCCGCCAGACCACCGGGCACGGCGACTACCTCGACCTCTCCATGTTCGACACGGTGGTGTCATGGACCTCGCATGTCGCCGGCCACGTGTTCGTTGACGGCCGCGCGCCGGACCCCTCTGCCGAGCGCACGCAGGGCGGCGCCGCGTTCTACCGCCCTTACCGCACCGGGGACGGCCGCTACATCACCCTGGGCGGCGGCGAGATGAAGTTCGTCGTCAACTTCCTGGAGGGGGTGGGTCGGCCGGACCTGATCCCGCTCGGCCGCGAGCCCGCAGGCCCGGCGCAGGCCCCGCTCCACGCCTTCCTGGAAGAGACCTTTGCCACCCGCACCCAGGCCGAGTGGGTCGAGTGGTTCGCCGGCCGCGACATCTGCTTCGCGCCGGTCCTCGACCTCAAGCAGGCCTTCGACGACCCCCACCTCGCCGCGCGCGACATGCTCGAACGGGACAGCGACGGCGCCTCACACCTCGGCATCCCGATCAAGTTCCGGGAGGAGCCGGGGCGCATCGAGACGGACGTGCCCGCCCTCGGCCAGCACAGCACCGCGATCCTGCGAGAGATCGGCTACGACGAGGCCGCCTGCGCGGCGCTCGCCCGCGACGGTGTTATCCGCCAAGCGGATTAGCGTCAGGCTGCCGCGCCCTGCCTTTCGCCTAGCAGGCGGACGATCTCCGCCGTCGGCTTCACGTGGCAGAAGTTGCCGTCGAGATACTCGACCGCGTTGGCGTGCCCGCTCGGCGACATGGCGGCGCACGAGTCCTCGGGCATCAGGCAGCGGAAATCGAGATCGCCCGCGAGCCGGATCGTGCCCTCGACGCAGCTGTTGGTGAAGATGCCGCTCACCACGATGGTGGTGATCCCCTTCACGCGCAGCAGATGTTCGCAGTTGGTGGAGGGGAACACCGCCGAGCCCGACTTGGTCAGCATGATGTCGCCCTCGTGCGGCGCGAGCGGCGCGAGAATCTGCGCGTCCTTGGAGTCGACGGTGGTGACCACACCGAAGTGGCGGTGACGCCAAGTCTGGTCCGAGCCGTCGCCCACCAGCGAGGCGCAGCGCGTGTAGATCACCGGCGCACCCACCTCACGGAACGCCGCGATGAGCTCCACCAGGTTCGGTATAACCACGCGGTCGATCCGATCGAGGTAGTAGGCAAGGTCGTCCTCCAGTCCTGCCTCGATGATCCGCTTGCAAAGCCCGTAGTCGCGATGGGCCTGCTGGTAGGTCATGTCGATCACGATGAGCGCGGTCTTCTCCGCCTCCACCGGGAACTCGGGGATGCGCGCGAAGCTCCACCAGGCGCTCCACCCCTCCTTGACGTTGCCCCTCTCGCTGTCACCCATCGCGCACCTCCCTCTCCACGCCCGAAAGACGGTCCAATTCGGGATATGCCGGGATAGTCCGGGATGAGGCCGACTGGCTCAAGGCGTTAGGCGCGCTATGGCCGGTGGGCGGCGAGAGCCTGCCAGTCGAATACGATGCCGTGGCCCGGCCGGTCCGGCGCGCGGGCGTAGCCGTCCTCGACCGTCAGCGGTTCCTCCATGAACCTGTCGTGGCCGAAGGCGTGCCACTCCAGATAGGCCGCGTTAGGGGCCGCCGCCAGCAGGTGGATGTGCAGGTCGTGCACGCCGTGGCTCGTCACCGGCAGGCCGTGCGCCTCGGCGAGGTGCGCGATCTTCATGAAGGGCGTGATGCCGCCGCAGGTGGTGAGGTCGGGCTCCGGAAAATCGACCCCGCCGGCGCCGATCAGCGCCGCGAACTCCGCGAGCGTGTGGTGGTTCTCGCCCGCTGCCAGCGGCACCTTGCCGAGCGAGCGCAGATGGGCGTAGCCGGCGGTATTGTCCGGCGCGATGGGCTCCTCCAGCCAGACCAGGTCGAAGGGCTCGAGCAGCGTCATGGCACGGACCGCCTGATCCACCCGCCAGGCCTCGTTCGCGTCCGCCATCAGCTCGATCTCGTCGGGCAGGTGGTTGCGCATCGCCTCGACGCGGGCGATGTCCTCGGCGAGGGTCGGGCGGCCGAGCCGCATCTTGACTGAGCGGAAGCCCTGCTCGACGCTCGCCATACCGCCTTCCAGCAGCCTGTCCACCGGGAAGTTCAGGTCGATGTTGCCGGCATAGGCCCTGACCGAGGGATTGGCACCGCCGAGCAGCCGCCAGAGAGGCGTGCCGAGCCGGTTGCCCTTCATATCCCAGAGCGCGACATCCACTGCCGCCATGGCAAAGGCCACGGGCCCGCCCCGGCCGGCATAGTGGTGGCGCTTGTAGATGTCCCGCCAGATGGTCTCGATCAGGTCAGGATCGCGGCCCTCGACACTCGACCGGAAAGACCCGTCGCACAGCGCCGCGATGGGGCCGCCCTGCCCTTGGTGCGCCACGGTGTAGCCCACGCCGGAGACGCCGTCGCTGTCCGTGATCCGCGCTGTCACCATGTCGAAGGCGGTCATCACGCCCGCAGCCGCGGCACCCATCGCCACCGGCAGTGGCAGGCGGAACAGGTCGATTTCCAGCTTGTCGATTTTCGGCACGCGGCCCCCTTTGTACGTCCGGCGGTCCTGTCGCGGGGACAATTCACCATGCGTCACGGGGAGGCAACCGGAGGTAAGCACCGCGGTGACTCCGTTCACACACCCGCCCATGGGTCGACGACCTCGATACCCATACCGGCGAAATCGCGCACGTTGCGGGTGGCTACCGCGAAGCCGTGCGCCTGCGCGATCGCCGCAATCTGGCAATCGGCCTGGCAAACCGGTCGTCCGGCAGCACGGCGCGCCGCCGCAATCTCCGCGTAGGCCTGCGCCGCCGGGCTGTCGAACGACAGTACTCGACCGGCGAAGTCCTCTCGCACCAACCCATCGACCGCTTCGGCGAGCGCGTCCCGTCGTCGGCCTATAGGCAGGATCGCAACCCCATAACGGAGCTCCGCTTCGCTGACGGCCGAGAAATACATGTCCCCCGCCCGGCGCACCGCCACCCACACCTGGACAGCAGGCTCGGGTGTCGCGCGCATCAATTCGGAGACGACATTGGTGTCCAAGACGAACATCGACAGCCGTCAATCGAAGCTGGGCGGCTCGCGAATGGGCTGGCGCGGCGGGAGATCAAGCTCCACGCCGCCGAACGGGGCGAAGCGCGCGCGGATGGCACTGGCGAGGTTGTCCGTTCGGGCCTCCGCCCCAACTGCATCCCGCAGGATAACCCGGGCTTCTTCCTCCATCGAACGTCCGCGCTCGGCCGCACGAATTCGCAGCCGCGTCTTCACGCGATCGTCGAGGTTACGGATTGTAATGCTAGCCATTGCACCAACCCCATCGCTATCCGTCCTAGTACTGTAAGCGTTGATTTCAATGCAATCAACGCTTACAACGCCAGAATACGCGCCGAACGGCGCCAGCCAGGCCCCAGCACTTCAATCCGCCCTGGTTCATGTCATAGTGGCGCCCTGCCGGCGCCTTCGGAGCCGCGCGTACCATTGCCCGATCGGGCAGCCGACTGGCTCTCTGTCCCCTCAACCCTGCCGCCCAACGCGAGTCGCCATCGATGATCCTGCCGCGCCGGCTGACCGAGCTTCTGGGCGATCGCCTCTATCTGCGCCTTTGGCTCATCGGCCTCCTCAGCATGGGCTCCCGATGGCTCGAGCTGCTGGTGGTCGGCGTCTTCGCCGTCGAGACGACGGGGTCGCCGGTGCTGGTGGCGCTTCTCGTCATTCTGCGGATGCTGCCGCTCGCCGTGTTCGGCCCCATTGTCGGCACCTTCGCCGATCGCCTGGCCCCGCGCATTCTGCTCTATAGCTCGCTCGGGCTCGCGGCGCTGGTCTCTCTCGCCGTTCTCAGCCTCGCGCTCTCGGGCATCGCCGCCTATTGGCACATTGCGCTCGCGACCTTCCTCTCCGGCGTCGTCTGGACCACGGACATGCCGGTCAGGCGGCGGATGATCGGCGATGCTGCCGGGGCGGAGCGGATCGCCGCCGGCATGAGCCTCGACAGTGCCACCAGCAACGCCATGCGGCTCATTGGTCCGTTGTTCGGCGGGCTGCTCTATCAGTGGCTGGGCCTCGGCGGCGCCTTTGGCCTGGCGGCAGCGCTCTATGCGCTTTGCCTGATCCTGACGCCTGGCGTGCCCAAGGCCTTCGCTGCTTCCAGTGTCGGGCAGCGCTCCGCGAGGCTGCTGGGCGATTTTCGTGAGGGTTTTCGCTTTCTCGCGCAGGAGCCCGAGGTCCGCCGCATCCTCTATGTCACGGTGATCTTCAACATCTGGGGCTTCCCCTTCGTCTCGATGATCCCAGTCATTGGCACTGAGAACCTCGGCCTGAATGCCGCCGCCATCGGTGGCCTTGCCGCGCTGGAGGGTGGCGGTGCCTTTGCCGGTGCACTCTTGATCGCCGCCCTCGGCGTGCGGCCGGGGGCGTACCGGCGCCTCTACTTCTTCGGCACGGCGAGTTACTCCGCGCTCGCCTTCGTCGCGAGCTGGATGACGGATGTCGCGCCGATGGCGATCGTGATCTTCTTCGTCGGCCTCGGTGCGGCGGGCTTCTCCACCATGCAGACCGTCTTGATTTACGGAATGGCGCCGCCAGAGATGCGTGGCCGGCTGCTCGGCATCCTCTCGCTCACCATCGGCGCAGGCGTGATCGGCTTCACCAATATCGGCCTCATGGGCGAGCTTTTTGGCGGCGCCAATGCCGTGCGCATCGTTGCGGCGGAAGGATTGGTCGCCGCCTTCCTCCTCGGCCTCAGCTGGCCTCGACTCTGGCGTGACGGCGGCGGCGTCTGACCATTGCAGAAAACGACTCGAACAGCGTATCTTTGTCCCGCGTGCCGCCGAGCGCGGGTAACCCAAAGCGGAGGGCGAGGCCGCGATGGACATTGTTGAAAGGACCGAGGGAGCAGCTGTCGTCGTCTCCCTTAACGGCCGCCTGGACGGAGTGACTGCGCCGGATCTGGAGGCCACGATTACTGCGATTGTGGAGCGTGGAGACGTTCGTGTGGCACTGGATTGCGCGGAGATGGGTTACGTGAGCAGCGCGGGGCTGCGGGCATTGCTGGTTAGCGCGAGGAAATGCCAGCAAGGCGGCGGGAAACTGACCGTGGCCGCCCTGCAACCCGATTGTCGATCGGTCATGGAAATGAGTGGATTTCTAGCGATCATCGAGTGCCACGACACAAGCGAGGCGGCTATTGCGGCGCTTGCATGAGGTGCCGTCCTCGCAGTCTCCAGCCCTGACCTGACCCCGGAATTCGGTGCCATGCTGACATTCTACGAAGAAATCATGGTGCTGCTTCTCCATGACGAGAACGGCACCTTCCTGCCAGTGAGCGAGCACACGCTCAACCGTGCGCTGACGGGCGCGGTCCTCATGGACCTGGCGTTCGCGAACCGGATCGATACCGACCCCGAACAACTGATGGTCATCGATACCAACCCGACCGGCGATTCCCTGCTGGACCGCACGCTGGCCCGGATCGCTGGCGAGAAGAGTTCGGCGGACAGCAGGGCGTGGATCGAGACCCTCTCCGCCGAGGAAGCATCCGCCAGTCACGACGCGACGATTCGGGCGACTGCGCTCGAAAAACTGGTGGAGCGCGGCGTGTTGCAGCGTCAGGAGGAAAAATTCCTTTGGGTCTTTCGCTCCCGCCGTTACCCCACCATCGACGGCAAGGTGGAGCAGGAGGCGAAGAAGCGCATCTCGGACGTGCTGTTCTCGGACGAAATTCCCGATCCGCGTGATGTCGCCCTCATCTGCCTCGTCGATAGCTGCAACATCCTGCGGACGATTTACTCGAAGCGGGAGATCGACCGGGTCGAGCCCCGCATCGAGCAGATCCGCAAGATGGACCTGATCGGGCGCGAGATGGCCGGCGCCATTGCCGATATCGAGCGGGCCATCGCGATCGCGGCAGCCCACACGTTCTGATTTCGGGGCCGGTCTATACGGCCCCGACTTACATCAGCCCTCTGAGGATGCCGCGCGACGCACAAGGCCGCCACGCCAGCGCTCGCCCAGTTCGACTTTGAGCCCGAACTGGTCCAGCGCCCTTGCGACGGTGTAATCGACGACCTCGTCGATTGACCCCGGCTCGTTGTAGAAAGCCGGAACGGGGGGCAGGATTGTCACGCCGAGCCGCGCCAGCTTGAGCATGTTCTCCAGGTGGATCGCACTGAGCGGAGTCTCGCGCACCATGAGCACGAGCGGCCGGCGCTCCTTGATCATGACGTCGGCCGCGCGGTGGATCAGGTTCTCGCTGAGCCCGCAGGCGATCGCCGCGAGGCTACGAGCGGAGCAAGGGGCGACCACCATGCCGTCGATGGACGCCGAGCCCGACGACATCAGCGCCGCCATGTCTCCCGCACCGTAATGATGATCCGAAAGCGCGCGCAGGTCGCCGAGGCTGCGGCCGGTCTCGTGCTCCAGCGTCCGCTGCCCCCACTTGCTGACGACGAGGTGGGTTTCGACCGGCATCTCGTGCAGCACCTCGAGCAGGCGCACGCCGTAGACCGCGCCGCTCGCCCCGGTCACGCCGACGATCAGGCTCTTGATCATCTCAGCGTTCCGCGCTCGCCAGCCAGAGTCCGAGAAAGCGCCCGAGCCAGTCGTGCATCGCCCGATGATAGCGCGCGTGCTTGGCGCGCTGCACCGCCACCGTCTGCGCGCCGTTGCGCTCCAGGTCTTCGGGCGGTGGATCGCGGTCGAGCCAACGCCCCAGCACCGCGTCGTTGACCTCCGGATGGAACTGCAGACCCCAGGTTGTCGCCCCGTAGCGAAACGCCTGGTTCTCGAACACGTCGCGCCGCGCCAACCGGCGCGCGCCGGCGGGGATCGTGAACGCCTCGCCGTGTCGATGCGCCACGGTGAGTGTCCCGTCGAAGGCTAGATCTTCGGCCGCGCCGTCCACCGGCTCGATCGGGTAGTAGCCAAACTCGTAGAGCCCGTCGGGGTCGGGTCCCACCGTCGCGCCCAGAGTGCGGGCCACCATCTGGCCTCCGAGGCAGATGCCGAGCAGCGGCACGCCCGCCGCCATCACGCGCGGCATCCAGTCGAGTTCCGCACGCACGTAGTCGATGTGGTCGTCGTTGGCGCTCTGCGGCCCGCCGAAGCTGACCACACCGCCGAGCGCTTCGACATCGGTGGGGAACGGCTCGCCCTTGTTGGCCCGCATGACCCGGCTTTGCCACCCCAAGCCGGCGAGCAACTCCGGGATCGCGCCCACGTCGGCGGCCGTGACGTGGGTCACGAGCAGCACGGGCGCGTTATTCGTATCGGAGGTCATCGGTTCAGAGCGAGACGAGCACGCCGTTCTCCAGCGCAAGCTGCCGGTCCATGCGCTCGGCCAGCGCCATGTTGTGGGTGGCGACCAGCGCGGCAAGCCCGGTGGTGCGCACGATATCGAGGAGCGCCGCAAACACTGAGTCCGCAGTTTCGTGGTCGAGGTTGCCCGTGGGCTCGTCCGCGAGCAGCACCGCAGGCGCGTTGGCGATGGCGCGCGCGATGGCGACGCGCTGCTGCTCGCCGCCCGAAAGCCGTGAGGGCCGGTGCCCCTCGCGCGCATCGAGCCCGAGGCGACCCAGCAGCTCCCGTGCCCGCTCCCGCGCTTGGCGCTTGGAGCGGCCCGCGATCATCTGCGGTAGCACCACGTTCTCCAGCGCCGAGAACTCGGCCAGCAGGTGGTGGAACTGATAGATGAAACCCAGACGCTCGCGCCTGAGCCTCGTCCGCCGCCGGTCCGGCAGGCCTTCGCAGCGCTCGCCCGCGATGGCGACCTCGCCGGCGCGCGGCCGTTCCAGCAGCCCCGCGATCTGCAACAGGGTCGACTTGCCGGCACCCGACGGGCCGACCAGCGCCACCATCTCGCCCGGCAACACGGCAAGCGAGGCGCCTTTCAGCACCTCGATGGCGTTGCCGGCCTGATAGAAGGTCTGCATCACCCCGCGCAGTTCCAGCGAGGACGCACTGCTCTCTTGCGGGCTACTCATACCGGAGCGCCTCCACCGGATCGAGCCGCGCCGCCCGCCAGGCGGGATAGATCGTCGCCAGGAACGAGAGCCCGATCGCCATCGCTGCCACGATCACCACCTCGGTCGGATCGGTCCGCGACGGCAGTTGCGAGAGGAAGCGGATCTCGGCCGGGAACAACTCCGTATCGGTCAGGCCCTCGAGCCAGACCCGAATGGTGTCGATGTTGGCGGCGAAGGCGACACCGCCGCCCACGCCCAGCACTGTCCCCGCCACGCCGATCGCTGCGCCGTTCATGAAGAAGATGCGCAGGATTTGCCCGCGCGTCGCCCCCATGGTTCGCAGGATCGCAATATCGCGCCCCTTGTCCTTCACCACCATGATTAGTCCGGCGATGATGTTGAAGGCGGCCACCAGCACGATCAGGGTCAGGATCACGAACATGACGTTGCGCTCGACCTGGAGCGCGTTGACGAATTGCGCGTTGGCTCGGCGCCAGTCGACGATCCAGCCCTGACCGCCCACGACCGCCTTCACGCCCGCCTCGACCTCCCGTATGCGCTCGGGATCGGCGACCGTCATTTCGATGGCGGTGACCGCGCCCTTCTTCCTGAAGTAGATCTGGGCCAGGTCGAGCGGCATGAAGACGAACGTGTTGTCGTACTCGAACATGCCGATTTCGAAGATCGCCGCCACCGGATAGGCGCGCGAGCGCGGCACCGACCCCATCAGGGTGGTACGGCCCTCCGGCGAGAGAAGCGTGATCGAATCGCCGACGCCGACACCGATCCTGCGGGCCATGCGGTTGCCGATCACGACGCCTTCACCGGCGGCAAAACCGTCGAGCGTGCCCGCGAGCACGTTCTCCGTCAGCAACGGCCGCGCCTCCAGGTGTGCCTCGCGCACGCCACGCACCTGGCCGAAGGTGGCCCTGCCGTTCGCTGCCGCGATTACCTGCCCGGTGACGATGGGCGAGACGGTGACGACGCCGTCCACCCCTTCGATACGCCCCACGAGCGCATCGTAGTCGGTAAAGCCGTCCTCGAAGGCATAGGTGGTCATGTGGCCGTTGAGCCCGAGAATCCGTGTCAGCAGCTCCTCGCGAAAGCCGTTCATCACCGACATGACGATGATGAGCGTGGCGACGCCCAGGAAAATCCCGATCAGCGAGAACGCCGCGATGACCGAGACGAGACCTTCCTGCCGGCGGGCGCGCAGGTAACGAAACGCGACGAGGCGCTCGAACGCCGAGAACATGCGCGCCGGCCGTCAGCCCCCGATCAAGCGCGCCGACACCGCCTCGAACGAGAGCGCATCGGCTTCTCCGCCGGCCCGCGCCTTCAGCTCTGCCGTGCCCGCCTTGACACCGCGCGGGCCGACCGCGACCTGCCAGGGCAGCCCGATCAGCTCCATCTCGGCGAACTTGACGCCCGCGCGCTCGTCCCGGTCGTCGTAGAGCACCTCGACTCCCGCCTCGACGAGCCGCCCGTAGAGCGCTTCGCAGGCCTCGTCGCACGCCGCATCGCCCGCGCGCAGGTTGATCAGGCCCACTTTGAACGGGGCCACGACCTCGGGCCAGATGATGCCCGCATCGTCGTGGCCCGCCTCGATGATCGCGCCCGCGAGGCGCGAGACGCCGATGCCGTAGGAGCCCATCTCGACCGCGACCTCGGCGCCGTCCGGGTCTGTCACCGTGGCGCCCATCGCCTTCGAGTACTTGGTGCCGAAATAGAAGATGTGGCCGACCTCGATGCCCCGCCCCTGGTAGAGAGCGTCCTCGGGCACCGGGCAGGCGGCGGTGTCGTGCTTGTCGTCGGTGGCGGCGTAGAGCCGAGTCCACTCGTCCACGATGGGCTGCAGGTCCGCCTCGTAGTCGATCCCCAACGCGAGCGGGTCGGTATCGAGCCAGGCGCGGTCGCAATAGACGGCGCTCTCGCCCGTATCCGCCAGCACGATGAACTCGTGGCTGTAGTCGCCGCCGATGGCCCCGCTCTCCGCCTGCATGGGGATCGAGGTGAGCCCGAGCCGAGCGAAGGTGCGCAGATAGGCCACGAACATCTTGTTGTAGGAGCGCACGGCGCCAGCATGGTCGATGTCGAAGGAGTAGTTGTCCTTCATGTAGAACTCGCGGCCCCGCATGATGCCGAAACGCGGGCGCAGCTCGTCCCGGAACTTCCACTGAATCTGATAGAGGTTCTGCGGCAGGTCGCGGTAGCTGCGCACCGAGCCCCGGAAGATGTCGGTCACGACCTCTTCATGGGTCGGGCCGAACAGCATCGGGCGCTCGTGCCGGTCGGTGATGCGCAGCATCTCCTTGCCGTAGTCGTGGTAGCGACCGCTCTCCTCCCAGAGCTCGGCCGGCTGGATCGCCGGCATCAGGATTTCTTGGCAGCCGGCGGCGTCCATCTCCTCGCGCACCACCTGCTCGATCTTGCGCAGCACCCGGTGGCCGAGGGGCAGCCAGCTGTAGATGCCTGCGCTCGACTGCCGGATCATGCCGGCGCGCAGCATCAGCCGGTGCGAGACGATTTGCGCCTCGGCCGGGTTCTCTCTCAGTGTCGGCAGGAAGTAACGTGAGCGCCGCATGACCGTCGCCTCGCTCCCAACGAACGCGCCGCGTTTATGCCCAAGGCTGCGTCAAAGCGCAATGCGGGCAAGGGCCGGAGGATCACAGCGGCGGCTTGCGCTCGGCCCAGGGACGGACCGCCTCGAGCGCGGCGCCCACCCGCAGCACGCCGTTGTCGTCGTGGCGCCGGCCGACGATCTGCAGGCTGGTCGGCAGCCCCGACCTCGTGACCCCGGAGGGCACCGCGAGCGCCGGGCATTGATGCAGAAAGTTGAACGGGTAGGTCATGTAGAGCCCGCAGAAGCGCCCCTGCTCGTCCAGGCGGTAATAGTCCGGATCGAGCGTGTCGTTGGGCGGGGGCGGCTGCGCGCAGGTGGGCGTCAGCAGCGCGTCGTACTCGGCGAAGATCGGCCGCAGGTCCTCCCACATCTGCGTGCGGAAGATCTCGATGTTCTTGAAATCGAGCGCGCTCATGGCGAGGCCCCTGTCCATGTAGGAGACCAGCACCGGATCCATCCGCTCCCGCCACTCGTCGAGATGCTGGCCGAAGCAGACGGCCTGCAGCACGCCCCAGTGATCGACCCAGCGATCGATGACGTCGCGGGTCCAGGCGATCTCCACATCCTCGACCGTGGCCCCGGCATCTTCGAGAGCACGCACGGCCTCCCGGGTCTGGGCGCGCACGTCGTCGTCGATGGCGTAGAAGCCGAAGTCGTCGTTCACCGCGAGCTTGAGGCCCCGGATGTCCGCTGGCGGCGGCACCTGGATGTCGGGTCCCGCAGGCAGCGACAGAAAGTCGCGATCGTCGGGGCCCTGGGTGACGCTCAGAAACAGCGCAGCGTCCGCCACCGTCCGCGAGAGCGGGCCGAAGTGAAGCAGGTCGTCGAACGCGGTTGGCAGCATCTGGAGCGGGATGCGCCCGAACGTCGGTTTCAGGCCGACAGTGCCGCAATAGGCCGCCGGAATGCGGACCGAGCCTCCCGCGTCGGTCCCCTCCGCGAGAGGTACGCAGCCGGTCGCGACCGCAGCGCCCGACCCACCGGACGAGCCGCCCGGCGAGCGCGTCGTATTCCAGGGATTATTGGTGTCGCCCCAGAGCGCGCTCTTGCAGAAGCCGGCGTAGGCGAACTCGGGCGTCGTGGTCTTGCCCACCAGGATGCTGCCTGCGGCGCGCAGGCGCTCGACGATGGGCACGTCGAAGTCCGGCACCCAGTTCTCGTAGATCAGGGAGCCGAGCGTGGTTCGCTTTCCCTTGGTCGGCGTCAGGTCCTTGATGGCGATGGGCACGCCGTGGAGCGGCCCGAGCGGCTCTCCCGCCATGATCGCGCGCTCGGCCTCCCGTGCGTGAGCCAGCGCTTCCTCGGGATAGGTGAAGCAGAACGCATTGAGCGCGCCGTTCACCTCCTCGATACGGGCGAGACTGTTCTGCACCACCTCGACGGGCGAGACCTTCCTCTCCCTGATCAATCCGGCGAGCGTCGTCGCCGGTGTGTAGGCGAGGGACAAATCCGTCATGGAATCCTCCATCCTGGGACGCCCGCCCGCACCGCAACCGTTGTCATTCGGCCGCGGCGAGCTGCGCTTCGAGCTCGCGCCCGATGGTGTCCCCGTCGTAGATCGCATGCTGGAGCAAGCGCGGCGCGCGGCAGTCTCCGATGCGGAAGGTGGGCAGCCGCTCTCGCAACATCCAGAAAAGCGCGTCGTTCGATCGGCGCCCGATGGCGAGCACGATCGTATCCACATCGCGGAGGACCCGTTCTTCGTTGGTGTGGACGTCGACCAGGACCACGCCCTCCGGCTCGATCGCGCGGATGTCAGCGTGCAAGGTGATGCGAAGCCCGCGCGGACGGACGCGCTGATAGAAGAGCGCGGCGTTGCTCGGTTCGAGGTCCGCTCCGGCCGCCCCGAGCGGCGTCACGAACTCAACCTGCCGACCCGCCTCCAGCAGAAACTCGGCGGTGCCGCACGCCTCCCAGTGCGCGTTGCGGTCGAGTACCACGACGCTGTGGCCCGCGTCGACACGTCCCGACATCACGTCGTCGGTGGAGACCACTCGCGGGTCGTCGGCGACGCCGGGGACGAGCCCGCCCATCGAGGCCCAGAGGCCCTCCAACGCGACAGGGGGGCTCGGCCCGTCGGGGGCGGCGCGCCCCGGCATGTAGGGGCGCGAGCCGGTGGCGACGACCAGCGCGTCGGGGCCGAGCGCCTCGATCGCGTCCGCACTCGCCTCCACGCCCAACCGAACATCGACCCCGAGACGTTCCGCCTCAGAGGCGAGATGCAGCACTGCTTCCCCGATTTCGGCGTGAAGCGGCTGGCGTGCGGCGAGCCGGATGAGGCCACCCGGCTCGTTCTCGCGTTCGAACAGGGTGACGCGATGGCCGCGCCGCGCAAGGGTCACCGCGGCGCTCAGCCCGGCCGGGCCGCCGCCGATCACCGCCACGTGACCGGGCGTCGTTGCCGGCATCACGGCACTGCGCCGCAGTTCGCGCCCGGCCGCGGGGTTCGACACGCAGCGGATCGGGTCTCGCTGCATGATCTGCAGGATGCAGGCGTCGTTGCAGGCGATGCAGGGCCGCACTTCGCGAAGCCGGCCCTCGCGGACCTTGTTGGGCAGCTCCGGGTCCGCGATGAGCGGGCGCGCCATGCCGATGAGGTCGGCATCGCCGTCACGCAGGATCCGCTCGGCATCCACCGGCTTCTTGATCCGGCCGAAGGCGACCACCGGGATCGGGGTCGCGCGCTTGAGAGCGGCATTCAGGTCATTGAAGGCGAGCTGCGGCACCGCTGCCGGCGGGACCTCCATCCAGAAGCTGCTGAACGATCCCGCGTCCGAGCTGAAGAGATCGACATGCCCGCTTGCCGCGAGCGCCCGGCCCACCTCAAGACCGTAGTCCAGGCCGTAGCCGAACGGGGTGTACTCATGCAGGCAGAGGCGGACCGAGATGGGCCAGTCGGGGCCAACCGCGTCCCGCATCGCCGCGAGCACTTCGAGTGGAAGGCGCATGCGGTTCTCGAACGAGCCGCCGTAGGCGTCTTGCCTGCGGTTGAAGAACGGCGAGACGAAGCTGCGCAGGAGGCCGTCGTGACCGACCTTGATCTCGACCCCGTCGTAGCCCGCCTCGCGCATGTTGACCGCCGACGCCGCGAATCCCTCGACCACCGCCTTGATCTCCGCCGGCCCCATCTCGACCGTGTTGTAGCGCGAGTACGGCTCGGGCATCTGCGAGGGTGCCCAGAGCTCCCGTGGCGGATGGCTGAGGCTGGTATGCCCGGCGTGGCTGAGCTGGGCAAAGACGTGCGCGCCGTGGGGATGGACCGCTTCGACGAGGCGCCGGTAGGCCGGAATAGCCTCCCGATCCCACGCCCGGCCGTAATTCGGGCTCATCTGGCCGACCGGATGCATGGCGTGGCTGCCAGTCACGATGAGACCAGCCCCGCCGCGTGCCCGCGTCGCGTAATAGGCGGCGAGGTCCTCCGTCGGGGTCCCGTCTGGCGCGTCGAGCCCGTTCCAGTGGGCCAGCAGGACGAAGCGGTTGCGGAGTTCGAGTCCGCGCAGTCGAAACGGCGTCCAGAGCAGCGAGTCGCCGGCCATCGCTTTACGCTTTTCCTCCGGGGAGGGGGACAAGGTGGGATGGGTTACGGATCAGCCGCGCATCTGTGCCGCGCCCGCGTAGAGCACAGCATTGTGGCTCGCGTTCGCGGCCTCGTAGGCCGCCAACGCCTCGGGCTCCAGGTCCCGCTCGGGCCGGCGTTCGATATCGAAGTAACCGTACTCGTCGATGCCGCGCACCAGCGCCGCAAAGTCGCGCCCGACCACGTTCTTTACATGCGTGGGGATGTAGCGGATGGCGAAGCCGATGCGCCGGTCGTCCGAGTTGTTGGGGCCGGAGCCGTGGATCAGGCGCACGTGGTGCAGCGAGGCCTCGCCCGGCTGCAGCACGACATCGACGGCCGCGTCCTCGTCCACATCGTGCTCCACGATCTGGCCGCGCGTGAGCATGTTGTGCTCGCCGTAAGCGTCGCGGTGGGAGATCTGATCGAACTTATGGGTGCCGGGCGCGACCCGCATGGCACCCGATTCCACCGTGCTGGGCGAGAGCGCGATCCAGGCGGTCACCACCTCGAGGCTGCTCAGGCCCCAATAGGTCGAGTCCTGGTGCCAGGAGACGTAAGCCGGATCGTGCGCGTCCTTGGTGAAGAAAAGCGAGGTCCAGCAGAGGAGGTTGGGGCCGAGCAGGTCCTCCACCGCGTCGAGCACCGTCTCGTTGCGGATTAGGCGATCGAGCGCCGTCACCAGCAGGTGGGGCCGATGGCGCATCCGCTCGCCTTGTTCTGCAAAATGCCGCTCGGCGGCCTCCACGTCGGCCCGGATCACGCGGGCCTCCGCGGCAGAAATGGCCAGGACCGGGAAGTGGAAGCCGTCCCGCTCGTAGGCCGCGACGGCCTCGGCGGAAAGGTGCTTGGGCATGATTCTCCCCCTCAAGCAGGCGTAGCCGCCTGCGCCGCCGGCTCTTCGGGTGTGAACGCCGTCTCCATCGCGCGCCGGGTTCGCACCGCCTCCGCCGCCGTATCGTCCTCGTCGGCAGTCACGTCGTCCCAAGTGAGCGGCGTGTCCGGCTCCACGGCACGGGTGAGCTTGATGCCGTGGGCGAGGCCGATGGGCAGGTGGCCGCCGGCGAGGCTCGCCGCAGCCGGCATCAGCCGGCCAAAGACGGTGTAGCCCCCTTCCCCATCGAGCCGCGTGCCAGCCTGCAGATGCGCCTTGGTGCAGGCCACCGCGTCGGCGCGGAACCCGGTCGGCGCACCGGTGGCCTCGCCGCGCAGGGCGGCGGACGCCACCGAGATACCGAGCTCCAGCCCGATCAGGTGATAGGGCTTGTACATAGAGGCGTAGCGCCCCGTGGAATCGGTACAGAGCCCGTACTCGCGGAAGCAGGCCGCGACATACTCGGTGCCGGCCTCGAACACCGCATAGACACCCCAGCGCAGGTGCCCGTTGAGCGCGCTGCCATCCCGCGCCTCGCTCGCGATCACCTCGACCTGGCCCTTGTGGTGCAGCGTGCCGCCGTCCTCGCGCGGCCGGAGCACTGTCGGCAGGTCGTCGACCCCGCAGGGCGGGAAGCGCAACCCCTCGGGCGCAGGCGTGAGCCCTGTGGCATTGGCGACGGCGGTCATCTCGATCGCCGACTTGGTGCCGTCCAGGAAGGAGTTGAACATCTGCGGGTTCATGCCGCCGGCCTCGGCCTCCGCCGGCGTGAGCCCGTAGTGGGTCCAGACATCGTCCGGCGTCACGTGGTGGAAGCCCGGCTGGTAGCGCGTGCCCTTACCGGCGGCGACGACATCGAGGCCCGAAGCCCGCGCCCAATCCACCATCTCCGTGATCAGCGCCGGCTGGTCGCCGTAGGCGAGCGAATAGACCACACCGGCCTCTGCCGCTTCTTTGGCGAGCAGCGGCCCGGCAAGGCAGTCAGCCTCGACGTTGACCATCACCACATGGCACCCGGCGGCGAAGCAGGCACGGGCATGGGCGATGCCCGCGGCCGGGTGCCCGGTCGCGTCGATAACGACGTCCAGGCCGTCCGCCCCGATCAGTGCGAACGCATCGTCGCAGACGTGGGTGCCGCCGCTTTGCATGGCCTGGGCGAAGGAGCGCACGCGGCGCTCGCCTTCCTCCCAGCCGGCGCGGGCGAGCGCGGCATCGGCGCGGGCGGGATCCAGGTCCGCCACGGCCATCACGTGAAGGCCGGGCGTGCGCTGCGCCTGGGCCAGGAACATGGTGCCGAACTTGCCGGCGCCGATCAGTCCGACGCGCACGGGTTTGCCGGCCCGGGCGCGCTCTTCAAGCATCCGATGGAGATTCATGGGGTGGTATTATATCAGGCTCTCGCGATGCCGAACGGCCCCGCCCTTTCCACCATCGGCGGTCGGCTCCCACACCCCAATACCAGCTTCATCGAGAGAGGACTCGTTGCACCCGACAACCGCTCCGGTCAAAGACCGAGCTCGCTGTGGGAGCCCAAACGTACGAGGTCGAGATAGTCGGTATCCGGCTTGCGATAGATTAAAACCAGATCGGGCCGAACGTGGCAGTCGCGATGGTCCTTCCACGGCCCGGTCAACGCGTGATCGTGATGACGTTGCGGTAGGGGCCGATCGGATGCCAGATCGGCTACGACGTTCTCGACCTCTAGGTCGAGGGTCTTGGCGAAGCGGCCTTTCTTCTCGCGTCTGTAGTCTCGTTTGAACGCGGCGGTCCGTCTAATCGTCCGCATTCAGATCGGTCATCAGTTCAGACACGCCTCCGACGGCGATCAGGTCACCGCGCCGAGCAGCTTTCATGGCCTCGATCGTCTCGTCATTGGGCACCAGGGGCTCGAAGGGCAGTCGCTTCTCGGTGGCGATCCGCACCATCATCAAACGAAAGGCGTCGGACACAGTAAGGCCGATCGCGGCCAGCACCGCAGCGGCCTCGTCCTTGGTCTTTTCGTCTATGCGGGCGCGGACGACGGTGTTCATGATCCGATCCTCGAGGATGCATTATTGGGCTACAATGTAGCTCATCAGCACGCCCTTGTCCACGCCGACGCCGGTTCGCAGACGCGTTCCTGCTCCTTCCGGACTGCACGGCAAAGAGGTTGCCTGGTACCGGCAACGATTTCGTATCATTACCGTCGCTCCCCGGAGGCACGGCGCCAAAACGAAGGAGGCATTCATGGCGGACAAATCGGTCGATACGGTTGCTCAGCGCGAGATGTGGGACGAGTGGTGGTACGACCAGTTCGAGATCCCCAATGACATCCCCGACAGTTTCCGCCACTTCGAAATCGAGATCGACGGCGAGGTCTGCGTCGGCGCGCTGCTGGAGACCGCCGCCCCCAAGACCTGCGATGCCTTCTGGGACATGATGCCGATCGACGCCTACATCATCCATTGCGCCTTCTTCGGCCACGCGGCGTTCTATCTGGACCGCGTCGACATGGTGCCGGCGCTCGGCTACGAGCTGGAGAACCGGCAGACGAGGATGGCCCCCGGCGACTTCATCTGGGACCCCTGGCTCAAGGAGGTCACCTTCGCCTATGGCCGCCACGCCGGGATGCGCTTCCCCACCACGCTCTGGTACGGCGACACGCCGCATCCCAACCAAGGCTGCATCTTCGCGCGAATCGTGGAGAACCTCGACGGCTTCGCCCGCCTCTGCAAGAGCCTCCGCTACGAGGGCACCAAGCGGATGGTGACGCGTCAACGGGCCTGATCGGCCCCGCGACGCCCGCCTACCCTCCCGGCCCCTGCCGCTGGGAGCGCTGGCGCCGCGATTGGATCAGGCCGATGGCGGTCAGCGAGATCAGAATGATGAAGAAGGAGATCGCCGTCGTCACCGTGCCGAGCGCGTAGAGCGCCGGCGACGTGATGTTGGTCGTCATGCTCCAGATTTCCAGCGGCAGCGTGTTACGGGCGCCGACCGTGAACGTGCTGCGCGGGAACTCGTCGTAGGAGAGCGTGAAGCCGAAGAGCGCCACCGCGATGATGCCCGGCAGCAGGATCGGGATCATCACGTAGCGCAGGGACTGCAGGTTGCTCGCGCCGAGGTCGCGCGCCGCCTCCTCCACGCGCGGATCGAAGCGGCTCAACACGGCGAACATGATCAGCAGCCCGAAGGGCAGCGTCCAGGTGAGATGCGCGCCGAGCGCAGAGGAGTACCAATGCGCGTTCCAGCCCATTAGCTGGAGCAGCAGCGTGATGCCGACGCCGAGCACGAGGCCCGGCACCACGAGGCTCCCGATCGCCGTGTAGAAGATCACCGAGTTGCCGAAGAACCTGCTGCGGAACGCAAGCCCCGCCGCCACCGAGAAGAGCACGGTGATACCCAGGATGATGAGCGAGAGCGGCAGCGAGCGAGCGAACGCGCCGCCCACGTCGCCGGTCCGCGCCTGGCCGAACAAAGCCTCGAACCAGTGCAGCGAGAGGCCCTGCATGGGGAACACCAGCGAGGCGTTCGGCCCCTGGAACGAAAGGATGTAGATGCAGAACATCGGGCCGTAGAGGAACAGCACGAACAACCCAAAGAACACCGCCAGCGGATAGAAGGTCCAGGGCCGAGGCTTATGGGTCTTGGACGATCGCGCCATGCCTCCGCTCCTACGAACTGCCCGCGAGTTCCCTGCGGATGTTGACCACCCGCAGCACACCCATCACCATCATCACCACGACGATCAGCAGCACCACGGCACTCGCCGCCCCGGACGGGTAGAGCAGCACGTTGATGTCCTCGAAGATGGAGGAGACGACGGAGGCGCTGCGCCCGCCGCTCATCACCTTGATGACGAAGAAGTCTCCCATCACGAGCACGATGACGAAGATCGAGCCCAAGGCGATGCCGCTGCGGGAGAGCGGAACGATGACCTCCCACATGATGCGGAGAGAGCTCGCCCCCGCGTCCCGCGCCGCCTCGATCAGCGCTTTGTCGATGCGCGCCATCGAATTGAAGATCGGCACGATCATGAACAGCGTGAACAGGTGGACGTAGCTCACCACCACCGAGAAGTCCGAGAAGAGTAGCCACTCCACCGGATCGTCGACGATACCGAGACCCATCAGCGCCTGGTTGACCAGCCCCTGCTTACCCAGCAGCGGTATCCACGAAATCATCCGGATGATGTTGGAGGTCCAGAACGGAACGGTGCAAAGCAGAAAGAGACCGATCGCGATCAGGAGCGAGCGGACGTGGAACACCAGAAAATAGGCAATGGTGAATCCGATCAGCAGCGTAACGGCCCAGACGATCGCCGCAAATTTCAACGTGCTCAGATAGAGCCAGAGCGTGTTCATGGTGGTGAACAGCTCGACATAACTCTCCGGCGTAAGCGCGGGCCGCATGCCGAAGATCATGTCGTTCTCGAAGAAGCTGACTGCGAGCAGCACACCCAGCGGCAGGATGAAGAAGACCCCCAGAGCGAAGCCGAGCGGCACCGCCTTCACCCCCGGCCTCCGCTTGGCGCCGGTGCCGTTACTCAATGAAAGTCTGAGTCGCATCGAGCGAAAGATCGGGGCGGGGCTGGTTCATCAGCCCCGCCCGCGCGGATAACGATACTTAGGCCGTCTGCAGCTCGGTCCACTTCTTGAGCAGGAACTGGTGGTTGTCCATCAGCGTGTTCCAACACGCCATGTTGCCGAACCGCTGCGAGAACGAGCCCCCGTCGCGAACGTGCCCCGCTTTCTCCATCGGGGTGCCGTAGGGATCGTGGATCGTGTCCTCAGCCGGCTTGCCCTCGTACCAGTAATCCCACTCGAAGGGCTCCATGAAGGCCTTCGCGGTCTCCGAGACGCCGAGATAGTAGCCCTGCTTCGCGATGAAGGCGCCCATCCAGCCGCTGTAGTACCAGTTGAGGTAGTCGTAGGCCGCGCCGAGCCTCTTGCCCTCGAGGTGGCTCATCAGGCTGAGCCCGTTGCCCCAGCCCCGGTAGCCCTCGGCGAGCGGCTGATAGACGCAGGGCACACCCTGGGCGCGTACCGCGGTCACCGCCGGCGACCACATGGACTGGATCACCACCTCGCCCGAGGTCATCAGCTGCACCGACTGATCGAAGGTGCCCCAGAGTGCCCGCCAATGTCCCTTCTTCTTGAGATCGATGAGCCGGTCCACGGTCATCGTGATCTCTTCCTTGGTCATGTTGCCCTTGTCGGCATAGGTGTACTCGCCGGTCGATTCGATCGCGAGCGCTGCGTCCATGATCATGATCGGCGGGATGTCCATGCCCGCTGCACGGCCGTTGAACTCGTCGTTGAAGAGCTCATGCCAGTTGTTGATGGGGCGGCCGATCTCGACCGGCTGAATGCCGAGCGTATCGGCGTTGAACACGCCCGGGATCATGGTCGCGTAATCGGTGTTGCCGTCGGCGAGAGCATTCGCGTCGGCATCGGTGAAGTACATCACCTCATGGGGCGAAACCCCCTGGCGCGAGATCTGCTTGCCCTCCAGCTGGCCGTCCCGATAGATCGTGGTTGCCTTGTCCCAATGTGTGATCTTGGCTGGATCGACCGCCTGGTAGATGCCGCGCGGCACTGTGATGACCCGCATCCAGAGCTCGATGTCGGCGACATCGATGGAATCGGACTGCGTGGTCAGCCGGTTGAGCATGCCGGCGTGATCGGTGACGGACATCTCCACCGTGAATGGCAGATCAACCGTCGCCTGCTCGGCGATTTGGATGATCGTCGAGTACGACATGCCGGAGTGGTTGATCGTGATGTCTTTCGTGTCCTGCGCCCAGATTGTCGGAAATCCGCCGAGCGCCTTGGTGCCGGCCGCGACGCCGGCCACCGCGGCGGCACCCTTGAGGATCGAGCGCCGGCTCGGTCCCAGTCTCCGATGCTCCTTGGTCTTAGCCATGTTTGCTTCCTCCCTCTTCAGGGCGCCGGGCCGGACTCACGAAGCCAAGCGCCGACTACCCGCTGGCTGATAGCCTAGCCTCTGAGACCAAAGCGGTCACGGCCGGAATTGAGCGGATGCTCTTGTCGTACCTTGCGACGCGCGCATGGCGTTGGCCGGTGCAGGCGGCTATAAGAGCTTGCCCCGGTGTCGCGCGAGCGCTGGGACGCTCCGCCAAACTTCCAATGTTTTGAGTGGCATACATTTGACATGATCGGCATAGCGTGACGAAGGCACCGCCACGCTCAGCAAGCGGACGACCTGGGCGAGTCCGCGGTCCCGCGCCGTGCGCTCTTCGCCGCATGGCGTGGGCCGTCCTTCTCACCACACTTCTCCTGATTGGCGCTCAGGCGAACGCCGAAACGGACACCCTGAAGATCGGCGTGCTCGCGACCCTCGAAGGGGCGTTCGAGCCGCTCGGCCGGGATGCCCTGCGCGGCTACGAAATTGCCGTGCAGGAGCACGAGGAGGGCGACGGCGAGCGGCCCATCGAGACCCTCATCGAGTCCACGGACGGGACGCCGGACTCGGTGGTCGCGAAAGCGCGCCTGCTGATCGATGGCGGCGCCAGCATCGTCATCGGCCCCCTCGCCGGCATCGAAGGAATCGCGATCCGCGAATTCGCCAAGAGTGTGCCGGACGTGACTTTCATCAACGGGGCGTCGGCCGCGCAGGATGCCACCTTGCGCACGCCGGCCGAGAACTTCTTCCGCTTCAACCCCGACAGCATGCAGTGGATCGGGGGACTCGGTCGCTACGCCTACGACGAGAAGGATATCCGCACGATCGTCACGGTCGGAGAGGACTACTCCCTGCCCTACACCCAGCTCATGGGCTTCATGCTGGATTATTGCGCCGCAGGCGGCCACGTGCTGGGGAACCACTGGGTCTCCCCCGGCGCGAGCGATACCGCGCGTCTTGCGGAGAGGGTCGCCCGTGCCGAAACGGACGCGCTGCTCCTGGCGCTGGACCCCCGCACGGCGAAGAGCTTCCTCGAAGCCTATGGCAAGGCCGGTGGTCAGGCCGCCATCGTGGCAAGCTCGACGACGCTCAGCGGCAGCCTCTTGCGCGCGGGCGACGCCATCCGCCCCTTGCTGGAGGGTGCGATTTCGGCGCTTCCGGTATCGGAGAGCGACGACAACGACGACTGGGAGGCGTTCACAGAACACTTCCGCGAGCGCTTCCCGGACGCAGACCCGGCGCCGAGCCTTTTCGCGCTTTCCTATTACGTCAATGCCAAGGCGTTGTTCCTCGCCCTGGAAGAGACTGACGGTGAGCTCGGGGAGGGTCACGAGAGCCTGCGCGAAGCCCTTTCCGAGCTGGAATTCGACACACCGTTCGGTGGGCCGGTGGTGCTGGACGAAAACCGGCAGGCCGTGACCACCACCTTCGTCGTCGAAGTCGCAGAGGCGGATGAGGGCTTCCTTGAACTGCGGACGGTCGAAGAGGTGGAGGAGGTCGGCCAGACCCTCGGCCTGCCGTACGATGCGTTCCTCGCCCTCGGCCCACCGGGCCGCAACACTGCGCGCTGCTTCGAACACGCCGCGCTCGAAGCCGAAGTCCAGCCCGAGCGGCCGGAGACGGTGGCGGAGCCCACATTGCCGGAGACGGAGGAGCAGCCTCCGCCGCCAGCCCCAGAAGCGCAGGCCGAGGCCGAACGCCCCGCCGAGCACCCCCTCCTACAGAGCATGAAGGATGCCGCCATGACCGAGACAGGTCCCTCCATCATTCCATGCCTTAGCTACCGAGATGCGCCCGCGGCGATCGAATGGCTCAAGAAGGCCTTCGGCTTCAGCGAGAACTTAGTTGTTCCGGGTCCCGACGACACGATCGCCCATGCCCAGCTCGCGTTCGATGGCGGCATGGTCATGGTGGGCTCGATACGAGACGACGAGCTGCAAATGCGGACGCCTTGTGACCTCGGCGGCGTCACGCAGTCGATCTATATCGTGGTCGAGGATGCGGACGCCCACTACGCCCGCGCCGTCGAGGCCGGTGCCGAGATCGTTCGCGAGTTGGAGGACACGCCCTACGGCTCCCGCGATTTTTCGGCGCGCGACCCGGAAGGCCACCTCTGGAACTTCGGGACCTACCGGCCGGCCATCGGCGAATAGGCCGGGGCCGCTCCCCGGCGCGGATCAGTCGTAGGGGTCGCCCGCCCTGTTGGTGAAGTGGACCTTGCCGCCGCGCTTCTCGTAGACGAGATCGATATCGGGATACTGGCAGCGCTCCTCGCTGGCGCGGGTCCCGATCTCCAGCACCACGGCATCCTCCGTGGAGCGGTTCAACAGGTAGTGGCCGTCGGCATGGCCGGCCTTGAACGTGGCCGCCTCCCCTGCCCTGAGCGGGGTTTCGCCGCCCTCTTCGATCAGCACCAGCTCGCCAGAAACGACAAAGACCAGCTCATCCTCGGCTTCGTGCCAGTGGCGCTGCGCGCTGGCGGCGCCGGGCGGCAGGCGCGTCAGGTTGACCCCGAATTGAGTCAACCCGCCCGCATCGCCCAGCGCCTGCTTGATGCGTCCGTCCGCCATCACGTTGTAAGGCGGCGGATAGAGCGAGCCGGTCTTCGCCGGCACCCGGTCGATATCGATCTTGGGCATGGGCTGAGCCTCCCTAAGCAGCGGACGGGAGCGTGCCAGTCATCGCGTAGCGCAACAGCTCGACCACTTGCTCGGGCGTCTCGGCCACGGCGAGCGCTGCACCGTCCACCTCCTTCAGCGCATGGGTCAGAGCCGGCTCGTGCAGCGTGATGATGGGTTTGTCGAGTGCGGCAGCGTAGCCGGCATCGAAGGCCGCGTTCCACTGCCGGTACTTGTCGCCGAAGCGCACCACCACGATATCCGCGCGCCGGATCAGGGTACGATTGCGGATCGCGTTGACCCGCGCGCCCTTGTGGTCCTTCCAGAATGATCTCTCCTCGGCACCAAGGATGGCGACCCCGCAATCGTCGCTCGCCGCGTGGTCGGTAACCGGGGAGACGAAGGCGATATCGAGGCCCTCCGCTTTGGCCCCATCGCGGACCCGATCGCGCCAGTCAGTATGGATCTCGCCGGAGAGGTAGACCGTCCACTCCGTTTCCGCCATCGCCGCCTCCCCCGATCGCCCCCGAAACGGCTCAGTACTGCACGCCGTCGGTGAGCGCGCCGTCCACCTTGATGTTGGTGCCGGTGATGAAGCTCGCCCTCGGGCTCGCGAGGAACACCGTCGCGTTGGCCACCTCCTCGGCGGTCGCCATGCGCCCCGTCTTGTTGAGGCTCAAGGCCAGATTGAACAGATCCGGATTGCCTTTCTCGATGTCCTGCCAGAAGCCACCTTCGAAGTAGGTGTTGCCGGGCGAGACCGAGTTGGCGCGGATGCCCTTGGGTGCGAGCTGGCGAGCAAGGCCGGCGGCATAGTGGATCAGCGCCGCCTTGAAGACGCCGTAGGGACCGGCGGCGAAGTCGATCTCGATACCCGAGACGCTCGAAATGACCACGATGGAGCCCGCATCGGACTTTTCCAGGTGCGGCAGCGCTGCCTCCACCGCATGCACGGTATGCATCATGTCGACATTGAATTCCTTCTGCCAGGACTCCAGGTCCGGGCTGGCCGCAAGCGCGCTGACATTGGGCACCACGATGTCGAGCCCGCCGAACTCGGCCGCCACGTCGTCGACCCACTGACGTACCGCCGGCCCGTCGCCGACATCGAGCGCGCGGCCCGACGCGCGAACGCCGGTCGCGGCGAGCGCGGAGACCGCCTCCTCCACATCGGCTTCGGTGCGCGCACAGATCGCAACGTCGGAGCCCTCTGCCGCCAACTCGTTCGCGATTGCGCGGCCGATACCCTTGGTGCCGCCCGTCACCAGCGACTTCCTGCCCTTCAATCCGAGATCCATGTGTCATCTCCCTGGTCCTGGGCGCCGCCTGGAGCCTGCGGCGCGTGGCTTCCCCTGCCCGGCACGCGCGACTGCTTGGTGCGCCACCGGGGCCTGCGCTGCGCGGCATGGTGACCGATCGCGGGTGCCAAGGCCAGCGCCATTCGCCAGCCGAGTCTGGCTCGGTTTCGAGGCCCTTGATAGGATGCCGCCGCCGGGCGGTTCTGTGTTCTTCGGCCTCCTCCTATTGCTTCCCTCGCGGCCCCTCCGCCAACGAATAACCCTGAGATTGGAATGAATTATGAGAGAGTTGAAGATCGGCCTCATCGGTGCCGGCTGGATGGGCAAGACCCACGCCATGTGCTATCGCGCCCAGCCGCTCGCCTTCGGCGGCGAGCCGGCGGTTCCGGTGCTGGAGGTCGTCGCCGAGGTGAACGAGGAGATCGCGAGCCGCGCGGCCCGAGAGCTCGGTTTCCGCCGCCATACGGCGGATTGGCGGGAGATTATCGACGACCCAACCATCGACATCGTCGACATCGACACGCCGAACGACTTCCACTTCGAGATGGCGATGGCCGCGATCGCCGCCGGCAAGCACGTCTACTGCGAGAAGCCCCTCGCCAACGACGCAAAGGAAGCGTTCGCAATGGCGGAGGCGGCCGAGAAGGCCGGCGTCATTACTATGGTGGGCTTTAACTACATCAAGAATCCGGTGCAGACGCTGGCCAAGCGGCTGGTCGCGGACGGCGAGATCGGGGCGCCGAGCTATTACCGCGGCTCCTTCAGCGCCGACTTCCTGGGCCGGCCGGAGATTCCGTTCTCCTGGCGTAACGACAAGGCGCAGGCCGGCTCCGGCGTGATCGGTGACATCGGGGCGCATTGCTTCGCTTATCTGCAGCACCTCATCGATCAACCGGTCGTGGAGGTGGTGTGCAACCTCGAAATCGTCATCCCGGAACGCCCGGCACCGGAGGCTCACGGCGGCTTCAGCATGGATGCCGGCGGTAGCAGCGGCCAGATGATGCAGGTCGACACGGACGACCTCGCGACCGCAATGTTCAGGACCTCGGGCGGGCTGAACGGGCACATGGAGATGAGCCGCGTCTCTGTCGGTAAGCGCATGGATATCGGCTACGAGCTGACCGGCACTGGGGGCGCACTCCGCTACTTCTACGACCGCATCAACGACCTGCAGGTCTACAAGGAGGACGGCGATCCCGGTACATCGGGCTTCAAGCACATCTCGACGGGGCCGAGCGACCCGCGCTACGGGGCGTTTTACCCGGTCCCGGGCATTGGCGCCGGTTACAACGACTTCAAGGTGATGGAGGTTCAGGACCTCATCGAAGCGGTTGCCGCCAGCAAGCCAGCCTATCCCGATTTCAGACTTGCCGCGGAGGTCCAGCGCGTGATCGACGCTTGCATTCTCTCGGATGCCGAGCGGCGCTGGGTGAGAGTGGACGAAATCGCCGTCTAATTTCTGGATCAGGCACGAGACCAGGGCGGCCCCTGTTTCATAATCTCGTCATAGACGGGGCAGTCAGGTCGGTGGGCACCTTCCAGATAGCCGGTCGACAGCAGAAACTCGCGACAGATTTCGCCGCCCGTAAACTTGAAGTGGGCCTTGAAAAGCTTCACCCAATCCGCGTGCAGCCTCGGATGATGCGCGTCGAGCCAGGCGGCGAAGGAGCCGTGAGACTCTTGTAACGCCTGGATACGCCTGGCGTTCTCGATGGCGGCATCGACCTTGAGCCGGTTGCGGATGATGCCCGCATCGGCCAGCAGCCGGGCCCGCTCCTCATCGCCGTAGGCCGCGACCCGCGCAATCTCGAAGCCCTCGAAGGCGGCCACGAAGGCCTCCTGCTTCTTCAGGATCGTGAGCCAGGAGAGCCCGGCCTGGTTGATCTCCAGGATGAGGCGTTCGAACAGCCGGTCGTCGTCCCGCACCGGGAAGCCGTATACCCGGTCGTGATAGGGCCCGTGGAAGGGATGCCCCGGCGCGATATCGCAGTAGCTCGTCACGGCTCCCCGCCCGCCCCGCGCTTATTCCGCGAAGGTCTCGAGCGAGAGCCAGCCGGCCTCGACGATGCCGACGATGGCGCCGGTGATCACGCTGCCCGCTACGGTGGCGATCGCCGCCTTGCGCCAGAGCCGCGGTCGTTGAGGGGCGCCGGGGGCGTGGCCGGGCTCCGGATTCTCGATGGGCCTGATCCCGAACGGCAGCGCAACGAAGAAGGAGAGCCACCAGGCGATCACGAAGACGACGATGATGCCGAAGGCGTCCACGGCGGCGGCCTCAGACCTGCTCCAGCTCGACCAGCGTGCCGCAGAAGTCCTTGGGGTGGAGGAAAATCACTGGTTTGCCGTGGGCGCCGGTGCGCGGCTCGCCGTCGCCCAGCACTCGCGCGCCTTCCGCCACCAGGCGGTCGCGCGCCGCGTAGATATCGTCCACCTCGTAGCAGAGATGGTGGATGCCGCCCGACGGGCTCTTGGCGAGGAAGCCCGCAATCGGCGAGCCATCGCCCAGCGGGTGCAGCAGTTCGAGCTTGGTGTTGGGCAGCGTGACGAAGACCGTCGTCACTCCGTGCTCGGGCAGGTCCAGAGGGTCGGAGACCTCGGCGCCGAGCGTCCCGCGATAAAGCGCGCTCGCCGCCGGGAGGTCGGGCACGGCGATGGCGACATGGTTCAGGCGTCCAATCATGGTCTGGCTCCGCTCAGCCCGGCACCCGCGCGATCTGCACGTCGATCACCGGGCGCTTGCCGTGGCTCTCGCGTAGCGCGCGGCGGATGGCTTGCCGCGCAGCCTGTTCGATCGCGGTCTCCTCGCGCGCCTGCGCCCGCGGCAGAGAGTCCACTGCGTCCGCGACGTCCGCCGCAATCGCCTCCCGCGTCGCCTCCTCGTCCTCCCCGTCCAGGATTCCCCGGCCCGAGACCTGGGGCGAAACAAGCGTGCGCCCGCTGCGGTCGACCACGACAGAGACGAAGACCGCCCCATTGTGCATCAGCTTGCGGCGCGCGCCGATGGAGACGTGATTGGTCGCGACGATCTGCTCGCCGTCCAGCGCGAGCCGCCCGGCCGGCGCGCGGCCGATCACCGTGGCCGGCCCCGGCGCAAGGCGCAGCAGATCGCCGTTCTCGACGAAGATCGGCTCCGGCACCTGCAGCGCGCGGGCCAATGCGCCATGCGCCTGCATGTGGCGCGCCTCGCCGTGCACCGGCACCGCAATCTGCGGCCTAATCCATTGGTACATCTGGCGCAGCTCGCCCCGGCAGGGATGGCCGGAGACGTGCACGCTTGCGTCGTTCTCCGTGATGACCTCGATACCGCGCCGTAGCAGCCTGTTATGCAGGTCGCCAATCGTCCGCTCGTTGCCGGGGATGATCTTCGACGAGAAGATCACCGTATCGCCATCGCCGAGGCTCACCCGCGGATGGTTATCCGAGCCAATCCGAGACATGGCGGCGCGCGGCTCGCCCTGGCAGCCGGTACAGAGATAGACCACTTGGCTGCTGTGCAGCGGCGCGCCCTCGTCCTCCGTGAGCAGACGAACGCCGTCGAGATAGCCGCAGGCGCGCGCCGCCCGCACGTAGCGATGGAGCGAGCGCCCGACCAGCACCGGCTCCCGACCCGCGTCCCGCGCCGCCAGCGCCACCGACTCGAGCCGGGCGACGTTGGAGGCGAAGAGGGTGACCGCGATGCCCTGCTCGCGCTCGGCGATCAGGCGCGCGAGGGTTTCGCGCACCTCGCCTTCCGATCCGGACTCGCCTTCGACCGTCGCATTCGTGGAATCGCCGACCAAAGCGAGCACGCCGGCCTCGCCCGCCTGCCGCAGCGCGGCCTCGTCCAGGGGATCGCCCACCAGGGGGTCGGGATCGATCTTCCAGTCGCCCGTGTGCATGACGCGCCCGTAGGGCGTCTCGATGAGCAGCGCGTTCGGCTCCGGGATCGAGTGGGTGAGCGAAATGAAGGTGAGCGCGAACGGCCCGAGATCGAGCCGGCTGGAGAGCGCCACCTCGGTCAGTGGCACCTCCGAGAGCAGCTTCGCGTCCGCCAGCTTCTCGCGCAGCACTGCGGCGGCGAACGGGGTCGCGTACACGGGGCAGCGCAGCCTCGGCCAGAGATAGGCGACCGCGCCCAGATGGTCCTCGTGGGCATGGGTCAGCACGATGGCCAGCAGGTCCTTCCAGCGCTCCTCGATGAACGCCGGGTCCGGCATGATTACGTCGATGCCGGGCAGCGTGTCGCCCGCGAAGGTGATGCCGAGATCGACCATCAGCCACTGGCCCTGGCAGGCGTAGAGGTTGAGGTTCATGCCGATCTCGCCGGCCCCGCCGAGGGGCAGGAAGTGCAGCGCATCGCGCTGGACGCTGGGCGCGGCGGTCCTCTCGGGCGCGCTCATGGCGCCCTCCGGTTGCGCCGGTGGACCTCGCGCAGCCCCCGGATGGTCAGGTCAGGATCGACCCTGTCTATCGCGTCCGTCGCATCGCCGAAGAGGCTGGCGAGCCCGCCGGTCGCGACCGTCGTCACGGGTGCCGCGATTTCGGCCTTCATGCGCGCCACGATACCCTCGATCAGCCCGACGTAACCCCAGTAGATGCCGGACTGCATGGCCGGCACCGTCGCCTTGGCAATCAGCCGTTCGGGGCGCTTGACCGCGATGCGTGGAAGCTGCGCGGCGGCCTGATGCAGCGCCTCCAGCGAAAGACCGATCCCCGGCGCGATGATGCCGCCCTCGTAAGCGCCCTCCGCGCTCACGGAATCGAAGGTGGTCGCGGTGCCGAAGTCGAGGATGATGAGCGCGCCCGGATGGCGGATATGCGCGCCCACCGTGTTGACCAGCCGGTCGGCCCCCACCTCCTCGGGCCGGGGCACGTTGACCGCGATGCCGAGCGCGACCCCCGGCTCTCCGATCACTTGCGCCGCGCAGCCGCAATGATCGGCGCAGAGCGACTTCAACGCACCGATCCCCTGCGGCACCACGCTGGAGACGATGGCCTCGTCGATATCGGCGAGGCTGAGGCCCTTCTGCGCCAGGAGTTGGCCGAGCCAGACCGCGTACTCGTCGCTCGTGCGCCTGGCGTCGGTCATGGCCCGCCACTGGCCACGCGGCGCGTCTTCCCCGTCGCCGTCGAACACGGCAAAGACAGTGTTGGTGTTGCCGGCGTCAACCGCGAGCAGCATGCGCCGCCTCCGCTTCGGCGACATCGCCGAATGTTACATCGCCGGCCGAGATGGAGAGCGGGCCTGCGCCCGGCCGCGAGAGCAGCAGCGCGCCCTCCTCGTCGAGCCCTTCGAACACGCCTGTGAGTCTCCGCTCGCCGTTCGTCACCGTCACCGGGCCGCCCAGCCCGTGGGCGCGGGCGAGCCAAGCACGTCTAACCGCTTCAAAGCCCTGCGCCTCCCATTCTTGCCTGCGCCGGGCGAGGGCCGCCAGCACCGCGGGCAACGCATCTTCCGGCGCAAGCAGCGGGGCACCGGCGTCGACAAGGCTCGTCGACGGGACCGGGCCATCAATGCCGGGATGGCTCGCAAGGTTCACGCCAATCCCCAGCACCACCCAGTCCACATGTCCGCCCGGCCCAAGCGCCGATTCCAGAAGAATGCCGGCGACCTTGCCGCCCTCCACGAGCACATCGTTCGGCCACTTGCAGCGCCCTCGGCCGGGCAGTGGCCCGTCCACCAGGTCGAGCACCGCAAGCGCGGCGACGAAGGAGAGCTGAGCGACGCTCCGCGCCTCGCAGGCAGGGCGGAGGATCGCCGATAGGTAGAGATTGCCCGGCGGCGAGACCCAGGCGCGGCCCCGTCTGCCGCGCCCCGCCCGCTGCTGCCGCGCCCAAATCACAGTGCCATCGGGCGCGCCCGTCTCCGCACGCGTCTTGGCCTCGTCGTTGGTGCTGCCGGCCTCGTCGAGGGCGATCAGAGCGTAGCCCGGCGGCAGTGTCGCCGGCGGCATGGGCGTGGTGGCCGCGATCGCGGTCAGGGCATGAGCGCCGCGGCAGCGGCTTCCGCCCCGGCCAGGATCGGCGCCGGGTAGGCGAAGAAGAACAGCGTGATGATGCCCGTGCCCGCGAGCACGGCGGAAAGCTCCACGCCGACCGGGCGGTCGAAGCCCTCCGCCGGCTGGTCGAAGTACATCACCTTGACGATCCTGATGTAGTAGTAGGCGCCCACCACGCTCGCCAGCACGCCGAAGATGGCGAGTCCGTAGAGCCCCTCGTCTACCGCCGCCAGGAACACGTAGAGCTTGCCGAAGAAGCCGGCGAGCGGCGGGATACCCGCCATCGAGAACATGAAGATCGCGAGTGCCAACGCAAGCGACGGGTTGGTCTTGGAGAGGCCGGAGAGATCGCTGATCTCCTCCACCATCTGGCCGCGCTGGCGCATGGCGAGAATGCAGGCGAAGCCGCCGAGGGTCATCACCATGTAGATCAACATGTAGACGAGCACGCCCCGGATGCCTTCGGGCGTGCCCGCCGAGAGCCCGACCAGCGCGTAGCCGACATGGCCGATGGAGCTGTAGGCCATCAGCCGCTTGATGTTCTTCTGGCCGATGGCGGCGAAGGCGCCGAGCCCCATGGAGGCGATCGAGACGAAGATGATGATCTGGTCCCACTGGCCGGCAAGCTCGTGGAAGGGGCCGAGGAAGACCCGGAGCAGCAATGCCATGGCCGCGACCTTGGGCGCCGCGGCGAAGAAGGCGGTGACCGGGGTCGGCGCGCCCTCGTAGACATCGGGCGTCCACATATGGAACGGCACCGCCGAGACCTTGAAGGCCAGCGCCGCGGCGATGAACACCAGCCCGATCAGGACGCCCGTCTCTGCCGCCACGTTGCCCGGCACGGTGGTGGCCAGCGCCTCCGCGATCCCCTCGAAGCCGGTCACGCCGGTGAAACCGTAGACCATGGAGCAGCCGTAGAGCAGCAGGCCCGACGAGATCGCGCCCAGCACGAAATACTTGAGGCCGGCCTCAGTCGAGCGCAGCGAATCCCGGCGGAACGCGGCAACGATGTAGAGCGAGAGGCTCTGCAGCTCGAGCCCCACGTAGAGCGCGATCAGGTCGTTCGCCGAGATCATCAGCAGCATGCCGAGAGTGGCGAAGACAATCAGCACCGGGAACTCGAAGCGGTTCATCCCCTCGCGCTTCACGTAGCCGAGCCCCACGATGAGCGTCACCGCCGCACCCACCAGCACCAGGCACTTCATGAAGGCGGCGAAGCGGTCGGTCACGAAGAGGCCGAAGAAGGTGGTCGTCCGCTCGTCGGGGAGCACCAGCACCATGACGAAGGCCGCCGCCATGGCGACGCAGGCGAGCCAGGTCATCAGCCGGGTCGAGCGGTCGCCGATAAAGACGCCCGCCATCAGCAGCGTGACCGAGGCCCCTGCGAGAAAGAGCTCCGGCAGGGCGGGCAGATAGTCCGGCTCGACGAAGGGTTGCATCGCCCGGCCCCTAGTTCAGCGCCGCGAGCGTGGGCAGGGGCACGCTCTCAGTCTCAGCAATGGGAAGATCGGGCGCGCCGTTGGTCTGCGCGATCAGGTTCTCGACCGAGACGTGCAGCACGTCGAGGAAGGGCTCGGGATAGAGCCCCAGCACCAGCGCGAGCGAGACCAGGGGTGCGAAGATGCCGACCTCGCGCCAGTTGAGATCGGTGATCGACTTGAGATTCTCCTTGGTGAGCTCGCCGAAGATCACGCGCCGGTAGAGCCAGAGCATGTAGGCGGCGCCCAGGATCACGCCGGTCAGCGCCAGCATGGCGACCCAGGTGTTGGACTGGAAGGCGCCCACCAGCACCATGAACTCGCCGACGAAGCCGCTGGTGCCGGGTAGGCCGATGGCGGCCAGCGTGAACACCATCAGCACGAAGGCGTAGATCGGCATGCGGTGCACCAGCCCGCCGTAGTCCGCGATCTCGCGGGTGTGGGTGCGGTCGTAGACCACGCCGACGCAGAGGAAGAGCGCGGCCGAGACGATGCCGTGGCTCAGCATCTGGATGATGCCGCCTTCGATCCCCTGGCCGGTGAAGGTGAAGATGCCGATGGTGACGATCCCCATGTGGGCGACCGAGGAGTAGGCGATCAGCTTCTTCATGTCCTGCTGCATGAGCGCGACCAGCGAGGTGTAAATGATCGCGACCACGCTCAGCGAATAGATGAAGGGCACGAAGAAGGCGCTCGCGTCTGGCAGCATCGGCAGCGAAAAGCGGAGAAAGCCGTAGCCCCCCATCTTCAGCAGGATGCCGGCGAGGATCACCGAGCCCGCCGTCGGCGCCTCCACGTGCGCGTCCGGCAGCCAGGTGTGGAACGGCCACATCGGCAGCTTGACCGCGAAGGAGGCGAAGAGCGCGAGCCAGAGCCAGGTCTGTATCGCCGGCGCGAACTCGTGCACAAGCAGCATCGGGATGTCGGTGGTACCGGCGTCGAGGTACATGAAGAGGATCGCCAGCAGGAACAGCACCGAGCCCACCAGCGTGTAGAGGAAGAACTTGAACGCGGAATAGACCCGCCGCGCACCGCCCCAGATGCCGATGATCAGGAACATCGGAATCAGCTGCCCCTCGAAGAAGATGTAGAACATCACGAAGTCGAGGGAGCAGAAGACGCCGACGATCAGCGTCTCCATCACCAGGAAGGCGATCATGAATTCGCGCACCCGCGTCGCGATCGCCTCCCACGAGGCGAGGATGCAGAGCGGGATCAGGAACGTGGTCAGAATCAGGAAGAAGATCGAGATCCCGTCCACACCCAGGTGGTAGCCGATATTGTGCTCGGGCAGCCACGGCACGAACTCGACGAACTGGAACTCCGCCGTCGTGGTGTCGAAATCGGCGATCAGCACGATCGAGAGCGCGAACGTGACCACCGAGGTCCAGAGCGCCACGTGCCGCGAGTTGGCCGCGATCTGCCGCTCGTCCCCGCGGATCAGGAGGATGAAGAACACACCCACCAGCGGCAGGAAGGTGACGGTGGACAGGATCGGCCAATCGGTCATGCCGGCTACCTGCCCGCGATCAGATACCAGGTGACGATGGCCGCGAGCCCCAGCAGCATCGCGAAGGCGTAGTGATAGACGTAGCCCGACTGCAGCCGGACGGCGCGGCGCGCGACCGAGAGCGTCGCGGCGGCGATCCCATCCGGCCCGATGCCGTCGATCACGGCACCGTCCCCCTGCCTCCAGAGGTTGCGCCCGAGATACTTGGCGGAGCGCACGAAGAGGATGTCGTAGAGCTCGTCGAAGTACCACTTGTTGAGCAGGAACAGGTAGACAGGCCGCGCGCGGGTGGCGAGCCGGCCCGGCAGCTCCGGCTTCAGCACGTAGAAGAGGAAGGCACCGGCGATCCCGAGCACGCCCACCGCCATCGGCAGCGCCTTGACCCAGAAGTCGACGTGGTGCGCCTCCTCCAGCGCGTTGTGGATCGGCAGCACGAGGATCGAGGTGCCCCAGAAGTCGATGTCCGTCGCCACCATCGGCAGCATCAGGTAGCCGATCACGACCGCACCGATGGCGAGCCCCACCAGCGGCACCCACATCACGGGCGGCGCCTCGTGCACGTGGGCCATCACCCTCTCGTCGGCGCGCGGCTTGCCGTGGAAGGTCAAGAAGAGCAGCCGCCACGAATAGAAAGCGGTCAGGAACGCCGCCAGGATGCCGAGCCCGAAGGCATACATGCCGAGCCCGGTGTGCGAGGCGAACGCGGACTCCAGGATGATGTCCTTCGAGAAGAAGCCCGAGAACGGGAAAATCCCCGCCAAGGCCAGGTTGCCGATCCACATCAGCACGTAGGTCACCGGGATCATGCGCCAGATGCCGCCCATCTTGCGCATGTCCTGCTCGTCCGACATGGCGTGGATCACCGCGCCCGCACCGAGGAAGAGCAGCGCCTTGAAAAAGGCATGCGTGGTCAGGTGGAAGATGCCCGCGCCGTAGGCCGACACACCGCAGGCGAAGAACATGTAGCCGAGCTGGCTGCAGGTCGAATAGGCGATCACCCGCTTGATGTCGTTCTGGGTGATCGCGATGGTCGCCGCGAAGATCGCCGTCGTCGCGCCGAAGAAGGTCACCACCGAGAGCGCGATCGGCGCGTATTCGAAGATCGGCGAGAGCCGCGCCACCATGAAGACGCCGGCGGTCACCATGGTCGCGGCATGGATCAGCGCGGAGACCGGCGTCGGCCCTTCCATCGCGTCCGGCAACCAGGTGTGCAGCAAGAACTGCGCTGACTTCCCCATGGCGCCGACGAAGAGCAGGATGCAGGTGACCTCCAGGAAGTCGAAGGAATGGCCGAGGAAGGTCACCTCGGCATCCACCATGCCCGGCGCGCCGGAGAACACCGCGTCGAACGAGACGGTGTCGAACATCAGGAAGATCGCGAGGATACCCAGCGCGAAGCCGAAATCGCCCACCCGGTTGACGATGAAAGCCTTGATCGCCGCCGCGTTCGCCGACGGCCGCTTGTACCAGAAGCCGATCAGCAGGTAGGAGACGAGGCCGACGCCCTCCCAGCCGAAGAACATCTGAAGGAAGTTGTCGGCGCTCACCAGCGCCAGCATGAAGAAGGTGAAGAGCGAGAGATACGCGAAGAAGCGCGGCACATGGGGGTCGTGCGCCATGTAGCCGATGGAATAGACGTGGATCAGGAACGAGACCACGCAGACGACGAAGACCATCACCCCGGTCAACTCGTCGAACCTGAGCAGCCAGTCGACGTCGAGATCGCCGGAGGCGAACCAGTCGAAGAGCACGATGGTCGCGGTCTCGCCCTGGAGCACGACCTCGGTGAAGACCACGATCGCCATCACCGCGGCGACGCCCATCGCGCCGCAGGTGACGAGCTGGGCACCGCGCGCGCCTATCACCCGGCCGAACAGGCCGGCGATTACCGCCCCGAAGAGCGGCAGGAAAATGGGCGCGGCGTAATAGAGCACCGGCGCCTAACCCTTCATCACGTTGACGTCCTCGACGGCGATGCTGCCGCGATTGCGGAAGTAGACGACCAGGATGGCGAGACCGATCGCAGCCTCGGCGGCCGCGACCGTGAGCACGAGCATGGCGAAGACCTGGCCCACCATGTCGTTGAGGAAGGTCGAGAAAGCGACCAGGTTGATGTTGACGGCGAGCAGCATCAGCTCGATCGCCATCAGAATGATGATGACGTTCTTGCGGTTGAGAAAGATGCCGACGACGCCGAGGGTGAACAGGACCGCGGCCACGGTGAGGTAATGGGTCAGTCCGATTTCCATGTCCCCTCCGCGCCCGGCTCGATATCGGTGACCTGAACGGCTGCCTTGGGATCGCGCGCCACCTGATCGGCGATGCGCTGACGCCGGACGTCGGCACGGCGCCGGTGGGTGAGCACGATGGCGCCCACCATCGCGATCAGGAGGATGAAGCCCGCGCCCTGGAAGAGGTAGGCGTAGTGCGTGTAGAGCACGTCACCCAGCGCCTGGGTGTTGGTGACCTCCTCGGCCGGCGGCGTCGGCGATGCCACCGTCGTCGGCACCTCGATGTCGATGGCGCCCGAGGCGAAGACCAGCACCAGCTCGGCAAGCAATATGATTCCGATGACGCCGCCGATGGGCAGGTATTGCAGGAAGCCCGCGCGCAGCTCCGCGAAGTTGATGTTCAGCATCATCACGACGAAGAGGAAGAGCACGGCGACGGCGCCCACGTAGACGATGATCAGGATCATCGCCAGGAACTCGGCCCCCATCATCACGAAGAGCCCGGCCGAATTAAAGAACGCCAGGATCAGGAACAGCACCGAGTGAACCGGGTTGCGCGAGGCGATCACCATGACGCCCGCCCCCACCGTCACCACGGCGAGGACATAGAACATGATCGTCTGGATGATCATCGTGCCGTGGTCCCGCTTGGCTTACCGTTCCGCCCCTGCCGATCCCGGCTCAGCGGTAAGGTGCCTCCGCGCTCAGGTTGGCGGCGATCTCCCGCTCCCAGCGGTCGCCGTTGTCGAGCAGCTTCTCCTTGTTGTAGAGCAGCTCCTCGCGGGTCTCGGCGGCAAATTCGAAGTTCGGCCCCTCGACGATGGCGTCGACCGGGCAGGCCTCCTGACAGAATCCGCAATAGATGCACTTCACCATGTCGATGTCGTAGCGCGTGGTGCGCCGGCTGCCGTCCTCCCTCGGCTCCGCCTCGATGGTGATGGCCTGCGCGGGGCAGATCGCCTCGCACAGCTTGCAGGCGATGCAGCGTTCCTCGCCGTTGGGGTAGCGGCGCAGCGCGTGCTCGCCGCGAAAGCGCGGGCTCAGCATGCCCTTCTCGTAGGGGTAGTTGAGCGTCGCCTTGCGCTTGAACATCGACTTGAAGGTCACGCCGAGCCCGACCGCCAGCTCGGTCAGGAGCAAGGATCGAACTGTCTGCTCAATCGCTGGCATGGCGACCTCCTCGTCGGCGCCGGGCGCGGCCATAGCACAGGCCGCCTGCCGTCGCCACAGTGACTTACCTCGGCAACCAGTCGAACGCGTGCAGCGCACCGGCGACGATCACGACCATGGCGAGCGAGGCAGGCAGGAACACCTTCCAGCCGAGCCGCATGAGCTGGTCGTAGCGGTAGCGCGGCAGCGTCGCGCGGGTCCACGTGAAGAAGAAAACCACCACCGCGGTCTTCAGCAGGAACCAGACCACGCCGGGGACCGCCATCAGGGGCTCGACGTGGAACGGCGGCAGCCAACCGCCGAGGAACAGGATCACGCTGAGCCCGCTCAGGAGCACGATGTTGGCGTACTCCCCCATCATGAAGAGCAGCCAGGTCATCGACGAGTATTCCACCTGGTAGCCGGCAACCAGCTCGCCCTCGGCCTCCGGCAGGTCGAAGGGCGTGCGGTTAGTCTCGGCCAGCGCGGAGACCACGTAGATCACGAACATCGGGAACAGCGGGATGAAGAACCAGAGCCCCTTCTGCGCCTCGACGATGTCGTTGAGGTTGAGTGAGCCGACGCAGAGCAGCACCGTCACCAGGACGAAGCCGATGGAGACCTCGTAGGAGACCATCTGCGCCGCCGAGCGCAGCGCGCCGAGAAAGGCGTACTTCGAATTGCTGGCCCAGCCCGCGATGATGATGCCGTATACCCCGAGCGAAGAGACCGCGAAGAGGTAGAGCAGCCCGACATTCAGGTCGGCGAGCACGAGGTGCTGGTCGAAGGGGATCACCGCCCAGCCGATGAGGCCGAGGCTGAAGGTCACCATCGGCGCCAGCACGAAGAGCATGCGGTTGGCGCCGGCGGGGACGATAGTCTCCTTGAACAGGCACTTGATCCCGTCCGCCACCGGCTGGAGCAGGCCGAAAGGACCCACCACGTTGGGCCCCTTGCGGAGCTGGATCGCCGCCCACACCTTGCGCTCGAAATACGTGATGAAGGCGAGCACCAGCAGCAGTGGCACCACGATCGCGAGGATGTACCCGACGGTCAGGAACAACGGGTAGAAGTAGGTGCTCCAGACGCCCGCTTCAGCCATCGGTGCGAGCCTCTTCTGCCGCAGCGACGAACGCCGCGCTGCACTCGGTCATGGTCTGGGACGCGCGTGTGATCGGGTCGGTCAGATAGAAGTCCCCGATGGGGCACGCGAAGGGCGCGTCATCCAAGGCGCCGGCAGCACCGAATTCGCCCCAGGGCGCCGGAGTGATTTCGCCGATGGCGGCGAGAGTCGGCGCCCGCTCCAGCATCCGGGCACGAAGCTCGTCCAGCGTGTCGTAAGCGAGCGGGTTGCCGAGACGGGCGGAGAGCGCACGCAGGATGCGCCAGTCCTCCCGCGCCTCGCCGAGCGGCGCGCTCGCCGCGTAGGCCCGCTGCGGCCGGCCCTCGAGATTGACGTAGGTGCCGTCCTTCTCTGTGTACGCGGCACCCGGCAGGATCACGTCGGCGAGCCGTGCGCCGGCATCGCCGTGGTGGCCCTGATAGACCACGAAGCAGTTCTCCGGCCGCTCCAGCGCAATCTCGTCTGCGCCCAACAGGTAGAGCAGCTTGATGCCGCCGCTCGCGGCGCCCTCGCAGATGGCGGCCGTGTCGCGCCCGCCCTCCCCCGGCACGAAGCCGAGGTCGAGCCCGCCGACGCGGGCGGCTGCCGTGTGCAACACGTTGAAGCCGTTCCAGCCGTCGGCGACCATGCCTGTCGCCTCTGCGACCGCCCTGGCGTGCGCCAGCACCTGGGCGCCGTCGGGCCGCGTCAGCGCGCCCATGCCGACGATCAGCATGGGCTTCTCCGCCATCTTCAGAACGTCGGCGAAGGCGTCGCCCCCCTTCGCGAGAGCGGCGAGGTTCTGCGGCCCGTCGCCCAGATGATGGAAGGGGTAGGTCAGGTCTACCTTCGGGCCGATCACGCCCACTTTCAGTCCGCCCCGCCGCCAGCGCTTGCGGATGCGCGCGTTGACCAGCGAGGCTTCCCAGCGCGGGTTGGTGCCGATCAGGAGGATCGCGTCCGCCTCCTCGATCCCGGCGATTGTGGTGTTGAAGAGGTAGGAGACCCGGCTCGTCGCATCGAGCCCTGCGCCGTCCTGCCGGCAATCGAGGTTGGGCGAGCCCAGTGCCGCCATGAGGTCGGCCAACGCGGTCATGGCTTCGCAGTCCGTCGTGTCGCCGGCGAGCGCCGCGATCTGCTCGCCGTCGAGGCCCTCTGCCGCCGCAGCGATGGCGTCGAACGCCTCGGCCCAGCTTGCGGCTTCGAGCGCGCCATTTCGCCGCACATAACAGCGATCGAGGCGGCGCCGGCGCAGCCCGTCGTAGGCGAAGCGGCTCTTGTCCGAGAGCCACTCCTCGTTGATGTCGTCGTGCAGGCGCGGCACGACCCGCAGGACTTCGGTCCCGCGCGCATCGACCCGGATGTTGGAGCCGACCGCGTCGAGCACGTCGACCGTCTCTGTGGTCCGAAGCTCCCACGAGCGCGCGACGAAGGCGTAGGGCTTCGAGGTCAGCGCACCCACCGGGCAGAGGTCGATCATGTTGCCGCTCAGCTCGGAGCTCACCGCCTTCTCGACATAGGTGCCGATTTCCATGTGCTCGCCGCGGAAGACCGCGCCGAACTCCTCGACCCCCGCAATCTCGTCGGCGAAGCGGATGCAGCGCGTGCAATGGATGCAGCGCGTCATGATGGTCTCGATCAGCGGCCCGACGTCCTTGTCGCGCACCGCGCGCTTGCCTTCGTCGAAGCGGCTGAAGTGCCGGCCATAGGCCATGGCCTGGTCCTGCAGGTCGCACTCGCCGCCCTGGTCGCAGATCGGGCAGTCGAGCGGGTGATTGATGAGCAGGAACTCCATCACCCCTTCCCGCGCCTTCTTGACCTGCGGCGTGTCTGTGCGGATCACCATGCCGTCCGCCGCCGGCATCGCGCACGACGCGATGGGCTTCGGCGAGCGCTCCATCTCCACCAGGCACATGCGGCAGTTGCCGGCGATGGAGAGCCGGTCGTGGAAGCAGAAGTGCGGGATCTCCTTGCCGGCCTCGATGCAGGCCTGCATCACGGTCGAGCCGGGCTCCACCGTGATCTCGGCGCCGTCGATGGTGAGCGTGGTCATCGCTTGCGTCCTCAGGCGGCGGCCGCCGCTGTGGCGTTAGCACCACCGCCGCCGACCTTCTCGGCGAGGATGCGCCGCTCGAGCTCGGGCCGGAAGTGGCGGATCAGCCCCTGCACCGGCCACGCGGCGGCATCGCCGAGGGCGCAGATGGTGTGGCCCTCGATCTGTCCCACCACGTCCCACAGCATGTCGATCTCTTCGACCGACGCCTCGCCCCTGATGAGCCTCAGCATCACGCGGTAGACCCAGCCGGTGCCCTCGCGGCAGGGCGTGCACTGGCCGCAGCTCTCGTGCATGTAGAAGTGGGAGAGCCGGGCGATGGCCTCGACCACGTCGGCGGACTTGTCCATCACGATCACCGCCGCCGTGCCGAGCCCGGATTTCTCCGCCATCAGAGAATCGAAGTCCATCAGCACGTCGTCGCAGATCGACTTCGGCAGCAGCGGCACCGAGGCACCACCGGGAATCACCGCCTGCAGGTTGTCCCAGCCGCCGCGCACCCCGCCCGCGTGCTTTTCGATGAGCTCGCGCATGGGGATGCCCATCTCCTCTTCCACGTTGCACGGCTGATTCACGTGGCCGGAGATGCAGAAGACCTTGGTGCCGGTGTTCTTGGGCCGGCCCAGGCCGGCGAACCACTCGGCGCCACGGCGCAGGATGGTGGGCACGACCGCGATAGTCTCGACGTTGTTCACCGTCGACGGGCAGCCGTAGAGCCCGACCGCCGCCGGGAAGGGCGGCTTGAGGCGGGGCCGCCCTGGCTTGCCCTCCAGGCTCTCGAGCAGCCCGGTCTCCTCGCCGCAAATGTAGGCGCCGGCGCCCCGGTGCAGGTAGACATCGAAAGGCCAGTCGGTGCCGCACGGGTTCTTGCCGATGAGGCCCGCGTCATAGGCCTCGTCGATCGCCGCCTGCAGCGCGACCGCCTCGTCGTAGAACTCGCCCCGAATGTAGATGTAGGCGGCGTGCGCCCGCATGGCGAAGCCCGAGATCAGGCATCCCTCGATCAGCTTGTGCGGGTCGTGCCGCATCATGTCCCGGTCCTTGCAGGTGCCGGGCTCGCTCTCGTCGGCATTGACCACGAGGTAATGCGGCCGGCCGGGGGCCTCCTCCTTCGGCATGAAGGACCACTTCAGTCCGGTCGGGAAGCCGGCGCCGCCGCGCCCGCGCAGGCCTGACTCCTTAACCTGATCGATGATCCAGTCGTGGCCCTTGGCCATCAGCGCTGCCGTGCCGTCCCAGTCGCCCCGCGCACGGGCGCCGGCCAGGCCCGGGTCCTGGGCGCCGTAGAGGTTGGTGAAGATGCGGTCGGAATCGCTGAGCATGGTCAAAGCTCGGTCAGTGTGGTCAGGCCCGAGGCGGGCGCCGAGGTCTGGCGGCCGGTTTGCGGGCCCGTCTCGGGCGGGCTCCCGGCCCGGAAGGCACGCAGGATCTCCTTCATGCGCGCCGGGTCGAGGTCCTCGTAGAAATGATCGTCGATCTGCACCATCGGCGCGTTGACGCAGGCGCCGAGGCACTCGACCTCGGTCAGCGTGAAGAGGCCGTCCTCCGTGGTCCCGCCCAGGCCGATGCCGAGCTCCTCCCGGCACGCATCTCGCAGCGCGTCCGAGCCCCGCAGCCAGCACGGCGTCGTCCGGCAAAGCTGGACGTGATGGCGGCCGACCGGCTCCAGGTTCAGCATCGTGTAGAAGGTCGCGACCTCGTAGACCCGGATCGACGCCATATCCAGCAGCTCGGCGACGTGCTCCATCACCGCCTGGGAGATCCAGCCGCCGTTCTGACGCTGCGCAAGGTCGAGCAGCGGCAGCACCGCGCTGGCCTGACAGCCCGCCGGGTACTTGGCGATCACGGCGTCCGCCTTGGCCCGGTTTTCGGGCGTGAAGACGAACGCCTCAGCGCCGTTGCCCGCCGTGCCCGTCACCGGTCGATCTCCCCGAACACGATGTCCATGCTGGCTAAGTTGGCCACCGTGTCTGCCAGCATGTGGCCCTTGCTCATGTGATCGAGCACCTGCAGGTGCGCGAAGCCCGGCGCCCTGATCTTGCAGCGATAGGGCCGGTTGGTGCCGTCGGCCACGAGATAGACCCCGAACTCGCCCTTCGGCGCCTCCACCGCGCGGTAGGTCTCGCCCGCCGGCACGTGGTAGCCCTCGGTGTAGAGCTTGAAGTGATGGATCAGCGCTTCCATCGACTCCTTCATCACGGCCCTGGATGGTGGCGTGATCTTGTTGTCCTGAACCTTGACCGGCCCTTCCGGCATCTTTTCAAGGCATTGCGCGATTATTTTGACGCATTGCCTCATCTCTTCCATGCGGACGAGATAGCGCTCGTAGCAGTCGCCGTTGGAGCCGACAGGCACCCCGAATTCGAGCTCGCTGTAGACCTCGTAGGGCTGGTTGCGGCGCAGGTCCCAAGAGACGCCGGAGCCGCGCAGTACCGGCCCGGTGAGCCCCCAATCGAAGGCCTCCTGCGGGCTCAGAATGCCGATGTCGACTGTCCGCTGCTTGAAGATGCGGTTCTCGGTCAGCACGTTCTCGATGTCGTCGATGACCTTGGGGAATTTCTCGTTCCACGCACCAATATCCGAGAGCAAGTCGGGGGCGAGATCGTAGGCGACACCGCCGGGGCGGAAGTAGGCGGCATGGAGGCGCGAGCCCGACGCCCGCTCGTAGAACTCCATGGTCAGCTCACGCTCCTCGAAGCCCCAGAAGAAGGGCGTCATCGCGCCGACGTCGAGCGCCATGGTGCAGATGTTCATCAAGTGGTTGGCGATGCGCGAAATCTCGCTGTAGAGCACCCGGATGTACTGGGCCCGTCTGGGAATCTCCAGTCCGAGCAGAGCCTCGACCGCGAGCGCGTAGGCGTGCTCCTGGTTCATCGGCGCGACATAGTCGAGCCGGTCGAAGTAGGGCACTGCCTGCAGGTAGGTCTTGTACTCGATCAGCTTCTCGGTGCCGCGATGGAGCAGCCCGATGTGCGGGTCCGCCCGCTCGACCACCTCGCCGTCCATCTCCAGCACAAGGCGGAGAACCCCGTGCGCCGCCGGATGCTGCGGCCCGAAGTTCACGGTCATGTTGCGGATCTGGCGCTCGCTCATGATCAGCGCCCGTCCTCGCCCGCTTCATCCGCCTTCTCGTCGCCCGGCAGCGGGTAGGCCGCACCTTCCCAGGGGCTCAGGAAGTCGAAGCGGCGGAATTCCTGGGTGAGCTTCACCGGCTCGTACACCACCCGCTTCTGCTCCGAATCGTAACGCAGCTCCACGTAGCCGGTGAGCGGAAAATCCTTGCGTAGCGGGTGGCCGTCGAAGCCGTAGTCCGTGAGCAGCCGGCGCAGGTCCGGGTTGCCGGCGAAGTAGATGCCGTAGAGGTCCCAGGTCTCGCGCTCCCACCATCCGGCGGAGGGGTAGATCTCGGTCGCCGACGGCACCGGCTGGTCCTCGTTGACGCCGACCTTGAGGCGCAGCCGGCAATTGTGGCTCAAGCTGAGCAGGTGATAGACGACATCGAAGCGCGGGTCTCGCTCCGGATAATCGACGCCGCAGAGGTCGGTCAGCTGCTCGAAGCGGCAGCGCGGATCGTCCTTCAGGAATTTGAGCACACGCACCACCTGGTCCGCGCGCACGTCCACGGTCAGTTCGTCGCGGGTGACCTCGGCCGCGAACACGTAGTCGCTGAGACTGGTCGCGACGTGCTCGCCCAGGTCGCGTAGTCCGGCCGTGTCCATCCCCTCGCCCGCTCTGCTCGCGCGCTAGCGCGCGATGGTCCCTTCGCGCCGGATCTTCCGCTGCAATTGCATGATGCCGTAAAGCAGCGCTTCGGCCGTGGGCGGACAGCCGGGGACGTAGACATCCACCGGGACAACACGGTCGCAGCCCCGCACCACCGAATAGGAATAGTGATAGTAGCCGCCACCATTGGCGCAGCTACCCATGGAAATGACGTAGCGCGGCTCCGGCATCTGGTCGTAGACCCGCCGGAACGCGGGCGCCATCTTGTTGCAGAGCGTGCCGGCGACGATCATCACGTCCGATTGGCGCGGGCTCGCGCGCGGCACCATACCGATGCGGTCGATGTCGTAGCGGGACGCGATGGTCTGCATGAACTCGACCGCGCAGCAGGCGAGCCCGAAGGTCATCGGCCAGAGCGAGCCCGTGCGCGCCCAGTTGATGACGCTGTCGAGCTGGGCGACGACGAAGCCCTTGTCGTTCAGCTCGCCGCTGACCAGCGCGAGCGCCTGATCCTGGGTCTCACCCGCCGGCAACGGCTTGCCCGGCAGGCCGACGGTCGTGCTCTCTACTCCCATTCGAGCGCGCCTTTCTTCCACTCGTACACGAAGCCGATGGTCAGCAGCCCGAGGAAGACGATCATCGACCAGAAGCCGTAAAGCCCGATCTCGCTGAACGAGACCGCCCACGGAAACAGGTAGGCGACCTCAAGGTCGAAGATGATGAAGAGGATGGCCACGAGGTAGAAGCGCACGTCGAAGCGGCCGCGCGCATCCTCAAAGGCGTCAAAGCCGCACTCGTAGGCGGCGATCTTGTCGCGATCGGGCCGTTGCGGCGCGAGCACGTAGGAGCCCGCGATGGCGGCAATCGCCATCACACCGGCGATACCGAGAAAGATGACGATGGGCAGATATTCGAGGAGAAGATCAGTCGATGCAGTCATCAGCGATCACCTACCGATCGGCCTCGTGCGGCCAACGGTTCGCGCACTGGCGCCCTACGGCATTCGCGCCGCAGCCATCCCCGGCCACCCCCGAATCCCGCAGCCTGCATCAAAACGGCACCCCGTTGCAGCTCTTCCCGTCCCGGTGCTCAAGAACGGCGCCCCGGGGAAGTGGCGGGAGTGACGGGACTCGAACCCGCGACCTCCGGCGTGACAGGCCGGCGCTCTAAACCAGGCTGAGCTACACCCCCGACAGGTCCGGCGGCGTGCCGTCGCCGCGCCGGCCGCCTCCATGTAGAGCAGGGGTCCGGCGCGGTCAAGTTGCTTGGCTGAGGGTGGGAACAGAAGGGACCGCGCGCTGCGGGGCCCGGCCTGCTCGGCTAGGCTTCCGCGTCGTCGCGCACCTGGAACAACCGACGCCTGGTGGGCGGTGACGGGATCGAACCGCCGACCTCTTGGGTGTAAACCAAGCGCTCTCCCAGCTGAGCTAACCGCCCGCGCCAGCCGGCGGGACAGCGATCAGGCGTTGACCGCGTCCTTGAGCGTCTTGCCAGCCTTGAACTTCGGCTGCTTGGAGGCGGCGATCGCAATCGTTTCGCCCGTGCGGGGGTTTCGTCCGGTCGTGGCCTTCCGTTCGACGACGCTGAACGAACCAAACCCCGCCAGCCTGACGTCGGAGCCGCTCCGCAGCGTGTCGGTGATGGCGCCGAACACACTGTCCACCGCGCGCGCAGCGTCGGCGTTGGAAATGTCCGCGTCGCTTGCGACAGCCCTGATCAGCTCAGCCTTGTTCATTGCTCGCTCCCATTTCACTCTTGGGGTTCGATACCGATTATCGCGAATAACGACTCGACGACAAAAGTTTGAGCGTGACCATGAAAAGCGTCAACGGTTACCGAATCGTTATAGCACCATCGCGGCACTGTCATTGAACTGTCACAACTGGTCAGCAGCATGCCACTGACCAGCGCAACGGCACGACATGCTATGCCCTCTCGAGTGGCGATGCTTCCATTCAATTGAATCAAATATGTGTCAGAAGGTCTGCCGCCAACCTGCCAGCAACGTGAGATCGGGGTCCGCCACAGCGGCGTGCCCCGGATGGCGGGTCCAGATCGCGCCGAAGCGCAGCTCGCCGCCCGTCGCGAGTGCCTGCCACCACTGAGCCGCGAGTTCGATCTGCCGGCCCGTGGGCACGAGATCGGCGGTCACCGAACTGCGGCGCACGTATCCATCTTTCGTGCGACCGATCGGGACCGCAAGACGGGCCTTGCCGGCCTCGACGCGGAGCGGCTGCGAGAGCGAGACAGTGAGCGTGCCCGCATCGGCAAAGGACCGCGCTGCGTGGAGGGTGAAGGCACTCGTAGTTAGCGGTGAGATATCGCCGATCAGCCCGCCGCGCACCGACGCGTTGACCGTACCGATCTCGGCGTTGGCACCGAGATGCCACGCACCGACCTGCTCGCTCGCCTGGACACCGGCGAAGGCGGACGCAGCCGCCATGCGCCCGAAGGCGCCGGTCGCGCTGGAGCCGAGAAGGCCCTGACGTTCGGCCACCAGACCGCCGTGCAAGCCGAGAGGGGCTCCTCCTTCCGGTTGCCAGACGATCATGGCCCCCGATGCCGGCGCCACCCCGTCCAGGCCTTCGGTGGAAAATGCAGCAGCGGAAACAACACCTCCGTTCCCCGCAGTGCCCAAAGCCACTGCCCGCCCGGCGAGAGAGAGATGCCCCCCGCTGGCTCCCAGCGTCGGCGTAGCGAGTAAGCCCAATCGCAGCGGGGCGGAGACGCCACCCCCATCGACATCCTCGAGTGCACCGAGAGTTGGGTGCCAGCGGACGGGCTCGCGTCCTTCACGCGCTTGCACCATGAATCTTCGAAGCCGTGCACCTGCCGAGGGGCCTTGCGCAATCTCGGTGAGAGTGCCGAGCGAATACCAAAACGGCGCACCCAGCGCGTCGAAGGCTGCGACTTCTTGCCCGGCGAGCGCCCGCGTGAGCCCGTCGCCGAGGGCTGTGCCGAGCCCGAGGCCGGTCGCCGCCAGATCGACGCCGACGCCCTCGACCCGCTGATCGAGTGCAATGCTGGGCGTGCGCGTACCGGCAGGCGAGGTCGCGGCGGCTAGGTCCAAGAGGCCCTGGCCGTAGACATCCGCGTCGGCATAGATGCCGCTCTTGTTGGCAGTCGCCATAAGCCGCGCAACGAGATCGGTGTTGTACAGCTCGTCGCGGAAATAGTCCTTCATCACCACGAGCGCACCCGTCACCATAGGCGCGGCAAACGATGTTCCGCCGCCAGTGCCGTTGCGCCGCGCTCCCGCTGTCCCCTCGTAGGGTCCGAAATAGGCCACCCGGACGTCCTCGCCCGGTGCAGCGATGCACCAGTCCTTGGCTATGCCGCAGCGATTGGAGAAGTCGGCGATCTCGTAGTCGCCATCCATGTCACTGTCGGGCGCGACGGCCACGACGGAAATGAGGTGCCCGCGCAACTCGGCGATCCGGGCCGGAAGGCCGGCCTGAACCTCGACCGACCTGGCGTTGATTTTTCCATCTATGCAAAGGTCCGGGTCGCTCTCGAAGTCCACGGCATTGCAGTCGTCGCCGTGGGCATTACCGGCCGCCCAGATGAAGACCATCTTATCGGTCGTGTCCGCCTGCGCGAGGGTCTCGATATAGCTGCCGAAGCTGGCGCGCAGATCCTCTTCGCTGTACTGGTCGATGATCCCGTGGTACCCCACGCTCACGTTGACGAAATCGAGTGTCCGCCCGTCGCTGGACCAATTGATCAAGTGCCTAAACTGGGTCGCCCATCGGTCGTCATCGCTGGTTTGAGCAGTCAACGGGATCGGTTCGTAGGCGCCGTCATCTGCACCAGTCGGCACGGCGAACATCGCGATATCGGCGCCCCAGGCGGCACCCTGCGCGGGACTCGCGCCGGGGTAGTCGAACATCGCGTTCTGCCGGGCCGCGATGATGCTGGCGACTGCCGTCCCATGAGAAAACTCCCGGCCAGTCTCGTCTTGCGCCCTACCGAAAAAATGCTCGCTTACGGTCTTGCCGGCGAACACCGGATGCCCTGCATCGATGCCGGTGTCAATCAGACCAACCGTCTGGCCGCTGCCGGGCTCCGTACCGCTGCCATGCTTCAGCTCGAGTTGCGCATAGGCCTGGTCCGCCCGAATCAGCCTCAAGCCCCACTGGTTCTTGAACCCGTCCGCGCCGCTATGCGCATCTGCGATCGTTTGGCGCTCCGCTTCGTACGCCGCCGGTGCCAAGCAACCGATGATAGTCTCGATGCACGCCGGCATGGCATCCTCGATCGGCGGCGGGTCGAGCTCGGATGGCCGGTCGGACTCCGCTGGCAAATCGGTCGCCGGTGGGGCCGACGTTTGCGGGCTTGGATCGCCACCCCCGCCGCCGCAGCCCGAGACCAGCGCCACGACGGCCAGCAGCGGGACCGCAATCCGGGCCAGTGGCGTCAATCGGCGGCGCGGGCTTCGCATTCCGATTTCTTCGTTACATGCCGAACGGCATGTCATGTACGTCACAAGGACATACCCGGCAATCGCCTTATGGATACGAAAGAATCGCGCCACCACGCCAATCATGCCGGCGGAGGGTATAAGGAGGAGTACGCATGACGCGGGCGGGAGACGACAAATGAAGGCAGTGGTGCTTGGCGAAGACGGTCTGGCGGTCCGCGACGTACCGGTGCCGGAGCCCAAGCCAAACGAGATTCTGGTCAAGGTCGCCGCCAGCGGCCTGAACCGGGCAGACCTGATCATGGCGGCAGGGCGCCCCCACGGGTCTCTCGGCGGCGCGGGCGCGATCGCGGGCCTCGAATGGGCCGGGGAGGTCGCGGCTGTCGGTGCCGAAGTGCCGGAGTTCCAGCCCGGCGACCGGGTCATGTGCTCGGGCGCCGGCGGCTACGCCGAGTACGCCGTCACCGACTGGGGCCGGGTCTGCCCCGTGCCCAAGGCCGCAGCCAGCCCTACCGAGGCGGCGACGCTGCCCATCGCGCTCCAGACCATGCACGACGCGCTCGTCACCAACGGCCGCCTCGCCGCCGGTGACTCCGTCCTGATCCAGGGCGCGAGTTCGGGTGTGGGGCTCATGGCGATCCAGATCGCCCGCCTCAAGGGTGCCGGCACGGTGCTCGCCACCTCCCGCGACGCCGGCCGGCGCGCGCGGCTCACCGAGTTCGGCGCGGACCTCGCCCTGGACCCCACCGACCCCACCTGGGTGGAGCAGGCGCGCGAAGCCACGGGCGGCAAGGGCGTGGACCTCACCATCGATCAGGTCTCGGGCGGGCTCGCCAACCAGACCATGCAGGCAGCGGCCGTGCTGGGACGCATCGTCAACGTGGGCCGCCTCGGCGGCTTCACTGCCGAGTTCGACTTCGACCTGCACGCGCTGAAGCGCATCGACTATATCGGTGTGACCTTCCGCACCCGCTCGGTGGAGGAAGTGCGCGCGATCAACGCTGCCATGCGTGCCGACATCTGGGATGCGGTGGAGGACGGCACGCTCAGCCTGCCGATCGATCGCACATTTCAGCTGGAGCAGGCGGCAGAAGCGCAGGCTCACATGCGCGCCAACGCACACTTCGGCAAGATCGTCCTCACCGTCTGAGCCGGCCATGCTGGCCGGCGGCGCTCAGGCGGGCGGCGGCTCCACGCCGGTCTGGCTGGAGATGAGGCCGTAATGCTCGATCCGCCGGTGCGCGGCGAAGTTGAAGATGGTCTCGCGAATATAAACTCCCCGTTCCAAATCGATCGGCGCGGCGATCACCTCGTCGCCCTCGGTCTGGGCCTGAGCCACGATCTCCCCGGTCGGCGCGATGATACAGCTCCCGCCCATGTGGTGAATGCCCTCCTCCATGCCGGCCTTGGCAGAGGCGACCACCCACGTGCCGTTTTGATAGGCGCCGGCCTGCATGGAGAGGTGGTTGTGGAACATGCCGAGATGCGGCGCCTCCTGCCCCTTGGCGAAGGGATTGGTGCTCGGCGTGTTGTAGCCGAGCATGACCATCTCGACGCCCTGGAGGCCCATCACCCGGTAGGTCTCGGGCCAGCGCCGGTCGTTGCAGATGCACATCCCCATCACGCCGTCCATGGTGCGGAACACGGGGAAGCCCAGGTCGCCGGGCTCGAAGTAGCGCTTCTCGAGATGCTGATGAACCTGGCCGGGCTGCGGCTCGGCATGTCCGGGAATGTGAACCTTGCGGTACTTCCCGGCGATTTGTCCGTCGCGGTCGACGATGATGGCGGTATTGAAATAGCGCTTTGAACCGTCGCCCTCGATGACCATCTCAGCGTAGCCGAGGTGGAATCCAACACCGAGCTCCTGCGCGGCAGCGAAGAGCGGCTGGGTTTCGTTGTTCGGCATCTCGGTCTCGAAGTAGCTGTCGAGTTCTTCGGGATCGTCGATGACCCAACGCGGAAAGAAGGTGGTGAGCGCCAGTTCCGGAAAGACCACGAGCGTGGCGCCGGCCTGGTGCGCGGCGCGCAGCATCGCTATCAGCCTGTCGACCACTTGCGTGCGTGTCTCGGCGCGCGCAACGGGTCCCATTTGGGCCGCGGCGACGGTGAGTTGTCTGGACATCGGCTCTTCCTCCCTAGCTGCGCGCAGTCTTTGCCGGCTTACGGGCTCAACCGCGCCGGCGGCCACGCGAAGGTGCGCCGTGTGGCGTCATGATAGGCGCCGCGTCGCACCCCGCCAAGCAGCCTCAGACGGTCGGACAGCGCGTCAAGCTCGGCATTGCCCCACAACGAATAATCTGGCGACAACGCTGAGTGGCAGGTACACAGAGAACTGTACAAGCGGGGCCGCGGGATCATGACGAGAACGCTCGATCACCCCGATAGGCCGGGGCGCCGGCGTCACCTCCCGAGATGAACGAGAGCACGCCGCCCCCTCGTCTCATCCAGCCGCCGCGCAGGCGCGGCCTCTTCGCGCGCCTCAGGACCTACTTCTTCACCGGCGTCGTCGTCACCGCGCCGATCGGCATCACCCTGTGGCTGCTTTGGCTGGTGGTCGATCTCTTCGACCGCGCGGTCGTTCCGCTGATCCCCGACGCCTACAACCCGTCCGACGTTTTGGGCCGGAACGTCCCCGGCGTCGGCATCGTGATCGTGCTGATCCTGGTCACGCTGGTCGGTGCCCTGTTCGCCAACGTGGCCGGCCGCTTCCTGGTCCGCTTCGGCGAAAGCCTGGTCGCCCGCGTGCCCGTGGTGCGCACGATCTATGGCGTGCTCAAGCAGATTTTCGACGCGGTGCTGGCGCAGTCGGCCAACGCCTTCCGCGAAGTCGTGCTGATCGAGTATCCGCGCCGGGGCATCTGGGTCATCGGCTTCATCACCAGCCCCACGCGGGGCGAGGTGCAGCGGGTGACGGAGGAGGAGATGGTCAACGTGTTCCTGCCGACCACGCCCAATCCCACTTCGGGCTTCCTCCTGTTCGTGCCGCGAAAGGATTGCATCCCGCTGGACATGACCGTGGAGGAAGGCGTCAAGCTCGTGATCTCCGGCGGCATCGTCAGCCCGCCCGATGCCAGGCCCGGCGCTAAGGTGGAAGAAGACGAAGAGGACCCGGAACCCGAGAGCCCCGCACCCTCAGCCGATCAACCGAAGAAGTAAGGTTATCGGACGGCGCGCTTGCGGCCTGGTCGCGAGGCTCTTATGACTCGCGCAGGAATCCCAACCGGTCCGGGGTGTGGCGCAGCCAGGTAGCGCATCTGCTTTGGGAGCAGAGGGTCGCCGGTTCAAATCCGGCCACCCCGACCAGCACCGCTGGCCCGACGTGAGGGCCTGCAGAACGCGATAAGTTGGTTCTAAATCAATAAGTTGCGCGAAATTGGGTTCGTTTTGTAATTTCTTGTTCTTGCTGCCGGCCCGGCCTCAGTTGACGGCAAAGCTCTCGCCGCAGCCGCAAGTGCTGGTGACGTTGGGGTTGTTGAAGACGAAGGTGGCGCTGAGCTTGTCCTCGCTGAAGTCGAGCTCGGTGCCGATCAGAAACATTACCGCGGCCGGGTCCACCACCACCGTCACACCCCGCTGCGTGATCACCTCGGCGGCGGGCGGCACCTCCTCCGCATAGTCCATGGTGTAGGACATGCCGGAGCAGCCGGCGTTCCTGACTCCGATCTTGATGCCGACGGCGGGCTCGGCATCGTCCGGCCGAAGCGACATCAGGTGGTTGATGCGCTCTGCCGCGCGCTCGCTAATGGAGAGAATGTCCTTCATCACAAATTCCGCGTCCGATGGCGGTTACATAAAGCCGAGTTCGAGCTGGGCGGCCTCCGACATCATGTCCGGAGACCAGGGCGGATCCCACACCAGATCGACCTCCACGTCGCCAATCCCTTCCACCATGGTCGCAACCGCGTGCTCGACCATGCTGGGCATGCTGCCGGCCACAGGGCAGCCGGGCGTCGTCAACGTCATCGATATGCGGGCGTCATTGGCCTCGTTCAAGGCCACGTCGTAGACAAGGCCGAGCTGGTAGATGTCCACCGGGATTTCCGGGTCGTAGACGGAGCTCAAGGCCCGCGCGATCTGGCCTGCAAGCGGGTGATCGGGGCTCAAGCCCGGCGGTGTCGGCAGGGTCTCGGCCGCCTCGGGCGCAGCCTCGACCAGCTGCGGCGCAAGCCCGCCAGCACCGACGGCGCCGGGCGGCCCGTCCGGCGACCAGGCCTCGTAGCTCTGAGGCGCGGCTGCCGGCGAAGGAGTCGGCGCTGGGGATGTCTCGACCGCCTCCGGAGGAGCGGCCGGCTCGGGCTCCGCCTCGGGCGGGCGCTTCTTGCGGAACAGGTTCATCATTCCGTCGTGATCTCCTCGCTCTCGCCGTCGAGCGCCGCCTTCATCGTGTGCCAGGGAAGCGTCGCACACTTGACCCGCATCGGGAACTCCCGCACGCCGGCGAGCACGATCAGCTTGTCCAGATCCGGCGTTTCGAAGCCCGCCTCGCAGGCTGGCTCGGTCGACGCCACCAGAGCGTGGAACTCGGCGAACATTGCCTCCACCTCGTCAAGGGACTTGCCGCGCAGCATCTCGGTCATCATCGAGGCCGACGCCATGGAGATGGCGCAGCCCCTGCCCTCGAAGCCGATGTCGGTGACCACGTCGTTGGCCACATCGACGTAGATTGTGATCGTGTCGCCGCAGAGCGGGTTGTGGCCGTGGGATTCGCCGGTCACCGCCGGCGGCTTGCCGAAATTGCGCGGCGACTTGCCGTGATCGAGGATCACCTCCTGATAAAGCTCGCGCAGCTCGGACATCAGCCAAAAATCTCCCGCACCTCGTCGAGCCCGTCAATCAGTCGGTCGATATCGTCCCGCGTGTTGTAGAGGCCGAAGGAGGCCCGCACGGTACCGGCGATGTCGAAGTGGTCCATCAACGGCTGCGCGCAGTGATGGCCGACCCGCACCGCGACGCCCGCGCGGTCGAGAATGGTGCCGATGTCGTGGGGATGCACGTCGTCCATGGTGAAGGAGACGATGGCGGCCTTCCCCGGAGCGGTGCCGTAGAGGCGGACGCTGTTCAGCGCGCCGAGCCGCTCGGTCGCGTAGGCGAGCAGGTCGTGCTCGTGGGCGACGACGGCCGCCGGATCGAATGACGCGACATAGTCGATTGCGGCATGAAGGCCGACGGTGCCTGCGATGGGCGGCGTGCCGGCCTCGAACCGCGCCGGCGGCGGGGCGAAGGCCGTGCGCTCGAAGGTGACGCGCTCGATCATGTCGCCGCCGCCCTGATAGGGCGGCATGGCGGCGAGCAGCGCCTCCTTGCCGTAGAGCACGCCGATGCCGCTCGGCCCGTAGAGCTTGTGGGCCGAGAAACAGTAGAAATCGACGTCCAGCGCCTGCACGTCCACGGGTTGGTGGACGATCCCCTGGGCGCCGTCGATCAGCACCTTGGCGCCGTTGGCGTGGGCGATGCGCACGACCTCGGCGACGGGGACCACGGTGCCCAGCACGTTTGAGACGTGGGTGATCGCGACCAGCTTGGTGCGTGGCCCGACCAGCGCCTCGTAGGCGTCGAGCGGAAAGGCGCCACGCTCGTCTGTCGGCACCACCTTGAGCACGATGCCCGTGTGCTGGCGCAGCAATTGCCACGGCACGATGTTGGCGTGGTGCTCTAGCACCGAGAGCACGACCTCGTCGCCCTCGCTGAGGAACGCCCCACCCCAGCTCGTGGCGACCAGGTTGATCGCCTCGGTCGTGCCCTTGGTGAAGACGATCTCGTTCGCCGAGCGGGCATTGACGAAACGCTGCACCCTGGCGCGGGCACCTTCGTAGGCCTCCGTCGCTTTGGCGCTCAGCTCGTAGACGCCGCGATGGATGTTGGCGTATTCGGCCTCGTAGCAGTGCGATAGCGCATCGATCACCTGGCGCGGCTTTTGGGCGCTCGCGCCGCTGTCGAGAAACGTCAGCGGCTTGCCGTGAACGGTGCGCGAGAGGATCGGGAAATCTGCGCGCACCCGCTCCACGTCGAACGGCGCCAAAGTGGCCGTGGATCGATCGACGGGCTGAGCGGAAGCGGTGTTCACGATCCCTCACCTCCCTCGATCCAATCCGCGACACGCGCAGCCAAAGCCGCGTGCACCGGCTCGTGGCCAGTCTCCTCCAGCAGCTCGCCCATGAAGCCTTCGACGATCAGCGCAAGCGCGGTTCTGTGATCGAGGCCGCGCGAGCGCAGATAGAAGAGCTGGTCGGCCTCGGGCTCGCCGGCGGTCGCGCCGTGGCTGCATTTCACGTCATCGGCGTAGATTTCGAGCTCGGGCTTGGTGTCGATCTCGGCCTTGCGTGAGAGCAGCAGCGTGCGGTTGAGCTGGTGGCCGTCGGTTTTTTGGGCATCCTGGCGCACGATGATCTTGCCCTGGAAGACCCCGCGCGCCGTATCGTCGAGCACGCCCTTGTAGACCTCGCGGCTCTCGCAATGAGGCACGGCGTGGTCGATCACCGTGGTGTTGTCGATATGCTGGCTGCCGCGCGCCATGTAGCCGCCGCGCAGCTGGCAATCCGCGCCCTCGCCTGCGAGCTGGACATGGATTTCGTGGCGCGCGAGGCGGGCGCCGAGCGCCAGCAGATGGCTCTCGTAGCGGGCCTCCCCAGCCAGCACCGCCTTGGCCAGCGCGGTGTGATAGGCACCTTCGCCCTCGACCTGCAGTTTGATGTGGCTGAGCCGGGCGCCCTCGCCCACCCGGATGTCCACGAGCGGGTTTGACCATGTTGGCCCACCCGCCGGCCCTTCATGGCACTCGATCAGGGTGAGGCTGCTGCCCGCGCCCAAACGCACGATGACGCGCGGATGGTAGGCGAGAGGCTCGCTGCCGGGCGCGGCGACGAAGCGCAGCCGGACAAGCTCTTCCACCCTCGTGCCCGGCGCGGTCTCGACGATGCAGCCGTCAGTTGCGAAGGCCGCGTTGAAAGCAGCCAAGAGATCGCCATTGAGGGACTCGGCGCCGCCGACCAGCGCTTCGATCCCGGCCGGGTCGTCGGCCAGACCCTGCGCCAGCCCGCGCACGCGCAGCCCGTCGGGCAGGCCATCGAGCCGTGAGTGTTCCGGCGACAGGCTGCCGTTGACGAAGGCCACAGTTGGCCCATCCAACCCGTCGAAAGCGCCGGGCCGAAAATCGGCAGGCTGGGCCTCGGCCCCCAGCGCTGGCGGCGGAAAGTCGAGTTCGGCGAGCGGCGCGAGGTTGGTGTACTTCCACGCCTCCGTGCGGGTGCTTGGCAGCCCATTCGCGCTGAGCCGCCGGCCCTCGTTGCGCAGCGCATCGAGCCACGGCAGGCCGGCGCCCGGAAGCGCCGCCGCCGGGCCCGGCACCGGATAGTCGAACGGAATGGTTCGCGCAGCGGGCATGGCCGGTTGTCCCCGCTCAGGCCGCCGCGCTCGGCTCGAGCCCGAGGCCGGCATAACCCCGGCTCTCCAGCTCCAGCGCGAGCTCGCTCCCGCCCGAGCGCACGATGCGACCGCCGGCCAGCACGTGCACCTTGTCCGGCACCACGTGATCCAGCAGCCGCTGATAGTGGGTGATGACCACCATCGCCCGCTCCGGCCCCCGCAGCGCGTTGATGCCTTCGGCGACCACCTTCAGCGCGTCGATATCGAGGCCGGAATCGGTCTCGTCGAGGATGGCAAGCGTCGGTTCCAGCAGCGCCATCTGCAGCATCTCGTTGCGCTTCTTCTCGCCGCCCGAGAAGCCGACGTTAAGGGCGCGCCGCATCATGCCGTCGTCGATGCCGAGCGCCGCGCGCTTCTCCCTGACCAGCTTGAGGAACTCCATCGCGTCGTATTCCTGCTCGCCGCGATGCTTGCGGGCCGCGTTAACCGCCGTCTTGAGGAAGGTCACGCTGCCCACGCCCGGGATCTCCACCGGATACTGGAAGGCGAGAAAGACGCCGCTGCAGGCCCGCTCCTCCACGCTCATGGCAAGCAGGTCCTCGCCCCGGTAGGTGATCGAGCCCTCGGTCACCTCGTAGCCCTCGCGGCCGGCGATCACGTAGGCGAGCGTGCTCTTGCCGGAGCCGTTCGGCCCCATCACCGCGTGCACCTCACCCTCGTTCACCGCGAGGTCGAGCCCGTTCAGGATTGGCTTGCCGTCGACGGTCGCGTGCAGGTTCTCGATTGCTAACATGAGTTTCGACATGGCTGTCCCGTGCTGTCCGTCCTAGCCGACACTGCCTTCGAGGCTGATTGCCACGAGCTTCTGCGCCTCGACTGCGAACTCCATTGGCAACTCCTGCAACACCTCGCGGCAGAAGCCGTTCACGATCAGCGCCACCGCGTCCTCCTCGTCGATGCCGCGCTGGCGGCAGTAGAAGAGCTGGTCTTCGCTGATCTTCGAGGTCGTCGCCTCGTGCTCAACCCGCGCCGTGGGGTTGCGGGATTCGATGTAGGGCACCGTGTGGGCGCCGCATTCCGCGCCGATCAGGAGCGAATCGCACTGGGTGTGATTGCGCGCGCCCTCGGCCTTGGGCTGGATGCGCACCAGCCCGCGATAGGTGCTGTCCGAGCGCCCGGCGGCGATGCCCTTGGAGACGATCCGGCTCTTCGTATTGCGGCCCATGTGGATCATCTTGGTGCCGGTATCGGCCTGCTGGCGGTTGTTGGTGATGGCGATGGAGTAGAACTCGCCCACCGAATTGTCGCCCTGCAGGATGCAGCTCGGGTACTTCCAGGTGATCGCGGACCCCGTCTCCACCTGGGTCCACGAGATCTTGGCGTTGGCCCCGCGGCAGGCGCCGCGCTTGGTGACGAAGTTGTAGATTCCGCCCCTGCCCTCGGCATCGCCGGGATACCAGTTCTGCACCGTGGAATACTTGATCTCGGCGTCGTCGAGCGCGATCAGCTCGACCACGGCCGCGTGAAGCTGGTTCTCGTCCCGCATGGGCGCCGTGCAGCCTTCGAGATAGCTCACGTAGGAGCCCTCGTCGGCGACGATCAGCGTGCGCTCGAACTGCCCGGTGTTGGCCGCGTTGATACGGAAGTAGGTGGAGAGCTCCATCGGGCAGCGCACGCCCTTCGGCACGTAGACGAAGGAGCCGTCGGTGAAGACCGCCGAATTCAACGTCGCGAAGAAGTTGTCCGAATAGGGCACCACGGAGCCCAGGTAACGCTGCACCAGCTCAGGGTGCTCCTTCACCGCCTCCGAGATCGAGCAGAAGATGACCCCCATCTCGGCGAGCTTGTCCTTGAACGTGGTGGCGACCGAGACGCTGTCGAACACCGCGTCCACCGCGACGCCGGCCAGCATCTCCTGCTCCTGGAGCGGGATGCCGAGCTTCTCGTAGGTCTTCAGCAGCTCCGGGTCGACCTCGTCCAGGCTCTTGGGCCGGTCCGAATCCGACTTGGGCGCGGAGTAGTAGCAGGCGTCCTGATAATCGATGGGCGGATAGTGCAGCTTGGCCCAGGCCGGTTCCTCGTCTTCCATCTCAAGCCAGCGCTCGAAGGCCTTGAGACGCCATGCTAATAGCCACTCGGGCTCGCCCTTCTTGGCGGAGATGAAGCGGATCGTGTCGTGGTCCAGGCCGGGCGGCGCGGAGTCGGCCTCGACATCGGTGACGAAGCCGTACTTGTAGCGCTCGCCGGCGTAGGACTCGACCGCCTGCGCGGCCTCGTGCTGGGCGCTCATGACGCGTGCTCCCGGCCTGCGGTCTCAGCCGGCGCGCGCCAATCGCCTGCGCCTTCCGCCGCCTGGGCCATGTCGGCCAACGTCACCTCCTCCAGCGCCACGCGGATCGCGTCGCTGATCTTCTGCCAGGGGCCGCGCACCGAGCAGAAGCTCTCCAGCTCGCAGATGCCAGACGGGCCGTCGAGGCAATCGGCGAGCGAGATCGGTCCGTCCACGGCGGCAACCAGGTCAGCCACCGAGACCTGCTCGGGCGCATGTGCGAGCGCGTAGCCGCCCTTGGCCCCCCGATGGGAGGTCAGAATGCCGGCCTTCGCCAGCAATTTCAGGAGCTTGCTCGCGCTCGGCTGGGGCACGCCGGTCTGCGCCGCGATGCTCGCCGCCGTGTGCCGGGCGCGCGGTGCGCGCGCGATGTGGGTCATGGCCACGACACCATAGTCGGCCATGCGGCTGACGCGGATCATGCTGTACCCCCTCGCAATCGCCTCGCCCGCGCTCTCGCCGAGCGTGCGTGACGGGCATATAGGACGAATTCGGTCCGCTTTCAATAGGGAATATCGCCGGAATGTCAATCGGCGTGGATGGCGCGCCGCATGCGGGCTCGCGAACCCGCGATCAGGAAGGCTCCATCCCCGCCTCCCTCAACAGCCTCTCGACATCGCGGCGCAAGGCCGGGAGCTTGGTCTCGACCACATCCCACACCAGGCGGTCGTCTACATCTGCATAGCCGTGGATGAGGATATTGCGGAAGGCCACGATGCGACGGTATTGGCCGATACGAGCGGCGAGACCACGGTCGAGTTTGGCTAGCTGTGCCGTCGCCTCTCCGACAATCTCAAACTGGCGCTCGACTGCTGAACGCAACATGGCGTCGTGCTCGTAATCGGCGAACGCCTTACCCGCAGTGAAGTTGGTCAGCAACTCCACGGCACGCCAGATGTCGAACAGATACTTTTGGGCTTCAGGCTTCATAGAGAAGCGCACTGGTTCGCTCGACTGATTGGCGAAAGAACGGGTTCCTGATGGCCGAACCAACGACCAGTTCCACCGGGCCGTCGAGTAGCTGCTCCAGGTCCTCCAACAGACCGAAATAGGCGTCAGCGTAAGCGCCGGCTGGCATTGGTGGAAACTCCACCACGAAGTCGTAGTCGCTCGCGCCGTCGCGGTGCTCGCCGCTTGCTGCCGAGCCGAACAGTGCGAGCCTCTGCACGCGATGCCGGCCGCAAAGCCGCTGAATCTCGGCGGTGCGCTCGGCGACGGCGGCAATCATGGGCGCCTCTCTCGTCTTGCCGGACGATTTGGAGCACGAAGCACTGACGAGTTTACTCGAACAGTTGGCAAATGCCTGCGCCGAAACTCTTTGCTCACACCTCGGCCCTTCGGGTCTCCCGTTCGGCGCGGGAGCCTGCTATGAGGGCGCGACAGAAGCGGAGGAGCCATGACCGAGCCTCTCTGGACGCCATCGGCCGAACGCCTCGAACGAGCCCGACTGGGCCGCTTCATGGCGGACGTGCGCGCCACATGGGGCATCGATGCCCCGGACTATGCCGCGCTGCACGCCTGGTCGATCGCCGAGCCGGCGCAGTTCTGGCGCTCGATGTGGGATTTTTCCGGCATCATCGGCGACGGTCCGGGCGAGCGCATCGTGGTCGATGGCGACAAGATGCCGGGCGCCCGCTGGTTCCCCGACGCCAGGCTCAACTACGCCGAGAATCTGCTGCGCCGGCGAGATGAGGCGGACGCGCTGGTCTTCTGGGGCGAGGACCGCGTGAAGCGGCGCCTCAGCTTCTCCGCGCTGCGCGACCAGGTGTCGCGCATGGCTCAGGCATTGGCAGCCCGCGGGGTCCGCCAGGGCGACCGGGTCGCGGGCTACCTGCCGAACATGCCCGAGACCATCGTCTCGGCGCTGGCGGCGGCGAGTCTCGGCGCCGTCTGGTCCTCGTGTTCGTCGGATTTCGGCACGCGCGGCGTGCTCGACCGCTTCGGCCAAGTCGAACCCACCGTGCTGATCGCCGCCGACGGCTACTTCTACGGCGGCAAGACCTTCGACCGCCGGCCGCAGGTGCGCGAAATCCTGGCGGAGCTTCCCACCGTGGAGCACGTGATCGTGGTGCCCTACGCGGAGGAGAGTCCGTCCCTGGACGGCATCAGGGGCGCCACTCTCTATGGCGAAGCGCTTGGAGAGCAAGAGGGCGGTCCGATCGACTTCGTGCGCGTGCCGTTCGACCACCCGCTGGTGATCATGTTCTCCTCCGGCACCACCGGCGCGCCCAAGTGCATCGTGCACGGCACCGGCGGCACCCTGCTCCAGCACATGAAGGAGCACGCCTTGCAGAGCGACATCGGGCGAGGCGACCGGGTGTTCTACGCCACCACCTGCGGTTGGATGATGTGGAACTGGCTGGTGAGCGCTCTGGCCTCGGAGGCGACGCTGCTGCTCTACGACGGCTCCCCCTTCCACCCCGACGGCAACGTGCTCTTCGATTATGTGGACGCCGAGGCCATGACCCTTTTCGGCACTTCCGCCAAATACTTGGACGCCGCCGCTAAGGCGGGACTTGAACCGAAGCGCACCCACGACCTCGGCGCGCTGCGCACCATGACCTCGACCGGCTCGCCGCTCGCGCCGGAGGGCTTCGAGTACGTCTACCGCGCCGTCAAGGACGACCTCCACCTCGCCTCGATCTCGGGCGGCACCGACATCATCTCCTGCTTCGCGCTGGGCAATCCGATGGGCCCGGTCCGGCGGGGCGAGCTGCAGGCCTTCGGCCTCGGCATGGCGGTCGACGTGTTCGACGATGTCGGCAAGCCCGTGCGCGGCGAGCCGGGGGAGCTGGTGTGCACGCGGCCCTTCCCCTCCATGCCGGTCTCGTTCTGGAACGATCCGGACGGCGCCAAGTACCACGGCGCCTACTTCGATCGCTTCGACAGCGTCTGGTGCCACGGCGACTGGGTGACGCGCACCGAACACGACGGGCTGGTCATCCACGGCCGTTCCGATGCGGTGCTGAACCCCGGCGGCGTCCGCATCGGCACGGCGGAGATCTATCGCCAGGTCGAGCAGTGCGACGAGGTGCTGGAGGCCATCTGCATCGGCCAGGACTGGGAGGGCGACCAGCGCATCGTGCTCTTCGTCCGATTGCGCGAAGGAATCGGGCTGAACGACGCGCTTGCCGACCGGATCAGGAAACGCATCCGCCGAGAATGCACGCCCCGCCACGTGCCGGCCAAGGTGATCCAGATCGCCGACATCCCCCGCACCCGCTCGGGCAAGATCACCGAGCTTGCGGTCCGCGACGTGATTCACGGCCGCGCGGTCAAGAATCGCGAGGCGCTGGCGAACCCGGAGGCGCTGGCGCTCTTCGAGGACCTTCCCGCCCTTCGATCGTAGCCCCGCCGCAACGGGGAGGGCAGCGACGAGGGCCGCGCCCATTCAGCCGACGCGAATCCAGGTTTCCATCCCGCCGGCTGAATGCTCCGGCATGTGGCAATGAAGGAGCCAGTTGCCGGGATTATCGGCCACGAACGCGATCTCGGCAGATTCCTGACGATCCAGAAGCAGAGTGTCGCGCAGCGGCCCGAGGGTGCCATCCTCGCCGACGCGCCGGAAATGGTGACCGTGCAGATGCATCGCGTGAGGCCAGGCGGTTTGGTTGACGATGGCGATCCGGGCCACTTCGTCGATCGCAAGGTCGAGCAAGGGGTGTGCGGCGAAGTCTGCGACACCGTTGAAGGCCCAGACCTTTCCCAGGGCCACCATGTCGCGGATGTCTGTTTCGCGGCCGCCCATGACTGCGCTCTGCATGCCGCCCATGGCACCGCCCTGCATCAGAAGCCGAGCGGACCGTGCCTCGGCTAGACCGCGCAGCGACGCAACCGGATTGGGTTCCAGTGGCGCCGGTGCGGCGTGTGGTCGGGGCCTCATCGTGCCGTCCACACGGAAGCTCGCGATCCTGTAGGCGCCGTCGCGCTCAAGCGAGACGAGGAACGCATCCGATCCCTCTTCGGCGGTCGCGTCGACGATTAGATCGGCGCGCTGCGCCGGCGCAAGCAGGAGCCGCTCGAGGGGCTCGGGCGCGGCCAGGGGCTGCCCGTCCAGGGCGACCACCCAGCCCTCCAGCCCGTGCAGCCCCAGTACCAGGATGCGTGCGTTGGCAGCGTTCGCCAGCCGCAGCCGGAGCCGCTCGTGCCGCCCGACCTCGACGCGCCATTCGCCCGCACCGTTGATCGTCACCCAATTGCCGATACGCCCCCCGTGCGAGCGATCGCCCATGGCACCGAAATTCGAATCGATCTGCGCCTCTTGAGTGAGACGCCAGTCGTCGATGAGCATGAGCTCGTCGCGGTCGACCTCCGGCCCGCCGTCGGCTTCCTCGACGATGAGCGCTCCGTACAGTCCGCGGGCCAGCTGCTCCCAGGTCCGATTGTGGGAGTGATACCAGTAGGTTCCGGCGTCGGGCACCACGAAATCGTATAGATAGCTGCCGCCGGGCGGTACCGCCGACTGCGTCAGATCCGGCACCCCGTCCATGGCATTATCGATCCTGATGCCATGCCAGTGCACGGTCGAGGCCTGCGGCAGACTGTTGACGAATCGCCGCTCGACACGCTCTCCCTGCCTAACGCGGACGACTGGACCCGGCACTTGCCCCTCATAGCCCCAGATGGGTGTTGCCGGTAACTCGGGCGGCGCGAGTTGGGCAAACCCTGTATTCGCCTCCAGCGTCGGCACATCCGCGCGAGCTGGTTCCACTCCGAATGCGGTGCTGCCCGCCGCCGCGAGGCCCACGAGTCCACCGTTGAACGCCCGTCGGGAAATACGCATGGTCATTCCGCTTCCGGCCTCCTGCCCCGTGCATTCCCCATACAAGCGCCTGCCGGGGGAAGGTCAAGGAGCTTCGCCGTCGTTGAATCGATGGAATCGGTGGAATTCCGTCGACCACAGGGAGAGAACTTGCGGGCAACACACGAGCTTGTTCCTGATCGGTGCGACCATTGACACCGGGAAAACAAACGTTCAGTTTGCCGCCAGCCGGCGGAGGGAGACCGCGCGGAAGCTTGCCGCGCGAGCCGCGATATTCACACCGTCCCGTCCCTGTTACGCCATAGCCCGACATTCGCCAAGGAGGAGCACAGCATGTTCTCTATGCCCAAGAAGGCGCTGTACAAGCCGATCAGCCGCCGCAAATTCCTCGAGCTCGGAGGCGGTGTCGCAACCGCACTCGGCGCGGGCTCGATCGCGGTTGGCATGAACTCGGTGATCACGCGCCGCCCGGTCTACGCCTATTCGTCCGATGAAGCCAAGTGGCGCCAGTACGAGGGCTCGAAGCTCGTCTTCATGTCCGAGAACACGCCGCCGTCCTTCGCGATCCGCGACAACATCCAGGCGTTCTACGATCTCACCGGGATCGAAGTTGAGATTCTCACCGACGGCCTGCCCACCGTGCAGCAGAAGGTCGGTATCGACCTGCGTAGCGGCCAGGCCGACTATCACCTCAACTACGTGCAGGACAAGCCGATCGGCTCGCCCTTCGCGGACTTCTACGCCGACCTCAACGAGTTCTCGGTCGACGACACGCTGCCGCTCGACCCGCAGGGTTACGGCAGCGACGTCTGGTTCGAGAATTATCTGGATGCCTGCGGCGTCTACTACGAGCGCGGCCCGATCCGCGCCTTCCCCTATGACTGCGCGGTGTCCTGCACCTTCTACCGGCAGGACCTGTTCGAGAAGCTGACCAAGGACTTCGAGGCAGACTACGGCTACCGCCTCGAGTTCACCGACGAGACGACCTACAAGGACATGGTCGATATCACCGAGTTCTTCGGGAAGATGCACGAGCGCGATTCGTCCATCCCCTACGGCTACGCGCAGCATCACGGCTCGTTTGGCTGGACCACGCAGCTCGACATCCAGCGGCACATGTACGCGCAGAACCAGTGGCTCGACTTCGCGGTCGACGACACGCTGGGCTCGAAGAACCCCGGCCCGACCAACTGGGGCGATGCGCAGTCGGTCAAGGCGATGGAAGGCTACAAGGCCCTCGCCGACGTCAGCCATCCCGACAACCTGACCAACGGCACCCTGGAGCTGAACACGGTCTACGCCGCCGGCGGCGTGGCCATGCAGATCCAGTACCACGAGTTCGCGGCCTCGGTGGAGGATCCTGAGCAGTCCGTCGCCGCGGGCGGCAAGACGGGCTACGCCATGGGGCCCAAGGGCGCCGTCGAGTGGAACGTCGACGGTGGCGACAATGTCGTCAACGCAACCAACTGCGGCATCGGCGGCATCGGCATCAACGCCGGGGCGGACATGGACCTGCAGCGTGCGGCGTTCATCTTCGCCAGCTGGGCCTGCAGCCACGACACGCAGCTCATGGTGCTGCGCGGCGTCGGCGGCACGCCTACCCGCAAGTCCGTCCTCGACGTGCCGGAGGTCCAGGAGGCGCGCAATCGGCCGACCACCATGCCGAACGCGCTCACCTTCGAGGCGGTCTACGACAAGGGCATCCGCACACCCAACATGGTGCTCGGGCCGAAGCTGCCGAAGTCGAACGAGTATCACGAGATCGTTCGCGTCGGCACGCAGCAGTGCATCTCCGGTGAGCTTTCGGCTCAGGAGGCATGCGATTCCATTCGGGACGAGCTGGACGCCATCCACGACGTCTAGGTAACACCGCTCCGCCCGAGGCGCGCCGGCATCCCGGCGTCTCTCGGGCGGGTTGCGGCTTCTGACCAACACAGACAGTAGCCGGCCGCGGACGGCGAAACGGCGCGGAGACCCAGCGCATGGCCAACATCGCGAACATCGATGTCGCGGGCGGCGTCGTGCGCGGTGTACGGACGATCGATTACGTGCCGGAGGAATTCAATCACCGGCCGCCGCGCTACTACCTGCTTTGGCTGATGCTGCCGGCGATCCTGCTGCTGGCGGCGATCTCCCTCTATCCCCTGGTCTGGCTGGTCTACATGACCCTGCACGAGGTGCAACTCGCGCCGGGTAAGTCGGACGTATGGGCCGGCATCGACAACTTCTCCCGGCTCGCCTCCGACAAGAAGTTCATCAGAGGCTGGCTCACGCTCTTCAAGTACAGCGCGCTCTGCCTCTCGGTCGAGATCGGCCTCGGCGTCCTCGTGGCGGTCATCCTCAACAACAACCGCTTCGAGAAAATCCTCGTCACCATCTTCCTGATGCCGATGATGATGGCGCCGGTCGTCGCCGGTTTCCTTTACATGTTTCTCTATAACGGGACCTTCGGCTGGTATTTCTGGCTGTTGCAGAGCATCGGGCTGCTCGAAGGCGGCTCGATCCTCGGCAACAAGTTCTGGGCGATGTTCGCGATCGTCGCGACCGACGTCTGGCAATGGACCCCGCTCATCGCGCTCATCACGCTCGCCGGCCTCAAGCGCGTGCCGCAGGATCAGCTTGAAGCGCACATGGTCGACGGCGCCGGACCGTTCCGCAATTTCTTCAGCGTCGCGCTGCCCAACCTCTACCCGTTCCTGCTGATCGCAATCCTGCTCCGCTTCATGGACAACTTCAGATTCATCGACACGATCCTGATCATGACCGGTGGTGGCCCCGCCAACGCGACCAAAATTCTGCCGACCTACCTGTTCGACGTGTCGTTCAAGTTCTTCGAGCTCGGCCGTGGCGCTGCCATTGCGTTCACTCTGCTGCTGCTGACGATCCTGCTGGGCCTGGTGCTGACCAAGGTGTTCGAGGACCCGACCCGCAAGATCAGGACCGAGCGCGAGCACTAGCCGATGGCATCCCGCGAGATCGTCCGCTATCGCTCGCCGCTTCGCAGCGTTCTGCAGGGTCTCTCGATCCTGTTCCTGATCTTCTTCTTCGTCTGGACCGTGCTGCCGCTCTTCATCATGGTGGTCTCGTCCTTCAAGGACCTTCTGGATGCGTTCCAGCTGCCGGAGCCGGGCGATTGGGGCAACCTCGGCGTGATGTTCGACTTCAAGCCGACCGGCACGCACTACGTCGAGCTCTTTACCGAGAAGCATTTCGGCACCTACCTGCGCAACAGCCTGATCGCGTCGCTGGGCTCGGCGGCGGTCTCCGTCTCGCTCGGCTCGATGGCGGCCTACGCGCTCTCCCGCGCCGAGTTTCGCGGCAAGCGCGACCTGCTGTTCTGGATCATCTCTACCCGGATGGCGCCGGTGGTGGCGGTCATGGTGCCGCTCTACGTGATCTTCCGCTCGTCCGGGCTGGTCGGCACCCTGCCCGGCCTGATTCTCGCCTACACCACCTTCAACCTGCCCTTCGCTATCTGGATTCTGAAAGGCTTCTTCGACAACGTTCCCTACGCGATCGAGGAAGCGGCGCAGTGCGACGGCTGCACCCGCTGGCAGGCGTTCAGGCTGATCATCCCACTGGTGGCACCGGGGCTCGGCGCCTTCATTGTGCTCTGCGTGCTCTTCGGTTGGAACGACTTCCTGTTCGCCACGATCATCGGCTCGGGCGGCGCCAAGACCCTGCCGGTGGCCACGGCCGAGCTCGTCCAACCTGTCAAGATTCAGTGGGGCATGATCATGGCCGCAGGCGTGGTCACGACCGTCCCGATGATGTTCCTGGGCCTTCTGATCCGACGCTATCTCGTCGCCGGCCTGACCATGGGCGCGGTCAGAGAGTAGGCGGGAGCCTGATCGAATGCCTGTCTGGGGGTACTGATGGCTACGGTGACGATCTCCGACGTCTGGAAGTATTACGGCAAGACCATGGCCGTGAAGGAGCTCAATCTCGAGATCAAGAACAACGAGTTCATGTGCATCCTCGGGCCCTCCGGCTGCGGCAAGTCCTCGACGCTCCGCATGCTCGCCGGCCTGGAGTTCATCTCCTCCGGCGACATCTACTTCGACGACGTGCGCGTGAACGACCTGCCGCCGCGCGATCGCGACATCGCCATGGTGTTCGAGAACTACGCCCTCTATCCCCACAAGACCGTCTACGAGAACATGGCGAACCCGCTCAAGCTGCGGCGGACGCCGAAGGACGAAATCGAGCGCCGGGTGCGCCGCGCCGCCGAGATACTGGAGATCGACCCCCTGCTCGGCCGCAAGCCGGTGGAGCTCAGCGGCGGGCAGAAGCAGCGCACGGCCATCGGCCGCGCCATCGTGCGCGAGCCCAAGGTCTTCCTCTTCGACGAGCCCATCGCCCATCTCGATGCCAAGCTGCGCTCCCACATGCGGGGCGAGCTCAAGCATTTGCAGCGCGACCTCGAGACCACCACCGTCTACGTCACCCACGACCAGCTCGAAGGCATGTCGATGGCGGACCGAATCGCGGTGATGCACGAAGGTGTGCTGCAGCAGCTCGGCACGCCGGAGGAAATCTACAACCGGCCCTCCAACGAGTTCGTAGCAGGCTTCGTCGGCGAGCCGCCCATGAACTTCCTCGACTGCACCCTGGAGCGGACCAACGTCGGACTCACGGTCGTGCATGCGGGCTTCCGGCTCGCGCTCTCGGAACAGCAGACCAGCCTGCTCACGGCCGGCGGGGCCGAGGCGAACATGCGCATCGGCATCCGCCCCGACAATCTGGCCATCGAGCCCGGCGCCGACGGCACGCTGGACGTGCCGGGTGAGATCTTCGTCACCGAGCCGCTCGGCGGCGACATGATCGTCGAGGTCACCATCGGCGGCGACAGGGTGATGGTGAAGACCAAGATCGGACCCATGGGCGGGCCCGGCGATCCCTGCCGCATCGGCTTCGATGTGGACAAGTTGCACGTTTTCGACATTAACACCGGCGTCGCCTATTTTTAGGGCCGAACGCCACCACGCAGGCAAAGGGGAGCCACTGGTATGCAGCTCAGCAGAGACGAATTGTTGAAGGCTTACACAACCATGCGCACAATTCGCGAGTTCGAGGAACGCCTTCACATCGAGTTCGCGACCGGCGAGATTCCGGGTTTCGTGCACCTCTATGCCGGCGAGGAGGCGAGCGGCGTCGGCGTGTGCATGCACCTCGACGATCGCGACCGCATCGCCAGCACCCACCGCGGCCACGGCCACTGCATCGCCAAGGGATGCGACGTGGACGGCATGATGGCGGAGATTTACGGCCGTAAGGACGGCCTCTGCGCCGGCAAGGGCGGCTCCATGCACATCGCCGACCTCGACAAGGGCATGATGGGCGCGAACGGCATCGTGGGCGGCGGCCCGCCCTTGATCTGCGGCGCAGGGCTCGCGGCCAAGCAGCTCGACACCGGCGGCGTCGCCATCGCATTCGTGGGCGACGGCGGCTCCAACCAGGGCACCACGTTCGAGAGCCTCAACCTGGCCTCGGTCTGGAACCTGCCCTGCATCTTCGTGATCGAGAACAATGGCTACGCTGAATCGACCTCGTCCAAGTGGTCGATCGCCTGCGACGATGCCGCCGACCGCGCCAGCGGCTTCAACATGCCAGGCGTCGTGATCGACGGGCACGACTTCTTTGCGGTCTACGAGGCCGCCGGCGAGGCTATCAAGCGCGCCCGCGAGGGCGGCGGCCCGAGCCTGCTGGAATGCAAGCTCAACCGCTACTACGGGCACTTCGAGGGCGACGCCCAGACCTACCGCGGACCCGACGAGGTCAAGAAGCTGCGCGAGTCGCGCGACTGCCTGGCGATGTTCCGCGAGAGGGTGACCGAGGCCGGGCTGCTCGATGCCGCCGATCTCGATGCGATCGATGGCGAGGCCGAAGCCCAGATCGATGGCGCGGTCGCCAAGGCCAAGGTGGCACCGCCGCCGACCGCCGCCGATCTTCTGACCGACGTCTACGTATCCTACTGAGCGAGGGAGAGAGTCATGGCACGCACAGCGACCTACCAGCAGGCGATCAACGAAGCCCTCGCGCAGGAGATGGAGCGCGACGAGACCGTCGTCGTCATGGGCGAGGACGTGGCCGGCGGGCTCGGCACCGACGGCGAGCGCGACGCCTGGGGCGGCCCGCTCGGCATCACCAAGGGGCTTTACGGCAAGTACGGCGATCGGGTGATGGACACCCCGATCAGCGAATCCGCGTTCATCGGCGCCGCCGTGGGCGCGGCGACCGCGGGCCTCCGCCCGGTGGCGGAGTTGATGTTCATCGACTTCATGGGCGTCTGCTTCGACCAGATATTCAACCAGGCGGCGAAGTTCCGCTACATGTTCGGCGGCAAGGCCGAGACGCCGGTGGTGATCCGCACCATGTACGGCGCCGGGCTGCGCGCTGCCGCCCAGCACTCGCAGTGCCTCTATCCGGTGTTCACCCACATCCCCGGGCTCAAGGTCGTAACCCCGGCGACGCCCTACGATGCCAAGGGGCTGCTGATCCAGGCGATCCGCGACAACGACCCGGTGATCTTCTGCGAGCACAAGGGGCTCTACACCCTTGAAGGCGACGTGCCGGAGGAGCCCTATGCGCTCCCCTTCGGCGAGGCCAACATCGTGCGCGAGGGCGACGACGTCTCGATCGTGACGCTGGGCCGCATGGTTCATGTCGCGGCTGAGGCGGCGAACGCGCTCGCCAACGACGGCATCGAGTGCGAGATCGTCGACCTGCGCACGACCTCGCCGCTCGACGAGGACACCGTGATCGAGACCGTGGAAAACACCGGCCGCCTGGTGGTGCTGGACGAGGCGCACCCGCGCTGCAACATGGCCACCGACATCGCGGCGATGGTCTGCGAAAAGGCCTTCGATTCCCTCAAGGGGCCGATCAAGCAGGTGACCGCCCCGCACACGCCGGTGCCGTTCTCGGATACGCTCGAGGATCTCTACATCCCCGACGCCGCGGCGGTGCAGAAGGCCGTGAAGGCGGTGATGGAGTCCAGCAAATGAGCGAGGGCATCCGCACCGTTTGCATGCCCAAATGGGGCCTCTCCATGAAGGAGGGGAAGGTGGCCGGATGGCTTGTGGATGAGGGCGATTCGATCACGCCGGGCGATGAGATCATCGACATCGAGACCGAGAAGATCTCCAGCGCGGTCGAGGCGGCGGACGCGGGCACGCTCCGCCGCTGCGTCGCCCAGGAGGGCGACGTGCTGCCGGTCGGCGGCCTGCTCGGCATCGTCGCCGACGAGAGCGTCGCCGACGCCGATATCGACGCCTTCGTCACCGACTTTCAGGCGAACTTCGTGCCGCCCGAGGATGACGATGAGGATGGCGGCCCGGCGACCGAGTCGGTGGAAGTCGCCGGGCGGACGATCCGCTACCTCACGCGGGGCGAAGGCGGCACGCCGGTCATCCTGATCCACGGCTTCGGCGGCGACCTCAACAACTGGCTGTTCAACCACGAGGCCCTCGCCGCCAAGCGGGTTGTCCATGCCCTCGACCTGCCGGGGCACGGCAGCTCCAGCAAGGACGTGGGCGACGGCTCCATCGGCTTCTTCGCCGATATCGTCACCGGCTTCGCCGACGCCTTGGAAATCGAGCAGGCCCATCTCGTCGGCCACTCCATGGGCGGCGCCATCGCGCTTGCCGTGGCCCGCGCGGCACCGGAGCGTGTGGCATCGATCACCCTGATCGGCAGCGCCGGCCTCGGCAGCGACATCGACGGGGACTATCTGGAGGGCTTCATCTCGGCCGAGCGCCGGAAGGACCTCAAGCCCCACGTCGAGAAGCTGTTCAGCGACCCGGCGCTGGTGACCCGCCAGCTCATCAACGACCTGCTCGCCTTCAAGCGGATCGACGGGGTCACCGCCGCGCTCAGCACGGTGCGGGACGCCTTCGCGCCCGGCGGCGCCCAGGCCGAGGCGATGCGCGACGTGGCGGGCAGTGTGCCCACGCTCGTCATCTGGGGCGCGGGCGACCAGATCATCCCAGCCTCCCACGCCGACGGCCTGCCGGACGGCGTGGACTGCACGGTGATGGAGGGCCAGGGCCACATGGTGCAGATGGAGGCCGCCACAGAGGTGAACCGGCTGATCGACGAACGCCTCGGCTGATCCTTCGGGGCCCCACCTCCCCCTGTCCCCCCTCCGCCATGCCGGGCCGCAGGCCCGGACGGCGCGACTGCGCCGCGCGCGTAAGCGCGTAGGCAAGCGAGACCGTATGTCCTTCTGGTCCGGCTGGTGCGGGGCGGTTCGCCCTACACTGGCTGATCTCAACGAGGGTTGCTCAGTGAGCAGGGCCTCAAGCCAGGAGGGCGAACCATGGTCGACTATAGCGAGGTTTTCATCGGATTGGACGTGTCGAAGGACAGCCACGCCGTCGCGGTGGCGGAAGGCGGACGCGATGGTGAGGTCAGGTATTTCGGCGAGATCGCCTCGGATGCGGCTGCCGTCCGTCGTTTCGTGCGCAAGCTCGAGCGGCCAGGCGCACGGCTGCACTTCTGCTACGAGGCCGGCCCGACGGGCTACGGGCTGAAGCGTCTGATCGAGGGGCTCGGACACGACTGCGCCGTCATCGCACCGTCCCTGATCCCGCGCCGGCCCGGTGAGCGGGTGAAGACGAACCGCCGCGACGCCGTGAAGCTGGTACGCCTGTTCCGGGCCGGCGAGCTGACCGAGATCTGGACACCGGACGAGGCCCATGAAGCGATGCGCGATCTCGTGCGCGCCCGCGAGGCGGCGGTGAGAGACCGCACCCGCAAGCGCCAGGAGATCCGCTCCTTCCTGCTGCGTCATGGCAGGGTCTACGCTGGCAAGAAGGCGTGGGGCCCCAGGCACATGGCCTGGCTCCACGAGCTCAGCTTCGACTGGCCCGCCCAGAAAGTCGTGCTGCACGAGATGATCGCGGCCGAGAGACAGGAGCGCGAGCGCGTCGCGCGGCTGGAAGGAGCGATCGAAGACGCCCTGCTCGACTGGCCGCTGGCTCAAGCGGTGGACCGCCTTCAGGCGCTGCGCGGGGTCGGCCTGATTACGGCGGTCACTTTCATGGTGGAGGTCGGCGACATCCGTCGCTTCGAGCATCCTCGGCGGCTGATGGCTTATCTCGGCCTCGTGCCCTGTGAGCGCTCGACGGGCGAGAGCGTTCGGCGCGGCGGCATCACCAGGGCCGGCAACGCACGGGTGCGCCACGTGTTGGCGGAGAGCGCCTGGGCCTACCGCCATCCTGCGGCGGTGGGAAGGAAGAAATACTTCGCGACGAGACATCTGCCGCAGGACGTCCAGGAGGTGGCATGGAAAGCACAGGCGCGCCTGACCAGGCGCTACCGCGCGCTGTGCGCACGAGGAAAGCGCAGCACGGTCGCGGTCACCGCCGTGGCCCGTGAGCTGGTCGGCTTCATGTGGGCGATCGCGCGCATGGAGCCTGCGGCGAACTGATCCGAGGGAGAGCGATCGCCCATAGCGCGCATAGCGGCGGGGACGCGGCAACGACGGGGGAACTCCCGACGACGCTTTGTGGCCGGCATCGCCGACGCCCGATGCGAGACAGGACCAGCCCCGGACGCAGACACGGACATGCGGTCTCGACCCGCGCATCAGAGCTTGTTCACCAACGTCCTGGGCCGCGTTCCCACCGCTATGCGCGCGACTTGCGAAACTCAGGCGCCGCTTGGCGCTTGATAGGTCCGTTCGAACTCTTGCTTGACGAAGGACATCAGAGCGTCGCGCGGCCACACGCGCGCGGGCGCGTGATGCGAGCGCCCGCCGACTGAGGGAAACGTACAAGTTTAGGAGGGGACAGCGGGAGGTGGGCGCTCTTCGGGCTGCAGCGATCAGGTAAGGTCTAATCGTGCCCTGGCGCGAGTTCCGTTCTTGGGAGTGGCGGCCCTCCGGTCCCGGCCTGCGGCGATTCCGTACCGGCTTTCGAATCGGCTTCCAGGTCAGGCGTTTGCGCTGAATTGGCTTCGTTTTGCAAAAACGCTTTTTCGCCCGTGCGCCCGGCCTCGCCTTGGGCCTCGCCGCTATCGGGCTGCGGGCCCGCAGACGCGGGCGGGGGAACGTCGCGAGCCGGCGCAGGGTCGGGATCGGCCGGCGCGGCCGGCGGCGGCGCCTTCGATCCGGCTGCCGCAGCCGATGCGTCGCGCAAGCGGCGAAACTCGTCCAGCGTCCGGTTCAGCGACCGCTGCAGCATCGCCTCGTGGCGCGCAATCTGGTCGAAGGCGCGCGCACTCTGGCGCCGCTCCACCAGCACCTGAGCGGAGGGTGCCTGGGCCTGGATGTCCTCGTCGATCCTGCGCTTGAACCGTGCACACTTCTCCTGCAGCTGCGTGACCTCCTTCGGCAGGTCGGCGAGACCCTGCAAGATGCTTGAAGAACGAAACGGGTCGCCCACCCTGTCGCGTATCACGGTGAGTTGGCCGTGAACGAAGAGCCCGGCTTCGAACCGGGCGACGCGGTCGAGTCGCCAGAGCAGCACGGCGACGCGATGCGCCAGTGCCTCCTGCAGCGCGCCCGCCGGCTGGAGGTCGGCGATCACGCCCTCCCTGAGCCGCTCGAATTCATCGGGGTTTTCCTCCGGCAGCACCACGTTGTCGGCGGCCGTAAGGCCGTGGCTGAGCGCGTTTGCCGACGACGCGGCCTTGCCGGCCTCGGTCTTCGGGCCGGTGCTCGACTGGGCGTTTCGGCGGTTGGCTTCGATCTGTCGCTGTGTGGCCACGATGACTCCTTTCGTATCGGACGAAACGGCGCATCGTGATGCCCGGCTGTCGCCGCCGCCACCGCACCATGGTGCGGGGTCTCCTGCCCGGCGCGGACGGACCCGCCCGCTTGCGCGATACCTGAGCCTCGGGAACAATCCCGCGCCGGGAGGGACCATGACCGCACCCGCTAACGAGTCCGCCGCCGATCCGGTCACGCGCGAGATCATTCGCGGCAAGCTGCTCGCGCTTGCCGACGAGATGGGCATCGTCATCGCCAAGACCTCCATGAGCCCCGTGATCTACGAGGTGCTCGACTTCGCCTGCGGCCTCTGCGATGCCGACGGCGAGCTCGTGGTGCAGACCAACGGCATCACCCTCTTCACCGGCACCTTCGCACCGCAAGTGCGCTCGATCGTGCGCCGCCACGGCGAGACCATGCGGCCGGGCGACGTCTTCATGACCAACGACCCCTTCGAGGGCGGCACCCACAGCTGCGACATCGCGCTGATCAAGCCGATCTTCGTGGAGGGCCGGCTCTTCGCCTTCGCCATCTCCGTGGCCCATTGGAGCGAGGTCGGCGGCGCCGTGCCCGGCAGCATCTCGCCCACCGCCACCGAGATCTATCAGGAGGGCGTGCGCTTCCCCGGCATCCGGGTCTGCCGGGACGACGAGACCATCGACGACGTGATCGCGCTGATCCGCGAGAACGTGCGCCTGCCGGTGCAGTCGCTGGGCGACTTCAACGCGGGCCTCGCCGCCGTGCGCATCGCCGAAACGCGGCTGCGCGAGGTCCTCGCCCGCTACGGCACCCACGCGGTCAAGGCCACCTTCGGCCGCATCCTGGAGACCAGCGAGCGCCTGAGCCGGGCCGCGGTCGCGGCGCTGCCCGACGGCGACTACGCCGCGGAAGACTGGATCGACGGCGACGGCATCACCGAGGAGCGCTTTCGCGTCGCCGTCGTCGTGCGCATCCGGGGCGACACCATCGCCTTCGACTTCACCGGCACCAGCCCGATGGTCAAGGGGCCGATCAACTGCGCCTTCGGGGCGCTGGATTCGGCGGTCAAGACCGTGTTCAAGTCGCTGGTGGACCCGCAGGCGCCCTCCAACGAGGGCTGGTTCCGCCCGGTAAGCCTGGTCTGCCCGCCCGGCACCGTGTTCACCGCCGAGAAGCCCGCGCCCACCGGCTGGTACTACGAAGGCTCGGCCCATGCCTCGGAGCTCGCCTGGAAGGCGCTGGCCGAAGTCGCGCCGGAGCGCTTCAGCGCCGGCTCCTACATGAGCCTCGCCGGCACATACTTCTACGGCCGCGACCCGGAGAGCGGCGAGGTCTACGTCCACATCGAGCCCGCGATCGGCGGCTGGGGCGCGACCGCGTCGGGCGACGGCACCAGCGCGCTGATCGCCACCACCGACGGCGACACTTACAACTATTCGGTCGAGCTCTTCGAGGCCAAGTTCCCCCTCGCCATCCGCCGCTACGCCCTCAACGTCGAGGACGGCGCCGGCGCCGGCCGCCACCGTGGCGGCTTCGGCGTGGTCCGCGAGTTCGAGGTGGCCGGCGCGGACGCGCACACCTATTGCAGCATCGGCCGCTCCATCGAGCGCCCCTGGGGCCTTGAGGGCGGCGGCGAAGGCTCCAACAACTACATGCGGATCGAGAGCAACGGCTCGGTCAAGCGGGTCGCGCGCATCCCCTATGAGGCGCTGAGCGAGGGCGACCGCGTCGCCGTGGTGACCGGCGGCGGCGGCGGCTTCGGCGATCCCTTCACCCGCCCGGCAGAGGCGGTCGCCGCCGACGTCGCCGACGGCTACATCTCGGCCGAGCGCGCGCGGGATCAGTACGGAGTCATCATCGCCGTCGACGGCGCGGTCGACCAAGCCGCCACCGCCGCGCTCCGCGCCAAGCCCCGCTGACAAGAGAGAGAAAGACGATGGCCCGCAAGTGGAAATGGGGCGTGCTCTTCAGCGGCGACAACCTGACGCTGCAGGAAACCATCGACTTCGCGGCCAAAGCCGAGGACGCGGGCGCGGAAAGCCTCTGGACCACCGAGCTCGGCCGCGATGCCTTCGTGCCGCTCGCCGGCATGGCGGCCCGGTGCAAGCGCGCGCGCCTCGGCACCGGCGTCGCCGTCTTCGCCCGGCCCCCGGCAATGACCGAGATCAGCGCCATGTCGATGGCCGAGCTCACGGGCGGGCGTTTCGTGCTCGGCCTCGGCACCGCGCCAAAGGAATGGAACGAGAATTGGCACGGGGTTTCGTACCGGCGGCCGGTTCAGCGCATGCGCGAGTATGTGAATTCGATCAGGCGGATGTGGACCGCGTCTCCCACCGCGCCGATCGACTACGAAGGCGAGATCATCACGGTGCGCGACTATCGCCGCCTGATTGCGCCGCCCTGCGAGCCGCCGCCGATCTACCTCGCCGCGGTGCAGAAGGGGATGCTGCGGCTGGCGGGCGAGGTGGGAGACGGCCTGCTCGCCAACGTGCTCAACACGCCGCATTACTTCACCGAGATCGTGCACCCGGCGGTCAAGGAAGGGCTTTCCAGGGCCGGCCGCGACCCCTCGGCGTTCGAGCACTGCGCGGTGAAGATCTGCTCGGTGGACAAGGACCGCGCCCGCGCCAGGCAACGGGCGCGGCCCTGCGTCGCCTTCTATACGCGGCTCCCCTACTTCGACCAGGTGCTCGACCCGGCGGGCTTCACGCGCGAGAAGCTCGCGATCCGCGAGGCCTGGGCACGGGCCGACGTGGCCGCCATGGCCGAGCTCGTGACCGAGGACATGATCGACGCACTGGCGCTCGCCGGCACGCCCGACGACGTGCGCGGCCAGCTCGACCGCTTCGAGGAGCTGTTCGAGACCGTGCTGCTCTACTGCCCCAACCCCTTCGTCGAGCGCGAGGAATCTTTGGCCAATCACGAGGCGATGATCGAGGCCTTCGCGGATTGAACGGGGTCATCTCGCTGGTGAAAATATGAACAACCGGACCGCAGGTCCGGAGCGCGCGACTGCGCGCCGCGCCGAATGGCGCGTAGCCAAGCAAGCGGAGCGAGCGCCCGGCGCCTGAGGGAACACGAAAGAGAGAATCCGATGACCAGCTATGCCGCAGCCCCGCGCCTGCCGCGGGCGGAGCGCGATGACCTCTCAGCCGAGCAGGTGCCGATCTGGGACCACGTGGTCGAGACCCGCAAGCTCGCCTTCATGCCCAACATGTTCGCGGTCATGGGGCAAAGCCCGGAGGCGCTCCGGGCCGTCGCCTCGGTGGGCGAGCACGTGCGCTGGCACTCGGCGCTCGATAACGACCTGCGCGAGATGGTCATCTGCACGGTCTCGCAGGCCGTGGGCAACGTCTTCGAGTGGGACCACCACATCCACAAGGTGCCGGAGCGCTTCCGGGCCGTGGTCGGCACGCCGGCGATGGACTCGGAGCCCGCGCCCGTGGGGCCCGCGCTCCGCCTCGCCCGCCTCGTCGCCAGCGGCGAAGACGTGGACGACGCCTTGGTGGCCCGGCTGCGCGCGGAACTCGGCGACGCCGGCCTCGTCGATCTCGTGGTGATGATCGGCTACTACCAGCTGCTCGGCAGCTTCTGCGCCGTGCTCGGCATCGAGGTCGACGAAAGCGTCGCCCACGTCCCCTTCAACGACTGAGGCTGCCGGCTCTCGTCCCGCTCGACACGGTGACTCAGTCGGCGTTGCCGAGCTCGCGCCAGGTGGTGAGGTCGAGAGAGCCGGCGAGGTGGAGTCGCATCATCTCGGCGGCGTCATCGCGCCGATTTATCTCCAGTGCGTCCAGAATTTCCATGTGCTCGCCACAGGACTCGATCACGCGCGCTCTCACGGCAGTCCAGGTTGCATACTCCAGACTGCGCCGGAGAGAAATTTGTCGCTCGATGGCCACCAGGAAGTATCTGTTGCGCGATGAAACACCGATCAGTCGGTGAAACATGGCGTCGATTTCGATCAACGTGCTGTACGAAGGCAGCTCCCGCTGCCGCAGCGCCGTGTCGTGCCTGCGACGACACATGTCCGCCAGGCCGCGATCGAGCTCGAAGGTCGGCGAGCAAATCGCGGCCGGCTCCAGGGCCATGCGGAAGGCGAAGCTCTCGTCGCGCGCGCCCTTGGTGTTGAGCGTTGGCTCGAATCGCCACCCGTGACCGCGATTTCGCGAAATGATGCCATCCTCGGACAGCTTCACGAGGATGCGCGAGGCGGTCATCTTGCCCAACCCGTAGCGTCTGCGGAATTCCGCCTCGGAAAACGACTGCGGCACCCTCTTCTCGAACCAGTCTTCCACCACCGTGAGCAGGAGCTCTTCGTCGTCCGTTCTGGGCAATTCCAGACTGTCGAGACGGAGCTCACTGCCGCTCAGCTTGACGAAGTAGCCGCGGTTGGGCCGCCGTTCGACGATCCCCATGTTTGCCAGGTACGACAGCGCGCCCCGGATGGGCGATCGCGACACCTTGAACTCGCGCACCAGCTCCTGCTCGGTGAGGTGATTTCCTGCACTCATCTCGCGGCGGCACAGATATTCCAGGATGTTTCGCGCCATCTCGAGCTGAAGCGGGCTCGGCATGCTGCCGCCTGTGGATGTGGCGGCCGCCCGCGGCGGTGGGGCTTCCTGCTGGTTCATGAGGCCTGCGTCTGCCCGAGTCGGTCGCTATCGACCTGCCCAATGGGGGCAATACGATCCACAGCCACGAGATCGACAAATCGGGCGATGGCACGGCAAACTCGGCGAACCAGTCGGGGGACGCCCGGACGTCACCCTTGTGGACGTCATTCGGCAACTCTCGGCGAGGTTGGTGATCACGTCATTCGCCTCAAGTCGTATAGGACGCATCGGCGCGGAGCCTAGCGTATCTCGACGCGGCCATCCACCGGCCGGCCGGCCGGGCGCTTCGACGATGATGTGCCTGGCGCCCGACGGGTCCAACATTTTGCAAGAAACTGCGTTTGAACTGCGACACAATAGTATTTTATGTGATAGAGTAGACAATATAGTATTAGAACCGTTTGAAAATGCAATGGGCGGCGCGGTCGTCGAGCATCGGCCGGTCGATCCCACCCTCAAGCGAAGGAGGAAAAGCAATGAGACTAAAGGCAGTGAGTTTGTTGATGGGTTCCACGATCGTTGCCGCCGGCGTTGCGTTGGCGGCCGGCAGTGCCCAGGCGCTCGACCTCACGATCGTGTCGTGGGGCGGCGCCTATACGGCGAGCCAGCAGAAGGCCTATCACGACCCCTACATGGCGGCGAACCCCGACATCAACATCATCAATGACGACAACGCCGCCGAAGGGCTGGCAAAGGTTCGGGCACAGGTGGAGTCGAACAACGTCACTTGGGACATCGTCGACATGGTCGCAGCCGATGCGATTACCGCGTGCGATGAGGGGTTGATCATGGAAATCGATCCCGACACGTGGCTGGCGCCCGCGCCGGACGGGACCCCTGCGTCGGAAGACTTCTTCGCCGGCACGCTGTCGCCGGGTGGCACCAACTGCTTCATCCCGCAGATCGTCTATTCCACGACCTTCGGTTATCGCACCGATGTCTTCGAGGGTGAGCAGCCGTCCTCGATCGCGGACGTGTTCGATCTGGAGAAATTCCCCGGCAAGCGCTCGCTGGAGAGGCGGCCCATCAACAATCTCGAATGGGCGCTGCTCGCCGATGGCGTGGCACCTGCAGATGTCTATGGCATGCTCAGCACGTCCGAGGGCGTGAGCCGTGCCTTGGCAAAGCTCGATACCATCAAGGATCAGGTGGTGTGGTGGACCAAGGGAGCGCAGCCGCCGCAGCTTCTGGCGGACGGCGAGGTCGTCATTGCCTCGGCGTACAACGGCCGCCTCTTCTCGGCCATCGCGGAGAAGAACCAGCCCATCGCCATGATGTGGGATCGGCAGATTTTCGATCTCGACGGCTGGGTCGTGCCGGTCGGCGTCAAGGATCTCGATGCGGTGAAGGCGTATCTCCACTTTGCCACGGATACGCAGCGTCTGGCGGACCAGGCGAAGTTCATTTCCTACGGTCCGGCCCGCTACTCGTCGGCGCCGCTCGTGGGCAACCATGCCGATCTCGGCATCGACATGAAGCCCCATATGCCGACCGATCCAAACAACGCCGCGACTATTTTCGACTTCGACTACGTCTGGTGGGCTGATCACCGGGCAGAGCTCGACGAGGTGTTCAACACCTGGCTCGCGAAGTAGCCTCCCTTGCGCAGGGCGGGGTGCCCTGACGCGCCCTGCCCTGCGCGTTTTATGCTGGGTTGCGCCGTGCCCCGCATCAAGGTCGACGAGGGCGTCGCCCATGTCCCCTTCAACGATTGAGACTGTAGGCTTCGTAGCCCCCACCTCAACCCTCCCGAGCGACAGCATCAGCGGTGGGAGGCGTCCATATAGACGTTTGGGGTGAGGAGGGGGTTGCTTCCGAGCTACTTGCCGAATGCGGCAGGGCGATCATCGGATATGACCCCGCAACCCCTTCGCTCGGCTATAGTGCGCGCATGGGCGAATCGCAGGCACCGGCCGCCGGGCGGCCGCCGCAGCTCTTTTGCGGCGACATCGACATCAGGATTGCGGGCGACGGCACGTGGTTTCACGAAGGCTGCCCCATCGGCCGGCTGCCCTTGGTCAAGCTCTTCGCAAGCGTGCTGAGGCGCGAGGACGGCGACTACTGGCTCGTCACGCCGGTGGAGAAGGCGCGTATCGCGGTCAACGACGTGCCCTTCATCGCTGTCGAGATGGACGCCGAAGGCGACGGCGAAGGCCAGCGCCTGCGCTTCCGCACCAACCTGGACGAGTGGGTGAGCGCCGACGCCGCGCACCCCCTCTCCTTCCGCCCCTTGCCGGGGTCCAACGAGAAGGCGCCCTACCTCACCGTGCGCGATGGCCTGGAGGCACGGGTGGCGCGCGCCGCCTACTATCCGTTGGTGGAGCTCTGTGTCGAGCGGGAGATCGAAGGCCGGCCGGTGCTCGGCGTCTGGAGCGACGGCGTGTTCTTCCCCTTCGACGACGCAGCCTGAACGCCAAACGAGCCCCGTCGATGCAAGCCGACATTCTGCGCGCCGTGGCGCAGCGGGCTCCGGGCGCGCCGGATCAGCCCTGGGAGGCGGTCATCGCCGCAGCGGAGCGGGAGCCCTCCGCCCGCGTGCCGGGCTCGCTCCGTCACAGCGAAGAGTCCTGGGGCCGCCTGCCAGCATCGGAGCCGATTACGCCTGCCGCCGTGCTCGTCGCCGTCATCGAACGCGCGGGCGTATTCTCGGTGCTGCTCACGCGCCGGGCTGAGCGCCTCGCGCGCCACGCCGGCCAGATCAGCTTCCCCGGCGGCCGCGCCGACCCCGAAGACGGGACCCCGCAGAGAACGGCGCTCCGGGAGGCCGAGGAGGAAATCGGCCTGCCCGCATCGCAGGTCGAGATCGTCGGCCGGCTCGACGACTATCTGGTGGGCACCGGCTATCGCATCACCCCTGTCGTCGGTTTCGTCGTGGCGCCGCCCGCCTTCGAGGCGGATACCCGCGAGGTCGCCGAGGTCTTCGAGGTGCCGCTGCCCTTCGTGCTGGAGCCCAGCAACTACCGGCGCGACAAGATGACCGTCGGCGGCGTCGAGCGCCGTTTTTACGTGATGCCCTACGAGGCGTATCATATCTGGGGCGCTACGGCGGCGATCCTCGTCAACTTCCGGGATGTGGTGCGCGCATCATGTTGAGAACCACCCTGATCCATATCCTGATCCTGCTCGCGCCGACGATCCTCTACTTCGCGTTCCTCATCCTGTCGCGCCGGGTTCAGCTGAGCCGCAGCCATGTGGCGGCGCAGCTGCGCAAGATGCCGTGGGTCAGGCTCCTGGGCAGCGGTCTGATACTGGCAGCGGCGAGCCTGGTGGTATGGGCGATGACCGCCGGTGGGGACCCCGAGGGCACCTACGTGCCGGCGCGCATCGTAGACGGCGAGATCGTGCCCGGCGAGGTCATCGACTGAGCACGCGTTCGGTGGAGAACACCGTCCACGCTCCCTGGATCACGGCGCCAGCGACCCGCGCCGTGATCGACGCGCTCACTGCCGATGGCGCCGATGTCCGCTTCGTCGGCGGCTGCGTCCGCGACGCGCTGCTGGAGCGCGAGAGCGACGATATCGACATCGGCACGCCCGACCCGCCCCAGCGGGTGATGGCGCTGCTGGGTGACGCGGGCATCGAGACCCGCACCGTCCCGCGCGGCATCGCGCACGGCACCGTTACGGCGCTTGCCGGCAGCGAGCGCTACGAGATCACGACGCTCAGGCGCGACGAGCGGACCGACGGCCGCCACGCCGAGGTCGCCTTCACCGACGACTGGCGGGAAGACGCGGCGCGCCGCGACTTCACCATCAATGCCATGAGCGCCGCGCCCGACGGCACGCTCTACGACTATTTCAGCGGGCAGGCGGACCTGAAGGCCGGCCGTGTGCGCTTCGTCGGCGACCCCGCGACGCGCATCGCCGAGGACCACCTGCGCATCCTCCGCTTCTTCCGCTTCCATGCTTGGTACGGGCAGGGCGCGCCGGACGTAGCGGCGCTTGTGGCTTGCGAAGCGGCATCAGACACGATCACGCTGCTATCGTACGAACGAATTCAGGGCGAGATGCTGAAGCTGCTGGCATCAGATGATCCCGTACCGGCGATCTCCGCCATGCTCAACACTGGCGTTCTCGACCAACTGTTGCCGTTGGCACGGCAACCAGAGGCTTTCACCCGCCTCATCGGCCTCGAGCGATTTTACTCCGCTCTCGACCCGATCCGGCGACTCGCCGCTTTGATCGCCGATAGCGGCACAGAGAAGACCGCCACCGCCGTAAGGGCCTTTGCCGATCGCTGGCAACTGCCGCGAATTCAGGCCGAACGACTTGTCGCGCTCGTTGTAGGGCCAAACCCGATCAACCCTCGCATTGACCGCCGAGTCCAGCGCCGACTCCTCCATCGGTTGGGACGTGAGCGCTTCCGGGATTTGGTGCTCGTCGTTTGGGCCGAGGAGAACCTTGATGCGAAGGACTCACTCTTGCGTGCGATGCTGGAGATCGCCGATACGTGGGAGGCACCGGAGTTCCTGCTACGCGGCGCGGACGTGATTGAACGCGGTGTCGAGGAAGGGCCGGAGGTCGGCCAACTGCTCCGCGCGGTCGAGGACTGGTGGATCGAGCGTGACTTCACGCCCGACCGCGCGGCCCTGCTCGAGAGGCTCGACGCCCTCGTTGCGGAGCGCAGCAAAGAGTAAGTCCCGCTGTCCAAAGCCGACCCGCGATCCAACCTCGCGGATCTCGGCAGACTGAAATACCCACCTCTCCCTGTCCCTCTCCCCCCAAAGGGCGGAGAGGGGACGCAGGCGGCACCAGCCCTCTCTCCCTACTCCTCCCCCTCGTGCCGCAAGGCGCGGTAGCCAAGCGAGCGCCCGGCGCCTGAGGGAAATGAAGAGGTGGAGGAGAGGGCCGGGGTGAAGAGGGGGTCGGCGCCCCTACTCCGCCGCTTCGGCCGCGCCGTCCAGGCCGTAGTGCTCCCGCGCCGAGGCAGGCGAGATGTAGCCTTCGGCCAGATCCTCGATCACCTGCTCGCGCGAGCGCTCGCGCGGATCGCCCCAGCCGCCGCCGCCCGGAGTCTGGAACCGGATCGAATCGCCCGGCCGGATGCGCACGTTGCTCCACTTGCTGGGGCTGGCCTTGCCGAAGGCCTCGTCGATCATGTGCCAGCTGGTCGTGTTCGCGGACTGGTGCCAGGTGCCGGCGAGGCCGCCGGGCTGGCCGCCGTGCAGCCCCCAGGGCCGGTTGCGGTGGCGGTCGGACATCTGGCTGCCCATGATCTCGGTATCCAGGCTCTTGAGCGTACGCTGGGTGCTGAGCCCGCCGCGATTCAGGCCGGCGCCGCCGGAATCCTGCACCAGGATGTAGGACTCGGTGCGGAACGGGAAGCGGGTCTCGAACACCTCCACCGGCACCACCCGGCAGTTGCCGTTGATCGAATCGGTGGCGTCGTTGCCGTCGGCGAAGCTGCGCCCGCCCCAGCCCGAGAGCTCGATGGCGTAGCAGACGAACGCCTCGCCGGTCTCCTCGTCGGTGCCGCCGAAGACGAAGTTGGTGTGCGTCGCGCCTTCCGCCGCCATGGTGCGATCCGGCAACGCCGGCGCCAGCGCGCCGATCACCGCGCCCGCGATCTTGCAGTGGGTCTCGGTGTTGCCGCCGACCTCCGGCCCCGGATAGTCCACGTTGAGCAAGGTGCCGGGCGGCGAGACCACGCGGATCGGACGGAAGCAGCCCGAGTTCTTGGGGATGGTCTCGTCGGTGACCTGCAGGATGCCGTTGTAGGCGGCGGAGTAGGAGACGCCGAGGGTGGCGTTGATCGGGCCCAGCGCCTGCGGCGAGGTGCCGGAGTAGTCGATCACCACCTCCCCGCCCTGGACGTGGACGGCCACTTTGATGGTGTAGGGCCTGCTCTCGATGCCGTCGTCCTCGACCTGGTCCTGGAAGCGGTAGACGCCGTCCTCGATGGCGCCGATCTCCGCGCGCATGCGGCTCTCGGAGTAGTCCATCAGGTCAAGCACGTTGCGGCGGAAGTTGTCCTTGCCGTACTTGCGGATGAGCTTGGCGAGCCCGCGCTCGCCCACGTCCACGCCCGCGATCAGGGCGCGCAGGTCGCCGTAGTTGTAGCGGGGGGTGCGGACGTTCGCGAGCAGCAGCTTCCACACCTCCTCCACGTCCTCGCCGCGGCTTTTGATCTTGACCGGGGGCACGCGGATGCCTTCGTGGAAGATCTCGGTCGCCTCGCCGGCGAAGGCGCCAGGCACCATGCCGCCAATCTCCTGCAGATGCCCGATGGTCATGGCGAAGCCCATGAGCTCGTCATCGACGAAGACCGGCTTGATCAGCGTGTGCTCGGGGCAGTGCAGGCCGCCGCGGTAGGGGTCGTTGTGGCAGATCACGTCGCCGGGCTCGAGGGTCTCCAGCGGGATCTCCTTGACGCAGCTTCGCACCAGCAGGGGCACGCCGCCGATCATCGACGGGCAGTATTCGGCCTGCGCGATCATCTCGCCTTCGGGGCTCGCGAGCGCGCAGGTGAAGTCCAGCGCCTCGTTGAAGATCGTCGAGTACGACGTCTTCATCAGGACGATGCCCATCTCGCGGCAGACCGCGGTCATGGTGGAGTCGATGATCGACATGGCGACCATGTCGACGTCGGGCTTCTGGGTCATGGTCAGGACTCCTCGGCGATGCGGCCGATCAGAAGATTGCCGTACTGATCCACCTTCATGGGTTGGCCGGGGCGCAAGACGGTCACCGAGACCGGCTCCTCGATAACCGCAGGCCCGGTGATCGCGTGGCCGTCGCGCAGCTGGGCGCGGTTGTAGATCGGCGTGTCGTGGCGCCCGTCGTCGAACACGACCGAGCGTGTGGAGACGACCTCGGGCTCGCCGTCGGCCTTGCCGATGGTGGCGAGATCGGGCTTCTCGGTGAGCGAGACCACGGTCGCCTTGACCGTGATGACCTCGATCACCTCGCGCGGAATGTTGAAGCCGAAGCGCGCGAGGTGCATGTCGTGGAACGCCTGCCAGACCTTGGGCGTGGTCTCGTCCGTGAAGGACTCGAAGGCGATCGGGATCTCCAGCTCGTAGTTCTGGCCGAGATAGCGCATCTCCAGCGAACGGTAGATCTCGATGTTCTTGACGTAGCCCTGCGCCTTCAGCTCGGCGATGCCGGTCTCGATCAGCGCGTGCATCACCTCCGATGCGCGCGCCTGGTCAAAGCGCTTGGAGGTCATCTGCACCGTGCGCTGCACGTCGACGCGGGCATCGGTGAGGATGAAGCCGAAGGCCGAGAACTGGCCGGGGTAGTTGGGGATGACGCCCGACGGGATGCCCGCGTCGTTCATCAGGTCGGCCGAATGCAGCGGGCCCGCGCCGCCGAAGGCCAAGAGCGCGAAGTCGCGCGGGTCGAGACCGCGCTCGATCAGCACCGAGCGGAGCGCCCCCACCATGTTGTTGTTGGCGATCTGCACGATGGCGAGTGCGGTCTCCTCGGCGGTGCGTCCCAAGGGCTCCGCAACCGTCGCGATCGCCTTCTCCGCCGCGGCCACATCGAGGGCCATTTCGCCGCCCAGGAAGTTTTCCGGGTTGATGCGGCCGAGCAGCAGGTTGGCGTCGGTCACCGCCGGGCGCTCGCCGCCGGTGCCGTAGCAGGCGGGGCCGGGGTTCGCGCCTGCGCTCTCGGGCCCCACGCGCAGCATGCCGCCCTTGTCGATCCAGGCGATGGAGCCGCCGCCTGCACCGATGGTGCGGATATCGATCATGGGGATCTGGATGGGGACGCCGAACTCCACCTCGTAGTCGGTGGTGAAGTTCTCCTGCCCGCCCACGATGGTCGACGTGTCGGTCGACGTGCCGCCCATGTCGAGGGTGACGAGGTGGCTGATGCCGCTCAGCTTGGCGACATGCTTGCCCGCGATCACCCCGCCCGTCGGGCCGGAGACGGTCATCTGGATCGGCGTCCGCTGCGCCGCCTCCAGGGTCATCTCGCCGCCGTTGGACTTGATGACGACGGCCTGGTCGGTCACCCCGCTCCCCTTGAAGCGCTCGCGCAGGTTCGCGACCTGGCTGTTGACCACCGGCTTGACGTAGGCGTCCGCGATGGTGGTGGACGCGCGCTCGTACTCCTTCCACTTCGGCAGCACGTCGTAGGAGATGGAGATGGGGATATCCGGCAGCTCCTCTTCCAGAATCTCCTTGGCGCGCCGTTCGTGATCCGGCGTCACGTACGAGAACAGGAAGTTGACGGCCACGGCCTCGATGGAGCCCTCCTCCCTGATCTGCTGCGCGATGGCGCGGACCCCGTCTTCGTCGAGCGGCACGTGTACCGTGCCGTCGGACATGATCCGCTCGTTCACCTCGTAGCAGTTGCGGCGCTTGACCAGCGGCTTCGGCTTGATCCAGGTAATGTCGTAGTGGCTGCGTCGATTGCCCCGCTGGATGAAGGGGATGTCGCGAAAGCCCTCCGTGGTCACGTAGGCAACCTTCGCGCCCTTGCGCTCCAGGATCGCGTTGGTCGCCACCGTCGTCCCCAGCCTGATGTTACGGATGTCCGACGGCGCCTCGAAGCGCCCGAGCCCGCCCAGGATGCCTTCGTTGGGGTCGTGGGGCGTCGACAGGATCTTCCAAACATCGACCGCCCTGGTCTCAGAATTGTAGCTCACGAAATCCGTAAACGTGCCTCCGACGTCGATCCCGACCAGATAATCTGTCAACACCACTCTCCCACGCAGTGAGGCGCACGCCGGGCCGCTCGGGCTCGACGACGCGCCGATTCGATCATGGCCCGGCCTCCCCGTGTGCCGGGCGGCAGGATGTTATGGGGAGACCGGCCTGGAGGCAACTGCCGGGCACTCGATCGAAAGCAGACGCGGCGCCCTCTATTCGCCGCCGTTCCGCTAGACGAGGCCGCCCCCTCTGCGGTGCGCTTGACAGGCGGCGAGGGCGCCGCGTATAGCGATGCGCTTCCGGCTCCTGGGGCGGGGTAGCTCAGTCGGTAGAGCAGTGGAATCATAATCCATGGGTCGGGGGTTCGAGTCCCTCCCCCGCTACCAGCTAGAGTCGGATAACTTATTGATGAACCGTCGTTTTCAGAGGCGACGCTAAATCATATATCCCGTTATATCCCACACTCAAGCGGGCTTGGTCGCCCCCGCCTGCAATTGCACTCAGGGTGTTGTCGATCGCCGTCGTTTGATTCCTCGGAATCAAAGGGAATCAACATGTTGCCACGCCGATTTGCATCCAACCTACGCACCGAACAACAGGTAGGGTCTCCAAGGTACAAAACGACCGCGTCAGCAATCGAGCGCCGCCAGCGCGTCGGCCTTGGTCGGATGGATCGCGATGATCCTGTCGAAGCCGCTGGTCCCAAACGCAGCACGGACGACGTCGGAAAGGGAGCACAGCGCGAACCCGACGTCCCGGCTCCGGAGGCTCTTCGCGGTCATGAGCACGGCCCGAAGTCCGGAGCTGCTGATGTAGACCAGCCGCTCGAAATCCATGATCACCGCGCGGTCGCCGTCTTCGGTGGCGCATCGGACAGTCTCCATGAACTGCCGGACGTTGGCGCCGTCTATTCGCCCCTGCACGCGCACGGACAGGATGCCGTCCTCCCGATCTGCGCTCAACTCCATTGCCGTGACCTCCACCGCTGAAGCCCGCCGTACCTCACCTCCCGTACGCAACGCCTGCCGTCCTCGGCGTCGCCAAGTACGATTTCGGAGGTGCCGAGGCTGAGGGCCGGCTGCGAATCCGGGTCGCTGCCTCCGCCGTAGACCGCGAGGGAGGGGGCGTCTGCTACCGCCAGACCGCAGGCAGAACGGCCCCTCATGCTGGTGGACACCAAAAAAGCGGCCGCCCGCCCACGGCAGCACAACAAGGCGTCACGAGGATGGGGCAGGCGGCCGAGTGGTCCCGAACCAATATTGGGGACCGAACCTGGAGATGGAGCCGTCCGCCAGTAAGGACGTTCCCGCCGCGACCGCAGGAACAAGGCGGACGGCCCCAAGGGACGGAAGCCGAGACAGGGATCGAGCTGATGCTCCAAAGGCTCCCGCCCTTTCCGTGATGCCGATGCCTCTTCTTCCGGAAGGGCCCGGCTTCCCCGGAGCAGGCCTTTGATGAGGGCAAGGCGCTCGCTGATCGAGCCCAGGTTTCTGTCGCGACCAAGCATGGCCCGGCGCTGGTTTCACGCGACGCCTGCGACTACAACACCCGCGAGGATGGCGACGAGTTCGCGTATCCGCATCGTTCGACGACTCGTGTTGGTCACCAACCCACCACCTTCGGCAGGACCACACCAGGATCGACGCTCGGCACGACGCCGTCACCATCGGTTGCCCGCTCCGTTCCGGCCGCGTGGTGTCATCTTGCTCTTCGTGCCTCATGAAGCCGCTTGTCTGGCATCTGCCGAACCAGAGTCATCAAGAACCGACATATGGAGAGCGTCCTGCCATTCCTGCTGCTGCGCGCGCGACACGCGCGAACGAGTGCCCTGGAGGGCAATTCTTACCGAACTATTTGTAAATTGTGTGTGCCAAACTCGGTCATGTTGGTGTTTTTTCCGTAAATGTTGGAGTACGTTGGCCCGGGTGCATCTGTGCCGCCAGCACAGTCGAAGCCTCGCCGAGCGTGCGTCCCGTGCGCCGCAGCGGACGACCGTAGGCTGCGGGAACTGGAGTGCGGACCGGGTCAGCGAAGGAGGAGGTCGTGAACGAGACCAGCGAACCGCGGCAGGAAGTCGAGGCGCTGCGCGAGCGGATCTCGGCGCTTAGCGCGGCGGTGCTGCGCATCAGCGCGAGCCTCGACGTCACCACCGTGCTGCAGGAGGCGGCCGACAGCGCCCGCGCGCTGACCGCCGCGCGCTACGGCATCATCACCACCATCGACGAGGCGGGCGAGGTGCGCGAGTTCGTCACCTCGGGCTTCACCCCCGACGAGCAGCGCCAGTTCGTCGACTGGCCGGACGGACCGAAGCTGTTCGCGCATTTCCGCGACCTGCCCGGCCCGATCCGGCTCACCGACCTCCCCGCCCTGGTCCGCTCCCTTGGCTTCTCCCCGGCCCTGATGCGCTCCAAGACCTTCCAGGGCACGCCGATGCGCCACCGGGGCGTCCATGTCGGCAACTTCTTCCTCGGCGAGAAGGAAGGCGCGCCCGCGTTCACCGACGAGGACGAGGAGATCCTGCTCCTGTTCGCAAGCCAAGCGGCGACGGCGATCGCCAACGCGCGCGCGCATCGCGACGAGCGCCAGGCACGGGCTGATCTTGAGGCCCTCATCGAGACCTCGCCGGTCGGCGTGGTAGTGTTCGATGCCCGGAACGGCCGGCCGGTGTCGTTCAACCGCGAGGCGCGGCGCATCGTCGAGGGCCTGCGCACCGCGGGCCGCCCGGCGGAGGAACTGCTCGAGGTGGTCTCCTTCCGCCGGGCCGACGGCCGTGAGGTGTCCCTGAGCGAGTTCCCCATCGCGCAGCAGCTCGGCACCGGCGAGACGCTGCGCGCCGAGGAGGTCGTGCTCTCGGTGCCCGACGGGCGCAGCGTGCGCACGCTGATCAACGCCACGCCCATCCCTGCCGAAGGTGGCGGGATCGGCTCGGTCGTGGTGACCCTTCAGGACCTGGCGCCGCTCGAGGAGCTGGAGCGGCTGCGCGCAGAGTTCCTCGGCTTGGTGAGCCACGAGCTGCGCGCCCCGCTGACTTCCATTTTGGGCTCGGCCGCCACGCTTCTGGAAGAGTCGGCGGACCTCGATCCGGCCGAGATGCACGAGTTCCATCGCATCATCCACGAGCAGGCCGGGCACATGCGCGGCCTCATCGGCGCCCTGCTCGATGCCGGGCGCATCGAAGCGGGCACGCTCTCGGTCTCGCCGGAACCCTCGGCGGTGGCCGCGCTTGTGGACCGTGCGCGGAATACCTTCCTTTCCGGCGGCGGCCGGCACTCCGTGCTCATCGACATGTCGCCCGACCTGCCGCCTGTGATGGCCGACCGCCGGCGCATCGCGCAGGTTCTGAACAACCTGATCGCCAACGCCGCGAGCCACTCGCCCGCCTCCTCCCCCATCCAGATCTCGGCCAAGCGCGACGGCGTCCACGTCTCGATTTCGGTCTCGGACGAAGGCAGGGGCATCGCGCCCGAGCAGCTGCCGCATCTGTTTCGCAAGTACGCCGGCGCCGGCGGCGAGCGGGCGATCGCAGGAACCGGCCTCGGGCTCGTCATCTGCAAGGGGCTGGTGGAAGCGCACGGGGGCCGCATCCGCGCCGAGAGCGGCGGCGCCGGCCAGGGCAGCCGCTTCACCTTTACCCTGCCGGCGGTCGAAGACGCCCGTGAAGGCGAAGCCCCCCGTTCCGGCCGCCGCTCCGCCGATCCGGCGTCCGATCCGCGCGAGCCCACCCGCATCCTGGTGGTGGACGACGACCCGAAGACACTTCGCTACGTGCGCGACATCCTCAGTGGAGCGGGCTACGCCCCCCTCGTGACGGGCGACCATGCGGACCTCTCCCACGTCATCCGGACCGAGAAGCCATCCCTTGTCCTGCTCGACCTCATGCTGCCCGGAACCGACGGGATTGCGCTGATGGAGAGCGTGCCGGAGCTCGCCGACCTGCCGGTCGTCTTCATCTCCGGCTACGGCCGCGACGAGACCGTCGCGAGGGCGTTGAAGGCGGGCGCCGCCGACTACGTCGTCAAGCCGTTCTCGCCCACCGAGCTCATCGCCCGGGTCGAGGCGGCGCTCCGGCGCGTCGCACGCCCCGAGCCCTTCGCGCTCGGCGCGCTCGCCATCCACTACGAGTCGCACCGGGTCACGGTTGCCGGGCGCGAAGTAACGCTTACCGCGACGGAATACGAGTTGCTGCGCGTCCTCTCGCTCAACGCGGGACGGGTCGTGACCTACGAGGCGCTGCTGCGCCAGGTCTGGGGTGGGCGCGAGGCCGGCGACATGGATCTCATTCGCAACTTCATCAAGAAGCTCCGCGCCAAGCTCGGTGAGGACGCGGCGAACCCGACCTGGATATTCAACGTTCGCGGCGTCGGCTACCGCATGGCCCCGCCCGGCGAAGAATAACGTCCTTGCGAGTCGGTTCGAATGGGACGTGTCGTCCCCGTCGCCGGCCCTCGGATTCTTCGCGATGGCGCGTGCGCCCGCAGGTGGCTGGTGGCGATCCCGCGCTCATGCCGCTCCCGGCGAGCGCCAAGTGGCGTGGCATCATCGTCCCCATTCCTTTCACGGGTGCTTATCGCGGGGAGCGGCCCCCTGGAAATTCAACCCTGCACTCTGCATTCTCCGTCGAGGCTGAAGTGAGCGATCCTTTGTCGGTAAGGAACTGTTGTTAGGCGTGGAAAATTGACCCCTTATCGGCACCATCGTTTGACCCCTCGGAATCAAAGGAAATCAACACGTTGCCACGCCGATCGGCATCCAATCTGCGCGCCGAACAATAGTTTAGCCTTACAAAGACGAACAGGGTCGCCTCTCCTCGCGCAGCGCTTGTTCGTTCTGCGCAAGCACTTCCTTCACGCATTCGGCTCTTTGCCACACCCTCGCCATCGCAGAAATGAACATGACGCAAGCCGCCAGTTCCGCGCAGCCGCTCCGTTCAATTCATACGGGGTGCAACTCAGTCACGAACCAGATGCTCTCGGTAACCGTGTAGTAGCGGTGCCAGGCGTAGGTAAACTCGTTCTCTCCGGCCACCGTGCAGAACGGTTCATGGGTGAAGCCCGGCGCCATGATCACATCCTCGTACAGCGTGGACGCATCCGGTTCGCGGAACTTCTGCAGCCGCCCCGTTCCGTGCACCTGGGTGTGCAATTCGAGGAATGAATGCTCGTTATGTATGAGGCAGTCCGTTTCATTGGGCGACCACCAACACTTGACCACGATGTCGAAGGGCTGGAGCTGCTCGCGACTCTCACGCTCCATCGTGAATGCCAACGGATCCTCTTCTGTGCGACCGACATTGTCGACTGGCGCCAGGTACAAGGGCGTTTGTCTGGGAAATCCGTCGAACACATCGCCAAACCAGTCCCATCCGCGGAACATGACACCGCCGAGATTCTCTAGGTCCGTGATGCGCAAGACCGCAATCCGCTCGGCCTCGACAACCCGGTTTCCACGGATGATTGTGGACCGCCATGGCTGAATGGCCGTTCGGACGTCTCCCTCCACATGGATTGCTTGTGGGGACAAATTGACGACGATGCCGTCCACCTCCAGGAGCTCCACATCGGTGAACAGCTTCGCATAGAGATGATTGTCGGCGAACGCCAGGTCACGCGACACGTTCCGGTTGGAGGGCATTCGAACCTCCCCTGTTGAAGAGGCCTTGTCGAGACCTCGCTGGTGGACTCTCGCGACCGTCCTCGCACTTAACGGCGTAGCCACGTCCCTCGTTTAGCATCTCGACACACACATCGCCAAGTTGAGGCATGTGCGCTGCGGGGATTATCGAGCGTGCAACATTGATCTGAAGCGTTCGGATACCTTCGCGTTGAAGACACCCGGAGGTGGGGGCTACGGGCCATGTTGAAATGCCGTGCGGCGCGTCCCGAGAGCTTCCGACGCGGCGCGCAGCGCCGGAGGCACTCGTCCGTAAACTCCGCCACCCATGCTGAGAAATCGAAGAATAAGGGGTCAAGCGAATCATCGCTTCTTCTGTGACCGGTTCCAAGAACCAGTTTGTGAGCCCGGTTCAAGCGCCATTATCGGTCGCGCCGACGCGTTCGCAGTTTTCGCCGCCCCCTGCGGCGCGCTTCAAGCGACCCTGTCTCCGCATCGTTAGCGAGTCGGAGCAGCAACCTCTTCATCCACAAATCACAATCTAGACATGACTTCGTGAATATAACGTGTCTTGTTGAAAACAATTTGTGCTTTTACCGTGCCTCCGCTGCCAGGGAGCGTTACTCTATTACCCTGCGCGCCCGGCTTCGGCCGGCGCTCCTGCACCGTCGCCCAGGCGGTCGAGCATGTCGGGGTCGAGCGTGAGGACGCGCAGGCAGGCGTCCTCACCGATCGCCTGGTGCAGGTCTTGGAAGCGCGGCATCACAAACTGGTACGAGGTTCCAGGGCCGCAGGCGACGACCACCCGCTGATCCTCCGAGACGCTCGAAGCCGTACGCGCACCCGCGGCGATGCGCGCCAGACCGACGGCGACGGCGCGATGGAAGACTTCTCCCGCCGGAGTGAGGCTTACGGCGCGGTGGCTGCGTTCGAACAGTCGGACGCCGATCTCGTGCTCCAGCTCCGCGATGTAGCGGCTGACGGAAGGCTGGTGGGTCCCCAGCTCCTCGGCGGCACGGTTGAAGCTCGAATGTCGTGCGGCGGCGTCGAACGCACGCAGGGCGTGCATCCGCGGGAGCGGTCCATCGGGATTTTTTAGCATAACAGAATCGGTATCGATTCGCCGAAAACTTTGTATTTCACAAAGGCGGTGCGCTTCCGTCTACTCGCACGCATCCCGGCTAGGATCAAGGGGTTGGCGGAGTGCCGGAGCGGATCGAGCATCGGGAACGACACCCGCTGGCGCGGCGCAACCGACACAGTTTCGTGGGTCACTAATGGCCGGTGGGAGATCGCTGTCGCCTTTGGCAAACCTGAACGAACCCGCGCCGCAGCGAGGTGCAAGCTGATGGGCTGCGCCTGCGCCGTCACGAGCCGCGGATGAGCCAAGCATGACTCGCGACCACCCGATTATCCGGGGACGAGAAGAAGACGGTCGCGTCAGCGAAAAGGGCCGCCGGAACCGTCAGTCGGTTCTCGAGCAAATCCTGCTGTTCGGACCCATATCCAGAACGGCAATTGCGGATAGAGTCGGCCTGACCGCAGGGGCAGTGTCGCGCATCGCACGTCCACTAATCGATGAAGGCCTGGTGCGGGAATTGCCCGAAAAGCTCCGCGATGGTCCGGTCAAACCGGGACGCCGCACCATGCGCTTGGATATTGACCCCCAAGGAGGCCAAGTGCTGGGAATCGGCATTGACCCGACCTTCCTGACAGTCACGTTGGCCGATATCAAGAACAGGACCATTGCGGCCAGCAGTGTCGAGCTCGATTCCGTTGAAGAGCCAGACTTGGTCATCCGGCGCGTGGCACGAGAGAGTCGACGCCTGATCGGGGCGCATCTCGATGATCGAGGGCGCCTGATCGGCGGTGTTCTTACGATCGCGGGCGCAGTGGACCCAGTACGAGGAGACCTACTGGATTCTCCTTATCTAGGATGGGGGCGTTTTCCGCTGCGCGCGAGGCTTGCAGACGTCCTCGACCTGCCGGTGAGAGTCCGATCAATGGCGGCCGCCATCGCGCAGGCAGAGACGCTCTTTGGTGCGGCACGCGGTTTCAACAACGTGCTGACGCTGGTCTGCGGGCTGGGGATCGACGCGGTCGTAATTTTGGGAGGCCGACTGGTTGATCGAGAAGGATTCCCTGGCGGGGGGATCGGCGAAATGGAAGTGACCGGAGAGAACGGTACCGTCTCGACGCTTGACCAGCTGGGGGGCGGACTCGGCATACTGCGGTGCTTGCATGGCGAAGTCATGACGCCCTCACGATCGCCGCCCTCCTCTGTGGCGCAATCCCTTCGCGAAGCCGTGGAGCGTGACCAAACCGACGATCCGATGGTTAGAGCATTGATGGCGAGAGCGGGTCGCGAGCTCGGTCGCGTCGTTGTTCAGCTCGCCCGTCTGGTCGTGCCCGAGGTCATATTGCTTGCCGGCCCCTTGTCGGAAGCGCCCGGCTACGTCGATGCAGCCCGGCAAGTCGTTGCCGAGGGGATAGCGCCGCGTCGTGCCGAGGTCATCACCGGTATCCTCGCGAACCCCTCCTCCGAGAGGTCGGTGAGTTGCGCGATGGCCATCCACGAATATCTGCTTGGAGGCGCCCTCAATCTGGACCGTCCGCACCCCTGACTCGGATGAACGACAACGCTCTCACAAAGACCCTCGACGCGGCCTCGGACTCCGCGACGAGGGAAGCGGTGAGCCATTCCATCGCCTTCATACCTCTACTTGCGGGAGAGCAGGCGCAGCGGGTCCTGCGGCTCGCCGTCGCGCCGGATCTCGAAATGGGACTGCGGGCGAGAGACACCGCCCGACCTGCCCGAGCGCGAGATCACCTGGCCGCGCCGCACCACGTCGCCTTTCCCCACCAGGAGGGAGTCGTTGTGGGCGTAGGCGGTCATCCAGCCGCCGTCATGCCGGATCAGCACGAGGTTGCCGTATCCTCTGAGCTCGTTGCCGGCATAGGCCACCACGCCGTTCTGCGAGGCGCGCACCTCGCTGCCGACGGGCACGGCGATATTGATCCCGTCGTTGTGCTTGCCGCCGGGCTTGGCCCCGAAGCCGGAGATCACGCGGCCTTCGAGCGGCCAGAGGAAGGTGTTGCGGGTGGGCGGCAGCGGCACGTGGTCCGGTCCGGACTGCCGCGCCAGCGCGTACAGCGTGGGTCGGGGCGGCGTCGCTTCCGGCTCCGCTCGCGCCATGCGCCGACTGGGGGAACGCGGCGGCTTGGGCGCCGCGGTCTCCGCCCGAACCAGCGGCTCCGGTGCCGCAGACCCCGCCCGGACCGACGGCGCGGGCTCCACAGGCTCCACATGGATGCTCGGAGTGGGCGCCGCAGTCACCGTACGCACGGGTTCTTTGGGCTCCACGCGGGCTGGCGCTGCAGGCTCGGCCTCGATCGCGGCGACCGTCAGGACCGGTTCTCCATTGACATAGCGAGGCGCCTCCACCTGCGGCCCGTCGCGACGGGCGACGGCACGAGCCGCGCGAGGAAGCGCGAGCCGCTGGCCCGTTCGCAGCCAGTAGGGGTAGGTCAGGCCGTTCAGCTTGATGACCGCGACCGTCGCCACGCCGTAGCGGTGGGCGATTTCGCTGACCGTGTCGCCGGCGCCGACCGTCAGCAGCAGCGCCGGCTTCTCGCGCGGCGGCGGCGCCGGTTGGGGCTCTGTCGCCTCGAAAGGCGGCGGCATCGTCTCTTCCAGTGCCGGAGCGGCACGCGGCTCCGCCGGAACCGGATCGACTTGGGCGGTCTCCTGTTTCATCAGCTTTTCAACGCTGGCCTGAAGTTCGCCGCAGGCGCTCACTCCCACGAGCACAGCCACCATCAGTGGGGCGCCCACGACGGTCGCGATCGAGCCGGTCTCACGCAGGTGTCCCATCATTCGATGACCTCCCGCAGCCATGTCAGGGTCCGCCGATGGGTGAGGTCCATATGGAGCGGCGTGACCGACACGTAGCCCTCGTCGAGAGCATCCATGTCGGTGCCGCGCTGCCCGCTGCCGGCCGCAGGCAACTGCGCACCGATCCAATAGTAGGACCTGCCCCGGGGGTCGATCCGCTCCTCCAGGGTGTCGTCGAGCGCGTGCAAGCCCTGACGCACCACCCTGATCCCGCGCACCTCGGCAGCCGGCAAGTCAGGGAAATTCACATTGATGAGGACACGCTTGGGCCATCCGCGCTCGATCAGCATGGGCAGGAGACGCCCGGCCCATTGCTCTGCAGTCGCCCAATGGTGCTTGCGGTCATCCCCGTAGGCCTGGCTGAGCGCCACCGCGGGCGCGCCGAACAGTGTCGCCTCCATGGCTGCCGCGATGGTGCCGGAATAGGTCACGTCCTCGCCGACGTTGGGGCCGTCATTGACGCCGGAAAGCACCAGGTCGGGCCGGCCGTCGGCCATGATCTTGTTGAAGGCGAGGAAGACGCAGTCGGTGGGCGTGCCGTTGACCGCATGGCGGCGCTTCGAGATGCGGCGGATGCGGAGCGGCCGGTGCAGCGTGAGCGAATGGGAGGCGGCGCTCTGTTGGGTCTCGGGCGCTACCACCCACACGTCGTCGGAGAGGCCGCGCGCGATCCGCTCCAGCACCTTGATGCCGGGCGCCTCGATGCCGTCGTCGTTGGTGACGAGGACGCGCATCAGCCGATTGCCTCCAGGCCGCCGAGATAGGAGCGGAGTGCTTCGGGCACCGCCACGCCGCCGCCCTCCTGCTGGTAGGCCTCCAGCACTGCGACCAAGGTGCGGCCGACCGCGAGCGCCGAGCCGTTGAGCGTATGGACGAACTGCGTCTGCCTCTCGCCGGCCTTGCGGTAGCGCGCGTTCATCCGCCGCGCCTGAAAGTCCCAGCAGTTGGAGCAGCTGGAGATTTCGCGATAGCGCCCCTGCCCCGGCAGCCAGACCTCGATGTCATAGGTCTTGCGCGCCGCAAAACCCATGTCGCCCGCGCACAGCACCACCACCCGGTAGGCAAGGCCGAGGCGCTTCAGCACCTCCTCGGCGCAGGCGGTCATGCGCTCGTGCTCGGCCTCCGAGTCCTCGGGCCGGGTCACGGTCACCAGCTCGACCTTGGAGAACTGGTGCTGGCGCAGCATGCCTCTGGTGTCCTTGCCGGCGGCGCCGGCCTCGGCCCGGAAGCAGGGCGTGTAGGCGGTGAAGCGCAGCGGCAGCGAGTCCGCCTCCAGGATCTCGCCGGCGGCAAGGTTGGTGAGCGGCATCTCTGCCGTCGGGATCAGCCAGAAGCCGTCCGTGGTGTGGAACAGGTCTTCCTCGAACTTCGGCAGGTTGCCGGTGCCGAAGGCGGCGGCGTCGCGCACCAGCAGCGGCGGCGCGGTCTCGGTGTAGCCGAACTCGGTGGTGTGCATGTCCAGCATGAAGGCAGCCAGCGCCCGCTCCAGCCGCGCCAGCGCGCCCGAGAGAACGACGAAGCGGGAGCCGGAGAGCTTGGCAGCCCGCTCGAAGTCCATGAGGCCGAGCGCCTCGCCGATTTCGAAGTGTTGCCTCGCGCTGCCGTCCGCATGCGCCGGCTCGCCCCAGCGCCTGATCTCGACATTGGCGCTCTCGTCGGCGCCGTCTGGCACGTCGTCCGCCGGTAAGTTCGGGAGGCCGGCCAGCAAGGCGTCGAGCTTGGTGGCAAGCGACTTCTCCTCACGCTCCAACGCCTGGGCCGCGTCCTTGAGCCCTGCGACTTCGGCCATGAGGTCGGATATATCTTCGCCGCGGGCGCGAGCGGCGCCGATCTGCTTCGACTTTTGGTTGCGCGCCTTCTGGCGGTCCTGAAGTGCGGTGAGGGCCTCGCGCCTGCGCGCGTCGAGCTCTATCACCTGCTCGGCATGGGGCTCTACGCCGCGCCGGGCGAGGCCTGCGTCGAACGCGGCGCCGTTCTCGCGAATCCACCGGGCGCTGAACATGACGGCCGGGCTTGTAACCCTCGGGCATCCGTTGTCAATACGTCAACGCGCAGAACGGCTTCCGGCTTGGAGCTATCACCCGGTGCGCAATTGTGCGGTTATGCCCGTAAAACAAGGCAAATTGGGCGCATCGGCATTCATGGCAGCGGCGGGAAGTCTGCCCCGGACCCTGCCCACGAATTGCGCCTTGCGGCGTCGAATCCTGTACAATTCTTCGCATAATGACCGCCGAGTCGCGGCCCGCGCCGGGCACCGCGCGAGCGGCGGACTCGGCGGGGCCGGAAAGGACTGAGCGGGTGGCCGAGAGGCAGGAGGAACGGACGCTCTCCATCGGCGACGCCGTGCGATTCAGCCATCGCGGACGGACGATTCACGGCCACCTCCTCCGCCGGCCGGGCCACAGGCGCCTCGCGACGGTGATCGACGGTGAAGACCAGACGTGGAAGGTGTCGGAGGCGGCGCTCTCGCCCTCCGGCCGCGCCCGCCGCGCGACGATGCTGACACCGCAAGACGCGGCACGCGCCCGCTGGCGGGTGGGCGACCGGGTGACCTTTGCCAGCGCCGACGGCGCGCTTCAGGGCAGGATCGTGAAGCTCAACCCGACCCAGGCCAGGGTGCGGGTGGGCCGGAGCCTGTGGAACGTGCCCTACGCCGGCCTGAGCGATGCGGGCACCGGCAAGGGTCGTTTGAGGAACGGGGCGGAACGGCTGACCCGCATCGCCGCGATGGCGCGGGATTTGATGGATGAGCACGGCCTCGCCAAGTGGACCTTCGCCTTCCTCGAAGCCGAGCGGCGTCTCGGCGACTGCAACTTTCAGGAGCGTGTGATCCGCATCGGCCGCGCCCATGCCTTGGACGCGAGCGAGGCCGAGATCAGGGACACGATCCTGCACGAGATCGCCCATGCGCTGGCCGGCCCAGAAGCCCGCCACGGCGCTCGGTGGAAGGCCATCGCGCGGCGCATCGGCGCCACCCCGAGAGCGAACGTCTACGAACGCCGAGGGCGGTGAGGTTGGGACGGCGGGGCGGCGTCTACGCCGTGATCCGTACCTGCAATCCCAGCGCCCGTGCGATCCGCGTCACTGTCGCAAAGCTGGGGTTCCCATCCTCGGATAGCGCCTTGTAGAGCCCCTCGCGGCTCATTCCCGCGTCGCGGGCCACTGGCTCATGTTGCCCGCCCGCGCGATGTCGTTCAGAGCGGCGCGGACCAGACTGCCGTCGCCCGGATCTTCTTCCGCGCAGGCTTCCAGGTAGAGGCGCGCGTCTTCGCGGGTCCGGATGTGCTCGGTAACATCCCACTTCGTGAACGCTTCGTTCATCACCGCCTCCACTCTCTCGCCAGCCTGCCGGCACGTTCGATATCGCGGTGCTGGCCGGGCGTCTATTCCTTCGTGCCGACGAAGGAGCCGAGGAAGGCGCCCTCGCTCCCGCCGGCGCTGGTCGCCTCGGCGCCGAAGGTGCCGGCCACCAGGCGGGGATCGCCGACGCCGTCCGCAATACTCGAGAATCGACCGCCCCAAGCACCCTCCGTGCTCGCGATCGAAATGTCCGGGTGCTCCAGACGCATCTGCTGACCGAGGAAGGCGCCGTCGGAGACGAGAATGGTGGGATCGAGGTGCAGCCGGTAACCCGAATCCTCGAACATGACTTGGGTGCTCTCACCGGTGTCTGCGTCGTAATGTTCCCCGAACAGTGCAACCCCATCGCTGCAGCCCACACATCCGGAGATGGTGTTGGCTGCGAAATCGGCCGCGAGCTCGACGGTCGAGTTGAACATGCCGCTCTCCGTCGAACCCGGGATGACCCCCGTGTCGGTGCCGTGAAGGACGCTGTAGGCGCCCGATGCCGGCCCGTAATATGACGCCGTTCCCCCGGCAGGCAGATTGGCCGGCGAGGCAAAGGAGAGCTCGGGGCCATCGACGAACGCTCCGATCTCCGCGCCGGTGAAGCTGAATTCGGCCACATCGACAGCGATGTGCATCCAATGACCCACGGTCAGGTAATCGGCCACATCGTCCTCGTTCGCGGTCACCGTGGCGATCGCGACCGACATGCCGTCGGTGGTGGGCTCAAACAGGACCCAACTTTGAGCGCCGTGGCCGGCGATGGGCGAGTCGACGGTTTCGGAACCCTCGGACGAGTCGCTCCCCGAGTTCAGCGTCAGCGCGCTGCCATCCTCGCGCGATATCGTGACGGTCAAGTCAGTGCCGTCGAAGCTCGTGGAAACGCTGGAAGCGCCCGCTACGCCAACGCCTGCGGACTGAACAACGCCTCCGCCTCCGAATTGGGGCAGCGAAATTGCTGCCTCGCCGGTCACGTCCAGGATTTCGGCCGCGTTGGTCCCGCGCAAATCGTCGAAAGTTTCCGTGGACTCGTCCATTTCGCCGGTCGTTGGACGGTCTGAAGCGCCGTCCCCGTTATCGTGCACGCAAGCCGGAAGTGCCAGCAGACCAATTGTGGCCAGCATCGCTGCGCCTGTGGTTGCCTTCATGGTTGTCCTCCGTGGTTGTCGCGCCTTCCACGACTGGCTCACGCCTGCTAGCGCGGGAAAGACGCGCCGTTGATATCGATGACCGTACCTGTGGCGTGGCGGGCCGCGCCCGAGGCGAGGAAGGTCACGATGTTCGCCACCTCCTCGGGCGGGATCAGCGTGCCCAGAGCGTTCTCGCCGAGCGGGCCGCGATCGCCGGTCTCGTTGATGTAGTCCCACGACATGTCGGTGCCGACCCAGCCCGGCGCCACCGCGTAGGAGAGGATGCCGTCGCCGCCGTGGGTGCGGGCGAGGGTATGGCTCAGCGCGTTGAGGGCGCCCTTGCTGGCCGCATAGGAGCCGAGCAGCGGCTTTTCGCCCCGATGCGCGGCCCGGCTCGAAAGGTGGATCAGGATGCCGCCCTCGCCGCGCTCGCGGAAGTGCGCGACGGCGCGCGTGGCAAGCTCGGCAGGCGCCAGAAGATTGAGTTGCAGCGTGCGCTGCCAGACCGCGCGCCAAGCCTCGGGCCAGGCGTCGTCTTCGGCGAAGGCGGGCTCCGCCTCGTAGACCGCCGCGTTGTTGACCAGCACGTCGATCCGATCCTGCCAGGCGATCGCCTCTCGCCAGAGCGTCTTGGGCGCCTCCTCATCGGTCAGATCGGCCCCCACCAGGTGGCAGCGATCGGGCGCCGCTTCGGCCAGCACCTCCGCCGCCTCCCGGTTATGGTTGTAGTGGATGACGACGGACGCGCCGCCATCGAGCAGCGCGCGCACGCAGCATGCGCCGATGCCGCGCGATGCCCCGGTGATCAGCACCACCTTGCCCTTCACGCCGACTGTCCCGCTTGCCGCACGATCTTCCGCCATCGCCTCCCCCGCCGGTCACCGCAACGACTCGAGGATTTCGACCATACAGAATGGGCAATCTCGCCGGCACGTCACGCGCATTTCGCAGCCGGCGCGGGCGTGCCATGCTGGTTCGCGACCCCGGAGGCGGACGCCGATGAAGAAGCGCATCCACCTCAACGCGTTCTCGATGAACTGCGTCTCCCACATCCAGCACGGTCTCTGGGTGCGGGACGACACGCGCCAGCGCGAGTTCAACCGGATCGAGCCCTGGATCGAGCTCGCCCGGCTGCTGGAGAGGGGCGGCTTCGACGCGCTCTTCCTCGCCGACGTGATCGGCACCTACGACCTCTATCGCGGCGGACCGGAGACCGCGATCGTCGAGGCGGTGCAGATCCCGGCGAACGACCCGATGCCGTTGATCCCGGCCATGGCGATGGCGACCGAGCATCTCGGCTTCGCGTTCACCAGCTCCGTCCTGCAGGTGCCGCCCTTCACCTTCGCCCGCCAGATCTCGACGCTGGATCACATTACGCGGGGGCGGATCGCCTGGAACATCGTGACTTCTTACCTGCCCAACGCTGGCACCAATCTCGGCTTCGGCGGGCTGCCGCCCCATGACGAGCGCTACGTCCGCGCCGAGGAGTATCTGGAGGTCACCTACAAGCTCTGGGAGGGAAGCTGGGAGGAGGACGCGGTGCTCTGCGACACCGCGCGCGGCCGCTATGCCGACCCCGCCAGGATCCACCCCATCGACCACGCCGGCGCCTACTACGAGGTCGAGGGGCCGCACCTCTCGGAGCCTTCGCCGCAGCGCACGCCGCTGCTCTTCCAGGCGGGCTCGTCGGAGCGCGGGCGAGAGTTCGCCGCGACCCACGCCGAGTGCGTCTTCATGTTCGCCTCCATGCGGAGCCTCAAGGCCTCCACCGGTGTGGTGCAGGACGTCCGCGCCCGTGCCGATCGCCGAGGGCGAAATCCCGAGGACATCCTGTTCTTCCAGGGTGTGACCCCGGTGGTGGGCGGAACGGAGGCGGAGGCCAAGGCCAAGGCGGCGGACTACGCGGCGCAGTCGAGCGTCGAAGGCGGCCTCGCGCACATGAGTGGCAGCGTCGGCGTGGACCTCGGTGCCATCGACCTCGACGCGCCGCTCGCGAGCCTTGAGACCGATGCCATGCAGGGCGTAGTCCGAGGGCTGATCGAATCGGCGCCGGACAAGTCGGTTACCTTCCGCGACCTCATCCGCTCCCGCGCGTCGGGCCAGTTCCTCGTCGGCACGCCGGAGCAGATCGCGGACACGTTCCAGACCTGGCACGACGCGGGCGTGGATGGCTTCAATATCGTCTACGCGGTCACGCCCGGCACCTTCGCGGACTTCATCGAGGGTGTGGTGCCGGAGCTGCGCCGGCGCGGGCTGGTGCAATCGGACTATGCGCCGGGCACGCTTCGCGAAAAACTTTTCGGCGAGGCGCGGCTTTCGGCACGCCATCCCGCCGCCGCCTATCGACGTTAGAAAGGACTCACACCATGGATGCCGACCAACTCAGATCGCTGCAGGCGCCGCTCAAGGAGCGCTACCGGGAGGACGCCGATGCCGCGCTCATCGTGCTCAAGGCCTCCGGCGCGGTGGACGATTCGGAGATCGCGTGCTCTGTCGATACCGGCAAGGCACTGGTCGAGGCCGGCTTGCACCCCTCGGGCGGCGGGACGGGGCTGCAGGCCTGCTCCGGCGACATGCTGCTCCAGGCCCTCGTCGCTTGCGCCGGCGTGACGCTGAGAGCCGTGGCGACGGCGCTCTCCATCGACATCCGGGACGCGCAGGTGAGCGCCGAAGGCGATCTCGACGTGCGCGGCACGCTCGGCGTCGACCGCGACGCGCCGGTGGGTTTTCGGGCGATCCGCCTGCACTTCGCGCTGGAAAGCGACGCCGCGCCGGAGGACCTCGAGAAGCTCTACAAGCTCACGGAGCGCTACTGCGTGGTCTACCAGACGCTGACGGGCGGCGCCCCGGTGACCATCAGCCGCTCGGACCGCGCGGACTCGGACTGAACCGGCCCGAGGCCCCGACCGTGGCCAACGGCGGGCAGGCGGGTTAGAAGGCCGGGTCATGGCCCAAAAGACCGCATATCGACCCGTCGTCCTTTGCGTGCTGGACGGCTGGGGCCATCGGGCCGAGACCGAGCACAATGCCATCGCGCTCGCCGAGACGCCGGTGTGGGACCGGCTGTGCGCCGCGCGCCCTTACGGCCTGCTCGCCACCGCCGGCGGCGCCGTGGGCCTGCCCGAAGGCCAGATGGGCAACTCCGAGGTGGGCCACATGACCATCGGCGCAGGCCGGGTGATCCTGCAGGACCTGCCTCGCATCGACGCGGCCGTGGCTGACGGCTCGCTCGCACAGAACCCAGCCCTCCTCTCGCTCATCCGGCGGCTGAAGGAGAGCGGCGGGCGCTGTCACCTCATGGGACTGATCTCGCCGGGCGGCGTGCATTCGCACCAGAATCACATGACGGCTCTCGCGCGAATCCTGAGCGACCACAACATTCCGGTCCGGGTCCACGCCTTCCTCGACGGCCGCGACGTGCCGCCGCGTTCGGCCATCGACGATCTGCCGGCATTCGAAGACTTACTTGACGACCTGCCCAACGTGCGGATCGCGACGGTTGCCGGCCGCTACTACGCCATGGACCGGGACCGGCGCTGGGAGCGGACCGCGCGGGCCTATGACGCGGTGGTCTCCGGAGAGGGCCGGCCCGCGGCAAGTGCAATCGAGGCCGTGAGCGCGAGCTATGGGGAGGACGTGGGCGACGAGTTCGTCGAGCCTGTCGTGATCGCCGGCTATGAGGGAATGGCCGACGGCGACGGGCTGATCATGGCCAACTTCCGCGCTGACCGCGCGCGCCAGATCATGACGGCGCTGCTCGATCCGGCCTTCGACGGCTTCACGCGCACGCGCCGCGCAAGCGTCGCCGCAGCCTGCGGCATGTGCAGCTATTCCGAGACCCTGGATCGCCTGGCCGACACGCTGTTCCCGCCGCTCACGGTGACGGACCATCTGGGCAACGTCGTTTCGCGCGCCGGGCTGCGGCAACTTCGTGTCGCCGAGACCGAGAAGTATGCCCACGTCACCTTCTTCCTCAACGGCGGCGAGGAGAAGGAGATGCCGGGCGAGGAGCGGGTGCTCGTGCCCTCGCCCAAGGTCGCGACCTACGACCTCCAGCCCGAGATGTCGGCCCCGGCGGTGACCCACCGCGCGGTCGACGCGGTTGCGGGTGGGGGCTTCGACCTGATCGTCGTGAATTACGCCAACACCGACATGGTGGGCCACAGCGGCAACCTCGCGGCTACGATGGCGGCGGTTGCTGCGGTGGACCGGTGCCTCGGCCGGCTCGCCGGTGCCGTGGAGGAGGCTGGCGGCGCATTGCTGATCACCGCTGATCACGGCAACGCCGAGCTGATGCGGGGCGCCGACGGCACGACCCCCCACACGGCCCACACAGACGGCCCCGTCCCCGCCGTGCTGGTCGGTGCGCCGGGGCTGGCGCTCGGCGACGGCGGGCTTTCCGATATCGCGCCGACCGTCCTCGGCCTGATGGGCTTGCCCACGCCGGCGGCGATGACCGGGCGCTCGCTGGCTATTCCGCTCCCATCGGCGGGCGCGGTGCCGGTCAGGAGTCGCCAGCCAGCACAGGCTCGATAGCACTCCCCAAGCGCAGCAGGCGCTCCTCGTCGCCGGGCGGCGCCATCAGCATGAGCCCCACCGGCACGCCGTTGCCGTCCCGCCCGCAGGGAAGCGTCAGCGCGCAGCACGCGAGGTAGTTGGCCAAGCGCGTGTTGCGCAGGATCGCGGCGTTCGCGGCCCGGTAGACCTCGATGTCGGCTTCGAGGTCGGCGATGGGCGGCGGGCTCACAGCCACCGTGGGCATGACGAGAACGCCCTGCCGCCTGATTCGCGCGTGCAGGCGTCCGGCGATCTCGTCGAGTCCCTGCTTGGCCCGCGCCGCATCTGTGGCCGACATCTCCGCGCCGGAGCGAATGCGCTCCAGGATGGGCGTGTAGACCTGCTCGGGCCGCGACTCGATCACGTCGTACCAGAGCGCGTGGCATTCGGCGGCGTGATAAGGGCCGAGGCGGCCGACCAACTCCTCGGCCTCGCCGAACTCGGGCACCGGCGTCTCGTCGATGGCGCTGCCGGCTGCCCGCAGGCGCTCGACCGCGCCCCGCGTGGCGGCCTCGACCCCGGCATCGAGGGACTCCCACACGAGGGTGGTCGGCAGCGTGAAGCGGTCACGGTCGAGCGCGGCGCCTTCGAGGTCGGGCGCGGGGCGATTGCCCGCGCCGAAGCGCCCGTCGAGCACCGCGAAAAGCGCCGCGGCGTCGGCCACGTCGTGGGTGAGCGGCCCCACCGTGTCCATGCTGGTGCTGAGCCCGAGCACACCATCCAGCGGCAGCAACCCAAAGCTTGTCTTGAGACCGACGAGGCCATTCCACGCGGCCGGCACCCGCACCGAGCCACCCGTGTCCGAGCCGATGGCGGCAGCGGCGAGGCCGCGCGAGAGGGAAACCGCCGCCCCGGAGGACGAGCCGCCCGGCAGGCGGGCGACGGTGGCGTCGAACGGATTGGGGGGCGTGCCCAGCTTGGGATTGAGTCCAAGGATGGAAAAGGCGAACTCGGTCTGGTTGGTCTTGCCGAGGCAAACCAGGCCTGCACGGGTAGCGCGCGCGAGCACCGCCGCGTCGCGCGCGGGGATGCGGTCCGCCAGCGCCGGCGTGCCGTGGCCGGTGACGTCGCCGGCAATGTCGTAGAGGTCCTTCCACGAGATCGGCACGCCGTCGAGCGGCGATTGCCTGAGCCCGGCCTGGGCGCGCCGGTGCGCGGCATCGGCCTCGGCGCGGGCGCGCTCGGCGGTGAGGCGCAGGTAGATCGTGCGATCCCCGTCGGCAGCCTCGATTCGCTCGAGGAAGAACTCGGTCAACGCGCGCGGGTCGATACCGCCGCTCTCGATGCCCGCGCCGAGCGCAAGCGCGCTCTTCCGGTGCCAGTCGTCGCTCATGGCCGATCGCCTTCTGCCTCTCCCGCCGTTGCGGCGGCCTTTGTAATCCTTCCCGCTGTCGCATGACAGCCGACGCACCGGGGCAGAGTGGGCGGCGGCCATAGCCTCCGTTAGACTGGCGGCTTTGCGCGCTTGCACCCTCTGCGGCGCCCTCGCTAAACTCGCATTCACAACTTTGAAGACTCGGTCGGCGCGGCGCTTCGCCCGTCGGCTGGTGTGCGACCTTCGAACCACAAGCAAGGGGAGGCGGCTCGATGGAGTGGTTTCACAAACGGAAGCAGACGAAGAAGCAGAAGTTCGACGAGGAGATCAAGGCCTCTGGCGGTCTGATCGATCCGCTGAACCCGTCGCGGCGCGGCTTCATGTCGATGGCGGGCACTGCGGCGATCGGCGCCATGGGCGTGGCCGGGGCCAACACCCTGATCGCCCTCAACAACGGCGCGAAGGCAGACGGCGAGCCGATCCCGGTCGGCGCCATGCTGCCTTACACCGGATGGGGCGCGGAGGATTCGCGCAACTTCGAGGCGGGCATCACCTTGGCGGTGGAGGAGATCAACTCCTACGGCGGCATCCACGGCCGGCCCATCGAGGTCCACTACGAGGACACCAAGGAGATCACCGCCGAGACCGTGACCTCGGCCGCGCGGCGCTTGATCGACCGGCACGAAGTGCACGCCATCATCAACGGCTACAACTCGCTCTCGGTCCGAGCGGAGTACGACACCATCGCGGACGCGGGCATTCCGTACATGCACGACAACACGCAGTACGGACACCAGTTCGCGGTGAGAGACAATCCGGATCGCTACTGGTGCATCTTCCAGGACGATCCATCCGAGTACTATTACGGCTCGGGCCTGATCTACTTCCTCGATGAGCTCGAGAAGCTCGGCAAGTGGAAGCGCCCGAACAACAAGTTCGTGCTCTTCTCGGGCAGCATCGACTATGCGATCACCATCGCCGCTGCGGTGCGCGACACGGCTCCGCAGTTCGGCTGGGAGCTCGCGATCGATGACGTCGTGACCCAGCCGGTCGATGACTGGGGACCGGCACTGGTGCGTGCGCGTGAGGCCGACCCCGCAATCATCGCGGCGACTCACGGATTCCCGACCGATCAGACGGGCCTGGTCACCGGCTTCGCCGAGAACCCGACCAACAGCCTGGTCTACGTGCAGTACGCGCTGCAGCAGCGGGCCTTCCTCGACATCGTCAAGGAGACCGGCCAAGGCGTGTTCTGCTCGACCACGATCGGCACCTTGCAGGACGAGATCGGCAACACCTTCTCGAGGAAGATCCGCGACCGCTGGGGCGAGGATATGACCCCGATGGTCGGGGGGCAGGTGTACGACTCGTACTTCCTGTGGGCGATCGCGGCCTGCCGTGCCGGCGGCTCGGGCGTGCCCTACGACGGCATGGAGCAGAACAAGAAGGTCTGCCAGCTCATGCGCGAATCGATTTATCGCGGCGTGGTCGGGACCATCAAGTTCATGTGGGGCCAGGCGGCGCAGCCCTATCCGGCTGAGACGCCCGATCCCTCGCTCGGGATGCCGACGATCATGATGCAGTGTCAGGATTGGACCAAGGACGTGGTCTTCGTCGGGCCGGATCTCTACGCCACGGCCGACTGGATGACCCCGCCGTGGCTCACCAGCTAGTCTCCATCGCCCCGGAAGCATAGGAACACGGTTCATTCGATGGTTTCCGGGGAGAGTACACCGCTGCTGGCGTGCCGAAACATTTTCAAGTATTTCGGCGCGCTGGTGGCGGTGAACGATTTCGATCTCGACGTTCACGTGGGCGACGTGGTTGGTATCGGCGGCCCCAATGGCGCCGGTAAGACCACGTTCCTCGACGTGATCTCCGGCATCAATCCGGCGACCAGCGGCGAGATCAAATTGCAGGGGCGGGATATTTCGAAGCTCCGTCCCGACCTCATATGCCATCGGGGGATGGCGCGGACCTTCCAGCTCAATGCGGGCTTCGATTCACTGACGATTCGGGAGAATGTCCTGATCGGCTCGGCCTTCGGCCTTGGCGACCGCGGCGTGCCGGCTGTGACCTTCTCGCGGGCCATGCGCGAACGGGTGGACCGCGCGCTGGAGCTCTGCCGGCTCACCGAGCGCGCCGATGCGGTCGCCCGCGACGTGCCGGTGCTGGAACGCAAGCTCCTGATGCTCGCAAGCGCGGTGGCGACCGAACCCAAGCTCCTCCTGGTCGACGAGCCGGTGGGCGGCCTCAACCCGCACGAGGTCGACGACGTGATGGAGATCGTCGACGGACTCGCTGCGGAGGGCATGACGATCATCCTGATCGAGCATGTGATGCGCTTCCTGCTCCAGATTTCATCGCGCGTCGTCATCATGCACCACGGCGAGAAGATCTATGAGGGCGACACGGAAGGCCTGCTGAGCGACCGGCGGGTCGTCGAGGTCTATCTCGGCGAGGGCACGGCAGACCGTTTGCAGCACATGCTGGCGGATCGGGCGGGCGCCAATGGCTGAGCCCCTCCTCTCCGTTCAAAACCTGTACGCGGGGTACGAAGGACAGAGCGTCCTGAAGGACGTCTCTTTCGATGTGCCCGAAGGCGGGCTCATCAGCATGCTCGGCCCCAACGGGCACGGCAAGACCACGCTGCTGCGCTGCATAGCGGGCTTGCTTCGACCGAGCGGCGGCCACATCAATTTTGCAGGACGGCGGATCGAGGGCGCCGAGGCGGAAACGGTCGTCGGGCTAGGCGTCGTCCTGATCCCTCAGGGGGACATGCTGTTCCCCGACATGAGCGTCTACGACAACCTCAAGATGGGCGCCTACCTGCCCCGGGTGCGCAAGACCTTCGACCAGGATGTCGAGAATATCTATGAGATCCTGCCCCGACTGAAGGAGCGCACGACGCAGCTCGCGCGCACGCTCTCGGGCGGCGAGCGGCGCATGCTCGCCATCGGTCGCGGACTGCTCGCCGGCGGGCGCATCCTGATGATCGACGAACCCTCGCTCGGCCTCGCGCCCATCGTCATCGACCAGATTTACGAGATCATTACCGACCTCAAGGCGTCGGGACGCACGATCCTCCTGGTAGAGGAGAATGCGAGCCGGATCATCGATCTCGCCGATCGCATTCACCTGCTCGACACGGGCCATATCGTCTGGGCCGGCGACGGCAAGGAGCTCCAAAACAACCAGCAAATCCTCGAGACCTATCTCGGCGGCTGAGGGCATCGAGGACGCGCAGTGAACTTCTTCATTCAGATCATCGTCAGCGGCCTCACCTTCGGCGCCATGTATGCGCTCGCGGCGGTTGGGCTCGCCCTCGTTTGGGGCGCGTTCAACATGCTCAACATGGCCCACGGCATCATCATGACCTTGGGCGCCTATTTCGTCCTGGTCTGGGCGGAGTTGTTCGGTTTGCCGCTGTGGTTCGCGGGTCCCTTTGCCTTCCTCGCGGGCGGCATCGTCGGGGCGGTCATCTATTTCATCTCGGCCCACTGGATGCTGACGCAGAAGAATTTCGAGGTGACGATCATCATCGCCACCTTCGGCCTCGGCATGGCGCTGGAAGCGGGCCTGATGAAGCTGCTGCGCGAGCTGTTCCAAGCCGCACCCTACGCCCAGCCGCTCTCGCTCGGCGCCGATTCATTCCTCGTGGGCGACGTCCCGGTCAGCTATCAGCGCCTCATCATCTGGGCGGTTGCGGTAGCGCTCATCGTCCTCGTCGCACTCTTCCTCACCCACACGACCATGGGCCGTGCCATCCGCGCGACCGCGCAGAACCGCGACGCGGCGCGACTCATGGGTGTGAAGGTGAAGCGCGTCTACGTCATCGTGCTGGGGCTCGCGAGCGGCCTCGCGGGCGTCGCCGGCATCATGCTGAGCTCGTTCAAGGACGTCGTGCCGCTGATGGGCCAGACGCCCATGCTCAAGGCGTTCATCGTCATCGTGCTCGCCGGCCTCGGCAACATGACCGGCGCACTCTATGCGGCACTCCTGATCGGCATGGTAGAGGCGGCGGTGAAGGTGCTCGTGGCCGACAAGTGGGGCTTCCTCGCCATGCTCGTCGTGGTGGTGATCGCGATCATCTGGCGCCCCGCCGGGCTCTTCGGCAAACACCAGATCGCGCGCCAGTAACGGCGGAACGATGAAGACTCGCGATTACATCCTCTTCGCCATTCTGCTGGCGGTGGCCGCGGCATTCCCCTTCATGGGCGTGCCTCGCTACATCATCGCGAGCGCTCTGCTGCTCTTCTGCTACGCGACCGTGGTCAGCCAGTGGAACCTGGTGTTCGGCGTGGCTGGCATCTTCTCGCTGGCGCAGCTCGCGATCTTCGCCTTCGGCGCCTACACGTCGGCGCTGATGGGGCGCTACCTCGACTGGAGCCTGTGGCCCACCTTCCCCGTCGCCGGCGCCGCGGGCGTGGTGTTCAGCATCTTCATCGGTCTCGCCTGCCTCAGGATGCGGGGTATCTACGTCGCCCTGCTGACCCTCGCCATCTCGCAGACCATGTTCGTGCTGATCCAGACGGACTCCGACTGCAGCGCGCTCAACAAGGTCATCAATCCGGCGACCTGCGTCTCGTTTACGGGCGGCGCGCAGGGACTCGGTGACTTCGGCACCTTCGGCTGGCGCGAGGTGCTGGGCGGCCGCAACTGGATGATGGGCGACTACTACACGATGCTCGGCCTCCTCATCGTCGCGCTCGTCTTCACGGCGGCGATGACCCAGAGCCGCATTGGCCTCGCCTTCAAGGCGCTGCGTGATAACGAGGAGCTCGCCACCTCGCGCGGCGTGAGCGTCTTCAAGTACCAGCTGATCGTCTTCGCCGCCTCGGCCTTCCTGACCTCCATGGCAGGCGCCTTCTACGCGGCGCACTTCGGTTCGGTCGGCTCGAACCTCGTGGGCTTCGCGCTGCTCCTCTTCCTGATCTCGATGCTCGTGGTCGGCGGTATCGGGCGACTGTGGGGGCCGCTGCTGGGCGCCGGGCTGCTGATGGTCGCCGACGAGTTCTTCAAGGAGTTCTCCGACCTGCGCAATATCGGCCTCGGGGTGGTGGTCCTGCTCTTCATGATCTTCCTGCCCGAGGGCGTCGCCGGCGCGATCGAATCCGTCTGCAAGCGCCTGCAGCGGATTCCTCTGGTCCGACGCATCGAGCAGCAATTGGCCGAGAGACTACGACGACGCTCGGCCGCGCCCGACTAGACTCTCCGAGGACCGAACGCGATGGCGCGGTGGCATAAGCGTGCAAGCGCAGCCATCGCGACGGTGGCCCTGCTCACGGTGGTTGCCGGCACCGCCGGCTCGCAGGCTGCCGACATCACCGAGCCCCAAGCGCCGCGCTTCGTCGATGTCGCCGCCGCGGCCGGCATCGAGCACGCCTATACCGGCGATTGGACGCATTACGTGGGCGGCGGTGTCGCCGCATTCGATTGCGACCTCGACGGCGACCCGGATCTCTTCTTCGCGGGCGGTGCGAGCCCGGCCCGGCTCTACCGTAACGACAGCGCGCCGGGCACGTTGCGCTTCTCCGAACTATCCGACAGCGAACTCGTCGAGACCGGCGTGACCGGCGCCTACCCGCTCGACATCGACGGCGACGGCATGATGGACCTCGCCGTGCTCCGGCTCGGCGCGAACCGGCTCTACCGGGGTCTCGGCGACTGCCGTTTCGCGAGGGCGGACGAGGTCTGGGGCGTTGCCGGTGGCGACGGCTGGACCACCGCCTTCAGCGCCGTCTGGGAGGGCGACAACCGGCTGCCGACCCTCGCGTTCGGCGACTACGTCGATCGCGATATGTGGGCGGCCATGCACACGCCCTTCGGCGATTCGGCGACCGGGGAGGCGCCGACCCCGGCCTGCCCCGACAATATCCTGTTCCGCCCGGCGAGCGCCGAGGCTGCGACGTACAGGCCGGCGGTGCACCTCAGCCCCGGTCATTGCCCGCTCTCGATGCTGTTCTCCGACTGGAGCCGCACGGGGCGCCCGGATCTGCGTGTCAGCAACGACCGCTTCTATCACGAGGACACCGGCGAGGAGCAGCTCTGGCACCTGGGCGCCGAGCCTAGGCTCTATGGCCGGGCCGACGGCTGGCCGCGCCTCAGAATCTGGGGCATGGGGATCGCCAGCCACGACCTCACCGGCGACGGGCTGCCCGACTACTTCCTCTCCAACATGGGAGCGAACAGGCTGCGCACGCTCGCACCTGGCACCATCGCTGGACCGGAGTTCCGCGAGATCGCCTTCGAACGCGGCGTGGAGGCCAAACGCCCCCATGCCGGGGACGACGAGCGCCCGTCTACCGCCTGGCATTCGCAGTTCGCCGACGTGAACAACGACGGCTGGATCGACCTCTTCGTCGCCAAGGGCAACGTGGAGGAGATGGAGGAGGCGGCGGCGGACGACCCGAACAACCTGCTCCTGGGCGGCCCCGACGGCCGCTTCCGCGAGGCCTCGGTGGAGGCGGGCGCAGCCAGCATGGGGCGAAGCCGCGGCGGCGCCGTGATCGACCTCGACCTCGACGGCCTGCTCGATATCGTCGTCGTGAATCGCGTGACCAACGTCGAGCTTCTGCACAATCGGAGCCGGGGCGCCGGCCGCTGGCTTCAGGTCATGTTGCGGCAGGAAAGCGCCAACCGGAACGCCATCGGCGCCTGGATCGAGGTGCGCGCCGCTGGCCGCATCCGGCGGCACGAGGTGGTGGTCGGCGGCGGCCACGTCAGCGGGCAGGCCGACTGGATTCACTTCGGCCTGGGTGTGGCCGAGACTGCCGAGGTTCGAGTCCAATGGCCGGACGGGACCTGGAGCCCCTGGCAGCACACCGCCGCGAATCGCTTCCTACTGATCGAGCGTGGGCGTACAGTGGTCGACGCGCGTCGAACCGGGTGACGTGATGGACGACTGGATTGCCCGCAAGGACCTGATCGAGGCGCCGCGCCTGAAGGCGCTGTCGCGACGCTCGGACCTCCTGGGCTGGCTCCAGACCCTGAGCCAGCTTGGCGCTGCGGGGCTCACCGGCTACGCGATCCACGTGCTTTGGGGGAGCTGGTGGGTCGCACCGCTGTTCGTGGCCCAGGGCGTGATCCTCTGGGGCTTCTGCTACGCGGGCCAGCACGAGCTCGGGCATTGGACCGTTTTCCGCAACCGGACCCTCAACGACGCCTTCGGCCACCTGGCGAGCTTCCCCCGCTTCTACGCCCACAACTACCAGCGCTTCTTCCATTTCGCTCATCACCGCCACACCAAGGTCGCCGGTCACGACCCGGAACTCTTGGTCCAAAAGCCGTGGACATTCTGGCGCTACCTCAAATTTATGGCCGGTCTGGCCCTCTGGATTGCCCTGATACGCAACGTCGTGGAGCATGCCTGCGGCCATGCACCCGAGCCCTTTCTCCGGGAGAAGGAGCGGCGCATCGTGATCCGCGAAGCGCGGCTCTACCTGCTCGGCTACGCGGCCGTCGTCGCACTCTCGGTCTACTTCGAGAGCTGGGCGGCGCTCATCTGCGTGTGGGGACCGATGATCGTCACCACGTGCTTCTATCGCTTCTACGTCGCGGCCGAGCACCACGGCCTGCCCAACGGGCGCGGCGTGATCGGCAGCACGCGCACGACCCGCGCCGGGCCGATCCTGCGCTGGCTGATGTGGCAGATGCCCTACCACACCGAGCACCACCTCTTCCCCGGCGTGCCCTTTCACAATCTGGGTGCGCTGAATCGGGAGCTGCGCGAGCGGCCGGACTCCAAGCTCGCCGGTATCAACGACATTGCGCCCGGCTATATCGCCGTGAATCTCGAACTCCTCGCCATGCTCTGGCGTGGCGAAGACCCCACCTTCCTGGCCGAGGCGGCGCGGGCGTAGCGGGCGGCAGGGAGGGCCCCTCGTGAGCGGAACCGACGCGGCGGTCGGCGTGCGCACCATCCACGCCAGCCATCAGCACATGACCTGGGACAACGCCCGCGAGCCGGCTGCGACGGTCGCGCCGGGGGAGACCGTCGCCTTCGCGGAGGTCGATGCGGTGTGTGGGCAGCTCGCCCCAGATTCCACCCCGGAGGCGGTCGCCAACCTCGACTTCGACCGGGTCAACCCCATTGCCGGGCCCATCTACATCGACGGGGCCGAGCCCGGCGACACCATCAAGGCGACCCTGGTGGACCTCACGGCCTCGGGCTGGGCGTGGACGGCGATCGTTCCGGGCTTCGGCCTGCTGGCCGAGGACTTCCCGGAGCCATCGCTCAACATCTGGTCCTACGACACGAGCTTTCGCGAGCCTGCCGCCTACTCCGGCATCGCGCGGGTGCCGCTCAAGCCCTTCTGCGGCACCATCGGCCTCGCCCGCGCGGAGCCCGGCGGCTTCAGCACCGTGCCGCCCTATGAGAGCGGCGGCAACATGGACATCCGCGACCTCACCATCGGCGTCGATCTTTATCTGCCGGTGCAGGTGCCGGGCGGGCTCTTCTCCATCGGCGACCCGCACTGCGCCCAGGGAGACGGCGAGGTCTGCGGCACGGCGATCGAATCGCCGATGGCGCCGGCCGTCCGACTCGACCTGATCAAGGGCGAAGGGCTGCTCTTCCCCCGCTTCGAGACGCCGGGTCCGGTCTCGCGCCATCTCGACGCCAAGGGCTACGAGGTCACCACGGGGATCGGCCCGGACCTGATGGAGGCGGCGCAGAACGCGGTGCGCGGCATGATCGACCGGCTCGGCGCCTCGCGCGGCCTGGCGGCGGATGAGGCCTACATGCTGTGCAGCGTCTGCGCGGACCTGCGCATCAGCGAGATCGTCGACCGGCCCAACTGGGTGGTTTCCTGCTATCTGCCGCGCATCGTGTTCGAGTAACGGTGTCCAGCACGGCCAGAGGTTTCAGCGAAGGGAGGACTACGATGAAGGTGGACGGCGCCTGCTTCTGCGGGCAGATCACCTACGAGGCGGAGCTCAACACAGACCGAATCCTCATCTGCAACTGCACGGATTGCCAGTCGCTCTCCGGCTCGGCCTTCCGCACGGTCGCGTTCACGCAGGAGGACGCGTTCACCCTGCTCACCGGCGAGATCAAGGTCTACGTCAAGATTGCGGACAGCGGCAACCGGCGCCAGCAGGGCTTCTGCGGGACCTGCGGCTCGCCCATCTATGCGACCTCGGATCCGGCCGGCCCCTTCTACGGCATCCGCGTCGGTACCATCAAGCAGCGCGACCAACTGGTGCCGAAGGTCCACATCTACAACCGCTCCAAGCAGCACTGGCTCGACCAGATCCCGTCGCTCCCCACCATCGAGCAAATGCCGTAGGGGAAACCCTGTGCGGAACCTCTCTCGCCCACTCTGGCGTGCCGTGGGATAAGACCCAATCGATGGCGCCTCCTTTCGAGGACCGCGCCTCAGCAACGCAAATGGAGACAAGCATGATCGGCTATATCACCGTCGGCACCAACGACCTGGAGCGCGCGGCGACGTTCTGGGACGAACTGCTGGCCGACTTGGGCGCCAAGCGCGCGTTGGAATCGGACCGCTACGTCGGCTGGTCCGACGGCGAAGGCGCCATGTTCATGATCATCAAGCCCGCCGACGGCAACGACGCGCAGCCCGGCAACGGCACCATGACCGCCTTCAATGTCGGCAGCAACGACAGGGTCGATGCGCTGTACGCCAAGGCCATCTCGCTCGGCGCCACCGACGAGGGCGAGCCGGGCCCTCGCGCGGGCACGTTCTACGGCGGCTACTTCCGCGACCTGGACGGCAACAAGCACGTCTTCTTCAACACGTGATCGCCTGCCGTGCCAGTGTAGAAACCTCTTGGATGAGACAGCGAACCGAATCTCTCAGCGGGTGAAGCGCTCGTCGATCACCGTGAGCGAGGCGTCCAGCGCGTCGGCTGCGGTGTCGATCTCCTCCTGGGTGATCGTGAACGGCGGGCCGACCTTGATCGTGTTGGGCGAAAAGCCGCCCATAAAGACGCCGCGCTTCGCGTTCTCGGCCGCGACGATGACGTTGGGATGCGTGCCGAGGTCGCCGGTGAAGGGCGAGTAGCGATCCTCGGGCACGATGGGCTCGCCATTCTTATCGACGAGATCGAGCGTGTAGAAGAGCCCGCGCCCCGACACGCGGCCGACGCAGGGATGCCCCTCCTTCAGCGCGTCGAGCCGGTCCTTGAGGTAGGCGCCGCGCTGGCGCACCTGCTGCATGATGTCGTTGGCGAGCAGGTATTCGAGGTTGCCGACGATGGTGGCGCAGACCAGCGGATGACCGTCCCAGGTGCTGCCGGTCCACCAGCGGGCCTTCTCGAAGTAGTCGGCGATGGGCGCGCTCGCAATCACGGCGCCGACCGGCAGCGCAGAGCCGTTGATGCCCTTGCCGGCGGCCATCAGGTCCGGCTTCACGCCGGGCCAGTGCATGTAGCCGAACCATTCGCCGAGCCGCCCGAAGCCCGTGATCACCTCGTCGTCGATCCAGAGGAAGCCGTACTTGTCGCAGAGCGCGCGGAGCCCCGGCAGGTAGTCCGTGTGCGGCAGGGTGCCGCCCGCGCCGAACATCGGCTCGCTGATCACCGCCGCGATGTTCTCCGGCCCCACCGCGCGGACGATGTGCTCCGTAGCCTCCAGAGACGGCAGCCGCCCGTTGGCCTGCCAGTCCTCGTGCTCCGGCGGCGGGATCGGGATGTAGCCGTGGGGCGGCCAGCCCGGCACGTCGGCGACGTCGGCGAAGCCGTCGTCGGTCGAGATGTTGTTGCGGTAGCCACGCATCATGGTTGCGCCCACGGTCATGCCGTGGAAGGAGTGGGCCTGGGTCAGGATGACGCTGCGCCCGGTGTAGAGCCGCGCCATGGTGATGCAGCTCTCCGTCGCCTCGGTGCCGGACGGCAGGACGCGCAGCCTTCCGGCCCAGCCCTCCTGTCCCAGGATGTCCTCGATCACCAGCTTCGCGGCGCGAGCGCGGTACTCGTTCGCCATCGTGTAGGTGACGTGGCCGTAGCGCTCCATGGCCTCGGCCAGCGCGCCGTGGATCGCCGGATGCCGGTGCCCGAGGTTGTCGGAGATCAACTGGCTCATGAAGTCGAGCAGCCGCGTGCCGTCGGCAAGCGTGAGATAGTTGCCGTCGGTGCTGTCGACCGCCGTGATGCTGAGCTCGTCCTCAGCCTGCAGGCCGTGCAGGTAGTAGGCCCGGTCCCAGCGCTCAAGCTCGTTCCAATCGCGTGCCATGACGTCACTCCCCAGCCGGTCGCGCGGTTCGCGCTCAGGTTAGCGTACCCGCGCGGATCGCCCTACCCGTCCCGATCCGGCCGCTGGTTTGACCGCAGAGGCCTGCTGCCTATCATGCGCGCCGTCCGGGCGCGGCCCGCAGCAAAGCAATGGGGAGATGAAGGAATGGCGAAGGGTAAGGCGGTCGTCGTCGGCGGCCTCGGTATGATCGGGCGCAACATCATCCAGGCTCTCGAGGCCGAAGGCGGGTGGGAGATCGTCGGGCTGTCACGGCGGCCTGCGAACTTCGAGACCGGAGCCACCTTCATCTCCGTCGACCTGCTGGACAACGCGCAAGCCCAGGAGAAGCTCGCCGGCTTCACCGACGTCACCCACATCTTCTACGCGGGCCTCTCCGGCGGCGTGGAGGCGGAGAACGTCGAGGGCAACCTCGCGCTGGTGGTCAACTCGGTTGGCGTGATCGAGCCGATCTCGCCCACGCTGGAGCGCGTGATCCTGGTGCAGGGCGGCAAGTACTACGGCGTCCACCTCGGCCCGCACAAGACGCCCTCGAAGGAGACCGACCCGCGCCATCTGCCGCCCAACTTCTATTACAACCAGCAGGACTTCATCACCGCGCTGCACGAGGGCAAGTCCTGGCACTACACCATGCTGAGGCCCGAGGCGGTGGTCGGCTTCGCCGAGGGCATTCCGCTCAACACCGCCTCGCTGGTGGCGGTCTATGCCAGTATCTGCAAGGAGCTGGACGTGCCGCTCAACTATCCGGGGCCGGAGGCGGCGTTCACGGCGTTCAACAAGTTCATCGACGCGAGGCTGCTGGGCCGCTGCGCCGCCTGGGCCGCCCAGAATCCCGCCTGCGCCGGCGAGGCCTTCAACGTGACCAACGTCTCCGGCATGCGCTGGTGCAACCTGTGGCCGCTCTTTACCGAGTATTTCGGGTGCCGGCCTGGCGTTCTCGTGCCGATGAAGCTCGCCGACTTCATGGCGGACAAGGGCCCGGTCTGGGACGAGATCGCGCGCAAGCACCAGCTCAAGCCGATGGACTTCTCCGACCTCGGCGACTGGGGCTTCGCCGACTGGAACTTTGGCCGCACCTGGGACACCATCCTCGAGGACACCAAGCGCCTGCAGTACGGCTTCACCGAAGCCATCGACACCGAGCAGAACTTCATCGAGATCTTCGACGACATGCGCGCCGCGCGGGTGATCCCGGCGGGCTGAGAAAGACGTCGCGGGGCGCACACTCCCACCTCCCCCTGTCCCTCTCCGCCCCCAGGGGCGGAGAGGGGACGAAAGTGGCGATATCCTCGTCGCCCCTCCGCCCTCCCGGGCCGCAGGCCCGGACGGCGCGACTGCGCCGCACGCGAATGCGCGTAGCCAAGCGAGCGGAGCGAGCGCGCGGCGCTTGAGGGAAATGAATAAGTCGCGGGGCCGGCAATGATCCCGCGTGGGTCAGCCCTTGAAGCGGGGCTCGGGCAGGCCGGTGCAGCCCGTGCCGGTGACGGCGAAGAGGCTGCCGGCCTGCCCCTGCTTCGCGAGCACGTCCTCGCTCAGGTTCACGCGGGCGCCGGTGACGTAGAGCACGTCGAGGTCCGCGCCTCCGAACATCGGGCAGGTGACCTGCTGGAACGGCATCTCAATGGTGCGGTCCAACGTACCGTCCGGCGCGAAGCGGGCGACGCACCAGCCATTCCAGCGCGCGTTCCAGAGGTAGCCCTCGGCATCGACGGTGGAGCCGTCGGGGATGCCCGGCGCGCTGCCGGGGCCGACGAAGACACGCTTGTTGGAGATCGCGCCGGTGGCAGTGTCGAGGTCGTAGGCCCAGATCACGTCCTGGTCGAGATCGGCGTAATACATGACTTCGCCGGCGGGACTGAAGGCGATCGAGTTGGAGACGACGATGCCGGTCTCGGTCTTGTGCAGGCTGAGGTCGTGGTCCAGCCGATAGAGCGAGCCGAGCGGGCGGCCGACCATTCCATCGTCCATGCTGCCGGCCCAGAAGCGGCCCTGTCGGTCGCAGCGGCCGTCGTTCATGCGGCTCTCGGGCTGGTCGGTCTCTACCTCGTGGATGGTCTCGACCGCGCCGGTCTCGGGATCGAAGAAGCGGAAGCCGCCGTAGAAAGCGACCACCATGCCGCCCTGCTCGCGCAGTACCAGTGAGCCGGGCTGCTCGTCCACCGGCACCTGCTTGTACTCGCCCGTGCCCGGCGTGAACCAGCTGATCGACTGGCCCTTGATGTCGAGCCAGTAGAGGCGCTGGTCCACGGGGCACCAGACCGGGCTCTCACCGAGCTGATCCCGGCAATCGACCACGCATGCGACCTCGGCCATCGTTCTCGCTCCCGCTGAGTTGCCGTCCGGACGGCGCGGCTAGGCTGCCGCATCGCGACGGCGGCAGGCCGGGCTGGTGGGCGCTGCTGGATTTGAACCAGCGACCCCCGCCGTGTGAAGACGGTGCTCTCCCGCTGAGCTAAGCGCCCGCCCGGCAGGCGATTAGAAGAATCGCGCCCGCCCCTGTCAAGGCGCCGCGACGCGTTTGCGCACTCTAATCGTAGAGCACGATGCAGCGCACCTCGATGCTCCAGCGATCGGGCGCGTCGGGCGCCGTCGTCGGGTCCTCGAAGGCGGTGTGGAAGCTGAAGGTGCAGGGCGCGTCAGGGCTCGCCGCGTCCGCCGCCGCGCCCTCGGAGCGCGCCATGCCCCCCGCCGAGTCCCACTGCTTGATCAGCAGCGCCTCGTCGTGGGTGAGCGCGGGATAGAAGTACCAGCGATGGGCGTCGGCGTGCTTCGCAAAGTAGTTCTCGCCGATGCGGTCGGCATAGTGGATCTCGAACACGACCAGGTCGTCCGGATGCACGCTGGCCGCATCGCAGAGCGCGAGCGGATGGGTCGCAACCGGCTCCTCGGCGATGTTCCGCCAGAGATTGATGAGCGCAAACCGGCCCGAATCGAGGGCATGCGCAACATCCGTCTCGTCGAGCAGCGTCTCGCCGTCGGCCATCAGCGTGCGGTAGGTGTCGTTGACGGTCGGCAGATTCGATAGGTCGCGCAGGCGCTGCGGCCCGCTGGTCAGCGTGTAGTCGCCGTGCACCACGTGCGCGGGACGCTGCACGTGCTGCCCGCCCGCGATGCGGCGTCCGCTCAGCTTGCCGGCGGCCGAGCGCACGTTGTGGTCGAAGGCCTTGACGATGCGCGCGCCAGTGTGCGCCCGGACGATATCGGCACAGTGCGGGTAGTAGCGGCGCACCACCTGCTCGTGATCCAGAAAGTCGAGGGCGGGCGCCGCCAGCGTCCGTTCGAGCATTTCAAAGCCATTGGCCTCGAGCGTGCGGCGCTCGGGCCCCGCCAGGCCGCGCGCGTCGTGAATTAACACCTGCCGCTTGTCCCGCTCGGTGCCCTCCCACGGGGTATCATTGCCTTCGCTATCCCTGCGCACGAGCACCTTGCCGTTGCGGTAGAGCGAGGTCTCGACCGACGCCGCAAGGTAGGTCACCGCCCCGGTACGCACCGCGTCGGTCTGTGCTTGTTCCGCCACGTTCATGGGTAATCCTCATGCAAGCCAGCGCGCGAGATTAGCACGCACGAAGTCGTCGTCGGTGAGGTGCGGGTAGGCCGCCGAAACCCGATCGATCTCGTCCGCCTGGCCGGGGCTCAGCCCCTCGTCAGGGTCCAGGCACCAGATGCCGCGCATCAGCCCTTGGCGGCGCAGCACCTCGTGGCAGCCGGCGATGCAGCCCCGGAAGTCGTTGGCAACGTCGAAGAGCGCGGCGTTGCAATCGGTGATCTGGGAGTCGAGCGCGAGCAAGTCTGCGTCGATGGCGCCGGCTTGCGCTGCCGCGTGGGCCCGCTCCAGCAGCTCCACGGCCCGCTTGACCCAGACGCTCCAGTGGCCGAGCAGCCCGCCCTTGATGCGCACGGTCACCGCGTCGTCACCGCGCATGAGGCGCCAGGGCGTCACCAGGTCCAGCAGGATGTGATCGTCGTTGCCGGTGTAGAGGGTCACGCGCTCCTCGGCGCCGGCCTCGACCACGCCGCGCACCACGTCCAGCGTGCGGTAGCGGTTGAAGGGCGCGATCTTGATCGCCACCACGTTCTCCAACGCAGCGAGGCGGCGCCAGAAGCCGGGCCCCAGCATGACCCCGCCCACCGCCGGCTGCAGGTAGAAACCGATCAGCGGGATACGCTGAGCGAGCCGGGCGCAATGCTCCAGCCGCTCGTTCTCGCTCGTGCCGGCGAACGCGGCGAGGCTCACCATCCCTGCGTGATAGCCGAGGCCGAGGGCGATGTCCGCCTCGGCCAGCGCCTGCTCGGTCCGCCCGACCAGGCCCGCGATCCGCACCAGCGGCCGGTCGGTCCAGGCGTCGGCGGTCTCGGCCGCGAGCTTCAGCACCGGCTCGTAGAGCCCCGCCTCCCTGATCGCGAACTGCGTGGTGTGAACGCCGACCGCGAGCCCGCCGGCACCGGCGTCGATGTAGTAGCGGGAGAGCGCCCGCTGCCGCTCCGCATCCAGCCGGCGCTCGGCGTCGAGCGCGAGCGGATGCGCCGGGATCACCACGCCCCGCGCGAGCGTCGCCCTTACCGGCGCCGGCACGTCGCCCCAAGCGAGGCTCACGAGGCCGCCGGCGCCGAGAACACGCCGTCCCTCACCTCGTACTGGGTGGGCTTGGCGAGGCTCGGCATGTCGCGCGCGACCCAGTCCGCCACCCAGTCGATCATCCGCCCCAATGGCACGCGGGGATAGCCGAAGAGCGTGAAGGCGCGCTCCGCGTTGGTGAGCCAGCCGGTGGGCGCCTCCTCGCCGGCGAACACGGGCTCACGGCCGAGCCGCTCGCCGAAGGCTGCAGCCAGCGCGCGGATGCTCACGGTCTCCGGTCCGCTCACGTTGATCGGCGCGGCCGGCACGGTGCAATGCTCGAAGCAGCGCAGCGCCATGGCGTTGGCGTCCCCCTGCCAGATGACGTTGACGTGTCCGGAGGTGAGGTCGATGGGCACGCCGTCCCGCACCTTGCGGGCCACGTCGTGCAGCACGCCGTAGCGCATGTCGATCGCGTAGTTGAGCCGCACCAGCCGCCCCGGCGTGCCGAGACGGCGCGAGAAATACTGGATCAGGCGCTCGCGCCCGACGCAGGAGTTCGCGTACTCGCCCGGCGGTGGCGTGGGCGGCGTCTCCTCGACGGCGCCCTGGTGGCGGACATCGACGAAGGGATAGACGCAACCGGTGGAGAAGGCGACGATCCGGGATTGGTGGAAGGTCTCTGCGACGATGGCCGGCACGTAGGCGTTCATCGCCCAGGTCAGGTCGTCGTCGCCCACCGCGCCGAACTTGCGGCCGGCCATGAACACCACGTTGGGGAGCCGAGGCAGCGCCGCCACCGCGTCGCGGTCGAGCAGATCGCACTGGATGGCCTCGACGCCCCAAGCGGCGAGCTTGTCGCGCACGCGCGGGTCGGTGAAGCGGGCGACGCCAACGACGCGCTTGTCCGGCGCGGCGCGTTTGGCGAGACCGGCGAGGGTCGGCCCCATCTTGCCGCCGACGCCAAGCACGACGACGTCGCCGTCGACGCGGGCGAGAGAGGCGCGGAGCACCTCGTCCGGCGTCGTCATCAGCTCTTCGAGCGCGGCCTCGTCGGCGATGCGCGCGGGCCACGCGGGCGCATCGCTCATGACGTGAGCTCGGGGCGGCGGTCCGCGCGGTAGGTCGCAATGGCGCGCCAGCGGTCGAGGTCTTCCTGCGCGATGTTGATCCGCGCCACCGCCAGCCCCTCCCCTTCGGTGAGCGCGGCGAGAATCTTGCCCGAGGGGCCGGCGATGCAGGAGTGGCCGAGGCTGGTGAAAGAGAGGCCGGGCGCCAGCTCCTCGACGCCGACGCGGTTCGCCATGGCGACGAAGGTGCCGTTCTCCAGCGCGCGCGTGGCGGCCAGGCCTTGCGTCACCGGCCCGCTCCAGCCCCAGGTCTCGCGCTGATAGGCGTCGGCGATCCAGTTGGTGCTGTTGACGATGAGGTCCGCGCCGAGATCGCCCAGGCGCCGCACGTAGTCCGCGAAAATGAAGTCGTAGCAGACCGTCATCCCGATCTTGCCGAGCGCCGTGTCCACCACCCGCGCCTCGTCGCCGGCGCGGCAGTATTCGCGCTCGGAGGCGAAGAGATGGGCCTTGTCGTAGACAGCGAGGCAGCGCCCGTCGGGACCGAAGAGGAGCTGCGAATCGTAGATGCCGCCGTCGCGCTGCGTGTAGGCGCCGACCGCCATCGTGAGCCTGTTCTCGCGCGCGATCTCGCCGAGACGCTGCGCGCTCGGCCCATCCGGCGGCTCCGCCAGGTCGGCGAGCCGGTCGCCGAGGAAGTAGCCGGTGGTGGCGCACTCGGGGAAGACCACGAGGTCGGCGTGCTGGATCGCGGCCTCGCCGGCGAAACGGGCGATGGTCGCGAGGTTGCTTTCCGTGTCCCCGGTGGCGCAATCCATCTGCGCGACTGCGAGGGTCCAGGCCACGCCACTCATGTCGCCCCTCCCCCCCTTGCCGCTCTCGCTTGTCCAGCTAGTTCCTGAGCGGCTTGCCGGTCTCCAGCATGTGCTCCATGCGGGCGATGGTGCCGGGCGTGCGGATCAGCGCCAGCAGCGCCTCGCATTCCAGCTCGGAGAGACGGTCCTCCGGAATCTCCCGCACCGCGTCGGTCTCGCCGCCGGTGAGCACGTTGCCGAGATGCTCCACCACCACCAGATCGTGCGCAGTCGCCTTGCGGGTCTTGGCGAGTCCCTTGACCGCCATCTTGAGCGCGACGCGCCCGGTCTTGCCGGGCAGCTTGACCGTGGCGGGCTCGGGCGGCGTGTAGTCCTCCGCCAGCGACAAAGCCTTGGCCTTGGCATCGGCCAGCAGGCGGTCGCGGTTGGCGCTGATGCCGTCGCCCTCGCGCAGGAAACCCAGGCTCTGCGCCTGCTTGGCCGAGCGCGAGACCTTGGCGAGGCCGATGGTCTCGAACACCTTGGAGATCGCCGGCATGGCGCCGCCGAATCCTTGCCGGCCGCCGGTGAGCCCGCGCAGCATCATCTCCTTGCAACCGCCCCAGCCGGGCACGAGACCGACTCCGGCCTCGACCAGGCCCATGTAGCTCTCGGCGTGGGCCTGCACCGCGTCGCAGTGCAGCAGCACCTCGCAGCCGCCGCCGAGCGCCATGCCCGACGGCGCGCCCACCACCGGGAACGGGGCGAACTTGAGGCTTCTGAAAGCAGCCTGGCCCTGCTTGATCGTCTCCTCGATCATCGGCCAGGCGCCGACGTTGACGACGAAGAGCGCGAGGCCGAGGTTCATGCCGACGGAGAAGTTGCTGCCCTCGTTGTGGATCACCAGCGCGGTCATGCGCTCGCCCACGATCTCCACCGACTGCTCGACCAGCGCCATGATCTCGGTGTCGAGGGCGTTCATCTTGGAATGGAATTCGAGGCAGGCGACGCCGTCGCCGATGTCCCAGAGGCTCGCCGAGGCGTTGCGGGCGAGCGGCTTGCTGCTGCGCTTGATGTCGGAGAGGAGCAGCACGCCGTCCGGCCGGGTGAGCGGCGTGTAGCGGCCGCTGCCGGCGAGATGGTCGGCGCGGCCCTCGGCGATGCGGTAGAAGCCGTCGCCGTCCGCCGCTGCCCGCAGGAGGGGCGGCACCGCCCTGCCCTCTGCAGCCAGCTTGTCCGCGAACCAGCCGGCGCCTACCTCGTCGATCAGCTCGAATGGCCCGCGTTTCCAGTTGTAGCCGAGGCGCATGGCGCGATCGACCGCCTCGACATCGTCGGCGATCTCCGGCACCAAGCCGGCGGTGTATGCGAGCGTGCCCGACATCACCTGCCAGGCGTAGGCGCCGGTCTTGTCGGGGTGCTCGAAGAGCGCGCGGAGCGAGCGTCCGGCCTGCTCGATGCTCTCCAGCCGCGGGCGCTGGGCGGGGCCGTACGTGCCGGTGGCGAGGTCCCGCACCTCCTTCTCTTTCGTCTCCGAATCGGGCTTGAGCCGGTAGAAGCCGCCCTTGCCCTTGCGGCCGATATAGCCGCTCTCGATCATCTCCGTGATGAACGCGGGCTCGTCGTAGACCGCGTGGAAGGCATCGCTATCAGGCAGCGAGTCCTTCAGGCTGCGGCCGACCAGCGGCATCAGGTCGAGGCCGACCAGGTCGATCAGGCCGAACACGCCGGTCTTGGGCACGCCGATGGGGCGGCTGAGGACGGCGTCCGCTTCCTCCACCGTCACCCCGTTCTCGACCGCCGCGCGCACGGCGGCGACCAGCCAGTAGGTGCCGATGCGGTTTGCGATGAAGCCCGGTGTGTCGTTGCAGGGCACCACGCCCTTGCCGAGCTTGCGGTCGGCGAAGTCGCAGACCTCGGCCACCGCCTCCGCCCGCGTCTGCGGCCCTGCCACCACCTCCAGCAGCCGCATGTAGCGCGGCGGGTTGAAGAAGTGGGTGATGAGGAAGTCCCGCGCGAATTCCTCCGGCAGGCCGTCGAGCAGGATGCTGGACGGGATGGTCGAGGTGTTGGACGAAACGATCGACCCCGCCTTCCGCACCGAATCGATCTTGCGGTAGATGGCCTGCTTGGCCTCCACCTTTTCGATCACCGCCTCGACGATCCAGTCGGCATCGCCGAGCAGGTTCAGGTGGTCTTCGACGTTGCCGGTGGCGATGCGCTTGGCGTCCGACTTCGCCATGAAGGGCGCGGGGTCGGTCTTGAGCATCCGCGCCACCGAGCCCTCGGCCAGCGCGTTCCGGTCTTTCGCGCCCTCGGGTACGATGTCGAGCAGCACCACGTCGTGGCCGGCGTTGGCGATATGGGCGGCGATGCCGCCGCCCATCAGACCCGCCCCGATGACGGCGGCCTTCTGGATCGCCATCAGGCGGCCTCGAGCACGGTAGAGATGCCCTGGCCGCCGCCGATGCACTGAGTGGCGAGCGCGTAGCGCTTGTCCTCGCGCCGGAGGATCTGCGCGGCCTTGCCAGTGATCCGCGCGCCGGTGGCGCCCAGGGGATGGCCGATGGCGATGGCGCCGCCGTCGATGTTCATGCGCTCCAGGTCGATGGAAAGCTCGCGCACGCAGGCGAGCGCCTGCACCGCGAAGGCCTCGTTGAGCTCGATCACGTCGACGTCCGACATCTTGAGCCCGGCACGCGCGAGCGCCTTCTCAGACGAGACCACCGGGCCGTAGCCCATGATCTCGGGCGCGCATCCGGCGACCGCGATCGCCTTGATGCGTGCGAGCACCGCGAGCCCGTTGCGCGCGGCGTAATCCTCGGTGCAGACCAGCACGGCGGCGGCGCCATCGGTGAGCGGCGACGAGGTGCCGGCGGTTACCGTGCCCTCGGCATCGAAGGCGGGTTCGAGCCCGGCCAGGACCTCGGCATTGGTGCCGGGGCGGATGCAGCCGTCGCGCTCAACCGTGCCGTCGCCGGTCTCGACCGCGATCACCTCGCCCTCGTATTTGCCTTCATCCCAGGCGGCGGCAGCGCGGGCGTGGCTCGCGACCGCGAGCGACTCCTGTTCCTCGCGGGTGATCTGGTACTTGCGGGCGAGGTTCTCGGCGGTCTCGCCCATGGACATGTAGGCGCCCTCGTTCTTCTCGTAGAGGTCGGGGTTGGGCGCCGGGTTGAAGCCGCCCATGGGCACGCGGCTCATGGATTCCACGCCGGCGCAGATGAAGGCTTCGCCGGCATCCATGCGGACCGCGCCGGCGGCGATGTGGATCGCCTGCATGGACGAGCCGCAGAAGCGGTTGACGGTGGCGCCGGCGACCGAGATCGGCAGCTCCGCGATCAGCGCCACGATGCGCCCCATGTTGAAGCCCTGCTCGCCCTCGGGAAAGGCGCAGCCGATGATCAGGTCCTCGATCTCGGCGGGATCGACGCCGGTCTGAGCGAGCAGGCCCTGCACGACCTCGGCGGCGAGATCGTCGGGGCGCTTCTCGACCAGCGCGCCCTTGTGGGCGAAGTGAAAGGGCGAGCGGACATAGCCGGCAATGACGGCGTTATTCATGGACTGGGGCCTCTTGCTTTGTCAGATGCTATGTGTGGCGGCGCCGGGCCGCGTTCAACCGGAGCCGGCGGCAGCCGCGCCCTGCTTGGCGGCCTCTTCGGCTACCAGCTCCTTCTTGGAGAGCTTGCCGATGATGGTCTTAGGCAGCTCGTCGCGGAACTCGATCTGCTTGGGCATCTCGATGGGCGAGAGCTTGTCCTTGAGGAATTCCGTCAGCGCGTCGTCCGTCAGGCTCTCGCCGTCCTTGAGGCGGACGAAGGCCTTGACGGTCTGCTGGCGGCGGGCGTCGTCGACGCCGATCACCGTCACCTCCAGCACCGACGGGTGCTTGTAGATCGCCTCCTCCACGTGGCGCGGATAGATGTTGTAGCCGCCGGCGATGATGACCTCCTTGAGCCGGTCGATGAGATAGACGTAGCCGTCCTCGTCGATGCGACCGACGTCGCCGGTGTGGAAGCGCCCGCCGGCGAAGGCGCGTTCGTTCTCCTCGTCGCGCTTCCAGTAGCCCTTCATCACCTGCGGGCCGGAGATGCAGATCTCGCCGATCTCGCCTTGCGGCAGCACCGTCTCCGGCTCGTCGATCGAGCAGATATCAACCACCGTGCCGGGCACCGGCACGCCGAGGGAGCCTTCGCGGCTGCCGCCGGGCGTGGTCGGGTTGCAGGTCGCAATCGGAGAGGTCTCGCTGAGGCCGTAGCCCTCCACCAGCGTGCAGCCCGAGATCTCCTGGAACTTCTCCTGCACTTCGCGCGGCAGCGAGGCGCCGCCCGAAAGGCAGAGCTTGATGGAGGAGAGGTCGTACTTGCCGGCCGCCACGTCCGGGTGGCCGTTGATCGCGATGTAGATCGTCGGCACCGCGGGGAAGAAGGTCGGGCGCTTCTTGTGGACGACCTTGAGCACGGTGTCGAGCTCGAAGCGCGGCAGCAGGACCATCTTGGCGCCGATCCGGATGCTGTAGTTCATCACCACGGCCATGGCGAAGACGTGGAAGAGCGGCAGCACGCCGATCATGACCTCGCGGCCTTCCTCGGCGCCGGGCATCATCATCGCCCCTTGCGCCACGTTCGCGCTGAGGTTGGCGTGGGTCAGCATCGCGCCTTTCGAGGTGCCGGTGGTGCCGCCGGTGTACTGAAGCACCGCAATATCTTCCTTGGCGTCGATCTCCACCGGCGACGGCCTGCCTGGGTTGTCGAGCAGCGCGCTGAAGCGGACATGGCGGGAATCGCGCGGCACCTTGGCGATTTCGCTGCGCTTGACGATGGGGAAGAGCAGCTTCTTGAGGCCCGGCAGCATCTCCGCCATGGAAACGATCACGAGATGGGTGAGCCGCGTCTGGTCGAGCGCGATTCGGGCCTTGTCGTAGAGGATAGAGAGGTCGAGGGTGACCAGAATATCGGTCTCCGAATCCTCGATCTGGCTCTTGATCTCTTCGATGGCATAGAGCGGGTTGACGTTGACCACCGTCCCGCCGGCCTTGAGCACACCGTAATAGACGGCGACGAAGGCCGGACAGTTGGGAAGCAGGATGCCGACTTTCTTGCCCTTGCCGACACCGAGCTTCTGAAATCCTCCGGCCGCCTTGTTCGCCTGCTCACCGAGTTCCCGGTAGCTCGTGATCTTGTCCATGAAGTCGATCGCGGGCCGGTCACCGAAGCGGGCGACGGCATCGTCGAGCAATCGGTGGAGCGCCCCGCTGGGTAGCGGCGCGTTCCAGTCGACGTTCTCCGGGTACGACTTCTCCCAGGGATGTGCACTGCCTTGCGCTTCGCTCTCAGCCATGCGCTCCGCTCCTTTGGCCTGGGATTCGCGGCCCCGCTCCGCCCTGTCCAGACGCGGGGAACACACTTCCGTGCACTATGAAAACCCGGCCTACCGCCGTCAAGGCGGGAAAGCGTGCGCAAGGTAGCCCAGCGTCCACCGCCGGGCGTTGACATCAAACAATGGGTCTCCATTCTGGCGGTATGACGAGCAGCGGCGCGCGATGCTGACCATCGGCAAGGAGCCCGAGACCTGGCTGGTCCACCGGGTGCTCGAGCAGCGCGCGGCCGAGCGCCCCGATCACCCGGTAATGCACTGGTCCGGACTCGACTACAGCTACGCCGCCATCAACCGCGAGGCCAACCGCATCGCCGCCGGCCTGGAGGCGCGGGGGATCGAGCCCGGTCACCGCTGCGCCGTGATGATGCAGAACGCGCCGACCCACGTCTTCGTCTGGTTCGCGACCGCCAAGCTCGGCGTCGTCGAGGTGCCCATCAACACGGCCTATCGGGGCGACATCCTGACCCACATCGTGACCAGTGCGCGGGTGACGGCGATGGTGCTGGACGCCGAGTTCGTGCCCGTGGTCGCGCGGATCGCCGACCGCTGCCCCGGCCTCGGCACCTTCATCGTGGCCGGCGACGACTTGGAGGATGCGCGGCGCACGCTGCCGGGCGTCGTGCTCTCGCTGGAGGAGGTCGCCACCGGGGACGGCGCCGATACGCCGCGCGCCATCGAGGCGACGACGACGGCCTGCATCATGTTTACCTCGGGCACCACGGGGCCCTCGAAAGGTGTCGTCATCAACAACCATTTCGAGCTGTCGTTCGCCGTCGTCTTCAACGAGATCGCGTCGCTTCGCGCCGATGACGTGACCTACAACTTCCTCCCCTTCTTCCACATCGCCGGCAAGTTCATCCTGCTGGGCACCATGCTGGCTGATTGCCGCATGCTGCTGCGCCCGCGCTTCAGCGCCGGGCAGTTCTGGCCGGACGTGCGTGCGCACGGCGCGACCGTGACGGTGGGCGTCGGCGGCATCTGCCACATGCTCTGGGCCGAGCCGTGCAAGCCCGACGATGCGGACAACCCGCTGCGCATGATCTACTCGGTGCCCAATCCGCACGAAGTGCAAGAGGAATTCCTCGAACGCTTTGACCTACAACTAACCGAGGGTTACGGCTCGACCGAGGCCAACATCGTGGTCTACACGCGGCCGGACGAAGCGACGCCGAAGGGCACGGCCGGGCGTGCGGCGCCCTACTACGAGGTGGCGATCTTCGACGAGATGGACCGCCCGGTGCCTCCCGGCACCTCGGGCGAGATCGTGGTCCGCGCCAGGCACCCCTACATCCTGATGGAAGGTTACGACGGCCTGCCGGAGGCGACGCTCGCAGCATTCCGCAACCTCTGGTTCCACAGCGGCGACCGCGGCCACATGGACCAGAACGGCTTCCTCTTCTTCCACGACCGGATGAAGGACGCGATCCGGCGCCGGGGCGAGAACATCTCGTCCTTCGAGGTCGAGCGGATCGTCAACAAACACCCGGATGTCGCCGAGACCGCCGCCATCGCGGTTCCCGCCGAGGTGGGTGAGGACGAGCTGAAGATCGTGGTCGTGCGCAACCCCGGCGCTGCGCTGACAGAGGAAGCGCTGCTCCGCCACTGCGCGGCCGAGATGCCTTACTTCATGGTCCCGCGCTTCATCGAGTTCCGGGCCGACCTGCCGCGCACGCCCACGCAGAAGGTGCGCAAGGTGGTGTTGCGCGAAGACGGAATCACGCCTGCGACCTGGGATCGGGAGGCGGCGGGGTTCAAGGTGACCCGTGACGGGCTCAAGCGGCGTCTCTGAGCGGCGGCCTCACGCCAGCGCGGCATTCGCCGCCTACCAGGCAGGCAGGGCCGGCGAGGCGGAGGCCATCGGGCGCGCCATCCTCGCCCACGACCCACACGATGCCGGCGCGCACTACGTCTGCGGCCTCGTCGCTGCCGACCGTGGCGCCCTCGACCGGGCGCGGCAGGCCTTTGAGACCGCTGCGGACCTCGCGCCCGACAAGGCGAGCCTGCGCGTCACCCTCGGCAACCTAGCACTGAGGCAAGGCGACGACGAGGCAGCCGAGCGCGCCTTTTGCGCGGCGCTCGAACAGGCGCCGGGCTCGGTGGCCGCCCACACCAACCTCGGCGTCGCGTTGAAGCGGCAAGGGCGGCTGGAAGAGGCCGCGCAGTGCTATCGCGCGGGGCTCGCGCTCCATCGCGGCTCCGCCTGGTGGGGCATCGACCCCGCCAGCGGCACCGCCGTGCTCGACCCCGCCCAGCAGGCGACCTTCCAGAACGCGTCGCGGATCAAGCTCGAACACGACCTCGCGCAGCTCGACCATCTGGTGGAGATGGAACGCCTCCCGCCCCCGCTTGCCGAGGCGCGCGGGGGCCTGCGCCGGGTGCTCGCCAGTTTCGGCAACGAAGACCGGCCGAGCGCGCCGCGCCCGCTCACGGAGGCCGAGCGACGGCTGATCTGCCCGGTCTACAACCGGGTGATCTATCGCCCGCCGGAGGAGGACATCGCGCCCGCACTCAACCCCCGCCTCGATGCGGGCGAGATCGAGCGGCGCTACCACGAGGCTACGCCCTCCGTCGTCATCGTGGACGACTTGCTCAGTGCTTCGGCCCTGGCCACCCTCCAGCGCTTCTGCCTTGAGGCGACGATCTGGTTCGACTGCAAGGAGCATGGCGGCTATCTCGGCGCCTATCTGCACGAGGGCTTCGACCACCCGGTTTTGATCGCGCTGGCCCGCGAGATGGGCGAACGGCTCGGCGGCATCATCGGCAAGCACCGGCTCGTTCAGATGTGGGCGTTCAGTTATGGGCAGGCGGGCGGTGGGACGCGCAAGCACGCGGACAAGGCCGCCATCAACATCAACCTCTGGATCACGCCGGACAGCGCCTGCCCCGACCCCGAGGCGGCCGGCCTCGTGGTGCACGATGTCGCCGCGCCGCCTGATTGGGGCTTTTCGGACTACAATCTGGACCCGGCACCGCTGGAGCGTCTCGTCGCGCAAGAAGGGCGGGCGCCGGTGCGAGTTCCCTATCGCTGCAACCGGGCGGTGATCTTCGATTCGAGTCTCATTCACGAGAGCGGCGGGGTGTGCTTCCGGAGCGGCTTTGCGAACCGGCGGATCAACGTGACCTTGCTCTTCGGCGAGCGCGCGGAGAACGAGTGAACCGATGATCCCGATCACCGACGCGCTGATCGACGAGATGGTTCAGGCCATCGTTGCGGAGGTCGATCCCGAGCAGGTCATCCTCTTCGGCTCCCGCGCTCGGGGGGAGGAGGGCGAGAGATCGGACATCGACCTGATTGTCGTGGAGGCCGAGCCCTTCGGCGCGGCGCGCAGCCGCCACAAGGAGCTGGTCAGGCTTTATCACGCAATCGCGGGGTATCCCGTCGCCGCCGACGTTCTCGTCTACTCCCACGAAGACGTGGATTACTGGCGCGATTCTCTCAACCACGTGCTCGCGCGCGCGCTCAGGGAAGGCAAGGTGCTTTATGAGCGACCCTAAGTGTGCGCGGATGCTCGTGAACGCGGCCGAACGCGACATCGAGGCGCTTCGTGTCATGCGCCGTTCGGACGCAATCCCCGCGGAGATATTCGGTTTCCACGTACAACAAGGAGCCGAAAAGCTGCTCAAGGCCTGGATCGCGCTCCTGGGCGACAGCTATCCGCTTACCCACAGCATCGAGACGCTTCTGGCGCTCCTCGCCGAGCGGGGCGCCGCGACCGAGCCCTTCAACGATCTGGCCGCTTACACGCCCTATGCGGTCGAGTTCCGTTACGCGGGCGTCGGCGCGAATGCCGAACCCATCGACCGGGGCCGCGCGCTCACGCTCGTTGAAGCGCTCTTGGAAGCGGTCCGGGATCAACTGCCTGAGGAGTAGGATCGTGACGGACAGCGAAACCGTCTTCGTCGGACGAGCAACGGAGTGAACGAATGCTTAGCCACTGGCTGACCGAAGCCGGCCTTTCCACGGACGACGCGGCACCGGCCCTCGAAGGCGATGTGCGCGCGGACGTTTGCATCATCGGCGGCGGCTTTTGCGGGCTGTGGACGGCGATTCGCCTGAAGCAGCGCGACCCCTCCATCGACATCGCCATCGTCGAGCAAGGCCTGTGCGGCAGCGGCGCGAGCGGACGCAACGGCGGCTTCGTGCTGAGTTGGTGGGCCAAGTTCGGCTCCCTCTGCAAGATTTGCCCCTCGGACGAGGCGGTGCGGCTCGCTCGCGCCTCGGCCGATGCCGTGGGCGAGATCGGCCAGTTCTGCGCCGACAACGGGATCGACGCGCACTATCGTGGCGACGGCTGGCTTTGGGCTGCGACCAGCGCGCCGCAGGTCGGCTCCTGGGACGCCCTGGTCAACACCCTGGAGCGCTACCAGGAGCATCCCTTCGAGCTCTGGGAGCCGGAGACGGTCAAGCGCCGCTCGGGCACCGACAAGCACATCGCCGGCGTCTACGAGCCGACCGGCGCCACCGTGCAGCCGGCCATGCTGGCGCATGGGCTTCGGCGCACGGCGCTCTCGCTGGGCGTGCGCATCTACGAGCAGACGCCGATGATGAGCCTCCACCGCGGCCGCCCGCCGCGCGTGGTCACGCCCAGGGGCATCGTGACGGCGGAAAAGGTCGTAATCGCCATGAATGCCTGGTCCACGATGTTCCCGGAGTTGCGACGGACCGTCGTCGTGATCGCCAGCGACATCGTGGCAACCCGGCCGATGCCCGAACGCCTCGCCGACTCGGGCTACAGCGGCGGGATGTGCATCTCCGATTCCCGGACCCTGGTGAACTATTACCGGCCGACCATGGACGGTCGCTTCGTTTTCGGCATGGGCGGCGGGCGGCTCTCTTTCGGCAACCGGGTCGATGACCGCTTCAACGGTGCCTCGCCGCGCTCACGCGAGGTCGAGGAAAACTTCCGCCGGATTTACCCCAACTTCAAGGACGCGCCGATCGCGACGAGCTGGACCGGGCCGGTCGACCGATCCCTCAGTGGGCTGCCCTTCTTCGGCCGCCTCGACGGCCGTGACGACCTGCTCTACGGCCTCGGCTTCTCCGGCAACGGCGTGGGGCCCACCTCCGTGGGCGGGCGCATTCTCGCGTCCCTCGCCCTTGGGACGAAGGACGAATGGTCGGAGTGCAGTCTGGTGCGCGAGGGCGTGGGACTCTTCCCCCGCGAGCCTGTGCGCTACGTCGGCGGCCGCATGGTGATCGCGGCGAACCGGCGCAAGGAGCGGTTCGAGGACGAAGGCCGCACGCCGGGCCCGCTGACAGCCAAGCTCGCCGGTCTCGCGCCGGCCGGCCTCGTACCGGTGAAGGGAGTCGATGCGCCGGCAGCGAAGGCCTGAGGCGTGCACACTGGGCCGACGCCGCAGCTAGGGACCCTCACCGCCCACGACGGCTTCCCGCTCCGCACAGTGGTCTGGCCCGCACCGCCCGGTGGCGGGCGGGGAACGGTGGTGCTGCTGCAGGGCAGGGCCGAGTTCATCGAGAAGTACGGCGAGACCGTGGATGACATCTTGGCCCGAGGCTTCGCCGTCTACGCGCTGGACTGGCGGGGCCAGGGCCGCTCCGGCCGGGTGCTTAAGGATCCGCGCAAGGGCCACGTCGTCAGCTACAACGATTTTCTCAAGGACCTCGACCTGTTCCTGGAGCGGCTGGTGGTCCCCGAAGCCCCGCGGCCCATCGTGGTGCTGGCCCATTCCATGGGCGGCCACATCGTGCTCCGCCACCGGGCCGAGCACGACGCCGGCGCCGGACCCTATTTTGCTCGAGGCATCGCCCTCTCCGCCCCCATGGTGGACATCCTGATGACCCCCGCCGAGCGGGCTCTGGGCGCGGTGCTCACGATTGCCGCTATGAGCGTCGGCCTCAGGAACCAGTACGTGCCGGTGCGCGGGACCTTCCCGCCGCCCTACGACGGCAATCCGCTGACCCGCGACCGCGCACGGTACGAGCGCATGGAGACGCTGATGCGCGAGAACCCGGCGCTCGCTATCGGCTGGCCGACGGTGGGCTGGCTCGCCGCCACCCGGCGCTCAGTGGCGGTCCTGCGCAGCCGGGGGTATCCCGAGCGGGTCGCGACGCCGGTGCTGATGATCAGCGCCGAAGGCGACAGGGTAGTTTCAAATGGGGCCCAGAAGCGCATCGCCGCGCGGCTGCCCGACTGCCGCCTGGAGACCATTCTCGGCTCCCGCCACGAGCCCCTGATGGAGACCGACGAGGTCCGGGCGCAGGTCTTCGCGCTGTTCGATGCCTTCGTGGAGAGAGTGCTCGGGAGCGGGACTCAGTCTCACAGCCGATAGAAACGCACCGCGTTGTCGTGGAAGAGCGCGCGCTGCTCGCCCGCTGTGAGATCGGCGACGATGGTCTTGAACGAGTCGTAGATCGCATCGGCGCCGCCGTGCAGCGCTGCCACCGGAAAATCGCTCGCGAACATGCAGCGCTCGGTGCCGAAGGCGTCGATGGTGTGGCGGATGAAGGGCCGCGTGCTCTCGGTCGTCCAGTCGTGGTCGTAGGCGCCGAGGTCGGAAATCTTGACCGCGACGTTGGCGGCGCCGGCCAGCGCGCTCATGCCCGCGCGCCACGCCGCGATGGCCTCGTCGCCCCGGTCGGCGGGGCTGCCAGTGTGGTTGAGGATGATCTGCGTGTCCGGGAAGGCCTGTGCCAGATCGAGCGCGTCGCCGAGCTGGCCGGAGTAGATCATCATGTCGAAGGAGAGATCGAATTTCTGAAGTAGGCCGAAGCCCCTCCGCCACGCCGCGTCTCGCATCAAGTCCGAGCGCTCGTGGAAGGTCCAGGCCGGGTTCTCGTGCCAGCTCAGGATCTGGCGGATGCCGCGCATGTTGGGATGCGCACAGTGGGCTTCCAGCACCGCCTCGGCATCCGGCTCCTCCAGCAGGGCGTAGGCGACGATGCCGTGGGGAAAGCCGTTTTCGTCCGCGATGCCCTGCAGCCAGCGGGTCTCGGCCACCGGGTCCTCGTGGAAGCTCGCCTGGATGTGGACCGACTTGACCAGCCCGATGCCGGCCATGTCGGCGAGATAGTCGGCGAGGAAGTAGTCGCGGATGAGCGGCGCGGTGCTGCCGAACACCACCTCGCGCGGGCCGTCGGTGAGCCATGCATACCGGCCGGAGTCGAGCTCCCAGAGATGATGGTGGGCGTCGATGATCGGCCCGTCGTAGAAGCTGCTCATGGCCTGCTCCGCTCGTATCTTTCGCGCACTCGATGGCCGCACACGGGCACCGCCAAGTCAAGGCGAGGACGGCCGGCGCATGAGGATATGGACGATCTCGTAGCTCAGCACCGGCTCGTCCCGCTGGTTGCGGACGTCGTAAGCCATGCGCACGTAGCCGCGGTCGGGCTTCGAGCGCGAGGGGCGGGCTTCGGTGACGGTTGCGATGGCGTGGATGGTGTCGCCCGGCCTCGCCGGCCGGTGAAAACGGACGTTGTCGATCCCCGGCCCGCCGATGCAGGCATCGTTGATCACGCCGAGCTCGTAGAAGAGCCGGAAGCCCAGCGCCATCGTCTGGAAGCCGCTGGCGATCAGGCCGCCGTAGGGGCCCTCGGCCGCGCCCTCGGCATCGACGTGGATCGGCTGTGGGTCGAACACGTGTGCGAAGGCTACGATTTCCGCTTCGTCGAGCGTCCATTCGCCCGTGACGAAGCGCTCGCCTTCCTTCAATTCGTCGAAGTAGCGCGCAGCCGCGCGGGTCGCGCTCACAGCGTCGGGTTGTCGATCTCGAGCCCGTAGAGCATCCGCCCGTAGGTCGTGAAGTTCACGTCCTTGCTCTGGGTGAAGTGCTGGTTGGCGACCAGCATGTCGGTATAGAGGTTGCCGAGGGAGCTTCGGGTGTAGACGCTGGCGGCGCCGGAGAGGTCCCAGATGGCGCGCGCGGCGTCCATCGCGATATTGCCGGCATAGGTCGCGAAGGCGCGGCAGCGAGCGCGTTCCTCGAGGTTCGGCACGCGGCCCTCCTCGACGGCGATGGCGCTGATCTCGTCGGCCGCAACCCTCAGCAGCTGCTTGGCCCCGTCGACCGCGCACTTTGATTCGGCGAAGCGGATGTGCTGCGAGGCGAAGGTGGAGACCTGCTTCTCCGCCATGATCGAGCCCTTCTTGCGCGCGATCTCGTTGTACTCCGCCACCATCTCCTGCGCGATGCCGACCGCGCCGCTGGTGATGCCGCAGCCGAAGATCGGATAGCTGGGAAGCAGGTAGAGCGGCGTTTCGCGCCAGTGGCCGCCGGGGGATTCGCCGCCGCGCAACGCCTCCATCGAGAGAGCACGGTGCTCGGGCACGAAGAACTCCTTGAGCTGCACGTCGTTGGTGCCGCTGCCGCGCAAGCCCAGCGCGTGCCAGGTATCGAGGATCTCGATTTCCTCGCGCTTGATGAGGAAGTGCAGGTGACTGTCGTGCTCGCCCACCCAGCCTTCCTCGTAGGCCGAGACGATGCACCAGTCGCAGGTGTCCACACCGGTGACGAAGGGCCAGCGGCCGCTCACGCGGTAGCCGCCGTCGACCCGCACGTAGCGGCCCAGGCTCTGGATCAGGATGCCAGCGACCAGGGCCTTGGGATCGTCGCCCCAGACCTCATCCTGCCCCTCCCGCGGCCACTGGGCCACCATGAAGGGATGAACGACGTACTGCACCACCGCCCAGCCGGTCGAGCCGCAGGCAGCGCCAATCTGGGAGACCGCCTCGACAATGTCGCGCAGCGGCCCGCCGGCCCCGCCGTAGGCCGGAGGCTGCAGAATGCGGGCGACGTCCGATTCCCGAACCATCTCCCTGATCTCGGGCAGGACCATGCGGTTCTCGCGGGTCTCGTCCCGCCGTTCGCGCAGGGCGGGCAACAGGGCATCGAGATCGGCGCGCATGGCTTCCTTTCCAAGCTCCACGATGATGCTGAGGGGCCGGCCCCCCGCCGGCCGGCGGCCCAGGCGGGCGCATCATGGCCGCGCCGGGCGGCAGGGACAAGGCTGGGCGGAAGCGGGTGTTGCGCTTTGCAGGATCAAGCCTTGAGCAAGCGCGCAGCGGTCGTTATGCCTCGGTCTCTGCCATTGTTGAGGCCCTTGGGAGCACCATGCCTCGTACAGTTGATATCAGCGACGCGCAGGTGCGGTTGCTGCAGCTGATTGCGCGTGCGGAGGCCGGCGAGGACGTGATCATCACGCGCGATGGCATACCAATCGCCCGCATTGCTCCCGTGGCGAGGTCGATCGAAGAGACCATTGCGCTCATGCGGCATGAACGAGCGAAACGGCCGCGCGCCGCCGCCGCGGATATTCGTGCCGCCACGGAGAATAGCTGCGCCTGACTCTCCGGCCCGCAGGATCGATACCGTTCTTTGGAAACATGTTCCGCGCCGGCGTAACGCTGTACTCTCCCGGCGCGCGGCGGGGACCGGGCTTGAGACGAAAGGGAGAGCGGCATGGGCAAGACGGCGATCGTGATCGGTGTGGGCGCGGGCGAGGGGCTGGGCGCGGCGGTCTGCCGCATGGCGGCGAGCGAAGGGCTCCACGTCTTCGTCGGCGGCCGCACCGAGGCCAAGGTGGAAGCGGCCGCGGACACGATCCGCGCAGCCGGCGGGCAGGCCACCGCCGTCGTCGCCGACACCACCGACGAAGCCTCGGTCGCCGCCTTCGTCGAGGCGGCCGAAGCGCAAGGCCCGATCGACCTCGCCGTCTTCAACGCCGGCAACAACATGCCGGGCAACCCGCTCGAGATGGAGGCCGAGTACTTCGAGACCTGCTGGCGCATCGGCTGCTTCGGCGGCTTCCTGTTCAGCCGCGAGGCGTTGCGCCGCATGGTGCCGCGCGGCACGGGCACGCTGTTGCTCACCGGCGCGAGCGCGTCGATGCGCGGCAAGCCCAATTTCGCCGCCTTCACGTCTGCCAAGGCCGGGCTCCGAGCGCTCGGCCAGAGCCTCGCCCGCGAGTTCGGCCCGCAGGGCATTCACGTAGGCCACGTCGTGGTCGACGGCGGCATCGACGGTTATCGGCTCAAGACCCGCGCGCCCGACTTCGCCGCACGCATGGGCGAAGGCGGGCTCATCGGCCTCGACGGGCTCGCGGAGTCCTATCGCTTCCTCTACCGCCAGCCGCGCAACGCGTGGACGCAGGAGCTCGATCTGCGCACCCACAAGGAGCGGTACTGAGGCCCCGCCGGCGATTGACATGCGGGCCTAAACGCCGCTTTCTGCCGCCATGACCGAGAAGCTGCCGCTCGCGGGCGTCCGCGTCATCGACCTCGCGACCTTTATCGCGGGGCCCTTTACCGCCGCCCTGCTCAGCGAGTTCGGCGCCGAGGTCATCAAGGTCGAGCAGCCGGGGCTCGGCGACCCGCTGCGCAAGTTCGGCTCGCCCAGCCAGCGGGGCGACGGCTACGCCTGGCTCTCGGAGCAGCGCAACAAGAAGTCGGTCACCCTCGACCTGCGCCAGTCCGAGGGCGCGGCGCTGTTCATGCGGCTGGTCGCCGAGGCTGACATCCTGTGCGAGAACTTCCGGCCGGGCACCATGGAGAAGTGGGGCCTCGGGCCGGACACGCTGAAGGCCGTCAATCCCGGCCTCGTCATGGTGCGCATCTCGGGCTACGGTCAGAAGGGCCCCTACAAGGACCGCCCCGGCTTCGCCCGCATCGCCCATGCCTTCGGCGGCCTGACGCACCTCACCGGCGTGCCCGGCGGGCCGCCGCTCACGCCGGGCTCCACCTCGCTCGCGGACTACATCTCCGGCCTCTACGGCGCCGTCGGCGCCCTCATGGCTCTGCGCACCCGCGAAGACGTTGGCGGGCAGGTGATCGACATCGCCCTCTACGAATCGATCTTCCGGGTGCTCGACGAGATGGCGCCGCTCTATGCCGCGACCGGGTTTGTCCGCCCGAGGCTTGGGCTGATGACCAGCAACGTCTGCCCCCACGGGCATTTCGAGTGTGGCGACGGCGGCTGGGTCGCGATCGCGTGCACCAGCGACAAGATGTGGCGCCGCATGGCCGCGGTGCTGGGCCGCGAGGAGCTGGGCGAGGACGAGCGCTACGCCACCAGTGCCAGGCGGGTGGAGAACCGCGACGATGTGGAGGCCATGGTCACGGCCTTCACGCTCTCGCTACCGCGCGACCGGGTGGTGGAGACCTGCAACGCGGGCGGCGTGCCGACGTCGCCGGTCTATTCCATCGCCGACATCTTCGAGGATCCGCACTACCAGGCGCGGGGCACCTTGAAAGACGTGATCGAGCCGGAGACGGGCGAGCACGTCCACGTGCCGAACGTGCTGCCCGCCATGTCCGAGACGCCGGGGCGGATCGAGAGCCTGGGCCCCAGGCTCGGCGCTCACAACGACGAGGTTTACGGCGGCCTGCTCGGTCTTTCCGCCGCCGAACGCAACGCCCTGCGGGAGAAGGGCGTGATCTGAATGAGAGACCCGTGCCGGCTCTACCTGATCACCCCGCCCGAGTTTGAACTGGAGACCTTCACGCCCGCGCTCGAGGCGGCGCTCGACGCGGGCGATGTCGCCTGCCTCCAACTCCGGCTGAAGGAGGCCGACGACGATGCGGTGCGCCGGGCGGGAGAGCGCCTGCTGCCGATTTGCCGGACGCGCGAGGTGCCGCTGCTCATCAACGACCGGCCCGATCTGGCGGCTGCAATCGGTGCAGACGGCGCCCATGTCGGCGCCGACGACGCGAGCTATACGGAAGCGCGCGAGCGGCTGGGCACGGACGGGATGGTGGGCGTGAGCTGCTACGATTCCCGCCACCGCGCCATGGAGGCTGCGGCCTCGGGCGCCGACTACGTGGCCTTCGGCGCCTTCTTCCCCACCGAGACCAAGACACCGCGCGCGAAGGCGGACACCCACCTGCTCAAGTGGTGGAGCACCCTCATGGTCGTGCCTTGCGTCGCCATCGGCGGCATCACGGCCGAGAACTGCGGGCCGCTGGTGGAGAACGGCGCCGACTTCCTCGCCGTGATCGGCGGGGTCTGGTCGCATCCGGACGGACCGGAGGCCGGCGTCAAGGCGATCAACCGCGCCATTGCCAGCGCAGAGACGAGTTGATATAGCCTGCGGCCTCTCTCCAGCAGCAGAACCCATGAAGATCAACGGCAACGCCATCCGCCCCGGCATGGTGATCGAGCATCAGGATCGCCTCTGGGTCGCGGTGAAAATTCAGCACACCCAGCCCGGCAAGGGCGGCGCCTACCTCCAGGTCGAGCTCAAGAACCTGCGCGACGGCACCAAGCTCAACGAGCGCTTCCGGGCGTCCGAGAACGTCGAGCGTGTGCGCCTCGACCAGAAGCAATACCAGTACCTCTACGAGGATGGCGACCTGCTCCACTTCATGGATCAGGACACCTACGAGCAGTCCAGCCTCGCCCGCGACCTGATCGGCGAGCGGATGGTCTTCATGCACGAGGGCATGATCGTCACCATCGAATCCTATGAAGGCGACCCGATCGGGGTGACGCTGCCGGACACGGTGGTGCAGACAGTCACCGAGACCGAGCCGGTGGTGAAGGGCCAGACGGCCGCGGCCTCCTACAAGCCGGCGCTGCTCGACAACGGCATCAGGACGATGGTGCCGCCCCACATCTCCGAGGGCGAGCGCGTGGTGGTGAGCACCGCCGATTCGACCTATGTCGAGCGCGCCCGCGGCTGACCGTTCGGCCCGTGGGCGCCGCCAGCGCCCGCTTTCCCTCCTTTACACGACGATTGCCACGCCATGTCCCGCCGCTCGCCGCTGATCACGGTCATGGTCAATGCCGCCTACAAGGCGGCGCGCGACCTGATCCGCGACTTCGGCGAGGTCGAGAACCTGCAGGTCTCGCAAAAGGGGCCCGCTGATTTCGTCTCGGCGGCCGATCACCGGGCCGAGAAGACGCTGGTCGCGGAGCTTGGCCGGGCGCGCCCCCGCTTCGGCTTCCTGCTGGAGGAAGGCGGCGCCATCGAGGGCGAGGACAGCTCCAACCGCTGGGTCGTCGACCCGCTGGACGGCACCACCAACTTCCTGCACGGGCTGCCTCATTTCGCCATCTCGATCGGGCTGGAGCGCGACGGCAAACCTTACGCCGGCGTGATCTACGATCCGGTGCGCGACGAGCTGTTCTGGGCGGAGAACGGCGCCGGCGCCTTCATCAACAACCAGCGGCTCAGGGTCTCGGCCCGGCGCGCGCTGCCCAGCGCGCTGCTCGCGACCGGGCTGCCCTTCGGCGCGCGGCCGCGTTATCCGGGCCATCCCGACATGGTGCGCCGCCTCGCCGGCGAGACGGCGGGCGTGCGCCGGACGGGCTCGACGGCGCTCGACCTCGCCTACGTCGCAGCGGGACGGCTCGACGGGTACTGGGGCTTCGGCATGGAGCCCTGGGACCTCGCGGCCGGGATCATCATCGTGCGCGAGGCCGGCGGCATCGTGACCGAGGTCGGCGGCGGCGCGGACTCGATGACCAGCGGCGACGTGCTGGCCGCCAACGGCCACCTGCACGGGCTACTGCGAGAGGCTCTGGCGCAAGCGGGCGGCTGAGGGTGGCGCAGGCCGCGATTCCGACGGGGAATCCGGGTTGTCCAGGCCCCTTCGTCACGCGGCTTTCGGCCCCACCCTCACCCCGGCCCTCCCGGCGGGGAGGAGAGGGAGAGAGCGCCAGCGCCGCCTTTGTTCCCCCTCCTCCCGGGAGGAGGGGACAGGGCGGCATCACGGTCGCTCCACAGGCTGGGGCCAAGAGCGCACGTCCCTTGCATCGCTGGTCGCGACTCGGTGGGGAATGAGTGTAAGGTTACTCCAATTGATTCCACGGTACCGCTACGTATAGGAGGCGCTGTCTACTACGGAACCTGCTACGTTAGGGTTGAAGGGGGGCAAAGCCATTCGGATGTAGCACTATACGTCCACCATCAATTTCCAAGGCAATAGGGTCAAAGCTAAGACTAATAAGGGCAAGAGAAAGCTACGCTAGCCTAAGAAGAATGACTGGCCTTCACGCACGGAACATCAACACAGTGGAGGTTTCATTCGAGCCTCCGCTATGTGTTCGTGATAGGAGATGGACATGCAGTTTCGCAACATACCTAACCATGAGAGATTGCGGTTCCTGCTCGATGAGAAGGAGAATTTGATTGCCGACGGCGCCACGGCTACCAACCTCTTTGAGCTAGGCTTGGAGTCGGGCGATCCTCCTGAGCTATGGAATTTCGATAAGCCCTGGCTGGTGATCGGCAACCATGAAGCCATGAGATATGCTGGAGCTGACATCCTACTGACCAACAGTTTCGGTGGCAATGCCTACAGGATGAAGCTCCATGGCTCCGAAGACCGGGTATTCGAGCTGAATAAGGAAGCCGCTTTACTAGCCCGTAAGGTGGTAAGTGAGGCGGATAGGCCGATGTTGGTAGCAGGGTGCATGGGACCAACCGGCGAGATTGTCTTGTCTACTTCGGGGGAAGCAGCTTCTATCGGCACCTTGACTCACGAAGATGCGGTCGAGGCATTCAAAAATCAAGCAATCTCTCTACAAAAAGGTTCCGCTGATATTATCTGGATCGAAACCATGTCATCTTTGGCGGAGGTGGAAGCCGCTATTCTAGGGGCTCGCAGCACTGGCCTGCCCATTGTATGCACCATGTCCTTTGACACCAACGGTTTCACCATGATGGGTCTAACTCCGCAAGATGTAGCTGTATATTTCACACTTAATGCTATAGATGTAGCAGCTTTTGGCGCGAACTGTGGAGGAGGATTTGGTGATACCGTGGCCTCTATCATGGAGATGCACGAAGTAAATAAGAACGAAATCTTAGTCGTCAAGTCGAATTGCGGCGTCCCTAAGTTGGTGAAAGGGAAGGTGTGTTATTCGGGTACTGACAACGACGTGCGTAAGTACGCCAGACTTTCCAAAGATGCTGGAGCACGAATCATAGGAGGGTGCTGCGGCTTTACTCCTGACCGCATACGTATACTCAAGGAGGAACTTGAGTGCTACACCCCATTCCCTGTGAACCTCAGCGTTATCGATGCCGAGTTAGGGCTGTCTCGCTCTGATTTGACTCAGCCCCTCAAGCGCCGCACCAGTAAATCACGGGCAAATAGGAGAGGCAAATCGTGACACATGTCGGTGTATAGAAGAGGGTTTACCGCAAGCTGGCGGAGGTACTCGAATCTCCCAAGAGCTATCTGACTCCACAATCCTTCGCAATGCAGAAACTCGGATTGATTCGCATTACAGACGGTAAGGAAGGTGAAGTCGAAAATACAATCCACGTATGGGACTGTAAATTGAAGGTACTGTCGGCGTCGGATAATCGCTCCCATCCTTGGGACTTCAAGTCTTCAGTACTGTGGGATGCTATCCATGACAGTGTGTTCACCACCGAAAAAGCTGCTACCGTCTACTGCGATAAAGATATCTGGAATGAACACATGATCGGGGAATGGGGTTCAGAGGCTACGCTAGGTTTCTTCGTCCTCGAACGAAAGCCATTCGCCCATCAGCCCCCCGAGGCCATGCAGGAATTCGTCCCGTCCCGGAACCACCTTGTGGACTACCAGGCGGCCGCCATCGAACACGAATGCGATCACATCGCCCTCGCGCAGGCCTGCTGCGTCCCGAATGCTCTTTGGGATCGTCGCCCGACCGCGTGCGCCGATCTTGGCAAGTTCCATCTGTCCGATTCCCGGCTACTCGGAGCGTATGGTGATCCAATGTAGCGGATAACGCCGCGGCGCGCGCGGCTGGCGGTCGCGCGCGCCTTGGGCGAAAATGTCGGCGCTTGTGAGACGCGGGCCTCGTGCCCACATGGGGGACAGCCGGGTATGGACATCATTCTGAAGAACGCTCTCGTGGCGCACGAGGACCAGCCCGTGCGCGCGGCCGACATCGCCATCGAGGGCGCGCGCATCGTGGCGGTCGAGCCGGACATCACGGCGGAGGCCGGCGAGACGATCGACTGCGGCAGCAGGCTGGTCTCGGGCCCGCTGATCGACCCGCATGTCCATCTTGACGCGGTGCTCACGGCGAACTTGGAGCCCAACGTCACCGGCACGCTGCACGAGGGCATCGCCAATTGGGCCAAGCAGAAGAAGATCCGCGACCTCGAATCGGTCAAGGCGCGGGCCAGGCAGGCGATTGACTGGGAGGTCGCCCAGGGCGCGGGCTTCATCCGCACCCACGCCGACACCTCGGACGAAGGCCAGCTCTCGATGCGGGCCCTGCTGGAGGTCAAGGACGAGGTGAGCGACCGGGTGGACCTGCAGATCGTGGCTTTCCCCCAGGACGGCATCCACTCCCACCCCGGAGGGCCGGAACTGTTCATCCGTGCGCTGGACATGGGGCCGGACGTGATCGGCGGCATCCCGCACAACGAGGCGACGCGCGAGGCGGGCGTCGCCAGCCTCAAGCTGATCTTCGACGAGGCGGAGAAGCGGGGCCTCCTGATCGACGCCCACTGCGACGAGGTCGACGACCCCAACTCGCGCTTCACCGAAGTGATGGCGCACGAGACGTATTACAGGGGCATGCAGGGCCGCGTGACCGCGAGCCACTGCGCGGCCATGCACTCCTACGCCAACGCCTACGCCTTCCGCCTGTTCGGCTGGCTCGAGAAGGGCGGGCTCAACGTCATCGCCAACCCCTTCGACAACCTGATCCTGCTGGCGCGGGAGGACAGCTACCCCAAGCGCCGCGCGATGACTCGCGTGAAGGAGCTCTGGGAAGCCGGGATCACGGTCGGCATCGGCCACGATTCCATCATGGACCCGTGGTATCCGCTTGGCCGGGGCGACATGGTGCAGGCGGCCTCGGTGGCGCTGCACGTCTGCCAGATGTCGGGCACGGCGGAAATCGACGCCTGCTTCGACATGGTGACCTGGAAGAACGCCGAGATCCTCGCGCTGGACGATTACGGCGTGGCCCCCGGCTGCCAGGCCGACCTCGCGGTGTTCGACGCCAGCAGCAAGGCGGACGTGCTGCGGATCAACCCGGCGTGCACCCACGTCTTCAAGCGCGGCAAGCTGGTCGCCGCGACCACGCCGGCTGCCCGCACGGTAATGGGCCAGTCGGTCGACCTCACGCTCGGCAACTGAGCGCAGTGTTTCGGAGAATGGAGAGAAACGATGGTGCAAACCTATAGCGCGCCGCTGCGCGACATGCGCTTCGTGCTCAACGAGCTGCTCGACGTGGGCGAGATCGCGACGCTGCCCGGCTACGAGGACGCGACGCCCGACGTGATCGACGCCATGATCGAGGAAGGCGCCAAGCTCTGCGAGAACACGCTGCTGCCGCTCAACCGCCCGGCGGACGAGGAAGGCTGCCACTACGAGAACGGCGTGGTGCGCACACCGCAGGGCTACAAGGAGGCCTACAAGACCTTCGTCGATGCCGGCTGGACCGGCGTCACGCTGTCGCCGGACTACGGCGGCAAGGGGCTGCCGCAGCTCATCAGCATGGTCTTCGACGAGATGGTCTGCTCGACGAATTTGGCCTTCGGCGTCTATCCGCTGCTCACCAACGGGGCTGCGACGGTGATCGAGCTGCACGCGGCGGAGGCGCTCAAGCAGGCCTACCTGCCCCGCCTCGGCGACGGCACCTGGAGCGGCACCATGTGCCTGACCGAGCCCCACTGCGGCACGGACCTGGGCCTGATCCGCACCAAGGCGGTGCCGCAGGGAGACGGCCGTTACGCGATCTCAGGCACCAAGATTTTCATCTCCGCCGGTGAACACGACCTGACCGAAAACATCGTCCACCTGGTGCTGGCAAAGCTGCCCGACGCCCCGCCCGGCGTGCGCGGCATCAGCCTCTTCCTGGTGCCGAAGCGGACGCTCAAGGAGGACGGAACGGCGGGGCCGGCCAACGGCGTCTCCTGCGGCTCGATCGAGGAGAAGATGGGCATCCACGGCTCGGCCACCTGCGTGATGCACTTCGACGAGGCAGAGGGCTACCTCATCGGCTCGCCGCACAAGGGCCTGCGCTGCATGTTCACGATGATGAACGGGGCGCGGCTCGGCGTCGGCCTCCAGGGTCTGGGGCTGGGCGAGACCGCCTACCAGAGCGCGACCGCCTACGCGAAGGACCGCCGCCAGGGGCGCGGGCTCAAGGGCGCCGAGGAGCCGGAGGCGTCGGCCGATCCCATCATCGTCCACCCCGACGTGCGCCGCATGCTGCTCAACCAGCGCGCCATCAACGAGGGCGCCCGCGCGCTCGCCTACTGGACCGCGCTGCAGCTCGACGTCTCGCGCAGCCACGAGGACGCCTCGGTGCGCGAGGATGCCGACGAGCTGGTGCAGCTGATGACGCCGATCATCAAGGCCTTCTTCACCGACTACGGCTTCGAGGCCACCAACCTCGCGGTGCAGGTGCATGGCGGCCACGGCTACATCCGCGAGCACGGCATGGAGCAACTGGTGCGCGATGCGCGGATCAGCCAGATCTACGAAGGCGCGAACGGAATCCAGGCGCTCGATCTGGTGGGCCGCAAGCTGCCCCGCCGAGCCGGCCGCTACCTGCGCCACTTCTTCCACCCCGCCGTCGCTTTCATTGAGGAGAACAAGGACGACCCAGAGCTCGCGGACATCGTGGGCCCTGTGGGCAAGGCGCTTGGCAAGCTGCAGACCGCGACGCTGGTCGTCGCCCAGCGCGGCCTGGGCGATCCCGAAGAGGCCGGTGCTGCGGCCTCCGATTACCTCAGGATGTTCGGGTTGGTGGCGGTCGGCTACATGTGGTGTCAGATGGCGAAGTGTGCCCGCGACAAGCAGAACGGCGACGCCTTCTACGACACCAAGCTCAAGACCGCCCGCTTCTACGTGCAGAAGGTATTGCCGGACAGCGCCGGGCTCTTCCTCAAAATCATGGCCGGCAAGGGCACCGTCATGGCCCACGGCGCCGAGGAGTTCTGAGCGCGGGGGCACGGTGGCCGATGACCGAGACCCTCTCCCTCGACCGGCTCGCGGGCCGGATCGCCGACGGCGCCATGCTGGCGCTGCCGCCGGACTATTCCTTCGTGCCGATGATGGCCGTGCGGGCGCTGGTGCGGCACGGCGTGCGCGACCTGCACCTCGTCACCGTGCCGCAGGCCGGCATCGCGGCAGACCTGCTGATCGGCGCCGGCTGCGTCGCCACGGTCGAGACCGCCGCAGTGAGCCTCGGCGAGCTCGGCAACGCGCCCCGCTTCGCGGTAGCGGTCGAGAACGGCGCCGTGGCGATCCGCGACTCCACCTGCCCCGCGATTCATGCGGCGTTGCAGGCGGCGGAGAAGGGCGTGCCCTTCATGCCGCTGCGCGGCCTCATCGGCTCGGACCTGCTACGCGTGCGCCCCGACTGGCAGGTGATTGACAATCCGTTAGCTGAGGGCGATCCCATCGTCGTGCTGCCGGCGCTCCGGCCCGATGTCGCGCTCTTCCACGCGCCCTTCGCGGACGAGCACGGCAACGTCTGGCTTGGCGCGCGCCGCGAGCTCGTGACCATGGCGCATGCCGCCAGGGAAACCCTGGTCACGGTCGAGGAGATACGGCCCGGCGACCTGCTGGCCGACGAGACGCTGGCCGCGGGCGCGCTGCCCGCGCTCTACGTCGCTGCGCTCGCCGAAGCCCCGCAAGGCGCCTGGCCCCTCGGCCTCGCCGGCCGCTACGAGCCGGACCGCGAGCACCTGGCCGAGTACGCCCGGCTCGCGGCGAGCAAGGAGGGTTTCGAGGAGTATTGCGGGGAGAATCTGATCGCCAATGAAGCGGACGTCATGAAGAGCCTCCGCGCCGCCGAATGAGTCCCAGCAAAGTCGCGCTCCTCATCGACGTCATCGCCGGGATGCTCGAAGGGCTCGGGCGGGTGGCGGTCGGGGCCTCCTCGCCGATTCCCGCTGCGGCCGCGTGGCTCGCGCGCGAGCGGGGCGGCGGTCGGCCGGAGGTGAGCGTGCTCGGCAGTGGGGCGCAGAGCGACATGACCGACGGCGGACGCGAGCTCTTCGACCGCGCCGGCCAGGGCCGCATCGACGCCTTCTTCCTGGGCGGGGTGCAGATCGACGGCAGCGCCAACATCAACTTGATTGGCACCGGCCCGCACCCAGCGGCAGACAGGCGCTTCCCCGGCTCCTACGGCTCCGCCTACCTCTACTTCGTGGTGCCGCGCGTGATCCTCTTCCGAGTCGAGCACACGCCCCGCACGCTGGTGGAGAAGGTGGATTTCATCAGCGCGCCGGGCACCAGCCCGCCCGAGGTCTACCGGCCGGGCGGGCCCTACGCGCTGGTCACCGGGCGCTGCGTCTTCCGCTTCGATGCGGCGCGCGGGCGCTTCCGCGTCGCCTCGCTGCACCCCGGCCACAGCCTCGACGACGTGCGCGACGCTACCGGCTTCACCTTCGACGTCGCCGACGACCCACCCGTCACCCCTGCCCCGAGCGCGGAGACCATGGCGCTGATCCGCGGACCCGTGGGCGCGAACCTCGCTGAGGTCTACCCCCGCTTCGCCGCCAGATTTCTGGGCAACGAGCGGGCGGCGTAAACACCCCCACACACCCCGACCCAGGTTGCTGTGCGGCTCTCGCGGCGGCCCAGCTCCAACTTCACGCCTCGTCGCGAGCACGCTCCCGAGTCGCCAGTGCCCACGGGGCGAACTCGGGCGGGCGCGGCGCTGGAAGCCCCGTCTCCTCCTCGCAGCGGGCCACGATCTCGTCGATGTCGCCGCCCATGTCGAAGAGGTCGGGGTTGCCCCGCTCCAGCCGCATGCTCTCGCGTAGCGCCCGCGTGGCCTCCTCGTCGACGGCAGACTCCTCGCCCATGACCACGCCGTAACGTCGCGCGCCTGCGGTCGTGACGAGGCCGGCCTCGACGTCGAACGCCACTTGCTCGACCGGCCGCTCCAGCGGATCGCCCCAGCCGCCGCCGCCCCACGTGCAGTAGTGCACGACATCCCCCGGCTCGACCCGCACGCGGTCGCACTTCGAGGGAAGAACCTCGATCGTCCCGTCCGTGCGCTCAACGTACTTCCGGCTTCGCGCACCGGGCAGCCCGCCCCGCACGCCCCACGGGTAAGAGAGCCAGCGGTCGTCGTGAATGGAAACGTCGCCTGCATTGAGGATGCGGTAGGCGGTGTGCACGCCGTTGCCGCCGCGGTGAAGCCCGGCTCCCCCGGAATCCGGGATCACCTCGTGGGCGTCCATGCGCAGCGGGCAAATCGCTTCGAGGTATTCGCAAGGCACGTTGGTGAAGTCCGGCCACATGCCATGGCCATCGGCACCGTCGCCCGAGGGTGCGGCGGCGATGCCGCCGAACGCGATGTGAAAGAGCTGAAACCACTCGCCGCGGGAATCGTAGCCCGAGTACAGGAAATGCGGGCTGGCCGAGAATCCAGCCGCGCACATGTAGTCAGGGTTGCTCTGCCCGAACAGCCCGGCGAGCACGTCCATGCAGCGCGCCAGGCCATGGGTGCGGCAGGAGAGCGCCGCAGGCTTGATGGGCTTGTACAGCGTCCCCTCGGGGATGCGCACGTCCATCAGATCGTAGAAGCCGTCGTTGAAAAGAATCTGCGGGTCCGCGAGCATGATGAGGAAAACCCCGCAATGCATCTTGGTCATTTCTTCGTTGCAATAGAAATTGATCGAGCTTTGCGACTGCGGATCGGTTCCCTCGAAATCGAGGATCATCTTGTCGCCTTCGCGCCATAGGGAGCAGGCAATCTTGTAGGGGCCCATGCCGACGCCGTCGTCATCCAAATAGTCTTCGAAATACTGCTTTTCCTCCGAAATTCCCGTCAGAATGATGTGGCGCATTGCCCGGCGCGTGCGCTCCAACAACTCTTCCAATGCGGAATGGTACGTGTCGTCACCGAAGCGGTCCGACAGCTCGATGACGCGTATCGCCGCGAGGCGGCAGCCCGCGATCAACGCATCAAGATCGCTCCGGTTCCAGTGCGGCATGCGGCAGTTGTGCAAGATCAGTTGCAGGATTTCGTCCTGGCGTTCACCGCGCCGATATATCTTGGTCGGTGGAATAATGATGCCCTCTTCGAATATCTGCTGAGCGTCCGTCGGCATGCTGCCGGGAACGCGGCCTCCCGTATCGGTCATGTGGCCGAACATCGCGGCCCAGCCGATCACCCGGCCCTTCTTGAAGATCGGCAGCAGCACCAGCCAATCGGGCGTGTGGCTGATGGCGCCGTCGCAGGAATAGGGATCGTTCGTGAGAAAGACATCGCCCTCGTGAATCTCGCCTTCGTAGGAGTTGAGAAACACGTTGATGAAGGCGCCAAACTGCCCGACCACCATCTTGCCATCACGATTCGCGATCAGGGGGAACTCGTCGTGCTGCTCTCTGATTCCGGGCGACATGGCGGTGCGGAAGAGAACGGCATCCATTTCGTGCCGCGCGTTGCGCAGCGCGTTCTCGATGATGTCGAGATCGACCGGGTCGACCTCGACCCGGCTGAACGGGGTGTGATTGCTCTCGATCACGGTCGCCGGCATGGTCGTCCCTCGCTCACCCCGCCCGCGGGTGGATCAGGATGTTTCCGATCGCGTCGATTTCACCGTCGTGGTCGGGCAGCAGCACGGTGGTGGAGTCGAGCTGCATCACGATGGCCGGCCCCTCGATGACATTGCCGGCGAGGAGCCTGGCGCGGTCATAGACCGGCACGTCGCGATGGGCGCCATCCACGTATACGGTCTGGCTTCCGGCCTGCGCGGCGGAGGCATCGCGCGTTCCGGCCGCCAGGCGCGGCGCACTGAGCGGTGTCTCCTTGCCCTGCACGATGGCGCGCAGGTTGATGATCTCCCGATCCATGTCGAGCGCGAAGGTGTAGAGACGTTCGTGCAGCTCGTCGAATGCCGCTTCGATGCAGCCGAGTCCGCTGCGCCGAAGCTCCTCCATCTCCACGGTCACCGTCAGATGAAGCACCTGCCCGGCATAGCGCACGTCGATCTCGAAATGCGCGGATTGCTCGGCGCGGGGGATGCCCTCGTCATCCAGGGACCTCGCGGCCTGTTCCGCCAACTCCTCCAGGATCGCCAGCACGTCCGCCCTGCCGGTCTCCGACATCCGCCGCATGAGGCTGCGCGACGCTTCGTCCCTGGTACGCGTCGTCGCGTCTCCGTAGGCGCAGAGTACGCCGGGGCTCGGCGGCACGATCACCGGCCAGCACCCGAGGATCCGCGCCAGCGCGTTGGCGTGCATCGGGCCGGCGCCGCCGAACGCGACCAGTGCAAAGTCACGCGGGTCGAAGCCCTGCTGCACGGAAACGAGGCGCAGCGCGCCGATCATGGTCTCGTTGACGATGTTGTAGATGCCCGCGGCGGCCCGCTCCGTCGAAAAACCGAGCGCGTTCGCGACCTTGCCGACTGCGTCCGCCGACTTCGCCCTGTCGATGGCGAGGTCGCCGCCGAGCAGCGAGGCTTCGGGCAAGTGGCCGAGCACGACATTCGCGTCGGTCACGGTCGGCTCCGTGCCACCCTTGCCGTAGCCGGCTGGGCCGGGATCGGCGCCGGCACTGGCAGGCCCCACGCGAAGCGCTTTGGTCAGCTCGGGCACGTGGGCGATCGAGCCGCCGCCCGCGCCGACGGAGCGCACGTCAACCGACGATGCGCGCACCGTGAGATCGCCGACGGTCGTCTCGCGCCGGATTTGCGCGACTCCGTCCCTGACCAGGCAGACATCCGTCGAGGTGCCGCCCATGTCGAAGGTGAGGAGGTTGTCGAACCCGGCCTGCCGCGCGATCCAGAGCGCGCCGGTGACGCCGCCGGCGGGGCCGCTCATCAGCAGGTTGACGGGAACCGTTTCGGCGCCGACGGGGGAGGTCAGGCCTCCGTCCGAGCGCAGGATGTGCAGATTCACGTCGCCCGATATCGTGCCGAGCTCCCGGCTCAGGTTGCGCACGTACCGGGAAACGATCGGGCGGACATAGGAATTGCAGACCGTCGTGATCGTGCGCTCGTACTCCTGCATCTCGGGGATCACCTGGGAGGAGAGCGAGATCGGAATGTCGGGCAGCTCCTCCGCCGCGATGCGGCCGGCGATCTTCTCATGCGAGTCGTCGGTGTAGGAATTGATCAGCGAAATTGTGAGCGCGTCGATTCCCTTTTGCTTGAGCGATCGCAGCGATTCGCGCAGCTCATCCTCGTCCAGTGTCTCGACAATCTCGCCTCTGGCGTCGATCCGCTCGTGCGCTTCCACGGTCAGCGCCAGGGGCGCGAGAGGCGGCGTCTTGTTGAAGATGACCCAGGCGCCGAGGCCGCCCGGAACGAAGGAGCGGGCGATTTGCAGGACGTGCCGATAGCCCTTCGTCGTGACCAGGCCGACGCGCGCGCCCTTGCCGGTGAGGATCGCGTTGGTCGCGACCGTGGTCCCGTGCATCACGTTCTGAATCGCGCCGGGCCGGATGTCGGCCAACTCGCAAACGCGCGCGATGCCGTTGAGCACGCCGATCGATGAGTCTGCGGGGGTGGACGGAACCTTGGCGACGCGAAAGCTGCTGTCTTCTTCGTTGATCAGGAGCACGTCCGTGAAGGTGCCTCCCACGTCGACTCCCAGCCGATACGCCATCGACGCATAACCTCGGTCGGTAACGCTCAGTTCCCACTCGGCCCGCCGAACGCGCCCGCCGCGCCGCTACCGGTTGGCGAAGGGTTCCAGATCGTCCAGGTAGGCCAGCACCCGATCGAGCGGTTCGACGTCGCAATACTTCATGTCGATGTCGAACAGGTTCCACTCGACTGCCGCGGGCACGCGGTCGCCGACGCATTCGCGCACCACGACGGTGCGGAACCCCTCGCCCAGCGCGTCTTCCACCGTATGCCTGACGCAGCCGGCCATGGTGACGCCGGTGCAGATCAATGTGTCGATGCCGCCGGCACGCAGGATGCCGCCGAGATGGGTGCCGGCGAAGGCGCTCGGCCTCTTCTTCACGATCACCGTGTCGACGCCCTCCTCCGGCGGGATGCGGTCGTCGATCTCGCACGCAGGCGTGCCCAGCATGAGGTCCTCGAATGGCGTCTTGAGCGGGAAGGCACCCATGTCGAAGCGGCTGCAGAAGGCGGTGGTGGTGTAGATGATCGGCACCTGCTTGGCCCGCGCGGCTTCGAGCAAGCGCTGCACGCCGGGGATGATCTGCTGGTCCATATCATCGCAGGAGAAGCGATAGCCCGGACGGGTCCAGGCGTTGGCGAGGTCGATGTTGAGGAGCGCAGGCCGCGTGCCGAAGCCCGAGCGCTGGTTCCAGCCGCGCTTCTGGTAGAGCCCGGCGTCGCCGGAGAAGATGGTGTCGAGCGCTTTGCGAACGTCGTCATCCAGCGGCATCGCTGTCTCCCTCCGTTGCCTGCTCATGGTATGCCACGGCAGGGCTAGGGGCGACGGGTTTGATTCGGCGCCGGCCGCTCTCTAGCCTAGCCGGCGAGGTCGAACGGGAGGCACGCGCCATGGCGAACGTCGACCCCATCACCGTGCAGGTGATCGGCGGCGCCCTGCATACGATCGCGAAGGAGATGGGCCACATGCTCTACCGCATGTCCTACTCCACGATCATCCGGGAATCGGAGGATCTCGGCGCCGGGCTCTTCGACCGCAACTTCAACACGCTCTGCGAATCGGATTCGACGCCGATGCATATCGGCTCGATCCCCGGCTATCTGCGGGGCGCCGAGCGCACCATGCACGGCACATGGCGGCCCGGCGATGTCGTGCTGCACAACCATCCCTATCGCGGCGCGAGCCATGTGCCGGACATCTGCTGCATCGCACCGGTGTTTTACGAGGACGAGCTGGTCGGCTTCTCGGCCAACACGGCGCATCATGTCGACCTCGGCGCCGCGACTCCGGGCATCGTCATCGACATTCCGGACGTGTTCGCCGAGGGCATGCTCTTCTCGGGCGTGAAGCTCTACGAGGAAGATAAGCTGAACCGCGCGCTCTGGCAGCACATCGAGACCAACACGCGCGTGCCGCGTGACGTGCTGGGCGATATCGAGGCGCAGGTCGCCTCCGCCCAGCTGGGAGTCCGCCGCTTCCAGGAGCTGTACGAAACCTACGGAAAGGTGACGCTTGAAGCCGCCACGGCCGAATTGATGGACTATTCGGAGCGGATGCTGCGCCGGCGCATCCGGGAGATTCCCGACGGGGACTATGTCGCCGAAGGCTTTCTGGACGACGACGGCGTCAACCGGGAGGTCCGCCTGCCGGTCAAAGTCACCGTGCGGATCAGGGACGATTCGGCGGTGGTCGACACGACCGGCTCCGCGGCTCAGGTGGCGACCGCCTACAACGTCCCCTTCGAGGGTTCGACCAAGGTGACGTGCTATTTCGCGTTCCGCGCGCTCCTGCTCGATACGAGCACCACCACTGAATACATTCCCCAGAACCAGGGCTCGTTCCGCCCGATCGAGGTGGTCTCGCCCGAAGGCTCGATCTTCAACCCGAAGTTTCCGGCCGCCTGCCAATCGCGCTTCGCCCAGTGCCAGCGCCTGGTCGACCTCATCAGCAAGGCGCTCGCGCCGGCGATCCCGGACAAGGTGACGGCCGGCTGCGGCGCGACCCTCTCGGCCTTCGCCTATTCCGGCGTGCGGCCCAGCGGCGACTATTGGATTCTGGTCGAGATCAATGAGTCCGCCTATGGCGGGCGTCCGGCCTCCGACGGTCCGGATTCGATCGACGAGTTGATGCGCAACACCCGTAACAACCCGATCGAGGATCTCGGCATGCACCTGCCTCTGATCTGCGACCGCTACGAGCTTCGAGACGATGTGGCGCCGGGCGCCGGGCGCCATCGCGGCGGGCTCGGCATCGTCAAGGTGCAGCGCTTCCTCACGCCAGGCTACGTCGTCCACGAGGCGGACCGGCACGAGGATGTGCCCTGGGGCTTCCGGGGCGGTGCGCCCGGCACCGTCGGCAGGCTCGAGAAATGGAACGCCGCGGCGCCGGATGAGGTGGAGAGTTGGCCGGCCAAGGTGCCGGCGACGCCGACCGAGGCCGGCGACTGCATCGCCGTCTACACGCCGGGCGGCGGCGGCTACGGCGACCCGCTCGATCGCTCGGCCGCGTTGGTGTCCGACGACGTGGCCGACGGCTTCTACACGGCCGCCGAGGCGCGCGAGAGCTACGGCGTGGTCCTGGACGACTCGCTGACCGTTGACGAGGCAGCGACCGTGGCGCTCCGCACCGCGCTTCGCCGTACGAAGGCTTGAGCGCGGTTTCGGCGGGCGCCTTCGGACCGCGCGCGCGTCTTGCTTGGCGCGCGCCTCTGGGGAATACTTTCGTCAGTCGCGGTCGGGATCGCGCGTGGCGGCGCAAAGATGCCGCCGGAAAACAAGCGAAGCCGGCCGCGGGGAGGCGAGAGCGCGGCCGCGGGCCGTAGCGACCCGCAGGCGTCAGCGCCGCAGCACTAGCTGGCGGGAGACGAAGCGATGAAAAAATCACGTTCGACGAAGCTTCTTCCATCCATTACCCGGCGTTCGGCCTTGAAAGGCAGCGCCGCGGCCGTTGCTGCAACGGCGCTTGGTGGTTTCCCCACCATCTGGGCGCAGGACATCGAGGACATCGAGATCCACATGCTGGGCTCCGCGGTGTCCCACATCAAGGAACTGGAACTGATGGCCGAGGAGGCGCTCGGCTTCCAGATCCTGCAGACGGTGGTCGATTTCGCCACCTTGGGCCAGCGCGCGGCCACCCAGCCGCGCTCCTTCGACACGGTCGAGCCGGCCTATCAGCAGATCAACGCCATCTGGCCGACCGGGAACTTCCAGGCGGTCGACACTACCAAGCTCGCCTATTGGGATCAGGCGATCGGCCTCTACAAGAAGGAGGGCAAGATCTGGCCCGATGCCTGGTATGGGCAGGGGCAGCACCCGACCCAGGTGCAGTACACCTCCGCCATCGACAGCCGCGATTTCGTCGAGCCGGAGACCCAGTGGCTCACCATGATTCCGACCAACCACAATGCCGACACCCTCGGCATCCGGCCCGACCTGATTGGCCGGCCGATCACGTCATGGGCGGAGTTCATCAACCCCGAGTTCGAGGGCCGGGCGGCGCTGCAGAACTTCCCGCAGATCGGCCTCATGGACCTCGCCATGGCGATCGAGGCCCAGGGCATGATGACCTACGGCAACAAGGGCAACATGACCCGTGACGAGATCGATACGACCATCGATTTCCTGATCGAGCTCAAGCGGAAGGGCCACTTCCGCGCGTTCTGGGGGACCTTCAGCGAGTCGGTAAACCTGATGCTCTCCGGTGAGGTCGTGATCCAGTCGATGTGGTCGCCGGCGGTGACGGCGGTCCGCTCCCAGGGGGTGCCCTGCATTTACAGCGACCTGGACGAGGGCTACCGCTCCTGGGGTATCGGCTTCCTGTTGTCGAAATTCGTCGAAGGCAAGAAGCTGGGCGCGGTCTACGACTTCTTCGACTGGTACTACTCGGGCCCAGCCGGCGCCTTCTTCGCGCGCCAGGGCTACTACATGCCGACTCCCGAGCAGACCAGGCAGCACCTGCCGGCCGACGAATGGGATTTCTGGTTCGAAGGCAAGCCTGCCGTGAACGAGATCAAGGATCCCTTCGGCAACGTCATGGAGAAACCGGGCGCCGTGCGCGACGGCGGCTCCTGGAAGAACCGCATGGGCCGGGTCGCCATCTGGAACTCGACGATGGCGGAGAATGCCTACGTCATCCAGCGCTGGAACGAGTTCCTGACGGCCTAGCGGTGCGCGATTCGGTCGCGACTGTGAGTACGTTTGATGATCTTGCCGCCCTCGCGATGCCGGCTCTTCGGCGCGTGGCGGGGGCGGCAGCGGGGGTGTCCGGGCGGAGCGGCGCACAAGCGCGTGCTCCGTCCGGCTCTGCCGCCTGAGGCGGGTCCGCTCACGCGATGAACGGTGCCGTTGCCGCGCTGACCCCTTACCTCAAGCGCTACAGCTCAGCGCTGCAGGTCACGCCGCTCAGCGTGGTGCTGCTTCTGTTCCTGGTCGGCCCGGTCATCGTCATCCTGATTTTCAGCTTCTACATATTCAACGGGTTCTTCATGGAACCCGGCTTCGTTACCGACAATTACGAAGGCATTTTCACATCGTTCAATACGTTAGAAGCGTATTTGGCCACGTTCAAAATAGCGGCCATAACCTGGGCTGTTACTTTAGTGTTCGGATTTATACTTAGCTACTACTTCGTCTTCGATATCATCGCGTTCCGCTGGAAGATTTTTCTCTTCCTGCTGAGCGTGGTGCCGTTCTGGACCTCCGGCGTGGTCCGCATGATCTCGTGGATCCCCTTCCTCGGTAAGGAAGGGCTGCTCAACCGCGCGTTGCAGGGCATCGGGGTGATCGACGATCCGCTCGAGTTCCTGCTGTTCTCCGAGTTCGCGGTGATCGTCTCCTACGTGCACATGTACACGCTGTTCATGGTGGCGCCGCTCTTCAACGTGATGGCGAAAATCGACCGCTCCTTGATCGAGGCAGCGCGCGATTCCGGCGCCTCCGCCATTCAAATCTTCTTCAACATCATCGTTCCGCTCTGCAAGCCGGGAATCGCGATCGGCACGATCTTCGTGGTCGCGCTGGTAATGGGCGATTTCGTCTCGATCCGGGTGCTGAGCGGCGGCCAGGCCGGCACGGTGCTCATGTCCATGCGCAATCAGGTGGACGTGCTGCAATATCCCTTCGCCTGTGCCAGCGCGGTGCTGCTGCTCATTGTGCTGTTGATGATCGTTGGCGGGATCATGAGCGTGGTCGACGTGAGGAAGCAGCTATGAAGGGTGGCGAGAAGGTCCGCCGTGCGCCGGGCTTCATTCCGCGCACGATCTTCTTTTGGCTGTTCATGCTGTTCCTCTACGGCCCGATCGCGGTGATCGCGATTCTCTCCTTCCAGGGGCCGCAGGGCGGGCTCACGTTCCCGATGACCGGGTTCTCGCTGCACTGGTTCAAGGACGTCATCGACCCCACCTATATCGGCGATTTCCGCTGGCCCTTCGGCCGCTCGGTAATTCTGGCGCTGATCGTGATGGCGCTGACGGTCCTGGTGTCGTTCCTTGCCGGCCTCGCCTATCGCAAGGGCTTCGTGGGCGGCACGGTGCTCTTTTATCTCGTGATCACCTGCCTGGTGGCGCCCTCCTTCCTGGTGAGCCTCGGCATCGGCCTCGGCTTCGCCAACCTGGAGATGCAGACGCAGTGGTGGTCCGGCGGGCTTGGCGCCCATCTGAGCTGGACCATCCCAATCGGGGTGCTGATCATGCTGGCGGTGTTCGCCCGCTTCGACCGCTCGCTCGAGGAGGCGGCACGCGACCTCGGCGCGACCGAGTGGCAGAATCTGCGCAACGTGGTCATTCCGATCATGGCGCCGGGCATGATCGCCGTCGGCCTCTTCGGCTTCACCCTCTCCTACGACGAATTCCCGCGCACCTCGCTGGTGACAGGGACCGCGAACACGCTGCCGGTCGAGATGGTCGCCGTCACCGGAACCGCGGCGACGCCCTCGCTCTATGCGGTCGGCACCATGACCACGGTGTTCTCGCTCGCCGTCATCGTCATCAGCTTCGTTGCGATCTACTTCGTGCAGGCGCGGCGCGCGGGCCGCGCCCGATCGGTGCAAGCGCGCTACGGGAAGAAACCCGACGCGTCAGACTGAGCCCAGGCTCGCGAGATTTCACGCTCGCCCCGCGCGGCGCCAGACCGAACAGCCCGAACAGTTCCGATAGGAGACTTTCAAAGGCAAAGCCGCGCTCGGCGAGAGGGACAAGGTGAGGTGGGTCGGGCGATCGCCGGCGTCACTGATACCCGACGCGCACTGCAGTAGCACGGGCCGGTGGATCGGAGTATCACTGCCGGCGCGGGCTGCAGGCGGCGGAGTGAGGATCATGAAGCGCGTCCACATCAACATCACGGTCACCGACCTCAAGCGCTCGGTTGGGTTCTACACGACCCTCTTCGGCACCGGGCCGACAGTGCTGAAGCAGGACTACGCGAAGTGGATGCTGGAGGATCCCCGCCTCAACCTCTCGATCTCGACGCGCTGCGGCAGCCCCGGCGTCGACCATCTCGGCATCCAGACCGAGAGCGCTGACGAGCTGGATACGCTTGCCGGGCGGCTCAAGGCGGCGGGCGAGCGCCACGTCGATCAGGCGGACGCGAACTGCTGCTACGCGCGCGGTGACAAGACTTGGGTCTTCGACCCCGAGGGCGTGGCGTGGGAGACCTTCCACACCACCGGCGCCATCACGCACTACGGCGAAGACCTGGGGCCCGAGACCGGCGCGGCGGACAAGCAGGCCCAGGACGAGCGAGCCGCATAAACGGCAGCGCCCCTACCCCGAGCCTCGACGCACACATCGTTCAGGGAGTCTTCCATGTCGTCATCGAATCCGGCGTTCCTCACTGCGACCGAAGCCAGCGGGGCGATCCAGGCCGGGCGGCTCAGCCCGGTCGATCTCGTGGACGCCCTGCTCGACCAGATCGACGCGCACGAGGAGCGACTGCACGCCTTCGCCGCGGTCTACCGGGACGAAGCGCGCGCCGCGGCCGAGGCCGCGCACAAGGCCATCCGCTCAGGGCACGGCATCGGCCCCTGGCACGGGGTGCCGATCGCGCTGAAGGACATCATCGACATCGAGGGCCGCATCACCACGATCGGCAGCAGGCACTGGGCGGACCGGGTCTCGCCCACGACCGCGACGCTCGCGCGCCGGCTGATCGAGGCCGGAATGATCGTCATCGGCAAGGCCAACACCGTGGAATTCGCCATGGGTGGCTGGGGCACCAACCGGCACATGGGGACGCCGCGCAATCCGTGGGATGCCGAGGTGCACCGCGCCCCAGGTGGCTCCAGCAGCGGCTCGGGCGTCTCCGTCGCCGCGCGCCTCGCGCCCTGGGCCATCGGCACCGACACCGGCGGTTCCGTGCGCATTCCATCCGCCTGGTGCGGGCTCGCCGGCCTCAAGGTGACCATCGGGCAGGTGAGCGCGGCCGGGGTGGCGCCGCTCTCGCACTCCCTCGACACGCCCGGCCCCATGACGCGGACGGTAGAGGACGCGGCGCACTTATACACGGTGCTGCAGGGGCCCGATCCCGCCGACCCGGCGACGCGGCGCCATGTGCCCGCCGATGTGTTCCCCGCATTGCAACGGGGCGTCGCCGGGCTTCGCCTGGGCGTCATGGCCGAGGCCGAGCGGCACGGCGTGGATGCCGAGATGCTCGCGGCCTTTGACGCCTCCGTGGAGGTTCTGGAGCAGGCCGGTGCGCGGTGCGAGACGCTGGCGCTGCCGCGCTCCGTCGCCGAATACGGCAACAGCGTGGGCAAGCTGATCGGCACGGAGGGCTACTTCCACGTCGGTGCGCTGGTGGACAACGAGTCGCTCCGCATCGACGACGACGTGCGCCCGCGCATCCAGCTCGGCCGCGGCGTCTCCGCCGTCGAATACATGGCGATGATGCGTGCGCGGGACGAGGACAAGCGGGCCGCGCTCGCGGCGATGGAGGGATTCGACGCCCTGCTCACGCCGGGCACGCTGACGCCTGCGCCAGTGGTAGACGAGATCGACCAGACCCAGACGCCCGCCCACTTCACACGCATGGTCAACTGGCTGGAGTTGTGCGCCCTCGTGGTGCCAAACGGTGCTGCGGCGAACGGCCTGCCGACCTCGCTGCACATCGTCTGCTGCGGCCGGGACGAGGCGACGGCGCTTCGCATCGGCTGGGCCTACGAGCAGGCCACCGACTGGCACCTGCGCGTGCCTCCGGGTCTCGAGGGGTAGCCGACCCTTGCCCCGGACCATGGTGCGGTGCACGATGCCTGCAGTCCGCGCCAGACTCGCGCCATGCGAAACGAAGGTGAACAGGGCACCGCAGTTGCGGCAAGATAGCGTTTCCCGGTCAAGTGGCCGCAGCCCGCGCAGGCCGCCGCTCGTCCCGAGGAATCCCACTCATCCCGCCTAATCCCACTCAATCCCACTTAATCTCGGCAAATCCCACCTCTCCTCCTGCGCCGCCGGATCGGCACCGGTTGTCAGCGCCCCCCGGCTCTCATAGTCTCCGCGCCAATCAAGCCGAGAGGAGGTCGCGATGGCCAAGAAGGAAATCTTCGTGGGGATCGGCGTGGACGTCGATTCGGTGGCAGGGCAGATCGGCTCCTATGCCGGCGGCGATTCGCCGAGCGACATCTCGCGGGGCGTGTTCGCCTCCGAGGTCGGAACCCCCCGCATGCTCAAGCTGTTCGACCGGGTGGGCATTCAGACCAGCTGGTTCATTCCCGGCCATTCGATCGAGACCTTCCCCAGGGAGATGAAGGCGGTCGCGGCGGCGGGGCACGAGATCGGGATGCACGGCTACACCCACGAGAACCCGATCGCCATGACGCCCGAGCAGGAGGCGGACGTCCTCGACAAGTCCCTGGATCTGGTCACCAAGCTCGCCGGCAAGGCGCCCACGGGCTATGTCGCACCCTGGTGGGAGATGAGCGCGTACACGCCGCACCTGCTGATGGAGCGCGGCATCAAGTACGACCACAGCCAGATGCACAATGACTTCGAGCCCTACTGGATGCGGATCAACGAGGAGTGGACGTTGATCGACTATTCCAAGCCGGCGAAGTCGTGGATGAAGCCGATGAAGAAGGGCACCACATTCCCCATCGTGCAGATCCCCGGCAGCTGGTACCTCGACGATCTGCCGCCGATGATGTTCATGAAGAAGGTGCCGAACTCCGGCGGCTGGACCAACCCGCGCGACATCGAGGACTGGTGGCGCGATCAGTTCGACTGGGTCTATCGGGAGATGGACTACGCGGTCTACACGCTCACCATCCACCCCGACATCTCCGGCCGGCCGCAGACACTGCTGATGCTGGAGCGGATCATCGCCCACATCGCCAACCATGAGGGGGTGATCTGGGCGACCTTCGACGAGATCGCCGACGACTTCATCAAGCGCCGTCCGTTCAAGGGCAAGCGGCAACGGAAGAAGTAGGCCGCTCGCCCGCGATGTGCGCGCTCTGCGGCGTCCTCACCGACGGCCCGCACTGGACTGAGGCAGGCACCGATGCGGGCCGGAGCGACGCGGCGCCGACCGGCCGGGAGCGGCACCTGGAGCGCACGCGCCGCCTCGCGCTGCTGAACCGCGTGCTGGGCGCCTACGGCTGCACCGCCGACGACTGGGCCGGCGCGCAATACATGGTGCATAGGCGGAGCGGCGGCGCGACCGAGATGGCGACGGACCTGCCTACGCTCTGGGCCGCAGTCGAGGGTCTGGTCGGGTACGCGCCCGACCCGCTCGACCCCGCCCTGGTGGAACGGCTCGAGGCAGCGCCAGCCGCCGGGGGCCGCGCCGCCCGGCGGCGAGCGTAAGGGCGATGGCGACCTACGCGCGGCTGACCCCGGTGATCGTCGTCACCGGCTTCCTCGGCAGCGGCAAGACCACGCTGCTCAATCATATGTTGCGCCACCCTTCCCTCGCCGATGCTGCGGTGCTGGTGAACGAGTTCGGCGCCGTGGGGCTCGACCACTTCCTGGTCGAGGCGATGGACGAGAACACGGTGCTGCTGGAGAGCGGCTGCCTCTGCTGCACCATCCGGGGCGACCTGAAGGACGCGATCATCGACCTCAACAGCCGGCGTGCCCGCGGCGAGATTCCGCCTTACCGTCGGCTCATCGTCGAGACCACGGGGCTCGCGGACCCGGCACCGATCCTGTTCACGCTGAGCGCCGATACGGTGCTGAAGCACCACTACCGCCTGGGCGCAGTGATCACGACGGTGGACGGCGTGAACGGGCTCCGGCAGCTCAAGCGCCACCCGGAATCGGTGAAGCAGGCGACGGTCGCGGACCGGATCGTGCTGACCAAGCCGGACATCGCCGACGCCGACACCCTCGCCCGGCTGCGCGCGAAGCTCACGCGACTCAACCGCTCGGCCGACCAGATCACCGCCGTGAACGGCGCGGTGGACGTGCCGCGCGTGCTGCGCGCCGATGTCTACGATGCGCGGACCAAGGGCGCCGAGGTGCGCCGCTGGCTCGCGGACGAAGCGGCGAAGGACGCGGCGGGAGACCACGCCCACGGGCCCGGCCGCGATGTCTCGCGGCACGACGAGCACATCCATTCCTTCACGCTGAGCTTCGAGGGCGCGCTGGACTGGACCGCCTTCGGCATCTGGCTGACCATGCTGCTCCACACCCACGGCGAGAAGGTGCTGCGCGTGAAGGGCATCCTCAACGTGGCAGGCACGGACGCGCCGGTGGTGGTCAACGGCGTGCAGCACGTGGTCCACCCGCCGATCCATCTCCGCGCCTGGCCGAGCGGCGACCGCCGCTCGCACATCGTCTTCATCGTCGACGATCTGCCGCGGGAGGCCATCGAGCGCTCGCTCGCCGCCTTCAACAGCATCGCCGCCGAGGCGGCCTGAGGAGAGACCGCCATGCCAGACAAGATCGCGATTGTCGGTGCCGGCCTGGTCGGCAGCGCCTGGGCGATCGTCTTCGCCCGCGCGGGCCACCGGGTCGCGCTCTACGACGGGACGGAAGGCCAGTGCGAGGCCGCGCTCGCGCGCATCGAGACCAACCTCGAGGCCCTCCAAGGCCACGGGCTGATCGACGATCCTGCGGCCGCGCGGGCGCGCATCTCCATTTCTACCGGGCTCGCCGATGCCCTCGACGGCGCGGCCTACGCACAAGAGAGCGTGTTCGAGCGCGCCGACGTGAAGCGCGCGGTGTACGAGCAGATCGACGGCATCGCCGGGCCGGCGCTGGTCGTGGGCTCGTCGTCCTCAGGGATTCCCGCGTCGACCTTCACCGAGGGGTTGGGCATAGCCCCGCGCTGCCTGATCGCGCATCCCATCAACCCGCCCTATGTGATCCCGCTCGTCGAGATCGTGCCGGCGCCCTGGACCGAGGAAGAGACGGTCACGCGCTGCTGGGCGCTGATGGAAGCCGCCGGCATGGAGCCGGTCAGGCTCACGCGCGAGATCGACGGCTTCATCGCCAACCGGCTGCAGGCGGCGCTCTTGTGGGAAGCCTTCCGTCTGCTGGAAGGCGGCTACGCCACGGCGAAGGATATCGACACGACGATCTCGGCCGGCCTCGGCCGTCGCTGGTCATTCATCGGGCCGTTCGAGACCATCGACCTGAACGCGCCGGGCGGCCTCGCCGACTTCTGCGCGCGCCTCGGCGAGGGCTTCTACGAGTTCGTGAAGCAGGGGGAGCCGGCCCAGCCCTGGTCCGACGCGGTGGTTTTCAAGGCGCACCAGGAGCGCCGGGAGCGGTTGCCCATGGAGGACCACACCGGGCGCCAGGCATGGCGCGACCGCCGCCTCATGGGCCTCGCCGCGCACCTCCGCGACGCGGGGGAATAGTGCCTACCTACGGCGCCCCGGAAGCCCGTTCGCTCAAGTCAGGCTACCGGTGGGCAGCGACGGTTAATATTTGCAGTCGCGCCCAGATGAGCAGGAGTACATATGTGATTGACCAAGTATTAATAGATCTAACTTAGAAGTGGGAACGTTTGCCATCTGTGTACAGGAAGATTGACCGCCTTCGAATACCCATCCGGACGCTCTAAACCGATTGAGAACGACGATTTCCGAAATTCCCGGAAGTTCAATTTCGCCAGTTACAACATATAGACAAATGCCAAAACCGATCATTGCAGTATAGATGGTCTGGGTGACGCTTCGCTCCTTGGCTGTTACCACCAGGCTTGGACCATTCTGTTCAATCGACAAAGGTTCCCACATTTCCAATGCGAGCCACGCTTCCGATTCAGCGTCCTGCCCACCGACAGGTGTTGAGTAGAACAACAAAAGGGAAATAATAACTGCGCAGATGTTCAGAAATATCGACATCCTTCCATTATGACTCTCTACCATTCGTTTGTTTCCTTCTTGCGAACCACTCTTGAAGTGATGTGTATATCAACTATCCGGCCAAGTGCAACGGCCTCCCGTCAGGTCCCGATACAAAGTATTGAGACAGCCGTTTCCCCAGCGTTCAAGACAAAATCCGAAAGCCGGTCAGGCTCTCGCTGAGCTCCCACAGGCGGAGCGCAGTCTCTTCGTCGCGCGAGACGAGAGAACTCGTAGTTTCGTGGGACTTGTCGAAATAGCGGCCGGAGACGCCTTCGACATCCGCGCTGGTCGCAACATGGACGCTGGTGCGCGCGCCGGCCTCCACGTCGATCGCGGAGAAGCGCATGATGGTCTTCAGAAACGTGGAGAAGAGCCAGCCGTTGTTCTGCCCGAACTTGCTGGCAACGAATCCGGGGTGCAGGCAGTTCGCCGTGACGGGCGTCCCCTCCAGCAGCGCCGCGAGGCGGTAGGTGAAGAGGACGTTCGCGAGCTTGCTCTGCTGATAGGCGCGCCAGCCGCTGTAGCGTTTCGTCCCCTGCGGGTCTTCCAGGTCCATCTGTCCGCCACGATGGGCCTCGGAGGCGACGTTGACGATGCGGGCGACGGCACTCGCCTTCAGACTCTCCAGCAAGAGCCCGGTCAGCAGGAAGTAGCCCAGATGGTTGAGGGCGAAGGTCATCTCGATGCCGTCCGCGCTTTCACGCCGGCGATTGAATATTGCGCCGACGTTGTTCACCAGCACGTCGATGGCGGTGCCGCCCTCGGTGAGGCGCTTTGCCAACGCCCTGATCTCGGCCTGCCTCGATAGGTCCGCCTGCTCGAAGCGCACGCGGTTGTTGCGCGACGAGCGATGGATTGCCTTGCAGACCTCCGCGCCCTTGGCGGCGTTGCGCCCCACGAGCACGACCTCGGCACCTCGCTCGGCCAGCGCCCGCGCAGTGACGCGTCCGATCCCGTCGGTCGCGCCGGTGACGACGCAGAGCTTGCCTTCCATCGCTCGTCTCCTCTTCGTCCGTGCCCGCCGCTTTCGTGTCAGCTTGGCAGCGGGAGGCGAAGGGTCAAGCGGCAAGCGCGGAAGCGGGGAAGGTCGTTCGACAAGTGTCGATCCAACGAAATACGCGGCAACCGAGGGAGAACTCCTGAAGGGCCATGATCAAGACCGAGTTGGGTTGTTATTCGACGTCGATGTGAATGGGTTCGATCTGCCTTCCGGCAGAACCGCAGATGAACATTCTGTGCGGGGAAGGTGCGCGAACGAGTTTCGCACCCCTCATCTTCGCGAGGTTTCCGCTTCGACCAGCTGTCGGGTGAGAGTTAATCGGTCCCTGCACTTACAGACGTACCTGAAATTCCCTCAGGGTCCGATGTTGTCTCTTTTCGGAACCGCCTCCGGCCCGAGGTGCCACCACCTTGCCTGATGACCTTGCTCGATTTTGGAAGCAGGGTCATTAGAAAATCCAATATAGAACCAGTCTCTCAGCAAATACAATTGATGTCAATCTCGATATAACGAGTATTCCTCCTGATATGTTGCCGCATTAATTATATTGAGACCGCAGCGAATTATTGCCATTTGGACTCCAAGAGTATACCACAATGGACATGAGTCGCCGCGGGCCATACCGGATTCCGCCGACGAGTGCTCTGATCGCTTTCGAGAGCGCCGCGCGGCACGGCAATTTCTCGCGTGCCGCTCGGGAGCTGCGCACGTCCCAATCTGCCATCAGCCGCCACATTGCGAGCCTGGAGCGGCAACTTTCCACTCGACTGTTCCATCGGTCGCGGACCGGGGTGAGCCTGACCGACGCCGGCAGCCGCTATCGTGACGCCGTCGCCATCGGCCTCGGCGCTATCCATGCGGGCGCTGCCGAAGTCGCCGAACTATCGTCTGTCGAGCAAGTGGAGCTGGTGATCGCCTGCTCCGACGAGATATCGCACCTTTTCGTGATGCCGCGATACGACGCGCTCCAAAAGGCGCTCGGCGATCAGGTTCGAATTCGGATTCTGACTTACCAACATAACATTCGATACTTGCCACCAACGCCGGTCGCGGATGTCCTGTTGTCGTGGGATCCGGCAACCAACACCCCCGAGGACTGTGCGGTCATACTTCAGGAAAAGGTCAGCCCCCTTTGCTCGCCGGGCTACGCCGCGCTTCATGCCGAAACACTCAGGCAGCCCGTAACCGATTGGAGCAAGTTGACGTTTCTCGATATTGCGCGGCCCAATGAGGGGTGGGCGTCGTGGGACGATTGGTTCGACGTCGTCGGGCGCCCCGGCTCCGAACCCAGGTACGCGAATTATGACAACTACACATACGTGCTGGAGGCCGCCGCCGCGGGGCAGGGCATTGCACTGGGCTGGCGTCATTTCATCGAGCGTTATCTTGAGTCGGGTGCGCTGATCACTCTCAATGACAAATTTCTGGAGACCGACAATCGATTTTGCGCCGTGGTTACAAAGAAGGGGCGACAGCGGCCCCTCGCTCGCAAATGCTTGAACTTTTTTGAAAAATGCATCTAGCGCTAATGTTGAGGTTTCAAATCGACCCGATCAGTTAACTCGTGTCCGAGAGAAAACGTTACAGACTTCGTCATCGTTTTGCCAGATTCATGCCCGCATGGGGCTGATTCAGGAGAACGCTTCATTCCGGACAGGTCCGAATCGGTAGTTGCAAATGTTGACCCCACGATAGCGCTTTAGGCGGGGTCGAAAGCATCGGAGACTCCGAGGCATGACGAACCCGTAGGGTTGTAAAGAGCACGAATAAATCCCAGGGACGGTTTAGGAATATCGCCCAATGCCCTTCTGCGGCTCGTTAATCCGAATTGGGCCCGCTGAGAGCATGCAGGACCGTTGAATGAACGCGTTCGCCACGCAGGCAGGTGCGCCCGCATTCGGTTGCCCACCGCGTTTGGGAGGGACTGCCCGGAGAGGCGATCGACGACGAGAAGGAGGATCAAGTTTACTCTATCTGGGGATAACACACGTTAATTCTTGAGCAGGAGCTCGCTCGCGCACCGTCAAGGTGCCAAGCCGATGCACGCTAATTCGCACGCGCCAAAGCGTTTACCCGTGAGCGGCCGACGATAGCGCCCGCATCGGCAACGCAAACCTTACAGTTCGAATCGCGCCGGTTGACGTGACCCGACGCGGTGCTTTGGTTAACTTGGCGAGGCGCCGTGGATGCGACCGAGCAGCGGGCTCTGATGCCAGCAGACCTGAAGCCACTTGCCGTTCATGTGGTACCAGGTCTGGGTGAAGCCCATGAAGCGCTGCCGGAAGCCCGCGTCGCGCGGCTTGCCGCGAAAGGTCGAGAAGCCGCTGACATGTCCCGTGGTGCCCCAGACCCTGACGTTCAGCTCCCGCGGGATCCACTTGAAGTGCTCCCACAGCCCGGTGCCGCCGGCGTGAAAGTCGATATGGTCCTTGAACTCCTCCAGCGTCATCCGCCAAGGGTAATCCTCGTCGAGAATCTCGGCGCCGTCGTCGAAGGCGCTCCAGAAGGCGTCGAGGTCGCCCTCGTTGAGCCCGCGCGCCCATGCGTGGAAGGCGGCTTCCAAGCCTTCCGCCGTGGCGTCCTGTGTCATCGTTCCCCTCCTCCAGCCGTGCGTTGCGTTGCTGGGCGCACCTCACCACATGCACACGCGAAACGCCATCGCCCGGAGCTGGACGGCGCTCGGGCCGACAGTGGAGCGCCCCCATGACGGAGGCGGAAGCATTGGTGCTGACCGTCGGGCATTCCAACCACCCGCTGGAGACTTTCGTCTCGCTCCTGCAGCAGCACGACGTCACGACACTCGCCGACGTTCGATCGACGCCCTACAGCCGCTTCAACCCGCAGTTCAACCGCAAGTCCCTCGACGCCGCGCTGCAGACGCACGGCATCGCGTACCGCTTCATGGGGCACGCGCTCGGCGGGCGCCCCGAAGACCCCTCGTGCTACGAGGACGGGCGCGTGCGCTACGATCGCCTGGCGCGGACGTCTCTCTATCGCGAGGGGATCGATCGGGTGGTGGAGGCAGCGGGGCACGAGCGCATCGCGCTGATGTGCGCGGAGAAGGAGCCTCTCGACTGCCACCGGACGCTGCTGGTCGGCCGCAGCCTCGCCGGGCGCGGCGTCGCCGTCGCCCACATTCTCGCCGACGGCGCGCTCGAGCCCCACGACGACGCGATGGACCGGCTGCTGGACTCCGTGAAGCTGCCCAGGGGCGACCTCCTGCACTCGAAGGAGGAGTTGATCGAGCAGGCTCTCGCCCTGAAGGAGGGACGCATCGTCGACAAGGGCAAGACATCGCGCAGCCGCCGATGACGGACTGGGCGATCATGGTGCGGCCGCCGATCCGCTTGCGGGGGCCGCGGCGGGCCCCTATCCTTCCCGGCCGGGCGGGTGTAGCTCAATGGTAGAGCAGAAGCTTCCCAAGCTTACGACGAGGGTTCGATTCCCTTCACCCGCTCCATTCCGCGCCAGCCGCGCGCCCGCGATGCGGCCCGGCCCCCGGCACCGGAAGACCGGCCAAGGGTGAGACCCGCCGGGACAGTCTCGCCGGTGCCCTGCGGCTGAGGACGCGATGTCGGACCGCTCCCGCATACTCTTCATCAACGTCGGGCACGGGCTCGACCACCTGTTCCTGCTGCTCTACCCGACGGTGGTGCTCACCCTCGAAGGGGTGTTCGACCGCTCCTACGGCGAGCTGCTCTCGCTCGCCGTGCCCGGCTTCATCGCCTTCGCCGCGGGCACGCTGCCGGCCGGCTGGTTGGGGGACCGGTGGAGCAGGCCCGCGATGCTCGCGATCTTCTTCGTCGGCATCGGGGCCGCGTCCATCCTCACCGGCTTCGCGCGCACGCCGTTCGAGCTTGCGGTCGGGCTCACGCTGATCGGCCTCTTCGCCTCGATCTATCACCCGGTCGGCATCGCCATGCTGGTGGAGGGGCGGGAGAAGGTCGGCAAGCTGCTCGGGATCAACGGAGTCGCCGGGAACTTCGGGCTCGCGGCGGCGGCGATCGTGGCCGCGTCGCTGAGCGATGCGATCAGTTGGCGTGCGGCATTCATCGTGCCGGGCGCGGTCTCGCTGGTCATCGGGCTCTGGTTCATCGCGGTCTGCCGCCAGTGGCGCAACAGCGAGGAGACCTCCTCCCGACCCTCCCTGGGCCGGGGGTGGGGCGGCCAGCCCTCGGGCACGCTGCTGCGGCTGGTGCTGGTGATCGGCATCGCGACGACGCTCACGGGACTCACGTTCCAGACCACGACCATCGCGCTCCCCAAGCTGTTCGACGAAGGGCTCACCGGGATCACCGACAGTGCCCTCGGAGTCGGCGGGCTGGTCTCGGTCGTCATCGCCATCGCCGCCTTCGCCCAGATCGGGGTCGGCTGGCTGATCGACCGCTACCCGGCGAAGCCAGTCTGGATCGCGGTGCTGTTCGCCCAGGCGCCGCTGATCGCCGCTGCCGGTGTGCTCGCTGGCCACGGCCTGATCATCGTGGCGCTCGCGATGATGATGGTGGTGGTGGGCGAGATTCCGATCCAGGACGCGCTGGTCACGCGTTACACGAAGGAGAGCTGGCGGGCGCGGATCTTCGGCGTGAAGTTCTTGCTCGGCCTCGGCGCGAGCGCGGTGGCGGCGCCGCTGGTCGCGGGCCTCCACGGTGTTTCCGGCGGCTTCCTCTGGCTCTTCGTCGGACTCGGCGGCTCGGCGGCGCTGGTCGCCATCATCGCCTTCTGGCTGCCGAGCAGTGGCGGCGCGCCACAACACGCGGTGGCCAAGGCCGGGGCCTGAGACGGCCTGCGCGTCGGCTCGTCGAGGCCGCGACATTTTGTTGACCACGCCCACCGGTTTGTGTTTCATGCGCGCACAGGACGCGCTCATCCAGAGCGGTGGAGGGACAGGCCCTTCGAAGCCGCGGCAACCGCCAAGAGCGGTGCCAATGCCTGATCGATGAGTTAGCCGGAGGCGGAGCTCCGCTCTCGGCGCTCGTAGAGCGCGTAGGAGACGAGAGGAGTACCGCCAGATGATGACTCTGTGCGCCCAGCCATTCGCCCCTCCGGGGGCCGCGTCCTGCCGCGTCTGTACCTAGGCTACCGCTCGTAGCCGATCCCACCGGGTGAGAGCGATGGAGACCGCGCGGTCCTCCAGGCCTCTGGCATCGCCACCGACCGGGGCGGAGTCACAGCCCGACAACCATGCCCACAAGGAGAAGATCCATGTCCGACAGCAGCGAAACTCCCGGCCTTAACGGCGTCAACGTCGAGCACCTGCTCGGTGCCCGCAATATCCTGGGCGACCAGCCCGAAGCCGGCCAGTTCACGTGGCGCGTCACCAACGAGTGGCTCCACGGCACGCACAGCAAGACACGGGTGGAGGGCTATTTCGGCCTCGGCCAGGAGAACGACCACAAGGCGAGCTACTCGTTCGAGTCCGATCATCCCCTGGTGTTCGCGGCGGAGGACAACGCGGCCACGCCGGTGGAGATCGTGCTCACGGGTCTGGCGAGCTGCCTGACCGCCGGCGTCGCCGCGGTGGCACAGGTGCGGGAGATCCAGCTTCGCTCGGTCAAGGCCACGGTCGAAGGCGACATGGACATCGCGGGAATCCTGGGCGCCGATCCCGAAATCCGGAACGGGTTCAACAATGTCAAGGTCACCTACGATATCGACGCCGACGCCACACCCGACGAGATCGCGGCGCTGGTCGCCCAGTCTCAGAAGCGCTCGGCGGTCTACGATATCCTGACCAACCCGACCAACGTCACCGTCGAGGTGAACTAGAGCATGATGCGACCGTACCGGATTACCGCGGCCCGAACGGCTCCCACCTCCCCCTGTCCCCCTCCCCCCAAAGGGCGGAGGGGGGACGCAAGCGGCGCCGCCTCTTCTCCCTCTCCGCCCCTGGGGGCGGAGAGGGCCGGGGTGAGGTGGGGGTTTTCGAGCGGCAATGCATGTGCGACAGGCGCCGCTCGGCAACCAGGGCCGATCCCGCACGCTCGGAACGTGCTCTAGCGACGCCGTGTACACGACGACCGTCGTGGTAGGGGCCGGTCATGCCGGCCTCGCCGTGAGCCATTGCCTCGCCGCGCGCGGCATCGATCACGTGGTGATCGAGCGCGGCGAGGTGGCTCACACGTGGCGGACGGAGCGCTGGGAGTCTCTCCGCCTGCTGACGCCCAACTGGCAGACGCACGTGCCCGGCCTCGCCTACGACGGCGACGATCCCGACGGCTTCATGACCATGGCCGAGGTGGTGGCGTTCATCGAACGCTACGCCCGGCTCGTGGACCCGCCGCTCGAGACCGGCACCACCGTCGAATCCCTGACCAAGAACGGCGACGGCTACGAGGTAGCGACCGACCGGGGCGTCTGGCGCTGCGCATGCGCGGTGCTCGCCTCCGGCGGCTTCAACGTGCCGAAGATTCCGGCCGTCGGGGCGGCGCTCCCCAGCACCATCGAGTCCGTGACGCCGATGGACTACACGCGGCCCTCGGACTTGCCGGAGGGCGGCGTGCTGGTGGTCGGCGCGTCCGCCACCGGTGTCCAGATTGCGGACGAGGTGCACCGCTCGGGCCGCCCCGTGACGATCGCGGTGGGCGAGCACGTGCGCATGCCGCGCACCTATCGCGGCAAGGACATCCTGTGGTGGATGGATCGCACCGGGCTGCACGACGAGCGCTACGACGAGGTGGACGACATCGTGCGCGCGCGCCGGGTGCCCTCACCGCAGCTCGTGGGCACGCCGGAGCGCTCCACGCTCAATCTCAACGACCTCACCGATCAGGGGGTGCGCCTGGTGGGCCTGCTGGCCGGGTTCTCGGACGGCAAGGCGCAGTTCTCGGGCTCGCTCCCCAACAAGTGCAACCTGGCAGACCTGAAGCAGGGCCGGCTGCTCGACACCATCGACGAGTGGGTCGACGAGAACGGGCTCGACGAGGAATTCGAGCCGCCGCATCGCTTCGAGCCGACGCGGGTGGAGGACTCGCCGCCGCTCACCCTCGATCTCGCCCGCGAAGGGATACGGACGGTGATCTGGGCGACCGGATACGAGCCCGATCACTCCTGGGTCGATCTTCCGGTCTTCGACCGCAAGGGCCGGCTGCGCCATGACGGCGGCGTGGTGACGGAGGCGCCGGGCGTCTACCGCATCGGCCTCAACTTCCTGCGCCGCCGCAAGTCGAGCTTCATTCACGGCACCGCCGACGATGCCCGCGATCTCACCGACCATTTGGCCACTCACATCGGCGCGGACTCGGCCCGCTCGTGATCTGATCGCGAAGTGTGGCGATCACGTGCTGCCCTGGCCTTGACGCAGCAGCTCCAGAGCTTTGCGAGCGGTCACAATGGGAATGCCATCGACCTCCCGGAGCGCGAGCATGTGCTTCTTGTCTCCGGAGACGATCAGGTCGACGCCTCCAGCGATAGCGGTCGCCATGATCTGGTTATCCATGGGATCGGGAGAGTGAGACACGCTTGGGAGCTCATCGAGGATGACAGCGCGGGTACCGATGTTCTCGACTATGGCCGCAGCCTCATCGGCGTCGAGAAACTTTTGGAGACGCTCTCTGGCGAGGACATCGGCCAGCTCGCGGATCTGCGCGGCGGATGTCACAAGTTCGATCTCCCCGCGAAGCCATGCCTGATACAAGCTGTCCGGTGGCGTGCCCTTGGTGATCAGGGCGCCGATCAAGATGTTGGTGTCAAGAACGACCCGCACGCGCCGCGCTTACCTCATCGTCGATCACGCTGAGAATCTCCCGTTGGTCCAATCCGGCATTACGCTCCTTGACCTGACTGACGGTGAGATCGAAAACGCGGCGGCGCACAGCGTCGTCGACGAATCGGGATAGATCGCCCTTCTTGCCGCCGTTGCGGGCAAGAAACATGCGAACCGTCCGGTCTGTCTCCTCCGAGATGGAGAGATTCCATCGGGTCATGGTCACGCTCCCGCGCATAAACGCATAAGCATCTATGCGCTTACTCTACTCTTCGGGACTCAAATCGTCAATCTGGGGCCACTGACTCCGTCACGCCGGGGCTTGCTTGATCTAACGATTGGCCGCTTTCGTGCGCTCCAGGTGCTTGAGCGCCTCGCGCCGGCTCAGGTCCGAAAGTTCGGGATGAGCTTTGACGAAGGCGCGCACCCAGGCCGGATCGGTTTTGGAGTACTCGCGCAACGCCCAGCCGATGCCCTTGCGCAGGAAGAACTCCGAGGCGCCGATGGACGGCCGAATCGCGTCGGCCAGCAGCTTCGTGTCCGTTGCCCGCTTGGCCCGGAGCTGGGCGAGTATCGCGGTCCGCCGCTTCCAGATGTTGTCGTCCTTCGCCCATTCGCGCAGCACGGCCTTCATCGGGCGGGGATGGGCGGCGAGCATGGTCCCGACGCCACGGCCGGCAATCGCGTCCACGTAGTCCCACCAGGCGCCGGTGACCACCAACTCCTCGATCAACGGAACTCTCACCGGCTCCAGCCAGCGCGAATAGCGCCCGAAGAGCAGCAGCTCGACCGCCGCGTAGCGCTCCTCGCGGTGGGCGGCGTTGCGCCAGAGCTCGAGAATCGCCGCTTCCCAGGCGCGGGCGTCGGGTAGCGGGTGCGCTCTGAAAACGGCACTGGCAATGCGTCGGCATTGCGGCACGCCCAAGCCGAAATAGGGCATGTCGGACTTCATGTATGCCCGTTGCTGCGGCGCTCTCGCCGGGTCGGCGGCGGCGCGCAAGGCGGCAATGACAGACTCTCGAATGCTCATCGCAGGGCGTTGTTGATTCGGGGCAATTGTCGCTGTTCAGCGCCATCATGCCTCCGGCATCGCCTGTCCGACAGGCCCAACGATCTGGCTCGAAGACCGCCATCGGCAGGCATGAGCTACCAGCATCGGTCGCGCCCCAGCGGCCGCTGGCACGACGACAGGCGGCGATATCGGCGCCGCTTGGAGGATGCACGGCGTCGCGCGCACGTGGTATATAGTAGGGCACGGCGACAAACAGGTTCGATGGCACGGACCGCTCAATCGGAAGGAGCAAGGGAGGCTTCAATGGGGATCAGGATCACGCGACGGCAGGCGCTGAAGACCGGCGCCGCAGGCCTAGTGCTCACCTCGCCGATCGGCATCGCACCCAAGTACATCCGTCCCGCGCGGGCGGCGGGCTTGGCGCCTGGGATGACCGGCGGCCCCACGGGCTTCCCGGGGGCCGAGCGCTATCAGTACAACGAGGACATGCCCGAAGGGCGGGCCATCGAAGGCATCAAGAAGCTCAAGGCAGAGGGCAAGGCGCCTGAGAAGTTGAGCTTCCTGCTCTTCTCGGGAGCGATCGGCCAGTTCACCAAGCCCTTCCCGGAGGGAGCGCCGACTGTCCACGATGTCTGGAAGGAAGAGACCGGGATCGAGGTCGAGTTCAGCGGCTCTGGCGAAGTGGAGATGGTGACCAAGGTTCTCCAGGACATCACCACCCAGGCCGGCGTCTACGACATCTACTCCGCGCTTTGGAGCAATGTCGGCGACCTCGTCGCCACCGGCGGCATCGTCAATCTGGACCCGTACGTCGAGCAGTATAAGCCCGACTGGAACGACCCCGAGCGCGGGGCGCCGACTGCGGAGATCGCCGATCTTCTCTACAAGTATGCGGGTTCCTATTACACGATTTCCTTCGACGGGGACTTCCAGACTTGGGTCTACCGCAAGGACCTGTTCGAGGATCCCGAGAACGTGAAGGAGTTCAGCGACCGCTACGGCTGGGAGCTGGGCAAGCCGCAGACGTGGGCGCACGCTGACAATATCGCCGAGTTTTTCTTCGAGAAGGGCATGAACGGGACCGTCAATCTGTTCAGCCCGTTCTGGGGTCTGGGCACCTACTTCATGCGCTACGTGGGGCAGGACAATCCCAACTTCCAGTACTTCGACGACGACGGAAACCCGCTGCTCGAGACGGAGCTCGGCATCAAGACCGCCGAGGAGCACGTGAGAAGCCGGCAGTGGGCCAACAAGGATGCGCTCAGCTGGACTTGGTCCGAGGCTTACGGGAGCATGGCCCAAGGCACCGGCGTGATGATGAGCACGTATACCAACCTGCGGAAGTTCAACGACCGGATGAACGCCGACGGAACGCCCGCCACGCCAGCGTCGGGCAAGCTCGGCTCGTTCCTCCCGGTGGGCAACTGGTTCGGAGACGACCTGATCCGCCGCAGCGTGCTCTACCTCAACATTAATGCCGAGGTCTCGGCGCAGAGCGAGTATCCGGAGGCCGCCTACCTCTTCCTCCAGTGGGCAAGCTGCTCGCGCATCTTCAGCTGGATGTCGGGCAATCCGGCCGGCTACTTCGATCCGTTCCAGAAGGCCAACTTCGACGATCCGTTGGTGCAGCAGACCTACCACAAGGATCACGTGGAAGTGATTCAGGAGACCATCAAGCGCTCCGCACCGACGATCAACTTCGCCGGCCAGTCCGCATTCGACAACGGCCTGGACGAGGAGTTGCAGCGTGCGCTGATCGGCGACATCACGCCCGAAGAGGCCATGAAGAACGCCTCCAAGAAATGGCGGAAGATCATCAAGAAGAAGGGCGAGGACAAGATGATCGAGGCCATCCGCGCGAGCAACAAGGCAGCCTGGCCGACCATCGTCGACAAGGCTTAGGGCAGACGGGCGACGGGCAGGCGCGCGCCGCCCGTCGCCCCTTTCTCCGAATCAGCGCGCGGCTCTTCCGCTCCGCCGGATCGCGGCCCAAATCCGATCCGGGCGGAGCGGTAGTTCGTCGATCTCCACACCGAAGGGCTGAAGCGCGTCCGAGACAGCGTTGGCGAGCGCCGCGGGCACCGGCCCCGGCAGCCCCTCGCCCGCACCGCGTGCGCCGAACGGGGTATAGGGGCAGGGAACGCCCGCGTGGGTCACGGTGATGGGCGGCACGTCGGGCGCGCGTGCGATCTGGTAGGTCTCCAGGCTCGTGCTGAGCTGCTGCCCGTTCTCGTCGTAGACGAACTGCTCGAACATCGTGTTCGAGAGCCCCTGCACGACGGCGCCCTGCACCTGGCCCTCGATGATCTTGGGATTGATCACGACGCCGAAATCCTCCGACGTCACGTAGCGCTCGATGGTGAACTGGCCGGTCTCCGGCTCGACCTCGACGATGGCGCCGTGGCAGGAGAAGCAGATGAGCGGCTTTTCCGCCTCGAAGAACGCGGTGTGCTCGAGGCCTCCGCTCTCATCCGGAGGCAGGTCTATGGGCCGCATGATGATCCGCTGCGTCATCTCCACGAATGAGCGCCGAATGTTGTCGTCCCTGGCGTAGACCACCTGCCCGTTCGCGAAGGTGAAATCTGCTGGCTCTGCGCCGGCGAGGCCGAGATCGTGAATCATGAAGCGGCCGATCTTCTCCTTGAGGACTCGGCAAGCCACGGCGACGGCGCTCGCGGTGTAGGAGCCGGCGCGGGCGCCGATCGTGCCCGAGCCGAACGGGGTTTTTCCGGTGTCGCCGACGGTGACGACGATATCGTCGGGGTGGATGCCGAACTCGTTGGCGGCGACCTGCGCCAGCATCGTCTCGTGGCCCTGACCGCCGGGCGCGTCGCCTTCGAACACGAATGCCTTGCCGTGCGGGTCGAGCCGCACAGTCGCCGCGCCATAGCCAGGCTGGTTCTCCATGGGGACGAGCACCTCGGAGGCGACGCCCGAGGATTCGACGCCGACGCCGAAACCGATTCCCAGGTATCGGACGCGTGCGCGGGCCGCGGCCTGCTCCTTTCGAAAGCCTTCCAGATCGATCTGCTCCACGAGGTTCTCGAAGGTCTTGGCGAAATCGCCGCTGTCGTAATGCACACCGGTGCAAATGACGTGGGGGAAGCTGCGCACGAAGTTGCGGCGCCGCACCTCCGCCGGCTCCATCCCGAGCGCCCGCGCAACCAGGTCGATGCACCGTTCCATGACGAAGCGGGTCGGGAAACGGCCGAAGGCGCGTGCCGGAGAGAGCGAGGACTTGTTGGTCACGGCCACCCGGATGCTGATGTCGCAGGTCGGCAAGTCATACGCGTTCGGGAGATAGGCGGCGCCGGTAAGCGGCATGACGTAGCCCCAGTAGACGCCGGAGCACCCGTCGCCGGCGTCCCCGAGCGCGCGATCGCGCACCGCCGTGATCCGCCCGTCGGCGGTGGCCGCGACCTCGATGTCGTGGGTCTGGTCGCGCTCCTGGCTCACGGCCATGAGGTGTTCCTCGCGCGATTCGATCCAGCGCACCGGACGGGCCAGCATCCGCGCCATGTGACAGACCAGCGTCGGCTCCCGATAGAAGGGCGCCTTGACGCCGAACGCGCCGCCTTGATCGCGCGGCGCGATGACGCGGATGCGGTGGGAGGGGATGCGGAGCTGATCCGCCAGCGCCAGGCGGTCGATGTGCGGACGCTGGGTCGTGATCCACGCCGTGAGATCGCCGTCGGGGCTCCAGACCGCGAGCGCGCCGCGGGTCTCGAGCGGTGTCACGCCGGTGCGGTGGACACGAAAGCGACGCCTCACCACGACGTCAGCCTCGTCGATCAACTTTTGGACCTCCGCAGCGTTCCGCGCCTGGTCCTCGGGGTCGTCGCCGCCCGTCAGCGTACCGGCGAACATGACGTTATCGTCCCAGTCCTCGTGGACGAGAGGCGTGTCGGGCCCGAGCGCGGCCTCGGCGTCGACGACAGCCGGAAGCGGCTCGTACTCGATCTCGACCAGCTCGGCGGCGTCCTCCGCAACGTAAGCGTCCCTCGCGACGATGGCCGCGACCGGCTCGCCGTGGAACTTGACCTTGTCGATGGCAAGCGGCCAGAAGGTCGGATAGCGGGCCGGGAACGCCGGCAGGACGACCGGCAGCGGCAACGGACGGATTTCGTCCTTGATGTCCTCGCCGGTGACCACCGCCACCACATCGGGCACGGCGCGGGCCTTGCTGACGTCGATCGACAGGAGCCGGGCGTGGGCGTGCGCACTGCGCACGAAGGCAAGGTGGAGCGTGCCCGGCACTTTCAGATCGGCGATGTAGCGGCCGCCGCCGGTGGTCAGACGAAAATCTTCCTTGCGCTCCAGGGGGTAACCCAGCCAGGGAGACTCGGTCCGGCTCTCGGACATGGCGCCCCTCCTCTGGATTTGCGATAATGCACGCGACACCACGGTGAGCGTTTGGATGCCCTTGTCGAATCGCTTCGTGTACGAAGGGCTGCGTTATCTTGCCATACTCTTCGCGATCGTTATCGCGCTGATACCGATCGCCTGGATGGCAACGATGGCGTTCAAGCCGGTGGCGGAGTGGACGACCGCCATCGCCGACGTCACGTGGCTGCCCAAGAATCCCACGCTCGGCAACTTCGAGTACATCTTCACCGGCGAGACGGAAGAGGTCATCGTCACGCTGGACCGCATCGCGATCCGCCCGATTCTGTCGAGCCTGCTGATCGCGTCGTTCGGAACTTTGATCGCGGTCTTCGCCGGCACGCTCGGCGCCTACGGGGTGTCGCGCTTTGCGGTCGGCCGCAACCTGCCCCTCGGCGTCCTTCAGCTCCGCCTGTTCCCGCCCATCGCCGTGGTCATTCCGGTGATGGTCATGTGGACGTTCCTCGGCATGGTCGATACCTGGTGGGGACTGGCGCTGATCTACGGCATCGTCACCCTGCCCTTCGCCTTCTGGCTGATGATGACGTTCTTCGATGAAGTGCCGCTTGAAATCGAGGAGGCCGCGCTGGTCGAAGGCTGCAGCCACTGGCGCGTGTTCTACAGGGTGACTCTGCCCATGGTGAAGGCGCCGTTGGCGACGACGTGCCTGTTCGTCTTCATCCTCAATTGGAGCGATTACCTCATCGCCCTGCTGCTGACCCGGAAGGATTGGGTGACCATCCCCGTCTACATGAGCGAGCTCAGCGTCGCGATGACCGGTCCGATGTACGGTGCCAAGGCGGCGTTAGGCTTGGTGGCTGCGATCCCGCCGGTCGTTCTCGGCATCATCATCCAGAAGCACCTGGTGCGCGGGCTTACCTTCGGGGCGCTGAAGCAATGACGGAAGTAACGGCAGACTCCGGCCCGCCGGTGCGTCGCGCCGGTTCGCTCTCGATCGAGCGGCTGGGCAAGAGGCTCGGTATCAGGATGACGATCCCGGCACAGCTTCTGCTGGTCTTCATCGTCACCTTCCCCGCGCTCATGCTGATTTACTTGAGCCTGACCTGGTGGGGTCCGCTCGACGGAACAACGTGGATTTATGCCTTCGAATCGCTCAACTGGTTCGACAATTACGTTGAGATTTTCCAGGATGGCCGCCTCTGGGGATCGGTCGGGCGAACCTTCCTGATCATGGCCGTCGTGGTCCCGATCGAGTTCCTTCTCGGCCTCGGTCTCGCAACTCTCTTCGTCGATCGGTTCCACGGCAAACGCATTTTCTACGTCATCCTGTTGATGCCGATGATGATCGTGCCCTCCGTGGCCGGTTACATGTTCTTCATGCTTTTCCAGAGCAACGGCCCGATTAACCAGATCATCAGCGGGATGACCGGCCTCGATTTCGATGTCGTCTGGCTGGGACACCCGATCCGATCGATGATCGCGATCATGGTTGCCGACATCTGGCAATGGACGCCGCTCATGTTCCTGATCCTGCTCGCCGGCATCATCTCGGTGCCGGAGGATCAGTTGAAGGCGGCGACCCTGCTGGGCGCAAACTGGTTCCACAAGTTCTGGCGCATCGTCCTGCCCAGAATGAAGATTGTCATGGTCATCGCCTTGGTTATCCGCTCGGTCGAGGCGTTCAAGCTGTTCGACATCATGTGGATCATGACCAAGGGTGGACCCGGATTCTCGACCGAGACCATATCGGTCTACATATACAAGTTAACGTTTTTCGATCTCGAATGGGCCTATGTGTCGACGGCCGGCCTGGTCATCATGATCTTCCTCAGCCTGTTCGCGGTCGTCGGCTTGATCGCCATGGGTAGAGCCAAGCGCAAACGCTTGGCCAACCCGGGCTGAGCGTTGGCACGAGAGTATGCCCGCGTAAGCGGGCCTGACCCCCAACCTCCGTGAGACTCGCCGGAAAGAACACCGTCGTCACCGGCGCCGCGTCGGGCATCGGCCGCGAGACGGCGCTCCGCTTCGCCGAGGAGGGCGCGGCGGTGGTCTGCGCAGACCTGGACGCTGAGGGCGCCGCCGCCGTCGCTGCGTCGATCGTCGCGAACGGGGGCGCTGCACATTCCGTCCGCGCCGACATCACCAGCGAGGCCGACGCGGCGCGGCTCGCCGAGGAGGCGCTGGCGGCGCTGGGCCGGATCGACGTGCTGGTGAACAACGCCGGAGTCACCATCCTGGGCGGCGTGGCGGAGCTTACGGAGGCCGACTGGCAGCGGGAGATCGACATCAACCTGAGCGGCGCCTATCGGGTCTCCAAGGCGTTCTGGCCGCACTTCGCCGATGCCGGCGGCGGCGCGATCCTGAGCACGGCCTCGATCGCTGGCGTCGTCGCGGCGCGCCAGGATGCCGCTTACGTCGCCTCCAAGGCCGGGCTCATCATGCTCACGCGCTGCATGGCGCTCGACGGAGCGCCGCACGGCATCCGCGCCAACTGCGTCTGCCCCGGCTTCGTGGACACGCCGATGTTCGAGGGCTTCATCGCGGAGCAGCCGGATCCGGACGCCTCCCTCGCCCGCGCAGCGGGTCGCACGCCGTTGGGCCGCATTGGCACGCCGCGCGACATCGCCGACGGCTTTGTTTACCTCGCTTCCGACGACGCCCGCTGGATTACCGGGACATCGCTCGTCATCGACGGCGGCCTCACCATCGGCCTCCCGGAGTGACGGGCGGCCTTCGTGAGCCGCACCGTACAGAGCAGCGGGCACCTGGTGCCCCTCGCCATGCTGCTCTTCGGCGCCTCCAGCTACGCCATGACCTTCTCGCTCAACCGGATCGCCATTACCGAAGGCGTTCCGACCTTTCCCTTCGTTTTCTGGCAGGGCGTGACGGCAGGGGCGGTCGCCCTGATCGCGGGCCTCGCGGTGGGGCAGCGCCCGAAGCTCAGCGGCGTCTACCTTCGTTTCTATTTCATCTTCGGCTTCATCGGCATCGCGCTCCCCTACACCCTGCTTGCGCTGGCCGCGCCCAGAGTACCGGCCGGCGCGGTGGCACTGACGCTGACGCTCTCGCCGATCTTGACCTACGCCTTCTCGATCCTGTTCAAGATCGACACCGTGCGGCTGCTGCGGGTCGCGGGCATCATGCTCGGTCTCGCGGGAATCCTGGTGGTGCTGGCGCCGGGGGCCAGCCTGCCGGAGCCCGGCATGGCACCGTGGCTGCTGTTGGCCTTCGGCTCGCCGGTTTGCTACGCCTTCGGCAGCGTCACGGTGGTGTTCCTTCGCCCGGCCGGCAGCCAGCCGATCCCGCTGACCTGCGGCATCGCCTTCGCGAGCGCGATTCTGATGCTGCCGGTGATGGCTGCCGCCGACAGCTGGTGGCTGTTCGACGGCACCATGACCGACGGCGACTGGTCGCTGATCGGCGGCGGCGCGCTCACCGCGTGCTTCTTCGTGCTCGGGCTGGAAATCATTCGCATGGTGGGGCCGGTCTTCTTCTCGACCAACGGCTACATCGGCCCGCTGTGCGGGATGGGCTGGGCCGCGCTTTATTTCGGCGAGGTGCCGAGCCCCTGGATCGGCCTCGCGGTCGCGCTGCTCTTTGCCGGCCTCTTCCTGGTCAACCGCAGTTCTCGGCCCATGATCCGGGCAGGGCCAGGGCCGTAGTGCACCGATGCTGCGCGTCCTGACCTTCAATACCGGCCTCACCGAAATTCGCTTGTTCGGTGCCCCGCTCTACGAGGACGTGCCCCACGTGGTGGCCCGTGCCGCGCATCTCGCGCCCGCGTTGCGCGGCGTGGACGCCGATATCGTGCTGCTGCAGGAGCTGGTACCGCAACGCGTCAAGGTGAGGCTGGCGGCGGAGCTTCGCGATCTCTACCCCCACGGCGTCGGCATCGCCGAGGCCAGCCGCTTCTACGGCACCGGGCTGCTCACGCTCTCCCGCGACGCAATGACGGACGCTTCATGCACGTCCTTCGCGCAGCAGACGCTGGAGGAGGGTCTTTTCGGCCCGCGCGGGATGCTGGCCTGCACGGTGGATACGCCCGGCCTCGGCCCCATCCGCGTCATCAATCTTCACGCCACCGCCGGCGGCGCCTACCGGCGGAAGCGACGCCTGGGCGCGGCCGACCGGCGGAGCGCGCAGGTCGCCCAGGCCATCGAGACCGCCGCTACGCCCTTCGACGGCACGGTCGTGCTCGCCGGCGACTTCAACTGCGACCCGGCCGCGGACCCCGTGACCGCTCGGCTCTTGGGCGACGCTGGCTTTGCGGACGTTGCCGCCGGACTACCGGACGACGCCCGGCCTCAGGGCACCTGGGACCCGGCCAATCCGCTCAACCGAGGCCGGGCCGCCGGCCCCGCCCGCCGGGTGGACCACATCTTCGTGCGGCCGGGCCGTCGCAACTTCGCTGTGTCCGCTGTGCGCACCGTCCTCGACGAGCCGGTTGTGCCGCTCCCCGACGGAAAGCCGTTACCGGTTTCGGATCACTACGGTCTACTCGCCGAACTCGGAACGTCGTGACGGCATGCGTTTCAGGCGGCACTTGAAAGCCGCCTGACCGACTTCTCGATCGCCTTCCCCGCGTCCCGCCTGGCGACCTCGAGCTCGTAATGCGACTGCAGGTTGAGCCAGAAGCCGGCGGAGACACCGAAGGCGCGCTCGAGCCTGAGTGCGGTGTCGGCCGTGACGCCGCGCCGGCCGCGCACGATATCGCTGATCCGATTCTGGGGGATGCCGAGCGCCTCCGCGAGGCCGTTCGCGCTCAAGTTGAGCGGCTCCATGAAGTCTTCGCGCAGGGTGATGCCAGGGTGTATCGGTCCGATCATCGGTGATAGTCCGTTATCTCTACGTTTACGGGGCTTTCATCCCATCCGGACAGCGACCGACATTGCTAATCGACGGTTTTGGACGAGTCCATCCTTTCGACCTTCTCCAGAGCGGAACGCCGCGCTACGCTGGCGCGAGCGCAAGGGTGGCGCGGAGCTGCGCGCGCCGGGGAGGATTAGCCGTGTGTGCGTTCTGTACGATGATGGCCGGCGGCACGCACTGGACCGAGGCCGGCACGGACGCGGGCCGCGCGGCCGAGCCCGAGACCGGCCGGGCGCGCTATCTCGGTCGCCTGAATCGCGTCGCCCTGATCAATCGAATCCTGAACCACTACGGCTGCGCCGCGTCCGACTGGGCCAGCAACCAGTATGTCGTCAAGAGCCACGCGGGCCGCTCGGCCATGGTGGCGCACTTGCCCCAGATTTGGGTCGCGGCCGAGGAGATCGCCGGGCGGCCCCTCGACCCCCTGGACCCTGCCCTGCTCGACACGCTACGCAGCACAGCGCCGAAAGAGACGGCGTCGACGACGCACTAGCCCGTCCAAATTGAGTGCCGCGAGCCGCGATCGAGATGCATGATCGGGGCTAATGGCTACGTGACGAGCCGATGAGTTTAATTGTCAAGCCTTGACGGGCCCCCTACTCTGGTCAGCGGTCAAATCCAACAGGGAGGATAAGACCATGATGAAGAAGCTCGTCTTGACAATGGCGGTACTTGTCGCGTCGGCCAGTGTGGCCAATGCCGCCCAGTATCTTCAGGCATCGTCATCGGTGACCCAGTGCCCGGGCACGGCACCAACGCTGGTCGAAATGGATATCATCGACGCGGCGGAGGGCGTCACGCTCGCCAACAACCAGATCACCGTCGGCGAAGCCGGGCCTTATCTGATCGTCGCCGCACCCCAGGTCGGCCGCGAAGGCGGCGGGCCTTACGGGTGCTTCGACCTGTGGCTGCGCATCAACGGTGCAGACGTCGCCAACTCCAATGTCCAGCTCTGTCAGGACGAAGGGAGCATGGCCAAGGACGTCATCATCTCGCAGGGCATCGTTCCCATGGAGGCGGGCGACATGCTGGAAGTCATGATGTCGGCCAGCAATCCCGAGGCGAACATCTGCATCGAGGCGATTCAGCCCGCCGGGGAGCCGCTGGTGCCGGCGATTATCTTTTCCATGATCAAGTAAGCAGCCGAGGGGCGTGCTGAGCGCCTCACCGGGCGGCGGCGCGCTCCTCCCCTCTCCCGCTCGCGGCGGTGCCGCGAGACGACGGCGCGGCGACCGGACGGGACCATCCCGTCCGGTGCTCACGCGCGCGCAATCAAGACCGGGGCAGGCTTGCAAGGCCCGGTGCAAGCTGCCATGTAGCTCTTGCCCAACCGAATCTCTCCAGCCGGGAGCATGCGGGTATGGATACCCTCATTGGCCAGTCGGCCGGCGGCGCCGCGCAGCCGAAGGACGCGACGACCCAGAGCTTTGCCGCCGACGTGATCGAGGCGTCGCAACAGACGCCGGTGATCGTCGACTTCTGGGCGCCCTGGTGCGGTCCCTGCAAGCAGCTCGCGCCGATTCTGGAGAAGACGGTCAGAGACGCCGGCGGCAAGGTGGCGCTGGTCAAGATCAACATCGACGAGAATCCGGAGATCGCGCAGCAGCTCCGCATCCAGTCGATTCCGGCCGTGTTCGCCTTCGACAAGGGGCAGCCGGTCGACGGCTTCATGGGCGCCCAGCCGGAAAGCCAGATCAAGCGCTTCGTGGAGCGGCTGGTGGGGCCGATGGGCCCCTCGCCGCTGGAGCAGGCGCTGGAGCAGGCCAAGGACGCGCTGGATGCTGGCGATTTCGCCAGTGCGTCGAACATCTACGGCCAGATTCTGCGCCAGGTGCCGGGCGAGGCGGCGGCAATCGCGGGGCTGGTGCGCTGCCTCGTCGGTGCCGGCGACCTCCAGGAAGCCCGTGAGCTGGTGGACGGGCTCGACGACGACGCGCTCAAGGATGCCGACGTGGAGAGCGCGGTATCGGCCCTCGCGCTTGCGGAGCAGGCCGGCGAGGCCGATGGCGACACCGCCGAGCTTCAGGCGCGGCTCGCCCAGGATCCCGGCAACCATCAGGCGCGCTTCGACCTCGCCATGGCCTATCACGGCGCGGGGCGCAACGAGCAGGCCATCGACGAGCTGATCGAGATCATCCGGCAGGATCGGGAGTGGAACGAGGAGGCCGCGCGGCAGCAGCTGCTCAAGCTGTTCGAGGCCTTGGGCCATACCGACCCGCTCACGGTCGCGGGCCGGCGCAAGCTCTCGTCGATCCTGTTCTCCTGAGGCATGCCGTGACCGCCGGCCCCGAACCGGGCGGCCTCGACGAGCTGCCGCGCGTCATCCCGATCTTCCCGTTGCCGGGGGTCCTGCTGCTGCCGCGCGGGCGGCTGCCGCTCAACATCTTCGAGCCCCGCTACCTGGAGATGACGCAGGACGCGATGGCCTCGCACAAGATGATCGGCATGATCCAGCCGGCCGACCCGCAGGCGAAGCTGGATGCGCCGGAGGTCTATCCGGTGGGCTGCGTGGGCCGCATCACGTCGTTCTCCGAGACGCCGGACAACCGCTTCCTGATCACGCTCACCGGCGTCTGCCGCTTCGCCATCGCGCGCGAGCTGGAGCAGGACAGCCTGATGTATCGGCGAGTCCGTGCCGACTACGGCCGCTTTACCGGCGACCTGCCGGAACCGGCACCGCTCGCCGTCGACCGCGGCAGCCTGCTCCCGGCGCTCAGGGCCTACTTCGATCACCACGGGCTCACTGCCGACTGGGACGCGATCGAGCGGGCCAGCGACGAGGCGCTGGTCACATGCCTCGCCATGGCCTGCCCCTTCGAGCCGAGCGAGAAGCAGGCGCTGCTCGAATGCTCGAGCGAGAGCCAGCGGGTGGCCATGATGCAGGCGCTGTTCGAGATGGCGGCCCACGGCGCAGCTGGACCAAAGTCGCGGATGCAGTGAAGGAGGCCGCGCGGATGGGAGAGGAACGGGCCACGGTCGACCCCAAGCTGCTGGAGATCCTGGTCTGCCCGCTGACCAAGGAGCCGCTGCGCTACGACGCCGAGCGGCAGGAGCTGATCAGCGACAAGGCCAAGCTGGCGTTCCCCATCCGGGACGGCATTCCGATCATGCTGCCGGACGAGGCCCGGCCGCTGGAGGAAGGCGAGGCCCGGTGAGCACGCCCTTCGAGGACCAACCCTGGCCGGTCGAGCTTCGCTACAGGAGCGCCGAGAAGACGCTCGAAGTCGATTTCGACGACGACCTGAGGTGCAGCCTGCCGGCCGAGCTGCTGCGGGTGGAGAGCCCGTCCGCCGAGGTCAGGGGGCACGGCGAGGGCAAGACCATCGTTCCGGGCCGCCGCTACGTCGGAATCACCCTGATCGAGCCGGTCGGTAACTACGCCGTGCGCCTCCACTTCGACGACCTGCACACCACCGGCATCTACACGTGGTCCTACCTGCGCCACCTCGCGGAGCACCGCGATGCGATCTGGCGCACATACCTCGATGCGCTGGAGGAACGGGGCCTGAGCCGGGACCCGTAAGGCGCGAGCCCGGTCCGATCAGGCTGCCTGCCGGGCTCCGGATCGCTGGAGCATGACGTCCTCCTGGTCCTCGGGCACGTAGAAGTAGTCGCCCAGCCTCGGGTCGTGTCCGAGGTCGCCCAGGAGCCGGCGCTGACGCGGCGTGCATTTGTCCATGGCGCCGGCGATGGTGGGGAAGTCGTAGGGCTTCACGAACATCTGCGCGTAGTTGTAGAGCAGCGTCTTGCGGCCCTTGCCGGAACGGTTCGGCGCGGGCCCATGCCACAGCGAGTGGCTGAACAGATAGCAATCGCCCGCCTTCCCGCCCAGCTGGACGGCGCCCGGCGAGTGGGGGGTCGGGGCGGCGTCGCTGTCGAACGGGATCTGCTGCAGATGGCTGCCGGGGAAGACCGTGAAATTGCCGTTGTCCGTCCCCTCGACATCGGTGAGGAGGTAGAGGGCCTTCACCGCCAGCGGCCTGCTGGTCTCGGTCACGCGAATCTGCCGGAGCGCCTGCCCGCCGTCCGTGTGGATGAAGCCGGGAAACTCGGTCGTGGATGCGCGGACGATGGCCTGCGACATGCTGAGCACGATGTAGGGGCCCATGAGTTCGAGGATCGGGTCGAAGACGTTGGGCCGGTCGATGAGATCCCGGAACGGCTCGGCGTAGCCCAGGATATCCCGGCGGTCCATGAAGGAGTCGAGATCGTCCGCCGTCGCGTTGCGCTCCACCCAAGCGTAATGGCCGAACGGCAGGCCCGGTTGCGGCTCCCATCCCGCCTGCGGACGCAGGGAATCGATCAACCCGCAGTAGAGCGAGACCTCCTGCGGCGCCAACGCGCCTTCCAGATGGATGTAGCCATCGACCGCCCACTGGCGGTGCTGCTCATCGGTCAGGGTCGGCATGGCGGGATCCTCGTCCGGTCCGGCGCGCGGCGTGGGGGGATTATTCCATTCCTGAGTTGGGCGGTATAGATCGCCGTCAGGCGCGCGCGGACGGCCCGTAGGCGAGGTACATGGGATCGCCCTCGGCAAAGCGCGTGGGCCGCAGCGGGCGGATGTCGAGGGGCGAGTCCGCGCCCAGCACGGCGGCGGCCACGCACTCGCCCACCGCCGGCGAGAGCTTGAGCCCGTGGCCCGAGAAGCCGGCGGCGAGATAGAGCCCCTCCAGCCCCGGCACCCAACCGAGGATCGGATGAAAGTCCGGCGTGATGTCGTAGGCGCCGGAGACCGTGCGCACGACCCTGGCATCGACGAAGTCCGGCAGCCGCTCGGCGAGCGCCTTGTCGAGCCGCGTGCGATGGCGGGCCTCGTCTTCCGCCGGCGCAGGCGCGGTGGGATCGGCGACCTCGGGCATCTCGTTGGGATAGGCGACCGCGAGCAGGTAGGGCCCCATGTCCGGACGCATGACGACGTTGGAGTTGCCGTCGGTGATGCAGGTGCGAATGGTGGGCCGGCCCGGCGGTTGTTCCAGATAGGCCATGTCGAGGCGGCGGCGCTCGATGGGCGCGTCGATGCCGAGCGGCCCGAGCAGATCGGTGATCCACGCGCCGGTCGCGGCGATCACGGTTGGCGCCTCGATGCGGCCCCCGGCGGTGTCCACGCCCACGACGCGGCCGTCTGCAGTGGCGATCCGCTCCACCCGGAGCCCGGAATGGAGCGTCGCGCCCGCCGCCTGGGCTGCGCCGAGCCAGCTCAGCACCATGCGGGTCACGTCGATGTAGCCGCCGTTGGGCTCCCAGGCGCCGCCGGCGAGATCGTCGGTGACGAGCGCGGGCTCCAGCGCCTTGATCTCGTCGGGGCTGGCGAAGCGGGTATCGACTCCGAGCTGGCGGCCGAGCTCGACGTTGCGCCGGCAGGCCTCCACCTGCGCTTCGACCACCAGCAGCATGTAGCCGAGCCTGACGTAGCCGGGGTCGCCGACGCCGACCTCAGCCTGCCAGTTGTTCAGCACGTCGAAACCGCGGATCGCCATCTCGACCATCAGCGCGTTGGAGTAGTGCTGGCGAATCTGCCCGAAGGTGCGACCCGACATACCGCCGACGGGTGGCCGCTCGTCCACCACCACGACCTTACGGCCGGATTGCCGCGTCAGCTGGAAGGCGATACTCGCCCCCATGATTCCCGCGCCGACCACCACGATGTCGGCCCTGCCCAGCCGCTCCCTGCCCTGCCCCGTCATCTCCGCCCCGCCGTCCGTCCTCGCCGCGCCCGAATCCGGCGCGGGAGACTAGCACGGGCTATCGGGCGGCGGTTAGGATCGCAGCCACCGGGACAGGGCAGGTTCGAGGAGCCGCGACGGTTGATCGATAACCGACCATCGACGAGCGCCGCCCAGGACGCAGCTTAGGGCCTGCTGGTGTCTCGCGCCGCCGGCCGCTCGCCCGTGCTCTCCGTGCGCGACCTGCGCACGCGCTTCCGCACCCAGGGCGGCGGGTCGGTGCATGCGGTCAACGGCATCAGCTTCGATCTGCACGAGGGCGAGCTGCTGGGCGTGGTGGGCGAGAGCGGCTCGGGCAAGAGCGTGACCATGCTCTCGCTGCTCAAGCTGCTGCCCATGCCGCCGGCGGAGATCGCCTCGGGCCAGGCCCTGCTGGACGGCGAGGACCTGCTCGCGCTCGACCCCGCGCGGCTGCGCCATGTGCGCGGCGCCAAGGTCGGCTTCATCTTTCAGGATCCGATGGCCTCGCTGAACCCGGTTCTCAGCGTCGGTTATCAGCTTACGGAACCTCTACGGACGCATCTGGGCCTGAGCCGGCGCGCGGCGCGGCAGCGGGCGGCGGCGCTGCTGGAAGGCGTCGGTATTCCCGCAGCGGAGAGCCGCCTCGGCGACTTCCCGCACCAGTTCTCGGGCGGGATGCGCCAGCGCGTGATGATCGCCATGGCGCTCGCCTGCGATCCCAAGGTGCTGATCGCCGACGAGCCGACCACCGCGCTCGACGCCACGATCCAGGCGCAGATCCTCGACCTGCTGCAGCGGCTCAGGCGCGAGCGCGGCATGGCGATCGTCTGGATCACCCACGACCTCGGCGTGGTTGCGGGCCTCGCGGACCGGGTGATGGTGATGTACGGCGGGCAGGCGGTGGAGCGGGCGGACGTGCGCCCGCTCTACGCCCGGCCGCAGCACCCCTACACGCGGAGCCTGCTGCGCGCGCTGCCGAAGCTGGAGGGCGGCGGCAGCGGCGAACGGCTCGCCAGCATTCCGGGCCAGCCGCCGACCCTGGTGCAGGCACCCGATGCCTGCTCCTTCGCGCCGCGCTGCGCCCACGCCTTCGCCCGCTGCCGGGCGGAAAACCCGGCGCTCGCCCCGGTGACGGAGGGCCACGAGGTCGCCTGCTGGTATGACGCCGACGCAGGAGTGCCCCGTGCCGCCTGAGCCTGGCCCCCTCGTCGCGGTCGAGAACCTGACCAAGCACTTCCCGATCCTGCGCGGGGTCCTGCGCCGCGAGGTGGGCAGCGTGCGGGCGGTAGACGGTCTCGACTTCGCGATCCATCCGCGCGAGACGCTGGGCCTGGTGGGCGAGAGCGGCTGCGGCAAGTCGACCGTCGGCCGGGTGATCCTGCGCCTCTACGCGCCGACGGCCGGGCGGGTGAGGTTTCGCGGCGAGGACATCACGGCGCTCCAGGGCGAGGCGCTGCGGCAGCTCCGCCCGCACATGCAGATGATCTTCCAGGACCCGCAGGACAGCCTGAACCCGCGCATGACCGTGGGCAGCATCGTCGGCGAGCCGCTGCGCGAGCACGGGGTGGCGGCGGGCGCGGCGCTGAGGGAGCGCGTGGAGGCGTTACTGGACGCGGTGGGCCTCGACCCGGCGTTTGCCAACCGCTACCCGCACGAGTTCTCCGGCGGACAGCGCCAGCGCATCGGCGTGGCAAGAGCGCTCGCGCTCAACCCCGAGTTCGTCGTCTGCGACGAGCCGATCGCGGCGCTCGACGTCTCGATCCAGGCGCAGGTGGTGAACCTCTTGAAGGAGCTTCAGGAGCGCCTCGGCCTTACCTACCTCTTCATTTCCCACGACCTGCGCATGGTGCGCCACGTCGCCGACCGGGTGGCGGTGATGTACCTCGGCAAGATCGTCGAGCTGGCAACCAGCGATGCGCTCTACGAGGAGCCGCTGCACCCCTACACGCGTGCGTTGCTCTCGGCGGTGCCGACGCACGATCCCGAGCGCGAGGCCACGCGGAAGCGCATCATCCTGGAGGGCGACGTGCCGAGCCCGGCCGCGCCGCCGCCGGGCTGCCGCTTCAGCACCCGCTGCCCGGTGGCGGTGGCGGAATGCTCCGAGAGAGCGCCGGAGTGGCGCACCCTCCGCCCCGGCCACCAGGTTGCTTGTCACCTGGCGGAATGATGGCAGATGATGCGGGGTATGCGCTCAGGCGCGCCCCACCCCTCCCAACTGGAGGCCCGCGACATGCTCAAAAAACCCCTGTTCAGCTTGACGATCGCGGCGCTCGCGGTAGCGATGCTCTCCACCTCGGCCCTTGCCGAGCGCGGACGCGACGGCCAACTGAAAATCCTCTATTGGCAGGCGGTCTCGACCGTCAATCCGTACCTCTCCGGCGGCACCAAGGACATCGAGGCGGCATCGCTGGTGCTGGAGCCGCTGGCCCGCTACGACGAGACGGGAACCATGATCCCGGCGCTTGCCGCCGACATTCCGACCGTGGAGAACGGCGGCGTGGCGGCCGACCTGATGTCCATCACCTGGCCGCTCAGGCAGGATATCGTGTGGTCCGACGGCACGCCGTTCACCGCCGCCGACGTGGTGTTCTCCGCCGCGTACTGCCTGAACGAGGAGATGGGCTGCAACCCACTCTCCAGCTTCACCGATGTCACCAAGGTGGAGGCGCTGGACGACCTCACCGTGCGCATCAACTTCGGCGTGGCGAAGCCCTTCCCCTACGGGCCGTTCGTCGGCTCCACCTCGCCCATTCTGCAGAAGGCGCAGTTCGAGAACTGCACCGGCGCCAAGGCGCAGACCTGCACGGAGCAGAATTTCGGACCCATCGGCACCGGCCCCTTCAAGGTGGACGAGTTCCGCGCCAACGACGTTATCGTCCTCTCGGCCAACGAGAACTATCGCGAGCCCGACAAGCCCGCCTTCGCCACCGTCACCTTCAAGGGCGGCGGTGACGCCACCTCGGCCGCGCGCGCCGTGCTCTCCACCGGCGAGTTCGATTACGCCTGGAACCTGCAGATCGAGCCCGAAGTGCTGGAGCAGATGGTGGCGAACGGCAAGGGCCAGGTGATCGCCGGCTTCGGCACGATGGTGGAGCGTCTGGTGGTCAATCAGACCAACAATTCCCCCGACCTCGACAAGGACACGCGGTCGCTCCACCTCGACGGGACCAACCCGCACCCCTTCCTCTCGGACCCGGCGGTGCGGCGCGCGCTCTCGCTGGCCATCGACCGCCAGATCCTGGTCGATTTCGGCTACGGCGCAGCCGGTCAAGTCACCTGCAACGTCCTGCCCGCGCCGCCGGTCTACGCGTCGGACGCCAACGATGCCTGCATGACCCAGAATATCGAGGAGGCCAACCGCATCCTCGATGAGGCCGGCTGGCTGCCGGGCGATGACGGCGTGAGGGAGAGGGACGGCGTGCGCCTTTCAATCCTCTACCAGACCTCCACCAACTCCGTGCGCCAGGGCACGCAGGCGCTGATCAAGCAGATGTGGGGGCAGATCGGGGTCGAGACGGAGCTGCGCAATATCGATGCGGCGGTGTTCTTCGGCGGCGACCCGGCCAGCCCCGACACCTACATGAAGTTCTACGCCGACATTCAGATGTACACGAACAACTTCGACGGCGTGGATCCCGAAGCCTACATGGCCAACTGGCGATGCTCGGAAATCCCAGGGCCCGAGAACCAGTGGCTCGGCGGCAACATCGCGCGCGCCTGCAATGCGGAGTACGACGCCCTTGCTGCGGAGATGGCCGTGACGGCATCGCTGGACGAACGCGCCGCCATCGGCAAGCGGATGAACGACATCATCGTCCAGAACCAGTACGTGATCCCGCTGATCTGGCGGGCGAGGGTCTCGGCGCATGCGAACACGCTGCAGGGCGTACGCGTGAACCCCTGGGACTCGGAGCTGTGGAACATCGCGGACTGGCATCGCTGACGCGGTCAGCCGGCCGATCCAACGGCCCAAGGCCGTCGAGTTGGTAGGCGGTGCGCGGCAATCGACCGCGCGCCGCCTCAGTGAATCAGGGTGAACGGCGCGGGCAATGACCCACTACATCATTCGCCGCCTGCTCTTCGCAGTGCCGACGCTGATCGCAATCAGCTTCATCCTCTTCGCCCTCCTCGACCTCGCGCCCAATGACCCCACCGGCCAGCTCCCGCTCACCATCCCGGCGGAAGCGCGCGAGCAGATCCGCGAGTCGCTCGGGCTCGGGGAAGCCTTCCACATCCGCTACGCCAAGTGGATGGAGCAGTTCTTCGTCAACGAGCCGCTCAACCTCATCGAGCGGGCGTTCGGCGTGGAGATCGGCGCTTCCGAGGAGCGCCTGCGGGTGCGCTCGTGGGCGACACGCAGCCCGGTCGTGGACCTCATCATCGAGCGCCTGCCGCAGACGCTCTGGGTGGTCGGGCTCTCCTACCTGATCGGCATCCTGATCGCGATCCCGATCGGCATCGTCTCGGCCTACCGGCAGTATTCGTGGTTCGACCAGCTGGGCACCTTCGTCTCCATGATCGGCTTCTCGGTGCCGACGTTCTTCACCGGGCTGCTCGCGATCATCGTATTCAGCGTCAGCCTGCAATGGCTGCCGTCGATCTACGACACCACGCACCGGGTGACCGATCTCTCGAGCTTCTGGGTGCAGATCAAGCAGATGGCAATGCCGGTGATGGTGCTCGCGCTCTTCAACGCAGCCCAGATCAGCCGCTTCATGCGCGCCGCCGTGCTGGACAACCTGACGCAGGACTACGTGCGCACGGCCCGCGCCAAGGGCCTGCGCGAGCGGATCGTTCTGTTCATCCACGTGCTGCGCAACAGCCTGATCCCGGTGGTGACGCTGATCGCGCTCGGCATCCCCACCGTCTTCGGCGGCGCCATCATCACGGAGAAGATCTTTCGAGTGAACGGCATCGGCGAGCTGCTGATCACCGCGATCCAGGGCGCTGACATTCCCCTGGTGCAGACGCTCTCCTTCCTGTTCGCGGTGCTGATCGTGATCTTCAACCTGATCGCGGATGTGCTCTACGGCATCCTCGATCCGCGCATCCGCTACGGCTGAACGATGCCGGCTGCGCAATCTTCCGACCTCACCGCCCCCCCACGCGGGTTGCAACGACACCGGTCGCTCTGGATGGACGTGTGGCTCGCCTTCCGCAACCACACGGGCGCGCTGGTGGGCGCGGGAGTCTTTCTCGCCATCGCGCTCGCGGTCGCCCTCGGCCCGCTGATCCACACCGTGGACCCGCACTATCTCGACATCCTGGCAAAGAACGAGGGCCCCTCCCTCAAGCACCCGATGGGGACCGACAACCTCGGCCGCGACACGCTGGCCCAGGTGCTGGCGGGCGGGCGCATCTCGCTGGCCGTCGGCTTCACCGCCATGATGATCGCGCTGGTGCTCGGCACCCTGGTGGGCGTGCTCGCGGGCTACTTCAGGCAGATCGACGGCCTCCTGATGCGGCTCACCGACATGTTCCTGGCGCTGCCGCTTCTGCCGCTGCTGCTGGTGGTGATCATGCTGTTCCGCGACAGCCTGCGCGCCGCCTTCGGCCCGGAGACCGGGATCTTCCTGCTGGTGGTGTTCATCATCGGCATCACGAGCTGGATGCAGACCGCGCGCATCGTCCGGGGCGACGTGCTGGCGCTCCGGGAGCGCGAGTTCGTGACCGCGGCGCGCAGCATCGGGACGCGCCGGCGGCGCATCATCACCCGCCACATCCTGCCCAACGTGCTGAGCCCGATCATGGTCTCGGCGACATTGGGCATCGCCAACGCGATCATCACGGAATCGGCGCTCTCGTTCTTAGGACTCGGCTTTCCGCCGGACTTCCCGACTTGGGGCCGGCTACTCTTCGACGGCGCCAACTTCATTTCCGTCACGCCGGAGCGTGTACTCTGGCCCGGACTGGCGATCTCGCTCACGGTGCTGAGCGTCAACTACATCGGCGACGGCCTGCGCGACGCGCTCGATCCGCGGCTCAGGGGCGCGTAGAGCGCACACACCCGAATATCAGGTCGTAATGACTGCCGAGGCGGGCATCGAATATGCCGCCGACTGCCCGACGGGGGACCGGCCCTTCGACATCCGGACCAAACACGGTACGCTCGCATCCATCCCCTATACGGTGGAGCCGAACGACATCCCGATGATGCTCATCCGGCGCAATAGCGGGGGAACGCGCTCATGAAACCTGCCCCATTCGCCTATGTCAGGCCGGAAAAACTCGAAGATGCCATCGCCTTGCTGGACGAGCACGGGGAGGACGCGAGAGTTCTCGCAGGCGGCCAGAGCCTGATGGCCACCCTCAACATGCGGCTCTCCGCGCCGGAGGTGCTGGTCGATATCGGCCGCGTGCCGGGCCTTGCGGGCATCGAGGAAACCGACGATGGGCTTCGGATCGGAGCCATGACCCGCCATGCGGAGGTGGAAGCCTCGGACCTCGTCGCCTCCCAGGCGCCGCTCATCGCCAGCGCCATGCCGCACATCGCCCATCCGGCGGTGCGCAATTGCGGCACGTTCGGCGGCTCCATCGCGTTGGCCGACCCGGCGGCCGAGCTCCCGGCCTGCGCGGTTGCCCTCGGCGCACGCATGACGATTGCGGGCAAGGGCGGCACCCGAACCGTGGCTGCGGACGCGTTCTTCCGGGGCCTCTACGAGACTGCCCTCGAGCCGGGCGAGGTGCTGACCGCAATCGACGTGCCGGGCATCGGAGCGGGCTGGAGGTCGGGCTTCATGGAGCTGGCGCGGCGGCACGGCGACTACGCGATGATCGGACTCGCCGCCCATGTCGAGGTGCAGGACGGCAGGTTCGGCCAGGGCAGCCTCGTCTTCTTCGGGGTGGGCGAGCGGTCCGTCTCCGCCGTGCGGAGCGCGGCCCTGCTCGAAGGCGAGAGCTGGTCGGACGCCCTCGGCGACCGGCTCGCCGATGCGCTCAAGGAGGAGCTCGACCCGTTGGAGGACCTGAATGCGGATGCGGCGATGCGCCGGCACCTCGCCGGGGTCCTCGCCCGGCGGGTTCTAGCCCCGCTGGCGGCCTGAGGGAGGGGAACGATGGACAGCACTGTCGAAATCGGCCTGCGGGTCAACGGCGAGCGGGCGAGCCGCCGGATCGAGGCGCGGATGAACCTGGTGGACTTCCTGCGCGAGGAGCTCGGCCTCACCGGCAGCCATGTCGGCTGCGAGCACGGCGTGTGCGGCGCCTGCACCGTGCGGGTGGACGGGCGCATCGTGCGCGGCTGCCTCATGCTGGCCGCGCAGGCGGACGGCGCCGATGTCTGGACCATCGAGGGGTTGAGCGACACCGGCGAGATCCGCGACCTCCAGGAGGCATTCGTCGAGCGCAACGCGCTCCAGTGCGGCTACTGCACCCCCGGCATGCTGCTGACCTGCGCCGAGCTAAGGGAGCGCAATCCGGGCGCGAGCCGGCAGGAGATTCGCGAATTCATCTCCGGCAATTATTGCCGGTGCACGGGCTATGAGGCGATCGTGGATGCGTTCGAGATGGCGCGCCAGCGCGAGGGAGGCCCGTCATGACCGATCTCATCGCGGACCGCTGGCTGCTCGACCGCCCGAACTCCTATATCGGCCGGTCCGTTCCGCGCCCCAATGCGCCCCGCCTCGCGGAAGGGCGCGGCGCCTTCGTCGACGATATCGAAACCGGCGGGCGGACGGGGCACGCGGCCTTCGTGCGCTCGCCCCACGCCCATGCCCGGATCGGATCCATCGACGCGGAGGCGGCCAGGGCGGCGCCTGGGGTAATCGCGGTGGTGACCGGACGCGAGCTCGCGGAGATCCACGACCCCTGGGTCGGCGTGCTGTCGCATCTCCAGGGCCTCAAGTCCGCGCCGCAATATGCGCTGCCGCTGGAGACGGCGACCTGGCAGGGCGAGGCGGTGGTTGCAGTGGTCGCCAAGAGTCGCGCCAGGGCCGAGGATGCGGCGGGGCTCGTGAAGATCGACTGGGAGGTGCTGCCGGCCGTCACCGACGCCGAGACCGCGCTCGACCCCGCCACGACCGTCATCCACGGGAGCCTCGGCGACAACCTCGCCTGGCGGCGCAATGCGGATTTCGGCGATATCGAGGCCGCCTATGCGGAGGCCGACCACATCGTCGAGGAAACCTATGTCTTTGCCCGGCACACAGGGGTGTGCGTCGAGCCGCGCGCCATCCTCGCGGACTGGAATCCGGGAGAAGGTCAGCTCACCGTGTGGCACAACAACCAGTGCCCGCACATGGTCCAGAACATCCTCGCGACCCATTTCCGCCTGGACGAACACCGGGTCCGCGTGATCGCGCGCGATGTCGGCGGCTCGTTCGGGATCAAGGTCCACACCTATGCGGACGAGCTCGCGACCGTGGGGCTCTCGCTCCTGCTCAAGCGGCCGGTCAAGTTCGTGGCGGACAGGCTGGAGAGCTTCCTGTCCGACATCCATGCGCGCGACCAGCGGGTCCTGGGCAAGGTCGCCGTCAAGGACGACGGCACCATTCTCGCGTTCGAGATCGACGCGCTCAGCGGGATCGGCCCCTATTCCATGTATCCGCGCACGAGCGGCATCGAGTCGAACCAGATCGTGAACCTGACGGGCGGCCCCTATGCCTTCGACCACTACCGGGCGCAGGCGACCGTCGTCTTCCAGAACAAGAACATGATGTGCCAGTACCGCGCGGTCGGCCATCCGGTCAAATGCGCGGTGACCGAGGGGCTGGTGGATGCGGCGGCGCGTGCCACCGGCCTGGATCCGGCCGAGATTCGCCGCAGGAACCTGCGCGCGGACGATTCCTACCCCTGCCGGTCGGCGCAGGGGCTCCCGTTCGAGAACCTCTCGCACCAGGAGAGCCTCGCGAAGCTCCTGGACGCCATGGACTATGACGCCCTGAAGGCGGAGCGCGACGCGCTCCGCGCCGAGAGGGTCTATCGCGGCATCGGCCTCGCCAGCTTCATCGAGGTCACCAACCCGTCGGCGATGTTCTACGGCGTGGGCGGCGCGCGCATATCCGCCCAGGACGGGGCGACGATGCGCCTCGACGCCAAGGGCAACGTGTTCGTCGCGACCGGCGCGACCGAGCAGGGCCAGGGCATGGAGGCGGTGATCTCGCAGGTCGCGGCGACGGCCGTCGGCGTACCTCCGGAACGGCTCAAGATCGTCACCGGCGACACGGAGCACACGCCCTATGGCGGCGGCACATGGGCCTCGCGCGCGGCCGGCATCGGCGGCGAGGCGGTGGCCCAGGCGGGCCGCGCGCTCAGGCAGCAGATCCTGCGCGCGGCGGCGGTCATGCTCCAGGAGGAGGCGGAGAACCTGGACATCCAGGGCGGGGTCGTGGTGGACAGGGCGAGCGGAGCGGAGCGTATCGGCCTCGATGAGGTCGGGCGCGTCTGCTACTACCGGCCCGATACCCTGCCGGACGGCTTCCAGTCCGAGCTGGTCGCGACCCGGCACTATGTCCCGCGCCAATACCCCTTCGCCTTCACCAACGGCGCGCAGGCTTCATATCTGGAGGTCGATGTCGAGACCGGCTTCATCTCGCTCCTGGATCACTGGTGCATCGAGGACTGCGGCACCGTCATCAACCCGCAGCTCGTGGACGAGCAGATCCGGGGCGGTATCGTACAGGGGCTGGGCGGCGCGCTCTGGGAGCAGTGCGTGTACGACAGCGACGGGCAGTTGCTGAACGCCACCATGGCGGACTATCTCGTGCCCATGGCGGCGGAACTGCCCGACATGCGTTGCGGCCATGTGGTCTCGCCCACGTTCGAATCCGATCTCGGCGCCAAGGGGGTGGGTGAGGCCGGCACCTGCGGCGCGCCGGCCGCGGTGATGAATGCGCTCAACGACGCGCTCGCGCCCTTCGCCGCGCGGCTCACCGACATGCCGTTCACGCCCCAGAAGGTGCTGCGCGCGCTCGGCAAGATTTGAGTGTTTGTTCGGCGTGCGTTTTTGACCCCGCAGTATCAAGCCGCTTCAATAGGTTATCGCGCCGATCGGCGCGCAACCCATGCGCCGAATAACAATCGAGAAAACGTGGTCTGGAGGTGACCGTAAGGCGAAGACCGTTTCTGCGTAGCTGATCTTCTTGCAACACGTCGGTAAAGGGGGCGACTGTGGATAACCTGGAAAGACTCGATTCTCTCCTTCGAGAATTCGATGAGTTGAGTCGGCATTCTGTTGGCTATCCCTGCAATCTGGATTTCGACTACGCAGCACTTCTGCCCTTTATGCAGTACGCTCTCAACAACGTGGGCGATCCCTTCCACGACAGCAACTTCCAGAGCAACACACACGAGATCGAGCGCGAGGTCATCGGCATCTTCGCCGACTTGATGCACATTTCGCGCGAACAGGTGTGGGGTTACGTCACGTCGGGCGGCACCGAGGGCAACATGTACGGCCTCTACCTGGGGCGGGAACTCTATCCGGACGGCGTAGTCTATTTCTCGCAGGATACCCACTACAGCGTGGTCAAGATCATGAGCGTGCTGAAGGTGCGCAACATCATGATCAGGAGCCAGGACAACGGGGAGATCGATTACGACGACCTCCGCGAGACGATCCGCATCAACCGGGACGTGCCCGCAATCGTGATGGCAAACATCGGCACGACGATGAAGGGCGCGATCGATGACGTGGGCAAGATCCGCGACATCCTGAGCGACCTCGCGGTGACCCGATCCTACCTGCACGCGGACGCCGCCTTGAGCGGCATGATACTGCCGTTCGTGGACGACCCGCAGCCCTACGGGTTCGATGCCGGGTTCGACAGCGTTGCGATCAGCGGGCACAAGATGGTCGGCTCGCCGCTGCCCTGCGGCGTCGCGCTGACCCGGCGCGAGTACGTGTCGCGCATCGCGCGTGCCGTCGAGTACGTGGGCGTGCTGGACACCACGCTCACGGGCTCACGCAATGCGCTGACGCCGCTGATGCTGTGGTACGCGTTCGAGCAGAAGGGGCTGGACGGCTTCAGGCGCATCGTGAATGGATGCCTCGAAGCGGCGGAATACGCGGTCACGCGCTTCAACGACGGCGGCATCCCCGCGTGGCGCAACAGGAACTCTGTCACCGTCGTGTTTCCCAGGCCGCCAGCGGATGTCGTACGCAAGTGGCAGCTCGCGCCCTACGAGGACATCGCGCACCTCATCGCGATGCCGCACGTAACGCGCGAGACAATCGACGCCGTGGTGGACGACTGCATGCGTGGAGCAACGGCACCAAGAGACGAAACGGGGACAACCGCATGACCAGGATCGTCGTCATTGCCAACAACGAGGCGGGCGTCATCGCCGACATCGCCGGAGCATTGGCCGAGCGCAACATCAATATCGAAACCATCAGCGCGGAGGCGCTGGGGGAGAAGGGCGCGATTACGCTCACCGCCGACGACCACGACGGCGCCCTGCGCGCGCTGACGGACGCGGGCTTCAAGACCGTATCCGACGAGTCGCTGGTCCTGAGACTGCGCGACGAGCCGGGCGCGCTGGCCAGGCTGGCGGAGAAGTTCAAGCAGGCCGGCGTAAGTATCCAGAGCCTGCACATACTGGACCGCCGTAATGGCTACGCCACGGTCGCCATATCCGCCGACGATCGCGCCAAGGCGGAGGCGCTGGTGGAGCCGGAGGCGGCGGTGTAGGAGAGAAAAGACGCGGCGTGAGTTGTATTGCGGTGAAGCCGCCCGGATCGGCTCCCCCTACTCCCGGCTCTCCCTGATCCATCCGTTCTCGAACACCGGGCCGTCGCAGCCGCAGAAGCGGGCGATGCGGGCGAGTTCGCGCCCGATGCGCTCCAGCCGCCCCTTGCCGAGGCGCACGCCGCGCTCGGGCCAGAGCGCCCGCACGCAGAGCCGGCCCTCCCGGCGGCGCATGTCGATACGCCCGACAAGCCGGTCGCCTTCCAGCAGCGGGAAGACGTAGTAGCCGTATTCGCGCTTCTTCTCCGGCACGTAGATCTCGATGCGGTAGCGGAAGCCGAACAGCCATTCAGCACGCTTGCGGTCGCGCAGCAGCGGGTCGAAGGGGCTGAGCACACGCACCCCGCCGGGCGGCTCCGGCGCCCGCTCGGCCTGCTCGCATGAGTCGGGCCGCGCGAACACGCGGCGAACCTCACCGGGGCGCGCGCCTTCCACCACCACCTCGACCAGTTCGCCGGTGTCGTGGGCGGCGCACCAGGACCGCGCCTCGTCGAGAGAGGCCGTGTCCCAGAAGGCCGCGATCTCTCGGGCGGATGCGAAGCCGAGCCGGTCGAGAGCACTCGCGCATGCCCAGTCCAGCGTTTCTCGGTCGTCTGGTACGGCAGCGCGGACGGGGGCCGGGATCACGCAGTCGGCCAGATCGAAGACCTTCTGGAAGCCCTCGCGCCGGTCGATGGCGAGCGCGCCGGTGCGCCAGAGGAATTCCAGCGCCGTCTTCGACGGATGCCAGTCCCACCAGGCAGATGCGTCACGCCGTCGGCTGCCGCCGAGCTCGCGCGCCATGACGGGCCCACCCTCGCGGATGCGCTCCAGCACCTCGTCGAACCGCTCCTCGAATTCCGCCCCGCGCCACTTTTGCCAGCGCGCGCGCAGCATTTCGGCGTCGCGGCGAAAGCGCAGCCGCCAGTAGGGATAGAACGAGATGGGGATCACCGACGCATCGTGGGTCCAGTGCTCGAACAGCGCGCGCCGCCGTTCCAGCAGGTCGTCGAGTTGTTGCGGCCGATAGCTTCTGCGCCGGGAGGCCAGGATCATGTGGTGGGCGCGTTCGACCGTCGCGATGCTGTCGATCTGGACGAATCCCAGCCGCGCGATCAGCCCCGTGAGATCTTCTCCTTCCGGCGGGCGCCCAAGGCCGTGCCGGTCCAGGAACAGCTTCCTGGCGGCCCGGTTGGAGAGGCACAACAGCGGCTTGCCGGTGCTGCCACGCATAACATCCCCCGCCCCGATCCCCCGATCCCACAACCGATCACTGTACTCCCGTCAATGCCAGCCCGCATTTCTCACCATGGTCGTGACCCTGGTGAGAAACCATAGTGATCTGTTGTTCCTCCTGGTATCCTGAGATGCCTGGAGAGCCCTGGAGGTTGATTTTGTTGTGGTGTTGAAATGATCTATCCGGCCTCAAGCGGCCTGGAGGCCCCCGAGCGGTCCTGAAGTTACTTTCATGTGTTGTGGGTAGTGTTGATTTGTATGTTTCGCCATGCCATCATTCCCTCATGCCAGTCACACCCGGAAAGCGCGTCGCGCGCGTCAAGCTCACAATCGCAAAGCGCGCCATCGACAGCCTCAAGCCCGCCCACAAGCCATGGATCGCATGGGACGACAAGCTCACAGGCTTCGGCGTCCAGGTCCATCCCTCGGGCGTCAAGTCCTACATCGTCAACTACCGCCCCGGCGCGGGCGGCAGGGCGGCGCCCAACAAGCGCCTCGTCATCGGACGCTGCGACAGGATGGCGGCCGAGCACGCACGGCGCGAGGCCCACAGGCTGCTGGGCATGGTCGCCGTGGGCGAAGACCCGGCGGCGACCCGTGCCAGGAGCCGGCGCATGCCGCTGCTCAAACAGGCCTTCGAGCAGTACATGGCGGCCAATCCCAAGCGGAACGCGAGCACCAACGAGAACTATCGCGATCGGTTCGAGCGGCCTCTCGCGGATTGGCTCGGCCGTTCCCTCGACAGCATCACGCGCAGAGACGTGGAGGACCGTTTCAACCGCATCACCGAGAAACACGGCTGGGCGACCGCGAATCAGTGCATCTCCCTGCTGCGCTCGGTCTATCGCCGGCCCTGCGTTGACTACGAAGGGCTGGTCAATCCCGTCGATCTCTGGCTGGCGGGCGGCGGCCGGTTCCATCCGGGGGTGGCGCGACCCCGACCGGGTGGTCCACACGCTGCCGGCGATGCTGCGCTTCCGCATGTTCGCGATCGCCTGCGGATACGAGGACGCCGACGACTGCGACGCGCTGCGCGGCGATCCGCTGTTCAAGCTGGCGGTGGGCCGGGCGCCGGAGAGCGGGCGCGATCTGTGCTCGCAGCCGACCATGTGCCGGCTGGAGAACGCGCCGTCGCGCATCGAGGTAGGGCGTCTGGCGGCCGCGCTGGTCGACATCTTCTGCCGTTCCTTCGCTTCCCCGCCGGCGGCGATCACGCTCGACATCGACGACACCTGCGATGCCGTGCACGGGCACCAGCAGCTCTCGCTCTTCCACGCCTACTACGACACGCGCTGCTTCCTTCCCGTCCACGTCTATCATGTGGAGAGCGGCAAGCCGGTGGCGGTTCTCCTGCGTCCGGGCAAGGCGCCGTCGGGGCCCGAGGTCCGCACCCTGCTGAAGCATTTGGTCCGCCGCATCCGCCGCCACTGGCCGCACACCCGGATCGTCTTCCGGGGAGACAGCCACTACGGCCGGACCGAGGCGATGGCGTGGTGCAAGGCGAACGGCGTCGACTACATCTTCGGCCTGGCCGGCAACGCCGCGTTGCACGCGCTGGCCTACGAGGTCGGCGACGATCTCAAGGTGCGCCGCGCCGAGGCCGGGCCGGAGAGGATGCGCGGCTTTGCCAGCTTCGATTACGCCGCCGGCTCATGGCGCCGCGAGCGCAAGATCGTCGCCCGACTGGAGGCGACGCCGCGCGCTACATCGTCGCCTCGCTCGAGGGCGAGCCCTGCCGCCTCTAGGAAGGGACCTACTGCGCGCGCGGACAGGCGGAAAACCTGATCAAGCAGCACAAGGCCCAGCTCGCCTCCGACCGGACCTCCCGCCAGAGCCCTCTCGCCAACCAGTTCCGGCTGATCATCCACACCGCCGCCTACTGGCTGATGCTCGCGCTCCGCGACGCGGTGCCACTCGCCTGGTCCGAGTTCGCCACCATCCGTCGGAGCCTGCTCAAGATTGGCGCCCAGGTGATCGAGCGAGCCGCGCGCATCCGCATCCACTTCGCCTCGGCCTGTCCCGACGCTGCCCTGTTCCGCGTGCTCGCCGGCCGCCTCGCCACCACTGGACCGCGACCGCCGGGGCGACGTGCTCCGCCAACCCGAGACCCTTCAACCCCTAACCCCGACACGGAAAACCTCAGACATCGGCACCACAAAGGCGCCGAACGGGAGCCCTTGTGCGCTCGCATTCAGGCCGAGCAGACTCTTGGTGTTGAACCTGGTGCCGTCCGGCTCCTCTCCGGCCGTGTAATACTCGTTGGGGTGCCGGAACGAGCGTTGGCTCTCCAGGTAGTATTCGGCAGACGCCATCTGACCGATGGTCGCTACCATGGCGGCAGGTTCCCGAACCGTTGGGCGAACGCGTTCATGACCGCCGGGGCCTGACTAGCAGTACCCGACGCCGGCAGCCTTTCATGGCCAGCTGCGACTGCGTGAAGGGGCACGCCAAGTCCTTGTACAGGCGTTATATCGTTCGGCCTCCATGGCCAGTCAGGCGGCTCCGGTTCGCTCCCGCAAGCGTCAGCTTGCACAGGTGTGATGGGTTACCTTCTCTCTCGCGTGCTTCACTCACCACGAGACACATCATGTAGTGAGTTGCTCGGCGGGAACAACAACAGATAGTATCGGTCCGGGCGCTTCACCTGAGCGGTGCACCTTCCTGGTTGGCAAGGTGGGGCGGCATGGCGCTTATTCGTAGCTGATTGAGAGTGTCGAGATAATCGGGGCGCGGGGAGAGAGTGGCGAAGCGCTCCGATTCAGCAGGGATGAGCGACAAGGCGATGGCGGCCGCCTTGGCGAATCCGGTGCGAACCACCATGAGCGCCATCGATGTGCAGACCGGGGGAGAGAGCGCCGGCTCAAGCAACGGTCCGGGGGCGTGGCGCGAACAATGGGCGTGCGACGGGGTACGGGCTGGATGGCAGGGGAAAGCATCCACCATGGGACGGAGTTGGGCGCGGGCCATGGCGGAGCGCAGCAACGCTTGACGTATCGCGACACGATACGGGAAGGATGATGCTGGCGCATGGCGCAACGGCGCATAGCGCCGAGCGCGGGATGGCGATGCCGTCCGCCCCGCCGTCCGACAATCAAGGGGCGCAAACGCCACATCCTCACCGACACCGGCGGCCTGTTGGTTGCCGCTCAGGTCCACGCTGCCAACATCCAGGATCGCGACGGCGCCCCCTCGGTGCTCGCGTCCATCCGCCACGCCTTCCCCTGGCTGCGTCACGTCTTCGCCGATGGTGCCTATGCCGGCCCCAAGCTCGCGGCGGCTCTGGAGCGGATCGGTCGGTGGACCCTGGAGATTGTCCAACGCCCGGCCGATACGCGAGGGTTCGATATCCTGGCGCGCCGCTGGGTGGTCGAGCGCACACTGTCTTGGTTGAAGCGCAATCGACGGCTCGCCAAGGACTTCGAGGCCACCGTCGCCACCGCCCAAGCGTGGCTCTTCATCGCCAGCGTTCAACTCCTCACCAGAAGACTAGTAAGATACTGAAAATCAACACCTTATTATAGGCCAGACTCTTAGACTATACTCTTCACGGTCGTCGTCTGCTGGGACATTCGCTGTGAGACAACACTTGGAGTCATGGCGAGATCAGTCGCCTTGATCGGTGTCTTCGCGGGCGAACCCCTGATCAATAGCCGAGAACGCTGTAGTCGCCGTTCACGATCAGGCGAATCGAGACGTAGAGTCCCAGCAGGGCGAACAGCACCCACGGGCAATTCAGCGCCCAGATATAGATGTACATATCCTTTCGGCCGAGGCGGCTTTGTCGATTGGCCACGAAGAAGCTGACCCAGTAGACCGACGTCGCGTAGGTCAACTGCCAGAATATCATCGCTCCCATAATGCCGGCGACGAGGGCGGGCAAGAAATCGACGGTGAAGGCGGCAAAGAGGATCAGCGTCGGTACCGGCGTTACGAAGCCGTTGGCGATATCTACGTTGTAACCGTATGTGCGCCGGTCCGCGTAGGAACTGTCGAACTGGGAATACGTGGCCCAGACGTCCGCCCACACCATCGACGACAATATTCGCGTCAAGGGAACCCTTCCGGTGAGGAATTCGACCGCCGACGTCCGGCCCGTCTCTCGCGAGCGTTCGCGCCAGTATTGAGCGCGTTTCTCGATGTAGTCGCGTTTGAAGAACAGGCATATCTCCCAATGACAGATCACCAGATTTACGGAAAAGAAGAGGATCAGAAGCCCATGGATAACGTCGAAATCCCCGCGGACGCCGTAGCGCGCACCGATGCCGGACGCTGTCAGAATTGCGATGACCAGCCCCGTGAATACGACCGGCGCAATCGCCAACCGAGTCCGGTGGGTGTCGCGATCCGAACGGGTTTGCGCGGCTTGCTTTTCAGCCATGTGGTCCCATCCTCTCTGGCGCTGCGGCGTTGCCTCTCGCCCCATTGTACCCTGTGGAAAGTCCGGCGCCCCGAACAAGGGCGCTGCGCCTGGGACTCCGTGGATATCGGCGTCATGAAGCGAGGCATCGGAGTTTCCCATGACTTTCCGGTCTTGGGGACGGCGTATGACTCTGGCAGAATGTGCCCATGAATCGCACCTCCGCCACCCGATCGAAAGCGCGCTTCCTCGCGGGCCTCGCTCCGGACGAAGTAAAGTCCACGGTCGATGGATACACCGAAATCTTTGACGCCGGCCTGGAACACAGGAAAGAGCATTATCGCTCGTTCGTGAGTCGCTACTACGACCTGGCGACCGACTTCTACGAGTTCGGTTGGGGCCAATCCTTTCACTTCGCACCCCGCAGCCGGGGCGAGAGCTTCAAGGCATCGCTGCTCAGACACCAGCATTTCCTCGCTGAAAAGCTGTCCCTGAAGCCGGGTATGCAAGTAATCGATCTGGGATGCGGGGTCGGCGGACCGATGGGCAATCTGGCCCGTCATTTCGGGGCGAGCTTTGTCGGCGTCAACAACAACGCCTACCAGATCGAGCGCGCAAGACTGCACACTCGGGATGTCCAGTCGTTATGTCGCTTTATTCACAGTGACTACATGGAGATTCCCGACGACGACGACCGCTACGATGCCGCCATGGCGATCGAGTCCATGCCCCACGCACCCGACAAGACAGCGGCGTTCCGCGAGGTCTTGCGCGTGCTGCGTCCGGGGGCCTGTTTCGCGGGCTACGAGTGGTGCGTTACCGACATATTTGATACCGGCAAGACGGAGCACCGGCGAATAAAAAACGATATCATGGCCGGGAATGGGCTGCCGGATATCGCGACCACGTCGGAAGTTTCCGCCGCATTGCAGACGGCCGGGTTCGAGCTCCTGGAAGCGCGCGACCGCGCACCCGAAGCGGACCCGGAGATGCCGTGGTACCGTTCCTTGCAAGGCCGCGACCTCAGTCTTTCGAGTATTCCGCGCACGCCGGTCGGCCGCGTTCTGACTAATTTCACTTTGCGGGTGGGGGAACGGCTGCGGCTCTTTCCCGAGGGCGCCCGCGCAGTCAGCACGCTCCTGAATGCGGGAGCGGACGCGCTGGTGGACGGCGGCAAGTCCGGCGTCTTCACGCCGATGTTCTTTTTCCTGGCCCGCAAACCCGGGCGCCCGCGCGACTGAACGAAGCGGGCCTTCGTCCGCGCGGCACTGCGCGAGGCCACCCATACTCAGGGCGGGGATCAGGCGGCAGCCGCTTCGGGCGGCGACGTGTCGGCGGCACACGGAGCGTGGGCGGCGAGACCCAGCCGCTGGCGGCGGCGTTGCTCGTAGAGGGCGAGCGCGTGCAGCGGGAAATACTGTCGATACAGCACGTAATCCAGGAGCGCCGTGCGGAAGAAGACGCCCGCCATGTCCTGCTTGGGCCATGTCCCGTCCGCGTCCTGCGTGTCGAGCAGGTAGCGGGCGCCGCGCGAAATCGCGGTCCAGTTCGATTCGGCCGCCTCGAGGAGCGCGATCAACGCCCACGCCGTCTGGATGACCTGGCTTTCGTCGTGCGGGACATACTGGCCGGTCAGGCATCCGCTGTGGTGCTCGCCCCATCCGCCGTCTTCTCGCTGGCGCTCCAGCAGCCAGCGGCAGGCCGAGCGAAGCGCCGGATCGCCGGGGCCGGCCCCGGCGGCAAGAAGACCCCTGACCCCGAAGAGGGTGCCGTAAATGAATTGAACTCCCCATACGCCGCGCCACGACCCGTCGCTTGCCTGGGTCCGGCGAAGCCAGGCACCGGCCCTGGACATGGCGCCCGTCACCGCTCCGTTCGCGATTTGCGGAACGTCCTCCATGCAGGCGGCGAGCGCCGCGAGGCAGGACGCGGTGCACTCGACATAGGATTGCTCGGTCATCGAATCGCCGAACATCTCGGCCGGATTCATCCACTCCAGACCGAAAGCCGAGCGTCGCGCCTCGTAGCTGCCGAAGCCGCCATCGCGGTTCTGGCAGCGCAGCATGAACCCGACAGCATCGCGCAACGCGCTTGCGTGCGCAGCACCGCGACCGGCAGCGTGAAGTCCGAGCACCGCTTCCGCAGTGCAGTCGCTCACCGGCCAGCCGTGCCATCCTCCGGCAAAGCACCAGCCGCCCCTGGGGTCGGTTCGATAGGCCTCGCGAAACCCTTCGAAGCTGGCGGCAATCTGTTCTCCGAGCAGGAAGTCGGCGCCGCGCTGCAGCGCGTCCCCTGCCCCGTCGAACGCGGGCACCGCCGCCAGCGCCTGCAACGCGAAGCCGCTGTCCCACGAGGCGCTTCTCGCGCCGACGACACGCGCACCCTCTTCCTCGTCTTCCCAGATCCAGTCGTCCAGCTTCGCAAGCGCCTGGCGCAGATCGGCGTCGTCCGGATCGCGCAGCCACAGGGCAAGCATGTTGAGAAGGCCGCTCACCGGAGAGATGCTCGTATGGCTGGTGGTCTGCAGCTCCCATCTGATCTGTCGGACGATCGCCTCCGTGCATCGGGCGCGCAGGCGTTTGCCGTGGAGCCGATTGAACACGCGCGCAATCTTGTATCCAACCTTGAGCCACACGCTCGGCCGCGCGTAGAGGTCGGCCTCCCGCAGGGAATTGCGGGCGGCGGAGAAATCGACCTCGGCAAAGCCATGGGGGTACAGCTCCTCCCGCAGCGACGCGATCGCGGGCGTGACGGGCGCCTGGAAGCGATGCGGGTAGATCGCCGCCATCGCCATGTAGATGAGCCGGGTATGGCAGTACCAATTCGAGGGGTGCAGGGGTAAGCGGCGCGGCAGGCTCCACAGTTCCGGCAGAACGGCGTTGACTCCACGCCAGTCGTAGAGGTTCAGCAGCGCCAGCCAGAACTTTCCCCAGCTCGGAATACCGAGAATCCCCTCAGCCTGGATGAAGCGCCGGGCCGGCTCGACCAGCGGATCGTCGCGCTCGACCCCGAGCAGCCTGGCCGCGACGTAGACCAGGGCGGTGACGAAGAGGTGGGGCGAAGAGTGCTCGTGCAGGCCCCATGCGCCCCCGTCGAGACGGGTCCGTTCGAACGAGCGCAACACGCGCCGGCGCCGGCCGGACTCGAGCGGCCGCCCGATGATGTGGTGCAGCAGCACATATTGCGCGGTGAGCATGGGGCACCAGACCATCTCGCCCTCCCAGCCGCCATCCTCGCCCTGGAGGCTCAGGAGGTGCGCGGTCGCGCTCCCCAGAGCCGGACCGGCATCGGGCGCCTCGGAGTCCTTCGGCCGGCCGGACCCGGAAGCGTGGGGCCGCGGCGGCATGGAGTGCAAAAGTGCGCGGGCCAGGCTGTCCAGGGCTCGCTCGTCATTCCGCCCGCCCTGGCGTCTCGACTGGCGCAACTGCAGAGCCCAGCGCAGGAGCCACAAGAGACGAACAGTGAGCGCCCCGAAGATCTTCAGGCCCCGACGCGGAGCGAACCGGCGCAAGGAGAGCGGAATCTCCACGGCCGCCGCACGGGCCGCCGTTGCGAAAAACGCGAGACCCATCTCGAGCGCGGATCGGTCTTCGCAGGCGAGTATCCGCGTGGTCCGGTCCCGGTAATAGGAGTTTGTCCGCAATCCTCGGTAGACCGCGTGTCTCATCGCCACCGCCTCGGCCCGATGATCGGCAAAGACCTCGTAGAGCCCCATGGCGAGCAGCTCCGGCACTTGGGTGGCCCGGAAACGCCCGGCGGCGAACTCGCGAAAGCTGCCGCTCTCGGCGAGGGCAAGCGCGTCACCGAAACCGAGGGTCATGCCGACCGCCGTCATGGGATGGTAGTGCCCGGCCGCGTCGCCGATCAGCACACGACGCGGGGTACCGTATGTGACTCGCGGCCGCAGCTGATTGGCCGCAACGTGGAATTGCCCCGCCCGCACCGCTTCGACGAACCCCGGCCTGAGAGCTTCCGGCAGCAGAACGGCATAGGATTCGGTCAGGAAGCCGATCCGGTCCTGGCGTGTCCAGCGGTCCAGCGGAACGTCGACGATGATCCGGACGCAACCCTTTGCCAAACCGTATGCGAGAATCGGCCCCGGCCCGCCGAGCAGCACATGCCCGTGACCCTCGAAGGGCAGGCTCACGTCGCTCACCGTGATCCCCAGCATCCGCGAGCAGAGCATCGGGTCTGTCGACAGGCCCAGGGATTGGCGCACGATCGACGCCCGGCCGTCGGCGCCGACAATCCGCGCGGCGTCGAGGGTGTGAACCGTGCCGTTGTTGCTGTAGGACAGCCGCTCGTCTTCGACCGCATTCACCCGCGCATGGGTGAAGAAATCCACATCCGCCTCCTTCTCGACGGCTTCCCGCAGTGTCGAGACGAGCAAGGCGTGTTCGCAAGCCAGACCCTGCGAGCCATTCGTGTAGGGAAGGACGATCGGCTCCGAGCCGTCTTCCGGGAACACCACGAAACCCCTGCCCGTAGCGCTGCGGGGCAGGGTGTCGAGCCCGATCCCGAAGTCCTGCAGTATCTGTACCCCAGGTGGATGCAGCCATTCGCCCGCCAGGCGCTCTGACCCCTTGGGATTCGCTTCCAGCAGAACCACCCGGGCGCCCTTCCGCGCGTGAGCGAGCGCGCACAGGCTCCCGACCGGCCCCGCGCCGACAATGGCCACGTCGTAACGCCGCGACGCGGCGCCGCTCATCGGAAGACGCTCGGCTGCGCGCGGCGACGGTAGCGGACCCGGCACGGTCTCTCGGGTCCCGTCACCCAGCTGCCGTAGTTCGGACGCGGAAACGCGCCGCTGGGAGTGAAGTCGAAACGATCGAGCAGAACGGTCCAGATCGCCTTGAGCTGCATGTAGGCGAAGTTCTTACCCATGCACGCGTGCTTGCCGCCGCCGAAGCCGATCAGGGCGTAGCGGTGTTGCCTGTCCTCGCTGGCGGGAGGCGCGAATCGGTCGGGGAAGAAGCGCTCCGGGTCGGCGAAGATGTGGGGCAGGCGGTGAGAGACCGCCGGCGACACCATGGCCATGGTGCCGGCGGGCACGACACGGCCTCCGTAGCGCAGGGGTTCGAGCACCTTTCGGATCAGCAGTATCAGCGGCGGGTGCAGCCGCTCGCACTCGCGGACGGCATTCTCCAGAGCCGGCTGGTGCTGGAGACTGTCGATGCTCATGCTCCCCGCTTCGCGGTAGACGTCCTGCACCTCATCTCTCACCCGCGCCAGGTACGCCGGCGCCCGGAGCAGCTCCAGGCCGGTCCAGGTCGCGAGCACCGCGCTGGTGTGCTGGCCCGCGAACAGCACCGTCAGCAGGATCCCCGTGATCTCGTCGTCGCTCAGGGCGCGGCCGTTCTTGTACCGGGCGTTCATGAGCGTCTGCATGAAGTCGTCGGGGCTGGCCCCGGCATCCCGGCGCGCCGCCATGATCCCGCCGAAGAGCTCCGCCACCCGTCGCCGGGCCCTGTCGCGCTTTCGATGCGACGCAACGGGAAGCCTGGGAAGAAAGAAACCCAGGGTGTTAATGCCCTTCTGCAGGTCGTGGTAGGTCTCGGCGAATCCGGTGTCCACCCGATCGCGGACCTCCTGTCCAATCAGGCAGCGGCTGGCGATCTTGACCGTGAGCTCGTTCATCGCGTGCGGCAGATCGATTTCCCCATCCTTCCCGAGGGCGTCGGCGAACCGCCGCGCTTCCTCGAACATGATGAGGGCGAACCTGCGCATTGCCGCCTCGCGGAGCGCTGGAAAGAGAAAGCCCAGCTGCTCCGCCATGATGTCCGGGGAGGTGTCGTAGGCCACGCCGCGTCCGAAGATGGGCACGGTGAAGCGGTAGACGGCCTTCGCGTTCAGCTGCTCCTCGGGCGTCCTGAAATAGAAGTCGTGGGCCTGGGGCCCGGTGAAGAGAACGAAAGCGCGGGTCCCGAGCCGGAAGCGGAAGAGCTCGCCGTGCTCGCGCCAGCCGCGGCTCAACATGGCGACCGGATCTCTCTGGAACTCCGGCAAGTGGCCGAGCAGCGGCCAGCTGCCCGCAAGCTCGGGAAGGGGCTCGTCCGCCCGCGGCGGCAGATTCGCCGTAGGCAGGGTCGCCATGCTGTCGGTTCGGTTGGCCATCTCCGCTCTCAATGGATGAAGGGCAGCATCGCGAAGCGCGCCCGCTGCGTGTAGCGCTCCCACAGCTCGCCGTACTTGGCGCGACAGCGACGCTCGTCGCGTCTCGAACGGTGCCACAGCAAGCCCGCGAGCCACGCCGGCAACAGGAAGGGAGCCCAGGACGTAAGCCCGGTGGTCAGGGCGAAGGCGAGGTAGACGCAGATCTCGCCGGTGTAGTTGAGGTGCCGGCCGATGCCCCAGAACCCGGAGACCAGGAGGCGGCCTTCCAGGGTCCGGGCGGGCTTGCCCCAGATCCTGACGTTGGAATCGCGCTTGAAGCGGTGCTTCTGCTGGTTGGACCCGCGGAAGAGCCAGAAGCCGAAAACGAAGAGCACGACGATCCCGGCGGCGGCGGCCGGAGACAAGGGCTCCGGTGCGTGAACCAGCCACCAGCCGGGAAGACAGTAGAAGAAGGGCACCAGCACGTAATCGCCCCAGACCAGCATCCATCCGAAGCGCTCGCGGACGATGTCCCAGGTATGGATCATCCCCTGTTCGAACTGGAAGTAGTTGAGCACGTAGAGGAAGGTGAAGGTCTGATAGAGCATCATTGCCAGGGTCAACTCGCCGTAAGTCTCATACTGCACGGCGGCAAACGATGCGTTGAAGAGGGCCAGGCCGATGAGGGAGGGGCAGTAGCTGAAGAGCTTCAGATCAAGCCCGAACCAGGCCGGAGCGGCGTCCACACCGAAGAAGAAACCCCGCCATGATCCGGGCGATGCATGAGGCTTCCGTACCCCGCGCAGGTAGAGCCAGCCGGAGAGGGCGAACGCGAATCCGTTCGCCACGACGAAGAGGGCGAGAAGGTGGGTATGCAGCACCGAGAGGGAGAGCACGCCGGAGGCTTGCGCGCCACACGCCGCAATCATGACGATCAGATACAGAGAGAGGCCGTTGAGCTTGTAGACGCGCTCGTTTCCGTCGGCATCCGGGCCCGTGATCCGGCGACCCGGCAGCAGCAGCGAAGCCAGGAAAAGGACGGCGATGAACCCCAGCACCATCGCCGCCGCCTCGAGCAGGGTCTTGCCCGACAGCGCCGATGAGAGGTTGAGCGCTTCAGGCGGCGGCATCGTCGCTCTCCGACCCGCGCGCCAGATGCTCCTGCCACTTGCGAACGGTCACCTTCTGAAAGGCCCTGACCACCGGATTGAACTCGACGGGACGGGCGTCCCAGTGTCTTTCGTAACCCTCCTGCTCCGCCTCCAGCGCGAACCGGTCCTGGGCGAGCAGGGGAGCGATGAGCAGGCGATTGGAGACCTTCATGACCGCGGTCATGGCGAAACGGGGAATGCGCACCGGCAGCAGCGGTACTTTCAGCGACTTGAAATAGAACAGAAAGAACACCCGGCTGGTGCGCTCGTCGACCGGCAGCACGAAGAGCCAGTGCTTGATCGCGTCGTCGGTGTTCGACCACTGGTAGGGGTACTCGTAGCAAAGCTCCATGCGGTTGGTGTTGAGCCGCCGATGATCGACGAAAAGGCCCGAGATGCGCCCGCGCCCGACGTGCGTGTCGTAGGCGAGATGCACGTTGTCGCCGAGAGTCTCGCAGCGGGTCAGGGTAGCCCCGTCGAAGGGCCGGTAGCGGCGGTGCAGGTGTGCGTGGGTAAAGTCGCTCACATTGTCGATCACCATCGAGTGGTGTGCCGACCAGGTGAAACAGAGCGGCACGCAGGCCCAGCGGCCGGAACCCTCGAGCTCAGGAATGTCCGGAATCCGGCGCTCCTCCGCCAGCGCCGGATCTCCCGGGAAGAGCCAGATCAGACCGTAGCGGACCTTCACCGGATAGGTCTTGAGCGCAAGATTCGGAAAGCTTCGCCCCTCGCGGTCATGGGGCACTCCGGCGGGACGCCCCTTCCCGCCATACTCCCAGCCATGGTAGGCGCAGACGAGCCGGCATCCCTGCACGTCGCCCAGGGAGAGCTTGAGCTGGCGATGCGCGCAGCGATCCTCGACCGCCTGGAAGGTGCCATCCTTTCCCCGGAAGAGCGCGATGGAACGCTTCCAGAAGACGACCTCGACCACCGTCTCCGGCTTCATCCGGTGCACTTCCTCGACTGGATACCAGTAATTCGGGTCCATGCCCGCAGCACGCGCCTGCTGGCGCAGGTTGCCGGCGTCCTCGAAGCCGGGCGGTGCGTCGGGCGCCGCCCTCACGTCGAGCTCCCGCCTGCCATCATCCGCATGCCCTGGCCCGGCGCGGGATCGCCCTCCTCACGCGCAACATGCCGACTCGCGGCGTCCTCGCACGGGCGCTTCGCGTGCGGGTTCGCGATCTTGTTGCGGCCGTAGTGGAACGCATAGGCCTCATGAACCGCGGCACGGAGGCCGGTCGGCCGATAGCCGAGCTCCCGTTTCGCCTTGGAGATGTCGGCGTGGCGGCACTTTCGCAACAGGCGTATGGCGCCGGGGGTGAAGCGCTGGGGAAAGCCCGGGTGAACCCGGCTCAGATAGAAGCTCGCGATTTCGGCAAAGACGAGCATGAGGCGGGTCGGAATTCGCCGGCGCGGCCGCGGGACGCCGGAGACCTCCTCGTAGAGATCCAGGATATCCGAGATGGTCTTGTACTCGGTGCTGAAGATGTACTTTTCGCCCGAGCGACCGTGGTGCATGCACAACAAGTGCCCTTCGACGATGTCGCGCGCCGCGACGAACTCGAAACCGCCATCGACGTAGGCACGGAGCTTGCCGTTGGTGTAGTCGCATAAGGTTCTTCCCAGTCGCGAGGGGAAGAAGTCGGCGCCCCCCACCACCGCACAGCACGTCGCGACCACCACGTCCTGCCCTGATGCCGCCGCGCGCCAGCACTCCTGCTCGACGAGCGACTTGCTGCGCTCGTAGGGCATCGTGCGCTCCATGGGGTAGAACTGCATGGTCTCGTTGCTGGGAGCGGAGGGATCGTCCAGGTCGTATCCGACCGCGCTGAAAGAGCCCGTCACCACCACCCGGCCGGCCTCCGCCTCCCGCGCCGCCTGCAGCACGTTGCGGGTACCGAGAACGTTGCACTCGAACACGTCGCGGCGATGGGCGCGGTTGCCTTCGATGGTCGAGACGTAGGCCGCGCAGTGATAGACGCCCTGACATCCCGTGATCGCCCGCCTGATGTCATCCAGATCCCGAATGTCGCCGAACGCGCGTTCGACCTCGAGACCTTCCAGGCCCTCGTTGTTGTCCTCGTGTCTCAACAACACTCGGACCCGCACGCTCTCGTCGAGCAGCCGGCGCACGAGGTTGGCGCCGACATGCCCGGCCGAACCGGTAACAAAAACGGGTGGCATCGAAGAGCCCGCCGGCATGCTCGATTCCGAAGTCATGGATGCCGGATTCCGTCAAGCGGAACGCGGGGCCGATCCCATTCCGCGGGATGTTCGCAAGGTCTTACAGACACCGTCGCGCGCCCGCCGGCCGGCGTCAAAATGGCCCCTGCGGCGAAGGAGTCCGCGCCCGTTCGCGCTCCCACATACCGCGAATTCTCCATGTCTGTCCCTCCATGTTCGGCAAGCCGCGGTACCGACCAACCGGTACGAATCCAGACAGAGAAAAAATCTATGCGATTTAGTCATATAGCGTCCAAGAAAATACACTCATAGCGCTCATAAGTTATGCCAATGTATCGCACTGCCGCGTCGTTCTTCTGCGTGCTGATGATCTCCATACTCGTCCATACTCGTCCAGACCCCTTGGCAAGGTCTGTTGGATATACCGAAACCCTCCGCCGATGAGATTGCCTTTGCGGTCTCCTTCGGCGGTCTGGCCAAGATCAATGTCAGTTCCCTGCAAACCGCCGAAGACATGGAATGGGTCTGCGAGTTCGCAACTGAAGCCGAGGGTCAGCCCCTCAGAGCCCTGCTGAATGTTCGAGTGCTCCCACACCAGGCTGATGTGGATACTGCACGCGGGCTCAGGCGTCCGCATGGCACTTCCTGAGGACAGCGTATCGGGGAATACGGTTGAGGCCCGCGACGCCGCGGGCGGGCGCCTGGGCGCGACCCGAAGGGCGACGCTCTCCGGCCCACGGAGTACGTCAAACCGCTCTGATGTCCTTCGTCAAGCAAGAGTTCGAACGGACCTATCAGGCGCCAAGCGGCGCCTGAGTTTCGCAAGTCGCGCGCATAGCGGTGGGAACGCGGCCCAGGACGTTGGTGAACAAGCTCTGATGCGCGGGTCGAGACCGCATGTCCGTGTCTGCGTCCGGGGCTGGTCCTGTCTCGCATCGGGCGTCGGCGATGCCGGCCACAAAGCGTCGTCGGGAGTTCCCCCGTCGTTGCCGCGTCCCCGCCGCTATGCGCGCTATGGGCGATCGCTCTCCCTCGGATCAGTTCGCCGCAGGCTCCATGCGCGCGATCGCCCACATGAAGCCGACCAGCTCACGGGCCACGGCGGTGACCGCGACCGTGCTGCGCTTTCCTCGTGCGCACAGCGCGCGGTAGCGCCTGGTCAGGCGCGCCTGTGCTTTCCATGCCACCTCCTGGACGTCCTGCGGCAGATGTCTCGTCGCGAAGTATTTCTTCCTTCCCACCGCCGCAGGATGGCGGTAGGCCCAGGCGCTCTCCGCCAACACGTGGCGCACCCGTGCGTTGCCGGCCCTGGTGATGCCGCCGCGCCGAACGCTCTCGCCCGTCGAGCGCTCACAGGGCACGAGGCCGAGATAAGCCATCAGCCGCCGAGGATGCTCGAAGCGACGGATGTCGCCGACCTCCACCATGAAAGTGACCGCCGTAATCAGGCCGACCCCGCGCAGCGCCTGAAGGCGGTCCACCGCTTGAGCCAGCGGCCAGTCGAGCAGGGCGTCTTCGATCGCTCCTTCCAGCCGCGCGACGCGCTCGCGCTCCTGTCTCTCGGCCGCGATCATCTCGTGCAGCACGACTTTCTGGGCGGGCCAGTCGAAGCTGAGCTCGTGGAGCCAGGCCATGTGCCTGGGGCCCCACGCCTTCTTGCCAGCGTAGACCCTGCCATGACGCAGCAGGAAGGAGCGGATCTCCTGGCGCTTGCGGGTGCGGTCTCTCACCGCCGCCTCGCGGGCGCGCACGAGATCGCGCATCGCTTCATGGGCCTCGTCCGGTGTCCAGATCTCGGTCAGCTCGCCGGCCCGGAACAGGCGTACCAGCTTCACGGCGTCGCGGCGGTTCGTCTTCACCCGCTCACCGGGCCGGCGCGGGATCAGGGACGGTGCGATGACGGCGCAGTCGTGTCCGAGCCCCTCGATCAGACGCTTCAGCCCGTAGCCCGTCGGGCCGGCCTCGTAGCAGAAGTGCAGCCGTGCGCCTGGCCGCTCGAGCTTGCGCACGAAACGACGGACGGCAGCCGCATCCGAGGCGATCTCGCCGAAATACCTGACCTCACCATCGCGTCCGCCTTCCGCCACCGCGACGGCGTGGCTGTCCTTCGACACGTCCAATCCGATGAAAACCTCGCTATAGTCGACCATGGTTCGCCCTCCTGGCTTGAGGCCCTGCTCACTGAGCAACCCTCGTTGAGATCAGCCAGTGTAGGGCGAACCGCCCCGCACCAGCCGGACCAGAAGGACATACGGTCTCGCCCGATGCACCACATCGCGCTTCGCGGCTTTCCTGCTCTGTGGGCCGGACAGCGCCGCGCAGACCATGACCCTGGTGAGAGATGTGGGCTAGCCGTTGAGCCGCGCTTTGTCCGCCGCGTGCTTGGTGTGGCTGGGCCACTCCCGGTAGAGGTCCGAGCGCCGGCGGCGGTCCCGGAAGGTCGGTGCGGCGCCGTTCTCGCGATTTGCGTGGATCCTGTCGAGGTCGACCACGCCGCGCACCACGGTCTCGACGTTGGGCTCCGGTGATTCCGCGACGACGCCGTTCGGGGCCTCCCACGGCGTATCGCAGGGGCTCAGGATCGAGCTACGCCCCCAAGGGGACGGCAGCGGCCCACCCGGCGGGAGCACGGCACTGCCGCCACAATGGACGACGTACACCTGGTTCTCGATCGCGCGCGCCTGGGCTGAGTGGCGGACACGCCAGAAGCCGTGCTCCGTGAAGGTGAGCGACGGGCACAGGATGATCTCGGCGCCCTGCTCGGCGAGGCTCGCAGCGCATTCCGGAATCTCGGCTTCGTAACACACGTTGAAACCCACCTTGGCGAAGGGGAGTTCGACCATCTCGATCGTGTCCCCCTCCTCGGTCGACCACTGCGCTTCGGCCGGAAAGATATGCGTCTTGTCGTGGACGTGAACGAGTCCGTCGGGGCCGTAGAGATAGGCGACGTTGAGATATCTGCCGTCCTTCCTTTCCAGGTGAGAGCCGGCGACGATGTGCTGCCCCCGCTCCCTGGCCTCGCTTTCGAAGAGCCGGCGATAGTCCTCGGTGTAATTCGTGTTCCCGTACTCATGAATGCGGGTGAGTTCGGAGACCGGCAGATCCATCCAGTCCGGAAAGGTCGTGAACAGCTCGATAGTGAAGAGCTCCGGGAACAGGACGAGGTCGGCACCGTCTGCCTGGTCCAGCAGCCCCCGTGCGTGAGCGGCGAATTCGTCGAAGCTGCCGACCGGCCTGACAACGAACTGGCACGCCGCGATTGAGACGGTCCTGGGCATGGCCCAATCTCCTCGGGACCCGACGGCCCGCGCACCAGAATCGGTAAACTCGCAGTTATGTGTTGTAAAACAATACGTTACGCGAAATTGGCTTCGTTTTGCAAAATCGCGCCTCGCGCGTGCCGGATACTACGCCTCGGGCGGCTCAGCCGGCGTTGGCGGCCAGAAGCTCCGCGAGCTCGACCTCGCGCTCGAACTTCTCGCGTTCCTCGTCGCCCTCGGCATCGCGCAGACGCAGTTGCGCCTGCTCCAGCCGCGCGTCGGCCTGGGCGCGGTCGATGGCGCCGGCCTCGAAGGCCTCGGTGGAAAGCACCGTGCAGCGCTCGCCCGTCACCTCGGCGAAGCCCTCGGCGACCACGTAGCGGTCCTTGGGCTTCTCGTTCTCGTAGATCTCGATCACGCCGGGCCGGAGCGTGGAGAGCAGCAGCGAGTGGCCCGGCAGCACGCCGAAGTCGCCTTCGGCGCCCGGCACCACCACCATCTCGACGTCGCCGGAGAAGATCAGCCGCTCCGGAGCGACGAGCTCGAACTGCAGGGTGTCGGCCATGGCCGTTCCTCGGGCTCTCGGGCTTGCCTAGGCGGCCTCGGCGGCCATCTGCTTCGCCTTGTCCACGGCTTCCTCGATGGGGCCAACCATGTAGAACGCGGCCTCGGGCAGGTCGTCGTAGGCACCGTCGCAGATCGCCTTGAAGCTCGCGATCGTGTCCTTGATGTCCACGAGCTTGCCGGGCGTGCCGGTGAAGACCTCGGCCACGAAGAAGGGCTGCGACAGGAAGCGCTGGATCTTGCGGGCGCGCGCGACCGTGAGCTTGTCCTCCTCCGAGAGCTCGTCCATGCCGAGAATGGCGATGATGTCCTGCAGCGACTTGTAGGTCTGCAGGATGCGCTGAACCTCACGGGCAACCGTGTAATGCTCCTCGCCGATGATGCGGGGGTCGAGCATGCGCGAAGTGGAATCGAGCGGGTCCACCGCCGGGTAGATGCCGAGCTCGGCGATCTGCCGGGAGAGCACCGTGGTCGCGTCCAGATGCGCGAACGAGGTCGCGGGCGCCGGGTCGGTCAGGTCGTCGGCCGGCACGTAGATCGCCTGCACCGAGGTGATCGAGCCCTTCTGGGTCGACGTGATCCGCTCCTGCAGCGTGCCCATGTCGGTGGCGAGCGTCGGCTGATAGCCCACCGCCGACGGGATGCGGCCGAGCAGCGCCGACACTTCGGAGCCCGCCTGGGTGAAGCGGAAGATGTTGTCGATGAAGAGCAGCACGTCCTGCCCCTCCTCATCGCGGAAGTACTCGGCCTGGGTGAGCCCGGTGAGGCCGACGCGGGCGCGGGCGCCCGGAGGCTCGTTCATCTGGCCGTAGACCAGCGCTACCTTGGACTGGTCGCCGTCGAGGTCGATGACGCCGGACTCGATCATCTCGTGGTAGAGGTCGTTGCCCTCGCGGGTCCGCTCGCCCACGCCGGCGAACACCGAATAGCCGCCGTGCTGCTTCGCGATGTTGTTGATGAGCTCCATGATGATGACGGTCTTGCCGACGCCGGCGCCGCCGAAGAGCCCGACCTTGCCGCCCTTGGCATAAGGCGCCAGCAGGTCCACCACCTTGATGCCGGTGACCAGGATCTCGGCCTCGGTCGATTGCTCGACGAACGCCGGCGCCTGGGCGTGGATCGGCTTGCTCGACTTGGCGCCCACATCGCCGCGCTCGTCGATGGGATCGCCGACGACGTTGATGATGCGCCCGAGCATCTCCGGCCCCACGGGCACCGCGATGCCTTCGCCGGTGTCGACCGCGTCGCCGCCACGCACGAGCCCGTCGGTCGTGTCCATGGCGACACAGCGCACGGTGCTCTCGCCGAGATGCTGCGCCACCTCCAGAACCAGGCGGTTGCCCTGATTGTCGACGTGAAGAGCGTTCAGGATCGCCGGAAGCTCGCCCTCGAACTGCACGTCCACGACCGCGCCCATGACCTGGGTGATCCTGCCGACCGCGTTTCTCGTCGCCATCTTGCCTTGCTCCCGCTCGAACTCGTTCGCTGCCCCGGTCAGAGCGCCTCGGCGCCGGAGATGATCTCGATCAGCTCCTTGGTGATCTGCGCCTGCCGCGTCCGGTTGTAGTTGAGGGTCAGCTTGTCGATCATTTCGCCAGCGTTGCGTGTCGCGCTGTCCATCGCCGTCATCCGCGCGCCCTGCTCGCTGGCTGCGTTCTCGAGCAGCGAGCGGAAGATCTGGATCGACAGATTGCGCGGCAGAAGGTCGGAGAGGATCATCTCCTCGTCCGGCTCGAAATCGTAGATCGCGCCTGAGTCGTCGCCGCCTTCGGCCTCCGCCTGTGCAGGCGGGCTGAAGGGGATCAGCTGCTGGAAGGTGACGACCTGGCTCATCACTGTCTTGAAGCGGTTGTAGACCACCGTGCAGGTGTCGAACTCGCCGGCCTCGAAACGCTGGGTGAGGCCGCGGCCGATCGCGTCCGCCTCCTCGAACGAGGGGCCGCCGGAGCGCCCGATCCCGTCCGTATGGTCGACGATCATCCCGCCGAACTCGCGGCGCAACTGCTCGCGGCCCTTGCGGCCGACGCAGATGATCTTGGTGGTCTTGCCCTGCTCGTTGAGTTCCTTGAGGCGCGCTCGGGTCGCCCGCGTGATCGAGCTGTTGAAGCCGCCGCAGAGCCCGCGATCGGCGGTCGCTACCACGAAGAGATGGACGTCGTCCTTGCCGGTGCCCCGCAGCATCGCGGGCGCTTCCTCGCGCTCGCCCATGATCTCGGCGAGCGAGCCCACCATGCGCTCCATCCGCTCGGAGAAGGGGCGCGCCGCCTCGGCCGCCTCCTGCGCGCGGCGCAGCTTCGAGGCCGCGACGAGCTTCATCGCCGAGGTGATCTTCTGGGTCTGGCGCACGCTGTTGATGCGCACCCGGAGGTCCTTGAGGCTCGCCATGGCGGAGGCCTGTTTCTTCCCTTACCGCAGCGAGTTAGGCGAACTTCTTCGAGAATTCATCGAGGATCGCGGTGAGCGCCTTGTCGCTCTCGTCGCTCATCTCCCGCGAAGTGCGGATCTCCTCAAGGAGTGCCCCGTGGTTGGCCCGCACCTCGCCCAGGAACTCGCGCTCGAAGCGGTTGACCTCGGTCACCTCGATGCCGTCGAGATAGCCGCGCACGCCGGCGAAGATGGAGACCACCTGCTCCTCCACCGCCATCGGCGAGAACTGGTCCTGCTTGAGCAGCTCGGTCAGCCGCGCGCCACGATTGAGCAGCCGCTGCGTCGCCGCATCGAGATCGGAGCCGAACTGCGCGAAGGCCGCCATCTCGCGGTACTGGGCCAGCTCCAGCTTGATCCGGCCGGCCACCTGCCGCATCGCCTTCACCTGGGCGGCGGAGCCCACCCGGCTCACCGAGAGACCGACGTTAATCGCGGGCCGAATGCCCTGATAGAAGAGGTCGGTCTCCAGGAAGATCTGCCCGTCGGTGATGGAGATCACGTTGGTCGGGATGTAGGCCGAGACGTCGTTGGCCTGGGTCTCGATCACCGGCATCGCGGTAAGCGAGCCCGAGCCGTTGCCCTCGTTCATCTTGGCCGCCCGCTCGAGCAGGCGCGAATGGAGGTAGAAGACGTCGCCGGGATAGGCCTCGCGCCCCGGCGGGCGGCGGAGCAGCAGCGACATCTGGCGGTAGGCCACGGCCTGCTTCGAGAGATCGTCGTAGAAGATCACCGCGTGCATGCCGTTGTCGCGGAAATACTCGCCCATGGTGCAGCCGGCATAGGGCGCCAGGAACTGCAGCGGCGCGGGCTCGGACGCCGACGCCGAGACGACGATGGAATACTCGAGCGCGTTGTACTCTTCGAGGGTCTTGACGATCTGCGCCACGGTCGAGCGCTTCTGCCCCACGGCAACGTAGATGCAGTAGAGCTTGCGCGACTCGTCGTCGCCGGCGTTCACGTCCTTCTGATTGATGATGGTGTCGATCGCGACGGCGGTCTTGCCGGTCTGGCGGTCGCCGATGATGAGCTCACGCTGGCCGCGCCCGATGGGTACCAGCGCGTCGAGCGCCTTGAGCCCGGTCTGCACCGGCTCGTGCACCGAGCGGCGCGGGATGATGCTGGGGGCCTTGACCTCGACCCGGCGGCGATCCGCGCCCTCGATCGGGCCCTTGCCGTCGAGCGGATTGCCGAGCGGGTCCACCACGCGCCCGAGCAGACCCTTGCCCACCGGCACGTCGACGATGGTGCCGGTGCGCTTGACGATGTCGCCTTCCTTGATGTCGCGGTCTTCGCCGAAGATCACGATACCGACGTTGTCGGTCTCAAGATTCAGCGCCATCCCCCTGATTCCGCCGGGGAATTCGACCATCTCACCGGCCTGGACGTTGTCCAGCCCGTAGACCCGGGCCACGCCGTCACCGACCGAGAGCACCTGGCCAACCTCGGCGACATCGGCCTCGGAGCCGAAATTGGCGATCTGTTCCTTCAGGATTGCCGAAATTTCGGCGGCGCCGATATCCATCTCAGATTCCCTTCATCGCCAATTCGAGATTCTGCAACTTTGTCCTGAGCGAGTTGTCGAGCATGCGCGAGCCGACGCGCACCGTGAGCCCGCCGATCAGCGAAGGATCGACGCGGGTCTCGAGCGCCACGTCGCGGCCGACGATGGTGCGGAGAGCGTCCCTGACCGCATCCAGATGATTGGGCTTGAGCGGCACGGCGGAAGTCACTTCCGCCGACACCTCGCCGCGGTGGTCGGAGAGCTTCGCCTGAAACGCCGCGATCATGTCGGTCAGCAGGAAAACCCGCCGGTTGCGCGCGAGCAGCGCGACGAAGTTCCGGACGTACTGACTGGTTCCGAGCCGCTCCAGCACCGCATCCAGCGCCTTGGCCTGCTCGGCGCGGGAGAGCGTCAGGCTGCGGACGACGCGCTTCAAGTCGTCGCTGCCGTCCACCAGCTCGCGGATGGCGTCGAGGTCGCGCTCGATCTCCTCGATCGCGTTGCGCTCCAGGGCAAGCTCGAACAACGCGGTCGCGTAACGATCCGCGAGACCGGCTCCGCCGACCGATTGACCAGCCACCGCTACTCCCTAGGTTCGCTTCGGATACGCCGCGGCGCGCGTTACCGCCTGCGGCGCGGCCGCAAAAAAAGCCTCGCGGGCGCCCGTCCCGGACAAGGCCGGGGAGTGGTATCACACTCACCCGACCCGTGCAACCGCGCGCGGCGCCGGCGGCAGGGTGCCGCCTGCTCCATCGGACTCTGGACTCCTGCGCCGAATTGCTGCTTGAAGGGGCCCTGACAAAGCCATGCATCGAAAGGGAATTCGAGGGAGATCGAGCACATGTCACTGAAGGACGAGTTGGACAAGCTGCGGGCTGCTTCCGTGGAGAGGTTTCCACCTGAGACCCTCGCCACCATGCAGGGGGCCACGAAAGACCTCATCGCCTCCGGCATTGCCGAGCAGAGCGCCAAAGAGGGCAGCGCCGCCCCGGATTTCGCGCTGCCCAACGCCCAGGGTGAGCCGGTGGCCTCCGAGGCGCTGTGGGGGGACGGGCCCGTCGTGGTCTCCTTCTATCGCGGCGGCTGGTGCCCCTATTGCAACATCGAGCTGAAGGCGCTGCAGGATCGGCTGCCGGAGATCGAGGCGCTCGGCGCGCGCCTGGTCGCCATCTCTCCGGAGACGCCGGACAATGCACTCACCACCCAAGAAAAGAACGAGATCGGCTTCGAGGTGCTGAGCGACGATGGCAACAAGGTGGCGAGCGCCTTCGGCCTCACCTTCCGCCTGCCGGATCAGGTCAACGACCTCTACAAGGGGTTCGGCATCGACCTGGAGACTTCCAACGGCGAGGCGAGCCAGACCCTGCCGGTGCCCGCGACTTTCGTCATCGGCAAGGGCGGCAAGGTGCTCAAGGCCTTCGTCGATGCGGACTACACCAGGCGGGCCGAGCCGGACGAGGTCATCGCGGCCTTGAAGGAAGCGGACAAGTAGCCCCGACTTGCAACAGGAGGTCACCGTGTTGAAGACGTACAACCCGTCCGATATCGCGCCGCCCTTCGGCCACTACGACCACGGCGTCGAGGCCGTCAACGTATCGCGCCTGCTGCACGTCTCGGGTCAGATCGGTGTCGAGCCGGACGGCACCGTGCCCGACGACGTGGCGGCGCAGATCGAGTGCGTCTGGCGCAACATCGAGGCCGTGCTCGCCGACGCGGGCATGACCACCGGCAACATCGTGCGCACCATCACCTACATGCTCGACGCCGACTACGTGCCGCTGCTCGCTGCCGCGAGAAAGCAGCACCTGGGCGCCGACCATAAGGCCGCATCGAGCACCATCGTCGTGGCCGGCCTGGTGCGGCCCGAATGGAAGGTGGAGATCGACGCCGTCGCCGTGGCCTGAACGCTAGCCCGCCTGCGCCGCTCACGTCCTGATGATGTAGTGGAGCACGATATAGGGTGGCATGTTGTCGTGGGCCTGCCCGCCGCCCACGGCGGCGCTGCGGCCGAGGGTGGCGTCCATGGCGCTGCCCTGGAGGCTGTATTTCTCATCGAAGGCGGTTTGCGGCGAGTAGTCGGCGGCAACCTGCTCGGTTGCCGTCACCAGGGGGCCAATGTCGACATTCTCGTCGGCCGCGAGGTGGTGGAAGTGCTCGGGCAGCTCGTCGACCGTGAGCGTGTGCTCGGCCGCGCCGCCGGTATCGCCAAAGGCATAGACATTGCCGGACGAAAGCACGAAGCGGTCGCGCAGGTCGGGAATGTTGAACGTGGTCACGCCGTCGCCGGTACCGTAGCGGGTGCCGATGGCGGCGAACAGATTGGCGAAGGTGGTGCGGCTGATGGCGCTGCCGGTGCACCGGAACCAGCCGCTGGGCGAGCTCGCGCCGGCGTTCAACATGATCGTGCCGGGCGGCACGCCGGCCACCGGCGCCGGTTGCGGCGGAAGCTGCGCGCTCGGCACGCGGCCGGAGCCGTCGAGCGAGGCGACGCCGCCCGCGACGCCCCGGCCGAGCTCGGAATCCGGCACGCGGCGGCGGGAATCGAGCGCGGCCACGCCATCGACGTTGCCGCGCGCCTGAATGATGGTCCTGATGTGCTGGAACACCTTGAAGAATTCGGCGCGCGGCGGGCGGTCCTGATCCGAGTTGACGCCGGCGGTCGAGATATCGTCCGGGGGCCAGGGCATGGCTTCCGCTCCTATGCTTCGACGCCGCGCACGACGACATCGACCACGGCGTCGGCCGGGTTGCCGGCGCCGTCATAGATGCGGATGCGCGTCGGGTTGTTCTTCGAGACGAGGGTCCAGGTCCAGCCGGCGCCCACCGATTGCAGGGTGATGTCGAGGTCGGTCACGAGGCCGAGATCGTGCGGCACGATGCGCCCGTCCGCCGCCGTGCCCTGCCAGTCTGCCGTGTCGCGGTCGAGCAGCTTGCGCTCGGCCGCCGGCGCGTGCACCGACCAGCACACGTGATCGAGGCTGAGCACGATCGAGCCGTCGCCGGTGATCCGCCAGCGCACCTGCAACCAGCGCGCGGCGACGGTGGTGCCGGCGGGATAAGCCGCCCACGCGGCAGCCCGGAGCGCGGCCTCCGTCGCGCCGGTGCGGACCTCGAAGACGCGATCGCCCACGGTCTCGCCGGACCAGCGCAGCGCCACGTCGAAGGGGCCGCCGAGGTCGATCGGGTCTTCGGTGTAGATCAACTCCGTTCCCGCGTCCGCGCCATTGCCGGCGCCCCACGACTGCCAGTCGGCCCAGGTGGTGAGATCGGCCCAGGTGTAGTCGCCGATGCCCTCAAGCGCGTCGGCGCCGTCTTGCGAGCGGCCGGCGCCGGCGATGGTGCCAGGCCAGCCGGTGGCGGCGGGGCAGCGCCAGAGCAGGGCGTCGCCGAGCCGCTGCGGGCCGAGCTCGGCCAGGATGCGCACCTCGTCGGAAAGCCGCCCGCCCGCGTCGATCGCGCGGGCCGAGAATATCCACTCGCCCGGCGGCGGCTCGACGGTCTCAAGCGGAGATGCGGTGAGGTGGCCCCGGTGCAAGGGCATCATGGCCTGCCAAGTCGGTACCGCGGGCGTTCCGCCCGACGCGACCCGAGCGCCGGCGCTGGCCGGGGCGAAGCGGATCAGCACGCCGGCGAGGTCGATATCGTCCGGCGGGGTCCAGCGCAGGCGCCGGGTGCCGTCGCCGAGCACGTCGATCAGGAAGTTGGTGGGCGTGCCGGGCGGTGCGAGGGAGCCCACGATCTCATGGGTGACGCTGTAGGGCGGGCCGGACGGCGCGGCCTCGGTGCCGGGCGTGACGGTGACGGTGAGCGAGCCGGTGGGCGGCGCCAGCCAATAGGCCGCCGTCGCGCCGTCGACCAGGCGGGCCACGGTGCGCGGCGGCTCGCCGTTCACGGAAGCGCGCACCACGCCGCCGCGCCAGTCGCCGGCGACCGTGAGCGCCGCCTCGATCTCGACCGCGAAGCCCGCGCCGACGCGCACCAGGGTCTCGGCGAGAGCGATATCGAGGACGCGGGGCGGGCGCGGGGTCGGGTCCGGGAAGGGCGCCGAGAGATCGGCGGTGGCGGCATCGTAGTAGGCCGCCACCTCGTCGATCGCGACGAAGCGGACGTGCCGGTCGCCGCTCGGACGCACGGCGATGATGCGCGCGCGCGCCGGCGGCAGCGTGTCGTCGTAGAGCCGCCACAGGATATCGCGCGCATTCGCACCGTCGGCGGCGGGCGCGACCGGCAAGGGCGTCGCCAGCACCAGCTCGGCCATGTCGCCGGCTTCTGACCCCGGCGCGCCTTCCGGCGCGACTCCCGGCGGGCGCGAGACCGCCGATTGATGCACCGTGCCGTCGTCGAGCAGGCGTAGGAGCAATTGCGCGCCCGTGCCGGTGCCGAGATCGACCGCGCGGTCGAGGCGGACGCGATCGGCGCTGCCCCCGGTGAGGCGGCCGGCGGCGCCGCCGTCGATCAGCGAATGCGTGATCGTCACCACGTCGCCGCGCGCGAGCGAAAGCCCCTCGGCCGCCATCTCCCATGTGAGCCGGCGGCGGTGGTAGACCTGGCGGGCGGCCTGGAGGTTGCAGGCCATCGCCGCCTGCGCGCGATCGGTGACGCCCAAGAGCGTGATCGTCGCCGTGGACGCGGGATGCGCGCCCACGTTCGGTACGGTGCGCCTGAGCGTGTTGTACTGCCAGTCGAGATCGGGCTCGATATAGCGCACCGCGACCTCCTCGGCCGCCTGGCCGGTGGCGTACTCCACGCGGAACGAGCCGGCGACGATGTTGCCCGGCGTCACCAGCGCCGTCGCAGGCCGCCCGGCCTGATCCCAGATCACGCCGAGCCTGCCGGTCTGCCAGGTCACGGCAGCGCGCCCGCAGCGGGCGATCAGGGTCAGCACCTCGGCGTGGGAAAGCGCGCGGTCGAGCACGAAGTCGCAGCGCAGCCCTTGCGCCTGGCACCAGGCGCCCCATTCGATCAGGGCCTCGTCGTCGATCCGGCCGGGCGCGAGGCCGAGGCCGGCGGCCAGGCGGCCGGCGATGCGCACGCCCCGCGCATACCAGCGGAACAGGTAAGCCGGATTGGACGAGGGCAGCGGCGCGGTCCAGCGCACACCATCCCACGTCGGCACCCTTTGGCGCACGATGGCGGAAAGGCGATCGAGGCGGCCGGTGAGCTGCCCGGAGGCGCGGATGCGCACGCCGAGCCGGGTCTGCCCCTCATAGTCGGCCGCGTCCGGCTGGTAGGAGCGCAACGCCGTCCAGGCGAGATCGTCGAAGGTGCGCTCGTCGGTGCTGGGGTCGCTCGTGCGGCGCACGCGCACGGTCCAGTCGCGGGCGCTGCCCAGGTCATAGGCGAGGGTGCGCCTGAGCAGGGTCTGGCGATCGTGCGTGAGCGTGAGCGTGCGCCGCTCGACCGCCAGGCCCGGCGCTTCCCACTCGATCACGATATCGACGCTATGGCCCTGAATCGCGCCGTCGCGCTCGTTCACGCGAAAGAGGCGCCCGCCAAGGTCGATTCCGATGCGGTGCGTGCCGGGGGCGGTGGCGCGCTCGACGAAGGCGGTGTCGTCGAGGGCGGCGCCGGCCTCGGTGTCCACGTTGCCGGCGACCAGGGCGATGCGGCCTTGCGCGTCGCCGAACTCGGTTTGCACCTCCTCGAAGGCGTCGAGCGGCGTGTCGCCGATCTCGAGCTCGTCCACGTCGAGCGCGCCGAGGCCGAAGTTGAATATCTGGTGCAGGAACTGATCGTCGCCGACGATCTCGGTGTATTCGGCCGCGCCGAGATCGGGAAAGACGCGGTGCTCGCCGAGCACCAGGAGCAGGGGCTCGTAGGGGCGCGCGCGGTTGGCGCCGCCGGTGAGGCTGTAGATCGGCTCGGCGCGCGCGGCCTGCGCCTGGTCGGGCGTGGGCAGCGGCGCGAGGGCGTTGACGATGAGGCCGCCGACGATCGAGATGGCGGCGCCGATCGCGGCCTGGCCGAGCAGGCTTGAGGTAATCAGCGGCGGCACGAAGACGGAGGCGACGATCACGGCGAGCTGGAGCAGGATGCGCAGTGGGTTCTTGTCGCCGCCATCGCCGGCGGTGGCGCGCAGGGTCACGATCTGCCCGTCGCCGAGCCGGGTGCTGGACCACGCCGCGCGCGGCACCGGCCGGCCGTCGATATAGGCGATTATAGGTGCGCCGGGAAACGCATCCGCGATCAGATCGGCGAGGGTGGCGCCCGGCGGCACCACGGCCGGGTGCGTCTCGCGGCCTTCCGCCGTGAGCGGGTGCGGCCATATGTCGGCGGTGACCGTGGGCGCGCTCAAGCAGCGAAGCGGTAGCGCGCTAGAAGAGTCCGCGCCCGGCGACTGAAGGAACTTCATGTCCGCCCTATCGCTTCGCTACTTGAGGGCGGAAGCCACCGATAAATCCCCTCCAACTCAAGCGCGCGCAGCGCGAGGTCGCGGATGGGATGCAGGATCGAGCCGGCCGCCTCCTGGCAATGCAGCACGTGCGCCTCGCCGCCCACGTCGGCCCAGAGCCCGAGGTGATAGCGGCGGAGCCGCCGCGCCCCGCGCGCCATCATGAGCACGCCGTCGCCGTCCTGCGGCGCGTCCGTCGGCGCGGCATAGTCGGCCCGCATCGCGGCGATCTGCCGGTCCCACGCGCGCACGCTCGTCGCGCGGCCACGCGCGCCGTCGTCAGGTTCGTGCGCCGGGAGCGCGAGGGCCAGGCCGAATTGCTCGCGCAGCACCGCCACCACGAAGTCCGCGCAGTCGTGCTCGCCGGCAACCCAAGGCCGCCCGATGTAGGCCTCGGCCCAGTGTGGTTTATTCATTTCCCTCAATCGCCGGGCGCTCGCTCCGCTCGCTTGGCTCCGCGCCTGCGGCCCGGCGCCGGTGATCCAAAGACGTGCGGCGGCCGTGCTCAAAACAACCCCGGCGAGGTCTGCGGATCGTGGCGCATAACCACGGCGGCGCGGCCGAGCAGCGGGTCGAAGCC
>CBDCQT010000012.1:0-932740 GCA_965220745.1 Alphaproteobacteria bacterium | reverse complement strand
CACCGCCGCAGCGCTTCACGTTGGGCGGTGCCGTCCGCATCGGCAAAGAGGCTTGGCGGGGTGCCGCACGCCGCCAGTACCGCGTTGAAGGCATCCCTTCGCAACTCGACCAGACCAGCGGGCGGGGAAGGCCCGAGTCGCGATGCCTTCCAATCGGCCATCGGTGCGGCACCCCGGCCATCGCCCCAGCCGGCGGCCGTGGTTTCGACCAGAAGCGCCTTGCCCCGCGCGTCCCTTATGTCGGCCTTCATCAAGGCGAGCGGATCATCGTCGCCGCCGTCGCCGCCGTCTTGCGGGATGGCGAGCATTTGCGCGAGCGGCCCCGCCGCTTCGTCGCCCAGGGACTTGTCGGCTTCCGCCGCCATCCGCGCCGTGCTTGAGGCCCAGACGGACGGTGCGAGCCCGTGATGCGGCCGCGCGGTCGGCACTCCCCAGGTGCAGAAGATCACGGCCGCCATCGGCAAGCGCCACGTTGTGGAGCCGGAAGGCGCTACGCTTGTCGCCGTCACCATCCACTCTCCCGGATCGTCGGCGCCTTCCCAATACCAGCTTGAGCACGGCACCAGGTAGGCGCGGCCCGTGCGATCGATCCGGATCACGTGCAGCGTTTCGCCGACGCGCACCAGGTCGCGCCCCACTTGCGCCAGGAAACGCGGCGTTACCACGTCGCGAGCCCATTCAGGCCCCTCGACCATCGCGCAGGCGAAGGCCCGACTCAGCGCGCCGCTGGCGGCCTCGACGGCGGCCGTGGCGTTCGCCTCGACGGTCTGCCCTTGCGCTTGCGATGCGATCAGCCGCGTGACCAGCTCAGAGTACGAGGCGGCCTCGCGGCGTTCCGCAGGCGACCACGGCCAGCGCCAGGGCATCAGCCGATCGCCCCCGCGCGGCGCCGCTTCCACGGCGACAGAAGCGCCATCGCCCCGGAGTGCCGGAACATCGCTGCATGATTGGCGGGGTACTCGGTCGTGAGCGGCCCTACCGTCATGCCCGTGCTCGCTTGCCGGTGCGCCGATTGCAGGATGTAGCCGGCCAAGCGCACCAGCGCTTCGCCGCGTACCACGGCCGGCGCATCCGGTGAGTAGCGTTCGATCACGGCAGAAGCCGCAGCGCCGACTCGGTCCAGCTCATCGTCGGTTGCCGCGCTGGCGCCGGTCTCGGCTTTGAGCGCGGCGCGGGCAGCGGTGAGCGCCACCGTCGCCGTCGCAGACGGCCAGGGGGAAAGCGCCGCTACAGCCATAGCCGGCGGCGCCTGCGGCCCTTGTGGCGCACTTCCACGCTTGAGCCGCGATAGGACGGGGAGTCGACCAAGCCGGCGCCGCCAAGCTCCGCAGCGTGGATTTCCCGCACGCCGCCAGCCGAACGGGTTTCCCGCCGCGCACGGAACTCGACAGACAGGCCGGTGAAGGTGCCGTTGCGGACCATGGTCGCCGCGTCGCGGCCGCGTTGCGTGTCGGGGAGCGCCGCGTCGATGCGGACCTGCCGACCTTCGACGGTCGGCACGAAGCGCATGATCGGCGCCTGGCGGTTGTGCTGCTCGTTCAAGATCACGCCGCCGTCCGGCCAGGTCAGGGCGCCCGGCGTGAACAGCTCGGCACGATCGCCGGCGCGCTCGCCATAGGTGACAAGCGTTCCCACGATCCGGCCGGGCGACTCGCGGGCATCGTCCGCCCGCAACTCGATCGCGCACCGCAGCTCAGTCATCGCAGCCTCCCGTACCAGCGGCCGATCGCCGCGTCGCATTCGTCGGAAAGCTCGCCTGTCTCCGGATCCGCCAGCCGCGCCGCCACGATCTCCCGGCCCGGATCCACCACGCGCTCCGCGGCGGCCGGCCCCAGCGCCGCCAGAAGCGCGGCGCGCCGTTCGGGGTCGCCGTCCGAATTGGTCGCGATCACGTCTATCTCGCGAGCCGTCGCGCCGGTGATGATCGCGCGGCGGACATATTCAGTGATGGGCAGAAGCCGATCGTCGCGAAGCGGATAGCGCCCGTTGCGCCCGCGTTCCACGTCCGTGAGCGCCCGGTACACAAGCTGGAAATCGGCGATGATCGCGAGCTGCGGATGCTCCTCGAGGAGCCGCCGTGCTAGAGCGCTCTTTGCGGCCCCGGCAGGCCCGGACAGTAGGACGCTCGGCACGGGCGCGCCCGGCCCATCACGTCACGAACTTGACGCGGGCGAACGAAGCCTTGCGGGGATAGCCCACATTCCAGAAGTAGCTGAGCGTGAGCGCGGTTTCGCCCTTCGCGGCCCCGGTGTACGGGTCGCGGATCAGCATTCCGCTGTTCCAGATCGCCGCTACCCCGGCGCCCTCGATGCCGCGTCCGCGTCCGACGAAGGCCCCGAATTTGCCGTTGCCCGTGGCGTCTTCGATGCCACCGCGCACGCCCCAGGACAGGCCGGCCGCCCGCATGTAGCCCGCGACGGTCTGATTCTCCGCAGCCTCATTGGCAACGGTCGACTCCCAAAGCCGATAGGCGCCCACCGTCGCGACGGTGTTCAGGTCGCCCAAGCCGGCCGCGTGGATACCGTCCACCAGTTCGAGGAACGCGGTGAGCGTTCCCGGCCCCTTGACCTTGTTCGCTTGCGTGATGGTCTTCTCGGTCAGGTCGGCAAGCGTGGTCAGGCCGGTGATGTCGGCGCTGTTCTCGTTGGCACCGGTGTCGCCCAAGAAGATCGCGCGGTCCACCCCTTCCATAAGCGCCATGTTCAGGTCGCGCCGCAGCGCTTCCTCAAGGCCAGGGAGCCGCATGGCGTCTTCCTCGGAGAAGACGGCGCGCACCGCATTCCGCGTCGGCTTAAGCTCGGTGACGCCCACCGTCCATGCAGCGTCGGCCGCCGCCTCAGTCCGGCCACGTTGGGCAGCCGTCGCGCCGGCGGTCGTGAGCGGATAGGTCGGGATGCCCGGCTCGACCGACTCGAACGTGATTCCCAGGCGCATCGCCATGGTGTCGGCGAACAGTCTGTCCAGCCACCGGCTCGGCCGCTTCGCGGTGTCGATGTCCGTGGTCGCCCGGACCTCGGTGTCGCCGTCCGCCTGGCGGGTCTCGACCGGAGCAAGCAACTCGAGCGGAAACGCCCCGCCGGCCTTCAAGCCGATCGCCGCGTTGTACTCCGCTTCGGCGCCGTCCACCGCACGGGTCTCCATCGCAGCCGCTACATAGCTCGACAGCTTCACCTTGCCGCGAAGCTCGGCGCGCTCGCGGTCGTCCGCGTCGGCTTCCGGCTGGCGAGCCGCCGCGCCGGCCGTGCGCTGTTCGGACTCCTCATCGTCGACGGCAACTTGCGCCGCGCGTAGCTGGCGCTCCAGGTCCGGGGTCCCGCGCTCGATCGTGTCGAGCTCGGCGCGCTGTTCGTCGTTCAGTTCGTCGACAAGCGACAGCTCGGCCATGCGGCCGCGCTCTTTGGACTGACGCTCACGGAGCTCGCGGAGGCGCCTTTGCGCTGCGGTCATGATGCAGTCTCCCGTCGTTGCCGCTCTGCAACACTGTGGCTTACTTGCAACGAGTCATCAAGTGGCTCGTATGGGCGTAGCCACTAGGCCTGGCCACCACCGCTCGGCTGCCATAGGCTCGGCAAAGGTAGGGAGGGAGCTCATGCCGCCACCTCGACTCAGCCGCGAGAATTACTTGCAAGTCGCGAGTTTGCCTGATTGGGAGACCTTTGAACTTCGCCCGGATCGTCATCCGCATGACGGGCGCTGGATGATCAGGGTGAGCGCGGAGGGGCACTTGGATAGACTCGTGGAACCTGGAGGTGCGGCGCACTACCTCGAAATGGTCCGCGAAACCGATCCAGACCTGGCAGCTCAAGTCGACGCTTGCCTTGAGGAGTTGAAGCGCTGCCGCGAGAACCAAGAATGAAACGCCACGGTGCGTGCTATTCCGCTAGCTCCATCACGTAGACGATCCAATCATGCCGCCCCGGCGTCATGTCGTCCGGACGGTGTCGCTCGATATGACAGCCGCGGCACAATGTCACGATGCCGGCCAGGTCGTAGGGGTCGGCTCCCTTGCGCAGTGGCGGTTCATGGTGCGCCTCGAGCCGGCCAGGCTTGTCGCACTTGGTACAGCGCCAGCCGTCGCGCTCGAAGGCTTGCCGGCGGACGTGCGCCCACCGCCGCGCATCCAGCTTGACGTGGTTCCGGCTCATCCCGCCAGCATGGAGCGCAGGCGCCGGCGCTGCGGACGGTCGAATGCCGGCTCCGCCAGGCCGGCCGCGATCACGGCCGCGCTCAGCACGTCGATACGGCCGCGCCCGGTGGACCGGTCCAGCCCAGGATTACCGTTCGCGTCCCTGCGCAGCGTGCTTTTCGCGATGGCCGTGGCGAGCGACAGGTTTTCCGCCATCGCCAGCTTGCGCTGCATCACGAGCCGCTGGAAGGCGCGCACGTCGCGTCCGCCGTCCTTGCCGGCGCCGACACGGCGAAAGTCGATAGGCCAGCGCACCGCCGCACGGTCCAGAAAATCCATGACCTCCGAATCCTTGTACGAGTCGGCCGCCGCAGCCGCGACACGGCACCCGGCCAGGTCGTTCTGCAGGTCCGCCAGGAAGGCATCTGGGCGGACGATCCGGCCGGGATAGGTGCGCAGCTCCCCGCGCCCCTCCATGGCGACGTAGGGCGCCGAGTCCCGCTTGCCGCGCTCCGCCAGCGCCGGCACGTCGCCGAACGCCATCCAGGTCTCGAGCCGGCCCGTCGCCGGCCAGAGTGCCACCGCCGCCGTGCTGGATACCGCCTCGCCGAAGTCGAAGCCCAGGAAGCACGGCCCGGACCGCGCCGGCGGATCGTCGGTGAAACAGCCGCGAAGATCGTCCGGCGTGAGGATCATTTCGCGGCTTGGGGAAAGCGGCTGATTCAGGTCGAAGGCGCGAAAGCTCGGCTCATCGCTGGGCGAGCCGCGCACCCGCATGACCTCATGCGCCATGTACCCCCTTTGCTTGATCGTGCCGAGCCCAGGGTTAGCCGCGGCCCAGGCCTTCGGGTCGTCGATCGCGCACCCGTCCGGCGCCGCGTAGATGCGCGACACGGTCTCCGGGTTGGCCAGCACTTCGGCGAACAGGGGCGAGTCTCCCCTCACGGAGATATGGACGATCCGGCCTCCCTTCGCCGACACGCTCGAGCGCAGGCCTGCCAAGAGCTCGCGGGCGCGTTCGGGCATGAGTCCGGTTTCGTCGACGATCACCAGGTCGAAGCTCGAGGAATGCCCGGCCGTGCGATCGGAGCTCAGGACCTCGAGCGTGCCAGTGGTCGACTCGATCTTGCCGGGATACGGCGCGCGGCGGATGCGCACCTCGCGATCGAGGCGGGAGGCTTCGACGATGGCCTCTACCTGGTTGCGGAGCTCCGCGGCCTTTTCCTTCGACACGCTCGCGATCGCGCCCCGCCAGCCCGGCATCCGCAGCGGCCCCACCAGGTAGCCCAGCGCCAGCACCGCGCAGATCGCGCTCTTGGCGTTCTTGCGGCCCATCGTGAGCGCAGACTCGTGAGCGGTCCATACCGCCTCCAGGAAGTCCACCGCGAAGTCCGGGAGCGCCATCGGCTCGCCGGCGGCCGGATGCCCGGGCGGAACCTTGAGCGACGTCGCCGCCCACGTGGCCAGGGCGCCCACCGGATCGTCGGGCGCCGGCCGCAGCGCCAGGACGTCAGCCCGCTCGGCCTCGGCTTTCAGGCGTGCCCGGCGCCGGCGTTGCCGTTCGCGGGCTGCCAGGCGCTTCGCCGTGGCGTCTCGGTAATCTCCCACGTCACGCCGTGACTAGACCGTGACGGCAAGTGCGAGGAGTCTTGGCCACCGTACGCACAGCCACCCTCAGCAGAAACGGCTCGGTGCCATCGCCCGGCCCAATTCGTCGTACGCCACGCGCGGGCATCGACATCGGAAGGCCTGCAATCTCGAGAGTCCAGGACCGGACGCGCACAGCGGCCCCTGCACGCCCCTCGCGGCAGGGGTCCCCACGGGTCAGTCAGCTCCCCGCGCCTTTAGGCGCTCGACGAGGTAGGGATGACTGAAGGCGACGAGGCCCGCGTGGCGCTTCACGGCCTCCATGTCGCCATCTCGCAGCGCTTGGTTGAGTTGTTCGATCTGATCGAGCAACCACGCATCGGGGTGGGCATGAGCGTCCACCATGGCGCGGAACTTATCCATCCAATCGTCAACCATCCCTTGATTCCTCCCCTGTCAGAGAATCCTTCTGGTCCTTACAATTGGTTCTTTGGGTGCAGCTGCCGCACCCCAAGGTGCAGCTCCCGCACCCCTGCCTCCCGCCCGCAGGAGGGGCACAGGGGCAGGTCCGCCGACTGTTGCAGCTCGCATCCCTCACACCGCCGCTCGCTCGGAGACTTTGGCCAATAGTTCGTGGTGAGGCGTTTGCGCCGCTGCCGCCACAGCCAGCCGTGATCTTCGAGGAAGTCAAGACCGTCGAAGACCGTTCGCCGCCCCATGCTTCCCCATCCTGCCAGGCTATCTACGGCCGGCCACGCGCGGCCGCGGCGATCCGCCCGATGGGCGAGGACGATCAATAGCAGCTTGGCCGGTGTGCTGCGCACGGGCGCATCCTCAGCCCATCTGATGCGGCCGAGCGGGTCGAGCGGAAAGAAGGGGTACGGCTCGCCATCGACCGGGGCGACGAAGCCGGCGGCCGGCGCGAACGGCAGCTGGGTCATCGGGGAATCGACTGCGGGGTTTCTGCGGGATCGAAGCCCAGCACGGCCGCGCCGGTCACGCCCCGTGCGTGCAACAAGTCCGCACTCTCATCGGTGAGCGCCGCAACGTAGGCGCGAAGCCATCGCGCCACATCGGCAGCCTCAGCACGGCCGGGAGCGAGCAACGCGGCGGAGCGCGCCCGGTCGCCTTGCGCCTCGTAGGCGATGGCAACGCAGACCTTCCACCGCCGCGCGACGGTGAGGCGGTCCCTGGCGAGCGCGTCGGCAGCCTTGGCGGAAAGCTCGCCAGCGGTGATCCGTTCGGCCAGGTCCGGGAACAGCCGACCGACTCGGCCGATCTGTTTGATGGTCCGTTCCGACACGTCGGCGCGACGGGCAAGCTCCGCTACAGGGGCACCCGCTGCGGTATTTCCGGGAGGGACACCGGGTGCCCCTTTTGCGAACTTGGCGCCCGGATCGACTGCGTAAGCCAAGATGGCGCCTGCTTCCAGGCCGGGGACATGTAGCTTGGATAGTGAGCGCGAAGCGGGCATGATCGCCCCTCTTGTTCTCTGCGAACCGCCGCGCCATCGGCCCCAAATCCGGGCGCGGCGGTTCAGTTTAGGCAGCAGCCGGCTGGTCCGTCGGTTGCACCGTGCGAGCCGCCAGCCACTCGTTCAACGCCTTCCCCGAGTAGGCGACCCGCGCGCCGATTTTCACGTAGGCCGGGCCGCGGCCTTCGGAACGCCAATGCGCCAGCGTGCTGTACGGCCCGAGCACCTTCAGCGCCGGGTCGTCGGTGAGATAGAGCTTGTCGTCTTCGAACATTTGCCGCCTCCGTTCATCGGATGGCGGCAAATTGCGGGCCTTTTCGCGGCCCTGTCTCCCTACATTTTGGCCGGTATGTAGGGAGGCTTCCGGTATAGGTGCGCCGCCACAGTTTCTTCCCGGCGGCCGCCGTCATGCTCGCCGATCAGCCGCAGCGCCATCGCTTGACTGGCCCCGATGGATTGCAGGAACGACAGCCGCAGGGAGTCGCGCTCGGTACGGTACGGCGGCCGTTTCGGGACGCTGCCGCCGTCCAGCACGAAGGCGTTGAACCAATCCTGCAGCAGCGGCGGGACCGCGCGCCTTTGCCTTATGCGGATTGCCGCCTGCCAGGCCAGCATCTTGCGCAGTGCCTTCGATTTCTCGGCATAGAAGATCGTACCGACAGCGAATTCATCCGGCCAAGGCGAGCGATCCGGCCAAAGGCCAATCCAGGGAAACTTGGCGAGCACGTGAGTCACGCTATTGGGGTCCATCAGCGCTTCCTCGCAGGCGAGGCTTTCACCCGGCATCGTGCTTCCGCAGCGGCACGATGTCCGCGTCCTTGCCGTCGCCCATCATCGCCGCCATCGCGGCGCTGGATTGTTCGACCGCCTCGACCAAGGCGCCACCGGTCCGGCGGACGTAGCGGTTAGACATCGCCAACGTCGAATGCCCCAACAGGTCGCGAAGCGTGTGGACCCCAACGCCTGCGGCTGCGGCATTTGTCGCGATGGTTCTCCGCAAGTCGTGCAGCCTGATATCGGACAGGCCGGCACTCTCGACCGCACGCGCGAAGGTGGAGCGGACTGCCTTGTAGCCGATGGCGCTACCGGGCTGCCCGCCCGCGAAGACGTGGGGGTTGTCGTTCACACGGGGCATGGACGCCACCAGTTCCAGCGCAGCACTTCCGAGCGCCCGCGTCTGCCGGCCGGTCTTTGTACTCGGCAATGTCGCCAAGCCGGTCTCAAAATTCACGTCTCCCCACTTGAGCGCCACGACCTCCCCGATGCGCCACCCGGTCAGCGCAGCCATGCGGATCGCGCCCACCGCGTAGGGGCTGGCATCGTCCATTCTGGCGAGCACAGCGCCCAGGGCGGAAAGCTCGGACGCGGCAAGCACCCGGTCGCGCGGTTGCTCGCGCGCGCGTTCGATGCCTCGGACCGGGTTAGTGTGCTGCGGCCGGATTTCCCATGTCTCGAACAGGTTGAACAACCGGCTTGCGAGCGACGCGACGCGGTTACGTTGAACGGGCTTCAACGGCTTCAACATGCGCTCGACATCGGCGCGAGAGACCTCGGCGACCTTGAGCGCGCCCAAGGCCGGCACGATGTAGCGGTCGCACTGTTGGCTATAGTCAGCCGCCGTGCGCTCCGCCATCCGGCCCCGCTCGATCCGGCCCGGCACATACTCCCGAAAGAACCGCGCTACCCCGTCGGCGACGGTTGGCGCTGCGGCGGCATCCTCGCGGCGCCGTAGCGGGTCCGATTCGCCGTTGCGGATTGCGGTTAACTCGCGGCCGGCCCGCTCACGCGCCGCCTTCAGGCTAACCTCGCCAACGCGACCAAGAGAGACTCGCCGCTGTCGCCCGTTCACCCGGTAGTCGAGAACGTATGACTTGGTGCCGCCCGGCTGGATTTTCAGGCCCAGGCCCTTGACCCGCGCATCCCACAGAATGCACGCTTTCGGCCCCGGCTTCGCGTCCCGGATCGCCCGCTCAGTCAACATCAGAGGACCCTCCCCCTCAAAATCAGAGGACCCTCAGAGCCCTCTCCAGTCAACGCTTGGTCAACAGATCGACAGAATACGTTCACTATCGACCGCAAGCAAGCGCAAAGAGGCGCACAGAATATTGACGCTATGGCAATGGGTTACGAAAATTTTCACAACGGAGCGCAATCGGGCGCAAGCCTTCAGTCCCGGACTTTTAATCAGAGGGTCCCTGGTTCGAGTCCAGGCGGGCGTACCAACAAAATCAACAAGGTAAGAGCCGTTCACGCGCGACGTTCATTTGTTGATTTCGAGTTGGGAATCGATTGGAAATTTACGGCAATCGGTCTCCACAGCACTTACGAACACGCCCCCGAAATTTCTGTCGCCGCTCCTGGAGAGCCGGCAAGGCGATTGCCCGCGACGGCTTCGTCGCGTGGCGGGAGAAGCTGTGGGGTCTCTCGACGTGTGCCAGTCAGGAAGGGGCGTTCACGACCCCCGGTATGCGTCCATGAGCTTCCGCTTCACCACTTCCGACGCCTCGGACTGCAGGCCCGGCCGCTCCAGCAGTTGGATCGGGGCAGTGCCGAGCGGCGGGAGGATCGAGGGATCGGATATCACTCTCAACGTCTCCGGAACGGTCCCTTCGGCCATGATAGTGACGGCGGTGCCGGATTCGACGGCGGCCCGGACGATCCGGGAATCGGCACTGCACAGGACCTCGCGATGGGGAACGCCCTGATCCTTGAGCGCCGCCGCCGCAGCGCATCGGAAGAAGCACGTGTCCGGGTGCCAAGCGACCGGTACCGGCATCGCAGGAGCAAGCTCGAATCCTGGGGCCGCCACCCAATGGAGCGGCGTCCGGCGAAGCGTCACCGCCGACGGCGCTTCCTCCGGCAATGTCACGACCGCCAGATCCAGCGTTCGTGCCTCGATCATCTGCTGCAGGCGCCAACTCGGTTGACACCGAATTTCCAGTTCTGCCGCGGCGTGGTCTTGCCACATGTGCCTGAGCAGACCCGGCAGCAGCGCCGCCTCGTATCCCTCGGCGACGCCGAGCCTGACGCTGCCGAATTCTCGCGACGATTGCGTGCGCTCGTACATGCGGTCTTGCACATCGACGAACGCCCGAAAATCGGGCAGCAGATCGCGCCCCTCGGCCGTCAGCGTCACCTCGTGAGGCCCCCGCTCGAACAGGCGAATGCCGAGCGCGTCCTCCAGCTTTTGGATGCGGATTGACATGGTCGCCTGAGAACACCCCATTTGCCGGGCCGCCCTCGAGAAACTCCGATCCATTGCAAGGCAAAGAAAGGAGCGAAGCTGCTTGGTATCCAAATCGACCACAAAAATCGAATATCAAAATGCAGAACATAAGTCTATTTTGTCACATTATTTACCTCAAGACATATACATAACTATTAGTTATTTCTTGAGCGCTCCAGTGGTTATCAGGAGGGCTTCGGCGCCTCGGTGCCTAACCGGAGCTTCCGTCTGTCGATAACCGCAGGCCAGAAGCACCGAACCCAGGCACCCCTTCTCACCGAGGTTGAACAACGTCGAGAACGCCGCTAGCGTCCGGCCAGCCCGATTGGGCGTCGCCCGAAGAGCGTGGTGCAACGCGGCGATGTCGCTCCGCCGGACTTTCCCCTCCTCTCGCGAGCCAATGCGGGGATCGACGAAGAGCCGCATTGGACGGGCATACCCGTCGGGCCGGCTCGCCGCACCAACTGAAAGCGCTCCCGGCCGAACTCCATCGGGGCGTGCCGGCAGCGATCATGGGAGCGTCCTCATATGAGCGAACTGAAGCGGTTGTGCGCGCGCATCGTTGCGGCGCCGGCGTTCAACGTGCTGATCATCGTGATGATCCTCATCACCGCGATCGGTCTCGGCCTGGAGACGAGCCAGTGGTTCGACGCACGCTTCGGCCACGCCATCGAGTGGGCCTTCCACGTGGCGCTCGCCGTCTTCGTGGTCGAGGCGGCGATCAAGCTCACCGCCGTCGCGCCCCGGTTCGAGCGCTATTTCAAGGACGGCTGGAACCTCTTCGACTTCGCCATCCTGGTCCTCGCCTTCCTGCCGGACGCCGGCGAGTTCGCCCTCATCGCGAGGCTCGCGCGGCTGCTTCGCGTGCTGCGGGTGGCGACGGTGGTGCCGCAGCTCCGCGTCATCGTCTCGACCCTGATTCGCTCCCTGCCGGGGCTGGGACACGTGATGCTGCTGCTGTCTGCGGTCTTCTACGTCTACGCGATCGCGGGCGTGCACCTCTTCCGCGACCACGACCCGACGCACTGGCGCAACCTCGGCATCGCGCTGCTCTCGCTCTTCCGGGTGATGACGCTCGAGGACTGGACCGACATCATGTACGTCGCCATGGAGCTCCACCCGATGGCGTGGCTCTTCTTCGTCAGCTTCGTGATGCTGGCGGCGGTCATCATGATCAACCTCGTGATCGCGGTCGTGATCAACAACCTGCACGACGCGCGCCTCGAGGTGAGGCCGGTCAGGGGCGACGAAAGCGAAGACGAGGCGACGCTCAGAACCGTCCGCGAGGAGGCGGCAAACGCCCGCGCCGCGCTTGAGCGCGTCGAGACCATCCTCGCGAAGCTGAAGAAGTAGGCGGCCCTTCCCGAGGACCGGCCTGCTCGGGCGCTATGGATGCGGGCCAAAGGGGGCTTCGTTCAGCAGCACCACCTCTTGCGTCAGCACCGACGGGCGGGCCTTTCCGGCGAAGCGCATGAACGCCTCGCTCTGGAAGAGCCGGGCCCAGTGAGCGCGGCGAGCGGCGTCGTCATCGAACTTCCAGATGTGCACCAGCCGGTTGATGGTGCCGGTGTCGGCGACAAAGTAGCCGACCAGATTGGCACCGAAGCCCTCCTTCTCCAGCACCGGCCAGCCTTCGTCCTTATAGAGCGCGACCACCTCGGCGAGCTTGCCGACCTGTACCGTGTAGGTCCTCATTTCGTAGAGTGCCATGCCGTCCCTCCCGTGTGGCTTCATGCCGGAGACTGGCGCCGGCGGCTCTCTGCGTCAAACCGCCGTGCTATCGAGAGCCATTGCCGCCGCCACCCGGAGCCGGGCAGACTGACGCGACCAGACAGCCCTCGGGAAACGATGCCATGGAAGAGACGGGAACGCGGCTCAGCACCCGAATCGATTTCGACCGCGACGGCAAGCAGTGCGACCATCTGCGTCTGCCTCATTCGGTCCACCGCTCGGCTTACGGCTGGCTGCCGGTGCCGCTCGTCTGCGTCAAGAACGGCGAGGGGCCGACGGTGCTGCTCACGTCGGGCGTGCACGGCGACGAGTACGAAGGTCAGGTGACGCTTACCAGGCTCATCCGCGCCCTGGAGCCCGCCGACGTCACTGGCCGCATCATCATCCTGCCCATGGCCAACTACCCGGCCGCGAAGTCGGGGCTCAGGACATCGCCAGTGGACGAGCTGAACATGAACCGCGTTTTTCCCGGCAAGCACGACGGACGTCTCACCGAAATGCTCGCTCACTACGTCGACACCGAGCTCACCCCGCGCGCGGACTACTTGCTCGACCTCCATTCGGGCGGCAGCTCGCTCATGTACCTGCCCACCACGATCCTCCGCGATGCCGCCAACCCGCCAGACATACAAGAGAAGATCGACGAGCTCGGCCGGGTCTTCGGCGCGCCCTACGGTTTCCTCTTCCCGGCAGTCCAAGGCATGACCGGCACCAACATGCGGGCAGCGATCAGCCGCGGTGTGGTCGTGCTCGCGACGGAGATGGGCGGCGGCGGCACGGTCACGCCCGAGTGCCTCCGCATCTGCGAGGCGGGCACCAGGCGTGTGCTCCGCCACGTTGGCGTCTGGCGCGGCCCGGTCGAGGACGACGAGGAGCCGGCAGTGGAAACGCGTCTACTCACCGCCGAATCGTGGGACTTCTTCACCTATGCCAGCGAGGACGGGCTGTTCGAGCCTGTGGTCGAGCTCGGCACTGAGGTGGAGAAAGGCCGGCTCGCAGGCCTGATCCACACGCCGGAGACGCCGTGGCGAGCGCCGACGGAGGTTCACTTCGATGCAACGGGCTTGGTCGTCTGCAAGCGCATACCGGGGCGCGTTGAGCGCGGCGACTGCCTGTTCCATCTCGGTGCCGATGTGAAGGGCGAGATTCAATGACGCAACGCCGATCGTGGCGGTTGAGGGGTAGACGATGAGTGCGCAGGAGAGCGAGAGCTGGCGCGGCAAGATCGGCAAGATGAGCGCGGACGAGATCGATGGCTTTCTAAATGAGCCGTTCCTCGCCCGCGTCGCTTGTCTCGACGACAACGATTGGCCCTACGTCGTGCCCTGCTGGTATCAGTGGGATGGCGCTGCGCTCTGGGTCGTGCCGCGGGCGCGCTCCGCCTGGGCGCGCTACCTCGAAGCAAGACCGCGCTGTGCGGTGACCATCGACGAATCCTCGGCTGCCGACCGCGCCTCCGATGCCGGCGTGCAGCGCCGCTTTCTCGCCCAGTGCGAGGCAGCGATCGTCGAGCAGCCGAATGTGGGCGGCCGCTGGGTGGAGGTGGCCCGCACCATGTCGATCCGCTACTACGGTGAGAACGGCCCGAGCTACCTGGAGCCCACGATGAGCTGGAAGCGCTGGCTGATCCGCCTTGATCCCGTGCAGATTCAAACATGGCAGGGCATCGGCTGGCCTGCGCGCTACCTGGAGGGCGACGCCGTCGCCCGCTGACAAATCGTCTCGCACGTCGCCCACAGGGCCGTCGAGTTGACGGCGCGCTCTGACGACAGTTAGACTTAACCTTGGCTCGCGCCAGAGGATAATAATATCAATAACTTGCGGTCGGGCTGGCGAGGCGAGGTCGCGCGGCGGCCGGGGGCACGGGAGCGGTAGGGAGCGGCATGAGCGACATTGCCGTCGATCTGATCAATGTCACCAAGCGCTTCGGCAGGGACATCCTTGCCGTCGACGAGATGACACTCCACATCGCGCAAGGCGAGTACATTTCCTTCATCGGCCCATCTGGCTGCGGCAAGACCACGACGCTGCGCATGATCTCCGGCTTCGAGGAGCCGACGGACGGCCAGATCCTCATCGCCGGGCGGGACTGCACTCACCTGGAGCCGCACGAGCGCAACACCGCCATGGTGTTCCAGCACTTCGCGCTCTTCCCGCACATGTCGGTGGCGCAGAACGTCGAGTTCGGCCTGCGCATGCGCAATGTCTCGTCAAGGGAGCGCGCCCAGCGCGCGCTGGAGATGCTGCGCGCCGTGGATATTGAGGACCTGGCCGACCGGGCGATCCAGCAGCTCTCGGGCGGCCAGCAGCAGCGCGTCGGTCTGGCGCGGGCGCTGGTCACGCGGCCGGACGTGCTCCTGCTCGACGAGCCGCTGGGCTCGCTCGACGCGAACCTGCGCCTGCGGATGCAGCGCGAGCTGCGCCGCCTCAACACCGACTTCGGCGTCGCTTTCGTGCACGTCACCCACACCCAGACCGAAGCCTTCGCGGTTTCCGACCGGGTGGTGATCATGAACCTGGGCCGGATCGAACAGATCGGCCCGCCCGAGGAGGTGACCCACCGCCCCAAGAACCTGTTCGTCGCCCAGTTCGTGGGTAAGAACAACATCCTGGCGGGCGAGATCACGGGCGTGGAGAACGGCGTCGCCACCGTCACCGGGCCGGCCGGCACCTTCCGCGCCCGCATCGCAGACGACGCGCCGGCGCGCAAGGACTGCCACGTGGTGGTGCGGGCGAGCCTGACCAACCTGCTGCTGAACGGCGAGACGCCCGAAAACACGGTGGAGGGCGAGGTGTCGTTCTCCATCTTCGAGACCTCGCAGATCGAGTTCAACGTGGACCTGCCGAGCGGCGATTCGATCCGTGTCGACGAGCACGAGCCGCCGCCGGCGATTACCGCGCTCGGCCACGGCGACAAGGTGAGAGTGGGCTGGAACACCGACGACGCGCTGGTGGTGTTCGAGTGAGCGCCCGGACCACACCGCCACGGGGGCGCAGGCAGCCATGACCGGCGGGGCGGAGGTCAGGTGACGGACGCAGCCCAAACGCCGGTCCCGGCCCTTTCGTCCGGGATGACGCTCACCAAGAAGCGCGCGCGCCAAGCCCTCCTGTTGGTGGCGGCGCCCACCATCGTGATGGCGCTCTTCTGCGGCATCCCGCTGGTCTCTGTCGTGGTCTTCAGCTTCTACAAGCCCTGGGCCTACGGCATGAAGCCGGGCTTCGTGCTCGAAAACTACATCGAATTCTTCACCACCGCGACCTACCTGCAGACCCTGGGCTTCACCTTCCTGATCGCCATCATCGTGCTGCCGCTGATGGTGCTGCTCTGCTATCCGGTGGCCTACTACGTCTGCTTCTTCGTGAAGAGCGAGCGGCTCAAGCTCTACATCCTGCTGCTCTGCATCGTGCCATTCTGGACCAGCGCGCTGATCCGCATGGTGGCGTGGCTGCCGCTGCTGGGACGCAAGGGGCTGATCAACCAGATCCTGATGGGGATCGGCATCATCGACGAGCCGGCGGAGATCCTGCTCTACAGCGAACCGAGCATGGTCTTCTCCATGGCGATCATCTGGTCGGTGTTCATGATCGGGCCGATCTACTTCTCCATGGCCAAGATCGACCGCCAGGTAATCGAGGCAGCGCGCGACCTCGGCGCCTCGGCCTGGACCACCTTCTGGAGGATCATCGTGCCGCTGACCAAGCCGGGGCTGGCGACCGGCATCCTCTTCGTCTTCGTCGTGATGATGGGCGAGTTCGCGATTCAGAAGTTCATCGGCGGCGGCAAGACCACCATGCTGGCCAACGTGCTGATCCAGCAGCAGGGCCTGCTGCAGTGGCCGGCGGCGTCGGCCGTGGCGGTGGTCATGGTGCTGGTCTCGATTCCGGTGATCGTGCTGATCTTCCAGTTCGTCAATCTGCGACGGGAGCTCTGAGCCGTGGCGGAGCCAACGAGCTATCACGTCGCCAAGTTCGGCTGGGTCAAGATCGTCCTCGCGGTCTACGTGGTGCTCTTCGTGCTGATGCTCTACGGGCCCTTTATCGTCATGGCGATCCTCTCCTTCCAGGGCGAGGACGGCGGGCCCACCTTCCCCATGCAGGGGACGAGCATTTTCTGGTACGAGCGGCTCTTCAACCCCTCGGGCACGGCGCGGGACATCGGCGAATACGTCGGCGACTTCGGCAATGCGGGGCTGCGCTCGCTGGTGTTGGCGCTCCTCGTCATGTGCATCTCGACCGTGCTCGCCACCATGGCGGCGCAGGCGATGCGCGCGCGCTTCCTGGGCGCGGGGCCGATCTTCTACCTTTACCTGGTCGGCATCATGATCCCCGGCGTCACCGTGGGCCTGGGCCACGCGCTGTTCTGGCAGGGCATCGGCATCGACAAGCACTGGCTGGGCACCACGCTGCCGGTCCACATCCTCTGGACCTTCCCGTTCTGCTTCATCGTGATGCTGACGGTCTTCAACCGCTTCGACCGCTCGACGGAGGAGGCAGCAATGTGCCTGGGCGCCAACAGCTGGCGCACGTTCTGGCACATCACGCTGCCGATCATGAAGCCCGGCATCATGGCGTCCGCGCTCTTCGGCTTTACGCTCTCGTTCGACGAGTTCGCCCGCACCGTGCTGGTGGCCGGATCGCAGAACACGCTGCCCTTGGACGTGCTGGGCGCGACCACGATCCGCATCACGCCGCGCATCTTCGCCGTGGGCGTCATCATCACGTTGATCTCGTTCGCGGTGATCGGCATCTTCGGGTACCTGATGACCGCGAGTCGTTACCGGCCCCGCTTCAGAGGGCAGGAGGAGCACCAGGTTTAGTCGGGCCGGCAGGTCGCTTTTCGGGCCGGCCGCGATTGGGAAACGGAGACTGCACAGGGAGGAGACCATGGACAGCAAACATCTTGAAAAGAAGTACGAGCATCTGTCGGACCGGATGGATCTCCATACCGCGATGGCAGTGGAGGAGAAGGCGATCAAGCGCTTCCGCGATGCCGAGGCGGAGGAGCAGGAGGGCGGAGGCATCGACCGCCGCACCTTCCTCGCCGCAGCCGGCGTGACCGCGGCCGCGGCCGGCACCGTGCTCGGCACGGGCACTGCGAAGGCGGGCCTCGCGGAGCGCGTGGCAGGCATCACCCAGGACGACCCGATGCAGACCATCGGCCTCGGAGTCTCGGTGCAGGAGCGCTTTTTCAACAGGTTCAAGGAGGACACCGGCCTCGATGTGACCGGCACGGTGGCGGGCTTGAGCGAGATGATCACCAAGTTCATCACCGGCGGCAACAAGACCTACTCGATGGTCGAGACCAACGCCTACCGTCAGCCGGCGCTGCGGGAGGCCGAGGTGATCGTGCCGATCCCGGCCGAGAAGATCACCAACTGGGAGTTCGCTGATTCGCTCTACACCCAGCCCGGCCATATCGGTGCCGACGAGGTGACCGGCTGGCCGTCCAACATCGTCTACTGGGACGAGAACAAGGATTCGTTCTACGGCGTGCCCCAGTTCTACAACATGGACGCGCTCGGCGTGCTGCCGCACAAGTTCGCGCCGACTCAGCCGGACTTCGCGATCCCCGACTCGCTCGGGCTGCTCTACACCGGCAAGTGGCGGGACGTGGATGCGGTCGGCAAGACCTCGATCCAGAACGACGAGCTGATGGGGCCGCCGCGCGCCTACAGCTTCCTCTGGAAGAACGGGATCATGGACCCGCCCAAGGTCGGCAACTCCGACATGGAGCCGGACGAGGTGGCAGGCGTGGTGGACTACCTCATCGCCGCCAAGAACGACGGCGTGTTCCGCCTCATCTGGAACAACTACGGCGAGGCCGTGAACCTGCTCGCCTCCGAGGAGGTGTGGGGCATGGACTGCTGGAATCCGGTGGTGGAGGACGTGAAGAAGCGCGGCATCCCGTGCTGGTACGTCGACGTCTTCGAGGGCACGGCCGCCTGGGTCCACACCATGTGCCTCTCCAGCGAAGCGCCGGAGCCCGAGGTCGCCATGGCCTACATGGATTGGTGCCTCGACGGCTGGTGGGGCTCGGCGGTGGCGCCGCAGGGCTACTACTCGCCCTGCCCGGACCCGGTGCTCAACTTCCTGACCGTGGAGGACTACCGCCGCTGGTACATGGGCAAGGACCGCGATACCGGGCCTAAGACCCGGCGGCAATCCAACATCGCGTTCTGGATGGTGTGGCCCACGCACGTGACCAGCTACATCAAGGAGTGGAACCGCTTCAGCGCGGCCTGATCCGCTCCCGTTCGACTAGGCGCGGCGCGGCCGAGGAAAACGTCTCGGCCGCGCCGCTGCCGTTGACCGCTGCTCAGTAGCGCGGAAGATCGTCGCATGGCGCTCGAGCGGCCCAAGCACATCAAGACCGGAGCCGACGCCCGCGAGGCGTTGATGGCGGGTTTTGGGCACACCGCGCGGCTCGCGGGGCTGACGCTCGGGCCTCACGGCGGCCGCGTCGTGCTTGAGCGCGCGGACGACTTTCCCGAGCTCACCCGCGACGGCTTCACCGCCATCAGGGACCTGGAAGACGAGGACCGCTTCGCGACCCTCGGCACCGAACTGCTCAAGGCCTGCATCAAGAAGACCCGCGATGCGGTGGGCGACGGCTCGACCACCACGGCGCTGCTCGCGGGCGCCTTCGCCGAGGCGGGCTTGCGCCTGGTGGCAGCGGGGATCGACCCGCCCTCGGTGCGGCGCGGCTTCGAAGCGCTCACGCGGGAGGCGCTCGCGGCACTCGAGCCGCAAAGCGGCCCGGTCGCGGACCGCGCGATGCTCGCGCAGCTTGCCGGTGTCGCCGCCGACGGAGACGGCGAGATCGCGGACCTCGTGGCCGAGGCGGTGGAGCGGCTGGGCGCTGAAGGCGTTGTCAATATCTCCTACCATCAGGGCGTCGATACGACGGTCGACTACATGCGCGGCATGGCCTTCGAGCACGGTCTGCTCTCGCGCAACTTCCTGCTCAAGGCGGGCGAGACGGAGGTGAAGCTCGACCAGCCCTTCCTGCTCATGTGCCAGGGCGAGCTGACCGAGACGGCCCAGCTCCTGCCGGCGCTGGAGGCGGCGCGCGAGGCCAAGCGGAGCCTGCTGGTGCTGGCGCAGGACGTCTCCGACCAGGCGCTCGCCGTCATGCTCACCAACCACCGCGAGGGCACGGTGCACTGCGCGGCGGTTAAGGGGCCTGAGTCAGGTATCTACCGCCACGCCGCCACCGACGACGTCGCCGTGCTCACCGGCGGGCGCCTAGTCGGTGAGGAGACCGGGCTCACGGCGGAGAAGGTCGACAGCACGGCGCTCGGCACCGCCAAGCGAGCGATCGTGGACGGGGTATCGACCACGATCTTCGGCGGCGGCGGCACGCCGGAGGCGGTGGAGCGCCGGGCCGCGCAGATTCGCGACGCGATCGAGCACGAACGGAAGAGCTACGACCGGGGCAAGTACGAGGCCCGCCTCGCCCGGCTGGTCTCGGGCGTCGCCAATATCCGGGTCGGCGGCGTCACCGAGACCGCGTGGAAGGCGCGTTACAAGGCCTGCGAGAACGCACTGAACACCGCGCGCGCCGCTGCGAAGGACGGCGTGGTCGCGGGCGGCGGCGTGGCGCTCGCGCGCGCGGCCTTCGCCATCGAGAACGGCACGGTCGGCGCCGGCGAGCCCGAGCGCCGCGCCTTTGCCCGCGCCCTGCAGGAGCCCTTCCGCCGGATCGCGGGCGCCGCCGGCTGCGAGCCGGCGCTGGCCCTGGAAAGGCTGAAGGAGGCCCCGGCGGACATCGGCTTCGACGCGCGCGTGGGGGCCTTCTGTCCTTACCGGGAGGCAGGCGTGATCGACGCGACTCGCGTGACGACGACGGCGCTCATCAATGCCTCCGTCACCGCCGGCCAGCTCTTGTCCACGGGCTGCGCTGTCGCCCTCGCCCGCCGGCCTGACGCAGTTTAGGCCGACTTAGTTGCTCAGGCATCGGTGATGCGCAGGAAGCCGTAGTCGTCGACCCGGAGCGTCTGGCCGGGGTGCACGAGCGTGGTGGCGGTGGCCTCCTCGACAATCAGCGGCCCGGTCAGTTCAGCACCGGCAGGCAGCCGGTCGCGCTCGTAGACCGCAGCCTCGTGGCGCCCGTCCTCCGCGAAGTCGGCCGTGCGCGCGGGCCGCGCCGCGGCCTCGATCGAGCGCCCGTCCGCAGCCAGCCTCGTCATCTCCGGCCGCGGCACCTTGGCGGACGCGGTGAGCCGGTAGGTCACGAACTCGACCGGGGTGTCGTCGAGGCGGAAGGTGTAGGTCTTCTCATGCGCGTCGTGGAAGGCCGCGAGAATGGCCTCGACCTCGGCGGTCTCGATGTCCACGAGCACGGTCACCGGGTGCTCCTGCCCGAGATAGCGCAGGTCGATGCGGCCTTCGTAGGCGATCTCCGCCTCCCCCATGTGGGCGTCGGTCTGGTAATAGCGCTCCGCCTCCTCCCTGAGACCAGCGAAGACCGCGCGCACGTCGCCCGCCTCCACCTCCTCGGCGCGGCGCAGCACGGTCTGCATGAAGTCGCGCCGGGGCTCGGTGGCGAGCATCCCCCAGGCGGAGAAGAGGCCGGGGTAGAGCGGCACGATGACCTCCTTCACGCCGAGCTCGCGGCCGAGCGGCGCGCCGTGCATGGGCCCGCCGCCGCCGCCCACCACCAGCGCGAAGTCGCGCGGATCGTGGCCCCGCTGGATCGAGACCAGCTTCAGCGCGTTGATCATGTTGGCTTCCACCGTGCGGATCACCGCGACCGCCGCCTCCACCACGTCGGTGCCGAGGCCGCTCGCGATCTTCTCCATGGCGGCGCGGGCCTTGCCTTCGTCGAGGTCGAACTGCCCGCCGGCGAAGTTGGTGGCGTTGATGACGCCGGTGATGAGCTTGGCGTCGGTCACGGTGGGCTCGGTGCCGCCCCGGCCGTAGCACGCGGGCCCCGGATCGGCGCCGGCCGAGACCGGCCCCACCTTCAGGAGCCCAGCCTTGTCGAACCAGGCGATGGAACCGCCGCCGGCCCCGATCTCCACGATGTCCACGACGGGCACGCGCAGCGGATAGCCGAACTGGGTGCGGCTGTACTCCAGCCGGTACTCGGTGGTCACCTTCGGTGCGCCGTCCTCGATGGTGGTGCACTTGGCGGTGGTGCCGCCGATATCGAGATAGATCACCCTGGGCTCGTCGCAGAGGTCACCCACGATGGCGGCGCCGTTGCAGCCCGCCGCCGGCCCCGATTCCATCAGCGTGATGGGGTGCTCCTTGGCCCAGGAGAAGCTGGTGGTGCCGCCGTTGGACTGCATGGCGGCGTAGGCGCAGCGGATGTCGGCACCGCCCAGCGCCTCCTCCAGGCGGCCGAAGTAGGTCTGCACGATGGGCTGGACGTAGGCGTTGAGCACCGCCGTGTTGGCGCGCTCGTATTCGCGCCACTCGCGGGTGATCTCGTGGGAGGCGGTGATGCTCACGTCCGGCAGGCGCTCGCGCAGATAGGCCGCCACCTCGGCCTCGTGCCGGGGCGCCACGTAGCTGTGGAGGAACTGGATCGCGATTGCCTCGACCCCCTCCTCCCGGCAGCGCGCGACGACGAGGTCGAGGTCCGATTTCTCCAGCGGCCGGAGCACGGTGCCCGCCGCGTCGACCCGCTCGCGAACCTCGAAGCGCAGGAGGCGGGGCACGAAGGGGCGCTCCTTCTCGAAGCGCAGGTTGTAGAGGTCCGGCCGGTTGCCGCGCTGGATCTCCAGCACGTCGCGGAAGCCGGCGGTGGTGACCAGTGCGGTCCGGGCGCCCTTGCGCTCGGTAATCGCGTTGATGACCGTGGTCCCGCCGTGGACGAAGAAGTCCACCTCGCCGGGTGCGAGACCCGAGAGCTCGACGGTGTCGATGACGCCCTGGGTCAGGTCGCCCGGCGTGGTGAGGGATTTCGCGGTGCGCAGCGAGCCCTGGGCATCGTCGAAGTAGACCAGATCGGTGAAGGTGCCACCGATGTCGGACGCGAGCCGGCCCATGATCGACCCGCGCGCTAGGCGGCTGCGGTGCGCAGCTTGGCGGTCGCTTCCTCGTCCACCGCGCGGCCGCCCGCCGCGAGGACGACCCCGTAGTCCTCACGGGCGCGCTTGGCGGAGATGTAGTCCGCGCGGACTTCCGCAAGCACTTCCTCGGCGGGCCGTTCGAAGGGATCGCCGTAGCCGCCGCCCCCGCCGGTGAACATGCGGATGATGTCGCCCCGCTTCATGATGGTGGTCGGCGCCCGCGCCGCCCGGCGGGCGTCGTTGCCGACGTGGAGCTCGAAGTAGTTGCAGGAGCCCTCGTCGCCGCCCTCCTGCGCCCACGGCTTTTCGATCGAGCGACCGTAGCTTGCCGAGAGCACCGCGTCGTCGGTCAGAATCTCGTATTCGCGGATCGAGCCGTAGCCGCCCCGGTGGCGGCCGGCGCCGACGCCGCCCGGCGTGTTGAGCGCGTACTGGTTGACCCGCACCGGGAACTTCGCCTCCAGAAGCTCGATGGAATAGTTGAAGGTGTCGCCGTTGGTGATGGCGCTGGTCACGCAGTTGCCGTCGCGCTCGTCGGTGGCGCCCCAGCCGACCATGCTCGGCTCGATCATCACCCAAGGCTCGCCCTTGGCACGGTCGTGGCCGCCCAGCACGGTCACGCAGAGGCTGTTGGCGCTGCCCATGCTGACCCGCTTGGGCGCGATGGGGGCGAGTGCCTTCCACGCGAGTTCCGAGGCCTGGCCGGTGCCCTCGTAGTACCAGCCGACCGGCGCAGGCTTGGTCGCGGTGAACACCGTGCCGTCCGGCGCCTCCACCTTGAGCGGCCTGAACCAGCCCTCGTTGGAGGGCGACTGGGGATCGACGATCGCCTTGAAGACCGTCTTCACCGCGGAGACCAGCGCCGACCGCGAGCAGTTGACCGGCCCCTGGAGCTGCTCGCAGGAACCCGTGTAGTCGACGGTAATGTCATCGCCGTCGATGGTGACCGCCACCTTGGTGCGAAAACGCTCTTCGGTGATGCCGTCGCCATCGATCCAGTCCTCGGCCTCATAGGTGCCGTCGGGCAGCGCGGCGACGGCCTCGCGGCTCACCCGCTCGCTGGTCTCGAGGATGTGGCGGAAGGTCTCCGAGACCGCCTGCTTGCCGTACTTCTCGCAAAGCTCGAGACAGCGATTCTCGGCGATGCGGACCGAGGCCAGCGCGGCGTTGAGATCGCCCAGCGCCATCTTCGGCAGCCGCACGTTGGCCGCCACCATCTCGACGATGGCGTCCTGGCGCTCGCCCTCCTTGTAGATGTGGATGCCGGGGAAGCAGATGCCCTCCTGGAACACCTCAGTCGCATCCGCCGGCAGCGAGCCCGGCGCCTTGCCGCCGATGTCGGTCCAGTGCGAGATCGAGATGGCGAAGGCGAACAGCTCGCCGTCCACGAAGACCGGCTTGACCACGCCCACGTCGTTGTAGTGGGTGCCCCCGTGGTAGGGGTCGTTGAGCATGTAGATGTCGCCCGGCCGGATGCGGTCGCCGAACTTCTCCTTGATGATGTTGACCTGGATCGAGAAGGTCCCGGTGAAGACGGTGATCCCGTTGGTTTGGGACACGAGCTCGCCGTCCGCGTCGCAGAAGCCGCAGGCGAAGTCGAGCACCTCGTAGATCACCGGGCTCATGCTGCTGCGCGCGAGCACCACGCCCATCTCGTCCGCCACCGCCAGCAGCTTGCCGCGCACGATTTCGCGGGTCACCACGTCGGTCTCGAAACCACCGCCATTGCGTCCGTTCGTGCTGCTTGCCATCGTCTCATCCTCCACGGGGGCTTCGCGACGCCCCCAGGCGCGCACAGTCTCTCACCGCCACGGAAGTCCGGTCAACGCGGGATGCGCCCGCGGTCATACCGTCACCACGATCTTGCCGCATTGGGTGTTGGATTCCATGTGGCGGTGGGCAGCCATAATCTGCTCCAGCGGGAACTCGCGGTCGATCACGGGTGTCAGCGCGCCGCTTTCGAGGCCGGCGAAGAGGTAGTCCCGCCCGGCCGCGAAGCGCGCCTCGTTGCGCACGAAGTCGAGCACCTGGTAGCCCGTGATGGTGAGCGACTTCGCCAGCATCGGCATGAGCGGATAGACGGTCTCGCCGGGATAGAGCGCGCCATATTCGTAGATGGTGCCGTAGGGCGCGCAGGCGCCGCAGAGCGTGGTCAGTAGCGGCCCCGCGATCGGATCGAAGATCACACGGGCGCCGGCGTCGCCGGTGATCTCCATGGCCCGCGCGGGCAGGTCCTCCTCCTCGGTCGCCACGACGTGATCGGCGCCCAGGCCTAAGAGCGCATCCCTCTTGGCGGAGGTCCGGGTGGTCGCGATCACGGTGGCGCCGCGCTCCTTCGCGATTTGGATCGCGGCGAGGCCGACGCTGCTGCTCGCCGCGGTAATGATCGCGGCGTCGCCTGGGCCGAGAGCGCCATAGTGCACGAGCGCGCCATAGGCCGTGAGGTAGGCCATCCAGAGGGTCGCGCCCTGGGCCGGCGATAGCCCCGCGGGGTAAGGCTCGGCGATCTCCGCCGGCACGGTAGCGCTCTCGCCATAGACGCCCTGGCGGGTCTGGGAGAGCGCAAATGAGGGAACCGTGGCGATGCGGTCGCCCTCCTTGACGCTCGTCACCCCCTCACCCACGGCCTCGACCACGCCAGCGGCCTCGTAGCCGATGCGGGAGGGGAAGACCGGCTGCTCGTGGTAGATACCCTCGCGCAGCATGACCTCCGCCCGGTTGAGGCCGATCGCCTCGACCCTGATGCGGACCTCGCCGTGGCCGGGATCGACCTCCGGCACCTCGTCGAGGCGCAGCACGTCGGGCCCGCCGGTCTCGTGGAATCGTACGATTCGCGCCATGGTCCGCCCCCTGCCTACTCGGCCCGCGTTCGTGCTGGGCTTCCATCGAAACGCACGGAAACTAGCACAAACGGGCCCTGCCAGTTCATCGTCGCCAAGCAGTCGGTTTAGGCACCGCCGTTAGCGCGCCGGCCGATCTGGACCCTCTGCTTCCGCGTGGCCATACTGGCGACATATAGCCGCCGGGGAGAAGGAGCCCAGTCCATGTCGTCCATCCCGTCCGCCCTGGAGATAACCAGGGACATCGTCCGCATGGATACCCGCAATCCTCCGGGCCGCGAGGTCGAGTGCGCGCACTACCTGGGCGACCTGCTGAGCGCGGCGGGGATCGAGGTCTCCTACCACGAGTTTGCGCCGGAGCGGACGAGCCTGGTCGCGGTGCTGCGGGGCGAAGGCGGGAACGGCAAGAAGCCGCTCTGCTTCGGCGGGCATATCGACGTGGTGCCGCTCGGTGCCAAGGAATGGTCGATCGACCCCTTCGGCGCCGACATCGTGGACGGCAAGCTCTTTGGCCGCGGCACCACGGACATGAAGGCCGGCATCTCCGCCTTCGTCCACGTGGCGCTGAAGCTCGCGGCCGAGGAGACGCGCGGGTCGGCGGACATGGTGATGGCGATCTGCGCTGGCGAGGAGACCGGCTGCGAGGGCTCCTACCACTTGGCCGAGATCGGCGCGCTGGGCGAGGCCGGCGCCATCGTCATCGCCGAGCCGACCTCGAACTATCCGATCCTCGGCCACAAGGGCGCGCTCTGGCTGAAGGTGGAGACCGAAGGCATCACCTCCCACGGCTCGATGCCGGAGCACGGCGACAACGCGATCTACAAGGCGGCGCGCTCGGTGACCAAGCTGGAGGAGTTCGATTTCAACGTGATGCCCCACGAGCTGCTGGGCCGATCGACCCTTAACGTCGGCACCATGCAGGGCGGGCTCAACCTCAACTCCGTGCCCGATCACGCCGAGTTCACCATCGATATCAGGACGCTGCCCGACCAGAACCACGCGGAGATCTTCTCAGGCCTGGAAGGATACCTGGGCGATGAAAACAAGATCGCCCGGGTCGTCGACTGCGGCGGCGTGCACACCCCGCACACCCATCCGTGGATGCAGGAGATCTACGCGGTGATGGAGCGGGTTCTCGGCGAGAAGATCGAGCCGCGCGGCGCGCCCTACTTCACCGACGCCTCGGCGCTGACGCCGGCCTACGGCCGCCCGCCGACCGTAATCCTCGGGCCGGGCGAGATGCACATGGCGCACCAGACGGACGAGTACTGCCCTGTCGCGCACGTCGAGCAGGCGGCGGAGGTTTACGAGATCCTCGCCCGCAGCTGGTGCGGCTACTGAGCGAGAGCCGGGAGGCGAGGTTGGACCAATTGTGGACTCGGGCGCGGGCGCGGATGTACGCTTCCGGCAAGGATTAGGCCGCGTGGGCCGCTGAGGGCCCCGGCTTCTATGGGGAGGCACCCTTCATGAAGATCATGATCATCAATCCCAACTCGTCGCAGGACATGACCGACGCCGATGCCGTGGCCGGCCGCTCGGTCGCGCGGGAGGGCACCGAGGTCGTGGCGGTGACTCCGGACTACGCGCCGGCCTCGATCGAATCCTTCTACGACGAATATCTGTGCGTGCCGGGCATCCTCAACGAGATCCGCAAGGGCGACCAGCAGGGCTTCGACGCCTACATCATCGCCTGCTACGGCGACCCCGGCCTGCACGCCGCGCGCGAGATGACCGACAAGCCGGTGATCGGGATTGCCGAAGCTTCGCTCTACCTGGCCTGCCAGCTCGCGGCGCGGGTCGCGATCGTGACCATCATCCCGCGCTTCCGCGTGCCGGTCGAGGACATGGTCGCGGGCTACGGTTTGAGCCACAGGGTGAGCGTGCGCACCTCGCCGGTCTATGTGCTCGACGTGGAGCGGGACTACGAGGGCTCGCTCGAGAAGCTCCGGCAGGAATGCTATCGCGCCCGCGACGAGGACGACGCCGAGGCGATCTGCTTGGGCTGCGCCGGCTTCGCGGAGTTCGCCGACGGGCTCGAAGCCGAGCTCGGCATTCCGGTGCTCGACGGCGTGGTGTGCGCCACCAAGATGGCCGAGGCCATCGTCGAGATCGGGCGCAAGACCAGCAAGTACAAGACCTACAGGTTCCCAGAGCAGAAATCCTTCACCGGGATGCTGCATCCATTCAGCACCGAGGCTCCGGCCGGCAGGGCCGCAGCCGAGTAACCACCGGCTGCCCGGCACCGGCCGGGCGGCGCCACCGCACCAGGGAGGCAAAGGGAGGCAGAGATGGACAGCGGACACCTTGACAAGAGACACGAGAAGTTCTGCGACGACGCAGAGACACGCTCGCGTACCGCAGCCGGGCTCGACCGGCGCGAGTTCATGGCGGCGGCGGGTGCGACCGCCGTGGTTGCGGCTGCGGGCCTCGCCGCAAGCGAGGCCGAGGCCGCTTTCTCGGACCGGGTCGCCGGCATCACCCAGGACGAGCCGATGCAGCTCATCGGCACCGGGGTCTCGGCGCAGGAGCGCTTCTTCAAGCAGTTCGAGGAAATGAGTGGCGGCCTCCAGGTGACCGGCCAGGTCGCGAGCCTCGCAGATTCGGTCCAGAAGTGGATCACCGGCGGCTACGAGACCTTCTCGATGATCGAGACCAACGCCTTCCGCGTGCCGGCGCTCCGGGAGGCGGAGACGATCGCGCCGATCCCGGCGGAGAAGATCACCAACTGGGAGTTCGCGGACACGCTCTTCACCGACCCGGCCCACGTCGGCGCCGACCACACCAGCGGTTGGCCGGTGGCGATGGTCTATTGGGACGATAGCCGCACCTCGTTCGGGATGCTGCCGCAGATCTACAACATGGATGCCCTCGGCATCCTCCCGCACAAGTTCGCCGAGTCCCAGGCGGACCGGCTCATACCGGACACGTTGGGCGTGCTCTACGAGGGCCAGTGGCGCGACGTGGACGTGCGGGGCAAGGTCTCGATCCAGAACGAGGACCTGATCGGCCCGCCGCGCTGCGCGAGCTACCTCGTGAAGAACCGTAAGATGGACCCGGTCACGGTGGGCTATGGCGATCTCGAGCCGGACGAGCTCAAGAACGTCATCGACTTCCTGATCGGCGCCAAGCAGGACGGCGTCTTCCGGGCACTCTGGACCAACTACGGCGAGGCGGTGAACCTGCTTGCCTCCGAGGAGGTCTGGGGCATCGATTGCTGGAACCCGGTGATCGAGGATGTGAAGAAGCGCGGCATCCCCTGTCATTATGTCGACGTCTGGGAGGGCACCGGCGCCTGGTATTACGGCATGTGCCTTTCCAGCGAGGCGCCGCAGCCCGAAGTGGCCATGGCCTACATGGACTGGTGCCTCGAAGGCTGGCGCGGCGCGGCGGATGCCGAGCAGGGCTACTATTCGCCCACTCCGGACACCGCGCGGAACTACATGACCGAGGACGCGTGGCTGAAGTGGTACGAGGGGCGCGGGCGCGACACCGGACCCAAGCTCCGGCGCCAGTCCAACATCGCCTACTGGATGATCTGGCCGCGCCACATCACCCTCTTCATCAAGGAGTGGAACCGCTTCCTCGCCGCTTGAGGAGCAGCTCTCCCAGCCCCGTCGGCACTACACATCGTGCCGGCGGGGCGCCACTCAGTTGCACGACCAGTTTGGGTAGGCAGTTCAGGCGAGCGCGGGAACGACCGCGCGGCTGCCGGCTTCTTATCGCCGATCCTCGCGCACGTAAGGCAGGCCGAGCGCACCGGGAGCGCCCGAGCCGGTGCGCGAAACGAGGCCGACGTAAGTGAGGACGGCGAGCGTCACCAGATAGGGCATCATCAGCAGCAAGTATTGCGGCACCGCCAATCCCACCGCCTGAATGCGCGGGATCAGCGCCTCGATACCACCGAACAGCAGCGCACCCAGCACGGCGCGTCCCGGCCGCCAGCGCGCGAATATGACCAGAGCCACGGCGATCCAGCCGCGCCCGTGGGTCATGTCCTCGACCCAGATTTTCGACGCCGCGAGCGCCAGATAACCGCCCGCAAGCCCGACCAGCGCACCACCCGTGACCACGGCACCGAAGCGCATGAGGTCGATGCTGACGCCGGCAGCATCCGCCGCCTGCGGGTTCTCGCCGACGGCGCGGAGCTTCATTCCCGGAATGCTGCGGTGGAGAAAGCGCCAGACGAAATAGATGATGGGAATGCTCGCATAGACCATCGGGTCCTGGCTGAACAGGATCTTGCCGAGCACGGGGATGGTCGAGAGGACCCCCATGTCCACCTTGGTGAAGCCTTCGACCGCGCGCTCGGTCCAGGGATTGCCGATGAGGCCTGTAAGACCGGAGGCGAAGAAGACGATGGCGATGCCCGCCACGACCTGATTCAGGCGCATCGTCACGACCATGAAGGCGAAGAGGGCCGAGACTACGAAGCCCGCGGCGATGGCCCCGAGGGTTCCGAGCGCGAGGATGTTGCCGCTCTCGATGTAGACGACCACGCCCGCAAAGGCGCCTACGAGCATGATCCCCTCGGCACCGAGATTCATCACGCCCGCGCGTTCGTTGATGATGAGCCCGATAGACGCCAGCATCAGCGGCACGGCAAAGACCGGCGTGAACGCAACCCAGTTGACGATGAACTCGACCATGCCTAGCGCATCCAGCGTACGCGGTAGCGAACGAAGAATTCCGAGCCCACCACGCAGATCACGATGATCGACTGGATGAGCCCGATCAGGGCCTCCGGCAAACCGTAAAAGACCTGGATGCTCTCGCCGCCGACATAGAGCCCCGCCATCAGGAACGACACGACGACGACCGCCGCCGGGTTGTTGCGCGAGAGAAACGCGATGACGATGCCGGAGAAGCCGTAACCGATGGCGACGTAGATCGTCAGCGCGTACTCTTGGCCCGACGCGACCAGATACCCTCCAAGCCCCGACAGCGAGCCCGAGAGCATCACGGCGGCGAGTATGGTGAGCGTGACCGGAATCCCGGACGCCAGCGCCATGCCGGGATTGCTGCCGACAAACTTCATGTAGGCGCCGAAACGGCTTCTCTCGGTAACCAACCAGACAATGAGAGCCGCGGCCAGGGCGATGAACAGGCCGACGTGAATCTGCCCCCAACCGATGAGCGACAAGCGCTGGTAATCAGCAAATTGCGCTGTCTTGTAATAGACGGCCGCCGGGTCCTGCCACGCACCGAACAACTGATTCAGAACAAATAAAGCGGCAACGTAGTTGAGCAGCAACGTCGAGATTATTTCGTTGACTTGCAGGCGCAATCGGAGAAATGCAGGTACGGCGATCCATGCCATGCCCCCGATAATGCCGCCCAAGAACATCAGATAGATCTGGATCCAACTTGGACCAAGGTCGTAGATCATCACCACAGTTGCGCCGATGGCACCCCACACGAATTGTCCCTCAATGCCGATATTCCAGAACTGAACGCGAAAGGCGACTGCGGCCGACAATCCGACGAGAATTAGCGGCGCCCACTCGAGCAATACGTCGGCGAGGCCCGCGCTATCGAAGAACGTGAAGACGATGAACTCCTCGAAAATGTTCGAGACGTCGATACCGGAGACGACGAGCAAGAGGACGGAAATCCCGAGCCCGACCGCGATCGACGCGAGCACGATCAGCCCGTGCAGCCAGAACTCGATGCCCTGACGTACCTCCAGACTGATGCGGCCAATCGCGAGTGTTCGACTAGGCATGTCCGAGCATCAGCTCGCCGACCCGATGGCGATCCGCCGGTCGCGCCAGCTCGCCGACGATGACGCCGCGGTTGATGACGCCGACGACGTCCGAGAGGTTGAGAACCTCGTCGAGATCTTCGCTGATCAAGAGCACGGCGGCACCGGCACCGCGCGCCGCGCGCAGATGGTCGTGGACCGCGGCGCAGGCACGCACGTCGAGGCCATGGGTCGGCGAATGGGCCACAATCACGGCGGGCTCTCCGTGGAGCTCCCGCGCGAGCACGAGTTTTTGCGCATTGCCGCCGGAGAGCAGGCGCACGCTGGTATCGACGGTCGCGCCCTGAATCTCGAAGTCCTCCAGCGCGGCGCTCGCCCGCGCCCCGATCGTGCGCCGAGAGACCCAGGCCATCGTCCCGAACGCACCGCTTCCGAGCCGGGTCGACGCATAGTTGTCGCCGACCGAGAGCTCTTGGGCGAGACCGTAGGCGGAGCGGTCCGCCGGCACATTGCGAATGCCAAGCGCGCGGCGCCGCTTGGGGTGGAGCGCCGTGATGTCGGAACCGTCGAGCCCGATACGCCCCACCTCGGGCACGCGGACACCCATCAGCACCTCCGCCAGCTCCGTCTGGCCGTTGCCGCCGACACCGGCGAGGCCGTAGATCTGGCCGCTGCGGACAGCGAGTGAAAGGCCGCGAACGGTATTCACGCCATCATCCCTGCGCGCCGTGAGGTCGGAAATCTGGAGGCGCACCGGGCCGCTCCGCCCAGGTTCGGTGTCGTCGACCGGCGCATCGCCGACCATCATGCGGGCGAGGTCGGCAGCGCTCGTGCCGTCGGCAGCGACCGTGGCAACGGTCCGCCCGCCGCGCATCACCGTGACCCGATCCGCGTGGGCCAGCACCTCGCGCAGCTTGTGCGTAATCAGGATGACGCAGGTGCCGCGGCGGGCGAGCACCTGGATCGTGCGCAGCAGCCGCGCCGCTTCCTCGTCGGTCAATACCGAGGTCGGCTCGTCGAGAATCAGAAGGCGCGCCCCTCCCATGAGCACCTTGATGATTTCGACCCGCTGTTGCTCGGCGACGGATATGCGATCGATCCGGGCCGCGGGATCGATCTCGAAGCCAAGTTCATCGGAAAGACGCGCGATGCCCTCCGACACCGTGGAGATGCCCCTTCGCCACGATGTCTGCGGGTTCGCCAGCATGACGTTCTCGGCGATGGTGAACGGTTGCACCAGCTTGAAGTGCTGGTGGACCATGCCGATGCCGAGCGCGCGCGCATGGGACGGCCCCTCGATGCGGTGCTCGACGCCATCGATGCTCATGCGGCCGGCGTCGGGCCGGTAGAGCCCGCACAGCACGTTCATCAGCGAGGTCTTGCCGGCGCCATTCTCGCCGAGGAGACCGTGGACCTCGCCCCACTCGGCAGCGAACTCGGCGCGATCGAGCGCCATGCGGCCGTCGAAGGACTTGACGATGTCCGTCATCTGCAGGGCATGAGCCATCCCGTGCCCCTGTCGACATCATGGCGCTGCAGCGGCCTCCCGGCAGTGCTGACACTGCGCGGGAGGCCTCCGTTCAGAGGGAGCGCTCCTGTTACCGCGGTCGCTTACTGAGGCAGCTCGCCGACGACACCCTGCACCAGATAGTTCATGCCCCAAATCTGGCCGTCGTCGAGTTGCTCACCTTCCGCGACCACCAGATTGCCGTCCTGGTCGTAGATTGGACCCTGGAACACATGGCGCGCGCCGCTAACGATTTCGTCGCGCGTCGCCATCACCTTGGCCGCGACATCCTCCGTCACTTCGGAACCACAGCAGATAGCATCGGTGCCGCCGTCCTTGATACCCAGGAAGCGAATCCCGCTGCTCTTCCAGTCGCCGGCGACGATCGCCTGAACCGTCGGCGTGATGTAGCGCGCCCAGACCCAGACCGAGGAGCACTGCGTGGCGGTCGAATATTCGCTCATGTCCCGGTGATAGCCGGTGGACAAGACACCGGCCTCCTGCGCCACGATCTGCGTCGATGGCGTATCCTGGTGCTGGCCCAGGAAGTCGGCCCCCTGCTCCAGCAACGCCTGCGCGGTCGCCCGTTCCTTGACCGGGTCGTACCAGGCATTGGTGTAGATGACGTTGACGACGGCGTCAGGGTTCATGAGCTGGGCGCCGAGAGCGTAGGCGTTGACGTTCCAGGTCGTGACGGAGATCGGGACCGCAGCGACGAAGCCGATCTTGTTGGTCTTGGTCAAGGCGCCGGCCACCATGCCGCAGAGGAACTGGCTCTCGTACGTGCGCGCGTAATAGCCTTCGAGGTTATCCGCGCTGACCGTGCCTGGCGTATTGAAGAACGCGACGTTGGGATTTTCCTTCGCGATCTCAAGCAAGGCATCGTTATAGCCGAACGCCGAGGCCGCAATGATGTTGTAATCCCGCCTGATATAGCGCTCTACAACGGCGCGGAGTTTTGATGCGACTTCTTCAACGCCTTCGGTATAAGCGGTATGGATTCCGGTATCGGCTTCAAGGCTGACGCGCGCCTCTTCTTGCGCCTGCACCCAGCCGCCATCGTCCTTCACATTGAAGTAAATGAAGGCGACTTTCGGTTCTCCTTCGATGTTTACCTGCGCTTCGGCAGCGCCATGCGTTATCACGAGAAGAGCCGCAGCAACGAAGGCGGCTCCAATGGCTTTGATTTTCATTGATACACTCCCTTTCTCACGTTCTTGCCCATTGACGCGGAGGCTACATAGCCAGTCCAGTAGGTTGCAGCACTTGCTGTTTCATATGTCGAGGATTCAGCATAGTGTCGGAGCTATCATGTATCCAGCGCCGATTGAGGCCTATTTCGCGCCGCGAACCATCGATGGGGCGCTCCAGTGCCGTGCCGAAGCCGGGGATGACGCCATGTACATCGCCGGCGGCATGAGCCTGATGCAGGCGATGAAGGCGCGGTTGTTGACGCCGCCTGCGCTCATCGACCTGAACGAGGTGGAGGAACTCAGCGGTCTCGCCAAGGGGCCGCGCGGCGTGACCGTGCGCCCCCTCACCCGCTACCGTGAGCTGGCAGTAACCACGGCTCTGCACGGCGCCTTGCAGGCGATCGGGGACGCAGCCTCGACAGTGGGAGACCGGCAGGTGCGCAATGCCGGCACCATTGGCGGCAGCCTGTGCTGGAACTACGTCGCCTCCTGCATGCCGAACGTCTGCCTCTGCCTCGATGCGACGCTTGTTCTTGCTTCGCTGGACGATGGCGAACGAACCGTACCGATTGACGAGTTTCTGATCGGGCCGCTCGAGACTGCACGTCGCGACGACGAGCTCTTGGTCGAGATTATCTTTCCCGCTTTCAAGGTTCACGGCGTCGGCAGCGCCTACAGGAAGTACGGCGGGACCGTTGACGGCTTGCCGATCGTCGGCATCGCTGCACTGATCGAGGTCGACGAGACGGGCCTTTGCACGGACGCCCGCTTCAGCGTCGGCGGAATTCTGCCGACCGCCCAACGTTTCGACGGCGTTGGCGACGCTCTGCTTGGCCGGCCGGCAACGCCCGAGGCCTTCGCAGAGGCCGCAAGCGCGGCAGCCAACGCAATCGAGACGCAAACGGACCACCTCGCCAGCGCCCACTACCGCAAGGTCTTGATCCGTACCCTGGGCCGCGATGTGCTGGCCGAGGCCCACGTCCGCGCGACGGGAGGGTGACGCCGTGGAGAAGACGATCACCGTCACCGTCAACGGCACGCCCTATACGCGAACCGTACCGCTCCGCCTTCTCCTCGTCGATTTCGTCCGCGACGAGTGCGGCCTTACCGGTACGCATATCGGTTGCACCTATGAAGGGCGCTGCGGCGCATGCACGGTGCAGATCGAAGGACGCGCTCACAAGTCCTGCATGAAGCTTGCGGTGCAAGCGGACGGCAAGGAGGTCACCACGATCGAGGGCCTCGGCAGCCGGGACAACTTGCATCGCTTGCAACAGGCGTTCAGCCGCTATCACGCACTGCAGTGCGGCTTTTGCACGAGCGGGATTCTGATGAACGCGGTCGATTTCCTGAACGAGAACATCAACCCGAGCGAAGCCGAGGTGCGCCGCGCCCTGGTCGGCAACCTCTGCCGCTGCACGGGCTACAGCCACGTCGTCGAAGCCATCCTCGCCGCCTCCGCCACGCGCCACGGCCTGAAGCCCGTCCCGCCGCCGGCCGAGACCGAGCCTCCGCCGTGAGCACGGCCGCCGAAACCGGCTGGATCGGCCGCTCGCTGGAGCGGCGCGAGGACGGGCGCCTGCTCACTGGCCGTGGCGAGTACCTCGCCGATGTCCGCGTGCCCGATTGCCTCCACCTTTGCTTCGTCCGCTCCAGCCACGCGCACGCCGGGATCAACGACATCCAGCTGGACGCGGCGCTCGCCATGCCGGGCGTGGTGGGCGCGATCACCGGCGCCGAACTCTCGCAGGAGATGCAGGGTCAAAAGATCCCGGTGCTGATCCCCGCCTTCGCCGCCAACTATCGGCAGTACTGGCCGCTCGCGGTGGACGAGGCGTACTGGCACGGCGAGCCCCTCGCCGCCGTCGTGGCGGAAGACAAGTACGTGGCCGAGGACGCCGCCGCCGCCGTGGAGGTCGACTACGAGCCGTTACCGGTGATTACCGACGCTGAGGCTGCGCTCCGCGAAGACTCCCCGCGCGTCTACGACGACTGGGACGACAACGAAATCTTCGCGACCAGCTATACCGGCGGCTTCGAGCCGGACGACATCGCGAAGAACGACGCCGAGGTCGAGGCGCTGTTCGCCCAGGCCGACACGGTGCTCAGGCAGCGCTTCCGTACCCAGCGCTGCGGCGTCTGCCCGATCGAGACGAGGGGGGCGCTTGCCACCTGGAGCGAGACCGACGGGCTCACCGTCCACCTGACGACGCAGCGCCCGCACATCGAGCGCCTCGCCCTTGCCGACCTTCTGGAACTGTCCACCGCCGAGGTCCGGGTCGTCGCGCCGCGCGACCAAGGCGGCGGCTTCGGGGTCAAGGCGCCCTTCTATCGCGAGCATGTCGTGGTCTGTCATTTCGCGCGCAAGCTGGGGCGCCCGGTGCGCTGGATCGAGACCCGCGAAGAGCACCTGATGACGGTCAGCCAGGAGCGCGACCAGATTCACGATCTCGAAATCGCGGCGGACAGGGAGGGCCGTATCCTCGCGCTCCGCAATCGCGGCATCGGCGACGTGGGCGACGGGCGCCAGGGAGTCTACTGGGGCTTCGTCATGCCCTCGCTGGGCTCGGTGATGCTGCCCAACGCCTACGCGATCGACCGCGCCGACATCAAGCTGCGCTGCACGGTCACCAACAAGGCCTGTATGAGCCCGTCGCGCTCGTTCGGAGCGCTGCCGACGCGTTTCGCGTTGGAGCGCGGTCTCGACATGCTGGCGCGCAAGCTCGGCATGGAGACGGCCGCGCTGAAGCGCAGGAACCTGGTCACCGACTTTCCCTTCACCAGCGTGACCGGGGTGCATCACGACAGCGGCAACTATGTGAAGGCGTGGGACACGCTGGTCGGCAAGGTCGATCTCGTCGGGTTTCGCGCGGAGCAGGAGGAGGCCCGTGCATCGGGGCGCTACATCGGGATCGGCTTCGCCTGCGGCGCCGAGTTTTCCGGCATCCCGTCGGACGTGCTCGTGCCGCTGGAGAATCAGCCGGGCTACGGCGTTGTCACCATGCGAATCGACCCGCGCGGCAGGGTCGCGATCCACGAGGGCGACGCGCCGCAGGGCCAGAGCCACGAGACCACGATGGCGCAGGTCGCGGCGGACGCCTTCGGCATTCACCCGGACGACGTCAGCGTCCGCCACGGCGATACCGGCACGACGCCGCTGAGCTCCGGCACCATCGGCGCGCGCGGCGCCTCCTACACCGTCGCCGCCATCGCCGAAGCCGCCGCGGCGCTCAAGGCCAAGATGGCGCGCTACATGATCCACGATCACGGACTGGACGGCGCAACCCCCGGCGACTTCAGCTTCACGGACGGCGCGGTCGTCTACGAGAAGGACGGCAACATTCGCCGCGAATTCGCCGCGTTGGCGGATCGCATCGTCATGGGCTCGATCAACCTGCCGCCCGGCGAGGACCCGGGGCTCGAGCACACGGCCTACTTCGAGGCGCCCAAGCCCATGATCTGCTTCACCGCGCAGGCCGCCAAGGTCGAGGTCGATATCGAGACCGGGCAGTTCACCATCTTCGACTACGCCACCTGCGAGGATGTGGGCACGGTGATCAACCCCATCGTCGTCGAAGGCCAGGTGCAGGGCGGCGTGGTGCAGGGCATGTCCAACGCCATGTTCGAGGAGTTCCTCTACGACGAGAACGGTCAGCAGTTGACGGCGGACTTTGAGAACTACCGGCTCGCGTCTGCGGCGGATGTCCCGAACGTGACCGTGGGCCACTCGCCGACGCCTTGCCCGGACCATCCTCTGGGCGTGCGCGCCGTGGGCGAAGGCCGGCCGGGGCCCGTGCCTGCCGCGCTCGCCAACGCCATCTGCGACGCTCTCGCGCCCTTCGGCGTCGAGATCACGACGCTGCCGCTCAAGCCGGAGATGATTCTCGCCTTGATCGAGGCTGGCCGCGCCGGTAACGGTGGATAGCTGCGCCGGCAACCGGGGGCAGCCGGCGTCGGGAGAGTTCATGAGCTTGCGAATCGCCATCGATACCGGGGGAACGTTCACGGACGTCATCGCGATCGATGAGAGCACGGGCGAGCAGCTTGCCATCAAGACGCCGAGCACGCCTGACGACCCTAGCCGCGGCCTCATCAACGGGATTCAGGAAGTCGTCGGCAGGAACGATGCGCAACTGAGTCAAATCCTGCACGGCACCACGACGGCAACCAACGCCGTGCTGGAGCACCGTTTCGAAGGCCTCGGCCTGCTCGTTACCGCCGGGTTTCGCCACATCATCGAGATCGCGCGCCAGTCCGTGCCCGACGGCTACGGCAACTCCTTCTTCTGGGTGAAGCCGCCCCGCCTCGTGCCGCTCCATCTGGTCCAGGAGGTGACGGAGCGCATGAGCCACGACGGCTCCGTCATGACGCCTCTCGACGAAAAAAGCGTGATCGAGGCGGTGGACCATCTCGTCGATTTCGGTGTCACGCGCATCGCCGTCTGTCTGCTCCACTCCTATGCAAACCCGGCGCATGAACAGCGCGTCGGCGCGATCATCGCGGAGAACTTTCCCGACACGTTCGTGTCGCTGTCGTCGGTCGTCCTACCGGAATACCGCGAGTACGAACGTGCGATGACCACGCTGATCGACGTGATGGTGAAGCCCTACTGCCAGACCTATCTGGGACGTGCCCGCGACAAGATCGCCGAAGAGTCCGGTGACAAGCCCTTCCTGATCATGCAGTCCAACGGCGGGATCGTCTCCAGCGAGGCTGCCGGCGAGAAGCCGGTGACGATGCTGCTCTCGGGACCTGCGGGCGGCGTCCTCGGGGCCACCCACATGGCGAGCCTCGCCGGATACAACGATATCTTGACGCTCGATGTCGGTGGCACGTCCACCGATGTCTCGTTGGTGCGCGGGCTCACGCCGCAACTCTCCACGCACACCACCATCGAGCACTATCCGGTCAAGACTCCGATGCTCGATGTCGTGGCCGTCGGCGCCGGCGGAGGATCGCTCGCCTGGATCGACCCCTACGGTGCGCTCAAGGTCGGGCCGCAGAGCGCGGGCGCCGATCCTGGCCCGATCTGCTATCGGCGCGGCGGAACCGGACCCACGGTGACTGACGCAGGCGTGGTGCTGGGGCGCTTGCCTGGCGCACTCATTGGCGGCGGGCTCAAGCTGGATGTCGATGCCGCGCGCGAGGCGTTCGAGGCGCTCGGCGATAATCTCCGCCTCTCGGCAGAGGAAGCAGCCGCCGGCGTGCTGGAAATCGCGGCCTCCAACCAGGTCCAGGGCATTCGCAAGGTGACGACGACGCGCGGTCTCGACCCCGGCGACTACGCCATGATCGCCTTCGGCGGCGCCGGCGGTCTGTTCGCCGCCGATGTGGCCGACTTTCTGGGGATCAAGGTCGCGGTCTCGCCGCCCAATCCGGGCAACCTCTCCGCCTTCGGCCTGCACGTCTGCGACATCAAGCGCGACTACGTGCGCACGCTGGTGCGCCAGCAATCGACCGCCACCGTCGATGAGCTTGAAGGACTGTGGGCCGATCTCGAAGAGCTGGGTTGCGACGAGATCGCGGCCGAGGGCGTGGCGCGCGAGGCAATCGTGCTCGAACGGAGCGCCGACGTCCGCTACGTCGGCGAAGGCCACGAGGTGCTGGTCGCGATCCCGTCCGGCCTTGCCGGTGCCGCAGCCGTCGATCACATGTGGTCGCACTTTCACCGGGTCCATGACGACACCTTCGGCTTCCACTACGAGGGCAGCCAGGACGTCGAGGTCGTAAGCCTGCGCGTGCAGGCGATCGGGCGCATGCACCGCCCCTCCGTGCGCGCGATCGAGCTGGGATCGGACGACGCAAGCCCGGCCGGTGTGCGCGATGTCTATTGGCGCGGCCGGGGCTGGGTATCCTGCCCCATCTGGCGCCGGGAGAGCTTGTCCCGCGGCTTCACCACGCGAGGGCCGGGTATCGTCGAGGAGTACGGCTCGACCCTCGTGGTGCCCGAGGGCTGGGCCGTCAGGAACGACGATTACGGCAACCTCATTCTGGAGAAAGAGGCATGAGCGCAGTCACGGCCAAGGACGCAAGACCGCCGCTCGGCCCGATCGAGCTCGAGGTCATTACCGGTACGATCCGCACTGCCGAGCTCGAGATCGAGGCGGCGGTCGAGCGAACGGCGCGCTCGCCGATGATCCGGGACCAGCACGACTACCGCGTCGCGCTCTTCGATGCGAAAGGGCGCAAGCTGACCGGGCGCTCCTATGCCGCCCTGGTGGAGCCGGTCTTCGAGTACTTCGACGAAGGCGATGTCCACCCGGGAGACATCTTCTTCTGGAACGATCCCTACAACAGCGCGGGCGGGATCGGCCACATTCCCGATCTCTGCACGACCATCCCCATCTTCTACGGCGACCGGCTGATCGGGTTCAGCCAGGTTTTTGGGCACCACGACGACGTAGGCGGCTCGGTCCCCGGCAGCCTGCCGGCCGATGCGACCGACATGTGGACGGAAGGGTTGGTGGTGCCGCCCATCAAGATTTACGAGCGCGGGAACATCAACGAGGCGGTCTTCAAGATCATCTCGCGCAACTCGCGCCTCTCGGAGCATCTGCGCGGCGATCTCGATGCCGAGATCGGCGCCGCCCGGCTTGGTGGCCAGCGCATCGTGGCGCTAGCGGAACGCTACGGCGTGGAGGCGCTGGAGGCCGCCTACGACGCCATCATCGAGAACTGCGCGGAGACCATACGCCGCGAGCTGCTGCCCATGATTCGGGACGGCGTCTATTCCTGGGAGGACTACATCGAAGACGACGGCGTCGAGGGGCCGCAGATGCACACGCTGCGCCTGACGATGACCAAGACCGCCGACAGGATCGTCCTCGACTTCACCGGCACCTCGAAGGAGGCGAAGGGGCCGATCAACTGGCCCATCGACTACGCGGACGGAAAGTTCGCCCGCAAGTGGATGGGGCCCGTGCTCCGCTCGCTCGCGGCGACGCCCGAGCGGGCGGCCGAGATCGACATGAACGAGGGTGTGCTGGATGTCATCGAGCTGAAGTTCCCGCCCAAGGGGACATTGGTGACGCCGAGCTTCGGCAAGGCCACGGGCCTGCGCTTCTTCCCGCTGCTGCGCTCGCTCGGAATCTTTGCGGCGCTGCTGGCCAAGGCGACCAGCGGGCGCATGCCGGCCGACCACGAGACGATCCGAATCTGGGGCCTGCACGGCGGACGCATCGGCCACGATTTCTTTTTGTTCCGCGAAGTGCTCGGCGGCGGTGGACCGGGGCGCCCCTGGGCCGACGGCAGCGACGTGGTTCACGTGGTGCCGAACTCGCGCAACCTGCCCGCGGAGTTCTCTGAGACCCGCTACCCTGTCATCGTCGAACGCCTGGGCCTCGCCACGGATTCGGGCGGTGCCGGCTGCCGGCGCGGCGGATTCGGCTACGACAAGCGCGTGCGCGCGCTCGAAGATTGCGAGGCGCTTTCCAACGCCGATCGCGCGATGATCAACACCTACGGTGTCAACGGCGGCAAGTACGGCGGCACTTACAGTCTGGAGATCGACAAGCCGGACGGCACACAGCGCGAGCTCGCCGGCATGGAGGACCGCGTCCCCGTCGCCGGCGGCTCGACCATCAGGATCCGCACGACGGGCGGCGGCGGCTGGGGCGACCCGCTGGCGCGCGAGCCCGAGATGGTGTGCTACGACGTGCTGTGCGGCCTGGTTTCGGAGCAGGCGGCGCGCGACGACTACGGGGTCGTGCTCGCACGCCGGAGCCGGCGCTACACGGTGGACCAGGCGGAGACCGATCGCTTGCGGGCGCGCATACGGGCCGAACGTGGACCGCTCCCCATGTTCAGTCGCGGGCCTTATTTCGAGCAGATGAAGCGCAGCAAGGGAATCGCGCGCCCGGCGGGTCACGACGACCCGGACGACGGTTGGTTCGCCGCCGAGGCGGTCCAGGAGGCCGCGGAGTGAAACCTGCGCTGTTCGCGTACGTGGCGCCGCAAAGCGTCGAGGAGGCGCTGGAGGTTCTGGCGAGCGACGATTTGGCGAGGCCGCTGGCAGGCGGGCAAAGCCTGATCCCGACGATGAACTTTCGCATCGCCGCGCCGTCGACGCTGGTGGACCTCCGCAGGATCGGCGCGCTCAAGGGGCACGCAGTCGAGGGCGACGTCATCAGGGTTGGCGCGATGACTCGTCAACGGGACCTCGAACGCGATGCGGCGGTTCAACGGGCGAACCCTCTCATTGCGGAAGTCCTGGGCAACGTCGCGCACATCGTCATCCGCAATCGCGGCACGGTCGGCGGCAGCATCACCCATGCCGACGCGGCGGCGGAGCTACCCTGCATGCTGGTGGCGACGGGCGGCTCGGTGGTGGCGCGCAGCGTCGGGAGCGAACGGACCATCGCCGCCGATGACTTCTTCCTGTTTCACATGACGACAGCGCTGAATGCGGGCGAGCTGCTGACCGAGGTGCGCATACCGGCCCTGCCTCCGCATACCGGATACGCGTTTCAGGAGGTCGCACGCCGCCACGGCGACTATGCGTTGGCCGGGGTCTGCGCTTTGGTGACCCTCAAGGACGGTGTCTGCACCGCCGTGCGTCTCGCCGCCTGCGGCGTCGCCTCGAAGCCCACGCGACTCGCCGAGGCCGAGGCCGCGCTGCTGGGCACCCCGCTGGAGGGAGACGCGCTCGCGCGCGCTGCCGAAGCGGCCCGCGACTATGCGACGGCGGCCGACGACCGCCAGGCCAGCGCGGACTACCGCAGGGACCTCGCCTCGACATTGGTCCGGCGCACCGTTGCGAAGGCTGCTGAACGCGCGCGGGAGCGAGAGTGATGGCGAGACCGACGGCGCGAAAGGAGCTGATCGGGCAGTCCTCCGATCCGCGTGTCGCCGTCTCGATGACCGTCAACGGCGAGCGGGTCGAGCGCGAGGTCAGCCCGCGCATGCTGCTGAGCGACTTCATCCGCCATGAGCTGCGCCTGACGGGAACCCACGTCGGCTGCGAACATGGAGTCTGCGGCTGCTGCACGGTGATCATCGATGGAAAGGCCGGGCGCTCTTGCCTCGCCTTCGCCGTCCAGGCCGACGGCGCCGACATTCGCACGATCGAGAGCGTTGCCGCGCCAGACGGCTCGCTTCATCCCGTCCAGCAAGCCTTTCGCGAATGCCACGGGCTGCAGTGCGGCTACTGTACCCCCGGCTTCGTCATGTCGATCGTGGACTACCTCGAAAACAATCCCGATCCGGACCTTTCGGAGGACGCCATTCGCGAGGTTCTCTCGGGCAACCTGTGCCGCTGCACCGGCTACAAGAACATCGTGGCCGCCTTCCGCCGAAGCGCGGAACTGATGCGCGGCTCGCGATAGAGAAACGGAGACCCCGGACGTGTCGACGCGCCAGTTCGGCGAACCAATCGCACGCAACGCCGATGCCGCCCTCCTGCGTGGCGAGGGAAGCTTCATCGACGACATCGATCTTCCCGGCGCGCTCCACGCGGCGTTCGCCCGCAGCATGGTCGCCAGAGCGAAGATCCGCGCAATCGACATCAGCGCGGCGGAAGCGCTCGACGGTGTGGTCAAGGTCTACACCTGCGACAATATCGGCGCGCTCGATACCGAACTGCCACTGCTGATACCGGCTCCCGACCTCACCCATCCGAAGACCCAGCGCCCGCTCGCCCGCGATGACGTGTTCTATGTTGGCCAGTGCGTCGCGATGGTGGTGGCGGTCGACCGCTACGTCGCCGAGGATGCTGTCCGCCTGATCGACATCGACTACGACCCCCTGCCGGTCGAGATGGACCTCGAAAAGGCGGTCGCGGACGATGCGCCGCGTATACATCCGGACGTACCCAACAACACCGCCGGCAGGTTCCGCGTCGAGACCGGGGATACCGACGCGGCGTTTGCAGAGGCCGAGCACATCACGCGGGTCAAGATCCGGCTTGAGCGCAGCACCGCGGCGCCGATGGAATGCCGCGCCATCGCGGCGCGCTGGGAAGCGGTGACCGGCGAGCTCACGGTGTGGGACGGCACGCAGGCGACGCTCTCGGTGCGCGGCGGCTTGGCCTCCCTGTTCCAAATCGACGAGGACAAGGTACGCGTCATCGCGCCCAACGTGGGCGGCGGCTTCGGCCAGAAGATCATGATGTTCCACCCCGACGAGGTGCTGGTGCCGCTGGCCTCGATGGAGCTCGGGCGCCCGGTCAAGTACATCGAGGACAGGGTCGAAAACTTCATCGGCGCCTCCCAGGAGCGCACGCAGATTCACACCCTCGAAATCGCGGCCATGAAGGACGGCCGCGTGATCGGCCTCAAGGACGAGTTCCTGCACGACACGGGGGCGTTTATCCCCTACGGAATCGCCGTCGCCCACGTGAGCTCGACGTCGATCGCGGGCCCTTACCGCATCCCCAATTTCCGGGTCACGTTCCGCCCGGTTTATTTACCGATGGTGCAAGTGACTCCCTACCGCGGCTGCGGACGGCCGCACGCCTGCTACGCCATCGAACGCGCCATGGATCAGCTCGCGGACGAACTCGGCCTCGACCGCTTCGAGGTCCGCCGGAGAAACTTCATCGGAAAGGACGAGTTTCCCTATCCGCGCGAAGGCCTGATCTTCGCCGACGGTCTCCAGGTCATTTACGACAGCGGCGCTTACGAGGAGTCGCTCGACAAGCTAAGCGAGGCCATCGATGTCGAGGGCTTCCGTGCGGAGCAAGCGGCCGCCCGCGACGAGGGGCGCTATCTCGGTCTCGGTCTCGGGTTCTACGTCGAGGGTACCGGGCTCGGCCCCTACGAGGGCGGGCACATCAAGATCCACCCGATCACCGGCAAGGTCTACGTCAACACCGGCCTCACCGATCAGGGCCAGGGTCACGAGACGGTCTTCGCCCAAATTGCCGCCGAACAAACCGGCGCACGGGTCGAGGACGTGATCGTGGTCGAGGGGGACTCCGGAGCGTTTGAATGGGGAGTGGCGACCTTCGCGAGCCGCGCCGCGGTGTGCAGCGGCAGCGCGATCCACATGGCCGCGGTGAAGGCGCGCGCGCAGATCGTCGAGGCGGCGGCGAACATGATGGAGTGCAGCCAAGAAGACATCGAGCTCCACGACGGCGCGGCGTGGGTGAAGGGAACCGACCGCCGGGCGACGCTGGCGGAGATCGCGACCGCGACCAATCCGCTCCGCTACGCCTTCAACGAGCCCTCCAAGAGCGCGACCCAGTTCGCGCCGGCGAGCCGTCACGACGGGCCGCCGCTTGCCGAAGGCAGGACCCCGGGGATCGAGGCGACCGACTACTACAGCCCGCCCCATGCGACCTGGGCCTTCGGCGCTCACGCAGCCGTGATCGAGGTCGATCCCGAGCTGTGCACGATCGAGGTCAAGCGCTACATCTGCAGTCACGACTGCGGGCGGATGATCAACCCGACGATCGTGGACGGCCAGGTGATGGGCGGGATCGCCCAAGGCGTGGGCGGCGCGTTCTACGAACGATGCGAGTTCGACGAGGAGGGAACCCCGCTCAACGCCAACTTCATGGATTTCCTGATGCCCTACGCGACCGAAGTGCCCAACGCGGAGATCATGCATTCGGAGACGCCGTCGCCGCTCAACCCACTCGGCGTCAAGGGTGTCGGCGAAGCGGGCACCATCCCGGTGGCCCAGGTGTATGCGTCAGCGGTGGAAGATGCGTTGCAACCCTTCGGCATCGCACCGATCCGCGAGGCGCCGCTCACGCCCGACGCGATCCATCGGATGCTCAAGCAGGCGCGTACTTCTTAGGTGGTGCGTCCAAGCAGAGCTGCGACCAGGCGTCTGAACCACGCCACCACGACGATACGCGTGAGCTGCGAGCCCGCGATGGCCTGGGGCGGGTCTTGGGCGCCCGCACTAGCATCCGCCTCGTCGCCGTCGCGCGCGAGCTTTTCGTGAAGGCGCGCGGCGAACTGTGCGGTGAGATGGTTGGCAACGTCCTGAACGATGCCGCTGCGGCCGATCTGGGCGAGCGCGCCGGACAGTTTGATGGAACCGTGGAGCCTGACTTGGGTTCCACCGTCTTGCTCCCGGACTTCGTAGGCGACGCTCGCCTTCGCGCGATTGCCGCCCCGGCGGTCGATGCCCGAGGCTTCGATCCTGGCGCTTCGGCCGTCGTGGTCCGTCTCGGCGATGGTGGCGTCGCCCTCGAAAGCGGCCGTCACGGGCCCGAGCTTGACCGTCACCTTACCCGTATAGGTCGCCTCGCCGGTCTGGCCCTGAAGCTCCGTGCCCGGCATGCAGGTCACGACCTCGGGTACGTCCTGGAAGAAATCCCAGACGCGACTGGCAGGCTGGTCGATGCTGAACGACGCTTCGATGTCCGGCACGGCGTGGTCTTGCGCGGCTGCTGTGCCCTGAAGCTAGGCGAAGTGGTGACGCGACGAAACCTCTCCCAAACGGCTTAGTGCGGGCTCACGATCGCCTAGACGACGACCGCCGCACCAGCTTCTGCAGGGCCGACGTTATTGCGGAAGGCGGTGAAGAGCTCGCGGCCGATGCCGCTGGCATTGGCCGAGAGATCGGCCTCTGCCGGCGCGCGCGCGGCGAACTCCGCCGCATCGCCAAGCATATCGAGCCGGCCCGCCATAGCGTCGAGCCGGATCACATCGTCGTCGCGCACCCGCGCGATCGCGCCGCCCGCCGCGGCCTCTGGCGTGACGTGGATGGCCGCAGGCACCTTGCCCGATGCGCCGGACATGCGCCCGTCGGTGACCAGCGCCACGCGGAAACCGCGGTCCTGCACGGAACCCAAGACCGGCGTCAGCGCGTGCAGCTCGGGCATACCGTTGGCCTGCGGGCCCTGAAAGCGCAGCACGCAGACGAAATCGCGCTCGAGCGCGCCGTCGCGGAACGCGGCCTTGATCTCCTCCTGATCGTGAAACACCCGCGCCGGGGCCTCGACGACATGGCGCTCGGGCTTGACCGCCGAGGTCTTGATCACCGCCTGGCCGAGGTTGCCGGTCAGCACGGTGAGCCCGCCGGTGCCCTGGAACGGATCGGCTGCGGGGCGGAGGATCTTCTCGTTCAGGCTCGCGCGCGTGCCCTCGCGCCAGACGAGCCCGTCGTCGCCCAGCACCGGCTCCTCGGTGTAGCGGGCCAGTCCGTCGCCGGCGACGGTGCGCACGTCGCCGTGCAACAGCCCGGCCTCCAGCAACTCGCCGATCATGAAGCCGAGCCCGCCGGCGGCGTGGAAGTGGTTCACGTCGGCCAGCCCGTTGGGATAGACCCGCGCCATCAGCGGCGTGACCGCGGAAAGCGCCGCCATGTCGGACCAGTCGATCAGCACGCCTGCGGAGCGGGCCATCGCGATGAGGTGCAGGGTCAGATTGGTGGAGCCGCCCGTGGCGTGCAGGCCGACCATGCCATTGACGAAGGCACGCTCGTCGAGCACGACGCTCACAGGCGTGTAGGAGTTGCCGGTAGCGGTGATCTCCAGCGCCCGCCGCGCCGCCGCTTGCGTGAGCGCCTCGCGCAGCGGCGTGCCGGGATTGACGAAGCTCGCGCCCGGCAGGTGCAGGCCCATGACCTCCATCAGCATCTGGTTCGAGTTCGCTGTGCCGTAGAACGTGCAGGTGCCGGGGCCGTGATATGAGGCCATCTCGGCGGCCATCAGCTCGTCCCGGCCGATCTCGCCACGGGCGAAGCGCTGGCGCACGGCGGCCTTCTCGTCGTTGGGCAGGCCCGAGGTCATCGGCCCCGCCGGCGCGAAGATCGCCGGAATATGGCCGAAGGTGGCCGCCGCGATCACGAGGCCGGGGACGATCTTGTCGCAGACTCCCAGGAAGATCGCGGCGTCGAAGCAGTTGTGCGAGAGCGCCACGCCAGCCGCGAGCGCGATCACGTCGCGGCTGAAGAGCGAGAGCTCCATGCCCGGCTGGCCCTGGGTGACACCGTCGCACATCGCGGGCACGCCGCCCGCGACCTGGGCGGTGCCGCCCGCTTGCCGGGCTGCCTCGCGGATCAGCGCGGGGAAGCCCTCGAACGGCTGGTGGGCCGAGAGCATGTCGTTGTAGGCGGTGACGATACCGATGTTGCCGGCGGTGCCCTCGGCCTGACGCGATTTGTCTGTATCAGGGCTCGCGGCGAAGGCGTGCGCGAGGTTGCCGCAGGAGAGATGCGCGCGCGCGGGACCCGCGTCGGCAGCGCGGGCCATGCGCTCGAGATAAGTGGTGCGGACGGTCCGGCTCCGAGCGCGGATCCGCTCGGTCACCTGGTGCACGGTATCGTTCAGTGGCATCGGGCTCTCCCGATCGTTGCCTCACGGCGCCCAGTAAACGGTGGCCGGCCTCGGTGCGTCGAGGACCAGCCGGACCGGGGCATCGGCAGGGCCGGCCGCAGCCCGAGCCCGTTCGAGAGCCGCGCGCTTCTCTGCGCCGTGGATCAATACGAAGCACCGGCCCGCCCCGGTCAGCGCCGGCACGGTGAGTGTGATGCGCGCCTCGGGCGCACCGGGGGCGTGGAGCCGAAGGGTCGGGGCGCCGCAGTCCGCCGAAAGCGCCTCGTCCAGGCGGTCGGCGCCGGGGAAGAGCGAAGCGATGTGCCAATCCTCCCCCATCCCCACCACACAGGCATCAAGCGGCAGGATCGCCAAAAGCGCCTGCTCGTCGTCGAGCGCCACGAACCGTGCGGCGCGGGCCGGGCCGGCAAACAGCGTTTCGTCGAGCAGGCGCCGGTTGGAGCGCGGATGATCGGCGCGGACACAGCGCTCGTCGGTGAGCGTCACCGCTACGGCCCCCCAGTCGAGCGCATGGCCGCCGAGCGCGGTCAGGAACGCGGCCGGCGTGGTGCCGCCCGGCACCGCCAGCGCGGCCCGGCCCCTGCCTCGAATCGCCCTCTCCAGCACCGCCGCGATGTCTCCGGCCAGAAGTTGGGCCAGCGCGTCCCGATCCGCGGCCTCGACGATCCGCGTCACACCGCGAGCGAGCGCCAGCGCCGGCCGTCGCGATGCATCAGCATCAGCGCATCTTCCGGCCCCGACGAATAGCTGTCGTAGGGTTGCGGCCGCTCGGGCGCGGTCTCCGCCGCCGCGATGATCGGATCGATCCAGCGCCAGGCCGCTTCGACCTCGTCGCCACGCATGAACAGCGTCTGGTCGCCGCGGATCACGTCCATTACCAGCCGCTCGTAGGCGTCCGGCATGCTCAGCCCGTCAGCGCCCAGGGTCTCGGCAAAGGTCATGTCGAGCGGCACCTCGCAGAGCCTCATGCCGCCGGGGCCCGGCTCCTTGATCGTCAGTCTCAGCGTGATCCCCTCGTCCGGCTGGAGCCTGATCGCCAGCACGTTGGGGCCCGTGCTGCCCGCGCTCTCGGGGAAGATCGAATGCGGGGCGTCCTTGAAGACGACGGCGATCTCCGACATCCGCGTCCGCAGCCGCTTTCCGGTGCGCAGGTAGAACGGCGCCCCGTTCCAGCGCCAGTTGGCGATCTCCGCCTTGATCGCCGCGAAGCTCTCGGTGCGCGATCGGGGGTTCTCGGCATCCTCCAGGTAGCCCGCCTCGCCGTTGATGCCGAGATACTGGCCGCGCACCACGTCGCCGAGCCCCTCCAGCGGCTTCAGGCTGCGCAGCACCTTGAGCTTCTCGTCGCGTAGCGCGTCCGGCTCGAAATGCGCCGGCGGCTCCATGGCGATGAGGCAAAGCAGTTGCAGAAGGTGGTTCTGCATCATGTCCCGCAGCGCGCCGTTCTCGTCGTAGTAGGCGCCCCGGCCACCGACGCCGACCCGCTCGGCGACGGTGATCTGCACGTGATCGACATGGCGCGCGTTCCAGATCGGCTCGAACAGGGCATTGGCGAAGCGCAGCGCCATCAGGTTCTGCACCGTCTCCTTCCCGAGATAGTGGTCGATCCGGTAGATCTGGCGCTCCTCGAACAGCGTCGCGAGCCGGCGGTTCAGCGCTCGCGCGCTCTGGAGATCGCGGCCGAGCGGCTTCTCGACCACCAGCCGCGTGTCGGGCGTGCGGCAGCCGCTCCGCGCCACCCGTTCGCTGATTGGCCCGAAGAGGTGCGGCACCACCGAGAGATAGAAGATCCGCATGCGCTCAGAGCCCTCGAGCCGGTCGGCGAGCGAGGCCCAGCCACCCTCGCCCTCCGCATCGACGTGCACGTAGTCGAGCATGTCGAGGAAGGCCGCCGCCCGATCGGGATCGAGCGCGCCCGGACCCGCATGCTCCTTGAGCGACGCCTCGGCCATGCGGCGATAACCGTCGGCGTCGAGCACTCTGCGGCCGACGGCGACGATCCTCGAACCGGGCTGCGCCTGCCCGGCAAGCATGCGGCGATAGAGCGCGGGCAGCAGCTTGCGCCGCGCCAGGTCGCCAGTGCCGCCGAAGACCACGAGATCGAACGGCTCGACCGGAATGACTCGAGAAACCATGATCAGTCCACCTCCAGCCAGCCTAGAGACGGCGCCACTGAGAGGAGCATCCCCGCTTCACTAACCGATCAAGAGAATATCGCCTTCAAAGCTCATGGCGCCATGGCGGGTTCGCCCCGGCGCGGGAGACGGTGACCCCTGCGACCCGCGTGCCGAAGCGCAGCGCTTCGCGCATCGGATCGCGCTCGATGGCGGCCAGGGATGCCTTGATGAGCAGCCCGAGCTCCGCGAGCTTGGCCAGCACGCCCGCATTGAACGTGTCGCCCGCGCCGATGGTGTCGACGACGTCGACGCGGTCGACCGGAACCGAGACCTCGGTGCCGTCCTTGAGGAAGGCGGTGGCACCGCTGCCGCTGCGCGTCAGGATCACGACGGACGGCCCGGCCTGGCGCACGAAATCGAGCTTTTCGAACAGCGACTGCGGACCGGGATAGATCCAGTTCAGATCCTCGTCGGAGACCTTCACGATGTCCGACAGCGCGATCATCTGGTCCAGACGGTCGCGGTATCGCCTGATGTCCCGGATGAAGCTCGGGCGGATGTTGGGATCGAGCATGACGACGCGGGCCGCGGCCTCACGCTTCAGCAGTGCGGCATAGGCCTCGGCACCCGGCTCGAAGACCAGGCTGATGCCGCCGAAGTAGAGCGTGCTGACCTCGTCGGGCAGCGGGGGCATATCGGCCCGTTCGAGTATCCGCCCGGCCGAGTTCTCGTCGTAGAACAGGTAGGAGGCATGGCCGTCCGTGAGCTGGACGAACGCGAGTGTGGTGGGCCGGTCGGAGGTGACGACGAGCGATGTGTCGACATGGTTCGCGTGAAGCGATGCGGTCAATTGCTGGCCGAACAGATCGGAGGAAAGCCCGGTCAGCATTCCGGTCTGCACGCCCAGACGTCCGAGCGCGATCGCGGTGTTGAAGACCGACCCGCCGACATGCGGCACGTAACCGTCCTGCCCCGACTCGGTCGGTGTCGGGATCATGTCGATCAGAGCCTCGCCGCAGCAAAGGAGCATCGAATCACGCCTCCACGCCGTCGAAGAACCGGTGCAGGGCTTCGCGCGGACCCCTGGACGTTGTCAAGCGTGGAACATTGACCCCCTAAAGCCTAGCCACCTCAACATGTTAGAACGCCGATCGGCGCCATTCCCCCGCGCCGAACAACAAGCACTGGAGAGCAGCAGCGGGCTGGGGTCCAGGTGGCCACCATACCACGAATTTCTGAGACAAACTGAGGGACACAGAAACTGAAAAATCACGAAAAATCATGGTTAATCAATGAATTATAGCATATGAGTGGCGGATGGGGTGGGATTCGAACCCACGAGGGACTCGCGCCCCTGCCGGTTTTCAAGACCGGTGCCTTCGACCGCTCGGCCACCCATCCGCAGCAAGATATCGTCAGACTAACCCGAATTTCTCAGCACGATCCCAGCTTGTGTTCAAGCTGGAAAAGCTGCTCGATAGCGTCTTGGCCCATTGGCGCCCTTCTGTGCTATAGGGCGCGCGAAGTTTCTCCGCTTCCGGAGGGACTCACGAACCAGAGACATACCGGAGACGCGCGGGCGTGGCGGAATTGGTAGACGCGCGTGGTTTAGGACCACGTGGCTCAGGCCGTGGGGGTTCGAATCCCTTCGCCCGCACCATCGCCGATGCCGCTCGCGCCCGAGGCCCGATCGGGCGCCCGCCGGCCACGCGGAGCACGACATGAGCGCAGGATTATGCAAGTAACGGAAACCCTCTCCGAGGGGCTGAAACGTGAGCTCAAGGTGACGGTGCCGGCGGCCGATCTCGAAGCCGATGTCGAGGGGCGGCTCGACGAGCTGCGCAAGACCATAACCATGAAGGGCTTTCGTCGCGGCAAGGTGCCGCTCTCAATCGTGCGCCGCCATTACCAGCCGCGTGTGCTCGGCGAGGTGCTGCAACAGACCATCGAGACGCGCTCGCGCGAGGTCTTGGAGGAACGCGAGCTGCGCCCGGCCATGCAGCCCGAGATCGAGATCACGGCCTACGACGAGGGCAAGGATCTCGAGTTCACCATGGGAATGGAGGTCTTGCCGAATATCGAGCTCGGCGACTTCTCCGACCTCACCGTCACCCGACTCAAGGCCGAAGTGACCGACGAATCGGTGGAGGACGCGCTTGGCCGACTCGCAGAGGCCGAAAAGCGGTTCGAGCCGGTCGAGACGCCGAGAGCGGCACAGGAAGGCGATCAGCTTCTGGTCGACATCGCTGTCGAGGTCGATGGCGAACCGGCGCCTGAGCGGAGCGGCACGGACGTGCCGCTGGAGCTCGATGCCGAAGCGCTCTTGCCCGAAATGACCGAGCAGCTCGTGGGCGCTGAGGCAGGCCAGGAACGGGAAGTGACGATGACGCCGCCCGCACCCGAACAGGAGGCGGGAGAGCAGGATGAGCCCGCAGCAGCGGCGGAGGCCACCATCTTCAAGATCACAGTCAAGGAGGTGCAGGAGCGGCTGCCCGCGACGGTCGACGACGCTTTCGCCGAACGCCGAGGTGCCGAAAACCTGGACGCACTGCGCGGCGTGGTACGGGAGCAGATCCAGTCGGAGTATGAGCAGGTCTCCCAGGCTCGCCTCAAGCGCTCGCTGCTTGATGTCCTCGATGAGCGCTACAAGTTCGACGTGCCTCCCGGCATGGTCGAGAGCGAGTTCGATGCCGTCTGGCAGCAAATCGAGAACGACGCGAAGCGCGCCGATGCTGAGATCGCCACGATCCTCGATCAACCGGAAGACGAGGCGCGGGAAGAGTTTCGGCAGATCGCCGAGCGGCGCGTGCGCCTCGGCCTCCTGATCGCGGAGATCGGGGGGAGCAACGACATTACGGTCGAGCAGGAGGATCTGCTCCGCGCGGCCATGATGAGCGCGCGCGGTCATCCGGAGCCTCAGCGCCTCCTCGAATTCTACCGGAGCCAGCCAGACCAACTGGAGCGCTTCCGTCCCACGGTATTCGAGGACAAGGTCATTACCTTCCTCAGTGAGCTCGCCGCGGTCTCGGAACAGGTCGTCGACGTGGAGACGCTGATGCGCGATCCCGACGAGGACGAGAAGTCGTCGGCGACTGGAACCGAGCAGACCGACGAGGAAGAGAGCGCGGCAACCGACGAGGACGAGAGCGCTGCGTCGAGCGAGTCGGGCTGATCCGCCCCGCTGAATAAGGAGAGCGTCATGGCGGATATCGTCGAGACCTACGCCAACACCCTGGTGCCAATGGTCGTGGAGCAGACCAACCGGGGCGAGCGTGCCTACGACATCTATTCGCGGCTGCTCAAGGAGCGAATCATTTTCCTCACCGGCGGCATCGGCGATGAGGTCGCGAGCCTGATCACCGCGCAGCTCTTGTTCCTGGAATCGGAGAACCCGACCAAGGACATCTCGGTCTACATCAACAGCCCCGGTGGCCTGGTGACATCGGGTCTCGCGATTTACGACACGATGCAGTATGTGCGCCCGGCGGTGGCCACGCTTTGCATCGGCCAGGCGGCCTCGATGGGTTCGCTCCTGCTGGCGGCCGGCGCGGAAGGGCAGCGCTTCGCTTTACCCAATGCTCGGATCATGCTGCACCAGCCGTCCGGCGGCTTCCAGGGGCAGGCCACCGACATCGAGATCCACGCCAAGGAAATCTTGTTGCTGCGCCAGCGTCTCAATGAAATTTACGTGAGCCATACCGGTCAGGACCTTGCGATCATCGAAGAAAACCTGGAACGTGACAAGTTCATGACTCCCAACGAAGCCAAGGACTTCGGTATCGTGGACGATGTGGTGGCGCGGCGGCCGGAAACCCCGGACGACTCGGGAGCCAAGGGCGGCACCAAGAAGTGAAGCTAGAGGCCGCAGGTGGCTGGAGAAGTGTGCCGCGTGGTGCATCTAACCTGAAAACGTAGGCCGGGAGGCACTAGATATTGGGTCTCGAAATCACCGAATGTTCGGCCTAGACACGGGCCGGGGTGTTTGCCAACCTCACGGAGTTCTGGTTGTCTGGAGAAGAGCGTCGCGAGCTTAACGGCGGTTTAGACGGGCGCGTCTCCGCAAGCGACGGCACGGAGCGGACATGAACAAGTCCAGCGGCGGCGATTCGAAGAACACGCTGTACTGCTCTTTCTGCGGGAAGAGCCAGCACGAGGTGCGCAAGCTCATCGCGGGGCCGACCGTGTTCATCTGCGATGAGTGCGTCGAGCTCTGCATGGACATCATCCGCGAGGAGCACAAGAGCGCTCGGGTCAAGAGCCGTGATGGTGTACCGACCCCCTCCGAAATCTGTGAGGTCTTGGCCGACTACGTGATTGGTCAGGACCACGCCAAGCGCGTGCTCTCCGTCGCCGTGCACAATCACTACAAGCGCCTTGCCCACGGCAGTAAGGGCAACGAGGTCGAGCTCGCCAAGTCGAACATTCTCCTGATCGGGCCGACCGGCTGCGGCAAGACCCTGCTCGCCCAGACGCTGGCGCGCATTCTCGACGTGCCCTTCACGATGGCCGACGCCACCACGCTGACCGAAGCCGGCTACGTCGGCGAGGACGTCGAGAACATCATCCTCAAGTTGCTCCAGGCGGCTGACTACAATGTCGAGCGGGCGCAGCGCGGCATCGTCTACCTCGACGAGGTGGACAAGATCGCACGCAAGTCGGACAACCCGTCAATCACGCGGGATGTTTCCGGCGAGGGCGTGCAGCAGGCGCTCCTCAAGATCATGGAGGGCACGGTGGCCTCCGTTCCGCCTCAAGGCGGGCGCAAGCATCCGCAGCAGGAGTTCCTGCAGGTCGACACGACCAACATCCTGTTCATCTGCGGCGGAGCCTTCTCGGGCCTGGAGAAAATCATTTCCCAGCGTGGGCGCGGCATGGCGATCGGCTTCGGTGCCGACGTGCGCGCACCGGACGAGCGCAAGACCGGCGAAATCCTGCGCGAGGTCGAGCCCGAAGACCTGCTCGGTTTCGGGCTCATTCCCGAGTTCGTCGGCCGGCTGCCGGTCCTCGCCACGCTGGACGATCTCGATGATGACGCGCTGGTGGAGATTCTCGTCAAGCCAAAGAACGCGCTCGTGAAGCAATACGAGAAGCTCTTCGACATGGAGAGCGTGACGCTGGCGTTCACCGACGACGCGCTCCGCGCGGTTGCCCACAAGGCCATCGCGCGCAAGACCGGCGCGCGCGGGCTCCGCTCCATCCTTGAGGGCATCCTGCTCGACCCGATGTTCGATCTGCCGAGCTACGATTCGGTGGAAGAGGTCGTGATCAACAGGGAAGTGGTCGAGGGCCGGGCACAGCCTCTCCTGATCTATTCCGACCGGCTCGAGGACGCGAGCTCATCGGCATCCTAAGTGACCGCTTGAACGGCTGCGCCGCCGTACTTACCTTACCTGCGGGCGCGCCTCGGTATCGGCTGCCGCTCTGACGCGCAATCGCAAGGCGCACGAGGAACAATGCTGGACGTTTCGTCTCTTCCGAGCTACCCGGTCCTGCCGCTTAGGGACATCGTCGTCTTTCCGCACATGATCGTGCCGCTGTTCGTCGGCCGCGAAAAGTCGGTCGCGGCACTCGAAACCGTGATGAAGGACGACAAGCAAATCCTTCTCGTTGCGCAGAAAAACGCTTCCCAGGACGACCCCGCGCCGAAGGACATCCATTCCGTCGGCGTAGTCGGCTCGGTGCTTCAACTCCTCAAGCTGCCGGACGGCACGGTCAAGGTGCTGGTGGAGGGCGGCGCTCGCGCGAGGATCGTCGAGTTCCGCGAGAATCCGGCGTTCTTCGAAGCGCGAGCCGAAAAGATGGAGGAAGACGAGGGCGATGCCGGCGAGCTCGAGGCGCTCAGCCGCTCGGTGGCGAGCCAGTTCGAGCAATATGTGAAGCTCAACAAGAAGGTGCCGCCGGAGGTTCTGGTCTCGGTGAACCAGATCGAGGAGCCGAGCAAGCTCGCGGACACGATCGCCTCGCACCTCTCGATCAAGCTGGATGAGAAGCAGGAACTACTGGAGATCGGTTCGGTCGGCGGCCGGCTGGAGCGCGTGATCTCGCTGATGGAAGGCGAGATCGGGGTGCTCCAGGTGGAGAAGCGCATCCGCTCGCGCGTCAAGCGTCAGATGGAGAAGACGCAGCGCGAGTACTACCTGAACGAGCAGATGAAGGCGATCCAGAAGGAACTGGGCGAGGGCGAGGACGGGCGCGACGAGGCCGCCGAGTTCGAGGCACGGATCAAGGCCACCAAGCTCTCCAAGGAGGCACGGGAAAAGGCGCTGGCGGAAGTCAAGAAGCTCCGCTCGATGAGCCCGATGTCGGCCGAGGCCACGGTGGTCCGCAACTACCTCGATTGGATTCTCTCGATCCCGTGGAAGAAGCGCACCCGGATCAAGAAGGACATCAAGAACGCCGAGAAGATTCTCAACGACGACCACTACGGGTTGGAGAAGGTCAAGGAGCGGATCCTGGAGTATCTCGCGGTCCAGCAGCGGGCGCGGAAGATGAAGGGGCCGATCCTCTGTCTCGTTGGCCCGCCCGGAGTCGGCAAGACTTCTCTCGGCAAGTCGGTGGCGCGCGCGACGGGACGCAACTTCGTGCGCTTCTCGCTCGGTGGCGTGCGCGACGAAGCCGAGATTCGCGGCCATCGCCGCACCTACATCGGCTCGCTGCCGGGCAAGATCATCCAGTCGATGAAGAAGGCGAAGTCGTCCAACCCGCTCTTCCTCCTCGACGAGGTCGACAAGATGGGCGCCGACTTCCGGGGCGACCCGGCCTCCGCGCTGCTGGAGGTGCTGGACCCCGAGCAGAACAACACGTTCAACGATCACTATCTGGAGGTCGACTACGACCTCTCCGACGTGATGTTCATCACCACGGCCAACACACTCAGGATGGCGCCGGCCCTGCTCGACCGGATGGAGACCATTCGCATTCCCGGCTACACCGAGGACGAAAAGGTCCAGATCGCCAAGCGCCACCTGATCCCGAAGCAGGCCAAGGCGCATGCGCTCAAGAAGGGCGAGTGGTCGATCTCGGCTGAGGCTCTGCTCGACCTGATCCGCTACTACACCCGCGAGGCGGGCGTGCGAAATCTGGAGCGGGAACTCGCGAACCTGGCCCGCAAGGCGACTCGGGAAATTGTCGCGGAGGGGCGGGAAAAGGTCCGTGTCACCCGGCGCAATCTCAAGAAGTATGCCGGCATCCGCAAGTACCGCTACGGCGAGGCCGAGCACGAGGACATGGTGGGCGTCACGACCGGTCTTGCCTGGACCGAAGTCGGCGGCGAGCTGCTCTCCATCGAGTCGGTGACGCTGCCGGGCAAGGGCCGGGTGATTTCTACCGGCAAGCTCGGCGACGTGATGCGTGAATCGGTTCAGGCGGCGGAAAGCTACGTGAAGTCGCGCGCGGTCGAGTTCGGCATCAAGCCGACGATCCTGAGCAAACGCGATATTCACGTGCACGTGCCGGAGGGTGCGACGCCCAAGGACGGCCCGTCTGCCGGCGTCGCCATGGTGACTTCCATTGTCTCGGTGCTGACGGGCGTCCCGGTCAAGAAGTCGATCGCAATGACGGGCGAGATCACGCTGCGCGGACGCGTACTGCCGATCGGCGGCCTCAAGGAGAAGATGCTGGCCGCCCTGCGGGGCGGGCTTACGACGGTCCTGATTCCGCAGGAGAACGAGAAGGATCTCGACGACATTCCGGACAACGTGAAGAAGGACCTCACCATCGTCTCAGTCGATTCGATGGATGACATCCTGAAGCACGCGCTGACCGGGCCGCTCGTGCCCATCGAATGGACCGACGAGGACGACGAGGCTCTTGGCAAACTCGCCGCCTCGGATGACGACCCAGACGTGAGTATCCTGCCTCCGCTCGGCGGCCACGAGACACCGGTCCCTCCCCCCGTTTCTTAGTCCTGCGCCGCCTGTCCCGCTCGCGCCGGCCGTGGTAGAACCGGCCGCGCCCATTGCCCACACGCCCTGGGCCGATGGGTTTCTCCTGATCCCCAATACTCCACTGGGAGGCGCCGCGCATGACCGTCGAGAACCGCTGTAAGAGAAAGATGCTCGCGGGCGAGCCCGCATTGGGCGCCTGGCTCGCGATGGGCAGCCCCATTGCCGCCGAAGTCGTCGCCAACGCCGGCTACGACACGGTCATCATGGATCACGAGCACGGGCCGGGCGACCTCCTCAACGCCATCAGCCTGATGCAGGCGGCGGCCGCATCCGGCGCGACCCCGATGATGCGCGTGCCGTGGAACGACATGGTTTACATCAAGCGTGCCCTCGACATCGGCGTGATGGGCGTCGTAGTGCCATACGTGCAGAACGCCGCTGAGGCCGAGGCGGCGGTCGCCGCTTGCCGCTTTCCGACGGAAGGTGTGCGCGGGGTGGCACCGCACGCCGCGCGCTGCTCCGGCTGGGGCTCGCGGATCGCGGATTATCGCGCGGCAATGCCGCAGGAGCTGCTGGTCGCCTGCCAGATCGAGACCGAGGAGGCGATCGACAACATCGAGGAAATCGCGGCCGTCGATGGCGTCGACATGCTGTTCCTGGGGCCGAGCGACATCTCGGCGAGCATCGGCCACATGCTGGACATGAAGGAGCCGAAAGTGATCCAGCTGATCCAGAAGGCCGAGCGCAAGATGCGGGCGACGGGCAAACTGCTCGCAACGGTCACGCGCCCCGGCAAGTCAGTCAAGTGGACCTTCGAGCGGGGCTACGACCTGGTCGTCTGTGGCCAGGATGTGAAGCTGCTTCAGGGCGCCGCCCTCGCCCAGGTCAAGGAGTTCCGCGATTCGCCGCCTAAGAAGCGTGCCCGCTAGAGAACAGTCTTTCCGCTAAACGACTGCACGGTAGCGCGCGTCCTCATCCGGCTCGCCAGGGCAAGCGACGCGCCCGCTCTCGACCAGATGGATCAAATGGGCGAGCACGGTACGGGCAGCAGCGGGACGCAGGCGCGGGTCGAGCCCCCGGTAGCGCAGGGCCACAATCTCTGGAATGGTCGCCGCGCCGTCCGCGACAGCGGACAGAATCTCCGCCTCCCGCTGGCGCCGGTGGGCGAGCAGCTTGCCGACGAAACGCTGCGGCTTCGGGATTGGCGGCCCGTGCGTGGGCCAGTAGGTCGCCTCGTCACGCGCCTTGAGCTTCTCCAGCGAGGCCATGTAGGCGCCCATGTCGCCATCCGGCGGCGAGACCACCGTGGTCGACCACCCCATCACGTGATCGCCCGAGAAGAGCGCCTGCTCCTCAGCCAACGTGAAGCACAAATGGTTCGATGTGTGGCCCGGCGTGTGAACGGCCTCCAAGGTCCAGCCATCGCCTTCGATCGACACACCGTCCTCGACCCGGTGATCCGGCACGAAGTCACGGTCCGCACCCTCTTCGACCGCTGGCCCCTCCCCGCCCCCGTGCGGGCCAAAGCCGTAGCTCGGCGCCCCGGTCGCGGCCTTGATGTGGCGTGTCGCCGGCGAATGATCGATGTGGGTGTGAGTCACGACGAGATGCGTCACGGTCTCGCCGCGCACGGCGGCGAGCACGGCATCGACATGGTCGGCGAGGTCAGGGCCGGCATCGATGATCGCCACGTTGCCGCGCCCCACGATGTAGGTGCCGGTGCCGTGGAAGGTGAAGACGCTCGGGTTGTGCGCGATGACCCGGCGGATCAGCGGCGAGACCTGCGCCACCTTGCCGTAGGCGAAGTCGAGATCCCGGACGTAGGGGATCGCCTCACTCATGGCGCGGACTCGTCGTGGGCGTGTGTCGGATGCAGGACGGTGTCCTCCGGGCTCGGCTCGTGGTGGCTTGGATGGCGCCGGGTTGGGCGGCGGCGCCCGGTTGAATGGCGGCGGGCAATGGGTATCATCGCCCCGCCGCTTCGGTCAAATGGCGGCCAGGAGCAGCAGGAATTGACGAGGGATAGCCCGTGACCATCGATCCGCCCGAGATCATCGAGGTCGAAGACACGGTCGTCTCATGCAATGGCGGCGGCGGCGCGCTCGGCCATCCGCGCGTGTTCCTCAATCTCGAATCCAACGGGGCCATCGACTGCCCCTACTGCGATCGCCGCTTTGTCTTGAAAGAGAGCGCAGTCGGCAGCGGCGGCCACTAGGCTGCCGACTCCCGAGCGGGGCGGCGCATCGCCAGTACCGCGATGAAGCCCAGGCCGGAGACCGCGGCGCACACCCAGTAAGCATTGGCGCCCCAGGCGGCGTAGAGCAGGCCTGCGAGCAGGAGCCCAGCGCCCAAGCCCAGTCCGTTGGTCGTCGCGGCAAAGAGCGCCTGCGCCGTATTTGCCGAGCCGGCGGGCACGGTGCGAGCGATGAAGACCATCGCGCCCAGGTGCATCGCGCCGAAGGTGAACGCGTGCAGGCACTGGGCAAGCGCCAGCGCCCAGACCTCCGTCGTCAACGCCAGTACGGCCCAGCGCACGACTCCGGCCACCGCGCCCGCGCCCAGGAGCCCGACTGGCCCGATGCGGCGGACGAGCGGCGCGTTCCATGCGAAGAGGATGACCTCGGCGACGACCCCACCCGCCCACAAGAGTCCGATCACCCACTCCGAGATCCCGGACGCGAGCCAGTGGAGGGTCGAGAAGCCGTAGAACACCGCGTGCGCGCCGTGGATCGCGGTGGTGGCGTACACCATCAGGCGGAAACGCCGCTCCCTCAGCACACTCAGGATCGGCGCCGCTGGCGGCGCGCTGCCGCCCCGACGGTCGGGCATCGCAAGCGAGCCGGCAATCATCACCACGATGGTCGCGAGGATCATGGAGAGGATGATCTCGGCGGACGGCACCTCCGCGACCTCCAGCACCGCGCCGCCTACGGCAGCCGCAACAAGGTAAGAGACCGAACCCCAGAGCCGCACGCGCCCGTAGCCCGACTCGGCGGAGACGGTGCGGAGCGCGATGGTCTCCCCCAACGGCAGCACGCCGGCATAGACCAGGGTAAAGACGGTGCTGACGATGAAGATCGGCCAGAAGCCCCAGGTCCAGTAGAAGGCGACGGCGACGAGCAACACTGTCAGCGCGCAGGCGACGAGCGGCCCACGCGTGCTGTCGCGGCGGTCGGCAAATCGGCCGATAAAGGGGCCGGCGGCGGCACGCAGCATCAGCGTGAGCCCCAGCATCAGCCCGATCTCGGTCACCGAAAGCCCACGCGCCTGCAGGAAGAGCGGCCAGAACGGCAGCGCCACGCCGGCCACCAGGAAATAGGCCGCGTAGAAGGCGGAGATGCGCGGAGCCGCGTAAGGGACGGGGTTACTCGGGGCGGTCACGGGCGGGGCTCGATTGCCAGCGGTTGGTGACGGGAGGCCGCCGGCTTGCTGTGCGGGGGCCGGCCCGCGTGGCATAGTGGCGCGCACCGCCCACCGCAAGAGCACCCCGCGACCATCCAGGAGACGGAGCACCGACCGTGAACGATGTCGCCCCCGCCGAGGCTAACGAACTTCGCCACCTTTACCTGATCGACGGCTCGGGCTTCATCTTTCGCGCGTTCCACGCGTTGCCGCCGCTGACCCGCTCCGACGGCACGCCGGTGAATGCGGTGCTCGGCTTCTCCAACATGCTCTGGAAGATTCTGCGCGAGACCGATGCGGACCACGCTGCGGTGATCTTCGACACCGCGCGGCTCACCTTCCGCAACGAAATCTATGAGCCCTACAAGGCGAACCGGGGCGAGACACCGGAAGAGCTGATTCCGCAGTTCCCGCTCGTGCGCGAGGCCGCCGCCGCCTTCAACCTGGCGTCGATCGAGCTCGAGGGTTTCGAGGCGGACGACCTGATTGCGGCCTATGCCGACGCCGCGCGGGCAGAGGGCGCTCGGGTCACCATCGTCTCCGCCGACAAGGACCTGATGCAGCTCGTCGAGGGCGACTCCGTGGTCATGTACGACTACTTCAAGAATCGCGAGATCGGCCCCGAGCAGGTGCACGAACGCTTCGGCGTCGGACCTGAACGTGTGATTGACGTGCAGGCGCTTGCCGGCGACAGCACCGACAACGTGCCGGGCGTCCCCGGCATCGGGGTCAAGACGGCAGCGCAGCTCATCAACGATTACGGCGACCTCGACCAACTGTTGGAGCGCGCAGAAGAGATCAAGCAGCCCAAGCGGCGCCAGAACCTGATCGAGCACGCCGAGATGGCACGCATCTCGCGCGATCTCGTGACGTTGCGTCGGGATGCGCCTCTGCCGATGCCGCTGGAGGCGCTCGCACGTCGGCAACCCGAGCCAGGCGCGCTACGCGCCTTCTTCCAGGAGAACGGATTCCGATCGATCGCAGCCCGGCTCGACCCCGATGACGGAGAGTCGACGTTGGCCGAGGAGGAGGCCGAACCGGAGGAGACGGCTCCCCTTCCCGCTTCCTACCCGCTGGTGACCGATTCCGACACGCTCGCTGGTTGGGCGGATAAGGCCCGCGCGAGTGGCGTGCTGGCGCTGGAGCCGTTCGTGGCGGACGGATCGGCGGAGGGTGCCGGCCTCGTCGGTCTCGCGCTTGGCACCACACCCGGCGAGGCGTGCTACGTGCCCTTGGGTCACGCGGGCCCGGATCTGATCGGGGCCGAGCAGGCGGTCCCGCAACTGAGTCCTGACGAGGCACGCGCCATCCTCGCACCCGTGCTGGCCGATCCGGGCGTCCTCAAGGTAGGCCTCGACATAAAGCGCACCCTGCGTCTGCTGACACGGAAAAACGGCGCAGTCGGCCCGATCGACGACCCGATGCTCGCGTCCTGGGTGCTCGACGGCAGCCTGCACAACCACGCGCTCGATGATCTCACGCGCATCCACCTCGACCGCCCGGCGCCAGCGCTGGCCGACGTGCTCGGCAGCGGGCGCAACAAGGTCTCCGTCGACGCGGTTCCGCCCGAGGCGCTGCGGGACACCGCGGCGGCGCACGCCGACCTCGCGTTGCGCCTGCACAGGGTGCTGCGGCCGCGCCTCGTCGCCGACCGTCTCACGACGGTCTTCGAGCGGATCGAGCGCCCGCTGATCGCGGTGCTCGCGCAGATGGAATCAGCGGGCATCCTGGTCGACCAGGGCGAGCTCGTCGCGCTGTCCGAGGATTTCGCCGGCCGGATCGAGACGCTGGAGAGCGAGATTCATGCGCTCGCCGGCCATCCCTTCACCATCGGCTCGCCCAAGCAGCTAGGCGAGGTGCTGTTCGAGGAGATGGGGCTCCAGGGCGGACGCAAGGGTAAGTCAGGCGCCTACAGCACCGGCGCCGACATCCTCGAAGAGCTGGCGGCCCAGGGCCACGACCTGCCGGCGCGGGTGCTGGACTGGCGCCAGCTCACCAAGCTCAAGAGCACCTACACGGATGCGCTGGTCGAGCACATCGATCCCCGAACCCGGCGCGTCCACACCACCTACACGATGACCGCCGCCAACACGGGGCGGCTCTCCTCCAACGATCCCAACCTGCAGAACATCCCGATCCGCACCGAGGAAGGCCGGCGCATCCGCCGCGCCTTCGTGGCGGCGCCAGGCCATGTTCTGCTCTCCGCCGACTATTCGCAGATCGAGCTTCGCATCCTCGCCCACGTCGCCGGCGTCGAGGCGCTCAAGGATGCGTTTCGCGATGGGACCGACATCCACGCGCTGACCGCGAGCCAGGTGTTCGACCTGCCGCTGGAGGGCATGGACCCGATGGTTCGTCGCTCGGCCAAGGCGATCAACTTCGGGATCATCTACGGCATCAGCGCCTTCGGACTGGCGCGCCAGATCGGCGTCCCCCAAGCCGAGGCGAAGCGGCTTATCGAGGCCTATTTCACGCAGTATCCCGGCATCAAGGACTACATGGAACGCACCAAGAAGGTGGCCCATGCGGAAGGCTTCGTGACCACGCTTTTCGGGCGCAAGTGCCGGCTGCCGGGGATCAACGACCGCAACCCGGCGCGCCGGGCCTTCTCGGAGCGCGCGGCGATCAACGCGCCGATACAGGGAGCCGCCGCCGACGTCATCAAGCGCGCGATGATCCCCATACAGGGCGCGCTGAAGGCCGAGGGCCTGGGCGCGCGGATGCTGCTGCAAGTGCATGACGAGCTGGTCTTCGAGGTGCCGGAGGCGGAGGTCGAGGAGACCGGCGCCGTCGTCACCCAGGTGATGGAGAGCGCCGCCCATCTCGACGTGCCGCTCACCGTCGACATCGGCACCGGCACAAGCTGGGCCGACGCCCACTGACGCCGGGTCGCGGGAATCAATCCTCTCAAATCGTGTAATCCAACACTTTGAACGCAGGCAAGTAATGGCGGAAGCGAACGCAGAGGTTCGGATCGGCGTCGATATCGGCGGCACCTTCACGGATATCGTGCTGGAGCGCGGGCCTGACCGGTTCACGGCGAAGGTGCTGACGACGCCCGACGCGCCCGAGGAGGGCGTGCGCCAAGGTCTCGCCCAGGCGATGGAATCATGCGGCGTCGCCCCGCACGAGGTGGCGCTGGTCATTCACGGCACCACGCTCGCCACCAACGCGATGATCGAGCGCAAGGGCGCACGCACCGCGCTGGTGACCACCGAGGGCTTCCGCGATTCCATCGAGATGGGGACGGAGAGCCGCTTCGAGCAGTACGACATCGATATGGAGAAGCCGGTGCCGCTGGTGCCCCGGCGATGGCGCTTCCCCATTCCCGAACGGCTCAACGCCTCGGGCGATCCAATCCTGCCGCTCGACGAAGCGGCGGTCGAAGCCACGGCCGCCAAACTCGCCGCCGAAGGCATCGAGAGCGCGGCGATCGGCCTCCTGCACTCCTACGTCAACCCGGCGCACGAGCGCCGCGTGCGCGACATCTTGAGCGAGGCGCTGCCGGACCTCGCGATCACGCTTTCCTCCGAGGTCGCGCCGGAGATGCGCGAGTACGAGCGCTTCTCCACCGCCTGCGCCAACGCTTACGTTCAGCCGGTCATGGCGCGCTACCTGCACAATCTGGAGGACGGCCTGCGCGAAGCCGGCTTCGCTTGCCCGCTGTTCGTCATGCTGTCGGGTGGCGGTGTCGCCGACATTGGAACGGCGATCCGCTTCCCCATCCGCCTCGTCGAATCCGGGCCGGTGGGCGGCGCCGTCTTTGCAAGCCACGTCGCCCGCCAATGCGGGCTCGATCGCGTTCTCTCCTTCGACATGGGGGGCACGACCGCAAAGATTTGCCTGATCGACGACGCCCAGCCGCAGACGACGCGGGCCTTCGAGGTCGCCCGCGCCCATCGCTTCCTCAAGGGCAGCGGCCTGCCGCTCCGCATCCCGGTAATTGAGATGGTGGAGATCGGCGCGGGCGGTGGCTCCATCGCGGTCGTGGATCGCCTCAGCCGCATCGCGGTGGGGCCGGAAAGCGCGGGCGCCCAGCCGGGCCCGGCCTGCTACGGCCAGGGCGGCGCCGAGCCCACGGTGACCGACGCCGACTTGGTAATGGGGCGCATCGACCCGACCGAGTTCTCGGGCGGGCGCATCGCGCTCGACGAACAGGCGGCCGTCGATTCTCTCGCGTCTGCGATCGGCTCGCCGCTCGATCTGGAGCCGCAGGTGGCCGCCCTCGGGGTCAGCGAGATGGTGGGCGAGAACATGGCGAGTGCCGCGCGCGTCCACGCCATCGAGATCGGCGCCACGCTCGGCGAGCGCACGATGATCGCCTTTGGCGGCGCGGCCCCCCTGCACGCCGCCCGACTCGCAGAAAAACTCGACATGGACCGCATCCTGATCCCGACGGCTGCGGCGGTGGGCTCTGCTGTCGGCTTCCTCCGTGCGCCGGTCGCTTACGAGGTGGTGCGCAGCGCCTACCAGGTGGTGAGCGCCTTCAACCCCGAGCTGACCAATCGGGTGCTGGAGGAGATGCGCGACGAGGCCGCCTCCATCGTCGCGCAGGGTGCACCGGGTGCGCCGACACGGGAGCACCGCTCTGCCTACATGCGTTATCTCGGCCAGGGGCACGAGGTGGTCGTGCCGCTGCCCAACCGCACCTGGGAGCGGCAAGACACCGCCATCATCCGCGAGGCCTTCGAGACCGCCTACGAGTCGCTCTACGGGCGCATCATCCCCAAGCTCGACCTCGAGATCGTGAGCTGGTCTGTCGGCGTGAGCGCGGTGCCGGAAGCCGTCGCCCCCATCGAACCCTCCCCTGAAGCAGCGGCGCCGCCGGCGCGCGGCGTGCGGCCCGTGCTCGACCCGGGGAGCGGACACGTGGTCGAGGCGGCGGTCTACCGGCGCGCGGATTTTGCCCCCGGCGCGCGGGTGGACGGGCCCGCGCTGATCGTCGAGACTGACACCACGGCGGTGGTGAGCGCGGCGTTCACCGCCTCGGTCGATGCCTTGGGCGCGATCGTGCTGGAACGCCGGCAGTCACAAGGGGAGGACGCCACATGAACGGCAACACCCAATCCGGCCTTGCCCAAATCCAGACCCAGATCATGTGGAACCGACTGATCTCGGTGGTCGAGGAGCAGGCGCAGACGCTGCTGCGCACCGCCTTCAGCACGACCGTGCGCGAGGCAGGCGACCTCTCCGCCGGCGTCTTCGACACCAAGGGCCGGATGCTGGCCCAGGCGGTCACCGGCACGCCCGGCCACGTCAACTCCATGGCCATCGCCGTGCAGCACTTCCTCGCCCGCTACCCCAACGAGGTGATGCGCGAGGGCGACGTCTACATCACCAACGACCCGTGGCTCACCTGCGGCCACCTGCACGACCTGACGGTCGTCACGCCGGTGTTCCGCGAGGGCCGGATCATCGGCTCCTTCGCCTGCACCGCCCACGTGGTCGACATCGGCGGACGCGGCTTTGGCCCGGACGCGCGCTCGGTGTTCGAGGAAGGGCTCTACATCCCGATCATGCCGCTCGTGCGCGAGGGCCGCATCAACGAGGATCTGCTTGAGATGGTGCGCTGGAACGTGCGCGAGCCGCTCCAGCTCGAAGGCGATGTCCACTCGCTCATCGCCTGCAACCGGGCGGGCGCAGACCGTCTGCTCGCCATGATGGACGAGTTCGGGCTGACCGACCTCGATGCGTTGGGCGAGGAGATCATCGAGCGCTCGCGTGCGGCGACGCTCAACGCTATCGCCGAGCTGCCCAAGGGCACCTACCGCAACACGCTCACCATGGATGGCTACGACGAGCCGATCACGCTGGCGGCCGCGATGACCATCTCGGGCGACGGCATCCACGTCGATTTCACCGGCACCTCGCCCGCCAGCAATCACGGCATCAACGTCGTGCTCAACTACACCACCGCATACACGAGCTTCGGCCTCAAGTGCATCGTGGCCAAGGACATTCCCAACAACGCGGGCTCGCTCGCGCCGCTCACGGTCTCGGCACCCGAGGGCTCGATCCTCAACGTGCCCAGACCCTGGCCGGTCGCCGCCCGCCACGTCATCGGTCACATGCTGCCGGACCTGGTGTTCGGCTGCCTGCATCAGGCGATTCCCGAGCGAGTGCCGGCGGAAGGCGCGGCCTCGCTCTGGATCGTGCAGCTCAGGGGCGGCGCGACCGCGATCGACAGCGAGGCCCGGCGCAACGCGGCGTTCGATCCGCCGGAGTTCGAGGTGGCGCTGTTCAACTCTGGCGGCGCCGGCGCGCGGCCGACCAAGGACGGGCTCTCCGCGACCGCCTTCCCTAGCGGCGTGCGCACGATTCCGGCCGAGGCCACCGAGACGGTGGCGCCCATCGTCATCTGGCGAAAGGAGCTCGCGGAGGATACCGGCGGCGCCGGCCTGCTGCGCGGAGGAGTCGGCCAGGTGATGGAGATCGGCGGCGCCGACGGCGCGCCCTTCAGCGTGCTCGCGCAGTTCGAGCGCATCGACAATCCCGCGCGCGGTCGGGGCGGCGGGCTCGACGGTGCGCCGGGCACCATCGCGCTCGACGACGGCACGAAGCTGCGCGGCAAGGGCCAGCAGACGATCCCGCCCGGCAAGCGCCTCAAGCTGGTGCTCCCCGGCGGAGCTGGCTACGGCGACCCACGCGGCCGTGCGGCCGAGGACGTGGCTGCGGACGTGCGGAACGACCTAGTCTCGCCCGAAGCCGCCCGGCGGGACTACGCCGTCGCCGTTGCGACAAACGGCACCCTCGACAAAGCCGCCACCGCCGCCCTTCGCGGAGCAGGAGCCGAATAGTCTCACCCGCCACCGCGACTGCTTGCGCGCCGCCCAAAATTGACGGTGCCCTGCGCTCCCTATACCGTTTTCGTCCGGTCAAAGTCGGCAGGGAGGGGCGCAGGCGATGACGGTGAACTTCGGCGTGCGCAGGCTCGGCCACGCGAACGTCAGCGTGCGGAACCTCGACCGCTCGGTCGCGTTCTTCGAGAAGGTCTGCGGCTTCGAGGAGGTCGGCATCGAGGTCGGCACCGGCGCGGGCTTCGTCTCCAACGGCAACAGCCATCACGATGTCGGCATGGTGGAGATCGGCCGCCCCTTCCGCGGCCGCGACGGCGAGGTGATCATCGAGGAGGGCTTTCAGGAGACGGGCCTCAACCACCTGGGCTGGGAGGTTGATAACGAAGCGGCGCTGGTGGCCGCGATCGAGCGCGCGGTCGCGTCCGGCTGCCAGGACTATCTCACCATCGACCACACCTTCTCGCACTCCTTCTACGTGCCCGACCCCGACGGCATCTTCCACGAGTTTTACGCCGACGTGATGCACGACTGGCGCTCGGTCTTCAAAGGCGGCCCCATCCCCAACATCTCTGCCCGCTGGGACCCTGAGGCCGAGCCGCCGAGCGCAGAGCCCAAGTGGCAGCGCGCGCCCGACTTCCAGCGCGTCGAGGACGCGCCGGTCCATCCGCTGCGCACCACGCGCGCGGTGATGGTGGTGGAGGATGTCGCGCGCTCGCTCTGCTTCTACACCGACTTCGCGGGCCTGGATGTGGCCTACATGGCGCCCGACGGCGCCTACGCCTACCTGCGGGGCGCCGCGCCCACGCCCGACTTCCACTGTGCGCTCTTTGCCAGGGCGGATGGCCTGGAGAACGGCTGCCATCACTTCTCGTGCGAAATGGCGGACGAAGCCCAAGTCGTCGACGCCGAGGAGGCGCTGGCCGCGCGGAATATCCCGACCGTAGCGTCGGTCGACAGCGCCACCAAGCGCAGCTTCTATCTGCGCGACCCGGACGGCTTCCTGGTCGAGTTCTACGCAACCCGCGACTGCGATTTCGCGCAGGCTGCGGCCGCACCGCCGGAGCAAAGGCCCTTCCACGCCTAAGCCGCCTGCGAGCCAGAGAGGAACGACGATGAGCCTGGACTACGTGATCTCCGCCGATTCCCACATCATCGAGCCGCTGGACCTGTGGGAGAAGGCGCTCGGCAAGAAGTGGGGCGACAAGGTCCCGCGCGTCGTCGACCGCTACGACGGCATTCCCGGCAACTACTACTTCTTCGGCTACGACTACATCGACCTTGGCGTGGTCGTGCCGGAGGACGCGGCGGATTCCACCGAGGAATCCTCGGCCATGGACCCCGAACTCGCCGACAAGGTGAACCGCTCCAACCAGGACCCGGCGCTTCGTCTGGAGCTGATGGAGATGGACGGCGTTCAGGCCGAAATCGTCAACTCGACCTTCGCGCTGCTCTGCATGCGGATCGAGCATCCGCAGCTCGTGCAGGACGTCTGCCAAGTCTACAACGACTGGATCGTCGAGTATTGCAGCCACGACCCGAAGCGCCTGCTCGCCTCCGGCATGCTGCCGCCCGACGATGTCGACTGGGCCGTGGCCGAGCTCGAACGGCTGGCCAAGAAGAACGTGCGCACCGTCTTCATCTACACCGACGTGAAGCCGCACATGCCGCCCTACCGCGACCCCTACTACGATCGGCTCTGGGCGGCGGCGGCGGACCTGGACATTCCCGTGACGATTCACATCGTCGCCGGTCGCATACGCGACCCCTTCACCATCATCCACGATCACGAGCGCGGCGACGTGGCGCGGCTCTGGCTGGAGCTCTTCTCCGACGCTGGGCCGATCCTCGCCAACGAGTTCATCTTCGGCGGCATCTTCGACCGTCACCCCAAGCTGAAGCTGATCCTCGGCGAGTACGAGATCTGCTGGCTGCCCTGGTTCCTGTTCCGCACCCAGCAGCTTCAGGGCGCGGTGGCGAACTCGCTCAAGGTCACGCCGGTCAAGAAGCCCGTGCAGGAGTATCTGCACACGCAGGTCTGGCACAGCTTCGTGGACGACAAGTTCGCGGACCGCGCCTTCGATGTCGCAGGCCCCACGCAGGTCATGTGGGGCTCCGACTTCCCCCACCCGCGCAACACCTTCCCTCACAGCCACGAGGTCCTGAACCGCGTCCTCGCCAACGTGGACGACGAGACCAAGGCGAACGTGGTGGGGCTCAACTGCGCCCGCCTCTTCAACATGGATGTTCCGGCGCCGGCACGGGCCGCTGCGGAGTAAGGCCACGAACGGCCGTACCGGGCCGAGAATCTCACCACAGTCGCAGTTCAGTTCGGCCGTCCCAGTCCAGCAAACCTTAATTTCTTCCAGAATTCGCCGGGATTAAGCGGGATAGGAGGGATACCTCGGGATGGCTGGCGCCCTTCGGGGGTCTGCTCGTTGGCACGCTGCATGGCACGATCCTGGCGCGCACACCGGGCGCCGTGCACCGCACTATGGTCCGGGCTATCCCTGCAGGAACGCCGTCACCGTTTCCACGAATTTTTCAGGATGCTCCACCTCGGGCAGGTGCCCGCATTCCTCGAACACGCTGAGGCTTGCGCCGGGAACGCGCCGGTAGTTCTTCTCGATCACCTCGATGGGTGCACGGATGTCCTGCCGGCCGCTGAGGAAGAGCGTCGGCACCGCGATGGTTTCGGGCCGCATCCGCACCGCCTCGTCGTCCACATGGTCGATCATGCTCTGGCCGTAGGCGAGGTAGGCCGGCAGCCGGTCGGGCTGGGCGTAGACCGTGACCTGCATCAGCGCGATGTCGGCGGGCGAGCGCGCGGGGTCGTGGCAGATTCGCCCCATGCGGTCGATGCACGATTGCCAGGTCACGTCGGTCATTGCCGTGGTGCCGTTGGCCATGGTCGCCTTGATCGTCTCCGGCGGCAGCTTGCCGGTATCGGAGACGGGCGTGTGCAAGCCGTCGATGATCAGCGCCGTGATGCTCTCCGGCCGCGCGGCATAGAGCAGCGGCGCCAGCAGGCCGCCGAGCGAGCTGCCGAGCACGGCACAGCGCTCGATCCCCACCGCGTCCATGAAGCCCTCGAGGTGCCGGGTCATCACCAGCGGCGCGGCCTCGTCGCCGGGCTCTTTGAAGTCGGTGAAGCCGTGGCCGAGGATGTCGGGCGCATACACGGAGAAGTGTACCGCCAGCGGGTCGAGAACATGCGCCCAGATGTCGGCGCTGAGCCCGAATCCATGAATGAGAAGCAGGGTTTCGCCTGCATCGCCTTCATAAAGATAACGTGTGCGGGTACCGTCGATATCGATGAAGGCTGCGCGCACGGTCTGCTCCTGTGGCCGGCAGCCGAGCGTAGCACACGGTGTCCGCACTGGCGGGCGGGGAGAACGAAATGGAGCGAATTCCGGTGCGCGTCGGCACGCATTCGGTTACGGCGTTCAGCGAAGGCGCGGGTGACGACGTCATCCTGGTGGTCCACGGCGGGCCAGGGGTGCCGTGCAACTACGTGCGCAACGCACACCTGCGCTACGCGGACCAGGGCTACCGCGTGGTCTCGTGGGATCAGCTCGGCTGCGGCGAGTCCGACCGGCCGGACGACGATGCGCTCTGGACCGTGGAGCGCTACGTGGAAGAGATGGAGACGGTGCGTAGCGCCCTCGGCCTCGGCCGTGTCGCCGTGGTGGGCAACTCGTGGGGCGGGATGCTCGGCCTCGAATACTGCCTCGCCCATCCCGACAACGTGAAGTGCTTCGTCTCCAGCAGCATCGCCTACGACTTCCGCGAGGTTCAGGCGGGCTTCCTCCGTTGCAAGCAGAACCTCGGCGACGAGACCGTGCGCATGATGGCGCGCCGCGAATCCGAAGGCACCACCGAGCACCCAGAATATCAGGCGGCCGTGACCATCATGCTCTACCGGCACATGTGCCGGATGGAGACCTGGCCCGAGCCAGTGCAGAAGTCCCTCGGCGACATCGGCTACGGCCCGCTGCGGCATATGTTCGGCCCGCACCTCTTCAACTGTACCGGCACGCTCCGCTGGTACGACCGCATGGGCGATCTGCACCGCGTGACGACGCCCGTGCTGGTCGTCGCCAGCGAGCACGACTACGTCCTACCGGAGCTCTGCGCCGTCTCATGCCAATACCTGCCGAACTCGGAGTACGCGTTCTTCCCCGGCTGCGCCCACATGCCGTTCTGGGAGAACCCGCAAGGCTACCACGCCGCCGTCAGCGCGTTCCTGGAGAAGCATCGGTAGAGCGCGTCCGCTTTCGGCGGACGGGCGACAGGCCGCAACCAACTTCGAAACTAGACTACTCAATGGGGTAGGCCGATCATCCCGAAGGTGATGCTGCTCTTGACGAGCTCTGCCAGTTGGACCTGCTTGAGCGCGTGACCGGCGATAGCACTATGGGAGATTGAGAAGTGACTGCCCCGGAGCGCGGCTGAGATGGAGGACGCCCGCGCCGATATCGAGCGCCTCGCCGGGATGATCGCGGACGCGCGCCGGGCGGTCGTCTTTACCGGCGCCGGGATATCGACCGAGTCGGGCATCCCGGACTTCCGCAGCCCGACCGGTATCTGGTCGCAGACCACGCCGATCTATTACCAGGAGTTCCTCGCCTCCGAAGACGCGCGCATCGAGGCCTGGCGGCGCAAGTTGCTGGTTGACCGGGACATCGTCGACGCCACGCCCAACCGCGGGCACCGGGCGGTCGCCAAGCTGGTCCGAATCGGCAAGGTCTCAAGCGTGATCACCCAGAACATTGACAACCTGCACCAGGATTCGGGCGTACCTGAGGAGAAGGTGATCGAGCTCCACGGCAACGGCAGCTTTGCGAAATGCGTCGCCTGCGAGACCCGCTACGAGCTTGCTCCGATCAAGGAGGCGTTCGAGAGGGACTCCGTGCCGCCCGTATGCACGCTGTGCGGAGCGCCGGTCAAGACGGCGACGATCTCCTTCGGCCAGGCGATGCCGGAGGACGAGATGAGGCGCGCGAAGCGCGAGACGCTAGCCTGCGACCTCTTCCTCGCCATCGGCTCGTCGCTCGTCGTTTACCCCGCCGCCGGGTTGCCTGGGCTCGCCAAAGAATCCGGCTCCACCCTCGTCATCCTGAACCGCGAGCCCACGGACCTCGACGGCATCGCCGACCTCGTCATAAACCGCGAAATCGGCCCGACCCTGGGCGAGGCGGCGAATGTGAACTGAGGGAGGGCGACTCCCTCTCCCGCCCTCTCGCGCGTTACACGGCGGACCAACTAGACCCTTCGATTACGCGCGGGCTTGATGCTGGCCGAGGCTTTCCTCCGCGAATGCCCGGATTGCACGACCCTGGCCCGCAGGCGGCCGATGCCTTCGATCTCACTAGTGACCACATCGCCGACCTTGAGATAGCCCCCGGCGAGCGCGATGTCTTCGCGTTCGGTCAGGGCACCGCGTCCGCCCAGCTCGGGATCGCTTCCCCACGCGGTTCCGCCCGGCGTGCCCGTGGAAATCACCGAACCCGGTTTCAGGGTGACGAAGCCCGAAAAGAAATGGACCAGCTCCCGGACGTTCCAGATCATCATCGCGGTGGTGTTGTTTTGGCGCAGCTCGTCGTTGACCCAGGTGTGGAGCGCCAGCTTTTGTGGGTTGCCAAGCTCGTCCGTCGTGACGATGCAGGGGCCGAGCGGCGCGGAGGTATCGAAGTTCTTGCCCGGTCCGAGTGCGTATTGCGAGGTGCCGTCGGGCCGCATCTTGACCTGCCGGTCCCGGGCCGTGACATCGTTCATGACGGTGAAGCCGAATATGTGCTTCATCGCATCCCGCTTGGTGATGTGGCGCCCGCCCTTGCCGATGACGATCGCAAGCTCGGTTTCGTAGTCCAGCTTCCGGGTGATCTTCGGCTCGTAGACGATGTCGTCGTATGGGCCGTTGGCACATTGCTGGAGCTTGATGAAGAACTCGGGTTCCTTGCCCTCGACCACCGGCTTCTCGTCCCGATGATCCCAGTAGTTCTCTCCCGAACACAGGATGACCGCGGGCTCTACGGGCGCGAACAGCGTGGTCCGGGCCAGGCTGCGGCGGCCCTTGCCGCTGCCGCGACTTTCGCGGATCGCCTTGCGCGCGAGGCGCAAGCCCCGCTCCCCGGATTCGATGAAAGAGATCGTGTCGGCGAGCGCCTCGCGGTCCCGCGCAGCGAGCTTGCTCTTACCGCCCAGCGCATCGATCGGGTCGACCAGCTCCTTGTCATCCTCTACCGCGAGCCGTCGCGCCGTCCCCTTCTTGTAGTTGTAGATGCGCATGGGTGCCTCCCTGATTGGCCCGCGTCGATGTCGAGACTAGCCCGCATTTCTCACCAGGGTCACGGCCTGCGTCGCGCCCAGGCGTTCGATCCGCCAGGAGCGGGCCGAAAAGCGTAGCGGTGCCTACGGTTGAGGCTCGCGACGCCGCGGGCGGGCGCCTGGGCGCGACCCGAAGGGCGGCGCTCTCCGGCCGACAGCGTGCGTCACGGCGCTTGCCCGATGCACCACATCGCGCTGCGCGCCGTTCCTACCCTGTCGGCCGGATAACGCCGCGCAGGCCATGACCGTGGTGAGAAATACGGGCTAGAGGTGGATCGGTCTCCCGCCCGCGTCCAACGCCATCACAATAACCCCGACGGCGAGTGGACGAGATACAAGGTGGGGGTGCCTTCGTTGCCCCGCTGCTCGTCAGATCAGCCGGCCTGCCTCAATACCCCCGCGCCATGCCGAGGTCGTGCACGGCGATGTAGTTGAGGATCATCTCCTCCGAGACGGGCGCGAAGCGGAAGAGCCGCGCGTCGCGCCAGAGCCGCTCCAGGTGCATCTCCTTGGCGTAGCCCATGCCGCCCATGGTCTGCATCGCGCGCTCGAGCCCCTCGGCCGCCGCCTGGGCGGCGATGAGCTTGGCCATGTTGGCCTCCGCGCCGTAGGGCAGGCCGGCGTCGTGCAGCGCGGCGGCCTTGTGGTTCATTACCGCGGCGCACTCGATCTCCGCCTTGGCCTGGGCGAGCGGGAACTGCAGCCCCTGGTACGAGGCGATCGGCCGGTCTCCGAACACGCGGCGCTCGTTGGCGTAATCGACCGCGAGACCGAGCGCCAGCCGCACCGTGCCCACCAGACCGGCGGCGGTGACGATGCGCTCGGTGTTGAGCACGTCAAGCAGCTCCTTCCAGCCGCCGTGGAGCGCGCCGACCAGCTCGTCGCCCGCCACCGGCGTGTTCTCGAAATAGACGTTGCTCGCCGGCACGCAATGGGTGCCGGCCTTCTCGATGGTGGAGTGGGTCAGCCCTTCGCGCTTCACGTCGACGAGGAAGAGCGAGATGCCGTCGGTCCTGCGCTGCGACTCCTCGACCTTCTTGGTGCGGGCCACCACCAGCATCTTGTCCGCCGTCGGCACGGCCGAGATCCAAATCTTGCGGCCGTTGAGGCGCCAGCCGTTGCCGTGGGCCTCGGCGAAGGTGCGAAGCTCCAGGCTGTTGGTGCCGGCGTCGGGCTCGGTGAGCGCCATGCAGCACTGGATGTCGCCGGCGATGAGCGGCGGCAGCAACTCGCGGCGCATCGCCTCCGTGCCGTATCGCGCGATGGCGACGCCGCCGAAGATCGGGTTCACCATGAAGATCTGTGCGAGCGTGCTGCCCGCCCCCGCCTCGCAGAGCGCCTCGATCACCAAAGCCTGGTCGAGCATCCCGAGCCCGGCGCCGCCATACTCCTCCGGCAGCGCGATGCCCCCAAAACCCGCGTCGCAGATCGCCTGCCACATCGCGCTTGGGTAGGCGCCCTCTTCGTCCAGCGCACGCCAATAGTCGAGACCGTACGCGGCGCCGATGCGCCGCGCCGTCTCGAGCATCAGCGCCTGCTCCTCGGAGAACTGGACCTCCACCGCTCAGGCGCCCTTGAAGCTGGCCTTGCGCTTATCCAGAAACGCCTGGCAGCCCTCGTGCGCGTCCTCACTGTCGAGCACCAGCGAGATCATGGCCTGCTCGTGGGCGAGCGCCGCCGGCAGCGGCATGTCGGCGCCGGCGTCGATGGTGCGCTTGAGCAGGCGCAGCACCAGCGGCGACTTGTCCGCGATCTTCTCGGCGAGCGCCAGCGCCTCCTCCATCAGCGCCTCCGGCTCGACCACCCGATTGGCGAGGCCGAGCGCCACCGCCTCTTCGGCGCCGATGGGTGCGCCGGAGAACATCATCTCCTTGGCGCGGCAGAGCGGTATCTGGCGGATCAGGCGCTGCGAGCCCCCGGCACCGGGGAAGAGCCCGAGATTGATCTCGGGCACGCCGATCTTGGCCACCGAGGAGAGCACCCGGATGTCGGTGGACAGCATGAGTTCCGCGCCGCCACCGAGCGCGAAGCCGTTGACGGCGGCGATTGTGGGCTTGTCCAGGGTCTCGATCCGGCGGAAGAGGCGATGGATCGGCGCCGCGAACTCCTCGTAGTGGGCGAGGCCCTGTCGCGAGCCGAGATCGGCGATATCGCCGCCGGCCACGAACGCGCGGCCCGCGCCGGTGAACACCACGACCCGCACCGCCTCGTCCGCCTCCACCTGGCTCACGGCGTCATCGAGAGCGCCACAGGTCGGCACGTCGAGCGCGTTCAGCCGCTCCGGCCGGTTGATGGTGATGACCCCTGCCCTGCCCGCGGTCTCGACCAGCACGGCGCTCTCGCTCATGCCCCTCTCCCCCTCTTCATTTCCCTCAATCGCCGGGCGCGCGGCGTGCGGTCGCGCGCTCCGGGCCTGACGGCCCGGTCCCTTCTGGTTCTGCCCTCTCGTGGCCGCCGCGCTAGTGCCTAGTCGAGCCCAAGATGGTGACGCAGGCGGCAGCGGCGTCCGCGCCGATCCAGCCGCCGGCGTTCTCCGCGAGGCCGAAGCGCGCGCCCTCCCGCTGGCGCTTGCCCGATCGGCCGCGCATCTGGTCGGCCAGCTCGACGAGCTGCGCCGCGCCGGTCGCACCGATGGGGTGCCCCTTGCTGAGCAGCCCGCCGCTCGGGTTGATCGGCATCCGCCCGTCGAGCGCGGTGATGCCGTCGCGCAACAGGCCCACGGCATCGCCCGGCCGGCAGAAGCCAAGCTGCTCCGAGAGCATCAGCTCCGCCGGCGCCGCGGCATCGTGAATCTCGGCGACGCTGATGTCGTCCGGCCCGAGCCCCGCGGTCTCGTAGGCCGCCTTCGCTGCAGCCTCGGCCACAGGCGGCGCCTCGGGGTCGTCGCCCTGGCCGGAGCGCAACTCGCTCGCCAGCACCGCCACCGGGTGGGCCGCCTTGCGCTGCGCGTAGTTCTCGCTCATCAGCACCAGCGCGGCGGCGCCGTCGCCGATCGACGAGCACATCATCAGCGTGAGCGGCTCCGCGATCATGCGGCTCTCCAGCACGTCCTCCAGCGTGACCTCCTCCTGGAACTGCGCCTTCTCGTTGAGCGCTCCGGCCCGCCGCTGCTTGACGGAGACGCGGGCGTAGTCGGCAGCGGTCGCGCCGGTCTGCTCCGCATAGTCCCGCGCGAGGCTCGAATAGAGGTCCATGAAGACCGAGCCCGTGCCGGCGCCGCCGGGGGCGATCCGCTTCTTCAGCGCCTCGAACTCGTCGCGGTCCGCCGCCGCTTCCAGCGCCTTGATCGGCACGGACCTGTCCTCGTTGCTCATCTTCTCGGCGCCGACCGCAAGCGCCACGTCGCACTGGCCGGAGCCCACGGCCAGCACCGCCAGATGAAACGCGGTGGAGGACGAGGCGCAGGCGTTCTCCACATTGACGATCGGCTTGCCCAGCAAGCCGGAGTGCCGCAGCGCCACCTGCCCGCGCACGCATTCCTGCGCGCCGAGCAGCCCGCCCGCCGCGTTGCCGAAGAAAACCATGCCGACCTCGTCGGCCGTGGTATCGGCGTCGGCGAGCGCTGCCGTCGCAGCCTCGGCGGCGAGCGCGCGCAGATTCGTGTCCAGGAATTTGCCGAACCGGGTCATCCCGGTCCCGCCGATCATTACCTTGCGCATGTCATTCCTCCGAAAATGCTGGTCGCGTCCGTGCGCCTTAAGCCGCGAATCCAAGCGAATCGCGGAAGGCGCGGGCCGCGCCCTTCGCCTCAGCCGCAGCGTCCTCGCCCGTCGGCAGCACGGCGCAATAGGCATCGATGGCGGCATCGCCCAAGGGCACCCACTTCGCGACCCAGTCCGTCATGACTTCCGCGTTGCCCTCGGTCTCGCGTGCGAACGCGACAAGCGCGCCGGTCCAGCGCTTAGCGCGCTCGCTGTCCTCCCACTGCGCGTCGAGCATCTGGGCCAGCAGCGTGTCGCCGCTTTGCCGGGCCGGGCCGCCGAGCTGGCGGATGCAGGCCTCGTCGAACGCCGGCTTGGTGACGACGTTGAGCGCGACGAAATGCTCGGCCCAGTCGTAGGCCACGAGAACCCGCTCCAGCAGCTCACGGAAACCCTGCCAGCAGGGATCCTCCTCCCACGCCTTGCGCTCGCCACTGACAAAGCCCGCATCGGCGTGTGTGTTGCCGAGCTCCTTCGTGCGATAGGCCACGCGCGAGACCCAGCGGAGCTGGTCGGCCGCCTGGAACATCGCGCAATTCTCGATCGTGCTCGCCGGCACCATCTGCACCAGATAGGCAGAGCCCATCTGCAGGCAGTGCAGCGGATAGCGCGAGGGCGTGTAGAGCCTGGCCAGCGCCGCCACCCAGTCCGCGCTCAAGCCCTTGTCGTGATCGTTCTTCGCATGGTCGCGGAGCAGGCCGTCGACATAGGTCTCGTGCCCGTCCTGCATGACGTTGTAGGAGCGGTAGACCAGCTCATCGGGGTCACGAAACGCGTCCCAGTCGTCGTGCTTGAGCGGCGAGTTGTTGCGGTACCGGAGATACCACTTGTTCATGTCGATATCGGGCGAGAGCGCCCACGGCATCTCGTCGTCGGTGCTCCAGAGCAGGTTGGTCGAGACGATCTCGTACTCGCTCGGCCGTCTCCGCTTGCCGGCGAGATGGCTCCAGGTCTTCAACGGCTTCGAGAGGTCGGACTGGTCGCTCATGGGATGATCACCGTCGCCTTACAGGCACGCGTCGCGCCGAGGCGCGCTGGCGACGCGATTGTCCCCGTCCACCCCGGCGCACGCAAGGTAGCCCGTCGCCTTATCCGGCGGGAATATGACACGCCCCGTATTCCTTGACTCCGCGGCGCGCATCAAAGAATGACGAGCCCCGGTCGGTACTTGCGGAGTCGCACCATGCACTGGCTCTACCTCGCCCTCGCCATCGTATTCGAGGTGGGCGGCACGACCTCCATGAAGCTCAGCGAGGGGCTGACGAAGCCCGTCTTCACGGTGCTGATCTTCGTCCTCTACGGGGTCAGCTTCGTGTTGTTCGCGCTGGCGCTGAAAAAGCTCGATCTCGGCCTGTCATACGCGATCTGGGCCGGCATCGGCACGGCGGCGATCGCCATGATCGGCTACATCTGGTTCAAGGAGCCGATGGGGCCGCTCAGGATCGGCTCCATCGTCCTCATCATCATCGGCGTGGTCGGGCTCAATCTCTCCCGCGGCGCCCACTAACCAAAGACGGTGTCGAAATTGCGCCGCAGCGCCAGGTCCACGTCGCTCATCGTGGCCTCGACCCCGAGGGTTGCGAGCGAGGTGACACCGTGCTCGCGAATGCCGCAGGCGACGATGCCGTGATAGTGGGCGAGATCGGGAGCGACGTTCAGCGAGACGCCGTGGAACGTGACCCAGCGGCGGACGCGCACCCCGATGGCCGCGATCTTGGCGTCACCGCTCTCCGTCTCGACCCAGATGCCGATTCGGCCGTCGCGGCACATGCCGACCACGCCGAACTCGGCAAGCGTTCCGATCAGCCATCGCTCCAGGTCGCGCACGAAGCAGCGCAGGTCCATGCGCCTGCGCGCCGCGAGATCGAGCATGACGTAGGCCACCCGCTGACCCGGCCCGTGATAGGTGTACTGGCCGCCGCGGCCCGTCCTGAAGACCGGCAGGCCCGACGGATCGAGCAGATCGTCGGCTCTCGCGCTCGTGCCAGCGGTGTAGAGCGGTGGGTGCTCCAGCAGCCACACCTGCTCCGGCGCCTGGCGCGCGAGAATGCCGGCGACGCGTTCCTCCATGGCCGCAACGGCATCGGGATAGGGCACCGGTTCCGCCGCGACCGACCATTCGACCGCGCGTCCTGTTGGGCCGTCGGGCTCAGGCGCTGTGGCCGCTTTCGCCACCGCTCACCTCATCGCTGCCGGCGTCCGCAGCTGCCGGCGATGCCGCCCCCGCGGCGACGGCAAGCCATTCGTCCTCGCTCAGTACCGCGACATGGAGAGACTCGGCCTTCTTCAGCTTGGACCCCGCATCCTCGCCGGCCACCACGTAGTCGGTCGCCTTCGACACCGATCCCGTCACCTGCGCTCCGAGCGCCTCGGCCCGCGCCTTCGCTTCCTGCCGTGTCATCCTCTGCAGCTTGCCGGTGAAGACGACCGTCTTGCCGGCGACCGGCGAATCGGCGACCGGCGCCTCGAACGGCTCGATGTCGAGGCGCTCACAGAGCGCATCGAGGATCGCGCCGTTGCGGGGCTCCGCCACGAACTCGATGATGGCATCGGCGACCACCGGGCCGATCCCGTCGATATCGTTGAGCGCCGCCAGGCTCTCGCTCTCGGGCTCCGCGGCCGCATCCATCGCCGTGCGCCAATCCTCGACGGTGCCGTAGCGGCGCGCGAGCAGGCGCGCGGTCGTCTGCCCGACGTGGCGAATGCCCAGCGCGTGGATAAAGCGGTCCAGCGTGATGCGCCGCCGGGCCTCGATGGCACGATAGAGATTGGTGGCGGAGGTCTCGCCCCAACCGTCGCGTTCGGCGAGCTTGGGGAACGCGTCGGTGCCGTCCTTCGCCTCCAGGTCGAAGATGTCGGCCGGGCTTCGCACCCGTCCCTCCGCATAGAACGCCTCGATCTGCTTGGCGCCGAGGCCCTCGATGTCGAAGGCATCGCGGGCGACGAAATGGCGCAAGCGCTCAAGCGCCTGGGCCGGGCAGACCAGGCCACCGGTGCAGCGGCGCACCGCCTCCCCCTCCTCCCGCACCGCGTGGCTGCCACATTCCGGGCAGACGGCGGGCACCTCGAAGGGCTGGCTGTCGGCGGGCCGCTTCTCCGCAACCACGCGAACCACCTGCGGGATTACGTCGCCCGCGCGCTGCACCACCACCGTGTCGCCGGCACGGATGTCCTTGCGCGCGATCTCGTCCTCGTTGTGCAGCGTCGCGCGGGAGACCGTGACGCCGCCGACGTACACCGGCTCCAGCTCCGCCACCGGGGTCAGCGCCCCGGTGCGCCCGACCGAGATCGAGATGCGGTGGAGCAGGGTCTCGGCCTGCTCGGCCGGGAACTTGTAGGCGATGGCCCAGCGCGGCGCGCGGCCGGCGGCGCCGAGACGCGCTTGCCAATCGAGGCGGTCGACCTTGAAAACAACGCCATCGATCTCGAAGTCGAGCTTGGGCCGCGTGGCCTCGATCTCCCGATGCAACGCGCGCGCCTCGTCGAGTCCGATGCAGCGCCGGGCGAGCGGCGCGAGTGCAAAGCCCCACTCATCAAGTCGCTCGAGGACATCGCCCTGGAGCTCGCCCAAAGATTCGCTCACTTCGCCCCAGCCATGGGCGAAGAAGCGGAGCCGGCGCTTCGCGGTGAGCGCCGTGTCGAGCTGACGCAGCCCGCCCGAGGCGGTATTGCGCGGATTGACGAACGCTTCCTCGCCCTCCGCCTCGCGCTCCCGATTGAGGGCCGCGAAGTCGGCAAGCCCAATGTAGACCTCGCCCCGGACCTCCAGCCGCTCCGGCACGTCGTCACCCGTCAGGGTGTGCGGCAAGTCGCGCAGTGTGCGCAGATTCTCCGTCACGTCCTCGCCGGTCTCGCCGTCGCCCCTGGTGGCACCGAGCACGAGCTCGCCCGCCCGGTAGTGCAGCGTTGCCGAGAGGCCATCGATCTTGGGCTCGCCGTAGAGCACCACCGGCTCGTCGTCACCAAGGTTGAGGAAGCGCCGCACCCGGCCCTCGAACTCGGTCAGGTCGTCGTCATTGAGGGCATTCCCCAGCGAGAGCATGGGCCGGCTGTGGCGGACCTTGGCGAAGCTTGACGACGGCGGCGCACCCACACGCTCGCTCGGGCTGTCGCTGCGCTTGAGGTCAGGAAAGCGCGCCTCGATGGCCTCGTTGCGCCGCCTGAGCGCGTCGTATTCCCCATCGCTCAGCTCGGGCGCGGAGTCCACGTAGTAGAGCGAATCATGGCGGGCGATCTCGCGTGCGAGCCGCTCAAGCTCGCGTTCCGCCGCTTCGGGGGTGAGCGCCTCGGGCGGTGTCGTCTCGTCGTCGCTCATGCGCTGGCCCGTGTCAGCAGGCTGTCGGCGGCGGCGCGCGCTTCCTCGGTGATCTGCGCACCCGAGAGCATCCGCGCGATTTCCTCCTGCCGTTGATTCTCGTCCAGCAGCGCGACCCGCGCCGTCGCGCCCTTCTCCCCTTCGCTCCTGGTCACCCGATAGTGCTGGTCGCCCTGCGCCGCGACCTGGGGCGAGTGCGTGACCACCAGGACTTGCACGTCCTGCGCGAGCCGCGCCAAGCGCTCGCCGACGGCGTCGGCGACCGCGCCGCCGATGCCGCGATCGATCTCGTCGAAGACCAGCGTCGAGAGACCCGCGGCCCTCGCGAGGCAGACCCTGAGCGCGAGCAGGAGCCGCGCCCGCTCGCCGCCGGAAGCGACCTTCGCCAGCGGCTGCGGCTCCACACCGGGATCGGGAGCGAGCATGAAGCGGCAGCGGTCGATGCCTGTCCTGCTCTCCGCCCCCTCCGCTGCGGCCTCCAATGCGGTGCCGAAGCGCGCGCGCGCGAGCTTGAGCGGTGCGAGCTCGTCGGCCACGGCCTTATCGAGTGCTTGCGCCGCATGCCGGCGGGCGCGGCTCACCGCCTGGGCCCGGTCGTGGTAGGCCTTGTGCGCAGCGTCTGCCGCCGCCTGTAGCGCTGCCAGCCGGTCGGTGCCACCGGCGAGCAGATCGAGCTCTCCCCGCATTGTTGTCAGCAGCGCGGGCAGCGAATCGGGATCGGTGCGATGCTTGCGCGCGGCGGCGCGGAGCGCGAAGAGGCGTTCTTCCACGGCTTCGAGCCGGCCGGGGTCGGTATCGAGAGCGCCAAGGGCGGCCTCCAACGCGCTCTCCGCCTCCTCTGCCTCGATCGCTGTCCGTTCGAGCGTCTCCAACAGCGCATCTAGCGCACCGGCAGCAGCGGGGGCGACGCGCTCGATGTCGCGGCGGGCCGCTCGGAGGCGTGCGCCGACGCCGCCTTCGCCAGCGATCCCGGCCGATGCCGAATCCAGCGCCTCGGCCAGCTTCTGGCCGTTCAGCAACATCGCGCGCTCGGCTGCGCGGCGCTCCTCCTCGCCGCTTTCCGGCGCCAGCGCCTCGAGTTCGGCAACCGCGTGCCGCAGATACTCTTCCTCCTGGCGTGACGCTTCCCGTATGTCCTCTGCCTCTTGCTGTTCCGCCTGGGCAGCCCGCCATGCGGCATGGGCCGCCGCCAGGCTATCCCGCTCCTCGCCCAAACCAGCGAAGTCGTCGAGCATGGCAAGGTGCTTCGCCGGGTCGAGCAGCCCACCGGCTTCCGTCTGGCCGTCGATCTCGACGAGTTGGCTGCCGATACTTCTCAGCAGGGCGAGTCCCGCCGGCGTATCGTTGACGAAGGCGCGGCTGCGTCCGTCGGCGCCAACAACGCGGCGCAGTAGGAGCTCGCCGTCGCGGTCGAGATCGTGCTCGGCCAGCAAGGCCTGGACTGGATCGGTCGCCGCGATGGCGAAGACGGCGACGACGCTGGCCCGGTCGCTGTCACGCGCCACGACTCCCGAGGTCGCGCGCGTGCCGAGCGCCAACCCCAATGCATCCAGCAGGATCGACTTGCCGGCGCCGGTCTCCCCGGTGAAGACCGCCATGCCTGCGCCGAAGTCGATGTCGAGGCTGTCGATCAGAACGTAGTTGCGGATCGAGAGGCGCCGAAGCATCTGGCGGCGTCAGAACACGTCGCCGAAGACCCGGCTGATCCATGAACCCTCATCCGCCTCGGGTTCGAGGTCGGAGTCGAGGAGCAGGGCATAGCTGTGCTGGTACCACCGGCTGCCGGGGTAATTGTGACCGAGGACCGCCGCCGAGGTCTGTGCTTCATTGGGCAGACCCAGCGCCAGATAGGCTTCGGTCAGGCGGTGCAGCGCCTCCGGCGTGTGGCTCGTGGTCTGGTATCGCTCGACGACCTTGCGAAAGCGCCCGATCGCCGCAACGTGATTCCCGCGCCGCTGGTAGTAGCGGCCGACGGTCATCTCCTTACCCGCGAGATGATCGCGCGCCAAGTCGATCTTGAGGCGTGCGTCGCGCGCGTAGACGCTGCCGGGGAATCGGCGCGTGACCTCCTCAAGAGCCCGCAGCGCGCGCGCCGTGGTGCTCTGATCGCGGCCAACGTCCGAGATCTGCTCGTAGTGGGACATGGCGATCAGGTAGTAGCCGTAGGCGGCATCGCGATGACCCGGGTGCAGCTCGACGAACCGCTTGGCTGCGGCGATGGCCTCGTCGTAAAGGTTGCCCTGGTAGTAGACGAACGCCGACATGATCTGTGCCCGCGTCGCCCACACGGAATAAGGATGCTGGCGCTCGACCTCGGCGAAACCTGTCGCAGCGGCCTCGAAGTCGTCGTCCAGCAGGCTGTCCATCGCCTCGTTGTAAAGCTCCTCGACCGAGCGTTCGACGTAGACCTCTTCTTCTGTCGCGCAGCCCGCAAGCAGTGCCAATGCCAGCACGGCCGACGCAGCCAGTGCCGCAAGGGACGTCGAACTCTTCGCGCGCGTAAGCCTCATGATTGGCCCTGCCCGTTATGCTCGACCATCTCGTCGGCCGGCTCTTCGATGCTCTCTTGCCTTGCGGCTTCTTCGGCAGCGGCGGCAGCCTCGGCGATGCGCGCCGCTCGCACTGCCTCCAGCGCCTCCACCAGCTCGCGGGTGATCCGCGGTTCCATTCTCAGCCCGTTCTCTCTCAGAAATTGCCGCGTCGCCTCGATGGTGAACTCACCGGCGACTCCGTCCACCGCCGCGTCATAGTAGCCCAACGATTTGAGAAGCCTTTGTGCGTAAATGGCGGAATCGCGGAAGCCGTTCGCAGATCTCGGCATTGACACGCCGAAGACGGGCTCCTCCGACGCCTCTTCGGCGACCGTTCGGGTAAGAATCTCCTGGCTAAGCGCGTCCGCCTCGGCGCGCTCTTCCACCGATAGCAGGCGCGCGAGACGGTCGCGATAGGTCATGGCGTCTGCGCCGGCCGGGCCTTCTGCATGGGCAGCGAGGCTGAACCAAGCCATCGCCTGGACGAGGTCGCGCCCGACACCAAGGCCGTTGGCGTAGAGCAGGCCGAGTCCGTTCTGTCCTGCGGCGTCGCCCTGCTCCGCGGCGGCCTTGTACCAGCGGTAAGCCTGTTCGAAGTCACGGGGCACGCCGCGGCCCAGATAGTGAAGCGCCGCGAGATTGCTCTGCGCGATGGCGAGACCCGTTTGGGCCGCATGTCGATACCACACGACGGCCTTGCCATAGTCCCGTCGACCGGTCAGGCCCTTCTCATAGATATATCCGAGATTGTTCATGGCCCTGGCCTCGCCGGCGTCAGCAGCGCGCATGTACCAGTCCCGCGCCTGCTCGAAATCACGCGGGGTCCCCAGCCCTTCGTCAAAGAGTGTCGCCAGGTTATACTGTGCATCGGTCAGACCCTGCTCGGCCGCGCGCTGATACCAACCTGCCGCCGTTGCATGATTCTGTGTGACGCCGAGCCCGCGATCGTAGGCCACGCCCAGCTCGTACTGCGCCTCGGCCAGGCCGCGCCGGGCAGCGGTCTCGAGCAGCTTTATTTGGTCCTCATCCGGTTCTGGCTCAAGCGCGCCCGTGCGCTGCAGGCGCGCCAGCGCGAGTCTGGCGAGGTCGACGCGGCGCGCTGCCGCGGCCCGGTACCAGCGCGCTGCCTGCTCGGCGTCCTCCTCAACGCCAAAGCCGTTCTCGTAGAGTGTGCCAAGGTTGAACTGCGCATCCACGTCGCCGTCATAGGCGAGCTCGGACCAGATGGCGCGCGCCTCGTCGTAGTCGCCCCGTTGAAACGCCTCGTAACCGTCAAAAAAATCGCTCGCCGCTGCGTTTGGTGCAGTCAGCGCTGCCAAGCAAAGTGCTGCCGCGCCCATTGAGGCGGCCGATATGAATGCCCGGAAATCTCGCAAGGAGTCGCGGTTCATGCCGTCGGCGGAACCCGATCGTTGCAGCGCGGCGCACAGCGCCGCGGTCCCTGCCTCACCTTGCACGCCTGCCCGCGATCGTCAATAAACTGTTGCATGCGCCTGAAGATATTCCAGATCGATGCGTTCACCGACGCCGTGTTCGGCGGCAATCCGGCTGCGGTGTGTCCTCTAGAGTCCTGGCTCGACGACGCCACGCTGCAGGCGATCGCGAACGAGAACAACCTGTCGGAGACCGCGTTTTTCGTGCCGGCCAACGGCGCTTATGCGTTGCGCTGGTTCACGCCGTTGGCCGAGGTCGATCTGTGCGGCCACGCGACCCTCGCCAGCGCCTACGTCGTGTTTCGCCACGTGCAGCCGGATGCGGAATCGGTCGCCTTTGAGACCCGAAGCGGGCGCCTGTACGTCACCCGCGACGACGACGGCCTCACCATGGATTTCCCGGCGCTGGCCGCGCACCCCGTCGAGTCGCCGGTGGACCTCGCCGAGGGTCTCGGGGCCGAGCCCGAGGCGGTGTTCGCCGACATGGACTATCTCGCGCTCTTCAAGACCGAGGCCGAAGTCAGGGCAATCGAGCCCAACTTGACGGCGTTGGCCCGCCTTGACGAGCGACGCGGGGTCATTGTGACCGCGCCCGGCGAGAGCGCGGACTTCGTCTCGCGATTCTTCAGCCCCCGACTCGGGGTCCCCGAAGACCCGGTCACCGGGTCCGCCCACTGCATGCTGGCGCCCTTCTGGGCCGAACGCCTGGGCAAGGCGGAGCTCCACGCCCATCAGGTCTCGGCACGCGGCGGGGCGGTCCATTGTACGGTCGCAGGCAACCGGGTCCGGCTCGCCGGCCGGGCCGTGCAGTATCTCGAAGGGACGATCGCGGTCTGAGCCTGAGAGGCCTGTGCCGGCCGTGCCGCCCATGAAGCCCACCGCCCGTCCCCAATATCCGCTCTTCTCCTCCGGGCCGTGTCCCAAGCGCCCCGGCTGGTCAGTCGATGTCCTGTCGGGCGCGCTGCTCGGCAGGTCCCATCGAGCAAGAGAGCCGCTGGCGCGAATCCAGGAGGTGCTGGAGCGCTCGCGCGCGCTACTGGGGCTTCCCGACGAATGGCGCATCGGGATCGTGCCAGGCTCCGACACCGGCGCCATCGAGATGGCTATGTGGTCGCTGCTCGGCCCGCGCGGCGTCGACTTTCTGAGCTGGGACAATTTCGGCGCGCTCTGGGCCATCGACGGAGAGCGCGAGCTGCGCCCTCTGGATGCGCGCGTGATCGACGCGCCATACGGCCGCCTGCCCGACCTCGCACAGGTCGACCCCAACCGCGACACGGTCTTCGTCTGGAACGGCACCACGTCCGGCGTGCGGGTGCCTGACGCGGAATGGATCGCCGCCGACCGCGCGGGGCTCACGCTCTGCGACGCCACCTCGGCCGTTCTCGCCTACCCGATGGACTGGACCAGGCTCGATGCGACCACCTACTCCTGGCAGAAGGTGCTGGGTGGCGAGGCCGGGTTTGGCATGCTGATCCTGGGCCCGCGCGCGGTGGAGCGACTGGAGAGCGAGTCGCCGCCCTGGCCGGTGCCCAGGGTCTTCCGCCTCACCACCGGCGACGGCCGGCTCAATGAAGGCATTTTCCGGGGCGAGACCATCAACACGGTCTCGATGATGGCGATCGAAGACGCGCTCGATGCGATGCGCTGGATCGAGTCGATCGGCGGCCAGCGCGGAATGATCGCGCGGACGCAGGCCAATTTCGACGTCATCGACGCTTGGGTCGCGGCACGCGAATGGATCGACTTCCTCGCGGAGTCGCCCGAGACACGCTCCCGCACCTCGGTGTGCCTCAGCATCGTCGATCCCTGGTTCAGCGCGCTCGACACCGACGAGCAGTGGACTGCGATCAAGCAGATGTGCGCGCTGCTGGAGGCGGAGGGCGCCGCATATGATATCAAGACCCATAGGGCCGCCCCGCCGGGGCTGCGCATCTGGTGCGGCGGCACGGTGCAGCGCGACGATCTCGAAGCGCTGACTCCGTGGCTCGATTGGGCCTGGGACGAGGTGCGCCGGCATGGGGCCGGCTGATCTGCCCAGCCGCGGAGGCCGGGGGCAATGCCGCGAGTCCTGATTGCAGATGAGGTGAGCGAGGTCGCCGTGCAGGCGTTCGCCGAGCGCGGCATCGAGGTCAGCGTGCAGCCGGGGCTCGCGCCCGAGGCGCTGGCCGAGATCATCGGAGACTTCGAGGGTCTTGTCGTCCGCTCCGCGACCAGAGTGACCGCGGAACTGGTGGACCGGGCCGCCCGGCTCAAGGTCGTGGGCCGCGCCGGCACCGGGGTCGACAATGTTGACATGAATGCGGCCACCAAGCGCGGCATCGTGGTCATGAACACGCCCCACGGCAATTCTGTGACTGCGGCCGAGCACACCATCGCCATGATGTGCGCGCTGGCGCGTCGAATCCCGCAGGCCGACCGCTCCACCCGCAAGGGCGGCTGGGAGCGCGGCCGCTTCATGGGCGTCGAATTGCGCGACAAGACGCTCGGTGTCGTGGGTTGCGGCACCATCGGCGCCATCGTCGCGACCCTCGCCCAGGGGCTCAGGATGCGGGTCGTCGCCTTCGACCCCTACCTCGCACCGGACCGCGCCGCCGCCCTCGGTGTGACGCTGGCGACGATGGACGAACTGCTCAACGAAGCCGACGTCATCACGCTGCACGTGCCGCTGACCGACGAGACGCGGGGGATCATCGACGCTGATGCTCTCACCAAGACTAGGCCCGGCGTGCGGATCGTGAACTGTGCCCGCGGCGGGCTCGTGGTGGAGTCCGACCTGAAGAGCGCCATCGAAAGCGGCCACGTGGCGGGTGCCGCGCTCGACGTGTTCGAAGAGGAGCCGGCGCGGGAAAACGCCCTCTTTGCGCTCGACGAGGTGATCGCGACCCCCCACCTCGGCGCCTCTACGGTCGAGGCGCAGGAGAACGTGGCGCTCCAGATCGCGCAGCAGATGGCCGAATATCTGCTGACCGACACCGTCGTCAACGCGGTCAACGCCCCTTCGGTGTCGCCTGAGGAAATGGCGAAGCTCGGCCCCTATCTCACCCTTGCCGAGCAGATCGGGAGCTTCGCCGGTCAGATTGCGGACGGCCGAATCCGCGGCGTCACGATCGCCTACGAGGGCCAGGCCAGCGCGCTCGATTCGCGGCTGCTCACCGCCGCCGCCCTGCAGGGTCTGCTCGCCCCGCGCCTCGACGATATCAACATCGTCAACGCCCCCTTCATCGCTCGCGAGCGCGGCATCACGGTACGCGAAGTCAGGAGCGAGATGACGGCGGACTATCGGACCCTCATGCGGGTCGAAGTGCTGTCGCAAGAGCACGCGCAGACGGTAGCAGGCACGCTCATCGGCAGGGGCGGGCAGCGAATCGTGGAAATCGAGGGCATCGAGATCGAGGCGGAACTCGGCCCGCACATGCTCTACTTCACCAACGAGGACAAACCGGGGCTGATCGGCGCGGTGGCGACGATCCTGGGCGAGGCCGGCATCAACATAGCGACCTTCAATCTCGGGCGCAGGGAACCGGGCGGCGCGGCCATCGGCCTCATCGGCGTCGATTCCGTGGTGCCGGACGAGGTGGAGGCGAAGCTCCGGTCACGCGCCGCGGTCATAGACCTGAAGCGCCTGAGTTTCTGACGAAGGCGCGCCTGTTCATTGACGCATCCTGATTGGCGCCAAGGGAACGGCGGATCGACGACATGGGCCTTGAGCTGACCATCATCGTCATCGTGCTGGCGGCGCTCGCAGGCGGGGTGGTCTGCTATTTCGCCGTCGTGCTGCCTTCGACACGGAGAGCGGCGCGGGAGCGGGAGGCACGCGCGACCGAGACCGCCCGCCTCACCGCTGCCGCAGAGCGCGTGGCTGGGCTCGAAGAGGAGACCGTCGCGCTCCGGGATCGGCTTCAGGACATCGACAGAAAAAAAGCTGCGCTTGAAGCAGCGCTGGAGGCCGAGCGCAAGAGCCACGAAGCGCGCGTCCAGGAGCTCACACGCATGGGTGCCGAGCTCGAGAAGAAATTTGCGGGGCTCGCAGCCGAGGCTCTCGGCAAGAACAGCGAGGGATTCTTGAAGCTCGTGAGCGAACGCTTCGAGAAGCACAGCGCGAGCGCCAAGGACGACCTGGAGAAGCGCCGCGTGGCGATCGAAACCCTGGTCAAGCCGCTCGGCGAAAGCCTCACCAGGTTCGAGCACAAGGTGGACGCGATCGAGAAGGCGCGCACGAGCGCCTACGAGGCAATCAAAGAGCAGGTGAAGAGCCTGGCGGAAGGGCAGACGGGCCTGCGCACGGAAACCAGCCGCCTCGTGCAGGCGCTCCGGCGGCCCCAGACCCGCGGGCGCTGGGGCGAGTACCAGCTGCGCAACGTGCTCGACATGGCCGGCATGACCGAGCACGTGGACTTCGTCGAGCAGTCGACCATCGAGGGCGAAGAGGGCCGGTTGCGGCCCGACGTGATCATCCGCGTTCCCGGCGGCAAGTCGATCATCGTCGACGCCAAGACCCCGCTCGACGCCTACCTCAGCGCCGTGGAGGCCGCCGACGAGGAGGCCCGCGAGCGGCTCATGGCCGACCACGCCCGCCAGGTCCGGGACCACGTGCGCATGCTGTCATCGCGGGACTACTGGAAGGCCCTGCCCGAGACGCCCGAGTTCGTCGTGATGTTCGTCCCCGGCGAATCCTTCTTCGCGGCGGCCATCGAGAGCGACCCCGCATTGTTCGAGAGCGCCGCGCGCCAACGGGTCCTCATCAGCACGCCGACCACCCTGATCGCGCTGGTGAAGACCATCGCCTACGGCTGGCAGCAGGAGAAGCTCGCGGAGAATGCGCAAGTCGTGGCGGCGCAGGGCCGCGACCTTTACGAGCGGATCAAGGTTTTTGGCGGGCACATGGGCGACCTCGGGCGGTCGCTGCGGCAGACGGTGGATCGCTACAACAGGGGCGTGGGCTCGCTCGAAAGCCGGGTTCTGCCGGCGGCGCGCAAGTTCGAGGAGCTGGGCGTCGCGCCAGCTTCGTCCTCGATCCCGACGTTGGAGCCGGTCGAGCTTGACCCCCGCGAGGCTCAGGCCGAGGAGCTGGTCGAATCCCGGACGGAAGAAGCCGCCGAGTGACGATCAACAAAGGCGGATAGGTTCAGCACTCCGGCATGTTCACAGCCAGGCCGCCGAGGCTGGTTTCCTTGAACTTGGCGCTCATCTCCCGCCCGGTCTCGCGCATAGCCTGGATGCAGTTGTCGAGCGGCATGAAGTGGGTGCCATCGCCCCGCAACGCGAGCGACGCGGCGGTGACGGCCTTGGTCGCGCCGATGCCGTTGCGCTCGATGCAGGGCACCTGGACCAGGCCGGCGACCGGATCGCAGGTCATGCCGAGATGGTGCTCCAGCGCGATCTCGGCCGCGTTCTCCACCTGAGCCGGCGTGCCGTCGAGCACCGCGCAGAGACCGGCGGCGGCCATGGCGGCGGCGGAGCCGACCTCCGCCTGGCAGCCGGCATCGGCGCCGGAGATCGACGCGTTGGACTTGATCAGACCGCCGATCGCCGCAGCGGTGAGCAGGAATTCCCCGACCCGCGCTCTTTCGGCGTCTATGCAATGGTCTAGGTAGTAGCGCACCACGGCCGGAATCACGCCGGCGGCACCGTTGGTCGGCGCCGTGACCACCTTGCCCCCGCCGGCATTCTCCTCGTTGACTGCCATGGCGTAGACAGTGAGCCAGTCGGCATAGACGTGCGGCTGGGCGCTGTTGGAGCCCTGCTCGTCACACAACTGCTCGAACAGCGCGCTCGCCCGCCGCTTCACGCGTAGCCCGCCGGGGAGCTCACCCTGGCGCGCGAGCCCGCGATCAATGCAAGCGTCCATGGCAGCCCAGAGCGCCGCAAGCCCGGCATCGACCTCGGCGTCGGAGCGGAGGGCGCGCTCGTTCGCCAGCATCATCTGGGCGATGGAGTTGCCGCTCTCCTCCGCCATTCGAAGCATGGAGGCGGCGTTTTCGAACGGGAACGGGACCTGCGCGTCCGCATCGTCGCCAGCGCCCGCCGGGCCGCCTGCGAGCTCCTCGGCCGTCACGATGAAACCGCCGCCGATCGAATAGTAGATTTGGCTCAGATAGCCCACGCCCTCGGCATCGATCGCGTGGAACTCCATGCCGTTGGGATGGCCCGGAAGCGGCGGGCCATAATCGAAAAAGATGTGGTGATGCGGATCGAACGCGAGGGTGATGCCGCCGAGCGGCGGCAGGTGTCTGCTCTGCCTGAGGACCGCCACGTCGCCCTCGGCCTTGTCGATGTCGATGTCGCCCGCGCGATGGCCGAGCAGTCCGAACACGATTGCCCGGTCCGTCGCATGGCCCCTGCCGGTGAAGGCCAACGAGCCATGGAGCGAGACGTGAATGCGCAGCCATGAATCGGGAGGCGGATCCGTCGCGACCCGCTCCGCCAGTAGCGCGAGGAAGGCCTCGGCCGCCGCCATCGGCCCCATGGTGTGGGACGAAGACGGGCCGATGCCGACCTTGAAGATGTCGAAGACGCTCAGGAACATCGTGACGATGCTCGCCCGTTGGCGGAGACCCGCTGGCTTGCAGGCGACCTTCAACCGTCACGTGGCGACGACATCAACCCGTTACAGGGTGCCATTTCACGCCGAGCGCAAGTGCATCAACTCCTTCGTTTGCGACGATCTAATCCCATAGTGATTGTCGCCGGCGCAGGTGTCGGCGAAGATGCGGCGACACCGGCGTTCGAGGGAGAGGAGCCATGCGGCGCATCGGAGTGGATGTCGGCGGTACCTTCACGGACCTGATTCTGGTCGACGAGGCGGCAGGGGCGATCACGGTCGACAAGGTGCCGTCCACGCCGGACGATCCGGCGCGGGCGGTGATGACGGGCGTGGACGCGCTCTGCGGCAAGGCCGGGGTCAGCCTGGAGGCGGTGGACCTGCTGCTGCACGGCACCACCGTGGCGACCAACATCGCCATCGAGCACAAGGGCGCCGAAGTCGGCCTGATCACAACCGAGGGCTTCCGCGACATCCTCCACATCGCGCGCCACAAGAAGCCGCACAACTTCTCGCTCCAGCAGGAGCTGCCGTGGCAGTCGCGCCCGCTGGTCAGGCGCCGCCACCGGCTCACGGTCAAGGAGCGGGTCACCGCACCCAAGGGCGAGATCATCGTGCCGCTGGACGAGGCGGAAGTGCGCGAGCGAGCGAGCACGCTGCGCGAGGCGGGCGTGGACGCCATCGCCGTCTGCCTGCTGCACGCCTACCTCAACCCCGCGCACGAGCAGCGCATCAAGCAAATCCTTCAGGAGGAGTGTCCCGACGCCTACCTCTCGGTCTCCAGCGAGGTGCTGCCGCTCTACCGCGAGTTCGAGCGCTTCTCCACCACCTGCCTCAACGCCTACGTGGGCCCCAGGGTCGGGAGCTACGTCGGGCGGCTGGAGTCCGGCCTGAAGGACGCGGGGCTCGCGCGCGGCGTCCGCCTCATGCAGTCCTCCGGCGGCATGACCACCGCAGACAGCGCGACCGGCGGCCCGGTCAACCTGATGATGTCGGGGCCGGTGGCAGGGCTGATCGGCGGCATCTGGGCCGGCAAGATGGCCGGCTACGACAACGTGTTCACGCTGGATATCGGCGGCACGTCCGCCGATATCGGCGTGGCCGCCGGCGGCGCGCTCAGGATGCGCCACCTGCTCGACACCAAGGTCGGCGATTACCAGGCCATGATCCCGATGGTCGATATCGACACCATCGGCGCCGGCGGCGGCTCCATCGCCTATGTCGACGAGGGCGGCATCTACCGGGTCGGCCCGCAATCCGCCGGCGCGGACCCAGGCCCCGCCTGCTACGGACGCGGCGGAGCCGAGCCCACCTCCACCGACGCGCAGGTCGCGCTCGGCCGGCTCCGCACCGACCGCGGCCTCGTCGGCGGCAGCATGACCCTGCACGCGGACCTCGCCCAGAACGCGCTGCAGGGGCTCGCCGGCACGCTCGACATGTCGCTGGAGGAGACCGCGCTCGGCGCGCTCCAGATCCAGAAGTTCAGCATGGTGCAGGCCATCGAGCTCAACAGCGTGCGGCGCGGCTACGATCCCCGTGACTTCACCCTCGTTGCTGCCGGCGGCGCGGGCCCGCTCTTCGCCTGCGATATCGCGGTGGAGCTTGAGATTCCGCGCGTGCTGGTGCCGCCGCATCCGGGCATCCTTTCGGCCACCGGGCTGCTGGCCACCGACATGCAGCACGAGTTCGTCACCACCGAGCGCCAGCCGCTGGCGACGCTCGACCGCGCCCATCTCGCCGCGCGCTTCGAAGCGCTGACTAGCCTGGCGCTGGCGCGGCTGGAGGCCGACGGCGTGCCCGAGGGCGACCGCCTGATCCGCCGCCTCGCCGATTGCCGCTACGCCGGCCAGGGCTACGAGGTGCGCTTCGACGCACCGGCGGGCGAGATCGACGACGCCTGGGTCGAGGAGCTGGCCGAGCGCTTCCATCGCGCACACGATGCCGAGTACGGCCATCGCTTCGATGCCCCCGTCGAGATCATCAATATCCGGGCCGTCGCCATCGGCCGCATCCCCGACCTCGACTGGCCGGAGATCGAGAGCGGCGATGGCGCGCCGACGCCGCTGCTGCGCCAGCCCGTTGTGTTCGAGGTCGAGGGCAAGGGCGAGACCCACGAGACGCCGTTCTACGACCGCGCCGCGCTCCGCGCCGGCGACCGCATCGCGGGCCCTGCCATCGTCGAGCAGTACGATACGACCGTGGTAATCCCGCCCCGCTGCGAGGCGGCGATCGATGCGCGGGGCAACATCGTGATCGATTGCGCTGGCGCGGTGGCACAGCACGGGCACGACCTGGCGACGCCGATCATGCAGCGCGTCATCGGCGGCGCGTTCACCGCCATCGCTCAGGAGATGGCTGGCGTGCTCTACCGCATGTCCTATTCCTCGATCATCCGCGAATCGGAAGACCTCGGCGCGGGCATCTTCGACCGCGACGGCCTCATGCTGGCGGAATCGGAATCGACGCCGATGTTCATGGGCGCGATGCCGCGCATCGTCCAGAACGTCATCGAGCTGCTCGATGGCGACATCCACGAAGGCGACATCATCTTCCACAACGACCCCTACTACGGGGCCACGCACTCGCCGGACTGCGCCATCGTGATGCCGATCTACGACCGGGGCGAGCTGGTGGGATTCGCAGGCGCGTCCGCCCACCTGCTCGACATCGGCGGCGCTTATCCGGGGCTCAACATCAACGCGGTCGACATCTACGCCGAGGGCAACATCTACCGCGCCGTGAAGCTGGCGGTGAAAGGCGTGCGGCAGGACGGGCTCTGGAAGCACATCCTGGAGAACATGCGCACGCCGACGCCCAACGAGGGCGATATCCAGGCAATGATCGCGGCCTGCGAGCTTGCCAAACGGCGCTACCTCGACCTGATTGAGCGTTACGGACGGGCCGCCGTCGATGCGGCGGGCCAGCACTGGATGACCTATTCGGAGCAGATGCTGCGCCGCGAGATCGCCAAGATTCCCGACGGCGAGTACGAGACCGCATTGGGTTATCTCGACGACGACGGGGTCAACCGGGGCCGCAAGCTGCCGGTCAAGGTCAAGGTGATCATCGAAGGCGACGAGATCACCTACGACCTCACCGGCTCCAGCGACGAGGTGCCGACCGGCTACAACGTGCCCTTCGAGGGCACGACCTGCTCCGCCATGTCCTTCATCACGCGGATGATCTTCCTCGATACCGTGACCCACCCGGTCTACGTGCCGCAGAACGAGGGCATGACCCGGCCGATCAACGTCATCGCGCCCAAGGGCTCGATCTTCAACCCCAACTTCCCGCGCTCCTGCTTCGCCCGCTTCTGCCAGGTGCAGCGCGCGGTCGATCTGGTGCTGCGCGCGCTCGCCCCGGTGGTGCCTGAGCGGGTGACCGCGGGCAACTCGGCACACCTGCACTTCATCTCCTACTCCGGCTTCGACGCCGATCAGGGCGAGTACTGGGTCTACCTGGAGGTGGACGAAGGCTCCTACGGCGGCCGTCCGGACCGAGACGGCATGGACGCCGTGGATTGCCTCATCGCCAACACCCGCAACAACCCGATCGAGGAGCTGGAGTGGCGCTTCCCGATCCGCACCGAGCGCTACGAGCTGCGCAACGAGGCCTGTGCTGCCGGCAAGTGGCGGGGCGGCATCGGCATGGTGCGGGTCAACAGGATGCTGGTGGACACCATCGTCACCTGCGAGGGGGAGCGGCACGAATCCGACGAGCCCTGGGGCGTCTTCGGCGGCATGGCGGGCCTGAACGCCTCCGTGGTCCGCAACCGGGGCGGCGCGGACGAGGAGGCGTGGCCCTCCAAGTTCACCGGCTTCCGGCTCGCCGCCGGCGACAGCATCGAGATCACGGTGCCGAACTCGGGCGGCTACGGCGATCCGCTGGAGCGCGATCCGGCGCTGGTGCTCTCGGACGTGTTCGACGGCTTCACCACCATCGAGCGCGCGCGGGACGACTACGGCGTCGTGATCGAGCCCGAGCCGATGCGGCTCGACGAGGAGGCGACCCGCAAGCTGCGGGCCGAACGCTCCGGCGCGGCACGCCAACCGGCACCGGCCTGAAGGAACGGCGAGAGCCCCCCAGTCAGGCCGAGGGTGTCACGCCTGCGCCCGGCGTGCGATAACAAGCAGGCACTTGGGCACGATCGCATGATGCAGGGAGAGGACGCATGACGGGCGGGATTTCCGAGGCTTACGGCTCACTCGATGGCGTGGGGCTCGCCGCCCTGGTCAAGTCGGGAGAGGTCTCGGCGGGCGAGGTGCTCGAAGAGGCGATCCGCCGCGCCGAGGCGGTCAACGGCACGCTCAACTTCCTCACCTACAAGGCCTACGAGGAAGGCCGCGAGATGGCGGCCGACCCGGCGCTGCCCGACGGCCCCTTCAAGGGCGTCCCCTGGCTGGTGAAGGAGATCGCGACCGACTGGACCGGCCTGCAGAACACCAATGCCTGCCCCTACTTCAAGGATGTCGTCTCGACCAGCGACAACGAGCAGGTCAGGCGCGTCAAGCAGGCGGGCTTCGTGCTGCTCGGCAAGTCCAACTCGCCCGAGGCCGGCTGGGCGCTCTCCACCGAGCCCAAGATGTATGGCCCGACGGTCAATCCCTGGGACACGACGCGCACGCCCGGCGGCTCCTCCGGCGGCTCGGCGGCGGCGGTGGCGGCCCGCGTGCTGCCCTTGGCCGAGGCGAGCGACGGCGGCGGCTCGATCCGCACGCCCGCCTGCCACTCCGGCCTCGTCGGGCTCAAGCCCGCGCGCGGGCGCATCACGATGGCGCCGGGTGCAGACTTCTGGTACGGCGGCGTGACCTTCCTCTGCGTCTCGCGCAGCGTGCGCGACACGGCGGCTTTCTTCGACACCGTGGGCGGCCCTATGCGCGGCGATCCCTACTACGCGGTCATGCCGGAGACCCCCTACCTCGACGAGATCGGCAAGGACCCCGGCTCCCTCTCGATCGCCATGGTCACGGCCTCGCCCGACGGCTGCACTCCGGTGGACGCCGAGGTGCGCGAAGGGATCGAGAACACCGGGAGGCTGCTGGAGAGCCTGGGCCACCGAGTCACGCCCGAGACGGTGCCCTACGACTTTTGGCCGCTCTACGACTGCTACATGCGGATCGGCGCCGTGGTCACGGCGGCCTGGTTCGATGGCTCCGCCGAGCTCGTCGGCCACACGCTCAGGCAGGACGAAACCGAGAACCTCTATTGGACGACGATCCAGCGGGGCCGCGGCATCTCCGGCGTCGACCATCACAACGACGTGGCACAACTCCGCGCCATGTGCCGCGACATCGTGGGCCGAATGGCCGCCTACGACGCATGGCTATGCCCGGTGGTGCCGATGGTGGCGCGCAAGATCGGCTACTACGACATGTCGCGCGATTGTGACGACTACAACGCGAACATCATGGGACCGGATTGCGCCTTCACCCAGCCTTTCAACGCGACCGGGCTTCCGGGCATTTCGCTGCCGCTGCACTGGACCGCCGACGGCGTGCCGGTGGGCTCCCAGCTGGTCGGGCGCGACCTCGACGAGGCGCTGCTGTTCCGCCTCGCCGGCCAGCTTGAACGGGCACAACCCTGGGCGGATCGCTTGCCCCCGGTCAACGCGGGCGCGTGACTGCTCCCCTAGACTGATTGGACGAAGACACACCACGGGAGGCCAAGACCCATGAGAAAATCACTCAGCCTGCTGACAGTGGCGGTTGCAGCGATGGCGCTGGCAACGGCTGCCCATGCCGAGACCCTCAAGGTCGGCATGATCACGACACTCTCCGGCGGCGGTGCCAGCCTCGGCATCGACGTGCGCGACGCCTTCATGCTCGCCGTCAAGCAAGCCGGTGCCGACATCGAGGTGATCGTGGAGGACGACCAGCGCAAGCCGGATATCGCCGTCCAGCTCGCCGACAAGATGGTTCAAAGCGACAAGGTCGACGTGCTGACCGGCATCATCTGGTCGAACCTCGCCATCGCCGTCGTGCCGGCAGTGGTGCAGCAGGGCAAGTTCTACCTCTCGCCCAACGCGGGGCCCTCGCTGCTTGCCGGCGAACGCTGCCACGAGAACTACTTCAACGTCGCCTGGCAGAACGACAATCTGGCCGAGGCCGCCGGCGGCTACGCGAACGACGCCGGCTACAGCAACAGCTTCCTCCTCGCGCCCAACTATCCCGCTGGCCGCGACATGCTGACCGGCTACAAGCGCTTCTATAAAGGCGCCGTCGCCGACGAGGTCTACACCAAGCTGGGCGCGAACGAATACGCGCCGGAGATTGCGCAGATCCGGGCCTCGGGTGCCGACAGCGTGTACTTCTTCCTGCCAGGCGGCATGGGCATCGCCTTCCTCAAGCAGTATGCCCAGGCCGGCATCGACATCCCGCTCGTCGGCCCCGCCTTCTCCTTCGACCAGGGCATCCTGCAGGCCGTCGGCGAGGCGGCGATGGGTGTGAAGAACACCTCGCAGTGGAACAAGGACATCGACAATCCGACCAACAAGGCCTTCGTCGAGAGCTTCCAAGCCGAATACGGCCGGCTGCCCTCGCTCTATGCGAGCCAGGGCTTCGATACGGCGAACCTGCTGATCTCGGCCATGGGCAAGGCGAGCGTCTCGGATGCCGACGCGTTCCGCGATGCGCTCAGGGCGGCGGACTTCAAGTCCACCCGCGGCGACTTCGCCTTCGCCCCCAACCACCACCCGATCCAGGACATCTACGTCCGCGAAGTGATCAAGGAAGGCGATGTCTACACCAACAAGATCGTGGGCGTGGCCATGACCGACCACGCTAACGCCTATATCGACGCCTGCCAGATGTAGCCTGCACGAGCAGGCGGAACGGGCCGCTCAACGCGGCCCGTTCCGATGTTCTTGGCGATTCATGCCGTGGCAGACGGCCGGGCTCTCTGACCACTCAATTCTTCCACGGGTTCAAGATATCCACTCCCGTGGTCGCGAAGTCGGATTCGTTGCGCGTGACGATTGCGAGGCGGTGCCGGATAGCGGTCGCGGCGATGAGGCTGTCGATGGCGGGAATCGGCTTGGGCAAGCGGGCCGCCAGACGACCCCATTCGTCCGCGACGCCGGCATCCACCGGCAGGACCCGGTCTTCGAACCACGCAGGCAACGCCGTCTCGAGCCAAGTGGCGATCTGTGCGCGTCGACGACCGCCTTCGAGCTTCTCCACGCCCTTCCGAATTTCGCCGAGCGTCAGGACACTCACGAACAGCGCTTCCGGCGGTGCGGCGTCGAACCAGTCGCAGACGTCACTCGACGGTTTCGGCCTGACCAGTTCGGAGAGCGCGCAGGTGTCGACGAGGAAGCTCACAGATCGACATCGCGCGGCGGCGTTTGGTCGCGGTCGACGGTGAGCTCGATACCCGCCAGCGGAGAAGCGCGCATGAACGCGGTCAACGAGGGCTTTCGGCTGCGGAGACGGTCGTAATCGTTCGCGGACAGGAGCACCGCTGCACGCCGCCCTCGCACGGTGATCGTCTGCGGCCCGGCCTCGTCGGCACCGCGCATCAATTCGCTGAAGCGCGCCTTGGCCTCCTGCACCTGCCATGTCGCCATATCACATGCTCCTGACCAGTCTGACTAGATTGTCTGCAAGGAGCGCGTTCGACGCAAGCCCTACCTAGTTCGGCGCTCAAGATGCTAAGTGGACCGCAAGCGTCCGAAGTCGAAAGCAAGGGTATGGAAGGCCGCTCCCGACATTCGATGCGAGTCAGCAGTCGCCGGGCCATCCGCGTGACCGAGGCACCAACTTGACGGTCTCGCTCATCGTCGAGCAGCTGCTGAACGGCCTTCAGTTCGGCTTCATGCTGTTTCTGATGGCTGCAGGGCTGACGCTGATCTTCGGCGTCATGGGCCTCATCAACCTCGCCCACGGCTCGTTCTACATGATCGGCGCTTTCGCCTGCGCGGCAGTGGCCGCCGCGACCGGCTCCTACTGGGTGGGGCTCGCGGCGAGCCTCGCGGCGGCGGCGGCAGCAGGCGCCCTCGTCGAAGTCGCCGTCATCCGCCGGCTCTACCGCCGCGACCATCTCGATCAGGTGCTCGCGACCTTCGCGCTGATCCTGGTCTTCTCGGAAGGCACCCGCTGGGTGTTCGGCTCCTTTCCGCTCTACCTTACGGTGCCCGATTTCCTGTCGGGGCCGGTGGCGCTCCCCGGCGGCATCGACTACCCCCTCTTCCGCTTCGCGATCATCCTGATCGGGCTCGTGATCGCGGGCGGCCTCTTCCTCCTGATCGCGCGCACGCGCCTCGGAATCCGCATCCGCGCCGGCGAATCCGACCGCGAGATGATCGCCGCCCTCGGCGTCGATATCCGCAAGCTCTACACCACCGTGTTCGCCATCGGCGCGGCGCTGGCCGGCCTCGCAGGCGCGCTGGTGGGCACCATCCAGTCGGTGCAGGTGGGCATGGGCGAGCCGGTGCTGATTCTCGCCTTCGTCGTCATCATCATCGGCGGGCTGGGCTCCATCGTCGGTGCGCTGGTAAGCGCAATCCTGGTGGGCCTCGCCGACACGCTCGGGCGCTTCCTGCTGCCGGTCGCGTTCGACACGTTCATGGATTCCTCCACCGCCAACAACGTCGGCTCGGCATTGGCCTCCATGCTCATCTACATCCTGATGGCGCTGGTGCTGTTTCTGCGCCCGACCGGCCTGTTCGGCACCAGGGCGCACTGATGATGACCCGCGAGGCGGCCATCAGTCTCCTGATCGCGGCGAGCCTGCTTGCCGCGCCGCTGCTCGGCAACACCTTCGACGAGCCCTTCGTCATCACGCTTGCGACCAAGGTGGCGATCCTCGGGCTTGCCGGCACCGGCCTCAACATCGCCCTGGGATACGGCGGCATGGTCTCGCTCGGGCACGCGGCGTTCTTCGGCTTAGGGGGATACATGGCCGGGATCCTCGCGAGCCATGCGCTCAACTACGAGCCGCTCTTCACCGCGCCACTGCTGGTCGAAGGCACGACGCAGATGCTCATCATCTGGCCCGTCGCCATCGTCGTCAGCGGCGTCGCGGCGCTGGTGATCGGCGCGCTCTCCCTGCGCACCACCGGCGTCTTCTTCATCATGATCACGCTGGCCTTCGCCCAGATGGTCTACTACTTCGCCATTTCGTGGCCGGCCTACGGCGGCGAAGACGGGCTCTCGATATACATCAGGAACGAATTTCCCGGCCTCAACACGCTCAACCCGCTCCACTTCTTCGCCATCTGCTACGTCCTCCTCATCCTTGCGATCGGCTTCTCCTTCCTGCTCTCGCAGTCGCGCTTCGGGCTCGCGCTCAATGGAGCGCGGCAAAATGCAACGCGGCTCGCGACCGTCGGCATCAGTCCCTTCCGCGTGAAGCTCACCGCCTTCGTGATCTCGGGCATGATGGCGGGCCTTGCCGGCGCCCTTTACTCCGACCTCAACCGCTTCGTCAGCCCGTCAATGCTGTCCTGGCACACCTCGGGCGAGATCATGGTGTTCGTGATCCTGGGCGGTACGAGACGGCTGTTCGGCCCCACCGCCGGCGCCGCGCTCTACATAGTGCTGGAGAACACGCTGGGCGACGTCAGCGAGCATTGGCTCCTGCTGCTCGGCGCGCTGCTGGTGGCGCTGGTGCTGTTCGCACGCGGCGGCGTGATCGGCATTCTGGCAGGCCAACCCCGCCATGCCTGAGCCGATCCTCCAGACCGAGAAGCTGTCGAAGCGCTTCGGTGCGGTGGTCGCGAGCGACGCGGTGACGTTCGACCTCGTGCCCGGCGAGATTCATGCGCTGATCGGGCCGAACGGTGCCGGCAAGTCCACCGTCATCAAGCAGATCGCGGGCGAGATCCGGCAGGACAGCGGCTCGATCCGCTTCGCCGGCCGCGACATCGACCGCCTGGACATGGTGGCGCGCGCCCAGCTCGGGCTGGCGCGCACGTTCCAGGTCTCGTCCGTCGCGCCGGAGTTCTCGGGGCTCCAGAACGTCATGCTGGCGGTCCAATCGGTGGAGCGGAAGACCTTCCGCTTCCTCAAGCCGGCGCTCAAGGACAAGGAACTGATGGCGCAGGCGATGGCCCACCTCGAGCGCCTGCTGCTGGACGACAGAGCCCACGTTCGCGCAGGCGACATGTCGCACGGCGAGCGACGGGCGCTGGAGATCGCCATCGCGCTCGCGCTCAAGCCCAAGGCGTTCCTGCTCGACGAGCCCATGGCGGGCATGGGGCCGGAAAACACGGCGAAGCTGATCGAAATTCTTGATGACCTGCGGGCGGAGGCCCCGATCCTGCTGGTCGAGCACGACATGGATGCGGTCTTCGCCCTTGCGGACCGTATCTCCGTCATCGTCTACGGCCGCATCATCGCGAGCGGCACGCCGGAGGAGATACGCGCCAACGAGGAGGTGCAGCGCGCCTACCTTGGGGACGAAGGGCATGACGGCGCTGCTTGAGGTCGCGGGCGTCACCGCCTTCTACGGCACCTCGCAGGCGCTCTTCGGTGTCGACCTCGCCGTCGGCGAAGGCGAGGTCGTGGCGCTCATGGGCCGCAACGGCATGGGCAAGACGACGACCATTAGGACGATCTGCCGCATGATGCCGCACCGCGAGGGCCGCATCGCCTTCGCCGGCCGCGATCTCGCGCGGCTGCCCTCGCACAGGGCGGCTTGGCTCGGCCTCGGGCTGGTGCCGGAGGGCCGGCGCTGCTTCCCGACCCTGACGGTGCGCGAGAACCTCACGGCTGCCGCCCGCCCCGGCCACTGGAACGAGGAGCGGGTGATCGCGCTCTTCCCCCAGCTCGCGGAGCGCCGCAATCAGAAGGCCGACACGCTCTCAGGCGGCGAGCAGCAGATGCTCGCCATCAGCCGCGCGCTGATGACCAACCCCCGCCTCTTGATCCTGGACGAGGCGACGGAAGGGCTCGGCCCCCTCATCCGCCGGGAAATCTGGTCGGTGATCGCCCGGCTCAAGGAAGCCGGCCTCTCGATCCTCGTCGTCGACAAGTCGCTCGCGGCGCTCACGGCCGTGGCCGAGCGCTGCGTCATTCTGGAGAAAGGGGCGACCTGCTGGTCCGGCGCCAGCGCCGACCTGACACCGGCCTTGACGGACCGATACCTGGGAGTTTGAGGCGTCACCCCCTCAGAAGCTGATCGCCTTGAACGCCCTGGTCTGCGCGGTCATGGCGACCTCGGTGGGCAGGCGCTCCATGCTGCTAGCACCGTAGAAACCGTGCACGTGCCCGGCGTTCTGCAGCACAAATGTCGCGTCCCCGGGCGAAGCGATAGGCCCGCCGTGGCAGAGCACAATCACGTCGTCCCGCACGGCCTTGGCCGCGAGCGCCCACGCGTCGATCAGCGTCACGCACTCCTCCAGCGACTTCGCGGTCTGCGCGCCGATGGTGCCGCTGGTGGTGAGCCCCATGTGGCAGACGATGATGTCGGCCCCGGCCTGCGCCATGGTGACCGCGTCGTCTTCGGAGAAGACGTAAGGCGTGGTCAGCAGGTCCGCCTCGTGGGCCGCGCGGATCATGTCCACCTCCAGGCCGTAGCCCATGCCGGTCTCTTCCAGATTGGCGCGGAAGACGCCGTCGATCAGCCCGACGGTCGGGAAGTTCTGCACGCCCGCGAACCCCAGCGCCTTGAGCTCGTCCAGGAAGCGGTCGAGCACCATGAAGGGATCGGTGCCGTTCACGCCGGCGAGCACCGGCGTCTCGCGCACCACGGGGATCACCTCGTGCGCCATCTCCTTCACGATCTCGTTGGCGTTGCCGTAGGCGAGCAGGCCGGCAAGCGAGCCTCGGCCCGCCATGCGATAGCGGCCCGAGTTGTAGATCACGATGAGGTCGATGCCGCCCGCCTCCTCGCACTTGGCCGAGAGCCCGGTGCCGGCGCCGCCGCCGATGATCGGCTCGCGGCGGGCGATCATGCCGTGAAACTTGTCCAGCAGCGTGCGGCGATCCATGCCCGGCACTGTGGGTCTCCCTGGGTCTGGCTCAGGCGGCGATCTCGTTCCAGCTCTCCACGAGAGCCTGGGCGAAATCGTCGTCGTTGATGTGGAGCGGCAGGCGGATCAGGCGCCGCACGTCGGTCTGCTCGACCGTCCGCTCCAGCGCGTCGAAGAGCGCCGCGTCCGCCTCCGGGTCGTGGAACGGCATCCCTGGCGCGTCGATCAGCGAGACCCCCTGCTCCGGGATCAGGAACCGCACCGGCCCCGCGCAGGCGTTGAGCCTGGCGCCGATCCACTCGCCCATGGCCCGGTTCTCGTCCGGCGTCGTCCGCATGAGCGTCACGTTGGGATTGTGGATGTGGAAGGTACGGCCTTCGTACTGCGCCGGCACGGTCTCGCGCGCCCCGAAGTTCACCATGTCGAGCGCCCCGCACGAGCCCACGTAGGGCAGGCCGGTCCGCGCGAAGGCGCCGAGCCGATCCTCGCCCGCGCTGAAGACGCCGCCCATCAGGTGGTCGCACACCTCGGTCGTGGTGCTGTCGATGCAGCCCAGCACCAGGCCTGAATCGACCAGCTTCTCCATGGAGCGCCCGCCGGTCCCGGTCGCGTGGAAGACCAGGCAGTCGTAGCGCGCCTCAAGCGCGGCGCGGACCTTGTCGACACAGGGTGTGGTGACGCCGAACATGGTCAGCCCGATGGCGGGCTTGTCCTCGGCCGCCGGCGCCTCGCCCCGCATCATGCCGGCGAGCGCGTGGGCCGCGTTGGCGAGCACCACCCGCGAGATGCGGTTAAGCCCGGCGATGTCCACCACCGAGTACATCATGGTGATGTCGTTGGGCCCGACATAGGGCGCGACGTTGCCGGAGGCCACGGTGGAGACCAGCACCCGCGGCACCCCGATGGGGAGCGCCTGCATGCCGATGGAAACCAGCGCGGTATTGCCGGAGCCCCCGGCCCCGATCACCCCGCCGATGTCGTCGCGCGTCGGCAGGAAGCGCGCCAGCGCCTCCCCCATGGCGGCGACCGCCTGGCCGCGGTCCTCAAGGCTCAGCACTGCATCGGCGCCGTCAGGGTGATGGGCGGCGACCTCCGCCGCGCTCACGTCCACGCCGGCGGGCCGTGCGCCGCCGCCGGTACCCACGTCCACGACACACGCCTGCACGCCGTCTGCCGCGAGCAGGTCACGGAGATAGAGCAGCTCATCCCCCTTGGTATCGAGGGTGCCGACGATATAGGCCCGCGTCATCCTGCCGCTCCTCCGTCGTCCGCCCGCGCGCTCAGCCCACCGTCTTCAGTACGCCGCCGATGGTGTCGAAGATGCGGTCGATCTGGTCCTTCTCCACAATCAGCGGCGGCGAGAGCGCGATGGTGTCCGCCGTGACCCGGATCAGCACGCCCTCGTCGAAGCACTTGTGGAAGGTCTCGGTCGCGCGCGCGGTGGGCGCGCCGGGGCGAGGCTCCAGCTCGATTCCGGCGACGATGCCGAGGTTGCGCAGGTCGATCACGTGGTGCCCGCCCTTGAGCGACCAGAGCGCGTCCTCCCAGTAGGGCGCAAGCTCGGCGGCGCGCTCGAACAGCCCTTCCTCGCGGTAGACGTCGAGCGTCGCGATCCCCGCCGCCGACGCGAGTGGATGGCCGGAGTAGGTATAGCCGTGAAACAGCTCGATCCCCTGCTCGGTGTTCTCGATGAAGGCGTCGTAGATCTTGCCCCGGCAGAACACCGCGCCCATGGGCACGGTCGCGTTGGTGAGCCCCTTGGCGGTGGTCAGGATGTCCGGCTGCACGTCGAAGTAATCGGCGGCGAAGCTCGCGCCGAGGCGGCCGAACCCGGTGATCACCTCGTCGAAGATCAGCAGGATGTCGTGCTTGTCGCAGATTTCGCGGAGCCGGCGCAGGTAGCCCCTGGGCGGCACCAGCACGCCTGTGGAGCCCGCCACCGGCTCCACGATCACCGCGGCGATGGTGGAGGGATCGTGCAGCGCCGCCAGCCGCTCCAGGTCGTCCGCCAGGTGCACGCCCCATTCGGGCTCGCCGCGGCTGAAGGCCTGGTGCTCCAGGTCGTGGGTGTGGCGGATGTGGTCCACGCCCGAGAGCAGGCTGCCGTAGAACATGCGGTTCTTTACGATGCCGCCGACGGACGTGCCGCCGAAGTTGGTGCCGTGGTAGCCCCGCTCGCGCCCGATCAGCCGGGTCTTCGAGCCCTTGCCGCGCACGTAGTGATAGCCGAGCGCGATCTTCAGCGCGGTGTCCGCCGACTCCGAGCCCGAGTTGGTGAAGAAGACGTGATCGAGGTCGCCGGGCGCGAGGTCCACCAGCCGGTTCGCGAACTCGAAGGCGGCCGGGTGGCCGAGCTGGAAGGTCGGCGCGAAGTCCATGCGCTCGGCCTGCGCCTTGATCGCCGCCACGATCCTCTCGTGCCCGTGGCCCGCGTTGCAACACCAGAGCCCTGCGGTGCCGTCCAGGATCTCGCGGCCGCCCGGCGTGTAGTAGTGCATGCCCTTGGCCCGCGTCATCAGGCGCGGCTTCTGCTTGTAGCCCTTGTTCGCCGTGAACGGCATCCAGAAGGCTTCGAGATCGTTGGGATTCTCGGGGTAGTTGATGTCGTCGAGAGGCATGGACGGGGCACCTGGGATCGTGGTTGGCGTCGAGGCGCGCGATCCTATCACGCCACGCCGCGAGGCGGGCGACACGCAAGGGGTTGAATGTTGCCTCATATGAGACAATATTGTATCACAGCTCCATGCCTGAACGACCGCTCAGACCCTCGACACGGCAGGCCGTACTCGATGCGGCCATCGACACGCTTGCGCGCAACCCCGGTGCGTCCCTCTCCGAGATCGCGACCCGTGCGGGCGTGGGCCGGGCGAGCCTGCACCGCCATTTCTCCTCTCGTGGCGACCTTATCGCCGCCGCCTCCAGGCAGTGCATGGACGAGATCGACGCCGCGACCATCGAAGCGCTCGCTGACGCGCGCACGGCACGGGATCGCCTGTCGCGCATGCTGGAAGCGGTGGTGCCGCTCGGCGATCGCTACCACTTTCTGGTCTCCGAGGCCGTCGACGACGAAGCCGTGCGCAAGCGATACGCCGAGGAGCTCGACTGGTTGGGGCACCTGGTGGACGACCTCAAGGCGGAAGGCGTGATCGCCGCCGACGTGCCGCGCAGCTGGGCGGTCGTCAACATCGATGCACAGGTCTGGCTCGCCTGGTCGGAAGTCGCGGCGGGAAATCTCGCGCCCGCGCACGCGGCCAACCTGGCACTGCGCACACTGCTCGAAGGATTGGGCTCATGATGAACGCGATCGCGAAACGACTTGGCGCCTTGCTCGCTCTCGTCTGCCTGATGGCCGCTGCGCCGGCGATGACGAGTGCCGCCGCGCCGGGACCCGGCGACGCGGTCGATCTGATCGGAGTCCGCGTGACCGACGTGAAAGGCCACCATCACCGCATCGGCGTCACCACGGGGACGGTGCAACCGACAGTCCTGGTCTTCCTCGATACCGCCTGCCCCGTCGCCACGCGCTACGTGCCCACGCTCAACGCGCTTCACGCCGAAGCGCGCGCGAATGGCGTGGCGCTCTATGGCGTCCTGTCGAACCCCGACATCACTTGGCGCCAGAGCGTGGATTTCGTGGACGAGTTCGGCATCGCATTCCCGGTCATCCTGGACAGCACCGGCGATCTGGCACTCCGCCTCGGCCCCCGCGTGATGTCGGAGGCCTTCGCGATCTCCGCTGCCGACCGGGTCGTCTACCGGGGCCGCATCGACGATCGCTTCGCCGCCGTGGGCAGGCTGCGCACGCGGATCTCCTCGCACGACCTGCGCACCGTCATCGAGGCGCTGGCGAACGGCGGCCAGCCCGAGCCCTATGCCACCGAAGCGGTCGGGTGCTTTCACCACGACTGGCGCCGCACCGCTGCGGGCGCCCCCGCCGAGATCACCTACAACCGCCACATCGCCCCGTTGCTCGAAGCGAACTGCGTGGAATGCCACCGGCAGGGCGGCATCGCCCCCTTCTCCCTCGAGGGCTACGACAACGCGAAGCGCTGGCACCGCATGGTCTCCTTCATGGCCGGCGAGCGCCTGATGCCGCCGTGGCGGGCGGTGAAAGGCTTCGGCGCGTTCCGCGATGCGCGACGCCTGAGCGACCGCCAGATCGCGCTGCTGGCGTCGTGGTCGGAGAACGGCGCCCGGCTGGGCGATTCCGACGACCCCATGCCGGCCTCCGTTCGCTCCAGCTCGAAGTGGCAATTGGGCGAGCCGGACCTGGTGCTCAGCATGACCGAGCCCTTCCAGGTGCCGGCGGACGGCGACGACATCTATCGCTACTTCATCATCCCCACCGGCTTCGCCGAGGACAAGGTGGTGGCAGCGCTCGAATTCAGCCCCGGCGATGCCAAGGTGGTCCATCACGCCAACTACCTCATGGACTACAGCGGGCGCGCCAGGGCGGCGGACGCGAAGGACGCGGAACCGGGGTTCTCGGTCTTCGGCACCGGGGCGTTCCTCGACTACAACGCTTACGGCATCGGCGGCTGGGCGCCGGGGGTGCAGCCCTACGTCCTCGACAAGGGGCTGGGCATGTGGCTGCCCAGGGGCGGGGACATGGTGCTGGAGGTGCACTATCACCTGAACGGCAAGGCCACCACCGACCGGAGCGCGGTGGGCTTCCACTTCGCCTCGGCGCCGGTCGAGCGCTACGTCGACGGCGTGGTCATCGGCACCCAGGACCTGCGCATTCCGCCGGGCGAGGAGAACTACTGGCGTCGCTTCTCGATGGACGTCCCCTCCGGCATGTCACTGACCGACGTCACCCCGCACATGCACTTTCTCGGCCGCGAGTTCATCGCCATCGCGACCCTGCCCGACGGCAGCGAGCGGCCGCTCATCCGCATCGCCGACTGGGACTTCCGCTGGCAGAACACCTTCGCCTACCGGGAGCCGGTCCACCTGCCGGCGGGCAGCCGCATCGACGCCTGGGTGCGCTACGACAACACGGCGGACAATCCCCAGAACCCTGCGCTGGAGCCCGAAACCGTGACCTGGGGCTGGGAGACCACCGACGAGATGAGCGAGCTCTGGATCGGCTTCGTTCCCGATGTGCCGGCGGATCGGCAGAAGATCGTGAGCGCGTCGGAACGGTCCTGGTACCGCCCGGCGCAGGTGAGCGACGCTGAGATCGCCCGGCTCCTCGCGCGCCTCTCGGCATTCGAGTAGACGCCCGCCCCGCCCGATCGCCTCCAATCGCCGCAATCGACAGTCCGGGGCTCATTCGATGAGCGGTGATGTCGCTTCCCCTCTACTACCAGCAGTGGCTCCGCCTGCGGGAGATTTCGGGCCGGCTTACCGCCATGGTGGCGACGCCCGCGACAGGTACAGAGGCACCGCCCGCCGGCGCCCGGTGAGACGGACGACCAAAAATTTTGCGGGACCAGCCGGGATTCGGCGGGATAGGTGGGATACACGGGATAGGCGGGATACGCGAGATAGGTGGGACACGCGGGATAGGTGGGATAAGTGGGATAAGTGGGATAAGTGGGATAAGTGGGATTCCGCGGGACAGCGACCCGGCATGGACATCTTTGGCGCCGACGCCAGCTGCAACATGTTCGTTCGCGCACTCATATCGCGATCGTGACACCCCCGCTCCGCGCCGTGCACCGCACCATGGTCCGGGGCGTTTGCCCGGCAACAGACGAGCCGTCTGCCATAAAGAGGGCCGGACCGTAGGTCCGGAGCGCGCGACTGCGCACCGCGCCGAGAGGCGCGTAAGCCAAGCGAACGTCGCGCGGAATCATGAATCGAGCGCCCGCCCCTTCCCCCACATCGTCATGCCCGGACTTGATCCGTGCATCCATATCGACCAGGTGCGGCGGCGCGACGTGGATGGCCGGGACAAGCCCATTGCTGTCCGGTTTAGCTTGGGTAGACAAGGTGCATGGCTTGGATTCAACTTGGTTTTTGCAAGACCTGTTGAATCGAAGCTCGCAATGGAGCCCAAGCCATGCCCTACCAGGATACGATTTTCGGCGGACTGATGAAGGCGTTTCCGCGCTGGCGCTTCGACAAGCTGGCAGAGCGCCACGGAGCGGACTACCGGGTCCGGCGCCTTTCGTCGTGGAGCCAGTTCCAGGCGATGGTGTTCGCCCAGCTGTCGGGCTCGCGCTCGTTGCGCGAGGCGGTCGGTGCGCTGGAACGCTTTCCGGGCGTCCATGCCCATCTGGGTCTGGCGCCGGTGCGGCGGTCTACGCTCGCGGATGCCAACCGGGTACGTCCGGCGGCCCTGTTCGAGGACGTACTCGAGGCCCTGGTCGCCCGGCTGGGCGCATCTGCGGGCCAGCGCGGGCGGGAGATGCTGCGCCTCGTCGATGCGACCCGGGTCCTGGTTGGCAAGCGGATCGAGAGCTGGGAGGTCGACGGTGCCGTCAAGCTGCACGTGGTCTACGACCCGGACGCAGATGCGCCCGTTTGCTTTGCCGTGACCTCGGCCAGGGTCAACGACATCACGCCGGCCAAGCGCCTCCCCATCGAGCCCGGCGCGACTTACGTCTTCGACAAGGGCTATTACGACTTCGCCTTCTGGGCAGACATCGACGCCAAGGGGAGCCGCTTCGTCACCCGGCTGAAGAAGAACTCGCCCACAAGCCTGATCGAGACCCGCCCGGTCAAGCCGGACGGCCCGGTCGTGGCCGACCGCGTCGCCTTGCTGTCGAAGCGCCTGGCGGCGAGCCGCCAGAACCCCTTCGACAAGCCGGTGCGTCTGGTCACCGTGCGCATCGACAGCGGCAGGGAGATCATGCTGGTCAGCAACGACCTCAATGCCCCAGCCGAAGAGATCGCGGCGCTCTACAAGCGGCGCTGGCAGGTCGAGCTGTTCTTCAAGTGGATCAAGCAGAACCTGAAGATCCGGCACTTCCTCGGCACCAGCGAGAATGCCGTGCGCATCCAGATCGTCACCGCGCTGATCGCCTACCTGCTGCTGCGGCTGGCGCAGATCGGAACCGGAACCCGGCTCGGCCTCCAGGCCATCGCCCGCCTCGTCGCCAAGACGACCTTCCAGCGCCGGGCGCTCACCGACCTCTTCGAACCGCCGCCCGATGAGCCACAAACCCATGACCAACTCCAAATCCCCTTCGCCAAAATCTAAACCGGACAGCAATGGGACAAGCCCGGCCATGACGAGAAGGGGGTGCGGCACAGCTGGATCGAAACTTCTCGAACAGCACCCTCGCGACGACATGAATCTACGGCCCGTCACCCCTCGCACGCCAGTGCCGGGCGATGTCGATGCCGCGGCAGAGCCAGACCCTGTCGTGGGCCAGCACGTGGTCGACGAAGCGCCTGAGCGCGGCGAAGCGCCCCGGCCGCCCCACCAGTCGGCTGTGCAGGCCGATGCTCATCATGCCGGGCTGCTCCGCGCCCTCCTCATAGAGCACGTCGAAGGCATCGCGCAGGTAGGCGAAGAAGGGCTCGCCCCAGTCGAAGCCCGGCGCGGTGGCGAAGCGGTGGTCGTTGTGGTCCGCCGTGTAGGGCACCATCAGCAGGCGCCGTCCGGCCTCCTCCACCCAGTAGGGCAGCTCGTCGGCGTAGGAATCCTGGCTGTAGAGGAAGCCCCCCTCCTCCGCCACCAGCCGCACGGTGTTGGGGCTGCGGCGGCCGAGGAAGTAGCCGAGCGGGCGCGTGCCGGTGAGCGCCTGCTGGATCGCGATCGCCTTCTCGATGTGCGCGCGCTCCTCGGCCTCGGGCACGGCGTGATAGTCGATCCAGCGATAGCCGTGGCTCGCGATCTCCCAGTCCGCCTCCACCATCGCGGCGACCGCCTCCGGGTTGCGGGCGAGCGCCATGGCGACGCCGAAGATCGTGACCGGCACGCCCCGCCCGGTGAACAGCCGATGGAGGCGCCAGAAGCCGACGCGGCTGCCGAACTCGTACATGGATTCGATGGGCAGCGCGCGCTCGCCGATGCGGGACTCCGCGAAGCCGAACTCGGTGAGCAGCGTCTCCGAGCCCGCATCGCCGTGGAGGATGCTGTTCTCCGCGCCCTCCTCGTAGTTGATGACGAACTGCACGGCGATGCGCGCTTCGCCCGGCCAGTGCGGATGCGGGCGGTTGCGGCCGTAGCCCACCATGTCGCGGGGATAGGGGGTGTCGCTCATCGGCCTCGCCGCCTTACTGGAAGAGCGCCAGGTTCTCGCGCGCGAAGGTGCGGAAGTCCCGGGGCGCGCGCCCGGTCACCCGCTCGACAACGTCGGTCACCGGCGCGCCGAAGCCCGTGCGGAACAGGCCGTCGATCTCGACCAGCGCATGCGCCGCCTTGGGCCCGATGCCGGCCTCGACCAGCGCGGCGCGTGCGTCCTCGTCGCTGACGGAGACGTAGCGCACCTGCCGGCCCAGCTCCTCCGAGAGGATCGCCGCGCACTCGGCATAGGAGATCGCCTCCGGCCCGGTGATCTCGTAGGTCTCGCCCTCGTGTTCGTCGTCGACCAGCGCCGCGACCGTCACCGCCGCCACGTCCTCGATCTCCACCAGCGAGATCCGGGCGTCCCCCACCGGGGCGTAGAACTCGCCGCGCTCCCTGATGAGCGGGGCGAAGCGCCTGAAATTCTGCATGAAGGCGTTGGGCCAGAGGTGGGTGCGGGGGATGCCGCTCTCGTCGATGCGCCGCTCGATCTCCCCGTGCCAACGGCGGATTGTGGTGGGCGCATCGGGCGCGGCCTTGATCGCCGACATCTTGACGATGCGGCGGATTCCCGCCCGCTTCGCGGCCTCCACCGCGTTCAGCTCCAGCTCGACCATCGCTTCGGAGAAGGCGCAGAGGAGCGAGAGGGTCTCGATCCCTTCGAACGCGGCGTCGAGGGTCTCGGGCTGCGCGAAGTCGCCCTCGACATAGTCCAGGTCCTCGCCGAACTGCCGCCTCGCCCGCGCCACGTCGCGGCTCATGATCCGGAACGGCCGGCCCGTCGCACGCAGCTGCGCGACGGTCGGGCTGCCGGTGGTTCCGGTCGCCCCAGTCAGCAGGATCATGGCAAGCACCCGACGGGATCAGCCCCCGCCCGGATGCTAGTCGAAGCCCGTGTTACCCTCCAGCGTCGCGGCGCCGCGGTGCCTCCTAGTGGTCGTGACCGGCGTGGCCGCCCAGGCTCACCGTGTATTGCAGGATCACCTGATCGTCCTCCGCGCCCGACATCAGCGATTCCCGGTTGTATTGCAGGCGCAGCTGCCCGAAGCGGTCGCTGGTCCAGTCGCCCATGACGGCGAGCGCGCTCGGGTCGTGATCGATGTGCGCCGCGCTCGACGGGCTGAGACGCGCATAGCGCGCGCCGATCCGCCACTGAGGCGCGAACTTGTAGACCGCCTGCGCGTACCAGCCGGCGCTCCTGCCGTCGGTCGTCAGCTCATGCTCCTCCATTGCATCGTCCTCCAGCGTGTAGACGCCGTCGTCCGTCTGCCAGAGGTACTCGCCCTGGAAGATCAGCTGGCTCTGCCTCGCATTGCCGGTCGGCGCCCAGGCAAAGCGGAAGTCGGTCCCAAACAGCGCGCGGTCACCGCTGAACACGCCGCTGGAGAAGAAGTCCGACGGCGCGAAGTCCTCGTCGGCGTGGTCGTCCTCGTCGTCATGATCGTCTTCGTGCTCGTCGGCATGATCGTCTTCGTGCTCGTCGGCATGATCGTCATCGTGATCGTCGTCGTGATCGTCTTCGTGGTCGTCTTCGTGGTCGTCTTCGTGGTCGTCGTCGGCATGATCGTCGTCGGCGTGATCGTCTTCGTGCTCGTGCCCGTGCTCGTCTTCGTGCTCGTCGTCGTGGCCGTGCGCGTGGCCGCCGGCGCCGCCCACGACCTCTCCGCTCAAGACGGACGCGCCGATTCGCCAAGACGAATCGCGCCCCATGTCGCCGCCGACCCGCGCATAGGCCGAGAGCGCCCGGCGCCCGTTGTCGGACCCGCCGAACGGTTGATCGTCGCCGCGGAAGAGACCGCCGCCAATCTCCGTGCGGACATCACCGGGCAATGCGAGCGAAAGCTGGATGCCGTCGTCGTTGAAGCCGTTGTCGAGAAAGGCCCGGTAAGGCAAGGGGCGATCGGCGAAGTCGTCTTCGTGCGCATGACGTTCGTTGAGATAGCCGAACGACCACAGCTTGCGGCCCGCCGTTATGGTGAAGCTCTCGGGCAGGCCGGAGCCCGGCAGAGTCTGGATATAGGCCTCCTCGAGCTCAAGCTCCGCCGGCTCGCCGGGGTGCGCGCCGATGCCGAGCACGAGACTGGCGCGAGCCGCAGAACCGACATCGCTCGACACGCTCAACTCGCTATGACCGACCGAGAAGCCCTCCGCCGCGCGCTCGCTCTCGTGGCCGAGTTGGAAGCCTGCAATCTCCGAGTCTTCGGCGGAGTAGGACGTGAACATGCCCCTGAGCACCACGCCGACTTGGGGCTCGAGCATGGCCCCGTGGTCGTCGTGCTCAGCCATTCCCTCATCGTGACCGTGGTCGTCGTCCATGTGGTCGTCGTGGCCGTGATCGTCATGGTCGGCCATCTCGCCGGCGGAGCCGGACTGCAGCGCCCTGACCTGCTCTTCCAGCGCCCTGATGCGCGCCTCGTATTGCTCCCGCAAGGTCGCGATCTCGACGGCAAGGATGGCGGCCATCGGCGTATCGTCGTCCGACTGAGCCTGTGCCGGAGGCGGTGCCAGGGAGACCGCCATCGCCGCGGCCGCAGCGGTCATCGCAGTCGTGCCAAGGAGCATCTTGTAGCGCATGTCACCACTCCATCGCTGGTGGTTAGGGTCGCTCGAAGGAAGGGCAGTCGATATGAAATATTATAACACTATAGAATAACGTTGCAATAGTGGCCGCAACGCATGAGCCGGGCGTCCCCGGCGTCAGTGTCTCGCGTTGTTTTGCTCAGTAAGGCGCGCCCGAGAGCGCCATCGCCACGGTATGTTCGATGTCCGAGATCGCGTTCGCCAGCTCGCGGCCGATCAGGTCCATCTTGCGCAGCTGATCGATGCGCGGGCGGCACTGCTCCATGTCCTTACTGGGGAAGATCTCGTCCAGAATATCGCAGGCATCCACCAGGCCGATCAGGGCGACGTCGCGGGGATCGGGAATATCTTCGGAGAACAGCACCTCCCCGATCCGCAGCTTGACCTCCTGCTCCACGTTGCCGTCGATCGTGGGATAGCGGCGCGTGCGGAAGGCCCACATCACCCTTTCTTCGCGTACCTGCACGATGCCGCGCGCGACGAGGCTCTCCAGCGCCTGCTCGCGAATGGCGGGCGCGTCTTCGACCGAGAGCACCCTGATCCAGGTCCGCGTATCCGACTCGCTCCCCTGTGCCGCGATCTTCGCCAGCGTGTCGTCGAGCATGGGGTTGCCGGTCGGCGTAGGGTCGTTAACCACGAGTGCCTTCGGGTCGGTGTCGATGCGATAGGCGAACGCCAGGTCCATCAGCACGGCGCCCCCGATGGCACACCCGAGGTTGGCGTTCGGGATCGGCACGAACGTGCCGTCGTCGTCGTCCAGCAGCAGAAGCAGAATTTCTTCGGTGAAGGTCAGCATTTTGAAATCCAGTCGGGTCCTCGCGGCAAATGTCCATACGATCAATGGACACCGTGCGCCGCTCTGTCAACGGCGGCTCCGCGCGGCCGCCGCCGGCACGCGGCTTCCGCGCAGGCAAACGGGCTCAGATGCGTGGCCGGCGGTCGGTTGCGATCAGGCCCGCCACGAGGCCGAGGCCGGCGCCCGAGACCGCGAGCATCACCCACCAGGAGGCAGCCCAGCTGCCCAGGCCCTCGACCGCAGCGGCCATCACCGGCGGGCCGAGCAGGCTACCGATCGCCGCGCCCTGCACCACGAAGCCGCTGGCCATGGCGACGAAGGCGGCGCGCGGCGCATGGGCGGCCGCACCGGCGATCGCCGCCGCCGGCAGCAGGCCGCCGACACCGCTGAACACGAAGGCGAGCACGATCTTGAGATCGCCCGGTGTGCCGGAGAGGAAGACCCCGGCGGAGGACCCGCCCATGGCGCAGCAGGCGATCCCGATCAGCGCCCAGCGCGGCACCCGCTTGTGCATCAGCCAGGCGGCGGCGAAGTTGCCAAGGGCGTTGGCCGCCACCACCATGGCGCCCCAGATCGCCGCGCCGGCCGCGCTCCGCCCCTGCGTCTCGATCAGGAAGGTTGGCAGCCAGGCCGTGATGGCGAACCACTGCAGCGTGTAGAAGGCGAACGAGAGGCCGAAGAGCCAGAGCGCAGCCCGTGCCAGGGTCTCCCCCACGCCGCGCCAATCCAGGGCCTTGGCGTCGAAGGTCACCGGCCAACGTCTCGGGTGCAGGCTCCAGCCGAGTGCGGCCATGAAGAGCGCGACCAGCGCTGCGCTCACCAGCCAGAAGCCGCGCCAGCCGATGGCATCGAGCAGCGCCGGCGCGATCAGCATGGCGATTGCCATGCCGAGCGGCATGTAGGCGCCCCAGATGCCGAAGGCGAGGCCGTAGTCGCGGGGCCGCGCCGCCGAGGCGATCAGCTTGGGCGCGGTCACCGTGACGCCCACGAACCCAAAACCCTCGATGAAGCGCGCGACCAGGATCCAGGCGCTGCCGCTCACCAGCCCGCCCATCAGGTTGCCCAAACCGAGGAAGGCCACACCGGCGAGCATCAGCCGGCGCGGGCCGGCGCGGTCGGAGAGTAGCCCGACCGCGACGCCGACGGCGGCTCCGATCGCATAGTAGATCGAGGTGAGCCAGCCAGCGGTGACGAGGTCGAGCCCCAGGGTCTCGCGCAGCACCGGCAGGGCGGGCGGCACCTTGCCCACCTGAAAGCCGGCGAGAATGCCGGCGCCCAAGGCCATCAGCACGATGTCCCATCGGGTAACCGCGGTGGGCGCCGGCTCGTGGCTCATGGCATGTGGCGCCGCGCGGTCACTCCGCCGCCGCGTCCCGCACGGCCCGCGCGATCCGCATGGCGGTCGCCTCGTCGAGATCGGCGTGCATCGGCAGGCACAGCACCTGCCGGCTCAGGCGCTCGCTCACCGGCAGCGAGCCGGGGCCGTCGCCGTGCGCGTGATAGGCCGGCTGCAGGTGCATCGGCACCGGGTAGTGGATCGCGGTCGGGATCCCCTGCGCCACGAGCGCGGCCTGGACCGCGTCGCGCCGTTCCAGCCGGATCGTGTACTGTGCCCAGGTCGAGCGCCGCCCCGGCAGCCGCCCCGGCAGGCCGACGGCACCGGCGAGCACAGAATCGTAGGTCGTGGCTACCCGCTCGCGGGCGTCGATCTCGGCATCGAAGGCCGCGAGCTTGACCAGCAGAATCGCTGCCTGAAGGGTATCGAGGCGGCTGTTGAGGCCGACCCCAACGATGTCGTACTTGCCCTCGCCCTGGCCGTGCTGGCGGATCGAGCGCCAGCGCGCAGCCCGCGCCGCATCGTCGGTGAAGAGCGCGCCGCCGTCGCCATAGCCGCCGAGGGGCTTGGCCGGATAGAAGCTGGTGGTGGTGACCGGCGCCAGCGCCCCCACCGGCCGGCCGCCGCTCGCCCCGCCAAAGCCCTGAGCCGCGTCGTCGATCAGCAGCAGGCCCCGCTCGGCGGCCAGCGGCCCGAGCGCGTCGTGGTCCGCCGCCTGGCCGAACAGGTCCGCCGCGATGACCGCGCGCGGCGCGTGCCGGCCCTCCGCCGTCACGCGGTCGATGCGCGCGGCGAGATCGGCGGGGTCCATCATGCAGCTCTCTTCCGCCACGTCGACGAAGACGGGCGTCGCCCCCACCAGGGCCACCACGCCCGCCGTCGCGGGAAAGGTGAAGCCGGGGACGAAGACCGCATCGCCCGGCCCGATCCCTTCCGCCATCAGCGCGATCTGGAGGGCGTCGGTGCCGCTCGCGCAGGTGACCGCGTGGGCGACGCCGGCGCGCGCAGCGAGCGCCGTCTCCAGCTCCGCCACCGCCGGGCCCAGGACGAAACGGCCGTCCTCGAGCACCCGCGCGATGGCGGCGTCGATATCGGCCTTGAGGCGCCGGTACTGCGCATCCAGGTCGATGAAGGCGATGGGGTCGCGGCTGGCGTCGTGATCGGCGGGTGACATGCGGCTCCGTCTTTGTCGGTCGTGTTGGGAGACGCCGCGGCGGTCGCAGCCTCGGCATCGTGGGCGGTGCGCCGGTGCGCGTCGCACTCCCAATGAAGGCAGGGTTCAGGGCGCCGCATTGCATCGGCGCCGGCTTGTCGTTACCCTTTTATATCACCGCGATACGTCAGGTTCATGGACGAACGGGCGACGAACCGGCGATTTCTCATGGCGGCACGACTCCCCATCGGCAGCGCTGACGCGCCGACGCAGCCGGCCTCGAAGGCCGCGCGGCTGCGCGCCCTGCTGCAGGCCCCCGACCTCTCCTTCATCATGGAGGCCCATAACGGCCTCTCCGCTAAGATCGTGGAGGAGGCCGGGTTCGAAGGCATTTGGGCCTCGGGCCTCTCGATGTCGGCGGCGCTCGGCGTGCGCGACAACAACGAGGCCTCCTGGACCCAGGTCCTCGAAATGCTGGAGTTCATGGCCGACGCCACCACGATCCCGATCCTGGTGGACGGCGACACCGGCTACGGCAACTTCAACAACGTCCGCCGCCTGGTGCGGAAGCTCTGCCAGCGCGGCATCGGCGGGGTCTGCATCGAGGACAAGCTGTTCCCCAAGACCAACTCCTTCATCGGCGAGAATCAGCCGCTGGCGGACGTGGAGGAATTCTGCGGCCGCATCAAGGCCGGCAAGGACAGCCAGAGCGACGACGACTTTCAGCTCGTCGCGCGCGTCGAGGCGCTGATCGCCGGCTGGGGCATGGACGAGGCGCTGCGCCGCGCCGAGGCCTACCACGAGGCCGGCGCCGACGCGGTGCTGATCCACTCCAAGAAAGCCACCGCCGACGAGATCACCGGCTTCTGCGAGGCCTGGGGCGGGCGCGCGCCGGTGGTGATCGTGCCCACCATGTACCACCGCACGCCGACGCAGACCTTCCGCAAGGCCGGCGTCTCCATGGTGATCTGGGCCAACCACAACATGCGCGCGGCGGTGTCCGCGATGCGATCGGTGTGTCAGGCCATCAAGGAGAGCGAATCGCTCACCGCCGTCGAGGAAGAGATCGCGCCAGTGCAGGAGGTGTTCGCGCTCACCGGCCAGGCGGAGCTCGCCGAGGCCGAGGCGCGTTACCTCGCTGCAGGCGGCGGCCCCCGCGCGATCCTGCTCGCAGCCTCGCGCGGCGAGGAGCTCGGCCCGCTCACCGAGCGGCGCCCGAAGTGCATGATCGACGTGCGCGGCGAGCCCCTGCTTCAACGCCTGGTCCGGACGCTGAACGGGAGCGGCCTGCGCGACGTCACCGTGGTGCGCGGCTACCGCAAGGAGGCGATCGACCTCGCCGGCATCGAGTCGGTGGACAACGACCGCTACGATCAGACCGGCGAGGCCGCCTCCCTCGCCTGCGCCTACAACCGGCTCTATGGGCCGTGCCTGGTCTCTTACGGCGACATCCTGTTCCGCCGGCATGTGCTTGACGGGCTTCTCGCCGCCGACGGCGACATCGTGACCGTGGTCGATGCCCGGCGGCGCAGCGACGGTGCCCGCTCCCCGGACCGCGCGGTCGACTGGGTGCGCTGCTCGCGCCCCTTCACCGGCAGCTACCTCGACGACGAGCGCGTGACGCTGGAGGCGATCGGGAGCGATGCAGCGGAGCCTGAGTCCGCCCACGGCGAGTTCATCGGCCTCACCAAGCTGAGCGAGCACGGCGCCACGCTGGTGCGGGGCGCACTCGACGCCATGAGCAAGGACGGCAGTCTCGATTCCGCCGACCTGCCCGAGCTCCTGGCTCGCCTCGTCGCCCAGGGCGCGGCCATCGACGTGCTCTACGTCACCGGCCACTGGCTCGACGTGGACGACGCCTTCGACCTCGCCTCCCTGCGCAACCTGGTTTAGCGGCTCTTCTACCCTCCCCAAGCCCGTAGCCCATCGAGACGCCGGATCTGCAGGTGTTCACGAGGGTTGCGCCGCGCGCCGATACCGGTGAGAAATCGGCCATGCCCAAGGTGCTGACAGAGGCTGCGGTCGCGCAGTACAGACGGGACGGCTACTGCAAGCCGTTCAGCCTGCTCGAGCCGAAGGAAGCGGCAGCAATGCGCGGCGCGCTGGAGTGCCTGGAGATGGAACGCGGAGGGCCTCGCAAGGACGCATTTCGCATCAAGGGCCATCTGCTCCTGCGCTGGATGACGGACCTGGTCCGCAATCCCCGGCTGCTGGATGCGGTGGAGGACCTCATCGGCCCCGACATCCTGTGCTGGACCAGCCAATGGTGGATCAAGGAGCCGCACTCGCCCCAATACGTCTCCTGGCATCAGGACAGTAACTACTGGGGCCTGGATACGGACCACCTGGTCAGCGCGTGGGTGGCCCTCTCGCCGGCGACGGTGGAGAGCGGGTGCATGCGCTTCATGCCCGGCAGCCATCTCGGCCCCAGGCTGCCGCACCGCGAGACCTGGCACGACGACAACATGCTGTCGCGCGGCCAGGAGATCAGCGCGGGGATCGACGAAGACGAGGCCGTCAACATGGAGGTCGCCACCGGTGAGGCGGCGCTCTTCTCGTACCGCCTCGCGCATGCCTCTCACCCCAATCGCAGCGACGACCGGCGCATCGGAATCGCCATTCGCTACATGCCGCCCGACACACGCCAGACCCTCGCCGACTGGGACAGCGCGACCCTGGTCAGGGGCGAGGACCGGTTCGGCTACTTCGAGCACGAGCCGACGCCGGCCTGCGACTTCGATCCGGTCGCGGTCGCGTACCACAAGCGCACGGAACTCAACCACCGCCGCATCGTCTACCAGGGCTCGGTCCGGACGGAGCACCGCATCTAGCCCGCTTTATCCCGCCGCATCCCGGTTCCGGTCCGCCTTCGGCCGGGAGGCCCCATGGACGGCAGCCCGCTAATTTGGCACTCTCGCCGGCGCCCGGCCGAGCCCGCGCCGGGCCTTCGGGAATAGCCGCCATGGAAGACCTGCCCTACTCCGAATCGGACACGATCACCGTCGGCGGCGATGCCATGTCGGCCGCAGCACCGGACTTCGACCCGATGCTGCTCTCGGTGCTCTCCAGCCGCTTCGGCGCGATCCTGCGCGAGATGAGCAACGGCGTGCTGCGCGCCAGCAAGTCGGGCGTCATCAAGATCGCGCGTGACATGTCCTGCGCCATCCTCACCTACGACCACCGGCTGGTCTGCATCGAGGAGTGCATTCCGGTGCACGCGGCGGCCATCGACCTCACCACCCAGCCGCTCACCGAGCTCTTCGACGACATCGAGGAGGGCGACGCCTTCCTCAACAACTGCCCCTACACCGGCGTCACCCACCACGCGGACCTCACGCTCTGCGTGCCGGTGTTCTTCGACGGCAAGCCGCTCTTCTGGACCGTCTCGCGCGCCCACCACGCCGATGTCGGCGCGCCGATCCCGTCCACCTACCTGCCCTACGCCAAGACCATCTTCGAGGAAGGCCTGCACTTCCCCGGCGTGCGGGTGGAGCGGGGCTACAGGGAAATCCGCGACATCATCCGCATGGCCAGGATCAAGGTGCGGGTGCCCGACCTCTGGTACGGCGACTATCTGGCGCAGGTGGGCGCCTGCCGCACCGCCGAACGCCGGATCAAGGAGCTGGTGGAGAAGTACGGGCCGGAAACCATCGCCACGTTCGTCGAGGCCTGGATGGCCTATGGCGAGCGCCGTGCCGCCGCCGCCATCCGGACGCTGCCGGCGGGCACCTGGTCCTACGAGAACCGGCACGACCCGCTGCCGGGCGTCGCCGACGAGGGGATTCCGGTGCGCGCGCAGGTGACTGTCGATCCCGACGCGGCGACGATCACCGTGGACGTGCGCGACAATATCGACTGCATCCCCGGCGGGCTGAACCTGAGCGAGACCTGCTCCATCGCCGCCTGCCGTGCCGGCGTCTTCTACAACATCGACCACACCATCCCGCATAACGAGGGCAGCGCGCGGCGCATCCGGGTGCTGCTGCGCGATGGCTGCATCGTCGGCCGGCCGCGCTATCCGGTCGGCACCTCGGTCGCCACCACCAACGTCACCGACCGTCTGGTCAACGCGGTCTCCTGCTGCTTCGCGCAGATCGGGCCGACGCACGGCATGGCCGAGGGCGGCTACCAGCAGGCCCTGGGTCTCGCCGTGATCTCGGGCGAGGATCCGCGCCGCGACGGCCAGACCTACGTCAACCAGATGTTCATCGGCTTCGGCGGCGGGCCGGGGCTGCCCGGCCACGACGGCTGGGTCACCTTCGGCGGCCCGGTGGATGGCGGCATGCAGATCCTCTCGCCGACCGAGGTGGACGAGAGCATGTTCCCGATCCACTTCGAGTGCCGCGAGCTCGCCATCGACACCTTGGGCCACGGGGAGTGGGACGGTGCGCCCGGCACGCTCGCCGTCTACGGTCCCATCGCGGGGGAGATGACCGCGGTCTACTGCAGCGACGGCGACACCTACCCCTCCAAGGGCGTGCGCGGCGGCAGCGACGGTGCACCCTCGATCAACCAGAAGCGCGACGCCGACGGCACGTTGGTCACCCTCCCCTCCTTCCACGAGGAACGCTGCGCCCCCGGCGAGATGTTCCGCTTCGTCACCACCGCCGGCGGCGGCTACGGCGATCCCTCGCGGCGCGATCCCGCAGCGGTCGCGCGCGCGGTGGACAACGGCTGGCTCAGCCCGGAGAAGGCGGAGGATGTCTACGCCGTCTCGCTCAGCCTCGCCGGCGACGGCATCCGGCACGAGGTGGACGCGGACGAGACCGCGCGGCTGCGGCAGGCGCGAAACGGCGGAGCCGGCCAATAAATGTCCTCTGCTCACCCGCCCGGCGACTACCGGGTCTGTATCGACATCGGCGGCACCTTTACCGACTGTGTCGTCTCGGACCCCGACCAGCGCCTCCGCATCTTCAAGACGCCGTCCACGCCCGCCGCGTTCGAGCACGGCTTCATGAACGCGCTCGGCCTCGCGGCCGAGGGCTACGGGCTGGAGCTATCCGACTTCATGGCGCGGGTGGCGCGCGTCGTCCACGGCACCACGGTCTCCACCAACGCGCTGCTGGAGGGCAAGCACGCGAGCGTCGGGCTGATCTGCACCCACGGCTTTCGCGACATCCTCACGCTGCGCGAGGCGCCCCGCAAGCCGCCGTTCCAGTGGCGCCTCACCTACCCCGAGCCCTTCGTGCCCCGGATCCGGACGCGCGGCGTGCGCGGGCGGATCGACGCCACCGGCGCGGAACACACGGCGCTGCAGGAAGACGACGTGCGCGCGGCGGTCGAGGATTTCCGCAAGCTCGGCGTGGAGGCGGTCGCGGTCTGCCTGCTCTGGTCGGTGGTAAACGGCAGCCACGAGCGGCGCGTGGGCGAGATCGTGCGCGACGCCTGGCCCAATGTTCCGGTGACCCTCAGCCACCGGCTCAACCCAATCGCCCGCGAATACCGCCGCGCGGTCTCGGCGGCGATCGACGCCGCGCTGCGCCCGGTGGTGAGCGCCTACGTCCACGCGCTCGACCGGGGCTTGCGCGAGGGCGGCTACGGCAACGAGCTGATGATCGCGAATTGCCTGGGCGGCATGATGCCGCCGGACGATATCGCCGAGCGGCCGATCTACAGCGTCATGTCGGGGCCGACGCTCGCCCCGGTCGCGGCGCGGAAGCTCGCGGACGCACCCGATCTCGTGGTGGTCGACATGGGCGGCACCTCGTTCGACGTCTCCGCGGTGCGGGACGGCCAGCTCGTGATCTCGCCCGAGGCGATGCTGACCGAGTTCGACATGCTGGGCATCCCCAAGGTCGACGTGCGCTCGGTGGGCGCCGGCGGCGGCTCCATCGCCCACGTGGACGCGGGCGGGCTACTGCGCGTCGGGCCGGAGAGCGCGGGCGCCGACCCCGGCCCCGCCTGCTACGGCCTCGGCGGAACCCGGCCCACGGTGACCGACGCCGACGTGGTGCTCGGCATCATCGCCCCCGACTACTTCCTCGGCGGCCGGATGCGCCTCGACAAGCAGGCGGCGGAGCGGGCTGTGGGCACCATCGCCGATGCGCTCGGCATCGAGCTTGCGGCCGCCGCCCGCGCCATCGCCAGCACGGTCGATCACACCATGATCGCCGCCATCGAGGACATCACCGTGCAGGAGGGGATCGATCCGCGCGAGAGCTACTTCGTCGCCGGCGGCGGTGCGACCGCCATCCACATGGGCCAGATGGCGCGGGTGCTCGGCATCAAGGGCTACATGGTGCCCAAGTTCTCCGCCGGCTTGAGCGCCTTCGGCGGCCTCATTTCCGACATCGTGTGGGAGGAGACCGCGACCCTGGTAACCGACGCCGCGCGCTTCGACGTGGACGGCGTCAACGCGGTGCTGGCCACGCTGGTGGAGCGAGGCCGCGCCTTCCTCGCCCGCGCGGGCATCGCCGAAGCCGATCAGCGCTTCGAGTACGCCTATCTCGGCCGCTACCAGTACCAGTCATGGGAGATCGAGGTGCCGTTCGCAACGCGGGACGGCGCGGTTGCCGCTGGCGACGTGGAAGGGCTCGCCGAGGGCTTCCACCGGATGCACGAGCGCATCTACACGATCAAGAACGAGAACGATCTGGTCGAGTTCACCACCTGGAAGGTCCGCGCCATCGGGCCCGCCGCCGCGGACCTTGCGCCGGCAGAGGGCTCGGATACGGCGCCACAACCGGAGCCTCACGGCACCCGCCGGGTTCACCTGCCCGGCCGAGGCACGCCCGAGGAGGTGCCGGTCTATCGCGGCAACGACCTCGCGCCCGGCGCCACGCTCGCGGGCCCCGCCATCGTCGAGGAAGCAACCACCACCGTCCTCGTGCCCGAGGACGCCAACGCCGTCATCGACGCCCTCGGCAACTACCGCGTGACGCTGGAATAGCAGCGCCGCGTCACGGCTTCTGCCCGATCGCCTCGCCCCAGGCGAACGCAGCGAAGGCGCCGGGCTCCGTCACCCACTCCTCCAGGGACTGACGCCAGGCCTCGAACTGCTCCTGGCTCGCAAGACCATGCTTGATGGCCGCTTCCATGGTCGTTGGCGCAAAGAACCAGCCGATGATCAAGCCCCGCAGAAACGCGAGGTCGTCAGCCGTGTTGTAGGGTTCGAAGGACGCGGTCGCGTGGATGTCCGTGAAGCCGGCATCGAAGAGAGCGCGCTTCAGCTCCTTGCCCATCTGCGGGTGGCCGCCATTGGCCGCGAGCATCTTGAGGAACGTCGACCACCCGCTGATCCCCATTTCGAACGCCGGCTCGAAGAGTGATGAGTCGCCGATCACCTCCCGCGCGGCGAAGAGTCCACCGGGCTTCAGCACGCGCTTGACCTCGGCGAGCACCGCCTGCGTGTCGGGGGCATGGTTGAGCAGGGCGTGGCAGTGGGCCACGTCGAAGGACGCGTCCTCGAAGGGAAGGTCGGTCGCATCGCCCACTTGAAAGACCGCTTTGCCGTGCCCGCCGGCCTTGGCGGCGGCGCTGGCCATCTCGATCTGGGAGGCCTCCATGTCGATGCCGTGCATCGCGCCGGGCGCGACGGCAGCCGCCAGCCCCACCGAAATCGTGCCGGGGCCGCAGCCGAGGTCGAGCAGGCGCATGCCGGGTCTGAGGTACGGCAGCAGATGGGCGGCGCAGTCCGCCGCGTTCCTGCGTTCGAGCATCTTCTGGAATTCGGGGCCGTAGCCCATGGTGTAGGTGGACGTGGACGCGCCCCTTGCGTCGTCGCGGCTCATCGATGGCTCCCTGTCCGTGACTGTCGGCTTTACGGGCATACGGCGATTGCGCGACGCTGCGCAAGTGACGTGTCGCGGGTCGACGCGAAGGCGCCGTGACGGCGAAGGGAGAATTTTCCGTGGCAAAGAGCTTGGAAGGTGCTTGCCATTGCGGCGCGATCGGTGTCGCGCTGGAGGTCGACGACGACACCCCCCTCTCCCCGCGCCATTGCGGCTGCAGCTTCTGCCAGAAACACGGCAGCCTCTACGTCTCGGCGCCGTCCGGCCGCCTCACGATCACGCTGACCGAGCCCGACCGGGTGAGCCGCTATGCGTTTGGCCACGAGACCGCGACATTTCTCGTCTGCGGCCGCTGCGGCGTGATCGCCGCGGCCGTGTGCGAGATGGAGGGCCGCCTCTATTCCGTCCTGAATTCGAACCTGCTGGAACCGCCGCTCGACGTGGACCGGGCGTCCGTCCCCATCGCCGACTACGAGGCGGAGGACGTGCCCGGCCGGCTCGCACGCCGCAAGCAGCGCTGGATCTCCAACGTCGCCATCGTCGAGCGGTAGTCGCGTTGGAGCGTGTCCGTCTTTGACGGACGCGCGACAGGCCGCGACCGCGGCCCGCCGCGCCAGCGGCGCCCTCGCGGAGGCGCCGGCCGCAGGCCGGCTGCCGTGAGCGAATAAATGCTAGAGAGCCGAAAGGAACTCCGCCAGGCTCTCGTTGAACTTGTCGGGATACTCCCAAAACATCATATGGCCGCCGAAGGCCTCCACCCGCGAGTTGGGGCAATGCTTGGCGAGGAACGGCTTGGCGGTCTCGGCCCAGTGGTCGGCGACGTAGAAGATCGACGGTATGTTCGCGTCCACCTGCTTCGCCTCTTCCAGATAGTTCGCGAAGCACACGTCGGCGATGAGGTTGGCGGCGATGAGCGGCGGCGTCGCGAGCGACTGCTCGACAATCCAGGCGGTCACCTCCGACGACATCTCGCCTTCGATCATCACGTTGTCGGCGTACCAGATGACGACACCGCGTTGCCCCTGCGCGGTCTGCACCCCCTGGAAGAACCCAGCGAGAGCGTCGATCGCCCCCTCGACCCAATCGCTCTTGTCGTAGCTCATCCCGAGCGGCGGCATGTCGATGGAGACGAGCGCGCGAATGCCGTCCGTGCCCCGATTGCGGACGTGGTGCCACGCGGTCAGCGAGCCCGCAGACCAGCCTGCAATAACCGGGTTCTCGACCTCGAGGTGTTCGAGAAGCGCGGCGAGATCGGCGGCTTGGGTGGCGTAGTTGTTGCCGTCGCTGGTCACGGTCGAGCGGCCGTGACTGCGCGGGTCGAAGGAGATGACGCGGTAACGATCCGAGAACGCCGCGAACTGGTGGTCGAAGACCCTGGTCGTGAAGGTCCAGCCAGGAATCAGGACCAGCGGAGGCCCCTCCCCCTCGTCCTCGTAGTAGATGTCGACGCCGGGAGCGACCTCGACGTAGGAACCGATGCGTTGAGCGGCCATGACACCCTCCTGCATGGGATAGATGAGCAGCGCTGCCGATTGCGGCTAGCCGTTGCGATAGACGTAGCTGTAGCCGTTGATGGCGGGCACGCCGCCGAGATGGGCGTAGAGAACCTTGGAGCCTGCCGGGAAGTACCCCTTCCGTACCAGGTCGATCATGCCCTGCATGGATTTCCCCTCGTAGACCGGATCGGTCATCAGCCCTTCCGTGCGGGCGGCGAGGCGAATCGCGTCGTTGGTCTCGGCAGACGGCACGCCGTAGGCGGGATAGGCGTAGTCCTCGAGCAGGACGAGATCGTCGTCGGTGACGGCGCGGCCGAGTTCCACCAGCGCCGCCGTGTTGCGGGCGATCTCCATCACCTGCGCGCGGGTCTGCGCCGGCGTCCCCGATGCGTCGACGCCGATGACCCTGTCGGCGCGGCCGTCCGTCGCGAATCCCACCAGCATGCCGGCGTGGGTCGAGCCAGTGACGGTGCAGACGATGATGTAGTCGAACCTGACGCCGAGCTCCGCCTCCTGCGCCCGCACCTCCTCGGCGAAGCCGACGTAGCCGAGCCCGCCATACTTGTGAACCGAGGCACCCGCCGGAATGGGATAGGGCTTCCCGCCCTTCGCCTTCACGTCGTCAAGCGCGCGCTCCCAGCTCTCCCGAATTCCGATGTCGAAGCCCTCGTCGACCAGCTCGATCTCCGCGCCCATCACGCGGCTCATCAGGATGTTCCCGACCCGATCGTAAACGGCGTCCTCGAACGGCACCCAGCTCTCCTGCACCAGGCGGCACTTCATGCCGAGCTTCGCGGCGACCGCCGCGACCTGCCGCGTATGGTTGGACTGCACGCCGCCGATGGTGACGAGGGTATCGGCGTTCGACGCGATGGCGTCGGGCACGATGTATTCGAGCTTGCGGATCTTGTTGCCGCCGAAGGCGAGGCCCGAATTGCAGTCGTCGCGCTTGGCATAGAGCTCGACCGCACCGCCCAGATGCTCGGAGAGCCGATTCAGCTTCTCGATGGGCGTCGGGCCGAAGGTCAACGGATACCGTTCGAATTTTTCCAGCATGAGGGTCTCCGCTCCGCTCCGGGTCCGCGCTCGCTCCGTCCGATGCCGCGCCCATACGGCCGAAGAAAGGGACGATGGTATGATTTATCGAATGGGGTGACGCGCCGCAACGCGGCCCTGGCCAATGGGTAGCGAGCATAGAGGCATCAATCGTGCCGGATCGCGAAGACGACAGGCTGAGCGGGCGGGTGCGCCGCTATGCGCGGGTCGGCACTTCGGTAGGCGGAATCGCGGCGCGCATGGCGGGCCAGCGCTATCTCGGCATGCCAACCGACCGGGAGCGGAACGCCGAGGACCTGAAGCGCGCCCTCGGCGGCCTCAAGGGGCCGCTGATGAAGGTCGCGCAACTGCTGTCGACGATCCCCGGCGGCCTGCCCGACGAATACGCCGACGCCCTCGGCGCCCTCCAGTCGCGCGCGCCGGCGATGGGCTGGGGCTTCGTCAAGCGGCGCATGGCCGCCGAGCTCGGCCCTGACTGGCGCTCCGCATTCGCCGACTTCGAGACGGAAGCGGTGGCCGCGGCCTCTCTCGGCCAGGTTCACCGCGCCACGGCGCACGATGGCACGGCGCTTGCCTGCAAGCTGCAATACCCGGACATGGCGTCCGCCGTGGCGGCCGATATCCGCCAACTCAAGCTGATCTTCGCCGTCTATGCCCGCTACGACCCGGCCATCGAGACCGGCGAGATCCACGCCGAGATCGCGGCGCGGCTGCGCGAAGAGCTCGACTACGAGCGCGAGGCCCGCCACATGGCTCTCTACGGCGAGATGCTGCGCGACGATCCCGGCGTTCACGTGCCGGCGGTGGACGCCGCCCTCTCGACGCGGCGGCTGCTCACCATGAACTGGCTCGACGGCGCCCCGCTGCTCGACTTCAAGGAGGCCCCGGCCGAGCAACGCAACGACATCGCGCGCCGCATGTTCGACGCCTGGTACGTGCCGCTGTACCGCTATGGCGTTCTCCACGGCGACCCGCATCTCGGCAACTACACGGTGCGTGAGGACGGCACGGTCAATCTCCTCGACTACGGCTGCATCCGCGTGTTCGAAAGCCGCTTCGTGCAAGGCATTATCGACCTCTACTACGCGGTGCGGGACGAGGACCGCGACCTCGCGGTGCACGCCTACGAGACCTGGGGCTTCAGCGATCTCTCCAACGAGATGGTCGACGCGCTCAACATCTGGGCCAATTACATTTACGGGCCGCTGATCGACGACCGCGCCCGGTTGATCGACGAATCGGGGAACGCGCGCTACGGCGGCGCGGTCGCGGCCAAGACGCACCGGGAGATCCGGCGCCTTGGCGGCGTCACGCCACCGCGCGAGTTCGTGCTGATTGACCGCTCGGCGATCGGTCTCGGCTCGGTCTATTTGCACCTCAAGGCCGAGCTCAACTGGCACCGGCTCTACGAGGCGCTGATCGAGGATTTCGACGCCGCGCAGTTGACCCGCCGGCAGACCACCGCACTGGAAGGCTGCGGGGTGCCCGAGGCGGCCTGATACGCGGTGGCAATGCGCATTGTGCGCCCGGATCAACCCTCCGTGAGAACCCGCGCCCCCGGTCTTGGCAAACCGCACCGCGCGGGGCATTGTGGCGCCGCTCCCGGGCAGGCGGAGTCGATGCGCGTATGAGGATCGGGGTTCCGAAGGAAATCGTCCCGGGCGAGACCCGCATTGCCGCCTCCCCGGACTCGATCAGGAAATTCAAGGCGCTCGGCGTCGAGGTGCTGGTTGAAAGCGGCGCCGGCGCGGGCGCTCAGATGTCGGACGAAGTGCTGGCGGAGGCGGGCGCCCACATCGTCGTCGACGCAAAGACCGTCTACGGCGACGCCGACCTCGTCACCAAGGTCCGCGCTCCGCTCTGTGACGGAAACGCGGCCGACGAGCTCTCTCTCTTGAATTCCGATGCGGTGCTGGTGGGCCTGCTTGCACCGTTGCAACAGCGCGAGCAGGTCGATCGCTACGCGTCACTCGGAGTCACCTCCTTCGCGATGGAGCTGATCCCGCGCATCAGCCGCGCACAATCGATGGATGCGCTGTCGTCGCAGAGCAACATCGCGGGCTACAAGGCGGTGATTGACGCCGCCGATCATTTCGGCCGGATTCTGCCGATGATGATGACCGCCGCCGGCACCGTGGCCCCGGCGCGGGTCGTCGTGCTTGGCGCGGGCGTCGCCGGTCTTCAGGCGATCGCGACCGCCAAGCGGCTGGGCGGGCTGGTCTCCGCCTTCGACGTGCGCCCCGCCGTCAAGGAGCAGGTCGAGAGCCTGGGCGCCAAGTTCATCTCCGTGGACGCCGACGCCGGCGATGCCGAGACCGCCGGTGGCTACGCCAGGGAGATGGGCGACCTGTACAAGGCGCGTCAGGCCGCATTGATTCACGAGACGCTCACGAAGCAGGACATTTGCATCACCACCGCGCAAATTCCGGGCAAGCCCGCCCCGGAATTGATCACCGAGGCGATGGTCAAGGACATGAAGCCCGGCTCGGTCATCGTGGATCTGGCTGTCGAGAGCGGCGGCAATTGCGCGCTGAGCGCCTACGACCAGGTGGTCGTGCGCCACGGCGTCACCATCATCGGCCACGCCAACTATCCGGCGCGGGTTCCGGTCGATACCAGCACGCTCTACGCCCGCAACCTGTTCAACTTCATCCAACCGATGGTCAATCAGGAAAGCCGTTCGCTCGAGATCGACTGGGAGGACGAGGTGATACGGGGGGCCTTGCTGACCAGGGGCGGGGCGGTGGTGAACCCGGCGCTCGAAGGCGAGGAAATGTAACCGTGGAGCACGTGCTCGAACTGCATCCCCTGGTCATTGCCATCACGGTTTTCGTGCTCGCCGTGTTCATCGGATACTACGTGGTGTGGAGCGTCACGCCGGCGCTGCACACGCCGCTCATGTCGGTCACGAACGCCATTTCGAGCGTGATCATCGTGGGCGCGTTGTTGGCGGCGACGCCTGCCGAGGGCAGTGTCCTGGCCAAGATATTGGGCGGTGTCGCCGTCGGCCTTGCGGCCGTCAACATATTCGGAGGATTCACGGTCACACAACGAATGCTGTCGATGTTCAAGAAGAAGAAATAGGCGGCGCTCCCCATGACCTCCAATCTGGCAGCGATTCTCTATCTGATCGCTGGCGTCTGTTTCATCATGGCCTTGCGTGGCCTTTCGTCGCCCGCGACCGCGCGCAGCGGCAATATCTTCGGCATCGCCGGCATGGTGATCGCCATTGGCACGACTCTCGGCCAGCCGGGGGTCGAGGACTACTTGTGGGTCGGCGTCGGCATCGTGGTCGGCGGCCTGATCGGCACGCTGATCGCACTCCGAATCCGCATGACCGCGATGCCCCAACTCGTGGCGGGGTTCCACAGCCTGGTGGGGCTCGCCGCCGTGCTGGTCGCAGGCGCAGCCTTCTACGCGCCGGAGACCTTCCACATCGGCACGCCCGGCGACATCAGACTGGTGAGCCGAATCGAGATGTGCTTCGGCGTGGTGATCGGCGCGCTGACCTTTACGGGATCGGTCGTCGCCTTCGCCAAGCTTCAGGAATTGATGACCGGCGCGCCGCTGGTCTTCCGCGGCCAGCACCTGCTCAACCTCGCCCTCATCATCGCGATCATTGCGCTGGGCGTGGTCTTCTCCATCGAGCAGCAGGAGAGCGTGTTCTGGGCCATGACCGGCCTCGCGTTGCTCTTCGGCGTGCTGCTGATCGTCCCCATCGGCGGTGCCGACATGCCGGTGGTCATCTCGATGCTGAACTCCTATTCGGGATGGGCGGCGGCGGGTATCGGCTTCACGCTGGAAAACACGGTGCTCATCGTGGTCGGCGCCCTGGTGGGCTCGGCCGGCGCGATCCTGAGCTACATCATGTGCCGCGCGATGAACCGCTCCTTCATCAGCGTGATTCTCGGCGGCTTCGGCACCGATTCCTCGAAGTCCGTCTCCGCAACCGACCGCACCCACAAGGCGGGCAGCGCGGACGACGCCGCCTTCATCATGCGCAACGCAGGCTCCGTGGTGATCGTGCCGGGTTACGGCCTCGCCGTCGCGCAGGCCCAGCACGCTATACGCGAGATGGCCGGTATGCTCCAAAAGGAGGGGGTCGACGTCCGCTACGCCATCCATCCGGTGGCGGGCCGCATGCCGGGCCACATGAACGTGCTGCTGGCCGAGGCCAATGTCCCCTACGACGAGGTCTTCGAGCTGGAGGACATCAACAGCGACATGCCCAACACCGATGTTGCCCTCGTGATCGGCGCCAACGACGTGGTCAATCCGGTTGCGAAGACCGACCCCCAGAGCCCGATTGCGGGCATGCCGATTCTCGACGTGGAGCTCTGCAAGACGGTGTTGTTCGTCAAGCGCTCGCTGGCGCCGGGCTATGCGGGCATCGACAACCCGGTGTTCTACCGGGACAACACGATGATGCTTTTCGGCGACGCCAAGAAAATGGTCGAAGAGATCGTAAAGTCCCTCTGACCCCTCGTTTCATTTAAATGCAGGCGAACTCCGCGCCGCGGCAACCGGCCCAGCGTGAAAATTTCTCAGAGTAATTCGCGGCGTCGCGAGGCCGCAATTGGCGGGGGTTATTCCTCCCGCTGGGCGCGCTTGCGAGCGAGTTTCCGGGCACGGCGGACCGCTTCCGCCTTTTCCCGCGCCCGCCGCTCCGAGGGCTTCTCGTAGTGGCGGCGCATCTTCATTTCCCGGAAAATTCCCTCACGCTGCATTTTCTTTTTGAGGGCCTTCAGCGCCTGATCGACATTGTTTTCGCGTACGACTACATGGACCAAATTTCTGCTTCCCTTCCTCAGAATTCGGGTTTCATTCCTGGGCGGGCGGCTCTATAGCACGCCGCGCCGAGGCTGTGAAGGCGACCCCGGCACTGCCCGCGGCCGCTTGCTGGCGGTAAAGTAGCACGCCGCGCCCCAATTTGTGAGGCGTAAAGGGAGAGCGCCATGAGCGAGGCCACCGCCCAGGTCGGGATCATCATGGGGAGCCAGTCGGACTGGGAGACCATGCACCACGCCGCCGAGACCCTTGAGGCGCTCGGTGTCCCGTTCGAGACCCGCATCGTCTCCGCGCACCGCACGCCCAGGCGGCTCTATGCCTACGCCGACGAAGCCCGCGACCGCGGCCTCAGGGTGATCGTGGCCGGCGCCGGCGGAGCGGCGCATCTACCCGGCATGACCGCCTCGATGACGCCGCTGCCCGTCATCGGCGTGCCGGTCGAGAGCAAGAGCCTCAAGGGCATGGACAGCCTGCTCTCCATCGTCCAGATGCCGGCCGGCGTGCCGGTCGGTACGGTTGCCATCGGGCGGGCGGGCGCGGTCAACGCGGCCCTGCTCGCCGCCGCCATCGTCGCCCTCGGCGACGAGCGGGTGGCCGCCGCGCTCGACGAGTGGCGCGCCAATCAGACCGCCGCAGTCGCCGAATCGCCGCAGTCCTGATCCCGTGATTGCGCCTGGCGCCACGGTCGGCATTCTCGGCGGCGGCCAGCTCGGCCGGATGCTGGCGATTGCCGGAGCACCTCTCGGCTACCGCTGCCACGTCTTCTCGCCGGAGCCCGGCGGCCCTGCCGCACAGGTCTCGGCCGCCGAGACCGTCGCGTCTTACGACGACCGCGCGGCCCTCGACGCCTTCGGCGCGGCGGTGGATGTCGTCACCACGGAGTTCGAGAACGTACCGGCACTAGCGCTGGAGCGGCTCGCGGAGCGCGTGCCGGTGCGGCCGGCGGCCGGATCGCTCCGCATCGCCCAGAATCGCATCGCCGAGAAGGATTTCGTGCGCGGCCTCGGCTTGGAGACGACACCCTATGCGGCGGTCGAGGTGGGTGCCGACAACGCAGCTGCCGATGCCCGCATCGGCCGGCCCGCCGTGCTCAAGACCCAGACCCTCGGCTACGACGGCAAGGGTCAGGTGGTGCTGGCCGCAGGCAACGATCTGCTCATGGCATGGCGCGACACCCTCGGCAGCCGTCCGGCAATCCTGGAAGCATTCGCGCCCGTCGAGCGTGAGGTCTCGGTGATCGTGGCCCGCGCGCCGGACGGGCGGATCGCATGCTTCGACCCGGTCGAGAACCGCCACGTGAACGGCATTCTCGACGTGACGCTGGCGCCGGCGAGCCTCCCCCCTGCCCTCGCAGAGGTTGCTCGGGAGGGCGCCGAACGGATTGCCCAAGCGCTCGACCACGTGGGCGTGCTCTGCGTCGAGCTCTTTGTCACCGAGGACGGTCGGCTGCTGGTCAACGAGATCGCCCCCCGCGTCCACAACTCGGGCCACTGGACCATCGAGGGCTGCGAGACCAGTCAGTTTGCGCAGCACATCCGTGCCGTCTGCGGCCTGCCGTTGGGCTCCACGGCACGGCGGGCCAACGCCTGTATGAAGAACCTGATCGGCGCCGATGTCGAGCGCTGGCGGGCGCTCGCCGCGGACCCGGCCGCGCACCTCCACCTCTACGGCAAGGCGGAAACCCGCGCCGGCCGCAAGATGGGCCACGTCACCTGGCTCGGCCCCCTCGACGCGCCACCACCGGCACCGGACTGGCCGCCGGAAAGCGCTCCCTAACTGCTGCGCACCAGCGTCATGAAGTTGTCGTAGAGGATGCGGGCGTCCCGGTTGAAGGAGGGCATATTCCGCGCGGCCTCGGCTTCGAACGGCGCGAGGCCGTCGGAGCCCAGCGCCCGCTCCAGCGAATCCTGATAGGCCGGCACGGCGCCCCAATCGCCAACCGTCGTCGGTGTCAGCTCCACGTGATACTGCAGCCCGTAGGCGTGGCGCCCGACCCGGAAGGCCTGGACTGCGCAGAGCGGCGACGAGGCGAGGCTGACGCCGCCTTCGGGCATCGCGGTCACCGCGCAGCCATGCCATTGCAGGCAGGTCACGGTCGGATCGAGGCCGGCGAGCAGCGGGTCCACGCGCCCGGCCTCGGTGAGATCGACCGTCATGATGCCGACCTCGGGCTCGGCCATGGTCTCCACCCGGCCGCCGAGTGCATCGGCAAGCAACTGATGGCCGAGGCAGACGCCGAGGAAGGGCATGTCGCGCTCCGCCACGGCCTCGCGAATGGCCACCTTCTCGTCCACGAGCCAGGGATGCTCCTCCTCCTCGAAGACATCCATCGGCCCGCCCATGGAGATCAGCGCGTCATAGCCCTCCAGGGGCGGGATCGCCTCGCCCTCGTCGAGCTCGACCGCGTCCCATTCGACTCCGTCGGCGCGCATGAAGTCGCGAAAGATGCCCGGATGCTCGATGTCGATGTGCTGGAGCACGAGGAACTTCATCGGCCGTTTCTCCGGTGTGTCTTGCTATCGAGGGGCCTCCGCCGCCTGCGGCGGGAAGGCCGCAGCCAGGGCATAGAGCACCAAAGCACAGCCGAGCACGGGCGTGAAGCCGACATGGAGCGCGATGAAGGTCGCGAGTGAGGCGCTCACCACCGAGGCGCAGGCGTTGATCCCCCAGGCCCAGGGCACCAGCGCCGGCGCGCGCGCGCCGAGGGCCTTGAGCCCGAGCGGGAACGGCATCCCGAGGAAGAAGCCGATGGGGCCGAGCAGCGCGAGCGCCACGGCGAGGCGCGCGGCGGTCGGCCAGCCCTGCGCCGCCTCGAACACCCAGGGCAGCAGCCCCAGATAAGCACCGCCGACGGCGATGATCCCAGCCGCCACAATCACGATGGGCGGCCTGCATCCAGCCAGGCGTGAGAGGCGATCGATCGCGCCCGCGCCCAGACCGGCGAAGACCAGGAGGCCGGCGAGCACCACCGCGATGGCGTAGAGCGGATGCCCGAGAAACACCGCGAAGCGCTGCATGAAGGCGATCTCGATGAAGAGGAACGCCAACCCAAGGCACGCGAAGAAGAGCACCACCCGCCAGCGGGCGGGTGGACGCGCGTCCGTCGTGCGCCGGGTGCGGAGCGCGAGCAGCGGTGCCAGGATCAACAAGGCCGCGGCGACAAACGCCTGCACCAAGGTCGCGACGAGGATCACGAAGCCCCATTCGATCAGCGGCAGCCCGCCCTGCGCACGCAGCGCGAGCAGCTCGGGCAGGGTCGACCACTTGAGCGTGTGGAAGAAGAATGGCCGGTCGTCGGTCGCGGGCGTGAGGGCGAACTTGTAGCGGGCCGCGTATCCCTCCGGATCGGGGCCAAGTATCGCTGAGGCGCCGCGATAGAACTCGGGTTCGGCCAGGCGGTTGTGGTGGTTGGCGTCGCCCTCGGCGATCCCCGGATGCCAGACCAGATCGAAGGCATAGTCGTTGGCGAAGGCACGCAGCCGGTCCATTGCGAGACCGGAGAAGGGCTCGTTTCCGATTACCAGTGTCGTCGTCTTCCAGCCGCGAATCATGATGATATGCGAGGCCGGATCGGCGACGCCCCGTGCCTCCAGCGCCCGCCGCGCGGTCCAGAGCAGCCTGAGCGAGTCCCGCGGCGGCAGCTTGAGCCAGCGGGTGACGGCCAATACGCCGCCCGGCGCAAGACGATCCAGAAAGGTCTCGAACGCCTCCACCGTATAGAGCATCGATTCGTCGAGGGCGTGCACGCCTGCCGCCGCGGCACTGAAGGAATCCACCAGCGCGATCTGGATCAGGTCCCACTGTTCTGCGGTGCGTGCGGCGAAGCTTCGGGCGTCGGCAACGTGGGTGCGGACGCTCTCTCCCTCCCACGCGGCTCCGGCCGCCTCCGCCAGCACCTGGCGCACGATGGCGAGCACGTCCGGGTTCAGCTCCACCGCATCGACGGCGTTCGCGCCATGGCGCAATGCCCGCAGCACTTCCGCCCCGCCACCGGCACCCAGCGCCAGCACCCGCGGGTTCTCGACCAGATGGTAGGGGAGCGCGGCGGTCTCGGCCTCCAGATAACGCAGGTCGGCATCGGCGCGGGTGATCGCGCTGGGGGCACCGCCGTCGGTGAAAAGCCCGACCTGCTCCGGCGGGCCGGCCGGCGCCATCAGGCTGAGGCCGGGCGCATGGCGGAAGGGCACGGCCGGACTCTCGACCGCGGCGAGCCAGCCGAGCGGGCCGTGACGCTCCGCGACGATGCGCGCCTCGGGCGCGGTCAGCGCCAGGCTCAAGCCCTTGTAGGGCGAAGGGTGCGGGCGCAGCCAGTGATCGGGGAGCGCCGCGGGCAGGGCGAGCCCTGCGCACACCGCCAGCAGTGCGCCGCCCTGCGCGAGCCGGCGGACGCTCCCGGTCAGCAGGACCATGCCGCCCGCAGCGGCGCCCAGCGCACCCACGACCCGCAGCGCATCGGCGAGCGGCAGGGCGTCCAGCAGAAACACCATGCCCAGCGCCCCGAGGCCCGCGCCCACCAAGTCCATGCGGTAGAGCGCGCCGGCGCGCTCGGCGTGCGCCCGAAAGGCCAGCGCCAGGGCCAGCGCCGCGCTGAAGAACGGCACCGACAACACAAGGTAGAGAGCGAAGAGCCAGCCGAGCTGTGCGCGGTCCCACGCGATCTCGAGCGCGTTGAACGGGAGCGACTGCGCCAGCGCGAAGGCCAAGGGCGCCCCGGCCCCGAAACCCAATGCCGCGCCGCCGAAGGTCCAGCGAAAGCGCGCGAGCAGCGGCGTCTGGAATACCGCGACCACACTGCCCGCTGCGCCGAAACCCAGCAGCGCGACGGCGATGATCATGTAGGCGAAGTGGTGCCAGTGCACGATCGCCAGCAGGCGCGCGAGCAGGATCTCGTAGCCCAGAATGCCGGCCGCGAGCAGCGCCACGGCGAAGAAGACGGCGAGACGGGACGGGCCGTGCGTTCCCTCTCCCGCGCCCTCGCCCGCCACTCTGTGTCAGTGCCCGCCGGTCAGCGGAACGAAGATGACCGGCAAGATCTGGCGGCTGGTCACGGCGCCGTCCTCCCCCTTCTGGATGAGCAGGAGTTGCTGGGTGAGGAACGGGCTGCCCACCGGGATCACCATGCGCCCGCCGGGCTTGAGCTGGGCGATGAGCGGCGGCGGCACATGGCTCGCTGCCGCCGTGACGACGATGATGTCGAAGGGTGCGTGCTCGGGCCAGCCGAAGTAGCCGTCGCCGGCCCGCACGGTCACGTTGTGGTAGCCGAGCGCGTCGAGCCGATCCGTGGCGCTCGCGGCCAGCGGCTCCACGATCTCGACCGTGTAGACCTGGGCGACGAGCTCGGCCAGCACCGCCGCCTGATAGCTCGACCCGGTGCCGAGCTCGAACGCCACATCGTCGGGCTCCGGCGCCAGCAAGTCGGTCATCAACGCGACGATATAGGGCTGCGAGATGGTCTGGCCGTAGCCGATAGGGAGTGGCCTGTTGAGGTAGCCGAAGTCCTGCAGCTCCGGCGGCACGAAGAGATGGCGCGGCACCCGCCCCATCGCCTCCATCACGCGAGGCGCCAGCTTTTCCTTGCCGATCCACTCGGCGGTGCGCTCGGCGTCGAGCGCGACGGCGCGCACCATCGCCGCCCGCGCCTCGGCAAACCGATCGTCATCGGCCGCGGCGATGGCGGAGTTCGCGAAAAGCAGCAGAGCCGTTGCGGCAAGCGCGACGAGGCCGGACAGGGTCGTTCGCATCGCTCGCCCGGCCACCCGGCGCCGCGTCAGAGCGCGGCGGCGCGCTCCCTCAGTACGTACTTGCGGACCTTGCCGGTCGAGGTCTTGGGCAGCGCGCCGAACACCACGGTCTTCGGGCACTTGTAGCGCGCAAGCTCGCCCCGGCAGAAGTCGATCAGCGCGGCCTCGTCGACCTGCTCGCCGTCCTTCAGCGTGACGAAGGCGCAGGGCGTCTCGCCCCAGGTCTCGTCGGGCCGCGCCACCACGGCAGCCTCCAGCACCGCCGGGTGGCGGTAGAGCGCACCCTCGACCTCGATGGTGGAGATGTTCTCGCCGCCCGAGATGATGATGTCCTTGGCCCTGTCCCTGAGCTCGATGTAGCCGTTGGCGTGAACCACGCCGAGGTCGCCGGTGTGGAACCAGCCGCCGGCGAAGGCCTCCTCGGTCGCCTGGGGATTGGCGAGATAACCCTTCATCACGGTGTTGCCACGCATGAAGACCTCACCCATGGTCTGGCCGTCCGGCGGCACGGGCTCCAGCGTCTTGGAGTCGGCCACCATGAGCCCGTCGAGGGTGGGGTAAGCGACGCCCTGGCGGGCCTTGAGCGCCGCCTTTTCCTGGAGCGGCAGCGCGTCCCAGTCGTCGTGCCAGGCGCACACGGTGGCCGGGCCGTAAACCTCGGTCAGCCCATAGACGTGAGTGACGTGGAAGCCGGCCGCCTCGATGCGCGCGATGACGGCGGCGGGCGGCGGGGCCGCGGCGGTCATCACCTCGACACGGTGGTCGAAGGGCACGCGCTCCTCCTCGCTCGCGTTGCTGAGCAGGTTGAGCACGATGGGCGCGCCGCAGAAATGCGTGACCCCGTGCTCGGCAATCATCTGAAAGATGGCGCCCGCCTCGACCTTGCGCAGGCACACGTGCGTCCCCGCATAGGCGCTGACCGCCCAGGTGAAGCACCAGCCGTTGCAGTGGAACATGGGCAGCGTCCAGAGATAGACCGGCCCATGCGGCATGGCCCAGGTGACGCCGTCGCCGAGCGAGTTCAGGTAAGCACCCCTGTGGTGATAGACAACCCCCTTGGGGTTGCCCGTGGTGCCGGAGGTGTAGTTGAGCGAGATCGCCTCCCACTCGTCCTCGGGCCAGCGCCAGTCGTACTCGGGATCGCCGCCGGCCAACAACGCCTCGTATTCGATCCCGCCGAGCAGGTCGCCGCCTTCCTCGGGCGCATCGTCGATATCGATGACCAGCGGCGCCGCTTCGGCCCGCACGAGCGCGTCGGCAATGACGGGTGAGAACGAGCGGTCGGTGAGCAGCACCCTGGCATCGGCGTGATCGAGGATGAAGCCGAGCGAGGCGGCATCCAGCCGGTAGTTGAGCGCGTTGAGCACGGCGCCGCACATGGGAACGCCGTAGTGCGCCTCCAGCATCGCTGGCGTGTTGGGGGACATGATGGCGACCGTATCGCCAGGGCCGACGCCGCGCTTCGCCAACGCCGACGCGAGTCGCCGGCAGCGCGCGTAGAATTCGGCGTAGCTCGCGTGACGGCTACCGTGAATCCAGGCCGTCCGCTCGGGGAATACCGCTGCGGCGCGGCGCAGGAAGGAGAGCGGGGTCAGAGGGACGTAGTTCGCGTCGTTGCGCTCGAGCCCGGCCTCATACGGGCTCTTGTCGGTGCGCGTGCCGCCCATCATGATCTCCCCATCGCCGAAACGGGGCGCGATTCTGGTCGCGCGCCACCGCGATTGCAAACGGCGAATACGAGCGGACGGCGAGCGTGAGCGAGGAGGCGGCGTGCGGCGGCTCTACCTGATGCGCCACGGCAAGGCGCAGGCCGGCATGCCGCCCGGCGGCGGCGACCTGGAACGCGCGCTGGTCGGCAGAGGCCGGAAAGAGAGCCAGCGCATGGGTGCCTTCTGCCGCGACCAGGCGCAACCGCCGACGCTGATTCTCTGCTCGCCCTCGCGGCGCACCGTGGAGACCTGCGAGTCGTTTTGCGAAGGCTTCGGCGAGAACCCGCCGCGCCGAATCGTCGACGACATCTACATGGGCAGCCCGTCGACTCTCCTTTACGCCGTGGCCGAGGCCGGCGGCAGCGAGCCCGGCGTCCTCCTCATCGGCCACAACCCCGGCATTCACGCGCTGGCGCTCGCGCTCGGCCGACGCGAGCCGGGACCGAATTACGCCCGGCTCTCCACACGGTTCCCGACGGCAGCGCTCGCCATCTTCGAGACCGGGATCGACGACTGGGCCGCGTTCAGGGACGGGAGCGCGCGACTGGTGGCCTTCAGGATGCCGAAGGAGATGCGCTGACGCGCGACCGGGCGCGCCTTTGCGTCAGTGCGCCCGTTCGGTGCAGAAATCCACCACGTCGAGCAGGGCGTCCTTCGCCTCGGACGCGGGGAACAGGCCGAGCGCGTCGCGGGCCATCGCGCTGTAGTGACGCGCCCGCTCCACCGAATCGGCGATCGCGTCATGGCGGGTGAGCAGGGCCATCGCGTGCGCGAAGTCGTCGTCTCCCTGCTCCTCGTCCTCCATGGTGCGCCGCCAGAAGGCGCGCTCCTCATCGTCGCCCCGGCGAAACGCCAGCACCACGGGCAGCGTGATCTTGCCTTCGCGGAAATCGTCGCCCACCGACTTGCCGAGCACCGCTTCGCGGGCGCCGTAGTCGAGGGCGTCGTCGACTAATTGATAGGCGATGCCGAGATTGAGCCCGAAGCTCCTGAGCGCCTCCTCCTCGGCGGCGGAGCGCTCTGCCACCACCGCGCCGAGCTGGCAGGCGGCGGCGAAGAGCGCTGCGGTCTTCGCGGTCACCACCTTCATATAGGCGGCTTCGCTGGTCTCGGTGTCGTTCGAAGTGGTGAGCTGCATCACCTCGCCTTCGGCGAGAGTGGCAGCAGTGTCGGCGAGGATGCCGAGCACGCGGAGCGAGCCGTCGGCGACGGAGATCTGAAACGCGCGGCTGAACAGGAAGTCGCCCACCAGCACGCTCGGCTTGTTGCCCCAGACCGCGTTAGCGGTCGCCGTGCCCCGCCTGAGTGCGCTGTCGTCGACCACGTCGTCGTGGAGCAGGGTCGCGGTGTGAATGAACTCGACGCAGGCGGCGAGGTCGATGTGGCGCTTGCCGGTGTAGCCGCAGAGCCGGGCGGCGCCGAGCGTCATCATCGGCCGGAGACGCTTTCCGCCGGCTGCGACGATGTGCGCGGCGAGCTCCGAAATGAGCATCACCGAGCTTTCCATGTTGTCCAGAATGACGCCGTTGACGGCACGCAGATCTTCCGCGACCAGCCCGTGAAGCGGGTCCAGCGAGGCCCCGGAGGCCGCCTTGCGCCGCGCAGCAGCCCGCCCTTCGAGCGGAACGACCGTGTCCGACATAGACCCTCTCGCTTGACGGCGCGCGCGCGCAAGGGCATCCATGCGCAACCGCGCCGGCGCCAACGTAACACTTGGCGCGCGGTTCGACACGAATCGAGTGGGCCCGCCACGGGAGTCGGGACAGAATGGTCGAGCTCCTGCGCACGAACGACCTGGTGCAGCTCTCGTTCCTCGGCGCCGTGCTGAGAGACGGCGGCATCGAGCCCATCGTGCTCGATCAGCACATGAGCGTGCTGGAAGGGAGCGCAGGCGCGATCCCTCGCCGGCTCATGGTCGCCGACGAGGACGCCGATGCGGCACGGCGCATCTTGAGGGAAGTCGGCGCGCTCGATGACTGAGACCGAGTCCGCGCGGGTCACCAGCGACACGCTGCTGGGCGGCAGGGTCGCGCTGAACCAGCCGGCGGCGGGCTATCGGGTCGCGATCGATCCGGTCCTGCTCGCGGCCGCGGTGCCGGCCTCGGACGGCGAGCGCGCGCTCGATGTCGGCTGCGGCGTGGGCGCCGGCGCCCTCTGCCTCGCGAGCCGTGTCACCGGCCTGCACGTCACCGGGATCGAGGTGGACCGCGCCTTCGCCCAGCTCGCCAAGGACAACGCCGCGCTCAACGGGCTGGAGGAATGGCTCGATGTGTGGGTCGGCGATTTCGAGAGACCGCCGCCCAAATTGTCACCGAAGGGCTTCGACCACGTGTTCGCGAACCCGCCTTTCTTCGAGCAGGGCGCAAACCAGGTGCCGGCCTCCCGCAGCCGCGCGCAGGCGACGGTGGAAGGCGCGACCGGCCTCGACGCCTGGCTCGAGTTCTGCGCCCGGATGGTCCGCCCTGGCGGCTCCATCACGATCATTCATCGGCCGGAGCGTCTGGCCCAGATTCTGGGCGGTCTGTCACAGGCCCGGGCCGGCGCCATCGTCGTCTATCCGCTGTGGTCTCATAATCCTTTCAGCGGTGCGCGCACCAAGAAGACCGCGAACCGCATCATCGTGCAGGCGACGGCCGAGCATGGCGGGCCCTTGCAGATCGCCTGCGGCATGATCCTGCACGACGACGACGGCAGCTACTCCCACACGGCGGACCGAGTCCTGCGCGGCGGCGGCGCGCTCGCCCTCCTGGAGGAAGAGGACTGATGAGGCGGTTGCTGGCGCGCCTGACCTTCCGGCGCCCGCCGCCGGTGGTCTCTGTCGTGCGGCTTTCCGGCGTGATCGGGCGGCCTGGCATGTTCGGCGGCCGGATCAGCATGGAGGGAGTCGCTCCCTTGCTGCAACGGGCCTTCCGCCAGCCGGGGCTGAAAGCCGTGGCGCTCGAAATCAATTCGCCGGGCGGCTCCGCGGCGCAGTCGGCACTGATCCACAACCGGATTCGCGCGCTTGCGGCGGAACGCGACGTGCCGGTGATGGCCTTCGTAGAGGATGTCGCCGCATCCGGCGGATACTGGCTCGCCGCGGCGGCCGACGAGATTTTCGTGGACGACAACTCCATCCTCGGCAGCATCGGCGTCATCTATTCGGGCTTCGGCTTCCACGAAGCCATCGAGAAGCTCGGCGTCGAGCGGCGGCTCTACACCGCGGGCGAGAAGAAGTCGCTGCTCGACCCCTTCATCGCCGTGCAACCGGACGATCTCGATCGCCTGCGCCGGGTGCAGGGGGACATTCACGACAACTTCAAGGAGCTAATCCGCGCCAGGCGCGGCGCCCGCCTCGCCGAGAGCGATCCCGACCTCTTCAGCGGCGAGTTCTGGCTGGGGCGAAAGGCGATCGGCCTGGGGCTCGCCGACGGCATCGGCGATATCCGGAGCGTTCTGCGCGAGCGCTACGGCCGCAAGGTGGTCATGCGCAAGATCGGCCGCCCGCGCGGGTGGCTGGCGCGGCGCTTGCGTCCGGGCCTCCTTCTCGGGGGCGATGGCGAGGAGGCCGGCTCGCTGGCCGGTGACCTGCTCGGCGCTATCGAAGCCCGCCTCTGGTGGTCCCGCTACGGGCTTTGAGCGACCCGGCACGCTGCCAATACACCCTCTCGGCGACGGATTCCAACGCCCCCTCTCCAAAATTCGCCGGAACTCCCGATCTTGCTGGAGGCGGTTCCGGGCATCGACTAACATCCGAATCAGGCTGCCCGTAAAGGGCCGGTCGGCGACTACAGGAGAGGGCCAATGATTTCGCTGAAGATCAACGGCGTCAGTCGCCAATTTCACGGCGATCCTGACATGCCGCTTCTCTGGTACGTCCGAGACGAGCTCGGACTGACAGGGAGCAAGTTCGGCTGCGGCGCAGCGCTCTGCGGCGCATGCACAATTCACGTGGACGGTGAGGCCGTCCGCTCCTGCGTCACCCCGGTATCGGAGGCCGACGGCAGGGACGTCACCACCATCGAGGGTCTCGATCCCGAGGGCAACCACCCCGTGCAGCGGGCGTGGCGCGCTCACAACGTGCCGCAGTGCGGCTACTGCCAGTCCGGGCAGATCATGTCGGCGGCGGCGCTGCTCAACGAGAACCCCGACCCCAGCGACGAAGAGATCGTTGACGGCATGGCCGGCAACATCTGTCGCTGCGGTACCTACCAGCGGATCTTCGCGGCGGTCCGCACAGCGGCACAGGAGGTCTGACCATGTTCGGCGTGCAGAACATCAGCCGGCGCACCTTCCTGAAGTCCGCCGGCGTCACGGGCGCCTTCGTGCTCGGCGCCAACGTCTCCACCGGTTCCCTGATCTCGACGGCGCGCGGCCAGGCCAACGGCAACTCGGTCAAGCCCAATCTCTTCGTCGAGATTTCGGACGACGGAACGGTCACGCTCACGTGCAGCCGCTCCGAGATGGGTCAGGGCGTGCGCACCGGCATACCGATGATCCTGGCCGACGAGCTCGAAGCCGACTGGCAGCGGGTCAAGATCTGGCAGGCACCGGGCGACGAGACCAAGTTCGACCCCGCCGGCAAGGACCAGCAGAACACCGACGGCTCACGCAGCACCCGCCACCATTTCGAAATCATGCGCGAGCTGGGCGCGGCCGGCCGCTATGTGCTTGAGCAGGCAGCGGCCAGGAAGTGGGGCGTCGATCCCAGCGAGGTCTATGCCAAGGACCATCGCCTCTACCACTCCGGTACGGGCCAGTGGTTCGACTTCGGCGAGGTGGTGGACGCCGCCGCCGACATCGCGGTGCCGACCGGCGACGCGGCGCCGAAGCTCAAGGACAAGTCGCAGTGGAAGTACATCGGCCGCGACATGCCGGTGGTCGACAACTACGACATGAGCACCGGCGGCGCCACCTACGGCGCCGACATCAGCGTGCCCGGCATGAAGATCGCCGTCGTGGCGCGCCCGCCGGTCTATCGCGGCAAGGTGAAGTCGTTCGACGCCAGCGAGGCGCTCAAGGTTCCGGGCGTCGAGCAGGTGATCGAGATTCCGGCGCTTGCCGACGACAAGCCGGCCGAGTTCCGGGCGTTGGGTGGCGTCGCGGTGATCGGCACCAACACGTGGTCGGTAATGGAAGGACGTGACAGGCTCGTCATCGAGTGGGATGGCGGCCCCAACGTCCGGCACGATTCGAGCACCTACAACGACGAGCTCATGGCTTCGGCCCGTGCCGGCGGTCACGTCATCCGCGATCGCGGCAACGTCGACGAGGCGCTGGGCTCGGCCGCCCAGGTGATGGAGGCCGAGTACTTCGTGCCCTACTTCATCCACACGCCGATGGAGCCGCCGGTGGCGCTCGCCGACGCCACGCAGATGCCGGTCAAGGTCGTGACCTCGACTCAGGCACCCAACTGGGTCCGGCAATACGTGGCGGACGCGTTGGGCATCGAGCAGACCGATGTCGAGTGCGAGGTGACGCTGCTGGGCGGCGGCTTCGGCCGCAAATCCAAGCCCGACTTCGCGTGCGAGGCGGCGATCCTTTCCAGCAAGATCGGTGCCCCGGTGCGGGTGCAGTGGACGCGCGAGGACGAGATCCAGCAGGGCTTCTACCACGCCGCGAGCGCCCATCGCCTGAGAGCAGGGCTCGACGACTCGGGCAATGTCACGGCGTGGCATCACTCGGGCGCGTGGCCCACGCTCATCGCGCTCTGGGCACCGACGATGCGGACCGGCCATGCGCTTGAGTACGGGCTTGGCCTCATCGACACGCCCTATAACCAGGTGCCGAACCTCCGCATCGAGAACGGCGAGGCCGACGCCATGATCCGGGTCGGCTGGTATCGCTCGGTCAACAACATCCAGCACGCGTTTGCGATGAACTGCTTCGCGAACGAGCTGGCGGAGGCTGCCGGCCGCGACCCGGTCGAGTTCCTGCTGGAGCTGATCGGCGATGCGGACGTGATGGACCTCACCCAGGACGGCGTCCCGGAGCACTGGAACTACGGCGACTCGATCGAGGATTGGCCGATCATGCCGAAGCGGCTCTCCAACGTACTTCGCGTGGTGACCGAGAAGTCGGGCTACGGCAAGGCGATGCCGCCAGGCCATGGCCTGGGCATCGCGTGCCACCGCAGCTTCCACAGCTACGTGGGGTGTGCGGTGCATGTTGTCGTCCGGGACGACGGCTCGCTTCACATCCCGCAGGTGGACATGGCGATCGACTGCGGCCGCTATGTCAATCCGGAAGGGGTGAAGAAGCAGATGGAGGGTGCTGCCATTTACGGCCATTCGGTCGCGATGCATGGGCAGATCACCACCACCCAGGGGGCGGTCGACCAGAGCAACTTCCACGACTACACCATCACCCGTATGGACGATGCACCTCTCGATGTGCGCACGCACATCGTCGAGGACTTCACGCATCTGCGCCCGTGCGGAGTGGGCGAGCCCGGCGTGCCGCCGTACACGCCGGCGCTGGTCAACGCGATCTTTAACGCCACCGGCAAGCGCATCCGCAGGCTGCCGATCGGCGATCAACTGATGTCTGCGTAAACTCGCGGACGACCGGGCGGCGGGGGATGCAAGACCCCCCGCCGCCCTTTTTCTTGTCCTGTCGAGCGAGGCGGCCCAGCTCGACTAGAGCGTGTTCGTCTTTGACGGACACGCTCTAACGAATCGAGCCCGGACCATGGTGCGGTGCACGGCACGCGGCGGGCGCGTCAGGCTCGCCTCATGCAGCGCAAGAAAGAGTGGCCACGACCGGCAGGACCAAACGCAACTCTCACCGGGATCGCGTCCCGCCCCTTGACCGCCTGTCCCGCAGAATCCCGGCGTGTCCCGCATGAAATTAAGTTCGCCCCAGGTGGGACGCCGATCCGGATCGCGACGTTGGCGAGAAGTGCGGGCTAAAAGCGCTCCAGCCAGAGATCGAGAAAGCCGTCCAGCCAGCGGTGCACCGCCGGGTCGTAGCGCACGGAGTCGGCGCGCTGCCGGTCGGCGGAGGGAACCTCCGGCCGCGAAAAGTATTTCTGGGCCTTCGGGTTGTTGAGCCAGCGCTCATGCGTCACCGGCGTCATCTCCGGGTGAAACTGGACCCCGAACGCCCGCGCGCCGTGGCTGAACGCCTGGTTCTCGAAGATGACGCCCCGCGCCAGCAGCTCCGCCCCCGGCGGCAGGTCGAAGCCTTCGCGGTGCCAGTGAAAGACATGAATGGGCGACGGGAACAGCGGACAATCCTCGTTGGCGGGATCGAGCGGCTGATAGCCGACCTCGCACAATCCCTCGGGATGGGGATAGACGCGCCCGCCGAGGGCGCGGGCCATGATCTGGGCGCCGAGACAGATGCCGAGAAGCGGCGCGTCGGCCGCGAGCTGCGCGGAGATCCATTCGGTCTCTTCACGCAGGAACGCATGCTCGTCGACATCGCACGCGCTCATCGGGCCGCCGAAAACCGCGGCCCCGTCGTAGCCTTGCAGGCGGCCGCCGTTCATGGGCGGGAGCGCCGCGCCGCCGGCAACGAAGCAGACCTCGGTCTCGCAACCCCGCGCATGCAGCGCCTCGCGCACCTTGCCGGGATTGGCGCGCTCCGAATGGGTCACCAGGACGATCCGCGTCACGGTACTCGTGTTCTCCCTTCCGGACGGGGTCGTTCGGGAGCCCCTCCGCTGCGGCTGTTTGCCTCATTGCGGCGCGGCCGGCAAGAGCACGGGCGTGGTCCGGTGTGGCCCGATCCCCTCCGCCGTGACACCATGACCGCGCCATGAGCGAGAGCGCCGTTCCCGTGGTCGACATCGCGCCGTTCCTGAGCGGTGACGGCGCCGAAAAGGCCGCCGTGGCCAAGGCCGTCGATGAGGCCTGCCGCCGCATCGGCTTCCTGATCGTCGCCGGCCACGGCGTCCCGCCCGCAGCCGTGGACGACTGCCTGGAGGCGACCTGGGCGTTCTTCGACCTGGACGATGCCGAGAAGCGCCGGTGGATATCGGCGAAGGGCGACTTTCGCCGGGGCTATCTGCCGGTCGGCGGCAACGCGTTGGCCTACACCCTCGACCGCGAGTCGCCGCCCGACCTGATCGAGGCCTTCACCTTCGGGCGCTTTGATCTGCCGGAGGCCCCCTACTACAGCGCCCACCGCGAGACCTGGTTCGAGCCCAACATCTGGCCCGCCCGACCGCCCGGCTTCCGGCGGAGCCTCTGCGCCTACTACCGCGCGATGGAGCGCCTGGCAGACATCCTCATGCGCATCTTCGCGCTGGCGCTCGACATGCCCGAGACGTTCTTCGCCGACAAGATCGACCGTCACATCACCGCCATGCGCCTCAACCACTATGCGGAGGCCGAGGGCCCTCCCCTGCCCGATCAGCTGCGCGCCGGCGCGCACTCCGACTACGGCAGCCTCACGATACTGCTGGCGACGGAAGCCGCCGGTGGCCTGCAGGTGCGCGGCGGCGACGGGACGTGGAGCGATGTCGCGCCCGTGCCCGACACCTTCATCGTCAACCTCGGCGACCTCATGGCGCAGTGGACCAACGACCGCTGGGTCTCGACGCTGCACCGTGTGGTCAACCCGCCGGCGGAGCGGCGCGCGGGCAGCCGGCGCGCCTCCATCGCCTTCTTCCACCAACCGAATTACGACGCCCTGATCGAATGCCTGCCGACCTGCCGGAGCCCGGAGGAGCCGCCCCGCTACGCGCCGACGACCTCGGGCGCGCACCTGCTGGCGAAGACCGCGAAGGAGACCGGGACAGCGGCTGACGGCTCGGGCGGTCCCGGATGAGACGGGAAAGCGCGCGGCCCGGCGGCTACAGCATCGACGGCGCGAAGGCCAGGAACGCCGCCATTGTCAGCGCCAACAAGATCCACAGGACCCAGCCCATGACCGAGGCAGCCGCGCGCACGCCGTCGCGGGCCTCCGACGTGGACCTTTTCGCATGTCCGGCCGGGGCGCGGACCACCAGGTCGGTGCCTGAGCGTTCCACAAGCATCGGCTCCGCCGAAGCGGACCGCGTCGCGTCGATTGGATTCGTTGACCGTGTGCCCGTTGCGTAAACGGCCATGCTCCTGAGTCCTCGCGTTTCCCTCCGGGAACAATCCGAAGGGCGTCTCTTGAGGACTCACGTAATCGGCATAGCCATAATGCCAAATACAAAAGAGAGGCCACCCTCATAGAAAAAACCAATAGATGGTCCCTAAGCGGTTCGCGGGCCGAGCGCTGCGACTGGAAAAGTCCGCTCCGCGACACCAGATCGGTACATATGGGCGGCATCGCGATAGGCTGGCTTGGGCCTCTTCCGCGCAGCGCGAGGGAGAGTCGTGGGGTAGTCCGGACGGACCGGCCATGAGCGCCGAACGCGGCCCCTGGAGCCGCTTGCGCCGGGAGACCGGCTGGCATCGGCTGGGGTCGTCTCCGCAGCCCCCGCCACCGCCGCGAAAGCCCGCGCCCGGCGCGCTGCTGCGCCGGCTGCGCCACGCAGCCATCTGGCTCGCGCTCGCGGGCATTCTCGCGATCGGCTACAGCTACCGTTTCGAGCTCACGGACCTCGTGAACCGGCTGAGCGGTGAGATCGTCCCCTACGCGGCGGTGACCACCGAGGAGGGCGCCGTGCGCGTGCGCGCCCACCGCGACGGCCACTTCTACATCGATTCCCGCGTGAACGGCGCCGAGGTCCGATTCCTGATCGATACCGGCGCGAGCCTGGTGGCGCTCAGCCCTGACGACGCCGAGCGCATCGGCTTCGACCGCTCAGAGCTGAACTTCTCCCAACGCCTGCACACCGCCGGCGGCATCGTGCGCGCCGCGCCGGTCGTCATCCGCTCGCTCGAGCTCGGTGACATCCGCCTGAGCAACGTGCGCGCCGTGGTCAACGGCGAGCGCCTGCCGCACTCGCTGCTCGGGATCAGCGCGCTCGAGCGCCTGAGCGGCTACGAGGTCCGCGATGGCACCATGACGTTGAGACCGTAACTCTTCACTCCCCCCACACCTCGGCGAGGAAGCGCAGCCAGTTCTCGCCCATGACCTTGCGGATGCGCCCCTCGGTCCAGCCGGCGCGCTCCATGGCCGCCGTGAGGTTGGGGAGTTGCCCGATGGTCTCCACGCCCTTGGGGTTCGAGAGCGGGGTGAACTTGATGAGCGAGCGGGCGTCGCCCTTGTCGTTGGTGATCCAGTCGAAGAAGTCCTGGCCGTATCCCTGGGTGAAATCGGTGCCGAAGGCGACCGAGTCCTCGCCGGCGACCCCGATCACGTGCTCGATCGCCTCCACGTAGTCGTCCACCGTCGAGTTCTCGCCGCCCTTGAGAAACGCCGGGAACATGGTGACCCCGATCATGCCGCCCTGCTCTGCGATGAAGCGAAGCTCGCCGTCGCCCTTGTTGCGCGGGTGCGGCTTGAGCGCGGACGGCAGGCAGTGGGTGTAGGCGACGGGCTTGGCGGATTCTCGGATGGTCTCCTCGGACGTCCTGGAGCCGACGTGGCTGAGGTCGATCAGCACCCCCACCCGGTTCATCTCGGCCACCAGCTCGCGGCCCCAGTCGCTGAGCCCCGAATCGCGGCTCTCGTAGCAGCCGGAGCCCGCGAGGTTCTGCGTGTTGTAGGTGAGCTGGGCGATGCCGACGCCCACGTCCTTGAAGAGCTGCACCGCGCCCAGCTTGTCCTCGAAGGCGGAGGTGTTCTGGAAGCCGAGGATGATCGCCGTGCGCCCGTCTTCCTTGGCCTTGCGGATGTCGGCGGTGGTGCGCGCCTTGACGATCAGGTCGTCGTGCTCGCGGAACCAGCCGTTCCACTGGGCGATGTTGGCCATGGTCTCGGCGAAGCCCTCCCACACGCAGCAGGTACAGTTGGCGGCGGTGAGCCCGCCCTTGCGCATGTCGCGGAACACGTCCTCCGACCAGTTAGAGACGATGAGCCCGTCGATGACGATCAGGTCCTCGTGCAGCATACTCACGTCGCGTTCCTCCTCCGATGCGCCGCGCCTGGCGGGCGCGTTTCCGCCGATAGCCCGTTGTCTCCCCCGGCTGAGGGGCTAAGATACGGCCACGCTCTGCGCGCGCGAAGGAGAGATGCCATGCCCTTGCTTGACTTGCACCACGTGGCCATCAAGTCCAAGAACCTTGAGGAGACGGTGAAGTTCTACCGTGACGTGCTCGGCATGGAGCAGGTCGAACGCCCGGAATTCCCGTTCCCCGGCGCCTGGCTCCAAATGGGCGAGACCATGTTCCACATCTACGGCGGCGACCCCGCCAAGACCCACAGCGGGAACTACAAGTACAGCCAGCGGGTCTCGCCGATAGACCATATCGCGCTCCGTGCGACGGGCTTCGACGAGATGAAGAAGAAGCTGAGGAAGCACAAGTGCGAGTGGCGCCAGATGAACATCCCGGACTTCAGACTCTGGCAACTCTTCGTGCTCGACCCGAGCGGGGTGGTCATCGAACTGAACTTCGAGGTGGACAGCGAGCCCAAGGACAGCAAGGGCCCGTCCGGGCAAAAGAAATACGAATTCGGCATGTTCCGCGCCGCCGCCTGAGGCGGCCACGCGACGCGGGGCGGCGAGGCCGTTCGCCCCGCAACATTTCTCCCGTCAAGAAGCCAGGCGGCTCGCTTTAGCCGCGAGGAACCCGAGGCACGCCGCGCGGCAGGGTGTCGTGCCGCGGAAGGTCGTCCGCGATCGGCAGCCACGGCATGCTGTCGCGAAGAAAGACGTGCCGCTCCGGCGCGAGGGTTTCCGGCTCGTCGAGCGTGCCCGCCATGATGTGGACCTCGCCGGGGTAGACCGCCGCCTCGTAGGTGAGCGGTGTGCCGCAGGCGCCACAGAACTTCCGCACGACGTCCGGCGAGCTATCGTAGATGCCGGGCGTGCCGGCGACGAAGGCGAACCCGGTGTCGCGCACGCCGAGGAAGGTCGAGACCGGCGCGCCGGACGACCGCCGGCATTCCTCGCAGTGGCAATGGGAAACCCAGAGCGGCCCGCCTTCGGCCCGGTAGCGCACGGCACCGCAGCGGCAGCCGCCCTCGATGACGGGCGCCTCGCTCATTCCCGCAGCGCGCACCAGATCGGCGTGTGGTCGGAGGCCTTCACGCCGCCGCGCGGCCCCTCGTCGATCTCGCAGGCTTCCAGGCGGTCCGCTGCCTCGGGCGAGAGCAGCAGGTGGTCAATCCGGAGCCCCTCGCCCCGCTGCCAGCGACCGGCCTGATAGTCCCAGAAGGTATAGGCCCGCCGATACGGGTGCAGCGTGCGGTACGCCTCCGTATAGCCGCTATAGAGCAGCGTGCGGAAGCGCGAGCGCGACTCGAGCCGGCACAGCGCATCGTCCTGCCAAGCCTGCGGATCGTAGCAGTCGAGATCGGCCGGAATGACGTTGTAGTCGCCGCCGAGCACGACCGGCTCCTCATGGCCGAGCAGTTCGTCTGCGCGCGCGGTGAGCCGGTCCATCCATGCGAGCTTGTAGGGAAACTTCTCAGTCGCGACCGGATTGCCGTTGGGCAGGTAGATCGAGGCGACCCGGACGCCGCCGGTGGTGGCCTCGACATAGCGCGCCTGCTCGTCCTCCTCGTCGCCCGGAAGCCCGATGAAAACATCCTCCAGCGGCCGTTTGCTCAGGATCGCGACGCCGTTGTAGGTCTTCTGCCCGTGGACGGCGAGATTGTAGCCACAGTCTTCGATCTCGAGTCGCGGAAACGCCTCGTCCAGCGACTTGGTCTCCTGCAGCAGCACCACGTCGGGCTCGGCGCTGCTCAGCCACTCCAGCACGGCGGGCAGGCGGACCTTGATGGAATTGACGTTCCAGGTCGCGATCTTGAGCACGGGCTCAGACGAGGGAGAAGGACGTGCCGCAGCCGCAGCCGGAAACCGCGTTCGGGTTCTTCACCTGGAAGGAGGCGCCGATCAGGTCTTCCACGTAGTCGATTTCCGAGCCCGCCATGTAGCCGGCCGAGACCCGGTCCACCAGTGCCACGACGCCGTCCCGCTCGATGGCGATGTCGTCCGGCCGCTGCTCGGTCTCGAAGGCGAAGCCGTACTGGAAGCCCGAGCAGCCGCCGCCCGAGACGCTGACCCGCAGCATCGTCCCCGCATCGGCCTCATCGGCGATCAGCACCGCGATCCGCCGCGCGGCGCTGGCCGAGAGCGTGATCTGCTCGTCCCCGGCGGCGATCGGTACCACTGTGTCGAATGAGCGTGCCATGGCGTCGGTTGGCCCCGTCTGAACTCCTGAGGATTAGATAGCGCCGCCCGAGCACTTGTCAATCGACGGGCGTGTAACTTGCTTACCGTGGTCTCCACCGCGATCCCGTGTTACGTGCCCTTGGGAGCCAGTGAGGATCGACCATGGCCTATCTTCTCACGATCCAGGACTTGGGGCTTGAGATCGTGACCCCTGGCGACATCGTGAGGAGACTGACGTCATGACCGATCCCCGGCGCTACAAGTATCCGTTGCAATTGCCGGCATCCCTGAAGGACACGGCGGCACGGCTTGCTCGAGAGGACGGCGTATCCCTCAACCAGTGGATCGTCGCGGCGGTCGCGCAGAAGATCGGGGCCGTCCAGACCGCGGAGACCTTCCTGAGGGAGCGAGCGGCAGGCGCGGTCGAGGGCGACTTGACGCGCTATCTGAACAGGTCGTCCGATTCGGTGCCCGAGCCGGGTGACGAACTACCGTCGTGACTCTCATCGCCCGGTCCCTGCCTTGAACCAGCCGTCTACCCAGCGAGGGTGAGCCATGGCCTATCTACTCACGATCCATGTCCTGAGCGCCGTCGTCTGGGTGGGCGGCATGTTCTTCGCGCTCCTCGTGCTGCGGCCGGCGGTCGGGCCGCTGGAGCCTGCGGTCAGGCTCGCGCTCTGGCGCCGGGTGTTCGCGCGCTTCTTCCCGGCCGTGGGCGTCTCCGTGCTGGCGCTGCTCGCGACCGGGCACGCGATGATCCTGGTCGAGTTCGGCGGCTTCGGCGCAATCGACATGTCGATACACCTGATGCAAGGCATCGGCGTGCTGATGGCCCTGCTCTACCTCTGGCTTCTCGTCGGCCCCTATCGCCGCTTCCTGAAGGCGCTGGATGCGGGAACGCTGCCAGCCGCCGGCCGTGCGATCGAGGGCATTCGCTGGATCATCACCGTCAACCTGGCCCTCGGCGTCGTGACCCTGGTGATTGCCACCACCGGCCACTATTGGGGCTGAAAGGCGCGGGCGCAATCGGCGGTATCTCGCGCGCCTCTACCAGAGCAGGCACTCAATACTTTGTGATTGGAAAATAAAAGATGACACCACTGTGTGTTTTTTTCTATACATCTATATTTCTCATGAGAAATCGCACAGAAACAGATAGTAAATAACGAATCACTCTCACATTACAAAGTGTTAATTTGACATATCACGCTTTTGCGGCCGACATAAGATCACGGGAGGCTTCATGTTTCGATCGTTCTTTCTTTCGCGCGAATGGTCGCTCTGGGCCTGGGGCGGCATGGCGATCATCATCGGCGGCACCTGGTATCAGGTGCAGATCGACGTGCAGATCAACGAATGGTTCGGCGAATTCTACGACGGTGTCCAGAAGGCGCTGGGCGAACCCGGCAGCATGACCATCGAAGAGTTCTACACGCTGTTGCTCTCCTTCGGTCGCATCGCTGGCATCTACATTGTCGTCGCCGTGATGCTCAGCTTCTTCACCAAGCATTGGGTGTTCCGCTGGCGCCACGCGATGAACAACTTCTACATGGACCGCTGGGAGCGCCTGCGGCACATAGAAGGCGCAAGCCAGCGCATCCAGGAAGATACCCGCCGCTTCGCGATCATCATGGAATCCCTGGGCAGCCGTCTGCTCGATTCCGTCATGACACTGATCGCCTTCCTGCCGATTCTCTGGCAGCTCTCGAAGTCGATCAAGGTGGTGCCGGTGATCGGCGAGCTGGATCATGCGCTGGTCTACGCCGCCATCATCTTTGCGCTGTTCGGCACGGCGGTGCTCGCCGTTGTCGGCATCAGGCTTCCAGGATTGGAGTTCAACAACCAGGTGGTGGAAGCCGCCTACAGGAAGGAACTGGTTTACGGCGAGGACCACGAAGAGCGCGCCGATCCGCCGACGGTGAGAGAGCTGTTTTTCAACGTCAGGCGAAACTACTTCAGACTATTTTTCCATTACATGTACTTCGATATCGCGAAGTGGTCGTATCTCCAGTTCGGCGTTCTTGTTCCCTATATCGCGCTGGCGCCGACCATCGTCGCCGGCGCCATCACCCTCGGAGTGATGCAGCAGATCGTCCGTGCTTTCGGGCGCGTGGAAGGCTCGTTCCAATACCTCGTTCATAGCTGGACAGTTATCGTCGAGCTGATCTCGGTCTATAAGCGCCTGCGTGCCTTCGAGGCGGCGCTCTACGACCGGGGGCCCTATGCGGAACCCCCTCCATGCGGCCCAAGTAGATTCGGCCGGTAACGCTCAATCGAACACAGGCGTGCCGTGGGCCCCTGAGTCCCTTAGCGCCCAGTAGAGCCGGTCGAGCCGCTCGGTGACCGGGCCGGGGCAGGGCTGAGGCAACCGGCGGCCGGCGATCTCGCGCACCGCCAAGGCACCACCGGCGGTGCTGCAGGTAAACACCTCGTCGGCGGCGTAGAGATCGAAAGCAGTGAGATCGCATTCCCTGAGCGGGAGCCCGGCGTCCCTGGCAAGCTCGATGAAGGTCTGTCGCGTGATACCGCGCAACACATTGCGTCCCGGCGTGTGCACCACCCCGTCCTTCACCGCGAAGATGTTCGACGCTGGCCCCTCGCAGGCATAGCCGGCCTGGTCGAGCCAGATCACGTCGTCGTAGCCGGCCTCCAGTGCTTCCAACCGCGCCATCTGCGAATGCAGCCGGTCGAGGCACTTGTAGCGGGCATCGAGCGTGTCCGGCGAGAACGCCCGCAGGTGGGTGATGTGAAGGCGAATCCCCGAGCGCCGCGTCTCCTCGTCGGCGAGGAAGATGTAGGGCGCGGCCCAGACGATCCGCGTCGGCTCGAAGTCGCGCGGGTCGGCGACCACGGCGTTGGGCGCGCCGCGCGTCACGATGAAGCGGATGCTGGCGTCGCGCAGCCCGTTGCGCCGGCAGGTCTGGACGATCGCCGCGCGCCAATTGTCGCGGGTCATCGCGGTTTCCAGCCGCGTCGCGCGCAGCGAATCGAAGAAACGGTCGATGTGCTCATCGAGCTTGAAGATCGATCCACGCCAGGCCGAGACCACGTCGAAGACCCCGTCGCCGAGCAGGAACCCCTGGTCCAGCACGGATATCTTCGCCTCGCTGAGCGGCACGAAATCACCGTTCAGGTAGACGATGGGCTCGTTGGGCGTCTCGACCATTGCACGCATTCCGTGGTTGGTTAGAGGACGTTGGCGGCGATGACGAGGCCGGCACCGGCCGTCACTCGCGCCGCTCCTCGCCGGCACGCCTGGCGGCCGGGCGCCCGGCGCCTCCCCACAGCGCGAGCACCTGCCGGCGCCCCCATTCCCACACCTGCTCCAGCCCGCCCGCAGCCCCTTGGGGCAGGAGCACGACGATGGCGACGATCAGCGCGCCATAGCCCATGTTCCTGATCTCGACGAAGTCCTTCATCCCCTCGTCTGCCAGCATCACCAGGGCGGCGCCCAGGATTGGCCCCCAGGCCCGCCCCAGCCCGCCCACCACCATCATCGAGATCAGGAAGAGCAGCAGCGGCAGCGACAGAACGTTGGCGCCGATGACCCGGAAGTGCCCGGCAAAGACGCCGCCCGCGAGCCCGGTGAAGAAGGCCGTCATGGCGAACACGAGGAGCTGGTACTTGAAGCGGTTGAGCCCGCGCGAGACACCGTATTCAGGATTGTCGCGCAGCGCCCGAAAGGCGAAGCCCAACGGGCTGCGAATGATGGCGAAGGAGAAGCCCGTCGCCAACACGAGCAGGAAGAGCGAGAGGTAATAATCGCCCTTCAGGTACTCGCGGCGGCCGAGCATCTCGCGGAAGCCGAAGTCGCCGAATTTGGCGAGGCCGCGCGTGCCGCCCGTGAAATTACGGCAGGTCACACCCTCCATGTAGAAGCAGGCGGTGTCGGTGATGATCAGCAGGTACATCACCTGGGCGATGGCAAGCGTCAGCAGCGCCACGTAGGGGCCGCGCAGCCTGAGGCATGCGAGCCCGATGATGAGGCTGAACAGGATCGAGCCCACGCCGGCAAGCGGCAGCGCGATCCAGAGCGAGATGTCGAGGTAGAGCCCCATCATCCCTGTGGCGAAGCCGCCGAAGGCGAAGATCGCCATCTGCGCCAGCGAGAAAACGCCGGCGACGCCGAATACCAGGTTCCACTGGGAAACCACCGTCGCCCAGATGAAGAAGAGCGTGAGCTGGCCGATGAAATAGCGCGACGGCCCAAGGAGCGGGATCGCGATCATCACCGCGATGAGCACGACGCCGAAGGCGACGTCCCGCCGCCAGTTGGGGCCCGTCTCGAACATCAGACGCGGCGCACCTGGCGGCGCCCGAACACACCGTAGGGCCGCCAGATCAGCGCGATGATGACCAGCAGCAGCAGCGCAGGAAACCCGAAGCGAACGCCGACGGCGAACTGCACCACGGACTCGAACAGGCCGAGCACGAAGGCGGCGATGAGCGCGCCGGGCACGTTACCGAGCCCCGCGATGACGCAGATGATGAAGGCCTTGAGCATGGGGTCGTAGCCCATGGTCGGCGCGAGCGTCGTGATCGAGCTCAGCATGACGCCCGAGATTGCGGCCACGACGCCGGCGATCCCCATCACTTGGGCGAAGACCCGCCCGACATTGACACCCATGAGCTGCGCCGCCTCGCGATTCAGCGCCGTCGCCCGGATGGCGCGGCCCATGCGCGTGCGCGAGAGCAACGCTGCGACCAGCAGCATGGTGACCACCGCGAGGACCAGGATCACCACGTTCTGGAAGCGGATGAAGACACCGGAGACGAAGAAGCCTTCCTCGATGGAGAAGGGCTGGAGAAACGGATAGGCGCCGTAGATCAGCAGCGTCACCTGTTCGAGGAAGATGGCGAGGCCGACGGTCGCGATGATGACGTTGGTCTCGAACGCCGGGTGCCGGTACATGAAGCGGAAGATGATGTGGTAGATCAGGAGCCCCACCACGAAGCTCACGATCATCGCCGCCGGCAGCCCGAGGTACCAGGGCAGGCCCAGGTGGATCACTGCCGAATAGGAGGCATAGCCGCCGATGGTGAGCAGGGCGCCGTGGGCCATGTTGAGCACACCCATCGCCCCCCACACGAGCGAGAGCCCGATGCTGCTCGCGGCGTACATGGCGCCGAGCGTGAGCCCGCTGACGAGGATCTGAACGAAGGTTTCCACCGCGCCGCCTCAGGCTCCGAGATAGGTCTCGACGATTTCCTCGTGGAGGTCGAGCTCGCTGGCGGTGCCCTGCCAGACGAATTCGCCGTGGTCGAGCAGATAGATGCGATCCGCGAGATCGGCGACGCGGCTCGCGTTCTCCTCCACCAGAAGGATCGTCCGGCCCGCTTCCTTGAGCGTCTGGATCAGGCCGTAGATGGTGTCGATCGCGATGGGGGCGAGGCCCAGCGAGGGCTCGTCGATCAGCAGGATGCGCCCGCCTGTCATCATCCCGCGCCCGATGGCCAGCATCCGCCGCTCGCCGCCGGAGAGCGTGGACGCGGTCTGGCTCTCCCGCTCCTCCAGCCTGGGCAGCAGTGCGTAGACCTCCTTCAGGTTCGCGTCGGCCTGGCGGAAGGGCACGGGCAGGTAGGCCCCCATCAGGAGATTGTCGCGCACCGTCATCTCCGAGAAGATCATGTCCCCCTGCGGGATGTGCACGATGCCGCGCGCCACGATCTGATCCACCCGCGCGCGGCCGAGCGCCTTGCCGTCGAAGCGAATCTCCCCCGCCATCGGATGAATCAGGCCGGAGACGGCGCGCAGCAGCGTCGTCTTGCCGTGGCCGTTGGGTCCGATGATGGTGATGAGGCCGCCGTCGGGCACCCCGAACGAGATGTCGCGCAGCACGCGCTGGCCGTGATAGCCGGCGTCGAGCGAGTCGACTTCGAGCAACGGCTCGCTCATGCTCCCCTCAAGCGCCGCTCAGGGGGCGCCCGGCGCGCCCTCGTCGGGCGACGGCTGGTCTTCGAGCAGGTGTCGGAGCCGCCGCGACGAGCCCTCCCCCAGATAGACGTCGACCACGGTCTTGTCGTAGACGAGGCCCGAAGCCGAGCCTTCGAAGATCTTCTCGCCGTGGTGCATGATCAGCACCCGGTCCGAGAGCCTGACCAGGAAGCGCATCACGTGCTCGATGAGCATGATGGTGAGGCCGCGCTCCTTGAGCCGCCGGACGAGCGCCATCACGTCGTCGATCTCTCGTGGATTGAGGCCGCCGACCGGCTCGTCCATCAACAGCATCTTGGGCTGGGTGGCGAGCGCGCCCGCCACCATCAGGAGCTTGCGGTGATAGACGGGAAGCGTCTGCGTCGCTTCGTGGGCGACCTCATCGAGGCCGACGAACTCCATCGCCTCGTCGGCGAGGCGCTGGGTTTCCCGGTCGAAGCGCATGCCGGGAACCAGCCGATTGTGGCGCCCGAAATAGGCCGCGATCAGCGTGTTCTCGCGTGCCGAAAGCGTGTCGAAACCGGCGTTCAGCTGAAACGTGCGCGCCATGCCGAGCTGGCAGGTACGGTCCGGTGTCGCACGCGTAATGGTCCTGCCGTCGAAAGTGATGCTGCCGGCCGTGGCCGGGTTTAGCCCCGAGATGACGTCGAACAGCGTCGTCTTGCCGGCACCGTTGGGCCCGCCGATCCCGAGCGCCTCGCCCGGGAAGACGTCGAAGGTCATATCGCGAACGGCGGCCAGGGCGCCGAAATACTTGTCGACGCCCTGGCAGGAGAGTAGCGGCTCGGACGCCGTCCGCTCCATGGCAGGTCTCAGCTAATCCACGGCGGGACCTGGAACGCAGCCGTCTCGTACGGCTCCGGCGCGATCAGCTTGCCCTGCTCCAGGTGGTTCTGGACCTGGAGGAACTGATGCGGCATGCCGAGCGAGGCATCGCGGGTCTCGGTCGGATAGGTCCGGGCCGCCTGGTAGGGCAGCACGAACGCCGTCGCGCCCTGCACGCCGCGATAGATGTTGCGGCGAATGCGATCGCATACCTTCTCGTTCTGCTCGAACTCGCCGGGCGCCCCGGTGCCGCCGGCCATGGCCGCCGCGATCGCCCAGTAGTGGCACGAGTCATAGGGCTGAGAGCCGGTGAGCGGGCTCGCGCTCTCGCCGAACTTCGCGTTGAACCGCGCGGAGTAATCCTGGCCGATCTCGTCCTGCAGCGCGCCGACCACGGTGGCGAAGAGCACGCCGTTGGTGGCCTCCTTGCCGATCTCGCGGAAGGCCGCGAGCAGCGGGCCGTACTGCATGTAGACCAGGCTCGGCGTCGGGTTGGGCACGAACTGCATCATGAACTGCGCCAGATCCTGCGGCACCCAGTGGGTGATCGCGATGGCCGCCGGCGGATCGTTGCGGATCTTCTGCAGCGTCGGCCCCCATTCGGAGATCGGCACCACCACGGTCTCGTAGAGGCTGATCTCCCAGCCGTACTTCTCCGCCGAATCGCGCATCGCGTTGGCGATCACCACGCTGTAGTTCTGCGAGCCGGTGACGATGGCGACCTTCTTGTTGGGCGCCTCCCACTTGCCGGTGTCGTTGAGGTCGCTGATGAACTTCATGAAGCCCTCGCCGTACCAGTACTCGGCAGGGTCGGCCATGAAGTTGCTGAAGTAGAGCTCGGGATCGCTGCCCACCGTCTCGTGATGCACGATGTCGGTGTTGTGGTGGAGATAGGGCACGCCGGCATCGGCGATCGTGTCGTATTCCGCTGTGACGGCGCCGGTGTTGTAGCCGTTGATGATGGCGTGCACCTCGTGACGGTCGAGCAGGCGCTGCATCGCCGGGATGATGTTGTCGGCGCCCTGCTCCTTGCTGTCCTCGAAGACCGGCGCGAGCGGCCGGCCCAGGATGCCGCCCATCATGTTGATCTCCTCGCAGGCGAGCTCGAGCCCGCTCTTGAACGAGAGACCGTCGGCGGCGGCCCAGCCGGTGAGCGGCACGCAGCCGCCGACCGGGATCGGCTCGCCCTCGGCGCGGACGCCGTCGTTGATGTCGGCCAGCAGACCGCTCGACATGGCGGCGGCGCCGAAACCGGCGAGCCCCGCGCCCTTCATGAAGTTACGCCTGCTCGCGATGAAGCGCTTGCGCGCGCCTTCCTCTCTGCGTGTTCCGCGGCGTCTGATGATCATGGTCGCTTTCCTCCCTCTATGCGCGCCGGCTTTCGGCCTCGGCGCAGAACAGTTGCTCCCGCACGCAACCGTCCTCTCGACAACCGAGAGCCTTTCGCCGTCGCGCGCTGTCGGCGGGAGTCTGCCCGGCTATGCGGCGGTTCGCAATTGGGGAACGCGTATCGTCATAACGGTCGGCGCGCCAGTTGTAACCGCCTGGGGCGGCGCCTACCTCAGCAGCAAGGGAGGCGCGGTGGAACTCTCTCCCCCGCGCGGCACGAAACAGGCGGAGTAGCGCGTCGCGTCCTCCCGCCCTCAGAGGAGAGTGAGCACATGAAGTATCTCTTTGGGTTGACGGCAATGGCTGCCGTCGTTGGCCTGACGACCGGGGTCAGCCTGGCATCCTCGCATATGTCCTACGAGGTCACGGTCACGAACAACATGGAGGATGAGCTGCTCGCGCCGGTGCTGGTGGCGCCGGTTTCCGAAGACGGAAAGATCTTCGTCGAGCGTTACGTCTCGCCGGAAGCGGAGCACCAGATTCTGACCGGAGACCCCGGAATGCTCGCAGAGGCCATCGGCGCCGAGGCCGCGGTCGCCCACGGCATGGACGGCCCCCCCGGCGTCCTGCTCGCGCCGGGCAAGTCCATCACCTTCGAGGTGGCGAGCCACGCGGAGGAAGTCCGTGTGCTGGTGATGGTGGCACCCACCATGTACGAGGACCACTACGTGACGGCGGTCGTGCAGTTGAACGGCGAGCCCATGTCCGTCGGCCTCGACCGCTTCGATATCGGCTACGATGAGGGCCGCAAGACCATCGAGCCAGTCGCCGACGCGGTCGCGACCGTGCAAGTCAGCGTAAAGCAGGATTTCAGCGCGAAGCAGGATTACTGAACACGTGTTGCGCGCCGGCCGGTCGTGCAACCGATCGGCCGGCGTCGCATGTTCGGGACGTCATCGCTATCGTCGGGTCAGATGTCGGGGAAGCAGGAGACAGGCATGGCGCGGGAACACAGTTACAGCGCAACGGTGACCTGGACAGGAAACAGCGGCCAGGGCACGGCCGGCTACAAGGCGTACACGCGCGACTACGACATCGCCTGCGCCGGCAAGCCGACGATTGCGGGATCGGCGGACTCCGCCTATCGGGGCGACGCGAGCCGACACAATCCGGAGGACCTGCTGGTGGCCGCGCTCTCCGCCTGTCACATGCTCTGGTACCTGCACCTCTGCTCCGCCGCCGGCATCGTCGTTACCGCCTACGAGGACTCGGCCGAGGGCACGATGCAGACCCATCCCCCCATGGGCGAGGGCGAGTTCACGCGGGTCAGGCTCAGGCCACGCGTGACGATCACGGCCGAGAGCGATGCCGAGGCCGCAGCGGGCCTGCACGCGCAGGCCAACGCCAACTGCTTCGTCGCCCGCTCGGTCAACTTCCCGGTGGATCACCAGGCGACGATCGTGAAGGCGTAGCGCGCAGCCGAGAACCTACGCGGGACGATCGTTGGCCGGGGCTAGGACTACTCCCGGCGGCCCTCGACGATCATCACCAGCGCCGGCAGCACGAACAGGATCGACAGGGTGGAGAACGTAAGACCACCCAACATGCTGACGACGAAGGGCACGAATCCGATCAGTTCGTCGCCGCGCTCATAGAGCAGGGGCGAGAGCCCCAGCAGCGTGGTGAGGGTCGTCAGGAACACCGGCCGGAATCGCTGTCGTGTCGCTGCGGCTGCAGCAGCGATGGCGGGGATCATCGCATTGTCCTGCCGGATCTTGTTGTAGCGGTCCAACAACACGAGAGCGTCGTTCACGACCACGCCGCCGACGGCAATCATGCCGAAGATCGACATGGTGGTCAGATCCCAGCCGAGTATCCAGTGACTCACAATCGCACCTGCGAACGCGATCGGAATGCCCACAACCGCGATCACCGGCTTCCAGTAGCTGCGCAGGAATGCCGCGATAAGGGCGTAGATCGCGATCAGGACGATGGGGACGAGAAGCGCCAGCGTCTCGAGCATATCGCCCTCGTCCCGCGCACCGGCTTCGACCTCGATGGCGAGGCCGGGATACTTCGCCAGAAGGTCGGGGATGACTTGATCGCGAACCTCACGCCGCGCCTGAATCGGCGTGATCACCGCAGTGTCCGCCCGCCCATTGACCCGCGCAGCCCGCTTGCCGTCGATCCGTGTCAGCGTCGCCGACTCGCGCTTCTCGGTAATGTTCGCCACCAGCGAGAGCGGCATTTCGCCGCCGCCCGGCCGTTGGATCCGTTCGCTGGCGAGCTCGCTCAGGCTGCGCCGCTCGGCCGGATACCTGACCACCACGTTGATTTCCTCGCGGCCCCGCTGGATGCGCTGGACGTCCGCGCCGTGGAAGCTGGAGCGAAGCTGCTTCCCGATCAGTGCCGGCGTCAGCCCTGCGGCCTTTCCAGCGGGGGTCAGCTCGATCTCGAAGTGGCGCTTGCCCGGCGCCAGATCATCATGGATGCCGTAGATGCCCGGCACGGTCGCCATCCCCGCCCTCAACTCGGCGGCAGCGCTTCTCAACGTCTCCGTGTCGTCGTGCTTGAGCGAATAGGAAACACTCGGCCTGACTTCGACGCGCCGGGAGCGGAATTCGGCCTTCTCCAGGTTCGTCACGGAACCGATGGCCTCGCGCCACGCGCGCTCGATTTGGGCCGGGCTCGCGCTGCGGTCGGCCTGGTCGCTGAGATGCAGACGCACGGAGGCGAGATGGCTGTTGTTCAACTGTTCTCTGATTTTCCGCGCCGTCTCGATGTTGCCGACGATCATGCTCACCGCGTCGACGGGGGTGCCCTCCAGCCGGTCGTTGAGGCTGTGCGCCGCCTCGACGAAGCGATCGGCTGTGGCCAGCGTCTCCTCGAACGGCGCGCCCACCGGCAGATAGATGTCCGCCTGCACGTTGTCGGTGCTGCTCAGGTTTTGGTCGAAAAGGACGATCCGAACGGTATCGGAGCCAAGGAGCAGAACAGCAGCGACCAGAACGAGGAGTGCGCCAACGATCGACAGCCAGACGTTGCGCACGGCCCATGAGGCCGCAGGCGCCACGACCCTATCGCGCACCTCGTCCAGCCATCCGCCGACCTGGCTCTGCACGTCGCTCAGCGGTGAGAGGCTCCAGCGTCTCCCGTGGGAGAGATGCGCCGGGAGGATTAAGAACGCCGCAACGAGGGAGACGAGCAGAACGAAGATCGCGACATAGGGGAACACGTTCACGATCTGGAATGCGGGCGAGGTGATGAAGAGGAACGGCAGGAAGGCCAGAATCGTCGTGATGGCGCCGATGGTGAGCGGACCTACCATGGCCCGCGCGCCGGAAATCGCCGCGTCCCGCGCGTTCTTCCCCTTCTCGCGTTCCGCGGCGATGCTTTCTCCCACCACGACGGAATCGTCCACGACGATGCCCACCAGGAGGAAGAAGCCGAAAATCGTGCCGAGATTTAGGGTGAGGTTTGCAGCATCGAAGAAGAGCAGCGAGCCCACGAAGGACAGGGGAATTCCGACGGTCATCCACAGTGCGATACGGAGCTCGAAAACGAGAACGAGGCTGATGAACACCAGGATCGCACCGATCGCTCCGTTCTTCACGATCTCCAGCAGCCGGTCGAATATGGGAGTGGCATTGTCGTTCCAGATGCTGACGCTCACGCCTTCGGGCGGGTTGTAGACCGCGAGCAGATTCCTGATATCTTCGGCCATCTCGACGACGGACTGCTGCTCGGTCGCATCCACGCGAACGAGCACCGCTGGATGGCCGTTCACCTCGGTGACCACCTCCTGGTCGACGAACCCATCGCGAATCGTGGCGACATCGCCGAGCGTCACGATCGTGCCGTCGTTCTGCGTGATGAGCGGAATGTCCTCGAAATCCTGGCCGACGCTCCTCTTGGCGACGGTTTGCAGGATCACGCTGCCCGTGTCCGTGCGTATCTCGCCCATGGTGAGGTTGAGAGACGCCTGTCTCACCTTTCTGGACACTTCGCCAATGGAAAGGCTGTGGCGGCGCAGCTCCTCCTCGCTGAGCTCGATCGTGATCTCGCGGTCGCGGGTTCCTTTCAGCCCCACCTGAGAGACGGACGGCAGCGCCAACACCCTGTCGCGCAGGTCTTCCGCCGCGAGGCGCAGTCCGTCCTCGGACAGACTGGAGGACACGACCGCCAGCGTCATGACTTCGTGAGCGACCTTGAGAAGCTTGACGTCCGGCTGTTCCGCCCTGACTGGCGGAAAGTTCTCGATGCTGTCGATCGCACTCTGAATATCGTTGAAGACGGCGTCGGCATCCGCGAAGGTCGCCATCTCCACCATGACCTTGCCGATGCCCTGGCTTGCGGTCGACACCACGCGCTCGACGCCCGGCAGCCCGACGACGGCCTCCTCGATGCGGCGGTTGATGTCCTCCTCGACCTCCTGGGGCGAGGCACCCGGATACAGCACTGAAACGACGGCCCGCCGCGCTTCGATATCCGGGTAGTACTGGACGATGAGTTGGAGGCCCGAAAGCACGCCACCAACGATCAGAAGAATCATCAGCAGGTTAGCGGCAACCGGATTGCCGGCGAAGTAGGCGATCAGTCCCGACTTGAGGCCAGTCGGGCTCGGCTGCGCCGCGGGCCCGGCGTTGGTGCTGCCGGCGTCGGTCATGCTCATGGCCCGGCTCCGCTATTCCGACGCCTGCGCGGCGCTGACCTCGACGGCCGATCCCTCTCGCGCTCCCGGCAAGGAGCCGACGACGATGCCGTCGCCCACGTCGAACGCCTCCACCACCACGCCGCCGTCGGCGTGTCCCAGTGTGCGCGGCATGACGGCCTTCAGCGCGCCGCCTTCGACGATCCAGACGCTGCCCCGATCCTGCATGGCCGATTCCGGCAGGACGAGCACGTTGTCGTGCACGGGCCCCGCGATCGAAACCTCCACGAACGAACCAGGGAGCGGCAGCGTTTCCGCCGGGTGAGCCGCTGCGAATTTCAGGAAGACCCTCGCGAGACGAGACTTGGGACCGATGATCGCAGACGTGCGCTCCACCACAGCGTCGTATGTTCCTGACGCAGTCCGAATTGTGGCGGAGCGACCGATGGCCGGCGCGAGATAGGCGAGGCTGTCTTGTTCGATGGGCGCTCTGACCTGGAGCGCGTCGGTTCGGTAGACGGAGCCCAATGACGAGGCGCGGCCGACCAGTTCGGCGGGGCCGACGAACTGGCCGACGTCGATATCCGCCGCTGCGACCCGGACGTCGAATGGAAGGGAGATCTCGGTTCGGTCGAGCCGGAGTTGCGCCAGCTTCATCTTGGCCTGCGCCTTCATGAGCCCGGCTTCCGCCTTCGCTATGTGCGGCGCGCGGTGCACCCGCTCGGGAGTGTCGGCTCCGGGGTTCTCGCGCGCGAAGGCGGCCGCGGCTTCCTCCGCCTTGGCCTTTTCGATCTGAACCCGGGCCTCTGCCTTTGCGACCTTCGCGGTGGCAACTTCGAGCTCAAGCTCGTACTCGGCCGGATCGACCCTGATGATGGCCTCGTTCGCGGCAATCGACCCGCCGTTTCTGAAACTGGGCGAGACCCAGACCACACGGCCGCCGACTTCGGAGGTGACTTTCACGTTTCCGTGCAGGGTGACCCCCCCTGTCAGATCGACCCTCAGCGCCTGTTCGGTTGGCGCCGGCTGAATCACCGAAACGGTGGGTTTCGTCTGGTCGAGCGCCATGTCGGAGATCGGGTCGCGCTCCACACGGCTCGGCGCCTGTGCGAAGTAGAGGGCGACTCCGATGGCGGCCAATATCAGGACCAGCTGCGCGTAGCCCGTCCACTTCGGGCGGCCGGATCTACCTTGGGGCTCTATCGTTTCTTGTGCCATCGCTCATTCCGGGTGCGTCTGACTAGGTCTCCGCCGATCCGACCGCGCCACGCACACAACCCGCGGCGTCGGACATTGCTATCCGTCCCGCTTCCTTCGTATTCGACAGCAAGTCACGTGAATTGTGAGGAGGTTGAAACCGTTGCTCTAAAGTCCGGCAACGGGTTGGCTGCCGATCGGCACTTTGCTGGGTCCGACAGCCCTCAGTGTCCCCTGCCTCCGTCGTGACTCCCTGTCAGCCAATCGGGACGGCATATTTTTGCCGTTGCAACGCTCGCACTCCGCATTGCCGGCTGTCAAGCGCGCGACGTGTGGGGTGCCAATCTGGCCGCTACCGTGGCGAAAATGCCGAGGCGAGGCTCGGCACTCGAGGCCGCGGCGCGCTATGGTGCTCCGTCGAGTCGACGGGAGCAGCGGGAGACGAACGATGGGCGGGTTCGCGGAATACGAGTCATACGACGCGCTCGGTCTCGCGGCGCTGGTGAAGGCCGGCGAAGTCAGCGCGACAGAGGTACTGGAGGCAGCGATCTCGCGCGTGGAATCGCGCAACCCGACCATCAACGCGGTCGTGATGGAGCTGTACGACCACGCAACGCAGGCCATCGAGGCGGGCCTGCCGGATGGACCCCTCAAGGGCGTGCCGTTCCTGCTCAAGGACCTGGGCTCGTCGCTCGCCGGCGCGAGGACCGCACGCGGCAGCCGCTTCTTTGCCGACCTGCCGCCCGCCACCGAGGACAGCGTCCATGTCACCCGCCTCAAGCGTGCCGGCATGATGATCTACGGCAAGACCAGCACCTGCGAGCTCGGCCTCAGCCTCACCTGCGAGCCGCAGCTCTACGGCCCCTCGCGCAATCCCTGGGACCTGGAGCGGACTCCGGCAGGCTCCAGCGGCGGTGCTGCGGCGGCCGTGGCTGCCCGCCTGCTGCCCATCGCTCATGCGTCGGACGGCTTCGGCTCGATCCGCGCGCCTGCGGCCTCCTGCGGTCTGGTGGGCCTGCGGCCCACGCGAGCGCGCAACACCATGGCGCCCTACTTCGGCGAGTCCCTCGGCGGCCTCGCCATCGAGCACGCGGTATCGCTCACGGTGCGCGACAGCGCGGCGCTCCTCGATGCCACGTCGGGCCCGGTCCCCGGCGACCCCTACATCGCGCCGCAGCCGGCCCGCCCGTTCCTCGAAGAGGTCAGCGCCGATCCCGGCACGCTCCGCATCGCATTCACCAGCCAGGCGCCCAACGGCGCGCCGGTAGCAGCCGATTCGCTGCGCGTCCTGCAGGAGACCGCGTCGCTTTGCGCAGACCTCGGCCACCGTGTCGAGAAAGCCGATCCCACAATCGACCGGGCCGACGTGATACCGACCTTCCGCACGATCAGCGCGATCCAGATACTCTACCTGCTGCGCGCACACCCCTCGGGCCGGACACCTGCGCCTGGCGAGCTGGAGACCACGGTCGCCGACACGGCCAAGCTTGCCGAGACGATCGATGGTGCCAGCTACATGGCGGCAGTTCACACGGCGCACCGCTTCGGCCGCCAGATGGCGGCGTTCCACGCGGACTGGGACATCTTGCTCACCCCCGGCCTCGGCACGCTGCCGCCCAAGCTCGGCTGGCTCGACATGATGATGGACGATCTGGAGGAGTATTGGCGCCGGGTGTTCAGCTTCAGCCCGTTCACGGTGTGGTTCAACCTCACCGGGCAGCCGGCGATGATGATCCCGCTGGGCACGACCGAGAGCGGCTTCCCGGTCGCGGTGCAGGCGGTCGCCCGCCACGGCGACGAGGCCACGCTCTTCCGTCTCGCCGCCCAGCTCGAAGAGGCGCGGCCCTGGATCGGCCGCCGGCCCGAGTGGACTACATCCTGACCCGCAACTTGTCGGGATCGTAGAAGGGGAACGGCACCACCGTCGCTTCGAGACGCTTCTGCACGCCGTCGAGCTGGCCGACCTCGACGGCGGTCCCCGTCCCGGCGTGCTCCACCGCCATGCGGCAAAGCGCGATGGACTTGCCCGTCATCGGCGAGCGGGTGCCAGACGTGACGACGCCGACCCGGTGGCGGCCGACGAACACGCCATCGCCGTGGCTCGCAACCTCGTCGCCCGTGAGTTCGAGGCCCACCAGCATGCGCTGCGGGTTGGCCTTGCGCTTGACCAGCGCCGCCCTGCCGCAGAAATCGTCTTCCTTCGACTTGAGCGGGACGGTGAAGCCGATCCCGGCCTCGAAGGGGTCGGTCTGATCGTCGAACTCGTAGCCGGCAAAGATCAGACCGGCCTCGATCCGCAGGATATCGAGGGCCTCCAGGCCGAGCGGACTGATTTCGTGCGGCTCGCCCGCCGCCCACACCGCATCCCACACCGCCTCGCAGTCGGTCGGGTGGCAGAAAATCTCATAGCCCAGCTCACCAGTGTAGCCCGTGCGGGAGACGACCAGCGCCGGCCCGTCCGGGTCGCCCAACCGGCCGATGGAGAAGCGGAACCAGCCGAGCTCGTCGACGCTCGGCTGGGTCGGCGGCGTCCATACGACCTCGCTCACCACCCGCCGACTCTGCGGCCCCTGAACCGAGAGGTTATGGAGCTGGTCGGTGGACGAGCGGACCCACACGTCGAGGCCGAGCGCCTCGGCCTGCTCGCGCAGCCAGGCGCCGCCCTGGTCGCAGCCGCCGATCCAACGGAAGTTGTCCTGGCCCAGCCGGAACAGGGTTCCGTCGTCGAGCATCGTGCCGGTGTCGTAGCACATGGCGGTGTAGACCACCTGCCCCACCGCGAGCTTCCGCACGTTGCGCGTCAAGCAGTGCTGCAGCAGCGCCTCCGCCCCCGGCCCCAGCACCTCGAACTTGCGCAGCGGCGAGAGGTCGATGGCGGCGACCCGCTCGCGGCAGGTCCAATATTCCGCGATCGGCCCGACGCCGGTGTAGCTGTTGGGCAGCCAGTAGCCGTTGTACTCGACGAAATCGCGGGTGAGGCCGCTGGTGCGGGCGTGAAAGCCTGTTTCCTTGGTCATGGTCACGTCCGCATCCGGTTGCTTGTAGTGGCCGACGGCGCGCGTGAAGGACTCCGTCTCCGGATAGACGCGCACGTGAATGTCGGTGGGGTTCCAGCCGTTGGCCGCATCGATATCGTCCGGGCAGGCGGACGAGACGCAGACCAGATCGGTCAGCGCCCGCAGCAGGACGTAGTCGCCGGGGCGGGACCACGGCTCGTCGAGGACGAACAGGTTCCGGCCGTCGACTTGGGTGTTGTAGAAGAAGTTCATGGCCATCCAGCCGCGCCGGGGCTGAATCGCATACGACTCCAGGGCCATATTGAAGTTGTCTGAGCAGTTGGCGTGGCCGGGGTAGCCCTGGTCCTCGTAGTACTTGGCCGCGCACGCCAGCCCGAAGGCGTCGTGGCGCATGCAGGTGTCCTGCACCACCTCGACCAGCGCCACGAAATCCTGGTCCAGATATTTTGCCCGCTGCCCCGGATGGGGATAGCCGAGCCCCATCAGCGAGCGGGTGGTGGTCACGTCGAGGCAGCGCTCGACTCCCTCGTCCAGCCGCGCCCGATGGAACGCCTGAAAGTCGGTACACTGACGCCCTTCGACATCGATGATCTGGAGCCACTCGCCGGCGCGCACCTCGTAGCTCGCGGCCGTGCGGCGGTCGATCCGCTGGTCGAGGCGCGGGTCAGCCAGCGGCTCGGGCAGCACCGCCTCGCCCACCGGCACGGCACCTGCGGCGCGTTCCACGAACACCACGATGGGCGTCGGCGGGTCCTGCCCGTCGGCCGCCATCGGCGCGCCGGGCGTCGCCACGATCACCGTACCGGCGCCGCTCGCCGTGAACGACGCCTCCTCGCCGGCGCGGCTCTCCGGCCCGAACAGGTCGAGAGACGAGGCGCCGTTGAGGTCGCGGTCGACGTGCGCCACGCCGTCGGCCAGAAGCCGGCGGAGGCCAGCGGCATTCCCCCCTGCCCTCTCCCCCAGCAGGCTTTCGACGAACCGGCCGTCGTCCGCTACGCTGACCAGCTCGCAGGTCTGCCCGCCTTCGGCATTGACGAGACGGATGAGGTCGCCGCCCGCGATCCGTATGGCCCGCGCGCTTCGGCCCGGAACGACGTGGCGTTCCACTCCAGGCGGGAGCGCGAGAATGCCCGGCCGCCGCACGCCGCGCGGAAACTGAGCTCCACCGGCTGAAACGAGTTCCATGACGTGCCCTTTCCGTGGCTTCGCTCAGGCCAGGCCCAGTTGGCGCCGCCGCTGCTCGGACCACTCCACGACCAGGCGATCGACCGTGAGGCCGATGAACGCCACACAGAGTCCGATGACGAGACCCTTGCCTGCATCAGCGAAGGTGAGCGCCCGGAAGATCTCCTGCCCCAAATCCTTGGTCCCAATGAAGGCCGCGATGATCACCATGAAGAGCCCGAACATGATGGTCTGGTTGACCCCCAGCATGATCTCGGGGAAGGCCAGCGGCATCCGCACCTTCCACAGGATCTGCCGGGGCGTGCAGCCGGCGGTGATCGCCGCCTCGATGGTCTCGTTGGGCACGCCGCGCAGGCCGAAGATCGTGTAGCGGACGATGGGGATTGCCGCGTAGATCACGATGGCGGTGATCGCCGCCACGTCGCCAACCTGGAACAGCATGATCACCGGGATCAGGTAGATGAACGACGGGAAGGTCTGGAAGGTGTCGCAGAGGAGTTGCACGAACCGGGTGCGCCCCGCGGTTTTCGATGCCCAGATGCCGAGCGGCAGCCCGAAAATCAGGCAGAGGATCAGCGCGAAGAAGACCATGTAGGCGGTGATCGAGGCACGCTCCCAGAAGCCCGTGAGCGCGATGAAGCAGACAAAGCTCGCCGCCGTCGCCGCGAGCCGCGGGCCCGCAAGGCGCCAGCCGATGGCACCGGCCAGCGACGCCACCGCGATCCACGGCATCCACTGGAAGCCCGTGCGCAGCGGGATCAGCACGTGGACGAGCAGGCCGTCGCGAATGACGGAAAGCGGGTCGTAGAGCGTGAACGTGATGAATTCCACGACCATGTCCCAGAAGGGCGCGGTTGTGATCGTAGCGTTCTTGGGCAGCGTCTGGGCGTAGGGCGTCAGCAGCGACAGGACAATCGAGACGACGATGATGACAGCGGCCACCATCAAATAGGGATGCACGCGCCAGAAGGGGCCGTCGGGGCGACGCTCGGGCTGCTTCTCGGAGAGTGCGCGGCTCAGCCGGTCGAGCATCACCGCCATCAGCACCACAGCGACGCCGTTCTCCAGCGCCTGTCCGAGACGCAGGCTCTGCAGGCGGAACAGCAGGTCCTGTCCCAGCCCCTTGGCGCCCACGAAGGAGGCGATCACGACCATCGCCAGGCACTGCATGATGACCTGGTTGACGCCCAGCATGAGCGAATCGCGCGCGGCCGGAATCTCCACCCTGAAGAGCATCTGCCAGCGCGTGCAACCGGCCATCACGCCGGCCTCGCGCACCTCCTCGGAGACGCCCTTGAGCCCGAGCAGCGTGAGCCGCGTCATGGGCGGTATGGCGAAGAGTATGGTGGCGATTGCGCCGGCCCGGTGGGAGACGCCGATGAAGAGCGCCACCGGGATCAGGTAAGAGAAGTGCGGCAGCGACTGCATGACGTTGAGGAGCGGCCAGAGCGCCCGCTCGAAGGGCCGTGACTTGGCCCCCACCACGCCAAGCGCCAAGCCGACGGCGGCTGCGATCGGCGCCGCGACCAGAACGACGGAAAGCGTCGTCATCGAGAGCGACCACTTGCCGAAGACGGCGAAATAGACGATGCAGCCGCCGGCCAGCAGCGCGAGCCGCCAGCCCTTCAGCCACCAACCGAAGACCGCAGCGAGGCCGGCGATCATCACCCATGGGATGGCAGGGATGCCGATCGACCTGAAGCCACCGGCGAGCAGGCCGTGAACGATGTCGAGCGGCCATTCAATCCCGAAGGCGATCGCCCGCGTTACATCCTTGACCGTGAAGACGCCGAAGATCTCGTGCTTGTGGAAGACGTTGACGACGACGTTGATCCAGTCGATGAAGGGCACCGCGATGTCCCTGGGCCAGACGATCCCGGCCTCAGGCAGAACGGGCTTGAGCGCCAACAAAACCACAAAGGGCACCAGAACGAGCAGCGGCCCCACACCCGGCGTGCGCCAGAGGCGGCGTGTCGTCGCAATCGACCCTGCGATCGATCCTCCGAGGGTCCGCTCTGCGGCCATGACTTACGAGCGGTCGGCGTACATCGCGTCGACGAGACCGTAGCGGTCGACCACGCCGACCATCCGGCCTCTCTCGTCGACGACTGCCACCGGGCGCTCGGCTTCGATCACCTGCGGCGCGACGTCTGCCAGGGTGGCGCCCGCCTTGACCTCGCCTTGCGTCGTCTCGCCCGCGGCGGCGGGGCGTACAGCCGTCGCCACTGTGAGCAGGCGATCTCGCGCCACGTCCTTGGTGAACTCGCGCACGTAGTCGGTCTCGGGGTTCTCGATCAGCTCGGTGGCGGTGCCGGCCTGCTCGATGATGCCGTCCTTCATGATGATGATGCGGTCCGCAAGCCGGATCGCCTCATCGAAGTCATGAGTGATGAACAGGATCGTCTTGTGCAGCATGTTCTGTAGGCGCAGGAACTCGTTCTGCATCTCGCGGCGGATGAGCGGATCGAGAGCGGAGAAGGGCTCGTCGAGGAACCAGAGCTCGGGCCCCACTGCGAGCGAACGGGCAATTCCGACGCGCTGCTGCTGCCCGCCGGAGAGCTCGCGCGGGTAATAGCGCTCGCGCCCTTCGAGGCCGACGAGCTCGATCATCTCGCGGGCACGAGTCTCCCGCGTGCGGCGATCGATGCCCTGGACCTCGAGCGGGAAGGCCACGTTCTGCAACACCGTGCGGTGGGGAAGCAGCGCGAAGTGCTGAAATACCATGCCCATCTTGTGGCGGCGCAGCTGCGTCAGCTCGCGATTGGTCGCCTTGAGCAGGTCCTGGCCCTCGAACACGATCGCGCCGGCGGTGGGTTCGATCAGGCGTGCAAGGCAACGGAGTAGTGTGGACTTGCCGGAGCCCGAGAGCCCCATGATCACCAGGATTTCGCCGGCGTTGACCTCCAGCGAGGCGTCGCGGACGGCGGGGATGTAGCCCTCGTCAAGAATGGCGGCGAGACCGGGCGCGCCCCCGTGCCTGTCCATGAACGGCCGGGGTTTGGGGCCGAACAGCTTCCAGACGCTGCTGCACGTGAGAATAGGTTCGGCCAAATCGCACCTCCCCGCCACGGCAGAGCGCGTGCCGCTGCCCCACCTCGTCGGCCTTTCGCTCCATCGTTGGCGGCGATGGGCGCGAATACTATGTGCCGGCAGGGGCATGAAATAAAGCGAGGGCGCCGCCACAGGGAGTCAAGGCGGCGCCCCCGTAGCCAAGGACTCTGGGTTAGTTAACCCAGGACATCCACTTGGCTTCGTTGTCGGCGAGCCACTTGTCGGCCGCCTCTTCGACCTCCATGCCGTCGATGTCGACGAGCTTGGACATCACCGCGATATCGAGATTGGTCAGGTTCATCTTCGAGACGATGGCATAGACCGTCGGCCACTTGTCGGGCATTCCCTTCCAGACGCCGATCTTGAGATAACCGTCCTTCGGGTTGCCGCAGTCATAGGTCATGTCGGGGTTGGGGCCCCAGGCCGGGTCGTCCTTGCAGCCCTCGCCATACTCCGGGAACTCGACGAACTTGCCGTCGTAGATCGCCTCGATGAAGTTGGGCGTCCAATTGAAGTGCACGATCGGCGCCTTGCGCTCGAACGCCGATGCCAGCTCCGCCCAAATGGCCGCAGCCGAGCCAGCGTTCACCACCTCGAAGTCCATGCCGAGGCCTTCGACGCGCTCGGCGTCGTGCTTCAACCAGTCGACCGGCCCGCCGAGGAAGCGACCCTTCGGGGCCGTCTCGGCAGTTGCGAACATCTCAGCGCAGGCATTCAGCGCCTCCCAGTCGGGCAGGCCTGGGCACTGCTCCTCGACATAACTGGGATACCACCACTCCTCGCGGGTCTTCGCGTCGTGGGTCGCAGCGTCGATCACGCAGCCCTCGCCAACGACCTGCTCGAACGCCACGCCGAACGCGCCCTGCCAGACCTCGTGGACCACGTCGATGTCACCCTCGCACATGGAGGTGTACACCACCTGGCTGTCGGCGGGGATGAACTCCGTCTCGAAGCCCTGGCCGTTCAGAATCTTGCCCAAAACGTGGGCACCCACGATCTGGCTTGACCAGTTATGGATCGGGATCTTGATCGGGTCGTCGGAATCCGCGGCCTGAGCCACGCCGGACACGGCGCCCGAGAGGCCGATCGCGGCCCCTGCGACGAGCGCGATTGTCCACCGTCTCATATTTGTACCCACCATAGTCGCCTCCTCGTTAGTGCTCGCATGAGCGTGTCTCGTGCGCGGGCCCTCCGCGCCGAGCCTGCAAGCCTAGAGGGGCGTTGTGAACAAGACAGACCCTTGCGATAAACAGCCTGTAAAAGATCATGAAAGATGTGAAAATGAGGTGGAGATCGAGGCGCGGGGCCCGGAGATGACGGACCCGTATCACATCGTCGTGGTCGAGGACGACGCCGTCACCCGCACCAAGCTCGCCGGCTATGCCCAGGCGGCAGGCCACCGGGTGAGCGAAGCGGAGGACGGCGAGCGCATGTGGCGCATCCTCGAAAGGGATGCCGCCGACCTCATCCTGCTCGACATCAACCTGCCGCGCGAAGACGGCCTCGATCTGACCCGAAAGCTCAGGGCGCAAAGCAACGTCGGAATCATCCTCGTGACGGTGCGCGACGACGACGTGGACCGGATCCTGGGTCTCGAGATCGGCGCCGACGACTACATCACCAAGCCCTTCAACCCGCGGGAGCTGCTCGCGCGCGTCAAAAGCGTTCTGCGCCGCGCCAAGGACGGCACGCGGGAGCCCTTCTCGGGGCGCCGCTTCGCCGGTTGGGAGTTCTCTTCAGCGGCCCGCAAGCTGGTCTCGCCCGAGGGCGAGACGGTGCAGTTGACACGGGCCGAGCACGAGCTGCTCGCGGCCCTGGTGGATCATCCGGGCCAGGTGCTTTCGCGGGAACGTCTGCTCGCGTTGATCACTCACCGGTCCTGGGAGCCGGGCGACCGGACCATCGATGTTCTGGTCCGACGGCTTCGGCGGAAAATCGAGCAGAACCCGAAGAACCCCGAGATCATCGTGACCGCGCACGGCGAGGGCTACCTGTTCACCCCGGCAGTAACCACCTGACCCTCACGTTCGGCCGTTTCGAGACCCGCCCAGAGCGTCACCAGCGCTTCGCGCGATTCGTCGAACAACCGGTCCAGGTCCTCGGCAACTGCCGCCGCCTCCGGCGTGCGGGCGCGCGCCTCGAGCACGCCGCAGCGGTCCGCGAGGCGGCGCAGCCCAAGGCTGCCGGCGGCTCCTCTCAGCGCGTGGGCGAGGTCGGCCGCCCGCTCCGTCCGCCCCTCGGCCAGCGCCTGCCTGATGCCCTCAATCTGAGCCGGCGCCGTCTCGATAAAGGTATCGACCATCAAGCCGCCGCGCTCCGCCCCCAGCACCGCGCGATCCTGCGCGAGGACGGCGGGATCAATGATCGACTCCCCGCTGTCACCGGCACGGCCGCCGTCCATGGCGGCGCGCTCGCCGGGCGTGCGGCCGAGAACGCTGGCGATGGTCTGCGCCAGGCCGTCGGGCGCGATGGGCTTGCCGATGAAGGCATCCATCCCTGACTGCAGGTGCTGGGCGACCTCGTTGTCGAACACGTGAGCCGACATGGCGATGACCGGCAGCGAGCGGATCGCCGCATCGGCGTGGGCGCGGATGCGCTGGGTCGCCTCGATGCCGTCGATGCCGGGCAGGCTGATGTCCATGAGGACAAGATCGAACGCCTGCTCCTCCAGCAGTTCGAGCCCCTCCTCCGCGGTGGGCGCGACGAGGGGCTTGTGGCCCATCCTGGCGACGAAGGCCTCCACCACCATGGCGTTGACCACGTTGTCCTCCACGATAAGGACGTCGAGCGATTGGCCGTGGCCAGCTGCCTCGTATGCTACCGCCTCGACCGGCGGCTGGGCGGCCGCTTCGCCCCGCGGCAGCGGCAGCGTGACGGAGAAGCAACTTCCGTCTCCCGGCTCCGTCTCCACTCCGATTTCGCCCCCCATCGCCGTGACCAGCCGCCTCGAAATGGCGAGTCCGAGCCCGGTGCCGGTCTGCTGCCCGTGCCGGCGCGACGCGGCCGCCTGATAGAAGGGCTCGAAGAGATGGGCGAGGTCGGCCTTGGCGATACCGGGGCCGGTGTCACGCACGGCCAAGCGGATCGCATCGGGCTCCGCGCCGTTCGAGACCTCGAGCGTGACAGCGCCGCGGTCCGTGAACTTGATGCCGTTGCCGAGCAAGTTGAGCAGCACCTGGCTCAGCTTCTGGCGATCGCCGGTCACCGCCGCCGGCACGCCGTCCTCAATCGCCAGGTCTAGGGCGAGCTCCTTCTCCCTGGCGCGGCCCTGCATCAGCACCACGATGTCCTCGACCAGCTCGTGCAGGTCGAAGACCGCGCGCTCCACTTCGATCTCACCCGATTCGACCCGCGAGTAGTCGAGGATGTCGTTGAGAATGCCCAGTAGGATTTCGCTCGACGAGCGCATGACCCTGACCTGCTGGCGCTGCCGCTCGTTGAGCGGACCGTCGGCCATGAGCCGCAGCATGCCGAGAACCCCGTTCATCGGGGTACGGATCTCATGGCTCATGGTGGCGAGGAACTCCGACTTGGCACGACTCGCCTGCTCGGCGCGGGCACGGGCGCGATCGTGGTTCCGCACCTCCTCGACCAGCCGGGCATTGGCCTCGGTCAGCTGCGCCGTGCGTTCCGCGACCAGTCTCTCCAGGTGTTCCTTGTGCTGCCGCAACTCAGCGTTGGTCTGTTCCCGCTCCTTCTCAAGCTCCCGCTTGTCGATCGCCTGGTCGCGGAAGACGCGCACCGTATCGGCCATGTCGGAGAGCTCGTCCCGTCCGCCTGTCGGCACCGCCACGTCGAGCCGCCCGGCCGCGAGGCTCTGCATGACCCTGTGCAGCGACGTGAGCCGGTGGACGATGTTGCGATGGACGTAGAGCCAGGCAATGGCGACTGCGATCGCGATGAACAGCACAATCTGGAGCAGGACGGTGAGGCCGCCGAACTCGACGGCACTATCCGCCGCCGCGGATGCGTCGGCGGCGATCTGCTGGGAGCGGGAGACGACCGCAGCGACGCCCTCGTTCATCCGGTCGGTCAGGGCGCGGTTGTCGTCCGCCAGGACCGCGAGCGCCGCGTCGAGGTGCAGCGCCCGGCGGCGCTGGCTGAACAGGCCGAGCGTGCCGGGCGGCCCGTCGGAAGAGAGCGCCGCGACGAGCGACCCCGCCTGCTCGCGGCGGATCGGGTCATCGATCAGAGCCACCCGGCGCTCGAGAATGCGGAGGTTGCCGCTGTAGCGCTCCTCGATCCATTCGATCTCGCCGGTATCCCGCGCGCGGCCGAGCTGGTTCAGAAGCAAACCCTGCTCCGAGGCGCGCATCCTGAGTTCGAACATCCGCTCAAGCAGGAAGAGGTCCGCCTCCACCAGCCGGTCGAAGGCATCCAGCATGGCTGCGAGGCGCGCCGTATCCTCGGCAAGCTCGTAGAGGTTGGAGATGACGACGGTGGCCCCGGACGCCGCGTTGGAGGTCAGCGTCTCGGAAAGCGCCGAGAGCTCGCCCGCCGCATCCAGCGTGCGCGCGATGGACGCGGCGAGGGCCGCAGTCATCCCGATCCGGGCGTCGACGAGCTCGTTCTGTCTGTCCAGGTTGGCCGAGAGCGCCGAGACCACGCCCCGAAGTTCGTCCACTTCCTGTTCGGGGAAGCCGTAGCCTTCCAGCGCATCGAGCCGCGCAGAGAGCAGATCGGTGGTCGAGCGCAGGATATTGGCCTGGGTCTGCCGCTCACTCTGGCTTTCGGCCGTGGCGAGCAGGGCGCCGTGCGCTGCAATCTGAGTGGAGGTCTCGGCGATGATCCGCCCCTCGGCGATCGCCGGCATGGCCTCGTCGACGATGGTGGTCTGCGCAGTGTCGACGTTACGCAGAACGACCCAGCCGATGATCCCGGCTGCGATGGAGAGAGCCGCCACCACCGCAAACGAGGCGAACAGGCGGCTCGCAATGCCGAAGCGGCCGAACATCGCGAAATTAGAACACCGGTTGGAATTGAAAGGCAATCGGCCGCATCATGCCAGCCATGAGATTACGGTGCCTACCAAGCCTGTTGCTCGGCCTCCTCGCGGGCTTGGCGTTGGCCGCGGGGCCGACGTTGGGGTCAGAGCGACAAGCAGTGGAGGCCTCCGCGTCCCCCTCGACGTGGGCGCTCGAAGCCTGGTCGCCGCCCTTCGACTTCCGCAGCCCGACGACGACCATCACCTATCGCCCCCTCGAGCGCGCGTCGCAGAAGTGGCGCATCTGCGCCTCATACCCCCACCTCAAGGATTCGTACTGGCTCAGCGTCAACTACGGCATGGTCGAGGAGGCGAAGCGGCTCGGCGTCGCGCTTCGCGTTGTCGAGGCGGGAGGCTACCCCAATCTCGAACGCCAGATCGCCCAGATCACCGAATGCGCCCAGGACGCCGACATCCTGGCGCTGGGAGCGGTGAGCTTCAACGGGCTGACCGAGGCGGTGCTCGCGATCAGCGAGGAAATCCCTGTGCTCGCCGTGGTCAACGACATCGCCGACGCCGGCATCAGTGCCAAGGCCGCCGTCTCCTGGGTCACGATGGGGGCGGTCACCGGTGCCTACCTCGCCAGCCTCCATCCGGCGGGCACGCCGACGGTCAAGGTGGCGTGGTTCCCCGGCCCGCGGGAATCGCAGTGGGCCTATTTCGTCGAAGAAGGGTTCACCGAGGCACTCGCGGGCAGCGCGGTCGACATCGTCGTGAGAAAGTGGGGCGACACCGGCCGTGAAATCCAGTTGATCCTGGTCGAGGAAGCGCTGGAGGAACGCCCCGATGTCGACTACATCGTGGGCAGCGCGGTTACCGCAGGCGCGGCGGTGAGCCTGCTCAGGGCGCGTGGCCTCACCGGCCAGATCCGGGTGCTGGCGGACTACTTCACCCACGCGGTCTATCGCGGCATCAAACGTGACAAGATTCTCGCCGCGCCCACCGACTTCCCCGCCCTGCAAGGCCGCATGGGCATCGAGATGGCCGTGCGGCTCCTCGAAGGCAAGCTCGAGCACCCGCACGCCGGGCCTTTGATCCACATCGTCGAGCAGGCCAATCTCGACTCGTTCAACACACGCCTTTCGCTCGCACCCGCCGACTTCTCGCCGACATTCGTGGTCGAGTAGGCGCCGACGGGCGACGGGGGCCGGGCGCGGCGACCCTCTCCCGGCTTTGCCCTTTGGCTTCTCTTTGGCATGATGCGCCCGCAATCTGGCGCGCCGGCGGAGATTAGGCCGCTGGCAGGCGCGCCGGAGCCGTGTTGAGGGGGCCTGGAACCGTGCAAGCATCCTTGGAGAGCTGCCCAGCCCTCGTGCTCAACGCCGACTACCGCCCGCTCAGCTACTTCCCGCTTTCTGTCTGGGGCTGGCAGGACGCGGTCAAGGCGGCGTTCCTCGACCGGGTGACCATCCTCTCGGAATACGACCGGGCGATCCGCTCCCCCAGCACTGCCATCCGGCTGCCAAGCGTGGTCGCACTCAAGCGCTACCGCCCGCTCGCGCGCCGGCCCGCGTTCACGCGGTTCAACGTCTTCCTGCGGGATTCGTTCACCTGCCAATACTGCGTAGCGCCCTTTCCGGTGGAGGACCTCACCTTCGACCACCTGGTGCCGCGCTCGCGCGGGGGGCGCACCACCTGGGACAACGTCATCACCGCCTGCAGCGCCTGCAACCTCGCCAAGGGCAACCGGCTGCCGCGGGAGTGCGGCATGCGGCCGGCGCGCAAGCCGCGTCCGCCCAGCGCCTACGACCTGCACCAGGCGGGCCGGCGCTTCCCGCCCCGTTACCTGCACGAGAGCTGGGGTGACTACCTCTATTGGGATTCCGAGCTGGACCCCGACTAACGCCGCACACGCGGGAGATTGCACATGCTCGTCGAGCAAGTCTGGACCGCCAACGCCTACCGCAACTTCAACTACCTCATCGCCTGTCCCGAGACCGGCGAAGCGCTCGCGGTCGACCCGCTGGACCACAAGCGCTGCCTCAAGGCGGCCAGGGACAAGGGCTGGCAGATCACCCAGATCCTCAACACCCACGAGCACGGCGATCACACCGGCGGCAACGAGGCAGTGGTCAAGGCCACCGGCGCCAGCCTGCTCGCCCACGCCAACGCCAAAGGCAAGATTCCCGGCATCGACCGCGGGCTCGGCGCGGGCGACGTGATCAAGGTGGGCGCCACGGTGGAGCTGGAAGCGCTGGACACCCCCGGCCACACCATGAGCCACGTGTGCCTGCTGTCCCGCACCGACACACCCGCCCTCTTCTGCGGCGATACCCTCTTCAACGCCGGCGCCGGCAACTGCCATTCCGGCGGCCACCCGGCGGAGCTTTACGAGACCTTCGCCGGACAGCTCGCGAAGCTGCCGGACGAGACCCTGATCTACCCCGGCCACGACTACATCGAGAACAACCTGGAGTTCACCCTGGACCGGGAGCCCGACAACGCGCGAGCGGCGGCGTTGCTTGAGGAGATAGGGCCGCAGGACCCCGACGACGCGCTGGTCTCGACGCTCGCGCTGGAGAAGGAGATCAACACCTTCTTCCGCCTCCATAGCCCGAGCGTGATCGCGCGCCTGCGCGAGGCCTTCCCCGACCTCTCGGACGATCCCGGCCCACGCGAGGTCTTCCTCAAGCTCCGCGAACTCCGGAATAGCTGGTAGGAATAGATATGCGGAAAGGGCGACGGTGGGGGTAGGCTCCACGGCTCGGACGACGCTGACACACCACCCGATGCGTCCGACACCGACAGGTTGACCACGCCGGAGGCTAGAGACCGGCGATGAGATACAGCGATCAAGATATCCTGCGTCAGCTACAGCTGGGCGAAGATAGTCTCTGGGAATTCAAACAGGTTGCGTTCGCCGGAGATCGCCTGACCAGCCCACGCCGGGACGATCTGGCTGACGAGATCGCGGCGTTCGCCAATTCGGAGGGAGGCGTGCTGCTCTGCGGCGTCACCGACCAAGGCGACGTGCAGGGCCTCTCACGCGACCAGATCGTGGCGTTGGACGCGATTTTGGTCGGGATCAGCACGGATTCCATCAAACCGGCGGTACGCATCGGCACTCATCACATGCAACCCCAGGACGACAAGAAAGTGCTACTGGTTCACATTCCGGAGGGCGAAGCGCTGCATGACAGCCCCGGCGGTAGCTACCTTCGGGTGGGTGGCTCCAAACGGAGGATGTCCAGCGACGAACGGCTGCGCCTTGCGCAGCGGCGCGGACAGGCGCGCTTTCAGTCATTCGACGAACAACCGGTTCCGGGCACCGGGTTCGGGACGCTTGACGATTCGCTCTGGAAGCCGCTGTTGAGCGCCGAGGGCGCGGCTGATCCCGAAGCAGCACTGGGTAAGCTGGCTCTCCTGGCTCCCGACGAGGCTGGTGTGACTCGCGCCACGGTGGCCGGCGTATTGCTGTGCACGCGTAACCCCGAGCGCTGGTTTCCTAACGCCTGCGTCACGGCGGTCCGTTATCGGGAAAATGATCGCGCCTCCGGGCAGATGGACGCGCAGGAAATTATTGGCCCACTGAACCGGCAAATCGCCGACGCGGTAGCATTCGCCTTGAGAAACATGCGGGTTGCAGCACGAAAGCAGCCGGAGCGCGTCGACTTACCAGAATACAGCGAGAGGGCGCTGTTCGAGGCTCTGGTCAACGCCGTCGCACATCGTGACTACTCGATGCGCGGTAGCAAAATTCGCCTGTCGATGTTCGACGATCGTATGGAGATTCAGTCGCCTGGCTCGCTCCCGAACAACCTGACGGTAGAGAGCATGGCGATGCGGCAAGCGACCCGCAATGAAGCATTGACCTCCGTGTTGGGGCGGATGCCGGTGGGTGGGGTCCGGGGCTCGGAGGACAGACGCTATTTTATGGAGCGTCGAGGAGACGGGGTTCCTATTATCCAACGGGAGACCCGCGAACTTACCGGTAGGATGCCGGAATACTGCCTGATTGACAGGTCGGAGGTCCGCCTCACCATACCCGCCGCGGCGCAAGAGCTGAGTCCCGCCTTGGCCGTCATCACCGTGCGCTCGGCCGGCCAGCCTGTTCTTGGCGCTGACCTGCTGACTCTTTTCCCTAACAAGACTTGGAAGCGCGCGACCACCGACGAGAACGGTGAGGCAGCTGTCGATCTACACACGACGCATCTGCCCATGACGGTGTTCGTGGCCGCTGATGGATATGCTGCCCATCTGGAACGAGAGTGGACGCCTGCGAACCGTCCGCTCTCCGTGGAGCTGGACCCATTACCCTCCGGGGGCTCGGTCGTCTTCCCAGAAGCAACCGGTCACCTGCCGGGGCTCTCCGGTAGGTTGAACCCAATTCGAGATACCCATGACCGGACTTACCTCTACGCCTCCAACATCGCGATTAACGAGGGGCGTCAGCAGCCGGTCTCCTTCGTTCTGGGAGACGAGCTGCGCCTGACCGACGCTGAAGGTCGAACGATGCTGGTACGTATTGTGGAAGTTTTAGGTCGGTCGGCACTGGTGGAGTACCGGTCATACGGCGTAGAGAGCGAATGACCGTCCAAGGACGGGGCAGATAATGCCGGCGCTGCATCGGCCGCATCAAGCGAACAGCGCCTGGGCCATGAACTTTCGCGCATCGATGTTGGTGCCGCAGACGATGACCGCCGTGCGCTTGCCCCGTAGCCGGCCGGCGAGCGGACCGAACAGCGCGGCCGTCGCCGCAGCTCCCGCCGGCTCCACGGCGAGCTTCATCTCGGCGAAGAGCAGCCCCATGGCGCGGCGCATGGCCTCGTCGTCGATCGTCACCAGCTCGTCCACGTAGCGCCGGCAGAGCTCGTAAGAGTAGGGCTGGGCGTAAGGCGCGCCGAGGCTGTCGGCGATGGTGGTGACCCTGTCGATAGCCTGGGGCGAGCCTGCGGCGAAGCTGCGGTGCATGGTGTCCGCGCCCTCGGGCTCCACGCCGTAGACCTTGCAATGGGGTTGGGCAGTCTTGATGGCGCAGGAGACGCCGGCGCAGAGCCCGCCGCCACCGATGGGGACGATCACCGCATCCAGCACCGGCACCTGGCGCGCGAGCTCCAGGCCCACCGTCGCCGTGCCGAGCGCGATGGTCCGGCCCTCGAAGGGATGGATGAAGGTGCGCCCCTCGTCCGCCTCGATGGCGCGCACGGCCTCGAAGGCGGCGTGCACGTCCGGCACCAGCACGAGCTCAGCGCCGTAGCGCCGCACTTGGGCGACGCGGAAGGGATCGGCGCCTTCCATCATCACCACCTTGGCCGACGTGCCAACGCGGTGCGCGGCGAAGGCCACGGCGATGGCGTGGTTACCGGCGCTGACGGCGGTGACGCCGCGCTTCCGCCCCGCCTCGTCGAGAGCCAGCGCGTTGAGCAGCGCGCCCCGCGCCTTGAAGGTGCCGGTGCGCTGGAACAGCTCGAGCTTGAGGAAGACTGCGCTCTCGGGCCCGAGCGCGTCCGCGACCGCCGGCGCGCGCCAGCGGTGCACCGGGGTCTCCACGATCAGATCGCCGAGGGTGGCCCGTGCCGCCTCGATCGCCGCGAGGTCCGGCGGGGCCTCGCTCTCCGCCGCCACCGACCTACCGGCCCCGGAAGCGCGGCGCGCGCTTCTCGACGAACGCCATTACCGCCTCACGGTGATCGTCGGTGGAGCCGAGCACGCCGTAGGTAGCGGAAGCCCGATCCAGTCCGGCGCGAAGATCGCCGCCGATGCCGTCTCGCACCAGCCGCTTGATGGCGCGGATGGCCAAAGTCGGACCGTCCGCCAGTTGGCGTGCGAGTTCCATGGTCTGGGGCATCAGCGCGTCGTCGGCGCAGACCCGGTTGACCAGGCCGATGCGCTCGGCCTCCGCCGCGTCGATGGCCTCGCCCGTCCACAGCAATTCCAGCGCCTTCGCCGATCCCACCAGCCGCGGCAGCCAGTGCGCGCCGCCGGCGCCGGGCGCGAGCCCGACCTTGACGTAGGTCTCCGCGAACCTGGCCGAGGCTGCGGCGAAGCGCAGGTCCATCGCGAGTGCAAGGTCGAGGCCGGCGCCGATGGCCGCGCCGTTGATCGCCGCAATCACCGGCTTGTCCATGTCGGCAAGGGTGAGCGGAATGCGATGCACGTGCTCGCCGATCGTCGCCCGCTGCTCGGCCGGCGCCTGCTCCAGGCCCTCCCCCATCAGCTCCTTGATGTCGCCGCCGCTACAGAAGGCTTTGCCCGCCCCGGTCACCACCACCACGTTCACGTCTTCGCGGTCGCGGCACTCGGCGAGCGCTGCCGCCCAGGCGTCGATCATGGAGCGGGTGAAGGCGTTGCGCCGCTCGGGCCGGTTGAGCGTGATCGTCGCGATGCGCTCCGCGACCTCCAGGCGGATCTCGTCGCTCACGGGCGATCTCCCTCCTCTGCTACTGCGCTGCCGGAGGCGGCTCTTGATACCGCGCTGCCGGAGGCAGCGACCATCGCCGGCCAGAGCGCCGCACCGCCGCCTTGCGCGGCGTGCGCACCGAGCCCCTGCCACCAGTAGGCCTCGTTGCCGCACTCGTCGCGCCAGGCCCAGAGCCGCTTGGTCCAGTGGTGCAGGTCGTGCTCGGCGGTGTAGCCGATGGCGCCGTGCACCTGATGGGCGAGACGGGCGACCGTGCCCGCCGCCTGGCTCGCCCGCGCCTTGGCCGCAGCGAAGCCGAAGGTATTCGACGCCTGCGCCGCCGCATCCACCGCAGCCCCGGTGGCTGCGGCCTCCCCGGCAATTTCGGCCAAGTAGTGCTGAATTGCCTGGAAGCGCTTGAGCGGGCGGCCGAACTGCACGCGATCACTCGCATACTGCAGGCTCATGGCGAGCACCTGCTCCATCGCGCCCCGCAACTGGGCGGCGCGGGCGAGCGCCATGAGGGCGAAGCCGTCCACCTCCGGCGGCAGGGGAAGGAGGCGGTCCGGTGGGCCGGAGACGACCACATCGTCGCGCGGCTCGCCGGCCAGGTTCGCACCCTCGATCACGTTGCTGGGCTTGACGAAAGCCAGACCATGGCCTGGAGCGCCCACCGCGAGCACAGCGGCGATTCGCGCCCACGGCACCCGCGGCAGAGTGGCGGCGTCGATATCGTCCAGCACTTCCGGCTGAGCAGCCAACGCCCCGGTCGGCGGCGCATAGAGGGTGAGCGGGCCGTCCGGCGCCTCGACGCCGGCGCGGTGGCAAAGCAGGGTTCCGATCATCGTCTCCGCGACCGGGATCGGCGCGGCATGGCGCCCTGCCGCGCGCAGCACCGCAAGCCCCGCCGCGAGGCCCGCACCGCCCGCTTCCTCCGGCAATGCCGCGTGCGCCAGCCCGGTCTCGGCGAAAATCTGCCAAATCCGCTGCGGCCACCTATTCTGGACGAGCGCCTCGCGCGCAGCCTCACTCTCCGCCGCGAACAGGTCGTCAGCGATTTGCTCGACCAAGCGTGTTGTCTCGTCGCTCATCGCACCTTCACCTGACTCCCAGGCCACGGGCGATGATCGAGCGCAGGATCTCGTTGGTGCCGCCGCGCAGGGTAAACGAGGGCAGCCCCAGCACCGTCGCACCCAACGCGGCTTCGAGCGACGGCGCGTTGGCGCTTCCGCCCGCGACGGGCTCGACCGGCACGGCGTGGCGCAGCGTCTCCACGACCTCGGCTTCGAAGCGCGTGCCCATGTCCTTGACGATGGCGGCCTCGACGTCCGGTAGCTCCCCCTTCTCCAGCTGGCCGGCGACCGCGAGTGACATGGCCCGCAGCGCGTAGAACTCCGCCGTGAGGCGCCCGATCGCCTCGGCGAGCCGCGACTCGGGCTCGGGGCCTACCGCTTCGACCAGCGCGGCGAAGAGATGGAAGGTGCTAAGAATGCGCTCGGGCCCGCTCCGCTCCAGTGCGAGCTCGCCGGTCACCTGACGCCAGCCGTCGTCCTCCTGGCCGATCAGCCGGTCGGCAGGAATCACCACATCCTCGAAGACGCATTCGTTGAAGTCGTGCTTGCCGGCCAAGTTGACGATCGGGCTGACCTTCACGCCGTCGGCTTCGAGGTCGATCAGGAACTGGCTGAGGCCCTCGTGGCGGCTCTCGCCGGCAGGTCCCGTGCGGCAGAGCGCGATCATGTACTGCGAGCGTTGCGCGTTGCTGGTCCACACCTTGGTGCCATTGATGCGCCAGCCGTTCGCCGTCCGTTCAGCGCGGGTGCGCACCGAGGCGAGGTCGGAGCCGGAATCGGGCTCGCTCATGCCGATGGCGAAGTAGCACTCGCCTGCGGCAATCCGGGGGAGGATCGTCTGGCGCTGTTCCTCGGTGCCGAAGCGCAGCAGCAGCGGGCCGCTCTGCCTGTCCGCCACCCAATGGGCGTAGACCGGCGCGCCGGCCGCCAGCAGCTCCTCGATCACGACGTAGCGCTCCAGCGCCGAGCGCTCGTGCCCGCCATAGCGCCGGGGCCAGCACATGCCGATCCAACCCCGCGCACCGAGGGCACGGCTGAAGGTGGCCGACCAGTCAGAGCCGAAGTCGGAATCCGGCCGCCAGCCCAGGGCCTCCTGCGAGTCCGCGAGGAAGGCGCGGACCTCGGCGCGGAGCGCGTCGGTGCCGGGCGGCATCGCCGGCGGCGGGAAGTCGAAGCCCGTCACGGCGCGCCGCGGCCTCCGGCGCGGGGCCGGGCTTCTGGCCTGCGGCGGGCCCAGTGGGATCGTGCGAACATAAAATTCATGCGGGACGCGCCGGGATTAGGCGGGATAAGTGTGATGGGATGGGATTCCACGGCGACCGGCCACGCGCGCGGGATCGTACCGAGCGAGCCCGCTCATCATGCCGCCGCCGGCCGTGGTCCTACAGCGCACGCACGTCATGGCGCATTCGTGACGCAGCCGGCGCCCACCGTGCACCGCACCATGGTGCGGGTCGCTCGCGCCCACAGGGTCTCGCGCGCAGTAACGAGTTGCATCCGGGCAAAGACGCGCGATCAGCGGCCGAAGGTCTCGGCGTAGCGCGCGAGCTTGGCCCGCCAAGCCGCGTTATCGAGAATCTCGCGGTTGACGACCGCCGCAGGCGCCTCGCCCCGCATCAAGGCCTGGCAGGCGACGATGTCATCGGCGCCAAGCCCGGCGAAGCACTGGTCGGTCCAGGCCAGCGCGTGCGGTGCGAACACCACGTTGTCGAGCTTGAGGATGGGATCGCTCGGGTCCGGCGGCTCCGGGTCGAGCACGTCGAGGCCGGCGCCCGCGATCCGCCCCTCCTGCAGCGCCGCGCACAACGCCCTCTGGTCGACCGTGCCGCCGCGCGAGGTGTTCACGAAATAGGCCGTGGGCTTCATCAGGCCGATCAGCCGCGCATCGACGATGTGGTGGGTCTCGTCGCTGAGCGGGCAGTTCACGGTCAGGATGTCCGACTCGCGACAGACCGTGTCGAGACCGACCATCTGCACACCAAGCTCTTCGGCCACCGCCGGGTCGGCGTAGGGGTCGCAGGCCATGAAGTTCATGTCGAAGGGGGCGGCCATGCGGAACATCTCGGCCCCGATGTTGCCGATGCCGACCGAGCCGAGCGTCTTGCCGACGAGGCCCACCCCCATGTGGGCGCCCTTGCGGGCGAAGCCGGGCGGGCCCTCCAGGGTGAGCTGGTGCTTGAGCAGGAGCTTGCAGGTGACCGCGAGGATCAGCGCGATGATGGCGACCGCCACCGGCCGGCGCACGCCGTTGGGCGTGATGACCAGCGCGATGTCGTTGTCGGTGCAGGCGGCCACGTCCACGCTGTCGTAGCCGACGCCGAAGCGCGCGACCATGGTGAGCCGGCCGTCGGCCGGCACGCTGGAGCGATCGAAGCGCTGGGCCAGCAGGATCAGCGCGTCGTGACCGGCAAGCTCGGACGCGTCCACTGGCCCCTCGCCGTTCTCCAGATAGCGCCACTCGATATCCGGGTCGTCGTCCAGCGGCGTGCGGTCGAACATGGGGAAGAGCGGCTCGCCCTCCGCCGTGAGAAAGTCCCTGCTCAGTGCAACCCTAAACTTTTCAGCCATAACCCGTTGATCTCCCTTATCTCTTCGGCCGCCGCCGGCCGCGCTTGCATTGGGCGCGCAGGCCCTCCGCGCCCTCGCGCATCGCCTGCTGCAGCAGCCAGACATCGCCCGAATAGCAGATGAAGTCGAAGCCTTCGTTGAACAGCGCCACGCCGACATCGACGTTGGGCACCAGCCGACCCAGGGACTTGTTGTTCCTCTTCGCCGCCTGCACCACGCGCGCCACCGCCGCGATGAAGTCAGGGTGGTCGAACTGGCCGGCGATGCCCATGGAAACCGAGAGGTCGAAGTGGCCGATCCAGAGCACGTCGACATCTTCGATCGCCGCGATGTCGTCGACGTTCTCGATGCCCTCGGCGGTCTCGATCAAGGCCACGAAGGTGCAGCGCCGGTTGGCGTCGCGCAGCTTCTTCTTCGTGTCCCCCGGCGCGTAGCGGTCGTGCGCGATCTGCAGCGCGACGCCGCGCTCTCCTTCGGGCGCATACTTGACGTAGCTCAGCAGCTCCCTCGCTACCTTGGCCGAGCCCACCATCGGCAGCATGATGCCCTCGGCCCCCATGTCCATGGCGCGCGCCGCGTGGTGGTACTCGCGCGACGGCACGCGGACGATCGCCGGCATGTCGCCAGCCTGCATGTAGCGCAGCATCTGCTTCAGCGTGTCGAAGCCGAAGCCCGAATGCTCCATGTCGAGCAGCACGTACTCGCAGCCGGCGGCCTTCAGGATCTGGCCGATTCCCGGCGTGCTGAACTCGACCACGAAGGTACCGACCTTGAGCCGGCCGTGGCGGGACATCTCCTTGAGGGCGTGTTCTGCCATGTCCTTCCCTTTTTCGATCCGTCGGAATACTTGTCGGCTAGACGCCGATCTGGATGCGCGAGACGGCAAACGGCGCCAATTCGAGGCGGCCGGGGTCGCCCGGCTGGCCTGGGCTTGCAGCGAAGCCCGCCGGATCGGTCACAGCGTCCACGAAGTTGCTCGCATCGAGCCGGCCGATGGTGGCCGTGCCGCCCGAGAGGCCGGAGACGGTCACGGTCTGGGGCGCCGGCGTGAGGTTGGCAAGCCAGAGCAGGGTGCCGCCTCCGTTCTCGCAGGCGAGCCCCAACACTTGCGTCGCATCGCTGCTGGACACGGCGCGGACTGCCGCCCCTTTCGCCGCCGCGAGCGCCGTCACGATGTGATAGAGCGGCATCACCGCCGGCCCGTCGAGATCGTCGAACCAGGGCTGCGGGTGCTCGGTCCGGCGATAGACCATGCCGAGCGCGCCGGAGGGCTGGCCGATCGCCAACGCTTCCAGGCCGAGCGGCGCCACCCGAGCCGCATAGCCCAGGGTGAAGGCCGCGCCGAGCAGCGCGCGGTGGCGCGGGTCCTGGCGGTTGAAGGAGTAGCGCCCGTTGTCGCCGTTCTGGTGGACGTCAGGCCCATAGGGGTTGAAGCGCATGCCGATGGCGCTCGGCGCGATACGGTAGGGCTTGCTGCCGGCCAGCGCCTTGGCCGAAGCGACGATATCCGGCAACGTCTGCAGCGTCTCGATCACCGAGAGGTCGTCCGGCTCGTGCACCACGGCGCAGGTGGCGTGGGTCAGGAAGTCGAACAGGTCGGGCGTCGCGCAGTTGCGATTAAGCTCCGTGAAGTTGGTGAAGACGCCGCCGCCCAGGCGCACGCCGGGGAACGCCGCGCGCGCCGCACCGTAGACCTTGTCGAAGTCGGGGATGCCGAGGGCCGCGATCTTCTCCAGCGTGAACTTCAGGAGGCGCGCCTGCTCCGGCACGATGGCAGCAGGCGAAAGCCCGGCGCGGCCCGCGATCTCGGCGGCCTGCGCCAGCTCGTCCGTCACCGGCCGCTCGCAGGGCACCGTGATTTCCAGCACCACCTCGGCATCGAGGGCTTTGGCGAGGCCCCGGCCGGCGGAGAGCGCGTCTGCGGCGTGCGCGTCGCGCGGGTCGCATTCGCAGACAATGTGCCCCGGCCCGAGCGCCTTGAGCAGATCGAGCCCGTGGTCGAGATGATCGTGCTCCAGGTTGGCAACGCCGAGCCCGATCTCCGGCATCTGCGTTCCGGTCGCACCGCCGACGGCGATCTCCACCGTATCGTCGCCGCCTGCCCCGGTCGCCACCGCAGCCGAGCCCCCCTCGATGCTGAGCGTCGCGACCTGCCGCAGCGTCTCGCCGGCAGCCAGCGTATAAGGAAAGGGCAGCGCGAGCGGGCGGTAGTAAGTCTTGTAGGAGGCATCGGTCCAGTTGCGCTGGTCCTCCGTCTCCCACGGGTCGGCGCCTTCGAAGCGGCAGGTGAGCCAGACCCCCGGCGAGACCCGGTGGCGCATGGCGGCGATGTCGTAGAAGGGCTGAAACGGGCTGATCAGGCCGGGGAAGGCGGTCTCCTCCACCGCGCCGTCGCCGTGGGTGATGGTGCAGGCCTCGCCCGCTACGCCCTCCACCGGGTGCAGCACGACGAAGCCGGTCCGGCTGGTCCTGAACTCGGTCTCGGGCGTGAACTCGACCGTGAAGACCAGGCTCCGCTCGTTCTCCGCCACGATGTCAGCGTGGTAGGTGAGCACGCCGTCGGCGGAGTCGATGCGCCCGTCGTAGCCCACGCGAAAGCCGCCGTCCGTCTCCTCGATCTCCAGGTTGGCGATCTGCGGCGCATAGGTCTCCCAGCCGCCGCCGCGCACGACGAAGGCAAGGCCGCGCAGCGCCTCCACGCCGCCGTAGCGGATCCAGCGCAGCTTGCCGGCCTCGAGCTCAGCCGTGAGCGCGCCGGCGGTGATGGTCCGCGCTTGCGGCGCCTCCTGCTCGGTGCCGTAGAGCGTGAGCGCCTCGCTCGGTGCCGTCGTCATGTCCCCTTCCCTGCCCCGATCGGTTCCGGCCCGTTATAGCAGTGACTGCGTCCTCGCGCTGCCGGAGGCAGCGACCGCAGCCCGCAGCACCGGGCGCTCAAGCGCCGACCTCCTCCCACCGGCCGCTCTCGCCCGAGCGCGCCAACGCATCCAGCGCCCGCATCATCTTGACCGACTCCTCCAGCGGGAACGCCGGCGGCGCCTCGCCCCGCACCGCAGCGCAGAACGCTTCGGCCTGCGGCACGTACTGGTTGACCCGTTCCAGGGTCTCGACCTCCTCGTTGAGCGGCTCCCAGATCTGGCGCGGACCCAGGATCGAGAGGCGCGCCTCGCGGGTCGGCGACTGGGCGAAGGGATCGGGCAGCTCGATCCGCCCCTCGGTGCCGTGGATCGCCATGTGCTGATGGACCGCCGACAGGGTGCCGCAGGTGAAGCTCAGAATGCCGGCGGGGAACTGCAGCACCGCGCTGGCCAGCACATCCGTCCCCCATTCCGGGTGCCGCTCGATGGCGGCGAAGGCGCGGATCGGATCGGCCTCGAACACGTAGCGCGCGGTCAACAGCGGATAGACGCCGATGTCGAGCAGTCCGCCGCCCCCCATCTCCCGCTTGTTGCGGATGTTCTCGGGGTCGTCCAGCCAATAGCTGACCCAGCCCTGGATCGCCCGCACGGGTCCGATGCGGCCCGCGCGCACCAGCTCCCGCACCCGCTTCCATTGCGGATGATGGGTGACGACGTAAGCCTCCTGAATCTGCATGCCGGTCTCGTCGCGGACGGCGATGAGCTGCACCGCCTCGTCCGCGCTGAGCGCGATGGGCTTCTCGCAGAGCACGTGCTTGCCGGCGCGCGCCGCCTTCGCCGACCAGGGCACGTGAAGGTGATTGGGCAGCGGGTTGAAGACCACGTCGATGGCGGGATCGGCCAACATGGACTCGTAGTCGCCATAGGCCTGGGCCAGGCCGAAGCGCTCGGCCACCGCCTCGGCCTTGGCTAGCTCGCGGCTCGCGATGCCGTGGACGCGGAGGCCGGCAGACTGCTGCAGCGCCGGAATCATGTGCTCGACGGCGAAGAACGAAGCGCCGAGCACACCCCAGGAAAGTTCCGTCATCTCCCTACTCCCCGCCCCGGCAGAGCGCCGCCATCCTGCGGGAAGCCCCCCGCCCGCTCAAGGGACGGGAAGCGGCTCAAGCGGCCACGCGGCACACCGTCTCGTTGCCGCGCCCGGTGATGACGCGGCGCCAGCCGGCGAACGCCTGATCCAACTCGGGATCGCCGGTATCGACGTGCAGCGTGCCGTCACGCAGCGACGCGATCTTTTCGGGCGTCGCCGCGACCAGCAGCCGTTCGAGACCCACCGCCCGCACCACGCGCGCGCCGATCTGCTGGTTGCCGCGCCCGAGAAAATGCCCCTGGCCGCCGATGGGCGTGACCACGATCCCGCCGGGCGGGCTCTCCGCCAGCGCGCGCAGAATGCCCTCCTCGCTCGCATCGGCACCGATCACAGTCCCGTCCCGCACCAGGTCGACGCCGAGCAGGGTCTTGGACAGTCCGAGCGCGTCGGCGATTGCCCGCGTGGTGGTGCCGGGCCCCAGAATGTAGAGCCGCCCGGCCTCCATCCGGCCTGCAATCTCGGCGGCGATCCCACCGAGTGCCGCGCGGTCGCTGCTGACACCGCCTGCCTTCACGCTTTGCGTCAGATCAGGCGCATAAGGCACTGGAAGATAACCGTAAAGCTTCGCCGAGACGGCGCCGGCCCGGAACGCCTCCTCGTCGATGTCCATGACCTCCCGCGGCCGCGCATCGATATCCTGGGCCAGCGCTCTCAGCGCGAGGTCGGCGGCGGCGCGCGGGCTGGTCGCGTAGATCGCCGAGTGCATCTTCACGCCTGCCGGCACGCCGATCACCGGCACCCGGTCGCCCACGGCGGCCGCCATGTCGCGGGCGGTGCCGTCGCCGCCGGCGAAGACGATGAGCCGGGCACCGGCGGCTGCCATCGCCTTGGCCGCCGCGCGCGTGTCCGCCGCGCTGGTCTCGCTCTCGGCCGGCGCGCCGACCACCGACGGGCGCAGACCGACCTCGCGCGCGATCCCCTCCCCCATCTCGCCGGGGGCCGCGAGCAGCTCCAGTCCCGGCCGCGCCGCAGCAAGCGCATCCAGAACCACCGCTGCCCGCGTCGCTGCCTGCGGCCTCGCGCCGCGCGCGCGGGCCTCGCTCAGGATCGCCGCCGTGTCCGTGCCCTTGAGCCCGACGCTGCCGCCCATGCCGGCGATCGGGTTGACGATGAGGCCGAGTGCTGGCCCGGCCATGGCGCACCGACTAGCTGTAGCCGCCGCCGTGGCCGCCCAGGCCGCGCTTGACGTTGGCCCAGTTGCCCCGCTTGCGCCGGTAGGCCCGCGAGGTGAAGGCCCAGCAGTCCGGGTCCTCCGGCACATCGCCGTCGACGGGCCTGATGGCGGCGCTGTGCGGGGCCGCGGTCACGTGCTCCGGCGTGTTGCGGGCCTCCTCGGCGATCCGCCGCAGCGCATCGAGCACGTGATCCATCTCCGCGATGGTCAGCGATTCGCCGGGCTCCAAGGTGAAAGGCTGCGGCACCAGCATCGGCACGTGGCTCTCCATGTAGTGCTGCACGCCGAAATCGACCATGCGGTTCAGCACGTCGTGGCTGGCGACGCCGGTCTCCTCGTAGAGCGGCTCCCAGCTGTAGCGCACCTGCTCCAGCTTGGGATAGGTGTTCTTGGGCCAGGGGATGGTGGTGCCCTCGATCTGCCGGATGTGGTGCAGCATGTAGTTGTTGTTGAGCACCGCGGTCTCGGCGACCGCGCGCAGGCCCTCGGCGCCCAGGCTGCGCACCCAGGCATAGGCCTTGAGCACCGCGTGCACGTTGCCGATGAAGGCGCGGATCTTCTCGATCCCGTCGCCCTGCTCGTAATCCAGGCCGTAGCGCTCGCCGTCGTAGGTGACGAGAGGGCGCGGCAGGAACCGCTCCAGATGCGCCTTGACGCCGACCGCGGCGCAGCCCAGCCCGAGCGCGCCGTGGGGTGCGGAGAAGGTCTTGTGCAGGTTGAACTGGCACATGTCGAAGCCGGTGTCGCCCGCGCGCACGACCCCCAGCAGCGGATTGCCGTTGGCCTGGTCGTAGGCGCAGAGCCCGCCGGCCTCGTGCACGATGTCCACGAACGCGCGGATGTTGGGGTTGTACTGCCCGGTATCCTCGGGGTTGGTCAGCATCAGCCCGGCGGTCCGCTCGGAGACCGCGGCCTTCAGCGCATCGACCTCGGCGAAGCCCATCTCGCCCGGCATGAGCGTGATGACCTTGAAACCGGCCACCGCCGGCGTCGCCGCATCGGCTGGGTGCGAAAAGGCGGTGGTGATGATCTCGTCCCGCGTGCCGCCTTCGCCCCGCGCGGCGTGATAGGCGCGGATCAGGCAGGCGTTGGTGTAGATGCCCTGCGCCCCGCTCGCCGGCTGGAAGGTGAAGGCATCCATGCCGGCGATCTCGCACATCATGCGGTTGAAGCGATAGAGGATCTCCAGCGTGCCTTGCAGCGTCTCCGGGTCCTGCAGGGGGTGGACGTCGGCGAAGCTGGGCAGCCGCGCGACGTATTCGTGCACCTTGGGGCTGTATTTCATGGTGCAGGTGCCCATCATGTCGACGGTCACGTCGAAGCCCATGGCCATCTGCGAGAGCCGCAGGAAGTGCCGGAGCACCCGGTGCTGCGGCAGCGCGGGCAGCGCCGGCGGCGCGGCGCGGCGCACGCCTTCGGGCAGCGCCGCGGCAACATCGCCCACGGCATCGGCGATGGCGTCGTCCACCTTGGGCGGCAGCAGGCCCCGCCCGCCGTCGCCAGGGATTTCGTCGATCAGGGGCTCGTCCCAGTGCGCGGCGTGAAAGCCGCCTCCGATACGGTCTGTCATCGGACCGCCTCCCCGAGCGCGGAGACCAGTCTCTCGATCTCGGCCTCTCCGTGCAGCTCGGTCACGCAATAGAGGGCCGACTGGCCTAACGCCGGGAACTCGCCGCTCAGGTCCTTGCCGCCGTGAATCTCGGCCTCAAGCAGCGCGGCGTTGACGGCCGCGACCGTCTTGCCCGTGCCGGAGAAATCGACCACGAACTCCTTGAAGAACGGCTGTCCCAGGTGCGGCACCGCGACGCCGGGGAGCGCCGCGATCCGCTCCGCCGTATAGCAGGCGCGCTGCATGATGCCGCGGCCGAGCTCGGCCATGCCCTCCGGCCCCATGAGCGAGAGATAGACCGCGACCCCGATGCCCCAGACCCACTGGGTCGTGCCGGCGTAGTCGGTGGCGTCGTGGCGGGTGTCGTAGGAGGTGCGCTCCATGGTGGACCAGGCGAAGCCGAAGCCCTCCCCCCCTACCGCCGGCGCGATGCTGAAAAGAATTGAGGGATACTCGGAGACAAAGCGGGATTCGTCCCGGCTCGCGATGAAGCCGCCGTTGCCGCCGCCCGCATACATGTGGATGCCGAGCGGCTGCAGGTCGCCCACCGCCAGGTCTGCGCCGTAGTCGGCGGGCGCCGCGAGCACACCGAGGGAGATGGGGTCGACGCCGGCGATCAGCATGGCGCCGGCCTCGTGGGCGATATCGGCAATAGCCGCGGCCTGGGTCTCGATCAGTCCGAGATAGCCTGGACTCTCGATCACCACGGCCGCAGTCTCGGCCGAGACCTTGGCGCGGAGGTCGGCGAGGTCGATCAGCCCAGTTGCGGGATCGCGGGCCACGGTCTCGATGGTCGCGAAGGGCTTGGCGAAGCCGATGAGCTGCGAGCGCCGGTCGGCGCTCATGGTCTCCGGCACCAGCACGCCGCGCCTACCGGTGATGCGGCAGGCCATGGTCACGGCGCTGCCGGTCGCGGCACCGGCGTCGTAGACGGGGGTCGAGACCACCTCCATGCCCACCAGCTCGCCGATCAGGCTCTGAAACTCGAAGAGCGCCTGGTTCTTGCCGTGGTCCGAGTAGGTGCCGCCGCCGTAGGCCGTGAGAAACTCGCCGCGATGGACGATCTCGTCCACGATCGCCGGCACGTAGTGCTGGGCGCAGCCGGCGCCGCAGAAGTTGAGCCAGGTCCCGGTGCAGGGCTGGTTGCGGGCGACGATCTCCTCCAGGTGCCGCCGTACGTCCTGTTCGCCGGGCAGCGCCGGCGGTAGGTCGAGCAGCCCCTTGACCCTGAGCGCCTCCGGAATCGCGGCGTAAAGCTCCGTCACGTCGCCGACGCCGATGGCGTCCAGCAGCTTCCGCCGCGGCTCCGGCGCCGCATTCGGCACATAAGGATGAACGAAACCGTCGCCCATGGTCGGCCTCCCTGCCCTTCCGGTCCCGGCCAGTCTATCCCGCCGCATGGGGCGCACCAACGGCACCCGGCCGGATCGCCGATCCGCTTTGACTGCCTGCCCATGCCCGTGCAGTGTTCCTCGCCACAGCGAAGTGGGAGTACGCCATGGCGGTCACCATCAACTGCGACATCGGCGAGGGGTACGGCCTCTACACCTTCGGCAACGATGAGCGGATCATGCCGTTCATCAGCATCGCCAACGTCGCCTGCGGCTTCCATGCCTCGGACCCGACAGTGATGCACGCGACCGTCCGCCTCGCGCTGGAGCACGGGGTCAAGGTGGGCGCGCACCCGTCCCTCCCCGACCGCCAGGGTTTCGGGCGGCGCGAGATGCAGATGGAGCGGGAGGAGCTGCGCGACCTGCTGATCTACCAAGTCGGCGCGCTCAGCGGATTCCTCAAGGCGGCCGGCTCCACCCTCAACCACATCAAGCCCCATGGCGCGCTCTTCGGTATGACCTCGAAGTACGAGCATTGCGCCGAGGCCGCAGCCGATGCGGCCGAAGTCTTCGGCGTGCCGCTGATCGGCCAGGGCGGCACGATGCACGACACCGTCTACACCCGGCGCGGCCTGCCTTGGTGGCCCGAGTTCTACGCCGACCTGGAATACGACCGCGACTGCAACCTCATCATCACGCGCGAGCACGAGCCCTACGAGCCGGCCGCGACCGCCAGGCGCACCCTGCGCGCCATCGAGGAGGGCATGGTCACGTCGGTCGAAGGCGTCGACGTGCCCATCCGGGCGGAGACCGTGTGCATCCATTCCGACACGCCGGGGATCGACGCGGTGGCACCGGTGCTGCGCGAGGCGCTCGCGCCCCACATGGCGTGAGCCCGCGTCCGCCGCCGGCAATCGGGGGCACGGGCCACGCGGGGGCGGAACGATGGAGGCTTGGTGATGGCGAACTCGAACCTGACGCTCGGCGAGCGTGACGACGCCGCGATCGCAGGCATTCAGAAGCTCCGCTTCAACCCGCTGGCGGCGCGCGGCGGGCACGGGTCGTACCTCACGGCCGACGACGGCCGCACCATCCTCGACCTCTCCGCCTCGGCGACGGCGGCGAGCCTCGGCTACGGCCATCCCGCCGTGATCGAGGCCGTGACCAAGGCGATGGCCGACATGGCGGGCGCGAGTCTGCTGATGTATCCGAACGAGTCGGCCACCGCCCTCGCCGAGGTGCTGCTAGAGACGATGCCTGGAGACGCCGAGCGGCGCGTCTGGTACGGCCACTCCGGCTCCGACGCCAACGACGCGGCCTCCCGCGTGCTTGAGGCGGCGACCGGCCGCCACCGCTTCATCTCCTTCATCGGTTCCTATCACGGCGGCGTGGCGGGCTCGATGAGCATCTCGGGCCACACCGCGATGACCCACACCCTGCCCCGGCCGGGCCTCGTGCTGCTGCCCTACCCCGACCCCTACCGGCCGCGCTTCAGCGCCGACGACGTGCTCGACATGCTGGACTACCAGTTCGAGACGACCTGCCCTCCCGAACAGGTGGCGGCCATCTTCATCGAGCCGATCATGTCCGACGGCGGCCTGATCGTGCCGCCCGCAGGCTTCCTCAAGGCCCTGGAGGAGCGCTGCCGGCGCCACGGCATCCTCACCGTCCTCGACGAGGTCAAGGTCGGCCTGGGCCGCTCGGGAGCGCTGCACGCCTTCAGCCACGAGGGGCTGGAGCCCGACATGGTCGTCCTCGGCAAGGGTCTCGGCGGCGGCCTGCCGCTGTCCGCACTGATCGGCCCCGCCTCAATCATGGACCACCGCCCCGCCTTCGCGATCCAGACCACGGGCGGCAATCCGGTCTGCACCGCCGCAGGTCTCGCGGTGCTCCGCACCGTGCTCGACGAGGATCTTCCGAGCCGTGCGGAGCGCGTGGGCACGGCGCTGGCAGAGGGTCTAAGGAAGCTCGCCGAGCGGCACGAGATGATCGGCGACGTGCGCGGGCGCGGTCTCGCCATCGGAGTCGACCTGGTGGATGACCGGGAGAGCCGGACGCCCGTCCCGGCCACCACGACGGCCAAGGTGATCGTCCGCGCCTACGAGCTCGGCGCGAGCTTCATCTACGTGGGCCTTGAGGCGAACGTGCTGGAGATCACGCCGCCGCTCACCCTGAGCGATGCGGAGTGCGAGGAGGGCCTCGCCATCATTGACCAGTCGCTCGGCGATGTTGCCGCCGGGCTGGTGCCGGACGAAGCCGTGCAGGCCTACATGAACTGGTAAGGAGCGACATCCATGCCCACCGCCTCCCGCCCCATGGGCGTCTTCATCCTCGGCGACGTCGCGCCCGCCGATATTGTGAGCCTGAGTCGGCAGGTCGAACGCTGCGGCTTCTCCGACCTCTGGTTCGCCGAGGACTATTTCATGCTGTCGGGTTTCGCCAGCGCCGCGATGGCGCTCCAGGCCACCGAAGCAGTGGACGTGGGCATCGGCGCGGTCTCCAACCGGGCGCGTCATCCGGCCGTCACCGCCATGGAAGCCTCAACACTGGCGAACGCCTATCCGGGCCGCTTTACCCTCGGCATCGGCCATGGCGTGCCGCTCTGGGTTGCGCAAATGCACCTCACGCCGAAATCGGTGCTGGGCTCGATGCGCGAGGCGATCACCGGCGTGAAGCGCCTGTTCGCGGGCGAGACCCTCACGCAGACCGGCGCCTACTACGGCTACGATGCGGTCTCGCTCACCCATCCCGCGCCCGACCTTCAGGTGCTGGGCGCCGCCGTCGGGCCTAAATCGGTCGATCTCTGCGCCGAGATTGCCGACGGGATGGTGCTCTCCGCGATGGCGGGCCCGCGCTACGTCGCGACCGTGCGGGAGCGGATTGCGAAGGTCCGGCGGGCGCACGGGCTGCCGGAGGACTTCCAACTCGTCACCTATGCCATCACCAGCGTAGGCGAGGATCGTGCCGCCGCTCGAGCCAAGGTGCGCCCCTTGATCGCCCTTTATCTTGGGGCCATGGGCCCGACGCTGATCACCGGCGTCTACGATGCCAACGACGCGCTCGTTGGATTGATCGACAAGGGCGGGGCTGCGGCGATCGAGGCCGGGATGCCGGACGAGTGGCTGGACTGGCTCGCGGTCGCCGGCCGGCCGGCCGACTGCCGCAGCGGCGTCGAGGCGCTGTTCGACGCGGGCGCGACCAAGGTCGTGCTCTGCGTCGTGCCGTCCGAAGAGCTGCCGACGCAGCTGGAGATTCTCGGTAGCGAGGTGCTACCGGGGATTTAGCCCGCGCCGTCGATCACCGCGAGCGCAGCCTCGACCCCGGCCCCCACGTCGGCCTTTCTCCCCAGCGCAGCGACCGCGCCGCCGAGCGCAGTCACGGCCACGGTCGCGAAGATCGGCCGCGCCACCGGCCCCATGTGGCCGATCCGTACCAGCTTGCCCAGCAGCGAGCCCCGGCCTGCGGAGAAGACCACGCCGTAGAGCCGGCGTGCCGCCTGCCGGATCGCGGCGTCCTCCAGCCCCTCCGGCACCCGCACCGTGGTCGCGGTGTCGGCGCAAATCGACTCGCGCACGGGCCAGAGCTCGAGACCCATGGCGCGCACGCCCGCGCGGCAGGCGCGCGCCGTCAGCGCGTGCCGCGCCCACACCGCCTCCGGCCCCTCGTCGAGATAGTTCTGGACCGCCGCGTCCAGCGCGTGGACCTCGGAGACGGAGGGCGTGTAGGGGAACAGAACATCGGCACGCCAGGCATCCCGCCAGTCCTTGAGGCTCAGCACGGAGTCCGTCGGCGCGGCGGGGTTGGCATCGATCTTCGCCCAGGCGCGCTCGCTGACGTGGACAATGGAAAGCCCAGTGCTGCCGCCGAGGCACTTGTTGGGGCCGGTCACGAAAATGTCGGCGTGGATGTCCTCGGGGTGAACGTCCATTCCGCCGAAGGAGGAGACTGCGTCCACGATGGTCAGCACGTCGTGATCGCGGCAGATCGCGCCGATCTCGCGCACGGGATTGACCGTGCCCGACGGCGTGTCGTGATGGCAGACGGAGAGGATTCGAATATCGGGCCGGGCCTTCAACATGTCGCTGACCGCGTCCGGATCGATGGCGTCGTCGTAGGGCGCCACGATCTCGACCAGCTCCCGGCAATGGCGCGCGGCCCAGAATCCGAAGCCCTTGCCGTACTCGCCGGAGGCGAGGTTCAGCACCGCGTCGTCGGCGCCGATCAGGGCGGCAGCGGCGGCTTCGAGCCCGAGCACCGGCTCGCCCATCAGGATCACCGGCGGCAACGCGGTGCGCAGCGACTCGGCAGTCTTCAGGACCGTCGATTCATAAAAATTCTGGAATGAGGGGTCGAAGTCGTAGGTGACGGGCCGCGACAGCGCCCGCAGGACGACCGGATACGCGTCGACGGGCCCTGCGCTCAGCGTGATGACCGGGGGATCGTCGTCGACATTTCGCATTTTTGGGGCTGGCTCAAGGGCTTGGACGAGACCCTAGGATACATCGCCGGATCGCCTTCCCCAAGGCGGTGCATGGTGCAATTATAGGGCCCGAGGCTGGTCCAAATCGCGCTCACGCACTCACGACGGCGGCCTATGACAGGTCGATTGACGCCCATGTCCTTTGTAGTACGGTTGTCATGTTGGTCTCGTGAGAATCGCGTCGCGCGACGGGCCGAACGGTGACTCGACTGGGAGAGGGAGCCATGCCGGAGACGCCGCATCTGGACCGCGTGAAGAGCCCCGAAGACCTGCGCAGCCTCTCGGTCAAGGAACTCAAGAAGGTTGCCGAGGAGCTTCGCGCCGAGACCGTCGACGCCGTCTCGGTGACCGGCGGCCATCTGGGCGCCGGGCTTGGCGTGGTCGAGCTGACGGTGGCCCTCCACCATGTATTTGACACCCCGCGCGACCGCCTGATTTGGGACGTGGGCCACCAGTCATACCCGCACAAGATCATCACCGGGCGGCGCGAACGCATCCGCACCATCCGCCAGCCGGGCGGGCTCTACGGCTTCACCAAGCGGACCGAGAGCGAGTACGACCCCTTCGGCGCGGCGCACTCGTCGACCTCCATCTCCGCCGGCCTCGGCATGGCGGTGGCGAGCGAGCTCACGGGCGAAGCGCGCAACGTCATCTGCGTCATCGGCGACGGTGCCATGTCCGGCGGCATGGCCTACGAGGCGATGAACAACGCGGGCTCGATGCCACCCCGCCTCATCGTCATCCTCAACGACAACGAGATGTCGATCGCGCCGGCGGTGGGCGCGCTCAACGCCTACCTCTCGCGGCTGCTCTCCAGCCACCAGTTCCGCAGCCTGCGTGAGCTCGGCAAGCAGTGGGCGCGCAGACTGCCCAAGGCGATGGGCGATGCCGCGATGCGGGCCGAGGAGTATTCCCGCGGCATGGTCACCGGCGGCACCCTCTTCGAGGAGTTGGGCTTCTTCTACATCGGGCCGATCGACGGCCACAATCTCGACCATCTAGTCCCGGTGCTGCGCAACGTGCGCAAGGACGAGACGCCGGGGCCCGTGCTGCTCCACGTCGTCACCAGCAAGGGCAAAGGCTACGAGCCCGCCGAGAACGCGCCGGACCGCGGCCACGCGCTCGGCAAGTTCGACGTGGTGACGGGCGAGCAGAAGAAGAGCAAGCCCAGGGCGCCGAGCTACACCGCCGTGTTCGCCCAGAGCCTGATCAAGGAGGCGGACCGCGACGAGAAGATCGTGGCGCTCACCGCCGCCATGCCGTCGGGCACCGGGCTCGACAAGTTCGCCAAGGCACACCCCACGCGCTGCTTCGACGTGGGCATCGCGGAGCAGCACTGCGTCACCTTCGCGGCAGGGATGGCAACGGAGGGGCTCAGGCCTTTCGCCGCGATCTATTCCACCTTCCTGCAGCGCGCCTATGACCAGATCGTGCACGACGTCGCGATTCAGAAACTGCCGGTCCGCTTCGCCATCGACCGCGCCGGCCTGGTCGGCGCCGACGGCCCCACGCACGCCGGCAGCTTCGACATCACCTATCTCGCGACTCTGCCGGGCTTCGTCGTCATGGCCGCGGCGGACGAGGCCGAGCTCGTCCACATGGTGCACACGGCTGCGAAGCTCGACGACTGCCCGAGCGCCTTCCGCTATCCGCGCGGCGAGGGCGTGGGCGTGCCGCTGCCGGAGACGCCCAAGATGCTGGAGATCGGCAAGGGACGGATCGTCCGCGAGGGCACGGCCATTGCGATCCTCTCCCTCGGCGCCCGCCTGCATGAGGCCCTGGCTGCGGCCGACGAGCTGCAGACGCGTGGGCTCTCCACCACCGTCGCCGATGCCCGCTTCGCCAAGCCGCTGGACGAAGACCTGATCCGCCGGCTGGCGCGGGAGCACGAGGTGGTGATCACCATCGAGGAAGGCTCGATCGGCGGCTTCGGCGCGCATGTCATGCAGTTCCTGGCCACGGCAGGCTTCCTCGACTCCGGCCTCAAGATCCGGCCGATGCTCCTGCCCGACCGCTTCGTGGCCCACGGGACGCCCGCCGGCATGTACGAGGACGCGGGCCTTACCGCAGGCGACATCGTCGACACCGCGCTCGGCGCTCTCGGCAGCAATTCGGCCACCCTGCCGCAACGCGCCTGACGCCCATGGAGGTTGCGCGCGTCGGCCCGGACCGGCGGAGTGAAACCATCGTCCGCCAGCCGTCGGACAGTCAGGACGGCCCCGTTTCCTCCCCCGACATCGAGCAGGTCATCCAGGATGCCGCCGCCGGCCTGCGCGGCCTCCAGCACGACGACGGCCACTGGCTGTTCGAGCTCGAGGCCGATGCGACCATCCCGGCGGAGTACGTCCTCCTCAACCACTTCCTCGACGAGCTCGATCCCGAGACCGAGGCACGTCTGGGCACCTACATCCGCAGCCGCCAGGCCGAACACGGAGGCTGGCCCCTCTTCCACGGCGGCGCGTTCGACATCAGCTGCACCGTCAAGGCCTACTACGCCCTCAAGCTGATCGGCGACGCCCCTGACGCCCCGCACATGATGCGCGCCCGCGAGGCCGTGCTCGCCGCCGGCGGCGCCGCGCGCTGCAACGTGTTCACGCGGATCACGCTCGCACTCTTCGGCCAGGTGCCGTGGCGCGCCGCGCCGGCGATGCCAGTGGAGATCATAAAGCTGCCGCGCTGGTTCCCCTTCCACCTGGACAAGGTCTCCTACTGGTCGCGCACCACCATCGTGCCGCTCACGATCCTGCTCGCGCTCAAGCCTCGCGCCAAGAACCCGCGGGGCGTCGGCATCGCGGAGCTGTTCACGACCCCGCCGGAGCAGGAATGGCACTATTTCCCGAGGGAGACCCTCACGCAGTGGTCCTTCCTTACCCTCGACCGTGCGCTCACGGTCGGCGAGAAGGCGATACCGGGCAGGGTGCGCCGCCGCGCGATCGACAAGGCGCTCGACTGGTGCATGACGCGCCTCAACGGCGAGGACGGCCTGGGCGCGATCTTCCCGCCGATGGCCAACGTGGTCATGGCCTTCGATGCCCTGGGCTACGGGCGCGATCATCCGCCGCGCCGCACCGCCCGCCGCGCGCTCGACCTGCTGCTGACCGAGCCGGTGAACGGCAGCCAATACTGCCAGCCTTGCGTCTCGCCGGTCTGGGACACGGGGCTCGCTGCGCTGAGCCTCATGGAGTGCGACGGTGAGCAGGACCGCCGCGCGGCGGACGATTCCCTCCCCTGGCTCGCCGACCTGCAGATCTGCGATCTCGCGGGCGACTGGGCCGCCATGCGGCCGGACGCCCTGCCGGGAGGCTGGGCCTTCCAGTACCGCAACGACCATTACCCCGACGTGGACGACACGGCGGTGGTGGCGATGGCGCTCCACCGCGCCGATCCCCAGGCGCACCGCGAGGCGATCGAGCGGGCGGCCGCGTGGATCATCGCCATGCAGAACGAGAACGGCGGCTGGGGCTCCTTCGACGCCGAGAACGAGCACTACGCGCTCAACCACATTCCCTTCGCCGACCACGGCGCCCTGCTCGACCCCGCGACCGCCGATGTCAGCGCGCGCTGCGTGAGCTTCCTCTGTCAGATCGGCTATTCGCGCGAGCACGAGACCGTCGCCAAGGGGCTCGCCTATCTCCTCGCGGAGCAGGAGGAGAACGGCTCCTGGTTCGGCCGCTGGGGCACCAACTACATCTACGGCACCTGGTCGGTGCTCTGCGCCCTGAACGCCGCCGGCGAAGACCCGGCCTCGCCCGCCGTCCGCAAGGCGGTCGCCTGGCTCGAAGCCAAGCAGCGCGCCGATGGCGGCTGGGGCGAGACCGGCGACAGCTACTATGCCGAGCGCATCGAGACCGCGTTCGACGTGGTCTCGACCCCGTCGCAGACCGCGTGGGCGCTGCTCGCGCTCATGGCTGCGGGCGAAGTGCGGAGCGACGCGGTGCAGCGCGGCATCGACTATCTCTGCGGCGCCGAGCGCGAGGGCGCGAAGTGGCTGGAGGACGACTACACCGCCGTCGGCTTCCCGCGCGTCTTCTACCTCCGCTACCACGGCTACAGCGCCTACTTCCCGCTCTGGGCGCTGGCGCGCTACCGCTCGCTCACGCGCGGCAACGACCACCGCCCGCGCCACGGCATGTAGCAACCCAGACGACCGGAGGCAGATGGCTGACCGGTCCCGCATCGGCATCGTCACGGGCCTCGTGGCGGAGGCCGCGACCCTGCCCGAGGACGATTTCCGGATCGCCGTCTCGGCGGCCGACCCTGCGCGGGCAGCACAGGCGGCCGATGCGATGGTCGCGGGCGGCGTGCGCTTGCTGGTGAGCTACGGCCTCGCCGCCGGGATCGACCCGCGTCTCGGCCCCGGCACCCTGCTGCTTCCCGAGTCGGTGATCGCTCACGAGGGCGAGGTCGAGGCGCCCGACCGAGGCGGCGTGCGCGACCAGCTCCAGCGGATGACCTCCTTCAGGCGAGAGGAGGGGCGAGGCCCGCCGGAGCCGCCGCCGGAGGAGGACTACCTGCCGGTGGATGCCACCGTGCGCGAGATACTTTCCCAGGGTCTCGGGGAACGCGCCGAAGGCGGCGCGCTCGCCGGCGTGGACCACCCATTGACGTACGGCGACCAGAAGCTCTCGCTCTTCGCACTGACCCGCGCCAGGGCTGCGGACATGGAGAGCCACGTCGTCGCCCGCGCTGCGACGGCAGCCGGCGTGCCCTTCGTCGTGGTCCGCGTCGTCAGCGACCCGAGCAACCGAGCGCTTCCGCGAGCGGCCATTGTCGGAGTTACCGAGGACGGCCGCGTCAATGGCGGCGCGGTCGCGGGCGCGCTGCTGCGGCGCCCGTGGGAATGCATGGATATGCTGACGCTCGCGCTCGACGGCGCGCAGGCGATGCGCCGGCTACGCCGCGTTGGTCGCCGGTTGGCGCCCCTTCTCGCGGACCTCTGACGCCGCCTCTTCGGCGAGGCGAATCTCGCGCAGCTTATCCTGCACGTGCCGGTCGAACATGTACTGGGCCGGCCGCGCCTTGGTCAGGTCGATCTCCGGCACCATCGGCCCGCTGATCCTGATCCCGCGCAGCTTGACCATCAGCGCCGCCCAGGGCCGGGCCAGCGAGTGCTCCGCCGCGGTCGGCTCGTAGCCGCAGTGGACCATGCAGTCCGCGCACTTCTCGTAGCGGCCGGTGCCGTAGGAGTCCCAGTCGGTCTCCTCCATCAGCGCGCGGAAGCTCCCGGTATAGCCTTCGCCGATCAGGTAGCAGGGCTTCTGCCAGCCGAAGACGTTGCGGGTCGGATTGCCCCAGGGCGTGCACTGGAAATCCTGGTTGCCGGCCAGGAAGTCCAGGAACAGGCTGGACTGGCTGAAGCGCCACTTCTTGCCCGCGCCGCGCGCGAAGATGTCGCGGAACAGCGCCTTGGTCTTGCTGCGGTTGAGGAAGTGCTGCTGGTCGGGCGCCCGCTCGTAGGAGTAGCCGGGCGAGACCGTGATCGCCTCCACCCCCAGCTCGTCCGTCGCGAAGTCGAAGAATTCCGCAAGCCGCTCCGCCGGATGGCCGTCGAACACGGTGGCATTCACGTTGACGCGGAAGCCGCGGCTCCGCGCCTCCTTGATCGCCGCCACCGCGCGCTTGAACGTGCCGGGCTGATCCACCGCGTGGTCGTGCTCCTCCTCCAGCCCGTCGAGGTGGACCGAGAAGGTCAGGTACTTGGTCGGCGTGAAGAGATCGAGCTTCTTCTTGAGGAGCAGCGCGTTCGTGCAGAGATAGACGAACTTCTTGCGCGCGATGATTTCGGAGACGATCTCGCCGATCTCGGGGTGGATCAGCGGCTCGCCGCCGGGGATCGAGACCATCGGCGCGCCGCACTCGTCCACCGCCTGCAGGCACTCGTCCAGGCTCAGGCGCTGGTTCAGGATCTCCGCCGGGTAGTCGATCTTGCCGCAGCCGGGGCACGCGAGGTTGCAGCGGAACAGCGGCTCCAGCATGAGCACCAGCGGATAGCGCTTCTCGCCCGCGAGCTTCTTGCCGACGATATAGGCGCCGACGCGAACCTTCTGGATCAGCGGGACGGACATGAGCCTCTACTCGGCGGGCGCCGCACCGGCAGCCGGCTCCTGCGCCTTGCCGTTGCCGCTTGCCTCGACCAGCTCGGCCGGCAGCTTGAAACGCACCCGCTCCTTGATCCCGTCCTGGATCTGCAGCTCGACCGCGTTGATCTCGCGCAGCCGAGCGACCAGGTCCTGCACCAGCTCTTCCGGCGCCGACGCGCCGGCGGTCACGCCCACGCGGCGCACGCCGTCGAACCACGTCGGGTCCAGGTCGCGGGCGTCGTCGATCAGGTGGGTCGGCACGCCCATCTCCTCGCCGATCTCGCGCAGGCGGTTGGAGTTGGAGCTGTTGCGCGCGCCCACGACGAGGATCAGCTCCACGTCTTCTGCGAGCTTGCGCACCGAGGCCTGGCGGTTCTGCGTCGCGTAGCAGATGTCCTTCACGTCGGGGCCGGAGATGCTGGGGAAGCGCGAGGTCAGCGCCTCGATCACGTCCCGCGTGTCGTCGACGCTGAGCGTGGTCTGGGTGACATAGGCGACCTTGTCGGGGTTGGCCACCTCCAGCTTGGCGACGTCGGCCGGCGTCGCCACGATGTGGACGCCGTTCTTCACGCGCCCGCTGGTGCCCTCGACCTCCGGATGCCCGTCGTGGCCGATCAGGATGATCTCGCGGCCTTCGCGCTCGTAGCGCCTGGCCTCGATGTGCACCTTGGCCACCAGCGGGCAGGTGGCGTCGATCACCGGCAGGTTCCGGCCTGTCGCCTCGCTCTCCACCTTCTCGGAGACGCCGTGGGCGCTGAAGATGGTGACGGCGCCTTCCGGCACCTCGTCGATCTCCTCGACGAAGACCGCGCCCTTCTTGCGCAGGTCGTCCACCACCCGCTTGTTGTGCACGATTTCGTGGCGGACGTAGACCGGCGGGCCGAAGACTTCGAGCGCCCGCTCGACGATCTCGATTGCCCGCTCGACGCCCGCGCAGAAGCCTCTGGGCTCCGCCAGGATGACCTGCATGCTGCCGCTGTCGCCCACGTTAGGCCCTCGCTCAATCTCGGAGGTGCTCAGGGCGGAACCGTCGACTCCGCGCCCGGAGCCACTGCTGCACCCTATCGCAGACCCACGATTCCGACAACATGCGGGTTCCCCGTCCGTTTTCGCCACCGGCCTCCCCAGAAGGCGGGCTGCTGGGCCGGGATTGCAAAGAAAATTGGAGACTTATACGCTTGGCTAGCCATTCTCCGCTTGAGTCGGGTCAGGTGGTTGAGACTAAGCGAAGCCACCTGAAGTGCCGCTTGCCGCGCTTCGGCTCATGGCCTGAGCTGGGGAGGCTTCCATATCTTTGGGCTTGAAGCCCTGGAATATGCCGATCAGAAGAAAGATGGTGATCGCCGTCGCAGCGACGATGGGAGACGAGATCAGTAATGCATGCGGGATCTCACTATATTCCTCACAGGGCGGTAAGTAGCAACTCCGCTCTGGGGAGAACGCCGGTGAGAAGGTGTGGACTCCTACTATCGCCAAAAGGAAGATGATAATGAAGGCCGCAAAGCTAACGGCTGCCCATCTTAACCAGAATCTCTGTTTTTCTGAGCGGACCTTCTCTTTATTCAGGGCTTCCTGGTAAGCCCCTAACCCGGATTATTCGTGGCGGGTCTGATTTTGGGGTGGCGGACGTAGCGTAAGCCGTTGCCATCGGGTAGGAATTCGTTGTCGAGGCGTCTTCCTCTCCGAACAACGAAAAAGCCACGCCCGCCATGACCGACGATAGCCTTCTCCCCTTCGATCTGCCAAGCGTCCAACGCAAGAGGGTGAGCGCCGCCTTCGACGGCGGCCTGATCTCGTCTGACGGCGGCCTGGTCCTGTTGCGCGAGGCGGAACGCCGCTTGCGTCTCGCCGAGACCCTGGCGGGCTGTATCCGCGACCGGCGCAATCAGGCGCAGGTGGTCCACTCGCTCTCGGCCATGCTGCGCTTTCGCATGCTGGCCATCGCCTGCGGTTACGAGGATGCCGACGACTGCGACGCGCTGCGCGCGGACCCGCTGTTCAAGCTGGCCTCAGGCCGGGCGCCGGAGAGCGGGGGCGACCTCTGTTCCCAGCCCACCATGAGCCGCCTGGAGAACGCGCCGTCTCGCATCGAGGTGGCGCGCATGACGGCCGCCCTGGTCGATCTCTTCTGCCGCTCCTTCTCAGCCCCACCTGCCGCCATCACGCTCGATATCGACGACACCTGCGATGCCGTGCACGGGCACCAGCAGCTGTCGCTGTTCAACGCTCATTACGACACCCGCTGCTTCCTGCCCGTCCACGTCTACCATGTGGAAAGCGGCAAGCCGGTGGCGGTCCTCCTGCGCCCGGGCAAGACGCCGTCGGGGCCCGAGGTCCGCACTCTCATCAAGCACCTGGTCCGCCGCATCCGCCGCCACTGGCCGCACACCCGGATCGTCTTCCGGGGAGATGCGCACTACGGCCGCCCGCAAGCCATGGCCTGGTGCGAGCAGAACGGCGTCGACTACATCTTCGGCCTCGCCGGCAATCGGGCGCTGCACGCGCTTGCATACGACGTGGCCGACGACGTCCGGGTGCGCCGCGCCAAGGCCGGCGCGGACAGGATGCGCAGCGTCGCCGCCTTCGACTACGCCGCCGGCTCCTGGGGCCGCGAACGCCGGGTCGTGGCTCGGCTGGAGGCGACGACGCGCGGCTTCGACGCGCGCTATATCGTCACCTCGCTCAAGGGCGAGCCCCGCCATCTCTACGAAGACATCTACTGCGCCCGAGGCCAGGCCGAGAACCTGATCAAGATGCACAAGGGCCAGCTCGCCTCGGACCGAACCTCCTGCCAGAGCCCGCGCGCCAACCAGCTCAGGCTGGTCCTGCACACTGCAGCCTACTGGCTGATGCTCGCGCTCCGCGATGCCATTCCCCGCACGGCGCCGCTCGCCCGTGCAGAGTTCGCAACCCTGAGGCTGCGCCTCCTCAAGATCGGCGCCCGCGTCATCGAGAAGGCCACCCGCGTCCGCATCCACTTCGCCTCGGCCTGCCCGGACGCCGCTCTCTTCCGCCTGCTCGCAGGCCGTCTCGCCGCAGCAGGCCCCTGAGCGACGGGGCGGCGTGCCCCAATCACCCAGGCTCGTTCAACCCTCAACCCAATAACGACCATCATCCTCAGATCCCGGCGCCAAACCGCGTCAGGTCCCGACGCGACCCGATAACCGAGCCTCAACCGCAAGGTTCTCCATGAATAAGTCGGGCTAACATTCTCTCTTCTCGTTGTGATGCGTTGTCGTCATCACCGTCACCAGATGGTGCGATAGCGTCGTAATCACTCATTCTTGTCCCGCAATTTCTTGTAGTAGTTCATTATGAGCTCGTCTGGAATGTGTGAATTTTTCCTATCCCCGCCTTCTGTCTTCCTTGTTTCAGCCCAAGGTGACCCATCTTTGTGCGTCATTCTTGAGAGCTGCCCACCAGTGAACCGTCCGTGGACCTCCCAAACTCTATCGAGCAGCTTCCTCACCTTCTTGTCAGACTTGTCAACTCTGGGGGTGACCTCTTCCAGATTATCCCAGTCCAAATCTGTGGCAAGACCATCTATTGGGGACCGGCCCTTATGTTTAAACTCGTGGTATAGAGACGAGAAGACAGGGCCATACTGCCATGCCTCGGCATATTCATCGCCTACAAGTGGCTCCTCGAAATATGCGAAGTGCCAGCCGTGCGCTAGGTATACCAGCTTTTGGAGCTTAAGTGGCGTGATGCCGCTCTTCCCGTACTTGGACAGGAAGTAATTGGCTACCGCCTTAGCGGAATAGCCCACTGTCCCCTCTCCGGCCCGAAGCTGACAGCAATGTTGGGAGTTGGGCCAGGGTCAGCCGCAAAGGGCACGACGCAGCATGGTGCCCCCTCTAGCATGAGTTGTCTTCAGCGTCAATGACGGGGGGCACACACGCGTTCCCCATCCGTTTGCGCAATCGGCCTCCCCAGAAGGCGGGCTGTCGGCCTGGGATTTTGGGAAAGAAACACACTTTTTTGAGGCGGCACGAGCCGGGATCATGCGGGATTCCCGTCTACGTCCAAAGGATTCCGTCCCATGCACCGGTCGGCGCTGACGGGGCGGGGCATCCCCTCGCGCTCCGAGAGCAGCTTGCCCGCGCCTTCGACGCGTAGCAATGCAAGGGCGAGGCGGGCGATCTCAATCGGCGCCACCGGTTCTTCGTCTCTGTCGAGCGTGGCTACCGTCATCGCTGCCGCCGCGCCCACGGCCTCGAGCGCGACCGGCCGGGTGCCGTCCCTGGCACTCTCGACGATGGCAGCCGCCCAGGTCTTGGCTGCACGGTCGATCTCGCGTTGTCGGCGGAGCTGCGCGCGCCTCCGCCTGACGTAGCGGCCCACGGACGAACGCGAGCACGCGGCGCCGCGCGCACGAATTACCGCCGCGATGGCGTCGATGGTGGCGCCGTTCTCGATCGCCGCATCCACAGCGGCGCGGATCTCGGGCGGCAGAAGCTCAACTTTGGAACGCCGGCTCATATCGCTCCCTCTCGCGTTGTGTGGCGCGATGCTGAAGCGGGCGCCGGAGGCTGTGCACCGCACCATGGTCCGGTGACTCGCGAGTGACGAGGCTATGCTCCCTTCCCCTCATGGTGCCGCTGGGCCATTCGTCCGCCGGGCGCGACGTGCTGTATCGTCGGGCAAGCGCACGGAAACCACGAGAGGGCCAAGGGATGACGCACGTCGCCATATGCGTGACCGCCCCGAGCCGCGCCGAGGCCGAGGCCATCGGCCGCGCGCTGGTGGAAGCGCGCCTCGCGGCATCGGTCAACGTCGTGCCGGCCGTCTCATCCTTCTACTGGTGGGAGGGCGCGCTCCGCGAAGGCGACGAAGCCATGCTCTGGGCGAAGACCCGCGCCGACCTCGTCGGGCCGCTCACTGCCAAGGTCAAGGCGCTGCACAGCTACGAATGCCCCTGCGTCATCGCGCTCCCAATCACGGGCGGCAGCGCCGACTATCTCGCCTGGATCGACGCCGAAACGTCGCCTCCGCCCACCGATCCCGACAAGGCATGACCCGGCGCTGATGAGACGGGCGCTACGGAACGGACCTTCAGGTATCGAGAGGAAGTCTCATGTTTCCTCGCCACCGCCTTCGAACGCCGCCTGTAGGTCGTCAGGGAGCGGTTCGAAGAGGGAGGCTGGGATGGTCATCCCGCGGTCTATGCCGACCGGACGCGGCTCGCGTGTCGGCTTGGGGAGCGCGCGAATCTCGGCGATCGGTACGTTGCGCCGGCACACGACAACCGTCTCACCTTGCTCGACGCTCTTGAGGTAACGCGAGAGGTGCGCCTTGGCCTCCGCTACACTGACCCGGATCATCGTCCCCTCACCAACCAACTTCCTAATTTAGTTCAATCAGCCCGAAGCGCACTGGTTAACGCATCCAGCGTCACTCACCACTGCCGGTCGACGCCGACGGCGTCGAAGACCTCGTCGACCGAGACCAGCGCGCAGTTCTCCAGCCGTGCCTGAACCGCAAGCAGGCGATCCCACTCGTCACGGTGGTCCCAGTCGAGCTGGGCCGCGTAGTCGGCATGGTCGTGGGTGATGGGCAGGTCCTCGACGGCGTTGCGCCTGAGCGCCGCCCGCAGCTCCTGCGGCGGCAGGGCGATGCGGCGCTGCCGCGCCTTCCACTCAAGCTCGTAGATCGAGACCGCGCTGACGAGCAGCACGTTCTCGCGATCCAGGATCAGTCCTCTGGCGGTCGCGGATAGCCTCGGGCTGCCCGCGACCCACCAGTAGACGGCGTGGCTGTCGAGAAGCAGCCTCACGAAGCCTTCGGCGGACCGCGCCAAATCCCCAGCGTATCGCTGTAGCTGCCGGCGTCGATCATGGCCTGCTCCTGATCCTCGCGGTCGAAGAGGTCGTCGGGCAGGTTGAGGTGTTTGAGCGGCGCGGCTTCGCGCTGATCTGCCTCGGTGGGCGGGACGATGCGTGCCTGCGGCTCGCTCCCCTTGGTGATCATGATTTCTTCGCCCTCCTTGGCGCGCGCCAGGAGGCTGGAGAAGCTGGCACGGGCCTCGGCAACCTTGAAGACCTTGGTCGGCATGGTCCCAATCCCCTATTCGCGCCAGCGACGAACACCGTGCTCGCCCCTTCCCCACAATATGTACAACATAGTTGGTCATATTTCAACGGCAATTCCATTAACGCCCGCCACCGCCGGCAGTTTGACGCAGCCCGCAGGGTGCCCATGATGGCGGGGCGAAAACGGCGGGGGCGGCATGGTCTACGACGAGCCGGTCTTCAAGACACTGGGCGACACCGCGATCAACGTCGAGTTCGGCGACGAATCGAGCATCCCCATCAACTTTCGCATCCTGGCGGTGGATTTCGCGCTGCGCGAGCACCCGCCCACGGGGCTGGTCGAGACCAACCCGCAGGTGCGCACCCTCGGCCTCGTCTTCAACCCGCTCGCCACCACGCGCGCACGTATCGTCGACCACGTGAAGGCGCTGATCGCCGCCCAGGGCACGGTGGAGACGCTGCCGAGCCGTCGGGTGATCATCCCGGCGCTCTACGACGACCCCTGGTCGCGCGAGTGCGCCGAAGCCTTCGGCGTGCGCAACAACATCGAATACATCGCCGAGTTCAACGACATGACGGTGGCGCAAGTCATCGAGACCCATACCGGCTGCGACTACTGGGTCACCGGCGTGGGCTTCGTCCCCGGCGCCTTCATGTCCTACGCCATGGACCCTGGGAAGCGCTTCGGCGCGCCGCTCTACCGCACGCCCCGCACCTGGACCCACGCCAGGCTGCTCAACTTCGGCGGGCTCACCTCCACCATCTATCCGATCCGGATACCGGGCGGTGGGCAGCTCTTCGGCCGCACCCCCATTGAAATCTTCGATCTGAGGGAGATCAGCCCGGCCTTCGCCGACGGCCCGGTGCTCGCCCGCGCCGGCGACCGACACCGCTACGAATCGATTGGGCGCGAGGAGTACGACGCGATCCGCGCCGAGGTCGAGGCTGGCGCCTACGAGTACCGGGTCGAGGAGGACACCTTCGACTGCGCGGGCTACGAGGCGTGGCTCGCGGGGACCGGGGAGCCGGCGGAGAAGCGCGACCCCGACAGCACATGGGGGCCGTTCTGATGCTGGAGGTCATCGACGGCGGCCTGCGCACCACGGTGCAGGACATGGGGCGGCGCGGCGGTCAGGCTTTGGGGATTCCGCCTTCGGGCGCGCAGGACGGCTTCGCGCTCAAGATCGCCAATGTGCTGGTCGGCAACCCGCCCGGAGGGCCGCTGGTGGTCCGCGACGACCCCGGCGCGGCGGGCCTCGAGATGACCCTCGGCCGGCTAAAGCTCAAAGCACTTCAGGACCACGTGCTGGCGCTCACCGGCGCGGACACAGGCGCGACTGTGGACGGTGAGGCAGTGCCCTGCTGGACGAGCTTCGTGCTGCGCGAGGGCCAGACGCTTGCCGGTGGCCTCGCGCAGAGCGGCGCGCGGGCCTATCTCGCGGTCCACGGCGGCATCGACGTGCCGCTCTATCGGGGCAGCCGCGCCACGCACGTCAGCGGCGGCTTCGGCGGGCTGGAGGGGCGCCCGCTCGCAACCGGCGACCGCTTGCCGGTGGGCGCGGCGACGGCAGCGGCAGCAAACCTCGCCGGCCGCCGGCTCCGGCCCGGTCTGGTTCCGGCCTACGCGCCGCCCATGCAGGTGCGCACCGTCGCCGGACCGGAGGAGCATCACTTCACCGCAGAGAGCGTCGAGGCATTCTACGCCACCGCCTGGAAGCTCAACCCCAAGGCGGACCGCACGGGGATGCGCTTCATCGGCCCGGAGCTCTCTTTCAAGCCGGGGCGCCCGCACTACCTGATCGAGGACGCCGGCGCGGACCCCTCCAACATCGTCATCGACCCCGGCGCACCGGTGGGCACCGTGCAGGTACCGTCGGGCGTCGAGCCGATCGTGCTCTGCGTCGATTCGCCCAGCATCGGCGGCTATGCGCGGATCGCCGTCGTGATCACCACCGACATGGCGCGGGTGGGCCAAGTCCGCCCGTTCGAGGAGACCCGCTTCGTCCGCATCTCCCACGAGGACGCAGTGGCAGTCCTCGCCGCGCAGGAAGCACTGATCGCGGACCCGGACACCATCATCTGAACGCCAGCAACGCGGGGGAAGACATGCAACGTGCGATGGACATCAACAGCGATGTCGGCGAGAGCTTCGGCAACTACTCCTTCGGGGCCGACGCCGAGATCATTCCGCACCTCTCTTCGGTCAACGTGGCCTGCGGCTTCCATGCGGGCGACCCGGTGCACATGGAGCGCACGGTGACGCTCGCCAAGGAGAACGACGTCGCCGTCGGCGTGCACTGGGGCCTGCCGGACGTCAACGGCTTCGGACGGCGCGAGATGAAGATCTCCACCGACGAGGCGCGCTGCCTCACCCTCTACCAGATCGGCGCGCTGCGGCAGATCGCGTCATCGGTGGGCGCCACCATCGACCACCTGGTTCCCCACGGCGCGCTCTACCCGATGCTGGCGCGGGACGAGAAGATCGGCGGCGCCATGGTCGATGCGATCAACAGCGTGGGCGAGCCCTGGGTGCTCTACTGGCCGACCCCGCTGGAGCGCCACCGCTTCTACGAGATTGCAGGCCGCGAGGGCATCCCCATCGTCCACGAGATCTGCATCGACCTGGACTATCGCGCCGACGGCTCGCTGATCGTGGAGCGGATCAAGCAGGCCAGAGACCCGAGTTACATCGCCGACCGGGTCCAGCGCTTCGTGGAGGAGGGCAAGCTCGGCACCGTCGACGACACCGACCTGGAGTTCGAGGCCCAGGCGATCCTGCTCCACGGCGACGGCCCCAACGCGACCGAGGTGGTCAGCGCCGTGCGGACCACGCTTGAGCGCATGCAGGTCGCCGTGCAGCCCGCCAGCACCCTGGTGCATTAGGGAACCTCTGATTTATCAGGGGTTCCCGTGGCACAGGGATGTGCCACCATTTTCGGTGGCTGTAAGTCACTGAAAATGTGAGCAAAGCGGAAAGCGCGCTTCCGCCTTGCGCGTCCGAGAAATGCAGGAGGCACTTATTCAGACCTTCCTTAGCTCTTTATCGCTCACGGCAGCCGGCCTACGGCCGGCGCCTCCGCGAGGGCGCCGCTGGCGCGGCGGGCCGCGGTCGCGGCCTATCGCGAGTCCGTCGAAGACGGACTCGCTCTCTATCGTCGGAAAGAGAAACCCCGGCGCCCGCAGTCCTGAGCGCCGGGGTCCGAAAAAGCTTCAGAGAGCCTGAAGCGGGGTCGCCCCCTACTCCGCCGCCATCTTCTGCGGCTCGGGGATGCCGTCGATGGGGCAGCCCGTGACGCCGATGGAGTCGCGGGTGATAGATTCGACCATCTGCTGCGCCCGGCGCGGGTCCTGCACCCAGGTGCGGTAGAAGTCGAACGGGCACTCGGCCACGCCCTTGTCGCCGTCGCCAGAGGCATAAACGCCCGTGTAGCCCCGGTGCATCAGCTTGAAGAGGTGGTTCTGCGCCTGATCGTTGGCGCGGGAATCGCGGATCTGCGAGACGGAGAGCTGGGCGTACTGGATGCCGTTCTCCTCCTCGCCGCACTCGCCGAGCGTGCGGCCGTCGAAGCCGACGATCGCCGAGTGGCCGAAGTAGGTGTAGACGCCGTCGTTGCCGGCGGCGTTGGCGACCGCCACGTAGCAGCAGTTGGACCAGGCCATCGCCTTCGCCATCATGATCTGCTGGTCCTTCGCCGGGTACATGTAGCCCTGGCAGCGGACGATCAGCTCGGCGCCCTTGACCGCGCAGTCGCGCCAGATCTCGGGATAGTTGCCGTCATCGCAGATGATGAGGCTGATCTTCATCCCCTTGGGCCCGGTGCTGACATAGGTGTTGTTGCCGGGATACCAGCCTTCGATCGGGCACCAGGGCAGGATCTTCCGGTACTTCTGGACGATCTCACCCTCGTTGTTCATCAGGATGAGGGTGTTGTACGGGTTCTTGTTGGGGTGATCCTCGTGCACCTCGCCGGTGAGCGAGAAGACGCCCCAGGTGTTCGCCTCGCGGCAGGCCTCGGCAAAGATGTCGGTCTCGGGCCCCGGGATCGAGGACGCCGTGTCGAACATCTCCTGGCGGTCGTACATGATCCCGTGCGTGCTGTATTCGGGGAAGATCGCGAGATCCATCCCCGGTAGCCCGACCTTCGCGCCGACGATGAGATCGGCGATCTTCTTCGAGTTGTCGATCACCTCCTGGCGCGTGTGCAGGCGCGGCATCTTGTACTGAAAGACCGCGCAACCCACGGTATCCGGGCTGCTGACGATATCGCCGTGTCTCATGGCATGTCCTCCCTAGCCGTCCGTATCCTGCGCGTGTTTATACCGCGCCCCGGACCAGGAACCAAACACAGGCTAAGCGTGCCGCGGCTGCAAACGAGAGGTGGCGGTGGAATCGCGCCGCGCGGTTAGACGGATAGGTGAGCGGCGACCAGATCGTCGGTGAGCTGCGCGATGTCGCCGCTGACGACGATCCGCCCGTTTTCCATGATCGCGAACTGCTCGGTGACTTCGCGCACGAAGAAGAGGTTCTGCTCGACCAGCAGGATCGAGCAATTCCGCTCCGCGTGGATGCGGCGGATGATCTGGTCGATCTCCTCGACCACCGAGGGCTGCAACCCCTCCGTCGGCTCGTCGAGGAGCAGCAGGTCGGGCTCCTGAACGAGGGCGCGCGCGATCGCCACTTGCTGCTGTTGCCCGCCGCTGAGCACGCCGCCCCGCCGGCCCATGAGCGGCCGGATCATGGGGAACAGGTCGTAGACGAAATCCGGCACCTTGGTGGAGCGCATCCCCTTGGCGAACATCGCGACTTCGAGATTCTGCGCGACCGTCATGTCGGCGATGATCTCGCGCCCTTGCGGCACGTAAGCGACGCCGAGCCGGGCGCGGCGGTGGCCGCTCATCCGGGTGAGATCGCGGCCATTGAGGGTGATGCTCCCCCGGCGCGGCGGGTTCAGCCCGATGATGCTGCGGAGCAGCGTGCTCTTTCCCACACCATTCCGCCCGAGCACGCTGATCATGGCGCCCTCGGGAATGGTCAGCGACAGGTCGTGCAGGATGTGGCTGGTCCCGTAGAAGGTGTTGATCTTGTCGATCTCAAGCACCGCTAAACTTCCCCTGCCCGAGATAGACCTGCCTCACCTCCTCGTTGGCGACGACATCGCTCAAGGGGCCCTCCGCCAGGATCCCACCCTGGTGCAGCACTGTGACGAAGTTCCCGAGCCGGCGCACCACGTGCATGTCGTGCTCGACTAGGAGGACCGTATGCCGCTCCGCGATGCGCTGGATCAGATCGGCGGTCTTCTGCTTGTCCGCCTCGGTCATGCCGGTTGTCGGCTCGTCGAGCAGAAGCAGCTTCGGGTCCGCCGCGATCAGCATACCCATCTCGAGCCACTGGCGCTCGCCGTGGGAGAGCGCGTCCGCCGGAAACCCGGCCTTCTCCACAAGCCCGATGAACTCCAGAATCTCCACCACGCGATCCTGATCGGTGGTGGTGTGCTTGTGGAATAGGGACTGGACCACGAGCCTGTGGCCGGCCAGCGAGATCATCACGTTGTCGAACACCGACAGCGTCTCGTACATGTTGGGGACCTGGAACTTGCGGCAGATCCCGCGCTTGAAGATCTTGTGCGGCGCCAGCCCCGTGATGTCGCGGTTCTCAAAGATTATCTTTCCCCCGGTCGGCTTGTAGCGGCCGGAGATCATGTCGATCAGCGTCGTCTTGCCGGCCCCGTTGGGGCCGAGCAGCACGCGCAGCTCGTTCTCTTCCACGGAGAAATAGAGGTCGTCCAGGATCGTGTAGCCGGAGACCCGCGTGGTGAGGCCGGTGATCTCGAGGATATTCCCGGTCATCGGCGATCCCTCGCTGCCACCGCGCGCCCTCAATCCCGCCGGCCGCTGCGGCCGAGCAGATTGTCCATGAAGCCCCGGTTGCCGTCGGTGAAGGCCGACCGTAGCCGCGTGATGACGGCCATCGGGCCGCTCTGGAAGGCGTCCTCGGACTCGGCATAGGCGGCGCGCTGGCGACCCATGGCGATGGACTTGCCGATGGTACCCATGATCCCGTCAGGCATGAACTTGACGACGAAGATGAAGAGCAGCCCCATGACCAGCTGCCACGCCCAGGCGAGCTGCTCGCTGAGGAAGAACTCCGCACCCTTGACGAGGAAGGTCCCGATGAAGGGGCCGATGACAGTCGCGCGACCGCCCACCGCGGCCCAAATCACGCCCTCGATCGAGAGGATGGGGCCGGTGTCGAGGTGTGAAACGATTCCCATCCACGCCGCATAGAGGCCGCCCGCAATCGCCGCCATCATGGAGGCGAAGCAGAAGACGAAGATGCGGTAGTTGGCGACCTCGTAGCCGTTGAACTCGGCGCGCACGTCGTTGTCGCGCACCGACTTGAGCACGGTGCCGATGCGGGAGTGGGTCAGCAGGCGGCTCGCGGCGAAGAGCAGGACAGCCACGCCCAGAATGACCCAGAGAAAGTACATGTTGTTGTACGTCTCGTAGTCGGTGATGCCGTTGAACCCGCCGGTATAGGCCTGATACTCGATGATGAATTCCTGGAGAATCAACGCTTCGGCCAGCGTGATGACGGCGCAGTAAACGCCGTAGATGTGGCGCTTGAAGGTGATCACCCCGAATATGAACGCGAGCAGAGTGGGGAAAAACAACAGGCAGACGATGGCGACCTCGATATGCATGAGGGGCGCCATGATCGTGGGCACCTCGGTGAGGCCGTTCCACTCCATGTAGTCCGGTATCGTGCCGCCGTAGCGGGTCGGGTTCTCGGCGGCGTAGCTCAGCTTGAGCGAGAGCGCGATGAAGTACGCCCCCATACCGAAATAGATCGCCTGGCCGAGGCTCAGAATCCCCGCGAAGCCCCAGATCAGGCTGATGCTGAGTGCGAAGATCGAGAAGCACACGAACATGCCCAGCAGGTTCATGACGTATTCGGTGCCGTAGAGCGGATAGGTGGCGAGGATCGCCACCACAGCGGTGACACCTGCGATCGACCAGAGCGGGAACATCGGCTCCCGGCGCAGGTTGAACCTGCCGGCGGTGGCGACCGTCGTCATGGCAAGCGCAATCCTCCGCCGATGCGCCCGGCGCTCACCGCCTGTGCCCCAGCGTGCGCTCCTGGTAGCCGAAGATGCCTCTCGGCACGATGCGGATCACCAGAACGATCAGCAAGAACACCAACAGCTTGCCAATCACGCTGTTGAACAGGAACGCGAGAATGGTCTCGCCCTCGCCGATGATCGCGGCGCCAACCGGGACTCCCAGCAGGTTGCCGACGCCGCCCATGACCAGAACCATGAAAGAGTCGACGGCGTAGGGGAAACCCATGGTGGGCGAGACGGTCTTGATCGGAGCCAGCACCGCACCGGCGACGCCGGCAAGGCCGGAGCCGTAGGCAAAGATCAGCATGTCAACGCGGGCAGTGTTGATCCCCATCGCCTCGCTCATCGAGCGATTGCGCCGCACGGCTCTCACCGCCAGCCCGAACTTGGTGCGGAAGAAGAGCACGAAGGTGAGAACCAGCAAGAGGATCGACAGCAGGATCAGGAACAGCCGGTACCACGGGAAGGGCAGGTTGCCCGGCGCGGGGAAGCCCCCCTGGAGCATCTCCGGCGAGCCCACATAGTGCAGCTCCGTTCCGAAGATCATCTTGATGATTACGATTAGGATTAACGACACCCCCCACGTCGCGAGGAGTGTCTCCAATGGTCGGTCGTAGAGTCCTCGGATCACCGTTCGTTCGACGACGAGGCCAAGGAGGCCCACGGCGACGAAGCAGATCGGGATCGACCAGAAGGTGTTGCCACCGAGGCCGCTCTGGACCACCGAGGCAACATAGGCGCCGACCATGATGAACTCGCCGTGGGCCATGTTGATGACCCCGGCGACGCCGAAGATGACTGCGAGCCCCAGTGCCGCGATGATCAGAATTGCGACCAGGCTGAAGCCGCTGAAGAACTGTGTAAGGACCGCGTCGCCCATCTCAACCCGCGCTCAACCGATGTCCGTGCCCGCCAACCGGCGGGTGCCGGGACGCCTCGAAGCGAAGCGTCACGACACCCGGCGTGGATTGAGCGTCAAATATCGATCGTACCCGAACGATCCCTGTCGCCCGATTTGATGCGATCGATCACGCGCTGGTCAGTGAAGTCGCAGTCCTTGTCGGGATAGAGCAGATCGACCCAGGGATCGGGCCGAATCCAGTCTTCCGACTTCCAGACGATATCGAACTGCCCATCTTCGCGGGCCTGGCCGATGCGTGCCCAGAGATAGGTGTGGTGGTTCTTCTCGTCGATCTTGACCTTGCCCTGCGGTGCCTGGAACTCCTGCCCCGGCAGGCCTTCCGTGATCAGCGCGTCGGCGTCGGTGGTGCCCACCTGGTCGAGCGCCTGCGCCAAGAAGTAGGTCTGGAAGTAGGCCGCCTCCATCACGGCGTTGGTCACCTCGTCCTCGCCGTAGGTCGCCTTGTAGCGGGCGACGAACTCCGCGTTCTCGGGCGAGTCCACCGACTGGAAGTAGTTGAAGGACGTGTAGTGGCCGAGCGCGTATTCCGGCCCCATGCCCTTGATTTCCTGCTCGGTGGTGATCGGCGTGCAGATTGGGATGTCCTCGGCGGTGATGCCGAACTGCTTGAACTGCTTGTAGAAGGCCACGATCTGATCGCCCACCAGCGTGGAGAACACCACGTCGGGCTGGAGGGATGCGATCTTATTGATGTTGGTGGCGAATTCAGTGTGCCCCAGCGGTGCGTACTCCTCGGCCACGGTCTCGCCGCCGTGGTTGTCGAGCAGCGCCTTCCACTCGCGGTTGGTCTCCTTGGGATAGATATAGTTGGCGCCGATGAGGTAGTGCCGGGGCCCGAACTTGTCGATCACCCAGGGGGCGAAGTCGTCGAGCTGCTGGTTGGGCACGGCGCCGGTGTAGAAGCAGTTGTAGCTGCATTCCTGCGCCTCGTAGAGAGTCGGATACAGCAGGATGCCGTTGTTGTTCTCGAACTCCGGCAGCACCGATTGGCGGCTGGCCGAGGTGTAGCAGCCGAGCACGGCCACCACCTTGTCCTGGAGCAGGAGCTTCTTGGCCTTTTGGCGGAACACCCGAACCACCGATTGCGGGTCCTCGACCACGGGCACCAGCTTCTTGCCGCCCATGACGCCGCCTTTGGCGTTGATCTCCTCGATCGCCATCAGCTCGGCGTTGTGCAGCGAGCGTTCGATAATCGCGATGGTACCGCTCAAGGAGTGGAGGATGCCGACCTTGATCTCGTCGCTTTCATCCGCCTTGGCGAACTTCTGGGTGTAGAAATAGGGAAATGCGGCCGTCGTTGCGCTCGCAAGGGCCGCAGTTTTGAGGAACCTTCGCCGGTTGATCTTCATGTCTCGTCTCCTCCCTGTGACGTCCATGCCTCACGAATGGCAGGTTCTTGACTTGGCCGTTCGATGCGGCTCGCCGCGAGACAGGGAGATAGATCCGAATGGTGCCCACAGGTGTTGTCCACCTGACCAGCCGATCCGTCGCCCCGCTCGCCCGCGTACTGCACGGCGCCCGGAAGGAGCCAACCTTCGCGCGGCACCGACGCACGCGCATGCGCACCGTGACACTTCTCGTGGCTTCTACACTAGCACCCGTCAATCCCTGGCGTAAACCGCGTGTCCCAACGCACAGCGAACCGGCGAGCCGCCGGGGCAACGGCACCGCAAGCCGACCAACGAGACGCTGGACCCCCCGGCACGAACGCGCCCATACTTCGAGGCAACGAATAAATTTCACGACAGGGAATGGAGGGGACGATGGATCTGATTCTGGCGAACGGCAAAATCGTGACCGCCCACGAGAGCTACGACGCCGATATCGGCATCGAGAACGGCGTCATCAAACAGATCGGCCACGGCCTGGGGCCCGCCGGCCGCACAGTCGATTGCAGCGGCAAGACCCTGTTCCCCGGCGGCGTCGACGTGCACACCCACGTCGAGTTCGAGCTGATGGGCCAGGAGACCGCCGACGACTTCCACTCGTCCACGGTGGCCGCCGCCTGCGGCGGCATCACGACGATCTGCGACTACGCCTTCCCGGAGCCCGGCCAATCGCTGCAGGACTGCCTGGTCCGCTGGAACCAGCGGGGCGAGAAGTCGGTGATCGACTACGGCCTGCACCCGACCATCTTCCAACCCGGCGAGCACACCCTCAGCCAGATGCGGGACTGCGTCGCCGACGGCTACACCAGCTTCAAGATTTTCATGATCGGCTTCGCCGAGTTCGACAAGTATGCGGCCGAGTACCTGCGCTGCATGGAGGAGGCCGGCAAGCTCGGCGCGATGGTCAACATCCATTGCGAGGACCAGTGCTGCATCTCCTACATGACCCAGAAGCTCGAGGAGGAGAACAACTCCAACGTCCGCACCTTCCCCGATTCCCGGCCGCGCATCTCGGAGGGGCTCGCCGCCCGCCGCGCGCTCTGGATGGCCCACGTGGCCGACGTGCCCGCCTACCTCGTCCACCTCTCGTGCCAGGAAGGGCTGGATGCGCTGAACGACGCGCGCGGCCGGGGCCAGACCTGCTACGGCGAGACCCGGCCCATCTACCTCCACCTCTCCCGCGAGCGCTTCAACGAGGAGGTGGACCCCGAGCGCTACGTCGGCTGGCCGCCGCTGCGCGAGGCCGACCAGATGGAGGTGATGTGGCAGGCGCTCGACAGCAACGTGCTCCAGACCGTCGCCACCGACCACGTCGGCTGGAACATGAAGCAGAAGAAGGCCAGCGTGACCGTGGACGAGCTGCTGCCCGGCATGTCGAACCTGGAGACGGTGCTGCCCATGCTCTATTCCGAGGGCGTGCGCGAGGGCCGGCTCTCGCCCCACCGCTACGTCGACGTGAGCGCCACCCAGCCGGCCAAGCTCATGGGCATGTACCCGCAGAAGGGAACCATCGCGGTGGGCTCCGACGCCGACGTCACGGTCTTCGATCCGGACAAGCCCGTCACCATCCGCCAGCGCGACATGCACTCGAAGCAGGACTGGGAGCTGCACGAGGGCTTCGAGGTCACCGGCTGGCCAACCATGACCATCTCCCGCGGCGACATCATCGTGGAGAACGGCAAGGTCAACGCGGAGCCCGGCCGCGGCAAGCTGGTCAAGCGGCGCACCTACACCTCCTGACCGGCGGAAGCGCCTGCCCAATCCCGCCCCATGCTCTAAGGTGAAGGACAAGAAGCAACGACGAGACAGGAGGGGACCATGGATCTGATCCTGGCGAACGGCGACATCGTGACCGCGCACGAGAGCTACCGCGCCGATATCGGGATCGAGAACGGCGTCATCAAGCAGATCGGCCACGGCCTGGGCCCGGCCGGACGCACGGTCGATTGCAGCGGCAAGATCTTGTTCCCCGGCGGCGTCGACGTGCACACCCACGTCGAGTTCGAGTGGATGGGACACGAGACCACCGACGACTTCCACTCGTCCACGGTGGCCGCCGCCTGCGGCGGGATCACCACGATCTGCGACTACGCGGTCCCCGCGCCAGGCCAGTCGCTGCAGGACTGCCTCGCCACCTGGAACAAGCGGGGCGAGAAGTCGGTGGTCGATTACGGCCTGCACCCGACCATCTTCCACCCCGGTGAGCACACGCTCACCGAGATGCGGGACTGCGTCGCCGACGGCTACACCAGCTTCAAGATCTTCATGACCGAGCTGTCCCAGTTCGACCACTACGCGCCCCAATACCTGCGCTGCATGGAGGAAGCCGGGAAGCTCGGCGCGATGATCAACATCCACTGCGAGGATCAGTGCTGCATCTCCTACATGACCCAGAAGCTCGCGGAGGAGAACAACTCCAACGTCCGCACCTTCCCCGATTCCCGGCCGCGCATCTCCGAGGGGATCGCCGCCCAGCGTGCGCTCTGGATGGCGCACGTGGCCGATGCGCCCGCGTACCTCGTCCACCTCTCGTGCCAGGAGGGGCTGGACGCGCTGAACGACGCCCGCGCCCGCGGCCAGACCTGCTACGGCGAGACCCGGCCCATCTACCTCCACCTCTCGCGCGATCGCTTCAACGAGGAGGTGTTTCCCGAGCAATACGTCGGCTGGCCGCCGCTGCGCGATGCCGACCAGATGGAGGTGCTCTGGCAGGCGCTCGACAGCAACGTGCTTCAGGTGGTCGCCACCGACCATGTCGGCTGGAGCACGAAGCAGAAGACGGAGGGGAAGACGGTGGACGAGCTGCTGCCCGGCATGTCGAACCTGGAGACGGTGCTGCCCATGCTCTATTCCGAGGGCGTGCGCAAAGGCCGGCTCACCGCCAACCGCTTCGTCGAGGTCAGCGCCACCACGCCAGCCAAGCTCTTCGGCCTCTATCCACAGAAGGGGACGATCGCGGTGGGTTCGGATGCCGACATCACGGTGTTCGACCCGCAGAAGCCCGTCACCATCCGCCAGCGCGACATGCACTCCAAGCAGGATTGGGAGCTGCACGAAGGCTTCGAGGTCACCGGCTGGCCGGCAATGACGATCTCGCGCGGCGACATCATCGTGGAGAACGGCAAGGTGAATGCCGAAGCCGGACGCGGCAAGCTGGTCAAGCGCCGCACGTTCACCTCGTAGCCGCGAGCGGAGCCGGTCGGGTGGCGCAGGCGCTCGGGGTGGCCAGCCCGCAAGACGAGGCACGGGCGGAGCCCGGCACAGCGCTCCGGGTGGACGACCTCTACAAGAGCTTCGGCGACCTGGAGGTGCTCAAGGGCGTCTCGCTGACGGCTCGCGAGCACGATGTCATCGCCATCCTGGGCGCCAGCGGCTCCGGCAAGAGCACCCTGCTCCGCTGCATCAACCTGCTGGAGGTCCCCGACTCAGGCGAGGTCCACGTTGGCGGCGAGCTGATCCGCATGAAGCGCGACCGGCGCGGCCGGGCGATGCCGGCGGACCGGCGCCAGGTCGACCGCATCCGCGCCCGGCTCGGCATGGTGTTCCAGCAGTTCAACCTGTGGTCTCACCTGACCGTGCTGCAGAATGTGATCGAGGCGCCGGTCCACGTGCTCAAGCTGCCCCGGCGCGAGGCGGCGGACCGTGCACGGGCGTTGCTGGACAAGGTCGGCCTCGCGGACAAGCACGACTACTTCCCCGCCCACCTCTCCGGCGGGCAGGAGCAGCGGGCGGCGATCGCCCGCGCGCTCGCCATGGAACCCGACGTCATGCTCTTCGACGAGCCCACCTCGGCGCTCGACCCCGAGCTCGTCGGCGAGGTGCTGAGGGTCATCCGCGATCTCGCCGAGGAAGGCCGAACCATGCTGATCGTCACCCACGAGGTCGGCTTCGCCCGCGAGGTCTCGTCGCGCACCGTGTTTCTGCACGAGGGGCAGATCGAGGAGGAAGGCGCGTCCAAGGCGTTGCTCGACGATCCGCAATCGCCGAGGCTCAGGCAATTCCTTTCGGGCGAGCGCAGCGACGCCCAGCCCACGTAAACGACTCAACCACTAGCGAGGGAGAACGGAGAAATGAAAAAACTCACATTCTTAGGCGTGCTCGCGGCGCTCGCGCTCGCGGCCGGCACAGCGGCGGCCGACATGAAGAAGGTCACACTCGGCACCGAAGGCGCCTACCCGCCCTTCAACTGGATCGACGAGAACGGCGACCTCCAGGGCTTCGACGTCGAGATCGGCAACGCGCTCTGCGCGGCGGCGAACCTGGAGTGCACCTGGGCGGTGCAGGACTGGGACGGCATCATCCCCGGCCTGCTGGCCAAGAAGTACGACGCCATCGTCGCCTCGATGTCGATCACCGAGGAGCGCAAGAAGAAGGTCGACTTCACCGGCAAGTACTACACCACGCCGGCCAAGTTCGTGCGCATGAAGGGCTCGGACATCGAGATCACGAACGAGGGCCTGGACGGCTTGGCAGTCGGCGTGCAGCGGGCGACCATCCACGAGAACTTCCTGCGCGACAACTACGGCGACATCGTCACCATCAGGGCCTACGCCACCCAGGACGAGGCCAACCTCGACTTCGTCGCAGGCCGCGTCGATCTGCTGCTGGCGGATTCGATGGCCTTGCAGGGGGGCTTCCTCGACACGCCCGACGGCGCGGACGCGGAATTCGTCGGCCCCGACTTTACCGATCCGCGCTGGTTCGGCGACGGCGCCGGGATCGCGGTGCGCAAGGGCGAGGGCGAGCTTCTCGACGCGCTCAACGGCGCCATCGTGGCCATCCGCGCCGACGGCACCTACAAAACGATCAACGACAAGTACTTCGATTTCGACGTCTACGGCGACTGATCGCCAACGACGCATGAGCGGGCGGCTGTTCCACGCCGCCCGCTCCCCGATGAGTTAGCGGGTCGGGCCGATGCTCGATCTCAGGGGCTACGGCTGGATGCTGTGGCAGGGCCTCGAGCTCACCATCCTGGTCGGGCTCGGGGCCATGGCAGTGGCCTTGGCGCTTGGCCTCATCGGCGCCTGGGGCAAGCTCTCACGCGCACGGGCCGGCCGTTGGGCCGCCGGCACCTACACCACCGTCATCCGCGGGGTGCCTGAGCTGCTGCTCATCCTGCTCGTCTACTACGGCGTGCCCACGCTGATCCAGGACATCGCCGAAGGCGCCGGCTACGAGATCATCGTCGACCTCAACCCCTTCGTCGCCGGCGTCGTCACCATCGGTTTCATTTACGGCGCCTTCGCCACCGAGGTCTTCCGTGGCGCCTTCCTCGCCGTGCCGCGCGGCCAGATCGAGGCGGCGCGCGCCATCGGCATGAGCCGCGCGCTGACCTTCCGCCGCATCGTGCTGCCGCAGATGTGGCGCTTCGCGCTGCCCGGCCTCGGCAACGTGTGGATGGTGCTGATCAAGGCCACGGCGCTGATCTCGGTGATCCAGCTCCCGGAGCTCATGCGCAACGCCCAGATCGCCATGGGCGCGACCAAGCTGCCGTTCACCTTCTTCTTCGTGGCCTCGCTCTTCTACCTCGGCATTACCATCGTCTCGATGGTGGTGCAGCGGCGCGCCGAGGCGTGGGCCAACCGCGGCGTGCGCCGCGCCTGAGGCGGTTATGGACCTCACGATCATATGGGAGAGCCTGCCCCGCCTGCTGGACGGTGCGGCGCTCACGGTCGAGATCACCGTCATCAGCCTGGCGATCGGCCTGGCGCTGGCGGTGCCGCTCGCGATCATGCGACTCTCGTCCAACCCGCTGCTGTGGATGCCGGTCTACGGCTACATCTTCTATTTCCGTGGGACTCCGCTGCTGGTGCAGCTCTTCCTGGTCTACTATGGCTCCGGCCAGTTCCGGCCCTTCCTCGACTCGATCGGGCTCTGGGTGCTGTTCCGCGAGGCCTATTTCTGCGCCGTGCTGACGCTCACCCTCAACACCGCCGCCTATACCGCGGAGATTCTGCGAGGTGCGATCCAGGGCGTGCCGCGCGGCGATATCGAGGCGGCGCGGGCGCTCGGGTATTCGGGCACGCTGCTCTACCGGCGCATCGTGCTGCCGAAGGCCTTCCGCCTCGCACTGCCGGCCTACACCAACGAGGTCGTATTCCTGCTTCAGGCAACCTCGCTGGTCTCGATCATCACGCTGCTGGACCTCACGGGCGTTGCCCGCATCATCGTCGCCCGCAGCTTCGAGCCCTACAAGCTCTACATCACGGCCGGCCTGATGTACCTGGCGATGAGCTACTTCTTCATCCTGCTCTCGCGCTTCATCGAGCACCGCCTCTCCGGCCACATGCGCGACCGCCCGGCCAGTGGTAGCGCAGCCTCCGCGCCGCGCTAATCCTGGAACGCGCTCCGGTAGTCCTCGTCCGTCAGGACACTGGCGCCGGTGAGGTGCAGCACTGCGCGGTCGGGCGCGAGCGCCGGATCGGCAATGGCGGCAAGGAGCCCTTCGCGCATCTTCGCGATGTCCTCGTCCGATGTCCCGGCGCCGGTGACGTAAGGCATTCCCGGTGCGGTCGGCGACGAGGTCAGGATCCGGGTGCCGCGCAGCTCCTCCCCGGCCTGGTCGGAGACCAGCGCGTGGGTGACGCAGTCGACCGCGCAGGCGTCCGCTTCCCCGGCCGCGACGAGGCGGATGCTCGCGCGATGGGAGCCGGAGGCGACGATCTCTCCGAAGAAGGACGGCGGGTCAGCACCGGCGGGCAGCATGTGCCGCCAGACGTGGTAGCCCGAGAAGGACCCCGTGCCGTTGGCTGCCAGCCGCGCGTCCCGCAGGTCGGCGACGGACTGCGCGCTCGCGCCCTCGCGGACGATGACGTGCGCCCCATAGCGGGCGCGTTCGCACCCGGGCGCATCGTAACTTGGGGTCGCGATTAGCTTCACCGCTGAGCCGAGAACGTTCACGTAGGGGTAGCCGCAGGTCTGGCTGAACAGGAGGCCCGGCGAGCGCCAGTGGCCCTGATAGTCGTCGGGCCACGTCAGCCTGTCGGGAACGCCCTCAACGCCGCACTCCCGCAGGTGCCGGGCGAGGCCCGCCCACCAGCGCTCCGTCGCGGGACGAATCTCATCCTCGCAGTACATCGGCAGGCTGGCGAGGCGCGTCTCGGCAGTCATCGGTTGCGAGGCAATTGAGCGGGGCCGTTTCGCATCAGCCCGTGACGATGGGGCTCCGGCCTGCGGCGTCGTCCTCGGCCTTGAGCTTCTCGGCCGCAGCCAGCGCGGCCTCCGGCCTATCGAAGCGCAGGTCCTCGAACATGATCAGCGGCTTGGCGCGGTCGGCGGCAAGCTGGCCCACGCACCACTCCTCGTCCGGCTTGGTGCAGACCACGACGTAGAAGCCGGGGATCGGGCCGAGCTTGTGCGCGTTCAGCGCGAACAGCACCTCGGAGAGATCGTTGAGCTTGTCCGGGTCGAGGTCGCCGAGCAGCGCCTCCTCTAGCGCGGTCGCCTGCGCACGGGTGGGAAGCATCTTCTTGCCCGGCGGCGGCATGACCATGGGCATGAGAGAGCTGCGGGTCTTGTCCGAAATGCTCATCCGCAGACTCTCCCCGCCCAGGCCGAGGCGGCGTTAACCTGCCGCCAGTCGTGTCGCCTCCTCCGGGTCAGGGCAGCGGCCCGTCCTTGAGGAAGCCGTTGATCACGTTCTCCATGATCTTGGAGACGTTGTTGTCGTAGTTGTTGTGCGACAGGCTGCCGCACCAGACCAGCGAGCCCGGCCCGAACACCGCGCCGTCGTTGGGCGTCTTGTAATAGATCATGTCGGCCCGGACCTGCGGGTTCTCGTGCCCGCCGCCGTAGTAGCCGCGGCAGGCGAAGTGGATCTCCTCGTTGACCTGGAGCATCAGGTCGGTGTGGCCTTCGGAGCGGGCGAGCAGATAGCCGTGGTGCGGCGTGCCGAACTCGAGGTCGTAGCGGTCGAGCTCCAGCCCCGCAGCGCCGCCGCCCACGAGCCCGAAGTCGCCGATGATCTCGTCATCGCCGATGCCCTCGAAGATCCACTCGCACTCCGAGCGGAAGCTGTCGGGCTCGCGCCGGTAATAGGAGGACACGTCGAAGCCGTAGGCCGTGAACGTGAGGCCGCAGACCTTGCTCGGGATGCGCCCGCGCGCCCGCCACATGCCGCCGAACTTGCCGTCGAAGGCGTTGTTGTACTCGCCGGGATTGGCGGTCCAGGCACGCGTGCCCGCCTCGCCCTTGCGCACCTCGATGATGTTGCCGTTGTCCGGGTGGTACTGGCTGCACCAGTAGAACCCGTCGGCGCCGAGATAGAGCCAGCGGCCGCCCTGCTGCTGGTAGGCCTCGTAAGCGTCGATCATGGCCTCGGACGAATACTCCGGATGCGAGCCGGTAAGCACCACGCGGTACTGGTTGAGCAGCGCCACGCCCTCACGGTCCAGGTCCTCGTCGGTGTGCAGGTCGTAGTCGAAGCCCACGGCCTCTAGCCAGTCGGTGAGGTGCAGGTCGCCGTTGAGCTGCCAGAGCGAGGGCGAGAGCCAGTGCCGGTATTTTGGCCGCATGTTGAGGATCGGCCGCAGCCTCGACGAATAGCAAACGCCGCTGCCGTCCGAGTGCAGCGAGTAGGTCGAAAGCCCGTACTCGCGGTGCTCGTTGAGGTAGAGGTCGGAGGCCTGCATCAGCGGCACCTTGCCCGCGAGCAGCTGCGCCACCACCGAGTTGGTCGCCAGATTGTCGTTGGAATAGGCGAGGTAGCTGTTGGTCGGGATGATCACCGCGACCTTCGCCGAGGGCTGGTCCTTGGGCGGGCGCACGACGAAGGGGATGTAGTCCTCCGTGGCCGACGACTCCTCCCCGCCGATGCGAAGCCGGGCGGCATAGAAGCCGCTCTTCAGCCCCTCCGGCGCGGTGAAGTTGAAGTCCGCATCCCAGCGCGCATCGTCGATGTCGTCGTCGTGGAAGTGGATCGCGCCGTATTCCTCCGGCGCGTGGTGGTAGACGATCTCGTCGGCGGTCCAGTTGTAGCCGGTCATGCCGCGGGCCGGCAGGTTGATCGCGAAGCCGTTCAGCACGCTCGGCGAGGTATCGATGATGTAGGTGGACGAGATGTTCTTGGTGATGTTGGCCTGGAAGTCCCAGGCGCCGACCACGCTGCGCCGCAGGTCCGCCGGGCAGCCCTTGAAGCCCCGCGCCAGTGCATCGATCTCGTGCTTGCCGAGTGCTGCGTCCGAGAGCCGCGGGCGGTCGATCTTGCCGTTGTAGGTGTCGCACTGCTCAGGCAGCCCCACCGGGGTCAGCGCCTGCTTGTAGTGCGCGCCGCAGATCGAGCGGCCGGAATCCGAGACCTTGGTGGATGCGGCCATGAGGAAGGGTGCGTCGTTGGCGCCGGGGCCGGTGCTGCAGCTGTCGGAGACCTCGGCCGTGGTCTCCTCCGCCGGATGCAGCAGCGCCATGCCGAGGCCGCCGTTGGCGGAGGTCACGACCGGCTCCTGGTAGAGGCGCATCTCGCCGCTTTCCGCGTCGTAGGAGGCGGCGGCGAGGTACCAGACCTTGCGCAGCAGCGGCTTGCCGCTCGAAAGCTTGTGCACCTGGCTACCGTCGCCGATGCAGACCGCGAGGCTGCCGTCGTCGTCCACGAAAAGACCGTAGCCGGTGTCGTTCACCCACTTGGTCAGGATGCCCTGGCGGCCCTTGGTCGGCGTGGTCGGGAAGATGAAGGCCTGGATGGTGAAGCTCGACACGGACATGCGCTCGTCGTGCGGCACGATCACGTAGGAGCCGCCGTGGATCTTCTGGTTGCGCCCCGTGTAGTTGCCGTCGAACGGCGCGTCGATCTCTTCTTCCTTGTAGCCCGGCCCGTCGGGGTTGGTGTCGCCGTGAATCAGGCGGACGAGCTTGGCCTCGTAGTCTTCGCCGTTCTCGGAGTTCACATAGAACGTGATGTCATCGCCCGGACGGATCGAGTAACGGTCGCTGTATCCGGTGATCCGCAGCATGTCGTGTCTCCCAACTAAGTCTTGAGTTGATGCCTGGAGCGGACGCCTAGGCGTCGTAGCCGTAGAGCGCGAGCAGATCATGCACGCGCTTCACGAAGATCGCGTGCTCGCACGAGTCCTCGCTCGGATACGCCTCGTCCTCCAGGATCTTCACCGGCTCCCCGCGCACGCCGGAGGTGATGCCGATGCGGTATTCCTCGTGCGGCTTGGTGCAGATCCGCACGTACTTGCCGGTCATGGGCGCTCGGCGCAGCTTGTCGATCACCGTGATGAGATCGGGACTGTGGCCGACGCCGGCCTTGCCCGCCTTGCCGGGCTTGCCCACCGGGTTGTTGCGGTGCTCCTCGATCAGCCGCGCCCGCGTCGCCGGATCGGAAAGCAGCGGCAACACGTAGGTGCGGGTGATGAAGTCATCGGTCGAGGCCCGGCCCTGATCGAGCTGAATGCCGGTCTCTTCGGGGATATTCGGTCGCATCCTTGTCCTCCCTGACGCGCGTCCCGCCTCTCTCAGCCGCCAGAGGCAGAACGGCCGACGGAACCGGCGGCAAATTGCCCGATGGTTCGGCATCAGGCAAGGAAATCCCAGGCCAGCGTTACGGCGCACAGGAAGGCGGCGCCCGGCGCCGGCGGCGGGACCACTACTCAATCGATCCAATGAACGAAATTTAATCGTTGACGCAGGACATGTATGCTGAATTGATATAGCAAATTGAGCATGAAGCATGAGATTGAGCAGGAGGCTGACATGAGAGCTTGGCTCGCGATAGCACTTCTAACAGCGGCAATTGTGGGAGTCACGTGGGTGCCGAGCGCTGCCCTCGCTTGTCCCCAAGGCTACGTAGCGTGCGGCGATAACGGCGAGTTCTGTTGCTAGGCATGAGGCCGAGGTTGAGGCAGAACCACTGAGGCCACGTCGCCCGCATTCCGGCGTGGCTGTCGGAGAAAGGGCATGTTCAGGAAGGGACATTGCGGTCGTCTACTGGTGGTCTTGGGTGCAACCGCCTTATTGGCTGGATGCCTTGGCACTGATGACCAAGATCCGGTTACTGTAACGGTCTCTAAACTTCGTTATTTTGAGATCGTCCCGCCCTCTGAGCTTCATTTTCCAGGCTCAATCAACTCCGTCGAAGTCTTGGGTCATGGACAGGTTGTTCTTCACCCCACCTGCGAGGTAGACCAAGAGAGAATTATGGCCGTAGCCAAGAAATCGCCGGTCCCCGAGAGACAGTGGAGCCGACTTGAAGAGGTGAGCCTGAGCGTAAAGGGACTATTTGAGGAAATCTTCGGTGTCGAAGGAAAGGGCAGAGAGAAAAAGGACATCTCCATCGAAATTCAGAATCCTGAAATTCTCGTCATATCGGATGCTACGCTAAGAGAAATCAAAATAGCGGCTCTGGAGAAGAAATCCTGTGAAGATGCCGTCAGAGAACTTGTGAAGAATGGAACAAAAGTGTGCCAAATAAGAGCGGCACTAAAGGGCGACTTGGAATATAGTATTGCTATTGAAGGCAAGGACGGCGCGTCGGCAGACGTGTCAAGAAAGGAAATTGGAGATACTTCGGTAGCTATAGACTTGAGCGGCAAAGTAACTGACACCAGTCACACTTCTGGGAAAGCGCTGTTCTTTGCAGCGAGACTCAGCGAGGATGGACTATTCTTCAATGATCAGGTCTCCCATGATGAAGACATAAATCCTGAACTCTTCAAGGTTCCGAAATGCCCACAGCTATAGCTCCTCTAATCTTTGGCACCCGAAGCAGACACTTCCCGTCGAGGGAACATCCTCTTGAAATGTTGGAGATTGAGGACGCGACCTCGAACGACAACACCTCTCCGGTAAGCCACCGTCCCTGATCCCATCGTCAGCGCTTTGGATTGTTGGGGCCACCCCCCGCGATCATGCGCCAGAGCCTGGAGATCCAGCCCTCTTTCCCCGCGGCCGCTTCGCTGGCCTTGGCGCGGCACTCCTCCATCACGTGGGCAGGCGTCAGGCGATAGGCGAGCCAGAGCGCGACTGCCGCCACCACGAGGTCGTCGAGCATCCCGAGCACGGGAATCACGTCGGGGATGAGGTCGACGGGGCTCGCGAGATAGGCCAGCAACAGGATCAGCAGCGCCTTGACCGGCCAGGGCGTCTCCGGATGGCGGAACACCAGCCAGAGGGTGTGGACCTCCAGCGCGAGGCGCCGCGCCAGCCGGTCGAGGAAGGCGATGAGCCCGTCGGCGACGTCGCCGGGCTCGGGCTTGTCCGGCTCGGACTCAGCCGGCGCCACGGTCGCGCTCGAGCGGCTCCCGGCTCTTGAGCAGCACGTAGAGCGCGCCGGCGCCGCCGCTGCTCTCGGGCGCGTTGGTGATGGCGATGATGTGCCGGCGCAGCGCCGGCTCGTTGAGCCAGCGCGGCACCATCTGGCGCAGCACGCCGCCTCTGCCGCTCGCGACCGAGCCCTTGCCGGTGATGACCAGCACGCAGCGGCGCCGCGCCATGCGGCTCTCTTCGATGAAGTCCTGCAGCGCGTCGTGCGCCTGGTCCTGCGTCCTGCCATGGAGGTCGAGCCGCGCCTCCGCCGCCAACTGGCCGCGCTTCAGCCGTCGCGCCGTGCGCCGGTCGAGACCGGCCGGCGTTACCGGGTCGAGCTCGGGGAGCGCCGGCGGAGGGGGCGGCGCCGGTGCCGCCGCAGGTGCGGCGCGACGGGGCTTCTTGATCTTCTTCGGCGCTGGTGGCGGCGGTGGCGCTTCCTCCTCCGGCGCAGCCTCCTCTTCCAGCGCCACAGCACCGCGCGGGAGCGGCGTCACGTCGCGGGAGACGCGCTGCCAGAGCGCCGCCTCCTCGTTCCGTATACGGCGGCCGCGCTCGCTCATGACTCGTCGCCTTCCACGATGACGATGTGCAGCCGGCGCGGCCCGTGAGCGCCGAGCGCGATGGTCTGCTCGATATCGGCGGTGCGCGACGGGCCGGTGACGAGATTGACCGTGCGCGGCATGAAGCCGCCGCCTGCGTCCGACCCGCCTTCGGCGCGCAAGTGTGCCCAGCCCTCCTCGTAGGCGCCGCCGATCTTCTCCGCCGGCAGCACCACGATGTGGGTCTCCGGCAGGAAGTTGAGCGTGGAGGGGTGCTCGGGGCCGGAGGTCATCATCAGGGTGCCGGTCTCGGCGAAGCCCATGACAGCGCCGGTCACGCCGACCCGGTCGGGCTCTTCGGCGTTGCCCCGGCGGATGGCGAGCATGGGGCGCTCGCCCCAGGGATAGGCGTCGAGCGCGGGATCGGGCGCCATCACCAACGCCGGCGGCAGGTTGTGCTGCGCCAGGTAGTCGGCGACCGCGCCCGGCACGGCGTCGGGGCCGGAAACGCGGTCCACGGTCGCGAACACCGCCTCGGCCATCGAGGCGAAGAGGTCGACCCTCTCGTCCTGGGAAATGTCGGTCCGTGCCGGCACGATGTTGGGCTTCGGTTGAGCGATGCGCTCGTCCACCGCAGCGCGCGCCGCGTCGTCGAGCGGCCCGCGGCCGAGCGAGCGGCGGATCGAGCCGAGGATGGCGTCGCGACCGCTTGCCGCGCTCATGCCTGCCGCCCCTTGCGCCAGAGCGCGTGGAAGGTCGCCCCTTCCGGCGCCGGCAGGTCGCGTGCAGCGGTCCAGCCGCCGGCGAGCGGCATCTGTGTGAAGCGCCCGCGCCGCCGGCCCATCATGCCCAGCACGCGAATGCCCAAGCCGGTCATGCAGCGATAGAGCGCGGGCCGGCGGACGAGCCAGGCCCAGGCGCCGATGCCCTTGCGTATGCTGGCCGGGCTGAGGCGCCGCTCGAACTCCTGCTCCCTGAGCTTGCGCATCAGACCCGGCAGCGGGATGCGCATGGGGCAGACCTCCTCGCAGCGGCCGCAGAAGCTCGATGCGTTGGGCAGGTGGCGCGCCTCTTCGAGGCCGATCAGGTTGGGCGTCAGCACCGCGCCCACCGGCCCCGGATAGACCCAGCCGTAGGCGTGGCCGCCCACCGTGCCGTACACCGGGCAGTGGTTCATGCAGGCGCCGCACTTGATGCAGCGCAGTACCTCCCGGAACTCGGAGCCCAGCATCCGCGAGCGGCCGTTGTCGAGCAGCACGACGTGATAGGCCTCCGGCCCGTCGGCATCGTCCGGCCGGCGCGGGCCGGTGGAGACCGTGGTGTAGGTGGAGAACTCCTGCCCGGTCGCCGAGCGCGCGAGCACCCGCATGATCGTGGTGGCGTCCTCCAGCGTCGGTACCACCTTCTCCAGCGTCGCGATCACGATGTGCATGCGCGGCAGGATCTGGGTCAGGTCCCCGTTGCCCTCGTTGGTGACGATGGTGGAGGACCCGGTCTCCGCGATCAGGAAGTTCGCGCCGGTGATCCCGACATCGGCGGCGAGATAGCGCGGGCGCAGCACCTCGCGCGCCTCCTCCACCAGCTCCTCGACGCGCTCCAGCCGGCGGGTGCGGCCGAGCGGCGTGTGCTTCTCGTGGAAGAGGTCGGCGACCTGGTCCCTGGTCTTGTGCACCGCCGGTGCGATGATGTGGCTCGGCCTCTCCTCGGCAAGCTGCACGACGTACTCACCGAGGTCGGTCTCCACCGGCTCGATGCCATGCTCTTCGAGGAAGGGGTTGAGCTCCATCTCCTCGGCGATCATGGACTTGCTCTTGGTCACCGTCTTGGCGTCCGCCTCCCGGCAGAGTGCGAGGATAATTTTCCGCGCCTCTTCCGGCGTCTGGCACCAGTGGACGGTCCCACCCGCCGCCGTCACCTGCTCTTCGTAGCGCTCCAGGTAATGGTCGAGATGGGCCAGCACGTGGTCCTTGATGGCACGCGCCTCATCGCGCAACGCCTCGAACTCCGGCAGGCGCTTCGCGGCGTCGGCCCGCTTGACCTGAAAGCCGCCCTGGAAGCGTGCGAGCGAGGTCTGCAGATCGGCGTCCTGCAGCCCGGCGCGCGCGTTGGCGACGAAGGTGCGGCTGGTGGCGTCCACGACTCAGCGGCCCCGCGCCGGCTCGCCGATGGCCGGGCGATCGGCCATGCCCGCCAGCACCTCGGCGACGTGGCGCGCCTTCACGCGCGAGCCCTCGCGGCTCAGCCGCCCCGCGATGTTGAGCAGGCAGCCCATGTCGCCGGCGAGCACCGTGTCCGCGCCCGTGGCGGCGATGTCCTTCGCCTTGTCCGCCACCATGCGGCCCGAGATGTCGGGGTACTTGACGCAGAACGTGCCGCCGAAGCCGCAGCACACATCCGGCGCCGAGAGCTCGGTCAACTCCAGCCCATCCACGGTCCCGAGCAGGCGCCGCGGCTGCGCCCGGACCCCAAGCTCGCGCAGGCTCGAACAGGAATCGTGGTAGGTGACCGTTCCCTCATGGCGCGCGTCTACGGACTCGACACCGCACTGATCGGTGAGGAACGAGACCAGCTCGAAGGTGCGCGCGGCAAGGCGCTGGGCGCGCGCCTCCCAGACCGCATCGCCGGCAAACAGCGCCGGGTAGTGGCGCTTGATCATGCCGGCGCAGGAGCCCGACGGCGCCACCGTCGCGTCGAAGGGCTCGAAGGCGTCGATCACGTTTCGCGCGATCGCCTTGGTATCGGCACGGTCGCCCGAGTTGTAGGCGGGCTGGCCGCAGCAGACCTGCGCCTTCGGCACGACCACCTCGCAGCCGGCGCGCTGCAGCAGCTTCGCCGCGGCGAAGCCCACCGTCGGCCGGAACAGGTCGACGAGGCATGTCACGAAGAGGCCGACCCGGCGAGGCGTTGCGGGCATGGACGGCTCTACAGCTTGGGAAAACGGACCGGGAGGTTAGTCCAGGTGCGCGCTCACGTCGAGACCGCGGGGCAGGAGCAGCCAGTAGCGGCCCGCGTGCTTCATGCGCCCGGCAACCGCGCCGGCCTCGGCACCCGTGCCCCAGAAGACATCACCGCGCACCGGGCCGCGGATCGCGCCGCCCGTGTCCTGCGCCACCATGAGGCGCCTGAGCGGGCGATCCTCCCTGGCGGGATCGGGGTCGGGCGCCGCGCTCTCCAGCCAGATCGGCGCGCTCATCGGCACGAAGCGGCGGTCCACCGCGAGCGACCGACCGGCGGTAAGTGCCACGCCCTGGGTGCCGACCGGGCCTTCCGACGCCTGCTCCTCCTCGAGCCAGCGGAAGAAGACGTAGGATGCGTTCTCGTGCATGACCTCGGACGTCCGCTTCGGGTTCGCAGCCAGCCAGTCCCGAATGGTCTGCATCGACACGTCCTCGCGGTCGAGCGCGCCGAGATCGACCAGCCGCCGGCCGATGGCGAAGTAGTCGTGTCCGTTGGTGGCGGCGTAGGCGAGGCGGCGGCTTGTGCCGTCCTCGAAGGTGATCCGGCCGGAGCCCTGGATGTGCAGGAAGAAGGCGTCGATGGGATCGTCGACCCAGACGAGCTCCAGCCCCTGTGCCGCCAGCGCGCCGCCGTCGATCTCTGCACGCGTCGCGTAAGGCTGCAGCGCGCCGTCTGCCACCCGCCCCGCCAGACGGTCGCCGGCGAGATCGGATCGGAACAGCCCGAGGTCGACCGTCACCAGATCATCCGGGCGCGCGTAGAGAGGCACGCCGTAGCGCCCGCCCACCTGCGTGGCGCCGCGCAGCTCCGGCTCGTAATAGCCGGTGAAGAGGCCGTCGGCCTCTGCGCCATTGCGCGCCTCGTACGGCGTGAAGTGCCGCTCGAAGAATGTGCGAGCCTGGTCCGCGCCCTCAAGCTCGGACGCTGCCGCGCAGATCGCGCGCCAGTCGCCGACGCGCCCGCCGAGCGCTGCGATATCCAGCGGCTCGTCGTCGGCGCGTTCCTCGAGCGCCGTGCACGATCGTTGCAGCGCCCCCAGCGCGGCGCTGTGGTCGTCGGCCTCCCACCCCGGCAAGTCGTCGAACGAGACCGCTCGCAGCACCAGCCGGTCCGGTTCAGCTCGCTCGGGTTGGGGAGCGCAGGCCTGCATGAGAAGCGGGGCCAACGCCAGCAGCCACGACCAGCGCCGAAGGTTGGCGCTCAATTGGGGATGGTGGTCTCGATCAGCGACCAGTTGGGATCGGACGAGCGGGTGTTGCGCGCGAAGATCCAGATGTCGGTGACCCGCTCGATCAGGCTGGGGTCGCCGCCGACCTCCTCGCCGTCCTTGTCCCGCACCACGTTGATCTGCTGGCTCACGAACTTCACCGTCACCCGCGCGGTGCTGGAGCGCATCTCGGCGCTGATGATCTCGGCCGCATCGAGGGCGACGATGGTGGTCTCCTGAACGTGGCCGTCCGCCATGCGCTCGCGGATGGCCGCCGCGAACTCGTCGTAGACATCGTCGCCCAAGAGCGGCCGGAGCGTCGCCGTATCGCCCTTGGCGAAGGCGTCCACCACCATCTCGAAGGCAGCCTGCGCGCCCTGAACGAAGCGCTTCGGCGAGAATTCGTGGTCCGCCCGCCTGATCTGCTCCAGGCCGGCCCGGAGCCCGCCGATTGCCTCGTCCCGGTCCGCCGTCGCGTCCCGTGCCGGCGCCTCCTTCTTGGCCGCAAACGCCGGGCGTGGTGCGGCTGGCTCCGGCTCTTCGTCCTGCGGTGCCATATCCTGCGGCGCCTCGCGCACGGGCTGGGTGCGATCCGGCAACTGGACGACTTCGCCCTGGCCTTGGCTCGGCCCTTGCCCCTGGCTTTCCTCAGGGGGCTGCTCGGTCCGGGCGAAGCGATCGGGATGACGCTGGCGATGCTGGCCGGTTCGCCGGCCGAGGACGCCGCGCAGGCGCAAGATAATGAAGATCGCGATCAGCGCGAAGAATATGATGTCGTAGAATTGAAATCCGTCGGACATGTCCCGAACCTTGTGGGCAGGCGGCCTTCCGTCGCAAAATGGCTGCCGAATCCGGCCAGCGAACTCCGGGCCCTCGTCGGCGGCGCTCGCCGGCAACCCCGGCGTAAGCGACGGTCCCGCCGAAGCCCGGCGCGGGGAGCCGACATAACGCAAGATAGGTAGAGCGCCGCGCGAGCGCAAGCACGGAGCACACCGCCTTTATGCCCCTTCTTCTGCTGTTGCTGGCGATTCCGGTTGGCGAGGTGTTTATCTTCCTCGAAGTCGGGAGCGTCATCGGGACGTGGCCGACCATCGGACTCATCGTCGGCACCGCCGTGGTCGGCGGCCTGATCCTGCGCTGGCAAGGGCTCCAGACCCTGGCACGGGCGCGCCAGCAGCTCGCGGCGAATCGTCTGCCGGTGGCCGAGATGGCCGAGGGCGCGGCGCTGGCGCTCGCGGCGGTGCTGCTGCTGACGCCCGGCTTCTTCACCGATACGTTGGGGACGCTGTTGTTGCTGCCGCCGCTCCGCCGTAGTCTCCTGCGCCGCCTGCTGACCCGTTTCGCGCCGCACGCCCGCCATGCCGGCTCCGATGCCGGCCCGTCGTCGGCTGCCGACGGCGGGCGGATCATCGACGGCGAATACACAGTGCTCGACGAGACACCCGAACCCGGCCCCCGGAATGTGCGCCCCCAAGGAGAGCAATGATGGCTGACGAGACCGGCACCACACCCCCCACGTCGGCCGCCGCCGCAGGCGCAGGCGCAGGCAACGCGCAAGGGGCGCAGGAAACACGCCCGCAGCTCGGGATACAGACCCAGTACGTGAAGGACCTCTCGTTCGAGAACCCCTCTGCTCTGGAGCGCTCCCCCGAGGCGGAGCGTTCACCGCAGATCACGGTCAACGTGCAGGTCGAGGCGCGCCGGCTGAACGAGCAGACCTTCGAGGTCGTCCTCCAGATCACCGCGCACGCCAGCCACGAGGAGAAGCCGGTTTTCCTGGTAGAGCTGAGCTATGCCGGGGTCTTCAACTTCATCGGAATCCCCGATAACGCGATGGAGCCCGCGCTGCTGATCGAGTGCCCGCGGCTGCTCTTCCCCTTCGCGCGGCGCATCGTCGCGGACGTCACCCGCGACGGCGGCTTCCCGCCGCTCCTGCTCGCGCCGATCGACTTCCTCGCCCTTTATCGCAACCGCCAGCAGCAAGCGGCGCAGGCGTCCGATGCCGTCGGCGCCGAGGCCCGACCGCCCGAGGCGGAGCCGAACTTCGTCGAGCCGGCCGAGATCGTGCCTTCGGTCGACGGCGGCGGCGGGGGAGACTAACCCGCCGCTGTTACCGCGCCACTGCGGAGTTCGGGAAGAGGGTCAGGCGCCGCTCCCTACTCAGAACCGCATGTTGAGGGTAACGAAGAAGGTGCGCCCCCAGCCGGCCGCGCGCGGCCCGTCGGTAAAGGAGGGGTTCGCGGTGTTCGTGGAGAGCTTCGCGTCGGTGACGTTGTACACGCCCGCGGTTACCCGCGTGTCTTCGAGGCCAAGCGGCGCTCTCCAGTCGAGCGTCAGGTCGTGGCCGGTCCAGGACTTGAACCGTCCATCGTCCCGCTGGTTCTCGATCTCGTCGCGGTAGTTGACGGCCCAGAAGGCCGTAAGGTCGCCGCGCCCGGCCGAGGTCACGATGCGCACGGCGTTGCGCGGGAGCGGGTACGGCTGCTCGTCGCCTGCGATGCGCTCCTCGCTGCTGGTGACGTAGCGCCAGAATCCGCGCAATGCGACGAAGCCCCAGTCGGTCTCCGCGCGGGCCCCGAACCGGGTGTTGACCCCCGAGATTTCGATCTCGACGATATTCGCGAAGTTGTCGTGGATGGTGATGTCTCCGGCCGCGCGCCCGATGCAGCTGCCGCCACCGCCCGGCGGGCACTCGGGGTAATTCAGCATCGCCCAGGTGGCATCGTGCTGCCCCGGCAGATCCGAGGTCGTGAGCCAGTACCAGTCGGCGACGAGGTAGAACGGCCCCCTGCGGGCCTCGGCGCCGATGGTGCGCCTCTCCGATCCAGACGGCTCGAGCTCGGGGTTGCCGCTCGTGCTGCGCGTCACTTGCCGGTAGTTCGACGTATCGCATGTGCGCGGCGGCGGCCCGCTCTCCGGGACGCAACGGACGTAGGGGTGGTCTTGCGCAGCAGTGCTGTACAGGTGGTGCATCGAGGGCGCTTGGTCGCCCGTGCTCCACGAGCCGCGCAGCGTCACGATGTCGCTCGGACTGTATTCGGCCCCGAGGCGCCACGCACGCAGCCCGCCGACGTCGTCGTACTCGTCCGCCCGTGCCGCGGCTCTCACGTCCACGGCGTCGGCGAGGGGCAGGGACACCTCAGCGAAGGCCCCTGCCGCCTCGCGCTCGCCGGCGTAGCTGGTACCGCCCGACCCGAGCACCCCGCTCACGTCGCGGGTCCGGCCGTCGCTCGCCCGGAACGCCAGCAGTCTGTGGGCCTCCACGTCGGCGAGTTCGACCCCCGCAGTCCATGCCGTGTCGCGCCCGCCGATGATCGGACCGACGCCCTCGAGCGCAAGTCGCGCGCCCAGATACCTCCCGCCGAAGTCCTCCTCCTCGCGCAGGCTGCTCCTCTCGATCGCTCTCAGGTGGTCCGGTTCCATCGACAGTGGATCGGTCAGGTCGTACCTTCCGGCCTCGATCTCTTGCCCGATCGTCTCGGCGTCCACGAAGGTATCGCCCGACACCGACCCGTCGAGCCTCCAGGCGCTGATTTCGGCGTCGTAGCCCAGGTCTTCGGAAAGCCGGCCCTCGACGCTTGCCGAGAGGTCGTACTCCTCGGTGGTCGTCCTCCAGTCTCGGTTGCCATGGCCGATAAAGCGGTGCCCCACCGCGAAGATGTCGTCTTTCGTCGCCTCGAACGCCGGGTCGGCCTCGCGCGCCGATGCGTTGATTGCGTCGAGCAGGCTCTCGCTCGGGGCGATCGAGAAGACATCGATCGACGGTGCGTAGCGGAACGCCGAGCGTCCAAGCGTGGCGTTTGCGTCCACGTGAAGCTCGGCGCGCTCTCCGAGCGGGTGGTCGAGGCTCAGGATTGCATTACTCTGGTCGTAGCTCGCGCTGTCCCACCAGAAGTCGCCGTAGGCGAACCCGCAGCCTTTGTCGCCTGAGTCGATCCCCGACGGATTGCTGAGCGGGCCGGTGTAGCCGTGCGCCGGGTCGCACGCGCCGAGCGCCACGGCTCTCAGCTCGCCCGCGCTCGTGTCGAAGATGTAGACGGTGTTGCCGCCGACGCTCACGTTCTTCGCCTCGGCGAAGCTCCCGCCCTCCGTCCACTCCGAGCGACTGTGCTCGCGGGTGCTGCCCACGATCTCCTGGCGGTCGAGGACGTCGACGCCGACGGTCATGTGCCCGCCGGCGCCGATTTCACCGCCCCATACGACGCTGCCCTGGCGCGCGTCGCCGCCGTCGCGGCTCGGCAGCCGGGCAACGGTGCGCACGTCGAAGCCGTCCAGATCCTTCCTCAGCACGAGGTTGAATGCGCCACGTACCGCGGCGTGGCCGCCGATCGTCCCCAGGCTCTCGCCTCTCAGCACCTCGATGCGCTCGACCGCCGAAAGCGGGAGGGAGTCCAGATTGTGCGCGGTCGTTGCGTAGGGCCGCCCGTTCACCAGGATGAGCAGATCGCGCCCTCCGGTGAAGAAGTAGCGGATGATGCCCGTGTCGAGCATCTCGCCGAAGGTCTGGGCGCCAGAGCGCTCGATGAAGCTGCGGTCGTACTCGGCGATGATCTGCGGGGCTGGCGCGAGGGAGCCGGCGTGGGCTGTATTCACCGTAAGCAAGGCGAAAACGGCGAGCGAAGCCAAAGACGCCAGAAGGGTCTTCGCCGGGCCTCTCATTCCGTTTCGGCCACAATCTGCGCCGGATGGATTCACATGTGTCGCGTTCATACGGGTGCCCTCCCTTCGCCGCATAGCGCCGAATCTTAGTCGCAGCGCCCGGACGATGGCGCGAGCATAATCGCAACAATCCCCTGATCGAAGATCGATTTTCTTATGTCACAAATAGCTTATCCAAATGACGGCGAGGCCCGATGGACCCGGCTTGGCGGGCCGTCCTTAGCGCCCGAAGTTGAAGTCGGTCTCTTCGCTGTCCTCGTACTCGGCGAGCAGCTCGTCCATCTCCGCGTACATCGCCTCTTCTTCTTCCTGCTTCTTGCGACGCTTCTTCTCGACGAAACCGACCGAGATGATCGAGATCTCGTAGAGCGCGATCAGCGGGATGCCGAGGCCGATCTGGCTGAACAGATCGGGCGGCGTGAGAATTGCCGCAGCAATGAACACGATGACGATGGCGTACTTGCGCTTTCGCTTGAGCCCGGCAGACGTGGCGAGGCCCGCACGACCCATCAGCGTCAGCATCACCGGAAGCTGGAAGGCGATGCCGAAGGCGAAGATCAGCTTCATCACCAGCGAGAGGTACTCGCCAATTCTTGGCAGCAGCTCGAGGCCGAGGCGATCGTCGGTGCTTCCTTCCTGGAAGGAGATGAAGAAATTGAACGCCTGCGGGAAGATGAAGTAGTAAACCAGTGCGCCGCCCGAGAAGAACAGGATCGGCGTTATGAACAGGAAAGGCAGGACGGCCTTCTTCTCGTTCCGGTAGAGCCCCGGCGCCACGAACATCCAGAACTGCGTGGCGATCAGCGGGAAGGAGACGAAGAACGCGCCCCAGAAGGCAATCTTCAGCTCGGTGAAGAACGCCTCCAGCAGGTGGGTGTAGATCAGGTTGGTATCGTACCCGCCCTCGGCCAGCACGTCGCGCAACGGCTCGACCAGGAAGGCAAAAATGTCCGAGGCCACGTACCAGCAGCCGAGGAAGGCGATGACGAGCCCGATCGCCGCGAAGGCGAGACGACGCCTGAGCTCGATCAGATGGTCGATCAGCGGCGCGCGCGATTGTTCGATGTTGTCGACCACGGGCTAACCGCCATCCGGGGCAGCGCCCCGTCTCGTCCGGTGAAGGGAATGCCGCTCGCTCGCCCTCGATTCGGGCCTGTGCGGCGTTGACACGTCAAGCAGGAGCCGCGGCAACATCCGGCTATTCTGCCGTGCGCCTAGGCGCTCGCACCGCGCCCGGGTGGGCCGTCCGCGCCGTTGCCTGGACTCTCCGCAGCGGGCGCCGCGGCTTCCGCCTGCGCGGCGGTGGTCTCGCTTTCTACCTCAGCTGCGGCGGCGTTCTCGGCCTGGCCGCCGTCCGCGTCGGCCGCCTGACCGCTCGGCGGCTCTCCGCCATTCGCCTTCGCGGCCGCAGCCTTGTCGGGCGCCATGGCATCCTCGCTGAACATCTTGTTCACCGATTCCGTGCCCTCGTTGACATCGCGCTGCATCGCGTCCGCACCCTCGGCCACATCCCGCCGCGCCGTGGCGAGCTCGCGGTTGGCCTCGTCGATTTCCTTCTTGACCGCGTCGATCTCGGTCGCGTCCGCGGCCTCCTCGATGGTCCTCTGGAAGTCGCGGGCATAGCCGCGCGCCTTGCCCATCCACTGGCCTGCGGTCTTGACGATGCGCGGCAGGTCCTTCGGCCCGACGACGATCAGGGCGATCAGCATCAGGATGATGATCTCTTGCCAACCGATGTCGAGCATTGCTTCGCCCGCTACAGGAGCGGGTGATCTCCCTGTTTCTGTTCAGCCGCTCGGCGTTTAGCGTCTAGCTCTTGGCGGCTTCGTCCTTCTTGACGGCGCTGGCTTCGATGGTTGCGGCATCGCCCTCGATCACCTTGGGCTCCTGCGGAGCCTCAGCGGGCGCGGCCGCGCTCTGTGCCGGCGGCGGAGGCGCTTCGCCCTCCCGCATGCCGGTCTTGAAGCTCTTGATGCCCTTGGCGAAGTCTCCCATCAGGCGCGGCAGCTTGCCGGCACCGAACAACAGCACGATCACCAGGACGATCAGAAGGATTTGCCAGATCGAGATACCCATGACACGGCTCCAGTCTCACCACGGCGGTGGCGGCGCGACGCCCGGTCGCGGGCGCATCAACCGCCACACGTTACCGGTCCCGCAGCCTTGTCGCCTACAGGTCCTGTGTCGCAGGGAACACAAAAGTGCGGCGTGGGTCAAGCCGAATGCGGACGACATCATCGACGCTTGGCGCGCCGTCGTCGGCGACGTTGAGTGTCAGCGGCGCCGCGTGGCCGTCGATCGCGAGCTTCAAATGGCTGGTCGAGCCCATCGGCCGGCTGTCCAGAACACGGGCGGAAGGCAGCCCGTTGGCGTCGGCCGCCGTGCCGTTCACCAGCTCCACGGCCTCGGGCCTGACATAGACCCGCACCTTGCAACCCTCGCCGCAGCCGGTGGGCGCGCTTCCGATCGGCGTCTCCACCGCGCGGTCCTTAACCCGGCCATCGAAGGCCGGAAGCGCGCCGAAGAAGCGCGCGACGAACGGGCTCGCCGGCTGTCGGCAGAGCCGGTCCGGGCTGCCCACCTGGACCAGCACCCCGTCCCGCATCAGGGCGATCTGGTCTGCCATCTGCAGCGCTTCGTCCGCATCGTGGGTGACCAGCACGATCGGCACCCCAGCCTCGTGGAGGAAGCTCAGAGTGTCGTCGCGGACCTGTTCCCGCAGGCGCTCGTCCAGGCCGGAGAACGGCTCGTCCAGCAGCATCGCGCGGGGCGCGGGCGCCAGCGCACGGGCGAGCGCCACGCGCTGCTGCTCCCCGCCGGAGAGCTCGTGCGGATAGGCGTTGGCGAGCTCCGCGAGCCCGAGCCGCTCCAGCATCCGGAGTGCGGTCCGCCGGCGCTCCGCCCTTGGCGTGGCTGTCAGCCCGAAACCAACGTTGTCGATGGCGCGCACGTGCGGGAACAGCGCGTAGTCCTGGAACATCAGGCCGATGCGGCGCTTCTCCGGCGCGACGAAGCGGTGCGGGCCGGCGACCTCTTCGCCGTCGATGAAGACCTGACCCGCGCTCTGACGTTCGAGCCCGGCGGCGATCCTCAGCAGGGTGGTCTTGCCGCAGCCCGACGGGCCCAGCAGGCACATGATCTCGCCGGGTCCGACGACCAGATCGACGCCTCGAACCACCGGCATCGCGTCGTAGGCGTGGTGGATGCCCTCGAGCATCAGCCACCTCGACACGCCCGCGCCCGGTGCGTGTGCCTCCCCGTCGACCGCCATGGATCGAACCACGCGATGCAATTGCAAGTCATTGTCTGAATAACGCGCCGATCGCCCGGTGTCCATCCCCCGTCTCTGCCGGCCGGGGCCTCGGCTTGAAGGCCCCCACAAGTCCGACTACGGTGCCGCCCCGAGAATGCGGCAGAGGGGGGTAACGATGGAGCTGCAGCGGGAAGCCTTGATCGACGTGGCCATGGGCTACCAGCCCGCCGAAGCAGTCATCACGGGCGGCCGCGTGGTCAACGTCCACACCGGCACCATCAAGGCCGAAGGCATCGCCATCAAGGGCGAGCGCATCGCCGCCGTCGGCGACGTTGCCTACGCCGTCGGCGACGACACCGAGGTCATCGATGCCGAGGGCCGCTTCCTGGTGCCGGGGCTGATCGACCCCCACTGCCACCAGTGGCACACCTACGCCAACTCCACCGTCTTCGCCGCCTGCCGGCTGCTGCACGGCTCCACCACCATCGTGGACGGCTTCTATGGCCACGCCATCGTCAACGGCATGCGTGCTTCGCGCTTCTTCCTCGACGAGCTGCTGGCGACGCCGGTCAAGCCGATCTTCGTCACCCCCACCATGTGCTACACCCAGAACCGCGGCATCGGCTTCCCCGCCTCGCCCAACGCGCCCAGCATCGAAGACCTGCGCGACTCGCTCACCTGGCCCGAGACCAAGGGCATCGAGGAAATCAGCCCGGAGCTGATGCTCTACCAGAACCAGCGGGACCGGGCGCTGCTCAGCCTCATGGAAGAGGCGCTGGACATGGGCAAGGTGATCCAGGGCCACTCGGCGGGCATGACCGACGAGAAGATCACCAACGCCTGGGTTGCGTCCGGAATCATGCACAACCACGAGATCGTCAACGCCTCGGAGACCCGCCGTCAGGCCGAGCTCGGCATCTGGATCGTGATCCGAGAAGGCAGTGCGTGCAAGGACATAGAGGCGTGTCTTCCAGTGATTACCGAAGAGGGATACCACGCCCGCGCCTACCAGCTCTGCACCGACGTGATCACGCCCGACTGGATGCTGGAGCGCGGTCAGATGGACAACGCCATCCGCGTCGCCGTGCAGAACGGCATGGACCCGATGACCGCGATCCAGATGTCCACCATCCAGCCGGCGGAGTTCTACCGGGTGAACCACGACATGGGCATGATCGCGGCGGGGCGCTTCGCCGACATCGTGTTCGTCGACACTCTCGAAGGGTTCGAGATCGACCGGGTCATGGCCAACGGCAAGGTCTGGGTGGAAGGCGGCAAGCTCGTCAGCCAACTGAAGAACCCGGATTACCCCGACTGGCTCTACGGCACCATGAACATCGACCGCGTGCTCAAGCCCGAGGATTTTCGGATCGAGGCGCCGGTAGGCTCGGGCGATACCGTGAAGGTCCAGTGCATCAACACGCGGGACGGCTCGCTGGAGACGCCGGGGTCGGTCGAAACGCTCCCCGTCGTCGATGGCTTCGTGCAAGCGGACCCCGAGAACGGCATCAACAAGATCTGCATGATCGACCGGATCATGGGCACCGGCGAGGTGGGCGTCGCCTTCGTGAAGGGTTTCGGGATCAAGGAAGGCTGCATCGGCACCACCGCCAACGTCTTCAACCAGAACATCGTCCTGGTCGGCGCCTCGGACGACGACATGGCCGCAGCCGCCAACGAGACCATCAAGATGGACGGCGGCTTCATCGCGCTCCGCAACGGCGAGGTCGAAGCCTCGCTGCCGACGCCGCTCAACGGCCTCGCCTCGGACCTCCCATTCGATGAGCTTTTCGAGCGTCAATACAAGCTGATAGACGCCTGGCGTGACATGGGGTGTGAGCTCGAAACCCCGCAGATGAACCTCGAATTCGTCTCGCTCGTCACCATCCCCTACTACCGCATCAGCACCAAGGGCCTCGCCTACATGACCCAGGACCGCTTCGAGCTTGCCGAGCTCTTCGTCGACGAGGCGGCGTAGGCGGTGGCAGGAACGAGCGGCGCGGCTGCGCAGGAGGGCGCGGCGGACATGCTCAGGCTCGGTGTGGTCGGCGCGGGCCACTTCGGGCGCTACCACGCCCAGAAGGCGGCGGCCATCGACGGCGCCCGCCTGGTCGCGGTCGCCGACATCGACGCCGACCGCGCCGCCGCCATCGCCGGTCCGCTCGGCACCGATGCCGTCACCGACCACCGCGCCCTCGTCGGCCGGGTGGATGCCGCCTCGGTCGCCGTGCCGGCGGCGGCGCACTACGCGGTGGTAAAGGATTTCCTGGACGCCGGCATCCACGTGCTGGTGGAAAAACCCTTCACCGAGAGCGTGGCCACCGCCCAGGAGCTCACGGCGCTGGCCGAGGCCAAGGGGCTGGTGCTGCAGGTCGGCCTGATCGAGCGCTTCTCCGACGCCTTCCAGGCCATCGCCCCGCGCATCGCCCGCCCGCTCTACATCGAATCGGTCCGGGTCAGCCCTTTCCCGCAGCGGAACACCGACGTGAGCGTCGTCCTCGACGTGATGATCCACGACATCGACATCGTCCTGGCGCTGGTGGACTCCCCGGTGACCGACATCGATGCCGTGGGCACGCCGGTGTTCTCCGCCAGCGAGGACATCGCCAACGCCCGGCTGAAATTCGCGAGCGGCTGCGTTGCCAACGTCACCGCGAGCCGGGTCAGTCTCAAGACCGAGCGCATGCTCCGCATCTTTCAGCCCGACACGTACATCACGGTCGACCACGGCGCGCGCAGCGTCAGGATCGCGCGCAAGAAGGACGGCGACGCGCCGCCGAGCATGGAGAGCGTGGCGATGGAGCGCATGGACTTCGAGCAGGGCGACGCACTCATGCGCGAGGTCGAGTCATTCGTCCACACTGTGCGGACCGGCGGCGTGCCGGCGGTAACCGGCGCGGATGGCGTGCGCTCGCTCGAGGTCGCCCACCGCATCAGCGCCAGCATGAGCGCGAACCGGGCGAAGCTGGACCTCCCCTGACGAGCCGCCGTCCCGCGTGCCCCGCGCGTTTGCCTCCGCGCGCGGTCCTGTGCTTCGATGCGGCCCGCCTGCTGTCACAAACAAACGACCGTTAGGGGCTCACGTGGAATTCTGGCTTGGCCTTTACGGGATGCAGAGCCCGCGCGTCCATCCGCGCTCGTGGGCCGGGCTCTACGACGAGGTCGTGGAGCACGCGGTCTTCGCCGAGGAGGTGGGCTTCGACAGCTTCTGGCTGACCGAGCATCACTTCTGGTACGACGGCTATTGCCCCAACCTGCTGCCCGTGCTGGCCGCGATCGCGCGCCGCACCTCGCGCATCGGCATCGGCACTGGCTGCTCGCTGCTCGGCCTGCACGATCCCCTGCGCGATGCCGAGGACAAGGCCTCGCTCGACGTGCTCTCCAACGGCCGCCTCCTGCTCGGCCTCGCGCCCGGCTACCGGCCGGAGGAGTTCGAGGGCCTCGACATCGAGAAGAAGACCAGGGGCAAGCGCTTCTACGAGGCGGTCGAAGTGATGAAGAAGGCCTGGACCGGCGAGACCTTCTCCCACCACGGCGAGTTCTTCCACTACGACGACCTGCGCCTCGATCCCGCCCCGCTGCAAAGGCCGCACCCGCCCATCTGGGTCGGCGCCAACCGGACCAAGCTGCAGGCGACCAACATCGGCAAGGCCGGACTGGGCTTCTGGGAAGGCCCGTCCATGAGCATCGAGCTCTTCAAGCGCAACGCCGACATCTACAAGGAGGCCGCGCGCGCCGCCGGCCACCCCGAGAGCGCCATCAAGTGCGGGCTCTTCCGCGATGTCTGCATCGCCGAGACGCAGGAGGAGGCGCTCCGCATCATGGATGAAGACCTGCTGCCGATGTACGAGGAGCAGTACGTGGCCTATGGCTACGTGCCCGAGGCCACCGGAAGCCGCCGCGAGATGCTGGCGCACCCGGTGTTCCGGGAGATCATCGAGGCATCGTTCGTCGGCACGCCGGATCAGATCGTCCGCAAGATCGAGACTTACCGCGAGACGGTTCACTTCGACCACTTCATGCCGCGCATCATGCACATCAGCCAGAAGAAGGACCGCCTCTTCAGGCAGATGGAGCTCTTCGCCGAGCACGTGATCCCGCACTTCAGGGGCGCGTCATGAGGTCGGGGCTCTACTACGGCTGGGAGCTGACCGGCGGTGGCGAAAGTCGCGCCACAGCGGACCTCTACGGCGAGATGATGGAGCAGATCGAGCTTGCCGATCACCTCGGCTTCGACTCGGCTCTGATCGGCGAGAGCCACTTCGTGGACGGCGACCTCACCGGCTCGGTGGTCGATCTGCTGGGCGCTCTGGCGGGCTCCACCCGCTTCATCCGCCTGGGCTCGGCCGGCAAGGCGCTGGCGTTGCAGCATCCGGCGCGCGCAGCCGAGGATTTCGCCGTCATCGACCTGCTGTCGAACGGCCGCGCCATCCTGGGTGCCGGCATCGGCGACAGCGAGGCCGCGTTCGCCGCCTTCGGCGTGCCCTTCGACGAGCGCCGCGCGCGCTTCGAGGAGTCGCTGGACTTCATCGCCAAGGCATGGACCTCCGACGCGTTCTCCTACGGCGGGCGCTTCACCCGCTTCCCGCGCAAGACGCCCGAGAACGCCGAGCAGCCCTTCACTCACGAGCCCTACGAAAAGCCCTTCAAGCTGCAGTGGCAGCGCGCCGGGCTGGAGCCGAAATATCTCGCGGTGACACCGCGGCCGGTGCAGATCCCCCACCCGCCGATCTGGGTCGAGGCGGGGGACGGAGCGGACGTGGCGCTGGCCGCGCAGAACGGCTACGCCATCCTGCCGGCGCCGACGGCGAGCGATGCGGAGGTGATCGCCCTTTACCGCACCTATGGCGAACGCATGGCCGGCTCCGGCCGTAGCCTCGCGGAGGTCGAGCGCCCGGTCATTCGCGAGGTGTTCTGCGCGGAAACGCGGGACGAGGCCATCGCCATAGCCGGCGAGCCGCTGCAGGCGGTCTACGCTCGCCATGCCGAAGCCGGCGCCCTCGGCGACGCGGAGGCGTCGCTTGACCGGCTGATGGAGGAGCGCTTCGTTCTCGGCGACCCCGATCAGGTGTTCGAGCGCTTCAAGACCCTGCAGCAGGAGGCCGGCATCAACCACGTGATCTGCCGCTTCCGCGTGCCTGGCATCGACCACGAGGCCGTGGTGCGCTCGCTCCGGCTCTATGCCGGCGAGGTGATCACCCGGCTCCGCTCCTGAGCGACCAACCCCGACGAGTGTGCCCATGAACGAGAAGCAGCTCGACACCGAGCTCCTGCCCTACCCGCTGCCGCCCTGGCAGCATCGCTTCCGCACCCTCAGCATCTTCTGCGAGGTGGACGAGGCGGCCCTTGCTCCCCGCGTGCCGGCGCCGCTGGAGCTCGCCACCAACGTCGTGCAGATCACGGTCATGCACTTCGAGAGCACGGTGCCGATGCGCCCCTACTACGACAGCGCCGTCATCGCGCAAGTGCGCTACGGCGGCGAGATCGGCGGGCACTGGGTGCACGCCTTCACCAGCACCGATCAGGTGTGCTCCGGCACGCGCGAGCTCTGGGGCTTTCGCATGAAGCTCGCGGCCATGGAGCTTCACGTCGACACGAACCGGATCTGGGGCTTCACCGAGCGCCTGGGCCGGCGCGTGATCGAGATCGACATGTCCCCCACCGGCCGGGAATTCGAGCCGCTCAAGACCTTCCCCCGCCTCTTCGTCAAGGCACTGCCGGAGGCCGACCGCGCGGACGCGGTGAAGCGCCAGGTGGTTCAGCTCCCGGCAGAGACCGAAATCACCGAGACCGTCTGGGGCGAGGGCACGGTGCGCTTCGAGCCGAGCGACGACGACCCCACTCACCTGCTGAAGCCCACCCGCATCCTCGGCGCGAGCCTGGTTTTCGGCAATCAGGTTCTGCCGTGGGGCGTGGTGCTCTCGGGGTAGGCGTCGTGTCGCGCGAGCGTCATAGATTGCGCGGCGCTCTCCATGACCGTCGTGACGAATCCGGATCGGGCGTTATTGCACAGTGTTCATTCGCAGGGTCGCCAGCACCGGGTGATGGTCGGTGTGGAGAAAGCCGAGATCCAACGTCTCGACTCGCTCGACGATAACGTTTGGCGAAACGAGGAACCCGTCGATGACGGTTACGTAGTTGACCCCCGCTTCATAGGGCCGATGCAGCGTGCGAACGCTGGGAACGGACGGATCGAGGCCGAATGTCCATCCCTCGGGAACCGCCTCGTGGGGAAAGTCGTGAATCCACCAGAGAAACTTCTTCTCCGTTCCATGAGGAAACGCCGTGTCGACCAGTCGCAAGTTCCAGTCGCCGCCGATCACCACATGCGCGCCGCTTCGATACGCGGCCTGTGCCAACTCCAGCAGCGCCGAGACCTGCCTTGATCTGACCTGTCCGCCGTCGTCGAACGCGGCAAGGTGGATGTTCATGATGACCCACTCGCGGCCGTCCTCGACCGGAATTCGGGTCACGAGAGCACCGTATTGCTTCTTGAGGATTCCGAGGCGAAAGCCTGGCTCTTGCGGCAGAGGTTGCGCTGTGCACTCTGCGCCGGCAACGCAAGCGAGCGTCATCAATCCGTTAGAAAGATTGAAGGGCGGCGGCACCATCGTCGTTGAAAAATCTTCCCAAAAGGCGACGCGGTAGCGGTTCAACGCCCTTAGTACACCCGCTTTGACATCGACTCCTCGGGTCATGAAACCTGCCGCCGCCATCTCCTGCAGGAGCACGAGATCGGCATCCAGCCTCCCCAATGTCTCGCCGATGGCGTCAACCGCGCTGGTTATGCTGCGGCGGCCGAGGGCGCGCACGTTCTGACCGCCATCCGCGACAAAGTCCGCACCTGCCCCCAGTGATCCGTAGCCGATGTTCCAAGTAACGATCTGCAACACGGCGCCGGCTGCGCCTGCCTGGTCCGGCCCGCTAAAGGGGATGCCGCCGTAGCGCGGAGACTTAAGGCGATTGGCAAAGAACACGACGCCGGCCGCGACAACCAGCGCGAGCAGGACTGCCACGGCTGCGATCACTGCTTTGATCGTCCCATCAGATGGCGCACCCAGGAGGCCGCCTGCTGGGCGACACCCACCAGGATGACAAGAAACACCGCTTCGGAAAGCAGCGCCCTGATGAACCCGCTGAGCCCACCTGCCGCGTTCACTTCCGTGTAGATCTCCGAATACCGCAGGTAATGGCGGAAATCGGTGGCGGACCACGACTCCAGGTACGAGAGCGAGCTTGCTAGGCCGCGCGAGGCGACCGTCGCGTGCAGAAAATAGCTACCAAGTGAGATCGCCAGGAGGACGATCACCGCGATCAATGAGACGGTCGAGCCCAGCCGACGCGCACGGTTGCGATACGCGGCCGAGATGGGCGTCACAGAAACCAGCAGGCTCATCAACATGACATAGAGAAACAGGAAGGCGATCGGCTCGACCTGGAGGAGCACGTCGTTCAGCAGTTCTCGAAATGACAGATAGGCCCGCTCGACCTCGATGATGGCGTTCAGGTTAAACACGGCGGGCTGGATCGCCAGAAGCGCGTCGGCCTGAGCGACCAATTGCCGGGAGGCCGACGAGTTGCTCTGCCAGTCGTGCCAGAATTGGTGAGCGACCTTGGCAAGCGCCAGGCCGCCAAGGCCAAAGACCACACAGGAATAGAGATCGTAGACGCGATACGCCCTCCGCAACTTCTGACGAAGCTGCTTGTCAAGCTCGGCTTTCGCTTCGGGCGACTGATCGCTGCCGCCGATGGCCTCGATTTCGCGCTCGTCTGCCCCGGCTTTAATCTCCCTTTGCGAGTGGAAGAAGGCGCCAGCGTAGACGAGACCGAACCAGAGGATGACCACGGCCAACTCCGGGCCGTCCGCGTGGTACAGGCTCGCGTCCGGGCAAGAGACCATCACGATGACGACTCCGGCGACCACCATGGCGAGAACAACAAGCTCGCCAACTGCGCCGCTGACTTGCAGTGGCGATGGGTCGCTGCCGAAGCGGATTGAGTGGCGTTCCCACCACAGATTGCCGCCGTACAAGTAGCCGCCCACCAGAGCGAGGACTGCCACGCCGGAAAGCCCGAGAGTGGGGACTAGCTCGTCCCAAATTGGAACGGAGAACACGAGACGTATCGCTGTCGAAGCGGAGGAGCCCGTCGGCGCGGCGGATTCAGGCCGCGGCGCGCGCCGACTCCACGGCCTGGCGGATCGAGAGGGCGACCTTGTCCACGATCTCGTCGAGCTCGTCCCGCGTCGCCGTGTAGGCCGGGGTGACGAGAGCGTAATCGCCGCGCACGCCGTCGATGATGGCGCCGCCCTGATAGCTCAGCATGCCGTTCTCCAGCGCCGCATCCCTGTAGCGCTTCCACACCTGGAGCGCGGGATCGAAGGGCTCCTTGGTGTCTCGGTCCTTGACCAGCTCGATCCCCCACATGAGGCCGCAGCCCCGGATGTCGCCGACCGCGTCGTCCTGACCGAGCGCCCGGTCCAGCCGCTCCTTGAGGTAGATGCCGTCCGTCGCGACCTTCTCCACCAGCCCGTCGCGCTCGATGATGCCCAGCACCGCGCACCCGGCCGCGCAGGCGGCGGTGTGGCCGGAATAGGTGCGGGCCGCTTCGAGATTGCCGTAGGCGCCGTCGATCACCTCGCGCACCTGGCGCGAGAGCACGCAGGCGCTCAAGGGCATGTAGCCACCCGAGAGCCCCTTCGCGATGGTCATGATGTCGGGCTGAACGCCCTCGTGCTCCAGCGCCCGCCATTTGCCGGTGCGGCCCACGCCGCAGAAGATTTCGTCCGCGATCATGAGCACGCCGTGCTCGTCGCAGACCGCGCGCATGGCCTGGGCGTAGCCGGCGGGCGGCGGCAGAATGCCACCGGTACCGCCGCCGATGGGCTCGAAGATGAAGGCCGCGACCCGCGCGGGTCCTACGCGCCTGATCTCGGCGTCGAGCTCGTCTGCATAGTGCTGCGTGAGGTCCTCGGGCGCGACGCCCTCGGGCGGCCGGTAGAGCATCGGCGCGGAGACGTGGGTAGCGCGGCCGAGCTCGCTCTCGTAGAGGCTCCGCCGCCACAGGTGATGGCCGACGTCGAGCACGCCGAGCGTCGCCCCGTGCCAGGAGAGCTTGCGGCCGATGAAGCGGGTCCTCTCGGGCTCGCCGCGCGCGAGGTGATACTGCAGCGCGGCCTTCAGCGCGTGCTCGTTGGCCTCGGACCCGCTCGACGAGTAGAACACGCCACCGAAATGATCCGCGCCGGCGGCAGTCACGATGCTCTCGGAGAGCTCCTCCACCACGTCGGTCGTGAAGGTCATGCTGAAGCCGTAGGCCATCTGGTCGAACTGGTCCTTGATCGCCGCGGTCACCTCGGGGTGGCCGTGACCGAGGGAGAACAGCCCCGGCCCGCCGGTGCTGTCGATGTAGCGCTTGCCGTCCTCGCCGTAGACGTAGACGCCTTCGGCACGAACCGCCTTGGGCAAGGGCGCGCCATCGACGCTCTGGCTGATCCAGTAGGACATGGGGGCTCTCCGCTGCTTGGCTGCCGAGTCTACGGCTCCGTCAGCGTATACACCCCCTATGAGGCAGCGCTATAGTTTCCGCGACCAAAACCCAGGGGAGGTTTACATGGGTACGGACAGAGAGACGATCTACAAGCAGACGATGGAGCAGACGCGCCAGCGCAAGCTGCAAATGACGCGCCGCCAGATGCTCCAGGCCACGGCCGCGACCGCCGCCGCGGCGGCGGCGAGCAGCCTCGGGACGCGGGCGGCCCACGCCGACACCAAGGGCCCGGGCTGGTACACCGACGACAAGCTCACCGGCAAGGTGACGATGATGGTTTCGGCGGGCCAGCGCTGGGAGCTTCCCTCGCGCGGCGTGCTGCCGATCTTCAACGAGCGCTTTCCCAACATCGAGGTCGACATTCAGGCCGGCCCGCACTCGGAGATGGTGACCAAGGGGATGATGCTGGCCACCTCGAAGAGCTCGACGATGGACGTGCTCTACACCGACTTCGGCCAGTGGCCGGCGTTCGAGGCGGCCGGCGCCATGGAGCCGCTGCAACGCTTCGCCGATCAGGACGCAGGTTGGTTCGACGATTATTCGAACGACGTGCCGGAGGCCGTCTCCCAGGGCTACCGCGTGCCGGCCAAGCCCGACGGCACGCTTTACGGCCTGACCCCGGACGGCAACGCTAAGCTCCACTTCTACCGCCGCGACCTGATGGAGGCGGCGGGATTCAGCAAAGTGCCCGACACCTGGCCCGAGGCGATCGAGGTGGCCAAGGCGCTGCACGATCCCGACAACGACCAGTACGGTTTCATCACCACCAACCGCCGCGGCGGCTTCGCCGGCTGGGTGTTCTGGGGTATGCTCGCCTCCTACGGCGGCGATTGGTTCGACAAGCAGGCAGAGGGCGGCTGGCACCCCACCTTCAACAACGACAAGGGGTACAAGGCGCTCGAAACCCTAGTCGAGCTGATGAAGTATCGCCATCCGGTGACGCTGAATGCCACGGACGATGAGTGCAACACGGCGCTCGCCAACGGCTCCGCGGTGTACGCGCCGATCCAGTGGGGCACGGCGGTGCTGAACAATCCTGAGTTCAGCCAGTTCCCCGACGTGATCGGCACCGACCTGGTCCCCCGGGGCGAGACCCCCGAGAGCGCCCACCGGCCGTTGATGGGCGGTTTGGGCCAGATGGTCTCGACGTGGTCGGAGAACAAGCAGGCGGCTTGGGAGTGGATCAAGCACCTGAACTCGGGCGATTACGTCGACAGCCGCATCTCTCAGGCTTACGTCGACAACGCCGGGCAGCCGGCGCGCATCTCGCTCCTCACCAAGTTCGAGGACTTGAGGCCGCACTTCGTCGGCCTGAAGAAGTCGTTCCCGGTCGCGGTCTCGTTCGTGCCTCTGATTCCCGAGGCGTTCACGCTTTCGGACATCCTGGGCAACGAGGCCTCGGCCGTCATCGTCGGCGAGAAGTCGATCGAAGACGCGCTCAAGGCCATGGAAAAGGACGTCGAGGGCATCATGATGGATTCCGGCTACTACGGATAACGGAGCCGGTGCCATGATCGGGTAATGTCCGAGTTGGCATCGCCGCGGCGGCCCGCCGCGCGCCTTTCCGAGGGTCGGGTGGCACTTCTGATGGTGCTCCCGACTCTCGTCATTTTGATCGCGCTGGCCGTCTATCCGCTGGGTTGGGCGGGGGTGCTGTCGTTTCGCGTCGAGAGCCTGTTCAACCCGCGGATCGGCCATTGGGTCGGGTTTCGCAATTATGAAACCCTGCTCGGCAACGACATCTTCTGGAAGAGCATCCGGCTGACCCTTGTCTGGTGTGTCGTCGTGGTCTCGGTCCAGATGGCGCTCGGGTTCTTTTTCGCGCTTCTGCTGGACACGCGGACGCGCGGCATCGGGTTGTTGCGCACGCTGATCGTCATCCCGGTGTTCATCTCACCCATCGCCATGGGGTTGACCTGGCGCTTCATGTTCGAGCCGGTGACCGGCATCATCAACTACCTGCTGGAAAGCGCGGGGCTGCCGGAAGGGTCGTGGCATACCGAGACCGGCACCGCGCTGGGTGCGGTGATGATCGCCGACATCTGGCAGTGGACCCCGTTCGTGACGCTGATCCTGCTGGCCGGCATGCAGGGGATATCGCCCGAGGTGATCGAGGCCGCGCGCCTCGATCGGGTGCGAGGCTGGACCTACCTGCGGCGTATCGTCATTCCGCTGATCTGGCCGGTGGTCACGGTGGTGTTGCTGCTGCGATTGGTCGATTCGATCCGCATCTTCGATCTGATCTACATCATCACCCGCGGCGGGCCGGGCACCTCCACGCTGGTCGCGAGCGTGAACGACTTTACTTACTTCCAAGCCGGTCGTCTGGGCATCATGGCGGCGTACGGCTTCTTGATCGTCATCGTCATCAACGTCGTCGTCATCGCGTTCTTGCGCGTGCTCTATCGCCAGGAGCGCGAAACCCGCCGTAAGGTCACCGCCTGATGCGCAGCCCGATGAGACGCGCCTTCGACGTCGCCGCCGTCTTCATCGTCGCCATCTATCTGGCGCCGATCTACTGGATCGTGCTGACCTCGATCAAGCCGACGAAGGACATCAACTCCAAGGTCCCGGTGTGGGATTTCACGCCGACCCTGGAGCACTACGCCGAGGCGTTCGGCCGCTTCGAGTTCGACAAGGCGCTCCTCAACTCATGCGTTATCGTCTTGAGCGCGACCTTCATCACCATGGTGCTGGCCCTGGTGTCGGGTTACGCGCTGGCGCGGATGAAGCTCAAGGGCGCGGACACGATATCGCTGGTCATCCTGTCGCTTCGCTTCATGCCCGGGGTGGTGATCGCGATGCCGTATTTCCTCATGGCCCAGCGCCTCGGGATGATCGACACCCACATCGGCATGATCATCATCTACGTCGGCTACGGCCTGCCGTTCGCGGTATGGCTGATGCGCGGGTTCCTGCTCGACCTTCCGCGCGACATCGAGGAAGCGGCGCGGCTCGACGGACTGCGCCGGTTCGGCATCATCTGGCGCATCGTCTTGCCGCTGTCGGGGCCGGGGATCGCGGTGACCGCCATCTTCACCTTCGTCTTCAACTGGAACGAGTACCTGTTCGCGCTCTATATCACCCAATCGGCGGCGGTGACGCTGCCGATTCAGATCGCCAAGATGATTGACGTTTACACTGTGCTGTGGGGCACGATCTCGGCCGCCGTGGTGATGCAGCTGGTGCCGATGGTAATCGTCGTGTTCCTGCTGCAGCGCCACATGATCCGCGGGCTGGCGCTGGGCGCCGTGAAGTAGGCGAAGGCCGAAGGTCTCACACCCTCTCGAAGATCACGACCTGCGATCGTTCTCGTCTCGGGAGTCCGCGACGAAGCTGAAGGACGCGGGATCGAACACGAGGCGCCGCTGCACCGGGAAGAACCGGATATCGAAGCGCTCGGCGATCAGGCCCCAGATGCCCTGCGGCGCGCGCAGCATCATCAGCACCGCGGCCGCGCCGAGCACGATCAGGTACCAGCTGCCGAAGTCCGCGAGCAGCTCGCGCAGCACGAAGAAGACGATGACCCCGACGATCGGCCCTTCGATTGTGCCGATGCCGCCGATCACCACGATGAAGATGACGTTGGCGGTCCAGTCGATCACGTTGAAGCCGGCCTCGGGCGAGATGCGGAGCTTGGTCAGGAAGACCAGCGCGCCGACCATGCCGGTGCCGAAGGCGGCCACGATATAGACCCAGATCTTGGTGCGGAAATTGTCGACGCCGAGGCTGCCGGACGCCTCCTCCGAATCCCGGATCGCGGTCAGCGCGAGGCCGTGGCGCGAGCGCAGCAGCAGGTAGACCAGCGCGATGGCGCCGACCGCGATGGCAATCCCGGTCCAGTAGATCGCCGTTTCCCGCCACATGCGCCCTGCGGCGATGCCCTTCACCACCGCCGCCGGCAGGCTCATGCCGGAGCCGCCGCCGAGCGCAGACACCTGGGCGAAGGAGAGCATGTAGACCTCCGCCACCACCCAGGTGCCGATGGCGAAGTAGGCGCCCCGCAGGCGGAACACGATGAACGCCGTCGGCACGGCGAAGAGCGCGGCCGCGATGCCGGCGAGCGGGATCGCGGCGATGGGGTGGACGCCCGCGTTCATCGCGAAGACGAAGAGCGCGTAGCCGCCGAGCCCCAGGAACGCCTGCTGGCCGACCGAGACCAGTCCCGCGTAGCCCGCGAGCAGGTTCCAGAGCTGCGCCAGCGCCAGGTAGTAGGCGATCTCGACGATGGTCCGCATGTCCGCGCGCCCGCCCCAGAAGGGGAGCGAGATCAGGACCGCGAGGCCTGCGATCGCGACCAGCGCGCCGTAGCGGCTCGCGCGCGTGCCGCGCGCGACGCGATAGGTGGCGGCGCCCTCGCTCACCGGTCCCTCGTGCGCGGGAAGAGCCCGTTGGGGCGCAGCACCAGCACGATCAGGAAGGCCACGTGGCCCGCCAGGATCTGCCCGCCGGGGTGGAACTTCGCGCCGATGGCCTGGGCGACGCCCAGGATCACGCCACCCGCCAGCGTGCCCCAGAGGCTCCCGAGCCCGCCGATGATCACCGCCTCGAAGGCGTAGAGCAGCCGCGCAGGCCCGATGGAGGGCGAGAAGTTGGTGCGGATCGCCATGAACGTTCCCGCGAGCGCGACCACCCCTAGCGCCAGCGCCATGGCGAGCGCGAAGACGTGGCGGTTGTCGATGCCCATCAGCGCCGCGGTCTCGTGGTCGTCGGAGGTCGCACGGAAGGCGGTGCCCAGCCGGGTGCGGAAGAGCACGAGCTGCAAGGCCGCGATCACGCCGACCGCAGAGAGGAAGACGATGAGGGGGAACCAGCCGATGGCAATCTGCTCGCCGATGGCGATGCTCGCGGTCTCCAGCGCGCCGGCCTTGAGCCGTTGCGTGTCGGCGGAGAACACCTCCAGCAGCACGTTCTGGATGATGATGGAAAGGCCGAAGGTCACCAGCAGCGGCGGCAGGATGTCGCGGCCCAGCGTGAAGTTGAGGATGCCGCGCTGGAGCGCGTAGCCGATGGCCGCCATCACCGGCACGATGACGATCAGGCTGATGAGCGGGTGCACGCCGGTACCGTTGACCATGGCGAGGCCGAGAAAGGCGGAGAGCACGATCAAATCGCCATGCGCGATGTTGACCAGCCGCATCACGCCGAATATCAGCGAGAGCCCGGTCGCGAACAGCGCATAGAGCCCGCCCAGCAGCACGCCCTGGATGATGGCGTCGAGCCACTCCATCGCGGGTCAGGCGCTCCTGGTGCCTGTCCCGGAAATACGCACAGATGGCGCTCGCCCTCTACCGTCATGCCCGGACTTGATCCGGGCATCTCGTCGATCCAAGCGAGAGCGGCGCTCGTTCCTGGATGGCCGGGACAAGCCCGGCCATGACGTCAAGGGGTTGTTGGCATTACTCATTCTTGATTCCAGGACACGAAGCTAGACCCCGAAGTAGGCCGTGGCGACGTCTTCGCGGGAGAGGTCGTCCGGCCTGCCCTGAAGCGAAACGCGTCCTTCCTGAAAGCAGTAGACGCGGTCGGCAACAGCGAGCGCCTGATTGATGTCCTGCTCGACCACGACGACCGTCGTCCCCTCGGCCACGATCATCGGCAGCACGGCGTAGATCTGCCGGATGATGACCGGCGCGAGCCCCAGGCTGAGCTCGTCGCAGAGCAACAGCGTCGGGTTGCTCATCAGCGCGCGGCCGATGGCGCACATCTGCTGCTCGCCGCCGCTGAGCGCGGTGCCGGGCGTCGCGCAGCGTTCCCGCAGCACCGGGAACAGCTCATGCACGCGCTCGATCTTCCACGGCCCTGCGCGCTTGCCGTAGGCGCCGAGACGCAGGTTCTCCTCGACCGAGAGCGAGGGGAAGAGCAGCCGCCCCTCGGGCACCAATGCGACGCCGCGGCGCACGATCTCGTGGGCCGGCAGATGCCCGATGGGCTCGCCCTCGAACGTCACCTGCTCCCGCGCGCTCGCCAGCTGCCCGACCACGCTTCTCAGGAACGTCGACTTACCCGCGCCGTTGGCGCCGATGATGGCAACGGTCTCGCCGCGCGCGACATGTATGTCGATCCCGAACAGCGCCTGGAAGTCGCCGTAGAACGCGGTGAGGTCGTGGGTCGCCAGCACCGTCTCGGGCGTCCCGCTCATTCGGCGCTGATCCCCATGTAGACCTCCTGCACTTCGGCGCTCGCCATTACTTCTTGCGGATCACCCTCGGCGAGCTTCCGGCCGAAGTTGATGACGATCAGGCGGCTCACCACCGAGAGCAGCGCGTGGACCACATGCTCGATCCAGACGATGGAAACGCCGGTGCGGTGGATCGTCTTGATGGTCTCGACCAGCGCGACACACTCGTGCTCGGTCAGCCCGCCGGCGATCTCGTCCAGAAGCAACACGCGAGGCCGGGTCGCGAGCGCGCGCGCCATCTCCAGCCGCTTGCGTTCCAGCAGGGTGAGCGCGCCGGCCAGCGCGTTCGCCTTCTCCAGCAGGCCGGTGCGCCCCAGGATTTCGTGGCAGTCCTCATAGCAGGCGGCTTCCGAACGACTGCCGCCGAAGGCCGCGCCCACCAGCAGGTTCTCGAACACGGTCATGTTCGCGAAGGGATGGGGGATCTGGTAGGAGCGTCCGATCCCCATGCGGCAGCGCTCGTGCGCCGGTGTGCGTGTGATGTCGCGGCCCGCGAAGAGCACACGCCCCGCGTTCGGCCGCACCGCGCCGGTGATGATGTTGAACATCGTGCTCTTGCCGGCGCCGTTGGGGCCGATGACGCCGAGCGCCTCGCCGTCCTCAAGCTCCATGCTGAACTGGTCGGTCGCCCTGACCGAGCCGAAGCTCTTGGAGACCCCCTCCAGCGCGATCAGCGCCGTCATGCCGGCACGCGCCTGCGGAGCGGCGCCGGGGGCGCCGTCCGCAGGTCTTGCTCCCTCCTAGCCGATGACTTCCATATCGCCGCCGACAGGGACGTCCGGCGCCGTCTCGTTGGATGTGACGATGAGATCATGGTCGAAGGGGCCGTCCGGCGTGCGCCGCCATTGGCCGCCCACCAGCGGCATCTTTGCGACGTTCTTCACCGGGCCCGAGCCCCACGAGACCGGGCCTGCGATCGTCGAGACGTTGGTGGCGACGATGGACGCCAGCATGGCCTCGGTGTCGTTGACATCCTCGGCCCGGCTCACGACGTCGAGGGCGACCTCGAAGATCGAGTGGCCGTAGCCCACTGGCTGGCTCCACTGCTTGCCGGTGGCGGCGGTGAAGGCGGCGGCGAGCTCGCCGCAGCTCTGGCCGGTGATGCTCGACGTGAAGGGGTGCGAGGGGCTCCACCAGATCTCGGAGCTCAGGTTGTGCCCGGCGTCGCCGAGTGCCCCGATCGCCTCGGGGAAGAGCAGCGCCTTGCCCACGGTCGCCGCCTTGGGCCGGAAACCCTGCTGCGCGGCCTGAGTCCAGAAGGTGGTGAAGTCCGGCGGCAGTACGACGCCGGTAACGATCTCGACGCCGTTTTCCTTGAACTCGGAAATGTGGGCCGAGAAGTCGTCGGAGAGGTTCTGATAGCGGCCCGGATCGATCAGGGTATAGCCGGCGGCCGCGAGCGGCTTGGGGAAGCCCAGCTCGGGATGGCCCCAGGCATTGCCGTCGCCGTCGTTGGGGAACAGCCCGCCGACAACCTTGTTGGTCTCGATCTTGGCCCAGAGGTTGAGGAAGACCGCGATCACGTCCTCCAGCCCCCAGAAGTAGTGGTAGGTCCACTGGAAGCCCTCCGCCGGATTGCCGCCGCGCCCGAAGAAGTAGGGCTGCCACGGGCAGAGCGTGGTGACGCAGGGGACCTCGTTGATCTCGGCCTGGTCTGCGACCGGATTGGTGGTCTCCGGCGTGTTGCCGGCGCAGAGCAGGTGCACCTCGTCGGAGAGGATCAGCTCGCTCGCCACCTCCGCCGCGCGGTTCGGGTTCGACTGGCTGTCTTTGACGATGATCTCGACATCGAGGCTCTTGCCGCCGGACTCGACCTTGCCGCCGATGGCCTCCAGCACTGTGGCGACGTTGAACTCGTCGGAAACGGCGAAGGGCGCGAGCGGCCCGGTCTTGGGGCTGACGTAGCCGATCCGCACCGTGTCCGCAGCGCGGACGATGGAGGGAAAGCCAGCGCTGAGCGCGGCGGTCCCGACGGCGCCGGCGGCGCCAGCCTTCAGGATTTCTCGACGGGTGCGGCCGGCCCTCTCCGCCGCGCTGCTCTTGGTTGTCATTGACTGGTCTCCTCTCCCGGAAATCGCCGTACACAGCCGTACACAACGGTTGGCGGGGACAGTAGCAGACCTTCCCAAACCCTGCGAGAGAGGCATACCCCGGTGACAGGTCTAGGGGGACGGCGCGGCGGCTGAAGCGGCCTCCATCCGCCAGAGCACTTCCGCGGCGATGCGCGGCGTCTCGTTGATCGGCTCGTAACGCCACTCGGCGAGCCGGCCGTCGAAGGGGCGGACGATGCCAGCTTCCCTGAGCGAGGCGTGGAAGTGCGCGAGCCGGCGGCTGCCGCCCGCCATCCCGGCAACGTAGACGGGCTTCCCCGTCGATATGGCCTCGCTGATCATGGAGACCGAGTCCTCCGTGACCACGATGTGGCGGGCCAGCGCCAACATGCCCAGATAGGGGTTGGGACCGGTGCCGTCCCAGAACCAGGCCCGCGGCACACGGGCCTTGAGCGCATCGACCAATCCGGGGTCCGTCCGCCGCGATGCCGTCACCGCGATTTCCCCATGAAGGCTTGCGAGTTCGCCCGCCAGCTTGTCGATTGTCTCCCGCGTGAAGCGATATGACCGCGAGCGGCCGCCGAGCAGCACCGCGACGTTAAGATTGCCGAGCCGTTCCTGCCATTCCGCGCCGGCCGACGCGAGCTTCTCGGGCGTTATACGGTGCAGCGCGGCCTGCGTCGCCACCACGTTGGGCCCGGCGAGCCCGTCATGCGCCAGCGGCACAATCAGGTCGAAACAAGGGAGAGGCGTTCGCGGATTCTGGATGTGCACGGCGAAGGTTCGCCCGCTGGCGGCGCGCCTTACCGCGGCCGCAACCGGGACACTACGCCGGCCACAGCTGATCAGCAGGTCGGGCCAGAGCTGCGGGAGGTTTCCCTCCACCCCGAAGCGCAGGAGGCCCGGTGGCTGCCGATGTGCCGGCGACCACGACCAGGGCCGGCGCAGCCGGACGACGATGCTCTCGAACGGCCAGCCGAGCGCCTCGGCCAACCCCTCCGCCTGAGACACCTTGCCGGCTTCACCGGTGGTCACAGCCCAGACGGTTCTAACCGACGGGTTTGTTGGGACAAGCACACGCGTGACGGTTACGCCATTCCTCCGTGACGAAATTAATGATGAGAGATCGACGAAGTCCGTCGATCCTTCGTGGCAGAAAACGTGCCAGGCGGGGCTCTCGCCCCCCTCGCCAGACGATGACCATGAGCGGAACTCTGGCAAATGCGGGAAACGGTCAGCCTTTGCCGACGGGGGCACCTTACGAAGCTCATTTGCTGTCTCGCCAAATCCGATCGTAAACGGCGTTAATGCCGCTCATTTCCTTCTCGACAGGGAAGTTCTCACACACATGTTTGCGACCGTTGCGTCCATGTACGGCCGCAAGCTCAGGATCTGCCATATAGCGTCTGATTGCCTCGACGAGTGCATCGCCGTCCCCGGCTGATACGACAGCCCCTGTTACACCCTCCACGATCATTTCCGGATACGACCCGGCGTCGCTCGCCACGACCGCGGTTTGAGAGGCCATGGCCTCGAGCGGGGTCAGTCCGAAACCCTCATATCGCGAAGGTGAAACATGTAACGTCAGCCGCCGAAACCAAAGATTTGCATTAGATACTTCTCCCAGAAATACGATCCGCCTCTCCAAGTCTTCACGCACAATGCGACGCAGTAATGTTTCATAGAAGTAACGGTTATGACAAGTCACTCTTCCCGCCACTACAGCGGTCCAGTCCGGATAGTCTGGCAACAGATGCACCATCGCATCGACGAATAGATCGGTTCCTTTCAGATATCGGATACGGCCAAAACACCCGATTGCATACCGACCTGGCAATCCGCTGCGTTCCCACTGATCGTCCGGGCCCATGGGCGGGCGAAATCGCGCACAATCCACTCCATGCATTACAACGGTGTGGGGTACCGTCAAGGTTTGCCCAGATGGACCGCTGGTTGCAATAACAGAGTCCATTCGCGATATCAGGAACCGGCTGAACCAACTGCGCGAACGCTGCGCGGCAGAGGTGAAAACGAGCGTCAACGGCGCTCGAAACGCGGCTTTCAGGAACAACCCAATCAGCATCTCGTTATTTCGCCGGGCGTGCCAAATGCGGAGGGGGCGCTGGCGCGGTCGCTTAAGGAGCAAGGGCATCTGCCACCAAGCGATCTTGGGAAGGCCGTTGGGCAAGCCCGGCCCTAGCGTGGCAATTCCGACTTTTTCTGCCTGTTTGGGGATTAACTGAATGATCGTGCTGGTCACGCCCGAGTACCGGCGCTTGAAGTGTGGCGCAACAACATGGATATCGGAAATCTGGACCATACACTTTACTTACGAGCTAAATTCAGAACCTCAAACGGATCGACCCAATGACGGACGAGGAGGCCTCCCATCTCGCGAGGTTCACGCTCGCTGTTCTACCCAGCGTTCCTCACCCAACAGCAGCTCTTCGTACCGGTCTACTGCCCGAGCGGCGTTGAAGAATTCCGCTCGAGTCTGCAGCGCCTCGCGCCGCGGCGGGTTGTCCAGAACGGAGAGCATGGCGCCTGCAAGTGCCTCCGGCTCTCCCACGGGTACCAGAGGCCCTTGGCGGCCGTCTTCCAGAATTTCCCGAGGCCCAAAGTCACAGTCCGTGCTGACGACCGGGCATCCGCAAACCATCGCTTCGATGAGAACGGTAGGAAGCCCCTCGTTTCGGGATGAGAGTACGAATAAATCGGCTTTTGCGAGAAAGGCGAAAGGATTTTCTGCGAACCCCGGAAAGTCAACATGTTCAGCCACGCTAAGTCTATTTGCCAACGAATGCAGGCTTGACCGAAAACGACCTTCTCCAAGAACGATCAATCGCGCCTTCCGCTTGGACACGAGACGCGCGAAGGCGCGAAGAAGAGTGACAAAATCCTTCCTCTTAATCAACTTACCGATGGCCAATATGACTGGACAGTTAGGATTAACAAGCCAACAATGGTTGACTGGCTCTCTTGATTTCCGTTTGATATAGCCGATGTCAATGGGATTATAGACGGTGTGAACCCGACCACCTGACAAGTTTGGGACTTTGGAAAACTCGCTCGTTATACCATGAGACACTCCAACAACCTCATCCGCGTAGGGATACGAGCGGCGTGCTCGATGCAGAAGCCGACGCGTTAACGGCCCGTGCAATGTGGCTACCGTTTTCGCCCTGTGGGAAGTGAGATGCGTTGCCATTGCTGCCGCTGTAGTCGCGAGAACATGCATGGCCAGAAGCGCGTCCGGTTTCTTTCGATCCATGTATGCGGCGATGCAAACGGCCCATCGAGGAAGTCTCGTACTCGTGAGCAGCGGCAAGTGCTTGCGCGACAGACGGTTCACCGTTCCCAGACGCGGAAGGCGAATGCGCCAAGGAAGAGGATCGGGCACGAAAGGCTGGTGAATCGCAGTGACTCGGTCCAGATTCAAACGCGTTCTACTGTCATTTCGGCCTGAAGCATAGTAAATGCGCATCCCATCCGGTACTTCTTCAGGATAGTGGCAAACGAGTCGATAGAGGAGAAGATCGACTTTGTGGCCTCGCTCAAGCAGCCCGGCTCCGATACACAGTGCCTTCCTCTCGGCTCCTTGCCCAGCTAGGCTGGGTGCCAGTATGGCAATGCGTTTTCCGAACGCTGGGCGAGTGAATTTAGATATACCGGGCATTTACCATGATCTTGCGATAGACCTACATTAACGCAAAACAACGAGTGTCGTGGTGTCAGTCGCAGCCAATTAATATAGCACTATACCGCATCGATCTCCAGATTATATTTTGCAAATCATGCCGGTTCATTTGCCGCAATGAGCAGCCTAAATCAGGTTAGATGTTTGAAAGAGGAAGAGTTGGAGTGGCTCTATTCTCACCTAGCCCCAACAGGGAGGTCGAGGTCGAAGGGACGCTTGGGATGTCGCGGAGGCGGCGGCGCGGCGCTTCGGGATCGCCCCTGCTACGCAGCCAGGTCCTCGCCAGCCAACGCGCGGTCAATCAGCACGACCGTCTCCGCGAGCCCGTAGAGCGCGATGAACGAGCCCATGCGCGGGCCCTGGCTCTGGCCCAGGAGGATCTCGTAGAGCGCACGGAACCACTCGCGCAGGGATTCGAACGGGTGGCGCTTGCCCACCTCGTAGACCTCGGTCTGGATGTCCTCGGCGCTCGCGTCCGCCGGCAGCGCGGCCAGCACGGTACGCAGGTCGTCGAGCGCCGCCCGCTCCTCCGCCAGTGGCGCCCGATACGCCTTCGTCGGCTTCACCCGATCACGGTAGTAGCAGATGGCGTGGCCCACCAGCTCATCGAGGATGGGCGCGGTCTCCGGTGAGGCACCAGGCACGTAGCGGGCGATGAAGCCCCAGAGGACGGCCGGGTCCTCGGTGTTGCAGACGCTCGCGAGGTTCAGAAGGATGCCGTAGCTCAATCCGGTCTCGGGCGCGGGCGGGTGGCCCGCGTGAATGTGCCAGGCCGGGCTCTCCAGCCGCTCGGTCTCCCCCTGCGCCGGGTACTTCGCGAGATGGGTCAGGTAATCGTCGACATGGCGTGGGATCACGTCGAAGTAGAGCCGCTTGGCCCGCCTCGGCGCGTTGTACATGTAGAGCGAGAGCGAATCGCGCGGCCCGTAGGTAAGCCACTCCTCGATCGTGAGCCCGTTGCCGCGCGACTTCGAGATCTTCTCGCCGTTCTCGTCGAGGAAGAGCTCGTAGATGAAGCCGGCGGGCGGCCTGGAGCCCAGCGCGCGGCAGATCTTGCCCGAAAGCTCGACCGAGCTGATCAGGTCCTTCCCCGCCATCTCGTAATCGACGCCAAGCGCATGCCAGCGCATGGCCCAGTCCGCCTTCCACTGCAGCTTGCAACGACCGCCCGTGACCGGGACCGTCATGGTCTCGCCGTCCTCGTCCACGTAGCTCACGGTGCCAGCGTCCTCGTCACGGGCCGTGATCGGCACCTGCAGCACGCGGCCGGTCTTGGGGCAGAGCGGCAGGAAGGGGCTGTAGGTCGCCTGCCGCTCGGCGCCCAGCGTCGGCAGGATGATCCGCATGATCTCGTCGTAGTGACGCAGCACGTCCATGAGCGCGCCGTCGAACTCGCCTGACCGGTAAGCCTCGCTCGAGCTCTTGAAGCTGTAGTCGAAGCCGAAGTCGTCGAGGAAGGCCCGCAGCCGCGCGTTGTTGTGCGCCCCGAAACTCTCGTGCGTGCCGAAGGGGTCGGGAATCTGGGTCAGCGGCTTGCCCAGGTGCTGCTCGACCATCGCGCGTTCGGGAATGTTGTCCGGCACCTTGCGCAGCGCGTCCATGTCGTCCGAGAAGGCCACGAGGCGCGTCGGAATGTCGCAAAGCGTGGCAAAGGCGTGGCGCACCATGGTCGTGCGCGCGACCTCGGCGAAGGTGCCGATATGGGGTAGGCCCGAGGGGCCGTAGCCGGTCTCGAACAGCGCATAGCCCTTCGCCGGCGTCGTGCCGCCGATGCGCTTCAGGAGCGCCGCGGCCTCCTTGAAAGGCCAGGCCTTGGCGTTCTGAGCCAGCGCCCGCAGGTCGTGAGAGGTTTCGTTCATCGTCCGGGTCCGAAAGCCGGCGGAACATGCGCCGGGCCGCCGCCGCGCGTCAACCGCTATACTCCCGTCCGATGCCAGCGCCCCTCGAGTCACGCGAGCCTTCTACACCGCCGTCTGCACCGCTGCTGCCGCGCGCGCCGGTGCTCGCGGTGGCGCCGCGCCACGCGGCGTGGCTGGACGAGCACGGCGCGCTCGCACGGCTCTCCCACGGCGAGGCCGCGGAACGGCTGGCCGCCGACGGCCGCCCGCCCTACGTCTGCCACGCCAAGGCGACCGCGCGCCGGCTCGGCCTGCACACGCTCGCGGCGCTCGACGTTCTGGAGCTCTTCGCCTTCGTGTATCCGGCGCGGCAGGCGGTGCCGACGGTGCGGGGGCTCGCGCGCGCGCTCGGGCTTGCGCTGCCCGCGAGCATCGAGGACGAGGCATCGACGCTGCTCAAGGCCGCCGAGACCCTCCTCGCTACCCTCGCAGCACCGGGCCTCACGGGCGAGAAAGACGCGCCCGCCATCGCGCGCGTCATGGCCCGCGCCGGCTGGCTCTGGGGCGATGCGGTGGTGGCGGCGCTGGCGGCAGGCGGCCGCTCGGCGCCGGCCGCGGGCCGCACCGGCGATGGTGGCGCGCTCGCGGTCTGGACCCGGCTCAAGGAATGGCAGGAGAGCGCACCGCCACCGGCGCCCGGCCACGACCCGGTGCCCACCGCAGCCGCGCGGCAGCGCCTCGCGCACCTGCTGGGCGAGGGCGCGGAGCCCCGGCCCGAGCAGGCGGACTACGCCTCCGCCGCCTGCGCCGCCTTCGATCCCATCAAGGCGGAGGAGGAGCCCCACGTGGTGCTGGCGGAGGCCGGCACCGGAGTCGGCAAGACCCTCGGCTACATCGCGCCGGCGAGCCTCTGGGCCGAGCGCAACGAGGGCACAGTCTGGCTCTCCACCTTCACCCGCAACCTCCAGCGCCAGATCGACCAGGAGCTCGACCGGCTTTACCCGGAGCCCAAGGTCAAGGCGGAGAAGGTGGTGCTGCGCAAAGGCCGCGAGAACTACCTCTGCCTGCTCAACATGGAGGAAGCGCTCGGCCGCAGCGCGCTGATGACGGGGGACCGCATCGCGCTCGGTCTCATGGCGCGCTGGGCAGCGGCGACGCGGGACGGCGACATCACCGGCGGCGACCTGCCGGCCTGGCTCGCGGACCTGCTCGGCTACGGCCGCACCCTGGGCCTCGCGGACCGGCGCGGCGAGTGCATCCACAGCGCCTGCACCCATTACCGCCGCTGCTTCATCGAGAAGAGCCAGCGCAAGGCGCGGCGGGCGGACATGGTGATCGCCAATCACGCGCTGCTCATGGTGCAGGCGGCACGCGCGGTCTTCGGCACCGGCGACGAGCGGAGCGTGCCCACTCGCTACGTGCTCGACGAGGGGCACCACCTCTTCGACGCGGCGGACAGCGCCTTCTCCGCCCACCTCTCCGGCAAAGAGGCGCTGGAGCTGAGGCGCTGGTTGCTCGGGCCGGAATCGCGAGGCCGCGGCGACGGAGGTCGCGCGCGGGGCTTGCGCAGCCGGATCGAGGACCTGATCGCGGACCGCGAGGCGGCGCGCGAGACCCTCGATGATGCCTTGAAAGCCGCGCACGCGCTGCCCGGCAACGAGTGGCACCAGCGGCTCGCTTCGGGCTCGGCGCAGGGGCCGTGCGAGCGCTTCCTCGCGCTGGTGCGGGAGCAGGTCATGGCGCGCGCGCCGGAGCCCCGGAGCGGCTACAGCATCGAGGCGCCGGTGCAGCCGCTCATTCCCGGCATCGCCGACGCCGCGGCGGCGCTGGAGACGGCGCTCGAGGGAATCGCCCGGCCCCTCGGGCGGCTCGCGGTGGCACTCGCAGCGCATCTCGATGCCGAGGCCGAGAGTCTGGAAACCGCCGAGCGCCAGCGCATCGAGGCCGTGGTGCGCGGCATCGAGCGCCGGGTGGGCGAGCAGCTCGATTCCTGGCGCGCCATGCTCGGGGACATAACGGCCGCCCCGGTCGCCGACGAGGAGCGGTCGCAGGACGACGAGGACACTGCCGCCACGGGCTTCGTCGACTGGTTCGCGATCTCCCGCATCGACGGGCGCGATGTCGATGTCGGCATGCACCGCCACCACGTGGACCCGACGATCCCCTTCGCCGCCTTCGTCACGGGCCGCTCCCACGGCGCGCTCATTACCTCGGCGACGCTGCGGGACGGCAGCGGCGATCCGGAGCACGACTGGGCCGCGGCCGAGGCGACCACGGGCGGGCGTCACCTGAAGGCCCCGGCGATCCGTGCCGCCCTCCCCTCCCCCTTCGACTACGGCGCGCAGACCCGCGTGCTCGTGGTGACCGACGTGTGCCGCGGCGCGCCCGACCGGGTCGCGGCGGCCTACCGCGCGCTCTTCACGGCTGCCGGCGGCGGCGCGCTCGGCCTCTTCACCGCGATCGCGCGGCTGCGCGGGGTACACGAGCGCATCGCGGGCGCGCTGGACGAAGCGGGCTTGCAGCTATGGGCGCAGCACGTGGACCCGCTCGACCCGACCACGCTGGTCGACATCTTCCGCAGCGAGACCGACGCCTGCCTGCTCGGCACCGACGCGATGCGGGACGGCATCGACGTGCCGGGGCGGAGCTTGCGCCTCATCGTCTTCGACCGGGTGCCGTGGCCCCGCCCCGACATCCTGCACAAGGCGCGCCGGCGGGTCTTCGGCGGCGGCCGCTACGACGACCGGCTCACGCGCGGGCGGCTCCGGCAGGCCTACGGCCGGCTGGTGCGGCGGGCGGACGATCGCGGTGTCTTCGTCCTGCTCGACCCCGCGCTGCCGAGCCGGCTCAAGGGCGCCTTCCCCCCCGGCGTCGCGGTGGAGCGCGTCGGCCTCGCCGAGGCCGTCGAGATCACCCGCGCCTTCGTCGGGCCCGAGGGATAGGCGCCGCGACGCAGGCCGTGACATTGGGGAGACATGCGGGCTAGGGTCCGCGCGCCTTTCAACCAGCCGGTGCACCCATGTCGGACACGGAGTTGGCGCCCCTGCTCAAGCGGGTCGCGGAAGCGCTGGAGCGTCTCTCACCGGCCGGGGTGGAGGACGCGGGCCTGGACGCGGCAGACGGCTTCGTCTGGCACGCAGACGGCGCCCGCCTCGAGGCCGTGCCCCGGATCAACCGTCTGGAGCTCTCGCTGCTCAAGGGCATCGACCGGGTGCGCGACATCCTGCTCGACAACACCCAACGCTTCGCCCGCGGCCTGCCGGCCAACAACGCCCTGCTCTGGGGCGCACGAGGCATGGGCAAGAGCTCGCTCATCAAGGCGGTGCACGGCGTGGTGGCGGCGGACGCCGCAAGCGGCCTCAAGCTGATCGAGATTCACCGGGAAGAGATTTCCTCTCTGCCGGTCCTCCTCGGGCGCCTGCGCGGCTGCGCGCACCAGTGCCTGCTCTTCTGCGACGACCTCTCCTTCGAATCCGAGGACACCACCTACAAGTCGCTCAAGGCAGCGCTGGAGGGCGGCATCAGCGGCCGGCCCGACAACGTGCTCTTCTACGCCACTTCGAACCGCCGCCACCTGATGCCGCGCGACATGATCGACAACGAGCGCTCGACCGCGATCCACCCCGGCGAAGCAGTGGAGGAATCGGTCTCGCTCTCGGACCGCTTCGGGCTCTGGCTCGGCTTCCACCCCTGCGACCAGGCGACCTTCTTCGCCATGGTCGAGGGCTATGCCGACCATTTCGGCCTCGCCGTCGATCGCGAGACCCTGCACGCGGAAGCCATCGAGTGGAGCATGACCCGCGGCGCCCGCTCGGGCCGTGTGGCCTGGCAGTTCGTGCAGGACCTCGCCGGGCGGCTCGGGGTCGCACTCGCACCGGCAGACGGTCCCTCTAGATAGAGCGCGTCCGTCTTTGACGGATGCGTGACAAGCCGCGACCGTGGCCCGCCGCTTCAGCGGCGCGCCCGCGCAGGCGCGCGAAATCCAAGAAGCGCCAGCCGCCGTGGTCGCGTGTGGCAAAATCTCCGTCGGGAGTACTCAATGTCGCTGGCGCACGACCTCGTGGAATGGCTCATAGAGCCAGCCATCCAAGGGAACTTTGTCTCGGAACACCGGTGACGCAGCGTATAGCTTCCCGCGCGCCGGTCACCGCGCTCAACCTGACCGAAACGAACTACGACTCGGAACCGAGCACATAGTTTCCGATCTTGCCTTCATGTCCGGCTCTGCGCTCCAGAAGCTGGCGGTTTTCCAGATCGCGGCAGACTCGCTTGACGCGCCGGGTCGGCATCAACCCGGACAGTCTGGAAAGTTCCTCATCGTCCAATCCGGGGAAGCGCTGCAGCAGAAAAAGAATCAGGTTATCGTTTTCCATTGAATACTCCCGAGACGGAACGCTCTTGCCTTACCTGAGAGCGGTTGCGCTGGTGACTATGAAAGGCTGATGCCGGTACGGCCCATTTTCCGCCTGATGTTCAGCCCGGTTGTTGTGCGCCTGTCGGCAAGACAAATTCTTGAACCTTCTTGCTACTGCTGGGTCTAGATTGCGCGCCCAGCAACAGCAATGGCTGATTGGTCCGGGCGCCCGAACGCGCTGCGCGATGCCCCAAAGAGGCCGGTCATAGGCATTCCAGGAAAGCGGGATTTCGGAGCACGTCAGTGAGTTCGCCGCACGACCCGCAACTGGTTCGCAATGCTCTCGAACGCTGTCTGAAGGCTCTCCGGGGTCGCGTTGTTGAGAAACGCGTAAGTTTCGTCCGAGTCGTCAGATTCGCTGGAGCACTCGGTCAGCGATGTCCCGAGATCGGCCGAAACCTGATCCGGGTGCATGGCCGCAACGACAAAGATCTCGGTCCCTGCCTTCTTCACCTCGGCGCATGCCTCGGTGCGCGAGATGCCTACGCGGCTGTCTGCGCAGGTCACGTTCTTGTGGCCGCAGAAGGTGTCTTCGCCGTCCGTGAGGAGAACGATGACCTTGCGGACGCCCTTCCCGTCGGTGGAGGTGGGGTCCACGGGATGGACGGTCCCACCCCACACGCTCCGCCATGACGACAGAAGCATGCGTTGACCCCACAGGACGCCGAGCCCCGAATGGGTCGAACTGCCAACAGGCGAGAGGTTGTCTACGGCGCCGATGATGGCCGCGCGGTCGGTGCTCAAGGAGAGCATGGTCGGTCCCGAGGCGCTACAACCGTATTGTGGTTCATAGTACGAACTCCAGTGGTTGGGATTGTCAGGATCGTAGAGATCGTAACAGCGGTACCACCAAACATCCGAAGGGAACGTCTCGAGGGTAAAACACTCATACTTGGCCCGTACAGGGCGGGAAAGTATGCTTGGGCGAAAGGACTGATCGACGGCAGGGAGAAAAAGTCGCTCGTCGAAGCGTTCGCGGCATGGGTTCCGCTTCCCACCATGCGGTGGCTGTCGAGGCATCCCTTCCAATCTTCTGGCGCGGTCTGCGGGAGCTCGTCGTCGGTGGCAGCAGGCTGGCAGACGTCCCACTCGCTAATTAGGTCGGCGCAGCCGTACGGCACGCCGTAAGTTCGCTCCGTCGGGTAGCGCGCCCAGCGATTGGTGCTCCAATCCGAGGCCGTCGCGTCCGCAAGGCGCACATTGAAGTGCCAGGGCACCACGCCGATCGCGACGCGGTTGTGCTCGTTGGGCCGGAGGATGTTGACGAGCGCCTTGGCCGCGTCCTTGACGATGTCCATGCGGCTCTTCTCACCCCCGGCCTTGTCCGGCCATCCCCCCTCCAGTTTGCCCTGCATGGACGTGCTTACGTCGATGGCGAGCACGGCCTCGATAGGTGTCACCCTGGTCTCGACGCCGGCACGGGTGCCGACCGTCGCGGGTCCCTTGTAGTTGCTGAGCATCGGCAGATGCCGGGAGAACAGCGTGCCGCCGAGGTCCGCCGTCGTCGCCACGTTCACCGTGCCCTGGTCCTTGTTGGGTGTGACGGTCACCTGGAGCGTCTCCTTGGCACGAGTGAGACGGTCCGTCGGCAGATAGGCGAGGTTCAGTTCAAGGTAGTTTCTCGCGACAGGGGTAAGCGCAGTGGTCAGATCGGCCTGGGTCATGTCCGGACTGGGGATGAGCTGGCGATTCATCTCCTTCGTGGCAGCGATCGCAGCTGCATCGGCGGCGTTCTTGAGCACGTCGCGCTGATCGATCAGCCAGATGTGGTCGGTGACAAACGCAAAGCCTGCGACCGACATCACCGCGACCGCTGCCGTAACGATGGACGTGGCTCCCGCGCGGGTGCCGACGAAGAAACGGCCCACGGCTCGACCCACCAGGGCGCCGACGGGACCGAAGGCGATGTTGCGGGGCCTGGCTGGCATCGGCATCTACCCTGCGCCGGCCCCAGCCGAAATCACGCCACCCAGAAGAATCCGTGCAGTCGCCGGCAATGGAATTGATTCAAGCTCCGTGGGGTGCCTAAGCCGCTCGAACATGGAGGCGTCGGATTGCATACGTGCAGCGGACAATTGGTGCACGATCGGATGGCAACAGGACAAGCGATTTTATGAGAAGTTCAATTCCGAATTATTCAACAATCGAGCAATTGTTCACCGTCGTTTCCAATATATCAACAACCAGGAATGAACCCGGCGCTAACCGCGTCGGGCGCACCACTCGGGGATGGCAGCCTGAGAAAGAGTGAGGTGGCCTCGCCTTTTCGGACAGCCTGACGGCTCGGCTATGGTGTATTCGGGTTGATGTTCAGGCCGCCAGAATCCTCTTCAATCGATCTTCCTGTAGCTGCTGCGCCGCGTGCGGCCTCTCGGCATTGTAAAAGGCAATCCAATCGCGGATCAGGCGCCGGGCCGTGAGACCGTCGGCGATCTTGCGCAGATAGGACGTGCGGGCGCCGCCCCCTATTTCTTCAGAAACGCCGCGTCGACGTCGACGGCGTAGCCGCTGGCGAGCGCGTTGGTCTCGTTCGCCATACCCACCACCGCCATCAATTCGGCCAGCATGGCGTCGGTCATCCCCTGCCGACGCGCGCCTGCGGTGTGGGAGCGGATGCAGTACTCGCAGCCGTTGGTGGCGCTCACCGCGACGTAGATCAGCTCCTTGGTGAGCGGGTCGAGGGCACCGGGCGCCATCACCTCCTTGATGCTGTTCCAAGCGCGCGCGAGGGTCGGCGGATCGTTGGCTAGCACCTTCCAGAAGTTGTTGATCCAGTCGGTCTTACGGGTCTCCATGATGTCGTCGTAGACCGCGCGGACCTCCGGCGGGGCGTCGTCGTACTCCACCATCGGCAGAGTTGCCATGTCTTCCTCCCGTGATTCGTGTGGATCGGTTGCCGGGTTCGCTCGATAGGCGCAACCGGACCGGGGGCGTTAACCGGTTGCGGCAGGCTAGAGCTCGCCGCGGCTCATCTGTCGGGCGATGTAGCCCGCCTGGCGGATGGCGAGGGTGACGATGGTCAGCGTCGGGTTGCCCGCCAGCGACGACGTGAACTGGCTGCCGTCGGAGATGAAGAGGTTGGGGATCTCGTGGCTCCGGCCCCAGCGATCGACCACGCCGGCGTCGGGATCCTCACTCATGCGGCAAGTGCCGAGATTGTGGGAGACCGGCAGCGGCGGCGAGCAGAAGACGCGGAGCGCGCCGGCCGCCTCCAACATGGCGATCCCGTTGCGGTAGGCATGGCGCTTCATCGCCAGATCGTTGGGATGATCGTCGAGGTTGAGACGGGGGATCGGCAGCCCGTGCTGGTCCCTCTCGGTGGGATGGAGCGTCACCCGGTTGGTGGCGATGGGCATGTCCTCGCCGTTCACGAACAGGCCCGCGACGCGCTCATAGGCCTCGATCCAGCTCGTGTAGTCGGCGCCCCAGCGCCCCGGACTCAGGAACGCCGCGTAGAAAGGCAAGCCAAGGCCGATGGAGCCATAGTAGTAGCCGCCGGCAAAGCCGCGGGTGGTATCGAGCCGGGCTTCGTCGCGAATGACGCCCGCGGCGACCAGGCCGCGGTACATGCGCACGGGTCTCGGAAATTCCCCGTACATGTAGGCGGTCACGTGGCGCATGTAGTGCTTGCCGAGCATGCCCGAGCCGTTGGCGAGCCCATCAGGCCACGCGCTTGACTCGGAGTTGAGCAGCAGCCGCGTGGTCTCGATCGAATTTGCAGCGACGCAGACCAGCCGCGCCTTCTGAAAATGGTGGTCTCCGAACGCGTCGGCATAGAGGACTCCACTGATGCGGCCGCTCGCGTCATGCTCGATGCGGAGCACCATGCAGCGGGTGCGAATCTCGCAGCGCCCCGTGGCTTCGGCGCGCGGCAGCTCGGAGACGAAGGTGGACCACTTGCCGCCGGAGCGGCAGCCCTGAATGCAGAAGCCGATCTGGTCGCAAGCGTTGCGGCCGTCGCGGGGCAGCGGGTTGACCGCCAGGTTGTTGGGGCCGAAGTCTCGGTAGCCCATGCGCTTCGCGCCGAGGGACATGACCCGGACTGCGTTGGAGGATCGGTGAAACGGGATCCCGTTCCGCCCGGTGACGCCCATCTTGATCTCGGCCTCGCGGTAGAAGGGCTCCATCTCTTCATTATCGAGCGGCCAGTCCTCCAGGGCGGCACCGTCCATGTCGCTGTAAGTCGTGCGCACCTTGAACTCGTAGTCCTCGGGACGCGGACACATGGAAGTCCAGTGGAGAGTGGTGCCGCCCAAGGCCTTGCAGGTCCAGGTGGGCGCAGTGGGGTAGTCGCGGGCGACGGGCGCGCCGCCGGTGCAGTCGCGCTTGTCCTTCCAGGTGAGAAGGTCGTTCATCGCCCACTCGTCGTTGACGAAGTCGCTCGTCTTGAAGCGCGGGCCGGCCTCCAGCAGAACCACGTCGATGCCCCGCCGGGTCAGCTCGTCGGCCATGGTGCCGCCACCAGCGCCGGAGCCGATGATCACGACAACGCTGTCGTCGTCCAGGTCGTAGGTGACGGCAGGGATATCGTCGTCGTCGCGGTGAGGTGCAATCATTCGTCCACCCTCACGTCCTCTTCGGAAATCCAGTCGATATCGTCGAAGCCGCGATCGATGTAACCGCCGCGATGGTGGGACGGCCCCTCGTAGCCGAAGTGGGGCCACACTGCCGGATTGGAATAGAGGTGGCGCGCCGTGGCCGCGCGCATCGTCTCGAAAAAGGGCGTGCGCTCGATCGCCTGGACCGCCGCGAGCCGCTCCCCCTCCGCGAGCGCGAGGAACGGACGGTCCGAGGCCCCATCCAGCGCCGCGACGCCCTCCGCCAGCAGCGTGTGCTGCGCGGCATCCGCCTCCCCGGCCACGATGTCGACCACCTGGCGATAGGGTGAGTCGTCCAGGAAGTCGTGGGGATAGAGCACGCGCGCCATCGCGGTCAGCGTCTCGGTCGCGTGCGCGTCGAGCGCGCGGTCAGGCGTCGATGCCATAGCTCTTGGCCAGCAATTCGATCGGGTGGTGGGCGCGCTTCGCATGGGCGCGGCCCGCATCCAGGCGCTCCATCCCCTGCACGATGTGGTCGCCGGCGAGCGGACACTCGGAGGCGAGGTAAGCACGGCCGCTTTCGGCCGCCTGCCGGATGACCGGCTCGCCGACCTTCATGCCGGTCTCGAAGTTCCGCTTCATCACGCCCCAGGTGCCGCCGTGACCGGCGCAACGCTGCATCATCAGCACGTTGCTCTTCGGGATCATGCGCAGCATGACGGCAGCCTTGGCGCCGATATTCTGGGCCCTGGCGTGGCAGGCTTGGTGGAGGGCGACGTCGCCGTCGAGCGGCGCCAGCCCCTCGGCGAGACCCTCCTCGCGAGCGATGCCCACGACGTACTCGGAGATATCGCTCGTGTGCTCTGCGAGGCGCGCCACCGCCGGATCGTCTGGCAGGCACTGGGGCCACGTCGTCTTCATCATCAGCGCGCAGGAGGGAACCGGCGCGATTACATCCCAGCCTCGGTCGATCCAAGGGATGAGCGCCGTGGCGACGCGCCGAGCGCGGCGGCAGACCTCCGCGATATCGCCGCGCTCCAATTGCGGCATCCCGCAGCATGTGTCGTAGACAATCTTGGTCTCGACGCCGTTCTTCGCGAGCACGCCCTGGGCTGCTCGGCCTATGCCCGGATTGTTGTACTCGACGAAGCAGGTGGCGTAGAGCACCGCCTTGCGCCCGGCGGCCGGCGCGTTCGCGGCGACGGCCGGGGGACGTGTGGCGGCCTGCCGGCTGAAGCTCCGGGCATGGAAGCGTGGCAGCACCGCATCGCGGTGAATGCCGGCAAACGCTTCCATGAGCGACCGGGTCAGCCGGTTGCCACGGCGCGCCGCCCAGTTGGCGAGCGGGGCAATGGCGCCGAACAGCCGGCCATTGCGGTCCGTCGAACCCAATGCGCGCTCGAAGAGGCCCACCTTGCTCTTGGCATGCGCCCGCTGGCGGATCATCAGCGCGGGGAAATCGACCGCGTGCACGTGCGGCGGCGTGTAGGGGCAGACCGGGTAGCACATGTCGCAGAGCGTGCAGGCCGCGCCCACGCTCTCGAAGTCGGCGCTCTTGACCGCCTCGACGCTGCCCGCGCTGTCGATCAGATCGAAGAGTCGCGGAAAACTCTCGCAGAGATCCTCGCAGCGGCGGCAGGTGTGACAGACGCTCGCGACGCGGCGCAACTCGCCGTCGAGCGCGCCGGCGTCCAGGAATTCGGGCGCCTCCCAGTCTATGGGTGGCCGTGGCGCCGGACGATCCTCCCCCAGCACGGCCTGCGTGCCGCTCTCAGCCAAGGACCGCCCGCGTCGACTCGGCAGTGATCTCCACCATCTGATCGATGGTCTCGTCGTCGATGATGATCGGCGGCGCAACCATGAAAACGTCCGGCCGGGAGCGGCTGAAGAGCCCGCGCGCCACCGCCTCGGCGTTGATCTTGGCGGCGATGCCGTCGGCGGGATCGAAGCTCTCCTTGGTCGCGCGGTCCTTCACGTACTCCACGGCGCACATGAGCCCGAGTCCCCGGATGTCGCCGACGTTGGGATGATCGGCGAGCGCGTCCTTGAGGCCAACCAGCAGGCGCTTGCCCTTCGCCGCGGCCTGGCCGGGGAAATCCTCCCTTTCGATCAAGTCCATCATGGCACAGCCGATAGCACATCCGGTGGGATGTGCGCTGTAGGTGTAGGCGTGCATCCAGGGCTTGCCGCTCTCGTGCATCGTGTTGGCGATCTCGTCGCTGATCCCGATGCCGCCGAGGGAGAAGTAGCCCGAGGTAATGGCCTTGGCGTACTGGATCATGTCGGGCTCGACGTCCCAGTGCTGCAGGCCGAACATCTTGCCGGTGCGGCCGAACCCGGTAATCACCTCGTCCGAGACCATCAGCACGTCGTACTTGGTGCAAATCTCGCGGATGCGCGGGAAGTAGTCGGGCTGAGGCGGGATTACGCCGCCGCCGCCCTGCACCGGCTCGGCAATGAACATCGCCACCGTCTCCGGCCCTTCGGCGAGGATGGCCTTCTCCAACTCGTCCGCTGCGGCGATGCCCTGGCTCTCCGCGCCCTCCGGCGCCTCGTAGCGATAAGGATAGGGGCTTGGAATATGGACGAAGCCCGGCATGCGCGGCTCGAACATCGGCCAGTAGATGCTCATGCCCGTCGCGCACATGGCGGCGAGCGTGACGCCGTGGTAGCCCCAGATGCGGGAGATGACCTTGGTCTTCTCCGGCTGGCCCTTCAGCTTCCAGTAGTAGCGGGCCATCTTGATGTTGCTGTCGGTCGCCTCGCCGCCGCCCGACGTGAAGAAGAAGTGGTTGATGTTCGGGTAGGTGATCCGGGCGAGCTTTTCGGCAAGCTCGATGGCGCGCGGGTTGGTGCTGCCGGAGTAGCCGGACGCATAGGCCATCTCGGCGAGCTGCTTGCTCCCGGCCTCGACCAGCTCACGGCAGCCGTTTCCGGCGGTGTTGTTCCAGAGGCCGGAGAGACCGTCGATGTAGCGATCCCCGTTCGCATCGACGAGGAAGGCCCCTTCCCCACCGACCCAGACCTTGCCGGTGGCATGGACGGCATGGCTGTGCAGCGGATGGAGCAGGTGCGCGTTGTCTCGATCGAGCAGCGCAGCTTCGGCATCGTTGGACATCTCGGTCGTTCCTCCCTGTTGCGACCGCGCGTGCGCCCGCCCGGCCAGTCCTCCGTTGCCAGTGTGGCCGGCAGGGCGGGTTCGATCAAGTGACGCCAGACTGGGAGCAGCGGCGTTCGCGCCGGCGCAAAGCAGTTAACATGTCCTCCCGAATAGGCGAAAAGGGTGCACATTATGAGGGCCGATACGTGGCCCTGCGGGCACCGCGACACGTTTGGCCGATGAACGAATCCGTGAGCGACGGCGCACTCGAACTCTCGCTGGTCAACGACCTGCGGGAAATCGGTGCCGCGGCCGAGAAGATCGACGCGTTCTGCGAGGCGCGGAGTCTGTCGCCGCAGATCGCCTATGCGGTCAATCTCTCAATCGACGAAATCCTGACCAACACCATCAGCTACGGCTACGACGACGAGGCCGAGCACCGCATCGATCTCACCCTGCGCCAGGAAGGCGACACGCTGGTCGTGGTGATCGTCGACGATGGCAGGGCCTTCGACTCTTCGCTGGAGCGCGAACCCAACGTCGACGCGACGCTCGAAGAGCGCGCTCTCGGCGGGCTCGGCCTCTTTCTCGTGCAGCAGATGATGGACGACGTGGACTACCAGCGCCGGGATGCGCTCAACGTCATCACGTTGAGGAAGAGCACCGCCGAGCAGGCCGAGGAATAGCCGACTTGATCCGGCCGGACGCTTAGGTGTCCCGGCTTGCCGAGGGCGGACCGACGGGTCTCACGGTGTCGGCGTGGCGCGGGCCGTGCGTTCGCGTGCAGTAGCGGCAGCGTCGAGCACAAGCGTATCCGTGAGCACCACGCCGTAGTCGCGCCGCGCGGCCTCGGCGCTGATGTGACCGTCGACGACGTCCGCCGCCACCTGTTCGGCCGGTCGCAGCAGCGGATCGCCGTAGCCGCCACCGCAGCACGAGGTGACGATCACGCGGTCGCCGGCTGCCGCCTTCAAATGCGCGAGCTTGGAGGGCAGCGCCTGCTCCGAACCGTCGGCGCGAACGAGGGTGATGCTGTTGGCCCGACCTTCGGCACCGCCGTCATGTCCCCAAGGCGGGAAGCGCTGGCCTTCGCCCTCGATCGAGAAGCCCGCATCGTCGAGCAATTCTGTCTCGCGGATCGGCCCGATCCCGCCGCGCCACCGCCCCGCCGCGCAGCCCTCTTCGCGCAGCTCGTAGCGGTGGATGCGCAGCGGGAAGTGGGACTCGACGTCCTCGATGGGGTTGTTCCGCGTGTTGGTGAAGAGGATGTCCACCGCGTCCATGCCATCCTTGCCGGCGCGCCCGCCGTAGGCGCCCTCGTAGATCTCCATGTGGACCCAGTGGCTCTCCTCGCGCAGCCCGCTGTAGGCGACGACGTTGAGGTTGCCGACGCCGGCCGAGACCTGGCCTGGCACGGCCTGGGCGAGCGCCTTCATGATCGTGTCGGCGCATTGAATCCCTGGGCAGGCGCGCGAGATCGTGGGCGCCGGGAAGATCGGATTCACCAGGGTCCCCCTGGGCGCGACGATGCGGATCGGCCGGGTCAGGCCGGCGTTGAGCGGCACGCGGCCGTGCACGGCTGAGTCCAGCAGGATCGAGCGGAGCGTCATCCAGACAGCACAGTCGACCGTGCCGTGAAGCGGCATGTTGATCGGCCGGTCGTCCACCTGCTTGGACGTGCCAGTGAAGTCGACGGTGATGTCGCTGCCTGAGACGGTGACGGTGACCGCGATGGGGAGCTCGCGGCGCGCCGGGTCGTCGTCGTCCAGGAAGCCGTCGATGGCGCCTTGTGCCTGGTAGCGGCCGTCCGGGAGCGCCGCGATGGCTTGCCGCATCATGCGCTCGGAATAGTCCATGAGCGCGGCGCAGGCCGCCTGCACCGTCTCGAGCCCGTGGCGCTCGATCAGGGCGAGAAACGCCTCGGCGCCGATTCGGGCGGCGGCGATCTGCGCCTCCATGTCGCCCAGCACCAGGTGCGAGGCGCGGATATTGTCCCCCAGCACGGCCCAGAGCGTCGTGTTCCGGACCCCCTTGTCGTAGATCTTGAGGCCCTTGAGCTGAATGCCCTCGGCGTAGGCGTCGACCGCATCGACGATTCCGGCACTGCCCGGCGTGTGGGCGCCGATATCGACGTGATGTGCCGCGGTCCCGGTGAAGCCCACTAGCACGCCCTCGTGGAACACCGGCACGCAGAACGCCACATCGGGCACGTGGCTGGCACCGCCGTAGGCATCGTTGTGGATGTAGACATCGCCCGGCTCGATGGCCTCGCCGCGCCTCTCCAGCGCCGCGCGAATGCCGCGCACGTAGCCAGGCAACGGACCCGACTGGAGCGGCGTGCTCTGCGGCGTCTCGGCGATCTGGTTGCCGTCCGCGTCCAGCACGGCAGCACCGAAATCCTCGGATTCCCGGATCAGGCTCGAATGCGACATGCGCATGAGCTTGAAGCCCATCTCGACGGCGATGGTCTCCAGCGCGCCGTAAATCACATTCGCGGTGACCGGATCGATGGTGGCTGCAGCCCGATTCACGCTCTCTCCCTGCCGTTTGGGCTTGGCCATGCCCCGCCACGTGCATCATAGCCGCTGACCGCGCCGGGCCTAACTGCTAGCCTTCAATGAAATACTCCGGCGGGAGAAGTGGCCCATGAGCCTCGGCGATCAGATCACACTCAGCCTGGTGCAGATGAACAGCGTGCCGGACCGCGACGCGAACATCGCCCAGGCCGCCGCCCATATCGACCGCGCGGTGGAGACCGAGCGGCCCGACCTAGTGGTGATCCCAGAATTCTTCAATCACCCCTACGTCTTCAACGAGCGCGACCACGAGCATTTGAAGCGGGCCGAGCCCGCAACGGGGCCAAGCATCACCGCAATGCGGGCCAAGGCGACGGAGCACAAGATTCACCTGATCGCGACGCTCTACGAGGAGGAGTCAGCCGGCCTCTATTACGACACGACCTTCGTCATCGACCCCGCAGGCGACATCATCGGCAAGTACCGCAAGGTGATGCCGGGGCTCTACCTCAGTCTCGAGCGCATGTACTTCCGCTTCGGCTCGCGTTTCTCGGTCTTCAAAGTCGGCGCGTGGAAAATCGGCATCATCATCTGCTACGACACGTTCTTTCCCGAACACGCCCGCTGCTCGGCGGTCAACGGCGCCGAGCTGATCGTGGTGCCGTTCGCGGCCCCGCGCGTCGGCCCCTGGCGCGAGATGATGATCACTCGGGCCTGGGAGAACGCGGTCTACTTCGCGCCCTGCAACAAGGTTGGGCCGGAGAGCGGTTGGCAATTCGGCGGCGAAAGCATGGTGGTCGATCCCGAGGGTCAGGTGCTGGCCTGCGCCGGCAACGAAGGCGACGAGATCATCACGGCAACGCTCGACCGCCGCCGCGTCTTCGAGGTGCGCCAGAAGAAGCCATTCTTCCGCGACCGCCGGCCGGACCTCTACGGCGCCCTCTGCGCGCAAACCGAGGATATCCACGGCTGACCCGCGCGGCCGGCCCCGCCAAATCCATGTCGAAATCGTCTTGCGGGCGTAATACCGTTATAACCCGAGCGTGCAGGACGAGCCCGGAGAGGCCGCCTGCGGCGCAAGAGGGAGCGTCCCCGTAATCGAGCAGGGATGGTCCTCGACGGGGAGGGAGATGAGCGCTCGGGTATTCGAAGAGGTCGAACGCGAGCGGGTACGGGAGCTTTCCAAGGCCGCGTTCGAAGAACAGGCGACGGCACTCAGGGTTTCGCTGGTGGAGTCCCAGCGCGCGCTGGCCAAGGCGGACTTTCCCGTCGTCGTGCTGTTCGCAGGCGTGGACGGCGGGGGCAAGGGGGAGACGGTCAACCTTCTCACCGAGTGGCTCGACCCGCGCCGTATCGTCACCCACGCTTACGATAGGCTCACGGAAGAAGAGGGCCAGCGACCCGAGTTCTGGCGCTACTGGCGCGACCTGCCGGCACGCGGCAGGCTCGGGCTCTTCCTCAGCTCCTGGTACTCGGCACCCTTGCTGGACCGCGCCTACGGACGCATCGGGCCGAGCGCCCTCGACCGGAAGCTCGCACGCATCGCGGCATTCGAGCGGACGCTCGCCGACGACGGGGCGCTGATCCTCAAGTTCTGGATGCACCTCGACAAGAAGGCGCAGCAGCAGCGCCTGGAAGCCCTGCAGAAGCACCCGCGCGACCACTGGCGGATTTCTCAGTGGGACTGGCGCAACTGGCACCGCTACGACCATTTCAACGAGGCCGCCGAGCACATCATCACCCGCACCAGCACCGCCGAGGCGCCGTGGCTCGTGGTCGATGGCCGTCACGCGCGGCACCGCTCGCTCCGGGTGCTGGGTATGGTGAACCGGGCGCTCGAAGCGCGTCTGGCCGGCCTGCCGCCGCCGGATGCCGGCTTCCGCGCCCGTGCGCCTGTCGTGAGTCCGGCGGTGGTCGGCGCGGCGGTGCGGGAGGTCAAGCCGCTGGCCACGATCGATCAGACGAAGACCGTGGGCCGCAAGGCCTACGAAAAGTCGATGGCTCGCATGCGGGCCGATCTCTACTGGCTTGCCGCGCAGAACCTCCTGCACGGCCTCTCGGTCGTGCTCGTGTTCGAAGGCTGGGACGCCGGCGGCAAGGGCGGCGCCATCCGGCGCATGGTCTCGGCGCTGGATGCCCGCAGCTACCGCGTGCATCAGGTGAGCGCGCCGAGCGACGAGGAGCGCGCGCATCACTACCTCTGGCGCTTCTGGCGGCGCCTGCCCGAGGCCGGTCAGATCGCGGTGTTCGACCGCAGCTGGTACGGGCGGCTCCTGGTCGAGCGCGTCGAGTCTTTCGCGACCGAGGCGGAATGGCGGCGCGCCTACGCCGAGATCCGCGACTTCGAGGAGCAGATTATCGGCCACGGCACGTTGCTCATGAAGTTCTGGCTCCACATCGACAAGGACGAACAGGAGCGGCGCTTCCTCGCGCGCAAGGAGAACCCCTACAAGAGCTGGAAGCTGACCGAGGAAGACTGGCGCAACCGCGCGAAGTGGGAGGCCTACGAGGACGCCGCCAACGACATGATCGCCGGCACCAGCACCCGAGAGGCGCCGTGGACTCTGGTCCCCGGCAACAACAAGAGGCACGCCCGCCTCGAAGTCCTGCGCACGCTCTGCGCCGCGCTGCAATCGCGGCTCAGCGAGCGGGCGGCGGAGTAACGCGGCAGTCGCGCCGACAGGCGCGCGAAACTGTAGAAGTGCCGACTGCCGCGAGCGACACCTAAACCTACAGGGCGCGGCCGAGCTCTTCGCCCTCGTACATGAGCTGGACCGGGCGGCGCGGCGCGACCACGTCGCCGACCCGGTGCAGCGCGGCGACGCGACCCTCGAGCGCCCGGTAGAGCGCGTCGTTGGGCGAGCGCAGCATCGAAATCACGACGGTATCCACCCCTTCGATCAAGCGCGGCCGCCCGCCCCAGACCGAGCGCACGTGCACCGTATCGCCCTCGATCTTGTCGACGTTGGTGTGGGCGCTGCAAACCACGCCGGCTTGCTCCAGGCGCGGCATCACGAACGGGAGATCGAGGGTGCGCATGACGTCTTCGCCCACCATGGCGCGGGGCGTGACGACCTCCACATGGGCGCCCCCGTCCGCCAGAATTTCGGCGAGCCCGAGCGGCAGGTAGAAGCCGGTCTCCTCCAGAATCACGACCCTCTGGCCGAGCGCGCCCGCATCAGCCAGCGCGCGCTCGGTCGCCGTGCCGACGTCGATGACGTTCTCCTGCTCCGTCCCGGCGAGACGCGCCTGGCCCGGACGAAACTCGCTGCGGCCGTCGCAGTCCCAGCGCGCGCCGGTGGCGACGACCACGGCGTCGGGCTGCTCCCGCTCGATCACCTCGGGAGTCGCCTCCGCGCCGAGCCTCACCTCCACACCCGCCACCTCCATCGCGCGCACCAGGTTGTCGATGGCGATGTCCCACTCCTTGCGCGTCGGCAAGCTAAGCAGCAGGTTCAGGTGGCCGCCCAGGCGCTCCTCGCGCTCCAGCAGTGTCACCCGATGGCCGCGGCTCCCCGCAACTGCGGCAGTCTTCATCCCGGCGATGCCACCGCCCACGACGAGGATGTGTTTCGCCTCCTCCGGTGCCACCGGCTGCAGCGTGTCGCTCCCCCACCGCGCCTCGCGGCCGACCGACGGATTGACCGCACAGGTCACCGGTCGGTTGTCGAAGAGGCGGGCGACGCACTCGTTGGCACCCATGCAGCGCCGAATCTCCTTCTGGCGGCCCTCGCGGGTTTTCTTCACCAGGTGCGGCTCGGCCATTTGCGCGCGGGTCATGGCGACCATGTCGGTGGTGCCCTCGGCGATTGCCTGCTCCGCCTGGTGCAGGTCGATGATGCGGCCGACGGTGAAGACCTTGGCCCGGTTGCCCACCACCGCCTTGGCGCGCTTCGCGAAGGGCAGCATGAAGCCGTTCTTCACGTCCATCGGTGCGACGGCATGGTGCAGCGTGTAGTAGCCGCCGCCGGAGATGTTGAAGAAGTCGAAGAGGCCGCTGGTCGAGAGAATCTCCAGCTGCTCCTCGGCCTGGTCCGGCGTGATCCCGGCCTCGCCCAGGAATTCGTCGAACGAGAGCCGGACGCCGACCGTGAAGCCGTCGCCGACCTGCGCGCGCACCGACTCGCCGATCTCGAGCAGTATCTGGCAGCGCTTGTGCACCGAGCCGCCGTAGCGGTCGGTGCGGTCGTTGTAGACCGGGCTCAGGAACTGGCCGAGCAGGTAGCTGTGCGCAGCGTGCAACTCCACCCCGTCGCAGCCCGCGACCTTCACGTTGAGCGCCGCCTCGCCGAACTCCCTGACGATATCGTCGATGTGCTCCTGCTCCATGACCATGGGTATTTCGTGGTGCACGATCGAGGGCAGCTTGGAGACACCCCAGAGCGGGTGCCACTCGTCCATGATCGTCGTGCCCTTGTCGTGCACGCCGCAGCCGAAAAGCTGGATGAATTGCCGCGCGCCATGCTCGTGCACTGCGTCGGCGAGCTTGGCGTATTGGGGGATGGCGCGTTTCTCCCAGGCGGTGCAGCCATTCACGAACGACCCCTTGGCGGTCCGGTGGCCAGCCTGCTGCTCGGTGATGAAGAGCGCCGCGCCACCCTTCGCGCGCTCCCGGAAGAACTCGATGTGTCGGTCGCTGAGGATGTTGTCCTTGCCGTAGAGCGTGGTCTGGGCGGTCATCATGATCCGGTTCTTCACGCGCGTGGAGCCGATCTCCAGCGGCTCCCACACTAGGCGAAGCTCGGACACGGATTGATTGCCCTCGGCTGCGGCTGCGCTCATTCGTTCCCTCCTGCGATCGGCCGCCGGTATCGTACACTCACCCCGTGCAGAAGGCTCACGCTGCCCCTAATCCGCAGGCGCCTGTAGCTCGTCCACGCCAACCAGCTCCCGCAGTGTGATCGGGTTCGCGGGCGCCAGTGCACGCCGGAAGTGCCGAAGCTCCAACGCGGCGCTGAAGGCCGCCGTGACTTCATCCTGGGAAATCGGCAATGACTCTCCCAGCTGATCCGCGCACCAACGCTCCACATCGGACCAGCGCCACAACCGATAGCGGCCGCGCGGGTCCGTAACCGGATTCGGAAATCCGCCGGGGCCGCGGGCACCGCTTACCAGCAATCGAACACTCTCTCGGGTGCGACCGAGGCGGGCGGCGATATCCGCCAGTGAGGCAAGACCTGCGTCGGCAATGCGCACGACCTCGACCCCCTCCAACGTCTCCAGGTCATCCACCGCCGACAGGATGGCACGGTCGAGTGAGTCGGCCTCACGATCGAAGTCGGCGAACTGGGTTCCATCGCTTCGACCGATGGCGGCATCGCCGCACCCGGCCTCGAACAACGCGTCGATGCGCGACTCTTCCTGAAGGTCGGGCCCCTCGACAATCAGAGTGAAGTGAAACGTAGACATTTCAGCCTTCTCCCGCTCGCTGGGCCCACGTATGCGGACAGCGAGCGATGAACCGCCGCAGTTGCTTGGCGTGGTTGCCAGTGTTGCGGGGCGTGGACCAGATTGACATCTGACAACCGTAAGGACCTTCCACGCCGCATCTCATCATGCCCCAGCGATGCCCAGATTGTGTCGGCGTCACGGTCCAACCGGCGCTTTCGGCATCGCGTAGGGCACTTTCGACCTCCTTCTTCGGATGCTTCGCCCGAGGCATGTTGACACGATACAACAGCTGCGGTGCGAGCGTCCACCGCTGCCGTCGAAATCGATCTCCACTCGAACCTTGACCGCGACGCTTCGATCGGACGAACTGCGGCCGGCGGCATGCGCGACACGGCGAACCGTCTGTTGAGACAGCGTCATGCGGAGCTTGCGGTGACAGCGGCGCGACCCAGGACCACGGGAATAGGATGACCGAGGCGCTCTCAGCCGATGTCGTGGTCGTGGGCGGCGGCAACGCCGCGCTCACGGCGGCGCTCGCCGCGGCGGAGGCCGGCGCCCGCGTGCGGCTCCTTGAAGCCGCGCCGGAAGAGGAGCGCGGCGGCAACAGCACCTATACCGCCGGCGCCATGCGGGTGGTCTTCGACGGGCCCGATTCGCTTCGCGCCCTGATGCCCGATCTCTCCGAGCGCGAGCTGGCCGAAACCGACTTCGGCGCTTACACCGAGGCCGACTACTACGACGACATGGCGCGGCTCACCCAGTACCGCGCCGATCCCGACCTCGTGGAGCAGCTGGTGACCCGCAGCCACGCCACGCTCGTCTGGATGCGCGAAAGGGGTGTGCGCTTTCAGCCGAGCTACGGCCGTCAGGCGTTCAAGCGGGAGGACGGGCGCTTCCGCTTCTGGGGCGGGCTCGCGGTCGAGGCCTGGGGCGGCGGGCCGGGTCTCGTCCAAGCGCTGTACGAGGCCGCGGTAAAGGCGGGCATCACCGTCCACTACCGAGCCGCAGGTCTCTCTCTGCTCACCGATGACTCGGGCGTGCGCGGTGTGATCGCACGCATAGGCGGCCGCACGGTCCAGGTCCATGCGCCGGCGGTGGTGCTCGCCTGCGGCGGCTTCGAGGCCAACGCCGCGTGGCGGGCGCGCTATCTCGGGCCCGGCTGGGACCTCGCCAAGGTGCGCGGGACCCGCTTCAACCAGGGCGACGGCATCCGCATGGCGCTCGACGCCGGCGCCATGCCAGCGGGCAACTGGTCGGGCTGTCACGCGGTCGCCTGGGACCGGAATGCGCCGGAATTCGGCGACCTCGCCGTGGGCGACGGCTTCCAGAAGCACAGCTACCCCTTCTCCATCATCGTCAACGCGGCGGGCGAGCGCTTCGTCGACGAGGGCGCGGATTTTCGGAACTACACCTACGCCGCCTATGGCCGCCGGGTGCTGGAGCAGCCCGGTCAAGTTGCGTGGCAGGTTTTCGACGCGCAGGTGAGCCACCTGCTGCGCGACGAGTACCGCATCCGCCAGGTCACCAAGGCGAAGGCCGACACGCTGGAGGAGCTTGCCGCGCGCATGGAGGGCATCGACGGTACGCGCTTTCTCGCAACCGTGCGGGCGTACAACGACGCCGTGATGACGGAAGTGCCCTTCGACCCCACCGTGAAGGACGGCCGCGGCACCCGCGGCCTCGCCCCGCCCAAGTCCAATTGGGCCAACCGGATCGAGACTCCGCCCTTCGAGGCCTACGCCGTGACCTGCGGCATCACCTTCACCTTCGGCGGTCTCGCCATCGACCCCGGCGCGCGGGTGCAGGCTGTCTCCGGCGCGCCGATCCCCGGCCTCTTCGCGGCGGGCGAGCTGGTCGGCGGGCTCTTCTACGGCAACTATCCGGGCGGCACGGGCCTGGTCTCGGGGGCGGTCTTCGGCCGCCTCGCCGGCACGGGCACCGCCCAATTCGCAATGGAGGGCGCGTCGTGAGCGGCGAGCGCATCGGCTTCATCGGCGTGGGCGTCATGGGCGAGCCCATGTGCCGCAACCTCGTGCGCAAGCACGACGGGCCGGTCACCGCCTACGACCTCGACCCGGCACCGTTGCAGCGGCTCGCCGCCGACGGAGCGGGAATCGCGTCCTCCATTGCGGCGCTCGCCGAGGCCTGCGATCTGATCTTCCTGTCGCTCCCTTCCGGCCGCGAGGTGCGGACCGTGTGCCTTGGCGAAAGCGGCCTGATCCACCACCTCCCCACCGGGCGCACCGTGGTCGACACGAGCACCGCGCCGCCCGCGCTCGCCCGCGAGCTCGAAAGCACGTTCGCAGTACGCGGCATCGCCTTCGCCGATGCGCCGATCGCGCGCACCCGCCAAGCCGCCGTCGACGGAACGCTCAGCATCATGGTGGGCGGCGATACCGCGCTGGTGGAGCGACTGCGCCCCCTGCTCGCCCACATCGCGCAAGACGTGACCCATTGCGGCCCGGTCGGCAGCGGCCAGGCGGTGAAGATCCTGAACAACATGATCCTCTTCCAGAACGTCCGGGCGCTGGCGGAGGGGCTCGCGATCGCGCGCCGTCAGGGGATCGAGCCCCAGACGTTCCTGGAGGCCGTGGGGCGAAGCTCAGGCGACAGTTTCGCGCTGCGCAATCATGGCATGAAGGCGATGTTGAAAGGGCGCTTCCCCGAGGGCGCGTTTCCCGTCACATACGCACTGAAAGACCTCGACTACGCGCTTGATCTCGCGCAGGAATCGGGAGTCGAGTCCGAGGGCGCAGCGCTGGTCAAGGCGCTGTTCACCGAAGCCATCGAGTGCGGGCTCGGCGCGCGCTACCATCCCGTCATCGCGACCCTGATCGACCGCACGCGCCCGACCCAGCCGGAGGAAGAATCGCCATGACCCAGGTTCCCGACACGCTTCTCGCGAAGGTCCGTGCTGAGCTTTCCACCGCGCAGTTGGGGGACGTGCTCGACACCCTCGGCCGCCGCCACCAATTCTTGCCACCCGAAATCTGCTCGGCCATGCCCGGCACCACGCTGGTCGGCCGGGCGATGCCGCTGCTGGAGGTTGCTGCGACGCCCGACGATCACAGCTTCGGCCTGATGTTCGAGGCCCTCGATTCTCTCGGTAAGGACGAGGTCTACGTCGCCGCCGCCGGCGCGCCGCCCTTCGCGCTCTGGGGCGAGCTGATGACCACCCGTGCGCTGGCGCAGAACGCGGCAGGCGCCGTGCTCGACGGTTACATGCGCGATACGCGGGAGATTCGTGCCATGACGCTGCCGGTCTTTGCGCGCGGCTCCTACGCGCAGGACCAGCGCGGCCGGGGCCGGGTGGTCGCCTATCGGGAGCCGGTTCGCATCGCCGAGGTCGCCGTCCGGCCGGGAGACCTGATCGTGGGCGACGACGACGGCGTGCTCGTGGTCCCGGGCGACGTCGCGGCCGAATGCGTAGAGAAAGCGCTGGAGAAGCGCCGCATGGAAAACATCATTGCCCAGGAGATCGAGGCTGGACTCTCGACCACCGAGGCCTGGGAGAAATACGGCGTCATGTAGGGCCTTGGCCGGCGGGAGGACCCCCCTCCTCGGCGGCCCGCCCGTCCAGCTCGGCCTTGAGGTGTGAAAGCAGCGGGTAGAGTGCGGCCATGAGCGCAATGGCAAATCCCAATCGACCCTCGCGGTAGCCGCGCCGGCTCACGTAGCACTTCAGGAAGCGCGAGAGCGAGCGGCGGAACGTCCAGATCAACGGCGGCAGGCGCGAGCCGGACTCGCGCAGGTCGGCGGCGTGCGCGTCGGTGTAGCGCTGCAGCCGCTCCACCATGTCCGCCAGATCCCGGTCGACATGGTGATGCATGGCCGCCGTCAAGCGGCGCTCCGGCCCTCGCAGAGCGACCCGCGGGTGGATGCGTTGATCGCCCCAATGCTTGGCGCCAGGGGTGAACAGACGCGCGGTCTTCGTGACCCCCCACACGCCGCCCCAGCCGTGGCGCACCAGCCGCTCGCCGACGAAGTTCTCGAACGGAACCATGAAGTAGCCCGGCGTCGCATCGCGGATGGTCTCGCGGATTTCCCGCGCCAGCGCCTCGGGCACCCGCTCGTCGGCATCGACCTCCAAGATCCAGTCACCCGTGCAGGCATCGATACCGGCATGGCGGCGCGGTCCTTCGAGCGACCAGGCGCCCTCGACGATCGTCCGGCTGTAGCGCTCCGCGATCGCCCGCGAGCCGTCGGCGCAGCGGTCGAGCACCACCACGATCTCGTCGGCGAAGCGCAACGTCTCCAGGCAGTCCGCGAGTTGCTCTTGCTCGTTGCGCGCGACCACAAGGGCCGAGAGGCGGGGGCGCGCCGATGGCCCCGCCGTGCCAGCGCTCGTTGCGATGACCTCGGCACAGCGCTCGATGAATACGGCATGATTGCGCATGATCGGCAGGCGGCTGCGCCGGTAGAGTGCATTCCCGCGCCGCAGTGCACCCGCCCCTGCCCCGCTGCGGGCGGCGAAGCGGCGGCACCGGCCTGCGGCCCGCCGGCACGCGAACTGCTTGTGACGCCACGGGAGCTGCGGTCGGTCTTCGACAAAACGCGCGAGGGTCGTCGTCGCATCGCGTAACTCACGGGGTGTGTCCGCGCTCAGCCGGTCCGGCACGTCGCGCGGAAAGAACGCGACCGTGGCCCCCACGCGGAGGAACGGCCCCTGCCCTGTCAGCCTGAGCGCCAGTGTATAGTCCTGTGCGAATGGAATGCGCTCGTCGCAGCCGCCGCAGTCTCGGGCCGCAGCGGTCCGAATGAGGCACTGGGCCGGCCCGAAGGATTTGTGCCTGAGCGCCGGCCTGAGCGGCCTCGCGATGACGGCGGCAGGGGCGCCCGCGAGCGGGGCGTTCAGGACGATATCCGCTTCGTCATCGAAGTCCTCGCCGCCGCCATAGGCGAGAACCGGCCTTTCGTCCCGGCACAGAGCGTCCAGCAAGACCGCCGTCGCATCGTCGGCCAGCAGGTCGTCGGCGTCGCAGAGCTTGATGAAGGGCGCCGTCGCCCTCTCGATGCCCCGGTTCGTGGCGTGTGCCGGCCCGTGGTTCGGCTGCTCGACGATCGTGACGTTGCGCCAGCCCGCGGTGTGGCGCTTCAGGACCGACAGCGACCCGTCGGTGCTGCCGTCATCGACGAAGATGTATTCGCGGGCGAAGCTCCCGCGCTGCGCGGCGATCTGCTCCAAAACGCGCGGCAGCCAGCGCGCCTTGTTGTAGACCGGCACCACGAATGCGACAGCGTCGTCCGGGCGGGCCATCAACGCTTCTAAAGGTCCGCGTCACCCCTCCATGTCGCGGCGATGAAGGAACTCTTCATCGGAAGAGCGTTTCGAACTCGGTGGCTGCGGCATCCCAGCTTCGTCCCCGGCCGCTCCGGGTGGCGGTCTTGCTCGCCGCCTGGAAGGCCTCGTCGTCCTTCAACATGGCCAGCGCGTTCTCCACGAAGGCATCGTCGTCGGGCGCAAGAAAGCCCGACTGACGATCGGTGAAGCGCTCTTTCACGGAACCGACCGGCCGAGCCACCGCCGGCAGGCCCACGGCCTGCGATTCCGCCAACGTCGAGCAGTACATCTCGCGTTCGGAGCCGGGATAGAGGTGCACCCGGGCGCGGGCGTAGGCCTTCGCCATGTCCCGGTCGCCGGCCGGGGCCATGATCGTCACCCCGTGGTCGGCGCCTGCCCGCGCCTTCTCGTAAATCGGCTTGAGATCGTCGGCGAGAGCGTCACCGGCGGTCTCGGCGCGTTTGAAAGCGGCCGAATAAACCTGCAACTGGGCGTTCGGCGCCTGCGGGCGAATCCGCTCGATCCACAAGTCGAGCAGCCAGTCGAGATCATGCTTGGGGTGGGTCGTGACCACCGCAGTCGGCGGATCCTCTGGAGACATCTCGGTTTTGCTGCGGTATTCCTCGCGCACGCCCGGCGCGATCGAGCGGTAGTAGACCAGGTTCTCGCCCTGGGTCCGATAGGCTTCGGAATGGGTATTGCCCAGAAAAACGAGCTTGGCATCCGTGCGGTTCAGCACCTCGTGAACCGGCGGCCGGTGGAGATAGTCGGGCGGCCCGGTGACCCAGAGGATGCGCGCCCGCGTTGCCCGCGTGAACTCGAGCAGCGCCGGCTTGCGAAAGGCGATCAGCACCTCGGTGATCGGCGGCTTGCGGCCCTCCCAGTGAATCCAGCTTACGTTCTCGAAGCCGAGGCTGTTGGGGCTTCGGTTGACCGCGCGCACGACGTGGCCCTGGCGCGCGAGCGCAGCCGGCAAGCTGGCGAACGCCTTTTCGGCGCCACCGATGGGTTGATATGCCGGGGTCATCCCGTTGAATGGGATGGAATCGTCAACCAAGGTGACAAGCATGCGTCGGCTTATAGCCCTGCCCGCTATGCTTGCCAAGCAACGGCAGAGTGCCGGGGGCCGGACGGCGAGGACGAGGACTAAAACGCACGGGTGAGCACACAATGACGACGACCGATAGGAGCGAATTGGCGGCGCCTGCGCTGCCGCAATGCCCGAGCGCGGATGAGATTGCAGCCGGGGTACGGGCCGGGCGCGAGAGCACGGCGGCGGCCTGTGCTGCGGCGCTGGACCGCGTTGCCGCGACCGAGTCTGCGGTTCGGGCGTGGTGCCATCTCGACCCCGCCGAGGCTGCGGCGCGGGCGCAAGCGATTGACGCTGCCGGCGCGCGCGGGTTGCTCGCGGGCGTTCCGGTGGCCGTCAAGGACATCATCGATACCGCCGACCAACCGACCGAGAACGGCACGCCGCTCGACAAAGGACGCCGGCCGCGCGCGGATGCCACGGTCGTCAGCCGGCTGCGCGCGGCGGGCGCGCTGATCCTCGGCAAGACCGTAACCACCGAGCTTGCCTGCGGTGCCGCCAACGCCACCCGCAACCCCCACGATCCAGCACGCACGCCCGGCGGCTCTTCTTCGGGCTCGGCCGCGACAGTGGCGGCCGGCGGCGTGCCGCTGGCGCTCGGCACCCAGACTGCCGGCTCGGTCGTGCGGCCTGCGGCCTTCTGCGGCGTCTGGGGCATGAAGCCGAGCTTCGGCACGATCCCCCGCACCGGAGTCACTCGGCTGTCGCGCACCCTCGACCACGTCGGCGTGCTCGCGGGCTCGGTGCAGGACGTGGCGCTCGGCATCGACGCAATCTCCGGCGACGACGGGGTGGATCAGGCAAGCGCCAGACGCGCGCCGACTCGCCTCGCCGCCGCCCTCGCTCTGCCTCTTGGGCCACCCCGGCTTGCCTTCATCAGACAACCGGCCTGGGAGGAGGTCGAGCCGGACGCCGCAGCGGCCTACGAGGCCGCGGCGGAAGCGTGTGGCGCGGCGCCGCTCACCCTCGACTCTCCCTTCGACGACGCGGCAGCGGTGCATCTCGGCATCATGCGGCGCGAGATCGCCCACGCGCTTGCGCCCTGGTACGAGCGCGGCGCCGCAGACCTTTCCGATACCATACGCGCCCACATCGAAGCGGGCCGGGAAATCGATACCGACGCCTATCTCGCCCTGCTCGACGCGGCGGACGCGATGCGGCGCGCGTTCGAGCACGCCATGCGGCCCTACGATGCGGCGCTCACCCCCGCCGCGCCGGGTGCTGCGCCCGAGGGCCTGGCCTTCACCGGCAGCCGCCTGCAGACCATGCTCTGGACCATGCTCGGCGTGCCGGCGGTCAACGTTCCCGAGCTTTGGGTGGACGGGCTGCCGCTCGGCCTGCAGGTGGTGGGACGCTTAGGCGCCGACGCGACGACGCTGCGCGCGGCGGCGTGGTGCGGCGCCCGCTTGCAGGAAGCGGGCGAGTAAGCGCACCATTAGCTGCGCCACAGCGCCGGGACGCAGAGGATGACGCGATTTCATTTCGCCCACGCCGGCGGGCCGACCGGCGAAGCCGCCATCGAGGCCTGCATCCAGCAGTTGGGCCCCACGCTGCCGCAGCAGGGCCTCGGCATGCTCTACGTGACCGACGCGATTGGCGACCACTTGCCCGCGGCTCTGGACCGGCTCAAGCGCGCGACCGGCCTCGACGAGTGGGTGGGCTCGGTCGGCATCGGAATCTGCGCCACCGGGCGGGAGTATTTCGACGAGCCCGCGGCGGCGGTCATGATTGCGGACCTCGATCAGCAGAGTTACCGGGTCTTCGAGACCATCCGCGACGACCTCGGCGAGTTCAGCCGCTCGAACGGCGCGTGGATTGCCCGCTCGCCCGCACACTTCGGCATCGTTCACGCCGACCCGCGCAACCAGCGCACGGGCGATATCGTTGCGGATCTCGCCGACGAGCTGGACGGCTTCCTGGTCGGTGGGCTCTCGTCGTCGCGCGCGGTGCCGGCGCAGATCGCGGGCGGCGTTACCGAGGGCGGGGTCTCCGGCGTCCTCCTGTCGGACACCGTCTCCGTCGCCACCGCGCTCAGCCAGAGCTGCATGCCCATCGGCGCGATCCACGAGATCACCGACTGCCGGGCCAACATCCTGATCGAGCTCGACGGCCGACCGGCGCTGGAGGTTTTCAAGGAGGAGATCGGCGAGGAGCTCGCCAGCGACCTGCGTCGGGTCGGCGGCCTCATCTTCGCGGCCCTCCCGGTTTCGGGCAGCGACACCGGCGACTACCTGGTGCGCAACATCGTCGGCTTCGACGTCGACCGGGGGCTGATCGGCATCGGTGAGCTGGTGGAACGCGGCACCCAGGTGCAGTTCTGCCGCCGGGACGCGGCCGCCGCAGAGCACGATCTCGACCGCATGGTGGAGTCGGTGAAGCGCCGGGCCGGCGCCGAGCCGCGTGGCGCCCTCTACTTCAGTTGCCTCGCCCGCGGCCCCAACATGTTCGGCGAAACGTCCGAGGAACTGCGGCTGATCGAGCGCACTCTCGGCGACGTGCCGCTGGTAGGCTTCTTCTGCAACGGCGAGATTTCGCACAACCGGCTCTACGGCTACACCGGCGTGCTCACCCTCTTCCCGTAAGCCGGCCGGCTACCCGCGAAGATATTCTTCCGCCAGGGTGCATGCGAGCCGGGCGACTTCGGGCGCCAAGCTTTTCGCGCTTGCGGTTTCCGACCGCGTATGGACCCAGCCGAGGTAGCTGAAGGCGCGCGCAAGCTCGAAGAGCGACAGGTGAGCGAGCTCCTCGTCCGGCAGGGCGCGGTGGCGGCGGTAGCCCTCGACGACCCCGGCACGGATAGCCTCGGCCAGATCGCTGCCGTGGAACATCGTCCAGACCGTCGCCAGGTCGAAGAGGTGCCAGCCGAAGCCGCAATCATCGAAGTCGAGGGGGATCACCCGGTCGCCGTCGAGCAGCATGTTGTCGAGGTTGAAGTCTGCGTGAATCAGGCCGTAGCGGCGCGGAGAGCGGCCGTAGGCCGTCAGCGCCTCGTGAACGCTGGCGCGGGCGCGATCGATCAGGCGGCGCTCCTCGGCGCCGAGCGCGGTGGACTCCCAGAACCGGCCCCAGAGCGGCTCCGGGCCCACGAGCCCGTCGCGATCCCAGGCATGGCGGGTGAATCCGGCCGGCAGCGGCCACGCTTCGGTCTGATTGTGAAGACGGGCGCAAAGGCGGCCGACCCCGACGAAAGCCGCGTGCACGTCTCCGATCGCCGGGTTCAGGCCCTCCTCGAGGGTGCCGATGGGGATGCCGGGCATCCAGGTCAGCATGTCCACCTGATGGGGCTCCGGCACGCCGGCGGTCCGCACTGTCTCGAACCGCTCGCCGGCGGCGCTCGGGATCACCGCCGGCGCGTCGATGCCTTCGGCGTGCAGCGCCTCCATCCAGGTGAGCTCGGAGCGGAGCGCCGCGTCGCTGTGGTAGCCGTGCCGGTGAACACGGAGCACTGCGTCGTCCCCATCCGCTGAAACCACCCGGAAGATCGCATTCTCGCGAAACTTGACGATCTCGGGCTCGCATCCCTCCACGCCCCAGAGGAGGAGAGCCTCGACGGCGAGCGCGCGCAGGCGCTCGGCCCGCTCATCGAGCGGCAGGCGATAGAAGTCGGTCATGGGCGCGTGGTCACGCGAGCGAATCAAGGGTTTCGTCGAGGGCGGCGAGAAGCTGATCCGCATCGGCAGTGGAAAACGGCATGGGCGGGCGAATCTTGAGCACGTGGTCATGCCGGCCGGTGCGGCTGATCAGCACGCCGCGCTCGCGCATCCCGTTCACGGCAGCCTTGGTCAGCTCCGGCGCCGGCGTTTCCCTGTCCCCGTCGGCGAAGAACGGAACGCCTGTGAAGAGACCCCGCCCGCGCGGCGCGCCGATTATGGCGTGCTTGTTGCCGAGAGCCAGCAGCCCCTCCTGCAGATGCGCGCCGACCTTGCGCGCGTTCTCCATGAGGCGTTCCTGCTCGACCACTTCCAGCACCGCATGCCCCACCGCGCAGGACACCGGATTGCCGCCGAAGGTGTTGAAGTACATCGCCTTGTCCGCGAAACCGTCGATCAGGTCAGGCTGGGCAACAACGCCCGCGAGCGGATGGCCGTTGCCGAGCGGCTTGCCGAGGGTCACGAGGTCCGGTACGGCGCCATAGAGCTGATGCCCCCACATTCCAGCGCCCGTGCGGCCGAGGCCCGGCTGCACCTCGTCCGCGATGTAGAGCCCGCCGGCTTGGCGGGTGAGCGCGACGGCCTGCTCTACGTAACCCACGGGCACGGCCGGCATGCCCTCGGTCGCGAATATCGTGTCGAAAAAGATCGCGGCGGGCTTCATGCCGGCCTCGGCCATCGAGGCGATGGCCGCCTCCACCTCGGCCGCCGCCTCGGCCGGGTCGTCGTCGGCCTCGGGGACTCTGATCGTGCGCACCCTGGTGTCGATGCCCTCGGGCATCGCGAACGCAGTGCAGAGCCCGGCGACCACGGCGGAGTTCCCGTGGTAGCAGAAGTCGGTGACGATGACGCCCTCGTTGCCGGTGCAGGCGCGGGCCATTCTGAGCGCGAGCTCGCTGGCCTCGGTGCCCGAGCAGACCAGCGAGACGCGGGAGAGCTCGTCCGCAAAGGTGGCCGTCAGGGCCTCGCCGTAGTCGAGGATGCGCTCGTCCAGATAGCGGGTGGAGAGATTGAGCCGACCGGCCTGATTCGCCAGCGCCTCCACCACGTGGGGATGGCAGTGGCCGACGTGGGGCACGTTGTTGTAGGCGTCGAGGTAGACGCGCCCGTCGCTGTCCCAGACCCGGACCCCCTCCCCTTTCACCAGGTGGAGCGGACGGTCGTAGAAGAGCGGCGCGCCGGCGCCCAGCAGCCGGTGCCGGCGTTCAAGCAGCGTGTCGTTTGACATGTCCGGAGTCCTCACTTGTCAGCCGGCAGGACACCGACCTCTCCCCAGGGTGTGGTTCGACTTTAGGCGCGGGCCGCGCTAGAGACGTGCCATGAGCATTACGGTCACGGCGCGCGGCGTGGTCAAGGCGTTCGACGGCAAGCCGGTGCTGCGCGGCGCCGATCTCGACGTGCCGGAGGGGCGCTCGACCGTTCTGGTGGGCCCCTCCTCGGGTGGCAAGTCGGTGCTGCTGAAATGCCTGCTCGGGCTGCTGCCGATGGACGGTGGCAGCGTCCGCTACGGCGACACCGCTCTCGCGACCCTCGACAAGAGCGGGCTGGAGCGCCTGATGCGCGACGTCGGCGTCCTGTTTCAGCAGAACGCGCTCTTCGACAGTCTCACCGTGTGGGAGAACGTGGCCTTCACCCTGATCCACGGCCATGGGATGAACCGGCGCACCGCCAGAGACCGGGCGCTCGAAACCCTCGCCTCGGTGGGGCTCAAACCCGACGTGGCTGACCTGTCGCCGGCGGAGCTTTCCGGTGGGATGCAGAAGCGCGTGGCACTGGGCCGCGCGATCGCCGCCGAGCCCCGATTTCTCGTGCTCGACGACCCCACCGCCGGGCTCGACCCGATCCTGACCGGCACGATCGTCTCGCTCATCCAGGGCGCCATCGAACGGAGCGGCGCGACCGCGCTCACCGTGACCAGCGACATGGCGATCGCCCGGCGCAGCTTCGACCGCCTCGCCATGCTGCACGAGGGCACGATCATGTGGCAGGGCGCACCCGACGAGATCGACGAGAGCGGCAACGCCTACCTGGACCAACTGATCAACCAGCGCGCCGAAGGCCCCATCCAGATGCGCATCACCGCCTGAGCGTGCGGCACACGCGAACGCTCGGCTGCGGCAGAACGTCAGCGGATCAACAGGAATAGTGCCCCGTCGCCACGCCTGACGTTCATCAGGATCGGGAGCCCGGTCTCCTCCACCACCTGGATGATTTCGTTGGGAGTCTCCACCGGGCGGCGGTTAACCGAGGTGATAACATCATCCTCGCGAAGCCCCGCGTCCCAGGCGGGCGTATCGGCCTCGACGCTGACGACGAGCACGCCCTTCACCTTGCCGTAGAGCGGCGAGGATGAGCCGAGCGGCCCGAACACCGCGCCCTCGAGCTGGGGGATCTGGCTCCCGGCGCCCAGCGCCACCTCGCCGATTTCGCCGACCGCGAGATCGATCGTCATCGTCTCTCCCTCGCGGACGATGGTGAGCTGAACCGCATCGCCCACCCGCAGCATGCCGACCATGTTGCGGAGGTCGGACGAGCCAGAGACCGGCTCACCATTCATCCCGACGACCACGTCGCCGGGTTGGATCCCTGCCGCCTCCGACGGCGTTCCTGGGATTACCTGGGCCACCACGGCGCCTTTTTGGTGGGAGGTGCCGAGCGCCTCGGCGAGATCGGGCGTCAGGTCCTGAATCTGCACGCCGATGCGGCCGCGCTGGATTTCACCGTGGGTGAGGAGCTGGTCCATGATCTGGCGGGCCATGTTGATCGGGATCGCGAAGCCGATGCCGATGTTGCCGCCGGCCCGCGCGAAGATGGCGGTGTTGATGCCGACGAGCTCGCCCTTGAGATTCATGAGCGCGCCGCCCGAATTGCCGAAGTTGATGGCGGCGTCGGTCTGAATGAAGTCCTCATAGGATTCGATGCCTAGACCCGAACGGCCGACCGCGCTCACGATACCGGCAGTGACGGTCTGGCCGAGCCCGAACGGGTTGCCGATGGCGACGACGTAGTCGCCCACCTGCAATGCGTCCGAATCGGCGAGCGGCATGGCGGAAAGCGAGTCCGCGTCGATCTTGAGCAACGCCACGTCGGTCCCCGGATCGGCGCCCACCACCTCGGCCTCGAATCTGCGGCCATCGGTGAGGGTCACGGCGATCTCGTGCGCGTCCGCGATCACGTGCTGGTTGGTGAGCAGATAGCCCTGCTCCGCGTCCACGATCACACCCGAGCCGGCCGCCTGGCTGCGGCGCGGCTGGCGGCGCCGCGGGCGCTCGCGCTCACGCTCGCCGAAGAAGCGCTCGAAAAACGGATTGTCGAAGAAGGGATGCTGCGGCGCCTCCTCCAGTTGGCCCACGGTCCTGATGTTGACCACCGCCGGCGCGCTCTCCTTCACGAGCGGTGCCAGCGAAGGCACCTCGTCGGCCGTCATGTGCGCGTGCGCCGGGGCCGCGGCGAAGAGCGCGACCGCGAGCGCGATGGGGGTGAGCAGCAACAGCGGGAAGCGCATCGATTCCTCCCTCGAATCGTTAATCCACAATGTGGCGATTATCCGGCGCAGGTCTAGCCCGCATTTCTCACCAAAGTCACGGCCTGCGTCGCGTCCAGGCGTTCGATCCGCAAGGAGCGGGCCGAAAAGCGTATCAGGGAATACGGTTGAGGTCCGCGACGACGCGGGCGGGCGCTTGGGCGCGACCCGAAGGGCGGCGCCCTCGGGCCGACAGAGTGCGCCAAACCGCTCTTGCCCGATGCACCACATCGCGCTGCGCCGCTTTCCTGCTCTGTCGGCCCGAGGGCGCCGCGCAGACCATGACCTTGGTGAGAAATGCGGGCTAGCCCCAATGAGCCGCGAATTTTGCTTCGGCGGAACATCGTCGATAAGGCCGTGCTAGGCTCTGGGCAACTGGAGGGCAGGCCGTGGCGAAGACGATCCTATACAGCCATCCCGTGTGCGCGGACCACGACCCCGGCGCGCGTCACCCGGAATCGGGCGCGCGGTTGGGGGCGATTGAGGATGCGCTGGCCGCCGACGCCTTCGAGCCGCTCGATCGCCGCGAGGCGCCCATGGGCGATGCCGAGATCCTTGCCTGGGCGCACGACGAGAAGCTGGTGGACGCCATTCTTACCAACGTGCCCTCCGAAGGGCGGGTCGCCATTGACGCCGACACGGTGATGTCGCCCGCTTCGGGCGAAGCGGCGCGGCGCGCGGCGGGCGCGGTCGCGGCTGCGGTGGATGCGGTGTTCGCCGGCGAGGCGGACAACGCCTTCTGCGCGGTGCGTCCGCCGGGCCACCATGCGGAGCCTCGCCGGCCGATGGGCTTCTGCCTCTTCAACAACGTCGTGATCGGGGCTGAGCGGGCACGGCGCACCCACGGGCTGACGCGGATCGCCGTGATCGACTTCGACGTCCACCACGGCAATGGCACGCAAGCCGCGTTCGAGCAAGACGGCGACCTCTTCTTCGGCTCCACCCACCAGTGGCCGCTCTATCCGGGCACGGGCGCGGCAAGCGAAACCGGCGTCGGCAACATCGTCAACGCGCCGCTCTCGCCGGGCACGGGCTCCGCCGGCTTCCGCGATGCGATGGAGAGCCGAATGCTGCCGGCACTCCGCGCCTTCCGCCCCGAGATGATCCTGATCTCTGCCGGCTTCGACGCGCACCGCGACGATCCGCTGGCGAACCTCGAGCTGGTCGAAGACGACTACCGCTGGATCACCACGGAGTTGACCCGGTTGGCAGGCGAGCTTTGCGACGGCCGCGTCGTCTCGACCCTCGAAGGCGGCTACGACCTGCGCGCCCTCGGCGCCAGCGCGGCAACCCACGTCGAGACGCTGATGGCGGCGGAGTAGGCCGTCCTACAGCGCGGCGTCTTCTTCCGGGGTGAGGGATTTCAGTGCGAGGGCGTGAACGTCGGTGCGCAACTCGTCTTCGAGCACCTTGTGAACCAGACGCTGGCGGGCGACGCGGGAGAGACCGGCGAAGCGTTCGGAGGCGATTTCCACGATGAAGTGGCTTTCGCCCTCGGGCCGCGCGCCGACATGGCCGGCGTGGCGCGCGGAATCGTCCACGATGTCGAGGCGGCTGGGTGCCAGCGCCTCGCTCAGTTTTTGGCGGATCGCGGCCTGAACGCGGCCGCCCTGCGCCTCACTCGCCATGCCTCAGCCCAATGCCCTTCGCGTCCATCGCGAGCGAGTCTCTGGAGCATTATCCGGCCTGACTGGATCACTGCGGTCCGAAGAACAACCACCTCCCCCTGTCCCCCTCCCCCAAAGGCGGAGGGGGGACGTGGGTGGGGCCGACGCGGCTCTCCCTCTCCGCCCCTGGGGGCGGAGAGGGCCGGGGTGAGGTGGGGGGGTCTCTAGCCGCACTTCAGGCGAAATGGAAACTTGCAGCAACTGGATACGATCCTGTCCGGTTGGATAGTGCCTACAGCCTCTTCTCGAAGTAGAAGCGCATGGTGTCATCAGTGGTCTCGATCCGGCCCGAGAATGAGCTGAGATTGACCTCCAGCTCGGCGATCTTGAACGGCCGGCCGAGCACCCGCGCCACGGTCTCTGCCCGCACCACGCACTCGCCCTCGGTCTCGGCCCGGACGTAAGCGACCCGGTCCTCGACCGTGAACTCCTTGCCGGGATTATCCTCCTCCAGGGCCTCGACCACGGCATCGGCGACCTCGCCCGCGCGCAGCACCGGGCCGACCGCGTTCTTGCGTGCCGTGTCGTCACCGCTCATCGCCGTTCCTCCCGCTAAGCCGCACCGTCAGGGCTTGGCATGCTTGGGCTCGATGCCCTCGACATCGACCAGGACGTCCTCGCCCTCGATCTTGACCGGATACTGGGCGATCTCGGCATCGGCTGGGTTCACCCCCTTGCCCGCCACCACGTCGAACTCCCAGAGGTGCATCATGCAGGTCAGCACCCGGCCGTCGAGATCGCCGTCCACCAAGTCCACCTCCTGATGCGGGCACTGCGCCTGGAGCGCGTGAATGCCCTCGCCTTCGACATGGACGAGCAGCACCTCGGTGCCATCCACGTCGAAGGTCTCCATGTCGCCTTCCCAGATGTCGTCCAGCGTGCAGGCCTTCTTGAACGCCATGCGTCGGTCACTCCAATCCCCGGTGCGCGTGGGCTACCGGGGCTCTTCGAAATAGATGTCGATGCAGTCGTAGAAGCGGATGCCCGCCTTCTCGACCGTGAGATCGCGCGGCCAGGGCGGCGCGGAGTCGTCCTCGGTGGTGGGCCGCACGCGCAGCGTCCGGCCTGGCTTGTCCGCCACGTGCAGCCCGATCGAGTGGAAGGCGCAGGCCGCCGCCACCTCGTCCATGGTCTGGCCCGGCTCGATTTCCACCGTCTTGATGTGCGCGTCCTGCTGGAAGCGCGAGAGAATCGGGAACGCGCTCATGCCGCCCTCAGCAACGCGATAGGTGCCGCTTGGCTATTCCGCCGCCTGGGCGCGAAAACCCTCGACCCAACGGTAGTCGTGACCGTCGCGGCCGCCCTCGCTGATCACGCCGATGCCCATGTAGGTGAGCACGTTCTCCAACGTCGGCGGATCGATCTCGCCCGAATACATGCGGTCCACGATGGTCTCGTGGTCCTTGTAGCGCTCCGGGTCGGTATCGAAGATCCAGCGGCACACCTCGGTGCAGAAGTTGTAGCGCCGCTCGCCGTACTCGCGCTGGTAGGCGCGGGCGCCCCACTCCGGGCCCGGCCGGTGCGAGATCGGAATCTGGCACATGTTGCAGATGATCGGGATGCACTGGGGATGCGTCTTTTCCTCGTGCCCCTGCAGCAGGTTGTTGGTGATGACATCCCAATAGCTGCCGTAGCTCTTGTTCCAGCCGGGATACTTCTCCTCCAGCCACGCACGCTCCTTGGGCCCCACCGCGCCCGGCGGGTTCCACCAGACCGTCGGCCGCCACGACCAGATGCCGCCCTGCTGGCAGTGGTGGTGATTGTCGATGTCGAGGAGGAAGATGTCCCAGTACCACGGCCGCTCCAGGCCGAGGTCCTGCACCTGCCGCTCCCACTGGTTGATCACCCACTCGTGCATGAACTCCTTGAAGGACATGTGCCGCTGCTCGAGCGGGATGTAGTAGTCCATCGGGATGCCGACAGTGATCGAGAAGAGCCGCCAGACCCGCCAGAGCGCGATGTCCATGGCCTGCTGCGCTTCCTCCTTGCGGCCGTTGCGGATCATGATCTCGATGGTGGGCGTGCCGAGCTGGGCGTGACGGGCCTCGTCCGACTGGATGCTGGTGATCAGGTTGGCGAAGGTGTGGTCGCCCAGATTGGCGGCGTCGGTCGAAAGCCCGATCATCTGCAGGTTGGTGAGCGCGGTCTCGAAGGCGAAGGAGACCATCACCGAAGACGTGATCGCGTCCCGCGTCATCATGATGTCGTCCATGGCGTGGCGGCCGCCTAAAACCGCCCAGTTCTTGGAGTGCTGGGCCTCGTGGGCCCAGTCGTACTGGCGGTCGCGGTGGACCAGCTCGTGCGGGAAGAAGAGCTGAAGCTGCGTGTGCCGCAGCTCGTCCAGCATGCCGTAGACCGACATGTTGCGCATCGCGGGCGACGGGCCGAAGCGCGACATCCGCGCCTGGAACTGGCAGGCCTGGTACTCGGTGAGCGCCACGGCGCCGTAGTGCAGCTTGAGCACGCAGGCCCAGCCCTCATCGGCCTCGTCGTGGAACTTGGAGCGCGCCAGCGCCGCCTTCACCGAGTAGGCGGCCGAATCCTTCTCGCGCTGAATGTTCACGTACTCGCGGTAGGAGACCTTGTAAGGCTCGTCGAAGGTCTCCCACTCCTCGGTGGGAATGCCGTAGGGATCGCCCATCTCGGGCGGAAACAGCGCCTCCTGCGAGACGTAGGAGGGCGTCCAGTTGGTATCCCGCGCGATATCGTACCATTCGGAGCGTTCGAGCATCGCCGACCTCCCGCACGCTGACATTTCCGGGGCACCGGGGCGCTTAGCCGCCGCCCCGGCCACGCCTGCCATTCTCATGTCATCGCTGAGGAGACGCAAGCTCGCGACGGGTGCAGACCTCGTAATCCAGACGGGTGCGCCTGGATCGACGATGCCGGCCCGCTCCAAGGACATGGGACGCGAAACAAAAATTTGAGGCGAGACACGCCGGGATTAGGCGGGATGCGTGGGACAAGTTCGGGACTGCCGGACGGGCGGCCGCCGGCGCAGACGGCAACCCCTCGACCGGGAAGCGCCCCCTTGCCACTACCATCGCGCGCCGCTCGCCCTCGTTCCGCATGGCGCGATCATGACGCGGCCGCTGCCCGCCGAGCACCGCACCATGGTCCGGGGCAAAAGGAGGGTACAGGTGGCGACGGTGGAACCGCCTGCGCCGGCTCAGTTGGAAGAGCGGAGAGCGCCGAACACGCCCGCAAGGCCGTCGCGGGCGAAGGTGCCGGCGGCGCCTTCATGACCCGCGCCATAGAACGAGCCCGCTATGCCCGCGGCTCCGCTCCCGAACGCGCCGTTGTCCACGGCGAGCCCGTCCCAGGACATGTCTGCCTGGCTGTTGTCCAAGTTCGTGAAATCGATATCGACGGTAGCGGCCGCGAAGTCGACCTCCAGCCGCGCGTCACCTTCCACTGGCGCGTAAGTCGTGACGGACATCCCCCCGGAGGTCGTAACGTCTTCCGTCTCATAGGCGTGGACATCGCCGCTCCACACGGCGCTCCCGCTCACCGGCGACGTTCCCGACTGTGCGCCGTGCACTGTTGCGGTGATCGTCCCGTCGGTCTCGCTGGTCAGGTACGCCCAAAAGATTGCTTCGCCCGCGGGCGGACAACCGATGGCCGTGCACGTGACATAGTCGTCTCTGAGGACTCCTCCCCATACCCCCCATTTGTAGAATTCCGCCGTGAAGGCAACTCCGGTGCCATTGATCGGGACGGCTCGAAATTCGCCAGTGGTGCTTAGCGTGGCTTCGCTGGCAGGCTGAACCGGCCCCGTGGTCATCATCTCTTCGACGCTGTTGCTTCCGCCACCGCAACCGGCAACGACCAACAACGCGCATCCCAGAACTGTCGTGCGTCTCATTTCCACTCTCCCCGCAAGTGGAAGCGGTTGTGGCGCAGCGCCCCTAGCCCAACAGGTCGAGGCAAGCGTCCACGATGTGCCGGGCGCTCATGCCGTAGCGCGCGCGGATGCGGTCGGTAGGGCCGACGACCGCGAACTCGTCGGGCATGCCGACCATGCGCATGGGCGTCGGCCGCCTGACGGCGAGCAACTCCGCCACCGCGCCGCCGAGCCCGCCGGTCAGATGATGCTCCTCGGCGGTGACGATGCCGCGCGTCTCCTCGGCAGCGGCGAGGACCGCATCCTCGTCCAGCGGCTTGATCGTAGACATGTTGAGGACACGCGCGCCGATACCCTGCTCGGCGAGTTCCTTTGCCGCGTCCACGGCCGGCGCCACCAGGGCCCCGCAGGCGATCACGGCGACGTCCGAGCCCTCGGCTAGACACGCGGCCCGGCCCAGGCTGAACGGCGCATCGACGGGCGTCACCGGGGGCTCGGGCACGCGCCCGCCGAGGCGAATGTAGGCGGGGCCGTCGATCTCGTCGGTGGCCAGCGTCGCGTGCCAGGCCTCGTGGGCGTCCGCCGGTACCAGCACCGTCATGTTGGGCAGGCTCCGCATTAGCGCCAGGTCCTCCAGCGCATGATGGGTGCCGCCGGAGACGGCGAGCGAGACCCCGCTCGCCGCCGCACCGATCACCACGCGCTGATCGGCGTAGGCGACCTCGTTGCGGATCTGCTCCATGGAGCGCGCGGTGATGAAGGGCGCGTAGCCGCAGACGAAGGGGCGAAGCCCCGTGGTGGCGAGCCCCGCGGCCACGCCCATGGCGTTCTGCTCGGCGATGCCGACGTCGATGACCCGCGCGGGCGCGTGCTCGATGAAGCCCCTGAGCCCGATGAGGTCGAGGGTATCGGCGCCGACCGCGACCACCCGCTCGTCGCGCCGGCCAAGCTCGGTCACGGCCAGCCCGAAGGCCAATCGCGATTGGTTGGCCGCCGCCTTGACCCAGGCGGGCTCCGCCCCGTTGCCCTGCTTGGGCGCATTCATGCGGGCTCTCCCAGCTCGGCCATGGCCTTCTCGTAGACCTCGTCGCCCACCGCGTTGTTGTGCCAGAGGTAGGTGTCCTCGGCGAAGCTCGCGCCCTTGCCCTTGACCGTGTGGGCGATGAGCAGCGAGGGCTTGTCAGGTGCGGCGGGCAGCGCGTCCAGGGCATCGACGATCTCTCCCATGTCGTGCCCGTCGCATTCGGGCACGGACCAGCCGAAGGCCCGCCACTTGTCCGCCAGCGGCTCCAGCCCCAGCATCTCGGCGACGTGGCCGCTCTGCTGCACCTTGTTGTAGTCGAGGATGGCGGTGAGTCGGAGCGGCGCCAGATGGGCGGCGGCCATCGCCGCCTCCCAGTTGGAGCCTTCCTGCAGCTCGCCGTCGCCCAGCATCACCACGGTGCGCCAGTCCTTGCCCTGCAGCCTGGACCCGAGCGCCATGCCGAGCCCGACCGAGAGGCCGTGGCCGAGGGCGCCGGTGCACATCTCGATGCCGGGGACCTTGATGTCCGGGTGCATGCCGAATCGCGATTCGTAGGCGTAGAAGGTGTCGATGAACCCGTCGTCCACGAAGCCAGCCTGGGCCAGCACCGCGCCGAGCGCCGTGTTGGCGTGCCCCTTGGAAAGCACGAAGCGGTCGCGCTCGGGCCAGTCGGGCTCGTCGGGTCGGAGGTTGAGGTAGTGGAAGTAGAGCGCAGCCAGCAGGTCGGCCGCAGAGAGCGAGCCCCCCATGTGGCCGGAACCCGCCGCACGCAACGCCCGCCACGTATTGCGCCGGATGTCGAGCGCCTGCTCGCGGAGTGCGCGCAGCAGCGCCTCTCTGTTGCTCACCGTCCCGGCCTCCCCAGCCTGCATTCCCTCGAAGCGGCGCAGTATAGCGCCCCGCACGATTTCTCTAAGGCCGCATAGGCTTTAGGCTTGCCGCCATGAGCGGGCAAAAAACCCAGGCGCCGAGCGCGGCGGACATCGAGTCGATCGCGGACCGTGAATACCGCCGCATCCCCGCCTTCATGCGCGAGAAGGTCGACCCGGTGATGATCCAGGTCGTGGACTTTCCCAGCGACGAGGTGCAGGAGGAGATGGAACTGGAGAGCCCCTACGAGCTACTCGGCCTCTATCAGGGCGTCTCCCTCGACCAGAGCGGGGTCCACGACATCCGCGAGGATGTCGACCTGATCTTCCTCTACCGCCGGCCGCTCCTCGACTACTGGGTCGAGACCGGCAATAGCCTGGAGGACGTGGTCCGCCACGTGCTGATCCACGAGATCGGCCACCATTTCGGCCTCTCGGACGAGGACATGGAACGGATCGAGGAAACCGGATGACGTGGCGCGCGCCGGAGCCTCGACCGATAACTAGGTTTCCGCGCCCACCAGCGGGTAGCTCGCCTCGATCTCGTAATGCGCGCCGCCTGCGCCGAGATGGCTCGAGAAAAGCTCGAACGAGCGCACCGCGAACGGCCCGCTGTTGAACATGCCGTGGTAGGAGACGAAGTCTTGCATCCGATGGGCCGGCACGCGGGCGGTGAGGCGCGCGAGCGTGACGTGGGGCGCAAAATTGCGGCCGTCAGGCTCGAAGCCGAGGCTGGTGATCGTAGACTCGGTGCGCTCGCGCAAGTGCGTGAGCGCCGGATTCGGCACCACGCCGGCCCAGACGATGCGCGCCCGCCCGCGCGGCGGGAAGTGTCCGACGCCATCCAGCGTCAGCGAGAAGGTCTCCGCCTCGATGTCGCCGAGCGCGTCCCCGATCTCGCGAAAAGCACCGCCATCCACCTCGCCGATGAAGCGGAGCGTGAGGTGCATCTGCTCCGCGCTCTGCCAGCGCGCGCCGGGCAAGCCGCCCCGCAACCCCTCCATGCGGCGGCGGACGTCCTCCGGCAGCGCGAGAGCGACGAACAGGCGGATCATCGGTCGTGCCCCCTCCCCTGCCCTTCAGCCGCCCTTGTGCCGGGCGATGACGGCCACCACATGGGGCAGGATGCGCCGCACGATCTCGGCCACGCCGGCCGCGTTGGGATGGATACCGTCCGACTGGTTGAGGTCGGGCTCCATGGCCACCCCTTCGAGAAAGAACGGATAGAACGCCACCCCATGCCTGGCGGCGAGGCGCTCATAGACGGCGTGGAACGCGGCTTCATAGTCGGGGCCGAAGTTGGCCGGCGCACGCATGCCGGCGAGCAGCGTCGCCGCGCCGGAGTCGCGCACTTGCGTCAGGATCGCGTCGAGATTGGCCTCCATCTGCTCCGTCGGCAGCCCGCGCAGACCGTCGTTGGCGCCGAGCTCGACGATCACGACCTCCGGCTCGTCGGCGAGCACCCAGTCGAGCCGCGCCAGCCCGCCGGCGCTGGTGTCGCCGGAGACCCCGGCGTCGATCACCTGCCAGGCGTGGCCCTTGGCCCTGAGCGCGGCCTCCAGACGCGCCGGGAAGGCGTCCTCGCGCGGCAATCCGAAGCCGGCGGTCAGGCTGTCCCCCAGCACGGCGATTCGGGGCTCCTCGGCGGCGCCCGACACCGGGCCGAGCAGCAGGAGCCACGCGCACAAGGCGGCTCCGATCCACGATATGACGCGGCCGGAGGAGCGGCGGGATGACATGAGCGATCCGGCGGTGGTGCTGGATGACGTGCACCTCACCCTGACCAGCAAGGCTGGTCCCGTCAACATTCTGCGGGGCGTCTCGCTCACCGCAGAGCGAAGCGAGAGCATCGCCGTGCTCGGGCCGTCCGGCGCCGGCAAGTCGACCCTGCTCGCGATCATCGCGGGCCTGGAGCGGGCGGACCAGGGCCGCATCGTCGTGAGCGGCACCGACATCGGCGGCCTGGGCGAGAGCGACCTCGCCGCCTTCAGGCGCAGCGCCGTCGGCATCGTGTTTCAGGCATTCCACCTGATCCCGACCATGACGGCGCTGGAGAACGTCGCGCTGCCCCTGGAACTCGGCAGCCACGGCGACCCCTTCGGCGCTGCGCGGGAGGCGCTGGCGAGCGTCGGCCTCGGCGAGCGCGTGCAGCATTACCCGAGCCAGCTCTCCGGCGGCGAGCAGCAGCGCGTGGCGCTTGCCCGGGCCTTCGTGCCGCAACCGGACGTGCTGCTTGCCGACGAGCCCACCGGCAACCTCGACGGCGAGACCGGGGATGCGGTGATGGGGGAACTCTTCCGCATGCGCGCCGTGGGAGGCTCGACGCTGATCCTCGTTACCCACGATCACGACCTCGCCGCGCGCTGCGACCGCATGGTGCATATCGCCGACGGGCGGATCGTGGCGCCCGCCGAGGGCTGAGGCCCGATGGTACTGCCCTTTCAGGCGCCGGCCTCGTGGCGCATCGCCCGGCGCGAGCTGCGCGGGGGCGTGCGCGGTTTCCGCGTCTTCCTCGCCTGTCTGATCCTGGGCGTCGGCATTACCGCCGCCGTCGGCTCGCTCGGCGAGGCGCTCAAGGCCGGTCTCGCCCGCGATGCCCGCATGATCCTCGGCGGCGATGTCGAGCTGGTCCAATTCTCGCAACCGCTCGCCCAGGAGCCGATGGCCTACCTCGAGGCGAACACCGCCGCGCTCTCGCATGTCGTCACCATGCGCGGCATGGCCCGCGACGAGGACGGCGCGCACCGCTCGCTGGTCGAGCTCAAGGCGGTGGACGGCGCCTATCCGCTGGTCGATCGAGCGCGCCTGGAGGACGGCACGACGCTCGCGGACGCGTTGGCCGATGGGGGTGCTGCGGTCGACAAGGGATTGCTCGACCGCCTCGGCATCGGCATTGGCGACAGGGTCCGGATCGGCGCGGCGCTCCTAACGGTACGCGGCGTGCTCGTGCGCGAGCCCGACCGGCTCACCGGCGGCATCGCGCTCGGCCCCCGCCTGATGATGGACCACGCGTCGCTGCAAGAGACGCAGTTGGTGCGGCCGGGCACCCTGGTGCGGCACCGCTACCGCGCGCTCGTGCCCGACGGCACGGCAGTCGGGGGCTGGGTGGCGGGCCTGGAGACGGCATTTCCCGATGCAGTCTGGCGACTGCGCGATACCCGCGACGCCAACCCGTCGCTCCGGCGCCAGCTCGACCGGGTCGGGCTGTTCCTCACCCTCGCGGGCCTCGCCGCTCTGCTGGTCGGCGGCATTGGCGTCGCCAGCGCCGTCTCGAGCCACCTGCACGGCAAGCTGCACACCATCGCGGCGCTCAAGTGCGTGGGCGCGACGCAGGCCACTGTGCAACGCGCCTTCCTGCTCCAGCTTGGCGTGCTCGGGCTCGGGGCCATCGCGGCGGGTCTGATCCTCGGCGCTGCGGCACCGCCCGTCCTCTCCGCCCTGTTCGGCGACACGCTGCCGGTGCCGCTGGCGGGCGTGATCCACGGGGCGCCGCTCGCCCTCGCCGCAGCCTATGGCGCGCTGACCATGCTCGCTTTCTCGCTCTGGCCGCTCGGCCGCGCCGCGCGGACCCGCCCCGGCGTGCTCTTTCGCGGTGCCGCCGCGCCGGCCTCGGGCTGGCCGCCCCTCGTGGCGATCATGGGCACGGCGCTCGCCGCGCTGGCGCTTGCCGGCATCGCCGTCGGCACCGCACCGCGCATGAGCATCGCGCTGGGCTTCGTCCTGGGCGCGCCGGTGGCGCTTGCGATCTTCAGGGCAGCGGCGGCCCTGGTGGTCGTCCTGGCACGGCGCACGCGCCCGCGGCGGCTCCCCGCGCTGAGGCTGGGCTTCGCCAATCTGGCGCGGCCGGGGGCGCCCACGGTTCCTGTCGCGATGTCCTTGGGCACCGGACTCGCGGTCCTGGTCTCGATCGCGCTGGTCGAGGGCAATCTCGGCGCGATGCTCAGCGAGCAGCGCAACGACGAGCGGCCGGCATTCTTCTTCCTCGATATCCAGAAGCAGCAGATCGCGCCGTTCGAGCGGCTGATCGAAGAGACTGCGGGCGTCGACTATGGCCGCCGGGTGCCGATGCTGCGCGGCCGAGTCGTCCGCATCGACGGCGTCCCGGTGCGGGACGCCAAGGTCGCGCCGGGCTCGGAATGGGTGGTGCAGAGCGATATCGGCCTCAGCTACGCCGCCGAGGCGCCGCCCAATGCGGAGATCGTCGCGGGCGAATGGTGGCCCTCCGACTACGACGGGCCGCCGCTGGTCTCGCTCGCCGAAGAGGAGGCGCTCGACTTTGGGTTGGAGTTGGGCGACACCCTCTCGATCAACGTGCTCGGGCGCGAGTTCACGGCCGAGGTCGCGAGTCTGCGCCGGGTCGACTGGACTGCCTTCGATATCAACTTCCTCGTGATATTCTCGCCCGGAGTCCTGGAGGGAGCGCCGCAGACGCAGCTCGCCACCGCGCACGCGACACCGGAGGCGGAACCCGTGCTCGAGCGCGCGGTGACGGAGCGCTTCGCCAACATCACGGCGATCCCCATACGCGCGATCATCGAGGCCTTGGACGAACTCATGGGACGAGTCGGCGCGGCAATTCAGGCGGTGGCCGGATTGACGGTGGCGGCGGGCCTGCTGGTGCTGGCGGGCGCAACCGCCGCCGGCCACGAGCGCCGGGTCCACGACGCGGTCGTCTTCAAGGTGCTGGGCGCCCGGCGGGGGGACCTGCTGCGCGCCTTCCTCGCCGAGCACATCCTGCTCGGCTGCGCCATCGCCGGGCTCGCCATCGGCATCGGCACGTTGGCCGCCTGGGCCTTCGTGACCCAGGTGCTCGACCTGCAATGGCGCTTCCTGCCCGAATATGTGGCCGTGACCGCCGCAGCCTGTATAACCATGACGCTCGTTCTCGGATTCGCGAGCACATGGCGCGCGCTCGGCCGCAAGGCCGCGCCCCTCCTGCGAGTGGAATAGATGTACGGCCACGGAGCCCCCTCGCCGCCGAGGCTCAGGGTGTATGAAACGGTCGGTGAGGCCTTCCGACTCACCTTCCGCAATTTCCGTACCATGCTCGGGCTCGCGCTGGCGCCGATGGTGCTGGCGGTGCTGCTGCCGGCGGTGATGCGACTCGACCTCGAGTCCATGGCCTCCGAAGAGCTGCTGGTCATCCACGCGCTCGCCCGGCTCTTCCTGCTCTCGGTGTTCGCGGTCGCCTGGCACCGCTACCTGCTGCTGGGGACGCGGGATACGAGCGTGCCGGTCCAGTTCTGGCCCGGCATGCGGGACGTGAAGTATTTCGGCCGGCTCATTCTCTTCCTGCTGCCGCAGGAGATCATCCTGGTCGCGATGCAGGCGCAGGACCTGCTGCTGGTCCTGGTGCTGCTGCTGATCACGCTCTTCGTCGCCGCACCGTTCGCGCTGGCCTTTCCGGCGACGGCGGTCGACGAGTACCAGGGGCTCCTCGCCGCCCGGCGCAAGCTGCGCGGCGCCACGCTTCAGCTCGTAGGCGCGATTCTGCTCTCCTTCGTGGCGATTACCGTCATCCTGTTCCTGCTCGGCGGCGTGCTCGGATCTTTGATTCTCGCCACGTTCGGACCGGGCGCGATGGTGTCCTTCTTCAACGCGCTGACCTTCCTCACCGTGAGCATCCCGGTGGCGGTGGTCTCGGTCGCCTACCGCAAACTCAACACGCCGGTATCCCCGCTGGGGACCGCGGGAAGCCCTCCGCCGGCGACCTGATCGGCCGCCTGCAGGCTCGCTGCTGGAGAAATTGTAATTCGCCCAGGCGTTGAAAGTGAGCCGCGGGCTACCTAATATGAGTCTTCGAATCCGACAGTTTGCGGCACTAGAGGACGCTTCGATGGCACTCGGGACGCAAGGTCAGCCGTTCGCTGGCACGACTCTGACCCAGGCACAGGTCGACCAGGGTCTCCGGAGCTACATGCTCCGGGTCTACAACTACATGGCCTCGGGCCTCGCCCTCACGGGCGTCACGGCCTACATCATCGCCAATACCGGGCTCTTCAACGTGCTCTACGGCTCGGGCCTCGGCTTCGTGGTCATGCTGGCTCCGCTCGGCATCGTGTTCTTCTTAGGAATCAAGATCCAGAACATGAAGCACACCACGGCGCAGTGGTTGTTCTGGGCCTTCTCGATCCTGATGGGGGCCTCGCTCTCCTACATCTTCATGGCCTACACGGCGACCAGCATCGTCCGCGTGTTCTTCATCACCATGGGCATGTTCGGCGCGATGAGCCTTTACGGCTACACCACCAAGCGCTCGCTGGTCTCGTGGGGCTCGTTCCTGTTCATGGGCCTGATCGGCGTCATCATCGCGATGGTGGTGAACATCTTCCTGCAGTCGGAGCTGCTTCACTTCGTGATCTCGGTGATCGGCGTGCTGGTCTTCCTCGGGCTCACTGCCTACGACACCCAGCGGATCAAGGACGTCTACCGCGAGACCGACGGCCAGGCGGTCATGGTGAAGAAGTCGGTGATGGGCGCGCTCTCGCTCTATCTCAACTTCATCAACATCTTCATCCTGCTGCTGCATCTCTTTGGTGCCGCACGCGAATAGCGGCGCGGCCGGATAGGGACAAAGGGCACCGGGCCGCCAACGCCCGGTGCCCTTTTCGTTGAACCATGCTCGGATGGCTCTGGCGTCATGGACCACCCGGTCCGGTGGCGGCGTTCCAGCGCTCGCTCACCTACTATCCCGACCGGACCCGGCCGACGCCGGCCGAGTCGGACGTTCCCGAGCTTGCGCCCGTCACGCTCGAGACCGAGGACGGGCTCTCGCTGCTCGCCTGGTATGCCCCGCCCCGCGCCGCGGACACACCGAGCCTGATCTATTTCCACGGCAATGCCGGCCACATCGGTATGCGGGGCTTCAAGGTGCGGGCCTATCTCAACGCCGGGCTCGGTGTCCTGCTCACCACCTGGCGCGGCTACAGCGGCAACCCCGGCACGCCGACCGAAGACGGGCTCTACGCCGACGGGCGAGCCGCGCGGGCCTTCCTCCGGGCGCAGGGTGCAGGCGACGAGCACCAGGTCCTCTACGGCGAATCCCTGGGCACCGGCGTCGCGGTCCACCTCGCACGCGAGGCCTCACCCGCGGCCCTGGTGCTCGAAGCTCCCTTCAGCTCGGTCGTGGATATCGCCTCGGGCCGCTTCCCGCTGCTTCCAGTCGGCCCGCTGATCGTGGACCGCTTCGATTCGGCCGCCAAGATCGGCAAGATTGCAGCGCCTGTCCTCATCGTGCACGGGGAGCGCGACCGCACCATCCCCGTGCGCCTCGCGCGCAAGCTCCACAAACGCGCGCGCGCGCCCAAGGAAGCTATGTTCATCCCCGAAGCCGACCACGCCGACCTCGTGGACTTCGGCCTGCCCACCTACGTGCTCGAATTCCTGGCCCGCCACGGCCATATACCGACCCAAGAGTGAGTATCGAGTCATGAGTATCGAACCGATCAAAAGCGAACGGGACCACCAACGCGCCTTGGAGGAGATCGAGAGCCTGATGGCGGCAAAGCCCAACACCCCGGAGGGCGATCGTCTCGACACTCTGGTGGCGCTCGTGGAGGCATGGGAAGCCGAGCACCATCCTCTCGATCAGTCCAAAGTACAGGCTGAACGATAGGACCGGGATAATTCCCGGAAGTTACTCCGCCGCCCCCATCTGCCGGGCGAGGGCCACGAAGTCGGGCACCACGGCGTCCCAGTCGTCGCTGGGGGCGAGATCGGGGGTGCCGACCGGGCCATCGCCGTATTCATCAGGACGCGACACGAAGGCCGTCTTGAGTCCTGCTGCGCGCGCGGCCGCGAGGTCGAAGTTGTGCGCGGCGACCATCATCACCGCCTCGGGTGCGAGGCCGAGCGCAGCGGCAGAGGCGGTGTAGACCGCAGCCTGCGGCTTGTAGTCGTGCGCGATATCGGCGCCGACGATGGCGTCCCAAGGCAGCCCGGCGAAGCGCGCAAGCCGCGCCATCATCCCGATCGAGCCGTTGGAGCAGGGCGCGAGCAGATAGCGGCCGTGCAGAGCCTCCAGCCCCGGCGCCACATCCGGCCAGGGCGGCAGCTTCTCCCACGCCCGGTTGAGGCGCGCGCGGCCCTCGTCGTCCACGGCGTCGTCGAGCCCGAACTCAGCGAGCGTCGCGTCCAGGTTCTCGCGATGAAGCACGTCGAGCACCGTGTAGCCGCGCCGACCGGAGCGGATTTCCTCCATCGATGGCTGGTACTTGGCCCGCCACGAATCGGCAAAGGCGACGGGATCGACCGTCCGATCCGACTCCGCGAAGAAGGCTTCGACCTCGCGGGCAACGCCGGTGCGCCAGTCGACCACCGTGCCGAAGACGTCGAAGATCAAGGCTTCGATCATCGCAGCCTCATGGGCCAGTCAGTGACGGGGTGCCGGGGCGGCGGGATCGGCGATCAGCGCGCCTCGACTGTCCAGGTATGGCCGGTCCGCAGCAGAGCGTCGATTCCGTCGGCCTTGGATTTTGCCTTGGCGTCCTCGATCTGCGCATAGACCGCCGCCTCGTAGCTCTCTTCCGGGCTACAGAAGAGCACGCCGAGCGCCATGGGGAAGTCCGGCGGCTCCATCTCCGCCAGGATGCCGGCGAGCGGCCGGTTGGTCTGGTCGTGAACCAGGAGCTCGGACTCGTCCACGCCGCCTTCGCCGAGCGGCACCACCTCCAGCGAGAAAGTGCCGGGCGCGAGCCGGAGCCCGCGGTCCCGCTCCTTACCGAAGATCAGCGGCTTGCCGTGCTCCAGGAAGATCTGCGTCTCGGGCGCGTTCTTCCGCTCGGCAAACGCGTCGAACGCGCCGTCGTTGTAGACGATGCAGTTCTGGAAGATCTCGAGGAACGAGGTCCCCTTGTGCGCATGCGCCGCCTTGAGGATGTCGGGGAGCCGCTTTTGGTCGGTATCGACCGCGCGGGCGACGAAGCGCGCCCCGGCGCCAAGCGCAAAGCGGGTCGCGGACAAGGGATGGTCGACCGAGCCGAGCGGTGTCGACGGCGAGCGCGTGCCCTCGCGCGAGGTCGGCGAGTACTGGCCCTTGGTTAGGCCGTAGATCTCGTTGTTGAACAGCAGGATGTTCAGGTCGACGTTGCGGCGCAGGGCGTGCAGCGTGTGGTTGCCGCCGATCGAGAGGCCGTCGCCGTCGCCCGAGACCACCCAGACATCGAGCTCGGGATTGGCGAGCTTCACCCCGGTCGCGATCGCTGGTGCGCGGCCATGGATGGTGTGGAACCCGTAGGTGTCCATGTAATAGGGAAAGCGCGCCGCGCAGCCGATGCCGGAGACGAACACCACGTCCTTGGTGTCGGTACCGATTTCGGCGAGCGCCTTGCGCACCGCCTTGATGATGGCGTAGTCGCCGCAGCCGGGGCACCAGCGGACCTCCTGGTCGGAGGTGAAGTCCTGCGGCGTCAGCGCGGGGATCGCGACCGTATCGTTCATCTCATGCCTCCGAATGGGCGCTGATCGCGTCCATGATCTCGGCGATCTTGAAGGGCTTGCCAGTGACCTTGGGCACGCTCTCGGCCGGCACCAGGTAGCGGCTGCGCAGCACAGTGGTGAGCTGGCCCATGTTCATCTCGGGCACCAGCACCTTGTCGAAATCTCCGAGCAGATCGCCCAGGTTGCGCGGCAACGGGTTGAGGTAGCGCAGGTGAATGTGGGAGACGCTGATGCCCGCCTCCCGGCTGCGCTCGACGGCCCGGCTGATCGGCCCGTAGGTCGAGCCCCAGCCGACCACCGCAAGCGGGCCTTGCGCGGGTCCCTGATCGACCTCCTGCTCGGGAATGTCGTCCGCGATGCGGGCGATCTTCTCGTGCCGCACGTCGGTCATGCGCTGATGGTTCTCGGGGTCGTAGGAGACGTTGCCCGTCGTGTAGTCCTTCTCGAGCCCGCCAATGCGGTGCTCGAGACCCGGCGTGCCGGGCTTCACCCAGCGCCGCGCCAGCGTCTCCGCGTCCCGCCGGTAGGGCTGGAAGCCCTCCGCATCGGTGTGGAACGCCACCGGGAAGGGCTCGAGCGTACCGACGTCGGGCAGCCGCCACGGCTCCGCCGCGTTCGCGATGAAGGTATCGGACAGCACCACCACCGGGGTCATGTAGCGGGTGGCGAGGCGCACCGCCTCGATGGCGACATCGAACGCTTCGGCCGACGAGCGCGCCGCGAGTACCACCAGCGGCGCATCGGCGTTGCGTCCGTAGACGGCGAGGTAGAGGTCGGACTGCTCGGTCTTGGTCGGCATGCCCGTGGACGGGCCGGCACGCTGAGAATTGATCAGGATCAGCGGCAGCTCGGCGGTGATCGCGAGACCGAGTGCTTCGGTCTTGAGCGCGACGCCGGGGCCTGAGCTCGAGGTGACGCCGAGGGCGCCGGCGTAAGACGCACCGATCGCAGCGCCGGCCGCGGCGATCTCGTCCTCGGCCTGGAAGGTCACCACGTCATAGGCCTTGAGCCGGGAGAGCACGTGCAACACGGAGGACGCCGGCGTGATCGGGTAGGAGCTGAACACCAGCTTGAGTCCGGCGAGCTGCGATCCCGCCACGAGGCCCCAGGCCAGCGCTTCGGTCCCGGTAACGGTGCGGTAGAGTCCCGGCCGGAAGGTCGCGGGCTTGATCTCGTAGACCAATGCGCCGTCCGGCAGCTCGGCCGTCTCGCCGAAGGCATGGCCCGCCTTGAGGCAAGCAATATTCGCGGCCGCGATGTTGGGCAGCTTCTTGAACTTGGTGCCGAGCCACTCCACCGTCGCCGCCACGTCGCGGTCGTACATCCAGTAGATCAGGCCGAGGGTCCAGAGGTTCTTGGCGCGGAGCCCTTCCTTCTTGGAGACGTCGCATTCCTTGACCGCCTCCAGCGTCAGCTTGGAGATGTCGATGGCCATGATCCGATAACGGTCGAGGCTGCCGTCATCGAGGGGATTGGCCTCGTAGCCCGCCTTCTGCAGGTTCTTGTCGGTGAAGGTGCCGGTATCGACGATGATCAGGCCGCCTTCCCTGAGCTCGGAGAGATTGACCTTGAGCGCGGCGGGATTCATGCAGACCAGCACGTCCGGCAAGTCGCCCGAGGTCATCACGTTGCGCGAGCCGAAGTTGATCTGGAAGGCGGAGACGCCGTAGGTGGTGCCGATCGGCGCCCTGATCTCGGCCGGGAAATCGGGGAAGGTGGTGAGATCGTTGCCGGCGAGCGCCGTGGTCTCGGTAAAGCGCCCGCCGGTCAGCTGCATGCCGTCACCAGAATCCCCGGCGAAGCGAATCACGGCCGATTCCAGCTCCTCGCGCGGCACCTCGTCGAGCGTCAATGCTGCTTCTGCCATGGCCCTGTCATTCTCCATGAGGCCCGCCGAGTCAGCCGACCGGGGCGGGAGGATTCACTTACTCCCAGCGGCCCCCGATGTCTAGTGGTCCGACCTTTTCTTGGCGCTTTAATGGCGCCTTGGGCGCCGCTCAGCCGGCGGCGCGCTGCTCGTCCAGGACGGCCAGAAAATCCTCGTGGCGGTAGAGCTTGCGACGGGGGGCGCCCTCAGCGGCGGCCTCAATCTCCGCTGCCTCGATCCGCTGCCAGTCCTCGAAATCGACCCAACGGCGCCCGCGCGCCCGTAACATCGCCTCCAACCCCTCCCGCCCCGGCTTGCCACCGCCCGCGCCGAGATCGTCAATGATCTGCTGGGCTGCGTCCCGGCCGTCCGGCTTGTTGGTGCCGATCACCCCGGTCGGGCCGCGCTTGATCCAGCCGACCGCATAGAGGCCGGGCCCGACCCGGCCCTCCTCGTTCACCACGACGCCCTGCTTGTGGTCGAAGGGCGCGCCATCCACGGGCAGTGAGAGGTAGCCCACGGCGGCGACCACCAGGCCGCAGGCGATCTCGTAATGCTCGCCGGTCCCGATGGCGCGGCCATTCTCGACCCGCGTGCGCTCGAAGCGCACGGCTTCCACGTGCTCGCCACCCAGGATTTCGACCGGGCTCGCGAAAAAGACGAAGTGCACGCGCTTCGGCTTCTCGTCGGCCTCCCGCCCGGCGAAGGCGCGGAGCGTCTCTAGGTTCTTTTCGCGCACGCGGCGGTCGCGCGGAGACATCTCGCCGGTCACCTCAGCGGGCAGATCGGCGGCCGAGACCTGGGGCACGCATTGCTCCAGGTGGCCCATTTCGCGCAGCTCGACATTGGTGAACTTGGCCTCGACCGGGCCGCGCCGCGCCACCATGTAGACGTCGCTGATCGGCGCGCCGTGGATGGGCTCGGCGGCGTAGTCCGGCAGGTCGGTCGCCGCCATCTCCGCCGGGGTCTTGACCAGCACCCGCGCCACGTCGATGGCGACGTTGCCGGCGCCGATGATGACCACGCTCGAGGTGTCGAGATCGGGCGTGCGATCGACGAAATCGGGGTGGGCGTTGTACCAGTTGACGAAGCTCGCCGAGCCGACCACGCCGGCCTTGTCCTCGCCGGGGATGCCGAGCCTGCGGTCATGGGCGGCGCCGACCGCGAGCACGACGGCGTCGTACATTTCGCGCAGCTCATCGAGAGAAAGCGCTTCGCCGATATCGACATCGCCGTAGAAGTTGACGCGATCGTCGGAAGCCGTGCGCGCAAAGCCGCGCATCACGTTCTTGGTCTTCTCGTGGTCGGGCGCGACCCCGAAGCGGATCAGCCCGTAGGGCGTCGGCAACCGGTCGATGATATCGATCCGGCACTCCGGGTCGGCCTTCAAGAGCGAATCAGCCGTATAGAAACCCGCCGGCCCCGAGCCGACGATCGCCACACTAAGCGTCATGTCCCCCCTCGCCTCCCCGGCGCGCCCGCTGGCTCTGGCTGCGGCGCGGCGCGCACTATGCCAGCGATGGCGGGCAGTTTGAATGGTTTTCCGCATGGCTCCGGGCTCGCCCGGCATACCGCCCTGCCGCACCCCTTCCTTGTCCGGGCCTGCCGACGCACCATAGGATTGAAGCGGGTCGTCAGGGGAGCGAGTGCCGTGTCATACGCGGTGATCCGCCGCCGGCCGGCGGCACGGGGCGGAGACGAGACGAGCGGCGCGACGCCGTTCGTAATCGAGGAAAGCACCGCCCACTTGGTCTCTCTTGCCTCGCGCCTCTTCTCCCGTGCGTTGCAGGAGCGGCTGGGCCGCTACGGGGTCTCGGTCGCGCAATGGTCGATGCTGCTGCTGCTCTGGGAGGAGGAGAGCCTCACCCAGAAGGAGCTGAGCCGCCGTCAGCAGATCGAGGAACCCACGGCAGCGCGAACCCTGCAACGCATGGAGCGCGACGGTCTGATCCGCCGTGTGGAGGACCAGCAGGATGGCCGTCGGCGCCGCGTGGTGCTGACGGAGCGGGGCCGCGAGCTCTGCGGCGAGCTGGTGCCGGCGGCGCTGGAGGTCAACGCGCTCGCGACCCACGGCCTCTCCGAGGACGAGAAGAAGCGCCTCCTCAGCCTGCTGGGCTACGTGGTCGCCCGGCTGAGTTGAGCGCCCCGCGCCGTGGAGCGCGTCCTCAGTTAAGTTCGGGAACGGTGAATATCTGGCCGGGATGGATCAGCGCGGGATCAGCGATCTGGCTGCGATTCGCCTCGTAGATCTCGGTGAAGTGGATGCCGCCGCCGAGGGTGCGCCGGGCGATGCGCCAGAGGCTGTTCCCCGGCTGGACCACGACGATGGCATCGCCGAACGAGAGCTCCTCTGGCCGCGCGCGGGTCAGCGGCGTCTCGATGCGGGCGAGGACCACACCAGCGGGATCGACCTGATCCACCCTGAGCGTGTAGGTGCCTGGCGCGACCTCGTCGTCCGGCGAGACTTCCCATTCGCCGGTCGCATCGCTCTCGATCGTGCCCACGTGTCGCTCATCGAGATAGACGTGCAGGTCGGCTGCCGGCTCGGCCGATCCCGTGATCGTCATGTCGCCCTCATCGTCGTAATCGACCGTATCGACGACGAGAGAGCCCTCGTCCTCCTCGCTTGGCGTCGCCTCGGACACGGTTTCCGCGTCGTCTGACGGCGCATCCGCCGTCGCCTCGCCGGCAGCGTCCGCTGCGACCGTCGCGCCGGTGTCGTCGGAGCGGTCTTCGGTCAGGCTGGCTTGGTCCATGGGCTCTTCGTCGGGCTGAGTCTCAGCCGCAGGAGCCTCGTCTACGCCTGCCACTTCAGTATCTTCGGGTGCCGGCGGAGTCTCTGTCGCAGGAGCCTCGTCTACGTCCGCCACCTGGGTATCTTCGAGCGTCGGCGAAGTCTCTTCCGGACGGGCCTCGTCCGGCAGATCCGCGCCTGGGGCGGCCTCATCTTCGGGCGTCGTATCGGGACGCGCCAGTTCAATCCGTTCCTCATCCGCCACTTCCGGAGTGGGCTCCGGTTCCACTTTCTCCGGAGCCGGCTCCGGCTTCTGCAGAATCCTGCTACCGCCTTCGCCGTCACGCGGCGTCAGCAGGGCGAGCACCGATCCCCCGTCCTCGTCGGGATCGGGGATGGAGACGATGAGCACCTCATCCGATTCCACTTGCGTGCCGTCTGGCAGGGTCGCGACCGCCGAGAACTGGTGGTCGCCCGGCGGGATGGGGATATCCGGCAGCAGCGTCCATTCGCCGCTACGGTTGGCGGTCTCCGAACCCAGGTCGACCGTTTGGCTCTTCACGGTGACCTCGGCGCCGGGCGGGCCGCGGCCCGCGATCACCGCGCTGCCGTCGGGCTTGATTCGCACGATATCGAAGCTGGGTGGAATCACAGCCGGGGCCGGCTCTTCTACCGTCGTTGTCTCCTCCAGCACATCCGGCGCGACGGTCGGCTGCTCAGCCTGTTCCACCGGCTCGTCGGGCACGACGCGCGTCTCGACGATGGTCTTTTCCGTCTCCTGTGCCCCCTCCTCGGTGGCAGCGGGTGCATCATCGCCGGCCGCGGCCTCAGTTGCCGCGCCCCCGTCGGCCGTGTCTTCTGTTCCATCAGCCGTCACCACGGACCCAGCCGCCGCATCCTTTTGGGCTGCGGATGCGGTGCCGTCTTCGGTCGCCGCTATCGTGTCAGTGGCGGAAGGGGTGCCCTCATCATCTTCCGCCATCGTGTCGGCATCCGACGTGTCTTCCGTTGCCACTGCCTCAGGCGAAGCGACCTCGTCGTCCCGGGTGGCGGGCGCGGTGTCATCGTCGGTCGCCGCCATCGCGTCGGTGCCGGCCTCATCTTCTGTTGCCTCCGGCTCGACCGAAGCCGTGACGTCCTCGCCGGTGGCGGGCGCGGTGTCGTCGTCGCCCTCCGCCATCGTGTCGGTGTCGGACGTGTCATCCGGTGTCGCGTCTTCGGAGACAGTCGCGGTCTCTTGCTCGGCGTCGGAGGCAGGTTCGTCTGTCTCGGCCGTCGCCGTAGTGCCTTCACCGATGCTCGGTTCCGTGCCATCCGGCGCAGCAGCCGTCTCGTCCCGCTCATCCGAAGGTTCGGTCTCGGGAGTCGCTGCGTCAGCGTCAGCTTGCTCTGCCGTCGTCGCCAGCTCGGTGGTTGCGTCCTGCTCAGCGTCGGATGTCACCTCGGCGGCGGCGTCATCGCTCAAGTCCTCGGGTACCGCTGGGTCAGACGTGGTGGCCACATCGTCCGCGGTACCAGATCCGGCAACGTCGGCCGATGCCATTGCGTCGCCGCTCCGTGGCTCTGCCGGAGTCTCAGCCTCGGACTCGGCACCGGCTGCATCCGGCGCGGCTGCTATGCTCTGCTCGTCCGACGGTGCTGCATCCTCGGTCACCGCCATCGTGTCGGTGTCGGCCGCCTCGTCCGCAGCCTCTGGCGTAGCCGCAACCGCCACATCGTCCCCGGTGACGGACGCGGTGCCATCTTCGCCCTCCGCCACCATGTCGGCGCCGGCCACGTCGTCCGCAGCCTCTGGCGTAGCCGCAGCCGTTGCATCCTTTTCGGTGACGGGCGAAGTGCCGCCGTCGCCTTCCACCATCGTGTCGGCGCCGGCCATGTCACCCGTTGCCTCTGACTCAGCCGCGGTCGCCGCATCTTCGTCCGTCGCGGGGGCGGTGCCGTCACCAGTCGTGGCGGCAACGTCGGTTTCGGTGGCGGTGCCCGTCTCCGTGACCGCAGGCGCGCCATCGTCCGCAGCATCGGGCCCGGCCGCCTCTTCCTCCTGCGCGACGGTATCGACCTCGCCGACCGGTGGATCGGCCGGCGTCGGCGCCGCCTCGGGTGTCTCGACAGCGGCGGTCTCAGTCGGCTTCTCGGGTGCTGCCGGGGTCGCCTCGACCGTCTCGTCCTCCGCCGGGCCGACATCGATGTCGCCGCCCGGAACGTCGGCAGGCACCGGTGGCGCCTCAGCTGTCTCTTGGGGCTTGGGCTCGGCCGGGGTGGGAGCGTCGACGTCGGCGGTGGCGGGCGCCGTCGCATCGGCCGGATCACCTGTCCCTGCGTGGGCCGGCTCGGCCTGAGAGGCTGCGCCCGTGTCAGCTGTTGTGGTCGTGGAATCGTCGGTCGGCGACACGCTTTCGCCGGTGCTTTCGGCCGTACTGTCTGCGATCTCGACGGATTGCCCCGTCGTTTCATCCGGCTCGTCTCCGCCCGTGAGGAACACGCCGAGCAGGACGCCGACGACCACGACGGCGGCGCCGACCGGGGCTGCGATGCGAAGCGTCTTGCGCCGCGTCAGCACGTCGGCCACGCGACTGGTGAAAGTCCCTGTCTCGCTCACTCGAATCGCCTAGCAGTCATTGAGAGCGTCACGATACACGAGTCGGTCGAGGCGTGACAGCGCGCCCAGCGCGGCGCCTTACCAGTCGCTGCCCGACGAAAACGCCGGGGGTGGGGACGGCGTCGGGCTCACCGGGTTGCGGATCGCAGGCAGCGCCTTGAGATAGGCGGCCATGGCCTCCAGATCCTCCTGGATCAGGTGGCGCAGGCCGTCGTCGATGGCCTCACGCATCTCGCCTTGCACGTCGTCGCCGTAGGGCGTGAAGCCCGTGCGCAGGAAGAACGCCAGATCGATCTCGGACCATGAGCCGATGCCCGTCTCGGCATCGGGGGTAATGTTGGGAACCGAAATCCCGCCGGGCCCATAGCGTGATCCCGCCAGGTGCGGGCCGCGCTTGAGGGCGCCCAACATGTTGCGCGGGGTGTGGCATTCGGCGCAGTGGCCCAGCGTTTCCACGAGATAGTGCCCGCGCTCCAGGCGCTCGTCCTCGATGGGAATGGCGGCCTCGGGCTCACGATCGAAGAAGAGCCAGCGCCAAGGATGGAGAAAGAGCCGCACGCTGAACGGAAACCGCAGCTCGTGCGGCCTGTTGGCGGCGACGACCGGCTCCACCGTGTCGAGGTAGGCCTTGAGGTCCAGCATGTCCTCGCGCTTCATGCCGGCATACGCGGTGTAAGGGAATGCCGGATAGTAGGTGCGGCCCTCGGGCGATTTGCCGTCACGCAGCGCGCGGACGAAGTCTTCGTCGGTCCAGCCGCCGATGCCGGTCTCGGGATCCGGCGTGATATTGGGGGCGGCGATCGCCCCCCAGGGCGAGGACAGCATGCGCCCGCCGGCGAGGAAGACGCCGCCGCCCGCAACATCGGTGTGGCAGGTGGCGCAGCCGGCCGCGCGCAGGATGTAGGCGCCCCGCGCCGCCGGGTCCGGGCTCGCCGGATCGGGCTCCGCCGCCGGTTCCGCCGCGGGCGCTGCACCGGCGAGCACGACGCCCGCCAGCATCGCCAGCAGCAGACAGGCGATGCGATGGGCGAAACGGGAGTTGAACCCTTTCATGGCATCCCGCGCTCGGTCCTGCCCTCGGCACTTGGGGTCTGTATTCTGACATAGTTGCTTCGGTGGGCATTGCAACCGGGACCCCGGCCGTCATCACGGCTGGCGGCCGGCAGCGGTCTCTGCTACAGAGCGGCGCTCCTACACGTCCAGCCACTGAATCGGATCGGATCGGCGATGGCGGCGATCGCGTCCCTTTGCGTCTTTTGCGGTTCCCAAACGGGCCGCAATCCGGCCCATGCCGAGGCCGCCCGCAGCCTGGGCACGGCGCTCGCCCAGCGCGGGATTACGCTCGTTTATGGCGCCGGCGGCATCGGTCTGATGGCGGTGGTGGCCGATGCGGTGCTGGCGGGAGGCGGCAAGGCCATCGGCGTGATTCCCGAGAAACTGGAGAGCCTCGAGGTGGCGCATCCTGGCCTGACCGAGATGGTGGTCACCGAAGACATGTTCCGGCGCAAGCGGATCATGCTCGACCGCGCCGACGGCTTCGTGATCCTGCCGGGCGGCTACGGCACTCTCGACGAGTTCTTCGAAGTGCTGACCTGGAAGCAGCTGGGACTCCTCGACAAGCCGATCGTCGTTCTCGACAGCGAGGGCTTTTGGGAGCCATTGCAGGACCTGCTCGACCATGTGAGCGACGAGGGATTTGCGCCGTCTGCCGCACCCGGCCTCGCCACCGTGGTCCGCTCCACCGAGGAGCTGTTCCGGGTCCTGGACAACGGCGAGGCGTAGCCGCCCTTCCGGGCCGTCTTTCGCGGCGGCCCCGTCCTTGACCGGTCGGACCGCTTTGCTAAGGTGCGCCCGGCTCCGCTGGCCGCGACGCCTTCCTCCCCGGGGCCCCTCGCCCGCAACGTATTCCTGGAGAGCTTCGGATGGCGAAAATCAAGGTCGCCAACCCCGTCGTCGAGATCGACGGCGACGAGATGACGCGAATCATCTGGGCCTGGATCAAGGACCAGCTGATCCTGCCCTATGTGGACATCGACCTCCACTATTACGACCTCGGCGTCGAACATCGGGATGCCACCGACGACCAGGTCACGGTCGATTGCGCTGAAGCGATCAAGGAGATCGGCGTCGGCGTCAAGTGCGCGACCATCACGCCCGACGAGGCTCGCGTCGAGGAGTTCGGCCTCAAGAAGATGTGGCGCTCGCCCAACGGCACCATCCGCAACATCCTCGGCGGCACGGTGTTCCGCGAGCCCATCATCTGCCGCAACGTGCCGCGCCTCGTGCCCGGCTGGGAGCACCCGATCGTCATCGGCCGCCACGCCTTCGGCGACCAGTACCGCGCCACAGATTTCGTGGTGCCGGGCAAGGGCAAGCTCACGGTTCGCTTCGAGCCCGCGAACGGCGGCGAGACCATCGAGCGGGAGGTGTTCGACTTTCCCGGCGGCGGCGTCGCGCTCGCCATGTACAACCTGGACGATTCGATCCGCGATTTCGCCCGCGCCTGCATGAACTACGGGCTGGACCGGGGCTGGCCGGTCTACATGTCGACCAAGAACACCATTCTCAAGTTCTACGACGGGCGCTTCAAGGACCTGTTCGAGGAGGTCTTCGAGGCCGAGTTCAGGGACCGCTTCGAGGCCGCCGGTATCGGCTACGAGCACCGGCTGATCGACGACATGGTCGCCGCCGCGCTCAAGTGGGAGGGCGCTTTCATCTGGGCCTGCAAGAACTACGACGGCGACGTGCAGTCGGACACCGTAGCGCAAGGCTTCGGCTCGCTCGGCCTGATGACCTCGGTGCTGATGTCGCCCGACGGCAAGACGGTGGAGGCCGAGGCGGCGCACGGCACCGTCACCCGCCACTACCGTGCCTATCAGCGGGGCGAGGAGACCTCGACCAACCCCATCGCCTCGATCTTCGCCTGGACCCGCGGCCTCAAGCACCGCGGCCGGCACGACGGCAACCAGGCGCTCATTGACTTCGCCGACACGCTGGAGTGCTGCTGCATCGAATGCGTGGAAGCCGGAGAGATGACCAAGGACCTCGCCATCCTGGTCGGCCCCGACCAAGGCTGGCTCAACTCCAAGGATTTCCTGGACGCGATCGACCGCCGCCTGCGCGCCGCAATGGCGTGAGGCGAGGCCGCTCAGGCCGCCGTCCGCGTTAGAAGAAGTGACGCCAGCCGGAGAGCAGGATTAGCTCCGCGTCGGCGTTCCTGCGGTGGCCCGGCTCGTGGGAGAGCGTGGCGCCGAGGCGCAACTGCCCGAGCTCCATCGGCTGCTGCCACTGCACTGCCAGATCGACCTGCCTGCCGCCGGGCTCGACATCGGCAGACAGGATGTTGCGGATCACCTCGCCCGCTGTCGTTCGTCCCGAGGGAAGTGAGAGCAGCGCCCGACCTCTCTCCACGCGGAGCGGCTGCGACAGCGACACACGAAACGCGCTGCCGTCCTCATTCTGCCGGGTGGCATGCAATGCGAATGTGCTGGTGGCGAGAGGCGAGATTTCCTTGAACACGCCGCCGTGCGCCTGCGCAGTCACGGTGCCGATTTCCGCGCTGCCGCCGAGGCGCCACGGGCCGAGTTCCGTGCCCGCCTCGACTCCCGCGAACGCGGCGTGCGCCTGAAGGTCTCCGAAGGCGCCGTCGGACTCGCTGCCGAGCAAGGTCTGGCGCTCGCCCATCCAGCCGGCCCGGAGACCAATCGGCGTCTCAGGCTCACGCCACGTCAGCGCAACGCCGGACGCGGGCTTTTGCCGGGCCAGTCCTTCCGTGGTGAGCGCCGTGGCGGTCAGGTTCGCGGTGACCGGCAGGGTTGCGACGACGCTGTGTCTGGCGAGAGCGAAGTGGTTGGCGTTCGAGGCGGCCGGAGCACCGGTTTTCGCGAGATAGAGGCCGGGGGCGGCGCCGTGCGGCGCGCCGCGCGTTCCAAGGATGGGGAGCCGGATGGCGCTTGCGGGGGCGCCAAGCGGCTCCGAGAGCGACAGCTGCTGGAAATCGCGGAAACGATCGTGCAGCGCGGGCCTCGCTGCAGCGCTCACCATCGTGTCGATGTCGTACCAGAACGGCGCGCCGAGCGTATCGAACGCGGTGATCTGTTGGCCTTCGAGAACGGGAGCGAGCGCATCGCCGAAGGCGAGGCCGAGTTGCAAGTTCGAACCGCTCAATGCGGCACCCGCACTTCCCACCCGTTCGCCCATGGCGACGACCGTCGCACCCACGGGCGAGGTCGCGGCGCCCAAATCCATGAGGCCGCGACCGTAAATCGCGGCATCGGCGTAGAGGCCGGTGCGATTCGCGGTCTCGAGGAGCCTCGCCAACAGGTCCGTGTTGGAGACCTGGCCCCGGAAATACTGCTTCATCACGGCGAGGCCGCCGGTCACCATCGGCGCGGCGAACGATGTGCCGCCTCCAACCCCTATGCCGCGAAAACCCGGTTCGCCGTTCGGACCCGGACCGAAATAGGAAAACCGAAGGTCGTCTCCCGGGGCCGCCAGGCAGTAATCGGCCGCGATGCCGCAGCGGTTGGAGAAGTCGGCAATCTCGCCGTCCGGGCGTGTGGCCACGACCGCAACCAACGTCTCTTGCAGCTCTGGCATTCGCGCGCCCAGACCCGACAGAAGCGACGCCGAGGTGGCTTCCACCGCTCCGTCGACGCATTCGGATATCGTGGCTTCGCATGGCAGGCCGTGCGCATTCCCCGCTGCCCAGACGAAGATGACTTTCTTGTCGGCGCCTTCCTGAAGCATCACGGGAAGCAACGGCGCGAAAGACTCGCTAACAATCTCTTCGCTGTAGCTCTCAACGACGCCCGAGACGCCTAGGCTCAGGTTCAGAAAATCGATGCGCCGGGTGCCGAACCGCCAAGCGAGTATCTCTTCGAAGGTCTCCGCAAAATATTCCGCAGTTCCCGGCAGCTCGCTGATCGGGGTCGGCTCATAAGACTCGGGAGGGTCGCCGAGCGGGATCGCGAAGACGACGAGGTCGGCGCCCCAGGCCACGCCCTGCGCGTCGTGCGGGAAACCGGGGATATCCTCTCCGGCAAGAATGCTGGCTACCGCGGTACCGTGAGAAGTCTCGTTCCCGACCTCATCGTTCGCGCCTGGTAGAAACCGTTCGATGACGGTCTTGTCCCTGAACGCAGGGTCGGCTCCGTCAATCCCCGTATCCAGCACGCCGACGGTGATGCCCTCGCCGGGCGCGACGCCGGGCCCGAACTCCAGCTCCAGGTTCGCATACGCTTGGTCGGCGTTGATCGCAGCCAGGCCCCACTGGTTCTGGAAGCTCGACGGCTCGGCATACTCAGCCGCGATTTCCTGTACCAATGCCTCGAATTCGGGCTCAAGAACGCAGCCCCGGTCGTGAGTCTCGACGCACGCCTCTTGCTCGTCTTCGTCCCCATCCACGAATTTGTGGCACGCGCCCAGGATCAGGGTCGTGGCACAAAGCGGAACGGCGACATAGAGTACGAAACGCAGAAAATGACGGTTACGTCGCCCTTTGGATTGATGGAGATGAGAGTTGTTCAACATCTTTCTCCCAGCAACCCAACCATGGCGACCGGGCCGCGCTGATGCCGGCCACGCGACAATGGTGCCTGAGAGCTAGAACAACCCGGTAATGTGGCCGTTCTCGTCGACGGCGATGTTGTCGGCGGCGGGCACGCGCGGCAGCCCCGGCATGGTCATGATCGCGCCGCAGATCACCACCACGAACTCGGCGCCGCCCGAGAGCCGCACCTCGCGAATCGGCACCTCGAAGCCGCTGGGCGCGTTCTTGAGCCCCGCATCGGCCGAGAAGCTGTACTGCGTCTTCGCCATGCACACGGGGAAGTGCCCGAAGCCGCCGGCCTGGAGCTCGTCGAGCCGCCGGCTGACGGCCGCGTCCGCCGTGATGCCGTCGGCGCCGTAGATCCGCTTGGCGACGGCCTCGATCTTCTCCCAGAGCGTGAGATCGTCCGGATAGAGCGGCTGGAACGACGAGGGCTTCGAAGCGATCGTGCCTACCACCTCGTGCGCCAGCGCCTCGCAGCCGGCGCCGCCCATGGCCCAGTGATCGCACTCCACCGCGGTGACGCCCATCTCGGCACAGCGCTCCGCTACCAACGCGCGCTCGGCCTCGGTGTCGGCGGAGAAGCGGTTGATCGCCACCACCGCCGGCACGCCATAGCTTTGGACGTTTCGCACGTGCCGGGCCAGATTCTCCATGCCCTCCGCCAGCGCCTCCAGATTCTCACTGCCGAGGTCGCCCCGCGCGACGCCGCCGTGCATCTTGAGCGCACGGATGGTCGCCACGATCACCGCGCAATCCGGCGCCAATCCAGCCTTCCGGCACTTGATGTCGAAGAATTTCTCGGCCCCGAGATCGGCGCCGAAGCCGGCCTCCGTCACCACGTAGTCGGCGAGCTTGAGCGCGGCCCTGGTCGCGATCACCGAGTTGCAGCCGTGGGCGATGTTGGCGAACGGGCCGCCGTGGATGAGCGCCGGGTTGTTCTCCAGCGTCTGCACCAGGTTGGGCGCGAGCGCGTCCTTGAGCAGCGCGGTCATGGCGCCGTCGGCGTTCACCGCGCTGGCGCGCACCGGCTCGCGCTCGCGGGTGAGCCCGACCACGATGTTGCCGAGGCGCGCGCGCAGGTCGTCGAGGTCGCGCGAGAGGCAGAAGATCGCCATCACCTCGGAGGCGACGGTGATGTCGAAGCCGTCCTCGCGTGGGAAGCCGTTGGCGACGCCGCCGAGCGACGAGACCACGCTGCGCAAGGCGCGATCGTTCATGTCGACTACGCGGCGCCAGCTCACCCGGCGCGGATCGATGCCGGCCTTGTTGCCCCAGTAGATGTGGTTGTCCACCATCGCCGCGAGCAGGTTGTTGGCTGCGCCGATGGCGTGGAAATCGCCGGTGAAGTGGAGGTTGATGTCCTCCATCGGCACCACCTGGGCGTAGCCACCGCCGGCCGCACCACCCTTGACGCCAAAGCAGGGGCCGAGGCTCGGCTCCCGCAGCGCCATGACGGCCTTCTTGCCGATCCGGTTGAGGCCGTCGCCGAGGCCGACCGTGGTGGTGGTCTTGCCCTCGCCCGCCGGGGTCGGCGTGATCGCCGTCACCAGGATCAGCTTGCCGTCGGGCCGGTCCTGCAGCGAGCCGAAGTAGTCGAGGGTAATCTTCGCCTTGTCGTGGCCGTAGGGGACCAGATGCTCGGCCGCGATGCCGAGGCGGTCCTGGGCGAGATCGAGGATCGGGCGTTTGGTGGCCGCCCGCGCGATATCAATATCGCTCTTTGGATCGGTGTGCTGTGAGCCTGTGGGTTGGGCCATGGTTCACTCCCTCCACGTTCGTTCCGGCGGCCTGCCCCGCCGTCACGCCCGACCCGACGAGGGGGTGTGACGATTCGCTAGTGCAGCCTGGCCCAGACGCGCCTGTAGATGACGAACAATACTGCGGTGAGCACGAAGACGAAGATCAGCACCTTGAGGCCGGTCTGCTTGCGCTCCTCCAGCTCCGGCTCCGCGGTCCAGGAGAGGAAGGCGGTCACGTCCCGCGCGTGCTGCTCGAGGGTCATGGGCGTGCCGTCGACATATTCGACCGCCTCGTCGTAGAGAGGCTCCACCATGGCGATCTGCTGGCCTGGGAAGAAGTGGTTGAAGTTCATGCCGTCGGAAAGCTCCATGCCCTCCGGCGCCTCTTCCTCGTAGCCGGTCATCAGCGCGTAGATGTAGTCCGGACCGCCCTCACGCGCCTTGATGATCAGCGAGAGGTCGGGCGGCAGCGCGCCGCCGTTGGCGGCCCGCGCCTCGTTGTCATTGGCGAAGGGCGAGGGCCAGTAGTCGGAGAGCCGGGCGGGCCGGTCGAACATCTCGCCCTCGTCGTCGGGCCCGTCCTCGACCTCGTACTCCGCAGCGATCGCCTTGGCCTCCTCCTCGGTGAAGCCGATTTCCACCAGGTTGCGGAAGGCGATGTACTGGAGCGAATGACACGCGGAGCAGACTTCCTGGAAGACCTGGAAGCCGCGCTGTAGCTCGCCCCGGTCGAAGGTGCCGAAGACGCCTTCGTGCTGCCAGTCCTGATCCGGGACGTTCGGCGCGGCGCCGGCCGCGAGCGCTGCGTTGCCGCCAAAGAGCGCGAAGGCACCGATCAGCCCGGCGAGAAGGGCGCCGCGCATCACGTCTTCTCCCTGGACGCCGCCGGTGCCGCAGCCGCAGCATCCGCTGGCGCCGCAGCAGTCGTGTCCTCACCCCCACCTTTCAGCACCGCCTGATGGATGCTCTCCGGCAGCTTCGTGGGCCGCTCGAACTTGCCGATGAGCGGCACGATGATGAGGAAGTGCGCGAAGTAGTAGCCGGTGGTCACCTGCCCGATCCAGATGAAATTGCCCTCGGGCGTGTTGGCGCCGACCCAGCCGAGCGCGATGCAATCCACGACGAAGACCCAGAACGCCCACTTGTAGATCGGGCGGAAGCGCGCGCTTCGCACCCGGGACGAATCGAGCCACGGCAGGATGAAGAGGATGAAGATCGAGGCGACCATCGCCACGACGCCGCCGAGCTTGTCGGGGATCGCGCGCAGAATCGCGTAGAACGGCAGGAAGTACCATTCCGGCACGATGTGCGCGGGCGTCTGCAGCGGGTTCGCCTTCTCGTAGTTGATGACCTCGCCCAGCACGTTCGGCATGTAGAAGGTGAAGATCAGCAGGATGAACATCATCACCCCGATCCCGAACGAATCCTTCACCGTGTAGTACGGGTGGAAGGGGATGGTGTCCTTCTCGCTCTTGATATCGATGCCGAGCGGGTTGTTCGACTTGCGGTGGTGCAGCGCCCAGAGGTGGATGAAGACCACGCCGAAGAGCACGAACGGCAGCAGGTAGTGCAGCGCGTAGAAGCGGACGAGCGTGGGGTGGTCGACCGAGAAGCCGCCCCACAGCCAGGTGACGACCGTCTCGCCGATCCACGGGATCGCCGAGGTCATGTTGGTGATCACCGTCGCCGCCCAGAAGCTCATCTGCCCCCACGGCAGCACGTAGCCCATGAAGGCGCTCGCCATCATGAGCAGCAGGATGATGACGCCCATCCACCACAGGATCTCGCGCGGCGACTTGTAGGAGCCGTAGTAGAGGCCGCGGAAGAGGTGGATGTAGACCACGGCGAAGAACATCGAGGCGCCGTTGGCGTGGAGGTAGCGCATGAGCCAGCCCCACTCCACGTCGCGCATGATGTGCTCGACCGAATCGAAAGCGTGATCGGCATGCGGCGTGTAGTGCATCGCCAGCACAACGCCGGTAATGATCTGCACCACCAGCATGATCCCGGCGAGGGAGCCGAAGTTCCACCAGTAGTTCAGGTTGCGCGGCGCCGGATAGTCGATGAGGTGCTTGTTGGTCCAACTGAAGACCGGCAGCCGGTACTCGATCCACTGGGCAACGCGGTTCTGCGGTACAGGTGTCGTCATCCGGCGCGGTCCCCTACCCGATCCGAACCAGTTCGTCGTCGAGGAACTCGTAGCTCGGCACGGGAAGATTGGCCGGCGCCGGCCCCTTGCGGATGCGGCCTGAGGTGTCGTAGTGCGAGCCGTGGCAGGGGCAGAACCAGCCGCCGAACTCGCCCCTCGGGTCGCCGATCTTGGAGCCGAGCGGCACGCAGCCGAGGTGCGTGCACACCCCTTCCACGATCAGCCATTGCGCTTGCGGCGCCCGCTCCGAATCCGGCTGCGGGTCGGAGAGGTCGTCGAGCGGTGTCTCCTGCGCCGCGGCGATTTCTTCCGGCGTGCGATAGCGCACGAAGACCGGCCGGCCGCGCCATTTCACGACGATGGTCTGGCCTTCCTCGATGGCGGAAAGATCGACTTCGGTGGACGCCAGCGCGAGCACGTCGGCCGAGGGGTTCATGGTCTCGATCAGCGGCCAGGTGATGCCGACGACCGCCATGCCCCCCATGGCGCCGGCCGCGAGCACCAGGAAGTCGCGTCGCGTGCCCGCGTGCTCGGACGAGCTTTCCGTGGGCGGCGCGGCGTCAGCCATGGTCGAACCCCCTTCGAACTGCCTGATGGGATTGCCTTCGGGAACCTAGAAACGAGCAACCATCACGACACGCTCGCGGCGGTCGCCGCGAGCGGCGACAGGGTTAGCACGCACCGTAGGCGAGGGCAAGACGCTAAGAAGGGGGCGCCGCCGCCTCTCTATTTTCCGGGTGTGAAGTGCACCAAGTCCCGCTTTTCGGGCGGCACGGACCGGTCGAGGCGCGTGTACCAGATTCGGATGCTCCGCCCGAGGTCAGGCGAGATATAGAGAACACGCCTTTCGGTCTCGGACTCGCATATCGTGTAAAATGTACGGAAGAAGCCGACAGAGCGCTCCACGCGCCTTTGCTTCGTGACCTTGCACTGCACCTCCTCATCCCACTGATTCTCGCTCGCATCCAATCCGACTCTGCGGTAGCGCCACGTCCGTCCGATCTCGAGCGGCCACACTTGCCCGGAAGTCAGTGTGACGGTCTGAGTGCCGTCGGGAATGCGCCGGCAGTTCTCCCACGCCGTCCATGGCGAGATGCCGTCTCGCGGCCTTGTGTAGGTGCAGCCGCTCTCCGCCACCTCGTAGCGAATCGAGTCGGTCTCGATCGCCACGAGCGTGTGAGTGGTCGTTCCCGTCCGGCTTTTCCAGACCTCTACGTCGCCGACGGCCCGCGTGGGCTCGTCCATGGGGGAGAGTGGCCCGGCGCCGCAACCGCCAAGCGCGAGCAACGCCGCCAGAGCGAGAATGCACGTCGTGGCTGCTGCGATGGCGCTCCTCGGCATCCTCAGACCCGTCACCATGCTCGTCATTCTTCGCACCCCGATCTTGCCGTCACAGTACCCCGAAAGAGTGGAGCCAGCGCGAGGAGACGACGCCTCAAGAAGCGGTGGCTCGCAGGGCGTCAGTCGCCGCCTGATCTACCGCCAGTGAGTCGGTTTCGCGGTCCCCGGTGAGCACGACTCCGTAGACCTCACGGGCGCGTTCCAGCGTCTCCCAGCCGCGCGCGACATCCATGCGCACCCGCTCCGGATCGCGCTCCATCGGGTCGCCGTATCCGCCGCCCCCCGCATCGAAGCCGCGAATCATCTCGCCCGGTTGCAGGGCAAGCTGCACGACGTTGGGCAGCAGCGTCTCGTCGCCGTTGGCGCCGACCCTGTACTGGATCGCCGGCGCGCCGTCGTGGCCGCCCTGGGCGCCCCGCGCCGGGTTGACCTGACAATCGGAGGGGATCACCACCGTCATCGGGTCCTCGCGCGGCCCGTAGACCACCTCGCAGGCGGGGCCGCCGCGATGGCGACCGGCACCGCCGGTGCCGGGCATGAGGCGCACGGTCCTGAACAGCATCGGGTGCTTCACCTCGGCGAGCTCGATGCTGTCCCTATACATGAGGCCGGAGACCACCGGCAGCACGTAAGTGACCCAGCCGTCGGCCTTGGGCCCGGCGGGGCCGCCGTTCACCAGCATCATGAGCTGGTTGATGTAGGGATCGCCGCCGCGCCTGAAGTCCGGGCCGCTGATGACTGCGCCGCCTGAGCCCATGGCGCTGCCGCCTTCCGCCAGGCCGTAGCCGTCGCCCAGCCGGGCCATCGCCGAGTGGGTGATGTTGACTAGGCGGTCGGCGACGTTGGTGGTCGCCATCGAGGTGGAATGGGGGAAGGACGGGCGACCGACCACGCAGCCGTCCCGCAGCAGCACGTCCACGCGACGGAACGACCCGCCGTTGTGGGGTATCTCGGGCCCCAGGCAGTTGAAGAGGCCGGCCACGACGTTGTTGATCGCGCAGGCCTCCGATTCGTTGAGGCCGCAGTCGAGACAGTCGATGTTGTCGCGGAGGTCGATGGTGACCCGGCCATCGTCGGGATCGATGCGGAGCTGGACCTTGATCTGGATGCCGTCGGGCAGGAAGGGCTCGAAGGGATCGTGCGCGCCCTCCGCCTCGACCTCGGCCTTCGGCAGCTCCTTGATCGCCTGCACCATGCGCCGCTCGGAATAGTCGAACCACTCGCGGATGAAGGTCTTGATGGTCTCCTTGCCGTACTTGGCGCAGAGCTCCTTCAGGCGCCGCTCGGCGATGCGCGCAGCCCCGAGTTCGGCCAGGAAGTCGCCGTACCACTGCTCCGGCACCCGGATGCGCCGGCGGCACATGCGGATCACGTCGTCCACCATCTCGTAGTCGCGCTGCACGCGGACGCAGGGGAAGATCAGCGAGCCCTCCTCGTAAACGTCCTTCGCCGCGGCGTGATAGGTGGTGGGGATGCTGTTGCCGATGTCCGCCTGGTGGCCCTTGGCGCAGGCGGTGAACAGGTGCTCGCCGTCGATGAAGACGGGCACCAGCACCGCGTGGTCGGCCGGGTGGGTGTTGCCGAGGTAGGGGTCGTTGTGGAGGAAGGCGTCACCCTCGGCGAGATCGTCGTGCAGGTCGGTCATCGCCCGAGTCTGCAGGTGCGAGCCGAAGATATGGACCGGCAGGCCCTCCGCCGTCGCCAACAGCTCGTTGTCGCCGGTGCAGATCGCGCAGGAAAAGTCCCGCGCCACCGCGATCACGGCCGAGCGCGCGGCCTTGAGCAGCGTGTTCGACATCTCGCGCACGATGCCGTCGAGCCGGTTGGAGAGCACCGAAAGAAGGACCGGGTCGAGAGTCCCCGGCGCGGGTTCGGGCGATGACATCTCAGCGGGCCTCCAGGATGAAGTTGCCGGCTTCGCTCAGCCAGGTCCGCGTGCCGGGATCGACCACGATGGTGGTGGTCGGCTCCTCGATGATCGCGGGCCCTTCGATCGCGGCGCCGGGGCTCAGGTTGCGGCCGAGATAGATCGGCGTGTCCACACGCGCGCCGCCACCGAAATAGGCGGGCCGGCGGCTGTCCGGCTCCGGCGGCCCGCCGGCGCCGGCAATCGACGGCGGACGGGCGGCTGCGTCGAGGCCGACGGAGACCCGCCCCTTCCAATTGAGGCATTCGAGGATGCTGTCGGGATCGCGCACGGCGAAGACCTGCTCGTGCGTGGCGTGGAAGCGCTCGACCAGAGCCGCGACATCGCGCTCGGTCTCGAAGCGCTCGACCGGCAGCGCCACGTCGAGCTCCCACACCTGAAACAGGTAGCGCGCCTCGACGAAGCGCTCGATCCGCATGGTCTCGAGCCCGCGCTCGCCCAGCGTCGCGGCGAAGCGCTCGAGCTCGGCGTCGATCGACTCGAGCACGGCGTTCACGCCCTCGAAGTCGAAGCCGGCTGAGCGCGTGACCATGCTCGCCGAGTGCTCGTGAATCACGTCGGAGACCTGCATTCCGCAGGCGCTGAGCACGGCGGCGGTGCGCGGCAGGATCACCCGCTCGCAGCCGAGCTCGCCTGCGATCGCCATGACGCCGAGGCCGGCCGCGCCGCCGCCAGCGACCAGCGTGCATTCGCGCGGATTGAAGCCCTCGGTCACGGTGATGTCCTGGATCGCCTTGATCATCAGCTCGTTGGCGAGGCTCATGATGGCGTGCGCCCCGTCGTCGAGAGACTTGCCGAGACGATCGGCGAGCGCGCCGACCGCGTGCCGGGCCGCGCCTTCGTCGAGCGCGAGCCGCCCGCCGAGGAAGTAGTCCGGGTCGAGATAACCCAGCAGCAAGGCCGCATCGGTGACCGTGGGCTCGGTGCCGCCGGCGCCGTAGCAGGCCGGCCCCGGCACCGCGCCCGCACTGCGCGGGCCCACCCGGAGCAGGCCGCCCGGATCGATCCAGGCGATGGAGCCACCGCCGGCGCCGATGCTGCGCACGTCGACCGAAGAGATCGCGAGGATATGGCCGGTCCACAGACCGCCGATCCAGGTCTCGCGGGTCTGCTTCACCGCGCCGTCGCGCACCAGGCCGACATCGAAGGTGGTGCCGCCCGTGTCGCAGACGATCACATCGTCGCCGAAGCCTTCCATCTGCGAGTAGGCCAGTGCCGCCACCGGCGCCATGGCGGGGCCCGACTTGACCGTATGGATGGGGCGCTCGACCAGCTCCTCTACGTGCATGCAGCCGCCGACGGAGGTGCTCACCAAAATCTCCCCCTTGCAACCGGCTGCGCGCAGATCGTCCTCCATGCCTTGCAGGTGCGCCTGCATCAGCGGCTTGAGCGAGGCGTCGATGGCGGTCGCCGACGCGCGCCGGTACTCGCGCACGATGGGGATCAGCCGGTGCGAGAGCGTGTACGGGACGCCGGGGAGAACCTCCTCGATCAGCGCGGCGAGCGCCTGCTCATGCGCGGGGTTCGCGACCGCCCACAGCAGGCAGACGGCGACCGCCTCAAAGCCCCGCTCCTCGACCAGCGCAAGCGCCGCGCGGGCCTGCTCACGGTCGAGCGGCGTCACCACGCCGCCCTCGGAATCGATGCGCTCGTCGATCTCGAAGGTGTGGGCCTGCGGGATGTAGGGGTCCGGGTAGTCGGTCTCGAAGTCGTGGACCCCGTGCTTGCCGCCTTCCTTGAGCACAAGGATGTCGGGGAAGCCGGCGGTGACCAGGAACGCCGTCTTGGCGACCGCGCCCTGCACGATCGCGTTGGTGGCCCGCGTCGTGCCGTAGATCAGGAGATCGGTCTCGCCGAGCAGTTGGGGCAGGCTCAGGTCAAGCTGCTCGGCCGCGTTCTCCAGCGCGCCCTGCATGCCGACGAAGATGCGGTCGGGCGTGGTCGGCGCCTTGCCGACCACCTCCCGCCCGTCGCCCCCGGCCACGACATCGGTAAAGGTGCCGCCGGTATCGACGGAGATGCGAAAGCCCACGGCGGAGCCCCTATGAACGAGGGCTCAGCCCTTGCCGAAGACGCTTTCCACAGCCTCGCCGAAGATGCCGACGGTCTCGTCGACATCGGCCTTAGAGAAGGTGAGCGGCGGCGAGAACGCGTTGACCGGCAGGAACGGCATCGCGCGCGTGAGCATCCCTCGCTCTTGCGCTGCGGCCGAGACCCGCCGATGCGCCGGTGGGGTCATGTCAGGCGCGGCCTTGCTCCCGCGCTCGGCGGCGTACTCGACGCCCAGCATGAGGCCCGCGCCGCGGATGTCACCCACGTTGGGGTGATCGCCCACCCGCTCCATCAGGCACTGCTTGAAGTAGGGGCCGACCTCGGCCGCGTTGGCGACCAGGTTCTCGGACTCCATGATCTCCAGGTTGGCGAGGCCGACGGCGCCACCCACCGGGTGGCCCGAATAGGTGAAGCCGTGGGCGAACATGCCGACCTCGGCCGTGCCGTCCGCCAGCACCTGCCAGACCTCGTCCGATATCGCGACCGCCGACATCGGGAAGTAGGCGCTGGTGAGCCCCTTGGCGAAGGTCATCATGTCCGGCTTGAGCCCGAAGTAGCTTGCGCCGAACCAGGTGCCGAGGCGCCCGAAGCCGCAGATCACCTCGTCCGTGATGAAGAGGATGTCGTGCTTCTTCAGGATCGCCTGCACCTTGTCGTAGTAGCCGCCGCCCGGAATGATCACGCCGCCGGTGCCCATCACCGGCTCCGCGATGAAGGCTGCGATGGTCTCGGGCCCTTCCCGCTCGATCATGGCTTCGAGCGATGCGGCCATGCGGTCAGCGAACTCCTCTTCGCTCTCGCCCTCCAGGCCTTCCCGCCAGTAGTGCGGGCAATCAGTGTGCAGCACGCCCTCGAAGGGCAGGTCGAAGGCCTTGTGGTAGAGCGGAATGCCGGTGAGGCTGCCCGCCGCGCCGGTGACGCCGTGATAGGCGCCGAGGCGCGAGATGATCTTCTTCTTCTCGGGCCGGCCGCGCAGGTTGTTGTAATAGCGGACCAGCTTGAACTGCGTGTCGTTCCCGTCCGAGCCCGAGAGGCCGAAGAACACCTTGCCGATGTGGTGGCAGTCGGCGTGCTCGTGCAGCAGCGAGAGCAGCTTCTCGGCGAGCCTGATCTGCGGCTCGTTGGAGGCGGCGCCGAAGGTGTGGAAGAAGCCGATGCGCGCCATCTCCTCGGCCGCGACCTCGGCGAGCCTGGTCCGCCCGTAGCCGATGTTGACGCACCAGAGCGCCGCGGCGGCGTCGATGTAGCCCTTGCCCTGGCGGTCGTAGACCTTCACCCCACCGCTCTTGCCGTAGATGACGGGACCAGCGTCCTGATGCTCGGCGATGGAGGTGACCGGGTGGAGCAGGACCTGCTTGTCGAGCTCCTCCAGCGAGATGTTCTGGGCCTGATCGAGCGACATGCTGCGTCTCCATGTTGAGGGCTGGCAAGCCGCCGCAATGGTCGGACCAGACGGCAGCCGGGGCCGGCAAGCGTATGTCAGCGGGCCTTTGGCGGCAACGGTGCGGGCTGAGTAATACCGGTGCTCGCCTCAGGCGCCGAGGTAGTACTGCTTGACCATCTCGTTCTCGGAGAGATCGGCGGCGGACCCGGCGGCGAACGCGATTTCGCCGTGGACGATGATGTAGCCGCGATCGGCGATCTTGATGGCCTGGTTGAAGTTCTGCTCGGCCATCAGCACTGTCAGACTGCGCTGCTCCTTCAGCTCCCTGATCTTGGCGATCACACGGCTGACCAGGATCGGCGCGAGCCCAACGGAGGGCTCGTCGATCACCAGGATGCGGGGCTCCGACATCAGCGCGCGGGCGATCGCCAGCATCTGCTGCTCGCCCCCCGACATCGAGCCGGCGAGCTGGCGCCGACGCTCGGCCAGCACCGGGAAGGCCTCGAACACGAACGCGAGATTAGCGTCGATCCTCTTCCGCGCCGATTCCCGATAGGCGCCCAGCGTCAGGTTTTCCGCCACCGTGAGCTGGGGGAACAGGCGCCGGCCTTCAGGCACCAGGGAGATACCGAGCTCGACCACGTCCTGCGGGGTCTTGCCCACGAGCTCGATCTGCTCGCCTTCGTCGGTCTCGTAGGTGATGGAGCCAGCGGTGGGCGCGACGATCCCCATGATGCAGTTGATGAGAGTGGACTTGCCGTTGCCATTGGTGCCGAGCAGCACGACGGTCTCGCCGGGATCGACGGAGACCGAGACGCCGTGCAGGACGCGCACGGAGCCGTAGCCGGCCTCGATGTTATCGACGACGATCCTACTCACCGAGATAGGCCCTCTCGACTTCGGGGTCGTTGACGATCTCGTCGGGGTTGCCCTCCGCGATCTTGCGCCCTGCGTCCAACACCACGATCCGCGTCGAGAACCGCATCACCGCCCGCATGATGTGCTCGATCATGATGATCGTGATGCCGCCTTCGTTCAGCTTGAACAGAATATCGAGGATGTCGTCGACCTCGGTCGAGGAGAGGCCGGCCATCGCTTCATCGGAAATCAGCAATTCGGGTTGCGTCGCCATCGCGCGCGCGAGCTCAAGCTTGCGCATGTCGATTTGAGTGAGCGACCCGGCATTCGCGCGGGCGCGCTCCGCGAGCCCGATGGTCTCCAGGATCGCCATGCCGCGCTCCTGAACCTCGGACCGGCTGGTGCCGGTCGCGAATTCGAGCGCGATTCCCAAGTTCTCCAGCACCGTGAGCGAGCGAAACGGCTTGGGAATCTGGAACGAGCGCGCGATCCCCAGCCGCGTGCGTTGATGGGGCTTCTTGCCGTCGAGCTTGACGCCCTTGAAGACGATCTCGCCGCCCTCGTTCGCGAGCGTGCCCGAGATGCAGTTGATCATGGTGGTCTTGCCGGAGCCGTTGGGTCCGATCAGGCCGAAGCGCTCGCCTGCCCTCACCTCCATGTCGACCTGGTCCAGTGCCGTGAAGCCGCCGAACCGCTTGGTGACGGCGCGCACGTCGAGCAGCGCGTCAGCGGTCATCGCGACGGCCTCCCAACCACTTCTTGAGCAGTCCGACGATCCCTTCCGGGGCCACGATCACGAAGAACACCAGGACGATGCCCACGATTAAGAGGTTGAGCTCCGAGGAAATCGTCACCGTGGCGACCTGCTGAACGGTGCCGAGCAGCAAGGCGCCGATCACCGGGCCGAGCCACGTCGTGGCGCCGCCGATCATCGGCATCGCGATGGCGTTCACCGCATAGATGAGATTGAACGCCGAGGACGGCTCGATAAAGCTCACGTAGAGCGCGAACGGCGCGCCCGCGACACCCATCAGGAATCCGGAAACGGTCGTCGCGATCAGCTTGAGCCGAAGGGTCGGAACACCAGCGCATTCGGCGGCGATCTCATCGTCGCGAATGGCGATGAAGCCGCGCCCCGTCCTCGACAGCTCGAGCCAGCGCGCAACCGAGACGGCAAAGATCGCGAGCAGGAGCATCACGAAGAACAGGAACTCGATGTAATCGCCGAACGGCGCCTGCTCGCGCGAGCGCAGGATGTAGGCGCCGGTGGCACCGCCCACGAACTCCCAATTGATGATGAGCGTCTCGAGGACGATGGCCATCGCGAGCGTGGCGATGGCGAAGAAGACACCGCGCAGGCGTAGCGTCAGGTAGCCCATGGCGAGCCCGAGCAGGGCGCAGACCACGCCCGCGAAGGGGATCATCAGAGCCAACGGCGCCTGGAAGAGGTTGTAGAGCACGACGGAGGCGTACGCGCCGACGGCGAAGAAGCCGGCGGTGCCGAAATTCACGTAACCCATGTAGCCGCCCATGATGTTCCAGGCGGTCGCGAGAACCACGTATTGCAGGACCACATAGCCCGCGAAGAAGATGAAGGTGTTGATGTTGAACAGGTCGAAGATCGTCACCGCGATGCCGAGCAGCGCGATGGCGGCGGCGCAGAGCCAGAAGGGCGAGAGCTTCATTGGAGGCCACTTCATCGGCCGAACAGTCCTTGCGGCCGGAAGGCCAGCGCCGCCAGCAGGATGCCGAAGGCCACGGCAGGCGCCCATGACGGGCCGAAGAAGGTCGAGACCAGGCTCTCGGCGATGCCGAGGATCAGCCCTGCAACGAGCGTGCCGGGGATCGATCCGAGCCCGGCGAGGACCGCGATCGCGAACACCTGGCCGATATAGAGCCGGCCAACCGACGGCTCGACCGGAATGATGATGATCAGCAGCGCACCCGCGAGCGCTGCGGTGCCGATGCTGATGCCGAAGCCGAGCTGCTTGATCTTGACCGGATCGGCGCCCATGAGCTGCAGCGCGAGCCGATCTTGCGCCACGGCCTTGATCGCGCGGCCGTTGAAGGTGCGCGACATGTAGAGATAGACCGCGGTGAACATGGCGATCGCGACGCAAAACGGCACGAACATGCGGGTCGGCACCCCGATCCCGCCGGCCTTCCAGCTTTGCCCGATGTAGGAGGCCTGCACGGTGCGGAAATCCACGCCGTAAACCATGATGAGCGCGACCTCGATGATGAACATGACGCCGAAGAAGAAGGCGAGGCCGCGCAGCGCCTCATCGTCCTTGCGCTCGAAACTCTCGTAGTAGAGGCGATAAGCCCCGGCTCCGATCAGGAAGAACACGGGAATGAATATGATTCCCGTCAGGATCGGATCCAGCCCCCACAGGCTGTTGCACATGTAGGCGATGTATGAGCCCAAAATGATGAATGCGGGATGGGCGATATTGACGATGTTGAGCTGCCCGAAGGAGACCGTCAGCCCGAGGCTGACCGCGGCATAGAACCCGCCGAGCAGCACGCCGGCGATCAGCGCATTCACTAGAAGTTCGACGGAGAACAACCGCTGGCCGTCCTACCGGTAATAGGAAATGTCATCCCGTCGAATGCGGCGGGATGACATTTCCATTGGCAGTCGCTGTCAGGCTCCTCTCGGGAGCGCTGGCTATTCGGCGTAGGGGTAGTTGACGGTCCCCGACTTCCACTCCTCGGGATAGAGCACGACGCGCGTCCCGGCCTTGGTGAAGGTCGCGAGCTCGTTGTCCTCGATCCCCTGGTACTGGACCATCAGCACCCGCGTCTTCGCCCACTCGCCGTTCGGCGCGAAGCTCACGTTGCCGACCACGGTGTCGAACGAATTGTTGCGGATGTACTCCCCAATGACGGCGTGATCCGCACTGTTGGTGGCGGTGATCGCCTGCCCCAGCACCTGGAGATACGCATAGGCGTAGGGTTGGAGATAGTAGCCCAACGGGTCCACGCCCTGGCCCTCGGCCGCCTTCTGGTACTTGGCGAGGAACGCCTCGACGCCCTCGAACTTCAGCGTCGGCTCCGGCACCCAGAAATCGTAGTTCACGATGCCGTTCAGCTTCGGCCCGAGCGCCGTCATGATCGAGGCGAACTGAAGCCCCACCATGCCGCCGCCGAAAATCTTGGTCTTGAGGCCCACCTCGGTGGCCGCCTTCACCATCCCGACCGAATCGGGCGGGTACGAGCCGACAAACACCATATCCGGATTGCGCGCCTGAATGGCATTGACGATCGGGGTGAAGTCCGGCGTCTTCGGGTGGTAGGACTCGTCATAGACGATCTCGAGCCCCAGTGCTTCCGCCTGGATCCGGGCGCCCTTGACCGCATTCTTGGCGAACTCGGCATCGGCGCCCACGAGCGCGATCGTCTTCGGCGGCGGATCCTGCGCCATGGCAACGCTGTAGAAGCCCTTCGACCAGTCGGTCAACGGCTCCGGCCCTGCCGGCATGATCTGGAAATAGTTCGGATAGTTGAACTTCTCGTTGACCGCGAGGCCGAACAGCGACGGAAAGACGAGACCGCGCTGCATCACGATCGGCATGGCCGGCGCGATCAGGTTCGTACCGTAACCGGACACCACGAAGTCGACATCGTCGACGTCGAGCAGCTTCGTATAGATACCGGGCACGTTCGCGGGGTTGGTCTGGTCGTCGTAGTAGATGAGCTCGACCTGCTTGCCGAGCAGCCCGCCCGCGGCGTTGGTGTCCTCGGCCCATACCTGCATGGCGATGAGCGCGCCCTTGCCCGCCCCGGCGAGACCGCCGGTCAGCGCCATGCTGAAGCCGATCTTGATGGTGTCGTTCGCCTGTGCCGGTGCTGTAAGCGCAACCGCCCCGGCGACGATTGCCAACGCGAGTGACCGCTTCAGCCACCCACGACGGCTCAATTTATGGTTTGATTTCATTAGCATGGTCTCCGTGCCTCCCACATCTCCGACCACCTATTTCAAGAGGCTATCCCTCGGGTTGAGGACCGTCAAGCCAATGTCCTGACGCGGAAATTTCGGAACGGTTACGGCCAGAGGCGGCGCGGGGCGAGGAGGGCGAGTCAGTCCGAGCTTTCGATCGGTCTATTCAGGGTCCAATCGAACGTGCCCGTGTCGCGTTCCTGCACGGCTTGCTTCCAGCCGACCTCTTCGGCCCGCTTCTTGAAGTTCACTCCCTCCGGCGAATGGCGCGTGATGCCGTCGAAGATCGTGGCGAGTCTCTGGGTGTTCATGAGACCGGTGGCTTCGATCGCCTGATTGATGACCAGCTTCTGCATGGCCAGCTGGTTGACCGGCACGCTCGCCATGCGCCGGGCCAGCGCCTCCACCTCGTTGTCAAGTTCTGCCGCGGGCACGGCCTTCAGGACGAGGCCCATGTCGGCGGCTTCCCTCCCGGTGATCTTGTCGCCGGTGAAGAGCATCCGCTTCGCCCTCTCCGGCCCCAGCCGATAGACCCACATGGCGGTCGTGGGGCAGCCCCAGACCCGCGCCGGCATGTAGCCAATCTCGGCGTCGTCTGCGACGAGCGTGAGGTCGGCGCAGAGCGCGATGTCCGAGCCGCCCGCGAGCGCGAAGCCGTGCACCTTGCAGATCACCGGCTTGAGCGCCCGCCAGAGTGCCATGAAGTGCTGGGTGTTCGCCCACATGAAGGCGTAGTCCTTGATCGGGTCCCAGGGCATCTCCTGCCCCGTGTAGCCACCCTCGTCGCCGCCGGTTTCCCCGCTCGCATAGCGCGTGAGGTCGTAGCCGGCACAGAAGGCCCGCCCGGCGCCGGAGAGCACCATCACGTGGACGACCGGATCGGCGTCGGCCTGCGCGACAGCGGCGGACAGCGCGCCCGGCAGTTCGTCGTCGATGGCGTTCAGCACCTCCGGGCGGTTGAGCGTGATCCGCGCGATCCGGCCATCGCGTTCGTAGAGGACTGGCGCCGTCATCGTGGCCCCCCTCGGTACTGCCCCGCGAGGTAGCCGTCCCGCAGCAAGAATTTCTGGATCTTGCCCGAGCCGGTCATCGGAAACGCGTCGACACGGCACCAGACCGTCGGCGTCTTCTGGGGCGAGAGGCTCGCGCGGCAATGGTCATGCAGAGCGTCCCTGTCCACCTCCCGTCCGCCTTCGGTGCGAACGAAAGCGGCGATCACCTCGCCCCAGGTCTCGTCGGGCAGGCCGACCACGGCGACCTCGGCCACGCTTGCATGCTCCAGCAGGACGTTCTCGATCTCGGCTGGAAAGTGGTTCTCGCCGCCACGGATGATCATCTCCTTCACCCGGCCGGTGATCGTGACGTAGCCGCGCGCATCCATGCGCCCGAGGTCGCCCGTGTGGAGCCAGCCATCGGCGTCGATGGCCTCGGCCGTCGCCGCCTCGTTGTCGTGATACCCCAGCATGACGCTCGGCCCGCGGGCGCAGATTTCGCCGATCTCGTCGATGGCGGCGGTGCTGTTGTCGGCAACGCGCCGGATCGAGACGTCGGTTTGCGGAATGGGCTGCCCCACCGTGTTGCAGATATCGTCGATGGTGTCGTCGCTATAGTGCTGGGTGATGAGCGGGCTGTGCTCGGTCTGGCCGTAAACGGTGGAGAACGCGCAACCGAAGTTCCGCTGCGCGCGGCGCACCAGCTCCGGCGCCACCATGGCACCACCGCTGTTCACCATTTCCAGCGACGAGGTGTCGCAGGGCGCGGCTTCGTAGGCGTCGAGCATGGCGAGGATCATCGTCGGCACACCGAGGGCGATGGTGGCCCTCTGGCTTTCGATCAGGCCGGCGACGACGTGCGGATCGAACAGGCTGACCAGGACCATCCGGCAGCCCGCCTGGAGCGAGCCCAGGGTCAACATGCCGCATCCGCTGGTGTGGAACATCGGCATGGGGTTGATCCAGGTGGTGCTCTCGGTCACGCCGCAGCGGCCAGCGTAATAGCGCGCGTTGTTGACCAGCCCGCGATGGCTCAGCACCGCGCCCTTGGGGAAGCCGGTCGTGCCCGAAGTGTATTGAATCTGCGCCGCATCGCCGGGCGCGACGGCGGGCAACGTCTGCGCCCCCTCCCCGCCCGCGGCGTGGAGGGCCTGTGTATCGTTCATGTCGACGACTTCGCGGATGGCTGCCAGGCCGTCAGCGGCCGCGGCGCCGATCTCGGCCATCGGGTTGCCCCGGAACTCCTCGACCAGGAACAACGCGACGGCCCCCGACTGTTCCAGCACGTAGCGCAGCTCGCGCACCTGATAGGCCGGGTTCGCCGTCACCAGCACCAGCCCGGCGAGGGCGCAGGCGTACTCCATCAGCACCCATTCCGGGCTGTTGGGCGCCCAGACGACGACCCGTTCGCCGGGGCGGAAGCGCGACGCCAACGCCACCGCCAGCCGTTCGCTATCCGCAAGCAACGCCGCATAGGTCCAGCGCCGTCCGATCTCGCCGGATTGGCGGACCTCGACCAGCGCCTCCGCTTCCCCACGCCGAGCGGCGGTCTCGCGCAGCAGCCCGCCGACGGTGATCTCGCGAACGTCGATCTCCTTCTGCGCCGGAAAGTAAGCCTCGGTGAGCGTGACCTCGTACATGGCTTATCCGGCGGCCTCCCCGCCGCAGGGCGCGAGGTTGCGCGGCGCCCGGCTCAGGCATTCCGGGCCGTCATCCCCGATCGCGTAGGTCTCGCCTAGCGTCATGGCGAGCCCGTCATCGCTGTTCGCGAGAATGATGTGGACGAAGAGCACCATGCCGGGCTCCACGGTCTGCGGATTGCCGGTGTAGAACATGGGGCCATCCATCCACGACGGGGCGAAGGTCGCGCCCAGGCTGTAGCCGCAGGCGTTGAGGCGATGCTTGCGGTAGCCCGCCTTGTCGAGCACCCGCGCGTGGGCGTCGAAAACCTCGCCGAAGCGCCGGCCCGGGTGCAGGGTATCCCGGCAGGCATCGAGGGCGTCGCTGCAGGCCCGGTGCATGGCCTTGTGCGCGTCGGACACCGAGCCGACCACGAGCGTGCGCATAAGCGCGGCGTGGTAACGGCAATAGGCGCCGGCGAACTCGAGGGTGAGCTGGTCCTGCTCCGCGAGCCGGCGGCGCCCGGCCTTGTCCCGGCACAAGAGCGCGTCGGGACCGGAGCTGAGTATGAACGGATTGCCGGGATACTCGCCGCCTCCGCGGAAGACGGCACCCTGCATCGCGGCCAGGATGTCGCCTTCGAACGCGTCCGGCGCGGCCAGTCGTTCGGCTTCCGCCAGGGCGTCGTCGGCGAGTTCGGCCGCGCGGCGCACGTGGGCAAGCTCATCGTCGCTCTTGACCAGGCGGAGCGCGGAGACGAGGTCGGACGCATCCTCCAGCGTGCAGAACTCGTCAAACGCCCGCTCGACCCTGAGCCAGTTTGCTGCGGTCAGCCCTTGCGTGTCGCGCTCGACGCCGATCAACGTGCCGGCCCCGCCATGTCCCGTGACCACATCTCGGAGCGCGCCGGCAGGGTCCGCGCCGGCTTCGTCCATCCAGATGCGGATGTCCTCGATGATCGAGGTGTGCTGCGCTTGTCTCAGGTCGGGCGCGCGGGTGAGCAGGGTCATTCGCCCGTCGCTGCCGAGCCAGAGGCATTGGAAGAAGCAGAACCCGAAGGTGTCGTAGCCCGTCAGGTAGTACATGCTCTCCTGCTTGAAGAGCAGGATGCCGAAGAGGCCCCGCCCCTTCAGCGCGCGGACCACTGCGTCGCGACGCTGGTCGAACTCGTCCCTCGTGAAGTGGATCGCCATGCGCCACCGCCCTCCGCCCCGGAGCCCCTCTTGCGGCGGACGATAGGGCGGCGCGGCGAAGGCGTAAACCGACGAGCCTTTGTAACGCCGGCGGGCTACCCCTGGTCGGCGTTTATCGATAATGATGGCGTCCCTGCCATGTCCTGCGAATGGGCCGAGTATGTGGAGATGACTGACCGTTTCGAATTCGACCGAGTGGCCCGGCTTCCGGCGGCGGGCGACAACGTCGCGATCGCGACGCGGCGCCTGGAGGCCGGCACCTTCGTCGCGGACGGCGCGGGCGAATTCAGCCTGCCTCACACGATTCTCGAAGGGCATCGTTTCGTCCGCGTGCCGGTCCCGCAAGGCACGCAACTCACCTCCTGGGGGCTCCCCTTCGGCATCGCGACCCGTGCGCTGAAACCCGGCGAATACGTCTGCAACGAGCGGATTCTGGCGGCATTGGGCGCCCGCGATATCGACTTTGCGCTGCCCGATGCCGCCAATTTCGTGGACACCATGGAGACCTACTCGCTGGACGAGGCCTGCTTCATGCCGGGCGCGCAGGTCGCGCCTGCCGACGACCGCGCCACCTTCGAGGGTTTCCGCCGCCCCGGCGGGCGGGGCGTCGGCACCCGCAACTTCGTCGTGGTGGTGGCCACCACGTCGCGCGCCAACGGCTTCGTGCGCGCGGTCGCGGACCGCGCCGCGGCCCAGGCGCCCGCCGGGATCGACGGCGTGGTCGCGGTCACCCATACCGAAGGCGGCGGGGCCGGTCGGCCCAACAACCTGGGTCACGTGCTTCGGGTGCTCGCGGGCTTCATGGTGCACCCCAACGTGGGCGCGGTGCTCGCGGCCGACGACGGCGCGGGCGCCTACACCAACGACGACCTGCGGCGCTTCATGGCGGACCGCAGCGACCCGCTCGACCACGTGCCGCACGCGTTCTTTGGCATCGAGGGCGGGTTCGAGGCGGAGGTCGCGCGCGCAGCTGCGCTGATCGAAGGCTGGCTGCCCGAGATTGCAGCCGCCAAGCGCACGCCGGAGCCCGCCGGCGCGCTCCGACTCGCGCTCCAGTGCGGCGGCTCGGACGCATTCTCCGGCGTCTCCGGCAACGCGCTCGCCGGCTGGGTGGCGAAGGAGGTTATCCGCCACGGGGGCGCCGCGAACCTGGCCGAGACCGACGAGCTCATCGGCGCCGAGCCCTACGTGCTGGAGAACGTCCGCGACGCCGCCACCGCCCGCGCGTTCCTGGACAAGATCGAGAACTTCAAGCGCTACGCCGCGAACCACGGGGCCACGGCGGAAGGGAACCCGACGGGCGGGAACAATTTCCGCGGGCTCTACAACATCGCGCTCAAGTCCCTCGGCGCCGCCCGCAAGAAGGCGCCGGAGGTCCGGCTCGACCACGTCATCGACTACGGCGCCCCCATGCGCGAGCCGGGCTACTACTTCATGGACAGCCCCGGCAACGACCTGGAGAGCATCGCGGGCCAGGTGGCGGCGGGCTCCAACCTCATCCTCTTCATCACCGGCAACGGCTCGATCACCAACTTCCCCTTCGTGCCGACGCTCAAGTTCGTGACCACCACCGGGCGCTTCGAGCTGCTCGCGAACGAGATGGACGTGAACGCCGGCCGCTACAACGACGGCACGGAGATGGACGCGCTGGGCGCGGAGACCTTCGAGCTCGCGCTCGACATCGCGTCGGGGCAGCGCAGCAAGGGAGAGCTTGCCGGCCACGCCCAGGTCTCGATCTGGCGCGACTGGCCGCGCACCGACAGGGACGGGCTGGACGAGGCCCGCAAGCGTCCAGTCCCCAACGGGCGACCCGTCGCGGTGCTGAAGGCGCCGCCGCTCGACCTCGCCTTCGATGCGGTGGTCACGAAAGACGGCGTGGCGTCGGATCAGATCGCTCTGGTGATGCCGACCAGCCTCTGCTCCGGCCAGGTCGCCCGCCTCATTGCCGAGGAACTCGATGCCAACCCGCCACCCTGGAGCGACGTGTCGCGCTTCGTGGCACTCGTGCACACGGAGGGCTGCGGTTCGGCCAATGGCGCCGGCCTCTATCTCGACACCCTCACCGGACACCTCGCGCACCGGAGCGTGCGCCACGCGGTGCTGCTGGAGCACGGCTGCGAGATGACCCACAACGATGCGGTGCGCAATCACCTGGCCGCGCACGGCGTCCCGGCGGAGCGCTTCGGCTGGGCGAGCGTGCAACTGGACGGCGGCATCGCCAGCGTGCAGGCCAAGGTGACCCGGCAGCTCGAGGCGATGGTGGCGGCCCGCGCCGCCCCTGCTTCCGAGCGGCGGCGCGTGGGCGCGGACGAGATGCGCGTGGGACTCGCTGCGCATGGGCCGCTGACGCCGACGATGGGGGAAGCGTTCGGCCGCCTCGCCGCCGGCCTCGTCGCGGCCGGCGCGACGGTGGTGGTACCCGACAGTAAAGGCCTGCTCGGCAACGATGGGTTCCAGTGCACCGTCTTCCTCGATGGCGAAGCGCCCGCTGCCTCGCTCGCGTTCGGCCGGCCTGCGACGGAGGCGGGGTTCCACGTCATGGAGACCCCGACGCAGAACCCTGTGGAGGCGTTCACGGGCCTCGGCGCGACCGGGGTCGACTTGATGCTCTGCCACGCAGGCCAGACCCCGCTGCAGGGGCATCCCATGCTCCCCCTCGTGCAGGTGACGGCCGTGCCCGAGGTGGCGGCGCAGTACAACAGCGACCTGGACCGCGTGCTCGCGCCGGAACAGGACATCGATGCAATGGTGGACGCGCTCGGTACGTTGATCGCCGACGTGGCGTCCGGCCGCTATCGGCCGGCGCTCTGGTCGCGCGGGGTCACCGAGTTCCAGCTCACGCGCGGCCGGCTCGGCCTCTCGCTGTAGCGGCCGCGTGGAGACGCGCATGGCAGCCCCGGAATCGCTCGACGGCCGCTACGACTACATCATCGTGGGCGCCGGCACGGCCGGTTGCGTGCTCGCCAACCGCCTGACCGAAGACCCCCGGACCCGCGTGCTCCTGCTCGAAGCCGGCCGCAGCGACGCCTACCACTGGGTCCATATCCCCGTGGGCTACCTCTACTGCATCGGCAACCCCCGCACCGACTGGATGATGAAGACGGCGTCCGAGCCGGGCCTCAACGGGCGCAGCCTGGTCTACCCCCGCGGCAAGGTGCTGGGCGGCTGCACCGCGGTCAACGGCATGATCTACATGCGAGGCCAGGCGGCGGACTACGACCACTGGCGCCAGCTCGGCAACCTCGGCTGGGGCTGGGACGACGTGCTGCCCTACTTCCTCAAGTCGGAGGACTACCACGCCGGCCCAAGCCCGATGCACGGCACCGGCGGCGGCTGGAAGGTCACGACGCAGCGGCTGCGCTGGGACATCCTGGAAGCGGTGCAAGAGGCCGCGAAGGAATTCGGGATTCAGCCCCGCGCCGACTTCAACGACGGTGACAACGAGGGCTCGGGCTTCTTCGAGGTGAACCAGCGCAACGGCGTGCGCTGGACCACGGCCCGCGGCTTCCTCAAGCCGGCGATGAAACGACCCAACCTGCGCGTCGTCCTCCGGGCCGAGACCGAGCGGCTGATCCTCGAAGGGCGCGCGGTGCGCGGCCTGGTCTATCGGCACAAAGGGGCCCGGCGCGAGGCACACGCCGATGCCGAGGTGCTGCTCGCCGCAGGGTCCATCAACTCGCCCAAGATCCTGGAGCTTTCCGGCATCGGCCAGCCCGCGCGGCTCGCCGGGCTCGGTATCGAGGCGACGCACGAAAGCCCCGGAGTCGGCGAGAACCTGATGGATCACCTGCAGATCCGCACGGTCTACGGCGTGAGCGGCGCGAAAACCCTGAACACTCTCGCGAACAGCCTCTGGGGCAAGGCGGGCATCGTTCTCGAATACGCGTTGCGCCGGAGCGGCCCGATGTCGATGGCGCCGAGCCAATTCGGCATGTTTACGAAGTCAGACCCCGCGCTCGCTACGCCCGATCTGGAGTATCACGTCCAGCCTCTCTCCACCGACCGGCTGGGCGATCCGCTCCATCCCTACCCCGCCATCACGATGTCAGTCTGCAACCTGCGCCCGGAAAGCCGGGGCACCTGCCACGTGACGACAACTGACCTGGACGCGCAACCCGAGATCAAGCCGAACTACCTCACGACCGCGCACGACCGCCGCATCGCGGTCAAGTCCGTCCACCAGGTCCGCCGGATCATGACGGCCAGGGCGCTGAAGCGTTACGCGCCGAAGGAGCTGCTGCCCGGCCCCGAGGTTAAGTCCGACGACGACCTGGTCAGGGAGGTCGGCAACATCGCGACCACGATCTTCCACCCGGTCGGGACGTGCAAGATGGGCGAAGACCCCGACGCGGTCGTGGACTCGGAGCTGCGCGTGCACGGGCTGAAGGGCCTGCGCGTCGTGGATGCCTCGATCATGCCCCGGATCACGTCGGGCAACACCGCCTCGCCGGTCATCATGATCGCGGAGAAGGCCGCCGACATGATTCGCGAGGCGTGACTCCGGCGTGACGTCCCGGCTCAGGCTCTACAGCGCAGCGCCGCCGTCGAGGTTGATGGCCTGCCCGGTGACATGGGGCGCGCGCACGAGATAGAGCGCGAGCTCCGCCATGTCTTCCTCGGTCTGTGGAACGCCCTGGGGAATGTAGCCCTCGATGAAGCGTGCGTAGGTCTGCTCCGGCGTCTCCCCCGATTCCCCGAAGGCGACGTTAAGCAGCGTCCACATCTGCGTGCCCACGATGCCGGGGCAGATGCAGTTCACCGTGATGCCCTCGCGCGCCACCTCCTTGGCCAGCGCGTTCGAGAAGCCGATGACCGCGAACTTGGACGCGCAATAATGCGAGAGCGTCGCGGTGCCGAACTTGCCCGCGACCGAGGAGATGTTGACGATCCTGCCGCCGTCGCCTTGCGCGCGCATCTGGATGACCGCCGCCTTGTTCACCAGGAACGTCCCCTTGGCGTTCACGTCCATGATGTTGTCCCACTCGGCCTCGCTCATGTCGGCGATCGGGCGGGCGGTGATCACGCCGGCAGCGTTGACCACGACATCGACCCGGCCGAAGCGCTCCACCGTCTGCGCGAACATGGCCTCGACGGCGCCGGCGTCGGACACATCCGCATCGATGGCGATGGCATCGCCGCCGATCTCCTGCGCCACGGCCAGCGCCGCGGAGTAGCCGCCGATGTGGTTCGTCTCGTACTGGTTCTCGGCACTCGGCGCGCGTTCCAGCCCGTTGAGGGCCAGCTTCATGTCCTCGCGCGCGAACAGCAGTGCGATGCCCTTGCCGATCCCCGTGCCGCCACCGGTGATGAGTGCCACCTTCCCCGCTACGTCGGACATGGTCTCCAAACTCCGTCTTCGATCCATGCGATAGTGCCACGCATCATCCCGCAACGCTGCCGTTGACTGGGCAAAGTCCTGTGGCATACTCCCGGCGGCGCGCGGGCCGGCGAGAGCCGAACGAGGCCGCGCGCCGTTTTGTCACATCCCATCGTCGTGAGCGAAATGAAAACCTTCTCGGCAACGCCTGCCACAATCGAGAAGAAGTGGATGCTGGTGGACGCGGAGGACCTCGTCCTCGGCCGGCTCGCCAGCATCGTCGCGACCCGTCTGCGCGGCAAGCACAAGCCGAGCTACACCCCGCACATGGATTGCGGTGACAACATCATCGTCGTCAATGCCGGGAAGGTCCGGCTCACCGGGCGCAAGCGGGAAGACAAGCTCTATCACCACCACACCGGGTATCCCGGCGGCCTCAAGACCCGCACGGCGGCCCGCATTCTCGGCGGCAAGAGGCCCGAGGAGGTGGTGATCAAGGCGGTGCAGCGGATGATCCCCAAGGGCCCCTTGGGCCGCCGGCAGATGGCGAACCTCAAGGTCTATCCCGGCCCGGACCATCCGCACGAGGCGCAGCAGCCGGAGCCCCTCGATATCGCCGCGATGAATCCGAAGAACGCGAGGAGCACGCTCCGTGGTTGACGAGCCGAAGACCCTGACCAGCCTCGCCGAGCTTGGCGAGGTCGCCCGGCCCGACGCCGACATCGAGCCGGAGCCGCAGATCGACCGGCTCGGCCGCACCTACTCGACCGGCAAGCGCAAGGACGCGGTGGCGCGCGTGTGGCTGCGGCCCGGCATCGGCACGATCACGGTCAACAAGCGCCCGGTGGAGGACTATTTCGCCCGCCCAGCGCTTCGGATGATCATCAACCAACCGGCGGAGCTGGTCGGGCGCCGCACCCAGTACGACGTCATCTGCACGGTCAAGGGCGGCGGCCTCTCGGGCCAGGCCGGAGCGCTGCGTCACGGGATCAGCCGGGCGCTTGCAGCGCGCGAGCCGGAGCTGCGCAAGATGCTCAAGTCCGGCGGCTTCCTCACCCGCGACAGCCGCGTCGTGGAGCGCAAGAAGTACGGCAAGCGCAAGGCCCGCCGCAGCTTCCAGTTCTCGAAGCGTTAAGTCAGGCGTCGCCGGCGCGCCTTTACCTCCGGCTTTCGCGATCGAAACAGGCTACCCATGAGCCCCTCCTCCTCAGGCACGGGCAACACCGCGCGCGTCGGCGTGCTCGGCGCGAGCGGCTATACCGGCGGCGAGCTGCTGCGCCTGCTGGCGCATCACGACGGCTTCTCGGTCGGCTTGCTGACCGCCGAACGCCGCGCGGGCCAGAGCCTGGGCGCAGTCTTCCCCCATCTCGACGGCGCGGGTTTCCCCGACCTCGTCAAGATCGAGGACGCCGGCTGGGATGCGCTGGACGCGGTCTTCTGCTGCCTGCCTCACGGCACCACGCAGGAGGTCATTGCCGCGCTCCCCGAGCACCTGAAGGTCGTGGACCTGTCGGCCGACTTCCGGCTCGCCGACCCCGAGGTCTATGCCGCATGGTATGGGCGGGCGCACGGCGCCGTCGCGCTTCAGGCCGAGGCGGTCTACGGACTTACCGAGCTCGCGCGTGAGGAGGTCCGCAGCGCCCGCCTGGTGGCGAACCCCGGCTGCTACCCGACCTCCGCGCAGCTGCCGTTGGCGCCGCTGCTCGAAGACGGGCTGATCGAGAGCGACGACATCATCATCGACGCCAAGTCGGGCGTTTCCGGCGCCGGGCGCGAGGCCAAGCAGGGAAGCCTCTTCGCCGAGGTCGGCGAAGGCGTGCACGCCTACGGCATCGCCGCCCACCGCCACGCGCCCGAGATCGAGCAAGGGCTCTCGGCCGCGGCTGGCGCGCCGGTACGGGTCAACTTCACGCCCCACCTCATGCCGATGAACCGAGGCATTCTGGCGACGATCTACGTGCGCAGCAGCGCGGGCGCCGATGCCCTGCGCGAAGCCCTCGCCCGGCGCTACGCGGACGAGCCGTTCGTGCGCGTGCTACCTGCGGGCACGGCGCCGGCGACACGCCACGTGCGGGGCTCCAACCACTGCCTCATCGGGGTCTTCGACGACCGGATCGAGGGGCGCGCGATCCTGATCTCGGCCATCGACAATCTGGTCAAGGGCGCCTCGGGCCAGGCGATTCAGAACATGAACCTGATGCACGCCCTGCCGGAGACGACCGGGCTCGAGCAGGCGCCGCTCTTTCCTTAGCGAGACGGGAGCCTATGTCCGCCGGCCTGCTGCTCCCCTATCGCCACCGCTGGCCCCAGGTGGCGCCGAGCGCCTTCGTCGCGGCCGGCAGCACCGTGATCGGCGACGTCATCATGGGGGCGCAGTCGAGCATCTGGTTCAACTGTGTCTTGCGCGGCGACGTGAACTACATCCGCATGGGCGCACGCAGCAACGTCCAGGACGGAACGATCATCCATACCGCCACGGCAGACGGCCCCACGCTCATCGGAGACGACGTGGTGGTGGGCCACATGTGCCTGCTGCACGCCTGCATCCTGGAGGACGCCTGCATGATCGGCATGGGCGCCACCGTGATGGACTTCGCGGTGGTGGAGAGCGGCGCGTGGGTTGCCGCCGGCGCGCTGGTGACACCGGGCAAGCGGGTCAAGAGCGGCGAGATGTGGATGGGCCGGCCCGCGAAGGCGGTGCGCATGGTGAGCAACGCGGAGCGCGAAACCATCACCACCATCGCCCGGCGCTACGCGAACCGTGCCGGCGAATACCGGGCATCCTCGGGCCCGCCGCAGCGGGCACCCGCCCCTAGCTCGCCAAGACGTAGGCGCCCGGCGCGTCCTCGATCAGCCTGAGCGCGCCGTCGCCGGGCACACGCGCCGGCACCTTCTTGCCGCCTGAGCGGCGGCGCTGCCAGGCGTGCCAGTCGTTCCACCACGAGCCCTCGTGGTGCTCGGCGGCGGCGAGCCATGCATCGGCGTCCTGCGCCTCCACGACCGGCCCGGTCCAGTAGCCGTACTTGCCGGCCTTGGGCGGGTTGATGATACCGGCGATATGGCCGGAGGCGCCGAGCACGAAGCGGCGCTGCCCCCGATAGAGCCCGCACGCGGCGAAGCAGGACTGCCACGGCGCGATGTGGTCCTCCCGCGTCGCCACGATATAGGTCGGGATGTCGATGCGGCCGAGGTCGATGGGGACGCCGGCGAGGCTCAGGCCCTCCGGCCGAGCCAGCAGGTTCTCCTGATACATCTTGCGCAGGTAGAAGCCGTGCATCGCCGCCGGCATCCGGGTCGAATCCGCGTTCCAGAAGAGCAGGTCGAAGGGCAGCGGCTCGCGGCCGAGCAGGTAGTTGTTGACCACGAAGGACCAGATCAGGTCGTTGGCGCGCAGCATATTGAAGGTCGTCGCCATGTGACGGCCGTCGAGATAGCCCTTCTCCGCCATCATGGCTTCCAGCGACTCGAGCTGGGCGTCGTCGATGAAGACGCCGAGCTCGCCGGGCTCGGCAAAATCCACGAGGGAGGCGAAGAAGGTGGCGCTCCTGATCCGCTTGTCGCCCCGCGCCGCGAGATAGGCGAGCGTCGCTGCCGTGAGCGTGCCGCCCAGGCAGTAGCCGATCGCCGCAACATCGCGCTCGCCCGTCGCTTGCTCGATCGCATCGAGTGCGGCCAGCGGGCCTTCCACCATGTAGTCCTCGAAGGTCTTCTCCGCGAGGCGCTCGTCCGGGTTGACCCACGAGATCATGAAGACCGTGTAGCCCTTCGATACGGCCCATCGGACGAAGGAGTTCTTCGGCCGCAGATCGAGCACGTAGTACTTGTTGATCCAGGGCGGCACGATCAGGAGCGGCCGGCGATACACCGTCTCCGTGCCCGGCGCGTACTGGATCAGCTGCATCAACTCGTTCTGGAAGACGACCTTTCCTGGCGTCGTGGCGATGGTCTCGCCCAGGACGAAGTGGTCCTCGTCCGACATGCGCGGCGCGAACCGGCCCTCGTTGCGCTCCAAATCGTCGAGCACGTTGCGCAGGCCCCTGAACAGGTTCTCGCCCCTGGTCTCGGCGGTCTCCTTGAGTGCCGCGGGGTTGGTGGCGAGGAAATTGGTCGGCGCCAGCGAATCGACGAACTGGCGCGTGTATAAGGCGAGCTTGGCGGCGTCCTTCTCGTCGAGGCCGCGCAGGTTCCCCACAGCCGACTGCATGCAGGCGGCGGTCAGCAGGTACGATTGCTTCAGGTGATCGAAGACCCAGCTCTCGGTCCAGGCAGGATCGCGAAAGCGCCGGTCATCGGGCTCGGGCGCGGCCACCGGCTGGGCCGGCTCCTCGCCTTGCAGCCGCTGAGCGCCTTGCTGCCACAGCCTGAGATAGCCGTCCCACCACTTCATCTGGGCGTCGATCAGCGGCGAGGGGTCCTCGGCCAGGCTTCGCGCCATCGCCCCCAGGGCGGCGCTCAGGTTGAGCGGGTCCGAGGCCGTCCCGGCGCCCGCCGCGCGCTGCCCGCTCAGGAAACGCGCCGCGATCCGCTGGCTTTGCTGCGCAATGGCGGCGAGTTGGTCGGCCATGTCGTGTTCCGTCGCGTCTGCGGCGGGCGGGTCGTCAGGCATCGTGAGCCGTATCCGTGAGGGGTGGGTCGGCAGGCGCGCCTGTCGGCCGCCGCCCGCCAATGCGAATGATCTGAATTGCGTATATGCTACCCACGAGTCGGACCGTGCTCAACGCTGGCGGTTGCAGGGCATCGCCAGCCAACCAGGAGAATTCCCCATGCACGATTCCCAGGGCCATCAGGCGACCACACCCACTCTCAGGCGGCAACGGATGCGGCCACTCGCGCTCCTCGCGATCGCGCCGCTTGCTCTTGGCCTCATCGTGACCGGATGCACGGCGGTCGAGGACACGACCGATTACATCGGCGACCTGTTCAGCTATGTCGAGGACGACGACGAGATCTTCGCCGGCGATGCGGTGTCCGATGACGACGACTCCTACCGCTCCGTTAGCGAAGTGCCGAGCGAGGCGCCCGCCGTTTCGAGTGCGGAAGAGCGTGTCGAGCTGACCGCCGGCCTGGTAGCGGACCGCGAGAAGGCGCAACACACGGCCGAGGAGCTCCGTGCGCGGGTGGAGTCGGAAGAGCCGATGACGCAAGTTCGCGCCGTGTATCAGCCGGCAGAGGAAACCGAGTAGCCTGCAGCAGCGAACGGCGGATGATCCTGCTGGGCGTCTTGCTCGACCGTACCAACGGCGCGCCGGCAGCCGCTGGCGTGTCGTACCCCTCGTCTCGCGACCGGCCCGCCGAGACCCCTCCCCTGTCGTGACCCGTCGCCCCCACTGTGTGCCGGGCGGTCGTGGATCGGCCGGCCGCGTTGACCCGACGCCACAGACCAACCTGAAAGAAGAATATTCCTATGCCTGAACCGCTACGTATCGGCGTCGCCGGGCTGGGTACGGTCGGCTGCGGCGTGCTGGCCCTGCTGCGCGACAACGCTGCGCTGCTCGAACAACGCACGGGCCGGCCGATCGAGGCGGTCGCGGTCTCGTCGCGCGACAGGGGCAAGGATCGCGGGGTCCCGCTCGACGGTCTCGACTGGCGGGACGATGCGCGGGCGCTCGCCGCTCACCCGGACGTCGATGTCGTGGTCGAGCTGATCGGTGGCTCGGAAGGGATCGCGCGGGCGCTCTCCAAGGCCGCCTTCGCCAACGGCAAGCACCTGGTGACCGCGAACAAGGCCCTGCTCGCCCATCACGGTGCGGCGCTCGCGGACGCGGCCCAGCAGGCGGACCGCCATCTCGGCTACGAGGCCGCGGTCGCCGGCGGCATCCCCATCGTCAAGGCGCTGCGCGAGGGCCTCGCCGGCAATCGGATCGGCGGCGTCTACGGCATCCTGAACGGCACCTGCAACTACATCATGACCGCGATGCACGAGTCGGTGCGAGCCGGCCAGGCGCGCGATTTCGCCTCCGTGCTGCAGGAGGCGCAGGAGCTCGGCTACGCGGAGGCCGACCCTTCGACCGATATCGACGGCATCGACGCGGCCCACAAGCTCGCGATCCTCACCAGCGTCGTCTTCGGCTGCCAGGTCGACTTCGGCGCCGTGCATGTCGAGGGCATTCGCCACGTTAGCACGCTCGACATCGGCTTCGCCATCGAGCTCGGCTACAGGGTCAAGCTCCTGGGAATCACCCGCGCCGATGAGGTAGCGGTCACCCAGCGCGTGCACCCCTGCATGATCCGCGAGACGGCGCCCATCGCCCGCGTTGACGGCGTCTTCAACGCCGTGGTGGCGGAGGGCGATCGGATCGGCAGCGCGCTGTTCGAGGGGCCGGGCGCCGGTGCGGGCCCGACCGCATCGGCCGTGGTCGCCGACCTCGCGGACATCGCGCGCGGGCAGATCATGCCGGCCTTCCCCGCCGGGGCAGCGGGCACGGCCCGGCCAGCCGCGAAGCCCATGGACCACCACGTCGGCGCCTACTACATTCGCCTGATGGTGGTGGACAAGCCAGGCGTGATTGCCGGCATCGCCGCCTGCCTGCGCGACGAGCAGGTCTCCGTGGAGGCCATGCTGCAACGCGGACGGAACCCCGGCGAGCTGGTGCCCGTGGTGCTCACCACCCACGAGGCGCAGGAAGCGGCGGTGGTGAACGCGCTCGCCGCCATCGACCGCCTCGACACGGTGCTGGAGCCGCCGCGCATGATCCGGATCGAAGCGTTCTAGGGGGCGCCCATGGCAGAGGAGGCGATCTCCCTCGACCGCAACCTGGCGCTGGACGCGGTGCGCGTGACCGAGGCCGCAGCCCGCGCGGCGGCCCGGCTGATCGGCCGCGGCGACGAGATGGCCGCCGATCAGGCCGCCGTCGATGCCATGCGGCGCGGCCTCAACGCGCTCGACATCGATGGCACTGTGGTGATCGGCGAAGGCGAGCGGGACGAGGCGCCGATGCTCTTCATCGGTGAGACCGTCGGCACCGGCAAGGGGCCCAGCCTGGATGTCGCGCTCGACCCGCTTGAGGGGACCACCATCTGCGCCACCGGCGGCCCCAACGCGCTCGCCGTGCTGGCGATGGCGGAAAAAGGCGGCTTCCTCGCCGCGCCGGACACCTACATGGACAAGATCGCCGTGGGCGACGGGCTGCCGGACGAGCTGGTCGATCTCGACGACCCGCCGGCCACCACACTGACCAAGCTCGCCAAGGCGAAGGACTGCGATGTCAACGAGCTGACCGTCCTGATCCTGGACCGGCCCCGGCACGAGGAGCTCATCGCCAAGGTGCGCGAGACCAGGGCGCGCATCCAGCTGATCCGGGACGGCGACGTCGCCGGCGTGATCGCGACCACGCGGCTCAACCGCACCGTCGACATCTACATGGGGATCGGCGGTGCGCCCGAAGGGGTGCTTGCCGCCGCGGCGCTTCGCTGCATCGGCGGCCAGATGATGGGCCGCCTGGTTTTCCGCAACGACGACGAGAAGAGGCGCGCGCGGGCGATGGGCGTCACCGATCTCAAGCGCAAGTACACCCTGCACGAGCTTGCCGGCGGCGAGGTGATGTTCTGCGCGACCGGCGTGACCGACGGCGCGATGTTGCGCGGCGTCTCGCGGCTGCCCCACGGCGCGCGCACCAGCTCGGTGGTCATGCGCTCGCGCACCGGCACCGTGCGCATGATCGAGGCCGAGCACGATTTCTCCCGCGCGCCCGAGCGCATCGGCGCGTGATGTGACTCCGCTGCGACCCCCCCACCTCTCCCTGTCCCTCTCCCGGCTTATGCATTTCCCTCAATCGCCGGGCGCTCGCTCCGCTCGCTTGGCTTTCGCGCCATACGGCGCGGCGCGCAGTCGCGCGCTCCGGGCCTGCGGCCCGACAGGGCGGAGAGAGGTCGTAGACGGCAATGGCAAATTATCCCTCTCCTCCCCCCGGGGGGAGGAGAGGGTCGGGGTGAGGTGGGGGCACGTCCTCCCAACCTCCACCGTGTAGAGCGAAGTGATGAACGACGGGGCGGCGATGCTCGGGGTCGAGCGGTCGCTGCTCGGCAAGCGCTGGCGCGCGAGGCTGGACGATTCGATGGCCGGCCTCTCGCTTGCCCAGGCCATCGAGGTGCCGGAGCTGGTCGGGCGTGTGCTCGCGGCCCGCGGCATCGCGGCGGAAGATGCGCCGGACTACCTCGACCCGACGCTGCGCCGGCTGCTGCCCGATCCGCTCCACCTCAATGACATGGAGCGGGCCATCGCGCGGCTCGCAGGCGCGCTGGAGGCGGGCGAGAAAATCGCGATCTTCGGCGACTACGACGTGGACGGCGCGACCTCGGCCGCGCTGCTCAGCCGATTCTTCGAGGCCGTCGCCCATCCGCCGACCATCTACATCCCCGACCGCCTGCGCGAGGGCTACGGCCCGAATGCCACCGCCATGCGGATGCTGGCGGCGCAGGAGGTGCGCGTGGTCATCACGGTGGATTGCGGGATCAGCGCCTTCGACGCACTCGAAGACGCCGCCGACGCCGGGCTCGACGTGATCGTGGTCGACCACCACGTGGCCGAAGCGCGGCTGCCCCAGGCCTGCGCCGTGATCGACCCCAACCGGCTGGATGACGAGAGCCCGCACCGCCAGCTCGCCGCCGTGGGGGTGGCCTTCCTGCTTGTCGTGGGGCTCAACCGGCACCTGCGCGAGGCGGGCTGGTACCGCGACCGGGAAGAGCCGGACCTCCTGCAATGGCTCGATCTGGTGGCGCTCGGCACTGTCTGCGACGTGGTGCCGCTTACCGGCGTCAACCGCGCCTTCGTGCGCCAGGGTCTCACGATGATGCGCCAGCGCCGCAACGTGGGGCTCAGGGCGCTCGGCGACGTCGCCGGCCTGGAGGAGCCGCCGGGGGTCTATCACCTGGGCTTCATCCTCGGGCCGCGCGTCAATGCCGGCGGCCGGGTCGGCGAAGCCAGCCTGGGCGCGCGCCTGCTGACCACAGAGGATGACGACAAGGCCAAGGAGATCGCCCAGCACCTCGACGCGCTCAACCGCGAGCGTCAAGCGATCGAGCAGGCGGTGCTGGAGGAGGCCATCGAGCAGGTCGAGACGGCAAACGGTGGAGATGTTGCGTCGGCGCCCCTGGTCCTCGCCCACGACGAGCGCTGGCATGCCGGCGTCATCGGCATCGTCGCGAGCCGGCTGAAGGAGCGCTACAACCGGCCGGCGGTGGTCGTCGCCTGGGAGGATGGCGCGGACGGTGTCGGCAAGGCGTCCTGTCGCTCGGTGCCGGGCGTCGATATCGGCGCCGCAATCACGGCCGCGCGCCAGGCAGGGTTGCTGGTCAACGGCGGCGGCCACCCGATGGCGGCGGGCTTCACCGTGGAGAAAGCGAAGCTCTCACCGCTGGAGGAATTCCTGCATCAGCGCCTGGGCGTGGACGCGGACGAAACCGAGCGCACGCCGACCCTCGGCCTCGACGGCGCGCTCAGCGTCGAGGGCGCGACGGCGGACCTGCTGGAGATGCTGGAGGCCGCCGGCCCCTATGGCGCCGGCAACCCGGAGCCCCGCTTCGCCATTGCCGGCGCCCAGCTGCTGCGCGCGGATATCGTGGGCCGCGGCCACGTGCGCTGCCAGCTTGCCGGCCGCTCGGGCAAGCGGCTCAAGGGCATCGCCTTCCGCGCCGCCGACAACGCCCTGGGCCACGCGCTGCTGGCGGGCGCGGAGCACCCCTTCCACCTGGCGGGCCGGCTCCGCCTCGACCGGCGCCGGGGCGCCCGCGCCGTCGAGCTGCACATTGACGACGGCGCTCCGGCGCCCCCGCCATCCGATCCTTGATCGCCCCTTGATTTCGAGGCACCACGCCAGCTACATAGCGCCGATTGACGCGCTGACCCCTTCGTCTAGAGGTTAGGACACCACTCTTTCAAGGTGGAGACACGGGTTCAATTCCCGTAGGGGTCACCACCCAATTGTTATAAACCGTTGTGTGTAAATGATTTTATCTTGAAGAACTGAGGTGGATCCCACAACAATCCCCCTTCCGTACGGGGACGGCACCGGGATGGTCGTGCCCAATGTGATCAGCCTCCCAAGCGCTAAGGTTACGCAGGGCGACGCGGCTCTTATCATCACTGCTGCCACACCACCGACGTGGGGACCATATGGAAGAATTCATCCAGAATCGCCTTAAGAGAATTGTTGAATTGGATGAGAAGCGCGATGAGCAGCAGGCTCTTTGGCTTCGACAAATTCTGACCTTGGCAGCCGGCGCACTAGCAATCTTGGCTGGATTGGGGCCAGCCGCCCCAACCGAAGGGCCAGCAAAATACTTTTTGTCGGCGACGTGGGCGTCATTGGGAATAGGAATAGTGAGCGGTGCTGCCGCCACCTATTTGGCCGTAAGTCATGCAAATAAAACGGCGAACACTTATCGTACACAGTTCAACAAAGATATTGAAAACAAAACACAGTCAAAAGGCTTTATTAATGTCCCCAGAAACAAATGGCTCGCACGAAGTATGCCGGTGATGATTTTTTCGTTGCTCGCTGCAGTGCTCTGCTTGGCGGCTTACGCGATCGTGGTCACACTCGAAATCGGAATCGCCCAAAACGCCTCCCTCTCGACGCCATCGGGTTAGCCGGCAGAGGGAACGGCTACCCCGTCTATCTACTCGGGCTCCGTCAGCCCGGACAGGGCTGCCGCATTTGAAACGTTGTTGATCGGATCGTGGATTTGACGCCGATCGACATTGTAATCCATTGAGAAAACTGGATTTTTCGAGGTCTAACTTACGCGCCTAACAACAGGGTTGCGCCTCCCCTGCTACGAAATCGAGGAAGGTAATCATGCGCGTCTTCAGTGCCGAATAGACACGAGACCTGCTGCCGTTCGGCGCGCCGAACAACAGAGCCGGACATGAAAGGTCGTCGCGGATCAGTCGATCGGCAGGCAGAAGGGAGACATGTCGTCGGCGCTGCGCTTCGCCCAGTCCAGTTCCGGAATTCGGTCGAGCGCCCGCTTTTGGCCCTCCTGCAGACGGTCCAGCGCATCGTCCTGATCGACCGTGAGTACGGTGCGGTCCTTCACCACTTGCTCTCCGTTCACGAATACGTCGCGGACCGCCGCGGCTGTGCCGGAATAGATTAGGCACTTCAGCGGATCGCGCACCGGGCGAATCGAGGGATGACGCAGATCGACCAGGGCGAGATCCGCCTTGGCGCCTGACGCCAAGCGCCCCAGGTCGTCCCGGCCGAGCGCCCTGGCAGCGCCCAACGTTGCGATCTCGAACACCGCGTCGGTCGGCAGCAGGTCGACATGGCCGCTCGCCACCTTCGACATGAGACCGGCGATTCGCATCTCCTCGACCAGATCGTGCGGGTAGCAATCGGTGCCGAGCGCCATGTTGACGCCGGCGGCGCGGTAACCGCCGAGGCTCCGCATCATGTCTCCCCACTGGGCGAAGGCGCGCGGGCAATGCACGACAGACGATCCGGACCGGGCGAGGCGTTCCAGGTCGCGATGCTCGTGGTGGTTGACCCAGGGATGCTGGTCGATGTCGATGGCGTGCCCTAGCAGCGTGTTCGGGCCGAGCACGCCGATATCGTCCAGCCATTCGATCGGCGTCTTGCCGTGGCGCCGGACCATCTCGCGATGTTCCATGACGGACTGTGCAGCATGGGTCTGCAACAGAATCCCTCTGGAGTCAGCGGCCTCCTTGCACCGCCGAAACATCTCTTCCGTACAGGTGTCGGCCTGGGCCGGGCCAACCATCCCGTGCAAGCGGCCGCTGGGATGCGCAATCGCGTCGTCGATTATCTCAAGGGATCGCTCGAGGTTCTCGAAGCCCTTCTCTTCGTACCACTCGTAGAGGTGATCCTTGCCGTTGGACGTGTACCAGTGAGCGGACTGCACCATGGGGCACGCATAGGTCCGAATACCCGTGCCTGCGAGCATGTCCACCCATCCGTCGAACGGCAGGCCGGAACAGTAGAGTTCCGCCATCGTGGTGCAGCCGCTCTTCAGCAGATCGCAGGCCGACGCCTGGGTCGCGGCAAATGACGATTCCTTGTCGTCCTGCAGGATCCACGTGTACTCGAGCAGCTGCGTCATCCACATATGCTTGGTGGCAAGGTCTTCGAAGAATCCCTTGCCGTGCATTTCCATGTAGCCATGCAGATGAAGATCGAGCATTCCGGGAAGGACCATCACGTCCTTGCCGTCGATGACATGCTCGGCCTCGCCACCATAGTCTCTGCCGACGTGGATGATCGTGTCGTTCGCGAAGGCCACGTCGGCGCCGCGCATGTAGACGTGACCGTCCCTGTCGGGGTCGTAGCCCACGACCCAGTCGGCGTTCCTGATGAGCGTCGTGCCAGCCATTTCTCCCTCCGTCCCGGTAGCCGTCTGTGACGGGACAGTTCGTCTCGCCTTACTCGGCAGCCAGCCTCTCCAGTTCCGGCACCAAGCCGTCGTAATAGGGCAGGTTGTCCACGCGCGGCGTCCAGCTGCCGTCGTCTATGCACGCTTGGACGTGTTTGGCGATCTCCTCCATGGTTGTGAACCAGACGCCACCCTTGCTCTGCATGTACTCGATCATCTGCTGGACGCGGCGGCAGCGGGCGAGGCGCCCGGAGACGAAGGGGTGCCACACGGTCACCCAGAGGCCACCGAAGTCGTACATGGCCTCGAACTCGGACATGAAGACGTTCATCGCCTCGTCCGGCGACTTGATCGTCATCATGTAGTTGAAGTCGAACGAATGGGTGTAGTGCGGCCAATCGTCCATCGCCCAGTGGGAGGGAAGCTCGATGACGCTCCCCTGCGCTGTCTTCAGGACGTAGGGCACGTCGTCGCCCATCAGCGTGGCGTCGTAGATGAGCCCCTCCTCGATCAAGAGGTCGACCGAGTACTTGGACGCGTTGTAAAGCGGGCCGCGCCAGCCGCGCGGGCGCTGGCCGGTCATCTTTTCGATGACGTCGATCTGGCGCCTCAACCAGTAGTGCTCTTCCTCCCGCGGCAGCTTGTTCGGGTCTTCGTGAATGTAGCCGTGGGCTGCAATCTCGTGGCCATCCTTGAGGATCATCTCGACGAGATGGGGATAGCGCTCCATGCACCACGCCGGATAGAAGAAGGTCTGCTTGATGCCGCAGTCCCGGTACATGTCGAGAATGCGCGGGATCGCCACCTCGTCGTATTTCAGCCACGACAGCGACGACAGCATCGTATCCGCCCTCTCCCTGTGCTCGAGATGCAGGATGCTGTCGGTATCGATGTCGAATGTGATGGCAGCGGCGCACTTGGCGCCGTCCGGCCAGGGAACGGGGTTCTTGATCATGTCAGTTCCTCCTTGGCGCCAAGACGGGTTATCCAATCACGACCCGACGTAGGCGATGGCCTCGATTTCGATAAGCAGATCCTGGTAGCCGAGACCGTTGACGCGAACGGCGGTGCCGACCGGCCCCGGGTTCGCGAGATAGTCCATCCGAACTTTGGTCATGGCCTCCCAGTAGTCCTGCAACGCCTGACCCTCGCCAACCTGGTCGTAGTAAGTGTTGAGGCGCACGATGTGCTCCAGGTCCGCCCCGGCCTCCTTCAGCACCGCGCGGATGTTCTCGAAGGTGTTGCGGGTCTGCGTGGCGATGTCGCCGACGCCGATGGCGCTGCCCTTGCTGTCGCCTGATATCTGCCCGCCGACGAAGATGTAGTCGCCGACCTTCCAGCCCTGCGAGAGCGGGACCGGTATGCTCCAGTCCCAATGGTTGGCGGGCATCAGGCGCTGTTTGTCTGCGCCCACATAGGCGATGCCTTCGATCTCGATGAGCAGATCCTCAAAGGCGAAGCCGTTGACCCGGACCGCGGTACCGGCAGGGCCCGGATCGCTGAGATACTCCATGCGGACCTTGGTCATGTCTTCCCAGTATTGCCGGAGCGCGTCGCCTTCGCCCTCGAACTGGTAGTAGGTATTGAACTTTATGAGGTCGGAGAGCTCCGCGCCGCCCTCCCTGAGCACGCTCCGGATCGAGCCGAAGACGTTCCTCACCTGCTGGCCGATGTCGCCGGGTGCGATGGTGCGCCCTCTGTCGTCAGATGATATCTGTCCTCCAACGAAGATCAGATCGTCCACCTTCCAGCCCTGGGAGAATGGGACCGGAATGCTCCAGTCCCAGTGATTGGCGGGCATGAGCCGTTGCTTCTTGCGGCCGACGACGGCGATGGCCTCGATCTCGATGAGCAGGCCCTCGTAGGCGAAGCCCCGAACACGGACGGCCGTGCCCACCGGGCCGGGATCGGCCAGGTATTCCTTCCTGACCTCGGTCATCTCCTCCCAGAAGCGGGTGATGTCGGCGCCCTCCCCGTCGTGCTGGTAGTAGGTGTTGAGCTTCACGATGTCGGAGAGATCGCCGCCGGCCTCCTCCAGGACTCGCTTGATGAACTCGAACGTGTTTCGCGTCTGCACCGCGATGTCGCCGGCCCCGACGGGTCGGCCCTGGGCATCGGCGGAGACCTGACCGCCGACGAAGATCACGTCGTCGATCTTCCACCCCTGCGAGAACGGCACGGGCATGCTCCAGTCCCAGTGATTCTTGGGCATCAATCGTGTCTTGGTCATGGCAGCGTGTCCTCGTGGTTCATGGCGATCCGCCGCGACACGTCATCCTATCGTGCCCCGGCCCGCACCAGCCTTGTCTTCGGATCGAGCGCGTCGCGCAGGCTGTCGCCGAGCAGGTTGAAGCCCGTGACCATGAGAAAGATCGCCACTCCCGGCAGGGTCGAGACGTGGGGGGCGATGTGCAGCACGGTGCGGCCGTCACTGGTCATGATGCCCCACTCGGGCGTGGGCGGCTGCACCCCGAGGCCGAGGAAGCTCAGCCCTGCCGCCGTCACCACGATCGTCCCCACGATGGTCATGGAATAGACGACCGATGCGGATACGACGTGGGGCAGCATCTCGACGAACAGAATCTTGAAATCGCTGGTCGCATCGGCGCGGGCGGCTTCGATATAGCCCTGCTCCTTCTGCGCCAGCGCCTGCACGTAGACGACGCGCGTGTTGTAGGGGATCAGGACCACGACGAGGGCGATGATCAGATTGCCGAGCCCCGGCCCCATGAAGAAGGAGAGCGTGATCGCCAGCAGCACCATGGGAAATGCGAACAGCACATCCATGGAGCGCATGATGAAATAGCCGACACGCTCGTAGTACGCGGCAATGGTACCGAGGGGGATCGAAATGAGGCCGCCGAGCACGACTGGCGTGACTCCGGCGATGAGCGAGTAACGGGTGCCGTAGATTAGGCGCGAGAGGATGTCCCGCCCCTGCTGGTCCAAGCCCAGGATGTGACCCTCGGTTCCCGGACCGCGCAGCCGCAGCCTCGGGTCGGCATACTGCGGGTCGTAGGGCGCGATATAGGGCGCGAACAGCGCGCAAATCACGAGAACCAGGATGATCAGGGCGCCGGCCATCCCGTAGGGATCGTTGCGAATACCGCGCCAGATGAAATAGAGCGTCGACCGCGCGCGCTCCGTCTCCACGCTGCGTCGGGAGCGCTTCGATGCCCTGCTCCTCCTGATCCTGCCCGTGGCCATGCGACGCCGCCCTCGCTACTTCCGGGTGGTGTCGAGGGCGTAGACGATGATGTCGGCCAACATATTGCCCAGGACGAATATGATGGCGACGGCCAGCACGCAGCCCTGCACCATTGTCAGATCGCGATGCAGGATCGACTGGTAAAGCTGCAGGCCGATTCCGGGCCAGTTGAAGATGATTTCCGAAAAGATGGCGCTGCCGAATAGATAACCGATCTGCAGGCCGATCATGTTGGAGAAGGTCGGCAAAATATTGCGCACGCCGTGGCGATAGATCACCCGTGACCCCGGCAATCCGCGCGACCGTGCAGCCAGGATATAGGGCTGGCTCAACGTATCGAGCATGGCGCCTCGGGTGACCCGCGTCACGATGGCGACCGAGGTGGCCGCCGTAGTCACCGCCGGCAGGAATAGGTGATGAAGCAGGTCAAGGATGCCGCCTGGATTGGCCATGTTGTACATGCCCGACATGGGAAAGAGCGGTATCCGCACGCCGAACAGGTAGAGCAGCGCAATCCCAAGCCAGAAGACCGGCATGCTCGCGAGCAGCAGCGAGAAGAAGACGGTAAAGCGGTCGAAGGGCTTGCGGAAACGGGCCGCAGACGCGGTGCCCATCAGGAAGCTCACCGGAATGACGATGAGCAAACTTGCACCGGTCAGGATGAGCGAGTTTCCGGTCTTGTCCAGCAGCACGGTCATCACCGGCATCCGCATCATGAGCGACTGGCCGAGATCGCCGTGCAACGCGGCCCAGAGCCAGCGGCCGTATTGGACGAACATCGGCCTGTCCAGGCCGAGTTGCTCGCGCAGCATGGCCGCGCGCTCCTCGGTGTAGAACATCGAGAGCAGCGTGGTCGCGATGTCGCCTGGAATGAGATAGAGAATGCTGAAAACGACGAAAGAAACGCCGAGTAGAACCGGCACCACGTGAATCAAGCGCCAGATAATGAATCTGAGCATGGTCGGCTCGGAGGGGCAGTAGCGGCCCCGCCGGCAGGAAATCGCCGGCGAGACCGCCCCACCTTATTGTTTATTCTTTGTCGACAATCGCCATGTCGTGCCAGTGCTGCGGTGCAAGCACGAAGCCCTTGAGATTGGGCCGCATGGCGTAGACTCCCCACGGGCTGTGGGTGGGAATAAAGGCCGTGTCTTCCTCGATGACGATCCGTTGGATCTCCCTGAGGTGGGCCACCATCTCTTCTTCGGTCAGCGCAGCCCGCGCCATGGAAAGCAGCTCACCGATCCTCGGGTTGTCGTAATACCCGGCATTGAAGCCGTTGGGCGGCAAGGCTGCCGGCGAGATGACGGCGTCGAGCCAATGGAACGCGCTCTCACCCCAGGAGAGCTGCATGAAGCCGGTGCCCTCACGCATGCCCTGGGACATCGTGTCCATGTAGGTGCTGATCTCGAAGAGCTCGATGCTCAGATTGACGCCGATACGGGCCCAGTCACGCTGAATCCATTCGGCATCGGCCACGGTGTTGACGTCGCCGGCGCCGCCCGGCGTCCAATCGACGCGCACGTCGAAGCCGTCCGGATAACCGGCCTCCGCCAGCAGCTCCTTGGCCCTGGCCGGGTCATAGGGGAAGGGCTGGTAGTCGGGATCGTGGCCCGGTCCGCCATAGTTCAAGATGCTGTAGGCGGGTGAGCATTGGCCACGTCTCAAGTATTTGCACAGACCCTCACGGTCGATCGCCATGTAGAGCGCCCGCCGGACACGAGGATCATCGAGCGGCTTCAGCCGCGTGTTGACCCACAGGTTGTAGATCGTCGTGATCGGCGCCATGTCGACGACCATGCCCTGCGACGCGAGAAAGTCCGTCGAGTCCGGAGACGGCGTGGCAATGATATCGACCTCGCCGGTGAGAAGCGCAAGCTCGCGGGTCGCGACATCGGGGATGCCACGAATGATGAGCCTGTCGACCCTGGGAATCCGATTGGGGTCCCAATAGTCGGCGTTGCGCTCCATCACGATCTTTTCGCCGAAGACACGCTCCGTCAGCTTGAACGGGCCGGTGCCGACGCCGTGCAGATGCGCCTCCTCGTTGCCGTGGGTCTCCACGACCTTGGGGCTGATCATGCCCGAGGAGCCGAAACCGCCCTGCGAGAGCCGCCGGATGAACTCGGAATTCGGCTGCTTCATGTTGACCCGGAACGTGTACTCGTCGACGACTTCGTAGCTCTCGATATCGCCGTGCCACCAGCCGTTGAAGGCGTTGGCCAGCGGATAGAAGTGCTCGAAGTCCTTGTCGAGGACCCGATCGAAATTGAACTTCGCGACATCGGCGTTCCACGGCGTTCCGTCGTGGAAGGTGACCCCCTGGCGCAGATGGAACGTGTATTGCAGCTTGTCCTCGGAGATGTCCCAGCTCGTGGCAAGAGCGGGAATGACCGGCGGACGATCGACGTCCTTGATGGTCAGGTCTTGCTGCACGAAGCTTTCGTAAATGTGGAACGTTTCGCGATAGGTGAGCCACAACACATGTGTATGGGGATCGAGACGACTGGGCTCGCCTTCCACGGCAAGAACGATGGTCTTGTCCTGCGCCTGCGCCGGCTTGTCCGCCACGATCAGCGACCCCGCGGCAAGCGCCACCAAGGCGAGGATTCCCACGGCGTGACGACACAGCCACGTCGGGCTCACCCGGCCCATACCTTTAAGCCACCCTTTCATGATCTTGTCCTCCCTCTTTATGTCATGAGTTGGCGCGCATTCTCGTCGCGCGCCTGCCGGAGAGCGTGTTCGCGTTCACGTCGTGCGTCCCCGGCGGCCGCCGACGCGTTCCAGTCTTTCTTCGAGCCCTCGTAAAGATGACAGGCTACGGCGTGGCTCGCCTCGATTTCCCGTAGCTCGGGCATCTGCGTGGCACACGGTTCGAAGCGCTCCGTGCAGGTGCCGGAATAGATGCAGCCGGTTCTTGCCGCCGCAGAGGCGCGCATGGCGCTCTCAAGGTCTTCGTCGTCGGCAAGCACGCCGGTTTGGCTTGCGACCCTCTCCCAGGCGTCGTCCTTCTTGAGGCCCAGCACCGCATCGAGGAGCGTCCTGGTGTAGGGATGCTTCGGCTGATGATAGACCTCGTCGCTGCCACCGATTTCGACGGCGCGGCCGTGGTAAAGAACGAGAATGCGGTCGGAGAAATTCTTCACCAGCTTCAGGTCGTGAGAGACGAAGAGATAAGTCAACTGAAGGGTCTCTTGCAGCTCCTTCAACAGATTGAGGATCTGCCCCTGAATCGAGACATCGAGCGCCGAGACCGGCTCGTCCAGAAAGAGAAAGCGCGGCTCGAGAGCCAGCGCGCGGGCGATGCCGATGCGCTGACACTGCCCTCCACTGAACTCGTGCGGATAGCGATTGGTATGCGCCGGGTTGAGGCCGACGATGTCGAAGAGGTACTGGACCCGCTCCCTGGCCTCCTGGCGCGGGATATCGAAGTTGAGCATCGAGCGCGTGACGTTCTCCGCAACCGTGCGCCGCGGGTTGAGCGTGTGCAGGGGGTCCTGGAAGACGATCTGCAAATCCTTCCTATAGGGACGCATCTCAGCCGGGGAGAGGCCGACCAGATCGGCATCGCCGAATTGGACGCTTCCCACATCGGCGCGGATCAGGTTGAGAATCAGCCGCCCTAGAGTGGACTTCCCCGAGCCTGAGCCGCCGACGCAGCCCAGAGTCTCGCCCTCGAAGACATCGAAGCTGATGTCGTCCACAGCCACGATCTCGCCGACCTTCTTGCGCAGGACTGTTCCCTCTCGCACGGGGAAGGCCTTGCGCAGGCCGCGCACCTTGATGAGGGGTTCGCTCACTGGTGCGCGCTCGCTTCCGGCCCGAACAAGTGACAGCGAACGTCGGTCCCCGCTGCGGCCTCGTAGAGTTCCGGGCGCTCGCTCCGACACTTGGGCATGACGAAGGCGCAGCGATCGGCGAAGCTGCAGCCGGCGGGCAGGTTCAGCAGATCGGGCGGCTGGCCTTCGATCTGGTGAAGCCGTTGGTCGGTGCTATCCGGATCGGGCACCGCCTGGATCAGCGCTTTCGTGTACGGGTGCTGCGGATTGGCGAGAACGTCGTCGACCCGGCCCTGCTCCTGTATCTGCCCGGCGTACATGACGATGACTCGGGTGGCCAGCGCCCGCAGGACGCCGAAGTCGTGGGTGATCAGAATGATCGAGAGTCCGCGCTCCGCATGCGCGCGCTTCAGGAGAAGAAGAATCGTCGCTTGCACCAGAACGTCGAGGGCGGTTGTCGGCTCGTCGGCGATGAGCACTTCCGGCTCGCAGGCCATGCTCAGCGCCACGCCTACCCGCTGGCACATGCCACCGCTCATCTGATGGGGATAGCTCGCGGCAACACGCTCGGGATCGGGAAAATCGACCGCGCGCAAGAGCGCCGCGGCGCGCTTGACCGCCTCCGTCTTCGAGAGCGAAGAATCGTGGCGGCGCAGCGTCTCTACCATCAGCGTCGAGACGGTAAAGGCAGGGTTGAGCGCGGCACGCGGGTTCTGAAAAATCATCGAAATGCGCTTGCCGCGTATCGCGCCGAGCGCCCTTTCGCTCTGCGACAGGAGATCGATTCCGTCCAGGACTACCTGGCCGCTTGCGTATCGGCCAGGCGGCATGGCGACCAGCTTCATGATGGACTGGGCGGTGACGCTCTTGCCCGAACCGGACTCGCCGACGATGGCGAGAATGTCCCCGCGGTTCAAGCTGAAGGAGACGTCGTCGACCGCCTTCACCACGCCGGCCGGCGTGTCGAAATAGGTCCTCAGACGCTCGACCGAAAGGACGGCATCTCCGGACCGGGCGGGACTTGTCGCGTCCCATCGTTGCGGCTCGGCACCCGTCCTGCCCATGACTGCGCTCCAGCACGGTCGAACGGCTTCAAGCGTGCGACTCTACAGTGAGTTGGGGTGAAGCGCCTACGCAATTCGCCGCCCCTTATTCGAGCCGGGTATTCCGCCCTCGTCGGTCATCAGGTGCGCACCGTCTCCCGTCGCTCAGCGTCCGATCTCGACCCGGATATCTCGCGGCGGGACGCCCAGCATGATGTGCAGATTATCCCGGCAACATTCGTGATAGCCTCGATTCGGGCTCGGTCGAAGGGGAGACGACGCCATGGCGGTACTCATCAAGAATGCGCGCGTGCTCACAATGGATGACCACGACACCGAGTTTGAACGGGCCGACATTCTTGTCCGCGGGACGAAGATCGAGGCACTTGAACCCGATATCCGTCCTTCCGAGAGCGAGCGCGATCTGCGTGTGATCGATGCCGAAGGGCTCCTCGCCATGCCGGGCCTTGTCAACGGACATCTCCACTCCGGAAGCAATCTGATGCGCGGTGTGGATCTGGACGTACCGCTCTCCGTGCTCATGCTTTACGGGTACGGAAGCACGGAGCCGCCGGACCGGCATCTCCATTACGTACGCGTACTTTGGGGCGCCATCGAAATGCTGAAGAACGGCATCACGGCCGTTCACGACGACCCGCATTACGCGCCGGTTCCGACGGAGGCTTCAATTGACGGTACCATGCAGGCCTATCTGGATTCCGGAATGCGTGCAACGGCGACGATCGCCTACCCCATCGTTCCAGAATACGAGAAGTATCCGTACGTTAAAGACATGCTGCCCAACGAGATTCGGCAGCGAATGGACGAGTCTGCCGCAGCAATTTCACCGGACCACCTGTTAGGGCTTTACGATCGCTATATTGAGCGGTGGCACGGTGCTGGAGGCGGCCGCTTGCGTGCCGCGGTGTCAATATCTACCCCGGAACGCGTAACTTCCGATTACTTCAGGGCGCTCTCCCGTTTGAGCCGGAAGCATGGATTGGCGTTTGACATGCATATCGGCGAACAGAAGTACCAAAGAGTTCTGGCACTCCATAAACATGGAAAGTCGTTCTTCCAATATGCGAGGGATCTCGGATGCCTGGATGAACATGTCATGATCATTCACGCCATCTGGGCGGATGAACACGACATTGATGCCATCGCGGACTGCGGCTGCTCGGTGGTTCACAATCCTGTAAGCAACCTGTGGATCGGTAGCGGTGTCATGCCTTATCGGCGCCTTTGGGACAGAGGAATTCCCATTGGCCTCGGAATAGATGACATGGCGGTGGATGGCACCTTCAATCTCTGGGGTGTAGCGAAAACCGCCGGTGTGATGCACAGAATTTCGGAGCCGGATTGGCTGAAGTGGCCCAAGGCATCCGAGCTTCTGTGGTCTTTGACTCGTGGCGGAGCCCGCGGCATGTGCCTCCAGGACGAGCTTGGAATGCTGGCGCCAGGCTACCAGGCCGATCTGATTCTGCTGGATCTCAACACAACGGCCTTTACGCCGCTCAACGACTTGCGACGGCAACTGATTTACAGCGAGAACGGCTCGTCCGTCGTCCTCACGATGGTGGGCGGCGAGGTTGTCGTTGAGAACGGGAATGTGCTCACGGTGGACGAGGAGTGGGTCAAGGAGGAAGTGCGTCACCTCTCTGCCGGGTTCCGGCAGGATCTCGCCCGGGTGGCCGAAGACGCCGACAGGCTGCTGCCATATTGGCGCGAAATGCACTTGCGCGTTGCGGACGACGACGTTGGCCTCAATCGGTGGGCCGGTCCGATGGTGCCGTGACGGCTACTGGGTAGCACTGCAAGGCCCAACGTCGAATCCCGCGCGGGCGTGCGGGCTAGGACCGCCTGGTCCCGGCGCCGCGCGCTGCATCAACGAGGACGGTGTCATAGAATCCCGGACGTGACTTCCGCCGCAGGGCCACGCCGGCCGGTGGGGAGCACCGGCCCGAAAGGCTGCATTGCCCCGCTACGAAATCGAGGAAGGTAACCATGCGTGTCTTCAGTGCCGAAGAGACCCGAGACCTGCTGCCGTTCGGCGCGCTGATCGAGGCGCTGCGGGAGATGTTCCGGGCCGGCGCCGCCGCGCCCTTGCGGCATCACCACGCCATCGCGCTTGACGGGCAGCCGGACGCGGCGCTGCTCCTGATGCCCGCGTGGAACCCGGCGGGCCTGGGCGGGGTCAAGATCGTGAACGTCAATCCGGGCAACGCGGCCGCCGGAGTCCCCTCGGTGTCCTCGTCCTATCTTCTCTTCGATGCGAAGACCGGGCGGCACCTGGCGGCGCTGGACGGCGGCGAACTCACCGACCGGCGCACCGCCGCCACCGCCGCACTGGCGGCGAGCCACCTGGCGCCCGCGGACGCGCGCCGGCTGCTGGTGGTCGGCGCCGGGCGGGTCGCCGCCAACCTGGCGGATGCGTTTCGTGCCGTGCGTCCGATCGAGGATGTCACGGTCTGGAACATCAATGCGGAGAATGCCGAACGGCTGGCGCGAAGGCTGAACGGCGCGGGGTTTCGTGCCGCGGCCGCGACGGATCTCGAGGCTGCGGTGGCGGACGCCGACATCATCAGCTGCGCGACGCTGGCAATCGACCCACTGATCGCGGGCGCGTGGCTCAGGCCTGGACAGCATCTCGACCTGATCGGGAGCTTCAGGCCCCACATGCGCGAAGCCGACGACGCGGCGGTGCGCCGCGCGCGTCTACATCGATACGGAGGGAGCCTTGAAAGAGAGCGGCGACATCATCGGGCCGATCCGGTCCGGCGCGCTGACGGAGGAGCGGATCGCGGGCGACCTGACGGGCCTCTGCCGGGGAACCGTCGCCGGCCGCGGCGACGAACAGGAAATCACGCTCTTCAAGTCCTCCGGCTCCGCGCTTGCCGATCTCGGGGCTGCGACACTCGCCCACGCGAATTTTGAGGAAGACGCATGAGCCGCGGGGGTCAAATCGGTCGCCTGCAGAGGCATTATGCCGTATCCGTCTCCGCCAACTGGCGAGTGACGTTCCGGTTCGAGGACAGACACGCCGTGGATGTCGACTACCTGGACTACCACTAGGAGACACTACGATGGCCATGAAGAACCCCGTCCATCCCGGTGCCATCGTTCGCGAAGACTGCCTGAAGCCGTTGGGTCTCACCGTCACCGAAGGCGCGAGGCGGCTCGGCGTCGGGCGCCAGACACTTTCCAACCTTGTGAACGAAAAGGCGTCGGTCTCCATCGAGATGGCCTATCGCCTATCGAAGGCCTTCGGCTCGACGCCGGAGGCATGGCTTGGCATGCAGTTGGCCTTCGATCTGGCGCAGTCCCGCCACCTCGAGCAGACGATACAGGTTGAGCGAGTCGAAGCCGCGTAGCGTAACTCTTGCCGCTCGTCCTCCAAGGCAAGAGCCGGCGTCTCGGTTCAAGGTCGCACAGCGTACAGTCGTCGCGTCGACTCAGATCGTAGGGGTCACCACCGTTACCGACTCGCCCCATCCCGTCGCGCCCGTGCGGCGATGAGGTCGAGCCAGGCGTCGCCCACGCGGTAGCAGAAATCGTGCGAGGCGTAGTGGTGGAGCTGCAGCTGGTGCGGCAGCGCGTCGGGCAGCGTGGGATAATGGGTGGGCACGATCTCGTCGGAGATCGAGACCCAATGCGTCATCATCTCCGGCGTCACCTCGAAATGCGGCTGGAAGGAATAGGTCGCGGCGCCGATGCGGAAAGCCTGGTTGGGCACCTCCTCGCCCACCATGAGCCGGGTGGCGCCCTCGGGAATGTCGAAGGTCTGGCTGTGGAATTCGGCGAGGTGGACGGGATTGTTGAAACCCTGGCCGAGTAGCGGGTCGCTCTCCGCCGCCTGCGTCAGCCGGATCGGCACGAAGCCCACCTCGGGCACATCCACGTCGTAGCAGCGCCCGCCGAAAGCGCGCGCCACGATCTGCGAGCCGAGGCAGACGCCGAGCACCGGTTTCTCCGCCTCGGTAAAGCGCCGCACCAGCGCCGCCGCGTCCTCGAGCCAGGGATGCTCCTCCACGTGGCCCGCGTGCATGGCGCCGCCCATGAGGAGGAAGCCGTCGTAGCCTGAGTCGTCCTCGGGCAGCCGGTCGTCGGCATTGAGGTGCGGCATGCAGGCCTCGAACTGGACGCCCCGCCGTGCCGCCGGCTCTTCGAGGTAACCCGGCCCGGAGTTGTCGTGATTCTGCAGAAGGAGGATTCGCACCGGCCTTCAGCCTTCGCGCCAGAAGCGCTTGAAGCTGTCTGCCGTGACATCGGGGTCGCGGCAGAAGTCGATGATCGCCTGCTCCTTCCTGGTGACCTCCACCGCCGCCTCCAGAATCTGCGGCACCAGCTCGGGCGGGACGACGACGGCGCCGTTCACGTCGGCATGGATGAGCGTGTCGGTGCGCGCGTAGAGCCCGGAGACGTTGACCTCGCAGTCGAAGGCGACCCGGTGATAGTCGGCGCGGTTGGGTGCGAGGCTGCCGTAGAGCGCCTGGAAGCCCTCGGTCATGCCGGCCACGTCGCGGACGGCGCCGTTGGTGATGAGGCCGATGCAGCCGAGCGCGCTGTGCATGAAGCTCATGACCTCGCCGAATAGGGCGTTGGTGGCGGCGTGGGGCGTGTCGCCATCCTGCACCACGACGATGCGGGGCTCGGGCCCGGCGGCGACGTAGTCGAACCAGGCGAGGTCCTGCGCCTTCTCGGCCTCGGCGTCGAGGCCGCCGGGCTCCAGCGTGCGGTAGAGCGTGGTGCGCGCGAAGCCCACCATCGGCGGCAGATCGGGGCGCGCGCAGTGGAGCGTCGCCTTGGTCGAGCGCCCCGCCGCCTCCGGCGCGATCGCGAGCAGCGCGTTGCAGATGGTGGGCGTGTCGTAGCGGCCGAGCGCCGCGAGGTCGATGTCGTGAGCGGTCATGCGGTCCTCCCCGCCCCCTCTTAGCGGCCGTGTGGCGCGGTGACAATGCGTGCGGCCTTGCGCGCGGCGCGACCCGCCGCCACCATCGGGCAAACCAAGGGGTGACGCGCATGAGCATCAAGATCGAGTGCATCCTCGACTGCGAGAACCACCTGGGCGAAGGCCCGGTCTGGGACGTGGACGAAGGCCGGCTCTACTGGGTGGACGGCACCGGGCGCCGGGTCGGCAAGCCCGAGCTTTGGCGCATGGACCCGCGCACGGGCAAGGTCGAGAACTGGACCCTCGGCGAGCATGATGTCGGCGCGATGGCGCTGCGTGCCGGCGGCGGCGCGGTGATGGCGCTCGACGACGGCTTCTATTTCTTCGACTACGACAAGGCGGAGATGGAGCTGATCACCAAGGTCGATGCCGAGCAGCCGCGCACCCGGCTCAACGACGGCAAGTGCGACCGGCGCGGGCGCTTCTTCGCGGGCGGCATGGACGACAAGGAGGAGCTCACCATCTGCGGCCTGTGGCGGCTCGACCCGGACCTCAGCGTCACCAAGGTGGATGGCGGCATCATCTGCACCAACGGCCCGTGCTGGAGCCCGGACGACAAGACCTTCTACCTGGCCGACAGCTTCCAGGAGGAGTTCTGGGCCTACGACTACGACATCGAGACCGGCACGCTCTCCAACAAGCGGGTGTTCGCCTCGACCAGGGACGACGCCGGCGTCGCCGACGGCTCGACGGTGGACGAGGAAGGCTGCCTCTGGAACGCGCAGGTGATCGGCGGCGAGCTGGTGCGCTATGCGCCCGACGGCTCGGTGGAGCGCCGCATCGGGATGCCGGTGAAGAACGTCACCAGCGTGATGTTCGGCGGCGACAACCTCGACGTGCTCTACGTCACCTCCATGGCCCGCGTGCAGCACCCGGCGGTGCACGACATGTTCCAGGTGGAGGCCAAGCCGCAGTTCCTCGCCGGCGGCCTGTTTGCGGTCACCGGCCTCGGCATCAGGGGCATCCCCGAGCCCCGTTTCGCGGGTTGAGCGGCGCCGGGCTCAGGTCTTGCGAATGAAATTGTCGGCGTAGGACTTGGGCCGGATAGGGCGCGACTGCGGCTCGTCCACCACGTAAGCGAAGCCCTTGCGCTTGGCGTAGGCGATCGCCTGCTGCTTGGTCGCGAAGCTCAGCGTGACCTGCTGGGTGGTGTCGTCCGAGCCGGTCCAGCCCATGAGGCTGTCCACCGCGCGCTGGCCGCGCGGCGCGTGCTCCAGCACCCAGCGGCTGGTCTTCGCCCGGCCCGACTGAGTCGCCGTCTTCGCTGGCCTGTAGATGCGCACGTCCATCGCCCGGCCTCATAGCGCGGCCACGCGATGGCGGCAAGCCTCGGTTAGTTCATTTCCCTCAGTCGCCGGGCGCTCGCTCCGCTCGCTTGGCTACGCGCATTCGCGCGCGGCGCAGTCGCGCCGTCCGGGCCTGACGGCCCGGGGCTGGAGCCGCCTACGCCGAGGCGCTGGGACGCGCGCCGACTTCGGCAAACCAGCGGGCGACGTTGGCGCAGTCCTCGGGAATTTCGATCTCGGCGCGCTTGGAGAAGTCGATCGTTATGAACGCCGTGATGTCGGCAATGGAGAACCTGTCGCCCGCGAGATGGCTGCTCTCCGCGAGCCGGCCGTCGAGCTTGGCGAAGAAACGCCCCATGAGCTGCCTGCCGCGCTCGGCCAGCGCCGGGATCTGGGGAACCCCGCCGGTCACGCCGGCCACCCCGCGACCCTCGAACATGGGCGCGCTGTTCCGCAGCGCATCAACGGCCGCGAGATAGCCCTCCAGCTCTGCCTGCCGGTTCCACATCTCGATGACCGCCTTCTCCTTGGCGTCGCGGCCCATCAGGTTGGGCTCGGGATGGGTCTCCTCGAGATAGCGGCAGATCGCGACCGACTCGCCCAGGCTGGTGCCGTCGTCCAGCACCAGCGTGGGCACCACGCAGTTGGGATTTACGGCGCGGTACTCGTCGGTGAACTGCTGCCGCTCGCGGGTGTTGATCTGGACGGAGGGAATCTCGATCCCTTTCTCGGCGATGAACATGCGCACCCGGCGCGGGCCCGGCGCAAGCGAAAACTCGTAGAGCTTCATCTGGTGGTTCTCCCTGGTTTGCCGCCGCCGCTCAGAGCGTCTTCCAGTCCACGGACTGCTCCCAGGCGTGGGCGGCGCGGTAGATGGTCGCTTCGTCGAAGTGCCTGCCGATCAGCATGAGGCCCACCGGCAAGCCGTCGTTCATGCCACATGGAATGGTGAGCGCCGGGTGGCCGGTGATGTTGTGGCAGGCGGTGTTGGTCAGCATCTCGTGGGCGCGCTGGATATAGAGGTCGATCGGCGCATCCGCCGGCGCAAGGGGCGTCGCCACGATGGGCAGAGTCGGCATCACGAGCACGTCGCACTCGCCGAGCGCCCGATCGTAGGCCGCGCGGATGCGGCGGGCGATGTTCTGCGCCTTGCCGTAATAGCGCCCGCCGTACTGGTTCAGCATGTATTGGCCGAGAAGGATCGCGTACTTCAGCGTGTGCGGGAACTCGTCCGCGCGCTCGCGCCAACGGGCGTAGCGGTCGATCAGGCTGGTGACGAAGAGGCCCTTCCAGTTGGTGCCGAAGCCGTTGCCGTTGATCATGAAATCGACCGTGCCCTCAAGCCCGATCGGGGTCCAGACGGCGCCGCTGACCAGATGCTCGGGGATGTTGATTTCGCGCACGCTTGCGCCGATCGCCTCGTACCGGGCGATCGCGGCGCGGACCGTCTCGTCCACGGCGGGCTCCGAGTTGGGGTGGCCGAAGCCTTCGGTCACGACGCCGATGGTCATCCCCTCTGCGCCCTGGCCGAGCGCGGCCGTGTAGGACGGGACCTCCGGCACGCCGATCTGGCGCGGGTCGAGCCCGTCGACGCCGGCAATCGCCTCCAGCAGCAGCGCGTTGTTGGCGACGGTGTCGGTCATCGGGCCGACGTGATCGATGGTGAGTTCGATGGGCATGACGCCGGTATAGGGCACGAGGCCATGCGTCGGCTTGAGCCCGACGATGCCGCACATGGACGCGGGTATGCGGATCGAGCCGCCCTGGTCGCCGCCGATCGCCATCTCCACGTCGCCGGCCGCGACCACCGCGCCGGAGCCCGACGAGGAGCCGCCGGAGGTGTAGCCGTGCTTCCAGGGATTGTGCACGGGGAGCCCGGTCGCGTTGGTATGGCTCGCACCCGAGAAGCACAGATACTCGCACGCGGTCTTGCCCGCGATCTCGCCGCCCGCGTCGAGGATGCGGCTCACCACGGTGGCGTCCACCTCGGGCACGTAGCCTTCGAGCACCGAGGCGCCGTTCATCATCGGCACGCCAGCGACGCAGACGTTGTCCTTGATGCCGACCCGCTTGCCGGCGAGCGGGCCCTCCGCCGCGCCCTTAATCGCGGTCTTCCAGTACCAGCCGTTGTGTGGGTTCTCGTCGCCCGTGGGCCGGTGGCCGGGCACGCGCGGGTATCTGACCTCGGGCAGCTCGTCCGCCATGGAATCCACCACGCCGTAGCCCGCGAGCATGGGCTGCATCGCCTGGAGATACTGGGCGGCCTCGTCCTCCGAGAGGCTCATGCCGAGCTGCGCGCCGACCTCGACGATCTGGTCCGTGGTGGGTGCTTTGATCGCCATGACTGCCCTCCCCTCGCCGCCCGATCCAGAGCCGGCTTCGGCGTCAATTATTCAATCAAATAAGATGGTTATGCGAAATTGGGTTCGTTTTGTAATTTTGAGTTTTTCACCGCGGCCAGCCTCCGCCCTAGGCCGTCGCTTCCACCGCCGGCGCGCCGTAGAGCTGGCGGGCGCGGACCTCGAAGGCGCGGACCATGCGGTCCACGGCCTCGGCGAAGAGCGCGCTCATGACCCGCCTCAGAAGCCTGGAGCGGAACTCGAAATCGACGAAGAAATCGACCTCGCAGCCGTCAGTGCGCTCATCGAAGCGCCAGCGGTTGACCATGTGGTGGAACGGCCCGTGGGTGTGGTTCACCTCGATCCGGTACTCGTCGCGGTGAAGCTGCATTCGCGAGCCGAAGCGCTCGCGGAGCATCATGAAGCCGATCAGCATGTCGGCCTCCACGATGCCGGGCTCGCCGGGCACGCGCCTGGTCACGCGGGTGCCGAGACACCAGGGCAGGAACTCGGGGTAGCACTCGACCTCGGCCACCAGATCGAACATCTGGTCCGAGCTGTAGGGCATGAAGCGGCGCTCGACGTGCTGCGGCATGGGAGCGCCTTCAGGCGCCAGAGGGGGACGCGGCCGCGTCGGCGGCGAGCTTGGCCTCGCGGTTGGCCCGCAGGGTCAGAAAATCGTCGCCGGCGTGATAGGAGGAGCGCGTGAGCGGCGAGGACGAGACCATCAGGAAGCCCTTGGCGTAGGCCAGCCGCTCGTACTCGGCGAACTCGTCCGGCGTGACGTAGCGCATCACCTCGTGATGGCGCTCGGTCGGGCGCAGGTACTGGCCGATGGTGAGGAAGTCCACGTCGGCCGAGCGCAGATCGTCCATCACCTGGAGGATCTCGCGGCGCTCCTCGCCGAGGCCGACCATGACGCCGGACTTGGTGAAGATCGAGGGATCGCGGCGCTTAACCGTGTCCAGCAGGCGGAGCGAGTGGTAGTAGCGCGCACCGGGGCGCACCTGGGTGTAGAGACGCGGCACGGTCTCCAGGTTGTGGTTGTAGACGTCGGGCTTCGCGTCCGTCACCGCCTCGATGGCGCCGGGCTTGTTGCGGAAGTCGGGCGTCAGCACCTCGATGGTGGTCTCGGGCGCGGTCTCCCGCAGGCGCTCGATACAGCGCACGAACTGGAAGGCACCGCCGTCGTCGAGGTCGTCACGGTCCACCGACGTGATGACCACGTGGTCGAGCCCGAGCGATCCGACCGCCTGCGCGAGCTCGTCCGGCTCGTGCGGGTCGAGCTGGTCGGGCCGACCGGTGGCGATGTTGCAGAAGGCGCAGGCACGGGTACAGACCGAGCCCAGGATCATCACAGTGGCGTGGCCCTTGGCCCAGCACTCGCCGATGTTGGGGCAGGCCGCCTCCTCGCACACGGTGTTCAGCCGGTGCGTGCGCATCAGCTTCCGCGTCGCGTTGTATTCGGGCGAGGTCGGCGCCTTGACCCGGAGCCAGCGCGGCTTGGGCTCGCGGTCGCTACGGGACTTCAGCGGTGTGACCTGCGACTCAGCCATCGTCGGCTCCTCGGTTCCCGCCTAGATGTGGATGACGCGCCCATAGGCGTCAAGCACCGATTCGTGCATCGCCTCGGATAATGTGGGGTGCGGGAAGATGGTCTCGACCAGGTCCGCCTCGGTGCACTCCAGCGAGCGGGCAACGGTGTAGCCCTGGATCAGCTCGGTCACCTCGGTGCCGATCATGTGAGCGCCGAGCAGCTCGCCGGTGGTCTCGTCGAACACCGTCTTGACCATGCCCTCGGGCTCGCCCAGCGCGATCGCCTTGCCGTTGCCGATGAAGGGGAAGCGCCCGACGCGCACCGCGTGCCCCGCCTCCTTCGCCGCGGCTTCTGTGAGCCCGACCGAGGCGACCTGGGGGCGGCAGTAGGTGCAGGCCGGCACGCGGCTCGTGTCCAGCGGATGCACGCCGTCAGCGCCCGCGATCTTCTCCACGCAGAGCACGCCCTCGTGGCTGGCCTTGTGGGCGAGCCAGGGCGGCCCGGTGACATCGCCGATGGCATAGACGCCAGGCTCGCCGGTCGCCATCCAGGGGTCGGTCTGGATGTGGCCCTTCTCGACCACGACGCCGGTGCCCTCCAGTCCGATGTCCTCGACGTTGCCGACGATGCCGGCGGCGAGGATCGCGCGGTCGAACGTGGCGTTCTCGGTCTTGCCGTCGGCGGTCTCGATGGCGGCCTGCACCGAGCCACCACTTGCCGCGAGGCTGGTCACGCGCGCGCCGGTGTGGATGGTCATGCCTTGCGCTTCGAAGGCCTTGAGAGCGGCTGCGGAGATTTCCTCGTCCTCCACCGGCAGCACGCGCGGCAGGATCTCGACCACGGTGACGGCGCTGCCGAGGTCGGCGTAGAAGCTCGCAAACTCCATGCCGATGGCGCCGGCCCCGATCACCAGCAACGAGGCCGGGTGCGCACGCGGCACCATCGCCTCCTTGTAGGTCCAGATCGTCTCGCCGTCGGGCTCCAGACCGGGCAGCACCCGCGCCCTGGCGCCGGTAGCGAGGATGATGTGCCGCGCCAAGACGGTCTCGACCGTCCCGTCCTCCTTCGTCACTTCGAGCGCGCCGGAGCCCGCGAGCCGGGCGTGGCCCTCGATCACCGTGATGCCGTTCTTCTTCATCAGGTAGGCGACGCCGCGAGAGAGCTGGTCCGCGACCTTGCGCGAATAAGCAACCACCTTCTCGATATCGACCGAGACGTCGCCGACAGTAATGCCGAAGTCGCCGAGCCGGTCCAGGGTGTGGCGCAGCTCGGAGACCCGGAGCAGTGCCTTGGTCGGGATGCAGCCCCAGTTGAGGCAGATGCCGCCGAGCCGCTCGCGCTCGACCACGGCGGTCTTGAGGCCGAGCTGGCTGGCGCGGATTGCCGCGACATAGCCGCCGGGGCCGGTGCCGACGATGACAACATCAAAGGACGGATCGGCCATGATGTCCTCCGGTCTGGTCTGCGTGAGGGGCCGGAGCGACCGGCCCCGGCTAGAGAAGCATGGTGAGCGGGTCTTCGATCAGGCCCTTGAACGCCTGCAGGAACCGGGCGCCGAGCGCCCCATCGACCACGCGGTGATCGACCGAGAGCGTGCACGACATCATGGTGGCGACGGCGAGCGCGCCGTCCTTGACCACCGGCCGCTGCTCGGCGGTGCCGACCGCGAGGATCATCGACTGCGGCGGGTTGATGATCGCCGCGAACTCCTTGATGCCGTACATGCCGAGGTTGGAAACGCTGAAGGTGCCGCCCTGGTACTCCTCCGGCGCGAGCCCCATGGGCTTGGCGCGGGCGCGTCCGGCGAGCTCCTTCACCTCGGCCGAAATCTCGGCGAGCCCCTTGCCGTCGGCGTTGCGCACGATGGGCGTCACCAGCCCGTCCTCGATGGCGACGGCCACCGAGACATCGGCGCTCGCGTATTGTCGGAGCGCGCCGTCCACCCACGACGCATTGGCGGCCGGAACCTTGCGCAGCGCGAGCGCCGCCGCGCGGATCACGAAGTCGTTGACCGAGAGGGTGTAGTCGTCCGAGCGCTCGTTGAGCTGGGCGCGGGTCTCCAGCAGCGCGTCGACCGCGCAGTCGACCGTCAGATAGAAGTGCGGGACCTCGCGCTTCGCCTCCTGCAGCCGCTGCGCGATGACCTTGCGCATGGTGCTGGCCGGCGCGTCCTGGTAGGCGGCTGCGGGCGCAGCCGGTGCGGCCGGCGCCGAAACGGGTGCAGCCGCCGCCGGAGCGGGCGCGGCGACCGCGGGCGCTGCCGCAGCGGCGGCAATCGCCGCCTCGACATCGACCTTGACGATACGCCCGTTGGGGCCGGTGCCGGCGATCGCCTCCAGCGCGAGGCCGGCCTGCTTCGCCATGCGGCGTGCCAGCGGGCTCGCGAAGATGCGCGCGCCGGGCTCGCGCGCGGGCGCCGGCGGTGTCGCGCCGTTGCCGCCGGGCGAAGGTGCCTCTGGCGCTGGCGCTGCCGGGGCAGATTCGGCTGGGGCCTCAACCGCCGGGGCTGCGGGCGCTGCCGTCGGCGCCGCGGCGTCTGCGCCTTCGAGGGCGGACGAATCCTCGCCCTCCTCCAGGATCAGCCCGATGACCGCGTTCACCGGCACCGCTTCGGTGCCGGCCGGGGCGACGATCCTGGCAAGCGTGCCCTCGTCGGTCGCCTCCACTTCCATGGTCGCCTTGTCGGTCTCGATCTCGCACAGGATGTCGCCAGCCTGGACCGAGTCTCCTTCGTTCTTGAGCCAGCTCGCGACGTTGCCCTCGGTCATCGTCGGCGAGAGCGCCGGCATGAGAATCTGGATCGGCATGTCGTCTCCCTATTCCTGATAGCAGACGCGACGGACGGCGTCGGCGATGTCTTTCGCGCCCGGCAGGGTCGCGGCTTCGAGATTGGCGGCGTAGGGCATCGGCAGGTCGGCACCCGAGACTCGCGCGACCGGCGCATCGAGCATGTCGAACGCCTGCTCCATGACCAGCGCGGCGACCTCGGCGCCGATGCCGGCGAAGGGCCAGCCCTCCTCCACCGTGACCAGGCGGTTGGTCTTCTCCACCGAAGCCAGTACGGCCGCGCCGTCGAGCGGGCGGAGCGAGCGCAGGTCGATGACCTCGGCCTCGATGCCCTCTCCGGCGAGAGTCTCCGCCGCCTCCAGCGCGCGGCCCACCATGATCGAGAAGGCGGCGACGGTGACATCGCCGCCGGCGCGCGCGATGGCGGCCTTGCCGATGGGCACCAGATGATCGTTGCCCTCGGGCACCTCGAAGCTCTGGCCGTAGAGCAGCTCGTTCTCCAGGAACACCACCGGGTTGGGATCGCGGATGCAGGACTTCAGCAGCCCCTTGGCGTCGGCCGCCGAATAGGGCGCGATCACCCGCCAGCCGGGCACGTGGGCAAACCAGCTCGCATAGCACTGGGAGTGCTGCGCCGCGACCCGCGCGGCGGCGCCGTTGGGTCCGCGAAAGACCACCGGCACCGGCAGCAGGCCGCCGGACATGTAGAGCGTCTTCGCGGCCGAGTTGATGAGATGGTCCATCGCCTGCATGGCGAAGTTGAAGGTCATGAACTCGACGATGGGTTTTAGGCCGCCCATGGCGGCGCCCACGCCGATGCCGGCAAACCCGGCCTCGGTGATGGGCGTGTCGATCACGCGGGCCGCACCGAACTCGTCGAGCAGGCCCTGGCTCACCTTGTAGGCGCCCTGGTACTCCGCCACCTCCTCGCCCATGAGGAAGACGTCGGGGTCGGCCCGCATCTCCTCCGCCATCGCGTCGCGAAGCGCCTCTCGAACGGTCTGCTGAACCATGTGGGGCGGCGTCCTGTGCGGCTCTCAGGCGCTGACCACGATATCGGCGTCGAGCGAGACCGGAGCGGGCTCGGGCGCGGACTGGGCGAAATCGGCGGCCTCGTTGACGATGGCCTTGATCTCCCGGTCGATCTCCTTGATCGCGTCCTCGTCGGCGTGGCCGCCGTCGATCAGGGATTGGCGCGCCTGCTCGATGGCGTCGCGCTCCTTGCGCACCTTGCTCACCTCGTCGCGGCTCCTGTACTTGGCCGGATCGGACATCGAATGGCCGCGGTAGCGGTAGGTCATCATTTCGAGCAGCAGCGGCCCGTTGCCCGCCCGCAAGCCCGCGACGGCCTCCTGCGTCGCATGGTAGACCGCGGCGACGTCCATCCCGTCGACCCGCCCGCCGGGAATGCCGAAGGCCGCGCCGCGCTCGTAAAGCTCCGACACCGCCGCCGAGCGCTCCACCGCCGTGCCCATGGCGTACTGGTTGTTCTCGATCACGAAGAGGACCGGAAGCTGCCAGAGCGCCGCCATGTTGAAGGCCTCGAACACCTGGCCCTGGTTGGCTGCGCCGTCGCCGAAATAGGTGACGGAGAGGCGGTCCGAAGCCCGGTACTTGTGGGCGAAGCCGAGGCCCACGCCGAGCGGCACCTGGGCGCCGACGATGCCGTGGCCGCCGTAGAAGCCGCGCTCCGGCGCGAACAGGTGCATCGAGCCGCCCTTGCCCTTGGAGGAGCCGGCAGCACGCCCGGTAAGCTCCGCCATGACCTCCTTGGGGGGTACGCCCGCGATCAGCATGTGGGCGTGGCAGCGATAGCCGGTGATGACCGAATCGCCGGGCCCGAGCGCGTACTGGATGCCCGTGACCACCGCCTCCTGCCCGATATAGAGGTGGCAGAAGCCTCCAATGAGTCCCATGCCGTAGAGTTGGCTGGCCTTCTCCTCGAAGCGGCGGAGCAGTAGCATGTCGCGGAACGCGCGATGCAGCGTCTCCGGCTCCATCGCGGCCTCGCGAGCGGGTGCAGTCCCACTCCGGGCCCGTTTCCTGGCAGTCGCCATCCTGTCCTCGCCTCCGACGCCCGCTCCACCCATCACGTAATCGGCTGGCGCGGAACGTCAAGGCACGCTAGGTCAATCGGGGCCGGCTGACAAGGGGAAGGCAACGATTACTTGCCATGACAAGGGATTTGACGTTAGGCCGGGCGACGATGGCGCTTACTCGTCCGCTCCGGAGCCCGACGGGCGGTCGTGGAAGATGATCTCCTCGTCCGGGTGGCCGAGGTTGAGCATCCGGCGGGCCTCCTGATCGAGCAGGTCGAGGTCCAGGTTGTCGCTCCGAAGACGGGAGACGCGATGCTCCAGCTTGCGCCGCTCCTCGGCAAGCGCGGCCACCTCGGCGCGGGTTCGCTCCACCTCGGCGGAGCGCTCGACCCACCTGAGCAGCCCGCGCTCGCCCTGCACGCTCTGGTAGCCCACATAGAGGAGGCCCAGCGCGCAGGTGAGCAGCACGATGATGGTCCGGTAGCGAACGCGGGCGAATCGCTCGGCCATGACGCCACGACATCAACCCCGCCGCCGGCGCCTGTCAAGACAGCAGTGTTGGCCTAAATCAGTGGGGCGCCAGCTGACGCCCGCCCGGTCAAACGAAGCGCAGCACCGAGCGGCCGGCGTAGCGGGCGGTGTCGTCCAGCGCCTCCTCGATACGGATGAGCTGGTTGTACTTGGCCGTGCGGTCGGTGCGCGACGGCGCGCCGGCCTTGATCTGACCGCATCCGGTCGCGACCGCGAGGTCGGCGATGGTGGTGTCCTCGGTCTCGCCCGAGCGGTGCGACATGACCGCACCGAAGCCGCTCCGGAGCGCGAGGGCGACCGTCTCCAGGGTTTCCGTCAGCGTGCCCACCTGGTTGACCTTGACCAGGATGGCGTTGGCCGCGCCCTCCGCAATGCCGCGCCCGAGCCGCGCCGCATTGGTGACGAACAGGTCGTCGCCGACCAGCCGGACGCGCGCACCCAACGCTTGCGTGAGCGCGGCCCAGCCGTCCCAGTCGTCCTCGGCGAGGCCGTCCTCGATGGAGGCGATGGGGTAGCGCGCCACCAGGTCCTCGTAGTAGGCGATCATGCCTGCGGCATCCAGGGTGCGGCCCTCGCCCGCGAGCCGGTAGGCGCCGTCCCGGTAGAACTCGCTCGCCGCCGCATCGAGCGCCAGGTGCACGTCCTCGCCGGGCCGGTAGCCGGCTGCCTCGATGGCCTTCATCAGATGGCCGAGGGCGGCATCGGTGCTGTCGAGCGCCGGCGCGTAGCCGCCTTCGTCGCCGACGTTGGTGGCATGGCCGGCGTCGGCGAGCCGCTTCCCCAGGGCGTGAAAGATCTCGGCGCCCGCGCGCACCGCCTCCGCCACGCTGCCGGCGGCAACCGGCATCACCATGAACTCCTGCATGTCGATGGCGTTGTCGGCGTGCGCCCCGCCGTTGAGCACGTTCAGCATCGGCACCGGGAGAAGCCGCGCGTCGACGCCGCCGACATAGCGGAAGAGCGGCTGGTCCAGCTCGGCCGCAGAGGCCCTGGCGGCGGCGAGGCTGACGCCGAGGATCGTATTGGCGCCCAACCGGCCCTTGTTCTCGGTGCCGTCGAGGGCGTTGAGCGTGGCGTCGATGCGGGCCTGCTCCGAGGACTCCATGCCGCTCAGCGTAGGAAAAATCTCCTCGTTGACCGCGCGCACCGCATCGCGCACGCCCTTGCCGCCGAACCGGGCGCCGCCGTCGCGTCGCTCCACCGCCTCGTGGCTGCCGGTGGAGGCGCCGGAGGGCACCGCAGCGCGCCCTTCCGCGCCGCTCTCCAGCACGACATCGACCTCGACGGTCGGGTTGCCGCGGCTATCGAGAATCTCCCGCGCAAGGATGTCGGTGATCGCGCCCATGCTCGCTCCCTCCCCTCGGCACCGGCCGCCCTTCATAAGGGGGCGTACCCGGCGCGGGCAAGGGACGATACGCCGGCGCGCGAGCGGCCATGTCGTTGACCGTATCTGCCCCCGGATGATAGGACTTCGCGCCGCCAAGGAGGGCTGTTCGGTTTACCCCATTCATAGCATCGATCGACAAGGGAGAAGGGCGAGCTCATGCGCAAGAGCGATGACCGCATCCTGACCACTCACATTGGCAGTCTGCCGCGAAGCCCGGCGCTGCTGGACATGTTGGTACAGATGGAAGCCGGCCAGGCCGTCGACCCGGACGCGTTTCGCACCCGCCTCGCCGACGACATGGACGAAATCGTCCGCAAGCAGGTCGAGGTCGGAATCGACGTCGCGGGCGACGGCGAGTTGCCCCGCATCGGCTTTTCCTTCTACGTCAAGGACCGGATGTCCGGCTTCGGCGGGGTCGCGCAGCGCGGGACCGTCACGGACTTCGCCAAGTTCCCTGGCTACGCGGCGCTGAAGTTCGGTGCTCACAAGACCAGCGAGGACGACGAGAAGGACATCACGCAGAGCGCGTCGATGTACGCCGCGCCGGAGTGCCAGGGAGAGGTCGTCTACGACCCTGAGCTCGCCGCTGCGAAGGAGGAACTCGCCGCGTTCGACGCCGCGATCGAGCGTGTCGGCGCGGCGGACAAGTTCGTCGAGACCTTCGTGACGGCGGCGACCCCCGGCATCATCTCGACGACGCTGCTGCGCACAGAAGACAACCCGGCATATGCCAGCGACCGAGACTATCTGTATGCGTTGGCGGCGGAACTCAAGAAGGAATACGACTACGTCGTCTCGCAGGGCCACACCCTGCAGCTCGACGCGCCGGATCTCGCGCTTGAGCGGCAGATCATGTTTCACGACCGCCCGCTCGACGAGTTCCTCGAACGGGTCGCCCTGCATATCGAGGCGCTCAACCTTGCGCTTGCTGACATCCCGCCCGAGAAGGTCCGGCTTCACGTGTGCTGGGGCAACTGGGACGGCCCGCACCTCGACGATGTCGACCTCGAGCCGCTCATCCCGCATCTCTACGCGGCGAAGGTGGGTGCGCTCAGCATCGCCTTCGCCAATCCCCGCCACCAGCACGACTGGAAGAAGTTCAAGGCCCATCCGCTGCCGGACTCGATGATCCTCATGCCGGGGGTCATCGACGTGACCACGAACTACCTGGAGCACCCGGAGGTTGTGGCGGACCGCCTCTGCCAGTTTGCCGAGGTCGTCGGCGATCGCAGTCGCATCGTCGCCGCCGCCGACTGCGGCTTCAGCACCTTCGCGGGCTACGTGATGGTTCCGGCCGATGTCGCCTGGAAGAAGCTCGAGATGTTGACGGAGGGCGCGAGGCTCGCGAGCGAACGCCTTTGGTCCTGACATGCCCGCGGTTCGGGCAGCGGAAACGCAATGACGACGCCAAAGGGAGAGACCCGATGACACACAAGTCCGTGCTTGCCGTCGCAGCGGCGGCATTTCTCGCCATCGGCTCGCTGTGCGGGCCGGCCAGCGCCGACGACGACGAGATTGTCGTCGGCATCGCCGCTTCCCAGTCCGGTTTCATGCTGGCCTTCAGCGGCCCTTCGGCGCTCGGCGCCAAGATGGCCATCGACGACATCAACGCGCGCGGCGGGCTGTTGGGCCAGCGGATCAGCATCGTCGAATCCGACGCCAAGTCGATCCAGGAAGAGAGCGCCAAGGCCGCGCTCGACGTCATCAATGCCGGCGCCGACATGGTGATCGTCGACTGCGATTTCGACTGGGGCGGGCCGGGCGCACTGATGGCCCAGAACGCCGGCCTGATCTCCTTCTTCCTCTGTGCCGAGGATGCCAAGGCCGGGCCGGCCGGCATCGGACCCTACGCGTTCACCTCCGGCAATGCCGCGCACGCGCAGGGCTCCACCGTCGCGCAGTGGGGCTATCACGAAAAGGGCTACCGCAACTTCTACCTCCTCCTGGACGATATCGCCCAGTACAACAAGTCGGTCTGCAACGGCTTCCGCTGGGCGGCGGAGAGCCTGGACGGGCTGAACATCGTCGGCTTCGACTCGTTCCAGAACAACGACCCCAGCGTGCAGGCACAAATCGACAGGATGAGGAGCACCAGCGAGCCCATCGACGCGATCGTGCTGTGCAGCTTCGTGCCGGGCGGCGCTTCGGTCATCAAGCAGATCCGCGACAACGGGATCGACACGCCGATCCTCACCGACGGGGCCATGGACGGTAACTTCTGGATCGATGCCGTGCCCAACATCGACGAGGTGTACGTCACGGCCATCGGCTCGGTGTACGGCGACGATCCGGACCCCAAGGTCGAGGCCTTCATGGATCGCTTCGAGGAGCACTACGGCGAGCGGCCCGCCACCGGTTACGCTCTGCCGGGCTATGCCCTTATCGAGATGTGGGCGCTGGCGGTGGAGAACGCGGGAACGGTGGAGACCGAGCCTGTCGTCGAAGCGCTCGAGAACCTGCGCGACATCGAAACCGTCGCCGGCCCGCGCAGCTACAGCAAGGACCTGCACATCCAGAACAAGGTGCGCTACCTGATGATCGGCTGGCACAACGGCGAGCACAAGATCGAGGGCTACTGGACCACGGGTCCGATCCCCGTCGAGGTGCTGCTCGCCAACTAGAGCGGCCGACGATCAGGCGTTGGAGAAGGCGGCTGCCGGCACGCGAGGGATGAGAGAAGCAGCGCGGGTCCGCCAGGCCCGCGCTGCCCGAAGACGCGGAGACGGCGATGAAGGTGGTGGTTGCGGGCGCGAACGGGCTCACCGGGCGGATCGTGCTGAGAATGCTGGCGGAGGCCGGGCACGAGCCCGTCGCCATGATCCGGGATTTTTCTCAGCGCGAGGAACTGGAGCCGCTCGGCGCGGAGTGCCGGATCGGCGATCTGGAAAAGCCGGTGGGTTACGCCGTTCGCGGCTGCCGCGGCGCCATCTTCGCCGCCGGCTCGGGCTCCAAGACCGGGCCAGAGATGACCATCGACGTGGATCAGAACGGGGCGATGGCCTTCATCGACACCTGCGCGCGCATGAACGCCCTCCGCTTCGTCATGCTGAGCTCGATTGCCGTCGACGAGCCGGAGCGCGGGCCCGAGAGCCTGCATCACTATTTCAGGGCCAAGGCGATCGCCGACAAGCACCTGCAGGCGAGCGGCCTGAACTACACCATCGTGCGGCCGGGCTTCCTCACCAACGAGACCGGCACCGGCGCCATCGCCACCGGCGACGACCTCGGCCCCATCGCCAAGGAGACCCATTCGGTGAGCCGCGAGAACGTGGCGCGGGTGCTGGTGGATTGCCTCGCCGCCGACAACACCATCGCGAAGACCTTCGAGATGATCGACGGCGAGACGCCCATCGCCGACGCGCTCGCCAAGCTCTAAGCGGACGCGCTCTACCCCACCTCTAGAACGATGCAGCCGGCGTCGTTGAGGGCGGCGGAGACGTCGGGCGGCACGACGCAGGTGGCGTCGTACTCCTCGACGATCAGCGGCCCCTCGCGGCGCTCGGCGAGGTCGGCGCGGCCGATCACGGCGGCCTCGCACCAGCCGTGCTCAGGCCCGAAATAGGCGCGACGCGTGGCCGGCGCCTGCCCCGCTCCCGCCCCATGGCCGATCTTGGGCGGCGGCGCCGTGGGCCTGCGGCCCCGGCCCAGCACGCGTAGCGTCACCAGCTCGACCGGCTCCTCCGACCCCGCGCGATGACCGTAGGTGAGCTCGTGCTCCGCGTGGAAGGCCTCTTCCAGCGCAGCCAGCGTGGCATCGTCGAGCGGGCCGTCGGGCACCGGCACGGTGAGCTCGTAGGTCTGGCCCTGGTAGTGCAAGCTCGCGTGGCGCTCGATCTGGCCGGCCTCTCCGCCGTAGCCGTCGGCGGCGAGCCTCTGCCGCGCGTCCTCAGCGAGCGCGTTCCAGCGCTCGTTGAGCGCCGCCTTGTCGATGCTCCGCAGAAGCTCCCGGAAGGTGCGCGAGAGATGGTGCTCCACATCCGCCGTGAGCAGCCCGAAGGAGGAGAAGAGACCCGGTGCCTGGGGCACCACCACCCGCCGGATATCGAGGGCTTGCGCCATCGCCGCGCCGAACACCGGCCCGTTGCCGCCGAAGGCGACCAGCGTGTAGCCGCGCGGATCGCGCCCGCGCTCGGTCGAGACCGCCCGGATCGCGCGGATCATGTTGGAGGCCACGATCCGGTGCGCGCCGTAGGCCGCCTCCTCCACCGAGACGCCGAGCGGCTCCGCGATCTGCGTGCGCAGGGCAGCGATCGCCTTGGCGGCGTCGATGGGCAGCGCACCGCCCACGAGGTAGTCCGGATTGAGGTAGCCGAGCGCGACGTTGGCGTCGGTGATGGTGGGCGCGGTTCCGCCCTGGTCGTAGCAGACGGGGCCGGGCTCGGCGCCCGCGCTCTCGGGCCCCACCTGCATGGAGCCGCCGGCGTCGATGGCGATGAGAGAGCCGCCGCCTGCGCCGACCTCGGCGAGGTCGATGGCGGGCATCCGCACCAGGTAGCCGGCGCCGGTCAAGAGCCGGGAGCCGGTGAGGATGCCGCCCCCCACCTGGAACTCGGCGGAGCGGCTGATGACGCCGCCCTCGATCAGCGCCGCCTTGGCCGTGGTGCCGCCCATGTCGAAGGTGACGAGATCGTCCTGGCCGATGTCGCCGGCCATGGCGAGCGCGCCGACCACGCCGCCGGCCGGCCCGGATTCCACGATGTTGACCGGGCGTCGCGCCGCCTCGTCCGCCGAGGTGAGCCCGCCGTTGGACTGCATGATGAGCAGGTGGGCCTTGGGGCAGCGCTCCAGGATCGCCTGCCGCAGCCGCTCCAGGTAGGTGTGCACGATGGGGCTGATATAGGTGTTGATCACCGTGGTGGAGGTGCGCTCGTACTCCTTGATCTCGGGCAGGACGTCGTAGCTGATGCAGACGGTGCAGCCCGGCGCCTTTTCGCGCACGATGGCTTCCAGCGCCCGCTCGTGAACCGGATTGTTGAAGGCGTTGATGAGGCAGACGGCGATCGCCTCCACCCCTTCCGCCAGCAGCCGGTCGACCACGGTGCGCGCCTCGTCGGCATCGAGCGCGGTCTGCACGTTGCCGCGGGCGTCGATGCGCTCGTCCACCACCTGGCGCAGGTAGCGCTCGACCAGGGGCGGCGGCTTCTCCCACGCGAGGTCGTAGAGCCGGGGCATCCGCAGGTTGCGGATCTCCAGGATGTCCCGAAAACCCTTCGTGCCGATCAGGCCGGTGCGCGCGCCCTTGCGCTCCAGCAGCGCGTTGCTGGCGACGGTGGTGCCGTGCGTGATCTCGGCGATGTCCGCGCCATCGATGGCGTGCTCGGCGACGAGGGAAGCGATCCCCTCCATGATGGCGCGGGCATAGTCGTCGACGCTTGAGGAGATCTTGCGGGTGGCGACGGTGCCGTCCGCGCCGAGGAGAACGATATCGGTGAAGGTGCCGCCGATATCGACTCCGATGCGCCAGCCGCTCACGCCCCGTTCTCGGGCGCGCCGCTCCCCGTCTCGGGCATCTCGCCGCGCGAGACGGCGGGTGGTTCGGTCCACGCCCGCTTGGCGCGCAGCTCCGCCCGGCGCGCCTCGGTCGCGGCGTGATCGACCTGCCACGCGGCCCGGTCGACGATCACGCCATAGTCGTTGCGCGCGGTGGCATCGCCGATCAGCTCGTTGCGGAGGTCGCGCAGCACGGCGTGCGGGTCGCGCTCCAGCGGGTCGCCCCAGCCGCCCGCGCCCGCGAGCTCGTGGCGGAAGACATCGCCCCGCTGGATGGTCTCGGTGAGCTTGCTCGGCAGCGGCTGCTCGTCCGGCCCCGGGTTCAGCACGTTGCGCGAGGGTTGGCCGGGGCTCCCGCCATAGAGCCCGTAGGGCCTGAAGGTGTGCCGGTCCGCCCGCACCTGGAGCAGGCCCTCGGCCTCCAGGAAGCGATAGTCGCGGCGGTAGGGCGTGCCGCCCCGGTAGCGGCCGGCGCCGGCGCGGTCGGGCACGAACTCGTAGGAGAGGATCTGCAGCGGCTGTTCGGTCTCGATCACCTCCACCGACTGCGACGCCATGTTGGCGAGGATGTTGGAGTTGCCTTCGAGGCCGTCGGCCCAGGGCCTGGCGCCCCAGGTGCCGCAGGTGAAATCGACGTAGATGAAGGGCTTACGCTCGGCGTCGTAGCCGCCGATGGTGATGCCCGTGTTGCCGCCGTCAGAGGCCGCAAAAACCTTGTCCGGCAGCAGCATGGCGAGCGCGCCGAAGGCGCAGTCCACCATGCGGAAGCCGGTGAGCCCGCGCGCCGCGCAGGCCGCCGGCAGCACTGCGTTGGTAATGGTGCCGGGCGGGGCGGTGACGGTGATGGCGCGAAAGACGCCCTCGTTGTCCGGGATGCCTGGCGGCAGGACCGAGCGGACCGCCGTGTAGGTCGCAGCCTTGGTCCACGACAGCGTGCCGTTGATCGCGCCCTTGACCTGCGGCGAGGAGCCGGCCCAGTCGGCGTGGAGGCTGTCACCCTCCTTGCGGAAGGTCACGAACAGCCTGATCGGCTTGCCGCGATCGATGCCGTCGTCGTCGATCCAGTCCTCGAAGCTCGCCTCGCCGTCGGGCAGCTCGCGCAGCGCCGCGCGCGTCAGCCGCTCGGCGTAGTCGATGATCTCGCGCAGGTAGAAGCGCGTGGCCTCGGCGCCGTGCTGGCGCACCAGGTCGAGGAACTGGCGCTCCGCGATGTGGCAGGCGGCAAGCTGGGCGCGCAGGTCGCCGAAGAGCTTGACCGGCAGGCGCACGTTCTTCTCGAGGATTGCGAAGAGGGTCTCGTTGCGCTTGCCCGCGTCGTAGAGGCGGAGCGGTGGGATGCGCACGCCTTCCGCGTAGATCTCGGTGGAATCGGAAGCATTGGAGCCCGCGACCCGGCCGCCGACATCGGCGTGGTGGCAGACCGTGGCGGCGAAGGCGAGGCGCTCGTCCCCGTCGAAGATCGGCTTGAAGATGAAGATGTCGGGCAGGTGCATGCCGCCGTCGAACGGGTCGTTCATCACGAAGATGTCGCCGGGGTGCATGTCGTCGCCATAGTGGCGCAGCACCGATTGGATGGCGGTAGGCACCGAGCCGAGGTGGCCAGGCAGGGTGAGCCCCTGCGCGATCAGGCGGCCGTCGCCGTCGGTAAGCGCGGTGGAGAAATCCATGTTGTCGCGCAGCACGCCGGAATAGGTGGTGCGGCAGACGGTGAGCGCCATCTCGTCCGCGATGGCGAAGATGGCGTTGCGGAAGAGCTCGAAGCCGAAGGGATCGGCCCCGCCCGCGTCGTTGGCCCCGGCGGCCGCGCTGGCTGCGCCTTCCGCCCCGCCGCGATCGACCACTGCCTCCATACACCCCTCCCCGGCTGGCAGCGATGATAGCGGGGGCCGCGAGCGTGAGTCGACTCTGGCCGTCGTCGTCGATCAGAACGCCGTGTCGCCTCTGGAGGATCGACGCCGGCCAAGAGAAAGGCGGCCAAACGGCCGCCTTTCCCCTCTAGACAGTCTGGGCACTGTTATTCGCGACCGTTTCGTTGGTCCAAGTCGGCCGCCGACATCCTCGCCTCCGCCAGGTGGTTCAGGCTGCGAACTCCCGATAGCGCCTTGCGTCGAAGACGAACCATCAAAGCTAGAGAATAGAGACACCAGCTCCGGACTACTTCAACGGGCGCGGGTCAGAGCAAAACACACTCACTGGTCGCTCGAAGAGCGCGCGCCGCCGAAGGCTCCGAGAACTTGATCTCGCTCGAAAATTCCCCCGACCTCCTGGTGGTTCGGGCTGTAGAACCGACCCTCGATCGAGTTACCGTCAGTGCCGGAGGCGAATCCGCCTGCCGTTACTTGGATGCCGACCCAATTCATATCGCTGCGCTGGATTTCGGTTTCCAAATCAAAGATTTGAGTGAACGCGACGTCAACCTGCGGATCAGCGAAGTCCGCAATCGTGATCTCCGCATTGCCCTGGATCAGGTTGCCACGTGTTGCGGTCTGGCCGACGTCAGCACCGACCATGACGCCCCTCCACCTGCCGCTTCCGTCTACCGCTGCCGGATTTGTGTCTGGTGCGTCGCCAACCGAATAGCTGTAGATGATGGGCGTGCCTTCGAGGAGACCTTCGGCGACTTTGCCAGCCTCGATTACGAAGAAGCTGTGTTGCAGCCAGCCACCATATGCATTGTAGTCTATCGACGTGCCAGCGATCGACGTTTCGCCCCGACCTTCGGCCAAGGACGCGCCGCGATGGCTCGCAACGGCCTGGTAATCGAGAGACTGATTGCCGAATTCGACTCCGGACACTGTGAGCGTCAGCGCAGTCTCCGCTAAATTCGACGAACATTCGTCGTTGAGACATGTGGTCTGGCCGCGAACGGCAACGCCATTACCGGCAAACATCAAAAGGTCACTCGCGAGCAGGGCATTTGCCGCTGCCCTCAGCTGGCTTACACTTGTGCCGACATCTTCGCTGGAAAAGTCGGGCGCCTGGGCGCCGGTCACGGAGCGGACGCTGGTCGGGTTCAAGAGCCATTGCCTCTGTGAGGCCTCCTCTTGTCCACTTCCACCGATACCCGCACCGCGCGACAACGAATCATCGACAATAAGACTGGAGATGATCGAATCGAGCGCCAAGTACACCCCACGGTCTTCAATAAGGTCGGACGAGTTGGCAACCGCCACGAATGCTACGCTCCGCTGTGGCGCAATCCATAGTGTCGCGTACCAATAGGTGTTGGAGCCATCATGATTGAGCACTGTTCCGCCTGCCCAATTTCGTTGGGCCACATACCACCCTGCTGCATATTCCCCTGATTCCGGCGTGCTGAGCTCATTCAAAATGCTTCGGCTAAGAATAGCGGGCTCCTTATTTGTAAACCAAAGCGAAATGAATTTAGCCCAGTCCTCGATTGAAATATGGACCGTGCCGGCAGGCCCCAGAGCCGGATTGTTATCATACTGGTTGGGCGCCCAATCGCTCCGGCCACGGGGCGCATGACCCCACGGTTGATCGACAGAACCTGGCGTACCTGGAGGACCAAACCCGGCGTTGGTAATGCCCAAGGGTGTGAACAAACGCTCCTGCATCAATGTTTCCCAGCTTTTTCCCGTAAGGCGCTCGGCCATTGCGCCCGCAACCATATATGAAAGGTTCGAATAGAGGTCGTCTCCCACGGCCCCAGCAGGCGGGATGGCTAAATTATCCTTGAGTAACTCGTAGCGCATTCCCACAATATCAGGATTGCTTGAATGCGCCCACCAATCTGCGGCATTACGAGAAATGCCGCCGCGCATCCTTACGAGTTGAGAGAGTGTAACAGTGTGGTAGCCTTGATGGATCGTGCCAATAAGCTCGGGAAAGACATCCGCGATTGTCGTATCCCAACCACTACTAAAGATTCCGTCCTCCACCAACGTCGCCAGCATTGTCGACGTCATGGCCTTGGTATCAGATCCAATATGAACGAGGTCATCAACTGTGATCATCTCGGGCGATCCTTGCCTGCGAAGTCCGGCGGCTCCGATCGCCTTTACGCCTTCTTCATCGATTATTGCAGCAATCATTCCAGGTGCGATGCCTTGCTCGGTAGCAGGAAGTAGAAATTGGGAAAGATCGATCGGATCGCGGTCACCGGGACCCATCATCATGCCGTCGCTGTCGTCCGGCATCATCATCTCGCCGTCGTCAGGCATCATCGTCTCGCCGTCGTCCGGCATCATAGTTTCGGTCCCAGTCGTCGGACCGCTTCCTCCACCGCCGCCGCAACCGTATAGCCCCAGCGCGAGCACTGCGGTCGCTGCGAACGCGGCAAGGTATTTCTTGGTGGATACGGTCATTGGAGCCTCCCTGATTCTTTTGTCGAGGCCCCGCCTGCAGGCCTCAGTCGGTTGAACCTCCCCTCATGCCTGGTGCGGCGCCTCAACTTGCGTTTGCAATAACGGCCGACGTCACACTGCCGCTCTCACCGCACGAGCGGGCCTGCGTGCAAACGCATGATCGTGATGATATGCGTATTTTATTATTTAATCATATAAAATAGTTTTTTGACATATTTTCTTATGAAATAAATCATTTGAATAACTGACTTGGTGCATTCACCAGCCTCCGTCCATCGGATGAGCAGAGACACATAGAGAGGGTGGCAGCCGTCGGGGCCGCTCCCTAGAATGGTGGGTCGGAAACACGGCTCGGGAAGGGCCAAGCGGCGCGATGGCCCAGGTATCGGCTCAAGGAACGGCGACGACGCCCGTGCGTGCGGCGCACCGCATCGACCGGGCGGCGCTCGAGCGCTATCTGGGTGCGCACGTGCCGCAGGCGGTGCCGATCCGTGCCATCAGCCAATTCGCGGCGGGGCAGTCGAACCCCACCTATCTGATCGAAGGGCCTTCAAGGCGCTTCGTGCTGCGCAAGAAGCCGCCGGGCACGCTGCTGCCCTCGGCCCACCTGGTGGAGCGCGAGTACCGCATCCTCGCGGCGCTGGCCGAGACCGACGTGCCCGTGCCGCGCGTCCACCACCTCTGCGAGGATCCCGAGATCGTCGGCACGGCCTTCTACGTGATGGACCACGTGGAGGGCTCGGTGGACCAGGACCCGGCCTGGCCCGCCCAGGAAGCCGGCCGCCGCAGGGCGCTCTACGACTCGATGGCCAACGTGCTGGCCCGTCTGCATGGCGTGGATTGGCGGGGGCTGAGCCTCGCCGACTTCGGCAAGGAGGGCAACTACATCGCGCGCCAGATCCGCCGCTGGTCCGGCCAGTACGAGGCCTCGCGCACCGACGAGATCCCGGAAATGGACCGCCTGCTCGCCTGGCTTCCCGACCACCTGCCGGACGACGACGAGACCACCATCGTACACGGCGATTACCGGCCCGGCAATCTGATCGTGCACCCGGAAGAGCCGCGCATCGCCGCGGTGCTGGACTGGGAGCTCAGCACCTTGGGCCACCCGCTGAGCGACCTCGCCCACAACTGCCTCGCCTTCTCGATCCCCCGCGGCGCGTCGGCGCTGCCGGGGCTCGGCGGCGCCGACTTCGAGGCGCTGGGGCTGCCGGGGGAGGAGGCCTACCGGGACGCGTACTGCGAGCGCGCAGGCCGCGGGCCGATCGCCGAGTGGCGCTTCTACATGGCCTTTGCCTTCTTCCGCATGGCGGCGATCTGCCAGGGGGTCTACGCGCGCGGCCTCAAGGGCAACGCGAGTGCGCCCAACGCGCACGAATACGGCGACCGCGCACGCGCGTTGGCCGAGCTGGGCTGGGAGAAGGCTTCTAGTAGAGGCTAGAACGCTTCCGCTTTACGCGGAGCGTTCTAGCCTCTTATCGCTCACGGCAGCCGGCCTGCGGCCGGCGCCTCCGCGAGGGCGCCGCTAACGCGGCGGGCCGCGGTCGCGGCCTGTCGCGTGTCCGTCAGAGACGGACACGCTCCACGTACCTATCGGGAGCTTACCTGGATCAGACGCCGTAGTGCTCGCGGTACCAGGCGACGAATCGGGGGATGCCCTCGGCGATGGTGGTCTTCGGCGCGTAGCCGTGGTCGCGCTGCAGCGCCGCGATATCCGCCCAGGTCTCCTCCACGTCGCCCGGCTGCATCGGCGCGTGCTCGACCACGGCCTTGCGGCCGAGCGCCCGCTCAAGCACTGCGACGAAGTCGGTCAACGCCTCGGGCCGGTTGTTGCCGACGTTGTAGAGGCGGTGGGGCACCGTGCCGCCGCCCACCGACGGCGCCGCATCGAGAACGCGCAAGACCGCCGGCACGACGTCGTCGATATCGGTGAAGTCGCGCTTCATCCTGCCGTGGTTGAAGAGCGTGATCGGCCGGCCCTCCAGGATCGACCGCGTGAAGAGAAAATAGGCCATGTCCGGCCGCCCCCAGGGGCCATAGACCGTGAAGAAGCGGAGCCCGGTCGCGGGCACGGCATGGAGATGCCCGTAGACATGGCCGATCAACTCGCCGGCCCTCTTGGTCGCGGCATAGAGGGAGACCGGGGAATCGACGCGGGCTTCGACCCTGAACGGCGCCTCGGCCACGCCGCCGTAGACCGAGCTGGAGCTCGCGTAGACGAGGTGCTCCAGCGCGGGCAGCGTGCGGCAAAGCTCCAGGATCACGACCTGGCCCATCACGTTGGCCTGCACGTAGGCGTAGGGGTCGACCAGGGAATGACGGACCCCGGCCTGGGCCGCGAGATGGACCACCCCGGTGATCGATCCGCGCTCCGGCGCGACCGCCGCAGCCATCGCCTCGAGGTCGGCGATGTCGGCGCGGGCGAAGGCGAAGCCCGCGTGTGCTTGCAGCAGGGCGAGCCGGGCCTGCTTGAGGCGCACGTCGTAGTAGTCGTTCAGATTGTCCACGCCGAGCACGCGCTCGCCGCGCGCGAGCAGCGCCTTGCAGACGTGGAAGCCGATGAAGCCGGCGGCCCCGGTCACGAGGATCGTCATCCGGCGGGCTACCCTCGGAAGAGTCGTTCGATCGCGGCCGGCAACCCGGCGAAGTCGTCGATCACGGCATCGGCCCCCAGGTCGTGCGGCGGAACGGGGCTGTATCCGTAGGCCGTGACGATCGCCGCGACGCCCGCTCCCTGCGCGGAATCCACGTCGGCGGCGCTGTCGCCCACCATGACCGCGCGCGCCGGCCGAGCGCCGAGGGCCGCCAGCGCCTCCTGAACATGGCCGGGATGGGGCTTGATCCTGGCAACCATGTCGCCGGCGAGCACTGCCTCGATGTGACGGTCGATGCCGAAGTGGGCGAGCAGGCGGCGGGTGGAGCGCTCCCCCCGGTTGGTGCAGACGGCGAGCGAGATGTCGGCGTCGCGCAGCCGCTCGATGGTGGCCGCCACGGAGGGGAAGAGCCGCACCCTCTCGGTCTCGATCTCGAAGTAGTAGGCGATGAGCCGCTCGATCAGCGGCCGGAGCGCCGTGTCGTTGGGCCGCGCCGCACCCTGGGAATCGAGGGCCGCGAGCAGGAGGCGCTTGGCACCGGCGCCGGCGCGCTGGCGGAAGTCCTCGAAGGGGACCGGCGCGTGGCCCAGTTCCGTCAACAGCCGGTTGAGCGCCGCGATGAGATCGGGCGCGGAATCGACAAGCGTCCCGTCGAAATCGACGAGCACCGCGTCCACATGCTCACGCATCGCGCGGATGGTGCGGGAAGCCGCGCATGTTGACAAGGCGGGCGGGGCTGCGGCGCGGGCGGGCGTGGTATGATGGTCGGAGTCGCGCGGCCTCCACCGATCCGGCGCTGGATATCCCTGAACCAATGAGACATCGGGCGTGAGCCAAGCGGTCTCCCATCGCACACGTCGCCAGCGAGCGCGCACCTCACGGCGGAGGAGCAAGTGAGCGGGCTCGCCTGCGTCGTGCTTGCGGCGGGCAAGGGGACGCGTATGCGCTCGGCCCTGCCCAAGGTCCTGCATCCCCTCGCCGGGCGGCCGATGGTGGAGCACGCGCTGGCCATCGCCGGTTCGCTTGCGCCGGAACGCACGGTGCTGGTGATCGGACCCGAGCTCGAAGTGGCGGCTCCCGGCCTTGAAGGCGTCGGCGACGCGGTGATGTGCGCGGTGCAGGACGAGCCGCTCGGCACCGCGCATGCGGTGGCACAGACGCGGCCGCTGCTGCAGGATTTCGGGGGCGACGTGCTCGTGCTCTACGCGGACACGCCGCTGGTGCGCGGCGAGATACTGGCCCGGCTCATCCAGGCGCGGCGGGCGGGCGATAGCGTGGCTGCCGCGGTGCTGGGCTTCCGCCCGGAGGATCCCGCAGAGTACGGCCGGCTGATTCTGGCGCCCGACGGCTCGCTCGCCCGCATCGTGGAATACGCCGAGGCGAGCGGGGACGAGCGCGCGGTCACGCTCTGCAACGCCGGCATGATGGCGGTGGACGGGCGCCGGCTCTTCTCCCTGCTCGATGCCATCGGCAACGACAACGCCAAGGGCGAGTACTATCTCACCGACCTCCCCGCCGTCGTCGCGGCGGAGGGCGGCCGGTGCGCGGTCGCCGAAGCGCCGGCGGAGGAGGTCATGGGCATCAACGACCGCGTACAGCTGGCCGACGCCGAGCGCGTCATTCAGGGCCGTCTGCGCCGGGCGGCGATGGAGGGTGGCGCCACGCTCACCGAGCCGGCCACGGTCTGGCTCAGCTGCGACACGCGCCTGGGCACCGACGTGACCATCGGGCCGAACGTCGCCATCGGCCCCGGCGTGGTCATCGAGGACGAGGTCGAGATCAGGCCCTTCAGCCACCTGGAGGGCGTGCGCGTGCGGAAAGGCGCCGTGATCGGCCCGTTTGCGCGGCTCCGGCCCGGCAGCGACATCGGCGAAGGCGCGCGCGTGGGCAACTTCGTCGAGGTGAAGGGCAGCACGGTCGCGGAAGGTGCCAAGATCAACCACCTGAGCTACGTGGGCGATGCCGGGGTCGGCGCGGGCGCCAACATCGGCGCCGGCACGATCACCTGCAACTACGACGGCTATCAGAAGTCGCGGACGGAGATCGGCGAGGGCGCGTTCATCGGCTCCAACACCGCACTGGTGGCGCCGGTGACCGTGGGCCCCGGCGCGGTGGTCGGCGCCGGCAGCGTGATCACCGAGGACGTGGAGGCGGACGCCATCGCCGTGGCCAGGGGCGAGCAGCGCCAGCGCGAAGGCGCGGCGGCGCGGCGGCGCGAGCGGCGCCAGCCCGACCCGGCCGAGGACTGAAGAGGAGCGCCGGCACCGTGTGCGGAATCATCGGCGTCACCGGCCCGGATCAGGCGGCACCGCACATCCTCGACGGGCTGCGGCGGCTCGAATACCGGGGCTACGATTCGGCGGGCCTGGCGACGCTCGCCAACGGCGCCATCGAGCTGCGCCGCGCCGAGGGCAAGCTCAGCGAGCTGGAACGCCGGGTGGGCGAGCGCCCGGTCAGCGGCACCGTGGGCATCGGCCACACCCGCTGGGCCACCCATGGCGAGCCGAGCGAGACCAACGCCCATCCCCACGCCGCCGGCCGGGTCGCCGTGGTCCACAACGGCATCATCGAGAACTACCGCGCGCTGCGGGCCGCGCTCGAGGCGGAAGGGCGAGAGCTCAGCTCCGACACCGATACCGAGGTGGTGCCGCACCTGATCGACCTTTACATGGCGCGCGGTCTCGACCCGGAGGCAGCCACGGCGGAGGCGCTCAAGCAGCTCGAAGGCGCGTTTGCGCTGGCGATCATCTTCGCCGGCCACGCGGGCCTCCTGATCGGGGCGCGGCGGGGCTCGCCGCTCGCCATAGGCCACGGCGAGGACGCCACCTACCTGGCCTCGGATGCGCTAGCGCTCGCCGCCTTCACCCGGCAGATCAGCTATCTCGACGAGGGCGACTGGGCGGTGCTCCGCCCCGGCGAGGCGACGGTGCGCGAGGCGAGCGGCCGGCCGGTCGCCCGCCCGCAGAGCGTCACCGCCCACGACGGCGCCATGATCGGCAAGGGCAACTACCGTCACTACATGCTGAAGGAGATCTTCGAGCAGCCGAGCGCCATCGGCGACACGCTCGGCGCCTATTACAACCCCGGCGCGCAAAGGGTGGCGCTCCCCGCCCTCCCCTTCGCGCTGGAACGGGTTGAGCGGGTGACCGTCGTCGCCTGTGGCACGTCCTATTACGCGGGCCTCGCCGCCCGCTACTGGATTGAGCAGACCGCGCGGGTGCCGGTCGAGATCGACATCGCGTCGGAGTTCCGCTACCGCGCGCCGCCGCTGGCGGGGGACGGCATCGCACTCTTCATCTCGCAGTCGGGCGAGACCGCCGACACGCTGGCGGCGCTCCGCTACGCGCGCGAGGCCGGCGCGCCGAGCGCGGCGGTGGTCAACGTGCGCGAGAGCACCATGGCGCGGGAGGCGGACGCGGTGCTCCCCACCTATGCCGGGGTCGAGATCGGGGTGGCGTCCACCAAGGCGTTCACCACCCAGCTCGTCACCCTCGCCTGCTTCGCGATTTCGCTTGCCCGCGCACGCGGCGCCATCGACGCGGCGGAGGAAGCCCGGCTCACCGCCGCGCTCGCCCACGTGCCGGCCCACGCGGCGGACGTGCTGGGCCACGACGAGCGGCTGCTCGCGCTGGCCGAGACCCTGCGCCAGGCCGAGACGGTGCTCTACATCGGGCGCGGCACTGGCTACCCCATCGCCATGGAAGGCGCGCTCAAGCTCAAGGAGCTCTCCTACATCCATGCCGAGGGCTTCGCCGCCGGCGAGCTCAAGCACGGCCCCATCGCACTGGTGGATCGCGGCGTGCCGGTGATCGTGGTGGCGCCGCCCGGCCTGCTCTTCGACAAGACGGCGTCCAACCTGCGGGAGGCGGCGGCGCGCGGCGCCCACGTCGTGGTCATCAGCGACGAGGCAGGGTGCGAGGCTTTGGCGCCGCTCGCGGCGGACACTGTCGCGCTGCCCGCGCTCGACCCGTTCGTGGCGCCGATCCTCTACGCGATCCCGGTCCAGCTCATCGCCTACCACGTGGCGGTGCTGAAGGGGACCGACGTGGATCAACCCCGCAACCTGGCGAAATCGGTCACCGTGGAATGAGCGAGCAGCGCGCCTTCATCGACCTCGACGACGACCACCGCGAGCTGCGCGAGCCGGTCAGCGCGCTATGCGCGCGCTACCCCGGCGAGTACTGGCGGGAGAAGGATCGCGAGCGCGCCTACCCGGAGGAGTTCGTGCAGGCGCTCACCGACGCGGGTTTTTTGGCCGCGCTGATCCCTGAGCGCTACGGCGGCAGCGGGCTCGGCATCGGCGCCGGCGCGGCAATCCTGGAGGAGATCCACGCATCCGGCTGCAACGGCGGCGCCTGCCACGCCCAGATGTACACCATGGGCACGGTGCTGCGGCACGGCTCGGACGCGCAGAAGGAGACCTACCTGCCGCAGATCGCGAGCGGCGCGCGCCGGCTCCAGGCATTCGGGGTCACCGAGCCCACCACCGGCTCGGACACGACCCAGCTGCGGACCACCGCCGAGCGCCGCACGGACGGCGATTACACCGTGAACGGCCAGAAGGTCTGGATCTCGCGGGCCGAGCACTCGGACCTGCTGCTCCTGCTCGCCCGTACCACGCCAGCGGCGGAGACCAAGAAGCGCACCGAAGGTCTCTCGGTGTTCCTGGTCGAGCTCGAGCATGCGGTCGGCCAGGGTCTCGAAATCAGGCCGATCCGCACCATGATCAACCACGCGACCACCGAGCTCTTCTTCGACGACCTGGTGATCCCCGGCTCCAGCCTGATCGGCGAAGAGGGTCGGGGCTTTCGCTACATCCTGGACGGCATGAACGCCGAGCGCATCCTGATCGCCGCCGAGTGCATCGGCGACTGCCGCTGGTTCATCGAGAAGGCGAGCGCGTATGCCACCGAGCGCCAGGTGTTCGGCCGCCCCATCGGCGCCAACCAGGGCGTGCAGTTCCCCATCGCCGAGGCGTATGCGCAGATGGAGGCCGCGCGGCTCATGGTGCAGAAGGCCGCAGCACTCTTCGACGCGGGCCGCCCGTGCGGGCCCGAGGCCAACATGGCGAAGCTGCTCGCGGCGGAAGCCTCGTGGAAGGCCGCCGACACCTGCCTCCAGACCCACGGCGGCTTCGGCTTCGCCGAGGAGTACGACGTGGAGCGCAAGTTTCGCGAGGCCCGGCTCTACCGCGTGGCGCCGATCTCGACCAACCTCGTCCTCGCCTACCTCGGCCAGCATGTGCTCGGCATGCCCCGCTCGTATTAGGGCGTTTCCGTTTTGCACGGAAACGCTCCGGCTTCTTTATCGCTCACGGCAGCCGGCCTTACGGCCGGCGCCTCCGCGTCGCGCGTCCACGCGCGCGGGCGCGCGATGGCGCCGCATAAGCGGCGGGCCGCAGTCGCGGCCTGTCGCGTGTCCGTCAAAGGCGGACACGCTCTACCGCCCCCCGACAGCCGTTCGCATGCCTTCGCACGTTAATCCCACCTCGTCATGGCCGGGCTTGACCCATTGCTGTCCGGTTTAGATTTTGGCGAAGGGGATTTGGAGTTGGTCATGGGTTTGTGGCTCATCGGGCGGCGGTTCGAAGAGGTCGGTGAGCGCCCGGCGCTGGAAGGTCGTCTTGGCGACGAGGCGGGCGATGGCCTGGAGGCCGAGCCGGGTTCCGGTTCCGATCTGCGCCAGCCGCAGCAGCAGGTAGGCGATCAGCGCGGTGACGATCTGGATGCGCACGGCATTCTCGCTGGTGCCGAGGAAGTGCCGGATCTTCAGGTTCTGCTTGATCCACTTGAAGAACAGCTCGACCTGCCAGCGCCGCTTGTAGAGCGCCGCGATCTCTTCGGCTGGGGCATTGAGGTCGTTGCTGACCAGCATGATCTCCCTGCCGCTGTCGATGCGCACGGTGACCAGACGCACCGGCTTGTCGAAGGGGTTCTGGCGGCTCGCCGCCAGGCGCTTCGACAGCAAGGCGACGCGGTCGGCCACGACCGGGCCGTCCGGCTTGACCGGGCGGGTCTCGATCAGGCTTGTGGGCGAGTTCTTCTTCAGCCGGGTGACGAAGCGGCTCCCCTTGGCGTCGATGTCTGCCCAGAAGGCGAAGTCGTAATAGCCCTTGTCGAAGACGTAAGTCGCGCCGGGCTCGATGGGGAGGCGCTTGGCCGGCGTGATGTCGTTGACCCTGGCCGAGGTCACGGCAAAGCAAACGGGCGCATCTGCGTCCGGGTCGTAGACCACGTGCAGCTTGACGGCACCGTCGACCTCCCAGCTCTCGATCCGCTTGCCAACCAGGACCCGGGTCGCATCGACGAGGCGCAGCATCTCCCGCCCGCGCTGGCCCGCAGATGCGCCCAGCCGGGCGACCAGGGCCTCGAGTACGTCCTCGAACAGGGCCGCCGGACGTACCCGGTTGGCATCCGCGAGCGTAGACCGCCGCACCGGCGCCAGACCCAGATGGGCATGGACGCCCGGAAAGCGTTCCAGCGCACCGACCGCCTCGCGCAACGAGCGCGAGCCCGACAGCTGGGCGAACACCATCGCCTGGAACTGGCTCCACGACGAAAGGCGCCGGACCCGGTAGTCCGCTCCGTGGCGCTCTGCCAGCTTGTCGAAGCGCCAGCGCGGAAACGCCTTCATCAGTCCGCCGAAAATCGTATCCTGGTAGGGCATGGCTTGGGCTCCATTGCGAGCTTCGATTCAACAGGTCTTGCAAAAACCAAGTTGAATCCAAGCCATGCACCTTGTCTACCCAAGCTAAACCGGACAGCAATGGGCTTGACCCGGCCATCCACGAATCTGCCCACCCTCGGACGAGCCGGGCAGAGATGGATGCCCGGATACCCGGATCAAGTCCGGGCAGGTCCGGGCATGACGGAGTAGGGAAAAGAGCGGGTCGTGAGCGAAGCAGGCACCGGCCCGCTCAGCGGTCTCCTGGTGGTCTCGGTCGAGCAGGCCGTGGCCGCGCCCTTCGCCACCGTGCGCCTCGCGGACGCGGGCGCGCGCGTCATCAAGGTGGAGCGGGCGGAGGGCGACTTCGCCCGCTTCTACGACCGCCACGTGGGCGGCGAATGCGCCTGGTTCGTCTGGCTCAACCGGGGCAAGGAATCCATCGTCCTCGACATCAAGGACGCGGGCGACAACGCCCTGCTGCACCGCATCGTCGCCACGGCCGACGTGTTCGTGCAGAACCTCGCGCCCGGCGCGGCGGCGCGGGCGGGCTTCGACTCCGACGAGCTCAGGCGCCGGCATCCCCGCCTCATCACCTGCGACATCAGCGGCTATGGCGAGAGCGGCCCCTACGCCGCGATGAAGGCCTACGACTTCCTCATCCAGTGCGAATCGGGGATCGCGTCGGTGACCGGCACCCCTGAATCCGCGAGCCGGGTCGGGGTATCCGTCTGCGACATCGGGGCGGGGCTCAACGCCTACGGCGCGATCCTCGAAGCCGTGATCGGCCGCGAGCGCACCGGCCGGGGCACCGGCATCAGGGTCTCGCTCTTCGACGGCATGGCGGACTGGATGACCGTGCCGCTCCTGCACTTGGAGCACGGCGGCAAGGCGCCGGCGCGCACCGGCCTCAGCCACGCCATGATCGCGCCCTACGGCGCCTATCCCGTGGGCTGCGGCGGGCAGATGGTGATCGCGATCCAGAACGAGCGCGAGTGGGCGCGCTTCTGCGCGCACATCCTGGGCGATGCGACACTCGCCACCGATGCGCGCTTCGCCGGCCACCCGGCCCGGCTCCAGAACAAGCCGGAGATGGACGCGCTGATCGTCGCGGTCTTCGGCCGCCACGACATGGAATCGCTGGCGGCGGCCCTGCGGGATGCGGGCATCGCCTTCGGCCGCCTCAACGATGTCGCGGGCTTGTCCCAGCACCCACAGCTTCGGCGTGCGCCGGTGGAGACGGCCGCCGGCACGGTCGAGATCGTCGCACCCCCCGCCCGCCACGGCGACGGCGCGGACGCCGACCGCCCCCTCCGCCCCGTCCCGGCCCTGGGTGAGCAGAGTGAGTTGATACGGGGGGAGTTTGGCGCTGGGTCCGATGACAACTGATTGGAGGAGAGAGGAATGCGGTTCGCTCTATTGTCGCTTGCTGTCATCCCGCTGTGCATGGGCTCGGCTCTTGCCTGCGACGATCACGTCGGGACCTGCGAGATCGAGGACTGGCGGTGGCAGAACGCGATGGGAATGCTAACCATCGAAGCCAGCACCACTTGCGATTCGGGCATGGCTCACATCCGCTTATACGAGGATAGCGGTGCCGAACCACGATTCCTGGGCGTCGCGCAGGGCTTTATCCAGGGTCACGCGCTGACAGCGCTCGCCACCGATATAGACAAACCCCAGTCGCTATCGATCAAGTACAGCATCGATCCCGACTTTTAAGCGGGAGAAGGGCGCGAACCCACCCACCTCGTCATGGCCGGGCTTGACCCGGCCATCCACGTTTTTCTTTTCCTTACAGTGCGTTGCGCGAGAGAGATGCCCGGATCAAGTCCGGGCATGACGATGTGGGGAACCAGACCCCCGGACCATGATGCGGTGCACAGGGCGCGGGGCCTGCGTCAGGATTGCGCCATGCGTCAATCACATTCCCGCGCGTGCAGCCGCGCGACGCAGCGCGAGAGCGAGCGGGTCATGGCAAGCAAGATGGATGGGTGTGCGCGACTCTTGGTTTCGCGCGCGGAACCTTGTTACCGTGCCCGCGACCCTATCTACCGCGCACACGTCCCTCCGGGCGTGCGCGGCATCTCCCACCTATCCCGCCTAATCCCAGCGCATCCCGCAAATTTAAAAGTGGTTTTGTTCCACCGCGCCGGGGAAAAGGTGCGGGAGGCGCGGGCGAGACTCTTGATTGCGCGCCCGCGACCCTGCCTGCCGCGCACGACCCTCCGGGCGCGGGCGACTCGGGCGCCGGCTCAGCGGCCGACCTCGACCCGGATATCGGTGGGCTGGCCGCCGCAGGTGGGGTTCTGATCCTGGGGGCAGGCCGAGACGACGATGGTGGCGTCCATCTCGGCCCGCAGCACGATGTGGTCGCCGGCCTTCGACTCCGGCGCCTTGATGGTGAAGGTGCCGTCCGGGTTGATGAAGAAGTTGGTGAACAGGTTCCAGGGCTGCGGCGTGAAGTCGAGCACGATGCCGTAGCCGTCGAGCGCCAGGTGAAGGTTCTCCTGGCAGCTCTCGTGATAACCCTCGACGCCCAGCTCCGCATAGCGCGTGGGATCGCACGCGGCGTACTGCATGTCGTGCTGGCCGGGCGAGGTGTCGTCCACGACCGTGACGATCTTCTGGCGCCGGTTGGTGTAGGCCGAGTCCCCGACGTGCGGAAACAGCTTCTCGATCGAGGGCTTGGTGTGTTCGCAGGAGAGAAACTCCAGATGGTCCTCCTTGCTGAAGGCCCAGAAATCCACCGGCTGCGAGCCTTCCAAATCCGTGATCCGGATGAGGTCTCCGGTTGCCACCTCGAACGATTTTCCCGTGCGCGCCGCCACTTCGTGGGTCTCGCGCACCGTTGCCAAGCCGGACATGTCTAGCCTCCCATTCGATGTCGATGTCGATTACCGCCGTTGCATGCTAACGCCGATCCTGGCGCAGGTAGTTGAGCAGAAGCCCGCTCGGCGCAGGCGAGCGCTCGCCGCGCAGGATCGTGGGCACGATCAGCACCGCGAGCGTCAGCACGTAGGGGAGCATGCCGACGATATAGATCGGCACGTCCAGGCCGATCGCCTGGACGCGCGGGATCAACGCTTCGGCGCCGCCGAAGATGAGCGCCCCAATCACCGCGCGCCCCGGCCGCCAGCCGGAGAAGATGACGAGCGCAATGACGATCCAGCCGCGTCCGGCGACCATGTGCTCGGTCCAGACGAAGCTGGAGGCGAGCGACAGGTAGGCGCCGGCGATTCCGCAGAGCGCGCCCCCCAGCATCACGGCGGCAATACGGAAGAGCTGGACGTTGACGCCGGCGACATCGGCCGTCGCGGGGTCCTCGCCGACGGCGCGCAGCCTGAGCCCCGCGTCCGAACGGTCGAGGCCCCACCATACTGCGATGGCAAGCGCCGCAGCGGCGTAGACCAGGATGTCCTGCTGGAAGACGATCGGTCCGATCCACGGGATGTCGCTGAGCACGCCGAGATCGAGGTCGCGGAAGCCCGCCACCTTCTCGAACATGTAGGGCCGGCCGACGACCCCGGTCAGCCCGTCGCCGAGGGCGACGATGATGAGCCCGGTCAGCACCTGATCGGTGCGAAAGACCACGACGGCGATGCCGAAGACGAGACCCACCAGGGCGCCCGCCAGCATGGCGACCGGCACGCCGGCGCCGGCGAGCCCGGTGTTGAAGCTCACGACCGCGCCCACCATCGCGCCCACCAGCATCATGCCCTCGCAGCCGAGATTGAGGACGCCGGCGCGCTCGTTGATGATCAGGCCGAGTGCCGCGAGCAGGTAGGGCGTGGCGAAGCCCGGCGTGGTGGCGAGCCAGTTCTGGACGAAATCGGCCGCCATCAGGCGTGCTCCCGCTCCCGCACGCCCCAGCTGAGCCGGTAGCGGCTGAAGAACTCGACGACGACGAAGGTGAAGAGGATCACCGCCTCGATCAGCGTCGTGATCGCGGCGGGCAGTTGATAGAACACCTTGAGGGTGTCGCCTGCGGTGTAGACGCCGCCCACCACGAACGCCGTGACGATGACGGGGACCGGCCGGAAGCGCCCGATAAAGGCGATGACGATGCCGCTGAAGGTGTAGCCGCCGGCGATGAAGAGCGTCATGCGGTATTCCTGCCCGGCGGCGAGCCCCGCGCCGGCGATGCCCGCGAGCCCGCCCGACATGGCGGCGGCGAATGCGGTGGTCAGCACGACCGGGATGCCCGCCGCCCGCGCCGCCTCCACATTGGCGCCGATCGCGTCCATGTAGAAGCCGAGCCTGGAGCGGGCCATGGTGAACCAGAGCAGGGCACCGCAACCCAAAGCGATCCAGATGCCGGTGTGGGAGGAGCCCCAGCCGAGCCGCGCCAGACGCTCGATCCCCTCGTCATAGTGCCGGGAGTTGGGAAAGGCGCTGCCGGGGTCATGCCACGGGCCGAACAGCAGATGCTGGACCAGCTGATAGGCGACGTAGGTCAGTAGCAGCGAGGTGATGATCTCGTTGACCCGGAAGCGGAGCTTGAGGAAGGCGGGAATGCCGATCCAGCAGGCGCCGGCGACGGCGGCGGCGATGAACATGAGCGGCAGGCGGAAGAAATCGGGGCCGATGTCGAAGAGGGCGACGCCGGTCGCGGCGATGCAGCCCAGCCACATCTGGCCCTCGACACCGATGTTCCAGAACCTGAGCTTGAGCGCCGCCGCCGCCGCGAGGCCGACGAGCACCAACGGCGTAGACGCGGTCACGACCTGGGCGAGGCCGTTCAGGTCGAGGAACACGTAGACGATGAACTCGTTGATGATCTGCCCGGCGGAGACGCCGTAGGCGATGAGGATGCCGAAGGCGATGAGCAGGCCGAGCGCGATGCCGCCGACGAACGTCGCCGCCCGCATCCAGAGCGGCGCCTGCTGGCGGGGCACGAGGTAGATCGGGCTGAGGCTGAGCATCATGCGTGGCCCAGCATCAGGCGGCCGATTTCGGCGCGGCTCACCTCGCCTGCGCCGAACTCGCCGACCAGCCTGCCCCGGCTGATCACGGCGATGGTGGTCGACAGCGCAAGCACCTCCTCCAGGTCCTCGCTGATCAGGACGCAGGCGGTGCCTGCGTCTGCCGCGCCCTGTAGCAGGTCGTGGACGGTGCGGCAGGCGCTCACGTCGAGGCCGCGGGTGGGAGAGTGGGCGACCAGCACGCTGGCCTCACCCCGGAGCTCACGTGCGAGCAGGAGCTTCTGGGCGTTGCCGCCGGAAAGCAGCCTGGAGAGCGTGGCGGGCGCCGCACCCTGGATGTTGTAGGCCTCGATGGCACCCGCTGCCGCCGCTTTCATGGCGCCGCGACGAACCAGTGCCGGGTTGCCGTACTCGCCCGCCGGCACGCCCGTCACGCCGTGGTTCTCGTAGACCGCGAGCTCCGCCAGGAGGCCGGTGCGGAAACGGTCGGCGGGCACGGCGCGCATCCCACGACGGCGGAAGGCGGGGACATCCCTGCCCGCGATCTCGTCGTCATCGATCGCGATGCGGCCACGGGTGGGCGGGCGCAGCCCGGTCAGCGCGTCGGCGAGCTCCTGCTGCCCGTTGCCGCCGACGCCGGCGATCCCATAGATCTCCCCGCCGCGCACGGCGAAGCCGACACCGTCTACGCCGATGCCGCCTGCGCCGCGCACGCTGAGATCCTCGACCCGGAGCCGAACCTCGCCGAGCTGCCGGGCGTGGCGTTCTGCCGTCTCGCCCTCCTCGCCCACCATGGTCCGGGCGAGCGTCTCGGCGTCCAGGCCCGCCGTCTCGGCGCCGGCGAGCACCGTTTCGCCGCCGCGCATCACCGTCACCCGCGACGAATAGCCGATCACCTCGCGCAGCTTGTGGGTAATGAGAACGACCGCGTGGCCGTCCTCGGCGAGGCGGCGCATGAAGGTGAGGGCCGCGACAGACTCCTGATCGGTCAGCACCGACGTGGGCTCGTCGAGGATGAGAATCCGAGCGCCCAGCAGCAGCACCTTGAGGATTTCGACGCGCTGCTGCTCGGCGATGGAAAGGTCGCCGACGACGGCATCGGGGTCGATGTCGAAACCGACCTCCGCCGCCTTGGCCGCCACCGCCTCGGCCGCGTCCCGCGGACGGCGCACGCCGAGCGCGCTGCGGCAGGCGAGCACGATGTTCTCGGCAATGGTGAAGCGCTTCACCAGCTTGTAGTGCTGGTGGACCATGCCGATGCCGAGCCTGGCGGCGTCGGCCGGCGCGGTAATCGCGGCCGGCAGTCCGTCGACCGCGATCAACCCCTCGTCCGGGGCATAGAGCCCGCAGGCGACGTTCATCAGCGTCGACTTGCCGGCTCCGTTCTCTCCGAGCAGGGCGTGGACCTCGCCCCAGTCGCAGGCGAACGACGCCCGCCTGAGCGCCGGGCGGCCGTCGAACGCCTTGCTAGCGCCGGCGATTTCCAGGGCGTGACTCACCCTGTCACGCCGGCGCTATGTGCGGGCCGTAACCGGCCCGGTGGGTTTACTCCGCGGGCATGGTGCCGATGGCGCCCTGGATGAAGTAGTTCATCCCCCACAGATTGTCGTCGGAGAGGACTTCGCCCTCGGGCACTGCCAGCGAGCCGTCCTGGCGATGGAGCGGCCCCTGGAACGGATCGAGCGTGCCCGCGACCATCGCCGCGCGCGCCGCACCGACGTCCGCCACCGCCGCCGCCGGTACCCAGTCCGCGATGGGATCGACGTCGAAGAGACCGGTATCGATTCCTTCCCACCAGCCCCACTCAGCAGGCTCCCAGGTGCCGTCGATGATCGCAGAGATCGTCGGGATGAAATAGGCCTCCCACTTGTAGATCATCGAGGTCGCCACCGCATCCGGCGCCTGGTCCGACACGTCGACCTGGAAGCCGACCGACCACTTGCCTTGCTCCTGGAAGGCGAGATGCGGGCCGGGCGTGCTCATGTTGGAACCCAGCACGTCGACGCCCTGCTCCAGCAGGGCCTCTGCCGCCTGCGTCTCCTTCACCGGGTCGTACCAGGTGTTGACGAAGACGCCGACCATCTCGATTTCGGAATCCACCGACTGCGCGCCGCGCAGGAAGGCGTTGAGGTCCCAGTTCACCACGCCCAGCGGATAACCGCCGATGGTGCCGACCTTCTTGGACTGCGTCAGATGGCCGGCGACGATCCCGGCGAGATACCAGCCCTGATAGCTGCGGGCATAGAAGCTCTCCAGGTTCACCGAGTTGTTGGTCTCGCCGGCGCAGTTCACGAAGGCCACGTTGGGGTACTTGGTGGCGGCTTCGAGGAAGGCGTCGCCGTAGCCCCACGAGGTGCCGATGATGATGTTGTGGCCCCGGTTCACATAGAGGTCGATGGTCCTGAGAATCTCCGAGTTATCCTCGGGCACGTTCTCGGTATAGGCGATCTCGATGCCCAACGCCTCTTCGGTCTTGACCCGCGCGTACTCGAGCGCCTCGGACCAGCCGCCGTCGTTGACGGTGGCGAGCTGGAGCATCGCGACCTTGGGCTCGCCCTCCAGCTTGAATGCCGCCTGTGCCCCGGTGGCGGCGAGCGCGCTGATCGCGACCGCCGCGACAGCACCGGTAATCCATTTCCACATGATCAAGCCCTCCCTTTCAGCTTTCTTCGCGTTGCCAAGTCACTGCGTCCGCTCACTCTCGGATATCGGGGGCGAGCACCCGCTCTGTCCTCGCTGGGCCTTTCGCAGGACGGCCGTGGCGTCGAGGTTCGGCGCGAAGGTGCCGGGATCGATCGCCACGCCATAAAGGTCGCGTGCATCCTCAATGGTGATCAGTCCGTTCAGGCAATCGTCCGCAACCAGGGCCGGATCGCGCTCGGTCGGTGGGCCGTAGCCGCCCCCGCCTGCCGTCCGATGGCGGACGAGCGCGCCTTCGGCCACCTTCACCCCGCTCGCGCGGACGTAGAGCTCTTCCGACGGCGTGCCGGGCTCGACCAGGAGCTCGCTGCCCTGCCCCTCAAGCCCGCCGAACAGGCCGTAGGGCTTGAAGGTCTCGCGGTCGAGCGCGATGGCGAGCTCGGCCTCGCCCATCATCCGGTAGTCGATCTCGGTGCCGAAGCCGCCGCGATGCCTGCCGGCGCCGGCGGAGCCTTCCTGCAGCGCAAACTTCTCGCAGAGCAGGATCGGCGTGGTGGTCTCCATCACCTCCACCGGAATGTTGTAGGCGTCGCCGCTGCCGAGCGAGACGGTCGCGCTGTTGCCGTCCGCGTGGTGGCGCCCGCCCCAGCCGCCGGAATAGCACTCGAAGTGCACGAACTCGCCGTCGGTCTCGGGGTCATTGCCGCCGAGGGTCATGCAGCTGAAACAGCCGAAGGTGCCGCCGATGACCTCCTCAGGGATGACGTCCGCCAGCGCCTGAAAGATCAGCTCGATCAGCCGCGTGCCCATGTTGCCCATGCCGGTCGTTACAGGTGCCGGGTATTCCGGGTTGAAGACGCAGCCAGGCGGCGCCGAAACGTGGATCGGCCGGTACGATCCCTCGTTGCCGCCGAGTGCGGTGTCGGTGAAGAACATCATCGCTTGGCGTGTCATGGACACCGTCACGACCCAATGGGCGTTCCCCGCCGAGCCTTCTCTCTGGGCGCCGCTGCCAGCGAAGTCGATGTAGATGTCGCTGCCGTCGACCGTGACGGTGACCGCGATGGGAATGGGCTCGTCGGAGACGCCGTCCCCATCGGCGAAGCCCGATGCCTTGTAGACGCCGTCGGGAATTCGCTCGATGGCCGCACGGACGACACGCTCGCCGTGGTCCAGCAGCGCGTCCGCCGTCCGGGTCAGCGCATCGGCCCCATTCTTCTCCAGCCACTCGTGGGTGCGCAGTTCCGCGGTCTTCAGCGCTGCGATCTGGGCCGAGAAGTCGCCGCGGGAGAGCGTCGGCGTGCGCAGGTTGGCCATCAGGACCTCGACCAGCTCCTCATTCATCACGCCGCGCCGCGCGAGCCTGAGCGCGGGCAGGCAGAGGCCCTCCTGATAGGTGTTGCGGGCATCCGCCGACCAGCTGCCGGGGTCCTTGCCGCCGATGTCCAGGTGGTGCGCCTTGTTCGCCGCCAGCATCACCAGCTCGCCCTGCCAGAAGATCGGCATGACGACGTTGATGTCGTTCTTGTGCGTGCCGCCGGCGGTGTAGGGATCGTTGGAGAGGAAGATGTCTCCCTCCTCCATCTCGGTGAGCGGGAACTTCTCGATCACCGCATCGACCACGAAGTTCATGCTGCCGTTGAAGATCGGGATGCCTTCGGCCTGAGCCAGAAGCCGGCCCCGGCTGTCGAACAGGACGCAGCTGTAGTCGTTGATCTCGCGCAGGATCGTCGAATAGGAGGTCCGGTTCAGCGTGATCGACATCTCGCTGATGATCGAGTGCAGGCCGGCGCGGACGACCTCGAGCGTGACCGGATCGACCGTTTCCTCCTGCGCCACGTCAACGAAATGCACTGCCTTGGCCATGGTGCCCCCTGATCCGGCGCCCCGCGCGGCCTAAGCCGCGACCTCGATCGATAGATTGCGAAACCGATCGACCGCAGCGCTCTGGCCCGGCATGACGACAATTGTCGAGCGCGGGTCCTCGATGACGCAAGGACCGGCGATCGCATCGTCGGCGCAGAGCGCCGTCACATCGTAGATGTCCGTCTCCACGAACGCACCGTCGAAGAACACCGGACGACGCGCCTTCGGCGAGAGCGGGCCGTCCGACGAGCCACGGGCACCAATCTCCGGAAGCTGAGGCCGCTCGAATGCGCCGATGGCGAAGACTCGTGCGTTGACCATCTCGACCTCGAACTCCGGATTGGCGAAGCCGTATGTGTGCTCGTGCAGCCGATCGAAATCGGACCGGATGCGCTCGCCGTCGAGAGCGTCGATATCGACGTAGACGCGGAGGTAATAGTCCTGCCCGACGTAGCGCAGGTCGAGCGCGTCGTCGAAGTGCATTGCCGCTTCGTCCACGCCATCAGCTTGGAGCCGTTCCGCGCCGAGCGTTCGAAGATGACGCAGGGCGTGCCGGACTTCGCCCCACTCGACATCGCCAAAGGACTGCACCGAAGACTGCGCAAAGTCGTGCCGGAGGTCGGTGGCCAGCATTCCGATGGCCGAAACGGCGCCGGGATTGCTGGGCACGACCAGCCGCTGCACGTCGCCGATGCGGAGCAGCTCGCCCGCCACCATGCCGCCCGCGCCGCCGAACGCCATGAGGGTGAACTGGCGGATGTCGAAGCCCCGCGCGATCAGGACCGAGCGGATCGCCTTGTTCATGTTGGCGGTGACGACCCGGAGGATACCTTCGGCGGCCTCGGCGACGTCCATCCCGAGGGGCTCGGCGATCCGCTCGCGGATGGCGCGCTCGGCAGCCGCGCGGTCGAGCACCATCTCGCCCGCGAGGAAGTAGTCCGGATTCAGCCGGTTGAGGGTGACGCAGGCGTCGGAGACGGTGGGCTCGTCCCCGCCAAGACCGTAGCAGGCGGGCCCCGGCCGAGCGCCCGCACTCTGCGGCCCGACACGTAAGGCGCCGCCCTCATCGACCCAGGCCATGCTGCCGCCGCCTGCGCCGATCGCCAGAATCTCGATGGTGGGCGCCATGATCGGCCAGCCCTCGACCGCGCTCTGGTCGACCGTCCGCGCCAAGCCGTCGGAAATGACGCCCATGTCGCTGCTGGTGCCGCCGATGTCGATGGTCGCCACGTCGCGCAAGCCCATGCGGTTCGCGATGAACTGCGCGCCGACGACACCGCCGGCCGGACCCGACATCACGGTGCGGACCGGCAACGACCGGGCGGTCCGGCTCGTGATGACGCCGCCGTTCGACTGCATCACGAAGAGCTCCCGCTCCAGGCCCCGGTCGCTCAGCGCCCGCGACAGTCCGTCCAGATAGGCCGAGATGATCGGGATCGTGCTGGCGTTGATCGCGACCGTCGAGGTGCGCTCGAACTCCCTCAGCTCGCTCGCGACATCGGACGAGATCGTGACGTGCGCCTCCGGGTGCTCCTCCAGAATAATCTTTCGGGCGCGGCGCTCATGGTCCGGGTTGGCGTAGGCATGGAGGAAGCAGAGCGCGACGGAGCGGATGCCGAGCTCCGCGATCCGGCGCGCGACCTCGCGGGTGCCCGCCTCGTCCAGCGCACACAGCGCCTCGCCGGTGTGACGGACGCGCTCGGCGACCTCGAAGCGCAGATGGCGCGGGATGATCGGCTTCGGCTTCACCCACTTGAGGTCGTACATGCGGGGGTTGTTGGTGCGCATGATCTCCAGCACGTCCCGAAACCCTGCCGTGGTCACCAGCGCAGCCTGCGGCAGCTTCCGCTCCAGCAGCGCGTTGAGCACGACGGTTGCGCCATGCACGAAGTAGTCGACGTCGGCGAGCGCAATATCCTGCCCCCGCACCGTCCCGGCATCCGACAGGATTCTCTCGACGCCGCTCAGCACGCCTTCCTTGAAATCGCCCGGCGTCGACAGTGTCTTCGCGACATGCACACCGCCGCCGGGATCCAGCAGCACCAGGTCGGTGAAGGTGCCGCCGATGTCCGCGGCAAGCCGGGCAGTCATCGCACCGCTCGCTGCGTCGGACCGACGGCCAAATCTAGGAAGGCAGCCAAAGCTCCTCCAGGCTCCCGTCGTCCTGCGCCAACAGGACGCCGCGCGGGAAGGTGTTGAGGTTCTCGATGCCGTCGGCGGTGATGCGGCAGATGTCGTGGTGGCGGAAGCCGCCGAGACCGTCGACGTTCACCATCGGCTCCATGGTCACGACCATGTTCTCTTCGAGCACCGTGTCGTTGTACTGGCGCAGCTCGCCCCCCTCCTCGCGCCCGTACCAGATGCACATGATGCCGACCGAGTGGCCGGTGCCGAAGGAGCGCCCCTCCAGCAGGCCCGCTTCGCGGTAGATCGGGTTGATCACCTTGTCGACGTCCGAGCACTTGATGCCGGCGCGCAGCGTCCGCAGCCCCGCGTGATGCGCCTCGACGTTGGTCTTGAAGACCGCAAGCGCATCGTCCGGGATGTGCCCCCAATAGAGGCTGCGCTCGAGGACGTGGTAGTAGCCGCCGATGATCGCGTAGGGGTTCACGCTGATCATCTCGCCCTTCTGCACCACCCGGTGCGCGTTCATGATGTGGCCGACGCGGCTGCGGTAAGGGCCGGTCTGAATCCAGCACATGTTGACGTTGTCGACCTCGATGTCGGGGAAGCGCCGGCGGAGCTCGTCCTCGATCGCGGAATTGGCGGCGCGCGCCATCTCGACTTCGGTCACGCCCGTCTTCAGTGCCTCCAGCGCGGCGTAGCCGCCGACCTCGCAGACCTTGACGCCCTGCCGGATGAGGGCGATCTCCTCCTCCGACTTGACCAGGCGCTGGCGCATGGTGTCGTAGGCCACGTCGGCGAACTCGAAGCCGCCGAGCGCATGGTCGATCATCGCCTTGAACGCGACCGAGACCGAATCTTCCTCGTAGCCCAGGCGGCCGCTCACCATGCCGTTGTCGCGCAGCACCTCGCCGAAGAGCCGCAGGTTGTTTTCGAGCGGGCTCATCTCCCAGTCATGGAAGAGGCGGATGTCCTCGTAGTAGCAGCAGTGCCGGGGCCGGACGTCTTCGATGAGGGAGACGATCAGCGCGGGCTCGCCATTCCTCGGGATCACCGCAGAGTGCAGCCGGCCGAAGGGCGGGCAGAAGAACCCGGTGTAATAGAGAACGTTGTGAAGGCTGGTCAGGATCACGGCGTCGAGCGATCGCTCGTCCATCAGCGCGTGCAGGTTGCGCAGACGCCGTTGCATCTCGCCGACGCTCCAGACCTTCTGCGTGGTGATCCTCTCCGTGTCGGTCACGGCGTCCCCCTCCACACTGTTGTCATTCTCGGCAACGAATCCCGTCAGTTTACGAGGCGGCAGCGACCACCAATAGCACCGTGCGATTGATTATCCGCATTAATAGTCAATATAGTTCCATGAGCACCGCTCATGATGCACGAATGGAACGCATCCTCCCGATCGACCTGTTGAGAACGCTGCTCGTTCTGGACCGGACGCAGAGCTTCTCGCGCACCGGCGAAGAGATCGGCCGCTCGCAGTCGGCGGTAAGCCTGCAGATGCGGCGGCTGCTGCAGATCGTCGGCTCTCCGATCCTCACCAATTCGGGCAAGTCCTTCGGTCTCACGCCGCAGGGCGAGATCGTCCTCGAGTATGCCAAGCAGATCGTGGCGTTGAACGACGAATGCGTGGGCCGCCTGGACGGCGGCATCCTGACCGGGACGATCCGCGTCGGCATTCCCAGCGACTTCGCGCTCTCGTTCCTGCCGCAGCTGCTTGGCCGGTTCTCCGAGACCCACCCGGACATTGCGCTCGACGTGACCTGCGAGCTGAGCCGCGACCTCGTCGGCGGGCTCGCCCGGAACGCGTTCGACGTCGTGCTGGCCGTGCACGACGACCGATCGACCGCCCACCTGACGGATCAGTGGCGCGAGCCGATGGCCTGGGTCGGCAGCCAGATCCACGATCTGCGCGCACGGCGCCCGCTCCCGCTGGTCCTTTTCCCGGATGGTTGCCAGTACCGACTGCGCGTGCTCAGCGCGCTGCGGCGCCGCGACATCCCGTACAGGATCGTCTATTCCAGCTCGAATCTCGCCGGCAACCAGGCGGCGATCGAGAGCGGCCTCGGTCTCACGGCGATATCGCAGAGCACCGTGCCGCCCACGCTCCGCCCGCTGCCGCCTTGTCCGGAGCTGCCCGCTCTCGACGACTTCGATATCGGCCTCTTCTGGAATCCTGCCGGGGCGACCGGCGCCATTCGCGCGCTGACTGCCGCCATTGTCGAGGTGCTCGACCGCAGGCTCAACAGGACGAAGGTGCTGGGGCCCAAGGCGGTGGCCCATGGCGCAGGCGCGGCGCGCTAGGCGGGCCGGCCGGCCGAGCCCCGATGCGATCCTGCTGGAAGGCAGCTACAGCTTCGAGCAGAAGATCACCGTCGAATGGGAGACGGCGCTTGGGCTCGACGAATTTGACGGGCTGCTCGCGCCGATCCTCGCCGAGCCCCGCTCCTTCGCCGAGATACGTGCTTATGTCTCGGGCGCGCTCAAGCAGCGCGATCTGACGCTCCCGCCCGGCAAGATCAGCAAGTACCTGGTATCCGGCCGCTCACTCCGGGAGGCGCTGGACGCCCTGATTGCGGCCGAGCGGTTCACCGTTGCCGAGCAGCATGGCCCCGGCGCCCGACTGTGGTCGAGGAGGCAGCGGTAGAGCGAGTCCGTCTTCGACGGACTCGCGACAGGCCGCGACTGCGGCCCGCCGCTCCTGCGGCGCCATCGCGCGCCAGCGCGCGTGGACGCGCGACGCGGAGGCGCCGGCCATAGGCCGGCTGCCGTGAGCGAAATAGTGCGAGGGCGTTTCCGTGCCAAACGGGAACGCCCGGGCCGGTTGGTGGAAAGCCGCCGATGGAAGTAACCTTCCGCGACGGCAGGTCGAAGGGGGCGGCCATGACGAGCCAGGTCTTTCCCAGAGAGGAATACGAGGCGCGCTGGGCCAAGGTTCATGCCGAGATGGCACGCCGGGGTTACGAGACGGCGGTGATCTGGTCGCGCGGCGCGAGCTCTTACGACCGCTGCGCCAACCTGCTCTGGCTGGTGAACCACTATTCGGGGCACCCAGGCCAGACGCCGGACAACAACCTCTGGCAGGGGCGCGGCCACAACGCCGTGATCATGCGCGCGGGCCGGGAGCCCGAGCTGCACAACGACGAGCTCCTGGAGCCGGCGGACTGGCTCGCAACTGACAACTGGCACTGGCACCAGAACCCAATCAGGGGCACGGCGGACGCGCTCAACGCGCAGGGGATCACCGGCCCGGTCGCCATCGTCGGCACCGACTTTCTGCCCTGCAAGTACATGGACTGGCTGCGCGAATGGTGCCCGCGTATCGATTGGTGCCCGGAGGACGACCTCGTCAAGTCGGTGCAGCACGTCAAGAGCCCGCGCGAACTGGAGGTCTTTCGCGAGGCCGGCGACATCGCGAGCCGCGCGCTGACGCTCATCATGGAGGGCCTTGTCTCAGGCCAGACCGAAGCGGAGGCGGCGGCCGCCGGCGCCGCCGAAGTGGTGCGCCGGGGCGGCATTCCCGCGATCATCCGCCTCTCCCACGGCACCGGCGACGAGATGAACAATTTTAGCCGCTACCCGCTGAGCGGCGCCGATCCCGATTCCGCGCCCGCAGACGGCGACTTCGTGCGCGCCTGGATCATGGGGCCGATGCGGCACGGGTATTTTCTGGACCCGGGGCGGACGGCGGTATGCGGGCGCCGGCCGAGCAACACCCAGCGCGAGCTGATGGAAGCCTGCATGGGCATCGTCGACGGCGTGATGGCGAAGATCCGCCCCGGCGTCTCACCCCACGAGCTCGCACGCGAGGGCGACCGGCTGACCAGGGAAGCGGGCGGCGGCGACACGGTCGACCAGGCCGGCCTGCAATGGCCGCTCTACGGCCACCTCTGCGACATGATGTTCGAAAATCCGATGTACGGTCTTTCGACCTGCGACGAGGACCAGCTCATCCAGGAGAACATGGTCTGCAGTTCCGAGGCCTTCCTCGCCTGGGAGGGGGTCGGCGCGGTGGGCTTCGAGCAGAACCTGATCGTCCACAAGGACAGCGTCGAGGTCATCACCACCTCGCCGATCTACTGGGAATAACGGCGCGGCCTCGACGAAATCATTGACGGCGGAGGAGACATGACGGACGCGGCTCCGGGCCCCGAGTGGGACCTTCTCATTCACGACGCAGTGCGTCTCGATGATGCGGTACCGGTCTCCATCGGCATCCGCGACGGCCGTATCGAGGCGGTCGCGCCTACCCTCGACGGCCACGCGGCGGCGCGTGTCGACGCGCGCGGCGGGCTGGTCACGCCCTCCTTCGTCGATCCCCACTTCCACATCGACAAGGTGCTGAGCCGCGACCTGCTCGGTGCGCGCGGGCCGCAGGAGGCCTTGGACCGCGCCCGCGAGGCCAAGATCCATTTCACCCTCGCCGACGTGGAGGAGCGCGCCAGCACCGCCCTCAGGCTCGCCGCGGCCCACGGCATCGGCCGCCTGCACGCCCAGATCGACGTGGACTTCGCAACCAAGCTGGTCTCCTTCGAAGGCGTGATGCGCGCGCGCGATCGCTTCGCCGGCGTCGTCGACGTCACCCTCGTGGCCTTCCCCCAGGAAGGGATCGTCGCGGACCCGGAGGCGCCGGCGCTGCTGCGCGAGGCGCTCGGCATGGGCGCTGCAGCGGTCGGCGGCCTGCCGGAAGTCGAGGCTTCGGTGGAAGACCAGCGCACCCACGTCGAGACGGTGCTCGACCTCGCCGCCGAGTTCGACGTGGGCGTGGAGATGCACGCCGACTACATGGACCGGGCCGAGCTCAAGACGCTGGAGATGCTGGCCGAGGCCACCGTTGCCCACGGCATGCAGGGCCGGGTCGTCGCCAGCCACTGCAACGCGCTCGCGGTCTATCCCGACGAGGAGGCGACGCGGGTGATCGACAAGGTGCTGGACGCCGACATGGCGGTCACCGTGCTGCCGATCGCCAATCTCCAGATGCTGGGCGGTGAGGGCCGGACGCCCCAGAACCGGGGCTCGTCACGGGTGAAGGAGATGCTCGACGCCGGCATCAACGTCGCCGCCGGCGCCGACAACATGTACGACATCTGGTATCGCTTCAACCGGATGGACCCGGTGGAGCTCGCCTACATGACCGTGCACAGCGCCGGCATGAGGCTCGACGAGGAGGTCCGCGAGGGCTTCGAGATGGTGACCACGCGGGCGGCGAAGATCATCGGCGCGCCTGTGCCCGAGGTTGCCGCAGGCTCCCCCGCCGACCTGGTGGTGTTCGAGGCGACCAACCTGGTCGATGTCCTGCGGCGCCTCCCCGGCCGGCGCATCCACATCAAGTCCGGCCGGCGGGTCGGCGGGATCGAAGGTTCCCACTGGGCCGCCGTGTAAGTCCCCGATTGTTGTTTGGCGTGCGAATTCGACCTCGTCGTATCACGCCATTTCAATAACTTACCGCGCGGACCGGCGCGCAACCCACGTGCCCACCCACGCACGGTCGGACTGGTCGAAAGAGACGCCCGGATACCCGGAACAAGTCCGGGCAAGTCCGGGCATCTCGGTGTGGGGGAGTAACTGGTGGAGCGGGCGCACGCCGATCCGGCGTCCGGCGACCCTTCAAAACGGGACACGAGAGGCCAGGGACAGCCCTATAATGGTGGTAAGCGGCGCGAGCGGTGCAGCATGAGGCCAGCCTGACGCGCCGCGCATCGTCTGCGACCCTTGGCGGCAAGTCCGAGGCGCGCGCGATCAACGCAGGGAGGGAACGATGAGACGCCTGCTGGTTGTCGGGATCGTCGCCTTGGCCGTTGCCGGTTGCGCTCAGTTCGCGTCGGTCGTCGAACACCTCGACAGCGGCAACATCGTCATAAAGGCGGGTTACTTGACCCAAGAGCAAAGGGTGTGGAGCGCAGCCGAGAGGGGATGCGCAGTTCACGGCAAGGTCGCGCAGCCCACCAAGGTCCAATGCAAGGACGAGGCCTGCACCATCAAACATTTCCACTTTGACTGCATTTAGGGAAGAGCCGGGGCGCTCTCTCCATTCCATCGCTGTCACATGCCGTCGTGCCGGACTTGGTCCGGGCAAGACATGGTGGGACTCCTCCCCTCCCGACTCCCCGGACCATGGTGCGGTGCACAGGGCGCGGTGACTGCGTCAGGATCGCGAGATGGTTCGATTATTTTCCCGCGCGCGTATCCGCGCGACGCAGTGCGAGAGCGAGCGGGTCACGGCAAGCAAGATCGATGGGCGGGCGGGCCTCTGCTTCCGTGGTTGCGATAATTTTGGGGGATTATATACCGACCTTGACAATCGAGGGGTAAGTGCCTATATTCCAAGGTGTAAGGGGGAGACGAGAAATGACCCGCAAAGCACCTGGAAAAGCCCACCGCGAAGGCATTTCGATCATCGAACTGACCGAGATGTTCCCCGACGAAGCCTCGGCAGTGAAGTGGTTTGAGGATACGCGCTGGCCGGACGGCGAGCGCCACTGCGGCCATTGCGGATCGACCGAGACGAAGGAAGTGCCGAACGCGAAGCCGATGCCCTACTGGTGCAAGTCGTGCCGGTCCTACTTCTCCGTCCGCACCGGCTCCATGCTGCAAAGCTCCCGCCTGCCGCTGCGCAAGTGGGTGTTCGCGGTCTACCTCTACGTCACCAACCTGAAGGGTGTGAGCAGCATGAAGCTGCATCGCGACCTGAAGGTGACCCAGAAGACGGCCTGGTTCATGCTGCATCGCCTGCGGGAAGCGTGGGACGACAACGGTGCGGCGCCGTTTTCCGGGCCCGTGGAGGCCGATGAGGTCTATATCGGCGGCAGGCGGAAGAACATGCCCAAGAGCAAGCGGGTGAAGCTGACGGGCCGGGGAGCGGTCGGCAAGGCCGCAGTCGTTGGGACCAAGGATCGCGAGAGCAACAAGGTCGCCGCTCGCCACGTCGCCGGTACCGACACTCCCCATGTCGCGGGCTTCGTCGCGGAGCGGACCAAGCCCGGCGCCACGGTCTACACCGACGAGTCGAAGGCGTACAACGCACTGGCGGCATGGTTCGACCATGAGGCCGTGAACCACAGCGCCGGCGAATATGTCCGGGGACAGGCACACTGCAACGGCATGGAGAGCTTCTGGGCGATGCTGAAGCGCGGCTACCACGGTACCTACCACAAGATGAGCCAGAAGCATCTTGAGCGGTACATCAACGAGTTCTCGGGCCGGCACAACGTGCGCGAGGCCGACACCATCGAGCAGATGGAAACCGCCGTCACGCACATGGTGGGCAAGCATCTGGCGTACAGCGCGCTGATCGCCGACAACGGCCTGTCAAGCGGCGCACGCAGCGCCTGACCCCCTACATCTTGACGGTCGACAAGTTGCGGCCACTACCCTGAAGACACATCGAGCACCATCGGCTAAGATGATGCTCGACGGTCGGGCCTACCCCCTGGCAGGGGAACTCCCGGCACCCGCACATGGCTCACGAGACCGCTGCGGGCACATGCTGAAACGCAATCTCCATAGCATGGCGTTAGGCGGTCTCCAGATCAAGGAGACCTTCTGTGTCCCAGACACCGCTGCTACAGCGCGTCCTTGCGGCTTGCCGAGGCCGCCAGTTCAACACCGTCGAAGACCTTGCCGCGCAGCTCCCCGGCGCCAGTCACGAGGCGGTCGAGACCACCGTCATTGGCGCGGTCCACCGGGGACTATTGGGCGGTTTGATCAACGAGACCAAGCTACTCGACGGCAACATTCTGGTCGTCAGCAACATCCGCGGCTGAAGCATTTTCGGTATCGGGCGGGAGTTCCGGCTCCCGCCTTTCTGCCGCCTCCGCGTGCGCGCGGCGCATCGCCAAGGTGAGCAAGTCTGTCTCGCCGGTCTGTTTCGCCATGATCTCTTTCCCGATGGTCAGCGTGAAGCGCCGAAGGCTGCGATGAGGTCGGACCGCTCCAAGGTGCCGGCGGCTCCTTCATGGGAACGGCCGGTGAAGATCCCCGTGAGTCTACCATCATCCCCGCCAGTTTCTCGGAAGGTGTTGCCGTCCACGGTGATCGTGTAGGCGAGATCGCCGTCGCCCCACATCGAGCCGCCCAACGGATCGTCGGCTTCGGGGTGATGCCAGTATTCGAGCGCCGTGAAGACGGCACTGCCGTCGAGCTCGGGCAAGGGAGCATCGAGCACGGTCAGGTCGACGGAGATCAAGGCATCGCCCGTGACGGATTGGTGCCCCGAGAAGCCGACCAGCGCGCCATCCCAGATGACCGTTCCCAAGAGGGCGCGGTTGTTCGCGAGCGTGGAGGAAGGCCGGGCACCGCGCGCCCACGGCTCCGCGTAGCCGTTTCTCAGCGCAACGCCGAAGTCGGCATGGCGCCCGTCACCGATGAAATGCGTCGAGGTGCTCGACCAAGGGCCGAGGGCCGTTGGGCTGTCGTGCAGTTCGAGGTGCCCGTAGAGCGCCTGGAGCGCTTCACGGTCGATCGGCTTGAGGATAGAGGCTGGCCCGGCCGCGTAGATGGCATTGGAGCCCAGATTGATCGAGTCGAAGCGCTCGCTGACATGCTCGTCCGCAAGCAGGGTGTGCAGGAGCTCGTGCGCCAGAAGGATGCGTGCCCAATCATCCCGGCCATAGGCGGGTGTTCCTCGTGCCATCTGGACGTAGGCGTGAAGGTCGGACCCGTTGCCCCAGGCGGTGGCGCCGGAGGTGCCACAGTCGTGGTAATCGTGGCAGTCGAGGAACTCGATATGGATCGTGTTCGGGCGGTGATCTCTCCCCCGGAAGTAGCGGCCAGCGGCATTCACCGTGTGGCGCAGGCTGAGCCCTGCCACGGGCGTCCTGAGCTTGATCCGGTGCTCAGGCGGCAGCGATAGGTTGATCGCCTCGACGACCTCGGTCACGAGTTGCTTTTCCCGCGCCGTCGAGGGGCCGATCACCCGAATGTCCGGCGGCACGTCGTACCAGCGTGCTGTCGTGGCGCCGGCTTCGGTGAGATAGGCGACCAAGGCGTCGCGACCCACGCCATCAGTGCGAGTGCCGTAGCGGATCGCCACACCGCCGCGCGCGCCGGCTGACGGCAGCCCTCGAAAAGACTCGAGGCCTTGGTCGACCCCGACAATATCGTGGTGGACGGATGGCCGCTCACCACTGCCCCCGCCCCCACCGCCGCAGGCGGCAAGCGCTATCACGGCCGCAGCGCACGCTACGGCGATCAACGATGTTCTGAGCATAGGTCCATCTCCCGTGGACCGGCCGCGCCCCTTGGCGCCTGGCGCCGGGCCGTTGCAACGTCACACGGAAGCGTGAAGCCCCGCCTATTCGCCAAGCCGGGGAGCTACCCCGGCCGGATCAAGGGCTGTTCTATTCAGCGGGCGACCCGACAAGCGGGTCCGCGTAACGTTGCAGGGAGGAGGCTACGGGGAATTGCGCTCAGATGTCAAGGTCGGTATATAATCCCCTAATTTTGTCGCGTGGGCGACCTTGGGCCACCTTGGGCCACTTTGGGCCGGAGTGGGCCGGAATAGGCCGCCTAAAATTAACATTTGGGATAATCCCACCGGGCCGACGAGACACGAGGCCGCTCTTGGGTACATGACCCTTCGGAACACGGGCCTCAGACGAGCAGGACATGGTTGGCCGGAACGAGTCCGGCCATGACGGTTGGGGAAGTTAGGCGTGCGCGGCTCTTGGTTTCGCGCGCACCACGCTTCGCGCGTGCGAGACTTAGTTCAGCCCGAAGTCGCCGAAGCGCTTGTTGAAGCGCGAGACCTGGCCGCCGCGGTCGACGATGCGCTGGGCCCCACCTGTCCACACCGGGTGCGACAGCGGGTCGATATCGAGGGTGAGCGTGTCGCCCGCCTTGCCCCACGTGGACCGCGTGGTAAAGGTGCTGCCGTCGGTCCGGACGACGGTGATCTCGTGGTAATCGGGATGAATGTCTTTCTTCATGGCGGGCCCCGCTTGTCGCGCGGCTTTCATATAGACGCGGCGCGCCCGGCGCAAGCGGCTATTGGCTCCGCCGCGACTCGGATATCGTGCCGCCACCAGAACGGGGGGCGGCAGCGGTGAGCATCTTCGGATCGGAAGCGAGGCGGCGGCGCTCCGGCGATTCGCCGGCGTCGTCAGCCCTGCCGCCGCGTGGCGAGATCCGCCGTATCCGCTACCTGTTCCGCTTCCTCCGGCCCTACCGCGGAGTGATCGTGGCGGCGGTCTTCGCGCTCTGCGTCAGCGCCGCGGCGGTGCTCGCGATGGGCCAGGGGCTCCGGGTCCTGATCGACGACGGCCTCAGCGCGGAGGAGATCTCGCGGCTCCACCATGCGCTGATCTACATGGCGGGCATGGTGGCGCTGCTGGCGGGCGGCTCGTTTGCGCGCTTCTACCTCGTCTCCTGGCTCGGCGAGCGGGTGGTGGCCGACATAAGGCGGGCAGTCTTCCGCCGCCTTGTGGGGCTGAGCCCGGCCTTCTTCGAGATCAACAAGGTGGGGGAGCTGCTGTCGCGCATCACCACCGACACCACCCTGCTGCAGACCGTGATCGGCCAGCAGGCGTCGTCGGCGCTGCGCAACCTGCTGCTGTTCCTCGGGGCCAGTGCCATGCTTATCGTGACGAGCCCGACGCTCACCGGCTTCGTGGTGCTGATGGTGCCCGTGGTGGTGATCCCCATCGTCGTGCTCGGCCGGCGCGTGCGGCGCTTCTCCCGCCTCGCCCAGGACCGCGTGGGCGATGTCGGCGGGCACATGGAGGAAGCGCTCGGCGGCATCCGCACCGTGCAGGCCTTCGGCCAGGAGGAGCGGAGCGGCGAGCGCTTCGGCGACCACGTGGAGGCGGCGTTCCGCGCGGCGCTGCGGCGCGTGCAGGCACGGGCGACGCTGACGGCGATCGTCATCCTGCTGGTCTTCTGCGGCGTGGGCCTCGTGCTCTGGATCGCCGGCACCACGGTGCTGCAGGGCGAGATGACCGGCGGCGAGATGACCGCCTTCATGTTCTACGCCGTGGTGGTCGCGGGCTCGGTGGGCTCGCTCAGCGAGGTTTACGGCGACCTGCAGCACGCCGCCGGTGCCGCTGAGCGGCTGGCCGAGCTGCTCAACGAGGAGCCCGCGCTCGCGCCCGCGCCTGCGGTGACGAAGCCGCTGCTGGAGCCGCAGCAGGGCGCCGTGAAGCTGGACCGCGCCACCTTCCACTACCCCGCTCGGCCGGACGCGCCGGCGCTGGAGGGCTTCTCGCTGGCCGTTGCGCCGGGCGAGACGGTCGCCCTGGTGGGTCCCTCGGGCGCGGGCAAGTCGACCGTCTTCAACCTCCTGCTGCGCTTCTACGACCCCGAGGACGGGCGCGTCGTGCTCGACGGGGTCGACCTGCGGGAGGCCTCGCTGGAGGCGGTGCGGCGCTCCTTCGCGCTGGTACCGCAGGATGCGGTGATGTTTGCGACGAGCGCGCGGGAGAACATCCGCTTCGGCCGGCCCGAGGCGAGCGACGAGGAGGTCCGCGCCGCGGCGGAGGCGGCGGGCGCGGCGGCCTTCCTCGACAGCCTGCCGGAGGGTTTTGATACCTTCCTCGGCGAGAAGGGCACCCGGCTCTCGGGCGGGCAGAAGCAGCGGCTCGCGATCGCCCGCGCCGTGCTGCGCAACCCGGCGGTGCTGCTGCTCGACGAGGCCACTAGCGCGCTGGACGCCGAGAGCGAGCGCGCGGTGCAGGCGGCGCTGGAGCGGCTGATGGCGGGGCGGACCACCATCGTCATCGCGCATCGCCTCGCCACCGTGCAGAAGGCGGACCGCATCGTGGTGATGGACGAGGGCCGCGTGGTCGCCGAGGGGACGCACCGGGCGCTGATGGCGCGCGGCGGGCTCTACGCGAGGCTCGCGGCGCTCCAGTTCGACGACGGGCGCGAAGAGGATTCGGCGCGAGACGCCCTCGCCGCCGCGCCCCGCAGCGCGGCCGGGTGATCCCTTGAAGCATTTGTCGCTCACGGCAGCCGGCCTACGGCCGGCGCCTCCGCGAGGGCGCCGCAGGAGCGGCGGGCCGCGGTCGCGGCCTGTCGCGAGTCCGTCAAAGACGGACTCGCTCTATCGCTGGGTCAGCTTGAGTTCGATGCGACGGTTGCGGCGATAGGCGATCTCGTCCTCGCGCGCGTCGAGAGGCTGGAACTCGCCGTAGCCAGCGGCGCTCAGGTGCTCGGGCGGGATGCCGAGGGCGACGAGGAAGTTCACCACCGAGATCGCGCGCGCCGCCGAGAGCTCCCAGTTGGACGGGAAGCGGGCCGTCTGTATCGGCCGGCTGTCGGTGTGGCCATCGACCTGCAGGATCCAGGGCAGATCAGACGGAATCTGAACCATCACGTCCCTGAGGACCTGTGCAAACTTCGCCAACTTGTCGTGACCTTCCGGGCCCAGCTCGTCGGAGGCGGGGGCGAACAGAACCTCGGACTGGAAGACGAAGCGGTCGCCGATGATGGTGAAGTCGCGCCGGTCGCTCAGCACCTCCCGGAGCCGGCCGAAGAACTCGGAGCGGTAAGCGGCGAGTTCCTCGACCTTGGCGGCGAGCGCCATGTTGAGGCGCTGGCCCAGGTTGGCGATCGTCACGTCCTGTTCCTGGGTCTTGCGCTCCGAGATCTGCAGGGCTTCCTCGACGCGCCCGAGCTGCGCCCTGAGCGCGTCGATCTGCTGGTTGAGCACGGCGATCTGGTCGCGCTGGCGCGCGCTGAGCTGGCGGTTCTCGTCCAGTGCCGCCTGGGTGCTGTCGTACGAGGACTGGGCCGCGAGGTGAAGGGCCTGCACCTCGGCGAGGCGGATTTCCCGCTCCTCCAGCGTGCGCTGGGCGAGCACCGTGCGCTCCTGCTCGTCGGAGAGGCGCGCTTCGAGCTCCGCCGTGGTGTCGCGCTGCGCGGAGAGATCGGCCCGCACGGCTGCCGTCTCCTCTTCGCTCTGGCCGAGCTCGCCCCGGCTCTCGATCAGCGCCGCCGCCATTATCCCGACCTTGGACTCGAGATCCCGGCGCACCGCGTTCAGCGCGTCGATGTCGCGGCGCAGGCGCTCGACGTCGGAGAGCAGAACCTTGATCTTCTCCTCGCCGGCATCCGCCCTGATGGAGGCCTGGGCTGCTTCGGCGAGCGCGGACTGCCCCTCCCCCGTCATCTCCCTGAGACGCAGCTGGAGCGTGTCGCGCTCGCCGGTGATCATCGAAAGCTCGGCGATGAGCTGGTCCCGAACCGAAAGCGAGCTCTGAAGCTGATCCGCGAGCTGGGCGATATTGATCCTGAGATCCGCGTTGGCCTGCTGCTCGAGGGCGAGCGTCTCGTCGAGACTGTTGAGCTGGGCGTTGAGGTCGTCCTTCGCCTCGGTTTCCTCGGACAGGGTGCGCTGCAGGAAGTACTGCGCCAGCATGTAGACGACGAGCAGGAAGATCATCACCAGGAGCAGCGTCGACATCAGGTCGACGAAGCCCGGCCAGTAGTCGGCGCTAGAGCCCCTTCGTTTCAGGCGCGATGCGGCAAACACCGGGCGGGCCTCCCGCGCTCAGCTTTGGCGCCGCTCGTTCTCGGCGACCGCCGCTATGGTCCGTGCGAGGAGCTTGATCTCGCTGCGAAGCTCGGCGACGGACTGCTCGCGCCCGGAGACCATCTCCTCCAGGAGCCGCTGAAGATAGACGTCCAGGTTGCGCAGATGCGCGCGGCTGGGCTCGTCGAGACCGCCCTGTCGGGTGGCGCCCGCCGCGAGGCGCTCAAGCACCGGCCGCATCTCCAGCTGATTCTCCACCAGCTTGACCATGAGGTCCTGCTCGGAGCGCATGTGGTCCGTGAGCGTGGCCAGGCGCTCGGTGAGCGACAGCAGGTTGGCCGAGGAGGTTGCGCGCTGCTCTTCGCCGCGCGCGAGCGTTCGTTGCAGCTCCTCTAGGCTGTCGGCGGTCTTCTCCAGCAGAGCGCTGACGTAGGCCGGAACCGACTGGTCGCCCTCCACGCCGAGCGTGCCGCCGGTAAGCCGGGTATAGGAGGAGAGCCAGTCCTCCAGCTCGTTGTAGAAGCGGTTCCGCGCCTGGTTCGCCTGGAGGTCGAGAAAGCCCAGGATGAGCGAGCCCGCGAGTCCGAAGAGCGAGGAGCTGAAGGCCGTGCCCATCCCTTCGAGCGGGGCTTCGAGGCCGCCCTTGAGGTCGTCGAAGACGCCGAGCATGTCCTGATTGGCCACCGAGAGGTCGCCGATCACGTCGCCCACCGAGGTCACGGTCTGGAGCAGGCCCCAGAACGTGCCCAGCAGACCCAGGAAGATCAGGAGGCCGATCATGTAGCGCGACAGATCGCGCGATTCGTCGAGCCGCGAGCCGATGCCGTCGAGCAGGCTGCGGAGCGAAACGGCAGAGAGCGTCATGCGGCCGCGCCGGTCTGCCAACATGGTCGCCAGGGGCGCCAGCAGGCGCGGCTTGCGAGCGGACGACGGCGGTGCCGCGCCCGGCACGTCGTCGCTCTTCACCGCCGCGAGCCAGGCGGTATCCGGCTTCAACAGCAGGACCTGGCGGAAATTGTAGACGATGCCGATGACCAGCGCGCCAAGGATGACGCCGTTCAGAATCGAATTGGCGAAGAACGCATCGCCCAGCGTGTCGCTCAGCACGACGACCACCCCGACCACGAGGGCCAGGAAGAGGCTCATGCGAATCAGGAATGGCCGCTGCCCGCTCATCGCCTGTCCGTCATCCCCGGAACGCCGAGTCTGTGCTCCATGATCGCTCGCAGGCCCATCCAGACGGCTCTTCCCCTGCGGCGGTTACATGGCCCGCGGCAGTCGGGCACATTAGTACAGCGCGCCGCAGGCCGACAACCGGCGACCTGGGTACAGGGCTGAAATATGTCTGCTCGAGCATGTCTTTAGCCGCCCGAGCGCGCGCGGCCGGCGGCGGCGAGGGGATGCCCGGCCTCGACCAGCCGCTTGAGCCGCTCGTCGAGGACATGGGTGTAGATTTCCGTTGTCGCGATGTCGGCGTGGCCGAGCATCTTCTGCACCGCCCTCAGGTCCGCCCCGTTGGCGAGCAGATGGCTGGCGAAGGCATGGCGCAGCGCGTGGGGCGAGACCCGGCTCGGCTCGATCCCCGCCGCCTGCGCCAGCGCCTTGAGCATCTGCGCAAGTCGATGCCGCGTCAGGTGACCGCTCGCGCCGCGCGAGGGGAACAGCCAGCGGGACGGCGCTCCGTTCGCCAGGTGACGATCGCGCACCGCGAGATAGGCGTCGAGCGCCCGGCGGGCTGGCGCCCCGAGCGGAACCAGGCGTTCCTTGTCGCCCTTGCCCCGCACCAACAGGCTCTGCGTCTCGGCGGAGATCGCGTGGAGCGGCAGCGACACCAGCTCCGAAACACGGAGACCGCTGCCGTAAAGCAGCTCGATCATGGCCCGCAGGCGAAGCCCGTCGGCCTCGCGCCTGGGCGACATCTTCGCCGCATCGTCCTCGGGCCACGCTGCCGCCAGCAGCCTCTCGACCTCCTCTTCGCTGAGCACGCCGGGGAGCGTGCGAGGGAGCACTGGCGAATCCACCGTCGCAGTGGGATCGTCGTCACGCCGGCCGTCGGTCAACAGGAACCGATAGAACTGGCGCAGGCAGGAGAGCCGACGCGCCGCGGTGCGCGCCGCAACGCCGGAGCGGCGTTGTTCCGCCACGAACCCCCGGATCGACGCGGAGTCGGCCTCAACCAGGGCCATACGCGACGGCGCGAGATAGGCGGCAAAACAGGCGAGGTCCCGCCGGTAGGCGTCGATCGAATTGCGGGCGAGCCCGCGCTCTGCGGCAACCATTTCGAGAAACGCCTCGATGGCGGCCGCGTCGCCCTCGCGGAGCGCGGCTTCGGCCGTCCGTGGCCGCCTACGACGCGTCAAAGCCCCGCCGCGAGCGCCGCTTCCAGGGCGATCGCCCGCGCCTCCTCCTGCAGGTCGGCAGAAACGAGGCTGGAGACCACGGGCCCGACGGTCGCGATGCCTGCAGCGGCGGGGCCGGCGTCGCCGAGCAGCAGCAGCGCCAACAGGACGGTTTCGCCGAGCTGCCCGCCCTCGGCCGCCTTCAGCAGTCCGTTCGCCAGCGCCAGCGCCGGCCCCCGCGCTGCCACAGGTGGCTCGTCGAGCAACAGGCGATCCCAGACCTGCGGGTCTACGCGGCCTCCGAGCGCATCGACCAGAATCGCCAGCCAGTTCGCCCGCGCGACCGCGACGGTCCGCCCGCCCTCGTCGGCCCGCAGAGAAAGCCACGCGTCGAACTTGGCCTTGGTCAGATGATCGTCATCGCCGCTCAGAAGCATCAACGGCCAGAGCCGCAACGAGGCGCGCAACGCTTCGGGGTTGCGCGAGCCATGGTCCGTGGCCAGTGCGTACCAGCGTGCAGCCGCATCGAGCTCGCCGGCCGCAATGAGAGCTCGCCCGGCCGCCGCGCCGAACCAGACGTGCGCGGGCGCTGGCGGCACCGTGCCCACCAGATGCGCGAACGCTCGCGCCGCAGTTCCGTGAGCCCCTTGAGCCTCGGCAAGAAAGAGTGCCTCCGCCAGCAGCTCCGCCCTGAGCGCAGGCGCCGTCTCTGTCTCGATCGCCTGGAGCATCAAGGCGCGGCCGAGCGGCGGTTCCAGCGATTCGACCTGCGCCAGGGCATCGGCGCGCTCCTCCGACGAGAACGACATGGTTCGATAGAGATCGCGAAGGGCTTCAATGGGGAGTGTGCCGGTCGCCTCCGCGCGCTCCGCCGCCAGCAGCCGTGCCCCCGGCAGGGATTCCGGCGCGACGACAATCGCCGGCAGCACATCGGGCGCTGCTCTCCCCACCGCTTCCACCGGGATCGGGAGCTGCGCAAGCCGCCAGGCGGCGACGCGCAGGGGAGTCGGATCGGCCATCGAATCCACGACAGGCTCGGCCAACCCCGCCATGGCATAGATCGTGTCGTCGAACACCTGATCGGACGCGGTATCGGTTTCCAGCAGCAGCTCCAGGCCGAGCGTTGCGGCCTCAATCATGCCGGCGTGCGCCTGACACAGGATGCGCACGCGGCGCCAATAACCATCGCCGGCCCGCCCTGCCTTGCCGAGGATTTGCGCGCAAGCGGTGTCGAGGTCGAACGCAGCGAGAAGGCGGTCGTTCTCGATCCGGGCGGTGAGACTCTGACCCCCGGCCGGACCGGCACTCTCCAGCAGCGCAAGAGCAGCGTCGCGCGCACCCATGGCCACCAGGCGCTCGGCCCGCACGAGGGCGAGTGCACCGGCCTCGCCCTCACCAGCAGGCGGTTGCGACGGCGAGGTGAGCAACCCCAACGCGAGTCGCCGCATGGTGAAGGAAGGCGCCGCGACGGGCAGGCGCGGCAGCAAGGCTTCGATCCTTGAGCGACGCGAGCCCGACCAGAGATCGCCAGGAAACGGCTCGAGTCCCTCGACCGGAATGCCAGCCGCATCAGGATCGATGGCCTCGAGCGCGCCCACACGGATGCCGCCTTCGGCCGATGCGGGAGCGGCCGAAGCGGTCGCGGCGGTACCCTCTGCGCCCACGACCGAATCGATGTTCGGGGACGCGCCTTCGTCCTCGCCCGGCTCCGAGCCGCTCTCGTCGACGTCCTCGCTCTGCTGCTGCGGGATCAGCCGCAACGGCTCATCGGAATCCTGAGCGATGCCTTCACCCGCGGATGCGATCAGCAGCAGAACAGCCGGAAGAAATGCGCCGACAAGCGCGGACCATGGCTTTCGGCCAACTCGCGAGCGGCGAAGAGGCAGTCGGAACATCCGACTAACCGGGGGTGCTCTCACTTCTCGAAGCGATCATTGGACAGCACCTTTTCGACCGGACCGGGCGGCGGGGGGATATCCCAGGTCAAAAGAAATCCGATTCCGCCGCCGATGATGAGCAAGAGGATGATGACGAGGACTTTCAACGGGACGTGCCTTCACTCCTGAACACGCGTCGACGCTGAATCAGCCGCGAGGCATTCGACGCTTGTGTGTTAGAATCGGATTATGGCGATGGTGTGGCAGTCTATCGGCGCGAGCGCGGCGCTTCAACGACCCGCGGCCGGGCGGGGCGGAGTGTGCCGCTGAGCCGATGACGGCAGAATTGGGGTGCCTACGGATAGACTGCTCGGTCGTCCTCGTGGGCCTGATGGGTGCGGGCAAGAGCGCGATCGGCCGCCGGCTCGCCAGCCGACTCGGCATTCCGTTCGTCGACGCGGACGAAGAGATCGAGCGCGCCGCGGGATGCTCGATCTCGGACATCTTCGAGATACACGGCGAAGCGGCATTCCGCGACGGCGAGCGGCGGGTCATCGCCCGGCTGCTGACCCGCCCGCCGCACGTTCTGGCGACGGGCGGCGGGGCGTTCATGGACCCCGAAACGCGCACGGCGATCCGGGCGTGCGGCATATCGGTGTGGCTGCGCGCCGACCTCGACTTGCTGGTCTCCCGCGTCTCGCGGCGCAACAATCGCCCGCTGCTGGCCGGCGGCGATCCGCGCGAAATCCTGCAGCGGCTGATGAACGAGCGTCACCCGATCTATGCCGAGGCCGACGTTGTCGTGGAAAGCGGGGACGGACCGCACGAACAGACGGTGGAGGCGGTGCTTGGCGCGCTCGGCGCGCATGTCGAGGCACAGCAGCGAGAGCCGGGTCCCGATCCGTCATCGGCGAGCGTCGAGGCCTGACGCGGTGAGCACAGCGGACCCCGACCCACGAACCGACCATGACCGGGAGACGGTGCGTGTCGAACTCGGCCCGCGCAGCTACGATGTCGTGGTGGGTGCCGGCCTCGTCAGCGAGGCGGGACGGCTCATGGCGCCGCTCCTGGCAGGCCGCTCGGCGGTTGTGGTCACCGACCGCGTCGTGGCAGGGCTTTATCTCGACGCGACGCTCGACGCCCTGGGGAGGGCCGGCTTCGCGCCCTCCCACCTGATCGTCGAGGCGGGGGAGCGCAGCAAGGACCTGGCAACGCTCGGTGGCGTGCTGGACGACATCCTGGACCGCGGGATCGAGCGGTCGACCGCGCTGGTGGCGCTGGGCGGCGGGGTCGTGGGCGACCTCACCGGCTTCGCCGCGAGCATCCTGCTGCGCGGCGTCCCCTTCGTTCAGATCCCGACAACGCTCCTTGCCCAAGTGGACAGCGGTGTCGGCGGCAAGACCGGTGTGAACAGCACCCACGGCAAGAACCTGATCGGGACGTTCTACCAGCCGCGCCTGGTGCTCGCCGACGTGGTGACGCTGGCCACGCTGCCGCTGCGGGAGCGCAGGGCAGGCTATGCCGAGGTCGTGAAATACGGCCTCATCGACGACCCGGCGTTCTTCACCTGGCTCGAAACCAACGGTCCGGCGCTCCTCGACGGCGATCCGGACGTGCTGCGGACCGCCGTGGCCCACTCGTGCCGGGCCAAGGCCCGCATCGTTGCCGCCGACGAGCGCGAGAGCGGCAGCCGGGCCTTGCTCAATCTGGGACACACCTTCGCCCATGCCCTGGAGGCGGAGGCCGGCTACGACGGATCGCTCCTGCACGGCGAGGCGGTGGCCTATGGCATGGTGCTGGCGCACCGACTCTCCGCAGCCCTCGGCCTGTGCAGCAAGGATGACGCCGCGCGGGTCGCGGCCCATTTCCGCGCGGTCGGGCTGCCCAGCGAGGCAGACGCCCTTCCCGCGATCGGGTGGAACTCAGCCGCACTGATCGAGCGAATGAAACATGACAAGAAGATGCAGGGCGGACGGATGACGTTCGTCCTGACACGCGGCATCGGGCACGCCTTCCTCAGCCGGGACGTGCCTCCGGAGGCGCTCGCTGCCCTGCTCGACCAAGCCTTCGGCGAATGAAGTTCACGGCGCCTCCGAATTACATCCCTCCACAATCCTCAACGACGCACCCATGACGACCGAGACTGCCATCACCATCGGCGCGATCGGCTTGCTGATCGCGTTATCGGGCTTTTTCTCAGGCTCTGAGACGGCCCTGACCGCAGCTTCCCGCCCGCGCATGCACCATCTGGCAGGCGCCGGCGACAGGCGCGCGCGTGCGGTCGAGCGGCTCACCGACGATCGGGAGCGACTGATCGGCGCGATTCTGCTCGGCAACAACGCCGTCAACATCCTCGCCTCCGCACTGGCCACCAGCGTTCTGATTTCGGTGGTCGGGGACGCCGGCGTGGCTTATGCGACGATCGGCATGACCTTGGTCATTCTGGTCTTCGCCGAGGTGCTGCCGAAGACCTACGCGATCCGCGATGCCGACCGGGTGGCACTCAGGGTGGCGCCGGTGCTGCGCCCCATCGTGTGGCTGCTCTCCCCCATTGTCGGCGCCGTAAGGCTGGTCGTCTCGGCGACGCTTAGCGCGGCCGGGGCCTCCCAGGGACCGAGGACGGCGAGCGCCGCCGAGGAGGAGCTTCGGGGCACCATCGCCCTGCAGGCGCAGGAAGGCGCCATGGTCAAGCATGAGCGCGACATGCTCCGCAGCATCCTCGACCTGGAGGAGATCGAAGTCGGCGCGGTCATGACTCACCGCAAGACCATGGAGATGATCGACGCCGACGCGGCGCCCGCCGACATCCTCGACCAGGTCGTCCGCAGCCCCCACACGCGTCTGCCGGTCTGGAAGGGCGAGCCGGACAACATCGTGGGCGTCCTGCATGCCAAGGACCTGCTGCGGGCGATGCATGCGAACCTCGCCGACCTCGACCGACTCGACGTCATGTCGATCGTGACCGAGCCCTGGTTCGTGCCCGAGACCACGCCGCTCGACGAGCAACTCCACTCGTTCCGCGAGCGTCGGGCTCACTTCGCGCTGATCGTCGACGAATACGGCTCGCTGATGGGCCTCGTGACCCTGGAGGACATCATCGAGGAGATCGTGGGCGAGATCGTCGACGAGCACGACGTCGCGCTCAGCGAGGTGGTGGAGAGCGACGACGGCTCGTTCCTGATTCCGGGAACCGTCGCGATCCGCGATCTCAATCGGCGTTACGACTGGGATCTCCCCGACGAGGAGGCCGCAACCATCGCGGGCCTCGTGCTGAACGAGGCGCAGGAGATTCCCGAGATCGGCGAGTCCTTCTCGCTCTACGGCTTCACATTTGAGGTCCGCGCCCGCAGGCGAAATCAGATCACCCAGCTCCGGGTAATCCCGCGCTCCCGCGCTGCCAGAGGCCGCGACGCCTGAGGCAACGGCCCCGCTCGCACGCGCTGCAAGGGTCGGGTTGCGCGTCGCCAGTGCGCACCCCATATGGCGCCAGCAGCGGGGGCTGGTTGCCAAGAGCGACCGTCGCGACGAGAGACGGGCGCCGATAATCCGAGCTTCCGATTGTCGAATTGTTGCCTCGTGCTATACATGAGGCGGGTTAGTGGGCGAGTCGATGAACAGTTATCTCGACTTCGAGAAGCCGATCGCGGAGATCGAAGGCAAGCTTCAGGAGCTTCGCCACCTCAGCGACGACAGCGGCGTCAACATGCTCGACGAGGTTTCGCGCCTCGAGGGCAAGGTCGACCGACTGCTCAAGCAGACCTACAGCCGCCTCACTCCATGGCAGAAGACGCTGGTCGCCCGCCATCAGCTCAGGCCCCACTGCTCCGACTACATCTCGCGCCTCATCACGGACTTCTTGCCGCTTGCCGGCGACCGTGCCTTCGGCGAGGACCGGGCGGTGATCGGAGGGCTGGGGCGCCTCCAGGGCCACACCGTGATGGTCATCGGCCAGGAGAAGGGGTCCGATACCGAGGGCCGGGTCGCCCACAACTTCGGCATGGCCAACCCCGAAGGTTACCGCAAGGCGTCGCGCCTGCTGCGGCTGGCGGAGCGCTTTCAGGTGCCCGTGCTGACGCTGATCGACACGCCGGGCGCCTATCCCGGCGTCGGCGCTGAGGAGCGCGGACAATCAGAAGCAATCGCGCGCTGCATCGAGGCCTGTCTCGATGTCAGGGTGCCCGTGGTCGCGCTCATCATCGGCGAGGGCGGCTCCGGCGGAGCGATCGCTCTGGGCGTTGCCAACCGCGTGCTGATGATGGAGCACGCAATCTACTCGGTGATTTCGCCGGAGGGGTGCGCGTCGATCCTGTGGCGTGACGCGGCCCATGCGGAGACGGCGGCGGAGGCGTTGCGCCTGACGGCGGAGGACCTGCACGCACTCGGCGTGATCGACGGCATCGTGCCGGAGCCCGTGGGCGGCGCTCACCGGGATGCGGCAAGCACGATCGATCGGGCCGGTTCGGCGCTGGAGGAAGCGTTCGTCGACCTGCGCGGCCTCGACGGTGCGTCCCTGCGTAGTCAGCGGCGGGAGAAGTACCTGGAGCTGGGCGCCGTCGCCGAAAGCTAGCGCGACACCCGCCTCACCTGATACCCGCGCGGCCCTATCGAGAGACCTGGGCCATTCGCAAATTTCGGATACGCCTGCTCGCAATCTCGGCGCGCACGCGCGGAATTAGCACCGTCACATAGTAGGCCATGAAGCCCGCCGCCATGAGCAGCAGCGGCGCGATCATGGAGCTGTCGATCGACGGCGCATCGATCTTGGAGATGGTCGCGGGCTGGTGCAGCGTGTTCCACCAGTCGACCGAGAACTTGACGATGGGCACGTTGACGACGCCGACCAGCGCCAGGATCGCGGCGACGCGGGCGCCCTTGGCCGGATCGTCAAAAGCAGAGTGCAGCGCGATGTAGCCGAGATAGAGGAAGAACAGAATCAGCATCGAGGTGAGGCGCGCGTCCCACACCCACCAGGTGCCCCACATCGGCTGCCCCCAGAGCGATCCGCTCAAGAGCGTGATGAAGGTGAAGGCTGCGCCGACAGGCGCACTCGACTTTGCCACCAGGTCCGCCAGCGGGTGGCGCCAGACCAGGCTGGCCACGCTGCAAAGCGCGATCACGACATAGACGAAGAGCGACATCCACGCCGCCGGCACGTGGACGAAGATGATGCGGTAGGCGTCGCCCTGCTGATAGTCAGGCGGCGCCACGTAGAGGCCGAGCACCAGGCCGGCCACGATCAGCGCCGCCGTCGAACCCGCCGCCCAGGGATAGACCGCTCGCGCCACGCGGAGAAAGCGGGCCGGGTTGGCAAAGAAGTGGATGCTGGTCCATCCGACCCTCCCTCGCCTCGTCGCGCCCGTTGTCCGTGTCGCCATGCCTGGCCTCGACCTGCCCGACCTATTCCACCGTCATGCGCAGCGCCGCCGCCGCCGCCAGCGGTCCCAGCACCAGAGCGCCCACGAGCCCGCCCGCCAGAATCGACAGGTTCGCATGCACGCCGACATCGAGCACGGCGCCTTCCACCGCGCCCACGCCGAATATGAGAACGGGAACATAGAGCGGCAAGACCAGAAGCGCGATGAGCGCGCCGCCGCGGCGCAGGCCCACGGTGAGCGCCGCCCCCACGGCGCCGATCAGGCTGAGGATCGGCGTGCCCAGCAACAGCGAGACGATCAGGATGACCAGCCCGTCCACGCTCATGTTCAGGAGGAGCGCGAGCACCGGCGCGGCGGCGGCCAGCGGGAGTCCGGTCGTGAGCCAGTGCGCCACGGCCTTGGCCAGCACGACGAGCTCAAGCGGCAGCACGCCGAGCATCAGCTGCTCGAGGCTGCCGTCCTCGTGGTCGGCGACGAACAGGCGATCCAGGGACAGGAGCGCCGCGAGCAGGGCCGCGACCCAGACGGCGCCGGCCGCGATGCGGCTGAGCAGGCCGAGCTCGGGCCCGACCCCGAGCGGAAAGAGCGTCACGGCGATGACGAAGAAGACCACTGCCATCAAGGTGCCGATGCCGCCTCGCACCGCGAGGGTGAGCTCGCGACCGATGAGGCGGAGGAAGACGCCTACCACTGCTCCTCCTCCGACTCCCCGTCGCCTGCGGCCATCAACATGTCGGCGGGGACCGAATGATCTCCGAGGTCAAGGCGGTCAGCACCGTCGAGGGCGATCTCACCGTGCGTCGCCACGATCGCCATGCCTCCATCCGCCCGGTGCCCGGCGATCATGGCGGCGACGCGAGCCGATGCGTCGGCGTCGAGCGTCACCGTCGGCTCGTCGAGGAGCCAGAGCGGCGCAGGGACCGCCACCAGACGCGCAAGTGCGAGTCGCCGTCGCTGCCCCGCCGAGAGGAAGCGCCCCGGCACGTCGGCCAAATCCTCGATTCCGAGCGCTTCGAGGGCACCGGGCGTAGCCCGCGACGCACCCCTGAAGCGTGCCCAGTCGCGCAAGTTCTCCGCCGCCGTGAGCGTGGGTTTCACCGCATCGAGGTGGCCTACGTAGTGGACCCGCTGGCGATGAGCGGCCCAGTCCTCATCGACCGGCGCGCCCTCCCAGGTCAGCGTGCCGCCGGCCGGCCTCAGCAGGCCGGCAAGGATACGGATCAGGCTCGACTTGCCGGCGCCGTTGGGTCCGACGAGCGTCAGCGCCCCGCCACGGGCGAGGCGCAACGAGACTCCGGAGAAGACCGGACGCTCGCCGCGGATGCAGGCCACGTCGTGCGCCTCGAAACAGGCGGCGCGCGGCGCAGTGCGTGACTCTGGTGAGGTATGCGGGCTAGCCGGGCCGGGAATCTTGCACCCCTCTCCGGTCGAGCCTAGAAGTTGGGGGATGCCAGCCTATCGGCGGCGCGCGCACGCGGCAAGAAGCCGCCCTGCGTGTCGCGCCGGAAGAAGGAGCAACCCGTTGATCGCCTTGGGACAGGACACGCTTGGAACCCGCCGCACGCTCAGCGTCGGCGGCCGCTCATACGACTACTTCAGCTTGCCGGCGGCGGCCGAGGCCGGCCTCGGCAACATCGACCGCCTGCCCTTCTCCCTCAAGGTTCTGCTGGAGAACCTGCTCCGCTTCGAGGATGGCCGCAGCGTCACCGTCGACGACATCCGCGCGGTAGCTGGCTGGCTGAAGGACGGTCGCGGCGCGGGCGAAATCGCCTACCGCCCGGCCCGTGTGCTGATGCAGGATTTTACAGGCGTGCCGGCGGTGGTGGACCTCGCCGCGATGCGCGCCGCCGTGACCGCGCTCGGCGGCGATGCCGGCCGCATCAACCCGCTCACGCCGGTCGATCTCGTGATCGATCATTCGGTGATGGTCGACTATTTCGGCACGACCCAGGCGTTCGGCCAGAACGTCGCGCTGGAAATGGCACGCAACGGCGAGCGCTACGCCTTCCTCCGCTGGGGTCAGCAGGCGTTCGAGAACTTCCGCGTCGTGCCGCCGGGCACCGGCATCTGCCATCAGGTCAATCTGGAGTACCTCGCCCAGGTGGTGTGGACCAACGAGGCCGGCGGCGCTGCCATCGCTTACCCCGACACCCTGGTGGGAACCGACAGCCACACCACGATGGTCAACGGACTCGCCGTGCTCGGCTGGGGCGTCGGCGGCATCGAGGCTGAGGCGGCGATGTTGGGCCAGCCGATCTCGATGCTGGTGCCGGACGTCGTGGGCTTCAAGCTCTCCGGCCGGCTGCGCGAAGGCGCGACTGCAACCGACCTGGTGCTGACCGTGACCCAGATGCTGCGCGAGCGCGGCGTGGTCGGGAAGTTCGTCGAGTTCTTCGGACCCGGCCTCGACGATCTCGGGCTCGCGGACCGCGCCACCATCGCCAACATGGCGCCGGAATACGGCGCAACCTGCGGCTTCTTCCCCATCGACCGCGAGACCATCACCTACCTTACAGGGAGCGCGCGGGAGCCCGAACGCATCGCACTGGTCGAGGCCTATGCGAGGGCGCAGGGCATGTGGCGCGAGGCCGGCACGCCCGATCCCGTGTTCACCGACACCCTGCAGCTCGATCTGGGCGAGGTCGAACCCAGCATCGCCGGCCCCAAGCGGCCGCAGGACAAGATCCGGCTCTCCGACGCCAAGCCGACATTCGCCAGCGCGCTCGACGCGACCTTCGGCGTCGGGGAGGAGGCGGGGAGCGCGCGCGTGCCGGTCGCCGGCACCGACTACAAGCTCCGCCACGGCGACGTGGTGATCGCGGCCATCACGAGCTGCACCAACACCTCCAACCCGAGCGTGATGGTGGGAGCCGGGCTGCTCGCCCGGAACGCGGCCGCGCGGGGCTTGCGCGTGAAGCCCTGGGTCAAGACTTCGCTCGCGCCGGGCTCCAAGGTGGTCTCGGACTACCTCGCGAGCGCCGGGCTGCAAGACGATCTCGATGCCCTGGGTTTCAACCTCGTGGGCTACGGCTGTACCACCTGCATCGGCAATTCGGGGCCGCTGGAGCCACCGATCGCCGAAGCCGTCGAGAGTCGCGACCTGGTGGTCTGCTCTGTGCTCTCCGGCAACCGCAACTTCGAGGGCCGCATCAGCCCGCACGTGAAGGCCAACTACCTGGCCTCGCCCCCGCTGGTCGTGGCCTACGCGATCGCGGGCTCCATGACGCGCGACCTCGGCACGGAGCCGCTCGGCACCGGACGGGACGGCGCGTTGGTCTACCTGCGGGACATCTGGCCGACGGCGGCCGAGGTGCGCGACACCATCGCGCGCGCCGTCACGCCCGCCATGTTCCGTGAGCGCTACGGTGATGTCTTTACCGGCGACGACGACTGGCGCTCGATCGAGGCGCCTGCCGGGCAGACCTATGCCTGGGACGCAGGCAGCACCTACGTGCAGCACCCGCCCTATTTCCAGGGCATGGCGGCGGAGCCCCGGCCGCCGGAGGACGTCACAGGCGCGCGAATTCTGTGCCTGCTCGGCGATACCATCACCACCGACCACATCTCGCCCGCCGGCGCCATCGGCGCCGAAACGCCAGGCGGAGCCTACCTGCTGGAGCGACAGATCGCGCGCCGGGACTTCAATTCCTACGGCGCGCGGCGCGGCAACCACGACGTGATGATGCGGGGCACCTTCGCCAACATCCGCATTCGCAACGAGCTTGCGCCCGGCACCGAGGGCGGCATCACCCGCCACATGCCCGACGGCAAAGAGATGCCGGTGTACGACGCGGCCATGAAGTACCAGGCCGAAGGCGTGCCGCTCGTCGTGTTCGCGGGCAAGGAATACGGCACCGGCTCCTCGCGCGACTGGGCGGCCAAGGGCACGCGGCTGCTCGGCGTGCGCGCCGTCATCGCCGAGAGCTTCGAGCGAATCCACCGCTCGAACCTGGTTGGCATGGGCGTGCTGCCGCTGGAGTTCACCGAGGGCGCGACGCGGAAGAGCCTGGAGCTCGACGGCAGCGAGCAGATCGACCTGGAGGGCATCGCCGGCGGCGTCACGCCCCGCATGACCGTGGCCTGCCGCATCCGCCGCGCCGACGGCTCGACGCTGGAGGTCCCGCTCCGCTGCCGGATCGATACCGCTGACGAGGCCGATTACTACCGCCACGGCGGCATTCTGCACTACGTGCTGCGGGGCCTCGCCAAGGCTGCGTGAGCGCCCGGTTGCCGCCGGCTATTCGGCTGCCTGATCGGCCGTCGGGTCGCCCAGCCGTTCCAGAGCAAGAGCACGCAGCTTGTGCTTCTGCACCTTGCCGCTCGCGGTCATGGGGAACGCATCGACGCTCAACACGTGACGCGGGCTCTTGAAGCTCGCGATGCGGCCCTTGCAGTAGGCGGCGATTTCCTCGCTGGTGACGGTCATGCCCGGCGCGGCGACGACGAACGCGACAACGACCTCGTTGAGCCGCGCATCGGGATAGCCCACCACAGCCACCTGATCGATCGCCTCGTGCGCCATGAGGAAGGCCTCGACCTCCGCCGGCGACACGTTCTCTCCGCCGACCCTGAGCTGGTCCTTGAAGCGGCCCACGAAGCGGATGTGCCCGTCGGCGCGGAGCACCACGGTGTCGCCGGTGTGCAGCCAGCCGTCGCCGTCGATGGCCTCGGCGGTCTCCTCGGGCTTCCTGTAGTAGCCCTGGGTGATCATGTAGCCGCGAATCAGCAGCTCGCCTTCCTCGCCCACCGCGATCTCCTGTCCGGTCTCCGGGTCCACGACCTTGATCTCGAAGCCCGGAGCGGGGAAGCCCGAGGCGTCCGAGCGCTGCTCCGGCGTCGAGTTGCCGAACGACATGGTGGCAAAGGTGAAGGTCTCGGTCATGCCCCAGCCGGTGAAGGTGGGCAGCATCTCGGTCTGCACCCGCCGCGCGATGCGGGCCGAGCTGGTCATGCCGGAAGGGAAGGTGCCGAAGCGCAGGCTGGAGATGTCCCGCGGCGTTCGCTCCAGGGAATCGAGATATTCCTTGTAGTGGGTATCGAAGCCGTGGGTGATTGTGGCCCCCTCGGCCTCCACCAGCCGCATGCACTCGTCGGCGTCGAAGCGGTCCAGCAGCACGTGCTTGCAGCCCGCGATCACGGCCATCAGCCCGGCCTCGCTGAAGCCGTACATGTGGAAGAGCGGCAGCGGGTTGACGATCACGTCCTCGAAGGTGAGGCCGATGCGGTTGGCTCGCTCGCGCATGTTGCGGATCATTAGGTGGGTGTGGAGCACGCCTTTGGGATGCCCGGTGGTGCCGGAGGTGTAGCCGATCATCACCGGCTCGTCGGGATCGACCGCCTGGGCACGGGCGGCGAGCATGGCGTCGCTCACCGCCTCGCCGCCGGCGAGCATCGCCTCCCAGCCCACCGTGCCGGGCATGTCGCTCTGGCCGACGATGACCACACGGCGGAGCTGCGGGAAGTCCTCGATGGCCACCTCGCGCGGGTCCTGCGCCGCCAGCCCCGGCAGCACCTCGGCCAGCATCGCCGCGTAGTCGACCGGGCCGGAGCGGTCGACGCTGATCCAGGTGTCGCTGTCGGATTGCCGCACCGTGTAGGCCACATCGTCGGTGCGGTAGCGGGTGTTGAGCGGCACCAGCACGGCACCGATCTTGGCGATGGCGAAGGTGAGAAAGAGCCATTCCGGCCGGTTGTTCATCCAGAGCGCGACGTGCTCGCCCGTCTCGACTCCGAGCGCCATCAGCCCCTTGGCGACGCGGTCCACCTCCCGGTCGTAGTCTTGATAGGTCCAGCGCTTGCCGTCGCAGACCAGCGCCTCGCGTGCGTCCCAGCGCCGGGCCGCCACCGCCGGCAGATCGCCCAGCCGCTCCTTCGGGTACCAATCAGCCATGCCGCGCCCTACCGCCCTCAGCTCCGCAACCGCTCGCCTGCCGGATCGTAGAAAGGCGTGAGCGACATCGCCGCCGGCACACGCTCGCCGGCGATATCGACCTCGTAGGCGCCGTCGTCCAGTGCCTGCCACCGGCGCGGCTCGTCGCTCAGCAGATAGCCCATGCCGACCGGCCGGTCGAAGCCGTAGCCGTAGGCCGCAGAGGTGATGCGGCCCGCGACCCTGTCGTCCAGGTAAATGGTCTCGTCGTGGAACATGAAGGGCTCGGGCCTCTCCAGCATCACGTGGACGAGGCGCGCGGTGAGTCCCTCCTCGCGCTGGCGTTCCAGCGCCGCGCGGCCGATGAACTCGGCATCCTTCTTGAACGAGACGGCGAAGCCGAGGCCGGCTTCCAGCGGGGTCTCGGCCTGGGTGATGTCGTGGCCCCAGTGGCGATAGCCCTTCTCGCTCCTGAGCGAATCCATCGCGTGGATGCCGCACAGCCCGACGCCGAGGTCGGCGCCCGCTTCGAGCAGCCGGTCGAAGACCGGCACCATGTATTCGGTCGCGATGTGCAGCTCCCAGCCGAGCTCGCCGACGTAGGAGACCCGCATCGCCCTCGCGTGCGCGTAGCCGATGTCGATCTCCTGGCAGGTGCCGAAGGGGAAGGCCTCGTTGGAGAGGTCGGCATCGCTGACCCGCCCGAGCAACGCCCTGGCGTTGGGGCCCATCACGGCGAGCACGCCGGAGCCCGAGGTCACATCGGTGACATAGACCCGCGCGCCGTCACTCAGGTTCCGCTCGATCCAGGTGAGGTCGCGGGTCTGGGATGCCGCCGAGGTCACAACCAGGTAACGGTCGTCGTCGAGCCGGGTCACGGTGAGGTCCGCCTCGATCCCGCCCCGCCTGTTGAGCAGTTGCGTGTAGACGATCTTGCCCGCCGGCACCGCGACATCGTTGGCGCAGAGGCGCTGCAGCTCGCGCTCCGCATCCGGCCCCTGCACCAGGTATTTCGCGAACGAGCTCATGTCGAGGATACCGACCGCCTGGCGCACGGCGCGGTGCTCCTCCCGCACGTAATCGAACCAGTTCTGCTTGCCGTAGGCGTACTCATAGGCCGGTTCCACGCCGTCGGACGCGAACCAGTTGGCGCGCTCCCAGCCTGCCGCCTCGCCGAAGCAGGCGTTGTGGGCGGCAAGCCGCGCGTGCAGCGGGCTGAGCCGCACGGGCCGCGCGGTTTCAACCTGGCGATGGGGCCAGTGCATCTGGAACAGCAGGCCCAGGCTCTCCTTCGTGCGGTCGACCAGATAGCGGCGGTTGTTCTGGAAGCGGGCGAAGCGGGAGATGTCGAGCTCGGCGAGGTCCACCGTGGGCTGCCCCTCCACGATCCACTCCGACATCACCTTGCCGGCGCCGGCGGCGGTGAGGATGCCTTGCGAGTTGAAGCCGGCGGTGACGAAGAAGCGCGCGAGCTCCGGCGCCTCGCCGAGCACGAACTTGTTGTCCGGCGTGAAGCTCTCCGGCCCGTTCATGAAGCGGCGGATCGGCGCCCGTTCGAGCACCGGCAGGAGCTCGATGGCGTTGGTCATCGGCAGCTCGAAGTGGTCCCAATCCTCGGGCAGCTCGACGAACTCGGCGCCCTCGGGCAGCTTCTCCAGCGGCAGCGGCTTCGCCACCGGCTCGAAGGAGCCGACGAGCAGGCGGCCCGCGTCCTCCTTCACGTAGATGTAGCCGTCGGTGTCGCGGATGATCGGCGCATCGGGCGAGAGCCCCTCGATCGGCTCGGTGACCACGTACATGTGCTCGGCGGCGTAGAGCGGCACGCTGACGCCCGCCATCAGCCCGATCTCGCGTGCCCAGACACCGCCGCAGTTGACGACGGTTTCGCAGGCGACGGTGCCTTGAACGGTGCAGACGCCGGAGACCGCGCCGTTCCTGCGCTCGAAGCCGGTGACGGCGGTTTCCTCGAAGATGCGCGCCCCCCGTGCGCGGGCGCCCTTGGCGAGCGCCATCGCGGTATCGACGGGATTGGTCTGGCCGTCTCCGGGAATGTAGATGGCGCCCTTGATCCGCGAGACGTCCATCAGCGGATAGAGCGCCGCCACCTCGTTCAGCCCGACCTCGTAGGCCTCGACGCCGAAGCAGTCGCCGAGCGCGGCCGTGCGCCTGATCTCGGTGAGCCGTTCTTCGGTGCGGGCGATGGGCAGGCTGCCCTTGCGGCGGAAGCCGGTCGCCTGGCCGGTCTCGGCTTCCAACGTCTCGTAGAGGCCGACGGCGTAGCGCGCGAGCTCCGTCAGCGTCGAGGTCGCGCGCAGCTGGTTGACCAGGCCTGCGGCGTGCCATGAGGTGCCGCCGGTGAGATGGCCCCGCTCCAGAAGGACCACGTCGCGCAGGCCAAGCTTGGTCAGGTGGTAGGCCATGCTGCATCCGATGATGCCGCCGCCGACGATCACCACCTGGGCCTGAGTCGGTAACGCCTCGGTCATCGCTCCCTCGCCCGCGCCGGGCCCTCCCTGTCGCGCTACCACGTGCCGCCGCCGCATTCCCTAGCACGGGCGCGCGCGGCGGAAAACGGAGCGGGCGGAGCACGCCGATGCGGTAGCTGCTGCGGGCACAGGCGGGGTTTGCATTCCCGCGGCGCTCTTCGCATAGTGCGCGCCAACCGGGGTGGACCCGGCAATCCAACGTGCCAGAGGAGAGGGAGACAATGGCAGTTAGCGCGGGCGACAAGGTGCCGTCGGTCAACTTCAAGATGCTGACGGCGGACGGGCTCAGCGACGTAGCGAGCGACGACTATTTCGGCGGCAAGAAGACGGCGCTCTTCGCCGTCCCCGGCGCGTTCACGCCGACCTGCTCGGCCAAGCACGTGCCGAGCTTCTTGGCGCAGGCCGATGCGCTCAAGGCCAAGGGCGTCGACCAGATCGCCTGCGTGTCGGTCAACGACGCGTTCGTGATGAAGGCCTGGGGCGAGGACACCGGCAGCGGCGATACCATCGACATGCTGGCGGACGGCAACGGCGAGTTCGCGCGGGCGACGGGGCTCACCCTCGACGGCACCGGCTTCGGGCTTGGCGAGCGGACGACCCGGTTCTCCATGATCGTGGACGACGGCACGATCACCACCCTCAACGTGGAGGAGAACCCGGCGGAGATGGACGTGAGCAGCGCGGAGCACATGCTCACGCAGCTCTAATTGGATCTGCTCCCGCGCAGGCGCCTGCAAAAGGCGCTTGCGCGGCGGGCTGCGCTCACCACATTGTCGTCTATCGGCGGCCGCTAAGGCGCGCGAGGGGCCGCTCGACCCCAATTTGACAAGACCGCAGCCTGCGCAACCGCCGGCCCGCGGTCGCTCAAGAGGAGACACCAGGCAATGGCACTGCGGATTGGCGACGAAGCACCCAACTTCACGGCAGACACCACCGAAGGCTCGATCGACTTTCACGACTGGATCGGCGACGGCTGGGCGATTCTTTTCTCCCATCCCAAGGACTTCACGCCGGTCTGCACCACCGAGCTCGGCTACATGGCCGGCCTCAAGTCGGAGTTCGAGAAGCGCAACTGCAAGGTCCTGGGGCTCAGCGTGGACGGCGTGAGCGATCACCACGCCTGGTCGAAGGATATCGAGGAAACGCAAGGTCACGCGGTCAACTACCCGCTGATCGGGGACCCCGAGCTCAAGATCGCGACCCTCTACGAGATGCTGCCGGCGGGCGCCGGCACCACCTCCGAGGGGCGTACGGCGGTGGACAATCTCACCGTCCGCACCGTCTTCCTCGTCGGCCCGGACAAGAAGATCAAGCTTTCCCTCACCTACCCGATGAGCACCGGCCGCAACTTCGACGAGGTGCTGCGCGTGCTCGATTCCTGCCAGCTCACAGCGAAGCACAAGGTGGCGACGCCGGTGAACTGGAAGCAGGGCGAGGACGTGATCATCGTGCCGGCGGTCTCCGACGAGGAGGCCAGGAAGACCTACCCGGACGGCTGGACGGCCCCGAAACCCTATCTCAGGATCGTGCCGCAGCCCGAGTAGCGGCGAACTTCGTATCGGCAACTCCCTTCGCCCGCACTCCGCGGGCGGAGGGCTCATCCGGCGCCCGGTGGCACCCGGTTCTCGATCGCGAGCGGCGCCAACTCCGTTCGCACCTGCTTGAACGCGACGGCGAGAGTCTCGGCCCAGGACCGGGCGCCCTCCTCCGTACCGATCAGGTCCTGACGCAGCTCGATCTCGATATGGGGCAGGCCGCGCCCCTGTCCGTGCACCGGAATCGAATAGTCGGACGGGCCGACGATGGCGTAGGGCTCGTTGTCGCCGACAGTGAGCCCCGGGCGGAGCGCAGCGAGCGCCTGCTTCAGCGGCTGCACCAGCCGGTCGTCGTGCTCGTAGAGCAGCCCCACCTCCCACGGCCGGGCGAAGCCGTCGAAGACCGGCGTGAAGCTGTGGACCGCCACCAGGATCGGCACCGCGCCAAAGCCGATCGCTCGGTCGAGGCATGCGGCGATGGCGTCGTGATAGGGGCGGAAGAACGCGTCCGTCCGCGCCGCAGCCTCCTCCGGCGAGATCGACTGATTGGCCGGCACGACGGTGCCGTCGCTCACCGCGGGCATCGCCGTGGGGCTCCCCACCGGGCGATTGCAATCGACCACCAGGCGCGAATAGCCGGAGAAGTACGCCGGCGCGTCGAGCCAGGCGCTGAGCGATCTGGTGACCATCGCCGCGCCGATGTCCCAGCCGATGTGGCGGTCTAGCTCCGCCTGGTCGAGGCCCAGACGCTCCATGTGGGCCGGGACCGCGTTGCTCGCATGGTCGCAGACCAGGACGAAATGCGGATGGACACTGACCGGCCCAATTCGGGAGTAGGGCCGCGGGTCGTCGGCGGTGAGCCGCAACGGATCGAACCAGGCTGCTCGCGCGTTCACCGCTTCTCCACGGCTGCCAGCGGCTGAACCGACGCCGGCGCGCGATCGACGGCGCCGTCGCAGGCGAGCAGGCGAAGCACGCCGTGCTCCACGGTGAGCGCCAGCCGGCCGTTCACCAGATCGAGCGCGGCATCGCCGAAGAGAGCCCGCCGCCAGCCCTGCAGCGCCGGCACCCCATTCGTCTGCCCCTGGGCGATCCGTTCCAGATCGGCGGCGCTGGCGATCAGCTTTCGGGCGACGCCGCTCTCCTCGCTCTTGAAGGTAAGAAGCACCTTGAGGAGATCGGTCAAGGCCGCTGGTGCAGCAGATTTTTCCGGCCGGGGCGGCGGCTTCGGACAGGCCTCGTCGGGGAGCGCCAGACCGCGCTCCACCGCCGCCAGCAGCGCCGCGCCCGTAGCGCTCTCGGCGCTTCGCTGGCTCACCGAGCGCAGCTTGGCGAGCTCCTTCACCGTGCGCGGGCGCTGCGCTGCGATCTCGCTCAGCGCGGTATCGCGCATCACCCAGGGGCGGGGCTTGTCGCGCCGGGCGGCCTCGGTCTCGCGCCAGGCCGCGACCTCGCGCAGGATGGCGAAGAAGCGCCGGTTGCCGCCGCGCACCTTGATCCGCCGCCACGCCTCCTCGGGCAGGTTCTCGTAGGTGGCGGGGTCCGTGAGCGTCGCCAGCTCCTCGTCGAGCCACGAGCGCCGGCCGGTACGTTCCAGCTTCGCCGCGAGCTTCTCGTACACCACCCGGAGGTGACTTACGTCGGAGAGGGCGTAGCGCAGCTGGCGCTCGGTGAGCGGCCGGCGCGCCCAGTCGGTGAAGCGCTGGGTCTTGTCTATGCGCCCGTGCGCGAGCTTGGCGACCAGCGTCTCGTAGCCGACCGAATCGCCGAAGCCGCACACCATGGCGGCAATCTGGGTGTCGAAGAGCGGGTGCGGCACCCCGCCGGCGAGCGGCAGCAGCACCTCGACGTCCTGCCGCGCGGCGTGGAAGACCTTGAGCACCGGCGCGCGCACCAAGAGATCGTAGAGCGGCGCGAGGTCGATTCCCTCCGCGAGCGGATCGACGGCGACCGGCTCCCCCTCGGCCGGGCCGATCTGCAGCAGGCACAACTTGGCGCGATAGGTGCTCTCGCGCATGAACTCGGTATCGACCGTGACGAACTCGGCCTCCCGCCACGCCGCGCAAAGCTCTGCGAGCGGAGCGCTCTCGGTAATCAGCCGGGGCTCGGTCACGGGCCCTCGCCGCTTTCCGAAGCAGGATCGCGCAGAGCGAAGGCCGAGTGGTTGGGACTCACGAGCGCGGCGTCAGGCGGCGGCCATTTCGGCCACGCCGGCGTGGCCGTCACCGCCCGCGAGAACGGCGCTCCGCCCGGTGCCGGTGATCCAGCCGCCGCCGAGCACGCGGTCGCCATCGTAGAGAACGCAGGCCTGCCCCGGCGCGGTCGAGGGCTCGGGCTCATCCAGCGTGACCTCGGCGGTGCTGTCGGCGCCGCGCACCAGCCGCGCCGGCGCGCCGGGATGGCTGGAGCGGAGCCGCGCCACCACCGCCCGCTCTTCGCCGGGCCGGGGCGCGTCGCCGCCGATCCAGGCGAGCGGGCCGGTGAAGACCCGGTCCCGTAGCAGCGCAGCCTGCGGACCCACCACGACCGCGCGGCGCGCGGCATCCACCGAGAGCACGTAGAGCGGCTCGGGCGCCGCGATGCCGAGCCCGCGCCGCTGGCCCACGGTGTAGCGGATGATGCCTTCGTGGCGGCCCAGCACCCGGCCCGCCTCGTCCACGATATCGCCCGGCTCGGCGGCACCGGGGCGGAGCCTCTCGATCACGCCGGCATAGCGGCCGGAGGGCACAAAGCAGATGTCCTGGCTGTCCGGCTTGTCCGCGACGGCGAGGCCAAGCCGCTCCGCGTGCGTCCGCACGCGCTCCTTCGGCATGTCGCCCAAGGGGAAGCGCAGGAACTCCAGCTGCTCCTGCGTCGTCGCGAAGAGGAAGTAGCTCTGGTCGCGCGCACCATCGACCGCCCGGTGGAGCTCGGGTCCCTCCGGCCCCGCCACGCGCCGCACGTAGTGGCCGGTGGCGAGCGCGTCCGCGCCCAGGTCGCGGGCGAGCGCCAGCAGGTCGCGGAACTTCACCCGCTCGTTGCAGCGCACGCAGGGGATCGGCGTCTCGCCGCGTAGGTAGGAGTCGGCGAAATCGTCGATCACCGCCTCCTTGAAGCGCGTCTCGTAGTCGAGCACGTAGTGGCGGATGCCGAGCCGATCCGCGACGCGGCGGGCGTCGTAGATGTCCTCCCCAGCACAGCAGGCGCCGGGGCGCGCCCGCGGACCGCCCGACGCATAGAGCTGGAGCGTGATGCCGACCACCTCGTAGCCCGCCTCCGCCAGCAGGGCGGCGGTGACGGACGAATCGACGCCGCCGGACATGGCGACGACCACGCGCGTCTCACGGCGCGGCTTGGCGAGGCCGAGGTCGAGAGTCTCTGCGGGCATGGCGCGCACTATAGGGTTGCGCTGGCGGGGCGCAACTACCCCTCCCGCGTCTCACGTGGGACACACAACCTTAATTTTGTTGTGGGCCACGCCGGGATTAAGCGGGATGGGCAGGATTCCGCTGGGACGACGACCGCGTTGCAGACTGCGAAGGGGGCAGCCTCTCGATTGCGGAGCGCCCGCTCCTCCCGCCCGCCGGATTCCGTCCGCCTTCGCACCCCATGGCGCGATCCTGGCACCAGCGCCGCGCGTTTCACACCGGACCACGCACCTGCGGTGCTAACTATCTGACACAGGGTCGTTTTCTCTCCTCCACATTGTTGCATCCGGACGGATCCGTCAACTCCCGGTTCCCAGGATGCAACCGAAACCGGGAGAGGGGAGATGCCCAGAACCGACCTTACCGACGCCCGCGTCCGCGCCTTCAAGCCCCGCAAGACCGCATACGACATTCGCGACGGCAAGCTCAGGGGGTTCGGCCTCCGCGTGCTACCCTCGGGCGCCAAGCGCTTCTTCGTCCACTGCCGGCATCGCGGCGAGCGCGTCTGGAAGATCATAGGCGACGCCGCCACCATGGATGTTCGCGAGGCACGATCGCGCGCCGTGACCATGCTCGCCGCGATCCGCCTGGGGGAGGACCCGCCACGCGATCCCGCCGAGACCCTCTTCGAGGCCGTCGCCGAGGCCGCGTTCGAGCGCCGCAGCTGGGTCTGGAAGCCGGGAACGCTGGCGGTGAACCGGGCCTACCTGCGCAGCCAGATCCTCCCGCACTTCGCGGGACGGCAGGTCGCCGACATCGACAGCCGGGACGTCGTCAACTGGTTCGCTTCGCTGCGCGCCACCCCGGTCGCCGCCGACCGGTCGATGCCGGTGCTCTCCGTCATTATGCGCGAGGCCGAGGCGATGGGGCTCAGGCCCGAGGCCTCGAACCCGTGCAAGGGCATCCGGCGCTACCGCCGCGAGGGGCGCGAGCGCTTCCTGTCGGACGATGAGATCCGACGCTTGTCGACGGCACTCGCGGCCCATGAGGGGCAGCATCCGGAGCAGGTGGCGGTCGTGCGTCTCCTCCTGCTGACCGGATGCCGGAAGGGCGAGATCCTCACGCTGCGCTGGTCCGACTACCGAGAGGGGCGCCTGTTCCTCCGTGACTCGAAGACGGGTCCTCGAACCGTCTGGCTGTCCGAGCCGGCCAGGAACATTCTCGACACCCTGGAGCGAAAGGGCCGCTGGGTGTTTCCCTCGTACCGGACGGCAGGCCCGCAGGGCGACGGCTGGCTGGACCGGTTCTGGTGGAAGCTCCGTGCCGAGTCGGAGTTGCGCGACGTTCGTCTCCACGACCTCCGCCATACCCATGCCAGCATCGCCCTGCGCGAGGGAGAGACCGTGCTCGCCATCGGCCGGTTGCTCGGCCACGCCATCCCGGAGACGACCCTCAAGTACACGCACCTCAGCGACGTCATGACGATGGAAGCCGCCGAAATCGTTGGCGCCGTGCTGGAAGGAAACTGATCGATGGCCGGCAGGGAGCGCATGCGACTGACCGATGCCGCCGTCGAACGTCTCCGTCCGCGAGAACGGGAATTCACCGTCTGGGACGACCGCACCCCCGGCCTCGGGGTCCGGGTCCGGCCCGGCGGTGGGAAGAGCTATGTCTGGTTGCAGCGATCCGGCGGGCGCTCGAAACGCATCTCGCTGGGTCCGGTGTCGCTCAGGACCATCGCGGAGGCGCGCCGGGATTGCCTCGCGCGGCAGCTCGCCCACGAGCCTGAGAAGGAGAGCGTGCCCAGACGCCGCGCCCCCTTGTTCCGGGAGTTCGTTGAGGGCGAGTGGAGGGACGCTCATTTCGCGCGCTACAAACCCTCCACGAAAAAAGGTCACCGCTCGCTCCTCGCGAGCCGGCTGTTGCCGGAGTTCGGGTCGATCCCGCTCGACCGCATCACGCCCGCGCGGGTCAGGCGGTGGTTCGACGCGTTCAGCCGCACCGCCCCCGGCAATGCCAATCACAGCCTCGACGTCCTCCGCCAGATCATGAACTTCGCCATCGCGCGCGGCCACGCCGACGCCAACCCGACCGCAGGCATCCAGCTCAACCGCCGGCCGGAACTCACCCGCTTCCTCTCCCGCGAGGAGATCGCCCGCCTCCACAGGGCGCTCGACGGGCAAGCCGGACGGAGGAACCGCCAGCAGGCCGACGTGATCCGGCTCCTGCTGCTGACCGGGTGCCGCAGGGGCGAGATCGTGCGCCTGCGCTGGTCCGAGGTTCAGGGCGACATGCTCATGTTGGCCGACAGCAAGACCGGGCCCCGGAAGGTCCCCCTCAACTCGCAGGCCCGGCGTATCCTCGAATGGCAGCCGCGGGGAGAGAGTCCGTTCGTGTTTCCGTCGCCGCGCGATCCGTCTCGGCCACGCCACCCCGACCTCGGTCTTTGGTACCGGGTCCGCAAGGAAGCCGGCATCGAGGATGTGCGCCTCCACGACCTTCGCCATACAGTGGCCAGCCACGCGGTGATGCACGGCGTGCCGGTGCCGGTGGTGTCCCGGCTGCTCGGCCACTCCAATGTCCGCATGACCCTGCGCTACGCTCACCTCGGGGACCGAGAAATCGAACGGGCCGCCGAAAGGGTGGGCCGGGCCATCGCCAGGAGAATGAAGCCGTAGCCATCCGCTCGGCCCGCCGACATTTCGACGGACCATTGCATCGAACGGTGTGAGCCTCCCCGACAATGCACCAGCCGGGACGCGCCGCAACACCGCTTGCATTCTCGGCCTGAACTGCAGGGGTAGGGCTCGTTGCGGCCCATCTTGCACTCAGATGCCGGCCAATTGTCGTTGGTGGATCCAGCGTGTCGCCCGGCGCCGTCAACGCTGGGCTTCCCGAATTATCGCGACCTGGTCCAGGCATTCAGATTGCGCACGAACTCGGGGATCATTCCGGGTGACCTCGAAGCCGCGATCGCCCCAGATCGCCGAAGTCAGCCGCCAGCCTACGCGGTACTCCCGCGCGCCGGCGCCCGTGAGCCCGAAGCCGACGTTCGGCGTGCCGGTGATCCGGCCGCCCTGCGCAGGCGCTGCGACGAGGCGCTCCAAGCCTGGGGCGTGCACTATGCGTCGGCGGCACAGAACGCCGGCGCGCTTTCTGGCGGCAACGCGCAGAAGGTGATCCTCGCGCGCGAGATCGACGAAGACGCGCGCCTCATCGTCGCCGCGCAGCCCGCGCGCGGGCTCGACATCGGTGCCACCGCCTTCGTCTGGTCGGCTCTCCGCCAAGCGGCCGGTCGCGGCTGCGGTGTGTTGCTGATCTCGTCTGATCTCGACGAGTTGTTCGACGTCAGCCACCGCCTGGTGGTCATGCTCTCGGGCCGCATCGTCGCCGAGTTCGTCCCGCCTTACGACATCGCCGCGGTGGGCCGCGCCATGACCGGAGCGGTCGAATGAGCGGCATCAGCATCCGCGCAGGTGCGGTTATCCGCACGCTCGCCTTCATCGTTCTCGCGCTCGCGCTCTGCGGCATCGTCTTCGAGCTCGCCGGCTACTTGGCGCTCCTGATGCTCGAGAGCGTCGTGGAGGGCGCCTTCTTGCGGGCGGGCGGCTGGGCGCAGAGCCTGCGCTGGGCGCTCCCGCTCTTCATCACCGCGACGGGCGTCGCAATCTCATTCCGCTGCGGTTTCTTCAATATCGGTGCGCAGGGCCAGTTCTATGTGGGCGCCATTTGCGCTGCCTTCGTCACCGACCTGCTCGGCGGCGGCCCGGCCGCCCTCGTGCTGCCGGCGACCTTTCTCGCCGGCATGGCGGGGGGCGCGCTCTGGGCGCTCTGGCCGGGATACTTGCGGCTTCGCTCCGGTACCGACGAGGTCATCACGACGCTGATGGGAAACTTCATCGCAGCCCTCGTGCTGGTCTACGTCACCTCGGGTCCGCTCAAGGACCCCTCCGGCACCGGCCAGCAGGCGGCGAGCCCACTGCTGCCGGCGGTCTATCGGATCAGCGATTCACAGGGCATCTCGCCCGCCATAATCGGCATTGCCGCCGCCGTCGCGCTCGCCATGTGGGTGCTGGTCAACCGTACGCCCTTCGGCATGCTGGCGAGCCTCGCCGGGCGCAACCCGACCATGGTGCGCTTTCAGGGCGCGCGGCTCTGGACCCTGGGCCTTTCGAGCTTCCTCATCAGCGGCGGACTGGCCGGGCTCGCCGGCACCATCGAGCTTCTCGGCCCGACCGGGCGCATCGCGAGCGGATTTCTGCCCGGCCACGGCTTCACCGCGGTGTTGATCGCGCTGGTCGCTAACCTATCGGTGCTCGCGACGGCGGTCGTCAGCATGTTCTTCGGCGGCCTTGCGTCGGCCGCGCTCTACCTGCCGATCCTGGCCGGGTTGCCAGCCGCCGCCATCGACATCTTCAACGCCTCCGTCGCGCTCTTCATCACTGCGAAATCAGGGCTGTTAGACCGCCTCCTGCGGGCCGCCAGGCTGCCAACATGACCGAGTTCCACGAGTTCATGGTGGCGATTCTGCGCTCCGGCACGCCGCTGGTCTACGTCACCATGGCTGGCGTCATCGCCCAGCGCGCCGGCGTCTGGCACCTCGGCCTCGAAGGCGTGATGATCATCGGCGCCTGCGCGACAATTCTCGGCATCGTGCTGACCGGTTCGTTCCCGGCCGCCATCGGCATCGCCTGCATGCTCTGCGTCGCCGCCTCCGTGCTGCTTTGGTTCGTGATCGAGAAGCTGGGTGCCAACCCGATCATCGCAGGTTTGGGACTTACGGGCCTCGGCATCGGCGGGACAGCGCTGGCCGTCCAGGCGCTCTTCGGTAGCCTCGCCGCCGTGACCGCGCCTTTTGGCGTGCCCCGGCTGGGCGCGGCCTTCGGCCCCTACGGCGCGCTCTCGATCTTCGTTCTGATGATGCCATTTGTGGTGTGGGGCATGTGGGTACTGCTGCGCCGCACGCGCTTCGGCCTGCGTCTGGCCGCTGCCGGCGAGCACCCGCTCGCGGCACGCAGCGTGGGCACCAATCCAGCCACCGCGCGGCTCATCGCGCTGGCGGCGGGCGGGGTCCTTGGCGCCATCGGCGGTGCCGAGCTCGCTGCAGGCGGCCTCACCATCTTCGCCCACAACATGACCGCAGGGCGCGGCTTCATGAGCTTCGCTGCCGTCATCTTCGGCGCGGCGCATCCGGTTGGCGCAACCTTCGCCGCGATGTTCTTCAGCCTGGTGGGCGTCGCGGGAATCAGGCTGCAGTTGCTCTTCGGCGCGAGCATCCCGCACGACGTGCTGCTCTCGCTGCCCTATATGGCGACGATCCTCGGCGTCTGGATCAGCGGGCGGATGCGCGGCGGTGCCAAGGCCGCCACCGAAGCCTCGGAGCTCCGCGACTATTAGCCCGGATTGTTGTTCGGCACGTGAGTTGCGCGCCGATCGGCGCGATAACCTATTGAAGTGGCGTGATACTGGGGGGAGCAGTTTTTCACGCCGAACAACACTACAACGCCGTACGGCCACGTGGCCGCCTGGAATTCAGGCGGCCAGACCTGGAGACGATCGTCCTGCCAGGCGGGCCGTCCTGCTCCGCTGTGGTCCGCCGATCAGCCAGCTTGGTCGACAAACCGTCCATGGACTAAGATTCGAGCCGGACCAGTTGCCGGGCATGGGTCGATGGCTTCACCGGACAGGGTCGTACTGATCGAACGGACACCGCTCCTCGACCGCATTCAGGACAATCTTGGGCGGCGTCTGACGCTGATCGACGCACCGGCCGGATATGGCAAGACGACCCTACTGAATCAGCTGCGCGCGAGGTTAGGCCGTTCCGGTATTGCCTGGGCCTGGGTTCAAATTGAACGCCGCGATTGCGATCCGACGTCGTTGATCGCGCTCCTGGAACAAGCGGCGCGGGCTGACCTCGATGTTCACGCTTCCGTTTCGGGCGATACGGAGCCGCTTGCTCGCCTCTCGATGTTGACAACGCTGTTGCGCGAAAGCGGTGTGGAGGCATGCCTGATCATAGACGACGCGCATTTCGCTGATACCGGCGCTTGCCTCGAGCTTTTCGAATACCTTATCCACAACAGCCCACAAACCTTGCATATCGTCATCGCAACTAGAGAGCGGTCGGGCATTCCGGTCTCAGGATTGAGATTGCAAGGTGAAGTCCACGAGATCACGGTCGACGACCTTAGATTCGGCGAAGGGGACATAGGAGCGCTGTTCGATCAGCCGCTGGACGAGCAGGTTTCGAGGCAGTTGATTGAGCGGACTGAAGGGTGGCCGGTCGCGGTTCAACTGACACACCTGACCCACAATGGCAGCGTTCCCTTCGAGCGACATGTCAGCAGCCTGTCCGGATCGCGGGCCGAGTTGGCCGATTATCTCAATGAACGCGTGTTCAAACAACTCTCGGAAGACCAGCAGCAATTTCTTCTGGAAACGGCGCACCTGGAGCGTTTGAACGGCGATCTTGCAGATGCTGTTCGAGAGCGAAATGACGGATGGGAGAAATTACTCGAGACTTGGAAGGCCGGAGTCCTGATGTCGAGGAGCGATGCTCCCGAAGACGGGTGGTTCAGGCATCACCAACTGTTTCTGGAGTTCTTGCGGCAACAGCAGATTTATCTCGGCAGGGAACATGTCGATGCGTTGCATCGACGCGCCGCCGATTGGTTCTTCGCTGCCGATGATCTCCAGTCCGCTATACACCACGCCAAGGCAGGAAACGCTTACGCGCGGGCGATAGGATATGTCGAAAACGCTGGCGGCGTACTAGTCGGCATAAGACAGGGTGTGGGTTATCTTCGATCTCTCCTGGATCATATTCCTACGAATGCGGTTCATGTCAGTCCGCGCGCCAAGTTGTGTTTGGCCTACGTCCTTGCGAAAGAAGGGCGGATCGTTGAGGCCGCCAAGCTTTTCGACGAAGTCGTCGCCCAGGGCGCAACCGACGATCGCGATCTGGCCGACGAGATCACGCTGATCGGCGCGCTTCTCCGAATTTATGAAGACCGGATGATTTCAGATGAAGATATCGCTCGCTTTGAGAGTTTGACACGATCGACACCAGAATCGGAATCGCTCGTTCGAGGAGTTCTTCATAATATTCTTTGCGTCACGCAGATCCAGGCAGGCAATCTGAAGAATGCCAGACTGTCCGGCGAGAGATCCATGGCCTACTATCGGGATCTCGATGCCAAATATCTCCAGTTCTTTATTCATATCAACATTAGCATTATCGATCTTGAAGAAGGTCTTCTCTCCGATGCCCAGAAACGAAGGTCAACGGCGCTAGACCTGGCTGAGCGGTATTTTCCCGCTGACAGGGGGCTCGCGGGCATCGCTTCCGTGCTCTTGTCGGAAATCCATCTCGAACGCGGCGACCCAATAGCCGCCAGCCGGCGTATTTTCAATTCGCTTCACGATATCGAGGTCAGGGAAGGGTGGAGCGAGCTTTATGTTCCGGGATACACGGTGGCCATGGAGGTGGCATATGCCGACAATGGTCCAGAGGCCGCCGCCGAGATACTCGATCAAGCGGAGCGGACGATCAGGCGGCGAAACATGCACCGGCTTCAGCACCTTATTTGTTACAAGCGGCTGGATCTGTTTGTCCGCGCGGAACGGGCCGATCTGGCCGAGTTGGCTTTGCAGGATATCGATCGCCTGACTCACGCCGATGCAGGAGATGCCGGGGCGTGTTGGCGCGGCTTCTATATGGCGGCGTTTTCCCTGGCCCGATACCACATTCGGTTTGGCGACGCCGTCCATGCAGTGGAGTTACTGAACGAGGCGGTTCGCAAGTCCCAGGAAGCAAATGCGGTTCGCTTCCGGGTAAAGGGATTAATCCTGCAGTCCATGGCGCTGCATGAATCCGGAGACAGTCGCGCCGCCGCCAAGCCCTTCAAGCAAGCTATCGCCCTAGGCAGCTCGTGCGGATTTTATGGTTCCTTTGCCGAAGAGGGTAGATTTCTGGCGCAATTGGTGCAGGCAGTCGTTCGAACCACCGGGATCGGCGACATGAGTGAGGTTGAAGTGGAATTCGTCGCCCGATTATTGTCTGACATGCGCTCTGGGGAACATGGAGAGGCAGCGCATATTCTCAGCTCACGTGAACTGGAAGTCATGGAACAACTTGCGCAAGGTCACTCGAACAAGCGCATCGCCCGGCACTTGGGGCTCTCGGAACCAACAGTGAAATTTCACTTGAAGAATATCTATGCCAAGCTGGGCGTGAATAAGCGGGCTCTCGCCGTCTCCGTGGCTCAGCGGCATGGGCTGGACAAACCGCCGGAAGTGCCGCACCCGTAGCTAAATCGATCAGCCTAAGTCGAGAGACGAAAGCTTGGCCGGTCGGTGAGAGGCTCGGGTCTTTGTCGGCTGTAATCACCTATCCGAACAAGTTGCGGACCTATCCATTTCGCCGACTGACACGCGACCGGCATCCACCTACGGTCGAATAACGGGTTTCCAGCACCTAGTCGCACAAGGCCAATCAGCGCTCGAGTCGCGCGTTCACTACAAATGGGTCTGAAAGTCCACAGGATTGGCGGAGGTTATGAATTCGACGTTCGGGAACTTGATGCCCTCGACGAATCCGCAGCCGCCGATCCGAAAGGGAAAATCCGCCGGAGGGGCGTCAGGCCGGCCGAGATCGGGCACCCCACGCCGACGGCCGAGGTCGCGGGGCAGGAGGCGTCGAGATCGACGCGCCAGTCCACCGGGTTGGGCGCGACACCTACTCGGCGGCGTCGCGGGTGAGGCTCGTCATCGGCGGAATCTCGTAGCCGACCACGGGCTTCGCCGGCGGGCGCTCGTAGGTGATCTTGCTGTGGCTGAGCCCGGCGTCCACCAGGCTCGCGGCGAGCTTGACCGCCCATGGCACCGGGTCGATCACCGGCACGTCGTAGCCCCTGGCGAGCAGGCCGCGGCGCACGGCCTCGGCGCAGCCCAGCATGCCTGTGCAGCCGAAGATGATCGCATCCGCGCCGTCCTCCTCGACCGCCAGAACCGCCTCCTCCGCAAGCGCCGCCTTGGTACGATCGAGATCCTGCTCCAACTCGAGAACCGGGATCGAAACGGAACGGACCGAGGCGAGCTTCTCGCGCACGCCATAGAGCTGCGCTTGATGCTCGAACTGCGGGCGCAGCCGCTTCAGCACCGTAACCACGCTGAAGGTGTGCCCCAGCATCGACGCCACGTGCATCGCCGCCTCACACGGCCCGATCACCGGGATCGAGACACACTCGCGTCCCGGCAGCATGCCGGGGTCACCCATGCAGTCGATCACGACCGCGTCGCAGCCGTCGCGCTCGGCCTCGATGATCTTCGCGATCGTGCCAGGGACGGCGAGCGCCTCGTCGTATTCGCATTCGATCGAGGCCGGGCCGGTCTCGATCTCGATATGACTGATCGTCAGGTCCGGCCGCTCCAGTGCGGCGAACTCAGACTTGTCCCGAAAACCCCAGGTCGTGATCGGTGTTACCACTCTCACATCCGTTGCCATGGCCAGTGCCCTTCCCTTGGAACGTCGCTCAGCGGACGCTGCCTGGCGGGGAGTCTACGTCTCTGCCGCCCGGCGTTCAATCGGGTGCGGCAGCGCAACGTTAGACGGTGCGATCACATGGCACTGCGATTAGGATGCGGCGGCACGAAGCGCAGGAGAAAAGCATGAGAATTGGTGTCGATGTCGGCGGCACGAACACCGATGCGGTGCTGATGGACGGTGCAACGGTTGTCGCGTCCATCAAGGCACCCACCACCGCCGACGTGGGCGCGGGCGTGGTGGCCGCCATCGAGGGCGTGCTCGCCCGCTCCGAGGTCGCGCCGGAGATCGTCACCGGTGTGATGATCGGCACCACCCAGTTCACCAACGCCATCGTCGAGCGACGACGCCTGGTGCCGGTGGCCATCGTGCGCCTCGCGCTGCCGGCCACCGAGAGCCTCAATCCCCTGATCGACTGGCCGCGCGACCTGGTGGATACCATCGGCCGCAACGTCTACATGGCCAAGGGCGGCTACGAGGTGGACGGGCGCGAAATCTCGCCCCTGGACGAGGCCGAGATCGCCAATATCGCCCGCGATATCGCCGCCAAGGGGCTGGAATCGGTGGCGGTCTCCTCGGTCTTCGCGCCGCTCAACAGCGCGCAGGAGGACCGCGCCGCCGAGATCATCCGCGCCGAACACCCGAGCGCGCAGATCACGCTCTCCAACGAGATCGGCCGGGTCGGGCTGATCGAACGGGAGAACGCGGCGGTGATGAACGCGGCCCTGGTCTCGCTCTCGGCCAAGGTGGTGGGCGCGTTCCGCGACTCGTTGAAGGAACTCAAGATCGATGCGCCCTTCTTCATCAGCCAGAACGACGGCACCCTGATGAGCGCGGCTTACGTCGAGCGCTATCCGGTGCTGACCTTCGCCTCGGGCCCAACCAACAGCATGCGCGGCGCGGCCTTCCTCTCCGACAAGGAGAACGCCGTCGTGGTCGATATCGGCGGCACTACCACCGATGTCGGCGTGCTGGCCCGGGGCTTCCCACGGGAGTCTGCGGTTGCGGTCGACGTCGGCGGGGTGCGGACCAATTTCCGCATGCCCGACGTGCTGGCGATCGGGCTCGGCGGCGGCAGCCTGGTGCGGGGCGACGACGCGGTCACTGTCGGCCCGGATTCTGTCGGCTTCGAACTGACGGAGAAGGCGCTGGTCTTCGGCGGCGACACGCTGACCGCCACCGATATCGCCGTCGCCGCCGGGCTCGCCGATATCGGCGACCGTAACGCCGTCGCCGGGCTCGATGGCGGTGCTGTGAAACGCGCGCTGGATACCATCCACACCATGGTGGAGGACGCGATCGACCGCATGAAGACGAGCGCGGAGCCTGTGCCCGCGATTCTGGTGGGCGGCGGCAGCATCCTGATCGGGCGCGATCTGGCCGGTGTCTCGACCTTGAGCGTGCCCAAGCACTCGGCGGTCGCGAACGCCATCGGCGCTGCCATCGCCCAGGTCGGCGGCGAGGTGGACCGCGTCTTCTCCTACGAGCAGGAGGGCCGCGAGAACGCCATCGCCCAGGCTAAGGACGAGGCACAGGCCAAGGCGGCGGATGCCGGTGCGGAGCCTGCCAGCATCGAGATCATCGAGGTCGAGGAGATCCCCCTCGCCTACCTGCCGGGCGCCGCCTGCCGGGTCCGAGTCAAGGCGGTGGGTGATCTCGCGGAAGGCTGAGCGCCAGCCAAGCAGGAGCGATAGCGAACAATGCCAACGATGAAGATGCACCTCGACTTACTGCCGGATTTTCTGCGCGGCACCGCCTTTCTCGGCACCGGCGGCGGCGGCGATCCCTACGTGGGCGGGCTGATCCTGCGCCAGAAGCTGGAGGAAGGCGCCGACATCACCATCATGGACCCGATGGAGCTCGACGACGACGACTTCGTCGTCTCGGTCGCCAACATGGGCGCGCCCACCGTGATGGTCGAGAAGATCCCGAGCGCGCATGCCATGGTGGAGTGCCTGCGCTCGATCGAGCGCGAGAAGGGCCGCACGGCCACCGCGCTCATCTCCGCCGAGGCCGGCGGCATCAACGGCACGCTGCCCATGGTGATCGGAGCCATGACCGGGCTGCCGGTCGTGGACGGCGACGGCATGGGGCGCGCCTTCCCCGAGCTGCAGATGTGCACCTTCGGCGTCTACGGCGTGCCTGCGTCCCCCATCGTGCTGCGCGACGAGCACGGCAACGAGGTCATCGTGCGCGCCCGCAGTAATCTCGAATCCGAGTGGTTCGCGCGGGTGGTGTGCACCCGCATGGGCACCAAGTCGGAAATCGCGCTCTACAGCATGTCGGGCAAGGAGGCGAAGGAGACCGGCGTCCTCTACACCACCACGCTCGCCATGGAGATCGGCCGCTCGATCCGCGAGGCCCGCGAGACCCAGAGCGACCCCTTCGCCGGGCTCCAGCAGTACTTCCAGACCTCCCGCGACAAGCGCTTCTGCACGGTGCTGTTCGAAGGCAAGGTGGTGGACCTATTGCGCGAGACCACGCGCGGCTGGGCCATCGGGCGGGTGCTCTTCGAAGGCATTGGCGAGAACTCGGGCGAGCAGCTCGAAGTGCGCTTCCAGAACGAGTTTCTGGTGGCTCAGCAGGGCGAGCGCATGCTCGGCATGGTGCCGGACCTGATCTGCATCCTCGATCAGGAGAACGCCGAGCCGATCACCACCGAGGGACTCAAGTACGGCCAGCGGGTGCGCGTGGTGGGCGTCAGCGTGCCACCGGTGATGCGGACGCCCGAGGCGCTCGACGTGTTCGGCCCCAAGTATTTCGGGATCGCGGACGTCTACACGCCGATCGAAGAGCTGGTCTGAGCAGTCGGTTACGGAGTCAGTCGACGAGCAGCTCGCTGCTCGCCACGGTCCAGCCGATCACGGCCTCGGCCCCGTCAGCGAGGTGGGGTTGATCCGGCCGGTTGGGCACCTCGGCCACGATCTCCTGGCCTTCGAGTTGCATGCGGTAACGGATGATCGCGCCCTGGTAGCTGCGGTCGACCACGGTCGCGGTAAGCCGGGTGCCGTCGATGGCCTCGGCGGCAGGGCCGATGAGCACGCGCTCCGGCCGCACCACGAAGCCCACCGCCTGGCCGGTCTCGATCCCGTCGCGCCGCGGGGCTGCGAACTCGACTCGGCCCACGGCGACGCGACATTCGTCCGCGCTCACCGCCGCGACGCGCGCTTCGAGGATGTTGGACTCGCCGATGAAGTCGGTGACGAAGCGGTCGGCCGGATGCTCGTAGATGGTATCGGGCGCGCCGATCTGGACAACCTTCGCGCGGTTCATCACCGCGATGCGATCGGACATGGTGAGCGCCTCGCCCTGGTCGTGAGTAACGTAGACGGTGGTGATGGCGAGCGACTGCTGCAGTCCCTTGATCCAGTACTTCATCTCCTCCCGGAGCTTCTTGTCGAGCGCGCTGAGTGGCTCGTCTAGGAGGAGGATCTTGGGTTCGGTGATCAGCACGCGGGCGAGCGCCACGCGCTGCTGCTCGCCGCCGGAAAGCTCGCGCTGGTAGCGCCGCTCGTAGCCGTCGAGATTGACCTGTTCGAGCGCCTTGCCGACGCGGCCGCGAATCTCCCGCTTTGGCACCTTCCGCATCTTCAGGCCGAAGGCGATGTTGTCGAACACCGTCATGTGCGGAAAGATCGCGTAGTTCTGGAAGACGATCCCGATGCCCCGCTTCTCCGGCGGGAGCAGGGTCATGTCCTCGCCGCCGATGAAGACCTGCCCCTCGTTCGGGCGAACGAAGCCCGCGATCATGCGGAGCGTCGTGGTCTTGCCGCAGCCGGACGGGCCGAGGAGGGAGAAGAACTCCCCCTCCTCGACCCGGAGCGAGACGTCGTCGACCGCGAGGGTCTCGCCGAAGCGTTTGGTCAGACCCGTAAGCTCGACGTCCGACACGCGCTGCTCCGTTCAGGCGCCCGGCAAGAAGGCTTTAGCCGCCGAAGATCTCGTTGGTGGTCTCGACGATGTCGTCCTCGTTGTCGAGATACCAGTTCCAATCCGGGATCCAGAGCCCCTCCATGGCGCCGGCGGTGTTGGCAACGCCCTTGCTCGCGAGGTTATCCGACACCGCCGCCTTGCCGTTGGTCGGCCGCAGATAAAATATGGAGCCGGCCTTCGACTGGTAGCCGGGGTCGAGCGCCTCGTTCATCAGCGCATAGCCGAGCTTCTTCTGCATCGGCTCGGCGTAGCGGCTGATCGTCTTGGTCTGGGTCAGGATCGGCTTGGCGTCCCAGATGACGGGGGCGACGGAGATGCCCTTGTCCATCTGCAGGTAGACCTCGCCCTCCCACTGAACGCCGAGGTGCACCTCGCCGCGCTCCACCAGGGTCTGCATGTTGCCGGTGAAGTCGCTGATCTTCATCGGCATGGCGCGCTCCATGGCGTCGAAACCGGCATCCAGGTCCTCCGGCCCCTCACCCCAGGCGGCGCTGGCGGTGATGAAGAAGACCATCTGCAGGGTATTGGACGTGATGTAAGTGGCACGGTTGCCGGCGAAGCGGTCCTCCCAGAACGACTTGAAGTCCGTGGGCGCGGGATCCACCAGGTCGGTCCGGTACACGTAGGCGTACTGGCCAAAGGCCCAGGTCACGCCGATGCCGTTGCCGAAGGCGAAGTCCCAGCAGTCGTTCGCGTTGGGTACGTTCGCCTTGATGTCGTCGATCGGCAGGAAGTAGTCGCCCGCCCGCGCGGTCTTCATCATCTCGGGCAGGTTCCAGTTGCACATGTCGAAGGCCGGGTCTTCCGGCCCACCTGCGACGTACTTCGGGAACCAGGGCCAAGAGGAATCGTAGGCGATCGTGCAGTTGTAGGTCTTTTCGAACTCGTTCAGCTGCGCGTCGCGGACGAACTCCTCCCAGAAGCCACCCCACTCGCCGAGCGTGAAGGTGGCACCGCCCGCATCGAAGGGCTCGCCGTCCCAGTGCACGTCCTGCGACCAGGAATGGTTGATGTTGAAGAGCCCGAACTTGGTGGAGGCAGCTACGCCGCCGCCGGCAGCCAACCCCTTGAGGACAGTGCGGCGCGACGGCTTGATAGTGCGTTTGGCGGTCATCGTTCATTCTCCTTTCGTCGATTGCATCGTCGGTTACGAGAACTTGATCCCGGCGAAGCGCCGGATGTTGATGAGTCGCGAAGTGAGCAGCATCGAGACCACGACCAGCGCAATCGCGAAGATGCCCGCCGCCGCCGCCGTCGGCTCGAACGTGTATCGCAGCGAAATATAGAGGGCGATCGGCAGCGGCGTATAGTTCGGCGTGCTCAGGAAGAGCGACACGTCGAACTGCCCGAAGGACACGATGAAGGCGAAGATCGCACCGGCTGCAACGCCCGGCCCGATGATCGGCAGCGTCACCTTGCGGAATGCCGTCCAGGGACCGGCGCCCAGGCTGCGGGCGGCCTCTTCCAATGCGATGTCGAAGTTGAAGAGCGCGGCCGAGACCGTGCCGATCACGTAAGGTGCCGTCACCAGCACGTGGCCGATGATGAGCCCTGGCAGCGTGCGCGAGAGCCCGATGCCGCTGGAGACGTAGAAGACGTAGAGCGCGAGCCCCAGCACGATCCCCGGCAGGATCAGCGGCGAGAGGAAGTAGGCCCTCAGCAGGTTGCGGCCGGGGAAGGTCATGCGCGTGAGGAAGATCGCCGCCATGGTGCCGAGCGTGGTCGAGATCACCATGACCACCACAGCGAGCCAGAGGCTGAACACGTAGGCGTCCAGGAACTCGCTCGCCTCGAAGAACGCGAAGATCCAGCGGAGCGAGAGCCCTTCCGGCGGCCAGGTCAGGTGATCGCCGGAGTTGAGCCCGGCCAGCACCACGATGACCACGGGGAGCAGCAAGACGACGAAGGCGATCCACGCGCCGATCTGGAGCGGCAGCGCGACCGCCGGCTCCTCGCGCGGCCCGTTGCGCCGGCCGAACGGCCTCCAGCCACCGCCGCGCGGCTCGGGCCCCGTATCCGTCACCATCTCCGCCATCTCAGGCCCGCCCGCCTGCGGTGCGCGCCGCGAAGCGCTGATAGACGTAGACCGCGATCATGCTGGTGACGAAGAGCACCACCGCGATGGTCGCGCCGAACTGCCACTTACCCATCTCGGCGATCTGCTGATAGATGTGGAGCGGCATCACGATCACCTTCCAGCCGCCCATCAGCGCCGGCACCACGTAGGAAGAGATCGAAATCGCGAAGACCAGCAGCGTGCCGGCGAGGATGCCCGGCATGCTGAGCGGGAAGGTGATGCGCCAGAAGGTGGTCCAGCGGTTGGCGCCGAGGCTGCGCGCCGCCTCCTCCAGCGACGGGTGGATGCTTCGGATGATGCCGATCAGCGAGAGCACCATGAAGGGCAGGGTGAACTGCACCAGCCCCACCACCGCGCCGAAGAAGTTGTACATCAGCGGCAGCGGCTCGCGGATGACGCCGATATCGCGCAGGACGCCGTTGATGATCCCGTTGTCGCCCATCAGCACCATCAGGCCGAAGAGGCGGATCACCATGTCGAGCTGCATCGCGCTCAGCACGAGGATCATGTAGAAGGTGTTGCGCCCCGGATGCCTGGTCTTGGCGACGAAGTAGGCGAGCGGGTAGCCGAGCGCCAGCGTGCAGACCGAGACGATCGCCGCGAGCCCGATCGACCGTATCGCCGCCTCGTAGTAGAGCGAGCGGTTGAAGAAGCGGATGTAGTTCTTGAGCGTGAAGTCCCACTGGATGTCGACCACGCCCGCGATCGACTTGTCGAAGGAGATCAGGAACAGCGAGACGGTCGGGATGACGAAGAAGATCAGGAAGAACGTGAAGGCCGGCAACACCAGCCAATAAAACTTGGCGTCGGCGAAAAAGCGCCGAAGGTCCGGCAGCGGGAGCTTCGGCCCCGCCTCGGCGGCAGCAAGCGCCATCTATCCGTCTGCTCTCCAAGCGTTCAGGACACCGATGTTGCCCCAACGCCCCGCCCGCGCCAACCCGCCAGGCAGCAACCCGATGCTGAAGTCTATGGAGCATGCCGCCCGCGTGTCAGTCGGCGAAATGGATAGGTCCGAGACTCGTTCGGATAGGTGGTCGTGTCCAACAAAGACACGAGCTTCGCCTCCGACAGGCCGGGACGTCGCCCTTGGACCTTGACCGGCTGTTCAACAAGCCAGGGGACCGAGCGGATAAAGGCAATTCGGCGGACGGAAGGTCTAACGTTCCAGACTCGCCGGCTGCGCCACCATCCCGCCCCGGCCGATTGTCGTTCTACGCACAGATTGGATGCCGATCGGCGTACAAGGAGTTTGGTTCGCTTCCATTCCGAGAGGCTACGCGGCGACGCCGAACAACAGCCAAGTCAAGATGCTCTAGCAGCCTGCTATATGTGATCTCTCAATAGGTTGTCCATCCGGGGCCGAATCTCGGAATCTGATGGGTGACGAAAACCTGTCAACGAACCGAGAAGAGAACCCCGGATGAACGTCCACAAGAATGCGAAACTCACGCCGCGCGGTTGAGCCGAGATCGTGGTGGTCCCGGCCAGCGATGACTGCGAAATCGTCTCCCGCCACGTTGCGTCCGCCGATCCTGCCCGGCGCCACACTCCCCGTCGCCCGGTAGCGCGCAACCCACTTCGGCACCGAGGAGACGCTGACACCGAAGCGCGTCGCCACCAGGCGAATCGGCTCGCCCGCCAAATGGGCCCGCACCACGCGCTCTCGAAGATCACTGGAATAGGGCTGTGTCATCCATGCTGGCCTCCTTCACCAGTAGCCAGCTTGAATCACATTCCCTAACTAATCGGAATTCCTAATGATTCTCTCAATCACGGACAGGCTCTAACAACGGTCACGCCTCGATTCAGGGATCGATGCCGACGGCAAATTGGGCCAGGGCCTGCTGCAGGTGCTCGGCCATCGCATGGGCTGCGACAGTCGGTTTGCGCTCGGAGGGTGCAATCAGGCACAGGCGCAAGGTCGACATGGATTCTTCCTCGAGCGGCACTGCGACCAGGCGCCCGCTGGCCAGCTCCTCGGCGAAGCCCAGGCGCGTGTAGAACGCGATGCCGACACCGCGCAGCAGCAAGCGCTTCAGGACGGCCAGGGTGTTGGAGATCGCCACCGGCTTGTGTGCGTTCTTGAAGGCTTCCATCTCCTCTCCCAAGAAGAGTTGCATCGAACCCAAATTATCCTGGTACATCAGCGGGTGGGCGCCGCACTCGTCCAAGGAAACGGTCTTGCGCGCCGCCAGTGCGTGATCCGGGGCCATGATGGCGCACATGGGGCACGGAACGTCCTTGAGAACGGCGATTCCACGACGCAAGGCCGGTGAGAAGGTCAGGCCGAGATCCGCGTTGCCCTGGGTAACCGCGTGCATGGTCTCGACCGGATCGCAGGCCGTCACCCGGATCTGTACGGCCGGATGAGCGGAAATGAACTCAGCCAGCGCTTCTGGCAGGAATTGCACGTTCAGACTGTCCAGGGTGGTGATGGTCACGTCACCGCTGACGACGCCGCGCAGCTTGTCGATGTCGCCGCGCAGCCGGGCGAAATCGTGCAGAGTGGCTCGTGCGTGGCATAGCACCAGCTGCCCGGCATCGGTTAGCCGCATCCCATCGGGTCGCCGCTCGAACAGCGGGGTGCCGAGGTAGTCCTCAAGCTTGAGAATCTGCCGATTGACGGCGGAGGGCGAGATATGAAGACGTTCGGAGGCGCGGCGAATCGAGCCATCCTCGGCAACCGCCTCGAAGTACCGCAATACCGCCGCGTGCATTGATTCTCAGGTTCCGCTCGCCACGTCTCCACGGCGAATCATCGAAGAATTCGGAGGTGACGGCAATGCGGACTGCCGGCCGTGTAGAAGCGGCCGTGTTGCTGCGCGCCTCAGCCGCCTCTCCACACGGGCTCTCGCTTCTCCCTGAACGCTTGCACCCCTTCCCGAGCATCCCGGCTCTGCAGCGCTGCGATGAGGCTCGGCAAGCGGGCCTTGCGGGCTTCACGTACCGTAAGGTGCGCGGTGTCGTTCGCGGACCGTTTGATCGCCTTCAGGCTGAGCGGCGCGCAGGCAACGATGTCGTCGATCCAGGACTGGACGGCGCCGTCGAGCGCGTCATCCGGCACGACCTGATTGATGAGGCCGCAGTCGAGCGCGTCTGCCGCGCTCATGCGCCGGCCGGTGAGCAGCAGTCCTAGGGCCTGCGTGCGCGGGATCAGGCGGGGCAGGAGGATCATGCCGTCGAGCGGCAAGCGGCCAACCCGCGGCTCGGGCAAGCCGAAGGATGCGGTCTCGGCGGCGACGACGAGGTCGCAGCCGAGCACCATCTCGAAGCCGCCGCCGAGCGCGAGCCCGTTGACCCTGGCGATCAGGGGGACGGACAGGCGGCCGCCGAGCGCGATGCCACCGAAGCCGTGGTCGCCGGTGCCGGCCCAATAGGCCAAGCCCTCTGGACCATCCTCCTTCATGTCGGCGCCGGCGCAGAAGGCGCGGCCCGCGCCGGTCAGCACGACGCAGCGGATCGCCGGGTCCGCGTCGACCGCGGTCCAGATATCATCGAGAGCAGCCGCAGATGCGGAGTCGATGGCGTTCAGGCGCTCGGGCCGGTTCAGCGTGACCCGGGCGATGCCGTCGGCGACATTGAAATCGACGCTCACGCCGCGTGCTCGCCGGCGCGTTCTGGTGCCAGCACCTCGTCGTTGTGCTCGCCCAGCCCAGGCGGAGCGCGGCGCACCGCGAACGGCGCCGCCGACATCTCGATGGGGGAGGCCACGAGGCGAACGGGCCCGCCGGCTGTCGGTTCGAGTTCCACGACCATTCGGTTGCAGGCGGTCTGGGGGGCGTCCAACGCGTCTTCCAGAGTCACCACCGGGGCGCAAAGGATATCGACCTCATCGAGCCGCGCCAGCCAGTGTGCGGTGGTGTTGCCCGCGAAGCCGTCGCGGAAGATCGCCTGGAGCTCCGGGCGGTGGGCCTGCTGCTGCTCCAGGGTGGCGTATCTGGCGTCGGCGGAGAGATCGTCGATGCCGAGCGCCTGGCAGATGTCGCGCAGCGGGTTCTCCTTGAACGCGCCCACCATGACGATGGCGCCGTCGGTGGTCTCGAACACGCCGGAGAGCGGCATGGCGGCCCAGTTGAGCTCGCGGCCGCGCATCATCCGCATCGCCGCTTCCTGCATCTGCATGGCCAGCATGGAGTTGTAGAGCGAGACCGCCACCTGTTGCCCCTCGCCGGTCTTCTCTCGCTGCAGCAGCGCCAGCAGGATCCCCTGCACCAGGTGCATGCCGGCGCTGTAGTCAGCCAGCGCCGTGGGGTAGATCGAGAGCGGCAGCGCGTCGTCCGCACGGCGGTGCATCGCGCCGCTCATCGCCTGGGCCAGCACATCCTGCCCGCCCTTGTGGACGTAGGGTCCCTCCAGCCCGAAGCCGGTGCCCACCGCGCAGATGATGCGCGGATTGATGCGGCGCAGATCGTCGTAGCCGAAGCCCATGCGCTCGATCACGCCGGGGCGGAAGTTGCTGACCACCACGTCCGCGCTCTCTACCAGGCGCAACGCGGCCTGTCGGTCCGCCTCCGACTTCAGGTTGAGTGCGACGCTGCGCTTGTTGCGATTGAGGCTGGCGAAGACAGGGTTGTTGCCGCCGTCCGGGTCCTCGCCCACGCTCCAGCGCGAGATGTCGCCCAGCCCGACGCGCTCGATCTTGATCACGTCGGCACCGTAGTCGCCGAGCATCTGGGTGCAGCAGGGGCCCATCATCACCTGGGTGAAATCGAGAACCCGCACACCGTCCAGCGGGAGCGGTCGGTCGCCGGCCGTGCCTCCATCGGCGGTCATCAGGCGGCCTCCCTCACGAGCGCGTTCGCGGCCGGCCGGTCGCCGGGGTCCGCCCCTTGCGCCCGCATCTGCTTCTGGATGCCGCGCACGTCGACATCGCGCACCAGGATGCCGGCATCGAGCGCCTGCGCCGCGGCAATGCCGGCGGCCTCGCCCATGGCCATGCAGGGCGGGATCTCGCGGCTGATCTTCTGGGCCTGCGACGTCGCCGAATAGTGCCGGCCCGCCACCAGCAGCTGGTCCACGCCCTGGGGCAGCAGCGCGCGGTACGGGGTGTAGTAGTCGCGCCCGCGGCAGACGCTGTCGTGGAAGTGCACGCGGTCCTTCACGTCCTGCTTGGTGACCACGTACTCGCCTTCCAGCAGGCGGGTCTGGCGCACCCCGGTCTGGGCAGCGAAGTCCACGAAGTAGGCGCGCTCGAAGCCCGGCACGTGCTCGCGGGCAAATTCCAGCACCGCCTGCATGCGGCGCCGGCCTTCGAACTCGGCTGCCGTGAGGTCCGCCACCTTGAGGCCGTCGAAGCCTGACATGTGCGGGCAGTTGCACCAGACGATGCCGGGCAGAGGGGTCTTCAGCCACCAGTTTTGCCAGCAGCCCCCGATCAGGCGCCGGGCCCGCTGGTCGATCTCGGCGAAGCGCTCGGGCTCCTCGAATTGGAAGCGCTCCGCCTCGTCCGTATCCACGCCACCCATGCGGGAGACCGTGGTGACGATGTAGGCGCCTTCGGCGAAAGGCGCGCCGGCGCTCGCGGCCACGTCGAGGTCCCCAGTGGCATCGACGACGACGCTGCCGCGGATGGCCTGCGCGCCCTCCTTGGTCTCGACGATGACGCCGGCCGCGCGGCCGTCCTCGACGATCGTGGACTGGAACCAGCTGTGCAGCCTGAGCTCGACTCCGGCTTCCCGCACCATGTCGAGGGACGCCTGCTTGAAGCCGTCCGGGTCGAAGGAGGCGGCGAAGATGATGGGATAGGGCTTCGTATTGGCGTAGAAGTCGAACAGGCCCCACCGGCACCACTTGCGCCACATCGCGTCCGTCGTGCGGACCGCCGGGTCGCGGTCGGCCTTCGGCGGATAGACGCAGAGCCCCTTGGCGTGCATGCGCTCGACGATCTCCATGGCGAGGCCGCGCACGGAGATCTCCGTGTCGTTGTGCATGTCGTCCAGCACCAGCACCATGCCGCCGGAGGCGAGGCCGCCGAGGTAGGGGTAGCGCTCCACCAGGATGGCCTGCGCGCCGTTGCGCGCGGCCGAGACCGCCGCCGAGATGCCGGCGGGCCCGCCGCCCACCACCACCACATCGGCACTGGCGACCACCGGCACGCGGGTCTCGGGCCGGGTCAGAATTTCAGGCGATGACATGTACTTGCCTCCAGGTGTGAGCGCAGCCGGCTCAGAAGACCGCGCCCGGCTTCCACTTCAGGACCTGCCGTTCGACGATCGACGTGGTCACGAAGAAAGCGACCGCGAGGCCTGCGCCCAGGATGACCGTGGCGTAGAGCAGGGGGGCGCGGAAGTTGTAGGTGGCCTCGATGATGAGGGAGCCTAGGCCGTAGTTGGAGCCGATCCATTCGCCGACGATGGCGCCGATGACGCAGGTCGTCGATGCAATCTTCAATGCCGCGAAGAGGAAGGGCAGCGAGCTCTGCAGCCGGATCTTGAACAGGACCTCCCGGTCGTTGGCAGAGAGTACGCGCATCAGCTCCAGCATCTGCGGGCTCACCGCCTTGAGACCGCGTACCATGTTGACCAGGGTCGGGAAGAAGCAGATCAGAGCCGCGATGACGATCTTCGGCTCGTAGCCGTTGCCCAGCATCAGCACCAGGATCGGCGCGATGGCGATGATGGGGATCGTGTTGATGAAGACCGCGATGGGATAGAACGCGCGCTCCGCCACCCCGCTGTGCACGAACCAGACCGCGAGCAGCACCGCGATGGTGTTGCCCAGCGCGAAGCCGCACACCGCCTCTAACAGGGTTGGCAGGAAATTGATCCAGAGTATGTCGCCTTGGTTGGCGAACACCACCAGCACCTGCCACGGGCTCGGCGCGATGTAGGTCGGTATCTCGAAGCCGGTGACGATGAGGTGCCAGACAACCACCATGCCGACCCCAGCCCCGATGGCAGGCGCATAGCGGAAACGCCGCCTCGCTCTCGCTCGCCCGGCGCGGGCAGTTCCGCCTGCCGCGGCCTGTGGCCTGGCGGCCTTGGCGCCCACCTCTGTCGTGGTCATCGCGGCAGCTCCAGGAGGGAGCGCAGGTGCGCGGTGACCTGCACGAACTCGAGTGTGTCGCGCATGCCGAGGGCACGCGGCGACGTGAAGGAGATGTCCACGTATTCGCGGACGCGACCCGGCTGGGCCGAGAGCACCAGGCATTTCTGGCCGAGGAAAGCGGCTTCGGGCACCGAATGGGTCACGAACATGATCGTGGTGCCGGTCTCCTTCCAGATACGCAGCAGCTCCTCGTTGAGCTTGTCGCGGTTGATCTCGTCAAGGGCGCCGAAGGGCTCGTCCATCAGCAGCACGCGGGGGCGGCAAACCAGCGCCCGCGCGATAGAGACGCGCTGGCGCATGCCGCCTGAGAGCTCGTGGGGGAGCGCGTCGGCGCGCCCTTCGAGGCCCACCAGCGCCAGCAGCTCCTCCGGCTCCGCATGCTGCTCGACCGCACCGCCGCGGCGGCCGACCTCCAGCGGCAGCCGCACGTTGTCGATGACGCTGCGCCAGGGCAGCAGCGTCGCGTCCTGAAAGACGAAGGCGAAATCCCGCGCCCGGCGGGCCTGCTCCGGCGTGCGGCCGAAGACGTTGATCGAGCCTGCGCTGATGGGAACTAGATCGGCGACGGCCCTGAGCAGCGTCGACTTGCCGCAGCCTGACGGTCCCAGCATGGTGACGAAGCCGGCTTCGGGCACCTCGAAGCCGACCCCGTCGAGCGCGGTGACGCTGCCGGCGTCTCCGTCGAAACGGACCGCCAGGTCGCGGACTGCAATCGCCGTGGCGGGGGAGGCTTTAGTGCAGCCCGACGCCACGGCGGCGGCTTGCGTCATCCGACCTCTTTCCTCACGGCCTCCGTGGCAGCAAGGATATCCAGGGTCATCACGTCGTCCAGCGTCGGCGTCGCGCCTTGGAACTGCTCCAGTTGGGCGTAGGTGTCGATCTGCGCCTGCCAGTTCGCCGGGTTCATGGCCGCCCAGCCCTCGGCTGCCGTCACGTCGTTGAACGAGAATCCGAGCACCGGTCCCACCGCTTCCAGCTCGCTCGCGCGATCGAGGTTCTGGTACTCGGCGACGAGATGGTCGACACCGGCCTCCGGGTTCTTGCGCACCTCGCCCCAGCCGCGCGCAGTCCCGATGAGGAAGCGGGTCAGCACGTCTGCGTGGTCAGCCAGCATCTCGTCGGTGGCGTAGTAGACATTGGCGTAGAGCTGGATGCCCGCGTCCCACAGCATCATGTCGACGCGGTCGTCGCCAAGGATCTTCAGCGCATTGGTATTGGTCATCCACCCGGTGACGGCGGCAGCCTGGCCGGTCATCACCTGGTTCATGTCACTCCCCATCTTGACGATCTCGACCTGGTCCTCGGCGATGCCGTTCTTGGCCAGCAGCGCCCGGAGCAGAATGACCGCCGTGGGCTGCGTGGCGATCGTCTTTCCGATCATGTCCTGGGGCGTGTTGATGGGATTGCTGGCGAGCGAGAAGTAGGTGAAGGGATGCTTCTGGTAACCGGCGGCGAAGGCCTTGACCGGGATGCCGGCAGAGCGCGCCAGCATCAGCGACGGGCTGGAGGAGAGATGGCCGACCCCGGCCCGCCCGGCCGCCACCGACGCGACGCCGTCCACGCCAGGCCCGCCCGGCGTGACCTCGAGCTCGATGCCGAGTTCGTCGTAGATGCCCGTTCGCTTGGCCACGACCTCGCCTATGATGCCGTTGCTGGCGAGCCAGCCGAGTTGCACGTTGACCTTCGCCGCGTCGGCACCAAGCGCCTCCACGCTGATGAAGGACGAGGTGGCGGCAACGCCGCCGAGTGCGGCTGCGCCTTTCAGGATTTGGCGCCGATTGAGCGATCGGTGTGATTGCGAGTGTTCTGCCATGACTAGACCTCCCGAGTGGCAATGTGGTTTCACGCGAAGTACGCGACTTCCGTCCCGCTAACCTTCTTTGGAGCGCCCGCGCGCTTCGTTCTCGCCTATGGCTGCGAGGCACCGGCGTCTTGTCCTCACCGTCCCCCTTTTGACTTTCCGATGCAGGTGACCGGGCCCAGCGGTTCAGGCGTCGTTTCGCAGGACTTTCCCGCCTTCGGTCGTACGCGACGGCAAGCGACAGTCGACGTTTGAATCGTGTCTGATCACCCGCTGCTGGAGAGATCGTAGTCCCGTGGTGGTGTTCAACGGAATTGCTGTTTTCCGTGCTCTACGTTGCCGAATCTGCAACGCTCCGGCCACTGCGATCGACGGCGAGACTCGCCGTCAGTTGGTATCCGTGGTGCCAGTGCTGTAGGTGTACGCGCTTTATCTGCGGTCGTTCTTCGACATGCCGAAGTGGAGTTTCTCCGGAAGCGCGTCACGCAAACGGGAGAAGCACCGTCGAGCCGGTGGTGCGCTGCTCCCCCGCATTTCTCATGAGGGTCACGGCTACTGCCGATGCACCACCTGGTCTTCGGCGAGACGCGCGATGTCGGCTTCGTCGTAGCCGAGCTCTGCCAGGATCGCCGCGTTGTCGGCGCCGAGCCAGGGCGCGATGGACCGGATCTCCGCCGGGGTCTCGGCGAAACGGGCCGCCGGCCTGGGCTGGCGCACCCGGCCGAGATCGGGGGCCTCGCGCACTTCGATGATCCCGTTCTCGACCACCTGGGCGTCCGCGATCACCTCGGCGCGGCTCAGCACCGGCGCGGCGGGCACGGTCTCGCGGTCGAGACGCGCGAGGATTTCCGCCGTCGGCCACTTGGCGATCTCCCGGTTCATGATGGTCCGGCGCTCGGTCCGGTTGTGGCCGCGCGCGGCGGCGGTCCTGAAGCGCGGGTCCAGGGTCAGCTCCTCGCGGCCGAAAGCGCGGCACATCCCCGCCCATTCCGCGTCCGAGACGGCGGCCGCGGTGATATAGCCGTCGGCGGTGCGGAAGATCAGATCGGGCCCCGCTTGCTCCTGCGCCGGGTCCTGCTCGTTGTCGAGAAAGGTGAGCGGCGCGCTCGCCTCCGGCCACAGGTAGGCGACCATGGTGTCGAGCATGGCGAGGCGGACGTGCTGGCCCTCACCGGTGCGTTCGCGCGCAAACAGCGCCGCAGTGATCGCCTGCGCCGCTGTCAAAGATGTCGTCTTGTCGGGAACGATGGTGCGCACCATGTGCGGGCGCCCCGTCTCGTTATTGGTCTGAATGTCGCAGAGTCCGCAAAGCGCCTGGATGACCGAATCGTAGACGCGCTGGTGGGCATAGGGCCGCGACTCGCCGAAGCCGCTGATCGAGACGTAGACGATGTCGGGCTTGAGGTCGCGAACGATGTCCTCGCCGAGCCCCATGCGCTCGATCGCGCCGGGGCGGAAGTTCTGCACCAGCACATCGGCGGTCGCGGCGAGCTTGCGCACGATGGCGAGGCCCTCGGCGGTCTTGAGGTCGACGCAGAGCGAGCGCTTCGAGCGGTTGCAGGACAGGAAGGTGGCGGACATGCCGCGGTGGACGACACCGTACTGGCGCATGATGTCGCCGGCCGGCGCTTCGATCTTGATCACGTCGGCGCCCTGATCGGCGAGCATCATGGTCGCCACCGGGCCGGAGACCATGGTCGTCAGATCGAGGACGCGGACGCCTTCGAGCGGGCCGGGCATGGCTCAGACCTTCGGCGCGCTGCGCCCGCCGTAGTTGCGCGGATAGGTCTCCGCATAGGCCGGGCGCGCTCGCATGCGGATGCGGTAGTCGCGCAGCCAGTCCGGCAAGGCGAGCTCGTAGTGCTCGGCGGCATCCAGGCAGGACATGAAGAGAATGTCGGCGACGCTGATCTTCTCCCCCATCAGGAACGGGCCGGCCCCGGCGATCCGTTCCTCCATGCATTCGAGCTGGTGGTCGAAATACTCGATCGCCGCGCGGACGGCGATCGGCGAGGCGCCGTATATCTCGACCAGGTCGCCGTGGCGCCGGATGCTGTAGATCGCATTGGCGTCGAGCTCGCTCATGGCGAAGAAGCACCATTCGAGCAGCCGCGCCCGCCCGAGCGCGTCGTCGGGCACATAGACATGGTCAGGCACCGGAAAGGTCTCGGTCATGTAGGTCATGATCGCGGCGCTCTCGGTCAGGCAGATATCGCCGTGGACCATTGCCGGGATCTTGTGCCGCGGGTTGATGGCCAGGAAATCGGCGGTCCTGGTCTCGCCGGTGCGCGGGCCGATCGGGCGGTGCTCGTAGTCGAGGCCCAGTTCTTCGGCGAGCCACAGGGTGCGGTGGGTCCGCATCGTGCCCGCGCCCCAGAGGACGAGATTTTGCGTCGTCATATCATGACTTCCAGAGTGTCCAAGACTAGATGCGGTTGTGGCCCCGGCGCTCCGAGCAGCAGGATAGCCCCGGTTCCGTACCCTAGGGTAGGCGTTGAGCGCGGAGAACCAGTCGATTGCCGCACCGGGGAGCGCAGACGTCCCGCACGCCGATCGGCACCATTTGCGACGAACCCTGGCGCTCGACTGGCTGGAGACGATCGATTGGAGCCGAGAGCCTTCGCCCAACACTGCCCTGGGAAGTCCGACTGCCCCCGGGGCGGATCGGCGAGCGCAGTGCGAATGCGCGTCAGCACCGCTTCCTCCGCTTCCGTTTCCGCCGTGCGCTCCGCAATCCGCACCAGACTGTGGTGCAGACGGTGTTAACAGCGGCTGAATAATGCTCCACGCGGAGCGGCCGGTCGGTCCGGTCGCGGCGGCGCGAAAATGCGCCATCCATGGTGCCTTGTCTGTTCGGGCACGGGGCGGGAGATGTGCGGCGTGGAGCTTTATGCGGCGGTTCGGCTAGCGGTTGCCGAGGAAGGTCTGAGCCATCATGAGACCGGTCGGCGGTTCGGGATCGACCGCCGGACGAAACCTGTGCGGCGTCCGAAGCTGGACGGGTTCACCGGGATCATCGATGCGATCCTGGAGGCGGACGCCGATCCGGAGGTTCCGCGCAAGCAGCGGCACACGGTGCATCGGATCTTCGAGCGGCTTCGGGACGAGCACGGGTTCAGCGGCGGCTACACGATCGTGAAGGACTATGTCCGGGCCCACCGCCAGACGACGTGCGAGGCCTTCGTTCCGCTGCATCACCCGCCCGGCCATGCCCAGGTCGACTTCAGCGAGGCGACAGTCGAGGTCGGGGCATTCGCGAGAAGGTCGCTATCTTCTGCCTGATCCTGCCCCATTCCGACGTGTGGTTCGTCAAGGCCTATCCGCGGGAGACGACGGAGGCCTTCCTCGACGGACACGTCAGCGCCTTCGCTTTCCTCGGCGGGATCCCGCGCTCGCCCCTCTATGACAACACGACGCTGGCGGTGGCGCGGATCCTGGGCGACGGCACCCGTCAGCGCACCCGGGCGTTCACGCTCCAATCCTCAGCCTGTGATGAGCCGCGATCCACTCCGGCCTCGCGCCCAACTCGGCGCATGCGCGCCTTCGTCGTTCGCGCCAGTCCCGAGTGTCGTGACGCTAGACGCTTCGGCCCGGTTATGCGCACCGTCGCCGAATGCCCCGCCGCCTCCCCCTATAGTTAAAAGTGCGTTGCGCCGGCCACGGCTCGCCGTCCAGCGCTCGGCGCTCCGCGCCATCGCGCTCTGTTCCTGCATCGGCCCCTCCCGCATCGTGTCGCGCCTGGCGATGCGTCGCTCCGCTCCGGCATCGCTTGCGCTCCACTCTCCCCTCTTGGCCAACGCCCTTCCATGCGTCTCGCCACTGCGTCGACAGACGCCCATTGTCCGCGCCACGCCCCCGGACCGTTGCTTGAGCCGGCGCTCTCGCACCCGGTCTGCACATTGATGGCGCTCATGGTCGTTCGCATGGCCTTCGCCGAAACAGCCCTCATCATCCGGCAGCCCATCCCCGCTGAATCGGAGTGCCTCGCCACCATCTTCCGGCGCCTCGATTATCTCAACGGTCTCAAACGGTTTCGAATGGGCGCTATACCGCCCTACCTTGCCATTCAGGAAGGCGCATCGATCAAGTGTAGCGCCCGACTTGACGCTACTTCCTGTTGTTCCCGTCGAGCGACCCACTATATGACGTGTCTCATCGTAAGCGAAGCACGTAGTGAAAGAGGCAGCCGATCAATTACTATGGCCGAGTCTGACTTCTCCATGCCGTCCATCTTCGGTTACGGATTCCTCCTTTCCTCAGCGATCCCGCCACGACGGCGGGATGGCATGGAGACCTCCCAGGTCCCCCGAGTGGACTTGCATGCGTGCATGGGTTCTCAGACACCGCGGAGCCCTACCGCCCTCACGAAATTGGACGGCCAGTGTTGCCTTCGGCATATGGGAAAACCTCGGCACTCCGAATTACAAATCTTTCGGTGCTCATTAGCCCTGCCCACACGCGCCTCTACCGACGCTTCACCTGATCCCTCGCGGGACCCGATGCACGGCTCGAGGGCAAGAAAGAGTGGCTCGTTACACCTTCCCTTCACCGGGCTTTCACCGGCCATCCACGCCAGAGTTCGCCTGGCGCACCCCATTTGGATACCATTCGGTGATTGTGTTCCCGGTTCGAGTTTCACCATCGATGTCGGCGATCAACACGTCAGCGGCTCTGCCGGAGAATGGTCGCCAGTCATTCGGGAATGCCCGGCAGGTCCGACGGTTCTGGGTCGTAGTGAAGCCCGTTTAGCTCCGGCATCCCGATGTCGGGCCATCGGTCGTCGTCACGCTTGAGCAGCTGAATTGACTAGGGATCACAGCAAGTTTCGACCAGGAATATCTCGTCCGGCGGATTCGCGTACCCTGCTGCACGACTGCCGCTCTGCACGTAAGATGCTTGATTCAAAGCCGGAACCTGCACCAAGTTCAGGCTTCGGCGAGATATTCCGAGACTCGAGGAGCGACACCGACGATGAGCCAGCCTGCCGAACTCTTCGGGCGCGACCCGGTCGCGATCGTCGATTCCCTGGTCCGGCGCGGGCGCGCGGCCATGGAGGCCTTCGCGGCCTCGGATCAGGCGCGGGTGGACGAGGCGGTGACCGCGCTGGCGTGGTCGCTCTACAAGCCGGAACACGCCGAGGCCCTTGCTGCGATGGCGGTGGAGGACACCGGCCTCGGCAACACCGCGGATAAGGTAATCAAGAACCAGCGCAAGACCTTCGGCACGCTGCGCGACCTCATGCGGGTGAAGAGCGTCGGCATCATCGAGGAGCAGCCGGAACTCGGCTTGGTGAAGTACGCGAAGCCGGTCGGCGTGGTCGGTGCGGTGACGCCCTCCACCAACCCCGCGGCAACCCCGGTGAACAAGGCGATGATGGCGATCAAGGGCCGCAACGCGATCGTCATTGCGCCGTCACCGGCGGGCCTCCCGACGACCACCCGCGCGGTGGCGCTGATGCGGGCAGAGCTGGAGAAGATCGGGGCGCCGGCGGATCTCGTTCAGGTGCTGCCGCCGCCCGTGGACAAGGCGATCACCAACGCGCTGATGGCGGCCTGCGATCTCGTGGTCGTCACCGGCTCGCAGAGCAATGTGCGTGCCGCCTACCGTAGCGGAACGCCGGCGATCGGGGTCGGCGCAGGGAACGTCCCGGTCATCATCGATTCCAGCGCAAAGTTGAGCGAGGCAGCGGCGAAGATTGCCGCGTCGAAGTGCTTCGACAACGCCACGTCGTGCTCCTCTGAGAACGCGGTCATCATCCTGGATGACGTGTACGATGACGCGGTGGCCGCGCTGGAACGCGCCGGCGGCTATCTGGCGAATTCGGCGGAAAAGGACGCGATCCGGGACACCCTCTGGGTGGGCGGCAAGCTCAACCGTAGTGTGATCGCGAAGGACTTCGAAGTTCTTGCGGCAGAATGCAGCCTCGACGACAAGGTGGGTGACGCGAGGTTCTTCATGGTCGAGGAGACCGGGATCGGTTCTAAGCATCCGTTTTCCGACGAGAAGCTCGCCCTCGTGCTGACCGTCTATCGCGCGAAGAGCTTCGACGATGCCGTGGACAAGGTCCGCGCGATCATGGCGGTCAAGGGCCGCGGCCACTCCGTCGGCATTCACACGCAGGAGATGGCGCATGCCCGCCGGCTTGCCGAGGAGCTCGACACCGCCCGCGTGCTGGTAAACATGGCGCACACCTTCGGCAATGGCGGCGGCTTCGACAGCGGGCTCAACTTCACGCTCTCCATGGGCTGTGGGACATGGCAGGGCAACAGCATCAGCGAGAACCTCAACTACCGGCACTTCCTCAACATCACCCATCTCGCGGTACCGATCACCCAGGACAGGCCCAGCGAGGAGGCGCTGTTCGGCGCCTACTGGGAGAAGTACGGGAAGTAGGCAAAGCAGCGCCCGCACGATTCGGAACCGACCAACGTGAACTTCGAGGAGCATGCGGCAAAGCCGCTGCTGCAGGCGGCGGGGATCGCGATCCCGCGCGGGCAGCTGGCCCGGATCGCCGGCGAGGCTGAGGCCGCGGCGGCAACGCTCGGGGTGCCGGTGGTGGTCAAGGCCCAGGTGCCGGCGGGCAAGCGCGGCAAGGCCGGCGGCATCCGCACGGCGGACGATCCCCAGGCCGCCCATGACGCCGCGAGCGCGATCCTCGACATGGAGATCGCGGGGCATCGGGTGGCGTCGGTGCTGGTCGAGGAGCGGGTGCAGATCGCGGCCGAGTACTACGCAGCGGTCTTGAACGACGCGGCGTCCAAGGGGCCGCTGGTGATGGTCTCGTCCGACGGCGGTATGGACGTTGAGGAGATCGCAGCGTCGCAGCCGGATCGTCTGCGGCAGGCACCTGTCGACATCCTGCGAGGTTTCGACCTCGACGCTGCGCGCGCGATGTTGGGTGGCCTTGGCCTCGGCAGCGACGAGGAACCGCTCGCCGAGACCCTAGCCGCGCTCTATCGCGCCTACCGCGAGAACGACGCCGAGTTGCTCGAGGTGAATCCTCTGGCCCGGCTTGCGGACGGGCGGCTGGTCGCGCTCGACTGCAAGTTCGTTCTCGACGATTCCGGGATTCAGCGCAGGCGGGATCTCGCCAGCACGGGGAGCCCCGAGACACTCACCACGCTGGAGGCGCGGGGGCAAGCCCTCGGGTTGCGGTACATCGAGCTCGACGGCGACATCGGCGTGCTCGCCAACGGTGCCGGGCTCACCATGACCACCATGGACGTCATCACGCACCACGGCGGGAGGCCGGCGAACTTCCTGGAAGTCGGCGGCGCGGCGTACACCAAGGCCAGGCCGGCGTTGGAGCTCGTGCTCGACAACCCCAAGGTCAGTTGTCTCCTGGTGAACTTCTGCGGCGCGTTCGCGCGCACCGACGTAATGACCGCCGGCCTGCTCGACGCCTGGGAGGCGCTCGAGCCGACCATTCCGGTCTTCTTCAGCGTGCGGGGCACAGGCTCGGCCGAGGCGCAGGCGATGCTGCGCGAACGGCGCGGCGTGACCCCCTTCGAGACGATGGACCTTGCAATCGTCGCCGCGATCGGGGCGGCCCGCGACGCGAGGGCCACACAATGATCGTGCGGGGCGCAGACCGTGTGCTGGTTCAGGGTATCACCGGCAAGCAGGGCACCTACTGGACCGGGCGCATGCAGAACTACGGCACGCGCATCGTGGCCGGGATCAACCCGAAGAAATCCGGGATCCGGTATCTCGGCGTGCCGGTCTACGCGAGCGCCGGCGAGGCGATGCGCGAGACCGGGTTCGACGTGTCGGTCCTCTTCATCCCTCCGCTCGGGGTGAAGGCAGCGGCCCAGGACGCGATCGAGGCCGGATGTGCACGCCTCGTCGTGCTCACCGAGCACGTTCCGGTGCAGGACGTGATGGAACTGCTGGCAATGGCGCGGACCAACGGCGCTGCCGTCGTCGGGCCCAACACCGCCGGCCTGGTCACCCCCGGCGAGTGCTTCGTCGGCTTCATGCCGGCGTTCGAGGCCGACGTCTTCCGGCCCGGCCGCGTGGGCGTGATCTCCCGTAGCGGCAGCCTCGGCACCTTGGTCTGTCTCAACCTCGTACAGGCGGGATTCGGGCAGTCTGCCTTCATAGGGATCGGCGGCGACCCGATCGTCGGAACGACCACCCGCGACGCGTTGCAGGCTCTGGACGCCGACGAGCGCACCGACGCGGTCGTGGTGATCGGCGAGATCGGCGGGACGATGGAGGAGGACGCGGCGGAATACGCGCGAGGTATGACCAAGCCTGTCGTGGCCTTCGTCGCGGGAGCCGCGTCGCCGCCTGGCAAGAAGATGGGACACGCCGGCGCCATCGTGATGGGCGACAAGGGCACCTACGCATCGAAGCGCAGGGCGCTCGAAGCGGTCGGGGTCGCGGTGCTCGACACGCCGTCGGGGGTCGGACGGGCGCTTCAGACAAGGCTCGGCTAAGCAGGCGATTGTCTGGCCGGCCCTGTCGGCTACGATTCGATCTCCAACTGGCGAAAGGCGAAGAGTCATGTCGGATGCGAACCAGCCCGAGGTGCATCGCGGCCTGAAGGACCTGTGTTTCGACCGCTCGCCGACCACGCTGATCGACGGCCGGGCCGGCGAGCTTCGCTATCGCGGGTACTCCATCCACGATCTGGCTCAGCACTCGTCCTTCGAGGAGACTACCTACCTCCTGCTCAACGGCGAACTTCCGACGCGGTCCGAGCTCGACGCCTTCGACGCCGCACTGAAGGAAGCGCGCGTTCTGCCCAGCGCGATCCACGACATCATCCGCGCAGTCAAGGACTCGCACCCCATGGACGTGCTGCGGACCGCGGTGTCCGCGCTCGCCGCCTACGATCCCGAGACTGGCGACAACTCGCTGGAAGCGACCCGGCGCAAGGGCATCCGGCTCACCTCGCAGGTGCCGATGATCGTGACCGCGCACCACCACATCCGCCACGACCGCGGACCGGTGCCGGCAAGCACCGACCTCGGCCATGCCGCGAACTTCCTCTACATGCTCAAGGGCGAGACGCCGAGCGCAGATGCCTGCGCGCTGATGGACACCGACATGGTGCTGCACGCCGAGCACGGCTCCAACGCGTCGTCCTTCACCGCGCGGGTCGTGGTCAGCACCGATGCGAACCTGCATGCGGGCATCACCGCGGCGGTGGCCGCGCTCTCCGGCCCTGCGCACGGCGGCGCGGCGGAGAACGTGATGCGCATGGCGAAGGAGATCGGCGATCCGGCCAGGGCGGCGGGCTACGTCAAGGCGAAGCGCAAGGCGCGCGAGCCGATCATGGGCTTCGGCCATCGGGTCTACCGGGCCGAGGACCCCAGAGCCAGGCACATGCGCGAAGGCGTCAGGCGGCTCTCCGAGGAGATGGGGGAGCCCCACTGGCACGCGATCCTGGAAGCGCTGGTGGAGGCGATGAGCCCCTACGCTCGGCACGGCGTCAACGTGAACGTCGATTTCTATGCTGGTGTCGTCTACTACCTGCACGGGATCCCGGAGGATCTGTTCGTGCCGATCTTCGCCATCGGCCGCATTCCGGGCTGGACCGTGCAGGCGATGGAGCAGCTGGAGAACAACATCCTGATCCGCCCGCGCCTGCTCTATACCGGGCCCGAGGCGCGCGACTACGTGCCGATCGAGGAGCGCGGTTAGACGCTCAGGCCATCGCAGCGGTGATGGCTGCGGCGGCCACGATGTCATCCACCGTCGCGCCCCGCGAGAGATCGCAGAGTGGCCTGGCGAAGCCCTGCAGGAAGGGGCCGATCGCGCGCATGCCGCCAGCGTGCTCGCACAGCTTGTAGCCGATGTTGCCGGCGTCGAGGTCCGGGAACACCAGAACGTTGGCCCGCCCTGCCACGTCGCTTGGGCTCGTGGTGTGCTCCGCGCGCGTTCCGCGCGACGTCTTGAGCTTGGCGACGCGCGGCACGAGGGCCGCGTCCGCCTGTAGCTCTCCGTCGATAGCGATTCCCGGCGCCAGCGCACGCACGATCTCCACGGCGCGGCGGACCTTCTCGACGCGTTGGTGCTTCGCACTGCCATGGGTGGAGAACGAGAGCAGGGCCACTCGCGCGGGCACGCCGAGCAGGCGCTCGGCACTCGCGGCCGAGGCGATGGCGATATCCGCGAGCGCCTCCGCGTCCGGCTCGACGTTGACCGCGCAGTCGGCGAAGACCAGCGGCTCGCCCCCGCTACGCGGCACCATCACGAAGAAGCTCGACGGCGTCGCGATGCCGTCCGCGAGACCCACCGACATCAGCCCGGCCTCGATGACCCGCGCCGTGGGCTGACTGGCGCCGGCCACGAGCGCATCGGCATCGCCGGCCTTCACCGCCATCGCCGCGTAGAACAAGGGCTTGGCAAGCAGGCGCTTCGCTACCCGCTCGTTCGCCTTCGGCCGGCCTTCGAGGTATAGCGCGGCGTAAGCGTCGAGCGCGCCGCTCTCTGCCGGCGCCACGCTTTCGATCTCGTCGAGCGAAGTACCGGCCGCCGCGGCGGTCTCTTCCAGCGCCCCACGCGCCCCGATCAGGACGGGCCGGGCGATGCCTTCGTCGTGCAGCCGCCGCGCCGCCTGGAGGATTCGCGGATTGTCGCCCTCCGGCAGGACGACAGTGCGCCGACGCTGTTTCGCTTGCGCGATGAGGCGTTCGACGATGTCCACTATTGGGGGCGCATGTCGGCGCCGTCGATGCCCGCCACCACGTTGGGCTTCTTCATCGCATCGCGCCGGAAGGGCTCGCCCAGCTCCTGGTTCAGGATCACCTCAATGAAGGTGGTGACCCCGTCGGCTTGCGCCTCGCAGGATTCTCGGAGCGCCGTCGTCAGCTCCCTCATGGTGCTCACCGCGACGCCCTTCAGCCCGCAGGCGTCCGCCACCCTGGCGTAGCTCAGGTTAGGATTCAGCTCGGTGCCGACGAAGTTGTTGTCGTACCAGAGGATCGAGTTCCGCTTCTCCGCGCCCCACTGGTAGTTGCGGAAGACCACCATGGTGATCGCGGGCCAGCCCTCGCGCCCCATGGAGGTCATCTCGTTCATGGAGATGCCGAAGGCGCCGTCGCCGGCGAAGCCCACGACCGGCACGACCGGGCAGCCGATCTTGGCGCCGAGGATGGCCGGAAAGCCGTAGCCGCACGGGCCGAAGAGGCCGGGCGCGAGGTACTTCCGGCCCTCCTCGAAGGTGGGATACGCGTTGCCGATGGCGCAGTTGTTGCCGATGTCCGACGAGATGATGGCGTCCTTAGGCAAGCCGTCCTGGATCGCGCGCCACGCCATCCGCGCCGACATCCGGTCGGGTTCGCGCGTTCGCGCGTCCACGTTCCAGGTGGTTCCGGGATCGTCGTCCTCGTGGTCCATGCCGGCAAGCGTCTGCAGCCAAGCCGAGCGGGTGCTGTGGATCGTCGCCCGGCGTTCCTCGCGGCCGGCATCGCCGGCGCCGGCCGACAGCTGCTCGCGTAGCTGGCGCGCCACCTTCCTGGCATCGCCGCAGATCCCGACCGTCACCTTCTTGGTCAGCCCGATGCGATCCGGATTCAGTTCCACCTGAATGATCGCCGCGTCCTTCGGCCAGTAGTCGATGCCGTAGCCCGGCAGCGTCGAGAATGGGTTGAGGCGGGTGCCGAGCGCCAGCACCACGTCGGCCTGCGCTATCAGCTCCATCGCGGCCTTGGAGCCGTTGTAGCCCAGCGGACCCACGGCAAGCGGGTGCGAGCCGGGGAAGCTGTCGTTGTGCTGGTAGCCCGAGCAGACCGGCGCGTCGAGGCGCTCGGCCAGCGCCCGGCACTCATCGATCGCGCCCCCGATGACCACGCCGCCGCCGGAGAGAATGACCGGGAAGCGCGCCTCCGAGAGCAGCTGCGCGGCTTCCGCCACCGAGTCCTCGCCGCCCGCGGCGCGCTCCAGATGCACCACCGGCGGCAGCTCGATATCGACCTCCTGGGTCCAGAGATCGCGCGGCACGTTGATCTGCGCCGGCGCCGACTGGCGCACCGCGTTCTCGATCACCCGGTTGAGGACTTCGGCCATGCGGGAGGCATCACGCACCTCCTCCTGGTAGCAGACCATCTCCTCGAACAGCGCCATCTGCGGCACTTCCTGGAAGCCGCCCTGGCCGATGGTCTTGTTGGCCGCCTGGGGGGTCACCAGCAACAGCGGGGTGTGGTTCCAGTACGCGGTCTTCACCGGGGTCACGAGATTGGTGATGCCGGGGCCGTTCTGGCCGATGCACATGGCGATCTTGCCGGTGGCGCGGGTATAGCCGTCGCACATGAAGCCGGCGTTGCTCTCGTGGGCCACGTCCCAGAAGGTGATCCCGGCCTTCGGGAAGAGATCCGATATCGGCATGAAGGCCGAGCCGATGATGCCGAATACGTGCTCGATTCCGTGCCGTTGCAGGACCTTCACGAAGGCCTCTTCAGTCGTCATTCTCATGGCGTTACGTTCCTGTTCCTTTCGTTCCCGCATTGCGGCCAGACAAACTTGGACAAGGTCCGGGACATCAGCCCTTCCCCTTCCAGGGGATCAACCAAGATTCGAGCAAGCGCATGAACATCTCGATGGCGAAGCCGATCGCGCCGATGATGATGATGCCGATCACCACCACGTCGGTCTGAAGGAAGTTCTTCGCAATCATCATCATCGAGCCGACGCCCTGATCCGCCGCCACCAGCTCGGCCGCGACCAGCGTTCCCCAGCAGACGCCCATGGAGGTCCGCAGCCCCGTGAATATCTCCGGCAAGGCGTTCGGCAGAATGACGTGGCGCAGCACCTGGAACTTGGAAGCGCCCAGAGAGTAGGCCGCGTGGACCTTGGAGATCTGCACCGAGTTCACGCCGGCGCGGGCAGCGATCAACATGATGAAGAGCGCCGCCAGGAAGAGCAGGAAGATCTTGGCGACCTCGTCGATCCCCAGCCACAGGATGACCAGCGGAATCAGCGCCAGCGGCGGAATCGGACGGATGAACTCGACGATCGGGTCGAACAGCCCGCGCGCCACCGAGTTCAGGCCCATGGCAAAGCCAAGCGGGATCCCCACCAGCGCGCCGATGATCACGCCGAGGAGCACGCGCTTGACCGAGGTCCCGACGTGCTCCCAGAGCGAGATGTTGCGGTAGCCGTCGACAAAGAGGCTCACGAAGCGGTCGACCACGCCGGGCCTCGCCCGATTGGGGTTGTCCCACGGATAGAGGCTGCCCTCGAGCGGCGGCCAGAAGAGGGGATCGATGAACCCGCTGATGGTCGCGATCCACCAGGCCAGGATCAGCAGGATCAGAGTGAGCACCGACCACAGGCGGCCGGAGTTCACCGCCGACGCATCGCCGAACTTGATCGTCTTCTGCCGGGTGAACGAGGTGTCCGCGATGCCGAGCCACATGCCCCAGCGCGAGGGTTGCTTGTTTTGATTGCGCGCCGCCATGCTCTTCTCGTCAGCGTGCGTCGGCGCCGCCCATGATCTCCTCCTCCATCTCCCAGATCATGGAGAGGATTTCCTCGCGGGCAGTGATGAAGTCGGGCTGGGCCTTGATTGCGCGCGCGTCCCCTTCGACCCCCTGCTCGGCGAAGGGTAGCGTGTATTCCTTATGTATCCGGCCGGGGCGCGGCGCCATCACCACCAGGCGCTCACCGAGGAAGAGCGCTTCCTCGACAGAGTGGGTAATCAGGATGATGGTCTTGCCGGTCTCCTTCCACAGCTTGAGCACGAGACCTTGCATCTTCTCGCGGGTGAGCGCGTCCAGCGCGCCCAGCGGCTCGTCCATCAGGATCACGTCCGGGTCGTTCGCGAGGCACCGCGCCAGGGCCACGCGCTGCTGCATGCCGCCTGAGAGCTGATAGACCGGCTTGTCGGCGAATCCCTGTAGCGCCACGGTGTCGAGCAGGCGGCGTACGATCTGCTTGATCTCGGCGCGGGGCACGCCGCACATGCGCGGGCCAAAGCTCACGTTCTGGGCGACTGTCATCCACTCGAAGAGCGCACCCTGCTGGAACACCACGCCGCGCTCCTTGTGCGGGCCGGTCACTTGGTGACCGTTGAGAAGCGCCTGGCCTGCGGTCGGCGCCAGAAAGCCGCCGACAATGTTGAGCAGCGTGGTCTTGCCGCAGCCCGAGGGACCCAGTACAGCCATCAGCTCGCCGGGCTTCAGGTGCAGCGAGACGTCCTGGAGGGCGTGGACCTTGCCGCCATTGGGCAAGGTGAAGACCATCGAGACGTTGTCGATGACCAGCCCGTCCATCACGCTCCCTTCTTCGCGGGTCCCAAAGAGCTTGGACCGTAACAGCCGCAGGCGTCCCGCACCACGAGCACACGGCACCGACCCCCGCTTTGCGCGAGGACCGGCTATCGGCAGCGAAATGCCCTCCCTGCCTCCCGAAGGCTTGGGGAGGCAGGGAGGAGTTGTGCATCTGCGGCCTGCCAGCCGCAGTCGCGCTCGGTCGCGCTTAGAGGAAGCTGTCGTCGATCGCGAAGGCGTAGCTGTCGAGAGCGCTGTCAAGCTGGCCCTGTTGGACGAAGAAATCCGCCACTTCCTTGGTAAAGGCCTGCACGGTGCCGCCCATCCAGGCCTCCGACTTCTGGTCCGCCGCCGACGGGAACGAGAACATGCCGAGCATGTCTTCCGTTGCCGCGAGGTCCATGCCGGCTGCCTGGGAGATGGTCTCCACGAATGGCGCCGAATCCGCGTTGTAGGCCGCATTCGCCTGATCGGTGACCTCCATGAACTTCCGCAGCAGGTCGGGATGGTCGTTGGCGAAGCTCTCGGTCACCGAGACGACGTCGAAGACGCGAATGCCGATGGCCTCCTGCTCTGCCGGAGTCATCAGCTCGTCGCCGTATTCCTTCATCCGCTGGAGCGGGCCGCCGAAGGCGCAGGCCGCGGCGACGTCTCCGCGTGCGAGCGCGACCGACGCGTCGGCGCCATTCATCTGCACCATGTTGACCTTCGAGGCGTCCACTCCCAGGTGATCGAGGGTGCGCAAGAGCTTGTAGTGGGTCACGTTGCCGATCGGAGTCGCGATCTGCTTGCCCTCAAGCTCGCTCGCATTCGCCTGCGTGATGCCGGTGTCGGCGTGGACGACGCAGTTGTCGGCCTCCGCATAGCTCACCGCCACGCCGACGAGCTTGAGAGGCAACCCGTTGGTGACCGCGACCACCCACGGAACCAGCCCCTGGGAATAGGCGATTTGCACGTCGCCAGAGACCATCGCCTGGCTCATCTCGTTGCCGTTGCCGAAGGCGCGCCACTCGACTTCGACGCCCATCGCCTCGTCATAGGTTTTCTCGAGCTGCGCGACCTGGTTCGCGGTCGGCCACTCGAGGAAGTAGGCGACCGTGATCTTGTCGAGGGCAGACGCGGACGATGCGAACAGCATCGCCACACCTGCCGCGACGACTGCCATGAAGCCGGTGCGTTTCATGTCGAGCACTCCTTTCGATTTGCGGTAGTTGAGAGTCCAGTCTCGGCAATGGGCTCGTGAGTATCCGATCGTGCAATCATGTCGACATTTCGCTCTCAGATGATGGTCTCGCGGCGGAGCGCACGCGGACATCCTCCCCATTGACCCAAGGCATCCGGTCTTATGATTTGTAACCGGTTACGTGAGCCAACCATAGCGCATGTGACCGGTTACAGGGAAGACCGATTTGAGTTTCTAAGCGCGCTCGGCCGTTGCGGCACACCGCCGCGGGGCAAGGAAACCTGGCCGGCATCGAGGTCCCATGCTGTGCCCCATGCCTGACCGATTTATCGTCGGACGACAGATTTTGGAGACTTTGGGATATACTGCGGGTGCTCGCACGGCTCAGCCGGGCCTAGCCCGTATTTCTCACGAGTAGAGTGTGCATCGGGGCTCTGCTCGTGAGAAAGCTCTTCTGCAACAAAGACCTAATCAGTTGCAGAGGAGTTCCCCGATGCCCGCAGAGTGTAGCGCTGCCGCGATGCAGTTTGCACGTCTCGATGGTCGTGATGTGGTGGCCGATTTCGGCGGCGGCGTGATGACCTCGGACGCGGGCGCCTTGCTGCTCGGCGCCACGGACCGGGCGATCGGACTGGTGGATCGCTTCGCCGCCTGCTTCTCGGACGGGCGCGCGGCCGGGCGTGTGGTGCACGATGTCGCGACCCTGGTGGGCCAGCGGGTGTTCGGGATCGCGTTGGGCTACGAGGACCTGATCGACCACGACGCGCTGCGCCACGACCCTGTTCTGGGTGTGGTGCTGGGGCGTCTGGAGGCCAGGCGTGCGGGCTGTGCGCCGCTTGCGGGCAAGTCGACGCTGAACCGTCTGGAGCACGCGCCTTCGGGCGCCCATCGCTACCGCCGGATCGGTCATGAGCCTGAGGCAATCGAGACGCTTTTCGTCGATCTCTTCCTCGACGCCCACGGGCAAGCCCCTGAGCGGCTGATCCTCGATCTGGATGCCACCGACGACCCGCTGCACGGCCATCAGGAAGGCCGCTTCTTCCACGGCTACTACGACTGCTACTGCTATCTGCCGCTCTACATCTTCTGCGGCGATCACCTGCTGGCGGCCAAGCTGAGGCGGGCCGACATCGACGCCAGCGCCGGCGCGGCCGAAGAGGTGGCGCGCATCGTCGCGCGCATCCGCGCCCGCTGGCCCGCCGTCGAGATCGTGCTGCGCGCAGACTCCGGCTTCGCCCGCGAGGCGCTGATGGCCTGGTGCGAGGAGAACGGCGTGGATTACGTCTTCGGCCTCGCCCGAAACTCGCGGCTCACGGACCGCCTGCAACCGGACCTGGACCTGGCCGAAGCCCGCTCGCGGGAGAGCGGCCAGCCGGCGCGCCTGTTCACCGAGTTCCGGCGCCCGCGTCGCCCTGATGCTGCCCACATGCGCCGGCTTTCTGCACGCCTTCGCCGGGATTCTCTATGCAGGGTGCATCCCGGTTCCGATCTATCCGCCTGCGCGGCTGTCGCAACTCGAAGATCATCTCCGCCGTCAGGCCGCGATCCTCGCGAATGCAGAGGCCGAGCTGCTGATCACGGTGCGGGAGGGCCGCCCGCTGGCGCACTTCCTGCGCTCGACGGTCCAGAGCATGCGGTCGATCGAGACCGTGGACAGCCTGGTGTGTTGCCCGGCGTGCAATTGTGACCCCCCAGTATCGAGCCACTTCAATAGCTTATTGCGCCGGTCGGCGCGCAACCGACGTGCCGAACAACAACGGACGAATCGACGCCGCCGGACATGGCAACGACCACGCGCGTCTGCCGGCGCGGCTTGGCGAGGCCGAGGTCGAGGGTCTCTGCGGGCATGGCGCGCACTATAGGGTTGCGCTGGCGGGGCGCAACTACCCCTCCCGCGTCTCACGTGGGACACACAACCTTAATTTTGTTGCGGGACACGCCGGGATTCAGCGGGATGGACGGGATTCCGCAGGGACGACCGCGTGCATACTGAGAGGGGCAGCCTCTCGATTGCGGAGCGAACGCTCCTCCGGCCGGCCGTATTCCGATCGCCTACACACCTCATGGCGCGATCCTGGCACGGGCGCCAAGCACCGTGCACCAGACCATGTTTCGGCGTCGTGCGTGTCTGTCAGGTCCCGGCGGCGTCGAGGCCGGCCTGCCAGAACGCGGCTTCCAGCCGGGTCGCCATGCGGAAGGTCTCGGCAAGCCGCGCGAAGCGTGCGGAGCCGCCGCGGCCCGCCGCGAGCGCGCCCAGCGCCTCGATCTCGGCACGCATGAACGTCTGGTACTCCTCGCCGGCATACATCTCGATCCAGGGGCCGTAGGGGTTGCCAGCGCCGTGCGCCCCAGGCTCGGCCGCAAGACGGGCGCCGATCTCGCCATAACCTATGACGCAGGGCGCGAGCGCCACCCGCAGGTCGAGCAGGTCGCCGGCCAGCCCGCGCTCCAGCACGTAAGCCGTATAGGCGAGGGTCGCGCCATCGGCCTCGACCGCTTCGAGGTCGGCCTCCACGATCCCCCAGTCGGCGCAATAGGCGCGGTGCAGGTCCATCTCGACCTCGACCAGGGCCTTGAGGCCGTCGGACGCCGCGCGGATTTCGGCCAGGGTGTCCGCCTTGTAGGCGGCGAGCCCGTAGGCGCGGGCGAACTGGATCAGGAACAGATAGTCCTGAACCAAATAACGGCGGAACGCGGCCTCGGGCAGAGTGCCGTCGCCGAGGCCCTGCACGAAGGGATGCTCGACATACGCCCGCCAGTCGTCCCCGGCGGCCTCGCGTAGCCCCGCGAAGAAGCCCGCCTCTACCTCCGTCATCGTCTTGCGTCCCGCCTGGCCTGCGTGGGATGGGGCGCCGGGCACCCCATCACATCATGTTGCTGGTTTCTGCCGGCAGCGTCACCACCAGCCCGTCCAGCGTCTCGGTGATGACGATCTGGCAGCCGAGGCGCGAGGTGCGCGTGAGGCCCAGCGCGAGATCGAGCATGTCCTCCTCGTCCTCGCACTTCTCCTCGAGCTTGCCGTACCACGCGGGATCGACGATGACGTGACAGGTCGAGCACGCCATCGCGCCCTCGCACGCGCCCTCGATGTCGATGCCGTGGCGGAAGGCGATATCCAGCACGGAGTCGCCGACGGGCGCCTCGACCTCGTGGCGGGTGCCATCGGGGTCGATGAAGGTCATGGAGGGCACGGGTCGGGCTGCGCCTATCCTGCAGCGGCCGAGACGCCGGCCTTCCAGCGGTTGGTGAGGCCCGCGTAGAGCGCCCGCCAGGCGCCCAGGAAGCGCTCGACCTCGTCCTCGGTGGTGGCCCAGCCCAGGCTGACCCGGATGGCGCAACCGCCGATGCCATCGGGCGCACCGAGCGCGCGCAACACATGACTGGGTTCCACCTTGCCGGAGGAGCAGGCGGAGCCCGCGCTCACCGCGACGCCCGCGAGATCGAGGCCCATGACCTGCGTTTCGCTCTGCACGCCCGGCATGGTGAGGCAGCTGGTGTTGGGCAAGCGCGCTGCCCCTTCGCTGAAGATGACGACATCGGGCTCGGTCTCGCGCAGCCGCGCCTCCAGCCGATCCCGGAGCGCCACGATCTCGCCTGCCCGCGCGAGGTCGTCACGGGCAAGGGCAGCCGCCGCGCCGAAGCCGACGATGCCGGCGGCGTTCTCGGTACCGCCGCGCAGGCCCCGTTCCTGCCCGCCGCCGGTGATGAGAGGCGCGACATCCAGCCCTCCGCGCACGATCAACGCGCCAATCCCCTTGGGCCCGGCGAACTTGTGCGCGGCGATGCTCATCATGTCGACGCCGAGCCCGGCGAAGGAGACCGGAATCCGGCCGGGCGCCTGCACCGCATCGCAATGCACCAGCGCGCCCGCCACCTTGGCCCGCGACGCGATCTCTGCCACCGGCTGGATCACGCCGGTCTCGTTGTTCGCCAGCATGACCGAGACCAGCGCCTCCGGCCCGTGCGCCGCCAGCGCCGCACCGAGCGCGGCCATGTCGAGCACGCCGTCGCCATCCACCGGCAGCACGACGAGGTCGTCCGCCACGGCCTCGGCCGTGCGCAGGATCGCCGGATGCTCGATGGCGCTGACGATCAGCGCCCGCCGGCCGGCGCCCCTGAGTGCGGTGTTGTTGGCCTCGGTGCCGCCTGCGGTAAAGACCAGCTCCGCCGGGGTGCAGTCCACCAGCGCCGCGATCTGCTCGCGCGCGTCCTCGATGCGCTTGCGCACGTCGCGGCCGAAGCCGTGCACCGACGACGGATTGCCGGCCAGCAGCATCGCCTCGGCCACAGCCTCCACCACCGCCGGCTTGATCGGCGCCGTGGCGTTGTAGTCGAGATAGATCGGGCCCGAACCGCTCATTCCGCCGCCTGCTCCACGAGCCCGCGCCCGCCGCCTGAAAGCCGGTCGCTCATGCCGAGCACCCGGCGCGCGCACACGTCTTCAAGCGAGACGGCGCTGAGAAAGCCGTGGATGTGGAGGCCCAGCTCGTCCCACAGATCGTGGGTGACGCAGCGCTTCGCGTCCTTCATGCAGCCGCGCCCGGAATCCGGCGGGCAACGCGTCGCGCGCAAGTTCTCGTCCACCGCGACGACGATGTCCACGATCCGGAGCTCCGCCGCAGGCCGCGCCAGCCGGTAGCCGCCGCCCGGCCCGCGTGCGCTCCGCACCAGGCCCGCGCGGCGCAGGCGGCCGAAAAGCTGCTCCAGATAGGATTGGGAGATCTCCTGCCGTGCCGCGATCTCGGCGAGGGTCACGGGCTGAGCGTCGCTCGCGCCGCCGGAGCGCATTGCAAGCTCCGCCATCGCCATCACCGCGTAGCGGCCCTTGGTGCCGAGCTTCACGGGCCGCTCCTAGCCGCCCGCAGCACGGCGGCCGAGCGGTGTCGCTGCCTCCTCGGCTTCGGCTTCGCTGTCAGACGACGGCGCGGCCTCGGGCTGCGCGGCTTGCTCCAGCTCCTCCACGCGGTCTCTCAGGGCATGGACCTCGGCCAACAGCTTATCGACGGCACGCGTCATGGGATCGGCGATGTCCGGCGACGGCGTGCCATAGGCATCGAATGACGATGCCTCCGTCTTCGCCTCAGTCGGGCCTGCGGCCCGCGCCGGGATGCCCACCATGGTGGCGCCGGGCGGCACGTCCTTCAGCACCACCGCATTGGCACCGATGCGCGCGTCGCGGCCGACCGTGATCGGGCCGAGCACCTGGGCGCCCGCCCCCACCACCACGCCGTCGCCCACCGTGGGGTGCCGCTTGCCCGGCGACCAAGTGACGCCGCCAAGCGTGACTTGGTGATAGAGCGTCACGTCGTCGCCGATCACGGAGGTCTCGCCGATGACCACGCCCATGCCGTGGTCGATGAAGAGACGGCGGCCGATCTGGGCGCCGGGGTGGATCTCGATGCCCGTGACAATCCGGCCCACGTGAGACACGAAGCGGCCGAGCAGGCGGAAGCCGCTTTGCCAGAGCCAGTGCGACACGTGATAGAACAGCAGCGCGTGGAACCCCGGATAACAGAAAAACACCTCCATCCTGGAGCGGACCGCCGGGTCGCGGCCGAACACACAGCCGATATCTTCCCAAATACGCTTGAACATGGCGCAGCCGTCCGTATATCAATGGCCGGCGCGGGGCGCCGCCGCCGGCCATTATACCCGTGTGACGGACGGGATATAGAGTTCCCGACTCTAGGGGTCAAGTATCTCCGCTGCGCCATGCTGGGCGGGGAGGCGTGGCCGCCATGCGTCGCCGGCATCGGTCGCACCGTGATCCTGTTCAGCAGCGTTCGGAGCCCATGAGTCGCCCATGCCGGAAGTGATGATCAACGGGCCAGAGGGGCGCCTGCAGGCGCGCTACCAGCAGGCCGAGGACCCTCGCGCACCCATCGCGCTCATGCTGCACCCGCACCCGCAGCACGGCGGCACGATGAACAACAAGATCGTCCACGCGCTCTACCACGCCTTCCTCCGGCAATCGTTCTCGGTCATTCGGTTCAACTTTCGCGGCGTCGGCCGCTCCCAGGGCCAGTACGACCACGGCCAGGGCGAGCTGAGCGATGCGGCCTCGGTGCTCGACTGGCTGCAGATACAGAATTCGGGTGCCGACCGCTGCTGGATCGCCGGATTCTCCTTCGGCGCCTGGATCGCCATGCAGCTCTTGATGCGCCGGCCGGAGATCGAAGGCTTCGTCGCGGTCTCCCCGCCGGCCAACAAGTTCGACTTCACCTTCCTCGCGCCGTGCCCATCGTCGGGCCTGATCGTCCACGGCGGCGCCGACGACCTGGTGCCCGAGCCCGAAGTGGCGGAGCTTGCGACGAAGCTGCAGAGCCAGCGCCAGATCGAGATCGACTACGAAGTGATCGAGGGCGCCGGCCACTTTTACGAGCGTGAGCTCGACACCATGGCCGAGATCGTCGAGCGTTACGTCGCTCGCCGCGTCGACTGACTCCCCTTACGCCGGATGGAAGACCCCGCCGCTCACCGGGTGGGGAACGCCCGTGGTGCGCGGCAGGCTGAGCGCGAGCCCCCGCCGGCTGCGCACGGCGAGATAGCCGAAGGCCTGCGCCTCCAGCGCATCGCCCTGCCAGCCGACCGCCTCTACCGGCTGGCTAGGTGCGCCCAGACGCTCGCCGAGCGTCGCCATGAGCGCCAGGTTGTGCCGCCCGCCGCCGGTCACCAACCAACGCAAAGGCGCCGCCGGCACGTGCGCGAGCGCACGGCGCACGGCTTCCGCCGTGAAGGCCATCAGCGTGGCGGCGCCATCGCCCGCCGATAACCCGCTCACGGGCGCCGGGTCGAATTGGTTGCGATCCAACGACTTGGGCGGTTTTGCTTCGAAGTAGGGATGCGCCAGCAGGGCGTCGAGGGCGTCCCGGTCCACCTGGCCTGAGCCTGCCAGCCGGCCGTCGCGGTCGAGGGCGGCCCCGGTCGTGCCGAGCACCCAGTCGTCGATCAGTGCGCAGCCCGGCCCTGTGTCGAAGGCCAGCAGGTCCTCGTCGGCAGGCCCGCCGATCCAGGTGACGTTGGCGACGCCGCCGAGATTGAGCACGGCAAGCGGCGCGGCGAGCCCACTACGTCGCGCGAGCGCCGCGTGAAAGAGCGGCACGAGCGGCGCCCCCTGCCCGCCTGCGGCGACGTCGTTGCTGCGAAAATCGTTGACCACGTCGATCCCGAGCCGGCGGGCGAGCGCCGCGCCGTCGCCGATCTGGTCGGTCAGCCCGGCCTCGGGCTCGTGACGGACCGTGTGGCCGGGGAAGCCCGCGACAGCGACCTCCTCCCGGCGTACGCCGGCTTCGGCTAGCAACGCCTCGGCTGCATCCGCGTGGAACGCGGTGAGTGCCCGCTCCGCGTCCTCGCGCTCGCCACGCCCCTCGATCACGGTCCGGAGCTGCGCGCGCAGCGCGGCGGGATAGGGCGCGGTGCGCCACGGACCGAAGCGCGGGACGGTGACGCCGTCGGTCTCGATCAGCGCCGCATCGACACCGTCGAGCGAGGTGCCGCTCATCATGCCCAAGGCCCAGACCGGCCCATCCGGCAAAGCGCCGCTCATCTGTGCCATGCGGCAAGCTGGGTGCCGCGTTGTCCGCGCGCGGGCCGTGTGATACATGACCGCGCGCCTCGGCGCCCCGCGCGGGCCGCCGGGCGGAACGGCAGCCAGCGGGTCGAGCGACGGTGTTCTCCTCCGATTTCATGCGCGTGCTGTCGGAGCGCGGCTACATCCACCAGTGCACCGACGATGCGGGGCTCGACGGGCTCGCCGCAGCGGAGCGCGTCACCGCCTACATCGGCTTCGACTGCACCGCCGACAGCCTGCACGTCGGCAGCCTGGTGCAGATCATGATGCTGCGCTGGCTGCAGAAGACAGGTCACCGGCCCATCGTGCTGCTCGGCGGCGGCACCACCAAGATCGGCGACCCGAGCGGGCGCGACGAATCGCGCTCGCTGCTCAGCGAAGACGCGATCGTGGCGAACAAGAAGGGCATTCGACGCTCGTTCGACCGCTTCCTCTCCTTCGGCGACGGGACCACCGACGCGCTGCTGGTCGACAACGCCGACTGGCTCGACGGGCTCGGCTACATCCCGCTGCTGCGCGATATCGGCGCCCACTTCTCGATCAACCGGATGCTCACCTTCGACAGCGTGCGCCTGCGTCTCGACCGCGAGCAGCCGCTGAGCTTCCTGGAGTTCAACTACATGATTCTCCAGGCTTACGACTTCCTGGAGCTTTCCCGCCGCGCCGACTGCCTCCTGCAGATGGGCGGCTCGGACCAGTGGGGCAACATCGTCAACGGCGTGGAGCTCGCGCGGCGCATCGACGGGCGCCAAGTCTTCGGGCTCACCACGCCGCTCATCACGCTGGCCTCCGGCGCGAAGATGGGCAAGACCGCGCAAGGCGCCGTCTGGCTCAACGACGACCGGCTTTCGCCCTACGACTACTGGCAGTATTGGCGCAACACCGACGATGCCGATGTCGGCCGCTTCATGCGGCTCTTCACCGAGCTTCCGCTCGACGAGATCGCGCGTCACGAGGCGCTCGAAGGTGCCGAGCTGAACGAATCGAAGAAGCTGCTGGCGAACGAGGCGACGGCCCTCTGCCACGGCCAGGAAGCCGCCGCCAATGCCGCCGAGACGGCGCGGCAGACCTTCGAGGAAGGCGCCGCCGGTGCGGACCTGCCCGTCTTCGACGCCGCGCGGAGCGAGCTCGAAGCCGGCATTCCCGTCATCGCGCTGTTTCAGACGGCGGGGCTCTGCGAATCGGGAGGCGCGGCAAGGCGGCTCATCCGGGGCGGCGGCGCCCGCATCAACGGCACGGTGATCGAGTCGGAAACGCGCGCCATCGGCCCCGACGACATCGGCGCCGACGGCCAGATCAAGCTCTCCGCCGGCAAGAAGCGCCACGCCCTGATCCGCCCGGCCTAGTTCCCGCGCGCCAGACCCCGGCGCGCTCCTCCCGGACGTCCGGCACTCAGCCGTTGGCCGGCCCCTCGTCGGGCTGCCAGGGCTCGTAATCCCCGGTCGCCGGGTCGCGCTTGCCGCGGCCCAGGATGTGGCCCGGCGGCCGGTAGGCGGCGGCGGTGCCGGTGAGGTTCGGCTGGTGCGGCTTCTCCCACGGCTGCGCCCTGAGCGGTGCCTCCGTCGGCGGCTCGTCCGTGCTGTGATGCAGCCAGCGGTGCCACTCCGGCGGCACGCGGGATGCCTCCACCTCGCCCTCGTAGACGACCCAGCGCCGCTCGCGCTCGCCAGGCCCCGACCGCCCCCACCGCTCGCGATAGTAGCGGTTGCCGGCGTCGTCCTCGCCCACCAGCGCGCCGCACAGCATGGTGTAGAGCCGTGTGCCGATCGTCGCCATGGTTCCCGCCGGTGCTCCCGCACCCGTTTCAGCCCGACGACGCCGCTTATGCCACGGCCGCCCGCCACCCGTCCAGAGACCGCAGTCGCCCCTGATCCACCCGGTTCCTGCAACCTCCCGAAAATCCGATCTACGGCAACCGCCAAGTGCCGCTATTCTGAGGACGAGTCATGCGCATCATCCCGCCGATACTGCTCTGCATCCTGGTCGGCCTGATGGTCGGGGCCGACATGTTCCTGCCCCTGATCCGGTTCGACCCGCCCGGTCTCCTCTGGGCGGGCGCGGCGATCGTGGTTCTCGGCGTCTGCATCGCGGGGCCCGCGATGTTGCGGTTTCGGCGAGCCCGAACCAACTTCCATACCTTCGAGGAGCCTGGCGTGCTCGTCACCGACGGGCCCTATGCCATCAGCCGGAACCCGATGTACGTGGGCATGGTTCTGGCGGGTCTCGGAGCCGCGCTGATCACCGCAACGCTGGCGGGGGTCGTCCTGGCCGCGGCCTACGCGCTCGTCGTTCGCTACTGGTACATCGCTTACGAGGAGCGCGCGATGCGCCAGCAGTTCGGCGAGCGCTACGACGCCTATTGCCGAAAAGTCGGACGCTGGCTCGGGCGGCGCCGAACCACCCAGTAGGCGGCACCTCGGCGGCGGATTGGCGCCCGCCCGGCCTTTACAATTCTTTACTTGCCGGACACCGGCGGGAAACCGCCCATCCCCATCTTGAGTCATGTCCGACACCCCATAGCAAGAGAGAAGCAAAGACATGACCGACGACGACAAGACGGAAAACACCCCCGACCGCACCAGCCGCCGCAAGGCGCGCCCGCGCTGGATCCTGATGAGCATCGCCGGCGCCCTCGTCCTGGTCATCGGCGGCATGACCTGGAGCGCGGTGGCCTATTCCGGCAAGTCATGGGACGGCGACAAGATCGAGCGCTTCGTCGAGTGGAAGATCGACGGCATGCTCGACGAGGTCGACGCCACGGACGAGCAGCGCGAGCAAGTGCGTGCGATCACGACCGCCGCTCTGGCCGACATGGAGGAGTTCCGCGACTTCAAGCGTGAGGGCCGGCAGGCGCTGGTCGAGGCGCTCACCCAGGAGACCGTCGACCGCGAGGCGCTCGAAGCGCTGCGCCAGAACAAGCTCGCCGCCGCCGACCGTGCCAGCCAGCGCCTGCTCACGGCACTCGCCGACGTGGCCGACGTGCTGACACCTGCTCAGCGCCAGGAACTCGCGGCGGAACTGGAGTCCCACTGGCGGCACCACCATAGGCACGACTAGCCTCCCGCGTGCCGGTGCCCGGGCGGGTGGAGTCCCTTACGTTCTCCCTGCGTGAAGGAGGTTCCGCCCGCCCCTCTCCGAATACGCGGCATTGGGCGTATAAGGGAGAGCGGGTCGTTGCCTGGAGGAGCGCATGGTTTCCTTTCTTTCCCCCCTCGCCGCCTGGCTTGCCCTCGGGACGGCGATGGTCGCGTTGTCGGCGTGCGCGCTGCTCACGCCGTTGCCGAAGCAGAAGGACGTCGCCGAGCGTCTGGCGGCGTTCCCCACCGCCGGCCTGCTGCTCGACGGGGCCGTGACGATCCACTGGAGCGAGCAGCAGATTCCGTTCATCGAGGCGGAGAGCGACGGTGACGCGGCGTTTGCGCTCGGCCTCGTGCACGCCCATCTGCGGCTGGGTCAGATGGCAACGATGCGGATGATCGCGCGGGGGAGGGTGTCGGAGATGATTGGCCCTCTCGGGGTCGACATCGACCACGGCCTGCGCACCCTCGACTTCGGTCGCGCGGCGCCTGAGATCGAGAGCGGCATGGATGCGGCGACGCGGCTCTGGGTGCAGCGCTTCGTGGACGGCATCAACCACTACCAGGACACCGCTGCCAAGCTGCCGCACGACTTCGACGTTCTCAACCTGGAGCCCGAGCCCTGGACGGTCGAGGACGTGTTCGCCATGGGGCGCCTCGCCGGCACGGACGTCAACTGGCTGGTCTGGATGGACCTGCTCCCCCTGCGCGCACGGGCCGGCTGGGACGAGCTTTGGGCGCGCCTGGTGGAGGGCGGCGCGGTCTCGGTCGCGGGATCCGACGGTGACGGAGACACCGCCCGGATGCAGCGCTGGCTCGGCGGGCTCTCGAAGTCCGGCAGCAACAGCCTCGCCGTGGCAGGCCACCGCACCGACACGGGCGGCGCGCTCATGGCCAACGACCCCCATCTCGGCATTCTGGTTCCCAACGTCTGGCTGATCGCCGGAATCAGATCACCCTCCTATCACGCAGTCGGGCTCATGGCGCCGGGGCTGCCGATCTTTGCCATCGGCCGCAACCCGCACATCGCCTGGGGCGGCACGAACATGCGCGCGGCCTCGAGCGACCTCTACGATGTCAGCGACGTGCCGGTCTCGGAGATCGACGAGCGACGCGAGAGCATCGGCGTGCGCTGGTGGTTCGACAGCGACGTGACCGTCCGCGAATCAGAGTGGGGGCCGATCGTCACCGACGTACCGCTCCTCGCCGACTTCGACCTGCCGCCGCTCGCGCTGCGATGGACCGGTCACGATGCAAGCGACGAGATCGGTGCCATGCTCGCAGTGAGCCGGGCGCGCACCTTCGCCGAGTTCCGCGCGGCGTTCGACGGCTTCGCGGTGCCGGGCCAGAACATGCTCTACGCGGATGCAGACGGGAATATCGGCAGGGTGCTGGCAGTGCGGCTCCCCAGCCGCAACGGCCCGCCTACCGACATCGCCCTCGACACGGCCGGCCACGACGCCTCGTGGAGCGCCATGCGCACCGCTGCGGATCTGCCCTTCAGCTACAATCCGGAGGCGGGCTACCTGGTCTCCGCCAACGACCGGCCGCCGGCGACGAGCATCCCGGTGGGATTCTTCTTCTCGCGCGACGACCGGGTGAACCGCATGCACGCCCTCGTCGAGGCCGAATCCGCCGTGGGCGTCGAGACGCTCAAGGCGGTGCAGCAGGACGTCTACATGGCGTCGTCGGTGGCACTGCGCGATCTCTTCATCGCCAGGCTCGATGCGCTGGGAATGAGCGAGTCAGCCGACGCCGAGGGCAAGAAGGCAATCGAACGGCTGCGCAGTTGGGACGGGGAATACCGGGCCGACTCGCGCGGGGCGGTGACGTTCGAGCAATTCCGCCACGGCTTCACCGGCCGCTTCTACACCCTGCTCTATGGAGAGGACGACGGGCAGGCATTCGCCTCGGTCGACCGTCGCACAGCGCTGCTGGGCGAGGAGATCGCCGCCGCCGATGAGAAGACGCTGCGCGCGGCCCTTGGTGCGGGGCTGGAAGCGGCTGTCGATGGCCTGGAGTCGTTCGCAGACTGGGGCGAAATGCACCGCCTCAGCCTCGCGCATCCCCTCTCCTACGTCCCGCTCATCGGCGGCCGCTACGAGTTCGCCGAAGCCGGCGTAGGAGGCAGCTCGGCCACGCTGATGAAGACCGCGCACGATCCCACCGCCGAGCGTCACACCGTCAACTATGGCTCCAACGCACGGCATATCTCCGATATGACGGACCCGGACGAGAACTATTTCGTGTTGCTGGGCGGGCAGGACGGCTGGTTCAACAGCACGACCATCCTGGATCAGTGGGAGCTGTGGCGCCGCGGCGACTACGTGCGCGTGCCGCTCACGCTCGACGCGGTGCGCGCGAGCTTCCCGCACGTGCTCTCCCTGACGAACTGACAACGTGGCGGACGCGCCGGCAACGGGACCATGTACGACGCGACCTGGATGCTGCGGCTCTGTGCCCGGCGGCGCCTGCGACAGCTTGAGGCGATGGAGCCGCAGCAGACACAACGCCGCACGCTCGCGTCCCTCATCCGCCGCGGCCGCCGCACCAGGTTCGGCCGGGACCACGGGTTTTCGCCCGCCTGGTCCCTCGACGACTACCGCGCGCGCGTGCCGCTCCGCGACTACGATGCCTTCTGGCAGGACTATTGGCAGGCGCCCTTCCCTCGCCTTACCGATTGCACCTGGCCCGGCCTCATTCCCTGGTTCGCCGTGTCGTCGGGCACCGCGACTGGCACCACGAAGTACATTCCCGTGAGCCGGGAGATGCACCGCTCGAACGTGCGCGCGGGCGCCGACTTGATGACCCACCACCTCGCCAACCGGCCCCAGAGCCGCGTGCTTGCCGGGCGGGTCTTCATGCTCGGCGGCTCGACCGGCCTGGTGCGCCAGGCACCGGGCGTCTTCAGCGGCGACATCAGCGGGATCGAGGCGTCCGCCATGCCCGGCTGGGCGCGGCTGCGCTACTTCCCGCCGCGCGATCTCGAAGGCATCGACGACTGGCAGGCCAAGATCGGCCGCTTCGCCGAACGCTCCCTGGATACGGAGATCAGCGCGGTCGCCGGCACGCCAAGCTGGCTGCTGATCTTCTTCGAGCGCCTGATCGAATTGGCCGGCTCCCGCCGGGGTGGAGTGGCACGCCGGATCGCCGACATCTATCCCGCGCTGGAACTGCTGTCGCACGGCGGCGTCGCCTGGACCCCCTATCGCGACCGTTTCGCTGCATTGCTCGAAGGCAGCCGCGCGGAGACACGCGAAGTCTATCCGGCGAGCGAGGGGTTCTTCGCCATCGCCGACGGCGGAGACGGCGAGGGCCTCCGGCTGCGGCTCGACGCCGGTATCTTCTACGAGTTCATTCCCGTCGATCAGCTCGACAGCGCGCAGCCGGATTGCCGCTGGGTCGGCGACGTGGAGCCCGGCGTCAACTATGCGCTGGCGGTGACCACCTGCGCCGGCCTCTGGCGCTATCTGGTCGGCGACACGGTGACCGTGGTCGAGCGCGATCCCCCGCGCGTCCTCGTCACCGGACGGACGAGCTACATGCTCTCCGCCTTCGGTGAGCACGTGATCGGCGCCGAAGTAGAACAGGCCGTGGCGGAGGCGGCACGAGCGATCGGCGCGACCGTCAACGATTTCGCGGCCGGAAGCCTGTTTCCAGAGGAGACGGGCGCGCGCGGTGGGCACCTCTACATCGTCGAGTTGGGGGCAGAACGCGCGGAAACGGGCCTCGACGCCGCGCAGCAGGCGCGCTTTGCCGCCGTGCTCGACTCGACGCTCTGCCGCCTCAACGACGATTACGAGACCCACCGCGCGGGCGGCTACGGCATGGACGCTCCGCGCGTGCGCTTTCTTCCCGCCGGCGGGTTCGCCGCGTGGATGAAGGGCCGGGGCAAGCTCGGCGGGCAGAACAAGGTGCCCCGAATCGTCAACGACCAGGCGCTCTTCGCCGGACTACTCCAGTTCGCCGATGGGTACGAGGAGCACGGAGAAGGGACGGCACGGCAATGAAGGGGCATGGCGCCTCCACCCGCCTGCTGATGATCGAGGACGACCGTGCGCTCGCCGAGATGGTCGCCACCTATCTCGGCCGCGCCGGCATGACCCTCGATCATCGGGAGGGTGCCGAGGCCGGCCTCGCGGCCGCCCTCCAGGGCGGCTACGACGCCGTCGTGCTCGACCTGATGCTGCCCGATGGCGACGGGCTGGAGATCTGCCGGGCGATCCGCGCCCGCTCCGACGTGCCGATCCTCATGCTGACGGCGCGGGGCGAGGAGGCGGACCGCATCGTGGGCCTGGAGATCGGCGCCGACGACTACCTGCCCAAGCCCTTCAACCCGCGCGAGCTGCTGGCCCGCCTGCGCGCCATCCTGCGCCGCCGCACCCCCAGCGGCCGGGCCGGGTCGGGCGAGACGCTGCGCTTCGGCCGTCTCGTCATCGACCGCGCGGCGCGGCGTGTCCTGGTCGACGGCGAGGAACGGCCGCTCACCAGTCACCAGTTCGACCTGCTCTGCGCGCTGGCCGAGAGCGCCGGCCGCGTGCTCAGCCGCGAGCAGCTCATGGACCGGGTGCGGGGCGAGTCGCTCGAGGCCTTCGACCGCAGCATCGATGTCCATATCTCGCGCATCCGCGCGGCGATCGAGGACGACCCCAAGCACCCGCGCCGCATCGTCACCCTGCGGGGCGCCGGTTACCTCTTCACCCGCAGCCAGGACGACGACGCTTGAGACGGCGCCTCTTCCTCCAGGTCTATCTGACGCTGCTCGGCATCATCGTGCTCTTCGGCGCGCTCGCCGTCCTCGGCTGGTGGCTGACCCACGAGGAGCGCCCGGACGCGGAATTTCGCCGGAGCGTCGGCGCGATCCTGGTCGAGCTGCTGCCGCCGCCCGACGCGACTCGGGCCGAGACCGATGCCGCCCTCGCCCGGCTGGGCAAAGACTTCAATGCCCGCATCAGTGTCTTCGGGCCGGAGGGGGAGTTGCTCGGCAGCCTGGGCCGGCCCCTGCGAGCGCCAAAGGAACGGCCTTCCGGCTCGCGCAAGCGGGAGGGCAAGGCCTTTACTCTGCCGCTACCGGACGGCCGCCTCGTCAAGGTCCGCCCCAAGCGCGACGACGTATTTCACGCCCCGGCGATCGGCTTCCTCGCCGCCCTCGGCATCCTTGCGTTCGCCGTCGCCGTCGGCGCCTGGCCGCTCGCTCGCCGCCTCGCACGGCGGCTGGAGCGCCTCCAGGCCCGAGTCGAGGCGCTGGGCGCGGGCGACCTCGCCGCCCGGGTCGATGTCGAGGGCAAGGACGAGATCGCGGCACTGGCGCGCAGCTTCAACAGCGCGGCAGAGCGAATCCAGGCCCTCGTCGAGGCCCAGCGCGATACCCTCGCCGCCGCCTCCCACGAGCTGCGCTCGCCCCTCGCCCGCATCCGCATGGCGGTGGAGCTGCTGGCGGAGAACGGCGACCCTGCCCTTCGCGCGCGCATCGAGCGCGACATCGAGGACCTCGACGAGCTGATCGAGGAGATCCTGCTGGCGAGCCGCCTCAGCACCCTGGAGCGGCCCGCGCATCAGGAGCGACTCGATCTCCAAGCGCTCTGCGCCGAGGAGGCGGCGCGGGCCGGGGCCGACTTCGCCGGCGGGCCCGCGACGGTGGCGGGCGAAGGCCGGCTGCTCGCCCGCCTGATCCGCAACCTGCTTGAGAATGCCGCGCATCATGCGCCCGGCAGCCCGGCTCTGGTCGAGCTGGAGGTGCGGGACGGCCACGCCATCCTGCGCGTGCTCGACCGCGGACCGGGCGTGCCGGAAGACGAACGCGAGCGCATCTTCGAGCCCTTCTACCGCCGCGAGGGCCGGCGCGAGGACGAGGACGACGACCGGGGTGTCGGACTCGGGCTCAGCCTGGTGCGCCAGATAGCCCGCCGCCACGGCGGCGAAGCGCGCTGCCTCGCGCGCGAAGGCGGCGGCGCCTGCTTCGAGGTCAGCCTGCGAATTGGAGAGTCAGCGTGAGGCGCGTCGACCGGCAGTTCGAAGCGCTGAGCGCGAAAAATGGCCCAGCCAGTCGTAACAAAATTATTGTTGACAGACCCACGACACTTGGCATTTCATACCATAAGTTGCGGTACTGTCGCCTTGATGAGCTATATGTCGTTGAGGCGGTGGCCGCGTTGTTCTTCGGTTTCGGCCGGTCATTTGGGGGTAGTCTATGCGCATCCAGCGCCACTATACGACGGACGACGGAGCGCCGCGCGAGGAGGTCGCGTACCGCACGACCTCGTGCGAGATCCGCAATCCCGACGGCTCGGTGGTGTTCGTGCAGCAGGACGTCGAGGTCCCGGCCGGCTGGTCGCAGGTCGCCTGCGACGTTCTCGCCCAGAAATACTTCCGCAAGGCCGGCATCGCGGCTCGACGCAAGCCCGTACCCGAGGCCGACGTACCCGAGTGGCTGTGGCGGAGCGAGCCGGACCCGGAGAGCGCCGGCGCCGACGACGAGCGCCCCACCGGCGGCGAGCGCTCGGCCAGGGAGGTGTTCCACCGCCTCGCCGGCACGTGGACCTACTGGGGCTGGAAGGCCGGCTATTTCGATGCCGAATCGGACGCCCGCGCCTTCTACGACGAACTCGTGGCCATGCTGGCGCTCCAGGTGGCCGCGCCGAACTCGCCGCAGTGGTTCAACACCGGCCTGAACTGGGCCTACGGCATCGACGGCCCGGCCCAGGGTCACTACTACGTCGATCACGAGAGCGGCGATCTGAAGGAGGCCGAGTCGGCCTACGAACACCCCCAGCCGCACGCCTGCTTCATCCAGAGCATCCAGGACGATCTCGTCAACGAGGGCGGGATCATGGACCTCTGGGTGCGTGAGGCGCGGCTCTTCAAGTACGGCTCGGGCACGGGCACCAACTTCTCCAACCTGCGCGGCGAGGGCGAGTCGCTCTCCGGCGGGGGCAAGTCCTCCGGCCTGATGAGCTTCCTCAAGATCGGCGACCGCGCCGCCGGCGCCATCAAGTCGGGCGGCACCACCCGGCGCGCCGCCAAGATGGTCATCGTCGATGTCGACCACCCCGACATCGAGGACTTCGTCTCCTGGAAGGTGGTGGAGGAGCAGAAGGTCGCGGCGCTGGTCAGTGGATCGCGGCTCCTGCACACCCGCCTCAACGCCATCGTCGATGCCTGCCACGCGGGCAGCGGCGCCGACCGCTTCGAGCCCAAGTCCAACCCGGCGCTCAGCGACGCGGTCCGCGAGGCGCGGAGGGCGCTGGTGCCCGAGACCTGCATCCACCGCGCGATCCGCTGGGCCGAGCAGGGCTTCACCGAGATCGACTTCCGCATCTACGACACCGACTGGCAGTCCGAGGCCTATCTCACGGTATCGGGCCAGAACTCCAACAACTCGATCCGCGTGACCGACGCCTTCCTGAAGCAGGTGGAGGCCGGCGGCACCTGGGATCTGATCCGCCGCACCGACGGCAAGGTGGCGAAGACCATCGACGCGAGCGGGCTCTGGGACCAGATTTCGGAGGCGGCCTGGGCCTCGGCCGACCCCGGAATCCAGTTCGACAGCACCATCAACGCCTGGCACACCTGCCCGGCGGGGGGGCGGATCAACGCGTCCAACCCCTGCTCCGAGTACATGTTCCTCGATGACACCGCGTGCAACCTCGCCTCGCTCAACCTGATCACCTTCAGGCGCGAGGACGGCAGCTTCGACATCGAGGGCTTCGAGCACGCGGTCAAGCTCTGGACCGTCGTTCTCGAAATCGCGGTGGTGATGGCGCAGTTTCCCTCGCGCGAGATCGCGCTCCGGTCCTACCGGTACCGCACGCTGGGACTGGGGTTCGCCAATCTCGGCGGGCTCCTGATGTCGCTCGGGCTCTCCTACGACAGCGAGGCGGGCCGGGCGCTTGGCGGCGCTATCAGCGCGCTCATGACGGGCACCTCCTACGCGGCCTCGGCGGAGATGGCCGGCGAATGCGGCGCCTTCCCCGCGTTCGACGATAACCGCGACGCCATGCTTCGGGTGATGCGCAACCACCGCGCCGCCGCCCGCGGCGAGACGGGGAAATTCGAAGACCTCGATATCCAGCCGGTGCCGCTTGATCACGCCAACCTGCCGGACAAGGCGCTCGGCAAGGCCGCGAAGCGTGCCTGGGACCGGGCCGTGAAGCTCGGTGAGAAGTACGGCTATCGCAACGCCCAGGCGACGGTGATCGCGCCCACCGGCACCATCGGGCTGGTCATGGACTGCGACACCACCGGCATCGAGCCCGATTTCGCCCTGGTCAAGTTCAAGAAGCTCGCCGGCGGCGGGCACTTCAAGATCATCAACGGCACGGTGCCGAAGGCGCTGAAGACCCTCGGCTACACGGCGCCGCAGATTCGCGCGATCGTCGCCTACGCCGTCGGCAGCGGCACCCTGAAAGGGGCGCCGGCAATCGACCACGCGGCGCTCGCGCGCAAGGGCTTCACGCCGGCCGCCATCGCGCAGGTCGAAGGCGCTCTCGATGCCGCCTTCGACCTCAACCTCGCGTTCAATAAGTGGACGCTTGGCGAGGACTTCTGCACCGGCACGCTCGGCCTCGACGCCCACGATCTCGACCGGCCCGACTTCGACCTGCTCGGCGCCATCGGCTTCAGCGCGCGCGAGATCGAGGCGGCCACGCTCTACTGCTGCGGCGCAATGACGCTGGAAGGCGCGCCGCACCTCAAGGACGAGCACCTGCCGGTCTTCGACTGTGCCAACCCCTGCGGGCGCACCGGCTCCAACCGCTGCCTCTCGACCGAGAGCCACGTGCGCATGATGGCGGCGGCCCAGCCCTTCATCTCGGGCGCGATCTCGAAGACCATCAACCTGCCGATGGACGCCACAGTCGAGGATTGCCGCCGGGCCTACGAGCTCTCCTGGCGCCTCGGCCTCAAGGCCAACGCGCTTTACCGCGACGGCTCCAAGCTCTCCCAGCCCTTGACCGCGCTCGCGCTCGGCGATGGGCTCGACGAGGCGGCGGAGGAAGAGACAGCCGACGCGCCGCCGGCCGTGGCCAGCCGACCTGACCCGCTCGCCGTGGCCGAACGCATCGTCAAGCAGGTCATCCGCGAGGGCGACCGGCGGCGCCTGCCCCATCGACGGCGCGGCTACACCCAGAAGGCCATCGTTGGCGGGCACAAGGTCTACCTCAGGACCGGCGAGTTCGAGGACGGTGGGCTCGGCGAGATCTTCATCGACATGCACAAGGAGGGCGCGTCCTTCCGCAGTCTGATGAACAACTTCGCGATCTCGATTTCCATCGGCCTGCAATACGGCGTGCCGCTGGACGAGTACGTCGATGCCTTCACCTTCACCCGGTTCGAGCCGGCGGGGATGGTGGTCAACAACGACGCCATCAAGATGAGCACGTCGATCCTCGACTACATCTTCCGCGAGCTCGCCATCTCCTATCTCGGGCGCAGCGACCTCGCCCATGCCGAGGCCGAGGACCTGCTGCCGGATACCATCGGCGGCGGCGAGGAGCAGACCGTGCGCGCACCCATGCTGCCTGACAGAGGCGGGCGTGCCGGTGCGAACGGCGGCACTGACGACCCGGTGAGCGCCGGCTACGTGCGCTCCAACCTGCTGGTGCTCAACGGCGGTGCCGGCGGCGCGGGCGACGACGAGGCCGGCCGGGCAACCGCCCGCCGCGCGGGCACGGCGCACGACGCCGAGGTTGCAGCGGTGCGGCCCCGGCACGAGCGGCGAAGCGAGCCTGCGGCGAGCGGTGCGGCGACGGGCGGCCGCGCGCCCCAAACCCAAGCACGTGGCAAGGGTTACGAGGGCGAGGCCTGCGGCGATTGCGGAAATTTCACGCTGGTCCGTAACGGGACCTGCATGAAGTGTGTGACTTGTGGCGCTACCAGTGGTTGTTCCTGACGACCGTCCATCTCCCGCGGTCATGAACCACTGGCACTGGGGAGTGCGTGCAATGCGCACTCCCCTTCTTTCCCCCACCTATTGCAGCGCCCTTTGACGGAGCCGTCAAGCGGTCTGAGTGACAACGATATATCAGTATTGAATGCCGAAGCAGTCGGCGGCGGCACCATTAAGAGGCTTGAGCAGAGGCACACCGATGAGCGTCACCAAGAGACTCGGCTTGCTAGGCACCTTGGCTGTGGCTCTGGTGCTGGGCCTCGCGGCGTGTCAGACGTCCGGAACGATGACCTCGCTCGTCACCGACACGGGAGAGGCGACGTTCACATCCTGGCTCGCCAAGCCGGAGGGCGAGGGCCCCTTCCCTGCCGTCGTCCTGATGCACGGCTGCAGCGGGACCGAGAGAAACACGTCACATCAGACGGTCTGGCGTGGCTTGAACGGCCATGCCGCTCTGCTGAACGACTACGGCTACGTCACACTCATCGTCGACAGTTTCGGAGCACGGCGCATTACCGACGGCTGCCAGACCGGCGGAAAGTACTACCCCGTGCAGGTCAGCGACGCCCATGCCGCCTTCGATCACCTGGCCTCTCTGCCCTTCGTGGACGATGAGCGGATCGGCTTTGTGGGTCTTTCGCTGGGTGGCGGCACCGCGCTGCGGCTGGCGCTGGGATCGACCGTCGATTCTCGCACCAGAGAGGGGCAAGGGTCCTACGCGGCGCTCGTCGCCTATTATCCCTGGTGCGAGGGCGCCAGGGCCTTCGAGCTGGCGCGCCCCTTCCTCGTACTGATCGGCGAGAAAGACGACTGGACGTCCGTGTCGCGGTGTATCGCCATGCACTCGCTTGCCGAGATAGCGGCGCCCGACATGGAGTTGGAGGTCTATCCCGACGCACACCATTCCTTCGACCTGCCCATGCAGGGGCCCTACTACGTGGAGGGCATGAACGGCCGCTTCCATACAGTACAAGGAAACTCCCGGGCGCGGCGGGACTCGCAGGCGCGTATGCTGGCCTTCTTCGCGAAACATCTTGGCGGCCCGTATCCGGCCACGGCCAGCGCGGGAGTCGATGCCGCAGGAAACTCGGGCTTTGGAAACATCTTGCGTGCCGCCTTCGCGCTGAACGATTAATCTCTCCGGCCCGACCGGCTGGGGCCTGCCCGTCCCACGCCTCGACCGCACCCATCACGGCAAGAGGAAACGATGACGCCGAGCGCCTTCCGCGCCTTCACCTTCGATTGCTACGGCACCCTGATCGACTGGGAGCAGGGCATGCTCCGGGCACTCCGCACGCTCGCTGGAATCGACGGCGACGACGAGGCACTGCTCGCCGCCTTCGCCCGGCACGAGCACACGATCCAGGAGCAGAACCCGGCCATGCGCTACCCCGAGGTGTTGAGTCGCGCCTGCAAGGCGATCGCGGCCGACTTCGGCCAGGCTGCGGCGGACGAGCAGGCCGCCGCCTTCGGTGCCTCGATCGCCGACTGGCCGCCCTTCCCGGATTCGGTCGAGGCCCTCGCCTACCTGCGCGAGCACGGCTTGCTGATGGTGCTCTCGAACGTGGACCGCGCGTCCTTTGCCGTGAGCGCCCGGCGCCTGGGTGATCCCTTCCACGCTGTCATCACAGCCGAGGATGTCGGGAGCTACAAGCCCGCGCCCGCGCACTTCGAGCGTGCCAAGGCGCTGCTCGCGGACGAAGGGATCGCGCCCGGCGAGGTGCTCCACGTGGCCCAGAGCCTGTTCCACGACGTGCAGCCCGGCCGCAACGCGGGCTTTTCCACCTGCTGGATCGACCGCCGCGCTGGTCGCCCCGGCGGTGCGACACCGCCGGTCGATGTGGAACCTGACATCACCTTCACCGGTCTCGCCTCCCTCGCCGCCTGGCACCGCTCAGGCGGCGCTTGAGTGCGCTGCGCCGCTGCACAGAACTGTCGCTAGCAAGTAGATTTGTCCGGTTTTCGTAGTACATCGATTGGCCGCTTCTGTTGTGGTTGTTGGGCCTGTGGGGAAGTGGTCAGGCGCCAAGCGGCTGTCCACTTATCCACAGGCTGCGGGCGGGTCGCGTCGAAGCGTCTCACGCGGCCTTCCGGTTTGGAGTTACGAACGGTTCGCCATCGGCGTGGTAGCGGGCCGGGCACCTGGGTCCGTGGAAGACGGCGAGCGTGCCGTCGGGATACTCGTGCACCCGGACCTTCGCCTTGACGTAGTGCGGGCGATCGGGGCCGGCGGGGAGCTGCAAGACCCGCCTGGCGTAGCGCACGGTGTTGTCGCGGGCGACCACGCGCTCAGCATGCAGGCAGAGGATGTCGTCGATCTGGTCGGGCCGGACCAGCGGCACGAAGGCGGTCTCGTCGAGCTCGGGCGGGATCGCGAAGCGGCGGTTGTGGTCGGGCAGGTAGCGCTCTTCGATGAAGCGGTTGGCAGCCTCGACGGTGTCGATGCCGGCCAGCGCCAGCTCCTTGACCAGGCGGTCCTGGAGGGTGCCGAAGGCGCGCTCCGAGCGACCCCTCGCCTCGGGGGAGTAGGCGGCGATGTGCTCGATGCCGAGCTGGTGCAGGGCGCGCCCGACCTGGGTGTGCCGGCCCTTGTCGACCTTGCCGCCGGCCTCGGGGGTGTGGAAGTAGTGGCTGCCGCGGTCGGTGTACAGCGCGCCGGGCAGGCCGTGCTCGGTGAACACCTGCTTGAGCGCCCGGAAGGTCGAGGCCGTGCCTTCCTCCTCGACCAGGAAGGCCGAGTAGATCTCCGAGGTGGCGTCGTCCGGGGTGACGATCAGATCGAGCGGCGCCCGGCCGGCCAGCCACGCGTGACGCGAGCCGTCCTGATGCAGCATCATGCCGCGGTACGGCTTGCGCGGCCGCCGCCGGCGATGCGCCCCGCGGCGTGCCGCCCGGGTCACCAGCCCCGCACGCTGCAACACCGTCTTGGTCCAGCTGTAGCTCAAGTGAAAGCCGTGATGCGCGCGCAGATGGTCGTGGAAATGCTTGACCGTCCAGCCGACATGGCGGGTGCGGTACTGCTCCAGCACCCACTCGATCCGATCCACACAGACCCGGCGCGACGACGCCTTGCCGAGCCGGCGGTCGAACAGGCCGTCCAGACCTTCCGCTTCGTAGCGCCGCCGGCAGCGCCGGAAGCTGCGCTCCGACATCCCCAGCAGCTCCGCCGCATCCAGCGCCGACAAACGCTTCGCCTCGAAGCGTCCCAGCACATCGCAAAGCTTCTCCATCCTGCGCTCCTGTAGCCACATCGTCCGGTTCATCCAGGCAACTCCTCGCGGAGACACCTAACCGGACAACTCACGTGCTACCTAAACTGGACTGATCATGTGCTAGAGCAGGTTCCGATCATACGCGGTCATATCCTGCAGCAGCGAAGTAGTTTTGGCATTCGGCGGGTGTGAAGTTGTCTGTGGCTTCGCCGATGGCGTCCCAGAGTTCCGGGACGGTGCGGGCGGCGCGTCGCTTGAGGTAGGCCTTGAACTTGGAGAAGGCCATCTCGATCGGGTTGAGGTCGGGGCTGTAGGGCGGCAGGAAGTGGAGCTCGGCCCCGGCCTGGTGAATGGCGTCGCGGACAGCGCTGCTGCGGTGGCAGGCAAGGTTGTCCATCACCACGATGTCGCCGGGCTTGAGCGTGGGCACCAGCACTTGGTCTACGTAGGCGAGGAAGGCGGCGCCATGCATGGCGCCGTCGAGCACCATGGGAGCGGTCATCCCGCTCAGCCTGAGGGCACCGACGAAGGTTGTGGTCTTCCAGTGGCCATGGGGCACAGGGGCGCGGCACCTCTGTCCGCGCGGAGCCCGGCCCGAGCGTCTCGCCATCTTGGTGGACGCGCCTGTTTCATCGACGAAGACGAGCTTCTCAGGGTCGAGATCGGGCTGGGCTTCGACCCAGGCGCGCCTGCGCCTGAGCACGTCAGCGCGTTGCTGCTCGCTGGCGTGCGCGGTTTTTTTTGAAGGTGATGCCGCGGCGGTGAAAGAAGCGCCACACCGCGCTCTGGGAGACCCGCAGGCCGTGCTCGTCCTCCAGGTGGGCGGCGATCTCCGCCAAGGTCATGTCCGGGGTCTCGTCCAGGAGCGCAAGCACCACCTCGGCCCGTGCCTCGATCCGCTGCGAGCGTCTGTCGCCGCCCTGCGCTCTCGGCCGCCAGCTGCCCGTGCGGCGCCAGGCGCTGACCCACTTGATCGCCGTCGACGGCGCGATGCCGAAGCGTCTCGCCGCGCTCCGCCGGGACATGCCGCCATCGACCACCGCCGTCACCACCCGACGACGTAGATCATTCGAAAGAGGTCGCGTCATGCAGGCTGGCCTCCTTCACCAGCCTGCATCTTGAATCACATCTACAAGCAATTGAAAATTCTAAAGATTCTATAAGGTCGAAAAATGCTCTAGCGACACTCCGTCCCGCTCCTCTTGACCCTTCTCCTATTCGGAGTTATGTCACAGTCAACTCCCCTTGGGGCTTCGACCGAAGGGTGCCGGGCCTCTTCGGGGCCCCGTCTTTGATTCGACCACAATGGTATCTGTATACATCTACTTTATTGAACTCACTACCTTCCTTCACGACGAACTCTTCCTATTGTTGCCACAAGATGGATCGAGCTTCTCGGCCTTTGAAACATCACCCGAACGACGTTGGAACTTACTTAATTACTATCATAAGTTGTCATTTTGGGAGAACACAAATGTGGAAAGAGTTAATTCTTCGATGCGAGACGGGAATGGTGAACTTATGAAATTAGTCGAATATATGGAAGATGTAGCTAACGAAATTTCCCGGCAATCAACAGCGCTCCGCCGTGATTTTTCTCAGCACAGGCTTTCTACCGGCGAGAATCGACAAGACTTAGTCGAGAATTTTCTTCTAAGTCATTTGCCAGAACGTTTTGGAGTCAGTAGTGGATTTGTTGTCTCTCACGATGGCATGTTTCTAACCAAGCTGACCTCGTAGTAGTCGATAAGAAAAACAACGCACCACTTTACGGAAACAACAGAAATAAATTATGGCCAGCTGAAGCCGTTTATGCACTGATCGAAGTAAAGACTAAGTTGGATGCGGCGAATTTAACTGATTCAGTCAGTAAGGCAGCGATTCAAGCGCATGACACGCAAATTCTGTGAAACAAAAGAATTCCAGAGCCTCAGAGATTCCCTGCTTGTTGTCTGGTCCTTCGAATCATCGCGGCCGAAAACTATGAAGGATAATCTTATTGCATCTCTTGAAAATATTCCTTGGTCTGAACGTCCTGATTTCATAATCGCGTTGGACGGTATAGTTGCTAGGTCCGGTAGTTATCTTGAGATAAGTAAGCTAGGGCATCCGAATAGTCCATTTCATCAGAGCTTGGTTGCTCGCTACGGAGACGATCTATTCAAGTAGCTGCCCGAACCTGCGGAGATTTATAATTTAGGATCCCATTCGTTGCTGGCATGGTACATATGGTTTGATTCGTGGCTCAGGCAAGCCGGTAGTCGTTTTACCAATCCTGTTGACTACTTGCCAAAGGAGTATATTTTGGCACCAAAATTTAACTTGTGCGAGGAAGAAAATATCGGCGAACGTCGCTATTGTTTAGTTAGTATGGCCAAGCATTTTCAGAACAAGCCCATCCCAGCAAGTGTGACGCGGCCCCACGGCCCCACCATCAACGCCGCTCCGCTCTAATACCGCCCCACGGTCACCCCACCATCGACGATGATGGTCTGGCCGCTCACGTAGCGCGCGCCGTCGGAGCAGAGGAAGAGGATCACGTCGGCGATGTCGTCGGCCTCGCCGTAGCGGCCGAGGGGAATGTACTCGGCGGCCGCCTCCAGCCCTGCCATCCCGAGCGAGTGCACGGTCGAGAGCGCCTGTGCGGTCTTGATGAAGCCGGGAGCGATGCCGTTGACGCGGATGCCGTCGCCGCCCAGGTCGCAGGCCATGCCGCGCACCAGCCCGACCACGCCGGACTTGGCCGCGTTGTACTGCACGTGGTCGTGCCAGCCCCAGGTCGTGCCCATGACCGAGGAGACGGCGACCATCGCACCCCGCTTCGCCTCGCGCATTCCCGGCGCCGCAGCGCGCAACAAGCGGAACACGCCCGAGAGGTCGACATCGAGGGTGTGGTCCCACTTCTCGTCCGACATCTCAGTGAGCGGCACCTTGTGGGCGATACCGGCGTTGGCGATGGCGGCGTCCAGCGGGCCGGTGGCGGCTTCGGCGGCCGCAACCGCGTCGTTCACGTTGGCGCTGTCGGTCACGTCGACGTGGCTGAAGCTCGCGTTGCCGCCTTCCGCCTCGATCGCGGCAACGGTTCCCTGCCCTTCCTCGTCGAGCACGTCGGTGACGTAGACGTGATAGCCGGCCCGGCCGAAGGCCAAGGCGGTGGCGTGGCCGATGCCGATTCCGGCGCCCGTGATCATGACTGTCGGCTTGCTCATGAAAGACTCCCGTGCCCGCAGGGTGGTGTGAGTGCGGCCCCCTGATAGTGCATATCCCCGGCACTCTCAACGCGCCGGAAGCACCGGGAGCTACGCGGGGATCAGCACGCTCTGGCCGGTGGTGCGCCGCACTTCGAGGTCGCGATGGGCGTCTGCCGCATCGGCCAGCGCATAGCGCCGGTCGATCCGGGGGGCGACCGCGCCGCTCTCCAGCACCTCAAAGAGCGCACCGGCGCGTGCCTGCAGCGCCGCCGGCGTGTCGTTCTCCTGGAAGAGACCGGGGCGCACGACTTGCAAGGACTTCGCCGATGCGGCGGCAAGCGCGCTCTGCGGCGGAGCGCCAGACGAGCTGCCGTAGAGCACCAGCGTGCCGCCCTCGCGAAGGCAGGCGACGGAGGCTTCGGCCGTGTCCCGACCAACGGAATCGTAGACCACGGCAAGCCCTTCGCCGCCGGTGAGTTCGGCGACGCGGGCGGCAACGTCCTCCCGCCGGTAGTCGATCGCGTGGCTGCAGCCGTGGGCCTCGGCGAGACCGCGCTTCTCGTCGCCACCGGCGCAGCCGATGACGGTGGCACCCGCATGCGCGAGCCACTGGCAGAGCAGCAGGCCGGTGCCGCCCGCCGCCGCATGGACCAGCACGGCATCGCCCGGCTGCACCGCGCCGCTCTTGTTGACCAGGTATTCCGCCGTCATGCCCTTGAGCGTGGCGGCGGCGGCCTGCTCAAAGCCGATGGCGTCGGGCAGTTTGACCAGCGCGTCCGCCGCAATGGTGCGAAGCCCCGCATAGGCGCCGGGCGGCGCGCTCGCGTAGGCGACGCGGTCGCCTTCCTTGAAGGCCGTCACCGCGCCGCCGACGGCCTCGACGACGCCCGCGCCCTCGAAGCCGATGACCCAGGGCAGCCCCGGCGAGGGGAAGGTGCCGCGCCGCTGATAGGTGTCGAGGAAGTTGAGGCCGATCGCCTTCTGCGCGACGCGCACCTCGGTGGCGCCGGGGTCCGGCACCCAGAGGTCCTCGACCTGCAGTACCTCCGGCCCGCCGGCCTCGTGCATCCGCACCGCTTGCGTCTTGACCGGCAGCCGGGTTCGGGCGCGGTGTTTCTGGCCGTACATCGTCGTAAAGATGCGCGTGAACTGGCGCTCGCGGGTGTGGACCGCGTCGAGGGGCATGGCTGGGGGCGGCGGCGCAGGGGTCGAAGGCTCGATGGTCATGGGTCCGGTCATGGGACGCCGCGTTCGCTCCGGCCTGCTCAGGCGGATTCGGGGAAGCGCTCGCCGCCCTCGGGCGCGCGGCCGGGCAGCCAGGTCTCGTGAACGTGCAACCAAGCCACGCCGCAGGGCGTCACCTCGGCTCGGCGGAAGAGCGCCGTCGAGAGGCGCGCCGATTCCGCGCCTTGCCGCCGGTGCCATTCCTCGTAGGTCACCAGCGCATGATCGCCCACGGCCCAGCGGCAGCGGAAACTCTCGATCCAGATCTCGAACGCGTCCGCATCGCCTGCGAGTTCGCCGTGCAGCCCCTCGAACTCGCTTACCAGCGCCTCCCGCCCGGTCACCCCACCGCGCGGGCCGATGACCTCGAGCCCCTCGCCCATCACGCCGGAGAACCGGACGAACGTTTCGGCCGTGCGCGGCACGGCGCCGGCCAGCCAGTCCCGCAGGAAGGCATGAAACTCCCGCACCTCCCGCTCGCAGCTCTTCTCCATCCTCGGCCCTCCCCTTCGGCGAAGATCGCAACTGTGTGCCACAGATAGGGTAGTGTGGGGCAGCGGATATCGCGCGGCAACGGTCCGGCCCGGCCTGCCAGGGAGGCGCCGTGACGCCGGCATCGACCGCGCCGGGAAGGGAGGCAGCCATGTCGACGCTGATCAAGGGTGGCACGGTGGTGACCGCAGACGAGCGCTACGTCGCCGACATCTATTGCGCGGACGGCAAGATTCAGGAAATCGGCACCGGGCTCGACGTGCCCGCGGGCACGACGACGGTGGATGCCGGAGACGCGCTGGTCATGCCGGGCGGCATCGACCCCCACACCCATATGGAAACGCCGTTCATGGATACCGTGACCGGCGACGACTTCTATACCGGCCCCGCCGCCGGCCTCTCGGGCGGGACCACCATGATCATCGACTTCGTGATTCCGGCGCCGGACCAGCGGCCGATGGATGCCTATCGGATCTGGCAGCAGCGCGCGGCGAAGGCGCCGTCGGACTATTCCTTCCACGTCGCCATCACCAACTGGAACGACGAAATTCACGAGGACATGGAGACGCTGACCCGCGATCACGGCGTCAACAGCTTCAAGCACTTCATGGCCTACAAGGGCGAGGTCATGCTCGACGCCGAGAAGATGATGAACAGCTTCGCGCGGGCGCGGGATCTCGGCGCGCTCTGCACCGTCCACTGCGAGGACGGCCACCTGGTCTGGATGATGCAGCAGGAGCTGCTCAAGGCCGGCATCACCGGGCCGGAAGGCCACCCGCAGTCGCGCCCGCCGGAGGTCGAGGGCGAGGCCACCAACCGTGCGATCCGCATCGCCCAGCTGCTCAAGGCGCCGATCTACATCGTCCACGTGACCTGCCGGGAGTCGCTGGAGGCGATCACCCGCGCCAGGCTGGAGGGGCAGCGCGTCTACGGCGAGTGCCTGGCGCAGCACCTGGTAATCGACGAGAGCGTCTACTACGACCCCAACCCGGAGGTCGCCCGCGGCTTCGTGATGAGCCCGCCGTTCCGACCCAAGGACCATCAGGAGGACCTCTGGCGCGGCCTGCAATCCGGCAACCTGCAGACCACCGGGACCGATCACTGCGCCTACTGCAACTGGCAGAAGGAGATGGGCAAGGACGATTTCTCGAAGATTCCGAACGGCACCAGCGGCATCGAGGACCGCATGTCGGTGCTCTGGGACCAGGGTGTCGAGACTGGCCGGATCACGGCCAACGAGTACGTCGCGATCACGTCCACCAACGCCGCGAAGATCTTCAACATCTATCCGCGCAAGGGGGCGATCAAGGTGGGTGCGGACGCGGATATCGTGGTCTGGGACCCCAAGGCCACGCGCACGATCTCGGCCAAGACCCACCTCCAGAACAACGACTTCAACATCTACGAGGGGATGACGGTGACCGGCGTCGCGCGCGCCACCGTGAGCCGGGGCCGGCATGTCTGGGACGGCTCGGAGATTCGCGCCGACCAGGGCGACGGCGCCTACGTGGAGCGGCCGACCTTCCCGGCCATCTTCGACGCGGTGAACACGCTGCGGGCCCGCCACCCCTTCCGCGCCGTGGAGCGCCCGGCCGGCTGAGCCCGCACCGGGCTAACGCTGCCCGCAGGCGATCTCCGGGTCGTCCCTGAACGCCGCGAGCGGTGAGCAGGGCGGCGGGATCGAGATGGCCTGGATCACCGTCAAGGGCTCGCGCAGGTAGTCGCCGAAGGCGCAGTCCTCGGCGCTCCGCTCCGGGGTCTCGATATGGGTGCCCAGGCGGCGGCCGAAGCGGACCAGGGAGCGGCCATAGAGGGTCCGCTCCTCGTCGTAGGCCGAGAGCGCGCCCGCGAGATCGCCGGGATGGCCCTCGATGGCCCGGGCGAGAGAGTTCGCATCGCCGGTCGCCTTGACCACGCCCATGCCGGTGTGCGGCCTGGCGGAGAACGCCGAGTCGCCCAGCATGGCCACGCGCCCCTGCACCATCCGGGGCACCTCCAGGTCCACGATGGTCTGGAAGAATAGCCCTTGCGCGAGGGTCATCGGCTCGGCGAGGCAGGGCGGCAGGCGCTCGGCCGCCGCTTGATGGACCTCATCGACGAACGACGGGAGGATGAGGTGCGGCGCGATCCCCGCCTCGTGATGGTGGCCGGTGGCGTCGGTCTGCATCTGCCGCAGCTTCTCGGCCGTGGTCAGCGTGTACCAGACGATGTTGAAGCGGCGCTTGCCGGGGCTGAGCTCGCCGTCCGCGCCCGCCACCGGGTAGGCGACCACATGCTCGCCTGGCGGCAGGTAGACGATGAAGTGCGCCATCAGCATGTCGCGCCATTCCGCCGAGAGCTGGTCCTCATCGACGATGCCGCGCCAGGCCACATAGCCTGCGTACTGCGGCACCGCATCCGGCCAGAGCTGGGGACGCACGGTGGAGCGCACGCCATCGGCGCCGATCAGAAGATCGGCCTCGATGCTGGTGCCGTCCTCGAAGTGCGCGAGCACGCCTTCGCCGTGGGGCTCGAAGCCTGTGAAGTTGGCGCCGCCGATGTAGCGTTCGTCGGGAAAGTTGCTGCGCAGCAGGCCGTAGAGGTGCCCCCAGGATGCCTGTATCTGGGGACAGTGATAGCGCGCGAGAATGCTGCCGTCGGTGCCGAGGGTGATGCGCTCCTCGAGCCGCGCGCCGTACGCCCCGTCGATGGAAAGCCCCAGGCTCTCGAGCGCGGCGTGAAGCTCCGGGTGGGTCGCGATGCCGACGCCCCGCTCGGCGAGCTCGGTGCCGATGCGCTCGTGCACCGTTACGTCGCAGCCGGCGCGGTAGAGCATGCTACCGGCGAGCAGGCCGCCCATCGATCCGCCGACGACGACCACGCGCGGGCCTTTGGCACCGTTGCCGGTTGAACCGTCTGTCATGGAAGCGTGACTCCGTTTCACTGGTTACTTACTGCGCGGGCGGGCGGCCCCGAAGCCGGTCCGCCGCGAACGATCCTCCACGCATAAATCTACGCCAAGCGCGCGCCGCTCGCCATTCGGCAGCGTGTGGGCCGGCTCTCCTGCGACACGCTTTCCCTTCGTACGCCTCGCGGTATACCCTCTCGGCGGCTGCCCATCGGGCCGTCGATCACCAAGGGCCGGGCGCTCGCCTGGTCCTCAAGCGTGGCGCGAGCGAAAGGGAGTGGGGGCTTATGCATCTCACTGTTAGGGAAGAAGAACGGATACAGATTTGGGCCGCGGCAGAGATGGCCCGGCGGCGCCTCGATCGCGGCGTCAAGCTGAACTACCCCGAGGCGATTGCGCTGATCTGCGACGAGATTCTCGAGCGCGCGCGCGAGGGCAGCATCCCCATGCTGACCGACATGATGGAGTACGGCGCCACCATCCTGAAGCGGGACGACGTGATGACGGGCGTGCCCGAGATGATGAAGATCGTCCAGGTCGAAGCCATGTTCCCCGACGGGACCAAGCTCGTCACGGTGATGAACCCGATCCGCGAGTAGCGCGGGCCAAGCGTGGAGAACAGCCATGGCTAAGAGAAAATGGAGCCCGCCGCCGCTGCCGGAATCGATCGTGCCGGACGAGGCGTTCGAGGTGGGCGAGCCGGAGAAGTGCGGCGCCATCGACTTCGCCGACGGCGACATCGAGATCAATGCCGATCGCCCCGCGATCGAGATCGTCATGGTCAACACCGGCGACCGGCCGATCCAGATCGGCGCCCACTACCACCTCGCCGAGTGCAACAGGGCGATGGCCTTCGACCGTGAGGCGGCGTTCGGCATGCGCCTCGACGTGCCATCCGGCAGCGCGGTGCGCTTCGAGCCCGGCCAGAGCCGCAAGGTGCAGATCACCGGCTACGTCGGCCGCCAGGTCGCCTACGGCATGAACAACATGACCAACGGCTCGGTCCGCTCCGGCATCATCAAGGAGCAGACCATGCGCCGCCTCAGGGCCGAGGGCTACTGCTTCGAGGGCGAGCGCTATCCGGTCCAGACCCCGCCGGACGAGAAGTTCGGCGGCGGCAAAGACGGCGACTGAGGTCAGGAGCAGGGAGCCAGAGCATGAGCATGAAGATCGCCCGCCCGGACTACGCCGCGCAGTACGGGCCGACCACCGGAGACAAGATTCACCTCGCCGACACCGGCCTCGTGGCCGAGATCGAGCACGACTACACCACCTACGGCGACGAGCTCGTCTTCGGCGGCGGCAAGACCATCCGCGACGGCATGGGCCAGGCGTCGAAGTGGAAGCAGAGCGACGGCGGGCTCGACATGGTGATCACCAACGCGGTGATCATCGACCCCATCCTCGGCGTCGTGAAGGGCGACATCGGCGTGCTGGACGGCGAGATCGTCGGCGTCGGCAAGTCCGGCAACCCGGACACCATGAACATCACGCCGGGGCTGATCGTCTCGCCCAACACCGACATCCTCTCGGTGGAGGGGATGATCTGCACGCCGGGCTTCGTCGACATCCACCCCCACTTCGATTCCGTGCAGCAGCTTTACGAGTATCAGAACGCGGGCTTCACCACGGTGATCGGCGGCGGCTCGGGGCCGAAGACGGTGGGCATCGAGTGCCCCGGCGTGTTCAACATCCAGCGCATGCTGGAGGCGATGGCGGACATCCCGCTGAACTTCGGCAACTTCGGCAAGGGCAACGCGGCGACGCCGGGCTCGCTGGTGGAGCAGATCCTGGCCGGCGCCACGGGGCTCAAGATTCACGAGGACTGGTCGTCATCGCCCGCCGCCATCGAGACCACCATGGAGCTTGCGGACGAGTACGACTTCCAGGTCCAGATTCACGCCGACACGCTGAACGAGACCGGCTACTACGAGGACACCATCGCCGCCATCAACGGCCGCGTCATGCACATCTACCACTGCGAGGGCGCGGGAGGCGGCAACGCGCCGGACATGATGCGGGTCTGCGGCGAGCCCAACCTCTTGCCAAGCTCGACCAACCCGACCAACCCGTTCTCGATCAACACGTACGACGAAGAGATCGACATGTTGATCACCTGCCACAACCTGAACAAGAGCGTGCCGACGGACATCGCCTTCATTCAGGGCCGGGCCAGGGCGGAGACCATGCGGGCCGAGGACGTGCTGCACGACATGGGCGCGATCAGCATGATCGGCTCCGACAGCCAGGGCGTGGGCCGCGCGGCGGAGAGCGCGCAGCGCTCCTTCCAGCTCGCGGCGGTGAACAAGGTGCGCTTCGGGCGGCTCTCGGAGGACGGCTCGGACAACGACAACTTCAGGATCAAGCGCTATCTGGCCAAGGTGACGATCAACCCGTCGATCTGCTTCGGCGTCGATTCCTACGTGGGCTCGATCACGCCCGGCAAGCTGGCGGACCTGGTGTTCTGGCGGCCCGAGTTCTTCATCGCCAAGCCCGAGGTGACGCTGAAGGGCGGCTTCATCTCGCACGCGGTGATGGGCGACCCGGCGGGCTCGCTGATGACCGGCCAGCCGCTCAAGTACCGCCCGCAGTACGGCTCCCTCGGCGTCAACCCGAAGCGGACGAGCTATTCCTTCGTCACCAAGGCGGCGCTCGACAACGGCCTTGCGGACCGGATCGAGACCCAGACGCTGGTGCCGGTGAAGCGCTGCCGCACCATCTCCAAGCGCGACATGATCCACAACGACGCGCTGCCCGATATCGAGATCGACCCCGAGACCTACAACGTCTACGTCGATGGCGAGCGCATCACGGTGAAGCCGGCCAAGACCCTGCCGCTGACCCAGCTCTTCTACTTCCGCTAAGGGGCGGCAGAGGCGACGGCACGCATGGCGGTCGTCACCGCGGTCCTCGGCACGGTCGAAACCTTGCGCGAGAAGATCGAGAGCGAGGACCCGGTCCTGCTCAACTCGGAGGAACGCGCCAGCGCCCATCTCGTCGGGCGCTCCGAGGGCGGGCGCGACGTGCGCATCTCGCTCCCGCGCGGCACCGAGATCAACGACGGCGACGTGCTGGCGCTGGAGGGCACCACGGCGGTCGTGGCGCGCGCCGCGCCGGAGGCGCTCTACGTCGTCAGCCCGGACGATGCCTACACCTGGGGCGTCGCCGGCTATCAGCTCGGCAACCTGCACCGGCCCGTCCGCTTCACCGACGAGGGGATGCTGACCCCGGCCGATCCCATGGTGGCCGACCTGCTCATGCGCCTCGGCATCGCCTACGAGGAACGCACGATCCCCTTCGTCGGCCGCCGATACGGCGCCCACGGCGCCCACCATCACCACGATCACCATGGCCATCACCATGACCACTGACGCGCCGGACCGGCTCCTCTACCTGCTGCAGGTGGCGAACGCCTCGTTCCCGACCGGCGCGTTCAACCATTCCTACGGCTTTGAGACCTGGATCGACTCGGGCGCGCTGGACGACGCCGCAAGCTTCGAGGGAGCCTGCCGGGACTGGCTCCGCTACGCCGCCGCGCCCACCGATGGCGCCGCAGTCGCCCACGCCCACCGCCGCGCCGCCGCAGGCGATCTCGACGGGCTGGTGGACCTCGACCGCATCGTGGGCGCGCTCAAGCTCAGTCGGGAAGCGCGCGAGGCCTCGTTCAAGACCGGCCGCGCGCTGCTCGGCGCCTACCGCGACGTCTTCTCGGGCGAGCCCCTCGCGCCCTTTGCAGAGGCTGTGCGCGACGGGCGCTGCGAGGGCCATCAGGCGGTGATCTTCGGCGCGGCGGCGGAGGCGCAAGGCATCGGCACGGCGGACGCGGTGCTCGCCTTCCTTCACGCGGCGCTCTCCAACCTCGTCAGCGTCGGCGCGCGGCTGATCCCGCTCGGCCAGATCGAGAGCCAGCGCATCGTGAAGGAGGCCTGGCCGCTGCTGACCCAAGGCACCGAGGACGCCTGCGCCATGGAGCTGGACGCTCTCGGGAGCGCCACCGCCGGCCTCGATGTCGCCAGCATGCGGCACGAGCGCCTGCACACGCGGCTTTGCATGTCGTGATAGTCTGGCGTCGTGTCTTGAAAATGCGCACGGGTGCCATCGACCTCCTGTCGTCATGCCCGGACTTGATCCGGGCATCCAGTCGGTCCAAGCAAGACCGGGATGCGCGAGTGGATGGCCGGGTCAAGCCCGGCCATGACGAGACGGGGACGGGAGCACTCTGCTCTTTCGTTTCGGAAACGCGACGTTAGACGCAGGAAAACGGGGAGACTTGCGGATGCGCAAGCCGGTCAGGATCGGCATCGGCGGGCCGGTGGGGTCGGGCAAGACGGCGCTGCTGGTGTCGCTCTGCCGCAGCATGGGGCCGGACCACTCGCTGGCCGCCATCACCAACGACATCTACACCAAGGAAGACGCCGAATTCGTCATCAAGTCGGGCGCCATCGCGCCCGAGCGCGTGGCCGGCGTCGAGACCGGCGGTTGCCCGCACACCGCCATCCGCGAGGACGTCTCGATGAACGCGCATGCCATCGAGGAGATGGCGGCGCTGCATCCCGACCTCGACATCGTCTTCGTCGAGAGCGGCGGCGACAACCTCGCGGCGACCTTCAGCCCCGAGCTGGTGGACAGCTACATCTACGTGATCGACGTGGCCGAGGGCGACAAGATCCCGCGCAAGGGCGGGCCCGGCATCACCAAGTCGCCGCTGCTGGTCATCAACAAGATCGACCTCGCACCGATGGTGGGCGCCGACTTGGGCGTGATGGAGCGGGATTCCAGGAAGATGCGGGGCACGCGGCCCTTCCTCTTCACCAACCTGCGCGCCGGCGATGGCCTTGCCGAAGTGATCGCCTGGATCGAGCGCGACGTTCTCCTGATGGATGGGCATGACGGAGCCGAGCAGCGCGCCGGTACAGCCTGATCCCGAATGGATCGTCGGTAAGTACGCGCTGATGAACGTCCGCGCGTCGAGCAGGCTCGGCCGCACGGAAATCGACCCGCTCTGCTGGCGCATCCCGTTCCAGTGGCAGGGCTACCACTACCAGGACCACGACGACCAGCCGTTCATGCTGCTGGTGAACAGCGGCGGCGGCTTCGTCGAGGGCGACGTCTCGCACTTCCACGGCGTGCTGGAGCCCGGCACCCGCGCCCTCTTCACCACCACCGCGTCGAGCAAGTTCTACAAGTGCCCGGACGGCGCCGTCTCGCGCGAGATCGTGGACCTCCACGTGGGCGCGGACGCGCTGCTGGAGTTCTGCCCGGACGAGGCGATTCCCTTCGCCCGCAGCCGGGTGCACCGGCTCAACCGGATCGCGCTGGAGCCCTCGTCCCGGCTCTTCGCCACCGACATGGTCTCGGCCGGCCGCGTGCACTACGGCGACGGCGAGGTCTTCCGCTTCCACCATCTGGTCTCGGAGTTCCGCATCGTCATCGGCGGCCGCCTGGTCGCCCTCGACCGCCTGGTGGCGACCACGCCCGAGACCATCGCCGCGCTGCAGCGGCTCTGGCTCGGCCGGCTGCACATGGCAATGGCGTTCGGCTACGCGCCGGACCTGCCACCGGATGTCGAGGACGACGTGCACGAGGCGATCTCGGGCGTGGACGGCACCGAGGCCGGCGTCACCCGCATCGGCGACCTGGTGATTGTCCGCATCCTGAGCCACGAAACCTGGCAGGCTCACGAGGCGCTGTTCAACGCGTGGACCGCGCTCCGCCCCGCCATCGCCGGCAAGAATGCCCGCCGCATCCTCAAGTGTTAGGGCGATTTTCTCGCTCTAGGTCTCGGGGCGCCTTCCGCATAAGCTGTGCCGCCGCGCGCGGCGGCAGCCTTCGGTTGCAGGGACATAAGGGAGAGGACCGTTAGGAATGAATGACGTTTCGAGGGCGGCCGTTCGCGTCGCGTGCGATGTCGGTGGCACCTTCACCGACGTGTGCGTCCTGGACGAAGCGAGCGGCCAGATGCGCGTCGCCAAGACCCCGACGACGCCGGATCCGATCGACGGCGTGCTAGAGGGCATCAAGGCCGGCGGGGTGGACCTCCAGGACATGGTGCTCTTCGCCCACGGCACCACGCTCGCCACCAACGCGTTGATCACGCGCAACTTCCCGCCCGCGATCATGGTCACCACCAAGGGCTTCCGCGACGTGATCGAGATCCGGCGCGGCACCCGCGACGACCTGTGGGACACCTACAAGGAGATGGCGCCGCCCTACATCCAGCGCCGCAACCGCCTGGTGGTCAGCGAGCGCATCGATTACAGCGGCACGATCATCGAGCCAGTGAACGAGGCCGAGGCGCGCGAGGCTGCGCGCATCATCAACAAGCGCGGGGTTACGACCATCGCGGTCTGCTTCGCCAACGCCTTCGCCAACCCCGAGAACGAGCGCCGCATGCGCGACATCCTCGAGGAGGAAGTGCCCGGCGCGTCCATCTCGCTCTCCAGCGAGATCATGCCCGAGATCTTCGAGCACGAGCGCTTCTCCACGACCGTGGCCAACGCGGTGCTTGCCCCCGTTGCCGGCGATTACGTGGGCCGGCTCGCTACGCGGCTCCGCGAAGGCGGCTACGAGGAGGACATCCTGCTGCTGCACTCCGGCGGCGGCGTGATGACCGAGAGCACGGCATCGAAATTCGCGGCCCGGCTCGCCGCCTCGGGCATCGCGGCGGGCGCCATCGCGAGCCGCTTCGTCGCCCAGCTCGCGGGCTACGAGAACTCCATCAGCCTCGACATGGGCGGCACCAGCACCGACGTCTCGCTCTGCGACCGGGGCAACCTCCGCGTCACCACCGACTGGTACGTGCAGTACGGCTACCCGATCTGCTTCCCCAGCATCGAGGTGCTGACCATCGGCGCGGGCGGCGGCTCGCTCGCCTGGATCGACGAGGCCAATTCGCTCCGCAACGGGCCGCAGTCGGCGGGCTCGTCGCCCGGACCCGCCTGCTACGGCCGGGGCGGCGTGGAACCCACCAACTCCGATGCCAACATCGTTCTCGGCCGCATCAGCGACCGGCTCGCGGGCGGTGCGGTCACGTTGGACCGCTCGCTCGCCGAGGAGGCGATCAAGCGCCGCATCGCCGACCCGCTCGGGCTCACGGTGCAGGAGGCTGCGGTCTCCATCCTCCAGGTGGCGAACGCCAACATGGCGGACGCCGTGCGCCTGGTCTCGATCCGGCGGGGCTACGACCCGCGCGACTTCGCGCTCACCGTCTTCGGCGGCGCCGGGCCGCTGCACGGCGTGGCGCTCGCCCGCGACCTCTCGATCCCGACCGTGCTGGTGCCGCCGAACCCCGGCGTCACGTCCGCCCTCGGCTGCCTGCTGGTGGATATCAAGCACGACATGTCGCAGATGTATCTGCGCTCCACCGACGAGGCGAAGGTCGAGGAGATCGAGCAGACCTTCAGCACGCTGGAAGACGAAGGCCGCGAGCGGCTGCTGCACGAGGGCGTGACCGAAGACCGCATGCAGTTCGAGCGCTTCGTCGACATGCGTTATCTCGGCCAGTGGCGCTCCATGTCGATCAAGGTGGACGCGACTGCCGGCTCGCTGGATGCGGCGATCGCCCAGTTCCACGAGGAGCACGGCCGCGAGCACAACTATTCCAGGCCCGACGCGCCGGTCGAGATTTACCGCCTCACCGTCACCGCCACCGGGCTCTCGCAGAAGGCCGAGTTCGCCAGGGAAGAGATGGACCGCTCGGCGCCGGAGCCCGAGACCGAGCGGCTGGTGGTCTTCGACGAGGCGCCCGATCCGATCATGACGCCCATCTACGACCGCGACGCCCTGCATGCCGGCGCGGTGGTCGAAGGGCCGGCAATCATCGAGCAGCTCGATTCAACGGTGCTGGTGCCGCCCGGCCTCAAGGCCGAGGTCGACCCCTGGCACACCATCGTCATGCACATCCCGCAGGCCGAAGGCTGACGCAGAGAGCGAGGAAGAGACAATGAGCAAGAACGGAGAAGGCTACACGCTCGACCCCGTGACCTTCGAGGTGCTCAAGAACGCCTACGTCAACATCGTCGACCAGATGGCGGAGCAGATCTTCCGCACCTGCTACTCCTTCGTGATCTGGTCCCGGGATTTTTCCTCGGCGATCTGCGACACCGAAGGCAACACCATCATGCAGGGCTCGGGCGACATCGCCGCCCACGTGGGCACGCTGCACTACACCGCCCAGGCCGTCATCAACAAGTTCGGCGATGACATCCACCCCGGCGATACCTTCGTCGTCAACGATGTCTACCAGGGCGGCACCCACTTCAACGACACGCGCATCGTCCGCCCCATCTTCTACAAGGGCATCCACCTGGGCTTCTCCCAGGCCAACGGGCATTGGGCCGATGTCGGCGGCGCGGTGCCGGGCTCCTTCAACGTGAGCGCGCTCGACCACATGGCCGAGGGGCTGCGCATCACGCCGGTCCGGGTCTACAGCAAGGGCGAATACCTCTCCGACGTGGCCGAGCTGATCGCCAACAACACCCGCGCGCCCGCCGACATCATCGGCGACCTCCAGGCCCAGGCGGAGGCCTGCAACGTCGCCGAGCGGGAGGTCGGCCGGCTCTGTGACAAGTACGGCGTCGACGTGATCCAGACCTCCTTCGCCGAAGTGCAGGACTACGTCGAGACGCTGACCCGCCAGCGCATCGCCAGGCTGCCCGACGGCGTGTGGGAGACCGAGGACTACATCGACGTGGACCCGGTCGCCGGCGAGGGGCTGATCCCGATCCGCATCAAGATGACCATCGACGGCGACAGCGTGCACTACGACCTCTCCGGCTCGCACCCGAAGACGATCTCGACCTTCCTCAACTGCTGCTACGGCGGCGCGTTCGCGGCCATCGTCGCCGGCACCAAGATGCAATCGCCCGACATCCCGCTGAACTCCGGCTTCTACCGGGTGGTCACCGTGGACCTCGGACCGAAGGGCACCGTGGTCAACGCGGACTGGCCGACGCCGGTTGCCGGCTTCTGCTCGGGCCCCTTCGAGAAGATCATGAACTCGGTGTTCGAGCTTTGGGCCGAAATCCTGCCCGAGCGCGCCATGGCCTGCACCTTCAACCTCGAATACCTGCTGATCGGCGGGCGCGACGGCCGCAAGGAGGACCGCCCCTACTTCATGTGGTACGACTGGATGGTGGGCGGCTGGGGCGCGCGCAACGGCCGCGACGGCTGGGGCGCCACCGGGCCGGTCTTCGGCGTCCAGCTCGGCACCCAGCCCTTCGAGGGGCAGGAGCGGCTCGCCCCGGTGCTGACCACCGGCCACGAGCTCATCGTCGATTCCGGCGGGCCGGGCAACTCGCGCGGCGGCCTCGGCGTCGAGAAGGGCGCGATCCTCACCAAGGCGGAGCGCTCGGTGGTCTCCTACTGCTGCGACCGCGAGCGCTCGGTGACCTGGGGCCTCTGGGGCGGGCTGCCTTCGATTCCGCACGGCGTCTGGGTCAATCCCGGCACGCAGGGCGAGCGTTACCTGGGCTCGATCTTCTCCGGCGTGCCGGTGGAGGCCGGCGATACCGTGACCCGGCCGTCCGCCGGCGGCGGCGGCCTCGGCGACCCCCTCACGCGCGATCCCGCAACCGTGTGCGAGGACGTGGCCGACGGCTACGTCTCCATCGAGCGGGCGAAGAAGGATTACGGCGTCGTGGTCCGCGAGATCGATGCCGACCTCGCCGAATACGAGGTGGACGAGGCAGCGACCGCGGCCGAGCGCGAGCGCATCCGAGCGCAACGCCACGCCTGGCTCGACGTGGATGCGGAAGACATCGCGGCCAAGTACCGCAGCAAGGAGCTCGACGCGCTCGACCTGATCCGACAGTACGGCGTGATCGTGGACTGGGGCACGGGCGAGCTTCTGCCCAACACCACCCGGCAGTTCCGCGACATGCTGCGGCGCCGCACCGCGGCCCACTGGGAGGTGCCGGGGCAGGCGCGCAACGAGCAGCCCACGCTCCGCGTCGCCTAAGCGGCGTCGGCCGGGGTGGCGGGCCGCGCCGTGAGCGTCGTCCTGGTCACGGGCGCCGATCGCGGCATCGGCAACGCGCTCTGCCGCGCTTACCGCGCGCGCGGCGACACCGTGATCGCGGCCTGCCTGGATGACTCGGACGCGCTACGGGCGCTCGGCATCCGGGTCGAGCCCGACGTGGACGTGACCTCTGACGAGGCGGTGCAGGCCCTCGTGGGGAGGCTCGCCGGCACGGACACCACCATCGACGTGCTCATCAACAACGCCGGGATCGCGGTGCGCGACGCGTTGGGCGCGCTCGACTACGATGCCATCCGCCGACAAATCGAGGTCAACACGCTCGGGCCCCTTCGCGTGACCGAAGCCCTGCTGGGCCAGCTGAAACCCGGATCAACGGTCGCCTTCATCACCAGCCGGATCGGCTCGCTCGGCGACAATAAGTCGGGCGGGCTCTACGGCTACCGCATCTCCAAGTGCGCGGCCAACATGGTGGCGGTCAACCTCGCCCATGATCTCGCGCAGCGCGGCATCGCTGCGGTGGTCCTGCACCCCGGCATGGTGGCGACCGCCATGACCTTCGACGACGAGCGCCAGGAAGCGCGCCCGCCGGAGGACGCCGCCGCCGCCCTGATCGAGCGAATCGATCAGGTCGAGCCTGTCGAGCCCGGCGCGCAGCCCGCCTTCTGGCACGCGCCGGAGCGCACCATCATCCCGTGGTGAGGGCGTAGAGGCTCAGGCGTCGAGTCCCAAGCTCCGGTGGAAGGCCTCGACTGCGGCAAGCGCCGCGTCCGTCGCGTCGTCCTGCTCGGGCAGGGCGCCGCAGTAGGCCGTGACCGCCTGGCGCGCGAGCGGCATCCACTTCTCGATCCAGCCGTTGAGGACGGCGGCGTTCGCCTCGTTCTCCAGCGAGAAGGCGACGAGCGCCGCGCTCCAGCGCCGTGAGCGCTCGCTGTCCCGCATCTGGTTGTCGGCGAGCAGCCCGAGCAGCCCGTCGTCGAAGCGGCGCCCGATGCGGCCGAGCTGCCGGTGCGCCTCGTCCGCCGCCGGCTTCGCTACCAGGTTGAGCGCGACGAAGTGCTCGCCCCAGTCGTAGGTGGCAAGCGTCTTCTCCAGCAGCTCGCGGAAGCCCTGCCACGCAGGCTCTTCCTCCCAGGTGCGGCGCTCGGTCTGGCCGAAGCCGCGCGAAGGGTGCGCGCGCTGAAGCTCGCGCGCCCGGTAGGCACAGCGGGAGAGCCAGCGGAACTCGTCGCCGTCCTGGAACCCGGCGCAGGCGGTAATCGTGCTCGCCGGCGCAATTTGCACCAGGTAGGCCGCGCCCATTTGGAGCGCCATCTGAAGGAAGCGCCGGGGCGTGTAGAGCCGCTCCAGCGCGTCGAGCCACGCGTCGCTGAGCGTCGCGTCGTGGCCGATCTCGTTGTGCTCGTCGAGCAGGCCGTCGACGTACTGCTCCTGCTGGTCCTGAATCCGCGTGTAGACGCGATAGATCATCTCGTCCGGGTCCCGAAAACCCTCCCAGTCCGGATGCTGCAGCGGGCTCTCGGAGACGTTCTGCTTGTAGAACTGGTTCATCCCCAGGTCCGGCGCCGGCGAGAGCTCGTAGGCCTGGTCCGGGTGCCGCGTGCGGGTCTGCAGGTTGGTGGTGACGACTTCGTACTCGCTGGGCCGCCGCCTCTTCTTGGCGAGGCCGCTCCACGTCTTCATGCCTTTGACTTCGACCGTCACGGTACAGCCTCCTAGCGCGCGACGAACCGGATGCCGTCCGGCTCGGTGCGGATGAACCCTGCGAAGCTCGGCATGTTCGCCTCGATGTCGCCGCGGGTGACGGTGCGGCCGAGCACGTCGCCCACCGTCTCGAAGCGCACGAAGCACTCGTCCGCGACCTTGATTCGGATGTAGGACGCGTGAGCCTCGGTGATGACCTCGCGCCCCTCGTTGTCCTCCTGGATCGCTTCGAGCACCGCGTCGGCGATGTCGCCCGCGCGCATCACGGGGCCCACGAGATTGCCGGCGTCGTCTGCCGTCGTCATGCTCGTCTTCTCCTTGCCCGCAGCGGCTGGTTCAGCCGGCGCGGTAGATTTCCACGGACTCCATCTCGACGAAGCCGGCGTCGGCGATGGTCAGCTCGTCGGGCAGCGGGTCTGCGCTGCCCTGCACGCGGACCCTGAGAACCGCCTCGGGCGGGAACGGCGCCACCAGGACGCCCGCGACCTGGTCGGCCACCTTCTCCGCCAGCACCGCCATGGTGTCGCCGGTGTCGAACACCTGCACCTTGTAGCCGTAGTCGCCCTCGAGCAGCACGGCGAGCGGGATGTCGGCCATGATACGCGCCTACTCGGCCGCCGCGGCGCGCGGCAGGTCGTAGCCGTCGACCCACTGATAGTCGTAGCCGCAGACGCCGCGTTCCTCGAAGCTCTGGCCCATGTACTCGTAGAAGGCATCGGGGCCCGGCGGCACGGTGCCGTCCAACACGCGGTCGATGATGCTGCGGTGGCCCTGATAGCGGGTAGGCTCAAGCTCGAAGACCCATTTGCAGGGCTCGGAACAGAAGTGATAGCGCCGGCCCGCGTGGTCGAGGTGGAAATCCGTGGCGTTCCAACGCCGTCCGTTCACCTGGCGGCCTGCGCCGCCCATTCCGGTCACCTCCAGCCCGCACATGTTGCAGATCAGCGGCGGCACCTCGGGCACCGTCTTCTCGAAGCGGCCGCCCCGGATATTGTCGATCACCACGTCCCAGCACTTGCCGTAGGTGTCGTTCCAGCCCGGATACTTCTCCTCCAGCCAGTCGCGTTCGGCCGGCGAGACGCAGGCGATCGGTCGCCACCATTCGGTCGCGCGGTAGACGTAGACGCCGATCTGCTGCGAGTGGTGGAAGGTCTCGATATCGTGGAGGAAGTAGTCCCAGTACCAGGGCAGATCGAGACCGATCGCCTTCATGTTGCGGGCGAACTGATCGACCACCCACTCGTGCATGAACTCCTTGAGCGAGTGCTCGCGGAACTCCAGCGGCGTGTAGTAGTCCATGGAGATGCCGCTGAGCGCGGAGAACTGCTTCCAGATGCGCCAGAAGCCGATATCGACCAGCCGCTGCGCCTCCGCCTTGCGCCCGTTCTCGATCATGATGCTGATGAGCGGCGTGCCGATCTGCGCATGCCGCGCCTCATCGGTCTGAATGCTCTGCAGCATGGTGGCGAAGGTGTGATCGCCGGCTTTTGCCGCATCCGCCGAGAGGCCGATGAACTGCAGGTTGGTGAAGCCCTGCTCGAAGGCAAAGTTGGTCATGATCGCAGCGCTGATCGCGTCGCGCGTGTGCTCGATGTCGTCCAGCGCGTGACGCAGGCTGATGATGATCCAGTTCTCGGTCTTGGACGACTTGTGCGCCCAGTCGAAGACGCGGTCCTGCTTGATGAACTCGTAGGCGAAATACATCTGGATCTGGCCGTGGCGCATTTCGTCCAGCGTGCCGAAGGTCGCCATGTTGCGCATCCCCGGCGCACGGCTGAACCGGGTCATGCGCGCAAAGGCCGACGCCGAGTGGAACTCGGCAAAGCCGATCGGGCTGAAGTGCAGCGCGAGCAGCGCCTTCCAGTGCGGTGTGGCCTTCTTGAAGAAGTCCGCGCGCGCCAGCGCCGACTTCACTGAATAGGCGCCGATGTCCTTGTCGCGCTGGGTCTCGACGTAGTCCCGGTAGCAGACCTTGTAGGGCTCGTCGAAGGTCTCCCACTGCTCGACCGAAATCCCAAAGGGATCGCTGAGTTCGGGCGGGAAGATCTCCTCCTCGGCGACGTAGCCGGGAGTCCAGTTGGTATCCCGCGCGAGGTCGTACCATTCGTGCATCTCAAGCAGCGCCATTCGATCGTCTCCCTGGTCCGTACCGGGCGATACGGGCGGCGCGCCTGCGGCGCCGCCCGCATCCCAACCTTACCCGCCGAGCGCGTCCTTGAGGATCGAGCAATCGATCCCCTCCGCCGGAGCGACCGTCTCGGTCATCAGGCCAAAGGTCAACCACCACTTGTTGGTGAGCTCCCAGTGGTCGGTCAGCTGGCCATTGCGCTGGCCGAAGGGCGGCTCGCCCTCGGCAACGCCGCAGAACTGCGCCGATTCCTCCAGACTATACATGTAGAGTGTGCCGTCGTCGGGGTTGTTCACGCCGCCGAGGATCGGCTCCACGTCCGGCACGCCCCACTGCAGGATCCCGGCGATCATTTCGTTGCCCTCGGTGGGGTTCTGGCGCCACCACTCGACCGCCTCGTAGCGGGACTTGATCAGCGCCACCAGCAGGTCGCGGTTCTCCGCGATGAACGCGTCGGAGACGAAGATCGCGTCGGCGATCAGGCCTTCCTTGAGCCAGTATTCCTCGCCGGAATGGCTCATCTCGCGCGAGCCTGCGAGCTCTTCCAGCACCTGCGGGCCGTAGGGGTCCCAGAGCTCGGCAGCATCGAGCTGGCCGGCGATCATCGCGGAGGCGGCGGCATCCGGGAAGAGGTTCACCATCTCCACCTCGTCCCACTTGATGCCCTGCTGCTCCAGCCAGATCGCCATGTAGATCTGCGACAGCCCGCCCTCGATCACGCCGACCTGCTTCCCCTTCAGGTCTTCGGGCGACTTGATGTTCGGGCCAACGATGATGCGGTCCGAGCCGTTGCCGAGATTGGTGAGGCCGAGCAGCTTCACCGGCATGTCCTCGGCCAGCGCAATCGGGCCGAACTCGATGGTGCTGGTCACGATGTCGAGCTGGCCGCTCGCGAGCAGGCCCATGCTTTGCACCGGGTCCTCGATGATCGAAATCTCGAGGTCCACGTTCTCGGGCAGCATTCCCTTCGCCTTGGCGATATGGAGGAAGCCGTAGCCCGGCCAGCTGAAGTGCGCGACCCGGACGGTGTCCTTCGCGCTCGCGGCACCGACGATGCCGAGCGCAAGTGCGCCGGCCGCCAGTGTCATGATGGATGTTCGCCACAGCATGTTGGTTTCTCCCTTTCCTTGCGGTTGACCGTCGAGGCGGGCCCTAGCTGACCCGTCCCCGTATCTCCTCGCGCATCATCGCGTAAAGCTGCCGCTCCATGTCCACGTAGCCCGGATGCACGAGCATCTCCTCCTTCTTCTGAAAGCGGCGGCCTTCCTTGAACGCCATCGGGAGGTCGGCTTTGATCCGCCCCGGTTGCCGTGTGTAGAAGATGATCCGGTCGGCGAGGTAGATCGCCTCCTGGATGTCGTGGGTGACCACCACCACGGTCTTGTTCTCGCGCTCGATGATCTCGATGATCATCTCCTCCATTTCCCAGGTGACCTGGGCGTCGAGCGCACCGAAGGGCTCGTCCAGCAGCAGCAGCGCCGGATTTTGCGCCAGCGTGCGCGCGATGGAGACGCGCTGCTTCATGCCGCCGGAAAGCTCGGCCGGATAGGCATTGGCGAACCCTTCCAGATGCACCAGCTCGAGGAAGTGCTCGGCGCGTTCGCGCCGCTCCGCCTTCGAGAGCCCCTGGAGCTTCAGCCCATACTCGATGTTGGCCCGCGTGGTGAGCCAGGGGAAGGAGGTGTAAGCCTGGAACACCATGCCGCGCTCCGGTCCCGGCCCCATGATCGGCTGACCGAACATGGTCACGTCCCCGCGCGAGGGGTATTCGAGCCCCGCCATCAGCCTGAGCATCGTCGTCTTGCCGCAGCCCGACGGGCCGATCATCGCCGTGACCTGATTGGCATGGACATCGAAGGAAACATCGTCGAGGGCGATCACGCTGCCCTTGAGGTAGCTCTTGGTGACCCGGTTGGCGCGCAGTGGGGGCGTGCCCGGCACCGGGGCATTCGCTCCCGCCTGCGCCGCCGCCGTTCTCCCCAAGCCGAAGACCGCCATCCCGCCGCCTCCTAGCGCCTGACCCGGAGGTACGGGAAGAGAATGCGGCTGGCGATGCGGAACGTGATGTCGGTCAGCACGCCGAGCACGCCGATGGTGAGGATACCGCCCATCATGATGTCGACGTGGAGGAAGCGCACGGCCCGCATCATCACCGCGCCGATGCCGTCGGTCGCCACGATGATCTCGGCGATCACCAGGTAGGTCCAGGCGACCGCGATCATGTTGCGCATGGAATCGAGGATGGCGGGCGCCGCGGCGCGGAAGGTGATGCCCACCACCTGCCGCCGCTTGGCCCCCATGGTGAGGCCGGATTCGATCAGCTCGCGCTGGACCGCGAGCGTGTTGTCGAGGATCAGGGCGACGAGAAAGAAGAAGCAGCCGAGGAAGAGCAGCGCCATCTTGGCGAAGTCGGTGGGCCCGAACCACACCAGCAGGAGCGGCGCGAAGGAGGCCGCCGGCAGATAGCGCCAGCCCCCGGTGGTGGGGCTGATGAGCGCGCGCGCCTTGACGAAGCAGCCCATGAAGACGCCGAGCGGTACCGCGATCAGGCTGGCGACGAAGAAGCTCGCATAGATGCGGTAGAGGCTGGTGCCGACATCGGCGATGAAGTTCTTCTCGGCGAAGAGATAGGCGATCTCGGCCACCACCTGCTCGACGGCAGGCAGGAAGCGCTGCTTCTCCTCCGGCGTGGTGTAGTGGGCGACCTCCCAGACGGCGAAGAAGATGATGACGCCCGCGACACCCAGCACGACAGTGCGGCGCTGGGTGAGCGAGCCGAGCACCTCCAGGAAGGGTTGGCGGGGCGGCCTGAAGACCGGCGCGGGTGCGGCGTCGCCCGGATGCGAATCTGCATCGGACGGCGGCGTGCCCCCGGCTTGTCCCTGGGCCATTCATGTCACCCCGGAGGCCGGCGGTTGTAGGCGGAAGGACCCGTCCGCATCATTCGTCCACCACGGCAATCGCCTCGATCTCGATCAGCAGGTCCTCGAAGGCGTAGCCGTCCACGCGGACCGCGGTCGCCGCCGGCCCGAGCGGTGGGAAGTAGCGCCGCCGCACCTCGGTCATCTTCTCCCAGTACGCGGTGGGCGAAGCGCCGCCGTCGTCGTACTGGTAATAGGTATTGAGCTTGACCACATCGCTCATCTCGGCACCGGCCTCCTCGAGCACCGCGATCAGGCTCTCGAACACGTTCTCGGTCTGCCGGGCGATGTCGCCGGGGCCGACCGTCCGCCCCTTCTGGTCCGCCGAGATCTGGCCGCCCGCGAACACGACGTTGCCGACCCGCCAGCCCTGGGAGAACGGCACCGGCATGCTCCAGTCCCAGTGGCCCGCCGGCATGATGCGCCGGCGCTCCCGGCCGAGATGGGCGACGCCCTCGATCTGAATCAGCTCGCCCGGATGGGAGAAATCCTTGACCCTGAGCCCCGTGCCGGCGGGCCCCGGATTGGGTAGGTGCTCCATGCGCACCCGGGTCAGCGCCTCCCAGAACGCGGTCACGTCGTCGCCGGTGGTCTCTTGCCGGTAGTAGGTGTTGAGGCGCAAGAGGTCGTTCATGGAGGCGCCGGCCTCGGCGAGGACGCCCGCCATGCCGTTGAAGCAATTGCGGGTCTGGGCTGCGATGTCGCCGGCATCCCTGAGCGAGCCGTCCCCGTTGAGCGAGCGCTGGCCGCCGACGAAGACCCAGTCGCCCGCCTGCCAGCCCTGGACGCAGGCGATGCCGTTGCCGCGCGACCAGTGGCCCTCGGGCGTGAGCGGGCGCTTGTCCCCGCCCACCACGGCAAAGGCGTCGATCTCCAGCAGCAGCCCCTCGTAGGCGAGGCCCGAGACCGGCGTCTCGGTCGTGACCGGGCCCGGCGCCGCGAAATACTCGGCCTGCACCGCGTCGATGCGCCGCACGATCTCGTCCGCCGGCGGGCTCTCGTCATCGACCACGTAGTAGACGTTCTGCTTCACCACATCGCCGAAGTCGGCGCCCGACTCGTGCAACACGCGGCCGATGAACTCCATGATGTTGCGGGTCTGGGTCTCGATGTCGCCACCGACCGTGCGGCCCTTTGCGTCCGCCGAGATCTGGCCGCCGACCACGACCAGGTCGCCCAGCCGCCAGCCCTGGGAGAGCGTGACCGGCATGCTCCAGTCCCAGTGTCCGGCGGGCATGATGCGGCGCTTGCTCACGGCGGTTCGTCTCCCCTTCTTCTTGTTCGTTGGCCGCTACCGGCTGCTGCGCCCGGCCGCCTTGCCGCGGCCATCGCCGGCGCCGAGCGGCTTGTCCCACTTGAACAGGCTCTTGTAGAGGCCCAGCCCCATCATCGGCTCGACCTGGGCGATGTCGTCCGAGCCGTAGCAATGGTCATCGAGGAATTCGCGCAGCTCGTCGGGCGAGCCGCACACCACCTCGGCCAGCAGGTCGTAGCGCGCGGCGACACGCATGACGTAGACGACCTCCGGCCGATCGCGGAAGTGGGATGCCACCTCATGGGCGCTGGCGCCGCGGGCGACCTTGATGCCGAGCATCGACCAGGCCGTGTAGCCCAGCGCCAGCGGGTTCACCACCGTGATGAAGTGGATCAGGTTGGCCTTGTGCATCTGGCCGACACGGGAGCGCACGGTCCCTTCCGAGACGCCCAGCGTGCGCGCGATGCTGGAGAAGGGCACCCGGCCGTCCTCCTGCAGCAGGGCGACGATCTCCCGGTTGAGCCCCTCGATATGGGGGATCGAGGCAGGGGCGACCGCATCGCCCTGCAGGTCCGCCATCCCGACCTGGCGCAGCCCCATGACCGGCGCGGGCTCGCCCTCCGCCAGCGCACGAAGCCGAGGCTCACGGCTGTTCCCCTTCGCCTGCGAGGATGGTTTCGAGGCGCTCATGCCAACCTCTCGTGCGGTCAGCGGATTCCGGCTCCCAGAAGGTCCAAGTCCACCGAAATCCTCACGGCAGTCTAGCTATGGCCTGGAAAACCGTCAATGCGAGCCTGTGAATCCACGAATTTCGTATTCTTGGCTTGGTTTCGCGCCGCGTGTAAGGTCCGCTGCGGCGGTTGCCGCGAGGAGGGAAGCGATGACGCTCAAGCTGATCGAGAACCCGGTGCCGTGGCCGGACGGCGCGCGTTGCGCCGTGGCCATCACCTTCGACATCGACACCGACAGCATCCTGCACCTCGATTTCCCCGACAAGGCCGAGAACATGCTCTCGGCCAACTCGTTCCTGAAGTACGACGAGGTGGCGATCCCGCGGATCCTGAAGGTCTACGCCCACTACGGCATCAAGCAGACCTTCTTCTATCCGGCTTGGTGTATGGAGCGTTATCCGCATCTCGTGGATGCGATCCTGGAGGGCGGGCACGAGATCGCGGCCCACGGCTACCTCCACGAGAACCCCAACGACGAATCCCGCGATCGCCAGGAGTACTGGCTGGACCGGCAGATCGACGTGATCAAGCGCATGACCGGCCAGGCGCCGCGCGGCTGGCGCGCGCCGCTCTACAATGCGTCCAAGCACTCGCCGACGCTGCTGGCTGAGCGTGGCATGCTCTACGACGCGAGCCTGATGGGCGACGACGTGCCCTACGTGTTGAACACGCCCAAGGGCGAGGTCATCTGCCTGCCCTCCCACTGGGGCATGGACGACTGGCCGCACTACATGCACAGCCTCGACTTCCACTACACCATGACCATCAAGTCGCCGGACGAGGCCATGCGGGTCTTCGATTCCGAGTTCGAGGCGATGTACGAGAACGGCGGCATGCTGATCACCGTCTGGCACCCCTTCGTCTCGGGCCGGCTCGCGCGGATGCGCCGCGTGGCCGCGTGGATCGAGGCGTTGCAGGAGAAGGGCGGCGTCTGGTTCGCGACCATGGACGAGATCGCGCAACACGTGCGCCAGTGCATCGACGACGGCTCATGGACACCGCGGGTCGAGCAGATGCCCTACTACGACGGCCGCATCCCCGAGTGGGAGCCGCAGGAGGCCGCGGCCGCCGCCGAGTAGCGCCCCCGCTCGATCCGCCTCGCCCTATGGCCGTGAACCATTGGGCGCACGCGTGGCATGATGCCGGGCGGCAGGACGCGAGGTGCCACGCATGACTGAATCACCCGAGAGCGGCGGGACGGGACAGGCGGCCGCGGCGGCCACGCCCGCCCCCAACCGGGGCTTCCCGAGCCCGTTCGAGCTGCCCACGCCCGACGGCGCGGAGGGCTGGGAAGAGCTTTATCCCTACTACTGCCTGATCAGCGACGAGCGTCGCGCGATGGAGGAGGGAAAGTTCTGGTTCTTCGACGGGATGCACAACCCGGAGCCGCTCTATCCCTTCGACACCATCATGACCGAGAACTGGTGGGTGGCCGCCAGCCAGATGGCGAGCCGGGTCTGGCCGATTCCGGTCGCCATGGGCATCGATCAGCGGCTGGTCAACGGCTACATCTACGTCAGCCCCAACAGCGTCACCGATCCCGAGCAGATCGCCGCGCGCAACGAGCACTTCACCCGCCGCGCCGGCCACTACTTCGAGAACTGGGACGAGATCTACGGCAACTGGGCTGAGAAGGCGAAGGACTGCATCGCCCGCCTGAACGAGATCGAGTTCCGCCCGCTGCCGGAGCTGGAGCCGGAGGAGAACGTCTTCGGCCACCGCGGCGTCTACTCCTCCCACGACCTGCTCAGCGCCTACAACCGGCTGATCGAGAACATGCTCGAAATGGGCTCCTACCATTTCGAGATGCTGAACCTGGGCTACGGCGCCTACCTGACCTTCCGCGAATTCTGCCAGCAGGCGTTTCCGGGAATCACCGACCGGACGCTGACGCAGATCGTCTGCGGCATCGACAACCTGCTGCTGCGGCCCGACGACAAGGTCCGCGAGCTGGCCGAGCTGGCGGTCGAGCGGAACCTCGCCGGCATCGTCCTGCAACACGACGACCCGGACGCGCTGCTGGCGGCCATGGCGGAGGCAGACGGCGGGGCCGAATGGTTGCAAGCCTTCGAGGCGGCGAAGGAGCCGTGGTTCCACTTCTCCACGGGCGTCGGCTACGACCATTCCGACCCGGTCTGGATCGACGACCTGCGGCTTCCCTTCATCGCGCTGCGCGGCTATGTCGAGGCGTTGCAGCGGGGCGAGGACATCCGCCGCCCGCTGGAGAAGCTGCTGGCGGAGCGGCAGCGGGTGACGGCGGAATACCGCGCGCTCCTGCCCACCGATCAGGACCGCGAGGCCTTCGACGGCCTGCTCGCGCTCACCTGCAAGGTCTTCCCCTACGTCGAGGACCACAACTTCTACGTCGAGCACTGGCACCACACGATCTTCTGGTCGAAGGTGCGGGAACTTGCGGATGTCTTCGTGGCGCACGACTTCCTCGATGACCGCGAGGACCTCTTCTACCTGCATCGCCACGAGGTCTACGACGCGCTCTACGACCTGCTGATCGGCTGGGCCACGGGCTCGCCGCCGCGCGGCGAGGTCTACTGGCGGCCCATCGTCCAGCGGCGGCGGCGCATCCGGGATTCGCTCTGCAAGTGGACGCCGCCGCCGGCGCTGGGAACCCCGCCGTCGGTCGTGACCGAGCCCATCACCATCATGCTCTGGGGAATTACGGAGAAGACGATCGAGGAGTGGCTCGGCGTCGATCCCGCCGCCGCCGGCGATGTCCTGCGCGGCGTGCCCGCGTCCGCCGGCAAGGTGACCGGGCCGGCCCGCGTGATTACCCGCACCGAAGACCTCTACAGCGTCGATGAGGGCGAGATCCTGGTCTGCCGGATCACGGCGCCGAGCTGGGCGACCGTCTTCGGCCGTATCGGCGCGGCGGTCTCCGACGTGGGCGGCATGATGGCCCACACCGCGATCATCTCGCGCGAGTACGGGCTGCCGGCGGTGGTCGGCGTGGGCTTTGCCACGGCGACGATCCAGACCGGCGATCAGGTGGAGGTCGACGGCAACGAGGGCACGGTGACGGTTCTGGAGCGCACCGCGCCGTGACCGACGATCCCCACATTCTGTGGCTGGATCAGGAGGGCGCGCCGGGAAACCCGCTGCTCGGCGGCAAGTTCGCGAGCCTCGCCGCGATGACGGCGGCCGGCTTCGCGGTCCCGCCCGGCTTCGGCGTGACCACAACGGCCTATCGCGTCTTCATGGCTCACGCGGGCCTCGCCGATAAGGCCGCGTTCGTGAGGGAGGCCGCTCGCCGCGCGGCCCTCGCGGAGATCGGTGAGGCGCGGGCGCGGCTGGTGGAGGCCATCGGCGCCTCCCCGATGCCGGATAAGCTGGAGACGGCAATCCGGCGCAACTACGCGATCCTGGAAGAAAGGACGGGCCGGCCAGGCGTGCCGGTGGCCGTGCGCTCCAGCGGCGAGGCCGAGGACCTCGCCGATGCGAGCTTCGCCGGCCAGTACGACACCTATCTCTGGATCGCGGGCGCCGATGCCGTGCTGCGGCATGTCCGAGCGTGCTGGGCCAGCATGTTCGGCGACACGGCCCTCTCCTACCGCGCGGGCGGCGACGACGCGGCGGCCGCGGGCGGCGACGGTATCTGCGTCGGCGTCCAGCAGATGGTGGAGGCGCATGCCGCCGGCGTCATGTTCACCCTCGACCCGCTCAACGGCGATCGCTCCAAGATCGTCATGGAGGCCTGCTGGGGCCTCGGCGAAGGCGTGGTCAAGGGCGACGTAACCCCGAGCCGCTTCACCGTCGACAAGGTGACGCTGGAGATCGTCAGGCGGGAGATCGTGCTGCAAACGGAGGAATATCGCTTCGATCCCGCTGCAGGCGCGGTGAGATTGTTGCCGATCGCGGCCGAGCGGGGGCACACGGCCTGCATCGACGACGACGAGGCGCTCGCGCTGGCGACGCTCGCCAAGCGGATCGAGACACACCGTGGCGCGGCGCAGGACATCGAATGGGCCATCGGCGCGGACGGCGCGGTGCGGGTCCTCCAGGTCCGCCCCGAGACGGTGTGGAGCCAGCGGGAGAGCGCGGGTCTGGTCTCCGAGAGCAGGAGCGCGGTCGGGCACGTGCTCGCCAGGCTCTCGGGCGGCCGGGTAGCGACGGCGAGCCCCGGACACCGAGACCGGTGAAGAGCGCCGACTTCGCCTACCACCGGCCGGGCGACATCGCCGAAGCGGTGCGCCACCTCCAGGACTACGACGGCGACGCCCGCATTCTGGCCGGCGGCCAAAGCCTGATGCCGATGATGAACATGCGGCTCTGGCGTCCGGACGCGGTGGTCGACATCAACGGGCTCACCGACCTCGCCCAGATGACGGTCGAGGGGGACGAGACGAGGATCGGCGCTCTGGTCCGCTACAGCACGCTCGAATTCTCGCCCCTCGTCGCGGAGCGGCTGCCCCTGCTCAAGGCGATGGTGGCCTTCGTCGGCGACCGCCAGGTACGCAACCGCGGCACCATCGGCGGCAGCCTGGTGCAGGGCGATCCGACCGGCGAAATGCCCCTGAGCTGCCTGGTCCTCGGCGCTACGGTCCACGTGCTCGGGCCATCCGGCGCGCGCACCATCGCGATGGAAGGCCTCTACGAAGGCGCCTACGCCGCCACTCTCGCGCCCGACGAGGTGCTGACTGAGGTTCGCGTTCCCCCGCATCCGCCGCACTTCGCCTTTCGCGAGTGCTGCCGCCGGCACAACGATTTCTGCGTGCTCTCGGTGGCGGCGACCGGGCGGGTCGCTGACGACGGCCGCTGGCGCGGGCTTCGCATCGGGCTCGGAGGGGTCAACGACACGCCGGTTCTGGCCGAGGCAAGCCTGGCGCTGCTGGAAGGAAGCCGTCTCGACGATGCCGACATCGCGGCAGCAGGCGAGGCCGCGCGCGACGCCATCGACCCACCCGACGATATCCGGGGCTCGGCCGAATACCGCGCCCACCTGGTGCCGATCTACATCGCGCGGGTACTGCGCGACCTGCGCGCTTCGGCACTGGCGTCCGCGCGATGAAGTATCGCCACGAGTTTCGCATCCGGGCGAGCGGCGAGGAGGTCTGGCGCTTCTTCGAGCGGCCGCTTGAGGTCGCGCGGTGCATGCCCGGCGTCGAAGAGGTCGAGCCGCTCGCGGGCGAGGACGACAGCTACACCGTCCGCGCGACCCAGAAACTCGGACCCATGTCGACCACCTTCCAGGCCAAGGTCCGCATCACCGAACGCGTTGCCGGGGCGCGCATCGCGTTCACCGCCACCGGCAAGGCGGTGCGCGGCGCGGTCGGCAACTTCAGGGCGCAGAACGCGGTCACGCTCACGGAGGCAGGCGGCGAGACCTGCATCGCGGTGGAGGGCGAAGTTGCGCTCGCCGGCGTGCTCGGCACCGTCGGCAGCGCGGTGATCAACAAGCACGCCGCGAAGGTGACCGCCGAATTCGCCTCCAACCTGGAGCAAGCGCTTGCGGCTGCAGGCGAGCCTTGCGCGGGGGCCTCAGCCCGAGGGGGCAGCCGTTGAGCGGCACTGAGCGCGCCATCGCCTTCCGTCTGAACGGCGAGGCGGTGTCGGCGGAGGTGCCGGTTCGCATGCACGCGGCCGACTTTTTGCGTCATCGCCTGGGCTGGACCGGCACCCACGTCGGCTGCGAGCAAGGCGTCTGCGGCATGTGCACGATCCTGGTGAACGGCGCCGCCATCAAGTCCTGCCTCATGCTCGCCGTGCAGCTGGACGGCGCGGAGGTAACAACGGTCGAAGCCCTGGCCGAGGGCGACCGCCTGAACGCCGCGCAGGAGGCCTTCAAGCGGCATCACGCGCTGCAGTGCGGCTACTGCACGCCGGGCTTCCTGATGCTGGCGGAGAGCCTGAAGGCCAGCGGGCGCACGCTCTCCCGCGCGGAGATCCGCGAAGAGCTTGTCGGCGTGCTCTGTCGTTGTACCGGCTACGAGAACATCCTGCGCGCGGTGGAGGCGTACCTGGGCGTGGACGAGTCCGAGACCTCACCGTGAGCGTACCCCGCCGTAGCCTTATCGGCGCCGCGCTCCCCCGCAAGGAGGACGACCGCCTGCTGCGCGGCGACGGCCTCTTCACCGACGATGTGCAGCTGGCCCATCAGCTGGAGATGGCGGTGGGCCGCTGCCCCTTCCCCCGCGCCGCCATCGGCGCGATCGACGTGGCGCAAGCCCGCGCGCTTGCCGGCGTCCGGCACATCCTGATCGGCGGCGACGTGCGGGCCGCGAGCGAGCCGCTCACGGTGCTGCGGCCCGTGCCCGGCGCGCCGCTGCTGCCCTACTACGCGCTGGCCGGCGAAGAGGCGATCCACGAGGGCCAGCCCGTGGTGAGCGTGGTCGCGACCAGCCGCGCCATCGCCGAGGACGCGCTGGAGCTGATCGACATCGACTACGAGCCGCTGCCGCACGTGACCGACACGCTCGGTGCACTCGCCGACGACGCGCCGGTGCTGCATCCCGAGACGCTGCCGTCCAACCTGCTGACCAGCAACGTGGATCGCGCCGGCGATCCCGAGAGCCGCATGGCCGAGGCCCCGGCCGTCGTCGAGGGGCGCTTCCATGTGAACCGGGTGAGCGCGCTGCCGATGGAGGGGCGCGGCATCGTCGCCCACTGGCGCGCCGGCGCGCGCGTGCTCGAAGTCTACGCTTCCACCCAGACGCCGCACCTGATTCGGCAGCAGCTGGCGGAGTGCCTGCCGCTCGACGAGGGCTACATTCGCGTTATCGCCTCCGATGTCGGCGGCGGCTTCGGCATGAAGCTCGGGCTCTATCCCGAGGACGTGCTGGCGGTGCTGCACGCCATGGCGCTGCGGCGCCCGGTCAAGTGGATCGAGGACCGCCTGGAATTCTTCCGCGCCAGCACTCACGCAAGGGAGGCCGTGCACGACGTCCGCATCGGCGCCGAGGCGGACGGGGGCATCGTCGCAATCACCAACCAGTACACCACCGACCTCGGCGCCTGGAACTCCACCTACGGCTCGGCGCAGCTTTCCAGCGTGGTCTTCACCGGCCCCTACAGGGTGGCCGATGCGGCGGTGGAGCGTCGCGTCGCGCTCACCAACAAGACGCCGATCGGGGCCTATCGCGGCTACGGTCAGCCGGAAGTGAACTTCGCCCTGGAGGTCCTGATCGACCGGCTGGCGCGGCGTCTCGATATTGACCCGCTGGAGCTGCGGCGAACGAACATGCTGCGGCCGGAAGACCTGCCCTGGACCACGCCGAGCCGCGCGGTCTACGACAACGGCGATTACTTGCGGACCCTGCAGCTGGCCGCCGACGCCGTGGACTACGACGCCCATCGCGCCGAAGGCCGGGAGTGCCGCGACGACGCGCGGCTGACGGGCATCGGCTTCGCCTCCTTCGTCGAGCGCACGGGCTACGCCAGTGCGCGCTTCCTCGCGGGGCGCGGCTCCCGCTTCGGCGCCCACGAGAGCGTCGTCCTGCGCGCCAACCGCTCCGGCGGCATCGACCTCTACACTGGCGTCTCAACCTTCGGGCAAGGCAGCGAGACGGCGTTCGCGCAAGTTTGCGCCGAGGTCTTCGGCATCGACTACGAGGCCATCACGGTCCATGCAGGCGACAGCGGGGCATCGCCTCTGAACACGGGCGCCTTCGCCTCCCGCACCCTGATCGCCGCCGCCGGCGCCATCCGCGAGGCCGCCAACGCGCTACGCGACAAGACGCTTCGCATCGCGGCCATGGTGCTGCAATCGACACTGGACGCGCTGGAGGTGCGCGGGCGCGTGGTGCGTGTGGCGGACGAGCCCGGCCGTACCGTGCCGCTCGCCGACATCTTCACCCGCGCCATCATCGGGCAGGGGATTCCGGAGGACGAGAAGCCGGGCCTGGAGGCGACCGCTCACTTCGAGCCCTCGCACGCGTCGTTCTCGTTCGGCACCGCCGCTGCCGTCGTCTCGGTCGATGACGAGAGCGGCGAGTTCGACGTGGAGCGCTTCGTGATGGCGCACGACTGCGGCGTCGTGGTCAATCCACCACTCGTCGACGGCCAGGTGCGGGGCGGTCTGGTGCAGGGGCTCGGCGCGGCGCTGGCGGAGGAGCTTCGCTACGACGCGAGCACGGGCCAGCTCGTGAGCGGCAGCATGCTGGACTACTTCGCGCCTACCATCATGGATGTGCCGCCCATCGACCTGCTGCACACCGAGGTCCCTTCCTCGGTCACGCCCTTCGGCGTGCGCGGCGTCGGCGAGGTCGGCACGATCCCGCCGGCGGCGGCCGTCACCAACGCCGTCTGCGATGCGCTGGCGGACCATGGCGTGGAGATTTCGACCCTGCCGCTCACGCCGGAGCGTGTCTGGCAAGCGCTGTCGGAAGCACGGGACGCGCGCGGCTCCGATGCCACGATGAGGTGACCGACATGGAGTATCCCGCCCGCGGGCGCTATGCCAACGCCGGTCTCTCGCGGCTGGAAGACGACGCGATGGAATGGCTGGACGGCTTCTACCAACTGGAGCACCTGATCGCGACACGCGTGTGGACCGTCAAGATCTGCCCCGAGGCCTCGCCCGAGCTCAGGTTCGCGGCGCTGACGCATGACGCCGAGCGATTCTTCCCCGGCGGGCCGTCCAGCACGCCGACCAACGGCTTCGACGATCCCGACTATCTCTTCGCGCACTCCACCCGGTCTGCGAACATCGTGGAGGAATGGCTGCGCAGCCGCACGCCGGCGCCGGACGAGGCGTTCATCCGGCGCGTACGCCGGCTCATCCTGCGGCACGAGATCGGCGGCGGCTGGGAGGCCGACTTCGTGCAGGCGGCGGATTCGCTCTCCTTCCTGGAGACCCTGGACTGGATCACCGTCGATTGGGTGCGGGACGGCCGCTACACCATCGCGCAGGCGCGCGAGAAGCTGGACTTCACCGTGGAGCGCATCCGGCCTTCCGTCGCCGTCGCCGCAGCGCTGCCGCTCTACGAGAGCGCCGTGCGCGCCCTGGACGCCGCCGAGGACTGCACCATGGACCTGAAGCGCCGCCGCGAGCTGGCGGGCAGCCGGCGTTTCCTGTTCGGACTGCCGATCCCACAGACCGGTACACCGGCGTAGCGGAGTCGGGGACCGCATCGGCGAAGCCGATGGTGTGAGACGGCAGGGTTTCGGCGATGACTCGAATTCTGGGGAGAGCATGGCAGCAGATTTACTCGACAATTAGTGAGATATCGAAATAGCTTAAGCACTCACGCGCTGCTGATAGCGGGTTATCGCGTGAAGACCTAGTGCCTGCGGCTTCGTCCCCAATGTGGATCGCGGAGCGTGAGGGGAGGAAGCAAATGGAGTTATATGATCTCGGCGATCGCCCGCCGCTGGGTGAGGTGCCGGAAAAGATGCATGCGTTCCTCGTGCGCCAGGATCGTTTCGGCGAACCCAGGGACGCTTGGCAGCGGGAAGTCATCGACACCCCCGAAATCGGTCCGCTCGACGTGCTCGTCTACGTCATGGCAACCGGAATCAACTACAACAATGTCTGGGCGGCCCTCGGCACGCCCGTCGATGTCATCGCCGACCGGCAGAGGAAGGGAGAGCCGGAGGACTTTCATGCGGGCGGCAGCGACTGCTCGGGCATCGTGTTCGCAGTCGGCGATCAGGTGACAAACGTCCGCCCCGGTGATGAAGTCGTCGTCCATAGCGGTTGGTGGGAGCCGGACGACCCGTGGGTGCTGTCCGGACGCGACCCCATGCTCGCCGAAAGCACGCGCATCTGGGGCTACCAGACCAATTACGGCAGCTACTGCCAGTTTGCCCGGGCCCAATCTCACCAGTGTCAGCCGAAGCCCAAGCATCTCTCGTGGGAGGCCGCCGGCTGCTACCTGCTCTGTGCGTCGACTGCGTACCGAATGCTCATGGGTTGGTCGCCGAACGTCGTCGAAGAGGGCGACTACGTTTTGGTGTGGGGCGCCGCCGGCGGGCTCGGCGCGCTGGCGCTCCAGATCGTGACGGCAAACGGCGGCAAACCGGTGGCAGTCGTGTCCGATGGAGAGAAACGGCAGTTCTGTCTCGACCACGGCGCCGTCGGCGTGATTAACCGGAACGATTTCGACCACTGGGGTCCGATGCCTGACACGAGCAGCGAGGATTGGGGGCAGTGGTTCAAGGGCGCCCGGGCGTTCGGCAAGGCCTTCTGGGAAGCGGCTGGAGAGAAGGCGAGCCCCCGCATCGTCTTTGAGCACCCCGGCGAGGCGACGCTGCCAACCTCGGGATTCCTGTGCGCGACAGGCGGCATGATCGTCATTTGCGCCGGAACGACCGGGTACACCGCGACACTCGACCTTCGCTACCACTGGATGCGGCAGAAGCGGTTTCAGGGCAGCCACCTGTCGAACGACGAGCAGGCCGCGGCCGTAAACCGGATGATCATGGACCGGAAGGTCGATCCCTGCCTGTCTCACACCTTCTCGTTCGACGAAATCGGCGAGGCGCATCAGCAGATGTACGAGAACCGCCACCCGTATGGAAACATGGCCGCGCTCGTCAACGCGACGGAGCCTGGACAAGGAGCGTCTTAGCTCCGCTAGAGCGTTTCCGTTTTGCACGGAAACGCTCCGGCTTCTTTATCGATCACGGCAGCCGGCCGTCCTGCGATTCCGCGCGCCTTCCGGCGCGACCGGCCGGCGCCTGCGCGGGCGCGCCGCATTATCGGCGGGCCGCAGTCGCGGCCTGTCGCGCGTCTGTCAAAGACAGACACGCTCTAGCCCGGATTTCTCACCAATGTCACAGCCTGCGTCGCGCCCAGACGTTCGATCCGCCAGGAGCGGGCCGAAAAGCGTATCAGGGAATACGGTTGAGGCCCACGACGCCGCGGGCGGGCGCCTAGGCGCGACCCGAAGGGCGGCGCTCTCCAGCCGACAGTGTGCGTCGAGGCGTTTGCCCGATGTCCCCGCATCGCGCTGCGCGCCTCTCCTACCCTGTCGGCTGGACGGCGCCGCGCAGACCATGACCTTGGTGAGAAAGGCGGGCTAGGGGGTCACCTCGTCACCGGCCACCCCACAGCACTGTCGAAATTTCCTGTTGACGGACGCCGGGAGACGGCGCATCTTTATCGAATATCGAAATAACTTTCGATATTCGATAATTCCGGTTGCCGTAACGGTCCGCAAAGAAAGGCCGCCCGGCGACCCGGCATCCGGAGGCGGCGCCGTGCCGAAGGGATGGCAAGTCGGTATCGATGTCGGCGGCACGTTCACCGACGTGATCGCCCATCACCGGGCGCGCGGCGAGGTGAGAGCCGCGAAGGTCCCCTCCCGCACCGACGACCGCATCGCGGGCCTGGTGGCGGCGCTCGGCGCGGTCGATCTCCAATGGGCGGACGTGGACGACCTGATCCACGGCACCACCATCGTCACCAACGCCATCATCCAGGGCGACCACGCCAGGGTCGCGCTGATCGCCACGCATGGGTTCTCGGACACGCTCGCCATCGGGCGCCAGAACCGGCGCCACCTCTACCGGCTAGACCTGCCGCCGAAGCTCACACCCCAAGTGCCGGCCGAACGCCGCTTCGAGGTGACCGAGCGGCTCGACCACGACGGCCGGGTCATGACCGCGCTGGACCCGGACTCAGTGGCGGACGCGATCGGACGCGTCGCTGCGAGCGATGCCGAGGCGGTCGCCGTTTCGCTGCTGCATTCCTACGCCAACCCCGCCCACGAGGAGGCCCTGGGCGAGCGGCTGCGCGCGCGCTTCCCCTTCGTCGCGCTCTCGCACCGGGTCAATCCCGAGGCCCGCGAGTACGAGCGGACGGCGACCACGGCACTGAGCGCCGGCGTCATGCCCCTGGCAGCCGCGTACATGGACGACCTGGAAGCGGCGAAACCGGAGGCCTCCCGGCTGCACCTCTTCCACTCCGCCGGCGGCATGGCCTCGCCTGCGGCGCTGCGCGACCTGCCGCTCGGTCTCGCCGCCTCGGGCCCCGCCGCCGGCGTTGCCGCGGCGGGCCGCATGGCCCGCGCGCTCGGAATCGAGCGTGCCATCAGCTTCGACATGGGCGGCACCACCACCGATGTCTGCCTGATCCTCGACGGCGCGGCGCAGATCGCGAGCGACCGCTCCCTCGGCGGGCGGCCCCTGCGGCAGCCCATGGTGGCCGTCGAGTCCATCGGGGCCGGCGGCGGCTCCATCGCGCGGCTCGATCACGGCTCGCTGATGGTGGGGCCGGAGAGCGCCGGCGCCGTGCCAGGGCCGGCCTGCTACGCTAAGGGCGGCGACCGGCCGACCGTGACCGACGCCAACCTGCTGCTGGGATACATGGCCACGGACCGTGTGCTGGGCGGCGACGTGCACCTGGATGCGCGCGCGGCCCACGACGTGATCGCGCCGCTCAGCGCCGCCATGGACATGACGCCCGAGGCTGCGGCTCTGGGCGTCGTCAGGGTCGCGAACGCGGCGATGCTGCGGGCGCTGCGCCGAGTGACCGTGGAGCGCGGCGTCGACGGGCGCAGTTGCACGCTGCTCGCCTTCGGCGGCGCGGGCCCCATGCACGCCGTGGCGCTGGCCCGCGCCTTCTCCATCGACAAGGTGGTGGTGCCGGCGCATTCCAGCATGTTCTCGGCGCTGGGCTGTGTCGGCGCGGAGATGAGCTACGCGCAGCAGCGCACGCTCCGCATGGCCGCCGACTCGTGGGATCAGGCGCGCGTGGACGGCGTGCGGCGGGAGCTCCGCGCGACCCTCGCCGCGCCGCTCGCCGCGGCCGGTCATGAGGACGCGGCACTTGCGGTGGAGGAGGTCGCGTCGGTCCGCTACAGCGGCCAGAGCTACGCCATCGAGATCGCGGACGCCGCGCTCGACGACCCGCTGGAGCTGGGCCGCGCCTTCATGGAGCGCCACCGGGCGCTCTACGGCTTCGCCACCGAGGAGCCGTGGGAGCTGGTCTCGATTAGGATGCGAGTCTCGGCGCCCAGCAATGGCGCGGTCCATTCTCCCGCCGCCAAGACCAACGAAGCGCTCTCGCCCATCAAGACGCTGCCGGCGACGTTCGAGTCCGGCGAGCCGGTGCCGACGCCGCGCTACGACCGCGCGGGCCTGAGCCCGGACAGTTCGCTGGAGGGGCCAGTCATCGTCGACGATGCGTGGTCGACCGTGGTCGTGCCGCCGGGCGCAACGCTTACCGCTGACGACGCGGGCCATCTCCACATCGCCACCGGAGCCGGCCTATGAGCGGCGCCGTGGATCCGGTCACACTCGAAGTCATCCGCCACGCGCTGTCGGCGACGGCGGAGGAGATGTCGCTCGTGGTCATGCGCTCGGCCCGTTCGCCGCTGCTGCGCGAGGCCGGCGATCTCTCGTCCGCGCTGACCGATGCCGACGGCCACCTCATCGCCCAGGGCCGCGACATCCCCATGCACATGGGGGTGATGAGCTTTACCGTGCGCGAGTTTTTGAAGCGGGTGCCCAGGGAGAGGCTGGAGCCCGGCGATGTCTGGTTCCTCAACCTGCCCGAGGTGGGCGGCAACCACCTGCCCGACGTGAAGGCGATCCGGCCGATCTTCGTGGATGGCTCTATCGTCGCGTTCGCGGCGAGCCTCGCCCATTGGGCGGATATCGGCGGCGCGGTGCCCGGCAGCTACGTCGCCGGCGCCACCGACGCCTGGCAGGAGGGGCTGCGCATCCCGCCTTTCCGACTCTTCACCGTCGCCGGGCCGGACCGCGAGAAGCTGGACATGATCTGCGCCAACGTGCGGGGCGCCGACGAGCGCGAGGGCGACATCCTGGCTCAGGTCGCCGCCAGCCGGGCAGCAGACGAGCGGGTGCAGCACATCTGCGCCGAGCACGGGCGGGAGACGGTGCTGGCCGCCATCGCCGCGATTCACGACCGGGCCGAGGCGCAGATGCGGGCGGCGCTCGCGGCCATTCCCGACGGCACCTACGAAGGCGCGGACTGGCTCGATGACGATGCCGGCGGCGGCGGGCCGGTTGCCGTTCGCGTGCGCGTCACCATCGAAGGCGACGGCGCCCGCTTTGACTTCTCCGGGACCGAAGACGCGGCGCGGGGGCCGGTGAACACCACGCCCTTCATCGCCGCGGCCTCGGTCTTCTACGTGGTGAAGACGCTCTTTGGCTCCGACATCCAGCCGAGCGGCGGTTGCTACCGGCCGCTGGAGATCGTGACCCGCCCCGGCTCCCTGCTCGACCCCGGCCGGGAGAGCCCCGTGGTGGGCGGCAACCACGAGACCTCGCAGCGGATCGCGGATGCCGTGTTCAAGGCCTTCGAAGCCGTGGGTCCCGAGCGCATCTCGGCCGGCGGGCCGACCACGTCGGGCCTGGTGCTGTTCGGCGGCAGGCGGGCCGACGGCGCCTGGACCACGCTCTATGAGGTCCACGGCGGCGGCGAAGGCGCGCGGCACGACCGCGACGGCGCCCCGGTGGTGCGCGTGCACATGTCCAACGTGATGAACACCCCGGCCGAGGTGGTGGAGGCCGAGTTCCCCATCCGCATTGAGAGCCAGCGCCTGCGCCAGGGCTCGGGCGGCGCTGGCCGGCAGCAGGGCGGCGAGGGTCTGCATCGCGAATACCGGGTGCTCACCGACGACATGTCGGTGACCTCGATGTTCGAGCGCCGCGTGGTGCCGCCTTACGGCCTGCAGGGCGGCGAGGACGGAGCCCCCTTCCGCGTCACCATCGCGCATGCGGACGGCAGTCGGGAGGACATGCCGGGCAAGGCGAACCTCCGCCTCGACAGGGACGACGTGGTGATCGTCGAGAGCTGCGGCGGCGGCGGTTACGGGCAACCCGAGACGAAAGGCCAATGAGCGACGCAAGCAGGAGAACAGTGCAGTGAAAGTGGATGGCAAGAAGGCGATCGTCACCGGCGCCGCGAAGGGCATGGGCGCGGCCATCACGACGACACTCGCGCGCGAGGGCGCCGATGTCGTGCTGACCGCCCGCGACACCCAGCCGCTCGAACAGGTCGCTGCGGACGTGCGCGCGCTGGGGCGGCAGGCCCACGTCGTGGCCTGCGACGTGACCGAAGATGCCGAGGTCAAGGCGGTGGTCGACAAGGCCCTCGAAGCCTTCGGCGGGCGCATCGACATCCTGGTCAACATCGCGGGCGTCACCGGGCCCATCGAGACGCCGGTGCAGGACATCGACGTGGCCGACTTCGACTACGTCATCAGGGCCAACGAGATCGGCACCTTCCTGCCCATCAAGCACGTGGTGCCGACCATGATCGCGCAGAAGAGCGGCAAGATCGTCAACATCGGCGGCACCTCGGGCCTGCGCGGCTACGCCATGCGCACAGCCTACAGCGCCTCCAAATGGGCGGTGCGCGGGATCACGCGCACGGTCGCGCTGGAGGTCGGCAAGTACAACGTCAACGTCAACGCGGTCTGCCCCGGCATCGTCGAGACCCCGCGCATGCAGAAGCTCTGCGAGGAGAAAGCCCGCGTGCGCGGCTGGACCATCGACGAGGTGTACGACGAATACGTGCAGGAGATGTGCCTGAAGCGCGTGACCACCTGCCAGGACGTGGCCAACGCCGTGCTGTTCATGGCGAGCGAGGACAGCCGCCAGATCACCGGCCAAGCCATCACGGTCGATGGCGGCTGGGACGTGTAGCGCGGCTGAATCGGGAGACGTAGCGATGTACGCGCCCTTCGAACTGGACATTCCCACGACCCTGGACGGCGCCCTCACGGCGCTCGCGAACGGCGGCGGCGAGACCGTGCTCCCCATCGCGGGCGGCACGAACCTGATCGTCGACATTCGCGCGAAGCGCGAGCGGCCGGACCGGATGGTGGGCCTCGGCGAGGTCGACGAGCTGCTCGGCATGGCGTTCGGGCCGGAGCGCATCTCCATCGGCGGCCGCACCACGGTGAGCGACCTGCTGCGCTCGCCCGAGATCGCAAGGGAGGCACCGTCGCTGATCGAGGCCGCGCGCCTCTTCGGCGGCCTGATGGTGCGCAACACCGGCACGGTCGCCGGCAACATCGCGAGCGGCTCGCCCGCAGCGGACCTGGTGCCGCCGCTACTCGTGCTCGATGCCGAGCTGACGCTGGCGAGCACGTCGGGCACGCGGACACTGGCGCTGGACGACTACTACCTCGGCTACAAGCAGGACGCGCGCCGGCCGGACGAGCTGATCACCCGGATTTCATGGCCGCGGCTGCCGGAGAACTCGGCGAACACCTTCTACAAGCTCGCGCGGCGCAAGGGCGATGCCATCACCGTCACCGGCGTGGCGGTGGCGCTGTCGGTATCGGACGGCACCTGCACCAGGGCGCGGATCGCGCTCGCCTCCGTCGCGCCCGTCGTGCGCCGCGTCAAAGAGGCGGAGGCGGTGCTGGAAGGCCAGACGCTGACGCCAGCGCTCATCGACGCGGCGGCGGAGGCGGCGGCGGACACCTGCACCCCCATCGACGACATCCGGGCCTCCGCTGGCTACCGCCGCCACACGGTCGAAGCCCTCACCCGGCGCCTGGTTTCCCAGGCGTGGGATCGGCTGGCCTGAGGGAGTGACACTCATGCCTGAGACAAGGACCATCACGCTCCGCATCAACGGCCGCGAGGAGGAAGGGCGCTTCCCCGCCCATCGCACGCTTCTCGAAGCGCTGCGGCACCTCGGCCACATGGAGGTAAAGTGCGGCTGCGAGAAGGGCGACTGCGGCGCCTGCGCCGTGCTGCTCGACGGCATGGCCGTGGACAGCTGCCTGACGCTGGCCTGGATGGCGGCCGACAAGGAGATCACCACGGTCTCCGGCCTCGGTGATTTGGACTCGCCGCATCCGCTGCAGAAGGCGTTCGCCGACGGCGGCGCCGCGCAATGCGGCTACTGCATTCCCGGCATCATCATCGCGGCCAAGGCGATCATCGACGAGCACCCGGAGCCGAGCGAGGAGGACATTCGCCTAGGGCTGAGCGGTAATCTCTGCCGCTGCACCGGCTACACCAAGATCTTCGAGGCGATCGCCGACGCGGCCGACGACATGCGCGCCGAGGGAGGTGCACCATGACCCACACCGACATGGATCCGGGGACATTGGCCAACGTCCAGTTTCGGCAGGTCGGCAAGCCGCTGACCCGCACCGATGCGCCGGGCAAGGTCACGGGCCGCACGCCCTACGCCGGCGATTACGTGATGCCGAACATGCTGCACATGCGGGTGCTCCGCGCCGACATCGCGAGCGCCCGGCTTGTCCGACTCGATGTGTCGAAGGCACGGGCGCTCCGGGGCGTCGCCTGCGTGCTCACCGCCGACGACCTCGCCGACCGCACGGCGGCCACCGACATCCCCGGCCAGACCGGCCAGAAGCGGCTGGACACCGACCAGCCGATTCTGGTGAAGGACCGGGTGCGCTACTTCGGTGAGCCGCTGGCGCTGATCGCGGCGGAGACCCGCGACATCGCCGACCACGCGGCGGAGCTCATCGAGTTTGCGCTGGAGCCGATCCCCGGCGTCTACGACACCCTGGAAGCGCTGAAGCCAGGCGCGCCGCTGGTCTATGGCAGCGACAACATCGTCGCCGAGCGCAAGATCAAGAAGGGCGATGCCGAGGCGGGCTTCGCCGAGGCCGACCTGATCGTCGAGAACACCTACAGGACGCCCTTCCAGGAGCACGCCTTCCTGGAGCCGGAGGTGGGCCTCGCCTGGGTTGACGAGAACGACGTGGTCAACATCCGGGTCTCGACCCAGGTGATCGAGCACTTCCGGCCCATCGCCGATGCCCTCGGTGTGCCCCACAACAAGGTCCGCGTGCGCGGCGCACTGGTGGGCGGCGGCTTCGGCGGCAAGGAGGACCTGACCGTCGAGGTCTATCTCGCGCTGCTCGCCAAGCAGACCGGGCGGCCGGTGCGGCTGGAATACTCGCGCGAGGATTCGTTCGTGGGCCACGGCAAGCGCCACCCCTTCATCCTGACCTACCGCACCGGCGTGACGAACGACGGCAAGATCACGGCCCTCGACGTGCAGATGATCGCTGACGCCGGGGCCTACGTGTTCCTGAGCCCCTACGTCATCCTCTACGCGCTGGTGGCGGCGCCCGGCCCCTACCGGGTGGACAACCTCAATGTCTTCGCCAAGGCCGTGGCGACCAACAACATGTACACCAGCGCCTTCCGGGGCTTCGGCGCGCTGCAGGCCTGCGCAGCCTACGAGCAGCAGATGGACGAGATCGCCAACACGCTCGGCATCGACCGCCTGGAGCTCCGGCGCCGGAACTTCCTGAAGACCGGCGAGCCCATGTCCACGGGCTTCGTGCCGCCGAGCGCGATCTGGACCGAGCAGTGCGCGGAGAAGGCCTGGGCCGGGCTGGGCGAGCCCACTGCCTCCGACGGGCCGATCCGGATCGGCCGCGGCCTCGCCTGCTACCAGCAGAGCTATGGCCGCCTCACCTTCCTGCACGACACCTCGGAGGCCTGGGTTGGCGTTGAGATGGACGGCACCGTGGTGGTGCGCTCCGGCGTCACCGACATCGGCGCCGGGCAGATCTCCGCGCTCGGCCAGATCGCGGTGGAGGTGCTGGGCGTCACCCTCGACAACGTCGTCATCTACAACAGCGATTCCGCCGTCACCCCGCTCGCCGGCACCACCACGGCGACGCGCGCGCTCTACATGACCGGCAATGCCGCCAAGCAGGCGGCCGAGGGTCTGCGCGCCCGCCTCGCCGAACGCGCGGCCCAAGAATTCGGCGTCGCGCCGGACGAGATCGACATGGCCTTCAACGAGGTCTTCGTCATCGACAAGCCGGAGCAGCGCATGCCGCTGGTCGATCTGGTGCGCACCTGCGCGGCCGAGGGCATCCACCGCTCGGAGCTTGCGATCTTCCGCGCGCCCTTCGGCGACTTTCTCGATCCCGAGACCGGGCAGGGCCAGGCCCACCCGGACTATGCCTACGGCGCCCACGCGGTCGAGGTCTCGGTCGATGTGGAGACCGGCGAGGTCGAGGTGCTGAAGAGCGTCGCCGCCCACGACGTTGGCCAGTGCATCAACCCGGCGGCGGTCGAAGGCCAGATCCAGGGCGGCGCTCAGAACGGACAGGGCTACGCTCTCAGCGAGGAGATGCTCTACGAGGAGGGCCGGCTGGTCACGCCGTCGTTCAGCGAATACCTGATGCCGACGGCGATGGACATGCCGAACGTCGAGTGCATCATCCTCGAATCGCGCAGCGGCGTCGGGCCCTTCGGCGCCAAGGGTATCGGCGAGCCGGCCATGACCGCCGTTGCACCCGCCATCGCGAACGCGGTCGCCGACGCCATCGGCGTGCGCGTGTTCGAGATGCCGATCACGCCGGAGCGCGTGGTGACGGCGTTGCAGCAGCGCGATGCGTCGTAACGAACCCGGCGACCCGAGCGATGAGCGATAGCAACGACAAGCCGCTCGGCCGGTACATCCGGGTCCTCGAGACGGTTGCGCGGGCCAAGACCGGCCTGACGCTCACCGACATCGCGCGGGAGATGGACCTGCAGCCGGGGACGGCGCATCGCCTGATCCGCGGCCTCGCCGACCTCGACCTGCTCCGCAGCGCGCCCGGCACCAAGAGCTACGTGACCGGGCCGCGCCTGCAGACCCTGCTGCACACGACCATGGACCGCGCTGGCTATGCGGGCCTCGCCAAGTCGGTCCTCGACGATCTCGTGGCGGAGTTCGGCGAGACCGCCCATCTGGCCCGGCTGAACGGCGACTTCGCGGAATCCGTGCTGATGGAGCAGCCCTCGGGCTCGGACCGCGCCTTCGTGCAGCCGGGGCGCCAACTGCCCTTGCACGCGGCGGCCAGCGGCAAGGCGCTCCTCGCGTTTCAGGACGAGGCCTTCGTCGCCCGCTACCTGTCGCGCCCGCGCACGCGCTTCACGGACAAGACCAAGGTCGAGGAAACCGACATCCTCGACGAGCTCGCGCAGATCCGTGCGGACGGCGTGGCGGTCTGCGACAACGAGCTCGATGCCGGCGTGCTGAGCTACGGCCATCCGATCCGCGTAAACGGCGGCTACGTCCTCTATTCGGTCGGCATCACCGGGCTCGCGGACCGCTTCCGCCCCATGGAGCCCACCCGCATCAAGCAGAAACTGGCCGAGGCCGCTGCCGATCTCGGCAGGCGGCTCGGATTCACGGCCTGAAGGAACGACGCGATGGCTGACGCTCGTATAGAAGAGATCGTTCGGAACTGTCGCAACACGACGGCGGGCAGCTGCGGGGGATATCAGGAGCCGACGGCCACGGGTCAACCGGGGTCCTACATCTCGACCATCCTGCTTTCCACAGGCGCGGTAAACCTGGAACAGTTTCCCGGTTTTCCGTTCGAGGAGGACCTGGACCAGGGCATGGCCGAGATCGTGTCCTACGACCGCGCGGAATGTAACGATTCCTATATCGGCCAGGTTAATATGCTGCAGGCGTCGTCGTTCAGCGGCGTCAACGGGGCGATTTGGGGTTACGACCTGGCGATCGATTCCCGCATCGGCAAGACGTATCCCGTAGGCCGCATCGAGAACATTCCGATTTACTCCCTGATTCCGCTGCGCGACGCGACCCGGCAACTCTTCGGCGTCGCCGACGCGCGGCATTTCCCGCCGCAGGAAGGGGCCATGGTCGTCTGTGCGGAAAAGTACCGCACGAGCATGGTCTCGGACGGCAACATGTGGATCTGGTGCGCGCTCGGCTTTGCGATCGCGGAAGATCGCGACAATCACGCGTGCCTGTTCATGGAAGACACGGGAATTATGCACCTCGCGGGAGACGAGGAAGAATCGGTGAGAACCAGGCTCGACAACAGGCTCAACAGGATCGCCTATGCGGCATATCTCTGCGGCGAGAATCAGGGCGCGCGCTACAAGAAGATCTACATCGGCTGGAAGGCGTCCCACGTTCCGAAGAATCACGTGGGCTGTGCGCTCGCTTGCGCCCCCTACGTGACGCTGCCCTCCGGCGCGTTCACCAACCTGACGTCGGAAACGGAGATCCTCGGGCTTTCCACGGACGAGTGGTTGGCCAGGGTCGGCTTCTCCAGAGTCGACGAGCCCGACTACGCGCTCAAGACCCTGACCGGGCCGAACATCCCTCTCCACTAGGCGCGGATTGACAGGCGAAGGGAGGCGCCGTTGTCCGAGCAAGACATCGCCATCGACGTGCGCAACGCCGTCAAGCGCTTCGGCGCGGTGACGGCGCTCGCCGGCGTGTCGCTGACGATCCGGGACAACGAGTTCTTCACCCTGCTCGGGCCGTCCGGCTGCGGCAAGACCACCCTGCTCCGCCTGATCGCGGGCTTCGAGGAAATCACCGAAGGCGAAATCCTGCTCTACGGCGAGGACATCGGGACGCTGCCGCCCAACCGGCGCCCGATCAACACGGTCTTCCAGCACTACGCGCTCTTCCCGCACATGACGGTGGCGGAGAACGTGGCCTTCGGAATGCGCCGCCTCGGCTGGAGCAAGGCCGATATCGAGGACCAGACCGGCCGCATTCTGGACCTGGTGAAGCTCGGCGACCTCGCGGCGCGGCGGCCAGCGCAGCTCTCCGGCGGGCAGCAGCAGCGGGTCGCGCTCGCCCGCGCCATGGCGCCCCGGCCCAAGGTGCTCCTGCTCGACGAGCCGCTGTCCGCGCTCGACCTCAAACTCCGCCAGGCGATGCGGATCGAGCTGAAGCAGATTCAGGAGGAAACCGGCATCACCTTCGTCTTCGTCACCCACGACCAGGAGGAGGCGCTGACGATGTCGGACCGGATCGCCGTGATGTCGGCGGGCGAGATCCGGCAGGTGGGGACGCCACACGAAATCTACGAGGCGCCTAACGACCGCTTCGTGGCCGACTTCATCGGCGAGACCAACGTCCTCGACGTGACCGTGCAGCGAGGGCCGGACGGCGCCTGGCATAGCCGCCTGCCCAACGGCGCGGTGTTTCCCTGCGAGGCCGCCGGCACACCGCCGCAGGACGGCGCGGCCGCGCACGTGCTGATCCGCCCGGAGCGCCTCTCGCTCGTGCCCGAGGCGGAGAGCAGCGCCGGCCTCACCGGCGTGGTGGACCAGATCGTCTACCTTGGCACCGACATCCAGTACGGCGTCCGGCTGGATGAGGGACCGGATGTCCTGGTGCGCGCGCAGAACGTCGGCAGCGACACGACGTCCTTCCGCAACGGCGATCGCGTGGGTCTCGCCATCGCGCCCGGCGGCGCCAGGCTCCTGGTGGACTGATGGCCGGCGAGCTCGCCAGCACGCGCGCGGTCTCCCGCACCTTCGCGCCGGTGCGCACCCCCTTGCTGATTCCGACCTGGGTGATCATCGGCTTCTTCCTGGTGGCGCCGGTGCTGATGATGCTGGCCTACTCCTTCCTGACGAAGGAGTTCCGGGGCGGGGTAATCTGGGAGTTCTCGCTCGCGGCTTACGACCAGTTCATCTTCGACCGTGGCCTCTTCGGCGACGAGCCGCCGCAGATAGAGTGGACCTACATCGTCATCTTCGTGCGCTCGATCATCCAGGCGGCCGTCGCGACGCTGCTCTGCCTCATCATCGGCTTCCCCACCGCCTACTTCATCGCGACGCGCTCGCCCGCGACGCGCTCGATGTGGCTCTTCCTGGTGACGGTGCCCTATTGGGTGAACCTGCTGATCCGCACGGTCTCGATGAAGTTCCTGATCCGGGACAACGGGCCGCTCAACGAAGCCCTGATGGGCCTGGGCGTCATCAGCGAGCCCATCGCGCTCATCAACACCGACTTCGCGGTGCAGCTCGGGCTGTTCTACTCGTACCTGCCCTTCATGGTGCTGCCGATCTATGCCTCGGTGGAGCGCTACGACTTTGCGCTGTCCGAAGCGGCGGCCGACCTCTACGCGAATCGCTGGACGATCCTGTACAAGGTCATCTTGCCCATCGTGTGGCCCGGCATCGTGGCCGGCTGCATCCTGGTCTTCGTGCCGAGCCTCGGCGCCTTCCTCGCGCCGGACCTGCTGGGCGGCGCCAAGAACTTCCTGATCGGCTCGCTGATCGAAGAGCAGTTCAAGGGCAACGCCGGCAACTGGCCCTTCGGCGCTGCGGCGTCGATGATCCTGCTCTCCCTCGTGCTCATCGCGCTCTTCATCTATGCGCGCCGGCAGGCACGGCGCAGCGCGCAGGCCGCCTGAGATGCGGCAAAGGATCAACATCAAACGCTACCCCGGCTTCCTGCCGATCACGATCCTCTGCCTGGTGGTGCTCTACGCGCCGCTCCTGGTGGTGATGGTCTACAGCTTCAACGACTCGCTCTCCATCACCCGCTGGGGCGGGTTCAGCTTCCGCTGGTACATGGAAATCTTCACCGGGCCGGAATCGGCCAAGTTCAAGGACGCCGCCTGGAACTCGCTCACCATTGCGCTCTCAGCCGCCGTCGCCAGTACCATCATCGCGACGGCCGCTGCGGTGGCCATGGTGCGGGGCGGGGCTTTCAAAGGGAAGGCGCTGAACCTCGCGCTGATCAGCATGCCGATCATGGTGCCGGAGATCGTCACCGCCGTGGCGACGCTGGTGTTCTTCAGCGCCATCGGCTTCACGCTCGGCTATCTCTCGATCCTCGTGGCGCACATCGTCTTCTGTATTCCCTTTGCTTACCTGCCGATTGCGGCCCGCCTGCAGGGGATCGACGGCAGTTACGAGGAGGCTGCGCAGGACTTGTATGCGAGCCGGTTCCAGGCCTTCCTGCGCGTTCTCATGCCATTGATGGCGCCCGGAATCCTCGCGGGCTTTCTGCTGGCATTCATCATCTCGCTGGACGATTTCATCATCACCAATTTCATCAAGGGCGCCGGGATCGAAACCCTGCCCACGGCGATCTTCGGAGCCGTGAAGCAGGGGATCAAACCCGACATCATGGCGCTCAGCACCATCATGCTCTCCGTCTCGATCCTGATCGTCACGCTGTCCTATTTCATCAGCCGTTACGGGCGGCCTGGAACGAAGGCGGAGGCGTAAACCTCACCGTAAACACCGCAACCAAGGAGGGAGACATGCGGACCTTACTCAAAGCCGGAATAGCGGCGTTAGCCCTGACCTTTGTCGCAGGCGCGGCACAGGCTCAGGAGAAACTCTCGATCTACCACTGGTTCGAGTACATCCCGCAGGAGCTGCTCGACAAGTTCGCGGCCGAGACCGGGATCGAAGTGACCATGGACACCTTCGATTCCAACGAGGCGATGCTGGCCTCGCTCAAGGCCGGCAAGCTCGGCTCCTACGATGTGGCGGTGCCGGGCGACTACATGGTCGAGATCATGATCGGCGAAGGCATGCTCGACACCATTGCCGAGGGCGAGCTTGCCAACAGGGGCAACATCGAGCCGCAGTGGGTGGACGTGCCCTTCGATCCGGGCCGGATGCACTCGATCCCCTATCAGTGGGGTTCGACCAGCTTCTCGGTGAACCGGGACGTCTATCAAGGCGACATCAACGACACGAGCATCGTCTATGACCCGCCGGACGAGCTGAAGGGCAAGATCAACGTCCTCGATTCCCAGGGCGAGGTCATGCTGCTGGCCGCCTTGCATCTCGGCATTCCGCAGTGCTCGAACGACCGCGAGCAGCTCAAGCAGCTCGATGCGCTGCTGCAGGCGGCCAAGCCGCACTGGGCTTCCTTCAACTCCGACGGCGCCAAGGACGTGCTGGTCTCCGGCGATGCCGCCGTGGGGATGATCTGGAACGGCTTCGGCGCCAAGGCGCGGGCGGAAGGCGCCAACATCGAATACGCCTATCCGCGCCAGGGCTACGTCGTCTGGATGGACAACGTCGTGCTGCTGAAGGACGCGCCCAACCGGGCCAGCGCGATCAAGTTCATGGACTTCCTGCTGGAGCCGGAGAACATCGCCGCGGTCACCAACTTCGCGCGCTATGCGGCGGGCGTCGAGGGCGTGACTCCGCATCTCGATCCGGAACTGGCCAGCCAGCCCGAGTCCGTTCCGCCTGCCGATGCGCCCGCCGGCACGTTCGTCGCGGTGTGCGATCAGGCGACCCAGGAGGTCTACGACACCATGTGGACCCGCCTGAAGAAGTAAACGTTCCGATGTGAAGCCGGGCGGCGCGCAACCAGAGGGCGCGCCGCCCCGTGCTTCATTCGTCAGCCCCGATCACCGCGAGCGGCGCCTGGGCCTCGATATCGCTCACCACATCGATCACCACGGGCCGCTTGGCGGCGAAGGCGGTTTCAAGCGCGCCGGAGATGTCGGCGGGGTTCTCGACGCGCAAGCCCAGCGCCCCCATGGCCTCGGCGATGGTGGCGAAGTTGACCTCGTTGTAGGTCCAGAGCTCGCGTCCCTGCTCCGATTGCTTCCCGCCGTAGGCGCGGTCGAAACCGGGTGAGCCCTGATTGCCCGAGCTGTTGTTGTTCACCAGGGTGACGGTGTTGATGCCGCAGCGCACGGCGGTCTCGATCTCGGTGAGGTGATACCAGAAGCCCGCGTCGCCGGTGAAGACGAAGACCGGGCGCTCCGGCGCGGCGCATTTCGCGCCCAGGCCGGCGGGAAATGCCCAGCCAAGATGGCCGGCGCTCCGGATGTAGCTCTGCGCGGGCGCGCGCAGGTCGTACATCCCGCCCATCCACATGCCCGAATGCCCCGTGTCGGCCATGACGATGGCGTCATCCGGCAGGTGCCGGGTGAGCTCGTGGCAGATTCGTTCCGGCCTGATGGGCACGGCGTCCGATTCCAATAGCGGCCGGTAACGATCGTGCCACTCCGCCACGATCTGGCAGGCGCGGGCGGCCCACGCCGTGCGACGCTCGGCCGATCCGGGATCGGCATGATCCAGCATCCAGTCGAGGGCCATCTTGGCATCGGCGCAGACCGCCGCCTTGAGCGGGTAGTTGCGGCCGAGCGACTGGGGCTCGATGTCGATCTGCACCGCCGGAGTGCCGATGGGCGGCACCTGCCAGAAGTGCGTGGTCATGCCGCCGGTCTCGGAGCCTATGAAGCAGACGAGGTCGGCCTCGCCGACGACCCGGTTGGCGGTCTCGCGCGAGTAGGTCCCGACGACTCCCACCGAGAGCGGGTGGTCGCCTGTAATGGTGTCCTTGCCGTGGAGCGAGGTCGCGACCGGGACGGCGAGGCGCTCAGCGAGCGCTACCAGCTCCACCGCCGCGCCCGAAGCGCGAACCCCGCCGCCGGCGACGAACACCGGCCGCTCCGCCGCCTCGATCGCGTCGAGCGCCGCGCGGGCATGCTCGGGCGTGGGCGCCGGCCGGAAGGGCGGCACCCGCGCGAACAGCTCCTCCGCGAGGGCCTCCATCTCCGCTTCCTCGTAGTCGATCTGCCCCTCGTTGCCCCGGAATTGCAGGTGCACCGGGCCGGGCTTGCCGGAGACGGCGACCCGGAAGGCCTGGCGCACCAGGTCCGGGATGCGCGTGACCTCGTCCACGGTCACGTTGAATTTCGTCACCGGCTCGAAGGCCGGCACGTCGTCCAGGTCCTGATACGCCTTGCGAAACTTGGTGTGCGGGTCGCGCCCGCCGGTCATCGCGATCACCGGCGCATTGGCGAGATGGGCGTCGCGCAGGCCGGCGGCGAGGTTGAGCGCGCCGACCACCTGCGCCATGCAGATGCCGGGCCGGCCGCACGCCCGCGCGTAGCCGTCGGCCATGTAGGCGGCTGATTTTTCCGCGTGGACCTGGATGCGCCGGATCGTGGTCCGCCGTTCCATCTCGACCAGGGCCCGCCGCAGGATCGACGGCACCATGAAGACATGCGTGACGCCGTAGCCCTGCAGCATCTCCGCAAGCACCTCCGCGCCTGAGCGCTTCGTCATAGGCCCGAACTCCGCCTCCCATTTCGTCGCTCGCAGCTTAGGGGGCGCCAGGAATTCCCACTACGGTATACTGCCGGCCAGCAGACATTCGTTGGGTCCTGCGAAGTCTCAACCTCCAGACCGAGGGGAAGAGCCATGCCCGATGCAGGGATCGGACCGAAGCTGGCGCGCGCCGCCGATGTCCTCACGCGGGACATGATGTGCATCGAGGCGGGCGAGAGCGTCCTCATCACGACCGACACGGGGACCGATGTCGTCGGCGTCCAGGCGATCCAGGACGCCGCCTACCGGCTCGGCGCCAAGGTCGCCTCGATCACGCTGGCGCCGCCGGTGCCCTTCCAGGGTGGGCTGGCGGACGAGTATCTGCCGGATCACGTCAAGGCGGCCACCGGCGCCTGCGACGTCTGGATCGATCTCTGCATGCCCTATCTGGCCGGCTCCAAGGCCTTCGACGACGCGATGGAGAAGAACCGCACCCGCTATTTTTTGGGCGCCGACGTCGGCGCCGACGAGATGGTGCGCCTGATGGGTGGCGCCGATCTCGACGGGATGTTTCAGCTCGGTGACGCGTTCGGCGGCCTGCTCACGCAATCCGCCGGCAAGGAGTGCCGCATCACCAACGCGCACGGTACCGACGTCGGCTTCACGCTGGGCAAGCCGGAGGGCTTCGCCTTCGCCCGCGCGACCGAGCCCGGCGGCTATTTCGTGCCCGGCACCGTGATGATCCTGCCGGAGCTGGAGTCGGTGGTGGGCTCGGTCGTCACCAGCAACATGTTCCACGAGTACTACACCGAGCTTGCCGAGCCGATGACGCTGAAGATCGACGGCAAGGTCAGGGAGGTCATCGGCGGCGGGCCGGAGAACAAGGTCATGCGCCGCGCCCTGACGCGGGCCGGAAACGGCGAGTTCGGCTACGTCGTCCACTTCACATGCGGCTTCCATCCGGCGGCGCGCTACACCGGCAAGTGCTTCATCGAGGACCAGCGCGTGGCGGGCTACAACGCCATCGGGCTCGGGCTGCCGTTCTGGGTGCCGGGCGGCGGCGAGAACCACCCTGACTGCGTGATCTCGATGCAGTCGATGTGGATCGAGGGGCAGCAGATTCTCGAAGACGGCGTCATCGTCGCGCCCGAACCGCTCGCGACGATGGCCGACCAGCTGCGCCCGATCTACGGTTAGGCCATACGCTCGCTTTTTTCAGTTCCCTCAATCGCCGGGCGCGAACTCCGTTCGATCGTGCGCTCCGCGCGCGTGAACGCGCGACGCTTCGCGCTTCGCGCGCGGCGCATTCGCGCCGTCCGGGCTGCTCCGCAGCCCGGTCCCATCAGGGCAAACGCTTCGTCGGTTGCCGGTAGCATGCCCCGGACCATGGTGCGGTGCACAGGGAGGGGCGGCGCGGGGGAGCATCGCGGGATGAGCCAGGAACCATCCCGCGAGAACAGCCACGCCATGCAGAACGAAACCCGACAGACCACGCCGGCGGCGGCGTTCAGCCGCTCCTCCATCAAGCGCCTGCCGGCCAAGCTGCGCGAGGCCGTCGATCAGGCCATCGCGGACGGCGACACCATCGACCAGATCACCGCCCGCATCCGGGCCGAAGGCGAGACATGCTCGCGCTCGGCCGTCGGCCGCTACGCCAAGAACATGCGCGACATGATCCGCCAGCAGCAGGAAACCGACCGCACCATCAAGGCGTGGGTGGATGCGCTGGGCGAGCGCCCAGAGGGCCAGGCGGGGCTCGTGCTGATCGAGACCCTGCGGACGATGGTGCTCTCCACCATGGCTCGTCTCAGCGCGCGGGAAGAGCCCGTGTCGACGGAGGAGCTCGCCCGCCTCGCCCTCACCCTCAAGCGCATCGAGGGCACCGACAAGCTCCGCACAGACCGGGAGCAGGCGGCAAAGAAGGCGGCGCAGGGCGCCGGCCGGGCCAAGGGCCAGGGCGGGCTCTCGCCGGAGGCGGTCGCCATCATCCGCGCGGAGGTGGAGGGCAGGCCCCCGCCACCCCCGCCGCCGCCTGCTCCCCGCACCGTCACATCGGTGCCGGTGGACCCGTGGAACCCCGCCGAAGCCCGCCTATACCCATCAATCCCAGCTGATCCCGGCGAGTCCCGCCTGAATAAATCGTTCCCGTCTCCTGGCATGTCAGAGCGAAGCCCCGGCGGAGAAAGATGCCGGGAAACCCGGATACCCGGATCAAGTCCGGGCAGCGCCGGGCAGATCCGGGCATGATGGAGACTGTGGATTGATTTGATTCCGCCGCGTTCCCATGTGAATGCGTCGCGGCGCGGACGCCGGTGGAGTACCGGCTGCCGCGGCAGCACCCATGCGAATGAGCCCGCCCCATGTCCCGAGACTACGTGACGAAAATCCTGAAGGCGCGCGTCTACGACGTGGCGCGCGAGACGCCCCTGGAGCGTGCCCCAAAGCTCTCCTCGCGGCTCGGCTGCGAGGTCTGGCTCAAGCGGGAGGACCTGCAGCCGGTCTTCTCGTTCAAGCTCCGAGGCGCCTACAACAAACTCACCTCGCTCGCGCCCGAGGAGCGGGCGCGGGGGGTGATCGCGTCGTCCGCCGGCAATCATGCGCAGGGGGTCGCGTTGGCGGCGCGCAGGCTGCGCGTCCAGGCGCTCATCGTCATGCCGGAGACCGCGCCCCGCATCAAGGTGGACGCGGTCGAGCGGCTCGGCGCCGAGGTGCTGCTCTCCGGCTCCTCCTACGACGAGGCGAAGGAGAGAGCGGAAGCCCTCGCCGCCGAGCGCGGCATGGTCCTGATTCCGCCCTACGACGACGAGCACGTCATCGCAGGCCAGGGCACGGTGGGGATGGAGATCGTGCGCCAGCAGGGCGAGCCCTTCGATGCCATCTTCGTCAGCGTCGGCGGCGGCGGACTCATCGCCGGCATCGCCGCCTACATCAAGGCGCTGTGGCCGGAGACGCGCATCGTGGGCGTCGAGCCGCAGGAGACGCCGACCCTGCACGCGGCGCTCGCGGCGGGCGAGCGGGTGGTGCTGGAGAGCGTCGGCATCTTCGCCGACGGCGTCGCGGTGAAGCAGATCGGGGCCGAGCCCTTCCGTATCGCGCGCGAGCGCGTGGACGAGGTCGTGCTGGTCTCCACCGACGAAATCTGCGCGGCGATCAAGGACATCTTCGAGGATACGCGCTCGATCGCGGAGCCGGCGGGCGCGCTCGCGGTGGCGGGGCTCAAGCGCTACGTCGAGCGGGAAGGCGCCGCGGACGGCCATCGCTTCGCGGCAGTGGTGAGCGGCGCCAACGTCAACTTCGACCGCCTCCGCCACATCGCCCAGCGGGCGCAGCTCGGCGAGCAGCGGGAGAGCCTGCTCGCGGTGACCATCCCCGAGCGGCCCGGAAGCCTGCTGCGTTTCTGCGAGCTGATCGGCAACCGCTCGATCACCGAGTTCAACTACCGCTATGCCGACGGGGCGGAGGCGCACATCTTCGTCGGCGTGGAGATCAGCGATGCCGGTGCCGACAAGCAGTCACTCGTCGATGCGCTGGAGCGCGACGGCTATCCCGTCCTGGACCTGACCGACAACGAGATGGCCAAGCTCCACGTGCGCCACATGGTGGGCGGCCACGCGCCGGGCGAGCTGGACGAGGTGCTCTATCGCTTCGACTTTCCCGAGCGGCCGGGCGCGCTCATGCACTTTCTCACGCAGATGGGCCGCCGGCCGTGGAACATCAGCATGTTCCACTACCGCAACCACGGCTCGGACTACGGCCGGGTCCTGATCGGCCTGCAGGTGCCGCAAGCCGAGCGCGCGGACTTCCAGTCGTTCCTCGCGCAGGTGGGGTACGACTACCGGGAGGAGACCGACAATCCCGCCTACCGCCTGTTCCTGCGGTAACGGGGCGCGGCGGGCAGCGCCGGGGCTACGCGGAGGCGTCGCGCATCGCGCGCCAGACCCGCTCGGCCGTGAACGGCATCTCCATCTGGCGCACGCCGAGGTGCCAGAGCGCGTCGAGGATGGCGTTGCCGATCGCGGCCGGCGGCCCGGCAGTGCCGAGCTCGCCCACGCCCTTGACGCCGAGCGGGTTGGTCTCGGTCAGCGTCACGTGGCTGTCGAGCGCGAAGTCCGGCATGTCGTCGGCGCGGGGGATCGTGTAGTCCATGAAGGAGCCGGTGAGCAGCTGGCCCGAGTCCGGCTCGTAGCGCACGTCCTCCAGCAGCGCCTGGCCGATGCCCTGGGCGGCGGCGCCGTGGCGCTGGCCGTCCACCACCAGCGGGTTGATCACGAGGCCCATGTCCTCCACCGAGTAGTAGCCGGTGAGCCGCACCGCGCCGGTCTCGGGATCGACGGTGACCGTGGCGACGTGGGTGCCGTAGGGATAGTTGAAGTCGTCCGGGTCGAAGAACGCCGCCTCTTCCAGCCCGAGCTCGAAGCCCTCGGGGTAGTCGGCGCCGCGATAGGCCATGTCGGCGATCTCGACGAAGGTCATCCGCCGGTCGGTGCCGCGCACGGAATAGGCGCCGGCCCCGAAGTCGATGTCCTCCACGGCGCATTCCATGAGGTGGGCGGCGAGACGGCGGCCCTTGTCGATGATGCGATCGGAGGCGACGGCGAGCGCCGAGCCCACCACCGTGATCGAGCGCGAGGCCCAGGTGCCGAGGCCGTGAGGGATCCGGTCCGTATCGCCTTCGACGACGTCGATGTCGGCCATGTCGCAGCCGAAGCGGTCCGCGACGATCTGTGCGTAGGTCGTGGCGTGGGACTGGCCGTGGTTGTGGCTGCCGCAGAGCACGGTGATCTTGCCGCTGGGATGGACGCGGACGGTGGCCACATCCCAGAGCCCCATGCGGCTGCCGAGGGCCGCGGCAAGCCGGCTGGGCCCCGCGCCGCCGGAACGGATGAAGGCCGCCATGCCAATCCCCATCAGCACGCCGTCCTCCCGGAGCCTCGCCTGCTCGGCCTTGAGCGCGTCGAGATCGGCGAGCGCGCGGGCCTTGTCGAGCACCGCCGGGAAGTCGCCCACGTCGTAGGTGACGCCGGTCGCGCTCGCATAGGGCATGGCGGCGGCAGGCACGAGGTTGCGCGCGCGGGCCTCGACCGATTCGGCGGCCATCTCCCGCGCGCCGTTCTCGATCAAGCGCTCGATGACGTAGGTGATCTCGGGATTGCCGGCGCCGCGATAGGCGTCGATCGGCGTGGTGTTGGTGTAGACGCCGAGCACCCGGCAGTGCAGAGCGGGGATCGCATACTGGCCGGAGAACATGGTGACGCAGAAGAGCGTCGGGATGCAGGCGGCGAATTGACTCTGATAGGCGCCGAGATTGGCGATGATGTTGGCCTCGACGGCGGCGATGCGCCCGTCTTCATCGAAGGCCATGCGCGCCTCGGTCACGTGGTCGCGGGCGTGGATATCCACTGCGAGCGTCTCGGTACGGGTCGCGGTCCAGCGCACCGGCCGGCCCACTATTCGCGCGGCCCAGGGCAGGCTCGCCTCCTCCGGGTAGTGATAGGTCTTCTGGCCGAAGCCGCCGCCCACATCGGGCGCCACCACCCTGATCGTGTGCTCGGGCGCGCGCAGCGTGTCGCGCGAGAGCCACTGGCGGACCAGATGCGGGTTCTGCGTGGTGGACCAGAGGGTGTAGCGCCCATCGCCGCGACCGTACGCGCCGATGGCCGCGCGCGGCTCCATGGCACTCGGCGCGAGGCGGTTGTTGTTCAGCGAGAGCGCGGTGGAGTGGGCGGCAGCGGCGAACGCGGCTTCCGTCGCCTCGGCATCGCCGAGCCGCCAGTCGTAGGCGACGTTGCTGCCGAACTCCTCGTGCACCAGCGGCGCATCCGCCTCGACCGACGCGGCGAGATCGGTGATCGAGGGGAGTGGCTCCCACGCGACCTCGACGGCGGCCGCAGCGTCGGCGGCGGTATGCGGGTCGTCCGCGACGACGAGGGCCACCGTGTCGCCCACGTGACGGGCCTCGCCGGAGGCGAAGATCGGCCGGCGGGCGATGTTCATCGGCGTGCCGTCGTGGGAGTTGATGTCCCACAGCACGTCGGTCTCGCCGCCGCCGTCGCGGCGCCAGTCCTCGCCGGTAAGCACGGCCAGCACGCCCGGCATGGCACGTGCGCGCTCCGTGGCGATCGCTCCGATGCGGGCGCGGGCGTGGGGACTGCGGACGAAGGCGGCATACGCCTCCCCCGGCAGGCGGATGTCGTCCACGAACCGGCCCCGGCCGGTCAGAAAGCGATCGTCTTCAAGGCGTGTGTGCGCCGCGCCGACGTGCGCCATGCGTGCTCCCCCTTCGCTGCAGCGTGCTAACGCCCCGGACCATGGTGGGGTGCAGGGCGCGTGCCGCTCGGGGCAGTATCGCGCCATGAAGTGCAAGAGCAAGCGCACACCCCGCCGTTGCTCAACACGGCCATGGTCTGGGCTACGGAACCCTACGTCGTGCCGCCCGGTCCCGCCTTCCGCCGGCGCGGCGGGCCCGTGCTATGGTGAGCGCGGGCACAGCGGAACGGGGGCGACGATGCTGAAGCCGGAGACCGACGTTCTGGTATCCCAGCTCGACCGGGTGCTGAGCGACCACGTGGTGCAGGGCATCGTCGGCGCTTCGCTCGCCCTCATCCGGCCGGGCGAAGGGGTGCTGACTCTCGCCGCCGGCTGCGCCAATCGCGAGACGGGAGCGCCGCTCACCCCCGACCACCTGTTCAAGACCGCGAGCACCAAGAAGACCTGGACCGCCGTTGCCGTGCTCGCGCTGGTGAGCGAGGGGCGGATCGGCCTCGACCAGACCATCGAGGGGTGGCTCCCGCACCTGCCGCGCGCGGACGAGATCCGCGTGCGTCACCTGCTCAGTCACCGCAGCGGCCTGCCCGAGTACGAGGCGTTCATGCCCAAGGGCGCGGCCGACGACTGGACGCCCGAGAGAATCATCGACTTCGCGCTCGCCAACGGAACGCAGATCACGCCCGGTGAGGCCTTCATCTATTCCAATCCCGGCTACGTGCTGGCGGGCGAGATCGTCGCCAGCGAGCGGGGCGAGGTGCTCTCCCAATGGCTCGGGCGCGCGGTCTTCGAGCCGGCGGGCATGGCCGAGACCTGGAGCGGCGGCGACGAGGCCTTCCCGCGCGAACACCTGGCCCGTCAATACGTCTTCGATTCCACCGAGCCCGAGGCACCGCCGGAGGATTCCTCCGACTGGTTTCCGCTCTCCGGCATCGGGGCGGCGGGCGATCTGGTCACGACACCGCGCGACCTCGCGCGGGGCATTCACGCGCTCTTCACCGGGCAGGTGTTGGAGAACGACGCCCTCGCCATGCTGCGCGGCCCGCTGCTACCGGCCTCATTCCCAGGCACGAACATCACCCATTGCGGCCACGGGGTCCTGGTCTCCCGATTCGGCGAGCTTGTGATCGAGGGCCACCTCGGCCAGCTGCGCGGGCACGTCACCATGGCCGGCCATCACGAGCCCAGCGGGATCACCGCCGTGCTCAGCCAGAACTCGTGCTCGAGCGACCTTGAGGCGTTTGGCGCAGCGGGCATCCACCCGGCGTTTGCTGAGGTGTTCCGCCTGGCCGGCGCGTGATTCCGGTCATCGACGCGAACGCTCTCGACGCGGGCGAGAGCGCCGCCCGACGCGCGCTCTGCGGCGCGATCGGCGAGGCCTGCCGGGGAACCGGGTTTTTCCACGTCACCGGCCACGGCGTGCCGGAGTCGCTGATCGCTGCCACCTACGAGCAGGCCGCGCGCTTCCATGCGCTGCCGGACGAGGAGAAGCGGCGCTACCACATCGCGAAGTCGCGCAACCACCGGGGCTATGTGCCGCCGGGCGAAGAGGACTATGGCGACGAGCCGGGCGTGGGCCGGAAGGCATCCTTCGACCTCGCCGCCGACCTGCCCGACGACGACCCGGACTACGTCGCGGGCTATCGCTTCCTCGGCCCCAACGTCTGGCCCGACCTGCCCAGCTTTCGCGAGACCGTCGGCGGCTACTACGAGGCGGTCATGGCCTTCGGGCGCCGGCTTCTCCCTGCCTTCGCCCGTGCCCTCGACCTGCCGGAAGATGCGTTCGCGCCGATGTTCACGAAGCCCACGTCGAACCTGCGGCTGCTCCACTACCCGGCGCCGGAGCCGGGCACCGGATCGGAACGGCTTCGTCTCGGGATCGGCTCGCACACCGATTCGGAGTGCTTCACCATCCTGCACCAGACCAAGCCGGGGCTGCAGGTGATGAGCGTGGACGGCGAGTGGATCGACGTGCGGCCCCTGCCGGGCAGCCTCGTCGTCAACGTGGGAGACACGCTGGAAACCTGGACCAACGGGCTCTTCACCTCGGGCCCGCACCGGGTGATGGGAATCGACGAGGAGCGCTACTCGCTACCGCTCTTTTTCGCCGCGAACTTCGACGCCTGGGTCGAGCCGCTTGCGCCCTTCGTCACGGCCGAGCGGCCCGTGCGCTATCGCGGGTTCCGCTCGGGCGAGCACATTCTCTCGGAGTACGCCAAGGGCTTTCGCTATCTGCGGGAGCTGCACGACAGCGGCGTGATCCGGCTCGCGACCCCGCCCGGCGAGACGAGCCGATACATGCGCGCACCGGCGCCCGCCTGAGCGCGTGAGCGCGCCCAGGCGACGCCGGCGGTCATTCTTGAGGGGCGCTCAGTCGAGGCCGTCGAGCGCCTTCTGGAAGCGCCCGGCGTGGGATTTTTCCGCCTTCGCCAGGGTCTCGAACCAGTCCGCGATCTCGTCGAAGCCCTCGTCGCGGGCGGTGCGCGCCATGCCCGGATACATGTCGGTGTATTCGTGGGTCTCACCGGCGACGGCAGCCGCCAGATTTTCGCTGGTCTGGCCGATCGGCAGGCCGGTGGCCGGATCGCCGGTCTCCACCAGGTAGTCGAGATGGCCGTGCGCATGGCCGGTCTCGCCCTCGGCGGTCGAGCGGAAGAGCGCCGAGACGTCGTTGTGGCCCTCCACGTCCGCCTTGCGGGCGAAGTAGAGGTAGCGGCGGTTGGCCTGTGACTCGCCGGCGAAGGCGTCCTTCAGATTCTGCTCGGTCTTGCTTCCACCCAATGCTGGCATGGTCTTGTTCCCCCTAACTCATGGTTCGAGATGCTTGATCGCCGCATCGCAGGACGCGAGTACGGCCGGTGCATTCGGCACTCTATATGACGCAGTGCACGGCCGCCGTCAACGGATTGGAATCATTCCAGGGTGCGAGCGCCGGGCGGGGCCTTCGAGCTCTCGTCTGCCCCGTCGCCGGTCACGCGGATGATCACGTCGATGCGCGAAACTTTGGTCCCTGGCGGCGCAGGCGGCAGGTCGCTCACCGCGACGCGATCGCCCGGCACATCGACCAGGCGGCCGGTCTCCTCCAGGAAGAAGTGCTGGTGATGCGTGGTGTTGGTGTCGAAGAAGGAGGGCCCCGCGTCCACCACCAGCTCGCGCAGGAGACCTGCCTTCGTGAACTGGTGCAGGGTGTTGTAGACCGTGGCGAGGGAGACTCCCGCCTCCTCCCGCAGCACCTCGGCATGAAGCTCGGCGGCGGTGACATGCCTGTGCGGCCCGCTGAAGAGCCGGCGAGCGAGGACGATGCGCTGGCGCGTGGGCCTAAGCCCGGCTTCGCGCAGGCGTGCCACAGCGTCGCTCTCAGGCAGTGCCGTCATCTGGAGCCCCGGCCTCCGATATTGCGTCTCAATACCACAAATTCGCGCGAATTTCCTTGCCGACCGCAGCGGCGCGCACGCACCCCGCCCCCGCGCGGCTACTGGGGTGACGGTCGTAGAGGCCCGCCTTCAGGGCTGCTCGGGGGGCAGCAGCGACGGGTGGACCGTGATGAAGATCGACTTGAACGCGCCCTCGCTGCCATCGGCCTCCATGAACTCGGCACTCGCGATGCCGGCAACGAAGCGCGGATTGCCGTCGGACGCCGGGCGGTTGGAAAGGCTGCCGCCCCATTCCCCACCCGACCGCGTGACGGTCCGCGTCGGATGGGCGACCGTCACGTCTTCTCCCAGGAAATTGCCTTCGGACTCGATCTTCGTCGGGGCGAACTGAATTTCGTAGTCGGTGGGCATGGCGAGCGGCTCGGCGACTCTCCGACCAAGAACCGAGTAGAGGTGCTCGCGCTCGATCCAGAGGTCGCCGACGCAGCCGATGCAGCCGGCGATGGTCATGTCGTCGAAATTCGCATCGACGGTCATCGGGCCGTAGAACTCCTCCCCCGCGTCGGGCCCATCGTACCCGTTCCAGCCGCCGCCGTAGCTGTAGGTGTAGATTCCGCCTGCCTGGCCGGTGTAGCGCGCTGTCCCCGAGACCGGGAGTTCGGGCGGAGTTGCAGGGTCGATCTCCGATCCGTCGATGAACATGACGAGGTCGGCGGCTGCGATGGGAAGGTCGTAGTCGCGACGGAATCCGTCGAAGCGCATCCAGTACCCAGCGGCCAGGTAGTCGGTGGGCTCGTCATTGTCCCAGCTTACCAGGGCATAGGCGACCGAGGTGCCCTCCCGGTCGGTCTTTCCCATTACCCAGCGCCGCCCCGAATGGTTGGGCAGGAAGGGCACCCAGGACCAGGCGTACCAGCGGTCCCTGAGTGCGCTGAACCGTTCCTTGCCGCCGTCCTCGCGTTCGAATTCGATGCGCAGCACCTCGCCGTCGAAGCTGGTGCTATGTCCGGATTCGACTTTTTCCATCGACCCGCTGGAACAAGCGGCCAGCGCAAGAGCAAGTGCAATGCAGAAAAATCTGGCGGTGTTGTTCATCGATTGCGGTCTCCGCATGCGTCGCCTGACGCCGACAATCGCCGAAATACCGACGAACCTGCACATGGAGTTTCGGCAAGAGAACGTCGCAGCCCGCAAAGTATGGTTCGGACCTGCCTCACCTACAATCGGTCAACTGCCGAACGTCGCCCGAAGGCCGAGCCGGCCTACAGTGGTCTGATCGGCGGCCATTCGGGACCGGCTTCCACCTTAGCGACTCGCGTGGGCGAACCATGACCGTGCTGATAATTCCAGGCTAAGATGCGGACTCGGATCGGGAGGACCGCCGCCCGCCGGCACCGGGCCGGCGATGCGGCCGGCATCAGCCCCGAGGAGGACGCACCGTGTCGAGCGAGTTCGTTGCCACCGCCTGCCCCCACGACTGCCCGTCGACCTGTGCGCTGGAGGTCGAGCGGCTCGCGCCGGACAGGATCGGCGCGGTGAGGGGCGCGCGGGAGAACGACTACACCTCGGGAGTCATCTGCGCCAAGGTCGCGCGCTACGCCGAGCGCGTGCACCATCCGGGGCGCCTCGCTCAGCCGCTGCAGCGCACCGGCGAGAAGGGCGCCGGCGCGTTCCGCCCCATCGGCTGGGACGACGCGCTGGACCAGATCGCCGACGCCTTCGTCCGCGCCGAGCAGAAGCACGGTCCCGAGGCGGTCTGGCCCTACTACTACGCCGGCACCATGGGTCTGGTGCAGCGCGACGGCATCAACCGCCTACGCCATGTCAAGAAATACTCAAGGCAGGACGAGACCATCTGCTCGCGGCTTTCCAGCGACGGCTGGTGGGCCGGAGTCGGCACATACGTGGGCTCCGACCCGCGCGAGATGGCGAAGGCGGACCTGATCGTCGTCTGGGGCTGCAATCCGGCCTCCACCCAGGTCAACGTGATGACCCACATCGCGAAGGCGCGGAAGTCGCGGGACGCAGCGCTCGTGGTGGTCGACCCCTACGAGACGCGTACCGCCAAGGTCGCCGATCATCACGTGGCGCTCAGACCCGGCACCGACGGCGCGCTCGCCTGCGGCATCATGCACGTGCTCTTCGCCGAAGACTTCGCCGACCGCGACTACCTCACCCGCTACACCGACTGTCCGGACGAGTTCGAGGTCCATCTCGCGAGCCGCGACCCCGCGTGGGCCAGCGCCATCACCGGAATTCCGGCCGCCGAGATCGTGGCGCTCGCCCGCATGATCGGGCGCATCAAGCGCACCTACATCCGCCTGGGCTACGGCTTCACCCGCTCGCGCAACGGAGCCGCAAACATGCACGCCGCGACTTCTATCGCCGCGGTCACCGGGGCTTGGCAGTACGAGGGCGGCGGCGCGATGCACACCAACAAGAGCGTCTACGGCGTCGACGCCACGTTGATCGAGGGGCTCGACGCCAGAGACCGCTCGGTGCGGCTCCTCGACATGTCGCGCATCGGCCCGGTGCTCACAGGCGATCCGAACGACCTCGGCGACGGCCCGCCGGTCACCGCCATCGTCATGCAGAACGTCAACCCGGCGGCGGTGGCACCGGAATCGGCCAAAGTGCGCGAGGGCCTGCTACGCGAGGACCTGTTCCTCGCTGTGCACGAGCAGTTCATGACCGACACCGCGCGTTATGCCGACATCGTGCTGCCGGCGACCACCTTCCTGGAGCATGACGACATCTACGTGGGCGGCGGCCACAGCTACCTGCTGATGGGCGCCAAGGTGATCGAGCCTTATGCCGAGACGCGCTCCAACCACGATATGATCCGCGCGCTCGCCAAGCGGCTCGGCGCCGAGCATCCGGGCTTCGACATGACAGCATGGGAGCTGATCGACGCGACGCTCAAGCGCTCAGGCCACCCCGATGCGGCGACGCTCAAGGCCGAGCGCTGGAAGGATTGCATGCCGGACTTCGAGAGCGCCCATCACCTGAACGGCTTCGGCTGGCCGGACGGGCGGTTCCGCTTCAAGCCGGACTGGACCAGGATGAACCCGCGCGGGGCTGAGATGCCCGCCTTCCCCGACCACATGGCAGTGACCGAGGCGCCGGACGCGGAGCATCCCTTCCGCCTCGTCACCGCACCCGCGCACAACTACCTCAACTCGAGCTTTACGGAGACGCCCACCAGCATAGCCAAGGAGACCAGGCCCTCCGCCCTCTTCCACCCCGGCGATGCCCGCGACCTCGGCTTCGAGGACGGCGACCGCGTCCGCATCGGCAACCGGCGCGGCTCGATCCTGCTTCACGCGCGCATCGCGAATGGCAACGGCAGGGCCAACGGCACCACGCATGGCCAGCAGCGCGGCACCGTCATCGTCGAGAGCATCTGGCCCAATACCGCGTTCGAGGAAGGGCTCGGGATCAACACACTGACCTCGGCCGATCCGGGCTATCCCAACGGCGGCGCGGTGTTCCACGACACCGCCATCTGGGCGAGACCGGCGAACTAGGACGAAGGGAAGTCTGTCGCTCCTCTCTTCGGGAGGCGTCTCCCGCCCACCATCCCCACCTCCCCCTGTCTCCTGCACGCTCCTAAGTGGGGGCGCGGGCCAGCGTGAGAACGGCGCAGGCCTGCGCTGTGACGGGCTGGTTGTTTCGGTTCAGGCGCTCAAGTAGCATTCTTGCGGCCCTGCCCGAAGGCTGCACTCCGCCTTGGGCTGGCCCAATGAAATCATAACGAGAGGGAGGTTCTGGGATGCGATTGCTTCGAAATGTGGTGCTCGCCGCCGGGGCCGCGGCACTGGTCGTGTGCGCCGGAACGCAGGCAAACGCCGAGGAAGACCCGCTCGTCATCGGCATTGCGAAATCCAGCACAGGGTTCATGTCGGCCTATGACATGCCGGCCAAGCTGGGTATCGAATTCGCCATTGACGACATCAATGCCGAAGGCGGGTTGCTCGGCCGCAAACTGACGTCGATCTGGCGCGATACCAAGACCGACAAGGCTCAGGCGGTGATCGCCGCGCAGGAGCTGATCGACGAAGGCGCGGACATCCTGAGCGTCAGCTGCGACTTCGACTATGGCGGCCCGTCCGCCTCGGTCGCTCAGGAAAACGGCATGATCGCGCTCGGCTGTGCCGGCTCGCCGCGCTTCGGCAAGCAGGGTGTCGGCCCGAACGCCTTCAGCCTTGACACGCAGACGCCAGATGAGTGCGGCTCGCTCGCCGAGTGGTCGTCGATGAGCAAGGGGTGGAAGACGGTCTACCTGCTGACCGACACCTTCATCGACTACACCAAGACGTGCTCACAGTATTTCGAGACGCGCTGGGTCGAACTCGAAGGCGAAGACAGCGTCGTCGGACGGGATACCTTCCTGCTGACCGATACCAGCATTGCTTCACAGGTCAGCCGCATCAGGGGGCTTGAGACTGCGCCCGATTTCCTGTTCGTGCCGAGCTGCAATCCGGGACTCTCCGTCGCGGCGCGTCAGATCAGGGCGGCCGGCATCGAGACGCCGATCGTGACCGGCGTGTGCGGTGATGGCGACTATTGGCTCGAGTCCGTGCCGGGCTTGGACAACTTCTATAACGCGGCCTACATCTCGACCTATCTCGATGATCCCTGGGAGGATGTGAACGCGTTCGTCCGGCGGCAAATCGAGGCGGACCCTGACATCACCCAACGCGCGTTCGCGGTGATCGGTTACAGCGAGATTCAGGCCTACGCCGAGGCCGTGAACAGGGCTGGCAGCTTCGACACGGATGCGGTTCGCGAAGCGCTCGAGAACTTCAACGAGGTGCCTCTGCTGGTGGGTCCGACCACGTTCACGAGCGAGCGCCATGGCGACATCTGGCGGCCCATGGTGATCGTCGAAGTGAAGGACGGGAAGCACCGGTTCGTCGAGCGGTGGAAGATCCAGAAGCCTCCGCCAGTGGTGTTCTAGGTTTCGGGCTTGCGATTGATGCCGGCTGCCGTTCGCGCAGCCGGCGTCTACGCGCGTAACGATCGAGCGGTCGACCACGCGGAACGCCAATCAACCCGGAACTGCGGGAACACATGAGCCTGAAAGGCGAGGACCTTCGAGTCTACTTCGAGGGCGTCAAGGCCGTAGACGGCGTTGATATCAAGCTCGACCCCGGCGAAATCCTCGGCCTGATCGGCCCGAACGGCGCGGGAAAAACAACACTCATGAACGCGCTGAGCGGCTTCGTGCCACTCAGGAGCGGAACGGTCACGCTCGGCGAAGAGACGGTGACGATATGGTCGCCCAATCGGCTGGCGAAGAGCGGATTGGCGCGGACGTTCCAGAATGTCCGTCTGTTTCGCGGCCTGACCGTCTCCGAGAACGTCGAGGTCGCAGCCGTCGGTGTTGGCCTCGGGCGGCGCGAGGCTAAGCGCCGGGCATCCGAGGTGCTCGAGTGGGTCGGTCTCCTGCCGAGAGCGCATCTGCCCACCGAGAAGCTCTCCTTCGGGGAGGAGCAGCGTGTCGGCATCGCCCGCGCCATCGCGACGCGCCCGCAGTTTCTCCTCCTCGATGAACCGGCGGCGGGCCTGAACGAAGCGGAGGGCGACGAACTGGTGGCCCTGATCTCGCGGATCAGGGAGAGCGAGGGCTGCGGCGTTCTGATCATCGAGCACGACATGCGGCTCGTGATGAATCTCTGCGACAGCATTCACGTGCTGGACAATGGGCTAACCATCGCCACCGGCTCGCCGGACGAGGTTCAAAAGAATGACGCGGTCATCACCGCGTATCTGGGCACCAGAAAACTCGGCGCGCAGGTCACAGATCAGACCCCCGCTCCAGTGCCGAGCGAGCGTGAAGAGGCCCCTGAGCTTCTCTCGGTCGAGGACTTGCATGTCAGTTATGGCCGGGTGCCGGCGCTCAGAGGCGTATCGCTCAAGGTCCGGCGGGGTGAGATGGTCGGCGTCGTCGGGCCCAACGGCGCCGGCAAGTCCACCCTGTTGCTCACGATCGCAGGTGTGCTGCGGCCGACACAGGGAGGCGTGCAGCTCGGCGACGAGGCGCTGGTGCGTCAGGCGCCGGAGGACATCGTACGCAAGGGCGTTTCCCTGGTGCCCGAGCGGCGGCACATCTTCGCGCAGCTTACAGTCGAAGAGAATCTCAAGGTGGCGGCCGCTACCCGAACCGAAAAGCAGCAAACGACGCGCGATCTGGAGGAGCTCTACGAGCGGTTTCCCATTCTCGGTGAGCGCCGCGCCTCGCGCGGCGGGAATCTCTCCGGCGGCCAGCAGCAGCAGCTTGCGATCGCCCGCGCCCTGCTCACCCGCCCGCAACTCCTGCTGGTGGACGAGCCCTCCCTCGGCCTCGCGCCGATACTGGTCGAGCGCGTATTCGATTCCCTCGCGGCGTTGCGTGACGAAGGCGTCTCCATCCTCCTCGTCGAGCAGAATGCGCTGGCGACCATCGAGATGAGCGACCGAATCTATGTGCTCCGGCGCGGCGAGATCGCGCTGGAAGGTGAGGGCACCGACGCCACGATCAGGGCCGATATCGTCAAGTCCTACATCGATCAACTCGGTCTCGACGTGCAGACCACGTCGGCAGCTTAGGTGCCCCAAGGCGTCGCACGATGATCGCTCAGCACTTCGTCGATGCGATCAGCCTTGGCAGCCTCTATGCGCTCGCCGTGCTCGGCATCGCCCTGATCCTCGGTGTGATGAAGCTGATCAACTTCGCCCACGGCGACTTGATCATGGTCGGCGGCTATTCGATGGCGGCCCTCAGCCCCTACCCGTGGCCGCTGCTCATTCTCGGCACGCTCGCAACCACGACCCTGCTCGCGCTGCTGATGGAGCGCACGGCGTTTCGCCCCGTGCGCGGCGCAAGCGCAGCCACCCTGCTGATCACGTCCTTCACCGTGAGCTATCTCCTGCAAAACATCATGTCGGCAACACTCACCTCGAACGCGCGGCCGGTGATGATGCCGATGTTCGTGCTCGAGCTGTTCAAGATCGGCGACGTGCGGATTCAGAAGCTCGGCGTGGTCACCGTTGCGGTGACGATCCTGCTCGTTGCGGCCCTGGCGATGGGTCTGAAATGGACCTCGATCGGGCTTCACATGCGCTCGGCGGCCGAGGACTTTCGTATGGCCCGGCTGCTCGGCGTTCGCGCGAACCGGGTGATCGCCGTCTCCTTCGCGATCAGTGGATTCCTCGCAGGCACGGTGTCGCTCATCTTCCTGTCGCAGGTCGGCGCGGTGGTGCCGACGACGGGGATCAGCATCACGCTCGTGGCCTTCGTCGGCACTGTCGTGGGCGGCATGGGCAACCTGTCGGCGGCGACCGCCGGCGGCTTCCTCCTGGGTGTCATGACGGTCGTTTTCCAGATCGCGTTGCCCCTGGAACTCTCGCCGTTCCGGGATGCTTTCGTGTTCACCATCGTCATCGCGATCCTGCTGCTCCGCCCGCAGGGCCTTCTGCAGCGCCACAGCCGACGGCAGATTCTCTGATGTCCGCCCGCAGGCACGACCAGATAATGGCGGGGCTCACGCCCGTGGCGGGTCCGAGCCTGTTGGTTATCGTCGTCGTGGCCATCGTGGCCGGTGTAGGCGACTCCGGTCTCAACCGCATTGCCACGCTCGGTCTGGTCAATCTGATTCTGGTGGTCGGCCTTTACACCTTCGTGGGCAACTCGGGCATCTTGTCCTTCGGGCAGATGAGCTTCATGGCAGTCGGCGCTTACATCTCGGGCGCGCTGACCATCCCGCTCACCATGCGGAACGTGCTGCTGCCCAACCTGCCGGGGCCCCTCGGCACCGAGCTTCTGCCCACCGTGCCGGCGATCATATTGGGGGCGGCGGTCGCAGCCGTCGTCGCCTTCATCGTCGCCATTCCGTTGATGCAGCTTTCGGGCCTCGCTGCCGGCATCGCCTCGCTCGCGGTGCTGCAGATCACCTACGTCGTTGCCAGCAATTGGAACGACATGACGGGCGGGGCGGCCTCGATGCCCGGCGTGCCGCGCACGACCGATCTCTGGTCAACGCTGGTTTGGGCGCTGGCGGCCATCGCAGTCGCCTACCTCTTCCAGATTTCGCGCTTCGGACTGCGGCTCCGGGCGGCGCGGGAAGACCAGGGTGCCGCCGCGTCGATCGGCGTGAACGTGGTCTGGCACCGGGTCTTCGCCTTCTGCCTCAGCGCCTTCATCGTCGGCGCAGGCGGCGGCCTGCACATTCACTTTCTCGGGATCGGCAGCCCGGAGAGCTTCTACCTCGGGATCACGTTCATGACGCTCGCCATGCTCGTGGTCGGCGGCATGAACAGCCTGTGGGGGGCGGTCATCGGCACGCTTGTCGTCACCACGATTGGGGAGCTCCTGCTCCGCATCGAGCTCGCGAGCGGCGTGCTCAACCTCCGCGAGGTGGGGCTTGCGCTCGTCATGCTGGCGATCCTGATTCTCAGGCCCCGCGGCATCACGAGCGGGCTGGAGCTAGAATGGTATCGGGTGAAAGAGTGGGTCGGTTGGCGCTTCGTAAGAGGGCTGCCGGCAGGGTCTCACCCCATGAAGCCGGGGAAGCGCTGATGAGCACGCGACATCGAGTGGCCGTTGACGTAGGCGGAACCTTCACGGATCTCGTGGCGGTGGACGCGGACGGCAATTTTCGTTTCACCAAGGTACCGACCACTTATCCCGACTACCAGCGGGGCGTGGTCGATGCCGTGCGCGCGGCCGATGTCTCCTTCGAGGATATGGAGATCTTCCTTCACGGTCTGACGATCGCGACGAACGCCGTGGTCGCACGCACCGGCGCGAGAACGGGCCTGGTCGGCACCAAGGGGTTTCGCGATCTCATCGAGATCAGGCGGGCCAACCGTCCCCGCGAAGGCATGTACGACGTATCGTGGGAACCGTCGCCGCCACTGGTGCCGCGCCGGGATCGCCTCACCGTCAGCGAACGGGTCGACTATCTCGGGAACGTCCTTACACCCGTGGACGAGAGCGAAGCGCGGGCCGCGGGAAGGGCCTTTCGGAAGCGCGGCATCGAGTCCATCGCGGTCAGCTTCCTCAACGCCTTTCTGAACCCGGAGAACGAGCGCGCGATGGGGCGGATCCTTCGGGAAGAATGCCCGGACGCGTCGATCACGCTGTCGTCGGAGCTGATCCCCGTGATTTTCGAGTTCGAGCGCACCTCGACGGCGGTGGTCAACGCCTATCTCGAGCCGATCGTTCGGCGCTACATGGATCAGCTCAGCAGAGAGTTCCACGACAAGCACTATGGCGGCGAAATTCTCGTCATGCAGTCCTCGGGCGGTGTGACCACGCCCGAGGGCGCAGGGCGCAACGCGGCGCGGACGATCATGTCGGGCCCGGCCGCCGGCGTCATCGCCGCCAAGGCGCTGGGTCAGCTCGCCGGCGTCCGCAACATTATCAGCCTCGACATGGGCGGCACGAGCGCCGACATCGCGACGATCTTCGAGGGGGAGATCCGCACGACCGAGGAGTCGAAGATCGATTTCGGCATTCCCGTGGTCTTTCCCTCGATCGATCTCATCACCATCGGCGCCGGTGGCGGCACGATTGCCTGGATCGACGAGGGCGGCGTACTGAAGAGCGGGCCTGCCAGCGCGGGGTCGGCGCCGGGGCCCGCCTGCTACGGCGCCGGAGGGACTGAAGCGACCAACACCGATGCCAACATGGTCCTCGGCGCGCTGAAACCGGAAGGGCTGGCCGGCGGCGCCATGCAGCTTCGGCCCGCGCTCGCACAAGAGGCCGTGCAGCGGATCGCCGAGCGCCTCGGCATGGATGTCACCAAGGCTGCCAATGGTATTATCACGGTCTCCAACGCCAACATGGTCCAGGCCATGCGTCAGGTGACCACCGAGCGGGGCTATGATCCGCGCGAGTTCGCGTTGGTTGCATTCGGGGGCGCGGGGCCCCTGCACTGCGCCGAGCTTGCCCTGCAAATGAGCATTCCCAAGGTCATCGTGCCGCCGAACCCGGGGCTCACCTCGGCGCTCGGCCTGCTCTTTGCGGACGTCCGCTACGACTTCTCGCGGACGCGGATTTGCCGCGCCGATCAGCTGGATTGCGCCGAGATCGAAGCGGAGTTCGCGGAGATGGAGGCGACGGCCCGTGACATGCTGCGGGCATCGGGCTTTGACGACGAACGCATGCTTCTGCAGCGGATCGCGAACTTCAAGTACTACGGCGGCTTCGAGGCGGTGCCGCTTTCCGTCGCGATCGAGGGACGGCGCTTCGATCAGGCCGCCCTCGACACGGCGCTTGCCCGCTTCGCCTCTGAGCACGAGCGGGAATACAACTACGTGCTCGACGAGATTCCGGTGGAGCTCCAGCTCATCCGGCTCGTCGCCCACGGTCTGATCGATCGGCCGTCCATGAGGCAGAGCGACCACACCGGGACGGCCGACGCGGCGGAGACCGGCGCGCGGGATGTCTACTTCGAGGAGGAGAACGGCTTCGTCCCGACCAAGGTATATGACCGCAACAGGTTGCTGCCAGGCGCGCAGCTTGTCGGGCCCGCTATCGTCGAACAGATGGATTCGACCGTGCTGATCAGGCCTGGCATGAGCGCGGACGTTGACCACTACTTCAACCTCATCCTGGAGACGGGCGCAGCCTAGTAGGGCGCCCAACCCCTTCACGGAGGGCCGAGATGCAAGAGCAAATCCAGTTCACGGGCGAGAACGCCGCCGCCGGCGTCGACCAGATCACGTTCGAGGTGATTCGCGGCGCCCTGCAGGCGGTGTGCAACGAGGCCGGCATCGTCCTCATGAAGGGCGCCATGTCGATGGTCATCAATCAGGGGCAGGACTTCAGCGCCGCAGTGCTGACGCCGGACGGCGGTCTGGTGATGCAGGGTGAGGAGGACTTCCCCTGCTTCATCACCATGATGTCGCCGTCGACCAAGGCCTTTCTGAAGGAATGCCCGAAGGAGGACATGCGTCCCGGCGACGTTTACATCTGCAACGATCCGTACCGCGGGGGCACGCACAAGCCGGACGTGCGGATGCTCCGGCCGGTGTTCTGGGAGGGCGAGATCGTGGCCTTCGTCAGCAACTCGGGCCATTGGCCGGACGTGGGCGGGCAGACACCGGGGAGCTTCCCGGTGGACGCCTGCGACTCGATCGCGGAAGGCCTCTGCATCCCGCCTATCAAGATCGCCGCGGACGATGCCGTCGTCGAGGACGTCGAAAAGCTGATCCTCGCCAACCTGCGTCTGCCGATATCGTCGCGCGGCGACATCCGGGCGATGATTTCCTCGCTTCAGACCGGCGAGAAGCGGCTGCACGAGCTGTATGCGCGATACGGCAAGGAAACCGTCTCCGCGGTCATGCAGGAATACATCAGATATTCGGAGCGACTGCTGCGCTCCGCCATTCGCGCGTTGCCCGAGGGCAGCTTTACCTGGACCGACTATATCGACGAGGACCCCGGTATCGCCGACGCCGACAAGAAGATGATCAAGGTTCAGCTCACGATCAGGATCAAGGACGGCCGGCTGATCTACGATTTCAGCGAGTCGGACCCGCAGACCGCAGGCGGCGTCAATGCGCCGATCTCGATGACGATGTCGGCATGCTTCATCGCCACCAAGGCGATCTTTCCCGAGATTCCGGTCAATGAGGGCGTCTACGACGCCATCGACATCATCGCGCCGGAGGGCAGCGTCGTGAACTGCCGCTACCCGGCGCCGGTAGTCGGCTGCCAGTCGGGGGCCTACCAAAAGATCGTCAACTGCGTGTTCGGCTGCTTCTCCCAGATAACGCCGGAGCGGGTGATCGCCTCCTCGCCCAGCTTGATCAATGTCGTGATCGGCGGTGTCGATACCAGGGAGAACTCGCCCATTAAGGGCACGCCTTACGTGTTCTACTGCTGGACCGAGGGCGGCTACGGCGCCCGCGCCACGCGCGACAACAAGTCCTTCATCGCTCTCTATGCGTCGGGCACGCGCAATCAGCCGGTCGAGATGTTCGAGCAGCAATTCCCCATCAGCTGGGAGAAGTACGAGCTCGCCGCGGACTCGGGCGGACCGGGAAAATATCGGGGCGGGCTCGGAATCGAGCGCGTCATCCACATGGATGGCGAGATCGGCACGGCCTCGGTCATGGGCGATGGCGAGCGCAATGCCGGTTGGGGGCTGTTTGGCGGCAAGGCCGGCCACGGCCAGCGGCTGGTCCGCAACATGGGAAGCGCCGAGGAGTTCAATATCGGGATGTTCCGATCAGGCGCCAAGGTCCGCCAGGGCGACAAGATCGACCTGTGGTCAGGCGGCGGCGGCGGCTACGGCGATCCGCTGGAACGAGACCCTGCCGCCGTCATGGAAGACGTGAAGGACGGCTATGTGAGCATCGACGGCGCGCATCGCGACTACGGCGTGGTCGTTCGCGAGATCGACTGGGAGGCGCTTGAGTACGAGCTCGACCTCGATGCGACGCAAGCGGCCCGCCGGGAGATGAGAGCGGCGGCGGCCGAATAGAGAGGAGTCGCACGATGAGCGAGCACACTGGAATCGCGTTTCGCGAGGGCGCTTATCTTCCGGTCGAGGACCTTTCGATTTCCGTTCTCGATCCGACCTTCAGCTGCAGCGATGTCGTCTTCGACGCCGTGTCGGTAACGGACGGCGCCTTCTTCCGCCTCGACGATCACATGGCCCGCTTCCGCGCGTCCTGCGACCACGTCTACATGACCTCGCCCTACTCCGACGCCGAGATGATGCACATCATGGCGCAGTGCGTGGATCGCGCGGGTCTCTCGGATGCGCTCGTCCTCGCGCTCTGCACCCGCGGCCGCTTCAGCGATGGCCGCGCCAAGGGCGATCCGCGCCTCTGCGAGAACGAGTTCATCGCCTACGCGGTGCCCTACTACACGACCGTGCCGGAATCCTGCGCGCAGAACGGCGTTCACCTCTGGGTCGCGGAAACACGCCGCGCGCCCAACGCCGCCATCGACCAACGGGCGAAGAACTTCAACCGCATGGACCTGACGCGCGCCCAGTTCGAGGCATTGAACGCGGGCGCCGATGCTCCGCTGCTTTGCTCGACCGAGGGCTACATTGCGGAGGGGCCGGGCTTCAATCTCTGGCTCCTGCGGGGGCGTGAGGCATTGACGCCGAGAGACAATCTTCTCGAGGGCATCACACGCAAGACGGTATTCGAGCTCTGCACCGAGGCGGGTCTGGCGGCGAAGGCCGCCGACCTCACGCCAGCCGATCTCGACGATGCCGACGAGATGCTCATTTGCTCGTCGGCCGGCGGGCTGATGCCCGTCACCCGTCTCAACGACAAGCCCATCGGCAACGGCGCGCCCGGCATCACCACGAGCCAGCTCCGCGATCTCTATTGGCAGAAGCGCGCCGAGGGCTGGTACACAACCGCTGTTGCCGACCTGCTGGAACTGTCGCCGGCACGTGGCGCGGCCGCCGAGTAAGGCAGGAGGCCACTGAGCGTTGCAGGGTCGGGCATGCGGGCCCCAAGGCTAAGCGCCGCAATCGCCCTCAGCGCAGCACGAACGGGTTGGGCACTTCGCTCGCGGTGCTGATCCAGACGCTCTTCGTCTGCAGGTACTCGCGGATTGCGTCGGCGCCGTTCTCCCGACCCAATCCGCTCATCTTGTAGCCACCGAAGGGCGACATGAAGCTGATCGCCCGGTAGGTATTGACCCACACGGTGCCGGCCTGGAGGCGGTCGGCCATGGTGATTGCCCGGCGCACGTTCTGCGTCCACACGCCTGCGGCAAGGCCGTACATCACATCGTTGGCGATCTCGACCGCTTCGTCCTCGTCGCCGAAGCGGATAACCGAGAGCACCGGGCCGAAAACCTCCTCCTGCGCTATGCGCATGTCGTTGGTCACGTCGTCGAAGATCGTCGGTTCGACGAACCAGCCGTTGCCGCACTCCGGCCGCTGGGCGGCGTGCCCCCCGAGCACGCAGGTGGCGCCCTCGTCCTTGGCGATATCGATGTAGTTCAACACCTTCTCGTACTGTGGCGGGGTCGTCACCGGACCCACCTGGGTCTCCACGTCCATCGGATCGCCCATACGTGCCGTCTTGGCGGTCTCCAGGAGCCTGTCGACAAACTCGTCGTGAACACGCTCGTGCAACAGCAGGCGTGAGCCCGCGACGCAGGTCTGCCCCGTCGCTGCGAAGATGCCGGAGATCGCCCCCTTCACCGCATCTTCGAGGTCCGCATCCTCGAACACGATGTTGGGAGACTTGCCGCCGAGCTCGAGGGTGACCCGTTTGAGACTGGACGCTGCCGTCTCGTAGATGTGCTTGCCGGTTGCGCTGCCGCCAGTGAAGGCGACCTTGGCCACGTCGGGGTGCGAGATCAGCGCTTCGCCGACTTCTCGGCCATAACCCGTGGCCACGTTGACGACGCCCGGCGGGAAGCCGGCCTCTTCGACGAGCTTGGCAAACTCCAGCGCAGACGCGAGGTGAATTCAGACGGCTTGAGCACGACGGTGTTGCCGGCGGCAAGCGCCGGCGCCAGCTTGTAGGCTGCCAGGAGAAGCGGGGAATTCCATGCCGTGATCGCCACCACCACGCCGAGCGGCTCATGGCGGGTGTAGTTGAACATGTTGGCCTTGTCGGTGGGGATGACGGCGCCTTCGACCTTGTCCGCCAGGCCGCCGAAATAGTAGTACCACTGCGGGACGTACTTGAGCTGCACGCTCATCTCGTTGATGAGTTTGCCGTTGTCGCGCACCTCGACGGCCGCAAGGCGCTCCGCATCCCGCGCCACCAGATCGCCGAGGCGGCGCAAGAGAGCGCCCCGGCTCGTCGCGTTCATGCCGGGCCAGTCGCCGCTCGTGAATGCCGCCTTGGCCGCAGCCACTGCGCGGTTCGCGTCCTCCTTATTGCCGCGCGGGATAAGCGCCCACGGCTTGCCGTCGTAGGGATTGTCGGACTCGAGCCACGCGGCCGAGAGCGGATCGACCCACTTGCCGCCAATGTACATCTGGTATTTCTCAAGCTGCGACATCGTCATCTACCTTTCTGCTGAGGCGCGTGAGCCGTCCTGCAATAAGCTGGCAACAGGCCGCTGGTGTGGCGCGCGTTTCGGCTTGGGCCAGCCCATGCTGGCCGAACCCTTACCCACTTCTCTTCCTCCAGCCGGTCAGGATGAAATGGGCTGCGGCGAAACCCGACCAGGCCGGCGATGCGTTGTTGGTCGCTACGACCCGGCTTGGGCCGCGTACAACGAAGACGCAACCAACCTTGTGACCCTCTCCGCCCCCGAGCCAAGCGAGCGCCCGGCGCTTGAGAGATACGAAAAGGTTGGCGGAGAGGGTCTGGTTAAGGTGGGGGACAGCCTGTCAGCCAACCCCGATCAGCAGGTCTTCCAGTCTTTCGTAGCCTCCAGCGCTGCGGCGACTTGCAGCACCTTCGCATCCTCGAAGTGGCGGCCGACGATCATGCAGCCGATGGGCAGGTCGTCGTGGACGCCGCACGGCACCGAGATCGCCGGATGCCCGGTCACGTCGAACTGGCAGGTGTTGTGGATCATGTCGAGCGTGCGAATGATGCGCTCCTTGAGCGGCGCATCGTTGTCGGGAATCGGCGTCGGCAGGATCGCCGTGGACGGCATCACCAGCACATCGCAGGATTCCAGCAGGTCGTCGTAGCTCTGCACGATCTGGCCCCGGATGTTCTGCGCCTTGGCGTAGTAGCGGCCGTAATAGTCCGACTGCATGTACTCGCCGAAGAGCAGCACGTACTTCACCATCACGCCCATGTCGTTGGGCCGGGCGCGTGAGCCCTTCGCCACGTTGTCGAGCAGCTGCGTGTTGTAGAAGCCCCGCCAGTTGGTGCCGGTGTTGTTGCCCTTCAACATGACCGCCTGCGCGCCCTCCACGCACATCGGCACCCAGACGTGATAGGCATCCTCGTGGCGCGGGTTGGAGACCTCGGTCACCTCGGCACCGGCTCCCGCAAGACGGTCAACGGCGGCACGGACGCTGTCCGAGACCACCTTGTCGCCCGGCGGCAGTCCGGTATCGCCCCAGGTCTCCTCGCCGGCGCCTTGGTCTAAGCCCTCCTTCAGCACGCCGATCTTGATACCCTTGCAACCCTTGTCGAGGCCGGTGACGTAATCCGTGTCCAGCCCCGCCGGGATCATCCCCCGCTGGCGCGGATCCAGCGGATCCTCGCCGGCGATGGCGGTGAGCATTCGGGCGGCATTCTCCACCGTGTCGGCCATGGGGCCGAGGTGGTCCATGGTCATCTCGATCATCATGGCACCCGTATAGGGCACGAGGCCGTAGGTGGGCTTCAGCCCAACGATGCCGCTCCAGCTCGCCGGGATGCGGATCGAGCCGCCTTGGTCGCCGCCGATGGTCGCGTCGACATCGCCGGCCGCGACGGCGGCGCCGTTGCCGTTGGAGGACGCGCCGGTCGAATGGGTCGGCTTGTGCGGGTTGCGCACGGGACCGTAGGCGGAGGTGTGGCTGCCACCGGAGAACGAGCAGTCCTCGCTGTTGGTCTTGCCGAGGATGGTCCCGCCGGCGTCGAGCACGCGCGTCACCACCGTGGCGTCGATGTCGGGGATGTAGCCCTCCATCCCCTTGGCGCCGTTGATCATGGGGAAGCCCGCGACGCAGATCGCATCCTTGATGCCGACCCGCTTGCCGGCAAGCACACCGTCCGCCGCGCCCTTGATCTCGCCCTTCACGTACCAGGCGTTGTACGGGTCCTCTTCCGGCCCCGGCCGATAGGAGCCAGCGCGTGGATACTTAACCGGCGGCTTGGTCTCCTGCATCGCGTCGAGACGGCGGTAGCTCTGCAGCGTGCCCGCCATCATCTCGCTGTAGAGGTCGGCGTCGGCATCGCTCATCGTGAAGCCGAACGACTCGGCCAACTCCTGAACCTTCTTCGCGCTCGGCGGTACTGGACCTGTCGGCATTCTGCTCTCCCTTGCTTCCCAAGGCCGCTGGGCGGTGCCCGAACGGCGCGCCGCATTCTAGCCCGGACCCTTCTTCGGGGTCATGGTTCGACGGGTGTGGCATAAGACCGGGTAAGCATGGCGGAGGGCTGCTTTCTATTGCCCGCCGCGAGAATCGGGATAATGTTGCGGCGCCGTGACACCAAATCCTGCAATCCGAGTCGTTAGGCGCGCGTTCGCGTCGGTCGCTCCGCTCCTCGCGGCCGCGGCTCTGTGGGCATCGGCGGCGGGGCCGGCGACGGCGGCCGACCTGCTGGCCGAAGGCGCCGCAGCCTTCGCGGCCGGCGACTATTCCGAGGCGGCCAACATTTGGCGCCCACTCGCCGAGGACGGCGACGCGCTGGCGCAGTTCAACCTGGGCCTCCTCCACGAGACCGGCCGGGGCGTGACCGAGGACCCTGCCGAGGCTGCCGGCTGGTACGAACGGGCCGCTAGGCAGGGCATGGTTCGGGCGCAGTACAATCTGGCGCTGCTTCACCAGGTTGGGCGCGGCGTGGCGCAGGACGTGGCGCAGGCGCTCTTCTGGCTCGAAGTCGCGGCGCGCCTCGGCGAGGGTACGGAGCGGGAGCAAGCGGCCGACGCCGCCGCCCAACTGACGCCGCTGCTCGAGGAAGACGAGCTCGAGGCCGCGCAAGCCCGCGCCAACGCCTTCACGCCGAGCCCGGAGGAAGCGCCGATCCGGTCGGCGGCGGTCACCCTGATTCTCTCCGAGCGCCAGGTCGAGACCTTGCAGCGGCGCCTTGCCGCCCACGGCTACGATCCTGGGCCGGCGGACGGCATTCCCGGCGAACAGACTCACAGCGCCGTGCGCCGCTATCTCGCCGACCGGGGCCTGGATTGGCCCGAGGGCGAGCTCCTGACCCAGCGCCTGCTGGACCTCGTCGCGGAGCCCTAGGCCCGACTCCTCACAACGATCGCGCCCGCACTAAGCGGCCCGCGGCCCGCGGCGGGTCACCAGAAAGAGACCGGCGAAGAGCAGCGCGAGCGCGCCCCAGATGTAGACGCTGTGGCTCTCGGCCAGAATCAAGATTCCCCAGCCGATCCCCGCCAGCGTGGCGACATAGTTCTGTGTCGAGAAGAAGACCGGCCCGGCGCGCCTAACGATCTCCAGGAGCAGATAGAAGAACGCGGCGTTGATCAGAACGGCGCCGATCTGTGCCCAGTCGGCGTCGCTCATCGGGCCGGAGAAGAACCACCATTGCCCACTCCCCGCCATGAAGGGGAAGACCATGATCGACGAGGCGAAGAGCAGTCCGCTCCCCGTGGTGAGCGAATCGCCGTCGGCCGGCGCGAGGCGGGCGGCCGCGATCGTGCCCGAGGCGTAGCTGACCGGGACCAGGAGGCTGAGCAGCACCCAGCCGGCCATGCCGGGTTCGGGCAGGCTCGTCTCCGGCAGCACCACCAGCAGAACGCCAGCGAGCCCGAGCGAGATTCCGCCGATCCGGAGCCAGCGGAAGCGATCCATCGCGAGCGCCAGCGCCAGGATGTAGGTGATGGTCGGGCTGAGCGTGCCGCCCAGGCTGATCACCCCGGCCGGCAGCTTGGGCGCGATGAAGGCCAGGAGAACGAAGGGAAAGGCCAGCGTGAAGAAGCCGATCACGAAATAGGCCCTTATATGGGGCCAGCTCAGGCGCGGGCGCCGGCGGAACGCGCCGGCAAGCAGTAACAGGACGAGGCCGCCGCCGAGCGTCTGCCAGAAGACATAGGCGAAGAACGGAATGCCCCCGGTGACGGCGATCTTGTTGGCCGAGAAGATCAGCCCGAAGGTGCCGCCGCAGACGATGAGGAGCGCGAAGGAGACGAGCTGATGACGACGCGACGGCGGCGATTCTGGTGCGGTCGTCGCTTCACCGGGCGCCATGTCGCTCACCATGCCGTTGCCGAGAGACCATAGCACGCGGCCGGGAGACGGCCCGAACGCCAGTCCGTAGCGCTACCGTCCGCCCTATTATACAATCATATCAATGGATTATGATAAATTGGGTTCGTTTTGCAAATTTGTATTGTCGTGGCGCCCCTTCGACCCCAGGGCTTAGATATCCAGGAAGCTCCGCAGCTTGCGGGAGCGCGAGGGGTGCTTGAGCTTGCGCAGCGCCTTGGCCTCGATCTGGCGGATGCGCTCGCGCGTGACCGAGAACTGCTGGCCGACCTCCTCGAGGGTGTGGTCGGTGTTCATGCCGATGCCGAAGCGCATGCGGAGCACGCGCTCCTCCCGTGCGGTGAGGCTGGCGAGTACCCGCGTCGTCGCCTCCCGCAGGTTGGACTGGATCGCCGCATCCACCGGCAGGACCGCGTTCTTGTCCTCGATGAAGTCGCCGAGGTGGCTGTCCTCCTCGTCGCCGATCGGCGTCTCCAAGCTGATCGGCTCCTTCGCGATCTTCATCACCTTGCGCACCTTGTCGAGCGGCATGCCGAGCCGCTCGGCGAGCTCCTCGGGCGTGGGCTCCCGCCCGATCTCGTGCAGCATCTGGCGCGAGGAGCGCACCAGCTTGTTGATGGTCTCGATCATGTGCACGGGGATGCGGATGGTGCGCGCCTGATCGGCGATGGAGCGCGTGATCGCCTGGCGGATCCACCACGTGGCATAGGTCGAGAACTTGTAGCCGCGGCGGTACTCGAACTTGTCCACCGCCTTCATCAGGCCGATGTTGCCCTCCTGGATCAGGTCCAGGAACTGCAGGCCGCGGTTGGTGTACTTCTTGGCAATCGAGATCACCAGGCGGAGGTTGGCCTCGACCATCTCCTTCTTGGCCTGGCTGGCATCGCGCTCGCCCTTCTGAACGATGGCAACGATCCGCTTGAACTCGGTGGGCTCCAACCCCGTGTTCTGGACCACCGCCATGATGTTTTTGCGCAGCGCCACGATCTCGGGGCGCTTCTCCTTGGCGAAGCGTTTCCAGCCTTCGTCCTTCAGCCGCCCGACGCGGGAGAGCCAGCGCGGATCGAGCTCCCGCCCCACATAGTGCTTCAGGAACTTCTCGCGCGAGACGCCGCTCTTGATGGCGAGGCGGAGCAGCCTGCCCTCGTGGTTCATCAGGCCCCGGTTGAGGCCATAGAGCTCGTCGACCGCCGCCTCGATGCGATTGTTGTTGAGCCGCACGCTCTGCATGAGCTCCACAAGCTCACGCTTGAGCCGGTTGTAGCGCCGGGTTTGGGACTCGGTCAGCGTCTCGTTCTTCTGCGCGAGCTCGAGGCGTATGTCCTGGAGCCGTCGAAATTTCTTGTAGGCGACCGCGATCGCGTCGAAGGTCTCGATGACCTTGGGACGAACTGCAGCCTCCATCGCCGATAGGGAGACGTTGCCCTCGTCGAAGTCCTCCTCGCTCTCGCTCTTCTCGGCGCCGTCCGCCTGCTCTGTGCCGTCCTCGCTGTCCTCGCCGCCCGTGCCACCGTCGGCCGTGTCAGCCTCCGCAGCCTTCGCCGACTCGGCGCGAGCGGCCGCGCCTTCCGGCCCGCCGCCGTAGGTCGCCTCAAGGTCGATCACGTCGCGGAGCAGCAACTGGCCCTCGGCGAGCTCATCGCGCCACTTGATGATCGCGCGCATGGTCAGCGGGCTCTCGCAAATGCCGCCGATCATGGTCTGCCGGCCGGCCTCGATGCGCTTGGCGATGGCGATCTCGCCCTCGCGGGAGAGCAGCTCGACGCTGCCCATCTCGCGCAGATACATGCGCACCGGATCGTCGGTGCGGCCGAGATCGTCTTCGTCCACCGTCGCAGGAGTTGTGGCCGGCGCCGCCGCCGCTTCCGGCTGTTCCTCGTTGGTGCTCTCCTCGGACTCCTCGCTCTCGATGACGTTGATGCCCATTTCGGAGAGCATCGTCATCGTGTCCTCGATCTGCTCGGAGTTCACCTCGTCGGAGGGCAACGCCTTGTTGAGCTCGTCATAGGTGACGTAGCCGCGCTCCTTGCCGCGCGCGACCATCTTGCGCACGGGCGCGGTGAGCGAATCGAGAATCGGGCTGTCAGCCTGCTCCTCGGTGCGTTCGGTGGTCTCGGCCTGTTTGACGGGCTTCGTCGCCATGCGGCTCTTCCTTTCCAGACCTCGGGATCGGGCGGGCACCGCTCGGGCTCGCGCACGCGCTGGACCCAGCGGACGGTTCGGGGCGCTCCTGCGCCGCTCGCGCCCGATTGGGGTGATGTGGGGTCGGAGGCCTCCGGGTCAAGCCTCCCCTACGCCAACCAGTCTGAAAAACCCGCGAGCGAGTGTCAAGCGCACCTTGACTGGCGGCATAGCAAGGTCGATGGAGCCGCGCGTGTCACTGCGCCCCGCTTGCCCTCGGCGTGGCGCCCAAATCGGGTATGTCCGTTTCCGCCTTCGCGGTCTCCTGAAGACGCAGAATCCGCTCGCGAGTTTGCTCCCATGCCTCTTCATCGGTGTGGGCATCTTCAGCCTCGGCCCGCGCCGCCTGCTCTTCGAGGCGCTGGTGCTGCCTCTTCAGGGCATCCACGAACAGATCACGCGCGTGGTCGATACCGGTCGGCCTGTCGAGAAATTGGGCGTCCTTCCCCACCAGCTCCTCGACCACGCCGTCCAGACCCTGATCGGCGAGGGTTGCGCGCAGTTCCGCGCCCTCTGGCTCGGGCCCGGACTCGGCCCAGTCGATCAGCGCGGCGACGACGGCCGCGAATCGGGGCGTTTCCAGGTGGAGCCCAGCCAGCGCCTCGTGCTGCTCCAGCGCCAATGCGGGGAAGCTGAGCAGGATCTGGAGCAAGGCGCGCTCGCGGGGCTGCGCGATGCCTTGCCCGCCGGCGCCGAGCGCCTCGCCACGTCGCACCGGCGGCTCGGGGGCAACGAACGATGGCGCGCCGCCCTGCCGCCGCCCCTGCCACGGCAGCCGCAGGCGCTGCCGATAATCCTCCATATATCGAAAACCGAGGTCGCGGTCGGGAATTCGCGCGACCTGGTCCTGGAGCTGCTTGTTGACCCGGGCCCGCGCCTCGGGCGTTTCGAGCGTGCGTCCGCCCGCCGCCATCTTCCAGAGCTGGTCGGAGAGCGGGATCGCAGCTGCGACGATCTCGGCCATCGCCCGGCGGCCGCGATCGCGCACCATCGTGTCGGGGTCCTGGCCGGTGGGAAGCGTCGCGAACCGCAGCGAGCGCTTTGCGCTGAGCTGAGGCAAGGCCCGCTCGACGGCACGTGCCGCGGCACGGGCGCCGGCCTCGTCGCCGTCGAAGCAGAGCACCGGATCCTCCGCGAGCCGCCAGAGTGCTTCCAGCTGCTGTTCGGTAAGCGCGGTGCCGAGCGGCGCCACGGCCTCGGCGATGCCCGCCTGGTGCAGCGCGATCACGTCCATGTAGCCCTCGACCGCGATCACCCGGTTCGCCTTGCGGGCGGCAGGCGCGGCGAGATGGTGGCCATACAGCAGGCTGCCCTTGGCGAAGAGCGGCGTCTCCGGCGAGTTGAGATACTTGGGCTGGCGCTCGCCCAACGCCCGGCCGCCGAAGGCAATGACCCGGCCGCGCCGGTCGCAGATGGGGAAGATGATCCGACCCCGAAAGCGATCGTAGGGCGTGCCGCCATCCTCCGGCGCGATGACGAGACCGGCCGACAGCATCATGGCTTCGGGCACGCCGTCGCCCTCCAGCTTGGTGCGGAGTGCGGTGCGGCTATCGGGCGCGAAGCCGATACGGAAGTGCGCGCGGGTTTCCTCATCCACGCCGCGGGCGTCGAGATAGCGCCGCGCCGCCGCGCCGCGCTGCCCCGCCAGCTCGGACTCAAACCAGGCGGCCGCAGCCTCGGTCACACCGTAGAGCGAGTGCCGCTCCTTCTCCCGCGCCTCGGCGCGCGGGTCGCGCGCGGGCAGTGCCAGGCCCGCATCGCCTGCCAGGCGCTCCACCGCCTCCGGGAAGGGGAGGCCCTCGTCGCGCATGAGGAAGCCGATGACGTCGCCGTGGGCGCCGCAGCCGAAGCAGTGGAAGAAGCCCTTCTCCTCGTTCACGGTGAAGGAGGGCGTCTTCTCCTTGTGGAAGGGGCAGAGGCCGATCATTTCGCGCCCGCGGCGCACCAGCCGCACGCGCTTGCCGATCACGCCTTCCAGCGGAACACGCGCGCGAATCTCGTCCAGAAAACTCGGTGGGAACGTCATCCTCTCACGCCCGGCTGAGCGCTCATCATGGCGCGGTCAGCGCCCGTTTCCCAGCCCTTGTAGACCTCTCAGGGCGGGTCCCTCCCCGCCTGCCGTCGCCGCAGCGGGTGATCCCGGCGGATCAACCGGAAGCGAGCAGCTCCCTCACCAGCCCGCTCGCCTTGGCGAAGTCCATGCGGCCCGAATACTTTTGCTTCAGGCACGCCATCGTGCGGCCCATATCCTTGATTGTGCTCGCATTTAAGTCGTTCACGACGCCGCGCACGGCCGAGACCAGATCGTCGCCTTCGATCGCCGGCGGCAGGAAGGTCTGTATCACGGCGATTTCTTCTGCTTCCCGCTCCGCGAGGTCGATGCGGCCGCCCCGTTCATACTGCTCGATACTCTCGCGCCGTTGGCGAATCATCGTCTGCAACAGAGCCAGAATCTGGTTGTCATCCAATTCGCCGTTGCCCTTGCCGCGCTCTGCAATGTCGCGATCCTTGAGCGCCGCAAGAATAAGCCTGATGGTCGCCACCCGGCACTGCTCGCGCGCCTTCATGGCACGCTTGAGCGCCTCCTCCAGCTGCGGTCGCAGCATGGGCATCCCCCGTCATTTGGAATGCCGAGGACTATAGAGGCCCGGCAACGCCGATCAACGACGATTCTCCCTTGACAAGAATCTCGTTTCCGGACGGGGCCTTCCGGCGATGGAATTGGGCGCTTTGCGTACCTTGCACTTGGCAATTGTCGTCGATGCTCGACCGCGACGGGTCGATGCTTGACCGCGACATGGCCCCGACTACACTGCGCGCACCTTCGACTCCGCGCGCACCACGAGTCGGACCGGGCGGCGAGGACGCGTGGCCCGTCCGCAGGAACTTCGATGTCAGGGTCTGGATCGCCTACCGCAACTGCGGCGCTCGCGCTCGCCGACGGAACGGTTTTTCGCGGCCGCGGCCTCGGCGCGCGGGGCGAGGCCGTGGGCGAAATCTGCTTCAACACCGCGATGAGCGGCTATCAGGAAATTCTTACCGATCCGTCATATGCCGGGCAGATCATCACCTTCACTTTCCCCCATATCGGCAATGTCGGGACCAACGAGGACGACCTGGAGGCGGGAACGCCGGCTGCGCTCGGGCTGGTGCTGCGCGCGGATGTCTCCGAGCCCTCGAACTGGCGCGCGGTCCAGCACCTCGAAAGCTGGCTTGAACGGCGCGGCCTCATCGGCATCGCCGGTATCGATACCCGGCGGCTGACCCGCCTGCTCCGTACCGGCGGTGCGCAGGACGGCGCGCTGATCCACACATCCGAGCCCGCGGCCATCGACGAGGCCGCGCTCACCGCCAAGGCCCGCGCATGGCCGGGGCTCGAGGGCATGGACCTCGCCAAGGAGGTCTGCTGCCGTCAGGCCTACGGCTGGACCGAGACCACCTGGGATGTCGAGACCGGCGCCTACGGCTCTCTCGATGCGCCGCGCCACCGCGTGGTCGCGGTCGATTATGGCGCCAAGCGCAACATCCTGCGCTCGCTCGCCGCCGCCGGCTGTGACGTGACCGTCGTGCCCGCCACGGCGGACGCAGACACGATTCTCGCCCACGAGCCGGATGGCATCTTCCTCTCGAACGGGCCGGGCGACCCGGCCGCGACAGGCGAATATGCGGTGCCCGTGATCCAGTCGCTGATCGAGAGCGGACTGCCCATCTTCGGCATCTGCCTCGGCCATCAGCTGCTCGCCTTGGCTCTCGGCGCCGAGACCAAGAAGATGCCCTTCGGCCATCGCGGCGCCAACCATCCAGTCAAAGAGCTGGCGACGGGGCGAGTCGAGATCACGAGCCAGAACCACGGCTTCGAGGTCATGGCGGATTCGCTGCCTGCCGGCGTCACCGCCACCCACGTCTCTCTCTTCGACGGCACGCTCGAAGGCCTCGCCGTCGACGATCGTCCCATCTTCTCTGTCCAGTACCACCCGGAAGCGTCGCCCGGCCCGCAGGATGCCCAGCATCTCTTCGACCGGTTCGTCGCGCTGATGGACTGACGGCCGGCTCCCGCGTCATGCCCCGCCGCACCGACATCGGCTCGATCATGGTGATCGGAGCCGGCCCCATCGTGATCGGGCAGGCCTGTGAGTTCGACTACTCGGGCACACAGGCCTGCAAGGCGCTCAAGGACGAGGGCTACCGGGTGATCCTGGTGAACTCGAACCCGGCGACGATCATGACCGACCCGGAGTTTGCCGACGCCACCTACGTCGAGCCGATCACGCCCGCCATCGTGGCGCGGATCATCGCCGCCGAGAAGCCGGACGCCCTGCTGCCCACCATGGGCGGTCAGACCGCGCTGAACACGGCGCTGGCGCTCGCCGACGACGGCACGCTCGCGCGCCACGGCGTGGACCTGATCGGCGCCTCGCGGGCCGCGATCGAGATCGCGGAGGACCGCGAGGCCTTCCGCGAAGCCATGGAGGAGATCGGGCTGGAATGCCCGAAGAGCCGCATCGCGCGCTCACTCGACGAGGCCCGCCAGGCGCTCGATCTGGTGGGGCTGCCGACCATCATCCGGCCCTCCTACACCCTGGGCGGCACCGGCGGCGGCATCGCCTACAACCGTGAGGAGTTCACCGAGCTCGCTGCGGCCGGCATGGATGCCTCGCCCGCCGGCGAGATCCTGGTCGAGGAATCGGTGCTCGGCTGGAAAGAGTTCGAGATGGAGGTCGTGCGCGACAGGGCCGACAACGCCATCATCGTCTGCTCCATCGAGAACCTCGACCCGATGGGCATCCACACCGGCGATTCGATCACCGTGGCGCCGGCGCTCACGCTCACCGACAAGGAATATCAACTGATGCGCAACGCCGCCATCGCGGTGCTGCGCAAGGTGGGCGTCGAGACCGGCGGCTCCAACGTCCAGTTCGCCGTGGACCCGGCCACGGGCCGCCTCGTCGTCATCGAGATGAATCCGCGGGTCTCGCGCTCGTCGGCGCTGGCGTCCAAGGCGACCGGGTTCCCCATTGCCAAGGTGGCGGCCAAGCTCGCCGTCGGCTACACCCTCGATGAGATCGCGAACGACATCACGGGTGTGACGCCAGCCTCTTTCGAGCCCAGCATCGACTACGTGGTGACCAAGGTCCCACGCTTCGCGTTCGAGAAATTCCCCGGCGCCGAACCGCTGCTCACCACCTCGATGAAGTCGGTGGGCGAGGCCATGGCGATCGGGCGCACATTCTGCGAATCGCTGCAGAAGGCGCTCCGCTCGATGGAGACGGGGCTCACCGGGCTCGACGAAATCGCCATTACCGGCGCCGAGGAGGGCGGCCACGAAGCCATTATGGCGGCGCTCGGCCAGCCCAGACCCGACCGCCTGCTGGTGATCGCCGAGGCGCTGAGACGCGGTGTCGGCATTGACGCGGTGCACCGGGCCTGTGCCGTCGATCCCTGGTTCCTGCGCGAGATCGACGCGATCGTCCGCGCCGAGGCGGAGGTGCGGGCGCACGGGTTGCCGGACGACGCGGCGGCGCTCGGCCGGTTGAAGGCGCTGGGGTTCGGCGACCGGCGGCTGGCGGAGCTAGCCGGCACCGACGAGGCGACGGTCGCGGCGAAGCGGGCGGAATTCGGCGTCCACCCGGTGTTCAAGCGGATCGATACCTGCGCCGCCGAGTTCGAATCGCGCACGCCCTACATGTATTCCTGCTACGAGACAGGCACCGGCGACGCGCCGCCCGAATGCGAGGCCGACCCGAGCACTCGCCGCAAGGTCGTTATCCTGGGCGGCGGGCCGAACCGGATCGGCCAGGGCATCGAGTTCGACTACTGCTGCGTCCACGCGGCCTATGCGCTCAAGGACGCGGGCTTCGAGACCATCATGGTCAACTGCAACCCGGAGACCGTCTCCACCGACTACGACACCTCGGACCGGCTCTATTTCGAGCCCCTCACCACGGAGACCGTGCTCGACATCGTCCGCGTCGAGCAGAACGCGGGCGAGCTGGTCGGGCTCAACATCCAGTTCGGCGGACAGACGCCGCTCAAGCTCGCCAAGGCGCTGGAGGCGGCGGGCGTGCCGATCCTGGGCACGGCGCCTGACGCTATCGATCTGGCCGAGGACCGCGAGCGCTTTCGCACGCTGCTTGGAGATCTCGGACTTCGCCAACCGGCGAACGAGACCTGCACGTCGAGCGAGGAAGCGCGGGCCATTGCCGAGCGCATCGGCTATCCCGTCGTGGTCCGCCCCTCCTACGTGCTGGGCGGCCGGGCCATGGAGATCGTCAACGACGGCGACGGTCTCAATCGCTACATGCGCGATGCCGTGGAGGCCTTCGGCGACGGGCCGATCCTGCTCGACCGCTACCTCAAGGACGCGGTGGAGGTGGATGTCGATGCGCTGGCGGACGGCGAGAACGTGGCCGTCGCCGGCATCATGGAGCACATCGAGGAAGCGGGCATCCATTCGGGCGATTCGGCCTGCTCGCTGCCGCCGCATTCGCTGAGCGAGGAGACGGTGGACGAGCTGCGCCGCCAGACCATCGCCCTCGCCCGCGCGCTCGACGTGCGCGGCCTGATGAACGTGCAGTACGCCGTGCAGGCCGGCACCGTCTACGTGCTGGAGGTCAACCCGCGCGCGAGCCGCACCGTGCCCTTCGTCGCCAAGAGCATCGGCGCCCCGCTTGCGAAGCTCGCGGCGCTCGCCATGACGGGCGCGCGGTTGCCCGAGGCAATCCTGAACGGTGGCGCGGCGCCTGAGCACGTCGCGGTCAAGGAAGCGGTGTTCCCCTTCGCCCGCTTCCCCGGCGTGGACACGGTGCTCGGGCCGGAGATGAAGTCCACCGGCGAGGTCATGGGCATCGACCGCGACTTCGGTAGCGCCTTCGCCAAAGCGCAGATCGGCGCCGGCATGCACTTGCCGGTCGCAGGCCGTGCTTTTATCTCGGTCCGAGACGACGACAAGCCGGCGGCGGTGGCCATCGCTCGCAGCCTGGCGGGGCTCGGCTTCGACCTCGTCGCTACCAGTGGGACCCGCGCAGCCCTGGCGCGGGCGGGCATCGCGGCTACGCACGTCAACCGGGTGCAGCAGGGCCGCCCGCATATCGTCGATGCCATCAAGGACGGCACCATCCAGCTCGTGGTCAACACCACCGAGGGCGCACAGGAGCGGCTGGCGAGTTACCTGTTGCGCCGCGCGGCGCTGGAGCATCAGGTGCCCTATTTCACGACCCTCTCGGGCAGCCGCGCGATGATCCGCGGCGTCGAGGCGCTGAAGGGCGGCAGCCTTGATGTGGCTCCGCTGCAGTCCTATTCTCAAGCCAATCAGAACGTCGGCGCCTAACGCCGGCAGCGGGAGATCATCGAAAGGCTCGGGAGGGGACGCGGCCCCGAACGCGGGTGCGCGGCAGTCCGACGATGGACAGACATTTGATGACGCCCGAGGGGCACAAGCGCCTCAAGGAGGAGCTTAGCCGGCTGAAGGCCGAGCGTCCCCGTATCGTGCGCGAGATCGCTGCGGCCCGCGAGCACGGCGATCTGTCGGAAAACGCCGAGTATCATGCCGCGAAGGACCGCCAGGGCCTCACCGAAGCGCGCATCCTAGAGCTGGAAGCGAAGCTCGGCGGCGCGGAGGTGATCGACACCAGCACGCTTTCCGGCGATCGCGTGCAGTTCGGCGCGACGGTCTCCATCGTCGATGAGGACACCGAGGCCGAGAGCACCTACCAGCTCGTCGGCGCTGACGAGGCCGACGCGAGCGAGGGCCGGCTCTCCATAACCTCACCGTTGGCGCGGGCGCTGGTCGGCCGCTCGACTGGGGATTCCGTCGAGCTCGAAACCCCCGGCGGCCGCCACACTTACGAGATCACCGCCGTCCTTTACGGTTAACTTTCAGTTTCCCTCAGGCGCCGGGCGCTCACTCCGTTCGCTTGGCTACGCGCCAATGGCGCGGCGCGCAGTCGCGCGCTCCGGGCCGCGCTGCGGCCCGGCCCACTTCTCGCCCTTACGTCGGGGTCAGGCGTTGACGTCGACGACGACGCGACCTCGGTGAGTGTCCTGATCTCGGCGCCGACGCCGTCCTCCTGCTTGTCGACGACGAGTGCTCTGTAGCTGTCTGACATCGTGCTTTCCGCCCCATTCCCAAGTGCCCCGTCTCTCATCCGACCGGGCAGAGTCAGGCAACCGTTAGCGTCGCGTCGCGCGCTTCTCTTTTGCAGACTGGACAAACTCGACATGTCTGGCGTGGGATTCCGCCGTCAGGGGGATTGCAGCCGCCCGTATCTTGGTGTGTACGGTCTCCATCCTCTCACGCGTTAAGCCCGGATTCGATGGGGCGTCAACCGAGAGGGCGATGTTGACCTGCCCCCGTCGACTGGTCCAGGTCGAATGTTAGTGCATCGCGGGTTCCTCGGCCAAGCTGGGTGGCCGGCGGAGCGTAGCGGAGCCGGGCGGCCAGCTTGGCATGATGATCGTCTCCGGGGCGGGCGGCCGGTATCCCAGGCTGCCGTGTGGGCGGATCGCGTTGTAATGGCACCGCCACGATTCGATGAGAACCTGGGCTTCCTTCAGGGTGTAGAAGATCTCCCCGTTCAGGAGCTCGTCGCGCAGCCGCGCATTGAAGCTCTCGATGTAGCCGTTCTCCCAGGGTGAGCCCGGCTCGATGAAGGCGGTGCGGGCGCTGACCGCAGCGATCCACCGCCTGACGGCCTCGGCGACGAACTCCGGACCGTTGTCGGAACGGATCCAGGTCGGAATGCCGCGCAGGATGAACAGGTCGGTCAGCACATCGATGACGTCGATCGAGGAAAGCCTCCTGCGCACCCGGATGACCAGGCTCTCGCGGGTGAACTCGTCCAGGACGTTGAGCATGCGGAAGGCCCTGCCGTCATACGTCCGGTGATGGACGAAGTCGTAGGACCAGACGTGATCCGCCCTCTCGGCGCGCAGCCGGATGCAGGAGCCGTCATTGAGCCAAAGCCGGCCCCGCTTCGGTTGCTTGCCGGGCACCTTCAGCCCCTCGCGCCGCCACAAGCGCTCGATCCGCTTGTCGTTGACCTGCCAGCCGGCATCGCGAAGCAGGGCCGCGATGCGGCGATAGCCGTAACGGCCGTACTGGCGGGCCAGCTCGATCATGTACGCGACCAGGCGGTCCTCGTCGTCGCGGCCGCGCGGGATGCGGCGCTGGGTCGAGCGGTGCTGCCCCAGCACCCGGCAAGCGCGGCGTTCCGAGACCCCGAGCCGGTCACAGACATGATCGATGCACTGGCGCCGGCGCGAGGGGCTTAGAAGTTTCCCCCTGCGGCCTCTTTGAGAATCTGCTTGTCCAGCGTCAGATCGGAGACCGCACGGCGCAGCCGCTCGTTCTCCTTCTCGAGCTCCTTCAAACGGCGGAGCTGATCGCCGCTCATCCCGGCATACTCCTTGCGCCAGCGGTAGAAGGTAACCTCGCTGATCCCAAGCTCGCGGATCGCGTCCGCCATCGACATGCCCTGGCCGTTCAGAACCTCAGCCCGCCGCAGCAGGCTCACGATCTCCTCGGGCTTGTAACGCTTCCTTGCCATCGTCGGTCCTCCTCTTTCCATAACCTAAGGGTGGACCAACTCGATGGGGGAGGATCAGTCTCGCTCACACCCAGCTCCAGCGCCCCAACTCCAGCACCATCGCGCCATCAACTAAGGATATAGTCCCCAACGGAAAGCCTTGTCGAGCGCCAGAGCGCCGCAAGGCGCGTAGCGTCGCGCGATCGAGCGGAACAAGCGCGCGGCGCCTGTGGGAAAACAAGATACAGCATCAACAAGCCTTCCTTGACAGGCGAAGCGCCGCGGATAGAGTGCCGCGACTTTCACCGAGCAAGCAGGGATTCGACGCCGCCGCCATGCCGACACTCTCGTTGCCGGACGGCGCGGCGCGCTCGTTCGACGCCCCTGTGACAGGCGCCGACCTCGCGGCGTCGATCGGACCCGGACTCGCCAAGGCGGCCCTTCTGGTCGAGGTCGACGGCGAGCTGCGTGACCTCTCCCGGCCTATCGAAGACGATGCGGCGGTGCGCGTGGTCACCGCGCGCGATGAGGACGCGCTCGAGGTCATCCGCCATGACGCGGCGCACCTTCTGGCGGAGGCGGTCAAGGAGCTCTATCCCGACGTCCAGGTGACCATCGGCCCCGCCATCGAGGACGGGTTCTATTACGACTTCGCCCGCAACGAGCCCTTCACGCCCGCCGACCTCGAGAAGATCGAGGCGCGCATGGCCGAGATCAAGAGCCGGGACGAGACGGTGAAGCGCGAGGTCTGGTCGCGCGACGATGCGGTCGAGATGTTTCAGGACATGGGCGAGCTCTACAAGGCGGAGCTGATCGCCGCGATCCCGGAGGGCGAGGCCATCACCCTCTACCGGCAGGGAGACTTCGTCGATCTCTGCCGCGGGCCGCACCTGCCGTCCACCGGCAGGGTCGGCGCCTTCAAGCTGCTCAAGGTCGCCGGCGCCTACTGGCGGGGCGATGCGCGGAACGAGATGCTCCAGCGCATCTACGGCACCGCCTGGCCGGACGACAAGCAGCTCAAGGCCTACCTGCACCGGCTCGAGGAGGCCGAGAAGCGCGACCACCGGCGGCTCGGGCGCGAGATGGGCCTCTTCCACTTTCAGGAGGAGGCGCCGGGCGCGGCGTTCTGGCACCCCAAGGGCTGGACGCTCTTCCGCTCCCTCGTCGACTACATGCGCGCGCGGCAGGACGCCGCCGGCTACCACGAGGTCAGCACGCCCGACATGATGGACAGCGTGCTCTGGGAGGCCTCCGGCCACTGGCAGACCTTCCGCGAGCACATGTTCGTTTCCCAGACCGAGGACGGCCGGCACTATGCCATCAAGCCGATGAACTGCCCGGGGCACGTGCAGGTCTACAAGCGCGGCATCAAGAGCTACCGCGACCTGCCGCTCAGAATCTCGGAGTTCGGCAAGGTCCACCGCTACGAGCCGTCGGGCGCGTTGCACGGCCTGCTCAGAGTGCGCGCCTTCAGCCAGGACGATGCCCACATCTTCTGCACGCCGGAGCAGACCGAGGAGGAATGCCGGGGCGTGACCGAGCTCTGCCTCGATATCTATCGCGACTTCGGCTTCGACGACGTGGAGATCAAGTTCGCCGACCGGCCGCCCAAGCGGATCGGCTCCGACGAGGTCTGGGACCAGCTGGAAGCTGCGCTCCAGGGTGCGCTGGAGAGCATGGGGATCGACTACAGCCACAATCCCGGCGAGGGCGCGTTCTACGGACCGAAGCTCGAGTTCGTGCTGCGCGACGCTATCGGACGGGAGTGGCAGTGCGGTACGCTCCAGGTCGACCTGAACCTGCCCGAGCGCCTCGACGCCGGCTACATCGGCGAGGACGGCGCGCGGCATCGGCCGGTGATGCTGCACCGGGCGCTGTTCGGCTCGCTGGAGCGCTTCATCGGCATCCTGCTGGAGCATTACAGCGGCCACCTGCCGCTCTGGCTCTCGCCCACGCATGCCGTGGTGGCGAGCATCACCGATCAGCACGCTGCTTACGCAAAGACAGTGGCGGCACGCCTGCAGGGCGCCGGGCTGCGCGTCGACGCCGACCTGCGCAACGAGAAGATCGGCTACAAGGTACGCGAGCACAGCGCGGCCAAGATCCCACTGATCCTCGCCGTCGGCGCGCGGGAGGCCGAGCAGGGCACAGTCTCCCTGCGCCGCCTGGGCTCCAGGGATCAAGAAATTCTTGCGCTGGACGAGGCCGTCACTACACTTTGCCACCAAGCGGCCAGTCCGCTCAGCCGGCGAGCCGCCCAGGAGGGAACGGGTTGACGAAGCGACACTATCCATGACGATGCCGTCGGCCCGTCTAGCGCCACGATGAAGGGAGACGGGGGATAGCGAGACATCCGGTCGCGGCACCACCGACGCGTGAAGGACCGCGCGTCAATGATGACATTCAGGCGGCAAGTGTCCGCCTCATCGATCAAAACGGAGGACAGGTCGGCGTCGTCGCCGTGGAGCGGGCTCTAGAGCTCGCGGACGAGACGGGGCTCGACCTGGTCGAGGTTGCGCCGGACGCGGAGCCGCCGGTGTGCAAGCTCCTCGACTTCGGCAAGTACAAGTACGAGGCCCAGAAGAAGGCCAGCGAAGCCCGCAAGAAGCAAAAAACGATCGATATCAAAGAGGTCAAATTCCGGCCCGGCATCGACGCGGCTGACTACGACGTGAAGCTGCGCAACATTCGCCGTTTCCTCGACGAAGGCGACAAGGTCAAGGTGACCATGCGCTTCCGGGGACGCGAGATGGTGCACCAGAACATCGGCATGAACGTGCTGATGCGCGTGCGCGACGATCTCGAGGATTTGGCGAAGGTGGAGCAGATGCCGAAGATGGAGGGCCGCCAGATGACCATGGTGATGACCTGCAAGTAGCCGCCGGGCACTGCACCGGCGCCTCGTAGCCGAGCACAGCGACTGCCTCCATTTTGCAACGCCCTGGCGTGAACGCCGCGCCAGCGCATCTACTCTTGAATCCGGCCAGCACTGCGAGTACAAGGGCGCGCGCCCGGCGTGCCCCACCCTTTCGAGAAACGACGACGATCGCGAGACGCTTATGTCCAAGCTCAAGACCAAGAGCAGCGCGAAGAAGCGGTTCTCCGCCACGGGGCGCGGCAAGCTGCGCCGGCGTGCCGCCTACCACCGCCACAATCTGACCAAGCGCGAGAAGAAGGTGAAGCGCAACCAGCGCGGCGCCCAGGTGCTTTCCGCGCCGGATGCGGCGATCGTGCGGCAGTTTCTGCCTTATCTCTGAGCGCGTCGGAGGAACATCCCCATGGCACGGGTAAAGCGGGGCGTGACCAACCACGCCCGGCACAAGAAGGTGCTGAAGCTGGCCCGCGGCTATCGCGGGCGCGGCCATTCCAGCTACCGGGTGGCCCTCGGGCGGGTCGAGAAGGCGCTGCAATACGCCTACCGCGATCGCCGCACCCGCAAGCGCCGCTTCCGCGCGCTCTGGATCCAGCGGATCAACGCCGCGGCCCGCGAGCACGGGCTCACCTATTCGCAGCTGATGCACGGACTCGCACTCGCCAAGGTGGATATCGACCGCAAGGTGCTGGCGGACCTCGCCGTCCGTGAGCCGGCAGCGTTCGCGGCCGTCGTGGAGCAGGCGCGGAGCGCGCACGGCGCGACCGGCTGATCGGCCGCCGGGCCATCGCGGCACGGCCGTCGGAGTAGGGTCCTTGGAAGACCTTCACGCCCTGGAAGAGCAGATGCTGGCCGGGATCGAGGCGGCCGGCGACCTGCCCGCACTGGAGCAGGCGCGCGTCGCCGCGCTCGGCAAGAAGTCGCCGCTCAGTCAGGCGATGAAGGGCCTGGGCGTGCTCGATATTGACGCCCGCAAGGAAGCGGGAGTCAGGCTCAACCAGATCAAGCGCAAGCTCGCCGACGCCGTCGACGTGCGCCGCGCGGCGCTAGAGCGCGCCGCCCTGGACCAGCGCCTCGCGACGGAGCGTGTGGACGTCACCCTGCCGACCCGGCCTGAGGCGGAGGGCACGGTTCATCCCATCAGCCAGGTGCTGGACGAGCTGATCGCGATCCTCGCCGACATGGGCTTCCGGGTTGTCGAGGGGCCCGACATCGAGGACGACTTCCACAATTTCACCGCGCTCAACATCCCGCCGGAACACCCGGCGCGCCAGATGCACGACACCTTCTATTTCGGCGCCGACGAGGCGGGCGAACGCATGCTGCTCAGGACCCACACCTCGCCGGTGCAGATCCGCCACATGCAGGCCGAGCCGCCGCCGCACCGCATCATCGCACCGGGTCGCACCTACCGCTGCGACTACGACATGACCCACACGCCCATGTTCCATCAGATCGAGGGGCTGGTGATCGACGAGAGCACCCACATGGGCCATCTCAAGGGTTGCCTGATCGATCTGGCGCGGGCGTTCTTCGAGGTCGAAGACCTGCCGGTGCGCTTCCGGCCGAGCTACTTTCCCTTCACCGAGCCGTCCGCCGAGATGGACATCGGCTGCTCGCGGGAAGGCGGAGGCCTTCGTATCGGCCATGGCGCCGACTGGATGGAGATTCTGGGCTGCGGCATGGTGCACCCGAAGGTGCTGGAGATCGTGGGGCTTGATCCTGCGCGCTACCAGGGCTTTGCCTTCGGCCTCGGGGTCGAGCGCCCGGCCATGCTGAAGTACGGCATTCCCGACCTGCGCAGCTTCTTCGACGCCGACCTGCGCTGGCTGCGCCACTACGGCTTCGCGCCCTTCGACGTGCCGAGCCTGGCCGCGGGGCTGAGCGCGTGAAGTTCACTTTCTCCTGGCTGAAGACGCATCTGGAGACCGATGCGTCGCTGGACGACATCGCGGCCAAGCTCACCGCCGTCGGGCTCGAGGTGGAGGAGGTCCGCCGGCCCGGCGACGAGCTCGCGCCCTTCACCGTCGCCTACGTGGTCGAGGCGCGTCAGCATCCCAACGCCGACAAGCTGAGGCTTTGCACGGTCGATACCGGCACCGAACGGGTCGAGGTGGTGTGCGGCGCGCCCAATGCGCGAACGGGAATGAAGGGCGTCTTCGCTCCGCCCGGCACCACCATCCCCGGCACCGGCGTCGTGCTCAAGAAGGCGAAGATCAGGGGCATCGAGAGCTGCGGCATGCTCTGCTCCGAGCGCGAGATGGGCCTGAGCGACGAGCACGAGGGAATCATCGAGCTCGACCCGGAGGCCCCGGTAGGCGCGCCCTTCGCCGAAGTGATGGGCCTGGACGACCCGTTGTTCGACATTGCGATCACGCCCAACCGCGCCGATTGCCTCGGCGTTTACGGTATCGCCCGCGACCTTGCGGCAGCCGGCCTCGGCCGCCTCAAGAGCGCCGACATCGAGCCCGTCGCCGGCACGTTCACGAGCCCCATCAACGTGGTGCTGGACTTTCCTGGAGACGGGCCGAGCCCCTGCCCGCTGTTTCTCGGCCGCTATATCCGAGGCGTGCGCAACTGCGAGAGCCCGCGCTGGCTCAAGGAGAGGCTCGCCTCGGTCGGCCTGCGCCCGATCTCTGCGCTGGTCGACCTCACCAACTTCCTAACCATCGACCGCAACCGCCCCGTGCACGTCTTCGACGCCGGCAAGGTGAAGGGCGACATCTGGCTGAGGCTGGGTCAAGGCGGCGCGAAATTCGCCGCGCTCAACGGCAAGGAGTACGTGCTCGACGACAGCATGACCGGGATCGGCGACGAGAGCGGCGTCATCAGTCTCGCCGGCGTGATGGGCGGCGAGCCCACGGGATGCACGATGGAAACGACCGATGTCTTCATCGAGATCGCGCTCTTCGATCCCGTCCGCACCGCCGCAACCGGGCGCACCTTCAACCTGGAAAGCGACGCGCGCTACCGCTTCGAGCGCGGGGTCGATCCCGCTTTCGCGGGACCGGGCATGGAGCTGATGACGCGGCTCGTGATGGAACTCTGCGGCGGTGAGGCGAGCGAGGTCGTGGTCGCCGGCGCGGAGCCCGCGTGGCGGCGCGAGATCGCCTTCCGCCCCTCCAGGGTCAAGGCGCTCGGCGGCGTCGACTGCGAGCGGGAGGAGTCGCTCGGCATCCTCTCGGCTCTGGGCTTCGCTTGCGAGGAACAAGGCAATGACGCGGTTTCGGTCGAGCCACCGCCCTGGCGGGGCGACATCCTCGGCGAGGCGGACCTTGTCGAGGAAGTGCTGCGGATTGCGGGTTTCGACCAGATCCCCGCAGTCTCCCTCAACCCGACGGCAGTTGAGCGGGCGCGGCCGGCGCTCTCGCCCACACGCCGGAAGCTCGGCGCGGTACGCCGCTCGCTCACGGCGCGCGGCATGTTCGAGGCGGTGACCTGGTCGTTCATACCGAGACAGCACGCCGCGCTTTTCGGCGATGCGCCCGACGCGCTGGTGCTGGCGAACCCGATCAATGCCGAGCTCGATGCCATGCGCCCCTCGATCCTGCCCAATCTGATCGAGGCCTGCCGGCGCAACGCGGATCGCGGCTTCGCCGACGCGGCGCTGTTCGAGACCGGGCCGGTCTACGCTGGCACGGCGCCGGAGGAGCAACAGACGGTGGTGGCAGGCGTTCGGGCCGTAGCGGCAGTGCCGCGCAATTGGCACGGGCCGGCGCGGCCGGTGGACCCCTTCGATGCCAAGGCCGATGCGCTCGCCGCGCTCAGCGCAGCCGGCGTCTCGCTCGGCAACCTTCAGACCAGGGCGGAAGGTCCGTCTTGGTACCACCCCGGCCGGGTCGGCACGCTCGGCCTCGGCCGCAACGTGCTCGCCACCTTCGGCGAGCTGCATCCCGGCGTCCTCGCGGAGCTTGGGGCCGAAGGGCCGATGGTGGGCTTTGAGGTGATGATCGACGCCCTGCCCCGGCCCAAGGCGAAAGCCACACGCGCCAAGCCCTCGCTCGCGGCCTCTGACTATCCGGCGGCCGAGCGCGACTTCGCGTTCATCCTCGATGGCGGCGTGCCCGCGTCGGAGGTCGAGCGCGCGGCCCGCAATGCCGAGAAGGCGCTGATCAAGGCGGTAACGGTGTTCGATGTCTACGCCGGCCCCGGCATCGAGGCGGACAAGAAGTCCCTCGCGATCACCGTTCGCCTGGAGGCGCCGAACCGCACGTTGACCGACCCGGAAATCGACGCGGCGGCCGCGAAGATCGTCGCCAACGTGGCGAAGATGACCGGCGGCGTGCTGCGCGGCTGACCCGCCCGAGCGCCGGCCGACGCGTGGAGACGCGGCCATGACCGATCTCGCGCGCATCCGCAACGTCGCGATTATCGCCCACATCGACCACGGCAAGTCGACCCTCGCCGACCGGCTGATCGAGCGCTGCGGCGGCCTGCAGAAGCGCGAGATGACCAGCCAGGTGCTCGACTCGATGGAGCTCGAGCGCGAGCGCGGCATCACGATCAAGGCGCAGACCGTGCGCCTCGCCCACCGCGGCGCCGACGGTGCCGAGCACGTGGTCAATCTCGTGGACACCCCCGGCCACGTGGATTTCTCCTACGAGGTGAGCCGCTCGCTCGCGGCCTGCGAAGGCTCGCTGCTGGTGGTCGATGCCACCCAGGGCGTGGAGGCGCAAACTCTCGCCAACGCCTACCAGGCGGTGGACCACGATCACGAAATCGTTCCTGTGCTCAACAAGATGGACCTCGCGTCAGCCGAACCGGAGCGCGTGAAGCAGCAGATCGAGGACGTCATCGGCATCGACGCGTCAGGCGCGCTGGAGGTCTCCGCCAAGACCGGCCAGGGCATCGAGACTGTCCTCGACGCGCTCATCGCCCGACTGCCGCCGCCCGCAGGCGACGCCGACACGCCGCTCACGGCCCTGCTGGTCGATAGCTGGTACGATCCCTATCTCGGCGTGGTGATCCTGGTGCGCGTGGTGCACGGCCGCCTCACGCCGCGCACGAAGATCAGGATGATGGCCTCGGGCGCGGAGCACGAGGTCGAGCGAGTCGGCGTATTCACGCCGAAGAAGACGCTGGTGCAGAGCCTCGGTCCCGGCGAGATCGGCTTCATCACAGCCGCCATCAAGGACGTGGCCGACTGCGAGGTGGGCGACACGATCACGGCGGTGAGACGGCCTGCGGCGGAGGCGCTGCCGGGCTTTCGCCCCAGCGTGCCCGTGGTCTTCTGCGGCCTCTTCCCGGTCGATTCGAACGACTACGAGCGGCTGCGCGAGAGCCTCGCCAAGCTCCGCCTCAACGATTCGAGTTTTCATTACGACGCCGAGAGCTCGCCGGCTCTGGGTTTCGGCTTCCGCTGCGGCTTTCTCGGCCTGCTCCATCTGGAGATCGTGCAGGAGCGGCTGGAGCGCGAGTTCGGCCTCGACCTCGTGGCGACGGCGCCGAGCGTGGTCTACCGCGTGACGCTCACCGACGGGCAGGAACTTTCGCTCCACAACCCGGCGGACATGCCCGACCCCTCGCGGATCAAGCGGATCGACGAGCCCTGGATTCACGCCACGATTCTGGTGCCCGACGAGCATCTCGGCGGCGTGCTCGCGCTCTGCGAGGAGAAGCGCGGCGAGCAGCTCGACCTCACCTACGCGGGCAACCGGGCGATGGTGATCTACCGGCTACCGCTCAACGAGGTCGTCTTCGACTTCTACGACCGTCTCAAGTCGGTCTCGCGCGGCTATGCGAGCTTCGACTACCGGCTCGAGGACTACCTGGAGAGCGACCTGGTCAAGCTCGCCATCATGATCAATGGCGAGCCCGTGGACGCTTTGGCGCTCATCGCCCACCGGAGCCAGGCCGAGCGGCGCGGCCGGGCGCTCTGCGTCCGCCTCAAGGAGCTGATTCCGCGCCAGCTCTTCAAGATCGCGATCCAGGCCGCCATCGGCGGCAAGATCATCGCGCGCGAGACCGTGAGCCCCTTGCGCAAGGACGTGTTGGCGAAGTGTTACGGCGGCGACGTGACGCGCAAGCGCAAGCTTCTGGAGAAGCAAAAGAGGGGCAAGAAGCGAATGCGCCAGATCGGCAACGTCGAGATTCCACAGGAAGCCTTTCTCGCCGCGCTCAAGATGGGCGAGTCATAGGCCGCTGCCGGATCAGGCGTATTGACGGCGCCGGAGCCTCGCGAACACGAGCATCAGCGCCGCCGGCACCAGGGGAATCGCCCAGGCCGGCCCGCGCAGCACCGGCAGCACGATGTCCGACCAGAGCCAGGGGGCGATATTCTTCTCGATCAGGGCCTGGAAGCCGACGAGGCTGTTCCCGTCGAAGCGGAACCACAGCTCACCACCCGAAATCAGGCGATAGCCACTGCCCGTTGCCCAGCCGTAGATCTCATGGCCGAGCACCGCGAGGAACACCAGGCAGAGCACGACCCCGACAAGCCGAAGGATCACCATATGACGCCTCCTTTCGGCCTATATGGTGTCTCCGATATTGCAGCGCCAGGGGTTGTTGCTATTGTTCCGCCCCCGCGGAGGGATGGCCGAGTGGTTTAAGGCGCACGCCTGGAAAGCGTGTTCACCGAGAGGTGTCCGGGGTTCGAATCCCCGTCCCTCCGCCAGTCTCCTTCCCCAAGTGCTTTCAGGAAGTACTAAAAACTCCCCTACTTTAGTATCTTATAGAGACAATCTCTCCCGCGTGTTCTCAGCGCTTTACATATATTCCCAACATTGATGTTGGCACGAATGTGGGGATGGGAAATGCCGAAACTGACAGCAGCGGGGATACGGAGCCTGAAGACGCCCAGCATGCACGGCGACGGAGCCGGACTCTACCTCAAGATCTCACGCACCGGCGCACGGTCTTGGATCCAGCGCGTGGTGGTCGCAGGCAAGCGGCGAGATATCGGTCTGGGGCGGTTCCCAGATGTCGGACTTGCCCAGGCTCGCGAGGCTGTAGCCCACGACCGCAGGTTGATCGCGGCCGGCGGCGACCCGCTCGCCGAGAGACGCAAGGTCGCTACACCCACGTTTCGCGAGGCCGCGGAACGGACGTTCGAAGCGAACAAGCCGCGCTGGCGAAACGGCAAGCACACGGTGGGCTGGTGGCAGTCACTGGAGCGGCACGCCTTCCCGGTCATCGGCGACTTGCCCGTTGACCAGATCGGCCGAGAGGACGTGCTGCGCATCCTTACACCAATTTGGCATGTACGCATGGAGACCGCGCGGCGCGTCAGGCAGCGCATCCGCACGATCCTCAAGTGGGCCATGGCTCACGGATATGTCGAGAACAACGTCGCGGGCGAGACGATCGACGGCGCGTTACCGACCATGCCGAGGGTCAAGAACCATTTTCGAGCGATGCCTTACGGCGAGGTGCATGAGGTGATCGAGGCCGTAAGGGGATCGAGAGCCTCCCTGGCGTCAAAGTGGTGTCTCGAGTTCCTGATCCTGACAGCCGCGCGGTCAGGCGAGGCGCGCGGCGCTGGCTGGTCAGAGATGGATACGGACACCGCCACTTGGACCGTCCCGGCCGAGCGCATGAAGGCCAAGGTCGAGCACCGTGTGCCGCTCTCGCCTCGCGCCGTGGCGGTCCTGGCGGAGGCCAAGTCCATCCACCATTTGGCGAGCGACCTCGTGTTCCCGTCGCCTCTGCGGCCGGGCAAGCCGATGAGCGACATGACCCTGACCAAGCTGTTGCGGGACCTCGAGTTCGCCGATCGCACCACCGTCCACGGCTTCCGGTCGAGCTTCCGGGACTGGGCAGGCGAGTGCACGAACGCGCCGCACGCGGTCATGGAACTCTGCCTGGCCCACGCGGTGGGCAGTGCCGTCGAGGCGGCCTACGCGCGGTCTACGCTGCTCGAGAAGCGCCGCGCGCTTATGGAGCAATGGGCGGCCTACCTGGAGAGCGAGGAAGGACGCGTCGTGCCGATGGTGCACCACCTTGGATAGGCTACGTTGCCCCTGCCTGGAAGGGCGCTCGCCCCCTGTCCCTCCTAGCCTCCACGCCCTCGTCGATCAGGATGGCCCCTTCCTGATCGAACACAGCTTGGCGGACCTGAAGAAATATCTGAGTGAGAAAGATCGGATCGACCACTTCAAAGCGTGCCAAAGCTTGGTCGTTGATAATCCAAAACCTGATGACGGAGGGGATGATGATCCAGAGTTTGATCGGGGCTGGAATGTAGCGGCCACTGAAGAGAAGCGCTTTAGTCCATTCTTGGAGCCTGCGTCGAGAGATAGAGAGGCAGCGGAGAAGATCGACTCTCGGCGCGAGTTGATGGCCAGGCACATCTTGAATGTCGAGGACGGAACGCTAGCCGGATTGACCTACCAAGACGCCATTGTGCGCTACAAGGCTTTCGGCATGCTCGATGTCTACTACCGGTTTGGTGCATGTCTGCGATGCCGAAAGTGGGTGGAACAGGCCAAGACCGACCCGCGAGCCGACAGTTTATTGCGTCATCTCGTGGCTCTGATTGTCAGTTTGGGGGAGCCGATTCCGCCCAGTCTACGAAATTGGGCGAGTGCCGCACTGTTCACTGATCGTCTGGAGCGCCGACGGGGACCGAAACCGATGAAGTGGAGGCGCGACCAGAAGATTACTTTGGCAATCGATATCTTGACCAATCTGACAAACTCGAAACTGAAGGATGCGCTGGAGATAGTTGCAGAGGCGTGTCGAAAGGAAGGCCTCATCGATGCGGACCCGGAGACCATCAAGAAAATACGGGACCGGGTGAGGAAGAAGGCGAAGAAGAGGGAGGCGAAGGCAGACGCGGTCTCCTAACAGGGACACAATTCCGCGAATTCTGTCTCTCGTGTGGGCAGCAATTATTACCTATTCCTGGGCAATTCCGATGACAGGAGTAGCCCCATGGCTGACCTGCCCCCGTCGACTGGTCCAGGTCGAATGTTAGTGCATCGCGGGTTCCTCGGCCAAGCTGGGTGGCCGGCGGAGCGTAGCGGAGCCGGGCGGCCAGCTTGGCATGATGATCGTCTCCGGGGCGGGCGGCCGGTATCCCAGGCTGCCGTGTGGGCGGATCGCGTTGTAATGGCACCGCCACGATTCGATGAGAACCTGGGCTTCCTTCAGGGTGTAGAAGATCTCCCCGTTCAGGAGCTCGTCGCGCAGCCGCGCATTGAAGCTCTCGATGTAGCCGTTCTCCCAGGGTGAGCCCGGCTCGATGAAGGCGGTGCGGGCGCTGACCGCAGCGATCCACCGCCTGACGGCCTCGGCGACGAACTCCGGACCGTTGTCGGAACGGATCCAGGTCGGAATGCCGCGCAGGATGAACAGGTCGGTCAGCACATCGATGACGTCGATCGAGGAAAGCCTCCTGCGCACCCGGATGACCAGGCTCTCGCGGGTGAACTCGTCCAGGACGTTGAGCATGCGGAAGGCCCTGCCGTCATACGTCCGGTGATGGACGAAGTCGTAGGACCAGACGTGATCCGCCCTCTCGGCGCGCAGCCGGATGCAGGAGCCGTCATTGAGCCAAAGCCGGCCCCGCTTCGGTTGCTTGCCGGGCACCTTCAGCCCCTCGCGCCGCCACAAGCGCTCGATCCGCTTGTCGTTGACCTGCCAGCCGGCATCGCGAAGCAGGGCCGCGATGCGGCGATAGCCGTAACGGCCGTACTGGCGGGCCAGCTCGATCATGTACGCGACCAGGCGGTCCTCGTCGTCGCGGCCGCGCGGGATGCGGCGCTGGGTCGAGCGGTGCTGCCCCAGCACCCGGCAAGCGCGGCGTTCCGAGACCCCGAGCCGGTCACAGACATGATCGATGCACTGGCGCCGGCGCGAGGGGCTTAGAAGTTTCCCCCTGCGGCCTCTTTGAGAATCTGCTTGTCCAGCGTCAGATCGGAGACCGCACGGCGCAGCCGCTCGTTCTCCTTCTCGAGCTCCTTCAAACGGCGGAGCTGATCGCCGCTCATCCCGGCATACTCCTTGCGCCAGCGGTAGAAGGTAACCTCGCTGATCCCAAGCTCGCGGATCGCGTCCGCCATCGACATGCCCTGGCCGTTCAGAACCTCAGCCCGCCGCAGCAGGCTCACGATCTCCTCGGGCTTGTAACGCTTCCTTGCCATCGTCGGTCCTCCTCTTTCCATAACCTAAGGGTGGACCAACTCGATGGGGGAGGATCATGGCCACAAATGGCACACCAGAAATCGACCTGATGTCGGACAGGCTGCTACGCCGGCCCGAGGTCTAGGAGATAACCTGCATGAGCACCTCGCGACTCTACGCCGCAATGCGAGAGGGGCGCTTTCCGCTGCCAAAGCGTATCGGGCCTGGGTCAAACGGCGCCGTCGCGTGGCGTCTCTCCGACATCCAGAGGTGGCTGGCAGATCTCCCCGACGCGAAGCGCCAGCACGCGGGCAAGTCATGATCCTATGGTTCGAAAAGGAACGCGCCCGCCTGGATGCAGGGTCCGGGACGGGCGCGGCGGATCTCAAAATCGGCACGAGACCGCAAATAACTTAGCTCGCACCCGCGGCGCTCGCAACAGCGCCACGGTCTACCCCGCCCGCAAGCCCGCGTGCCCGACCTGCGGGACACCGCCGGCGACCAAGACTGTGCTCGAGGTGGACGTCGAGCTGCAGGAGGTCCTGCGGACATCACCTTGCGCTCAACTCTGTCCGAAACCGTTGCCGTCATCGCCCATTGGATTCTCTTCATTCAAGCCTGCTGGCGGCGGCCTTCCGCGCCGTCGGCGTGCACCCAGACCATGAGGACCAGGCCGACGAGGAAGAGGGCCAGTATCGGCGTGACGCCGACGCGCTGGCTGCCGCTTGCGTCGGTGGCGAATGCGACCAGAAGGGGGGCCACGAAAGAGGTCACCTTGCCGGCCAGCGCGTAGAGCCCGAACGCCTCCGTCATTCTCTCCTCTCCGGCCTGCCGCACGAGCATGGTTCGCGACGCCGCCTGGAGCGGCCCTCCGGCCGCCCCGATGACCGCACCGCAGATGTAGAACACGATGGTCGGCAGGCTCGATGGCGCCTCGGCGGTGCCGACGCCGATGAACAGAACCTCGTCCGGGCCGGTGGTGATGATGATGAAGGAGAAGATCATCAAGGCGAGGATGGTGGCGACGATCACGGGTTTCGGTCCGAACCGCACGTCGGCACGGCCACCGATCCAGGCTCCCGCCGCGCCGGCGACGAGGCCGACCACCCCGAACACGCCGAGCTCGAACATGCCCCATTCCAGAACGCCCGCCGCGTAGATGCCGCCGAAGATGAAGAGCCCGCCGAGCGCGTCGCGGTAGAACATCGAGGAGGCGAGATAGGCGAGGAAGCTGCCCCGCGAGGGCAGGGAAGCCAGGGTGTCCTTCAGGTCCTTCAGCCCCCGAATGACGGTGTTCGTGGCCGGGGCCTCGCGCTTCGCGTCGGGGGTCCAGAGAAAGAACGGGACGATGAAGACGATGTACCAGACGGCCGACAGCGGGCCGGCGGCGCGAGCGCCCTCGCCTAGCGCGGGGTCGAGGCCGAAGATCGGGACGAGGCCGGTCACGGTTCTCTCCGATCCCGGCACCGGCGCCATCAGACCGAGCACGATCACGAGGCTCGCCAACCCTCCCCAGTATCCCAGCGCCCAGCCGGAGCCGGAAATGCGGCCGATTTCGTTCCTGCCGCCGAGCGACGGCAAGGCAGCGTTGGTGAACACTCCCGTGAACTCGGCCCCGATCAGGGCGAGAACGAGGAAGGCCAGGATCGCCGTGAGATCGGCCGATCCCGGCACTGCTCCCCAAAGCCCGGCGGCGCCGACGACATAGAGGACGGAAAAACCGACGATCCACGGCTTGCGCGGTCCTCTCGCGTCAGCGACGGCGCCCAGCAACGGAGCCGTCAGCGCGACGACGATCGAGCCCACCGCGATCGCAAGACCCCACAAGGCCTGGCCCTGCGCTGGATCGGCAACCACTTCGGACACGAAATAGGGACCGAAGACGAACGTGAGGACGAGCGTGTAGAAGGGCTGGGCCGCCCAGTCGAAGAACATCCACCCCCAAATGGCCTTGCGCTTGCCCGGCATGCCGTTCCCCCCGGCAGCCCGCCCTGTCCACGACACTGTAGGGACACGCGGTCTGGGTGTCGATCTGCCGGCAGCTCCACTCGCGGCAAACCGCGCCGTCAGGACGGGGCGGCACCGCCGGCCGGCGATGGCCGCCTCTTCCTGCGATCCGCCAGCAGGGTCGCTTCCTCGGCGAGATCCGGCTCTCCGCAGCTGGGCAGGATCGCCGCCCGCGCCTCGTCCCGCAGCCGGATCGCCGCGTCGAAGCCGGATCCCCTCGCAGCGACCGGAGGGCCGATCGTCACATGCACGTTTCCGGGGCGGGGAAACCATTGCCCGCCCCGCAGTATCGACCGGGTACCGCGCAGCGTCACCGGCACCACGGGAACGTCTGCGGCTGCTGCTGCAGCGAACGCGCCGAGCTTGAAAGCGAGGAGGCCGGGGCGTCGGGTCAGGGTCCCTTCCGGGTAGACCGCCACCCGCCGCCCCGCGCGGGCCGCCTCGACCACGACGTCCAGATCGCTGACCCCGCGCGCCTCGTCGAACCGCTCCACGAACAGCGTGCCGATGCGCCGTAGCAGCGTCCCCGCAAAGAGCTGCGGCGCGAGCTCCGCCTTGGCGACGAACGCGGTCTCGCCGGGCAGGGCCGCCACCAGCGCCAGACTGTCGAAGTAGCTGCTGTGATTGGCCACGACGATCACGCCTCGCTCCGCCACGATCGCGCCATCCACCGTCAAGCGCGTGCCCGTGAGCGTCAACATCAGGTGAGCGGCGACGCGGAGCGCCCACCAGCGCCAGGCGCGCCGCGGCAATGCGACCGCCGAAGGCCACACGACCAGCGCCAGCGCGGCCAGCACCGCCCACCAGTAGGCGGCGAACGCACGGTCCAAGGTCGCGCGGTGCGCCGCGGAAACCCTGGCCATCACCCCCGACAGCGCCAGGCGAACGAGCTGCCACCACAGTGCGGCACCGGGTCGCTCCAGACGCCCTTCCAGGTAGCACGCGCGGGTGGCGCCGCGCCTCACCTTGCCGCTCGAGGTCTTGAGCACGGAACGCGGCGGCGCCAGCACGACCTCGTCCGGCGCCACTCCCGCAACGTCCAAGGCCGCCGCCTCGACGTCGCGTCGCAGCCGCGCACGGGTCTCGCCGGACTCCTCGCGCGTCTCCGCGACCACCACCAGCTTTTCGGCCTCGTCCGCAACAGAGGCAGCGAACACCGCGACGCATCCCCGCCGAACGCCCGTGAGGTCCCCGACGGCGGCCTCCACCTCGTGCGGGTGGATGTTGCGGCCGCCCCGAATGATGACGTCCTTGATCCTGCCCGTGAGATAGACGTCGCCCCCGGCGACGTAGGCCAGATCGCCGGTCTCCAGCCACTCCCCGTCGAACAGCTCCCGCGTCGCCCTCTCGTTGAGCCGGTAGCCGCGGGTCGCGGAGGGACCCATGAATTGCAGCCGCCCCTGGCGACGTTCCGCCACTTCGCGGCCGCTCTCGTCGACGACCCGGAACTGATGTCCGGGGATCGGGGAGCCGCACGCCACCACTTCCAGCGCATCGCCGTGACCGGCCGGCACCGGCACCGCTTCGGAGCGCGCCGCCAGCGCGCTTCGATCGATGCGGTCGCACAGCAGCCCCCGGCCGGGCGGCGGAAACGCCAGACCCACGCTGTTCTCGGCCAGGCCGTAGACCGGGGACAGCGCCCCGGGGTCGAATCCGTAGGCGGCGAAGCGTTCGCAGAAGGCACGAACCGAAGAGGCCCGCACGGGCTCCGCGCCGTTCACCACCATCCGCGCCGAACTCAGATCGAGACCCTCGATCGCTCGGTCGTCGATGCGGTGGGCGCAGAGGTCATAGGCGAAGTTCGGCGCTCCCGACAGGGTTCCCCGGCGCGCATGTATCTCCCACAGCCAGCTCTCCGGCCGGGCCAGAAACAACAATGGCGACATGATCGACACCGGAACCGCGAAATAGAGGCTGCCGAGCCACGCGCCGATCAGTCCCATGTCGTGGTAGAGCGGCAGCCAGCTGACGAAGACGTCGCGGTCGGGCTCGACGGCCATGGCCTGGCCCATGGCGCGGATATTGGCGAGCAGGTTGGCGTGGCTGAGCACCACGCCTTTGGGATCCCCCGTGCTGCCGGAGGTGTATTGAACAAGGGCCACGTCCTCCGCTGTGCGGGTCGGACCCCGTTCCGAACCGCCGGCGGCCACCAGGCTGTCCACGGTCTCGATCGACCGCATGCTCTCGACCGTCGAGCGCAGGAAATGCGCCAGCGCGAGGCCCTCGCGCACCGTGATCAGCAGTTCGGCCTCTGCATTCGCGAGGATCGCAGCCTGACGGCGCAGATGATCTTCGAGCTGCGACAGCCGTGCAGGCGGATAGATCGGAACCGGGACGCACCCGGCATAGAGAATCCCGATGAAGGCATGGAGGAATCCGGCGCACGTGGGCAGCATCAGGGCAACGCGGGCGCCCGGCATCAGTCCGGCTTCCAGAAGCCCGCCCGCGACGGCGAGTGCCCGCTCGCGAAGCTGCGCGTAGCTGATGGTCTCGCAGTCGCCTTCCCGTTCCATCAGCCAGACGTGGGTACGATCCGGGTGGACCGCCGCCTGCCAGTCGAGCGTCTCGGTCAGGGTCCCGGCGTCTCGCGGTATCGATTCGACCGGATCCGGAAGCGCGGCGGCTGCAGATTGTGCGGTCCGGCGTTCGCGCCGGGGAGCGGCCGCCTCGATGGCGCGCCAGAGATCGGCCGCGGTCTCCACCCCGGCCAGCGTCTCTGCGGGCAGCGAGACAGAAAACTCCCGTTCGACGCGCAGCAGCAATTCCGTGCGTCCCAGGCTGTCGAAGCCCAGATCCTCGGTCAGCCTGCTCTCGAGAGAGACTGGCGGCGGAGCGCGTCCGGGGTGGACCTCCCGGTACAGGCTCTCAATCAGGCGAAGCAGATGGGCCGAATGGTCGGCTTCCGCATCGTCGGCCGGCGGTGCCGAGGGCTTCATGGCCGTATCGAGGCTACCCGAGTGGTCCTGGCTGCCGTACCGTCAATCCTTGAGCGTCGGCAGTCAATCGGACACGAACTCGCGGCGGGCTTCCGGCTGCTGCACCCCGGTGCGTCCGCGTCCGTTTCCGTCACCGTGCCTCGGGACATCGCTGTCGAACATCCTCGGCTCACTTCTTGTCACGGTCGGCTGCGCGCACACGATGACCGTGACAGGGTCGCCCGCCATCACACCGCAATGTCTTGGTGGGCCTCTGTCCGCAGGGGCGCGATCGTCATCGCACAAGCAGCCGGCCCCCATCGCCATCGGCAATGGCAACAGAAAACCGGTCACTTCGCCAGTAGTCGGTTGCTGCCTGTTCAGGGCTCCCAACAAAATGGCGGCTCATCCGAAGCCTGCATGGCGCATGCTCTGAGCCTCTCACCTTACCGGGTCCGCCAAGACGGATTCGAGGTCAGAACACGTAGCGCAGGGAGAACCGCACCGAGGTTCTCGAGCTGCGCCGCGAGATCCTGGCGCTTGCCCGAGAGACGGCGACGGAGCCCGCGGAACTCAGGCGGACCGCGGAGATGCTTCTAGGCGGCGAGCGCGAGGCGCAGCAAGCCACCGACGAGATAATCGGGGCCAACTTGCGCCTCGTGGTCTCGATCACGAAGAAGTACCGGAATAGGGGCCTGGCTCTCCCCGACCTGATCCAGGAGGGCAACGCCCGCCTGATGAGGGCGGTGGACAAGTTCGACTGTCACCGGGCTTCAAGTTCTCGACCTATGCGACCTGGTGGATCCGGCAGTCGTTGGCGCGGGCGATCTCCGAGACCGGTCCCACGATCCGCATCCCCGTGCACATGGTGGAGACGGTCGCGAGGGTGCAGCGCAGCGTCCTCGAGGGGTAGACGCGCCCCGCACCGGCACGTCAAGAAGTACCCCAGGCACAGGCACGAGCGGATTCCCTCTCGGACGACAAGCACCGTTGTCTCGGTGCCGCGTTGCGCGATGCGGAGAGGAAGAGCCGAACAGACCCGAAGGCTACTGCTTGCCACTATGCTGAACGGCGGCCCGACCGTCGCCGACTTGGCCGAGCACTAGATTCAGAAGGGATTTCGCGGTGCGGCTCAAATCGAGGACCCGACTGCGCGTCCGGGGCATGCGCCAATCCGCGTTTCCGGCGCCCTTCGCGGCATGCCCGCCGCGCAACATGTTGATCGGCACGTCGGTTGCGCGCCGATCGGCGCGATAAGCTATTGAAGTGGCTCGATACTGGGAGGTCAAAATTGCACGCCGAGCAACAGCTTCGGGGGCTCGCCGCAAAGCGGCATCCTCGCCCGGTCGTACCGGAGGCGTATAGCGAGGTACGCGGGCAACGGCAGGAAATGACGACACTCTCGTTGCCGCCGTTTGCCTCTGGACCGTCTTTCGGAGGCTTTGGAGCGGGGAAGCCGGCTCCGGCCCTGCAGCTACCGCTCGAGATCGAAGCGGTCCAGGGTCATCACCTTGGCCCAGGCCTCGATGAAGTCTTGCAGGAACGCTTCCTGTCCGTCGTCGGCTGCGTAGTACTCCGCGACCGCACGCAGCTCGGAGTTGGAGCCGAAGATCAGATCGACCGGAGTCGCCGTCCATTTGAGCGCGCCGGTTGCGCGGTCACGACCCTCGTAGACCCCCTCGGTGGACGCAGCGGACCATTGTGTGGACATATCGATCAGGTTGACGAAGAAGTCGTTGCTCAGCGTCCCGGGGCGGTCTGTGAACACACCGTGAGGCGAGCCTCCGGCGTTGCTGTCCATCGCGCGCATGCCGCCGACGAGCACCGTCATCTCCGGGATCGTCAAGTTCAGAAAAGCCGCCTTCTCCACCAGCATTTCCGCCGGCAAACGGGGGTTGCCATCGCCGAAATAGTTGCGGAACCCGTCCGCCCTGGGCTCTAGCAGAGCCAAGGAGTCGGCGTCGGTCTGCTGTGCCGATGCGTCCATGCGACCCGGTACGAAGGGCACGTCCACCTCGAACCCGGCTTCTGCGGCGGCCCGCTCGATGGCGGCGGACCCGCCCAGGACGATCAGGTCGGCAAGAGAGACTCGCTTGTCGCCGGATTGCACGGCGTTGAACTCCGCCTGGACAGACTCGAGGGTCTCCAGCACGCGGGCCAGTTCCTCCGGATCGTTGGCGGCCCATTCGTTCTGGGGTGCGAGACGGATGCGCGCCCCGTTGGCGCCGCCGCGCATGTCGGTGCCGCGGAAGGTGGACGCCGACGCCCATGCGGAGCGGACCAATTCAGCGATAGACAAACCGGAAGCGAGAATTGCGGTTTTCAGGGCGGCCGCATCCTGCGCGTCGATCAGGGTGTGATCCACCTCGGGAATGGGGTCCTGCCAGACGAACTTCTCGTCGGGCACGTCGTTGCCCAGATAGCGCGAGGTCGGACCCAGATCGCGATGCGTCAGCTTGAACCAGGCCCGGGCGAAGGCGTCCTCGAACTCCTCCGGGTTCTCGAGCCAGCGGGACGTGATCTCGCGGTATGAGGGGTCCTCCTTCAGCGCAAGGTCGGTGGTGAGCATGATGGGCGGGTGCTGCAAGGACGGATCGTGCGCATCCGGCACCAGGTCCGATGCCGCCCCGTTTGCCGGCACCCACTGGATTGCGCCGGCCGGGCTCTTGGTCTGCACCCAATCGAAGGTGTAGAGATTCTCCAGGAAGTTATGCGTCCAGGCTGCAGGGGCGGCCGTCCACGCGCCTTCCAGACCGCTGGTGATGGTGTCCGCGCCATAGCCGTCGCCATAGCTGTTACGCCAGCCGAACCCCTGCGCCTCGATGGCGTCCGCCTCCGGTTCGACACCCAGGTATTTGGACGGATCCGCCGCGCCGTGGGCCTTGCCGAAGGTATGCCCGCCGGCAATCAGCGCAGCCGTCTCTTCGTCATTCATGGCCATGCGGCCGAACGCCTCGCGTATGGCGTGGGCGGCTGCCAGCGGATCCGGGTTGCCGCCCGGGCCCTCGGGATTGACGTAGATGAGGCCCATCTGGGTGGCGCCGAAGGGAGGAACCAGCTCTCCCTCATTGTTGCGGCGATCGGCAGCCAGCCACTCGCCCTCGGGACCCCAGTTCACGTCTTCCGGCTGCCAGGAGTCGATGCGGCCGCCGGCGAAGCCCAGGGTCTTGAAACCCATCGAGTCCATTGCCACCGTGCCGGCGAGGATCAGCAGGTCGGCCCAGGAAATCTTGCGGCCATATTTCTGCTTGATCGGCCAGAGCAGGCGGTGCGCCTTGTCCAGGTTTGCGTTGTCGGGCCAACTGTTGAGCGGCGCGAAGCGTTGCAGGCCGCCGTCCGCTCCGCCCCGGCCGTCGATGGTCCGGTAGGTGCCCGCGCTGTGCCAGGCCATTCGAATGAAGAGCGGACCGTAGTGACCGAAGTCCGCCGGCCACCAGTCCTGGGAGGTCGTCATCAGCTCTTCGAGCTCGGCCTTCACCGCATCCAGGTCCAGGCTCTCGAACCCTTCGGCATAGTTGAAGTCCTCGCCGAGGGGACTCGATCCCTGGGAGTTCCGGCGCAGTGGATCGAGGTCCAAGCGGTTCGGCCACCAGTACTCGTTGTCCGGTGCGTCGCTCCGGGCAACCGCGAGATCGGCCGGCAGGCTCACGAGAATCCCGACCGTCAGCAACGCAATGACAGACATTGTTCGCTTGAGCATGGCGATTGACTCCTTCGGCATGGAAGTCATCTCAGATGCCACGTAAGCGGCGACGACTGACTTGCAATGCTACCCCGTTTCCGTGCGGGCCGAACATGGCTCTTGTCCCGCTCAACATTCCCTTCTGTGTCCGAGCCACTATCGGGCTTGGCCTGACGCGCGGTGCCCGGCCGGGGTAAGGCGTTCGCCGCCGCGCCGGGGGCGAGCCACGGCAGGGAGCTGGCGGCGCAGACCGAGAGACCGCGGTCGCGGGTCGGCGTGTAACCGCCAGCCGAGGCGATCCCGGCCTTCTGCCCGACAGCCTCTTCCGGAAGCCCGCGGCCTGTGTCTGCGGCCATGGCTTCCGCCGTTTCGCACCGGCTGCTCCTGACCAAGGTCGTGCCGTGTTGGATAGGCCTCGGAACGAGCAGTTATTCGGCGCGCACAGCGGGCGCCGGTCGCTGCAGCTACCCATCGATGTACCTCGATTCGGAAGGATCGAACGACGCCGCCGAATCGTGCAGCGATCCGAGAGCATAGTGGTAGGGCGGATTGCTGCATTTGCACTGCCATACATTGTGTGTCCCGTGTCCTCCTCATACCGCCGCCTCCGGCTCCACCAGCGACTCCACCTTGGCGCGGTCGTCGGCGGATATGGCGACCGTGGCGTAGCCGTTTCGGCGGTCCAGAAAGTGCAGGCTCCGAATATTCACGCCGGCCTGCTTGAACTTCTCCGCCAGCCTGGCCAGCGCGCCCGGCTCGTCGCGCAGTCTCAGGACCAGCGATTCGTCGGATACAGTCTTGAATCCCGCGTCCGTCAGCGCGCGCAGGGCGCCGTCGTGATCGTCCGCGGTGAGCGTTATCGCGCCCTTCTCCCCCAGCGCCTCTGCGCTGATGGTTTCGATATTGATGTTGCGCTCGGCCAAGGCTCCGGCGATGTCGGCGATGACGCCCGCCTCGTTGTTGGCGATGACGACGATCCTGGTCATGCGGTTGTCCCCGTTTCGTCTCCTGGTGCCGTTGCTCCACGCATGCAGTCGTCCACCACGGCGTCGATGGTCTCGCGGGTCACGTGCGGCATCGCGATGAGATGCGCGATGTCCTCGTAGGGCGCTAGCTGCCACTTGCGCACGACATCCGCTGGTGGCCTGGGAAACACGACGGTGACCGAGTTCCTGTTGCGCCACGCGGGGATGCCGCCGTCGTTGAAGCGCCTGACCGCGTAGTCAGCCGTCTCGAGGCATCCGTTCACGATGCGCCTGAAGCCGTCCAGCCCCTTCTGCTCGAACGCGTACCACATCATCAGCGGCGTCAGCGCGTTGCGCGAGCCCGTGAGCGTGGTGTCCAGCACGCCCACGTACTCGACGGCGCGCGCGATGCGTGAGACGTATTCGCGCCGGGTCAGCGCGACGCCGCAGGGCAGAGGACAACCCACCATCTTGTGCCCGCTGATCGCAACGCTGTCGAAGCCTGCGTCGAACCCGTAGGGCTGCGGGTCGTCCACGAACGGAAGTATCATGCCGCTCAGGGCAGCGTCCGCGTGCAGGTAGGACCTTGTCACCGCGAGGTCGTCCAGGATGCCGCGGATCTTACCTACGTCGTCGATCGCGCCCTTCATCGTCGTGCCGATGTTCGCCATCACGATTGCGGGCACGTCCCGGTTAATGCGAAGCGTCTCGTGGAGGTCGTCGTAATCGATCTCTCCGTTGTCCTGGCTCCTGATCATGATGTTGCGCACCTTCAGCACGCTCATGATCTTGACGACGCTGTAGTGGGTATCCTGGGAGAAATAGACCACGCCGTCGGGATGGAGTTCCCGCCCGAGATAGAGGCCGTACATGTTGCCCTCGGTGCCGCCCGAGGTGACATAGCCCCACACCTGTTCGCGCGAAATGTGCATCAAATCAGCGAAGATGCCGATGACCTCGCGCTCGATCTCGTGTGTGTTGCTCTGGAAGTTGCTGTCGTGGAAGGGGTCGCCGACGTTGTTGAGAGCGTACTGCATAAAGGGCAGCAGCGCCGCGTAGTCGAAATCCAGATTGCAGGGATAGCCAACGGAATGCCGGCTCAACTCGTCGAATTCTCGAAGAAGAGAATCGAGTCTTTCCAGGTTATCCACGGCTGCCTCCCCCGTCATCGCCCACCAGCACAAGGAGAGTCGGGACCGCCGTTCCAAATCTCGCGTGGCGAATTCGATGCATGGCTGCCTTTAGTCGCCTGTCCGTTGTTCGGCATGTGCGATCTTGACGGATAGAATCTGGCACGCGATCAAGCGGCAAGTGGAGCCCGTCGCGCGGCGGCGCGGTGGTTCTTCACACGAGCGGCGAAGCGATCGAAGAGCGGCTCCGCGTCATGGGGGCCCGGCGACGCCTCGGGATGGTACTGCACGGACATAATCTGCCGATCGACGGTTTCGAAACCCGCCAGCGATCCGTCGAACAGCGACACGTGCGTGACCCACGCCTTCTCCGGCAAGCTCTCGCGATCAACGACGAAACCGTGATTCTGGCTGGTGATCGCCACGCGGCCGCTGGCGGTCTCCAGAACAGGGTGATTGGCGCCGTGATGGCCGAAATGCATCTTGGTCACCCTTCCGCCGAGCGCCAGGGCCAGGAGCTGATGCCCCAGGCAGATGCCGAAGAACGGCAGCTTCCGCTCGAGCAGGGTCTCGATCATGGGAACGGTATAGGGCGCCACGGCCATCGGATCGCCGGGACCGTTGGACAGCAGAATACCGTCGGGATCGTGCGCCAGAATATCCTTTGAGGAGGAGTCCGCCGGCACGACCGTGACGTCGATCCCCCTGCGAACAAGGCTGGCGACGATGTTGCCCTTGACCCCGTAGTCCACCACGACCACGCGCGGGTTCGGTGCCGTGTCGCCGGTTCCGGCGCCCGGTATGTCGAAACTCTCCGTGACCGTCGCGCCGCAGGCCATGTCCTGCCCGAGAGGGCCGGTCTCACGGGCAGCAGCAGCGAGCAGGGCATCCATATCGAAGACACCGCTGCTGTCGTAGGCGACCACGCAGTTCTGCGCTCCCTTCTCGCGCAGAAGACGGGTGATCTCACGCGTGTCGACGCCGGCGATACCCGTCATCCCGCGCAACTCCAGCCACTCCGACAGGGACGCCCGCGCACGGTGGCTCGACGCCGGCGTGATGGCAATGTTATGAATTGCAAGTTAGAGCATACAGTAGCCATGTGTACCAGCTGGATGAATAGTTGTATCGTCGCAACAATCGGCAATGAATTTTGGCCCATCTTCCGCGTTCAATTGTCCAATACGTTATGAACTCATACAATGATACAATGAAAGACGTCAAATTCTTCCCGATGAAGACCGATGACCCGAAGACTCCTACGACTATTCTGTCTTGAATCCTGGAATTCGGATTCTCTTTACTTTAACTCGCTCAGCGAACACCACGAAAGGCATGCGACTTGGGACGTGCAAGCCTGCAGATGCGATGTCCGGCCCGTGACGCGCCAAACTGCGAATATCCGTATCGGGTATGATATGGTCGGCGCACGCCCGATGGGCAGCCGCTGCGATCAAATGAGAGCGGAGTGAAACGGGCGGCGGCGCTCGCACCACTGCCCCTTCCCGCGGCGGCCGATTGCACAACATCTGAGGACACCACCACGCGGTGCCCATCAGCAGGTACCTTATAGGTGCTTCAAGAAAGAAACTTAGAGACCGTTCCAGACCATCTGCAGGCGCGATAAACAGCTAGAGCAATATCCGATCTGCCTGGATCACAGCCTACTTTGAAGGCGAAGCAGCTTGACAATCATTACAGGCGCATTAACCAAGCTTTCGGCACAAACCGCGTTCATCTGACCGTGGGGCATTAAGTCTTTGGAAACTAATAAGATTCACTCAGGTCGGATATTGCTCCAGCCCACTTCGCGGACGCCGAATACCGGATCGCCGGGCGCGAACTCGTCGACGCCGCCTCCGAGCGATGCGACCACGCCCGAAAAGTCGCGCCCGAGCACATAGGGGAAGTCGGTGATCCGGCTGTAGCGACCTGACAGCACCTTGCAGTCCGCGCCGTTGACGCTGGCGGCGTGGACGTCGACGACGATCTCGCCCGGCCCGGCCTCCGGGTCCGGCAGGTCGCCGTAGCGGATGACCTCGGGTCCGCCATGCTGCTCGAAATAGACTGCCTTCATCGCCGTCCTTCCCGCTGCGTCGTTGCGCGGCGAAGTCTATATGGAACGCCTGCCGTGTCACGCCGGCGGCGGTGGCGGGCACCGCGAAGGGGCCGGACAAGCCGCCTACGTACCGCTCACTTCACGAAAGCGTGCCACCGCATCAGCCGCCGAGGCGGCGAGCAACCGTGCGTCGGATGAAATCGCGACGAAGCGGGCCCCTTGCCGAACAATTTGCGCGGCATAGTCCGGCATGCCCGTGAAAATGCCGCACGCGATGTCGGCCGCTCTCGCAGTCTCGATGATGTGCGCAATCGCCGGCGCGACCACCGGGTCGTCTGTGTCGAGGCGCGGCGTTCGGCCGAGCGACTTTGCAAGGTCGTTCGGGCCGATGAAGAGACCGTCGAGACCGGGAACGGCCGCGATCTCCTTAACATTGTCGAGCGCCTCCTCGGTCTCAATCATGGCCATCAGGACGATCTCGTCGTTGGCGTTCTCGACATAGTCGGCGCCGCCGTAGATCGCGGCCCTGATCGGCCCGAAGCTCCTTGTGCCGGCCGGCGGATAGCGCCCCGCGCGGACCAGGTTCTCCGCGTCTTCCCGGGTGTTCACCATCGGGCAGATGATGCCGTAGGCGCCGGCGTCGAGCAGCTTCATGATCAGGCCGAACTCCAGCCACGGGACGCGGGCGAGCGGCACGGTCTCGGTGGTCGAAATCGCTGTCAGCATGTCGACGGCGGTCTGATAGTCGATCAGGCCGTGTTGAAGATCGACGGTGAGCGCATCCCACCCCTGGTGCGCCATGATCTCTGCCGAAAACGGCGCAGAGATGGAGAGCCAGCCACTCACGGCCGGCCGACCCTCTCTCCACAGTGTCTTGAGGCGATTTGTTCTCATGTTCCTTGACCGATTGATGATTGTTCGAGCGGGCCGAAACGGTTGGGCGGCAAGCCCCTGATTCCTTTGTCGAGGCGAAAGAGGCTGCCAGCCAACCCCCGCTCATCGCGGTTCTGAAGCCTGTGATTGATCGACGTCATGTACATCACGTCCAGCGATGGCCCGCCGAATGCGACCTTTGAGGGCTTTTCCGTCGGGACCTCGATTGTCCGATCGATTTGCCCCTCGGGGTCGAAGCGCACGAGGCAGCCCCCGCCCACATTGGCCGACCAGTAGAATCCGTCCGCGTCCACCGTGCCGCCGTCGGGGCGCCCGGGGAGATCGTGAGTGGTCGCGAAGACCCGCCGATTCGATAGTGCGCCATCGTCCAGATCGTAGTCGAAGGCCCAGATCGTTTGCACGGACGGGTGGGAGTCCGAGACGTAGAACGTCCCTCCATCGGGGCAGAAGGCCATTCCGTTCGGAACGAGAAGTCCATCCAGCACGCGGGCGATCGTGCCGTCTGCGGAGAAGCGGAACAGGGCCCCCACCGCGTCCCGAACCGGCTCCTCCATCGCCATCGAACCGATCCACAGCCGGCCGCGCGGATCGCAGGTACCGTCATTGAAGCGCTGGCCCACGATGTCCGCCTTGATGTCGCAGAGGGTACTCAGCGCGCCTGTCTCGGGCACGAAGTGATGCAGCCCTCCTTCCAGCGCGACAAGCAAACCACCGCCATCGACGAGCACGAGGTTGCCGACCTGCTCGGGCATCCGCCAATGGCGATTGGAGCCTGAGTCCGTCTCGTAGCGGTGGACAAGGCCGCCAAATATGTCGACCCAATAGATGCAGCGATCGGCCTCGGACCAGACTGGGCTCTCGCCGACGATCGCGCGTACCGCACCGACCGGCCAGGCAGTCCCGCTCATCCGCCCGTCGCAGCCGGAGTGGCCGTGAGCGCCTCGATCTCGACCGCGCTCATGCCAACACTCTTGGCGGCGTCGATGCACTGGGCCCAGGTCGTATCGTCGAAGGAGAGCCCGGCCTCAGAGGCTTGCCGCCGGCTTCGAGCTTCCACCTCGCCGGGCACCAGGACCTCGTCGCTCTCCACCGGTGGCGAAGCCTTGACCCAATCAATGAAGCGCCGCGCCTCCGCCTCGACGGCACCGGCATCGCCGATCGATTCCGGATCCATTAGGATGCTCAGCTGATTGTTCACCAACACGTCGACGCCCGGCTTGGAGCACGCGCCACCGATGAGGGCGCCCGCTAGGAGATCCGTAACGATCGCCAGACCGTAGCCCTTGTAGCCGCCGAAAGGCACCACCGCACCGCCCGCCAGCAGCGCATTGGGATCGGTGGTCGGTGCGCCATCCCTGTCGAGCAGACAGCCGGGCGGGAGATCAACGCCCTTGTTGGCGGCGACCCAAATCTTGCCAACCGCGATGACCGATGTCGCAGCATCCCATATGACAGGCGGTGCGTTCTCGCGCGGTATGCCGATGCAAACCGGGTTGGTCGAGAGCCTCCGATCCGTACCGCCGAATGGCGCGACCCATAGTCCATACCCGCCGGTATTGACGAAATGGATCGATGCCTGACCAGCGTCCGCCGCGAGCTCGGCGTAGTGTCCCAGTCGCCCGCAATGCGACATGTTGCGCATTGCGATCAGCGCCACCCCACACTGCCGTGCCTTCTCGACCCCCCGCGCGATCCCGTGTTCGGCGACGACCTGGCCGAATCCCAGGTGCCCATCGAGGACGAGCAGGGTCTCGGTGTCGATCACAGGCTCGCCCCGGTTGCCGGGGATAATCTCGCGGTCGCGCAGTCTTTCCAGGTAAACCCGAAGCCGGATGGTGCCGTGGGATGAATGTCCGCTCATGTCGGATAGGACGAAGTGCCGCGCGACCGTCGTCGCTTCATTCGTACTACAGCCCGCTCGCTCGAACACACGCTCGAGAAACGTTTGCAAGCAGGCGGCTGCAATGACGACCGGCATGTCGCTCGTTCCTATGTCGAGCCTGGGCCCAAGCGGTGTAACGGGCCGCGTCCCGCGTATTTAGTCGAGCAGCGGGACGCCTGCAGTTCACGCACTGGGACTTGATCGGGGCCCTCCAAGCGTGCGATATTCGCACGCTTGGAGTTATATCGCACGCAGTCTGGCTTACGGTGCGCAACACGTCAACCCGACCCCGCCCAACGGCGCCGAGCGGCGCGAGCCCGCGCAGACGCACAGGCGATACGGTGCTGCTGTGAGCACGAGTATTCAGAAACGCGATTTCGCCCAAACCCTTGCCCGCGGCCTGGAGGTCCTGCAAGCCTTCAACGTCGAGCGGCCGCACGCCACCACCACACAGGTCGCAGAGATTGCGGGGATCAGCCGGGCTGCGGCGCGACGTATCCTCCTGACGCTCCGGGAACTGGGCTATGTGGAGGAGGTGACGACCCACTATTGGCGCCTCACGCCAAAGGTCCTGAGGCTGGGTTTCGCGTTCTTCTCGTCCCAATCGATTTGGTCCGTGATCGCGGACGACGTGCGTGCGCTTGCCCAGGAGGTCAACGAACCCTGCGCCGTCGCCGTGCTCGACGGCACCGACATTCTCTATGTCATACGGGATTCGACGCGCCGGATCATTTCGACCCACGTTTCGCCGGGAGAGCGGCTGCCGGCTTACGCCGCATCGTTGGGGAAGGTTCTTCTGGCCGCGTTGCCGGAACCGGAGCTCGAGCGCTACTTCGAGATAGAAACTCTCCCTCGCCGAACGAAGAAAACCATCACGTCGAAACAGGCGTTGCGCCGGGCCCTGAGCCAGGTGCGAAGCAAGGACTACGCGATCGCCGACGAAGAAATGGAGGATGGCCTGATTTCGATCGCTGTCCCGATACACGTTTCGACCGGCGAGGTGATCGCCGCGATCAACCTGTCCTCCCACACATCCAGGATGTCGTTGGACGAACTCGTGTCGCGCATGCTTCCCAAGCTGCGGCGGGCGGCCGAGCGGATCGACGAAACAGTCAGCATGCTTGAATCGAGCGGCGGCCTGCGGCGCCGCTAATGCGTTAGCCGCCGCGTGTTTGGGTAGCCAGAACGCGAAAGCGACTCACGCGCTCATGGCCTGCTGTGCTTGACACCGCTTCGACTTGGCCAGTAGCATTGTGCGGCATGTCTTCGAATGTGCGATATGCGCGCAACACAGAATTGACAGCCGTCTCGCGGAGCCCAACGACAATAATGGGAGCGCGAGTTGGGTCTGCGCACAGGGGAGGAAGCAATGAACATCTTCAAGACCATGTTGGGGGCAGGGATCGCGCTCGCGATTGTCGCGGCAATTCCGTCCTACGCCGACGCCAAAGACTGTCCCGAAGATCCAGTCAGAGTAACCCATATCATTTGGACGGAATCGTCCAACGCGGCATGGGCGCCGATGATCAAGGGAGTCGAAGAAGCCGCTGAGTACACCTGCGCCGACGTCGATATTCAGTATGGTGACGCGGATCCCGAAAAGCAGAACAGCATCATGCAGACGGCGGTCGCGAACGAAGTTGATGCCGTTACGGGCTCGCTTTTCGTTTCGGACGCGTTCATCGACAGCATCCGTCAAATGACCGAGGCCGGGATTCTCTTCATCAACAACAATATCAATGATCCGGTGGCCAACGCGGAAGCGATGCATCCGACGTTTGTCGGCCAAGACCTTGAGCTTGCCGGCTATCTCATGGGTAAAGCCATGATCAAGAAGTACGGCATGGAGAACGGCGATCACATCTTCATGCCGGTCGAATATCCGGAGGCGGCTTATGCCCAGCTGCGGCATGACGGCGTGCTGCGCGCCGTCGCGGAAGCCGGCCTCGAAGTGACGACTGAGCGCCTGGGAACGACGGCCTCGTTCGAGAACGCGTTGCCGGTGGTGACACAGTACTTGATCGGCCACCCGGAGACCGACTTCGTCATCTCGCTCGGCGGAACACCCGGTGGCATCGCCGCCCAGGCCATCGAAGAGGCGGGGCTTGAGAACATTCCTAACGGAACGTTCGATATCAACACGCGGGTGCTCAGAGCGATCAAGGAGGGCAAGACCTTCGGCACCGTGGATCAGCAGTTCTACATCCAGGGCTTCATGCCGGTGCTGTGGGCGCACCTGTGGAAGCTCTATGGTATCCAGCCCAGCACCTACTACGCGGGCAACGCGATCGTCACTCAGGACAACGTTCAATACGCGGAAGAGTGGTCCGGCGAATACCGCTAGTCGGCGGTTGCCCCGGTTTCCTGATATAAAGACCTGCCACTATCGCGGGCGTGCGGTGTGAACTTGCGCGGAGCCTGAGAGAAGGGGCAGCAACAACGTGAATGCGATAGAACGCATTCGACGCCATCCAGCCGGCAACATCGCCGTGGTTTTCACGGTGGTGTTGGCCGGCTGCATTATTGCCGGCCTCATCATCCCCGACGATTTCCGTTTTCTGCACAGCGCGAACGTCGCCATCCTGCTGCGCACGATCCCGCTCCTCGGGATCCTCGCCATCGGTGTCGGCTTGCTGATGATCACAGGCGAGTTCGACCTCTCCGTCGGCTCGGTGTTCGGTTTCAGCGCGCTAGTGGCGGCCATGCTCTTTCGCGAGGAGTGGCCGCTCTGGCTGGCCATCATCATCGGCCTTGCCGCCGGTGGGACCATCGGCTTTGTCAACGGCCTCATCGTCACGCGAACGGCGATTCCATCGTTCATCGCGACGCTCGGCAGCATGTTGGTCGTGCGCGGACTAATTCGGGCGCTTAATGACAGTCGACCGGTATCCTTTTATCCGGGAGAGACATTTGAGGCGGTGCTGACTGGATCGTTAGGCCTGATGAAATCTCAGTTTCTCTGGTTCTTGTTTATCGGTGCGGTCGCCTTCTATTTCCTGCACCTTCATCGGTACGGCAATCACCTGTACGCCGTCGGCGGCAACCGGCAAGCCGCCACGGCGACCGGAATCAACGTCAACCGGACCAAGATGATTGCGTTCACGATTTCGGGGTTGCTAGCGGGATTTGCCGGCATCATCGGCGCGACACGCGTCAATTCGGCGGTCGTCACTCAGGGAACGGGACTCGAGCTTGAAGCAATTGCGGCGTGCGTTATCGGCGCATTGTTCCTTATGGGCGGCCGCGGCACTTTAATCGGCATCATGCTGGGAGCGGCCCTGATCCATCTGGTCGAAGACATCCTCCTGCTATCCCGCGCGCCGGGCTATTACCACGAGACCTTCGTGGGTGCGATCATCATCATCGCGGTGCTGATGAACCAAGTGGTGGCCAAACGAGACTGAGAAATGGCGGCGACTGAAGAGAGGCACGACACACCCCCTGCCACCCACGACGACGATGGTCAGGCTCTTTTTGCCTGCCGCAGTGTGGTGAAATCCTATGGCCATGTCGACGCGCTCAAGGGCGTCGATTTTTCGTTGAACCGCAACGAGGTCGTGGGCTTGGTCGGCGACAATGGAGCCGGCAAGTCGACGTTAATCAAGATCATGTCGGGGGTGGTGCAGCCGGATCGTGGCGAGTTCTTTTACGACGGCAAGCAGGTCCCGCTCCGCTCGCGCCGCGACTCTGAGAAGCTGGGAATCGAGACAATCTACCAGGACATAGCCCTCGTCGGTTCCATGTCCGTGATGCGCAATATCTTCTGCGGCCGGGAAATTACCGACAGGTTCGGCGGCTTGCGCCTGCGCGAGATGCGCAGGATCGCGATGGACGTTCTCGAGCACACTGTCGAGATCGCCGGGATCACATCACCCGATCAGGCAGTCGAAGGCCTTTCCGGAGGCCAACAGCAGGCGGTTGCAATCGCGCGTGCGGTATATTTCAAGAACAAGATGCTCCTGCTCGATGAGCCCACCAGCGCTCTCTCCGTCCGCGAAACGGAGAAGGTTCTCACGTACGTCACCCAACTACGGGCTGACGGCGTGTCCTGTGTTTTCGTCACGCACAACCTCTATCACGCGTTTCAGGTCTGCGATCGTTTCGTCGTAATGGCGCACGGTGAGGTCATTACGAACGTCAAGCGCGAGGACACGACGCTCGAAGAAGTTACAAGAATTATCGTTTCTTATTGACGCCGGGTGCCGCGCCGCAAACGAAGCGGCCGGACACGACAGGGGCGACATCATGGGGATTCCATCGATAACGGAACAGGACGTCAGAGCATTTCAAGACGACGGTTACGTGTTCAAGCGCGCCTTCTTCGACGATGAGGAGATGGCGCTGCTCCGGCGGGGCATCGCGGAAGATCCGGCGATCCGGCAACGCGCCTATGCGCTGGAGGACAGCAAAGGCGGCGCGACGGACGTCGCGGTCTGGAATCATCCAGGGGACGATTTATTCGGCGCCGTTGCACGGTGTCGGCGCATGGTCGAGGGCGCGGCGCGCCTCCTCGGCGGCGAGGTTTACCACTACCATTCGAAGGTGACGCTCAAGCGTCCCGGTGGCGGCGGCACCTGGGATTGGCATCAAGATTACGGCTATTGGTACAAGAACGGCTGCTTGTTTCCCGACCTGTTGAGCGTTGCGATCTCGGTCAACCCGGCGACCCGTGAGAACGGCTGCCTTCAGGTCCTCAAGGGCAGTCACAAGATGGGCCGGATCGAACACGTGATTCATGGTGGCCAGAATGGCGCAGACATGGAGCGCGTCACGCAAGCGATGAAACAGCTAGAGCACGTCTATGTGGAAACACAGCCGGGCGATGCCTTCTTCTTCCATAGCAACATGCTTCATAGCTCGGATCCGAATCTGTCCGACACGGCGCGGGACATTCTGATCTGTTGCTACAATCGCGTATCGAACAATCCCTTCAAGCAGCACCACCATCCGCAATACACGCCGCTGGAGATGCTCCCCGACACGGCAATCAAGGAGAGCGGCCTGACGCTTGCAGGCGATGACCGGGTATTCATGGATCCGGACGCCGATATCAGTATTGGCGAGCATCGGCGTTCCGACTTCGCGTCGTGATCGCTGGTCCAGTCGGGAGACGCTGACGGATGGCGCAGGTCGACTACGCAGGTCAGTTCACAGGCAAGCACGCAGTCGTAACCGGCGGCACCATGGGTATCGGCGAAGCGACGGCGCGTCTCTTCGCCGAACGCGGGATGGCGGGCCAGGTGATTTGCGGCCGCAGTGCCGATCGTGGAAGCACGGTTGCACGCTCGTTGAGCGATAGCGGCTGCGAGACACGTTTCGTTCCGGCCGATCTGACCCGCGTGGCGGATTGTCGTGCGGTCGTCGCGGCAGCCGATGAGGCGTTCGGCAAGGTCGATGTCCTGGTCAACGTGGCCGCAACGTCGGATCGCGGCACGCTTCTCGACACGTCGGCCGAACTATTCGACCGAATTTTTGCACTCAACGTCCGCGCGCCCTTCCTGCTGATGCAGGATGCCGCGAAAATCATGATCCGCGAAAAGATCGAAGGCGCGATCGTCAATATTCTCAGCACGGCGAGCTACGGCGGCCTCCCTTACATATCGGCGTACAGCGGGTCGAAAGGCGCGATGGTAACGCTCACGAAGAACGTGGCCTGTTCTCTCGCGCGCCACCGCATTCGCGTGAACGGCCTCAACAACGGCTGGACCGATACGCCCGGCGAGCATGTACAACGGACGGGCTACCACGGCCTCGACGAAAACTGGATCGACGAGGCGAACGCGCTCCAGCCTTTCGGCCGGCTCATCCAGCCGGAGGAGGTGGCGCAGGCCGTCGCTTTCTTGAGCGCCGATGACTCCGGGATCATGACCGGCGCGATCGTCGACTACGACCAATACGTCATCGGGACCGCCGAAGATACGTCGAACACCTAGCCCAGACGCGCGCCAGGCTTCGCAGGCGCGTGGCTAGAGCAGGTTCCGATCATACGCGGTCATATCCTGCAGCAGCGAAGTAGTTTTGGCATTCGTCGGGTGTGACAACAAGACAGAAAAATAGACTATATGGGTAAACCTAGGTAGAGTTGCTTGGACCTCCTGATAATGACGCTTTTACAGTTGGTTGTGCTGAGTGTCAACGAAATTCGTAGCGATTTCAGATACTATAAACTGAGACATCGCAAGTTTGGGCTATTGCATCGGGGGAAGTGTTTCTGACGTGTGATGCAGGTGGTGGCGGTCGATGGCGGTCACGTGAGTGGGGCATTTTGCGTGGAGTATAGAGACTATATAATATATACAAGATATACGGCTACCGCTATAGTGCACATGGGTAAACCGTAGGTCGAATCGGTTCGACACGGGGCGCAGTCCTCTCAACAAGCTTCTAAATCTGTATAATTGATCGGATGATCGCGGTTCGACCGCAACGACGCAAGGGGGAAGGCATGAGCGGGGCAAAGGCACGCAAGCGACAGCGCGCCGTGATGGCGACGGACAGCGACTGGCAGACGGTGCAGGAGCGGGCAGACGCAGCAGGCATGGACGTCTCGCGCTACGTCGTCGAACGCCTGACCGCGCCGTCTCCGGTGCAGGAAGACAGCGTAGCGACACGTGAGCTTGCCGGAGCCGTAGCGCGGATCGAACGGGCGGTGCGGGTCCTCTACGAGGTCGAGAAACAACGCGTCGAAGACAGCGCGGGGGCGGAGACCTGGGAGGCTCTTGTCCGCCGTGCCGGGGCGCGTGTCGATGCCGAGGAGGCACTCGGATGACGGCGGACGGGGAGAGCGGCAAGCGAGACAGGGTACGGCAGCACAGCATCTATTGCTCGGCGGCGGACCGAGCGCTGATTGCACGGCGCGCCGAGGAAGCGGGGATGAACTTCTCGCGTTTCATGATCGCCTGCGCGCTGCATGGCAGGGACGAGGAGGACGAGTCGGAGGATCCGAGCCTGGTGCTGAGCGAGGACGAACAGCGGATTCTTTACGAGCGGATAGCGCTCCTGGACCGCTGCAACGAGGCGTTGCTGACGCGGTTGCAAGGAACGGAGATGTCGGCGCTCGGGGCGCTCGCCTTCCTGGTGAGGGAGGCACAGAGCCGTGCCGATGACAGCGGCGAGGGTCGAGGATGAGGCGCAAGCGCCGGTCACAGTCGAAGGTTCATTCGATATCCTGCACCGACGCCGAGTGGGAGCGTGCGCGCGTGCTGGCCGACCGTCGGGAGATGTCCATCTCGCGCTATCTCGTGGAGTGCGGGCTCAACGTGGACCCGACGACGGAGGCGCCAAAGCCACCTCGCCTGGTGCTGGACGAGGCGGAACAGCGACGCCTTCACGACAGTGTGGTGAAGATCGCGAATCGCACGGCGGAGACGGAATCGGAGGAAGCTGTGATGACGCGCATCCGTAACGCCCTCAACTTTCTGGTGGAGGCGAGGATGCGGGAGATGGTGCGCGACGCGCGTGAGTACGAGTTGAAGTCGCTTCTCACCGATCTGTTCGGGGAGCGGGCAGCAGCGGCCACAGTCGAGCGTCTCCACACGCGCATGGCCGCGGACGGGCTGGATTGATCATGGCGGAAGGCCGGCTCGGCAGACAGGGTTCAGAGGAGTCGGAAGGGCAACGGATTCGCAGCCACCGGACAGACTTTCATGCGGGGTCTGGTGGAAAATGACATACGCCGCCGGACGCCGCGCAGAGCACAAGGTTCTTACGCCAGCCGCTGGGACATGATCGGAGGAAGCCGGCGCATGGAGCCGCAACCGCTCGTTGCCGTCCGGGATGTGGGGGCGGGCAGCCTCTGGTGCCGGGAGCTTCTCGGTTGCGAGAGCGGGCGCGGGGGGGCCGGACTATGAGCGGCTCGTGTCCGGCGACCGCATTATCCTCCAGCTTCACCGTTGGGACGCGGACGACCATCCGCATATGGGCGACCCCGAGTCCCGGCCATACGGCAACGGCGTGCTGCTCTGGTTCCGGACCGACGCGTTCGACGCCGCGGTCGAACGGGCGCGCGGGCTGGGCGTCGAGTTTCTCGAGGAGCCGCATGTAAACCCCAATGCCCGCCACCGAGAGTGCTGGCTGCGGGACCCGGACGGCTATGTCGTGGTTCTGGCCGGGGTGGAGGGTGGCATCTGACCGTCCGCAGGGGTGTTTCCTGTCGCGTTGCAGCGCGTTCCGGGTCGCCTCCGGGCGCGGCAGTGGCGACGGGCCAGGGCAGACTCGAGACTGCAGGATGTTGCCGGTGAGGCAGGTCACGAGCTGGTCGAGCCTCAATCGTTTGCCGCGGCGGGCGAGCCTGGGGTGACCGAATGGGCGCCCCGTGAGCCGGGTCACATCGAGATGCCGCCCCGACCGCGCGTCATCCCTTTCCGGTGCGACTGTTCTTGCGTCTCTTGCTCTCGCCTCTCTTGCTCTCGCCTCTCTTGCTCTCGCCTCTCCTGTTCTCGCGTCTCCCGCTCTCGCGTCTCCTGCTCTCGCCTCTCCTGTTCTCGCCTCTTCTGCTCTCGCCTCTCCTGTTCTCGCCTCTCCTGCTCTCGCTTCGCCTGTTCTTGTTGCTCCTGCTTCTGCTGTTCCTGTCTCTGCAGGCGTTCCTGCTGCTGGCGGCGGCGTTGGATCTCGGTGTCGTCCTCTTCGAGGTCGCTCTCGACCTGCGCGGAAAGCCCCCGCAATTCGTCTTCCGCGCCGGGGCGGCGGTCGAGGTGGATCTCGAACGTCTCGCGGTCTTCAAGGATCTTGTTGCAATCGGCCAGCGTCTGCACGGCGCCTTTCCGCCATTCGTCATAGCCGGGCGCAAGGGTGACGTGAGCGTCACGCGAATGGGCTTCGCGGGCGTGCTCGTCACGCTCCCGGATCAAGGCCGCGCCCGCCGACAGGGTTTGATCGACGAGGCGCTCCGCTGCCCTGCGCCGCTCCCTCGTTGCACCGTCAACAACGGCAGGCCGCTGATGCAGCGGGTGCCGTTGAACGGTCTCCTCCGGCGCCTCGAACTGCTCGCCGATCGCCTTCAGCGCCGACAGCTCCTCCGCCGGCGCCGTCTCCAGCGCCTCGATCAGCGCCTCGCGGTCGTCCGTCAGCAGCACCACGTTGTCCCTGGCGCGGGTGAGCTCCACGTAGAACATCGCCTGGTCGACCGGCGCGCCCCGGTCCGTGTCGAGCACCGCGATCACCCGGTCGCAGGTGAGGCCCTGGGCCGCGTGCACGGTGGAGGAGTACGCGTGGTCCAGATGGTGCAGCTGCGGGTCGTCGCGCCGCATGGCGATCTCGCGCCCGTCCTGGGTTCGCATGTGCACGTTTGCCGGGCCGATAGCGAGGATCTCGGCGTGTTCGCCGTTGATCAGGCCGCGCAACGCATCGTTGCGGGTCCAGCGCACCTGGTCCCCGGCCCTGAGCACAATCGGCTGTGTCTCATAGAGGTCGAGCCGGTAGCGGATGTAGCCGGCCGGGTCGATCCGCCGCTCCCTGCCGTCGGGATGCGCCAGCAGCACACGCCCGTCATCCTGTGCCTCGAGAACGCGGCAGGCATCGCCGGCCCTGGCCTTGACGCCGTAGACGTCGTGATGGAAGACCGCGACGTCGCCTGGCCGGTAGTTCGCGACATCGCCCTTCTGCGGGCGTGTCAGCTGCAGGTTGACGTAGCGCTCGATCTCCAGTTCGGGGCCGTGCAGCAACCCTTCGTCTTCCAGGCCGTGGCGAACGGCTTCGTTGATCTCGGCCCTAAGCTCGTGCGTGGGCGCCAGGATCGCCGTTCCGGCGCGTAAGGACGGATGGAGGTCCAGCCAGAGTTGGGCCGCCGTGCGGCCGAGCTCGTCGCTCTCCATCTCCAGGACCCCGTTGCCCAGCTCCTCCACCGCCAGCCGTGGCTTGTCCGCCACCATGTGCAGCACGGCAGCTTTCAGGTCCGCGTCGCGCTGGCGCATCACCTCGTTCATCTTCGCCGTCGGCATGCCCGCGTCCTGCAACAGGCCGAAGGGCTGGCCGGCCTCCACTGAGCGCAACTGCCGGCGGTCGCCGACCAGCGCCAGCCGTGCCACGCCGGTCTGCTCTGCGATCCGCGTCAATGCCCGCATCTGCACCGTGCCCACCATCGAGGCCTCGTCGAGGATCAGCACGGCACCGCCCAGGGCCTTGCGCGCTTCTTCCATCTTCTCGGACGGGGCGATGCCGTCGCCCACGTCGCGGTAGCGCGCGAGGAACCCCTGCAGGGTGCGGGCCGGAATGTCGGCCTCTCCGGCCAGCACATGGGCTGCGCTCGCCGACGGGGCGAGGCCAATGATTTTCCGCTCCTCCGCCAGCGCCGCCACCGCGCGCAGCATGGTGGTCTTGCCCGATCCCGCGTGGCCCTGCACCCCCACCGTGCGGTGGGGCGAGAGCAGGATCGTGCTGGCTGCATCGCGTTGGCCCTCGTTGAGTCCGGCCTCCTCCAGCCGGGCCTCGACCGCAGCCTTCGGCGCCAGCTTTCGACCCCCGCCCAGGCCCGCGCGCATGCCGGCGAGGATGTCGCGCTCGGCATTGCGCGCCCGGTCGGTGACGAAGGCCAGGTCTGCTCGCCTCGCCTTCGCCTCGATCAGGTGCCCGTCACGCCGCAACTGCGCGATACCGGCATCCAGCGCTTCGAGCGAGTGCCGGCCGCCCCCGTGCGCCAGCGCCCAGGCGCGCAGGTCGTTGGCGGAGAACACTGTGCGCCGTTCCTCAAGATGCTCGACGGCCCGCCTCACCACCGACAGCGCCGACGGAGGCGCTCGCGCCTCGCTCCGGGAAAGTGCCGATGCGCTGACCCCGTTGCGGCCCCTTGCGATGTCCCGGTCCCGTGCCGGGCCGAGCTCCCGGGCCCGCTCCTGCCACGTCCCAAGCAGGATCTGCCGCTCCGGCTCCGCCTTGCGCCGCCGCGTGTAGAGCGCCGCCTGCTGGGCCCTGGCGGGGTTGTTCTCCCAGCCCTGTTCCTGCATGTAGTCCAGAAGCTCACGGCGCCGGGTCGAGAACGCGTCCAGCATCGGCCGCTGGTAGCCCGCGATCTCGAACCCCGGCATCCGGCCCACCAGGGTCGGCACTGTCGCGTATCCGATCTTTTCGAGCCGGGTCCGAAGCTCGTTGCGGTAGTAGGCGCCGATCAAGAGCTTCGAGCGTTGCACCGCGGTGAACTCGGCGCTGCGCCAGTCCCCGTCCCGGCCGCGCGTAATGTTGGCGATCACCGCATGCGTGTGCAGCTGCGGGTCGAGGTTGCGGCTCGCCAGGTGGCGGAAGGTCGCCGCGACCATGCCGTCGGCCTGCACCCGAGGCCGCCGACCCGTCTGCCGGTCGTAGCTCCGGGTCTGGAGCAGCTCCGCCTCGATGAAGCCCAGCGTGGCGCGCACCGCCTCGTCGTGCGCACGCAACACACGTGCCCCCGTCTTCGGCGGCGCATAGACCAGCGCCTCCAGCGAGACCGACTTGGGCGCCGAGAGGGTCACGTCCACGCCGGGCCTGTGCTGGTGCTCGCCGTCGCGCAGCCGCCCCAGGCGAAGCTCGGTGCCTGGCACGTAGCCGGCGAGGATCGCCTCGAAGCGCTTCGGGTTGACCCGCCCGTGCAGGCCCAGCAACGCCGCAGCCTCGCCGTGCCAGCGGCTCGCCTTGCGGTGCTCCGGGTCGTTCTTCGCGTAGTACCCGTCCACCTCGAAGTAGTGCACCGTCGCAGCGGCGGGCTTCAGGGGTGTGACGGTCGAGACCATGGGCGCCTACGGCTCCGTTGTGGGGTCAGCATCCTCCTCAAGCGGCACCGTGGTCAATCCGAACGGTCAAGCGCAACGCACCTCGGTGGCGTGGACGCTGAACTCAAGGCCGCCCGAACGGCCCTGCCGCACTCCAGTCGGCCGCGAGAGACAGCTTCTGGCCATATCGGGGAAGTCCATCGTTCGTCTCCGCCGCGCCGCCGCTGGCGATCTCGGCCAACTCCATGCCCATGGGGCTGGACAGCCTCCCCGCGTGCCGCGACCGAAACTGTTTCACGGCTACCGCAACTCGGGATAGGAGAAAGGAATCGTAATCTCCGGCACCGGCTCGATGTCGATCGGGCACCTGCCGGTCGTTTCGGCCGAAGTCGCGCGCATCGCGCAAAGGGCGAGTGTCGGACCGTAGTGCTCCAGGACATGGTCGTTCCACTCGCGGTACTCATCGCCCAACGACAGCACGTCGACCTCCGCCTGCAGCACCGTGCCCAGCAGGAAGAACACGAGCGACGCGGCCCCAAAGGCCACGCCTATCCGCAAGGGGCGCAACCGATGATTCCGATTGATGCGGAGCATGTTCTCGGCGTGAACGCCAAGACTCTCGGCGTGAACGCGAAGAGTGTCGGCCATCCCCTTCGCCGTTTCCTGAAAGTCGATCTTGCTGTCGTAGACGGCCTTCCTCTCCGACATCGCCGTATGCATTTGCTCACTCACCTTATTTGCCAGCTTGTGCGCTTCCCCGACGTACGTGCCGAGCGCTGCATTCTCCTTCTTCAGCGCGGCGATATCCTGGGACAGCACGCTGGCTTCGGACGACGCCTTCTCCTCCCACCGCGCGGCGAGCGCCTCCGCCTTCGCGAGCGAGCCGCGGGCTGCTTTTAGCGCCTGAGACAACGCCGCTCTCTCGCCGGCCAGCGCCGCTCTCTCGTCGGCCAGCGCCATTCTCGCGCCGGTCAGCGCCGCCGTCTCGCGAGCCAGCGCCGTTCTCTCGTTGGCCAGCGCCGCCGTTTCGCGAGCCAGCGCGTCGCCCTTCTCGTTCTCCGGGTCCGATCCTGACGCGGCCTCAAGTGCGTCAATCTTGGCTGCCGTCGCCCGCACCGTCTCGAGGATCTCCCGGATGTTCTCGGCGTGCGCACCTGGTTGCGAAGACGTTGCAGCCGCCGGCGATTGTTCGGTCCCGGCGCCCGGCCTGATCTCCGCCCCTTGCGGCCGGCCGACCAGCAGGTCGCGCCCCTCCAATTCGTCGTCAGCCGACCCCCGGCCGCCGCGCCTGTCCTCCGGCCCCATGATCGCCTCCCGCAAAGGACCAATCGTTCGTAGCTCGTTTTGTAATGCATATCGGCGCGGGCAGGCCGACTGACAAGGGCCGGCGGCTCACCGCTCCCTCGGAGCGCCTTTGGACATACCCGGTTCGAACCACTTGGCGCCCTACTTCCTGGAACCGAGCTTGCGGGCACGCGATGCCGCCTTCGCTCTCCGCGCAGAGTTCCGCAAGGTGGCCGGTTTCGGCTCTCCGCTACAACACCTGGGTTGCGATAATGGCATCGCCGCCAGCCGGAAGGTCGACAACCGGCACCGGGTTGAGGGGCTCATGGCGGCCGGCGCAACTCGGTGCGTTGACATGAAGCGTGCTCCCAAGGCGCCGCCAGCCGCGGCCATGGACAATGTGTCCGAAGACGTGAAGCCGCGGGCACGTGCGCTGAGTTGCGTCACGAAGCTCCCCGCAACCGACATTCTCGCCCGTCTCGGTCCGGTCGAACACGCCATGGAGCGGGCCGTGGGTGATCAGGACATCGACGTGCGCCGGTATCGGGTCCCACTTCTCGCGAAGCTCTGCGCCGCGCTCATGATTGAAGGCCATGTCAAAGAACTATGGTTGCCAGGGCGAGCCCCAAAAGGTCATTCCCCCGATCTCGACGCCTCAAGCTGCTGAAGATCGGTGCCATGGCGTCGGCAATTGTTGTCGAATCCGCGCGCTTCCCGTCCGACTCCCGCGCTGCGGGGGCGCCACGGTCCCGCCGCCCGCCGAAGGGCCGGGACCGTCGACGCCCGCAACGCCGTGCACCGAAACGCCGAGCCGGGGCGGGCGGCCGGTCCCGCAGGGGCGGAGTTTGAGGGTCCCGAGCCACCGTGCTCGCTTCGCGGGTCGATGCACATCACTGCAATCGAATTCTGAAGATGATTGCTCTACAGCGCACACGCCTCGGGTTGAAATCGGTTACTGTCATACTTGCCTCAAGACTCGATCCAAAAGCTGGCGGGAGAATTGTCCGATGAAAGCCCCCCTCGCTCTGCTGCCTTTTGCGGCAGCCATCATGGTTGCGTCGATTTCGACGTCCCATGCCGTCACCTTGCAGGGAGACCGCTCATGCACGGAGCGACCTCCCATATGCGATCCCGAAAAGAAGCCCCTTGAGGATGCACTCAAGAAAGAGATGTTCGAGTTGTGTACTGACGAAGAGGGTTGTCATTCTGACGCATAGCGGCGATGTCGGGTTCGCGGCCTGTTCGGCACACTGTCTCTTCCGCAACTGTTGCCGGCAGTGGTTGCCTCCACGGTGTTACCGTGGGGGCTGTCTACTGGGGTCTTTTGGGCAGCCCGGATGGAACGCAAGCGAGCCTGTTTCGTGCTGTAATGCGCTGTCATGCCGTCGGCAAGCTCCCTCATTGGGCATGCCGATTCCCTTGGAGAAAACCCTTTACCAGGCCGGAGGGATCTTGAGCTTGACATCACCTTCATTCTCACGTTCCAGATGAAAGTGATCCGCTCAAATGGTCATCTTAACCCGATAACATCCAAATGGGCGCGCGACTGGGCTGATCCTCCCCCATCGAGTTGGTCCACCCTTAGGTTATGGAAAGAGGAGGACCGACGATGGCAAGGAAGCGTTACAAGCCCGAGGAGATCGTGAGCCTGCTGCGGCGGGCTGAGGTTCTGAACGGCCAGGGCATGTCGATGGCGGACGCGATCCGCGAGCTTGGGATCAGCGAGGTTACCTTCTACCGCTGGCGCAAGGAGTATGCCGGGATGAGCGGCGATCAGCTCCGCCGTTTGAAGGAGCTCGAGAAGGAGAACGAGCGGCTGCGCCGTGCGGTCTCCGATCTGACGCTGGACAAGCAGATTCTCAAAGAGGCCGCAGGGGGAAACTTCTAAGCCCCTCGCGCCGGCGCCAGTGCATCGATCATGTCTGTGACCGGCTCGGGGTCTCGGAACGCCGCGCTTGCCGGGTGCTGGGGCAGCACCGCTCGACCCAGCGCCGCATCCCGCGCGGCCGCGACGACGAGGACCGCCTGGTCGCGTACATGATCGAGCTGGCCCGCCAGTACGGCCGTTACGGCTATCGCCGCATCGCGGCCCTGCTTCGCGATGCCGGCTGGCAGGTCAACGACAAGCGGATCGAGCGCTTGTGGCGGCGCGAGGGGCTGAAGGTGCCCGGCAAGCAACCGAAGCGGGGCCGGCTTTGGCTCAATGACGGCTCCTGCATCCGGCTGCGCGCCGAGAGGGCGGATCACGTCTGGTCCTACGACTTCGTCCATCACCGGACGTATGACGGCAGGGCCTTCCGCATGCTCAACGTCCTGGACGAGTTCACCCGCGAGAGCCTGGTCATCCGGGTGCGCAGGAGGCTTTCCTCGATCGACGTCATCGATGTGCTGACCGACCTGTTCATCCTGCGCGGCATTCCGACCTGGATCCGTTCCGACAACGGTCCGGAGTTCGTCGCCGAGGCCGTCAGGCGGTGGATCGCTGCGGTCAGCGCCCGCACCGCCTTCATCGAGCCGGGCTCACCCTGGGAGAACGGCTACATCGAGAGCTTCAATGCGCGGCTGCGCGACGAGCTCCTGAACGGGGAGATCTTCTACACCCTGAAGGAAGCCCAGGTTCTCATCGAATCGTGGCGGTGCCATTACAACGCGATCCGCCCACACGGCAGCCTGGGATACCGGCCGCCGGCCCCGGAGACGATCATCATGCCAAGCTGGCCGCCCGGCTCCGCTACGCTCCGCCGGCCACCCAGCTTGGCCGAGGAACCCGCGATGCACTAACATTCGACCTGGACCAGTCGACGGGGGCAGGTCAGGGCCGCGTGCCTGAGATGGAGAACGTCCTCGAGGCGCTCCGAACAGGAGACGGACAGGGCAGGCTCTTCACCCCCGACCTCCCCCTCGAAGAGGCGCTCAACGAACTGTTCCGGAAGTTTGCCGGCCGACGGGCACAGGGACATCGACTCCTCGACTACCGCGAGTATGTCGATCCGCGCGTCGAAGTGAGAAGGAAGGCCGGGACGGGATGGGAGACGGCGAATTCGATTCGGATCTCGACCGGCGAGAGCATTGGGATCGGCGCCGCACTCATGATGGTGGTGCTCACCGCATGGGAGCGGGGCGCAAGCCTGTTGCGGGCGCAGAGCGCGCAGGGGACGCTCAGGCTCCTCCTCCTCGACGAAGCGAACCGGCTCGACCGCGAGAACCTCGCGGTGCTCTTCGATCTCTGCCGAAACCTCCAACTTCAGCTCATGGTCGCAGCACCCGAAGTGGCACAGGCCGAGGGCAACACGACGTATCGCCTCGTGCGGGTGTCGGATGGCGACGGAGAAGAAGAGGTCCGCGTGACCGGGAGACGGGTGGTCGCGGAGGCAACCGCATGATGTGGGACAGCGACGCGAACAGGTTCGCGGTCCTGGAGCTGGTCCATGAAGGAAGGCTCACTCGCAGAGAAAGCCAACGTAAAGCGTGGGAATGGCTTGAGCAGCTTCGATGGACGAAGGCAACAGGTAGGCGCGGTGAATTCGCACTCGCAGCAGGCATGCAAAGCGAAGTCGAGGAGATGCTCGACCGGCGATGGCCGGAGTGGCGCGATGCGCAAGCGCGACTTGTCGAAGCCGGCCTACCGGTGACATGCGAGGGCTGGAAAGCGTTTCAAGACGCCGAACGTGCAGGCCGGGTGGAGGCCCTGCCCAAGAGGCTCAACGAAAAGACGGCGGCGGCATATGTCGGTCCGCATTCGAAGGCAGGCCTCACCGACGGGCGTAGAACGGCTCTCGCCGGAATCGAACTCACACGCGACGGGATTGCGCGGCTTCGCCCTAACAAGGGGCTGATGCTGGAGGGCTCCGATCGGTGCATCGATGCCTCCGTCTTCGTCGACATCGCGGGTGAGATGGTACTGACCGAGAGAGCACTACGCGACGGCACGCGGCTCACGGCGAGGCGACCGAGCGTCGCGCTACTCGTCGAGAATCTCGGCTCCTACATCGACGTGCGCGTGCCCGAAGACTGGATCGTGATGCACGTCCCGGGGTGGAACACCGCCACCGCAAGGCTTGTCCTGGATCAGCTCGAAGACATCCCTCTCCTCCACTTCGGCGACCTCGACCCGCAGGGCGCCGGGATCGTGAACCACCTCAAGAAGCACTACTCGCGACTGCGATGGGTGGTGCCGGAGTTCTGGAAGGAATGCGTGCCCAAACGGGCGCTGAAGCGACCGTGGTCCAGCGATCTGGACCTCACCGACGCGCCTGAGCTCGTTCACGAACTCAAGAACTCGGGACTGTGGCTCGAGCAAGAAACGATCATCCTCGACCCTCGTTTGCCAACGGCCCTCGAAGAAGAGGCACACCGAGCGGCGCACCTGCGGTACTAACCCGCATTTCTCACCACTAGCACGGTCTGCTGCGCCGACGCGAATATGCATTGCAACTCAATAGCTTGGAAGACCGCACGAGCGTGACAGAGACACCGGATTGAGGAAAATACACACCAAGTAAGCACAAAAAAGGAAACTCCAGACCATTGGAGAGCACAGGCTGGAGGAATCTGTTCGGTCACGCCGTGATGGACAGGCATGATGTCATCGGTTGAGAGCTCGCTACCAATCTTTTCGGAGTGGTCGAAGCCAGATGTCTCTCATCAGGTGGAAGAGCAGCCGCCCGCTGGCTCGCACGCCGGGCGATGTCGGCCCGCGCAAGCGCCGTCCGGTCCTAGCCGAATGTCTTCGTCAGGTCGCGGACAACAACTTCTGCCGGGGACCGCCGCCCGCGCTGTTGCGCGGCATTGTGGGAGGAACGACTTGCGGTGGCATGACCGTATCTTGAATCTTGACGATTGGATGACGCGCGTCCGCCCGGCTCAGCGCGGTCGGCGATGATACCTTCACGTCAATACGTTGAAATGGCGAGGGAAGCGCAGTTCAAGGCCGTCGAGACTCTTCGTAGTCCGGACTCTTGCCCGTCCTGGCCGGATTTCCCCGAGGTGTGGCGTGGGGCCCCAGTTGACGGGCAGTTGGGTGGAATCGAATCGACCAGAGCGCCGAGTCCGCAAGGCCGGCGGCTGGTTACCCGTGGCCGAAGGATGGGCCCCAGCGCCTATTGTCGTGCCGTGGTGCCGCCGTCTATGGTAAGCACGGTGCCGTTGCAGTAGGTCGCTTCGTCGGAGCCGAGATAGAGGCAGCCGTAGGCCATCTCCTCAGGCGTGCCGGGGCGCAGCATCGGCGTGAGGCGGTCCGCCATATCCGGATCGTCGAAGAGATTGAGGACGGGCGCCACCATCGGCGTGTCGGTGAAGCCCGGTGCGACGCAGTTCGCGCGGATATTGTCCTTGGCATAGGTCACGCAGAGCGAGCGCGTCAGGTTGATCGCCGCCCCTTTCGCCGCCGTGTAGGTGTGCGCGACGGGGAGGCCCTGGAAGCCCGAGATGCTGGCCACGTTGACGATCGCGCCCCCGCCCTGCTTCTGCATGATGGGGATCACGCCGCGGCAGAGATAGAAGTAGGAATCGAGGTTGATCCCCATCACCTCCTGCCACTTCTCGGGCGTGGTGTTGACCACGTCGCCCATGGAGTCCGGGCTCTTCTCCAGCCAGCTGTAGCCGACGCTCGCGCAGTTCACGAGGATGTCGATGCGCCCGTATATATCCATGGAGGCCTGGATCAGCGCTTCGGCGCCTTCGGGTTGCGCCAGATCGTGCGCGACCACGAAGCCGTCGCCGCCCGCTTCCTTCGTGAGCCGCAGCGTCTCGTCCAGGTTCGCCTGGGTGCGCGAGCAGCCGACGACCCTGGCGCCCTCGCAGGCGAACAGAATCATGCAGGCGCGCCCGACGCCCGTGCCGGCGCCCGAGATCAGCGCGATCTTGCCGTCAACCCGTCCGGTCATCGAATTCCTCCCATCAGTCCCGCTGGGGGCGCAGAAGCACCTTGCACTCGTCGGTCGGCGTCCTGAGCTTCTCGAAGCGCGCGGCGAGATCGTCGAAGCCGATCACGTGGGTAATAAGCGGCGCCGGGTCGATCCGCCCGTTCGCGAGCAGATCGAGCACCACCTCGAAATCCCGCGGCTTGTAGCCGAGCGCCCACTGTAGGCACACCTCCTTCGCCAGCGCGGCGAGCGGGATGAAGCTCTCCTCGTTGGTGCAGACGCCGCAGACCATGACCTTGCCCTGGTGTTTCACCAGGTCGATGCAGAGCCCGAGCATGCCGGGAACGCCGACGCATTCGATTACCAGGTCGGGCGGACCGCCGGCGATTGCCGCATACTGCTCGGCCACATCGCCCGCGTTGGGATCGATGACCGCGGTCGCGCCCATCGCGAGCGCGCGCTCGCGGCGGTGCGCGGCGAACTCGCTCACCACGACGTGGCGGGCGCCGGAAAAGCGCGCGAAGGTCGTGCACGAGAGCCCGATAGGCCCCGCGCCGATCACCAGTACGTTGGTGCCGGGCCGCATGCCTGCCTTGTCGATCACGTGATGGCCGACCGAGAGCGGCTCCGCCGTCGCACCCTCGCGGAAGCCGAGGCCCTGCGGCAGCCTGAGCGCGTTGCCGGCATCGACGCGGATGTACTCGGCATAAGCCCCCGGCGCACCGAAGCCGGTGATGATGTTGTTGGGGCAGTGGATGCCCATGCCGAGCTTGCACTGGCGCCCGCACTCCGCACAGGCGTTGACCGGCACGGCTGTCACGTGGTCGCCGACCTTCCAGTCCCCGCCCACTTCTGCACCCGTCTCCACGACGGTTCCGGTAAACTCATGGCCCAGGATTTGGCCGTCCGGCACCACCAGCGCGCCCGCCTCGGTCGCGTGCAGGTCGGAGCCGCAGATGCCGCAGAACTCGACCTTGATCAGGAGGTCGCCGGGGCGGACGGACGGCTCATCCACCTGCTCGATCGATAGCGGATTGCCGACGCCCTTGAACACCGCTGCTTCCATGCCTCTCCCTCCTCGATCCGGTCGAGCGCGCACGCTGCCCCGGCTCAGCTCTCGTCGTAGCGATACCAGCCCTTGCCCGCGCTCCGCCCATTGTAGCCCGCCTTTACCATTTGCTTCAGCAGGGGGCGGGGCATGAAGCGCGGCCCGTAGGCCTCGTGCAGGATCTCCTGCACGTCGAGGCTGAGGTTGTTGGTCACTGCATCCATAAGCCGAAAGGGTCCGACCGGGAGCCCCATGCCGAGCTTGCAGGCGGTATCGATATCTTCCGGCGTCGCCACCCCTTCCTCCACCAAGCGAATCGCCTCGATCCAGAAGATGTGGATCAGCCGATTGACCGCGAAGCCGACGACATCCTTGATCGGCACCGGCGTCTTGCCCGCCTCCTCGCAGACGGCAATCACGGCGGCAACGGTCTCGTCCGCCGTCTCCAGCCCCGGAATCACCTCGACCAGCTTCATGCGCGAGACCGGCGAGAAGAAATGGGTGCCGAGGAAGAAGGGCCGCCGCGCCTCCTCCAGGTAGGAGGCGAGCACGCTGATCGAGATGCTCGACGTGTTGCTCGCGATCGGGCAGTCGGGGGCCAGAATCTCGCCGAGCACCCGATAGACGCCAGCCTTCACCTCCTCGTCCTCGAACACCGCCTCGATCACCATGTCGCAAGGTGCGAAGTCGCCGAGGTCGAGGGCCGTGCGCATGTTGTCCTGTGCCCTGGCCTTGTCGTCTTCGCTGTAGAAGCCGCGGGCGATGCCCTTGTCGAGCACGCCATCGAGCTTGGCCACGGCTTTGTCGAGGAGCGCCCGGTCGCGGTCATTCAACAGCACTGTCTTGCCTGCAAGCGCCATAACCAGCGCGATCTCCGAGCCCATCATGCCGGCGCCGACCACGCCGATGGTGTTCACGGTCATGTGTCGAATCCCCTCACGCGGTCCAGCGCCAGCGCACGCCGCGCCCGATCAGTGTGCCGGGCGCCACCAGCGGGATGGTCTTGAGCGACTCGCCGAGAGGGCGGAAGTCTATCGACGGAAGGGCCTCCGTCAAGCAGCGCAGTCGATACTATTGCGTGGTAGCATCAAGCACTTATGGACGGCTTGTCCGAAGGTGCAGCGTGGAGCGAGGGCGTCATGTCGATCCTGATTACCGGCGGGACCAAGGGCATCGGGCGCGCCATTGCGCTCGCCTTCGCCGAACCGGGCGTGGACGTGTTTCTCAACTATGCGGGCGACGACGATGCGGCGGGCGAGGCCCGGTCCCTGGTCGAATCGGCGGGCGCGCGCTGTCATCTGATCAAGCAGGATGTCGGGACGCCGGAGGGCGCGCGGAGCGTGCTGGCGCACGTCGCGGAACGAGTCGAGCGACTGGATCAGCTCGTGCACTGCGCCGTCCGGGCCATTCCCAAGCCCGCGCTCGACTGCGACGCGGACGACTTCACCGCCGCCGTCAACCTCAACGGCACGGCGCTGCTCTACCTCGTGCAGGCGGCCGATCCGCTGCTCGTGCGCGGCAGCACCGTTTTCTTCCTCACAAGCCGGGGCGGACGCACCGTGGTGCCCAACTACGCCGCCATCGGCGTCGCCAAAGCACTCGCGGAATCGCTGGTGCGCTATCTCGCAAGCGAGCTCGCGCCGCGCGGCATCCGCATCAACTGCGTCGCGCCGGGCGTGGTCCATACCGATGCGGTGCGGGCGCTGTTCGGCGATCGGGCGGACGAGATCGTGAAGCACGCCGCCGAGACCAACCCGAGCGGGCGCGGCGTGCAGGACGAGGACTACACCAGCGTGATTCGCTTCCTCGCGCGCCCGGAGGCCGCGTTCGTCCAGGGACAGACCATCTTCGTCAACGGCGGTCACTACCTAGCGGCGTAGGCGCCTTCAGCCCAGCCGCTCGATCAGCGTCGCGTTTGCCATGCCGCCGCTCTCGCACATGGTCTGAAGGCCGAGCCGGCCGCCGCTTTCCTCCAAGCTGCCGATCAGGTTCGCCGTGAGCCGGCCGCCGGAGGCGCCGACGGGATGACCGAGGGCGATGGCGCCGCCATTGACGTTAACGCGGTCGAGGTCCGCCCCCAACGCCTCTGCCCAGGCCAGGACGACGGAGGCGAAGGCCTCGTTGACCTCGAAGCAGTCGATATCGTCGAGGGTCCGGCCGCTCCGCGCCAGCAGCTTTTCCGTCGCCGGGATGATCCCGGTCAGCATGAGCACGGGGTCGTCGCCGCAGACCGCGAAGTGGGTGATGGCCGCGCGCGGCGTCAGGTCCAGCCGCTCAGTCGCCGCTTCCGATGCGATCAACATCGCCGATGCGCCGTCGGAGACCTGGCTCGAATTCCCCGCCGTCACCACCCAGCCGATCTCAGGAAAGCGCACACCCGTGCTGACGTCTGTGAACGCGGGCTCCAGCGCGGCAAGCCTCTCGGCGCTCGTGTTGCGGCGGATGCCCTCGTCCGTCGAGGTCCCGTCGATGGGCACGATATCGCGGGCGAACAGCCCGCGATCCTCGGCCGCCGCCGCGTGCCGGTGCGAGCGGAGCGCGTAGGCATCGAGGTCCTTCCGCGCGAGTTCCCAGTGGGCAGCAATCAGCTCGGCGGAGATGCCCTGGTGCACCAGGCCGTCGGCGTAGCGCCGGCGCAGCATCGGCCCCAGATGATCCTTGCCCCGCCGGTTGCTGCCCATCGGCACGCGACTCATCATCTCGACCCCGCAGGCAACGGCGAGATCGTAGGCGCCCGCTATCACGCCCTGGGCCGCAAAGTCCATGGCCTGCTGGGCCGAGCCGCACTTCCGGTCGATGGTGACGGCGGGAACACCCTCGGGGAAGCCCGCGGCGAGCCAGGCCTGGCGGCCGACGTTGGCGGCCTGCTCGCCGACCTGAATGACGCAACCCGCAATCACGTCGTCGACCGCGCCGGGGTCGATGCCCGTGCGCGTCACCAGGCCCTCAAGCGTCTTCGCGAGCAGGTCCACCGGGTGAACCGCGCTCAGCGCGCCCCCTTCGCGCCCCTTGGCGAAGGGGGTGCGGACGACATCGACGACAAGGGCGCGGCGCACGTCAGCCCGCCCGTCGCAGCGAGACCGAGAGCTTCGCGGTCTGCACCTCGACATACTTCGAGGTCGACAGCGCCATGAGTTTGCGCACGTGCTCGAGCTCCGGCGTGGACAGAATCGGGAAGTCCCGCTTCACCGGGCCAGCGGCCCGCATCCTCTCCAGATCCGCCGCCGGGACCAAGGCGCGCAGGATCAGCTCGTCGTCATCGTCGGTGCCGTGGCGCTTGCGCAGCTCGGCGAGCGTGGGCTGCTCCGGCGGCTCGGCCAGCACCTCGCGCGCCCGCGGAGCGGCCATGATCCGGTCCAGCACGTCTTCGTCGATGGGCGCTACCGGCTCGCCGTAGTGCCCGCCGGCATACTGGATCACCTCGTCGGGAATCACGGCGTAGCGCTCGCCGCTGACGATGTTGAGCACAGCGAGGGTGCCGACGAGCTGGGAGAAGGGCGTCGCCATACCGGGGTAGCCGAGCTCGCGGCGCACGCGGCCGGTCTCCTCCAGCACGTCGTCGAGCCGGTCCGCCATCTCGTGCTGGACGAGCTGCGCCTTGAGCGTGCCCATCATCCCGCCCGGCACCTGATGTCGCACCGAAAAAAGGTCGTATTCCTGCGGCACGCCGACCGGGAAGCCGGCCGCCGCGGCAACGCGCTCGAAGTGCTCGGCGATCTCGGGCAGCAGCGCGCGGTCGATGTTGTGGGTGTGGCCGAGATGCTCGACGTTCCGCGTCATCACCTCGACCGAGGGCACCGAGGGCCCGTTCGCCATCGGCCCGCACGCGGTGTGCAGGATGCGGATGCCGAGCTCGATCGCCTCCACGTAGGCGCGGCCGGAGGCACCCAGGAGGTTATTCGAGTGGAACTCGATGGGCTTGCCGCGCGCCTTCGCCATGATCGCCGGCACCAGCGTGCGCATGCGGTCAGGCTCCAGCACGCCGCCAGTGTCGTAAAGCAGGATGGTGTCGATATCCGGCGAGGCCGAGAGCTTGTCTACCTTATCGGCGTAGTAGTCGTCGGTATGCACAGGGCTCAGCGTGAACATGATGGCGCCTGTCACCTCCGCGCCGAACTCCTTGGCCACACTGGCGAGGCGGTGCGTCTTGTCGATGTTGAAGAGCACGTCGTAAATCCAGAAGCTGCGGCAGCCGTGCACGCAGAGCTGCCGCATCCAGACGTCCATCAACGCATCGGGCGTGACGCCGAAGGTGACGCTCGCGTTGCTGCGCATGCCGCCCCGGATCGTGCTGTTGGGCATGGCGTCGACCAAGAGGTCGAGCCCCTCCCACGGGTTCTCGCGGCAGTGGCGGATCAGCACCTCGAAGAGGCTCGATCCGGTGAGGTCCACTACGCGGTAGCCCACGCGGTCGATCACCGGGGCAATGGGGAGCGCCATGCCGGCCTGCATGCGCATGCCCCACAGGCTCTGCTGCCCGTCGCGCATGGTCTCGTCGAGGAACTCGATGTGCGCCATCGTTGCTCCCCTCAGGACGCCAGCGAGGGCATGAAGACATCCTCCAGCCAGCGTGTGTTGAGTCTGTTGGCCGTGAAGTCGGGGTGCCGCACCAGGCGCGCCTGGAAGGCAAGGTTCGTGTCGATCCCGTCGATCCGAAACTTCTCCAACGCACCGCCCATGCGGATCACCGCCTCGGCGCGATCGTCGGCGCGCACGATCAGCTTGGCGATCATGCTGTCGTAGAAGGGGGGCACGAAGGCGCCCGCGCGGCAATGGCTGTCGATGCGGATGCCCTGGCCCTTCGGCGGGCACCAGGCGTCGATCAGGCCGGGCGATGGCGCAAAGTCCCGCTCCGGCGCCTCGGCGTTGATTCGGCATTCGATGGCGTGGCCGCTCAGCGCGATGTCCTCTTGCGCGACGCTGAGCCCGCCGCCGCTTGCGATGCGCAGCTGCTCCTCGATCAGGTCGATGCCGGTGACTTCCTCTGTCACCGGATGCTCCACCTGAATACGGACATTGGCCTCGATGAAATAGGCCTCCTCTCGCGCGACATCGTAGAGGAACTCCACCGTGCCCGCGCTTCGGTAATCGAGGTGCCGCGCGAGACGGCAGGCCGCATCGTGAATCTGCGCGCGCGCCTCGGCCGGCAGCGCCGCCGCCGGCGCTTCCTCCACCATTTTCTGAAAGCGGCGCTGCACCGAGCAGTCGCGCTCGCCGAAGTGGACGACTGCGCCGGCGCCGTCCCCCATGATCTGCACCTCGACATGGCGCGCGTCCTCGACGAAGCGCTCGACGAAGAGCGCCCCATCGCCGAAGGCAGCCTCGGCCTCCGCAGATGCGCGCTCGAAGCCGTCGTTGATGTCTGCGTCCGTTCGCGCAACGAACATGCCCCGCCCGCCGCCGCCGGCACTCGCCTTCAACAGCACCGGATAGCCTGCGGAGGCGGCGAACCTGCTGGCGTCTGCCGCCGAGCGGATTTCACCCGAACCGGGGACGATGGGAACGCCCGCCTCGGCCGCGATAGCGCGGGCGGCGAGCTTGTCGCCGAGCCGCTCGATGGTCTCGGCCCGCGGTCCGACGAACGCGATCTCCTCCCGCTCGCTCAGCCCGGCAAGCGCCGCCGATTCGGAGAGGAAGCCGTAGCCCGGATGCAATGCGTCGCACCCGGTCGCCTTCGCCGCGTGCACCACCAAATTGGCATTGAGATAGCTGTCCCGCGCCGGCGCCGGACCCAGCACGACCGCTCGGTCCGCGAGCTCCGCCGCCAGGCTCTCGCGGTCCGCGTCGGAGACGCCGACGACGCTCTCAAGCCCGAGCGCGCGGCAGGCGCGAACGATGCGCACGGCGATCTCGCCCCTGTTGGCGACGAAGACCCGCGAGAGGGCCATCACGCAGGCTCGGCCGTCTCTGCCTCCGGCTCGACCAGAAACAGCGGCACGCCGAACTCCACCATCTCACCGTCCTCGACGCAGGCTTTGGCGATGCGGCCGCTGATCCCGGCCCGCACCGGCGTGAACAGCTTCATCACCTCGATCAGGCACACTTCGGTCGCTTCGCCGATCTGCTGGCCGACCTCCACGTAGGGCGCGACTCCCGGCTTGGGTGCGCGATAGAAGGTGCCGAGATTAGGCGCGGTGATCGGCACCAGCCCGTCGGCCGGCATTGGGTCGTACCCGTCGGTCGTTGCGTCGAGTCCCGGGTCCGGCTGGGCTTGCTCCGCCGAAGCTCCTGCAGCCTCCGCCGCCAAGTCGATCGGGGCCGCATCAGCGTCCTTCGACAGCACCAGCTTCAAGCCGTCGGTCTCGAGCCGGAGCTCGTGCCAGTCCGAGCGCTCGAAGAGGCGGATCAGCGCCTCGACCTCCTTGCGGTCGATGCTCATGCGGGCGGCTCCGCGCGCGCAGCGCCACAGGCCGCGAGCAGTGCCGGCAGGGCGTGGCGGACGACGATGAAGTCGAGGCCGGCGGCGACGGCGGCCGCGACGCCCGCATCGCTGGCGAGTGCGCCGCCGCTGGCAGCCGATACCCCCCGCAACAGTCCCGGCAACCTCTCGGGGTCTTCGCCGCCCGGCAGGCGGTCGAGTTCGAGCGCGTCGCTGGGCGCTGCCTCATCTGCACGGTAGACCGCGAGCGGCGTGGCCGCGCGAGCCCAGTCCGCGATCCGGCACAGGAGCGGATCGTCCGTCTCCGCGGGTGCGCTCACTGGCAATGCGCCGTCGAACACCCGTCCCGCCTTGCCGTCCACCGTCACTTCCCTGCCCGCGAGCGCTGCGCCCACGCCTTCGCCGCAGCCGACGACGCAGGGGACGCCGAGGGAGCGACTGACCACGGCGGCGTGAGAGGTCGCACCACCGGTCGCCGTCACGACGGCGCGGGCGGCGACCATGCCGTGCACGTCCTCCGGGCTGGTGGTCGGGCGCACCAGCACCACGTCCTCGCCAGCCGCACCACGGGCTTCGGCCGCATCGGCGTCCAGCACGGCCGCGCCAATGCCGACGCCGGGGCTCGCGCCCTCTCCCTCCGCGAGAAGAGGGGCGGTCTCGGCGGCGCCATCAGCAAGGCGCGGCATGAGCAGCGCGCGGACCTGGTTCGCACTAACGCGGGCGAGAGCCTCGTCGGTGGAAATGGTTCCCTCGTTCACCAGATCGACCGCGATGCGGACGGCCGCGGCGGGGGCCCGCGCGGCGGTGCGAGTCTGTAGCAGGTAGAGCGTGCCATCTTGTACCGAGAATTCGATGTCCTGCACATCCCGGTTCAGGGTTTCGAGCTTGCGCGCGGCGTCGATCAGGGCGGCGTGCGCGTCTGGCAGGGACGACGCCAGCGCATCCAGTCCCTGTGGCGTCCGCTGGCCGGAGACCACGTCCTCGCCCTGGGCACGGGCAAGGTATTCGCCGTATGGCTCGGGCGCCCCGCTGAGTGGATTGCGGCTGAAGAGGACGCCGGTCCCGCTGTTCTCGCCGAGGTTGCCGAACACCATGGCCTGAACTGTGACGGCAGTGCCCGCGTCGTCGGACAGCCCGTGATGCTTGCGATAGCGCCGCGCGCGCCGGCCGTTCCAGGAGTCGAAGACGGCGCTGACCGCGCCTAAAAGCTGATCGCGCGGGTCCGTTGGCACGTTGCCCGTGGCCCCAGCCGCCGCCACGGCGGCGCGCCAATTTTCGACGGATCCTTCGGGCGCGAGCCCGTCGATCCCCGCCTTGAGCACGGTGCGCTCGTACATCTCGTGGAAGCGCCGATGCGTGTCACGGGCAAAGGCGGCGTCGCCGCTTTCCCGCGCTAGAGCCGCCTCGATCTCTTCGCTCATTCCCAGGTTGAGCACCGTGTCCAGCATGCCCGGCATGCTGACGGCGGCGCCGGAGCGAACGGCCAGCAGCAGCGGGCGCTCGGGCACGCCGAAGCGACGCCCGGTCTCGGTCTCAAGCATGGTGATGCCGGCGTGCAGCTCGTCGAGGAGACCCTCCGGCAGCGCGCCTTCCGCGAGATAGGCGCGGCAGGCCTCTGTCGTCACGACGAAGGCGGGCGGCACCGGCAGGCCCGCGTGGCGCATGACGGCGATGCCCCATGCCTTGCCGCCGATGAGCGCGCGGTCGGGCAGCGCGGCGCGATCGAGGGGGAGGACCCAGCAGTCAAACGCACCCATGCCTATTCCTGCCGCGTGCGGCCGAGGATCCGCAGCAGGTCCTCGTGAAGCTCGAACCACACTGTGTGATAGGACTCGATCTTCGCGCCGCTGACCCACTCGATGGCACCGTCCTCGGCCTTTTCCAGCGCGGCTTCCAGCTTGCGCGCGTAGATCGCGAGGCGCGGCAGGCCGGCGGCGAGCTGCCGGAGGATCGCCTCGGCCCGCTCGTGCAGGGCCCCGAGGCGGTCGATCAGGCGGTCGTCGTAGTCCTTGTTGCTGTGATCGTTTAGCACGCTCTCGCCATCGATTTCGATGGTCTGCCACGCGGTCATCAGTGCCTTGAGCTCTCGATTGATCGCCTCGAAGCGCTCGTGGGCAGCGGCGAAGGCTGCATTGGTCCGTTGCGCGGCGAACAGCCTGGAATAGGCCCCGTCGAGCGCCACACGGGCGACGGGTGTGAGCGAATATGCCCCGCCTGCGCACGCTGCACGGCCCTTCGTCACTGCATCCTCCAGCATGGCGCGCACCTCGTCTTCGGCGAGTCCAAGCGCGGCGGCGACCGCACCAGCATCCGCGTGCTTCTTGATCGCGAGGCCGTGCAGGACGAGATAGGCGTCGGTCATTGCTCAGGCACTCTGCCGCTCAGGCGTTGCGTCGGCGGAGGCGATAACGCGGTCGCGCACCGCGCGGCGCAGGAGCTTGCCGGCCCCGCTCTTGGGCAGCGCGTCCCAGATCTCGACGCTCTTCGGGCACTTGTAGCCGGCGAGTCTCTCGCGGCAGAACTGCCGCACCGTCTCCGGGTCCAGGCCGGGCCGTCCAGCGACCACGGCGTGGACGCGGTCGCCCCATTTTTCGTCCGGCAAGCCCACGACCGCAGCCTCGACGACGCCTTCGTGGGCCAGCAGCACATCCTCGATCTCGCGGGGATAGACATTGTAGCCGCCGCTGATGAGCATGTCGTTCTTGCGGTCGAGAATGTAGACGAAGCCGTCCTCGTCCATGCGACCGATGTCGCCGGTATGGAGCCAACCGTTGTGGAAAGCCTTGGCGGTCTCTTCCGGGCGGTTCCAGTAACGGGCCATGAGCTGGGTGCCGCGGCAGACGATCTCGCCCTGCTCGCCGGCGGGCACCGGCCTGTCGTCATCGTCGAAGATTGCCACGTCGACGGTGGTATAGGGCCGCCCGCACGAGCCCACGCGGTCGTGGTCTTCCGGCCGGAGGAAGGTGATCACCATGGGGGATTCCGCCTGACCGTAGGTCTGTGCGAAGACCGGGCCGAAGCGGGCCATGGCACGCTCCAAGAGGCTCGGCGCGATCGGCGAGGCGCCGTAGCAGATGCGCTTGAAGCCGAGGTCGGCGGTCTCCAGCGCGGGCTCCTCCATGATCATGGCCAGCATGGTCGGCACCAGAAACGTGTGGGTCGCGCGCGCCTTCGCCGCCATCGTGATGAGGCCGGCGGCGTCGAAGTGCGGCATGATCAGCTGGTGCACACCCCGCACCAGGGAGGGCAGGAAGAAAGCGCCTGACGCGTGCGCGATGGGAGCGGCGTGGAGGAAGCGGTCGCCCGGTGCGAGATCAGGCACCAGGTCCATGAGAAAGGCCGCGAGTTCCGCGGTCTCGCCCAGCGTGGTCAGCGTGACCGCCTTGGGCGCGCCGGTGGTTCCGCCGGTAAAGCCCAGGCGAAAGGGGGCCTCAAGGTCGCGGTCCACTCGGCAGGCGCCGGACGCTCCGTCGTCGATGAGGCGGCGCAGCGCCTCGCGGCCATAGACCATCGGCGCGCCGAAGCCCTCGGCATCGTCGACATCGTCGTGGATGAGGCCGCGCGCGCCGCTGTCGCCGAGCTTGTAGCGGTGGTCCGACGCTGTCTCGCGGACGTTGAGCGAGACCCGCACGAGGCCGCACTTGGCGAGCGCGTAGTAAGCGATCAGACAATCGATCCCGTTGGGCAGCAGCACGCCGACGCGGTCGCCCGGCTCGAAGCCCTGCGCCAGCAGCGCGTTGCCGAGCCGATCCGTCGCCGCATCGAACTCGCGGAAGCTCAGCGTGCGTGCGCCTTCGGTCAGCGCCAGCGCCTCGCCGTACATGGCGCCAGCGCGCCGGATGTACTCACCGATCTGCATGAGGTCAGGCCGCTCGGATGCGAAGGGAGAGGCGCGCGCGCCTAGTCGCGGGGGAGCGCCGCCAGCTCCGCAGCGCCGAGCGACGCCCCGCGACCTTGGATCTTGCGCGCCCGTACCTGCTCGTGCCGGTACATCTCGTCGGCACGCGCTGTGTCGTGGTTGTACTTGAGCCAGGTCTCGTCCAGGAAACGATACCGGTCGGACTGCGGCGTGAAGTCACGGACCCGATGGTTATAGTCCTCCAACGTCAGCACGCCCTGGCTGGTGCGGTAGCGGTCGGCCTTGGCCGGCAACGTGGTGGCGCCAGGATAGACCGGGCCGCAGGTGGGCACGTAATCCTCGCCGTCCAGGACCGCGTAGGGGATCGGTGTGTACATGCCGGTCGGGCCGTTGCCGTGCTGCATCATGCTGTAGGAGGAGAGGCGATGGCTCGGCAGCGTCAGCAGCCCGACCAATTCGCCCAGGCAATCGCGGCTAAACTCGTCGTTGAGCAGGGGGCGGAAGCGCTCGGCCCGTTCGTCGATCAGCATCCAGTCCTCTTGGGCGTAGACGCCCGCGACGTGGGCGAGGTCCTTGCAGATGCCGAAATAGGTGAGCGCGCCCGCGTCGAGCATCTGGTCGCGGCTCCAGCCCGCGATGCGCTTCCAGAGCCGCGCCGTCGCCTCCTTGAAGAGCCCGTCCAGCGTGCGGAAGGTCTCGGTCAGGGTCTCACGACTCTCCATTCCCACCGGAATGTGCCCGTCGGTGAGCGGGTCGGAGGTGTAGAGGCCGACGCCGACGATGTTTTCGGCCCGGAACTCGGGCTCGGATTCGAAGCTTCCCCAGTCGTCGACCAAGTAGAAGTGGCAGTCCTTCACCAGCATCGGGACGGTGAGATTGTTGTAGGGGATATCGGCCGCCACGTCGTCGAGCCAGGGAAAGTCGCCTTCGCCGAGGTCCATGAATTCGCGGACGATCATCTCGTTGCCGTCGGCCAGCTTGTAGGGCCCGGTATTGAGCAGGCTGATGCGGCTCTCGCAGCTCACGAGAAATCCGTATTGCGCCGCAGAAGCCATGAACTGCGTCGCCGCGCTGTGCAGCGGATCGCCGGCCTCGCAGCCGTAGGCGTCGGACTCGAAGACCTGAAGCCGCCGCTCGGGCAGGATCTGACAGCGGTGGCCGAATTCCTTGTTGGTGATGTGCCCGTCGTTGCGGTGCCAGGAGAGCTGCAGGCGCTTCCAGAAGTCCATCAGGTAGACAACATCCTCGGCAGCGTCCTGCGGCCGCAGCAGACCCATGTTGATGAGCCACTCGCGGCCGAGCAAGTAGAAGCCCGGCATCCCCCAGCCCATGGCGCTCTTGCCGGGCGGGCGCCCTGCTCGGGCGCGGTCGCCGATCTCTTCCGCCGTCATCACGCTCTCCACCTTCCGCAAGAGCGAGGGATAGCGATAGAAGGCGTTGAGGTAGGAGAGCAGCATGTAGGGCGGCACCGGGAAGAGCTTCGATTCCTGCACGGTGCGCGTGACGCAGAGCCAGTAGGTCTCGTCGGTGAAGGTCTGCAGAAGGTTGTTGGTTTCCAGCAGCTGGGCGTAGGAGAGGCGAGGTGCGCCGACCATCACGAAGCCTCCTGTGCCAGCTTCCAGATGTTGGCGGTCATCTCCTCGCCCTTCTGGTAGGCTTCAGCCGTCTTGGCCGCCGCGGCCGTTTCCATCTCCACCCGCTGGCCTTCCTTGATCCCAGTAATCTTGGCATTCATGAAGCAGGGAATACCGTATTCCCGCGATAGAATGCCGAGGTGGGAGCGCACCGTGCCGCCCATGCAGATGATGCCGGTGAATTGCTCCAGGATTGGCGCCGTCAGTGTGCCACCAGAGTCATCGATGATGGCGATGGTCTCCGGCGGTACGCCGTCTCCGAGGTAGTGCATGACCTGGCTGCTGGAACGGACGTAGCGCGCGGTGCCCACGGTATTCTCGGAGACGCGCATCACGTTGTCGCCGACGCCGCAGAGGGCGCGGCCCTCCGCATCGGCTTCGGCGGAGGGCGCGTCCGGATGCTCCATGGTCCAGTCAGGGTCGTCGCCCAGGATGCCTTCGGCCGGCTTGTAGGCCTCGGGCCGTTCGTTCACCGAGATTACGGCGGAGAAGTCGTAGCGGTGCCCGGCGTCGAGCAGCTTCCTCTCGATCTCCTCGAAGTCGGCCGCGGTGATGAGATCGTAGGACTTGTCGAAGACGAAGCTGTTCCAGTCGACCCCGCTCTCGTCGAGGCGGCGCCTTACTAGGTCTTTTATCGCGCTGTGGAAGGCCTCGACGGTGGGCGAGTGTGCCTGGTCGCCGTACTTGTCCGTGTCCACGTAAAGCTTGGCCACTCTCTCCCCCAGGGCAGGCTCGCCGGAACGGAGGCGCCAACATGCGGATCGCCCTTTGGGCTGTCAATGCCGGCACACCGCATCGCCGGCCCCGCATTTCAGCGTTACTCGGAAGCGTCCTTGCGCTCTGTTGGCACGGCGAAGAGACTGCCGCCCCCGCCGCGCGTGCCCGAAAGGATCCCCGCCATGCCAGCGGAGAGCGATCTCTCCCACCACCGCATCCTGGTCACCAACGACGACGGCATCCACGCCAGGGGGCTCAAGATACTTGAGGCGACCGCGCGAAGCCTGACGGACGACGTCTGGGTCGTCGCGCCGGATCACGAGCGGAGCGGCGCCGGCCATTCCATCTCGATGCACACACCGATCCGCCTGCGCCAGATGGGCGAGAAGCGCTACGCAGTGGACGGTACGCCCACCGACTGCGCGCTGATGGCGATCCACGAGCTGATGACCGAGAGCCCGCCCACGGTCCTGCTCTCCGGCATCAATCGCGGCGCGAACCTCGCGGAGGACATGACCTATTCGGGCACCATCGCTGCGGCGATGGAAGGAACCCTGCTCGGCATCCCCTCGATCGCGCTCAGCCAAGTGTTCACCATGGGGGACGAAGCGCTCTGGGCCACGGCGGAAGCCTTCGCACCTGACGTGATCGAGACCCTCATGCGCCTGCCCGACTGGCCGTCGGGCACGCTGGTCAACGTCAACTTCCCGGATGCGCCGCCGGAAGCGGTGAGCGGTGTCCATATCACGACGCAGGGGCAGCGTCCGCCGGGCTCCTTCACCATCGACGGGCGCATCGACACGCGCCACGTGCCCTATTTCTGGGTCGAGATCAGCTACAAGGACGGCGGCAAACACCCCGGGACCGATCTCCACGCGATCCACGAAAACGCGATCTCGGTCACGCCGATCCAGCTGGACATGACCAATCACGGGTGGCGCGGTCCCCTGATCGAGGCGTTCGGCTCGTGACCGGAGCGTCGTTTGACACCATTTGGGGCGCTCACCATACTCCGGAACCGAATTTGAGCGGTTTATCGTAGCGCGCACAGCGCGGAACTTAGGGAGAGGGAGATGGCATCATCCTTTGGCGTAATTCGGGCAGGGCTGCTGGGTGCGGCGCTCTGTGCGGGGCTCGTGGCCGGCCCGCAACTGGCCAAGGCGGAAGACACCTTCAAGTTTGGCGGCGTCTTCACGCTGTCGGGTCCGGCTTCGTTCCTGGGGCTCTTCGAGGAAGCGGCCGTGAGGCTCGCCGTCGAGCAGTTCATGAAAGGCGATTGCATTGTCGAAGCCGTACCACCGCAACCGTGCGAGGGCGGCGGCCTCAAGATCGGCGACAAGGTCATCCCCATTGAGTGGACGGCCTATGACGACGTCTCCGAAGACAAGAAGTCGATCGACGCCGTCATCCGCCTGGTCGAGCAGGACGAAGCCCGCGCGATCTGGGGCCCCCGGATGAATTCGGCGCTGCTGTCTGCCGCGTCGATCCTCGATCCGCAGGGAATCATCAGCATCTGCGCGATCTGCTCGAGCCCGGCGATGACCGTGGGCCGCGAGTATGGCCACGACATCACCGACACCGGCGTGATCGAGAAGCACGCCATGGGCGAGTTCATCCATGAGACGCCCGAGAGGCTGGCGGAGCACGGCATCGATCCCGCCCTCTTCGATGGGCGCAAGAAGCTCGGCTTCATCGGCCGCAACGAGCTCTACACCGTGCACGGCTCTATCGGCTGGCAGGAAGCGGTAGAGAAGGGCGGCGGCCGGTACGAGTACCAGCACGACTGGGCGGTGCTCTATCCCTTCGGCACCACGGACTTCGCGCCCCACGTCGCCAAGCTCGCGGAACAGGACCCCGACATCGTCCTGATGGACGCCTACATCTTCCCCGACATGCTGGCGATCATGAATGAGATGAAGAAGCAGGGGCTCAACTACGAGACCGGCGAGATCATCCTGCTGGGCAACGACGTGCTGATGCTCCAGATCTTCGTCGACGTGGCCAAGGATCAAGGCATCAACATGTCGTCGGGTTACGTCTGGGGCTGGCAAGAGCACAACCCGGCGCAGGACGAAGCCACGCTGGCGCGCGTCGAGAAATACGTGCCGATCTACAACGCGAAGTACGGCGAGACTGAAGTCGGGAACTCGAGCCCGTTCGATCGCGGCGCCTACGACGCCGCCATCTGGTTCCTCTACGGCGTGCAGGCCTCGGGCGACCACACCGACAACGACAAGATCGTGGAAGCCTGGCGCAACCTGAAGATCAACGGCCTGCGCGGGCCGACAAACGAGTTCTTCACCCGGCCCGATACCGGCGAGAAAACCGGCCAGCTCTTCGCGACCGAGTACATCATTGGCGTCGCAGACGAGAAGGTCTGGTACACCGGCATCAGTTACCGGGACGAGCTCTTCTACGGGCCGTACGTGTACGGCGACAAGTTGCCGAAATAACTCCGCCGCGGGGACGGTTTAGGCCGGATTCCGCAGGTTGAGCAGACGCTGGGGCGGCGCCTGCCCGGGAGGGTGCGCGCCGCCTCTCTTTTGCCCTCAATCGCTGGGCGCTGACGCGCAGCCGGAGCGGCTTCGGCTGTGACCGCGTTCGCCCAGCAGCTGATCTACGGCGCCTCCTATGGCATGAACCTTGCCGTCGCGGCGGCGGGCCTCGCCCTCATCTTCGGCGTCTACAGGGTCATCAACCTCGCCCACGGCCAGCTCATCATGCTGGGCGGCTTCGTGGCCTACGTGGTCGCGACGCAGCTCGGTACCCATTTCTTCGTCGGCTTCTTCGCCGCCATGATCGTCATGGGGCTGCTCAGCATCGTGCTGGAGAACGCGGTCTTCCGCTTCCTTCAACGGCGGCCCTTGACCGACCAGCTGCTGGCGTCGCTCGGCCTCTACATGGTTCTCGGTACCACGGCGCTTCGCATCTGGGGCGACTTCGAGGCGCGACCGATCGCCATGCCGGGGGAGGACTGGGCGCTGACGGCAGGCGACATTCGTATCGACGGCGCGCGACTGGTCACCATCGCCATTACGCTCGTCCTGTTCGCGTTACTCTATTTCGTCGTCTACCGCACTCACCTCGGGCGCACCATGCGCGCCACTGCCCAGGGCGAGGAGACCGCCGCCCTGATGGGCATCAAGAAGCGCCGCGTGGCGGCGATCGTGTTCTTCCTCGGCGGCGCGCTCGGCGGTGCTGCCGGTGCCATGCTCGGCGCGCTGTTCAACGTGCGGCCGGACATGGGCTTTCAGCCGCTGCTCATGGCGCTGGTCATCATCATATTCGGCGGGATGGGCAGCATCGCGGGCTCAATCGTCGCCGGCCTCATCCTCGGCATTCTCTACAACCTCACGGTCTTCTACGTCGGCTCCAAGCTCGGCGATCTAGTGCCCTTCCTGGTGCTTCTGGCGATTCTCATGATCCGCCCGCAGGGGCTCTTCGGTCTGCCGGATCGCAACGCATGACGATCTTGCGAGCCCCACAGATATCGCTTCGAGACCGCAGCACGCGGGCCGTGATCGGCTGGCTCGTCCTGCTCGCCTTCCTCGGCATCCTCTGGGCGACTGTCGACAACAACTATCACCTGCGCCTGCTGGTGGGGGCGGGCACGGCGATGATCGCGGTCATCCCCTTCGGGCTGCTCATGGGCCACATGGGCTACCTCGCCATGGGTCAGGGCGGCTTTGTCGGTGTCGGCGCCTACGTGGTGGGCGTGCTCACGGTGCAACAGTTCGAGTTCGACTTCTGGGCCGCGCTGCCCTGCGCCATCATCATTACCTGCGCGCTCGCTTATCTGCTGAGCTATCCGCTGTTCCGGCTGCGTGGCTACCACTTCGCCATCGGCACCCTCGCCGTCGGCCAGCTTCTCTACATCATGTTCGACAGCTGGGAGTGGTTCACCGGCGGTCCGCACGGCACCGCCGGCATCGCACGGCCCGCGCTCGGCGACTACGCCTTCGTCACCAATGCGCGCTTCCTTATCGTGGTGCTTTTCTTCCTCGTGATCGCGGCGTTCTCCTCGTGGTGGCTCGCGCGCGGCCACGTGGGGCGCGCCTTGAGCGCGATCCGCCAGGACGAGGACCTTGCGGCTGCGCGCGGCCTCGACGTCTTCCGCTACAAGCAGCTTGTCTTCGTCTTCGCCGCCGGCTTCGCAGGCCTCTCCGGTGCACTCTATGCCTCCATGCAGATCGCCATCGACCCGAGCTCGTTCACCATCTGGAGCTCTTTCCAGTACGTGATCTACGTCATCATTGGCGGCTCCGGCACGCTGTTGGGACCCGCCATCGGAGTCGTCTTCCTGGTGGTTCTCGATCAGTTCATCCAGGATTTCGGCAAGTGGAACCAAATCGTCCTCGGTGGCCTGATCGTGGTCACGGTGTTGTTCTTCCGCGGTGGACTCTGGGGCGGCGCCAATCTGCTCTGGCGCTTCGCCCTCGAGTCCGCCGGCATCAGGCAGAGAGTGGCCGAGGCGCTCGGCGGCGGCGCGAGGGGACAGTAGCGGCCGATGGACGCGATCCTCGAGGTCCGCAACCTGAGCAAGCGCTTCGGCGGCGTCGAAGCCGTGCGCGACGTGAGCTTCGACGTGCCGCGCGGCGCGCTGGTCGGCCTGATCGGGCCCAACGGCGCCGGCAAGACCACCTTCGTCAACCTCGTCACCAAGCATGCGGCGCCCGATGCGGGCACGGTGACGCTGGACTCGAAGCCGATCCACCGTCTGCCGTCTTACAAGGTCGCGCGCAGCGGCCTCAGCCGCACCTACCAGAAGAACCGCCTCTTCACCGAAGAGTCGGTGGAGGAAAACATCAGGACAGCGATGATCTGGGGCGGCCGGCACGGAGGCCGCGACTTGAGCTACCCCGGCTGCACCGGCGACGAGGACGTGCGCTGCGACGCGCTGCTCGAGTTCTTCGAACTGGAGGCCGTCCGCGGCGACCTGCCAACCGATCTCAGCCACCTGCTGCGCCGGCGCGCCGAGATTGCGCAGGCGCTTGCGCTCGGCCCCAAGGTGCTCCTGCTGGACGAGCCCTTCGCCGGCTTCAGCCGGGAGGAGTCCTTCGACCTGATCGAGCACCTGCGCGAATGCCAGCGGGGCGGGCTTACCACGCTCTTGATCGACCACAACATGGAAGTAGTCATGGACGTGTGCGAGTACCTGTTCGTCATGCATCACGGCGCGCTGCTGGTCTCGGGCACACCTGACGAAATCCGCTCAAACGAGCAGGTGGTCAGCATCTATCTCGGCGGCGAGCACTGAGATGTTGGCGATCGACAACCTGACGCTCGTCTACGGTGTGAACCGCGTGGTGCGCGGTTTCAACCTGTCGGTGGATCAGGGGGAAGTCTGCGCATTGCTCGGCCCCAACGGCGCGGGCAAGACGTCGATCCTGCGGGCGATCAGCGGCCTCATGCGCCCGCTTGCGGGGCAGATCGACTTCGAAGGGAAGTCGCTTCTCCGGCGATCGCCGGACCGGATCGTGCTGGACGGGATCGCCCACGTGCCCGAGGGGCGGCGCATCTTCCCGGAGATGAGCGTACTCGACAATCTGCTGGTGGGCGCCACGGTGCACATCCGCGAACGGGCGAAGACGCGCGAGCTGATCGAGCGCAACTACGCGATGTTCCCCATCCTCAAGGAGCGCGCCCGGCAAGCAGGCGGCACGCTCTCGGGCGGAGAGCAGCAGCAACTCACCATTGCGCGCGGCTTGATGGCGCAGCCCAGGCTACTCATGGTGGACGAGCCGACGCTGGGCCTCGCGCCCGCCATCATCAACACGCTCGTCGACACCTTCCGCGCGCTCAAATCTCTGGGCCTCACCATCGTCGTCGCCGAACAGAACGCGGACTTCGCGCTCCGGGTCGCCGACAACGGGACCGTCATCTCCGGCGGTGAGGTCAGCTTCAGCGGCACCGTCGACGCGCTCAGGGATTCGGAGCGGCTGCGCCGCGCCTATCTGGGCGCCTGAGGGACGCTCGCCGGCCGAAACAGGAGGATCGCGCCATGGGCTTCGTGAAAACGCCCGAGGAGGTAAAGCGCATCGAGGCAGTGATGAAGCGGCCGCGCTTCGTCGGTGCCGAGATGCTGATGATCGATTTCCTCACGCGGACTGAGATCGTGGCCGAGGTCCTGCCGCCGGGGCTGGAGCCCGTGGCGGAGCCGCTGGTGATCGCGATGGTGGGCCGCTGGCGCTCCAACTGTGTTGCTGACTTCACTGGTGGCGCGATCTACGTCATGGCCCGGCACGGGGAGATCGAGGCGCCCTACGTGCTCGCGATGTTTATGGATCAGGACCACGCGATCATCTTCGGGCGCGACCTCTTCGGCGAGCCGAAGAAGCAGGCCACGACGCGCCTACAGCGCCGCGGCAATGCCATGCACGGCTATATCGAGCGGCTCGGTACACGCGTGATCGAGATCGAGGCGACGCTGCCGCATGAGCGTGAGGCTGGCCGCGAGACGGGCGCCAACTTCAACATCAAGGCGTTGCCGTCCTGCACCGGTACAGGCCTTGAGGACGATCCCGTGCTGACGCTCGCCGAGTTCGACAATCATCTGACGGTGCGACGCGAGGGGACCGGCACGCTCGCGCTGCGCTCGACGGCGCACGATCCGCTGGCCGACATCGAGGTCTGCGAGGTGCGCGGCGCCTCCTACATCGAGGGCGACCTGCTTTCCACCTGCCGTCCGTTGGCCCGCCTGCCGGCCGATGAATTTGTGCCCTACCTCTACGGCAGGCTCGACGACTGGTCCGCGCTCGACACGGAAAACGGCTAGGCCCGCGCGCCAGGGAAACCCGCCATGGACATCGCCACCTTCAAGCGCCACTTCAGCATGCCGCTGGGCGGCCCGATGTATGAGGCCCCACCCTATCCCTTCCGCGGCGTGCAGGACCTGATGATCCGCTACGAGGCTGACAGCACCGCAGTGGTGGAGCTGCTGCCGCCCCACGTGGAGCCGGCAGACGATCCGGTAATCTGCACCTCGTGGGCGCGCTGGGTCCCGTTCTCGGCCTTCGGCCCCTATCACGAGGCCTTCGTCATGGTCGACGTGACGCTGCACGGTACGCGCTACATGTATCAGCCGGCGATCCTGGTCGATAACGATATCCCTCTCGGCGCCGGCCGCGAGATCTGGGGCTACGCCAAGAAGGTCGCCGTGATCGAGCACAACTGGGGCGGCGACGTCAGGCCCTATATGGAGCAACTGTTGCTTACGGTGGAACGGCCGCGCGGGCAGCGCCTGATGACTGCCTCGATGGTGTGCGACCGCAAGGCCTCGCCCGACGAGCTTGCCGAATCGCCGGTGCTTTCCTACCGCCACATCCCGAGCGCGGAGACGGCGGAGCGACCGAGCGTCTCGGAGCTGGTGCGGCTCGACGTGACGGGCGCGCTGCGCAAGAGCGGAGACGGCAGCCCCGAGCTCTACGCGGGCCGTGCCGCGCTCACGCTCGCGAGCACCGCCGCCGATTCATGGCATCAGCTGGCGCCCGTGCGCATCCTGGGCGGCTTCTTCGCCGTCGTCGACTTCGACCTGAACTTCGGCCGCGTGGTGCACGACTACCTCAAGGACCCGGCGGTCTGGGGCTAGAGCGTTTCCGCTTCACACGGAAACGCTCTAGCGATTCGTCGCTCACGGCAGCCGGCCCACGGCCGGCGCCTCCGCGAGGGCGCCGCATAAGCGGCGGGCCGCGGTCGCGGCCTGTCGCGCGTCCGTCAAAGACGGACGCGCTCTAAGTATCGTCCACTGGGCCGATGGAGCAGCGTATCTCTTCGAGCTGGAGCATCGCCAGCATCCGGCCGAAGCCGATGTACTGGCCGATCATCATCATGAGTTCGAGGGTCTCGGCCCGCGAGAAGTGCTGACGTAACGCGCGCATCGCCCCGTCGTCGAAGCTATGGTGGTCGAGTGCCATCTGCTCAGCGAGGGTGAGCGCGGCGCGTTCCCTCGAGGAGAACTCTGCTTCGGCCAGGTCGTCGACTCCGACCGCCGCCTCCTGCTCGCTCACCTCGCTGGGCGCGAGCCGAGCGGCCTTGCAGGTCTTACAGCCGTTGAGGGTGGCGATGCGCAGTCTCACCAGCTCTTTTGTGCGGCAGTCCAACAGGCTTCCCGGCTCGCTCGCGTGGAAGGGATAGTAGAAGGCGAGATAGCGCTCCAGGATGTCCGGGTGCGCCGCGAAGGCGCGGGCGCAATGGCGGGTCGACCAGTCCTCCGCACCAGCACCGTCGTGCATGGTCTTGAGGAAGGGCGGCAGGTCTTGCGGATCGGCGAGGGGTACTCTGGACATGCGCGGTGGTCCTCCGGCGGGTGAGCTCGCGACACTATCGCACGGGTTGGCTGCGGCGCCGCCTCTGGACCTTGCCCGTCTAGCGGCCGGCGCCGCAGGTCTTCGCCTCAGGCTTCGCAGGCGCAGCCGCCCTTCAGTGTCGGTTCTCCTTACCCAAGCAACTGCAGCGCCTCTTGAGCAACGGGGCTCGGCGCCGTTGCAGACCCTGTGAAGTATGCCATCGAAGCGGCGAAATTCCGGTCCCGCCATGCGGTAGGCGCCATTTCCCTGTAGTTCTCCAGGGCAGCCTCGGTGAATTTGTAGTCGTGGGAGTAGCGGCCGTTGCGAGCGAGATGCCGGCGTGCACCGGCGGCGAACGCGTCCGCAGAGCCGCCGTGTTGCCTGGCTCACCCGTACGCGTTCATTCCTGCCCTTTCCCTTAGCACCGGGCGGCTGATGCGAACTGCCTTGAGATACGCGAATTCCGACCGGACGATTCTGGGCGGGCGAGTGATGCTCGCAGAGTCGCCTGGCCCTGCTGAAGGCTGCCTACTGAATGAGTTCAGGGATCCGGGTCGGGCGCGGCGCGCGCGCGACGGCGGGACGTTCGCAGGCCTGGAACTCTCCGTGTCCGGCGTCCACGCAGAGCGCGCCATCGCGCCACACCGGGCGCCCCCGCGACAGCGTGACGGCGGGCCACGCCCCGAGGGTCATCCCCTCGTAAGGGGTGTAGTCGCAGTCATGGTGCAGCCGGTCGTTGGTGACGGTGACCGGCGTGTCCTCATCCCAGATCACCAGGTCGGCGTCGGCGCCGAGCGCGATCGCCCCCTTGCGCGGATAGAGGCCGTAGAGCTTGGCGACGTTGGTGGACGTCATCCTGACGAACTGGTTGACGTCGATCCGTCCCTTGAGCACGCCTTCTGAGTAGAGCAGTGGCATCCGCGTCTCCACGCCGGGGACGCCGTTCGGCACCTTGTGAAAGCCGGCGCTTGTCCCGGCGATCTGCTTGCCCTTGGGGTCGGCGTAGCGAAACGGTGAGTGGTCCGAGGAGACGATGTCGAAGACATCGCGGGCGAGCGCGGCCCAGATCGCCTCCTGATCGTCGGCGGTGCGGGGCGGCGGCGTGCAGATGAACTTCGCCCCCTCGAAGCCCTCCACGTCGTAGGCATCCTCGGTCAGCAGCAGATACTGGGGGCAGGTCTCGGCATGGATCGCGAGGCCCCTGGCACGGGCCCAGTCGATCTGCTCTACCACCTCGCGCGCGGAGACGTGCACGAGCACGATGGGCACGCCCACGAGCTCGGACATGGACATGGCGCGGTGCGTGGCCTCGCGTTCGCCGATCACGGGGTGCGCCTTCGTATGGTACTTGGGCGCGGTCAGGCCCTTGTCCACCAGTCGCTCGGTCAACCACTCGATGAACTCCGTGTTCTCCGCGTGCACCATGCTGATCGCCTGCTCGCGGCGCATCGCGGTCAGCACGTCGAGCACCTGGCGATCGGTGAGCTGCAGGCCCTCGTAGGTCATGTAGAGCTTGTAGGAGGTGTAGCCCTCGCGCACGAGCGAGGGCAGCTCCTGGTTCAGCACCTGCGCGGTGGGGTCGGTGATGATGGCGTGGAAGGCGTAGTCGATGAAGCAGCGTCCCTCGGCGCTCTCGCGGTAATCGGCGAGCACCTGGCTCAGCGATGCGCCGTGGTCCTGAAAGGCGAAGGGGATGATGGTCGTCGTGCCCCCGCACGCGGCCGAGCGCGAGCCGGTATAGAAGTTGTCGGCGATCTCGGCGCCGTCGGGCAGGCGTTGCTCCAGGTGGATGTGCCCGTCGATGCCGCCGGGGGTGATGGTTCGACCCGCAGCGTCGATCTCCTCGCGCCCCTGGCCGAGGGTGGACGCCATGGCCTCGATTCTGCCGTCCACGATGCCGATGTCGCCGGTGAAGACGTCCGCCGCCGTCGCGATCCTGCCGTTGCGGATCACCAGATCGAATTCGCTCACGATGCCTTCACTCCCTTCGATGTCGCCGCTGATGGATAGGCGCGCACCGCGACGGCCTCAGCCGTGGGCAACCACGCGCCCCGCCTGCGGCGTCCACTGCAGCAGCCGTCTCGATAGCCGGTCGAAGATGGCGTAGCTGATCGAGGCGTAGAACACGAAGATCAGCGCCACCACGAACATCCTGTCCAGATACGCGAACTGCTCGGAGTAGATGATCACGTAGCCGAGCCCGGACTGGGCGCCCAGGTACTCCGCGCCGAGCACCGCCGCCCAGCCGATACCGAGGCTGAGCAGGATGGTCCCCCGCATCTCGGGAAAGATCGCCGGCAGAACGACGGTGCGGTAGATCTGCAGGCGCGAGGCGCCGAGGGTCCGCGCGTTGTCGATATAAATCTGCGGGACGTTCTTCACCGCGTTCACCACGCCGGCGAAGAAGATGACGCCAACGCCGTAGCCGACGAAGGCGATCTTGCCGACGAAGTCGATGCCGAACCAGAGCTGGAACATCGGCACCATGGCGAGCAGCGGCAGGGTCCGCAGGAGCTGGACCGGCAGGTCGACGATCCGGCGAGTCCACGGCGACCACGACACCGCCATGCCGAGCAGCGAGCCGACGATGCCGCCGATCAGGAGGCCGACGTAGAGCCGCACGATGGTGTCGACCGAGTGGTCCAGGATGGAGAGCAGCGCGGCGAGGTAGCTCTGCGGTGCGCCCTCGGCGACCGATGGGACGCCAAGGCCTCCCTGCCAATAATCCGAGAGCGAGAGCAGGGTGCGGCTGAACACGATCTGCCAGCCCGGCACCATGGGCTCGCCCGGAACCGCTTCCGCAGTGTAGATCGTCGACAGGATCTGCCAGATTCCGGCCATCGCGAGCAGCACCAGGATCGAGACGAGGCGGCGGCGGAACTGGGCGATCAGCCACTTCATGGCGCAGTCCCCTCCCCGCCCGCCGGCGCCTCGGCGGCGCCCTGCCGGCTCTCGAGGCCGAGGTGCGCGAGCAGAACATGCTTGTGCCGCACCATGGTGGGCTCCATGAGCCCGTCGGTCGTGCGCGGCCTGGGTGCCGTGACCGCGAGATCGTCGACGATGCGGCCGCTGTGCATGACCAGAATGCGGTCCGCCAGGATCAGCGCTTCGTCCACGTCGTGGGTCACGAAAACCACGGTACGGCGTTCGGTCGAGCCCGCCTCGGTCCACAGCGCCAACAGAACGTCGTGGAGGTTGCGCTTGGTGACGTAGTCGACCGCGCCGAAGGGCTCGTCGAGCAGCAGCACGTTCGCGCCGTTGGCGAAGACCGTGGCCACGGCGACCCGCTTCAGCATCCCGCCGGAGAGCTCGCGCGGCCACGCCCTGGCGACATGCGAGAGGCCCACGCGCTCCAGGTAGAACTCGGCGCTCTTGCGCCGCTCGGCCCTGCCGACGCCCCTGCACTTCAACCCGTACTCGACGTTGTCGATCACGCGCAGCCAGGGGAAGACGCTGTCCTGCTGGAACACCATGCCGCGCTCGGGGCCGGGCTGGGTGACGCTCTCGCCCTCCACCTCGAGGGCGCCGGAGGACGGCAGCATGAGCCCGGCGATGAGCTTGAGCAGCGTCGACTTGCCGCAACCGGACGGCCCGACCAGGCAGACGAACTGGCCCCGGTCGATCCCGAAGGTCACGTCGTCGAGCGCCGTCACCATCTGCCGGTCCGCGCGCCGGAAGGTTCGCGACAGATTGCTGGCCACGATGACGTCTCTGCCGTCTGCCGCCCTTGCCACTGGATCACCCTCCGCCGGTGCGGGCCTCGACGCTCCACGCCGAGACGTAGGAGAAGAATCGGGCGGTGAAGGCATCGAACACAACCGCCAGGATACCGAGCACGAGGAGAGCGGCGAAGATGCCCTCCATGTCCGTGGAGCCGGCGAGGACCTGGACGATCTTGCCGATGCCCTGCTGCGCGCCGAGCAGCTCGGCGATGGCCTCCAGGCCCCAGGCGCCCGCCAACGCGATCCGGATGCCGCCGAGGATCTGCGGCACCGTGCCCTTGATGAGCACGTCCCAGACGACACGCCGGCGGCTCGCGCCCAGCGTGTAGGCGGCGTCTTCGTAGACCGGATTCAGCGTGCTCGCGGCGCGCTGGGCGTAGATATAGAGGATGACGGCAACGTAGATGGCCACCAGCAGCACGGCGCTGGTCCTGCCAGTGCCGAACCAGATCAGGAAGAACGGCGCCAGGACGAGGATGGGGATTGTCCCCAGCACCAAGAGCACCGGATCGATGACCGCTCGGATCAGATCGAAGCGTGCCGTCACCAGGCCACACACGGTGCCGACGGTGGCCCCGAGGGCCACCGCGATCAGGACGTTCTGGGTCGTGTAGATCATGCTGTCGAGGAGGCCCGTCTCGGGCAATCCGTAGAACAGCAGGTAGTCCGCGACGATAAAGTCCTCGCCGATGCGCTCGGCCACGTGGGCCGGATGCGGCAGCGCGATCAGCGGGATGGCGAACGTCAGCAGCTGCCAGACGGCCACCAGGAGCACGAGACCGATCAGGCCGAGAACGTCAAACCGCTGCGCCATCACCGAACTATGCCGGCTTCACCGTGGGCCATCCAGACCGTTGCACCGCCCCCCGGCGGGGACGGCACGGCCGGCGCGCTGGTCGTAACTGACGCTGCGCGCCGGCCGGCCTTGAATTGATCCCTTGCGCCTCTCGTCAGGCGAGGGTCAAACGCCCGTGCCTACGACGACGCAGCAGTTGCCAGACGGTAGGCATCCAGGAAGTTGAACCACTCGAAGTACTGCTTGGCCTGGTCCAGCAGCGCCTGCTTGTCGGCATCAAGGGACTGGCCTTCGAGATCGGCGATCATCGCCGCCGACTTCGCCTGGTAGTCCTTCATCTGCTCCCAGATCGCCGCGCCCCAGACGAACTGCTCGGCCGTGACCGCATCCGCAGGCAGCAGGCCCTTCTCGGCCCAGTCCGCGATGATCGCGGGCCAGGCGTTCAGGTAGTAGAGCAGGCTCGACTCGTCGCGGTAGTACTTCTCGTTGTACTCGAACGACGAGTAGGGATGCAGGATGGCGACCGTCTCTTCCACTCCCTTGGCATCCAGGTCGGTTCCCGCGACGCTGTTCAGATAGGGCGCCTGGAGCTCATAGAGAGAGGGGTCTTCGTCGACCGCGGCGAGCGTGCGCCACGCCACGGAGAGGAAGCGCAGGATCGTGTTCTGGTTCTCGTTGATGTAGTTCGAGTTCGACGCGATGCCGACGATGGTCACCAGCTTCTGCATGGGCGAATCCACGCCGCCGGGCCCGTAGTTGTAGAGGTCGCCGACGTCGATGAGGTTGGTCCATCCCGCCTTCATCAGGGTATAGACGATCGGCGCGCCTTCGGGATTGACGAAGTCGATACGGCCGGCCTTGGCCAGCACGAGCGACTTGGCATCGTCCATCAGGTCGAGATCCCAGGTCGCGCCTGAGAACGCCGAGACGGCCTCCTCGAACGGCCGCTTGCTCAGCACCGGCGAGCCCACCAGGGTCTTGCCGTTCATCGGCGCCAACGAGGCCGTGATTGCCTCCTCGAAGCCCATGCCCTCGGCGATGTACTCCTTGAAGCTCTTCAGCCCGAGCTCGGGGTTGGCGAGCAGCGCGGTGCCGAGGAAGTTGTCGGTGAACGCGATGCACTTCAGCGTGTTCGCGCTCTTGTAGGTCGGCAGCATCAACGGACAGTATTGGCTCGAGATGTCGAGCTGACCGTTGAGGAGCAGCGCGTTGACGTTGGTGTCGGTGACCTTCAGGCCGAGCTCTTCCGGCCCGATCGTGATGCCGGCGTCTGCGAACCAGCCCTTCTTCATTGCGATGACGTAGAAGGTGTTGTCGGCATAGGGGCGCATGCCGAAGTTCACTTCCGCCGTCGGAATGTCGGTGCCGGGCTCGGGCGGCGCCGGGGTGTAGACGTCGGCGGCGGTCGCGGATGGCGCGCCGGTCGTGAGAAGTAGCGCGAATGCGCCGGCGAATGCTGCAGCAACGGCAGCGGAGCGTTTGGTCTGCCTTGATTGTCGGATCATTTCTTGACCTCCCTTGGATGACCAGTCGATGGCTGCCGGTCAGGGGTCAGGTTTTCGCGGACCGCTGCCCGGCAAGACATCAAAATTGTTCTTATTCTTGATAACTGCCGTCCGACCGGCACCCTGCAGGAATGATGTTTGGTGCCCGAGAAGGTGTCAAGCGCGAGGCGTGTGCGCGAGGCGTGTGCGTGTCCCCTAGGGAACCTCTGATTTATCAGGGGTTCCCGTGGCACAGGGATGTGCCACCATTTTCGGTGGCTGTAAGTCACTGAAAATGTGAGCAAAGCGGAAAGCGCGCTTCCGCCTTGCGCGTCTGAGAAATGCAGGAGGCACTTATTCAGACCTTCCCTAGCAGATTATGTGTCCGGTTTTATGTAGCACACGAATTGTCCGGTTTGGTTTCTCGGGGGGCGATGAACCGGACGGCGTTGCTACAGGATCGCAGGATGCAGAGCCTTCAGGAGGTGGGACACTGGCAAGCACGGCGGCTTTCCTCCCTGGAGGCGGTGGAGCTTCCGGGGATGAGCGAGCGCAGCTTCCGCCGCTACTGACGGCGTCCGGTGGGGCGCAGTTCGCCTTTATAAGTCAGCCGAAACTTCACATTAGTCTGAGCGCTTCTCTCTATCTCAAAGAGGCTGAGGAGCCATCGCCCGCGCTCCTCTCTCCCCTCTTGGCCAACGCCCTTCCATGCCGTCTCGCCACTGTGTCGCCAGGCGGCAATCGTCAGCACCACACCCCCGGACCGTTGCTCGAACCTGCGCTCTCGCAACCGGTCCGCACATCGATGGCGCTCATGGTGGTTTGTACAGGCTTCGCCAAGACGACCGCCATCGCCCCGTCGCCCATCCCCGTCGGGCGACCCACTATATGATGTATCTCGTCGTGAGCGAAGCACATGAGAGAAAAGACAGCCCGTCACACCTGTGCAAGCTGACGCTTGCAGGGCCGTTGTATAGGGCTTGTAGAGTGGTCGTGGATGACGGAAATGCGCGCGGTGCGAGCGAACGACCCCGTGTTTACAGGGCGTTACTGCCGCGCGGCGACACGCCCACAGCACAGAATACCCATGGCGGACCCGTCGTTCCGATGATCGCCCGCCTTCACTGCTTCGGAACGGCCCCGCCATGGTAGCGACCATCGGGCAGATGGCATCTGCCGAGTACTACCTGGAGAGCCAGCGCTCGTTCCGGCACCCCAACGAGTACTACACGGCGGGAGAGGAGCCGGACGGCACCTGGTTCAACCCCAAGAACCTGTTCGGCCTTGAAGATGGCGGCAAGGTAGATTCCGGCCACTTCCACCGCCTCTACTCGGGCTTCGCCCCGGACGGATCGGGCAAGCTGGTGCAGCGCGCCGGCAATCCGGACCGCTCCCCCGGCGGCGACATGACGTTCTCGGTGGACAAGAGCGTCTCGGCGCTGTGGGCCATCGCAGAGCCGGAGATGCGCGAGCGGATCGAGACGATGGCGGTGGCCTCAGCGCGGGCGGCGCTCGAAGACACGGTGCTGAGACATTGCAGCTACACCCGCGTCAGCGAGAAAGGGGTCGCTCGGCCGGTGGAAGCGGACCTGATGGGCGCGACCTTCGTCCACGGCACCAGCCGTGAGAACGACCCGCAGCTTCACGTCCACTGCACGATCTTCAACATCGCGCGCACCCGCGAGGACGGCAAGTGGCGGGCGCATCACCAGTACCCGGTCTACAGCTGGAAGAAGGCGGCGGGCGCCCTGTTCCGCGCCTATGTGGCGTGGGAGCTGCAACAGAGTCTGGGCGTCAGGATGCAGCAGTACGGTCCCAACGCGGAGTTCACGCGCATAGAAGGGATGCCGGAGGATTTGCAGGCGTTCTGGTCGAAGCGCAGAAAGGCGATCGTCGCGCGGGCCGGGGAATTGGGCATCCTGTCATTGGGCAACGCATCGCGCATGGCGGGGGTGAACAAGCTCACGCGCGAAGGGAAGTCGCACGACAACGATCCGGAGGTGAGGCACCGGCGCTGGCGCAGCGAGGCCGAGGGCTTCGTCGAGAGGGAGGAATTGATCGCCGCTCTCACCGGCCATGACGTGAAGATCGGCCGGGAGGCCATCCGCGAAGTGACGGAGAGGCTCGACGATCTTCCCGCCCATCTGGCCCGGGAAGAGGCGGTATTCCGGCGCCCGGACATGGTGGAGGCGGCGGCGAACGCGGCGGCAAGGCTGATGGGTCGGGAGGCGGTGGGGACGGCCATCGAGCGTCTGCGCCGCAACCCGGAGATCGAGCGGCTTGAGCCGAAGAAGCCCACGGCCGAATCCAGGGCCGGCATGGTCCACACGGAAGTCTATTCTACCCGCCACAACCTGGGACTGGAACAGGCGGTCAAGGACATGACGCAAGCCATGGCCGCCGATACCGGCCACGGCCTGCCGGAAGAGGCGGTCAAGGAGAAGGTGGACACCCTGCTGGCGGAGGGCTACCCGCTGAGCCAGGAGCAGTCGCTGGCCATCCGTCATGCCACGATAAAGGACGGACGTGTCGCGGTGATCGAGGGCGCGGCAGGCTCGGGCAAGACCACCACGCTCAGACCCATCACGGACCTTCACAAGGAGCACGGCTACGAGATCGTACCGACAGCCGTCGCATGGCGGACGGCGGTGGCGTTGGGCGATGATTGTGATGCGCGCACCTACTGCGTCGACAAGCTCCTCAAGCTTGCCGCAAAGGGCCAGGTGGAGATCGGTCGCAATACGCTGATCGTGGTGGACGAGGCGGGGATGCTGTCGACGCGGCAGGCCCATCACATCCTGCAGCTCTCCGAGCGCCACGGCGCCAAGGTGGTGTTCGCGGGCGACACCCGGCAGCAGCAGCCGGTGGAGGCGGGGCCCGGACTGCGACTGATCCGGGACGTCGCGGGCAGCATTCGCGTGGACCGCATCAGGCGCCAGAAGGCGGACCTCGAGGACGTGCTGGTCCACGTGCACAAGGAGACGCCGGAGCAGGCGCGCTTCCGGGCGGGCCTGACCAATCCGCAGGAGCGCGACGCGATCCTCGCCGAGTACGAGGCGATGGAGAAGAAACCCCTGTTCACGCCGTGGCAGGTGGCGGTCTCGGAAGCGCTCAGGGACGGGGAGGCGGAGCAGGCGATCGAGGCCTGGCATCTGCGCAACCGGCTCCATCTCCACCACGACGAAGAGAAGACCCTGACCAAGCTCGTTGAGGACTGGGAACGGCATGTGCGTGCGGAGCCCGAGACGTCCACCGTCGTGCTCGCGCGCACGCGCGCCGAGGCGCGGGCGCTGTCCTGGCTGATGCGGGAGCGGGTACTGGCGCAAACCCCCAACGCGAAGCGCGCGGTCATCCAGGTGAGCCGGGACCTGGACGGGCGGGTGACGGAGCCGCTGGAGATCGCGGTGGGCGACCGCATCCGCATCGGCGCGACTCATTGGGAGAAGCAGCTCTTCAACGGCACCGTGGTCACGGTGGAAGACCTCGAAGTGCGGCCCGCGAAAGACACCCCGGTGTCGCGCAAGGCCCGGAACCGGCGAGCCGGCGGGCGGGAGACGGCGGCCGACATCGACGGTTCCGAGCCGAAGCGCTCGTGGGACGAGCCCCCCATCCACGTTACGGCCCGGACCGACGACGGGCGCAGGGTCTCGTTCCGCCACGACGAGATCCGCGACTGGCACGACAACATCCGCCTCGACTACGGCTATGCGATGACCATCGCCTCCGCCCAGGGGCTGACGGTGGACTGGGCCTTCCTGCTGGTGGACGACCGGCCCGCACGGGAGACGATCTATCCGGCGGCTACCCGGCATCGCGAGGGCATCGACATCTACGTCAACCGCTCGCCGATCACCCTCGACATCGCAGAGCGCCGACCGGAGGATCAGGCCGAGTTGCCCGTGATGGACTCAGATGTGCGTGCGTATCTGGCGGAGCGCTGGTCGCGGTCCGAGCCCAAGGAAGCGGCGCTTGACTACGTCTCGGACGACGCGTGGCGGGATGCGCACGAAGGTGCGCGGACGGACGTCGGCAACGGCGGTAGCCGATCGAACGGTAGAGGGCATGACGGTCCCAGCGACGGGAGTGGAGAGGCGACCGAGACCCAGACCCACGCCGCTGCGAATGACAACGCGATCGTGCGCATTGCCGAAGAAATCCGCCACGCGGTTGCCGGCTGGCGCCACGGCCCGGCGGTGGACGCATTCGCCGCCGAGCGTACGCACGTACTGGCAGCGTGGGATTCGCTTCGGGAGAGGACGCGCAGCGAGGGCGATGCGGTTGCGCTGAGCCCGGCTTTCCGCGAGACCCTCGACCGCCACGGCGCACTGATGAGGCAGGCAGAAACGTTCCGTGCCAGGCCGCAGGTCTTCGAGCGCCTGCTGGCCGAGCGCGCCGGCATCGGCCAGGGCGAGATCGATGAGCTCGGGGACGTGTATGCCCGGGCGGGCAGATACCGCCGCTCTGTCGCCGGCAAGGCCGCGCAAGTCCGGCGGTCGCAACCGGAGCGCTCGCAGGAAGCACAGGAGGCACGTTCCGCGGAGAAGTCGGTCGAGACGGAGGCTCGCCCCCCGGCCCACCCGCCGAAGCGCCCCGCAGCCACAGGTCAGGCGAACAACACGGTGCCGTCACCGCTTTCGGGAGTTGAATACCGGCTCCTGCGCCTCAACTGGAACCTGCATCGCGCACGGGCGGAACGGGCCGGCATCTCCCCCTACGATCTCGACGGCGCCGCCGCGCTGATCGAGCGCATCGCCGAGTTCGCCGGGAACGAGCGGGTTCCTGCCGAGCCGCGCCGGCAACTTCAAGCTATGGTCGACGGTCACCTCGCGCACGTCCGGACGCGCACCCACGTTCAGAACTGGCTCAAGGCCTCCGACGAGCACTGGAAGCGCTTCCACAAGCTGAGGCACCGCGCCAGGGCGCTCGACGTGCGCATCGCCACCCTGCCCGCCTATGCGAACTGGCTAGAGCGGAACGAGCGCCTGCGCCGGGAGGGCAGGGCGATCCTCGACGATCCCGGGACCTACGGCGCCCACCTCAAGCGCGGAGAAGACTTCGTGGAACCCGTGGCCGACTCGGTGTCGCGGATGGACAGACTCTCGCCGCAGCGCCAGGCCCAGTCCAAGAGCCGCGACAGGGGGCGGTCGTGGAGCATGTGAGCGCTATGGAGGAGACGCGGAATGTCCCGGCGAGCACCTGCCCCTGGCGGGCAGGCTGCTCGAGCACCGGCAACACCGGACCGCGGCACGCTACGCCCACCTGGTCGAGGCGGCGGACAAGGACGGCCGCTTGATCGCACAGGCGATGGATCTCGACGGCGTGACGCCTAGCGCAGCATTTCCTCGCACTCCCGCAGGAACTTCACGAGCAGGCGCTCCATGACTGTGGGATTGTTGCTTGTCGGGCCAGGGTAAACTGCCATGAGCGCTTCCCGGAAGCCTATCTCCGCTTCGGCTGCCGCATTCTCATACGTCGCCCGTGGCTTCGCCATAGTCCTGTCAAAGGTTGCCTCCGCAGCGGCGACCTCCTCACGCCGCGACGCTTCTGCGCCGGCTAACGCCGCCGTGCGTGCCGACCTAGCGGCGTCGTGCGCGGACCGCCAAGCTACGCTCGCTTTGGCCTCAGCCCGTTCGGAGATTGCCCTCGCGTCGGCTATTTCCTTGCGATATCTCTCTTGCGCGGCCGCCTGCGCTTTCCGATACGTCTCCTTCGCGGCGGCTATGGCCTTCTTGCGCTCCTTATTATCTGCACAATCCGCGTTTCGTACGTTGCTCATGGCCGCGGACGCGTTGCGCAAAGCTCTATCGCGCGCCGACAGCGTTTCGGCGCGCGCGCTCTCGAGCCTCGCCCGAGCAAGGGATCTGGCGTTGCCCACCTCCGCCTCCGCGATGGCTCTCTCATGCCTTGCTGTCGCGGCGTCAGAAGGCTATCGACCTCACCCGCCGTGGCCTCGACGCACTCGCTGAGATGGGCGGGAGGTTGATGACGCTCTGGCTCGGCCAGGACGGCTTCGACTACCCCTTCCAGGCCGATTACGAGCGGATGTGGGACAACACCGTCGCGGCCCTCGACGAGATCGCGAGGCACGATCCTGCGATCGACATCGCGCTGGAATACAAGCCGGACGAGCCCCGGAGCTATTCCCTAATGCCGGACGTGGGCACGACCCTGCTCGCGATCCACGAGGTGGAGGCGGCAAACCTCGGCGTCACGCTCGACTTCGCGCACGTCCTCTACGCGGGCGAGATGCCGGCGCACACCGTCCACCTCGTGAATCGGCATTCCCGGCTGCTCGGCGTCCAGCTCAACGACGGCTACGGCAAGCGCGACGACGGCCTGATGGCAGGCTCGATCCATCCCGTCCAGACCGTCGAGCTGCTGGTGGCGCTCCGCCGCTGCGGCTACGACCGGGCGATCTACTTCGACACCTTCCCCGATACGGGCGGGCTCGACCCGGTGGCGGAGTGCGGGACCAACATCGAGACCATCGAACGACTGCGAAAAGTCGCCGCCGTGCTGGCGGAGGACGAACGACTGGCGCAGGCGATCGCCCGGCATGACGCGACGGTGAGCCAGCGCATCGTCGCCTCCGCGCTCTACGGGACCGGCGGATGACCGGCGGGGTCGTCGTCACCGCTCCGCGTCTGCCCGCCCCGGACGAAACCCTCATGGGCGAGGCGGTGACTCTCGTCTGCGGCGGCAAGGGCGGCAACCAGGCGGTCGCCGCCAGCCGCCACGGCGCGCCGACCGCCATGCTGGGGCGGGTGGGCAGTGACGTTTTCGCGGCGTCGCTCGTCGACAATCTCCGCGAGGCCGGCGTCGACACCTCCCTCATCCAGCGAGACGAAGCGGCGATGTCGGGCCTCAGCGTCGCGGTCGTGGGTGCGGACGGGGAATACGGCGCGGTGGTCGTCTCGTCCGCCAACCGGCAACTCTCTGCGGATGGCTTCGTGATGCCGGAGGGCGCCCGCGTCCTCGTCATGCAGAACGAGGTGCCCGAGGCGGTCAATCGAGCGGTCGCGGCCGAAGCCCGCAAGAGCGGGGCGACGGTGATCCTCAACGCGGCGCCGACGCGCCCGCTTTCGCCGGAGATGCTCCGGCTGGTGGACCTTCTCATCGTCAATCGCGTCGAGGCGGAAGCGCTGTTCGAGGTTCGAATCCAAAGCTCCAAAGACGCGTTGGAGGCGACGACGCGGGCGACGGGGGGCTTCGACGGGGAGGTAATCGTCACCTTGGGAAGCGACGGCCTGGTCCATCGCGACCGGAACGGGAGGGCACGGCATCACACGGTCCGCCCGGTGCCGGTCGCCTCCGCGCACGGCGCCGGTGACGCGTTCGTGGGCGCACTCGCAGCCCGCCTGACCGCGTCCGCCGCGATGGGGGAGGCCATCGCCGACGCCCAGGCCGCCGCCGCCCGCTTCGTGTCGATTCCTCTTGAGGAGAGAGGGATTTCGGTCGCTGCCGGCGACGGTCAGTCGCGGGCGCGCCGGATATAGACGGCCGCCGCGAGCAGGATCAGAGCGCCCTTCACCACCATCTGGAACTCGATGGAGAGGCCCAGGATGACCACGATGTTGAAGAGCGAGACCAGGATCAGCGCTGCCAGCAGGGCGCCGATCACGCTGCCCTTGCCGCCGCGCAAGGATGCGCCGCCGATCACAGCCGCCGCGATGCTGTCGAGCTCGTAGCCCTGGCCGGTCCAGTTGTCGACGATCCCCACGTAGCCAACCAGAAATAGGCCGGCGATCGCGGCGAGAACGCCGGAGATCACGTAGGCCGAGATCACGATGCGCTTGACCGGCAGGCCGCTCATGTGGGCGGCTTCGGGATTGTCGCCGTAGAGCATGAGCTGCCGGCCTGGAACGCTGCGCTCCAGCATCCGGTGCGCCACGAACGCGACCCCGATCAGCACGATCAGGACCACGGGCACGCCGCCGACGTCGCCCGTCGCCAGGTACCGGAAGGTATCCGGCAGCGAGCCGCTCGGCGCCCCCTTGGTGTAGGCGAAGCGGATGCCCTGCAGCACGATCATCGTCGCCAGCGTTGCGAGGAACGGAGTCACCCGCCTGTAGCTCACGAGATAGCCGTTGACGCCGCCCACCAGAGCGCCGAGCAGCAAGGCGGCGACAAACGCGGTCGCGGTGTTGTCGAAGACGCCGATGGAGAGCACCGCCGCGGTCGCCATGATCGAGGCCACCGAGAGGTCCAGGCCGCGCACCACGATCACGATCATCTGGCCGATGACCACGAAGCCGAGCGGTGCGGCCTGGATCAGAATATCGGTGATGTTCTTGATGCTCAGGAATCGCGGCGAGAGCACCGTCGTGAATCCCCAGATCAGGATGAGGAACACCAGCAGCATCAGGATTTCACGGGTCTTCCGGCCCCTGACCGTCCCCGTGCCGCCGAGGAGCCACGCCATCATGACCGCGCCCTCACGACGAACAGCGAGACGGCGACGACGATGATCACGCCCTCCACGATCCACAGATAGAAGTTCGAGACGTTCAGGAAGTTCAGGACGTTCGCCAGAAGGGCGAGCAGGATGACGGCCAGGAACGTGCCCAGCACGCCGCCCCGGCCGCCGGCGAGCAGGGTGCCGCCCACGATCACCGGCGTGATCGACCGCAGATCGAAGCCGATGCCCGCGCGCGGATCGCCCACACCGAACCGGCCCACCAGGTAGATCGCCGCCAGAGCGACAATGAAGCCGGAGAGCGCATAGATCAGCACCTTGGTCAACCTGACCGGGACGCCGGAGATCGTCGCCGCCCGCTCGTCATCGCCGATGGCGTAGACACGGATGCCGAAGCGGGTGCGCCAGAGCACGAAGCCGACGATCACGTAAGCCGCAATGACGAAGAGCGTTCCCCACGGCAGGAAGCCGAAGAACCGGGCATAGACGATGTCTTCGAAGAAGAGCGGCACGGAGCCGGAGGGTTGCTTCGTATGGAGCAGCGCCGCGCCGGCCATGATGGTCGATGTCGCGAGCGTCACGATCAGGGGATGAATGCCGCTGAAGGCGACGATCCCGCCGGTAAGCGCACCGATCGCCGTGCCGAGCGCGAGGATGCAGATATAGGCTGCAGAGAAGGTCGCCGGATCGGAGCCGGCGAAGGTGGCGAACAAGACCGAGAGGAGGCCGAGCAGCCCGGCGAAGGAGAGGTCGATGCCGCCCGACAGGATCACCACCGTCTGGGCCAGCGCTACCAGCGCCAGCGCGACCAGCTGGTCCTGCACGTTTGCGATGTTGAGCACGGTGACGAAGCGGTCCGACGAGAACACGCCGACGATGAAGACCGCCGCGATCAGCCCGACGATCGCGAGATGGACGTTCTGAAAGCGGACCGCGCGCGCGAGGTCAGACATTCGGTCGGGGCGCAACGCCACCCGTCGCGGCGGCGGCCACCGCCATGATTCCGTCCTCGGTGATGGCGTCGCCAATCAGTTCCGCGACCAGCGCACCGTCGCGCATGACGTGGACGCGGTCGCACAGCCCGACGACCTCGATCAGCTCGGAGGAGATGACCAGGACGGCCACGCCCTCTTCGGCCAGGCGGCGCAGGGTGCGGTAGATCTCCGCCTTGGTGGCGACATCCACGCCTCGGGTCGGCTCATCGAGAAGCAGAACCTTCGGGGTATTTTCAAGCAGGCGGCCGATCAGCACCTTCTGCTGGTTGCCGCCGGAGAGCGCCGAGATGGGCTGGCCGACATGATCGACGACGACCTTGAAGCGCTCGACGACGGAGCGGGAGCGCTCCTCTTCGCTCCGCGGCGAAAGCGCGAGCGTCCGCGCACCCTTGCCGAGCGTCGACGCCGCGAAGTTCCAGGCGACCGAGGCTTCGGGGAAGAGGCCATTCGCCTTGCGGTCCTCCGTCAGCATGGCGAGACCGCCGGCAAGGCTGCGGCCCGGCGAGCGTCTGTTGTAGGACTTGCCTGAGAGCTCGACGGCGCCGCTGCCGCGCGCCGCGCCGAAGATCGAGAGCGCGAGCTCGGTTCTCCCGGAGCCGACCAGGCCGGCCAGCCCCACGATCTCGCCGGGGCGGAGGTCCAGATCAATCGGCGGCCCGCCGCCCTCTGCGACGAGGCCGCGCAGCGAGAGCGCTGGCGCCGCATCGCTCGCCGGCCCGCTCTTGGGCGGGAACAGCTCGCCCAGGCTGCGGCCGACCATCGCGGCGACGACCCTGTCGTGGTCGTAGTCGGCGATCGGCCCCGCGGACGTGACGTCGCCGTCCTTCAGGACGCAGATGTCGGTGCAGATTTCGAAGATCTCGTCCAAGCGGTGCGAGACGTAGACGAGCCCCATCCCCTGGTCCCGCAGGTCGCGCAGAATCCGGAACAGATGATCGATCTCCCGGTGCGAGAGCACCGCCGTCGGCTCATCCAGAATCAGCACGCGGGCGCTGGAGCGCAGCGCCTTGGCGATCTCCACCATCTGCGCCTCGGCGACGCTGAGCCTGTCGAGAGTCGTGTCGGGGTCCAGATCGATGCCCAGCTCCCGGAGCAGGTCGGCGCAGTCGCGGCGAAGCGTGCGCCGGTCGACCAGGCCGAGCCGGTTGCGCGGCTCCTTCTCCAGAAACACGTTCTCGGCCACCGTGAGCGCCGAGATGGTCGAGAACTCCTGGTGGACGACGGCGATGCCGGCAGCAATCGAGTCCTTCGGCCCGGCGAAGGCCACTGGTTCGCCGTCCAGCAGGACCTGCCCGGCCGACGGCGTGTAGACGCCGGTCATGAGCTTGATGAGGGTCGATTTGCCGGCGCCGTTCTCGCCGCAGAGCGCGATGTTGCGCCCGGCAATGACCTCGAAATCGACGTTGCGGAGGACCTCGTTGCTGCCAAAGGATTTCGTCAAGCCCCGTGCGGCAAGCACCGGATCAGCCATGTCGCCTTTCCTCCGGGGGGCGCCATCCGGCCGCTGTGGCGAACGGCCCCGCAGCGGGTGCGGCGGGGCCGTCTACCATTTGTCGGCGCTTTACCTCGGATAGTCGGCCGAGAAGGTCTCCGGATCGTAGTCGGGGCCCACGCCGCTTGACATGATGACCGAGCCCGGCTTGTCCATCAGGGCGTAGTCCTTGACGTAGACATCCGCCTGGACCGACGCGGTCTCCGCGCCCTCGGAGACGACGATCTGCTGGTTTACCTCGATCCGGCGCGGAATGCCCTTGCCTGCCAGCACATCGAACAGCAGCTCGAACGACACCGCGCCCATGGCCGGTGGGTAGTCGATGCCCACCATCGGCACCTGGTTCTGCACGCTCAGCTGGTACATCGCGTTGAAGTCTCCGCCGGTGTGCGGCGGAATCGTGCCGGCCTCGTAGCCGGCGGCGAGGAAGGCCTCGATGGAGCCCGAGCCCTGCAGGCCGGAATCGGCCCAGACGCCGGCGATGTCCTGGCCGTACTTCTGAATCAGGGCCGACATGATCGTCTTGCCGTTGGCTGGCGACCAGGAGGTGTACTGGACCTCCAGCACCTCGATGCCGGGATACTGGTTGAAGACCTCGTGTGCCGCCTTGATCCGGTTCTCAGCCGGCGACGCTCCGGCCAGACCGCCCAGCATCACGACCTTGCCCTCGAAGTTCAGCGTCTCGGCCAGCCACTGGGCGGAGATGCGCCCCAGCGCCTGGTCGGAGGCGGTGACGAAGGTGATGTAGCTGTCCTTCGACGTGACCTCGCGGTCGACTAGGACGATCGGGACACCGCTCTTGTTTGCTCTGCGCAGCGCGGGATCGAGCGCCTCGGCAGTTGCCGGGCTGACGAGCAGGATGTCGACGCCCTGAGCGAGCAGGTCCTGGATGTCCGCGGCCTGCTTCGAGGGGTTGTCGTTGGCGTCGGTGATGATGAAGCGCTCCAGCTTGTCCTTGTTGCGTTCGGCGGCGGCCTCGATGCCATGCAGCATGGCCACGCGCCAGGGATTGGACAGGCTCGCGTTGGAAAAGCCGATAACGTAGGGGCCGTCCTTCTTGTGCTCGGCCGCGTCGTAGATGTCGACGCTGCCGGGGTTCCACAGGAAGGTGCGGGGAACGCCCTCGTAGTCGGCGCTCGCCGATACGGCGAAAAACATCCCGGCGGCGGCCAGGGCGCATATCTTGAGCAGTCGCATGGTTTTCTCTCCCTCTCCTGCGAAGGTTGCTCACCGGTCATGTCGCGGCGGGCACGACGGGCCTCGCCGCTTGGCAGGTGCGTATCCTAGAGCATTTTTGTCGGTCTTCGAGACTCGCTGGAGTTTTCAATCACCAGAAACTCAGCTTTTCGTTGCGGGCCTGCGCCGCCGATCAGATCGGTGGGCAGGCCTCCGGCACCGCACCCCGGCTGAACGGCATCTATACTGGCGACAAGGAGGCCACTGCAGCCGAAATCGAGCGCTGGCTCGACACCCGAAGGCCCAGGCCATCGCGCGCACGCTCATCGGCCCGCCCCGGATTTGGGTTGGACATCGCACGATTTTCCCCAATGGAATCAATGCTCCCTTTGGGGCGGTTGGACAGGCTAAGGCATTGTTGAGGCGAGAATGATATGGTCCTGCCGGGCCTGCAGACGCTCCTCGAACGACGAAGTCGTGACGTCCATCTGCGTCAGAGCGTTCCGCGCACGCTCGGCCTCCGCGGCCCGCACGAGGAATGCCTCGACCCGATTCCGGTTGAACGCCCAGCGTTCGTCCCTGGCGAGAAGGCCGTCGACCGTGCCGCGCAGATCCGCCGCCTTCACCGCGAGCTGGACCGCCATGCCGGAGACCGGATCTCGCGCGCGCAACAGGCCGACATCATCCGCCTGCTGCTGCTGACTGGCTGCCGCAAGAGCGAGATCGTGACCCTGCGCTGGCAGGACGTCGATGGAGATGCGCTCAATCTGGTCGACGCCAAGACCGGACCGAGACAGGTGCTGCTGAATGCGCCGGCCCGCGCCATCTTGGAGCGGCAGCCGCGGTCGGGCAGCGCCTTCGTCTTTCCCTCGTCGCTCAATCCGGACCGGCCACTGTGCTCCGACTTGCCGCTCTGGTACTCGGTGCGCAAGGAAGCCGGGATCGAGGACGTGCGCCTGCACGACCTGCGCCACACATTCGCGAGCCACGCCGTGCTGCAGGGCATCCCGCTCCCGGTCGTCTCGCGCCTGCTTGGCCACAAGCGGCCGAGCATGACGCTGCGCTACGCCCATGTCGGCGACCGTGAGATCGAGGCAGCGGCAGAGCGCATAGGTGCAACCATTGTGCGGGCACTGGGACTGGGCATTCAAGTGCACCCCTCGGATGCGTCGAGCGGCAGCTCGTCCGGGTGACGCACCCGTTTCATCCGCTTCACGGACGTGAGTTCGAACTGATCGAGACCACGTCGGTGCTGGGGGTGGGGCTGGTTCATTACACGGCTGACGATGGAGCGCTGCGGACGATTCGGCAGGCGTTTACGAGCGCCGCGGCGGCGGATCCGTTTGTGAGGGTAGCGGCGGGCCGGTCGGCGTTCCGCGTCTCGGACCTGCTTGCGCTGGCGGCATTGCTGGACAGCCTGGACGGGGACGCCCGCACTATGCGGGAGAGCGACGACGGGGCGGAGACTGCCAAGGAGATTTTGCCGCATGTGTAATGATATTGTTGCGCATGAATGGCGGGGACATGGCGTCACGGCGGCCGGGAGACGGCAAGGAGTGGCGCATACATGGGGAAGTTCTGTACGTTTTCGGCGACAGGCAGGGAGAGGGGGATTGATTGGGCTCTGGGAAGTTGTATAAATATATTTACATTCCCTTTCCGATGGAGCCCGTGCAATGGCCAGACGCCCCGCCGATGCCAAGTCCCGCTCCCTCAAGGAGCACGGCTGCCTGAACCCGCGCGCGGAGTCGGTGCGCGACGAGCTGTTCCTGTCGAACGAGTTCTTCGACCCGCGCGACCTGCTCCAGGTCAGGTACGAGATGCTGCGCCGGGTGCGCGAGGACGGCGTGACGGTGAGCCACGCCGCCGCCAGCTTCGGCGTCTCGCGGCCCACCTGGTATCAGGCGCAGCGCGCCTACGACGCCGGCGGGCTGCCGGGGCTGCTACCGGATCGGCCGGGTCCGCGCCGGCCGCACAAGCTCAGCGACGAGGTGGTCGAGGCGTTGCAGGCGGCGAAGAGCGAACAGCCGGAGTTGACCGCCGCCGCGCTGGTCGAGTTCGTGCGCGAACGCTTCGGCATCTCGATCCATCGCAGCAGCATCGATCGCGCCCTCGCGCGGGGAAAAAAACGATGACGATGCACAGCCCGCCGCCATGCGCCGCGCTCCCCGCGGCGGAGCATTCCGCCTACGGGCACGGTTACGAGCGGATGCGCCGTCATGCCGTCGAGCCCGGCGCCGGCCACGGTCGCCACGGGCTCGCCGTGGTGGCGCTGCGCGGCGTCGCGGCCTGGCTGCATGCCTTCGCCGAACTGCCCGCCCCGCCGGCTGCCGTTTGCGGCGGCGCTTCCCCGGAGCCGCTGCCCGCCGACGTCGAAAGGCCGGTGATCGACATTCTGCTCGCGATGCTCAGGGGCCATATGGGGAGGGAAGCCGCATGAACCCCGCTCACCAGAAGGTGGCCGCGAACCACCTGAGCCGCGATGCCTACCTGTACGTGCGTCAGTCCACCCCGCGTCAGGTGTTCGAGCATGGCGAGAGCACGCGCCGCCAGTACGCGCTGCGGGAGCGGGCGGTGGCGCTGGGCTGGCCGAGCGAGAGCATCGTCGTGATCGACAGCGATCTCGGTCTCTCCGGCGCCGACAGGGACCGCGAGGGATTCCAGCGCCTGGTCGCCGAGGTCGGCATGGGCCGGGCCGGGATCGTGCTCGGGCTCGAGGTCAGCCGCCTCGCGCGCAACTCTACCGAGTGGCACCGCCTGCTTGAGATCTGCGCCCTGAGCGAGACGCTGATCCTCGACGAGGACGGCGTCTACGACCCCGGCGACTTCAATGATCGGCTACTGCTCGGGCTCTTATGTCATGGCCCACATAAGAGCCCATATGTAGTACAGCCCGCTATGTCGGGCAGCATGCGCAACCCACTGTCAACACGAGATTATTCGCCGGACTGCCCGACATAATATTTGTCGTTCAGATTGCCTTCAGCTGTTCGAGCAGGCCACCTCGTGCCTTCCATCGCGGCTTGTCCCCGGGATCGCCGGGGCAGGTGGATTTCATCGCCTCTTCCTTCGCCTTGAGATCGACCTCGGCGTAGATGTTGGTGGTCGCGAGGGAGACGTGACCGAGCCAGGCACGAATGGTGTTGATGTCGATGCCGGAGCGAAGCAGGTGACAGGCGCAGCTGTGCCGCAGCACGTGCGGCGTGATCTTCTGCCCCTTGAGTTCCGGCACGCGAGCGGCGGCACGCTCCACGAGTTCGATGATTCCATGCCGGGTGTAGGGCTTGCGATGCCGGCTCCAGAAGATGCTCCCGCAGCCGGGTGGGCGGTCCCTGGAGAGAGCGGCGAGGGCCTTGGCGGTGCTCGTCCAGATCGGCGTGACGCGGACCTTTCCTCCCTTGCCATGGATCGTTGCACGCGCGTTTTCGCCCGTGCGTTCCGGGAGATGCAGATCCTCCACCTGCAGTCCCGCCGCCTCGGAGGCTCTCGCCCCGGTGTTGTAGAGGAACAGGAGAAGGGCGTGCTCGACCCGCCCTGCTACGGTGCGCCTGTCCGGCCCGGCGATCATGGCGTCCATGTTCTCCGCCGACAGCCAGACGATCCGGGGCCGCACCGTTTTCTTGAGCGGAATGGCGCGGATGCTGCCGGCCCATTCGACAAGTGCGGCGTCGCGCACCGCGACGTAGCGGGCGAAGGAGCGGATCGCTGTAAGGCGCAGGTTGCGGGTCTGCGCCGAGCAGCCCCGTTCCCGTTCCAGGTGGCCGAGAAAGGCCGTCACGCGGTCGGCGGACAGATCTTCGACCGCGAGCCGCTCCACTGCCTTGCCGCAGCGCTCGGCCACGAAGGGCAACAGCAGCGTCAGGCCGTCGCGATAACTCTTCAAGGTATTGACCGCCAGATTGCGCTCGGTCGGGAGATACTCCAAGAGGAAGCGCTTGATCCATGTGCCGAGAGCGGAGCTGCGTTCAGGCATGGCTTGTACCCCCTTTCCGATGCTGCCCGGCATCCGGGCCTGGGTTGTGCTCAACGTAGCGCTCGAACCGGCGGCTGGCCTCGTCGAGCAAGTCCGGGGTCATCGATATGTAGACCTGCGTCGCTGCCACGCTGCCGTGGCCGAGGTAGGTCGAAAGCGCCGGCAGGAGCCGTTGAACGTCGGCCCCCTCGCGATGCCAGGAGGTCAGGCGATGGGTGGCAAAGCTATGGCGCAGCGAATGCAGGCAGGGCGCCCGGCATCCGGGTTTTCTGTTCTCGATTCCGGCCGCCCGAAGCGTCTTATGGAAGGCGTGACGTACGATGGCCTTTTTCAGCGGCGTCCCGTCGCGGCAGGCGAGGAAGGTGGATGCCGATCCCTCGGGGAGGGGGCGCTGTGTCCGGATGGCGGCGTATCGGCGAAGCATGCCGGCGAGGTCGGCGCCGACCGGCACGAGACGGCTCTTGTAGAACTTCGTGTCGTTCACCGCGAGCACCGCGGAGTCCAGGTCCACGTCCGCCACGCTCAGTCGCCGCGCTTCTCCGGAGCGCAGTCCGGCGCCGTAGAGCAGGAGCAGGAATGTCCGGAAGGTCTCGATATCGAGCTTGAGGCAACGCCTGCGGCCCCCGCCTGCCGACTTGAACAGGCGCCGCAATTCCTCATGAGTGAAGATGAAGGGCGGCGCGACCTCGGGCGGCCGCGGTTCCGCCTCCCGCGGCGGCATGGGCATGCAACTCACATGGCTCCGGCTCAGCGCGAAGCCGTAGAACCCGGCAAGCGTTCCGTATTTTACGGCGCGTGTTCTCGTGAGCGTCCCCTTGCCGGCAAGGAAGCGGCGGACTTCATCCTCGCCCACCGTGTCACAGTCCCTGTCCTCTCCGATCCGGCGACAGAAGGTATCGAGGGTCTCGGCGCTTGAGCGGAACTTGGCGCCGTGGTCGCGCTGCCACGCAACATAGCGGTCAACGGCCTCACGCAGCGTCATCGAGCAGCTCCTTCAGGCAGATGTCGGCGACCGGGCGAAGCGAGGCGAGATCGATCTTTGCGTATGCGGCCGTCGCGCTCGGGCTGGAATGGCCGAGGAAGTCGCCGACGGTCTTGAGTCCGCACCCCTCGTCGACCAGCCGCTGTGCCGCCGCATGGCGAAGCGCATGGGCGCCCAGGCGCTTGCCGGTGATGCCAAGGCGGTTCGCGCGGCTGCGGACGATCATCCCTATGGCGCTGCTCGTCAGCGGCCTGAACGGAGCCTGCAACGTCAGGAACAAGGCCCGCTCCCGTCCCGCCTCCGGGCGCACCTTGAGGAGATAGTCCATCAACGCGTTGCCGACGGAGGGGGTGAGCGGGAAGGTGTCGGTTCGGCCGGTCTTGGGACGGAACACGCGCAGCTTGTCCCGCTCCCAGTCGATGTCCTCGACGCGCAGAGCGCCAACTTCGCCGGCCCTGAGCCCGCAGGTTGCAAGGATCGTCAGCACCGCACGGTCGCCAACGTCTGCCGGGGTCGAACCCTCCGTCGTGGCGAGCAGCCTCTCGACTTCGTCGTGATCGAACCCCTTGGGAACCGGTCGGTCGGGATAGGCCAGCGGCGGCATGATGCACCCGGCGATGCCCGACCGGCACCAGTTCCGCGTTTCGGCGAAACGGAAAAAGCTGCGCAGACACCCGGCCGCGGCGCGCGCGGACGTTCGACGAAGACCTCCGTCGGCAATCCGCGCGGCAAGGAACTCGTCGACGTCGCCGATCGTCATGTCGGCGAGCATCAGGTTCCTGCCTGCTGCCCAGGCAAAGAGACGGTCGCTCTCGTAGCAGCAGTTGCCGATGGTCGCTTCGGACAGCCCCCGGTCGTCCCGCATCCAGGCGGCGAAAGCCTCCACCTGCCGGGCGTGCGGATGGGCATTCCCAACCGGCTCTTCCAGCCAGCCGAGGAAACGCAGCCAGCGAAAGGCATGGCGCCGGAAATTCGCGGCCGAAACTGCGGGAACGTTCCGACACCACTCCTGAACAGCCGCCTCTACCGCCGCAAAATCGACCGGAACGTCGGCATCGGGCAGGTTCAGCAGATCGATGAGGGCGAGCTGAGCACGCGCGACCCGGCGTGCGACCTCAACGACCGCACCCGAGGCGAGCACGGCGCACAGATACCGTTCGCGATCCTCCAACAGGGGCGCAAGCCGATATCTGTCGATGGTGGCGGGGTCCTTGTAGAGAGTTTCGAACATGATTCACCTCCAGTACTCGTGGAGATGACGTCATGTCAGACGAATCGCACCGAGAAAATTATGTCAGACAGCTTGGAGAAAAAGCTCGTGTTGACAGTAGGTTGCGCATGCTGCCCGACATAGCGGGCTGTCCTACATATGGGCTCAAAGGGACCATGTCGGAAGCGGAGCTGCACATGATGCGCATCCGGCTGCGTGGCGGAGTGCTGGCCAAGGCCAGGCGCGGGGAGTTGAAGGTGTCGCTGCCGGTGGGGCTGGTCTACGACCCGCTCGGCAACGTGGCGCTCGACCCCGACGAGCAGGTGCAGCACAGTCTGCGCCTGATATTCGACACCTTCACGCGGACCGGCTCGGCCAGCGCCACGGTCAGGCATTTCAACAACGAGAAGCTGCTGTTTCCGTACCGTCCTCAAGGCGGGCTCCACAGCGGTGAACTGCATTGGAAACCCCTGAGGTTCTCGCGCGTGTGCGGGCTTCTGCACAACCCGCGATACGCCGGCGCTTTCGCGTACGGGCGCAGCCGCAGCCGGCGCCGTCCCGGCGGCGGTGTCGAGACCAGAAGCGTTCCGCGAGAGGAATGGACGGTGCTGCTGCGCGATGCCCACCCGGGCTACATCACCTGGGAGCGCTTCGAGCAGAACCAGCGCCAGCTCCGGGACAATGCCCATGCGCACGCCGCGGCGGAGCGACGCGGCGCCCCGCGCGAAGGGTCCGCGCTGCTGCAGGGCCTGGCGATCTGCAGCGTGTGCGGCAGGAACATGACGGTGCGCTACCGAACCGTAAAAGGGCAACAAAGCCCCCAGTACCTGTGTAATCGCGAAAGGGTCGAGACGGCGAGCGCGGAGAATTGCCAGAGCATATCCGGCGGCGCCATCGACCGGGCGGTCGGCGCGCTGCTGGTCGAGCTGATGACACCGCTCACGCTGGACGTCGCGTTGCAGGTGCAGGACGAACTCGCCGCGCGCGCCGGAGAGGCGGATCTGTGGCGCGCCCAGCGGGTGCAGCGCGCCCGCGAGGAAGCCGACCTGGCCCGCCAGCGGTTCATGCAGACCCATCCCGACAACCGGATGGTGGCCGACGTGCTGGAGGCGGAGTGGAACGCGAAGCTTCGCGCACTCGACGAGGCCCAGCGCGAGCGCAGCCGCGCCGAACCGGGCCAGGGGTTGGACGACGCGCAACGCGAGCGAATCCTCGCCCTGGCCAGCGACTTCCCGCGCCTGTGGAACGATCCGGCGACGCCGCACCGCGAGCGCAAGCGGATGGCGCGGCTGCTGATCGAGGACGTGACCCTGACCAAGGCCACGCGGAGCCTCGGGGTGCGCCTGCGCGGCGGCGCGACCCGACAGATCACCTGGACGCCGGACCCTCACCCTTCCCAGCTCACCAAGACCAGCGACGAGGTCGTCGCCGAGGTCGACAGGCTGTTGAACGATCACACCGAGGGCGAGATCGCAGCGATCCTCAACCGGCGCGGGTACCGAACCGGACACGGCCACGCCTTCGACCCGATATCGGTGAAGGTGGTCCGGGTCAACTACGCTCTCAAGACCCGCCGTGACCGGCTGCGCGAACGCGGGCTGTTGACGGCCTTGGAAGCCGCTGACCGGCTCGGAGGGTCCGACGACACGGTACACAGATGGCACAGGGCCGGGCTGCTGCGCGCACACGCCTACAACGACAGACCCGAACACCTGTTCCAAATCCCCGATCCACCGCCAACCATACCAACCAGGACGAAGCCCGGAACAGGGACGTTCCCCGATCTTGCCGACCAGCGGAGTATTGAGGTGCAGTATGGAACCTAATCTTGGATGGTAGTGCGATCGGTTCAAACACCTGACTCGAGGCACTCGTATTCGGGTTGTCAACAGCAAGGCCGAGGCATTCTCGAACGTCAGGTTGTCGGAGCGTGCAGCTTTATGCAACGGCGCGCGGCGGTTGCTTTCCCGAGAACGTCCGGCCGCGGACATCTTCCTTCACGGGGCGTGTCGGCACTTGGCGGCGGGCGTGGTCGGCTTGAACGCCCGTTTTGGCGCGGCTATGCTCCGCGCTGGGGGTGGATCTCTGGTTGATGCGAAGACCCAACGAGGGAAAGGGAGACAACATGAAGTCGCTAGGAAAAACAGTGCTCCGCTGCGTCGGAATACTTGCAGTTTCCGGTGTTCTCGCGCTCGGCACGTTCTCTCAAGCAAACGCCGAGGAGAATGTCGGCGATCCCATCGGCATCGGCTTCAATGCACCGCTGTCCGGCCCGGTCGCGGGCTGGGGTCTGCCTGGGCTCACCGGCCTGAAGATCCTGGCCGACTGGATCAACTCGGAAGGCGGGCTCCTGGTCGGTGACACGCGCCATATGATCGAGATCCACCAGTTCGATAACGAGTATGTACCGAGCAAGGCACTACAGGGCGCGAAGCAGCTTGTCTTCGAGAACGAGGTCAAGATGGTGCTGGGTGTCGGCGGCACGACCGGGGACTCCCAGATCCCGTTCCTGATGGACAACGGCGTATTCTATGCGCCGCTTGCGTCCACCGACATCAACCCCAACCGCCCCTACGTGATCGCCGGCGAGGACTCGTTCCCTCGCGGCGAAATGATGCGCCCGCTCTACATCAAGAACGTCTATCCCGAGCTGAAGACCTACGGGGTCATCGCGCAGGAAGATGCGGTGACATTCGTCGGGCAGGCCTGGGAGGTTGGCGCGGCAAAGGCGGCGGGTTGGGAGATCGTCTACGACGAGCACTTCTCGCCCGAGACCACAGATTTCGCGCCCGTCGTAACCGCACTACTTGCGGCCAAGCCGGACGCGGTGGCGCTCAACATCACCTGGCCCGATTTCATTCCGCTGGTGCTGGAGCAGCTCTATCTGCAGGGCTTTGAAGGGCCCATCAACGCGAACTACATCGAATGGGAATCGGTGCTGCAGAAGGTGCCGCCGGAGTGGGCCGCGAAGGTTGGCGGCTACGACAGCTATCCCACTATGGACGACCCCTGGTGGGGCAACCCCTCGATGCAGAGCCAGTTCGTTGACGATTGGCAGGCCCGCTTCGGCGACGGTGCGCCGGAAGACGTGAACGCGCCGATGACCGGCATCGATTGGCTCTACATGCCGATCGTTCAGGTCTATCTGCACGGTTTGGAGAAGGCCGGCAGCTTCGATCCCGATGCGGTGCTGGAGGCCATCCGCGCCGAGAAAGCGATCATGACGATCGAGGGGCCGGCGTTGATCTCGGGCGAGGACATGTGGGGCATCAAGAATATGATGTCGCATCCGATCCCGACCAACGTCTTCGACGCCGACTGCAACTGCAAGCGCATCGTCTCCATGATGCGTTTCGAGCCCTGGTTCGACGCCCACAAGGAGTCGATCATCGCCCACGTGCGGGATCGCGGTCAGATGTGGGATCAGCGCCAGTAAGCGTGTGAAAGGGGCGGGCAAATCAACGACATGAACGCTCGCCCTGCTTTTCCGTAGCGGACACGATAGTGTACGGTCCAGCGGTCCCCGGATAGTCCGGGGACCGCTGCTCAGAGTCCGGTCGTATGGACACCGTTACCCTGATCCAGACGCTGCTGAACTCCGTTGTGGCGTCGTCGATCTATGCGCTCGTGGCGGTCGGACTGGCGCTCGCGTTCGGCGTCATGAAGATGGCGAACTTCGCCCATGGCGAGTTCTTCATGGTCGGCGCCTACTGCGTCTACGTTCTCTACGCGCTCGTCGGCCTGCCGTTCCCGCTCGCAGTCATCCTTGCGATCCCGATCGTGGCACTGTTCGGGTTGGTGGCGGAGCGCCTGATCTTCCGGCCGACGCGAAAGAACATCCTGGCCGGTTTCATGGCCACCGCTGGGCTTGCGTTCATCCTGCAAGTGCTGGCGGGACAGATCTGGGGCGTCGGCATCGCCAAGAGCATTCCAACACCCTACATGGGCGCTGCCGACGTGGGCGACGCCACGATCGGCTGGCAGCGTCTCATCGTCATCCCCTGCGCGTTCGCGATGCTGCTCGCGCTGCGCTTCTTCCTCTATCGCGTCAAGCTGGGCAAGGCGCTGCGCGCCTGCGCGCAGGATCCCGAAATCGCCGCACTGCAGGGCATCCGCACCAACCGCATGACGGCGCTGGCGATGGCGCTCGCCGGCGCCTCGGCGGGGCTCGCCGGCGCGCTGATGGCGCCGATCCATTCCGTCACGCCCTACATGGGCCACGGGGTCATCCTGATCGCCTTCGTGGTCGTGATCGTGGGCGGCATGGCCAGCATCGAAGGCGCGATCCTGGCGGCCGTCATCCTCGGCTTCATCCACACCTTCGTCACGACGGTGACCGACAACCTGATCGCGACGATGGTTGGCGTCGGCTTCATGGCGCTCACTCTGATCGTTCGCCCGCAGGGGCTGCTCGGCCGTGAGCGCGCCTGACGAGGTAGCCAGCACGGGCCTCACGTCCGCGACCGCGCTGCGGCGGATCGCGCCGTTGCTCCTCCTCGCCGCGGTGCTCGCCGTTCTGTGCGTCCTCGGCTTCGAGCTGAAGCCCTACCACCGCGAGCTCGCGATCGTTTTCTTCATCAACGTCATCATGGTGACGAGCTATCGGCTCATCACCACGACCGGGGACTGGAGCTTCGCCCATGTCGTGCTGATGGGCGCGGGCTCCTATGGCGCGGCGCTGATTGCAAAGCATGCCGGCCTGCCCTTCGGGGTCGTCGTGCCGATGGCCGGGATCACCGCCGCGATCGTGGGCGCGGCCTTCATCATCCCGCTGCTGCGAACGGCAGGCTTCGGCTTCTTTATCGCCTCCTTCGCCATGGGTGAGCTGGTGCGGCTCATCTGGGTAAAGGTGCAGTTTCCGTTCGGCGGCACGCGAGGGATCATCAATATTCCGTCGCCGGAGATCGTGGGGCTCAGGCTCTCGCCGCCGGTGCCGTTCTACTTCACCTGCTTCATCGTCATGCTCGCCGCCGTCTTCATCATGTGGAGGCTCGACAAATCGCGGATCGGCAACGCCTGGAAGTCGATCCACAGCGACGATCTTCTCGCCGAGTGCGTCGGCATCGACGTTGCGCGGTACCGCAGCCTCGCCTTTATCACAGGCGCGTTCTTTGCCGGTATTGCCGGCGCTCTGCTGGCCTACAGAATGGGCTCGATCGATCCGCGAAACTTCGACCTGACCACGATGATCTATCTGATCATCTGGGTGGTGGTCGGCGGAACGGCGACCTTCTGGGGGCCGATCGTGGGACTGGTCGTGGTGACCATCGCCTTCGAATGGAGCCGGCCGCTGCTGGAATGGCGCCCTCTGATGTTCGGCGCCGTTCTGATCTTCTTCCTCATCTTCCTGCCGGGCGGGCTGGAGAGCCTCTTTCCCAAGGTCGGCAGTGCACTGCGCACGCCGCCGGGGCAGCAATTCCAGCGTCTGCGCACCTGGTTCACGACCTTCGCATCGCGAACGTAGGGGCCGGTCTCGTGTCGCTCCTCGAAGTCAGGAAACTGAGCAAGCGCTTCGGCGGCCTGCTCGCCATTGCCGATCTCGACATGACAGTCGAGGAAGGCGAAATCCGCGGGATCATCGGACCCAACGGTGCGGGCAAGACCACGCTCTTCAACGTCATCTCGGGCACGTACAAGCCGACCTCGGGCGACGTCTTTCTCAACGGCGACAAGCTCACCGGCTTGCGCCCGAGCCGCATTGCCGGCAAGGGCGGGGTGCGCACCTTTCAGCGCTCCGCCATGTTCAGCGATTTCACCGTGTTGCAGAACGTGTCGATCGCGCGGCACCTGCATGCGCGCGAGAGCCTGTTCGGCGCGATCGTCGGCACCGCGCGCAGCATGGAGAAGGCCAATGAGGCGCGGGCACTGGAAATCCTCGAATTCATCGGCTTGAGCGCATTCAGGGACGAACTCGCGCCCAACCTCTCTCACGGCCATCAGAGAGCGCTCGGCGTCGCAATGGCGCTCGCCACCGAGCCGCATATCCTCATGCTGGACGAGCCGGTCGCCGGCATGAACCCTGCCGAGACGGAACGAATGACCGGCATCATTCGCAAGCTGCGGGACGAGTGGAACATCACGATCATTCTGGTCGAGCATGACATGAAGACCGTGATGGGGCTCTGCGAGTACATCACGGTCCTGAACTTCGGAAAGAAGCTTGCAGAGGGTGCGCCGGCGGAGATCGTTTCGAACCCGGAGGTGATCGAGGCCTATCTCGGCTCCGAGGACATCTTGGGAGACGACGACTTTGCTGCTTGAGCTCGAGGACGTATCGGTCCGCTATCGCAAGATCGAGGCCGTAAAGGGAATTACCATCGGCGTCGAGGAGGGTGAGATCGTCACCCTGATCGGTGCCAACGGCGCGGGCAAGTCCACCACATTGCGGGCGATCTCGGGCCTGGAACGGCTGAGCGGCGGCGAAATCCGCCTTGAGGGCAAGCGCATCGACGGCGCCTCGCCGGAGAAGATCGCCGGGCTTGGCATCGCCCACGTGCCCGAAGGACGGCGCGTCTTCCCCATGATGACGGTGCGCGAGAATTTGGAGATGGGCGCCTACCTGCGCAAGGATGCCGACGGCCTGCGCGCGGATTTCGACGACGTGTTCAGGCGCTTCCCCCGGTTGCTGGAGCGCGCCAACCAACTCGCCGGTACGCTCAGCGGCGGCGAGCAGCAAATGCTCGCCATGGGACGCGCGCTGATGTCGAAGCCGAACGTGATTCTGATGGACGAGCCGTCACTCGGACTCTCGCCCATCATGTGCCGCGAAATCGCGCGCATCATCCGTGCGTTGCATAGCGAGAAGCGGACGATCGTGCTGGTCGAGCAGAACGCCCGTCTTGCCTTGGCGCTTGCCCAGAAAGGCTACGTGATGGAGACGGGACGGATCGTTCTCGAGGGCCCGGCGGCCGACCTGCGCGAGAACGACAAGGTGCAGCACACCTATCTCGGCGTTGCTTAGGCTAAGCTGGTCGCGATGCCGACAGCCTTGGGGAGAAAGCCATGAGAGTCGGTCTGGAGGGCAAGCGGACACTGGTTACGGGAGCCGCGAGCGGCATCGGGCGCGCCATCGCCGAGGCCTACGCGCGAGAAGGGGCGACGGTCGCGGTTCACGCACGGAGCGAAGCGCGGGCGGCGGAGACACTCGACGCCATCGCCGATGCCGGCGGCAAGGCCTTCGCTGCACCGGCCGATCTGACCGACGCCGCGGCCATCGAGGGGATGTGCAAGGCCGCCATCGAGCGGCTCGGCGGCATCGACGTGGTCGTGAACAACGCCGGGGTCGCCGACGTCAAGAAGGTCGTCGACATGGACGAGGCCATGTGGGACTGGATCATGGCCGTCAACCTGAAGGCGCCGTACCTGGTCTCCAAGCACACGCTGCCAACGATGATCGAGCAGGGCGCGGGCGGTGTGCAGCTCTTCAACGCGTCCACCAACGCCAAGACGGCGGATGCGGAGTGGACCGCCTACAACACGACCAAGCACGGCCTGGTCGGCTTCGTGCGCTGTCTTGCCGCCGAGGTGGGAGAGCACAACATCCGGGTCAACGCCATCTGTCCCGGCTGGATCGAGACCAAGATGGCGGTGGCGCTGCATGAAGACATGGCGCGCGATCTCGGCGAGCCCTACGAGAAGGTCTATGACGAGAGCATGCGCACCAACATGCTGAGCGCCCTGATCCCGCCGACTGCGATCGCCGAGATGGCCGTCTACCTCGCCGGCGAACCCGGCCGCTACGTCACCGGCCAGGCGATCAACGTCTGCGCAGGACTCAGCATCCACTAACGCGGCTGGAGGGCTCACCCGCTCTGGCGATCGAGGAAGTCGCGCAGCGCCGCGAAGTAGGCCTCGGGCTCCTCGAAGAACGGCGTGTGCGAGCTGTTGGGAAAGACCACGCTCGTCGCGTTCGGCAGCACGTCCTGCATGAGCATGGCGCCTTCGGGCGTGAGCTCGTCGTGGAGGCCGCTCAAGATCAGGCAGGGCACCTTGATGCGCCCCATCTCAGCGAGCCGGTCCCAGTCCTTGAGCGTACCGACGCAGCAGAACTCGTTGGGGCCCCACATGGTGCCGTAGACATCCATGTTGATGCCGTCGAGCGAGCGTTGCAGGGACGCGGGCCACGCGTCGAGCCGGCACAGGTGCCGGTGGTACAGGATCGTGATGGCGGCCTCATACGTAGGGTGGTCGGTGGTTCCCTGGGCCTCGTGGCGCTGCATCATGGCCACCGTCTCGGGCCCGAGGGCGGCGCGGAGGCGCTTCATCTCGGTGACCGTGTGCGGCACGCAGCCTGAACCGTTCGCGATCACGTAGGACGCAACGTTCTCCTGATATTTCAGGCAGTAATCGGTGCCCAGCCAGGTTCCCCACGACTGACCGAGCAGGTGGACGCGGCCGAGCCCGAGTGCGGTCCGCACCGCTTCGACCTCGTCAACGTAGCGGGGGACGTTGTAGAGCGAGGTATCGTCCGGCCTGTCGGACTGGCCGCAGCCGAGCTGGTCGTAGGCCACCACGCGATAGCCGTGATCCGCCAACACCGAGTGGCTGTCTCGCACGTAGTCGCAGGGCAGGCCGGGGCCGCCGTGCAGACAGAGAAGCACGCGCTCGCCGGTGCCGAAGCTGTAGACCGCCACCTCGCCGCCCTCCACGGCGACACGGCAGGTCTCGTCGGGCTGTCTCTCTTCGCTCATCGATCGTTCTCCTCGCTACCCCGAGGCGCCGTAGGTGTCGCGGTACTCGGCGTACATGCGCTCGTAGCGCTCCGCATTCATCGTGGAGTAGATGCGAAAGTCGAAGTCGATGGGCTTGTCCATCACCTCGGAGACGAAGCTCCAGGTCGTCTCGCGGATGGCGGCGACGACCGTCGCGGCGGCGAAGCGGTGGCGCAGCTCATCGGTGGCCGGCGTCTCGAAATAGGGCTCGAGATAAGGGTCGATCTCGTCCGGCCTGATCTCGATGTTCATGGCGAGCACGCCGAGGTCGAACAGATCCACCGTGAACCCGCCGAACTCCCAGTCCACGAACCAGACCCGCTCGCCGTCGTCCATGATGTTCTGCGGGTTGAGGTCGTTGTGGCCGAAGACGATGGTCGCCGGCCCCATCGTGCGCTCCAGCGCCTCGTTCGCGGCGGCGAGGCCCGGCAGCATGTCGCGCCATCGCCCGTAGAGCCGGTCGGAGCGCTCCTGCAGCAGCCGGATATACGCGCGATGATGCTGGAACGGCCAGAACATGAAGCCCGTCGAGTCCAGGTGCTTGTGGGCCTCGCGATGGAGCTGACGAAAGAGACGGGCCACCTTGGCGAGACATGCGGGTTCGTGCACGTCGGCAGGCAGGAGCGAGCGGCCTTCGATGAAGCGGATCACCATCAGGCCGGGCTCGGCGTAGACCACCTCCGGCGCGACGCCCGCCGCGTGGGCGGCACGGAAGGCCTGGAGCTCGTTCTCGCGGGAGACGCCGAAGAAGGGCTCGTCCTCGCCAACACGGATCACGTAGCGCTCGCCAGCGTCGTCTGCGGTGAGGTTGATGTTGCTCAAGCCCCCGCTCAGCAGGACGGGCTCGACCGGGCCGCTCCAGATCGGCAGCGCGCGGGCGCGTTCGACCGCCGCACCGCTGCGCGCCTCCATGCCTCGGGCGCCGCCGATCAGATCGTAGACATCGTCGTCGGAGGTGGGAGTCTTCGTCATGCCCTGACCCGGTCATTGCCGGGGTCGTAGAGCGGCCGCAGGTGGAGCTCGGCCGGCACCTCGCGGGTCGCGACTTCCAGCGAGTACGTGCCGCTGGCCAGGTAATCGTCGCTGACACCCGCCGGGTTCCGCACATAGCCCATGCCGATGCTCCGGCCGACGGTATGGCCGAAGCCGCCGGAGGCGAGCCAGCCGACGCGCTCGCCGTTTCGGATGATCGTCTCGCGGCCCCAGAGCTGCACCTCCGGATCATCGTCGATGGTGAAGGTCGCGAGCCGGCGGGTCAGCGGCTGTTCCCGCTGCTTGCGCACGGCGTCCTGCCCGATGAACGCCGTGGGCTTGTCGAACGCGACCGCGAAGCCGAGGCCCGCCTCCAGCGGGTTGAAGTCCGGGCCGATATCCGCCGCCCAGACGCGGTAGCCCTTCTCCAGCCGCAGGCTGTTGATCGCCCAGTAGCCCGCGTCAAGCAGACCGTGCGCGGCTCCTGCCGCCTTCAGCGCGTCATAGACCGTGAGCATGTACTCGGTGGCGACGTGAAGCTCCCAGCCCAGCTCGCCCACGAAGGTGATGCGCATGGCGCGAACGGGCGCGCCCGCCACGTAGATTTCTCTCACCGCACCGAATGGGAATGCCTCCGCTCCCAGCTCGCCCTCCGCCACGGACGCGAGGATTTCGCGGGCGCGCGGCCCCATCAGCGCGAGCACCCCGTAGGCCGAGGTGATGTCGACCAGCGAGGCGTGGGCATCCGGGTCGATGTTCCGGCTGATGTGGTCGAAGTCGTGGGTCGCGAAGCCCGTGCCGGTAACGATGTAGAAGGAGTCCTCTGCGATCCGCGCGACGGTCAGGTCGCATTCGATCCCGCCGTTCCGGTTGAGCATTTGTGTGTAGGTGATCCGCCCCGGTGGCTTGCCGACATCGGCGGCACAGATACGCTGCAGGCAGGCCTCCGCGTCGCGGCCGACCAGCGCGAACTTGGCGAAGGACGACTGGTCGAAGAGCGCGGCCGTGTCCCTGCAAGCCGCGTGCTCGACGGCCACGTGCGCGTGCCAGCGAGGGCGCGTGAAGCTGTCGATCTCCACCGGCTCGACACCCTCGGGCGCGAACCAGTTGGGCCGCTCCCAACCAAACTTGGCGCCGAAGCAGGCGCGATTGTCCCTGAGGCGATCATAGATCGCGCTGCGCCTGAGCGGCCGCCCGGCCTTCATCTCCTCACGGGGCCAGACGATGGTGTAGTGGTGACCCTGGCCCTCCAGAGAGCGCACCAGAACCTGGCTGTCGGCGCGGTGGTAGCCGGCGAAGCGGCGGATGTCGAAGCTCCAGATGTCGTAGGGCGGCTCGCCGTTCAGAATCCACTCGCCGAGCGCCATGCCGGCGCCGCCACAGCCGGTGAGCCCGTAAGCGTTGAAGCCCGCGCTCACGAAGATGTTGCGCACCTCCGGCGCCTCGCCCATCACCGGATTCTGATCCTCGGTGAAGGCTTCCAGGCCGTTGAACCAGCTCTTGATGCCGGCGGTCTTGAGCACGGGAATCCAGTCGAGCAAGCCCTCGAGCCGCGGCATGAAGTGGTCGAGGTTCTCGGGCATGAGCTTGAACTCATGGTCCTTGGGGATCGGATCCGTGAACGGGATGGGATCGGGATCGTACTGGCCGACGAGCAGCCCGCCGACCTCCTCCCGGATGTAGTGCCAGAGGTCCGGGTCCCGCGTCGTCGGCAGGTCGCGAGTCACGCCCTCGATCGGCTCGGTGATGAAGTAGCAGTGATGCGAGGGCTGGATCGGGACGTTCACACCCGCGAGCCGCCCAATCTCGCGCGACCAGATGCCGCAGCAGATCACCGCGATCTCGCAGCGGATCGTGCCGCGCTCCGTAACGACGGCGGCGACGCGGCCCTGCTCGATCTCGAAGCCGGTAACCGCCGTGTCCTCGAAGAGCCGGGCGCCGTACTGGCGTGCCCCCTTGGCGAGCGCCATGCACGTATCCGACGGGCTCAAGGCGCCGTCGGTGGGGATGTAGAGCGCGCAATCCACGTGATCGATGGTCATGAAGGGAAATAGTGCCTGCGCTTCCTTGGCGGAAATCAGCTCCATCTCGACGCCGAAGGAGCGCGCCGTCGTGATCGCCCGCTCGTACTCGCGCCGACGGTCGCGATTGGAGGCGACCCGCATGCCGCCCGTCCGGTGCCAGCCGGTGGCCTGGCCGGTCTCCTCCTCCAGCGACGCGTAGAGGTCGGCACCGTAGGCCATGAGCCGGCCGGCATTGGGATCGGTGCGGAACTGCGCAAAAGCGCCGGCGGCGTGCCAGGTCGAGCCCGACGTGAGCTTGGCCTTCTCGACCAGGACGACATCGTCGCGGCCGTGTTTGGCCAGATGGTACGCGGTGGCACAGCCGATCGCCCCGCCGCCGATAATCACGACGCGCGCCTGGTCGGTAAACCCCTGGGTCATCCGCTGCCGTCTCTTTGGCTCAGTGCTTGGCGCGCGCGAGTGTACCAGCGGGGTGTCGGGATCACGAAGCGAGGCCGGGGTGTCAGGCGTTGGCGCGCAGAATGTGGTGGGCCGCGTTGTGACCGGGAGCGCCGGTGACCTCGCCGGCCGGGTGCGTGCCGCCGCCGCAGAGGTAGAAGTTGCGGATTTCGGTATCGTAGCTGAGCCGCCCGTTCAGGAACTGGCTCGGCACGACGTCGAGATGGCGGATGGCGCCGTCGGTGATCCCCGTTCGCTGCTCGATGTCCCAGGGGCTCATGAACATCCATTCCCGGATGGCGGAGCGGAAGTTGGGAACGAACTGCGTCACGTAGTCGATTACTCCTTCGCCCACCTCTTCGCGGCGCTCCTCCCAGGTGCCTGTGGCGAGACGGGGAGGCGCGTAGAGACCCCAGATCGAGCAGATGTGCCCGTCCCGATCGGTCAGGGTGTCGTCGTAGAGGGTCGGCACCTGAAGGTGGCAGATCGGCTCGCCGCAGGGCTCGCCTGCGCGCATTTCCGCACCCGCCAGGGCGTAGTGATCCAGGCTCGGCGCTATCAGGATGTAAGAGATCGGCGGGCCATCGTAGCCGTTGAGATAGCCTGAAACGTCCGGGGGCTCATCCATCACGCAATGAAACTTGAAGTAGCCGGTTTCGGTCTTGAGCCGTTCCACGCGGTCCAGGAGATCGCCCGGCAGGTCTTCTGGCGCGAAGAGAGTGCGGTAGGTGCGCTTGGGATCGGCATTCGAGAGCACGATCTGCGCGCGGATCTCTTCGCCCGAGCCGAGGCGCACGCCGGTGGCCGCGCCGTCCTCCACCAGCACCTGCGCGACCGGGGCGTCACAGCGGATCTCGCCGCCCTGCTCTTCGACCGCCTCGGCCATATAGCGGGTGATGGAGCCCATGCCGCCTTCCACGACGTAGAAGCCGTGTCCGCCGGCGGCGCCGAACTGGAAGAAAACCTCTGCCCAGGCGCTGCCATTGGCGTAGGGGTCGGCCATATCCTGCACGTAGAGCATCATCGCGCGCACGCGCTCGTCCTCGAAATAGTCAGCCGCGAGGTCGACGAGGGAGGTGGTCAGAAAGCGCTCCAGCACGGCCTCGTCGCCGTTTTCCCTGGCACGCTCCCAAACGTCGGAGAGCGTCGGCGGGTCGGTCAGCATGTAGGGCTGCACCAGCCCGGTCGCCCGGCTCCACAGGTCCACCCACTCGGGAAAGCGCTCGGCATCGCGCGCGTTCAGCCGCGCGATCGAATCGATCGTGCGCTCCATGTCGTAGTGAAGGAATGCGTGCGAGCCGTCTTCGTAAGGCAGGAACACGGGCGGGTCGATCAGGTGCATGGTCAACCCGCGCGCGTCGAGCCCCATGTCGTCGCGCACCTTCTGCTCCAGTTTCCACATGACGTAGGAGCAGGACGAGACGCGGTAGCCCTCGAAAAGCTCTTCGGTCGCGCACGCACCGCCGACGAACGGCCTTCGCTCGCAGAGCAGCACCTTGCGCCCGGCACGCGCCAGATAGAAGGCAGCGACCAGCCCGTTGTGGCCGGCGCCGACGATGATCGCGTCGTATTGTGAGTCCGCCATGGCGCCGTCCTCCTCCCTGCGGGCATTGGATACCCAGCTTGCAACCGGTGGCCCCGCTCGGGCAAGGGCGCCGCCTCCGGCTGCGTTCGACCGGTCGGACCGCATGACAGTGTTGAATCGACCGGTCGACAGTCGCGCAGCCAGAGATGAAACTTGCACCGGAGCCTCTATCGGCTATGCTCGAATAAGCGACAATGCGACGTCATAGTTTGGGTGCAATTGTGCAAACAGGGGGAACTAAACAATGGCGCGAAATCCAGAACACGACGTTTTGTTTGAGTCGGTCAATGTCGGCCCAAAAGCAACGAAGAATCGGTTCTGGCAGACGCCCCATTGCAACAGCGCGGGCTCGGATCGCCCCGGCACCCAGGCCGCGTTCCGCGGCATGAAAGCCGAAGGCGGTTGGGGGACCGTCTTCATCGAGTACACCGCGATCCACCCGGAATCAGACGATTCACCGCATTGGTCCGCGCGTCTCTGGGACGAAGGCGACGTGATCAGCCTGCGGCACGTGACAGACAGCATTCACACGCACGGCGCGCTGGCCGGCGTCGAGCTCTACTACGCCGGTTTGCACTCTCAGAGCGGTGAATCCCGCGCGATCAGCCGTGCGCCCAGTCAAGCGCCGTCGGAGGCGATTCCCCTGGCGAGCACCTGCGAGATGGACGACGACGACATCCGCGCCGTCATCCAGATGCACGTCGATGCGGCGAAGCGGGCGCGGGATGCAGGCTTCGACATCATCGAGAACCTGGTTTCGGACTCGATGATCATGAACCAGTTCCTTCAGCCCTACTACAACAAGAGGACGGACAAGTACGGCGGCTCGATGGAGAACCGCGCTCGCTTTGCCCTCGAAGTCTCGGAGGCGACCAAAAAGGCCGTCGGCGATGAGTGCGCGGTCGGCTATCGCTATTCGGTCGATACCATGGACGGCCCGGACGGGCTCGAGGTCTGGGAGGACGGCATTCGCTTCATCGAGCTTCACGAGAGGGAAGGCCTGTGCGACGTCTGGGACATGAAGGTCGGCCGCTACTCCGAGCTCGCGCTGGAAATCGCCGCCTCGCGCTCCACGGCCTCCAACTACATGGCGCCCTGGATCAGGGAAGCCAAGAAGGCCTGTAGTGTTCCGGTGGTCAGCGCCGGCCGTGTCACCAGCCCCGATGAGATGGTGCAGATCATCAAGTCCGGGCAGGCCGACCTGATCGGCGCCGCGCGTCCCTCCATCGCCGATCCCTTCCTCCCCAACAAAATCGACGAAGGCCGGACCGACGACATCCGCGAATGCATCGGCTGCAACATGTGTCTCTCGAAGTGGTGGCAGACGACGCCCCTGATCTGCACGCAGAACGCCACGTCGATGGAGGAATACCGGCGCGGCTGGCATCCTGAGAAGTTCGAGCGCGCGGAGGATCCGTGCTCAGTTCTCGTCGTCGGCGCCGGCCCTGCAGGGATGGAGTGCGCGCGTGTCCTGGGAGAGCGGGGCTACGACGTCCACCTGCGCGAGGCGTTGGACGAGACCGGCGGCTGCATGAAGGACATCATGCGCTATCCCCATCTCGCCGAATGGGGCCGCGTCATCAGCTACAGGCAGGGCCAGCTGGACAAGCTCAAGAACGTCGAGGTGCACACCGGGGTCGGCGAGATGAGCGCCGACAGCGTTCTGGAATACGGCGCCGACAAGGTGGTCTTCGCCACCGGAGCGCGTTGGTCGACGAACGGTCTCGGCGGCGTGACCCAGGCCCCGCTCAGCGGCGCAGATGCGTCGCTACCGGAAATCTGCACTCCCGAGCAGATCATGGCCGGCAAGGAGACCGGAGAGCGCGTCGTCGTGCTCGACTACGAGGGCTATTACACCGGCGTGAGCATGGCGGAGCTGCTTGCCGATCAAGGCAAAGACGTCAGCATCGTCACCAACTTCGATAACGTCGCGTCTCACTGCATCTATACCGAGGAGATTCACGATATTCGCCGCATGATGCACGAGAAGAACATCGAGCAACATACGCTGCATTGGGCGGAAAAATTGGAGATAGGCAATGCAGTTAAGCTGGCGATTTTCTACCTCTATCGGGACGGCTATGTTCGGACGTTGACGCCAAAGAAGGGCGAGTATTCGCGCCGTGCCGGCACCGAGGTGACTGAGCTGGAGTGCGACAGTGTCGTCCTGTGCACGGCACGGGTGAGCGACGACAGGGTGTTTCGCGAGGTCAAGGCGCGCAGCGCGGAGTGGGCCGGCCAAGGCATCCAGGCGGTCTATCGGGTCGGCGACTGCCACGCCCCGCGCATCGTCGCTAACGCCATCTTCGACGGCCACAGGCTCGCGCGCGAGTTCGAATCCGACGATCCGCAACAGCCGCTGCCATGGATCCGCGAACGCCAGGTCTGGGGTCACGAGACGTTTCCCAAGCGGGTCGCCTGATCGGTGAAGAATGTCCTAGTATCGCGCCGACAGGCTTCTGCGATGTCAACAATGGCTCAACTCACTGGCCGATAAGGGAGAGGAGAACGAGGATGCTCGACTATGTGACGCTGAAGGACGAGGGCGGGCTCGAGCCGTGGCCGCCGCTGGAGGAGCTGCCGTTCGTGAACGTTCTCGACGGGAACCCGGTGCACGAGGGGCGTTTCGATCTGGGCGGCTTCGGCATGCGCACGATGGCAGGTGTCTGGCAGTGCACGCCGGGCAGTTTCGAATACACCTATCCGGGCGACGAGATCTGCACCCTGCTCAAGGGCAAAATCCACGTGACCGAACAGGACGGCACCACCCACACCTATACCGCCGGTGACATCTTCTACACGAACAAAGGCGAGAAGGTGACCTGGGTGATCGAGGAGACCGTCCGCAAGGTTTTCTTCATTCACGATCCCGAGTCCGAGCAGCTCGCCGCCTAGGCGGGCTCTCACATCCCGGCGGCGCTGCGCCGTGCGCTCACGCGCGTGGCGCGCTCGCTGTTGGCTGGTCGTTCGGTGCATGCATGAGGGCGCGCCGCCGAGGCGCTGCCCAAATACGGTGCAGGGAGGCAACAATGGCCCGCGATCCCCGTTACGACATCCTGTTCACGCCGATCAAGATCGGCCCGAAGATCGCCAAGAACCGCTTCTATCAAGTGCCCCACTGCAATGCGATGGGGTACGGCGAGCACCACGGCGATGTCGCGCATCGGCGCATGAAGGCCGAAGGCGGCTGGGCCGTCATTTGCACGGAGCAATGCAGCATCCATCCAAGCTCCTGCGCCGCCCCTTACGGCGAACGCCGGCTCTGGAACGACGAGTACGCGGAGCAGCTTCGCGGCTGGGTGGACACCATGCACGAGTACGGTGCGCTCGCCGCCGTGGAGCTGGTCCATAACGGGCTCGGCTTCTCCAACCGCAAGACGAAGGAGTTCCCGTTGGGTCCCTCGCCCAACATGGTGCACTACAACTGGGATCCCATCATGGGCCGCGAGATGGACAAGGCCGACATTCGCGAGTTCCGGCGCTGGCAAGTCGAAGCCGCGAAACGCGCGGTCAACGTGGGCTACGACATCGTCTACATCTATGCGGGCCACGATATCGCTCTGCCGCAGCACTTTCTCTCGCCCCACACCAATCACCGCACCGACGAGTACGGCGGCAGCGTCGAGAACCGCGCCCGCCTGATCGGCGAGCTTCTGGAGGACACCAAGGAGGCCGTCGGCGACCGGGCGGCGGTCGCATTGAGATTCGCGGTCGACGAGAACCGGGGCGAGCACGGCATCACCTGGCAGGAGGAAGGCCAGGCCGTGGTCGAGATGTTCTCCGACCTGCCCGATCTCTGGGACGTGAACATCAGCGACTGGGCCTACGATTCCGCCACGTCGCGGTTCACCGACGAGGCCTTCCAGGAGCCCTACGTCGCCTTCGTCAAGCAGAAGACGGACAAGCCGGTCGTGACGGTCGGGCGCTACACCTCGCCGGATACGATGATCTCCCAGATCGGTCGCGGGATCACGGACTTCATCGGCGCGGCGCGCCCCTCGATCGCCGATCCCTTCCTGCCGAAGAAGATCGAAGAGGGACGGAACGACGACATCCGCGAGTGTATCGGCTGCAACATGTGCGTGGCCTCGGAGAACACGGGGAGCCTGTTCCGCTGCACGCAGAACCCGACCGCAGGCGAGGAGTGGCGGCGTGGCTGGCACCCGGAGACGATCGAGGCGAAGGGGTCCGACAACGGCGTACTCATCGTCGGCGCCGGCCCGGCCGGGTTGGAATGTGCACGCGCGCTCGGAGAGCGGGGCTACACGGTTCACCTCGTCGAGGCGGAGGCCGACATGGGCGGACGCGTGTCGCGCGAGAGCGCGCTGCCGGGCCTCGCCGCATGGGGCCGCGTGCGCGATTACCGCGTCGGCCAGATCGCGAAGATGAAGAATGTCGAGGTGCACACGGGCTCGCGCCTATCGATGCAGGACGTGCTCGACTACGGCGCCGAGACCGTGGTCATCGCGACCGGCTCGCACTGGCGCGGCGACGGCGCCGCCTACACCAACACGCATGCGATCCCGGGGAGCGACGGCAAGAAGGTCTTCACCCCCGATGACGTGATGGACGGGAAGGCGCTGGAGGGTCCCATCGTCGTGTTCGACGACGATCACTACTACATGGGCGGCGTCATTGCCGAGAAGCTCCGGGCCGCAGGTCACGAGGTGACCATCGTCACCCCACTGATGGAGCTCTCGCGCTGGTCGGAGTACACCCTGGAGATGGAGAAGATCATGAGCCAGGTCCTCTCCATGGGGATCGAGCTGATCACCGATCAAAACATCGCCCACATCGGCGACAACAGCATCGAGATCTACAACGTCTATCACGAGGAGAAGCGACAGCATCTCGGCTATCAGTCTCTCGTTCTCGCCACCTCGCGCCTGCCGAACGACACGCTCTACCGGGAGCTTGCGGCGGAACCGGACAAGCTGGAGAAGGCCGGGATTACCACGCTCGCCCGCGTCGGCGACTGCGTGGCGGCCGGCACGATCCAGCACGCGGTCTACGAGGGTCACCGGTTCGCCCGTGAGCTCGATGCAGGCGCCATCGCCGACGTGCCCTACAAGGTGGAGTACGTTCGTCTCGAAAGCGCGGTCGCTTGATCGAGAGGGGAATTTGCTGGCGCGGTCCGCCCGATGGCTTGATCCAGGTGTTTTCTTGTATTCGCTGAACTTCTCCGGCGCGTGGTGCGCCTCGTCCTTGCCGTAGCCCAACTGCCTGAAGCCGCCGCGCGCCCTCGAGCGCCGGTCCAGCAGGCCGTGACCGTGGCAAATGTTCCGGGCTAGAATCGTCCAACCGAGCAGAGAGAGGCAACCATGGACACAGTGCGTTCCATCGACCGGCATGCGTCGGCCGACGAGGCGATGGCGATCCTCGAAGAGGATGGTGCCGTCATCTACCGCCAGGTCGTCGATGACGAGGCGATCGACAGAGTCAATACCGAGCTCGAGCCCTTCCTGTCACGCGCCTACTACGGTGAGGGCGAGTTCTGGGGGAACAAGACGAAGCGGGTCAGCTCCCTGGTCGCGAAGTCCAAGAGCTACGGCGAAGAGCTTGCCACGTGCCCGCAGATCCTTGGCGTGATGGACCGCCTTCTGCTGCCGCGCTGCGAACGCTACCAGCTTCACGTCACCCAGGCGGTGCGGATCGGCCCCGGTCAGGGACTGCAGATCATCCACCGCGACGACGCACTGATGCCCTTCCGCCATCCTGGGCCGCAATGCCTGTGCAACACGATGTGGGCGCTCACCGACTTCACATACGAGAACGGCGCCACCAACGTGGTTCTGGGAAGCCATGTCTGGGACGACGACACCTATCCCGACGACGACACCCCGAGAGCCTATGCCGCCATGCCGCGCGGCTCGTGCCTGATCTATCTGGGCTCGGTCTATCACGGCGGTGGCCGGAACAATACCGAGGACGAGTGGCGCACCGGCGCGATTACCGGCTACAGCCTGGGATGGTTGCGTCAGGAGGAGAACCAGTACCTCGCCGTCCCTCCGGCCGTGGCAAAAGACCTGCGCGAAGACGTGCAGCACCTGATTGGCTACCACCTGCACGACATATTCCTGGGATGGGTCGAGGGGCACGATCCTCACATCGTGCTGGAGGATCGCTACCGCGACGTCATGCCGGCAGTGTCAGAGGGCGGCGAGTATGTTGACGACAGCACGCTCTTCAAGACGGCGGTACTTGGCGAGTCGAGCCGGCACTGACCCGCAATTCTCACCGGGACCACGGTAAACTGAGAACGATGGCCCCGCACCCGTGGCGGGGCCATCGCTCTCGCAGGCTTGTTATTCGACCGCCTCGCGCATGCGTGAGGCGATGTCGGCGATGGTCGATGCCGCGTCTTTCTGGTCGGCACCGGCTGCGCTCAGCTCCTCAATGATGATGTCCTGCCACACGAACCAGTTCGGCGTGTTGGGCAGCTCGTAGAGCAGGCCGTTCTCGTCCAGCCAGATGTGGATAGCCTCGCGCTGGCGGTTCTCCCAGGCCTCGTCTTCCCAACGCGGGTCGGCAAGAACGTCGCTGCGGACGGCGAGGCAACCGAGCGGCAGACATTCGTTCTGGATTTCCTTCGTCAGCAGCCATTGAACGAAGAGCCAGGCCGCTTCCTTGTTCTGTGCGCTCTTGGGGATCATCCACGACTGCCCGTAGGCCGCCGTCACGTGATTCCCCGGGTGGACGAAATAGGTCATGTCGCCCGCCGACGCGGGGCAGTCGCCGGGAATCTCGAGATAGGGCGTCGTGTCTCCCCAGGTGAAGATCATGAACACGTTGCCGCTGCACATCTCGGAATACTCGGTGTCCCACGTCGCCTCGGTATGGCCGGGCGGCGCGAACTGGCGCAGGTCGAGCATGAGTTGCAGCGCCCTGACGGCGGTGTCGTCCCTGTCGATGGCAACGTTCAGGTCCGCATCCACATACTCGCCGCCCATCGCAAGCAGGATGCGCTCATAGTCGTAGTAGACCGTGAGGTGACGCTTGAACGCCGCGATCGTGCCGTAGAAGTTGGATTCGAGGGTCTCGCCCGCCAGCGTCTCGCCCTTCTCCCGAGTAAAGAACTCGGCAAGGTCGCGGAACTCCTCCCAGGTCGTGGGCGGCAGCGGCATGGCGTAGCCGTAGGCCGCCTCGAAATTGGCCTGCTCGGTAGGGTCGTTGGCGAGGCTCGTCCGATACGCCGCATATGGCGGCAGGTAGTGGTAGGGCACGGAGACGAGCGCGTCGTTGTAGTAGCCCGAGATCTCGAAGTGGGCCTGAACGAAGTCCTCGACCTTGACGGCGGGATCGCGCAGCGCAGGATCGTTCATGAATTGGTTGAGGTCGCTGGTGAAGCCCGGTGCGGCGAAGGCCACGGTCTGGTTGTTGGCGGCGGGAAAGATGTCGTAGTACTCCCCGCCCGTCAGCTGATCGGCCAGCACCTGGCGCCAGACCGCTTCGAGATCGGCGACTTCCAGGAGCACCTTGATTCCCGTCAGCTCCTCGAACTTCTTGGCCATTTCGGTGTAGGCGAGGCAGGGGGAATAGCCGTCGCAGATACCCCGGACCTCGGTGCCGGCGTAAGGCTTGGCGGCTTCCTCCAGCGACCACGCCGACGCCTCCGTCGACGCTAAGCCCCCGGCGGCGCCCACCACCAGGGCACCAGCAAGAGCCAGCGCCTTTACGCGTTGATGTATCGGCCTGTTCATCATCGAAATCTCCCCATTTTGCATCCAGACCGTTCCCATGGCGCTACCCCGCAGCGCGGCCTGGACGCGATGCGGGTTCCACAAGTTTCAGGTTCATGTTGCCACGACTGCGCCCGCTGGGCACGGCCGGCACGGCTCATCTGCACTACACAACCACCAGCTCGCGCTTGAACGGAACGTCGCCGGGCGGCGGCGCGTCGAGCTCGCGGGCGAAGCGGTGGCCGCTCCACACGGCGGCGGCAATCAGTCCGGGGCCGAGGGCATCGCCGATCCGCTTGACCGATTGGATGCCGGCATCCGCGAGGCGCTCCGGCGAATCCTTGAGCGCGTAGTAGAGGGCATCGTTCGGCAGCCTCGATGTCACCATCACGACGGAGGCGCACTCGATGGTCCGCGCGCCCTCGCCGTAGACTCCCTCCACCTGCACGCCACCCGCGTCGATCCGTGTCAGGCTTTGGCTGGTGACGATCTGCACGCCGATCTTGACCAGGTTGGTCTGAATTCCGTGCTGCTCGAGGGCCTCCTCGGCCCAGGCGGAGACCACCGGCGAGGGTGTCACGAGAATGACTGCGAGGCCGTCATTGGCCAGTTTCTCCGCGATCGAGCCACCCATGTAGTGGCAATCGTCATCGAACACCACGACCGGGGACGCCGGCGCGGCGCCGGCGAAGAGGTCGTCGGGTGTGAGCACATGCGCGGCATCGCTGCCCGGAATCGATGCTGCCGTATGCGTGCGGCCGATGCCGTCCTGGCGCCAGCGGGCACCGGTGGCGACGGCGACGTGCCGGTAGCCGGCTTCGAGCACCGTCTCGGCCGTCATCTCGCTCTCGCGGAAGACCTCGACTAACTCGTGCAGCTTCTCGATCTGATAGGTGCGGTAGTCGCGCACGCGCGCCCATTCGGAGAGGCCGGGCAAAGCGGCTTCGTGGGTGACACGCCCGCCCAGCTCGCGCGAGGCCTCGGCGAGCCCGACCTGGTAACCGCGTTGCCCCAGCGCGAGCGCGCATTCCAGGCCCGCCGGCCCGGCGCCCACCACGAGCACCGATGAGTCGGAGCCCTTGGGTTTGATCTTCTCCGGATGCCAGCCGCGGCGCCACTCCTCGCCCACGGTCGGGTTCTGCGTGCAACGCATGGGGGTCTTCATGTGTTGCCCGGTCACGCAGATATTGCAGCCAATGCATTCGCGGATGTCGTCGAGCCGCCCTTCCTCGATCTTGCGGGGGATGAAGGGATCGGCGATCGACGGACGGGCGCAGCCGACGAAGTCGGCAATCCCCCGCGTGATCAGCGAAAGCATGGTCTCGGGCGAGGTGTAGCGACCGACGGTGATGACGGGCTTCTTCACAATGCCCTTCACGAACGCGATGTAAGGCTCCTGATAGCCCTCCGAGGTGAAGCGCGAGCTCGCGGAATCGTGGGTCCAGTCGCTGACGTTCACATCCCAGAAATCGGGCAGGTCGGCGAGCATCTCGACCACCTTGCAGCCCTCGTCCTCCCAGGTGATACCGTCCTTGCCCAGGAGCTCGTCGGTGGCGAACCGGAGCCCGATCGCCATGCTGCCGCCCACGGCTTCCACGGTGTCTTCAAGCAGCTCGCGCAGGAGCCGCACACGGTTCTCCAAAGGGCCGCCGTACTCGTCCGTCCGCCGGTTGCGGCGCCGGGAGAGGAAATCCATCGGCATGGCGATGTCATGGGCGCAATAGACGTAGACCAGATCGAAGCCCGCATCCCTGGCCCGCAACATCCCGTCGCGGTGCCAGCGGCGAAACTCGCGGATGTCGTCCAGGTCCATGGCGCGCGCCTGCACCGGATCGGGGCTGTAGGTCACCGGCGTGTGCGACGGCCCGAGCGGGATCTCGCGGCTGTAGTAGTTGGCGAGCGCAGAGGCATTGCTGACGATTTCGGTGCCGGCGAGCGCGCCGTGGGCGTGGATCGTATCGGTCCAATGCCGCATGCGGATGACGTCGTCTTGGTCCCAAAGCTTCGTCTCGGGATAGGGGGCTGCCTCGGCATGGGGGTGGAACGAGCACTGCTCGGTGCAGACCACGGCCCATCCGCCCTCGGCCTTCATGCTTCGCATGGCAGCATCGGAGCGCGGCAGCAGGTGGCCCATGCCGCTGCAGTGCGGCACTTGGAAGAAGCGGTTGCGCGCCGTTACGGGGCCGAGTTGGACGGGCTCGAAAAGAACGTCGAAACGGGGATCGCGGGGCATGAGCTACTCCACTAAGGCACTGCGGCGCTATGAGCTGGACATCAGAAAAACGTCGACATGGTCCGAGGGATCAGCGTCTGGTCGAGGATAACCTTGCGCTGCGCGATGCGCCACGAGCCGCCGTCAGGGCGAAGACGGTCCTCGCGGCGCCCGACATACAGCACTTCCGTGCGCTCCAGGCGCGACTGGTAGACGAGCAGGTTGCAGCGCACGTCGAGCTCGTCATCGTCCGCCTCCTCGATCTCCACGTTCGAGACGAAATAGCGCATCCGAGAAGGCGGCTGTTCCGCATGGGCCAGCGAGGAGCGCAGGCGCTCGATCCGGGCGGCGAGAAAGGCCTTGTCGTCGTCGAAGAAGGCCATTTCGCCATCGGCGGCCACGGCGTCGGATTGCCCGTCCACCGTCTCGCGCGCGGGCATCCAGTAGCGGGCGTCGTCGGTGAAGAGCTCGAGCCATTCCTCGAGGCGAAGCTCGCTCAGCAGGCGAACCTCGCGGTAAAGGAACTGCTCAACGCGGTGCTGCAGCGCGGCGTCGACCACGAGACCGCCCGGACCACGGCGCATCAAGCAGCGCCGCCCAGTGCTGGTAGAAGTTCAGTTGATTGGTCTCCGAGATGTAGGGCGAGAAGCGCCCGGGGCAGCCCTCGGGTCCATCCAGCAACGGCTGGCCCACATTCATCTGATAGTTGAAGTCCAGCCGCTGACCCACCACGCCGCGGGTGGCCTCGGTCACCTGCTCGAAGTTCTCTGTATCGTCCTGCGCGGCGATCCCGCTGACCGCCTGGATGCGGGTGAAGTCGACCCGCGCTTGCTCCTTGATCACTCGTGGCGCATCGCGATCCACCGCGCACCAGTTCCAGGCTTCCAAACGGTCTGGCCCCTTGGGGATCCAGAGGTAGAACCCGATCGGCCGCAGCGCGCTGAAGTCGTTGAACGAGAGATTGGGGAACATGTTGCTGAACGAGAGCGCGTAGAGGCCGGCCTGGTGCTTGGGAAACGCCTTGACGAGCCGCTGCTGGCACTCCTCGACGTACTCGACCACCTCCGGCCCGTAGGACTCGGCGAGCTTGCGGTCGACGTCGTAGCGCTCGCCGCCGAAGACGATCCCCGTCATGCCGTGGCCGTTGTCGAGGCCGATGTTGAAGTACTCGTCCTCCTTGCCGCGGAAGCTCGGGTTGGCCGGATTGATTTGCGGGATGTCGAGCTTGTACATCGACCCGTGCGAGTAGGGCAGATGGTAGGTGTCGCCCGTGAAGTTCTCGCTCGCGATCTTCCAGTTGGCGTTGAGGGAGTAGCGCTGAACGCCGGGAACGAACTCGATCCCGCCGACGTGGCGCTCGATCATCACATCCAGATACCAGCGAAGATCGCCGAGAAAGTCATCGAGGCTGTCGGCGCCGGCGTCCCAGTTGCCGAAGATCATGCCGCCATAGACCGCCAGCTTGGGCACCTCGAGCAGGCCCCAGCGGTCCCGGTCGAGGCGGTCGCCATAGGCATCCCGTTCCAGCGGCACGCCCTTGAGCCTGCCCGTGTTGGCGTAGGTCCAGCCGTGAAAGCTGCAGGTGAACTGGCGCGCGTTGCCGCGGTCCGCCCGGCAGACCCGCATGCCCCGGTGGCGGCATGAATTGAGGAACGCGCGAATCGCCCCGTCGTCGCCCCGGCAGATGAGGACGGGATCCTCGCCCATGTAGGACGTCATGTAGTCGCCGGGCTCGGGAATGTGGGACTCGTGCCCAAGGAACAGCCAGCAGCGCGCGAAGATGCGCTCGAGCTCTAGCTGGTAGATCTCCGGGTCGAAGAAGATCTTGCGGCTGATCAGCCCTTCATCGAGCTTGAGGTAGCGCTCCAGTCCCTCCATGAGCCATCCCCTCCCTGCCCCGAGACCGGCGGCACGTGCGCCCGATGGACCGCAGAAACCCTATCACGGCAGGTCACGGCAGACGAACGCGCGGGCCTGATAGCCGTGATCTCCGACCGTGAGCCGCTGCCGCCCGCATGCTTGACCGGCCAGATGGCTGCCGATTGAATGCGTTGGCCACGGGGTTCGGGATATCCGTCTTGATCGACCGCTCAAACCTTCGCGCCTGCCTGTGGGCGATTCTCTATTGCCTGCTGATCGTCGTCGGGTGCGGAGCGATGATCGAGCAAGAGATTTCGTACTTCGTGGTGGTGCCCGTTGGGCTCTTCGTGTTCCCCCTGCTGGCAAGCCTGCCCTTCATGATCTGGTTCAGATCCGCCGGCCCGCCGACGCGAGACTAGGCGGTGTTGGAACACGTTGCCGTCGCTGCGGTCTGCGTGCCGTTCATACTTTTGATCGGGGTGTGGAACACGCGGCGACGCTGGCTGACCCCCGGCGAAGTCCGATTTTGGGGTGTGGCTCTCTTCATCGCGGTCGAGCTCGTATATCTGGGTGTAGTGTCATGACGGACGTGCGTCTCGAGGGTCTGACCAAGCGCTTCGGCCCGGTGGTTGCGGTCGAATCAGTGGACCTCGCCATCAATTCCGGCGAGTTCGTCGTCCTGGTCGGCCCGTCGGGGTCCGGCAAGACCACGTGTCTCCGCATGATCGCGGGGCTGGAGACTGTGACCTCCGGCAGCATCTTCATTGGCGACACCGACGTTGCCCAGGTCCATGCCAAGGATCGCAACGTGGCCATGGTGTTCCAATCCTACGCGCTCTATCCCCACATGTCGGTGGCGGACAACATGGGATTTGCCCTGAAGATCAGGAAGTTGCCGCGCGACGAAATCGAGAGGCGCGTGCGCGAGGTGGCGGCTATCCTCGGGCTCACCCAGGAGCTTCCGCGCAGGCCGAAGACGCTCTCCGGCGGTCAGCAGCAGCGCGTGGCCCTCGGCCGGGCCATCGTGCGCGACCCGGCGGTGTTCCTGTTCGACGAGCCGCTCTCCAATCTCGACGCCAAGCTCCGCGTCGCCATGCGGAGCGAGCTCATCAAGCTGCATCATCGCCTCGACACGACGATGATCTACGTGACCCATGATCAGATCGAAGCGATGACCATGGGCGACCGCATCGTCGTGATGCACGAGGGAGGCATCCGGCAGGTCGGTACACCCCTGGAGGTCTACGACGACCCCGATGACGCGTTCGTCGCCGGCTTTATCGGGAGCCCGGCCATGAACCTGATCGACGGCATGGCGCAACCGGGCGACGGCGTCACCACCTTCCGGACCGACGGGCTGGACATCGGTCTCCCGGTGGAACATCCGGCCACGCGCGGCGGGTCCGTCACCATCGGCATCCGGCCCGAGTTCCTGGACCTGCAGCCGACCAATGGCGCCGTCGCCATCGCGGGACGGGTCGAGGCGGTGGAGCATCTCGGCGCGGATACGATTGTCGAACTCGAGACGGCGGGCCCCACGCTGGTTGCCCGCTTGGCCCGCAACGACGGAATCGCCTACGGCAGCGAAATCAGCCTGTGGGTCGATCCGGCCAACGTCATGGCCTTCGATCAGGACTCGGGAAAGCGTCTCCGCGGTTAACCCGCATTTCTCACCACCAACACGGTAGCGCCCGCCGTTTCCTATAACCGCGTCATGTCAATGGGTTGGAAGAAGATGCGAGTCTGTGCCCGACGCCCAGTCGAGGAAAATAACCACCCAGTAACCACCGCGAAGAAAACCCCAGACCACTCCTGACCGCTGCAGTCCCTCGTAGTCCGAGGCCGGGACTGTTGCCCCGTCCGCCGCAGCCGCGCGCCGACGCGAGGGAGAGTTCGACCTGAATCAGGGCGCGGCGGAGCGCGTCCGGCGAGAGGGCGTCCCCGCCGCTTCCACTCACAGGCCAGCGGGAGGCGGCACATGCAGATCAACGGCACACTCCATGGAAACGCCCGAACCTACCTCAACCGGAAACGGCGCAAGGAGGACCGCGCCAGATAGCCGAGTACGGCGATCAGGTCGATGCGATCGTGGCCGGAGACCGCGTCCCAGAAGCCGATCGGCGATCTCCTGCACGCGGCCCTCCCAGTGCGACACAGAGCGCGGCGCGAACGCCCGGGAGACCAGCGAGCGCAGCCGCGTGTGGTCCGGCGGGTCGATGTCCAGCATGGTGGTCAGCCCGGTATCGTGGAACCGGCGATCCTCGGCGCTGAAGCGTTCGTGGTCCCGCTGCATGGCGTCCGCGTCCTCGTAGCGGGTCAGCACCCAGGCATCGATCAGCCTCAAGCGATGGACCGGATCCCTATCCTTCAGCCGGCAATAGGCCGCGTAGGGGTCCGTCGCGACCTCGTCGGAGACGGCTACTTGGGTCGCGCGAATGCGACGAGCGCGGCGGCCGCTCCGACGCCAGTCGCGATGACGATGAACTGCCGGTCTGACCGCGCGCGATAGGTCATCGGGTTCGCCTGGGTTCGAAACGGCGTCGCGCCGCGCCAGATCTCAGCGCACGTCGCCTTGTCGAAGGTATAGAGGTTGGGCGCCCCGCCGCCGAGGAACACGAGGCCCCCCTGGCGCTTGGCAAGCAAGGAAGCCGGGATCGAAGACGTGCGCCTTCATGACCTTCGTCATACGTTTGCGAGCCACGCCATTCTGCAAGGCGTTCCGTTGCCGGTCGTCTCGCGCCTGCTTGGCCACAAGCGACCGAGCATGACACTGCGGTACGCCCATGTTGGTGACCGCGAGACCGAGGCAGCAGCTGAACGTATCGGCGTGGTTATTGCGCAGGCATTGCTCGGAGGTGAGGCCAGTAACCGCGGCTGATTTGGCGCACTCCTGAGATGTCCGCCAACCGCCAACGCATTTTCTGCCAGCCTCTCTTCCACTGGGATCGAAGGTTTACCGTATCGCCAATAGCGGACACCATATGTCTCACCTCTAAGGCGCTTTGCATTTCACTAGTGAAGTCACGCTTCCACTCCACTCGCGCTCCTGCGTTGGGGATCGCAACAGCCCGGCAGCGTGTGGCTGACCTGCATTTGCCCGTTCGGGCTTCGCACACCTTCCCACGTGCCGCCTCAACCGATTCGGGAGGTGCGCTCGTAGAGCCGGCAGCGCCGGATCCTGATTGGGCAGCACTCTGCTGTCGCTCGGGGCGGCCTGACCGCCCACCCCTCGCGCCGCCCGGCCAGACGGAACGACTCTTCGGGCCCACGTCGGGGAAGTCCACCGGTCGTACCGTCGACCCGGACCTGGTGCCGCGACCGATCCTGCAACATGGGCTTGGCGGGTAGACGTTCGTGCCAGCCCCGGGACCCTTTCACGGCAAGAATGATGGACGCGGGGGCCGCGGATTGAGATACTGAACGCGGAAGTGCCTCTGGAGTCGCGATTCGCCACCGGAATTCCGCCCGCGAGACGTCATGCCGACATGAATCTGGAAGCCTGCATAGCGCGCATTATGGGTCGGCGATGGCTGACCCTTTTACTCTCCCTGCTTGTCATACTGGCACTCGTCGCGGGCGCCCAGTACATCGTCAATGTCGACGTCGACTTTCGCAATCATTTCAGCAAGGACGACCCCAACCTCGTCGCGCTTGACGAAATGGAGGACACCTACGCGTTCTCCGACACCGTGCTGCTTGCCGTCGCGCCGCAGGACGGCACCATTTTCACGCGGGAAACGCTGGTCGCCCTGGAAGAGATGACCGAGCTGCTCTGGCGAACCCCCTATGTCACCCGCATCGATTCGATCACCAACTACTCGCATAGCGAAGGCCTCGAAGACGAGCTGATCGTCGAGCCGCTCATCGACGACGCCGCTTCCCTGAGCGATGCCGACATAGAACGAATTCAGACGATCGCGCTCGGCACCGAGGAAGTCGCCGGGCGCCTGGTTGCCCGGGACGGTCGCGTTGCCGGACTGCACATCAGCGTTTCGCTTCCCGGCGAGGACCGACAGCAGGCCAAGGTCGACGTCGTCGACTATCTCAACGAGACCGTCGCCGCAGCGCGCGCAACGTATTCGACCACCGGCTATTACCTGACCGGCGCGCTTTTCCTCAATCGTGCCGTGCGCGACGCGTTGGACGAGGACATGGGCATCCTCGGCCCCATCGCGCTCGGCGTCATGCTGATCGTCGCCTTTCTCATGCTCCGCTCGATCTGGGGAACGGTCACGATCGTCCTGATGATCATTGCCGTTCTCCTGTCGGCACTGGGCTTTGCCGGCTGGGCCGGCCTCAAGCTCTACGGCGAGAGCGGCGCGGCACTGTTCGTCTTGATGGCGATCACGGTCGCCCATTGCGTGCATATAATCGAGGCAATGCTCGCGGGCATGCGCCAGGGGATGGACCGCAGGGAAGCTGCGATTCATTCCCTGCGACTCAACGTCTGGCCCGTCTTTCTCACCTCGATCACGACCGCGATCGGCTTCCTAAGCCTGAACTTTTCGGACATGCCGCCGTTTCGGGTTATGGGCAACATCGTGGCCTTCGGCTCGCTGATTGCCTTCGTCTACTCGGTGACGCTCCTGCCCGCGTTTCTCTCGCTCATGCCCATGCGTGTCCGGCCCGAGCGCGTAGGAAAGACGGACCTTTTCGATCGCTTCATCGAGCGTTTCGGGCGTTTTGTTGTTTCCCGGCGCCTGGTCGTATTTTGCTCGTTCGCCGTTGTCGTTGTCGCGCTCATGGCCGGTATCTCGCGCATAGAGCTCAACGACAATCACCTCGAGCTTCTTAGCGAAAGCTACGAGTTCCGACGATCGACGGATTTCATAAGCGATAATTTCACGGGCCTGGAGCCCTTCGAGTACTCGCTCGGCACCGGGCAGGAGAACAGCATCACGGATGTGGAGTATCTGAAGCAGGTCGACGCGTTTGCGGAGTGGTATCGGACGCAGCCGGAGGTTGCCCACGTCTTCAGCATCGCCGACATCATGAAGCGCCTGAACAAGAACCTGAACAGCGACGACCCCGCGTTCTACAGCATTCCGGACGACTCCGATCTGGCCGCCCAGTACCTGTTGCTTTACGAATTTTCGCTGCCGGTGGGCCTCGATCTGAACAATCTCATCGATATCGAACGCTCGGCAACGCGCGTCACGGTGGTGCTGAAGGCCCTGTCCACCCGTGAGAAGCTGGCGCTCGACGAGCGCGCGCGCGACTGGCTCGGGCAGAATGCGCCCAGCCTGGAAACCTCGGCCACCGGCATCGCCATCGTGGGCGCTCATTCGATTCAGAGAAACATCGAAAAGATGCTGATCGGCACCATCATCGCGATGGCTATCGTGTCGTTGCTGCTGATCTTCATCTTCAGAAGCGTGCGCTTCGGCCTGATCAGCCTGATACCGAACTTTGTTCCTGCCGCCATGGCGATGGGACTTTGGGGGTACGCGGTCGGAGAGCTCGGAGTCTCGGCCTCGGTCGTTACCGCCATCGCCTTCGGCATCATTGTGGACGACACGATCCACTTCATGACCAAGTACCTGAGAGCGCGAAAGAGCGGAGAGCCGCCGCCGGAGTCCGTCCGCTCCGCCTTCGGCTCCGTGGGCAAGGCCCTGTTGGCGACGACCGTCCTCTTTGCGCTGGGATTCATGGTGTTCGGCGCGTCGGGGATGGCCAACAACCAGGCGCTCGGTCTGCTGGCAGGAACGACGGTCATCATCGCCCTGCTGGCGGATTTCCTGCTCCTCCCGCCGCTGCTGATCTTTCTCGACGGGTTGGGAAAGAAGTGGCGCAGGAGCAAGACTGCGCCTGAGGAGAGCGCTTGAACCGGTCTGCCCAACATGACTCTCTCGATCCATAGCCGGCCGGCCAGAACGCATCGTCCCCGCCTGCCGGAGCCGACCGGGCCGCGATGATTGCGCGCTTCCCCGTCCTTCTCGCGGCGTCGCTGTGGATGCTGCTCTCAGTGCTCGGGGCTGGAGCGCACGCCGACAACGGGATCACCGATCAGATCGAGCTTTCCGGGCGTCTTTCCATGGAAACCCGGTTGTACCCCAAGAGTTCCACGCATCCCGGCCAGCGCTCGCATGCGAGCGGCCTCGCCGTAGAGGCAACGGCCTATATGGAGGACGACGAAGGCAGAAGCATTACTGTAACGCCGTTCTACAGATACGACGCCGGGGATCCGGACCGCACCCACGCCGACCTTCGCGAGGCCTTTGTTCTATTGTACGGCGATATTGGCGAGGATGAATGGGAGCTGCGTCTGGGCGTCGATCGAGTCTTCTGGGGTGTCGTCGAATCGCGGTCCCTGGTCGATATCGTCAATCAGACCGACTTGGTGGAACACCCGGACGAGAAGACCAAACTGGGCCAGCCTATGGTTCATTTCACCTGGTCGGGGGACTGGGGGGCGCTGGAGTTGTTCGGGCTGACCTGGCACCGCGAGCGCACCTTCCCAGGGCAGCGCGGTCGCCTGCGTCCCGGGCTTGTCGTGGATCACGGCTTGACCTCGTACGAGTCCGGAGCGGAAGAGTGGCATCTTGATCTCGCGGCCCGGTACAGCGGCAGCTTCGGGCCGGTCGACGTCGGGCTCAGCGTGTTCGATGGTACCAGCCGCGAGCCCACTCTCTTGCCGACGCTGGCCGGCTCCGAATTCGTTCTGGCGCCATACTACGAGCAGATCACCCAATTCGGCCTGGATACCCAGCTCACAACCGGCCCGTGGCTTCTCAAGCTGGAAGCCATACACCGCGCCGGCTTGCAGAACCGGCGGCTCGACCAGTATCTGAAATACGAAGAAGAAGACTACGCGGCGTTCGTCGCGGGCGGCGAATACACGATCTATGCCGTGTGGGACTCGGACGCTGATCTGAGCCTGATCGGCGAATGGACGCGCGACGGGCGCGGCCGATGGGCGACCAACGCGTTCGAGAACGACATACTGCTAGTCGCGCGCCTCGGGCTGAACGACGAACAGAGTACCGAATTCACGGTCAGCGTTCTGGAATCCCTGAGCGGCAACAGTCGCGTTCTAAGCACTGAATTCAAGCGCCGCCTTTCGGAGAACTGGTTCTTGCATGTGGAGGCCTCCGCCTATGTGGGGATCGACGAGGACGATGTCGTGTATGACGTGCGGCGCGACAGCTACATCGGAGTGAACCTGGACTACGGCTTTTGAACCGGATTGGCGTGCGAGGCTCCAGAGAGTAGTCGCCATCTGGTCCTGTCTTCGCGGGAATGGCCGCCTGCGAGAGCGTTTCCGTTTCACACGGAAACACGCACCTTCGGTGCTAAGTAACTGATTCGATTGCAATGGTCTTCCGTTTCTATTGCCACTGGGCGCGGAATTCAAGCCGATTCCGCACCCCGCTGCAACAGATCGGAGACACGCAATCATGCCAATCATCCGACTCACCCAACGCAGGGTCGACGCCCTTCGGCCCCGCCGCAAGGTGCGCGATGTCCGGGACGCCGAACTCAAGGGGTACGGCGTCCGGGTCATGCCCTCCGGTTCTACGCGCTACTTCATCCACAGCCAGCACAGGGGCAAACGGGTCTGGAAGATCATAGGCGACGCGGCCACGATCGCCGAGCCCGAGGCGCGGGCCAGGGCCAGATTAATGCTGGCCGCGCTACGCGACGGTCGGGAGCCCGATGCGGCGGACCCCGGCGGCACCCTCTTCGAGACGGTCGCCGAGGAGGTCTTCGACCGCTACGGGCGCCGCTGGAAGCCGCGCACCCTGGAAGTGAACCGGGCCTACCTCCGCCGGCAGATCCTGCCCTTCTTCGCGGGCAGGCCCATCGGAGAGATAACCCGGCAGGAGGTGCGGGCCTGGTTCCGCGGGCTCCACGCAACGCCCGCCGCCGCGAACCGCTCGGCGCCGGTCCTCTCGGTCATCATGCAGCAGGCCGAGGCCTGGGGATACCGCCCGGAGAACAGCAACCCCTGCGCCGGCATCCGCCGCTACCGGCAGGGGCGGTCAGAGCGCTTCCTGACCCCCGAGGAGTATCGCCGCCTCGCCGCAGTGCTGGGCCGGTACGAGGCCAGCCGCCCCCTGCACGTAGCCGCCGTGCGCCTGCTGCTGCTCACCGGGTGCCGCAAGTCGGAGATCCTGACCCTCCAATGGCGCTCCTACCGGGAGGGGCGGCTTTATCTGCCCGACAGCAAAGTCGGCCCGCGCACGGTCTGGCTGTGCGAGGCGGCACGCGATGTCCTCGACAGTCTGCCCCGGTCGTCCGGATTCGTCTTCCCGGTTGCCGGTCGGCGCACTCCATGGATGTGGCTGGATCACTTCTGGCGCGGCGTGAGGGAGGAAGCCGGGCTGCAGGATGTCCGCCTGCACGACACGAGACATTCCTACGCCAGCATGGCGCTGCTCTGCGGCGAGAGCGTGCGCACCGTCGGCCGCCTGCTCGGTCACGAGAGCGCGTCGACCACCCTGAAATACGCCCACCTGTCCGACGCCACGGTTCGCGAAGCGGTCGAGACCCTGTCTCCCGTCCTGTCGGGGAGGCAGGCGTGAAGGGGCGGAGGGTCCGGCTGACCGACGCGGGCGTCGGCAAGTTGAAGCCGCACACCACGGAATACGTGGTGTGGGACACCGAAGTACCCGGCCTCGGCGTGCGGGTGCGCCCGTCCGGGCATCGCAGCTTCGTCTGGCACGGGCGCGTCCAGGGAGAGCCGGTCAGGGCGACCGTCGGCCCGGCCGCGCTCATGACCGTCGGGAACGCCCGGAAGCGAGCCCTAGCGCTCCGCCTGGGAATCGCTCCGTGTCCGGCGGAAGGCCGTTCCGGCGCTCCCCTGTTTCGCGACTTCGTCCTCGATGAGTGGTTGCCGGCGTACCGCCGCCGCTGTGCCCCGTCGTCCTGCCAATTCGCCAATCGTGTGCTTGAGCGGCAGCTTATCCCCGCCTTCGGCCGCATCCCGCTGGACGTCATCCGGCGGATCGACGTCGAGCGGTGGTTCGACGCCTACAGCCGCACCGCGCCGGGCGGAGCCAACAAAGCGCTCGAGATCCTCGGCCAGATCATGAACGCCGCCCTCGCCGCCGGCCATGCCGGAACCGCTCCCGTCAAGGGCATCACGAAGAACCCTCGCCCGAAACTCACCCGGTTCCTCTCCACCGAAGAGATCGAGAGGCTTCACCGCGTCCTCGACCGGCTGGTCGGGGAGCGGCCCTCCCGCCGGCAGCAGGCCGACGTCATCCGGTTGCTCCTGCTCACCGGCTGCCGAGCGGGCGAGGTCCTGAAGCTCCGATGGTCGGAGGTCGACGGCGACCGTCTCAACCTCGCGGACTCCAAGACCGGGCCGCGGAGGGTCTGGCTGAGCCAGGCCGCGCAGGCCATCCTCGCCCGCCAGCCGCGTACCACAAGCCCTTACGTGTTCCCCTCCCCGAGGCATCCGGACAAACCGCTTTCACATTCCCTGTGCCTCTGGCGCCGGGCGCGGAAGGAAGCCGGGCTTGACGACGTCCGCCTGCACGATCTCAGGCATACCGTTGCCAGCCAGGCGGTCGCCCGGGGCGTTCCCCTGTCCACCGTCGCGCGCATGCTCGGGCACGCCGACCCCGTGATGACCCTGCGATACGCCCACGTCGGCGACCGCGACCTGCAAGCCGCCGCAGAGCGCATAGGAATGGCCGTCGAGGCCGCAATGGAAACCGGCGAATCGTGGGCTTCGTGATCGAGGACGTGTCGGCGGCACATTGCATAAATGCCAAGACGGTCAAGCGCGCCGCCGAGCTGCTGATCGACAACGGGTGAGTGCCGCGCTGCTCACGTCGCTCTGCCGGAAACAACTGCGCTTCTCGTTTCTACCCTCTCCGAAGCCGAACCAACTGAAGCCTTGCGACGCGGCCTGTCGTCGAAACGCCCCCTGTTCGACGGGTCGTGAGACACGTTTGACCCCAGTGGCCGCTCTATTTTCTGCCCGCCTTGAATTCCCGACTGGCGAGCTATAAAGCTCACAGCTTGACCGCCGCCCCGGTCGGTCGAGAAACAGGGATCATGCCGAGGACTACTGAGACCGCCTTCAACACGGAACTGGCGCAGGTGCTGCGCCGGAAACATCCACGCTGGCCGGGCCAAATCGGGGTAGAGCAGACCCGCGTATTCAGCGGAGTTCCAGGGCTCCAGCCCGACATCATAGTCCGTCATCCGGGCGGTCTCCCGGTCGTGGTCGAGACCGAATACACCCCGGCCAGTGAGGTCGAGGAAGACGCCCGGCAACGCCTCGGCAAGCGCCTGGAGACCACGGGCGATCCCATTGAGCAGGCCCTTGCCGTTCGCATTCCGCTTGCCTTGGCCAGCGTGCGCCAGAACGATCTCCAAGTGGAAATCGAGAGTGCGCGGCTGGAGTTCTGTTTTCTCTCGAGTGATCCCGAATCCCCTGAGCGCTGGCCGGAGACCGGATGGCTGGACGGCACCGTCGACGATCTCGCCTCGTCCATCGAGCTCGCCGCGCATTCCGAGAACCGCATCGCTCTCGGCATGCAGGTTCTAGAGATGGGAATTCATCAGGCCGCCGGCAAGTTGCGCGACGCCTGCGCCGATGCGCCGGATACGCTGGAGGCCATCGCCCAGGAGCTGCACCAGAAGGACGGCGAACAGACCTCGCGAATGGCAATGGCCATTCTTGCCAACGCGCTTACCTTCCAGTCTTCCATCGCGGGCGGCCACGGAATTGACACCCTCGACCAAATGCGCGGCGTCAACGGGCGCCCCTCCAAAGGCAAAGTCCTGAAGGTATGGAGTCACATTCTCACCAACATCAATTACTGGCCCATCTTCAAGATCGCTTCGGACATCCTTAGCCCCATCCGCAACGGCACGGCCCAAGACATTCTGGAGCGGCTATTCGAGGTCTCGACGGAGCTGGTTTCGCTCGGCGCAACCAGCCAGCACGATCTTTGCGGGCGGATGTTTCAGCGCCTGATCACGGACCGAAAGTTCCTGGCGACCTTCTACACCTTGCCGAGCTCGGCTGCTTTGCTGGCTGAGCTTGCCGTATCGCGTCTTGACGTGGACTGGTGGGACCGCGACGCGGTTGCCGCACTTAGGATCGGCGATTTCGCCTGCGGCACCGGGGCGTTGTTGAACGCGGCATACGAGGCCGCACTGTCCCGCTACAGGCGAAGCGGGGGAGACGACCGGCTCATCCACCCCGAGATGATGGAGCGCGCGATTGTCGGCGCGGACATCATGCCGGCGGCCACGCATCTCACCGCATCGGTGTTGTCGAGCACGCACCCGAGCGTGACCTTCGAGAATACTTCGATCTTCACTCTGCCCTACGGTGAACAAACTGAACCCACCGACCGGCCGATTGCGATCGGGGCCCTCGACCTGATCGCAGCCCAAGACATCCTTCCGCTGTATGGCACAGGGCAACAGCGACTGCGCGGTATAGGCGAAAGCGACGACGGGCATGTTGCCCTGCCTCACGGCAGATTCGATCTCGTCATCATGAATCCGCCCTTCACGCGCTCGACCGGCCATGAGGCCGAGAAGATCGGAGTACCAGCTCCTGCATTCGCCGGGTTTGCGACGAGCGACGAAGAAATGAGGCACATGTCACGTCGCCTCGGGAAGATTCGCAGAGAGCCTAAGGTCGGTCACGGCAATGCCGGCCTCGCGTCATACTTCATCGATCTTGCCCATGCCAAGGTAAAGAGCCCCGACGGAGTGCTGGCCCTCGTTCTCCCGGCATCCTTCCTCCAGGGTGAATCCTGGGCCGCCGCGCGGCGTCTGCTCGACGAGCATTACAGGGATATCGTTATCGTCAGCATTGCTGCCACCGGCCCGACCAATTGCGCCTTCTCGGCCGACACGGGCATGGCCGAGGTGCTAGTGGTTGCGACCAGAAAGAACGACGACGAGGAGACTGACGGTGCGACGCTCTTCGTGAATCTCCAGCACCGCCCACAGACCATCTTGGAAGCAGCGACGATGGCGCGGGCCGTCCGGGGGCTGCCCGCCGATCACGTTGTTGGCGCGATTACAATTGGTACCGGCGACAGGATCGGATGCAGTATTCGAGGAACGTTGTTAGCCCGGATTATTCGTGGCGGGTCTGATTTTGGGGTGGCGGACGTAGCGTAAGCCGTTGCCATCGGGTAGGAATTCGTTGTCGAGGCGTCTTCCTCTCCGAACAACGAAAAAGCCACGCCCGCCATGACCGACGATAGCCTTCTCCCCTTCGATCTGCCAAGCGTCCAACGCAAGAGGGTGAGCGCCGCCTTCGACGGCGGCCTGATCTCGTCTGACGGCGGCCTGGTCCTGTTGCGCGAGGCGGAACGCCGCTTGCGTCTCGCCGAGACCCTGGCGGGCTGTATCCGCGACCGGCGCAATCAGGCGCAGGTGGTCCACTCGCTCTCGGCCATGCTGCGCTTTCGCATGCTGGCCATCGCCTGCGGTTACGAGGATGCCGACGACTGCGACGCGCTGCGCGCGGACCCGCTGTTCAAGCTGGCCTCAGGCCGGGCGCCGGAGAGCGGGGGCGACCTCTGTTCCCAGCCCACCATGAGCCGCCTGGAGAACGCGCCGTCTCGCATCGAGGTGGCGCGCATGACGGCCGCCCTGGTCGATCTCTTCTGCCGCTCCTTCTCAGCCCCACCTGCCGCCATCACGCTCGATATCGACGACACCTGCGATGCCGTGCACGGGCACCAGCAGCTGTCGCTGTTCAACGCTCATTACGACACCCGCTGCTTCCTGCCCGTCCACGTCTACCATGTGGAAAGCGGCAAGCCGGTGGCGGTCCTCCTGCGCCCGGGCAAGACGCCGTCGGGGCCCGAGGTCCGCACTCTCATCAAGCACCTGGTCCGCCGCATCCGCCGCCACTGGCCGCACACCCGGATCGTCTTCCGGGGAGATGCGCACTACGGCCGCCCGCAAGCCATGGCCTGGTGCGAGCAGAACGGCGTCGACTACATCTTCGGCCTCGCCGGCAATCGGGCGCTGCACGCGCTTGCATACGACGTGGCCGACGACGTCCGGGTGCGCCGCGCCAAGGCCGGCGCGGACAGGATGCGCAGCGTCGCCGCCTTCGACTACGCCGCCGGCTCCTGGGGCCGCGAACGCCGGGTCGTGGCTCGGCTGGAGGCGACGACGCGCGGCTTCGACGCGCGCTATATCGTCACCTCGCTCAAGGGCGAGCCCCGCCATCTCTACGAAGACATCTACTGCGCCCGAGGCCAGGCCGAGAACCTGATCAAGATGCACAAGGGCCAGCTCGCCTCGGACCGAACCTCCTGCCAGAGCCCGCGCGCCAACCAGCTCAGGCTGGTCCTGCACACTGCAGCCTACTGGCTGATGCTCGCGCTCCGCGATGCCATTCCCCGCACGGCGCCGCTCGCCCGTGCAGAGTTCGCAACCCTGAGGCTGCGCCTCCTCAAGATCGGCGCCCGCGTCATCGAGAAGGCCACCCGCGTCCGCATCCACTTCGCCTCGGCCTGCCCGGACGCCGCTCTCTTCCGCCTGCTCGCAGGCCGTCTCGCCGCAGCAGGCCCCTGAGCGACGGGGCGGCGTGCCCCAATCACCCAGGCTCGTTCAACCCTCAACCCAATAACGACCATCATCCTCAGATCCCGGCGCCAAACCGCGTCAGGTCCCGACGCGACCCGATAACCGAGCCTCAACCGCAAGGTTCTCCATGAATAAGTCGGGTTAGACACCGGCTGCGCGGGCCTTCGCGATGCAAGCGTGGTGCAGGCCGCTAGGGGGCTGGCGCAAGGCGAGCTTCGACTGCCCAGGTTGGGTAATGCGATACCTGTACGAGTCGCCACTCTTGCCGATCTGGGAAATCGCGGGCTCTACCACATGGACATTTCGGGTATTGAACGCAATAGCTCCGGCTTTCCTCGCGGACCATTTGACATTATTGACTTGCAGCCTGGGCACGTTCCCACGTGGCCCGCCCTGTGGTCTCACGATGCTATCCGCGAAACACGGATGATCGTCCTTCCGGACAGTGCCGGGGAGGTTCGGCCGGAATGCGATCACCGCGCCAACGAAGCATGGCAACGGACAGCTTCACGGCTGCATTTCAATCGCGATTTCCGCATCAACTCCCAACCGCTGGCAGCGTGCCTTACACCCGAACCAACGATTGGAGGCAGGGCTTGGCCAAACTTCCTGTGCGCAGATCGGCGCTGGGAAGTGCCGCTCGTTCTTTGGGCCAACACGACCCTCGGTTGTATTTTATTCTGGTGGATCGGTACCCGTCAGCAACAGGGTCGGGCCATGCTCACGATCTCGAAGTTGCCGGCCCTCACCGTGCTCAACCCGACTAGCCTCACTCCGCCGCAGTTGGACCGTGCCGACGACATCTTCGCGGAGTTTCGGGAACAAGAGCTATTGCCGGCTAACGAAGCGTGGCAGGACGAAACCCGGCAGGCGCTCGACCGCGCCGTCCTGATCGACTTGCTGAGTATTTCGGAAGAGGTGCTCGAGCCGCTGGCCCTGTTGCGCCACCAATGGTGCGCGGAACCATCGGTCCACGGTGGCAAGGGCACGGCCGCGGTCTAAGTTAAAGACCGCGTTTTTCTCGCCTTGCGCCGCTCGCCAAACGGGTGGACCTGCGAGCCGCTCACGTCGCGCTGGCGGTATGGTAGCTTGGACAGGATTCGTTGATGGCGAAACTCAAAACTGCATCAGCTCTATTTCGTTCGGTCTAATTTCACGAATTTCATGAGAGATGGGCTCCAGCGCCTGTGAGATTCCTCGGTCGATAAATGCAACTTCTGTTCTCCATCCCATCATCAAGGCCTTTTCCAGAGGAGGCGCATAATCTGCATCACCAGTCATAAGGACAATGGTTGCTGGCCCTTGTTGCTCGTACAGTATAGAAACCATCTCAGTTACGAGGTAGGCATTATCCTGCTTCGCTCGGTTCTTTTTTCCCAAGGCTCAATGCGGATCACGGAGACCGTGGGCACCATCAGGATGCCCGCCGTGCACGAGAGGCTGGGCCAGATGGCGTCGCAGATCGGCGTGGCGGAGGGCCTTCTCCACGGGATGAAGGCGGCCGGAATCCGGCGCGGCAAGTATTTCGTGCCGAACCGGAGGCTCCTCTACGCCGCCACGTCCTCTACGCAGGAGTTCTACCCGACGTTCATCACCGAGATCCGGGAGCTCGCGGGTGTTAGGCTGATCATGCTGCCCTCGTCGACCGCCGATCTCGCCGATCCCGAGCTGGTCGCGCTGTTCGACACCGCGCTGGTCTCGGCGCGGGAGGGCGAGGACGCCTACGACCGGATGAAATTCCTCAAGCTGGCGTGGGACGCGGTCGGATCGGAGTTCGCGAGCCGGCACACCCAGTACGAATGTTCTATAACGGTGCCCAGTTCATCACGAGAGGGCACAACTTCCGGACCTACGACTGGGACGGCGCCGAGTGCATCCCGAATGCCTTTCTCGAGGGCAACGACACCGTTTCGGCCGCCGCGGAGGCGAAAGGAACCTCCCCCGCGACCGCCAGATAGCGGCGAGCCGGACGCGCGAGGGAGACTGCCTGGCATGAAGGTAAGGAGCATCCTGACATTCCGGGAGAGCACGTTCAGCGAGGGCGGGCGGGAATTGGACCCGCCGCTTCGCAAGGTCGCCGTCGCCGCCGTCGGTGAGGACGGCCTGGTCTAGGGAGGCGATGCGGGCCAGACGGCGCGATCGCGGGGGGAGCGCGGCAACAGCAAGGGAGCGACCGGTCTCGGCGCGGCGACATCGACAGTGAAAAACCGCTCAACCGGTTTGCCGACCCACACGCGCGGTCTCCTGATGACCGGAACCGGCGTGCTGGTGCTGACACCCGACACGCTCCTGCTGCGCCTCGCCGACCTCGACGTCTGGACGGCTACCTTCTGGCGCGGCTTGGCAATGGGCCTCGCTCTCATGCTCGGCATCGCGATCGTTTACCGGCGTGCGACGATTCGCGCGTTCCTCGGCATCGGCTGGGCCGGGCTCGCTGTGGCACTGCTGTTTGGCGCCAACGGCATTCTCTTCGTGGTCGCCATCTCGAACACGGGAGTCGCGAACACCCTCGTGATCTACGCGACCGCGCCGGTCATCGCGGCGCTGCTCAGCTGGATCTTCCTGCGAGAGCGGGTGAGCCTCGAGCTCTGGATCGTCATCTTCCTCGCCTTTGCTGGCATCGCCATCGTCGTGTGGGACGGCGTCGGCCGCGGAACGCTCCTCGGCGACATCGCAGCGGTGTTCGTCTCGATCACGCTTGCGGGCATGTTCGTGGTCCTGCGCGCGGCGCGGGAGGTTAACCTGATCCCTGCGACGGCGCTCGGCAGCCTGAGCTCAGGTCTCGCTGTCCTCGGTGTTGCCGCGCCGCTCGATGCCGCCTGGGGCAGCGCGGGCTACATCGCCGCCATGGGGCTCTTCGTCCTGCCCGTCTCGTTCGCGCTTATCACGCTCGGGCCGCGCTATCTGCCAGCGCCCGAGGTAGGCCTGCTCATGCTGCTCGAGACCGTGCTCGGCACGCTCTGGGTCTGGCTTGTGCTGAGCGAGGAGCCACCGCTGCTCACCGTTGTCGGCGGTATTGTGGTTCTGGCCACGCTCGCCGGTCATTCCGCCTACCAACTGTATCGGAACCGCCGGGCCGCTCGCCCGCCGTGATCTCGACCGCGGGTCTGCGCATGATATACTGATTTACGAACAATCAATAATGCGATGAATTCAGCGCCTTAGCGATCATGGACGAAAGAGCGTCGGCAGCGCGCGAACGACCGACGACCCTGGCCGGCGGGAGCACTCCGAGCGCGGCCGAGGCGGAAGTCCCGAAGCTCCCGAAGCCCCGAGAACGGTTTCTGGAGTTGCGCTCGCGCCTCTCGCAGAAGAAGGCGATCCTCTACGGCATCGTCGGCGTCGTCATCTTCTTCGTGATATGGGAGATCGGCCACCTGACGACGCCCGCGGCGCAGCAGCGCTTCTTGCCCTCTCCGGGCACGGTGATCGTCACGCTCTACGAGCTGCTGGCCGAGAAGGGATTCATCGGTGATATCGGCAAGAGCATCTTCCGAATCTACGTGAGCTACTTTCTGGCCTGCCTGATCGCCGTTCCGATCGGCGTATTGATGGGCTGCTTCGCCCGCCTGCGGGCGCTGATCGGCCCGACCGTGGCCGGCTGGCGCTACCTGCCGGCGGTTGCATTCGTGCCGCTGCTGCTCATCTGGTTCGGTGCCGGCGACTCGGCGAAGATGGCGCTCCTGTTCCTCGGGTGCTTCTGGTTCCTCATGGTGGTCATCCTGGACAACGTGCTCTCTGTGCCCGATGAGCTGGTCGAATCATCGCTCACCATGGGCGCCGGGCGCTGGCGGGTCGTATTCGATGTCGTCTGGAAGTACTCGGCGCCCACCATCATGGACTCGCTTCGGAGCCTCGCGGCAATCGGCTGGACCTATCTCGTGGTTGCCGAGATCGTCGCCGCCACCGACGGCATCGGCGCCGTAATGATGCGGGCCGGGCGCTTCCTCCACGTCGACGTGATCATGGCCGGCATCCTGACCATTGGCGTCCTCGGCATCCTCACCGACATCGCGTTTCGGCTCGCGAGCCGCCTCATGTTTCCGTACAACTTCCGCCGGCGGGGCTAAGCGACGGGATGCTGTGGAAGCGCAACAGGGGCGGCGGCAACGGAGAGAACGGGCTTGCCGTCGAGGCGAGAGATTCGTCCGCGATCGTCGAGAGCGAGCGGGTGACGAAGGAGTTCCTCGGCGGGACGATCACGGCGATCGACGACATCTCGTTCAGCCTGGAGGAGAGCCGCGTCACGGCCATGATCGGCCCGTCCGGCTGCGGCAAGACCACCATGCTGAGGCTCATCGCCGGGCTCGACCTGCCGACCAGCGGTCGTGTCGTTGTCGACGGGCACCCAGTGCTGGGCCCTGGCCCCGACCGCGGCATGGTGTTCCAGGCTTACACCTCATTCCGTTGGCTCACGGTGCTGGAGAACGTCGAATACGGGATGAAGGTGCAGGGGATTCCGAAGGCCGAGCGGCGCGAGCGCGCACGCCACTTCCTCGACGTCGTGCATCTCGACAAATTCCGTGGCGCCTATCCCGAAGAACTTTCGGGGGGCATGAAGCAGCGTGTCGCGATCGCCCGCACTCTTGCGCAGAACCCAAGGCTCCTCTTGCTCGACGAGCCGTTCGGCGCCCTCGATGCACAGGTCCGCTGGGAAATGGAGGAGATGATCATCGAGATCATCGAACGCGAGAACAAGACGGTGATCGTGGTGACCCACGACATCCAGGAGGCAATCTATCTCGCTGATCGTATTCTCTTTTACACGCGCCAGCCTGGACGGATCAAAGCAGACCTCCAAATGGACTTCAAAGAAGGGCGCCGATACGAGCAGAAAGAAGAACTACTACGTCATCCCGGTTATATCGAGACGGAGCAGGTCCTCTTCGCCATGATGCGCGAGGAGATCCAGGGCAAGATCAGCTGACCGCGCCTGCAGCCCGCGTCCGGCTCACGGCGGAGCGGGATACCAGTATTGCGGCTCCGGCAGGGCCTTGTCTTCGGGCCAGTCGTAGATTTCAAAGGTCGTGTGGGCTGCGCCCACCGTGTCGAAATACTTCACCCGGACGCCATTCCAGTTGCATTCCTGGATCGGCTCGAAGCCGCGTGCTTTGAAACTCTCGACCGCTGCGTCGAAGCCGACGCGCGTGAACGAGAACGCGGCGTGCTGAACCCCCTCGCCGTGCTTCTCAAGGTGCTCCTGGTAGACGGTCGGCCCCGTCAGCGGCTGGATGATCTCCCACATCATATCTCCAGTCCAGGCGAGGGCGAGGCGCATGCTGAACGGCGTCTCGACGCCGCGGATCCGCGTCTCGATCATCTCCGGCGGCTCGGCGTCCTGGATCCACCAGGGCCCGATCCCGAGCCGATCGGCATAGGCTCGCACAGCCTTATCGAGATCGTGGGTCACGACACAGATCTGCACCGTGCCGTCGAGGAAGCTGTTGAGAAGGTCAGTCTGCTTGTATTCGTCGGGTGTCATGGTCCTCTCCCGCCTGCCCTCACCGCAGCATCCGATGAGCGCCTATCGCGGTTCTCGATCTCCCGCCTTCGCGTGCATCTGCGCCCGTCTTGCGCGGAGTGTGCTTGCTTCCGAAGAATCCCCACGATATGGTTTTTGCCATCAAACGCAAAGAATTGAACCTAAAACGGGAGGCTGAGCATGAAAATGGGAATAAAGTGCCTTGCACGGAGACTTGGTCTCGTAGTGGCTGGCGCGGCGCTCGCCGTCGTCGCCATAGCCGACGCCTCGAACTTGGCCTCCGCCAAAGACGTGGTGCGTGTGGGCCATACCCATTGGCCGGCGCAAACTTTCTTCTACATGGTGAACGAGCTGGGTTGGGCGCCCGACATCGAATTCGAGCACACGATTATCGACGATCCCAATCAGCTCTTCACGCTGATGGCAACCGGCGAGCTCGACGTGATCAACAGCACCGTCGAGATGGGGCCGATCACCGCCGCGCAGGGCCTCCCGGTCAAGTTGATCGCGCTCTCCACCGTGTCCTATGGCGTCGACATGATCATCCTGCATCCCGACATCAAGAGCCCCGAGGAGCTCAGGGGCAAGCAGGTTGCCGTGCTCGAAGGCGGTCTCGCGCAGATCTACATGGCGACCTGGCTCGAGCAGAACGGCGTCGGCATCGACGAGGTCCAATGGGTTAATCTCATCATGAACGAGGCGGCGGCCGCGATGGTCGGCGGCGAGATCGCCGGCGGCGAGTTCTGGCAACCTTGGGCGCGCAACGTATTGCGCGACCTGCCTGGAGCCCAGGAAGTCGCCAACTCGGTCGACCCCTATTGGCTTAAGCTGGCTGTGCTGGGCGATGCGATGTTCATGAACGCCGACTTCATCCGAGAGAAGCGCAGTCTCGCGAAGCAGGTCATGCGTCTCTATTACGACGCGGTGCAGTGGTGGAAGGACAATCCCGAAGAGGGCAACGAGATCATCGCCAAGTCGCTGCAGTTCGAGATGGAGGACGTCGAGGTCGTCATCGGGAAGACCGGAACCCTCGCGGACAACAAGATCTACCCCTATACCCTTGCCGAAGCCGCCGCCTTCTGCGGCGTGGCGCCCGGTGACCCGCCCTTCGAGCAGGAGAACGGGTATTTCTCGACGCAGTGGAATGTCGTGAACGAATGGTGGGTGAAGTTCGGTTACATGGAACAGGCGGTCCCGCCAGAGCGCGGCATCGACTGCACGATCATCGGCGACCTTTACGCGGAGGGCTTCGAAGAGGACTGGAGCCGCTACGGGAACTGAAACCGGCGAGTAACGCGAGAGCGGGACGGGGCCACCGGCACCGAGCGCCACCGGGTGCCGAGGCCCCGGCCCCTCGCCTGTGCCACCCCTCAGCGTGAGCGACTGGCGAAAGCGATTGAAGGAGAGTGTCATGCCCATCGGACCCGCGCCCGTTCTTCAGCCGGCAGTGCCGTTCAATAGGGACGCCCGCGACAGCTGCACCCTGCCGGGCCATTACTATTACGACCCGGCGATTCTCGCGCAGGAGAAGGAGAAGATATTCTATCAGAACTGGCTGTTCGCGGCCCATGCATCGGAGGTCGCGGAGCCAGGCAGCTTTGTCGCGACGACGGTGATCGATCAGGACATCATCGTGGTGCGCGGCATGGACGGCGTGCTGCGCGCCTTCTACAACGTCTGCCCCCACCGCGGCGCGAGCCTGATGGACAACGGCGTCGGCAACCGCAAGACGCTGGTCTGCCCCTATCACAACTGGACTTTCAACACCGATGGCTCGCTGAAGAACGCGAATGGCGCGGAGCTGATGATGAACTTCGATCCAGCAGACTTCTGCCTGCCGGAGATGCAGGTCGAGGAATTCGGCACCCACATGGTGTTCATCAACATGGATCCGGACGCGCCCTCGCTCGAGAGCATGGCCGGCTCGATCGTCGACGAGTTCCGCGACGCGGTTCCCGACTACGACGACCTCCTTCTCTGTCGCAAGGACCCCTTCGATCTCGACGTCAACTGGAAGATCGCGATCGGCAATTTCGCCGAGTGCTATCACTGCCCCTACGCCCACCCGGAGTTCATGGGCTCGGCGACGTCTCTCTTCGAGACCGAGCGTTGGAAGAACATGGTGCGGCCCTACTATTCGAGCCACATCGTCTACAAGGCGCGGCCGGAGAACCGGGCCTACGGCTTCAATCCATGCCAGGCCGACATGGTGGACGGCTACATCTGGGCGCTCTGGCCCAACACGCTCTTCATGGCCTGGCCGCCGTCGAGCAACTTCATAGTCTTCCAGGTCCATCCCACCGGGCCGGAGCAGACCTTCGAGTCGCTCGACTACTATTTCCGCTCGAACCCGCCCTCCGAGAAGGAGGAAGAGGTAATCAAGTACCACAGCGACGTGGTCAACGAGCAGGACATCGCCATCATCCGCGCGGTGCAGCGCGGCGTGAAGTCGCGCGGCTACAAGCAGGGCCGTTTCGTGGTGGACGACTTCGACAGCTGGCGCAGCGAGCACGGCGTGCACCACTTCGAGCACATGGTGTGGAAGGCTCTCAACGACCCGGACTAGCTGCAAGGGGGGCAGAAGCCGCGCCCTGCTGCAGAAACGTCAAGGAAGGTCCCCGATGAACGACGTGTCGGCACTCGAACTCAAGAGGACCTTCAGCCTGAACCCCGAGCTCTCTTACACGCTCCCGGCATCCTGGTATCACGACCCCGCCATATTCGAGCGGGAAAAGGAAGCGATCTTCTTCAAGACGTGGCACTACATGGGTCACTCGGAGAACCAAGAAGCGCGACTTCGAGGACACTTGGCGCCACCTCGGGCACCTCATCGACACCATCGAGCCCAGCGAATGCAATAACTACATCCGAAACGTCGGATATGGTTCCGTCTAAAACGGATGCGCTCTGGGTACGAACCGGAAGCTGGAACGGCTGGATGGATTGATCGACTGGGCTCCTCTCGAGCGTCTGGCTTCGGGCGTGCGCGGAGGACGGCGGGGGCGCCCGCCCTATGCGCCGCTGTCGATGCTGAAGGCGCTCTATCTTCAGGCGCTTTACGACCTTTCGGACCCCGGTCTGGAGGAGACGCTGCTGGAACGGCTGTCGTTCCGGCGTTTCTGCGGCTTTGCGCTGGATGGGGGCATGCCGGACGAGACCACGATCTGCCGCTTTCGCGCGGACGCGGGCGCTGTTCTGGAGGCGGCGTTCGAGGAGATCAACCGCCAGCTGGATGCCGCCGGGCTGATCCTGCGCAAGGGCACGCTGATGGACGCGACGCTGGTGGCCTCGGCCTCGCGGCCTCCGCCGTACAAGGCGGGCGCGGGTGCCGGGCACCCGCGCGAGCCCGGTGCGGATTGGACGCGGAAGAAGGGCCGTGGCTTCTTCGGCTACAAGGCGCATGTGGGTGTCGACCAGGGCTCCGGGCTGATCCGTCGCGTGGCGCTGAGCTCGGCCAAGACCTACGAAGCGAGGTTGCCGATCGGTTGATCTGCGGCGACGAGGGGGCGGTCTATGGCGATCGCGCCTACGAGGGCAAGCCGAGACGGGCAAGGCTCAAGGCCGCCGGCATCAAGGACCGCATCATGCACCGGCGCAACAAGCACATGGCCTCGCTGCCGCCCTGGCAGCAGCGGCGCAACGATCTCATTGCCAGGCGCCGGGCGCCGGTGGAGGCCGTCTTTTCGGCGCTGAAGCGCCTCTACGGGCTGAGGCGGGCCAGGAGTTGCGTGCTCGAGAGGAACACCGCCCGCCTCTACGCCGCTGCCACCGCCTACAACCTGCGCCGCGCCAGCCTGATTGCGGGCTGTTGACCGACCAGTGCGCCCGCAAACCGCCGTTTCAGACACAAGATCGCCCGACGGCAGCGGCAAAATCGGCTCCATCAACACCGCACAAGCCGAAAACCTTCCCCAACACCCTGCCGAACTAATTTCGCAGAGGAATCCTGCGGGAGGCAAGCTCATTCGAATGACAGCGACGACATCAACGGTTGTGTTTGGTAAGCTGCGGGCCACCGGGTCGATAAGTTGCACTTGGAGGCTTCTCAAGGCCAATTCGGAACCTTCAAGCCCACAGGAGGAGGTTGCTATGGGGAGTGGTCCTGACAAGGTTACCGGAGGCTGCATGTGCGGCGCGGTTCGCTATGAAGCCCCTGAAGCGCACGCCGTCGTCTATTGCCACTGCAAGTCATGCAGGAGCCACACAGGCGCCGTGGTGGCTGCGCTCGTAGGTTATCTCAAGAGCGAGATCACCTGGACGGGCGAAGAGCGGAATATCTATGAGTCATCGCCGGGTATCAGGCGTGGCTTTTGCGGCAAGTGTGGGACTCCGCTCACGTGGGAGGGGTACGTAGAGGAACTCGGCGGGGACCTGATCGAGGTTTTCATCAGCACGACGGACGACCCCGACGCCTTGGTTCCGCAATTTCACATTTGGACGGACGAGCGGATCGAGTGGTTCGATACTGTAGACGAACTACCCCGGTATCACGGCTGGATGCACGACGGCAGCGAACCCTTCAACCGGGGCCCCGTTATGGAAGGAAAAGGCCCTTCGGGCTGAGCCTGAGGCAAGGTATTTCGGGCAGCACCGCGTCTGTTCAGCCTTTGAGACATTCATGACTGCGTGCCGCCGTTTGAGTACCTGGCAAGGATAAGTGGTGGGCGCAGCCTCTGCAGCTTGTTCGCCAATGACACTAGCGGTTACGCAGGGGGAGTGAATGCAGCTGAGTGATCCCGGCGATCGCTTGCCGCTGGGCGAGGCACCGACAAAGACGCACGCGTTCGTCGTGTGTCAGGATCGCTTCAGGGAGCCCACGGACACCCACAATACGGCACAACGAGGAGAGGACGAGTGCCGTTAACACCCGACGACGACAAACAGCGTCGTCGGGTGAGGCCCTCGTAAGCCCCGCATGAGCTGGGAGAGGGAGGTCGACGAGCTCGCGCGCAAGCGGGCGCTCGCGCAAGCCCAGGGCGGGGAGGAGGGCGTCGCCCGTCAGCACGCCAAGGGTCTGCTCACGATCCGCGAGCGGATCGACGCCATGCTCGGCGGTGGCTCGTTTCAGGAGCTTGGCGGCGCCTCAGGCGATGCCACCCGCGACGAGGAAGGGCGGCTCACAGACTTCTCGCCGGCCAACTTCGTGCTCGGCTTCGGCACGGTGGACGGGCGCCGCTGCGTCATCGGCGGCGAGGACTTCACGCTCCGGGGCGGCTCGCCCAACGAGGCCGGCCTGCGCAAGAGTGTCTATGCGGAGGAGCTCGCCTGCACCTACCGCGTGCCCCTGGTGCGGCTGCATCAGGGCGCAGGCGGCAGCGTCGCGGGCTCCGGCTCGAAGACGGTGGGCACGCCGGTCAACGCCGCGCCGCGCTTCGCCTCCGTGGCCAGGGCGATGGCCACGGTGCCTGTCGCCTCGGCCGCGCTCGGCGCGGTCGCGGGCCTGCCAGCGGCGCGCCTGGTGGCCTCGCACTTCTCGGTGATGACCGAGGCGTCGCAGGTTCTGGTCGCGGGCCCCGCCGTGGTTGAGCGCGCGCTCGGCCGGCGCCCGAGCAAGGAGGCGCTCGGCGGCGCGGAGGTGCACGCTAGGAACGGCGTCGTCGATAATCTGGTCGCCGACGAGCCCGCGGCCTTCGCCGAGATCCGTCGCTTTCTCAGCTATTTGCCGCCGAACGTCTGGGAGCTCCCGCCCTGCACGGCGGCCGACGATCCAGCGGCTCGCCGCGCCGAGGAGCTGATCGAAATCGTGCCGCGCAACCGGCGCAAACTCTATGACATGCGGCGCGTGATCGCGCTGGTGCTGGACGAGGGCTCGTTCTTCGAGATCGGGCGCCTCTACGGGCAAGGCACGATCACCGGCCTCGCCCGGCTCGCGGGCCAGCCGGTCGGCGTGCTCGCCAACGACTGCTGGCACCTGGCCGGGGCCATGACCGCGGCGGGCTCCCAGAAGACGCGCCGCTTCATCGAGCTCTGCGACACCTTCCACCTGCCCATCGTAAGCCTGGTCGACGAGCCCGGCTTCATGATCGGCACAGAAGCAGAAAAGGCCGGCACGATCCGTTTCGGCACGGCCGCCGTGCTCGCGGCGGCGAGCTCGGTGGTGCCCTGGGCGTCGGTGATCGTGCGCACGGCGCATGGCGTTGCCGAGGCCGCGCATTTCGGCCCGGACGGCTTCGTCGTCGCCTGGCCCTCAGCCAAAATTGGCGCAATCCCGGTCGAGGGCGGCGTGGCGGTTGCCTTCGGCCGTCAGATCGCCAAGGCTGACGACCCCATTGCCGAGCGCGAACGGCTTGAAGAGGAGATGCTGGCGCGGCAGTCGCCGGTGCCTCGCGCGGAGAGTTTTTCCTTCCACGACCTCATCGATCCGCGCGAAACCCGCCCGGTGCTCTGCGACTGGATCGCCCGCGTTCAGCCGCTGCTCCCGCACCTGAAGGGCCCAACGAGTTTCCCGGTGCGTCCTTAAAGTGGATCGTCGAGATCAAACACGAATGGCGCGAATGCTCGTCGTACGAAAAGAGGGTGTCGCAGCAAATGGTGGGCGCCGACCCTTGTGTGGAGGTTGGCTCTATGCGCGGGGTGGGCAGTGAGCCGGGCTTCCTTGGAGGCGGTGTTTCGGCCGAGATCGGTGGCGATCTTGGGAGCTTCCTCAGACGAGAACAAGATCGGGGGTCGACCACTCAGATACCTCAAACACTATGAGTTTGATGGCCCCATTTATCCGATCAATCCGAACCGTTTAGAAGTTCAAGGTTTGAGGGCCTACAAGTCGATCCTCGACGTCGAGAACGAAGTAGATTTGGCGTTAATTGTCCTGCCCGCAACTGCCGTGTTGCCGGCGATCTGCGAATGCGCAGAAAAAGGCGTCAAGGCAGTCGTCATATTCAGTTCAGGGTTTGCCGAAACCGGCGATGAAGGTCGCAAGACGCAGAGCGATATGCGGCGGATTGCAGACGATGCGGGAATGCGGATCGTCGGCCCGAACTGCATGGGCATCGCCGCCTTCGATCACAATATGATCATCACCTTTGGCGTATCGATGATGAATCTGCCGCCGAAGTTGGGGCCTGTCAGCGTTGTCAGTCAAAGTGGGGCTTATGGCAGCGTCACCTACGCGGAGGCACGCCAACGACACCTTGGCGTCAGGCTTTGGGCGACCACGGGAAACGAGTCGGATGTGAACGTCGCTGACTGCCTAGACTACTATGTCGGTGATTCCGAAACCAGAGTGATCTTGATGTATTTCGAGGCAAGCCGCGATGGCGCGAAACTCATGGCGGGCTTGGAAGCAGCGAAGAAGGCGCAAAAACCTGTTGTTGCGATGAAAGTCGGCAGTTCTGATGTTGGCGCCGAAGCCGCCTTATCGCACACCGATTCACTCGCCGGTTCGGATAGCGTGGTCGATACCGTCCTCAAGAAATTCAACGCCTACCGTGCCCACACGATGGATGAGTTTTTCGACATCGGTTATGCCTGCACCGGCGGTCTGTTCCCGGCCGGAAACCGTATTGGTTTTGTCACGATCTCGGGCGGTGTTGGTATTCTTATGTCCGATCATGCGGTTAGTCTTGGCCTCGACGTCGCCCGTCTGTCGGTGGCAGCACAAGCGAAAATCAAGGACGTCATTCCGTTTGCGGGGACTCGCAATCCGGTAGATATCACCGGCCAAGCCGTGAATCAGCCTGAAATTGTTGAGCACTGCCTCAACGTCATGATCGAAGAGGGCGAGTATGATGTGATCATCGTGTATTTCGCTGGCATGACGTCGATCGAATTCCTGCGCAGAACGGGGCTGATCCGAATACGCGAAAGGTATCCGGCGGCAGCGATCATCATTTCGGTTACCATGGACGAAGAAGCATGGCAGGTATTTGACGGCCTGAACTATCTCGTCATTCCAGAGCCGACACGTGCCGTCAGGGCGGCCGCGGCCTTAATTCAATTCGGGCAGAGGTATGCGAAGGCGGACCAGCCGGCGCCATCATCGCTCCCTGTACCAGTCGATCTTCCGGCTGAGATGCCGAACGAAGTCGAGGCAATGCATATCCTTGCTGGGGCCGGTATTCCCGTGGTTGACGAATGTTTGGCTACGTCGGCAGGTGAGGCCGGGATTTGGGCAGCCGAAATCGGCTTTCCGGTCGCGATGAAACTCGCCTCTGCCAACATTCCGCACAGATCGGAAATCGGGGGCGTGCTTCTCGATGTCCCTGATGAAGCTGCGGCGCGGGAGGCCTACGACACCCTGATTGAGCTCGCGAAGATGGCGCGACCGGACGCCAAAGTCGATGGAGTCGTCGTGGCGCCAATGATATCGGGCGGCGTCGAAACCATCCTTGGAGTTAAGCGCGACCCGGTGTTTGGGCCAGTCGTCCTCTTCGGGCTCGGTGGCATATTCGTTGAATTATTGGGCGATGTGACTCAACGTCTGGCGCCGTTCGGCGTCGAGGAGGCGCATGAGATGCTACGCGAGGTCAAGGGCTTCCCGCTGCTTGATGGCGCTCACGGCGCGGAGCCGTCAGATGTCGATGCACTCGCCGAAGCGCTCTCGCGACTATCGGCATTCGCTCATGAATATGCCGACCGGATCGAGAGTATCGACATCAATCCGTTTCTCGTCCTGCCGAAGGGCCAAGGCGCTCTCGCGCTCGATGCCTTGATTATCCCGAGCGGCTAGCGAAGAATTGCATTGCCGCGTCCTCAGTCTGGTCATGGAGAGCAAACAGACCCTGTCCTATCCTGGCGGCCGATTCAGTTGATTTCCGCGGTCACGGCAAGGGCGGGGGTGAGGGCGACTAGTGCTTCAATCTCGCTTCGGCGAGTCGCACAACAGAGCCGCCACCCACTCCGTTTCAGGCACTACTTCAGGAAGATAACGCCCCACTGATTGTCGACGACTTCGCCGGCGCCGCTCACCGTAAAATTCGAGGTGATGATCCCGGTGGCGCCATTGAAGATGCCGGTGCCGGCATCGACCTGCCAGCAGATTCCGCCGTGGGTCAAGTTCTCGTCTGCGCTCGGCCCCATCGCGCCCTTGCCGCGTGTGCTGAAGGTGAAGCCGTTGCCGCCTCCAAAGTTGATGACCCCCGACTCCGTGAAGGAACCGTCCTCATTCGGGAAGACATCCGACTCGAAGGACGCATCGTTGCCCGCGATGGATTCGATCGCGGCGTCGACGCCGCTGTCGTTGATGTTCGTCGTGATAGAGGCGGACGCCCCGGTGGTTCTTGCCCGGAGTACCCCTTCCTCCCCTTCTTTGGGGCCTGCAGTGCCGCGAAATTGGATTACGTAGCTGATTTGCTTCATGGCGCATCTCTCATGATTGGTTGGTAGGGCTCCCGTTTAGTCCCGCTGCTTTCGGAGCGCCGAGCGTATCTCCTTCGTTTGGAGCCCTCGCAGCAGGCCCAAATGTGGTACGGCAGGCATAGCGCAATCCGCTGACGCAGAGACAAAACTTCTTATCGAAGCGCGATTCTTCCCTCGTACCGAAACCGCCATGCCTATCGCAGCCGACAATACATTTATTCCGTTTGGCCCGCCAGCCGTTCGATAGATGGCCACTGAATGCGCGGCGTGCGGCGTCTTCAACTGCAAACGCGCTTGGTGCAATCGCTCCCTACCAAGACCCGGCGCAGCACCAATGATGCTGGTGACCTGCGCCGCGCGTCCATGATACATTTCCTGCGTGCTCTAGGTGAGTGGAACCCAGGGAGACCTCCGCCGTGACCACCATGACGCGATATCAAATTGGCGAACAGGATCGGAAGTGGATCGACCACATCAGGAATCAGCCGGTGGGAATTCAGCCGCCGGAAGTCATCCGCCTGCTGAACAGGATGCGTGGTGAGGCCATTGAGGGGAAGTATTGCCTTGTGATCGATCGACCTCACCAGGAATGGGTTGTGGCGGAGATGCAAGGCCGAGGCAAACCGCTCAAGTACCACAACATACGGGTATCGAGCAGGGAAGAGGGCGAGTGGGAGATCTTTAAGCTCCGCTGGCACCGTCACACCGGAGAAACCTTGGACTAGCATCTCAGCGCAGGGTAGAGCGCTACCGCACGGCAGCCGCCCTGGCCTTCGCCGGCGTGGGTGGGTGACCGGTTCGATTGAGATTCCAAGAGGACACACCAGGGAGTAAAGACGCAATGCTCAAGATCACTGGCTATAGCGATCAGATCAGTGTCGCGCCGGGGGACTCGATCAAGTTCATGGTGAACTGCGAGCATCCGCAATACCAAGCCAAGATCGTTCGCGTGGTGTCGGGTGATCTGAATCCGGAGGGGCCCGGGGTCATAGAAGAGGTCATTGACACCCCGGCGAACGGCACCTATCCGGGGCGCAAGCAGGAGATTTACGCCGGCTCCTATGCGATGGTCCCGAGTTCGGCTCCACTTGAGACTCTGGGAAGCTTCTCGGTCCAGGTCATGGTGTGGCCGACGACGCCCCGCAAAGGGCTTCAGGCGCTGGTCTCGAAATGGTCGACTGCGGACAGCAGCGGTTTCGCCCTAGTGATCGACGAATCGGGCGGCGTGGCCCTCATGGTGGGGGACGGCGACGGTGGCGTCGCCTCGGTCTCGATCGGCAAGCCGATGGTGGAGTACGAGTGGTATCTCGCCGCCGCGACTTTCGATGCCGACTCCGGCACGATCACCGTGCGGCAAGAGCCGCAGGTCGAGTACCCGACCATCGATGACGCCGGTGCGGCGGAGCAGGCCGTCTCTGTCAGACCTGCGCGGAACAAGGCGCCACTCATGATGGCCGCGTGTTACGGCGGCGACACTCCGCGCGGTGACGCGGCAATCGGCAAGTGCCACTTCAACGGCAAGCTCGACAGCCCGTCAATCGTTTCGGGCGTGCTAAGCCCGGGGGAGAGTGCGCAGATATTGGCCGGCAATGCACCGACGACACTCGCGCAACGTGTAATCGGGAGCTGGGATTTCTCACTCGACATCTCGGAGACCACGATCACCGATGCCTCCAGCCACCGGCTTCACGGGAAAATCGTGCATATGCCGACCCGTGGCGTCACCGGCTACAACTGGACCGGCGAGGAATTGCGCTGGAAGCACGCGCCGGATCAGTATGGCGCGATCAAGTTTCACGATGACGACGTCTACGATTCGGGGTGGGATGTCGATTTCGAGTTGACCATTCCCGATTCGATGAAGAGCGGGATCTACGCGGCGCACCTGATTGCGGGCGAGGCTCGGGATGACGAGGAGTACATCCCCTTCGTGGTCAGGCCGGCACAAGGCAAGGAAAAGAAAGTCTGCTTCCTGTTCCCGATTACCAGCTACAAGGCCTACGCGAATGAGCATTTCGCGACCGACCCGTGGCCTGCGGAGATCATGACCCATCGCGCGGTCGAGCTCGATAAGCACCATATCTTCCTGAACGAGCATCGCGAGTACGGGCACTCGCTCTACGACCGTCACTCCGATGGCAGCGGCGTGCACATTTCCTCGCGCCTGCGTCCGGTGCTCAACATGCGGCCCAAGGCGCAAACCATGCTCGGCGGTGACGGCTCGCAGCTCTGGCAGTTCAACGCCGACACACACCTGACCGTGTGGCTCGAGAAATTGGGCTACGACTTTGACGTGATCACGGACGAGGACGTTCACTACGGTGGAACCGATGTGCTCGCGCCCTACAGCGCCGTGCTGACCGGCTCGCATCCGGAATACTATTCGAAGAGTATGTTCGACGCCGTTTTCGACTACACCCATCAGGGTGGGCGGCTCATGTATCTTGGCGGTAACGGCTTCTATTGGCGTGTCTCTTACCACAACAGCGCGCCAGGCGTGATCGAGATTCGGCGGTCCGAGGGAGGAAGTCGGGCGTGGGCGCCCAAGAGCGGCGAGTACTACACCGGTTTTACCTGCGAATATAGCGGCCTATGGCGCCGGCAAGGTCGCTTCGGCCCGAACGTCATGGCAGGCGTCGGATTCTCGGCTGAAGGCTTCGATATCTCGACTTACTACCGACGTAATCCCGACAGCTTCGACGAGCGCGTCAAGTTCATGTTCGAGGGTATCGGCAGCGACGAGCTGATCGGTGACTTCGGTTTGATCGGTGGCGGTGCCGCCGGGCTCGAGGTCGACCGGGTCGAGCGCGGGTTCGGAACGCCGCCCCACGCGCTTTGCGTCGCGTCGTCTGAAAATCATACCGACACGTACCTCGTGGTGGTCGAGGATATCCTCTTCAATCTTCCTGGATGCGGCGGGCAGGAGAACGAATTCGTGCGGGGCGATCTCTGCTTCTTTGAGACGCCCAACGGTGGTGCCGTCTTCTCGGCGTCGTCGATGGCGTGGGTCGGAAGTCTGCCCAGCAACGATTTCGACAACAACGTGTCGCGTCTGACCAAAAACGTGCTCGACCGGTTCCTCGATCCTACGCCCTTCCCGGTCGAGAAGAAACCGGCGCCCGCTATGAGGGATTGCTACAGCTGGAGGGTCCAGAGCTCTACGACTGCAGCGGAGGCGGCGGAGTAGACGCATTGTCCGGGCCATGCCGGCGCGGTACGCGGGCGCAGGTGTACAGCGTCCGCATCTTCCGTCCGAGAGGGCGGGAGTTGCTTGGTCGTTGGTGAAGTGGCGTAATGCGCACCCACCCACGGTGGATGAGTGGGCGCGTGCGTTGGTGCGGCGGCTGATGATCGGTCGCGGAGAGACGAACTCGTAACAGGGAGGTCACCCGATGAAGCTATTCCCCGGAATGTCGAACTACGTGTGGGCGAAGTACCGCACACCAAAAGAGAAGCAGCTTATGAACACGCCGGTCGAGGAGCTCGCCAAGAAGGGCCTCAGCCGTCGCGATATTCTTAAGGGTGCTGCCATTGGCGGCGCCGGCGCGATCGTCGCCTCGAGCGCAACGCTGGCCGAGCTCAACGAGGGCAAGGCCGAGGGCGATCCGATCCCCGTCGGCAGCGCGCTGCCCTTCACCGGATGGGGCGCTCACGACGCGATTGAGTTCAGAAATGGCATCGAGATGGCCGTCGAAGAGATCAACGCGCTCGGCGGCGTGCTCGGCCGTCCCATCGAGATGCACTGGGAGGACACCAAGAACCAGTCGGCGGACGAAGTGGTCACCGCCTTCAACCGGCTGATCGACAGCAAGGAAGTCCACGCCATTATCAACGGCTACAACATTGGCCCCAACAACGCCGAGTACGAGCCGGTTGCGGATGCGGGAGTCCTCTACCTGCACCACAACACGCTCCTGCATCACCACGACACAGTGATGAGCGATCCGGAGCGCTATTACAGTTGCTTCCAGACCGACCCGGCAGAGTACTGGTACGGTCTCGGCTACATCCAGTTCATTTCCTGGCTGCGTGATACGGGGCAGTGGAAGCCGCGCAACAACAGGGTTGCGCTCGTTTCCGGCTCCACCCCCTATTCCATCGTCATCGTGAACGCGATGAACGAATCAGCAGCCGAGTATGGTTGGGAGGTCGCCTACGGTCCCGAGATCGTCAAGACTCCCACCACTGAATGGGGCCCGACGCTGGCCAAGGTGCGGGCGGCAGATCCTTCCGCCTTCGCCAACACGCATTTCCCGTCTCAGGAAATTGCGCAGTGTCAGAACCAGTTCATGCAGGATCCGATCGATTCGCTGACCTACTATCAGTTTGGCGCAATCTCGGCCGTGTTCACCGACATCGCACAGGAGAACGCGCTTGGGACTACGGTGGCCACGGTGATCGGGCAGCTGCAGGACGAAATCGGCACGACGTTCGAGAACAAGTACCGTGAGCTGTACGGTGAGAACTCGACGCCGCTGGTCGGTTGCGAGACCTATGTGTCGATGTATCACTGGGCAATGGCCGCGGCGCTTGCCGGTGGATCCGGCGAGCCCGGGAACTTCGAGCAGAACAAGAAGGTGGCCTATCGCCTGAAGAACCTGATCTATCGGAGCGTCGTCGGCTCCGTCAACATGCATCCTGAGTGGCAGGCGGGCATTCCTTATCCGGACTACACCAACGACCCGTCTCTCGGTCAGCCGCATCTGTTCTTCCAGATCCAGGAGGTATCCCCTGTGCGGGCGCTCGTGGCGCCTGAGCCCTACAACACGGGGAACTTCATGATTCCGTCCTGGTTCAAGGATAATGGGGGACTTCCGCAGATCGGCGCGTAACCAACAAGTGCCCGGTAAGGGGCCATGTATCTTGTGACATAGGGCCGGCCATGGATGAAGCGGCCCACGAACCGCTGCTGTCGTGCCGAGGAGTCTTCAAGTTCTTCGGCGCGATGGCAGCGGTCGACGACCTGAGCCTCGATGTACAGCAAGGCGAGGTTCTTGGGATTGGCGGGCCCAACGGCGCCGGCAAGACGACACTGTTCGACGTCATTTCGGGGCTGAATCCGGCAAGCGCAGGGAGCATTGCGTTCGACGGCAAAGACATAACGAAGTCCAACCCCGTCGAGATTTGCCATGCTGGTCTTTCCCGCACGTACCAGCTCAACGCTGCGTTCGAGACCCTGCCGGTTCGTGAAAATATCCTTTGTGCGTCGTACTACGGGCCCAGGAACGTCTTTTTCCCGAAGCTTCGCTTCGACAGGGAAGCGCAGAAGCTTGCCGATGAAGTTCTCGAGTTCACCGAACTACTCGATTACGAGATGGTGATTGCGCGGGAGCTCCCGGTGCTCCAGCGAAAGCTGCTGATGATCGCGAGCGCACTGGCGACGCGGCCGCGCCTGCTCCTTCTCGACGAGCCGGTGGGCGGTCTCAACGTCGATGAGATCGACGTCCTGATGAATCTTGTTCGACGCATGCGGGAGAGCCGCTCTCTTACGGTCGTTCTGATTGAGCACGTCATGCGTTTCCTGGTGGCGCTCTCCGACCGCGTGGTCATTATGCATCATGGGAGCAAGATTTATGAGGGATTGGCCGAGGGACTGACCAAGGATCAGACGGTGGTCGAAGTCTATCTGGGCGAGGGCGCCGCCCGCCGCCTCGAGCACATCATCGACGAGGAACTCCACCATGGCCACGACTCGTCTTGAACTCGATGGCCTCACGGCCGGCTATCACGGCCAGCCAGTGCTCCGGGATCTCTCCTTGCACGTCGACGACGGCGGCGCCGTCGGCATCATCGGCCCGAACGGTCACGGCAAGACGACCCTGTTACGGGCGATCTCGTCGTTGATCCCCATCATGGGTGGTGACATCCGACTGGACGGTACGTCGATCAAGGGTCTGCGGGCGGACAAGGTTGTGCAACGAGGGGTGGTTCACATCCCGCAAGGCGATCTCATTTTCACGGACCTGACTGTCCTGAAGAACCTCACCATGGGTGCCTACCTCGCGCCCAAGAGTGAAATCGGTCAGCGACTGAAGGGCGTCTTCGAGATTTTCCCGCGTCTGGAGGAGCGTCAGAGCCAGACCGCCAGTACGCTGTCGGGCGGAGAGCGGCGTATGCTCGCGCTCGGTCGGGGCCTGATGTCGGCAGGCAGGATCATGCTCATCGACGAGCCCTCGCTCGGGCTCGCCCCCATCGTTGTCGACCAGATCTATGACGTGATTCGCGACCTCAAGGCCGAGGGCCGCACCATCCTTATCGTCGAGGAGAACATCAGCCGCATCGTGGATTTCGCCGATTACGTCTACTTGGTCGATCACGGCGAGTTCGTGTGGGAAGGAGAGCCGGACGAGTTGATGAGACACGAGAAAATTCTCGAAACGTACCTGGGAGGGTAAGCACCGGTGACAGCCTTCCTGGTCATCTTCGAAAGCGGCCTCAGCCTCGGCGCAATGTACGCCGCGGCGTCGATCGCCCTTTCGCTGGTATGGGGCTCAATCGGCATGCTCAACATGGCGTTGGGCGCGATGCTCGCAATCGGCGGCTACGCCTCGTTTGCTTTGGTCGAGTATCTGCCGGTTCCCTGGTGGCTGGGGTTCCTGGCGTCCCTCGTGGTGGGCTTTGTAGCCGGCGCGGTGCTCTACTACATCACGGTCAAGTGGATGTACCGGGTGCCGACGTTCGACACCAGCATCGTCATCGCGACCGTCGGCGTCGCCATCGTCATCGAGAACTTGCTGGTCAAGATTTTCACCGCCTACGCCAAGAAGCAGCCCTTCCTGGTCGATGACGGGATTCTCATGGGCTCGGTGACCATGCGTTACCAGAGCCTGATCAATCTGGGTATCGCGCTGGTCATCATGTTGATCCTGAGCTGGTACCTCAACAAGACCCGCGCGGGAACGGCCATTCTCGCAGTCGCCCAGGACCGCGACGCCGCCCAGCTCATGGGCGTTCCGGTGGAGCGAATCTTCCTGCTGGTCATGGTGATCGCCGGTGTGATTGCCGCGGCGTCAGGTGTCCTGCTGACGGCCGTCATTCCGATGTCGCCCTATGTCGGCCACGAGCCCCTGCTCAAGGCCTTCATCATTTGCGTCATCGCCGGGCTCGGTAATCTGCCGGCTGCCTTCGTGGCCTCGTTCGTGCTCGGATGGTTCGAATCGGCCGTCAGCTACGGCGCCGGTGCGCGCTACGGCTTCCCCGCCATGCTGGTGCTCGTCATCATCGTGTTGCTGTGGAAGCCCTACGGCGTATTTGGCCGGCGCAGGGTCACCCGCGTATGACGGCACCTTCCACGCCCGCGCACGGAAGTCGCGGCGCCTACGCCGCCGCTCGCCGCCAGGACTTGAGGCTCGATCTCGCCATCGGCCTCGTCCTGCTGGCCGTCGGGATCATCATCCCCGTCCTCAGCCCGGGCAAGTACATCCTGGGCCAGATCACTCTGTTCTTCATCTGGTGCTGCGTGATCACCCAGTGGAACCTGGTGTTCGGCGTGGCCGGCATCTACTCCTTGGCACAGATGGCCGTGTTCTTCCTCGGCGGCTACGCCGCCGCGATGCTCGGCTTCTATCTCGACATTTCGCTCTGGTACGGCGCCTGGGTCGGCGCGGTTTTTGCAATCTTCGTCAGTGTCGTGATCGGCGCGGCGACACTGCGCCTGCACGGACCCTATGTCCTGCTGCTGACGCTCGCCATAGCCGTTGTCATACAGGCCCTCGTGCAGAGCGATGTGAACTGCTTCTTCTACGAAGGCAAGATCTGCTACCCGTTGACGGGCGGTCCGCGCGGTCTGATGAAGTTCGGCGACCTCGGCTTCCGCGAGTGGGTCGCCTACAAGCAGGTGCCGCTCGGCACCTACTATCTCGGCCTCCTGCTGCTGGTCATCAATACGATCTTCGCCTTCGTCATCATCAAGAGCCCGTTCGGCTCGGCGTTCCGCGCGCTACGCGACAACCAGCCGCTGGCTGCGTCGCGCGGTATCGCCCGCGTCAAGTATCAGATTTTGGTGTTCGGGCTGTCGGGCTTCTTCACCGGGTTGATGGGCTCGGTTTACGCGGCCCATTTCCGGACGATCGGGCCGTCGCTGCTCGATCTCGACCTTCTCCTGTTCCTTCTCTCGATGCTGGTGGTCGGCGGTCTCGGCAGCCGCTGGGGCCCGATCATCGGTTGCATCATCATCATGGTGGCCAACGAGCTGATGAAGGACCTCGGCGAGTGGCGCATGATCGCCTTCGGCGCCATAACGGTCGCGTTCATCGTGCTCCTGCGTGAAGGAGTCGTCGGCCTCATCGAGAACGCATGGCGGCGATACATCGTCCCCCGCGTGCCCTGGCTTAGCGACGCGCGGAGATCGGGCATCGTCGAGTGACGCCCATCGTCGTCGACGAAAAGAGCGCGCGAACGAGCGCCTGTACGGAATTGTTTAGTCCGCCTGCGTGCTGCACGATCCGCTGCGCACGCGTGGCGGCCTTGCATCGCTTGGGCGTTGACCAGCTGCAGCCGGGAGAATGGCAATGACGGATTCAGGCACGGATCTCTGCTACACGACCGCGAGCGAGGCGCTCGCTCTCTTCAAGGCGCGCAAGCTCTCACCGGTCGAACTCACCGAGGCGGTTATCGCCCGCTCCGAGGCGGTAAACCCCAAGGTGAACGCATACACTTATACCTTCTACGAGCGCGCGCTCGAACAGGCTCGGAAGGCCGAAGAGAAGTATGGCAAGACTGACGGGCGCGTGCGCGCGCTCGAAGGCATTCCCTGCGCCATCAAGGACCTGCACCCGGTCAAGGGTGAGATCACCACGTGGGGGTCGCGCGTCTATGAGGGCGTGCGTTCGGAGTTTACGGCCCCCACCGTCCAGCGCCTGTTCAACGCCGGCGTCATCATGCATGCCCGCACAACCACGCCGGAGTTCGCCCATACCGGGCATTGCCACAGTCCGCTATGGGGTGCGACCCGCAATCCCTGGAACACGGCGTACAGCTCCGGCGGCTCGTCGGGAGGGGCGGGCGCTTCTGTCGCGTCGGGCATGACGACGCTCGCCGATGGCACCGACGGCGGCGGCTCGGTGCGCATTCCGTCTTCGGCCTGCGGCATATTCGGCGTGAAGCCGAGCTTCGGGCGCAATCCGGTCGGGATTCTGGAAACCAACCTCGAACTCATCCTGCACTTCGGCCCGATGACGCGGAGCGTCGAAGACGCCCGCCTCATGCAAAACGTCATGTGCGGCCCTTGGGAAGGGGACATCACCACGCTCAGGCCGAAGCTGCGCATTCCCGAACTCGACAAGCTCGGCGGTGTTGAGGGCAAGAAGTTCGCCTTCTCGATCGACCTTGGCTATTACGAGATCGACACGGACGTCGAGAGGAACGCCCGGGCGGCGGCCGAGGTCTTCAGGTCGCTTGGAGCCCAGATCGACGAGATCGATCTCGGGTGGACAATGGATGTGTACGACGCCTGGATGACCCATTGGCAAGGGTTGTTTGCGTCGGTAGCGGGGCAGTATCTGCCGCGCTGGCAGTATCAGATGGATCCTTACGTTCGCGAACTGCTGCACACCGGGATGAACCATAGCCACGTTCGTGTCAAACAGACTGAGTTCGTACGGACACAGATGTACGATCGTCTCGGTAAAGTGCTGAAGAGCTACGACTACTTGATCTGCCCGACGCTTGCTGCGCCCTCCGTCGACGCTTGGCACAGGTGCGACGACCCCGATTACACCATCAACGGCAAGCCGGTCGACGCGATGTTGCAGTGGTGCCTGACCTATCCCTTCAATCTCGTCAGCCAGTGTCCGGTCGCCACGGTGCCCACCGGTTTCGCTACAACTGGAGTGCCCACGGGCATGCAGATTGTCGGGCGTACTTATGACGACGTCAGCGTCTTTCGGGCTTCCGCAGCCTACGAAAGCGCTAATCCTTGGCGCGGCACAACGCCCGACATCTAATTCCTAAGGAGTGGGCTTGCGGATAACGAGACTGGCTGGTCGGCCTGCCGACATCGCGGGTCGATACGTTGGTGACTGCCGCCACCAATCTACATGAACGAATAGCGCTTATCGGCTGCCAAAATTGGCGCCTCCTCGAGGCCCAGCTCCTTGCGCACCATGTTGGTCCCGGCAACTAGCGAGACCATCTTGTAGAAGGCGTGCGTGCGGCTCATCCCTTGCCTGCCGAAGCCGCAATCGGAGCTGATCAGGAGGCGTTCGGGCTCGATATGGTCCAGTGCCTTGCGGATTAATCCGGCCACCTCCTTGGGCCGCTCGACCTCTAAGGTGCGGTGGTAAATACCGCCGATGCATATCTTCTTGTCGCTACTAATGCCGGCGGCGATATCGGCAATTTCAGCGCCACCATCGGCTGCTGTTTCAAACGTGATGACGTCGACGTCGAGTTGATTCAGGTATTCAAGGCTAGCCTTATAGTTGGGGCCCACTTCGATTTTTTGCGCGAAGGGGTTGCCCCAACAGGTGTGACACCAGACTTCGGTCTTATCGCGCAGTCCGCGCACCTCTGTGTTGAAGGCTTCGACGTATTTATCTTGTGAAATACCGAGATTCCCGTTGTCGTTGAAGTGGATTGCAGGCTCCTCGATCTGAATGATGGGGCAACCTGCATCCGCTAGCTCATGATGCTCCTCGTTCAGCGCCTCCGACATGGCAAAAAGAGTGTCTTCTCGAGTCTTATAGTGTTGATTGTTGGCATACATTTCGATCCACTGAACCGAGCAACAACCAAGCTTGACCGGCTCAGAAACGAGACGCTGAGCCGCTTTCCAAACGTCGGTGTATTCGAGTCGGCCCCTGCCAACGGGCCCCTCGACCACCGGTGGCATGCGTGTCTCGCTGATTTCATGAAGGATATCGCCCGGCGTCTGCTCTCGAGGCGAGGGGTATTGCGGTTGCGGACGCACATCCACAGAGCCCAGCCCATCCAAGCGATCGAAAATGTAGCCGAACCAGGACCGGCCGCCGATATCCAGGTCGAAACGCATATCGCCATCGACCAGGATATCAAGACCCGCTCGTTTCTGGTCCCCGAGCAAACATTGGACCGCATCGGTGTACTGTTCGCGAAAGAGGCGCCCACCCATGCTGACCGAGAATGCCTTTCGGTCTAAGCCCGTGGTGAACCACTGTGGTCGAGGCAGCGAGCCCGTGATTGTGGTTGCAAGAGGTCGGTCTTTGGTGGCGACGTACATGCTCCCTCCTCGGCGTCAGTCCGCGTGATTCATTGCATTCCTGGCGATGGTGCGACGTAAAGCTCCGCGACTGGATGCGGATTCCCTGTCGGAACGCCCCCGTTTCTGTGTAACGAAACCGCCATGATCGACGGTACTCCTACTGCCTTGGACCGGCAAGCAAACCTACGCGCGGCCGCAAAGCACAGCCTCTTTAAGTGCGAGGTCTTTCCCTGGTCCCTACCGTCTCGATAAAGAACGCCTATTCGACCGACTGTCGCCGCTCCAATTTCTCCGCAAGCCCCTTGAGGCGATTGACCTCGTCGCGAAGACGAGCTCGCATATCTGATTGCTTGAGTGTTGAATCCAAAGGCTGCCAGGTCATGCTCATCGACAGCGTGAGCTGCCGGTCGGGATCGCGCCAGTGCGGTGCGACGATTTGTGTGACGTTTGTACCTTCGTAGTACGGCCTCTCGATCAGTGAGCAGGTGATACGCATTTCCTTTACGTTGGCTGCGATGTTTTCAATGGCAACATCGTCAGTTGCGGCGCTTGGCCTCTCCCAAACGTGCTCACCGTGTTGTTCCAAATCGCTCGACTCAATAGCGAAGTTCCCTCCAATTCGTTCGGAAAGATCGTCGAGAAGAACAGTCCAAATCGTGGCAGGAGCGGCAGACACACGGTTGCGAAAGATTGTGTACGGCATGGCACCTCTCAGACAACATCTATCCCGCGAAGAATCGCCGGAAAATATTTGTAACCGCTATTAAATTAATTCCTAGCTCGCAGGGACCGCCTTGATGTCGTTCATGGCGTCCAGCTCGACGATCGACATCGCGTCCCGCTCCGGCATTGCCCGGTCCAGCAGGTCCGACAGAAGCTCGATCTGTTCCCCGGTGTGGCTCATGGCATGAGGAATTAGCGACTGGCGCGCCGGCGGGTCAACAGACGGCGACAACCGGCAGTCATCCGAGGAAGCCCGCGCCGGTGCCGCCGCAACCGTTAGCGCGCTTGCCGGCGGCGACCCGGCGGAACCGGCTCCTCTGCCATTCCGCGCGTCGGCCGACCGCTCAGGCGCCGTCGTCAAGGCTGACTCGCATGTCTCCGCGTCTGCCGCCCCTCTGCCAGGGCCGGGGCCAAACCATCTATGTCTGCGCACGCTCCGCGATAATCCTGCCGCGTCCGCGTCTCAGCAGGTAGCCGCCTCGCGGGATCTTCAGTGTTCCTGCCTGGACGAGCGGCCACAGGATATCGACGATCTTTATCTGCGTTGGAGGCCTCCTCGTTCGACCCGTTCGAACGTGACGACAACCATTCGGCGAACGCCTTGTCGCCGATCTCCGTGCCCACTGACTTTCGCAACGCGTTCAGCTTGCGAATCTCTCCCTTGGAGAGAGTACTCTCGTCGAAACCGCTCGAAGTTGTCTGGTCCATGATGCTATATTTGCCTGTCCGTAGTGAAGGTGCCGCGCACTTGTAGCAGCGAAGCTTTCAAATTCCTAACCGCCGTTCTCGCCACCGGACATCCCTTTGCCGATCCGCTTCTTCAATACATGGGAAGCCCGGAAGACCACCACCCGGCGCGGCACTATCGGCGCAGCCGCCCGCGTCTTCGGATTGCGCCCCGTCCGCGCCGCCTTGTCGCGCAACCCAAAGCTGCCGAAGCCGCTGAGCTTCACCGTCTCTCCGGCCTCAAGGCGCGCCATGATCTCCTCGAATGCCGCGTCCACGAACGTCCTCGCGTCGCGCTGCGTCCATCCCGTCTCCTCGCTGACGGCCTTCGCCAGATCCGCCCGCGTCAAGGTCGCCATCGCCGATAACTCCTCCACTTGCCGGATCACGATACGGCAGGCGGAGTTGTCGTCAAATGTCCGAGCCAGCCTGTGGTGCGCGGTGGCGAAGGTGACGCATGACCCGCGAGGAGACGTTTCTCGTCAGCCTCCACCGGGCTCAGCCACACAACCTTGAGGCGGCGAGGCGTCAGCTCGAGACGATCGGCCGGGGCGGCGCGCCGCGATGCACCAGAACTCGCCGCGCGCGTCTATGGTGCTCGCGGGACCAGGGTGTCATTTGCGCCGCAATTTCGCCAGGAGATCACTATGATCCCGCGTCATGGTCTCGACAGTCCGCAATCTGACCTCCTCCTCCGCCACTTCGAAGTATTTTCAGCAGGATGGCGGCCATTATCTGAAGAACGATGACGGGGCGCTACAGCAGGCGAAGCAGGCCGAGCACCGGAACGGCAGCGCCTGGCACGGGCGCGGCGCGCGTGCCCTTGGGCTGGAACTCGGTATGCATGTCTGGGCGGGGAAGTTCGACAAGCTGCTCAAGGGCCATGTGATCGGAACGGACGTGCGGCTCGGGCGCCTCCGTGACGGACAGCACGAGCATCGGCCGGGTTTCGACATCACCTTTTCGGCCCCGAAGTCGGTGTCGCTCGCGGCGTTGTTGCCGACGGAGAAGCACCCGTGCGGCCACCGGGGTGTGATGCGCGCGCATGACGAGGCGGTGCGCACGACCCTCGACTGGATCGAGGACACGATGCTGGAGACCCGGGGGTGGGACCCTGCCACCCGCAGGCGGCCCCGGATCAAGTCGCCTTCGATGGTGGCGGCGACCTTCCGCCATATCGCGAGCCGCAACCTGGACCCGCAGCTGTACACCCATGCGGTGATCGCCAACATGACCCGGGATGCGCAGGGCCGGTGGAAGAGCGTCGAGCCGATCTCGCTGCACCGCAACGCGAGGCTGATCGGGGCGTATTACCGGAACGAGCTTTCACGGAGGCTGATAGAGAAGGGCTATTCGATTCTGCCCGCGATGGCGGGTCGGATACAAAGCTTCGAGATCGCGGGCTACGACAAGGAGCTCCGCGACGCATTCTCGACGCGCAGGAGCGATATCCTGGACTACCTTGAGAAGCAGGAGCTGGCCTACAGCCAGCGCTCGACGCAGATCGCGTCGTACGCGATGCGCAAGCGCAAGGCGGAGCCGGTGCGGGCGATGCTGGAGACGAGTTGGACCGAGCGCGTGCGGGAGATGGGTCTGGCCACCGTTCCTTCCGTGACGCGCTCCAGGCAACCGATGGTCCTTCCCACGGTTCCCTCCGCGCTGGAGATTGTCAGACGCGCCATGCGGCATCTGGAGGAGCGACAATCGGTCTTCGCCGAGCGCTGACCTGCCCCCGTCGACTGGTCCAAGTCGAATGTTAGTGCATTGCGGGTTTGCCGGCCAAGCTGGGTGACTGGCGGAGCGTAGCGGAGCCGGGCGGCCAGCTTGGCATGATGATCGTCTCCGGGGCCGGCGGCCGGTATCCCAGGCTGCCGTGTGGGCGGATCGCGTTGTAATGGCACCGCCACGATTCGATGAGAACCTGGGCTTCCTTCAGGGTGTAGAAGATCTCCCCGTTCAGGAGCTCGTCGCGCAGCCGCGCATTGAAGCTCTCGATGTAGCCGTTCTCCCAGGGTGAGCCCGGCTCGATGAAGGCGGTGCGGGCGCTGACCGCAGCGATCCACCGCCTGACGGCCTCGGCGACGAACTCCGGACCGTTGTCGGAACGGATCCAGGTCGGAATGCCGCGCAGGATGAACAGGTCGGTCAGCACATCGATGACGTCGATCGAGGAAAGCCTCCTGCGCACCCGGATGACCAGGCTCTCGCGGGTGAACTCGTCCAGGACGTTGAGCATGCGGAAGGCCCTGCCGTCATACGTCCGGTGATGGACGAAGTCGTAGGACCAGACGTGATCCGCCCTCTCGGCGCGCAGCCGGATGCAGGAGCCGTCATTGAGCCAAAGCCGGCCCCGCTTCGGTTGCTTGCCGGGCACCTTCAGCCCCTCGCGCCGCCACAAGCGCTCGATCCGCTTGTCGTTGACCTGCCAGCCGGCATCGCGAAGCAGGGCCGCGATGCGGCGATAGCCGTAACGGCCGTACTGGCGGGCCAGCTCGATCATGTGACCTGCCCCCGTCGACTGGTCCAGGTCGAATGTTAGTGCATCGCGGGTTCCTCGGCCAAGCTGGGTGGCCGGCGGAGCGTAGCGGAGCCGGGCGGCCAGCTTGGCATGATGATCGTCTCCGGGGCGGGCGGCCGGTATCCCAGGCTGCCGTGTGGGCGGATCGCGTTGTAATGGCACCGCCACGATTCGATGAGAACCTGGGCTTCCTTCAGGGTGTAGAAGATCTCCCCGTTCAGGAGCTCGTCGCGCAGCCGCGCATTGAAGCTCTCGATGTAGCCGTTCTCCCAGGGTGAGCCCGGCTCGATGAAGGCGGTGCGGGCGCTGACCGCAGCGATCCACCGCCTGACGGCCTCGGCGACGAACTCCGGACCGTTGTCGGAACGGATCCAGGTCGGAATGCCGCGCAGGATGAACAGGTCGGTCAGCACATCGATGACGTCGATCGAGGAAAGCCTCCTGCGCACCCGGATGACCAGGCTCTCGCGGGTGAACTCGTCCAGGACGTTGAGCATGCGGAAGGCCCTGCCGTCATACGTCCGGTGATGGACGAAGTCGTAGGACCAGACGTGATCCGCCCTCTCGGCGCGCAGCCGGATGCAGGAGCCGTCATTGAGCCAAAGCCGGCCCCGCTTCGGTTGCTTGCCGGGCACCTTCAGCCCCTCGCGCCGCCACAAGCGCTCGATCCGCTTGTCGTTGACCTGCCAGCCGGCATCGCGAAGCAGGGCCGCGATGCGGCGATAGCCGTAACGGCCGTACTGGCGGGCCAGCTCGATCATGTACGCGACCAGGCGGTCCTCGTCGTCGCGGCCGCGCGGGATGCGGCGCTGGGTCGAGCGGTGCTGCCCCAGCACCCGGCAAGCGCGGCGTTCCGAGACCCCGAGCCGGTCACAGACATGATCGATGCACTGGCGCCGGCGCGAGGGGCTTAGAAGTTTCCCCCTGCGGCCTCTTTGAGAATCTGCTTGTCCAGCGTCAGATCGGAGACCGCACGGCGCAGCCGCTCGTTCTCCTTCTCGAGCTCCTTCAAACGGCGGAGCTGATCGCCGCTCATCCCGGCATACTCCTTGCGCCAGCGGTAGAAGGTAACCTCGCTGATCCCAAGCTCGCGGATCGCGTCCGCCATCGACATGCCCTGGCCGTTCAGAACCTCAGCCCGCCGCAGCAGGCTCACGATCTCCTCGGGCTTGTAACGCTTCCTTGCCATCGTCGGTCCTCCTCTTTCCATAACCTAAGGGTGGACCAATCCGATGGGGGAGGATCAAACTTCACGGACGTGGTGCCGCAGAAGCGCCGGCTTCTGCTCTCCCTCAACATGCGCTTTGACGACATCTCCGGCCCGCGCGGGCTTGCCGCCGACGTGACCAATCTCGGGCTCTGGGGCAACGGCGACGTTCAGGTGGAGGTGGATAACGCCCGCCAGATTCCTTACGCGATGGAACTCGTGCGACAGGCTCTCGCGGCCAGACAACTCAACGGCGCCAAGGGGAGCGAGGGCTAGACAAAGCGCCAAGCCCCCTACAACGATGGGCCGGCACAAGTGCGCCTATAGTGGAGCGCAAGCCCCAACTCCGGTCGTATTTTGACCGCGACATCACCGCCGGACCGCTATGATCCTGCGTCATGGTCGCGACGGTCCGCAACCTGACCTCGTCCTCTGCCACGTCGGAGTATTTCCGCCAGGACGGCGGCTACTACTTGAGGAAAGGCGAGGACGCGGCGGACCTTCGGGCCAAGCGGGCCGAGCACCGGAACGCGAGCACCTGGCACGGTGCGGGCGCGGTTGCCCTGGGACTGCATCCCGGCAAGCCGGTCGCGGCGGGCGCCTTCGAGAAGCTTCTTCAGGGCCACGTGATCGGAACAGGGACTCGGCTCGGGCGCTTGCGCGACGGGCAGCACGAGCATCGCCCGGGCTTCGACATCACCTTCTCGGCGCCGAAGTCGGTGTCGCTGGCGGCGCTTCTGCCGACGGAGGAACACCCGCACGGCGACCGGGCGGTCATTCGCGCGCACAGTGCGGCGGTGCGCGAGACGCTCGACTGGATCGAGGGGATGCTGCTGGAGACCCGTGGCTGGGACCCCGCCACCGGCAGGCGGCCAAGGGTGAAGGCGCCCTCGATGGTGGCGGCGCTGTTCCGCCACATCGCAAGCCGCAACCTCGATCCGCAGCTCCACACTCACGCCGTGATCGCCAACATGACCCGGGACGAGGAGGGGCGGTGGAAAAGCGTGGAGCCGACGCTGCTGCACCGCAATGCGAGATTGATCGGAGCCTATTACCGCGACCGGCTGGCGCGGCAGCTGATAGCGAAGGGCTATTCGATCGTGCCGGCGATGGTGGGTCGGCTGCCGAGCTTCGAGCTTGCGGGCTACGGCGGGGAGCTGCGGAGAGCCTTCTCGACGCGCAGGCACGAGATCCTGGCCTATGTGGACGAGAAGGGCTGGGACCGCGGCGCGGCGGCGATGCAGGCGGCGACGCTGGCGACGCGCAAGCGGAAGGCGGAGCCGGTGCGGGCTCAGCTGCAGGAGCTATGGCGGGCCCGCGCACAGGAATTGAGCCTCGACACGGCGCTCGCAGAGACACGCTCCGAGCAAGCGATCATGCTTCCGGAGAGCCCGTCCGCGCTGGCGATCGTGCGCCGCTGCATGCGCCAGCTTGAGGAACGGCAATCGGTCTTTTCCGAACACGAGCTCGAGGCGCTTGCTCTCGGCCATTCGCCGGGCCGGCATTCGCTCGGGGAGATCCGGGACACGATCGCCTGGCTGGTCCGCGACGGCCACCTGGTCGAGGCCCAGCTGCGGCGCGCCGACCGGGCCTTCGTCACCGACCGGGCGCTGAAGGCAGAGCGGTCCACGATCGCCATGATGAAGGCCGGGATCGGTGCCGGCGCGGCGCTGGCCCGGGAGAGGGACGTGGCCGCCCGTCTCGACGGCGCCGGGCTCACCGAGGGACAGGGGGAGGCGGTTCGCACGATCCTGCTGGCGCACGACCGGGTCGTCGGCGTGCAGGGCCGGGCCGGGACCGGCAAGACGACGATGCTGCGCCAGGTGCGGGCGCTTGCCGGGGAGAAGCCGGTGTTCGGACTCGCGCCCTCGGCTGCGGCGGCTGCGGTGCTGGGTCGCGAGACCGGCATTCATGCCCGAACGCTTCAGTGGTTCCTGGCGCGCCGCCGGGCGGCGGGCGGCAACCGACAGGCGCTGGAGGCGTTGAGGGAGACCTTCGGCGGCGCGGTGCTGGTGCTGGACGAGGCCTCGATGGTGTCGACCGACCAGATGCGCTCGCTGTTGCGGGCGGCGGACGAGCTCGACGCTTCCCGCGTGGTGCTGGTGGGCGACAGCAGCCAGCTCCGCGCGGTGGAAGCCGGGCAGCCGTTCCGTCTGCTGCAGCGGGCGGGGATGACGACGGCGGCGATGGACGACATCCTGCGCCAGCGGAACCCGGAGCTGCGGGCGGCGGTGCAGGCGGTTCTGGCGGGCGATCCCGGCGAGGCGGTGGAGCTGCTCGGCAGCAGCGTGCACGAGGTGGCGCACGAAGAGCTCGGCGAGAAGGCGGCGCAGGCCTGGCTGGCTCTCGACCCCGCCACCCGCGACAACACCCTGCTGGTCGCGCCGACCCATGCGTTGAGGGAGGAAATCAACCGGACCGTCCGGGAGGCACTGGCGAATGAGGGGGTGCTCCGGGGGAAGGCGCTCGGGATCGAGCGCCTGGTCAGCCTGGGCTTGACCCGGACCGAGAAGGGGGACGTGCGCAACTACCGCGAAGGGGACCTGGTGGTGTTCCACCAGGACCTGGTCAACTACCGGCTGAAGAAGGACGAGATCCTGACGGTGACCGGGATCGACTACGACCGGGTGATGCTGCTGCATCCCGACGGCAAGCAGCGCTGGATCCGCCCGGCGGGCTCGATCCGTTACCAGCTCGACGTCTACGAGACCCGTCCCATGGAGGTCCGCGCGGGCGACCGGATCCGCTGGACCCGGAACGACAGGAAGCGGTCGCTCATCAACGGCGAGCGGGCCGAGGTGGAGGGGATCGCCAAGGGCCGGGTGCGGTTCAGACTGGCGGACGGGCGGGGGCTGTCGCTGCGGTTGGACGATCCGCAGCTGCGGCATATCGACCACGCCTGGAGCTCGACCGTGCACGGCGCGCAGGGGAGCACGGCGGAGGGGGTGATCGCGGTGCTGGATTCGAGCCACGGCGCGCTCACCGACCAGTCGACCTTCTACGTCGAGATCAGCCGGGCGCGGGAGCGGGCGGTGGTGCTCACCGACAATGCCGAGCAGCTGGTGAAGGTTCTGGCCGACAACACCGGGGAGCGGCCGACGGCGATCGAGGCGGTCGACGCTCCGATCGAGATTGAGCCTGAGGAGATCGTCCGGCTGCTGGCGGAGAAGGAGCCTGTCTGGACGCTGCGCGACGAATGGGAGGCCCTTGAACGGCGGGCGCGGCGCGAGGCTACGGTGTTGTTCCTGGTGGAGGGCTACGGGGCGCTGATCGGACGCGCGCGGGAGCTCGCCGGGAAGCCGGACCTGCCGGCCCTGACACGGGAGGACGTGGACGGCCTGCTCGCCTACGACCGCGCCTGCCGTGAGGGGGACAGGGCGGCAGTGGAGTTCCTCGGACTGCTCGATGCGCATGACGCAACGAGGCGCGGCCTGGACGAGGCCGCCGAGTCCGCGACGTGCCCGGTTGCCGGACTGGAAGACTACCCGGAGTGGCGGGAGATGTCGGGACGTCTTTCGGCGAACGGCAAGGTCCTGCTCGCGGCCCTGGGCGAGCGCGCGGGCGAAGTGGGCGGAACGATCTCAGAGCGCCTCGGGCAGCTCGCCGACCTGCTGGCGGTCGACGACGCGGTGCTCGCATTCGACACGATACGCCGCGAGGTGGCGGCGCGGGCCGCGGCTGAAGGCGCGATTCCGTTTTACGCCGAGGGCCATGACGATCTTGTCGGGCGGGCCACGACACTTACCAGGCGATCCCCCCTTCCTGCATGGGCGCTGGCAGCAGCCAGGGAGGTCCTTGACCATGCAGAGGCCTGCGAAGAACGGAAGGCGGCAATCGTCGCACTTCATGCCTCTGCGGTCGGGCTTCTGGACGAGCACACGAAGTTGGAGGACCGCGCCAGCACGGAGTACCGATCTACATTCACCCCGCCCACCGAACTGGCAGGCTATGCCGACTGGCTGGCGCGTTGCGGAGAGCTGGGCGAAGGCTGGCGCGCCATGCGTGAAGTGCCGGATTCCAAGCGTGAAGATCCGGATACATGGCGGCCCCATGATACATGGCGGCCCCATGATACATGGCGGCCCCATGATACATGGCGGCCCCATGATACATGGCAACCCCATCTCGACCGGTTGAAGGATGAAGCGGGGGAGATCGCGGCCGCCGTCGATCAGCTCGATGAACTCGGCAAGCACGATCTGGCCTGGGCGGGGGTGTTCGAGAAGCGTCTGGCGATGGCGGACCGGGCGAAGGCCGGGAACGTCATCGCCTTCTATCTGCCGGGCTGGGAAGAGCTCGTCGAGGAGGCCCGCGCGCTCGGCCGGAGGGAGGGCTTGCCGGACCAGGCACGTAACATGGTGGAGCGGGTGCTGGAATACGACAGTCGATGCAGCACGGAGCGCGCCACCGTCGACGGTTTCCTCCAGGGAGCCGGGCAACATGGGCAGTACTGGAAGGACCTGCAGGAAGAAGCGAAGCGGCGTGCCCGGCAGGATTCTGATTTCCTCGTCATCGGCCTGCCGGGCTACCGGTCCCTCACCGACTTTCCGGAGAAGCTGCTGACCACGGGACGAGCAATCCACAAGGACGAAGACACCTATGCTCCCCATCTCGACCGGATACCGGATGGCAGGGAAGCGCTGACTGCCGCTCTGAAGCGGCTGGAGAGTCACCACCTGCTCGACCGCTTCGTCTCGGTGATGAACCGGATCGAGGAGACGAAACCCGGTGCGCTGGCGCAGGGCATCTCGCCCGTGGGTGACGAGGGGTACGACAAGTCCATCGCCCGAGCGGAGCGCCTGGCGAAGGAACCGGACCTGGAAGAGGCGGCCCGGCGCCGGCTGCAGGCCGAGATCGACGAGCATGCCGCCCTCTCAATCGAATGGATGACGTTCCAAAGCCTGTTCCGGGAAGCGAATCAGGTAGACGAGCAATACCGCCGGCTCGAGGAACGCGCGACGCGGGAGACACTGCCGTTGTCGCTGCTTGCCGAATGGCCGGCGTGGCAAGAACGAAGCCTCCGGTTCGAGGACGACGCCCAGTGGGTACTGGACGAGGGCACCCGGGAGCGCTGGCGAGGTCGCCCGGATATGCTCGAGCGCATCGAGCAGAGACTTCGGCGCGCAAGCGAGCGGAAAACCGTTCCCGAGCTGGAGGAGGACCGGATCGCGGAGATGGTGGGCGCGGAGCTGGCACGGCTTCGCGATCCCGCCGTCGGGCACGCGTTCGACCGCCGTTGGTGGGGCGCGGAACCGCTGCTCGCGGGCGACAGGATCAGGTTGCAGCGATCGGACGACGAGCCGCAACGCGAAGCGGTGGTGCTCCAGCCCGGACGGACCGGCGGGTGTACCCGCCACGACGAGGTGGAGCTGGAATGGGCTGCGCCGGCGACGGGGCGCACAGCCGAAGAGCCGGTGACGCGAATGTCCGCAACGAAGCTCGCGGGCCGCGTCCATCGCGCGGAGTGGAGCGACGAGAGGCTTCGCGAGGTGGAGCGGGCGCGCCAGTGGCCGGAACCCCCGGCCAGCTATCCACTCGACTGCTCACGGGATCTCACCAGGGGCGACCGGTTGTGGTGCAGCGAGGTCGGCCGATCGGAAACGGCTGCGCCGGCGAGCGCGCGCCTGGGCCGCCCGACGGTCGTGCAGATCGAGCTGGAGGTGGTCGAGAGAACGGCGGGGAAGACCGAAGCGGAGGACAGCTGCAAGCTCCGCGAGATCTCGCGTTCGGACGACGAGCCTTGCCGGGAATTCAGCCTTTCGCTCGACGAACTCTTCCCATTCGCGCGATGGCGCGCATTCCGGGACGACGAGGACGAACGCTGGTCCAAGGCGCGCGCCAGAAAGATGGAGCTGGACAAGATACGGGTCGAACTGAACCAGCAGCATGGACGGCACTACGTCATGCGCAGGCGCCCCTGGATGCCTTAGTGTCGTCGCATTCCCGGGAAGCCGATCCGGCATGTTAGTGTGCCGTACCATGTGCGCTCCAGGCCGTCGCGGAGCCCAGTGAGGTTCCTGCGACTGCCGGCCGCCTCCGACGCGCCGCCGGTTCGGCGTTTTCGGGGCGCCGGGAACCCGCCGCGGGAACCGGAACCGTCAGCTTGCTCCCCATCGCCGGATGAGATCCTTCGCGATCCGCAAGGCGATCCTCTCGAGCTGGCGCTCCAGGCCGTAGTGAGCGGCCTCGAACGTCCACCCCTCCAGGGGGATCACCCGGCCGAGCCGCTCCATCCGGCGGTGGGTCTTTTCCTTCCGTTTCTTGTATTTCTCGTCGTCGAACCCCATGACCTCGATGACGTAGTGCACCTTGTCGCTGCCGTCGAAGGCATCGTCGGGGACACGGGGGACCGGACCGCCAGGGCGGGTCACGGTGAGAAGGACGTCCGGTCGACAGGGGCCTTCGCGCACCCCTATCTCGAAGAGAGGCTTCTGGAGCTCGACCCCGACGACCCCGCCGAGCGCCTCCTCAAGCTTCGTGTCGCTCTGGAGATCCCGGACCAGTTGTGGAAGCGACAGGAGCGCCTGGCGCTCGTATTCCGACTCGACCGGGATCGGCAATTCCAGTGCGGCGATGGGATGTGCATAGGCCATGCAGCACTCCCACCCGGATCGGTCTTCGGACTGTTCCAGCGCCCCCAGGAAGAGATAGGGCCCCACCACCCTGTTGTCGTAGACGCGCGGAGAGACCACGCGAGAGGTCACCCTCACGTGGCCGGCGCCCGTGGTCTTGCCGTTGATCTCGTGGTCCTCCACGTCGTCCGCGTCCCAGCACAGGAAGCCGCAGGGCGGGGAACCCTTCGGCCACTTCTGTGCGCGCTCGTCCAGCCTTTTCTGGAATTCGCCCGAGCGCCATCTCGCGGGGTCGGTCAACAGCACCTCCGACGCCGGAACATTCGGCGCAACGGGGAACGCGGCCGCGGCGCGCGCGAGTTCCGCGAGCCAGTCCGCCGGAGACGGGAACCGCTCCGCGCCTGCCAACGTGTGCAGCCGCGCCTCCCGGATGAAGCACTTGAGCACGTGGGCCACGACCGGGACCGACCGACCGCCCCGGCCCCGGGGTTCGCGCCTCCGGTCGCGTTCCAACGAAGCCGCGCCCTGCCGGTCGTACGTCAGCGGATTGAAGAGATAACCGGAGGTGTCTATCGAGTGTCCGCGCAGGCGGAAGACGCAACTCCCGTCATGCGGCACCGGAGCGTCGGGCAGGTTGCCGAGACTGATGCCGCGCGTTCTCCGAGCGGGCACGATGACCGGCCGCTCCGGCTCATGGGGAAGGCAATTGCAGAGGATCCAGCAGTTCCCGTTGCGGATGTCCTCGGTCAAGGGGTCGTAGATCCCTCGCGCCTCCGGCTTCGGCTCCCTGCCCTCTACCGCTGCGCCCTTCACCTCGCGCAGGGCCCATTCCTCGAGGGGCGCGAGCCACCGGACGTGCTCCAGGGTGAACGCCTTTACGACTTCGAGAGCCATGATTGTCCCGCCGATGCCCCCTGCTTCACTGGAGCGACAGGAGCGGCGAGAGGCCGCCGCCCACCGTGGTCGAGGGCAGGACGCCGTTTCAGCGCCTGGCCCAGGCGAGCTCGATGCAGCGCGGCGAGCGCTCCAGCCGTTCGTCGACCGGCCGGAGCCCCTCGGCCCTTGCCTCGATGATCAAGGGACGTCATCGGAGGTGCCCCGTCTTTCCAGCCCGACACCGTCGGGGGCAGAGGCCCGCGCGGGTCGACCTCGCTCTCTCTTGACTGCCGCACCTGTTCGCCCGATCTGCCTGCCTGCAATCAGAACAACTCGCCCTGACCGGAGTCGCGGACCCTTTTCTTTCGGGGTGCGGGCTTCTGCGGTTTTTGCGCCGCTTCCGGCGTCATCCGTACATTCGGCATGAAGGCGGCGGCGATGATTGCCGCCCGCTCCTCGCCGAATACCTGCCGAAGGAGCGTCGCGGCTTCGCTGCCCCGGTCCTGCCGGTCCATCGTCTCAAGCCGCGCCTTCAGCAGCGCGCCGAGGTCGTCGGTGACCTGCGAAGGCGCGTCGACGTCCGAGCGCAGGCTCCGTGCATGCTCGCTCACGGCCCGTGAGACAGATTTCTGCTGTTTCTCGTCGAGCACCAGCCGGCGATGCTTCCGCGGCAGGGGGTCCACCGTCAACACGCAATGGACCACCCAGGCCGACACCGACATTCTGGCTTCGTCCGCCCCCGACTGGACGTCGGCCCATTCCTCGTCGGTCGCGGAAATCGTTTGTTCGGTCCCCGCCCTGCGCACGCGCGGCTTGCTCATGCCTCCTGCTCTTCTTCGCAAAGCAGCAGAAAACGAACCACTTCATGGATCGCCAGGGTCGCCTTCCCGCCTTCCTGCGCATCGACAACGATGCCCTTCGACCGGGCGAGAACGCGGCTGTCCTCGTAAAGGCGGCGCTGCGCGTCCTCGGCAAGCGCCAGGCGATGACCGGGCGGTTCCGGAGGAGCGCTCGCGCTCGCAACCCGGCGGCAGCACAGAATGACCAGGCGCGAGAGCGGAATCCTCTCCTTCCTGGCCCGCCGCCGCATCTTCTCCCGCGTCTCTGGGGAGCAGTAGATGCAGCGCTTCTTCGCGAGGATCACGGCACCTTCCGCTTCATCCCAGATCGTCCTCGCCCTTGATCCAGGCGTCCACCTCGCCCACCGCCCTCCGCCACAGTGCTTCGCCTATCTCGCCGTCGTTCGCGAGCCGCAGCCTTTGCAGTTCTTCGAGGATCAATACCGCCTTCACCGCTCGCTGCAGCACCGGCGAGGGCAGAGCGGCATCGGTCGGCTCGGCCCGCGCCTTGCCCTCAAGGCAGCACCGGATGACGTAGTCGGAATTGGACAATCCCGCCGCTTGCGCGCCTTCGCTGATCTCGGCCCATTCGGCATCGGTTGCACCGACCCAGCGCTGCTTCCGCTTTTCGCCCTTTTGTCTCGCCGGCATCGGCCCGCTCGCTATCCTATGGAGATTTCCCAATATCGTCCCATATTATACCGTAGAAACCATACGGACTACATATCTATCATCGAGATGCACCCCATAAGCCGCAGATTACCGCCCATATGAGGAACACTTCAACACCAAAGTGTCACTATCACCACAAGACAGGCAAATCCTGCCATGGCCATTGTACTCAAAATTCTATGGTTGAATATCTGACAAACCTCTGATATACAACATGAGAAGTGGACGACCATCGCATATTGGCTCAAACTTCTAAACCACCATATCGTCTCTTGGTGTTTCTACACGGAAACGCTCTCGTACTATTTCGCTCACGGCAGCCGGCCTGTGGCCGGCGCCTGCGCGGGCGCGCCGCATCAGCGGCGGGCCGCGGTCACGGCCTGTCGCGCGTCCGTCAAAGACGGACACGCTCAAGCGGAGGTTTCATTTGCAGGGCAGGAATCGTGCTACCATGTGCGAATAAGTTCCGGCGAAGGTGAACGAGACGACATGGTCCGGTCGCTGCCCGGATACCGCCATCAATGTCCCGCTTTCCCCGCTCCGCCGATGGCCGCCGACAGGAGGAAACGGTGATGCGTGTCGCTCTCCCCCACCCCGCGCTTGCGTTGTCCGCCATCCTTCTTGCCGCCTTCGTCTGGGCGGACGAGCCGTCGGTCGGTCACGCGCAGAGCGCCGAGGAAACGGGGCTCGAGATCGCCACCGAAGCCCGCGAACGCCAGAAGGGTTTCGGCAACTTCACCGCAAGCCTGAACATGGTCCTGCGCAACAAGCGGGGGCAGGAAAGCAAGCGCGAACTGCGCCTGAAGGTCATCGAGGTCGAGGAGGACGGCGATCGCACCTTGTTCGTGTTCGACCGCCCGCGCGACGTCAAGGGAACTGCGTTTCTCGTCCACGCCCACAAGAACGACGCGGACGAACAGTGGCTCTATCTTCCTGCCCTGAAGCGGGTCAAGCGCATCAGCGCCTCGAAGCAGTCCGGCTCCTTTATGGGCAGCGAGTTCTCCTACGAAGACATGGGCGCCGTCGAGGTCGAGAAATACGCTCATCGCTACCTGCGCGACGAGCCCTGCGGCGATCTCGAATGCGCGGTCCTGGAACGCGTCCCCCTCAGCGAGGATTCGGGGTATTCCCGCCAGGTGGTCTGGCTCGACCGGGGGGAGCTTCGCACCCAGCAGATCGAGTTCTTCGATCGCAGGGAGGCGCATCTCAAGACAATGGTCATCGAGGACTACGAGGTCTATCTCGATCGCTTCTGGCGGGCCGGAACGATAACGATGACCAACCATCTCACGGGCAAGAGCACCGTGCTGAACTGGTCGGACTACGAGTTCGGCACGGACCTCGACCTCGGCGACTTCACCCGGACGGCGCTCAAGCGTGTGCGGTAGAGTCAGGCGGGCAGCTCGCGCACCTGCTCGGCAATGCGGAACTTCAGCTTCTTGCTCGGTGACAGCGACGGAAACGGACTGATCCGGAGCTTGTAATTCGCGGGCGATACCTTGAGCGTGAAGTAGTGTGCGACCATCAGCAGGTTGACAGCCAGCTGCAGGTCCACCCAGCGGAAGCCGAGGCATTTGTGGGTGCCAAGCCCATAAGGCGCATAGCCGGGACTGCGGTGCTCGTTGCGCGGCGGCAGATAGCGGTCGATGTCGAATGTGAAGGGGTCCGGGAAGACGTCGCTCATGTAATGCGGCGCCGTCGAGGCGATGGCGATGCGCGCGCCCACGGGCAGCTCGTGGCCCTCGACAACGCATGAATTCATGACGTTGCGGATGGACGCGGGCACGATGGGGTACATGCGCAGGCATTCCAAGATGAAGCGCCGCGTAACGTCGATGGACTCGTCGGCGAAGTCCTTGGCATCCGGATCGCCGTTCTCAAAGAGGGCGTCGGCTTCGGCACGGATCCTTTCGTAGAGCGTAGGCTGCGACGCCATGGCGTAGAGCGCGCAGCCGAACGCGTCTCCCAGATACATGCTAGCCAGCATGGGCGTCGAAAGAGCGAAGGCCAGGTTCGATTCGGGCAGGAACTGCGGGTCGCTGGCGTGGAGGCTGAGCAGGTCGTCGGCGAGATCCCGGGGGCAACCGACCCGCTGGGCGGGCGTGTGGAGGCCCAGGATCCGCTGTACCCCGATGTCGATGGCCCTTGACGCACGTTTCATCGATGGGGTGTTCAGCATGAACTTGGGCAGAACTTTGGCCACGTGGGTGGTGAGCGCGCGCTCTTTGAATCTGATCAGGTCCTCCACGAAGTCCTGTGAATCAATGCTGATGACCAGCGGGGATATCTGCGCGTTGATCATCAGTCGGCACATGCTGGTCGCCGGCAGCGACGATCCCACATTCCAGTCCGCCATAAACGCGCGGGCATGGCCGTAGAGGTCATGCAGTCGATCCTCCAGCCTCCCGCGGGAAGTGCCCGGCTGCATCGCCTTGCGCAGTTGAAAATGGTCGGCCCCGTCGAGCGAGGCAATCACCCCGGACGCGCCATAAACCTTCTCGATGTCGGTGAAATAGTCCCTGGACCGCAGATACATGCGCCCGTTCCGGTGTATCCAACGGTTGACTTGGGGCCCGGCGAGGAAGGTCGTGGGTTCCTGGAACGGAGGACGGATTTGGAAAACCGGACCGTGTTCTTCCGCGATGTGCGCGAAAATGGCGGCGATGTTGCCGCCCCGAAGACGCGGGTTCAGCAAGAGCTTGTGCAGGGGGACGACGGGTATTTTCTTAGTCAGCGCGGAAGGCCGCAGCGACGGGCTGGAGATGTTGTGCTCGACCGCGGCGGCGATGGAACGGCCGATCAGATCCATCCGGCAAATGAAATCGATCCGCTCTTGGGTCTCGTCGTCGATTTCGAACATGAAGCGAAAGACGTCGCACGTATTGACGAGGCAGATGACGATGATGTCCCTGGGGTCGGGAATCTCGTCGGTGAAGAGCGCCTTGAGGACACGCGTTTTTACGAACTGGCCAACGGTGCCTTCCTGGGAACCACCGGACAACTCCTCGCGCCACGTCGCGGCGGCCAGCGTCCAGAAATCGCCGTCGTGATGCTCCAGGATCTTCAGCTCGACCAAGCGCTCGAGGGTGTGGTCGATGATCGATTCCGCCTTGCCGGCAAGCCGTTCGATCCAGTACACGGCGTCCCGTTGAACGGACTCCCCGGCGATTTCCTTTAGGACGGGATCGAGCACCGGATCGCCCGTCTCCGCTGGATCGGCGAGGATCAGCGAATCGAGATCAGTGTCAATGCGCGAGAGCAGGGAGAGTTCCGCGAGCACCGCGCCCACCACCGCGCAGTTCAGATTCCAGCCGGGGACCTGGTGGAAATAGCCGTTCTGCTCGTTGAGGAGCATCAGGATAAGCTCCTCGGGCAGACGCAGTTCTTGGGCCGTAGCGGCCGAGTCGGGCATCGGGCCAAGGCCTCCCATAAGAGCTGAGATGGGGGCCGATCGTTCCCAGACAAGCGCCCCCTCTCACCATGTCGCGCGAAATTTAGCCCGGTTTTCGCCACCCGTCACGTCTTTGGGGTCGCCTCGACGGCCCCTGCATTGCTAGTGGCCCGTGCTCGGCGCCTTTAGTGTAATGAAACGACCGTTGAGTTCGTCAGCGAAATGAACGGCGCATGAGCCCGACAGCAGGGCCATGTCGATGGTCCCGGCACCAGCCGTCAACCGGCTTCGCTTGGTCTTTTTCCCCGGTGCCGGCGGCGAAGGGCGCCTCCCCTCGCCTGGATCCCTCCCTTGTGATGTGGAGACAAACCGCCGTAAGACTAGCAAATGCTTCCGGCGTCGTTGCCATCCGCTACCAAAGAGCTAAACTGCGAGATGGACAATAAACGAGGCAGCACATGTTAGCAAGTTTGTCCAGATACCTGCGGATCCTTTACCAAGTCCGGGACGTCAGAGGTCGTGTAGCACGTTTCGGCGATCGGTTCGACAGAATGGAGCGGGCCGATGCCGATGACGGCGATTATGACTTCACCGAGACGGTGAACGATTACTACGAGCTGTGCAGCGGAATCATGCAATTCGGGTGGGGCGAGTCCCTCCATTTCGCGCCATTGACGCGCGAGGAATCTCTGGAGGACTCGGTCGTTCGCCATCAGCGTCTGATGATCGAGAAGCTGGAATTACGAGAGGGCATGGTGGTTGTCGATGTCGGCTGCGGCGTGGGCGGTCCCATGCGGCGGGTCATCCGCGAAGGCGGCACCAGGGTTGTCGGCCTCAACAATAACGAACAGCAGTTGGAACAGGCCAAGCGGAGGAATATCGAGACGGGGCTCGACGATATGGCGGAGTATATCAAATGCAACTTCATGGATATGAGTGCGATTGAGGCCAACTCGTTCGATGCGGGTTATGCCATCGAGTCGACCTGCCACGCGCCGGACAAGGAGCGCGCGTTTGCGGAGATATATCGTGTGCTCAAACCGGGAGCCCTGCTGTGGGGTCAGGAGATGTGCATGACGGAAAAGTTTGACCCCAGCGACAGCCGTCACCGCACTATCAAGGATGAACTCAAGCGGGGAATTGCCCTGAAAGAGATCGCCACGTTCTCGGAGGTGAATCGCGCGCTTGAGGCTGCGGGCTTCGACGTCATCGAAGCAGCGAACAGGGACGACAGGGAAGGCCAGGGCATACCGTGGCATCGGCCAATGGAAGGCCGGAGCGGGACATTGGGCAACGCTTTTCGCAGGACGCCCTTGGGTCGCAGGGCGATATTCGCGGGTCTGCGGATGGCGGAGGTGTTCCGGCTCTTTCCCAATGGTTCAGCGGCCGTTGTCCAACTGATGGACCGCACGGCGAACGCCTATGTCGCGGGCGGCAAAACGGGCATATTCACACCGCTCTATTGTTTCCTTGCCCGCAAGCCCGACTGAGTTGCAAGACCGTCATTGAGCGCTTTTATGTGGATTTGAGTTGACAGCCACTTTCAGGGGGGCGGTTTGAGTGGCGTGGTCAGTCAGTTCTAGCGTCGGGATCGGAGTTCCAGGGCACCCACCCCTCCTCCAGACTCTCTGACTTCTACCGCGAGATGGGCGAGACCTTCGGCATCTCTCTGCTGCCGCACAGCAGCTGGGGCGGCTTCAAGATGTTCCGCCGGCGCTGGTTCGCCCATCTCGAAGACACCCGCATGCACCCGCTCTTGCTCATCGATGAGGCACAGGAACTGCTGCCCTCGGTGTTCGCCGAGATCCGCCTCCTTGCGTCCACCGACTTCGACTCCCGCGCCATTCTCTCGGTCGTCTTCGTCGGCGACAACCGCCTGAACGACAGGCTGCGAAGGCAGGACCTGCAGCCTATCGCCTCGCGCGTCCGCCAGCACCTCGTCATGGACGCCGCCGAACCCGAGGACATGGCCGGCTCCCTCGACCATCTGCTCGAAGCCTGCCACAGCCGCGGACTGCTCTACGCCGATGACAGGCTCAACGCCGTCTTCATCTGCCGCGACGACAACAGGCAACCCACCGGCGCCGAGATCCTCGGCACCGCGACAATCTCCGCCCGACCCGAGAGCGGCGCCTCTCCTTCGCGGTGCGTCATCACCGCCATGATCTTGTGCTTCATGGTCCAGGCCGTCGACTGCTTGACGCCGAGACGGCGGGCCAACTCGACCGACGAGACACCGTTCTTCGCCGTGACGATCAGGTGGATGGCCGCGAACCAGATGGTCAGCGGCAGCTTGGTTCATGGATCGTGAATAGTGATCGCCGACCGTTTCATTCGCTTTCCAATGGCGCGCGCTGTCCGAGCTTCACCAGGCGCCGTGCGAGTTCCCGTTCAAGCCGGCCTCGGCGGAACGGTGTGAGCTTGAGCCAGTCTCCGATCTCGGCGGCGGTCCTGCCACAGCCCAGGCACCACCCCGTCTTCGCGTCGAGTCGGCAGACGTCGATGCATGGGGATTGTGCGCGTCTTGCCCCCCGTCTCATGGAAGAACCTCGATTGGAATTCCCTGTTCGCGCTCATGATGGAGTCCGCCAGTCGGAAAGGCTAATTCGACCGACAAAGCCGCTCTCGGTACCGAGTGCGAGATGCTGTCCATCCGCCGACCATGCGAGCGCGGTCACAGCGCCCTTGCCGGGTCGCTTGACCACAACCGGATGATCGCGGTCGATCTGCACGAGGATGGTGGCACCGTCCTCGTATCCGGCGGCGACCACGTCATGCCGGGGGTGGGCAGCCACCACCGTCACCACACCCTCGAAGCCCCACCCGATGTCGAGCGCCGCCTTGCCCAGTGGGCCGCCCTTGCCGTGGAATGGCCAACAAACCACGGACTCCGCGCCGCCGGTCGCCAGATACCTTCCCTTCGGCAGCCAGCTCATCGACTTGACCTTCGTCGGGTAGCCAGGCATCTGCATATCGGTGCTGTCGGAGACACGCCAGCCGTGCAGCAAGTTCTCCTGCATTGCGGTGACGATGTATTTCCCGTCCGGGCTCCAGGTCAGACTAAGGTGCGAGCCCGACCAGCTAAGTCGTTTAGGTTCCTGCGTGCTGACCTTCGCCCACCAGAGGCTGACTCCACCATAGTGCGCGGCGGCGATCCGCCGCCCTTTCGGGTCGAATGCCAGACCGCCGACTGTGTTTGCATGATCGAACGTTCCAAGCGCTCTTCCATCTTGCGCGAAAAGGGAAACTGTCTTGCCGAAGACCGCAGCGCATAGTCCGGATGCCTTGCTCACGGCAATCGGCTCGACCCATCGCCCCGCAATGGCTGCGATTTCGGTGGTCTCGCCGTCGGTATCGGTGCTCACCAGCCGAGCATCGTCTCCGCCTGTCAGAACGCGCTGCTGCCCCAAGTCGACGGCCAGCGCAAGACAAGCCCCGTCATGCACCGAAACGAAGGACGGAGGATTCGTGCTCTCGCTGTCGATGAACGCGACCCGACCGTCCCCGAGTGCAGCCGCGAGCAGTCCCTCCTCAAGGAACGCGACGCCTACCACATAAGCGTCGAGCGAGCGGCCGGTGCCGATGCGATCGAGCAGCGACGTCTTGTCCAGCTCAGCGGACAAGCTCATGCGGTGCAGGCGTCGAACTGCTGTCGAAGCTCCAGCTCATCGATGTTTCGTCCGATGAAGACCAAGCGACTCTCTCGTTTCTCGTTAGGGCTCCACGGCTTCGTGAAATTACCTTCCATCAGCATATGGACCGCCTGGACGACAAACTGCTTGTCCTGACCGGCGATCGACAGGATCCCTTTGGTTCGCAGAAAGTCTTGACCACGCTCGGCGAGTAGGCGCTGCAACCACCCTGTGAGGCGGGTTCCGTCCAAGGGCCGGTCGGTGCGCAGGCAGACGCTCTTCACGGCATCGTCGTGTTCATGGTCGTCTTCCGAAAGAAAGTCCGGCTCGATCGCCAGGATGCGATCAAGATCGAAAGCTCGGCGCCCCAGAACCGTGTCGAGACCCACCTCGCATCGCTGCGTGCGATGGATAACCGCCGTCGCATTGATCGAACGGATGCGCGTTTCCACCTGCGCCAGCTCATCGGCCGGCACAAGATCCGTCTTGTTGAGAAGGATGACGTCGGCAAAGGCAATCTGTTCCAGCGCCTCATGGCTGTCTTCCAGCCGCCGGACGACATGGCGGGCGTCGACCACCGTTACGATCGAATCGAGCCAGGTCCGTCGCCGAACGTCTTCGTCCACGAAGAAGGTCTGGGCGACGGGCGCGGGATCGGCAAGGCCCGTGGTCTCGATGAGGATTCCATCGAAGCCGTCTTGCCGTTTCATCAAACCGCCAAGGATGCGAATCAGATCCCCGCGTACGGTGCAGCAGATGCAACCGTTGTTCATCTCGAACACTTCCTCGTCGGCGTTGACCACGAGGTCGTTGTCGATGCCGATTTCGCCGAACTCGTTGACGACCACGGCGTATTTCTTGCCGTGCTCCTCGGTCAGGATGCGGTTCAGGAGCGTTGTCTTGCCGGCGCCGAGATAGCCGGTCAGAACGGTAACGGGGATCTGGTTCATGGATTCCGTCTCCTTCAATCTTTGAAGCCGTTCGGTCGCACCCAGCGGCCTCTATTCCGTTCGTAGATGCTGGCTGAAAGCGCTGTTCGGGACACGACCTCATGCGTGGTGTGCCGACCTGTCCCTCTCGTCCCTGGAAGTCCGGCGTCCCGGCTTTCGAAGGCTGCGCCCAGCCTTACGGAGCCAGCGCCTGCGCGAGCGTCATCGCGTTGTGCCGCATCATGTCGAGGTAGGTCGGTGCCGGGCCGTCCGGGCCGGACAGCGCACCGGGATAGAGCGTGCCGCCGATGACGGCTCCCGTCTCGTCGGCGATCTGCCTCAGGAGGCGCGCATCGCCAATGTTCTCGATGAAGACGGCACCAATGCCCCGCTCACGGATCTGTTGGATGAGGCGGGCGACATCCTTTGCGGATGCCTCCGACTCGGTGCTGAGCCCCTGCGGCGCGATGAAGGTCAGCCCATAATCGCCGCCGAAATACTGGAACGCGTCGTGCGAGGTGACGACGATGCGGCGATCGGCCGACAGGGCTGCCATGATCTCGCGGATCTCTGCATCGAGCGCCTCGATCTCGGCGACATAAGCTGCGCGGCTTTGGTAGAAGTCGGCCGCGTTCGCCGGATCGGCCTGAGCCAGAGCGGCAGTGATGTTGTCGACATAGGCTACGGCGTTGCCGAGGCTCTGCCAGCCGTGCGGGTCGAAAGCGCCATGGTCATGGTGGTCGTGGCCTGCCTCGGCATGCGCCTCGTCATCGTGGTCGTCGTCATGATCGTGCATCGCTGTCTCGGCATGCTCCTCGTGCTCGTCGTCATGATCGTGCATCGCTGTCTCGGCATGCTCTTCGTGGCCGTGGTCATCATCATGATCGGCCTCGGCATGGTCATCGTGGTCATCGTCGTGGTCGTCGTCGAACGCGATCGGCTCGATCCCGCCGGTCGCCACCACGCGCATGCCATCGAAATCCGAAGCGTCGATCAGCCGGTCCAGCCAGCCCTCGAACTGCAGCCCGTTGACGACAAGGATCCTCGCTTCGCTGAGGGCCCGCGCATCGGCGGGGGTCGGCTGGTAGACATGCGTATCCCCGTCGGGGCCGACGAGCGTCGTGAGAGCGACGTGCTCGCCGCCGATCCGCTTCACCATGTCGCCGAGGATCGAGAAGGTGGCGACCACCGGGGTCGGCTTGTCGGCCTCTGCGATGGCCGGAGCGGCGAGCGACAGGGCGAAGAGGGTGGTGGCGGATGTCAGAAGCGTTCTGCGGGTGAGCATTGATACTCCTTTCAGGCTTCGAGATGGCGGCGCGGGAAGGCCCGCCCGGCGAGACCGCCCACCGGTCCGAAGACCAGAGACAGCGCGTAGGCGAGGCCCGCGACACCACCATCAGCGTGCCGAGTGCCGCCCGCGGCAATCCAGATCGGTGCAGGGCCAGGGTCGGGCCAACGGTTTCGTCATCGCCTGTCTCACCTTGCGAGGCAGAGAAGTAATGTTATAACGTTTCCTTTCACGTCTTACAAGCACCGGTGGATCGACGGCCACGACGTGATCCACCGCATGACCTTCAACGGGAGAAAACGATGAAAATCACAGGACTGGCGGCGCTGGCTGGTGCGGTGGCGCTGATCGCGCCGGCGGCTGTTCAAGCAGAGGACGCCATCGACATCGGTGGCAAGATCAAGGTCAGGGCCTATTCGGAGAGCCCTAGCGGCGGGGACACCACCCAGCGCCTCTACCTCAAGGACTTCGAACTCGGCGTCTCGGTAGAAATCGACGAAGGCATCACTGCCGAGGGCACCCTCAAGCGTGACGGCGACGAAGGGGATATCGAGGTTGACGATGCTTTCGTGACGGCAGCCCTGCCGGGCGACGTGTCGATCACAGGTGGTCTGCTCTACCTGCCGTTCGGCGTGTTCGAGACCAACATGATCTCGGACCCGCTCACCCTCGATCTCGGCGAGAAACTCGATCCGGCGGTGGTAGTCGAGGGATCGGCCGACGCCCTCCATGGCGCCGTCTATGCCTATCAGCGGGATACCGGCGAAGAGCGCGATGACCGCATCAGCGGCTACGGCACTTCGATCAGCTACGCCGTCGAGGGCGCCGCCAGCGGGTTCTCCGTGAATGTGGGATACATCAGCGATGTCTGGGAACTCTCGGAAGCGCCTGGTTTCAGCGCCAGCGCCGGCGGGAACCTCGGCGATGCCACGGTGCTGGTAGAGCATGTGGGGGCGCTCGAGGAACTCATGGACGGGATGCAACCCTCAGCGCTTATGGTCGAACTGAGCTACTCCCTCCAGAACATTCTCGGGAGCGATGCGGTTGCGGCCATCGGCTACCAGAGCACTCGCGAAGCCTCCGGCATCGAACTTCCAGAGTCCCGCATGATCGTCGGCCTCTCCGCCGGCATCACCGATAACACGTCCGTGGCCTTCGAGTGGAGGCGCGATGAAGACTATGGCGGTGACAGCACGGACTTGGCGACCGCTCAGTTCACGGTCGAGTTCTAGGCCGATCTATTCATGGGCTGCCTTGCACTTGAAGCTCGGTTAATGGGTCGTGTCGGGGCCTGACGCTGTCTGGCTTGGGGAACTGAGGATGGTCGTTGTTGGGTCGAGGGTTGAACGGGCCTGGGTGATCGGGGCACGCCGCCCCGGCGCCCCCAAGGCGAGCGGCTGGTCAGCGCGGTGCCACACGGCCACTGGAAGACGACCACCTTCCTGGCCGGGCCGCGCAAGGCGGGGGCGGTCGCGCCGCTGGTGCTGAACGGCCCGATGAACGGGGCAGCGTTCCGGGCCTACGTGGCTGAACCGCAACACCATCAACCGCTTCTACCGAGGCTTGCGCCAACGCATTCTGCTTGCCCGGAAAGCGCAGCGCCCCCTGTTCGGTGTCGTCGAGGCCGATGAGAGCTTCTTCGGGGCGCGTGGGGACAAGGGCAGACGTGGCAACGCTCTACAAGAACCTGCGTTTCGCCGGAGTAATGATCGTTACCCTGTCCGAAGGCGAAATCAACGAGCTCCATGTCGGGCGCAAGGGCACGATGAACGCGCTGTTCCTGAAGGACCTCGCGGCGAAGACGCATCGGGGGCTCAGGGGCCGGGTGGAGAAGGGCCGCTCGGGCGGCGGCCTGTGCTACGGCTGTTCCAACCACGTGATGAACGACAGCTGCTCCGACGGACGTGGCATCCGCCGCTCGGTCATCGAGGAGCGGGTGCTGGCCGGGCTGAAGGACCGGCCGATGGCGCCCGAGGCTGCCGCCGAGGCGATGCTGGCCTATGCCGAGGAGACCAACCGGATCAACCGCGAGCGCCGCGCCTCGGGTGCGAGCGACCGGAAGGAGCTGGCCGACGTCGAGAAGAAGATCGCCTCCATGATCGCCGTCATCAAGGACGGCGGCTACGTCCGGGGCATAGTGGACCGGCTGCGCGAGCTGGAAGCACGCCAGGACGAGCTCGACGACGGCTTTCGGCGGCGCCCGCCGACCTCCCGGACATCCATCCGAACGTCGCCAGCATCTACCGCCGCAAGGTGGCCCGGCTCGCCGAAGCACTTCGCAAACCCGAAGAACGTGATGTTGCCGCCGCGGCCATCCGCGGACTGATCGAGCGCATCGTGCTCACCCCTGGTGCCAAGTGGGCCGAGATGGACGCCACGCTGCACGGCGATCTCGGGACCATCCTCGAATGGGTGGGAAATGGGGTCGAAAAAGGAAAGACCAACACGCCCTCCTCGGGAATGTCGGTCTCGGTGGTTGCGGGGGCAGGATTTGAACCTTCGACCTTCAGGTTATGAGTTTCGAAACTTTGTTCGGCCTCTAGCAGCCAGGAACGGCCTAGAGGGGACTGAAGCATGATAGATCAATAGGTTAGGCCGTTCGGTTGTGGACTAGAGCGGTCTGGAGATGCCTCTGAGTTGTTCGATTCTGTTTGCCAATAGTTCGCCAGGATGATACACCCCCGCGCCATGGTCAACCGAATTCCACGCATCACCAAGCGGTCCGTCGACGCCATCAAGGCAGACGGCACCGATACCGTCTACTGGGACGGCGAGCTCACCGGATTCGGACTGCGGGTGCGGCGATCGGGGCGAAAGGTCTATGTCGTCCAGACCCGTGTTGACGGGAAGCTTCGCTGGTACACCATCGGCGCCCCCGGGGTGGTGAGCGCGGACCGTGCTCGGGCACGGGCGCTGGAGATCCTGTCGCTTGCGAAGAAGGGCATCGACCCCCGGGACACGGAGGCCAAGCGCGAGGCCAAGCCCAGTGTGGCCGAGCTGACCGCGCGGTTCCTCAAGGAATATGTGCCCGATCACTGCAAGCCGAGCACCCAGCAGGAATACCGCCGCTCGGTGAAGCTCTTCATCGACCCCGTGATCGGGGAGATGCGGGTCTCGGAGGTTCAGCGCAAGGACATCGCCGCCCTGCATCACGGCCTGCGGGACAAGCCGTACCAGGCCAACCGGACCCTGGGGGTGCTCTCGAAGCTCTTCAACCTCGCGGAGGTATGGGGCTGGCGGCAGGATGGCTCCAACCCGTGCCGGCACGTGAAGCGCTACAAGGAGCACCAGCGCGAGCGGTTCCTGTCCGAGGAGGAGGTTGCGCGCCTTGGCGAGGTATTGCGCGAGGCGGAGGAAGAGATGCCATCCGCGGTCGCGGCGTTCCGGCTGCTGCTCTTGACGGGCTGCCGGATGTCGGAGATCCGCGACCTGCAGTGGGAGAACGTGAAGGGAGACTGCATCGAGCTCCTTGACGCCAAGACGGGCGGAAGGGTGGTGCCGCTGGGACCGGAGGCTCGTGCGGTTCTTTCAGCCCTTCCCCGCGAGGATGACAATCCGTGGGTGATCGCGGGCAGGAATCCGGGTACTCACCTCACCGACCTTCAGCGCCCCTGGCGGCGCATCCGCAAGCGCGCTGACCTGGAGGATGTGAGAATTCATGACCTCAGGCACAGCTTTGCGAGCAGGGCGCTGGCGCTCGGCGAGAGCCTGACCATGATCGGAAAGCTCCTCGGGCACACCCAGGTGCAGACTACAGCCCGCTACGCCCATCTTGCCCGGGACTCAATGCAGACTGCCGCGTCTCGCATCACGGAGAGCATCGGGGGGAACCTGTTGGGTGATGACGGCGAGAGTCCCCCGCCGTAGGCGGCCACTCGCGACATCTGAATTTCGTAAACCGGCCGGAAAGCGGAGGAAAGCATGAGAATGGCTTTCCAGGCTCGGAGAAAGCCATATTCGATGTGTTGTGTGCCGCCGGTGCGGCGAAATAGGTGGCATGCCGGTCGTTTCGCCATTGAAGGACCAAGCCAGATTTCATATATGGTTGACCTGCCCCCGTCGACTGGTCCAGGTCGAATGTTAGTGCATCGCCGGTTTCTCGGCCAAGCTGGGTGGCCGGCGTAGCGTAGCGTAGCCGGGCGGCCAGCTTGGCATGACGATCGTCTCCGGGGCCGGCGGCCGATATCCCAGGCTGCCGTGCGGACGCACGGCGTTGTAATGGCGCCGCCACGATTCGATGAGTATCCATCCGGCGTAGGCCGTCTGTTCTGATGGTGCGAGTTTTGGCAGGCTGAGCGCTCGGGCAGTGGACGCTTCGCAGGTGTCCACTTCGATTCAGGTGGACACTTAGCTGATGTCGATTTCCGAGGAGAGGCCGGGCGCTGGGAGCGGCGGTCAGGTCCGTGGGCGTCGTCGGCGGTGGAGCGAGGCGTAGAAGCGGCAGATCGTGGCGGAGACCCGTGAGCCTGGGGTCTCGGTGCCGATGGTCGCGCAGCGTTACAACCTCAACGCCAATCAGGTGTTCAGGTGGCGTCGGCTGTTTCGCGAGCCGGCGGGCGATGTCGGGGTCGGCCGGTTCGTGCCGATAGTCGTCGAGGCGGCACGAGGCCCCGCGAAATAATCCTGCCGGGGGCTCCGCCCCCGGACCCCCGAGGTAAACAAGTGAGGACTCAAGGCGTAAGCGTCCGGGCAACGCGGAAGCCGAAGGTGACGACCCGGTTCCCGACGCTGTACCCGAGGCGGATGGCGGAACGGAGGAACCACGGTATGTTGCTCCACGAACCGCCGCGCAATACGCGCTGCCCGCAATCACCGCCCGCCACCCAAGCGCTGCCGTCCGACGGCGCGCCCGCATAGTCATTGTGCCAGCAGTCCTCGACCCATTCCGATACATTGCCCGACATGTCATGCAAGCCGAAACCGTTCGCCGCAAACGAACCCGCCGGAGCCGTTTCACGGCCGTCCCAGCGGCTGCCGCAGCCGCGGCAGTTCGCCCGGTTCCGGCCCACCGAATCCCCCCAGCTATAGCGCGTCCGCGTCTTCGCGCGCGCCGCATATTCCCACTCCGCCTCCGTCAACAGCCGGTACTCCTTCCCCGTCTTCCGCGACAGCCACGCGACATACGACCGCGCTTCGTTCCAGGTCACATGGATGACCGGCCGACTTCCACGGCCCCAGCCCTTGTCATCGGGGCGATACCCGTCGCACCCGCCAGCGGATACGCAGGTATCCCATTCCGCAAACGTCACCTCGTGTTTGCCCACCGCAAAGGGTTGCGAGATCGTCACCTCATGCTGCAGGACTTCATCTCCGTCACGGTCTACTTCCGACCTCGGCGAGCCCATGACGAACGAACCCGCCGGCACCACCACCATTTCCGGACAGGACGGGCAATCCCGGAATGTTTCCCCCGCCTTCGGCCCCACTTCCGCTTCGGCCAGCAGCGCCGTCGGAACAAACCCCGCACGCCCGCCTGCCTCGACACGGCCCGCTGCGTCATGCAGCGCAATCTCTTCTGCTGGCCTTACAACATCATCCACGCTTCCGGCTGTTCCGTGGCTGGCAAGAAGCGAAGCGGCTACGAAGGCCACGGCGGAGAGGGTACGGGCTATGAGTTTCATTGACCTGCCCCCGTCGACTGGTCCAGGTCGAATGTTAGTGCATCGCGGGTTCCTCGGCCAAGCTGGGTGGCCGGCGGAGCGTAGCGGAGCCGGGCGGCCAGCTTGGCATGATGATCGTCTCCGGGGCCGGCGGCCGGTATCCCAGGCTGCCGTGTGGGCGGATCGCGTTGTAATGGCACCGCCACGATTCGATGAGAACCTGGGCTTCCTTCAGGGTGTAGAAGATCTCCCCGTTCAGGAGCTCGTCGCGCAGCCGCGCATTGAAGCTCTCGATGTAGCCGTTCTCCCAGGGTGAGCCCGGCTCGATGAAGGCGGTGCGGGCGCTGACCGCAGCGATCCACCGCCTGACGGCCTCGGCGACGAACTCCGGACCGTTGTCGGAACGGATCCAGGTCGGAATGCCGCGCAGGATGAACAGGTCGGTCAGCACATCGATGACGTCGATCGAGGAAAGCCTCCTGCGCACCCGGATGACCAGGCTCTCGCGGGTGAACTCGTCCAGGACGTTGAGCATGCGGAAGGCCCTGCCGTCATACGTCCGGTGATGGACGAAGTCGTAGGACCAGACGTGATCCGCCCTCTCGGCGCGCAGCCGGATGCAGGAGCCGTCATTGAGCCAAAGCCGGCCCCGCTTCGGTTGCTTGCCGGGCACCTTCAGCCCCTCGCGCCGCCACAAGCGCTCGATCCGCTTGTCGTTGACCTGCCAGCCGGCATCGCGAAGCAGGGCCGCGATGCGGCGATAGCCGTAACGGCCGTACTGGCGGGCCAGCTCGATCATGTACGCGACCAGGCGGTCCTCGTCGTCGCGGCCGCGCGGGATGCGGCGCTGGGTCGAGCGGTGCTGCCCCAGCACCCGGCAAGCGCGGCGTTCCGAGACCCCGAGCCGGTCACAGACATGATCGATGCACTGGCGCCGGCGCGAGGGGCTTAGAAGTTTCCCCCTGCGGCCTCTTTGAGAATCTGCTTGTCCAGCGTCAGATCGGAGACCGCACGGCGCAGCCGCTCGTTCTCCTTCTCGAGCTCCTTCAAACGGCGGAGCTGATCGCCGCTCATCCCGGCATACTCCTTGCGCCAGCGGTAGAAGGTAACCTCGCTGATCCCAAGCTCGCGGATCGCGTCCGCCATCGACATGCCCTGGCCGTTCAGAACCTCAGCCCGCCGCAGCAGGCTCACGATCTCCTCGGGCTTGTAACGCTTCCTTGCCATCGTCGGTCCTCCTCTTTCCATAACCTAAGGGTGGACCAACTCGATGGGGGAGGATCACGGCTGGATACCGCGCGGATCATGGTCAGTGGTAAAGGCACTCTGGTCGGCCGTGCCTTCGCCGGGCAGGCCCTTGGGGATGATTTTGCCTGTCTTGAATTTGTCCCCGTTGAGATTGTCGATCCATACGCGATGAAAACTTCTCAGGAGCGAGCGCCGCATTAACGGATGGGAGCGGCCCGTCAGATAGGAAGAATTTGATATATACGAGACGATCCCGTGGTCGGCGGCTTCGCCGATCCGCTCTTCGGCCAAGCGAAGAAAGCGCACATAAAGATCGTCGAGAAGCTGTTTGCGGACGCCAAATTCTTTGTAGAGCAGACTCTGGCCGCGCTGCTTCCTTCTTGGTCGCCCGAATTCGTCGAGCCTTACCTGACCCTTACGGTCGCGGTCTTCGACCAGTTTGATACCCTTGTAGTGGACGACAAGTTCGGCCTCTTCAGCCTGTGCGGCGCCCGCAAAACGGTCATAAGGCGGGTTGCCGAGAACAACGATTATCTTGGCGGAATGTTTAACGGCTTGCGAAGCGTCAAACTCCTCACGCATCTCCGGGAAATTGAGTTTGATGTTGCCGTGGTCGTGCCAGCCGGTAAGGGCGTTGGTCAGAAAGATCGCGAGCCGGTGGCCGGACGGCGGTTCGACGCCGAGTTCGGCGAGCAGGATATAGATTTGCAACTGGGCAATAGCGAACGGCGCCGTCAAAATCTCAAAGCCCATTACCCGCTCTTCAAAGGCTTTGAGCAGCTCAAGGCCGACCACGGCGGCATCTCCCTCGCGGCACAGTTCCTCGGCAACACACCGGGCCACTTCCAGAAGATAGGCGCCGGTCCCGCAGCAGGGATCGAGCACGACCACTTCCGAGTCGGCGAGGCCACGCGGGCGCTTCAGGTCCGTTTTAAGGATGTGGTGAATGCGACGCACCTGGTAGCGCACGATTTCCGGCGGCGTGTACCAGACACCCAGCTCTTCGCGCAGCTGCGGATCGAAGGCCTCTAAGAACGGTTCGTAAAAGTAAGTGATTGCTGCAAGAGCCGGGTTCTCGTCGTCCACTGTGGGAAAGCTCATCCGGCTGCGGAAGAGCTTGCGCTCGACACGGTTCAAAGTCGCGACGGCCCGCTCCAGATGGCGGGCCAGCTCCAGTTCGCGCAGGTAATGTGGATGGCGGATGTCGTAGAAAAGCTGCTCCAGAAACGGAATGCGCAGATGAGACTGCGCCTTTTCCAGGTCAAAGGGAGCCGCGTCCTTCGTCCGATCCCATAGTATCCACGCGGAAAACAGGCTGTAGAACGCTGTCTGAATCAGGCTTGACCGGAAAAACCGGTCGCCTCTTTGGTCCGTGATATCGAACGAAAGGCCGAGCGCCTGCCGGTAGTCGTCAAGCAGCGGCGCGACCGGACTAAGGTCAGCAGGCAAATCGTCTTTTGCGTCGCGAGCCTGCCGAGCGAGAACCTTGGCCAAATCGGCGGGATCGGCAATCGGCGCAAAATCGGTGACAGAGCGCGTCAGCAGGTCGACCAAGTCGGCGACTGCCTGCTTGTCGATGCGAAATTTCTGGCCCTTGCCCACCGCGTGGGCCCACAGATCCACGCTCGCGATGAGCTCCCGCTCCTCTGGCGGGACAGGTGTCCCCGCCGCGCGCCCATATGCCGGGGCACAGGTCAGCAGACCGAAACTGCGGACGTTGGTGATGAGCGCCACGCCGGTACGCGCAAGATAGCGTCCGATTTGGTTTTCTTGTTCGGTCGAAACGGCAATCTCTTTCAGGCTTACATCCGGCCGCTTGACCTCACCAAAGACGCCGACAAACAGAGCCGAGTCGGCGAGGACAAAATCCGGCCTGTCGGTGCCGCTGTCCTTGGCCTCGGATGTGCCGGTGCGCACTTCGAAGGGAAGGTTCTGCGTCCGCAGGACGGCGGTCAGCAGATCCCTGATCGCAGGGTAAAAGGTCTCTTCGGTGGTGGAATCGAGCTCCTGGAGTCGGCGCGTCTCAGTGACGTATTCGGCCGCCTTGACCGCGAGTTCGTCGGACACTGCGCTCATCGCATTCAATCGTTCTGGTCTCCCCGCGCATTCGCCCTGGCCTCGATGCCGGCGCAGTGCTCCATCAGACCCTCGAAGGGCTCGTCAACATCGAGCAGCATGCCGTCGGCCAGCATTCTGCCGTAGTCGTCGGCCAGGACCTCAAGGGCCGAGCCTGACGGGATCAGCCGCAGTCCGCCGCCGACGGCAACCCGGTAGTCGATTTCGTCGCCGGCAGCGTCCTTCTCCCGAAAGAAGATCGCCTTGTGGCGAGCGACCGAATGCGCGACCGCGCGGTCGGCGAGAGCGCGGGACGCAACGCCGGCATCGTCCAGTCTTGCCAGGTCGTGCCAGTGGCGGGACAGGCGCTCGCCGCGTTTCCTCTCCTGACGGCAGAAGACGTGGATGGCTGTGGCCTTCTCCCAGAAGGTCCGCTCGGCCAGCATGACGGACGGTCGAGCCTGCGGAAACAGAAGTTCGGGCAGAAGCGGGGCGGCATCGCATTCAACGGGCCGGATTGCCCGGGGCTCCCCCGTCGAACGCGCCCCGAACTCCACCGTGACTTCCGGGCGTACGAAGGCGTAGTCGTCGAACAGCGGCTCATAGACGATGCGCAGGCGCTCCGCCTCGGCCTTGACCTGCGGCTCGAATCCGGCGCGTTGAAGGTGCACTTCGACGGACGGCGCGGCCTCGTCGACGACCCAGGCGTCGAGACGGGCCCGGATCGCCTTGGTCCAGCGGCGCTCCTGGCTGCGTGTTGGCGGCAGCGCCTCGGCGCCGGCATCGGCGACCAGGTCGGGGGCGAAGGCCCGGATGTCATAGGTGATGTCGACGTCTTCGGAGAAGCGGCGGATCGCGCGGTACGCCTTCGACAGCGACGTGCCGCCCTTGAAGGCGAGGTCCTTGCCGAAGGGCGTCTCGAACAGGGCGTGAAGCGTTGCGACGACCCAGATATCCTTTTCGAGCAGGAACGCACGGTGCGGGCTGCCGGCTTCGGCAACGCGCAGGGCATCGCGCCGGTCGGCGGCGGAGAGCGACCGATACGGCGTGTCAGCCATGGGAGAGGCGCGCGCTGATCGGTTCCGCCATCCAGATGGGCATGATCGCCCGCGCGGCGGCGAGCTCGTCGACCTCAGCACCGGAGAGCCGGGGCAGGAGCGCCTCGAGACCCTCCTCGACCTCATGCGGGCCGAGCCAGGCAAGAGCGCGAATGACCTCGCCCGCCTTGCGGCGCGGCGCCGCCAGTTGCCAGCGGGGAGCGTGACGCAGTTCGACCGCGATGCGCCCGAATTGCAGCCGACGGCTGCGGCCCGAGGTGAGATACACCGCGCGGACAGGATTCTGAGCGGTCAGGCCCAGCCGGTTGGCCGCGGAGCCGCCGCAGGGGACGATGATCTCGCCCCAGAGCTCGGAGAGCGCTTCGAGCGCCTTGCCGATGCGCGGCGGACACGGACCGAAGCGCGTCTCGACGGGGCGCATGTACACGCCCTGGCAGATGCGCATCAACCGTCCGGCGCGAGCGAGGCGCGCCAGCGCCTGGTCCACCGCCGCACGCTTGCCCAGGTGAAGGAGGGCGGCCGGACAGATCGGGGTCGCCTCGGGAAGGCCCGAAGCGTGCTCCATGATTCGTTTCGGAAGGCTGGTCATGGCCCTGTCCCGCAAGTTTGTCAGAAATATAGGTGTGAAAGCGCCATTTCGCAACGTAGGTTCGGGGTGAGGCTCTCCGACGTGAACACCGGTTACGGAGAGCCGTTCCGCCACGGGCCCGGCGGGAGATCCTGCGGCTGATCGACTGTGGGTACTGACCCTCTCGAAATGCCTCTCAAACACGATCGCAACAGCGTGGTCCGGCGGCAAATTCACGTGATCGATGTCAGACCGTTCTTCTCAACCAGTGTCAGCAGTTTCAGTGAGGCACCGCGCGGGCGCTTCTCGCCGCGCTCCCACTGGCTCACCAGACCCGTGGTCACGTTCAGGTAGAGGGCGAACACCGCATGGCTCGCATGCTCCCGCAGCCGGAGCTCACGGATCCGTTCCGGCGCCATGTCCTCGATCGGCGTCAGACACATCTCATCGAAGGCCTTCATGGTTCGCTTCGACATCACGCCCGCCTCCGTCATGCCGAGCGCCGCCTCATGCACGGCCGCCAGGGCCTCACTCCTGTATTGCTTCGGCATCGCAGTTCACCTCGCCGATCATGCCCTTCGCCCGTATCGCCTCCAGAGCTGCCGGCCGCCGGTCCCGCCGGGCGATACGCCTCTCGATGACGCCACCGCCAGGATCCGCGCCGCCCAGCCTCGGCGAGGTGCCCCTTCGAGGCGACGGCCCGGAAAGGACCGGGACCTCGGGGCGTCGCGGTCATCGTTCGAGCCTACGCTCCTAGCGCGGGCACTCCGTCGCCGGAGCTGGCGGGTCAAAAAAACCTCCGGCCGGAGGGTCAGTGATGTCAGGCTGGGCGAACCATATCGAGCCCATCAAGGGCACCCGACGACGAATATGTCGCCTGTAAATGCACCAGTGTCAATTCCAGGGTCTCTTGGAACGTCAGCATCCTCGAACGCTCACTGCATGAGGCGTGGCGTCAGGGTGCCGGGCCATCGACCGGCCGTGCCGCGTTTGCCCGACGGAACGATGGAGCCGCCTACGGGATACACCCGGACCCCGAAACCGGTGATCTCGCAGTCCCCGAACACCGTGTCATGCTCGACAGCGAGCGCCGCCACGGTGCGGTTGGAGAGCCTCCTGGTTTGCAGCACAGCCATCGCCCCCTACGCCGCTTCGGGGTCTTGCGGCTTGAGATGAGCGCCGATGCTGTCGCCGGTGCGCGCGGCGGCGGCCTTCTCGGCGTCGTGCGCCAGATGCGCGTACCGCGAAGTAGTTCCGACCTTCGAATGTCCGAGCAGGTGGCCGATCATGGTCAGGCTCTCGCCCAGCGCGAGGGCCTCCGAGGCGTAGCTGTGTCTGAGGTCGTGGATGCGCACGCCCTCCAGCCCGGCATGCGCCTGGATACGGTTCCAGTAGTAGGTCAGGTCCGGCAGGTGAATGCCGCGTTTCTTGCTCCGGATGACCCAGGGATTGCCCTCCACGCGCTCGATGCCGTCGAGCACCTTCAGCACCGGCGTGGTCAGCAGCACCATGCGCGGGCCCTGCTTGCCGTCGCGGAGCCGCAGTTCGCCCGCCGTGCGGTCAACGTCGTCCCACCGGAGCGTGAGGATTTCGGACTTGCGGCAGCCGGTCAGCATCAGCAGCCGGATCGCCGCGATTGCCGGCGGCCACATCCAGCCTTCGGCTTCGGCAGCCTTGAGCGACACGCCGACGCTCCGGTACTCCTCGGGCGACAGAAACCTCTCGCGGGGCTTCTCGCGATAGTGCTTGACCCTCTTGCACGGATTACGGCCTCGGGGCACGAGCTCCCAGGTCTCGGCGAGCGCGAACATCTGTGACAGGACCGCGACAACCCGGTTGGCCTGAGAGGGCGTATGGCGCAGGCTGTCATGGAGTGCGATGGCATTCTTGGCTCGGACCGCCTTCAACGGCATCGCGCCCAGCGCCGGGAGAATGTAGTCGTCGAGCAGGGCCCGGTACCCCTCCACCGTCCTGGGCTTGCACCGGACGGCGACATAGGCCCGCATGTAGCGTTCCGCCAGTTCGGCGACGGTGGGATCTGGCTCCGGCGGCGCCGGCATCGGATCCTCGCCCTGCTTGATGCGATCGATGACCGCCGCCGCCTCGCGCCGCCTTTGCGCGATCGGCATGTCTTCGCAAGGTCCGAGCGTCGCGCGCTTGATGCCGAACGGTCCCCGGGACTGGACGACATAGACCTTGCGCCCGTTCTTCTGGACACGCACGCCGAATCCGGCCAGCTCGTGGTCCCAGTAGAAGGCATCCCTCCCGTCCGTCTGCAGCGCCTTCACGAAGCTTGAGCTGAGCCTGATGGTGCTTCGCTTCGGCATGGTCCTCTCCGGTGCATCGATCCGCGCGACCCGCAATTCCGGTCTCAAATCGCAGCATGGGACCGGCTCTGGAGGGATTGGAGACGATCCAGGATAGCGATACAAGAGCAGAGCGCCTGTTGGATCAAGAGAAAAGCATCCATTATCAGTGGCTTATCATGCGTCCGGCCCCGCTTGACCTCGATTGGCCCTGTTTGGCCCCCAATTCGTATCTCGTTTTCCGATGAGCGTGGACGATCCCACTTCCGGGCGAGCGCTCCCTTCAACCGTTCGAAGCCAAACCACCCTTGGCGATCGAATCAGACGATCCGCCGTTCCCTCGATCGGCAATTGAAAGAACACTGCTCCTACCCGGGACTCCTGGCGTGGCGAATTGCCGGGCAAGAGCCTTCATCGTGGAGTGGCGGAAGGCCCGCGCGGCGACAGGACGGAGCGGGGCTCGGCCATGGCCGGAGAACATGAGCTGGGTGGCCTCGTCGACGAGGAGGTGGAAAAGCGCGTAGTACGCGGAGGAAACGGCCCTCCGCAGGATGGCCCGCGAGGGGCGCTTGGGTTCTCTGCGGGCGAGGAAACCGGCCTGTTTGAGAAGATCCGCGTGCAGCGTCATGCGGTCTGCGCCAGATCCGATGTCGAGCGGAAGCGGATGTAGATGCCAATATCGTCGCCGGCGTGCTCGCGCACGACGCTACGGATGGCCTTTCGCAGCGCGAATTGTGTGGTGATGTCGATTTCGGCGTCCGGAAGCATTCCCCAGACCCAGACCGCGGCATCGTCGGTCCAGTCGGTTCCGGTTTCGACGAGCCAGGAGTCGACTTGTACGGGAAGGTCGGGGAGTCCTCGGAGGGCCTGTTCGATGTCCGTGGCGCTGAGGGGCATGTTGCGTCTCCTGGGGGAGTACAGCGTTGGTGTGAATTGGCGCCGCAAATGTTTCCTGTTGCGAAAGTATGGAACCAGCGATTTGGGGGTTCAATGAGGGGAACGCGGTTTGAATCGCTTTTCGCTCGGCCGCGTCGTGAGACATTTGCCCACGGCGAGGCGATACGGATGGAGGTGCACGCGTTCGAGGAAGGCAAGGAGCCTGACATGGCGTCCTGAGCAATTCGCTCGGCGACGGGGGGCAGGTTGCCGCCAAATCGCCCGGAGAACGACGAGGGCCTGCAGCGCTTGCGGGCGCCGGACCGCTCGCCGCTGCGCGCGCTTGCGACGGAGGCGTGGGGGTCATACCACCAAGAAACCCTCCGTACGGAGGGTCGGTGATGTCAGGCTGGGCGAACCATATCGAGCCCATCGAGGGCACCCGACGACGGCCATGTCGCACACGGATGCGGCGGTGTCAATCCCCGGGGTCTCTAGAACGGCGGCATGCTCGGACTAGAGAATATCGCCGACGGCGAGCAGCTCCGGCGCTGGCGCGAGGGCTTGCGCGCCAATCGTGGCTCTCGCGCGGCATCGCCACCAGGGCCTGAAACGGCTCAACACCGCGCTCGCGGTGGTCGAGAAGCTGCGCCTGATCGAGACCGAGCTCGCCGGGGCACTCTCGGCTGGTCGCGAACGTGCCGATCGACCGCGCGCTGTTCACCTCGCTCACCAGCCAGGTCCGCATGGGGTCAGCCGGTGAACTACGCGTATCAGGCAATTGATTACGGCACGGGCTGAACGTCCAGCGAGCCACTCACCGCCCGAACGTTACCCAAGTGAATCAGCAAGGTCGATCCACCCTCGGACCCAAGTCTGCCGATCGACACCGTAATCGTGTTTCGGGCCACCTCTGCTGGTCGGTCGGTCGACATGCCTCTTCTCCAGAGAACTTCCGCTCATCCACAGGACCCTGGTCGGCCTTTCCTGATACCGACTGACCTCTCTGCTCCTCTCGCCCGTCGGGGACGTTTGACCCGTTCCTTCGACTTGTTCTGTGCGACGCAAAGACAGGCGCCAATCTTCTTCTTGCCGATAGGAAGACAGGCGTTCACGAGAGGACCCAAAAATGAGCTTACCCTTTGAATTTCCTACCGAAATTGAGGCAAAGTCGTGGGCCGACGGATATCGGCCGGCTGCTCCGATCGAGAGCCGATTCGACCGCCGATTTCCGGCATCCCAGGCTGGATAGGGAAATGACCAGGCTGGAAGGCAAACGGATCTCCAAGCGCACCGTCGACGCTCTGCCGGTCGATGGAAAGGACGCCGTTTACTGGGATCCCGACCTCAAGGGATTCGGCGTGCGCGTCTATCCCTCGGGCTCCAAGGTCTTCGTCGTGCAATGCCGGTCGCAGGGGAAGCTCAGACGGATCACGCTGGGCCCCCACGGCCTGATCACCGCCGACCAGGCGCGCCGCAAGGCGGCGCGCACCCTTGTCCGTCTCAAGAGCCTGGACGCGGAACTGCCTGCGGCGCTCGCACCGTCAACGCGGGGCATCGAATCGGCACCCGATCCGGACGACTGGTCCTCCGAACGCGAGGCCGCCAGCCCCGTGCACCGGCGGGTTCTCTCTCGCATCGTGCGACGCTTCGACCGTTCCGTGATGAGCAACTCCCACCGCGCGACCTATGCGGAGTGCCTGGTCTCCGAACTCCTGGCGCCCGATTGGACCCCACCCTGGAGAAAGGGCCACGACCGGGCGCCTTGGGATTTACAGCATCCATCCGGGACGTGGATGAAGATCGAGCAGTCTGCGCTGCTTCGGCCATGGCACCGCGGGCAGGGTTTCGTCCGCCGGCAGACGCCCCGGTTCGATATCGCTCCTCCCAAGGGCTTTTGGGCCATCGACGATGTGTGGATCGACAAGCCGGGCCACCGCGCTCATATTCACGTCTTCGCTTGGCATGGGGTGGACCATGGGTCGGTGACCGACCAGCGGGAGCCGGATCAATGGCAGTTCTTCGTGGTTCCCACGAGCAGCCTGCCGGAAGACCAGCCCCATATCGGTCTCGACAGCCTCGAAGAGATGACGGACGCAGTCGGCTACCAGGCTCTTCGGTCCAGAGTGGACAAGGTCGTCGCCGAACTGCAAGCACGCAACGCCGAAGACTGACGCGGCGCCGGTAGCGACCGCCCGCGATCCCGGTCTCAACGTCCGCTACCACGCCTTTCGGTTCCCGGGCCCGTTTGCGCGGGGCGCAGTCCGTACGACCGCCATAGGACGGTCGCGATCCCTTGCCACGCGCTTCCAGGCGGCGCCAGAAAGTTACTTTATCGTGATTTCGTATTGATTACGGATCCGCCAATATTCCGGTAGGCTGCCCGGGGCCTCCAGTTTCGCCGGGAGTTTGTCGACCCGTTGTCCGGACGCTTGCGCTCAACGAGACGCCGCTACGTCTCCTCCTTCCACCCTGGGGTGGCCGCCCGCTCCCTCCGGCCGAGCCTTGGCGTGCGTTCCGTTTCAGCTCAGTCGGGCTCATGCAACGGCGGCATGAATCTTCTCCCAGACGGCATTTTCATTTCCATCCCAACGCCAAGATGATGGGCGACCTGGATCGAGGGATGTCGGATGCAGTGGAGAAGCCGGGGACCACGCGGTCGATGGCGGCCGGCCCGCATCATCGTTGGAGCAAGGCGGACAAGCGCCGGATCGTAGCGGAGAGCCATCAGCCGGGGACATCGGTCGTGCTGGTGGCGGGGCGCAACGCGGTCACCCCGACCTGGTGTTCAACTGGCGGCGCCAGTATCGCGAGCGCGGGGGGTCCGTGCCGTGGCGTGGAGCCGGATCGGCGCCGGCATCGGTTTTCTTTGCACAGCTCGCGAAACACCGCCGGATATTCCCTGAACCTCCCCCATGTTGGGGAAGCGCGAAAACGCACGATCGGGCTATCGTTCACTCTGGCATCAGTGCAGCCCGGAGCGAGCTCGGGATGATCCGCCTTCGGTTCGGCAAGCGGAAAGCGATGCCATCCTCTCGCGCGCACGGGTGGCCGCCGTCCGCGGCGGTTCCGGTCGTCAGTCCTGTTCCTCGGGAGGTAGGCAATGGACAGACTGAACTCGACGATCGACGCAGTCAACGCGTTCGGCTGAGGCTCGCCGATGCTCGGCATTCGGGGCGTATCGGGCGTGCTCCCGACCCTCGGACCGGTATTCATGCCCTGGCGCGAGGTCGGGTACGGCCTCCGGTTGCTTCGACAAGAAACGCCACGTTTAGCGAAGGAGAGGTCGAGCCCTTCAACGCGCTGAGGACGGCGCTCTCGGCCATCCGCGTGCGAGTCCCTTCGACTCGTCGACACCTCCTGGCGCCTACTCCCGAATGCACGCTTTCGCTCAGCCCTGCGGATTCGCAAAGGCGGTCCTCACCGGATGCCTACCCATCGTCGGCGGGAACGGTCGATTCTCCCCGCCACTGCCTATCGGCACCGCAGAGCAGACAATCCCCGGGAATGCGCGTCGACCCAGACTTCATCGCCGGCCGGCCTCTTGCCGGTCGATGCGCGGGTTCGGAGCCGGACCTAAGGGAGCTCCGGTGACGAGCCTCGAAACCAACTTCCGGAACCTGGTCCTGGCCTTCGTCGGCCGATCGCCGCTGAATGACGCCAAGTTCGGCAGGGATGCCGCCGGCCACGGCGAGTTCGTTACGAACCTCCGAAAGGGGGCCGTGCCGACGATGGACACCGCCGACCGGGTACTCCGCTTCATGGACCAACCCGAGATCGGTCCGGCATTCCGGGCCGAGATTGCGGCCTTCCTCGTCGTCTCCGGCACCAACGGCACCGCGCTCGGGCAACTGGCTCTCAGAGATCCATCTTTCGTGCACAGGCTGAACGCGGGCGCGACGCCGCGATTGGATACCATCCAGAAGGTGCGGACCTGGATGCGCGAAACCGCGAGCCACGGAGAACGTGTGGCGATCGCTCAGGCGATCGCCGACCCCGGCGTGCCCGATCCCGTCCTCAATCCGGACCCGGGCGCTATGGACGCACTGGTCGAGGGGAAGCCGCGCGCCGAAGGCGGCGGCGAAGACCTTGCGGGAGAAACCTCTCGCGCGATCGAGGAGAAGATCCTGCTCACCCCGGCGGAGGCCGCGGCCGTTGTCAACCTGAAGCCGCTCACGCTGTCCCGCTTCCGGGCGGTCGGGGGCGGTCCCACGTACTGCAAGCTGGGAACGCATGTGCGGTATTTCCGGGCCGATCTCCTGGCCTGGGCATGGGCAAGACGCAAGGGCAACCATCTTGAATTGCGCTGACCGGTCGGCGCTTCACCGGCTCGCGGCAGCGCTCGGGTTCGAGTCCGGATTAGAGCAAGCCCCATGACGGACCTGATGGCGGACATCCGCACCAAGGTCTCGGACTATCTGGCGCGCACCGGGATCGCGGACGAAGAGTTCGGCAGGCGCGCGCTCGGTCGACCCGATTTCGTGCGACGGCTCGGCGTGCAACGGACGATGACGCTCAATACCGCGGACCGCGTGCTTCGCTTCATGGGCGAAACGCCGATCGGCCCCACCGTCAGGCGCGATGTTGAAGCCTTCCTCGAGGTCACTGGAACGAGGCCGGAGAGGTTCGGAATCGACGCCGTTGGCTCTGCCTGGTTCGTAAGCAGGCTCGGGACCCAGCAATCGGTTCGGCTTGCTGCCGTTCAACAAGCGCGTGAGTACATGGACCGCGCCGCCGACCCTTCGCAGCGCGCGGTCATCGCCGGGATGCTCGAAGACGGCGGCGAGTCGACATGCGGCGCCGTCGCGAACCCGATGTCGCAGGCCGAGAGGAAGAAAGGCAGTGCCTTCCGAGTGTCCGACACAGACGATGAAGACCCTCCGGCGCATCACCGCCGGGAATTCCTCGACACCAGCGAAGCCGCGGCGCTGCTCGGCCTCGCGCGACGTACGCTGGTTCGCTATCGTTCGAGGGGCGTGGGCCCGGCCTATCACAGGTTTCATGGCAGGATCGTCTATACCCGGACCGATCTCATGAGCTGGGCGTTGGGAAAACGGCAGACTACGCGCGAGAGTGACTGACGGCGTGTATCGTCTCGCGCTTCGTGGGGGCTGAAACCATGGAAACCCCCGACACGGCCGTGCAACGCGGCAGCAGCAACGTGTTCGCCGATCTTGGCTTTCCCGATGCCGAAGCGCACCTCGTCAAGGCCGAGCTGATCGGTTGCATCGACGACATCCTCGGCGAGCGCGGCATCAACGAGACCGACGCCGCGCGGCTGCTCGGACTCCCCCAGCCCGATATGTCCCGGCTCCTGCGTGGCGATTTCCGCAAGTATTCGCTGGAGCGTCTGCTCCGCTTGTTGACCGCGCTCGGGTGCGACATCGAAATCGCCATCCGGCAGGCGCACGCGTCTTCCGGGGGGAAGCTTCGCATCGTCGCTGTCGAACGCCACTGATCAACCACCGCCACGCCGACACAGCCGACGGCGGGCGCGATGTCGCGAGGCCGTCGTCGCGTCCCGCGCGAGGGTTTCTGGCGGCTTTTCATCACGCGTACGAGGCGGCAGTCGTTTTGATCGTTAACGGTCGGTGTGTCGGAGGGATGGGATTGGCCTGGCGCAAGGTACAGTTGGCAAGCGCAGGGCGACCTCTACCGACCGGCGTTCCCGCCGACTGCCGTCCGCGCCCAACGCTCGAAGAGTGCACTGGCATGGACGCCGATTTGGTCCAGCATTTCGAACAGTGGTTCGAAGTCGAGGTAGTAGACGGTCCACCGGGAACGCCCCACGTCTTCCGCTTCGTACCGACGTTCGAATAGGCGCATCGTGTCGTCCATCGTCTTGAACCATTGCTGTACGGTCATCACGGTTTCGTCAGACGGGCGGGCAGGAGGCGCGGGTGTGCTGACGGTTTTGAACGCTACGGCGTGACCTGCCCCCGTCGACTGGTCCAGGTCGAATGTTAGTGCATCGCGGGTTCCTCGGCCAAGCTGGGTGGCCGGCGGAGCGTAGCGGAGCCGGGCGGCCAGCTTGGCATGATGATCGTCTCCGGGGCGGGCGGCCGGTATCCCAGGCTGCCGTGTGGGCGGATCGCGTTGTAATGGCACCGCCACGATTCGATGAGAACCTGGGCTTCCTTCAGGGTGTAGAAGATCTCCCCGTTCAGGAGCTCGTCGCGCAGCCGCGCATTGAAGCTCTCGATGTAGCCGTTCTCCCAGGGTGAGCCCGGCTCGATGAAGGCGGTGCGGGCGCTGACCGCAGCGATCCACCGCCTGACGGCCTCGGCGACGAACTCCGGACCGTTGTCGGAACGGATCCAGGTCGGAATGCCGCGCAGGATGAACAGGTCGGTCAGCACATCGATGACGTCGATCGAGGAAAGCCTCCTGCGCACCCGGATGACCAGGCTCTCGCGGGTGAACTCGTCCAGGACGTTGAGCATGCGGAAGGCCCTGCCGTCATACGTCCGGTGATGGACGAAGTCGTAGGACCAGACGTGATCCGCCCTCTCGGCGCGCAGCCGGATGCAGGAGCCGTCATTGAGCCAAAGCCGGCCCCGCTTCGGTTGCTTGCCGGGCACCTTCAGCCCCTCGCGCCGCCACAAGCGCTCGATCCGCTTGTCGTTGACCTGCCAGCCGGCATCGCGAAGCAGGGCCGCGATGCGGCGATAGCCGTAACGGCCGTACTGGCGGGCCAGCTCGATCATGTACGCGACCAGGCGGTCCTCGTCGTCGCGGCCGCGCGGGATGCGGCGCTGGGTCGAGCGGTGCTGCCCCAGCACCCGGCAAGCGCGGCGTTCCGAGACCCCGAGCCGGTCACAGACATGATCGATGCACTGGCGCCGGCGCGAGGGGCTTAGAAGTTTCCCCCTGCGGCCTCTTTGAGAATCTGCTTGTCCAGCGTCAGATCGGAGACCGCACGGCGCAGCCGCTCGTTCTCCTTCTCGAGCTCCTTCAAACGGCGGAGCTGATCGCCGCTCATCCCGGCATACTCCTTGCGCCAGCGGTAGAAGGTAACCTCGCTGATCCCAAGCTCGCGGATCGCGTCCGCCATCGACATGCCCTGGCCGTTCAGAACCTCAGCCCGCCGCAGCAGGCTCACGATCTCCTCGGGCTTGTAACGCTTCCTTGCCATCGTCGGTCCTCCTCTTTCCATAACCTAAGGGTGGACCAACTCGATGGGGGAGGATCAGGCGAAGCAGCGACCAGTTTGTGCTGGCTTGATGATCTGGGCATAGAGCGAATCGAGCTTGGTCTTGGACTCGCACGACAGGAGTTTGTACAGCTTCGCAAGCGGGTGGATGGGCGGTACTCTCGATCCTTCCACAGCCAATATGAACTTGATGTGCGCTTCAAAGGATTGATGGAGGTTGAAGTGGGCTACTGCGCTGGATGCCCGCCAGATTTCACTGTGCGAACGCCCGCCACCGCCGTCTACAGGCGTCGCATCATTGTACCGGTATCCTCTTGCGCGAATGTCTTCCGCCAGCATCTTGGTAGCTACCGTGAAGGCTATCGCTGTGTTCTGCATCGCATTGAGTTCCGCATGTCGAAGGCCCTTGTCGATGGTCTTCGCAGGGGCGACCCCGGCCTTGCGGCGTTGCGTTGAACGAACCCGGTTCTTGGGTTTCTTGGCCATGTCTTATCGCTCTATGTTCGTCAGTGGGATACCGCTCGGAGGTTCAGTTTGCCGAACAGCAACCCGGACCAGTAGCGTTCAGCCTGGGACGCTTGAGGCATTGTCTTTCACGACTACCTCAACGACGTGATGAGCGGAGTTCAGTCTCGCCTACGTGCACATCCTGGCCAGCAACGCCGGTAATGCGGCCACGCCGATACAAAGGAGACTCCGGGTCCACCCTGATCTCGATGTGTTCGCCGACCCGAAGGTCGTGCGAGGGCTCCCATAGCTTTAGCCAGATCATCCTATCGGTGCTGCCGAATCCAGCCCAGTTCATCCAATGCACAGACAGTATTTCGCGTTCCCTAGGACTCCGCAGGGGTCGCGGGCTTACCAGGCGATAGCTCGAAGTACCGCGCGCTGTGACAATGGGTACCTCGATGAGAAACAGATGCGCCAAGTACAACCGGGCATCTGACTCCGTGCGGCACCATGTCGGGTTCGTGTCGTGCGGATCTTCCGTGGCCAGCCAGAACCCGGTAGGCAGGTGTCGCATGTAACCAAGGAAATCGCCCGCTGGCGTCGTCACGATGTCGTTCTTTGCCCCTTCCGGCCGCCAGACGCGGGTTTCTATCTCGCCGTATTGAGCCCGCAGGTCGACGATGCGGCTTAAGCCGGACTGGATGAGTGCGAACGCGATGGTCCTCAGCGCAAGGTCGTCTTCGCAACCCGTCAACTCGTAACACACGCCGATTGCGGCGCTGTTCGCATGTTCGTCCTCGATCGCGTTGCGGGAAGCGGTCAGGATCCTGATCGCCTCTACATACGTGTCCTGCTCCTCCAGCCATCCAACGTATGCCTCTCTCGACGCCTCGCTGTGCGCCGCCACCGAATCCAAGCGGGGGCTGGCGAGAAAAGCCCGTCGTGCAAAATACTCGACCCGATCGGCGGTCTGCCCATGGCACGGTTGTATGGCCTCGTCCAACGCACAGAGGATTTCGTAGTGGAACTCGGTGTGCACGCACTCAAGCACCGGGTCATCGACCGACGACTCCAGTTCGACATAGCGCATGCGATTGAATAGATCCTTGGTTCCGCTCTTGTCGAGATAGTCCGAGAGCGACGCCAGATGGCGATGGTCCGGATGCGCTATGTCCGTGCCGTAAAATGCCGTTGCCGCATTGAAGGCGTTTTCCAAGGATGCAGCGACCCCGGGGGCGCTCGCCCTCAACTCGTCGAGAAGAACGCGCAATTCGTGCGTTGGTGAATAGGATGCGCCGCCGCTCTTGATGAGGTGTTTGAGACCGCTCTCGATGGCCGAATGCGCGCCCGACAACCTGTCCAGCTTTTGAGGTGTCATCGCTTCGCGCCATTGGCGGTGCCTGCCCTCCTTGTCGGGAGCTACAGGAGCGCTTGTCATGTTGGGGATGATGGAGCCCAGATACCGAGCGGCACCTCGAATCCGCCACACAATCGAGTGTTCGGTCGCGCTCAACATGACGGGTGTCTAATCCAGCGTGAACTCTCGACTTTACCGATTGTTACATCAATTCGAACACGACAACGATGCCATCAATCGTCATAACCCGGGAGACGGACCCCTGCGCTGGTCGGCACACGCAGCGTCTTCCCGGCTGCGATCATCACCTTGTCCAGGCTGTAGATCGCTTCCGCCCCGCGGTTGCTCGCGATGGCGAGGTGCAACGCGTCCCCGGCCCTCAGTCCGGTCTCGAAACGGGTCAGCCATTCCCTGGCCCGATCGAAGTCGTCGCGGTTTGGCAACAAGACGACAAAAGACTCCTCGATGATTGTTTCGAACTGTGAACCCGCCTCGCGTGCCACCGCAGCTTCCAGACCGCCCATGCGAACCTCGCGGGCAAGCAGCGAGGCGAACTCGACCCGGGTCCAATGGCTGACCGCCAGGGCGTCCGCCGGCAGGCCCTCGAAGAAACCCGTGATCGGTTCACTGGTCGCCTCGGGCAGGACGAGGGGAACGAGGAAACTGGTGTCGAAATAGCGCATACGAACCGACTGCCGATCTCACAATCGCTCGTCCCGAGCCTCGCGCAGCAGCTCGGCGGCAGGTCGCCGCAACCGAGGCATGGTCGCTCGAAACCCGGCCAGCTCCCGCAGGGGCAGCGGTTTCTTGGGGCGGACGGCGGCAGAGAGGTGCGCCACGGCCTTGCCACGACGGGTGATGACCACCTCGTGGCCAGCTTCCACCTTGTCCAGAAGTTCGCTAAGACGCGCCTTCGCCTGAGCCAGATTGACGGTGACCATGACTACCTCATGTGGTCATGAAACTGGTCATATGATAGCGGGCTTCGTTCGAGCAGGCTACAGCCATATCGAGAAAGCTCCAGCCGTGACGAGCCGCGACGCAACGCCGAACACCGCGCGGCGTCGCTCGTCGCCGGGATCGCGGCTCTGCGCGGGACCGCCGAGCGCGAGTCTCGCGACTGACCTTTAGGAAGTTTACGGCGACACCGCGTAAACCAGCGTGGCAGGCAGAGGATGGAATCGACGGCGTCTATGTTAGTGGTGGATACCCGCCAGCATGCGCTCGTAGTCACGCGCTGGATGCACGTACTTTACCGTTGTCATCACCGACGCCTGCGGAAGCATGATCGGCAAGGATCTCTCCGCCTGCTCGTTTCCCTTCAATCTCAATTGACCCAGTGGCTGGAGCGCAGTAGATTAATGTCACTCACTTCTACTCATACGGTACTGCCATGCCCCAACAGGTGACAGCGCGATTGCCAGACCCGGTGGTCGATGCGCTGGATACGGTCGCACAGCAGCTCCGCCGCAGCCGCGCGGACGTGATCCGACTCGCCGTCGAGCACTACCTCGAAGACTTCGACGATCTCTCCGTCGCCATCGACCGGCTCCGCGATCCCACGGATCCGGTGCTGGACTGGGACGAGGTCCGGCGTGAGCTTCTCGATCAGGATTAAGCAGAGCGCGGCCAAGGAACTGAGGCGCGTGGCCAAGCCGGATCGGACGCGCATCGTGGCAGCGATCGACCGGCTGGCAGAGACCCCTCATCTTGGTGCGGCGCTGAAAGGCGACCTGCGTGGGCTCAGGCGGCTCCGGGTGGGAGACTACCGCGTCGTGTACGAAATCCGGGACGAGGAACTCGTCATTCTGGTCGTTCGCGTCGCGCGCCGGCGAAACGCCTATCGGCGGACAGGATCATGAAACTGGCTGCGAAGACCGCCCCGGACCATCGATTGTGATGTCCCCGCGAAAAAACTTTCGTCGGGCCAAACCGGGCCACAGGGGTTCTCAGCGTAGCCCCCGAGGGTCAGGAGGATGAGATAACCCATTGATAGTAAAGACTAAATCCCTTGACATTGCTCTTCCTGTCCGAAAAATCGCCCTTCATATGGGTCGGTGTTGCGGGGAGGCGGGGCGTTATGGGAAGAAACGGAAGCGGACGGTCCAGGGACCGTGTTGTCGCCAACGACAACGGAGCGCCCGAGGCCCGAGTCCGGTCCGCCGTGCTGACCATCGCACGCCTGCTCGGGCGCCAGATCGCCCGCGAGCAGTTCGAGCGGCAGGCTTCGGCCAACGACAATGTGCCGGTTACAAAGACCGGAGACCGACAGGAGCAATGACATGATCCGTGCCGCCCTCTACGCCCGCTACTCCTCGGACCTTCAGAGCGCGGCCTCGATCGAGGATCAGTTCCGGATCTGCCGGGACCATGCGGAGCGGGCGGGCTGGACAATCGTGGACACCTATCGCGACGCGGCCATCTCCGGCGACAGCATGATCCTGCGCCCCGGTATCCAGGCGCTACTCGCGGAAGCCCGCTCCGGCGCCTTCGACGTCGTGGTGGCGGAGGCACTCGACCGGATGAGCCGTGACCAGGCCGACGTCTCGGCACTGTTCAAGCACCTGCAGTTCGCCAGAGTGATGATCGTCACGCTCGCCGAGGGTGAGATCAACGAGCTGCACGTGGGGCTCAAGGGCACGATGAACGCGCTCTTCCTGAAGGACCTCGCGGCCAAGACACACCGCGGGCTGCGCGGCCGGGTCGAGAAGGGCCGCTCGGGGGGCGGGCTCTGCTACGGCTACGATGTCGTCACGACCTTCGATGCCGTCGGCGAGCCGGTGCGCGGCGAACGCACAATCAACCAGGCCGAAGCCAACGTGGTGCGGCGCGTATTCCGGGACTTCGCCTCGGGCGTCAGTCCGCGGACGATCGCCAGGCGCCTCAACACCGAGAATATCCCTTGTCCCTCGGGCAAGCTCTGGACGGATTCCACCATCAGGGGTCAGGTCAAGCGCGGCACCGGCATGATCAACAACGAGCTCTACATCGGACGTCTGGTCTGGAACCGGCTGCGCTTCCTGAAGAACCCGGAGACCGGCAAGCGGGTGTCGCGGATCAACCCAAGAGAGGAATGGGTGATCACGGAGGTTCCCGAGCTCCGCATCGTCGACGACGAACTCTGGCAGGCGGTGAAGCAGCGCCAGGAAGAGCTCACCGCGAAATACGCCACCGTCATCAAGGCCACGCGCACCGCGCGCGCCAATCGCCTGAACGGAACCCACCGCCCCCGGCATCTCCTCTCCGGCCTCCTGGAGTGCGGCGCCTGTGGCGGGCCCTACGCCATGCGCGGGCAGGATCGCTACGGCTGCTCCAACCATGTGATGAACGGGAGCTGCTCGAACAGCCGGGGCATTCGCCGTGTCGAACTCGAGGAGCGCGTCCTGGTCGGTCTCAAGGATCACCTCATGGCGCCCGAGGCGGCTGACGCAGCGGTGCGCGCCTGGGCGGAGGAGACCAACCGGCTCAACCGCGAGCGCAGCGCCTCAAGCGAGGCGGAACGCAAGGAGCTCGCGGACATCGAGAAGAAGATCGAGGGAATCGTCGACGCCATCCAGGACGGCGCCTACAGCGGCGTGCTCAAGGAACGCCTGCACAAGCTTGAAGCTCGAAAGGAGGAGCTGACGAAACGTCTCGCAACGGTTCCTCCCGAGATCCCGGACATCCACCCCAACGTCGCCGGCGTCTATCGCCGCAAAGTCGCCCGTCTCGCGAAGGCCCTCAGCAAACCGGAAGAGCGCGATGCAGCCTCGGCTGCGATCCGGGGACTGATCGACGGGATCGTGCTGACGCCCGGCGAAAAACGCGGTGAAGTCCAGGTCACGCTACGCGGCGACCTCGGCAAGATTTTGGAGTGGACGGGAAACGGGGCCGAAAAGGAAAAGACCGACACTCCCGTCTTGGGAATGTCGGTCTCGGTGGTAGCGGGGGCAGGATTTGAACCTGAGAGATCAGGCTATGAAGCCCCCGGCGTTTCCATCCCCCCGATAACGCGATCAGGCTCAGCTCTCATCAACGCCTCGATGCGATCTGCGATACGCTGAGCGGGTTCGCGCAACTGCCCGATGGTCCAGTCGGCGGCGTACCCCTCGGTGACGTCGCGGGGCGGCGCATGGTTCACCAGGCGCTTGGTCAGCGCGTGCGGCAGCATCAGCTCACGCTCGGCCACCGTGATGAAGCAGTTGCGCATCCCGTGGAACCAGAACTTCGCGCCACCGGCCTCGCTGATGCGGCGATGAAAATACGTCAGCTTCACGAAGTAGCCCGTGCGGCTGGCGGCAGAGGGAAACACCCAGCCGCCTTTCAGGTGACCGCTCTCGCCCCACCGGCGATCGAGAATGGCTGCGAGCTGCCGGGTGATGGGCAGCTCCAGCGGCGCCCTCGTCTTGGTGTTGTTCACACGGAAGCTCAGCGCCTCCCGGTTCACACGCTCCCACTTCAGCGGCAGCACCTCACCGAGCCGCATGCCCGTGTACATGCCGAACCAGAACACGTCCCGAAGAGCCGGGTTGCTCACCACAGCCTCGATGCCCCTGCGCCAGCACGGCAGGACCTCCGCCGGCGGCGGGATCTTGCGGCGCGGCTTGGGATGGAACCGGCCGCCGCCCGCCAGCCAGAGATCGACGGGATTGACCAGCCCTTCGTAGTCAACGCAGGGCCGGCGATAGACCGAGCGCAGCAGGGAGATGCACTGATTCGCGGTCGCCCAGCCGTGTTTCTCGGTGATGCGGTTGAAACGGTCCTCCACGTCTCTGCGCGTGATGCTGTCGAGGGAACGGCCGAGCCAATCCGCGAGAGGCCGCTCGAACCGATCGCGATAGTTCTCGTTGGTGCTCGCGTTCCGCTTGGGATTGGCCGCCATGTACTGCTCGAAGGCCTGTTTGAGCAGCGGCATGCGCCGGCTCCTGGCACGGGTCGCCGCCGGGTCTTCGCCCACGGCGACCATGCCCAGCAGCCTGTGGGCCTCGCGCCGTGCGTGCTCGGCCGCCATCCTGTCGCAGCGTCCGATGACGAGGCGCTTGTTGGGCGCCGCCCTGCCGCCCGCGCCGGGGCGGTAGTTGACGATGTAGGACTTGACGCCCGAGGGATGGACCTGGACGCCGAAGCCTGTGAGCTTGTCGTCCCATGCGATCCATGGCTTGTGGGCGGGCTTGAGGCTGTCGATGGCGCGCTTTGCGATTGTGAGCTTGACGCGCGCGACGCGCTTTCCGGGTGTGACTGGCATGAGGGAATGATGGCATGGCGAAACATACAAATCAACACTACCCACAACACATGAAAGTAACTTCAGGACCGCTCGGGGGCCTCCAGGCCGCTTGAGGCCGGATAGATCATTTCAACACCACAACAAAATCAACCTCCAGGGCTCTCCAGGCATCTCAGGATACCAGGAGGAACAACAGATCACTATGGTTTCTCACCAGGGTCACGACCATGGTGAGAAATGCGGGTTAACTTTCAGGACCGCTACGAGCTGGATATCGCCGAGCGGGCGAATTCTGACGCCTTGCGCGCTATTCGTCCGCGCGACGTAGCGTGAGGAGAGGAAACCCGCCCGTTTCCGAGCCCCGCTAAGCCTCCGCCCAGCCGTCCTTGTGGGCGCAGAAGGTCTTCACGTCGAAGATCGTGTGGGCGAAGAGCCACTGCCCGTCGCGCTTCACCAGCCGGTCGTCGTAGCTCGCGAAGATCCAGCGCGCCTCGTCCTTGCCGTCCTCGTTCAGCGCTGTGCACGGCATCAGCAGCCACCACTGGCCGCGCGCGGTGTCGCCGTCCACGTCGATGATCTCGTTCAGCGCCAGATGGGCGGCGAAGCTGATCTGCTTGCCGACCTCGCGCACCATGTTGCCGAAGGCCTCGGCGCCCTCCTGCCGGCCGAAGGCCTCGCCGCCGTCCCAGACCGCATCAGGCGTCATCAACGTCACGATGCCGTCTGCGTCGTAGCCGTCGTCGGCGTAGGACATATAGCGGTACTTGAGGCAGCGGATGGCCTCGATGTCCTCGAGCCGCTGGATGCGCTCTTCCAGGGTCGCGCTCATGCTGCGTCCACCCAGCCGTCCTTGTGCGGCTTCACGAAGTGGATGTCGACCGTCAGCGTCTGGTAAAGCCAGGTGCCGTCGCGGCGCACGTAGTGATCCTCGTATTCGCCGAGGAGCCAGACCGCCGTCTTCACGCCCTCCATCATGATGGTCGCCGGCATGATGATCCACCAGTGCCCGCGCGCGCTGTCGTTATCCAGGTCCACGTCGATGATTTCGTTCATCACCAGGTGGCCGGCGAAGACGATCTGCGAGGAGACCCGCGCGAAGTGGGCATGGATTGCCGCGCGCCCCTCGTGGCGGCCAAAATCTTCGCCGCCATCCCAGATCCCATCCTCGACGAACTGCCCGGCGATGCCATCGGCGTCGTAGCCGTCATCGCAATAGGCGCAGTACTGGTGTTTCAGCCGCTTGATCGCCTCGACCGATTCGAGTGTCTCGACGCGACGTTCCAGGTCGCTTGCCGCCATAACTGTCTCCCTTTTTTCCTTACGCGCGCCGCTATCCAGCGCGGATCGCGGGGCCCGCGGCGTCGGCTGCGGACCCCGCCCCGAGTGCTAGTTCTTGAGAATGACGTCCTTCGGAATCGGGCCTGCGGTCACGTAGCCCTCCATCCGTGGCTTGCCGTCATCGGTGCAGATGATGGCGTAACGCGCCTTGTCCTGAATGTGGAGCCGGTCGGAGAAGCTGCGCGGGCCCATCAGCGTGGGCTCGTCCGTGAACTTCTCCATCTCGGCCGTGACCGCTGCCGAATCCACCGTGCCGGCGCTCTCGACGGCCTTGGCCCAGAGGTCCATCAGCACGTAGCCCGCGATGGGGAGCGAGGTGGCGGTCGGCTCGCCTTCCTTGGCCTCCAGCTTCTTGAAGAACGCCTCGACCTCCTCGCCGGCACCGCCGTAGAGCGAGCTGAACGCGGCCGCGCAGAAGTTGCTGAGGTTCGGCACGGCGTCGAGCCAGTAGTGGCCGTCCATCGCGACGCCGGAGACGATCAGCGTCTCCACGCCGGACGCCCTGAGCTGCTTGATGGCGGACGCAGCACCCGGCACGTAGGAGCAAACCGCGATCACGTCAGGCTTCGTGTCGAGGGCCTTGATGCGGTCGATCTGGCCCTGGATCGACGGGTCGTTGTTCTGGAACACGTCGAGGCCCAGCATCGTGGTGCCTTCCATGCGCGGCCAGGCCCACTCGAAGCCGGCACAGACCGACTTGTTGTACTCGATGGTGTCGTCACGCAGCAGGTAGGCCGTGCGCGCGCCGCGATTATCGTAGGCGTAAGTGGCGATGGAGGCGCCGTCGAGATGCGCCGCTTGGCCGCCGGTGAAGGCGAAGGGGCCGATGCCCTCGATGCCGGCCTTGGCGTCGCCGGCGCAGAGGAAGAACGAGATCAGGCCCGCATTCTGCGCCACGTTGGCGGCCGGCGCGCCCATGTCGAAGTCGCAGTCGACGAAGACCACGCTCGCGCCATCGTCGATGACGATCTGGCCCGCCTTGACGCCTTCCTCGCGCTCGGACTTCGAGTCCGCTTGGGCGATCACGAGCTGCTTGCCGAGCAGCCCGCCTGCGGCGTTGATCTCCTCGAGCCTGATCTGCGCCGCGAGCGTCGCGGGGCCGGTGTAGGCCGCCTGCCAGCCGCTGGTCGAGACGGCGAAGCCGACCACGATCTCGTGGTCGTCCGCCTGCACAGCGGTCGCTCCGCCGGCAACGAGCGCGCCGGCCATGACGGCGCCCACCATTCGTTTCAACATCGACGATCTCCCTTTGGTCCGTGGATTGATGTGTCGTGGCGCCACAACGTAGGGCCAGCGGCCGGGCGCATCAACCGCGCCGAGCCGCGACATAAGAGACGGCGGAGGAGGGGGCCGCTCGTCAGCGGTCGAGCGTTTCGGCCTTGCCGGGCTCCTCCCACCACGCATCGAGAACGGTGCCATAGACCGGTATCACATTGGGCCGGCCGAACTTGCTCCAGTAGGCGTAGCGGTCGTCGTTCAGGTGATAGAGGGGGAGGAGGTAGTGCCCCCACAGAATCACCCGGTCCATGGCGCGGATGGTGTCGACGAAGTCCCCGCGCTCCCGCGCCTGGGTCATGCGGGCGATGAGTTCGTCGACGACCGGATCCTTGATTCCCGGATAGTTGCGCGTGCCTTCCTCGTCCGCCGCGGCGACGCCCCAGTAGAACGCCTGCTCGTTGCCCGGTGAGAGCGACATGCCCCAGCGGTAGATGATCATGTCGAAGTCATAGACGTTGCGCCGGTACTGGTACTGCGCGGTGTCCACAGTGCGCACCTTGGCCTCGACGCCGAGGCGCTCGAGATTGCGCGCGAACGCGAGCCCGATTTTCTCGTTTCCCGGATTGACCAGCAGGATCTCGAACGCGAGCGGAAGGCCATCCGCCGCCCGCCGGAGCGTCCCGTCCTGCACTCGCCATCCGGCCTTCGCCAGCAGGCGCCTGGCTGTCGCGAGGTTCTTGCGCAGACCTCCTTCCACGGCGGGCGCGTGGTAGGGGGTATCGAACACCTCGGGCCAGAGCCGATCGCGATGGGGCTCCAGCAGGGCCAGCTCGCCGCTCTCCGGCAGGCCGCGCGAGCCCAGCTCCGAGTTGTCGAAGATGCTGTTGGTGCGCACGTAGGCGCCCTGCAGCAGCGCCCGGTTCACCCACTCGAAATCGAAGGCGAGCGAGAGCGCGTAGCGGACCGCGCGATCCTGGAACATCGCCCTCCGCGTGTTGTAGACGAGGGCGAACATGCCGGAAGGGCGCCCGTGCGGCAGCTGCTCGATGGTGACTCGGCCGTCCTCCACCGCCGGAAAGTCGTAGCCGGTCGCCCACCGGGTCGCCGAGCGTTCCAGGCGCAGGTCGTACTCGCCCGCGCGGAACGCCTCCATCATCACTTCGTCGTCGCGGTAGTAGTCGTAGCTGATGCGGTCGAAGTTGTGCTGCCCCTGGTTGATCGGCAGGTTCCGCCCCCAGTAGTCGGGATCGCGGCGGTAGACGATGCCGCGACCGGCATCGACGCTCTCGATCTTGTAGGGGCCGCTGCCGAGCGGCGGCGTCAGCGTCGTTTCCTCGAACGTGACCGACGAATAATAGGCCTTCGAGATGATCGGCATGAGCCCGAGGATTAGCGGCAGCTCGCGGTCCGGCGTCTCGGTGTCGAAGAAAAAGTGCACCGAGCGCTCGTCTGGCCGTTCGATCTTCCGCACCTTGTTGTAATAGAGCCGGTGGTTGGGGCGGCCCTGCTCCTTCAGCGTCTCCCACGAGAAAATCACGTCGTCGACCGTGATCGGGCTGCCGTCGTGGAAGCGCGCTTCCGGCCGCAGGCGGAACAGGACGGATGAGCGGTCGTCCGGCACCTCCACCGATTCGGCGATCAGACCGTAGAGGGAGAAGGGCTCGTCCCAGGTGCGCTTGAGCAGGCTCTCGAAGGTAAGGTGCCGCCCCGGCGCTGCCACGCCCTTGATGATGAACGGATTGAGACTATCGAAGGTGCCCGTGACGGCACGCCGAAGCTCGCCGCCCTTGGGCGCGTCCGGGTTGACATAGTCGAGGTGCTGGAAGTCAGAGCCGTACTTCGGCGCCCCGTGCATCGCGATTCCGTGGGTGGACGTCGCTAGGGCCGGCGCGCTCGCCAGCGCCAGCGCGACCAGAGCCGCCGCCGGCAGCAGCCACCGGGCCGCCGCCCGGAGGCGGGGGCGCCCGTTGGCGTCCCTGCCCAGCGCCATCAGAACGTCACCACACTCCGGATCGATTCGCCCTCGTGCATGAGGTGGAAGGCCTCGTTGATCTCGTCCAGCGGCATGGTGTGGGTGATCATCGGGTCGATTTCGAGCTTGCCGTCCATGTACCAGTCGACGATGCGGGGTACGTCGGTGCGGCCCTTGGCGCCGCCGAAGGCGGTGCCGCGCCAGACCCGGCCGGTCACGAGCTGGAAGGGGCGCGTCGAAATCTCCTGGCCGGCACCCGCGACGCCGATGATCGTGCTCTCACCCCAGCCCTTGTGACAGCACTCGAGCGCCTGGCGCATGGTCTCGACGTTGCCGATGCACTCGAAGCTGTGGTCGGCGCCGCCCCCGGTGAGGTCCACCAGGTAGGGCACGAGGTCGCCCTCGACCTCCCTGGGATTGACGAAGTGGGTCATGCCGAATTGCTCGCCGAGCGCCTGGCGCTTCGGGTTGATGTCGATGCCGACGATCATGTTGGCGCCCACGAGGCGCGCACCCTGGACGACGTTGAGGCCGATCCCCCCTAGGCCGAAGACCACGACGTTGTCGCCGGGCTGCACCTTCGCCGTGTTGATCACGGCGCCGACGCCGGTGGTCACGCCGCAGCCGATGTAGCAGATCTTGTCGAACGGCGCGTCCTCGCGGACCTTGGCGACGGAATACTCCGAGACCACCGTGTGACTCGCGAAGGTGGACGTGCCCATGTAGTGGAAGATCTTGTCGTCGCCGAGGGAGAAGCGGCTGGAGCCGTCCGGCATCACGCCCGCGCCCTGGGTCACGCGGATCGACTGGCAGAGGTTGGTCTTGCCGCTCAGGCAGTACTCGCACTGGCGGCATTCCGGCACGTAGAGCGGGATCACGTGATCCCCCGGCGCCACGCTGGTCACGCCCTCGCCGACCTCCGACACGATGCCGGCGCCCTCGTGCCCGAGGATGGCGGGGAAGAGCCCCTCCGGGTCCTCGCCCGAGAGGGTGAAGGCATCGGTGTGGCAGACCCCGGTGGCCTTGACCTCGATCAGCACCTCGCCGGCACGCGGGCCGTCGAGGTTCACGGTTTCGATGCTGAGCGGCTTGCCTGCGCCGGTCGCCAGTGCCGCGCGGACTTCCATCGCTCCCTCCTTGTCGCTGTCGTCAGTTGCGAATCAATTTCAGCCCACTGTCTCACCGGGGGCGGGGGCGGGCAACACCGGTGGGCCACGACTGTTCATTTCCCTCAGGCGCCGGGCGCTCGCTCCGCTCGATCGCGCGCTCCGCGCGCGTGGCCGCACGACGCTACGCGCATTCGCGCGCGGCGCAGTCGCGCCGTCCGGGCCTGCGGCCCGGCCTAGCGTTGCTGGTTCTCCCAGTCGGGGTGGACCCAGGGCACGTCGTTGGCCGGCGGCAGCGGCTCGCGGCCGAGAATGTGGTCCGACGCCTTCTCGCCCACCATGATGGAGGGCGCGTTGAGGTTGCCGTTGGTGATGTGCGGGAAGATCGAGCTGTCGGCCACGCGCAGCCCATCCACCCCGATGACGCGGCAGGCTGGGTCAACCACCGCGTCGGCATCGTCGGCCGCGCCCATGCGGCAGGTGCCGCAGGGATGGTAGGCGCTCTCCACGGCACCCTCCACGAACGCGTCGATCTCGTCGTCGCTCTGCACCTTCGAGCCCGGCGCGATCTCCTCGCCTGTGTAATCGGCGAGCGCGGGCTGCGAGAGAATCTCCCGCGTCAGCCGGATGCAGGCCCGAAAAATCTGCCAGTCCTCCTCGTGGGACATGTAGTTGAAGAGGATCGAGGGCGCCGCCGCGGGCTCCGATGACGTGAGCCGCACCCGGCCCCGCGACTTCGAGCGCATCGGCCCGACGTGGGTCTGGAAGCCGTGGCCTTCGGCGGCGGCCTTGCCGTCGTAGCGCACCGCGAAGGGCAGGAAGTGGTACTGGATGTTCGGGTACCTGACGCCCGCACGGGAGCGGATGAACCCGCAGGATTCGAAGTGATTGGTGGCGCCGAGCCCGTCCCTGAACATGAGCCAGCGCGCGCCGATCATGGCCTTGGAGAACAGGTTCCAGTGGCGATAGAGCGTGATCGGCTGCCGGCACTTCACTTGCAGGTAAATTTCCAGATGGTCCTGCAGGTTGGCGCCGACGCCGGGCCGGTCGGCCACGACCTCGATGCCGTGCTCCTGCAGCTGCTCTGCCCGGCCGATGCCGGAGAGCATGAGGAGCTTCGGCGAGTTGATCGACGACGCCGCGAGGATGACCTCGGCGTTCGCGCGCACGCGACGGATCGTGCCGCCGGTCTCGTACTCGACGCCGACCGCGCGCTTGCCCTCCATCACCACGCGACGGACGTGGGCCCGCGACCGGAGCGCTAAGTTGCGGCGCTGCAGCGCGGACTTGAGATAGGCGTTGGCGGCTGACCAGCGGCGCCCGCGCCACACGGTCATCTCCATGGCGCCGAACCCTTCCTGGCGCTCGCCGTTGTAGTCGGCCGTGACCGCGTAGCCGGCCTGCTCGCCCGCCTTGACGAAGCCCTTGTAGAGGGGGTTCTCCATCGGCCCGCGGGTGATATGGAGCGGGCCGTCGCTGCCGCGCCACCCGGCCTGCCCGCCGTGCGCGTGCTCCATGCGCCGGTAGTAGGGCAGCACGTGGCGATAGCCCCAGCCCGCCGCGCCCAGCTCCTCCCAGGTGTCGAAGTCGCAGGCGTTGCCGCGCACGTAGACCATGCCGTTGATGGAGGAGGAGCCGCCGATCACCTTGCCGCGCGGCGTCGCGAGCCGCCGCCCGCCGAGGTGGGGCTCGGGCTCGGTCACGAAGCCCCAGTCGTAGCGGGGCATGTTCATGGGGTAGGAGAGGGCGGCCGGCATCTGAATAAGCGGGCCGGCATCGGTGCCGCCGTGCTCCAGCACCAGCACGCGGTTGCGCTCGTCTTCGGAGAGCCGCGCGGCGAGCACACAGCCGGCGGACCCCGATCCCACGATCACATAGTCGAACTCGTCGTCGAAGCGGGCGGTCATCGATCTGCAGTTATCGAGATCACGCGCCCGCCGCCGCTCGGTCAGGAGCACCGGGCCGAAGGCCCGGACGGCGCGACCGCGCCGCGCGCGTAGCGCAGAGCCAAGCGAACGGAGTGAGCGCCCGGCGCTTGAGGGACATCAAAAAGACTCGAGCTGGCTGTCGATGTGCGCCTCCATGATCGCCATCGCGCTCTCGCCGTGGGGCTCCGTGTCACCGAGAACGCGGCGGAGCCACAGCCCGTCGATCATGGCCGCGGTGGATTCGGCGGCGATTTCCGCCGTCTCCCGCGTCGGCAACTGCCGGTACTCGTGACGCAGGTTGCTGATCAGCCGGCGTTGGTAGATGAGCAGCAAGCGGCGCACCTCCGGCTCCGTAAGGGCCTGCACGTAGAACGTGAGCCAGGCGGAGATCACCTCGGGCTGGAGCTGCTCGTCGCAGAAGCTGCCGTCCATGATCGCGGAAAGCCGCTCGCGCGGGGTCTTGGCTTCGCGCAGGCGCTCCCTGATGCCGGCGCCGAACTCGATCAGGAGGTGGCGCATGGTGGCGATGATGAGCGCGCCCTTGGAGCCGAAGTAGTGGTGGACCAGCCCCTGGGAGAGGCCGGCCTCCCGCGCGACGTCGCCGGTAGTCAGGTCGACGAACCCCCGGTCGTGAATGCTCCTGATCGCGGCCTCGACGAAGGCGCGCCGGCGCACGGGCGCCATTCCGGTCTTTGGCATCGGCTACTCCTGTACTCGGGACCATTATATTGGTTGGTTGACCAATCAACAAAAGATTGCGAGAGTCGCCTGAACGAAGCGAGCGTGAGGGAGGGTTCAATGCACATTCGGATGACATCTGCAATCGCCGCCGTCGCCATGGGCGCCGCGGCCATGGCGGGCAATGCTTATGCCGACGACGCCGCCACCTGCAGCGAGGTGGAATTCTCGGATGTCGGCTGGAGCTGCATCACGGCGACCACCGCCGTGGCAACCACCGTCCTCGAAGGGCTCGGCTACGAGCCGAAGGCGACCGTGCTTTCGGTGCCGGTGACCTTCGCCAGCCTTTCCAACGGCGATATCGACGCCTTTCTCGGGCTCTGGCTGCCGACCCAGCAGAGCATGATCGACCCCTACTTCAACGACGGCACCGTCGAGAACGTGGGCGTCAATCTCGAGGGCGCCAAGTACACCCTCGCCGTGCCCACCTATGTTTTCGAGGCAGGGGTCAAGACCTTCGGCGACATCGCCGCCCATGCCGACAAGTTCGACAGCAAGTTCTACGGCATCGAGCCCGGCAACGACGGCAACATGATCATCCAGGGCATGATCGACGACAACGCCTTCGGCCTCAGTGGCTTCGAGGTCGTGGAATCGAGCGAGCAGGGCATGCTCTCCCAGGTCGAGGCCGCGGTCAGGAGCGACGAGTGGATCGTCTTCCTCGGCTGGGAGCCGCATCCCATGAACCGCCGCTTCGACATGAGCTATCTCGATGGCGGCGACGACTACTTCGGCGCCAACTTCGGCGGCGCCACGGTCTACACGCTGGCCCACGCCGGCTATACCGAGGCCTGCCCCAACGTGGGCGCGCTGCTGAAGAACCTGCGCTTCTCGTTGGCGCTTGAGAACGAGATGATGGGCTATATGCTCGACGACGGGATGGACCCGCAGGCGGCCGCCCGGAAGCTCGTCGAGATGCACCCCGAGCTGGTCGACGAGTGGCTCACGGGCGTGACCACGCTTGACGGCCAGGATGGCGCGGCTGCCGTGAAGGCCCATCTCGGCATGTAGCGACCGATTACGCGGGCGGTCCAGCGGGCCGAGTCTGCGGGCGGTCGGTGCTGAGAGGCGCCGGCCGCCTGTCCCGTCCGGTCGGGGAGGGGCGTCATGGGCACCGACGATCTCGGAGTCCTTACCGAGAAAATTCCGATCGGCAAGTGGGTCGCCAACGCAATCGAGTTCATCAAGGACAACTTCTTCCACGAGCTTCGAGCGTTCTCCGGCGGCCTGGACTGGGTGCTCGAAGCCTTCGCCTACTTCCTCGGCCTGATCCCGCCGCCGGTCTTTGTCTTCCTCGTGGCGGCTGTCGCCTTTTATCTGCATCGCAGCATCGTGCTCGTGATCGGCGTGGTCATCGGGCTGCTGCTGGTCCTCAACATCGGCTACTGGGACGAGATGCTGTTCACGGTGGTGCTGGTCTCGGCGTCCACCGTCGTCTGCATCCTGGTGGGCGTGCCCATCGGCATCGCTGCGGCGCACCGGCCCTGGCTCTACCGGATGCTGCGGCCGATCCTCGATCTGATGCAGACCATCCCGCCCTTCGTCTATCTGATCCCGACGCTCACCTTCTTCGGGCTCGGCCTGGTGCCGGGGCTGATCTCCACCGTGATCTTCGCCATCCCGGCGCCCATCCGCCTCACCCATCTCGGCATCTCCAGCGCGCCCCGACCGCTGCTGGAGGCGGGCCGCGCCTTCGGCGCCAGCGACACGCAGCTTCTGCTCAAGGTCGAGCTTCCTCATGCCATGCCGAGCATCATGCAGGGGGTTACCCAGTGCATCATGCTCTCGCTCTCGATGGTGGTGATCGCAGCCCTGGTGGGGGCCGACGGCCTCGGCGTGCCGGTGGTGCGTGCGCTCACCACGGTCAACGTCGCGCAGGGCTTCGAGGCCGGACTGGCCATCGTGGTCGTCGCCATTGTGCTCGATCGCATCCTGAAGCAGGTCGAGAGGCGCAAGGGCAAGCGCGGCTCCGCCGCACGCTGATGGCCGTCATCACCTTCGACCGGGTCGATGTCATCTTTGGCCGGCGGGTCAAGGAGGCGATTGCCCTGCTCGATGCCGGCGCCGACAAGGACCGCATCTTCGAGGAGACCGGCCAGGTGGTCGGCGTGCAGGATGCCTCGCTTCAGGTCGAGGCCGGCGAGATCTTCGTCCTCATGGGGCTCTCGGGCTCCGGCAAGTCGACCCTGCTCCGCTGCGTCAACGGCCTCAACCAGGCCACGCGCGGACGGGTCCTGATCGACGACGGCGGCACGGAGATCGACGTCACCGACTGCGACCCCAAGCTCATGCGCAGGCTGCGCATGGACCGCGTTTCCATGGTCTTCCAGCAATTCGCGCTGATGCCGTGGCGGACCATCGGCGCCAACGTCGCCTTCGGGCTGGAGGTGCGCGGCGTGCCCAAGGCCGAGCGCCGCAAGCGGGTGGCGGAGGTGCTGGAGCAGGTGGGGCTGGGCTCGTGGCTCGACCACTACCCGCACGAGCTTTCCGGCGGCATGCAGCAGCGCGTGGGGCTCGCCCGCGCCTTCGCCACCGATGCCGAAATCCTGCTGATGGACGAGCCTTTCTCCGCCCTCGATCCGCTGATCCGCGAGCGCCTGCAGGACGAGCTGCTGGCGTTGCAGGAGACGCTGCGCCGCACCATCCTGTTCGTGAGCCACGACCTCGACGAGGCGCTGAAGATCGGCACGCGCATCGCCATCATGGAGGGCGGACGCATCATTCAGGTCGGGCCGCCGGAGCAGATCGTCACCGAGCCGGCGGACGAATACGTGCGTCAGTTCGTCGCCAACGTGAATCCGCTCAACGTCCTGCGCGGCGTCACGTTGATGCGCCCGCTGGCCGAGCTCCGCAGCGAGGACGACGTTCACCTGCTCGACGAGGCATCGGCCATGTTCTGCCGGCTGGACGCGGACGGGCGCCCCGAGGCGTTCAGCCTCGAAGGCGCGCGGGCCGTGCTCGTGCCGTACCGTGACGGCCTCGATCTTGACTCGCTCGGCAACGGCACGATCGTCGCCGGCAGGCCCGAGACGACCATGCGCACCGCGCTTGAGGTGCGCCACGAGACCGGGCGGGCGATGCCGCTGCTCGACGACGGTGGGCGGTTGGTCGGCGTGATCGGCGCCAAGGAGCTGTTGGCGGCGCTGGTGCACCGGGGCGCGGGCCCGCCGCCCGAGGAGGCGGACGCGCCCGAGGCCGCGCCGCCGCCGCCCGAACCATGAAGGGGACCACCATGGCACGCATGGTCCGCAGACTCGCGCTGTTCCTGCTCGTGCTCGTCGCCGCGCCGGCGGCGGCCGCGGCGCACTACGTCGATCTGAACCAGGCGCTGCACAGCAAGAACACGCTCACCGTGGGCATCGCCCTCACCGGCCAGCCATTCGCCTACAAGAGGGACGGTGTGGTGCGCGGCTTCGAGGTCGAGATGGCGCAGGCCGTCGCCGAGGCTCACGGGCTCAAGCTGGAGGTCGTCCGCCTGCCCCGCGCGAAGCTGGCGGCGGCGCTCGCAGCGGGCGAGGTGGATACGGCCAACACCCTTGCCATGGGGGGAGAGCCCACGAACGTCAAGACCGTGCCCTATCTGGTGGTCGGCGATCACCTGATGGTGCTACGCGGCAACCCATTCCGCATCCGCGAGTCGGGCGACCTGAGCGGCCGGGTCACCTCCGTTACTTCGGGCTCGACGGGAGAGCAGTTCGCCCACGCCCTCAACCGGGAGTTCGAGGAAGCAGGCCGCGAGCCCATGCACGTCCACTCCTTCCCCGACGAGCGCTGGACTCACTTCCCGGTCTCAATGGGGCACGCGCAGGGCTACTTTATCCAGACCGTGAGCGCGGTGGCGGTCGACGCCGATCCCGACTCGCGCAACCGCTTGGTCGACGGCGTGTTCCGCCCGGTGCGCGAGGTCGGCTTCGCCATCCGCGCGGATAACGACAAGCTGCACCACGCGGTCGAGCACGCCGTCGCCGCCATGGTCGCCACCGGCAAGTACCGCCGCCTGCGGGAGTCCTACGAACTCCCGCCCGAGCTTTCGCCCTACAGATAGTGCTGCGCGGCACAGCGCCCCACCTCCCCCTGTCTCCTCCCCCGAAGGCGGAGGGGGAACGCAGGCGTCGCCGCCCGTTCTCCCTCTCCTCCCCTCGGGGGAGGAGAGGGTCGGGGTGAGGAGGGGGTGCGCTGCCGCCGCGCGTCAGACTCTTCTTGACCGCGAGTCGAGCGCGTCGCTCTTCGACAGCGCTTCTTGCCCGAAGCGCTCGACCGCCTCCAGGGTCTCGCGCACGTCGTCCCAGGTCGTGGTGTGGTTGATGATGCACATCCTGAGCGTGAACGTCCCGTGCAGCAGCATTGACGACATGAACGCAGGATTATCCCAGAACATGCGGGCGAGGACCGTCCTGTTGACCTTGTCCAGCACCGCCTCGTCGAGTTCATCGTCAGACGGATTGACCCGGAAGCACACGATCCCCAGCGTCGGCGTACTTGTGGCTTCCAGGACTGGACTCTCACGGATGTACTCTTCCGCCGTCTCGGCCAGCTGCATCCCCGTCTCGACAGCGCGCCGGAACGCCGCCATGCCGAAGGTCTGGACCGACATCCAGACCTTCAGCGCACGAACCGAGCGGCTCAGTTGCAGGCCGAGGTTCGAGAAGTTGGGATGGTTTGCTCCCCAGACCGTGTCCTGAAGGATGTCGGGCCGGACCCCGAAGGCGTTCGTGAGCGTATTCTCGTCCTTCACCATCAGACAGCCTGCCTCGTAGGGCTGGAAGAGCCACTTGTGCGCATCCAGCCCGACCGAATCGGCGCGTTCGATGCCGCGGAGAAGCCGCTTGCCGCGCTCGGTCACCACCGCGAAGCCGCCGTAGGCGGCGTCGACATGCAGCCAGAGGCCTTCCGCCGCGCAAAAGTCGGCCAACTCATCGAGCCGGTCGATGGCGCCCGTGCCCGCCGTGCCGGCGTTGGCGGCGACCGCGATGGGGGTGAGATCGGCGTTGCGGTCGGCGGCGACGGCGCGGGCGAGTGCGTCCAGGTCCATGCGAAAGTGCGTGTCGCTGGGGATTATGCGAATGCGCTCGCGGCGGACGCCCACGATCATCGCCGCGCGGGAGAGCGCGCTGTGGCTCTGGTCGCTCATGTAGACGGCGGCGCGATCGGGGTGGCCCGCCGCCTCGCGCGCCGCGACGAAGGCGTCGACGCTCGCCGCCGAGCCGCCGCTGGTGAAGAGCCCGCCCGCGCCCTCCGGATAGCCGAGCCAACGCCTGAACCAGTCGATGACGACCAGCTCCAGCTGGCTGGGGCCGCTCGCGACCAGCCAGGTGCATTGATTGATGTGGTAGCCGGCGGCCATGAAGTCGGCCACCACGCCGGGCCAGGTGGGCGATGACGGGATGAACCCGAAGCAGCGGGGGTGGTCGATTCGCGCCGTGAACGGCAGAACCTCGCGTGCCGCCCGCTCGATCACTTCTGATGCCGGCCTCCCGTCCTCGGGTGGGTCCTCGAGCAGCTGCTCTTCGAGGACCTGCCGGAACTCGCCCTCCCAGGCATTCTCTCCCGGCAGGCTCTCGATCCGCTCTACCACGAGCTCAAGCGCCTTCTGCCCGAGGTCGAGCATCTGCTCACGCGACATCTGAAGATCGCCGGCGGCCTGGGCCTGCGGATTCACTTCGGGTCCACAATCCTCAGGCGAGGGGGGATTTTCCGGCGCGACCAGGAGACGACCGGTTACGCCGTGGCGATCGATCAGGCGGGCGACGAGACCGCTCGCCTTGGCCTCCTCGACGAAGTCGGCCAGGAAGGCGGCGCCCGCACGGTTGGTCGTCGCTGTGCCCACCGCCTGCCGGACGGCCGTGAAGCGCCCGTCGAGAATCCGAGCGCCGGGGAGCTTGTCGGCGTCCGCGATCAAACCGGGCCTGAGGCCCGCGAGCGCGTCGAGCTTCTCGTTCACGAAGAGCTCGAAGGCGGCCGCAAGACCCTTCGCGCGTACCAGCTGGGCGTGCTTGAGATGACGCGTCAGGTACAGGTCGTAGGCGCTCCTGTCAGATACCGCGATGCGAATGCCGGGGCGGTCGACGTCCTCGATCGCAGCGAGGGAGCTGCTCTCGGGAACCATGTAAGTCGCCTCGATCTCGACGTACGGCGGAGAGAACGCGATCGTCTCCGCGCGCGCGGGCTCCGCGGCGATAAGGCCGATATCCCAAAGATCCCGTCCCGCCGCATCGGTGAGCTCGCCGGGCGAAGCGAAGGTGATGTAGGAGACCGCGACACCCAGGCGATCTGCGATCGCGCGCGCCATGTCGGGTGCGACGCCGATCGGGTCGCCCGACGATGCCCTGCCCGTCACCAGCAGGAAGTTGGACAGGTTGATACCCGCGCGCAGGGTGCCGCTCGGTGCAAGCTCGGAGAGGATGTCTTGGTCCATGATCGACGAGGCTCCGCTGGGGTCAGATGAATTCCTAGCCAGTGGGGCTCGGTTTGGCAAAGCCTCAAGGTCGTGCTGCGCTTGTCTGATTGTGGGGCAGGCGATCAGGATGCTCGCGCGTGCGCCCGTGCGGCGCGTCGGCGGGCATGGGGGTCGAGCAGGCGCTTGCGAAGGCGGATCGCCGCCGGCGTCACTTCGAGCAGCTCGTCGTCCGAGAGATAGGCCAATGCGACCTCGAGCGGCATCGGCCGCGGCGGGCTCAGGCGCACGGCATTGTCCTTGCCGGCGGCCCGGATGTTGGTCAGCTGCTTGCTCTTCAGCGGGTTGACGTCGAGGTCCTGCGGCCGCGCGTGCTCGCCCACGATCATGCCGCCGTAGACGGGCATCCCCGGCTCGATGAAGAGCGTGCCCCGCGGCTCCAGATTCCAGAGCGCGTAGGCGACCGCCCTGCCGTCCGCGCTCGAGACGAGCACGCCGGTCTGCCGTCCCGGCAACGGGCCCTTGAACGGCGCATAGCCGTGAAACAGCCGATGCATGATCGCCGTGCCCCGGGTCACCGTGAGCAGCTCGCCGTTGAAGCCGATCAGGCCGCGCGTCGGGCCGTGAAACAGCGCCCTGATCTTGTCCCGCCCCGAGGGCCTGAGCTCGACCAGCTCCGCGCGCCGTTCGGTGAGCGCAGTCACCACGTCGCCGACGAAGGCTTCGTCCACGTCGATCTGGATTTCTTCGATGGGCTCGAGCGGCCCGTGAACCGCCGGGTCTTCGCGCATCAGCACCCGCGGGCGGCCGATGGAGAGCTCGAAGCCCTCGCGGCGCATGGTCTCGATCAACACCGCGAGTTGAAGCTCGCCGCGGCCGGCGACCTCGAAGGCGCCGTCCTCCGCCATGCCGTTCACCCGGATCGCGACATTGCCCTCGGCTTCGCGGGCGAGGCGTGCTGCGATCATGCGTGAGGTGAGTTGCGTTCCTTCGCGTCCCGCGAGCGGCGAGTCATTGATCGAGAACACCATTGCGATCGTTGGCGGGTCGATGGGCTCGGCCGGGATCGCGGTGCAGTTCCCGGAGGCGGCGACGGTGTCCGCCACCGACGCGGTCTTGAGGCCCGCGAGCGTCACGATCTCGCCGGCCCCGGCGCCGTCCACCGCGATCCGTTCCAGCCCGCGCGCGCGAAGCAGCTTGGTGAGGCGCGCGACCTCGACCACGGCACCGTCCGTGCCGAGCACCGTCACGGTCTGGTTCGCTGCCACTTGGCCGGAGAGCACGCGGCCGCTCACCAGCCGGCCGAGAAAGGGGTCGGCCTCCAGCAGGCTGATCAGCATGCGAAATGGCCCGTCCCGATCCGTCGAAGGCGCGGGCACGTGCGCGATGACGGTCTCGAAGAGCGGGGTCATGTCGGCCCCCGCGACGGCCGCACCGCGCGAGGCCCAGCCGTCGCGCGCCGAGCTGTAGACGAGGGGGAAATCGAGCTGCTCCTCGCTCGCTCCCAAGGCGTCGAACAGGTCGAAGATGGCTTCGTGCACGACCTCGGGTCGGGCGTCCGCGCGATCCATCTTGCTGATCGCCACGATTGGCCTGAGCCCGAGCCGAAGCGCCTTGTCGACGACGAACTTCGTCTGAGGCATCGGGCCCTCGGCCGCGTCCACCAGGACGAGCACGCCGTCGACCATGCCGAGCACCCGCTCGACCTCGCCGCCGAAGTCCGCGTGGCCAGGGGTATCGACGATGTTGATGCGCACGCCGCGCCAGTCGATCGCGGTGCACTTGGCCAGGATCGTGATGCCGCGCTCGCGTTCGAGCTCGCCGCTGTCGAGGGCGCGCTCCTGCATCGGCTGGTTCGCGCGCACCGTGCCGCTCTGGCGCAACAGGGCGTCGACCAGAGTCGTCTTGCCGTGATCGACATGGGCGATGATGGCGATGTTGCGCAGGTCCATGGCTGCGCGGCACTCCTCATGAAAGCGGTGGGCCGGACGGCTTCTGGAATACTCTTAGCCCGCATTTCTCGCCAGGGTCACGGTCTGCGCGGCGCTGTCCGGCCCGCAGGGCAGGAAAGGCGCGCAGCGCGATGTTTAGCGTCGAATATAGCCCGCCCCCGCCGGGGTCCAGCTTGGTCTACAGGTTACAGAGCCGGTCGGCGGCAAATCCCCGCGCCGGGCAACTGAATTCGAGGTCATGAGTTTTCTCGGACACGCGAGCGCCATGGAGGCGAGTCGTTATGTGGCGGCCGCTAATCGAGCGACGCTCGCGGATTCCGGCATGGCAAAGCTGGGGAGCGAAGAGGGAACAGAATTGACTAACCTTTCGCCAAGGTTAGTCAATTCGGACAAGTAAAATGTTGATTTCAAAGCAAAATGAAAAGGAGTTGGTGGGCCCGGCAGGACTCGAACCTGCAACAACGCCGTTATGAGCGGCGGGTTCTAACCAGTTGAACTACGGGCCCGAAGGGCGGAAAGCCGCGCCCATCATAGCGTGCCCGCGCCCGGACGGCGATGAAATGAGGGGTTGCAGGGTAAGAACAAATAGAGTACATTGGCCAAATCGGAGTCGCATTGCATCGGTTTTGCCCGTGTGGAATAAGGAGGCGGCAATGGCCAGTACGGCGCTTCGCGTGGTGTCCGAGGGTTCAATGGATAAGCAGAAGGCATTAGACGCGGCGCTCGGCCAGATCGAGCGAGCGTTCGGCAAGGGCTCGATCATGAAGCTCGGCGATGGCGCCGCGGTCGAGGTCGAGGCGATCCCGACCGGCTCCATCGGGCTCGACGTGGCGCTCGGCATCGGCGGGCTGCCACGCGGCCGGATCGTCGAGATCTACGGGCCCGAGAGTTCGGGCAAGACCACGCTGGCGCTCTCCTGCGTCGCCGAGGCCCAGAAGCTCGGCGGCACCTGCGCCTTCATCGATGCCGAGCACGCGCTCGATCCGGTCTATGCCGGCAAGCTCCACGTCAATGTGGACGAGCTCTTGATCGCGCAGCCGGATGCCGGCGAGCAGGCGCTGGAGATTGCGGACACGCTGGTCCGCTCCGGCGCCATCGACCTGGTGGTGATCGACAGCGTCGCAGCCCTGGTGCCCCGCGCCGAGCTCGAAGGCGAGATGGGCGATTCCCATGTCGGCCTGCAGGCGCGGCTGATGAGTCAGGCGCTGCGCAAGCTCACCGCATCGATCGCGCGCTCGCGCTGCTGCGTCATCTTCATCAACCAGATCCGCATGAAGATCGGCGTGATGTACGGCAGCCCCGAGACTACCACCGGCGGCAACGCGCTGAAGTTCTACGCTTCGGTCAGGCTCGACATCCGCCGCATCGGTGCCGTCAAGGACCGTGACGAGGTCGTCGGCAACCAGACGCGGGTGAAGGTGGTCAAGAACAAGCTCGCGCCACCCTTCCGCTTGGTGGAGTTCGACATCATGTATGGCGAGGGCATCTCGCGCACCGGCGAGCTCATCGATCACGGGCTCAAGGCCGGCGTCATCGAAAAATCGGGCTCCTGGTATTCCCACGACAGCGAGCGCATCGGCCAGGGCCGCGAGAACGCGAAGCGCTTCCTCGCTGAGAACGCGGAGGCGGCAGACGCGATCAATCGCGCCATCCGACGGCACGCCGGTCTCGACGGCGAGGACGAGGCGCCGCCCGTCGCCGAGGTTTACCCAGACCACGGCGCCCAGGGCGCTTAGCGGCTTCGGGAACGGGCGGGCAAACGCTGCCGCGCGAAGGCGCGCGCAAATCTGGACAGCCCGCCTAAGGCGCACTAAGTAGCACGGCACGCATCCAAGCCCCGGGCCTCCTGCGGTCCGGGGAACCATGCAGGGCCATTCCATGCCGAGCGTCAACGAAATCCGCGCGCAGTTTCTCGACTATTTTTCCGCCAACGAGCACGAGGTCGTGGACTCGAGCCCGCTCGTGCCGCGCAACGACCCGACGTTGATGTTCACCAACGCCGGCATGGTGCAGTTCAAGAACGTCTTCACCGGCGCCGAGTCCCGGCCTTACCGGCGCGCGGCTACCTCCCAAAAATGCGTGCGCGCGGGCGGCAAGCACAACGACCTCGACAACGTCGGCTATACCGCGCGCCACCACACCTTCTTCGAGATGCTCGGCAACTTCTCGTTCGGCGATTACTTCAAGGAGCGTGCCATCGAGCTCGCCTGGCGGCTGGTCACGAAGGACTACGGCCTGTCGGAAGAACGCCTGATGGTCACGGTCTTCGCCGAGGACGACGAGGCCCACGGGCTCTGGCGCAGGGTCGCGGGGCTGCCCGAAGAGCGCGTCATTCGCATCCCGACCTCGGACAATTTCTGGGCCATGGGCGAGACCGGCCCCTGCGGCCCTTGCTCCGAGATCTTCTACGACCACGGTCCGCACGTGGCTGGCGGCCCGCCCGGCAGCCCTGATCAGGACGGCGATCGCTTCGTCGAAATCTGGAACCTGGTGTTCATGCAGTTCGAGCAGGTCACGCCCGAGGAGCGGATCGATCTGCCCCGCCCCTCGATCGACACCGGCATGGGGCTGGAGCGGATCGCCGCGATCCTGCAGGGCACCCACGACAATTACGAGACCGACCTGTTCAAGCACCTGATTGACGCGAGCGTGGAGCTGAGCGGCACGCCGGCCGACGGCGGGCACAGCGCCTCCCACCGGGTGGTCTCCGATCACCTGCGGGCGAGCGCCTTCCTGATCGCCGATGGCGTGATGCCGTCGAACGAGGGGCGGGGTTACGTGCTCCGGCGCATCATGCGGCGCGCCATGCGTCACGCCCACCTGATGGGCTGCACCGAGCCGCTGATGTGGCGCCTGGTGCCGACGCTGGTGCGCGAGATGGGCCAGGCCTTCGGTGAGCTGGTGCGTGCCGAGCCGCTCATCGCCGAGACCCTGAAGCTGGAGGAAACCCGCTTCAAGGAGACCCTCGCCAGGGGTCTGCGCCTGCTTGACGACGCGACCTCGGGTCTCGCCGCCGGCGTGCCACTGCCGGGGGAGACCGCGTTCAAGCTCTACGACACCTACGGCTTCCCCCTCGACCTCACTGAGGATGCGCTTCGCGCGCAGGGGCGCGCGGTAGAGCGGGAGGGCTTCGAGGTCTGCATGGAACGCCAGCGCGAGGCGGCGCGACGGGCTTGGGCGGGCTCGGGCGATGCGGCGAGCGATGCGGTCTGGTTCGGGATTCGCGAGCGGGTCGGCGCGACCGAGTTCCTGGGCTACGGCACGGAGAGCGCGGAGGGCGTGGTCCAGGCGCTTGTGGCAGGCGGTGCCGAGGTCACGGGTGCCGAGGCTGGCGATTCGGTGGCGCTGGTCATCAACCAGACGCCCTTCTACGCCGAGGCGGGCGGACAGGTGGGCGACACCGGCACCGTCGTCTCGACCGACGGCGCCCGCCTCCGCGTGACCGACACGCGCCGCGAGGCCGACGGCCTCCACGTCCACCACGCCGTCGTCGAAGAGAGCACGATCAGCGTGGACGACGCGGTGGTGCTCGCCGTGGACGGTGCGCGGCGCACCATGCTCCGCGCCAACCACTCGGCCACCCACCTGCTGCACGCCGCGCTCCGCCGCGCTCTCGGCGATCACGTGACGCAGAAGGGGTCGCTGGTGGCACCCGATCGCCTGCGTTTCGACATCAGCCACCCCGGCGCGGTCTCGGCCGACGCGCTCGACGACATCGAGGCTGAGGTCAACCGGCTGATCCGCCAGAACGCGCCGCTGGTCACTCGCCTGATGAGCCCGGAGGAGGCGACCGCCGCCGGCGCGCTTGCGCTCTTCGGCGAGAAGTACGGCGATGAGGTGCGCGTCGTTTCCATGGGCGGCGACGAGAACGGCGCCGACGCGCCCTATTCGGTCGAGCTCTGCGGCGGTACCCACGTGGAGCGCACCGGGGACATCGGGCTCTTCCGCATCGTGAGCGAATCGGCGACCGCTGCCGGCGTCCGGCGCATCGAGGCGCTCACCGGCGAAGCGGCGCGCCGCCACGGGGTCGACCTCGAAACCGCGCTCCGGGAGGCTGCGGCGGTGCTCAAGGTGCCGCCGGCCGAGCTTGCCGGGCGCATCGGCTCGCTGATGGATGAGCACAAGAAGCTCGAACGCACGCTCGAGGAGACCCGCCACGCGCTTGCCACCGGCGGCGGCGGCGCCACGGAGGATGCCCGCGACATCGCCGGGGTCGCCTTCGTCGGCCGCTCGCTCGACGGGGCGCGGCCCAAGGAGCTGCGTGCCATGGTGGATGACCTGAAGCAGCGCATGGGCTCGGGCGTCTACGCCGTGGTGAGCCGGACCGATGGCAAGGCCGCGCTCACGGTCGGCGTCAGCGACGATCTCACCGCCCGCGTGAGCGCGGTCGATCTCGCGCGCGCCGGCGCGGCGGCAGTCGGCGGCAAGGGCGGGGGCGGCCGGGCCGACATGGCGCAAGCCGGCGGCCCCGACGGCGAGCGTCTGGACGACGCGCTCAAGGCCATCGAGAAGGCGCTGGCGGACGCTGCCTGAGTATCCGCCGCCAGCGCTACCGATTGGCGCGGCGGCGATACCGGTTATTCTCCGGTCGTATGAGTGACGAGGCCACGCTTCGCGCGGGCTTGCCCGCAGGGGTACCACCCGGCGACCTGCGCCGCTATTGCTGCGAGTTCATCGGCACGTTCTCGCTCGTCTTCTTCGCGGCCGGCGCCGTGGTTGTGGACGCCAAGATGGGCGGCACCCTCGGCGCCATTGGCCCCGGCCTGATCTCGGGCCTGATCATCACGGTCGTCATCTATACCTTCGGCCATGTCTCCGGCGCCCACGTCAATCCGGCGCTCTCGATCGCGGCCGCGCTGATCGGCCATCTCGACTGGCGCCTCGTCCCCGGCTACGCGCTGGCCCAGCTCGGGGGCTCGGTGCTGGCGGGGATGTGCCTGCTCTGGGCGCTCGGCGACTACGGCGCGATGGGCGCGAACCTACCCAATGCGGCCATCGGCATCACGCCGCTGACGGCCTTCCTGATCGAGCTTTTTCTCGCATTCCTGCTGATGTGGGTGGTTGCTGGCGTGGGCCTCGACAAGCGCGCTCACGGCCCCTTCGCGGGCGTCGCCGTGGGCGCGGTCGTCGGCATCGAGGTCATGCTGATGGGCCCGGTCGCGGGTGCCGCGATGAATCCCGCGCGGGCGCTCGGGCCCTACGTCGCGATGGGCGACTTCACCCACTACTGGATCTACGTCGCCGGCCCCTTGATCGGCATGGCGCTCGGTGCCTACGCTTGGCGCGTCACCCACGGTGGGCGAGAGCGCACCGGGTGATGCGCCCTCCGCCGGACCACGAAGGGCACGACGTCCGATCAAACTGCGCCACGACCCGCCGGTGCGGGTAGGCGGGGAGGCGCGTTCATGATCTTCGCGGAGCCGGTCTTCAGGCCCGGCGGCGACCGCTTCATCGAGATGGAGCTCGGCGACGAGATGAGCTTCGATCTCAACTTCCGCGTGCACAGCGTCTCCAAGCTGATCCGCGAGAGGGGCCCTGCCGGAATTATCGAGATCGTGCCCGAGCTCACCTCGATCATGATCAGCTACGACTTCGAGCGTATCTCCTACGCCGACGTCGTGGCCGAGGTGACCGCGCTGTTCCACGTCGTGGGTTCGCTCGATGGGCTGGAGCTGGACAGCCGGATCTTCTACCTGCCGATCCGCTACTTCGATCCGTGGACGCGCGAGTGCTACGACGATTACTGCGCGAAGATCGCGCCCAAGGAGCGGGACCCGGAGCTGGTGGCGCGGCTCAACGGCCTTGCCGATCTCGCGCAGCTCGCCCGCGTCCATTCCGGCACCGACTACTGGGTAGCGGCATTGGGTTTCTATCCCGGCTTGGTCTCGCTGATGCCGCTCGACCCGCGCTGCCGGCTGACCGCGCCCAAGTACGACCCGCCGCGCACATGGACTTACAAGGGCACCATCGGCATCGGCGGCGCGCTCTGCTCGATCTACCCGGACCGGACGCCGGGCGGCTACCAGATGATCGCACGGACGCCGGTGCCGATCTGGGACCCCGCGCAACGACTCGCCGCCTTCGCCGAGAGCCTCGCGCTCTTCCGGCCGGGCGACCGCGTGCGCTTCATCCCGACGAGCGCCGAGGAGTACGACCACGTCGCCGCCCAGGTCGAAGCCGGTACCTACCTCCACAACGTGGCCGAGTATCAGCGCTTTTCGATCAGCAACTACCACCGCTGGCTCGGCACCATCGACGAGACGGTGCGGTTCTAGTCATGCTGGAGGTGATCAAGCCCGGTCTCGAGACCACGGTGCAGGACTGGCCGGGGCGGATCGGCCACTGGGAGCAGGGCTTCCCGTTCTCGGGCCCGATGGACGATTGGTCCTTCCGCCTCGCCAATCTGCTGGTGGGCAACCCGCCAGACGCCGCCGGGCTCGAATGCCAGTTCACCGGCCCGACGCTCCGCTTCGGTCGCGACGCCGTGGTCGCGGTCACCGCTGCGGACATGCAGCCCACTCTCGACAACGCGCCCGCGCCCATGTGGGAGAGCTTCGCCGTCCGTGCCGGCCAGGTGCTGACACTGGGGTTCGCGCGCCTCGGCGCCCGCGCCTATCTCGCCGTCGCGGGCGGCATCGATACGACGCCGGTGCTGGGCTCGCGCGCGACCTTCCACCAGGCCGGGATCGGCGGGCTCGACGGCTACGCGCTCAAGGCGGAGCAGAGCCTGCCGCTCGGTGGCGATACGGGCAACGGCACGTCGGGTCGGAGGGTGCGAGAAGAATGCCGGCCGCACCTAACCGGCGAGCGGGTGTGGCAGATGGAGGCGGTGCCCGGCCCCAACGACGACTGGATCGACGAGGCCGGCCACCGCAGGTTCCTGGAGAGCGACTGGACTGTGCAGACCCGGAGCAACCGCACGGGCTTCCGGCTCGACGGACCGGCCTGGAGTTTCACGGAGAGGGCTACCGACAAGCGCCCCGAGCACGGCGAGGACCCCTCCAACATCCTCGACCACGGCTATCCGGTGGGCGCGGTCAACCTGTGCGGGCAGACGCCCATCATCCTGGTCAACGACGGGCCCAGCACCGGCGGCTTCATCAACCCTTATACAGTGCCATCGGCGGCGTTCTGGAAGCTCGCGCAGTCGAAGCCGGGAGACGTCTACCGCTTCAGCGCCGTCTCCGTGGACGAGGCGCAGGACAAGCGCCGCGCGATCAACCGCCTGATCGCGGAGGCGAGCATCGAGGCGGTCTGAGCCCGGCCGGAATGAGCCGGGCACCGGATCAGTTCATGCCGACGAAGTCGTCTGCCGTGACCAGATCGGCGTAGAGCGGCAGGATCTCCACCATGGCGTCGTAGTTCTGGTCGGTGAAGCCGCTGGTGCAGTCCTTCAAGACCGAGGCGCCGTAGCCCATGTTGACCGCGCGTTTCACCGTCGTCACGACGACGTGCTCGATGCACTGGCCGACGACATAGACGCGCTTGATTCCCCGGTTTCTGAGGATCAGGTCGAGGTCAGTGCCCTCGAAGCTGTCTGAGCCGAAGTTGATGACGATGATCTCGTTGCCCTCGGGCTTGAGCTCGTCGATCACGTCCGCGCCCCAGGAGCCCACCAGGCACTCGTTGTTGTCCTTGGCCTCTTTGAGCAGGCCGCAGGTGTCGTCGGGCAGCTCGGGAAAGCCCGGCCGCCAGGCAATGTTCACGTAGATGACCAGCATGCCGCGCTGCCGGGCGGCGTCGAGCGCCCGCCTCGCATTGCCCACCGATCCGTTCTTCTCGACTTGGGGGAACAGATACTTGCCCCACACGCCATCGGGATGGGCGACGCCGTTTTGAAAGTGCAACACGAGGAATGCGGAGTCTGACATAGCTGGTCTTCCTTTCGTCGGAGGGTGGCAACCGTATTCGGTTCCGTCGCGTTATGACAGGTCGAGGCGGCCGAGAAAGCGGGCGATAGCCGCATTGACGATCGCGGGCTGCTCCAGATTCACCGAATGCCCGGCGTGTGCAACCCGCGCGAAGGTCGCGTCGGGGAGCGCGTCCGCCATCGACGCCGCGCGTCCGATGGGGAGCGGCACGTCTTCCTCGCCATGGATCACGAGGGCCGGCACACGCACGGCCGCGAGCCGCCCGGTGATGTCTTCCTTGTCGAGCCAGGAGCGGCCCTGGTAGAGCACCGCGCGCGCCGGCACCGTCGTCGCCCAGCGGTCGACCCAGTGCTCCACGAGCGTCTTGTTGCACGCCATCGTCGTCTCGCCGAAACAGAAGGGCGCCACCCACTCGGCAAAGTCTCGCGGCACCGTGCCGTCGATGTCCAGCTTGTCGAACTGACGGTGGTAGGCCTCCCGCTCCTCAGCCGTATAGTCCTTCGACGTGGCGGCGATGAGGATCAGCCCGCTCAAACGCTCGGGATACGCGAGGGCGAATTCCAGGGCCATGAAGCCGCCCACCGACATGCCCGCGAGGACGCATTTCTGAATGCCGAGATTGTCCAGGAGCGCGCGGCAATCCTCGACCAGATCGCCCAGCGTATGCGCGGCGGGCGCCCCCGTGAGCACGCGGCTGTTGTAGGCGATGGCCCGGTAGCCCCGCTCGGACAGATGGTCGAGCTGGGGGTCGAACATCGTCGCGTCCATGAGCGTTCCGTGGCTGAAGACCACGGCTGGTCCCGCTCCCTTCTCGATCTGGCGGTCGTGATAGCCCACCGTATGCTCTCCTGTCTGCGTTGCGTACTGTGAGGGCAGGCCGCTCAGAAGCGCGTTCGGTGATCCACCTCGGCTTCCGCCTCGCCGAAGCCGAAGTAGGCCTGCTCGACGCGCTCGTCGGTGAGCGCGCTGCACTCGCCTTCGAGCTCGATCTGGCCCGAACGGATGATGTAGATGCGGTCGCCGTTCTCCAGCGCCCGGTGGGTGCTCTGCTCGACCACCAGCAGCGTGATGCCCTCGTCGCGCAGTCCCTTGAGGATCTCGTAGACGGTGTCCACCACCATCGGCGCGAGGCCGAGGGAAGGCTCGTCCAGCAGGATGAGCCGGGGGCTGGTCATCAGCGCGCGGGCGATCACGAGCTGTTGCTGCTCGCCGCCCGAGAGCTTGCCGCCGGGAGTGGAGAGCCGCCCGCGCAGGAAGGGGAAGCTCTCCAGCATGCGCTCGAAGTCGGCCCTCACCTGCTTGCGGTCGCGCCGCATCTGGCTGCCGAGCAGAATGTTCTCCTCCACCGTGAGTTGGGTGAAGACGTGACGGCCCTCCGGCACCATGGAAAGGCCCAGGCGCGCGATGGTCTCGGGCGCGAGGCCCTTGACGGAGCGGCCGGCGAGCCGGATGTCGCCTTCCGACGGCGGGTGCAGGCCCGCGATGCTGCGCAGCGTGCTCGACTTGCCGGCGCCGTTGGGGCCCACCAGGCAGACGATCTCGCCCTCGCCCACGGTGAGCGAGACGCCGCGCACCGCGCGGAGCCGCCGGTAGCGGACGTGCAGGTTCTCAACCTCCAGCATCGCCCGACTTGGTCCCCAGGTAGGCGCGCAGCACGTCGGGGTTCACTTGGATCTCCTCCGGCGAGCCCTCGGCCACGGTGCGCCCGCTCTCGATCACGTGGATGCGGTGGCAGGCCCCCATGATGACCCGCATGTTGTGCTCGATCAGCAGAACGCCGCAGCCGAAGACGCGGGGGATCTCGGCGATCAGCCCCATGAGCTCGTCGCACTCGGCATCGCTCAAGCCCGCCGCCGGCTCGTCCAGCAGCACGAAACGGGGCGCCATGGCGAGCGCGCGGCCGATGCCGACCCGGCGCTCGTCGCCGTAGGGGAGCGTGTCCGCCCAGTCGTCCGCCCTGTGCGCGAACCTCATCCAGGCCAGGATGCGCGAGGCCCGGCGCGCGGCCTCGCGGCGGCCGAGCCCGGTGCCCACCGCAGCCGCCTCCAAGTTCTCGATCACCGGCATGTCGCGGAAGAGCCTGACCGCCTGGAAGGTCCGCGCAAGCCCCCGCCGGCCCAGCTCGTGCGCGGAAAGCCCGGTCACGTCCTCGCCGCCCAGCACGACCCGCCCCCGTGTCGGCCGCTGGAAGCCGGTCATCGCGTTGACGAGCGTGGTCTTGCCGGCGCCGTTGGGGCCGATCAAACCAAAGACCTCGCCGTTTCTCATCGAGATCGAGACCCCGTCCACGGCCGCGAGCCCCTCGAAATGGACCGTGACATCGAAGGCTTCCAGCGTGTCTTCAGGCGTGCCGGCAAGGGCCAGGGACGCCGCGCTGGGCCGCGCCGGGATCAGCCTGCGGGCGAGCCGGTCCATCAGGGGGCGCCATCCCGCTGTGCGACGCCCCGCCGCAGCGGGTCGTGCTCGCTCTCAGCCGCGCCGGGGTCCCGCACGATGCGTCCTGCCTTGCCGAAGGGCCAGGGCACCTCGCGCCCGCCCATGATCCCGTCCGGCCGGAACACCAGGATGATGATCATGAGGCCCGCGATGGTGAGCTCCTGGGCGCCGATCGGCACCGAGAGCACCGCAACGCCCACGTTCATGCCGGCTTCGAGGGAGTTCAGAATCTCGATCAGGGTCGAGATCACCACCACGCCTACCAGTGCGCCGGTGAGGCTGCGCTGACCGCCCACGATCAGCATGGCGAGCAGAATAAAGGTGATGGTGAGCCAGAAATTCTTGACCGCGATGGTGCCGAGGTAGTGCGCCTCCAGCACACCGCCGATGCCCATGAAGAAGGCGCTAAGCACGAAGGCAACGAGCCGCTGACGCGGGATGTTGATCCCCGCCGCGCGGGCCGCGAACTCGTCCTCCCGCGAGGCGCGGAGCGCGAGGCCGTATTTCGAGCGCTGGTAGATGTAGGCGGCGAAGAGCGCCACCACCACCCAAGCCAGCGCGATCCACATATCCACATAGATCGGAATACCCGGCATGGTCGCGGCACCCAGCGTCCACTCGCTCCAGTTGGAGTAGAAGGTCTTGAACATGCCGAGCACGGCGAGCGTCGCGATGGCCGCCGCTATCCCTGAGAGCCGCATGATCGGGATGCCGACGATGAAGGCGACGATGGCCGCCAGCAGCGCTGCCGCAATCGCGGACGGCAGCATCGGGTACTGGTGCGCCGCCAGGAACTCCGGCAGCTGCAGCGCGAAGCTCTTGTTGAAGGGGCGGAGCGTCAGCCACGCCACGCCGTAGGCGCCTACCATCATGAAGGTGGCATGGCCGAAGGCCAGAACGCCCGAGTTGCCGATGAAGATATAGAGGCCGATCACCATGACCGCGCGGATCAGCGCGGCGGTCACCGCCAGCGCCAGCACCGTGTCGCCGCTCGCCCACACCGCAAGCACGATTACGAGCATGCCGAGCGAAAGGACGATCGGCGTCCAGAAGACGCGCAGGCCCACGACGGGCAGGCGCAAGATCAGGTCGCGCCGTTCCATGCCGCTGCCACCCGGCCCGGCCATCTCAGACCTTCTCCTCGATCGACTTCACCTTCACGAGGCCCGAGGGCCGCATCAGCAGGATCAGCAGGATCAGCCCATAGACGAAGACGTCGCGGTCGGGACGCATGGCCACCGGCAGCGCCACCTGGAGCACCACGCTTGCGATGCCGACCACGAAGCCGCCGAGCACCGCGCCTGTCAGGCTCCCCATGCCGCCCACCACGGTGGCGACGAAGGCGAATAGCACCAGGGGAATCCCCATGCTGTAGGTGAGCGCGCCCACCTGCGAGACGTAGAGCAGCGAGACCACGGCGGCGAGCAGCCCGCTGATGGCAAACGCCACGGCGATCACCCGGTTGGCGCGCACGCCGAGCAGCCGCGCCGTGGAAAAATCCTCCGACGCCGCCCTCATCTGGATGCCCATGGGGGTGCGCTTGAGGAAGAGCACCAGCAGCACCAGCAGCCCGATGGTCACCCCGATGGTGACGATCTGCAGATACGGAATGCGCACGCCGCTGATGGGCAAGACCTCCAGCAGCTCGGGCCAGATGCTCACGGCCTTCACCCGGCCGCCGTAGATCATCACCACCAGGTGCTCGAGGAAGAAGCTGAGCGCAAACGAGGTGATCAGCAGCACCGAGGGGTTAGCGCGACGGAGCGGACGGAAGGCCAGCCGCTCGCAGGCCAGTGCGAACAGCATGACGATGAAGACGATGGCGGCGACCATCGCAGGCGCCGGCCAGGCCCCGATGAAGGCGACGGCTGCGGCGGCGCTGGACGGCACGATCAGCGCGTAGCCGCCTATCATGATGAGGTCGCCATGGGCGAAATTGATCAGCCGCATGACACCGAAGATCAGCCCGATGCCCAGCGCCGTCAGCGCATACAGGCTGCCCAGCGCGAGCGCGTCGATGGCGTTCTGGACCAGTCCGGTCACGACGGCCCCTGGAAGACAACCACGAGAGTGCCGAAGGCCGGCCCGCCGTGCGGCGGGCCGGCCTTCAGGTAACGCAGACTAGTTCTCGTAAAGGTCCTCGGTGAAGTCCGGGAAGATGAGCTGCAGCGCCGGCGGGTTCTCGGCACCGCCCTGGCCTGCGTAGCTGCCCTTGCCATCCTGGATCTGGATGATCGTCAGCACGTGGGTGAGGTCGATGTGGGTGTCGGCCGTATAGGTGGTCGGACCCCAGAGCAGCGGCTCCTTGTCGAACTTGTTCATCTCGGCGAGCACTGCATCGGAGTCGAGGGAGCCAGCCCGCTCGGCCGCCACCTTGATCGCCTGGATCACGCTGTAGCCGTTGAGCGGGAACGAGGTCTCGGGCTCGCCGTACTTCGCACGGTAGCGGTCGAAGAACTCGTTCACCTCGGGCCGGGGGTCGTCGCCCCAGATCGAGCCGAAGGACGACGCGTAGTGATCGCTGAGTCCGGGCACCGCCTCGGACCAGTAGTCGCCGTCCATGGAATCGCCGCCCCCGATGGGAACGTCGATGCCTGCCGCCCGGATCTGCCGGATCGCGCTCACCGCGCCAGCGCCGTAGGAGCAGAGATAGAGGAACTCGGGCTCGCCGCGCTCCGCCGCCAGCTCCTTGTAGCGGGTGATCTGCGAGGCGATGGAGGCGTCCTCCTGCATGTAGCTGTCGACGCCAATCACCTCGCCGCCGTAGTCCTTCCACTGCTCCAGGAAGCCGTGGCAGATGCTCTTGTCGTACTCGATCGAGGCATCGAGCAGCAGAAAGGCCTTGCGCCAGCCCCGATCCACGTAGGCGTACTTGGCCATGCCTGCGCCCTCGCCCTGGCCGTAGGTGTTGAGCGTGAAGGCGTAAGGCCCGATGCCCTGCACGCCCATCTTGGCGTCCGATGCGCAGGACGAGATCGAGATCATGTTGTTGCTGTTGGCGACCGTCGCGGCAGGTGCGCCCATGTCGTAGTCGCAGGAGACCACCATGAACTGCGCGCCCTGCGCCACCACATCGGCGCCGGCCTTGGCGCCCTGCACCGTGTCGGTCTTGGTGTCGGACGTGACCGCCCGGATTTGCTTGCCGAGGATGCCACCTTGTTCGTTGAACTCCTCGATCGCCATCAGCGAGCCCTGATAGGGCGGGCCGTCGTACTGGTTCATCCAGCCGCTGAACGCGATCGCGAAGCCGATCACCACCTCGTGGTCGTCAGCCTTGGCCTGCGGTTGATGGGCCAATGGCGCGGCAACCAATGCGCCGAGCGCCACGAGAGCTACGAATCTCCCTAGCATCGTTCCTTTCCTCCCATCTTGTCCGGGCGCCACCCGATTGTTTGTTCTACTTCGTCGAGCGCCTGGGGAGTCCACTATAGGCGCAACCGGCAATGACCGTCCACGCGCCCCGTTGCACGCGCAACCGCCGTGCGCCTACGCTTTTCCCCGGCCGCGACGAAGGAGGTGTCGGTGAGGCTTGAAGGGCGAGCGGCTCTTGTGACGGGCGCGGCTTCGGGTATCGGCCGTGCGGTTGCGTTGCGTTTCGCCAAGGAGGGTGCGCGCGTGGCGCTGCTCGACAAGGCGGACGAGGCGGTGCTGGACGCAGTGGCCGAGGACATCGGGGGCGCAGGCGGCCGCGCCGCCAGCCTGGTCGCCGACGTGAGCAATGCGGCGGCAGTGGGCGACGCCGTCGCGCGAGCGGCGGCAGAGCTCGGCCCTATCGATATCGCGGTCAACGCCGCCGGCATCTGGCACGCGAACCCGGTAACCGAGAGCGACTCCGCCGCCTTCGACCGCATCGTCGACGTCAACCTGAAGGGCACCTACTACGTTTGTCAGGCCGTGGCGCCGGGCATGATCGAAGCCGACGGCGGTCACATCGTCAATTTCGCTTCGGTGGCGGGTCTGGTCGGGCTTTCGCAGTCTTCGGCCTACGCCGCGAGCAAGGGCGGCGTGATCCTGCTCACCCGCTCGCTCGGCACCGAGCTCGCCGGCCACGGTATCCACGTCAACGCGATCGCGCCGGGCAACGTGCGCACACCGATGAATGCCTGGATGCGCGAACCGGAGAACGAGGAGGTCGTCCAGCGCTTCGAGCGGCTCAACCCGAGCGGCCGCGCCTTCGCCGAACCCGAGGACATGGTCAACACGGCGCTCTTCCTCTGCACCGCCGATTCGGCCGCGTTCTACGGCTCCGTTCTGGTCGCGGACGAGGGCCTCCTCGCCAGCATTCCGCCCCTCTGAAAGACGACCCGCAGGCGGGTTCTGGGCGCTTGGCCGCCTTGCCCATTTGTGTATAGTGCGCGCCAACTCGATAGGGGTCGCGATGCAGCTTCGAGAGGCGCTCACCTTCGACGACGTGACCCTGATCCCCGCGGCTTCGACGGTGCTGCCGACCGAGACGGCGGTCGACACCAAAGTTACCAACGAGATCAGCCTCGGCATTCCGCTGCTGTCGGCTGCCATGGACACGGTGACCGAAGGCCGGCTTGCCATCGCCATGGCGCAAGCGGGCGGCCTCGGCGTCATCCACAAGAACATGACCCCCGAGGCCCAGGCGCAGGAGGTGCGCCGGGTCAAGAAGTTCGAGGCCGGCATGGTGGTCAACCCGCTCACCATCACGCCCGATCGCCCGGTGAGCGAGGCGCTCCGACTCAAGGACGAGCACGGAATCTCCGGCATTCCCGTGGTCGAGGAGGGCAGCGGCCGGCTGGTGGGCATCCTCACCAACCGCGACGTGCGCTTCGAGACCAACCCCAACCGGCCGGTGCGGGACATCATGACCGCCGAGAACCTCATCACGGTGCGCGAGGACGTGGATCGCGACGAGGCGAAGCGGCTGCTCCACCGCCACCGGATCGAGAAGCTGGTGGTGGTGGACGACACCTATCGCTGCGTCGGCCTGGTTACGGTCAAGGACATCGAGCGGGCGCAGGCCTTCCCCCATGCCTGCAAGGACGCGCAGGGCAGGCTGCGTGCAGGCGCCGCGACCGGCGTCGGCGCTGACGGGCTGGCGCGGGCGGAGGCGCTGCTCGACGCCGAATGCGACCTCATCGTCGTGGACACGGCGCATGGCCACGGCGAAGCGGTGGCGCGCGCGGTGAAGGATATCAAGACCCTCAGCAACTATGCCCAGGTGGTGGCCGGCAACGTCGCCACGGCGGAGGGTGCGCGGGCGTTGATCGACGCCGGTGCCGATGCGATCAAGGTGGGCATCGGGCCGGGCTCCATCTGCACCACGCGCGTCATCGCCGGCGTGGGCGTGCCCCAGCTCACGGCGATCATCGACGCGGTCGAGGTGGCGCGCGAGCACGGCGTCACCGCAATCGCCGACGGCGGCATCAAGTTCTCGGGCGATCTCGCCAAGGCGATTGCCGCCGGCGCCGACTGCGCGATGATCGGCTCGCTCTTCGCCGGCACCGAGGAGAGCCCCGGCGACGTCTTCCTCTACCAGGGCCGCTCCTACAAGTCCTACCGCGGCATGGGCTCGCTCGGCGCCATGGCGCGCGGCTCGGCCGACCGCTACTTCCAGGCGGAAATCAGCGACCGGCTCAAGCTGGTGCCGGAGGGGATTGAGGGGCGGGTACCGTTCAAGGGCCCCCTGAGCCAGGTGATCCATCAGCTTGTCGGCGGCCTGCGCGCGGCGATGGGCTACACCGGCTGCGCCACGCTCGCCGAGATGCAGCGCAACTGCCAGTTTGCGCGGGTCTCGGCGGCGGGCCTGCGTGAGAGCCACATCCACGATGTCGGGGTGATGCGCGAGCCGCCCAACTACCAGCCGCCGCACTGAGGCCGGCGGCGTGGTCGGGCCGAACGAGGCCGTCGACCCAACTCAGCCGCAGAGGTGCAACATGACGATTCACATAAGAGTTTTCGCCGCCATCCTGCTGCTCGGCGGCGCCCTGGCCTTGCTTCCCGCATCGGACGCCATTGCTGCGGGGAGCTCCAGCAGCACGAGCAACGCAGCGTCCCAGGCCGACCAGCGCAACATCGAGCGCGGCAAGCAGGCGATCGAGGCCGGCAACTGGGAGCGCGCTGCCGCGTTTCTCGAACGCGCGGCCGAGTCCAACCCGCGCAACGCGGACGTGTTCAACCTGCTCGCCTACAGCTATCGCCATCTCGACCGGCTCGACGAAGCGTTCGAGAATTATGGGCGGGCGCTCGACCTCGATCCGAAGCACTTGGGCGCCCACGAGTACATCGGCGAGGCCTACCTGATGGTCGGCGATCTGGCCAAGGCCGAGGGGCACCTCGCGACCCTGCAGGACATCTGCGCGTCCTGCGAAGAGACCGAGGAACTGGCGGAGGCCATCGAGCAATTCAAGGAAGGCGACGCGGCTCAGTAGGTTGGGCGGACGTTCCGCGCGGCGGGGATTGGCGGGTGCTTGACCGGCGCGGGAGTGCTTTCGAGAATATCCCGTCAGTACGACGTCGCCTGACCCGCAGGGAGACACGATGAGCGCGCCGCCGCTGATCGAGATGCGCAACATCTACAAGAGCTTCGGCGGCACCCACGCGGTCGAGGATGTCTCGGTCACGGTCCAGGGCGGCGAGGTGCTCGGTGTCGTCGGCCACAACGGGGCCGGCAAGTCGACGCTCATCAAGATTCTCGCCGGCGCCTACCGCATGGACAGCGGCGAGATCTACATGCAGGGCGAGAAGGTCTCGATCCACAATCCCCGCGACGCCAGGGACCTCGGCATCGAGACGCTCTATCAGGACTTGGCGCTGGCCGACCATCTCGACGCGGTCGCCAATCTGTTTCTCGGCCGCGAGATCATGACCCGCTGGGCGACCCTCGACGGCAACGCCATGGAGAAGGCCACCCGCGAGGTCATCGCCCGCATCAACCCCAACTTCGTCAACCTGCGCGAGCCGGTGCAGCGGCTCTCCGGCGGCCAGCGCCAGTCGGTGGCCATCGGGCGGGCGCTCTATTTCGACACCAAGGTCCTGATCATGGACGAGCCAACCGCTGCCCTCGGGCACCGCGAGACCGCGGTCTTCAAGGAGCTGGTGATCCGGCTCAAGTCGGAGGGGATCGGCATGGTCCTGATCTCCCACGACATCCACGACGTGTTCGATCTGTCGGACCGGATCACGGTGATGACGAACGGCCGCCAGATCGGCACCCACCGCACCGCCGAGGTCACCAAGGATCAGGTGCTGAGCATGATCATTCTCGGCAAGCAGCCCGGCGAGGAGACCGCCGAGGACATCGCGACGCTGCATTGACGTGACTTGAGCGGCGCCGCGGCGCCGGCCTGGAGCGGCGCTTGACAAGGCGTCCGGTTCCGTGCGCTTTTCCGGCCCGGCTCGGCCCGCTCCGGGCATCACCCACCACCTCACGCACCACGGGGCCTCCCGCCATGCATCGATTCCGAACGCATACCTGCGGCGCGCTCAGGCCGTCCGATGTCGGCTCGACCGTGCGCCTCTCCGGCTGGGTCCATCGGGTGCGCGATCACGGCCATCTCGTCTTCGTGGACCTGCGCGACCACTACGGCATCACCCAGTGCGTTGCCGAGAGCGGCGAGCCGCTGTTCGATGCGGTGACGGCGTTCAAGCCCGAGACGGTGGTGACCCTGACCGGCCCGGTGGTGACGCGCGACGCTGAGACCGTGAACCCCAAGATTCCCACCGGCGAGGTCGAGGTGCGGATCGCCGAGCTCCAGGTGCAGAACGCGGCCGAGACCCTGCCGTTGCCGGTTCACGGCGAGCACGACTATGGCGAGGAGGTGCGGCTCCGCTACCGCTTCCTCGACCTCAGGCGCGAGCGCATGCACCAGAACATGGTGCGCCGAAGCGCCATCGTCGCCAGCATCCGCCGGCACATGGTCGAGCAGGGCTTCATGGAATGCCACACGCCAATTCTCACCGCGAGCTCGCCCGAGGGCGCGCGGGATTTCCTGGTGCCGAGCCGGCTGCATCCCGGAACCTTCTACGCGCTGCCGCAGGCGCCGCAGCAGTTCAAGCAGCTGGTGATGGCGTCCGGCTTCGACCGCTACTTTCAGATCGCGCCCTGCTTCCGCGACGAGGACGCGCGCGCCGACCGCTCCCCCGGCGAGTTCTACCAGCTCGATGTCGAGATGGCGTTCGTCGAGCAGGAGGACGTGTTCGACGCGCTGGAACCGGTGATGCACGGCGTCTTCACGGAGTTCACCGAGCGCGCGGTCACCAAACCGCCGTTCCCGCGCTTCGCCTACAAGGACGCGATGCTGCGCTTCGGCACGGACAAGCCGGACCTGCGCATCCCCATCGAGATCGTCGACCTCACCGAGCAGTTCGGGCGCGAGGAGGTGACGTTCAAGGCCTTCAAGGGCACCATTGCGAAGGGGGGCGTCGTGCGCGGCATTCCGGTGAAGGGGATCGCGGACCAGCCGCGCAGCTTCTTCGACCGGATGATCGGGTTCGCCCAAGACCTGGGCGCGCCCGGCCTCGGCTACATCACCTTTGCCGACGGCGCCGGCAAGGGGCCGATCGCGAAGTTCGTGCCGGAGGCGGTGCAGGAGGAGATTCGCACGATCGCGGGCCTCGAGGACGGCGATGCGGTGTTTCTGAGCTGCGACAGGCCGGCCGCAGCCGCGCGCTATGCCGGGGCCGTGAGGCTGGAACTCGGCACGCGGCTGGAGCTCATCGACGAGGACAGGTTCGCGTTCTGCTGGATCGTCGACTACCCGATGTTCGAGCGCGACGAGCAGACCGGCGCCATCGGCTTCAGCCACAACCCCTTCTCCATGCCGCAAGGCGGGATGGAGGCGCTGGAGAGCGACGATCCGCTCAGCGTGCTGGCCTACCAGTACGATATCGTCTGCAACGGCGTGGAGCTTTCCAGCGGTGCGATCCGCAATCACCAGCCCGATCTGATGGTCAAGGCGTTCGAGATCGCGGGCTACGGTGAGGACGAGGTGAAGCGCCGCTTCGGCGCGCTCTACCATGCCTTCCAGTACGGCGCGCCACCCCACGGCGGCATCGCGCCTGGGATCGACCGGATCGTCATGCTGCTCTCGGACGAGCCCAACATCCGCGAGGTCATCATGTTCCCACTCAACCAGACGGCGCAGGACCTGATGATGGGGGCACCTGCGACCGTGCCCGACAAGCACCTCAAGGAGCTGAGCCTCAAGCTCGACCTGCCGCCAAAGCAGGGAGAAGGATGATGAGTAGCAAGGTGAAGAAAGGCGATTTGCCCGATCTGCCCAAGACGCCGGGCGAGGATCAGCGGCTGCCCTCGAATGAGTCCGACGATGCTCGCCAGGAGGCGCTGGCCGAGGAGATCATGCGCGACGACCGCGAGGTGCTGAAGCAGTTGGCGAAGTGAATACCAGGCGTCGAGTCCCTGTCGCGGGGTCAGGCGGCACTCAATTTATGGCGAGGAACCAATAACTCTTCGACACCAACCAGTGTACGGCCTGGGTGAGGGCCGTGTGCACTTGGCAGAAAATGACCCAGTTCGAGAATTCGACCACTGAAAGTGATAGTGCCCGAAAAGCTAGTCTTGATATTTCGCCACAGAACAAGTGGAAGTTTGGAGACGCGTTGAGAAATGAAGGAGACCAAGTTTACATTTGAGCGCGGGCGGGGGATCGTTTGGGTTTGTGACATTCAGAACTCCTCAAAATATCTTTACGAGAATGAGTCTGCACAAGCTGTAGAGGAATATTTCCAAAGGCTACATTGGTTGGGTAAGTTGGCCGTAAATGCAGCCGGTGGCCGATTCGTCAAGTGGACAGGGGACGGATTTTTAGCGTGGTTTCCGATTGAGTTGCACAGGGAGCTAGGATGTCAGGCCGCAAGAATCGTCACAATTAGCAAGCAAATCACAGTAATGAATAATGTAACTGGCCTGGGAGTTAGTGGAGAAACTCGATTCCGGCTGAAGCATGGTATAACGGTGGAGCACGACGCCTTGTTGACTAAGGTGACCGACGAAAATGGAGAGCATTTTGATCTTGTTGGGAGATCTGTCGTATTAGCCTTTCGCCTGACTGGAATGAAGGCCAGCTTTCCAAGCATCATTACTCAAAGAGAAATCGTAGAAGCAATTGCAAAGGAGAAAGTATCTGGATTCAAATTTCGGAGTCTCAATTTGAGTGCCAAGGATAGACTTAAGTACTTTAAGGGAGAAAGATGGGGAACAACAAGTCTGTATTCATCTGCAGAGCGTAAGCCGCGAGCTAAATCGAGAGCTTCAGTGTTGCGTATGGTTAGAAACACAATAGAGGAGGCCGAAAAACCTCAAACTATTGAAGATGAAACTGATCCTACAATAAAGCAATTCATGATGAGCCTTTTGTCGGGGCCAGAATGGACACAGGAAGTATTCGAGAATTACATGAAGTTCCTGCGAGAGGACATGCTAGGGGCGCTAAAGCTGGCAGAACGTGCACTGGATTCCCAGCCCGAGAAACCGGCTCAGTAGATTAAGTTCGGATGATCACTCTTCCGCAGTATGGTCACAACGTGTTTATATAGATAGTGTCTACAGATAGTGGCCTGTTGTTCCAGCCCTTCCCCTTCAGTGCTGCGGGTTGAAGTGCAGGGGGTCGCAGGCCTCGATCACCTCGCGGCGCTTGTAGATCTCCACGAGGTTGGCGACTTCGACGAGTGAGAGGGTGATCAGGTAGAGGCGGTGCGCCGGCGCCGGCCTGTCGTCGTCAGGAACGCCATCCAGGTAGGCGATGATCTCCTCCATACGCGGCATCATCGCGTCGTAGAAGGCGCGGAGTTCCTCCATCGAGGACTCGGTTTTCTTCGCCGAGCGCGCGCGCTCGGGCTCCAGCGCCCAGTCGAGCCAGGGGGTGAGGTCCTCGAACCCGTCCGGCAATGCAGCGTCGGCCATCGTGCGCGCTCCTTCCTTCCGCCAGCGCCCCTCACGCGTTCCGGTAGAACCCGCAGTGATCCTCCAGCACCTTGTGGAAGTAGCGGATCGGCGCCTCCTCGTCTTGCAGGATCACGTGCGACTTCGCGCGCGAGGCGAGACCCGCATGAATGTTCTCGTGCGCGAATGCGTCCTCTTGCAGCGCATCGCGAATGATGCACTTGAAATACTCCTGCTGCAGCCGCTCACGCGTGGACCTGGGTTCCCTGAAATGCATGCGGATCTCCCAGATCGTCCGGTCCACGGCGAGCGGCCAAAAATTGTAGCTGATGTAGCTCGTCGAATTGCCGACATCGAACAGCAGCAGCACGAAGTTCGGGAACACCACGAAGAAGTCGAACTCGCCGATCATCTGCGGGATGCGGATCACGGGCGCCCTGTCGTCGCCGTCGAACAGCATGCTCTCCAGCGGTGGCAGTGCGCGAGTCGGGTTGTTCTCGCACGACCAGACGCTGTGATAGTTGTAGAGATTGACGTCCTGGAAGCGAATGAGGCCCTTGTCGTTCTTAACGAAGGCATCACCCACGATCAGGCGGTGCTGGAACGGCAGGTGATAGAGCTCGTTCTGCGCGTCGAGCGCCACCTTCCAGTTGGCTTGCTCCTCCACCTTGTAGGTCTGCATCAATCCCATCTCGTGGAACGGGCAGCCGTCGAGTTGGTCGGCGACGCCGCCGAGATATTGCCGCAGCGTCTCCGCGGGTTCCGGTTCAAGGTGGACGAAGACGAAGCCCTCCCAGAAATCCGTGTTGACCGGGGTGAGCCCGTGGTCGCGCTTGTCGAGGTCGAAGAAGTTCTCCTCGTCGGGCACGCGGATGAGCTCGCCCGTGTCGCTGTAAATCCAGTTATGGAAGTGGCAGTAGACGCTGCCGGGGCAGGTGCCGCGCCCGTCCAGCACCAGAGTGTTGCCGCGATGCGAGCAGACGTTGTGGAAGCCGCGCACGACACCGTCCGAGCCCCGGATGATCAGCACGGAGACTTTGCAGATGGCGATCTCGCGCACGAAGTAATCGCCCGGCTCGGGGATTTCGTCCACGCGGCCCACATTGATCCAGCACCGGCGGAAGATGCGCTCGCGCTCGAGGGCGTAGTGTTCGTCCGAGTAGTAGGGCTCGGTGGGCACCGGCTCGGTCCCGAGGTCGGGATACTTCTCCGCCCACTGCTTGTTCCGCACGACCGTCTTCATCGGTCTCCCTCCCGCGCCCGGCGCGGCCTCCGGTCGGCCCTCGCTGTCGCAGAGTGGGACGGTAGCACGCCAGCCCGTCCGGGGATCAAGCTCGGCGCCGGCGATACGGCTCTTGTGGGTAGGCGCAAAAGCCTATACGGGGTCCGTGGTCGGCGGAACGGGCCAAGGGGCCGCAAGGGACTGGAGGGAGCACGAATGAGCAACAGCTACCAAGAGATCACCGACGTGGTGCAGGTCTATTTCGACGGGCTATACGAGTGCGACACGGAGAAGCTCGCCACGATCTTTCACCCGTCCAGCCGCCTCTTCGCGAACATGGACGGCAAGTTCGTCGACTGGCCGCGCGAGGAGTGGTTCGAAATCGTGAGGGGCCGCGTGCCGCCGGCGTCGACGGGGCAGGCGCGCTTCGACAAGATCCTCTCCATCGACATGTCGGACGAGAACACCGCCGTCGTGACCTGCGAGTGCGCGATTCATCCGCGCTACTTCACGGACTTCCTGAGCCTCGTCAAGATCGACGGCGAGTGGAAGATCGTCTCGAAGTCGTTCCGCTTCGACGTCCACGAGTAGCGCTGCCTGGCGCTAACTCACAGGCTTCGTGTTGTCGCGGAGCCATGCATCGAGCGCGTCGAACGTGAGTTCGCTGCGGTCGTAGAGGCGGGACAGAAATGTCCACGCCTCGTCAGCGCTGGCTGTAAGCTCCACACCGTTGATGGCGAGAAACGTGAACGTCGCGGCGAAAGCGGTGCGTTTGTTGCCGTCGATGAAAGGATGATTCTGCGAGAGGCTCTCCCAAAGGGCCGCCGCTTCCGCGATCACATCGGCGTAATAGCCGCTCTGCGGTCGGAACAGTGCGGCTTCCAACTGGCCCGGATCCCGCACACCCTCCGCGCCGCCATAGGTCGCGATCTGGTCGTCATGGATGGCGAGAACGTCGGCAAGGGTCAAATAATCCCGCGTCACTTCGCGAGTTTCTTGTAGAGCGGTGCGTAGCGGGCGTGGCTCTTTAGATAGGCGCTCATCACGTGTGGGCGGGCGGTGCCGTGTCGCCGCTGCTCAATCAGCGCTGCGATCGCCTCTTCGACGAGCGCCTGAATTTGACGCCCTTCCTGTTTCGCCAACCCTCGCAGGTCGGACAGCAGCGCACCGTCAACCTGGGTGGCAAATTTTTCGCGCGTCTGCGGCATGGCAAGGTCCCGATTGCTTCTCGCAGACCTATCTTCTCATATCATGATTTGTCAAGTTCTGTGCTAGCGACAGAGGGGAAGGGGCGGCAGGATTCAGACGGCCGCGTCTCCATCCAATAGCGCTGCCCGATTTCGGTCCTCTAGATAGGCGCCGGCGCGCGCCCACAGCGTCTGCGTCAGTCGTCTCTCTCTGTGCCGAAGGAGCCGATGACGGCGCCGTTCGTAAACGCGGCGTCGAAGGTTCCGGCCACGGCGCTCGGGAACGTAGACTGGTTCCCCGGCATCGTATCGTCGCCGTCGACGGCCACAGGTCCGAAGAACCGGCCGTCCCAGGAGCCCATCAGGCCTTGGTCGCCCTCGGTCGCGCCACGGAACGTGCCGCCTTGTTGACTGCCGAACCGCGCTGCCTCCAGCTCGACGCTCCAGCTTGAGTCGATGGGGCTGCCGCGTTGGTCCCCGAAATTCTCGATCGTGCCGACGATCGAGCAGTGCTTGTTGACGGCTACGTCGTCGCCGCCAAAGTAGGCCGTCAGCGTCGCATCGGCGGTGAACTGTCCGCCCGTCCGGCTCTGGACTTCACCGTCCAACGTAAAAGTTCTGATCACGTAGAGGCCCGTCGCCGCGCCACTGTAGCTGGCCTGACCCTCGAGGCTTTGAACGGTGCCGATGGGGGACGGGTCGGTTCCGCCGGCGATGGCGGCTGCCATCATGACGGGCTGGTCGTTCTCTTCCGACTCATTCATCCAGTAGCCGAAATGGATGTAGTCGCTGTCGTCAACCGGCACCGGGAACTCATCGTCGTTGGGTGCGAAGATCCAGTCGCCGCCGACGGCGCTCAATTCTGCATCCATATTGGTTGAGAGTGTGCACATCGAGACGCAGGTGTAGCTGCCCGGCGCGCCGGCGAACATGCCCATGAACGTATCGTCGTCCGTGAACGGCACGTCCACTTGATTGACTGCCGAAGGGAACTCAGCCACGCCACTGACTAACCCCACGTTTGAGTCGTCGACGATCAAAGAGTCATTCGCTGCGTCGTTGTCCGCGTCATAATCGAACGGATAAACATCGCTGAACGGCGTGTCCTCCGGCGCGTCTTTGTTGCTATAGATCACGAATGTTTCTGTCGAAGCCGGCGTACCATTCGCCTCGTTCATTCGCTCGTACACGCTGCCGTCCCAGCCGTCGATTGTGGCTCTGGCCGCGTCGGCTGCCTCCTCGAGCATCGTGCCGTCCGCGGGCGTCCCCGAGCCGTCCGCGCTCAGCAGGTCCGGTGCCGTTGACGGGGGATCCGCGGTGATCGCTACGTCGAGCGCCTCACCGCTGGCTGTGGGCATCGGCGGAGGGGACGACCCGTCACCACCTCCGCCACCGCAGGCGGACAGGCCACCGGCCAGGCTTCCAACCATCAGAAGTGCCGTTACCGGGCGAAGGGATCGGGTCTGGCGTCTCATGGCATCAGGTTCCTCGGCAGCGTGGGTGGGTCGGCGGCAGCGGCCCAATGGGGGAGTGCGGCGCTCTGCCAACTCCAAGCGAGCCTTGCAAACGCGCGCCGTTCAGGGAGCGACCTCTCGAAGCATCCCGGCGGCGTCGCGACTCGAGAGAAGCATGCCGAAAACGGTGGGGCGCTCGGAACGGCAAGTCAACACGGCGCAGGGAGGGAGGTTCCGTACGCCGGCCTTGCGCCGGGACGACGATGCGCTGCCGGGACTAAAGGACGGCGTCCTTGCCCAATAACGCCGCGCGGAAGCGGTCCTTGAGGTAGGCGCCGTCGCGGGGTGGGAGGACTCGGGGCAGGGGCTTCGCGTGCACCTTCACCGTGAGGAAGGTCGGCCCCGGCGTCTCGTGCACCAGCGGGAGCGCGGCGCGGAGGCCGGCTTCGTCCGCGACCTGCCGGGCCTCGGCAAAGCCGCAGGCGGCTGCTGTGGCTGCGAGATCGGTGCGGTGCGCGGTATGCGTGGGCTGCATTCCGGTCTCACCGTGACGCTCGTTGTCGAGCACGACGATGGCGAGATTGGGCGGCGCCTGGGTCGCGATGGTGGCGAGGCTCGCGAGCCCCATCAGCATGTCGCCGTCGCCTGTCAACACCAGCACGCGGCGCGCAGGCTGCGCTAGCGCGAGACCGAGCCCGATCATCGACGCGTTGCCCATGGCGCCCCAGAGCGAGAAGTGCAGCGGGTTGTCGCCGAGCGCGGCACAGTCCCAGGTGGCAGAGCCCAGGCCGGGAACCACGAGCACGTCGTCGCGGCCTTCGAGCAGAACTGCCGTCGCCGTGCGCCGGTCCAGGGTCGTATCCGGCTGCGCGCGGTGCGTCATCCGTCGAAGCTCTTGGCGCCGATCACGCGCTGACCGATGAGGACCGCGGCCGCCGCTTGGCTTTCAAAGACGATGGCGGCGGCCGCCTCGATGGTTTCGAACGCGTCGTCTGGGTCGTCGACGCGCGAGACGATCACGCCGCACTGCTCGAGATGGGCTGCGGTCCCCTGGCCCATGGGGAGCTGCCAAGGGTTGGTCTCGCCCCACTCGCCCCGCATGGTGACGATGCTGAGGAAGGGGAAGCGGCAGGTGCGGATCAGCGAGAGCGCGGCGACGCAGTTGCCGGCCCCGCTCGACTGCATCAGCAGCGCCGCGCGCTCGCCGCCGAGCCAGGCGCCGGCGATCAGCGCCGGGCCTTCCTGCTCGTGGGCCAGAAGCACCATGCGCATGGTCTCGTCGGCCTCGCACAGGCCGAGTAGCGCCGACAGGCCGCCATCCGGCACGTAGGCGACCTGGCGCACGCCGGCCGCATGCAGCGCCCGGTGGGCGTGGGCGCCCCAGCCGGAGGCAGTTCCGCTCACCGGCGGTTCCGAACGTCGAGGATGGAGGAGGTACGCGCGCGGGCTATTCGGTGCTGACCTGGCCCTTGGCCTCGTCCAACAGGCGCTCCATCTGCGTGCGGATCAGGTGATCGTCGGCCTCGATGCCCTTCTGCGTCAAGTCGCCGACCACCTTGCGGACCACGTCGTCGTCGCCCGGCTCCTCGAAATCGGCCATGACCACCTGCTTGGCGTAGGCCTCGGCATCGTCGCCCGCGATGCCCATCTTCTCCGCCGCCCACAGGCCGAGAAGCTTGTTGCGCCGGGCGATGACCTTGAACTGAAACTCCTGATCGTGCTTGAACTTCGCCTCGGCGGCTTTCTTGCGGTCATCGAACGTGTTCATACCCCAGGCTCCCAGCCGATGATTGGACGCGCGCGCATTGTGCCAGAGCGGCCCGCGCCGGTCCACGGCGGGCGCGGTCCCTTCGGCGGGTAAGGCGGCATGTGCACACTCGTGATCCTGCGGCGCCCCGGCCACGACTGGCCGGTCGTGATCGCCGCCAACCGCGACGAGATGATCGACCGCCCCTGGCGCGGGCCGGGCCGGCACTGGCCCGACCGGGCAGAGGTGACCGCTGGCCAGGACGAGCTCGCGGGCGGAAGCTGGCTCGGCGTCAACGACGACGGCCTCTGCGCTGGCATCCTGAACCGCACCGGCGCGCTCGGGCCCGCAGCGGGCAAGCGCTCGCGGGGCGAGCTGGTGCTGGATGCGCTGGATCATGCCGATGCCGCGGCGGCGGCCATGGCGCTCGCCGATATCGACGGCGCGGCCTATCGCCCTTTCAACCTCGTGGTGGCCGATTCCGATGAGGCGTTCTGGCTGCGCCATGACGGCGGCAAGGCCCCTGTGTTTCATGCGCTGCCGGAGGGGCTTTCCATGTTCACCGCGCGCGAGCGCAACGACGCGAAATCGGCACGAATTCGCACCCATCTCGCGGCCTTCGAGGCGGCGGCACCGCCCGACCCCGAACGCGGCGCCTGGGACGGCTGGGCTGCGCTGCTCGCGCGGGGGGCGCGCGACTCGGGCGGCGACCCGGAGGCCGCCATGTGCATCGAGCCCGTCGGCGGATTCGGGACGGTTAACGCGTCGTTGATTGCGTTGCCGCCGCCCGGACGGCCCGACACCGCCCCTGTGTGGCTTTTCGCGGCGGGGCCACCGAATCGTCATCTATTTGAAAGCATTGAGATTTAGAGCGCCATCGCGGCGGCCGACCCGCGCGGCCCGCCCGGAACGACTGGCGACAGGCAATTGTACTGACCCCGTGTAACGACTATGTTGGCGAGGTAACGGGCGCGCGCAGCGCCGACCCGGCGCGACGCCCCCCACATCGAGGATCCCCATCATGTCCCGTCGCAGGCGGATCTACGAAGGAAAGGCGAAGGTCCTTTACGAAGGGCCTGAGCCCGGCACCCTGGTGCAGTACTTCAAGGACGACGCCACGGCCTTCAACAACAAGAAGCAGGGCGTGATAACCGGCAAGGGGGTGCTCAACAACCGCATCTCCGAGCACCTGATGGCGCGCCTCAACGAGATCGGCGTGCCCACCCATTTCATGCGCCGGCTCAACATGCGCGAGCAACTGATTCGCGAGGTGGAGATCATCCCGGTCGAGGTGATCATCCGCAACTACGCCGCCGGCACGCTGGTCAAGCGGCTCGGCCTCAAGGAGGGCGTCCAGCTGCCGCGCTCCATCGTCGAGTACTGCTACAAGAACGACGAGCTCGACGACCCGCTGGTCTCGGAGGAGCACATCACCGCCTTCGGCTGGGCCACGCCGCAGGAGCTCGACGACATCCTCTCCATGTCGCTCCGCATCAACGACTTCCTCAGCGGGCTGTTCCACGGCATCGGCATCAGGCTGGTGGACTTCAAGCTGGAGTTCGGCCGCCTCTGGCACGGCGAGGACATGCGCATCGTGCTCGCCGACGAGATCACGCCCGACAGCTGCCGGCTCTGGGATATCGAGACCAACGAGAAGCTGGACAAGGACCGCTTCCGCCGCGATCTCGGCCGGGTCTCCGAAGCCTATCAGGAGGTCGCCCGGCGGCTCGGCCTGATGCCGGAGACGGTGGTGCAGGCAGTGAACGGCGCCGGCAACGACGACGAGCGCGCGTGAGACCGCGTGCGAGCCCGAGTCCACATCACCCTCAAGCCCGGCGTTCTCGACCCCCAAGGCAAGGCGATCGCGAGCACGCTCGCCCGCATGGGATTCGCCGGCGTGGAGGACGTGCGCCAGGGCAAGTACCTGGAGCTCGACCTGGCCGAGACCGACCCGCAGGCCGCCAGGGAGCAGCTCGACGCCATGTGTGCGCGCCTGCTGGCGAACACCGTGATCGAGGACTACACCATCGACCTCGCCGAATGAGCCGGCGCGCTGCGTCAGACTCCCCGGACCTTGTTCCGGTGCACGCGGCGCGGCGCCCGCGCGATGAAGGCATCATGTTGCGCGGGGGAGATCACGCCACGTCAGTCCGAGGCGGGGTGAGTGAGCGCGGGGCGCGGAATACGTTGATGACCGCAGACCGCGCTAGCGCCGCGGCCACGGTCACGGGCGGCGGTCGCATGTCCCCCGCAATCTCAGCCATCCCGCTTAATCCCGGCATAGCCCGGATGAAATTAAAGTTCCGCGTCCCACGTCTCTCTTTCCTGAGCGGCAGCAAGGACGTGCCATGCCCGGCGATGGGAGCGGGATGAGGGCCGCGGTCGTCGTCTTTCCCGGCTCCAACTGCGACCGCGACGTCATGGTGGCGCTGGAGGCCAGTACAGGCCGGGCGCCCGCGGTGGTCTGGCACGACGAGACCGCGCTGCCCGCCTGCGACCTGATCGTGCTGCCCGGCGGCTTTGCCCACGGCGATTACCTGCGCGCGGGCGCCATGGCGGCGCGCTCGCCGGTGATGGCGGACGTGGTGAAGCGGGCCAAGGCGGGCGTGCTCGTGCTGGCGATTTGCAACGGCTTCCAAGTGGCGACCGAGGCCGGGCTGCTGCCGGGCGCGCTGATGCGCAACGCAGGCCTCCGCTTCGTCTGCCGCTGGGTGAGCCTGCGCGTGGAGGAAGCCGCGAGCCCGTTCACCGCCGGCTACGAGGCCGGGCAGGTGGTGCGGATGCCGGTCGCCCATCACGAGGGCAACTACTGCGCCGATGCCGAGACCCTGGCCCGGCTGGAAGGCGACGGGCTGGTGGCGTTCCGCTACGTGGGGGACGACGACAGGGCCGATAACGAGGCCAACCCCAACGGCTCCGCCGCCGACATCGCAGGCATCCTCAATCCGGCGCGGACGGTGCTGGGCTTGATGCCGCATCCGGAGCGCGCTGCGGAGCCTGCGCTGGGTGGCGCCGACGGGCGCGCCATGTTCGATCACCTGGTGGAGTCGCTCTCGTGAGCGGGGCGGTGCGCGTCATGCCGGACGTGCCGATCACGCCGGCGCTGGTCGACGAGCACGGGCTGAGCGCAGACGAGTACACGCGTATCGAGCGGGTCATGGGGCGCGCGCCCAACCTGACCGAGCTCGGCATCTTCTCGGCCATGTGGAACGAGCATTGCTCCTACAAGTCGTCGCGCGTGTGGCTGCGCAAGCTGCCGACCGAAGCACCCTGGGTGATCTGCGGGCCGGGAGAGAACGCCGGCGTGGTGGATATCGGCGACGGGCAGGCGGCGGTCTTCAAGATGGAGAGCCACAACCACCCCTCCTTCATCGAGCCCTACCAGGGCGCGGCGACGGGCGTCGGCGGCATCCTGCGCGACGTCTTCACCATGGGCGCGCGGCCGGTGGCGAGCCTCGACGCGCTCCGCTTCGGCGCGCCCGGCCACCCCAGGACCCGTCACCTGGTGGCGGGCGTGGTCGCCGGCATCGGCGGCTACGGCAACTGCATCGGCGTCCCGACGGTGGGCGGCTCCTGCGCCTTCGATCCGGCCTACGACGGCAACATCCTGGTCAACGCCATGACCGTGGGCGTCGCGCCGGCGGACCGCATCTTCTACGCCGCCGCCGAGAACGCCGTCGGCCATCCGGTGGTCTACGTCGGCGCGAAGACCGGACGCGACGGCATCCACGGCGCGACCATGGCGTCCGCCGCCTTCGGCGAGGGCACGGAGGAGAAGCGCCCGACCGTCCAGGTCGGCGATCCCTTCACCGAGAAGCTGCTGATGGAGGCCTGCCTCGCACTGATGGAATCCGACGCGATCATCGCGATCCAGGACATGGGCGCGGCCGGGCTCACCTGCTCGTCGGTGGAGATGGCGGACAAGGGCGGCGCGGGGATCGAACTCGACCTCGACGAAGTGCCGGTGCGCGAGAGCGCCATGACGCCCTACGAGATCATGCTGTCGGAGAGCCAGGAGCGCATGCTCATGGTGATCCGCCCCGAGGCGGCCGAGGAAGCGCGGGCGGTCTTCGAGAAGTGGGGGGTCGACTTCGCCGTGATCGGCCGGGTGACGGAGACGGGCCGCTTCGTGCTCAAGGCCGGTGGCACGGTGGTGGGCGACCTGCCGGTGCGCCCGCTGGTGGACGAGGCGCCCATCTACGAGCGACCCTACGCGCTCACGCCGAGACCGGCGCCGCTGGCGCGCTCGCCGGGCGGGGAGGATTCCGCGCCCGATCCGATGGAGGCGCTGCAAGCGCTGCTTGCCGCGCCCGACCTCTGCTCCAAGCGCTGGATCTGGGAGCAGTACGACCACATGGTGATGGCGGACACGGTGCAGCCGCCGGGCGGCGATGCGGCCGTGGTGCGGGTCCACGGCACGGAGAAGGGGCTCGCGCTCACCGCCGACTGCACGCCGCGCTACTGCGCCGCCGATCCGGCTTCGGGCGGGGCGCAGGCGGTGGCGGAAGCCTGGCGCAACCTCACCGCCGCGGGTGCGCGGCCATTGGCTATCACCGATTGCCTCAACTTCGGCAACCCCGAGCGGCCGCAGGTCATGGGCCAGTTCGCCGGCTGCATCGAGGGCATGGCCGAGGCCTGCCGGGCGCTGGACTTCCCGGTCGTCTCGGGCAACGTCTCCTTCTACAACGAGACCGAGGGCGCCGGGATTTTGCCCACGCCTTCCATCGGCGGGCTCGGCCTGATCGCCAACCTGGGGCGCATGTGCGATCCCGCGCTCAAGGCTGCGGACGAAGCGCTGCTGCTGGTGGGCGCCGCCGGCAGCCATCTCGCCCGCTCGCTCTACCAGCGCGAGATCGAGGGCCGGGAGGAAGGGCCGCCGCCTGCGGTCGACCTCGTGGCCGAGCGGCGCCACGGCGACTTCGTGCGGCGCCAGATCGAGGCGGGGCGGGTCTCCGCCTGCCACGATATTTCGGACGGCGGTCTCCTGGTGGCGCTGGCCGAGATGGCGCTGGCAGCGCTCGGCGCAGGCCGCACCGTCGGCGCGCGGATCGCCGTTCCGGCTGGCGTCGCGAGCGCTGCCGGCTGGCTCTTCGGTGAGGACCAGGCGCGCTACCTGGTCAGCGCAGCGCCGGAGGACGCCGCGGCGCTCGTGGCGGATGCGGAGAGCGCCGGAATCCCGGTCTCCGCCATCGGCTCCACGGGCGGGGCCGCGTTGACACTCGACGGCGCAGGTGCCATATCGATAGCAGCGCTCCGCCGCATCCACGAAGAGTGGTTGCCGGCCTACATGGCCGGCGAGGCGGAGCACGAGCGTTGAGCGCACCCGCAGACCGCACCGCCTGAGAGAACCGCCGATGCCCATGGACGTTCAGGAGATCGAGCAGCTCATTCGAGAGGCGCTCCCGGACGCCCAGATCCATATCGACGACCTGCGCGGCGACGGCGATCACTACGCGGCGCGCGTGGTTTCGGCCTCGTTCGCCGGCAAGTCGCGGGTGGAGCAGCATCAGATGGTCTATCGCGCGCTGCGCGGGCGGATGGGCGATCAGCTGCACGCGCTCGCGCTCCAGACCAGCGTCCCGACGGACGCGTAACTATCTGAGAATGAAAGGGGATTTCGCATGATCGAGGCCACGACCAGTGCGCCGGTCGAGAACCGAATCCGGGGCCTCATCGACGAGCACGATGTCGTCCTGTTCATGAAGGGGACGCCCGTGTTTCCGCAGTGCGGGTTCTCCGCCACGGTGGTGCAGATGCTCTCGCTGCTCGGTGTGCGCTTCAAGGGCTTCGACGTGCTCGAAGACCCGGAGGTCCGCCAGGGCATCAAGAGCTTCAGCGACTGGCCGACGATCCCGCAGCTCTACGTCAAGGGCGAGTTCGTGGGCGGCTGCGATATCGTGCGCGAGATGTACGAGACCGGCGAGCTTTCGGAGTTGCTGAGCACCAGGGGCGTCAGCGTCGAGCCCCGCGTTTGACACCACTGCCGCCGGCGGCCATCGCCAGCTACCACGCCCACGTCTACTACGAGCCTGCGACGCGGCAGAGCGCGGCGGCGGTCAGAACCGATCTGATCGCGCGCTTCCCCGTGCGGCTCGGGCGCTGGCGCGACAAGCTGGTGGGGCCGCACCCGATGCACATGTTCCAGGTGGCGTTCGAGCCGGCGCTGTTCGCCGCGTTCGTGCCCTGGCTCATGCTCAACCGCCGGGGACATTCGGTGCTGGTCCATCCCAACACCGGCGACGATCTCGCCGATCACCGCGACTACCCAATCTGGCTGGGCGAGCGGCTCTCCCTCGACTTCAGCGTGTTCGATTGAGGCTGGCCTTCAGCGCTCCAGCCAGAGCTCGGCCATGGGGCCGCCGTCTACCGGCAAATTATGCTTTCGTGCTATATCGAATAAGATATACTTTATGGGGTTTAGCTGATGCTTGAGGAGCACGCCATGAAGATGATCATGCTCGCCCTTGTGACGGCGATCGTGCTGGGTCTAGGCGCAGGTGCCCTTTCGGCCATTCCAGATGCGGACGCCAATCCGTGTGCGCGCAACCCTGCCGTCTGCCGATAGCGCATGAGAGCGAATAGGAATCGTCCGTAGGACCGAGCGCTGACATCGGGTTGAAGCGTGGAACGGCGTGCACTCCCGACGGGTGCGGGGCGCCAGGCGATGCCTTCAGGGCATGTGCCCGGCGCCCACTCTCACCTTGATCGTCATGATTGGCTATACGTCGAGACCAGTCGCTCTGCGGGCGTTCGAATGCGCTTAGCTTGGCAAAAGTGCTTCGGTCGCCAGCGCCGCAGACGTCTCCATCTCTCTTACTGTGTTCGGCTCCTGCACTGCACCGAGAGAAGTCTTGGGGGAGCCACGAATAGATCGCACGATTCTATCTCAAATTTTTCAAAGCCGAGAGCTTTTGTCCTGACGGTTTATGTGCATGAGACACACGACGTGACGAATCATCTGCGCCAGTTAGCTCTTGGAGGACCTGGATGCAGTTTCTGAACATTAGATCCTACGTGCGCAAATGGATAGAGCCCACGGTAATCGCAACCGTGATTGTTGCGGCATTTGCAATCATCATACAGCAAAATATTGCTGAGCAGGGACAGCAAATTCAGGGGGAGATAGCAAAGCAAGAGAATGATCGGGCAGCCGTTTCCGCTATCCAGGAGAACCAACGCGCTGCAGTCTCCCGCGCTGTAGCGCTATATACAGACTTTGTTAATTCTGATGCAGTTAAGCGACTAAGAGTACTAAGTCATAGGATAGAGTATTTGATTTGGCAAGAAAAAAGCTGGGAAAAAGAAGAGGCGGCCCTTCTTGTATTTGGCCACAGGGAGCTACCCAACCATCAAGATGAAATACGACAGTCTCTCACTGCACTTCTTCAGAGAATCGCTCTAATGTATGATTGCGGCAATTTCATGGAAGTTTTTGAGGCCGGAAGCACTCAAAAGGAACCTGGTGAATACGTTTGCGATCAAGAAACCATCTCTATACTTGTTGGACCCCTGATTTCGGAACTGTATTACACATTTAGGCCTGTCCTGTATTGTGACGAATTCTTTCAAGATAGATATTATACGGCAGACAAGAATAGCCCGATTGGCAGATGGGAATCCCTAAATAAGGCTTACGTGGAAAGAGATTTCGCAGCTCGTGGAATCGAAGACTTCGTTGTTTTCCGAACAGAAAATGAACGCCAGATGGCTATAGGTAATGGAGAGTTCAAGGAGGCAAGCGATCACTACTTTATAATGCGATCTACTATCGATAAATGCAATTTGTATTCTATTGAGTCAGTTATAAAATAATCATAACAGGGATTTTAGATACGGTGCCGGCACATGGCGTGTCCTTGGAGAAAATTAACGGGTAATTTGTAGTTGGGGGAAATACACATACAAGTCAAATTAATTCCTTGACAGTTCTCAAAGCGAAACGGCGTCGAATGAACCATTGGGCGAAACTTACATTTTCCGAATAGGTGGCTCAGCAAGACAGATGGCACCATGTGCATTACCGAGCTGGTAAGCTTGAATGGGTAACGTGGTGTAGACAGCATGACTTGAGGCAGACGTCAGAATCAACACTGCATCAGGAAATGTACGATTGCGAGAGTGTGCTCGTTAGTACTACGCGCACAAGATTATCGGATCCAACGGCTGGCGCCGGCGCTCAGCGCTCCAGCCAGAGCTCGGCCACGGGGCCGCTGCCGCCGGCGAGCGGGTCGGTCGCGGGCAGCGGGACATCGGCGATGGAGGCCCTGATCGCGGGCATCTCCGTCTGGCCGATCACCTTCAGCTCCAGGCCCTCGGTATCCTCGCGCGCGTTCGAGACCTCGGCATCCTGGTTCGACAGCACGCAGAGGTCCGGCTGCTGCCCCGGCGGGTAGGCGCCGACGCTGACGTAACCCGGCTTGTCGTCGAGGCGAGCGTGGACCACGCCGGCGGGGATCAGCACGGCATCGCCCGCCTGCACGTCCACCACCGGCCCCTCCGGCCCGCCGAACTGGAGCTGCGCCGCACCGCGTGCGCAGCCCACCACCTCGTGGGCGATGGAGTGGTAGTGGTGGAAAGGAAAGGTATCGCCGCGAAAGCCGTCGCCCCAACCGTTGGAGTCGAAGTGGCGCTCGACCGCCGCTTCCGGCTCGGCGCCGCCGACATCGATGGCGCCCCGATAGACGATGAGCGGCAGCGCCCCGTTGTTGGGGCTCGTGCCGGCTTCCTTCAGCAGATGATGCTCGAATGCCAACGTGCCCATCACGCTCCTCCCTTACCCTCGGTTTCCCTGGGCAGACAAAAGCCGGGATGGGGCGCCCTGTCAATCGGCAGGGCGGGGCCGTGAGCGCGCGGGGGTTAGCGGGAGTAGTACTCGATGACGAGATTGGGCTCCATCGTCACCGGGTAGGGCACGTCGGCGAACTTGGGCGCACGGATGAAGCGGCCCTCCATCCGGTCGTGGTCGACCTCGAGATAGTCCGGCACGTCGCGCTCCGGCGAATCGATCGCCTCCAGCACCAGCGGCAGCTGCTTCGAGCGCTCGCGCACCGTGATGCGGTCCTCGTCCTTCACCAGGTAGCTCGGGATCGTCACCCGGCGGCCGTTCACCAGGATGTGGCCGTGGCTCACGAACTGCCGTGCCGCGAACACGGTCGGCACGAACTTCATGCGGTAGACGACGGCATCGAGGCGCCGCTCCAGCAGCCCGACCAGATTCTCGCCGGTGTCGCCCTTGCGGTCGCCGGCGATGTGGTAGTAGCGGCGGAACTGCTTCTCGGTGATGTTGCCGTAGTAGCCGCGCAGGCGCTGCTTGGCCGCGAGCTGCACGCCGAAGTCGGACGGCTTGCGCCGCCGCTGGCCGTGCTGCCCCGGCCCGTAGTCGCGCCGGTTGGTGGGGCTCTTGGGCCGGCCCCAGAGGTTGACGCCGAGGCGCCGGCAAATCTTGTATTTCGACTGCTGTCGCTTGCTCATCGTGCCCGTGCCGGTGGGAGAATCGCGTGCGCCCGCGGCCTTTGGCGGCGAGCCGGGCGCACTATAGCCCCCGCCGGTGCGGTGTCAATCGGCCGGGCCCGGTGGACGGCCGCGTCTGAGCCGCTCGCCGGTGAGCGCGCGCACGACGCCGCGCAGAGTCTGCACGTCCTGGCGGGTGAGCGAGATGCGCTCGAACATGGTGCGCATGTTCTGCACCATCTTGGGCCGCATCTCCGGCGTCGGGAAGAAGTCGCGGTCGTCGAGCGCGCCCTCCAGGTGTCGGAAGAAATGCAGGATCTCGTCCTTGGTGGCGGGCCGCGCGCTCCCCGTCGGCGGCGGGGCCGGTTCGTCCTCGTCCTCCAGCGGGGCGCTCACGAGGCGCCACTCGTAGGCCATGATGAGGACCGCCTGCGCCAGGTTGAGCGAGGCGAAGGCGGGGTTGAGCGGAATCCGGACGATGGCATCGGCGAGCACCAGCTCCTCGTTCTTGAGGCCCGCTTTCTCCGGCCCGAAGAGGAGGCCGAGGCGAGCGCCCCCGCGCCCTGCATCGCGCAACGCCGTGACCGCTTCGCGCGGTGCGAGCTCCGGCTTCAGCAACTCGCGCGGCCGTGCCGTGGTGGCGTGGACCACATTGAGGTCGGCCACGGCCTCCTCCACGGTCGCGCAGAGCCGCACGCCGTTCAGCACCGCATCCGCGCCGGAGGCCGCGCCCAGCGCCTTCACGTTGGGCCAACCGTCGCGGGGCTGGACCAGGCGCAGGTCGGAGAGGCCGCAGTTCAGCATGGCGCGGGCGGCGGCGCCGATATTCTCGCCGAGCTGGGTGCGCACGAGGATGACCGCCGGCGCGCCCGCATCGACGTGGGCCGCCGCGCAGGCCTTGCGCCGGTCGGTCCCCGCCACGGTTCAGCCTGCCGTGGGCAAGCGGCCCCGGTGGTCGGTTATGCGCGGCGCCACAGCGTGCCCTCCGGCTTGTCTTCGAGGGTGATGCCCTCGGCGGCCATCGCATCGCGGATGCGGTCGGCCTCGGCGAAATCGCGCTGGGCCCGCGCAGCGGCGCGGGCGGCGATCAGCGCCTCGATCTCGGTGTCGCTCATGCCGCCTTCCTGCCCCGCACCGCGGAACCACGCCTCGGGGTCGGCCTGCAGCAGCCCGAGCAGGGCGCCGGAGCCGCGTAGCGCGGCGCAGGCCCGCGCCTTCGCTGCCTCGTCGCCGGCCCGGTTGAGATCGCCCGCGAGCCGGTGGAGCACGGCGAGCGCCTTCGGCGTGTTGAGGTCGTCGCAAAGAGCGGCCTCCACCTCCGGGTCGACGGTGTCTTCCACGCCATTCGCCGCAGCGCCCGCATTGCGGAGCGCGGTGTAGAGACGGTCCAGGTTGGCGCGGGCCTGGGCGACCGCGTCGGTGCTCCAGTCCATCGGATGCCGGTAGTGGGTGCTCAGGAGGACCAGCCGGTTCACCTCACCCGGCGCCTCCGCCAGCGCGTCGCGGATGGTGATGAAGTTGCCGAGGGACTTCGACATCTTCTCGCCCTCGACGGTGAGCCAGCCGTTGTGCACCCAGTGGCGGGCGAAAGGCGGGCCGGGGCAGGCGCACTCGCTCTGCACAATCTCGTTCTCGTGGTGGGGGAAGACCAGGTCGAGGCCGCCGCCGTGGATGTCGAGGGTTTCGCCGAGATAGGCGCGGCTCATGGCCGAGCACTCGATGTGCCAGCCGGGCCGCCCGCGTCCCCAGGGGCTTTCCCACCCCGGCAGGGTCTCGTCGCTCGGCTTCCAAAGCACGAAGTCGGCAGGGTCCCGCTTGTAGGGAGCGACCTCGACGCGCGCGCCCGCAATCATCTCGTCGCGGTTGCGGCCGGAGAGCGCGCCGTAGCGGGGTGCCGAGGGCACGTGGAAGAGCACGTGGCCGTCGGCCTCGTAGGCGTGGCCGGCTGCGATCAGCGCCTCGATGAGCGCGATCATCTGCGGTATGTGCCCGGTCGCCCGCGGCTCCACATCGGGCGGTAGCGCGCCGAGCGCGGCGATGTCCTCGTGGAACGCCTTGGTGGTGCGCGCGGTGATCGACTCGATGGGCTCGCCGGTCCGGCGCGAGGCCTCGTTGATCTTGTCGTCGACGTCGGTGATGTTCCGGACGTAGGTCACCGAGGGGTAGAGCCGCTTCAGCACGCGGTAGAGCACGTCGAACACCACGATGGGCCGGGCGTTGCCGATGTGGGCAAGGTCGTAGACCGTGGGCCCGCAGACATACATGCCGACATGACCGGGGCGCACCGGCTGCAGCGGCTCCCGCTTGCGGGTCAGCGTGTTGTACAGCGTGAGCGTCATGGCTTAACCGGTCCCGCGGTAGCGGTTGGTGATGGGGTAGCGGCGGTCCTTGCCGAAGGAGCGCAGCGTGAGCTTGATGCCCGGCGGCGCCTGGCGCCGCTTATACTCCGCGATGTCGAGCATCCGCCAGATGCGCGCCGCAATCTCCGCCGCGTGGCCGCGGGCGACGATCTCCTCGGTCGAGCGTTCTTCCTCAACCAGGCCGCGCAACACGTCGTCCAGCACCTCGTAGGGGGGGAGCGTGTCCTGATCGGTCTGGTCGGGCCGAAGCTCCGCGCTCGGCGGCTTGTCGATGATCGCCTCGGGAATCACCGGCCCCTGCGGCCCCCTGAGCCCCTCCATCCAGTTGCGGTTGCGCCAGCGCGACATCGCGAACACGTCGGTCTTGTAGACGTCCTTCAGCACCGAGTAGCCGCCGCACATGTCGCCGTAGAGCGTGGCGTAGCCCACCGACATCTCCGACTTGTTGCCGGTGGTAAGCACCATGTGGCCGAGCTTGTTGCTGATCGCCATCAGGATGACGCCGCGCACGCGAGCCTGGATGTTCTCCTCGGTTTCATCCGCGGCGCGGCCGGCGAAGATCGGCCCCAGCGTTTCGCCGAGCGCGTCCACCGCCGGCTCGATCCCCACCACCTCGTGGCGGACTCCGAGCAGGCGCGCGCACTCGGCCGCGTCGTCGAGGGAGGATTGCGCGGTGTAGCGCGACGGCATGGCGACGCAAAAGACCCGCTCGGCGCCAAGCGCATCGACGGCGACGGCGGCCGTCAGCGCGGAGTCGATGCCCCCTGACAACCCGATCAGCACGCCGGGGAAGCCGTTCTTCTCCACATAGTCGCGGAGCCCCACCGTCATGGCGCGATAGGTCGCCGCGTGGCCATCGGGCAGCGTGGCACGGGATGCAGGCGCGCAGTGCCAGCCGTCGCTCTCGCGCGTCCAGCGGGTGAGCATGATCGCCTCTTCGAAGGCCGGCGCCTGGGCGGCGAGGCTGTGATCGGCGTTAAGGATGAAGGAAGCGCCGTCGAAGACCAGCTCGTCCTGGCCGCCCACCTGGTTCACGTAGATCAACGGCAGTTCGGTCTCGCCGATGCGCGCGACGGCGAGGTTGAGGCGAGTGTCGCCCTTGTCGCTCTCGAATGGCGAGCCGTTGATTGCGATCATGATCTCGGCGCCCGATTCTGCGAGGCATTCGGCGACCTCGGGGAACCACATGTCCTCGCAGATCATGGCGCCGAGCCGGACGCCGCGAAACGGGATCGGCCCCGGCAGGCCGGCGCGCGCGAACACCCGCACCTCGTCGAAGACGCCGTAGTTGGGCAGCTCGTACTTGTAGCGCTGCGCCGCGATGCGGCCCTCGTCGAGCAGCAGCACGGCGTTGTAGAGCTTGCCGCCGTCGACCCAGGGCGCACCGATGAGGAGCGCAGGCCCGCCGTCCGCCGTCGCCGCCGCGAGCGCTTCCACAATCGCCCGCGACTGCTCCTGGAACATCGGTTTGAGCACCAGGTCTTCCGGCGGGTAGCCGGTCACCACGAGCTCGGTGCAGACCACGAGGTCGGCGCCTTGGGCCGCGGCCTCAGCGCGGGCGCGCAGGATCAGCGCCTTGTTGCCCTCCAGGTCTCCCACGGTGGGATTGAGCTGGGCGAGCGCGATGGCGAGCGTGTCGGTCATGGTCGGCCGGTTATACACAAAGGAGCCGGCACTTGCCGGCCCCGATTACGAACGCTCGCCCGACTCGCGTGGCCTCGGGGGGCGCACCTCAGCGGGAGCGGGGCGATCCGTCCGCGCCGTTGCGCAGCAGGAACTCGCGGCCGAGCTTGACCCGCGCAGTGCCGTCGTAGTCCACCACGTCTGCGGTCGCGAAGGTCTCGGACCAGTTCTCGGGCAGGAACGAGCCCGTGCCGATCACGTCGATGGGCGCGTTCACGCTGGCCATGACCCTGCACTTGGCCGGGCCGAAGCCGGAACTCGCGACGATCTTCACTTTCTCGAAGCCGGCCTCGTCGAGCGCCGCGCGCAGGTGGAAGAGCGCCGCGGCGCTGACACCGGTGCCGTGCAGCCAGCGCAGCTCCGCCTCGGTGCGGTATTCACGAACGGCAGTCGGACAGTAGCGCTCCAGCACGGCGTATGACTTCGCCATGTCCAGGCCCTCGACATAGCGGCTGCCGTGGGTATCGAGGCGGAAGCTCAGCTCGCCGCGCGCGACAAGCTCCGGGAAGCGCTGGCACACGGCGAGCGCATCGGTGATCTCCTGCCCGTAGTAGTCGACGAGCACGGTCATCGGCTCGCCCGCGAAAATTTCGTGATACATCTCGGCGGCGCGGACCGTGGAGCCCGCGTAGCCGATGAAGGCGTGGGGCATGGTGCCGTAGCCCCGCTGATTGCCGAAATAGTGGGCGGTCGCGTCTGTGGCGTTGCCGATGAAGCCGACCGCGCCGCACTCCTGCTTCGCCGCTTTCGAGCCGACGCTCGCCGCGTAGGCCATCATCTCGGCCATCTCGATGCCTGCGCAATGGCGCGCGTCCATTGCCATGAACGCAACCTTGGGCAGGCTGCGGGACATGGCGTAGGCGTTGTAGGCGGCGACGCAGACGGCGCCCAGCCGCTGCAGGTAAAGCGTCTCCAGATCGACGAGGTGACGGAAGGAGCCCGAGAGGTAGATGAGCGGCTCGCCGGCACCGACCCACTCGCCTTCCTCGAACCGGCACTCGATGGTGAATTCGGTGCCACGCTCCGCCGCGACCGAGTTCAGCCACTCGATCATCAGGCGGGGCGCGAAACAGACCGGCCGCCGCATGAACAGCGCGTAGGTGACCCGAGCGTCGCCGAAGCGGCCGATCGCCTTGCGCGTGCGCGTGAAGTAGTGGTCGGTGTAGCGGGTGACCTCGCTGTCGCGGGGTCCATTGTGGGGCAACATCGCGACCCCCTTCCGCACCTCTAGCCGTGAAGCGCCCTTGGCTGGGCGGTGGCCGCTCGCTCCTCCCTCAGATGCTCGGAGATGAGGAAGGCGAGCTCCAGAGCCTGCGAGGCGTTGAGCCGCGGGTCGCAGTGGGTGTGGTAGCGGCTGGAGAGGTCCTCCTCGGTGATCGCCTGGGCGCCGCCCAGGCACTCGGTCACGTCCTGGCCGGTCATCTCGAAATGGACACCGCCGGGATACGTGCCCTCGGCCCGGTGCACCGCGAAGAAGCCGCGCACCTCCGCCAAAACCTGGTCGAAGACGCGGGTCTTGTAGCCGTTGGAGGACTTGATCGTGTTGCCGTGCATGGGATCGCAGGCCCAGACCACGTGCCGGCCCTCCCCCTGGACGGCACGCACGAGGGGCGGCAGCTTGGCTTCGACCGCCTCGTGCCCCATGCGCGCGATCACCGTGAGCTTGCCGGGCTCGTTGTGCGGGTTGAGCCGGTCGATCAGGGCAAGCAGGTCGTCCGGCGTGATGCTGGGGCCTGCCTTGAGCCCAATCGGGTTGCCGACCCCGCTCAGGAAGTCGACATGCGCCCCGTCCACCTGCCGCGTGCGGTCGCCGATCCAGAGCATGTGCGCGCTGCAGTCGTACCACCCGCCGGTGGTCGAATCGACGCGGGTCAGCGCCTGCTCGTATTCCAGGATCAGAGCCTCGTGGGAGGTGTAGAACTCGGTCTCGCGGATCTGCGGCGAGGTTTCCTCGGTGAGCCCGCAGGCCGCCATGAAGTCGAGCGTGTCGCCGATCTGGTTGGCGAGCGCCTCGTAGCGCGCGCCCTGCGTGCTCTCGGCCACGAAACCGAGGTTCCAGCGGTGCACGGCGTGGAGGTCGGCGTAGCCGCCGTGGGCAAGCGCGCGCAGCAGGTTGAGGGTCGACGCGGATTGGCCGTAGGCCCGGAGCAGGCGTTGCGGCACGGGCGTCCGCTCTTCCTCGTCGAAGGCCATGCCGTTGATCATGTCGCCGCGGTAGGCGGGCAGCGTCGTGTCGCCCACGGTCTCGGTGTCCGACGAGCGCGGCTTGGCGAACTGCCCCGCGAGGCGCCCGACCTTGACCACCGGCAGTTTGGCACCGTAGGTCAGAACCACCGCCATTTGCAGCAGGACGCGGAAGGTGTCGCGTACCGTGTCGGGGTGGAATTCCGCGAAGCTCTCGGCGCAATCCCCGCCCTGCAGCAGGAAGGCGCGGCCCTCGCTCACCCGTGCCAGGCTCTCGCGCAGCCTCCGCGCCTCACCGGCGAAGACCAGCGGGGGCGAGGTCTTCAAGCGTTCCTCGGCCGAGGCGAGATCGGCCGCGTCGGGCCATTGCGGCTGCTGCTTGATCGGCAGCCCGCGCCAGCGGCCGGGGTTCCACGTGCCGGGCATGTCGTTCTCCCGCGGAATTATGTCGTTGTTGCCGTGCTATACGCCCGAACCGTCCGTCGTGCCAGCATTTTCCTGTTTGGCAGCGGTATCTGCCGGCGCGGCGCGCGCCGATGGGCTATTGGGCGGCGTCGGCAACGGTCTCAGCAACCGGCTCGTACATGGTGACGAACTCCTCCGCCGCGGTCGGGTGGACCGCCATGGTCGCGTCGAACTGGGCCTTGGTCGCGCCCGCCTTGACGGCGATACCCAGTAGCTGCACGGCCTCGCCCGCGCCGTCGCCCACCATGTGGCAGCCGACCACCCGGCCCGAGGCGCGGTCGACGACGAGCTTCATGAAGACGGTCTCTTCCCTCGTCGTGAGCGTGTGCTTGAGCGGGCGGAAGCGGGTCTTGTAGATGTCCACGGCGGGGTAGGTCTGCCGGGCTTCCTCCTCGGTGAGCCCGACCGTGCCAAGCTCCGGCGTGGTAAAGACCGCCGTCGCCACGTCGCGGTGGTCCGGGTTCTGCGGGTTGTCGTTGTAGAGAGTCTCGGCAATGCAGCGGCCCTCATGGATCGCCACCGGAGTCAGGTTGATGCGGTCGGTGACGTCGCCGATGGCATAGATGTTGGCGGCGCCCGTGTGCGAGGCCTCATCGACCGGGATGGCGCCGCCCTCAGCGGGCTCGATGCCCGCGGTCTCGAGCCCGAGGCCGGCGACGCTGGGCTTCCGCCCGGTGGCGAACAGCACCTGGTCCGCCTCGATGATCTCGCCGGTCGTCGTCGTGACCGCGATCGCCGACCCGTTTCGGGCGAGGGAGGCCGCGTTGATGTTGAGCCGGAGGTCGACCCCGCCCTTGCGCATCTCCTCGCAGAGCACTTCGCGCAGGTCGTGGTCGAAACCGCGCAACGGCAGGTCGCGCCGGTAGAGCTGGGTCACCTTCGAGCCGAGGCCCTGCATGATGCAGGCGAACTCGCAGGCGATGTAGCCGCCGCCCACGATCACGATGCGCTCGGGCAGTGTCGGCAGGTCGAACATCTCGTCTGAGCTGATGGCGAGCTCGATGCCGGGGATGTCGGGCATGGTGGGCCGGCCGCCGGTGGCGATCACGATGGTTTCGGCGCGGTGCGTCTCGTCGCCGACGGCGACGGTATGGGCGTCGAGCAGGCGGCCGGTGCCGCGGATGTGCGTCGCCCCGGCGTTGCGCAGCAGGCGCTCGTAGATGCCTTCCAGCCGGTCGAGCTCCGTCGATTTGGCCTGCACCATGGCCGGCCAGTCGAAGGCGCGTTCGCCGACGGTCCAGCCGTAGCCCGCCGCGTCCTCGAAGTCGTGGCTGAAGTGCGAGGCGTAGACCAGGAGCTTCTTCGGGATGCAGCCGCGGTGCACGCAGGTGCCGCCGAGCCGGTCGTTCTCGACCACTGCCGCCTTGGCGCCGTAGCCCGCCGCGCGCCTGGCGCAGGCCACGCCGCCCGAGCCGCCGCCGATCACAAGGAGATCGAAATCCGCCATGATTCGCTCTTGTTCGTTTCCCTCAGTCGCCGGGCGCTCGCTCCGCTCGCTTGGCTCCGCGTCTTCGGCGCGCGGCGCGGTCGCGCCGTCCGGGCCTCCGGCCCGGTTCCGGTTCGCGCGCGTCAGGGGCGGTGCATATATGGTTTTGCGGCGGATTGCACCGGCTGGGCGCTTTTTGGCCGTAACCGCGGCCAGGATTTTGGGCTAATCTTCCGGCGGCGCTACACAGACCCGCTCGTAGGCGAAGCGTTCGGAGATCAGGCCGTTGTAGGCAAAGATATCGAGCGATGCCTCATAAGCTGGGCGGGTAATCTCGATATGCGGCGCCCAGCAGCCGAGTTGTTGGTAGGCGGCGATGCAGCGTTCAAGCGCCGCCAGATCGATCTCCGGAAAGTAGGGTTGCTCGGCGCGAGCGACCTCGGCGGCCGGCGTTTCGTTGAGCCAGAGCCGGGCCTTGCGATACGCGCGTGTAAAGGCCCGCGCCATGCGTGTTTCCAGCCAATCCGGCCGGGCGCACAAGCTGGAGAAGCCGCAGCGGCCGACCTGGCGGCCGACCTGCGCCACGACATGGCCGATGCCCTCCGCCTCCAGCTGCTGGGGAAACGGTCCCTGTTGCTGGACGTACTGGCCCACGCCGTCGCGAAAGGCGCGGTCGATCTCCGCGGCATTGCCCGGATGGATCGCCTTCAGCCGGCCGTAATCGATACCCGCCTTGTGGCAAGCATACCTGAACATGGCGAGCGGCTGGCCGCCGCCGAACAGCACGACCTCAGCGCCCTCCAGCTTCCGCCAGTCAAAGTCCAGGTCCGGCGCCCGCCCGATGAGGAAAAAGCCATCCATCTCGTTGATCTGGGCGAAGTGGACGACGCCGGGGTCTTCGCCCTTCGACAGCGACCCAAAAGCCTGGCTCGGCGCCGACTGCACGACATGGGCGGTGCCTTCCCTCAGGGCCGCGATGGCGGAACCTCCCGGCGGCGCGACCGACCAGTCCGCCTCCAGCCCCTCCTCAGTCAGGAACCCCCCGGCCATCGTCGCGATTAGTGGCGAATAGAAGGCCGAGAACAGGGTGAACTGGATGTCGATACGAGTCATCGGCGGCGCTCCCTCAGCCGGATTGCAGCCGGCACGGAGTCTAACCCGCATTTCTTACCACCAACACGGTCTGCATCACGAGCGGTCAAACTCTTTGTACGTCAATAGCTTGAAAGAACGCTCGAATTCGAGTGAGGCGTCGGATCGAAGCAAATATTCACCAAGTAAGCACTCCGAAGTAAACTCCCGACCATTCCTGACCTCCAATTGATCCTCCCCCATCGGATTGGTCCACCCTTAGGTTATGGAAAGAGGAGGACCGACGATGGCAAGGAAGCGTTACAAGCCCGAGGAGATCGTGAGCCTGCTGCGGCGGGCTGAGGTTCTGAACGGCCAGGGCATGTCGATGGCGGACGCGATCCGCGAGCTTGGGATCAGCGAGGTTACCTTCTACCGCTGGCGCAAGGAGTATGCCGGGATGAGCGGCGATCAGCTCCGCCGTTTGAAGGAGCTCGAGAAGGAGAACGAGCGGCTGCGCCGTGCGGTCTCCGATCTGACGCTGGACAAGCAGATTCTCAAAGAGGCCGCAGGGGGAAACTTCTAAGCCCCTCGCGCCGGCGCCAGTGCATCGATCATGTCTGTGACCGGCTCGGGGTCTCGGAACGCCGCGCTTGCCGGGTGCTGGGGCAGCACCGCTCGACCCAGCGCCGCATCCCGCGCGGCCGCGACGACGAGGACCGCCTGGTCGCGTACATGATCGAGCTGGCCCGCCAGTACGGCCGTTACGGCTATCGCCGCATCGCGGCCCTGCTTCGCGATGCCGGCTGGCAGGTCAACGACAAGCGGATCGAGCGCTTGTGGCGGCGCGAGGGGCTGAAGGTGCCCGGCAAGCAACCGAAGCGGGGCCGGCTTTGGCTCAATGACGGCTCCTGCATCCGGCTGCGCGCCGAGAGGGCGGATCACGTCTGGTCCTACGACTTCGTCCATCACCGGACGTATGACGGCAGGGCCTTCCGCATGCTCAACGTCCTGGACGAGTTCACCCGCGAGAGCCTGGTCATCCGGGTGCGCAGGAGGCTTTCCTCGATCGACGTCATCGATGTGCTGACCGACCTGTTCATCCTGCGCGGCATTCCGACCTGGATCCGTTCCGACAACGGTCCGGAGTTCGTCGCCGAGGCCGTCAGGCGGTGGATCGCTGCGGTCAGCGCCCGCACCGCCTTCATCGAGCCGGGCTCACCCTGGGAGAACGGCTACATCGAGAGCTTCAATGCGCGGCTGCGCGACGAGCTCCTGAACGGGGAGATCTTCTACACCCTGAAGGAAGCCCAGGTTCTCATCGAATCGTGGCGGTGCCATTACAACGCGATCCGCCCACACGGCAGCCTGGGATACCGGCCGCCCGCCCCGGAGACGATCATCATGCCAAGCTGGCCGCCCGGCTCCGCTACGCTCCGCCGGCCACCCAGCTTGGCCGAGGAACCCGCGATGCACTAACATTCGACCTGGACCAGTCGACGGGGGCAGGTCACATGATCGAGCTGGCCCGCCAGTACGGCCGTTACGGCTATCGCCGCATCGCGGCCCTGCTTCGCGATGCCGGCTGGCAGGTCAACGACAAGCGGATCGAGCGCTTGTGGCGGCGCGAGGGGCTGAAGGTGCCCGGCAAGCAACCGAAGCGGGGCCGGCTTTGGCTCAATGACGGCTCCTGCATCCGGCTGCGCGCCGAGAGGGCGGATCACGTCTGGTCCTACGACTTCGTCCATCACCGGACGTATGACGGCAGGGCCTTCCGCATGCTCAACGTCCTGGACGAGTTCACCCGCGAGAGCCTGGTCATCCGGGTGCGCAGGAGGCTTTCCTCGATCGACGTCATCGATGTGCTGACCGACCTGTTCATCCTGCGCGGCATTCCGACCTGGATCCGTTCCGACAACGGTCCGGAGTTCGTCGCCGAGGCCGTCAGGCGGTGGATCGCTGCGGTCAGCGCCCGCACCGCCTTCATCGAGCCGGGCTCACCCTGGGAGAACGGCTACATCGAGAGCTTCAATGCGCGGCTGCGCGACGAGCTCCTGAACGGGGAGATCTTCTACACCCTGAAGGAAGCCCAGGTTCTCATCGAATCGTGGCGGTGCCATTACAACGCGATCCGCCCACACGGCAGCCTGGGATACCGGCCGCCCGCCCCGGAGACGATCATCATGCCAAGCTGGCCGCCCGGCTCCGCTACGCTCCGCCAGTCACCCAGCTTGGCCGGCAAACCCGCAATGCACTAACATTCGACTTGGACCAGTCGACGGGGGCAGGTCACTCGTGCGCCTCGAAGACCATCTCCTGGCCTTCGCGCGGGAAGACCTGGACCAGCTGCATCCGGCTGTAGCAGAGCCGCATCTGCGCGGCCTTCACACGGCTCGTCGCCCCCGCCAGACGCGCGTACTCGTGGCTCCAGTCGAACTGGTAGGCCTCGCCCGGATCGAAGCTCAGAGGCACATAGGCCTGAGACGGTGACAACAGGCGCCGCCGGCGCCGCCACGCCCGGGCGTAGCGGCGAACCGCGTCATAACCGCCCTCGTAGCCCTGGGCCGCAAGGTCCTCGTAGATCCGCAGCAGAGACAGACGCAGCCGGCGTGGCGTCCTCTCGTTGGCCTCCAGCTGGCGCTCCAGCTCGTCCACCCACGGTCCAAGCTTCGGCATCGGCTGGATCGTGCGCTCATACGTGTGCGAGGTCGCATCGCCCCGAACCACCTTGCGTATCGTGTTCTTCGAAACCCTCAAATCACGGGCGAGCTTCTTGATCGGAACGCCCTTCACAAGATGATCCCGACGGATCCGCGCTATCGTCTCCACAACCAGCATCTCCCCCCACCCCGTCCGTCCAACGACGGGGCGTGTTCATGGACACATTCAAAGGGGGGGCAATTTTCCACGCTTAACAACACATCAGGTATTTGGTCCGAATGTACCTGCGGTCAGGAATCGCCTTGCGTGGCCGGCAAGCCCTCAGTGGGTGATTGTTAGAGCAATATCCGATCAGCCTGGATCACAGCCTGCTTTGAAGGCGAAGCAACTTGACAATCATCACAGACGCATTAGCCAAGCTTCCGGCACAAAGCGTGTTCATCTGACTGTTGGGCATTAAGTCATTGGAAACTAATACGATTCACTCAGGTCGGATATTGCTCTAGAGCATTTTTCGACCTTATAGAATCTTTAGAATTTTCAATTGCTTGTAGATGTGATTCAAGATGCAGGCTGGTGAAGGAGGCCAGCCTGCATGACGCGACCTCTTTCGAATGATCTACGTCGTCGGGTGGTGACGGCGGTGGTCGATGGCGGCATGTCCCGGCGGAGCGCGGCGAGACGCTTCGGCATCGCGCCGTCGACGGCGATCAAGTGGGTCAGCGCCTGGCGCCGCACGGGCAGCTGGCGGCCGAGAGCGCAGGGCGGCGACAGACGCTCGCAGCGGATCGAGGCACGGGCCGAGGTGGTGCTTGCGCTCCTGGACGAGACCCCGGACATGACCTTGGCGGAGATCGCCGCCCACCTGGAGGACGAGCACGGCCTGCGGGTCTCCCAGAGCGCGGTGTGGCGCTTCTTTCACCGCCGCGGCATCACCTTCAAAAAAAACCGCGCACGCCAGCGAGCAGCAACGCGCTGACGTGCTCAGGCGCAGGCGCGCCTGGGTCGAAGCCCAGCCCGATCTCGACCCTGAGAAGCTCGTCTTCGTCGATGAAACAGGCGCGTCCACCAAGATGGCGAGACGCTCGGGCCGGGCTCCGCGCGGACAGAGGTGCCGCGCCCCTGTGCCCCATGGCCACTGGAAGACCACAACCTTCGTCGGTGCCCTCAGGCTGAGCGGGATGACCGCTCCCATGGTGCTCGACGGCGCCATGCATGGCGCCGCCTTCCTCGCCTACGTAGACCAAGTGCTGGTGCCCACGCTCAAGCCCGGCGACATCGTGGTGATGGACAACCTTGCCTGCCACCGCAGCAGCGCTGTCCGCGACGCCATTCACCAGGCCGGGGCCGAGCTCCACTTCCTGCCGCCCTACAGCCCCGACCTCAACCCGATCGAGATGGCCTTCTCCAAGTTCAAGGCCTACCTCAAGCGACGCGCCGCCCGCACCGTCCCGGAACTCTGGGACGCCATCGGCGAAGCCACAGACAACTTCACACCCGCCGGCGCACCTACGGTTCTAACATACTGACACAGCGTTGCTTTTTTCCTCCTGATCTAGCCGGAGGACACGGAGTCGATCCCCGATTTCGCCCCGGCTGCAACGGAACGCCGGAGGAATGTCAATGGCCACGGTTCGCCTCAGCGAACGCCGGGTCGATGCGCTCAAGCCCCGCAAGTCCGCCTACGACGTGCGCGACCGCGAACTCAAGGGTTTTGGCGTAAGGGTCCTGCCCTCAGGCGCCAGGCGTTACTTCATCCACAGTCAGCACAACGGGCGGCGGTTCTGGAAGATCGTCGGCCAGGCCGGGGCCATTGGCCTGGACGAGGCCCGCGAGCGGGCCAGGAGCCTGCTGGCCGCGATCCGCAACGGTAGCGGCGACGAGACTGCAGCACCGGCGGACGTCGCCTTCGAGACGGTCGCCGAAGAAGTCTTCCGCCGCTATGCCCGGAACTGGAAGCCCTCGACGCTCAACGTCAACCGGGGCTACTACAAGAACCAGATCCTGCCTTGGTTCGAGGGGCGCCCGATCGCAGACATCGCCGCGAGCGACGTCCGGCAATGGTTCGCCTCCCTCCACAAGACCCCGGTGGCGGCCGACCGCTCGGCTCCGGTGCTCTCGGTCATCATGAGCCAGGCCGAGGTCTACGGCTATCGCCCGGAGGGGACCAATCCGTGCGCGGACATCAAGCGCTACCGCCGCCAGGGCCGGGAGCGCTTCCTGTCTACCGCCGAGATGCGCCGGCTGGGCGAAGTGCTGGCACGCCACGAGGCCGATAATCCGCAGGTCGTGGCGATCGTACGGCTGCTGCTGCTCACCGGATGCCGCAAGGGCGAGATCGTCTCGCTCAAGTGGCGCGAGTACCGCGAGGGCAAGCTGTTCCTGCGCGACTCCAAGTCGGGGCCGCGCACGGTCTGGCTCTCGTCCCCCGCGCGCGCGGTCCTCGACGGACTGCCTCGTACGGCAACCTGGATCTTTCCCTCGCCGCGGACGGCCGGCTTCGTGCACGCGGTGACGCTTGGCAAATTCTGGCATCGCGTCAGAGCGGAAGCCGGTCTGTCCGACGTCCGCCTTCACGATTGCCGGCACACGTACGCCAGCATGGCGCTCGCGCAGGGCGAGACGGTGCTGACCATCGGCCGCCTCCTCGGGCACCGCAATCCGGCGACGACGCTGAAATACACGCATCTGTCCGACGCGATGGTGCGCGAGGCAGCCGAGACCGTCGGCGCCGCACTGGTGGAGGGTTGAGGCATGGCCGCGAAGAGGCGGCGTCTGACCGACGCCAACGTGGCGAAGCTTGTGCCGGCGGCGCGCGAGTATACGGTCTGGGACACGCGCCTTGCGGGCCTCGGCGTCCGCGTCCGCCCGTCGGGACACCGCAGCTTCGTGTATTGCCGCAAGGGCGAGGGCGGCGCGCGCAGGATCACCCTCGGACCTGCCGCGCTCATGGGCGTCGAGGAAGCGCGTGCGCGGTGCCTCGAAATCGAAACCGCGCCGCACGGCCGCAGGCCGGAACGGGGAGCGGTCCCGACCTTCGCGGACTTCGTCGCGGGGCCGGCGCAGGCGCGGCTCGACACATGCAAGCCGTCGACGCAAAAGGGCGTGCGCCTGGTCCTGAGCGGGCTCCTGCTTCCGGCCTTCGGCCCGATGCCGCTAGACCGGATCGGCCGGATCGCCGTGACCCGCTGGTTCGACGAGTACAGCAGGACTGCGCCGGGCGGGGCCAATCGTGCGTTGAACGTGCTCCGCCAGATACTGAACCATGCGATCGACTGCGGCCACCTCGACACCAACCCCACGCACGGCATCAAGCGCAACCCCCGACCCAGGCTCACCCGCTTCCTCTCGTGCGATGAAGTCTATCGCCTCCACCGCGTGCTGGACCGCTACGCCGGCGCGCGGCCGTCGCGCGTGCAACAGGCTGACATCATCCGCCTGCTGCTGCTGACCGGCTGCCGCAAGAGCGAGATTGTGACCATGCGCTGGCAGGATGTGGACGCAGACACGCTCAACCTCGCCGACGCCAAGACCGGACCGAGACAGGTGTTCCTGAATGCGCCGGCCCGCGCCATCCTGGAGCGCCAGCCGCGATCGGGCAGCGCCTTCGTCTTTCCCTCGCCGTTCGATCCGGCGCGGCCGCTGTCGACTCACCTGCCGCTCTGGTACTTGGCGCGCAGGGAAGCCGGCATCGAAGACGTGCGAATTCATGACCTTCGGCATACGTTCGCCAGCCATGCCGTCCTGCAAGGCGTTCCGCTGCCGGTTGTCTCCCGCCTGCTGGGTCACAAGAATCCGGGCATGACGCTGCGCTACGCCCATGTCGGCGACCGGGAGACCGAGGCGGCAGCGGAACGAATCGGCGCAGCCATCGAGCGGACAATGGATGGCGGCGACGCCGGAAACGGCGGCTGACCCGGCGCGCCGCCGCCAGCAGGCGCCGCGCCCCTCACCCGTTGTTCGGCGTCGAAGTTTGACCCCTCGGAATCGAAGCGAATCAACGCTTTACTACGCCGATCGGCGGCCAACATGCGCGCCGAGCAACAGTCCGGATGGGTCTTCCCGGTTGCCGGTTTGCGCACCCCGTGGCTGTGGCTGGATCCCTTCTGGCGCAGCGTGAGGGAGGAAGCCGGGCTGCAGGACGTCCGCCTGCACGACACGAGACATTCCTACGCCAGCATGGCACTGCTCTGCGGCGAGAGCGTGCGCACCGTCGGTCGCCTGCTCGGTCACGAGAACGCGTCGACCACTCTGAAATACGCGCACCTGTCCGACGCCACGGTTCGCGAAGCGGTCGAGACCCTGTCTCCCGTCCTGTCGGGGAGGCAGGCGTGAAGGGGCGGAGGCTCCGGCTGACCGACGCGGGCGTCGGCAGGTTGAAGCCGGGCAAGACGGAATACGTAGTGTGGGACAGCGAGGTGCCCGGCCTCGGCGTGCGGGTGCGCCCGTCCGGGCATCGCAGCTTCGTCTGGCACGGGCGCGTCCAGGGAGAGCCGGTCAGGAGGACTATCGGCCCGACTGCGCTCATGACCGTCGAGGACGCTCGGAAGGGAGCCCTGGCGCTCCGCCTGGGAACCGTCCCGTGCAAGGTGGAAGGAGGTTCCCGCGCTCCCCTGTTCCGCGACTTCGTTCTCGTCGAGTGGTGGCCGGCGTACCGCCGCCGCTGCGCCCCGTCGTCCTGCCGATCCGCCGACCTTGTACTTAGGCGGCAGTTGATCCCCGCCTTCGGCCGCCTCCCGCTGGACGCCATCCGGCGGATCGACGTCGAGCGGTGGTTCGACGCCTACAGCCGCACCGCGCCGGGCGGAGCCAACAAGGCGCTCGAAATCATCAGCCAGATCATGAACGCCGCCCTCGCCGCCGGCCATGTCGGGACCGCTCCCGTCAAGGGCATCACCAAGAACCCCCGTCCGAAACTCACCCGCTTCCTCTCCGCCGAAGAGATCGAAAGGCTCCACCGCGTCCTTGATCGGCTGGTCGGGGAGCAGCCCTCCCGCCGGCAACAGGCCGACGTCATCCGGCTGCTCCTGCTCACCGGCTGCAGGGTGGGTGAGATCCTGAAGCTCCGATGGTCGGAGGTCGACGGCGACCGCCTCGACCTCGCCAACACCAAGACCGGGCCGCGAAGGGTCCGGTTGAGTCAGGTTGCGCAGGCCATCCTCGCCCGCCAGCCGCGTGCCGCAAGCCCTTACGTGTTCCCGTCCCCGACGCATCCTGACAAACCGCTTTCGGACACGCTTCACCTCTGGAGCCGGGCGCGGAAGGAAGCCGGTCTCGACGACGTCCGCCTGCACGATCTCAGGCATACCGTTGCCAGCCAGGCCGTCGCCCGGGGCGTTCCCCTGTCCACCGTCGCGCGCATGCTCGGGCACGCCAACCCCACAATGACCCTGCGATACGCCCATGTCGGCGACCGCGACCTGCAGGCCGCCACCGAGCGCATCGGAAAGGCCATCGAGGCCGCAATGGCGGGCGGCGAGTCGCCAGCAGCAGCGTCGTCCTGAAGGCGTGCTGCCCGGGCGAGGGTATCGCCTGAGCCGCCTCCCGAGCCGCCCAAACCGAAGCCTGAGCCGCCTACGTCGGTCGTCCCCGAGCTGGTTCTGCCGGAGATCGGCTGCGGTCGCATCGCCATCGAGAAGCGCGGCGAAGTACAAGTGGTCGTGGCTTCGTCGGCACCGCTGAGGATCTGGCCAAGATCCAAGACGTAGCGGCCAAGTCGAAGGCGCACGTCGAGGTCTCCCTCCGTCCCTGGCCTCAGTGCGAGGCATTGATGACCGTCGAGAAGCCCCTGGCGCAGCCGAGCACGCCATCCATCTCGCTACCAAAATCGTCCTATCAAGCCGAAGACACGCTCGCGTTCGACGTGGCGATGGCGAATTTCCAGGGCTACCTGCACGTCGCCTACATCCAGGCGGACAGCAACGTGGTCAACCTGGTGGAGTCCGACGCGTTGACGCTGTCCACCCTGCCGCCTCGAACACAGCTAACGTTCGGCGACGGCCTGGAGGGGCGGGCCAGGTTCACGGTCTCCGCCCCCTTCGGTAACGAGATGATCGTGGCCCTGGCCTCCAAGAGCCCGCTCTTCGCAGACGACCGCCCGCTGGTCGAGACCGAGCGCGAGTTCCTGACCGCATTGCGCAAGGCCATCATCGCCCGACCCGACCCGGGGCTGTGACCCCGACACCCGCAAGCGCCCGCGGGTGAAGGCGCCCTGCATGGTGGCGGCGCTGTTCCGCCACATCGCGAGCCGCAACCTCGATCCGCAGCTCCACACTCATGCGGTAATCGCCAACATGACCCGGGACGGGGACCCGCCGGAGGGAAACGGGGCGTCGCATGTACAGAGCCACTGACGGGACACGCTGGAGGAGTCGCTGAGCTCCAGTGGCCGGGTGCTTGAAATCTGCGGTTTTGCACCCAAACTATGATTGCCGCTGAACGCGACGTGGCGATGGAGGAAACGGCAGATGAGGAAAGTCTTGGCGATGGTCGCCTTTGCGGCGGTAGTGTCCGCGTCAGTTCCAGCGACTGCCGATCCTTTCGATTTAGGCGAGGGAACGCAGGACGCAGGCAGGACCTTAGCACAAGGCTTCTGCAGCGCTGTTGGAGCCAAGTATGGCGCAGCAGGGGGCGCGGCCATTGGCCCCCTTGTTTGCGGAAAGGCCTTTGATCGCCTCAATGAGGCGGTGGAATCGATCTTCGACGCATACGGTGAATGGCGGTACGGCCCCCTTTGGCCCGAGTCTCTTGACCAGTTCAAACGGATTGAGCGGAACCCTCCGATCAAGGTCGAGCCACAATCGTAGAGTCTCGGCAGCGCGCGAAACACGAAGCTGGCGCCGGAGACCCCGTCGGGTTCCCGCGCGCCTTTGCGGTTCGGGCCGGCGCCTGTCCGCCTCTCGCTTTCGCGATTTCGATGGTAATCCCGTAAGCGAAGGAGCCAGTTCAAAATGTGCTCTACAGTCTGCCGACAACGACCTGTCCGATTTTTCCAGGACCACCTCAGCTATGACAGGGTGGCAAAGCCGGGTGCTAGGGTGTTTCGGAACAGAGGACGGCATTCTTGCGGGGCATTCGGCCGACGAAGAACGGGCTTGGGAGTTGTTGGAAAGGCTGCGCAAGGAGGGCGTCTCGTTGGAGGAAATGGACAGAGAATTCCGCAAGTACCTGGCAGGAAGGAGTTGCCCCCCAGAAGCATGTCGATGAAGAGATGGAGAGCGTCCGCCGACACATGAAATCCCTGCTTGGCTAAACGGACGCAACGCAACCGATGCTGGCCAATACAAGCGACGAACAAGAGGGCGAAGCGAATGGCCTACACGTTTGACAGCGCGCTCACTGACGACCGGGTCACGGTGATCGATCGGGATGACGACGCGGGACGCTATCGCATTCGGATCGGCTCGCTGGAGACACCCGTGACCATCACGCTGCGCCGGCTCGGGACCGACGAGACAACAGAGTTTATTGTGAGCCATGCAATTCAGACGCCGTTGCAGGCTGGGAAGTACCGTACCAGCCGACCCTTTGCTGACTATCCCGCTTATGCCCTACATAAAGCAATCGTTGGATTGACAATCGAATACAGGGCCGCAGAACGTAAGGGCCATGGACCCAGCGAAGACTGGCTGGTCGCAAATTGAAGTCCGGCTGGGGGCGCGGCGCCCCCGCGCGGGGCCCTCCCGTGGACTACGGGGACAAGCTACCGCCGAGACCGTGGTACATCTTCACTCCGCCGCTCTGGCCCATAATCCCGCCGCCGTTGACAAGCGTGACGGCTTTGCACGCCGACAAGGCGACCAACAGGATCGCCACCATGGAAATATGTCTGATTATTATGACACCCTCCGCGTCGGTTCGCTCGACCCGGCGGGTGCCGGGCCGTTGCTAACGACACACGGGTGTGTGAGGTCCCCGCCTATTCACCTGGGTGCAGGGAGCTACCCCGCACCGGGATCGGCCGTTGTATTCGGCGGGCGGCCCGACGTAGCGGGCACCCGTGGTCGTTAGCGAGAACGAGCGTATGAGCGGGTCGAGGCGGCGGCAGCCAGGGCTGTCGGCCGGGCTGGCGGCCACGCAGGTACTTCTTCAGCGCTTCCGCCAGGATGCGGCGCCAGCGATCCTCGGCGCTCAACTGCTCCGCACTTCGCATCAGGCTCCGGAAGAAGCCGGTGATGCGCCGCAATGCTGCGACCACCATCCGCCGACGCCCGTGGCTCGACGTCACCGTCAGCCGCGTCTGACCAGCATGCTGGGTCCGGCGCGCAATCCCGCGCAGCAGAAGCGGCCGACTGGTGATCGCCTCGCGGTGATGATCGGGATCGGCCAAGCGCACAAACAGGCTCCACCAGTTGTAGGTCAGCGCGATCAGACGGGCCATGTGTTGGCAGCACTTCAGGTCGCGTGTCGTGAAGCCGCCCCACCCCCACTGGTTCTTCAACTCGTCGAAGCCGTTCTCCGCGTCAGCCCGGTCCCGGTAGAGCTGGGCAACCGAACGGACCTCAAGATCGAGCGACGTCGCCAGAACCGCGAACTCCCACACCTTGGTGCCCGGCTGCGCGTCGGCCCAGAACAGATCGCCCTGGCCGTCATCGACACGCGTCAGCGCCACCGTTCCGGGAAGACGCCGGCGCAGCACCACCACGCGACGCGTCCGGCTCCAACCCCGCAGGCGAAGCTCGGCCTCGATACCCCACCAGCCCTGGCCCGCGTCCGCCCACTCGTCACGCCCCATGAGGCGCTCCGCAAGGCGACGCGCGCCCTGCGTCAGGCGCAGCTTGAACAGATAGTCCAGGCCAGCCCCCTCGCACGACGCCATGGTGCCCTCGCTCCCCCAGTCCTTGTCACCCCGGACAAGCCGCGGCCAGTGCTCACGGTCGAGGCGCTCAAGCAGGGCCCACAGCGAGGGTGCCGCGCTCTTCGAGCGGTGGCGGTTGCCGGCCTCGAGAGCGAGACGGCCGTCGGCTCGCTGCACGGAACCTGGCGGCAAGGCGGGCTGCAGCTCAGCGGCGCGGTGAACCTGGGCAGAACCGGTGTGGACATCGAGCGCTCGACGATGAGCCTCGGCGGGCAGGCGAGCGCTGTCCTGGGCTACTCAGGCCGCACCGGCGACGGTTCCCGCAGCGACCACCTGGTGAACGTGGGCCTGCGCGTCGTGTTTTGATTGGGGCGCCAAAAAACATCCCGGCGGAGGAACAGGTGCCACATAGTGCTCTGTGAGACCCGCAGACCGTGCTCGTCTTCCAGATGGGCGACGGTCTCCGAAAGCGTGAAGTCCGGGGTCTCGTCCACCAGCGAGAGGACCACCCCTGTCCGTGCCTCGATCCGCTGCGAGCGCCTGTCGCCGCCTTGCGCTCTGGGGCGATAGCTGCCCGCGCGGCGCCAGGCTGCGACCCACTTGATCGCCGTCGACGGCTCGATGCCGAACCGCTTCGCCGCGCTCCGGCGGCTCATGTCGCCATCTACCACCGCCGTCACCACTTGGCGGCGCAGATCAATCGAAAGAGGTCGTGTCATGCAGGTTGGCCTCCTTCACCAGCCCGCATCCTAAGTAACAAATCCAAGCGATTGAAAATTCTAAAGATTCTCTGTGGCCGAAGAATGCTCTAACATTCGCACTGGCTCGCTCCCTCGGGGCCAGTCGACCGGACTCGGTATCGTCTAGGCCTCATTGCCTGTGAGCTCACATACTGCGCGGGAAGGATGATCGGCAACCAATATGCGGAGGAACGAAAATGGAGCGTGAGGCTGGCGGCCTCGAATTTCAAGACTTGACTGCTTTGGTAAAGAAGCTGATGGCCGAATCCTGCGACGTTGCGCACGTCGGTATGTTCGACCTGAATGCCACCTTCCGTGAGCGCCGGGTCAGGGTAGCCGATCTCACCAGGGTATTCGGACCAGGCGGAACATTCGTCAACGTCGTGCACGAATGGGATACCGGAGAGCAGGTGTTCGGTGCCGGTCCGTTTGTCGGCGAGCCAATTGCGATCGACCCCGCGTCGCTCCGTCCCTACCCCTTCGAGCCCAATGCTTGCGCCCTTGTCGCCGACTACATCGGCCCCTCCGCCGAAACCTCGCCAAGACGTTTGCTGGAACACTTGGTGGCGAAGGCAGACGACCTGGGTCTGGGTGTGCGAGCCGCCTTCGAGTTCGAGTTTCTGGTGCTCGACGATGACGCAGAATCCTTGAGGGAATCGGGGTTTTCGACCCTCAAGACATTTGCGAAGGACAACCGTTGTTGGGCCGGAGAGAGTGCGGCGATTTACGCGGATTTCGTGACGGAGCTGGAGCGGATACTCGTTCAGAGCGATATCGACATGTTGGCGCTCGGCCTAGAGCTTGGACCGGGATGCTTCGAAGCAACCCTCAGTCACGGCGACCCGCTGCGTGCCGCTGACAATGCGGCGTTTTTCAAGCTCCTGACGAAGGCGTATTGCCGGCGGCAGGGCAAAACGGCGTCGTTCATGGCTCAGCTCGGCGGTCAATTTCCGGGCCTCTCGGGCCACATCCATTTGTCGTTGACCGACCGCGAAACGGGCGAAGACCTGTTCCCCGACCCAGCCGATGAAAAGGGTATGAGCCGGACCTTCCGGTCTTTCGTGGCGGGGCTGGCTGCCCTGGCACCTGAAGCAATGCCGCTGACCCACCACACGGCCAATGCATACCGCCGTCACGCACCGCAGAATTGGGCGCCGAAGACGGCATCCTGGGCGGTGCAGAACTATGCAGCCGCGGTCCGCGTGGTCCCACAACCGACGGACCGATGCCGGCTCGAATATCGGCTTCCCGGCTCCGACATCAACCCGTTCCTCGCCTTGGCCTTCGTGCTGGGTGCGGGGCTCTGGGGCCTCGACTCCAATGCCGAACTCCCCCCCGAATTGACTGGCGGGGGCCCGGGTCTTACGGTCGCCGGGGGCGCGGCGCTGCCCCACGATCTCTTCGAAGCTGTTGACCGTCTTGCCCGCTCTGAACGCGCGAGCGAAATCTGGGGAGAGACATTCGTGCAGCATCTTGTGGAAGCGTGCCACCAGGAGGTGGCCGCTCTATCCCGCGAAACCAGTGCTGCCGAGCGCGCCCGATATCTCGAAGTCGTTTAGGGCCGGCACCGATAATGAGTGATCTGCAGGACTACTTAAACGATCCCGCCCGCGACGGGTTGGTCGTCGAGGTTCGCAAGAAGATCGACGCGCTCGAAATCGACGCGATTTACTACCAGTACATTTCGATCACCGGTCGCATCATGGGCAAGATGATCCCAGCCAAGCACTGGGAGCGCGCGGCCCAAGAGGGGATGCAGACCTGGATCGGCGGCATCACCAACGTCTTCGCTGACAGGGACGGAAACCTGATCGGGTTTCCCCCGAATGCCTCCGAGCTTCTGGCCATCCCCGACCCCGAAACATTCTGCCAGCTTCCCTGGAACAAACGTGTCGCCAGGGTCTTCTGCACCGTGTTTTTCAGCCGGGAGGATCCGGACCGTCCCGAGGAATTTCTTGACTCGGATTCACGCGGGAATCTGCGGCGCGTCCACGACGCATTCCGTCAGGATCACGACGGCTTGCATATGCGTGTGGGCTGCGAGCCCGAAATGCTTTGGCTGAAGCCGGGCGACGGGGAGAAGCCCTATTACGAGACGACCAAGCCCTACGCCTACCACATCGATCAGTTCGAGCAGCTCCAGGAGGTCTGGCTGAAGCTCTACGAGTACGGGACGGCGATGGGCCTCGACATGATCCAGGCGGATCACGAGGACGCGCCCGGCATGATCGAGATGAACTTTCAGTATGACGACGCGTTGCGCACCAGCGACCGCCTGACCACCTACCGCCAGCTATGCGCGCAGGTGGCGCGCGAGTGCGGGCTCATCGCGGTGTTCATGTCCAAGCCCTACATGAGCCTGTCGGGCAACGGCTGCCACCACAACCTCTCGCTCTGGCGGGGTGGCGAGGACACGGTGCAATCGATCGGCCGCCAGGGTCAGCCGGCGATGGACGACGTCTTCACCTACCGCAGGGGCGGCACCAACGAGATCGAGAATTCGAACCACGCCTGGATGCCCTCGGAGCTCGGGCGTCACGCGCTGGGCGGCATGCTCGTGCACCTCAACGCTTTGGTCGCCATCGGCTCGTCTACGGTGAACTCCTATCGGCGGCTGAACGACACGGGCCTGTGGGCACCGGTTGGCGCGGGGTGGGGCCTGCAAAACAGGTCCTGCGCCATTCGCGTTTCGAGCCCGGACCGGCTCGAGTTCCGTTGTGTGGACAGCATGGTCAATCCCTACCTGATGCAGGCGGCGCTGCTGAAGGCCATCGACGACGGCATCAGGAACCGGATCGATCCTGGGGAGCCCGAAGACCGGAACTTCGTGGATCTGTTGAACGCGGGCGAGGCGATCGAACGTATTCCCACCACGCTGCGCGACGCGCTCGACGCGCTGGCGGATGACGGCGTGGTCAAGGCCGCCCTCCCTGGGGACCTTTACCGGGTCTACGATTGGTACAAGCGCGACGAATGGAACAAGTTCATCTGGCAAGTCTCCGACTGGGATGTGAACATGTATCTGGACTGCTTGCCCTAGCGGGGTGCAGGAAAAGCGCGAATGGCATTCGAGCTCACGCCGGCACAGATAGACCAGTTCAACAAAGACGGCTTTCTGGTCGTCGACAGGCTGATCGATGACGAGACGGTCGAGGCGGTGAGCGAGCGCTACGAAAAGCTCTTTCGCGGCGAATTCGAAACCGGAGTCCTGCCGGACGAAGTCAACTGGCAGGAGGGTGAGAGCGATCCTTCCCTGACCCGGCAAATCTGCAACGCATGGAAGGCGGATCGGACGATCGCGTCGGTGGTCATGAGGGCCGACCTGGGCAAGGCGATCGCCACACTCGGCGGCTGGCCGGGCGCGCGCTTGATGGTCGATAACGTGCTGTGGAAGCCGCCCGGCACACGGCCGCTGGCTCTTCACCAGGACAACGCCTATCTGCATTGGTTTCAGCCGACGGAGTTGCTGAGCTGCTGGATGGCGCTCGACGACACCAGGGCCGATGCAGGGACGCTCGAGTTCGTGCGCGGATCGCACCGGTGGCACCACTCACTCCCCGAAGGCGAGTTCCACGGCCCCAAGGACTACCGCAAGTACATGGAGAAGGCGGCTGCCAAGGAGGATGTCGAGCCGGAAATCGTCCACGTGGAGGTGCCCAAGGGCGGCGGCTCCTTCCATCACGGCTGGACCTGGCACGGCTCCGGCGACAACGCCGCGACGGTCCCCCGCCGCTCTCTCGTGCTGCACGCTATGCGAAGCGACACGCGCTACGTCCCTGAGTGCTTGGGCCAAGGTGTCGGCTCCATCTACAGCCGCTACAAGCGGCTCGGCGACAACACCATCGACGAGAACTACTTTCCGGTTCTGTGGACCTGCGACGGCTATCGAACCCCCGATATCGACACGTTCCTGAATGGCGCGGGCACCTGATCCTGCACCGGCCAAGGGCCCGGAGCGTCTTGGCTTGTGTGGCGACGGTTGATGCGCGACAACCGTCCGACCCGGCTATCTTGAATGACCTCAACACGGGCTGGAGAAGAGAGACATGTCAGCAGCGGACAAGTTGGGTGGGTATGCCGGCGGTTTCAGTGGTTTGAACGCTGAAGAAATCGCCGCAAACGTGACGGACGACTACAAGCTTTTGGACAAGGACGGAGCTGTCTACAGAAAGAGCGACCTGTCGGGCTGACCTGCCCCCGTCGACTGGTCCAGGTCGAATGTTAGTGCATCGCGGGTTCCTCGGCCAAGCTGGGTGGCCGGCGGAGCGTAGCGGAGCCGGGCGGCCAGCTTGGCATGATGATCGTCTCCGGGGCGGGCGGCCGGTATCCCAGGCTGCCGTGTGGGCGGATCGCGTTGTAATGGCACCGCCACGATTCGATGAGAACCTGGGCTTCCTTCAGGGTGTAGAAGATCTCCCCGTTCAGGAGCTCGTCGCGCAGCCGCGCATTGAAGCTCTCGATGTAGCCGTTCTCCCAGGGTGAGCCCGGCTCGATGAAGGCGGTGCGGGCGCTGACCGCAGCGATCCACCGCCTGACGGCCTCGGCGACGAACTCCGGACCGTTGTCGGAACGGATCCAGGTCGGAATGCCGCGCAGGATGAACAGGTCGGTCAGCACATCGATGACGTCGATCGAGGAAAGCCTCCTGCGCACCCGGATGACCAGGCTCTCGCGGGTGAACTCGTCCAGGACGTTGAGCATGCGGAAGGCCCTGCCGTCATACGTCCGGTGATGGACGAAGTCGTAGGACCAGACGTGATCCGCCCTCTCGGCGCGCAGCCGGATGCAGGAGCCGTCATTGAGCCAAAGCCGGCCCCGCTTCGGTTGCTTGCCGGGCACCTTCAGCCCCTCGCGCCGCCACAAGCGCTCGATCCGCTTGTCGTTGACCTGCCAGCCGGCATCGCGAAGCAGGGCCGCGATGCGGCGATAGCCGTAACGGCCGTACTGGCGGGCCAGCTCGATCATGTACGCGACCAGGCGGTCCTCGTCGTCGCGGCCGCGCGGGATGCGGCGCTGGGTCGAGCGGTGCTGCCCCAGCACCCGGCAAGCGCGGCGTTCCGAGACCCCGAGCCGGTCACAGACATGATCGATGCACTGGCGCCGGCGCGAGGGGCTTAGAAGTTTCCCCCTGCGGCCTCTTTGAGAATCTGCTTGTCCAGCGTCAGATCGGAGACCGCACGGCGCAGCCGCTCGTTCTCCTTCTCGAGCTCCTTCAAACGGCGGAGCTGATCGCCGCTCATCCCGGCATACTCCTTGCGCCAGCGGTAGAAGGTAACCTCGCTGATCCCAAGCTCGCGGATCGCGTCCGCCATCGACATGCCCTGGCCGTTCAGAACCTCAGCCCGCCGCAGCAGGCTCACGATCTCCTCGGGCTTGTAACGCTTCCTTGCCATCGTCGGTCCTCCTCTTTCCATAACCTAAGGGTGGACCAACTCGATGGGGGAGGATCAGGGCTACATCGCCGAGCTGAGAAAGATCGGCGACAGGATGGACATCACCGATGTCGTGGTCGAGGGCGGCACCGCATGGTGCAAGTGGCAGGTCGGCGACATTGTCGGGGCCGGCATGATCAGCTTTGGAGATGAGGGCGTCACGCAGGAGCAGCTGTTCTATTTCTGACGTGTAACGGCGCCACGCCGCGCGATCGGCACCGGATCGAAAACCAGACGTTGCGCGGCGCTGAGTTGGCACGTGCTTGCCTGCCAATTCGAAGCCACTTAAGCTGCCGAACAGAAGTTATGCCGTGCGCCGGTCTGCCGGTCTGCCGGTCTGTAGGGAGTGTAATCATGGCGCGAGACCCCAAGTACGACGTCCTCTTCGAGCCCATCCAGTTCGGCCCGAAGACGATGAAGAACCGCTTCTACCAGGTTCCGCACTGCAACGGCGCGGGTTCGGAGCGGCCAGGCACACAGGCCGCATTTCGGGGCATGAAGGCCGAAGGCGGATGGGGCGGCGTCTGTACCGAGGCTTGCTCGATCGACCACGAGGCCGACACCTCGCCGGGCGTGCTGGCCTGCCTCTGGGACGACGGCGACATCATCAATCTTCGGCATATGTGCGACAGCCTGCACAAGTGGGATGCGCTCGCCGGTGTCGAGCTTTGGCATATGGGCTCGGCGTCGGCGAACCTGGAGACGCGAGCCGCTCCGTCGTCTCCCACGCAATCGACCTCGGATTGGTCGATCGGCACTTACTCGCACGAGCCCGACGAAGACGAGATCATCGAGCTCCAGGACATGTACGTTGAGTCCGCGAAACGGGCCGTGCAGGCCGGCTTCGACATCGTGTACGTCTACGGCTCGCACGGCGTCTTGCCAGTGCAGTTTTTATCTCGCTTCTACAACAAGCGGACCGACAAGTACGGCGGTTCCTTCGAGAATCGCGCGCGCTTCTGGCTGGAGACCATCGAAAAGGTGAAAGAGGCCGTCGGCCATGAATGCGCGATCGCCGTGCGAATTTCGATCGATCAGATCATGGGGCCAGACGGCGTGCAGGCGGAGGATGACGGCATCGGGTTTATCGAGCTCGCCACCCAGCGCGGCCTGGTGGATCTGTGGGACGTGAACGTTTCCACGTTCAGCGAGTGGGGCGAAGATGCCGGCCCGTCCCGCTTCTACAAGGCGAACCACCAGGCGCCGTTCACGAAGCACGTCAAGAGCGTCGCCAAGGTACCGGTGATCAACGTGGGGCGCTTCACCAGTCCGGACGACATGGTCCACGTGATCAGTTCCGGACAGGCGGACATCATCGGCGGCGCGCGCCCCTCGATCGCCGATCCCTTCCTGCCCCAGAAGATCGAGGAAGGACGGCTCGAAGACATCCGCGAGTGCATCGGCTGCAATATCTGCATCTCACGATGGGAGCGGGGCACTGCGCTCGTTTGCACGCAGAACCCCGTCGCCAACGAGGAATATCGCCGCGGCTGGCACCCGGAAAAATTCGATCACGTAGAGGACGCCGGATCGGTTCTCGTGGTCGGCGCAGGGCCCGCCGGGACCGAGGCCGCTCGCGTTCTGGGCCAGCGGGGCTACGATGTGCACGTCTGCGAGGCGGAATCCGAAATCGGCGGGCATATCCGAGACGTCATGCGCTATCCGGGCATGGCGGAATGGGGCCGCATCACTAGCTACCGGCAGGCTCAGCTCGACAAGCTCAAGAACGTCGAGGTGCACACGAACGCCCGCCTCGAATCGGACGACGTGCTGACGTACGGCGCCGATAAGGTGGTACTTTGCACCGGCTCCCGGTGGGCGACGGACGGCTTCAGTCACATCACGATGGCGCCGGTTCCGGGCATCGATGCAGCGGCGCCCCACTTCGCAACGCCCGAGCAGATCATGGCGGGCAAGGATGTCGGCGAGCGTGTCGTCATTCTCGATGCCGACGGGTACTTCACTGGCGTCAGCATGGCCGAGATGCTGGCCGACCGGGGCAAGCAGGTCTCGATCGTCACGCAGTTCTCCGAGGCCGCACCGTTGATGGAGTACACCTTGGAGGCCCCCAACCTGCATCGCGTGCTGCACGAAAAAGGCATCACCCAATATGGCGGCACGTGGGTCGAGGAGTGCGATCCAGGCAACGTGGTGAAGGTGAAGCTCTTCAGCCTCTCTCGGGACGGCTACAAGCGCACCATCGAGCCGAGACCCGGCGAGCATGTACGCAGGATGGGCGAGGAGACCCAGACCATCGACGCAGATACCGTGATTCTGGTCACGGCGCGGCTCGCGAACAGCGAACTCTACAAGTCGCTATGGGAGCGTCGCGAAAAGTGGGAAGAAGAAGGAATCGCGGGTATCTACCAAGCCGGCGATTGCTATGCACCCCGGCTTACCGGCGATGCGATCTTCGACGCACACCGCCTCGCCCGAGAGTTCGAATCGGAAAATCCGCGGCGGCCGCAGCCCTTCCTCCGCGAGCGCATGATCTGGGGACGAGACGATCCGTCGGTGACGGTGAACTGATCGTGATCGACGTTCCGAAAAGAGTTGGCGCGCGCGAATGACGTCGGGAACTTCCGTTGTTGGACGAGCGATCCGCAACGGCGCATATCTTCACAAATGTCGGTAAACACAGGAGGTCTTGATCGATGAAAGCGAACATCACACGACGCAAGTTTATGGCAGCAACGGGTGGCGTTGCCGCGGGCTTGACTGCCTTCGGCGCGACGCCGTCCAAGCTTTTCGCTGACGAGAAGACGGTCAAGATCGGATTTCTCGCGGCGCTCACCGGCGATGCCGCGGGCTGGGGTCTTCCCGGACTCTACGGGGTCGAGATCTGGGCGGAACAGATAAACGCTGCCGGTGGCCTCGACATGGGCGGCGAGAAGTACAAGGTCGAGATCATCTCCTATGACGATGAGTTCGACGCCGTCAAGGCGACGGTCGGCGCCAAGAAGCTGCTCTTCGAGGATGAGGTCTCGATCGTCCTTATGCTCGGCATCACGCCGGTGCAGGCGGTCAAGGACTTCATGACCCGAAACAAGATGCTGACGACGACGCTGGTTCCGACCGACATCAGCGAAGACGCGCCCTACCTGTTCGCGCCGGTCGAGGTCCATCCTTTCTACAATGTGACCGCCGTCGACTACATCGCGCGCAACATGCCGCACATCAAGACCGCGGCCATCGCGACACAGAACGACGAGCTGGGCCTGAGCTCGCTCGCGACCTACAGGGCCGCGTTCGAGGTCGCCGGTATCGAGATCGTCGAAGAGAACCTGTTCGGCTTCGAGGTGACCGACTTCGCGCCGGTGGTGTCGAAGCTGATCGCCGCGAATCCCGACGTGATCACCTGGGACACCGCCTATCCCGATTACGTCAATCTCCTGACCGAGCAAGCCTACCTGCAAGGTTACAAGGGTCAGTTCGTGAACTGCACGCTCGACCAGTACGAGCACATCATGAGCAAGACCAGCAAGGAGTTCCTTGAAGGATTCCTCTGGCAGTTCCCGGATCTCGACGACCCGATCATGCAGGGCGGCGGCACCCATTTCGATAACGCGGCCGCCTTCTATCAAACCTACAACGAGCGCTATCCGGGGGCCTGGACAGCGGTCTCGTGGGAATATGCCGCAGCACTCGAGATGTGGCGCTCCGCCGTGAGCCAGGCCGGCACCTTCGATCCGCCGGCGGTGGCCGACGCGCTCCGGGCGCTGAGCCCGGTGCCGCACGCGTTCGGCGACGCCGAATGGTGGGGCGAGGATTTTTTCGGCGTGAACAGCGCGGCGCTGGGCAAGTGGCCTGTCGTTCAGATGCAGAACGGCAAGGCCGTCATCGTCGAGATGGGAGACGTCAGAGCCTGGTGCGACCAGCATCTGGACGTACTGAAAAAGCACTTCATAGAGCTCGGCGTTCCGCTCGCCGGTTAAACAGACCTAGAATGCTGTGCCCCGCTCCGGCGGGGCACACCCTTTCCTTTCACGTACACTGACGATCGGCCGCAACGGGCCTTAGCGAGACATGACGGATCTGGAACTCATTCTTCAGACCATCATGAACTCGCTGATTGCGAGCAGTTTCACCGCAATTTTTGCGGTCGGCCTGGTGCTGATCTTTGGCATCATGCAGATCGTCAATTTCGCCCACGGTGCTCTCTACATGGTGGGCGCCTATGCAACTTGGTATCTCTACGCGGAAGTCGGTATCCCGTTCTTCGCCTCGATCGTTATTGCGACACTCCTGACGGTGGCCATCGGCCTCCTGATGGAACGCGCGCTGTTTCGCCCGATGCGCGGCAACTTGTTCGGCGGCCTCATCGTTTCCGTCGGCATGATGTTCGTCCTCGAGGTTCTCGTTGTTTATTTGTTCGGCCAAGGGCTCATGAAGAACATGACGCCCTATTTCAAGGAATCGTGGCATGCCTTCGGGATCGAGAGCGTCACGATCTCCCACTCGCGGCTGTTCGTCTTCGCGATCGCGGCATTCATCCTCGTTGCCTTCTGGCTCTTCATGAGCCGCACCAGGATCGGCTGGGCCATGCGCGCCTGCGCCCAAAATCCCGAAGCGGCGGCGCTGCAGGGCATCGGCATCGGCAAGATTTCCATGCTGGCGATGGTGATCAGCGCGGCAATGGCGGGCATGGGTGGCGCGGTCATGTCGCCGCTCGTGCGCATCACGCCGCAGATGGGCCATCCGGTTCTGGTCACCGCCTTCATCGTCATGATCGTGGGCGGCATGGGCAGCATCGAAGGCGCTCTGATTGCGGCCGTCGTGTACAGCTTCTTCCATACGTTCGTCACCACCTACATTGGCGGCGAGATCGCGACGATCCTGGGTCTGGCGTTGATGCTTCTGGTGCTGATCGTCAAGCCGACCGGGATCATGGGAGCGCGCGAGAGTGTTTAGCCGGACGCACCGCAATCTCGCCGGAATTGCCGTCGTCCTGGCGGTCGTCTGCGTCCTGCCGTTCGTCCTGCGGCCGTATCAGCTCGATTTCCTGATTTTCATGTTCATCAACATCATTCTGGTGGTGAGCTACCGTTTCATCGCCATCACCGGCGAGTTTTCGCTGGCCCATGCCGTGATCATGGGCGTGGGCGCCTATGCTAGCGCGCTTCTCGCGGCGCTTCCTATCTCACCGTGGATATCCATGCCGCTTGGCGGCGTGGCCGCTGCCGCCATCGCCTACGTTCTGAGTTTCCCGCTCTTCCGCATGAAGGGGTTCTACTTCCTCATCGGCTCCTTCGCCGCCGCCGAGGCAATCCGGCTCTGCTGGGTCCAATTCAATGATCCGTTCGGCGGTTTTCGCGGCCTGCGGCGCATCCCGGTTCTGGAAATCGATCTGGGCGAGCTGCTGTACATCGATCTGGGTGCCCCGGTGCCCTACTACTTCTTCGCGCTGATCGTGGGGCTGATTTGCCTGTTCGTCATGTACCGTATCGAGCATTCCCGCTACGGCTTCGTCTTTCACGCGGTGCATCACAAGGACACGCTGGCGCAATCGGTCGGAGTGGACGTGCGCCAGTTCCGCACCATCGCATTCGTCACCGGCGGATTTTTCGCGGGCATCGCGGGCGCCATGGTGGCGCACTACGTCACCGCGATTAATCCGGGTCTGTTCGGCCTGAAGCAGATGCTCTTCGTCCTGGTCTGGGTGCTGGTGGGCGGTATGGGCCACTTCGCGGGTCCAATCATCGGCGTCACGGTGCTGTCGATCATCGACGAATCCCTACGCGGCCTGGATGAGCTGCGGCCCGGCTTCTACGGCCTGGTGCTGATCGCGACCGTGCTGTTCCTGCCCGAAGGCCTGGTCAGTCTGCCCAGAAAAGTTCTGCAGTGGTCGACCTGGCTGTGGAACCGTGGAGGGGGGACTCTCGTCAAGCGGGAGTAGGGGGTGTACCGGCACGACGGCACGGTGGCGTGAGGTAAACCGCCGCCGTTAACTTTCGGGTGTCGGTCATTTTCCGCCAACGCTTCCTGCGAAAGTCTTCGATCCCGGCATGGAACGGCTCGGCATCGATCTCGCGCGCCCGGGCCCGAGGCTCTTCCGCTTCGTTGTGCCGCCCGGCTTCTTCCAGAAGGTCCGCCAGATTGTCGCAAATGATCGCCACCCCGGCTTCACGGTGGCTGAGGGACTTCGCCCGCATTTCGCGCGCTTGACGGTAGAACGGCTCCGCTTCGTCGGTTCGCCCCATCGTGTGCAGGAGTTCCGCGAGGTTGTTCAGCGTCGCCGCGAGGCCGCCCTCGGCGAGCTTGGCGTTGATGCTGCGCTTGAGGGCGCGCAGTTCTTCCGTCCGTTTCATCTCGAGGCGGATGTGCATCGAGGCGCTTCGCCCGGTGAACTCGACAGCCATCTGCGAGACCCATTCGGGCACCCGCTCCCAGGCAGCGATGGCATCGCGATATCCGGTCTCGGCTCCCTCCAAATCACCCGCCTCTCGTGCGATCGCGGCGAGGCAATGGAGACTCGCCGCGCGCCGCGGATCCGCTTCGTCGAAAGCCTGACTCAGCGTGGCGCCGGTTCGCCACAACGGCTCGATCTCGACGCCTGCCTTGGAGGAATCGGCGGCCTCCTCGGCGAACTGCTCCCACAGGAAATCGACGAGCAAGCAGGGCCGCATGGGTTGAGACTTGTCTGGTGTCGGCGCGGACGCTCAGGCCCCGAGATAGGCGTGGCGAACGTGATCGTTCTCGTGCAGATCGTTCGCCTTGCCTTCGAGCGCGATGCGGCCGGTTTCCAGCACGTAGCCATAGCTCGCCAGCATGAGGGCCAGCTCGGCATTCTGCTCGACCAGGATCACCGGAACACCCCGACTGTTGATATCGTGGATGATTCTCGCCACCTCCTGCACCATCACCGGCGACAGGCCCAGCGACGGCTCGTCCATCAGGATCAACCGCGGATTGGACATGAGGGCGCGGCCGATCGCGACCATCTGTTGTTCGCCACCACTGAGCGTCTTGGCTCGCTGATTGCGCCGCTCCCTGAGCACCGGAAAGCGCTCGTGAACGTCTTCGAGGTCACGCGCAATACCCTGTCTGTCCTTCCGCAGGTAGGCACCGGTATGAAGGTTCTGATTGACGCTGAGATCGGGAAATACCTGCCGCCCCTCCGGCACATGGGCGATGCCCATGCGCACGATCTTTTCCGGCGCCAAGCGATCGATGCGCTGACCGTCGAACCAGACGCTGCCCTTCGTCGCGCGTTTCAGCCCAGATATCGTGCGAAGCGTGGTGCTCTTGCCGGCGCCGTTGGCGCCGATCAACGTGATGATCTGACCTTCGTCGATCGAGATCGAGATATCCGAGACCGCCTGAACGCTCCCGTAGTGGACGGTGATGTCCTTAACTTCGAGCAGCATTGAGGCCGGTTCCCAAATAGGCTTCGATGACGTCCTTGTTGGCCTTGATTTCGTCCGGCGCGCCTTCCATTAACAGCTGACCGAAATTCACCACGGTAATTCGTTCGCAGAGGCCCATCACCGCCTGCATGTCGTGCTCGACCAGCAAGATAGTGATGCCGCTTTCGCGCACCTTCTGGATCAACTCCATCATGTTGCGTGTCTCTTCCGGGTTCATCCCGGCGAAGGGCTCGTCCAGCAGCAGTAGTTTGGGCTCCGTCGTGAGAGCGACGGCGATACCGAGGGCGCGCTGCAGGCCATGCGGCAAATTGGAAGCAAGCTCGTCCTTGCGATCGGCGAGGCCGAGGAATTCCAGCACCTCGAGGGTCTTCGCGTCGCTCGCCCGCTCGCTCGCTCGCTGGGTGTTGAACAAAGCCGAGATCATGTTGCTCTTGGTGTGGAGATAGCACCCCATCAGAGCATTCTCGAAGGTGGTGAACTCCCGGAAGAGCGTCGTTTCCTGGAATGTGCGGACCAACCCCTTGGCGGCCACCTGATGCGGCTGCAGGCCACCGATGGACTCGCCCTGGTAGAAGATCTTGCCTGCGGTCGGCCTGTAATAGCCGGTGATCACGTTGAAGACGGTGGTCTTTCCCGCTCCATTCGGGCCGATGAGCCCGTGAATGGCACCCTCTTTCAGTTCGAAACTCAACCCGTCGATGGCGGCCAAGCCACCGAACCTCTTTTGCAGCTTCTCGACTCTGAAAAACGCCTGCTCGCTCATCTCGACCGGCCCGAGGTGATGTGCGCGTCGCTCACCGAGGCGCCCCTATAGGTAATGATGTCGGGTCCTTGCGCTGGTCCGCGAGGCATTCGGCGACGCTCACTCTGTATAGTAATCTACGGCCTCGGACACAAATACCCGACAACCGGTTTCGTCGCCGGCCGCGCTCGCACAGGAGAAGAAGCGCACTCCGGGTGGACAGGCCCGGCACAACCACTGGCAAGAGAGAGAGAATGGGATGGGAAAGAAGATCGCGGTGTTCCCCGAACCCGGTGCTATCGGTCCCGTAATGAACCTAGTGGGCATTTGCCAGGGCCTGCGGGATATGGGCCACGAACCTGTCTTCGTGCTCGAGCCCGGTCTCAAGGGTTCTGTCGAAAGCTATGGCTTCGACGAGCGCTACGTCTCCTGCATGGAGCCGATGAGCCCGGAGGCGCAAGCGGCCTACTGGGACGATTTCATGATCCGATACATGCCGACCTTCAAGACTTCGGCCTACGATCAGATCGCCACCTACGTGAAAGGCTGTTGGGAGGCGATCATCTACACCTCCGAATGGTCGGTGAAGAACGGGCTCGACAAGGTCTTTGCCGAGATCGCTCCCGATCTGATCATCAACGACAATGTCGCGCTCTACCCCGCCACGCAGCAGGCAGGCTGCCCTTGGGCGCGCATGATTTCGTGCTCGGAGAACGAGATTATCGACCCAGACATTCCGCCTCATCTGTCCGGTTGCGGCGAGAACGACAAGGAATGCTTCGCAGCCTATCGGGCGGAGTTCGAGAAAGAGCTCAAGCCGGTCCACGATGGCTTCAACGACTTTCTTGAAGCCCAAGGGTGCGAACGGCTGCCGTTCCCGGAGTTCGTGCTGCCGTCGCCATATCTCAATCTGCTGCTTTATCCCAAGCCGTTGCGCTTCACGCGGCGGAACCCTCTCGATCCCGAGAAGTTCGTCTATCTCGACGGCTGCGTGCGGGAGGAAAGCGAGCCCTATGAAGTGCCAACCTTCAAAGCGAACAACGACAAGCCGCTAATCTATTTCAGCTATGGCAGCCTTGGCGTCGCCGACGTCGATCTCATCAAGCGCATCATCGGCGTGCTCGCCAACGCGCCCTACCGCGTGCTGGTCAACGTGGGAGACTACGTCGAGCAGTACGACACACCGCCGGACAACGTGCAGATCGCGTCGTGGTATCGTCAAACCGCGGTGCTGCCCCATGTCGACGCCTTCATCCAGCATGGCGGCAACAACAGCTTCAACGAGAGCCTCTATTTCGGCATCCCGCCCATCGTGATGCCTTTCGTCTGGGACGGCCACGACAATGCCCAGCGCGTCAACGACACAAAGCACGGCATCGGGATGCACCGCTACGACTGGACCGACGCAGAGCTGTTGTCGAACATCGAGAAGACGCTGACCGACCAGGAAATGCGCGCCAACGTCGCGGCGACCAGCGAGTACATGCAGGCACAGAATGGCCGTATGCGTGCCGCCAACGCCATCAACGACCTGCTGGAGCGCCTTTAGAAATGCCTGCGCACGTGTTGGCGAATGCCGCCGCGCTCGATCCGGCATCCTTCACCGACTGGGGGGAGATCGCCAAGCCGATCGGCGAGCCGGTCTCTCGCACGAGCGGCCTGATCCTGTTTCGGAACGAGAACCGTTCGTCGGAGATGGGGCTCTGGGAATGCACGCCGGGGCGTTGGCGCTGCGAGGTCGAGAACGACGAGTTTTTCTATGTGCTCGCCGGCCGTGCGGTCTATACGGAGGACGACGGCGCGGTGATCGAAATTGCCGCCGGTATGACCTGCGCCTTCCCCACCGGCTGGAAGGGCGCGTGTGAGGTCGTCGAGACCGTGCGCAAGGTCTACATGGTGCGGTAGTAAAACTCTTCACCGTTGAGACGGCAGGCGCGGCACGTTCCGGTCGACAGGGCGGGAAAGTTGCGCAACGCGATGCAAGGAAAAACAGCTTCGCGCGCCGCGGGGCACGCCATCAATTGCTGACGATCCTGGTCACGGTGCGGCCCTTGAGAACGTCCGCAATGTCCACCGCCTCCAACGTGCCGTGTTCCAGAAGAGCGGTGGCGAGACTGTGAAGCTGCCCCTCGCGACTGATTAGAATGTCGCGTGCACGGCGTTCCGCATCACTCATCAAGAGGCGCACGCCTGCCTCGGCCTCCGCGACCGTAAGGCCGGCCTCGGGACCGCCAAGCAAGTCGTATGCGATCCTTTCCGCCGCTTTGATATCGGACGTCATGGCCTCAGTCATCGCGTCATCGCCGCTTGCGATCTCCTCGGCGATCAGACCGCCCAGAGCAATGGCGAGCTCCGCCTCCTTGCGTGCTCGCCGTGCTTCGTCGTCCAGATCGCCATCCGCTGGAACGCGGGTCACGCTGCCAAGCACGCCCCAGCGCGAGACGATGGTCACTTGCAGGATCTCCCCGCCCGCCGGGAGAGTGGCGGCGATCAGGGCATGACCGGCCTCGTGATAGGCGGTCAACCGCCGGTCTTCATCGCTGATTTTCGGGACGCGGTTCTCGGAGGGAGGGTCGATCGTGGCGGCGGCAACCAGCCCGGCCAACAACGTAAGCACCGCAATGCCGCTGATGTTGACTTGGGCAATGTCCAACCGGCGCGGCACGCTCGTCTCCGGAAATGCTCGATCCGCAGCGCAGCATACTACCTCCGCTAAACGCAGGGCACCGACGAGTCTCGGACCCCACCGACGAACACGAGTCCGGCCATGACGTGGCAGCGGGCACCCCGTCAACCCACTCGAACTTCTCGATCAGAGCACTAGAATGCAGCGCTGTTGTCGCATCGCGCTTCACCACGAAGGGAGAGTCTGCCGTGACGAAGATGTGGGGCGGTGAGCCCTATTTCGGATTGTCCTATGACTTCGATCCACAATGGTATCTGACCGATGAGCAGAGGGAGATTCAGGCCCGGCTGATCGAACTCTGCCACTCGACCATCGCGCCACATGCCATCGAATGCGACCGCGACAGCATCTTTCCGCGCAAGAGCATGGAAGCGCTCGCCTCCCAGGACCTGCTCGCCCTTCACGTGCCGAAGAAGTACGGCGGCATGGGGCAGAACCACGTCTGCGTGGCGATGGTGCTGGAGACGATCGCCCGCTACGGTTGTGCCAGCACGGCGCTGGTCTACACCATGCATCTGCTCGCGGTCAGCGCGCTGCTGCTCCGCGCAGGCGGCAATCCCGAGATCCAGAGGACGCTGCGGAGGATGAACCGCGACGTGTTCATCGGCACCGCGTCCTACTCCGACCCCGAGACCGGCTCGCACTTCTGGTATCCGATGGCGTCGAAGGCCGAGAAGATCGACGGTGGCTGGCGGGTCAACAAGAAGTCCTCATGGACCACGTCAGGCGGGTTCGCGGACTTCTACGTGGCGCAGACCACCAGCCCGGACTTTGACGGCGACTTCTCCGATCTCTCCGTGTTCCTGATCTACGCCGACGAGGTCGTCGCGCACCCCGCGAGCTGGGACGCGATGGGTATGCGCGGCAATCAGTCGGGGCCGATCGAGATCACGGACGTGGAGGTGCCGGCCGATCGCATGGTGGGACCGCCCGGCGACGGCGCCCGCTCGAACGACGAGGGACTGGACCCGATCGGCCTCTTGATGCTCGCCGCGTCATACAACGGCCTCGGCATGGGCGCGATTGACCTCGCCAAGCGGCAGGTGACGCGCACGACCCATGCGGACGTGGGCATGCGCGTCTGCGACTATCCGTCCATCCAGGACTATTTCGGCGATGCAATCATGGATACCCAAGCCTCGCGCGTTTACACCTTCGCCGTCGCCCAGCAACTCGATGCCGTCACCAACAACTGCGACTGGACGATCCACGAGGACGATCTCGACCTGCTGCCCCGGTCGGAGTTCCTGACCTGGAGCTGGAAGGCGAAATACATCGCGAGCAAGAGCGTCTACACGGTCGCCGACCGCATGCTGAACGCCTGCGGCGGCACCGGCTACAAGAAGAGCCTCGTCATCGAGCGCGTGGTCAGGGACGCGAAGGCCGGCTGGATCATGGGGCCGACCAACGAGGTGCTGCGCCAGTTTGTCGGCAAGTGGGCACTGCTCGGGTTCGAGGCCCTCGACTACTGGAACCAGTCGGTCAACGAGCGCGCCATGAACAACGAGCTGAAGAAGCTCGACGACGACGCTAAACGCGCCCTGATCGCGAGGCTCAGCGCCGAGCTCGCCGAAGCCGAAGCAGCCGAGTAGCGGAGCGCAGCGACCTACACACCGTTAGCGGTGAACGTCCTCGTTCTCGTCGAGCGCGCGAAAACCGCCGCGGATAAACACCGCGAGCGTGGCGCCGTCCTCCGAGACCGAGACGTGTTTAGAGCCCGGCTTCAGTGAGACGAAGTCGTTGCGGCGGTAGACCGAGCCGTCGCAATCGGTCAGCGTCCCGTCGAGCACCAGGAACTCCTCGTAGCCGATGTGCTCGTGGGGCGTCGATGACGTCCCCGGCGCAAAGCGTATCAGGTAGCAGCCTTCGCCCGCGTCCGCGTCATAGCTGATGTTGCAGTAGGTGACGCTGCCACGCGCCGGACGATCGGCACAGACTGCGCGCATCATGCGGTGGGGCGGTTCCGTGCCAAAGGTCGCGGTCTCGACGTTCACGACCGTGCGAAAGGATGCGAGGGACGTGCTCATCCGGGCCCTCGCTTGCACGGTTGGCGCTCAGGCGTCGACCGGCTCGTCTTTCTCCAGCGTGCGGAAGCCGCCGCGAATGAAGACTGCGACAGTGCAACCGGTGTGCGACACCGAGAAGTGCTTGGAGCCGGGCTTGAGAGACACGAGGTCGTTCTTCTTGTAGATGGCGCCATCGCAGTCCTCGATCTCGCCGTCGAGGATCAGGAACTCCTCGTAGCCCACGTGTTCGTGCGGGATCGAGGTTCCACCGGGCTTGAATCGAATCAGGAAACAGCCGCCGCCCTCTGCCTCGTTGTAGCTGACGTTGCACCAGGTAAGGTCGGACTGCTCCGATCCCTGCAGCCCGTACGGCACGAACTCCGCCGTATCGAGGTTGACCATGCGCCGTTGTGATTCGAGGGTGCTCGACATTGGCTCGCCTTCCCGAAATCGGCCCGGCTACGACAGCCGAGTGCCTCGTTGATTGCCGAGTTCAGCTTACGCCAGCCCGGAACGAACCGGCAAGACTGCCCGCCTTTTCCGGCGGTTGCGCGCGCGGGCCGCGACCGTGAGGAAAAGTCCGCGTCAGTGCCTGCTCGGCTCGCCAAGCGTCGCAGCCTTGAAGACGAAGGTATCGTCGACATACTCGCCGCCCTCCGAGGCCGCCGGCATGACATCACTGTAGCGATCCTCCAACACGATGTGAGGATCGTGCCCCTCGACCCATCCCAGGAAGAAGTCGTGCAGGTGGTAGCCGATCAGGTGCTGCACGTCCTCGCGCAGGTCTTTTGCCACGGCCGGAGGGACCGCGAGGTACTGGTTCTCCTCCTGACGCAGCCATCCCAGGCTGTAGCCGGTGATCGCGCCAGTGCGCCACTCGTCCTCGGTATTGTTCTGGCCGCCGCCGTGATAGACCGAGCCCAGATAGATCAGGCACGAGCCGCGCGGCATGACGGCATAGGCTCTCGGGGTGTCGTCGTCGGGGTAAGTGTCATCGTCCCAGACATGGCTTCCCAGAACCACGTTGGTGGCGCCGTTCTCGTATGTGAAGTCGGTGAGCGCCCACATCGTGTTGCACAGGCATTGCGGCCCAGGATGGCGGAAGGGCATCAGTGCGTCGTCGCGGTGGATGATCTGCAGTCCCTGACCGGGGCCGATCCGCACCGCCTGGGTGACGTGAAGCTGGTAGCGTTCGCAGCGCGGCAGCAGAAGGCGGTCCATCACGCCAAGGATCTGCGGGCACGTGGCAAGCTCTTCGCCGTAGCTCTTGGACTTCGCGACCAGGGAGCTGACCCGCTTCGTCTTGTTCCCCCAGAACTCGCCCTCACCGTAGTAGGCGCGTGACAGGAAGGGCTCGAGCTCGGTATTGACTCTGTCGATCGCCTCGTCATCGACGACCTGGCGGTAGATGACGGCACCATCCTCTTCGAGGATCGCCATCGCCTCGTCGGCCGACGCATGCCGGTCGATTGAACGCACTTCGTTCATGGTTGCCTCGCTTGTCTGGAGCGGCCGACGCTGATTTGGAACCCCAAAGTGGTCGCGACGGGCGCGCCACGCGCATGAGCGCACGGCGCGGCGCCGCCGGGATGTGAGACCCTCGCCTAGGCGGCGAGCTGCTCGGACTCGGGATCGTGAATGAAGAAGACCTTGCGGACGGTCTCCTCGATGACCCAGGTCACCTTCTCGCCCTTGTTCGTGTAAAAGATGTCGCCGGCAGTATAGGTGTGGGTGGTGCCGTCCTGCTCGGTCACGTGGATCTTGCCCTGGAGCAGGGTGCAGATCTCGTCGCCGGGGTAGGTGTATTCGAAACTGCCCGGCGTGCACTGCCAGACACCTGCCATCGTGCGCATGCCGAAGCCGCCCAGATCGAAACGCCCCTCGTGCACCGGGTTGCCGTCGAGCACGTTCACGAACGGCAGCTCCTCCAGCGGCGGCCACGGCTCCAGGCCGCCCTCGTCCTTCAGCGTCACATAGTCGAGCATCTTCTCCCTCCTCTCCCTGGTGACTCTCATCCTCCATCAGTCTACCCGACCCATCGCCTGAGTCATCGGGCGTCTTGGAGCGAGGCGGCGCCCTTGCCCGAGCGGGGCCACCGGTTGCAAGCTGGGTATCCAATGCCCGCAGGGAGGAGGACGGCGCCATGGCGGACTCACAATACGACGCGATCATCGTCGGCGCCGGCCACAACGGGCTGGTCGCTGCCTTCTATCTGGCGCGTGCCGGGCGCAAGGTGCTGCTCTGCGAGCGAAGGCCGTTCGTCGGCGGTGCGTGCGCGACCGAAGAGCTTTTCGAGGGCTACCGCGTCTCGTCCTGCTCCTACGTCATGTGGAAACTGGAGCAGAAGGTGCGCGACGACATGGGGCTCGACGCGCGCGGGTTGACCATGCACCTGATCGACCCGCCCGTGTTCCTGCCTTACGAAGACGGCTCGCACGCATTCCTTCACTACGACATGGAGCGCACGATCGATTCGATCGCGCGGCTGAACGCGCGCGATGCCGAGCGCTTTCCCGAGTGGGTGGACCTGTGGAGCCGGGCGACCGGGCTGGTGCAGCCCTACATGCTGACCGACCCGCCGACGCTCTCCGACGTTTGGGAGCGTGCCAGGGAAAACGGCGACGAGGCCGTGCTGGAGCGCTTTCTGACCACCTCCCTCGTCGACCTCGCGGCTGACTATTTCGAGGACGAGCGCGTGCGCGCGATGATGCTCTACGTGCAGGATATGGCCGACCCCTACGCCAATGGCAGCGCCTGGGCAGAGGTTTTCTTCCAGTTCGGCGCCGCCGGCGGACACGGCTTCTACGTCGTGGAAGGCGGCATGGGCTCCATCACCCGCTATATGGCCGAGGCGGTCGAAGAGCAGGGCGGCGAGATCCGCTGTGACGCCCCGGTCGCGCAGGTGCTGGTGGAGGACGGCGCGGCCACCGGCGTGCGCCTCGGCTCGGGCGAAGAGATCCGCGCGCAGATCGTGCTCTCGAATGCCGATCCCAAGCGCACCTACCGCACTCTCTTCGCGCCAGAAGACCTGCCGGGCGATCTCCTGGACCGCGTGGAACGGCTCAAGACCGAAACCGGCTACTTCAAGTTTCATTGCGTGATGGATGAGCCCCCGGACGTTTCAGGCTATCTCAACGGCTACGATGGCCCGCCGATCTCTTACATCCTGATAGCGCCGAGCCTGGATCACTACGCCCTGGCGGGTGCGGAAATGCGCGCAGGCGAGCCCTGCGGCGAGCCGATCTGCCACCTTCAGGTGCCGACCCTCTACGACGACACCCTGACCGATCGGGACGGGCACATCTGCTCGATCTGGGGTCTCTACGCGCCTCCCCGTCTCGCCACAGGCACCTGGGAGGAGCGCCGCGAAGAGGTGGGCGAAGGAGTAATCGACTACGTGACGCAGTTCGTTCCCAACTTCCGCTCCGCCATCCGGGAATGGATGTTCATGAGCCCCTGGGACATCGAGCAGCGAACGGGGATCACCGACGGCGCCATCCGCCATCTCGACGTCGTGCCGAGCCAGTTCCTGAACGGGCGGCTCAGCTACGATACCGAAATCCGCAACTTCTACCTCTGCGGCGGCGGCACGCACCCGGCCGGCGAGGTCACCGGCGCTCCCGGTCACAACGCGGCCCACCACATTCTGCGCGCCAACGCCTGACACCCCGGCCTCGCTTCGTGATCCCGACACCCCGCTGGTACACTCGCGCGCGCCAAGCACTGAGCCAAAGAGACGGCAGCGGATGACCCAGGGGTTTACCGACCAGGCGCGCGTCGTGATTATCGGCGGCGGGGCGATCGGCTGTGCCACCGCGTACCATCTGGCCAAACACGGCCGCGACGATGTCGTCCTGGTCGAGAAGGCCAAGCTCACGTCGGGCTCGACCTGGCACGCCGCCGGCGCTTTTGCGCAGTTCCGCACCGATCCCAATGCCGGCCGGCTCATGGCCTACGGTGCCGACCTCTACGCGTCGCTGGAGGAGGAGACCGGCCAGGCCACCGGCTGGCACCGGACGGGCGGCATGCGGGTCGCCTCCAATCGCGACCGTCGGCGCGAGTACGAGCGGGCGATCACGACGGCGCGCTCCTTCGGCGTCGAGATGGAGCTGATTTCCGCCAAGGAAGCGCAGGCACTATTTCCCTTCATGACCATCGATCACGTGGATTGCGCGCTCTACATCCCCACCGACGGCGCCTTGAGCCCGTCGGATACGTGCATGGCGCTCGCCAAGGGGGCACGCCAGTACGGCGCCCGGCTCTTCGAGGACACGGCGGTTACCGGCTTCGAGATCGAGCAGGGCCGCGTCGCCGCCGTCGTTACGGAGCGCGGCACGATCCGCTGCGAGATCGCGGTGATCTGCTGCGGCATCTGGTCGCGCGAGATTGGGCGGCTCGCGGGTGTGAACGTCCCGATCCAGCCCTCGCATCACTGCTACTTCATCACCGAGCCGATCGAGGGCGTGACTCGCGACCTGCCGACGACGCGGGACCCGGACCTCTGGCACTACATCCGGGAGGAGGTCGGCGGGCTGCTCGTCGGCCAGTACGATCCCGATCCCATCCCGTTCACGGATCCGATCCCCAAGGACCATGAGTTCAAGCTCATGCCCGAGAACCTCGACCACTTCATGCCGCGGCTCGAGGGCTTGCTCGACTGGATTCCCGTGCTCAAGACCGCCGGCATCAAGAGCTGGTTCAACGGCCTGGAAGCCTTCACCGAGGATCAGAATCCGGTGATGGGCGAGGCGCCGGAGGTGCGCAACATCTTCGTGAGCGCGGGCTTCAACGCTTACGGGCTCACCGGCTGTGGCGGCGCCGGCATGGCGCTCGGCGAGTGGATTCTGAACGGCGAGCCGCCCTACGACATCTGGAGCTTCGACATCCGCCGCTTCGCCGGCTACCACCGCGCCGACAGCCAGGTTCTGGTGCGCTCTCTGGAGGGCCAGGGTCACCACTACACCATCGTCTGGCCCCGTGAGGAGATGAAGGCCGGGCGGCCGCTCAGGCGCAGCGCGATCTATGATCGCCTCAGGGACAATCGCGCCTGCTTCGGCGCCAAGTTTGGTTGGGAGCGGCCCAACTGGTTCGCGCCCGAGGGTGTCGAGCCGGTGGAGATCGACAGCTTCACGCGCCCTCGCTGGCACGCGCACGTGGCCGTCGAGCACGCGGCTTGCAGGGACACGGCCGCGCTCTTCGACCAGTCGTCCTTCGCCAAGTTCGCGCTGGTCGGCCGCGACGCGGAGGCCTGCCTGCAGCGTATCTGTGCCGCCGATGTCGGCAAGCCACCGGGGCGGATCACCTACACACAAATGCTCAACCGGAACGGCGGGATCGAATGCGACCTGACCGTCGCGCGGATCGCAGAGGACTCCTTCTACATCGTTACCGGCACGGGCTTCGCGACCCACGACTTCGACCACATCAGCCGGAACATCGACCCGGATGCCCACGCCTCGCTGGTCGACATCACCTCGGCCTACGGGGTGCTCGCGCTGATGGGGCCGCGCGCCCGCGAAATCCTCGCGTCCGTGGCGGAGGGCGAGCTGGGAGCGGAGGCATTCCCATTCGGTGCGGTGAGAGAAATCTACGTGGCGGGCGCGCCCGTTCGCGCCATGCGCATCACCTTCGTGGGCGAGCTGGGCTGGGAGCTTCACGTCGCCACCGAGTACATGCTCACGGTCTATGACGCGCTGAAGGCGGCAGGAGCCGCGCACGGTCTGCTTGACGCGGGCTACTGGGCGATCAACAGCCTGCGGCTGGAGAAGGGCTACCGCGTCTGGGCGGCGGATATCGGCCCGGACTTCAACCCGCTGGAGGCGGGCCTCGGCTTCGCGGTCGCGTTCGACAAGCCCACGGCGTTCATCGGGCAGGACGCCGTGCGCAAGCAGCGGGAACAGCCGCTGACCCGCCGGCTCGCGACCTTCACCATCGACGATGATCCGGAGGTGCAGCTCTGGGGCCGCGAGACGATCATCCGAAACGGCGAGCGCGTCGGCTGGCTCGCCTCCGGCGGCTTCGGCCATACCGTCGGCCGGAGCATCGGCATGGGCTATGTGCGGAACCCGGCGGGTGTCAGCGACGATTACCTGGCCAGCGGCACGTACTCGCTGGAAGTCGCGACCCGCGAGGTGCCGGCCGAGCTCCACCTGCGGCCGCTCTACGACCCCGGCAATGACCGGGTCAGGGCATGACGAAGACTCCCACCTCCGACGACGATGTCTACGATCTGATCGGCGGCGCCCGAGGCATGGAGGCGCGCAGCGGTGCGGCGGTCGAACGCGCCCGCGCGCTGCCGATCTGGAGCGGCCCGGTCGAGCCCGTCCTGCTGAGCGGGGGCTTGAGCAACATCAACCTCACCGCAGACGACGCTGGCGAGCGCTACGTGATCCGTGTTGGCGAGGACGAGCCCTTCTTCGGCGTCTCCCGCGAGAACGAGCTCCAGGCCTTCCGTGCCGCCCACGCGGCGGGCGTCGCGCCGGAGGTGGTCTACGCCGAGCCCGGCCTGATGGTGATCCGCTTCATCGAAGGCCGCTCGCTCCTGCCTGCCGACGTGCACGAACCCGCATGTCTCGCCAAGGTGGCCCGTCTCTTTCGTCAGCTCCATCGCGAGGCCCACAAGCACCTGGACTCGACGGGCTTCATGTTCTGGCCGTTCCAGCATCATCGCGCGTATATCCGGCTGCTGCAGGAGCGCTCCGACCGGCTCTACGGGCGATGGCGCGACATGCTGCCGGGCCTCGCCGCCGCGAACGAGGCGCTGGAGCGCACGATGGGGCCGGCGACCATCGTCTTCGGCCACAACGACCTCAACCCGCAGAACATCATGGACGACGGCGAGCGGGTCTGGTTCGTGGACTGGGAGTTCGGCGGGTTCACGGTGGATCTGTTCGACCTCGGCGTGCTCGCCATGAACATCGAGATCAGGCCGGACGAGATCGACCCTTATCTCGAGCCCTATTTCGAGACGCCGGCCACCGATGAGCTGCGCCACCGCTTCGCCGCCGCGACGGTCGTCGCCGCCATCCGCGAGACGACCTGGAGCTTCGTCTCCGAGGTGATGGACAAGCCCATCGACTTCGACTTTCGCATCTACTCCACGATGAATGCGGAGCGCTACGAGCGCATGTACGCCGAGTACCGCGACACCTACGGCGCCTCGGGGTAGCGAGGAGAACGATCGATGAGCGAAGAGAGACAGCCCGACGAGACCTGCCGTGTCGCCGTGGAGGGCGGCGAGGTGGCGGTCTACAGCTTCGGCACCGGCGAGCGCGTGCTTCTCTGTCTGCACGGCGGCCCCGGCCTGCCCTGCGACTACGTGCGAGACAGCCACTCGGTGTTGGCGGATCACGGCTATCGCGTGGTGGCCTACGACCAGCTCGGCTGCGGCCAGTCCGACAGGCCGGACGATACCTCGCTCTACAACGTCCCCCGCTACGTTGACGAGGTCGAAGCGGTGCGGACCGCACTCGGGCTCGGCCGCGTCCACCTGCTCGGTCAGTCGTGGGGAACCTGGCTGGGCACCGATTACTGCCTGAAATATCAGGAGAACGTTGCGTCCTACGTGATCGCGAACGGTTCAGGCTGCGTGCCGCACACGGTCACCGAGATGAAGCGCCTCCGCGCCGCCCTCGGGCCCGAGACGGTGGCCATGATGCAGCGCCACGAGGCCCAGGGAACCACCGACCACCCTACGTATGAGGCCGCCATCACGATCCTGTACCACCGGCACCTGTGCCGGCTCGACGCGTGGCCCGCGTCCCTGCAACGCTCGCTCGACGGCATCAACATGGATGTCTACGGCACCATGTGGGGCCCCAACGAGTTCTGCTGCGTCGGTACGCTCAAGGACTGGGACCGGCTCGCTGAGATGGGGCGCATCAAGGTGCCCTGCCTGATCTTGAGCGGCCTCCACGACGAGCTCACGCCCGAAGGCGCCATGCTCATGCAGGACGTGCTGCCGAACGCGACGAGCGTGGTCTTTCCCAACAGCTCGCACACGCCGTTCTTCGAGGAGCCCGAGGCCTACTTCGCGGCGCTGCGCGACTTCCTCGATCGCCAGAGCGGGTGAGCCCTCCAGCCGCGTTAGTGGATGCTGAGTCCTGCGCAGACGTTGATCGCCTGGCCGGTGACGTAGCGGCCGGGTTCGCCGGCGAGGTAGACGGCCATCTCGGCGATCGCAGTCGGCGGGATCAGGGCGCTCAGCATGTTGGTGCGCATGCTCTCGTCGTAGACCTTCTCGTAGGGCTCGCCGAGATCGCGCGCCATGTCTTCATGCAGCGCCACCGCCATCTTGGTCTCGATCCAGCCGGGACAGATGGCGTTGACCCGGATGTTGTGCTCTCCCACCTCGGCGGCAAGACAGCGCACGAAGCCGACCAGGCCGTGCTTGGTCGTGTTGTAGGCGGTCCACTCCGCATCCGCCGTCTTGGCGTTGGTGGACGCGTTGAAGAGCTGCACACCGCCCGCGCCCTGCTCGATCATCGTTGGCAGCGTGTGCTTGGAGACCAGGTACGGCGCCTTCAGGTTGACGGCCATGATCCAGTCCCACATGGCCTCGTCCATGTCGACGACCTTCTTGACGTCGGCGACCCCGGCGTTGTTCACGACCACGTCGATGCCGCCGAGCCGCTCGATGGCGGCCTTGCACATCCCCTCGATGGCCGCGGCGTCGGTCAGATCGGCCGGTGCGGCGAAGGCCTTGCCGCCGGCACCGGCGATGGCGTCGAGTGTCTCCGCCGCCCGTTCCTCGCTGCGTGCGTGGACCGCGACCGTCGCCCCCTCTCGCGCGTAGGCCTCGGCGATGGCGCGCCCGATGCCGCTCGCGGCTCCCGTAACCAGCGTCCGCTTACCCTCCAGTCCTACGTTCATGCCTCTCTCTCCAAGGCTGCCGACATCGCAACCAGCTTAGCCTAAGCGACGCCGTAGGAATGCTCTTGGCGATACCGACACCCCAAAATCTGCTCCGCGAGCACTTGCAGGATAAACGCAAGACCTGCGGTGGCCATGAAACCGGCCAGGATGTTCTTCCGCGTCGGTCGGAAGATCAGGCGCTCCGCCACCAGCCCGAACAAGGCCACGATCGGGATCGCAAGGATGACTGCGAGCGGGAACGGC
>CBDCQT010000011.1:0-672522 GCA_965220745.1 Alphaproteobacteria bacterium | reverse complement strand
CGGGGACAGCAGAAAGGCGTGGATTCTCTCATTGTCACCGATCTAATCGACTTAGCACGCAACCACGCAATTTCCGACGCGTTGCTAATGTCGGGAGACGAAGATGTCCGCATCGGCGTGGAAATATCCCAAGGACTCGGAGTCAGGGTCCATCTTCTCGGAATCGTGCCCAGTCGCGGCTCGCAATCAAAACAACTATTGCTTGCAGCCGATACGACGACCGAATGGGATAGGGAGACGGTATCCACGTTCCTCAAGGTAACTTCCGAGCCGCAATTCGAGTCGGACGATATCCGAAAGGCTGCTGCTCCAGCCACCAGCAATATCGGCGGCGACGTTAAGGTTCAATTGGCCCACCTGATCGCCGAAATCGTCCCTGGGATCGATGATGCTCGGATTGGCAGATTGCATGAACATATCTCTCGCAATTCCTGTCGTCCCTCCCGAGTATGATCGGCCGCTTCTGGCGAGGGCGCGGGATACGCTAGGTCGGGACCTGACGAACGATGAGCGGAGCCATCTTCGTAGAACCTATAAGGAGAGTGTTCGCGGGCGCGTAAGTTCCAAGTAGCTACGACTTCGCCAGTAGAGCATTTGCCCTGCCAACCTCCTTGGTGGAATTCCTTAGTTCTAAATTCCCTCCGCCATTATTGTAACCCCAAGCATCGGCTCTATCCTTCTGCAACTTGCCCAACGGGCCACAGCAGGGCTAGTCTGGCGTCCTGAACACTCCCCGAGCACGTAAACCAGCTCATGTGGAAGGAACTCGGCAAATTCGGCATGGGTCCGCCGTCCGGCGGTGGCGGCGACCAGCAGCCTGGGCGTGGCGGCGGCAGGCAGTCGCCCCTGGGCCGCAACCCGCTGCTCTGGATCCTGGTGATCGGCGCGATCCTGATCTACACGCAGATGGATGGCTCGGGCTCGATTTTCGGCCCCATGGATCAGAGCCACGTCTCCCGCATGGCGGTCTCGCCGGACCAGGTCGTCGGCGATTTCTCCCTGGTCGACCACACCGGCACGCTGCGCACCGACGAGGACTTCCACGGCGCGTATTCGCTCTACTATTTCGGCTTCACTTGGTGCCCGGATGTCTGCCCGTCTGCCATGCTGGTCATGGCGCAGGTGGTCGAGGATCTGGCGGCTCAGAACATGACGGTACAGCCGATATTCGTCACCGTCGATCCCCAGCGCGACACGTGGAGAAGCTCGCCGCCTATGTCGCGCAGCTCCCCGGCCTGATCGGGCTCACCGGCTCGGACGTGCAGGTGGCGCAAGCGCTCCAGTCCTTCGGCATCACCCGGCGCTCGCAGGCAGACGGGCCGGACGATACCAGCTATCAAGTCGACCACACGTCGCTGTTCTACCTGATGGGCCGGACGGCACGTTCATCCAGCATTACCTGCCGACCCAGGGGCCCACGCAGATCGCTCTCGAAATCGAGCGCGAGCTCACCGGGCTGAGCGTCCGTGGCCTCGGGCGTCATCCTCGCCGCGCCGGCGTCGGGCAGCGGCAAGACCGTGCTGTGCGCGGGCCTCCTGGCGCATTTTCGCGAAAGCGGCCGTGCCGTCCGCGCCTTCAAGGCGGGCCCTGACTACATCGACCCCGGCTATCACCGGCTCGCCACTGGCCACGACTGTGTCAATCTCGACCCCTGGGGGATGCGGCCCGAGACCCTGGCGCGCCGGTTGGCCGCGCTCTGCGCAGGCGCCGACCTCGTCATCGGCGAGGGCGCGATGGGCCTCTTCGACGGCGCCCGCGACGGCAGTGGCTCCACCGCCGACCTTGCGGCCCGGCTGGGCCTGCCCGTGGTGCTTGTAGTGGACGCCCGCGGCCAGGGCGCCTCGGTGGCAGCGCTCGCGGAAGGCTTTTCGGGTCACCGCGCGGACGTGACGGTCGCCGGCGTTATCCTCAACCGGGTGGCGGGGGCGACGCACGAGCGGTTGCTGCGGGATGCCCTCGACGCGCGCTCGATCGCTGTGCTCGGCCCGTGCCGCGAGACGAGGCGCTGAGCCTGCCCTCGCGCCACCTCGGTCTCGTGCAGGCCTGCGAGAGCGAGAGGTCGTGGGTGGACAACGCGGCGGCGGTCGTCGCCCGCGCTGTGGGTACCGGCGCGCTCGCGGCCCTGGCGCGCCCTCTCCGGATCGCCTCCGGGATGGCACCGGGGTGCGGCGATCCCGCCCCTCGGCCAGCGGATCGCGGTCGCGCGCGATACGGCGTTCGGCTTCTGCTACGACGCGCTGTTGGAGGACTGGCAGGCTGCCGGCGCGGCGGTCCTGCCTTTCTCGCCGCTGGCGGACGAGGCGCCCGATCCGGATGCCGACGCGGTCTACCTGCCGGGCGGCTATCCTGAGCTGCACGCTGGGCGCATCGCCGGTGCGGCGCGCTTTCTAGACGGGCTGCGCGGCGCGGCAGCGCGTGGCGCCGCCGTGTTCGGCGAATGCGGGGGCTACATGGTGCTGGGCCGGGGGCTCACCGACGGCGACGGCCAACGCCACGCCATGGCCGGGCTGCTGCCGCTGGAGACCAGCTTTCGCGAGCGCCGCCTTTCGCTCGGCTATCGCCACGCGCGCCTGGCCTCTACGGGCCCCCTCGGCGCGTCTGGGACGAGTTTTCGGGGTCACGAGTTTCACTATTGCCGCGTGGTTTCCGAGGAAGCGGAGCAGCCGCTGTTTACGACCCAGGACGCCACGGGCATGCAGCTCGGTCACGCCGGCATGACCCGCGGCACGGTCTCCGGCTCCTTCATCCACCTGATCGACCTGGCTTGAGCGCTCGGAGCGAGCCCGTCTGTGACGGGCTCGCGACAGGCCGCGACCGCGGCCCGCCGCGAATGCGGCGCCATCGCGCGCCTGCGCGCGTGGACGCGCGACGCGGAGGCGCCGGCCGTCGCGCCCATAGGCGCGCGGACTCGCGCGACGGCCGGCTGCCGTGAGCGAAAAAGGCTGTCAAAAGTGCATCCACCATGAAGCGGCGCCAGGTTTCGGCCGGATAGCTGCCGCCGGTCACTTCGTCCATCGGGCTGCCGTCGTCGTTGCCCAGCCAGACCCCGGCCACGAGGCCCCCGGCCCAGCCGACGAACCACGCATCGCGGAACTTCTGGCTGGTGCCGGTCTTACCGTAGGCCGGGCCCAGGCCCTGCGGCAGCCGGGCGGCGCGGCCGGTGCCGTTGGTCACGGCGGCGCCGAGCAGGTCGCGCATCGCGACCACCGCTGGTCTCTCCGCCGCCCGGCCAGCGCCGGAACCTGCTCGGCTGTAGAGCACGTCGCCCGCGCGGTTGCGGATCTCGGCGATGCCGTGGGGCAGCACCCCGCGCACCACCGTTGGCGAGCGCCGCATAGGCCGAGGTCAGCTCCAGCAGCGTCACCTCGCCGGTGCCGAGCGCGATGCTGGCATCGGCGGGGAGCGTGCTCTCGATGCCGAGCCTGCGCGCGGTCTCCCGGATGCGCTTCACGCCTGCCCTTAAGTCCCACCCTTACCGCCACCGTGTTGATCGAGCGCGCAAAACCCTCCCGCACCGTCACCGGGCCCCGGTATTCGTCGTCGTAGTTGCGGGGCGACCAGCCGCCGATGGTGATGGGCGCGTCCTCGACCCTGTCGTCGGGACTGAGCCCCTCCTCGATGGCAGCGAGATAGACCACCGTCTTGAAGGCCGAGCCCGGCTGCCGGTGCGCCTGCGTCGCCCGGTTGAACACGCTCCTGGCGTGGTCGCGCCCGCCCACCATGGCACGCACGGCGCCGCTCTCATCCAGCGCGACCAGGGCGCCCTGTCCGATCCTGCGGCTTTTGCCGGCGGCGGCCAGCGTCTCGGCAAGCGCAGCCCTGCGCCGTCCGCTGGCGCTTAGGATCAAGGGTCGTGAACACCCGGAGCGCCCCGTGGTCGCGCCCGACATAGCCGGGCACCTGCTCGCGCACCCAATCGACAACGACGAAGTAGCCCGCCGCCGGGCCGCTCCGCGGGGCGACGGTGAGTGACTTCGCGCGCGCGCTTGCCGCCGTACCCTGGTCCTCGCCGAGAAAGTCGGCGTCTACCATCGCATCGACGACGACACCGGCACGCCTGCGCGCCAGCGCGAGGTCGTTGGCAGGGCTGTAGCGCGAGGGCGCCCTCAACAGGCCCGCGATCATGGCGGCCTGCGCCAGGTCGACATCCCGTGCCGAGCGGCCGAAATAGCGCCGCGCCGCCGCGTCGACGCCATAGGCGCCAGCGCCGAAGTAGGCGCGGTTGAGGTAGATCGTGAGAATTTCTTCCTTGCTGAACTCGCGCTCCAGCCAGAAGGCGAGCATCGCCTCCTGAATCTTGCGGCGGACGGTGCGCTCCGGCGAAAGGAACACCAGTTTCGCCACCTGCTGGGAGATCGTGCTGCCGCCGGCCACCACGCGCCCCTCAACCGCGTTCTGCCAGGCCGCGCGGATCACGCCGAAGGCATCGATGCCGCCGTGGGTGTAGAAACGCCGGTCCTCGATCGCGAGAACCGCCTGGGGCAGCACTGTCGCCATCTCCTGGACCGGCACCAGCTCGCCCCACATCTCGCCTACGGTGGCGACCTCGGAGCCGTCCGCCGCCAGCACGGTGATCGAGAGCGGCGTCTCGGGCCCGGTCAGGTGCCCGGTGTCGGGCAGGTCATGGGCGTAGTAGCCGACGAAGGCCGCGCCCAGCACGATCAGCCAGAGGACGAAGACGGCGCTCCACTTGGCGATGCGCCAGCCGAGCCGCCGGCGCGGGGGCTTGGCCGGCCGGCGGGCTTTCGTGCCGCCCGATTTCGGATTCTTGGGCGCCGCTCTGGGCGTTTTCGGCGCGGCCTTCGGCTTTTTGGGAGCCGCCTTGTCCTTGGCTCCGCTGGGCTTGGCGCGCGCCTGCGCGGGCTTCTTTGCCGGCTTGCGAGGCCGCTTCGGCGGCGGCGTACGGCGGCGTGATGCCATCAGCCGGCGGGGAGAGGGACGTCAGACGTCGAGATTGACGACCTTGAGCGCGTTCTGCTGGATGAACTCGCGGCGCGGCTCCACCACCTCGCCCATGAGGGTGGAGAAGATCTCCTCCGCCTCCTGCGCCTGTTTGATCTCCACCAGCCGCAGGGTCCGCACCTCTGGGTCGAGGGTGGTCTCCCAAAGCTGCTCGGGGTTCATCTCGCCGAGGCCCTTGTAGCGCTGGATGGTGAGGCCCTTGCGCCCGGCCGCATAGACCGCCTCCAGCAGCGCACTCGGCGAGTTGACCTCGGTCTCGGTCTCCTTGCGCCGCAGGATCACGGGGTGGTTGTAAGTTTCCTGCAGCAACTCCGCCAGGTCGTCGAGGCGTCGCGCCTCTGGCGTCGTGATCAGGACCTGATCGATCATGTGGCTCTCGGTCACGTCGCGCAGCGTGCGCGAGAAGCGGAAGGCCGGGCCGTCGCGCGTATCCAGCACGACGCCATGCCAGCCCCGCTCGATCTCGGGCGCAAGCTCATCCAGCCGCTTGGCGATGTAGTCCGCTGTCGGCCCCGATTTCCCCGGATCGTTCAAGATGTCGGGCGTGAGCGCGCCGACGATCGCAGCCTGCTCGACGATGTGCTGGGCGACGCGGCGGGTCAGCGCCTTGACCAGCGCCGCGGTATCCCGCGCGGTGTCGACGATGGTGCGCAGATCGGCGCCCGAGCGCTCCTCGCCATTGTGAAATCGCAACACTGCGTCCTCGAGGCCGGCAGCGATGAGGTGGTCCTCGAGCTCGCGGTCATCCTTCAGATAGAGCTCGCTCGATCCCCGCTTCACCCGGTAGAGCGGCGGCTGGGCGATGTAGAGGTGGCCGGCGCGGATCAGCGCCTCCATGTTGCGGTAGAAGAACGTGAGCAGCAGCGTGCGGATGTGCGAGCCGTCCACATCGGCGTCGGTCATGATGACGATGCGGTGATAGCGCAGCTTCTCCAGATCGAAGTCCTCGGAGCCGATGCCGGTGCCGAGCGCGGTGATGATGGTGCCGATCTCGGCCGAACTCAGCATCTTGTCGAGCCGGGCGCGCTCGACGTTGAGGATCTTGCCGCGCAAGGGCAGCACCGCCTGATAGCGGCGGTTCCGCGCCTGCTTTGCCGAGCCGCCCGCGGAATCGCCCTCCACCAAAAACAGCTCGCAGCGGCTCGGGTCGCGTTCCTGGCAATCAGCGAGCTTGCCCGGCAGGCTCGTGACTTCGAGCGCACTCTTGCGCCGCGTCAGGTCGCGCGCCTTGCGCGCCGCCTCTCGTGCCGCCGCAGCCTCGACCGCCTTGGCGACGACGGACTTGGCCTCCGTCGGATGCTCCTCCAGCCACTGGCCGAGCCCCTCGCCGACGATCCCCTCCACCACCGGCCTGACCTCGGAGCTCACCAGCTTCTCCTTGGTCTGGGACGAGAATTTGGGGTCCGGCACCTTGACCGAGAGCACGCAGGTGAGCCCTTCGCGGGCGTCGTCGCCGGTGATCGAGACCTTCTCGCGCTTGGCGATGCCGCTCTGGGCGGCGTAGCCGTTGACCGCACGGGTGAGCGCCGCGCGGAGGCCGGCGAGATGGCTGCCGCCATCGGACTGGCGGATGTTGTTGGTGAAGCAGAGGACCGTCTCGTGGTAGCTGTCGTTCCACTGCAGCGCGGCCTCGATGATGATGTCGTTGCGGCGGTCCCGGATCATGATCGCGTTGCCCACCAGCGACTGCTTGGCGCGGTCTAGGTAGCCGACGAAGGCCTCGATGCCGCCTTCGTAGTGGAAGGTCGCGAGCCGGGGCTCGGCCGCGCGCTCGTCCCTGAGCGTGATGTGCAGGCCGGCGTTGAGGAAGGCGAGCTCGCGCAAACGATGCTCCAGCTCGTCGAAATCGAACTCCGTCTTGGTAAAGATTTGATTCGACGGCAAAAAGGTCACGCGCGTGCCCGAGCGCTCGGCGGTCTCACCGGTGATGCGGAGCGGCGCCTCCGGCTCGCCGCCGGCAAAGCGCATGGCGTATTCCTTGCCATCGCGGCTGATGCGGAGCTCCAGCCACTCCGAGAGCGCGTTCACCACCGAGACGCCGACGCCGTGAAGCCCGCCGGAGACCTTGTAGGTGCTCTGGTCGAACTTTCCGCCGGCATGCAGCTTGGTCATGATGACCTCGGCGGCGGAGACGCCCTCCTCCTCGTGGATGTCGGTGGGAATGCCGCGCCCGTCGTCGCTCACCGACGCAGAGCCGTCCGCGCCGAGTACCACATGGATATGCTCGCAATAGCCCGCGAGCGCCTCGTCCACGGCGTTGTCGACCGCCTCGTACACCATGCGGTGCAGGCCGGAGCCGTCGTCGGTGTCGCCGATGTACATCCCCGGCCGCTTGCGCACGGCATCGAGGCCGCGCAGGACCGTGATGGCTTCGGCGCCGTAATCCGTGGCTGCGGCGGGGCCGCGCGGGGCGGGGTCGGCCATGCGTTCTACTCGCCTTCGACCGTGCCGGGCCGCACCGTGAAGAACTGCGCGTGCGTGCCGAGGGGGCGGAAGACGCCCGGCTCCGTGCCGGTGAGCCATGCCTGGGCGCCCACATCGAGGATGATCTCGAAGAGCGCGCGCCGGCGGCTCTCGTCGAGGTGGGCCGCGATTTCGTCGAGCAGCAGCACCGGCGCGCAGCGGCGCTGACGCTCCACGAGGCGGGCATGGGCCGTAACGAGCGCGATCAGCATGGCCTTCTGCTCGCCGGTGGAGCATTGCTCCGCCGCCATGCCGCGGTCCCTGTCAGTAACGAGCAGGTCGCTCCGCTGCGGCCCGTCTACCGTGCCGCCCTCGGCCTCGGTTCGGCGGCTTGCCGCGAGGTGCTCCCTGAACTGATCCTCCACCGCCAGCGCAGGGGCGGCGGCAAGCGAGCGCTCGACCAGCCCGTCCGCCGCGAGCGTGATCCTCGGGAAGGGCGCCGCATTGGCGGGCAGAAATTGCTCGAGCCGTGAGGCGAGATCGAGGCGCGCTGCGCCGATCGCCACCGCGTTCTCCGCCATGCTGCGCTCCAGGGCGCCGAGCCACGCATCGTCGCTGGTGCCCGCGCGCAAGAGCCGGGCGCGGTGGCGGCGTGCGCGGTCGTAGCGCTGAACCCGCGCGGCGTGGCCCGTGTCGATGGCGTAGACCAGCCGGTCGAGGAAGCGCCGCCGCTCTGCCGGCGGGCCCGAGAACAGCCGGTCCATCGAGGGCGTGAGCCAGACCATGCCGATATGCTCGGCCAACGCTGCCGGCCCCGATGCCGGCGCGCCATCGATCCTGACGACGCGGCGTTCCGCCTCCCCCGGCTCAGCCGGCGCCCGCCAGCCGGAGCCCAGGGCGGTCTCGCCGCCTTCGCCGCCGAGCGTGCCGGCAACCGACCACGCCTCGGCGGGGGCCGCGTCCGGCCCGGCCACATGCGCGACATCGGCAAGCCGCGCACCCCTGAGCCCCCGCCCCGGTGAGAGGTAGGAGACCGCCTCCAGCAGGTTGGTCTTGCCGGCGCCGTTCGGGCCGGTCAGCACCAGCGGCCGCCGGTCCATGTCGAGGCGGACCGCGCGGTAACTGCGGAAATCGCCGAGCGTAAGCCGGGTCAGCGCGTGGCGGGCGGCTGCCGGCGTCGGTGCCGCCCGCCCGGTCGCGGCCTGTGTGGTTGGAGAGGACACTTAGCCCGGCTTTCTCACCAAGATCATGGTCTGCGCGGCGCTGTCCGGCCGACAGGGCAGGAAAGGCGCGCAGCGCGTCGCGCGTCCCACGCGCGCAGGAGCGCGCGATGCAGGGACATCGGGCAAGCGACTTGACGAACCCTGTCGCCCGGAGAGCGCCGCCCTTCGGGTCGCGCCCAGGCGCCCGCCCGCAGCGTCGCGGGCCTCAACCGTATTCCCCGATACGCTTTTCGGCCCGCTTCTTGCGGATCGAACACCTGGGAGCGACGCAGGCCGTGACATTGGTGAGAAATCCGGGCTAGACGCGGAGCGGCATGATGACGTGGAGCGAGCCGGAATCGCCGGTGTCCCGTACCAGTGACGGCGAGCCGGCATCGCCGAAGAAGAATCGCATCGAATCGCTGTCGATCTGACTGGCGACGTCCAGCACGTAGCGCGCGTTGAGGCCGATATCGAGCGGTTCGGCGCCATAGTCGGCGTCGAGCTCCTCGGTCGCGGTCCCCGTGTCGGGGCTGTTGGCCGAGAGCGTCACCGCGCCCGAGCGGATGGAGAGCTTGATGGCGTGGGAGCGGTCCGTGGAGATCGAGGAGACCCGGTCCACGGCCTCGGCGAAGCTGCCGCTGGCTACCGTCATCACGTTCTGGTTGCCCCGCGGAATCACCCGCTCGTAGTCCGGAAACGAGCCGTCGATCAGTTTCGAGGTGAGCTGGGCATCGCCGGCTTCGAAGCGGATCCTGGTCTCGGAGAGCGCCACGGATACCGGCTCGTCGCCGTCGTCGATCAGCTTGCGCACTTCGGCCACGGTCTTGCGCGGCACGATCACGGCCGGCAGGTCCGCCGCCCCCTCGGGCAGCGCCACGTCGGCGCAGGAGAGCCGGTGGCCGTCGGTGGCGACGGCGCGCAACCGCGCGATACCCTCCTGGTCCTCGGCCTTATGAAGGTGGATGCCGTTGAGATAGTAGCGGGTTTCCTCGGTCGAGATGGCGAAGCGGGTCTTGTCGATCAGGCGCCGCAAGTGATCCCGCGGCAACTCGAAGGAATACGGCAGATCGTCGTCGGCCATCACCGGAAACTCGGCGATGGGCAGGCACGAGAGACGGAAGCGCGAGCGCCCCGAGACTACGTCGAGCTGCCCGCCATCGCTCCCGTCGAGAGCCATCGAGACCTGCGCACCGTCCGGCAGCTTGCGGACGATGTCGTAGAGGGTGAGCGCGGTCGTGGTCACGGCGCCTTCCAGCTCGACGGTGGCCTCGGCCTCGTCGACGACGGCAAGATCCATGTCCGTTGCCGTGAGCCGCAGGCGGTCGCCCCCCTGCGCATCGATGCGCACATTGGCAAGAATCGGGATCGTGTTGCGCCGCTCGACGACGCTTTGCACGTGCGCCAGAGAGCTCAAAAGCGTGGAGCGTTCGATCGTGAGTTTCATGCTCGCGGGAGGCCCTGAATCGTCGCCGAATCAGGGCACATTATAGCGGAGAAGTGGCGGAAATCGCAGCCTTACCGGCGAATTATTGGGGCGCGGGCGTTGTGCACCAGCCCTTGCCGCGCACCCTCCCACGTATTCGCTGTCAGTCGGTCGGGTCTTCGAGGCTTCGCCGGAGGTGCTCCACGTCTTCGTCGAGGGCGGGGTCCTTGGGCCGCAGGTCCTCGATGCGGCGGATCGCGTAGAGAACCGTGGTGTGGTCGCGCTTGCCGAACTTGCGGCCGATCTCCGGCAGTGAGCGGGACGTAAGCTGCTTGGCAAGATACATCGCCACGTGGCGCGGCCTCACCACCGCCTGCGAGCGTCGGTTGGAGGAGAGCTCCGCCGGCTTGATGTTGTAGTGCGCGGCGACCCGGAGCTGGATATCCTCGATGGTGATCTTCTGCTCCTTCGCAACGAGCACGTCCCGCAGCACCCACTGGGTCGTCGGCAGGGTAATCGCACCGCCGAGCAGCGCGGCATGAGCGGCAATGCTGTGGAGCGCCATCTCCAGCTCGCGCGCGTTGGAGGTGATGTTCCGGGCCAGGAACTCCAGCACCTCGCGCGGCGCGTCGGCGATGCCGAGCGGCCTTGCCTTTTCCCGCAGGATGCCGAGGCGGAGCTCGTAATTGGCCGGCAGGATGTCGACCGCAAGGCCGCCTGCCAGACGGGACTTGAGCCGCTCCTCCATCCCGTCTAGCCGGGAGGGCGCGCGGTCGGCGGAAACCACCACCTGGCAGCGATGGTCGAGCAACGCGTTGAGCGTGTGGAGAAATTCCTCCTGCGTGCTGTCCTTGTCGCAAATGAACTGGATGTCGTCGATCAACAGCACGTCGGCGGAACGCAGCCGCTCCTTGAACGCCACCGTGTCTTTCTGCCGGATTGCCTGAATGAACCGATACATGAACCGTTCGGCGGAGAGGTAGAGGACGCGCCGGGACGGCTCGCGGCCGCGAATGCACCACGCAATGGCGTGCAGAAGGTGGGTCTTGCCGTGCCCGACACCGCCATAAAGGTAGAGCGGGTTGAACGGAAGATGGTCGACGCCGGCGACCTGCTGCGCGGCGGCATGGGCGAGTTCGTTGCTTTCGCCGACCACGAATTCTCGGAAGGTGAGGCGGTTATTGAGCGGCGAGCCGAGGCCATCCAGCCGTTCGTCGTGCGCGCGCAGGCCCACAGCGCCGTCGCGCCGCGCCTTGGGCCGCTCGCTTGCGGTGCGCGGCTTGCCGTCCGCATCCGGCGGCAGGCCATCATGAATGACGATGCGGGTGTCCTGGATGCCTGGCCGATGATCGGCCCAAAGCGCCGCGATGCGATCCGCATAGTGCGATTCGATCCAATCGCGGAGGAACCGCGTGGCAACGCCGAGGGTGACCTCCTCGCCGTCAACGTCGACCAAGGTGAGCGGTGCCAGCCAGCTCGCGAAGGTGGCCTCGCCCAATTCTGCGCGCAGCCTTGCCTGGATCCGGTCCCAGGCGTCATGTGCGTCTCGGGCCGGCGAGGGAGAGCAGTCGTTCATGGCCGGTTCTCCCTCAGCAGGTGACGGAACCCCTGCCAACACGGCACGCCGCGGCGGCAGGCGATCTCGAAACGGATATAACAATTCTGGCTATCGCTATGACATAAGCGATATGTTCTATTTTTAGACCTGTTTGATCCCATGTCTGTTCTTGCATTGCGTCGCGCTTCTCGGTGCGGCGGTGGGTCTCCCTTCCCGGACAGGCTATGCCTGCCTCGCCGTTATTAACATCAGTGATTTTTGCTTTACATACCGCCGGCGCCTCCTCCGGGCGGTATGTGACGCTTAGGCTAAAGCGCGGAATCGAGGCTTGCAACGGGTCCGAAAGCGGAACCGTCGCAAAATCTGCGTGTCACATTTCCGTCGCAATCTTGGCTATGAGAGTGAAGGCAGGGAGCCAATCGGTTGGCGGTATAACCGGAATTCGGACGGCATGTTTCGCGGCGCCGGCATGGCCGAACCAATGGGCGGACGAGCGGTCCCGCCGAGAGCGAAAATGAGAGCCGCCGCTGCTGCGGCGCAGACCGTCTCTAGCTGTCGGAGAGCGCACCCACGCGGCGTGCGAGCAGCGAGACCCGGCGGGCCGCGGTCCGCCGATGCAGCACCGCCTTTTGCGCGCCGCGCATGATCTCCGGCTGGGCCGCGCGCAGCGCTTCCTCTGCCTGGCGTTTGTCGCCGCTCGCAATCGCTTCCTCCACCCGGCGGATGAAGGTGCGAATGCGTGAAATCCGGCCGCGGTTGACTGCAACGCGGCGCTTGTTTTGCCGAACCCGCTTGCGGGCCTGGCGCGAATGAGCCATGGCAAGGGTCTCTCTTGTGGTCGGGCGGCCTTATACCACGCCGGCCGGCCCGGTCAACGGCACTAACGGTTGTTGAAGGCGGGCTCGCGCTTCTCGATGAAGGCGTCCATCCCTTCCTTCTGGTCCTCGGTCGCGAAGCTCGCGTAGAAGACCGCCCGCTCGTAGAGCACGCCTTCCGTGAGCGTGGTCTCGAAGGCACGGTTCACGCTTGCCTTGGCGAGCGCGACAGTGGGCGCCGAGAAATGCGCGATCTGTTCGGCGACGGCGACCGCCTCGTCCACCACGTCGGCGACCGGCACGACGCGGCTCGCAAGCCCACTGCGCTCGGCCTCCTCGGCATCCATCATGCGCCCGGTCAGGATCATCTCCATCGCCTTCGACTTGCCGACCGCGCGCGTGAGCCGCTGGGTGCCGCCGGCGCCGGGAATGGTGCCGAGCTTGATCTCAGGCTGGCCGAATCTCGCGTTATCGGCGGCGATCACGATGTCGCACATCATCGCAAGCTCGCAGCCGCCGCCCAGTGCGTAGCCCGCGACCGCCGCGATCACCGGCTTGCGGAACGCGGTGATGCGGTTCCAGGCGGCGATGAAGTCGCTGCCGTAGGCATCGACGAAGTTCAGCCTGCGCATCTCGCCGATGTCGGCGCCGGCCGCGAAGGCCTTCTCGTTGCCGGTGACGACGACGGCGCCGATCTCGTCTTCCGCCTCGAAGCTGTCGAGCACGGCGTTGAGCTCGCCGATCAGCGCGCCGTTCAGCGCGTTCAGCGCCTTGGGCCGGTTCAGCGTAATCAGGCCGACCCGGCCGCGCCGGTCGACGGTGATGTGTTCATAGGCCATCGTGTTCTCCCTCAGGGGGCCGGGGCCCGCGTTCTTGTCAGGCGGGCTGCTGCCGGACGGGCGCCGCGAGGGGCGTCCGGCCGCCTCATTACTCACCGTTGCCGCTTTGCGCAATAGAATGTCGAGCGGTTGCTTTGCACGATACGGCGCACCGCGGCCCCACAATCGCAGCCGGGGCAGGGCTCACCCTCCCGGTCGTAGACCGCAAAGCGGTGCTGAAAGTAGCCGAGCTCGCCCGATGCCTGCACGTAGTCCCGGAGCGACGAGCCGCCGGCGGCGATGGCTGCCTCCAGCACGTCCTTGATCGCGCCGGCGAGCCGCACCGCCCGCCCGCCCTGAACCGAGCCCGCGCGGCGCCTCGGGCTCAGTCCCGCATAGTAGAGCGCCTCGCACACATAGATGTTGCCGAGGCCCGCGACCACGCGCTGGTCGAGCAGCGCAGCCTTGATCGGGGTGTCCTTGCCCTTGAGCCGCGCAGCCAGCGCCGGCCCGTCGAAATCCGCGCCTAGCGGCTCGGGGCCCATGGCGCAAAGCAATTCATGCTCATCGAGCCGTGCGTCTTCGGCTAGTTCCATCAGGCCGAAGCGCCGGTGGTCGACGTAGCTCAACACTGCGCCGTCGTCGAAGTGGAGGACGACGTGCTCGTGCGCAGCACCGCTCGGCGCCGCGTCGACGAAGAGACGCCCCGACATGCCGAGATGGACGATCAGCACGCGGCCGCCGTCGAGGTGCACCAGTAGGTACTTGCCGCGCCGCCCGAAGCCCTGCACCGCCCGGCCCGTCAGCACCTGCCCCATGTCAGGCGGCAGCGGCCGGCGGAGGTCGCCGCGGCGCACCGTGACATGGGTGATGCGCCGGCCGGTGAGCCGCGCGGCGAGCCCGCGGCGCACGGTTTCGACCTCGGGCAATTCCGGCATCCTGCGGCCACGGTAGCGCGGGTTCGGCCGCTGGGCTATGGTCGCCGCCATGGCCTCCGCGCGCGGTGAGCACGACGCCACGGATGGCGCCGATTTCGGCTTCCGCCGCGTCGGCGAGGACGAGAAGCCGGGGCTCGTCCGCGACCTGTTCGACCGGGTCGCCGGCCGCTACGACCTCATGAACGACCTGATGAGCGGTGGCGTCCACCGCCTGTGGAAGCGCGAGATGGTGGCCTGGCTCGCGCCCCGTCCCGGCATGGCCGTGCTCGACGTGGCGGGCGGCACCGGCGACATCGCGCGCCGGGTGCGGGAGGCGATGGAAGGCGAGGGCCGAGTCATCGTCTGCGACGCAAGCGAGCAGATGGTGGACGCAGGCCGCGAGCGCACCTGGAATGCCGGCCTCATCGGCGGCATCGAGTGGCTGGTCGGCGATGCCGAGGCACTGCCGCTGCCTCCGCGCTCGGTGGATGCCTATACGATCGGCTTCGGAATCCGCAACGTAACGCGGATCGAGCAGGCGCTGGAGGAGGCCGCGCGGGTGCTCCGCCCCGGCGGGCGCTTCCTCTGCCTCGAATTCAACGCGCGCCCGCCCGCCGGCGTGGATCGCCTCTACAACGCGTATTCCTTCGCCGTGATTCCCACGCTGGGTGCGGCGGTCACCGGCCAGCGCGACGCCTACGCCTACCTCGTGGAGAGCATCCGCCGCTTCCCGCCGCCCGAACGGCTCGCCGCCATGATGACCGATGCCGGCTTCGGCGGCGTGCGCGTCCGTTCGCTCTCCGCCGGCATCGCCACGCTCCATTCGGGCTGGCGCGTCTAACCTGGCCTTCCCGCCATGCGCCGGGCGCTCAGAAACATCGGGCGGCTGCTGCGGATCGCCTGGACCTTGGGCCGCTGGGACGCGCTCTTCCTCCTCCGCGACTTCGGCCTCGTGCCAGCGGTAACCTTTCTCACAGGCATGGCGCCCAAGAAGCGCGGGTTGGGCACGCCGGGGCAGCGGCTGGCTGGCGCGCTGCAAGTCCTGGGCCCGAGCTTCATCAAGTTCGGCCAGGCTCTCTCCACCCGGCCGGACCTGGTGGGCGAGGAGATCGCCGCCGAGCTCTCCGCCCTGCAGGACCGATTGCCACCCTTCGAGGCCAAGGCGGCGCGCGCCATCGTCGAATCCGAGTTCGGCGTGCCCCTGGACACCCTCTTCAAGGAATTTACCGACGAGCCGGTGGCGGCGGCCTCCATCGCGCAGGTGCACTTCGCGGTCACCGCGACCGGCGAGCCGGTTGCGGTCAAGATCCTCAGGCCCGGCGTGGAGCGGGCCCTCGAGCGCGATCTCGAGCTCTTCTACTGGTTGGCCGAGCTTGCCGAGCGGACGCTGCCCTCATGGCGCCGGCTCCGGCCGGTCGAGGTCATCCGCACCTTCGCCCAGAGCGTGATGATCGAGATGGATCTTCGCTTCGAGGCCGCCGCCGCCTCGGAGCTGCGCCAGAACTTCGCCGAGGATCCCAGCTTCCTGGTGCCGGCGGTCGATTGGCGGCGCACCAGCCGCCGCGTGCTCACGCTGGAGCGGGTCGAGGGCATCCCGATCGACGAGCGCGAGGCCCTGGTGGCGGCCGGCCACGACCCCCACGAAGTTCTGGGCAAGGCGGCCGAGGCCTTCTTCAACCAGGCCTTTCGGGACGGCTTCTTCCACGCCGACTTGCATCCCGGCAACCTGCTGGTGAACGCGGACGGCAACATCGTCGCCGTCGATTTCGGCATCATGGGCCGTCTCGACACCCAGACCCGGCGCTACCTCGCCGAGATGCTGCTGGGCTTCCTGATCGGCGACTACGAGCGCGTGGCCGAGGTGCACTTCGAGGCTGGCTACGTGCCGCGGCGGACCTCCAAGGCAGCCTTCGTCCAGGCACTCCGGTCCATCGGCGAGCCGATCCTGGGCCGGCCGCTCAACGAGATTTCCATCGCTAAGCTGCTGGGCCAGCTCTTTCAGATCACCGAAGCCTTCGAAATGGAAACCCAGCCCCAGCTCCTGCTGCTGCAGAAGACGATGCTGATGGCCGAGGGGCTGACTCGCCGCCTCACGCCTGACCAGAACATGTGGGTCTTCACCCGGCCGCTGATCGAGCGCTGGGCGCGGGAGAATTTGGGCGTTCAGGCCCGCGTGCGCGATATGGCGGAGGAGTTTATGGAAGCGGCGGGCCGGCTGCCGCGCCTCGCCGCACGTGCCGAGCGGGTGCTGGACGGGCTGGAGGCAGGGGTTTCGCTCTCGCCCAACACGTTGGAAGCGATGGGCGGGCGCCGACGGGGCGGCAACACGATGCCCATCCTGCTCGGCGTGATCGCCGCGTTGCTCGCGGGTCTGTTGGCCGTCCAGCTCCTTTAGGAGGGAGCGCGTCCGTCTTTGGCGGACGCGCGACAGGCCGCGACCGCGGCCCGCCGCTTATGCGGCGCCCTCGCGGAGGCGCCGGTCGTCGCGCCCATAGGCGCGCGGACTCGCGCGACGGCCGGCTGCCGTGAGCGAAAAAAGCGGGAGCGCCCCGGCCTTGACACGGGCGGGCGGGCGCGGAGAGTGCGGGACATGGACGCTGACGCGATCAAGCGTGAAACCGAGCTCGTGCGGGCCGACTGGGCCGGGCGTGGGCGCCATTGGGATCGGCGGGCCGACGAGATCGCCGAGCAGGCGGCCCGCATGAACGCGCCGCTGATCGAGGCGGCCGACATCGCGCCGGGCCAACAGGTCTGCGACATCGCCACCGGCGCGGGCGAGCCTGCGCTCAGCGTCGCGGCCCTGGTGGGTACGGAAGGCCGCGTCTTCGCCACCGACCTCTGCCCCGAGATGATGCTGGGCGCACGCCGCCGGGCCGCTGCCCAGGGGCTCGGCAACATCACTTTCCGCACTGCCGACATGCTGGCGCTCCCCGATACGGACGGCGTGTTCGACCGGGTGATCTGCCGCTTCGGCCTGATGTTTTGCCCCGCGCCTGCACGCGCAGCCGCCGAGGCCATGCGCGTGCTCAAGCCGGGCGGTCGGGTGGCCTATCTGGTCTGGGGTCCGCGCGAGGAGACGACCATGTTCGTCGTCTTCGTCGCAGCAGCGGAGGCCGTGCTGGGCCCCCTCGATACCGTGGACGACATCGACCTCGCCCGGCCCTTCTCGCTCGGCGCGCCCGGCACGCTCGCCGAAGCGCTTAGAAGCGGCGGTTTGACCGACGTGGACGAGCGCGAGGTTCGCTTCGCGCCCCGTGTGCCGGCGGCGGCACCTTTCTGGCAGGCCCAGTTCGACATGACCTTCGGCCGCGCCCTGGACGGTGCCTCGGAGGCAACACAGAGTGCCCTGAAAGAGGCCGTGGCGGCGGGTTTCGAGCGCCTGAGAGACGGCGACGAAGTCCCGATGGACGTCCATGTGCGGATCGGCACAGGCGTGAAGCCGACAGACTGAGCCCTCACCGTAGCCGGCGCCGGCTTCGGCGTGACTCACAAAGAAATGTTTCAAAATCAGGGCGTTACGCGAAATTGGGTTCGTTTTGTAAGTTCTGAATTCCAGACTTACCCCGAATGTGCGTGCTCGCTCTCCAGCCGCGCGATCTCGTCCTTGAGCCGGAGTTTCTGGCGCTTGAGCCCTTGAATTTCGAGATTGTCGCCGCGGCCCTTGAGCGCGTCGATTTGCGCGTTGAGCGACTGATGTTCGGCGCGCAACGCCTCCAGGCGCTGCGCGATCGGGTCCTGATCGGTCATTCGTCCCCCTTCGTCCTGTCAAATCCGGCGCGTGGCCGTGACTCCATCGATATAGTGGCAGAACGCTGCTGCGAAAAGTCGTCCCGGCGCCGCGCGGCTCAGATGGTCTCGAAATAGCGCTCGTACTCCCAGGCGCTGACCTGGCTCTTCTGCCATGTGCGCCAGAGGTCGAGTTCGGCCCGCCGCGAGAGCGTGTAGTGATCGACGAAGCGATCGCTGAAGACGCGGCGCAGGAAGGCCGAGCCTTCGAAGACCTCCACCGCCTCTTCCAACGTGGCCGGTAGCTTGGTGTAGCTCTCGTCGAGCGCCGCGTTGCCGGTACACATCGGCGGCGGCGCGAGGCCCCGCTCGATGCCGTCGAGCCCTGCGGCCAGCATGCCGCCGATTGCGAGATAGGCGTTGGAATCCGCGCCGGGCAGCCTGTTTTCGAAACGCGCACCGTGGGGGGTGGGCCGGGTGATGAGCCGCATCGCCGCGCTCCGGTTGTCGTCGCCCCATGAAGCGTTCTCGGGCACCCAATGCTGCCAGTCCCGGCGCCGGAACGAGTTGACGTTGGGCATGCAGAGTGCGACGAGCGCCGGCAGGTGCTCCAGCTGGCCAGCCGCATACTGATTCGCGGTCTCGCTCACGCCGGCGACGTCCCAGAACGCATTTTCTCCGTCCCGCCAGAGGCTCTGGTGGATATGCCCGCCGCAGCCCGGCAGGTCGGCATCGAGCTTGGCCATGAAGGTCGCGATCATGCCGCGCTCGGCGCAGAGCTCCTTGAGGTAGGTCTTGGCGCGCATGGCGCCATCGGCGGCCGCGAGCGCAGGGGCATGGGCCAGCGCGAACTCGATGGCGCCGTGGCCGAGCTCGGTATGCATCGAGACCACCGGCGTCCCCACCTCCTCCATGCGCTGCATGAAGGTCTCGAACACGGCGCGGAGCGCCGGCAGGCGCACCAGGCTGTAGGCATTCCGCCCACGCGAGACCGGCGTGAGCGTCGCCGGCGAGAGCGGCGAGGCGTCTTCGTCCACGTAGTAGATGAAGACCTCGTACTCGAGCGCGAAGCGCGGCTCGAAGCCCATCTGGTCGGCCTTGTCCGCGGCGCGCCTGAGCATCGTGCGCGGGCATTCCGGCGTCAGGGTGCCGTCGGCGTCGTGGATATCGAGGATGGCCGCCACAGTGTCCGGCCGCCAGGGCAGGCGGCAGACGGTGGCGGGGTCCGGTTTCCCGTAAACGTCGGCGAAGCCGTTCTCGTAGGACGAGAACGGTGAGAGATAGACATCGTCCGCCGTGGTCAGGCCGTAGATGATGTTTGACCAGCCGATCTCGGCCGACAGCCCCTTGTCGAGCGCAAGAAACTTGCCGCGCAGCCCGCCGTCCAGCTCCGGCGTCTCGACCTGGACGAAGCGCACGCCTTCGGCGCGCATCTGCTCGCGCACCGCCGCCAATCCCTCAGTCGCCGTACCGCTCATGCTCCCGCCCCCGTTCCGCCCGCCGCCGGCTTCTCGTAGCCCACGCTGGTATAGGCCTCCGCCGGCACCAGCGACGGATCCTTGTAAACAGACCAGCGGCAGACACCGCCCTCGCGCGCCTCGGGCCAGGTCGGCGGGTCGATCACCCTGGTCGGGTAGCCGAAGCGGCGGATCGGCATACGCTGGTTCAACTGGCAGCAATGAACACAATAGACGCAGACGCCGGTCTTGCCCCAGGCCCAGTCATGGGCCTCCGTCGTCACGGCGAAGCCGAACGGGGGTTCCATGCGGGGCCCCTTGGGGTCATCGTCCCGGTAGGTGCGCCCGCCGGAGCCGCAGGGGTCGAAGCTCAGCACCCAGCGGTCCGCCTCCTCCGTGATCTCGATGGCGCCCATGCGCCCCGGCCCGCTCAGATGGCCCCGTAGCGAGAGCGCAGCGATCAGGATCAGCCGGTGCATCGAGCGGGGCCACGGGTGCGTGGCGGTGTCGTAGACATCGTAGGTCTCGTACATCGGCGCCATCAGCTCGTCCCAGAGCGGGCCGATGCGGCTCTCGCCCAGATGACGGACCACGAGGTCGAGCATGCCGTAGACCAGATCGCAGCCCCGGTCGTGAGTCTCGAGCCAAAGCGTGCGGGCGCGCTCCAGGCTCGCGTGGGCCGCCGCCGCATCGCCAGCCTCGCAGGCCGCCTCCACATCGTCGATTGCGGCGGTGTAGGCGGCCCAGCCTGCGTGGATGTCGAAGGGCTCGCCCGCCTCGCCGACCAGCAGCGCCTGCAGCCGGGCCTCCCCTGCCGCGATCTCGGCTTCATTCACGCCTTCGGCCGCCAAGGTTTCCCTGATCTGGTCGGCCCAGAGGGCGTAGAGCTCGTAGCCCTCGCGCGCTTCCTCGACGGTGTGGCGGGCAAGCGCCGCGGCATCCGCAAGGCGCCCGTCGTCGAGCGCCGCGGCTGCCAGGGTGTAGGACGAGGCGGCGTGGTCAGCCCAACCGCCGGCGCGCACCGGGTGCCCGATGATGGGATCGTCCACGAGTGGCCCCGCAGCGCCTCGGATCGCCTCCCCAGCCACGCTTTGTCCTAGCCGTACTGCAGTCCACTGCTCCGCGGCGCCGCGGGACTGCGCCACAGGGTAGAAAATCACGCGCCATCGGTAAAGGAGGCACCCGCTACGGCCTCCCGGCTGGCTCAGCCGCCGGGCCGCGCCACCGTCAGCACCTGCTTGCCGACCACGCTGCGGCTCTGGAAGCCCTGCAGCGCCGCAGGTGCCTTCGCGAGTGGCAGGCGGCGGGAGATGCGGGGCTTCAGCGCGCCTTCCTCGTACCAGCGGAAGAGATCGTCGAAATAGGCGCGGTTCGCGGCCCGATCACGCTGGGCGAAGGCGCCCCAGGCGACGCCCACCACGCTGATCTCCTTGAGCAGGATGATGTTGGTCTTGGCTTCCGCGATGCGGCCGGAGGCGAAGCCGATGACCAGAAGCCGCCCGTTCCACGCGATGCAACGCATTGACGTATCGAAGATATCGCCGCCCACCGGGTCGTAGATCACGTCGGCGCCGCGCCCGTCGGTCAAGGTCTTGACCCGCTCGCGCAAATCCTCGATGCGGTAGTTGACGAAGTGGTCGGCGCCGTGGTCGCGCGCCAGTTCCAGCTTTTCGTCGCTGCTTGCAGCCGCGATCACCGTTGCGCCGAGCCGCTTGCCGATCTCCACCGCGGAGAGCCCGACCCCGCCCGAGGCGCCTTGGACCAGCAGCGTCTCGCCCTCGGCCAGCGCCGCGCGCCCGACCAGCGCGTGGAAGCTGGTGCCGTAGACCACGGGGAAGGCGGCTGCGACATCGAACGGCATGGCATCGGGAATCGGGATGACGCATTCCGCCGGCGCCACCACCTCCTCGGCCATGCCGCCGTAGGACATGTAGGCGAGCACACGGGTGCCGGGCGCGGGCGCATCGACCCCTAGCCCGCACTCGGTGACGACCCCTGAACATTCGAGGCCGGGGCTGAAGGGGAAGGGCGGCCTGACCTGGTACTTGCCCTCGATCAGCAGGAGATCGGGGAAGTTCACGCCCACCGCATGCACGGCGATGCGGACGCTGCCGGGCGTGAGCGCAGGCGCCTCCACGTCTTCGAACGCAAGGGTCTCGGGCGGGCCAAAGGCCTTGCAGAGAACTGCTTTCATGGCATGACGTCTCGTGAATGAAGGGTCGAGCAGGCGAAGCGGGTGACTCTCAGTCCAGCACCGTCCCGTCGCGGGCGAGCGGCGGTGCCACGGAACCCCCGTCGAACTCCACCGTGGCGATCAGCTCGACCGAATGGTTGACCGCTAGCCCGCGGCAGCCGATGGCAGCCCGCGTCGGCATCAGGCGCCGGCCGTACAGCTCGACGAGCAGGTCGACAGCACCGTTGATGACCCGCGGCTGATCGACGAAATCGGGCCCCGAGTTCACATAGCCGTGCAGATGCAGCATCCGGTGCATCCGGTCGAGATCGCCCAGCGCATACTTGATCAAACCGAGATAGCAGAGCATGCACTGGCGCGCCGCTTCGTAGCCCTCCTCGATCGTGAGATCCTCGCCGAGGATTCCGGGAAGATAGGGCTTGCCGTCCTTCATGGGCGTGCAGCCCGAGAGGTAGAGCACGCGCCCGAGGGCATGGTGCGAGACGTATTTCGCGGCCGCCGGGTTGGTGCCGTAGCTGTCTTCCAGCCGGGGGAGCGTCAGGCCCGCGGCCTCGATCTTCTGCTCGATGGTCATGGCCGGAGCATGGTGCGCGCTGCTGGCCAAGTCAACGACGGGGGCGCCGCTTGGGCTATACTCGCGCCATGAGTGGCGCCATGGCGACGAACGATGACGACGATCCGGCCACGCTCGCCCGCCGCTTCCTCGACCTCTGGCAGGAGGAGATCGCCGGCACCGGACGCGACCATGGTCCCGGCGCGCTCACGCTCCGTCTTGCCGCCCTGCCCCCCGCCGCACTCGCGGGCGGCGGGGAGAACGGCGGCCTGAATGCCGGCACCGACGCCAGCACCGCCGCCCAGGCTCGGGCCGAGGCCGCTGCCGCTCCATCTGGGGATGGCGCTCAGCGTCTGGCTGAGCTCTCTCGCCGCCTTGCGGCTGTCGAAGAGCGGATCGCTGACCTGGCGGCACGCGAACCGAGCGGAGGCGACGGCACTCCAGGAGGCGCTGGCAGAGACCGATCCTGAGGCACTGGCGCGCGCCCTCGGCGCCGAGGCGGCAACCCGCATCGGCACCTTCCTCGAAGGCATTGAGGGCTACCGTTCGCACCCCTATCGTCGCGGCCTGAAAGACCCGCCGGTGCTCTGGCAGTCCGGCACGACGCGGGTCCTGGCCTTCGGCGGGGACACGTCGGCAGCACCCGTCCTGCTCGTGCCTTCGCTCATCAACCGCGCCTACATCCTGGACCTCACGGCGCAGCGCAGCTTCGCCCGCTACCTGCGGAAGCGGCGATTGCGGCCCTACCTGCTGGACTGGGGGGCGCCGGGCGCGGACGAGCGCGAATTCGGGCTCGACGACTACATTCTGGGCCGCCTCACCCCGGCGCTGGAGGCTGTGCGCCGCGACGCGGGCCGGCCGGTCGTCCTCGCCGGCTATTGCATGGGCGGCACCATGGTGTTGCCGATCGCCGCCCGCGCCGAGGTAGCCGCGCTGGTGCTGCTGGCGACGCCCTGGGATTTTTGGGCGGACGGCCGCCATCAGGCGCGGCTGATCGCGGCCCATCTGCCGGGGCTCACCGCCCTGATCGACGGTCTGGGGCAGCTGCCGCCCGATGCGCTGCAAGCCATGTTCGCTGCGCTCGACCCGCTGCTGGCGGCACGCAAGTTCACCGCCTTCGCCGAGCTTGCGCCCGCCTCCGCTGCCGCACGCAATTTCGTCGCGCTTGAGGACTGGCTCAACGACGCCGTCCCGCTCACCGGCCCCGTCGCCCGCGCCTGCCTCAACGACTGTTACGGCGCGAACGCTCCCGCGCGCGGCAACTGGCGCGTGGGGGATGAGGCGGTCAGCCCCGAGCGCGTCACCTGCCCCGCGCTCAATGTCGTGCCGGCGCGCGACCGCATCGTCCCGCCCGCCTCGGCGGCGGCGCTGAGTGAGGCACTGCCCGATGTGGAGACCTGGCGCCCGCCGCTCGGCCATATCGGCATGATGGCGAGCCCCCGCGCCAAGCGCCTGCTCTGGCGCAGGCTCGCGGATTGGATTTCTGCCCACGCCACCGCTTGAAAATGCGCGGGCGCAGGCGCATATGAGGCCCGCGCGCCGCCGCGGAATGGGTCCCCGGCGGCGCGGATCATTGCCGGGAGAGAGAAGATGAGTCGGGTCGCACTGGTGACGGGCGGTACGCGCGGGATCGGCGGTGCCATCTCGCTCGCGCTGAAGAACAACGGCTGCCAGGTGGCCGCCAATTACAACGCCAACGACGAGGCCGCCGAGCGCTTCCGCGAGGTCACCGGCATCGACGTCTACAAGTGGGACGTAAGCGACTTTGCGGCTTGCGAGGCGGGCATTGCCCAGATCGAACAAGACCTTGGCCCCATCGACATCCTGGTGAACAACGCCGGGATCACGCGGGACGGCACGCTGCAGAAGATGACGCCGGACAGGTGGCAGGCAGTGCTCGACACCAATCTCGGCTCCTGCTTCAACCTCTGTCACGCCACCTTCCCCGGCATGCGGGCGCGCAAGTTCGGCCGCGTGGTCAACATCGGCTCGATCAACGGCCAGGCCGGCCAGTACGGCCAGGTCAACTACGCCGCCGCGAAGTCCGGCATCCACGGCTTCACCAAGGCGCTGGCCCAGGAGGGCGCGCGCCACGGCATCACCGTGAACGCGGTGGCCCCCGGCTATGTCGATACCGAGATGGTGCGCGCCGTGCCCGAGGCCGTACTGGAGAAGATCGTGGCCAGCATCCCGGTGGGCCGGCTCGGCCGTGCCGAGGACATCGCACGCGCGGTACTGTTCCTGACCGCAGACGACGCTGATTTCATCACCGGATCGACGATCTCGGTGAACGGCGGCCACCACATGTATTAGCCAGACTGAAGGGAGACGGGCGTGGGACGGTTAGCACTCATTACCGGCGGCACGCGCGGCATCGGCGCCGGCATTGCGCGTGCCCTGCACGAGGCCGGCCACCCGGTGGTGGTCAACTACCATGCGGATGAGGCGTGCGCCGCCGCCTTCACGGCGGAGACCGGCATCCCGGCGCTCAAGTGGGACGTGAGCGACGGCGACGCCTGCCGCGCTGGGGTCGCGGCGATCGAGGCCGAGCACGGCCCGGTCGAGATTCTCGTCAACAACGCGGGCACGGTCTCCGACAACAAGTTCGAGAACATGGCCGACGACCAGTGGCAGCGGGTGGTCCGGGTCAATCTCGATTCCGTCTTCTACATGTCGAAGGCGGTCTACCCCGGCATGATGGAGCGGGGCTGGGGCCGTATCATCCAGATCGGCTCGATGAACGGACAGGCCGGCCAGCTCAACCAGGTCAACTACGTCGCCGCCAAGGCGGGCATGCATGGCTTCACCAAGGCGCTGGCGCAGGAAGGGGCGAAGCACGGCATCACGGTCAACACCGTGGCACCCGGCTACGTCGACACCTACCTGATGCGCAACATGCCCGAACGGATCGCGCAGAAGATCATCGACAAGTCCCCGATCCGCCGCATGGGCTACGAGGAGGAGGTGGCCCATGCCGTGCTCTTCCTGGTGGACGACAAGGCGGCGTGGACCACCGGTTCCACCATCACCATGAACGGCGGCACCCACATGTATTAGGGCGGGCTCTTGTCCGCCCAGACCATGACAATGGTGAGTCTTCCGGGCTAAGCTCCGGGGCATACCCTCCACTGGCCGAAGGACGGCCCATGGTAGAGAGGGTTCAAAAAACGCATTCCACGACGTTGTTCGTGGCGTCCGTCGGGGATACCCGGTTTGAGCCGGCCGACGGAACGGCGGTCTTCGCGTCCTTGCATTCACACAACGATATTTTGACCGGCCCGAAAGTCACCCGAATCAGTGGGCGCCTTGTCGGGTTAACCCGCCTTTCTCACCAGGGTCACGGCCTGCGTCGCGTCCAGGCGTTCGATCCGCCAGGAGCGGGCCGAAAAGCGTATCAGGGAATACGGTTGAGGCCCGCGACGCCGCGGGCGGGCGCCTGGGCGCGACCCGAAGGGCGACGCTCTCCGGCCCACAGAGTGCGTCAAGCCACTCGCCCGATGTCCCCGCATCGCGCTGCGCGCCGTTCCTACTCTGTCGGCCGGACAGCGCCGCGCAGACCATGACCATGGTGAGAAATGCGGGTTAAAGGGTGACGGCGCGACGCGCCCCAACAACTCTCAAGGAGGAAGACATGAGCGATCGAAATTATGACACATGGAAAGAGACGATGGCGGAGGTGCTGTATCGTCGACGCACCGCACTCACGCGTCGTCAGGTGCTGCAGGCAAGCTCGGCCACCGCAATTGCCGCAATCGCCGCCAACTTCGTGCCGCGCGAGGTGCGCGCCGACGTCACCGGCGAAGTGGTGCATCTGACGGCGTCGGGCAGCCGTTTCGCGGGCGTCGTGCGCGGCCTCAAGCCGCTGTTCGAGAAGGCTTATCCGAACGTCACGCTGAACGTCGCCACGATCCCGACGAACGAGTTCCTGAACAAGGTCAACGTCTACATGCAGTCGAAGTCGGATGCCTTCGATTCTGTGACCCAGGATTACGGCCAGTACCCGTCGCTCGAATCCTTCGGGGCGATGATTCCGCTTCAGGAACACATGGACGCCGACCCCACGTGGTTTGCGGACTATCAGACAGACGTGCCGGAGGCGTTGCAGTCGCTCTACCGCATTCCCATCGCCAAGAGCGAGGGCACGCTCTATGGCCTGGCTCACGACGCCAACTGCCAGATGACGTTCTATCGCAAGGACATCTTCGACAAGGCCGGAATTCCGGTGCCGAGAACATGGCCGGACGCCCTGGAGGCCGCCAAGGAGCTGCATTCGCCCGGCACCGATCAATACGGCTATGTCGGCGCCATGCAGCGGAGCTATTGGGCCGGCTATCAGTACTACGGCGCGCTGCGCTCGTTCGGCGGCACCTTGGTCGACCGTGAGGAACCCGGCTACTGGAATCCGTCCGTCAACAGCGAAGAGGGCTACATGGCCCTGAAGATGCTGGTCGACCTGCAACAGTACGCACACCCCGTGAGCAGCAATGCGGGCGAGGACGAGGTGAACACCGCCTTTGCCAACGGCACCGCAGTCTACGGCCCGCTGACCTGGGGAACGGCGGTGCTGAATGATCCCTCCTTCACCAAGTTCGACCGGGTCATCTACGCCGATCTGCCGCCCGCGGGAGACAACGAGAAGGGGGCGCATCGGGTCAGCACCGGCGGGTTCGGCGTCTTCGTTCCGACCTATTCGAAAAGCCAGGAGGCGGGTGTCGCATTCGCAAAGTTCCTGGCCTCTGGCGATGCCCGCGATCCGGCGATCGGCGAGGCGGTGGTGGCGGCCGGCGGGCAGCCGGCACGGCTCTCGATCCTCGATCGGCACAAGGACGACAAGCTGTTCTTCGGTGGGCTGATGGCAAGCATGCCTTACGGCGTCACTAACAATCTGATGATCCCGGAGGGCTTCACGATCGGCACGCAAAATGGGGTCGAGGTCGCCGATGCCGTCAACGGCGAGCAGAGCATCGAGCAAGCGCTAACAAATATGGACAAGGGAATCCGAAGGGTCTTGGAGGACGCGGGCTACTACGCATAGCGCGCACTCCTGTTCGCCGAGCGGTAGGGAGGCACGCTGCGGAGACGCGGATTAGCATCCCGGTGCTGAGCCGGGCCGGTGTGGGCTGCTACCATAGCCCGCCATGCATCAGGACGTCGTCGACCTCAACGCCTTCTACCTGACCCGGCTCGGCCGGGTCACGCGCCGCATCCTGGGCCAGCAGATCCGCCGGGTCTGGCCGAGCGTGCGCGAGGAGGTGGTGCTGGGGCTCGGCTACCCGGTGCCCTTCCTCGGCCTCTTCCGCGAGGAGGCGGACCGCGTGTTCGCAGTCATGCCGGCGGGCCAGGGAGTGATGGCCTGGCCCGAGAGCGGCGGGCGGCAGGTCGCGCTCGCCGACGATGGTGTGTTGCCGCTGCCCGACGGCTGCATCGACCGCATCCTCATCGTCCACGGGCTCGAGTTCAGCGAGCAGCGCCGCCCGATGCTGGAGGAGGTGTGGCGGGTGATGCGGCCGGACGGGCGCATCCTGGTGCTGGTGCCCAACCGCCACGGTCTCTGGGCACGGGCCGAGGCCACGCCCTTCGGCCACGGCTCGCCGTTCAGCGCCTCCCAGCTGGCCCGGCTCCTGCGCGAGCACCGCTTCGCCCCGGTCGCCTCCGGCGCGATGCTGTTCCTTCCGCCCACGGGCTGGCGCGGGGTGATGCGTACCGCCGCCATCTGGCAGCGCCTCGGCCGCCATCTCGGCCGCCCATTCGGCGGCATCGTCTACGTGGAGGCGGGCAAGACCGTGTTCGAGGCCGTCCCGGTTACGGCGCGGCGCCGGCGACGGGTCATCATGCCGTTGCCGCAGCCGGTGCCGGCCGGCGCGCGAGCCGCCGGCAGGAGCTGCGGCTTAACGGTGCTCGGCGGAGAGTAGGAACACCGCCTGCTCGCCGAACAGGTTGGCGAAGCGGCCGGTGCCTGTGAAGCGGCGCACGCGCCCCCGTGAATCGACCTGGGTGCGGCGCTCGATGCCGATGTCGAGCTCGCGGCAGAGCATCACGAAGTCCTTGATCGTGCACGGCCGGATCATCGGCGTTTCGTACCAGAGCTCGCCGGAGCCCAGCGCGGCCGGCATGCGGCCCCGCGTCAGCAGGTGCAGCCGGTTACGCCAATGCCCGAAATTGGGAATCGAGACGATCGCGCTCCGGCCGATCCTGCGCAGCTCCAGCAGTACGCCCTTGGGATCGCGGATCGCGGGCAGGGTCTGGCTCAGCACCACGTAGTCGAAGGCGGCATCCGGATAGTCGGCGAGGTCGGTCTCGGCATCGCCCTGGATGACCGAGAGCCCGCGCCTCACCGAGGCATTGACGCCCTCCTGGCTGATCTCGATGCCGCGGCCGTCGACGTTCTTCTCCCGCGCGAGCAGCTCCAGCAGGGCGCCGTCGCCGCAGCCGATGTCGAGCAGCCTGGAACCCGGCTCCACCAGATCGGCGATCAGGCGATGGTCGGGGCGGGCGCTCTGGCGCATGCTCTGCCGCTGCGGGCCTGCGTTCATGGGCGAGCGCTCAGGGGCTGCTGAGCCCGCGCTTGGCGGCGGCGCCGCTCAGGAACCCGCGCAGAGTCTCGAACATGTCCGGCTCATCGAGGAGGAAGGCATCGTGCCCCTTGTCGCTCACCACCTCGACGAAGCTCACGTTGGCAGCGGCCGCGGCCAGCGCTCGCACGATTGCCCGGTTCTCGGACGTGGGATAGAGCCAGTCGCTGGTGAAGGAGATCACACAGAAACGGGTGTCGACCCCACGAAACGCATTGGCAAGCACGCCGTCGTAGTCGGCCGCGAGATCGAAGTAGTCGATCGCACGGGTGATGTAGAGGTAGGAGTTGGCGTCGAAGCGCTCGACGAAGCTCTGCCCCTGATAGCGAAGGTAGCTCTCCACCTGGAAGTCCGCATCGAAGCCGTAGGTGACGTTGGACCTGTCCTGCAGCGCCCGGCCGAACTTCCGGTGCAGCGCCGATTCCGAGAGATAGGTGATGTGCGCAGCCATGCGCGCCACCGCGAGGCCGCCGACCGGATTTGTGCCGAGTTCCTGATAGCGCCCCTCGCGCCATTCGGGATCGGCCATGATCGCCTGGCGGCCGACCTCGTTGAGCGCGATGTTCTGCGCCGAGTGCTTGGCTGCACAGGCGATGGGGACAGCGGTAAAGCAGCGCTCGGGGTAGCTCGCCACCCACTGCAAAGCCTGCATGCCGCCCATGGAGCCGCCGGAGACGCAGAAAAGTTGCTCGATGCCGAGATGATCCAGCAGCATGGCCTGGGCCTTGACCATGTCGCGGATCGTGATGACCGGAAAATCCAGGCCCCAGGAGCGCCCTGTCGCCGGGTTGATCTCCTTCGGCCCGCTGGTTCCCATGCAGCCGCCGAGCGTGTTGCTGCAGATCACGAAGTAGCGGTCGGTATCGAAGGTCTTGCCGGGCCCCACCATCAGCTCCCACCAGCCGGGTTTGCCGGTGACCGGGTGGGGGCCCACGACGAACTGATCGCCGGTGAGCGCGTGACAGAGCAGCACCGCGTTGGAGCGTTCCTCGTTGAGCGTGCCGTAGGTCTGATAGGCGAGCGTGAACGGCCCCAAGGAGACGCCGCAGTCGAGCTCGAGCGGCTGCTCCCGGCCGAGCTCGACGCTCAGGCCGGTCTGTGCATGCTCCGCCGCAGCTTGGCTCTTGGGCATTGCGGTCATCGTTCACCGGGCTCCGGGCGGCTGCGTCCCGTCATTGGATCGCAGGTCGCAAGTGTCGCCGAAAGGGGGTCAGACAGTTGCGATTTGAACCCGAAAGTCAATGTTCTCTTTGATTTTACCACGGTCTTGGACTACGACTTGCCTCCCCCTTGAGCCGTGTCAGCCAAGCCATGAACAGGCCTTCGCCGGAGGAATCTCCGATCGCCGCCCTGCGCGACGAGATCGACGAGATCGACGACACGATCCACGATCTCCTGATGCGCCGGATGGCGCTCGCCAATCGCATCAGCGAGGCCAAGCGCGCCCGCGGCGCCACCGGCGCCCTGCTGCGGCCTGCGCGCGAGGCGGCGATCCTGAGAAGGCTGCAAGAGCGTCATGAGGGCCCCTTTCCCTTCCCCGTCGTCGTGCGTATCTGGTCCGAGATCATGTCGGCGACTCTCTTTGCCGAGGGCGGCTTCGCGGTCTCGGTGTTCACGGTGGAGGAGCCGAGCGAGGAGAGCCGCTTCCCCGACCTCGCGCGGGTCTATTTCGGCGCCGAAACACCGTTGATCACCGCCCGGACGGAGAGCGGCGTGCTGCGCGGCGTGCGCGACGGCAAGGCATCCATCGGCGTGCTGCCGGTGCCTGCGGACGCGATGAGCGGCGACGTCGGGGTGAGCGCCGAGCCCTGGTGGCTGACGCTTGCCGTCAGCGACGAAGAGAGGCCGATGATCGTCTCCCGCCTGCCCTGGCTCGCGGGCGGACGACATGCCGCCGGCAAGACCAATGCGCTCGTGGTGGCCATGACCCCGCCGGCACCGTCAGGCGACGACGTTTCGTACCTCGCAGTGGAATCTTCGGACACCATCAGCCGCGACCGCATCCGCTCGGCGCTCGCCGTGGCCGGCATCGCGGTGACCGGCTCCGTGGCCTGGCACGGCGATGGCGGCGCGCCCGGCCGCTGGCAGCTGATCGAGGTCGATGGCTTCGTTGCCGAGGAGGACGAGCGGCTGCAGCGCTTTGCCGAGCAGCTGGGCGACGATGTCGGGCGGATCGCGGTGCTGGGCAGCTACCCGAGGCCGCCTGCCCCCGCGCGGGCCGGCTGACGAGAAGCGGGTCCAGCGATGCCGGTCCAACCCACTCCCCGCCCCGGAATCATGGAGATCTCGCCCTACGTGGGCGGGCGCTCCAGTGCGGGCGGCCACGCCAACACCATCAAGCTTTCTTCCAACGAGTCCGCGCTGGGCCCAAGCCCCAAGGCGCAGGCGGCCTATCGGGAGCTTGCCGGATCGCTCCACCGCTATCCTGACGGCGGCGCCACGGAGCTGCGCATGGCACTTGGCGCGCTCCACGGTATCGATCCCGATCGCATCGTCTGCGGCAACGGCTCGGACGAGCTGCTGCAGCTTGTCGCCCACGCCTATGCCGGCCCCGGCGACGAGATCGTCTATTGCCGCCACGGCTTCCTGGTCTATCCCATCGCGACGCTCGCCGTCGGCGCTACGCCGGTCGTCTCACCCGAGACCGACTACACCGCCGATGTCGACGCGATCCTGGACCTGGTGACCGAGCGGACCCGGATCGTCTTCCTCGCCAACCCCAACAACCCGACCGGGACCTACATTCCGAAGGGCGAACTCCGGCGGCTGTGGGGCGGCCTGCCGGAGCACGTCGTGCTGGTGGTCGACTCGGCTTACGCGGAGTTCGCCCCCACCGAAGGCTACGATTCCGGCCTCGACCTCGCCGGCATGGCCCCCAACGTGGTGATGACCCGCACGTTCTCGAAAGCCTACGGGCTTGCGGCGCTGCGCCTCGGCTGGGCCTACGGGCCGCCCGCCATCATCGACGTGCTCCACCGCATCCGCGGCCCCTTCAACGCCAACGCCGCGGCGCTGGCTGCGGCGCTCGCTGCGCTGGAGGATCAGGAGCACATCGCGCGCGCCAGGCGGCATAACGAGCAATGCCTCGGTGCGCTTGCCGCGCGGCTCAGGGCCTCCGGGCTCCACGTCGTGCCCAGCGTCTGCAACTTCCTGCTGGTGCGCTTCCCCGACGAGCCGGGGCGGGATGCTGCGGCGGCCGATCGCTTCCTCACCGAACGCGGCATCGTCGCCCGGCGGATGGAGCCCTATCACCTCGCCGACTGCCTCAGGATCACCATCGGCCTGGAGGCGGAGAACGAGGCCCTGGCCCAGGCGCTGGAGGCCTTTATGGCGGCCCCTGCGGCGGGCGCAGACGCGGGCGGCGACCGATGAGCGAACCCTTCTCCCGCGTCGCGCTGATCGGCCTCGGCCTGGTCAACTCCTCGCTCGCACGGGTCTTGCGGCAGAAGGTGCCCGCGACCGAGATCGTGGGTTGCGCCCGCAGCCAGGCGACCATCGACAAGGCGACGGAGCTCGGCTTCGTCGACCGGGTGACGCTGGACCCTGCGGAAGCGGTGGCAGGCTGCGACCTGGTGGTGCTGGGCTCGCCGGTCGGCACGTTCGCGCCGCTCGCCGCGAAAATCGGGCCGCATCTGGCCGAGGGGGCGACCCTGACCGACGTCGGCTCGGTCAAGAAGGCGGTGTTCGCTGCGGTGTCGCCGCACGTGCCGCCGGGCGTCCACCTGATCCCCGGCCACCCGGTCGCGGGCACCGAGCATTCCGGCCCCGAGGCGGGCTTCGCCGAGCTGTTCGAGGGCCGCTGGTGCATCCTGACCCCGCCGGAAGACGCCGACCCCGCAGCGGTCGAGCGCGTCGCCGCGCTCTGGCGCATGGCCGGGATGTCGGTGGAGCTGATGAGCGCAGACCATCACGACGCGGTGCTCGCCATCACCTCGCACCTGCCGCACCTGATCGCCTACAACATCGTCGGCACGGTCACCGACCTCGAGGAGGAGACCAAGGAAGAGGTGTTCAAGTACGCAGCGGCCGGATTCCGGGACTTCACGCGCATCGCCGCCTCGGATCCGATCATGTGGCGCGACATCTTCCTAACGAATCGGGAGGCCGTGCTGGAGATGCTGGGCCGCTTCAGCGAGGACCTCTCGGCGCTGCAGCGCGCCATCCGGCGCGGCGACGGCGCCTATCTGGAGACGCTCTTCACCCGCACCCGCGCGATCCGGCGCGGCGTGATCGAGGCCAAGCAGGTTTGACAGGATTGCGACGGGTGGAGGTAATTAGGTGAGACCGAGGACGTCCGCCATCGTGTAGAGGCCCGGCCCGCGCCCCGCTGCCCAGCGCGCGGCCTGCACGGCGCCGCGGGCGTAGGTCTGCCGGTTGGACGAGCGAACCGCCAGCTCCAGCCGCTCGCCGTCGGCCGCGAAGATCACGCTGTGCTCGCCGGTCACATCGCCGCCGCGCAGCGCGGCTAAACCGATCTCGCCTCGCGGACGCGCACCGATCACGCCATCGCGACCACGCGCCGCGACCTCATCGAACGAGACCCCGCGCCCTCGCGCCGCCGCCCGGCCGAGGCCCAAGGCCGTGCCGGACGGCGCGTCGATCTTGTGCCGGTGGTGCATCTCGACGATCTCGATGTCGTAGTCGTCGTCCAGCAGGCCGGCGACCTGCTCGGTGAGCCTGAACAGCAGATTGACCGCCAGGCTCATGTTGGGGGCCTGCACCACCGCGACCTGCGCCGCCGCAGCCTCAAGCGCGGTCTGCTCGTTGGCACCGAGGCCCGTGGTGCCGATCACCAGCATCGTGCCTTCGGCCGCCGCAAGCTCGGCGTGGCGGGCGGCGGCTCCCGGCAGGGTGAAGTCGAGCACCGCGTCAGCGGCCCGGAACATCGCCTGCGCGTCGTCGCCCACCGCGACGCCGAGCGGCTCGATCCCGGCAAGCGGGCCACAGTCCCGTCCGAGCGCAGGATGGTCGGGAACCTCGGTCGCGGCGACCACAGTGCAGCCGTCGGTCGCTGTTACCTGACGGGTCAGCGCCTGGCCCATGCGCCCGGCGGCGCCCGGAATTCCGATCTGCATCGCTTCCCCTTTCACTATCCCTCAGGCGCCGGGCGCTCGCTCCGCTCGATCGTGCGCTCCGCGCGCGTGAACGCGCGACGCTACGCGCCATTCGGCGCGCGGCGCAGTCGCGCCGTCCGGGCCTACCAGCCCGGCCCTCCACTGGTCCTACGCCTCGTTAGCCGCGGGCATCCGTGCGACGGAGATTGAGCATCTAGTCCTTCAGGTCCTCCCAGAGCTCCTTCACCTTGGAGAAGAAGCCTTCGGACTCCGGGCTGGTCGGGCGTGAGCCGCCCTGCTCGTTGAACTGCTTCAGCAGCTCCTTCTGACGCTTGCTGAGGTTGACCGGCGTCTCCACCGCGACCTCGATGTACATGTCGCCGTGGCCGGAGCCCCGCAACGCCGGCATGCCCTTGCCGCGCAAGCGGAACTGGTGCCCCGACTGGGTGCCCGCCGGCACCGTGACCCGCGCGCGGCTGCCGCCAACCGTCGGCACTTCGACCGCTCCGCCGAGCGCCGCCGTGGTCATCGGGATAGGCACGCGGCAGTGAACGTGCATCGCGTCGCGCTGGAAGATGGGGTGCGGCTCGACCGACAGGAAGATGTAGAGATCGCCCGGCGGGGCGCCACGCGCGCCGGCCTCGCCCTCGCCGGCGAGGCGGATGCGGGTGCCGTCCTCGACACCCGTCGGGATGTTGACCGAGAGCGACTTCTCCTTCTGCACCCGGCCTGCGCCCCGGCAGTTGGGGCAGGGGTCGGCGATCACCTGGCCCGCGCCCTGGCATGTGGGGCAGGTCCGCTCGATGGTAAAGAAACCCTGCTGCGCCCGCACCTTGCCTGCGCCGCCGCAGGTCCCACAGGCCGAAGGCCGAGTGCCGGCGCGGGCGCCGGAGCCGCCGCAGGGCTCGCAGTTCACGGTGCCGGGAACGCGGATCGTCGCCTGCTTGCCGTTGTAGGCGTCCTCCAGCGTGATCTCCATGTTGTAGCGGAGATCCGCCCCGCGGGCCGGCTGCCGCCGGCCGCCGCGGCGTTGGCCGCCACCCATGAAGTCGCCGAACAGGTCGTCGAAGACGTCGGCAAAGCTCGTGCCGAAGTCGAATCCGCCCGCGCCGGGGCCCCCGCTCGCACCGTCGAAGGCGGCATGGCCGAAGCGGTCGTAGGCCGCACGCTTCTCCTTGTCGGAGAGCACGTGGTAGGCCTCGGAAATCTCCTTGAACTTCTGCTCGGCGGCCTGGTCATCCGGATTGCGGTCCGGATGGTATTGCATCGCGAGCTTGCGATAGGCCTTCTTGAGATCGTCCTCGCTGGCGTCGCGGGAGGCGCCGAGAAGGTCGTAATAGTCGGCCTTGGCCATGGTTCAGCGCCCCGCTCGGGCGTGGCCCACAGCCCGACGGCCGCCGACAGCCTCCGCGCCCACGGGAGCCGCCCGCCCCTGGCTCAGGAGGACGGCCGGTCCTTCTTGTCGTCGACCTCCTCGAAGTCCGCGTCGACCACGTTATCCCGCTCGCTGCCGGGGCCTTCGTCGGGCCCCGGTCCGGTCGGCGGCTCGTCCATCGGCTGCGTGCCGGCCTCTGCCCCCTGGCTTGCCGCGTACATGGCCTCGCCGAGCTTCATCGCGCTCTGGCCCAGCAGCTCCATCTTGGCCTTGATCGCGTCCGCGTCCTCGCCGCCGAGCTCCTCGCGCAACTCGGCGATCTGCGCCTCGATCCCGCTCCCGTCCGCCGGATCGATCTTGTCCCCGTGCTCGGCGAGGGTCTTCTCGGTCGAGTGGATCAGCGCCTCGGCATGGTTCCGGGTCTCGACCAGCTCGCGCCGCTGCTTGTCCTCCTCGGCATGGGATTCGGCATCGCGCACCATCCGCTCGATGTCGTCGTCCGAGAGGCCGCCGGAAGCCTGAATGCGGATCTGCTGTTCCTTGCCGGTCGCCTTATCCTTGGCGGAGACGTTGACGATGCCGTTGGCGTCGATGTCGAAGGTGACCTCAATCTGCGGCATCCCGCGCTGCGCCGGTGGGATGCCGACGAGATCGAACTGGCCGAGGAGCTTGTTGTCCGCGGCCATCTCGCGCTCGCCCTGGAAGACCCGGATGGTGACCGCAGTCTGCCCGTCCTCGGCGGTGGAGAAGACCTGGCTCTTCTTGGTCGGGATCGTGGTGTTGCGGTCGATCAGCCGCGTGAACACGCCGCCCAGCGTCTCGATCCCGAGCGAGAGCGGGGTCACATCCAGCAGCAGCACGTCGGTCACGTCGCCCTGCAGCACGCCGGCCTGGATGGCGGCGCCCACGGCCACCACCTCATCCGGGTTGACGCCCTTGTGCGGCTCGCGGCCGAAGAAGTTCTTCACCACCTCGACCACCTTGGGCATGCGGGTCATGCCGCCGACCAGGATGATCTCGTCGATCTCTCCGGCCGAGAGGCCCGCATCCTTGAGCGCTGCCCGGCACGGCTCGATCGTGCGCATGATGAGGTCGTCGATCAGCGCTTCAAGCTTGGCCCGAGTCACCTTCATCGCGAGGTGCTTGGGCCCGCTAGCATCGGCCGTGATGAAGGGCAGGTTGACCTCGGTCTGCATCGCGCTGGAGAGCTCGATCTTGGCCTTCTCCGCCGCCTCCTTCAGGCGCTGGAGTGCGAGCTTGTCCTCGCGCAGGTCGATGCCGTGCTCCTTCTTGAACTCATCGGCGAGGTAGCCGAGGAGTCGCATGTCGAAGTCCTCGCCGCCGAGGAAGGTATCGCCGTTGGTGGACTTCACCTCGAAGACCCCGTCGCCGATCTCCAGGATCGAAATGTCGAAGGTGCCGCCGCCGAGGTCATAGACCGCGATCGTGCCGCCGCCTTTCTTGTCCAGGCCGTAGGCGAGCGCGGCGGCGGTGGGCTCGTTGATGATTCGCAGCACCTCGAGGCCCGCGATCTGGCCCGCGTCCTTGGTGGCCTGGCGCTGGGAATCGTTGAAGTAGGCGGGCACCGTGATGACCGCCTGGGTGACCGGCCCGCCGAGAAAGGCTTCGGCGGTCTCCTTCATCTTCTGCAGCGTGAAGGCGGAAATCTGGCTCGGCGAGTAGTTGTCGCCCCGCGCCGTGACCCAGGCATCGCCGTTGCCGTGATTGACGATCTGGTAGGGCACCATCTTCATGTCCTTCTGCGTCATCGGGTCCTTGAAGGGCCGCCCGATGAGGCGCTTGATCGCGAAGATGGTGTTTTCGGGGTTGGTAACGGCCTGTCGCTTGGCCGCCTGGCCGACCAGGCGCTCGCCGTCGTCGGTAAACGCGACGATCGAAGGCGTCGTGCGCGCGCCCTCCGCGTTCTCGACCACCCGCGGGTCCTTGCCTTCCATGATGGCCACGCAGGAATTGGTCGTGCCCAAGTCGATACCGATCACCTTGCTCATGTCTCGTCCCTATTGTCAGCAGGCCCGAACGACCACGTCATGCATCGCTTCGCGCCCCGTGTCCTTTGCCCCATGCCTCATGCCCATGGGGCTCCCCCCTCGCGGCGGGCAACCGCCGCGTCCAATGGTCAATATGGGTGCAGATTTGCGCCCTGCAAGCGTCCAGAACGGCGCGTCTGCAGGCTCATGAGGGCTCATCCGCCGGCGCGTCCGCGCCGTCCGACCCGGTCTCCGCCTCGGCTTCGGCCTCGGGATCGGCTTCGTCGTCTGCTGCCGGTGGAGTGCCGCCCTTGGCCACACCCACCATCGCCTCGCGCAGCAGGCGATCGCCGATCCTGTAGCCCGTCTGAAAGACCTGGACGACGGTGCCATCCGGCTGGTCCGTCTCCGCGGTCTCGAACAGCGCCTGGTGCAGGTTGTAGTCGAACTTCTCGCCCAGCGGGTCGATCCTGGTGATGCCGTGGCGCCCCAGCGCCGTCTCGAACTCCCGCGCCGTCATCTCGATGCCCTCGGCAATCGCCTTCACCGCGTCGTCGCTCTCGCGCCGCTCGGCGGGAATGCTCTCCAGTGCGCGGCCCAGATTGTCGGCGACGCCCAACAGGTCCTGGGCGAAGCGCGAAATTGCGTAGTTTCGCGCGTCGTCCACGTCCTTCTTGGCCCTGCGCCGCGCGTTCTCGGCATCGGCAAGGGCGCGCAGGAGCTGATCCTTGAGCGCGTCTTCCCCGTCCTCCACCTCATCCTCTTCGGCGTCGGCAACGTCTTCAACGTCGGGCGCTTCCAGAGCGTCCGCGTCCTCGGCGTTCTCCTCGGCGTCGCCCGCGTTGCTCTGCTCTGCGGGCCGGTCGGCGGCGTCGGTTTCAGGTCCCGCCTGTTCGGGCTCTGCTCGTTCGGGCTCGGCCCGTTCGGTCTCGTCCTGCATGGTCTCCTTCGTTTCCTTCCGCGCCCACGGGCGCCGTCGCGCCGGGCGCGATTTGCCCTCGCTCACCCGAGCACCCGGCCGATGATGGCGGCCGTGTGATCGACCATCGGGATGATGCGGCCATAGTTGATCCGGGTCGGCCCAATCACGCCGATGGCCCCGATGAAGCGCGCCTCGGAATCGCGATAGGGCGCGACCACCATGGAGCAGCCGGTGGAGGCGAAGAGCGTGCTTTCCGCCCCGATGAAGATCTGGACCCCATCCGCGCCTTCGGTGCTCTCCAGCAGCTTGATGAAGTCGTTCCTCTCCTCCAGCGCGTCGAACAGCTGCCGGATGCGTTCGAGGTCCGCGAGCGCGGTGACATCCTCGATCAGGTTGGCCCGGCCGCGCACGATCAGGCTGCCGTGCTCGCGCGCCCCATTCGACCATTCGGCGATCCCGGCTTCGACGACGCGAGCGGTGAGATCGTCGAGCTGGGCCCGGTGCTCCTCGATTTCGGTGCGGATTTCGTCGCCGAGCTCGGCGAGGGTGCGGTCGGCAAGCCGCGCGTTCAGGTAGTTGGTGGCGCGGCTCAGGTGCGATTGGGTCATGCCGGGCGGCACGTCGATCACCCGGTTCTCGACCAGCCCCGTCTCCGTCACCATGACCGCGAGCGCGCGCCCCTGGCTGAGGCTCACGAACTCCACCTGGCGGCACGGCACGTCGGCCTTGGGCGCGAGCACCAGCCCCGCGCAGCCCGAGAGGCCCGAAAGCGCTTCGGTGGTCTCGGTCAGCATCTCCTCCACCGTGCGCCCCGCCGCCCGGCACTTGCCCTCGATGCTGGCGCGCTCGTCTTCGGTGAGCCTGCCCAGCTCCAGCAGGCCGTCCACGTATATGCGCAAGCCCAGCTGGGTCGGCAGGCGCCCCGCCGAGACATGCGGCGCATAAAGCAGGCCGGCATCCTCCAGGTCGGCCATGACGTTGCGCACCGTCGCGGGCGAGACCGGGGTTGTGAGCCGGCGAGAGAGCGTGCGCGAGCCCACCGGTTGTCCGGTTTCCATGAATTCCTCGACCAGCCGGCGGAGCACCTCCCGCGAGCGGTCGGTCAGTTCGCGCAACACCTTGCAATCTCGTCCTTATGGTGGGCGGCCTGAATGTAGTGAGCGCCCCCAGGAGCGTCAACGCCGCGACAGGCGACAATTTCCATGCCTTCGACGGCCTGAGTCAGCTTGTCGCGGGTAGGGCCACGCTTCAGGTGCACGTTGACAAACGTCGTATTACGTATTACAATCTAACGAGCCTCGATACTTCAAATGCAGGCACTCATGCACAACCCACCCCACCCCGGGGCGTTCATCAGGCGTCAGTGCCTCGAACCGCTCGGGTTGACCGTGACCGAAGCCGCGAAGGGGCTCGCGGTATCGCGCAACACGCTGTCCATGCTGCTCAACGGTCGGATCGGGATTTCGCCCGAAATGGCCATCCGCCTGTCGCAGGCATTCGGCGGCAGTCCGGAGAGCTGGCTGCAGCAGCAGATGCAATACGATCTTTGGCACGCACAGCAGAACCGGGAAGAGGTCGCCGTGCGCCGGTTCGTCGCTGCCTGACGGTGATCGGGCAGCCGCCTTTGCGGCACGTATGCTGCCCTAAATTGGCAAGCGCATTGTTTTTAGCGGCCCGCGGCACTATCATAAGGGTGCGAAACGACCGATGGACGAGCCACGCCGCACCGCACGCAAGACGATGGCGGGGGCGGTGGCTTCCCGGCAAGAAGCCGGGGGCAGCGGGTGCGTCCGGTGAGTCTACACCTCGAAACCACGGAACGAGTCCGATGCGGCAGCCGCCTACCATCGAGCCGACCGACCCCGCCGTGATGCGGTCCGTCGCAAGACGAGACCGCCGCGCGCCGGCCGGCGGCCCCCTTTCGGCGCGGCGCCGGATCGCGTTCCCGCGGACGCGCTTACGGGAGGCTGAGGCCCCCGCGCGCTCCCGGACGGAGAAAACACAACAATGGCCAAACGAATGCTCATCGACGCCAGCCATGCGGAAGAGACCCGCGTGGTGGTGGCGGACGGAACACGCCTAGAGGAATTCGACTTCGAATCGGCTGCCAGGAAGCAGCTCAAGGGAAACGTCTATCTCGCCAAGGTCATGCGCGTGGAGCCCTCGCTCCAGGCGGCATTTGTCGACTACGGCGGCAATCGCCACGGCTTCCTGCCCTTCAACGAAATCCACCCCGACTACTACCAGATCCCGGTCGCGGACCGGGAGGCGCTCTATGCCGAGACGGCGGATGCCGTCGATGACGCCGAAGAGCCCGCCGCCGCCTCGCCGGCCGCAGCGGCCGAGAACGGTGCCGACGGCGAGGCCGCGGCCGAAGGCGAGGCGTCGCCCGAGGGCGATGCTCAGCCCGAGCCGGCGGACGCCCCCGAGAATACGGAGGTGGCCGCCGCCGACGGTGACGGCAGCAGCGATGACGGGACCGCCCAGGCCAACGGCGCCGACGACGGCAATGGCGGGGCCAACGGCGATGCCAGTGCCAACGGCGATGTCGAGGTCATGGGCGGGGACGAGCTGGACGACCTGGAGCGGCGGCGCCTTCAGGCCAGCCGCTCGCTGCTCAGCCGCCGCTACCGCATTCAGGAGGTCATCAAGAAGCGCCAGATCCTGCTGGTGCAGGTGGTCAAGGAGGAACGCGGCAACAAGGGCGCGGCGCTCACCACCTATCTCTCGCTCGCCGGACGCTACATCGTGCTCATGCCCAATGCGATCCGGGGCGGAGGCATCTCGCGCAAGATCGTCAACGCCGACGACCGGCGTCGCCTCAAGAAAATCATGGCCGATCTCGATATCCCGGCGCGCATGGCGGTCATCGTGCGGACCGCCGGGCTTTCGCGCTCGAAGACGGAGATCAGGCGCGACCTGGAATACCTGCTGCGCCGCTGGCAGAACATCCGCGACCTCACGATGGAATCGATGGCGCCCTGCGTCATCAACGAGGAGGCCAACCTCATCCGCCGCTCGATCCGCGACCTCTACACGCGCGACATCGAGCAGATCCTGATCGAGGGGGACGAGGGCTACAAGACCGCAAAGACGTTCATGAAGACCATGATCCCGAGCCACGCCTCTCGCGTGAAACCCTATCGGGACCGAATTCCCCTCTTCGTCCGCTATCAGATCGAGAGCCAACTCGATTCCATGTATGGCCCTGAGCTCCAGCTCAAGTCGGGCGGCTACCTGGTCATCAACCCGACCGAGGCGCTGGTGGCGATCGACGTCAACTCGGGACGGGCCACCAAGGAGCGCACGATCGAGGAGACCGCGCTCAGGACCAACTTGGAAGCGGCGGAGGAAATCGCCCGCCAGCTCAGGCTGCGCGACCTCGCCGGGCTGATCGTCATCGACTTCATCGACATGGACGAGAACCGCAACCAGCGGGCGGTGGAACGCAAGTTCAAGGAGTCGATGAAGATCGACCGCGCGCGCATTCGCATGGGCCGGATCAGCCCCTTCGGCCTGATGGAGCTCTCGCGCCAGCGGCTGCGCCCGAGCCTGGTGGAAGCCAGCATGGAGCGCTGCACGAGCTGCGCCGGCACCGGCGTCAGACGCTCGGTGGAGTCGTCCGCAGTCCACGCGCTCAGAGCCATCGAGGAGGAAGGGCTGCAGGGGCGGAGCGCCGAGATCCTGCTGCGCGTGCCGGCCGCCGTCGGGCTCTACATCCTCAACCGCAAGCGCCGGATGCTGGAGGAGATCGAGCAGCGCTACGCGTTCGCCGTCAGCTTCGAGCAGGACGACAGCCTCGTGCCGCCGAGCTACGCGATCGAGCGGCTCGCAGCCCGGCCCGCACCGGTCGAGGAGCCTGCGGAGGAAGAGGCAGACGAGGCGCCCCAGCGCGAGAGCAAGGCCAAGCAGGAGACCAAGGGCGAGTCCGCGGAGCCGACCAAGCGCCGCCGTCGGCGCCGGCGCAAGCCGCGTGGCGAGGGGGCGGAGGAAGCCCCGGCCGAGGCTGCCACCTCCGCACCGGCTGAGGTGACCCCAGCCGAAGGCGGCTCTGAGGACGAGAAGGAGGAGTCGGCAGCCGCAGCGGACGACAAGGCCGAGAAGACCGAAGATGCTCCTCGCGCCAAGCGCCGGCGTCGAGGCCGGCGAGGTGGGCGCAGCCGCACCTCAAAACAGCAGGAGCGGCAGGAGGAGGCGCGCGAGACTCCCGGCGCAGCAGCCGAGGAGACGACCCCTCCGCTCGCGGCAGAGGGAGACGCATCACCCGCGTCTGCGGCTGAGGTCGAGCCCCCGGCGGCCCCTGCAACTCCCACCGCCGAAGAAGCCGCCACCCCCGCCAACGACGCGAGCGCGCCGGCCCCAGCCACATCCGAGCCTGAGCTTGAGGCACCGCCGGCACCGGTGTTTGCGCCGTCGGCGCCGGCGCCCTTGCCTGAGCCAGCGGCCATCGATGGCCCGCAGGCGACCGCAGCGAGTGGTAACGGATCGGACGACGCATCGCGCCCGGAGGCTGTTGAGGTCTCCGACGGGAGCGAGGCTCCTTCGGTCGACGACAGCGGCGACGCGCCCACCGCGGTGCTTCCGCCGGACGATATCGAGGGTGAGCGCCCCCGGCGGCGCGGCTGGTGGCAGCGCCTCGCCTCTTCGTCGCGATAACGGGTTCGCGTCCTGTTCAGGGCACGGTGTGGGCACGCGCGCGATTCCGCGCGGTATGAACCCGCGCGTTTTCGCGCGATATGCGCAGGCCGTGACTTAAGGTGAGAACTCTGGGTTAGCGCTCCGCGCCAGGCCGGAGCGCCGGCAGGGGATCGCTGAGGAACGCCGGCACGTGGTCGCCGAGCCCCGTAACCCGCTCGTCGTCGCGGTCGGGGGCGCTCTGCTTGGTCGCCCTGCGGGCGCGCTGGCCCTCATTTGCCTCTGCGGAGCTCCCGGCTCGCCTCTTCTCCCGCTTGGGCTTGCTTTCGGCAGCTTCTGCGTCGCGCGTCCGCTTGCGCGCGGGCCGCTTTTCGCCTGTGCGGGGCTCCTCGCGGCGCCTGCGGCCCCGGCGCGAACGGCTGCGCTCGCGGGGGGCGGCGTCGAGTTCGGCCGGCTCGCCCTCAGGCGTCGTGAGCGGGATCGCGGCGTTGACGAGCGCCGCGATGGCGCCCACCGCCTCGGCTTCCTCGTGAGTGGCGAGCGTGATCGCCTGGCCCTCGCGGCCGGCACGGCCGGTGCGGCCGATACGATGGACGTAGTCCTCGGGATTGTAGGGCACGTCGAAGTTGATGACGTGAGAGACGGCCTCGATGTCGAGGCCGCGACCCGCCACGTCGCTGCAGACGAGGAGGTTGACCTCGCCCTCCTTGAACGCCGCCAGCGTCTCGGTGCGGCGGTGCTGCACCATGTCGCCGTGCAGCGCGCGGGCGTCGAAGCCGTGGCGCTGGAGCGAGGCGCTGACGATATCGACGTCCTTCTTGCGGTTGCAGAAGATCAGCGCGCTCTGCACCGCCTCGTCGCGGAGCAGGACACGCAGTGCAACGCGCTTCTCCTCCGGCTCCACCAGGATCATCGCGTGGCTCACGGTGCCTGCCACCGTTGCCGGCGGCGTGACGCTCACCTCCTTGGGATTGATCAGGAATTCCTTGCCGAGTCTCTTGATCTCGGGCCCAAGCGTGGCGGAGAACATGAGAGTCTGGCGGATGCGCGGCAGCGTCTGGACGATGCGCTCGACATCCGGGATGAAGCCCATGTCGAGCATGCGATCGGCCTCGTCGATCACCAAGACCTTGACGCCGCCCAGCATGATCCGGCCCCGCTCGAACATGTCGATCAGACGACCAGGGGTGGCGATCAGAATGTCGGGGTCCTTGCCGAGCGCGGCTTCCTGCAGCGTGAACCCCTCGCCGCCGATGAGCAGCGCCTGGCGCAGGCTGTGGTTGGTGCCGTAGGTGGCGAAGTTGTCCGCGATCTGTTGCGCGAGCTCCCGCGTCGGCGCCAGGATCAGGCAGCGCGGCATCCGCGGCTTGCCCGTGCCCGCGCTCAAGATGTCGATGATCGGCAGCGCGTAGGATGCGGTCTTGCCCGTGCCGGTCTGGGCACAGCCCAGCAAGTCGACGCCGCGCAGGACCAGCGGGATGGCCTTCTGCTGGATCGGCGTCGGCGCCTCGTAGCCGGCCCCGGCAACGGCGGCGAGCAGCGGCTCGCTCAGGCCGAGATCCGCGAATCCTTCATTCAATTCCACGAAATTTCCTCCATAGCGGCGACTTCGCCGCACCCTGCGAGTCTTCGAGCGACAGCACGGCACGGGCGCCGGCGTGGCTCCCAGCCGCATGTCGCGGACCAATGACGTGATGCAGGATTTATTGCTCCTTCAGCGGCGGGTTGGCCGCAAGGCAGCCGACGAATGACCCGCCGTCGGACCCGAATCCGGACGCGCATGCGACGCGGCGTCCTCGGTCCGCGCCCCTCCTACCCTTGCCGCAAGCCAGCGTCAATCGCCATCTGCACGGGGAGTAACGATGCACGTGCCGCGTATACCTTTTCGGTGGGAAATGTGTCAGCGGGATTGCGCTTGTGCGGGCGCGCCGAACGCGTACTATCGCAACGCACGGGGCTGGGCGCAGGCGGGCGTAGCTCAGGGGTAGAGCACAACCTTGCCAAGGTTGGGGTCGTGGGTTCGAATCCCATCGCCCGCTCCAGTCTCCGGCCCGCGCCCGCCAAAGTTTACGGCGGGCGTTTGCGCGACGCGCAGGGGAAGAGGCCGAGATGCGCGTGCTGCCCGCCGCACCCGCCATTCACGCGACGAACAGCCGCCAGTGACCGCGCTCGTCACCCACACGGGCGGCTGCCACTGCGGCGCGGTGCGCTTCTCCTGCGAGGCTCCGGCCCAGATCGAAGTGCACGACTGCGACTGCTCGATCTGCCGGAAGTCCGGCTACCGCCATCTGGTGGTGCCGAAGTCGCGTTTCATCCTGCTCTCTGGCGCGGACAAGTTGACCAGCTACCGCTTCGGCACTGGCGTGGCCGAGCACCTCTTCTGCGCGGTCTGCGGCGTGAAGTCATTTTACTCGCCGCGCTCGGCGCCCGACTGCTACAGCGTCAACGTGCCCTGCCTCGATCCCGGTACCGTCACGGGCGAGACGGTGATCGCGGTGCACGGCGCAGACTGGAACGTCGACGATCCAGGGCCGCCCAAGCGCGAGCCCCTATAGAACAAGGCCCACGTATCGGCCTGAATACAGGTCTACGAGCGCGCGAGCCGGACCTCGATCGCATCCCAGATCAGGGCTTCGAGGCAGGTGCCGTCGAGGCGGTTGATCTCCTGAATGCCCGTGGGCGAGGTGACGTTGATCTCGGTGAGATAGCCGCCGATCACGTCGATCCCCGTGAAGATCAGGCCACGTTCCCTGAGCGCCGGCCCGATTGCGGCGCAAATCTCGCAGTCGCGGCTGCTCAGCTCGGTTTTGTCCGGACGGGCGCCGACATGCATGTTGGCGCGGGCCTCGCCCTCGGCCGGCACCCGGTTCACGGCGCCCACCGGCTCGCCCTCCACCAGGATGATGCGCTTGTCGCCGTCGCGGACCGCCGGCAGATAGGCTTGGGCGATGATCGGCTCGCGGAAGAATGTGCCGAACATCTCGATCAAGGCATTGAGGTTCTCGTCCTCGGGCCCGACGTGGAATACGCCCGCGCCGCCGTTGCCGAAGAGGGGCTTGAGGATGATGTCGCCGTGCCGGGCGCGGAAGTCGACGATCATCTCGCGCTCGGCCGTGATCAGCGTCGGCGGCATCAGCTCGGGGAACCGGGTGACGAAGAGTTTTTCCGGCGCGTTCCGCACATGAACCGGGTCGTTGACCACCAGCGTCTCTGCTTGAATCTGTTCCAGGATATGGGTGGCCGTGATGTAGGCCATGTCGAAGGGCGGGTCCTGGCGCATCAGGACGACGTCCATGGTGGCGAGGTCGACGCTCTCAGACGCACCGAGGGAGAAGTGATCGCCGGTCTTCCGGCGTACCTCGAGGGGACGCACCGTCGCCACCGCACCGGCCGCGGTCAGCGAGAGATGCTGCGGCAGGTAGTGATACAGCCGATGGCCTCTGGCCTGCGCTTCCAGCGCGAGCACGAAGGTGCTGTCGGCCTCGATGTCGATGGAATCGATCGGGTCCATCTGAATGGCCACAGCGAGGCTCACGTCATGGACCCCCTAAGTCCCTCGGCTCTCAATGCAGGCTGGTCGTCAGAGACGCGAGCGCTGCCTCGACACGCGACCGCGCGGCCTCGGGCAACGGACAGGCAAGGCTGCGCTCCAGCGCCTCGACCGCGCCCTTGATGGTGCCGAGCCGCGCCCGAACCATGCCGAGCTCATGCCAGAGGCCGCCGGCCTCCGGCGCGATCAGCAGCATTCGTTCCAGGATCGCGGCAGCGCGGGCGCCGTCGCCCGCCTGCAGCGCCCTGGATTTGATGTTGTTCTGAAGCCTGAGAAGGATCGCCCGGTTGCCAACCGGCGCATAGTGGGCAGGCTCCAGCTCCACATCGGCACCCTGGAACTGCTTGAGCAGGCCGCGCAGGTGGCCGGCCTCCAGCGCCTGGCCCTGGTGAAAGGGATCGACGATCACACGGCGGTCGCCCTCGTCCATCCGCACCAGGAAATGACCGGGGAAGGCCAGCCCGTCCACCGCCCAGCCCTGCGCCCGCGCGGCGTGGATGTAGAGAATGCCGAGGCTGACCGGGAGACCGATCCTGCGGTCGATGACCTGAAGCAGATTTGCGTTCTCGGGCGCATCGTAGCTCTCGGTATCGCCGGCATAACCGTGGACCTCGAAGAGCACGGCGTTGAGGTGACGGCGGCGGCGCTCCAGCGGCTCGCCGGCGCGGGCCAGCGCCGCCACGTCCTCGCCGAGCCGGCCGACGTGGGTGCGGTAGCCTTCGAGCGATGCGCGCGGCAGGTCGAGGGCACCGAGCAACAGCGCAGCATCGGCCAAGTCGATCTCTTCGTCCGCGAGGGTGCCGACGGCGCGGAGCGCACCTTCGATCGCGTCACCCGGCATCAAATGGCAGCGAGGAGCTTGACCGCGCATCAGATGGCAGCGGGCGACGTGGATCGTCCTTCATGATCACATGGCTCACCACGCGCTCGACGCCGCCCACACTGCGGGCGTGCGCCTTGACCCGCTCCAGTTCATCCTCGTCCTGCGCAATTCCCAGGAGATAGACCGTACCGTTGACGGTCTCGATATCATAGTTGACCGACAGGATATCGAGGTCCAGGAGCAGCCTGGCCCGGAGCTTGAACGAAATCCACCTGTCCTCCGCGTAATCCAGAATTCCGCCCTCGCCGGTCACCTGCAGCTCGTTGATCACCTCCTCCGCGCGCGCAGCCTGCCGGGCGACCCAACCCGCACGAATGCGGTCCTCGTGCGTCGGTACGCTGCCCTTGAGCAGCACGCGGCCCTCCATCACGCTGATCGAGACGTCGTTGTAAAGGTCGAGATCGTCCCGGAAGAAGAGATGGTTGAGTTCCGCTTGAATCGTCAGGTCCTTGACGGCGTTGCTGACCGTGCGTTCCTCGGCGATGGCGAGGCCCGTCGTGGTGGCCGCGCCGATGATGACATCCGCACAACCGGCGAGACTCAGCAGAGCGGCCAGCGCGAGGGCGAGAGTTGCGGCCGGACCAGCTTGGCGCCAGTGGCGAAGACTCCGACCGCCCGTGCGGCCTGTGCGTGCATTCGCCCCACGGGCCATCAAGGCGTCACCGGCCGGTGACGGTCGTCCTTCAAGACGACGTGGCTCACGACGCGCTTCACATCCTCGATGCTGCGGGCGTGCTCGGTGACCCGCGCGAGCTCGGCCTCGTCCTGCGCGATACCCAGGAGGTAGACCGTGCCGTCGACCGTCTCCACGCTGTAGTTGATGGAGAGGACATCGCCGTCCACCAGAAGCTTTCCCTTGAGCTGCGCCGAAATCCACGTGTCCCGCGCGTAGTCGAGGATCCCTGTGTCGTCGGCCACCTGAAGCTCATTGATCACCTCGCGCACGCCGGCGGCCTGCCAGGCGAGCCGAAGCGCACGGATGCGATCGTCGGGCGTGGGCACGCTGCCTTTGAGCAGAACACGTCCTTCGATCACACTGAACGACACGTCCCCAAAGAGCTCGACATCATCCCGGAAGAAGAGGTGGTTGAGCTCCGCCCTAATGGTCAGGTCGTCGACCGCGTCGCCGACCGAGCGCTCCTCGGCGATCGCAACGCCCGTCGTCGCAGCCGCACCGATCAGAAGTTCCGCACATCCAGAGAGGGAGAGCGAGCCGGCCAAGAGGAGTACGAGCGCGACCGCGGGTCCCGCCTTCCGGCTCGGGCACCGCGTCAATCGTGTCAGATAACTGTCCCGCTGCGGTCGGGACGCCACGCATCTGGCAGGTGGCTCGGCCATCGCCAAGGGCTCACCACCATCAAATCGAATCGGAGTGAAAGCTTGCGCCGATTCGGGTGACGCGACAAGTAAATGGTGGCGGCGTTCTCGATACGCCGCCGCTGATGCGCGGTGACGGCCTCAAGAATGCCCTCGCGCTCCTTGCGATGCTTCACTTCAATGAAGGCGATCAACGTGCCGCGTTGCGCGACGATGTCGAGCTCGCCTGCGGGGGTCACGTAGCGCCGCGCCAGGATGCGCCAGCCCGTGAGTCGAAGACGCAACGCGCAAAGTCGCTCCGCCGCAAGACCCCGCGCGTAAGCCGCGCGTCGGTCCTTTAGGGATCGACCGCGCATTCCTCCCGTGCCCGTGTCCGTGCCAATGCACGGGTATAGAGCTCGCGACGCGGCAGTCCGGTCTCGGCGCTGAGCGCTGTCGCGGCGTCGCGCACGGTGCCGTCGACGAGCAGACGGTCGAGGCGCGCGTCGATATCCGCGTCCGAGAGCGCCGGTTGCGCCGTGTCTCCCCGCTCGCCGCCAACGACGATCACGACCTCGCCTTTGGGAGCACCGGCGGCGGCGTAATGGCCGGCCAGCTCGCCGAGCGATCCGCGCCGCACCTCCTCGTGCAGCTTGGTCAGCTCGCGCGCCACAGCCGCCGGGCGCGGGCCGAGTATCGCCGCTATGTCTTCGAGTGACGCCGCCAGTCGCCGGGGCGATTCGAGGAAGACGAGCGTTGCGTCGAGGGAGCAGAGCGTGGCGAGCGCCTCCCGCCGGGGCCCCGCCTTGGAAGGCAGGAAGCCGCCGAAGAAGAAGCGATCGGTCGGCAGGCCAGAGAGGATGAGCGCGAGCAGGGGCGCGCTCGGGCCGGGGCAGCCGGTCACGCGAATGCCGACATCGAGCGCAGTACGAACCAGCTTGTAGCCGGGGTCGGAGATCAACGGTGTGCCGGCGTCCGAAACTAGAGCCACCGAGCCGCCGCCTGTAAGCGTACGGATCAACGCCGGGCGAACGTGCGCCGCGTTATGCTCGTGGTAGGAGACGAGGCGTGCCGAGATGCCGTGGCGCGCCAAGAGCCGCCCGGTGCGGCGGGTGTCCTCGCAGGCGACACGATCAACGGATGCAAGCACCGCGAGCGCGCGCGGCGACATGTCCTCCAGATTGCCGATCGGGGTCGCCACCAGCCAGAGACCTGGTTCCGCGCGCGGCTGCGGTTTACTCCCACCCGCGCGGTCCCTAGTCTGTCCCGCGCCTGCCGGCGTCGCGGGAGCTTCCTCGGACATGGATCGACCTCGTAGCCTCCCCGCAGCCAATCGGCGCCGGCGGATCGGACCGGCAGGCGTCGCCCTGCTGCTGGCCCTTCTGGCAGGCGCATGCGCCGCGCCGAGCGTACCGCCGCCGTCGCCCGAGGACCAGCCGCCGCCTCGCTCGGCGGCCGAAGGGGAGACCGCGGCACCCGAGTCCTTGACCCCTCCAATCGATGAGCGGGCCGAGACGCTCGCCGCCCTCCCCACCGATGAATCGACTGCGGGCGAGCCTGCTGAGGACAAGGACAGCGCAGCTACGGCACCCGAGGAGACAGCACGCGCCGCCAGGGTGGGTCTGCTGCTACCGCTCTCCGGCCGCTATGCGTCGGAAGGTGGGACCCTTCTGCACGCGGCGCAGCTCGCGCTTTTTGACACGGCCGATGAGCGCTTCTTGCTGCTGCCGCGCGATACGGGAGGCACGGCGCCGGGTGCGGAGCGGGCCGCGCTTGCGCTCCTCGAAGAGGGCGTCGACCTGATCCTCGGACCACTGTTTGCCGAGGGCGTGAACGCCGTCGCCTCCCACGCACGAGCGCATGGGGTAACCGTGGTCGCCTTCTCCACCGATCGAACGGCCGCAAGCGAGGGCGTCTATCTGCTCGGCCATACACCGCGCGCGCAGATCAGGCGGGTCTTCGCCCACGCGGCGGCGAAGGGCCACCGACGGATCGCCCTGCTGGCGCCCGAGACGCGCTATGGCGCGACAGTGGCGGACGAAGCCTGGACGGCGGCAGCGCTCAACGGACTGTCGCTCGCAAGAGTCCGCAATTACGCGGCGGATGCGTCGGACGCAGCAGACGTCGTGAGTGACCTCGCCGAGTACGACCGGCGCGCCCGGGCCCTGGAACACGAGCGGCGGACGCTCGCCCGCCAGGGCGATGCCGCCGCGCGCCGCCGCCTGAAGCGGCTTGAGACCCTCGACACGCTGGGCGAGCTGCCCTTCGACGCGCTGCTGCTGGCCGATGGCGGCGCTCGGTTGCGGCAGGTCGCGCCGCTACTCCCCTACTACGACATCGACCCCACCGAAGTCCGCGTTCTGGGGACGGGCCTCTGGGAGGATGCGGCCACGCTCGGCGAGCCGGCGCTTGCAGGCGGCTGGTTTGCGGGTCCTGACCCGGCCGCACGGCGAAATTTCGAGGAACGCTACCGCCGAGTCTTCGGCGCGCCACCGGGAGCAATCGCTACCGTCGCCTATGACGCGACCGCGCTGGCCGCGGCTCTCGCACGAGCAGGCGCCTCGTTCGACCCGCAGGCCATCGGCAACCGCGGCGGATTCGTGGGCGCGGACGGTCTTTTTCGCTTCGACGACGAGGGGATCGCGGAACGGGGCCTCGCCGTCTTCGAGGTCGCGGGCGGCGGCAAGACCCGCGTGGTGAGCCCCGCGCCTGCGCGTTTCGACGTTGGCGAAGGCAAGGCGGACGGCGGCTGAGACAGGCTGCACGCCCGCCGCAGGCCCTACAGAATCTGGCTCAGGAACAGCTTGGTCCGGTCGGATTGCGGATTGTTGAAAAACTCTTCCGGCGTGTTCTGCTCGACGATCTGGCCCTCGTCCATGAAGATGACGCGGTTGGCGACCTGCGAGGCGAAGCCCATCTCATGGGTGACGACGAGCATGGTCATGCCGCTCTCGGCAAGGTCGACCATGACCTCCAGCACCTCCTTGATCATCTCCGGATCGAGGGCCGAAGTGGGCTCGTCGAACAGCATGATGTTGGGCTTCATGCAGAGGGAGCGGGCGATCGCCACGCGCTGCTGCTGGCCGCCGGAGAGCTGGCCGGGATATTTCAAGGCCTGCTCAGGGATCTTGACCCGCTCCAGGTACTCCATCGCGGACTGCTGGGCCTCGGCCTTCGGCATCTTGCGCACCCAGATCGGGGCCAGCGTGCAGTTCTCCAGCACCGTGAGATGCGGGAACAGGTTGAACTGCTGGAAGACCATGCCGACTTCGCGGCGAATGGCATCGATGTTCTTTAGATTGTGGGTGAGCTCGACGCCGTCGACGACGACCTTGCCTTCCTGATGCTCCTCCAGCCTGTTGATGCAGCGGATCAGCGTCGACTTGCCCGATCCCGACGGCCCGCAGATGACGATGCGCTCCCGTCGCTCAACCATGAGATCGATGTCGCGCAGCACGTGGAACTGGCCGAACCACTTGTTGAGGCCGGTGATTTCGATGATCGGGTCTTCGGCGCCGCCGGGCGCGGCTTCTGCCTCCGCCATGGTGCCTCCCTAGCGTCTCGTGGTGTCCAGACGCTTCTCGAGATTGAGCGAGTAGCGCGACATGCTGAAGCAGATCACGAAGAAGAACAGCGCCGCCAGCAGGAAGGTCTCGTAATCGACCTTGCCCAGCCAGTCCGGGTTGGTCTGGAGGAGACGCGCCTGGCCCAGGATGTCGAACAGGCCGATGATGATGACCAGCGTGGTGTCCTTGAAGAGCCCGATGAAGGTGTTGACGATGCCCGGGATCGAGATCTTGAGCGCCTGCGGCAGGATGATCAGGCGCATCGACTGCCAGTAGCCGAGCCCCATCGCCTGACCGGCCTCGTACTGCCCTTGCGGGATCGCCTGCAGTCCGCCGCGGATCACCTCGGCCATGTAGGCGGAGGCGAACACCGTGATGATGATCATCACGCGGATCAACTGGTCGAGCGTAACCTGCGGCGGCAGGAAAAGCGGCAGCAGGATGATCGCGACGAAGAGCAGCGTGATCAGCGGCACGCCGCGGATGAACTCGATGAACCCGACCGAGAACATCCGGACGATCGGCATGCGCGAGCGCCGGCCCAGCGCCAGCAGGATGCCGATGGGCAGGGAGAGCACGATGCCGACGAGTCCGGCGATAAGATTGAGCATGAAGCCGCCGAACTGATCGGTCCGCACGACTTCGAGGCCGAGACCGCCGACCAGCAGGATCGCGGCGATTACCGGATAGGCGAGCGAGAACCAGCGCCCGTAGCGGGAATACGGCAGCTTGTCGAACAGCATATAGGCGAGCGCCGGTACCAGCAGGGCGATGCAGATGTTCACCCGCCAATAGGCATCGGCCGGGTAGAAGCCGTAGAAGAACTGAGTGATGCGCTGGTCGAGCCAAGCCCAGCACGCACCCTCGCTGGGACAGTCCTTGCCGATCTCGCCCGTAAGCGTTGCATCGATGAAAGCCCATTCGATCAGGCCCGGTACGATCAGCGCGAGCACGGCGATCGAGCCTAGCGTCAGCGCCGCACTCAGATAGCTGGAGAAGAGGTTGGTCCGCAGCCAGCCAATCACGCCTGTGGTGGTGATCGGCGCCGGCCGCTCAGGCAGCATCTCCGCCCGGCTGCGGTGGAAGGCGTGCGTCTTCATCGTTCCACCAGGGCGATGCGCTTGTTGTACCAGTTCATGAAGGCGGAGGTGAGCAGACTCAACACCAGATAGAACGCCATGTAGAGGGAGATCACCTCGAGCGCCTGTCCGCTCTGGTTGAGGATGGTATCGCCGATGGAGACGATATCCTGGTAGCCGATGGCGACAGCGAGCGAGGAGTTCTTGGTCAGGTTGAGATACTGGCTGGTCATCGGCGGGATGATCACCCGCAGCGCCTGCGGCAGGATGATCTTGCGCATGGTCAGCCCGCGCCTCAGCCCGAGCGCGCCGGCCGCCTCGGTCTGACCCTTGGAGACCGAGAGAATGCCGCCGCGCACGATCTCGGAGATGAAGGCGCCGGTATAGGTGGAGAGCGCCAGCCAGAGTGCTATCAGCTCCGGCGTGATGTTGAAGCCGCCCTTCAAATTGAAGCGCTTCTTCTCCGGGATGTCGAAATCGAGCGGCTGGCCGAGGGCGACATAGACGATCACGGGGATGCCCACGATCAGCCCGAGCCCGACCCAGCCGACCGGGAAGGTGCGGCCCGTCGCCTCCTGGCGTTTCCTGGCCCAGCGCCCGACCAGGACCGCCCCGATCACACCGATCAGGATCATCGCCAGCACGATCGCCGAGCCGTCCTCGAAGATGGGCGAGGGCAGGAAGATGCCGCGATTGTTCAGAAAGGCTGCATCGCCGATCGAAATGCTGTCCTTCACCCTGGGCAGCGCCAGCATGATCAGCCACCAGAAGATGATCTGCAGCAGGACCGGGACGTTGCGGGTGAACTCGACCCAAACCCCAACGATGCGGCTCACCAGGAAGTTGTTGGACAACCTGAGGACGCCCGTGACGAAGCCGATGACCGTCGCAGCGATGATGCCCATCACGGCGACGAGGATCGTGTTGAGCGCACCGACCACGAATGCCTGCCCATAGGTCGAGGTCGACGCGTAATCGAGGAGGCGCTGGTTGATATCGAAGTTGGCGGTGTCGAAGAGGAAGCCGTAGCCGGAGGAGAGGCCGGCTTCTCTAAGGTTCGTGATCGTGTTGATAACGATGAAGGCGGCAAGGCCTGCCACCCCGAGCACGATCAGAATTTGAAAGATGACGCCGCGGGCGCGCTCGTCGGTCCAGGCGCGGCTTATGTCGAAGCCGCCGCCGCGTGGAGGCGCCGGTCTCTCGCTCACGGTGGCGGCGCCCTCCTCACGTCAACGGAACAATCTCTCTTGTCTCAAATAAGCACTGATCAGAAAGAATCACCGTCCCGCCCGGTCGCGCGGGCGGGACGGTGACATCGTTGATTCTAACGGAACGGAGGCGAATAGAGGATGCCGCCATCCGTGTACAGCGCATTCAGGCCACGCCCCAGTCCGAGCGGGCTGTCGGGGCCGATATAGCGGTCGAAGATCTCGGCGTAGTTACCTTCCGCCGCGATCGCCCGAACCGCCCACTGCGCATCGAGGCCCAGCATCTCGCCGAGAGAGCCCTCCGTGCCGAGCATCCGGTTGATCTCAGGATGATCGCCAGCGGCTGCGGCCATCTCCTCGACATTCGCCTGGGTCACGCCGAGCTCCTCGGCCGTGATCAGCGCGTTCAGCGTCCAGCGCGCGATGTCCGCCCACTGGTCGTCGCCCTGGCGCACCAACGGACCCAGCGGCTCCTTCGAGACGATCTCCGGGAACACCATGTGCGCGCTCGGATCGTCGAAGGTCGTCTTCGTTGCCGCCAGACCGGACGCGTCCGTCGTGTAGACGTCGCAACGCTCCGCCTCGTAAGCCGCGCGGGCCTCTGCGTTGGTCTCGATCGGCACCGGCTCGTAAGTGATGCCGTTGACGCGGAAGAAGTCCGCGAGGTTGAGCTCGGTAGTCGTGCCGGTCTGGATGCAGACCGAGGCGCCGTCGAGCTCGGTGGCGCTGCTGATACCGAGCGCCGTGCGGCCGATGAAGCCCTGGCCGTCATAGTAGTTGACGCCGACGAAGGTGAAGCCGAGGTCGACATCGCGCGAATAGGTCCAGGTCGTGTTGCGCGACAACACGTCGATCTCGCCCGATGCCAGCGCCGGGAAGCGGGTCTTGCCGGTCAGGTTGACGAAGGAAATTGCGTTGGCGTCGCCCAGAACGGCGGCAGCCATCGCCCGGCAATAAGCCACGTCGAAGCCGGTCCAATTGCCCGCGTCATCGGTGTAGGCGAACCCCGGCAGGCCGGTGTTGATGCCGCACTTGAGCGTGCCTGCGGCCTTCACGTCGTCGAGTGTCGCTGCCTGGCCCGGAACCGCGCCCGCGGCCACCAGCGCGCCGGCCACCGCAATGGCGCCGGCGATCTTCTTGAAGCTCATCCCGTCCTCCAGTCTGACTTATGGTTGCCGCACGCGCCCGCCACGAACAACTCGCAGATGCTACGGGGGTCCGCGATTATCGCCCGCCCGCCAAGCGCGCGTCGGGACGGCAGTCTAGGCACCAAAATGGCCACGAACAAGAAAAAGAGTTGGGGCGGCTATGCTTATTCGGTTGCGCTATACGTTATAGCGATAACGTGAAAGGTGCTTGTCGGTATCTACTCTGCGACGCACGACTGTGCCTGTCGAAGCGCCGCCCTTGAGGCCGGCCGACCGGAACGGGATGATGGCCGCAACGGGACAGCGGGCGCATCCCCGGACCTTTCGAGCCGGGAGAAGAGGACAGGGGCTGACGTGACCGATGCAACAGCATCACGGGCCGACCGCGCCCGTCCGCCTCTGGCTGGCCTGGGATATGGCTCAAGTGGCCGCTTCCGGAGCACGCTCGGCCGCACCCGCGACCGCTCTCGCCGATGACGGACGCGGCGACCTCCCCCGGCAGCACCGAGCCGCTACCGCGCCGGGGCTTCGTTCTTCTGGCAGCGCTGACGCTGCTGTGGGGCGTCAACTGGCCGATGCTCAAGCTCGCGCTCAATGAGCTGCCGGTCCTCACCTTCCGCGGAACCTGCCTCTTCTTCGCAGGCCTGGTCATCATTGCCCTCCACTGCGCGATCGGTCGCTCGATCAAAGTGCCGCGCCGGCAGTGGCGGCCGCTCCTGATCACCGGGTTCTTCAACATCACCGTCTGGCACCTCGCGACCGGATTCGGCCTCGTCTACACGACCTCCGGCCGTGCCTCGATCATCGCCTACACGATGCCGATCTGGACCGTCCCGGTGGGCTATTTCGTGCTCGGCGAGCGACCGGGCTGGCGGCGACTGAGCGCGCTCGCGCTGGGCTCTGCCGGGTTGGGGGTGTTGATCGCGACCGACGCCCAGACCCTCAGCGCCGCACCACTGGGGCCGCTCCTGGTGCTGGTGGGCGCCGTCGGCTGGGCCTGCGGCACTGTCGCGCTCAAGCGCACCGATTGGCAAGTCTCCATGTGGGTGCTGGTCGGCTGGCAATGCCTGATCTGCGGCTTGCCGATCTTCGTGGCAGCGGCCGTGGTGGACGCCGACACGGTGCAATTCCCGTCGCTTTGGCCGCTGGTTTCGGTGATTTACAACGTCTTCGCGCCGTTCGTGATCTGCTACTACATCTACTATGAGATCGTGCGGATGTTCCCGACCGGGGTGGCGACCGTGGGCACCCTGGGAATCCCGATGGTGGGGCTTTTCAGTGGAGCCCTGATCCTGGGCGAGCCGCTGGGCTGGAGCGAGTTCAGCGCACTCGGTCTGGTCATCGCAGCACTCGCGGTGCCGGTGATGACGCGGCGCGAGAGCTTCGCGCGCAGCGGGTGACGGGCGGGCGGGCACGCGGCTCTCGGGCGCCACCGGGTCGAGAATCGGTCCACATGCAGGGCCAACCCTTGAACGGGCGCCGTGGCCGCCCCTATGTTTGTCACTCTTGCTGCCGGCGCCCGCGCCGGCCTTGACGGGAGACGCGCATGGCGACGACCCACCGCAGCAAGGTCGTGATCATTGGCTCCGGCCCTGCCGGCTACTCAGCGGCGATCTACGCCGCGCGCGCCAACCTCGAGCCGATCATGGTCCAGGGCCTCGAGCCCGGCGGTCAACTCACCATCACCACCGATGTCGAGAACTATCCGGGCTTCGCCGACATCATCCAGGGACCGTGGCTCATGGAGCAGATGGCGGGCCAGGCTGCGGCAGTGGGCACGCGGCTGGTCCACGACATGGTGACCGCCGTGGACTTCAGCAAGCGGCCCTTTGTCTGCACCGGCGATTCCGGCGATGTCTACATCGGCGACACCGTCATTATCTGCACGGGCGCGCAGGCGAAGTGGCTGGGCCTGGAGAGCGAGCAACGCTTCATGGGCTTCGGCGTATCGGCCTGTGCGACATGCGACGGATTCTTCTTCCGCGGCAAGGAGGTCGCGGTGATCGGCGGCGGCAACACCGCCGTCGAAGAGGCGCTCTACCTCACCAACCACGCGAGCAAGGTCACCCTCGTCCACCGCCGCGATGCGCTCAGGGCCGAAAAGATCCTGCAGGACCGCCTGTTCCGAAACGACAAGATCGAGGTTCTGTGGGACCACGTGCTGAACGAGATCGAGGGCGAGAGCGAGCCGCCGACGGTGACGGGAATCGCGGTGCGCCACGTCAAGACCGATGCGGTGCAGCGCATCCCGCTCGCGGGCGTGTTCATCGCCATCGGGCATCGGCCCAACACCGAACTCTTCGCCGGCCAGCTTACGATGGACGACGAGGGCTACATTCAGACGATGGCGGACAGCACGAAGACCAACGTGCCGGGCGTGTTCGCCGCCGGCGACGTGCAGGACAAGGTGTTTCGGCAAGCGGTAACTGCCGCCGGCACCGGCTGCATGGGCGCGCTGGAGGCCGAGAAGTTTCTCGCGGAGGCCGAGACGCCGGAGGCCGCCGCCGCGGCGTGAGCACCGGCGCGGCGCCGGAGGCGCTGCCATGGATTGGAACCGGCTACGAATATTCCAGACGGTCGCTGAGCACGGCAGCTTCACCCGCGCCGGCGACATACTGGAGCTCAGCCAGTCGGCGGTGAGCCGCCAGATCGCGGCGCTGGAAAAGAGCCTCGGCGCGGTCCTGTTCCACCGCCACTCGCGCGGCCTGCTACTGACCGAACAGGGCGAGGCGCTCTACCGCACGGTCCGCGAGGTCTCGGCCAAGCTCGCGATGACCGAGGCGCAGATCACCGACGCCCGCGACCGGCCCTCTGGCCCACTGAAGATCACGACGACGGTCTCCTTCGCCTCGGTCTGGCTGACACCCCGGATTCCCGCCTTCAACAGCCTTTATCCGGAGATCAAGATCACCCTGCTGACCTCGGACAACCTGCTGGACCTCGCCATGCGTGAGGCGGACGTGGCGATCCGCATGATCGAACCGACCGAGCCCGATCTCGTCCGCCGTCACCTGATGACCGTCTATTCGTACATCTACGCCTCGCCGGACTATCTGGCCCGCTTCGGGCCGATCGAGACGGTGGACGACCTCGCCCGCCAGCGCCTGATCATCTATGGCCAGGGGCCGCTCACCCCCATCGCCAACCCGGACTGGCTGATCGGCATTTCGGGCAATCCGACGGCCGACGGCCGCATCGTTTTGGAAGCGAACAACATTTATTGCATGCGCGAAGCCGTGGAGAGCGGCCTCGGGATCGCCGCGTTGCCTGACTACGTGGCCTGGGGCAGCCAGCGGCTCCAGCGCGTGCTGCCGGATCTCCAGGGTCCGCCTTTCGAAGCCTTCTTCACCTACGCCGAGGAGTTGCGATACTCCAAGAGAATCGGGGTTTTCCGCGACTTTCTGCTCTCCGAGGTGGCCAAGTGGCGCTCCTGATACGCCCGTAGCCATGAACTAAACGCATGGCTGGTTTGCTTCCCATGCCCTAGCACATTTGTTTCGGCACGATTACATATTGCGCCGCAGCATGACGCGTGCGTCATGCGACGAGGATTAGCCGGGGTGCCCACCCCGGTTTGTCGTCTTCAGGTGCAAGGCCTGAAGGGGATCCTCGGATCCCACGTCTCCTAGACGTGAAGCCTCCCTGTTAGACTGGCCGGGTCTTCGGACCCGGCCTTCCTTTTATGCGGCACGCGCGATGAGGCCTCCCCGGTCCAGCCCAGTCCCCCGTTCGGGCCGGGGTCGATAGAGTGCAGCCGCCATAGCACGGGTGATGGTCATGGATTTCCTCCGCCCCGAAATCGCCGCCCTGGAGCAGAACGGGATTACCCGCGTCGCCCTGACCCGCATCGGCGACCCCAAGGTGATCGCGCTCTGGTTCGGCGAGGGCGATGCCGTGACCGACGAGTTCATTCGCGCTGCGGCCAAGGAGGCGCTGGATGCGGGCGACACCTTCTACACCCACACCCGCGGCAAGCAGGCGCTGCGCGACGCGCTGAAGCGCTACCTTGACGCCCTCTACGGGATCGATCTCGATCCCGACCGGATCACCGTGCCGGGCGCGACCATGCTCGGCATCACCATCGCCGCGCAGATGGCGCTGACCACCGGCGATCACGCGATCATCATCGGCCCGGTCTGGCCCAACATCGAGAGCACCTACCGGGCGACCGGCGCCGAGGTGACGTATGTGAACCAGCGGCGATCGGAGGCCGGATGGCAGCTCGATCTCGACGACATCCGCGCGGCGCTGCGACCGCGCACCCGCTCGCTCTTCGTCAACTCCCCCTGCAACCCGACCGGCTGGGTGATGCCCGCCGAGCAGCAGGCCGAGCTGCTCGCTCTCTGCCGGGAGCGGAACATCCTCCTGATCGCGGACGAGGTCTACCATCGCAACGTCTATGACGGCGAAGTCGCGCCCTCCTTCATGACGCTGGCACGCGACGACGATCCGGTCATCGTCGTGAGCGGGTTCTCCAAGGCCTGGGCCATGACCGGGTGGCGGGTCGGCTGGGTGGTCGCGCCGAGCCGGCACGCCGAGACGTGGGCAATCCTCTCCGAATGTTTCAACACCGGGGCGACCGTATTCGTGCAGCAGGCCGCGATCACGGCGCTGGAGCGGGGCGAGGAGACGGTCGTCCGGCTACGCGATCAGTACGCTAGGGGACGGGAGATCGTGACCGAGGTGCTGGGGCGCTGCCCGCGCATCGAACTCACGGAGCCGCAGGGCGCGTTCTATGCCTTTCCGCGCGTGCGGGGGCTCTCGTCGAGCCTCGCGTTCGTGGAGGGCGTGCTCGCAGAGGAGGACGTCGGCATCGCGCCGGGCTACACCTTCGGCCCCGGCAACGAGGAGCATTTCCGGCTCTGCTTCGCCCATTCGCACGAGGCCCTGCGCGAGGGGCTGGAGCGGATCGTCCGCTACATCGAGCGCCACGACAACGAGTTCGATTCAGCCTGAATCAAAAAAGAGGGTTACGCGCCCATAGCAAAAGGAAAGCCGCCCTGACCAATGGTCAGAGCGGCCTCCGCGCGATGCTCTGTCGCGCCGGCGCTACATGAAGATCAACTCGTTCTCAATGCCGTCGTAGAGCGAGGCGACCTGCTCACCGTAACCGTTGTAGAGCAATGTCGGGCGGCGCTCCTGCCCGTCGGGCCCGTAGAAGCGCTCGTTGGCCTGGCTCCAGCGCGGGTGCGGCACCTGCGGATTGACGTTGGCCCAGAAGCCGTACTCGTTGCCCGCGAGGTCCTCCCAGAAGGAGACCGGCCGCTCGTCCGTGAAGCTGAAGCGGACGATGCCCTTGATGTGTTTGAAGCCGTACTTCCACGGCACGGCGAGGCGCAGCGGTGCGCCGTTCTGCTTCGGGATCGGCTTGCCGTAGTAGCCGGTGGCGATGAAGGAGAGCTCGTTGGTGGCCTCGGCCATCGTCAGGCCCTCGATGTAGGGCCAGGGATACCAGAACTGCCGCTGGCCTTCGGCCACGTCGTCGTCCTCGAAGGTCTGCATGACCAGATACTTGGCATCGCCGAGGGGCCGCGCGAAATCGACGAGCGCCTTGAGCGGGAAGCCGCTGTAGGGCACGGCGATCGACCACGCCTCGACGCAGCGGTGGCGGTAGAGGCGCTCCTCCAGCGGCATCTTCGCCAGCAGATCGTCAATGCCGATGGTCATCGGCTCTTCCACCAGCCCGTCGAACTCGACCGTCCAGGGCCGGATCTTGAGCGCCTGGGCCTTTTGCCAAATCTCCTTGTAGGAGCCGAACTCGTAGTAGTTGTTGTAGGTGGTGGCGAAGTCCTCCGGCGTAAGCGGCCGGTCAAGGGTGTAGGCCGGGTTCTGCTCGACCGGATAGAGGTGGGCCGAGGGGTCTTCCTGCTCCTCGTCCGCCAGCGCCGAGCCGAGGCCGCCCGCGAACGGCACCGCGGCGCCCGCCGCGAGCAGCGGGCCGGTGGCGAGCCCCTTGAGCAGCGTGCGCCGGTTCATGAACACCGATTCTGGAGTTGCGGCGGAGTCCGGCAGCTCCCAGCCGCGCTTGATCTTGATCAGCATCGAAGGCCCTCCGCGAATGCCAGTTGCGTTCTGCCCTGCGCCCACGCGCGGGGCTCTTGCAGAGAGAAATGGCACCGGCGGCCGCTCACGGCAACTCAACGCTGCGTGAGCGGCGCTCAGGGCGAAATCAGGAAAGCGCGCCCGCCGCCCGCTGGATGCGTATACAGGCCTCTTCCAGCGCCTCGGTGGAGGTGGCGTAGGAGATGCGGAAGTAAGGCTCGAGACCGAATGCCGCGCCGAACACGACGGCGACACCCTCCGCCTCCAGGAAGTAGCGGGCGACGTCCTCGTCGTTCGCGAGCGTCTCCCCGCCCGGGGTTTTGCGGCCGATCATCCCGGCACAGCTGGGATAGACGTAGAAGGCGCCTTCGGGCGTCGCACACTCGATGCCGTCCGCCTGGTTCAGCATGCTCACCACGAGGTCACGACGCTCCTGAAACACCGCGCGGCGCTCAGGGATCGACTCCTGCGGGCCGTCCAGCGCCGCCATGGCCGCGTGCTGGCTGATGGACGAGGGGTTGGAGGTCGACTGCGACTGGATCTTGGCCATGCCCTTGATCATGTCGGCCGGCCCGCCGGCGAAGCCGATGCGCCAGCCGGTCATCGCATAGGCCTTGGAGACCCCGTTGATGGTGACGGTGCGATCGAACAGCCGGGGCTCGATCTCGGCCATCGTATGGAAGCGGAAGTCGTCGTAGACCAGATGTTCGTAGATGTCGTCGGCGAGCACGCCCACGTCGGGATGATCGACCAGCACATCCGCGATGGCGGCCATCTCGTCCCGCGTGTAAGCCGCACCCGTCGGGTTGCTCGGCGAGTTGAACATCAGCCAGCGGGTGCGGAACGTGATCGCGGCGGCGAGCGCCTCCGGCTTGAGCTTGAACCCGTCGGCCGCGCTGGTCGGCACGATCACCGGCGTGCCTTCCGCCAGCACCACCATGTCGGGGTAGGAGACCCAGTAGGGCGCCGGCACGATGACCTCATCGCCCGGATCGAGGCCCGCCATCAGCGCGTTGAAGAGCACGTGCTTGGCGCCGGAGCCCACACTGATCTGGTCGGGCGCGTAGTCGAGGTTGTTCTCCCGCGCGAACTTGCGGGCGATCGCCTGCTTCAGCGCCGGCAGCCCGTCGACGCGGGTGTACTTGGTCTCGCCCGTCTGAATGGCCTCGATACCGGCGGCCTTGACGGTCTCCGGCGTGTCGAAGTCGGGCTCGCCGGCGCCGAGGCCGATCACGTCCTTACCCGCCGCTTTGAGATCGGCGGCCATGGCCGTGATCGCCATCGTGGGCGAGGGTTTGATGCGCCCGAGGCGCTGCGCCAGGTGGACCATGGAATTCCCCATATCGAGAAGCGGCGGCACCCTACGCGCCGGGGGGCCGGGCTACAAGCCGTCGCGCCGAAAGGGCGCGCCACCCAAGAGTCGCGGAGCCGGAGCTGTTTGGAGCGCTGCGGGCGGGGCGCCGGCACAACGTGCTAAGCTTGCCGCCTAGGCCAGACCGACGAAGGCGTGTCACGCCATGGACGACTCATCGCTTGCCGCATCCGCCGCCGTACCCGCCGCCACCGCTGCGGCCGAGACCGAGGAGCGCCTGAGCGCCCTCAACCTCGCGGTCATGGCCAATCGCATGGATGCGATCTGCCGCGAGATGACCAACACCGTGCTGCACAGCGCGCGCTCGGCCGTCATCGGCATCGCGCGGGATTTTTCGTGCGGCATCATCACCTCGGACCACGAGGTGCTGGCCACCGCCGAGGCCATGCCGATCCACGTCTTCGGCATGAACATCCAGACCACCATCATGAGCGAGAGGCACCCGGATTTCCGCGAGGGCGATGCGTTCCTCGACAACGACCCTTACGGTGGCAACAGCCACGCGGCCGACCACACGATCCTGGTGCCGGTGTTCCACGAGGGCGAGCATTTCTTCACGGTGGGCATCAAGGCCCACCAGGCGGACGTGGGCAACAGCCAGCCGACCACCTACTTCGCCGCGGCCACCGACGTCTATCACGAGGGCGCGCTGATCTTCCCCTGCGTCCAGGTGCAGAGCGACTATCGCGATATCGACGACATCATCCGCATGTGCCGGCGCCGCATCCGGGTGCCCGACCAGTGGTTCGGCGATTACCTCGCGGCCATCGGGGCGGCGCGAATCGGCGAGCGGCGGCTCAAGGAGTTCATCGAGAAGTACGGCGCCCAGGCGGTCAGGGCCTTCATTGGCGAATGGCTCGACTATTCGGAGCGGCGCGCCAGGGAGTCGATCCGGGCGCTGCCCAGCGGGCGGCTTGAGAACGAGGGCTGCCACGACCCGATCCAGCCGTTCCTGCCCGACGGCATCCCGATCAAGGTGACCATCGACATCGACGGCGAGGCCGGCTTCATCACGGTCGATCTGCGCGACAATCCCGATTGCGTGGACGCCGGCATGAACCTCACCCGCGTCACCTCCACAATGGCGGCGGCCCAGGCTGTCTTTGCCTGCCTCGACTCCGACATTCCGCACAACGCGGGCAGCTTCCGCCGGCTCGAAGTGCTGCTCCGGGAGAACTGCGTGGTCGGCATCCCGCGCTTCCCGCATAGCTGCTCGGTCGCCACCACCAACATGACCGACATGATCATCAACCTGATCCAGTCGGCCTTCGCCAAACTCGGCGACGGCTATGGCTTCAGCCAGGGCAACTTCTGCAACGGCGCGGGCACCGGGGTCTGCTCGGGCAAGGACTGGCGGCGGGAGGGCGCCCCCTACGTCAACCAGATGTTTATGTCGGCCGGCGGCATGGCGGCCTCGGCCGAGACCGACGGCATGCATGGCCTAGTCAACCCGGTCAGCGTGGGCCTCGTCTACCGCGACAGCATCGAGGTGAACGAGCAGCGCTTCCCGTTCCAGGTCGACAGCGTGCGCGCGCTGAAGGACTCATGCGGCGCCGGCCGCCGGCGTGGCGGGCCGGCCTCGGAGGTGATCTTCGGCCCGCGCCACGACCCCATGCTGGTCATCAACATCTGCAACGGGCTCACCATCCTGCCGCAGGGCGTGCTCGGCGGCCTGCCTTCGCAGGCGGGCTATCAGGCCAAGATCGCGGCGGACGGCACGCGCGAGGTCTACGAGACCGACGCCTACTGCCACCTGGAGGCGGGCTCCAAGCTGCACGCCATCGACAACGGCGGCGGCGGCTACGGCGATCCGCTGGAGCGCGAGCCCGAGCGGGTGCTGAGTGACGTGAACGAGCGCTACGTCTCCCGCGCCAAGGCGGAGGCACTCTACGGCGTGGTGATCGTGGGTTCGGAAGAGGACGACGACCTCGCCGTCGACGTTGCGGCGACCGAAGCGCTCCGCCGCGAGAGGCTCGGCAACGGCCAGCAAAGGGCCGAAGCAGGCTAAGCGGCGAGTGCCCGATGGCGCTGCGCCAGGAAGACCACGATCGCGGCGTTCATCACGTTGAAGGCGACCGCGTTGATGAATGACGCGGTGTAGGAGCCCGTCAGGTCGTACAGCGCACCGGCCATCCAGCCGCCGAGCGCCATACCTGCGAACGTGAAGAGCATCGCCCAGCCGACCCGGCGGCCCGCCTCGTGCGCGGGGAAGAACGTCCTGATGATGATGGTGTAGGACGGCACGATCCCGCCCTGGGAGAGGCCGAAGACGGCCGAGACCACGTAGAGCAGGGTGAGCGTGTCGGCGCCGAGGAAGGCCATCAGCGTGACAGCCTGCAGGACCGAACCCAGCAGCAGCGTGCGCAGCCCGCCGATCCGGTCCGAGATGAAGCCGGAGCCGATCCGGCTCACTATGCCGGTGCCGAGCATGAGCGAGAGCATCGCGGCGCCGTGCTGGGCGGCGTATCCGAGATCGGTGACGTGGGCGACGATGTGCACCTGCGGCGCCGCCATCGCGATGCAGCAGCCGAGCCCGGCCGCGCAAATCAGGCATTGAAGCGTGCCGGGGGCGACGCCCAGCGGTCTGCCTGCGCCGGGCGCCATGCGCGCCGCCTGCGCCTCGATCAGCGCGGCCGGCTTGCGGTAGAGCAACGCGATCAGCGGCAGCATGACGCACGCCATGAGAATGGCGATCGCGACGAAGGTCTCACGCCAGCCCCGCGCATCGAGCGAGGCCTGGACGATCGGCGGCCAGAGCGCGCCTGCCAAGTAGGTTCCGGTAATCACGATCGCGACGGCGAGCCCGCGCCGCCGGGTGAACCAGTGCGAGATGTCGGCCGCCATCGGGGCAAAGAGGGCTGACGTGCCGAGCAGGCCGGACAGCACCCCGAGCGAGACGCAGAACTGCCAGAACTCCTCGGCGAAGGCGGCGCCGGCCATACCGGCGGGCAGGCCGACGCACCCGATCAAGGCCGGCATCATCACACCGAAACGATCGGCAAGCCGCCCCATCACCACGCCGCCGACCCCGCCCGTCACCATGAACATCATGTAGGGAAGCGACGCGACGCCGCGCCCCACATCGAACTCGAAGGAGACGGGCTTGAGCACCACGATCACCGCGTACATGGCGGCGCCGCCCATGGTCACGAGGACCAGCGAGGTGAGCAGGCGAACCAGCGGGTAGATGGAGGGCGCCGCGCCCGGCGTCGTGTGGTCGGTCTCGCTCATGTATCGTCCACGTGGCGGCCGCCCACACGCAGGGTGGCGTCGGCCGCGCACGCTATCACGCGCCTAGCAGCCGGGCGAGGCGGCGCGGCGGACGCGGCGACCAAGGGGAGAGTCGACAGGCGATGTTCTTAGATGCGCTGAAAGCCCGCAACCGGGCGTTCCTCGAAGCGGCCGTCGCGCTGCACCAGGCGGGCCGGGTGCCGGCCGGCGCCTACCTGCTCGACCTCGACACGGTGACCGAGAACGCGCGCCTGATGAGCGCCGAGGCGGCGAGGCTCGGCCTCGACGTGCTGGCGATGACCAAGCAGATCGGCCGCAATCCGCCGGCGCTCGATGCACTCAAGGCGGGCGGGATCGACCGCTTCGTCGCGGTCGACATGGCCTGCGCGCGGCCGATCCACGCGAACGGCCACGGACTCGCCCACATCGGCCACCTCGGCCAGATCCCACGCCACGAGGCGGCGGAGGCCGCGGCCATGCGCGCCGACTACTGGACCGTCTTCAACGAAGAGAAGGCGGCCGAGGCCGCGCAAGCCGCCGCGGCGCACGGCCACGAACAGGCGCTGATCGCGCGCATCCAGGCGCCCGGCGACACCTTCTACTCCGGCCACGAGGGGGGCTTCGATGCCGACGTGGTCGAGGCCGTGGCGGATGCGCTCGATCGCACGCCGGGCGGGCGCTTTGCCGGGCTCACCACGTTCCCCGCCCTGCTCTTCGACGAAGGCGCGGGCGAGGCGCAGCCAACCCCCAATCTCGCGACCCTGCGCGAGGCCGCGTCACGGCTCGGCGGGCAGGGCCGGCGCGATATCGTCATCAACGCGCCGGGCACCACGTCGGCCAGGGTGATGGCGGCGCTGGCAGATGGCGGCGCGACCCAGGTGGAGCCCGGCCACGGGCTCACCGGCACGACGCCGCTCCACGCCCGCTCCGACCTGCCGGAGCGCCCGGCGATGCTCTACCTGACGGAGGTCTCACACTTCCACCAGGGCCGCGCCTATTGCTTCGGCGGCGGCCTCTACATCGACCCGGTGTTCGCGCCCTACCCACTCAAGGCGCTGGTGGGTCCGGACCCGGAGGCGGCACTCGCGCAGGAGGTCGACGCCGCCACGCCGGACCCGGCGATGATCGACTATTACGGCCAGCTTATGCCGGAGCCCCACCAGCGCGTCGCAGTGGGCGATACGGTGATCTTCGGCTTCCGCGCGCAGGCCTTCTTCACCCGCGCCGTTATCGTGCCGATCGCGGGGATCGCCAGCGGCCGGGCCGAGCCGAAGGGAGTCTGGACCGCCGACGGCCGCCCCGCCTCCTGGCCCGCACCGGATGAGGGCCGAGCGCTACCGAGTTAGCTCGAAATCTGCCCGAAGGTACCGCGGGAGCGGCTGGCCGCAGCGGCAGCCTACCCGGTCTGAGCTGCCCAGCCCTCGGCGTGCTCGGCCATGAACTTGCCCGTAACCTTGATGTGGGTGAACAGCCACTCGCCGTCGCGCTTCACCAGATCGTCGTCGTACTCGGCGGCAAACCAGCGGGCCTTCTTCTCGCCGTCGACCATCATGGTGCACCACATGATGAGCCACCACTTGGCGTTCGCCGTGTCGCCGTCCACCGTGATGATCGGGTTCATCACTGGGTGGATCGCGAAGACGATGTCGTCCTTGATGCCGGCGAAGAACTCCCGGATCGCCTCCTTGCCCTCGTAGACACCGAAGTCGCCGCCGTCCCAGAGGGCGTCCTCGACGAAGAGGCTCGCCAGGCCGTCCGGATCGTAGCCGTGATCGGCGTAGTAGCAGTACTGCGCCTTCATCCGCTTGATGTCCTCGATCGCGGTGAGTCGCGCGACCTGTTCCTCGAGGGTCAATTCGGCCATCGTCATTCTCCCTGTGCGGTGCGTCGTCGCGCTATTGCGCGTCCACGAGGTATTCGTCGCCCTGGCGCAGCTTTCTCTGAATCCAGTCGGCGGCACCGGGACGGCTGGGCGAGGTCACCTGGAGCGGGCCGCGCTTGGCCGCCATCTTGGCGCGCAGTTTCTCGGTCTTGGCCCGGTCGATGGTCATCATCGCCCGGTTGATCACGACGCCGTAGACGTCTTCGGCGCATTCGAGCGACAGCATGCCGTCGAAAACGCTCTCCAGCACGGCTTCCGGATCGCGCTCCAGCGCGTCGCCGTAACCGCCGCCCCCGCTCGACGTGCCCGCCCAGATATCGTTCTCTCCGATATAGAAGCGGCCCTTGGAGGAGAAATAGGTCCGCTTGCCGGTCTCCAAATTCTCCTTGTAACTACCGCCGCCGATGCCGGGCGTGCCGTTCATCACGCCGAAGGGCGGGTTGCCCTGGCCCTCGCCGAAGAGCTCGACCTGGAAGCCGCCGTCGGTCGGGCTGACCTGGATATCCACGCCGGGGCCGCCGATGTGCTTGCCGTGCCCCATAGAATCGGCCGCGATTTCCTGGCGGTCGATGCGGTAGGGGTAGAACAGCTCGCAGAGCTCGACGCTCATGATCTTGAGGCCACCCATGCCGGCCGAGGTCATGATCAGCGGCCAGCCGTCGGCCGACGACGTGGCGCCGCCGGCGGGCGCGCCATTGAACAGCATGCAGCCCCAGTCGACCGGCTTGCCGCTCCGCGTATCCGTGCCGGAGAACATCGGCAGGTTGCCGTCCTTGCCGCTGCCGCCCATGACGCGCTCCGGCACGGCGTGGGCGAGCGCCTTCCACACCGCCTCCTGCATGGTATCGCCGGGCCCCACGGTGGCGAGCGCCGTGGACGCCGGGTACTCGGCGTTGCAGACGGTGCCCTTGGGCGCGTCCGCCGTGATGTGCCTGAGGCAGCCGTCGTTGTGAGGAATGGTGGGGTCGATGGAGCAGAGCACCGGGATACCCGCCGCAGCCTGCATCACGCCGTAAGACGAGTTGTTCCCACTCGGAACCTGCGGATCCGAATTCGAGAAATCGATGTGCACGTTCTCGCCCCGCACCGAGACCCGGGCGCCGACCTGGATGTTCGTCATGCCATGGCCGTCCGAGTCGAGCCACGACATGCCGTCGTAGTCGCCGTCGGGGATGGCGCGGATTTCATCGGCCATCCGCCTGTCGGAGTAATCGAGGATCGCCTCGGCGTAGCGCTCGATCGTGTCGTTGCCGTAGTGCGCCGCAAGCTCGACGAGGCGACGCCGACCGGTCCAGATCGAGCCGAGCTGCGCCATCAGGTCGCCGTAGAGCCATTCCTGCCAGCGCACGTTGGCGAGGTACATGCGCACCACGTCCTCGCGCCGCTGGCCCTTCTCGTAGAACTTGATCGGCGGTAGCTGCAGCCCCTCTTGCCAGACATCCCTGGCGGGCGCCGGCACGCTGGTCGGGATATACGCGCCGCAATCGAGCTGATGGCCCTTCGCCACGCTCCAAAACATGTGCTTGCCCTGGTGGAACACGGGACAAGCGGTGACGAAATCGCCGATATGGGTGTTGCCGCTGTAGGCGTCGTTGCAGACGATGACGTCGCCGTCGTGGATATCGCCCTCGAAGACCCGCGCGATCTCGCCCAGCACGACGTGCAGGGAATTCGTGTGGATCGGCAGGGCATCCTGCATGCAGATCTGCCGGGCCTTGGCGTCGTAGATCGCGCAGGAGAAGTCGCGTGCCAGCGCGATGATCGAGGTCCAGGCGGTCTTCTCCATGGTCAGCGTCATCTCGTTCGCGATGGTGGAGAAGCGATTGAGGATGACGGAGAAGGTGATCGAATCGACGGCGCCTGCAGCACCGTTGCCGCGCTTTCTGGCGGCCGGCTTGGGCTTGTCCTGGTCCTTGATCTGCCGCACGGCGCGGCGCGCTGTGGAAGTCGAAGCCATGTCTCACCCTGTCTGCGTGTGATGTGATGTCTGCGCGCGTTTGTACTCACTGCGGCGCGGAAGGAACCGTCCGCCCGCCGCGCCTGCAGCTTGCCGTCGGCGGGTGCGGCGGTGCAAGGGGTCTTCTGCGCCGGGGGCTCAGGGCCCTTTCCAGTGATCGTCGACCCAGGGCTTGGCGCTCTCGGCCCAGCCTTTGTCTTGGGGTGCGAAGTTCTTTACGTCGAGGACGATCTTCTTGATCAGCCAGCGCCCGTCGAGCTTCACGTACTCATCGTCGTATGTGGCGAAGAGCCAGGTCGACTCGCCGTCCAGGACGCACGGCATGAACAGCCACCAGCGCCCGGTTGCGCTGTCGCCGTCGACCTCAATCAGCTCGTTCGTGATGTAATGGGCGGAGAAGCGGATTCGCTCGCCCGCGTCGCGCACCATCTGCTCGATCTGCTCCAGCCCCTCCTGGCACCCGAAGGCATCGCCCCCGTCCCATATCGCGTCCGGCGCGAAGAGGGCGGCGAAGCGCTCGGCGTCGTAGAGGTTGCCGTACTCGCAGTAGAGATAGCGCAGGCGCCTGATCTCTTCGGCGTCCTCGATCCGTTGAACCCGTTGCTCCAGCGTGAGCTCGGCCATGTCCATCTCCCCTTGCCCTGGATATCGGTTGCGGCGCGCGGCCCGGCGCCCGGTGCCGCGGCCGATCATAGCGGCTTTGCGCTTAGAACATGTTCGTGTCCATCTCGGCACAGGTCGTATCGACCCGCGCGAGCAGCGCGATGGCGGGTCTCATCCCGGCCAGCTCGTAGCGGAAGAAGTAACGGCAGGCCGCGAGCTTGCCACGGTAGAACGCTGCGTCGTCCGTGACCGCGCCTTGCCGGAGGGCGTCGTCCGCGGCGCGCGCCTGGCGCAGCCAGAGCCACGCGACGACGATGTGGCCCAAGGCGTTGAGATAGAGGCTCGCGTTCGCGAGCGAGTCCCCGATCCGACGCTCCGCGCGTGCTGCGCCGATGGCGGTCGTGGCGTTCTCGATCTCGGTCGCGACGGCCTCCAGCGCGCCGCAATACTCGGCGAGGGCGGGCAGGTCTCGCGCCGCGTCGATATCGGCACGGATTTCCTCCATCAACGCCGTGAGCGCGGCGCCGTCCCGCAAGCGCGCCTTGCGCCCGAGCAGGTCGATCGCCTGGATGCCGTTCGTCCCCTCGTGGATCGCGTTGAGGCGGTTGTCGCGGTAGAGCCGTTCGACCGGGAAGTCCCGCGTGTAGCCGTAGCCGCCGTGAACCTGGATCGCGAGGCTGTTGGCCTCCTGGCAGAACTCCGCGGGCCAGGCCTTGGCGATCGGCGTAAGAATGTCGAGCAGCAGGGCGGCCCGCCGCCGCTCGTTCTCGCCCTCCGCCGTGGTCATGTCGTCCAGATAGCACGCGCAGGTCAGGCAGAGCGCGAGCGCTCCCTCGACGATCGCCTTCTGCTTGAGCAGCATGCGCTTCACGTCGGCGTGGCGCACGATGGGCACGGGCGGCTGCGATGGATCGCGGTTATCGACCGGCCGGCCCTGGCGCCGCTCCCTGGCGTAACGGACCGCCTGCATGTAGCCCGCATAGCCGATCATGGCGCCGCTGATGCCGACCCCGATCCGCGCCTCGTTCATCATGTGGAACATGCAGGCGAGGCCCTCGTGGGGAGCGCCCACCAGGTGCGCCTCGCAGTTGCCGTTCTCGCCGAAGCTCAGCAGGCAATTCGAGATCGCGCGGTAGCCCATCTTGTGATTGAGGCCGGCCACGGCGACATCGTTGGCGGCGCCGAGCGTGCCGTCGGCCTTCACCCGGATCTTCGGCACGATGAAGAGCGAGATCCCCTTCACGCCGGGCGGCGCGTCGGGGAGCTTCGCGAGAACCAGGTGGACGATGTTCTCCGAGATGTCCTGGTCGCCGCCGGAGATCCACATCTTGCTGCCGGAGAGCCGGTAGCTGCCATCGCCGGCGGGCACCGCCCGGCACCTGATATCGCCCAATGACGAGCCCACGTCGGGCTCCGAGAGGCACATCGTGCCAAGAAAACGCCCGGCGTAGAGCGGCTCCATGTAGAGCCGCTTCTGCTCGTCGGTGCCGTGAACGTCGAGCAGATTGGCCGCCGCCTTGGTCAGCATCAGGTAGCCGGCCGTCGCCGTATCGGCCGCCTTCAATACGCCAAGGCAGGCCTGCAGGAGCACGGCGGGAAGCTGCATGCCGCCCCGGTCGTAGTCGAGCGCGGCAGCAATGAAACCCGCATCGGTGATCGCGGCCACGCTCTCGTGAATGGCGGCGGGCACGCGCACCCGGCCGTTCTCGAGCCTGGGCTCGTCCCTGTCGCCGATCGGCGCATTGGGCCAGAGCACTTCGTCCGCGATCTGAACGGCGAGATCGAGGGCGGCCTCCAGGGACTCGCGGTCATGGTCGCGGTAGCGCGTGCGCGCACACAGCGCGTCCGCGCCCAGCACGTCGAAGAGCTGAAACCGCAGGTCGCGCGGATTGACGACCGCGCTCTCCATCCTATCGGCCGACGAGCGGACTACTTAGGCGTCCAAGTGCCGTCCTTGACCAGCTCGTCGGTGACGCGATCCAACGCGCGCTTGAACAGCACGAGCGCCTCGTCCACCTCGGCCTCGGTGATGACCAGGGGCGGCGAGAAGGAGACTGCATCGCTGAGCGGCAGGGCGCGGATGATGAGCCCCTCCTCGATCGTGTACTTGCTCAGCGTCGGCCCCACGAGCAGGGCGGGGTCGAAGGACTCCCTGGTCTCCTTGTCCTTGACCAGCTCGACGGCCGCCAGCAGGGCCTCGCCGCGCACCTCGCCGACCAGAGGATGGTCCGCGGCGACCTCGCGCAGCCGCCGCTGGAAGTAGCTGCCGACCTCGGCGCATTTCGCCGGCAGGTCCAGCCGCTCCATGATGTCGATGTTGGCCATGGCCGCCGCCGCCGCCACGGGATGTGCGGAGTAGGTGTAGCCGTGCGCGAAGTATGCGACGCCGGGCGCCCCCTCCTTGATCACCTGCCAGATCTCGTCGGAGATGATGCTGCCCGACATGGGCACGTAGCCGCTCGTCAGCCCCTTGGCGATGGTGATGATGTCGGGCTCGATGTCGTAGGTCTGGGAGCCGAACCAGTTGCCGGTGCGACCGAAGCCGGTGATGACCTCGTCGGCGATCATCAGCATGTCGTACTTGCGCAGAACCCTCTGCATTTCGGGGAAATAGCCCTCCGGCGGGATGATCACGCCGCCCGCGCCCATCACCGGCTCGGCGATGAACGCGGCCACGGTCTCTGGCCCCTCGGCGAGGATCATCTCCTCCAGCTTCTGCGCGCACCACTTGGAAAAGTCGCGCTCGCTCATCCCCGGCTCGGCGTTCCGCCAGTGGTGCGGGGTCTCGGTATGGAGGACTGTCGGTAGCGGCAGATCGAACGCCGTGTGAATGCTCGGCAATCCTGTCAGGCTCGCCGACGCGACCGTGACGCCGTGGTAAGCCCGCTTACGGGAGATGATTTTCTTCTTCTCGGGCTTGCCGCGCAAGTTGTTGTAGTAGTGAACCAATTTTACATTGGTGTCGTTCGCGTCCGAGCCCGAATTGCCGAAGAACACCTTGCTCATGTTGCCGGGCACCAGGCGCAGGATGCGGTCCGCCAGGCGGATGGGCGCTTCCGTCCCCATCGAGAAGAAGCTGTGGTAGTAGGCCAGGTTCTCGGCCTGCTCGGTGATCGCGTCGACCACTTCCCGGTGGCCCCAGCCGATGTTGACGCACCAGAGGCCGGCCATGCCGTCGATGTACGACTTGCCCGCCGCGTTGGTGAGCCGCACGCCGCTGCCCGACTTGATGATGTTGGGCCCGTTCTCGAGATGCGGCTTGAGAGCCGTGTAGGGGTGCAGAAAGCTCTGCTTGTCCATCTCCTCGAGAGAGAGGTTGTGGGCCTGTTCGATGTCCATGTCCGGTTCTCCCGCCGCTATCGCTCGTCGCTCGGTTGGCCGCCGCTGCAGCCCGTTCCTTCGTCCGAAACCGCAAACAGCTCGTCCTGAAGCTGCCGCTTGATGACCTTGCCGTTCGCGTTGACCGGCAGCGGCTCGGTCCGCACCTCGATCGTCGCCGGCACCTTGAACGCGGCAATGCGCGAGCGGCAATGCTCGATCAACGCCGCCTCGCCCACCGCCTGCCCGGCCGAGACCTGCACGACCGCCGCGACCTCCTGTCCGAGCACAGGGTGCGGTTTGCCGATCACGGCCGCGTCCTTGACCGCCGGGTGACTACAAAGCGCGTTCTCCACCTCGACGCAATAGACGTTCTCGCCGCCCCTGATCAGCATGTCCTTGGCGCGGTCGAGCAGGAAGAGCAAACCGTCCTCATCCAGCAGCCCGATGTCGCCGGTGTGCAGCCAGCCGTCGCGGAAGGTCTCGGCGCTCGCCTCGGGCTGGTTCCAGTAGCCCCTGACGATGTTGGGCCCCCGCACGCAGACCTCGCCGCGCACGCCTGCGGGCACCGTCACGCCGCTCTCGTCGACGATCTTGATGTCGCACGTGGGCACGGAAATGCCGGCGCTGTCAGGGTGGCGGCGATAGCTCTCGCCCGCGTTGTAGCTTACGAGGGAGGAGGCTTCGGTGAGGCCGTAGCCGTTCTCGGCCTCCGCCTGCGGCAACAGCTCCGCAATACGGTCCAGCAGCCTGACCGGTGGCGGCGTGCCGCCATAGTTGAGGCCGATCAGCGACGAGGTGTCGTGGTCGGCGAAGCCCGGCGATTCGAGCATCTGCAGGGCCATGCCCGGCACGCCGGTGAAATGCGTGACGCTCTCGTGCTCGATCAGCGCGAGCGCCCGCTCCGGGTCCCACCGATGCATCAGGATCAGGGTGGTGCCGCCGAAGATGGCCGGCGCCAGGATCGAGTGGCAGCCGGTGACGTGGAAGAACGGCGCCGGCACCAGCACTGTGGGATGCGGCACCGGCCCGCCGAGCCACACCGGCGTCACGCCGCGACCGAGCTGCCGCACGGCGCCGCGGTAGGCCACCGTCATGATGTTGGTGCAGATGTTGCGGTGCGTACCGACCGCGCCCTTGGGCGTCCCCGTGGTGCCGGAGGTATAGAAGATCGTGGCGTCGTCGTCGGGCTCGATCGGCACGTCAGAAAGCGATTGATCGTCGTCTGCGGTGGCGAGCACGTCGTTCCAGAGTGCAACGCCGTCACTGACTTCAGCCTCCTCGCCGCGCACGACGATCAGGCCCCGCAGGCCGAGGTCTTCCTCACAGGAGGCGAGCAGCGCCGCACGCTTGCCGTCCGCCACCACCACCAGCGAACCGGAATCGGCCACGCAGTAGGCGAGCTCGCGTGCGGTGAACCAGGCGTTGAGGGGCACCACGATGGCGCCGATGCCGGTGATGGCCCAGAACGCGACGGACCATTCCGGCAGGTTGCGCATCGCGATCGCGACCCGGTCGCCCTTACGGATGCCGTAGCGCGTCCGCAGGGCCTGCGCCAACCGGCACGCCTGGCGATGGTGGTCGGCGTAGCTCAGGCGCTCGCGGTCGAGCACGAGGCACGCCCTCTCGCCATGCTCTGCCGAGGCGGCAAGAACGTCGCCAAGCGTGCGCGGCGCGTTCGTCCACGCACGGACGACGACGCCCCGGATCTCGATCTCTTCAAGCGCGAAGGGGAGCCCGGCGCCCACAAGGCGCTCGTGGGCCTCCACCCGGCTCAAACGACGGCCCATGGGCTAGGCGGCTCCTCCGTGTGCCGCGCGCAGCTTGCGCATCCCCCTGAGCCAGCGCTCGCGATCCGAGGCCTTGCGCTCCACGTAGCCCTGCACCTCGGCGTGGGGAAGGATCAAGAACTCCTCCCGCTCCATCGCCGCGATCACGCTGTCGGCCACCTGTTCCGGCTCCAGCACGCCGTCGAGGCTGGCGACGCCCTCGTCCCGGCCCGTGAGCATTGCGGTGCGGACCGCCTGCGGGCAGAGCACCGAAACCCGCACCCCCCGGTCGCCGTAGGCGATCGAGAGCCACTCGGCGAAGGCCACGGCGGCATGCTTGGTCACCGTATAGGTCGCCGATTCCACATGGCTGAGGAGGCCCGCGGCCGATGCCGTGTTGACCAGATAGCCGCTGCCGCGCGCCGCCATCTTGGGCGCCACCGCCCGCGCCGCGTAGATGTGGGCCATGACGTGGATGTCCCAGTTCTGCCGCCACTCCTCATCCGGGGCATCGACGCCGCCCATGCGCGCGATCCCGGCATTGGAGACGAACACGTCGATCGGCCCAAAGGCGTCCTCCGCAGCGGCAACGAGGCGCTTGATGTCGGCTTCGTCCGCCACATCGCAGGGAACCGCCAGGGCGTCGATCTCGCCGGAGGCCTTCAACAGGGCGTCCTCCTGCAGATCGGCCAGAACGATGCCTCGCGCGCCCTCCGCCCTGAAGCGACGCGCCAGCGCGAGCCCGATCCCGCTCGCGCCGCCAGTGACGACGACGGACTTGTCCGCGATCTTCAACGGAAGCTCGCCTCAGGCACTAATACGTGAAGAAACGGGTCGGCGTGAGCTCCAGCAGGACCCAGTCGTCCCTTGCGGACCACTCGGCGATGGCTTCCTCCCGCCGCGGGCTCTCGTAGTAGCGTTTGGTGAGTTCGAGTCCGAACTCCTTGCCGCCCTCGTCGAAAATTTCGATCGTCCCTTCCACTGTGACCCACGCCTCGGGCGCGCCGACAGGGTCGGCCACACTGAGGCAGGCGCGCGGATCGCGCCGCAGCCGCTTCACCTTGCCGGTGTCCAGCATCGAGAACATGCGGGCCTTCTCGCCGTCCCACTCGTACCAGAGCGGCAGCGCGTTGGGCGAGCCGTCTTCGTTCAGCGTGCAGAGGGTGGCAATGCGGGTCTCGCGCAGGAAGGCGTCCCGTTCCGCGTCGGTCATGTTCCTGGAATCTCCGCTTTGTCAGCTACTGCGGGTCGATCAGATAGTCGTCGCCCTGACGCAAGTTCCGCTGCACCCAATCGCCCGCGTCGGCGCGATCGGGCCTGACGACGTCGATCGGGCCCCGCGCCGCGCGCATCCTTGCGCGCAGCGAATCGGTTGCTGCCAGATCGACTGTCATAGTCGCCCGGTCGATTGCGACACCGTAAACGTCCTCGGCACTCTCGAGCGAGATCATGCCGTCGAGGACGCTCTCCAGCACGGCTTGGGGATCGCGATCCAATGGATCGCCTCGCCCCCCGCCGCCCGTGGAAAGGCCCACCCAGACTTCGTCTTCCCCGATGACCATGTTTCCCTTGGCCGAGCAGAAGGTGCGCTTGCCGGTGGAGAGGTTCTCCTTGTAGTTGCCGCCGCCGATGCCGGGCGTCCCGCCGACCGTGCCGTAGGGTGGGTTCATGTTGCCGTCGCCGAATATATTGCAGTCCATCGCCCCGCTCATCGGGCGAATCCGGATATCCACGCCGGGGCCGCCGATGTCCTCCCCATGCCCCATGGAATCAGCGGCGATCTCCTGCTTGTCGAAGTGCATCGGGTAGAGCATCTCGCTCACCTCGACGCTGATGATCTTCTGCCCGCCGAGGGCGGCGGGCGAGAGCATGATGGGCCAGCCGTCGGTGCCGACCCCGGCGCCCCCGCCGGGCGACGCGTTGAACACCATGCTGCCCCACTCCTTGGACTCGCCGTTACGCTGGTCGGTGCCAGAGAACATGGGCACGCAATGAATGGCGGGCATGCCGCCGGTGGCGCGCTCCGGCATGGCCCTGGCCAACGCCTTCCACACCGCGATCTGCATGGTGTCGCCGGGGCAGATCGTTGCCAGTGCAGTCGAGGACGGGTGGTTGGCGTTGCAGACCGTGCCTGCCGGCGCCTCCGCCGTGATGTGCCGCAGACAGCCGTCATTGTGCGGAATGGTGGGGTCGATCATGCACATGATCGGAATGCCGGCCGCCGCCTGCATCACGCCCTGGGTGCTGTTGTTGGAGCCGGGCGTCTGCGGCGCGGAGCCCGTGAAATCCACGTGCGCCCTGTCGCCCTTGATCGTGACCTTGGCGTGAATCGGGATGTTCGTGCCGCCCTGGCCGTCGGTATCGAGCCAGGCATCGCCGTGATACTCGCCGTCGGGCATGTCGCGGATTTCGGCCGCCATGCGCTGATCCGAATACTCGAAGATCGCGTCGATATAGCCCTCTAGCTCGTCCTTGCCGTAGCGCTCCAGCATTTCGAGGATGCGCCGCCGGCCGGTCCAGATGGACCCGAGCTGCGCCATCAGGTCTCCGTAGAGCCAGTCTTTCCAGCGCACGTTGGCGAGGTACATGCGGATGATGTCCTCGCAGGGCTTGCCCTTCTTGTAGAACTTGATCGGCGGGAGCTGCAGGCCCTCCTGCCACACGTCCTTCGCCGCAGCGGGGACGCTGGTCGGCATGAAGGCGCCGCAATCGAGCTGATGGCCCTTGGTCACGCTCCAGAACAGGTGCTCGCCCTTGTAGAAGACGGGGCACGCGGTCACGAAGTCGCCCACGTGGGTGTTGCCGCTGTAGGGGTCGTTGCAGACGATCACGTCGCCGTCGTGAATGTCGCCGTCGAAGACGCGCGCGATCTCCTTCAGCACGACGTGCATGGAGTTCGTGTGGATCGGCAGCGCGTCCATCATGCAGACCTGCCGGTCCTTGCGGTCGTAGATCGCGCACGAGAAGTCGTGCGAGAGCGCGATGATGGAGGTCCACGCCGTGCGCTCCATGACGAGCGTCATTTCGTTGGCGATCGTATTGAAGCGGTTGAGGATGACCGAGAAGGTGATCGGGTCGATATCGGCACGCCCGTTCGTCTTACGGCTCCTGGCCTTGGGGAGCGTGGTGCGCGCCGTGCGACCGAGAGCCGCCGGGCGGCTCTTGCCATTGGTCTTCTTCGATCGAGCCATTCGCTTTCCTCCCGCCTCGTGCGGCATCGCTAGGTCTTGGCCGGCGTGAACACCGCGATCACGTCATTGGGTCCCTCGATCACCTTGTAGCCGTAGGAGGCCCCGCGCGGGACGTAGAAGGCGGTTCCCTTGCCCACCGTCTGCGTTTCGCCGTCGATGGTCAACTCCGCGGTGCCGCTCAGGACATAGACGATCTCGTCGTAGTCGGCATAGACGCAGTCCGGATCTTCCATGCCTTCCATCAGGGTCGAGACGTTGAGCGACATTTCTTCCGACCCGTGCGCGCGGCGGACGAGGCGACGGCTGATGACGGTCTCGTCCTCGTAAACCTCCGCGTCGCCCAAACTCATAACCTTGATGCCGCTCATCGGCTCCCTCCCAACGTAAACGGTCGTTCGTTACCCGCGCGCGCTCCGCTCATGCCGGCCTGTTGCCACGCCCACCGTCGACATCGTAGATCGCCGCGGTGACGTAGGAGGCCTCGTCCGAGCAGAGCCACAGTACCATGGTGGCGATTTCCTCGGGCTGGCCGATCCGCTTGAGCATCGAGCCGGTCTTGCCGAGCGCGATGGCGGCCTCGGGCCCGATGGAACGCTCCCAGATGTCGGTGAGGATGAGGCCGGGGCGCACGCAGTTCACGCGGATGCCGTGCTCAGCATATTCGTGGGCCAGGCCCTTGGTAAAGGAATCCACGGCGCCCTTGGAGGACGCGTAGGGAACATCGCTCGGCAGACCGCCATAGCGGGCCGAGATGGAGCCCACGTTCACGATGGAGCCGCCGTCGCCGCCGTGCTTGGTGGACATGCGCGTGACGGCCTCGCGCGCGATGACGAAGAGGCCGAAGACGTTGATGGCGAAGACGCGTTCCAGCCCCTCCAACGTCATGTCGGGGATCAACGTCTCGTAGTCGATCGCGGCGTTGTTGACGATGGCGGAGACCGGCCCGAGCTCGTTGTCGACCGTTTCCAGCATCCGCAGGATGTTGTCTTCCTTGCCCATGTCGGCCTGGACGGCGATGGCGCGTTGGCCGGTCTTCTCGATATCGGCCGCGACCTCTTCCGCTCGATCCTTGGCCTGGGCGTAGTTGACGGCGACATCGTAGCCCTTGGTGCCGGCGAGCCGCGCAATGGCGGCGCCGATCCCGCGGCTGCCGCCCGTAACGATCATGACCTTGGACATACCCCTCCCCCGAACTATTCGGCTTTCGCCGCGAGATGCTTCACGCACAGACTGACGCGCGCCGCGACATCGGGCGCGGTCCCCTCGGGCACCAGCGCCTTCTCATGGACCACATCGAGCAATTGCCTGTCAATCCAGCTCGCCTCGGTCGCGAAGCCGCGCCCCTCATAGATGCTCGCTGGCTGGCCGCCCATGAAGCCCATCACCGCCCGGTGCGAGGGCGTCGCCTTCGCCGTTACCGCCGCGAAGCCCGCGCCAACGGCCCAATCGAGCAGATAATCCAAAAGTGCCACGCCGAGGCCCCGGCCCTGGTAGCGCGCATCCCGGTGCTCCGAATCGTCGAGCTGGCCCACGTGATAACAGAAGATCGAGAGGCTATCGGCGGGCAGAGCGGGCGCGGCGTCGCCGAACTCACCCCAGTAGAGCGGGTCCCACAGGCCGTTGGGCGAGCGGCACTCACGGTCGTAACGACGGAACTGGAGCTGCGCCACGTGCTGGATGCCGTCGAAGGCGAGGACGGCGGCGGAGCCTACGTCGGCGATCCGCGCCCTGAGCGCCGCTTCGCCGCCCTGGCAGCCGATCGGCACCCGCCCAATATCGTCCGCCGTCATGAGGCGGAGACTGAATTCGCTCTCTGTGCCCCGGCTCATCCCCTTCCCCATCGCCGCCAATCTCCATCCCATGAACGCGCCGCCGGTTCAACCGCCGTCGATTGACGGGGCTGGGCAATGTCTCTAAAAGCGATGGCGGTTCTGACACGTAGGGAGATGGGAACTATGAGGAACACTAGGGGCATTCCCAGGCTAGCATTGTCGGCAGTTGCCGGTGCGGCCGCTTTGGGCATGGCCGTAACAGCCACCACCGAAACGGCATCGGCACAGGAGACGCTCCAAGTCGGTGCGATCCAGCCGCAGGCCGGCGATTGCGGGCAATGGGGGATTCCCATCACCCGTGGCATGCAGATCTGGGCGGATCAGCTCAACGCCGAGGGCGGTCTGCTCGCCGGCGACGGCAAGCGCTACATGATCGAGATCAAGGCGTACGACAACGTCTGCTACATCCCGGGCGAGGAGCTGAAGGCCGGCCGTCGCGCCATTCTGGACGACGGCATCAAGTTCATGCTGCAGACCTTCACACCGGGCAGCCGGCAGGCGATCGCCCAGATGACCACCGACCACCACGTGCTCACCACGTCCTACGGCGCGGGTTATCTGAGCAAGGATCATCCGTACCTGATCGGCGGCATCACCGGCTCGCCGGCGGCCTACATGCTGGTCGCAAGCCGCGCGCTCACCGCCAACCCGGATGTGAAGCGGGTCGCGATCATCACGGCGGACGCGTCCTACGGTCTCGCGGCCAAGGCCTATTTCGAGGCCGGCGTCGCGGCGCACCCGGACCAGGCGGAGATCGTCTACAACGAGAGCTATTCGCCTGACGCCACCAAGGACATGCTCGGCCTGCTGACGCCGCTCATGGCATCCGAGCCGGACATGATCTGTCAGCTCGGCTTCGTGCCGGCGCAGCTCGCCATCATGGTGGAGACCGTCGAGCAGCTCGGCTTCAAGGGCGTCTACTGCGCCGAAGGCTTCACCATGCCGATCATCCTGAAGCGGGTGCCCGCCGAGGTGCTCGCCGGGCGGATGTACTTCGGCTACGCCTTCGAAGCCTCCGAGGCGTCCTTCAGCCCCAAGGGCCACGAGCTCTACACCACTTACGTGGAGCAGTTTGGCGAAGACCAGTGGTCGCCCTACACCCCGATCGGCTATGCCGCGATCGGCACGATCGAGGCCGGCATCAGGATGTCGCCCAGCATCGACTCCGAGGTCGTGATGAAGACCTTGCTCGGCGCGGAGGTCGTCGATCACCCGATCTTCGGTCCCTCGCGTTGGGGTGGTGAGGAGATCTATGGCGCCAACAACCACCTGCTGACGCCGCTGCCGATCTACAACCTCGGTGCCGACGGCAACCTGGTGCTCGACCATCTCCTCGACCACGCCGCGTGGTGGGAGCAGCACATGGCCGTTGCCCTGCCCGTGCTCGAGGCAGGCGGTCAAGTATTCAGATAGGCCGCTCCAGCGGCTGGTTTTGCGGGCCGGGAAGCGCGTCGCGTGCGGCGTCGTTCCCGGCCCGTCCATTTTCGATACCAGGCAGGCGCATACGGCGAGCGGCTGGCCCGCTCGGCCCTGCCGCGCGGCGACGGTGCTAAGACTTAGGCGGGCGTAGCGGCCAAGACGACATGCAAATCGTCGCCAACATCATCTTTCTCAGCACCTTCTACGTGTCCTTCGCGGTCGGGCTCGCGCTCGTCTTCGGCGTCATGCGCACCATCAACTTCGCGCATGGCGAGTTCTACATGTTCGGCGGCTACGCGCTCTGGCTGTTGATCAACGCCTTCACCGGCATCCTGCCTCCGGGTGCGACCTTCATTGTCGCGCTGATCGTCGCCGCAGGCGTGGTCGGCATACTCGGGATCCTGGTCCAGCTCTCGATCTTCCATCGATTGCGGGAGCAGCCCTTCTCGATATTCATGGCGACGCTCGGGCTCTCCTATGTCCTACAGGTGGCGGTGGTGAAGGCCATCGGCCCAATGGGGCAGTCTGTCCCGGCGCCGTTCCCGGGCTTCATCCTGTTCGAGGGCATGGTCCTGCCGATCCAACGGCTGGTGGTCTTCGGCTTCACCGTCGTGATGATGGGCGGGCTCTATCTCTTCCTGATGCACACCGATCTCGGGCGCGCCGTCCGCGCGACCGCGCAGAACCGAACCGGCGCCATGCTGCAGGGCATCAGCATGAACCATATCGCGCTCACGACCATGTTCGTGGGCTCGGCGCTGGCGGCAATTTCCGGCGTGCTCATGGGTAGCGTGCTCATCATCAGCCCGTTCATGGGCGGCGAGGCGCTCTGGCGCGCCTTCATCATCATCATCGTGGGCGGCATCGGCAGCCTGTCCGGCGCCGTGGTCGCCGCCTTCCTGTTCGGCATCATCGACACGCTGATGACGACGTTCGGCGCGGGCAAATTCGCGCCCATGGTCGACGCCATCATCATGCTGCTGGTGCTTTCCTTCCTGCCGAGCGGGCTGCTCGGGGCGCGCGAATGATCAACCGCGCCGCCAACCGACAGGCCAACAGGATTTTCCTGCGGGCCTGCATCGGCACCGGCATCGCGCTGCCGCTGCTGGTGGCGCTGCCCCACGCGCTCTCGGTCTACTGGCAGAGCGTGCTGGTGCTCTTCACCATCAACGCGGTCTCGTTGATGGGTTACCGGCTGATCACGACCATGGGCGGCTGGTCGTTCGCGCATATATCAACGGCGGGCCTCGGCGCCTACACGACGGCGATCCTCACGACGCTGGAGACGCCCTGGTCGTTCTGGGCGACGTTCTTCCTCGGCGCGCTGATCGCCGGCGCCTTCGCGATGATCATCGCCTATCCGGTGCTGCGCACTCGGCACTACTACTTCTTCCTGAGCACCTTTGCGGCGGGCGAAGCGCTGCGCCAGTGCTACGTGCAGTTCAGCGGGATCACTGGCGGCACCTACGGCATCTCGTTCATCCCGCGGCCCGAGCCCATCCTGGGGATGGATTTCGGCAACAGCGTCGGCTTCTACTATCTGGCATTGGCGCTTGCCGTGGTCGTTGGCCTCCTGCTTTACCGCTTCGACCTCTCGCGCCTCGGCCACACGATCAAGGCGGTCGCCGCCAATGAGGAGCTTTCCGAATCCATCGGCATCAACACGTGGGCGCTCAGGACACTCCCCTTCGTCATGGGTTCGGTGGTCGCGGGCTTCAGCGGCGTGCTTTACGCGAACTTCAACGGGTTGATCAATCCGTTGGATTTCAGCGCGGTTCTCATGTTCAAGCTGGTGGCGGCGGCCATCGTCGGCGGCATCACCACCTTCTGGGGGCCGCTGGTCGGCCTGCTCTATCTGACCGTGTTGGAAGAGGTGTTCCGGGACTTCACGCAGTGGATTCCGCTGCTCTGGGGCGTCAGCGTCCTCGGTGTGATCCTGCTGGCGGAGGGCGGCCTGGAGATGGTCATCATCCGGCTCGTGCGGCGCGCGCGTCGCTGGTGGAGGAGCCGGGGCGACCGACCGCCGGACGGGGCCCGGCAGGGGCGGTGAGCGATGGCGATCCTCGAAGTCGATAACGTCGCCAAGCGCTTCGGCAAGCTGGCCGCGGTGAAGGGGATCTCCTTCGAGATTCCGGAGGGGCAGATTCGGGGTCTCATCGGGCCGAACGGCTCCGGCAAGACCACGATGTTCCACCTCATCAGCGGATTCCTAAAGCCTACTTCCGGCGACGTGCGCTTCCAGGGCCACTCGATCAAGGGCAAGCGTCCGCACCAGATCGCCAAGCGCGGGCTCGTCCGCACCTTCCAGCTCACCAGCATCTACCGTGAAATGACGGTGCGCGAGAACGTGGCGATGGGCCATCACGTCCATTCCGGGCGCCGGGGGGCGAGGCCGCGGCCTTCCCTCGAGAATCTGCCTCATTTCGAAAGCGTGGATGAGAGCACCGAGTGGATCCTGGACTTCATGGCGCTCTCGGACGATGCGGAGACGACCGCGCGCCTGCTGCCCGCCGGCATGCAGCGGGTGCTCTCGATCGCCACCGCGCTCGCGGTGCGGCCGACGCTCTTGATGCTGGACGAGCCGCTTGCCGGCCTCAACCCGACCGAGAAGATCAGTGTCGCCCAGAAGATCGCGAGCCTGCGTGACCACGGCATCACGATACTCCTGGTCGAGCACGACGTGCGCTCCGTGCTCAGCGTCTGCGAGCTCATCACCGTGATCGACTTCGGCGAGAAGATCGCCGAGGGCACGGCGGACGAGGTGACCAGCAACCCGGCCGTCATCGAGGCCTATCTCGGGAAGCAGTCGCGCCATGATGCTTGAGACCCAGGAACTGACGGTCAAGTACGACCTGATCTCGGCGCTCTCGGAGGTGTCGATCTCGGCGGAAGAGAGGACGATCACGACCATCGTCGGCAGCAACGGTGCTGGCAAGACGACCCTGCTCAAGACCATCTCGGGCTTGATCCGGCCGGAATCCGGCGAGATTCGCTTTCTCGGCGAGCGGATCGACGCGGCCTCGCCCACCGCCATCGTGCGCATGGGAATCTCCCACGTGCCGGAGGGGCGCGAGCTCTTCCCGCGCATCAGCGTCTACGACAACTTGATGGTGGGCGCCTACCTGCGTAAGGACAGGAAGGCCATCCGCCGCGACTTGGACCGCATTTACCAGCACTTCCCCATTCTCAAGGACCGCAGACGCCAGTTGGCGCGCGATCTGAGCGGCGGCGAGCAGCAGATGCTGGCCTTCGGCCGCGCGCTCATGTCCGACCCCAAGCTGCTGCTGCTGGACGAGCCCTCCATCGGCCTTGCGCCGGTGATCGAGCAGAGGATCATGGAGACGCTCCGCGTGCTCACGGTCGACGAGAACGTCGGCGTGGTTCTGGTGGAGCAGAATGCCGCGCTGGCGCTGAGCGTCGCCTCCCACGGCTACGTGCTGGAGCAGGGCTCGCTCGTGCTCCAGGGGCCAGCCAACGAACTCATCAAGGACGACAACGTCAGAGCGGCCTACCTCGGCCTCTGAATGGGTTGCCGGCCGATTAGCCTTGCCGGTGCGACCGTGTAGTATGCCCCGCCCCTAGGTCGCGTATCCGCTCAACTCCGGAGTTCCTGCGTGCCCGGCATCACCGCCTACGGCGCCTATCTGCCGCGCCGACGCCTCCAGCGCTCGGCGATTGCTGCCGCCAATACCTGGTTCGACGCATCGCTGCGCGGCCTGGCTCGCGGCGAGCGCACCATGTGCAGCTGGGACGAGGACACTGTGACCATGGCCGTGGAAGCGGCGCGTGACATGGGCCCGGCTACGCCGGTCCAGGCGCTTTTCCTCGCATCGACCACGCACCCGTTCGCGGTCCGCCAGAACGCCGGCATCGTCGCGGAGGCGCTGAATCTCGGGAGCGAGCTCCGCACCATGGACGTGGCGGGCTCGCTTCGGGCTTCGACGACCGCGCTTATGAGCGCGCTCGACGCCGCAGCGGCGGGGACGCAGGCGATCGTGGTGGCGGCCGAGAGACGCAGGGCCCGCGCCGGCAGCCCGATGGAAATGCTCTCCGGCGACGGGGCAGCGGCTCTCCGGGTGGGCTCCGAGGGAGAGATCGCGACGCTGCTGGGGTCCGCGACTGTCGCCGCCGACTTCATCGACCATTTCCGCGCGAGCGGCGATGCCTACGACTACGCCTGGGAGGACCGCTGGATTCGCGACGAAGGCTGGATGAAGCTGGTGCCGCAGGCGATCGCGCGGGCTCTCGCAAAGGCGAGTGTGGAGCCCTCGGAGGTCGACCGCCTGATCGTTCCCTGCCACCTGAGGCGGGTGCCGGAGGGTGTCGGCAAGGCGTGCGGCATCTCTGCCGAGGCCGTCGCCGACCCGATGATGAGCACGGTCGGTCAATGCGGCACGGCGCAGCCGCTGCTCATGCTGGCGGCAGAGCTGGCGAGTGCTGAGCCAGGGCAGACGATTGTCGTCACGGGGTTCGGGCAGGGCTGCGACGCGCTGGTGTTTCGCGTGACGGACGCGATCGGCGCGGCCCTGCCCAATCGCGGCGTCGCCGGCTGGCTGGAGCGCAGGGTCGAGGAAACCAACTACGCCAAGTTCCTGACCTATTGCGGCGTGGTCGAGCGCGAGTACGGCAAGCGCGCTGAGCTCGACCGGTCGCCGGCGCTTACGGCGCAGTACCGCAACCGGGAGGGCGTGACAGGCTTCGTCGGCGGCCGCTGCAAGCGCTGCGGCACGGTGCAGTACCCGAAGGCGATCTACTGCGTGAACCCCAACTGCGGCGCCAAGGACACGCAGGAGCCCCACCCCATGGCGGACGTGCCGACCACGGTGAAGACCTTTACCGCCGACCACCTCGTGTTCTCCATGGATCCGCCCGCCTACCCGGGCCTCGTCGAATTCGAAGGCGGCGGGCGCACCATGGTTGAGTTCACGGAGGTGGATCCCGAGAGCTTCGACGTCGGCACGCGGGCGAGCATGCGCTTCAGGATCAAGCATGTGGATGAGCGGCGCGGGATGCGGCAGTATTTCTGGAAGGCGGCGCCCGACTAAGGCGCTGCAGCGCGGGGAGAACGAACATGGCCAGCGGAATTCGAGACAAGGTGGCAATCCTCGGCATGGGCTGCTCGAAGTTCGGCGAGCGGTGGGATGCCGAGCCCTCGGACCTGATGGCCGAGGCGTTCGAGGAGTGCATCGCCGACGCCGGGATCGAACGCTCGCAGATCGATGCGGCGTGGCTGAGCACGGCGTTCGACTCCGTCAACGTCGGGCCGAGCGCGCTGCCGCTCGCGACTTCGCTCAGGCTCGGCTACATCCCGGTCACGCACGTCGAGAACATGTGCGCGAGCGGAACGGAAGCCTTCCGCGGCGCCTGCTACGCGGTGGCCTCGGGTGCTGCGGACTTCGCGCTCGCGCTTGGCGTGGAGAAGCTGAAGGACACTGGTTATGGCGGCCTGCCGGCCCGGACCCGCGGGGTGACCAACGATCTGTTCTCCCCCAACGTCTCCGCGCCGGGCGCCTTCGCGCAGCTCGCGGCCGGCTACCGCGGCGCCCACGGCATCGACAGGGACGATCTCAAGCGCGCGATGGCTCACGTCTCGGTCAAGAGCCACGCCAATGGCGCGCGCAACCCCAAGGCGCACTTGCGCCGCGAGATCACCCACGAGCAGGCGATCGGGGCACCGATGGTCGCGGAGCCCATCGGCCTGTTCGATTGCTGCGGCGTCAGCGACGGCGCGGCCTGCGCCATCGTCACCACGCCCGAGATCGCCATGACCCTGGGCAAAACGAACGTCGTGACGGTCAAGGGTTTGCAGCTCAGCGTCTCGAACGGCGAAGAGATCGGCTTCAACAGCTGGAACGGCGCCCACTTCAAGACCACGCGCATCGCCGCCCAGCGCGCCTACGAGGAAGCCGGCATCGACGATCCGCGCAAGGAGATCAGTGCCACCGAGGTCCACGACTGCTTCTCGATCACTGAGCTGGTGACGATGGAGGACCTCGGCCTCGCCGACGAGGGCCAGGCCTGGAAGGCGGTGCTCGACGGCCGTTACGATGCCGATGGCGACATGCCGTGCCAGATCGACGGCGGCCTGAAGTGCTTCGGCCACCCCATCGGGGCCTCCGGCCTGCGGATGCTCTACGAGATCTATCTGCAGTTCCACGGCCGCGCGGAGGAGCGCCAGATCGATTCCATGCGCTACGGTCTGACCCACAACCTGGGTGGCCATCCCGTGCAGAACGTCTGCAGCGTCGCGATCGTCGGACACTACGACGGCTGAATGACCCACCGCGCCGGCTCAATCTGCAGCATAACCCTCACCTCATTGCGACGGCTGTGAGCAACCCACCGCGCTCTGAGACCTCCGCACCGTGAACTACGATGCCCTCATGGGCTTCGAGATTCCCGAGGCCCGGCAGACTTACGGCCCGCTCGACTCGGTGCGTTACGCGCTGTCAATCGGGCTCGGCCACGATCCTCTCGACCCGTGGCAGTTGCAATTCGTGGATGACCACAAGGGCCCCCGCATCGTACCGTCGTTCTGCTCGGTGCTCGGCCATCCCGGCTTCTGGCTGGCCGATCCGCGCACCACGGTCGACGCGGGCCGGGTCGTCCATGCCGAGCAGGGATTCTCCCTGAAGGCACCCATCCCCAGCGCCGGTACGGTCGTCGGCAAGACCCGAATCGTCGATATCGTCGACAAGGGAGCGCAGAAGGGCGCGCTGCTCTATCTCGAAAAGACGCTCAGCGACACAGACACGGGCGCGGTCATCACGACCGAGACGCGCACGATCATGCTCCGGGGCGACGGCGGCTACGATGGCCCCTCCGGCACGCCGCGTCCCGCGCCGGAGGAACCGGGCGACCAGCCCGACCGCACCGTTGCCATTGCCACGCGTCCGGAACAGGCTCTCCTTTATCGCCTGAATGGCGATCCCAACCCGCTCCATCTCGACCCTGCAGTCGCGCAGAAGGCGGGCTTCGAGCGGCCGATCCTCCACGGGCTCTGCACCTTCGGCATCGCTTGCCACGCCATTCTGCGCGCGTTCGCTGCCGACGATCCCGGATCGCTCCGCAGCATGTCCGCGCGGTTCTCGGCGCCGATCTTTCCGGGGGAGACCGTCGAGGTGGAGATGTGGCGGAACGGCGCCTTTCGCGCGCGCGCCGTCGAGCGCGACGTCTTGGTCCTGCGCAACGGCCTCGCGACCTTCGGGTGACGCAATGATGGGAGATGAACGGTGAACGAGGGAAAGGTTGCAATCGTCTCCGGCGCGGGCGGCGGCATCGGCCGTGAGATCGCACTGGCGCTCGCGCAGACCGGGGCTTCCGTCGTCGTCAACGATATCGGCGTCTCGGTCACAGGCGAAGGCGGCTCGGCGACCCCAGCCGAGGAGACCAAGCGGCTGATCGAGAAAGACGGCGGCACCGCCGCCATCGACACGCACAGCGTCGAGAGCTGGGAGAGCGCCCGCGCCATCGTGGCAACCGCGCTCGATGCCTTCGGGCGGATCGACATCGTGGTGAATAACGCCGGTATCCTGCGCGATACCATCTTCCACAAGATGACGGCCGAGCAATGGCTCTCCGTCGTCGGCGTGCATCTCAACGGCAGCTTCTTCCTGAGCCGCGCGGCGGCGGAGCACTTCCGGCGTCAGGAGTCGGGCGCCTTCGTCCACATGACCAGCACGTCCGGGCTGATCGGCAACTTCGGGCAGGCGAATTACGCGGCGGCCAAGCTCGGCATCTGCGCGCTGTCCAAGTCGATCGCCCTCGACATGAAGCGCTTCAACGTGCGCTCCAACTGCATCGCGCCCTTCGCCTGGAGCCGGATGACGAGCGAAATCCCGGCCGACACGGACGAGCAACGGGAGCGGATCGAGCGCCTCAAGAAGATGACGCCCGAGAAGAACGCGCCGCTCGCCGTGTTTCTCGCGTCCGACGCGGCGCGCGACATCTCAGGCCAGGTCTTCGGGACACGCCACAACGAGATTTTCCTCTTCGATCCTTTCCGGCCCGCCCGCAGCGTCCACCGGAGCGAGGGGTGGGACGTGCAAGCGATCGCCGACCACGCCGTGCCGGCGCTGCAGGGCCACTTCGCCGCGCTGGACCGCTCCGGCGACGTGTTCAGCTGGGATCCGCTATGAGATAAGGGCCCGCGAGGTGCGGGTCGCTCGCTTGACCGTTGCTTACACACTCATGCGAGCGCGGCCGACGGCCTTTGTGCCTTCGACCTTGAAGCGCTGGATCGCGTTGTCCGCATCCATCAGCTCCTGAGGTCCGAGCACGCCGGCCTGATCGCCGGCGGTGCCGTTCAGGATGTCGTTCGGATGCTTGTGGTCGACGAACCCCAGGTTAACTGTGCCCAGGTCGTAGCCCATCAGGCACTGCAACTGATGGGGGAAGGTCCGCGCCTCCTCCATCGGCACGGCGAGGTACTGGTTCTCCTCCTGGCGCAGCCAGCCGAGCGCGTAGTGAAGCGCGACACCGCAGCGAGCGGCGTTCGAGCGATTGGCGCCGGCGCCATGGATCACGCTGCCCACGTACATCAGCAGCGAACCGGCCGGCATTTCCGCCTGCTTTATCTCGTCCGGCTCCGGTATGCGCTCGTCAGGCCATTGGTGGCTCCCCGGCACGATGCGGGTCGCCCCGTTCTCCACCGAGAAGTCGCTGACCGCCCACATGGTCGCGAGCGTCAGCGGCGGCGCGGGGTTCTGGATGGGAAAGAGGCCGGTATCCCGGTGCATCGTTTGCACGGTCTCGCCGGGCTCGACGTGCATCACTCCGGTGTAATGGACCTGGTAGCGCGCGCAATACGGCCCGAGGACGCGGTCAGCGATCTCCAGCACCAGCGGATGGACCACCATGTCGCGGCTCGTCGGGCAGCGTGAGAGCAACGCGCCGAAGCGCTTCGTCTTGTGCCCCATGAAGGCGTCGGGGTCGCCAAGATCCGTCGCCTCCAGATGCGGGGTCAGCTCGCCCGAGAGCCGCGCAAGGGTCTCAGGATCGAGAAGCTCCCGCACGATCACATAGCCGTCCCGCTTGATCGCCGCCGCCAACGAATCTGCGCCGACGTCGGCATCGAATGTATTGAGCCTCGCCATGGCGTTGCTCCCGCTCATTGCGGATCGATCAGATATTCGTCGCCGTCCCGGAGCCGCTTCGGAATCCAGTCGGAGGCGCCTGGCGTGGTCGGTACCACCACCTCCAATGGACCGCGCTCGGCCGCTATCTGCTCTCGCCGCGCCTCGGTCTTGTTCCAGTCGATGGTCATGGTCGCCTTGTTGATGACGACGCCATAGACCTCGGTCGCGCATTCGACCGTGAGCAGCCCCTCGAAGATGCTCTCCAGCACCGCCTCGGGATCGCGCTTCAACGGATCGCCGTAGCCACCGCCGCCGCTGGAGTGCGCCACCCAAACCTCGTTCTCCTCGATCATGAGGAGCCCCTTCGAGGAGCAATAGGTGCGCTTGCCCGTTTCCAGGTTCTCCTTGTAGCTGCCGCCGCCGATCCCGGTCGTGCCGCCCATCACGCCGTGAGGCGGATTGGCGGTGCCGTCGCCGAACAGGTGGCACTCGATCGGGCCGCCGATGGGCGTGATCTGAATTTCGACGCCGGGGCCGCCGTGATGCTCGCCGTGCCCCATGGAATCGGCGCCGATCTCCTGCTTATCGACGCGCATGGGGTAGAGCATCTCGCTCATCTCGACGCTCAGGATCTTGAGTCCACCCATGCCGGCCGACGTGATGAGGAGCGGCCAGCCGTCCTCCTTCGAGGATGCCCCGCCCGCCGGCCCGCCGTTGAAGAACATGCAGCCCCAGGAACGGTCCTGCCCGTCGCGGGTATCGGTGCCCGAGAAGAAGGGCACGCAGCTGACCCGGCCGTTCCCGCCGGTAACCCGCTCGGGCACCGCGTGGGCGAGCGCCTTGTAGACGGCGTCCTGCATGGTGTCGTCGGGGCCGATGGTGGCGAGCGCGGTGGAGGCCGGATACTGCGCGTTGCACACCGAGCCGAGCGGGGCCTCGGCCGTGATGTGGCGCAGGCAGCCGTCGTTGTGGGGGATCGAGGGGTCGATCGTGCAGAGGATCGGGATGCCCGCCGCGGCCTGCATGACGCCGAAGGAGGAGTTGTTGGCGCCCGGCGTCTGCGGTGCGGAGCCGCCGAAATCGACGTGGACCCGGTCGTCCCGGATCGAGACCCGCGCGTTCACGGGAATGTCGGTGCCGCCCTGGCCGTCGGTGTCGAGCCAGGATGTGCCCTCGTAGTCGCCATCCGGCATCTGGCGGATTTCCTGGGCCATGCGCTGGTCGGCGTAGTCGAAGATCGCCTCGATATAGCGCTCCACCTCGTCGTTGCCGTAGTGCGCCGCAAGCTCGATGAGCCGCCGCTTGCCGGTCCAGATCGAGCCGAGCTGCGCCATCAGGTCGCCGTAGAGCCACTCCTGCCAGCGCACGTTGGCAAGGTACATGCGCACCACGTCCTCGCGCCGCTGGCCCTTCTCGTAGAACTTGATCGGCGGCAGCTGCAGCCCTTCTTGCCAAACGTCCTTGGCGGCGGCGGGCGTGCTGGTGGGGATGAAGGCACCGCAATCCAGCTGATGGCCCTTGGTCATGCTCCAGAACATGTGCTTGCCCTTGTGGAACACCGGGCAGGCGGTGACGAAATCGCCGACGTGGGTGTTGCCGCTGTAGGCGTCGTTGCAGACGATGACATCGCCGTCGTGGATGTCGCCTTCGAAGACTCGCGCGATCTCCTTCAGGACCACGTGCATCGAGTTGGTGTGGACCGGCAGCGCGTCCATCATGCAGATCTGGCGCGCCTTCGCGTCGTAGATCGCGCAAGAGAAGTCGCGTGCGAGCGCGATGATCGAGGTCCAGGAGGTCTTCTCCATGGTCAGCGTCATCTCGTTCGCAATCGTGTTGAAGCGATTGAGAACGACCGAGAAGGTGATCGGATCGACGGCCGTCTTGGCGCTCTTCTGGGGCCGCGTCCTGACCTGCCTCTTGGCGATGCTCTTGGTCTTCGGCCCGGTGCGGTGCACCGTGGATATGTTGGCCATGTCTCGCTCCCTCAGTTGATCGCGAGGACGAAATCGTCGTAGCGGTTGACCTTCAGGGTGTGCTTGGGTTGGACCACGATCGTCGAGTTCTCCTGCTCGACCACGGCCGGCCCTTCGATGGTCATGCCGTGGCGCACCTTGGCACCGTCGTAAATCTTGGTCCGGCGGTACTTCTTGAAGGCCCTGAAATAGACCATGCGCGTGCCCTTCTGCGCCTCGCTCGCGGGCTTGCGCGTGCGCTTCTGAATCGGTGTCTCGCGCTCTGGCAGCCGGCCCTCCGCCGTGATCCGCCAGTGGAACAGGTCGACCGCGCTCTCCCGCACGCAGTAGGAGAACATGCGCTCGTGCAGGCCGTGGAAGGCCTCGGCGATGTTGTCGATGTCGGACTTCTTGATCTTGCCCTTGGACGGCAGCGGGATCGTGAGCTCGTGAATCTGGTTCGAGTATTTGGCGTCGGCGAAGCGGGCAATCTTGATTCGCGAGCGGGCGAAGCCCTGCGCCTTGAGTTCGGCGATCGCTTCGGCTTCGAGCTCGGCGAAAATCTCGTTGGCACGCGCGAGGTCGAAGTCGCTGGTGTTGGTGGCGAAGGCCTTGATCAGGTCGTGGCGGACGTCGCTCGCGATCATGCCGTAGGAGCAGAAGACCCCGCCGTAGCGCGGAATGATCGCTTGCTTCATGCCGAGCTCCACGCCGAGCGCGCCGGCATGGATGGCGCCGGCGCCGCCGCCCACCACCAGGCTGTAGCCGCGCGGGTCGATGCCCTTCTCGACCGAGACGACGCGGATCGCGTCCACCATGTTGGTGTTGACGATCTGGAAGATGCCGTCGGCGGCCTGTTCGACGCTCAAGCCCAGCGGCTTCGCGATGGACTCCTCGATGACCCGGTTGGAGGCATCGGGATTGATGTCCCTCCGCCCGCCGAGGAAGAAATCGGGGTTGATGTAGCCGAGGACCACGTTGGCGTCCGTCACTGTGGGCCGGTCGCCGCCCAGCTCGTAGCAGGCAGGCCCCGGCTCGGCGCCGGCGCTCATCGGGCCGACCTGCAGCGCGCCGCCCTTGTCGATCCAGGCGATGCTGCCGCCACCCGCGCCGATCGAATGCACGTCGACCGCGGCCACGCCCACCGGGTTGTCGTGCACGCGCATGTCCTTGGTCAGCGCAGGTTCGCCGTCGGTCACCATGCAGACGTCGAAGCTGGTGCCGCCCATGTCGATGGTGATGACGTTGTTGACGCCCACCCGCTCGGCGCAATAGAGGCCGGCAGCCGGCCCCGCCGCCGGGCCCGAGGCCAGCGCGTAGATCGGCCGCTCGATGATCTGCTTGACCGTCGCCGTGCCGCCGTTGAGCTGCATGACCAGCAGGTTCTGGCCGAAGCCGTTCTCGGAGAGATATTTCTCGAGCGCGATCATGTAGCTGGAGATACGGGGCAGGATGTAAGCGCTGAGGACGGTGCTCGATGTCCTCTCCCACTCGCGGATCATGGGCAGCACGTCCGAGCTCAGGACCACGGGGACGCCCGGAAGCTCTTCCGCGAGAATCTCCTTGGCGCGGACTTCGTGGCTCGAGTTCATGATGGACCAGAGCAGCGCTACGGCGACGGATTCGACACCCTGTTCGCTGAGTGTCCGCGCCGCGGCGCGCACCGAGTCCTCGTCGAGCTCGATCAGCGGCTCGCCGCGATAGTCCATCCGCTCCGTGAGCGGCAGGCGCAGGTCGCGGCGGATGAAATCCTTCGATCTGGGCAGGCTGACGTTGTAGCGGTCGGGCTTGAAGCCGTCGCGGAAGTAGAGAACGTCGCGGAAGCCCTCGGTGCAGAGCAGCGCCGTCTTGGGGCCGTTGCGCTGGATCACCGTGTTGGTGGCGATGGTCTGGCCATGCACGAAGAGGTCCAGACTGCCAACGAAGGAATCGACCTCCAGACCTTGGGCATCTGCGAGCGCTTCCAGGCCGCGCTGGACGGCGACCCCCGGATCGGCGGGCGTCGTCGCTTCCTTCCAAAGCGTGATGCCGCCGCGATCGTCGATCAGTGAAAAATCGGTAAAGGTGCCGCCGATATCGACGCCCATGATGTGGCGCATGAAAACCCTCCCAACGCGTTCAACTGCCGCCATGTCTCTATCACATGACCCTTGCCGAGGTCATCTGTGGGCCGGCCGATATTTCCGTGAAGCCGGCGATTCGCTAGAAATACGGCCTCTTCGGCGAGCGATGCCGGACTCCGTTCTCGACCAGGCTGTCTTCGACCGGTTCTCACGATCCATCGACCCACCGGGAATAGCGTGATGTGGCACGTCGGAATTGACGTTGGCGGAACCTTCACCGACCTCTTCGCGGCGAACGGAGAGAGCGGCGAGACGATCTCGGCGAAGGTGCTGACCACCGCCGGCGACCGCTCGGTGGGCGTGCTGAACGCGCTGGAGGCAGCCGCAATCGCCCCGGCCGAGATCAGCGTGCTCGTGCACGGCACCACGACCGCGACCAACGCCCTGGTCGAGCGCAGCTACCCGCCGGTCGCCATGGTCACGACCGAAGGCTTTCGCGACGTCATCGAGATCGGACGCCAGCGCCGCCAGCACTTGTTCGCGCTGCGCCAGAAGCGGCCCACGCCCATCGTGCCCCGGCGCCTGCGCTTCACGCTGGGATGCCGGCTCTCCGCTGCGGGCGAGGACCTGAGCCCCTTCGACGACGAGGAGGCCCGCCAAGTCGCGCGCCAGATCAGGGAGCAGGGCGCTCAGTCGATCGCGATCTGCTTCATCAACGCCTACGTGGACGGGCGGCACGAAGCCCGGATGCGCGACATCCTGCTCGAGGAATATCCCGACTGCCACATTGCGCTCTCGTCCGAGACGGTAAGGAAGTTCAGGGAGCACGGGCGCTTTTCCACCACGGTGGTGCGCGCGGCGCTACTCCCGGTGATGACCAGCTATTTCAACCGTCTGGCGGCCGGGCTCCGCGACAACGGCTTCTCCGGCTCGCTGCTCGCCTTGAAAAGTAACGGCGGCATGATGGGCGTTGATCTCGCCATCGAGCGGCCCGAGGAGCTGGTGGAATCGGGTCCGGCCGGCGGCGTCGCCTACGCCCGCTACCTGAGCCAGACCACCGAGTTCTCCAACATCATCCATACCGACATGGGGGGCACGACCTTCGACGCATCGATCGTCGATCACGGCGAGGGGCTCCTCACCCACGACTACCAGCTCGAATGGGAGGTGCCGATCACCATCCCGATGCTGGACATCCGCAGCGTCGGGGCCGGCGGCGGGTCGATTGCCTGGGTCGACAAGGGCGGCTCGCTACGCGTCGGGCCGCAGAGCGCGGGCTCCGATCCGGGCCCCGCCTGCTACGATCGCGGCGGGGACGAGGCAACGGTGACAGACGCGAACTTCGTCCTGGGCCGGCTGGACGCCACCCTGGGCGGCAAGCTCGCGCTCGATGCCGATGCCGCGGAGCGCGCGGTGAGCAGAATCGCCGACCGGCTCGGCATCGACCGGCTGGAGGCGGCCGAAGCGATCATCTCGATCACCTGCGAGAACATGGCGCAAGCGATCAAGCTCGTGCTCACCGATCGCGGGCGCGACCCGCGCGATTTCGTGCTCGCGAGCTTCGGCGGCGCGGGCCCCATGCACGCCTGTCAGATCGCGCGCGCCATGAACATCCCCCGCATCGTGGTTCCGGCCCATGCCGGCGTCGCCTCGGCCTTCGGCGCGACCGCCATGGACATCCGCCACGACCTGGAGGAGTTCTACTACGCCCCCGTGGACGAGGCGGATTTCGACCGGCTCAACCAGATGTACGCCGGGCTCGAACATCAGGGCCGGGCGTTGCTCGCACGGGACGGCATCGCGGACGCCGGGATGATGCTCTCGCGCCACGCGCAGATGCGCTACGTCGGCCAGTTCTGGGAGGTACTGACGCCGCTCGGTGACGGCCAGCTCTCGACCGAGCGGGCGCAGGACATCGCTGATGCCTTCCACGACGCGCATGAAGCCGAGCACGGCGTCAAGTCGCCGACCTTCCCGTCGGAGTTCGTCAGCATCGGCGTCACCGCCGCGGGAGCGTTCGCGCGCCCGACCATCCATGGAGCCGAGGCAGGCGCTGCTGCCGAGGTCGAGCGCGGCACGCGGCCGGTCTACTTCGGCGGGTCATGGCACGATGTCGCGATCTACGCCGGCGAGCGGCTCTATCCCGGCGTCGCCATCACCGGCCCCGCCATTGTAGAGTACGACCATTCGGAGACCGTCCTGCCGCCGGACACGCAGGCGTCGGTCGACCGCAGCGGCAACTTGTTGATCGCGTTGGATGGCGCCGCCTGAGCGCTCAAGGGGTCAAGGCCATGGATGCAGTCAGACGCAACGCATCGGAGATCAGGGATCTCGATCCGGTGACATTCGAGGTCCTGCGCAGCCACTTCGATTTCTGCTGCGAGCGCATGAGCAAGGTGCTGCAGAAGACCGCGTTCTCGCCGATCCTGAGTGACATTCTCGACTACTCCAACGCCGTCTACGATGCGGATATCCGCCTCGTCTCCCAATCGCCGGGCTGCCCGATCCACATGGCTGCGATGCACTTCGCCGCCCAGGAATCGGTCAACAAGTACGGCAAGGAAACGCTTCGCCCCGGCGACGTGGTGGTCCTGAACGACCCCTTCCAGGGCGGGACGCACATTCCCGACACCACCTTCACGATGCCGATCTTCAGCGACGACAGGCTGCTCGGCTTCGCCGTGAGCCGGGGACACTGGCAGGACCTCGGCGGCGGCGCAGCCGGCGGGCAGTCCTTCGGCACGCATATCGCCGGCGAAGGGCTGCGCATCCCGCCGCTCAAGCTCTTCAACGAATACGAGATGAACCAGGACCTGCTGGCGCTGATCAAGAACAACACGCGCTGCCCGGAATACATCGAGGGCGATATCCAGGCTCACATGGGCGCGCTGAAGGTCGCCGAGCAGGAGTTCAGCCGCGGGGTTGCCCGCTACGGCCTCGAGACGGTCGAGATCGCCATGCGCGAGCTGATCGCCTACACCAATCGCATCAGCCGCAGCCGCATCGAGGCGATCCCCGACGGCGAATACGGGGTGACCGATTTCGTCGATACCGACGGCTTCAGCGAGGAGCCCATCAAGCTCGCCGTGAAGATCGTCGTCGAAGGCGAGAAGATGACCGTCGACTTCACCGGGTCGGACCCGCAATGCGTCGGCGCGATCAACTCGCCGCTCGCCAATACGTTTTCGGCCACCTATCTGGCGCTGCGTTTCTACCTCTGCCCCGAAGCGCCGGCCAACGCCGGCCTGTTCGACGCGGTCGACATCGTGCTGCCGGACGATTGCTGGCTCAACGCCAAGTGGCCCGCGCCCACCATCGGCTGCACCACGGTGACCGCCGCCAAGATCAACAGCTCGATCTGGCTGGCGATGAGCCAGGCCATGCCGCAGGACGCGACGGGCGGCACCATGTCGGACGTGAACTGGCTGGTCTGCGCCGTGACCGACCCCGAGACCCGGCGCCAGACCGTGTTCTCCGACCTGCCCGCCGGCGGCTGGGGCGGCATGAACGACATGGACGGCGCGAGCGTCCGCTTCGACCCCACCGGCAACTGCATGAACCTCTCGGCGGAGGTGGCCGAGCTCTGCTACCCCATCGTCTACGAGGCGTTCGACCTGAGACAGGATTCGGCGGGACCGGGCACCCATCGTGGCGGGCTCGGCGCGAGGCTGCAGTTCCGCTTCAACGGCAACGCCGAGCTCAGCATCGAGACCTCGCGGACCCTCGCGGGCAGCCCCGGCGTCGAGGGCGGGCAGGAAAGCAGGGCGCAGCGGCTCTGCAAGCTCCTGCCCGACGGTTCCGCGGAGGTGATCGGCGGTCTGGCGGATGACGGCTCGTGGCACAACCCGCTGCTCGCCGCCTATCGCTTCGCGCCGGGCGAGGCCTTCCGCATCGAGACCGGCGGCGGTGGCGGCTGGGGCGACCCCATGGCCCGCCCGGTGGAGCAGGTTCTCGACGACGTGCTCGACGACTACATCTCGATCGACGAGGCTCGGACTGCCTACGGCGTGGTGATCGACGCCGAAGAGCGCGCCGTGGACCTCGCGGCCACCGAGGCGCTCAGGGGCGAGCGCCGCGCGGCGTAGTCGCGCCGATCACAGGGAGACGCAGATCATGGCCACCGAACGAGTCCACGGGTTCTGCGCCCTTTGCTGGTCGCGCTGCGGCTGCATCTCCACGGTGGAAGACGGCCGCCTCGTCGCGGTCGAGCCCGACCCCGAACATCCCACCGGCAAGGCGCTCTGCGGCAAGGGCCGGGCCGCGCCCGAGCTGGTGCATCACCCCGACCGGCTGCTCCACCCACTGAAGCGCACGCGCCCCAAGGGCGATGCCGATCCGGGCTGGGAGCGGATCGGGTGGATCGAAGCGCTCGACACCATCGCCGACACGCTCAACAGGCTCGCGAAGGAATCGGGCTCCGAGACGGTCGCGTTCGGCATCACGACGACCGCCGGCACCGCGATGCAGGACGGCTTCGTCTGGGTCGAGCGCCTGCGCCGCGCCTTCGGCAGCCCCAACGCGGCCATCGCGATGGAGCTTTGCGGCTTCGCCAAGGAGATGGTGTTCCCCCACACCTTCGGCGTGCCGATGCCGATAGCCGATCTGGCGCAAACCGATTGCTTCATCCTCTGGGGCCACAATCCGAGCACGACCTGGCTCGCTCACGCGACGCGGATCGCTGACGCCAAGGCACGCGGCGCGACGCTCGTGGTGGTCGACCCGCGCAGCGCCGGTCTCGCGAACAAGGCGGATCAGTGGCTCCGTGTCCGCCCCGGCAGCGACGGCGCGCTGGCGCTCGGCCTCGCCGGCGTCATGATCGAGGAGGGCTGGTTCGACCGCGAGTTCGTCACGCGCTGGACCAACGGCCCCTTCCTGGTGCGGGAAGACACCGGGCAATTCCTCACCGGCGCCGACCTCGACGAGGACGGCGATCCCGCCCAGCGCATCGCCTGGGACGCCAGCACGGGTGCACCGCTCCGCTACGACACGCTGAGCGGCGCCTATGAGCGGGAGGATGCCGACCTCGCTCTCGCCGGCCGCTTCGAGATCGCCGGCGCGCAAGGCATCATCGCCTGCCGGCCCGCCTTCGACCTCTATGCGGAGCTCTGCCGGCAGTACCCGCCCGAGCGGGTCGAGGAGATCACCTGGATCCCGGCGGCGCAGATCCGCGAGACGGCGCGGCTCATCGGCTCATCGGAGCGGGTCTCGTTCTACGCCTGGGCTGGGCTCGAGATGCTGGCGAACGCGAGCCAGACCAATCGTGCCATCGCCCTGCTCTATGCCCTCACCGGGAGCTTCGACGCCGAGGGCGGCAACGTGGTGCCCGCAACCATCCCGACCAACGACGTGATGGCCGCCGACCTGATGCCGGACGACCTGTGGAGCAAGTCGCTCGGCCTCGACGAACGGCCGCTCGGCCCGGAAACGCAAGGCTGGATCACCACGGACGCGCTCTACGAGGCGGTGCTTGAGCGCCGGCCCTATCCTGTGCGGGCCTTGGTGAACTTCGGCAAGAACATCCTCTACACCCATGCGGACGGCGCGCGCGGCGCGAAGGCCCTCGGCGCGCTCGAATTCATGGTCCACGCCGATCTCTTCATGAACCCGACGGCGGCGTATGCGGACATCGTGCTGCCCGTCGCGTCCGCGTGGGAGAGGGAAGGGCTCTGCACCGACTTCCTGGTGGATCAGGAGGCGAGCGCCTATGCCCAGCTGCGGCCGGCGATCATCGAAGCGCGGGGCGAGACCCGCTCCGACATGCAAATCGCCTTCGCGCTTGCCGAGCGCCTGGGCCTCGGCAACCTGTTCTGGAACGGCGATCTGGATGCGGCCCACCGGCACCAGCTTGCGCCGAGCGGCATCACACTGGAGGCGCTGCGGGCCAACCCGCAAGGCGTGCGGGCGCCACAACCGGTGCAGCACCGCAAGTATGCCGAGCCCGTCGACGGCCATCCCGCCGGCTTCGACACGCCGAGCAGAAAGGTCGAGATCTACGCCGAGCGCTTTCTTGAACACGGCTACGAGCCCTTGCCCGACTACGTGGAGCCCGCGATCGGCAAGAATGGCGACACCGACGTGGCGGACGCCTATCCGCTCGTGCTCACCTGCGCCAAGTCGACGCACTACCTGCACAGCCAGAACCGAAACCTGCCCTCGCTCCGGCGGCACGAGCCGGATCCGCTGGTGGAAATCAACCCGGAGACGGCAGCCGCGCACGCCATCGGCGAGGGCGATTGGGTTACGCTGACCACGCCTCACAATACCCTGCGTGCCCGCGCCCGCTTTGCTGCGAAGCTCCACCCCAAGGTGGTGAGCGCCACGCATGGATGGTGGCAGGGCTGCGAGGGGCTCTCCCTCCCCGGCTACCCGACTGCGGACAACACCAACTTCAATGCGGCGATCGGCAACGAGACCATCGACCCCATCGGCGGTTCAACGCCGAACAACGCCTATCGCTGCCGGCTGGCGCCTTCCGCCGCACACGGCGGGTAGCTCAAAACGCCGAATAGCCGTTGTCCACCATGACGTTGGCGCCCGTGACGGTGTCCGAATCCGAGGACGCCAGATAAACGGCGGTGCCCGCCATGTCGTCCGGCACCATCCACGGATTGCCGACGCCGAAGCGGCCCTGCAACGCATCCATGAATTCCTGCAGCTCGGCCCGGTAGCCGGCGTTCATGTCGGATTCGACGCAGCCCGGCGAGAGGCTGTTCACCTGGATGTTGTGGGGGCGCAGGTCGAGCGCGAGCGACTTGGTCATCAGCTTGATCGCGCCCTTGGTGGCGCAGTAGACGGCCGAGGCGGGGATTCCGGTCTCGCCCGCGATCGAGCCGATGTTGATGATCTTGCCGCCGCCGCGGGCCATCATCTGCGGCAGCAACGCCTGGGCTGCGAAGTAGGCGCCCTTGACGTTGGTGTTCATCTGGTTGTCCCACTCGTCCTCGCTGGTTTCGCCCGGCATCGTCAGCAGGTAGATGCCCGCGTTGTTCACGAGGATGTCGGCACCGCCGAAGGCCGCCGCCACGGCGTTCGCCATGGCGTTGCAGTCTTGCGTCTGCGCCACGTCGCAGCGGATGGCGGTGGCCTCGCTGCCGGCGGCCTTGACGTCGGCCACGACCTCATCTGCCGCCTCGGCCGCCGCCTTGTAGATCACGGCGACGCGCGCGCCCTCCGCACCGAAACGGCGAGCGATGGCGGCGCCGATGCCGCGTGAGCCGCCTGTCACCACTGCCACCTTGTCGTTCAGCCTGCCCATCGTTGTCTCGTCCTCCGGTTGCGCCGGCGTGCCGGCCACGTCGCATTCTTGCCGAGCGGGTCAGTAGGCGGAATAGCCTTTGTCCACCATGATGTTGGCGCCGGTGACCGTATCGGAATCCGATGACGCCAGATAGAGGGCGGTGCCCGCCATGTCGTCGGGCGTCATCCACGGATCGCCCGGCCCGAAGCGGCCCTGCAGGGATTCGGCATAGCCCTCGATCTCGACCCGGTAGCGGGCGTTCATATCCGTCGCGACGCAGCCGGGCGAGAGGGTGTTCACCTGAATGTTGTGCGGGCGCAGGTCGAGAGCGAGCGATTTTGTGAGCAGTTTGAGCGCGCCCTTGCTGGCGCAGTAGACCGCCGAGCGCATGATGGCGGTCTCGCCGACGATCGAGCCGATGTTGATGATCTTGCCGCCGCCGCGGGCCATCATCTGCGGTAGCAGCGCCTGAGCGGCGAAGTAGGCACCCTTGACGTTGGTGTCCATCTGCCGGTCCCACTGATCCTCGGTGGTCTCGCCGAGATCGGTCAGCAGGTGAATGCCCGCATTGTTGACGAGGATGTCGGCGCCACCGAATGCCGCGGCCACGTCCTCCGCCATGTCCGCGCACGCCTCGGTCTGCGCCACGTCGCAGCGGATGGCGGTGGCCTCGCCTCCGGCAGCCTCGATCCCCGCCACGACCTCGTCCGCGGCCTCGGCCGCCGCCCTGTAGACCACGGCCACGCGCGCGCCCTCCGCACCGAAGCGCCGTGCGATGGCGGCGCCGATGCCGCGCGAGCCGCCGGTCACCACCGCGACCTTGTCGTTCAGCCTTCCCATCGTGGTCTCGTTCCTTCGTTGCTGCGGCTCCCGCACGCGCGCAGGGTCGCACGCGGAGAAGAGGCGCGAGGCTCAGCCGATCGAAGTCGGCGCGAGGCGGGAGAGCTTGCGGGTCTCGGCGGTGATGACGTCCACCACCGCCGGCTGGCCCTCGTTCGTGGCGCGGATCGCGCGCTCGAACGCCGGCCTGAGCGCCTTGGGCTCGGTCACCGTCTCGGCGTGGCAGCCGAGGCTTGCCGCAATGGTCGCGTAATCGCCCTGCTGCCTGTTCGCTTCGAAACGCGCCGAGGCCTCGGGGATGTTGCGGTCGTAGCCCGAGAAGATCGAATCGTGCTTGATCACGGTGAGGATCGGGATTTCGTTGCGCGACGCGGTTTCCCAGTCCATTCCGGTCATGCCCACCGAGGCGTCACCCATCACGTTGACGACCAGCTTCTCGGGGTTTGCGAGCTTCGCGCCCATGGCGAGGCCGAGGGAGAAGCCGAGCTGCGAGGACTGGCCCCAGCCGAGATAGCTGCGCGGCGGGCCTGATTCGTAGAAGACGCTCTGGATGTCCCGCGACGCGCCGGACTCGTGGGTGAGCATGGTGGTCTCCGGGTCGAGCACGGACCAGAGCTCACGCATCATGCGGTAGCCGTTGATCGGCGCCGAATCGTCGGCGAAGAGCGGCTCGTACTCGGCGTGCCACTCGCCCTTGATGCGGGCGATGGTGTCGGCGGTCTCGGCGCGCTGTTCGGCGCGGCCATCGCCCACGTGGCGCCTGAGCTCGGCGGCGAGCTGCGCGAGGAACAGCTTGGCGTCGGCCACGATGCCGACGGCGGCGGCATATTCCTTGTTGATGTCGATGGGGTCCACGGTCGCGTGGATGATGGTCTTGCCGTCAGGAATCGCCGGCGTGAAGGGCGCGCGGGTCAGGCTGGAGCCCACGGCGAGCACGCAATCGCTCGCCTGCAGGTAGTGGGCGGCCATGGCGGTGGTGGAGAGAGCGCCCACGCCCGCCGCCAGCGGGTGCGCCTCGGGGATCGCGCTCTTGCCCTGCAACGTGGTCATCGCGGGCGCGCCGAGCAGCTCGGCCACCTCGCGTAGCTCGTCACTCGCCTCGGCCCAGAGCACGCCCTGACCGGCCCAGATCATGGGCGTCTCGGCCGCGAGCAGGCGCTCGACCGCCTCCCGCACCGCGCCGTCGTCGGCCGCAGAGCGCATGCGCCGCACCGGCGCGTACTCGGGCGCACCGTTCACCTCGCCCGCGCACGCATCGCCCAGCAGCTCCAGCATCACCGGCTGCGGCCGGCCGGAGCGGAGCGCCGTGAAGGCCTGACGCAGCTTGACCGGCATGTGGTCGGCGGCCAGCACCTTCTGCGCCATCTTCGTGGTGGCGGCGTAATTCGCCTTGCTGTCGAAGGTGGGGGGCTGATCCACATAGGACGTGCCGGGGTGGCCGGGGAGGAACAGCACCGGCGACGAATCCGTGTGCGCCTGGGCAACGCCGGCGAACGCGTTCTCCGACCCCGCCAGCGCCTGCACCGTGAAGACGCCGATCTCGCGCCCGTTGGTGGAGCGCGAGACGCCGTCCGCCATGTTGCCGGCAACGCGCTCCTGCCGCGTGGTGATGACGCGCAGGCCGGCGCGCGCCATGGCCTCGATGATCGGGGTCATGGGGAAGCAGAGGCACTGGCGGACCCCTTCCGCCTTCAGAATTTTCACCAAGAGATCGGCGCCGGTCATGCTGGCCTCCCCACTGTCCACCATTCCGATTTAGGCGCGCGCCCGTCACCCCGGCGCGGGGCGCGGCGCTGAAGTCGAGCGTTCAGAGCGCGGCGAGAGCCTCGACTGCGTTCAAGTCGGGCGCCGTGCTGCCGTCGGGATCGAGGGGCTGGATGCAGACGTGGCTCGCGCCCGCATCGAAGTGCTCCCTGATGCGCGCGCGCACGGCCTCGGGCTTGCCCCAGGCAACCATGGCATCGAGGAAGCGGTCGCTGCCCCGCTCGCCCAGCTCGTCCTCGCCGAAGCCGAGGCTGAGCCAGTTGTTGCGGTAGTTCGTGAGCGGCATGTAGATCGCGAGAGTCTGCGCCGCCACGTTGCGGGCCGTCGATGCCTCGTTGGTGACGCAGACCTTCTGCTCGACGCAGAGCCAGGCGTCCGGCCCCACGATCTCGCGTGCCCGCGCGGTGTGCTCCGGCGTCACGTTGTAGGGGTGCGCGCCCCGCGTGCGCTCGGCAGCCAGAGCCAGCATCCGAGGGCCAAGAGCGGCGAGCACGACGTTCCGCTCCTGCGCAGGGATGGCCACCTCGGCGGCATCCATGGCGTCGAGGTAGGCGCGCATGGTCGCCACGGGCTTGGCGTAGCTGTGCCCGCGGAAACCCTCCACCAGCGGCACGTGCGAGACGCCGAGCCCAAGCACGAAGCGGTCGCCATAGAAATGGTTGAGGGTGTCGTGGCCGGAAATGGCAGCCACTGCGTCCCGCGCATAGATGTTGGCGATGCCGCTCGCGGCGCAGAGCCGCTCCGTCTCCGCCAGCACGAAGGCGGCGAAGCTGAGGCTCTCGAAGCCCGTGCCCTCGGGATACCAGAGCGCGTCGTAGCCCAGGCCTTCCGCCGCCTGCGCAAAGGCCGCGACCTCGCGCGCCGATGGCGCATCCGGGAATATCCACACCCCGCGCTTGCCCAACTCTTTCATGCCGCGCCTCTCCCACTCCGTCGCTGGCCCGATGCGCCGGAACCTAGCACGGATCGGAGCCAGATGACCCGGACGCGAGACGGGGGTTATCCTGCCCGCCCGTTCACGATCGGGAGTAGGAGGTATGGCAGGCGAGACGGCCGCCCATCACGACAGGGACAAGGTCTACCAGCGGCGCTTCGACAGGCAGCTGCGCGCGCATCTCAGAACGCTCATCACGCCGGCGCTCATCGAGGAGTACCGCGCGAGCCCGCTCGGCCAGCACTCGGGCGATCTGGAGCGCGTGCTCAACTACTTCCGGCGCGGGCCGTTCGAGGGCAAGTACGTGCTGTTCGAGCTTGAGGCCAACCGCAAGTACAAGATCGTGACCACCACGGCGCAGGAGGGCGGCCTGCCCAAGGACGTGGACGGGACCATCTACACCGACAAGAACGAGGCGCTCCACGCGGTCTTCCTCATGCGGGTGGACGCGCTGATGGCGAGCGACGCCTGAGGGCCGGGGAGAAGAGCGATGGCAGAGATTCACCTGGCGGGCTACTGCGACCGCTTCAGCGCACGGCCGGGCGAGCTGCTCGACATCATGGTGAACGCCGAGGGCACGAACCGGGTCGAGCTCCAGCTCGTGCGCCTGATCCACGGCGACGAGAACCCGGAGGGGCCCGGCTTCGTCGAGCGCGAGGTGGATGCGCCGGTGAACGGAACGCACGCCGTGACCAAGCAACACACGCAGCTCGGGAGCTTCGTCCGCGTCGCGGACCCGAAGGGCCGGCTTGCCACGAGCGGCCCCTTCACCCTCTGGGCCTACATCTGGCCCCGGACGCCTGACGATGGCCGCCAGGGCATCCTCACCCGCTGGTCCATCGCCGACGGTCGTGGCTACGCGCTCAGCATCGCAGAGAGCGGCGCGCTCGAGTTCCAGTTGGGCAACGGCGACATTACGGGAGTTCTCGAGGCCGACATTCCGCTGATCGCGCGCCAGTGGTACCTGGTGGCCGCCTCCTACGACCCGGCGAGCGGCGAGGCCACGCTCTACCAGGAGCCGGTCGAGAACCGCTACAACAACCTGCTCTCCAAGATCGTGCCGCTGCCGCGCTCCTGCCACCTGAGCGCGCGGCTCGGAGTGAACCCCGCTGCGGCGGACGCTGACTTTTTCTGGGCTGCGACCCAAGACCGTTTCGGGGAGCGGGGCGCCTTCGCGAGCCAGCTCTACAACGGCAAGATCGACCGCGCGGGCGTCGCCGGCGCCGTGCTAAGCCGCGACGCGCTCGACCGCGCGCGGGCGGCAGGCGGCGCGCCGGCGACCGACGCGGTCATCGCCGCCTGGGACACCACGGCCGGCTATAGCGCGACCGGCATCGGCGACACGGTGGTCGACACCGGGCCCCACGGGCTCCACGGCCAGGGCGTCAACCGCCCGGTGCGGGGCATGACTGGCTTCAACTGGAACGGCCACGAGGACTGCTTCCGTTACGCGCCTGATCAGTTCGGCGGCATCGAGTTCCACGAGGATTCGCTCGCCGACTGCGGCTGGCAGCCCACCGTCTCCATGGAGGTGCCGGACGTGAAGAGCGGCGTCTACGCCGCGAGACTCAGAGCGGGCGATGCGGAGGAGCACGTGGTCTTCTTCCTGCGGCCCAAGGAGCCCTCCGCGCCCATCGCGATGCTGATGCCCACCTGCAGCTACCTCGCCTACGCCAACGAGCGCATCGGCCTCGACACCGGCATGGCCCAGGTGCTGAGCAGTCAGGTGACCGTGATCCACGAGTGGGATCTGGCGCTCAGGCAGCGGCGGGAATACGGCCTCTCCTGCTACGACAGCCACCGGGACGGTGCGGGCGTCTGCTACACCACCCGGCTCCGGCCGATCTTCAACATGCGGCCCAGGCACCGCATGGCGCCCACGGTCGTGCCCTGGCAGTTCCCGGCCGACCTCTCGGTCATCTACTGGCTCGAGACCATGGGCTACGACTACGACGTGATCACCGACGAGGACCTGCACCAGGAGGGCCTAGCCTGCCTCGAGCCCTACAACGTCGTCATCAACGCCACCCACGCCGAGTACTACTCCGAGGCCATGATGGACGCGACCGAGGACTATCTCGCGTCCGGCGGCAGGCTCATGTACCTCTCCGGCAACGGCTATTACTGGGTGGTCTCCTTCCGCGCGGATGACATGGACGTGATGGAGGTGCGCCGGCTCGACTTGGGCACGCGGTCCTGGAACGCCGAGCCCGGCGAGCACTACATGGTCAGCAACGGGGAGCGTGGCGGTCTCTGGCGCGGGCGCGGGCGGGCGCCGCAGAAGCTTGTGGGCACCGGCTTCACCTCCGAGGGCATGGACGAGTCCAAGCCCTACCGCAAGATGCCGGATGCCGAGAACCCTGCCGCCGCCTGGATCTTCGAGGGCATCGACGGCGACATCATCGGCGAGCAGGGGCTTGCCGTGGGCGGGGCGGCGGGCATCGAGTTCGACCGCTACGACCTGGCTCTGGGCACCCCGCCGCACACGCTGATCCTCGCCTCGTCCGAGGGCCATTCGGACAACTTCCCCCTGGTGGTGGAGGACATCCTCTGCAACTACCCCGGCATGGGCGGCACGCAGGATCATCGCATCCGGGCCGACATGACCTATTTCACCACGCCGAACGACGGCGCGGTGTGGTCCGCAAGCTCCATCGCCTGGGGCCAAGCGCTACCCATCAACGGCTGCGACAACAGCGCGTCGAAGGTGACCGCCAACGTGCTGAACGCGTTCATGAAGCCCGGCCCATTGCCGGGCGGCGACGGCTAGGCTGACGGCAACGCTGTGTGGGAGGAGGAAAATGAGCAAGCTCGGTAACGATCTGATCCAGTCCATGAATGAGGCCGTTGCTCACGCCAAGGGCGAAGGCCCCGGCACCGAGCACGCCCTTGAGAGACCACGCCGCCCGGAAACCGGCGACGGTGAGGCGGAGACCATTCGTGCCACCAACGATGCAAACTGACTGAGGGCCAGAAGTCGGGATGCGGTGGGGCCACATTACCCGGCAAGATAACCCTGAGTGGCCTTCGGGGAAGCGAGTAACACCATTTTACTGTATCCTCCTAACACGTTGTACTCGCTCGCCTTTAGAGGCTCAAAAAGGCGAATTCCACTTGTCGTAGATCTTTGAGGAACCTTTGACATTGCTGTTTACTGTAGTATACGTGTTCTAACTCCGTTGGACTCGGGGAGTGATCCTGGTGATCATCTCAGCGTTCACTGAAGAGCAGGTTGAACGACTGACTGGAATATCGAAGAGACAACTTCGATATTGGGATAAGACCGACTTCTTCACGCCGGCGTTTGTTAGTGAGAATCGGCGCGTTGCATACAGCCGAATTTACTCGTTCACGGACGTCGCTTCTCTGAGGGTTCTGAATGTACTTCGCAATCAATATCGCGTGCCCTTGCAACACCTAAGGGCGGTCGCGAAGGAACTACCACAGATGTCCACGGACAAGTGGACCAAGACAGAGCTATTTGTATTGAACCGTCGCGTGGTATTTGCAGAACCGGGAACAAACAAGTATCGAGAAATAGTTAGTAGGCAGTATGTAATAGGAATAGCGCTAAATGTCGTTCTTAGTGACACCGAGCGAGATGTTGAGGACCTAAATCGTCGGGACGAGAGTATGATCGGTAAAGTGACGAGGTCTCGCAATATCTGTCATAATTCATGGGTGATTGCTGGGACTAGAATTCCTGTGGTCGCCATAAAGAGATTTGCAGAGGAGGGGTATTCGATCAGCCAGATACGAGAAGAATACCCAACCCTGACTGAGGCGGATATACGGTCTGCCATTCAACATGAAGGCGATGGTATTGCGGCGTAAAGGTACCTGCGTTGGAACTCAAGTTTTTTCTCGATGAGGGCGTGCCGCGATCCGTAGGCCAGTGTTTAGAAGAAGGAGGTCACGAAGTCATTTACTTCGAGGATGCTGCAGTGCGTAGCTCTCCTGATCCTGTCGTTGCCACAATATCTATGGAAAACAACGCGATTTTGGTAGCTCTTGATGGTGATATGCGTACATTGGCCCGACAGCACGGTGTAGGCCGAGCGCGCTACAAGAGATTGAGTCTTCTCAAACTTTCTTGTTCTGAAACGCAAGCCGCCTCCCGAGTGAAGAAGGCTATATCGTTAATTGAGCATGAGTGGGCATTAGACTCTGAACCATCAGCGAGACGAATATTCATAGAGATTGGAACTAACGTAATTCGAATATACAGATAACTCTTTCTTGGCGGCACTCTATTTTCAATGTCCTCGATGCAGGTGTGGCGTACGAATCGGTGAATGCTTGGGAGCAAGTACCGCGCCCCCCTCACCTCGTCCCCGCCCTTCCCTCACCCAAGCGTCTCAGGGCCTCGTTCATCAGAATCACGGGGCCGGTGCCGGCGAGCACGATGAGGAGTGCCGGCACCGCCGCCTGCTCCAAGAGCTCGTCCTTGGCGAACTGGTAGAGGTGGGTCGCCAGCGTATCGAAGCCGAAGGGGCGGAGCAGGAGCGTCATCGGCAGCTCCTTCATCACGTCGACGAACACCAGGAGCCCGCCGGCGAGGAACGAGGTTCCGAGCAATGGCAGGATCACGCGGAAGATATTGGCCGGCAGGCTCAGGCCCAGAACCCGGCCGGCCGACACCGTATTGGGCGGCAGGCGGTTCATGCCCGACGTCAGCGCGCCGTAGCCGATCGCCTGGAAGCGCACCATGCAGGCGAACAGCACGAGCCCGATCCCGCCGGTGAGGAAGCCATCGAACGAAAGCCCCATCACGCCCGAAATCAGGCCGTCGAGCCCACGATCCACCGCGCCGGCGAAGGTCACGACGCCGATGGCGAGGATCGTGCCGGGGAAGGCGTAGCCCGACGACGCGATGCCGGCCAGCACCGTGAGCGGGCGGCTCGGCCGGTAGGCGACGGTGACCACCATCAGCGCCGCCGCCGCCATCACCAGCGCCGCCACCGCAAGCGCCACGACCACCGAGTTGAGCGTGACCGTCAGCACGCCGCCGTAATCAGGCAGCGCGTAACCCTTGACCACGAAGCTGAGCAGCACGCCCACGGGAACGAGAAAGCCCACCGTCACCGGCAGCAGGCACACGGCGAGGCAGGCTGCCGCCTGCGCCGGCCCAGCGCGCAGCCGCGCGAGGCTCCGCATGCGTCGGCCGGTGTCCACGTAGCGCCGGCGGCGGCGAGACATCAGCTCCAGCACCAGCATCGCGATGACGAAGAGGAAGCCCAGCGAGGCGATCTGCGCGGCCGCCGGCAGGCTGTTCATGCCGAGCCAGACGTTGAAGATGCCGAGCGTCAGCGTCTCCAGCGCGAAGTAGTCCACGGTGCCGAAGTCGGAGACCGTCTCCATCAGCACGAGCGCGAGGCCAGCCGCGATGGCGGGCCTGGCCAGCGGCAGACCCACGGTGCGGAAGAGGCCCCGGTCGTGCACCCGCGCGATCTCGAACAGCGTGTGCGGCGTCAGTTTGAAGGCCGTCCGCGCCATCATGTAGACGTAGGGGTAGAGCACCGCCCCCATCACCACGATGGCGCCGCCCATGGAGCGAATCTCGGGGAACCAGTAGTCCCGCCGCGTCTGCCAGCCGAAGGCATCGCGCAGCGCGCCCTGCACCGGCCCCGCGTAATCGAGGAAGTCGGTGTAGACGTAGGCGATGAGGTAGGCCGGCACGGCGAAGGGCAGCACCAGCATCCATTCGAACACCCGGCGGCCGGGAAATTCGTAGCGCGTCACCACCCAGGCGGTGCTCACCCCCAGCACCAGGCTGAGCCCGCCCACGCCTGCCATCAGCGCAATCGTGTTCGCGACATAGCGGGGCAGCACGGTTGAGAAGAGGTGCGCCCAGAGCCCGCCGCTATCCTCGGTCGCGGCAGCGAGCACCGAGAGGATCGGCGCCGCCATGATCAGCGCGACCACGAGCGCAGCGACGAACCAACGATTCGGCCGGGCGAGGTAAGCCCGGCGCGCCAGCGTAGCCGTAGGGCTTACCACCCGGTGCGGTCGATCACGCGTTGAGCAGCGGGTGCGAGCTCGGCAATGCGCACAATCGGCAGCGCGTCTTCCTTGAACGTGCCCCAGGCACGAACCGCCGGGGCGGCCTCGACGGCGAGATTCACGGGAAACTCGAAGTTGACGGTGCCGTAGAGCTCCTGTGCGTCCCTCTTGGTCAGGAATTCGAGGAACGCCACCGCCGTCTCCTTGTTCTTCGAGTGCTTGGCAACGCCGCCGCCGGAGATATTGATGTGCGTGCCACGGTCATCCTGATTGGGAAAGATCATGGTCATGGACGCGGCCCACTCCCGCTGCGCCTCGATGTCCGAGGACGAGAGCTTGCCGTAATAATAGCTGTTAATCAGAGCGACGTCGCAGAGGCCCTCGTAGATCGCCTTGACCTGTGCCCGGTCGTTGCCCTGGGGCCTGCGAGCGAGGTTGGCCACGAGGCCAGTGGCCCACTCCTCCGCGCCTTCTTCCCCATGAGCGGCGATCATCGAGGCCATCATGGCTCTGTTGTAGACGTGGCTGCCGGGCCGCGAACAAACGAGCCCGGCCCATTCGGGGTCCGCCAGGTCCTCGTAGGTCGCGATCGCACCGGGGGCCACGCGGTTCTTGGAGACCGCGATCACCCGCGCCCGCTTGGAGAGCGCAAACCAGCGCCCATCGGGGTCGCGCAGATGCGCCGGCACGGCCTCTGTCAGCACCGCGGACTCGACCGGCGCCAGCAGATCCTTGTCCGCATAGATGGCGAGCCGCCCGATATCCACGGTCAGCACCACGTCGGCCGGGCTGTTCTTGCCTTCGGCCTGGAGCCGCTGGGCGAGACCCTTGGAGGCATAGACCACGTTGACCTTGATCCCGGTCTCGGCGGTGAATGCCTGCAGGAAAGGCTCGATGAGGAAGGGCTGCCGGTGGGAATAGAGGTTCAGCTCATCCGCCGCCTGCGCGTCCCCCGCCGGCCAGGCGAGACCGGCAAGGCCCGCAAGCACGCCCAGCGCACAAGCGCGCGCCGGTAACCGCATTGCGGCCCCGACGCGCGCCAGCATCCCACGCCCCGCGCGGGCCGTGCGCTCGCCAGGAGCAGCGACCGCAATCCCACGCATTGACGTGCCTCCCTGCCGGATTCATCCTGCAAACGCGAACGATTTTCATGCGCATCGTAGTCCGCCGCCGGCCCTCTGACAACCCGGTTTCACCGCCCCTGCTTTGAGGCGCGCAACTCTGCCGGTATGTTACGGCCCCGCGAGCCGACCAACGGGAGCATCGAGGAATGAGCGAGGCGGCAACGGGCCCTGTGCGCTTCACGGGCACGAGCGATCAGGTCATGGATTGGCTGCGCGCCAACGGTGTCCAGCGCGTCCGCATCGAGTATTGCGACTACGGTGGCGTGGCCAGAGGCAAGGCGATGGACCTCGCGCATTTCGAGCGCTCGATGCACCACGGCATCGCCTTCTGCGCCACGGTCATGGCCTTCGACATCTCCGCCAATGTGGTGCTGGGCACCGACTACGGCGAGAACATCGGCTACGCCGATTTCATCGCCGTGCCCGACCTCTCCAGCATGCGCATTCTGCGTCATGAGCCCGACACGGCGCTGGTGATGGGCACGATGAAATGGCCTGACGGGCGGTTGGTGGAAGGCGAGCCCCGCAACGTGCTGCACCGGGTCGCCGATCGCATGGAGGCAATGGGCTACGGCGCCCGCTGCGCGCCCGAGTTCGAGTTCTTTCTCCTGGACGACGAGCACGAGAGGCTCGATTCCGGGCTGCAGTGCTACTCGATGCAGAAGCGCACCCAATTCCTCGCCGAGGAATACTCGCTGCTCGACGCGGTCGCCGCCCACGGCGAGCTCGAATGCAGCCACTACGAGTGGGGGCCCGGCCAGTACGAGGTGAGCATCCGCCACCGGCCGGTGCGCGAGATGGGCGACGACGGGCATCTCTTCCGCGCCACCATGAAAGAGGCGGCGATGCAGATGGGCCGCCGCGTCACCTTCATGGCCAAGCCGTTCGACAAGATGACCGGCAACTCCTGCCACATCCACATGTCGCTGGTGGACGGCGACGGCACCAACGCCTTCGCGGCCCCGGACGAGCCGCAGCACATCAACGATACCTGCCGGCACTTCATGGGCGGCGTGCTCGCCCGGCTCACGGAGCTCACCGCCGTCTTCTTCCCCAACTCCAACTCCTACCGCAGGCTCGTGCCCGGCGCCTTCGCGCCGATTTCGCTCGCCTGGGGCGTAGACAACCGCACCGCCGCGATCCGCCTGATCAACGAGGCTCCCGCCGCGACGCGGCCTGAGCTCCGGGTCTGTGGCGGCGACGTCAACGTCTACCTCGCCTTGGCCGCCTATCTCGCGGCCGGTCTCGACGGCGTCGCGAACAAGACCGATCCGGGCCCGCCGGCGGAGGGCGACCTCGACGAGCAGGACGTGACCCGGCTGCCCGACGACTGGGGCGAAGCGCTTGCGAGGTTCGAGGCCTCTGACTGGGCCAAGGACTGGTTCGGCGAGGAGTTCTGCCGCAACTACGCCCTGATCAAGCGCTACGAGTACGACGAATTCCGGCGTCAGGTGCCCGAGACCGAGCGCGCGCGCTACGTGGAGTGGCTCTAGCCGTCACTTGCCGAGCCAGAAGCGCTTGCGAGCGCAGAGCCGTTCGTTGGCTCAGAGCGACCGCGCACCCGATATCGTAGTCGGTCGGGCCCCGTTGTGTCATATCGATAGCGGGACGCGCCCATATGGGCCCAACATTATTCCTGAGACTTCCAGGCTAACCGAACCTTCAGACTGTTCAGCTGCGACCAAGGCAAGTGTCCCTCGTGCTGGAGCCTGCCGACGACGATACCGGGAGCAATCCCCTGCTCGTCGGCAAACGCTGTGACAACGCGCGCGCTACGCGGCGATGAGGCGACCAATGTTTGCCACGCCCCTTTGGGGATCAGGATGTTGGAAGCCCACTCGTTGGCCTCTATCTCCTGCTCGGTATCGTCTCCGTTGGCCTCGTCGACGAAGACCCCTTTCTTGCTGTGAAGCAGAATATGCGCTGCCTCATGGAAGAAGCTGAACCAGAGATGGTCATCGGTCTTGTGTCGGGCGGTCAGTTGGATGACAGCCTTCCTAGGCGAGAGCCACCAGGCCGCACCGCTGAGCGCCGTCTTCGGCAAAGGCCGCACCAACGCCAGCGCAACGCCTGCCTCATTGCATAGCCTGGTCGTCTGCTGCAACGCCTCATCGAGCGGCTCGCGCGTCAGGCTTCGGATGTTGCGCACAGCCTGCTTGAACCGGCTCCCGCTGTATTCCGCACAATCCTGCTGTTCGGCTTCGATTTGACCGAGCCGGAGCCAGGTGGCCAATGAAGCCTCATCACTCTTGAAGCTCCGGGAGTGACGGTAAGCCACATTGGCTAGGCCGTAGCGAGCGGTCCAGGCTTCGACTGAACCCACACGAAAGAACGCAAGCAACTTCGACACGGCATCGGTGTCCGATTCCGGGCGCTGGAAGCAGCTTCGCTTCACCAGGTCCCGGACGGGGAAGGCCTTGACCCATTCTGCCGAAGCAGCGGCATTCTGGGCCTCGGCCTCCCGCGCCCGATGAAGCCTATAGTCGGACTCGATCCCGAGCCAAATGCTGGCATCGACGCCAAGCACCTTTTCGAATTGGAGCGCAGTTCTCGGCTCGAGCGGTGCCTTGCCCGAGATGATCTCGCTAATCAGCTTGGCAGAGCGACCGCACCTGCGCGCGAATTCGGCATGCGAAATCCCCTCCACCTCGAGACGTTCCTGGAGGATCCATCCGGGCGGGACCGCATAGTCCGGGCCGTATTGGTTGGTCGCTGTCGCCATCTCTCCCTCCTCCGTCAGTGGTAGTCGACCACATCGAGGATCGTGATCGCCGTTACCTGCTCCGTGTCGATTCCTCCATCGTCCTTGCGCGGTACCGGCTCGTGATTGGCTTCGAAGACGAGCCGGTAGGGGTGAACGAGATCGACGGCGAACTGTTCGTCCCGATCCCCAACGAGCTGATGACGCCTTTCCGGTGGCGTGGTCGGCACCAGCCCAAGGTCGCGTGCCGCTCTGAGCACCGCCATCCGCGACATGATGGTCCTCGCCATCCTCGCCCCATACGATCTCTGCAGGGCGTCCGCCGCGTTGAAAGTCTTCTGGAGCCTGCGGGTCCGGAAGGCGATATCCATGATGATGAAAATTATTGTTACCTAATAGGTAACAAATTTCGTTCCTATGTCAATCCCAAATTACAACTCGCCGGCACAAGAGCCTTGCACTACGGCTGGGGTTAGGCGGGGAGACGCGGATGCGCTTGCCGTCCCAAGCGCGGTAGTTCACCGTCTTCGCAATCCACTGGGGGCCTGGAGGAGCTAAAGCGGCTCGCCGCGGGCGAGGCGCGGCAGGTCGCCGGCGAGCCCCATGGCGTGGCGCATGAAGAAGCGCTTGACCGGCGGCAGCTCGTTGACCGCCGCAAGGCCGACATCGCGGACCAGGCGCAGGCCCTGATTGTCGTTCGAGAAGAGCCGGTTTAGCCCGTCGGTCACGCCGATAAGGACCACTGAGTCGAAGCGCCGCCGGCGCTGGTAGTGGGTGAGCACGTCGTCGCCCCCGATGTCGAGGCCGAGGCGCGCCCGGTCCACCACAAGCTCCGCCAGCACCGCGGCGTCGCGGATGCCGAGGTTAAAGCCCTGGCCCGCCAGCGGATGGATCGCATGCGCCGCATCGCCCGCGAGCGCGAGGCGGGGCGCGACATAGCGCTTCGCATGGGTGAGGCGGAGCGGATAGCTCCAGCGCGGGCCGGTCGGCTCCAGCGCGCCCAGGAAATCGCCGAAGCGCGCACCGAGCTCCCTGGCGAAGACCTCGGGCGACGCGTCCATCAGGGCCGGTGCCAGCGCCGCCCGCTCGGTCCAGACCAGGGAGGAGCGGTCGCCGGTCATGGGCAGAATGGCGAAGGGCCCGGCCGGCAGAAAACGCTCGTGCGCGATGCCCCGGTGCGGCTTCTCGTGCAACACCGTGCAGACGATCCCGGTCTGCTCGTAGGACCAGCGCACGGTCTCGATCCCGGCGGCGGTGCGCAGGCCGGAGTTGGCCCCGTCGGCGGCGACCGCGAGGCGGGCGCGCACGCACCGGCCGTCCGCGAGCCGGGCCTCGATGCCGCCGGCGGCGGGCTCCAGCGCCTCCACCGAGGCCGGGGCGAGGTGGCGGAGCGCAGCCAGCGTTGCCGCCTGCTCCAGCAAGGCGGCGCGGATGTTCCGGTTCTCGACGATGTAGCCGAGCGGGTCGTCGCCCACGGCCTTGTGGTCGTAGTGCAGGAAGAGCGGCACCTCGCCGTCGGAGACGCGGATCTCCAGGATCGGCTGGGCATCGGCCGCGAGCGCGGGCCAGAGCCCGATGCCGTCCAGCACCCGCCTGGAGCCGAGGGCGATGGACGAGACCCGGCCGTCGAACGCGGCATCCTTCATGGTGGCAGGCGGCGTGCCGTCGACCACCGCGGTCTCGATTCCAGCGCCGGCGAGCGCGACACCGAGGGTGAGCCCGACCAGCCCGCCGCCGGCAATGACGACATCGACCTCGATCCGCTCCCTCGCTTCAGCCACTGCCGTGCCTCGCCACGCTGTCGCGCCTTCCTTCGACCGCCCCATCCTACCCCGGATTGCCGCATGGCGGGGCGGGTGTGGGGTGTGCGGCCCGCGTTGTTTGACAGAGGCAGGCCGCGCCGGGCTATCCTATCCCCGCGGTCCCCCAACCACATCAAACCAGTGCAACCGGGGCGGCCGCCGGGAGATACAAGGGAGAGGAAGTCATGCAGGCGGGGAAAATCCTGAAACACGCGGCGATCGCCGCAGTGCTTGCGCTCGGCATCGCGGTCGGCGGCCATAGCGCGAGCGCGGATGGCTACAAGGTCATCTACATCGCGCCACAGCTCAACAACGCCGCCGACATCGTCATCGCCAGGAACTGGCAGGACGTCTCCGAGAGCCTCGGCATGGATGCGGTCATCAAGAACGCGGAGATCTCCGCCAAGCGCGAAGCCGACGAATGGGCGACCGCCATCGCGCTCGGCTATGACGCGATCGTCGGCGGTCCGGTGGACAGCCTGGCCGCCACCATATCGGTCAAGAAGGCCAACGAGGCGGGCATTCCGGTCTTCATGCTTGGCCGCACTTCAGCGGGCGGCAAGGTCGAGCTGATCGCACGGGCCGACAACATCTCGCTCGGCACGATCGCCGCCGAGGAGCTGGTCAGGCGCATCGAGGAGCAGCGCGGCGAGATCGCGGGCAAGGTGCTCGAGCTGCACGGTCCGATGGACCAGGTCAACGCACGCCAGCGGTCCGAGGCGATCCAGGCGGTGCTCGCGAAGCACCCGAAGATCGAGCTGATCCGCAAGCTGCAGCACTGGACGCCGGAAGAGTTCTTCGACATCACCAAGTCGGTCGCCAGCGCCAACGAGCTGGTCGGCATCACCATGGGCAGCGACGTGATTCCGGGCGTCGATGCCGCGCTCGATTCCCTCGGCCAGCTCAAGAAGATCGGCGAGCCCGGCCACATCGTGGTGACCGGAATCGATGCCGACCCGCGCATCCTCGACCTGATCGGCAACGACCTGTGGGATGCGTCCGCGCTTCAGGACATGGTGGGCTACGGCACGATCCTCGCTCACTACATCAAGCACTACCTCGACGGCAGCTTCAAAATCACCGCTGCCGGGCCCATCGACAATCCGGGCGCGCCGTATCACGGAATCGAGGCGCGCTGGTCCGAGGCCACCGAGGGTTGGCAAATCGAGACCCCGAGCCGCCCGGTGGACAAGTCGAACTACACCGACCCCACCCTCTGGGGTAACGCGATCAAGAAGTACCAGTAGACCCACGCTTGGGGCATGCAGGAATCGGGTGCGCCCGCCCGATTCCTGCAGTCGGCGATGAGCCGCGGCGGCTTGACGGCGAGACGCCGCGGCCTCTTGTGACCCTTATCGGCTTCACACGGCGAGGCGACCGGGATTGACCAGGTTCCTCCTCAGGAACGCGGTCTGGATCGTGCTCCTGTTCACGACCATCGCGTTCGTCGCCGTCGAGCCGCGCCTGCTTTCGGTGCGAATCTTCATCAACGTGCTGGAGCACTCGTCGATCCTGGGCATCTTGGTGATCGGCATGATTTTCTGCCTGCTCGCCGGTCGCTTCGATCTGTCCTCGGAATCGACGCTTGGTTTCACCGCGCTGGTGGGCGCCTGGATGGTGTCGACCAATGCGTTCTTCGGCTCGGGCTGGCAGCTGCCGCCGGCGCTCGTCATCGTCCTCATGCTGGGGATGGGGGCGGGGGTCGGCTGCCTCAACAGCTTCTTCATCATCAAGCTCCGCGTGAACGCCTTCATCGTGACGCTCGCCATGCTGCTGGCGCTCCGGGGCTTCACCTACGTCTTCACCAACGCCAACACGATGTACGACCTGCCGCCTTCGTTCGCCGCACTCGGCGGCTACAGCATCGGCGGTCTTCTGCCGGTGTCGGTGATCCTGTTCCTCAGCCTGTTCGTCGTCAGCCAGTTCGTCCTCAGCTACACCGGCTTCGGCCGCGATCTCTACGCGATCGGCGGCAACCGCGAAGCCGCATTCGCCGCCGGCATCCGGGTCGACCGGCGCACGCTCACCGCCTTCATCCTTTCCGGTATGCTGGGCGCGCTGGCGGCCTGGGTGCTGGCCGGCCGGCTGCAGGCGGTGACCATCAACCTCGGGCAGGGCATGGTGTTCGAGGTCTTCGCCGCCGCGGTGATCGGCGGGGTGAGCCTCGCCGGCGGCAAGGGCACCATGATGGGGCCGCTCGGCGGGGTGCTGCTCTTGGGTGTGATCACGACGGGGCTCAGCGTCATGCCGATCTCCAGCTTCTGGGTCGATGCCGTGCGCGGGGTGCTGATCCTCGCCGCCGTCGTGCTGTGGCGCGTCACCGAGATCTTCGAGGAACGATGGCGGACCAGCACACCATGACGCCTGCCACCGGCGCTGACGGAGCCCTCCTGAAGGTGCGTGGGCTCTCCAAGCGCTTCGACCATGTCGTGGCGCTGGACGGCGTGAGCTTCGAAGCGCACGGCAACGAGGTGCTGGGCCTCGTCGGCGACAACGGCGCGGGCAAGTCGACACTGATCAAGCTGGTCTCGGGAGTCCACCGCCCCAACGCAGGCGAGATCGTCTTCGCCGACCAGGAGGTGGCCTTCGCGACCCCGCGGGATTCGCGCGAGCGCGGCATCGAGGTCATCTACCAGGACATGGCGCTGGTGGACGAGCTTGAGGTCTGGGAGAACGTCTTCCTCGGCCGGCTGCTGCGCACGCGGGTCAAGACCATCGACCGGCGGCGCATGATCGCCGAGGCGGCGGAACTGCTGGAGAGCCTCGGCCTCGGCTCGCTGTCGCCGACCGCGCAGGTGGGCTATCTCTCGGGCGGTCAGAAGAAGGCGGTCGCCATCAGCCGCGCGCTCTATTGGGACGCGCGCCTCATCTTCATGGACGAGCCGACCGCCGCACTCGCGGTGGTCGAGATCGGCAAGGTGCTGGAGCTGATCGGCCGCCTGCGCGAGACCGGCGTTGCCGTGGTATTCGTGAGTCATAATCTGCAGGAGATTTTCTCGACGGCTGACCGCATCATGGTGCTGCACCGGGGGCAGCTCGCGGGCATCCGCCAGACCGGAGAGACCGATCAGGACGAGATCATCAAGCTCATGATGGGCGTCCGCTGACGCTGGCGCCCGTTGCCGAGCGGGAGGGAATGCAGTGACGATCAGTGCCGAGCAGTTGGCGCAATACCAGAGCGACGGGTTCCTCATGGTCGAGGGGTTGTTGTCGGACGACGACCTTCAGCCGGTGATCGACGAGATCGCCGGGGCCGTCGATTCCCTCGCCGGGCGCCTGTTCGCGGCGGGTCGGATCACCAGCGCCTACGCGGATGAGAGCTTCTTCACCCGCATGGCCAAGGTCGCGGCCGAGTACGACGAAGCGCCCGGTCTCATGCAGATCTCCACGCCCATGGGGCCGGCGCTCGCGGCACTCTGGTCGTCGGACCGCCTGCTCGACATCGTGGCCGCGATCATCGGCCCCGACATCGAGGGCGGCGCGATCTGGAACGTGCGCCCCAAGGTGCCGGAAAACGTGCTCATGACGGTGCCGTGGCACCAGGATTCGGGCTATCTCGCGGCGAACGGGCAGGGCACGGTGCAGCCCGCCTGCTGGATCCCGCTGCTTGACGTGGGCGAGGAGAACGGCTGCCTGCAGGTGGTGCGCGGCGGCCACAGGCCCGGCGGCAACGCCCGCCACAAGGTCGAGAAGGTGATCGGCGATCCGCGTTCCTGGTATCTCTACATCGACGAAAACGACCTGCCACCCGGCGATCTGGTGACCTGCGCCATGCGCAAGGGCTCGGTGCTGTTCATCCACGAGAACATGCCGCACCGCGGGCTCTGGAACCGCTCGAACCAAGTGCGCTGGGCGATCGACGTGCGCTGGCAGCGCCCGAGCGACCCGACGGGACTGGAGGGCGTGCTGATCCGCGGCCCCCGGATGCGCAAGGGCGACGACCCTGCCTTCCGCCCCGACATGATGGCGTGGGCGCAGGAGGAGCGGGAGAAGTACGACGCCTGGGTCAATCGCGGCGACGGCGACCCGCTCGACCCCGCGATCGACGGCTCCTGGTATTTCTCCCGCTGGGACCCCGCGTTCCGCTCGGATGACGCAGCTCAGACCGGAGAAACCGCCTAGCGTTTCAGGCCTGCCAGGTCCCATCCCACCTGGTTGTACATGTCGGGCGCGTTCCAGAGGCCGCGCAGGTACTTGATCCTGCCGTCCTCGACGAAGCAGATCTGGGAGAACTGGCAGTCGAAGCGCTGGCCCGTGCCGGCAAGGCCGAAGTAGTCCTTCGTGATGGTGCCGCTCATCCAGCCCATGTCGCAGACGACATTGCCCTGGACGCAGAACGCCTCGATGTAGAGCGAAAGGTCGGGCACCGCGTCGAGCCAGCCGGCGCCAAACGCGCGGATCGCGTCATGGCCCACCGCAGGCGGCAGTGTGATGTCGTGATAGACCCCGTCTTCGGCCATGACCGCCACCACCTCGTCGATGTTCTGGCTCGACCAGCCCCGGCATTGCCTGACGAGGAGCGCGAGATTGGCCCGCTCGCTCTCGCTCATGTCCCCGAGATTATCGACCGGCTCGTCGGCCAGATTGCGCTCGCTCATCAACCACTCGCGTGTGCCCATGTGTCGCTCCCCTCCATGGCGCTGGTTCGACACTCATCCGCCGCATCATCCCATCAACCCGGAGTTCTCACCACGGCTGCCGCCTGCCCGGCGCGTGAGGGATATGCAATGCGACCGCGTGGGCGCATAATGTCTTCGCGATGGCTTTGGCGACGGCAGATCGGCGCAGGCGTGGGGGCGCAGGCCGCCGCAGGCTCCTGATCGGAGCGGCGGCGTTGCTCGGCGCAGGCCTCGTCGCAGCGCACGCGGACACCTGCTACGCGCTCGCCACCGATGCCTACCAAAGCGTCACCGACTCATATCTCGTCATGTGGATCGAGCGGGCGGGCGCCGCGCTCGGTTGCTTCTAACGCTCAGCCTCGCCGGGGCCGCCGGGCGCCGGAGGGACCATGCCGAAGTTCGCCGCCAATCTCAGCTTCCTCTTCCAGGAACACGACTTTCTCGACCGCTTCGAGGCGGCGCGGCGCGCGGGCTTCAAGGCGGTCGAATTCCTGTTTCCCTACGATTTGGCGCCGCCAGCGGAGATCGCGGCCCGACTCGGCGACAACGGGCTGAGCCAGGCGCTCTTCAATCTCTCGCCGGGGAATTGGGAGGCTGGAGAGCGGGGCATCACCGGATTGCCGGGCAGGCAGGACGACTTCCACCGCTCGGTGGACAACGCGCTCCGCTACGCCGATGCACTGGGCTGCCGCCAGGTTCATGTGCTGGCCGCTATCGTGCCCAATGGCGCCGACGCGCGCGCTTACGAGGACACGTATATCGAGAACCTCGCCTATGCGGCGGACGCGTTCGGCCGCGAGGGCATCCGCACCCTGATCGAGCCGCTGAACACGGTCGACAATCCGGGCTATCTGCTGTCGACCGCCGGCCACGCCCAGCGGGTGATCGAGACGGTGGGGAGCAAGAACCTCTTCCTCCAGTACGACTTCTATCACCGCCAAATCATGGAAGGCAGCCTAGCGGCCGGCTTCGCCCAGCATCGCGCGATCATCGCCCACATCCAGGTATCCGGCGTCCCCGGCCGCCACGAGCCCGACGTCGGCGAGATCAACTATCCCTACCTCTTCGACACGCTGGATGCGGCGGGATACGACGGCTGGATCGGCTGCGAATACCGGCCCAAGGACGGCACGCTGGAGGGCCTGGGCTGGGCCGCACCCTACGGCATCGGCGCCGCCGGATCGGTCGCTTGAGCCGCCGCAGAAGGCGGCGACAAGGGGGAACGCGATGAGCGACGACACCTATCAGGACATCGGCTACGGCGCGATGGAGATCGGCTTCGGCGAGCGGCCGGGCATCCTCGTGGTCGATTTCCAGACCGGCTTCACCCAACCGGAGTTTCCCCTCGGCAACTGCCCACTGGTGCATCGTGCCGTGGAGAACACCGCACGAGTGCTCGATGCCGCGCGCGCGGCGCGGGTGCCGGTCGCCAACTGCTACACCGCCTATCACTCCGAGGGCGACATGCCCTACTGGAAGATCGCGCCGGTGCGCGAGAGCTTCTTCGAGGGCGATCCCTGCGCCGAGATGGAGCCCCGCACCTCCGACCCGGATTACGACTACATCCTGCGCAAGTCGGGCCCCTCGATCTTCTTCCAGACCCCGGTGACCGCCTTCCTCACCAAGCACAGCGTGGACACGACCATCGTCATGGGCTGCATGACCAGCGGCTGCATTCGGGCGTCCGTGATCGATTCCTTCTCCTACGGCTACCGCACCATGGTGCCGGAGGACTGCGTCGGCGACGCCGACGAGCGGCCGCACCGGGACAACCTGCGCGATGTCGGCCGCCGCTACGCCGACATCGTCTCGTCCGAGCGCGTGCTCGACTACCTCGACGAGATCAGGAAGCGAAACGTTTAAGAGTAGATGACCTTTGAGCGAGTTCGTCTCTGACGGACTCGCGACAGGCCGCGACCGCGGCCCGCCGCTCCTGCGGCGCCCTCGCGGAGGCGCCGGCCGTAGGCCGGCTGCCGTGAGCCACAAAGAGTCTCAGCAGGAAGGCCTCAGCCTGTAGGGGTCGGGCGCGGGCGCGATGTCGGCGCGGCCGGGGGCAAGGGCCTGCCCTCGCAGGGCCGCAGCCCGTAGCGTTTCCTCGTCGACGGCACGCTTCTCGTTGAGCGCACGCGCGAGCGAAAGCGCCGCACGGCGGGTCTGACACGTCCCGACGAAGGCGTAGAGCCTGCGCCCGCGCGCGTGCTCCTCGGCCCGGACGACGCGCCAGGTCGAGTCCTCGCCCGCCAGCCCCTCGACGACCACGTAGTGGGTCGGCGCCCCGTCTTCCATGGGCTTGAGGCTAATCACCCCGGCGGAGTGCGGCAAGTCGTCCGTCCACCAACATGAAGGACGGAAGCAGTCCCCCTCCTCTCCCCAGCCCTCTCCTCCCCGGCGGGGAGGAGAGGGAGAGAAGGCGGCGCCGCCTGCGTTCCCTCTCCGCCCCTAGGGGCGGAGAGGGTCAGGGTGAGGTGGGGGTTGTTCGGCCGGACGATATCGTTACTGGCCGTCCCGCACGTGCCGGTAGATCTCTGTGAAGTCGGAATCCGGGCGGGCGGCCTCCAGACCGTCCCAGATTTCGCGGAGCTGCCCGGCAAGGCGGCGCGGCGAGCCGGTGGCCGTGACGCTCGCCTCGTAGAGCCGGAGATCCTTGGCCATGAGCTTGGTGGCGAAGCCGGCATCGAACGCGCCGGTGGCGATGCGGTTGGGGAACTTGTCCTCGGTCGCTGTGTTGCGTCCGGTGGAGACGTTGACCGTCTCCAGAATCGTCATCATGTCGAGGCCCTGGGAGACGCCGAAGGCCACCGCCTCGCTGGTCGCCGCCATCGCCGTCGCCGACAGGAAGTTGTTGAGCAGCTTCATCGCCATGCCCTGGCCCGGCTCGGTGCCGACATGGCGGGCGTTCGCCGCCATCGGGCGGATGTAGGGCTCGATCTCGGCGTAGAGATCGTCGGGCGCGGCCACCATCATGGCGAGCGTGCCGGCCTTCGAGCCCTTGGTGCCGCCGCTCACCGGCGCATCGGCGTAGCGGATGCCGGCCTCGGCCAGCACGTCGTGGGCTGCGCGGGCGTCCGGCATACCGGCGGTGGTGCTGTCCACCACGATCTCGACCGCGCGGTCGGGACAGTCGGCCATCTCGCGTGCCACGTGCAGGACCACGGGCCCGTCGGGCAGGCAGAGGAAGACGATGCGGGCCCTCTGCGCGACCTCCGCCGCGGACCCGGCCGTGGGAGCGTCCGGCGGTGCCAGCGCTTCCGTGCCCGCAGCATCGAAGCACACCACCTCGTGACCGGCGGCGGCGAGATTGTGCGCCATGGGGCCGCCCATGCTGCCGAGGCCGATGAAACCCAAGGTCGGCATCAGCCCGCCTCCGCCTTGCGGTGCTCGTCCACGACACGGCGCGCGATGCGGAAGCCCTCGACCGCCGCCGGCGCGCCACAGTAGACGGCGACCTGGATCAGCGTCTCCTTGATCTCGTCGACGGTCACGCCGTTGGTGAGCGCGCCCTTGAGATGCAGTTCGAGCTCGTGACTGCGGCCCAGCGCAGAGAGCATGCAGATGTTGTTGAGGCTGCGCTGCTTGCGGCTCAGCCCCGGCCGGCCCCACACCGCGCCCCAGCAGTACTCGGTCAGGATCTCCTGGAATTCCTTGTTGAAGTCGTCGGCGCTGCCGATGGCGCGGTCCACGTACTCCGAGCCCAGCACCTCGCGCCGGATTTGCAGGCCTTTCTCGTACATCTCGTTGGGCATGGCGGCGTCTCTCCTGAATGGCGGGTGGGACCGCGCCCGGCGCGGCCGGCCGCGCATCATAGCCGCCCGGCCGCCGAATCCCAGAAGACGACGATGTCGCGCAGGCTAATCGACGGTGTGGGCGGCGAGAAACTCTTCGTCGATCGTGACGCCGAGGCCGGGACGGTCGGGGATGGCGATCATGCCGTCGACCACCTCGAAGCTCTCCTCGGCGAGATCGTGGAGCAGCGGATTGGCGCCGAGGGAGTATTCGGCGATGACCGCCGCAGGCGAGGCGGCCATGACCTGGAGCCCGGCGGCGAAGTTGAGCGCGCCGCCCCAGAGGTGGGGCGCGAGCTTGATGCCGTGGCTCTCGGCCAGAGCGGCGATCCGCATGGCCTCGGTGATGCCGCCCGCGATGGCGAGATCGGGCTGGAAGTAGTCCACGGCCTTATGCTCCAACAGCTCGCGGAAATCGAAGCGGGTGAACTCGCTCTCGCCGGCGGCGATGGGGATGTCGCTCGCGGCCCGCACGGTCGCCATGCCGGCCCGGTCATCGACATTCACCGGCTCCTCGAACCAGGCGAGGCCGCAGCCCTCGACGAGCCGCACGAAGCGAAGCGCCTCCTTGACCGAAAACGTGCCGTGGGAGTCCACCATGATCTGGATATCGCAGCCCAGATGGGCGCGCGCGGCCCGAACCCGACGCACCGAGGTGATGACGTCGCCGTCGCCCGCGCCGACCCGCATCTTCACCGCGCCAAATCCGCCGCGCGCGATGTAGCCTTCCAGTTGTGCGCCGATGGCCTCGGCGGGCGCCCAGCCGCCGGAGGCGTAGGCCGGCATGGCATCCCGGCACTTGCCGCCGAGCAGCTGCCAAACCGGCACATCCAGGGAGCGGCCCAGGATGTCCCAGCAGGCCATGTCGATGGCGCCGATGGCGCTGATCCGGCTGCCGCGGCGGTCCAGCGCAGGGAAGGCCTGGCCGCGTGTCAGCGCAAAGTGGGCACGGCTGCCGTTGTAGCCGATCTCCCACAGCCGACGCGGGTTGCGCGGGTCCTCGCCGATCAGCGCCGGGCCCAGGTCGCGGTTGATGAGCGCAGCCATCGCCGCGTTGTTGCCCATGCTGCCGACCGACGCCTTCGCCTCGCCCCAGCCCACGAGGCCGCATTCGGTCTCAACCCGCACGATCGTGGCATCGAAGAAGTCGGCGACGCCGAGATCGCTCTTGTGCTGCTGCGCCTTGGGGATCGGCACATGCACCCAGCATGCCGTGATGCTCCTGATCTTCATCGGCCTCTTGTTCCTCGATAGGCGGTCACTCGGCGCGAGGGACTTGCGGGCGCTGCAGGAGGGCGGAGAAGATCTCGTTTATTCGATTGCGCAGCGCCTGGTCCTCCCGCGCGGCTTCGTAGATGGCGTAGTACTCGTCCTCGTCGATGCCTTCCGTCTCTTCGATGGCGCGCGCGAGGTCCGCCTGTGCGTCTTCGATCAGGGCTGCGCGCTCGTCCTCGTCGGCCGTGCTTTCGATGAGTGGCCGCCAGGCCTCGATCCGTCTGCTGACCTCGATGGCGGCGGAAGCGAAGGCTTCGAGCATGGCATCGCTGTACTCCTCCGCAGCCGCGCGTGGACCTGGCGCGAGCGTCGCCGCGACGAGGACCATCGCGAACAACAAGGCAGCGAGCGGCGGCGTGCGGCGCTTTAGGGTGTGCTTGCGCGCATTCTCGGCGGCGGTCGCGCCGCTATGCTGGGCTGCCGCTGCGGGGGTTCCGCTCACCCTATTCGGCCGACTGGAGAGTGAAGGTCAGCGTCGCCATCGGCGCGTCCGACGAGAACTTGCCTGTGCCCTGGAGGCTGGTGATGGTGCCCTGCGGCACGGTTTCCGCGTTGTCGAACGAGAATTCCTCACCCTCCTCGGTCCCGGCATCCCAGGGGTGGAGGTCCACCGTCAGCGCCTCGACCCAGCCGCCCTCGGCATCGAGCAGGGAAAGACCGAAGACGCCGACGAACCAATCCGGGCTCGGCGCGATCATCGAGAGCAGAGTGACGCGGGGATGGTCGGCGGTGAGCACGACGGATTCGAATGTCGAGGACTCCGTCGCGCCGGAGCCCGACTCCTTGCGCAGCACGCTGAGCGCATTAGCCCCGGCTGCTTCGATTTCCTTCGTCAGGGTGGCGGTGCGTCCGCGCTCCGCCATGGATTCGATGCCCGGCGTGGCGACGCCACCGGCCTCCAGGAACGCCACGGCGGCATTATGGACGCCGCCGATCAGCGGCGAGAAGTGCGCACCGTCAGGAACGCCCCCGGGCGTGGCAGCCGCAGTCCAGGCGCCCGTGTACGTGACGGTATAGGTCGCCGAGGCGCCATCGGCGGGATCGCTCGCCTGCGGGTTGAGCGACACGTCGTCCGACGCATCGCCGTACGCGCTGCAGCCCAGGCCGAGCGTGGCGACCAGCAGGACGGCACAGGCCGGGGCGAGAGAACGAACGAGCGCGCGAAGAGCGCGATCAGGCTTGCCAATGGCGGAACTTGTCATGTTTTCTTGTCTCCCCGAACGCGCGTCGTCCACGCTGTGCCGACATGCCCCATCTGCCAAGGCCGGGCTGCATTCCATCGCGGCACCCAGCCAAACAGTCCGACACTGCCCGGCTGGGCGTATACCGCCCAATATTGATTGCTTATATTGATATAACTTTTCCTTATGTTTTGGCCGAACCGGTCTAGGTCACCTGGAAACCGTGGGCGAAGGGATCGGCTTCGTCCACGAAGATGGTGTTGAGCCCGGTGACTCGCGCCCAGCCTTCGATGCTCGGCACGATCGCGTCGTGATTGCCCACCTTCGTCGCGCTCTCGACGCGGCAGTTGAACAGGCTGCCGATGATGCTCTCGTGCACGAAGTCATCGCCGGCCGCGAGCTTGCCCGTGGCCGCCCACTGCGCCATGCGCGCGGAGCTGCCGGTGCCGCAGGGGGAGCGATCGAGCGCGCCGGAGCCGTAGAAGACAGCGTTCCGCCCGTGAGCGCCGGGGTCCTGCGGTGCGCCGGTCCACATCACGTGGCTGACGCCTGCGATGGACGAATCGTCGGGATGGACGCACTCCACCACCCGGTTGCAGGCCTCGCGCAGGCCGGGGCTCATCGCCAGCAGCTCGGCCGCTGAGAACGCCTCCATCCCCGCATAGCCCGGCTGAGGATCGACGATCGCGTAGAAGTTGCCGCCATAGGCGATGTCCACCGTGAGCGGACCGAGACCGGGGCACTCCACCGCGACGCCCGTCTCCGCCAGGAAGCTCGGCACGTTGGTGATGCGCACGGCCTCGACGCGCGTACCGTTCTGTCGGTAACGCGCCTCGACCCGGCCCGCCGGCGTGTCCAGCACCAGCGTGCCCTCGTTACGGGGGGAGACGAGGCCGTGCTCCAAGGCGATGGTCACGGTCCCGATGGTGCCGTGGCCGCACATCGGCAGGCATCCGGAGGTCTCGACGAAGAGCAGCGCAATATCGGCGTCTGGCGAGAGCGGCGGGTAGAGCACGGAGCCCGACATCAGGTCGTGGCCGCGGGGCTCGTACATGAGCGCCCGGCGGATCCAGTCGTGGTCGCGGAGGAAGTGCTGGCGCCGCTCGCTCATGGTGGCGCCTACGAGCGTCGGCCCGCCGCCTGCCACCACGCGCACGGGATTGCCGCAGGTGTGGCCGTCGATGCAGAAAAAGGTGTGGCGCGCGCTCATGCCTCGCCCCCGCCGGCGACCTCCACCCACTGGCCGGTGGCCGTGGCCTCGACCAGCGCCTCCATCACGGCGATGCCGTGCACGGCCTCCTCGGTCGTCACCGTGTACCGCGCCTCGCCGGCGCAGGTTGCAGCGAACTCGTCGAGCTCCAGCCTGAGCGTGTCATTGGGTTCGATGGGCTCCTCCCGCCTGACCCCGTCCGCCGATTGGAGAATGAGCTGGCTGTTGTCGATCTGGGCGAAGGCGTTGCCGCCAGTGCCGTAGACATTGATGTAGGAGGTGTGGGGGCAGGCGAACATCGTGCCGAGGTAGCCCGAGACCCCGGATTCGAAGAGGAACAGCACCGAGGTCGTGTCGTCGATGTCGACCGGCACCGCGCGCCGGTGGGCCTGCGCCGCCACCCGCGCGACGGGCCCCAGCAGATAGACGAGGGCATCGATCATGTGGATGCCGAGCCCCGTGATCGAGCCGGCCGGGCTCTCGACACGGTTGGAGCGCCAGAGCTCCGGCGGGTAGCTGAGGGCGCTCGGCACAGAGAAATTCGCCTCCGCGTGGAGGATCGTGCCGAAGTCACCGCCCTCCACCATGCGTTTGAGCGCGCGGGTCGCGCTGTGCCAGCGCCGGTTCTGCCCGATCGCGAGCACCACGCCCGCCTCGGCACAGGCATCCACCGCGGCTTGCGCGCTCGCGCGGGTCAGCGTGAACGGCTTCTCGCAGAAGACATGCTTGCCGGCCGCCGCCGCCGCGATCACCTGCTCAGCATGGGTCGAGTGCGGCGTGGTCAGGATGACCGCGTCGACGCCGTCGTCTGCGAGCACCGCTTCGTAGGAGTCGTGTTGGGCCGTGCCGTATTTTTCGGCGAAGGCCGCGCGCTTTTCCGCCGACCGGGTGAAGCAGGTCACAATGCGGATCACGTCCGACTTACCCTGTGCGGCGTCCGCTAGCTCGTCGGACCACCAGCCCATCCCGATTGAGGCAGCGCGCAGCATGGCTTACACCCGGTTCCGTGACCTTTGCACCGACACTAGCATTCCGCCTCGCGCCGGCGAACCCGTTTCCCGGCAGGAGGCGTTAGGGAGACGATGGACGCCCTGATCGGCGCCCGGTTGCACACGCCCGAGGGGCTTCTCTCCGGCTGTGCCCTGCTGTTCGCAGACGGCGTCATTCAAGACATCGCGGCGGAGGACGCGATCCCCACCGGAGCGCAAGTCACGCGACTCGCGGGAGGCACGCTCGCCGCCGGCTTCATCGACCTCCAGGTCAACGGCGGCGGCGGTGTAATGTTCAACGATGCGCCGACAACGGCGACCATCGCGGCGATCGGCCGTGCCCACCGCGCCTTCGGCACCACGGGTTTTCTGCCGACTTTCATCTCCGGCCCGCGCGCCGACATGGCGCGGGCGGTTGAAGCGGTGCGGGAGGCGCTCGATCAGGGGATGCCGGGGGTCCTCGGCATCCACTTCGAAGGTCCCCACATCAACCTGGCGCGGCGCGGGGCCCATGATGCGCGCGAAATCGGCCCGTTGGGCGACGATGACATCGACCTGCTCGCCTCGCTGGGCACTGGCCGCACCCTCGTGACGCTCGCGCCCGAAAGCGTGGAACCCGCCCACATCGGCGCGCTCGCGGGGCGCGGGGTCATCGTCGCCGCCGGCCACACCGAGGCCGACGCTGGTACCTTCGATATGGCGGCGTCGGAACTGACCGGCGTGACCCACCTGTTCAACGCCATGGGCCCGCTCGGCCACCGGGAGTTGGGCGCCGCCGGGGCGGCGCTCACCCGCGACCACCTCGCCTGCAGCATCATCGCCGACGGCATCCACGTGCACTGGGACGTGGTTCGCCTCGCCTGGCGCGCCAAACCCCGCAGCAAGTTGTTTCTGGTCACCGACGCGATGGCACCGGTGGGTGCACCCGCCCTCGATGAGTTCAGCCTGGGCGACGAGCGCGTGCGTGTGGTGGACGGCTGCCTGCGCGTGGCCGACGGCCGCCTCGCGGGCTCGCTGCTCGACATGGGGCAGGCGGTAAGGAACTGCGTCGCCCATGCCGGCATTCCGCTCGAGGAGGCGCTCGCCATGGCTGCCGCCTATCCGGCGGATTTCCTCGGGCTCGCCGAGAGCCGGGGGCGGCTCGCACCGGGGCTCCGCGCCGATTTGGTCTGGCTCGACGACGAGCTGGGCGTCCGCGCCACCTGGATCGGCGGGGAGCGCAGCGACGCGTCGGAGGTGCAGTAGGGCGCGATGCGCATCGGCTTCGACATCGGCGGCACCAAGCTCGCCGCCATCGGGCTCGACGACGGCGGGGTGGAGCGCGCGCGCCTGCGCAGGCCGGTGCCGGAGAGCTTCGACGGCGTGGCCGATGCCATGGTCGAAATGGTGGCGGAGCTCGCTGCCGCCGGCGTGCACGCGCCCGGCGTGGGCGTGAGCCTCCCCGGCGTGATCATGCGGGACGGCGAGATCAGCATGATCGTCAACCTGCCCTGGCTCGAAGGGCAGCCGCTGCGCCAGGCCCTGGAGGCCCGGCTCGGCTGCCCGGTGGCGCTCGCCAACGACGCCAACTGCTTCGCCCTCTCCGAAGCGACCGACGGCGCCGGTGCGGGGGCCGAGGTGGTGTTCGGAGTCATCCTGGGCACCGGCGTGGGCGGCGGTCTGGTGGTGCGGGGCGAGGCCCTGGTGGGCGCCAACGCCAGCGCCGGCGAGTGGGGCCACAACCCCTGGCCCACGCCAGAGAGCGCCGGCGTGCCCTGCGCCTGCGGGCGCTTCGCCCAGGGCTGCGTCGAGACCTGGCTCAACGGGGCTGCGCTCGCGCGCGACTACGCCGCACTCGGCGGCGGCGAGGCCACGGCCGCAGAGATCGGAGCGCGGGCGGCGGCGGGAGAGGCGCTCGCGGCGGACACTGTCGCCCGCTATGCCGAGCGTCTGGCCCAGGCGCTCGCCGGCGTTATCAACCTGCTCGACCCCGACGTGATCGTGCTGGGCGGCGGCCTCTCGGAGATCGACGCGCTTTACCGTCTGGTGCCTGGTGCCTGGGGCGCTCACGCGAACGTGGCCCGGCCCACCACCCGGCTGGTTCGCGCGCGCTACGGACCGGAGAGCGGCCTACGCGGCGCGGCCTGGCTTACGCCAGGCGTCGTCAGTGCAGTTGCGGGGCCTTCATGAACTCGTCGCGGGTGGCGCTCAGCACCCGGACTTCGTGGGGCTCGCCGTTTCGCATCACGGTGAGCGGCACAGCAACGCCCGCCTCGCCCACTGCCCAGACGCTGCGGAAGAGCTCGACGAGACTGCCGACGGGCTGTCGGTTGACCGCGAGCACCTGATCGCCGACCTGCAGTTCCGCCTGCTCGGCCGGCCCCTCCGGCGCAAGCCCTGCGACGACGAGCGCCTCGTCGACCTCGGTGACGTAGGCGCCGAGCCAGGGCCTGGGCGGGCGCTGGGTGCGGCCAAGCGTCTGCATGTCGTCGAGAATCGGCTTCAGCAGGTCGATCGGGACGATCATGTTACCGTCGAGCGTGTCGTCCCCGCCAGCGCCGGCCTGGCGCACCAGCAGCGAGCCGATGCCGACGAGCTGGCCGTGGCGGTCGATCAGTCCGCACCCGCCCCAGTTGGGATGCGGCGGCGCGGTGAAGACGGCCTCGTCCAGCACGTATTCCCAATAGCCGGCGAACTCGCGCTTGGCGGTGACGCGGGCGTTGAGCGAGCGCCGCCTGCCGCCTTCGCCAGCCACGATGACGAAATCACCGACCTCAAGGGCGGCCGAGGAGCCGACATCGAGCGCCGGCACGTTGAAGCGGCCGAGCGCCTGCACCAGACCGAACCCCGATTCGAAGTCGTAGCCCAGCGCGTGACCCGCGAGCACGCTGCCGTCGCTCGCCGTCAGCCAGACCGATTCCGCCTCGGCGACCAGGTAGCCGATGGTAAGCACGAGGCCGCTTGCGCCGATCAGGACCCCGTTGCCGGTCCTCTCGGTTCCCAGGATCCCGGCTGTGAACGCGTCTTCCGGAATGGTTGCGCGCAAGCCCACGACGGCGCCAAGCGCGCGGTCGAGGTCGAAAGACACCTGCTCCGGTTTCGGCTGCGCCGAGAGCGGGATCTCCCAGTCGAACTCTTCACTCATGCCGTTGCCTCCGGCCTTTTCCGCAAGACTATCCCGCTCCCGTCGCACCCTGGCAAGGGGCGGCGTGGATTGCTTCCGGCGGCTATGCGCCCCCGCGCGCTGCCAGCCGATCGTTGAGCGCGGCCAGACCCGCCTCGCAGATGCCAAGGGCGCGCAGGGAGGCAACGGTCTCGATAAGGTAATCGGCGCAGCGCCCGATCGGGCCTTCGGCGGCGGCGATCGCGTCCAGAATGCGCTCGTCCGGGAGTCGCCCCGCATAGCGCGAATGAGCGCGGTTGACGGTGAAGGCGAGCGCCTCGACGGGGCCCGCCGCGCTCCGCACCCGAAGCCAGCGCGCGCGATAGACCGAGGTGAGCATCTCCCGCTGCCAGATTACGTCCAGTTCGCTTTCGACCCGCTCCGGCGCGACGCGTAACAGCACGCCACGGCAGGCGCCGCCGTGGTCGAGGGCGAGCACCAGACCGGGCCGTTCGGGGCTGCCGCGGCCGAGCTCCGACCAGATGCAGAACCGCCGGTGATAGCCGTAGGCCGTGCCGAGCCGCCTCTCGGCGACTTCGATGAGTGGGTTCCAGATCAGCGAGCCGTAGGCGAAGAGCCAGACGCCGCCGGAGAGATCACGGCCGGCGAGCGCCGAACGAAGGGAGGCCGCGAGCTCCGCCGGGCTGCGTGTCTCGATGTGCGAATGCGCTTCGACGAAGCGACGGATCGCGCCCGAGGCGAGCGCCTCGCGACTCAGCGTCAGCGGGCGCTGTGCCACGCGTTCCATCATCCTTGCCGGTTAACTTGAGCTGGGCGGCCGCTCATTGGAGCGGAAGGTCGCCGAGGAGCATGTCGAAGGGGATGCCGTTGACGGTGACGGCCCCGTCGCGGCGCAGGTCGATCTCGTAGGCGTAGAAGGGCTCGTCGGCGCCCTCGTCGAAGACCGGCCTGCCGAGACCCTGAAGCACGATCAGCAGGGCCAGCATGTCTTCCTCGCCCTCCTCCGCAGCCAGCGCCATGAGGGCATTCAGACCCCGAACACGGGCATCCAGGCGCCCGATGATGCCGAAGACGCTCGCCGGCTCGACCTGGAGCCGGCCCTCGGCACGGAGCTCGCACGAGGGCGTGACGACGTAGATGTCCCGAATCTCCAACGACGAATCCGCCGCATCCAGGTGGTCCAGAATGACCTCCATCATCGACTCTTCGCCGGGCCCCCCCATCTCTCCCCGCTTCGCGAGACCGGAGAGGGAGTCGGCAATTCTCCGTAACGGCAGTCGGCTGAGGACGACATCGACGGTCGCCGTGTGGGGCATCAGCGCAGGCGGAATTTCGGCGGCGGCGGCCCCGCCGAGCACCACGTCGGCGGCCGAAATCCGCGTGGAGAGGTCCGCGAAGTCCCCTCGACCGTCGGCGCCGACGCGCCATTCCAGCCGACCGAGCGAGAGTTCGCCGCCGCCCAGGTCCGCGTCGTCGCCGGTCGCCGTCAAATCGTGCAGGGTGATGGTCATCTCCGATCGCCCCCAGCGGCCCTCCACGAGAGGCATCAGAAGGTCGCCGAGCGCCGTCGGGCTGCTCGCGCCGCCTGCGAACGAGCCGAAGTCTCCGCGCATCTGCAGGATCAGATCGCTGTCGAAATCCTCGAAGTTGCCGGCGACGTCGAGCCGGCCCAGGCTGAATCCTTCGGCCTCGAGCTCAGAAAGAGTGAGGGTGGAGCGGCCGTCCCACAGCCCGTCGTCGCCCTCGACCAGCTCGTCCGCGACGGAAAGCGCTCCGAGCGACACCGTCTCCACCGCTTGAGAGCCCTTGCCTTCCAGGAATCGGATGTCGGCGGCATTGGCATCTAGCCTCGTCGTGATCTCCATATCCGATCGCCAGGTGCCGGAGACCGTGCCTTGGCCGATGGCGAGCCGGTCCGGACCTTTGTCGATTGCAGGCGGCAAGGCGGTCTCGAAGTCGTAGGCGGTCTTACCCTGCGGCGTCACCGCGATGGCGAGGTCGCCGAGTTCCCACCGCGCCAGGGGCACGGAGGGCTCCACGAGACGTGCGCCGGGGAGGTGGAGGGTGACGGCGTCGCCCCACTCCTCGGCCCACATCGGCGCGTCGAGCGCGAGCCGCACCGTCTGGGACCCGGAACCGAAACGTTGCTCCAGCCAGTCGGCGACGCCGAAGACGATGCGCCCGGCGGTGCTGCCGGGATCGACCGGTGCGATGGGGATGGCGCGCGCGGCGGGCGTGGGCGCGCCATCCTCCACCGGGTCGAGGGAGGCAGCGACCGGCTGCACCGCGCCGGCAAGGACCAGAACACACGCGAGGACGGCACTCGCAAGAATTCGCTTGCCGGTTCTCATTCTCAAGGCCAGGACGATCAGTCGATACGCGGAATGTCTTCGGTCGGTGTCGTGATCGAGGTGTAGAGATCGGGACGGCGGTCGCGGAACATGGGCCAGGCGCGGCGGGCGTCGAAGACGCGGGCGCGGTCGAGGGTGGCTGTGATGGTCTCGTCGCCGTCGTCGCCCGCCTCCGCCAGCACCTCGGAATCCGGGGCGACGATCATGCTGCGCCCGCCGAAGGTCCACTCCCCTTCCAGCCCCACCTTGTTGCAGGGCGCGAAGTAGACGCCGTTCTCGAAGGCGCGGGTCTGCATGGTCTCGCGCCAGCAGGCGACCGCCGGTGCCGCGAAGGGAACCACGATCAGCTCGGCGCCGTTGACCGCGGCGCAGCGTGCGGATTCGGGAAAGAACGTGTCGTAGCAGATGTTTATTCCGACCCGCCACTCGCCGATGCGGAACACCGGGAAGTGCGAGCCGTAGCGGAAGTAGATTTTCTCCAGGCTACGCACTGCCGCCGGATGCGCCTTGCGGTAACGCCCGAGGATCGCGCCCGAGGGATCGATCACGATGGCGCTGTCGTAGCAGACGCCGGCGGATACGGACTCGAAGATGGTGGCGATGATGTGGATGCCGTGCTCGCGAGCCTTCTCACGCATGGTCGAGATGGCGATGCCGTCCTCGCCCTCCGCCTCGTCGATGTGCGCGTAGTCGCGGTACTGGAAGACGTAGGGGTGATTGAAGAACTCGGGCACGACCACGAGATCGGGCTTTTGGGCCGCCACCGCCCGGTCGATGTAGCCGGCGGCGCGCGCCACGTTTTCCCCGTGGTCGGGCGTGCTGTTCATCTGGATCAGGCAGAGTTTCATCGCCCCTCACTCCGTGCTGTTCCGCGCGCAGGCGCCACCCCAGACTAACGGGATTCCTAAGCCTCGGGGTAGAGGATCAATGTGGCAATACTGCGCCCAAGCGGTAGGCTGTGGTGGCCGAGGCCGCCGGGGCGGCCTGATCTTGAGCAACGACCGGGACGGATGCCATGAGCGAGACCGTGCTGACCACCGCCGTCGTCGGCAGCTATCCGCAGCCGGAGTGGCTTGTCGACCGGGACAATCTGGTGAACCGGCTGCCGCCCAGGGTGCGCGCGCACGAAATCTGGCGCATCCCGCCCGAACATCTGGAAGAGGCGCAGGAGGCGGCGACGCTGGCCGCGATCCGGGACCAGGAGCGCGCCGGACTCGACGTCATCAGCGACGGCGAGATCAGGCGCGAGAGCTATTCCAACCGGGTCGCCACCGCGCTCGGCGGTATCGACAGGGAGCGGAGCGGCACGCACATGGACCGCACGGGCAATCCCGCGCCCGTGCCTCTCGTCTCAGGACCGATCCGGCGCGAGCGCCCCATCGAGGTGGACGACGTCAAGTTCCTGCGCGCCAACACGGAGCGCGCGATCAAGATCACGCTGCCCGGCCCTTTCACCATGACCCAGCAGGCGGAGAATGCCTATTACCCGGACGACGAGAGCCTCGCCATGGACTATGCCGACGCGGTGAACGAGGAGATCAAGGACCTCTTCGCCGCCGGCGCCGACATCGTGCAGCTCGACGAGCCCTACGTGCAGGCCCGGCCCGAGGCGGCGCGCGGCTACGCGGTGAAGGCGATCAACCGGGCGCTGGAGGGTGTGGACGGCAAGACCGCGCTGCACCTCTGCTTCGGCTACGCGGCCGTGATCAAGACGGAGAAGCCCTCAGGCTATTCCTTCCTGCCGGAGCTGGAGGCAACGGCGGCAGACCAAATCTCCATTGAGGCGGCCCAGCCGGGCCTCGATCCGGCGATTCTCGCTCACCTGCCGTCCAAGGAGATCCTCTACGGCGTGATCGACATGAACGATCCCGCCATCGAGCGGCCGGAGACCGTGGCGGCCCGGCTGCGCGAGGCGCTCGTGGTGGTGCCGGCGGACCGCCTCGTCGCCGCGCCCGATTGCGGCATGAAGTACCTCACGCGGCAAACCGCGTTCGGCAAGCTCAGGGCGATGGTGGAGGGCGCCGCCATCGTCCGCCGCGAGATCGCGGGATAGTGGCCTGGATTACGCGCCCTCGCGGGCCTCGCCCTCGTTGCGGGTGGCAAGCGCGACCATCGCATTGAGCAGCACGTCGCAGCCGGCGGCGACATCGGCCTGGGTCGCTGCCTCGATCTCGTTGTGGCTGATGCCGTCCTCGCAGGGGATGAAGATCATGCCGGTGGGAGCGACGCGCGAGACGTAGACCGCATCGTGGCCCGCGCCGGAGGTGATCGGCTGGTTGGCGTAGCCGAGGGACTCCGCCGCGTTCTGCACGGCGCCGACGCAATCGGCGGCGAACTTGATGGGCGGCGAATGCCAGATCTCCTCGAAGGTGATCTCCAGACCGCGCTCGGCCGCAAGCGCCGCTGCCTGGCGCTGCGCCTCTGCGGTCATGGCCGCCAGCGTGTCGGGGTCCGGGTGGCGCAGGTCCACCGAGAAGTAGACCGAGCCGGGAATCACGTTGCGCGAGTTGGGACTCACCCGCATGACGCCGATGGTCGAGCGGGCGTCGGGCGCGTTGTCCAGCGCGAGCTGATCGATCGCCGCGACCAGCATCGCGGCACCCACCATCGCGTCCTTGCGGCGCTCCATCGGCGTGGTGCCGGCGTGGGATTCCATGCCGGTCACGGTCACGTCGAACCAGCTGATGCCCTGCACCCCCTGCACGATGCCGATTGTCTTCTCCTCCGCTTCGAGGATCGGCCCCTGCTCGATGTGGGCTTCGAAGAAGGCGCCGACCTCGCGCCCGCCGCACTCCATCTCGCCCGCATAGCCGATGCGCTCGAGCTCCTCGCCGATGGTCTTGCCGTCGACATCCGCGCAGGCAAGTCCTTCTTCCAGCGTGAAGACGCCGCCGAAGACGCCGGAAGCGACCATCGCCGGCGCGAAGCGCGAGCCTTCCTCGTTGGTCCAGGCCGAGACCTCGATGGGTGCGTCGGTCTCGTAGCCGAGGTCGTTGAGGGTGCGGATCACCTCGAGACCTGCGAGCACGCCGTAGATGCCGTCGAACTTGCCTCCCGTGGGCTGGCTGTCGATATGGCTGCCGGTCATCACGGGCGGGAGCGTGTCGTCCTTGCCCGCCCGGCGCGCGAAGATGTTGCCCATCTTGTCGACGCTGACGGTGCAACCGGCCTCCTCGCACCATTGGACGAAGAGATCACGCGCCGCCTTGTCCACATCGGTGAGCGCAAGCCGGCAGACGCCGCCCTTCTCCGTCGCGCCGATCTTCGCCATCTCCATGAGGCTCGCCCACAGGCGATCGCCGTCCACCTTGAAGTTCCGCACCGTGCCGCTCCGTCGCTGTCGTCTAACGCAGGCTGTCTATGATAGAGCGCGCTGGCGAGCGCAAGAGGAGGGATGCCCAGGCCCATGGCTGCCACTGACCCGGCGGATGTCCTGCCCGACGTGCTGGGCCCCGGTCTGCGCGTCGTCTTCTGCGGCTCGGCGGCAGGCGCGGTCTCGGCCCGCGTCGGCGCCTACTATGCCGGCCCCGGCAACCGCTTCTGGCCGACGCTCCACCGCGTGGGGCTGACGCCGCAACTGCTGGCGCCCGCCGACTTCCGCACCGTGCTGCGCTACGGCATCGGCCTCACCGACCTCTGCAAGACGGAATCGGGCGCGGACACCGATCTCTCCCGACACGCCGACGATGCCGCCGCGCTCACCGCGAAGATCGAGCAATACCGGCCCGCGGTCCTGGCCTTCAACGGCAAGCGGGCGGCACGCGTCTTTCTCGGCGCCGAGACCCTCGACTATGGCGAGCAAGCGCGCCACATCGGCCGGACCGCAATCCACGTGCTGCCCTCCACCTCCGGCGCCGCGCGGCGCTGGTGGGACGAGACGTTCTGGCGCAGAGTGGCGGACGCCGCGCGCGAGGCGCGCGAGGCGGCAAGAGGATGAGGCGGCGCGCGATCGATAGGGCCGGCTGGGGGCGCACCGCGCTCTGCACCGTTGTCGGCTTCGTCTACTTCCTGCCGGTGCTCTGGATCGTGCTGACGGCGTTCAAGAGCCCGCGCGATATCCTCTCCTCGACGCTGGCCTTTACGCCCACCCTCGACAACTTCGCCAACATCTTCGCGCGCGTGCACTACGAGGGCGGCGCGCTGGTCGAGACGGGGTTCGAGCTCTACTTCGTCAACAGCATCGTGATCTCGGGCGCGAGCGTGGGGCTTGCGCTGATCCTCGGCACCGGCGCGGCCTACGGTTTCTCGCGCTGGCCTCTACGCGGTAACGACACCTATCTGCTCGTCATCCTGACCACGCGAATGCTGCCGCCCATCGTCCTCATCATCCCGCTCTTCGTGATCTTCCGCATGACCGGGCTGGCCGGCAGCTACCTCGGCATCATCCTGCTCTACACCGCGTTCAACCTGCCGTTCGCCATCTGGATGATGAAGAGCTTCTTCGACGACCTGCCGCGCGCGGTGGAAGACGCCGCGCGGACCGAAGGAAGCTCGGAGTGGCGGGTCTTCTTCCGCGTCTGCCTGCCGCAGGTGAAGGCCGGCATCGCGGCGACCGCGACGCTGGGCCTGATCCTCACCTGGAACGAGTTCCTGATGGCGCTGCTGCTCACAGGGCCGGAGACGCGCACCGTACCGGTCGGCATAGGGGGGAGCCTCGGCAGCGGCATCGGCGTGGACTGGGGCAGGCTGGCCGCGATCGAGACGCTGTTCCTGATCCCGGTGGTGGTGGTGACGTTCGTGCTGCAGAACCAACTTCTCAGGGGCGTGACCTTCGGCACCATCACCCACGGACGCCGCGCGGGTTAGCTCTCGGCTGGCGGGTCCCGGCGTGCGGCGAACACCCCGAAGAGGGCGTTGCCCGCCACCGAAGCCAGGATCACCACGGCGCCGATGAAGACCAGCGTGCCGGGCACCTCGCCGAAGCCGAGCCAGACCCAGATCGGCGCGAAGACCGCATCGATCAGCACGACGAAGATCAGGATCGGCGCGGGCAGGTAGCGCGCGGCGTAGAAGTAGAGGGTGAGCGCCGAGGCGAGCTGCACCAGGCCGAGGGCGGCCATGAACCCGACTTCCCGCGCCGTGGCGTCGAACGGCAGCGCCAGCGGCAGCGAGGCGAGACCCGCGATCACCGCCGCCATCAGCACCGCCGGCTCCATCCGCCCGGTGCGGAAACGCCGCGCGATCAGGGTCTGGAGCGCGATCGCGGCGGCGATGGAGAGCGCGAGCAGGTTGCCGATGATGCCGCCGCTGCCCACGTCGCTCCAGAACATGACGCCGACGCCGCAGAGGCTGCCCAGCAGCGCGAGCCAGGTTCTGAGCGCGACCGGCTCGCCCAGCACCGGCTTCGCCAGCAGGGCCACCATGACGGTGGACGTCGTCATGATCGCGATCACGTTGGCGACGAGGGTGTATTGCATCGACAGCACGTAGGCGATGATCCCCCAGGCGGTGGCGACGCCCACCGCGACCACCGGCCAGCCCGAGGCGCGCAGCACCGGCCACACCCGGCCCCGCTCGCTCACGAAGAGGATCAGGAGCACGCCGAGCCCGGCGAAGAAGCAGCGGACCGAGATGATCTCCCAGGGATCGACCGACACCGAGCGGACGAAGAATCCGCCGGTGCTGAAGCAGAGGCCGGAGATGGTCGCGAGGACAGCGCCGAGGAGCAGGCCGCGGCGGGCAGGGGTCATGGGCGGGCTCCCGTATCACCCGAACCATGCCGTTGCCGGGCGACGTGCGCCGGCATGGTAGCGCGTCGAGCGTTCCGGCGCTTGCCGTGCGGCGGATGACGCCTGCCGGCGGCTCTGGCATGGTGAGCCATGAGCGAAGACCCGAGGCGCGTGCTTCGCCGCCTGCTGGATGCGGCGCTCGCGAGCGCTCAGCCGGCCCGGTGCGTGCCCCCGCATCTGCCCGAGCCGCCTGCGGGCCGCACCGTGGTCGTCGGTGCCGGCAAGGCCGCCGCGACCATGGCGCGGGCGGTGGAAGAGCATTGGGATGGCCCGCTGGAGGGCCTCGTCGTCACCCGCTACGGCCACCGCGTATCCACGGCAAAGATCGAGGTGGTCGAGGCTGCGCACCCGGTGCCGGACGCCGGTGGGCGCGAGGCCGCGGCCCGCAACCTTTCTCTGGCGGAGGGCCTGGGCGCGGACGATCTCGCCCTCTGCCTGATTTCCGGCGGCGGCTCGGCGCTGCTCACCCTGCCGGCGCCCGGTATCGAACTCGCCGACAAGCAGGCGATGACCGGCGCGCTGCTGCGCTCGGGCGCCGCCATCGACGAGATCAATGCCGTGCGCAAGCACCTCTCCGCCATCAAGGGCGGGCGGCTCGGGGCGGCCTGCCATCCCGCGCGGGTGGTGAGCCTCCTGATCTCCGACGTGCCGGGCGACGATCCAGCCGTGATCGGCTCGGGCCCCACCGTGCCCGACCCCACCACCTTCGCCGACGCGCTGGCCGTGCTGCAGAAGTACGGGATCGACGAGCCCGCCGCCCTCATCCGGCATCTCGAAAGCGGGGCGGAGGAGACGCCGAAGCAAAGCGACCCCCGGCTGGCAGCGGCCGAGACCCGGATGGTGGCGACGCCCGCGATGGCGCTCGCCGCCGCTGCCGGGGTCGCGCGCGCGGCCGGCTACGAGCCCGTGATCCTGGGCGATGCGCTGGAGGGCGAGGCACGAGTTCTTGCCCGCGAGCACGCGCAGCTTGCGCGCGATGCGGCGCCCGGCACGGTGCTGCTCTCCGGCGGCGAGGCCACGGTGACCGTGACAGGCGCGGGCCGCGGCGGCCCCAATGCCGAATATGCGCTTGCGCTGGCATCGGCCTTCGACGGCGCGCCCGGCGTCTTCGCCATCGCCTGCGATACCGACGGGATCGACGGCACCGAGGACAACGCCGGCGCCCTGGTGACGCCCGATACGCTCGCCCGCGCCCGCGCCGCAGGGGAGGACGCCGCCGCTCGGCTCGCTACCAACGACGCCTACGGCTTCTTTGCCGGGATCGGCGACCTGGTGATGACCGGTCCGACGCTCACCAACGTGAACGACTTCCGCGCCATCCTCGTCAGCCGTTGACCGGCGGCGGCGCCGTGCCGATATAGGGGCGGGTAGACCGCAGGGGCACGAGTCGTGCGACGTCACCGCAGCGCCAAGATCGTCGCGACCCTCGGGCCTTCGAGCGCCGACGAGGCGACCGTCCGCGCGCTGTTCGAGACCGGCGTGGACGTGTTCCGCCTCAACTTCAGCCACGCCAGCCGTGCCGAGCACCGTGCCCGCCACGCCCTGGTTCGCGCGGTCGAGGATGACGTCGGCAGGCCCATCGGCATCCTTGCGGACCTACAGGGGCCGAAGCTCAGGATCGGTACGTTCCAGGATGGCCAGATTGCGCTCGTCCAGGGCCAGCGCTTCACCCTCACCCTCGGCCAAGAGCCGGGGGACGAGACCCGCGCGCCCGTGCCGCACCCGGAGATCTTTGCGGCGCTCGCGCCCGGCGCGGAGGTCCTGCTCGATGACGGCAGGGTGCGGCTCCGCGTTGCCGCCTGCGGGCCGGTCCATGCCGAGACCGTGGCGGTGACGCCGGGCGTCCTCTCCGACCGCAAGGGCCTCAATCTGCCTGGCGTGACGCTCCCCATCGATGCGATCACGCCGAAGGATCGCGAGGACCTCGCCTTCGCCCTCGGGCTCGGGGTCGACTGGGTGGCGCTCTCCTTCGTCCAGGGGCCGGAGGACGTCAGGACCGCCCGCCGCCTGGTGCCGGATCGTGTCTCCATCGTCGCCAAGCTGGAGAAGCCCGCGGCGCTCGACTGCCTGGAGGAGGTTGTCGCGCTGTCTGACGCGATCATGGTGGCGCGCGGCGACCTCGGCGTGGAGCTTGCGCCCGAGGAGGTGCCGGCCGCGCAGAAGCGCATCGTCCGTGCGGCCCGGGAGGCGGGCAAGCCGGTGGTGATCGCGACCCAGATGCTGGATTCCATGATCAACGCGCCGTCGCCGACCCGCGCCGAAGCCTCGGACGTGGCGACGGCGGTCTACGACGGGGCCGATGCGCTCATGCTCTCCGGCGAATCCGCTGCCGGGCGCTATCCGATTGAAGCCGTGGCGATGATGAACCGCATCGTCGAGCGCGTGGAGCGCGACCCCTCCTATCGGCGCCACGTCGATTGGCAGCAGCAGGACCCGGAGGCGACGACGGCCGATGCGATCACGGCGGCGGCGCGCCAGGTGGCGGAGACCCTGGATGCCGCCGCCATCGTGACCTACACCACATCGGGCTCGACCGCGCTCCGGGCCGCGCGTGAGCGCCCGCCGGTGCCGATTCTCGTGCTGACGCCGGATCGCGGCACCGCGCGCCGGCTTGCGCTCCTCTGGGGCGTCCACTGCGTCCACACCGACGACGCTACCGGCTTCACCGACATGGTGGAGAAGGCCTGCGCTCAGGCGCTGGCGGCCGGCCATGCGGCGCCCGGCGAGCGCATCGTCATCACTGCCGGCGTCCCCTTCGGCACGCCCGGCACCACGAACGCGCTCAGGATCGCGCGGGTGCGCCCTGCGGAGTAGCGCACCGGACGATGGTGCGGTGCACAGGGCGAGGCGGGCGGGCCACCGTTGTGTCATGACGTGCGAGAGCAAGCGGGTCGCGACAGCCGGGGCATTTGAACGAGCGGGATTCGATGCCGCGCGGGCCTCTTCTTTCGCGCGCGAGCCCCCAATTGCTGCGCGCAAGAACCTGCGAGCTTGCGCGACTCTGGCTCGCGGGACGCGCGTGCGCGACATCGCACTTATCCCGCATAATCCCGGCGCGTCCCGCATGAAATTTAAGTTTCCCGTCCCATGGAGCGCGCGCAAGACCGCGCGGAGCACGACCCTGGCGAGAATTTCGGAGTGAGCCAGCACGCGCGCTTGACCCCTGCCTGCGGCGATTTCTATTCTGGCGGCCTGTCCATGCCGCCGCCGGCGGGGCGGGCGACCGCCCGCGCGAACCCAAGGAGGGGAAGGAATGAACAAGCTGTTGACAGCGGGCCTCGGTGCGCTCGCCGCGCTGGCCGTGACGGCGCCGAGCGTGCACGCGCTGGACGACCTCTCGAACTACGTGTTCGTGCCCAACCGGGCCTCGGCGGACGTGGCGGTGATCGACACGCGCACCGACGCGGTTGTGGCGCATGTCCCGGTGGGCGAGGTGCCGCACCAGGTCGCGGTCTCCCAGAGCCTCGGCAAGATGATCGTGAGCAACACCGCAGACGACACCGTTTCGGTGATCGACCTTGCGACGCTCGAGACGTCGGCCACCATCCAGCTCGGCCATGAGCCCGAGCACATCGAGCTCGACCCCTCCGGCGCGGTGGCCGCCATCGGCAATATCGGCGACGGCACGGTCTCGCTGGTCTCGCTCGGGTCCGAGCACGAGGTCGCGCGCGTGGACGGGCTGCACGAGCCCCACAACATGACCTTCGACCCCTCGGGCGAGCGCCTCTACGTCGGCAACCTGGGGGCGAGCTTCGTCAGCGTGATCGACGTGCCGCAGGCGACGGTCGCAGGCGAGATCGTGATCGGGCCGGACCGCGCGCTGGCGCACCACGAGGACGACGACACCGCTTACCAGGGCATCATCAACGTCACCGCCACGCCCGACGGCCGCCTCGGCTTCGCGGCCTACGGCGAGGGCGACCGCATGGCCGTAATCGAGCTGGAATCGGGCCGGACGCTCAAGGACCTGGCGCTGGGCGACACGCCCTGGCGCGCGTTCACCACCAGCGACGGGCGCTACATGATCGTCCCCAACAACGGCGACGAGACGGTCTCGGTGGTCTCGACCGAGACGCTCGACGAGGTCGCGCGGCTCCCCGGCGCGGCCGACATGACCGGCGTCAACACCGGCTGGTTCGATACCCTCGCCTACGTGATCAGCCGGGGCGACGACAAGGCGCTGATCATCGACCTGGAGACCATGCAGACGGCCGGCGAGGTCGCACTGCCGGGCACGCCCGAGACCGGCGTGGTGACGCCGGACGGCACCAAGCTCTATGTCGCGCTGAGCGATGCCAACACGGTCGCCGTGATCGACGTGAAGGCGAAGTCCGTCACCGCGACGATCGAGGGCGTGGGCGAGGAGCCCTGGGGCGCGCACATCGCAGGCGCAGTCAACTACTGCCACTAGGGACCACCAGCCGCGCGAACGGGGTCGTACCCGTTTGGCGCACGGTCCTTGTGTCGCACGCGGTGCGGCCCAGGATTCCCCTCCTCACCCCGGCCCTCTCCTCCCCAACGGGGAGGAGAGGGAGAACGGGCGGTGCACATTTCGTCCCCCCTCCGCCCTTTGGGGGGAGGGGGACAGGGGGAGGTGGGAACAGTTGGGGCCGCTCTGAACCGGTAAGTTCGAAACGAGTTGCGGGGACCGCGACGGCCGCTTCTCTCCACATCGCCGCCGGAACTCTGGCTCTCGCGGCGCTGGGCGCGTCGGTCGCTGCCGAGGCGTCGTCGGTCGCGCCGCGCGACCGCCTGCTCGACGCTGTCCAGCATCACGCGGCGCTGCCCGCAGCGCTCGGTGCGGAAATCGAGCGGCGCTGCCCGGCGGCGGGCACTCGCTGCGCCGCGCTGCTCATCGCGGACAGCGTGCCGGCGGTCCGCCTGGTCCGGGTGAACCACCCGGATACCGACACGATCCGGCGCGCCCACACGGTCCCCTCGGTCAGTGCGGTCGAGCGGCGCAGCGATGGGGCGCTCGCCCTGGTGCTCGACCGCTTCGGCCGCACCGCCGATCGCGAGATCGCCGATGCCGTGGTTGCCCATGCGTCCGCAGCACCGGCGCGGCTGGTGCTCGATCTCCGCGCCAATGCCGGCGGCGACTTCGACCGGATGCGACGGGTCGCGAGCCTCTTCACGGGACCGATGGTGGGCGCGATCCGTCTGCGCGGCCGCGAGGGTGCGAGGGATGTGGCGCTGCCCGCGCCGCTTCGCGCCATCGGCGAGTTCGAGATCGACGTGCTGATCGGCCCCGGCACGGCGAGCAGCGCCGAGGTGCTGGCGGCGCTGCTCCGCCGCCACGCCGGTGCCCGGCTCATCGGGAAGCCCACGCTGGGCAAGGACTGGCTCACCCGCATAGTCCCCGTCGATCACGACTGGCGGCTCGCGATCCCCGCCGAGCGGATCGAGGTGCCGGGCGAGACGCTGGCGCAGGGCCTCGTGCCCGATGTCGAGGCCGCGCCGATGGTCGAGCCGTGACCGGGGCTGCCTTCGGGTGTCTAATGCCTCACGGCGAATGAGGAGAAACGGGATGGTCCGGCTCAGGGCTCTTTCTGCTTTGCTCGGCGTGCTGGCCGTTCTCGGCACGGCGGTGCCGGCGCAGGCGCACGAGGAGAAGACCGGCGACATCACGATCGTGCACCCTTGGTCGCGGCCGGCGGCGCAGGGGCATAACGGCGTGATCTATCTCGACATTATGAACAATGGCACAGCCGACGACCGCCTCGTCGCCGTCAGCACGCCGCTCGCCACGAAGGTCGAGCTTCACCGGAGCACGATGGAAGAGGGGGTCCACCGCATGGAGGCGGTGGAGAGCGTCGTCGTGCCGGCGGGCGGTACGGTGGCGCTCGCGCCCGGCGGACATCACGTCATGCTGGTCGGCCTCAAGTTCATGCTGATGGCGGAGGAAACCATCCCCGTCACCTTCACCTTCGAGCGTTCGGGCGCCATCACGACCGGCGTCGCGGTCGAGGTCCGGAGCGGCGACCACGACCATTAACCCGCATTTCTCACCAGGGTCACGGCCTGCGTCGCGCCCAGGCGTTAGATCCGCCAGGAGCGGGCCGAAAAGCGTATCAGGGAATACGGTTGAGGCCCGCGACGCCGCGGGCGGGCGCCTGGGCGCGACCCGAAGGGCGGCTCTCTCCGGCCGACAGCGTGCGTCACGCCGCTTGTCCGATGTCCCCGCATCGCGCTGCGCGCCGCTCCTACCCTGTCGGCCGGACAGCGCCGCGCAGACCATGACCCTGGTGAGAAATGCGGGTTAAGGCCGCCACGGGCGGCTATCAAGCGTTGAGGCGCTGGCCGGACTCGCGGTCGAACAGGTGAAGGGTTTCGAGGCGCGGCATCAGGCGGATCGTCTCGCCGGGGTCGAAATCGTGCCGCTCCTGGAACTCGGCGCAGATCTCCTGGCCGGCCATCTGGCAGAACACGAGCGTGCTTGAGCCGGTGGGCTCGACCACCGAGACCGTGGCCTCGACGCCGGCACCGTTGGTGGCGAGCGCGAGGTCTTCCGGCCGCACGCCGTAGACCAGCGGCTGCCCCTCGCCCACGCGAATGTCCGCTGGCAGCGGCAGGGCCGTGCCGTCGTCTGCGGCGGCGGCCGGCGTAGCGCTCCCGGCGGCGCCCGAAGCCTCGATCAGGTTCATCGCCGGCGAGCCGATGAAGCCCGCGACGAAGAGGTTGGCGGGCCTGTCGTAGAGGTCGAGCGGGCGGCCGACCTGCTCGACCCGGCCCAGGTTCATCACCACGATGCGCTCGGCCATGGTCATGGCTTCCACCTGGTCGTGGGTGACGTAAATCGAGGTGGTCCTGAGCCGCTGGTGCAGCGCCTTGATCTCGGTCCGCATCTGCACTCGGAGCTTGGCGTCGAGGTTGGAGAGCGGCTCGTCGAAGAGGAACACTTGCGGGTCACGCACGATGGCACGGCCCATGGCGACCCGCTGGCGCTCGCCGCCCGAGAGCTGGCGCGGCAGGCGATTGAGCAGGTCCGTGAGGCCCAGGATTTGGGCGGCGCTGTCCACCCGCTCGCGGATCATGGCCTTGTCCGCCTTGCGCAGCCGCAGGCTGAAGCCCATGTTCTGGCGTACCGTCATGTGCGGGTAGAGGGCGTAGTTCTGAAACACCATGGCGACGTCGCGGGCCTTCGGCGCCATGTGGTTCACCACCTTGTCGCCGATCGCAATCTCGCCGTCGTTGACGTCCTCAAGGCCGGCGATCATCCGGAGCAGCGTCGACTTGCCGCAGCCCGACGGGCCGACCAGGACCAGGAACTCGCCGTCCTCGATGTCGATCGAGACGCCGTGGATCACAGCCGTATCGTCGAAGGACTTGTGGACCTCGCGGATCGATACCGATGCCATGGCTTGTCTTCTCCGCTTATCCCTTGACCGCGCCGAGGGTGAGCCCGCGCACGATGTAACGCTGCGCGAAGAGCGCGATCAACACCGGCGGGACCATGGCGATGAGTGAGCGCACAGCCACGAACCAGAACTGCACGCCGCGCGAATCCACGCCGCCCGCAATGTGGACCGGCATGGTCGCCGATTCCTTGATGGTGAGAATCACCGCGAAGAGATACTCGTTCCACGCGAACGCGAACATGATGAGCGCGGACGCCGCGATCGCCGGCAGTGCTAACGGGATCGCCACGCGGAAGAACGCGACGAAATGCGAGCCGCCGTCCACCAGCGCCGCCTCCTCCAGCTCGATCGGCAGGTCCTGGAAGGTCTGACGCACGATCACCACCACGAAGGGCAGGATGAAGGTGGCGTTGACCAGGATCAGCGCGGCGTGGGTGTCCAGCATGTCGAGGGAGGAGAAGACGATGAAGAAGGGCACCGCCGTCGCTACCGGCGGCAACACCCGCTGCGACAGGAACCAGATCGTGAGGTCCTTGTTCTTGATGCGCTTGAAGCGGAAGCGCGCCAGCGCATAGGCCGCGGGCAGGCCGAGGACGAGCGCGATCAACACCGAGCAGACGGAGATGATCAGGCTGTTGCCGAAGGCGTTGTAGGCCTCCGGCGTCGAGATCTGGGAGATCCAGTTCTCGAGCGTCGGCGTGAAGTCGATGAAGGGGACGCCGAGGCCGGCCACCGTGAAGGTGTCCGCCGGTGCGCGCAGGCTGTTGGAGACCGCCCAGTAGATCGGGAAGAAGAAGATCAGCGCGACGAAGATCGCAATGATCGAGAAGCCGGCATCGGCGAACCAGAGCCGTTTGCGCTTGCCGCGTGCCTGGGGGACGCCGGCGGGCTGCCCGAACAGCGACTTGCCCAGCCCGCTAAGCATAGGTTTGCCTCAGGCGACGGAAGAAGAGCGTGACTACGATCATCACCACGATCAGCAGCAGGTAGGCCATGGCCGAGGCGTAGCCGAAGTCGTTCAGCTTGAAGCCGCGGGTGAACGCCAGATAGCTGTAGGACTGGGTGGCGATGCCAGGCCCGCCCTTGGTGAGCGTCGCGATGATGTCGAAGAGCTTGACCGCCTCCGCCAGGCGCAGCAGCAGCACGATGATAATGACCGGCTGCATCATCGGAATCACGACGATACGCCAGAGATCCCATGCCGAGCCGCTGTCTAATCGCGCGCACTCCACCAGGTCGTCCGGGATGGATTGCAAGGCGGCGAGGAACACAAGGAAACAGAAGGGTGTCCATTGCCATATGTCGACGATTATCACTGATACGAGAGCCCAATCGGGCTGGGATAACCATGGTATGCCCATGAATTCGAGCGGGCCGCCGATCTCGTAAAACACTGTAAAGAATAGGTATCCGACCGCGATCGGAGTCGCGAAGATCGGCAATATCATGATCGTTCGCAGCACGGGTCGCCCGAATATGTATCGGTGGAAGAGGAAGGCGAGCAGGAATCCCAGCACAATCTCGGCAGTCACCGCCGTGAACACGAAGATCGCGGTGACCTTCACCGCAGAGCCCACCTCCTCGTCGCGGAAGGCGCGGATGAAACTGGCGAAGCCGTTCCAGGTGAAATTGGTCTGAAGCTCGCGATGCACCACCGTCTTGGTGCGCGGCTCGCCGCTCTTCTTGAGCACGGGCTCGCCGGCCTCGTTCAGCACCGGCACTTTCTCGCGCCCGGTGACGACGACCTTGCGGTCGACATCGTGAAGGCTGATGTAGAGCGAGTAGCCGAGCGGAAAGACGGTGAATGCCAGCACCCAGAAGACGGCCGGCAGTAGAAAGACGAACTTGACCGGCTTGGTCCAGCGGATCATGGCCGGCTAGCTAATTTCGTGATCGGCAGTCGGCAGGGCCCGGAGCGGGCACGGCAAGCCGCGCACCGCCCCGCAAACCCTACCTGATGGCCTTGGTCTATCCGCCGTAGCCGATCGCTTCCTGATACTGCTTGAGAATCTTGTCACGGCCGAGACGGTCCGTGATCTCTTCCCAGGTCGCTGCGGTATCGGAAAGAGCCTCGGCCGCCGTCTTCTGGTCGCTCATGGCCGCCGACAGGTTCTTGTCCATGATGTCCCAGTACTCGGGCGCACCCTCGATCCGCAGATAGGTGAGGATCGTCGGCGCGGTGAAGTTGTCGTAGTAGGCCTGCGTGTACTCGGCGACATCGTCGGGATGCCAGCCTGCGGCCACATAGTCCTCGATCTTCGCCTCGCCCAGCGGCTCCAGGAACTGGTAGTAATACCCTGGATCGACACCGGTCCAGCCGTGATACGCGCCCCAGTTCGACGACGGCTTGATCGCCATCAGCGAGAGGAACGAATAGGCGGCATCCGGGTTCTCCGAGAACGCCGAGATCACGCCGTGCCACGAGCCGCCGGTGGTGTTGCCGACAGGCTGCGGGTCATCGGTCTCGACCCAGCTGCCGTTCTCATGATCCCAGTACTTGTCCGAGCTGGGCATGAGCGCCGAACCGCAGATCCCCTTGATCTTGGACCGCGATTCATCCTGGCAAAGCGAGCCAACATCGCCCCAGCTGAACACGAACACCGACTTGCCGCGCAGGAAGTAGTCCCACGCCTCGCCGAGGCTCCAGCCCACCTGCGCCTCCGGGCCCGTCTTGTGCAGCTCTTGCAGGAACTCGAGCGCCGCGACGTGACCGGGGCTGTCGATCAGCGGGGTCATGTCGGTGGGGTCGAACCAGTAGACGTTGTGATACTGGGTGACTGCCTCACCTGGCGTCATGGCGAAGGACGCAGACAGCGACTGGAAGTGATAGTGCCCCTGCTCGCCCACCTTGAGGTGGAGCACGGTGCCGCTATCGGGCTCGTCGTCGTTGGCATCCCAGTTCTTGCCGTCGAAATACTGCGAGATGTCGAGGAGCTGCTGCCAGGTCTTGGGCGGGACCGGCATGTCGTAGCCCTTCTCCGCCTTGAACGCCGCCTGATGCTCGGGGTCGTTGAGCACGTCGCGGCGGTAGTAGAGCACCTGGCCGTCAGCGTCGTTGAGCACGCCGTAGCCGGTGTCCCCCCAGGTGTGCAGGGTCTTCAGCGAGTCTGGCATGGAATCGTAGGTCCATTGCGGATGCTCGCCGCTCTCCATGTACTCCTCGATCGGAAGCATGTAATCGCCTGCGACTAGGTCGCCGTAGAAGAAGGCGCCGACAATGATCCCGTCATAGAGGCCGGTGCCCTGGCGCAGGTCGAGCATCATCTTCGCGTAGAGGTCGGTGATCGGGGTCAACGCGATCTCCAGCTTGCCGCCGGAAAGCTCTTCCCAGATGGGCCGGAAGCTGAAAATGGGCCCCGAGATCCCGCCGCGCGGCCCGGAATCCAGGGTCAGCACCGTAATCGTGGTGCCTTCGAAGGGTTTCTCACCAGGCCCGAACAGGGAGCCCAGCTCATCCCGCGAGGTCTTGATAACAGCGCCATCCTCCATGATGAGGTCGACAGACCCGTCGTCGTGCCACGCGACGTGCCCGTCTTGCGCCATCGCATCTGCTGCGGTCAGTGCGGCGAGCGCCACACCTGCCGAGACTAAACCGGCTCTCAAAGCCTTCATTCTCCATCTCCCTTGTCGTGAACGGCGTACACTGCCGCCAAACGTGGCATGACTATAATCAATGGCGCTTCTGCGGCAAGCCTGCCGCCCGGCTGTCGTTGACCCCTGCCAATCGACTCCCTAAGGTCCGGCCCGCCGCGCGCTGGCGGCGAGAGAATGGGGCAAATTGGGAGGCATCGAGCAATGGCCGTGGAGCGTAAAGAGGTGGCCGAGCAGCGCTATCGCGAAGCCTACGGGCGCTACTTCGAGGACTTCGTGGTGGGCGACGTCTACGAGCACCGGCCGGGCCGGACGCTCACCGAGTACGACAACATCTCCTTCACCCTGCTCACCATGAACACCCACCCGATTCACTTCGACAGCCACTACGCCTCGCACAGCGAATTCGGCAAGCCGCTGGTCAACAGCGCGCTCACGCTGGCGATCGTCGCCGGCATGTCGGTGAGCGACATCAGTCAGAAGGCGATCGCCAACCTCGGCTGGAACGACATTAGGCTCACCGCGCCGGTCTATGCTGGCGATACGATCTATGCCGAATCAGAGGTGCTGGAGACGCGGGAGTCGCGTTCGCGCCCGACCCAGGGCATCGTCACGGTCAAGACGACCGGTAAGAAATCCGACGGCACCGTCTTCATGACTTACGAGCGCACGGTGCTGGTGCCGAAGCGCGGCCACGCAGTAGACGACCGCGCAGACTACTAGCCCGCAACTCTCGTCGCTCGGGTGCCCTGGAGAATGGCCTTAACTTAGGAATGGTTTATGGTATGGACCGAGCGAGACGCTCGCTGTCGATAACAGCGCGCTGCGCACTCACGATGATTGGGCGCGACGCAGATAGGGGTATTGTACCTCCAAGAACATAGCACGCCGTGCGCTCTTGATTGACTGACTTTGCTATGCAGCAGCCTCAGCCTAGACAGAAAACTCCACAAAACGTGGAAGACCTTTTCGGCGTGGGCCGCGATGTTCTCTCTCTCCACCCGTTTCCGGAGGGATGGTATTTCGTCGCGGACCGCTACTCCATATTGAAGCAGATATTAATCCAAAGGCAGTGGCTCGGAACGAATATTGTCGCTTGGTCCGACGATGAGGGGACCATTTGCGTTGCCGAGTCGGTGTGTCCGCACCTGGGCTCCTCCTTGGGCCCTGAAGCGGGCGGACGCGTGCGCGACGGCCATCTGGTCTGTCCCTTTCACGGCTTCACCTACGATGTCGCCGGCAACTGTGTTGCAACGCCTTTTTCCGAGCCGCCCAAGACCGCGAGGCTGAACGTCTTCCACACGCGGGAAATTCTTGGCCTCGTCTTTGCATGGTGGGGTATCGATAGACGCCCGCCGCAATGGAGCCTTCCTGAAGAGCCATCGACTGCAGGTAAGTGGAGCAACCTGGAAATCCGGACTCTCCGATTTCCCGGTCACCCGCAGGAGACGTCGGAAAACTCAGTAGACTTGGGTCATTTGCGTTATGTACATGGCTACGACAACGTGAAAGCCGTCGGAACGGCGACGGTGGACGGCTCGTGCCTCGTGAGTCGTTTCGACTTCAAACGTCGCCAGCGCATCGCCGGAGTCGCCGACCTCACTTACGACGTTTCCGCCACCGCCTACGTTCATGGGCTGGGTTATTCGTTTGTCGATATCCACGAGCGCACCATCGGCATGGACACTCGCCTGTGGGTTTTGGCGACGCCGATCGACGGCACGTTGATTGATCTGGTTCTGGTCGGACAGACCCGGGAAATACGAAAGCCCAAGCGCCTGATTTCTGGCCTCGGATTCTTGCCTGTGAAGCTGCGCACCAGGATCATGAACAAGATTCTGATTTCTGTGCAGGAGCATGATGTTCTCCAGGATGTCGAGATCTGGAGCCGAAAGAGCTACCGGCCTCATCCCCGTTTGTGCCGCTCCGACGGCCCCATCGGCAGATATCGGCGCTATTGCAGACAATTCTATCCACCCGACGACGAACATGGCCGCAATTAGCTGCAGTCCAAACCGACCGGACTTGTCGATCCAAAATGCTCGGTTGGCAGTGCAGAAACTAGAATTAGCACGAGAACGCCGACCGGCCGGAGAGGTCTGTCGCGTCTTCGCTGGACAGCAGCAATCCCAATTGCCTTGCCGGATGCGGTCGGGTCCTCCTTGAGATCGCTTTTGTGATATCTACGAGGCTTCGGCACTCTCCACTCGTTTATCGGGATTGGACGCCAGCAATGTTGACGACATCGGACCCGAAGAGACTCAGTCGCCTGTCTCGCTGCACCTTGTTGGTTGCCGCCCTGATTGCCGCCCTCGTGGTTGCAGTTGGAGGACAGCGAGTGGCCGCATCCGACGACCCGGCGATCGCGTTCGTCCAGGGTGTCGGCGACGACGTCGTGGCCATCCTCGGGAACAAGGACAACAGCACGTTTGCGGAGCGCGAAGCCGCGTTCCGTGACGTGATGGTCCGGGGCTTCGACGTTCCGCTCGTCACCCGCTTCGTGATCGGGAGGCACTGGAAGTCGGCAACCGATGAGCAGCGCGCGGAATTCTCAGCGATCTTTCTCGACTTCCTCGCACGCGTGTACGCGAGCCGGTTCGATTCCTATTCCTACGGGGGCGAACAGTTCACGGTGCGCTCCGCCATCGCCGACGAGAGCGGCGACACGATCGTGCGCGCTCGGGTCGCCCGGCCCTCCGGCGCCGATCCCGTCGAGCTCGATTTCCGCGTACGCACGAGGGAGGGGAACCACAAGGTCGTGGACCTCTACGTCGAGGGCATCAGCATGCTGCTCACCCACCGGGTTGAGTTCAGTTCGGTCATCAACCGCAAAGGCATCGACGGTCTGTTGCGCGACATCCGGGCACGTATCGAGGCGCCTATCGGGGACGCAGAGGAATAGCCCGCGGCAGCTGCTTAGGCTTGAGCCCGAAGATTTAAGGAGACCCCTCACCAACGATGAGGCGACGGCCGCCGCTTGTACGTTCGCAGACGGCCCAAAACCGTCGTTTGCCGGCTCGGTTAGAACGATACGCAGGCCTCGGTCACCACGCGGAGCACGCTGGATTGGCTGAAGGCGCGCCTGTAAGCGTCTGCGATTTCATCCGTGCGCTGCATGGCGTCCGCGCCCGGCGGAGCAAGGACGAGCAAGAGCTTGGTGCGCTCTCGCATGATCATGCCCGAGCCCTCGCGCCACTGCCCCGCAGCATCAAGCACGGTAAGGCCGTCCGGAAAGCGCGGCGTCACCTCCTCGGCGAGGAAGGCGCGCCAGGCCTCCTCGTTCACCACCTCAACCTCGCCCTGGCTGCGCCCGAAGAAGAGCCTGTATTCGGCGAATAGCTCGGTGCCGGACGGGCAGGCCGCTGCGTTGGCCCCGAGCGTGGGCGCGGCGACGAACGCAAGGGCCGCGAGAGTCGCCGCAGCGACGAGGCGGCGGCCCCGCGCGGCCATTCTGCGTTCGCCCCTATGCGCTTGCGCGCCTACTCGGCGGGAACGGAAACGTGCTCCTCTTCCGCCGCCAGGGCGTCGCCTGCCGCCTCACCCATCGTGTCGCCGAATGCGTCTCCGGCATCCTCGATGGCAGCGGCTTCGGCTTCGGCCTCCGCCTCTTCGGCCTGCCTGAGCAGCTCGCGCTCCACGGCCTGCTTCTGGATGCGGTTGACGACGCTGCCCGTGCCGGCCGGGATCAGGCGGCCCACAATCACGTTCTCCTTGAGGCCGAGCAGGTTGTCGGACTTGCCAGAGACCGCCGCCTCGGTGAGCACCCGCGTGGTCTCCTGGAACGACGCGGCGGAAATGAATGACCGGGTTTGCAGCGACGCCTTCGTGATGCCCTGGAGCACGGGAATGCTGTTGGCGGCATCGCCGTCGACGCGCTCGTTGACCTCGTCGTACTCGACCCGGTCGACCTGCTCGCCGACGAGGAACGTGGTCTCGCCCGGCTCCACGATCTCGACCTTCTGCATCATCTGGCGGCAGATCACCTCGATGTGCTTGTCGTTGATCTTCACGCCCTGCAGCCGGTAGACCTCCTGGATCTCGTCGATCAGGTAGGTCGCGAGCGCCTCGACGCCGAGCACGCGCAGGATGTCGTGCGGGGCGCGGTTGCCGTCCATCAGCGGGTCGCCCTTGCGCACGATGTCCCCTTCCTGGACGCTGATGTGCTTGCCCTTGGGGATGAAGTACTCGGCCGGCTTGGCGTCGCCGTCGTCCGGCACGATCACGATCCGCCGCTTGGCCTTGTAGTCCTTGCCGAACTCGACCCGGCCGGTGATGTCGGTGATGACCGCGTGGTCCTTGGGCTTGCGTGCCTCGAACAGCTCGGCCACCCGCGGCAGGCCGCCGGTGATGTCACGGGTCTTGGTCGATTCCCGCGGGATGCGCGCAAGCACGTCGCCGGCATGCACGGTCTCGCCGTCCTCGACATTGAGGATAGCGTCGACCGAAAGGAAGTACTGCGCCTCGCGCCCGTTGGGGAGCGTGATGATCTCGCCGCTCTCGTCGGCAAGGCCCACGCGGGGCTTGAGGTCGCTGCCGCGCGGCTGTTGGCGCCAGTCCACCACCACCTTGTTGGAGACCCCGGTGCGCTCGTCCACGACCTCACGGAAGGAGAGGCCCTCCACCATGTCGGAGAAGCGCACCACGCCCGCGCGCTCGGAAATCAGCGGCAGCGTGAACGGATCCCACGACGCGACCGTGTGCCCGCGCTCGATATTCTGGTCTTGCGAGACATAGAGCTTGGCACCGTAAGGGATGCGGTGGCGCGCACGCTCCCTGCCCTGCTCGTCGCGCAACGCGACCTCGAGATTGCGGCCCATCACCACCGATGTGCCGGTGCTGTCGCTCACCACATTCTCGTTCTCGATCTCGACCGTCGCATCGATCGGCGCCTCGACGCTCGACTGCTCCGCCCCGCGCTGGGCCGCGCCGCCGATGTGGAACGTGCGCATGGTGAGCTGCGTGCCGGGCTCGCCGATGGACTGCGCGGCGATGACGCCGACGGCCTCGCCGATATTGGCGAGCGTGCCGCGCGCGAGGTCGCGCCCGTAGCAGAGGCTGCACACGCCATCGTCGCTCTCGCAGGTAAGCACCGAGCGGATCTTGACCTCTTCGATATTGGCCCGCTCGATCTGGTCGACGGTACGTTCGTCGATCATCTCGCCGGCGTCCACGATCGTCTCGCCGGAAAGCGGATCCAGAATCGGCTCCGACGCGACCCGCCCCAGCGCCCGCTCGCCGAGCGTGGCGATGGTCTCGCCGCCTTCGATCACCGCCTTGATCGTGAGCCCGGCGGTGGTGCCGCAATCGTCCTCGACGATGATGCAGTCCTGGGCGACGTCGACGAGGCGGCGGGTGAGATAGCCCGAGTTGGCGGTTTTAAGCGCGGTGTCGGCGAGGCCCTTGCGCGCCCCATGCGTCGAGTTGAAGTACTCAAGCACCGTCAGTCCTTCCTTGAAGTTGGACTTGATCGGCGTCTCGATGATCTCGCCGGACGGCTTGGCCATCAGACCGCGCATGCCGGCGAGCTGCTTCATCTGCGCTTCCGAGCCGCGCGCGCCAGAATCGGCCATGATGTAGATCGAGTTGAGCGCAGGCCCACCCCGCCGGTCCTCACCCACGGTGAGGTCCGACATACCCTTCATCATCGCCGACGCCACCTTGTCGGTGCACTGCGACCAGGCGTCGATGACCTTGTTGTACTTCTCGCCCTGGGTGATGAGACCGTCGGAGTACTGACGCTCGTAGCGGCTCACCTCACGGTCGGTGAATTCCACCAGCTTGGCCTTGTCGCGCGGCACCACCATGTCGTCCTTGCCGAAGGAGATGCCGGCCCGGGTCGCATAGCGGAAGCCGAGATTCATCACCTGGTCGGCGAAGATCACGGTCTCCTTCTGGCCGCAATGGCGGTAGACGGAATCGAACACGGCGCTGAGCTCGCGCTTGGTGAGCAGTTGGTTGATCGCCTCAAAGCGGACGTTGGCGTTCTCCGGCAGCACTTCCGAGAGAATTAGCCGGCCCGCCGTGGTCTCGACCCGGACGGCGTCTGCCCCGTTCTCGCCCGCCCTGCGGCACGTGATATTGGCATGAAGCGAGATCACGCCTGCATCCAGCGCCTTTTGCACTTCGCCGATGTCGGAGAACGCCATGCCCTCGCCGCGTTCGCCGTCCCGGCTGTAGGTCAGATAGTAGATTCCCAGCACGATATCCTGGCTCGGCACGATGATCGGCTTGCCGTTGGCCGGGCTCAGGATGTTGTTGGTGGACATCATCAGGACCCGCGCCTCGAGCTGGGCTTCGGGCGAGAGCGGCACGTGCACCGCCATCTGATCGCCGTCAAAGTCGGCGTTGAAGGCGGCGCAGACCAGCGGGTGAAGCTGAATCGCCTTGCCCTCGATCAGCACCGGCTCGAAGGCCTGGATGCCAAGACGGTGCAGCGTCGGAGCCCGGTTGAGCAGCACCGGATGCTCGCGGATCACCTCCTCCAAGTAGTCCCAGACTTCGGGCCGCTCCTTCTCGACCATGCGCTTGGCGGCCTTGAGCGTGGTGGCCATGCCGTGGAGTTCGAGCTTGGAATAGATGAAGGGCTTGAAGAGTTCGAGCGCCATCTTCTTCGGCAGGCCGCACTCGTGCAGCTTGAGCTCGGGCCCCACGACGATCACCGAGCGACCCGAATAGTCGACGCGCTTGCCGAGGAGATTCTGCCGAAAGCGCCCCTGCTTACCCTTCAGCATGTCGCTCAGCGACTTCAGCGGGCGCTTGTTGGCGCCGGTCATCACCCGGCCGCGGCGACCGTTATCGAACAGCGCGTCCACCGCCTCCTGCAGCATGCGCTTTTCATTGCGGACGATGATGTCCGGCGCGCGCAGCTCGATCAGCCGCTTTAAGCGGTTGTTGCGGTTGATGACGCGACGATAGAGATCGTTGAGATCCGAGGTTGCGAAGCGCCCACCGTCCAACGGCACCAGGGGGCGGAGCTCCGGTGGAATCACCGGCACGACCTCGAGAATCATCCATTCTGGCCGGTTGCCCGAGAGGATGAAGGACTCGACCAGCTTCAGGCGCTTGACGAGCTTCTTGCGCTTGGCCTCGGAGTTGGTGGTGGCGAGCTCGCCCCGCAGCGTGTCCCGCTCCTCTTCAAGATCGAGCTTGGCCAGCATCTTGCGGATCACTTCGGCCCCGATACCGGCCTCGAAGGCATCGGCCCCGAATTCGTCCTGCGCCTGGCGGAACTGATCTTCGGTGAGAAGCTGGAATTGATTGAGCGAGGTGAATCCTGGCTCCGTGACGACATAGCTCTCGAAGTAGAGGACGCGCTCCATCTCCTTGAGCGTCATGTCGAACAAGAGCCCGATGCGCGACGGCACCGACTTCAGGAACCAGATGTGGGCGACGGGCGATGCCAGTTCGATATGGCCCATGCGTTCGCGCCGAACCTTCGACTGGATTACCTCGACGCCACACTTCTCGCAGACGATGCCGCGGTATTTCATGCGCTTGTACTTGCCGCACAAGCACTCGTAATCCTTGATCGGGCCGAAAATACGGGCGCAGAACAGCCCGTCGCGCTCAGGCTTGAAGGTCCGGTAATTGATGGTCTCCGGCTTCTTGATCTCACCGTAAGACCAGGAGCGAATCTTCTCCGGGCTCGCGATGGAGATCTTGATCTGGTTGAATTGTTGGGCCGTGCTTGCCGGACCAAAGAGATTGATCAACTCATTCATCGACTGTCCTCCGAACCTGCCGCGATGCCGGGTGGCCGTGCCGGCTCTGCGTCAGCTCGTTGTCCTGAGATCGATATCGAGGCCGAGGGACTGCATCTCCTTGACCAGGACGTTGAACGATTCAGGGATTCCGACTTCGAAGTTCTCGTCGCCGCGCACGATCGACTCGTAGACCTTGGTGCGGCCCGAGACGTCGTCCGACTTGACGGTCAGCATTTCCTGCAAGGTGTAGGAGGCGCCGTAGGCCTGGAGCGCCCACACCTCCATCTCGCCGAAGCGCTGGCCACCGAACTGCGCCTTGCCGCCCAGCGGCTGCTGGGTGACGAGACTGTAAGGCCCGATCGAGCGGGCGTGGATCTTGTCGTCGACCAGGTGGTGCAGCTTCAGCATGTAGATGTAGCCGACCGTCACCTGGCGGTCGAAGGGCTCGCCGGTTTGCCCGTCGATCAGCCTGACCTGGCCGCTCGCATCGAGGCCAGCGAGCTCGAGCATCTTCACGATGTCGACCTCGTGCGCACCGTCGAACACCGGGCTCGCCATCGGGACGCCGTCCCTGCTGGTCTCGCCGATCTCAGCCAGTTCCGAGTCCGACATCTTCACAACCTGGCCGTCGGACTCCCGATCGCCGTCGTAGACCTCGCCAAGCAGGTTCCGTAGCTCCCCGTTGGCTGTGCCGCCTGCGGCCTGAGCCTGATCCAGGATCTCGCCGATCTTGAGACCGAGCCCGTGGGAGGCCCAGCCCAGATGGGTCTCCAGGATCTGGCCGACATTCATCCGGGACGGGACGCCGAGGGGGTTGAGCACGATATCGACGCTGGTTCCGTCCTCCAGATAAGGCATGTCCTCGACCGGCACGATGTTCGAGACCACGCCCTTGTTGCCGTGGCGGCCGGCCATCTTGTCGCCGGGCTGCATCTTGCGCTTCACCGCGACGAACACCTTGACCATCTTGAGCACGCCCGGCGGCAGCTCGTCGCCACGCTGCAGCTTCTCCACCTTGCTCTCGAAGCGTTCCTGAATCCGGCCGATGTTCTCGTCGAACTCCTCCTTGAGCGCTTCGAGGCGGGTGAGGATCGGCTCGCTGGCCGGCACGATCTGCCACCACTGCCCCCGGGAGAGGGAGTCGAGAACCCGGCCCGTGATCTTGCTATTGGCGGCGACATCCTTGGGGCCGCGGGCTGCGATGCGGTTCAGCAGCAGCGCACGCACACGGTCGTACATGTTGCGTTCGATGATCGCGCGTTCGTCGTCGCGATCCTTGGCGAGCCGCTCAATCTCCTCGCGCTCGATCGCGAGCGCACGCTCGTCCTTGTCGACACCGCGCCGGTTAAAGACGCGAACCTCGACCACCGTGCCCATGCCACCGGGCGGCACGCGCAGTGAGGTGTCGCGCACGTCGGAGGCCTTCTCGCCGAAGATCGCGCGCAGCAGCTTCTCTTCCGGCGTCATGGGGGATTCGCCCTTGGGCGTGATCTTGCCGACCAGAATGTCGCCGGGCTGGACCTCGGCACCGATGTAGACGATGCCTGCCTCGTCCAGGTTGCGGAGGCCTTCCTCGCCGACATTGGGGATATCGCGGGTGATCTCCTCCTGGCCCAGCTTGGTGTCGCGCGCCATGACCTCGAATTCCTCGATGTGGATCGAGGTGAAGACGTCGTCCTTGACCAGCCGTTCGGAGATCAGGATCGAATCCTCGAAGTTGTAGCCATTCCACGGCATGAAGGCGACGAGCACGTTGCGCCCCAGCGCGAGCTCGCCGTAGTCGGTGCTGGGCCCGTCGGCAATGACATGGCCTGCCACCACCCGTTCGCCGACCCGCACCAAAGGCCGCTGCGTGATACACGTGCTCTGGTTGGAGCGCTGGAATTTCAATAGGTTGTAGATATCGACTCCGGCGGACTCCGCATTGCCGCCCTGCTCGCCCTCGGCGCGGACCACGATGCGCGTGGCATCGACCTGCTCGACCGTTCCGGTGCGCCGAGCGGCGATGGCAGCGCCGGAATCCCGGGCCACCACCTCTTCCATGCCGGTGCCCACCAGCGGCGCCTCCGCGCGCACCAGCGGCACCGCCTGGCGCTGCATGTTGGAGCCCATCAGCGCCCGGTTCGCGTCGTCGTTCTCGAGGAAGGGAATGAGGGCAGCGGCGACGGAGACCAACTGCTTCGGCGAAACATCCATGTATTCGATGTTGTCGGGCGCCGACATCACGAACTCGCCGTTGCGCCGGCAACTCACCAGGTCCTCGCTGAGGGCGGCCTTCTCGTCCGTCTTCGCGTTGGCTTGGGCGATGGTGTACTTCGCCTCCTCAATCGCGGAGAGATAGATCACCTCGTCGGTCTGGCGGCCCTCCTCTACCTTGCGGTAGGGACTCTCGATGAAGCCGTAGCGGTTGACCCTCGCGTAGGTGGCGAGGCTGTTGATCAGCCCGATGTTGGGGCCTTCCGGCGTCTCCACCGGGCAGATGCGCCCATAGTGAGACGGGTGCACGTCGCGCACCTCGAAGCCTGCCCGCTCGCGCGTGAGTCCGCCCGGACCCAGCGCAGAGAGCCTCCGCTTGTGCGTGATCTCGGACAGCGGGTTGGTCTGGTCCATGAACTGCGAAAGCTGGGACGAGCCGAAGAACTCGCGCACCGCCGCCGCCGCGGGCTTGGCGTTGATCAGGTCGTGCGGCATGACGGTGTCGATATCGACCGAGCTCATCCGCTCGCGGATCGCGCGCTCCATCCGGAGCAGACCGATCCGGTACTGGTTCTCCATCAGCTCGCCAACCGAGCGCACCCGGCGGTTGCCCAGGTGGTCGATGTCGTCGATATCGCCGATGCCGTCCTTCAGCGCGACGAGGGTCGTGACGACGGCAACGATATCCTTGCGCCGCAGCACCCTGAGCTCGTCGTTGCCGTCGAGATTGAGCCGCATGCCCATCTTCACCCGGCCGACGTCGGAGAGGTCGTAACGCTCGGAGCCGAGCGTGGCGAAGGCCTCCGCAGGCACCCAGACCGGCGCCTCGATCTCGTCGGGCCGGCCAGCAGCCGGGACGATGATCCTGAGCCAGTCTTCCTCCTGCTCCAGGATCCAGACCTCGCCCATCTCGGCCCGCTTCAGCCGAACGAGCACCTCGGCAGACTGTTCCGGCTCTGCACGCGCCTCGACCGATTCATCCTTCAGCCGGGCCTTGCCGAAGAACAGGTCGTAGAAGAGCTTTTCAGCGGTTTCGACGGTCGGCGGCTCACCCGGCCGCATCACCTTGTAGATCTCGAGCAGCGCTTCTTCGCGGCTCGTCGTCCGGTCCTGCCTGATGGTGTTGCGGATGTAGGCGCCGACATTGATGTGGTCGATGCCGAGGACCGAGATCCGGTCGATCCCGCACTCCTCCAGGGATTCGAGCGTCTTCTCCTCGATTTCACCGCCCGCCTCGATCAACACCTCTCCGGTCTCGGTATTGATCATGTCGTCGGAGGCGTACTGCCCGATCAGCTTGTCGGCGCTGATCAGCTGCTCGGTCATGCCGGCATCGCTCAGCTTCTTGAGCACGCGCGCGGTCACGCGGCGCCCGGCCTCGACCACCGTCTTGCCGGTGGCCGCGTTCACCAGATCGTCGAGCAGTTTCACGCCGCGCAGGCGCTCGGGCTCGATCGGCGCCTTCCAGCCGTCATCGGTCCGGGTATGCATAACCTTGGAATAGAAGTGATCGAAGATCTCCTCCGTATCCATGGCGAGCGCGCGCAGCAGCACCGTTACCGGCAGCTTGCGGCGTCGGTCGATGCGCACGAACACCAGGTCCTTGGCGTCGAACTCGAAATCGAGCCAGGAGCCCCGATAGGGAATGATCCGGGCGGCATAGAGATACTTGCCCGAGCTGTGTGTCTTGCCCCGGTCGTGGTCGAAGAAGACTCCCGGCGAGCGGTGCATCTGGGAAACGATCACCCGCTCGGTGCCGTTGATGACGAAGGTGCCGTTGTCGGTCATCAACGGCATGTCGCCCATGTAGACGTCCTGCTCCTTGATGTCCCGCACCGAGCGGAGCCCGCTGTCGTCGTCGACATCCCAGACCACGAGACGCAGCGTAACCTTGAGCGGGGCCGCGTAGGTGATGCCGCGCTGCTGGCATTCCTCGACGTCGTACTTGGGATCCTCGAACTCGTAGCGCTCGAACTCCAGCGACGCCTTGTCGGAAAAGTCCCTGATCGGGAACACCGACTTGAAGACCCGCTGAAGCCCGGACTCGGAGCGCCGGTCGCCCTCTATCTCCCGCTGCAGGAAGAACTCGTAGGAGCGCTTCTGCACCTCGATGAGGTTCGGCATCGAGGCAACCTGGGGAATGCGGCTGAAACTGCGACGTAGCCTGCGGTGGGCCTTGCGAGACTGCACCATGGTACCCCTCGGACTCTCGGCCCCGGCCGCGGCTTGAGTGCCGCGGCGGGCCGTGGGTTAGTCTTTACGTGCGGTGCGGCGGCACACGCCGCGCAGCCGTGGCCGCGCGTGATCGTGCCCGCCCGCGCCACGGCGCGACGGCGGGGCCGGTGCTACCCGGCACGTGACCGGGCGTGCGCCGGCGATAGCCAATCGTCTCTACTTGACCTCGACGGTCGCGCCTGCAGCTTCGAGCTGCTCCTTTATCTTTGCCGCGTCGTCCTTCGACACGTCTTCCTTGACCGCGTTCGGTACGCCCTCGACCAGCGCCTTGGCCTCCTTCAGGCCGAGGCTGGTGATCGCGCGGACCTCCTTGATCACGTTGATCTTCTTCTCGCCAAAGGAGGTAAGCACCACGGTGAATTCGGTCTGCTCTTCGGCCTCCTCGGCCGCTGGCGCGGCACCGGGGGCGGCGGCGACGGCAACGGGGGCGGCCGCGGAGACCCCCCACCTCTCTTCGAGCATCTTGCTCAACTCGGAGGCCTCGATCACCGTCAGGGTCGAAAGCTCGTCTGCAATTTTGGCCAGATCAGCCATGTCGTTGGTCTCCTGGGGGCTTGGGCTTTTCTTGGTGTGCGTTGGCGATCAGTCGCCGGATGGTTCGCTCTTGCTAGCGGTGTCTCCTTGTTCCGAGTAGGCGTTGAGGACGCGCGCGAGCTGGCTTGCCGGCGCGCTCAGCACGGCGGCGATCTTGGTCGCCGGTGCATTCAGGACGCCGATCAGCTGGGCGCGCAGGGTATCGAGCGAAGGCAACTCGGCGAGCGAGCGCACATCGCCCTTGTCGAGCGCAGCGCCGCCGAGGGCGCCGCCCACTATGATCAGCTTGTCGTTCTCCTTGGCGTAGGCCACCGCGACCTTCGCTGCGGCCACCGGGTCGTCCGAATAGGCGATCGCGCTGGAGCCCGCGAAGAGGTCCGCAAGCGGGGCGAAGGTCGTGCCTTCGACCGCGCGCTTCGCGAGCCGGTTCTTGGTGACACGGAAGGTGGCGCCGGCCGCGCGCATCTGGCGCCGCAGGTCGGAGGCCTCCGCCACCGAGAGCCCGCTGAACTGCGTCACGACGACGAGATTCGTGCTCTCGAAGATGCCGCGCAGGGCTTCGACGATCTCTTCCTTCTTGAGCCGTTCCACGACTTCCTCCGGCTTATCCGGCAGACACGAGGCGCAGACGCCCGCCGCTCACGCCGCCTGTCACGATGCCGCTATCTCCGCCTGCAGGGCGGCAACGTCGAGCTTCACGCCCGGCCCCTGCGAGGAGCTGAGCGCCGCCCGTTTCATGTAGGTTCCCTTGGCGCCGCTCGGCTTCGCGCGGTTGAGCGCGTCCACCAGCGCGCGGGCATTCTCGGCCAGCGCCTTCTCCTCGAAGCTCGCCTTGCCGATGCCGGCGTGGACGATTCCCGCTTTCTCCACCCGGAACTCGACCTGACCGCCCTTGGCCGCCTGGACGGCCTCGACCACATCGGGCGTCACCGTGCCGAGCTTGGGGTTCGGCATGAGCCCGCGCGGGCCCAGAATGCGACCGAGCTTACCGACCACCGGCATCATGTCGGGCGTCGCAATGCAGCGGTCAAATTCAATTTTGCCGCCTTGGACCTCGGCCGCGAGGTCGTCGTCGCCGACCAAGTCGGCACCCGCCTCGCGCGCGGCCTCGGCCTTATCGCCCTTGGCGAAGACCGCGACGCGCACCGACTTGCCGGTGCCGTGAGGGAGCGCCACGACGCCCCGCACCATCTGGTCCGCATGGCGCGGGTCGACGCCGAGGCCGACGCTCATTTCGACGGTCTCGTCGAACTTCGCCTGCGCACCCTGCTTCACCAGCGTGATCGCCTCGCCCAGAGCATAAGTCCTCTCGCGGTCGACCTGCTCCTTGGCCTGCCGCAGCCTCTTTCCGATCTTTGTCATCGCCGCTAACCCACCACCTGGATGCCGATGGACCGCGCCGAGCCTTCGATGATGCGGCAGGCCGCATCCATGTCGTCGGCGTTGAGGTCCGCCATCTTCTTTTCCGCGATCTCGCGCACCTGCGCGCGCGTCACCTGGCCCACCGGGTCGATCCGGCCGACCGTCTCGGAGCCCTTTTCGATGCCCGCCGCCTTCTTGAGGAAGAAGCTGGCCGGCGGGCTCTTGGTCACGAACGAGAAGGTCCGGTCGTGATAGACCGAGATCACGGTCGGGATCGGCATCCCCTGCTCGAGATTCTGGGTCTGCGCGTTGAAGGTCTTGCAGAACTCCATGATGTTGAGCCCTGCCTGACCCAGCGCCGGGCCGATCGGCGGCGACGGGTTGGCTTGCCCCGCCGGCACCTGCAGCTTGATCGTCCCTGTGACTCTCTTGGCCATGTTACTCCCGCCTTACCTTCAGGCCTTCTCGACCTGCGCGTATTCCAGCTCGACCGGGGTCGCCCGGCCGAAAATCGATACCGCAACCTTGAGGCGCGCCCGCTCCTCGTCGATCTCCTCCACCAGCCCGCTGAACGAGGTGAAGGGGCCGTCGCAGACCCGCACGGTCTCACCGATCTCGAAGATGACCGAGGGCTTCGGCCGCTCGACACCTTCCTTGACCTGCTTCAGCACGCGGTCCGCCTCGTCGTCGCTGATCGGCACCGGCTTGCCGCCACTACCGAGGAATCCGGTCACCTTCGGCGTGTTGTTGATCAGGTGCCAGGTCTCGTCGGTCATGCTGATGTGCGCCAGCACGTAGCCGGGGAAGAACTTGCGCTCCGACTTGACCTTGGCGCCGCGGCGCATCTCGACGACCTCTTCCGAGGGCACCATGACGTCGGCGATCAGGTGATCGAGCCCCTGCTGCCTGGCCTGCTCGCGGATCGACTGCGCTACCTTCTTCTCAAAGCCGGAATAGACGTGGACGATGTACCAGCGCCGCGCCGGCCCCTGATCGTCTGCCATGTGCGTGCCTGCCGCCGACATGTCCGTCATCCGCCGAGCCCCAGGATCGCCCGCACCCCGATGGAGAGCACCTGATCCACCAGGAAGAAGAAGACCGCCATGATGATCACCATGATCAGCACCATGATGGTGCTGATGGTGGTCTCCTTGCGCGTTGGCCACGTGACCTTGCCGATCTCCTGGCGGGCCTGACGCAGAAACTCGAGAGGCGGCGTGCGAGCCATGGTCAGCACGCGCCCCTACCCGCGCAGGTGGCAGGAGTGGAGGGTCTCGAACCCCCAACCTCCGGTTTTGGAGACCGGCGCTCTACCAATTGAGCTACACTCCTATTCTGTCTGCGTGCCGCGGCGGGAGGCCGCGCTCTACTCGACGATTTTTGCGACGACGCCGGCGCCGACGGTGCGCCCGCCCTCGCGGATGGCGAAGCGCAAGCCCTCGTCCATCGCAATCGGCGCTATCAGATCAACCTGCATCGTCACGTTGTCGCCGGGCATCACCATCTCGGTCCCGTCCGGCAAACCAATCGTCCCCGTAACGTCCGTCGTCCGAAAGTAGAACTGCGGACGGTAGTTCGAGAAAAACGGCGTGTGACGCCCGCCCTCGTCCTTCGTCAGGATGTACGTCTCCGCCTCGAAACGCGTGTGCGGCGTGATCGTCCCCGGCTCCGCCAACACCTGGCCGCGCTCGACCTCGTCGCGCTTCGTCCCACGAAGCAGGACGCCCACGTTGTCACCCGCCTCGCCCTGATCCAAGAGCTTGCGGAACATCTCGACGCCCGTGCAAACCGTCTTCGTCGTTTCCCGGATCCCGATGATCCCCACGTCGTCGCCCACCTTCACCACACCGCGCTCGATCCGGCCCGTCACAACCGTCCCACGACCCGAAATCGAGAACACGTCCTCGATCGGCATCAGGAACGGCTGGTCCTTCGGACGCTCAGGCTGCGGAACGTAGTCGTCAACCGCCGCCATCAGCTCCAGGACCGAGTCTCGACCCGTCGCCGCGTCGCCACCCTCAAGCGCCGCAAGCGCAGAACCCCGGATCACTGGAATGTCGTCGCCCGGAAACTCGTACGCGGACAACAGCTCCCGAACCTCAAGCTCGACAAGCTCCAGAATCTCCTCGTCGTCGACCATGTCCACCTTGTTCATGTAGACGACAAGCGCAGGCACGCCCACCTGACGCGCGAGCAAGATGTGCTCCCGCGTCTGCGGCATCGGGCCGTCCGCCGCAGAGACCACCAGGATCGCGCCGTCCATCTGCGCGGCACCCGTGATCATGTTCTTCACGTAGTCCGCATGACCCGGGCAATCGACGTGCGCGTAGTGCCGGTTCGACGTCTCGTACTCGACGTGCGCCGTCGCGATCGTGATCCCGCGTTCGCGCTCCTCCGGCGCCTTGTCGATCTCGTCGAACGACACGAACTCCGCGCCGCCCGCCTCGCCCAGAACCTTCGTGATCGCCGCCGTCAGCGTCGTCTTGCCATGGTCAACGTGGCCAATCGTGCCAACGTTGCAGTGCGGCTTCGTACGCTCAAACTTCTCCTTGGCCATCGGTGCTCTATTCCCCGTCTGCCACGTCTTCGCGGCAGTTAAAAGGACGTCACAAGCCGCGCACCGCTGTTGCGGTGTCGGCCGAATACTCTGGAGCGGGTGATGGGAATCGAACCCACGTAACCAGCTTGGAAGGCTGGGGCTCTACCATTGAGCTACACCCGCTCGATCTCAAGTCCCCCGCGCCCTGCAGCCCGCGTGCACGTGCTGCACCCGTGTGGTGGAGGGGGTAGGATTCGAACCTACGTAGACATACGTCGGCAGATTTACAGTCTGCTGCCTTTAACCACTCGGCCACCCCTCCGCGCCGAGGTGGACGCGCCCGGGACTCGGAAGGGCGCACTATGGACATCCGCGGTCGATTGTCAACGCCCAAAGGAGCTCTCCGTGACGGCCCACCGCGCCATTGACCGCCGCGGCTGCGGCGTCAGCGCGCGCCGGGCGGCCCGTGTGCCGGGGCGTCTCGCAAAAGGGATGGAAGTCTTATAATAGGGTGCGTCATGGCACGCAACAGTTCTCGCCGCCCGCGCGAGCGCGGGACCGGGCGTCGGCGTACGCATCAGGAGCAGCGCGCCCAGGCGCGACCCCGCCGTGAGCGGCTCTACGGCGCCCATGCGGTGGCCGCCGCGCTCGCCAATCCGAGCCGCCGCTGCCACCGGCTGATCGCGACGGAAGAAGGCGCAGCGCAGCTCACCGAGCGCGCTGACGCGCGCGCACTGCCGCTTGCCGCCCGCGCCCTACTCGATGCACCGCAGATCGTCTCCCGCCAGGATATCGCCGCCCTGCTGCCGGACGGCGCCGTGCACCAGGGCATCGTGCTGGAGACCGCGCCGCTGCCGGCGGTCGACCTCGCCTCTGCCTGCCGCGGCGTGGCGCAGGGGGAGGGCGGCGCACGAACCGTCGTCGTGCTCGACCAGGTGACCGATCCACACAACGTGGGCGCGATCCTGCGCTCGGCAGCGGCCTTCGCGGTGGGTGCCGTGGTGATGCAGGACCGCCATTCGCCGCAGGGCGCCGGCGCGCTGGCCAAGGCCGCCTCGGGCGCGCTGGAGACAGTGCCGCTCGCCCGCGTGGTCAACATCGCGCGTGCCCTCATCGTGTTGAAAGAGCTGGGTTTCTGGTGCCTTGGCCTCGACCCGGAGGCGCCCGAGCCGCTCGGGGCCGTCAGCGTGAAGGCGCCGCTCGCGCTCGTGCTGGGCGCCGAAGGCCAGGGCATGCGAAGGCTCACCCGCGAGCGCTGCGATTCAACCGCGAGCATCCCCATGCCGGGTTCGATGACGAGCCTCAACGTTTCCAACGCCGCCGCCATCGCGCTCTACGAGGTTTCGCGGCGATGAGCGCAGCGCGCTTGACACCGCCCGCAGGGCGCGCTTGAAAGCGGGCCGTCCGTGATCGCGCGCGCCTGCAGCGGCCCATTGGCCGGCGTAGCTCAACTGGTAGAGCACTTGATTTGTAATCAAGGGGTTGCGGGTTCGAGTCCTGCCGCCGGCACCAATCGAGTGGGAGAGCGGAACGCCACCACCCGCGCCACGGATCCATCATGGTCACCGCCGCCGCCCTGATCGTCGCCGCCGGGCGCGGCCACCGGGTCGGCGGCCCGCTGCCCAAGCAGTACCGCGCACTCGCCGGGCGCGCGGTGCTCGGCCACAGCGTGCAGCGCTTCGCGACCCACCCACGCATCGACCGGGTCAGGGTAGTGATCAATCTGGCCGACCGGCCGCTCTACGACGACGCAGTGCGCGAAAGCGGCGATACCGCAGACGCTGCGCTGCTCGCACCGGTCGCCGGCGGCGAGACGCGGCAGGACTCGGTGCGTAACGGACTGGAAAGCCTCGCGGAATCGCCGCCCGACCTGGTGTTGATCCACGACGGCGCGCGTCCCCTGGTCTCCGCCGCCGCGATCGACGGGGCGCTCGACGCGCTCGCAGGCCACGACGGTGCCCTCCCCGCGCTGGCGGTCAGCGACAGCCTCAAGCAGGCGGCGCCCGGCAGCACCGTGATCGCGGGCGCGGTGCCGCGCGAGGGCCTTTGGCGCGCCCAGACCCCGCAGGGCTTCCGCTATCCCGCAATATTGGACGCCCACCGCGCCGCGGCGGGCGATGATCTAACCGACGATGCCGCGGTGGCGGAGCAGGCCGGCCTTGCCGTCGCCCTCACCCCCGGCGACGAGGACAACCTGAAGATCACCACCGAACAGGACTTCGCTCGCGCCGAGCGCATTCTCGCGGCGCAGGATGGCCGCGCCGTCGCAGCCGCGCAGGCCCTGGAGACCCGCGTCGGGATGGGCTTCGACGTCCACCGCTTCGGCCCCGGCGACCACCTCATGCTGGGCGGCATGGCGGTGCCGCACGCGCAGGGCGTGATCAGCCACTCCGACGGCGACGTCGTGCTCCACGCCATCGTCGACGCAGTGCTCGGGGCGCTAGCGGCGGGTGATATCGGCACCCACTTCCCGCCCTCCGACGAGGCGTGGAGGGACGCCGAGTCCGCGCTCTTCGTGGCCCACGCGCTCAAGCTCCTGGCGGAGCGCGGTGGCCGCCTCAGCCACGTGGATGTCACGGTGATCTGCCAGCGGCCCAAGATCGGCCCGCACCGCAAGACCATGCTGGCACAGCTTGCGCATGTACTCGGAATCGATCCCATGCGCATAAGCCTGAAGGCGACCACGACCGAGCGCCTCGGCTTCACCGGGCGCGGCGAAGGCATCGCCGCGCAGGCGGTCGCCACGGTCCGCTTGCCCGCAGACGACGCCGATGACCGCTGAAGCGGAGCCGGCCCGCCTTGACCTGCGCGATCCGGCGACCCTGATCGCGACCTGTTTCGGCGTGGGCCTCGTGCGCTGGGCGCCGGGGACGGTGGCGTCGGCCTTGGCGCTGCCCCTCGCCTGGCTGATCCGGACTTACACCGGCACGCTCGGCCTCGCCATCGCCACCCTCGTGCTCATCGTGATCGGCATCTGGGCGGCCGGCGCCTATGAGCGCCGCACCGGGGTCCGCGATTCATCCGCCATCGTGGTCGACGAGGTGGCTGGCCAGTGGGTCGCCCTGCTTCTGGTGCCGCCGACCGTCGCCCTCTACGCGGTGGGCTTCGTGTTGTTCCGCCTGTTCGACGTGGTGAAGCCCTGGCCCATCAGCCTGCTCGACCGGCGGGTAAAGGGCGGGTTCGGCGTGATGCTCGACGACATCGTCGCCGGCGCCCTGGCGGCGGTGCTGCTCTGGAACGTCTGGGTATGGCTGTGACCTTCCCCGCGGACATCATCGAGCGGGCCGAGCGTCTCCTCTCGCTCTGCCGGGCGGAGGGCTTGCGCGTCGCCACGGCGGAATCCTGCACCGGCGGGCTGATCGCCGCCTGCCTGACCGAGATCGCTGGCTCATCGGATGTGGTGGACCGCGGCTTCGTGACTTACGCCAACAACGCGAAGCGGGACATGCTCGGCGTGCCCGAAGAGTTTCTGATGCGCGTGGGCGCGGTCAGCGAGGAGGTAGCACGGGCGATGGCGGAAGGCGCGCTCGCCCGCTCCAACGCCACCCTCGCCGTCGCGGTAACCGGCATCGCGGGCCCCGGCGGGGGGACGGCAACCAAGCCGGTCGGCCTGGTGCACCACGCCTGCGCCGGGCCAGGCGGAGCGGTCCTTCACCGGCGCGTGGTCTACGAGGGCGATCGCGGCGCTGTCCGCCTTGCCACCGTGGCGACCGCACTCGACATGATGATCGAAGGTGCGGGGAGAAAGTGACGGCGGCGCCCGAGCCCACCGACCCCGCTACCTCGCGCGACGCGATCCTCGCCCACGCCCGCTCGCTCGGGTTCCAGGCCGCGGGTGTGGCAAGTGCCGACGACGCGCCGGAGGACGGCGAGGGACTTCGGCAGTTCCTGCACCTGGGCTATGCCGGTGACATGGCGTGGCTGCCGCGCACCGCCGAGCGACGCGCAGCCCCCCGCGCGCTCTGGCCCGACGCACGCAGCGTCGTAGTGGTGGGCATCAACTACGGCCCGACCCATGACCCGCTGCACCTGCTGGACGCACCGACGCGGGGCATCGTCTCGGCGTACGCGCAAGGGCGCGACTACCACGACGTGCTCAAGGGCAGGCTCCGGCGGCTTGCGCGCTTCGTCGCCGACACCTTCGGCGCAGAGGTAAAGCTGTTCGTGGACACGGCGCCGGTGATGGAAAAGCCGCTCGCGGCCCGCGCGGGCATCGGCTGGCAGGGCAAGCACACCAACCTCGTCTCCCGCCGCCACGGCTCGTGGCTCTTCCTCGGCGAGCTGTTCACGACCCTCGACCTCACGCCCGACGAGGCCGAGGCCGACCACTGCGGCTCCTGCCGCCAGTGTCTCGACATCTGCCCGACGGACGCCTTCCCGGCTCCCTACCGGCTGGATGCCAGGCGCTGCATCTCCTACCTCACCATCGAGCATAAGGGCCACATCGCGCTCGAATTTCGCGCGGCCATGGGCAACAGGATCTATGGCTGCGACGATTGTCTCGCGGTCTGCCCGTGGAACAAGTTCGCCCGCCGCACGCAAGAATATGCCTTCCTGCCGCGCGCCGAGCTGACCGCGCCCCGCCTCGCCGACCTCGCCGCACTGGACGACACAACCTTCAGAACCGTCTTCTCCGGAAGCCCGATCAAGCGCACCGGGCGCGACCGCTTCGTGCGCAACGTGCTGATTGCCATCGGCAATTGCAGGGATGCCGCGGTTTTGCCGTCAGCCAAGCGGCTGCTTGGCGACCCCTCTCCGCTGGTGCGGGCCATGGCGGTCTGGGCGTCGCGGCGGCTCGCGCCCCCGGCCGATTTCGCCATGCTCCGCGCCCATCATGCGACCGCCGAAAGGGACCCTGCGGTGCAGGCGGAATGGCACGCCGCCGAGCCCGCGACAGCCGTTTCCAGCTGCACGCGACTATGACGACGGCGCGCGGCAAGCGGCTGTTCTGCTTCGGCTACGGGTTTAGCGCGTCTGCCCTGGGCGCGCTGCTCGGCCCTGTCGGCTGGATGCTCGCCGGCACCTGCCGAACGCCGGAAGGTTGCCAGGCGTTGGCGGAGGCAGGCGTCGATGCCGTCCTTTTCTCGCGCGAGGCGCCGCTTGCGGACCCGGCGCGGTGCCTCGCCGGCGCGACCCACATTCTTCTCTCGATCCCACCGGACGCAGAGGGCGATCCGGCTTTCGACTGCCACGGCACCGACATTGCCGCCCTGGAGGGCCTTGAATGGATCGGCTATCTCTCGACCACCGGGGTCTACGGCGATACCGGCGGCGCCTGGGTTGACGAGAACGCCCCACTTGCGCCCACCGGCGCGCGCGGGAAGCGCCGGGTCGAGGCGGAACGGAGTTGGCTCGCCCTCGGCGCAGAACACGGCCTCGCCGTGCACGTCTTTCGTCTGGCCGGGATCTACGGGCAGGGTCGCAACGCGCTGGCTGCGGTGAGGCGCGGGACAGCCAAGCGCATCGATAAGCCGGGGCAGGTCTTCTCGCGCATTCACGTGGCCGACATCGCGCAGGTGCTGGCGACCTCCATCGCCAAGCCCCACGCAGGCGCCATATATAATGTGTGCGACGACGAGCCTGCGCCCGCAGCGGACGTCGTCGCGCACGCCTGTACCCTTCTGGGCGTCGCGCCGCCGCCGCTCATGCCCCTGGAGGACGCGGACCTCTCGCCGATGGCGCGGAGCTTCTATGCCGATAGCCGGCGGGTCTCCAACGCCCGCATCAAGGCCGAGCTGGGCGTCACGCTGCGCTACCCGAATTACCGTGCCGGCCTTGCCGCTTTGCTCGCCGTGGAGGACGGTGCGTCCTAGCACGCCGGCCGGTGGCGCAGACGGCGGCGAGAGTCGATAGTGGTGCGCGAACGCGCTCGTCGCTTGGAGACAGGGCCGAGAGTCAGCGCTGTGTCGGATGGTCCTCTGGCCGTCGCGGGCGCTGGCCACGTGCCGTAAGGGAGCCATCTGATGCGTCTTCACATCCGCGCTTTCCTTGTTGCCGTCGCGATCGTCGCCTGCGCCTCCGGCGTTCGGGCACAGGACTACGACGCCGTCGTCGTCTTCGGCGACAGCCTGAGCGATTCCGGCAACGTGGTCAAAGCGCTGCCGCTGGGGCTGCCGGCGGGAAGCAGCTTCACCACCAACCCCGACCCGATCTGGGCCGAAATCGTGGCCGAGACCTACGGCGTGCCGGGAGGACCCTCGCTCGCCGGGGGCACGAACTTCGCTGTCGGCGGCGCTTGCGTGAACAGGAACATCCCTTGCCACGTCACCGTGCCGGTGCTCGGCCGGATCGAAATGCCGAGGATCGACCAACAGATCGATCAGCACCTCTTGACGCGTGCCCAGGGGGAGGCCGATCCGAACCACCTTTACGCCGTCTGGGCCGGGAGCAACGACCTCGTTGCCGTTCTCGAGGCCGTCGCGGCGGGTGAGCCCGTCAATCCTCAGGCAGCCATCCCAGCGACGGCACAGCGCTATGTGGGCGAAATCCAGCGCCTGCAGCAAGCCGGCGCGCGCCATATCGTGGTCCTCAACCTGCCCGATGCGGGACAGACTCCGTTTGCCCAGAGTATCCCCGATCCGAGCTTCCCGCCGACGCTGACCGCGCTTGTTACGGCCTACAACCAGGCGCTGAACGCGGGCCTCGGCACGCTCGACGACGGACGACGGAATTGTTCCCATCGATACCTTCGGCCTGTTCAACACGCTTCTGGCGACCCCTGAGAGGTACGGCTTCACCAGTGTCGCCGGGACGGCCTGCGCGCCGGTCAGCCGGGAAATTAATTCGATCGTCTGCGCCCCGGCGGGCTCGGGCTCGCCAGTCACCTATGAGCCCGGCACCAACCGAACCCACCTGTTCGCGGACGACAAGCACCCGAGCGGGGGGGCACACGCGATCCTCGCAAGTGTGGTGACGGCAACCCTTAAGGCGCCGCTCCAGGTTTCGCTCGCCGGCGAAGCGGGCGAGGCGGCGGTGGCGGCGCACCGCAGCATCATCGCGGCCGAGCAGCTTACCGATCGAAAGTATACGGTCAGGCGTTGGCACAGCTACGCGGTTGCGCACACGGGCCGGCGCGCGGTCGAGGCCCCGCCGCGTCTCGGCGAGGCACAGGTCGACGAGCAAGCCGTGACCCTAGGCTTAGGCCAGCGGGCGTCGCGCGATTTCCGGTGGGGCGTGGCGCTCAGCCTGGGCCGCCACGACAACGGCGTCCAGGGTGCCGCCCTCGAGAGCGAGACGGCCGTCGGCTCCCTGCACGGAACCTGGCGGCAAGGCGGACTGCAGCTCAGCGGCGCGGTGAACCTGGGCAGAACCGGAGTGGACATCGAGCGCTCCATGACCCTCGGGCCGGCGGTCAACACCGAGCGCGGCTCGACGGCAGGGCGTCAGGTTGGCGTCGATTTTGGCCTCGGCTGGACGATGGGGGAGGCGGAGGGGACCCGCCACGGTCCGGTGCTCGGCCTCTCCTGGCTCGATCAGGAGGTGGACGGCTACCGCGAGAGCGGAACCTCCTCCACCGCCATGAACTTTGCCGCGTTCGAGCGCGGCTCCCTCGTCGCCCGCGCCGGCTACCGGTTCTCGTTCGAGGCGGGCTCGGAGAGCCTCGGCATTCGTCCCTACGCCGCCGCCGCCTATGCCAAGGAGCTCGATGGCGACCCCGTCTCGGTCACGGCAGGCTCCAACACCATGAACGGGCAGTTCACGGCGGAAGGCTTCGTGCCGCCCGAGGACTGGCTGAGCGTCGATCTCGGCGTTTCCATGAGCCTCGGTGGGCAGGCGACCGCCGTGCTGGGTTATTCAGGCCGCACCGGCGACGGCTCTCGCAGCGACCACCTGGTGAACGTAGGCCTGCGCGTTGTTTTTTGATCAGGGCGCTGGTTAAAAGTCGCTGAGAAGGCCAGCGGAGAGGTCGTTCAGCCAAGCGTCGACGCCTTCAACGAACTAGGCTCGAACAAATTCTGCTGAAGAGTTTGAGCAACTCCGTCGCCGCCCGTGAGAACCTCCATTCGGGGATGAGGTGGCGGAGGGGGTGGGATTCGAACCCACGGTACGCTCGCGCGTACAACGGTTTTCGAGACCGCCCCGTTCGACCACTCCGGCACCCCTCCGCGGTCCACCGCCCGATGGGCAGCGCGGCCTCTATCTACGCCTAGCGAGCGCCCTCGGCAACCGCCGCGGCCGCGACGCTCCGCTCGAAGTCCGCGAAATCCTCGGTGCCGAGGACGTGGCGCTCCATCCAGGCGGTGAACGCTTCGCGCGACCGCGCGATCCCGTCCCAAGCCTCGTAGAACGTATTGTCCCGCTTGTAGTAGCCGAGCGCGTAGGAGGGCCTGGCGCCGCCGGGCGCGGGCGAGACCGCGCTCACCACCCAGTGCGGCAGGTGCACCGCACCAGGCCGGGGCTCCAGCTCGTCCACGACCTCCTCCACCGTGACGAGCACCTTCCGGCTCGCGAGTGCCACCTCCTTCTGCACGCCGGAGATGCCCCAGAGCATGACGTTGCCCTTGCGGTCGGCCTGCTGGGCGTGGATCACCGCGATGTCGGGGCAAATGGCGGGGCTGGCTGCGAGCTTTTCCCCGGTGAAGGGGCAGGTGATGAACTTGATGATCGGGTTGTGCGCCGGCAGGTCGGAGCCGACATAGCCCCGGATCACCGAGAAGGGCAGCCCGCTCGCACCCGCGACGTAAGCATTGGCGAGGTCGGCGTGGCTCCGCTCCTCGATCTCCAGCGGCCGGGGCCAGCCCTTCTCCACCGCATCGCGGAAGCGGTGCAGCGAGCCCACCCCCGGATTGCCGCCCCAGGAGAACACCAGCTTCTTGACGCAGCCCATGCCGATGAGCTGGTCGTAGATCAGGTCCGGCGTCATTCGCACCGCGGTGAGGTCCCTGAGCCCCGCGCGGATCACGGCGTGGCCGGCGGCATGGGGGATCAGGTGGGTGAACCCCTCCATGGCGACGGTATCGCCGTCATGAATGAGCGACGACACCGCGTCCGCGAGCGGGACGATCTCGGTCATGCGCCGGGCGCGCCGGGACGCAAACGTACGTGCAAGGGTGAGAGGACGGGCGCCGGGCGGCTAGAAGCGCACGGGCACGATCGGCGCCTCGCCCTTGGCGATCATCTCGGGAATCGCCGGCGAGGCGTTCTCCCACACCAGCAGCATCGAGCGCTTGGGCGAGAAGCCCTGGTGGCGGATGTCGGCCGGCATGCAGGCGACATCACCGGCCCGCATGGTCACCACCGCGCGGGGGTCGCCCGAATGCTTGTCCTTCACCTCCCAGACGATCTCGTCGGAGAGCTGGATGAACCACTCGACGCGGTCGTTGCCATGCTCCACCGGCAGGATGAACTCCTCCGACGTGGGGCAGAACAGGCTGTCCTTCACCACGGAGCAGACGGACGGGTTCCAGGTCACGTCCGAGCGCGAAAGGTAGGCGAAGAGGTTGAAGGACTGCACCTCGTCCTCGAAGCCGGGCTCGATCTCGACCTCCGGCTCGTCCTGCGCCACGTCGGCGAACATGCGGTTGACCGGGTAACCGCTCTCGTCGGTCCTGAGCGGCGCATCGTCGGGCAGGCCCACCATGCGCTTCGCCGTCACCCGCACGCGGCCGAGGGCCTCGGGGTTGCGCCCGCTCTTGCGGCCGAAGGGCTGCGCGGTCTCCTGCGGTGCCGTGAAGGGGTCGTAACCGGCGTTGGTCCAGTCGTCGAGCATCGCCTGGAAGGTCGCCCGCAGGTCGTCGGAATCGATCGTCTCCGAATAGTCGCGGCCGTTGTCGCGGTAGGCGTCGTTGAAGCGCCCGATGTAGAGCTCGACCTGGCCGTAGAGGTTGGTGGTGCCGAACACGTCGTCGAAGTTGAGGGTGCCGTAGAAGAAGTTCCACGCCACCTCGCGCACCAGCGCGCGCAGGAAGGCGTCCACCGGCATGAGATGTGAGCCGTCCGGCCAGGAGACGTAGGCGAAATACTCGTCGCGGCGAAAGCCGAAGCCGCCGATCTGGAAGGTGCGATAGCCGGTGTAGTTGTCGGGATCGGAGGCCGTGTAGGCGGCCTGTGCGGTCTGTGCGGACATCGCTCTCACTCCTCGCCGGTCTGGCAGATCTCGGCCCAGCGCTCGATCGTAAGCGGGCCGTCGATCGTCTGGAACAGGACCACGCTCGGCGCCTCGGCCGAGAAGCGGTAGGCGGCCTGTGCCGGCAGCAGGGTCAGGTGGCCGCGCCCGGCGCGGATGCGGCCCATACGGGGGCCGTCGGGGTCGCCGTCAAGCGCGTGCGCGCCGTCGCCCTCCGGCGCGTCGCCGCCATGCTTCATCAGCTCGACCTCGATCCGGCCGTCGAGGCAGAGCGCGAACTCGTCGTGGCCCGCCGTGAACCAGGGCGAGGCGCCTTCGACGCGCATGATCTCGATCGCGTACTCCAGGTTCTTGGCGACGCACACGCGCTCGAACGGCGCCGACTTGCCGGCCACCTCGAACACGTTGGAGAAGACGTAGTTGCGCGGATCGTCGTTGATGATGTGGACCCCGCCCTTGCGGTAGTCGTCGAGCGATCCGAGCTCGGTCGTGTAGTCGGACATAGGCCCCGTCCTCTGCCCTCCGTTCGGCTTGCGGCGGCTACTCTATCCCATACCGCCGCGACTGCGGAACCTGAACAAGTTCTGGTCTCGTCCGCTCCACTTGGTGCAGGGCTTACAGCGGTGGTCTGCCTAGATGCGCAGCCCCGCCTGTCGCATCAGCGGCATCACCTTCTCGCCGAAGTATTTCAGCTCCTCGTGGTAATCGAGCCACGAGAGGATGAATCCTTCGACGCCGATGTCGGCGATGGCGAGCATCTTGTCGACCACCTGCTCCGGCGTGCCCACCAGCGGGTAGCCGCCCCAGCCGGCGATGAAGCGCTCGCCCATGGCGCGAAGCTGCTCCTTGTTCGAGCCGTAGGAGTAGTTCTCGCCAAGCATGAGCTCGATGATCGTGTTGGTTGCGCCCCAGTCGCCCTCGTCCACGATACGTTGGTAGAGAGCCTGCGCCTCCACCTCGGTATCGCGGCAGCACACCAGGCCGTAGCTCATCACGCCGCACTGGCGGCCGTGATTGGCGGCGCGGGCGTGGATGTCCTTCACGATCTCTTGCGCCTTCTCCATCGTGGTGATCGAGAGAAAGTTGAAATCGGCGAGCTTGGCGGAGAACTCGCGGCCCGCCGCCGAGGAGCCCGCGTTGATCACCACCGGGTGGGGCCGCTGGATCGGCTTCGGCGCCAGGAATCCCTGGTTGACCCTGTAGTACGCCCCCTCGTGGTCGAAATCGTCCTCGGCCCAGAGCCGCTTCACGATGGAGAGCCATTCGTCCGCCATGACGTAACGCTCGTCGTGGTCGAGCTGGTCCATGCCGAACATCTCGATCTCCGGCTTGAACCAGCCGCAGACGACGTTGAGGCCGAAGCGCCCGCTCGAAATGTTGTCGATGGTGGCGGCCTGTTTGGCGGCGAAGATGGGATGCACCGTCGGCACGTGCGAGGTGGCGAAGACCATGATGTCCGTCGTGTGGCAGGCCATGGCGGCGGCCCAGGTGTAGACCTCCAGGTTGTTGCCGTTGAACTGCGTGGTTCCGCCGAAGTGCCGCCACCGCCCGACCGGGACCAGGAGCTCGAAGCCGAGGCGATCGGCGAGCTGGCTGATCTTCACGTTGTGCTCGTAGGTGGGCTCGAAGGTCGTCTCGGCGTGCGTGATGGTGCAGCCGTTGGAGCAGTTCTGCCCGAACACGCCGAGCTTGAAGCGGTTCTCGTTGAAGACCGGCACGTTGCGCGCGCGCCATTCTGCCGCGTCGTCGGGGTGCATCGTCGATACGTCGTTGGCCATCGTTTCGTGCGTCCTGCCTTGCGGAGAGGAGATTTGACGGGGGCGGGAGAGCTTGTGTTCGGGCAGCGGGCGCCCCTCAGGCTGGAGAAGCCGAGAGGCACACGCCGCCGCTAACCTACAACTTCGGGCGGGACGGTTCACCCGCCCCCGCGCGCGGACTATTCTCCGGCGACCGATCCCCTTGGCGACACCGGCACCATGCAAGCGCCCGACGCGAAGACCATCCCTGACCTGCTGGACGAGCTGGCGGCGCGCTACCCCGACCAGGAGGCGCTCATCGGGGGCGAGACGCGGCTCAGCTATCGCGGGCTGCGGGACGAGGTGCGCCGGCTGGCGAAAGGCCTCTTCGCGCTCGGCGTCCGCCGGGGCGACAAGGTCGGCCTGCTGATGGGCAACCGGCCCGAGTGGCTCCTCGCGGATTTCGCCATCACGCTCCTCGGCGGCACCATGGTCGCCATCAACACCTGGGCGACGGCGCGCGAGCTCGCCCACGTGCTCAGCCATTCGGACACCAAGTTCCTGATCACGGTCGATCGCTTCCTCAAGTACGACTACCTGGAGACCCTCGACGCGCTCGCCCGCGACGGCGAAGCGCTGGCGGGCGTGCGAGAGATCGTGCGCGTCGGCGGCCCGGCCGATCACCCGGCGCGGCGCTTCGAGACCCTGTGGGACCTGGCGGAGACCGTCGACGATGCGACGATCGAGAGCGCCCAGGCCGCCGTGCGCGGCGAGGACGTTGCCTACCTGCTCTACACCTCGGGCACCACGGCGCTGCCCAAGGGCGTGCAGCTGCAGCACTACGCCCTGATCGAGAACATGTGGAACATCGGTGAGCGCCTGCACCTGCGCGCGGGCGACAGGCTCTGGCTGGCGGTTTCGCTCTTCTGGGGCCTCGGCTGCGAGAATGCGCTCTTCGCCGTGATGACCCACGCCGGCTGCGTCGTGCTGCAGGAACACTTCGACGCGGGCCGCGCGCTGCGCCTGATCGAGACCGAGCGCTGCACCGTCTTCTACGGCACGCCCAACATGGTGCATGCGCTGGAGCAGCATCCGGAGCGGCCGGCACGCGACATCTCCTCGCTCCGCACCGGAGCGACGCTGGGCTCGCCGGAGCAGATCAAGCGCCTGATCGACCTCGGCGTCACCGATACCTGCAACATCTACGGGCTGACCGAGACCTACGGCAATTCCAACGTCACCGACGTGGACGACCCGCTGGAGAAGCGGCTTACCACGGTGGGCCGGGCGCTGCCGGGCGTCGATATCGTCATCGCCGATCCCGAAAGCCTGGCGCCGCTGCCGGCCGGCTCGGTCGGGGAGATTCTGGTCAAGGGCTACGTCACCTGCGGCTACTACAAGGACCCGGCGCTGGACGAGCGCAGCTTTCACAAGGGCTACTTCCGCACCGGCGATCTCGGGATGGTCGACGAGGAGGGCTACCTGCACTTCCGCGGGAGGCTGAAGGAGATGATCAAGACCGGCGGCATCAACGTCTCCCCGGCGGAGGTCGAGGCGGTGCTGACCGAAGTGCCGGAGGTCGAGCTCGCCTATGTGATCGGCCTGCCGGACCCGGAGCGCGACCAGCGGGTCGCCGCGGTCATCGTGTCGCGCGACGGCGCCCAGCCGACGGCCGATGCGCTCACCGCTCATTGTTCCGCCCACCTCGCCGCCTACAAGGTGCCGCGGGAATTCCGCTTCGTCACCGCCGGAGCGCTGCCGCTCACCACCACCGGCAAGCTCCAAAAATCCCGCCTCGCCGAGTTCTTCGACACGGACCCGGCGTAGTGTCGGAGGTGCTGCGCGACAAGGCGGCGATCGTCGGCATCGGCGCCAGCAGGTTCGGCCGCCACCTGGCCGAGAGCCAGCTCGCGCTCGCCGCCCAGGCGTTCAAGGCGGCGCTCGCGGACGCTGGCCTCGAGCGGAGCGACATCGACGGCCTCTCCATCCATATCGGCTGGCCGCTCGGCGTCGACTACGACCAGATCGCCCAGGCCTTCGGCCTCGAAATCGGCTTCGTCAACCAGGCATGGACCCACGGCCGCTTCGTCACCGGCAGCCTGCAGACGGCAGCGATGGCCGTCGCGACCGGCATGGCGAATGTCGTCGCCTGCGTGAACGTGCTGAGCTTCACCCGCGAGCGCGACATCCTGGGCGGGCCGCACGACTTCGAGGGCTACCGCGAGACCGGCGGCACCCATGCGGAGACGCCGCACTACGGCCTCACCGCGCCGGCGGGCGGCGCCGCGCTGGCCATGCAGCGCTACATGGCACTTTACGGCACGACTAGCGCCGAGCTTGCGGCGGTGCCGGTGGCGCTCCGCGCCCACGCGCGCCTTAACCCGCTGGCGGTGATGCAGAAGCCCATGAGCGTCGCCGACCACCAGGCCTCGCGCATGGTGGTGGACCCGCTCCGGCTCTTCGATTGCTGCATCGTGAGCGACGGCGCGGCCGTGGTGCTGGTGACCTCGGCCGAACGCGCCCGCGACCTCAGGCAACGCCCGGTCTTCATCGCCGGGATGCAGGGGATGGCGGCGGGCCGCAACGAGTTCATCTTCGCGCCGCCGGGTCTCGGCATCAATCAGCAGAGCAGCGCCCGCCCGGCAAGCCCGGCCGCCCGCGACCTCGCGGTCTACCACTCGGCCGACATCCCGCGCGAGGCGATTCAGGGCCTCTACACCTACGACGCATTTTCGCCGCTGGTGCTGTTCGTGCTGGAGCGCTTCGGCTTCTGCGCGCCGGGGGAGGCTGCGGCCTTCGTGCAAGAGGGCCGCATCGGCCCCGGCGGTGCGTTGCCGGTCAACACCTCCGGTGGTCTTCTCTCGGAGGCTCATGTCGCCGGCTGGAACTCGCTCTGCGAGATGGTGCGCCAGTTGCGGGGCGACGCTGGGCCGCGCCAGATCGCAGGCGCCCGTGCCCTGCAATGGGTGACGGCCTGGGGCGATTCCGTGATCCTGCGGAACTGACGGGGCCGGGGCTGGCCGATGAGCGCCTACGAGAAACCCACGCCGCGCATCAACCCGGACAACGCGCGCTTCTGGGAGAGCGCGCACGAGGGCACGCTCCGCCTACCCCGGTGCGGCGATTGCGCCGCCTGGCACTGGCCGCCCGGCCCGGTCTGCCCCGCCTGCTTCTCCGAGCGGATCGGCTGGGAGGAGGTGCAGGGTCACGGCACGGTCTCCACGTGGACCGTGGTTCACCAGGACTGGTTTCCTGCGTTCAGGGCCGATATCCCTTACGCCGTGGCGCAGATCGAGCTGGCGGAAGGCGTGCGGCTGACCGCGAGCATCGTCGAATGCCCGGCGGATGCGCTGCGGGTGGGACTCCCGGTCGAGGTCGTGTTCGACCGCGTGACGGAGACGCTCACGCTGCCGCGCTTCCGCCCGCGCCGGGGCTGAGCGACACACACCGAGGGAGAGGGTCGTGGCCAACATCCTGCGCGAGCACGCGGACGACTGCCTGCGCATCCGCCTTAGCAGCGGCACCACCAACGCGCTGACCACGGCGGTCATCCAGGACCTCGCGCGGGCGGTCGAAGACGCCAACCACGATGCGCGCGGCGCCATGCTCTGCGGCGGCGAAAAATTCTTCTGCAACGGCCTGGACCTGGACTGGGCGCTCGCGTGCTCGCGCGCCGAGATCAGCGAGATGTTTCACGCGCTGGCGGGGCTCATCCTGGCCATGCTGGAATCGCCCCTGCCCATCGTCGGCGCCATCAAGGGCCACGCCATCGGCGGTGGCATGGCCATCTACCTCGCCTGCGACTACCGCTACGCCGCCAGCGGGCGCGTGCTGATCGGCAAGCCCGAAATCCTGCTCGGCGTGCCCAACCCCTACTACGGCGACCAGCTCCTGCGCTTCGTCGCCGGAGACTTCGTTGCCTCCGATCTGATCTATACCGGCAAGCTGGTCCGCGCCGAGGAGGGCCGCGCGCTGGGCCTCGTTCACGAAACCGGGCCCAAGGAAGACATCGAGAGAATGGCGTGGGATCGCCTGCTGTTCCTGCGCGACCTTGCGCCGGAGGCCTTCGTGGAATCCAAGCGCATGAGGCTCGGCAAGTTCTGCGCCGACCTGAGGGAGCAGATGCCTACCCGGATCGCCCGCCAGGTGGAGATCTGGAGCGGTGACGAGGCTCAGGCCCGTCTCCGCGCCGGCGCCGAGCGGCTCAAGCGCCGACGGAGCGAAGACTGATCGTCTGCATCTCTCACCGTGTTCGCGACCCGGCTCCGCGTCCCACGTCCGACAAACAATTTTCATGCGGGACACGCCGGGATTAGGCGGGATGGGTGGGAAGCCACGGGGACAGGCGGGGATGACGGCGGTGACTGGGGGCGGCGTGCTCTCGCATGGCATGGCGCGATCCTGACGCGCTCGCCGCCCGCCTTGCATCGCACCATGGTCCGGGGAATCGCGGGGACGCTCCGGCCCTGGCAGTCGAGCCGAGCTAACCGATCAGGCGTAGTTCGCGCGGGAACGACGTGAGCGAGCGAGCGCCGTCCTCGGTGATGGTCACGTCGTCCTCGATCCGGATGCCGACATCGCCTGCGCCGTAGAGGCCGGGCTCGATGGTGATGACGAAGCCGGGCTCCAGCCGCTGGCGATTGCCGACCATGACCTGCGGCGCCTCGTGCACGTCGAGCCCGAGGCCGTGGCCGGTCTTGTGCACGATCATGTCGGCGAAGGGCGAGGCGCGGAGCACGTCGGTCACGGCGGTATCCAGATCGTGCGCCGTGACGCCGGGTGCGGCCATGCGGCGCCCCAGCGCGTTCGCCGCCCGCACGGTCTCGTAGATCTCCGCATGGCGGTCGTCCACATGCTCGCAGAAGAAGGTCCGCGTGATGTCGGCGCTGAAGCCGTCGATCTTCGCGCCGAAATCGATCAGCAGCGCGTCGCCGGGCCTGAGCAGCGCATCGTCCGGCGTGCCGTGCGGGTTCGCCGCCTTGGCGCCCGCGAGCACGATGGGCTCGAAGCCGAAACCGTCGGAGCCATGGGCCAGCATCCGGGTCTTCAACAGCGCCGCGATGGCCCGCTCGGTATCGCCGGCCCGGACCTCGTCGAGGGTTTCGCCCAGCGCGAGCTGGCTGATCTCGATGGCGCGGGAAAGGCTCGCGATCTCGTCCTCGTCCTTGGCGATGCGGAGCGGCTGCAGGGCCGCGTCGGCATTCCGCACCTCGCCGTTGCCCACGTGGCGGCGCAGCGCATCGTACTCAAACATGCGCATCCGCCCGCCTTCGACGCCGAGGGCCGCAGCCCCCAACGCGCGCAGCGCGGCCTCGAAGGCGTGCTCGAAGCCGTCGCTGTCCTGCCAGTAGAAGGTCTCGGCGTCGGGGAAGGTGGTCGACCACTTGAGGCGCTCGAGTTCGGGCATGACGGCGAGCATCTGGGCCTTCCCGGTAACGAAGAGCAGCGTCGGGCGCTCCATCAGCGGGAAGTCGAGGCCAGTGAGGTATTGAAAGCTCGGCCCCGGCACGAAAGCAGCAGCATCCAGGCCCGCACCCCGGATCAGCGCGGCTGCGCGGTCGCGGCGAAGGTCATGGCCCGTCATAGCGCACTGAGCCCCTGGCCGAAGCGCTCCAGCCGCATCTCCCCGCCGAATCGGGGCTCAAGCGAGCGGACGATGATCGCCAAGTCCGCCAGAATCATGCGCTCGATCGCGCGGTCGCCCGCGGCGGCGTCGCCGGCGAGTACCGCATCGACCAGCGCCTTCATGCGCCCGACCGAGGCGCGGCGCTCCTCGCTGGTCGCATTGGGGTAGTAGTGGAGCACCCGCATGCGCATGCCAGCATCGATCACCTCATCGAAGAACTTGATGAGGAAGATATTGCGGGAAAGCCCTGCCAGATGTCGAAGCGCCGCCAACTCGCTCTTGAGCGACGCCTCCCAGTCATCGTCCTCCACCGCCTGGACGAAGCGGTGCACGTGATCGTTCAACGGCGCCGCCTCGGCCCGGCCGGAGAGCGCCGCCGCCCGTGCCATGGCCCGGGAGATGATTAGCGCGGTATCCAGATAGTCGCCGGTGTTATCGAGCGAGAAGTGCGCCACGATGCTGGTCCGGTTCGGCAGGAACTGGACCAGCCGTTCGCCCGCGAGCAGGAGCAGGGCCTCCCGGATGGGTGTGCGCGAGACCTCGAAGCGGGCGGCAAGGGCGGTCTCGTCCAGAGCGGAGCCCGGCGCGATCCGCACCCAGAGGATCTCCTCGCGCAGCACGTCGTATACCTGCAGAGCGCCGCGGCGCCCGCGCTTTCGGGGGCGTGCCTTGATCTCCGCTGCCATGCGCCGTGGCTCAGACTGCCAAAATTCTCGCCTTGAACGATTGCATTATGTTTGCATAATAATATGCTACGGGTGAGTCAAGGTGATAAACTACGTGTGGGTCAAGACGCAGAAGGGAGACATTGACATGACGCGATCCATCACGCTGCTGCTTGGGGCCGTAGCCCTTGCCTTCGCCGTTGCGCTGGCCACGCCGGCAATGGCGCAATCGAAGAAGGTCGCCTTCTTCGCCGCCTCTTCGCAGAACGGCTTCAACCAGGCCACGTACGAAGGTGTCGAGGAAATGGCCATCAAGCTCGGTTACGAGGCCGAGATTTACGACGGCAAGTTCGACGCCATCCACCAGTACAGCCAGATCGAGGACGTGCTCGCCAGCGGCCGCTTCGAGGGCATGATCGTGGCGCCCAACGACCCCGTCGGCATCTCCGGCGCGTTCGAGCAAGTGATCGAGGCCGGTGTGCCGATCGCGACCGTGCTCTTCCCGATCGGGCCGGACCTCACCACCCTGCAGCCACAGGTGCCCGGCATCACGTCGACCGTCGCATCGCCGCCCGTCGACGGCGCCACCTGGCAGGCCGAGGCCGCCGCGGCGTATTGCGCGGACAAGGACCCCTGCAACGTCATCATCATCATCGGCTTCAAGACCTTCCCTTTCGACAATCTGCGGCTTGAGACCTTCGAGAAGGTTCTGGCCCAGTACCCCAACATCAAGGTGGTGGGGGTCGGTGAGGGCTGGTACTCGCCGGATACCTCGCTGAAGGCGATGCAGGACATGCTGCAGGCGGCACGGGACGTGCACGTGGTGCTGTCGAATGCCGACCAGCACCTGGTGGGTGCGGAGATCGCGCTGGAAGCCGAGGGCTACAACGTGGCCGACCTCTACCTCATCGGCGGCGGCGCTGCGGCGATCTCGATCGAGGCGATCCGCGAAGGGCGCTGGGATGCAACCCTCGCTTACTTCCCCAAGACCATGGGCGCGCTCGCCATGGAGCAGATCGCCAACGCCATCGAGGGCAAGCCGGTGGACAACGCCATCAACATGGATGTCTCGGGTCCGCTCCAGGCCATGATCGACAAGGCCATTCTCGACGCCAACCCCGACTTCAGGGGCGAGTGGGAGCAGTAACCGACGTTACCCGCCGGGGCCTTCGGGCCCCGGCGGCGCCTTTGCGCCGGGAGGTGGTGAGTTGACCCGACACTATCGGGTGTCCGCCGATATCGGCGGCACGTTCACGGATATCGTCTATCAGGACTGTTCAACCGGCGCCTGCGGTGCTGCCAAGGTTCTCTCGACGCCGGACGACCCGGCGCTTGCGGTGCTCCGGGGCATCGAGGCGGCGATCCCGACCGAAGCCGCAATCGACTTCTTCGTCCACGGCACGACGGTGGGGCTGAACGCGCTGCTCACCCGGCGGGGCGCCAAGGTGGCGCTGCTCACCACCGAGAACTTTCGAGACATCTACACGATCCAGGGCAACGACCGCGGCGAGATCTTCTCGATCCGCTGGAACAAGCCCGAGCCGCTCACGCCGCTGGAGCACACATTCACGGCGCGGGAGCGGACCGCGGCCACCGGCGAGGCCGTGACACCGCTGGAGACGAGCGATCTCGACTGCCTCGTTGACGCGGTGAAGGAAGAGGGCTTCGAGGCGATCGCCATCGCCTTCCTCTTCTCCTTCAAGAACCCCGCGCATGAGCTGGAGGCCGCCGAGTACTTGCGCGCCCGCCTGCCCGACATTCCCATCGGGCTCTCGCACCGGGTCTCGCCCGAGTGGCGGGAGTTCGAGCGGACCTCGACCGCGGTGATGGACAGCTACCTCGCGCCGGTGGTGCGGGGATACCTGGAGACACTGATCGGCGGCCTCGGCGACCGCCTGCCCGAGGGCCGGGGCCTGCACGTCATGCAGTCAAACGGCGGCGTGATGACCGCGGAATCCGCAAGCGAGACCCCGCTGCAGACGCTGCTCTCCGGCCCGGTCGGCGGCGCCATCGGCGGCAGGGCGCTCTCCGCCGCGACCGGCCGGCCCAACCTCATCTGCATCGACATGGGCGGGACCTCCTTCGACGCCAGCCTGATCATCGACGGGCTGCCGTCCGGCTCCAACCATGCCAAGCTGGAGGGGCTGCCGGTCCAGATGTCGGTGGTGGATATCCACGTCATCGGCGCCGGCGGCGGCTCCATCGCGTGGGAGGAGGCGGGCGCCATGCGTGTCGGCCCCCAATCCGCCGGCTCGATGCCGGGGCCTGCCTGCTACGGGTTGGGCGGGACCGAGCCCACGGTCTCCGACGCCAACCTTGTGCTCGGCCGGCTTGACGGCGCCAACTTCTCCGGCGGTGCAATGGCGCTGGACCGGGACGCGGCGGGCGCGGCGCTCACGACGGTCGGCGAGACGTTCGGGCTCACGACCGAGGCCATGGCGCAGGGCGTCGTGGATGTCGTGAACGCCAAGATGGCGGATGCGATCAGGACCATTACGGTGCAGCGCGGCATCGATCCGCGGGACTTCTCCCTCGTGGCCTTCGGCGGCGCCGGGCCGGCGCAGGCGGGCGCGCTCGCCGAGGAGTTGCAAATCCGCGAGGTGATCGTGCCGGTGCACCCCGGCGCGTTTTCCGCTTGGGGCATGCTGCAAACGGACGTGCGGCGCGACTACAAGGAGACGCTCTACTCCTTCTGGGACCTCATGGAGCTATCGGTCCTCGAAGCCGCGTTCGCGGGGCTCGAGGAGAACGGCCGCCAGCACCTGCTGGACGAGGGTATCGCCGAGAACGCCATCGCCTTCGAACGCGCCATCGACTTCCGCTACTACGGGCAGGAATATGTCCTCACCATCCCGGTGCCGAGCGGGACCATCGACATGAATGCCGTGCGCATGAGCTTCGATGTGGCATACGACCGGCAGTACGGCCATTCCAGCCCGGAGAACCGTGTCGAGATGGCGAACATTCGCCTGGCCGCGCTCGGCCGGCTGGCGCGCCCGGACTCCGCGCCGCCCGCGCGCGAGCCCGCAAGGCCCACGCGTGAGCGGGATGTCATCTTCGCCGGCCGGCCGCTGAAGACGCCGGTGCTCGACCGCAACGGGCTCGAAATCGGCGATGCCGTGGCGGGCCCTGCGATCATCGAGGAATCGACCGCGACGACGCTGGTGCCGCCCGGCTGGAGCGCCACGGTGATCGAGGGCGGCCACCTCTCCATGACGAAGGAGGCGGGATGATGAACGATCCGATGCTGCGCAACATCGCAGACCCGGTCACAACCGAGATCGTGCGCAACTTCGTCGTCTCCTGTGCGGAGGACATGAACGCCTCGCTCTGGCGCTCCGCCCACTCGGCGGTGATCTACGAGGGCCGGGACAGCGCTGTCGGGCTGCTGGACGCCGACGGCAACATGCTGGGGCAATCCAGCGGCGTGCCGCTCTTCATCGGCGCCATCGACGCCAACGTCCACCACGTGATGGAGTATTACGGCGACGACATCGCGCCGGGCGATGTCTTCATCATGAACGACAGCTACATGCAGGGCTCGCACCTGCATGACGTGTCGGTGGTCGGGCCCATTTTCTTCGGCGGCGAGCTGATCGGCTTCGGCGCCGCGCGCGCGCACTGGAACGACATCGGCGCCATCGACCCCGGCACGGTCATGGGGTCCACGAACATCTACCAGGAGGGGCTGCGTCTCGGGCCGACCCGCATCGTTGCGCAGGGCAAGCCCATCCGCGAATGGTTCGACCTGCTGAGGCTCAACACCCGCATGCCGGACACCAGCATAGGCGACCTGGACGCCCAGATCGCCGCCGTCCGCACCGGCGAGCGCAGGCTTTCCCAGCTGCTCGACCGCATCGGCATCGAAACCTACCGAGACGCCTGCGAAAACATCTTCGAGCAGGCCAGGCGCATGGACCGTGAGGCGATCGCGGCGATCAAGGACGGCACCTGGTACCGGGAAGGCTATCTCGACAGCGACGGCGCGGGCGACGACCCGGTGAAGGTCGCGCTGACGCTCACGGTTGAGGGCGAGGAGCTGATCGTCGATCTAGCCGGCTCCTCTGGCATCGTCCCCGGCTCAGTCAACTGCGGCGCGAGCCAGACCGTGTCCCTGCTCCGCCTCGCCTACAAGACGATGATCAACCCGGAGCGCGCCATCACTGGCGGCTCGTTCGAGACGATGACCGTCCGCATCCCGGACGATTGCCTCTTCAACGCCAAGGAGCCGGCGGCGTGCGAATGGTACTTCACCGGCTTGGGCTTGCTGGCGGACCTCTTCATCTCCTGCCTCTCCGAAGCGATCCCCGAACGCTCCACCGCCGCCCACTACGGGGATTCGATGGTCTCCCTCTTCTTCTCGGTCGACCGCAAACGGGGTCAGTGGATGTCCATTGAAGCCACCGCCGGCGGCTGGGGCGGCCGCAACGACGGCGACGGGGAGAGCGCCCTGATCAACCTGGTGAACGGCAGTTTCCGCAACATCCCCGCCGAGGTGATGGAGACGAAGTTCCCCGTCCGCCTCGAGGAGTTCGCCATCCGCCCCGATTCCGGCGGGCCGGGGCGGCATCGCGGCGGCTGCGGTGTCCTGCGCCGCTACAAGACGCTGGAGGATTGCTACTGCGCGCTCTGGTTCGAGCGCTCGCTCACGCCGGCTTGGGGGTTGAACGGGGGCCAAGACGCACGGGGCCCGAAGGTCGAGATCACCCACCCCGACGGGTCGGCTGAAGGGCCGCTCAAGATGAGGGCGCGGCCGGTGGCCGCCGGCACGGTGGTCGAGACCTGGACGGGCGGCGGCGGCGGCAACGGCGATCCCAAGGCGCGCCCGTTCAAGGAGGTGCAGCGCGACGTGCTTCGGGGTTACGTTTCTCCTGAAGGAGCCTGGAGGGACTATGGCGTCCGGATCACCTCGGACCTCGTCGTGGACGAAGAGGGATCGCAGCCGCGCGCCTGACCACGGTTATGGCTGACGAGCCGGCGCTACGAGCCAACGGGATCGGCGTCGCCTTCGCAGGCGTCTGGGTCCTCAGCGACGTCTCGGTGGACATCCTGCCGGGCGAAATCCACGGGCTGATCGGCGAGAACGGCGCCGGCAAGTCGACGCTTGGCAAGGTGTTCGGCGGCTACTATGCCGCGAGCGCGGGCACGCTCGATGTCTTCGGCGAGCTGGCGAGTGCGTGGGATCCCCTCTCGGCGCTCTCCAAGGGCGTCGCGATCATGCACCAGGAACTCCAGCTCGTGCCCGCGCTGACCGTGGCGGAGAACGTCTTCCTCGGCCTGGAGGACCAGCGCTGGGGCGTGCTGCGCCGGACCGAGGCGGAGCGCCTCTCCGCCCTGATGGAAGCGAGCGGCTTTCAGCTCGACCCCAACGCCATCGTGTCCCGGCTCCCGATCGCAGACCAGCAGAAGATCGAAATCCTCCGAGCGCTCGCGCGCGAGGCGCGGATCATCGTGATGGACGAGCCCACGTCCTCTCTCTCGCGGGACGAAGTGACACAGCTTCACTCGGCGATGCGGGCGCTCAGGGACGAAGGACGCTCGATCATCTACGTCTCGCATTTTCTCCACGACATCCTCGAAGTCTCCGACCGAATCACCGTGCTCCGCGACGGCAAGCACGTGAAGACGGCGTCAGCCGCAGGCGAGACCCGGTCGAGCCTGGTGGCGGCGATGCTGGGCGGCGGCAAGAGCGAGACTCCGTTTCCGCCGAAGGTCCGCCCGGAGAATCCCGAGCCCGTGCTGGAAGTCGAGCACCTCGAAAGCGAGCAGGGGGCCAACGGTGCGAGCCTCTGGGTGGGGCGCGGGGAAATCGTGGGCCTCACGGGCCTCGTGGGCAGCGGCAGAAGCGAGATCGCCCGTGCCATCGTCGGCGCGGACCCGGCAACGGGCGGCGAGGTCCGGCTCCGCGGCCAGAGCTACCGCAAACGCTCGATCAGACGCTCTGCCGGGCTGGGCATGGTGATGTCGCCGGAGGACCGCCGCAAGCAGGGCCTTATCCTGACCATGCGCGTTTCCCCCAACATGACCTTGCCTCACCTCCGCCGCTTCGCGCACCTTGGGGTCATGCGACGCCGCGCCGAACGCTCGCGCGCAATGAGCCTGATCGAGCACTTTCGCGTGCGCCCGGCGGACCCCAACGGCAACGTCGCGACCTTCTCCGGCGGCAATCAGCAGAAGGTCCTGATCGGCAAGTGGCTCATGGAGAATCCCGACATCGTGATTCTCGACGAGCCGAGCCGCGGCGTGGACGTGGGCGCCCGTGAGCGGATTCATTTCGCGATCGCGGAGCTCGCGGCGGGCGGGACCGCCGTCCTGCTCATCTCCAGCGAAATCGAGGAGGTTCTGGGCCTCGCCCATCGCGCCTATCTGGCCGATGGCGGCCGCATCGTCGAGGAGGTGATCCCCGAAGAGTCCAGCGAAGCGGACCTTCTCGCGCTGCTCTTCCAGCACCAGAGCCAACGGCGCGGGGCCGCGTGATGATCGGCAGCTTCCATGTCGGCCGCTTCCTGCAGACCTACGCGGTCCTGATCATGATCGTGTTCTTGGTCATCGCGCTCAGCATGCTGTCGGAGAACTTCCTGACGCCCCGCAACCTGCTGAACATCCTCAACCAGAACGCGCCGCTCGCGATCATGGCCTCCGCGATGACGCTGGTGATCATCGCGGGCGGGTTCGACCTCTCGGTGGCGGCGATCTTCTCAATGGGCTCGGTCATGTCGGCCTGGATCGCGCTCCATGTGGACCCCTATCTCGGCCTCTTCCTGGCGCCCTTCATCGGCCTCATCCTCGGCACCATGAACGGCGTGGTGATCAATGCGCTCAGGGTGCATTCCTTCCTCGCCACCATCGCCACGAGCCTGATCTTCAAGGGTGTCGCCATCGTCATCTCCGACGGACGGCTGATCTCCGTCCGCCTGGACACATTCACCTGGCTCGGGCGCGACAAGGCGGGCGGCGTCTTCATCGCCGTCTGGATCATGGCGGTCTTCGCCATAATCCTGACCTTCGCGCTGACGCGGACCGCCTTCGGGCGGCGGGTCTTCGCCGTCGGCGGCAACGAGGAGGCGGCGGTGCTCTCCGGCATCCGCACGGACCGCGTGAAGACCGCCACCTTCGCCATTGCGGGGTTTGCAGCGGGGCTCGCCTCGATCATCGCAACGTCCCGCGTGGCGCTGGGACAGGCGGCGGCCGGGCAGGGCATGGAGCTGCAGGCCATCGCCGCCGTAATCCTGGGCGGCACCAGCATCTACGGCGGGGCCGGCGCAGTGTGGCGCAGCCTCGGCGGCGTCTTTCTGCTGGCGCTCATCAGCAACGGCTTCAACATCCTGAACGCCGATCCCTTCTACCGCGACCTCACCACCGGGCTGGTCATTCTCGCCGCCATCGGGATCAGCGCAGGCGGCCAACGGCGGTGAGCCGGCCCAGCCGGCAGTCACAGCGCCTCTCCGACGTTCGGGCGGCGATGCGCGCCGCCACTCTCGAAGACGAGGTCCCGGCGGTGCGCCGCATGGTGGAGGCCGCGGCGCTCACGCGGGCGGACCGCGATGCCATTTCCGCGTGTGCGGCCGATCTGGTCCGCACCGTCCGGGCGGGCGGCAGCGCCTCGATCATGCAGGGCTTCCTCGCCGAGTACGGGCTCTCGTCCCGCGAGGGCGTGGCGCTCATGTGCCTCGCCGAGGCGCTGCTGCGCGTGCCCGACACCGAGACCATCGACGCGCTGATCGAGGACAAGATCGCGGCGTCTGACTGGGCGGCGCATCTGGGGCAGTCGAGCTCGCCGCTGGTCAACGCCTCCACTTGGGCGCTGCTGCTCACCGGCAAAGTGCTGGGCGATGCCGAAGAGGGCCTCGCCGGCGCGTTGCACGGAGCGGTGAGGCGCCTCGGCGAGCCGGTCATCCGCGCGGCGGTCGCCCAGGCGATGCGCGAGCTCGGGCACCAATTCGTGCTCGGGCGCGACATGGGCGAGGCCATGGCCCGCGCCGCCGAGCTGGAGGCGCAAGGCTACGGCTTCTCATACGACATGCTGGGCGAAGCGGCCCGCACCGAGGCCGACGCGCGTCGCTACCACCTCGCCTATTCCGATTCCATCACCGCGCTTGCGGATGTCGGCCGAGGCGCACCCATCCGGGAGCGGCCGGGGATCTCGGTCAAGCTCTCGGCGCTGCATCCGCGCTACGAGTTCGCCCAGCGCGCCCGCGTGATGACCGAGCTTGTCGCGCGGATACGCGCGCTCACGCTGCTCGCCAAGTCGGCCGGCATCGGCCTCAACGTGGATGCGGAGGAGGCAGACCGCCTCGACCTCTCCCTCGATGTCATCGAGGCAGTGCTGGTTGACCCCGCGCTGGCCGGCTGGGACGGCTTCGGCGTGGTGGTGCAGGCTTACGGCAAGCGGGCCGCGCACGTGATCGACTGGGTGTACGCGCTCGCCGGCGCGCACCGGCGCCGCATGATGGTGCGGCTGGTCAAGGGCGCTTACTGGGATACCGAGATCAAGCGCGCCCAGGTGCAGGGCCTCGCCGGTTTCCCGGTGTTCACCCGCAAGGCGAGCACCGATGTCGCCTACCTCGCGTGCGCTCGCCGACTGCTCGGGATGACGGACCGCCTCTATCCGCAGTTCGCAACCCACAACGCGCACACGGTTGCGGCGGTGCTGCACATGGCGGGCGGTGGAACGGACTTCGAGTTCCAGCGTTTGCACGGCATGGGCGAGGCCCTTCACGCGGCAGTGCGGGAGGCCCACGGGCTCCGCTGCCGCATCTACGCGCCGGTGGGCGCGCACCACGATCTGCTCGCCTATCTCGTCCGCCGCCTGTTGGAGAACGGCGCCAACAGCTCCTTCGTGAACCAGATCGTGGACGAGTGCGTGACGGCAGAGGAGATCGCGCGCGATCCCGTCGCGGCAGTGGAAGAATGCGGAGTCGCGGTCGCGAACCCGGCCATCGCGGCGCCCCCCGACCTCTTCTTGCCAGCCCGCCGCAATGCGAAGGGGTGGGACCTCAGCGATCCCCTCGCCGTCGATGCGATCGAGGCTGCGCGCCAGCCCTTCCGTACCGAGGTTTGGGAAGCCGGGCCGATGATCGCCGGCGACGCCGTTGGCGCAGGGCGTGCGGCAGTGAGGAACCCGGCGCGACCGGCAGAGATCGTGGGTTCCGTGACGGAAGCCGCACCGGCCGACATCGAGACAGCCCTGGAGGCGACCCGAGACGGGGCGGCGGCTTGGGCAGAGACAAGCGTTGACGAACGGGCGCGTCGGCTGTGCCGCGTGGCCGAGCTCTACGAAGAGCACGCGCCTGAGCTCTTCGCCCTCGCGGCACGCGAAGCGGGCAAGAGCTTGCCCGACTGCGTGGCGGAGGTGCGCGAGGCCTGCGATTTTGCGCGCTTCTACGCGGGCGAGGCTCTGAGCTTGCACCGCGAGCGCCGATGCACTCCCCGCGGCGTGGTCGCCTGCATCTCGCCCTGGAACTTCCCGCTCGCGATCTTCTCGGGCCAGATACTCGGGGCGCTTGCCGCCGGCAACGCGGTCATCGCCAAGCCGGCGGAGCAGACCCCGTTGATCGCGGCGCGCGCGGTCACGCTGATGCACGAGGCCGGCATCCCGCGCGCCGCGCTCCAGCTTCTCCCCGGCGACGGCGCCTCGGTGGGGGCAGCACTCTGTGCCGATCCCCGCATCGACGGCGTTTGCTTCACCGGCTCGACCGAGACCGCCCGACTCATCGACCACGCGATGGCGCGGCACCTCGCGCCCGACGCGCCGCTCATTGCGGAGACCGGCGGGCTCAACGCAATGATCGTCGATTCCACCGCGCTGCCCGAGCAGGCGGCACGCGATATCGTCGCCTCCGCCTTCCAGAGCGCCGGCCAGCGCTGCTCGGCGCTGCGCATCCTCTACATTCAACGCGAGGTCGAGGAGCGGATTCTGGAGATGCTGTTCGGCGCCATGGACGCGCTTTGCGTCGGCGACCCGTGGGCGCTGGAAACGGACATCGGTCCTGTAATCGACAAGGAAGCGCGGGATCGGATCGAGGTACACTGCGCGCGCGCCGCGCAGGAGGGGCGCGTGCTCAAGCGCCTTGCGGCGCCGGGCCGGGGCCGCTTCGTACCGCCGACGGTGCTGCGCGTCGAAGGGATCGAAGCGCTCGAAGAGGAAATCTTCGGCCCGGTGCTGCACGTCGCAACCTTCGGCGCCGACGAGATCGACGCCGTCGTCAAAGCCGTCAATAAGGCCGGCTACGGCCTCACCTTCGGCCTGCACACGCGCATCGATGATCGCGTTCAGCACATCGTCGATCGCGTGCGCGCCGGCAACATCTACGTCAACCGCAACCAGATCGGCGCGGTGGTGGGCTCGCAGCCGTTCGGCGGCGAGGGCTTGAGCGGCACCGGGCCGAAGGCCGGCGGGCCGCATTACGTGCAGCGCCTCGCGGCCGGCGCCGCCCCGGCCGGAGGCCGGCCCTCGGGTGCGGCAATCAACGAGGCATTGCTCGCCGCCGCCATCAACGACGCCGGGCGTGCGCTCGCGGCCAGAGCGTATCGCGGCAACGGCGGCCGCTTCGCACCGCTGGACCTCCCCGGCCCGACGGGCGAGTCCAACCGGCTCTCGTTCGCGCCGCGCGGCGTGGTGCTCTGCCTCGGCCCCGGCGCCGATGCGGTGCGGAAGCAAGTCGCCGCGGCCCGCACGGCGGGGAATGCCGTGGTGGCGGTTGCCGACGGCGCGAGTGCGGCTCTTACCGCTCACGCAACCGATCCGTGCGTGGTCGTGCTCGACGGTCAAGTCGGGCCGGACGCACTCACCACCCCATCGGGCTTCGCCGCCGTTGCCTGCTGCGCGGATCGCGACGTGCTCGCCGCGATGCGCACCGCGCTCGCTCGCCGCCCCGGTCCGATCCTGCCGTTGATCGCAGAGCCCGCCGCGCCCGAGCGCTACGTGCTGGAGCGCCACCTCTGTGTCGACACCACGGCGGCCGGCGGCAACGCGTCGCTGCTGGCCGAGGCCGGCGGGTAACCGGTCGTCCTCACGCGGGTAATGGTCAGCGCGGCACGAGCCGCGATCGCGTAAGCTGCGCCCCGACGACTGACGGAGGATCGGCATGACCAGCAGCGCGCAGCGCGACCCCCGTTTCGACGTGCTCTTCGAGCCGGTCGTGATCGGCCCGGTGACCGCGAAGAACCGCTTCTTCCAGGTGCCGCACTGTAACGGCATGGGCCACCGCGACCCCACCGCGCTCGCCTGGATGCGCGGGGTCAAGGCGGAGGGTGGCTGGGCCGTGGTCTGCACCGAGGAGGTGGAGATCCACCCCACGTCGGACGTCGCTCCCTTCATCGAGCTTCGGCTCTGGGACGACCGCGACATCCCGATACTGGCGCGGACCGCGGACCGCATCCACGAGTTCGGCGCGCTGGCAGGGATCGAGCTTGCTCACAACGGCCCGCACGCCGCCAACCACTATGCGCGCGAGGTGCCGCTGGCGGCCTCCGCAATACCGGTCACGACTGCCGGCTACGAGCCGCTACAGGCCCGTGCCATGGACAAGCAGGACATCCGCGACCTCCGCCGCTGGCACCGGGCGGCGGCGCTTCGGGCGCGTGAGGCCGGGTTCGACCTCATCTACGTCTATGCCGGCCACGCGCTCACCGTCCTGCACCACTTCCTCTCCCGCCATCACAACCGGCGGAGCGACGAGTACGGCGGGTCTGCGCGCAACCGCGTGCGACTGCTGGAGGAGCTGCTGACCGATACGCGGGAAGCCGTCGGCGACACCTGCGCGGTGCCGTGCCGGATCGCCCTCGACGAGCTTCTCGGCGCGGACGGCCTGGAGCAGGCGGAGGTGGAGGAGCTGATCGGACTCGTCGCCGAGCTGCCGGACCTCTGGGACCTGTCGCTGGCGGCCTGGCCCAACGATTCCCGCACATCGCGGTTCGGCGCCGAAGGCGGGCAGGAGCCCTTCGTCCAGGGCGTGAAGACGCTCACCACGAAGCCGGTCGTCGTCGTCGGGCGCTACACCTCGCCGGACCGTATGGTCTCGGTCGTCAACAAGGGCATCGCCGACTTCATCGGCTGCGCCCGGCCCTCCATCGCCGACCCCTTCCTGCCCAGGAAGATCGAGGAAGGGCGCCTCGACGACATTCGCGAGTGTATCGGCTGCAACATCTGCGTCTCGGGCGATTTCACCATGTCGCCAATCCGCTGCACCCAGAACCCGACGATGGGCGAGGAGTGGCGCAAGGGCTGGCACCCGGAGCGCATCCGGGCGCGGGAGTCGGACAAACCCGTCCTGATCGTGGGCGCGGGACCGGCAGGCCTTGAGGCGGCGCAGGCGCTCGGCAAGCGGGGCTACGAGGTGACGCTGGCGGAGAGGGCCACGGCGCTCGGCGGCCGCGTCGCGCGTGAATGCCGCCTGCCGGGACTCGCCGCCTGGGGCCGGGTCCGCGACTACCGCGAGCAGCAGCTTCATCAGCTGCCTAACGTGGCGGTCTACTTCGATTCCGACCTCGACGCCGCCTCCGTGCTGGAATTCGGCGTGCCCCGTGTCGTGGTCGCCACCGGCGCGCGCTGGCGGGCGGACGGCATCGGCCGAAGCTGGGCGCGGCCCATGCCGATCGCCGCAGACGCACGGGTGCTGACTGCCGACGACATCATGGATGGCACCATGCCGTCGGAAGGGACGCGGGTCGTGGTCTGGGATGACGACCACTTCTACATGGGCGGCGTGATCGCCGAACTGCTCGCCGACCACGGCTGCGAGACTCACTACCTGACGCCGGCCTCCGAAGCCTCGACATGGACCCAGAACACCATGGAGCAGCACTTCATCCAGGCACGGCTCCTGGAGAAAGGCGTGACAATCCGCAGCTTCACCAACCTCGACGCCGTCTCGGAGGGTTCGGTGACCACCTCCTGCGTCTTCACCGGACGCACGGAGGAGATCGAGGCGGACGCGGTGGTGCTGGTCACCTCGCGCGAACCGGAGGACCGGCTCGCCAAGGAGCTTGCGGCGCGCGCCGACGACTGGAAGGACGCAGGCATCGAGACGGTCACCACCATCGGCGACGCGCTCGCCCCGGCGACCATCGCCCACGCGGTCTATGCCGGCCGCCGCTATGCGGAGGAATTGGACGGCCCGGCGGTACGCAACGACGACGTTCCCTTCGAGCGCGAGATCGTCGAATTGCTTCCCCTCGACTGATTGAAACCCCTTACGACTCGCGCCGCGCCGCGATCAGGAACTCAGCGTTGCCGTCGCGGCCCTTGATTGGGCTTTCCGTGAGGCCGATCACCGGCCAACCCTCTGCGGTGAGCCAGTCACGGATCGTTTTGCAGACTTCCGCGTGAACCGCGGGATCGCGGACGATGCCGCCCTTGCCCACGCGGCCGCGCCCGGCCTCGAACTGCGGCTTGATCAGGGCGACGAGGCGCGCGCCGGCCGCCGCGAGCGCGAGCGGGGCCGTCAGGATCGTGCGCAGGCCGATGAAGCTCGCATCGCAGACGATGAGGTTGACCGGCTCAGGCACCTGCTCCCGCGAGAGGTAGCGCGCGTTGGTCCGCTCCAGCACTGTGACGCGGGCATCGCCCCGCAGGCGTGCGTCAAGCTGGCCGTAGCCGACATCGACCGCGTAGACCCGCCGCGCTCCCCGCTGGCACAGCACATCGGTGAAGCCCCCGGTGGAGGCACCGATATCCAGCGCGGTGAGCCCGCTCGGGTCGATCCCGAAGTGCGTGAGCGCGTGATCCAGCTTGATGCCGCCGCGCGAGACCCAGGGGTGGTCCGCGCCCCTGACCGAAAGCGCAAGTTCGCGGTCGACCTGCATGCCGGCCTTCTCGAGCCGGCGCTCGCCGGCGTACACCCGTCCCGCCAGCAGCAGTGCCTGCGCCTTGGCCCTGGTCTCGGCAAGGCCGCGGGCGACCAGCAGGGTGTCGAGCCGCTCCTTGCCCCGCGCCCCGCGGCTCAGTGGCGCCGCTCCACGATATAGCGGGCGACGGCGCGGAGTGGGGCTGCCTTCTCGTCGAAAGCGCTGAGCGCCGCGATGGCATCGTCCACCAGCGCCTCGGCCCGCTGTCGCGCCTCCTCCGCACCGAGCAGACCGACGAAGGTCGCCTTGCCGGCGGCGGCGTCCTTGCCGACAGCCTTGCCGAGGGCGGCCTCCGTGCCCTCGTGGTCGAGCAGGTCGTCGGCGATCTGGAACGCGAGCCCGATGCAGGCGGCATAGTCGCGGAGCGCCCTGCGGGCCGCCCCGTCCTCGCCCGCGAGAATGGCGCCGGCCTCACAAGAGAATCCGAACAGCGCGCCGGTCTTGAGTCGCTGCAGCCGGACCACTTCGTCGAGGGTGAGATCCCGGCTTTCCGCCGCGAGGTCGATGGCCTGGCCGCCGGCCATGCCGTCCGCGCCGGCCGCCTGCGCCAATGCGCAGGCGATCTCCGCACGCACGGCAGCGTCGGGATGCCCGGCCGGCGTCGTCACTGCCTCGAAGGCGAGGGTGAGCAGGGAATCGCCCACCAGGATCGCCGTCGCCTCGTCGAAGGCGATATGGCAGGTCGGTTTGCCGCGGCGCAGGTCGTCGTCGTCCATCGCCGGCAGGTCGTCGTGGACCAGCGAGTAGGTGTGCACCATCTCGATTGCCGCGGCGGTGTTGACGGACCAGGCGCGCGGCACCTTGAAGAGGTCGGCGCCGGACAGCACCAGGAAGGGCCTGAGCCGCTTTCCGCCGGCGAAGAGGGAGTAGCGCATCGCCTCGAAGAGCCGCCCGTCGGCACCGTCAGGCGCGGGAACCAGCGATTCGAGGGCTTCGTCTACCGCCTCCGCGGACTCGCGGAGCGCATCCTCCAGCGACCTCACCCGGCGCCCTCAGCCGGTCTCGAACGGCTCCGTGCGGGCGGCGCCGGCCGCATCGCTGTCGATCTTCTCGACGCGGAGCTCGGCCTGCCTGAGCTTCTCCTCGCAGAACGTCTTCAGCTTGACGCCGCGCTCATAGGCCGCAATGGCCGCTTCGAGACCGGTTTCGCCTGCCTCAAGCTCATGCACGATCCCTTCGAGCTCGCGCATCGCGCTCTCGAAGGTCTGCGCCTCGCCGTCCTTCTCGCCGCTCTCGCCCATGGAAAGAGTCTATGGCGTGCCCCGATACGCGGCAAGCCGCAGGGCCTGTCCGTGACATCACTCGTTGAAGAGGTCAGCGTGGGAGCCTGTGCGGGCCAGCCGCAACTCGGCTCCCACGACGCGGTAGATCAGCAGCCAATTCGGCTCGATGTGGAATTCGCGATAACCCCGCCAGTTGCCCCGCAAAGGGTGATCGCGATAGCGAGCGGGAAGCGGGGCTTGCCGAGCCAACATCGCCAGCGGCTGGCGGAGTTTAGTCAAGTCTTTGCCACGCCTTTGCAGCCGCCTCATATCACGCTTGAACTGCGCGGACCGGACCGGGATGAGCACGTCAGGCGCCGATGTCCTCGAACAGCTCGTCCACGCTAGCGAACCGCTTGCCCTTGCCCTCCTCCAGCTCCTTCATGGCCTTGACGGTGGTCGCGTTCGGCACCTGAACCGCGAAGGGCAAGCGCTTCTCGTCCGCCACCCGCAACAGCATCAGCCGAATGGCATCTGATACCGTCAAACCCATGGCGCTGAGTGCTTCCGTAGCCCGCACCTTGGTATCGCTGTCGATACGAGCCCGCACGACTGAATCAGCGCTCATTTATCTCGCTCCTAATGCGTAGCCTCATTGTAGCTACACAAATAGGCCAGCGCAAGAGCCCTACCCAAATTTCTATAACCAGCCCCGACGCCGCCGGGTTAGCACGCAATGCTCGGACGGGCGGAGACTTCGGTGTGCCAGCGCCGGGCGTTGGTGTGATCCTCCGGCAGCCCGACCTTGGCGCCCCTGGTCGCGAAGTCGACGATGCAGAGAGCGGTGATGTCGGCGACGCTGAAGCGGGAGCCCGCGAGGAACCGGTTGTCCGCAAGCTGGCGCTCGATGCGGCCGTAGAAGCGGGCGAGCCGCTTCTTGCCGCGCTCCACCAGGGCCGCGATCTGCTCGATCGGCTCGGCAAAGCCCGGCAGGCCACGGCCCGCGAACGCCGGGGTGGAATTGCGGAACACCTCGGCCACGCCGGCGAAGCCCTCGGTCTCGGCGCGGCGCTCCCACATGTCGACAATCGCGCGGTCCCGCCGGTTCACGCCGAAGAGCGGCGGGGCCGGATACGCCTCCTCAAGATAGCGGCAGATCGCCATCGCCTCGCCGATCTGCGTGCCGTCGTCGAGCTCCAGCATCGGCACGATGCGCCCGTCGTAGCGGGCGAGGTAGTCGTCGGTGAGATGCGCGCCCTCGCCGGCCTCCACCACCGGAATCTCGATGCCCTTCTCGGCCATGTAGATCAATACCCGGCGCGGATTGGGCGCAGCCCCCCAACTGTAAAGCTTCATCGTTGCTCCTCCTCAACGCGTCCTGCGACGTCTTACTCCTCGATCGCGGGCCGCTTGCTCTGCCAGGGCCGGGTCGCGGCCTCGAAGGCAGCAGATGCGCGGAACACGGAATGGTCGTCGTAGGGCCGCCCCACGATCTGCATGCCGATCGGCACGCCGCTGGCGGAGAACCCGGTCGGCACGCTCATCACCGGGCATTGGCTCACCTGATTGAAGCCGTAGGTCGCGATCCAGCCGCCGTAAGCCATGACCCGTACCCCGTTGATCCGAAAATCCGGGTTCGCATTGTCATGGTCGGCCTTGACCGCCGGCACCGTATTCGTCGGACAGATCAAGATATCGTGGGACTTGAGGATCGGCTGCAGCTGTTGCCACATCCGGCCACGCGCTTCGTAACACTGATAGAGGCGGGCAGCGCTGAGCCCGAGGCCCCGCTCCACCAGCTTCACGACGAAGGGATCCATTTCGTACTGCCAGCGGGGCAGGTATTGGCCGACGAGGCCTGCGAAGATGCCCTCCCACCAGGTCACGCAGATGTCGAGGGCGCCATAGTCCCAGCCGAGCTCGACCTCCTCCACCTCGCAGCCGAGCTCGCGGAAAAGCGCGGCCGCGCGCCGCGTCGCCTCCTCCACCTCCGGATCGACCTGGAGGTAGCCGAGATCCATGCTGAGGGCGACCTTGAAGCCGCGAATTCCCGCGTAGCTGGCCGGCAGCCGGACCCGGCCCGGCAGGGAGCGGTGATCCTCCGGGTGTTGGCCGGACATGACGTTCTGCACCAGCGCGGCATCGGCCACGGTGCGGACGATCGGGCCGTAGTGCAGGATGGTCTCGAAGGGATGGTCGCGGTCCAGCGGATTGCGGCCGAAGGGCGGCTTGTAGCCGAAGAGGCCGCAGGCTGCGGCCGGGATGCGGATGGAGCCGCCGCCGTCGGTGCCGTCGGCAAGCGTCGCCATGCCGGCTGCGACCACCGCGCCCGCGCCGCCGGAAGAGCCGCCGGGGGTGTACTCCAGGTTCCACGGATTGCGCGTGACGCCCCAGAGCGGGCTGTGAGTGGCGCCCGAGTGGGCGAACTCCGGCGATGTGGAGCGCATGTGCATGATGGCGCCGGCACGCAGGAGCCGGTCCACCGTGGGCGCGGTGTAGTCCGGCCTAAAATCCTCGAAGATCTTCGAGCCGAGGGTGGTGATCTCGCCCTTGACCGCGTGGAAGTCCTTGATTGCGACTGGCACGCCTTCCAGCGCACGCAGCCGGCCGTCGGTCTTCCCGTACTTCGCCTCGGCCTTCTGCGCCTGCTCGCGTGCCCGGTCGAAGTAGTCGTAAGTGATGGCGTTTAGCTTGGGGTTGACCGCCTGCGTGCGCGCGATCTGCGCGTCCAGCAGCTCGACGGGCGAGAGCGTGCGCGCCTTGAAGCGCTCCAGCGCCTCGCTCGCCGAGAGATAGCAAAGCTCCAGATCCGCCGATGCCAAGACTCACCTCCCGCCGCAGTACCGCCGCGCGCCGTCCTCGGCCTTGTGGCTCCGCCGCTTACGCGCGGTACACGACCCTTCCCGCCGCCGGCGGCCGTGTTGCGCGCGCCCTAGATCGCGGGCCGCTTGCTCTGCCAGGGCTGGGTCGCGCCCTCGAAGGCGGCGGCCGCGCGGAACACGGAGTGATCGTCGTAGGGCCGGCCCACGACCTGCATGCCGGTCGGCACCCCGAATGAGGAGAAGCCGGTCGGCACGCTCATCACCGGGCACTGACTCAGCAGGTTGAAGGGGTTGGTGCAGATCCAGCCGACATAGGCCATCACGCGCACCCCGTTGATCTGGAAATTGGGGTCCGCGTCGTTCTGGTCGGCCTTGACCGACGGCACCGCCAGAGTCGGGCAGATCAGGAAGTTGTAGCGCTTGAGGATCGGCTGCAGCTGCTCCCACATCCAGCCGCGGAACACCTGGCACTGGTAGAGGCGCGCGGCGCTGTGGGTCATGCCCTTCTCCAGCAGCCTGACCACGAAGGGGTCCATCTCGTATTGCCAGCGGGGCAGCAGGTGGCCCGCGATCCCGGCGAAAAGACCCTCCCACCAGGTCATCCAGCAATCCTGGACGCCCCAGTTGAAGCCGACGTCGACCTCATTGACCTCGCAGCCGAGGTCGCGCAGCACGTCCGCCGCGTGCCGCATGTTCGCCTGCACCTCCGGGTCGACCTCGAAGTAGCCGAGGTTCATGGAGAAGGCGACCTTCCAGCCGCGGATGTCATCGTAAGTGGTTGGCAGCCGAATCTTGTTCGGCAGGCTGCACAGGTCGTCCGGATGCGGGCCGGACATGACGTTCTGCATCAGCGCGGCGTCGGCGACGCTGCGGACCATGGGGCCGTAGTGCAGGATCGTCTCAAGCGGATGGTCGCGGTCCAGCGGGTTGCGGCCGAAGGGCGGCTTGTAGCCGAAGAGGCCGCAGGCGGATGACGGGATGCGGATCGAGCCGCCGCCGTCCGTCCCGTCGGCCAGCGTGGTCATGCCGCCGGCGACCGCCGCGCCCGCACCGCCAGAGGAGCCGCCGGGGGTGTAGTCCAGGTTCCACGGGTTGTGCGTAACGCCCCAGAGCGGACTGTGGGTGTTGCCGGAATAGGCGAACTCCGGCGTCGTGGTGCGCAGGTGCATGATGCCGCCAGCGCGCAGCAGCCGGTCCACCGTCGCCGCTGAGTAGTCGGGCCGAAAATCCTCGAAAATCTTCGAGCCCATGGTCGTGATCTCGCCCTTGACCGGGTGGAAGTCCTTGATGCCCACCGTCACCCCTTCGAGAGCGCGGAGCCGGCCATCGGTCTTCCCGTACTTCGCCTCGGCCTTCTGCGCCTGCTCGCGCGCGCGGTCGAAATAGTCGTAAGTGATGGCGTTGAGCTTGGGATTGACTTCCTGCGTACGCGCGATCTGCGCGTCCAGCAGCTCCACAGGCGAGAGCGTGCGCGCCTTGAAGCGCTCCAGCGCCTCGGTCGCCGTCAGATAGCAAAGCTCGAGATCTGCCGATGCCATGTTGTGCCTCCCCTTGGCCTCCCCTGGGCCTTCCCTTAAGTGCCTCGCCGCATCCCCGTGCCCCTCAGCCGAGGTGCACGACCTCCCGCCGCTTGATGCTCTCGTCAGCGGCGATGACGATGCGCAGGCTGTTGACCGCGCTATCCATGTGCTCGGAAAGATCGACGTCCTCGCGGATCGCCTTGAGCAGGAATTCCTGCTCGCGGTCGCACAGCTCCTGATGCGTGGGCTCGTCGGCCATGTCGACCCACTCGTCCTCGTGCACGAAGTTGTTGGCTTCGTCGATCTCGCTCGAATGGCAGAGCAGCGCGTTGGTCTTTGTATGCGAGTCGATATCGTCCGAGGCCGCGTGATCCTGCCCCTCCTGCGGCATGACGATGCTGACGCAGCCCTTGGGCCCGACCACGTCCTTCACGAAAAACGCGACCTCGCTCATCATCGGGCCCCAGCCGGCCTCGTACCAGCCCACCGAGCCGTCGTCGAACTCGACGTGGAGGTGGCCGTAGTTCTGCACCTTGGTCTGGTCGGTAAGCTGGGCGCCGACGCCGTGCACGCGGACCGGCTGGGCGCCGGTCATCTGGCACATGACATCGACGTAGTGGACCCCGCAATCGACGATGGGCGTGAGCGACTCCATCAGGTTGCGGTGCCAGTTCCAGGCCGGCCCCCGACTCTGCTGGTTGAGGTTCATGCGCATGACCAGCGGCTTGCCGAGAGTCTGTGCGCGCGCGATGAACTCCGTCCAGGCGGGGTGCACGCGCAGGATGTAGCCGATGACCAGCTTCTTGCCGGTCGCGCGCGCCTTGTCCACCACCGCCTGGGCACCCTCCACGGTGGTGGCCAGCGGCTTCTCGACGAAGACGTGGCAGCCCGCATCGAACGCCTTGAGGCAGAATTCCTCGTGGGTGTTGGGATAGGTGTTGATCGAGACCGCATCGGGCCGGGACTCGGCGAGGGCCTCGTCGACGTTCTCGTAGCGCGGCAGCGACGCCAGCTCGGCGGGCAGGTCGTTGCGCCCGCGGATGCTCCGGCTGCACAGCCCGACGAGCTCGAAGCCATCGATCTTGTCGTAAGCGAGCGCGTGGCTGAGCCCCATGTTGCCGACGCCCACCACGAGCACCTTGATTGCTCCGTTCTGCATGACTGCCTCCCGTTCTCCGTCCGCCCACCGGGCGGTGCGCGATTTCCGCCGTTGTTCGTTCTTCTTGTCGCTTATTGTGCCGCTGCCCGTAGACCCGATCAAACGGCCGAACTATTTCTCAGTTTCCGAGCGGCGTCGCCACCATGCCCTCGATCTCGATCAGCATTCCGGGATGGGCGAGCTCGGTCACGCCGACGAGGGTGCGCGGCGGCGGATTCGCCGGATCGAAGTGCCGGGCGGATATCTCGTTCACGACGTTCTGCCCCGACATGTCGGTGAGATAGATATTGAGCTTGACGATCTGGGAGAAGTCGGCCCCCGCCGCCTCCAGAATGGTGCCGATGTTGGCGAAGGTCTTCTCAGTCTGCACGCGGATGCCGCCTGCCAACCACTCGGCCTCGGCCACCGGGTCGTGCGGGTGCGCGTGATAGATCGGGATCGGACCGCACCCGGAGAAGAGCAACAGCCTCGCGTCCTCGACCGCGAAGGCGGCGCTGAAGGGGCTGTGGTATTCCGGCTTGAGGGGGATATGGTGGATCGGCGTGATCGGCATGGCGATGTCCCGTGGTCGGCAAAGGGGCGCCATGCTATCCCATCATCCGCATAGCCGGAACGGCGCGCACGAGCCCCAGCCGAGGCGCCGGCGCAAGACGCATGGGTGGCCCATGCCGACAAGAAACTGGGGCGGTCGCGAGGACCGCCCCAGCTGGAGGACCGACCAGTCGTTTGGGAGACAGCGGGAGGGACGAAGCGCTTCACCGTCACCCGCAAGACGATATGGCCGTCGAATGTGGCATTGATGTGGCAGAATCGGGCATGACGGACCCGCAAGCGGGAGGCGGCGCGGGCGGCCTTGGCCTGCGCGCAGCGTCGGCTGCGGTGCTCGTGCCCGTTGCGCTCGGTACGGCCTACCTCGGCGGCCCCGTCTTCATCGCAGCAGTGGGAGCGGCGGGCGTGCTCGCCTGGCTCGAATGGCGCAGGCTGCTCGGCCGGCCGGCGATTGATGTCGCCGCGGCGGTCGGCATCACAGGTCTGATCGCGGTCTGCGCGCTCTTCGCGGTGATCGGAACGGTTGCCGCCGCCGGCGCCGCTGCGGCGGCCGCTCTCGTGGTCGCAGGCGCAGAACCTGGCGAGCTGCGCGTGCGCGCGGCGGGACTGGCGGGCGCCGGCATTATCCTCCTTCTCGTCGTCGCCTCGCTCACGCTGCGCGGGGACGACGCGGCGGGTCGCGCGACGGTCTTCTGGCTGTTCGCCGTGGTCTGGGCGAGCGACACCGGCGCGTATCTGGCCGGGCGAACGATCGGCGGCCCGCGTCTCGCGCCGCGCATCAGCCCGGCCAAGACCTGGGCCGGTGCGGTTGGCGGCGTGGCGGCGGCGGTGGGCGCGAGCATCCTGCTCGGTTGGCTGATGCCGCTCGCCGGCTGGGTGGCGGAACGCCCGACCCTCGCCGTGCTGGCGGTCGCCGGCGTGCTCGGCTCGATCGTGGGACAGCTGGGCGACCTCGCCGAGTCCGCCTTCAAGCGGCGCGTCGGCGCGGATGACTCGGGCCGTCTGATCCCCGGCCACGGCGGCATTCTGGACCGGGGCGACTCGTTCGCCGCTGCCGCCTTCGCGTTGATCCTCGCGACCGTGATTAGTGGGGGGGTGCCACCCTGGTCTTACTCGCCCTGACCGTGCCGCTTGCTGCGCAACCAATGCTGGACGCCGATGGCGAGAGTCGCAGCCGCGGCGAGGAGCAGGAGAATGGCGAGGATCCACCCCCCTAACCGGGCCATCGGCGTCGGCGCCGCGAGCGCGGGCGGCAGCGGCGCGTCGAGCACGCCGATCTCCCCGAGCCCGAGCCGGCCCACCACGCGACCGTAGGAATCGACGACGGCGGAGACGCCGGTGTTCGCCGCCCGCACGAGCGGCATGCCCTCCTCGACCGCCCGCATGCGCGCCGCCTGAAAATGCTGATAGGGCCCGGCGGTGTGCCCGAACCAGGCGTCGTTGGTGACATTGAGCAGCCATTGCGGCCGCTCCGCCGGCGATAGGTCATCGGCCACCACCTCGCCGGGGAAGATCGCCTCGTAGCAGATCAGCGGGCTGAAGGGCGGCACGCCCGGCAGACTGAGCGTGCGCGGCCCCGGCCCAGGGGAGCTGTCGACCGTTCCGGCCGCCGCAATCGCCCGCAGATTGATGATCCCGCGCAGCGGCATGTACTCGCCGAACGGCACCAGGTGGTGCTTGTCGTAGGACGCCGTGATGGCTTCCGCCGGGCCTAGCGCATGCAGGCTGTTCCAGACGGCGATCGTTCGCCCTGCCGAACGGGTGCGCCGGGGTGCGCCGGTGATCACATAGCCGCCAGGGGGCGCGGCCCGCGAGACGAATGCCTGGATCGTCGCGCTCTCATCCATGAAGAAGGGCACGGCCGTCTCCGGCCAGATCACGACGTCGGTCTCGGCGAGCCCCGGCTCGTGCGAGAGCACGACGTGGTGCGCGAGCCCCGCCTCGCGCGCTCCGTCCTCCCACTTCCGTGATTGATCGATGTTGGCCTGAACCAGGCGGAGGTTCACCTCGGTCGGCGCGTGATCGGGCGCCAGCGCGAGGCGCGCCTGCCCGCCGACCCAGATCGCCGCCAGCAACCCGAACGCGATGGCGGGCAACAGCCAGCGCTGGCGGCGGGGGCGCTCGTCCGTGCCGGGTGTCGCCAGCACCGCCGGTGCCGCCGCAGCGAGCACGGTCACGAAGCTCAGCCCATAGACCCCGACTACCGCTACGGACTGGATCATGCCCACGGACGGCATCCAGACCGTGCCCATCAGGTTCATGGGAAAGCCGGTCAGGATGTTGCCGCGCAGCCACTCGGCCGCTGTCCAGGTGACGGCGAGTGCGAGAACGCGGCCCGCGAGCGGCAGGGCGGGCAGCCGTGCCGCGAAGGCAGCCAGCGCCGGGAAGAGCGCGAAGCCGGCCGAAAGCCCGATCACCGCCGGCGCCACCATCCAGCCGAAGCGCGAGGGATCGGTCAGCATGGCGGCGCCGATCCAGTAGATGCTGAAGAGAAAGTGAGCGAAGCCGAACCACCAACCCGCGACGGCGGCGCGCCACGGCGAGCGGCTGGCGTGGATCAGCCAGACCAGGCCCGTGAACGAGACCACCAGCAGGGGGAGCGCGTGCCCCGGCGGAAGCGCGGTCGCCGAGACGGCGCCGAGGCCGGCGGCGATCCCCGACCGGCGCCAACCGGATGCGGCGCCGACCCAACGCGCCAGCGCCACATACCGCGTGGCGGCGAGGCGCCCGTTGTCGGTCACGGACGACCGTGCGCCGGGTGTGACTCAGTGCGGCTGACTCGCAGCCTCTTGATGCGCCGCGGGTCGGCCTCCAGCACCTCGAATGTGAATCCGACCGGGTGGCAAATTTGCTCGCCCACACGGGGCACCCGCTCGGCAAGGGTGAACACGAGCCCGCCGAGGGTATCGACCGCGTCCTCCTCGTCGCCGTCGAGCAGCGGGACCGCCAGATGGCGCTCCAGCTCGTCGACGCGAACGCGGGCATCCGCCTCCATCGCGCCGTCATCCAGGCGGATCAGGGCCGGGGCCTCGATCTCGTCGTGCTCGTCCTCGATCTCGCCGACGATCTCCTCCACCACGTCCTCGATCGTGACCAGGCCGTGGGTGCCGCCGTATTCGTCGACGATCACCGCCATGTGCAGCCGGGTCTCGCGCATCTCCTTGAGCAGGGCGGGGATCGGCATGGATTCGGGCACGTACAGAATTTCGCGCCGGATTGCCTCCAGGTCGAAGGGGCCGTCTCCGCCCCAATGGCCCATGACATCGCGGATGTGAATCATGCCGACGATCTCGTCGAGATCGCCGCGGTAGAGCGGCATCCGCGAATGGCCCTCCTCCTTGATGATGGCGACGACCTCACCCAGCGGCGCCGTGATCTCGACCGCCGTGATGTCGTTGCGGGGCACCATCGCGTCTTCGGCGGTCAGGCTGCCGAAGCGCAGCAGGTTGAGCAGCAGGTCGCGCTCGTCCGGGCTGATCTGATCGGCGATTTCCTCTTCTTCGAGGATCTCGCCGAGGGACTCGCGCCAGGAGCCGCCGTTGCCGCGGCCGAGCCCCTTGCGCAGCCAATTGCCGATCAGCCCAACGACCGACGCGCGAGCCCGCCCGCTTCGGTCGCCGCCTACACTGTCGCTGCTAGATGGAGGTTTGTCGTCTTCGCTCATCGTTCCGCTCCGCGGCCCGTGACCGCGGGGCAACTCTCACTCTCACAGGTTAACGTAGGGATCGGATAAGCCAAGTGCCAATAGCGTTCGGGATTCGAGCGCGCGCATGCGGCGCTCGGCAACCGGCTCGTCGTGGTTGTGGCCAAGCAGGTGAAGCACGCCGTGGACCACCAGGTGGCTCACCCGATCGGCAAGGCCAATGCCGGTGGATGCGCTGTCGCGCTGCACGGTCTCGCGGGCGAGCACCACGTCGCCCAGCATGAGCGGCATTTCGCCGGGCGGTGGGCCAAAGCGCGGCGGCTCGTGGACCGGGAATGAGAGCACGTCCGTCGCGCGGTCCTGCCCCCGGTAGTCCCTGTTCAGCGTTCGCACGAAGGCATCGTCCGCCAGCACCACGCCGAGTTCCACGCGACCGGGTAGGTTCGCTTCCGCCTCGAGGGCCGCGGCGGCGGCGCGTCGGACCACGGCCGCAGCGTCAGGAAGAGCGGTCGACCACGCCGAATCGCGGAGGCTGATCTCGATCTCGGTCATCGCCGGGGGTTTCGGCGTCGTAGGCCTCGAGGATGCGCGTCACGAGCGAGTGGCGCATGACGTCGGCGGTACCGAAGCGGACGAAGGAAACCCCGCTCAATCCCTCTAGTGTCTTGACGGCATGGCGCAGGCCCGATTGCGCGCCGGCCGGCAGGTCTACCTGAGTGAGGTCGCCGGTGACGACCATGCGCGAGCCCTCGCCGAGCCGAGTGAGGAACATCTTCATTTGTAGCGGCGTCGTGTTCTGCGCTTCGTCCAGGATGACGAACGCCTGGGAGAGCGTGCGCCCGCGCATGAAGGCGAGCGGCGCGATCTCGATCTCCGCCGAATCGATGCGCCGCGCCACCAGGTCCGCCGGCAGCATGTCGTAGAGTGCGTCGTAGAGCGGGCGCAGGTAGGGGTCCACCTTGTCCTTCAGGTCGCCGGGCAGGAAGCCGAGGCGCTCGCCCGCCTCGACCGCCGGCCGCGAGAGCACGATGCGCTCGACCTTGCCGGTGAGATAGAGCGAGACCGCCATCGCCACCGCCAGATAGGTCTTGCCGGTGCCGGCGGGGCCGAGCCCGAACACCAGGTCGTTGTTCTGCATGGCGCGCACATAGTCGGCCTGGCGCGGCGAGCGCGGGCTGACCGGACGCTTGCGGGTGCGGAGCGTGAGCGCGGGCTCAGGCTCGGCCCGCGGGCTTGCCGTGCCCGCCGCACCTCCGCCGCCCGGCCCTGTGGCCATGCGGATCGCGCCTTCGACCTCGCCGCCGCCCATCGGCAGGCCCTGCTTCAGCTTGTCGTAGAGCGTCCGCAGCACCTCTTCCGTGGCCGCGACCGAGGACGGCGGACCGCTAATCGCGACCTCGTTGCCGCGCGAGCGAAGGACCACGCCCAACGCGTGCTCGATCCGCACCAGATGGCGGTCGTGGTCGCCGAAGAGGAGCGGCAGCAACGTGTTGTCGTCGAAACGAATCTGCGCGCCGGCCTCGCCCGGCGCCCCGGATGCAGCGCGGCTCACGCGGGAACGCCTCCTGCAATGCCCAGGCGGGCAGCGCTGTCGTGGCCCTGGGTGCTCGCGCCCATGCCACCCGCCAGCACGCCTGCGAGGCCGTTAGGCGAGGCGTCAGTCACGGTCGCCTCCGTGACGGTACCGATCAACGCCTCGCCGCCCTCCACATGGAGCCACTGCATGTAGGGCGTGCGGCCTGCGACCTGACCTGGGTGGCGGCCGCGCCTCTCGAACAGCACCGGGAGCGTCCGCCCCACCATGCTCGCGTTGAAGCGCCGCTTCTGCTCGTCGAGCAAGCGCTGGAGACGGCTCAGACGCTCAGCAGCGACCTCGCCCGGCACGCGGTCGTCGCGCTCTGCCGCAGGCGTGCCGGGGCGCGGGCTGTACTTGAAGGAGAAAGCCTGCGCGAACTCGACCTCGCGCACCAGCGCCATCGTCTCCTCGAAGTCCGCCTCGGTCTCGCCGGGGAAGCCCACGATGAAGTCGCTGGAAAGCGCGATCTCGGGCTGAGCGGCCCGAAGCGCGGCCACCAGACGCAGGTAACGCTCGGCGCCGTGACCCCGGTTCATGGCATCGAGGATACGGTCCGAGCCCGACTGCACCGGCAAATGCAGGAAGGGCATCAGCTTCGGCTCGGCCCCGTGGGCTTGGATCAGCGCCGGCGTCATGTCGCGCGGATGCGAGGTGGTGTAGCGCAGCCGCTCCACTCCCTCGATCGCGGCCAGGCGGCCGATCAGACCTGCCAAGTCCGTCTCGCCCCCGTTGGTGTCGTCGGCACCGTGATAGGCGTTGACGTTCTGGCCCAGCAGCACGATCTCGCGGGCGCCGGCGGCGACCAAGCGGCGTGCCTCGGCTTCGACATCTGCAGCGGGGCGAGAATCCTCCGCGCCTCGGGTATAGGGCACGACGCAGAATGTGCAGAAGCGGTCGCAGCCTTCCTGAATCGTGAGGAAGGACGAGACGTCCCGTCCCGGCTGGCGGCCGGCCAGCTCCTCCGGCAAGTGGTCGAAGCGCGAGTCCGCCGGCATGGAGGTGTCGACGGCAGCCCGGCGCTCTCGCCTCGCGCGCGCCACCATGTCCGGCAGGCGATGATAGGCTTGGGGGCCGACGACGATATCGACGAAGGGCGCGCGGGTGGTGACTTCCTCGCCCTCGGCCTGCGCGACGCAGCCGGCGACGGCGAGCAGCATCTCCCCGCCGTCCCGCTCGCGCGTCCGCTTCAGTGCGCGCAACCGCCCGAGCTCGGAATAGACCTTCTCCGCCGCCTTCTCACGGATGTGACAGGTGTTGAGGACCACTAAATCGGCGTCCTCGAGCTCCGTCGTCGAGCGATAGCCGAGCGGCGCCAGGACATCCGCCATGCGGGCGGAGTCGTAGACGTTCATCTGGCAGCCGAAGGTCTTGACGTAGAGCTTTTTCGCCACGGCCTCGCCGTGTGTTGGGGCTTCGCTGGGGGTCGCGCGGCCCGCCAATCGTGCCGCTCTCTGCCCCTCTCTAAGGCCGCCGACCCTAGCACCCGCCGCAACGCTGTCAAGCGGAGGCCCATTCAACGTCCCCCGGTCGCCGGGCTCAGAGCGCCGCCGCCACAGCCTCGCCCACGTCCGAGGTCGACGCGCTGCCGCCGAGGTCGGGGGTGAGCGGGGCGCCTCCGCCGAGCACGGTCTCGATCGCGCCCTCGATGGCGCGCGCGGCGTCACCGTGGCCGAGATGGTCCACCATCATCGCGCCGGTCCAGATCATTGCGACCGGGTTGGCGATGGCGCGCCCGGCGATATCCGGCGCAGACCCGTGCACCGGCTCGAACATGGAGGGATGGTCGCGATCGGGGTTGAGGTTGGCGGCGGGCGCGAGCCCCATGCCGCCCGCCACGGCGGCGCCCAGGTCCGAAAGGATGTCGCCAAACAGGTTGCTGCCCACCACCACGTCGAACCAGTCCGGATGCTGCACGAAGTGGGCACTCAGGATGTCGATATGAAAGCTGTCGGTCTCCACGTCCGGGAACTCTGCGGCATGTGCCGCGAAGCGCTCGTCCCAATAGGGCATGGTGTGGATAATGCCGTTGGACTTGGTGGCCGAGGCCACGCGACCCTGCCGGGTGCGGGCCAGTTCGAAGGCGTAGCGCATCACCCGGTCGACGCCCTGGCGGGTGAAGACGCTCTCCTGCACCACCGCCTCCTGCTCGGTGCCGGCGTAGATGCGCCCGCCCATCTCCGAATACTCGCCCTCGTTGTTCTCGCGGACGATGACGAAGTCGATGTCGGCCGGGGTGCGGCCTGCGAGCGGTGAGGTCACGCCTTTGAGCAGCTTGATCGGGCGCAGATTGACGTATTGTCGGAAGGCCCGGCGCAGCGGGATCAGGAGACCCCAGAGCGAGACGTGGTCCGGCACGCCGGGGAAGCCCACCGCGCCCAGCAGGATGGCGTCGAACGGGCGCAGCACCTCGATGCCGTCTTCCGGCATCATCCGGCCGGTCTTGCCGTAGGTTTCGCAGTTCCAGCCGAAGTGCTGCCAGTCGAAGCTGATATCGAAGCGCCGGCCGGCGGCCTCCAGCACCCGCATGGCCTCGGGCATGACCTCGTTGCCGATGCCATCGCCCGGAATCACCGCAATTCGATAGTGCGCCATGGACAGAGCCTCCCCTCGCCGGCGCGCGCATGCTAGTGGAAACGCATCGGGACGGCGAGCCGGCACGCGGCATTTGACTCGAGCGCACGCGCAGTGTAATCGAAGCGCCGTCTAGGGCGCGCGCAGCAGGCATCGCCGCGCGCCCTTTCCCTATGAGGAGGCTCCAGCGTGGCGCGTATCGCCGGCGTCAACATCCCGACCAACAAGCGGGTCGAGATTTCGTTGACTTACATTCACGGGATCGGGCGCACCAAGGCCCGGCAAATTCGCGAGACGGTGGGCCTGCCGGCGGAGAAGCGGGTGAGCCAGCTGAGCGATGCGGAGGTCATCCGCATCCGCGAGGTGATCGACCAGAGCTACGTGGTCGAGGGCGACCTCCGCCGCGAGGTCGCGATGAACATCAAGCGCCTCATGGACCTCGGCACCTATCGGGGGCTCCGGCACAGGCGCGGCTTGCCCGTACGCGGCCAGCGCACCCACACCAACGCACGCACGCGCAAAGGGCCGGCACGCCCGATCGCGGGCAAGAAGAAGTAGAGGGCAGCGAGGATGGCGAAGCCGACACGCACACGGCGCCGCGAGCGGAAGAACATTTCCTCCGGCATCGCCCATGTCAGCGCCACCTTCAACAGCACGATGATTACCATCACCGACGTCCAGGGCAATGCGATCGCCTGGTCGTCGGCCGGCAGCATGGGCTTTCGCGGCTCGCGGAAGTCGACCCCCTACGCTGCCCAGATGGCGGCCGAGGAAGCCGGCCGCAAGGCTGCGGAGCACGGCGTCAAGTCCCTCGAGGTCGAGATCAAGGGGCCGGGCTCAGGGCGCGAATCCGCGCTACGCGCGCTACAAAGCGCGGGCTTCGTGATCACCGCGATCCGGGACGTGACCCCGATCCCGCACAATGGCTGCCGGCCGCCGAAACGGCGGCGCGTCTGACGGCACCTTAGCCGGCGCGCCGCGGCGCGCCACCTCGCTCATTCAACGGGCGTACAACCCATCACACGGGACAGTCTGTGTCATGAAGAAGAACTGGCAGGAACTCATCAAGCCGCACAAGCTCGAAGTGACGCCCGAGGGAGACGGCTCCCGCTTCGCGCGCATCGTGGCCGAGCCGCTCGAGCGCGGCTACGGCATGACGCTCGGCAACGCGCTCAGGCGCATCCTGCTGTCGTCGCTGCAGGGTGCCGCGGTCACGTCGATGCAGATCAACGGCGTGCTGCACGAGTTCTCCTCGCTTCAGGGCGTGCGCGAGGACATCACCGATCTCGTGCTCAACGTGAAGCTGCTGGCGCTTCGCATGCACGGCGAAGGCCCCCGGCGGATGGCGCTCAGCGCCTCCGGGCCCGGCGAGGTCACGGCGGCGCAGATCCAGGCCGGTCACGGCATCCAGATCGTCGATCCCGACGTGGTGATCTGCACCCTCGACGAGAACACCAAGATCGACATGGAGTTCACGGTCGAGACCGGCAAGGGCTACGTGCCTGCCGCCCAGAACCGGCCCGAGGATGCGCCCATCGGCCTGATCCCGGTCGATGCGCTCTACAGCCCGGTGCGCAAGGTCGCCTACAAGGTGGACAACACCCGTGTCGGCCAGGTGACCGACTACGACAAGCTGACCATGCGGGTCGAGACCAACGGCACCGTCTCGCCGGAGGACGCGATCGCGCTCGCCGCGCGCATCCTCCAGGATCAGCTCCAGCTCTTCATCAACTTCGAGGAGCCGCGCGAGCTGCCGCGCGCCGAGGAAGCGGTCGAGCCTGAGTTCAACCCGAACCTGCTGCGCAAGGTGGACGAGCTGGAGCTTTCCGTCCGCTCCGCCAACTGCCTCAAGAACGACAACATCATCTACATCGGCGACCTGGTGCAGTATTCCGAAGCCGAAATGCTGCGGACGCCCAATTTCGGCCGGAAGTCGCTCAACGAGATCAAGGACGTGCTGGCCGCCATGGGTCTCTATCTCGGCATGGAGCTCACCGACTGGCCGCCCGAGAACATCGAGGAGCTGGCCAAGAGGCTGGACGAGCCCTACTAGGGACCGGACCGGAACAGGCCACGCTACAGGGGGATACGCCATGCGCCATCGACATGGCCGCCGCAAGCTGAACCGGACATCCAGCCACCGCCGCGCGATGTTCCGCAACATGGCGACGTCGCTGCTCAAGCACGAGCAGATCGAGACCACGCTGCCGAAGGCGAAGGAGCTGCGCGGCGTCGTCGAGCGCATGATCACGCTCGGCAAGCGCGGCGACCTCCACGCCCGCCGGCAGGCGCTGAGCTATCTCGTCGACGATGCGGTCGTGCGCAAGTTATTCGACACGCTGGGCCCTCGCTACGCCGAGCGCCCGGGCGGCTACACCCGCGTGTTGAAGGCCGGTCACCGCTACGGCGACGCGGCACCCATGGCGATCATCGAGCTGGTCGATCGGGACGAGGACGAGAAGGGCAAGGATTCGGGCCCCGTTCCGGGCGACGACGAGGAGGAAGAGGAGGAGGAAGCCGCGTAGGCCGCGCGCTCATCCCACTGACTCCCGGCTTAGGTCGGGAAGACCTCTCTCAACTCGGCGACCTGCTCGCCGGTGAGAAGCCTGACCGGCGCGCCGCGCAGCAGCAGGTGCAGCTTCGCCGTCTCCTCAAGCTCTTCGGCGGCGTAGACCGCCGCATCCAGCGCCTTCCCCGCCACCACCGGCCCGTGATTGGCCAGCAGCACCGCGTGGTGCGTGCGCGCCGTGTCGTGCACGGCGTCGGCGAGCGCGCGATCGCCCGGCCGGAAATAGGGGATGAGCGGCAGCCGGCCCACGCGCATCACGTAGTAGGCGGTGATCGGCGGTAGCACGTCGGCGGGGTCGACGTCGGCGAGGCAGGAAACCGCCACCGAACACGTGCTGTGCAGGTGCACGATGGCACGCGCGTCCGGCCTCGCCCGGTACATCGACTGATGCAGGAACGCCTCCTTCGACGGCGGATCGCCGGAGAGCAGGGTGCCATCCGGCTCGAGCTTCGCGATCCGCGCGGGGTCGAGCCGGCCGAGGCAGGAGTTGGTCGGCGTGACCAGCATGCCGTCGTCGAGCAGCACGCTGATGTTGCCCGACGCGCCGCAGCCGTAGCCGCGTGCGAACAGGGATTCGCCGTGAAGGGCGATCTGCTCGCGCAGCGCAGCCTCGCTCACGGCAAGACCTCGAATGCGCGGGTGAAGAAGTCGGGCGCGCCGAAGTTGCCGGATTTCAGCGCGAGATGGAGCCAGGGCTCGCCGACGCTCGTGGTCCACGGCACGCCGGGGTCGATCTCGGCCCCGATGCGGAGAGCCCGAACTCCGAGCGCGCCGACCACGGCGCCTGCGGTCTCGCCGCCGGCCACCACCAGCCGGCCGACGCCGGCATCGACGAGGCCGGTGGCGATACGCGCGAGGCAACGTTCGATCATCGCACCGGCCTTCTCTGCGCCGAGCTTCTTCTGAATCCGCCTGACCCGCGCCGGCGCGGCGCTGGCGTAGATCAGCACCGGCCCGTCGGCGAGCCTGGGCCGCGCCCAGGCCAGCGCCTCGGCCGCCACCCGGCGGCGCGCGGCGAGCGCCTCGGCATCGACAAAGAACGCCGGGCACATGGCCGCCATGTGCTCGATCTGTCCGAGCGTCGCTGGCGAGCAGCTGCCAGCGATCACTGCCGCGTGGCCAGAGGCAGCCGGCAGCGTGGCCGCCTCCTCCGCCTCTCCCAGCAAGCCGCTCTCACGGAAGTTCGCCGGCAGCCCCATGGCGACGCCGGAGCCGCCGGTGACGAGCGGCATATCGGCGCAGGCCTCGCCGACCGCCATGAGGTCGCCGTCGGCAATGGCATCGACGATGGCATGCCGCGTGCCTGCCTCCCGCAGCCCGTCAAGCGCGCGGCGGATCGCGCCGCTGCCCTCGCGCACGGTCTCATACTCGACCAGTCCCACGGGGCGCGGCGTCTGGGCGCCGAGCACCGCCACGAGATTGGAGTCCCGCATCGGGGTCAGCGGATGGTTGCGCATGCCCGAGTTCTCAAGCAGCACGTCGCCGACAAAGAGGTGCCCCCTGTAGACGGTACGCCCGTTGGTCGGGAAGGCCGGGCAGGCGATGGTGAGGTCGGCCCCCAGATCGTCCAGCAGCGCGTCCGCCACCGGCCCGATGTTGCCGCGCGGCGTGGAATCGAAGGTCGAGCAGTACTTGAAGAAGATCTGACGAGCGCCGCCCTTCCTGAGCCAGGCGAGCGCCGCGCGGGACTCGCGCACCGCCTTTGCGGGCGGCACCGTGCGCGACTTGAGCGCGACCACGACGGCGTCGGCATCGGGCAAGGCAGTCTCCGCGCGGGGGACTCCGATCACCTGGACCGTGCGCATGCCCCCAGCCACCAGCGTGTTGCAGAGATCGGTCGCGCCGGTGAGGTCGTCGGCGATGGCGCCGAGCAGAAGCTTTGTTTTCCGCCCCTTCCCGCCGCGCCGCGCCATGGCCGTCAGGCGAAGGCCTGAATGCCGGTCTGCGACCGGCCGAGGATCAGGGCATGGATGTCGTGGGTGCCCTCGTAGGTGTTGACCGCCTCGAGGTTCATGACGTGGCGGATCACGTGAAACTCGTCGCTGATGCCGTTGCCGCCGTGCATGTCGCGGGCGGTGCGCGCCATCTCCAGCGCCTTGCCGCAGGAGTTGCGCTTGATCAGCGAGATCATCTCCGGCGTCGCCCTGCCCTCGTCGAAGAGCCGGCCGACGCGCAGGCACGCCTGCAGGCCGATGGCGATCTCGCTCTGCATGTCGGCGAGCTTCTTCTGGATCAGCTGGTTGGCCGCGAGCGGCCGGCCGAACTGTTGCCGGTCCATCGTGTAGTCGCGGGCGGCGCGCCAGCAGAACTCGGCGGCGCCGAGCGCGCCCCAGCCGATGCCGTAGCGGGCCCGGTTGAGGCAGCGGAAGGGTCCCGCAAGCCCGCTCGCGCCGGGAAGCTCATTCTCCGCCGGTACGAACACCTCGTCCATCTGGATCATGCCGGTGACCGAGGCGCGCAGCGAGAACTTGCCCTCGATCTTGGGCGCCGCCAGCCCCTTCATATCCCTCTCGAGCAGGTAGCCTCGGATCGTGCCTTCGTCATTCTTGGCCCAGACCAGGAAGACATCGGCGATGGGCGAGTTGGAGATCCAGTTCTTCGCGCCGGAAAGCAGAAATCCCCCGTCGACCGCGCGTGCGCGCGTCGTCATGCTACCGGGGTCGGAGCCGGAGTCCGGCTCGGTGAGCCCGAAGCAGCCGACGGCCTCGCCCGTTGCGAGGCGTGGCAGCCACTGCTGCTTCTGCGCCTCGGTGCCGTAGGCGTCGATGGGATACATCACCAGGCTAGATTGCACGCTCATCGCGGAGCGATAGCCGGAATCGACCGCCTCCACCTCACGCGCGGCGAGGCCGTAACAGACGTAGCTCACTCCGGCGCAGCCGTAGCCCTGGATGGTCGAGCCCAAGAGGCCGAGGGCGCCCATCTCGTTCAGAATCTCGCGGTCGAAGCGCTCGTGCCGGTTCGCCTCGAGGATGCGCGGCATCAGCTTTTCTTGGGCGTAGGCGCGGGTGGTGTCGCGCACCAGCCGCTCGTCCTCACCGAGCTGGTCGTCGAGCAGGAACGGATCGTCCCACTGGAATACCGGTTTCGTGCGGGACGGTGCGGCCTTGGCGGCCGCTGCGGTTTGGACCATGATTCCCTCCTGGACGACGCGTTTTTCTAGCATTCGGGCATAGGCGTACCAAGCCTGCCCGCACCCGGCGGCGATGCCGCGACCCGTGGGAGGCTCCGTCCATGCCCGCCACCCGACCGAGCCCGCTCCTGATCGGGATGCTGTTTGCCCTCGGCGTCTCCTTCGCGCTGGCGATATCGCTCAACCGCTTCGCGGCGGACGGCGGCGTACCCTTCCTGCCCTATGTCTTCTGGCAGTCGCTGGGCGGCGGCGGCGCGCTTCTGCTCCTGGCCGCGGCGTTGCGCCGTTTGCCGCCTATCGACTTCCCCCACATACGAATCTTCCTTTCCACCGGGGCGTTGAATCTCTCGTTTCCCTACATGCTGCTTGCCTACCTCGCTCACAAGGTGCCGGCGAGCCTGCTCACTCTGGGCCTCGCGCTGGTGCCGGTGATGATTTACGCGCTGGCGTTGACCCTGAGGCAGGAGCGCTTCCACTCGCTCCGTTTCGGCGGAATCCTGTTGGGGCTGGCCGGCATCCTTCTGGTACTGGTGCCGCAGGCGAGCCTGCCGGCGCCCAGCATGGCCGGCTGGGTGGCGCTCGGCCTGTTGCCGTCGCTCTCCTATGCGGTCAATGCGGTGCTGATCGCCCGCTGGCGCCCGCAGCAGACGACCTCGCTTGCGCTCGGCGCAGGCCTGATGCTGGCGTCGGCCGGCTACGTGCTCATCGTGATGGCTGCGACCGGCGAGTGGTGGGTCTTCGGCGGTTCATTCGGCATCGGCCACTGGGCCACGATTGCCGCGATGGCCAACAACTGTGTGTCGTTCTATCTGGTCTTCGAGGTAATTCGCCGCGCCGGCCCGGTGATCTTTTCGACCGTCAACTACGTGGCCACGCTGTCGGGTATGGGCTTCGGTATGTGGTTCTTCGGCGATGCACCGTCTGCCTATATCTGGGGCGCGGTGGTCCTGATGTTCGTCGGACTCTTCCTCGTGACCACGACCGGCCGGCGGGAAGACAAAGAAGACTAGAGCGAGGCTCGACGGGCCCCTAATAGATGCCGCCGCCTGCCGTGGATGACGCGCCGCCTTCGACCGAGGCCATGTCGCTCTCGGAAGTCTCGGCCTTCCGTCGCTTCTGGCCGAGGCCGATCTGCTTGGCAAACTCCGAGCGCCGCCGCGCGTAGTTGGGCGCGACCATCGGATAGTCGGCATCGAGGCCCCACTTCGCCCGGTACTCGTCGGGGGTCATGTTATAGGTCGTGCGCAGATGCCGCTTCAGCATCTTCAGCTCGCGGCCGTCTTCGAGGCAGATCAGATAGTCGGGCGTGATCGATTTCTTGATTGGGACGGCAGGCTTCGGCGGTACCGCAACGGCTGTCGCGCCGGCCTGTGCCTCTCGCAGCGAGGCATGGACCGTGCGAATGACCTCCGCAAGCTCGGACGGCGCCACGGTATTATTTCCGACATATGCCGTAACCACGTCTGCAGTCATGCGTAACAGGTCATGGTCCGAGCCGGGATTTTCTGTCTGATCGCTCATTTCAAATTCTTTACCATAGGTGACACGATAGTCTACGCGAGTATATTGAATATATGCTTGAAGTGTCAAACGCGAATCTTCGGCACTACTCTTGATTGCTACAAGAAGAGGGCCGTTCCGCGTGCGCCTGCGGCCTGCCCTTACGGAGCCTCAGCCATGATGCAAGCGCCCGCGACCCGTGATGCCCCGGCCTTCGAGGCGGTCTATGCGCTCGTGCGCGAGAACCTCGACCCCGGCGCCGGTGATATACCGGTAGACCGGCTCATGCAGGTCTTCCGCCGCTTGGCCGATCTCTACGACACCGATGTCAGCAGCCCGCTGAACATGGGCTACTTCTGCATCGATGCCGATGCGGCCTCGATCGCCGCCATGGACGAGACCAATCGGCGCGGCGCGAACATCGTGGTCAGGGGCCAGCATCCGGCCTCCGCCGCCATCGAGCAATACGCCGTCGATCTGATCATGGAGACCTTCGGCATCGATCCCGAGAGCGGGGCCGGTCACTTCACCGCGTGCGGCACCGAAGCGAACCAGACCGCCATGATCGTCGCGCTCACCGACCGGCTTTCCCATCGCAACCCGCGCTGCACCGCCTACGACCAGGCGCTCTGCTCCGACGCGGCCGGGCGCGAGGAGCCTTACGAGTACTGGCGCCACGGCGCGCTGCCGCTCAAGGTGCGGCCGGCGCTCTACGTCTCGCCTCAGACCCACTTCTCCATCGAGAAGAACGCCCGCAACCTGATCGGCACCGCCTCGATTCGCACGGTGCCCGTGGACGGCGACCTCCGCATGGACGTGGGCGCGCTCGCAGACGCGATGGCGGCGGACGCCGCATCGGGGGCGTTCCTGCCATTCATGGCCGTCGGCTCGGTCGGCGCGACGCCGTCCGGGATCGTCGATCCGCTCGCCGAGATCGGCGCGGTGTGCCGCGAGCACGGGGCATGGTTCCACCTCGACGCGCCGTGGGGCGCCATCGCGGCGTTCTCGCCGCGACTGCGCGAGGACTGCCTCGCCGGGCTCGATGCCGCGGATTCGCTCATCTTCGACCCGCACAAGACGCTTGTGCCGCTCGGTGCCGGCGGGTGCGGCATGTTCCTTTGCCGCCACCGTGAGGCGGTAGAGCGCGCGTTCAACATCTATGACCGGCCGGCGGAGCGGCATGAGTTCTCCTCCATGTCGCTCCAGGGCTCGCGCGCCAACAGCGGGCTCCGGGTGCTCACGTCCGTTCTTCAGCCGGCGGCGCTGGCGCAGCGGATCGAGGGGGAAGCGGCGCTGGGCGATACGCTGCGCGGCATGCTGCGCGAGGCGGGCTGGGAGATCGTCAACCGGACGCCGTTGCCGGTCGTCTGCACCGTTCACCCGGCGATGCGGGCCGGCGCCTTCACCGCTACCGACGCAGTCCAGCATCTGCGGAACGAAGGCGTGCTGGCCTGGGCCGAGGCGCTGAGACCCGACGGGCCCGAGGCCGTCCGCCTCGGCATCATCAGCCGCAGGACGACGGAGGAATCGCTCCGCTTTGTCGTGGAGCGCCTGGCAAACTTCGCCGCAGAGAGGGGTTAGCGGGGCATCCCCACGCAAGCACTACGCGCGCCCCGGCTGCCAGCCGGGTGGGGCCAGCTCGAAGCCGGCGAACTCGAACGCCGGTGCTACCGTGCACCCGACCAGTGTCCAGGCGCCTTCCGGACGCGCGCTTTGCCAGACGCCGACGGGAACCACGACTTGAGGCCACGCACCCTCGTCCACGCCGAGCCGATGGCTAGTGATCTCGACGCCATCCAGCGAAAGCTCGAGCCTGAGCGCATCGCCGGCGTGGTAGTGCCAGATCTCCACCGCATCGACCCGGTGCCAGGCCGAGACCTCGCCGGCCCGCAATAGGTAATAGATGGAGGTCACGGCGCCGCGGCCGCCGTCTTCGGCGTGCGCGCGAAAGATCTCGCGGTAGTGGCCGCCCTCAGGGTGCGGTGTCAGTTCGTAGCGGGCGATGATTTCGTCGGCATCCATCGGCGACTCTCTTCGCCATGGGGTCAGGCGGCCGCCCCACCGAAATTCATAGCGGCCGCCTCCTGTACTATACTCGGCGCACAGAGACGTGCATCTTAGGCATGGCGCGATTGGAGCGGGCTGAAGGGGTGGTGCAGGACATGCGGCACCGCAACGGCATGAGGGTCTTGGCAGCGGTCGCAGCTGGGCTCGCTGCGCTGATGCTCTGGTCTGGCGCCGAGGCCGCAGAAGCGGAAATCCGGAGCTTCTCCTTCGATTGCGAGACGACCGACGGGCGCATCGTCAAGCCCCTGCACGGCGACATCGAAGGCGACACATACACAGATCTCCCCGCGCAGCGCGCGCAGTGCCTTGGCACCATCGACCGCAAGATCGCGCTCTGCTGGGAGAACACCCGGTTCGCGACCGAGGCCGAAAACCAGGAGTTTGCCGACTGTCTGCCCAGGTTCCGTGACCAGGCGCGGGCATGCGTCGGGCACTTCTCGTTCGAGCGGTCCAAGTGCGGGGCCGAGGACCCTCTCCGGGTCGATGACGCCGCAAGCGAACAGGACGAAGAGCCCGTCCTGGAAACTACACTGGGGGGACGCCACAGGGTAAAGCCGGTGGATCGCCTGATGTCGGCGAGAGAGGCGGCCAATATCAGGACCGGCCCCAGCCCCGACTACGACATCGTGGGGACTGTGATGGCCGGCGACGAGCTGCACGTGACCGGTGAGGTTCGGGGTCGAGACTGGCTGCGGGTGGAATACCCGCGCAGCGGCGATGAGGCGTACATCTACGGACCGCTCCTGAGACTGGTGGCGGAACGGCCGCGCTCGACGCCAAGCACGCCGTCCACGCCGGCCCCCGATACACCAGCCTCTTCCCAGCCCTCGGGCCCGAGCTGGTCGATCGCGGAGAACCAGCCTTGCGAGGTGTGGAACTACGGCAACACGAACTACGAGCCGCTCACCTGGTCGGGCCCCTGCATGAACGGCAAGGCAGCGGGCAGCGGGCGCCTGGTCTTTCGCGGTGGCGAGGGCGTGTACGACGGTGCCATGCGGGACGGCAAGATGCACGGACGTGGGGTCCTGAACTGGGCCAACGGCTTCCGCTACGAGGGCGAGCTTCGGGACGGCAAGCAGCACGGGCATGGGACACTTACCCAGGCCAACGGCGCGCGCTACGTGGGTGGATGGCGCGAGGGCAGGCCGCACGGCCAAGGCACATACACGCAAGCCGACGGCACCATCTTCGAGGGCGCGTGGCGCGACGGCTGCTTCGGCGAGCGCACCGGCCAGTGGGCCTCGATCGGGACGACGGCCGCGGCCTGCGGCTTCGAATAACGATCAGCCGGACGACGCACGCCGGGCGCGCGTCCCCTATGCCTTCGCACGGCACGGATCGAGTCCTATGATCGCCCCGTGGAGACACTGTGCCGCGATTGCGGCCACTGGCCGCTCGGCTCTGCTGGCCCTTGCCCGGCCTGCGGGTCGGCGCGCTTGCTGAGCCACGCCGAGCTTCTCGACCTCACTATCGCCCACCTCGACTGCGACGCGTTCTACGCCGCGATCGAGAAGCGCGACCATCCGGAGCTTCGCGACCGCCCGGTGATCGTGGGCGGCCGCCACCGGGGCGTGGTTGCCGCCTGCTGCTACATCGCCCGCACCTACGGCGTGCGCTCCGCGATGCCCATGTTCAAGGCGCTCAAGGCCTGCCCGGAGGCCGAAGTCATCAAGCCCGACATGAAGAAGTACGCGGGCGTCGGCCGCGAGGTTCGGGCGATGATGCTGGAATGCACGCCGCTGGTGGAGCCGCTCTCCATCGACGAGGCGTTCATGGACCTCTCCGGCACCGAGGCCCTGCACCGCGCGAGCGCCGCCGAAACCCTCGCAGACCTCGCGCGTCGGGTGGAGGAGGCGCTTTCCATCACCGTCTCCATCGGCCTCAGCTACAACAAGTTCCTGGCCAAGATCGCCTCCGATCTCGACAAGCCGCGCGGCTTCGCCGTGATCGGACGGGCCGAGGCCCGCGCCTTCCTCGCCGACAAGCCGGTGGGGCTGCTGTGGGGTGTGGGCGCGGCCATGCAGCGGCGCCTCGCGCAAGACGGCATTACGCTGATCGGCGCGCTCGCCCGGCTCGACGAGGCGACGCTCACCGCGCGCTACGGCAAGATCGGCAAGCGGCTCCACATGTGCGCGCGTGGCGAGGACGACCGCCCGGTCAATCCCGAGCGCGAGACCAAGAGCATTTCCTCGGAGATCACCCTCGACGAAGACCTGTCCGATCCGGCGACGCTGCGCCCGATCCTCTGGCGGCTGACCGAGACGGTGGCGCGACGCCTGAAGAAGGCCGACCTCGCTGGCGGCGGCGTCACGCTCAAGCTCAAGACCGCCGACTTCCGCATCCTCACCCGCGCCCGCCGCCTCGGCGCCGCCACCCAATCGGCGGACGAGATGTTCCGCGCGGCCGAGCCGCTGCTCGCGCGCGAGGCCGATGGCCGTGCGTTCCGCCTGATCGGCATCGCCGCTCATGACCTCGCCCCGGCGGCCGAAGTCGTCCAAGGCGACCTCTTCAGCGGTGCCGCACCTGGGGAGGAGAAGATCGACAAGGCTCTGGATGCGGTGCGCGAAAAGTTCGGAGAGGACGCCATCGTCAGGGGCCGCGGCTTCGGCACCAAGCTGGTGCGTCAGGGCCCCTCCAAGGTGGAGTGAGCGGGCAAAGCTACCTGCGCATCCCGGCGAAGGCCTGGCCGCCAATGCTGCCGAGGATGATCAGCCCGCCGACGAGGGTGAGGATGCTCGGCACCTCGCCGAACGCGAGCGCCACCCAGAGCGACGCGAACACCACCTCGGTCAGCGAGAGCACGAGCAGCTCGGCGGCAGGGACGTTTCGCGCGCCGATGGTCAGCATGAAGATGCCGGCGCCGATGACCAGCACGCCGTACATGGTGGCGAGGCCCACATCCACGAGCGGCGGCGCGAGGCCGGTGCCGCTGGCCGCCGCCATGATCCCGCTGAACACGATGGTGATGGCGGCGGCGATCAGGATCGACGGGCTCATGTCGGTGTGCCGGCCGCGCCGGATGGCGACCGAGAAGCCGGCGAAGCCGACCGCAGAGGCGAGCGACGCCAGATCGCCGAGGATGTCGGCCTCGGCCAGACCCTCCCCGATCATGATGGCGACACCGGCGATCACACCGGCGATGGCAAACCACATCGAGCGCGCGACGCGCTCGCGCAGCACCATCCAGCCGATGAACGCCGCGAACAGCGGCGACGCGCTGATCAGGAGCAGCGCGTTCGCCACCGTGGAGTGCATCACGCCCCACACGTAGCCGGTGAAGGCGACCGCGAGGCCCAGGCCCGCCACTGCGCCGGTCGCTCCTGCGCGGCGGATCGTCGGAAGCACCGGACGACCCGTGACAATTAGATATATGAGGATCGCCAGCGCCGCCCCGAGGGAGCGGTAGAACAGGAACTGCCACGGCGTGCTCTCGTCGGCGAGCCGGATAATTGGCCCGCCGAGGCTCATGCAGAGCCCGGCTGAGAGCACCCAGAGGCGGCCCGTGACGCGGCCGCGATCGGGCCCGGAACCCAGGATCGTGGTCAAGAGGCCTCCTCACGATCTGCGAGAGCGGCCGGGACGCGCTGGGACGTCCGCCTGAATCGCGCGCAAGAATGCCCGTATTAGGGCGACTTGTCGCCGTCCGATTCAGTCTCGGAGCGGGGGTCCAGCTCGTAGAGGGTGGGCGAGGTGCGCGGCACCGCCACGAACCCAGAACGATCGTCCTGCTTCGGTCGCGGGCGTTGCACGAGGCGGACGATGGTGAAGAGCGCCAGCGCCGCGTGGACGGAGGTCGTGAACATGAACAGGCCGCCACTGCCGTAGTACCCCATCAGGGCCGACGCGATCAGCGGCCCGAGCGACGCACCGAGCCCGTAGACCAGCAGGAGCCCGCCAGCGGTCGCCACGAAGCGTGTGTCTTCGGCGTGGTCGTTCGCATGCGCCACCGAGACTGCATAGAGCGGCATGGCGAAGCCGCCAAACGCGGCGGAGAGCCCGATCAGCAGGGTGGTCGACGGCTCCACCCAGGTGCTGAGCAGGACACCGCTCGCCGCCGCGCAGAGCGTTGCTCCGACGATCACGAAGCGCCGGTCGATGCGGTCAGAGACCAGGCCGAGCGGCCATTGCGCGACGGCGCCTGCGAGCGTGGCGCCCGCGATGAAGTAGACCAGATTGTCGATGTCGAGGCCGCTGCGGCTCGCGAAGATCGGCCCGAGCGTCCAGAACGAGCCGTTTACGAGGCCGACACTCAAGCAGCCGACGAAGCCCACTGGCGAGAGGCGCCAGAGCCCCACGATGTCGAGACCGATGGTCGCAGGCCGGGGCGGCTCCGGCGCCCTGGTCAGCGACACCGGAACCAGCGCGATCGCAATCAGGATGGCGATGAGCGCGAACAGCTCGAAACCCGCGGGGTCGTACGTCGTCAGCAGGAATTGCCCTGCCATCAGCACGCAAAGGCTGATGAAGGTGTATGCCGACATGATCGCGCCGCGGTTAGCGGTGGTGGCGCGGTCGTTCAGCCAGCTCTCGATCACCACGTAGAGACCGGCGAAGGCGAACCCGACAAACAAGCGCAGCACGCCCCAGGCGATGGGATCGATCAGGAAGACGTGGGCGAGTGCCGTGGCGGCGATGATGCTGGAGAGCGTCGCGAAGGTCCTGATGTGGCCGACGCGGCGCACTACGAAGGGCACATTGAGGCAGCCCAGGATGAAGCCCGCGAAGTAGACCGTGCCGAGCAGGCCGATCTCGAGCGTCGAGAAGGCCTCGATCTCGGCCCGCACGGGCAGCAGCGTGTTGATCAGCCCGTTGCCGGTGAAGAGGATCGCCGTGCCGAGCAGCAGCGCGGCGAGCTGTCGAAGCGTCGCGGTCATGGCGATCCGGACATGGGGAGGCGACGCCGGTGCGACAACACAAATTTGCCCGCTACCGGAAGAATTTAACGGGCGGCGATACCGTCCCTAAGCGACCGTGACGGCCACGCGGTGCATCGCGTTGTTGAGATAGCCTTTCGGGTTCCAGGCGACGGCATGGGGCTGGCTTACGCCCTCTGAATCCGTCGCCCTGGCCCAGACCTCGTAGTAGCCGGGCCCCGGAAATTCGACCGCAGCACGCCAGTTCTGCCAGGCGTGCGCGTTCACCGGCTCATCGAGCGTGGCATCCATCCAGGTCGCGCCGAAGTCGATGGAAAGCCGGACCGTATCGACGGTCCGCTCGCCGGCCCAGGCGTGGCCGCGCACCTCCAGTGCCGTCGCCGCAGCCCTGTGCCCGGTGGCGGGGTTGGCGATCAGCGACTTGACCGGCATCGCCTCGATGATGACGAACTCGGATTTATCCAACTGTTCCCCCGGCGCCAGCGGACGACCCGGAACGCGGTAGGAGGTGCCGGTCATCTTGGCCCCGTCGTGGACCCGGTCGCGCAGCCAGACGCGCGTAAGCCATTTTTGAGAGCACGACCCCGGCCATCCAGGGAAGACCAGGCGCAGCGGCGCTCCGTTCATGGAGTGGATCGGCTGCCCGTTCTGGGCGAAGGCGATGAGAGAGTCGTGGTCCATGGCCTTGGCGATGGGCACGCCGCGCGAGATCGGGAGCCCGCTCGCCGCGCCGGAGGGGTTCGTGTCGGCACCCTCGTGCGCGGTGTAGACGACGTCGCTCTTCAATCCTGCCGCCTTGAGCACGTCGGCAAGGCGGACCCCCGTCCATTCCGAGCAGGCGACGGCGCCGTAGGTCCACTGCGCACCGTTGGCCGGCGGGTCGAAAAAGGCGCGGCCGTTGCCGGCACATTCCAGCGTCAACGCCGCGGTGACGACATCGAAGCGGCGCTTCAGATCGTCGATGCCGAGCGTCAGCGGGGTCTCGACCAGGCCGTCGACGGTGAGCGTCCAGGCGGCTGCATCCGTGCTCGCGGGCGGAATGCCGTTGTTGCGGATGAAGTGCCGCTCGGTCGGCGTGATGGCGTCGTCGAGGAGGTGCGCTGGGGTCTCCGCGCTCAGCGGCCGGTCGTTAAGCACGACCAGGCCGTCCTTGCCCTGAATGACGGGCTCGTCCGCGAGCGCGACGGGAATGAAGTGCGCCGGCATATTGCGGTGGAAGGGGATGGTGCCGCCCACCAGCGCCGTCATGGCGGCAAGCCCGGCACCCTTGAGAAACCCGCGCCGGTCGGGATGAGCGACGCGGCCGAACAGCAGGCGGTCGGCCTTGTCGGGATCCTCCCGATAGAGCTCGTGCAAGCTCCGGCTCGCTGCGTTCTCGCGCATCGCTCGCCTTATAACGGCTGCCGGCGGCTACGATAGCGCTCACAACGAGGAACGAACAGGCGGGCCACCACCACGCGTCACGCTGCCGATCGGATAAACTGCGGGCTGTTTGGCAGGCATAGAGTCCAGGGGCCCCACAATGACCGCAGACTACGAGACCATGACGCTCTCGCGCGAAGGCCGGCTCGTCCGCGTCGAGCTGACGCGACCCGAGCGGCTCAACGCCTTCGCCATGACCGGCACCCGGGAGCTGCTCGACGCGGCCAACCGCCTCGCCGCTGACGAGGATGTCCGCATGGTGTCGATCACCGGCTCGGGGCGGGCGTTCTCTACCGGCATCGACCTCAAGGATCTCGCCGCCGGAAATATCGAGCCGAGCTATTTCGACATGTGGGACCGGGCACTCCGGGCGTTCGAGACGATGGACAAGCTCGTGCTGTGCCTGATTCACGGCTACGCCGTCGGCGGCGGCCTGCAACTGGCGCTGGCCTGCGACATCCGAGTCTGCACGCCCTCGGCCCAGCTCGGCCTTCCAGCGATCAAGGAGGGGCTGATTCCCGGCTTAGGCACCTTCCGCCTCGCGCGCTATATCGGCCTGGGCCGCGCCAAGTCGCTGATCATCCGTGGCAACATGATCGACGGCACCGAGGCCGAGCGCATCGGCATGGTCGATCACCTGGTCGGCGAGGACACGGCCCTGGAAGAGTTCGAAGCCTTGCTCACCGAGTACGCCAGCACCAACTCGACCGGCTGCCGGGCCTCCAAGCAGATGCTGCTCGACTGCTTCGACCTCGGGTGGGAGGCCTTCTTCCACAAGTACCTGGTGCTGCAGGGCAAGGCTGTGACCGCGCCGGACTTCGCCGAGGCCATGGAGGCCTACCGCGCGGGCCGCGATCCGCGCTGGGAGTAAGCGCGCGCCCGCATCAGCTGGCGCCGCTGCCCTCTCTCTTTGCGCGCATCTGCTTCGCGAACAGCCGCGCTGCGGCGAAGGCGCCATAGGTGGCGACGCAGAACGGCACGCAATAGGTCAGCCCGAGCTTGAACCAGTTGATTGCACCGTCGCCGGTGATGTGATCGCCCTGATTGATCATGTTGAGGACCGTTCCGACGATGGCGCCGACGATCAGCGAGTTGCGGATCACGGGCCAGGAGAAGGTCCAGCGCAGCGGCGTCAGGGCGGGATCGTGCATGTCGGCTTGGCTCCAGTATCCCTCTGCTGGGCGCCCCGATCAGCGCCTGATGGCGGCGGCCTCGCGGCGGTAGGGATGGGCCGGGTAGACGCCCATGATCCGCACCTCGCGCGAGAAGTAGTCAAGCTCGCTCAGGGCGCGCGCCAGTGCGGTTTCGGACGGATGCCCCTCGACCTCAGCGAAGAAGACCGTCGCCGAAAAGCTGCCGTCAACCATGTAGCTCTCCAGTTTGGTCATGTTGACACCGTTGGTGGCGAAGCCGCCGAGGCACTTGTAGAGCGCCGCCGGCACGTTGCGGCACTGGAACATGAAGGATGTGATCACCGGCCCGGCGTCCGCGCCGGGATCGAGCGGCTGCCGCGACAGCACCACGAAGCGCGTCGTGTTGTGGGCGTCGTCCTCAATGTTCGCCTCGACAATCGCCAGCCCATAGGTCTCGGCGGCAAGCTGGGAGGCGATCGCGGCCCTGGTCGGGTCGCCCGTCGCCGCCACCTCGGCGGCAGCGCCTGCCGTATCGGCGTGCACGATCGGCACGAGACCGCGCCGCGCGATGAGCTTGCGACACTGGGAGAGCGCGTGCACGTGGGAACGCACGGTCTCGAGCTTCGACGGGTCGGCGCCGTGGCAGGCAAGGAGGTTGTGGCGCACGCGCTCGAAGTGTTCCTCGACGATGTGGAGGTCGGATTCCGGCAGGAGCTGGTGAATGTCGGCAACGCGGCCGGCCGCCGAGTTCTCGATCGGGATCATGGCGAGCCCGGCGCGACCCTGGGCGACGGCAGCGAAGGTATCGCTGAAGGTCTTGCAGGGGAGCGTGGTCATCGCCGGATAGCGGGCCATGCAGGCGGCCTCGGAGAAGGCGCCCGGCGCCCCCTGGAAGGCAATCACGCCCGCCGGGTCCTCGATCGGCCCAGCGCGGTCGGTAGAGACATTCGATGGAGACATGGGCAGGCGCCTGACGGGTGCGGGCGGCCGATACCGGCGCCCCTTCGACAGGCGCCGGACTATCCGCTCAGGGCGGGGGCGTGTCAACGCAGGCGATGCCGCAGGCGCCGGATGCGCTATGGTGCGGCACCGCAAGAGGGATGTCATGAACGACCCCGTTCGCCCCCCGCGCCCGGATGAGCTCGACCCCATCGAGACCGCGAGCCGCGACGAGATCGCGGCATTGCAGCTCACGCGGCTGCAAGCGACCCTGCGGCGCGCCTACGACAACGTGCCTCACTACAAGAGGTGTTTCGACGAGGCCGGCGTGAGCCCGGCCGATCTCACGTCCCTCGACGACCTCGCCAGGTTCCCGTTCACGGTCAAGGACGACCTCCGGCTCAACTACCCCTTCGACATGTTCGCGGTGCCGCGCGAACAGATCATTCGCATCCATGCGTCGAGCGGTACCACCGGCATTCCCACCGTCGTGGGTTACACGAGGAACGACCTCGACACCTGGGCCGGCCTGGTGGCCCGCTGCCTGCGCGCCGCCGGCGCCCGCCCCGGCGACATGGTGCACATCGCCTACGGCTATGGGCTCTTCACCGGCGGGCTCGGCCTCCACGCCGGCGCCGAGAAGCTCGGCTGCACCGTGATTCCGGCGTCGGGCGGGTTCACCGAGCGTCAGGTGGGGATGATCTACGACTTCAAGCCAAGGGTCATCGCCGTCACGCCGTCCTACATGCTGGCGATCGGCGACGAGTTCGAGCGCCTGGGGCTGGACCCGCGGCGCTGCTCGCTGCAGATCGGCATTCACGGCGCCGAGCCCTGGACCGAAGCGATGCGCGAGGAGATCGAGACCCGTTTCGCCATGCAGGCGATCGACATCTACGGGTGCTCCGAGGCGATCGGCCCCGGCGTCTCCATCGAGTGCGTGGAGAGCAAGGACGGTCTCCACATCTGGGAGGACCACTTCTATCCCGAGATCATCGATCCCGAGACCGGCGCGGTGCTGCCCGACGGCGAGCCGGGAGAAATGGTGATCACGTCCCTCACCAAGGAAGCGTGCCCGATCATTCGCTACCGCACCCGCGACCTCACCCGGCTGCTGCCGGGCACCGCGCGCGCCATGCGGCGCATGCAGCGGGTCACGGGACGCAACGACGACATGCTGATCATCCGCGGCGTCAACCTGTTCCCGCCGTTCATCGAGGAGATCGTGCTCGAAGACGAGCGTCTCTCGCCGCACTACTATCTGGAAGTGCGGCGGCCAGGCCGTCTCGATGAGTTGACGGTGGTCGTCGAAGCCAAGCCCGGCGCCGCCGATGACGAGACGCGACGGGCGGCCGGGCGCGACCTCGCCGGCCGCATTCGGTCGCTGATCGGCATCAGCAGCAAAGTCACGGTCGGAGAGCCGGGCTCGATCGAACGCTCGGCCGGCAAGGCCAAGCGCATCGTTGATCTTCGGCCCAAAGACTAGCAATTGCCCGGAAGATTCCCGTGGATGGCGGAGAGCGGCCCGCCATATAGTCCGCAAGGGACAATCGATGTCGGGACGCGTTGGCCGCTGCCCGATAGACGGCGGGTACGATGATCGACTTCCGGACCCATCCGGACCAATACCGCCACTGGCGGCTCTCCATCGACGGTGCTATCGCCACGCTCGCGCTCGACGTGGACGAGGATGGCGGCATCGCGGGCGACTATGCGCTCAAGCTCAACTCCTATGATCTCGGCGTCGATATCGAGCTTGCGGACGCCGTTCAGCGGCTCCGCTTCGAGCATCCGCAGGTGCGCGCGGTGGTGCTTACCTCGGCGAAGGAGCGCGTCTTCTCGGCCGGCGCGAACATCCCGATGCTGTCCCGCTCCTCGCACATCGACAAGGTGAACTTCTGCAAGTTCACCAACGAGACCCGCAACGCCATCGAGGACGCTTCGGCCAACGCGGGCCAGCGCTGGATGACTGTGATCGCCGGCACGGCTGCGGGCGGCGGCTACGAGCTCGCGCTCGCGACCGATCACATCCTCCTGGTCGATGACGGCTCTACAGCCGTGTCGCTGCCCGAGGTGCCGCTGCTCGCAGTGCTGCCGGGCACCGGCGGGCTTACCCGCGTCGTCGACAAGCGGTGCGTGCGCCGCGACCGTGCCGACTATTTCTGCACCACCGGCGAAGGCGTGCGCGGGCGCCGCGCGCTTGACTGGAAGCTGGTGGACGAGCTGGTGCCGCGCTCACGGCTCGACGATGCCGTGGCGGCCCGCGCCGCAGCCTTGACGGATGCATCGGACCGGCCGGCCGATGCACAAGGCATCGTATTGCCCCGACTGGAGCGCACGCTTACCGCCGACACGCTCGCTTACCGCCACGTCCGCGTCGCGCTCGACCGGGCGCAGGGAACGGCGACGCTTACGGTGGCCGCGCCGGAGGCGCTGCCGCCTGCCGAGGCGAACGCGATCCACGCCGCCGGCGCCGGCTTCTGGCCGCTGGCACTCGCGCGCGAGCTTGACGACGCGATCCTGCACCTGCGCTTCAACGAGCCGGCGCTCGGTACCTGGGTGCTCAAAACGACGGGAGCGGCGGCCAATGTTGCGGCAGCCGACGCTGCGCTCGCGGCCAACACGGACGATTGGCTGGTGCGCGAGATCACCCTCTATTTGAAGCGCACCCTGAAGCGCCTCGACGTGAGCGCCCGCAGCCTCGTCGCACTGATCGAGCCCGGCTCCTGCTTCACCGGCACGCTGCTGGAGCTCGCGCTCGCGGCCGATCGCAGCTTCATGCTCGACGGCACCTTCGAGGGCTCGAACGAGGCGCCGGCGACGGTGCGGCTCACGACGATGAACACCGGCCCGCTGCCGATGGCGAACGGGCTCTCACGCCTCGCCAGCCGCTTCCTCGACGATGACGCGGCACTAGCCGCGGCGCACGACGCCGCCGGCACGGACCTTGACGCCGAGGCGGCGGACGCGCTCGGGCTCGTCACCTTCATCCCCGACGACATCGACTGGGAGGACGAGGTGCGTATCGCCATCGAGGCGCGCGCGGCATTCTCGCCCGATGCGCTCAGCGGCATGGAGGCATCGCTCCGCTTCGCCGGGCCGGAGACGCTCGAGACCAAGATCTTCGGCAGGCTCTCGGCCTGGCAGAACTGGATCTTCCAGCGCCCGAACACCGTCGGCCCCGAGGGGGCGCTCAAGCTCTACGGGTCGGGCGTGCAGCCGACCTTCGACCGCAACCGCGTCTAGCGCGGGGAGAGGAGCCCGATGCAGGTCGACTACAACGAACGCATCCCCAACAACGTGAGCCTCGCCGACGACCGCCGCCTGCTGCGCGCGCTGGAGCGCTGGCAGCCTGCCTACCTCGACTGGTGGCGCGAGCTCGGCCCGGTCGGCGCGCTGCAGCACGATGTCTACCTGCGCACCGCCATCGGCGTCGACGCGCAAGGCTGGGCGCACTTCGACTACGTCAAGATGCCCGACTACCGCTGGGGCATCTTCCTGGCGGAGCCCGAGCCCGACAGGCGCATCAACTTCGGCATCCACAAGGGCGAGCCCGCGTGGCAGGAGCTACCCGGCGAGTACCGCGCGGAGCTGCGCCGACTCATCGTCATCCAGGGCGATACGGAGCCCGCATCGGTGGAGCAGCAGTGCCGCCTGGGGCTAAGCGCGCCCTCGCTCTACGACCTGCGCAATCTCTACCAGGTCAATGTCGAGGAAGGCCGGCACCTCTGGGCGATGGTCTATCTGCTGCACGCCTTCTTCGGCCGCGACGGGCGCGAGGAGGCCGAGGAGTTGCTGGCCCGCCACGCGGGCGATGCCGACAAGCCACGCACCCTGGAAGCCTTCAACGAGCCCACCGACGACTGGCTCTCGTTCTTCATGTACACCTTCTTCCAGGACCGCGACGGCAAGTTCCAGCTCTGCGCGCTTGCGGAATCCGGCTTCGATCCGCTGTCCCGCACCTGCCGCTTCATGCTGACCGAGGAGGCGCACCACATGTTCGTGGGCGAATCCGGCGTCATGCGCATCGTGCAGCGGACCTGCGAGAAGATGCGCGAGCACGACACCGACGATGTCGGCCCCCATGGCGCCGTGCCGCTTGCCCTGCTGCAGAAGTGGGTCAACCTCCACTACTCGATCTGTCTCGATCTGTTCGGCGCGGAGGAGTCCACCAACGCGGCCAACTACTATTCGATGGGTCTGAAGGGCCGTTACCAGGAGACCAAGATCGACGACGACCACGTGCTCGCAGACCGCACCGTCACCGTGCCCGCCATGGAGGGCGGCAAGGTGGGGTCCAGGGAGGTGACGGCGCTCAAGGCGATGAACGAGACCCTCCGCGATTCCTACGTCGAGGATAGCCAGCGCGGCCTCAACCGCTTCAACAAGGTGATCCGCTCGTTCGACATCGACTTCGAGCTACGCCTGCCGCACCGCGCCTTCCACCGCAACATCGGGGCCTTCGCCGGCATCCATGCGGCGCCCGACGGCGCGCTCGTCGACCAGGCGACGTGGGCCGCGAAGCGGGACGAGTGGCTGCCGAGCGCAGCCGACCGCGCCTTCGTCGAATCCCTGATGCACCCGGTGAGCGAGCCCGGCGCGATGGCCAGCTGGATCGCCCCACCGAAGCGCGGCATCCACGGCCAGCCGCTCGATTATCGCTACGTCGAATTTCACTAGGGAAGGCCATCTGGCCGAGCGCAGCCTTGCCGATCGCGGGCCAACGGCGGGATCGAGCGAGAGACCCATGCAAGAACCCCCACCGCCAACGCTGCTTGAGCGCGACGACCGCGAGACGATCGCCTACCGGGCGATGGCGGGCAGTGCGCCGGGCGTGATGTTCTGCGGCGGCTTCATGTCAGACATGACCGGGACCAAGGCCACGGCGCTGGAGGCCCACTGCCGCCGCATCGGCCGGGCCTACGTGCGCTTCGACTATTCCGGCCACGGTGCCTCGGGCGGCGCGTTCCGGGACGGCACCATCGGTGCGTGGCGGGACGATGCACTGGCGGTGCTCGACCGCGTCGCCAGCGGCCCGCAGGTCCTGGTCGGCTCCAGCATGGGCGGCTGGATCGTGCTGCTGCTCGCGCTGGCGCGGCCTGAGCGCGTCGCCGGCCTCGTCGGCGTCGCGGCGGCACCCGATTTCACCGAAAACCTCATCTGGTCCGCGCTCGACGACGAAGGGCGGCGGACCCTCGCCGAGACCGGCGAAATCGTGATGCCCTGCGACTGTGGCGAAGACCCCTACCCCATCACCATGGGCCTGATCGAGGAGGGGCGCGATCACCTGCTGCTGCGCGCGCAAATCGCGATCGGCTGCCCCATCCACCTGCTGCAGGGCATGCGCGACGAGGACGTGCCCTGGCGCACCGCGCTCCAAATCGCAGAGCTAGTGGAGAGCGAGCGCGTCACGGTCGAGCTGGTGAAGGACGGCGATCACCGCCTCTCGCGCGACGAGGATCTCGCCCGGCTCACCGCCGCTGTGGAGGGAATCGCCGCAGCGAGTGCCGCTTCAAATCATGGTGAGCGCGCGTAACCGCGCTAGGCAGGACACTCTGAGGTTACTATCTATGCCCGAGCAGACGGCTGGCAGAGATGGAGCGACAGCCATGAAGAAAATTAGAATTTTGGCGCGCCTCACCGCCGCCGTCGCCGTGCTCGGCGCAATGCTTTACGGCGGCGCCCTGCTTGCCGCCGACGGGGAGACGTTGCGCTCCCTCGACAAGCGCGTCGACGGGAGCCCCATCCTCAACCTGGTCGTGACCGACGGGCCGATGGAGCCGCCGCCCATCGCCTTCATCGACGAGGCCGGCGAAGAGAAGAGCCTCGCCGACTATCGCGGCACGCCTGTCGCCGTTCATTTCTGGGCTACATGGTGCTTCCCCTGCCGCGCCGAGATGCCGACGATGGACGCCCTGCAGCGGGAGCTTGGGGACGACCTGGTGATCCTTCCGCTCTCGCTCGACCGTGGCGGGGCCGAGCTCGTGCGCAGGTATTACAACGACCACGACCTCATCACGCTGCCGATCTTCATCGACGAGAAAATGGCGGCGGGGCGCGCGCTCCGGGTGCACGGCATCCCCGCCACTGTCTTCTTTGACGGCGAGGGCGCGGAGGTCGCGCGCGTGCTCGGCGATCGAGACTGGGACGACCCGGACGTGATCGAGCTGGTGCGCCACATCGTCGAGTAGCGGCGCAGGCACGGGAACACCCCTCGCGGGGTCAGCGATCATGGAACTTTCCGCCATCGGCATCGTCTCGGTCTTCGTCGCCGGGTTGATCTCGTTCCTCTCGCCCTGCGTTCTGCCGCTGGTGCCGGGGTACGTCTCCTACGTCGCCGGCGGCTCGCTCGAGGAGCTGCGGGACGAGGAGGGACTCTCCCGCAGGCGACTTGCGGCGCTGATGCTGAGCGCGTTCTTCGTCCTCGGCTTCACGACGGTCTTCGTGGCCCTCGGCGCGAGCGCGAGCGCCGTGGGCGGCTTCCTGCTCCAGCACAAGACAATATTCGAATATGTCGCAGGCGCCGTAATCATCGTCTTCGGCGTCTACCTCACGGGCCTGATCAGAATCCCGTTCTTCGAGCGTGAGGCGCGCTTCGCCGGCCGTCTCGCGGGCGGCAAGCCGGCCAGCGCGTTCCTGCTGGGTGCGGCCTTCGCCTTCGGCTGGACTCCCTGCATCGGCCCGGTGCTGGGCGGCATCCTCACCCTCACCGCGACCTCCGCCGATGTCGGCCTCGGCGTCGGCCTGCTGGCAGTCTATTCGCTGGGGCTTGGGGTGCCGTTCCTGATCGCGGCGGCGTTCACCGGATTCTTCCTCCGCCACATGAGGCGCATCCGCAGGATCAGCAGGCCACTGCAGATCGGCGCCGGAGTCATTCTGGTGGCCATGGGGGCAGCCCTGATCACCGGCTACCTCAGCTCCTTTGCCTTCTGGCTGCTCGAAGCCTTCCCCGGCCTCGCCGCGATCGGGTAATCGGGAATTCTGGCTGCTCTGCTTAGAGCGCGTCCGTCATCGGCGGACGCGCGACAGGCCGCGACTGCGGCCCGCCGCTCTTGCGGCGCCCTCGCGGAGGCGCCGGCCGTAGGCCGGCTGCCGTGAGCGATAAATTGTCAGAGCGTTTCCGCGCCGAACGGAAATGCTCTGAGCCCGCGCCGGGCGTCGACGCGGAGAGTGTGTCAGGATCGGGTGCGGCCGCGCAGCAGGTCGCGGAGAACGCAGAGCTCGTCGAGCACTTGGGCGGCTTTGGCGCGATCTTCGGGAGCGAGAGGGCTTTCCTCCTCGACCCCATCGGGCAATAGAGGTGGGGCGCCCGGTCTCGAGGCCCGCTCGCGCAGCAGCTTCTGCACGCCGCGCACGGTATATCCCTCGGCATGAAGCAAGTGCCGGATGTGGCGCAGCAGCGCCACATCCTCGGGCCGGTAGTAGCGGCGTCCGCCGCCCCGCTTCAGTGGCCTGACCTGCGGGAACTTGGTCTCCCAGAAGCGCAGGACGTGCTGCGGTACGGCAAGCTCTTCGGAGACCTCGCCGATGGTGCGGAACGCATCCGGCGATTTCGGAACGCCCGCGCTCGCGGGCTCGGCGCCTGGCATCGCCTAGGAAGAGGCCGGCCCGTCGGGCCGTTCGCTATCCAGAACTATCTCCACGCCCTCGCCCTCCTCGAGGGGCGCGAGCGAGCCATTGATGCGGTCCTTCAACACGTGTGAGGCGCGGAAAACCAGCACGCGGCGCGGCAGGATGGGAACCTCCTCGCCGGTCTTGGGATTGCGGCCGATACGCTGGCCCTTCATCCGCGCACTGAAGCTGCCGAAGGACGAAATCTTCACCGGCTCGCCGCGCGCGAGCGCGTCGGCGATCAGGCCGAGGACCGATTCGACCAGATCAGCAGATTCCTTCCGTGACAGGCCGATTTCGCGGAAGACAGCCTCGGCGAGATCGGCGCGGGTGACCGTTCGCCCGGCCATTGTCTCCCGCCTCCCTTTATGTCCGCACCACGGTACTGCCTCGGTGCCGGATCGTCAACCGTCGTGCGCGGGCCGAGCCAGGGCCCATGCGCAATTGTTAGGCCGGTACAGCGGTTTAGAGACGAATGACGCCGGCGCCCCAGACCAGGCCGCCGCCAATCGCCTCGACAACCAGCAGATCGCCCGGCGTAATCCGCCCGTCGTCGATGCCGGCCTTGAGCGCGAGCGGGATGGAGGCAGACGAGGTATTGGCGTGGCGGTCCACGGTCACGATCGTCTTCTCGACTGGAATTCCGAGCTTCTTGCCGGTTGCATCGATTATCCGGCGGTTGGCCTGATGGGGGACCAGCCAGTCGACTTCGTCTGCGCCGACGCCGGCGGCATCCAGCGCCTCGCCCGCGATTTCCGCTAGGTTCGCCACGGCATGGCGAAAGACCTCGCGTCCCTGCATTCGCAGGTAACCGGCGGTCTGGGTGGAGGACACCCCGCCGTCCACGTAGAGCGCCTGGTAATGGCGCCCGTCGGAGCGCATGCGGACCGCGAGCACGCCCCGGTCAGCCGTGGTCCCGGCGCCGGTATCTGCGCGCAGCACGGCTGCGCCCGCACCATCGCCGAAGAGCACGCAGGTCTGGCGGTCGTCCCAGTCCAAGATGCGCGAATAGGTTTCGGCGCCGACGATGAGCGCCGTGTCGGCCGCGCCGCTTCGGACCATGCTGTCGGCCACCGACAGTGCGCAGACGAAGCCCGCGCACACGGCCTGGACATCGAAGGCGATGCCGCCGGTCATGCCGAGCCTAGCCTGCACCTTGGTCGCGGTAGCGGGGAAGGTGTTGTCCGGTGTGGACGTCGCCAACACCACGAGGTCGAGAGAGTCCGCGCTGATGCCTGCTGCTTCAAGCGCTGCCCGGCTCGCCTCGCAAGCGAGATCGGAGGTCAGCTGGTCATCGGCCGCCACGTGCCGCTGCCTGATACCGGTGCGAGTCTTGATCCACTCGTCGCTGGTGTCGATGCGCGTGCTGAGCTCGTCGTTGCTGAGCACGCGTTCGGGGAGGTAGGCGCCGCAGCCGACCAGCCGGGAGCGGCGCATGGCTAGAGCGCGGCCCTCTTCGGCTCCGGCAGGGCGGCAAGCTGGAGGCGCGACAGCTCGTCGATGATCTTGGGATTGATCCCTTGGCTCACCATGTCGAAGGCGACGCCGATGGCATTGGCGAAGCCCTTGTGATCGGTGCCGCCGTGGCTCTTCACCACGACCCCGTTCACACCCAGGAACATGGCGCCGTTGTAGGCGCGGGGGTCGACCCGCTCCCGGAGCAGGCGGAGCGCCGGCCGCGCCAGCAAATAGCCGAGCCGCGAGAACAGTGAGCGCCGGAAGGCGCTCTTGAGATACTCGGTGTAGAGGCGCGCCGTGCCCTCCGCCGACTTGAGCGCGATGTTGCCGGCGAAGCCGTCGGTGGCGATCACGTCGACGGTGCCGGCGGCGATGTCGTCAGCCTCGACGAAGCCGTGGAATTTGATCGGCAGGCCCGAATCCCGCAGCGTCGCGGCCGCCGTGCGTATCGTCTCCGAGCCCTTCAGCTCCTCGGTGCCGATGTTGAGCAGGCCCACTGTGGGCTCGCGCACGCCGAGAACGTTGCGCGCGAAGACCTCCCCCATCACGGCGAACTGCGCCAGCGTCGCCGAATCGCAATCAATATTGGCACCGAGGTCGAGCATCACGCTCTCGCCCCGCACCGTAGGGAAGACCGATCCCATCGCGGGACGCCCGATCCCCGGCAGGGTCTTGAGCGTGACCTTGGCGAGCGCCATGAGCGCGCCGGTGTTGCCCGCCGAAACCACGCCGTCCGCTGTATTCTCCCCGACGGCGTCGATGGCGAGCCGCATGCTCGATGCCTGGCGCTGGCGCAACACCTGGACGAGCTTGTCGTTGTCGGCGATCACCTTCTCGGCATGGTGGACGGTGCTGACCGACTTCAGGCGCTTGAATTTCGCCAAGCCCGCAGTGATGGCCGACTCCTTGCCGAAGAACTTGAAGCGGAGTTGCGGATGGCGCACGCGGGCGATGTTGGCGCCCCTGATCACCACGTCGGGAGCACCATCGCCACCCATTGCGTCGAGGGCGATTACGATCTCCGAGTTGCTCATCTGCGGGCCTTCGTGTCGGCCTGGTATGGGGCTAGACCTCGCCCTCGATCACCTCGCGGCCCCTGTAGTAGCCGCAGGCCCGACACACGTGGTGGGGCAGCTTATGCTCGCCGCAGTTGGGGCATTCTGTCGGGTTGACCTTGGCCAACGCGTCGTGGGAACGACGGTTGCCGCGGCGTGCGCGGGACACTTTCTTTTTTGGGACGGCCATGGACAGGTTCTCATCGCTTGACTGCGCGGGCACCGCGCCGCCGCTTCAACGGCAGCGCATCAATTGCGCCGGCACTACACAATAGAGTCGCACATTACAACTTGCTTTTGAGTTGGCCAAGCGCCGCGAAGGGTCTGGTGTCTCCATCGTCGTCCGGCACACCCTTTTTGGCTCCATCTTCGCCCGTCGCGTAGGTGAGCGGCCCGTCCGGCGCATCGGGGTGGCGCGGATAGGGGTCCAGGACAAGGGCGAGATGCTCTGCCACCAGCGCGCCTACATCGATGCCGTCCTCGGGTAGTGGCTCGGCCTCGTCGCCTTCCGCCAAGACTTCGACCTCGTGCTCGGGCTGCTCGGCGGGCGGTGGCGCGTAGAGGGCGGAGACAGGCTCGCTCACCGAACGCGGCACGGGCTCGAGCGTCACGACGCAACGCTGAACCAGCCGCGCGTCGATCGCCCCGCTCACACGGATCGCACCGTCGGTCTCGTCGGCCGGCGCGAAGCGGAGCTCTGCTGTAAGCGCGTCCAACGCCAGCAGGTCCAGGCGGCGCGCGAGCGCCTCCCTCTCCGTCTCGCCGGCCTCGAACGCGAGCCTGAGACCGGAGCGGCCCACCTCGTCTGCCGTGACCAGGCGCCGACCACCGGTGCCGGTAGACGCATCGGCGCTCATTGGCCGCCTTCCGCCGCAGCCGCGAGCGGGGGCACGAGGGGCAGCTCAACCTCGCCGCCGAGCAGCGTCTCCGCGTTTTGTCCATCGAGTGCGTCCAGAATCGTCTCGACATAGGCGGCCATCGCGAGCAAGCGGGCGGCGGGCGGCGGCGCGTTGTTGTAGACGTTGCGCTCCAGCGCCTCGGCGATGGCTTGGCGGCGTTCCGCCCCCGGCGCCTGCTCGAATGCCTGATCGTAGGCCTTGGCGCGCCCGTAGAAGGCGCGCGCCATCTGCTTCACCCGCTTGCCGACGCGCAGGTCTCCGACGCCCATCTCCCGCAGGCTTTGGTCCATGTCGTCGAACATCACGTCGAAGAGCGCCTGGCTCAGTTGCCGGCCTGCGTCGTCGCACTGGCGCAGCCTGCGCATCACCGGCACCACGTGCAGCACGATCAGGTCGAAGCGGCCATCGAGCGTGTCGGCAACCCCGCCCTCGGTGTAGAGGATCGGATCGCGCGCCTGACGTACTGCTACCGTATAGAGGCGGCGGGCCGCCTCACGCCGGCGCTTGCGCCCCTTCAGATGGCGCCAGACGCGCCCGACCGCCATGACGGCCCGTTCCGCCATACCCCGCGCGTGCCGTTGACACGCCCCGACAACGCGCGCAGGTTGGCGCGGCTCGTCGAGCGGAGGTGGTTCCCATGAGGCTCCGGCGCGGATACGCAGTGAGTGCCGCAGCGCGCGCGCCAGGCTGGCGCGGCGGTCGCGCCTTGCTCGGCTGCGCGTTGGCGGCGGCGCTTCTCGCCGGCTGCACGCCGATCGTCCATCAGCAAGGCCATGTCAGCGATCCGGAAGCGCTGGCCGAGATCAAGCCCGGCGTGCAGACCCGCGCGGAGGTCGCGCGCCTGCTGGGCACGCCGTCGGCGGTGGGGACCTTCGACGACGCGCGCTGGTACTACATCAGCCGCCGCACGGAGACGGAGGCGTTCAACGCGCCCGAATTGGTCGACCAAAGCGTCATCGTGATCGCCTTCGACGAGAGCGGCGTCGTGGCCGAGGTCACGTCGGTATCGACCGAAGAGGCGCGCGCAGTCGTGCCGATTGACGAGGAAACCGCGACGCGCGGCCGCGAGCTCGGCCTGCTGGAGCAGCTTTTCGGCAACATCGGCCGGCCGGCTCCGAGAAGCCAGTAGGGCGGCTTCCCCCGTCGCTCCCCCTCCCGCGCTTCGGTGCATCAACCGGCGACGAACTTCGCGATGATGGCCAGCAGCAAGATCGCCACGATGTTGGTGATCTTGATCATCGGGTTGATGGCGGGTCCGGCAGTGTCCTTGTAGGGATCGCCCACGGTATCGCCCGTGACCGCCGCCTTGTGGCTGTCCGAGCCCTTGCCGCCGTGGTTGCCGTCCTCGATGTACTTCTTGGCGTTGTCCCAGGCGCCGCCGCCGGCGGTCATCGCGATGGCGAGGAAGAGCCCAGTCACGATCGTGCCCATGAGCGCGGCGCCTAGCGCCGAGAAGCCCGCTGACTGGCCGGCAATCGCCCAGATCACGATGTAGAGCAGGATTGGCGCCAGGATCGGTAGCAGCGAAGGCAGAATCATCTCGCGGATGGCCGACTTGGTGAGCAGATCGACCGCGCGGCCGTATTCCGGCTTGCCGGTCCCTTCCATGATGCCGGGGATCTCCCGGAACTGCCGGCGCACCTCGAGCACCACGGAACCCGCGGCGCGGCCCACCGCAAGCATCGCCATGGAGCCGAAGAGGAAAGGTAGGAGGCCCCCGAAGAAGAGGCCGACGACCACATAGGGATTGCTCAGCGAGAAGTCGAGCTCCACCCCTGGGAAGTATCGCACCACGTCTTCGGTATAGGCGGCGAAGAGCACAAGCGCAGCGAGACCGGCAGACGCGATGGCATAGCCCTTGGTCACCGCCTTCGTGGTGTTGCCGACCGCATCCAGCGCGTCGGTCGTCTTGCGCACGTCCTCGTCCAGCTCGGCCATCTCGGCGATGCCGCCGGCGTTGTCGGTCACCGGGCCGTAGGCATCCAGGGCCACCACCATGCCGGCGAGCGCCAACATCGCCGTGACCGCCACCGCGATGCCGAAGAGGCCGGCGGCGAGGAAGGCGAGGATGATTCCCGCCGCGATGATGATCGCGGGGATCGCCGTTGCCTGCATGGAGACCGCAAGCCCCTGGATGATGTTGGTGGCATCGCCCGTGGTCGATGCCTTGGCGATGCCGCGCACCGGTCCGAACTCGGTCGATGTGTAATACTCGGTGACCCAGATCATGAGGCCGGTGACCACCAGTCCGATCAGCCCGCAGAGGAAGAGATCGAGGCCCGAGGCCGTCACACCGCTCACGGTGAACTCGGTGCTCCAGCCCACCACCCAGTCGGTAATCGGATAGAACGCGACGGCGGACAGCACCGCCGAGACCAGGAAGCCGCGATAGAGCGCAGGCATGATCTTCTGGCTCTTGCCGAGGCGGACGAAGAACGTGCCGATCACGGAAGCTAGGATGCAGGCGCCGCCAATCGCCAGCGGATAGAGCATGAGCGATTGCTGCAATTCTCCGGTGAAGAACACCGCCGCCAGCAGCATGGTGGCAACGATGGTGACGGCGTAGGTCTCGAAGAGGTCCGCCGCCATGCCGGCGCAGTCGCCCACGTTGTCGCCCACATTGTCAGCGATCACGGCCGGGTTGCGCGGGTCGTCCTCGGGGATGCCGGCTTCCACCTTGCCGACCAGATCGGCGCCGACATCAGCGCCCTTGGTGAAGATGCCGCCGCCCAGCCGCGCGAAGATCGAGATCAACGAGCCGCCGAAGCCGAGCGCCACCAGCGCCTCCAGCACGGTCTTGGTCTCGACATCCGCGATCAGCAGGATCGCGTAGTAGACCGCGACACCGAGCAGGCCGAGGCCCACCACCAGGAGGCCGGTGATGGCGCCGGAGCGGAAAGCGACGCCGAGCGCCGGCTTGAGCCCGCCGGTTCTGGCCGCATCGGCGGTCCGCACATTCGCCCGCACCGAGACGTGCATGCCGATATAGCCGGCCGCGCCGGACAGAACCGCGCCGATGAGGAAGCCGATACCCACCAGGTAGCCGAGCAGGCCGGTCAGAATGCCGAACAGCACCAGGCCGACGAGTGAAATTGTCAGGTACTGGCGGTTGAGGTAGGCCCGCGCACCTTCCTGCACGGCGCCGGCGATTTCCTGCATGCGCTCGGTGCCGGCGCTCGCGCTCAAGACCGACCGGGTGGCGTAGAGACCGTAGGCGAGCGCGACCAGTCCGCTGGCCACGGCAAACCAAAGGATTGCTGACATGGTGGCAACCTCGTTGAGCGATGGGGAGGAAGGCACGTGTGCACGCGGCTGCGCGCGCCGGGGCGGCCCGCCGGCGCGGCGGAAAATAGAGGAAGAGCGCAGCGAGCGCAACCTGCGCCGGGCTGGTACCGGTCAGGGGCGCTGGTATAGTGCGCGCGGTTTCAGACCCGGGAGAAAACCGATGAAGCTGTTGCGTGTGGGCGAGGCAGGCGCCGAGCGGCCAGCCGTGATGCTGGACGACGGAACCATCATCGACGTATCGAGCGCGGTCGGCGAGATCGACGGTGTCTGGCTCGAAGGCGGCGGCATCGACCGGCTGGCGAAGGCCTTGGGCGAGGGCACGGATCGCTTCCCCAGGGTCGATCCCGGCACGCGGATCGGCCCGCCGGTGGCGCGGCCCGGCCACATCATCGCCATCGGCCTCAACTTCGCCGACCACGCCAAGGAGGCAGGGATGGATATTCCGACCGAGCCGGTGGTCTTCTCCAAGGCGCCGAGCTCCTACAGCGGGCCGGATGACGACGTGCTGATCCCGCGCGGGAGCACGAAGACCGACTGGGAGGTCGAGCTCGGCGTGGTGATCGGCCGCACCTGCGAGTATCTGCCCGACGAGGCGGCGGCGCTCGACCATGTCGCCGGGTACTGCATCTGCAACGATGTCTCGGAGCGCGACTTCCAGCTCCAACGCGGCCCCACCTGGATCAAGGGCAAGTCGGCCCGGACCTTCTGCCCCACCGGGCCCTGGCTGGTCACGCCCGACGAGATTGCCGATCCGCAGAGCCTCGCCATGTCGCTCACGGTGAACGGCGAGGTGCGCCAGACCGGCAGCACGGCCACGATGATCTTCGGCGTGGCCCACCTCGTGCACTATCTCAGCCAGTTCATGGTGCTTGATGCGGGCGATGTGATCTCGACCGGCACCCCGCCCGGCGTCGGCATGGGCATGAAGCCGCCGGTCTATCTCGAGCCCGGCGACGTGATGGAACTGGAGATCGAGGGCCTCGGTCGCCAGCGGCAGACGCTCCGCCAAGCGTAGGCGGCACCAATTGACAGGGGCGAAGATGCTCCCTATGGTGCGCCGCCCTGCCGGGAGGGGATGACAATGAAGGTCTTCAACTCGCTGCGCGCCGCCAAGAAGCGCCACAAGGATTGCCAGATCGTGCGGCGCAAGGGGCGCGTGCTGGTCATCAACAAGCGCAACCCGCGCTTCAAGGCGCGCCAGGGCTGACCGCACCGGGCTGCTCCGGCACACCGCCGCCTCGCATTGACGGGCGGCACGTGCGCACCGACAATCCGTCACGCTCACAAGGGAGGGGCCTCGCCGGGCTCCGAAAGGTGCTGCCGTGATCGCCATGCCTGAGCCCGACGCGGGCGTCATCAGCCAGCGCCAGTCCCTGGTTGCCGCGCTGCGCAAGCTGCTGCCCGAGGACTGCGTGATCGACGACGAGCGGGGCTTGCGCCCCTTCGAGTGCGACGGCCTAAGCGCCTACCGGTCGCTGCCGATGGTCGTCGTCCTGCCGCGCGATACGCAGGAAGTCAGCCGCGTGCTGGCACTCTGCCACGAGCGCGGCGTCAAGATCGTGCCGCGCGGCGCCGGCACCGGCCTTTCCGGCGGGGCCCTACCGCTTGCCGACGGGGTCACCGTGGGCTTCGGCAAGCTCAACCGAGTCCTCGAAATCGACACTGCCAACCGCTGCGCCGTGGTCCAACCGGGCGTCGCCAATCTCGCCATCAGCACGGCAGTCAGCCCTTACGGCTTCTACTATGCGCCGGATCCCTCCAGCCAGATTGCCTGCTCCATCGGCGGCAACGTGGCCGAGAATTCCGGCGGCGTGCACTGCCTCAAGTACGGGCTCACCACCAACAACCTGCTCGGCGTCGAGCTGGTGCTGATGGACGGCGAGGTCCTGCGCTTCGGCGGCAAGCAGTTCGATGCCGAGGGCTATGACCTGCTCGGCGTGGTGACCGGCTCGGAGGGACTGCTTGGGGTCGTCACCGAGGTGACGGTGCGGCTGCTGCCCAAGCCCGCCACGGTGCGCGCGCTCCTGCTCGGCTTCCCCGACAACGCATCGGCCGGCGCCTGCGTGGGCGAGATCATCGCCGCCGGAATCATTCCTGCCGGCCTGGAGATGATGGACAAGCCGGCGATCGAGGCGGCGGAAAGCTTCTGCCAGCCCGGCTATCCCATGGACGTCGCGGCGATCCTGATCTGCGAGCTGGACGGGCCCGAGGTCGAGGTCGACGAGCTCGTCGCGCTCGTCGGCGACCTCGCCCGGAAGTCGGGGGCAACGACGATCCGCGCGAGCGAGAGCGAGGAAGAGCGCGAGCGCTTCTGGCTCGGCCGCAAGTCCGCCTTCGGCGCCGCAGGCCGCATGGCGCCCGACTACTACGTCATGGACGGCACCATTCCGCGCGCGCGCCTGCCCGAGGTGCTGACCCGGATCGGCGAGCTCTCCCGCGAATACGACCTGCCGGTCGCCAACGTCTTCCACGCGGGCGACGGCAATCTGCATCCGTTGATCATGTACGATTCCAGCATCCCCGGCGCGCTCCAGCGCACTGAGGAGATGGGGTCGGAAATTCTCAAGCTCTGCGTCGAGGTAGGCGGCGTGCTCACCGGCGAGCACGGGGTCGGCGTCGAGAAGCGCGACCTGATGGGCACGATGTTCAGCGAGGACGATCTCAAGCAGCAACAGCGGATCAAGTGCGCCTTCGATCCCGACCAGCTGCTCAACCCCGGAAAGGTCTTCCCGACGCTGCATCGCTGCGCCGAGCTCGGCCAGATGCACGTCCACCGCGGCGAGACGCCGTTCCCCGACCTTCCCCGCTTCTGATGTCCGACAATCTGGCGCCGACGGACGCGGACGGCCTCGCGGATGCCGTGCGCTGGGCCGTTGCAGGCGAACAACCGCTTGAGGTCATCGCCGGCGGCTCCAAGCGGGACTTTGGCCGGCCGGTGCAGAGCGCGGCCACCCTCTCGCTCGCCGCGTTCGACGGCATCGTCGACTATCAGCCCTCGGAGCTCGTGCTGACGGCCAAGGCGGCAACGCCGCTCGCCACTATTGAAGCCGCGATCAGGGCCGAGCGGCAGATGCTGGCGTTCGAGCCCGCCGATTATGCGCCCCTGTTGGGCACGAACGGCAGCGCGACGCTCGGCGGTGCGCTGGCCTGCAACCTCTCTGGCCCGCGTCGGATCAAGGCGGGCGCAGCGCGCGATCACTTTCTTGGCGTGCACGCGGTAAGCGGGCGGGGCGAGCGCTTCAAGGCCGGCGGCCGCGTGGTCAAGAACGTGACCGGTTACGATGTCTGCAAGCTGCTCGCAGGCTCCTACGGCACGCTCGCACTCATGCACGAGGTGACGGTCAAGGTCCTGCCCACGCCGGAGCGGACGCGTACAGTCCTGGTCTATGGGCTGGAGCCGGCTGCGGCGATGGACGCCTTGGAGGCTGCACTCTCCAGCGCGCACGAGGTCTCGGGCGCGGCCCACATGCCGGCCGAGGCCGCGGCGCGCTCGGCCGTCTCCTACGTCGCGAGCGCCGGTGCTTCGGTCAGCGCGGTTCGGGTCGAAGGCTTCCCCGCTTCGGTCGAGGCGCGCTGCCAGGCGTTACGTGAGCTGCTCGGGCGCTTCGGCGCGGTCGAGGAGCTTCACTCGAAGAACTCGGCCACACTCTGGAGCGAAATTCGGGACGTCCGGGCCTTTGTCGACGAAAGCGGGCCGCTCTGGCGCCTCTCGGTGCCGCCCGCATCGGGTGCAGCCGCCGCCGCACGGGTCGCGCACGCGGCAGACGTGCGCACCCTTTTCGATTGGGGCGGCGGGCTCGTCTGGCTTGCGGTCGACGGGGCGGAGGATGCGGGCGAAGCGGCGGTGCGGGCTGCCGCCACGGCGGTGGGCGGGCACGCGACTCTGGTCCGCGCCGATGCGCCGACACGGGCGGCACGCGCGGTATTCCAGCCCCAGGCGGCGGGCCTCGCGGCTCTGACCGAGCGCATCAAGCGGGCTTTCGATCCGACCGGCGTGCTCAATCCCGGGCGCATGTACGCGGGCGTCTAGCGCCGATGCAGACCCAGTTCACCGAGAGCCAGCTGGCGCTCCCGGCACTGGCGCAAGCCAACGAGGTGCTCCGCACCTGCGTCCATTGCGGTCTCTGCCTCGCCACCTGCCCGACTTACGCGATCCTTGGCGACGAGCGGGACAGTCCGCGCGGGCGCATCTACCTGATCAAGGACATGCTGGAGCAGGACGCGCCGGCCGACGCCACGGTCACCCGCCACATCGACCGCTGCCTCTCCTGCCTCTCCTGCATGACGACCTGCCCGGCGGGGGTCGACTACATGCACTTGGTCGACCATGCGCGCGGCCACATCGAGCGCACCTGGGAACGACCGCTCGTCGAGCGCGCGATTCGCACCCTGCTGGGCGCTGTGCTGCCCCGCCCCAGTTTGGCGCGCCTTGCGCTCCTCGCCGCGCGGGGGCCGGCGCTGCTGGCGCCGCTCTTCGGTGGAAGGCTCGGCGCCCTGCTCAGGCTTGCGGGCCGTCCGTCGTACGGACCGAGCTGGGTGGAACGGCCGCAGGTCATCCCGGCCCAGGGGCAGCGGCGCAAGCGGGTGGCGCTGCTCACGGGTTGCGTGCAATGCGTGCTCGCGCCGGAGATCAACGAAGCGGCGGTACGCGTGCTCACGCGCCACGGCTGCGAAGTGGTGGTGCCGCGCGGCGCCGGCTGTTGCGGCGCACTTGCGCACCATCTGGGAGACGAGGAGCGGGGCCACGCGCAAGCCGGACGTACGGCGGCCTCATTCGCGCGCGAGGCAGCCCAGGGCGGTCTCGATGCGATCGTCGCCACGGCGTCCGGCTGCGGGACGATGCTCAAGGACTTTGGCCACCTGCTCAAGGACGACGAGACCCGCGCCGAAGCCGGGGCGCAGGTGGCAGCGCTCGCCCGCGATGTCAGCGAGGTGCTCGACGAACTGGGCGTCTCGGGCTCCGCGACGCCGCCGACGAATGCACCCGTCGCCTATCACTCGGCCTGCTCGCTGCAGCACGGCCAGAAGCTCGACCGACAGCCGATGACGCTCCTTGCCGCTGCCGGCTTTACCGTGCGAACGGTCCCGGACGGGCATTTCTGCTGCGGCTCGGCGGGCACATACAATATGCTTCAGCCCGACTTGGCCGGTGAACTCGGCGCTCGCAAGGCAGCGGCAATCGAAGGCACCGGTGCCGCGCTCGTGGCTGCAGGCAATATCGGCTGCATGGTCCAGATCGCCGGCCACACCACGTTGCCGGTGGTGCACACGGTCGAGTTGCTCGACTGGGCGACCGGAGGGCCGCGCCCGCCTGCGCTTGAGCGGCTCGCTGTCGTATGACGCCGGTCGAGCGAAGCGAACGCCGCACCAGGCGGAATCGGGTCGAGCCGCAACAGGGGCACTCGTGGCGGGGTCAGGCGCCATGGACGTAACGATGGATCGGAAGGACGGCGTGCTATCGGTGCGGGTGGAAGGCCGCATTGACGGCTCCACCGTGCTCGAGTTCCGGGAGGCGATCGAAACTGCGATCGCCGACAGCGACCGCGCGGTCATCGTGGACTGCGAGAGGCTCGAGTACCTGGGTAGCGCGGGCCTCCGTACCGTACTCGCGATCGCCAAGAGCCTTTCGAATCGCGACACGCGGTTCGCGCTGCACTCGCTTTCGGATCAGGTCCGGGTCGTCTTCGAGACGAGCGGCTTCGACACCATCATCCCGGTCCACGCGTCGCGAGACGAAGCACTCGCTTCTGTCGACGGCTGACTGCCTGAAGCCCAATCACCCCTCCGCGCAAGAGGCGCGGCTATGCTCACGATCCGATTTCTTTCTGTGCCTCCTCCGTGAGAGCCTGACCGGCTCTCGTCGCAGCCTCCGCCAGCAGATCGATCCAGCGTTGGCCGTGAGCGGCGACGCGATGGGTGAGGCCGATCCGCCGCAGGGGCTCAGGCGCAGCGAAACGGAGAAAACTCAGCTCCGGGGTGGCCGTGCTCTCGGCGAGCGCGGCCGTCTCAGGCAGGAGCGTCAATCCCGCACCGCTTGCGACGAGCCGCGACAGTGTGGCGAGCGATTGTGCTCCGCGGCGCACCTCTTGCATGCGCCACATCAGGCAGGCACCCAGAACCTGATCAGCCAGGCAATGACCGTCGCCGAGCGTAAGGAGCGGCCCTATGTCGGCGCGGGCCAGGTCCTCCGGGCGCAAGTCGTCGCCGAGAGAGCGGCGAATCGAGGCGAGACGCTCGGCGCGGCCGGCGAGCACGAGGCGGTCCTCGAACAGCTCGCGCTCGGGCAGCTCCAGCATTCCCAGCGGAAGCGAGACGATGGCGGCGTCGAGACGTCCGGCGAGGAGCCCGGACACGAGGTCCTGGCCCGGTGCTTCCAGGATGTCGATTTCGATACGGGGTGAAGCGTCGGGCAGATGGCTCAGCATTCCTGGGAGCAGGTAGGGCGCGAGCGTAGAGACGACTCCAACGGCGACTCTGAGCGGACCCGCTTCGAATCGCTGCCCCATGGTTTCGAGAAGCAGCGTTTCGTCCAGGATCCGGAGCGTCTGCTCATGCGCCTCCCGCCCGAGGGGGGTGAGGAGGATGCCGCGGCTCTCGCGCTCGACCAGCGGTCCGCCAAGCGAAGCCTCCAGTTCGCGAATTTGGAGCGAAAGCGCCGGTTGCGAGACGTGAACGCTCTCTGCCGCGCGACTGAAGGAGCCGTGCTCGATCAGTGCTTGAAAGTATCTTAGCTGGCGCAACGTAACGGGCATGGCTTATCCCTAAGGGCGCGACCGCAACGACGAAAATGTTTGAGTCGCGCTGTGCCGGCCCACCGATAGGGGCCGGGGTGGATCCACCGATACCTCCCATCCGTCCCAGGTCGAGGCGTCGAACGTTCGACCGTAAGGTTTGGCCCCGTCCAGGCGACAGGGAACCCATCTCGCTTGGTCGGGCTTGTTGTAGCTGCCCCGCCCGGGCCTCTGGCAAAATTCAGGGGCCCGCTGGGACGCGTGGGATTGGCTGTGCAGCTTCGGTTCTAGCGGACCAACTCGGCGGTTTCGCGACGGAATGTCGGGGCTTCGGCCGCCGGCGGAATTCGTGAACTCTCCTTCCGTCGGCTGGCGTGATTTGGGCTCCCTTGCCTTGTCCCGCCAACGATCCCTTTCGCCTCGGTATCGCCGGTCGCCTTCACCTTAGCTGCTCTTACGGGGGCACTTTCTCGTATCCGCTCATGATCATCGCCTCCCTGTTTCGCCGCTTCGGAAACTCATTTTCTGACGCCAAACCTCGAGCTGACGTCGTTTGCGCTGGTTCCACACCGCACGTGTTCTCTTATGACAGCGTGGAAGAGCAATTTCCGCTACCGATTTCTTCACCCCCAGATGGTCTTCGCTCATTTGATACGTTGCTGCGCGATGGCACAACCAGCCGCCCTCAGCCGGAGGCGCCGTGATCTGCCGTACCGTCATAGCGCAGCACGATGCAGGTGATGTCGTCGGACTGCTCTGCTCCGGCAGCGAAGTTAACCACCGCGCTGGTGACATTCTCAAGGATGGAATCGACAGGCAGATCGCGACCTTCGGCCAAGACCGCCTCCAGGCGGGCCTCGGTGAACTCCTCGTCGTCCACGTTCATGGCCTCGGTGATGCCGTCGGTGTAGAGGAACATCGTGTCTCCCGGAGCCAGATTTACCGCGTCCTCGGCATAGGGCAATCCGGGCATGACACCGACGGCCATGCCCCCGGTCATTGGCAACGCCGAAACTGCGCCAGGATGCTGAACCACGTAGGGCGGGTTGTGCCCGGCGTTGGCGTACACGAACTCTCCAGTCTCGGGATTCAGGATGCCGTAGAAGAGCGTCACGAACAGGTCCTGGGGATTCTGCTCGCAAATGGCGTCGTTGACTTCCTCCAGGCACGGGCCCGGGGTGGGGTGCCGGGCCGCGGCGGCCCGCATGACGGTCCGCGCGATCGCCATAAAGAACGCGGCCGGCACGCCCTTACCGGAAACGTCCGCCATGACCACGCTGAGGCGACCGTCGTCGAGGGTGAAGAAGTCGTAGAAGTCGCCGCCCATTTCGCGCGCAGGCGTCATGACTGCGTGCCCCGAAAAGCTCGAACTCTCCGGCAACGTCTTGGGTAGGATCGCTCCCTGCAAGGCGTGCGCGATCTTGAGCTCCGATTCCATCCGCTCCTTGGCTTTTTCCAGCTGCGCGTTCGACGCTTCCAGCTCGCGCGTGCGGGCGCGGACCATGCTTTCCAGATATTCCTCGCGCGCCTGGACCTGGCGCACCATGTTTTGGAAGACGCGGACCAGCGTCCCGAGCTCGTCCCGCCGAACGGCCACCGGGTCCAGCGTTTCCGGGGCAAAACTGAGCGTATCGGTGTCCACCTCCGCTGCCGCCGTGGTCAACGCGGTGACCGGCTGCACGATACGGCGCGCGGAGAACGCCGCGATGAGCGAGCCGATGGCGAAGGCTGCCGCAGCCACGATCAATCCGTACTTGATGTGATCCGCGAACAGCTGATCCAGATGGTCTCGTTGCATGTGGATTACGGCGGCGCCCGTGGCGACCCCGCCGCGATCGAGGATTGGCGCCGCCACATGGAGGGCATGCTCGCCGAGATACGAGACGGCGCCGTCGATGCCGAGAGCGCGGGTGGCAAGGTCCTGGTCCTCCGCCGACAACGCCGCCTCGGCTTCGGAGACGTCTCTGCCCCCGAAGGTGGCCATGCCGATGAGGTGAAGCAAGTCGTTGACCACCCAGATCGCCTGGACGGCCTCCCGCCCAGCCAGCGAATCCAGAGCCGCGTCGATGCCGATGACCTCACCGGGACCGCCGGTGTCGGCCGCCAGCGTCCCGACCAGCACGGATTCGCGAGTGCCTGCGCGAACGCCGACGTACCTGATAGGCTTTTCCAACCCCTTCGGCGGCATCGACTGGAAGGCGACGGAAAAACGCCGCCCCGAGACTAAGGCCTCCACGACACGGGGATCGATCCCGGCGGACGCCAGATCCGGCGCATCGCTCTGGCTCAGGCCTTCGACCGCGCGCAGCAGCGGCGTACCGGCCTCGTCCAGCAGCCAGACATCATCAACAACGCTGTCCGCCGTCAGCTTTGCGAAATAGATGCCGAGGGCGTCCTCGTCCTCTGTCCCATGCGCGCGGTTGTCGAGATGGCGCGCGATGGCCAGCGCCTGCGCTTCCATCTGCCCGACGATCATTCGGTCGATCTCGTCGGCGGTGTGCTCCGCACGGTTGGCTTCGCTCGCGATCAGCCCGGCGACGAGCCGCGCCTGATCTTCGGCCTGCTCGATCAAGGCATCGCGCGCGAGCAAGCCCATCGCCAGCGCGACGCCGATGATCGCGACGCCGACGGACGCGGCGACCGTGATGATCAGTCGTCTGGAAAGGGTCACGGGGAGCGGTCGGCAACGGTGCCCAGCGACTGCCGACGCCGGGCGGGGGACGCCGTCATGGCAGCGGACTCCCAGTGAGGTCCGTGGTCTCCGTCTCCGGTCGGTGTGCCTGCCGCCTGAGATAGCCGCTCAGCCGGTTCATGCCGAAGGTCAGCAGCAGGCTAAACCCGAGGAACCAGATCATGGCCCAAAGATAGACCCAGAGCGCGAGCCCCACCTTGTCGACCGCGCCGATCACCGTATCCGCCCGGCGTACGAGCTCGGGCACACCGATTACCGAGGCGGTACTGGAGGCCATGACGATGATCAGAAAGTAGCTGGTCCAAGCCGGCACGAACAGCAGCGCCTCCGCGATCTCATGGCGGCGCAGATGCCGTATGGCGGCAAGTGCGTTGTCGGACACGTAACCGGCGACGGCGATGCCCAACGCGAGCGACGCCTTGATCCACGCCGGGAATGTCACGGCAGCGCCGAAGAGAGTGAACTCGGTGGGGATGATGTAGGCGAGATAGAACAACATGACGAAGGTCGGCGCATTGCGCGCGAGCGTCGTCACCGCGCTGCCGCTATGCCTCACACTCCAGTGGGCGCCACCCCGCAGCAGTGCCAGCCCCAGGCCGACGATGGTACCGACGGCCATGGCAACCAAGGAAACAATGATGTTCCAGCCAAATCCCTCCGCCAGGTAAGGCGACCAGGCCCACAGGACGTCGACGGTCTCCTGCGCGGTCATCGCGTGACGGCCTTGCCCCGCTCGAAACGCCGGAAGAGCTGCACCGTGATGATGACCAGAACGAAGTAACAGATCAGAAGCAGATTCATCATCACGTCGGCGTTGCCCTTTTCGGCCACGATGGAGGTGCTGGCGTGGACGAGCTCGGGCAGCGCGAGGGTACTGGCCATCCCTGTGGCTTTCACGATGTTGGCGGAGTTGCCCATGACTGCGGCGTAGCAGAGCGCGAATCCCCGCTGAATATCCCTGGGCGTAAGGCGGAGCCGGCGGCCGCCTGCAGCGGCAACATCGGCCGCCAGCGAAAACGCGATGGCATTGCTCGACGCCGCGTAGAGCGACAGCACCACGGCGGCGACAAGGAAGGCGTCGAGGGTGAAACCGAGAGCCAGCAGGACGCCGCCCAGGCCGAAAAACACGATGTAGAGCTGGAGCAGCGGGGGCGTCATGCGCATGAACTCGCTGAACCCCCGCAGGAAGTGGCTCACGCCTGGCACTCGCCGGTGCATCAGCCAGCCGAACAGCACGCCGAGGACGATGCTGCCAACCACCGTGATCACTGACAGAAGCGCCGTCAGCGCCAGCCCATAAAGGAATACGTCTCGGTCGAGCGGGTCGTACAGAATGCTGATGTCGAGACCCGTCACCTCCATGATGGTCAGCGAGAAGCCGGAGAGGCCGCCGATACCGCTGCCGGTGACGAGGGCGACCTCGCGGCATTCCAGCGGCCACTGACCCTGCTCGTTGCGCTGGCATTTCAGCTCGCCGGCCTCATCGACCTCTTGCCAGGTGGTGCGCGCGTCTCGGATGAACGGAGAAGGCGGCAGGCCCCACTTCTTTTCCAGCGATTGCAGGAATCCGTCGCGATGCCACTGCGCCAGCGTGTCGCCAAGCATCTGATCGAGCGATCCACCGCCCTCCTCCTTGGCGATGGCGACGGCCCAGGGCAGCACGAAGCGCGTCGGCAGGGAGACGGAATAGCCCTCCCAATCGCCGGTCTCGATCTCGTGGAGAAGGAGGACCTCGTCGTAGATCCAGCCGACGCAATGCTCGTTGCGCAACGCCTGGGCGGCTTCGCGGGTGCTGTTGAACGCCGTCACATCGAGCAGAAGCCGCTGTTTGGCCAGCCGGTTCCAGAGCGAGCCCTGAAGCCCGCAGACGGTCTGGCCGCGCAGGTCGGCCCAGGTGCCGATCTTGGCGCTATCCCGCAGCAGCACGTTGGCGCCATCGCCGTAGTATTGCGGCTCGATCATGGTGACCAGCTCGCGGCGGCTGCGGGTATCCCCCATGGTGGCGGCGACGATGTCGATCTCGCCCCGCCCTACCTTTTGCAGGCGATTGGCGCTGGTCACCGGCACCAGCTCGACGTCGACACCGATGGCCTCTGCGAAGCCGCGCGCCACGTCCACGTCGTAGCCAACCAGCGTTCCCTCTGCGTCGCGGAAGCCGAAGGGCGCGTAATCCTCCTTGACGCCGACGATCACGTGGCCGCGGTCCTGAATTTCCTGCAGCCGGTCGGCGAGCGCGGGAACGGCCAGGCCTGCCCAGGCGGTAAGCAAGACCGCGAGAAGGAGCCACCACTTGGAAAGACGCCGGCTCATGCGCCAACCCGCAGGTGCGAATTTGCCGATTCGGGAATGGGAATGTCGTTGGAGTGGCCGCCGTCCTCGGCAACCTCCCTGTCAGAGCGAGAGACTCGAGCGCGCGATCGCATCAACTTGTCCGCGCCGAAGCCGTATTCACCATGGAGGCCCGGCGAGAAGCCTTGGCTGCAGCGCGTCGGATGTCGATGATCGTCGCGTGAATCATCGTGCCAACTCGATTTGACGGGCCGAGGAAAGATCGGCGGATCATGCCGATGGCCTTCCGGGCCGTTGCCGCGGTGCCCCCTTGCCGCAACGAGTCGAAAGCCTATCCGATATGGCTAAATCGCGAAATAGAGTATCGTAGTAGCAGCGAGGAGTCAGTTTCTGCTGTCGCTCTACCAGTGCTCGCCCTGCACGCGGTACCAGTGTGTGCACCAAGAACCTTCGCGAGCGGCAACAGACCTTCGGGGGTAGTGATGACCGGCTTCGGTGAACGTCGATATCTCGCTCGGCCTCGCCCTTGGTCGCCCGTTCGATACGTTGGCCTTGTGCTTGCTCTCCTGACGTTGGCCGTGCCGCAACTCGCACCGCCGGCGCACGCCGCCGCCGATGGCGTACTCGCCAAGATCGAAGCCGAGGGCGTCATTCGCGCCGGTACCAGGGCGAGCGCACCGCCCTTCGCCCGGAAGCTGGAAACAGGCAGTTTCGAGGGCTTCTCAGTCGACCTGCTGGAGGCCATTCGCGCCGCCGCAGAGAAGAAGGTGGGGCGGACCGTTGCGCTGGAACTGCACGAGGTAACGCCCGCTGACCGGCTTGAGCGGGTCGCTGCTGGCGAGCTCGACATCGTGTGCGGCATCACGACGCCTACCTGGGATCGGGAAGCGCTGGTCGACTTTTCCGTGCCGTTCTTCCGCGACGGCACGCGCATCCTGATTTATCGGGAAAAGGCTATGGGTGGCGTGGACCTCGGAATGCTCGATATCGGGGTGGTCGAGGGCACCACCACAGTGACGATCGTCCAGGATCAGCTACCCACGGCCAACCTGCATCTCTTCCCCACCATGAAGGACGCCATGACCGCGCTTGCGGCAGGCGAGGTGAGCGGAGTCGCCAATATCGGCATCACTCTGCTGGGGCTAGCAGCCAAGCAGGAACCGCGTCGCAGCGTGGTCCTGCTGCCGCGCACCTTTGCGCTTGCCATGGAAACGCTGGCCTGCGTTCTGCCGCAGGACGACAGCCCGTGGCGCGACACGGTCAACCGGGTCATCATCGACATGTTCTCCGGCGTCAAGGACGCGAACAGCCGCTACGACGAGATCTATGAGCGCTGGTTCGGGCGCGACAGCACGATCTTTTATCCGCTCGACCGCGACAATCGCACCTATCTCAGCACCGTCTCGATCTGGGCGCGCTGACGGCGTCCGCAACGCCCTTGGTCGCTGAACAATCCGCAACGGCTTTGCTATAGTGTAACGCCCTGCCGACCCCGCGCGTCACGGCCGCGGGCGGCGCGATCGAGGTAGGAATGAACACCACGCGGGGCGACAAGCCGGCCTTCCACGATGGCGGGCACGAGCATCGGGCCTGTATCGAGGACGCGCTCGCCCGCGCCGATGACGTGTGCCGAGAGCGCGGCGTTCGTCTCACCCCGTTGCGGCGCAGGGTGCTGGAGCTGGTCTGGAGCAGCCATCGGGCGGTCAAGGCCTATGATCTGCTCGCGGCGCTCGGCGATGCGGTGGGCGCGGCGAAGCCGCCGACCGTGTACCGCGCCCTCGAGTTCCTGATGGCCCAGGGTCTGGTCCATCGAATCGACAGCCTCAACGCCTTCGTCGGCTGCCCGCAGCCCGACCACCGCCACAGCGCACAATTCCTCATATGCGGAGGCTGCGGCGACGTATCGGAGCTGAATGCGGCGAGTATCGACCGTGCCGTTGCCGACCAGGCGGCAGACTCCAGCTTTGCGCTCTCTCGCTCGATTATCGAGCTTCACGGCAGATGTCCGCGCTGCGCGACGCTTCCGCCGACCCCCTGACCCGCCCGCATCGGCAAACCGCCGAAGGGGCGCCGCTCGCCTCGGCTCACGACCTGGTCGTGCGCTACGGCGGGCGCACGGTGCTGGATCGGGTCTCGATCGAGGTCCGCCGCCGCGAGGTGGTGAGCCTGATCGGGCCGAATGGGGCCGGCAAAACCACGGCCGTGCGCGCCCTGCTCGGCCTTATCAAGCCGGATGCGGGCGTCGTCCATCACGCGCCCGGCGTCGTGGTGGGCTACGTCCCTCAGCGGATCGAGCCGCAGGAGCTCCTGCCACTTACCGCACGCCGCTTCCTCGCGATGGCGGGGCGGCGCGCCCGCGCCGATATCGTCGCGGTGTTGGACGAAGTGGGAGCGGCGCCCCTGATCGACCGTCAGCTCAGCGACGTTTCCGGCGGCGAGTTCAGGCGCGTCCTGCTCGCCCGCGCGCTGCTTCGTAACCCCGACCTGCTGGTGCTGGACGAGCCGATCCAGCAGGTCGATTTCGCGGGCCAGTTTGCCATGCACCAATTGATCGCCCGCCTGCGGAATCGGCGCGGCTGCGGCGTGCTGGTCATCTCCCACGACCTCCACTTGGTGTTGGGCGCGACCGACCGCGTGGTGTGCATCAACGGGCATGTCTGTTGCGCCGGCGAGCCCGAGGCGGTGAGCCGGCACCCCGAGTACATCTCGCTGTTCGGCCCCGGTGCAGCCGCCGCGCTCGCGGTCTACACCCACGACCCCGCCCACCGCCACGACCACCCCATCGCGGTGGCGTCGGTCGAGGACGGCCCACCCGACGCCGGTCTTGAACCCGACCGGACCGGTTGACCGCGCCATGTTCGACGACTTCTTCGCGCGCGCGCTCGCGGGCGGCATCGGCGTGGCGCTCGCCACCGGGCCCCTCGGCTGCTTCATGGTGTGGCGGCGCATGGCCTATTTCGGCGATTCCATCGCTCACAGCGCGCTGCTCGGTGTTCTGCTCGGCGTCGTCCTCGGCATCGACCTCAACGGCGGTATCATCCTCATGTGTGTCGCGCTGGCCCTGCTGCTACTCCTGCTCCAGCAGCAGCGTCGACTGGCCACAGACACGCTCCTCGGCATCCTCGCACACGGCACGCTGGCTCTCGGCCTCGTCGGAATCAGCTTCCTGCAGAGCGTGCGCGTGGACCTGATGACTTACCTGTTTGGCGACATCCTGGCCATCACCGGCCGCGACCTGATCTGGATCTACGGCGGCGGCGGCGCAGTGGTTGTGGCGACGGTGCTGATCTGGCGGCCCTTGCTGGCCGTCACGGTCCACGAAGAGCTTGCGCGTGCCGAAGGCGTGCGGGCCGGTCTCGTCCGCATCGTCTTCACCCTCCTGATCGCCCTCGCGGTCGCCATCGCCATGAAAATCATCGGGCTGATCCTGATTGTGTCGCTGCTGATCATCCCGGCAGCGACGGCGCGCAGACTCGCCCGCTCGCCCGAACAGATGGCGCTGCTCGCAAGCGCGATCGGGGCGGTGGCGGTGGCCGGGGGACTACACGGCTCGCTCGCCTGGGATACGCCGTCCGGCCCGTCGATCGTGGTCGCTGCGCTCGCGCTCTTCACGCTCTGCCACGGCGGCGCAGCGCTGGCCTCGGTCTTCTTTGGACGGGTCGTTGATTCGGCGCGGGCAGAGCACTAGCTTCGCGCATTCGCTCAGGGAGTAAGGCGGATGACGGCCAGCGCCGACCTGGCCCAAGAGGTGATCGAGCGGCTGCGTTTCGACGACGCGGGGCTCATTCCCGCGATCGCGCAATCGCACGAGACCCGCGCGGTGCTGATGCTCGCCTGGATGAACGCGGACGCGGTGCGTGAGACACTGAAGACCGGCCGCGTCTGCTACTGGTCGCGCTCGCGCCAAACGCTCTGGCGTAAGGGCGAGAGCTCGGGCCACACGCAGCGGCTGGTCGAGCTGCGTTTCGACTGCGACAGCGACGCCCTGCTTCTGTTGGTCGATCAGACCGGCCCTGCCTGCCATACCAACCGCCCGGCCTGCTTCTACAACGCCGTACAGGGCGACGAAATTCGCGTGATCGCCGAGCCCGTCTCCTCGTCAGAGTAGACGGCCGGGGCTGAGCTGCGCGGCGGTGATGCCGCGCGCGGCGGCGGCGTCCGGCAAGGGATCGCCCGCGGCAATCGCTGCCGTTATGGCACCGAGCGCCGGCGCGGTCATGATGCCGGCGCCGCCCTGACCTGCCAGCCAAAAGAAACCCTCGACAGCAACGTCGAAGCCCGCGACTGGCTGGCGATCGCGCACGAAGCTCCTGAGGCCCGCCCACTTGTTGCGGATGTGGCGGATCTCCAGGGTCATGGCCTGCATGATGCGGTCGGCGCCGACGGCGATGTCGAGTTCTTCTGGATACGCGTCGCAGGGATCCGAGGGCGTCTCGTCGGCCGGCGAGGCCAGAAGCCGGCCGGCGTCGGGCTTGAGGTAAAAGGCATCGTCGATGTCGTGCACCATCGGCCATTGGTCGACACCGCCATCCGCCGGCCCGTCGAAGATGAACGCGGTCCGGCGCTTCGGCTCAAGGCCGATCGGCGCGACACCGGCAAGCGCGGCAACGGCGTCGCACCAGGCACCGGCGGCATTGATCACGACCGGTGCGGCAAAGGCGCCCGCCGGCGTCTCCGCGTGCCAGAGATCGGCGTTGCGGGCGAGCGCGCTCACTCGCGCATCCGTCAACAGCCTGCCACCTCGGGCTCGCAGGCCACGCAGATAGCCCTGATGCAGGGCGGCGACGTCGATCTCCAGCGACTCCGGCTCCAGCACCCCGCCGGCAACATAGTCCTCGCGCAGTGGCACGGGCTGCCCAAGGGCCGCAGCGGCGTCGAGGCGGGCGAGGCTCGGCACGCGCGGGCTGTTCTCGTCGTAGAGCCGGTCGAGGGCCTCGAGTTGATCGGCGCGGCCAATGTAGAGCACCTGCTGTGGGCCGAGCAGCGGCGAGTCCGCGAAGCCCGACGGCGGGTCGGCGAGGAAGGCCCGGCCTGCGGTGGTCAGCCCCCGCGTCAGCGGGCCGCCGTAGGTTTCCATGTACATGGCGGCGGAGCGCCCGGTGGAGTGATAGCCGGCCGCGTCCTCCTGTTCGAGCACGACGACGCGGCCCCGCTCGGCAAGCCAATAAGCTGCCGAAGCCCCGGCCATGCCGGCGCCGACGACCAGGAAATCATGGCGTTCCATGGCGCGCATTCTATGCAGCGTGCCCTGCGGCCGAAATGGCCCAGCACCGCATCTGCGGGTGTGTGTTCGTCACTCTCGGCAAGCCGAGCCCGGCCCGTTACTCTTGCGCCCTCTTCGGCAGCGGGAGCGGATCATGGAGATATCGTGTGAGGGGCGCCGCGCGGTGGTAACCGCCGGCGGCTCGGGCATCGGGCGCGTCATCGCGGAGACACTGGCGGCCAACGGCGCAGCGGTCTTCACCTGCGACATCCAGCCCGGCCTAGTCGAAGACGTGCGGGGCAAAGGGATCGGTGCGATCGTCGCCGATGTCGGCGATTCGGTGCAGATCGACCGGTTGTTCGAAGTCGCAGCGGAAGCCATGGGCGGCGTCGATGTCCTCGTCAACAACGCGGGAATCGCCGGCCCGACCGCGCGGGTCGAGCAGATTGAGCCCGCCGACTGGGACCGCACGATTGCGGTCAACATCTCCGGTCAGTTCTATTGCGCGCGGCGCGCGGTCCCGCTGATGCGCCAGGCCGGCCGCGGTGCCATCGTCAACATCTCGTCCACCGCCGGCAGGCTCGGCTTTCCATTAAGGCTCCCTTACGCCACCTCCAAGTTCGCGATCACCGGCCTGACCAAGACGCTGGCGATCGAGCTCGGCCCCGCCAACATCAGCGTCAACGCCATCCTGCCGGGCTACATCCTCAACGAGCGGGGCAGACGCGTGATCCGCGCCAAAGCCGAAGCGGCGGGCCGCACGGTGGAGGAGATGGAGGCGGCGATCCTCAGCAACATCGCCATGCGCACCGGCATCGCCGAGCAGGAAATCGCGGACCTCGCGCTCTACCTTTGCTCCGATTCAGGCCGCCACATTTCGGGGCAGCTTCTGGGCGTCGACGGCGCCTTCGACACTTACATGGGGATGGACAACCTCGACGACCCACCGCCCGGTGCAGGCGACGCGTGATCGTTCTCTTTACCGATTTCGGGCCGGGCGGACCCTATACGGGCCAGATGAAAGCCGTGCTCGCGCGCGAGGCGCCGGGAATTCCCGTAATCGACCTCTCGGACGACCTGCCAGCCTGCGAACCGGAGCCTGCGGCTTATCTGCTCGCGGCCTGCGCGCCTGCGTTTCCATCGGGTTCGGTCTTCGTTTGCGTGGTCGATCCGGGCGTCGGCAGCGACCGTTCGCCGGTCGCGCTCAACGCCGCTGATCGCTGGTACGTGGGCCCGGACAACGGCCTGCTCGCCATCGTCGCCCGCCACGCCCGCGATGCGCGCTGGTTCACGATCACCTGGCAGCCGCCGACCCTCTCCGCCTCCTTCCACGGCCGCGACCTCTTCGCGCCGGTGGCGGCGCGGATCGCCCGCGGCGAGGCGGTGCCCGGCACGCCGCTCGACGGCGCGGCGACGGTCGGCGCCGACTGGCCTGCCGATCGCGCCGCGATCGTCTACATCGACCCCTACGGCAACGCGATGACGGGGCTGCGCGCGGCCCGCCTTCCGGGGGATGCGACGCTTGCCGCCGGTGCCCGGCGGTTTGCGCGGCTACGCACGTTCTCCGACGCGGAGCCGGGTGCGGCCTTCTGGTACGAGAACGCGAACGGCCTCGCCGAGATCGCGGTCAACCGGAGCCGGGCGGACCGTCTGCTCGGGCTCCGCGTGGGAACACCGATCCGTATCGAAACGGCGGGTGGGGTGGAATGACGGGCTGGCGGCCGAACGGGGATCAGATTCGTGCCGGCAAGCTCGCCGGTGCCGATCTCACGCGCTTCGACCTGCAGGGCTTTCATTTCCGTCAGGCCGACCTACGCGGGGCGAGTTTCGCCGGCAGCATCCTGCGCGAGGTCGACTTGTGGAACGCCGACCTCACCGACGCCGATCTCACCGGAGCGAACCTGCGCCTCGCGACGTTCAAGGGTGCCGTCCTGCGTGGCGCGCGGCTCGCGGGCGCCGACCTCTGGAGCGCCGATCTCAAGGTCGCGGACCTCGGTGGAGCCGTTCTCTCCGAGTGCAATCTCGCGCAGGCCGAGCTCGCGGGCGCCAAGTGCCAGGGGGCCGACTTCAGCAGTGCCGAGCTCTACTGCGCCGACCTCCGCCTCGCCGACCTGGAGGACGCCAATCTCGGCCGCGCCGACGGGCGCCTCGCCAAGCTTGAGGAGGCGGTGCTGATCGGCGCCAACCTGCGCGAAGCGAATTTCTCGGGCGCGAGCTTCAAGCGCGCGCGGCTCGCCACGGCGGACCTGGCCGGCGCCAATCTGCGCGAGGCGAACTTTCGCGAGGCCGACCTGATCCGCGCGGACTTTCGCGGGGCCGAGGTGGCCGACGCCTTCTTCGGCCAAGCCAATCTGGACGGCACCGTGATGCCCGACGGCACCATCGAATCGGCCGCCCTGCGCCACTGGGCGCCGCCGGTTGAGGCCGACGCGGATTAAACGGGTCTAGGCTCCTACGTCCACGATCGCCACCACGGGGCCGCCGCCTTGGGGCCCCTGGTGCATCGCATCGACCGAGACGAACACGGCGGGATCGCCGATTGCCGCTGCGGCGACACCGCCGACCGCGCCCTTGGAATGGCGGTGATGGTGAACGTCGGAATCGTCCAGCATGATCTGGCGGCGCCCGCGCAGGCGCGCGGTACGGTCGGCCTCGCACTTGATGAAGCAGTTCACCAGCTTGCCGCCGAGGTCGGCAGCGCGTGGGCGCTCCGGCAGGTCGAGGCCGGCATTGCGAATGCCGTCGTAGATGCCGTCGATGTCGAGCGCGTCCTGCATCACGCCGTGGCCGATGCGGAAGCGCCCGCCGGCCCCCGGCGCGTTGCCGAAGAGCACGATCTGGCCGCGCTCAAGCTCGACGCCAGAGGAGCACGAGGCGACCGACGAATAGAGATCGAGATTGCGGCAGATTTCGTCGGCCTTTGGCATGCTCACCTCGCCGAGCGCGACGGCGATGCCGAGACCGGTGGTGCCGTTGGAGACCCCCATCGATTCATGGACCTCGCAGGCCACGGTCTCGCCGCGCCCGTGCGCCTCCCGCACCGTGTCGATGGTGAGCAGCGGAGTCTTGGTTTGTACGTAGTGGACGTCCGCCGGGTCGCCGATCCCCGCGTCAGCCATCGCCGTGCGGACGCCGTCCGCGATCTTCTCCACCATCGCAGGCCGACCGATATCCTCCGGCAGGATCGGCGCGCTCATGGCAGTCCCCATGGCGAGGCGCGCCGCATCCGCGGGCCCGGTCTCGTCGTTGCTGGCGAAGACGGTCGCGTGGGGGGTGAGCACGCCGTCGCAGCCACCGGACCAGACCATGGGGATTTCACCGACCTCGGCCTCGCTGCGCGTGCCGTGCCTGAGCAGGACGCCGCGGAAGGCGGTGTCCGACAGGATGCGGGTGAAGTCGTTGACCCCGCCGTTGCCCTCCGTCTTGCCGATCACGGCCACGACCTCATCCGCCGCCATGCGGCCCGACGCGATCAACTCGTCCAGGCCGGAGGCGTCCGAGACCGACTTGATCTCCACCTTCGCAACGTCGATCGCCATGTCGTTTCTCCCCCAGCGGCCTCAGGACCACGCGGTGCGCCGCCGGGTCACGGTCTCGGCGACCACCCTGCCGCGCTTGATGACGTGGGTGCGGTCCGCCCGCCTGGTCAGCGCCTCCAGCGGATCGGCAGCGTCGATGATCGCCAGGTCGGCAACGCAACCTGGTTCCACGCCGTAGTCGTCGAGCCCCATGGTGCGGGCCGCGGCGCCGGTCTGCATGTCGAAGACCGTCTCGATCTCGTGCGGCCGGCTCATGTGCGCGGCGTGGCTCGCGAGGAACATCACCTCCAGCGGATCGGCGCGTCCGAAGGGGTAGAAGGTATCGCGGATGCAGTCCTGCCCGCAGGAGACGTTGACGCCGGCCTCTAGCAGTTCCTTCACGCGGGTGATGCCGCGCCGCTTCGGCTGTGCATCGCCCCGTCCCTGGAGCATGAGGTTGGTCGCCGGGTTCACGATCATATGGATGCCGGCCTCACGCACGAGACCGATCACGCGGTTGGCGTAGTCCTCCTCGTAGCCAGCCAGCGCGCAGGTGTGGCCCGCGGTGACCCGCCCCTGCCAGCCGTTCTGCATGGTCTGCTCAGCCAGAACTTCGAGCGTCCTGGCGTTTGGGTCGTCGGTCTCGTCCACGTGCATGTCGATGTCGGCGTCGTGGTGCCTCGCGATCTCGAAGGCGAGTGCGATATGGCGAGCGCTGTCGGCAGGTGATTTCTCGTTGAAGGGCATGCCACCGACCAGATCGGCGCCCGCCTCCATCGCCTTCCACATGAGATCGTCGGTGCCCTTGTCCTTGAAGATGCCCTCCTGCGGAAAGGCCACGATCTGAATGTCGGCAATGTCGCGGGTGCGCTCGCGCGCTTCGACCACGCCTTCCAACGGGCGGAGGCCGCCGATGCTGTCTACATCGACATGGCTGCGAAAGCGCGTGACCCCGTGAGCGACGGCTGCGCGGATGGTCCGCACCGCGCGCGCCGCGATTTCGTCGACCGTGTAGGCGCGCTTGCGCGCCCATATGATCTCGATGGCCTCGTCGAGGGTGCCGGAGGCGTTGGGCCTGACATCGTCGTTGATCTGCGCCTTGTCGAGATGGATATGAGGCTCCAGGAAGCCCGCCACGCAGAGGCGCCCGCCGGCATCGATGGTGCGCTCGGCCGCGGCCGCACCGCCGGAGGGTCCGGGCACGAAGCGGCCGTCCGTGACGAAGAGGTCGCGCGGCGCGTCCTCCCGCCAGAGGTGCGCGCCCGTGATCGCGAGATCGACCCGCTCGTCCGTCATCGATCGCTCCTCCCTTAGCCCCCGGCGTCCGCGAGGCGGGCCAGGGTTTCCTCCCGGCCGAGCGCGGCCATGACGGCGAAGATGCCGGGTGACGCGTGCGCGCCCGTTAAGGCCGCCCTGAGCGGCTGCGCGATGGCGCCGAGCCCGACGCCTTCGTCCTCGGCAAAATTGCGGACCGCGGTTTCGAGGTCCGCCTCGCTCCAGGCCGCAATACCCTGCAGGGCGGCGTTCAGACGGCCGAGGCGGGCCCGTGCTTCGCTGTCCTCGTCGCCCAGCAGCCGCGCCGCCTTGGACGTCATCTGCAGGGGCCGGTCGCAGACCAGGAACGCTAGGTTGTCGGCGAGCTCGACCAGCGTCTTCGCGCGCGCCTTGGCCTCGGGCAGCAGGGCCATGATGCGCCTTCGCCCCTCATCCGTGGCGGCAGTCGGGTAGCGCGCGGCGAGCCTTCGTTCGACATCAGCCAGCAGCTCGGAATCGGCGCTCTCGCGGATGTAGTGGCCGTTGAGGCTCTGCAGCTTCTCCATGTCGAAGCGCGCCGCGCCGCGGTTCACCGCGTCGAGGTCGAACCAGGCAATCGCCTGGGCGGTGTCGATGATCTCGTCATCGCCGTGGCTCCAGCCGAGCCTGAGCAGCGCATTGCGCATGGCGGCGGGCAGAATGCCGAGCTCGGCATAGGCTCCGACGGCAACCGCGCCGTGGCGCTTGGAGAGCTTGGCGCCGTCGGGGCCGTGGATCAGCGGGATATGGGCGTAGGCCGGCGGCTCCCAGCCGAGCGCGCGGAAAAGCTGAGTCTGGCGAAAGGCGTTGGTAAGGTGGTCGTCGCCCCGGATGGCATGGGTGATCCCCATGTCGTGGTCGTCCACCACTACCGAGAGCATGTAGGTCGGCGTGCCGTCGGCGCGTAGCAGTACCATGTCGTCGAGAGCTGTGTTATCTATTTTGATATCACGTTGTACCAAATCAGATATCCGTGTTTCCCCTTCCTGCGGCGCCCGAAAGCGGATTACGGGATCAATGCCGGGCGGCGCCTCCGCCGGGTCGCGGTCCCGCCAGCGCCCGTCGTAGAGAGCCGCGCGGCCGGCGGCACGGGCCTCGGCGCGCATCGCCTCCAGCTCTTCGGGCGTGCAGTAGCAGCGGTAGGCCCCGCCAGCCGCGAGCAGGTCGTGCGCGACGTCAACGTGGCGCTGCCTGCGCTCGGATTGGCGCACGATCTCGCCGTCCCAATCCAGACCGAGCCACGCAAGCCCGTCGACGATGGCGGCGATCGCCTCCGGCGTTGAGCGCTTGCGGTCGGTGTCCTCCAGCCGCAGTCGGAAGCTGCCGCCGTGATGGCGCGCGTAGAGCCAGTTGAAGAGGGCAGTGCGCGCGCCGCCGAGGTGCAGCACGCCGGTCGGCGATGGCGCGAAGCGCGTGACGACGCTCATGTGCGGTCTCACCCCCGGCAGACGACCCGGCCGTTCGCCACGGGTCTGAACGGTCGAGCGTTTAGCATATCGCCCGACGACAGGCGACCGGCCGGCCATCGGCTGCATGGCTACAGAATGTCGCCCACGTGTTGAGGCGCGCGGCCAGCCTGCGCATCCATTTCGATGCGGCGTGGGCCGCCGAGCGTCGCCGCGTGTTCCTCTGGGTGCCGATCCTCTTCGGCGCGGGCAGCGGCCTCTACCTTACGCTGCCAGCCGAGCCGATCGGCTGGGTCTCACCAGTGGCGGCCGGGCTCCTCGCCGTCGCCGCGCTGCTCATGCGCCGGCACACGGCACCGGCCCTCGGGCTCGCGGCGCTGGCGCTTCTCGCTGCCGGCGTCGCCTGCGCCGACTGGCGTTCCGACCGGGTCAGCGCCCCGGTGCTCGCGGGCCCCACTGGCCCGGTCGACGTCTCCGGGCGCGTGGTCTGGGTGGGCGCCGGCGACGGTCCACAGCGCTACCTCCTCGATCGCGTGACGATCGAAGGCTTGGCCCCGGCGGCGACGCCCGCGAAGGTGCGCCTCAGCGTGCGGCGCTCGGGCGACGACGGTCTGGCCTCCCCGGGATCATGGCTCACCGCGCTGGCCTCGTTACGGCCGCCGCCGACGCCGGCGGAGCCGGGTGCGTGGGACTTTGCGCGGCGGGCGTGGTTCCAGCGCATCGGCGCGGTCGGCTTCGTCTACGGCGCGCCCGAGCCGATGGCCGCCCCTGAAGGTGAAAGCGGCGGCCTGCTCTCGCTGCTGTCGAGGGTCCGCTATTGGGTCTCCTCGCGAATCCTCGCGCACACGTCGGCCTCGGCGGGGCCGTTCGCGGCAGCGCTGCTCACCGGCGACCGCAGCGCCATCGAGAAGACCGCGCTCAAGGCGATGCGGGATTCCGGCCTTGCCCACCTGCTGGCGATTTCGGGGCTCCATGTGGGCCTGATCGCTGGATTCATCTTCTTCGCCACGCGTGGCCTGCTGGCGCTGATCGAACCGGTGGCGCTCAGAGCGCCGATCAAGAAGTGGGCTGCGGCCTGCGCCCTGCTGGGTGCGGCGGCATACCTGCTGCTCTCCGGCATGAGCGTGCCGACCCAGCGGGCCTTCGTCATGGTGGGCGTCGTGCTGGTCGCGATCATGCTGGACCGGGCGAGCCTCTCCATGCGGCTGATCGCCTGGGCAGCGCTGTTGGTGCTCGCAATCGCGCCCGAAAGCATGCTCGGGCCGAGCTTCCAGATGTCCTTCGCCGCAGCCACCGCCCTGATCGCGACCTACGAAGCGGCGCGGGGCCTCTTCGCCCGAATGGCGGCACGCGGCGGCCTCGTGCTCCGTCCCGTGGTCTACGCGGCCGGCGTCACGCTCACCTCCCTGGTGGCTGGCATCGCCACCGGCCCTTTCGCGGTCTACCACTTCAACCGCATCGCGGACTACGGGCTACTCGCCAATCTCGGCGCGGTGCCGATCACCGGCTTCTGGATCATGCCCTGGGGGCTGGTTGCGCTCATCTTGATGCCGTTCGGGCTCGAAGGGATTGCCCTTACCCCAATGGGCTGGGGGATCGACGCGGTGGTCTGGATCGCGCGCCAGGTCGCGGCGCAGCCGGGCGCGGTCAGCCTCGTTCCGGCAATGCCGGCCGCGGCCTTGCTCGCGATCTCGGTCGGCGGATTGTGGCTCTGCCTCTGGCGCAGCCGCTGGCGCTTCCTCGGGGTCGTCGTAATCGGCGGCGGGATCGCGCTCGCCGGCCTGGAGCGGAGGCCGGACATCCTGATTGATGGCGACGCCCGCGTGATGGCAACGCGCGGCGAGGATGGACGACTCTGGATTTCGACCCGTCAGCGCGGGCGCTTCGTGAGCGACGTGTGGCTGAGGCGGGACGGGCAGGCGGAGGCGCCCACCTGGCCGCGAGGCGGCAAGGGCGCGCCAGCCGCCGGCATTCGCTGCGATACGCTCGGCTGCATCCAGCGGCGCGGCGATCGAACGATCGCGTTCGTGCGTGATCCGCGCGCGTTCGAGGAGGACTGCAGCCGCGCCGACCTAGTCGTCAGCACGGTTCCCGCCTGGGATCTGTGCGAAGGTCCCGAGACGGTGGTGGACAGGTTCGATCTCTGGCGCGGCGGCAGCCACGCGATATGGCTGAACGGAGACCGCGCCCGTGTCGAAAGCGTGGCGAGGACGCGCGGAAAGCGACCGTGGGTCGCCCGGCGCGTGCCGGAGCGCTAACGGGAAACGGCTCAGTAGTTGCGGAGGATGCCCTTGAGCCGCCCCTGCACCTTGACCCGGCCGGGGCCGAAAATCCGCGTCTCGTAGCGCGTGTTCGCGGGCTCCAGCGCAACCGACTCGCCCTTCTGCCGCAGCCGCTTGAGCGTGACTTCGCTATCATCCACCAAAGCCACGACAATGTCGCCGCTCTCGGCGGTCTCGCAGCGTTCGATCACGGCGGTGTCGCCGTCCAGAATTCCGATGTCGATCATCGAATCGCCGTCGACTTCGAGGGCGTAATGCTCGCCTGCCCCCAGCATTCCGCCCGGAACATCGATCTGGTTGGTCTCGTCGCGCAATGCCTCGATCGGCGTGCCGGCGGCAATGCGGCCATAGAGCGGCAGCGCAACGATCGCCCGATCGTCTGATGGCCGCTCGGTGCCCCGTCCGGAACGGAAATCGCCCTTGATGACGCTCGGCCGGAAGCGCCGGCTCGGTTGCCGCTCCGGCACCTCGGCAACGCGGGAGGGTGGCGGCCTCAATACTTCCAGCGCCCGCGCCCGATGCGGCAATCGTCGCAGGAATCCGCGCTCCTCAAGCGCCTTGACGAGCCTGTGGATACCGGACTTGGACTTGAGATTGACCGCTTCCTTCATTTCCTCGAACGAAGGAGCGATGCCGCGTTGATCAAGATAGGAATCGATGAAAAGCAGGAGTTCCTTTTGTTTCCTGGTCAGCATCGGCAAACTCCGCGAAATCGAACAAAAGGGAAACCGTCTGCATATGTTCTAGTTTGGTTCGCACCGCTTGTCAAGGGGGCCCCTGTCGCGCTCTAGAGTACGGGATTATGCCTGTCGCTGGAAGGAGGTATGCCGGGCGTTCGGCGAATTTCCGCGATCGGCCCTCCCCCTTGCCCCGGCTGCGCGGCGGGTTACTCTCCGTGCGTCATGAAAAAGGCAGCGGTCACCGAATTCTTCGAACGCCTCGCCGCGTGCATCGAGGCGCCGACCACCGAGCTTGACTACCGAAACCCCTACACGCTGCTGGTCGCCGTGGTGCTGTCTGCGCAGGCGACCGACAAGGGCGTCAACAAGGCCACCAAGTCGCTCTTCGAGGAGGTCGAAACGCCGGCGGAGATGGTCGCCCTCGGCGAAGCGCGGCTCAAGGAGCACATCAAGACCATCGGCCTCTACAACATGAAGGCCAAGAACGTGATCGCGCTAAGCCAGGCGCTGGTCGAGGAACACGGGGGCGCCGTGCCAAGCGACCGGGCGGCGCTCGAGGCGCTCCCCGGTGTCGGCCGCAAGACGGCGAACGTGGTGCTCAACACGGTCTTCGGCGAGCCCACCATCGCGGTCGATACCCACATATTCCGGCTCGCGAACCGTAGCGGCCTCGCGCCGGGAAAGACGCCGCGCGCGGTGGAGGACGGCCTGAACAAAGTCGTGCCCGACCGCTTCAAGCAGCACGCGCATCATTGGCTGATCCTGCACGGCCGCTATGTCTGCAAGGCAAGGACGCCGGATTGCCCGGCCTGCGTCGTTCGGGACCTCTGCCGCTATAAGGGAAAGACGGCTTAGAGCGCGTCCGTCTTGGACGGACGCGCGACAGGCCGCGACTGCGGCCCGCCGCTAATGCGGCGCCCTCGCGGAGGCACCGGCCGAAGGCCGGCTGCCGTGAGCGACAAATTGCTAAAGCGTTTCCGTGTGAAATGGAAGCGCTTTAGTCAGCGCGCAGCTTGGACGCGGCCACGGAAGGAAGCTCGACCGGGCTCGAACTCAACTCCAACTGGTCGGGTTCGGTAGCCTCCTCCGACGGCTCTTGGGCGTCGGCGGCCGGCGGCATCGCCACCGGCTGCAGGTCCGCCTCCCGGTCCGCCGGGTCGTATTCGAGGCGGCCGTCGAGGCGGCCGCCGCGCTCGACCTCGAACTGGCCATAGCGAATCGTGCCCGAAACGCGGCCCGACGCCCTGATGAAGAGCCGCTTCTTCACCTTGAGCTCACCCTCGAACGCCCCGGCGATATCGGCATTGTCCACCGTCACGGTGCCCTTGAAGGTGCCGCCCTTCACGATCTCAAGCAGGCGCCCATCCGGCATCGAGGCTTCGACCGTGCCCTCGACCGTCAGGCGCTCGCAATCGAGCACCGTACCGCCGCTGATGGTCGTCTCCCGCCCGACGGTGAGCCGCTTGGGATCACTCTCCACACGTCCCGGCGCATCAGCCGGCACGGGATCGGGTGCGCCGCGCGGCACGTCCGGGTGAAAGACGACGGTCTTGTTCGGCACATTGCGCCGCGACGATTCCACGACGACGCTGGGAGCGAGGCGCTCCTCGGCGCCCTCTTGAGCCCGACTGTCCTCTTCCTGATCTCCGCCCTTGCGTCGGAACATATTCCCCTCCGCGCATCGTTCGCGGGTCCGGCCCGTTCCCTGGCGACGGCACGCGGGCTCCACTCGCCATCAAGGCCGCAAAGGCAGGCGATGCCGTCTGGTTCGGGGCCGGATGGTGACAGTAGAGCGAGACCCCGGCCTGCGCAATCAATTTGCGCCGGTCGATTTGTGGGCTGGCGTCGTGCGTGGGGGCCTACGCGGCACCACGGGGAGCTTGATGAGACTACGCTTTTCGCTGTTGCCAAGCCTCATGCCAGGCGGCGAACTCGCCGGGCGTGACGCGATAGCGAGCGAAGTTGCCGCTGTGAAGGCTCAACAGCTCTCGCTCAGCGACTTCGCGAAATCGCTCCTGCTCCCGCTCATCGACGTGCTGTTCCACCCACGCGGCGATATGGTCGCTCGCCCCCCCTTTATCCATACCTCCGCGAACGACGTCGCAGACTAGCGTGCGCATTTCCGTCCGATGCCGCATCCGAAAAGGATCCGGTTCGCCGAGCGACTGCCGAATCGCGCCATAACGACGTGCGGACCGCTCGTATGCCCAGACGAATGCGTCCCGAAGGAGCTCGACCCGGTTCAGCTCGTAGACGCCAAGCACCGCTTCCGTGTAGAGCTCGCGCGGCACGTCCTCGAAGGAAAGCGGCGCTAAGTTCGCCCTGATTAGCGGGATGTTGGCGGCGAGCCGGGACACCCGCTTGTTGACGTCCTCGAACGGCTGCAGATAGGGGAACTGCACCATCGCAAACAAAGCCTGCTCAAAGGGGTCGTCGATCAAGGAAGCCTTGGCAAGAATTTGGTCGAAGCACTCCTCGATGAGCTGCGGCACCTCCAGCGGGTGATAGACCGAGAAAGCGATACCGACGACGCTGCGCCGGAGACGGCCCGCTGCATCTGGGTCTGGAAGCAGGTTATCCGCCAGCACCGCGTGAAGATTGAGGATGGTGTAGCGGTTGAACCCGATGTCCCCCGCCGTGTCGACGAGAAATGCGATAGCCTCCTTATGGTTGATGATCATCTGCGCGTCGCGCCGGTCCCTTCCTTCCGCTTCCTCCCCCGCTTCGATCAGGCGCGCGGTGTCGAGCAGGGAATACGTGTTGCCCTCCAGGCGGCTCGAATTCCAAGAGAGATCTATCAAGAGCCTGCTCAGTATCCGCTTGGCATGGGTGCCGGCGGGCTCTTCAGCCACCTCGGGTTTGCCGACCTCCCAGAGTCGTACGCGCTCGACCTGCGAAAGATAGAAGGTGTAGTTAGGCCGGTACGCACCGAGGAACTCAGTGTCATATCCGACCGGCTCGCGCGCAGCGACCGGCTGTCGCACATAATCCCGGATTTCACTGGCAGCCTCAGAGAGTTTTGGTTCGACGATGACGCTCAGGCCAAGGCTTGCCGAGACGTCGGCTGGACCAAACTGCAACTCAACTGGAACGACCCGAGGAACGCGGTAGCGTGCCCAGCGGCCCGAGCCCTCCATCGTCAGGCGATTGTTGTCGACGAGAGACTTGAGGCGATATTGTAGGGTGCGGTGAGCCGGTGGAGCCTCCAGAATCCTTCTAATCTCCCGCGCGGTCATGCCTTCTGGATGCCTTCGCACAACCTTCTCTATCGCCTGCAGGTCCTTTTCTCTGATGCGCCTAGCCACATTGTCACCCAATATTGCGCGTATAGACTTAAGCGCAACATAACTCACATACGCGCAATTTTCAATCTTATGCGCAGGATATTTTTGCGTATACTGTTATTTGTGCTGCTCAAAATGCTACGCGCAAGTTTGAAGCAGCCATTCCTGCGTGGATGATGGTGGGCGTTACGGCCGCGACACACGACCGCAAAATTCGGCATGCCCCGCTTGCTGGATCGCGCTCGCGCCTCATGTCACGATAATCGGCCCTCTGGCGCTGGGTCTTGCCGCGCGAGCGAGGTGCGGCGCGGCTCTCTCTCACGATGCGGGATGGCGGCATGGCGGCTGAGCGGCCGCGATCGGAAGCAGCCCGGCGTGGCGAGCGCATCGCCAAGCACATCGCCAGGGCCGGAGTTTGCTCGCGCCGCGACGCGGAGCGGCTGATCGCCGCCGGTCGCGTGGCCCTCGGCGGCACGGTCGTGCGCAATCCGGCTACCAACGTTGATGACTCCAGCATCATCACCGTGGATGGCGCGCCCCTGCCGGTGCCCGCACCCGCCCGGCTCTGGCGCTACCACAAGCCGCCGGGCCTCATCACCAGCCATCGCGACCCGCAGGGCCGCCCGACCGTGTTCGAGAAGGTGACCGCGCTGCTCGGCTACGTCGTCTCCGTCGGAAGGCTGGACTTCAACTCCGAGGGGCTGCTACTGCTGACCAACGACGGCGCGCTCGCCCGCGAGCTGGAGCATCCGTCGCGGGGCTGGCGGCGGCGCTATCGGGTACGGGTGCGTGGCACACCCGAGGAGAGCGCGCTCGCCGCCCTCGAGCATGGCATAACGGTGGACAGCGTCCGCTACGGGCCCATCGAGGCGCGCCTCGATCGCCAAAACCGCCAAAATGCCTGGCTCACCGTCGCGCTCGCCGAGGGCCGCAATCGGGAGATCCGCATCGTGCTCGCGCATCTCGGCCTGCCCGTGAGCCGCCTCATCCGCACGGCTTACGGGCCCTTCCAGCTCGGCGGGCTTGCGCGTGGAGAGATCGCCGAAGTGCCGCCGCGCGTGCTCCGCGACCAGCTCGGCGGCAAGCGAGGGCCAGCGCGTGCGGATCGTCGGCGGTAGCCTGCGCGGCCGCCGGCTGCGGGCGCCGGCCGGCGTGCGCGTGCGCCCGACCGGGGAGAGAGTGCGCGAGTCCCTCTTCGACATCCTGCTCCACGGCGGGATGCCGAGGCCGCTCGAGGGTGCCCATGTCGTCGATCTGTTCGCAGGCACTGGTGCTCTCGGCCTGGAGGCGCTCTCCCGCGGCGCCGCGTCCCTCACCGCCGTAGAGAGCGAAGCCGACGTGCGCGGGGTGCTCCGCGCCAACATCGAGGCCCTGGGCTGCGCTGACCGAGCCACCGTTATCGCCTGCGACGCCACCCGGTTGCCACCGGCGGTCACGGTCTGCGATCTCGCCCTACTGGACCCGCCTTACTGCTCCGGCCTCGCGGAACCAGCACTGGCAGCGCTGGCAGCGCGCCGCTGGCTGGACGATGAGGCGACCGTCGTGGTCGAGCACGGGGTGGACGATCCCTTCGAGCCGCCGGCGACGCTCACGGTGCAGGACCAGCGCCGCTACGGCAGAACCGTGCTCACATTTCTCTTGCCGGCGGCTGACTGAGTTAGCCGTTCGCCGGCGCGCCACCGCCGTAGCCGATCGGGCGAACCGCGTCGGCGATCTCGCCCAGGATCGCCGGGTCGTCGATGGTCGCCGGGGTCTTGTACTCTTCGCCGTCGGCGATCTTCGCCATGGTGCCCCGCAGAATCTTGCCTGAGCGGGTCTTGGGCAGCCGCTCGACCACCACCGCCTGCTTGAAGGCGGCGACCGGGCCGATGGTCTCGCGCACCATGCGCACGAGTTCCACCACGATCTCGCCCGACGGCCGGTTGACGCCCGCCTTGAGCACGACGAAACCCAATGGCAGCTGCCCCTTCAGCGCGTCGGCGACGCCGACCACGGCGCATTCCGCCACGTCCTGATGTGCCGCCAGCACCTCCTCCATCGCCCCGGTCGAGAGCCTGTGGCCCGCGACGTTGATGATGTCGTCGGTGCGGCTCATGATCCAGAGATAGCCGTCCTCGTCGAGAACGCCGGCGTCGCCAGTCAGGTAATAGCCGGGGAAGCGCGTGAAGTAGGCTTCCTCGAAGCGCTTGTCGTTGTTCCAGAGCGTCGGCGTGAAGCCGGGCGGCAACGGCAGCTTGACCACGATCGAGCCGATCCCGCCCGCCGGCACCTGCTCGCCGGCCTCATCCACCACCTCGATGCGATAGCCCGGCACCGGCTTGGTGGGCGAGCCCGGCTTCACCGGCAGCGCGCCGAGGCCCGTGCAGTTGGCGCCCATGGGCCAGCCGGACTCGGTCTGCCACCAGTGGTCGTATACCGGGCGTTCCAGATGGTTCTCGGCCCAGGCCAAGGTGTCGGGGTCGGTCCGCTCGCCGGCGAGGTAGAGCGTATCGAAGCAGGAGATGTCGTAGTCGGCGAGGCGGGCCGCATCGGGATCGTCCCGCTTGATCGCGCGGAAGGCCGTCGGCGCCGTGAACATGGCGCTCACACCGTGCTGCGAGATCACCCGCCAATAGGCTCCGGCATCAGGCGTGCCGACCGGCTTGCCCTCGTAGAGGATCGACGGGCAACCAAAGATCAGCGGCGCGTAGACGATATAGGAGTGGCCGACCACCCAGCCGATATCCGACGCCGCCCACCACACCTGGCCGGGCTTCCGGTCGTAGACGCCGCTCATGGTCCAGTGCAGCGCGACCAGGTGCCCGCCGTTGTCGCGCACGATGCCCTTGGGATCGCCGGTGGTGCCGGAGGTGTAGAGGATATAGAGCGGGTCGGTGGCGGCGACGGGCACGCAGTCCGCCGGCTCCGCCCCGGCCATCGCGTCGGCCCAGGTCTCGTCGCGGCCGGCCGTGAGCGGCGCCTCCAGCTCGGGCCGTTGCAGGACGATGCAGCACTCGGGCTTGTGGCTCGCGAGGTCGATCGCGGCGTCGAGCAGGGGCTTGTAAGCGATGACGCGGTCCACCTCGATGCCGCATGAGCCGCAGACGATGACCTTGGGCTTGGCGTCGTCGATCCTGGTCGCGAGTTCGTTCGCCGCGAAGCCGCCGAATACCACGGAATGGACCGCGCCGATGCGGGCGCAGCCCAGCATGGCGACGGCCGCCTCCGGGACCATCGGCATGTAGAGCACCACGCGGTCGCCCCGGCCCACGCCCCGCGCCGCGAGCGCGCCGGCGAAGCGCGCGGCGAGAGCCTGCAGCTCGGCATAGGTGAAGCTCCGCACGGTGCTGGTGACGGGGCTGTCGTAGATCAGTGCCGTCTGGGCGCCGCGGCCGGCGGCCACGTGGCGATCCAGGGCATTGTGGCAGGTGTTGACCTCGGCGCCGACAAACCAGCGGAGGAAGGGCGGTCGGGAATCGTCCAGCACGCGGTCCCACCGCTTCTCCCAGTCGATGCCCTCGGCCGCCTCGGCCCAGAAGGCCTCGGGCTCTGCGAGCGAGCGTGCATAGATATCGTCGTAGCGGCTGGTCATGGGCGGATTCCGGTCGGTGGCGGTGCTGCCGATATTGGCGCGCGCTCGCGGGCCGGGCAAGCGCGTGTGGCTGAGGTTGCAGCGACAGGACGTGGCAGGAAGATTCAGCAACACGAAATTCTGTTATTGATATCTTTATTCGTATACCGTGCGACCAGTTTTGTTGGAACGCCTTGATGTTGGGGTCATGGTCGACCCGTCTTCCATTACCGCCTCCATCAATTTGCTTGGTCAAAGCCGGGTCGCCTGTGTCGGCGATCTAATGCTGGATCGCTTCGTCTACGGGCGGGTCGAGCGCACCTCGCCGGAGGCGCCGGTGCCGATCCTGCGCACCGACCACGACGCCGACATGCCGGGCGGCGTCGGCAACGTGGTACGAAATGTCGTCTCGCTCGGCGCGCGGGCCACTCTGCTCTCGGTGATCGGAGACGACGCAGTGGGGCGCAGGATTACCGGCTTGGTGGGGCGCGAGGAGCGGGTCGAGCCTTGCCTGCTGGTGGAGCGGGGACGGCTTTCCACCGAAAAGACCCGCTTCGTTGCCGAGGGCCAGCAGCTTTTGCGCGCCGATTGGGAGACCACCGAGCCGATCGCGCCCGGCTCGGCAGAGCGCCTGCTCGGCTTCGCGCGGGAGGCTATTTCGGGCTGCGACGTGGTCGTGCTCTCCGACTACGCCAAGGGCGTGCTCACCGCCGATCTGGTGCCACACCTGATCGAGGCCGCCCGTCGCGCCAGCCGGCCGGTCGTGGTCGATCCCAGAGGACCCGACTTCGGGCGCTACGCCGGTGCAACGGTGCTGACGCCCAACCGCACCGAACTCGGGGTCGCTGCCGGCGCGCGTCTGGAGACCGACGATGCCGTCGTCGACGCCTGCCGGCGGCTCATCGCCCGCCATGACGTGGGCGCGATCCTGGTCACACGCGGCCGCGACGGCGTGACGCTGGTCTCGGCGGGCGGCTGCATCGCCCAACTCAAGGCAGAGGCGCGCGAGGTGTTCGATGTCTCCGGCGCCGGCGACACGGTGGTGGCGACGCTCGCCGCAGCCCTCGGCCAGGGCATGGACCTGATTGCCGCTGCCCAGCTTGCCAACGTTGCCGCGGGAGTTGCGGTCGGCAAGGCGGGGACTGCCGCGGTCAGCACGGCCGATTTGTTGCACGCGGTGCGCACCGGCGACCTCTCGGCCTCCCAAGCCAAGATCGTGCCGCTGACGGCGGCGCTGGACGCAGCCGCCGGCTGGCGGGCGCAGGGGCAGCGCATCGGCTTCACCAATGGCTGCTTCGACCTGCTCCACCCCGGCCATGTCTCGCTGCTGCGCCAGGCGCGGCAGACGGCGGACCGGTTGATCGTCGGCCTCAACAGCGATGCCTCTGTGCGCCGGCTCAAGGGGGCGGACCGCCCGGTGCAGGGGGAGGCGGCGCGGGCGCAGGTGCTGGCCGCGCTGGAAACCGTCGATCTGGTCGTGGTCTTCGCCGAGGACGCGCCGGAGCGGCTGATCGAGGCGCTGCGACCGGATTGCCTCGTCAAGGGCTCCGACTACACGGTGGCGGAGGTGGTGGGCGCCGACTTCGTGCAAGGCTACGGCGGCATCGTTATGATCGTCGCCAACGAAGCCGGGTACAGCACCACTAGCACCATCAAACGCCTGCGTGGCTGACAGACGCTCAGACGCTGTCGGCGGGTTGAACGAAGCGGTCGATGATCTTCTTGGTGCCGGCCTTGTCGAATGCGATCTCCAGCTTGTCGCCATCCACCGTTTGAATCCGCCCGTAGCCGAATTTTTGGTGAAAGACGCGGTCGCCGGTCGCGTAGCCTGCGGGCCCCGCGCCGTCGCCGACGGGCAGGGGCGTTGCGTCGATGGTGGGCGGCGTCCCCCGCCCGCGGTAGCTCGCGTGCTCGGACATGAGGTGTCGCGCGCCGACGCCTCCGCCGTGGCCGCGATAGAGCCCGCCGGGCGCGGGCTGCACGGGACTGTCGTCGGAGAGGGCCACATGGTCCGGCGCGAGCTCGTCGACGAAGCGCGAGGGGATGGCGCTCACCCACTGCCCGTGCCGGTGACGGTTCGCCGCGAAGAGCACGTGCGCGCGCAGGCGGGCGCGGGTAAGCCCCACGTAGGCCAGGCGCCGCTCCTCCTCAAGCCCGGCATGACCAGATTCGTCGAGCGCAAGCTGGTGCGGGAATAGCCCTTCCTCCCACCCCGGCAGGAACACCGTGTCGAACTCCAGTCCCTTGGCGCCGTGCAGGGTCATGATGTTGACCATCTCCTCGCTGGCCTCGCCCTCCCGGTCCATAACCAGGCTCACGTGATCGAGGAAGGCGCCGAGGTCCTCGAACTCGGAGAGCGCATCCACCAGCTCCTTCAGGTTTTCGAGCCGGCCGGGGGCGGCGGGCGAGCGGTCCTTCTGCCACATCTCGGTGTAGCCGGATTCGTCGAGCATCCTGCCCACGACCTCGGCATGGGGCGTCTCGGCCAGCGCGCTGCGCCAGCCGCGAAGCTGGCCGATCAGCTCGGCGAGGCTCGAGCGGGCGCGGGGCTTCAGCTCGTCGGTCTCGATCAGCCGTTCCGCCGCCCGACAGAGCGAGAGGTCGCTCGTGCGCGCGAGCTCGTGAATCGGGCGTAGCGAGGCCTCGCCGAGGCCGCGCTTCGGCAGGTTCACGATCCGCTCGAAGGCGAGATCGTCGTCGGGGCGCACCACGACCCGGACGTAGGCCACGGCGTCCCGAATCTCCTGACGCTCGTAGAAGCGGAAGCCCCCGATCACGCGGTAGGGCAGGCCGATGGCGAGGAAGCGTTCCTCGAAAGCGCGGGTCTGGAAGCCGGCGCGGACCAGGATGGCGATACTGTCCAGGCTCTCGCCTTCGCGCTGCCGCGCCTCGATGGCGTCGCCGACGGCGCGCGCCTCCTCGTCGCCGTCCCAGGTCTCGGTGATGCGGACCTTCTCGCCGTCCTCGCCCTCGGTCCAGAGCGTCTTGCCGAGCCGGCCGGCGTTGTGAGCGATGAGGCCCGAGGCGGCGGCGAGGATGTGCCCGGTGGAGCGGTAGTTGCGCTCCAGCCGGACTACCTGCGCGCCGGGGAAATCCTGCTCGAAGCGAAGGATGTTGCCGACCTCGGCGCCGCGCCAGCCGTAGATCGACTGATCGTCGTCGCCGACGCAGCAGATGCTGTGATGCGCCTGCGCCAGCAGCCGCAGCCACAGATACTGGGCGACGTTGGTGTCCTGATACTCGTCAACAAGCAGGTAGCGAAAGCGCTGCTGGTAGTCCTCCAGTACGTCCTTGTGGCCCGTGAAGAGGGTCAGGTTGTGCAGCAGAAGGTCGCCGAAATCGACCGCGTTCACGGTCTTGAGCCGCTCCTGATAGGCCTTGTAGAGGTCCGGCGCGCGCCCGTTGGCGTAGTCGGCGCCGTCCGCGCCCGCTACCTTGTCGACCGTGAGTCCCCGGTCCTTCCAGCGCTGGATGATGATCGAGAGGGTCCGCGCCGGCCAGCGCTTCTCGTCGATGTCCGCCGCCTGGATGAGCTGCCGGAGCAGGCGGATCTGGTCGTCGGTGTCGAGGATCGTGAAGTCCGGCTTGAGCCCAGCGAGCTCGGCATGGCGGCGCAGGATGCGCGCCGCGATGGCGTGGAAGGTGCCGAGCCAGAGGCCGGCGGCGGAACGGCCCATCAGCCGCTCCACCCGGCTGATCATCTCCCGCGCCGCCTTGTTGGTGAAGGTGACCGCCAGCACCTGCCCCGGCCGGGCGCGGCCGGTGGCGAGAATGTGGGCGAGCCGCGTGGTGAGCACGCGGGTCTTGCCGGTGCCGGCGCCGGCCAACACCAGCAGCGGACCGTCGAGCGCCTCCGCCGCTTGCCGTTGCTCCGGGTTCAGGTCGTCGAGAAAGGTCGACGCAGGCGCCGGCGGACGAGCCGGCGGCGTGTCGGGCGCGGCGGGCAGGCCGGGCTCAGGATCGAACGGTTCGCTCATGGACCACGGTGCGGGACGAGTCGTTCACTATAGCACGGGCCTGCCTGCCGCCTCGCCGGGCGGGTGGTACTCAATCGGCCGCCGGTTCCGCCGTCTTGTCGCTGCGCATGCCGAGGCTGTAGCGCTCGACCGTGATCCCGTCGAGGAAGTGGAACGGCCGGTCCTTTGCTCTGCCGAAGTCGGGCGCGCGCATCAGAATGCCGTCTCCCGGACCGGCGTCGAGCACGCGGGCGTCGGCGCCGCTGCGGTCGGCGCAGAGGCCGAAGCGACCGTCCCCGCTCATCTGGACGATCACCACCAGTCCGACGTAGCGCACGTGGTCGCGGTGCGGCGTGATGCCACGCGCGCCGGGCGGGTAGCGCTGCAAGACCAGGTCGTTGAGCGGCAGCGTCTCCAACGGCGGTTCGGCCATGGTGCCGAGCGCGGCGGCAATGAGGCGCTCGACCGCCTGGGTCAGCTGCCAGAGCCGGTGCGGTCGCGGGATCGAGAGGCAGATATCGAAGTCCTGATAGACCGCGCGCTCGCCTTCGCCGATGACCGGCTTGGCAGAGCGGAAGGCGAGGTCCGCGCCCGCGTCGATGAACTCCTGGCACTCCGCCGGCGTGAGCAGCGGCACCACGGCTGCGTCCTCGCGCGCCACTTGGTCGAGGGCGGCGGCCATCGCCTCGGGGCCGGCGCGCAGCGTGGGAAGCCCGGCACAGTCTGCGCCGGCTTCGATTCTTTCTGCCTCGCCGCTCGCCGTCATGGTCGGCCGACTATCGCGGATGCTGCCGCGCCATGCCAGCCTGATGACTTCCGCACCTGGCTTTGCCGCCGGTGACCGCGGCCCTATAGTCCCGCCGCCGCACCGGCGGCATGGTCGCGTGAAGGAGAGTTGAATGGGGTCTCAGCTGGATGTCGTCGGGATCGGCAACGCCATCGTCGATGCCGTCGCCGAGGCCGATGACGCGCTGCTCGCCGAAGAGAGCCTCCACAAGGGCTCAATGACCCTGATCGACGCCGAGCGTGCCAGGTCGCTCCGCCCGCGCATGGGCAGGGCGGTCGAGGTCTGCGGCGGCTCCGCCGCCAACACCATGGTGGGCGTGGCGCGGCTCGGCGGCGCCGCCGGCTACGTCGGCAAGGTGCGGGACGACGAGGCTGGCGCCGTGTTCCGCCGCGATATCGAGGCCGCGGGCGTCTCCTTCCCCACCCCGGCGGCGGTGGACGGTGCCGCGACCGCGCAGTGCCTGATCTTCGTCACCCCGGATGCCCAGCGCACGATGAACACGTATCTGGGCGCCTGCGTCGAGCTCGGGCCTGGCGATATCGACCCGGACTTCATCGCGCGCGCGCGGCTGCTCTACATGGAGGGCTACCTCTGGGACCCGCCGGCGGCCAAGGACGCCTTCCGCAAGGCGCTCGGGATCGCCCATGCCGCAGGCGGGCGGGTCTGCCTCTCGCTCTCGGACTCCTTCTGCGTCGAGCGCCACCGGGCGGAGTTGCGCGATCTGGTGGCGAACCACGTCGATGTCCTGTTCGCCAACGAGGACGAGGCGATGGCGCTCTACCAGGTCGCCGACTTCGACACGGCTCTCGCCGCCGCCCGCGCGGATTGCGCCATCGCCGTGCTCACGCGCAGCGCCAAGGGCTCGGTGGTTGCGGGGGAAGGCGCGGTTCACACCATCGAGGCCGCGCCGGTCGCCCATGTCGTGGATACCACCGGCGCCGGCGACCTCTATGCCGCGGGCTTCCTCCTGGGATTGGCGCGTGGTTTCGATCTCGCTCGTTGCGGTCGGCTCGCGGCGCTGACGGCCGGCGAGATCGTGGGGCACTACGGCGCCCGCCCGGAGACGGACATCGCCCCCTTCGTCGAGGCGAGCCGGCATCCCCTCTAATCCGCGCTTCTCGCGACTGTTGGTGACGAGGGACACGCGTCAACTCACCGGACCATGGTGCGGTGCACGGCGCGCGGCGGTTGCGCCAACATCGCCCCATGCAGCGCAAGAACCAACAGGTTGGGACAAGCAGCACGGGCGAGCGCGACCCCACGTGCTGCGTGCGGGACTTGAGCCACCTTGAACCGCCTGGGCGGACCACCTTGGGCCACCTTGGGCCACTTTGGGCCGGAGTAGGCCGGAATGGGCCGCCTAAAATTAAGTTATGGGATATTCGCGAAACTTCGCCTCAGAGATTTCTTTTCTAAGACGCCGCGAGCGCGCCGCCCTCGCGATCCTGCGCCATCCGCTCGGCCGAGCGCCGGCCCGGCTCTCCGTAGCCCGCGCCGCCGCCGGTGCTCATCACCACGCGGTCGCCCTTCATCAGCCGGAAACTCGTCTTCGAGCCGAGCACGAACTTCTCGTTGCCGCGCAACACGCTGACCGACGCTGCGCCACCGTCATCGCCGTCGAAAAGCCCCTCGGGCGGGATCGTGAAGCGATCGGAGTAGGACTGGTACTCGACGTCGTCGGCCAGCACCTCGTAGACGCGCCGGACCCCGAGCCCGCCCCGGTGCTCGCCGCCACCGCCCGAGCCCGCCACCAGCGCGTACTCCGACACCCGGAAGAACGGGTGCTCCATGTCGATGGCCTCGATGGGGATGTTCGAGCAGTTGGAAAGCGGGCTGTCCACCGCGTCGCAGCCGTCGCCCACGGCGCTCGCGCCGTAACCGCCGCCGAAGATTTCGAGATAGATGCCGTACCCCTCCTCGCCCAAGTGCGACATGCAGGTCGCGTGCGTGGTGTCGAAGCCGGCCGCCATCACCTGCTCGGGCACCGCGTCGGCGAGCGCCTTCATCACCGCGTTGTAGGCGCGATAGGCCGAGAGCATGCGCGCGCGCACCGGGGCCGGGGGCCGCGGGTTGAGCAGCGAGCCATAGGGCGCGGTAATATCGATGGGCCGCTTCGCGCCCTCGTTGAATGGGATGTCGGGGCTCGTGAGCACCGACTTCACGCACGAGAGCCCCGCCGCAATGGTCGATGCAAAGGGGCAGTTCACGTTGGTCCGCACCTGGTCGCAGGTGCCCGCGTAGTCGACCGAGACGGTATCGCCGGCGATCTCCACCCGCGCGCGCACCGGGAGCGGCTCGTCGTTCTCCCCGTCGCTGTCGAGCTGGTCCTCGCCCACGTAGACGCCGTCGGGCGCGGCGGCGATGGCCGCGCGCATGCGCTGCTCGGCGTAGTCGAGCAGCCCTTGCATCGCCTCGGTGACCATGTCCGCACCGAACTTCTCGCAGAGCTCGATCACGCGCCGCGCGCCGACCCCATTGGCGGCGAACTGCGCGTTGCAGTCCCCGATGGTCTTCTCCGGCACGCGCACGTTCGCCCGCACCAGCCGCTCGAAGGGGCCACCGTTCCAGTCGCGGTTCACGTTGTAGCGGCTCGGCGGAAAGATCAGGCCCTCCTGGTGGACGTCGCCGGCCGCCATGTTGAGGCCCGGCGCGCCGCCGCCGAGGTCGAGATGATGGGCGACGGTCGCGCTGAAGCCCACCAGCCGATCACCAAAAAAGATGGGCGTGAAGATGAAGATATCGGGGACATGCTGCCCGCCGTTATAGGGGTCGTTGTTGATGTAAAAGTCGCCGGGCTCCAGCGTCTCGGGCGGATAGAGCTCGGCGCAGGGGCGGAAGGTGGTGCCGATGGGGCCAAGCTGCATCGGGATGAGCTCCGCTTGGCTCACCACGCTGCCCTCGGCATCGAGCAGCGCGGCGGAGCAGTCGTTGGCCTCGCGCACGATCGGCGAATAGGCCGAACGCACGAGCTTGATCCCCATTTCCTTCGCGGCGGCGATCAAGGCCTGGGAGATGATCGCCTGGTCGACCTGATCGAGCGCCATGGGCCCGCCCCTCGTGGCTCTTCGCGCGTCGTCCTGAGCTCAGCGCGTCAGGATGACATTATGGTGCGTGTCCACCCCAGCGCGCCATCCCGGCGGCACGTAGGCGGTGGACGTGTCGTCCGTGATGAGCAGCGGCCCCTCGCACTCTCCCGCGCGGCCGAGGGCGCTGCGGTTGAGCCGGCGGGCCTCAATGTGCACGCCGTCGTCAAAGAGCGCGACGGTGGCTGCGTGCGGGGCGTCGTCCGCGCCCAGGAGCGGGGGGACGGCGGGCGGCGGCGACGCGATGCCGAGCCGGAAGGAAACAATTTCAGGCCGGTTGGTGCGCGAATCGTCGAACTCGAAGATGCGGTGGTGGGCCTCGTTGAACCGCTCACGCAGCAGCGCGGCGTCGAGGCGCGCGATCTCCTCTTCGCCGAGCGGGATCGGCACCTCGAAGGCCTGCCCGACGTAGCGCATCTCCAGCGTATGGGTGTAGCGGAGTCCGCTGGTGAGGCCGAGCGCCGCGAAGGCCGCCTCCGCGTCCGCCCGCATGGCGGTGAACTGCTCGCGCACGCGCTCCGCAGCGCCCGCCTCGTCGAGGGCGAAGCGCACCGTGCGGCTCTCGTAGCGCACGAAGTCCGAGGCGACGAGGCCGAAGGCGGAAAGCACGCCAGCCGCAGGCGGAATGACGATGGTGGCAATACCCAGCACCTCGGCAACCCGCGCCGCGTGCAGCGGCCCCGCGCCGCCGAAGGGAACCAGAACGTAGTCGCGCGGATCGCGGCCCCGCTCGGTGGAGACCAGCTGGATGGCGCGGACGATGTTGTGCTCGGCCACCCGAACCGCGTCGTCGGCGATCTGCTCCACGCTGCGGCCGAACTGCCCGGCCAACGCCGCGAAGGCGCCTTGCGAAAGCTCGGGATCAATATCCATGCGCCCGCCGAGGAAGGTGTCGGCGAGCACGGTGCCGCGCACGAGGTGTGCGTCGGTGATCGTGGGGTCCGCGCCGCCGCGCCGGTAGCAGGCGGGGCCGGGCTCGGCGCCGGCCGAGCGGGGGCCCACCCGCAACATGCTGCCGTCGTCGCGCCAGACGATCGAGCCGCCGCCTGCGCCGACAGTTACGATGTCGAGTACCGGAATGCGGATGGGGAGACCGTCGATCTCGGCGTCGCTGGTGAGCACCGGCGTCCCGCCCCGCACCAGGCACACGTCGGTGCTGGTGCCCCCCATGTCGAAGGTGATGAGGTCGCGGTAGCCCGAGCGCCCGGCCTGGCGGATCGCGCCCATCACGCCCGCCGCCGGCCCCGAATAGAGCGAGGTGATCGCGTTGCCGGCCATGCCACGCGCCGGCAGCCTGCCGCCGTTGGACTGCATGAGGCTGAAGCGGCCCGCGAACCCCCGATCGTCCAGCGCGTGCTCGAACGCGCTCAAGTAGCGGTCGATGACCGGCTGCACGTAGGCCGCGAGCGTGGTGGTCGAAGCACGCTCGTACTCGCGGAACTCGCGGGTCACGTCGCTGGAACAGGTGATCCCGACCTCGGGAAAGCGCTCGGCCACCATCGCCGCCACCCGCCGTTCATGCGACGGGTTGGCGTAGCTGTTCAGGAAGCAGATCGCGACGGACTCATAGCCGTCGCCCTGCAACGCCTGCGAAATACGATGCCGTGCCGTCTCTTCGTCGAGGGCGGTGACCACCTCGCCGCCCGGCCCGATGCGCTCGGGAATCTCGAAGGTATCGCGGCGCGGCACCACCGGCTCGGGCTTGCGGTAGTGGATGTCGTAGATGGAGCGCCGGCTCTGCCGTTGCAGCGTGAGCAGGTCGCGGAAGCCTTCGGTGGCGAAAAACGCGACCCTGGCGCCCTTGCGCTCCAGCACCGCGTTGGTGGCGACGGTCGAGCCGTGCACGAGATCGCCGGCGGCGGTCAGCGCGAGGCCCGACTCATCGAGTGCGGCGATGGCGCCGCGGTGCGGCGCGGCCGGCGTGCTCGGCACCTTGGTGATGCGCACGCCGTCTTTCTCAAAGGCGACGAGATCGGTGAAGGTGCCGCCGACCTCCACCCCCACCCGGACCACGTCGCTCATGCGTGTCCGCGAGCGTTCTCGCCCTTGTCGGTGTGGGGTGGGGTCATTGCGGCTCTCCCGGTTGGCGAGAGCGGTAGTTACAAGAGCGCGCTACGTGCCGCAAGGAAACGCGGCCACGAAAGCCTCGCGCGATCCGGTCGCCGACGCGGACGGGCTCAGTCGGCGAGCAACTCCCTGACGCACTGGTTGAGGAATCGCATGAAGTCGCTGCCTTCGCGGCTCGGCGATGCCGCGCAATGGCCCCAGGCCGATTCGAAGGGGCGAAGATCGGCGTTGGGCATGTGCCGGGCCTCGATGGCGTTGTCCTCGGGCGGGAAGTAGAGATCGGTCGTGCAGGGAACCAGGATCGCCCGTGCCTGGATGGCACCGAGGGCCTGTTCGAAGTCGCCCTCATAGCGTGCGTTGGCGCTGATGTCGCCCAGCTGCCAGGTGCGGAGCTTGGCCAGAAGGTCGTTGGCATCCCATTCGAGATGATCGCGCTCCCAGTCGAGAAGCAGGTCTTCCCAGGTCTCGAAACCGAGTTCGCGGTGCAGCCGCTCGCGATAGAAGGTCTGGGAGTACGCCCATCCCGCGTAGACCCGTGCGAACGCCCTGAGGCCCGTCTCGGGCGGCGCGGCGTAGTCGCCGCCCGCGAACGCGCTATCGGCCAGGAGCGCCGCCTTCACCCCTTCGAGGAACACCTGGTTGTGCGGAGAGGTCCGCGCCGAGGCGCAGAAGGGCAGGATGGCATCGACCATATCGGGATACTGTGCACCCCACTGATAGGACTGGCAGCCGGCCATGGACCACCCGAGCACGAGGGCGATGTGCGTGACACCCAGCGCCTCGGTGAGCAGCCGGTGCTGGCAGGCGACGTTGTCGTGGAGGGTGACTGTGGGGAAGCGTGGGCCGTCGAAGGGTGGCGGTGTGCTGCTCGGCGAGGACGAGAGACCGTTGCCGAACATGTTGATCGACACGATGAAGTAGCGCTCCGGATCGAGCGCCGGCACCGCCCTGACGTAGCCCTCGTTGCGGACGTGCGTGCCCGTGTAAAATGTGGGCATGACGATCGCGTTGTCGCCACGGGCGTTCAGCGAGCCGTATGTCTTGTAGGCGAGCTTGGCTCCCGGCAGCGTGACGCCGGATTGCAGGGTTACGTCGCCGAGCTCGAATATCTCGTGGTTCGCTGCCACGACGAATGGCCCTCAGTAGAGCCGGAGATACTCCTGCACTTCCCAGTCCGTCACCGTCTGATGGTAGCGCTCCCACTCATCGACCTTGTAACGCAACCAAGAGGTCATCATCTGAGAGCCGAGCACCTCGGCCGCCAGCGGGTCGTCGCGCAAGATCTCCGTTGCTTCCAGCAGATGCCGCGGCAGGCGCTGCCCACCGCTTGCAACAATTTCTTCGTGGGTGAGGTCGTAGAGGTCCTTGTTGAGCGGCGGGCCGGGGTCGATCTTTTCCATCACGCCCTTGACGGCCGCCGCAGTGGTCATGCCGAGGGCGAGGTACGGGTTCATGCACAGGTCGGACGCACGGTTCTCGATGCAGTACCGGTTCTGCGGCATGCGCAGCATGGCGGAGCGATTGTTGTTGCCGTAGGTCATATGGGTCGGCGCCCAGGTCACGGTGCCGCCCTCGAAGCCGCCGACGCGGGCCACCAGCCCGTTGTAGGAGTTGACGGTCGTGGCAGTGAGGGCGGTGAGCGCGCCGCCATGGCGCAGCAGCCCGCCGATCGCGTGGTACGCGGCATCCGACCAACCTGAGTCGTGATCGCCGAAGATGTTCACCCCCGGATTGTCGACCCGCTGCATCGAGTAGTTGATGTGCGCGCCCGAGCGCCAGTCGCCGGTGGTCGGCTTGGGCATGTAGGTGGCGAAGAGCCCCTGTTGCTTGGCGACCTCCTTCAGCAGCACGCGCAGGAACACCAGCCGGTCGGCCATGCCCACGAGGTCCGTGTAGCCGAAATCGAGCTCGAACTGCGAGTAGGCGCCCTCGCAGACCACATCCTTCAGCCCCCAGCCGAGGTCCTCGAGGATGTCGATGACCGCGCCGAGGAAGCCCATGGAATCGATCGTGTACTCGATGTCGTAGCCGAACGCCTGGCGTCTCGGCCGCACGCCTTCGCCGGGGAGCGGGTCGTTGTCGAAGGCCTTGACCGGCTGGCCGTCGCGCCAGCGCATCACGATGAACTCGGGCTCGATGCCTGCGAAACCCATAAATCCCTTCGCTGCGGTGTCGTCGATGACGCGCTTGAGCGCCAGACGAGGGCAGAGGTTGTAGGGCGCGTCCTCCCACCAGAGGTCGGCGAACATCCAGGCGCAGGTGCGATCCCACGGGCAGATGACCAAGGAGTCGAGGTCCGGCACCGGGATCTGGTCGGAGTCTGCCGCGCCGAGCTCGGGCACGAAGGAGATCGAGTGCACGGCGAACTGCGGCCCCTTGCCCATGCACAGGTTCTCGAAGTCGCTGATCGGCACCGGCTTCGTCTTGGGCAGGCCGTGCATGTCGATCCAGCAGGAGAAGACGTAGCGGACCCCCGCCTCGAAGAGCCTCGCATGCTCCTCACGGACGCGTTCGACGTCAGGCAGCGCCTCGGCCAGGCTTCCTGGTATCGCAGTCATCGGGTGTTTACCTCCCTGCGTGGCGATCGATGGCGATGACGAATCCGACGCACTGGTCCCTATCCTTTAAATTTAATGAATTATTGTTGACCATTACTGAGGATTCATCACATTATAAACGCTACGTTGAGGATATGGCAACGTCCGCCGCGCTCCCCAGCCAGCGGCGCCAGGAGCAGAGCGCATGTCCCGACCTACGCAGCAGGCGTTTCAGGCAGCGAATGACGGCGGCAATGTCTCGCCGCTCTCGTCTCCTCACGACGATCTCAACCAACAGATCATTCGCCTGCTCCAGGACGACGGGCGGGCCACTTACGACGAGATCGGGCAGAAGCTCGGCGTGTCGGGTGGGACGGTCCGCAACCGCGTCACCAGGATGCGGGACGCCGGCATGCTCCGCATCGTGGCGGTGGTCGACCCGGTGGCCGTCGACTACGAGTCCGACGCGATGCTCGGCATCAAGACCGCGCCGGGCGTGGCTCCCACCGCAGTCGCCGAGCGGCTCGATCCTCACGAAGCCGTCGTCTACGTCATGTGGGTCAGCGGCCGGTTCGACCTGCTGGTCGAGGTCGTGTGCGACGAGGAAACCGAGCTCGCGAACTTCCTGAACGATCATATTCACGGTCAGCCCGACATCGCGCACGTCGAGGTCATGACTCGGCTCGGCATGTTCAAGAACCAGTTCCTGCTCAAGCGCAACGTGCCCTAGCCCGGCGCTCTGACGGAGATCGCCATGAGCCTGTCGCTGCAATCGATCCTGGGAGAGGAGGCGCTTGCTGCGTTCGAGGCTCCAGGGGCTGTAGCGCGCGGCTTGCCGGCAGCGGCCTATACGAGCGAGGCAGTCTTCGCGCTCGAGAACGAGCGGATTTTCACTGAATCGTGGGTGTTCACCGGCCTGGCGCACGAGCTGGCGCAGCCGGGCGATGTGGTGCCGGTCACCGTGGCGGGCAAGCCGGTGCTGCTGGTGCGCGACGCGGATGGGGAGGTGCGGGCGTTCCACAACGTCTGCCGCCATCGCTGCCTCAAGCTCGTCGAGGGGCCCGGCAACGTGGGACCCACCATCCAATGCCCCTATCACTCTTGGACCTACAAGCTCGACGGCGCGCTACACGTCGCTCCCTACTTCGGCGGGCACGACCCGCGCGCGGTGCCGGCCGGCTTCGACCGCGCGCAGCACGGGCTGGTGCCGGTGCGGGTGGCGACCTGGCACGACTGGATCTTCGTCAACCTGAACGGCGCAGCACCGCCGCTCGATGACGTCGTCGCCCCGCTCCAGAGCCAGATCGACGGGCTTGACCTCGGCCGGATGCAGCACGTGGTCACGGTCGATCTGGGCGAGATCGCCGCGAACTGGAAGCTCCTGATGGAGAACTTCATCGAGCCCTATCACGTGCCCTTCGTGCACGCGACGACCACCGAGCAGCCGCTAACCGACCACTACACCCTGAACGAGCCGGGCTGCCTGGGCTGCGCCGTGGATGTCTCCAGCGAGGCGAAGCGGGACGATACGCTTTCGGCGGATTCCCGCTACCTCACGATCTTCCCCAACTTCTCGTTGGGGATTTACCACCCGGACCAGGTTGGCGTGCACCTGGACGTACCGTTGGCGCCGGACCGCACCCTCCAGCGCCGCGCCGTCTACAGCCTCAAGTCAGAGCCGCCATCGGCCGAGGAGGCGGAGCAGCTCGCGACGCTTTGGCGCGACGTGCACGTGGAGGACCAGGTGATCTGCGAGCGGCTCCAGCAAGGCCGCGCATCCGTCGTCGCCGACGACGGCGGCGTGCTTTCCCCGGTGTGGGAGGACTCGGTGCGAAGCTTCCAGGAGCTCGTGCTGAAGAGCCTGCGATGAGCGCGGGATCGCGATCAGGCCCGAATTCGCCGTGCCTAAAGGACACGCAACTTCTGACAGTGCCACACCGCGCACGCGGCCCTTGAAGTTCTGAATTCGCCATCAAGACGGAGGAAAGACGCAAGACGTCCCATTGCCCCCGAAAAGACGCCAAACGCGCAGCGGGCATAAGCCGCCAGGTCCGGCCATCCAAACTTGGATAACTCGGGCCGGCAAGAAAACAGAGGGAGAGACTTCAAATGAAATGGAAACTTACCGCAGGCGCCGTCGCCGTCGCGCTGGCTCTGGCCGCCGGCTCCGTTCAAGCCGGTCCACTTGAAGACAGGGTCGCCGCAGGCGAACCCATTCGGCTCGGCTTCGCCAACGCCCCGCCATGGGCGCACCCGGGCGAGGACGGCTCGCCGCTCGGCTTCGTCAACGTCATCACCACCGATGTGCTGGCGAGGATGGGCCACACCAATGTCGAGCCGGTGGTGACGGACTGGAGCGGGCTCATTCCCAGCCTCGTCGCCGAGCGCGTCGATATCATCACCGGCGGCATGTACATCCTCAGGGCCCGCTGCGAGAACATCGACTTCTCCGAGCCGATCGGGCAGTTCGGAAACGCCTTCATCGTGCCGGCCGGCAATCCCATGGGGATTCAAACCTACCAGGACATCAAGAATGCCGGCGCCATGATGGTCGGGGTCACCGGCTACATCAATATCGAAGAGGCGCGTAGCGAGGGCATCCCCGAGGACAAGATCATGCAGGTGCCTGGTATCACCGAAGCCCTTGCCGCGGTTCGCGCTGGCCGAGCGGACGCCGGCGCCATGACATCGGCGGAGGCGGACAAAATCGCTCGCGAAGCCGACGACATCGATGCGACCGACACCAATGCCCTGCCCCAGTGGACCTTCAACTGGGTCGGCATTGGCTTCCATCAGGATGACGACGGCTTCCGCGAAGCATTCAACGCGGCGATGGAAGGCTATATCGGCTCCGACGAGATGCTGGCCAACGTCGCGCCCTATGACTACACGCGGTCGAATGTTCCCGGCGATGTCGCGACAGAGTGGATCTGCGTCAATCGCCCGGTAACCGACTCCTAGCCACCGACTCGGGGAAACCGGCGCGCGTCCAAGCGCGCCGGTCCCCCTCCCGTTCCGCGCGACGCTGGGCAACGAAGACCCGTCGCAATGACATACATTGAATTCCTGGACGTGTACGGCGGCCGGCTGATCGACGGCACCATCGTCACGATCTACCAGTTCTTCCTGGCCACATTCGTCGCGGTCGTCGCCGCGCTCGCCTTCGGGCTGATGCGCCTCGCGCGGAGCCCCGTGGTGCGCGCCGTCGCGGTCGCCTACATCGAGTTCTTTCGCGGCACGTCTCTGCTCGTGCAGCTTTTCTGGATTTTCTTCGTTCTGCCGCTCTTCGGCATCACCCTGGACAAGTTCACGGCCGGTTTCCTCGCGGTGGGACTGAATATGGGCGCCTATGGTGCTGAGCTTGTGCGGGGCGCCGTCCTCGCCGTGCCCAAGGGCCAATGGGAGGCCGCACTGGCCTTGAACATGGCGCCCCATAACCGGATGAGGCGAATCATCCTTCCCCAGGCCTTCATCATCATGCTGCCGCCTTGGGGTAACCTCATCATCGAAATCCTCAAGGGCACGGCTCTGGTTGCGCTGATTGCGGTTGCCGACCTGATGTTCGAGGTGCGTCAGATCAACATCACCACTTTCCTCTCGGCTGAAGCGTTCGGCACTGCCATCGTCATCTACTACGTGATTGCCCGCTTCTTCGTGACGCCCGGCATGCGGGGGCTGGAGCGTCTGATGAACCGGCGGGTCGGAAAGGTCTAGCGCCGTGGAGTGGCGATGGGATTGGGTGTGGGAGCTCGCGCCGCGCTTCGTCGACGCGACGGGGAAGACCCTGATCGCCGCCGGCGGCGGCTATACGATCGCGATCGTTCTGGGCCTTGTCTTCGTTCTGGCCCAGCGCACGCCGCTTCTCCCCGTGACCCTGGTCGTCCGGGAATTCGTCGAGCTCATACGCTCGACGCCGCTGCTCCTGCAAATCTTCTTCGTCTACTACGTCGGCCCGCAGTTCGGGCTGACGCTCTCGCCCTGGACAGCGGGCCTGATCGCCATCGGGGTGCACTACGGCGCCTATCTATCCGAGGTCTACCGCGGTGGCATCGAGAGCGTGCCCAAAGGCCAGTGGGAAGCCGCGAAGGCGATCAACCTGCCGATCGTCACCACCTATCGCCGCATCGTCATCCCGCAGGCGCTGCCGCCGGCGGTGGCCGGGATGGGCAATTACCTGGTCGGCATCTTCAAGGACACGCCGATGCTGTCGGTGATCGGCGTGGCCGAGTTGATGCACACGGCCACGGCCGTGGGTGCCGAGAGCTACAGGTACCTGGAGCCTTACACCATGGTCGGTGCGATCTTCCTCGTCGTCTCGTTGCCGTCCGCCTTCGCGATCAACGTGTTCGAGAGATGGGTGCGGCGGACGCTGGGAATGACGAAATGAGCGTGAGCATGGAGAGCTACCCGCTGAGCCTGGAAGGCGACGGTATCCCGATGGTCAGGTTTCAGAACGTGACCAAGAGATACGGCTCGCTCGTCGTCCTGAACCAGCTCGACCTCGACGTCTCCGCCGGCGAAATGGTCACGATCATCGGCCCCTCGGGCTCCGGCAAGACGACCGTTCTGCGCATGTTGATGACTCTCGAGACCATCGACGACGGAGTCATCTACGTCGAGGGGGAGCCGCTGACGCACATGGAACGTAACGGGCGGCTCGTGTCGGCAAATTCGGCGCACCTCCGCCGCATGCGCAGCAAGATCGGCATGTGCTTCCAGCACTTCAACCTGTTCCCGCACATGACGGCGCTCGGCAACTGCATGGAGGGGCCTGTGCAGGTCTTGGGTTTGTCTCGAAAGGAGGCGGAGGAGCGCTCGCTCGAGCTGCTCGACATGGTCGGGATGATCGAGAAGCGCGATCAGCACCCCTCGCGCCTCTCCGGCGGACAGCAGCAGCGGGTCGCCATCGCCCGGGCGCTCGCTATGCGACCCAAGGTCATGCTCTTCGACGAGGTGACATCGGCGCTGGACCCCGAGGTCATCAGCGAGGTAACCAACGTGATCAAACACCTGGTGGACACTCACAACCTCACCATGCTGATGGTCACCCACCAGATGGGCTTCGCCAAGGAGATCTCGGACCGCGTCTGCTTCTTCTTCGACGGGGCCATCGAAGAGCAGGGAACGCCGACCAAGTTGTTCGAGAACCCCGAGCGGGAACGCACGCAACAGTTCTTGAACGCCGTCCTGCACGCAAACTGAGGGAACGCGACAGCGGGCAAGCACATCGGGACGAAACGGGCTGGCGGTCCGCACGCCCGATCGCATACTCTGCCGCGCCGCCATCCAGGGAGAATGACCATGCAGCTTCTTCACACCATGCTCCGCGTGGGCGACATGCAGCGCTCCATCGACTTCTACACCAAGGTCGTCGGCATGGACCTGCTGCGCACCACCGAGCGCCCCGATCAGGGGTATTCGCTTGCATTCGTCGCCTTCAACGGCGGCAACAAGAACGGCGAGGCCGAGCTGGAGCTGACCTACAACCACGGCGTCTCGGACTACGATCTCGGCTCCGCGTACGGGCACATCGCGCTCGGCGTGGACAATGTCGCCGAAACCTGCGAGCGGATCCGGGAAGCGGGCGGCAACATCACGCGCGAGGCGGGGCCGGTGAAAGGCGGGACCACGGTGATCGCGTTCGTGGAGGACCCGGACGGCTACAAGGTCGAGCTGATCGAGATGGGCACGCACGGGATCTGAACGCGCGCGCCGCGCGAGCCGATGCCGGCCGTGGCGGGGAGATCGGACGTTCAGCGCGACGCCGAGCGGGCCTTCGCCATACTCGAACGGGGCGGAATCGCCATTCTGCCCATGAGTGTCGGCTATTCCGTCATCGGCGGGTCGGCCGCGGCGCTGAAGACGATCTTCGAGACCAAGCAACGCGCGCCGTCGAAGCTGAACGCGATGCTCGGCGACATGGCCCTGCACCGTGAGCTTCACGTGCTCGATCAGAAGGGCTGGGACGTCGCCGGCACCTTGATCGAGGATCTCGACCTGCCCCTCGGCGCGATTGCACCGGCACGCATGGACCATCCCATCCTGCGCAAGATGGAGCCCGACGCGCTCGCCGCCTCCACCAGCACCGGCACCGTGCTGATGCTGCTCAACGCAGGACCGTTCCACGCAGCGATCACGCGGCTCAGCCGCGAGGCGCAGCACCCGCTGTTCGGCTCGTCGGCGAACCTCTCGCTGTCCGGCACGAAGTTCCGGGTCGAGGATATCGAGCCCGAGTTGATCGCAATCGCCGATATCGTCATCGACCACGGGCTTCGCCTCTATCACCTGTATCGGGCCTCATCGACCCTGCTCGACCTGGAGACCTTCGAGGTCGTGCGCTACGGCGCCTGCTTCGAGCTCATCGCCGACGCGTTGAAGCGCCGCTTCGGCATCGCGCTGCCGCCACCGCCGCCCGGCCACATCCGCGACTTGATCGGCGATCTCCCCTGACCAACCGCGACAGCGCGCACTCGGGATACACCCATGAAGATCACCCGCATCGAAACCATCCCCCTCGCCATCCCCCACGATCACGGCGGCCCACCGCCGGCCTGGGGCGGGCAGGCCTGGCAAGGGCTCAGCATCCTCCTGGTGCGGGTCGAGACCGAGGACGGTGCTTCAGGCTGGGGCGAATGCTTCAGCTACAACTGCCTGCCGGCACTCAAGGCGATTGTCGACTCGACGGTGGCGCCAATCCTGATCGGGCGCGACGCCACGGGCATCGCCTCGCTCAACCGCGATCTGCAGCAGGCGCTGCATCTCTTCGGCCGCTACGGCGTCACCATGTTCGGCATCTCCGCCATCGACATCGCGCTCTGGGACCTTGCGGGAAAGAGGGCGGGGCTGCCGCTGGCACAGCTCCTCGGCGGGCCGGCCACACCGCCGCTCGTCCCCGGCTACGCGAGCCTGCTCAAGTACCGGGATCGGGAACTGGTCGCTGCGACTGTGCGCAACGCGCTGGACGAGGGCTACCCCGCCATCAAGCTGCACGAGACGGGCGAGCCTGAGATCGGGGCGGCGCGCGAGGCGATGGGTGCCGACATACCGCTCTGCACGGACACGAACTGCCCGTGGACGCCGGCCGAGGCGAGCGCGATGGCGGAACGGCTCAAGCCCTACGACCTCTACTGGCTGGAGGAGCCCATCTTCCCACCAGAGGATTTTGGGGCGCTGGCGCGGCTGCAGCAGGAGTCGGGCATCGACCTGGCCTGCGGCGAGAATGCCTGCACGGCGTTCGAGTTTCGCCGGATGCTGGATGCCGGCGCGGTGCGCTACGTGCAGCCGAGCGTGACCAAAGTGGGCGGCGTGACCGAGTTCCTCAAGGTGCTTGCGCTGGCTGAGGGTTACAGCGTGACGGTGATGCCGCACTCGCCCTACTTCGGTCCCGGCTGGCTCGCGACCCTGCAGCTTTTCGGGGCGATGCCGCTCACCGGGCGCCCCGGCGGGGGCTGGGCCGAGCGCTTCTATACGCGGCTTGAGGCGACGCTCTATCCGGGGTTTGTCTCACCGGACGAGAATGGCCACTTCCGCATCCCCACCGGCCCCGGCCTCGGCGCCGAGCCCGATCCGGACGTCATCCGCGACTATCGCTTGCCGGCGTAAGCCGGCCACGAGTCTCAGTCGTCGGGCACGCCGAGACGGAGCGCGCCGACGCGGATCAGCAGATAGATGATGAAAAGGAGAAGGAACACCAGCGCATTGACGATGGTCGCCAGCGCGTAAAGCTCCGGCTCGATTCCGTGGCGCAGCGTTCCCCAGGCGATGGTGGGGAGCGTCGGGATGGCGGCCACGTTGTAGAAGGTGATCTCGAAGTTGTTGAAGCCGAGAATGAAGCTGATGATGAAGGCGCCGAGCACGGCCGGCCAGATGTTGGGGAACGTGACTTCCCGAAAGGTACGAAACGGCCGCGCGCCGAACACCTGCGCGACTTCGTCGAAGCGCCAGTCGTAGCGCACCAGCTGCGCCAGGATCACGAGAAACGCGAACGACACGCTGTAGGCCGTGTTGGCCACGATCGCTGATTCGATGTTGCCGGGAATCCCGAGCACGTTGCGGTTGAACATCAAGGTCGAGATCCCGATCAGGATCTGGGCGACGAAGAGCGGCGCGAGAAACAGGACGACGATCACCCCTCGGCGCCGGATCGGATAGCGCAGGATTCCGATCGCGGCGGCTGTGGCGAACAGCGTGGAAAGCGAGGCCGTGCCGACACCGATGAGCACGCTGTTCAAGAGGCCCACGTGAAAGTCGCTCATGATCATGAGACGGTCGTACCACTCCCCGGTGAAGACCGGCGGGAAGGGCCACACGTTGTTCTCCATGATCGAGAGATAGCCGATGTAGAAGATGGGGAAGTAGAGGAACAGGTAGAGCGCCAGCAGCATCGCGGTCTGGCCGCCGATCACGAAGCGCGCGCCTGGATTCACCGCGGCCATGTCAGGCCCCCGCGCCCGTGAATCCCGCCCGGCGCAGCCGGACCGTGCGCCACAACACGAAGATGACGGCGAGCGAGGCCACGCACATCACCACCCCCATGGCCGAGCCGAGCGCCCACGTGCCGGCAGATCCGAATTGATGTTCGAGGCGGTTGACGAACATTGAGCCGTCGGGCCCGCCCAGGAAGCGCGGCGTCACGGACGCGGCGAAGGTGGGAATGAAGACCAGCACGATCCCGATCGCAGTTCCCATCCAGTTGAGCGGCCACGTCACCTCGAAGAACGCCCGCCACGGTCTTGCGCCGTTCACCTTCGCCACTTCCAGCAGCTCGAAGTTGAAGTTGAAGAGGGAGAGGTAGATCGCCAGCAGCATGAAGGGGATCCAGAGATAAATCAGACCCACTGCGCTGGCGATGTTGGTGTACATCAGCACCTGGATCGGCTGCGCACCCAACTCCATCAGCGCCATGTTGACCAGCCCGATTGGCCCCAAGATCTGCTGCATCGCGGTAATTCGTAGCAGGATTCCCGTCAGGAACGGGGCTGCTGTGAGGAGCACGAGGACCAGCTTGTAGCGGCCGCCGTGCTTGGCAATCAGGTACGCACAGGGCCAGGCATAAACGAGGCAGATAGCGGAGACCGCGGCAGCCATGGCGAGCGATTTCAGCAGGAACTTGAGGTAGATCCATTCGCCCAGGACCGCCTCGTAGTTGTTTACGTTCCAGTCGGAAATCAGCTCATAGCTTTCAGTCCGCCAAAAACTGAAAACGACGATCGAGAGCAGCGGTATCAGCAGGAAGAGGACGATGAAGAGCGCGCCGGGCCCTACCAGCGTCGCAAAGCGGACGCGTGGATCGAGCAGGAGCGCTCGACGCCCCTTCACGGCGCGCCGTCCTCCGACACCTTGGGCGTCATGGCGCGCCGTCCCCGGCCAAGAACACGTCGGCCGCCTCGACCGCCCAGCCCAGGCTCACGGGGGAGCCACGGTCGACGCCGGCGATGCTGGGCGGCCCGCTCACGACCAGCTCCGCCTCGTTACCGGCGCGCACGATGTAGTCGGCGAACTGGCCCTTGAAGATGATGTCGCGCACCGTCCCTTCGATCCGGTTCTCGTGATGGATGCCATCTGCCGAAGCGCTGAGCGCGATCCGTTCACTCTTGAGATAAATCTCCACCGCATCGCCCGGCCGGGCGTCGCCGACGGAACGTCCGATCAGCGTGATGCCGTCCCAGTCGATGCGGAGGCGTTCGCCCTCGCCCTCGATCACGCGCCCGGAGAGCTTGTTCGGCGCGCCGACGAAGGAGGCGACGAACCGCGTGGCCGGCGCGTTGTAGACGTCCAGCTTGGGTCCGATCTGCTCCAGCACGCCCTGGTGCATCACAGCCATGCGGTCGCTCATTGTGAGCGCCTCTTCCTGGTTGTGCGTCACGTAGACGAAGGGGATGCCGAGCTCCTCCTGGTAGCGACGCACCTCGATTTCCATCTCCTTGCGCAGCTCGCGGTCGAGGTTGGCCAACGGCTCGTCGAGCAGCAGAAGCTCGGGCCGCGAGACCAGCCCCCGCGCGAGCGCGACGCGTTGCTTCTGGCCGCCTGAGAGTTGATGGGGGAAGCGGTCCCCGAGCCCTTCCATGCGGACGAACCCGAGGATCCAGTCGAGCTGTTCCTGCCGCTCGGCCACACTCCGGCCCTGCATCTTGAGCGGGAAGGTGATGTTCTCCGCCACCGTGCGGTGCGGGAACAGAAGGAAGTCCTGGAACACCATGCCGATGCGGCGCAGATAGGGCGGCAGCCTGGTCACGTCGGTGCCGCCGATCTCCACCCGGCCGCGATCGGGCGCCTCCAGGCCGGAAACGATGCGCAGCAGCGTGGTCTTGCCCGAACCGCTGGGCCCCAGCAGCGCAAAGAACTCGCGGCGGCCGACCTCGAGGCTTACGCCGTCGACCGCGCGAACTGCACCGAAGCGCTTCTCGACCGCCTCGATGCGCAAGATCGCCTGGTCGCTCATCCCGCCCAGACTCCTGCTATCATCAGCGCTGCCATGCGCCGCGCGCCCTTACGCCGCGATCTGGCAAGACGTGCCACCATAGCAAGAGAGGGACCGGACCGTTGGGTCCGATCCCTCTGTACCGTGTAGTCGTGAGTTTGCGGTTAGGCCGCTTCCACCGCCGACCAGATGCGCTCCCACTTCTCGGGCGAGGAGGGCGCGTCAAACTGATAGAGGCCGTGGATTGACTCGGTCTCGTTCAGGAACAGGGTATCCACGTAGCGCTCCGGCAGCATGTCGCGAACGTCCACGGTGGGCGCCCAGCCGATTTCGACCGCCACCGTCTTCATGGCCTCGCGCTCGAGCCGGAAGTCGATCCACTTGTGCGCGATCTCCAGCTTCTCGCTGTCTGTCACGCCCGAGGTAATGGACCACTGGTCCACCCAGCCGAGCCCGCCTTCCGTGGGCTTGAGGACGTGGCGCATGTTGAGATCGGACTTGCCGTCGAGCTTGTCGAAGTGAATGCGCCGGTAGATGCCGGACCACTCGGGCGACGCCCACACCACCTGGGCGCGCAGCAGCCGCTCCAGCGTGTCCTCGTCGTTCCAGCGATTGACCAGCAACCCCTTCTGCTTGATCAGGAGGCGCTTGCACTCTTCGAGTTCCTCATCCGACAGCACGTAAGGATTGAAGCTCTTGCCATCAGGCCGCGGGCTGTCCTGCGTGCCCATGTTGTGCGCGGCGAGGATGCCGGCCAGCGCGATGTTCTCCTCGAAGCGCGCGCTGGTCGAGAGATGCCCCTCGTACTTCTCGTTGAACAGAAGGTTCACCGATTCCTGATCCTCGGCCGCAACCTTGTCGGTGTTGACCGTGAAGCCATACCCGCCCCAGCAGTTGGGCGCGGCGATCATGTCCTCGCTGTCCTCCGCACGCAGCAACGTGAACTTTGGCGGCACGAAGTCGTCGAAGACGTTGCTCAGGTCCAGCTTCGAATAGTCGACCGCCTGTACCAGACCCTGCTTGGCATAGAGGCGCGGCCAGAATCCGTCGGCCATCACCAGGTCGAAATCCTGGGTGCCGCCGGCGCGCAGCTTGTTCCAGGCTTCGGAATTGCCGTCGAAAAACCCGGCGCTGACCTTGACGTCGTGCCGGTTCTCGAACTCGGCGGTCAGGCTCTTGACGTTGTAGTGCTCCCAGCCGAGCCAGCGCAGCTCCAGCGTTGCCGCCTCCGCGTCACGCACGAAAGGACCGATGCTCTTCCAGGTGAACCCCGCGGCCGTCAATGCCGCGGCGCCCTTGAGCACGCTCCGCCGCGATACGCGGCGCTTCTGGTGTGGCACAGAATTCGATTTCGAGTTGGTCTTGTCCATTGATCGTCCTCCCTCTGGCGCAGCGCAGCAAACCGGTTAGCCCGGTCAGTCGCCGCCGCTCTCGTCGCTGCGGTCCGCAGCAGGTCGTACAAGGACCTTGGGATGGGTGCAGCTGGTAAAGATGATAATAACACCGCGCTTGCGACGCTGCATCGCCATCATGCCCATAACAGCATTGGCGGGGCGACGATTGAGGCGCGAGGCGAAAGGCGGTGACGGGTGCCAGTCGAAGAAGCCTCGGCGGCGACCGATACCCAACCAGAAACTAGGGTGCCTACGGGACACCGCCCCTTGAAAGCGCAGAGGCACAGAACCACTCTCTATACGAGTGATCTTCGGTTACCAATTCGTGCACGATCTCTTGCCTGTATGCTTCGGCAATCACGACCTACCATGCGCGCCTATCTAGCTGAATGCCCGAGCCGAACTGGGCGAACCCGTAGCAACGATCACCGCAGGAGGTGACGATGCGGAAATGGATTATCGCCTTCTTCATTGGGGGCGTCTTGGGTACGGCCTTCGGCGTGGCCGTTGGCTTCTTCATATTTCCCTACGTGTTTCCGCCGCCGCCTGCGATGGAGACTCTCACGGCCGAAGAGCAGACCGAGGTTGTCGCTCAAGGCACGTTTATTCACGCAAATCCCTCGGACCCGATCCACTACGGTGAGGGGCGGGTTACGGTCTATGAAGAGCTGGTATTCCTTGAGGAGGACTTCAAAGTTGGGCCGGGACCCGCGTTTCACGTCTATCTCGTTCCACGCGAAGAAATCCGTGAATCCTCCGACGTCAAATCGACGATGTACATCGACCTCGGCAAATTGCGCGCGTTCGAGGGCAGCCAGAAATATCCCATCCCCAAGGGTGTCGACCTGAAGGAGTATCCGAGCGTCGTCATCTGGTGCGTCCAGTTCGGCGTGCTGATTTCTCCCGCCGATCTGGCGTTCGAGACTTAGCCCAGACTTATCGCCGCGACCGCTGTGAGAGAAAGGGTCTCGGCGCAGGTCAGGTCGTAACCACGATCTTGCCGCCCCGCGTGTTGGTTTCCATGTAGCGAGGCGCGTCCGCGATCTGCTCGAGCGGGAAGGTCCGGTCGATGATCGGCCTCGACGCGCCGGAGGCCACCTCGTCGTGCACGAAGGCGAAGCAGGCGGCGCGCTTCTCCGGCAGGCGCATCGTGTCGCACAGGCTGTGGAACTTGAAGAAGAGCCGCTTGGCGAGCATCGGCAGGACAGGGATGTCGATCGCCTCGGTGCAGAAGTCTGCGCAGGATGCATTCACTTAAGTTATATTACTATGTATTTCAGCATCTTTAACAGGCTCTCTTCTTCGAGTATGTATATAATTTTTAGTTATATATTTGATCTCCCCAAGCATAGCCTTCCCAAAGTGCGTTGCGATTCTTGGATTATGCTTGTATCAATTACGTTATGGCTAAGTCCAGCCCCTATCGAATTCCACCGACGGCGGCCCTCATCGCCTTCGAATGCGCCGCACGGACCGGAAGTTTCGCCGGAGCGGCCAAGGAGCTGGGCACATCGCAACCTGCAATTAGTCGCCATATCGCAAACCTCGAAGAGAAGAATGGTGCCAAGCTGTTCGAACGATCCCGAACCGGAGTGAAGCTGACCGAAGCCGGACGGCGCTTCCATACAGGCGTCGCCCCTGCGCTCGGTATGATCGACAAGGCCACCTCCGAGATCGCCGAGGCCTCATCGGGCGAACGAGTGGTGATCGCGTGCTCTAACCCGGTGTCGCACTACGTGCTGAGACCGCGACACAATGCGCTTCGCGAAGCACTCGGCGAGCGCACTCAAATACAAACCGTAATTTTTCATCGTTACTCGCAGAACCTGCCACTCGATTCGGTGCCCGACGTGGTTTTGGACTGGGAGGCCACCATTCGAGGGGACAGCGCAGTGGTGCTTTTTGCGGAAGCGGTGAGGCCGGTCTGTGCCCCCGAATACGCTGCAACCCATTCGGATACGCTGAATGGCCCCGTGAGCGGCTGGAGTGGTCTCTCGTTTCTCGAACCTGGCAGCGCTAGTGAGAACTGGGCGTCGTGGGAGGACTGGTTTCAAGCCGCTGGGCGCCCCGAGCCCTCGCCTCGGTTCGTGAGCTTTGACAATTACGTCTATTCGCTTGAGGCGGCCGTCGAAGGGCAGGGCATCGCGCTCGGCTGGAAAAACTTCGTCGATCAGCATCTCGAAACCGGCGCCCTGGTCGCACTCGGCGATGGTTATATCGAACGCGACAATCACTTTTGCGCCGCGCTCACGGACCAGGGTCGCGTCAGACCCATCGCACGGCTCTGTCTCTCGCTCTTGGAGCAAAGTGCGTCGTCCCAGGACGAGGAGTAGAACGCACCGCGGTGCGGCGCGCCGCTCTTTGCCGGTTACCCTCGCGAGACTCCGCCGCCGGATCTTCACCAAGTCGGCGACGTGCAATGCAAGATGATACTTGCGCGGGCCCGGCGAGAAGCGCACCACCCCGTTGATATGTGTGGGATGCACCCTTAAGAAAAGCACATGCCTGATGTGCATAGTAGCAACGTTTTGATTTCGGAAGTCGCTCACCATGTGCCCGTTATCATGAATATTTCTCGAGCTATCTCTGACGCTCAAGGCCATAAACATTTCTACGAGGTCGATCCCGGGAGGCCACGGAAGCTGTCGAATTCCTCCTCCCCACTTCCGAACGTCGTTGTCAAAAATAACGTAATTGCAATGGATTATGCAATGACACGCAAATCAGATTTGCCAACCTACCAAGTCGTCATGCCATTTGTTCGACTGACATTATCGATGCAGAAATTCAAGGACTCGATCATTATTATGCGAATACACCCAAACCAGATGTCCGCAACTTCAGGCAAATTCATAAGAGCTTCTTATCGAGAGTGTTAGAATTCCTTTCTGGACGCATTTTGCCATCGCTGCCACATGCATAGGTGAGTTATGTGCAGATAATTCGCGAAGGACGCGGACCACAGATGTTTGAGAAGCGCAACGATCTGATCAAGTTCCTTGCCGTTGCCGAGACAGGCGCCATCCTCTCCGCCGCCGACAAGCTCGGCATCACGCAACCCGCCCTCTCGCGCGTGGTCGCACGGCTCGAGCGCCAGTTCGGAGGCCGGCTGTTCGACCGCATGTCCACGGGCGTTCGGCTCACGCCGCTCGGCGCCGTCGTCGCGGATCTGGCACGCCATATCCTCTACGAAATCGAAGCTGCCGAAGAGAAGATCACCGCGACCCTCGCGGGCCGCACTGGCAGCTTGCGCGTCACGGCTGGCCCCATGTGGATGCGGGCCGTGCTTCCCGATGCGATCGCCAAGTTCCACGAGACCTGCCCCGGCGTGGAACTCAAGCTGAAGACCCTTCCGATGACCGAGGGTGTTCGCCTCCTGGCCAACGGCGATAGCGACATTCACTGCGGCGGCATCAACAGCAACGAACCCTTGCCGCAGTTCCTCAAGAGCGAACGCTTCATCGACATGACGTGGGGCATCGTCGCCCACAAGGACCATCCGCTCCATTCCGGAACGGTGAGCGATGACGCGCTTGTCCAATACCCGTGGATCGACTTCGATGCACCCATGCGGGCGGACGCCGCCAACGGTCGGCCTTCGCTGGCCGGAGTCCTCGACCAGCTCTATGAGAGAACCGGCCAGCGGGTGAAGACCGTCACACGCGCCGGTTCCGCCGGACTGTTCCTGATGGCAGCAGGCCCCTACCTCTCCTGGCTGTCGCTGACCTTCCTGGAGCGTTTGCCCGGACATCCACTCAAGCCCCTGCCGGTGACGTTCGGCACGTATCGTCACCGCACCGGAATGGTGTCGCGGCGCTCCTCCGACGACCTGTCGCCGTTCGGGCGCTTCCGGGGAATCGTGCGGGAGACCGCGTCGTCGAGAGACGCCTGAGTCCCGGCTTGGCTAAGTCCCTCCCGCCCCGCCGTCGTCCTTGGGTGTAAGCACGAGCGCGGCGGAGTTCATGCAGTAGCGCAAGCCCGTGGGCGCCGGCCCGTCGGGGAAGACGTGGCCGAGATGGGCGCCGCACCGGCTGCACACCACCTCGGTCCGGCGCATCCCGTAGCTCATGTCCTCCACCGAGCCGACGTTCCCCGGATCGACCGGCCTCGTGAAGCTCGGCCAGCCGGTGCCTGAATCGAACTTGTCGCCGGAGCTGAAGAGGGCGGCGCCGCAGCAGACGCAGGCATACTCGCCCGGCGTCTTCTCGTCGCAGTAGGCACCCGTGAAAGGCCGCTCGGTGCCTCCCATTCGGGTGACGTAGTACTGTTCCTCGGTCAGCGCCGCGCGCCATTCCGCATCCGTCTTCACCACCTTGTCCGCCATCACGTCCTCCCTCGGCAGCGCACTGCCGCGCCCCGTTTCCTCGATTGCCGGGCTCGATCGGTATATATAGCGCCGGGCGGAAGCGCCCAGCCCTTAATTCGACTGAACCACTCCGTGAACGTCCCGCCGGCAGGCGAAGGAGGCTCCCATGGCACGGCCCGCACCTACGGCGGTCAACACGATTGCGCTGCTCGGCACCGGCACCATCGGTGCGAGCTGGGCAACGTATTTTCTGGCGCGCGGCTTCTCGGTCACGGCCTGGGATCCGGCGCCCGGCACCGCTGAGCGCCTCCGCGCCTTCATCGAGGCAGCCTGGCCCGCGATGGAGCGGCTCGGCCTTGAGCCCGGCGCCGATCCCGGCCGAGTTCGTGTGGTCGCAGACCCCGAGGACGCCGTGGACGGCGCGGTCTTCGTGCAGGAGAACGCGCCGGAAGACACGGCCCTCAAGCGCGAACTCTACCGGCGCATCGACGGGGCGCTCACGCCGGACGCGGTGCTCGCATCGAGCACGTCGGGCCTGTTGATCAGCGAGCTTCAGGAGGGGCTGCGCAGCGGCCCGCGCTTCGTCGTCGGCCACCCCTTCAACCCGCCCCATCTCGTCCCCCTGGTCGAGGTGGTGGGCGGGCGCGAGACCGACCCGGCTACGGTCGACTGGGCGCTCGCCTTCTACAACGCCCACGGCAAGCGCGCGATCCGGGTCGAGCGCGAGGTGCCGGGCCACATCGCCAACCGGCTGCAGGCGGCGCTCCTGCGCGAGGCCTTTCATCTGCTGCTTTCGGGCGCAGCCAGCGCCGCCGATATCGACGCGGCGGTTTCCCACGGCCCAGGGCTCCGCTGGGCCTTCATGGGGCCGTTTCTCACCATGCACCTGGCCGGCGGCGAGGGCGGCACGCGCGGGGCTCTCAACCACTTCGGGCCGGGGCTGGAACGCTGGTGGGCGGATTCCGGCACGCCGCGCCTCGATGAGACCGCGATCGAGACCATGAGCCGCGCAGTGGACGACATGCTGGACGGCCAATCGATCCCGGCGCTCGCGGCCGAGCGCGATACGCGGCTACTCGCACTTCTCACGGCACTGGAGACCCCGTCGAGGCCAGGAGACGCGGCGTAACGCAAACCGAGGGTGCGCAGCGCTGGTGCCGGCAGCCGGCATCGGCCATCATCGCGGCGCTCCAGGGCACCGCAGGGAGGAGCCATGATCACGAAGGGCATCAAGGAGCTGGTGGCCGAGGCCGAGGCCGAAATCGAGACGCTCTCGGCCGCCGACGCCATCGCGCTGGTGGACGACGAGGGCGTCGAACTCGTCGACATCCGTGACATTCGGGAGCTGTGGCGCGAGGGGGCCGTCCCCGGCGCGCGCCATGTGCCGCGGGGCATGATCGAGTTCTGGATCGATCCCGAGAGCCCCTATCACAAGCCCTTCTTCGCGAGCGGCAAGAAGTTCGTCTTCTTCTGCGCCGGCGGCATGCGCTCGGCGCTGGCCACGCAGGCGGCGCAGAACATGGGGCTCAGCCCAGTCGCTCACATCGCCGGCGGCTTCGGCGCGTGGAAAGAGGCGGGCGGCCCGACCGAGGAGAAGCCGCGTCCTTAACCCGCACTTCTCACCAGGGTCACGGCCTGCGTCGCGTCCAGGCGTTCGATCCGCAAGGAGCGGGCCGAAAAGCGTATCGGGGAATACGGTTGAGGCCCGCGACGACGCGGGCGGGCGCCTGGGCGCGACCCGAAGGGCGGCGCGCGAGATGTGAGACAAGAATCATAATTTCGAATTGGGACGCGCCGGGATTAGGCGGGACAGGTGGGGATTCCCAGGGCGAGCAACGCCCACTCATCCCGCCAGCCGCGACGCCTTCGTTCGTGCACAACATGGGCCGATCCTGGCGCGAACGCGGCGTCCTGTGCCCCGCACCATGGTCCGGAGAGTCAGGTGGGTCGGGAGTGGCGTCGGCTTTCCGGCCGGTCGGCCGGGTCGTGCATTATGCGCCCCGCGCGCGTCCCACGCGACGCAGACCATGATCGTGGCGAGCCATGCGGGCTGAGCCTCCGCGAGCCGGGCCGCTCGCGCAGCTGCTCGCCGCCTACTACACCCTGCCGCCGCCGGCGCGCGGCATGTTGCTGCTGCTGGGAGCTACCATCGGCTTCGCGTCGATGCACGCGGTGATCCGCATCGCATCGAGCGAGCAGCATGCCTTCGAAATCGCGTTCTTCCGCAATCTCTTCGGCCTGCTGTTCATTTCACCGTTCCTGCTGCGCCACGGCTTCGGCGCGTTGCGCACGAGCAAGCTGCCGCTCCATGCCGCACGCGGCGCGATCCACGTCTCGGCTATGATGATGTTCTTCTATGCAGTCCCGATCACGCCGCTCGGCACCGTCGCCGCACTGAGCTTCACCGCGCCGCTCTTCGTCACCGTGGGCGCGGTACTGCTGCTGGGCGAGGTGGTGCGCGTCCGTCGCATCGTCGCACTCATCGCGGGCTTCGCCGGGGCGCTGATCATTGTTCGTCCGGGGATGGTGGCGCTCGACCCCGGCTCGCTGCTGGTGCTGGGCTCGTCTGCCGTCTGGGCCGGCGCGATGATCATCATCAAGCTGCTGTCCCGCACTGAATCGAGCCTGACGATGACCGCCTACATGGCGGTCTTCCTCACGCCGCTCTCGTCGATCGCGGCGGCCTTCGTCTGGCAATGGCCCTCGCTCGAAGACCTCGGCTGGTTCGCGCTGATGGGGAGTTTTGGGACGCTCGCCCATCTCTGCCTCGCCCAGGCCTTCCGCGAGGCCGATGCCACGGTCGTGCTTCCGGTCGATTTCCTCCGCCTGATCTGGGCGTCGCTCTACGGCTATCTGCTCTTCAACGAGGTGCCGGTGCTTTACGTCTGGATCGGCGGCATCGTCATCTTCGTGAGCACGCTCTACCTCGCCTACCGCGAGGCCAGGGTGGCGCGGGAGACCATCGCCGCCAAGGCCGGCGCCCCGCCGCCGAGCTGACAGCGCGCGGATTGGCGACCGGCAAAGCGTCTCGCTATGCTGGCTACGACCGTTGATCCCACTGCCGGAGAAAGTTCGATGCAACTCGGTCTCTTTACCATGCCGCTGCACCCGCCAGGCGCGAACTTCACCGAGACGCTCAAGGCGGACCTGGACCAGATCGTCAAGCTCGACGAGCTGGGTTATGCCGAGGTCTGGATCGGGGAGCACTTCACGTCGGAGTGGGAGAACATCCCGGCGCCGGACCTGCTCATCGCGCAGGCGATCCCGCTGACGAAGCAGATCAGGCTGGGCACAGGCGTCAGCTGCATCCCGAACCACGATCCCTTCGTGCTCGCCCACCGCATCGCGCAGCTCGACCACATGGCGGAGGGCCGCTTCAACTGGGGCGTCGGCACCGGCAGCTTCCCCGGCGACATGCAGGTCTTCGGCTATTGGGGCGAAAACCCCGCCATCAACAACCAGAGCTACACGCGTGCCGCGCTCGACACGATCCTGAAGCTCTGGACCGATCCTGAGCCCGGCGTCTACGAGAGCGACGGCTTTCGCTTCCTCATCCCCGAGACCGTTACCGATTACGGGCTGCGTGCGCATGTTCGCCCCTACCAGAAGCCGCATCCGCCGATTGGCGTCGCCGGCGTCTCCCCGCGCTCATCCACGCTCAAGATGGCCGCGGTGAAGGGCTGGATGCCCATGTCCATCAACCTCGTGCCCCCGGTGCTGCTCAAGACCCACTGGGACGCGATCGAGGACGGCGCGCAGGAGGCGGGCCGCGCCCCCGACGCCAGCGAGTGGCGCGTCGCCCGCGAGGTCGTGGTGGCGGAAACCAGCGCCAAGGCCCGCAAGCTCGCGTGCGAAGGGGTCCTCGCCCGCGATTTCCGCGACTACTTCTTCCGGCTCCTGCCCAAAGTCGGCATGCTCAAGTTGCTGAAGAACGATCAGGACATGGCGGACAGCGACGTGACCATCGAGTACCTGGTGGACAATGTCTTCATCGTGGGCAGTGTCGACGAGGTGGCGCAGAAGCTGAACGACCTCAGGGGCGAGATCGGCCCCTTCGGAACCCTGCTCGCCATGGGCCACGACTGGGAGCCCTACGAGGACTGGCACCAGTCCATGGCGTTGCTCAAGAACGAAGTGCTGCCCAAGGTCGCATAGCCCGGCTCGCTCGCCCTATTCGCGGCTTGCGCGTCCTCAGTGCGGTAAGTCAACGGGCGGTTGCGTTCCGCACGCGCTGTTGGGACCATGGCCGGCACCGGCGCCGGGCGGCGGCCGGCACTCACCTCAGCGGGCGGTAGGGCGCCAGCGTGACCGACATCGCCGAGGCCTTCGCGGCGGCCTTCTCCCTCGTCTATCACCTCGACAGCGACCTGGGCGAGATTGTGCTGCTCTCGCTCCAGGTCAGCGTCGGTGCCGTGGCGGTGGCGAGCGCGGTCGGCCTGCCCTTGGGCGCGGCGGTGGCGCTCTTCCGCTTCCCCGGCCGTGGGGCGATCGTCGTCATCCTCAACGCGCTCATGGGCTTGCCGCCGGTGGTGGTGGGCCTCGTGGTTTACCTCGTGCTTTCGCGCGCAGGCCCGCTCGGCGTGCTCGGGCTTCTCTTCACGCCGACCGCGATGGTCATTGCCCAGGTGCTGCTGGTGACCCCGATCGTCGCGGCGCTCGCCCGCCAGGTGATCGAGGACCTGTGGGTCGAGTACGAGGAGCAGCTCCGCTCGCTGGGTGCGACGCCGCGGCGAGCGCTGATGGCGCTGCTCTGGGATGGGCGCGTGAGCCTGCTCACCGCCGTGCTCGCGGGCTTCGGCCGCGCCATCGCCGAGGTCGGTGCGGTGATGATCGTGGGTGGCAACATCGATCACGTGACCCGCGTCATGACCACGGCGATCGCGCTTGAGGTCTCCAAGGGCGACCTCGCGCTCGCGCTGGGCTTGGGCATCGTCCTGGTGGCGCTCTCGATTGCGGTGAGCGCCGCCGCCGCGCTCCTGCGCGGCACGCTGGCGCAAGGACGACCGCGATGACGGCGCCCTCCATCCTGCCGCTGGAGCTTCGCGGCGTGAGCTTCGAGCGCGACCGGCAGCGGCTGCTGAAGTCCGTCTCGATGCGCGTCGCGGAGGGGCCGAAGACGATTATCATGGGGCCCAACGGTGCCGGAAAGAGCCTCCTGCTCCGGCTCTGCCACGGGCTGATCGCGCCGAGCGAGGGCGAGGTGTTGTGGCACGGCGCCGCCGGCCGAGATCCGCTGCGCTTCCAGGCGATGGTGATGCAGCGGCCGGTAATGCTGCGCCGCTCGGTCGCCGCCAACATCGACTTCGCGCTCAGCCTGCGACGCATCCCCCGGCCCGAGCGCCGGCAACTCATCGCGGACGCGCTGGAGCGCACCGGGCTCGGCGCCTTTGCACGGGTGCCGGCGCGCGTGCTCTCCTTCGGTGAGCAGCAGCGCCTCGCGCTCGCGCGCTCCTGGGCGCTGCACCCGCAGGTGCTCTTCCTCGACGAGCCGACTGCCAATCTCGACCCGGCGGCAACCCACGTGATAGAGGGCGTGATCGAGGCGATGGCCGAGGAGGGCACCAAGATCATCATGACCACGCACGATCTCGGCCAGGCGCGCCGGCTTGCGGACGAGGTGATGTTCCTGCACCGCGGCCGCCTGCTGGAGCATGCCGCAGCCGACACATTCTTCGCGGGGCCTGAGAACGAGCTCGCCAGCGCCTTCCTGCGCGGCGAGCTGCTGTGGTGGGAGCGCCGCGAGCTCACCCCGCCCAGAACCTGACCCAGAGAACCCGGCCCATGCGACTGCCCGGCCGCTCCCGAGGCCGCGTCTTCCGGCTGCTCGCGGCATTGGCCGGCGCGCTCCTGCTCGCGATGCCGGGAGCACGGGCCGGCGACTTCATCACCGTCGCCTCGACCACGTCGACGCAGAACGCCGGGCTCTTCGACCATCTGCTGTCGCTGTTCGAGGCCGAGACCGGGATCGAAGTGCGTGTCGTCGCGGTCGGCACCGGCCAGGCGCTTCGGCTCGCGCGGAACGGCGATGCGGACCTGTTGCTGGTGCACGACACGCCGTCGGAGGAGGCGTTCGTTGCCGAGGGCTACGGCAGCGAACGCTTCGACCTGATGTACAACGACTTCGTGCTCGTGGGCCCCGCCGCCGACCCGGCCGGAATCGCCGGTATGGGCGACGCGGCGGCAGCGCTTGCCGGCATCGCGGCGGCGAAGGCGCCCTTCGTCTCGCGCGGTGACGACAGCGGCACCCACCGGCGCGAGCGCGCGCTCTGGGCGGCGGCGGGCGTGGACCCCACGGTTGCGTCGGGCACCTGGTACCGCGAAGCAGGCCAAGGCATGGGGGCGACGCTCAACACGGCGACGATGATGGAGGCCTACACGCTCGCCGATCGCGGCACCTGGCTTTCCATGCGCGGCAGGCTCGACCTCCGGGTCATGGTCGAGGGCGATGCCGGGCTCCACAACCAGTACGGAGTCACCCTGGTGAGCCCGGAGCGGCATCCGCACGTGAAGGCGGCGCTCGCGCGAGTCTTCGCCGAATGGCTGCTCTCGCCCGGCGGCCAGGCGGCGATCGACGGCTTCGCCATTGACGGCGAGCGGCTCTTCATCCCCAACGCGAACTAGAAATTGCCCGCGTAGTGGGATAAGCGGGCGGGCACGATCACGCGCGCGGAGGCCAGCTCATGGCGGTCAAGATTCTACCCAAGGAAGACGCCACCAACGGCTGGAGCCGCATCCTGCCCCCGCGAGAGCCCACGCCCGCGCTCAAGGGCGACGTGCGGGCCGACTGGCTGGTGGTGGGCGCGGGCTTCGCCGGCCTGGCCGCAGCGCGCCGGCTCGCCGAGAACCGGCCCGACGACCATGTCGTCCTGCTGGACGCGCACGAGGTGGGCGAAGGCGCCTCCGGGCGCAACTCAGGCTTCGCCATCGACCTGCCGCACAACGTCGGCGGCGAGTTCGAGGAGCTTTCCGGCGCACACGGCTACATCCGCCTCAGCCGCGCGGCGATCGACTATCTAGACACCTGCGTCAACCAGAACGGGATCGAGTGCGCCTACACCCATCGCGGCAAGTATCACGCCGCCCGCACCGACCTCGGGCGCGAGAAAATCCTGGAGCCCTTCGCGCGCGTGCTTGATTCGCTGGGCGAGCCCTATCGCTGGGTCGAGGCCGCCGACCTCAAGCGGGAGCTCGGCACCTCTTATCACACGTCGGCCCTCTACACGCCGGGCGGGCGGCTCATGAACCCGGCGGGGCTCACCAAGGGCCTCGCCGACACGCTGCCGGGAAACGTGACGCTGCACGAGCACACGCCGGTGATGGAGATCGAGGAACGGAACGGCATTCGCGCGACCACCCCCGGCGGCATGGTCGACGCCCAGGCCATGGTGCTCGCGGTCAACGGCTATGCGCCGCAGTTCGACGCCTTCAAAGGCAAGCTGCTGACCTTCGCCGCCCACGGCAGCCTGACCCGGCCGCTGACCGAGGCCGAACACCAGGCGCTCGGCGGCGTGGATGACTGGGGACTCACCCCGGCCAACTCCCACATCAGCGTCACCATGCGCTACACCACCGAGCGGCGCATCCTGATCCGCCAGCGATTCTATTACGCGCCGAGGCTGAGGCGGTCGGACGCCGAGACAGTGACGATTCGCCGCGACCACCAGCAGGCCTTCGAGGCACGCTTCCCCATGCTGCCGGAGGTCAAGATCGAACACACCTGGCGCGGCTACGTCTGCCTCTCGCGCAACCACGCGCCGGGCTTCGGCAAGGTGGGGCCCCACACCTTCGCGGCGGTGTGCCAGAACGGGGTCGGCGTCACCAAGGGCACCATCTCGGGCGTGCTTGCGGCGGACATGGCCACCAGCCAGGACAATGCGCTCATCGCCGATCTGGAGGCGCAGGGAAAGCCGGACCCGCTGCCGCCCGCACCCATCACTTACCTGGGCGTCCGCGCCCGCCTCGCCCTCGACGAAATCCGCTGGCGCCGCGAGCGTTAGGCGCTTTGTCGCTCACGGCAGCCGGCCGTCGCGCGAGTCCGCGCGCCTATGGGCGCGACGGCCGGCGCCTCCGCGTCGCGCGTCCACGCGCGCGGGCGCGCGATGGCGCCGCAGGGGCGGCGGGCCGCAGTCGCGGCCTGTCGCGAGTCCGTCTAAGACGGACTCGCTCTAACTAAGCTCCCGCCGCAGCTCGCGCAGGAAATCGCCGGCCACGTGGGCCGGCACGGTCGAGGCCCGCACCAGGGCGTCGAAGTGGCGCGTGAGCACGCGGATATGCTCGATCGTGTTGAAGGCGAAGAACATCTGGCCGACGTAGACCACCGTCCGCTGCGGCCCGAACACCGTGTAGGGCACGGAGAAGTGGGTCAGGCCGTCGAAGAAGAACACACGCAGCGTGGGGTAGAGCTCGTCGATCAATCCGATCATGTGATCGAGCTGCTCGTGCCTGGCCGATAACGAAAGGTCGCGCCAAATTCCCTCGGCACGGGTGAAGGATTCCATGGACTGACGCGACATGCAGATCTCGATGTCCGTCTCCGGTAGCCGCACGTAGGCGAGGCGGCCGTGGGATATGGCGATCGCCCGGTCGGCCGACCTCGCGGCAAAATCGCGGTACTCGTAGTCCAGCACCGCCTCGGTCTTCAGCAGGTCCGGGAGCCTGGTCGGCACGTGTCGGATCTTGTAGCCGGCGGCTTCGGCGTACCAGGCGGCGAGACTTTCATCCGCCGGCTCGTCCGCACTCGGCTTCACCTCGACCGATTCCTGCAGAATATCGGCGACGAGCTTGGTGTGCTGACTGAGCCCGAGCAGCCAGTCGAGGCTCACGTTGAGGGCGGACGCGATCGCTGCGGCGGTGTCGGCGCGCGGCAGGCGGTCGGCCTCGGCCGATAGAAGCTGCGAGAGAGTCGAGCGGTCGATGCCGATCCGCGCGGCGAGCGTAGATCGGTTGACCTGCCCCTTCTCCATGGCCTCGAGCAGCCGCCCGCGGAACCGTTGCGCCGTGTCACGCCTATCCATGCGCTAATTCCCCAAGTTCAGTAAAAAATCATCAATAGGCGCAAAATATCACAAACCTCCGAGAATTGACGCACGGTATGACGAAGCGAGCGAATTCCCACGTTGTTTCACCGCAAGATGGGTCACAGAGTGGACCGAAGTCGCCGCCACAGCCGGGTCACCGTGGTACGAAACCTCGACAATCCCCTCGCTCAAGCGGACCTCCCTGTCCTCTGGCGCCGCATCGAGGGGCCGACCTGGCTCGTGGCGGCGGCGGTTTACGGCGGCTGGCTGGCGCTCACCTGGTACCACCATGTGCTGCCCTGGTGGCTGGTCCTGCCACTGGGCGGCTGGCTGGTCGGCTGGCACGGCGGTCTGCAGCACGAGATCATCCACGGCCATCCCACACGCCGGCCTTGGGTCAACACCGCACTCGCCGTGGCGCCGCTCGCGCTCTGGCTGCCCTTTCCCCTCTACCGCAGCCGCCACCTCTCGCATCACGCCACGCCGCACCTCACCGACCCGCTGGCGGATACCGAGAGCTTCTACCTGGAGCCAGCGCGCTGGCAGCGCCTCGGGCCGGGCGGGCGGCTTCTGCTCCGGGTCCACAACACTTTGGCGGGCCGGCTGTTGCTCGGCCCGGCGATGACGATTCTGGCTTTCTGGCGGGAGGAAGGCGCGCGGTTCGTCCGGGGCGAGCCGGGATGCGTTCAGATCTGGGCCGCGCACGCGGTGCTGACCGCGCTGGTGCTGACCTGGGTGCTGGTCGTTTGCGGCATACCGCTTTGGGCCTACGTGATTCTCTACGTCTATCCGGGCACCGCGTTGATCCTGCTGCGCTCCTACACCGAGCATCGGCCCGCGCCGGACCAAGCCCAGCGCACGGCCATCGTGGAGGCCGGCCCGCTGATGAGGCTGCTCTTCCTCGGCAACAATTTCCATGCGCTCCATCACGAGCGGCCCGGCATCGCCTGGTACGACCTGCCCCATGTGTACAGGGCGGAGCGGGAGCGCGTGCTCGCCGACAATGGCGCCTTCCTGTTCACTGGCTACGGCGATATCGTGCGGCGCTTTCTCTGGCGGGTGAAGGACTCACCGCTGCACCCCGGCCCTGCCGGTTAGTACCAATGAGGAGCGCTATCCATGACTGACGCCGCAGTATCGAGCGGAGCGGACCTACTTGAGCGGCTGGCGGCAGGGCCCGTCATCTGCGCCGAAGGCTATCTGTTCGAAATCGAGCGCCGCGGCTATCTCTCCGCCGGGGCCTACGTGCCGGAAGCGGTGCTGGATCACCCGGAGGTCGTAGCCCAATTGCACCGCGACTTCCTGTACGCGGGCTCCGACGTCATGCTCGCCTTCACCTACTACGCCCACCGCGAGAAGCTCCGTGTGATCGGTAAGGAGGACGCGCTCGAGGAGCTGAACCGCACCGCGCTGCGCCTCGCGCGCGAGGCCGCGGCCGGGAGCGACGCGCTGGTCGCCGGCAATGTGTCCAACTCCAACATCTATGTTGAGGGCGACGCCGAGTCCGCACGCGAGGTGCGCGCGATGTTCGACGAGCAGGTGGAATGGGCCGTCGACGAGGGTGTGGACTATATCGTCGCCGAGACCATCTCCTTCGTCGGCGAGGCCCTGCTCGCGCTCGAAGCGATCAAGGCGGCCGACCAGACGGCGGTAATCAACCTCGCGGTCCACCGCGACCCGCACACACGGGACGGATTGAGCTTGGCCGAAGCGGCAAAGCGCCTGGAAGACGCGGGCGCCGACGTGGTCGGGCTCAACTGCGCGCGCGGTCCGGCCTCCATGCTGCCGCTGCTCGGCCCCATTTGCGAGGCCGTCAGTTGTCACGTGGCGGCGCTGCCGGTGGCCTACCGCACCACCGCCGACCAGCCCACCTTCCAGTCCCTGGAGGATCCCGATTGCGCCTGCCTGCCGCGGGAGAAGCCTTTTCCCACCGCGCTCGATCCTTTCACCGTCAACCGCTACGAGATCGAGGAGTTCACCAAGAAGGCGCAGGCGCTCGGCGTCAACTATCTCGGCGTTTGCTGCGGCACGTCCCCCCACCACATCCGCAGCATGGCGGAGGCGCTCGGCCGCCGCCCGCCGGGGAGCAAGTATTCGCCCGACATGTCCACGCACGCCTTCTACGGCACCTCGGACAAGGTCCCGTCTGTGTACAAGGATTTTGCGAAGAACCTGTAGCACTTGTCACCCGCGCGCGGCCCCCGGCCGCGGCCTTCGCGAACAAGGAGATCACCTCAATGACCCGCGCTGCTCCGCCTATCGGATCGGGTCTGCTCGAATGGCTGGCGGCAGGACCCGTCATTTGCGCCGAGGGCTATCTGTTCGAGATCGAGCGCCGCGGCTATCTCACCGCCGGCGCCTACGTGCCCGAAGCAGTGCTGGAACATCCTGACGCCGTAATCCAGCTGCATCGCGAATTCCTGCACGCGGGCTCGGACGTCATGCTGGCCTTCACCTATTACGCCCATCGCGAGAAGCTCAGGCTGATCGGCAAGGAGGACCAGCTTGAGCCAATGAACCGCACCGCGGTCCGCCTTGCGCGGGCGGTCGCGGAGGAAGGCAATGCCCTGGTCGCCGGCAACGTCAGCAATTCCAACATCTTCGTCGAAGGCGATCCCGAGTCCGCGCGGACTGTGCGCGCCATGTTCGATGAGCAGGTGGGCTGGGCCGTCGATGAGGGCGTGGACTTCTTCGTCGCCGAGACCATCAGCCACGTGGGCGAGGCCCTGCTCGCGCTCGAAGCGATCAAGGAGACCGGGCTGCCGGCGGTGATCAACCTCGCCATCTTCCGCGACCCGCACACCCGCGAGGGACTGACCCCGGCCGAAGCCTGCAAGCGCCTGGAGGACGCGGGCGCCGACGTGGTCGGCCTCAACTGCGTGCGCGGCCCCGCGACCATGCTGCCGTTGCTGGGCCCGATCCACGAAGCGGTGAGCTGCCACGTCTCCGCGCTGCCGGTGGCCTATCGCACCACCGAGGACGAGCCGACCTTCCTCTCCCTCAGCGATCCTGGCTGCGCCTGCCTGCCCGAGGGACGCGCCTTCCCCACCGGGCTCGATAACCTCGCCTGCAACCGCTACGAGATCGCGGAGTTCACCAGAGAGGCGCAGGCGCTCGGCGTCGGCTACCTCGGGGTCTGCTGCGGCGCGGCCCCCCACCACATCCGCAGCATGGCGGAAGCGCTCGGCCGCCAGCCGCCGGCGAGCAAGCACTCGCCGGACATGTCCCGCCACGCCTACCTGGGGACCGTTCCCGAGATACCGGCTGCAAACAAAGAGTTTGCGAAAAGCCTCTAGCGCTCGCTAAAGCGTTCCCGTTTCGCACGGAAACGCCCTCGCACTTTATCGCTCACGGCAGCCGGCCTACGGCCGGCGCCTCCGTGAGGGCGCCGCTTAAGCGGCGGGCCGCGGTCGCGGCCTGTCGCGCGTTCGTCAAAGACGGACGCGCTCTCAGCCGCCGACGCCGCCGTAGGCGACGCCCGACAGCCGCGCCATATCCTCTTTCCAGGTCTCGAGATCGTCGAGCGCGAGCTGGTTCAGGTGCGAATGCCCACAGGCACGCGCCATGATCTTCATCAGCTCGACGCTCGCCTCGAAGAAGTTGGCAAGGCGCCGCGCCGACTTCTCGACCTCGATCCGCGCGGTCAGACTCGGCTTCTGGGTCGCGATACCGACCGGGCAGTTGTTGGTGTGGCAGGCGCGCATGCCGAGGCAGCCGATCGCCTGGATCGCGGCGTTGGAGACCGCGACCGCATCCGCGCCCAGCGCCAGCGCCTTGGCGAAATCGGCGGGCTTGCGCAGGCCGCCCGTGATCACCAGCGTCACGTCCTCGCGCTCCGATGCGTCGAGATGGCGGCGCGCCCGTGCGAGCGCCGGGATGGTCGGCACCGAGATGTTGTCGCGGAAGATGAGCGGCGCAGCGCCCGTGCCGCCGCCCCGGCCGTCCAGGATGATGTAATCGACCCCCACCTCAAGCGCGGCGTCGATGTCCTTTTCGATGTGCTGGGCCGAGAGCTTGTAGCCGATCGGGATGCCGCCGGTGTGACTCCGCACCTCGTCGGCGAAATCCCTCACCTGGCGCCAGTCGGTCCAGTCGGGGAAGCGCGGCGGCGAGACCGCCGGCGAGCCTTCCGGCAGCCCCCGCACCTCGGCGATCTTGCCCCTCACCTTGTTTCCCGGCAGGTGACCGCCGGTGCCGGTCTTGGCGCCCTGGCCGCCCTTGAAGTGGAAGGCCTGCACGTTCTCAAGCTTGTCCCACGAAAAACCGAAGCGGCCCGAGGCATACTCGTAGAAGTAACGGCTACAGGCCTGCTGCTCCTCCGGCAGCATGCCGCCCTCGCCCGAGCAGATGCCGGTGCCGGAAAGCTCGGCGCCGCGCGCGAGTGAGACCTTGGCTGGCTCCGACAGCGCCCCGAAACTCATGTCCGAGACGAGGAGCGGAATCTCGAGGGTGAGCGGTTTTTGGGCGTTGGGCCCGATCACCACCTCGGTGCCGACCGGCTCGTCATCCAGGTGCGGCATGCGGTGGAGTTGCGCCGTGATGAATTGAATGTCGTCCCAGCTCGGCAGGTCCTGGCGCGGCACGCCCATGGCCACCACGACGCCGTGATGGCCGGTCTTGCTGAGGCCGTCCCTGGCGTAGCCCTGGATCAGCCCGACGTGGGGCTCCTCGGCTGCGGGGTGGGTGTCGGCGTAGAGGCCGAGGTACTCGTCCCGCTTGAAGGGCTGCGGGTGGTCCTCCTCCCAGGCGCCGATCTCGTCCGCATCGACCAGGACCTGGCCGTCTTCGATCCACGAGGCGAACTTGGGCAGGATTTCTTCGTTGTTGTATTCGCTGACGCCGGTATCGAGGCGGTAGTCCCAATAGTGGACGCCGCAGATCAGGTTCTCACCGTCGACGTAGCCGTCGGCCATGAGCGCGCCCCGGTGCAGGCAGCGGCCGTAGAAGACCGAGACATTGTCGTCGTAGCGAACCAAGCAAAGATCGATGTCTCCGACCAGCGCATAGGCCGGCTGTCGGTCTTCCAACTCGTCGAGCGTCTTGATCGCGATCTTGTTCATGGGGACCCTGCCTCCCGCCACTGAACGGCTCGCGTGCCGCGTCTATTCGATCGTCACGCGCCCTCTGGAGTCTTGTCTTCGGCCGGGGGCGTCTTGCGCTTGCACAGCAGGCGCTCGGCGTAGGTGAAGACGATGTGGGCCACGCCGAGCATGGCGAAGGCACCCATGACGCCGACGAAGATGCCGAAGCCTGAAATGAGCGTGCCGCGAACCTGCTGCTGCACCTCCAGATAGACCCAGTAGGAGGCGTAGCCGAGGCCGGCGGTCACGATCGCGCCGGCTATGATCCAGGCGACACGCTTCATCGCTCAGAACACCTTGGCCGCGTCGATATCGACCTTGAAAACCAGCAGATCGTCGAGCCGTTCGACCTCGCCTTCGAGCTGAATGAGGATCGCCACGTAGTCGCCGAAATGGTCGGGGAGCGGCCCGCCGTCCTGATCGGCCATCAGCAGGAAGGTCTCGCCCTCGACCGCGCCTTCCTCCGCCGTGACGAAGATCGGCGGTGCGCCGGAGGAGATGCAAAGGTTGGCGCAGGCCTTGTGCGCGAGCCCGTCGCCCGGCCGCATGGCGCCCAGATGGCACTTGCTGTCGCAGATCTCGCCGATGAGGCGCCAGCGGCCGAGGGATTCGGCGGGCGCCGGGGTGAATTCGGGTGGCGGCTCGCCTTCGGCGACCTCCACCGCCTTCAACGCGCCCTTGCCCTGGACCTGCAGCATGTCGATGTCGCCGCGCTGGAACATGAAGCCCTTCACGTCGACGAGCTGATCGAAGAGCTTGCGGCCGCGCCGCTTGACACTGCGCTTGCCGGGCACGGTGAGCATCACCGTGCGCGCTTCGGGATTTTTCGCGTCCGGGCGGACGCGCAGGATCGGATAGGGCTTCTCCAGCAGGACCCCGGTCATCTCCTGCTTGCCGAGCTTGCGGGCGAACGTGCCGTCGCCGGGGTCGTTCACGTTGGTGCCGAGCGCGAAGGCCAGCCCAGCCATGCCGCCGACGAGCGCGGCAGCACCGACCACCAGGAAGATCGCGAGCGGGCGCGGCACGCTGTTCAGGTAGCCGACGAAGAAACCGGGATCACGCGCCCTGCCTGCCATCTTACGCCTCCGTCACGCTCGGGGGAGCGACGCGCACGGGCTCGACATAGGTGCCGGGCTCGTTTGGTCGGGGATCGAGCAGGATCCGCCGGCCATCGAGCTTGAGCCGATAGGTCGCGACCTTCTCGGTGAAGGGCGGCGGCGCGCAGCCGTCCTCGGGCCGGTAGTGGAAACCGTGCCACGGGCAGGTCACGCAACCGTCCATGATGCGCCCTTCGCCGAGCGGGCCGTTCTGATGGGCGCAGACATTCGCGAGCGCAGAGAGCTTGTCACCATAACGGAACACCGCAACGCGTTCGCCGTCCTCCAGCGGCACGACGATGCCGCGGCCGTCGGGCACCGACTCCACGTCGCCGGCGACGACCCAGGGCGCCTCGTCGGTACTCCCGGCCGCATCCTCGGCGGTATTCCGGTCCTTCTGCCGCTCGATACGCCCGGCGACAAGGTGGAGGCCGGTGACCGCCACCACGCTCAAGCCCACGATGACCGCGAGCAGCGGGCTCTGCTTCGACTGCAGGGAGCCGAGCGCCACATGGCAGACGATCGCCGCATAGGCGACGTAGACCGAGATGTGGATCGCCTTCCAGATCGGCGGTGTCAGGAACTTGAGCCAGAAGTCGTGGCTCGTGGCCGCGAGCACCAACAACAGGAAGAGCGCGAAGATGCCGAAGGTCTCGAACGGGAAGCCGAGGAAGCGGTCGTAGCTCGTGTTGCTCGCCAGCACCGCGACGTACTTGTTCAGCGGGCTGAACGAGTAATAGATGCTGACCACGTGGGTGGCGTGCGTAAACGCGATGGCGCACGTGATCACGCCGAAGTGGCGACGGTTGTAGAGCAGCGGCAGGAAGCGCGCATCCAGGCGTGTGAGCGGCCCGATGCAGAGGATGAAGGTGAGCATCAGGAAGGCACAGGTACCGAAGGCCTGCGCCCGCAGGATCGCCCCGCTGGTCGGCTTGGTGACGTCCTGGAAGCCCGGCGCGATCTTGATGTAGAGCAGGATGTAGGCGACGGCGGCGGCGAGCACCACGACGTCGTAGATGATCTTGTTGCGGTTCCAGCCGACCGGCGCGTAACGCACGCTCATCGCTCAGCCGCCCCCTTACTCGTCCGCCGTGGCGGCGGGCGCTTCGGTTTCGGCCGCGGGCTTTTCGATCTGGACGGCGGATTTCTCCATCGGCCCGTGCTGGCGAATGGCGAGCGCCGCGATCAGCATCGCGGGCAAAAAGATGGCAAGCACCTTCCACATGTAGGCGTGGGTGGTGCGGTGGCGGCGCTGCATGGCGAGAGCCCGCTCAGCCGCGCTGCCGTTCCGCCGCGACCCAGCGGCAAATCACCAGCGGCCAGAGCACGATGCAGCCGGGGATCAGGAGCGGCCGGAAGGCGTAGGAGCGCCGCGCGCCCTCATCCACCCGCTCGATGCCATAGAGCAGAAACGCGGCCGTGACGGCGAGCCCGACATAGCCGTAGTACTGCAGGACCTCGATGACGATACGTGCCGCGTCCACTCTCTACCCCCTGGGAGGGCGGGCACCGCTCTGGGCCCCCGTGGGAAATCTCATGTCCTCGCCCGGTCCCTGCAACCGGACGGGGCGGAACGATACGAACGATCATAGCGCGTGCCAACCCCGCGGGCAGTCACATATGCGCGAGTGGCATACCAGAGGGTCTGCAATTCGGCGGCCATCCTCCCCGTCGCTGTGGCGGACGGCCGCGAAGAACGCAGCCCCTTGTCAGTCGTCGAGGGCCTCGAGCGCCGCGGCCCTGGTCTGGTAGACCGCGATGAGCCTGTCCACGCCGCCGCCTGAGAAGACCGCGGCGACGACACCCTGCGGTGCGCAGACGGCCATGCGGACGTCTCGGTCGCGCAGGACCCTGGCGGTGATCCGCAGCGCCCGAACGCCGACGTTGCCAATATAGGTGAGCTGCTCGAAGTCCAGGATGATGGCATGGTCGCCATTCTGGAGCGCCGCCGTGATCGTCGTCTCCAGCGACCCGGCGCCTTTGGGATCGATCCGCCCGTTCACGCGGGCGACCAACACGCTCTCCTGCCGCTCGACCGTCACGTCCATCGTATTTCTCTCCCTGAAGTCGGCGCGCGCCTATAGCACGGGCGGAGCACCCCCGAACAGTCTGGACAGAGGCAGCGACAAGCCAGAATAGCCCGAGTTCTCGCGCCACTCGGTTCGCCCGCCGGCGGCACACCGGAGCGCGCCTTCCGACATAGCGGAAGTGCTGGTATTCGGTCGTCACCCACCCCATGATAGGAGCAGGCGGCGGCACCCTGTAGCCCGCCCGCCCCGCGGGACAAGGGGCAGGGGCACGACCGCAGAGGGCTGGGAGATGGCGTCCTCGACGATACCGTTCGCGCGCGGCCTGCCGGTTGTTGGCAGCGTCTTCGACATGGCGCGCGACATACGCGCCTTCATGACCGACAGCTACCTGGAACTCGGGCCGGTCTACGGTATGCGGCTGCTCAACCGTCGCTTCACCGTGCTGGCCGGGATGGAGGCCAACCGCTTCCTCGCGCGCGAGGGCACGAAGCACGTTCGCTCGTTCGAGTTCTGGAGCGGCTTCAACGCCTGGTTCGGCGCAGCGCGGTCGACGCTGAGCTCCGACGGGCCCGAGCACGCGGCATTTCGCCGGACGTTACGGCGGGGCTATTCCCGCGAGTACGCCGTGGAGCACATCGACGGCCTGGTCGACATCGCTCGCCGGGAGATCGCGACGTGGCCGCTCTCGCGGTCCATGCCCGCGGTGCCGGCGCTGCAGCGGATCGTCACCGACCAGGTGGGCACCCTGGTGGCCGGCGTTTCGCCCCGCCCCTACAACGACGACCTGGTCCGCTACGTTCACGGGCTGCTCTCGGCCACCCTGGTCCCCGGCACCTATATGCGCTGGTCGCCGCGCTTCCGCCGCGCCTCGGCACGCGTGGACAAGCTCTACCACGAGGTGATCGAGTGCCACACCGGCGCCATGCGGGAGCGGCACGGTGCGGAGCCGGACCTGATCGACGACCTGCTGGACTTGCACGACGCCGACCCGAAGTTCTTTCCCGAGGCGGACCTGAAGATCGCGGCGATGGGCCCCTTCGTCGCGGCGCTGGACACGGTGGCAGGCACCACCGCCTTCATGCTGTATGCGCTGCTGCGCAACCCGGACGTGCTGGCGAAGGTGCGGGAGGAGGCCGACGCCCTCCTCAACGGCGACATGCCGGCCGAGCAGGCGCTACGCGAGATGGACGCGACGCACCGCGCGGCCATGGAAACCATGCGGATGTATCCAGTGACCCCGATGCTCATCCGCACCGCCGCCAACTCGTTCGAGTTCGCAGGCCATCGCATTCCCGCCGGCGAGCGGTTGATCATCGCCACCGCCGTTCCCCACTACTTGCCGGAATACTTCCCCGAACCCGAGCGCTTCGACATCGACCGCTACACGCCGGAGCGTGCGGAGCACAAGCAGCCCTACGTCTACGCGCCCTTCGGCCTCGGCCCCCATCGCTGCCTCGGCAACGGCTTCGCCGAGGTGCAGATCGCCGTCACCATGGCGACCATCCTGCACGAGGTTGACCTCGACCTCGACCGGGCCGCCTACAACCTGAAGACCACGCAGTTCCCCGTGCCCGCGCCGGCCGAATCCTTCAAGGTCCGTGTCAAGGGCAGGCGCGGGGCTGTGCAGCCGCTTGCGGAACGGAAGCCATGGGGCGCGCTTGGAGGGGCCGTGCTCGGTGGCGCGCTTTGGGGCGCGCTCGGCGCCGAGGCTGCGAGAGAGGCTTTTCGCTCGTTGACTCCGGCCCACCTCGGGCGGCGCCTGCTTATCCGATGAGCGCCGCGTAGCGGTCGATGACCGGCATCACCCCGTCGCGCCCTTCGGGCGGCAGGATCAGTAGCGCACGGTCCATCCCGGCCTCCCGACAAGCATCCAGATAGCCGGCTTCGGGCTTGGCACCGAAGACCGTGGCGGAGACAGTCGCGGGATCGCGCCCGGCCTCTTCGGCGGCAGCGCGGAGCCTGCCCATGCCCTCGGCCGGATCGGGCAGAAGCGGGCCGCGCGGGAACCAGCCCGAGCAGAAATCCATGATCCGGCGCATGGTGTGCACGGACTCTCCGCCGAGCAGGATCGGCGGATGTGGCTTCTGCACCGGCTTGGGCCAGGACCAGCTCGGCTCGAAGGACGTGAACTCGCCCTCGTAGCTCGCCTCGTCCGCAGCCCAGAGTGCCTGCATCGCCTTGACCCGGTCCTCCATGACCCGAAAACGGGTCTCGAAGCGGGTGCCGTGGTGCTCCATCTCCTCGGCGTTCCAGCCCGCGCCGATGCCGAAGTCGAAGCGCCCGCCCGAGACCAGATCGAGGCTCGCCACCGCCTTCGCGGTGACGATGGGGTCGCGCTCGGTGACCAGGCAGATGCCGGTGCCGAGCCGGAGCGTGCTGGTGACTGCCGCGGCTGCCGCCAGCCCCACGAAGGGGTCGAGCGTGTGGGAGTATTCCCGCGGCAGCTCTCCCCCGCCCCGCCAGGGCGAGCGTCGGCTGGCGGGGATGTGGGTGTGCTCGGGCACGAAGAGCGAGTCGAACCCCCGCTCCTCAAGCGCAGGCGCGAGCTCGGTCAGCGCGATGCAATAGTCGGTGGCGAAGATGACGGCGCCGATTTTCATCTCTGTGTGCTCCTCGTGGGATGTCGGATTGGGTTCTGAACGCGATGTCGATGACCCAGTCGGCAACGAATACTATCCCAACGTTTGCTTGCTTTGGTACCTTGCGTTCTTTGTAATAATGTTGGACCAATCGCCGTCTCCCTCCTTATAGTCGATCCTTAGGCTTCCCTCTGGCTCTTTAAGCGTATACATGATAGGCCCCAAAGGAACACTTCCCATTCCTATCTCGTCGTCCGTCTCTGTCTTCAATTGTGCCTGAAAAATCTCATTGTTGTCATGATCCCGTGCTCTAAAGTATAGCCTTACTTTACTCGAGCTTTGAATCCTGAGATTAACCCAACATCTTAATGGTAAAGGTGGACTTGGAATTTCTTGAACGGCTATTGTACCGCTATACACTCCAATTAGAATTTCCTTACCGTTATGCTCTTCCCGCACATCGTCGCACACGATGGCAGAGAGGATTTCCACCTTCGGCACAGCGTTTTCAGTCATTGAACATGCACCGTTCTAATGGTGCGTACGCTGCCTGTCCCTGTCGATCCGGCATCATGCCTCTCTATAGTCAAACCCGCCCCCGACTGTAGCAGGTCGTGCACATTTTGATTCCGCACAGTATTTCCCCGAACCGCGGTCGATTGAAGGTCCAAGGACTCACCAGCAATTCCCACGAGCAAATCGCTCACCGTCGCTAGTGTCCAATTGCCGGGAGCGCCTAACAGCCGATTGAGCCGGGCGGGATCATAGGACAGCCTTCGCGCCAGTTCAGCTTGATTAAGGTTCCGCCCTTTCCTCTGCTCCAAATACTTTCTGAGAATAAAGTCGTACAAATCGTTGCGGAACCGCTCGCGCAAATACTCCAGTTTACCCTTCGGTATACGAGCTTCCAGATCCTCGATTTCAGACCAGAATTGCATCTTCTGAGATGAAGTCACTGACTTTCTCCCTGATTCGCGGCCGGTGATTTGGAAACAGACCTTGCCAAGCTTTTTCACATTCCAATTTTGCGAACTCCCAGCTCAGATCACGCGCGCTGCCCAAAGGTGATCTTCCATCGACTTCGACGGATCGAGGGTGCCAAACTAATGCTACAAACAGATTTACATCTGCAAAATGCCCGAAGACCCGCAAGCTTGGATTCGGATCGCGGCTCCTGATCTCCCAGACTCCCCTCGTCGGAGGGTCCAACAATCCCATATACGCCTTCTTGTGCCCATAGGGTGTCATTGAAACGCTCAGGACCTGCCCCCTAACGAACATCTCTAAGTCGGCCCGTAGGCTACCTGCGCGCCGCTCCAGCCAGTCACTGGGCCATGGTTCATCGAGCAATGCTTGAACGTCGTTCGCCACCACCATGACCCGCTTCACCTCTAAGCTAGGATCAACCGGCTCGATGTGATGCAGGCGACCGTCTCTCACCAGCGCCTGGATTTGATCAGTTATTGATATATAAGTCAATTTGCGTGCCGGGCAAGCATTCGTTCGCGGCAAACAGTCCGCTGTCAGGAACAGGAGTTTATCGCGTGTCTACGACATGCTGTGGCTCATAGGCGTATGTCCCCAAAATCTAGCTTTCTTGGCACTGACTCTACGCTGACACAACTTCGTCCAGAACCCCATCTTTGCAACCACCCGCCTTGACAAGCCGCGCGCGCCTGCGGAGCCTTCGGGCACCCGCCCACCATGCACCAGGACATCGCCATGACCGAAGAGGCTTCCGCCGCCATCGCGGCGCCCTGGCAAAGCCCCTCACTGAGCCTCGATGGCCGGGTCGCGATCGTGGCCGGCGCCGGCCAGACGCCGGGGCCGGTGATCGGCAACGGCCGGGCCGCCTGCGTGCTCTTCGCCCGCGCCGGCGCGCACGTGGTCGCACTCGACCGCGACCGGAAGTCCGCCGAGGAAACTGCCACCATGATCCAGGCGGAAGGCGGTGCCGCCGAGGCGATGGTCGCCGACGTGACCGATGAGCAGGCGCTGCTCGCTGTCGTCCGCTCGGTCGTCGAGCGGCACGGGCGCATCGACGTGCTGCAGAACAACGTGGGCGTCGCTTACACCGGCGGGGATTCGCCGCTCGCGGACCTCGACGAGGCGAGCTTCGACCGGGTGATGGCGATCAACCTGCGCGGCACGGTGATGGCCTGCAAGCACGTGGTCCCGGTCATGCGCGGCCAGGGCAGCGGCGTGATCACCAACATCTCGTCGATTGCAGCCGTGGTCGACTACAAGTCGGTCACCTACAAGACCAGCAAGGCAGGGATGATCGCCTTCTCCCGCCAGCTTGCGCTCGACTGCGCGCCCGACGGTGTGCGCGTGAACGCCATCCTGCCGGGCTACATGGACACGCCCATGGCGGTGGACACGCAGGCCCGCCGCTACGGCAAGCCGCGCGAGGAGATCGCCGCCGACCGCGACACCTGGAGCCCGCTCAGGGGCGGCATGGGCAGCGCCTGGGACGTGGCCCAGGCCTCGCTCTTCCTCGCCTCTGACGCCGGCCGCTTCATCACCGGCGTCGCACTCCCGGTCGACGGCGGGGTGATGGCCCGGATCGGTTGACAGGCTCGCCTGCGCCCCGGAAGCCGGGGAACCGAGCTACACTTGGGCGTTGTACATGTCGAAGACCACGCCGTAGACGTCGAACGTCCGCGACGGGTCGAACGACATCGTGTGCAGCACCTTGTCCATGTTCTTGAGCTGCGTGACCAGGCGCCGCAGCTTCGGCACCGGGTCTACGTCGAAGTCCACCCGCACATCGACCGCCGGCCACGGCTGCTTGCCATTGAACACCTGGATCATCGCCCAGGATTCCGGCACCGGGCCGAGATCCGGCTGACCCTGCCCGCCGGCGGCCTTGCCAGCCTCTATGGCGCGCAGCAGCCGCTCGTCCATGGCTTCGCCCCGGTTGTCCTCGAGCGCCTTGGCCATCGCCTGCACCGGGCCGGGGCCATCCATGTAGTTGCCCATGGCGATCGAGCCCTCGGCCACGACATGGCTCGCGTGGTTCCAGGCGTCAGACCCGGTGCGGACCCAGGTCTCGCCGCTGGCCGTCACCGCGCCGATCTGCCGCCAGGTCCAGTGTTCGTCGTGCTTCTCCAGCTCGGCTTCCATATCGTCCCAGCCGACTCCGGCATCCCGCAGATCGCAGAGCCGGTGGCCGTTCTGCGGATGGATGGTCGCCATCGGGGCAACGATGATTCCCCGCTCCGTCAGGTCGGGCACGAGGTGCCGGTGCACCGGGAAGGTCCGGCTGAAGTTGATCGTGATTGTCGTGGACGCGATTCCGATCTCGCCGGTGTCCGGATTGCTGGCAAGCACTGTGTAGGTCATGGCGGCCTCTCCCTCTTCGCAACAGCCGCGCGATCCTGCCGCATCGCCGGTAGGGTGTCGAGGCGGCGCCACGCCCGGCCCGCCTCCCTCCCCTCAATCGTTCCAGATCGGGTCTTTGAGCGTGGCGACGAAGGCAGCGTGGGCCGCCGCCTCTTCCGCAGTGGGTTCGTGCGGCCGCGGCGCACGCGGCGCACGGTCGGCACGGGGCGCGGGCGCTGCGTCCCGCACCGGCGCCGCCCGCTGCAGCTCGAGCCCAGGCTGACGGCCGCCAGTGAGCTCCAGATAGACCTCGGTGAGCAGCTCGGCATCCAGCAGCGCGCCGTGCTTCTCCCGCATGGAGCGATCGATCCCGAAGCGCTTGCAAAGCGCATCGAGGCTTGCCGGCGCGCCAGGATATTTGCGCCGCGCGATGGAGAGCGTATCCACCGTCCGCTCCGCCGGGATCGGGGCCCTGCGGATGCGCTCCAGCTCGGCATTGAGGAAGCCGAGATCGAAGGGCGCGTTGTGCATGACGAGCTTGGCATCGCCGATGAAGGCGAGCAGCGGCTCAACTTCGTCGGCGAAGCGCCGGTGCTTGGCGAGGAAGGCGCGGGTGAGCCCGTGCACGCGTTCGGCGTCCTCCGGCATGTCGCGCTCGGGGTCGAGATAACGCTGGAAGCGCCGGCCGGAGGGGATGTGGTTGACTAGCTCGATCGCACCGACCTCGACGATCCTGTGGCCTGCCGCCGGATCGATGCCGGTGGTCTCGGTGTCGAGCACGACCTCACGCATGGTCACGTCCTCCAGCCCGCACCAGCGCGCCGGCCCAGCAGCGCGGCCAGCGGGTGCCACGCTCGGTGGAGAGGCGGGCCGCGATGCGCCGCGCGGCGAACCGCGAGACCCGTCTGTCGAGCCCCGTGCGGATCACGAAATCCGCGCGCCGGCGCTTCTCCCAGTCCGGCATCTGACGAGCGAGGATAGCGGCCAGCCGCTCCTCGGTCATCCGGGCCCGACCCAGCACCCGCGCGCGCTGTACGAAAGCCGGCGCCGAGACCACCAGTGTTGCGTCGCAACGGGCTTCGCCGCCGGTCTCGAACAGCAGCGGCACGTCGAGCACCGCGAGGCCACAGCCGCGGCGCTGGCTGGCCGAGAGAAAGCGCCGCTCGCCCGCACGGACCAGGGGGTGCAGCATCGCCTCGAGTTCCGCCAGGGCTTTGGGGTCCGCGAAGACCGTCGCGCCGAGCGCTCCCCGGTCGACCGCACGCGCGGCACCCTCGCCCATCCCGGCATCGGGAAAGCGCGCGAGCACCGGCGCCACGGCGGCCCCGCCCGGCGCCAGCAGACGGTGGACCGCCGCATCGGCGTCGAAGACGGTGGCGCCGGAGGCGCGCAGGGCGTTCGCAACGGTGGTCTTGCCCATGCCAATGGAGCCGGTGAGGCCGAGGATGACCACGGCCGACCCCCGTCACAGCCCTTCGGCGGCAAAGCTGCGGAGTGCCGCCGTCGCCTCGACCTCGGCCCCGAACCAGGCGGCGAAGCCGGGCCGGGCTTGGTGGATCAACATGCCGAGTCCATCCACCGCCACATGCCCGCGCGCACGCGCCGCCTCGAGCAGGTCCGTCTCCAACGGCGCATAGACCAAGTCGTAGACCACCGCATCGGCCGGCAGCCGGTCGAGAGCGAGATCGAGCGCAGGCTTGCCCGCCTGACCAAGCTGCGCGGTGTTGACCAGCAAGCCGCAGTCCGCCAACGCGTGGGTCCGCTGGTCCCACGGCAGGGGACGCACCGTCTCGCCCGCCTCCTCCGCGAGCGCCGCCGCGCGCGCGCGCGTACGGTTGAGCAGGCGGATTTCGGAAACGCCCGCGGCAGAGAGAGCATCCAACACCGCCCGCGCAGCGCCGCCGGCGCCCAGCACCGCCACCGGCGCCCCAGCCTCCCAGCCCGGCGCTTCCTGGCGCAGGTGGCTGATAAAGCCATAGCCGTCGGTGTTGTCGCCGTGCAGCGCCCCATCGTCCCCGACCGTCACGGTGTTAACCGCGCCGATCCGGCGCGCGGTCTCCGACAGCGTATCCATGCGCTTGAGCGCGGCCTCCTTGTGCGGGGCGGTCAGGTTGCACCCGCGAAAACCCAGAGCAGCAAGCGCATCGAGCGCGGCGTCGAGCCTCTCGGGCCGGACCGCGAGTGGCAGGTAAGCGCCGTCGATCTCCTTCTCCTCGAGCCAGTAGCCGTGGATACGCGGCGAGCGCGAATGCGCCACCGGCCAGCCCATGACCCCGGCCAGCCGCGCCGCGCCGGAGAGAATCATGTCTCCACCAGCCCGTGCTCGCGGAGGAACGCCAACAGTGGCAGCAGCGGCAGGCCCAGCACCGCGAACCAGTCCCCCTCGATCTCCGCGAGCAACTGCGCGCCCAGACCCTCGGCCTCGTAGCCCCCGACGCAAGCAAGGATTCCGTCGCCCGCGCGCTCCAGATAGCGCTCCAGAAAGGCGTCGGAGAAAGGGCGCATCGTCAACGCCGGGCACGCCAGGTCGCCCCAGATCTCGGCCCCGTCGCGGACCACGGAGACCGCGGTCACCAGCGTGTGGCGCCGGCCGCGCAACCGCTGAAGCTGCCCCCTGGCATCGGCCACATCCACCGGCTTGTCGAACCACTCGTCGCCGCAGACCAGGAGCTGATCCGCGCCGATGACGAAGGCGCCCGGAGCGCCGGCGCTCACTCGCCGAGCCTTGAGGGCGGCGAGCGCCCGTGCGGTCCCGTGGCCCTCGGGGTCTTCGGCTCGCATGGCCTCCTTGACCGCGCCTTCGTCCACCCGCGCCGGCTGCACGGTGAATGTGAGGCCCGCAGCCCGCAGCATTGCCGCTCGCACCGCCGCCTGAGAGGCGAGCACCACATTCCGTTCGCCGGCCTCTCCGTGCAAGGCTGGGTCCGCCTCAGCCATTGCCATGGGTCCGCTTTCCTGTCCCGGCTCGCTCTTACTGCGCCGCAGAATATACGCTTCCCGCGCCGCGCCAACCGCTCAGGGGGAGAGGGCGCGGCGGTCGTATAGCTGAAGAATCGCGGCGGCTGTCTCTTCGATCGAGCGGTGGGTCACGTCGATCACCGGCCATCCCGCCTCTGCGTACAGGCGCCGCGCCTGCCGCACCTCCTCTTCGACCTGAAGGGGGTCTACGTAAGCGGTCTCGCCGATATCGCCGATCATGCGCATGCGGCTTCGCCGGATATCGATCAGCTGCTCTGGGTGACAGGTGAGGCCAACCACCAGCGCACCCTGCGGTGCTGCAAGCTCCGGCGGCAACGGACTACCCGGCACCACCGGCACGTTGGCCGCCTTGAGACCGCGATTGGCGAGGTAGAAGCAGGTGGGGGTCTTCGAGGTCCGCGATACGCCGACAAGCACGATATCAGCCTCCCGCAGCGATGTCGGCGAGTGCCCGTCGTCGTGGGCGAGCGCGTAGTTCATCGCCTCGATGCGCTTGAGATAGGCTTCGTCCATGACGTGTTGGCTGCCCGGCTGATTACGGCTCTCGATGCCGAGGAAGCCGCTCAACGCCGTGATCGCCGTGTCGAGCAGTGGGATGCACGGAACTTCGATACGCCGGCACTCCTCGTGCAGAAGGGCTTGAAGCTGCGGGTCGACGAGGGTGAACATCACCACGCCGGGCTCCGCCTCGACGTGGGCGAGAACTTGCCGCAGCTGACTCTCGGTGCGCACCAGCGACCACAGGTGCTCAACCGCATCCACGCCCTGGAATTGCGCTGCCGCCGCGCGCGCTATGGTGATGCAGGTCTCGCCGGTAGCGTCCGAGACCAGATGCAGATGAAACCTTCGCATGAACCCGCTACGACCCTCCGCGCTGCGCCCGCACCGGCACGACTTCTCAGCGCCTTCATGTGGGGAATCCGTGGGCAACGGCACCCAGCCAGACAACCCCCAATCTATCCTCAGCTTATCCGACCATCCCTGTCACAAAACCGTCAAAACGGGGATAACACTCTCATGACCGGTGCTGCCAGGTGCCCTTCCACACTATCCTAGTTTCCCCACAACCGTTGAAACACGCCGCCGCGTTGGTCATTCATCGCTTCTTCACGTTGAGTCCGTCTGTGGCACGACCCATGTGATCATTCACCCGACCCATGGGATGAACGCCACAATCCCCTCATCCGCACCAACATCATCATCCACCCTTACTAAGACTCATTTAATGAAGATAGTCTGACGAAGCCGGGGACAAGAACCGACTCGTGACCGTGGACGCAGATATCAAGCCGCTTCTCGCGGCGCTTCGAGGGAAGGCACAGCATCCGCCGCCGCTCTGGCTGATGCGCCAGGCGGGGCGCTACCTCCCCGAGTACCGAGCGTTGCGGACGAAGGCGGGGTCCTTCCTCGATCTCTGCTACGACCCGGTTTTGGCGGCGGAGGCGACTCTTCAGCCCGTGCGTCGTTTCCCCCTCGACGGGATTATCCTGTTCTCGGACATCCTGGTGGTTGCCGAGGCGCTCGGCGTCAAGCTCTGGTTCAAGGAGGGTGAGGGACCCAGGCTCAAAGCGATTCCGGAGGGTGGGTCCCTGCCCGAATTCGATGTGGAACGCCAAAGGCGGCATCTTGCGCCTGTCTACGAGGTGATGGAGCGGGTCGTGGCTGCGGCGCCGGCTGGGGCGACGGTGCTGGGTTTTGCCGGGGCGCCGTGGACGCTCGCGACCTACATGGTTGGTGGCGGGCGGAGCCGGGACTTTGCCACGGTCAAGGGATGGGCCTATCGCGATCCCGAGAGCTTCGGGCAGTTGATCGAGACCCTGCGCCAGGCAGTGTCGGCTCATCTCATTGCCCAGATCGACGCCGGCGCCGACGCGGTGCAGGTCTTCGATAGCTGGGCTGGGGCGCTGCCGGAGAGCGAGCTCACCCGCTGGAACATCGATCCTCTGAAGGCGATCGTGGCGGACGTGAAAGCCGTGCATCCGGCCGCGCCGATCATCGGCTACCCGCGTGGTGCTGGCATCGCCTGCGAGCGTTTCGCGACAGAAACCGGCGTGGACGCAATCTCCATCGATAGCACCGTGCCTCCGGCCTGGGCGGCGGCACGGCTGCAGCCCCATTGCACGATGCAGGGAAACCTCGATCCGGTGGCGCTGCTGGCCGGCGGCGACGCGCTGCGGAAAGCGGCCAGCCGCATTCTGGATGCGCTCGGTCATGGACCCTTCGTGTTCAATTTAGGCGAGGGCGTGCTGCCCCAGACTCCGCCGGAGCACGTGGCCCAACTCTGCGATCTCGTGCACGCCTGGCCCGGCGGGGACGGCCGATGAGCCGCACCGCCGTCGTCCTCATGAACTTGGGCGGGCCGGATTCTCTGGATGCCGTCGAGCCCTTTCTGCGCAATCTGTTCCGAGACCCTGCGATCATCGGCGCACCCGCCCCGGTGCGTCGGTTTCTCGCGCGTCTGATCGCCAAACGCCGCGGTCCCAAAGCCCGCGAAATCTACCGCACGATCGGCGGGCGTTCGCCGCTGCTTGAAGAGACCGAAGAGCAAGCGGCGGCGTTGCAGGCTGCTCTCGGTGATCTCGGTGTGGTCGAGGTGGTTGTTGCGATGCGCTACTGGCACCCGATGAGCGAGGCGGCGGCGCAACAGGTTGCCGCCTTCCGGCCGGATCGGATCGTGCTGCTGCCGCTCTATCCGCAGTTCTCGACCACGACCGTGGCCTCGTCGCTCGCGGCCTGGCACTCGGCGGCTAGGGCTGCCGGCATCGCCGCGCCGACGCGAGCCGTCTGCTGCTATCCGCGAGAGAACGGGCTGATCGCGGCCCATGCGGCGTTGATCGAGCCCTTGCTGGCGGCGGCGACCGAGGCTGACAAGCCGCGCGTGCTCTTCTCGGCCCACGGCCTGCCCAGGCGCGTGGTCGCGCGCGGCGATCCCTACCAGTGGCAGGTGGAAGAGACCGCGCGGCACATCGTCGCCCGCCTCGGCCGAGACGACCTGGATTGGACAGTCTGCTACCAGAGCAAGGTCGGACCACTCGCCTGGCTGGAGCCGTCCACCGTCGACGAGCTCGACCGCGCGGGCCGAGACCGCGTGCCCGTGGTTGTCGTGCCCATCGCCTTCGTCTCCGAGCACAGCGAGACCCTTGTCGAGCTCGACGTCACCTACCGCCAGTACGCCGTGCGAGCGGGCGTCCCCGCCTACCACCGGGTGCCGGCCCTCGGCACGCAGCCGGCCTTCATCAAAGCGCTCGCGGCCCTCGTGCGCGGCGCTTTGGAAGGCAGTGGCTTGGACTCCGGTGAAGGCGGACGCATCTGCCCCGCGGCCCACCGCGGCTGCCCCCTGGCGGCGCGCTGATGGCGGACGATCTCTACACCTGGCTCAGGGCGCTCCACGTGATCGCGGTGATCGCCTGGATGGCGGGGATGCTCTATCTGCCCCGCCTCTATGTTTATCACGCCGACGCCGAGCCGGGCTCTGAGCTCTCGGAAACCTTGAAGGTCATGGAGCGTCGCCTGCTCCGGATCATCGTCAATCCGGCCATGGTGGCGACGTTCGGCTTCGGCGGTGCCCTGCTGGCCCAGCCCGGCGTGGTGGACTGGTCCGGCGATATCTGGATCCACGTCAAGCTCGCCCTAGTGCTGCTGCTCGCGGCCTTCCACGGGCTGCTCGCCCGCTGGCGCCGTGACTTCGCCGCCGACCGCAACCGCCGCAGCGCGCGCTTCTACCGCCGGGTGAACGAGGTGCCGACGCTCGCCATGATCGCTATTGTCATCATGGTCATCGTCAGGCCGTTCTGAGCCGGCGGGGAGCGAACTATGAGCGAGCGAGCCGGGGTCCTGTCGAGCACCGCCATCGCGACATTGATCGAGCAGGGTGGCGTCTCGGCGGACCAGCCCATCGGCGCGGTGCAGATCCAGCCAGCGAGCCTCGATCTCCGGCTCGGGCCCAAGGCATACCGCGTGCGCGCGAGCTTCCTGCCGGGCCGCGAGAGCGTGAGCGCGAAGATCGCGCGCCTCGGCATGCACGAGATCGACCTCACGCCCGGCGCCGTGCTGGAGCGGGGCTGCGTCTACATCGTCCCCCTGATGGAACGCCTCGCGCTCGCGCCCGACGTCGCCGCCCACGCCAACCCCAAGAGCTCCACCGGCCGGCTCGACATCTTCACCCGGCTCATCGCCGACGAGGCGCACGAGTTCGACCGGGTGCAGGCCGGCTACCGGGGGCCGCTCTACGCCGAGGTCTCGCCCCGCACCTTCAGCATCGTGGTGCGCGCCGGCAGCCGGCTCAACCAGATCCGCTTCAAGCGGGGCGATCCCGCCTACTCCGAAGGCGCGCTGGAGCGCCTGCATGCCGAGCGGCGGCTGGTCGAAGGCGAGGTCGCGCGCGGGGGCTTCTCCGGCGGCTTGCCGCTCTCCGTCGATCTTGCGGGCGACGGCGGCGGCCTCGTCGGCTGGAAGGCGAAGCGCCACGCTGACCTGATCGATATCGACGTGGTCGGCCGCTACGAGCCCGACGACTTCTGGGAGCCGATCGCGCGGCCATCCGGCGGCGGCGTGATCTTGAACCCGGACGATTTCTACATCCTGGCCTCGAAGGAATCCGTGCGCATCCCGCCGGATCACGCCGCCGAGATGGTGGCCTACGACACGCTGGTCGGCGAGTTCCGCGCGCACTACGCGGGCTTCTTCGATCCGGGCTTCGGTCATGACGAGGCCGGCGGTGGCGGCACGCGCGCGGTGCTGGAGGTGCGCTCCCACGACGTGCCGTTCGTGATCGAGGACGGCCAGACCATCGGCCGCCTGCTCTTCGAGCCGCTGACCGAGCGCCCCGCCGAGCTCTACGGGCACGGCATCGGCTCCTCCTACCAGCGCCAGGGGCTCGCGCTCGCCAAGCAGTTCAGGCGGCCCCCTTCTGATGGCGGCGGGGCGCCATGAGCGCTTGGAATACCGGCATGGAATCTTCGTTTGACACGGCGGAACGGCACCCGATAGGCTAAGGTTCGCGTCCGCCGCAGCGGGCGGGCCTCCTGCCCGTCTTCGGCGCATTCTCTCGGAAAAATAAGCCGCACGCCGTTCTACTAGGTTTGCGCCCTCAGCGTGCCGCCGGCCGGCGGCGCGGTTTCCGCTCCACAACGGCAGCCCCCGTCATGCACCTGCAAGAACTCAAGACCCAGACCCCGACTCAGCTGATCGACTATGCCGAGGAGCTCGAGATCGAGAACGCGAACTCGATGCGTCGGCAGGACCTGATGTTCGCGATCCTCCGGCAGCTTGCCGAGAACGATCAGGCGATCTTCGGCTCGGGCGTGCTGGAGACCTTGCAGGACGGGTTCGGCTTCCTGCGCTCGCCGGAGTCCAACTACCTGCCCGGCCCCGACGACATCTACGTGAGCCCGAGCCAGATCCGCCGCTTCGGGCTCCGCACGGGCGACACGCTGGAAGGCCAGATCAGGGCGCCCCGCGACGGCGAGCGGTACTTCGCCCTGCTCAAGCTCAACAACATCAACTTCGACCCGCCGGAGAACCTCCGCCACAAGGTCAACTTCGACAACCTGACGCCGCTCTACCCCGAGCAGCGCTTCAGCATGGAGATCGCCGACCCCAAGAAGAAGGACACCACCAGCCGCATCCTCGACATCGTGGCGCCGCTCGGCAAAGGGCAGCGGGCGCTGATCGTCGCCCCGCCGCGCACCGGCAAGACTATGATGCTGCAGAACATCGCGCACTCGATCGAGGAGAACCACCCGGAGGCCTACCTCATCGTGCTGCTGGTGGACGAGCGGCCCGAGGAGGTCACCGACATGGACCGCTCGGTCAAGGGCGAGGTGGTGAGCTCCACTTTCGACGAGCCGGCCTCGCGCCATGTGCAGGTGGCGGAGATGGTGATCGAGAAGGCCAAGCGGCTGGTCGAGCACAAGCGCGACGTCGTGATCCTGCTGGATTCGATCACCCGCCTCGCCCGCGCCTACAACACCGTGGTGCCGTCGTCCGGCAAGGTGCTGACCGGCGGCGTGGACGCCAACGCGCTGCAGCGGCCCAAGCGCTTCTTCGGTGCCGCCCGCAACATCGAGCACGGCGGCTCGCTCACCATCATCGCGACCGCGCTGATCGACACGGGCTCGCGCATGGACGAGGTGATCTTCGAGGAGTTCAAGGGCACCGGCAACTCCGAGATCATTCTGGACCGCAAGCTCGCCGACAAGCGCACCTGGCCCAGCATGGACATCGCCCGCTCCGGCACCCGCAAGGAGGAGCTTCTGGTCGACCGCGCGACACTCGCCAAGATGTGGGTGCTGCGCCGCATTCTCTCGCCCATGGGCACGGTGGACGCCATGGAGTTCCTGGTCGACAAGCTCAAGACGACCAAGACCAACGAGGAATTCTTCGCCTCGATGAACACGTAGTCGCGCACGCCTGAGTCGCGCGAGCCTGAAAGGTCTCGCGCGCGAAATCAGGAGTCCCGCGAGCCCGCGTGGCCCGCGCCTGCTCCCGGCCCGGCCCGCCGGCGACAGACTACATCCGGATCCAGTTCGCCAGCTCTTCGTGCTGGAAGATCATGTTGTCCTGGATGGCGAGGCGCGTCCCCACCCCGGCCTCTGCGGCCCGCCGGTACATCGCATAGGCGATCGCCACGTCGACGTAGGCGAGACCGACCGCGTTGAAATAGGTCCGCTCGTCCGCTCTTTCCCTCCCACTTTTCGCGCCCGCCACGATATCGACGAGGTTCGCGTGGATGTCGTCGTCGGCCAGCGCACCGTCCTTGTACATCCGGCTCAGCGTCTGGGTCCGGTGCTTCACCGTCTCCCAGTCGTCCACGACGATCTTCTGGCACTGGCGAGCGACCTCGTATTCGTCCTCCCAGCCGCCCACGTGGCTGTAGAAGGCGCCGGGCTTCATCCACGCCGCCTGCAGCAGCGGCGCCTGCGCGCTGGTGGCGGTGACCAGAATGTCGGCGCCTTCCGACGCCCGCTGAAGGTCCGTCTCCGTGGCGACGAAGCGAAGGTCGGGGAACAGGGGCTTCATTTCGCTGACGAACTGCTGTTCCTCGTGCTCGTACTTCGCCGCGACGCGGCACTCCTCCAGGGCGGGAACGGCCTTCTTCATCGCGACCAGATGCATCTTTGCCTGCTCTCCGGCGCCGATGAACGCGATGCTTCGCGAGTCCGGGCGGGCGAGGTGCTTCGCGGCGATCCCGCCCATGGTGCCGACCCGCATGTTGGAGCAGAGCGTCCCCTCCAGCAGGGCAAGGGGGAAGCCGTGCTCGATCTCGGAGAGGATCATGACCGCCGAAAGGTTCTGTATGCCGTGGACCTCGGGGTTCTCGGGAAAGACGGAGACCCACTTCACGCCGCAAATCTTCTCCGGCAGCAGCGTCGCCGGCAGGCAGTTGATGCGGGCCTGGGTGTCTTGGTTGAAGATCTGCACGATCTTCTCGGGGAACATGATGTCGCCCTTCTGGTAGGCGAGCATGGCCTGTTCGGCCGCCTCCATGGCCATCCCCATGTCCAGGCAGCCGGCGCGCAGAAGATCCTCCTGCGACAGGAAGAGGGTTTCGATGCGGTATTGACTCACCATTGAAGGGCCTCGATCCGTCGTGGAGCGCACAGGAAAACGTCTTGCAGCAGTCTAGCCCCCATTTCTTGCCACGGTCATGGTCTGCACGGCGTGCACAGGGCCTGCGCCAGCATGGCCGTGCCTGACATCTTGGGTATTGATTTGTCTCAAACTCAAAGCGTTGAAAATAGATAGAACGCCATCAGGTCCGGACGTACTCCAGGTCGGTCACCCTTGGCCCAGATGGGAGAGCGATCGATGTTCAGGACGATGCTCGCTCGCGACGTATGACGGCTCCGGCCACGCCGACAAGACCGTGACGATGGCGGGAGAATAGGCAGTCTTTGCCGGACAGGAGCATCTGGATAATCGGAGCTGGCGGAGGAGCGTGCCGCAGAGGAGCGAGATCCCCGACCGCTTTCGGACCGCCGTCCGGAGACAAGTCGCGACTAATTCATTAGCAAGCCATCTATAAATTTATATGCCGCCGTAATGCGCTGATTTTACTGTCTAATTGGCGCCCCTAGACCGCTTTGAGAGGCGGACGGGGTTGCGGGCCCGCACGCAGGCGGCCGATGAGCGCGTCGAGCTGCTCGGGCTCCTTGTAGGCGATCGTCACGCGACCGCCGGCGCCGCGGGCGGCGGGATCGATGGTGACTCTGAGACCGAGCGCACGGCTGAGATCGTCCTGCAGTGCCCTGATATTGGGGTCGTCCCTGCGCGCCTTTCGCTGGCGGGTGCGCCCCTCTCCCGCGCGGCGCACCAGCGCCTCGGTCTGGCGCACGGTGAGCCCCAGCCGCACCACCGTATCAGAAAGTGCTGCCGGGTCGGCCGCCGCCAGCAGCGCCCGCCCGTGGCCCGCGCTCAGCGTGCCGTCGCCGACCAGCGCCTTCACCGTCTCGGGCAGGTCGAGCAGTCGGACCGTGTTGGCCACGTGGCTGCGAGACTTGCCGAGCGCGGTCGCCACATCCTCCTGCCGGTGGTCGAACTCGCAGATCAGGCGGCGGTAGGCCGTGGCTTCCTCCAGCGGGTTGAGGTCGCTGCGTTGCAGGTTCTCCACCAACGCGATCTCGATGCTCTCGGGATCGCTCAACTGGCGCACCACCGCCGGCAGCTCGTGCAGCCCCGCCCGCTGCGCCGCCCGCCAGCGCCGCTCGCCGGCGACGATCTGGTAGGGCGCGCCGTCCTCGCCGCCGGGGCCGGGCCGCACCACCAGGGGCTGGACGATGCCCCGCGCCCGGATTGAGTCGGCCAAACTCTGGATTTCAACCTCGTCAAAATGCTGGCGCGGCTGGTTGGGGTGGGGCGCCAGGTGCTCGATGGGGATGGAGAGTAGCGCGCCCTCCCGCGTGCCGGTCGTGGCCGGTTCCATGGTTTCGCCGAGGAGGGCGGCGAGGCCCTTGCCGAGGCCGCGCTGGCGCGGCTGGCCGCTCGCATCGGTTGTCATGCTGCGCTCTCCTTCTGAATTCGCTCGCGCCGCAGCAGCTCTCCGGCCAAATGCGCGTAGGCCTGGGCGCCGGGGCAGCGGAAATCGTGGAGCAAAACGGGAACGCCGAAGGACGGCGCCTCGGAGACCCGCACGTTGCGTGGGATGATGGTCTCGTACACCGCATCGCCCAGGTGGGTGCGCACGTCGTCCCGCACTTGCGCGGAGAGATTGTTCCGCCTGTCGTACATGGTGAGCACGATGCCTTGCACGTGGAGCGCCGGGTTGAAGGCGGTGCGCACGCGCTCGACGATGCTGAGCACCTGGCTCAGCCCCTCCAGGGCCAGGAACTCGCACTGTAGCGGTACCAGCACGGAGTCCGCGGCGACCAGGGCGTTGACAGTTAGCATGCCAAGTGATGGCGGGCAGTCGATCAGCACGTGAGACAGCGTGCTCTCGTCCGCGAGCGCCGGAGCCAGCGCCTCCCTCAGGCAATGCTGCGGCCTGGGGGCTTGGGAGAGTTCGATCTCGGCGCCCGCGAGATCGCGGGTCGCCGGCACGACGGAAAGCCCCGGCACTATCGTTTGCCGCCGGGCCGCAGCGAGCGGCGCGCCCTGGAGCAGGCCGTAAGAGCCCGGCACACGCTCCGCTTGGGGAATGCCGAGGCCGGTGCTGGCGTTCCCCTGCGGATCGAGGTCGAGCAACAGCACCGGGCGGCCCGCCGCCGCAAGCGCGGTGCCCAAGTTGATGGCGGTGGTGGTCTTGCCGACGCCGCCCTTCTGGTTCGCGACCGCGATGATCCGGGGCCGCTCCGCCGGTGCTGGCGCGGACGGGGCGCCGGTCTCAAGAGCGGCGGCGCCGTTCGACATCGCTGATCCTCAGTATCCGCGCCTCGGCCGCTGTCTGGCTGGGGACGATGTCTGCCCCGAAATCCCACCGGCGGCGGGCCTCCTCCAGCTCGCTCCGGTAGCGGCGTCCCTTCGGGAATATACAATATGTATGAGAGTCCAGCACGGGGAAAACAAGACCTAGCAAATCGACCAGCGGCGCGCAGGCGCGGGCGACGATCGTGCCTGCCGGTGCGAGTGCGGCCTGAACGTCGGGCGCCTCGAACCGGCCTTCGACTACTGAGACCTCGGTGCCGGTGGCGGCCGCCACCTCGCGCAGGAAGGTGCAGCGCTTGCCGTTGGCCTCGACCAAGGAGACGCGGCGACCCGCGTCGAGGATCGCGAGCACCATGCCGGGGAAACCCGCTCCGCTGCCGACGTCCACCGTGTGGCCAACCTCGTCGTCGGCGAGCAGGGGGGCGAGCTGCGCCGAATCCAGAAAGTGCCGGATCCAGAGCGCGGGCAGGGTCGCTGCCGAGACCAGGTTGACGCGCCGTTGCCGTTGCCGGAGGAGGGTCTCGTAGATCTCGAGCCGTTCGCGTGTTTCACGTGAAACATCGCGCCGGAAGGCCTTGCCCGGCTCCATCCGATCTAGCCGCGCCCGGCCTCCGCCGCACTCTTGCGGTGCTCCGTCTTGCGGACATGGGCGAGCAATGCCGTCAGCGCCGCCGGCGTCACTCCCGGCACCCGTCCGGCCGCGCCGAGGGTCGCGGGCCGCGCAGCGGCGAGGCGCTGGCGCATCTCGTGAGAGAGCCCGCCCACCCTGTCGAAGCGGAAGTTCCCCGGCAGCCTGAGCGCCTCGTCACGGCGAAAGGCCGCGATATCCGCCTCCTGCCGCTCCAAATAGCCCCGGTAATGGGCGTCGTTCTCCAGGGCTTGGACGATCTCGGGCTCCAGCTCCGTCAGTGCCGGCCAGAGCATCGCAAGTGGCTCAAGGCTCACATCGGGATAGCCGATCAGCTCGCGCGCGCTGCGCCTGCGCCCGTCCCGGTTCGCCGCAATGCCGTGGCGGCGCAGCGTGTCGGGCGTGGCGTCGAGCGAGTCGAGAAGGCGCTCGGTCTCGGCCAGTGCCGCGCTCTTGGCGGCGAAGCGCCGTGCCCGCTGACCGCCGACGCAGCCCGCCTCGATGCCGCGTTCCGTGAGCCGACGGTCCGCATTGTCCGGCCGGAGCCGGAGCCGGTATTCGGCGCGCGACGAGAACATGCGGTAGGGCTCGCTCACCCCCTGCGTCACCAGATCGTCGATCAGCACGCCGATGTAGCCTTCGGCGCGGTCCAGCGTGATCGGCCCGCCGCCGGCGGCCGCGCGCGCGGCGTTGATCCCGGCGACGATGCCCTGGGCTCCGGCTTCCTCGTACCCGGTGGTGCCGTTGATCTGGCCCGCGAGGTAGAGACCTGCGATGCGGTCGGTCTCCAGCGCGGGGCTCAGCTCGCGAGGGTCCACGTGGTCGTACTCGATGGCGTAGCCCGGCCGCAGGATCGCCGCCCGCTCCAGCCCCGGAATCGTCGCCACCAGCGCCCGCTGCACCTCTTCCGGCAGCGCGGTCGAGATTCCGTTGGGATAGACCGTGTGGTCCTCAAGCCCCTCCGGCTCAAGAAAAATCTGGTGCGACGAACGCTCGGCGAAGCGCACCACCTTGTCCTCGATGGAAGGGCAGTAGCGGGGCCCGCGGCTCTCGATCGCGCCCGAGTACATGGGGGAGCGCGCGAGGTTGCAGCGGATGACTTCGTGGCCCTCGGGCCCCGTGGCGGTGATGTGACAGCGCACCTGCGCCCGCGTGATGGTGTCGGTAAGGAAGGAGAAGGGTTCCGGCGGCTCGTCGCCCTCCTGCGCCGCCAGGGCGGCCCAGTCGATGGTGCGACCGTCGAGCCGGGGCGGTGTGCCGGTCTTCAGCCGGCCCAGACGGAAGCCCAGCCGCTCCAGCGTGTGTGCAAGCCCCGTTGCCGGGGCGTCGCCGACGCGCCCCGCCGGAATCTGCCGCTCCCCGATGTGGATCAGCCCGCGCAGGAAGGTGCCTGTGGTGAGCACCACCTGCGGCGCCGGGATCAGTTCGCCGTCCCCCAGTACCACACCGCGCACGCGGGGCCGGGCCTGCGCAGTCGCATCGAGTGCTAGGTCCTCGACCGTGCCCTCGCGGATCGTGAGACTGGGCTGCGCCGCGAGCGCCGCCTGCATGGCGGCCCGGTAGAGCGCGCGGTCCTGCTGCGCCCGGGGCCCCCGCACGGCCGGCCCTTTGCTGCGGTTGAGCACGCGGAACTGGATGCCCGCTTCGTCGGCGACACGGCCCATGAGCCCGTCCAGCGCGTCCACCTCGCGCACCAGCGTGCCCTTGGCGAGGCCCCCAATCGCCGGGTTGCACGACATGGCGCCGATGGTTTCGCGTTTCTGGGTGATGAGGAGCGTCGCGGCACCGACGCGCGCCGCCGCCGCCGCGGCCTCGCACCCGGCGTGGCCGCCCCCGATCACGATGACATCGAAGCGCTCGCGGCTCATGGCCGCCCTCCCGGCCGCCCAGTCTGCGGCTCGGCTCATTGGGAACGGCGCCCCCTATAGGACACGCGCGCCCGTCCGTAAAGCGCCAAGCGCCCCTACTTGCCGATGCAGAAGTCGCGGAAGACGAGATCGAGCACGGCTTCGACGTCGACCCGGCCGGTGATGCGGCCGAGCGCATGCGCCGCTAGCCGAAGCTCCTCCGCGAGCCGTTCGTCTGCCGGCCCGGCGATGGCGCGTGCGAGTGCGTCGCGGCACTCCACGACCGCCTGCCGGTGACGGGCGCGGGTCAGCGCGGGCGCGCCGCCGGGCGGGTAACGCCGCGCGATCTCGTTTGCCAGTGTCTCCAGCAGCGCCTCGATGCCGGCGCCGGTCAGGCAAGACACGCCGAGCGCCGGCTGGCCGCCGATGGCGGCAGGGACGGGGTCCCCGATCAGGTCGGTCTTGTTCAGCACCGCCAGTGCGTCCTCGCCAAGCAGCGCGAGGCTCTGCGCGTCCGCCTCGGGCCAAAGCGCGCCGTCGAAGACCACCAGCGAGAGGTCGGCGCTGGCTGCGCGGGCGAGGGCGCGGCGCACGCCTTCGCTCTCAATCTCATCCTGGCTCTCGCGCAATCCCGCGGTGTCGGCGAGGGTGATAGGCCAACCGCCAAGATCGAGGCGCACCTCGACCACGTCGCGGGTGGTGCCCGCACGCGTCGAAACGATGGCCGCGTCCCGCCCCGCTAAACGATTGAGAACGCTGGATTTTCCGGCATTCGGCGCGCCCACGATGGCGATGCAGAAGCCCTCGCGCAGGCGCTCGCCCCGGCGGGAATCGTCGAGATGGATCGCGATCTCGGCCTCCAGCGCCGCGAGGCCGGGAGCAGCCGCGGCCAGTGGATCGTCGCCCAGCTCCTGGTCCGAGAAATCGATGGCGGCCTCGACGTTGGCCCGGAGCGCCATGAGCCGCTCGCGCCAGCCGTCGTAGAGCCGATGCAGCCCGCCTTCCATCTGGGCGAGCGCCTGGCGCCGCTGGGCCTCGGTCTCGGCCGCGACCAGGTCGGCGATCCCTTCCGCCTCCGTCAGGTCGAGACGGCCGGCCTCAAAGGCGCGGCGGGTGAACTCGCCGGGCTCGGCCGGGCGCAGGCCGGGGATCGCAGCGAGCGCATCGCACAGCGCGTCGATGACGCTGGGTCCGCCATGCACGTGAAACTCCGCCATGTCCTCGCCGGTGGCGCTGGCGGGCGCGAGGAACCAGAGCGCCAGTCCCCGGTCGATCTGCTCGCCCGTTTCCGGCTCGCGGAAGCGCCGAAGCGCCGCCCTGCGTGCCTCCGGCAACGGCGCGCCGCCGATCCGCGTCAGCGCTTCCGCCGCCGCGGGGCCCGAGACCCGGACCACCGCGATGGCGGCGCGCGCGCCTCCGCTCGACAGCGCGAAGATAGTGTCGCCGCTCATGGTCTATGGAGATTGCGCCGCGCGCCGGCCGGCGGCAGACCCGCGCCCGGATCAGGAGACGGCAGTCGCCGCCATTCGGCTGCCGCCTCCGGAATCATCGGCTTCGTCGGGAAACGGCTGGTCGGGCATCAGCATCAGCCGCTCCACCCGGCCGCCCTGCACGAGGTGGGTCTCGATGATCTCGTCCACGTCCGCCACGGTCTTGACCGCGTACCAGACGCCCTCGGGATAGATCACCATGGTCGGCCCGAACTCGCAGCGATCCAGGCACTGGCTCGCGTTGATGCGCACGTCAGAGAGCCCGCGCTGCTTGGCTCTGGCCTTCATGTGGGCGCGCAGCTTGACCGAGTCCTTCGCGCTGCAGCAGCCGCGCGGATGGTCGGGCGCGCGGGTGTTGACACAGCAGAAGACGTGGCGCCGGTAGTAGAGGGGCGGATCCGCCCGGCTCATCCCGCGCCACCTCCGCTGCCGCCCTTGGGCGCGCCGCCGCCCGCCTGTCCGAATCCTTCCCAGAAGGCCTTCTGCATGGACTCGAAGCCCTGGAGCCCGCCGGGAAGCCACGATTTCAGCAGCGCCTCGGGGTCGATCTGGCCGATCGCCTCCGCCATCCGCGCCTCCAGGCCCTTTGTCATGGCGCCGTGGGCTGCCGTCAGGTCCGGCATCCCGCAGAAGGCACGGGCCTCCTCGGGCGTGCAGTCGATCTCGATCTTGACCTTCATGGCGAACCTCGCTCGCGGCACAGTCCGCGCTCAGGCGACGGGCGCGACCATACCCCGCTGTCCGGCCCATGAACAGGTTCTGTCTCCACAGTCAGCTCCCCCTTCTCTTGGCAAGAGGCGGATTTGCACAATATCTGGATTGACATCTGCAAAATGCAGGATATATATCTGTACATCGCAGATATGAAACGAGATATCCAGCATGATCTTCGCCGAACCCACCTTGTCGCAAGAGGACCGCAAGGTGCTGGAAATACTGGAAGGTCAGAGACGCCGCTTGCGGATCGAGACCCAGCACAATCCCCGCCGCTGGCACGGGGCCCTGCGGCAGAGCACGTTTGCGCGCGCGATCCAGGGCTCGAACGCCATCGAGGGCTATAACGCCACGATGGACGAGGCCATGGCGGCCGTGGAAGACGAGCCGCCCCTCGATGAGAGGACAGAAACCTGGCTCGCGATCCAGGGATACAGGAAAGCCATGACCTGCATCATGCAGGCCGCGACGGACCCCTATTTCGAATTCAGCAAGCAATTCCTCAAGAGCCTGCACTTCATGATGACCGACTTCGATCCGAACGCATACCCTGGGACATGGCGGCCCGGTGCCGTCCAGGTGGTGAACCACGCAACCGGCGTGGTCGTCTACGACGCACCGTACCCCGACTCGGTCGATTTCTTGGTAAGCGAGTTGGTGGAATACCTGGATGGAGAGGATCATCAGTCCGCGGTCGTCGCCGCTGCAATGGCTCATCTAAATCTGACCATGATCCATCCCTTCAAGGACGGAAACGGCCGGATGGCGCGGGCCCTCCAAACATTGGCTCTTGCGCGAGAAGGCGTTGTTCACCCACTCTTTTCAAGCATCGAGGAGTGGCTCGGGCGTAACACACAGGACTACTACGATGTGCTTGCCGAGGTCGGGCAGGGCACGTGGAATCCCTCGAACAGTGCGCTGCCGTGGGTGCGGTTCTGCCTCAAGGCCCACTACCAGCAGGCCAATACGGTGATCCGTCGCCACGAGGAATACGAAGCCCTGTTCTCCAGCATCGAGGCACTCGTGGAGCGTCAGAGGCTCAACGAGAGAATGATCGTCCCGCTCTTCAATGCGGCGCTGGGAATGCGGGTCACCAACGCCAGGTATCAGAAGGAGACGGAGGAGAGCCCCCACGTTGCTGGGCGCGATCTCAAGGCCTTGGCCGATCTAGCGCTCCTCATTCCACACGGCGAGAAGCGGGGCCGATACTATATTGCTGGCAAGGAGCTAGAAGAGGCGAGAAAGGCCGCAAGGCGCAGCAAGACGGTTCAGGACCCGTACGAACTGCCAGAAGTTTCGATTGACCCAGGTCCCCGGTTGCCAGGGATTTGATACACCTGCTGCACTGGCAGCGCGGGGCGCCGCACCCTATGCTCCCGCCGAAGGCCGCCCCTTGCCACGCGCGGCCCGAACCAGACGGGAAGGGCCATGAGCGAGAACCAGCTCCGCGCGGAAACCAGCCCCTACCTCCTGCAGCACCGGGACAACCCGGTCCACTGGCGCCCCTGGGGGCCGGAAGCGCTGGCGGAAGCCAAGGAGGCCGACAAGCCGATCCTGCTCTCGGTCGGCTATTCCGCCTGCCACTGGTGCCACGTCATGGCCCACGAGAGCTTCGAGGACGAAGAGACCGCCCGGCTGATGAACCGGCTCTTCGTCAACATCAAGGTGGACCGCGAGGAGCGCCCCGACCTCGACACCATCTACCAGCGGGCGCTCGCGCTCATGGGCCAACAGGGCGGCTGGCCGCTCACCATGTTCCTCACTCCCGACGCCGAGCCCTTCTGGGGCGGCACCTACTTCCCGCTGGAGCCCCGCTTCGGTCGGCCCGGCTTCAAGGACGTGCTGAGCCTGATCGAGCAGACCTACCGCAACGACCGCGAAAAGGTGGACAAAAACAGAACAGCGCTGGTCGAAGCGCTGCAAGGTCTCGCCCGAAGCAAGCCCGGCGACCCCGTCACCGAGGCACAAACAGAGAACATGGCACTCTCTCTGCTACGCGAGGTCGATGGACGCCACGGCGGCATTGGCGGCGCACCAAAGTTCCCGCAATGTTCCATGCTTGAGCTGCTCTGGCGCAGCTACCTGCGTACCGGCTCGCAGCTGATGAGGACCGCCGTGGTGCTGAGCATGGAGCGTATGTGCCAGGGCGGCATCTACGATCACCTGGGCGGCGGCTTCGCCCGCTACTCCACCGACGAGCGATGGCTGGCGCCCCACTTCGAGAAGATGCTCTACGACAACGCCCAGTTGCTCGACCTGCTCTGCCACGTCTGGCAGGAGACCGGCGAGCCGCTCTTCGCCGCCCGCGCCGCCGAGACCGTGGCCTGGGTGCTGCGCGAGATGCGCACGGACGAAGGCGCCTTCGCGAGCGCGCTGGATGCGGATTCCGAGGGCGAAGAGGGCAAATTCTATGTCTGGCACGAGGCCGAGGTCGACGAACTGCTCGGCGCGGACTCGGCTTACTTCAAGGCCGTCTACGACGTCAGCGCCGGCGGCAATTGGGAGGGGAAGACGATCCTCAACCGGCTCCTGCCGCCCGGCACCGACGAGACGCCAGACGAAGCCCGCCTCGCGGGGATGCGCACGGTTTTGCTAGAGCGCCGCGCAGGCCGCGAGCGCCCCGGCTGGGACGACAAGGTGCTCGCCGACTGGAACGGCCTCATGATCGCGGCGCTGGCCAACGCCGCCATGGTCTTTGGCGCACCGGCGTGGCTCGATGCGGCGGTCGAGGCCTTCGACTACGTCGCAGGCCCCATGGCGGCCGGCGAGAGGCTGCGCCACGCAGCGCGGCACGGCCGCTCCAAGGACGTGGAGTTCCTCGACGACTATGCCGAAATGGCGCGGGCGGCGCTGATGCTGGCCGAGGCGACGGGGGAGGGCGCCTACGTGGAGCGTGCGCGCGGCTGGGTCGCGGTGCTCGACGCCCATTACTGGGACGCGGACGAGGGCGGCTATTGCTACGCGCCGGACGATGGCGAGGCGAACATCAGCCGCACCAAGACCGCCCACGACGCCGCGACGCCCGCCGGCAACGGCACCATGGTGGGCGTGCTCGCGCGTCTCCACCACCTCACCGGCGAGACGGCCTATCGCGATCGCGCCGAGGCGCTGGTCAAGGCGTTCTCCGGCGAGCTGGAGCGGAACTTCTCTCCGCTCTCGACCCTCGCCAACAACAGCGAGGTGCTGCGCCGCGCGGTGCAGGTGGTGGTCTGCGGCACGCGGGCGGAAGAGGGGACAAAGGCCCTCGTCGATGCCGTCTACGCGACCAGCCTGCCCAACCGTGTGCTGGCCCAGCTCGCGCCGAAAGATGTGCTGCCTCTGGACCACCCCGCCTTCGGCAAGGGCCAGCAGGAGGGGAAGGCCACGGCCTATGTGTGCGTGGGTCCGGTCTGCTCCCTGCCGGTGACCGAGCCGGACGCATTGCGCGCCGCGCTCCGTGAGGCGGCGCAGGCGCCCGAGGAGGGCTGAGGGCGATGCCTGCCGACCGCTGCACCATCAACAGCCCCGTCGGCCCGCTCACGATCACGGCTGAGGACGAAAAAATCACGGCCGTCGATTTCGGCGCAGGCGGCGGACCTCGCCCGAACGGCGGCCTGCTGGCGGAGGCCGCGCGCCAGCTCACCGAATACTTCGCCGGCACGTTGCGCGAGTTCACGCTACCGCTCGCACCGCATGGCACACCCTTCCGCCTAAAGGTGTGGGCGGCGATGCAGGCGATCCCCTACGGCCAGACCCGGAGCTACGGCGACCTCGCCCGTGCGCTCGACAGTGCGCCTCGCGCCGTCGGCGGCGCCTGCGGCGCCAACCCGATTCCCCTCATCATCCCCTGCCACCGGGTTGTCGGCGCAGGCGGCACGCTCGGCGGGTTCTCCGGCGGCGCCGGCTGTGATACCAAGCGCCAGCTTCTCGCATTGGAACGCGCGCTTCCGCCGCAGCTTCCGGTCTGAGCCGAGCGCGGCCGGGCGGGCGCCCCGGACAGGAAAGGGAGAACCATGGTCAAGGCTGTGCGGATGCACGAGGCGGGCGGGCCCGAGGTGCTGCATTACGAGGATGTGGCGCTGCCCGACCCCGGCCCCGGCGAGGCGCTGGTGCGCCACGAGGCGATCGGCCTCAACTACATCGACGTCTATCACCGCACGGGCCTCTACCCGGTCCCCTCGCTGCCGTGGACCATCGGCATGGAAGGCGCCGGCGTGGTCGAGGCCGTGGGGGACGGCGTGAGCGAGGTCTCCGCGGGCGTGCGCGTGGCCTACGCCAGCCCGCCGCCGCCGGGCGGCTATTCCGAGGCCCGTGTCATGCCGGCGGGCTCGCTGGTAGAGCTCCCTGCCGACATCAGCTTCGAGCAGGGCGCGGCGATGATGCTGCAAGGCATGACCGTCGAATACCTGATCCGACGCACCTACCCGGTGAAGGCCGGGGAGACCGTGCTGGTGCACGCGGCAGCCGGCGGCGTCGGGCTGATCCAGTGCCAATGGCTCAAGCACCTGGGCGTGACGGTGATCGGCACCGTCGGCTCGGAGGAGAAGGCGGCGCTCGCCAGCGCGCACGGCTGCGACCATCCGGTCAACTACCGGACCGAGGATTTCGCCGCGCGGGTGATGGAGATCACCGACGGCCAGGGCGTCCCCGTGGTCTACGATTCCATCGGCGCCGACACGCTGGAAGGCTCGCTCAACAGCCTCGCGCGGCTCGGGACTCTCGCGAGCTTCGGCAACGCCTCCGGCCCCATCACCGACTTCAACCTGGCCCGCCTCGCGCCCAAGAGCGCCTACATCACGCGGCCCACGCTCTTCGGCTACAACGCCACGCGGCCGGAGCTTGAGGAATCGGCCGGCGCGCTCTTCGACGTGGTGCGCTCGGGCGCGGTGAAGATCGAGATCCACCAGACCTACCCGCTGGCCGAGGCCGCCCAGGCGCACCGCGACTTGGAGGGCCGCAAGACCACGGGCTCGACCATCCTGACCCCCTGACCGACGACGGCGGGACGTGCCGATAGATCCACGTCAGAAACACTTTCTCTTTGAGGACGGCGCCGGCGTACGACCTGAACGCAAGGCGCACGAGCCCGGCCAATATGGTCGTCCGCCGGCGGTCACCGTCGGTCGGGCACAAGAGAGCAGCGCCTTCCGCGATCCGGCTTTCATGGCCAATCGGGAAGCGCCGGTGCACCGGTGGGTTCCCTGGATCGCGGGCTTTTCCCGGCAATTCGTGCAGGACGCGCTGGCCCGCCACCTGCCGGGGACGGCGCCGGGCGTCGTGCTGGACCCCTTTGCGGGCGTCGGTACGACGCTGATCGAGGCCGATCTCGCCGGACACGAAACCGTCGGCTTCGAGATCAATCCCTACGCCGTTTTCGCCGCGCGGGCGAAGCTGGGGGCGCACCGGCTGGAGCCCGCACGGCTTAGCGCCAGCATCGTGGACTTCGTCGCGTTCATGGGCGAATGCGAACACTCGGGCCGCGCACCCAAGACATCGCCTCCCGCCGCCTTTCGCACACGGGCGCCGTTCTACAGCCCGGCGGTGGAGCGCAAGGTGTTGCTGGCCTTCGATTTCATGGCCACGCTAGATGCGCCCATCGCCGCGCTGTTCCGCCTCGCCTTCGCGGCGACCATGGTGAACTACTCCAACTACTCCTATGAGCCGAGCCTGGGTCGCAAGGCGTCCGTCGGGCGGCCGGACGTGGAAGACGACGACGTAGCTGACGTGATCGCCGCCAAGCTCTCTCAGATGGCGGACGATGCCGGATGGTATCGCGACACGCGCGCCAACCCCGAGCGCGACGATGGGCGGGTCTTCGAGAACTCCTTCTTCGACGGCTACGCCGAACTCGGTGAAGGCGGTGTGGACCTGCTCGTCACCTCGCCGCCCTATCTCAACAACTACCACTACAACCGCAACACCCGCCCGCACCTCTATTGGTTGGGGTTCTGTGCCGCGCCGCGCGACCTGAAGCGGCTGGAAGAACTCAACGTCGGCACCTACTGGCAGAACGCCCGTGACGAAGAGCGCATCGATCTCGACACGTCCATCGACAACGACGCGATTCGGGAGGCCATCGGAGCGGTGCGGGTGCGCAACCCCGAGAAGGGTGTCTACGGCGGCAACGGCTGGGCCAACTACGCTGCGCGCTACTTCAATGACTGCGCCCGCTTCCTCGACGGTGCGGCCTGGTGTCTCAGGCCTGGCGCGACGGCCCTGGTGGTAATTGGAAACTCGATCCTGCAGGGGGTGCCGATCCCGACCGACCGCTTTCTCGCCGCCATCGCGGCCTCCCGCGGCTTCCAGGTCGCGAACATTCACATTCCCCGTGAAACGAGGGTCGGCAGCAGCATCGTCGAGTCCAGCGTCCGCGCCGGCAAGGCCAACGGGGGCGCGCTCTACGAATCCGTCGTGGAGTTGCGCCGCCTCTGAATCCCCGCGTCGCTTGACAAGGGGGTGGCCGCAAGCGGCATAAGAGCGCCATGAGCGAGCCCGACGCCAGCCAGCGCCGCTATCGCACCCGCGGCGGCATCACCATCCACCGCAGCGACCGCGAGGCGGCGGTCGGCCCTGCGGCCGCAGACCTGGTCGAGCGTCTGGACCGCTATCCCGGCGTCCTCATGTCCTCCTGCTTCGAGTTTCCCGGCCGCTACACGCGCTGGGACCTTGGCTTCGCCGCCCCGCCGCTCGCCATCACCTGCCGCGGGCGGGATTTCGAGGTCATCGCACTTGAGCCAAGAGGCAGGGTGCTGCTGGAGCCCATCCGCGCCGCGATCGAGCCGCTCGCTGCCGTCGCGTCTCTTGAGGCGGATGGTGACCGCCTGCACGGGCAGATCCATCCTCCTGTGGAGATCGTGCCCGAGGAGCAGCGCAGCCGGCAGCCTTCGATCTTCAGCTTGCTGCGCGCGGTCATCGACCTCTTCGGCAACGACGAGGACCAGCATTTCGGCCTCTACGGGGCCTTCGGCTACGACCTCGCCCACCAGTTCGAGCCGGTGGCGCTCAAGCTCGAGCGCCCGGCCGACCAGCGCGACCTGGTGCTCTTCGTGCCGGACGAGATCCTGGTTGTCGATCACATGTCGGACCGGGCGGTGCGGCACCGCTACGATTTCATCACGCCCGGCGGGGACACGCGCGACATGGCCCGCGCGCCGCGCGAGGACGCCTACGCGCCTGCCCGCCCCGGCAGCGAACCGCCGGCCAACGACCACGAACCGGGGCAGTACCCGGCGGCAGTAGATCGCGCCAAGGATGCGTTCCGCCGGGGCGACCTCTTCGAGGTGGTGCTGAGCCAGCAGTTCAGCGAGGCCTGCGCCGACCCGCCGTCCGCGGTGTTCGACCGCCTGCGCACTCTCAATCCTGCGCCCTACTGCGCGCTGATGAACTTGGGCGTCGGCGAGTTCCTGGTCGCCGCTTCGCCCGAGATGTACGTGCGGGTGGAGGGCCGCCGGGTCGAGACCTGCCCGATCTCCGGCACCATCGCGCGCGGCAAGGATGCGCTGGGCGATGCCGCGCAGATCGCGAAGCTCCTCAATTCGGCCAAGGACGAAGCCGAGCTGACCATGTGCACCGACGTCGACCGCAACGATAAGTCGCGTATCTGCGAGCCGGGCTCGGTGCGGGTGATCGGCCGGCGCCAGGTAGAGCTCTACTCGCGCCTGATCCACACCGTCGATCACGTCGAAGGCATCCTCCGCCCCGAGTTCGATGCGCTGGACGCCTTCCTCAGCCACACCTGGGCGGTGACGGTGACCGGCGCGCCCAAGCACTGGGCGATCCGCTTCATCGAGGCGAACGAGCGCTCGGCGCGGCGCTGGTACGGCGGCGCCATCGGCCGCATCGGCTTCGACGGGGCGATGAACACCGGGCTCACGCTCCGCACCGTCCGCATGAAGGACGGCATCGCCGAGATCAGAGCCGGCGCCACGCTGCTCTATGACAGCGACCCGGACGCCGAGGACGAGGAGTGCCGGCTCAAGGCCTCGGCGCTGTTCGCCGCCGTGCGGGCGGAGGCTGCGCCCGCGCCGGCGCGCGCGCCCTCAGCCCAGCTGGGGCCTGCCAGGCGGGTCCTCCTGGTCGATCACGAGGATTCCTTCGTCCACACACTCGCCAACTACCTGCGCCAGACCGGCGCCCAGGTCGAGACACTGCGGCCCGAACCGGCGCGCGAGGTGTTGCGGGACGGCGCGCCCGATCTGGTCGTGCTCTCGCCGGGCCCCGGCCGGCCCGAGGATTTCGGCACGGCCGAGACCATCGAGCTGGTGCTGGCGAAGGGCGTGCCGCTCTTCGGCGTCTGTCTCGGGCTTCAGGCCGTGGCGGAGTATTTCGGCGGCCGGCTCGGCCAGCTCGACGAGCCGGTGCACGGCAAGCCGTCGGAGGTCACGGCGAAGGCCAGCGCCCTCTTCCAGGGGTTGCCCGAGCGCTTCCGCGTCGGGCGCTACCACTCGCTCTATGCCGCGCGCGTATCGCTCCCCGACGACCTGCTCAAGGTCACCGCCGAAACCGATGACGGCGTTGTGATGGCGCTGGAGCACCGGGAGAGACCCATCGCCGCCGTGCAGTTCCACCCGGAATCGATCCTCTCCCTGGACGACAACATCGGCATGCGGCTGATCGACAACATGATGACCGCGCTCACCGGGAACAGGGGCCCGGCGGCCGGAGGGTAGGCGAGGCGGTTACAAACCCCAGGCGCCGTCGACCACCAGTGCCTGGCCGGTTGTGAAGTCGGACTCGTCCGACGCCAGATAGACGCAGAGCGCCGCAATTTCCGACGGCGATCCAATCCGCCCCACCGGGTGGCGCGCGATAAAGCTCTTGCGCGCGGTGTCCGGGTCGGGCCGGGCACCGAAGCGCTCGTCGAGTGACGGGGTATCCACCGCACCGGGGCAGACGGCATTGCAGCGGATGCCTTGCGCCGCGTAGTCCAGCGCGACCGACTTGGTGAGGCCGATGACGGCGGCCTTGCTGGCGCCATAGGCGCAGCGGTCGGGGGCGGCCTTCACCGAGGACACCACCGACGCCATGTTGATGATCGAGCCGCCACCCTGTGCCAGCATCGCCGGCAGGAAGGCGCGGATCATCCGGTACATGGCGGTGACGTTGAGGCCGAGCGTTTCCTCCCAGTCCGCCGGCTCGCAGTCGAGCAGCGTGCCGTGGGGCACGCGGCCGGCACAGTTGAAGAGCACGTGGACGGCGCCGATCTCCTCGGCCGCCGCCGTCACGGCGCCGTCGTCGCGGACATCGAGTGCCCGGCAGGTGACGCCTTCCAGCGTGGCGAGGCCTGCGAGCTTGGCTTCGTCGATGTCGGTCGCCCAAAGCTGCGCGCCCTCCTTTTGGAACGCGACGGCGGTGGCGTGGCCGATGCCTTGCCCCGCCGCCGTGATCAGCGCGGTCTTGCCCGCGAGCCGCCCGCCCATCACTCAGCGCCCGGTGAAGGTGGGCCTGCGCTTCTCGACGAAGGCCGCGACTCCCTCGGCGAAATCCGCGCTCGCCGCGCAGTCCGCGAACATCTCGGCTTCCGCCTGGAGCTGGTCTTCGAGGGAGGCATGGCCCGAGTTACGGAGCAGCCGCTTCGTGTTGGCTAGGGCGCGGGCGGGGCCTGCGGCAAGGCGTCGGGCTATCGCATCGGTCTCCTCCTCAAGCCGGTTGGGCGAGACGACGCGGTTGACGATGCCGAGCCGCTCAGCCTCGCGCGCGCCAAAGCGATCGCCAAGCAGCGCGAGCTCCATCGCCTTCTTGGCGCCCACGGTGCGCGGCAGGAACCAGGTCGACGAGCCGTCGGGGCTGGTGCCGATGCGGCAATAGGCCATGGTGAAGATGCTGTCGGCGGCGCTGATCGCGAGGTCACACGCGAGTACCAGGCTCAAGCCGAAGCCGCCGGCAGCGCCGTCGATCTTGGCGATGATCGGCTGCGGCATCCGCCGCATGATCCGGATGATTGCGTGCACGCGGTCGATCATCGTCTCGAAATGCCGCCGGCGCTCATCCGGCGTCCGTTCGAGCAGGCCGTAGAAGGATTGCAGGTCGCCGCCCGCCATGAAGTAGCCGCCGGCACCCTGCAGCACCATGACGCGGGTCTCGGGCTCGCGCTCGACCTGTGCAAGGGTCTCGACCAGGGCGTCGCACAGCTCGTCGTTGAGCGCGTTCAGCACCTCCGGCCGGTTGAGGGTGACCCGGGCGATGCCGTTCGCTCGCTCGATCAGTACCGTGTCGCTCATGTCTCAAGACTCCCGCCGGTGCCAATGTCGCCGCTGGGCGCGTCCTAGCATCAAGCGACCCGGCGGGCGAGACTGGCGTGCCACAGCACTCACGATGGAGGACACCGATGACCGAGAACGCCGTTCGCATCAAGACCGATCCCGATCCTTACGAGGCTTTCAAGCTGGCGCAGGCCTACCGCGTCGGCGACCTGATCTTCGTTTCCGGGCAAGCCGCCATCGACCTTGACGGGACCGTCGTCGGCGCCGTCGACTTCGACGCCCAGGCCGAGCAGACCTTCAAGAACCTGGCGGCGGTGCTGGAGGCCGGCGGCTCCAGCCTCGCGAAGATCGTCAAGGTGAACATCTACCTCAAGGACATGGGCAACTTCGGCAAGATCGTCGCCTTGCGCGAGAAATACTTCACGCCGCCCTATCCCGCCGACACCATCGTCGAGATCACGGGTCTGGCCCTGCCCGAGCTCGAAATCGAGATCGAGGCGATCGCGATGGTCGAAGGCGAGATCGTGGGGTGACTCTGCCCCGTCAGCTGTCCAGGAGGTTGCGGACGCGCAGCCCCGGATAGATCGCGAATCCGAGATCTGGTTCGTCGGCGTTAGGGCTCTGAAGCCATGATGGCTCGGAGCGCTGCGTTGTCGGTCAGGTCTACACCCTGTTGCACGCCCCGTCCGCGAAACACCGGAATGGGCGGCGCCTCGGTGGTAGCCGGGGCCGGACGGGCCAAGTATGCGCGCAGGGCCTGCTCGAATGTCTCCTTCAGGGTCTGGTGCTCGCGCGCCGCGTGTGCCTTGACCGCCTGCAGCAAATCGTCGTTCACGTCGATGGTCGTCCTCATGTGCGAACCTATATGGATGAATGTGCGTTCGCACAATTGCTTGCGTCGCTGTCCCGTGGGCGAGACATGTTGCTGTTACCCGTGGCGGGGCGCGCTGTGGCAGAATGCGACCCGACTCCGCCCCGCCAAACCGGGGCAGTGCCGCAATCCTCATCCCAGAGGCCGGGAAGGAGATCGCCATGTCGAGAAGCCTAGTCGAGACCCTGCTGGGCGCCGTGGTGCTGGCGGTGGCCATCGGCTTCATCGTCTTCGCCTATACCAGGAGCGGCGTCGCCACGGTGAGCGGCTACGAGATAAGCGCCGCGTTCAACCGCGTGGACGGCATTACCAACGGTTCCGATGTGCGCATCGGCGGCATCAAGGTCGGCACGGTGATCGACCGCGAGCTTGAGCCCGAGACCTTCCGCGCCGTGCTCCGTATGAGCATTGACGAGTCGGTGGAGCTGCCGAGCGATTCCACGGCGGCGGTGGTCAGCGACGGCCTGCTCGGCGGCAAGTTCATCGATCTCCAGCCGGGCGCCGAGGAAGTCCTCATCAAGGACGGCGGCCGCATCGCGTACACCCAATCTTCCCTCCTGCTGGAGGAGCTGATTGGCAAGTTCGCCTTCGGCACCGACTAGGTGCGGCGCGGGCTTTTTTTTCTGGCTGCAGGCGCGGCGCTTGCCGCGGCCTGGGGCGATGGCGCCGTCGCCATCGCAGCCGAGCGCTCGGTCGCCGTGCTGCAGGCGCTCGACAAGGTGGTGGCGCGGACCTCCGAGGTGGAAGCGCCGCTCGACCGGGCCGTGCATTTCGGGACGCTCCGCATTGTCGCGCGCGCCTGTCACGCGGCGCCGCCGGAGGAGCCGCCGGAGAATGCCGCCTTCCTTGAGATCGACGAGGTCGACCATACGGGGCGTGCGACCCGCCTCTATTCCGGCTGGATGTTCTCGTCGACGCCGGGCCTCGCCGCGCTGGAGCACCCGGTCTACGACATCTGGGTGCTCGCCTGCTCGGAGGCCACGCCCGCGGCCGACAGCGCCGCGTCTGAAAAACCCGCCGGATAAAAGGTCGCGGGCCGCTTAAGGGCCTCCGACAGCCGTTCCAGATAACTGGCCCGCGGCACCTCGACCGCGCCGAACTGGCTCAAGTGTCCGGTCACGAACTGGGTATCGAGCAGGGTGAAGCCGCCTGCCCGGAGGCGCGCGACCAGATGCACGAGCGCGACCTTGCTGGCGTCCCGTTCGACGCTGAACATACTCTCGCCGAAGAACGCGGCCTCCAGCGCCACGCCGTAGAGGCCGCCCACCAGCGTATCGTCGCGCCAGGCCTCCACGCTGTGGGCATGCCCCTGTCGGTGCAGCGCACAGTACGCCTCGAAGATCGGCCCATTGATCCATGATTCGGGCCGACGGCGGGTGCGGCGCGCGCAGCCGCGCACGACGCGGGGGAAGTCCCGGTCCACGGTGATGCGAAAGTGGCCGCCGCGCACCGTGCGTGCGAGTCTGCGTGGCACGTGAAAGCTGTCGAGCGGAATCACGCCACGCGTCTCCGGGTCGACCCAGAAGACGTCCCGCTCCGCCTTGCTCTCTGCCATGGGGAAGAGCCCGCAACTGTAGGCCCTGAGAATCAGCGCCGGCGTGAGCTCGACCGTCGACATGGTGCGCGCGCTAGGCGTCGTTGCCGGCGCCGGTCTCCGTCACGAAGCGCTCGAACCAGTGGATGTCGTAGGCGCTCTCGGCGAACGCCTGGCTGGCAAGCAGGCGCAGGTGCAGCGGGATCGTGGTCGAGACACCCTGGATGACGTACTCCTCCAGCGCCCGTCGTAGGCGCATCAGGCAGGCCTCTCGGCTGCTGGCCTGGGCGATCACCTTGCTGATGAGGCTGTCGTAATAGGGCGGGATCCGGTAGCCGTCATAGAGCGCGGAATCCACGCGCACGCCCGGTCCACCCGGCGTGTGATAACCGCTCACGGTGCCGGGGGAGGGGCGGAAGGTGTCGGGATCCTCGGCGGTGATCCGGCATTCGATGGAATGCCCCTCGAAGCGCACGTCCTCCTGGCCGAAGGTCAGCGGCTCGCCGGCGGCAACCCTGATCTGCTCCTGCACGAGGTCGATCCCGGTGATCATCTCTGTCACCGGGTGTTCCACCTGGATGCGCGTGTTCATCTCCATGAAGTAGAACGCGCCGTCCTCGTACAGGAACTCCAGGGTGCCGACCCCGCGATAGCCGAGCTCGCGCACCGCGGTGCTGACCCGGCTGCCGATCTCCTCGCGCGCCTCCGCGTCGAGTGCCGGCGAGGGCGCCTCCTCCAGTACCTTCTGGTGGCGGCGCTGCAGGGAGCAATCGCGCTCGCCGAGGTGCACCGCGCTGCCGAACTGATCCGCCAGCACCTGCACCTCGATATGGCGGGGCGCGGCGACCAGCTTTTCCAGATAAAGCGCGTCGTTGCCGAAGGCGGACTCCGCCTCGGCACGTGCCGTGGCGGCAGCCATGGCCAGCTCCTCGCGGCTGTCGACCCGCTTCATGCCGCGCCCGCCACCGCCCGCCACCGCCTTGATCAGCACCGGATAGCCGATCTCGTCCGCCGCCTCGGCGATCGAGGCGGCGTCCTCCAGCGCGTCGGCGGAGCCCGGCACCACCGGCAGGCCGAGCTCGGCCGCGGTCTGCTTGGCGCGAATCTTATCGCCCATCAGCGAGATGTGTGTCGGGCTCGGGCCGATGAAGATGAAGCCGTGCTCCTCGACGATGGTCGCGAAGTCCGCACTCTCGGAGAGGAAGCCGTAACCGGGGTGGATCGCGTTGGCGTTGGTGATCTCGCCGGCGGCGATGATCGCCGGGATATTGAGGTAGCTCTCCCTGGGCGCCGGCGGGCCGATGCAGACCGATTCGTCGGCGAGCCTGGCGTGCATCGCCTCGGCGTCCGCCGTGGAGTGGACGGCCACGGTCTTGATGCCGAACTCCCGGCAGGCACGGATGATCCGGACCGCGATCTCCCCCCGGTTGGCGATCAGGACCTTGTCGAACATCGGCCTCACTCGAGGATCAGCAAGACCTCGCCATACTCGACCCGGGCGCCGTTCTCGGCAAGAATTCGGGTGACACGGCCGCCGCTGGGAGCGCGGACCGGGTTCATCGTCTTCATTGCCTCGACGATGAAGAGCGTATCGCCTTCGCTGATCTCGTCACCGACGGCGACGAACGGACGACCGCCCGGCTCGGACGCAACGTAAACCACGCCGACCAGCGGAGAGATCACCGCGCCGGGGTGGGAGGCGTCGTCGGCGACCGGCGCGGGCGGCGCTTCCTCTGCGGGTACAGGCTCGACCGCTGCCGGGCGCGGAGCGGGTGCGGGCGCGGGTGCCGCCGCCACAGTGGCTTGGCGTGCGATGCGGATGCGGCTCTCGCCCTCGCCGATCTCGATCTCGCTGAGATTCGCCTCGTCGAGCACCGCCGCCAGCGCACGGATCAGCTCGATGTCGGGTCCGTACACGGGTTCCGGCTCCTCCGGCCGGGGATCCGGCACAGGTTTCACTGCCATCGCGTCACTCCTCCTTCAAGAGCGCGCGCATCCCGTCGAGCGCGAGCAGGTAGCCTTGCGCGCCGAACCCGCAGATCGAGCCCTGCACTGCTTGCGCCACGTAGGAGCGCCGGCGGAAGGGCTCGCGCCGGTGGATGTTCGAGAGATGCAGCTCGATGGCCGGCAGGTCCACGGCGCGCAGCGCGTCCATGATGGCGACGGACGTATGCGTGTAGCCGCCGGGATTGAGGATGATGCCGGCGTGGACCTTCGGCGCCTGCTGAATCCAGTCAATCAGCTCGCCCTCGTGGTTGCTCTGCCTGAAATCGACCGCGAACTCGTGACCCTCCGCATGGCTCTCGCACAGCGCGCGGATGTCGTCCAGGGTCTGGTGCCCGTAGATCTCAGGTTCTCGCAACCCCAGCATATTGAGGTTGGGGCCGTTCAAAATCAAGATATTGTAAGTCATGGCCGCACCGGGTCGTGATGCTCGCCCCCACAATGGGTCTAACACGGCCGGGACTCGGGCTTCAATCCGCGCGTTATCTGCGGTCGTCCCTGGTTGAATTCGTCATAGTCCTCACCAATACTCCAAGCGAGGCCGCAGCGCTGCGGCAAATGACGGCACGCGTACGGAACGCATATCCATGCAGGTGCAGATAAACGGCGAGCTCCGCGAGTTCGAGGAGCCCCAGTCGGTCCACAGCATCGTGACGGGGTTGGGCCTCGACCCGCGCAAGATCGCGGTCGAGCGCAATCTCGAGATCGTGCCCAAGAGCGCCTACGGCCGGACCGCCGTCGCCTCCGGCGACCGGCTCGAGATCGTGCACTTCATCGGAGGCGGTGCCGACCCCGCGCCAGTGGCAGCGGACGACGACAGTTGGGAGGTCGCCGGCCGGCGCTTCCGCTCGCGGCTGATCGTCGGCACCGGCAAGTATCGGGACTTCGAACAGACCGCTGCGGCGCTGGATGCCTCCGGCGCCGAGATCGTCACGGTTGCTGTGCGCCGTGTGAATGTCACCGATCGCAAGGCGCCGATGCTGATCGATTACGTCGATCCCAAGCGCTACACCTATCTGCCCAACACCGCCGGCTGCTTCACCGGTGAAGACGCCGTGCGCACGCTGCGGCTCGCGCGCGATGCCGGCGGCTGGTCTCTGGTCAAGCTCGAAGTGCTCGGCGATCAGGAGACGCTCTACCCCAACATGCCGGAGACCCTCCGCGCCGCCGAGATCCTGATCAAGGACGGCTTCGAGGTCATGGTCTATTGCAGTGACGATCCGATCATGGCCAAGCGGCTGGAGGAGATGGGCTGCGCCGCGATCATGCCGCTGGCGGCGCCCATCGGCTCAGGGCTCGGGGTGCAGAACCCCGTTGGCATCCGCATCATCGTCGAGCGCATCGGTGTGCCCGTGCTGGTCGATGCCGGCGTGGGTACGGCCTCCGACGCCGCCGTGGCGATGGAGCTCGGCTGCGACGGGGTGCTGATGAACACCGCCATCGCCGGTGCCAGGGACCCTGTGCTCATGGCTCACGCCATGCGCCACGCGGTGGAGGCCGGCCGGCTCGCCTATCTCGCCGGCCGCATGGCGAAGAAGCGCTACGCCGACCCCTCGTCACCGCTTGGCGGGCTCATCTGAGGGCGGCGGCAGCGCTCACCGCCTCTTCTTCGCGGCCTGCTCCGCAGCGTTACGGATATCCTCCGCTCGGAGCCAGCGCGCGCTGCCTTCCGGCAGGCCCTCCGCCGCGACGCTCGCGTGATAGTGCGCTCGTTCCACATCGCCCCGTAGAAAGGCGGCCTCGGCGAAGGCGAGGGAGGAAGCGGCGCGTTTCCCCGCCCGGCCGCGGGCGATGCCCAGTTGATACCAATGCTGGGGCGATTTCGGCTCCAGCCGGGTCGCTGCCTCCAGATTCTTTATCGCGCTTGCGAGCGAAGCGGTATCGCCGCTCTCGATCTGCGCCCGCGCGAGGCCGAGGCGTAGCAGTGCGGCGTCGTCCCTGAGCACCACTGCTCGCTCGTAAGGCGCGATTGCTTCGCTCACGCGCCCATTCTCGAAAAGCACCTGCCCCTTGAGCTCCTGGAACCAGGGGTCGTCCGGATGGTCCACCAGCAACGCGTCGAGCGCCGCGAGGGCGCGGTCCAGATCGGGGATTCGATAGTAGGCGATGGCGCGGGCGTAGCGCGCTTCGGTCGACTCGTCTTCGTCCGGGTAGGCGCGGAAGGTCGCTTCCGGTGGGTCCAGGAACCCCTTGAGCTTCGCCACCATGCGGCGGTGGGCGGTACCGTGTGTATCCGAGGCGCTGCCTGCGGCACGGTCTTCCCCCTCCACATGGTCGCGGATGAAGCGGATGCGCTCGCGGGTGAGCGGGTGGGTGCGCGCGTAGCTGTTCACCTCGGTTATGGCGAGGCGCTCGCGCTCTTCGAGTCGTTGAAACATGCGCAGGAGGCCCGCAGGCGACTGCCCGGTACGTTCGAGCAATCGCACGGCCGCCTGGTCGGCGCTCTGCTCCTGCGTGCGGCTGTAACGCAGAAACGATTGCTGCGCCACTGCCTGGCCGCCGCTCAGGATGGCGCTCCCCACCTCGCCTTCGCCCGCGATGATGGCGCCGGCCGCCAGCACCGTCGCCAGGATCATTTCGGCCGAGGCGTTCTCCATCGCGTCCCGCGTGCGAACCAGGTGGCCGCCGGCGATGTGGCCGATCTCGTGCGCGAGCACGCCGATGATCTCGCCGGGGTCCTCGGCGGCGGTCAGCATGCCGCTCGACAGGAAGAGATTTGGGCCGCCGGCGACGAAGGCGTTGATGTTGGGGTCGTTGACGATGTGCAGCCGGACCGCGTCTTCGCCGAGGCCCGCAGCCTCCAGCAGTGGCGCGGCATAGGCCCGGATGGTATCTTCGATCTCGGCGTCGCGGATCAGCGACATGCCCTGCGGCCACGCCGGCGCCGCTGCCGCCAGGACCAATGAGAACGCTAAGCAGGCGAGCGCCGCTGCGCGTGCGAGACGGATGACCAACGGTTTCGCTCCAAGGATGACGAGTTTGGATATGTTGCTTGGACGCCACCGTCAATGGGCGCCCATCGCTGCTATCCGCATGAACTAAGGCATAGTGATGGCGGCATCCCGGCGCGCGGCTGTCGCGCCCTTCTTCGCGATGGAAATCCTCAAGGCCGCGACCGAGCGCGCGGCAACGGGCGCGCGGGTCTTCCACATGGAGACCGGAGAGCCCGGCTCAGGCGCGCCGCAACGGGTGCTCGACGCGGCGCGGGCGGCCTTGGCTGGCGACAGGATCGGCTACACCGAGGCCGACGGCGTGCTGCCCCTGCGCGAGCGCATCGCCGCGTTCTACGGCGAGCGCTACGGCTTCGCCCCGCCGGTGGAGCGGATCGTGGTCACGACCGGGGGCTCGGCCGGGATCATTCTGGCCTTCCTCGCCGCCTTCGACGTGGGCGACCGGGTGGCACTGGCCAACCCCGGCTATCCCGCCTACCGCAACACCCTGCAGGCGCTTGGTCTCGAGCTGGTGCTACTCCCGACCACGGCAGAGACCCGCTTTCAACCAACCGTGGCGATGCTGGAGGCGCTGGAGCAACCGATCCAGGGCCTGATCGTTGCCAGCCCGTCTAATCCGACCGGGACCATGGTGCCCAGGCCCACGCTCGAAGCTGTGGCGGCATATTGTGGCGACCGGGGGATTCGGGTGATCTCGGATGAGATCTACCACGGCATCACCTATGGCGAGCCGGCGGCCAGCGTCGCCGCGTTCTCCGAGAGCGCAGTCGTGATCAACGGCTTCTCGAAATACTTCGCGATGACCGGCTGGCGGCTCGGCTGGATGGTGGTGCCCGAAGACCTCGCCAGGGCGGTGGAGCGGCTCACGCAAAACCTCTTCATCTCGCCGCCGGCGCTTTCGCAGCGGGCCGCAATCGCCGCCTTCGACTGCCGGGACGAGCTGGAGGCCAACGTGGCGCGTTACGCTTGTAACCGCAGCATCGTCCAAGAGGCGCTTCCGGCCGCAGGCTTCGGCGCGCTCGCCCCCTGCGACGGCGCCTTCTACGCCTATGCCGATGTCTCGGGGCTCACCGACGACAGCGAGGCCTTTTGTCAGCGCATGTTGGCCGAGTGCGGGGTAGCGGCGACGCCCGGCATCGACTTCGACACTGAGCGGGGCCGGGCATTCGTCCGCTTCTCCTACGCCGGCGCGACGGAAGAGGTGGAGGGCGCCTGCGACGCGCTCAAGCGCTGGCTCACGCTTTAGCTAGAGCGCGTCCGTCGGAGACGGAGGCGCAATCGGCCGCGACCGCGGCCCGCCGCGTCAGCGGCGCCCTCGCGGAGGCGCCGGCTGTAGGCCGGCTGCCGTGAGCTATAAATTACTGGAGCGATTCCAGTCTTGGACTTACGTCTAACGACGGTGCATCACACCGGCCGCGAGGAAGCCGCCGTCGACCGCGAGCACGTGACCGGTGACGTAGCGGGCTTCCTCGCTCGCGAGGAAGAGTGCCGCGGCGGCCGTCTCCTCCGGCGTGCCGTAGCGGTCGAGCGGGATGCCGGCGCGGTAGACCGTGCGCGTCTCCGCCGAGTGCATCTTGGCCACTAGCTCGGTTTCGATCGCGCCCGGCGCGAGCGCGTTCACGGTAATGCCGTAAGGCGCGAGCTCGACTGCCATCACTTTGGTGAGCGCGATGACGCCGCCCTTGGCGGTGCCGTAGGCCGCGCGCCCGGTGCCGCCGCGCACGCCGGCGGTCGACGCGAGGTTGACGATGCGGCCGTAGCCGCGCTCCACCATGTGCCGCGCTGCCGCCTGCCCGCAAAAGAACGTGCCCGAGAGGTCGATGTCGAGGATGCGCTGCCATTCCTCCGGAGTGGTGTCGAGGAAGCTCCGCTCCACGCCAACGCCCGCGCTGTGGACCAGGATGTCGACCTTGCCGAATGCCTCTATCGCCCTCGCGATCATGGCGTCTGCCTGTACAGGCTGGCTGACGTCGACGGCAATGGCCTCCGCCCGTGCTCCGTCACCGGCTAACGCTGCGGCGACTTCTCGGGCTCCCTCCAGGTTAAGATCGGCGACGGCGACCGCCGCGCCGCGTGCGGCCAATGCGCGCGCGACCTCGCGACCGATGCCGCTGGCCCCGCCGGTGACAACGGCGACCCGGTTGACATAGATCAAGGCTCGCTCCCGAGGTGCTTGCCGTGCCCGTGCGCCTGTTCTAGCGTGGCAGTTTGGCGGACGCCAGGGCGCGACACCGGGCGCCGCCGCCCCGGTCAAAGCTGCCGGGACCTAAGTCAGGATGCTGCGGATGCGCTTCTGCAGGGCGCACCGAAACGATTGGAGGGAGCACGCAATGAACATTGGCAAGTCGATCAAGGCCGGCCTTGCTGCCGGCGTGTTGAGCGCCGCGATCCTTACGGCGGGCCTCGCCCAGGCCGAGGACGAGCGCGTGCGCTGGAATATGGCGAGCTGGTTTCCCAGCAACCTGACCCAGCTCGGCACGCTCGGCAAAAGCATGGTGGACCGCCTGGACCGCATCTCCGGCGGTAACATTCAGATCAAATTCTTCGAGCCCAACGCGCTGATCCCGGCGAAGGAATGCTTCGATGCCGTGGCCGCCGGCTCAGTCGATGCTTGCTGGTCCACGCCCGGCTACTGGTACGGCAAGGAGCCCGCGCTCGCCATGTTCGCGGCCGTGCCGTTCGGCCCGAGGGCCGGCGAATATATGGGCTGGATCTACTATGGCGGCGGCTACGAGCTGTGGGATGCGATCTACGAGCCGCACGGCCTGAAGTCGCTGCCCTGCGGCGTCATCGCGCCTGAGGCGTCCGGCTGGTTCCGCAAGGAGATCAACTCCATCGAGGATCTCGCGGGCCTGAAGATGCGCTTCTTCGGCCTCGGCGCCAAGGTGATGGAGAAGATCGGCGTCTCCACCCAGCTCATCGCCGGTGGCGATATCTTCCCGGCGTTGGAGCGCGGCTCCATCGACGCGACCGAGTATTCCATGCCGGCGATCGACCTCAATCTCGGCTTCTACCAGGTCGCCAAGCACTACTACTTCCCCGGCTGGCACCAGCAGTCGACGGTGTTCGAGCTGCTCCTGAACCGGGCCGCCTGGGATGCGCTGAGCGACACCCAGCAGGCACAGATCGAGGTCGCCTGCGGCGATGCCTTCCGCGAAGGGCTGGCCGAAGGCGAGGCGATCCAGGGCAAGGCGCTGGCCGAGCTCCAGGAGAAGGGCGTGACCATCCACCGCTGGCCGCAAGAGATCCTGGACACGCTGGAGGAGAAGTGGAACGAGGTTGCGGCCGAGGACGCGGCACGTGACGAGAACTTCGCCAAGGTCTGGGAATCGTACACGGCGTTCCGCGCCGAGTATGCGGTCTGGGCCGATCTCGGTTATCTGAACTAGGTCCGATCTGAAGCCGTGCGCCGCAGCGCGCGGCTTCTCCTTAGCCAAGGGGCGCCGGAGCGGGTGTAGACCACGCTCCGGCGCTCCCCTATTGTCTCGGCTAGGCGGCGGTAACGGATTGCATGCGATATCTCCTGAGGATTGAGGCGGTCCTCAATTCGGTGGCGACCTGGGTCGGGCGCATCGGCGCCTGGATCTCGGTACCGCTGATGATCATCATCATCTTCGACGTCATCACCCGCCGGTTTCTGGTGCTGGGTTCGACCAAGCTGCAGGAAGGCGAATGGCACCTGCACGCGGTGCTGTTCCTGCTCTGCCTCGGCTTCGCCTACCTTAAGAACGCCCATGTCCGAATCAGCCTGGTGCACGAGCGCTTCAGCCCCACGACGCAGCGCTGGATCGAGTTCATCGGCTGCCTGGTTTTCGCCATTCCCTACTGCGCCATCGTCTTCTACTTCGCGATGGATTTCGTGGAGCGCTCCTGGAACCTGAACGAGGCCTCGGACTCCGCGACCGGCCTGCCCTACCGCTGGGCGATCAAGGGGTTCCTACCGGCCGGGATGCTCTTCCTGGGTTTCGCCGCGGTCGCGGTGCTGCTGCGCAAGTTCATCGAGCTCTTCGGCTCCCCCGAGTACCGTCGCGCCTTGAGCGACGACAGTACGAAAGTGCCGGAACGTCCCGAGCCCACCACGCCGGGCCGGGAGCAGTAGGGCATGTACATCGAGGACTATCTGCCGGCGTTCATGTTCGGCGCGCTGGCGATCCTGCTGTTCTCGGGCTTCCCTGTCGGATTTGTCCTCGGCGGCGTGGCGCTGGCCTTCGGCTTCCTCGGCGCCGCCCTCGACGTCTTCCATGTCATCCAATTCTTCAACCTGCCGCTCCGCATCTGGGGTATCGGCGATAATTTGGTGCTGGTGGCGATCCCCATGTTCATCTTCATGGGCACGATGCTGGAGCGATCCGGCGTCGCCGCCGACCTGCTCTATTGCCTCCAAGTCCTGTTAAGGCGGACGCCAGGCGGGCTCGCGCTCGCGGTCACGGTGATGGGCACCATCCTGGCCGCGACCACCGGCATCATCGGTGCCTCGGTAGTGATGATCAGCCTGATGGCACTGCCGGTCATGCTGCAGCGCAAGTACAACATGGAGCTCGCCACCGGCACGATCGCGTCGTCAGGAACGCTAGGCATCCTGATACCGCCCAGCATCATGCTGGTGATCATGGCGGACCTGCTGGGCCGCTCGGTCGGCACGCTCTTCGTCGCGGCGGTGTTCCCGGGCCTGATGCTGGCGGGCCTTTACTTCATCTACATATTGACGCTGTGCCGGTTTAAGCCCCACCTCGCGCCTCCACTACCGAAGGACATGGGGCCCAAGAGCACGCGCGAGCTCATCTTCCTGCTGCTGCGGGGATTCATTCCGGCGGTCTTCCTCATCCTCTTGGTACTGGGCTCGATCGTGCTTGGCTGGGCGACGCCGACCGAGGCGGCGGGCGTCGGCGCTTTCGGCGCGGTCCTGCTGGCGATCATCAACCGCAAGCTCTCGTGGAAGGTGCTGCGGGACGTGGTCGAGCGCACGGCGCTCACCAACGGCATGCTGTTCTTCATCTTCGTCGGCGCGACGGCGTTCTCCTACGTCTTCCGCTCGCTCGGCGGCGATCAGCTGATCGAGGATTTGGTCTATTCCGTCGGCGTCGGGCCCTGGGGAATCCTCTTCATCCTGATGATCGTGACCTTCCTCCTGGGGTTCTTCTTCGACTGGATCGAGATCACGCTGATCGTGCTGCCGGTGTTCGCACCGATCCTGGCCGGACTCGACTTCGGCGACCACGTGCCCAAGCTCGAGGTGGTCTACTGGTTCTCGATCCTGATGGCGGTGAACCTGCAGACCTCGTTCCTGACGCCGCCCTTCGGCTTTGCCCTCTTCTACATGAAGGGCGTAGCCCCGCCCGAAGTGCGCATTCAGCAGATCTACCGCGGGATCATTCCCTTCGTGATCCTGCAGTTGATCGGGCTCGGGCTGGTGATCGCCTTCCCCGAGATCGCCATGTGGCTGCCGCGCACGATGCTCGATTGAGGCGCGCCTGCCCCCAGCGGGCGAACCCCCGCCGTTTTCGGCAGTCCATTATTCTCTGAAAGACGCGTTCACTGCGCGCATGGGTCGCGCGCGGTGGCGGGCGGTCAGACGACGACCACCTTCCCCGGATTCATCAGGTTGTGGGGGTCGAACGAGCGCTTGATCGTGCGCATCAAGTCGACCGCACCTGCGCCGTGCTCGGCCTCCAGATAGTCGAGCTTGCCGCAGCCGATGCCGTGCTCGCCCGTGCTGGTGCCCCCCATGGCGAGCGCGCGGTCGATCATGCGCCCGTTGAGGCGCTTGGCTTCCGCCATCTCCGCCGGATCGTCCGGGTCGATGAGGAAGCAGACGTGGAAGTTGCCGTCCCCCACGTGGCCGACGATCGGCGCGAGCAGGGGCGAGGCATCGAGTTCCTTCTTGGTCTCGATGAGGCATTCGGACAAGCGCGAAATCGGCACGCACACATCGGTCGCCCAGCCCGACTTGCCGGGTTGCAGCGCGAGGCAGGCGTAATAGACATCGTGCCGCGCCTGCCAGAGCGCGTTCCGGTCCTCCGCCTTGCTCGCCCAGCGGAAGTCGGAGCCGCCGAACTCCTCGACGATCTCGCGCACCTGCTCCACCTGCTCGGCGACGCCCTGCTCGGTGCCATGGAACTCGAAGAAGAGCGTGTCCTTCGGCGCATAATCGAGCTTCGAGAACTTGTTGCAGGCGTCCATCTGGATGTCGTCGAGCAGCTCCACGCGGGCAATGGGAATGCCCGACTGGATGGTCAGGATCACCGTGTCGACCGCCGCCTCCAGCGAGGGGAAGGAACACACCGCCGCCGAGATCGCCTCGGGGATGCCGTAGAGCTTGAGCGTGATCTCGGTCATCACACCGAGCGTCCCCTCGGAGCCCACGAACAGCCGAGTCAGGTCGTAGCCAGCTGCCGACTTGCGGGCGCGCCCGCCCGTCGTGATGATCTGCCCATCGGGTAGCACAACCGTGAGGCCCAGCACGTTCTCCTTCAGCGTGCCGTAGCGCACGGCATTGGTGCCGGAGGCACGCGTCGCGGTCATGCCGCCGAGGGTCGCATCCGCGCCCGGATCGATGGGGAAGAAGAGCCCGGTATCGCGCAGGTGGGTGTTGAGCTGCTTGCGAGTGACCCCGGCCTGCACTGTGACGTCGAGGTCCTCCTGGCTCACCCGGAGAACCTTGTTCATCTGCCCCATATCGAGAGTGACGCCGCCCTCCAGCGCGCAGACGTTGCCCTCGACCGAGGTGCCCACTCCGTACGGGACCATGGGCACGCCGTGGGTCGCGCAGATGCGGACGATCTCGGCGACCTCCTCGGTCGTTTCGGGGAAGACCACCGCATCCGGCGGGCGCGGCGCGTGATAGGTCTCGCCGGTCGCGTGATGTTCGCACACCGCGCGCGAGGTCGAGAGCCGGTCGCCGAGGAGCGCGCCGAGCCGGTCGACGGCGCTCTGTGTGTCCGTGTTCTTCAATACCGTAGCCATGCCTTCACTATAGCGCGGAGGCCGCCAAACACTAGCGACGGTAGGAGGGGTCCTCCCGGTCCAGGCGGCGCAGCAGCGCCTCAAAGCCGATCCTGGCCCATTCCACGTTGCCGGTTCCCTGACCGATCGCCGCCGTGCGTTCGATGACCGACTTCGACGGCAGCACCGGTGGGCCGCCGGCCTGGGCCGCGATCTGAATCTCGCAAGTGCGCTCCAGGTAGTGCATCAAGGTGAAAGCCTCGGCGATGGAGCGGCCCCAGGTCAGCGTACCGTGGTTGCGCAGGAGCATCATTCGCCTGTCGCCGAGGTCGCGGACCAGGGTCTTCTGCTCGGCGGGCCGGAGGCCGGGACCGTCGTAGTCGTGATAGGCGATCTGGCCGGCATGGGTGATCGCGAACTGGTTGATCGGCAGCAGCCCGTCCTTCTGCGCCGAGACAGCGACGCCCGGCACCGTGTGGAGGTGCATCACGCTCTCAGCCTCCGGCACCGCCTCGAAGACGGTCCGGTGCACCACCCAGCCCGACGGGTTGACCTCGCCGGGCGTCCGGCCGACGTTGTTGCCCTCGATGTCGACGGTCATGAGGCTCGATGCGGTCACCTCGTCGAAGAGCTGGCCGAAGCCGATGAAAAGGTAGCGATCACGCCGATCGGAAATGCGCACCGAGAGGTGGGTGTAAATCAGGTCGTCCATGCCGCGCCGATAGAACATGCGATAGCAGGCGGCGAGTTCCCGCCGCGCGCGACTCTCGGCGCGCGAGCGGCGCGGCTTGCGTGTCGTCGTCGCACTCCCGTTTCGCGCCATGTCGTCGCTCCTCCTTGGCACAATGAGAATAGCACGACCGCCGAAGCATCCGGCGTTGCCCAGACTCGAGGCCAAACTGTATGAAGGGGCGCGATTGCCGGTACGAGGAGGGACAGTTGCCGGCATGGGGCGGAGCAGCGGGGTGATTAGGCGGCGCCGGGTCGCGGTGGCGGCTCTCGCATCATTGCTGGCTGCAGTCCTCACTATTGGCACTATTGGCGCGCAGGCAGCTCCCTCGGTCAGTGACGTTCGGGTCGGCAAGTACGCCGACATGACCCGGCTGGTCGTGGACCTCACGGAGCCGGTGGAGTTCAGTGTTTTTTCCCTCGCCAATCCCGACCGCCTGGTGATCGACCTGACGGCGGCAAGCTGGGGCGCGGGGGAGGGAACCCAAACCATCGGACGCGCCGGCGTGGCGCAGCTGCGCTTCGGTCAGTTTCGGCCGGATGTTGCCCGCATCGTGCTCGATCTCGACAAGCCGCTCGCCGTGCGGCGGGCAGACTTGCTGGATCAGGAGCCGGACGCCCCGGTTTCTCACCGGCTGATCCTGGATCTCGTTCCGGTATCGCAGTCGGCGTTTCGGGCTACGGCTCGGCCGTCCCGCCTCTCTGAGCCGGCCACGCAGGCACGTCGAGCGCCCCCAGCCGAGCCCGTGCCTTTGCCGCCGCTCAAGCCGGCGCCCAAGCGTGTACGCCATCTGATCGCGATCGACGCCGGCCACGGCGGGCGTGACCCTGGCGCGATCGCGACCAACGGCCTGCGGGAAAAGGTGCTGGCATTGGTGTTCTCGCGCGAGCTGCGGGCGGCGCTTGAAGCATCCGGCCGCTACCAGGCGGTGATGACCCGCGATGGCGACCACAAGGTCGGGCTACACCGCCGGGTCGAAATCGCCCGCAACGCTGGCGCTGATCTCTTCCTCTCCATCCACCTCGACCGATTGAATAACCGCGAGGTGCAGGGTGCCTCGGTCTACACGCTCTCGGACGAGGCGTCGGACGTGGAGACCGCCGAGCTCGCTGCGCGCGAGAACAAGGCGGACATCGTCGCCGACGTCGATCTCTCCGAGGGCTACGACGAAGACGTGACCAAGGTGCTGATTTCGATGGTCCAGCAGAACACGATGAACTGCTCGGCGGTGCTGGCGGCGGCGCTGCTGCCGGAGCTCGGCCGCGTGGCACCGTTGATCAACCGCCCGCACCGCTTCGGCAACTTCCGCGTCCTCAAGGCGCCGGACATCCCCTCGGTGTTGGTCGAGCTCGGATTCCTCTCCAACGACCAGGACGCGGAACGGCTGCAAATCGAGAGTCACCGGCGCGATTTGGCAGGCGCGATCGTCAAGGCACTCGACACCTATTTTCGCGAGCCGTGCTAATTCCGCCGTAGTCTCGCCTCAATTTTGGCGCCCGATAGGAGGGTACGCGCCGGCATCACCGTCCCGACTCTGATCGATCGATGCTACGCTGAGGCGTACGCGACTCCACTGACCGTCCGGCCCGCCCAAAGATGAAAATCGCCGGCATCGTCCTCGGCAGCCTCGTGCTCCTCGCAGCACTCGCAGGCGGTGCCATCGCCTTCGTCTTCTTCCACTACGGCCGGGACCTGCCAGATCACAACCAGCTCGCGGCCTACGAGCCACCAGTGATGACCCGCGTTCACGCCGGCGATGGGCGCCTGCTCGCCGAGCACGCTCGCGAGAAGCGGCTGTTCGTGCCCGTCGGTGCCATGCCGGAGAGGCTGGTCCAGGCCTTCCTCGCCGCCGAGGACAAGGCGTTCTACGAGCACTTCGGGGTCGATCCCATCAGCGTGGCGAACGCGGTGGTCACCAACCTCGTCAACATGGTCGGCAACGGCGAACGCCGGCCGGTCGGCGCGTCCACGGTCACCCAGCAGGTGGCCAAAAACTTCCTGCTCTCGAACGAGCTTTCCTTCTCGCGCAAGATCAAGGAAGCCATCCTCGCCATGAGGATCGAGGACGCCTTCACCAAGGATCAGATCCTCGAGCTCTACCTCAACGAGATTTATCTGGGCGCAGGCTCCTATGGTGTGGCGGCGGCGGCCCTCAACTATTTCGATCGCTCCCTCAACGACCTTTCGCTCGAAGAGATCGCCTATCTAGCGGCTTTGCCCAAGGCGCCGAACAACTATCACCCGGTGCGCAAGCGCGCCGCCGCCGTGGCGCGGCGCAACTGGGTGCTGAGCCAGATGCTCGCAAACGGTGCGGTGAGAGAGGCCGAGGCCGAAGCCGCGATGCAGGCGCCGCTTCGCACCCGCGAACGCGCCCCCGAGACCTTCGTCGAGGCGCCGCACTTCTCCGAGGAGGTGCGCCGCTGGCTACAGGCGCGCTACGGCGACGATACGCTCTACGAAGGCGGCCTCTCGGTCCGCACCACGGTGGATCCCGCACTCCAGGCGACGGCCGACCGGGCGCTCAGGGGCGGCCTCGTCGCGTACGATCAACGCCGCGGCTGGCGCGGTCCGCTCGCTCAGATCGATCTGGCGGGTGACTGGCGGCAGGCGCTCGGCGCGGAAGAGCTGCCGCCGGTGCCGAAACCATGGCGTCTCGCGGCGGTCCTGACCGCAGACGCCGGTCGCGCGGAAATCGGCTTCGCCGACGGCGGTGTGGGCGCCATCGCGCTCGACGACCTTACATGGGCGCGAGCGGCGCGGGGGAAGGGCCGGCTCGGACCGGAGGTCACCGCCGCGCACCAAGTGCTGAGCGCGGGCGACGTTGTGCCAGTTGAGCCAGTGGATGACCGGGAGGGCGCCTATGCGCTCCGCCAGATTCCCGCGGTCTCGGGCGCCCTGGTGGCGCTCGATCCGCACACCGGACGGGTGCTGGCGCTGGTCGGTGGCTTCGACTTCGCCACCAGCGAGTTCGACCGCGCGACCCAGGCACGGCGCCAGCCCGGCTCTGCCTTCAAGCCGTTCGTCTATCTAGCGGCGCTCGATCACGGCTACACGCCGGCTTCCATCGTGCTCGACGCGCCGGTGGTGATCGACCAGGGCGAGCACCTGCGCAAGTGGAAGCCCGAGAACTACACCGAGCGTTTCTACGGCCCGAGCACGCTCAGGGTGGGCCTTGAGGAATCGCGCAACCTGATGACGCTCCGCGTGGCCCAGGACATCGGCATGAAGACCGTGGGCGACTATGCCGCGCGTTTCGGGCTCTACGAGGACCTGCCGGAGCTGCCGTCGGCCGCGCTGGGTTCGATGGAGACCACGCCGCTCGATCTCGCCGCGGCCTACGCCATGCTGGTCAACGGCGGGCGCAAGATCGTGCCTGCCTTCGTCGAGCGGATTCAGGACCGTAACGGGCGCACGGTCTACCGGCGTGACGCGCGCGAGTGCAACAACTGCCGCCCCGGCGAATGGCGCCACCAGCTGCCGCCCGTCCTGCGCGACCTGCGTCCCGTGATCGCCGACCCGCGCACCACCTACCAGGTCGTCTCGATGCTGGAGGGTGCGGTGCAGCGCGGCACCGGCCGCGCGCTCCGCAAGCTGGGCGCGTCGATTGGCGGCAAGACCGGCACCACCAACGAGTTCCGCGACGCCTGGTTCGTGGGCTTCACCCCGGACCTCGTGGCCGCGGCCTATGTCGGCTTCGACCAGCCGCAATCGCTGGGGCGGAAGGAGTCCGGCGGCCGGGTCGCGGCGCCCATCGTGCGGGACTTCTTCGCCGCCGCCTTGGCCGGCAAGCCGGCCGTGCCCTTCCGGGTTCCGCCGGGCATCCGCTTCGTCCGGGTCGAGCGCGGCTCCGGCACGCTGCCCGGCCCCGCCAGCGACGACGTGATCGTCGAAGCCTTCCTGCCCGGCACAGAGCCGACGCAGCGGGCAGTGCTCACGGCAGCCGACAGCCTGGATGGCGGGCTCGAAGCCGGGGCGGTTCCGTTCGAGGGGCTGGGCGCCGTATATTGAGCGCCCACCTGAGGGGCCCTGCCGATGCGCGCGGAAATCCTGTCGCTTGCCGATGACATCAAGCAGTCGCTGACGCTGCTGAGGAGGCACCTTTGACCTCGACGGTGCGCGCGAACGCCTGGAGGCTCTGAACCGCGAGGCCGAGGACCCGGACCTCTGGGCCGACGCCGAGCGCGCCCGTGCGGTGATGCAGGAGCGCACCCGGCTCGACGCCGCGGTCGCCACCTTCCAACGGCTGGAGCAGGAGCTCGACGACGGCCTCGCGCTTGCCGAGCTTGCCGACGAGGAGGCCGACGAGGAGGCCTACGGCGAGGCGGAGGCTGCGCTCGCTACGACCCGCGCGGAGGCCAAGCGGCGCGAGCTGGAGAGCCTGCTCTCGGGCGAGGCGGACGGCAACGACGGGTTCCTTGAGGTTCATGCCGGCGCCGGCGGCACCGAATCGCAGGACTGGGCCGAGATGCTGCTGCGCATGTACGTGCGCTGGTCGGAGCAGCGCGGCTACAAGGTCGAGTGGATCGAGGAAAGCCCCGGCGAGGAGGCGGGGATCAAGTCGGCCGTCATCAAGGTCTCGGGCGAGAGCGCCTACGGCTGGCTCAAGACCGAGAGCGGCGTGCATCGCCTGGTCCGCATCTCGCCCTTCGATGCGGGCGCCCGGCGCCACACCAGCTTCGCCTCGGTCTGGGTCTACCCCGTGGTGGACGAGACCATCGATATCGAGATCGCGGACAAGGACCTGCGGATCGACACCTACCGCGCCTCGGGCGCAGGCGGGCAACACGTCAACCGGACCGACAGCGCGGTCCGCATCACCCACCTGCCCACCAGCATCGTCGTGCAGTGCCAGGCCGAGCGCTCGCAGCACCGCAACAGGGCGGAGGCCATGTCGATGCTGCGCGCCCGTCTCTACGAGCGTGCGCTGCAGGAGCGCGAGATGGAGGCGCAGGCGCTGGCCGAGCAGAAGAGCGACATCGGCTGGGGCCACCAGATCCGCTCCTACGTGCTGCAGCCCTACCGCATGGTGAAGGACCTGCGCACCGGGATCGAAAGCAGCAACCCCGACGCGGTGCTCGACGGCGGCATCGACCAGTTCCTGGCGGCATCGCTCGCCGCCCGCATCGGCGCCCCTGCGGAGGGCGCGGGCAAGGGCTAAGAACCCCGCGCCCGGTCCGGTTCATATGGTTCCAATTGACAAAGGAGAACACATGCATTGGAGCACGAGCGCCAAGTGATGTCCGGCGTCGCTAAATTGTCATTCCCGCCCAATTAAGTTTCGACAGGCGCTAGATTAATGGCCGCCGTTGCGCGTTCCAACAAGCCTACGAGCGCCCTGGATATTGCGTCGTCGCTCAGACCTTCCCCAAGGTCGGCAGCCTAAAGCTGATAGCATGAGGGCTTGGGCAGCACCCGCATCCTCTCGGGTGGATCGGTCGTTGCTTGCACCCCATAGTGGCTACGCGCGCCGTCACGTGTGCGGACGTTCAACTATTACGTACAGTGTATTCTCGTCTTTCTTTGGGAGAGCATCATATTCTTCCTGTGTCATAGCTTGGGGAAGACGCCTTTCTATAACATCCATACGTGCATCCATTCGGTTCATCCGATGTTCCATGGCACCCATACGTTCATTCATCTGATCTATACGGGTTCCCACACGCTGAACCTTGTGGTGTATTTGCGAGGTCTCACCTCGGACCTCCGCCAGTCCAGTAGTAATTTCTGACACATTAGCGGAAAGTTCTGACACACTCCTACGCAGAGGCGCCACCCCCGTCGCAACTGCTTCCGCGGTAGCCTCTCGAAACACGTCCCGAAGGGCGAGCGCCAGACGGTCGATGCCTCCGTTCAGATTATCCCGATCACTGGTCATCGGCTAACCTCGAGGAAGATTACGCCAGAAAGTGTATCGTCCCCCGGCAAGATTTGTCTATTGGTATGTTCTTCGCTCGATTCAATGCTTCAGATAAGAGGGCTGATCCTGGAGGCTGCAGACTATTGCGATTGGCGTTGAGCGCCTGCGCCCGGGTCCTCGGCGAGGGCGCGATCGATGGCGGGCCTGATTTCGCTCGCAAAGGCCCGGATGGTGCGCTCGGCCTGCGCCATGGTGGAGCCCGCCGCCTGGATATTCAGCATCATGTGGCTCGCGCCCGAGGCACGGATGTCGGCGGTAAGCCGCGCCGCGACAGTGGCGGCATCGCCCACGGGCAGGCTCGCCGCCATCTCCTCCAGTGGCGGCTCGCCCGAGAACGGCTTTTCCACGAGCATGCCGCCGTCCATCGCCTCCTGACGGTTGCGCAGCGCGGCGGCGAAACGCATCTGCTGGCGCGCTTGCACGAGGTAGTCCCGCGTCTCCTCATCGCTCTCGGTCACGCAGACGAAGCGAAGGATCCCGAGCTCGTGCTTTTCTCCGCTCAGGCCCTCGGCGGCGTAGGACGCGTCGATGCGCTCGCGCTGCTCGGCCAGGTAGTCCGCGCCGAACCAACGACCGGTGATGATCGGCACGAAGCCGCGCCTGGCCGCCAGCTTGTGTGTCGATTCTGAATCGCCGGCAATCCAGATCGGCGGCACGCCACCCGGTGGGCGTGTGCTGATGTTGGTCTCCGGCAAGGCGGTGAAGTCGCCGTCGAACGTGAAGGTCTCGCCCGCATACGCGCGGTCCATAAGCGCGAGGAACTCATCCAGCTGCGCCTTGGAATCGCCCAGGTCTGCGCCGAAGCGCTCGAACTCGTAGGGCTGGTAGCCGCTGCCGAGCCCCAGCAGGAAGCGATCCTCGCCTAGCAGCGCCTGGGTCATGCCGATCTCGGCGAGCAGTCGGACCGGGTGATAGAGCGGCACCACGATCACCGCCGGGCCGAGCTTGATCCGCGTCGTGTGTCCCGCGCAGTGATTGACCATCAGCAGCGGCGAGGGGCAGACGCAGTAGTTGGAGAAGTGATGCTCGGCGAACCAGGCGGCCTCGAAGCCCGCCTCCTCGGCCCATTGCGTCATGCGGACCGCGTTGCCGAGCACCTCGGAGACCTGGCTTCCGCGGTCCCGATAACCCATGAGACAGAATAAGCCGAAGCTGACCATGCCACTCACCGATTGCAGAGGGGAACACGCGCGCCCACGCGGCCGGGCGGGCGGATTGTAGCGCATGGCGCGCGCCGCAGCGTACTCACCCTCGCCGCCCTTTCGCCATGACGGCGGCTAGGACGCCGAGCAGCAGCAGCGCTGCGATCAGCCACATCACGGCTTGAGGGTCGCCGTGGTCGAGCAGCAACCCCACGATCAGCGGCGCGACGGCGGCACCGGTATCGAGACCGGAATAGACGAAGCCGAAGACCCGGCCCCTGGCATCGGCCGCCGCGGTCTCGCGCACCAGCATGTCGCGCGACGGAAAGGTGAGGCCGACCAGGATACCGGCGAGCGCGAAGGGGACTCCCAGAACCGCGGCCGGGAAGAGGCCGAGGCTGATGGCGACGAAGAACGCGGCTGCCGACGCGAGGCCCGCGCCGATGACGAGCTGATGCCGTGAACTCGTGCGCTCGGCCAGGAAGCCGCCGAGCAGGACTCCCCCCGATGCCCCGAAGAGGAAGACCGAGAGCAGCGGCGCACCCTCGGCGACCGGCAGGCCGTAGAGCTGGTCCATCAGCGCCGGGAAGAACGACTGCAGGCCGATCGTGGCCCCGCTCAAGAAGATGAAGAAGGCGAAGCAGAGCATGACCGGGACCGAGACGAGGGGAGCGACGCCTTGCCTCACGGCGGCAAGCAAACCGCTCCCGTTCGCGCCCGCCGCGGAGGCGTCGCTAACGCGCGGACGGGCCACCGCAGGCGCCTCGTCGCTCGCGTCGAGGAACAGGTGCCGGTTGAAGAACAGGATCAGAAACAACACGAGGCCGCCCGCGCCGGCCACGATCAGGGCGGAGCGCCAGCCGAGCTCCAGCGCGAGCCCCACCATGACGATGGGCGCAAGCGCATAGCCGAGATTGCCGCCCAGCGTGTGGAAGCCGTAGGCCCGGCCGTGGCGCGTGCGCCGGATGCTCGCGGTGAGGATGGAGAGATCGGCCGGATGAAACACGCTGTTGCCGAGCCCCGCCAGCACGGCAAGCGGGAACAGCATCCAGAACGCAGGCGCGAGACCCATCAGCAAAATCGCGATGCAAAGCAACGCGAGACCGCCCAGGAGTACCGTGCGCGCCGGGAAGCGGTCGACCAGGAAGCCCGCCCCGTTTTGCGCGACGCCGGAGGCCACGTAGAACACGGTCATCAGCGTCCCGAGTTCGGTGTAGCTGACCGCGAATGCTTCCTTGAGGTGCGGGAAGAGCGGCGGCAGGGCGAGCTGGTAGAAGTGGCTCGCGCCGTGGGCGAGTGCGATCAGCCCCATGACGCGGGCCTGGCTGCGGCCGGGCGCCTGCTCAACGCTCATCGCATTTCGTCCCGGAATGGCGCCGCTGGCAGAGCGGCACCGGATGGCGCGCGAGAGTACGCTGGCGACTCCCGCACCGGCAATGGGGCGGAGCCGGTCGCGGCCGTCGCACTCGATTCTCTGTTTGCAATAAGAAGTAAGTGTGTGTTATACACACATGCCCTTCAAAAAATACCTGTGAAGGAGAACCGTTGTGTCGAAATATGCGCCCTTGGCGGATCACCTGCGCGACGCAGGCCAGGAGTCCGTGCCCATGACCTTCGCCGATATCGAGCAGGTCATCGGCGCGAAACTGCCGCAATCTGCCTTCACCCACCGGGCCTGGTGGTCCAATAACCCCACGAACAACGTCATGACTCGTGCTTGGCTCGAGGCGGGCTTCGCGACGGCGGAGGTGGACATGGCGGCGCATAAATTGGTGTTTTGCAAGGCCGTGCAGTACGGACCGGCGGCCAAGTCCGCGAGCGGCGAGCTACGGGACGAGCCGCAAGATTCCACAGTCACCTCCGGGGGCTTTCTTTCTCGTGTCTTCGGTGCGCTCGAGGGCACGGTGACGATCAAGCCAGGAACCGACTTGACGGCACCGATCAACACGAAATGGGATGCGACTCAGTAGTCGGCGATGCCCGTCTACCTTCTCGACACCTGCACGGTCATCTGGATCGCGAACGGCGAGGCGCTGAGGGAACCGGCCGCAGGCGCGTTGGAGGACGCGCCTGCGCATGGTCGCGGGGTCTTCGTCTCCCCCATCACCGCGTGGGAAATCGCCATGCTCGTGGAGAAAAACAGAATTGCGCTCGCGATGAGCCCCCAGATGTGGTTCGAGAGAATTCTCGCGTGGCCGGAGCTGGCGCTCGCGGAACTGCCGCCGGAGGTTTTTATCGCATCGTGCGCGCTGCCCGGCGCACCGCCGGCCGATCCGGTGGACCGCATCCTCGCCGCGACAGCACGAGCCTTCGGCTACACGCTGGTGACCCGTGACCGCCACCTGCTTGCCTACGGTGGGGAGGGCCACGTGCGGGTCATGGGGTGCTGACGCGCAGTCGCGCAGACCTCGCGCACATGCATTCGGGCGTATAGTCGCCCGGTCTCGGCCCTTGGTCCGCCTGTCTCTGTTGCTGGCGGGCAGGGGGCGTCAGAAGGCAAAGGGAGGTGGGAAATGGTCAAGATCGAATGCGTGGTGGAGGCCAACAACTATCTCGGCGAGGGGCCGGTCTGGGACCCGGCAGACGGCGTTCTCTACTGGGTCGACATGCTGGACAAGGAGGTCTGGCGCCTCGACCCGCGCTCAGGCAAGACCCGCACCTGGACGCTGCCGAAGACCGTGGGCGCGTTCGCGCTCAGGGAGCAGGGCGGCGGCGTGCTCACCATGCGCGACGGCTTCTACTTCATGGACCTCGACAGCGGCGAGACCGAGCTCATCGCCCTGGTCGACGCCGACGAGCCGCGCACGCTCTTCAACGACGGCAAGGTGGACCGCCGCGGCCGCTTCTTCGCCGGCGGCGAGGACGAGATTTCGGAATCGCCGATCTGCGGCCTCTTCCGCCTCGACCCCGATCTCACCGTGCACGAGCTGGAGCGCGGCATCATCTGCAACAACGGGCCGAGCTGGAGCCCCGACAACAGGACCTTCTATCACACCGATTCCTACATGCAGGAGATCTACGCCTACGATTACGACATCGAGACCGGCGCGATCTCCAACAAGCGCGTCTTCGCCAACACCCACGACGAGCCCGGCATTCCGGACGGCTCGACCATCGATGCCGAGGGGTATCTCTGGAACGCGCAGATCGTCTCCGGCCAGCTGGTGCGCTACGCGCCGGACGGCACGGTGGACCGTCGCGTGCCGGTGCCGACCAAGACCATCACCAGCATCATGTTCGGCGGCGACAACCTCGACGTGGCCTACCTCACCTCGATGGGCCGCACGGATTTTCTCGGCCCGGAGGCCCAGAAAATCTTCGGCGAGGCCTCCAAGCCGCAGCCCCACGGCGGCGGCATCCTCGCGGTCTCGGGCCTCGGCGTGCAGGGCCTGCCGGAGCCCCGCTTCGGCGGCTGAATTACTCGTCTGCCGTTATCCAGATCAGGCGGGGGGCGTCGACGAAAAGCAGGCCGCAGGTGATCGTGCGGTCCGGGAAGACGGCGGCCAGCGCCGCGCGGTAGCTCTCCATCTGGACCCGGTAGGCCTCCGGCACCGCATCGTCGTCGGGCGGGGCGCGGCCGGTCTTGTAGTCGAGGGCGATCACCTCCCGCTCGCCCACCAGCAGCCGGTCGATCTGGCCCGAGATCACCCGGTCGCCCACGACCGCGCTGATCGGCACCTCGGCCAGGGCATCGGGCGCGAAGAGCGCGGCGAACGCCGGGTCTGCCACGAGTTCGATCATGGCCTCGCCCAGCGCCTCGCGCTCGCCGTCGTCGAGATCGTGCCTCGCAAGCAGGCTGCGGGCGGCAGCCGGCCTGTCCGCAGGCGCCAACGCCGGCAGATGCTCCAGCAGCTTGTGCGCGGCGATCCCGCGCAAACGGGCGCTCTGACCAATGGCGTTGATCGGTGAGTGCGGCGCAGGGTCCGGGAGCGCGCGCGAGGGCGCGAGCGGGCGAGGCGCCGGCGGCTCTTCGGCCGGCGGCGTCAGCAGCGCGGGCGGCAGGGGCGGGGGCGCATCGGCCTCTGCCGCGGGCTCGGCCCGTGGGGGGAGCGGCGCGGTCTGCGGCTCGGCGTAGACCAGGCCCGCGCCATCCGGCGCTCCGCCCTCCGGTATCGCCGGCGGCTCGACTCCCTCCAGGTCCTCCAGCCCCGAGCGCACCAGCGCGTACCAGCAATCATCGGGCGGCGTGTCCCGGCCTTGCCAGCCGCAGACGTAAAGCCGATCTTCCGCACGGGTCATCGCGACGTAGAGGAGCCGGCGGTATTCCTCCTCCTGGGCGGTGCGGGCCTGGGCGCGGGCTTCGCGGGTCAGCGGGTCCTCCCGGCTTGCGCAGCCCGGCCACAGCATGCCTTCGACCCTGCCGACGCCGCCGTCCGCCCGCTCCTCCTCGAGCCAGACCAAAGGGTCCCGACCCCTCGGCTTGCGCATGGTATCCGGCAGGAAGACCACGGGCGCCTCCAGCCCCTTGGCGCCGTGCACGGTCATGATCCGCACCTCGTCGCGGCCCTGCTCGAAGTCTCTCTTGATCTCTGCGCGCCCGTCCCGGACCCAGTGCAGGAAGCCCTGGAGCGAGGGCGGGTGCGAGCGGCCGTAAGCCAGCGCGAGCGCCAGGAACTCCTCGATGGCGTCCCCGGATTCCGGGCCGAGACGGCCGAGCAGCGCCGCCCGCCCGCCACGCGCGCCCAGCACCTCGCTGTAGAACTCGAAGGGCGCCATCGTATCCGCAGCATTGCGGAGCGAAGCCAAGCCCTCGTGAGCGTTTGCAAATGCCTCGGTCTCACCGCGGCGACGCGCGAGCGTCGCCCACAGGCTCGCATCGCCGCGCTCGTGGGCAAGCGCGAACAGCGCATCCTCGTCGAGCCCGATCAGCGGGCTCTTGAGCACCGTGGCGAGCGTCAGGTCGTCGCCCGGCAGCAGGCAGAACTCGCCGAGCGCGATCAGGTCCATGACCGCGAGCTGCTCGGTCAGCACCATGCGGTCGATCCCCGCCACCGGCACGCCGCGCGCCTTGAAGGCCCGCAGCAGGTGATCGACGAAGGGGCCGCGCCGGCGCACCAGCACCAGCACGTCGCCGGGTCGGATCGGGTGGCCGCGGGCCTGGAGCCAGCCGTCGCTGCCTTCCGCCGCCGGCTCTTGCGTCCACCCGGCCACACGGTCCGCGATAAGCACGGCGAGATGCGCGGCCGGGTCGTCGGCCTCCTCGCGCTCCACCGGCAGCGCCCAGGGCTTTGGCGGTTCCCGCTTCTCCGGCATGACGGGCGGCCACAGCTCGACCCGGCCGGCCGCACCTGCGCGATGCACCTGGTGGCGGATCGGCACCGCCTCGGCAGTGACGCCCGCGCGCGCCTCGGGCCGGGCGAACACGGCGTCGACCACGGCGAGCACCGCCCCGGTCGAGCGGAAGGATTCGGCCAGGGGGAGCGATTCCCACGGCCTCTCTGCGGCCTCGGCCCGGCTTTGGAACCTGTGATGCGCGTCGGCCAGCGCGCGGACATCGGCGCCCTGGAAGCTGAAGATCGACTGCTTCTCGTCACCGACCGCGAAGAGGGTGCGCGGCGCGGCGCGGGCGCCTTCGCCCGCGAAGAACTCTTCCGCCAGCGCTGCGATCACGGACCACTGGGTCGGGCTCGTGTCCTGCGCCTCGTCGATCAACAGGTGATCGAGGCCGCCGTCGAGCTTGAAAAGCACCCAAGGTGCGATACCCGCGCGGGCCAGCAGGCTGCGGCTCCTCACAATCTGATCGCCGTAGTCGAGCACGGCGTGGCGCGCCTTCTCGGCCCCGTAGTAGCCGAGGTGGCGGGCCGCGACCTCGATCAGGGCGGCGCTGCTCTCGGCGACGCGGGCGGCGTTCCAACGCTCCACGAACGCGCCGATCCGCTCCTGCTCGCGGGCGAGCGCCGCCGCTGCCTCCGGGTGCGCGTCGCCCAGCTTCTTGGTGATGAGCCGCTGGAGAGGTGCGTCGTTCTGGCCGAAGAAGGCGCGGCGATAGGCGGCGAAGCCCGCTATCCGCCCCTCGCGGTCGGCGTTTAGCCATGCCGCGATCGTCCCTGCGCGCCGCTGGTCCGTCACGGTCCCGCCCTTGAGCGCGCGGGCGGCGCCGGTCAGGCTCGCTCCGTCGAAGGCATCCTCTGCGCATGCCTCGGCGAGCAGTCCCTCCGCCGTCGCACCGTCCGCGACGCCAAGGCGCACACGCAACGCCGCCACGGCGCCGGCGATACCGCCGTAGCGCCTGAGCAGGTCGTCGAAGCGGTCCCGCTCCCGGCTCACGTCCGCCAGCACGGCGCCGAAACTCTCTTCGCCGATGACCGCGGTCATGGCGGCGAGCGCCGAGGCGAGGGCGTCGTCGACACCGGGCCGGGCGGCGCTCAGAAGCCGCGCGCGCGCCGCGCCCAGTAGCGTGGTGCTCACGCGCTCGTCGGCGATCTCGAAGTTGGGGGCAACGCCCGCCTCCAGCGGGAAGCGCCGCAGCAACGATTGGCAGAAGGCGTGGATGGTCTGGATTTTCAGGCCGTCGGGGACGTCGAGCACGGTGGCGAAGAGACGCCGCGCCAGGTCGCGCGTCGCGCGCACCGGCTGCTCTCCCGTCAGTCCCGCCAGGGCCGCGGACAGCGCCTCGTCGTCGGCGACGGTCCAGCGCGCGAGCTCGCTCGAAATCCTGAGCGCCATCTCGGCGGCGGCGGCTCGCGTGAATGTGAGGCAGAGGATGCGTTCCGGCGCGGTGCCGCCCAGCAGAAGGCGCAGCACGCGGTCCGTCAGTACCTTGGTTTTGCCGGTGCCCGCCGAGGCCCCGACCCAGACCGAGGCTTCGGGGTCCGAGGCCCTGTGCTGGGCCGGGGTCATCCCTGCGGCGAGCGCGGCCATCATACGTCGCCTCCAGGCACCGACCACTCCTTGTGCCGGGCGAGGTGGGCATAGTCGTTCCAGCGTAGGGAGAGTGCCGGTCGGGGCACCGGGTGATAGGGAGTCGACGGATCGTCGAAGCGGGCGACCAGCGCACGCAGGCCGTCCGCCGCCGCTTGCGCAAGCGCGCTCGCATCGTCGCCGATCGCGGTGATCTCGCCGGCGGTCTCGGCACCGCTCAGCTTCCAGTAGGCGAGGGCCGCGACCTCCGCCGCGTCGACATCCGCGAAGCCGCCCGCCTGAGCGACCGCCGCCTCCAGCGAAAGCTGCGGGCACCGGCCTTCGGTGACATGCTTCTTTGGCGGTATGCCGCCGGTCTTGTAGTCGATGATCTCCAGCGCGCCCGCTTCGGAGCGGTCGATGCGGTCCGCCTTCGCCGTGAGGCGGAAAGGACCCGCTGGCCCCTCCAGATCGAGGACACCGTTCACCTCGGTCGCGAGCGGCTGGAGCGCGGGTCTGCGCGCCCGTTCGGTGTCGAGAAACCAGCGGGCGATGCGCTCGAAGCGGGGCCACCAGAAGGCCAGCACGCCGGGGCGCGCGCCGGCCGCTTCGAACTGCTCCCGGCCCAGCGCCAGCAGTCGCGCCTCGGCATCCGGGGGCAACGTGTCCGGGTGCTCGCGCACGAAGGCATCCAGAATCTGGTGGATGATGCTGCCGCGCTCCGCCGCGCTCGGGTCTGCATCGACGGGATCGAGGACCTTCAGTCGCAAAATGTCCCGCGCATAGATGGAATAGGGGTCGGCGATCCAGGTCTCGATGCGCGTGACCGAGAGCCGCCTGGGCCGCGCCGCAACCGGCGGCGCAGGCGCGGGCGCAGGCCGGGGGCCGGAAGGCTCTGCCGGCCGGTCCAGGGCCGCCCACCAGGCGAGTAGCGTGGGCTCCATGGTGCGCAGCGCTGCCGCACCCTCGGAGCCACTCGGTAGCAAGGCATCGAGACGCTGGAGCCAGCGCGCCGGGATGGTCGGCGTGCCCTCGATGCGCCGTGCCCGCGTCAGATAGACCTCCTGCGCGCCGCAGCATTGAACGAAGTCGTGGGCGGAGAGCCCAATGCGAAGCTCCGGAGGCGGCAGGCCGAAGTCCGCGCGCATGGGGCGACTCATCCAAGGGTCGCCCGCAGCTGCCGGCGGCCAGACCCCCTCGTTCAGCCCGCCCAGGATCATGCAATCCGCGTGCTGCAGGCGGGCCTCCAGCGGCCCCCAAATTTGCAGGCGGGGGTGGCGGCCGAAGGGCGGGCGGACCACGTGGTCCTCCATCAACGCATCGAGCAACGCCGGATAGTGGGCAGGCGCCACCGGCGGCAGCGACGGCGCTGCCTCCAAGAGCCCGGCGACGAAGCGCGCCGCCTGCGCGCCGGCCTCGCCTGACCAGAGCCGTGCGGCCCCGTCCTCCTCGTCCGCGGCTGCGAGCCATTCCGCGAATTCGACGTGGGCTTGCAAGAGTTTGCGCGCGTCGGCCTCGGGCCGCGCCATGAGGGCGGCGAAGGGCGCGGCGGCGGCTTCCAGCCCTTCTAGCCAGGGGCGGATGGCCGCGTCACGCTCCTTCAGCGCCGCCCGCAGGCCGTCGAAGCCCGGCGCAGGCCGGGGGCCCCGCAGGATCGCCGTCTCCATCGCCCGCACGGTACGGCGGAACGTGGTGGGCGTTTGGCCGCCGGCCGCGAGCGGATGCTTCAGCGCGGCCAGCAGCGGGACCGGCGCGGCCTGCTCGGCAATCATGCGTGCGGTGAGCCGCAGGAAGGCGCCGGGCGCCGTCTCTCCCAGCGGCTCACCAGCTGAATCGTCCACGTCGATGTTCCAGCGCCTAAGCTCTGCAGAAACCCGGCGGGCCAGGGCGCGGTCCGCCGTCACCAGCGCGGCGGTGCGGCCCGGAGTCTCCAGCGCGCGGCGCATGACGATGGCGATGACGCCCGCCTCCTCCTGCGGGCTTGCACAATCGATCCGGTGGATGTCGCGAAGCGCGTCGGGTGCCGGCGCCGGCAGCGTGCGCCAGGCGGTAATGGTCTCCGCCGGCCGCATGGCGTCGGCCATCAACCGCGCGCGGGCGCGCGTGGCGGCGGTGCCCGCTGCCTCACCGCCCGGCCACGGCGCGACCTCGCTGCGTGTGACGCCGATGCGTTCGAGCAGCCCCTTCAGCGCGTATTGCGGATGGGTGGGACCGATCGCTTTCCAGGTCTCATCGTCCGCTTGCGTGTCGAGGCCCGGCAGGACGACGGCACCCTGCGGCATGCGCGCGATCACGGCTAGCAAATCGCGCGTCGCTGGCACGCTGCCTGTGGAGCCGGCAGCGATCACCGGATGCGCCGGCAGCGTCTCAGCCCACCGTTCGGCGAGCGCTTCCAGCAGGGCGTTGCGGCGCGCGGCGGGGTCCATCAGGCCCCTCTCCGCCAGGATCGCGGGCCAGTTGTCGGTGATGAGGGAGAGGAAGCGCAACACCTGCTGCCAGTGAGCCGCGTATTCCTCCGGCGCGAGAAAGGCGAGCCCCTGCGGGTCGACGCGGGCGATCTGAATCTCGTCGAGGAGGCTTGCCAGTGCGCGTGCGAGCCGCGCGGACTGGTCCACGGCGCCTGCACCGGTGAGCGCCGCCCCGCCCGGTGTCTCGCCGAGCCTCTGGATCAGGCGCGCAAGCATGAGCCGGCGCTCCAGGGGCGAGACGGCGTCGGGCAGGGCCTCGTCGTCTTCGTCGCCGAGGCTGGGCTCGTCCTCGTCGATGTCGCCGAGGGGGCGGATGCGCGGCAGTAGCAGCGCCTGTCCTGGTGCTGCACGGAGAAAGGCGAGCTGCAGTGCCCGGCATGCGCGGCGCGTGGGCAGCAGGATCGTGAACCGGCTCAGCGCCAGCGGGTCGTCCGGGTCGAACACCGTGACCCGGCCGGCGAGCAGGCCTTCCGCCAGCGCGTCCACGAACGAGACATAGGGCGGCACCGTGTAGAGGGTGGGCACGCCCGCGCTCATCCAGCCCGTCCGCCCTGGTCGCCCGCGAGATAGCGCTCCGCGGCTTCGAGCCCTTCCGGCGAGCCGACGTGAAGCATGTGACCCCGATGCACCAGCCCGAACAGGCGGCCGGTGAGGATTGCCTGGTCATAGTGGCGGTTTAGCGAGTAGGCGCCGGCTGGTGCATCGACAAAGAGACGGGGGTGCAGAAGCTGCGTGCCGGTGAAGACGAAGGGCGCCGCCTGCGCCGCCCCGCGCCGGCTGAGCCGCCCGTCCTCATGACGGAAAAAGTCGCCCGCACCGTCGTAGCCCAGCGCGCGGGGGAGGGGACAGACGAGAAGGAGCACGTCCATTGTCTCGCCGTCCCACGCCCCAGCCAAGCGCGGCAGCACCGATGCGCCATTCTCGGCCAGGATGACATCGCTGTTCACCACGCAGAACGCGTCGTCGCCGAGCCACGGGAGTGCCTGGCGGACTCCGCCGCCGGTCTCAAGCCGCTCTTCCTCACGCGAGACTTGGATGCGGGGCGCACCGGGACGGTCAGCGTAATCGGCGAGAAAGGCTTCGATTTGCGCCGCCAGGTGGTGGGTGTTGACGACGATGTCGCTCACGCCGGCCCGTTCCAGGCTCTCCAGGGCGTGGGCGATGAGGGGCTTGCCTGCGACCGGAACCAGTGGCTTGGGAACCGTATCGCTGAGCGCGCCCATGCGCGTGCCCAGGCCCGCTCCGAGCACCATCCCGCGCGTTGGCCGGGCGGTCATGGCGCGGGGCTCCGCGTGTCGGGAGAAACCCAGCGCTCGAACCAGGCTCGCACCGGGGCGAGCGCGGGATGGGCGAGATTGGCGTCGAGGTGCCGCCACACCCGCGACAAATGGGCGAGGTAGGCGGGCTTGCCGTCCCGCCGCGCGAGCCGATGGAAGACGCTGATGATCCGCACCGCACGCTGCGCACCGAGAATGGCGTAGGCCGCGCGGAACAGGTTTTCGTCGAGGTCGGGCGACGCGTTGAGGTAGCGCGCCAGCATCGCCCGTTCCAAGTCGGCACCGAGATCGCGCCGCGCGTCCTGCAGCAGCGAGACTAGGTCGTAAGCCGCAGGGCCTAAGCGCGCATCCTGAAAATCCAGCAGCCCGATCCGGCCGACCCCCGACGTGCCGTAGCCGCCATCGCCCCGCGCCGCCAGCCACATCAGGTTGCCGGCGTGAAAATCGCGCAGGCAAAGCACGGCCGGCCCTTGCATCGTGGCTTCCAGCGGCTTTCGCCACGCCGCTTCGAATTCTGCCGCCATCGCAGGCTCCACCGCGTCGTTGATGGCGGTCTCCAGGAAGAGCGTAGCATCGCTCAGCATCCAATGGGGATCGTAGCGGGGCAGGTCGGGCGGCACCGGCTGGCGGTGGAGATTGATCAGGAAATCGGTCGCCGCCTCGTAGAGCGTGCGCTCCAGGGAGGAGACATTCGGCCCGTCGAGCAGAGCCGAAAAGCTGTCGTCGCCGAAGTCTTCCAGCAAGGCGAACCCCTGCGCTTCGTCGACGGCGAGAATATCGGGCGCACGGTAGCCCATGCCGCGCAGCAGGCGCGCAATCCGCACGAAAGTACCGACGGAATGCCCCGGCGGCGGATCATCCATGAGCACGGCCGTTGCATCGCCCCTCACGAGCCGTTCGTAATGCCGCGCGGACGCGTCGCCGGCCAGTGCCGCGTGCGCCGCCTCGCCCCAGCCCGCACGCGCGGCGAAGCTCTTGCGCTGCCGCTCGCGCTCGCTCACATCCCCCTCTCCAGGTCTCGGGCGAGCGCCGCCGCTAGCACCTCGCCTCGCGGACCATGAGGAGCGATCGTGATGACCCGCGCCTCTTCGTCCTCTCCCGGCGCGAGACGCACCTCAAGCCAGTCGGCGGGCATCATGGCGCCCAGCTTTTCCGGCCATTCGATCAGCGAAATCGCGCCTGCGAACGCATCCTCGACGCCGAGCTCGTAGGCGTCCTCCGGCGCGCTCAGGCGGTAGAGGTCGAAGTGCCAGATCGCCCCCGCTTCGTGCTCGTAGAGCTGCACCAGGGTGAAGGTGGGGCTTGGCACCTCCTCCGCGGGCCGGCCGAGCCGCGCGCGGATGAAGGCCCGGGCGAAGGCGGTCTTGCCGCTGCCGAGCGGCCCGCAGAGCCCGATCACATCGCCCGACGCCACATGCGGGGCGAGGCCCTGCGCCAGCCTCTCGGTCTCCGCCAACGCCTCGGCGCGCACGATGAGGGGCTCGCGCGGCGTCGCGCTTTCGCTCGCCGTGGCGCTCGGCGCCCTATCGTCAGTATCGGTAGTGATCGGGCTTGAACGGCCCCTCTTGCGGCACCCCGATGTAGGAGGCCTGCCTGTCCGAAAGCGCGGTCAACTTCGCGCCCAGCTTGCCCAGATGCAGCGCCGCCACCTTCTCGTCGAGGTGCTTCGGCAGGGTGTAGACGCGATGCTCGTAGTTCGCATGATTCTGCCAGAGTTCCATCTGCGCCAGCACTTGGTTGGAGAACGAGGAGCTCATCACGAAGGAGGGATGCCCGGTGGCGCAGCCGAGGTTCACAAGGCGGCCCTTGGCCAACACGATCAGGCGCTTGCCGTCGGGGAACTCGACCTCGTCCACCTGCGGCTTGACCTCGTGCCAGGGGAAGTTGGCCAGCGCGTCGATCTGAATCTCGGAATCGAAGTGGCCGATGTTGCAGACGATGGCGCGGTCCTTCATCTGGCGCATGTGGTCGATGGTGATGACGTCGACGTTGCCGGTGGCGGTGACGAAGACGTCCGCCACGCCGGCCATGTCGTCCATGGTCGAGACCTCGTAGCCTTCCATTGCCGCTTGCAGCGCGCAGATCGGGTCGATCTCGGTCACGCAGACGCGCGCGCCCTGCCCGCGCAACGAGGCCGCGCAGCCCTTGCCGACGTCGCCGTAGCCGTTCACCACGGCGATCTTGCCGGCGAGCATCACATCGGTCGCCCGCTTGATGCCGTCCACCAGGCTCTCGCGGCAGCCGTAGAGGTTGTCGAACTTCGACTTGGTGACCGAATCGTTCACGTTGATGGCGGGCGCGCCCAGGGATCCGCGCTGCTCCATCTCGTAGAGGCGGAGCACGCCGGTCGTGGTCTCTTCCGAGATGCCCTTGATGTCCGCCATCAGCGCCGGGTGCTCGTCGTGCATGATCTTGGTGAGATCGCCGCCGTCATCCAGGATCATGTTGGGACGCCAGCCGTCGGGGCCTTCGATGGTCCGGCCGATGCACCAGTCGTATTCCTCCTCGGTCTCGCCCTTCCAGGCGAAGACGGGGACGCCAGCATCGGCCATGGCGGCGGCGGCGTGATCCTGGGTCGAGAAGATGTTGCAGGAGCTCCAGCGCACCTCGGCGCCGAGCGCCCTGAGCGTCTCGATGAGGACCGCGGTCTGGATCGTCATGTGGAGGCAGCCAGCGATGCGCGCGCCGGACAGCACCTGCGCTTCGCCGAACTCGGCGCGGAGCGCCATCAGCCCCGGCATCTCGGTCTCGGCGATGGCGATTTCCTTGTGGCCCCACTCGGCGAGCGAGATGTCCTTTACCTTGTAATCGGCGCCATCCGTCATTCTTGGTTCCTTACTCGCCGGAGCAGCTTCCGTGCCACTGCCGGCGCGGCTTTTAGCACCGCCGCCGGGGCCTCACAACAGGAGCAAGCTGGCTTGCCACCCAGCGGTGGTCGCGGCCTCAAGAGTCGCCGGGAAAGGCGTCGATCAGCTTCGCGATGCGTCCGGCCTCGGATTGGCTCAGCAACTCCTCCGCGTGGCGCGTTGCCGCTTCGGCGTCGAGCGCGAGGATGCGTTGCTTCACGCGCGGCACGTTCGGTGGCGCCATGGAGAGATCGCGCAGGCCGAAGCCCAGCAGCATCGCGGTGAAACGCGGGTTGCCCGCGAGCTCGCCGCAGAGATTGACCGGGATTTCGGCGCGCCGGGCCGCGTCAGTGGTGAAGCGGATCAGCCGGAGCACTGCGGGATGGAGAGGGTCGTACAGGTGCGCGACCTGATCGTCGCCGCGGTCGATCGCGAGCGTGTACATGGTGAGGTCGTTGGTACCGAGCGAGAAAAAGTCGCAGGCGTTGGCCAGCGCATCGGCCGCGAGCGCCGCGCCCGGCGTCTCGATCATGATGCCGAGCGGCGGCGCGTCTGCAATCGGTATGCGCGCGCGGGTCAGCCGGCGGACCATCTTGTCCACCGCCTTCCGCACATGTCTGATCTCTTCCACCGAGGTGATCATCGGCACGAGGATGCGCACGGGCCCGTGGGCACCGGCGCGGAGGATCGCCGCGATCTGCGCCTCCAGCAATGCCGGCGTCTTGAGCGAAAGGCGGATGGCGCGGAGCCCGAGCGCCGGATTGACGCTCGGCGCGATGTGCTCGCCGAGGGAGTAGGCGAGCTTGTCCGAACCCACATCGAGGGTGCGCACGGTCACTGGCGCTCCCTCCATGCCGGCGACGATCTCCTTGAGCGCGACGTATTGCTCGTCCTCGCTCGGCGGCTTCTCGCGGTTCATGTAGAGGAACTCGCTGCGCAGGAGCCCGATGCCCTCGGCGCCCGCTTCCTGTGCCTGCGGCAGCTCGTTTGGCAGCTCGATGTTGCATTGCAGGGTCACGCGCGCGCCATCGGACGAGACGGCCGCGACTTCGCGTAACCGGGCGAGCTGGCGCTCGCGCCGCTCAAGCGCGCGGCGCCGGCGCTCGAGCCGCGCGATCGTCGTCTCGTCGGGGTTGACCACGAGCCCACCGCGCACACCGTCCACAGCCACGATGTCGCCTGAGCGTACGGCGCCGGCGAGGTCCGCCACCCCGAGCACTGCCGGCAACCCGAGCGAGCGTGCCATGATCGCGGTATGCCCTTCGGCGCCGCCAAGCGCTGCGGCGAAGCCGCCGATGCGCGCGGGGTCCATGAGCGCGGTATCGGCCGGCGTGATCTCCTCGGCGATGACGATGGTACCGGGGGGCAGGCCAGAGAAAGCCTGATAGCCGGCACGGGTCAGGTTTCGCACGAGGCGTGCGCTGGCCTCGCGCACGTCGTCGATCTTGCCTGCGAGGTAGGGGTCCTCCATCACGGCGAAGGCCTGCGCGATTTCCGAGAGCTGTACCTGGACTGCCGCCTCGGCGTTGATGCGGGCGTCTCGGATGCGGGCCTCGACGCCACGCACGAGCCGCGAGCCCGTCAGCATCAGCAGGTGCGCATCGAGCAGGTGGCGAAGCTGGCCGGCCACCTCCTCCGGCAGAGTCTCGGCCTGGGCCTGGAGGTTGCGGATCTGCGATGCGGAAAGCGTGACGGCGTCGCTAAAACGCGCGATTTCGGTCTCGATCGCTTCGTCCTCGATGCGGTACTCCGGCACGTCGATGAGGCCGCGCTCGACCACATGCGCGGGTCCTACCGCGATGCCGGCGGAGACCCCGAGGCCGCTGAAGTGCCGCTCAGGCCGCTCCGCGAGCTCAACGGCCTGCGGGCGCGCGACAGCGGAGCTTGCTTCAGTCTTCATCGAAGCCACCGTCCACGAGCTTTGCCAACGCCGCCAGCGCCACCGCTGCATCTCTGCCCGCGGTCTCGATCTCGATCTCGGTACCCGGCCCCGCCGCCAGCATCATCAGCCCCAGGATCGACAGGCCCGAGACCTGTGTGCCGTTGCAGGAGACCGCGACGTCGGCCTCGAACTGCGAGGCGGTCCTGACGAAGTTGGCGGCGGCCCGCGCGTGCAGCCCGCGCCGGTTGGCGATCAGACACGTGCGACGGTGGCTTCCCTCGCCGGGCTCGGTCGCCGCTTTATTCACGTCTTGTCACCCTCGAGCAGCCGCCCCGCGACATGGATATAGGTGCGCCCGGCCTCCTGCGCGGCGGCCACGGCACCCCGCAGATCACTGCCCGAACGCACACTCGCGAGCTTGATCAGCATCGGCAGGTTCACGCCGGCGATGACCTCGACATTCGCGCCTTCCATGACCGAGATGGCGAGGTTCGAGGGCGTCCCGCCGAACATGTCGGTAAGCACGATCACCCCGTCGCCCTCGTCGGTCGCGCCGATGGCGTCGAGAATGTCCTGGCGGCGCTGCTCCATGTCGTCGTCGGGGCCGATGCAAATGGCGCGCGTGCGGGATTGCGGCCCGACGACGTGCTCGGTCGCCGCAACGAACTCCTCGGCGAGCTGCCCGTGGGTGACGAGAACGAGTCCGATCATCGGGTCATCCGTTGGCTTGCATCGCGGGTGCCGCGGGCTCGGTGTCGAGATCGCGGTGGCGCACCGTGACCTGCCAGCGTCCGCCGCCGAGCGTCTCGGCCAGGTGCTCCGCCACGGCGACGGAGCGGTGCCGCCCGCCCGTGCATCCGAGCGCGATGGTGAGGTAGGAGCGCCCGTCCCGCTCAAAGGCCGGCAGCAAGGGCGTGAGCATCGCGACCATGCCTTCGAAGAAAGGGCCATAAGCCGGGTCATCCCGCACGTGGCATGCGACCTCGGGCTCCCGCCCGGTAAGCGGCCGAAGCGCTGGCACATGGTGAGGGTTGGTGAGGAAGCGGGCATCGAACACGAAGTCGGCGTCCGGCGGCACACCGCGGCTGTAGGCGAAGGAGAGCACGAAGATCGCGGGCGCCCGCCCGGCCTCCGGCCCAAAACGCGCGGCGATGATGCTGCGCAGATCGCGAACGGAAAGCCGGCTGGTGTTGACGGTGAGGTCTGCCCGGTCGCGGACCCAGCCGAGCAGCGCGCGCTCGCGCCGGATTCCCTCGTCGACAGGATCATCGTGCGCCAGCGGGTGTGGGCGGCGAGTCTCGCTGAAGCGCCGGCGCAGCACCTCGGTCTCGCAGTCGAGAAAGAGCAGCGCGATCTCGCCACGCTCGCCCTCGCCAAGTAGCGGCTCGAGATAGCGCTCGATGTCGCCGGGATCGAACCCCCTCGTCCGCGAATCGATGCCGAGCGCGAGCGGGCCCGGCCGCCCGTTCTCGCCCCGCGCCTGGACCAGCTCCGAGAGCAGCGAGAGGGGCAGGTTGTCGATCGCCTCGTAGCCGAGGTCTTCCAGGATTTTGAGCGCGGTCGACTTGCCGGCGCCGGACATTCCGGTCACCAGCACGAGAGCACGACTGCCAGAGGGATCTGCGCTCATCGTCCGGCCGAGCGCGTTTCTAGCGCGTCCTGTCCGGCAGCAGCGGCGCGCGAGAGCGCAAGCCTGACCTTCGCCGGCGTCGACGCCTCAAATGGGGCGAGTGTCACGTGCGAGATTCGATGGTCGCAGAGGTCGATGGTCGCTGCCTCCGGGCTGCGCTCGACCTTGTTGGGCTCGACCAAATCGACCACGAGGTGGACCGGGCATTGGGACAGGAATTCCATCGAGACGATCCCGATCCCGCGCACTTCGAGCAGTCCTGCGATCCGCGCCGGCGGCGCCACGAACAGCCTCTCGCCGGTGCTCGTCAATGCTACCTGATCGTCCGCCACGAGCCGGGCCCCGCCTTCGATCAGGCGCAACGCGAGGTCGGACTTGCCGGCGCCGGGGGCGCCGCGCAGCAGCACGCCCTTGCCCTCCAGGGCGACGCAGCTGGCATGAATCAGAACCATGGCGCGACCGTGCGGCCCGGCGGGGCGGCTGTCAATCGGCCGGGCGCTCACGCCCGCGACGTGCCAGCCGCACCGGTGAGGACGGCATAGAGTGCCTCCGCGCTGTCTGCCCCGCGCAGGCGCGCGCACACGCGGTGGTCCCGCAGCAGGCGCGAGACCAGCGCCAGCGCCTTCAGATGATCCGATCCGGCAGAATCCGGCGCGAGCAGCAGGAAGATGAGGTCCACCGGCTTCCCGTCCACCGCGTCGAACTCGATGGGCTCTCGCAGGCGGGCGAACACCGCCGAGAGCTGCGTGAGGCTGCCGAGTCTGCCATGCGGGATCGCGACTCCGGCGCCGACCCCGGTCGAGCCCAGGCGCTCGCGCGCGAGCAATGTATCCAGGACGGTGCGCTCCTCCTGCTCCGTCTGCGCCGCGGCGACGGCGGAAAGCTCCTGCAGCGCCTGCTTCTTGCTGCCCGCCCTCACGTCGTCCAGGACACCGCTCAATGGCAAGAGGTCCGCGATCTCCATTCCCCAGCCGCTCTGTCGGTTGCCGTAGACGGCTGCGCTTGGTCTTAAGGTGCCGGCGGCCGCTGCCCGGCCGCTGCGCCGCTCAGTCGGCCGGCTGCGGAGACGGTTCGGCCCCGTCCACGGCCCTCGCGCCGCGCGGGGACTTGTGATGGTCGCGCAGCTTGCGCTTGTGCCGCCGCATGCGCTTCTCCAGGCGCTCGGCGGCGATGCTGAAGCTCGCCGTCATGTCGGCCGCCGACGCGTGGCTCTGGAACCTGATGCCGTGGCCGACATGGATCATAAGGTCGGTCTCGATCATCTGCGCCACCTTGGCGAACACCGCCTGCGCGTCGATGGCGGTGGAGAAGAACTTCCCCGCCGAGGCTTCGAGGCGCCGTGTCACCTGGTCGCGAAAGCTCTCGTTGACGCTGACGTGCCGGCCCGTGATGGCGATCTGCATGACTTCCCCCGCAGTCTCGCTGCAAGGCCGATTATAGGCGAGGTGGGACACAGGCGGGAAGCGCAGCCGGGAGTTTTGTCGCGTCCGACGGGAGCACCGGTGCCGCCGGGAAGAATTGAACTTCCGACCCCTCCCTTACCAAGGGAGTGCTCTACCCCTGAGCTACGGCGGCGCGGGCGCGACATTGCCACAGCGCAGGCGCAGCGGCAACGGCGTGTCCCAGTTCAGGACATTCGCCCTTGCTTCAAGGGACCCGTCTCATTCCTCCCTGTATTTGGTCAGATCAGCCCGGAGTCAGGCGGGGTGGTGAGGCCGGCCCGTAGGCCGGCCCCGCTTCCCTCGCTACCGAGCTTCATAGAGGCCGGACGGTCGCGACCGCACGATATCGCCGCGCACCACCGCGTCGATGTCGCCCCGGCTGAGCCCGATATCGGCAAGCTCGAGATCGGTCAGGCGCTGGAGCTCCCGCCGCGCACGGCTGCGCTCCCGCCACTTCCGGACCGCTCGGGTGATGGGTGTGAGGTCCATGTCCTCACCTCCTGTTTCCGGAGTGTCACTGGTGCTGCGGCTGCCCACATCAGAAGCGCCGCACACCGTTCCTGATTCCGATATGTGTCCGGCCACGGCGTGGTCGAACCCCCGGCTCGGCATAACTGCTATGCTGCGGCGGCAGACAGCGGCGCATGCTGTCATGCGACGAATGAGCCAAGCATGTTCGACGGCTTCACCAAGACGCAGGTCGAGACCTCGTCCATCACGATCAATCTCGTGAAGGGGGGTGAGGGACCGCCGCTTCTGCTGCTTCACGGTTATCCGCAGAATCACCTGATGTGGCACAAGGTGGCGCCGATATTCGCCGAGCACCACACGGTGGTGGCGCCCGACCTGCGCGGCTACGGCGACAGCGGCAAGCCCACCTCCGACGATCTCGATGACCACTGCAAGCGCGCCTCGGCGCGGGATCAGGTCGAAGTCATGGAAGCTCTGGGCTTTGATCGCTTCCACGTGGTGGGGCATGATCGCGGCGCCCGCGTCGGCCATCGCATGGCGCTCGACCACCCCGCGCAGGTGCGCACCTTCACCTCGCTCGACGTGGTGGCCTCCCAGGCGGCCTTCGAGAACATGGATCGCGATCTGGCGTTCTCATGGTTCCACTGGCACCTGATGCGTCAGCCCGCGCCGTTTCCCGAAACGCTCATCGGCAATAGCGCGAAGCTCTTCCTCGACTTCCTGCTTGAGCAGTGGACCGCGGTTGACGGCGCCATCGCGCCCGAGGCCTACTACTACAGTTGCATATTAGTCGATGATGTGATGTCCTCGCTGCGTGATGGACGGGAAGAGGGGGAATGATGAGTATCGCGGCCTGGTCCGGTTCCCTCGTGGAGTGGGAGGGTGAGCTGTCGTCGCTGAAGGCGCGTCTTGGCCCGGTCTTCGGCCGGCGCGAGCTTCGCGAGACGGGAAGCGCGTTTCTGGATGGCCTCCTGTCGGGGATTGCGCGCAAGACCGGATGGATGCTGTCGGAGCACGCGGGCTTTGAACGTCCCTGGCGGATCCAGGGCCTCCTGGGCCGAAACCGCTGGGATGCTGACGCGCTGCGCGACGAGGTGCGTGCCTATGTCGTGGAAGCGCTCGGTTGCGAGGACGGCGTCCTGGTGGTGGACGAGACAGGCTTTCTGAAGAAGGGGCGTCACTCGGTCGGGGTCGCACGCCAGTACACGGGGACTGCAGGCCGCATCGAGAACAGCCAGGTCGGTGTCTTTCTCGCCTATGCCGGCCGTTTCGGCCAGGCCCTGATCGACCGGCGCCTGTACTTGCCGAAGGATTGGGCCTCGGATGAGGCCCGGCGGGCGAAGACGGGCGTCCCGGCCGACCTGACCTTCGCCACCAAGCCCGCGCTGGCACGGGAGATGGTGGCGCGCGCCCTGGATGCGGGCGTTCCCTGTGCGTGGGTCCTGGCCGATGCGGTCTACGGGTCGGACTTCGGCCTGCGCTCCATGCTGGAGGAGCGAGGACAGGCCTACGTGCTGGCGATACGCAGCAACCATCATCTGCGCTTCATCGACGCCGCGGGCTTGATTGAAACGACCCCTGCTCAGATCGCCGACGGTCTTGACCACGACGCCTGGTCGGCCCATGCCGCCGGCGAGGGCAGCAAGGGTCTGCGGCTCTACCACTGGGCGCGGTTCGCTCTGCCCTGGGACTGCCCCTCGGGCTGGCAACGCTGGCTCCTGATCCGCCGCTCCCGGAAAGACCCGGAGAAGCGGGCCTACTATCTTGTCTTCTGTCCCGTCGCCACGAGCCTTGCCGAGCTGGCAGGCGCCGCCGGTCTGCGCTGGACCATCGAGGAATGCTTTCAGCGGGCCAAGGACGACCTCGGCCTCGATCACTGCGAGGCCCGCTCCTGGCACGGCTGGCACCGCCACATGAGCCTCGTCATGGCCGCCGCCGCCTTCCTTGCCAAGGTGACTGCCGACATGCGCCGCATGGCATGCCGCAAACGGAACAAATCGAGTCCAGTCATGGCAACAGCCGTCTCGCCGCCATGAACGCTCTCGTGCCGACAGTGCCGGAGGTCCGCCATCTGCTCGCCAAGCTCCTTCTCAGGCCGCCGATCTGTGCCGCGTTCGTCATGCAGTGGTCTCTCTGGCGACGAAGACACCAAGCCCGTGCCGCACGAGCCCATTACAAACATCGCCACAAAACGCAACTGTAGTATTAGGCCGAGTACCTACGCTGCTTCAGCGACCCCGAGACTCTTCATTGCATGTGCATGGACTACCGCGCCATCGCGCTGGACCTATTGCATGACGAAGCGGACCGGGGCCGCAAGATCGCCTGCCCGATGCTGGTGCTCTGGGCCGGCACCATGCCCAAGCGCCCCGGCTGGCAGACCGGCAAGGGGCTCAGTATGCTGGAGAGCTGGCGCGAGCGGGCGGATGACGTGCAGGGTCGCGCTCTCGACTGCGGTCACTTCCTGCCCGAGGAGGCGCCGGAGGAGACGGCGCGGGAGATTCTGGCCTTTCTCGCTGATCGTTGACCTGGCCTTTCGTCTATCCGCGGCATTTCAGGCGCTAATCTTGGGTCGCGCGGCGCGGTTCGGGCTGCGCATCGCGGGTCGAACGCCTGAATGGGACGCAAGCCGTGACCGTGGCGAGAAATCCGGGCTAGAGTCCCGCGCGCTTGGCGCCGAGTCGCGGCCTGGGCAGGTCGGCCCGGAGGCGTCATCGACGGGAACGCTGCGTGAAGAGACCTCCGCTACAGGCGATCGGCCATGGCGTCCTGGCGCTGTTCGAGGCTGTCGGGCGCCTCTCCCTCTTCGCGCTCGAAGCAACCTCGCACTGCGCGAGACCGCCCTTCTACCCGCGCCTGCTTCTGCGCCAGATGGTGGAGATCGGCTTCTATTCCCTGCCGGTGGTGGGGCTCACCGGCCTCTTCGCCGGCATGGTGCTGGCGCTGCAGAGCTACACCGGGTTCTCCCGCTTCTCCGCCGAGAGCACGATCCCGACCGTCGTGGTGCTCTCGATCACCCGCGAGCTCGGGCCGGTGCTGGCGGGCCTCATGGTCGCCGGCCGGGTCGGCGCCGCGATGGCGGCGGAAATCGGCACCATGCGGGTCACTGAGCAGATCGACGCGCTCACCACGCTCTCGACCAATCCGCACAAGTATCTGATCGTGCCGCGCCTTCTTGCCGGCCTGCTGATGTTGCCGTTTCTGGTCCTCGTCACCGACATCATCGGCGTCGGCGGCGGCTATCTGGTGAGCGTCTTCAAGCTCGGCTTCAATCCGGACGCCTATATCAATAACACCCTCGAATACCTGGAGGTCATGGACGTGGCCTCCGGCCTCGTCAAAGCCGCCGTCTTCGGATACCTGATCGCGCTGATGGGCTGCTACCACGGCTTCCACTCCAAGGGCGGCGCCCAGGGTGTGGGCAAGGCCACCACCAACGCCGTGGTCACCGGCGCGATCCTGGTGTTGATCTTCAACTACATCATCACCGAAGCGTTCTTCGCCCAATGAGCACGCAGGCAAGCGCTCACAACGGGCACGGCACGAACGAGCCCAAGATCGCCCTGCGCGGCCTCTGCAAGGCGTTCGGCGGCACGGTCGTGCTCGACGGCCTCGACCTCGAGATCGGTGCCGGGGAATCGGTGGTGGTGATCGGCTGCTCGGGCGTCGGCAAATCGGTCATGCTCAAGTGCCTGCTGGGCCTGCTGCGCCCGGATGCGGGAAGCGTGACCATCAACGGCGAGGAGCTTTCCCGCAGCCGAACCGCGCGCGAGGCCGCCATGCGCAAGATCGGCATGTTGTTTCAGAACGCAGCGCTCTTCGACAGCCTCTCGGTGTGGGAGAACGTCGCCTTCGGTCTGATCCAGGCGCGGGGCATGCCTCGCAGGCAGGCGCGCGGGCTCGCCATAGAGACAATGGCCCAAGTGGGCCTCGACGCGGACTCGGCCGATCTCTACCCCGCCGCGCTCTCCGGCGGCATGCGCAAGCGGGTCGGGCTCGCCCGCGCCATCGCCACCAAGCCCGAGATCATTCTTTTCGACGAGCCCACGACCGGACTCGACCCGATCATGGCCGATGTCATCAACGACCTGATCGTCACCTGCACGCACGAGCTCGGCGCAACCGCGCTCACCATCACCCACGACATGAGGAGCGCACGCAAGATCGCCGACCGAATCGCCATGATCCACGACGGTGCGATCGTTTGGCAGGGATCCGCCGCCGAGATCGACAGCAGCGGGAATGCGCATGTGGAGCAATTCGTCAACGGCCGGGCAGAGGGCCCGATTCAGCTCGCGGTCGCCCATGCCGCGGCCGGCTGAACGGCGCGCGGCGCCCGCACAGCGGTCCCGCTGAGAGAACCGGTGGCGAAGGCAGAGAAGCGCTTCGTCTGCAGCGACTGCGGTGCCTCGCGGCCGCGCTGGACCGGCCGTTGCGACGCCTGCGGCGCGTGGAACAGCCTCTCGGAGGAGGTGCCGCGCGAGGCACCGCCGCGCGGCCTCGGCAGCGGCAAGGGCCGCGTGATCGATTTTCAGCCCCTCGACGGACCGGGCGGCGTGCTAACCCGACGACCCTGCGGGATCGGCGAGATCGACCGGGTCGTGGGCGGCGGCTTCGTGCCGGGCTCAGCCGTCCTGCTCGCCGGCGATCCGGGTATCGGCAAGTCCACCTTGCTCCTGCAAGTCGTGGCCGCACTGACCGGCGGGGGCAGTCCCGCCGCCTACATCTCGGGCGAAGAGGGCCTGGAGCAGATCCGCATGCGCGCGGCTCGGCTCCGCCTCGCGGGCGCGCCGATCGGGCTGGCGGCGGCCATCGACGTGCGCGACATCGTGACAAGCCTGGAGGAGGGGTCGCCGCCCGACATGGTGGTGATCGATTCGATCCAGACCATGTACCTCGACAACCTGGATTCGGCACCGGGGACGGTGGCCCAGGTGCGGGGCTCCGCCCAGGAGCTGATCCGGCTCGCCAAGCGCACCGGCACGGTGCTCGTGCTGGTCGGTCACGTCACCAAGGAGGGGCAGATCGCGGGTCCCCGCGTGCTCGAGCACATGGTCGACTGCGTGCTCTATTTCGAGGGCGAGCGCGGTCACCAGTTCCGCATCGTGCGCGCCATCAAGAACCGCTTCGGGCCGACCGACGAGATCGGCGTCTTCGAGATGACCGACCGCGGCCTCGTGGAAATTCCCAACCCCTCCAGCCTGTTCGTCGATCCCGAACGGGGCCCGGTACCCGGTGCCGCAGTGTTCGCCGGGGTCGAGGGCTCGCGGCCCGTTCTGGTGGAAATTCAGGCCTTGGTGGCGCCGGGGCCGGCGGGCTCGCCCCGTCGCACCGTGGTGGGCTGGGACGCCGGCCGGCTCGCCATGGTGCTCGCTGTTCTGGAGGCCCGTGCGGGGCTTCGGCTCAGCGTCTGCGACGTCTATCTCAACGTCGCCGGCGGCTTGCGCATCACCGAGCCCGCGGCCGACCTCGCGGTTGCGGCCGCGCTTGCCTCGTCCGCAGCGGGCCGGGCTCTCGACCACGGCGCCGTCATCTTCGGCGAGGTCGGGCTCGGCGGCGAGATTCGCCCGGTGAGCCAGGGCGAGGCCAGGCTCAAGGAGGCCGCGAAGCTCGGCTTCACCCATGCGCTTGCACCGGTGCCGGACCGCGCGAAGGGAGGCGAGGGAGAGGGCCAGGGGATCGCGGTGCGGCGGCTCACCCATGTGCGCGACCTGGTGGCGCTCCTCCCACTGGAGGCGGGGCCCGCGCGCTGACGATCGAGGCAGAATGGAAGACCTGCCGGTCAATCTGATCGACATCCTGGTGGCGCTGATCATCGTCCTCTCGGCGCTGCTCGCCTTCGGCCGGGGCGCAGCGCGGGAGATTCTCGGTATCGGGGCCTGGGTCGGCGCGGGCGTCGCGACCTTCTTCGCCTTTCCCCATACACGGCCAATCGCCCGCGACCTGATCCCGGACTCCATGCTGATCGCCGACGTGGTCGCCGGCGTTGCGGTCTTCGTCGTCGTGCTGGTGATCCTCACCATCATCAACCAGATCATCTCCGGCCGCATCCAGCGCAGCCGCGGCGGGGCGCTGGACCGCACTCTCGGGTTCATCTTCGGCATCCTGCGCGGCGCGGCGCTGGTCTGCATCGCCTACATGCTGTTCGGCTCGGTGGTGCCGCAAAGCGACTGGCCGCCCTGGGTCGACGAGGCCAGGACCTTGCCGTATATCAAGCAGGGCGTGGCTGCGCTGCGCGAGGTGGTCCCCGAGGAGGTCGCCGAGGAAGGCACCCGGCACATCGAGGAGACTTTCGAGGATGGCCGGGAGCGAAGCGTGAAGGAGCTGACCGAGCCCGTGCCTGCCGAGCGACGCGAAGAGGACGGCGAGACCGGCTACAGCGACCGCGAGCGGAACCAGCTCGACGGCCTGAGCGAAAGCGTCGAGTGATGGCGGCAGCCTGGACGGGCGCCGCGGCCGTGGGTGTCGCGCCCGACGACGACAAGCTGCGCGAGGAATGCGGGGTCTTCGGCATCTTCGGCCACCCCGACGCCGCGGCCCACGCGGCACTCGGCCTGCACGCGCTGCAGCACCGGGGGCAGGAATCGGCCGGAATCGTCAGCACCGACGGCACGCTCTTCCACTCGCACCGGGCGCTTGGCCGGGTCGGCGACATCTTCTCCTCGGGCGAGGTGATCGACGCGCTGGAGGGCCATGCCGCCATCGGCCACAACCGGTACTCCACCCAGGGCGCGCCGGAGGTACGCAACATCCAGCCGCTTTTCGCCGACCTCGCCTTCGGCGGGCTCAGCATCGCGCACAACGGCAATCTCACCAACGCGCTTTCGCTCCGCGGCGATCTCGTCTCGCGCGGCTGCATCTTCCAGTCCACCTCCGACACCGAGGTGATCGTCCACCTGATCGCCATCAGCCGTCGCGCGCGCGTGGTCGAGCGCATGATCGAGGCCCTGGGACGCGTGCACGGCGCCTATTCGCTGGTGGCGCTCACCAAGGACGCCATGATCGGCGTCCGCGACCCCTACGGCGTGCGCCCGCTGGTGCTGGGCCAGCTCGACGGCGCGATGATTCTGGCGTCGGAAACGGTGGCGTTCGACATCATCGGCGCCCAGTTCGTGCGCGATATCGAGCCCGGAGAGCTGGTCATCGTCTCTGACGCGGGCGTGGAGAGCATCAAGCCGTTCCGCTCCACCGGGCAGCGCTTCTGCATCTTCGAGTACATCTACTTCGCGCGGCCCGACAGCGTCTCCGAAGGGATCGGGGTCTACGAGGCGAGGCAACGCATTGGCGCCGAGCTCGCCCGAGAGGCGCCGGCGCCGGCCGATGTGGCGGTGCCGGTGCCCGACTCCGGCGTGCCGGCCGCGATCGGCTATGCCGCCGAGGCTGGCCTCCCCTTCGAGCTCGGCATCATTCGCAACCACTACGTCGGGCGCACCTTCATCGAGCCCACCGACCGGATCAGGCACCTCGGCGTCAAGCTCAAGCACAACGCCAACCGCCGCCTCATCGAAGGCCGGCGGGTGGTGCTGGTCGACGACAGCATCGTACGCGGCACCACGTCGACCAAGATCGTGGAGATGGTGCGCTCGGCGGGTGCGGCGGCAGTCCACATGCGGATCGCGAGCCCGCCGACCGCTCATTCCTGCTTCTACGGCGTGGATACGCCGGCGCGCGAGAAGCTCCTGGCCGCGCGTCGCGACGTGGACGCCATGGCGCACTCGATTGGCGTCGACAGCCTCGCCTTCCTCTCGATCGACGGCCTCTACCGGGCCATGGGCGAGCCGGGCCGCGATCCGGCGCGTCCGCGCTATTGCGACGCTTGCTTCTCCGGCGACTACCCGATCCCGCTTTCGGATCAACAGGTTGGAGAGCCACCGGCGCAGCTCTCCCTGCTCGCGGAATCGGGCTAGCCGGCATCGTGGCGCCACCGCGTCTCGAAGGCCGGATCGCGCTCGTGACCGGTGCCTCTCGCGGCATCGGCGCGGCCGTCGCCCGCCGCTTCGCCGTCGAAGGCGCGCGGCTCATCCTCGTGGCTCGCACCACGGGCGGGTTGGAGGAGGTGGATGACGCCGTGCAGCGCGCGGCAGGCGAGCCCGCGACGCTGGTGCCGATGGACCTGCACGACGGTGAGCAGATCGACCGGCTGGGCGGCGCTCTGGCCGAGCGTTTCGGCCGCCTCGACATCCTCGTCGCCAACGCCGGCACATTGGGGCAGCTAAGCCCGGTGGGGCACTACGCCCCTGATGACTGGGAGCAGACGCTCGGGCTCAACCTGGGTGCCAACTGGCGCCTGATCCGCAGTCTCGATCCCCTGCTGCGCGCCTCGCCTGCGGGCCGGGCGATCTTCGTCTCCGCCGCCGCGGCTGAGACCGCGCCCGCCTTCTGGGGTCCCTATGCGGCGAGCAAGGCCGGATTGGAGGCGCTGGTGCGCTGCTACGCGGCGGAAACCTGGCGGAGCGCGCTTCGGGTCAACCTGCTCGATCCCGGCCCGGTGGCGACAGAACTCCGCCGCCGCGCCTATCCCGGCGAGGACCCGGCCAAGCTGCCCGCGCCGGACGACGTGACCGAGCCCTTCGTCGCACTGTCCGAAGCGTCCTGCGAAGAGCACGGCGCGCGCATCGGCCCGGCCTCCGGCGCTCCTGCCAGCAACTGAAACCAACGGAGCATCGAGCCATGAAGATCGGAATCGTCGGAGCCGGGGCCATGGGCTGCGTCTACGCGGCGCTCATGGCGGATGCTGGCAACGAGGTCTGGGCGATCGACACCTGGCAGGCGCATGTCGACGCCATCGCCGCCAAGGGGCTCCGGCTCGAGGGCGCGAGCGGCGATCGCACGGTGGCACTGGGTGCGACCAGCGACCCCACGACCGTCGGCCCTTGCGATCTCGTCATCGTCGCGACCAAGGCGCCGCAGGTGGAGGCCGCCGCGAACGGCGCCCGCGCCCTGCTCGGCCCCGAGACCCCGGTGCTGTCGATCCAGAACGGCCTCGGCAGCGCCGCGAAGGTCGCGCGCATCCTGGGCGAGCAGCGCGTGATCGTCGGCGTGGTCGGGGGCTTCGGCGCCTCGATCGTGGCGCCCGGCCACGCTCACCACAACGGCATGGAGCTGGTGCGGCTCGGCGAAGCGCACGGCGCGGTGACGCCCCGGCTGGAGCGCATCGCGGCGCTCTGGCGGGAGTCTGGCTTCAGGGTCAAGTGTTTCGATGATATCGACCAGCTCGTCTGGGAGAAGCTCATCTGCAACGTCTGCTACAGCGGCACGGCAACACTCACGGGGCTCACCGTGGGCGAGATCATGGCGGATGCCGACGCCTGGCCCATCGCCTCCGGTTGCGCGGCGGAGGCCTATCGGGTCGCCCGCGCCCAGGGCATCCGCCTCGATTTCGACGATCCCGTCGCCTACGTGCACGACTTCGGCGCCAAGATTCCCGGCGCCCGCCCCTCCATGCTGCTGGACCACATGGCCGGCCGACGTTCGGAGATCGACGCGATCAACGGCGCGATCCCGCCGGAGGCTCTGGCGCTCGGCCTGGAAGCACCCTACAACACGCTCGTCTCGGCGCTGGTCCGGGCCAAGGAGACGGGCTTCGACACGCCGCAGCAATCGTAGCGGGAGCGACCATGACCGACGCCGACCTCAAGGGCCTCATCGAGGGATTCCGCCGGCTCTCCACCGCCAACGTCTCGGATGGTCTCGACCGGGCCGGGATCGCGGGCGCGCCGCACGGCATCGGCCCGCTCTGGGATAGCTGCGGCAAGATCGTAGGCCCTGCCGCGACGCTGAAGCTGGTGCCGGTGGGCCAGGCCGATGAATCGCCGGTGCTCGGCACCTTGGAGGCGGTGAAGCTGGGCAATCCCGGCGACGTTCTCGTGATCGACCAGGGCGGGCGGATGGACGTGAACAGCTACGGCGGCGTCGCGGGTTTCACCACCCGGCACTTCGGCCTCGTTGGCACGGTGATCGACGGCGTCACCCGCGACATCGACGAGTACAAGGAACTGAACCTGCCGGTCTACGGGCGGGGCTTCATACAGCAGTCGATCCGCAACCGCTGCGCCTGCGCGGGCTACGGCATTCCCGTGCGCCTCGGCGGCGTCCCGGTCGACCCCGGCGACATCATCGTCGCCGACGAGAACGGAGTCTGCATCGTGCCCCTGGCGCGGGCGGCCGAGGTGCTGGAGCACGCCACGCTCTTCAAGAATATCGAGGAGGGCATCATCGAGGCGGTGCGTCAGGGTGTGGACCCGGTGGAGGCCCATGACCGGGTGCGCTACGATATGATGACGAAGGCGGGCAGTGGCTCATGAAGATCGACGGCCAGCCCTATCGTAGCATTTGGCTGGACGAGGACGGCCGCACGGTCGTCGTCATCGACCAGACGCGGCTTCCTCACAACTTCGGAACGCGCCGGCTTCGCTCGGTCGAGGAGGCCGCACACGCCATCAGCACGATGGTGGTGCGCGGCGCGCCGCTTATCGGCGCGACGGCGGCCTACGGCATGGCCCTCGCGCTCGCCGAGGACCCGAGCGATTCAAACCTGGAGAACGCCATCACGCTTCTGGCCGGCACGCGGCCGACGGCGGCCAACCTGCGCTGGGCGCTGGAGGATCTCGGCCGTCGGCTGCGGCCCTTGCCTGCCGCAGACCGCCCTGCCGCTGTCTACCGGCGGGCGGCGGAGATCTGCGACGAAGACGTCGCCATCAATCGGGCGATCGGGGAGTACGGTCTCGCCCTGTTGGAGCAGGCCGCCGAGGGCAAGGACGGCACGCTCAACGTGCTCACCCACTGCAACGCCGGCTGGCTCGCGACCGTAGACTGGGGCACGGCGCTGGCACCGCTCTACATGGCCCACGACAAGGGGATCGCGGTCCATGTCTGGGTCGACGAGACCCGACCACGCAACCAGGGCTCCGCGCTCACCGCGTGGGAGCTTGCCAGCCACGGTGTGCCGCACACGGTGATCGTGGACAACGCCGGTGGTCACCTGATGCAGACCGGTTTGGTCGATCTCTGTATCACCGGCACGGACCGCACGACGGCCCGCGGCGACGTCTGCAACAAGATCGGCACCTATCTGAAGGCCTTGGCTGCTAGCGACAACGACGTCCCCTTCTACGTCGCGCTGCCCCATCCGACCATCGACTGGTCCTTGGAGGACGGTGCGGAGACCCCCATCGAGCAGCGGGACGAAGACGAGGTGCTGACGATCACAGGGCGCGACGAAGCGGGTCAGGAGACGAAGGTGGCGCTCACGCCCGCCGGTAGCCGGGCAGCCAACTATGCCTTCGACGTGACACCCGCCCGGCTCGTGACCGCGCTCATCACCGATCGCGGCGTGTGCGAAGCCTCCCAGAAGGGCCTGCAGACCCTGTTTCCGGACCGCGCCGCCGAGGCATCCTCCTCATAACGGGATAGGTTGCGCTGGCGGAAGGTCGCCGAGCCGCGCCTCGATCTCGGCTGCGGACGGCATCGCAGGCGCTGCGCCCTCACGCAAGCAGGCGAGGCCGCCGATGGCGCTCGCCCGGTGCAACATCGCGGGCAGTGCCGCCCCCGTCTCGAGCCCAAGGGCGAGGCCGGCGACGAAGGCATCGCCCGCCCCCACCGTGTCTACGGGTTCGATCGCGAGCGCACCGCAGCGCCAGGCCTCGTCAGGCGTGAAGGCGGCGGCGCCGGCGCTGCCGAGGCTCACCACCGTCGTCACGCCATAGCGCGCGGTAATGGCGCGGGCCGCGTCCTCGCCAGCGGCGTCATCAAGCGCCCGCGCACGGGCGAGCATCTCGGCCTCGATTTCGTTGAACACCACAAGATCGAACGACGGAATCAGCTCGGCCGGTACGGTGTTGGCCGGGGCCAGATTGAGCACGACCTGGGCGCCCCGTGCCTTGGCCCGCCGGGCGACCGCCCAGTTCGACTCCAGCGGGACCTCCATCTGCAGCACGAGCACCGTCTCCGGTCCGAGCCAGTCGTCCGGCAGCGCCTCCGGCGGCAGGTCCGTGTTGGCGCCGCTTGCCACGGTGATCTGATTTTCGCCCACGCGGTCCACGATCACCGCGGCGCAGCCGGTCGGCAGCGCGCTCTCGGTGATCGCCTCGGTGCCGACTCCCGCGTCCTCCAGGGCCGCGAGTGCGAGCGAGGCAAAGCCATCTGGGCCGACGCGGCCGACCATCTGCACGGAGGTCGTCGGATCCGTCGCGGCCCGCGCCGCGGCGACCGCCTGGTTCAGCCCCTTGCCGCCCGCCGCGGCTTGGTGGCCCGGGCAGAGCACCGTTTCGCCTGGGCGCGGCAGGGCGCCGACGGCGAATACGAGGTCGGCGTTGAGCGAGCCGAAGACGACGATCATCGGCGCGCTTCCCTAGTGGCGGAAGTGGCGGAGGCCGGTGAAGACCATGGCAAGGCCTTGCTCGTCAGCCGCGGCGATGACCTCTGCGTCGCGCTTTGAGCCACCGGGCTGGATTACGGCAGTGGCGCCGGCCGCAGCGGCCGCCAAGAGCCCGTCCGCAAAGGGAAAGAACGCGTCGGATGCCACCACGCAGCCTTCCGCCCTGGAGCGGGCCTCGCCGGCGGCGGCAGACGCGTCCGCCGCCTTCTGCGCCGCGATCCGGGAGGAGTCGACGCGGCTCATCTGGCCTGCGCCGATGCCGACCGTGGCGCCATCCTTGGCGTAGACGATAGCGTTGGACTTCACGTGCTTGGCCACCGTGAACGCGAACAGCAGGTCCGCGCGCTCCTGTTCAGTGGGTGCGCGCCTGGTCACGGTCTTGAGTATCTGGGCCGTCACCCGCGCGGTATCCTGCGTCTGCACCAGGAAACCGTCGTCGAGGGTGCGGACCATGACGCGCTCGCTGCGATCGCCAGGGCCGGGGCCGGTGAGCAGGAGGCGCAGGCCGCTCTTCGCCGCGAGAGCGGCGCGCGCTTCGTCGTCCGCGTCTGGCGCCACCACGACCTCGGTGAAGAGACCGGCGATAGCGCGTGCGGTCGCGTCGTCGAGCGGCCGATTAGCTGCCACCACGCCGCCGAAAGCGCTCACCGGATCGCACGCCCGCGCCTTCTCGTATGCCTCGGCGAGGGTGCCGCAGACGGCAACGCCGCAGGGGTTGCCGTGCTTGATGATGGCGATGGCGGGCGGGCCGAATTCGCGCACCAGCCCATACGCCGCGTCGGCATCGGCCAGGTTGTTGTAGCTCGGCTCCTTGCCCTGGATCAGCGCGGCCTGGGCGACGCCCGGCGGGGCCGTGGGGTCGACGTAAAGAGCAGCGGCCTGGTGGGGGTTCTCGCCGTAGCGCAGAAGCCTGCTCCGCGAACCACCCAACACGAAGCGGGGAGGCAGCAGGTCGTCCTCCGTCTCCGCCGCGAGCCGGCGGGCGATGGCAGCGTCGTAGGCGGCCGTGCGCGCGAACGCCGTCGCAGCCAGGCGTCGGCGCAAGCCGAGGCTGGTGGCGCCGCCCATCGTCTCCATCTCCTCCATGACCGCCACGTAGTCCGAGGGCTGGACCACCACCGTCACGTCCTCATGGTTCTTGGCCGCTGCCCGGATCATCGCCGGGCCGCCGATATCGATGGTTTCGATGCACTGGTCGAGCGCGGCGCCCTGCCGCACCGCTTCCTCGAAGGGGTAGAGGTTGACCACGACCAGGTCGATGCCGGCGATTCCATGTGCCTCCAGCGCCGCGCGATGGCCAGCGTCTTCCCTGCGAGCGAGGATTCCGCCGTGGATCGCCGGGTGCAGTGTCTTGACCCGGCCGTCCATGATCTCGGGAAAGCCGGTGTGATCCGACACGTCGATGACGGCGATGCCGGCGTCGCGCAGGGCCCGTGCGGTGCCGCCGGTGGACAGGATGGCGACGCTCAATCGCGCGAGCGCGGCGGCGAACGGCTCCAGGCCTGTCTTGTCCGAAACCGATATGAGCGCACGGGCAATGGGCCGGCCTGGGCTGTCGGGCATCGAGTGACTCCTGCTGGAGCGCTGCGGCCGGCTAAAGGGCGAGCCCGGATTCAGCAGGCGTCGCCGAGAGAGCACCGTCGCTCGGCTCGTACTCGGGCACCATCGCCGCCACCAGCGCCAGCGTGTCGCGCGTGCGTCGGTCGCGCGCCGCGGCCGCAAGCTGGTCGAGCCGGCGCCGCATGAGGGCGATGTCGGTGGGACGCGGCCGCGCCCTGAGAATACCGGGCGTCTCGGTGACGACCATGGGCTCGGCCCGATGGAACAGGCTCTCGCCCTTCTTTTCACCTGGACGCAGTCCGGTGTAAACGATTTCGATATCTTTATCGGGGGTTAGCCCGGCGAGACGGATCATCTGCCGCGCAAGATCGACGATCTTGATGGGCTCGCCCATATCGAGCACGAAGATACCGCCGCCCTCTTCGGCCACACCGAGCGCCGACGCCTGGAGAAGGAGCTGCACCGCTTCCCGCGTCGTCATGAAGTAGCGCGCAACATCGGGATCGGTGACGGTCACCGGGCCGCCGGTGGCGATCTGACGCTGGAAGAGCGGCACGACCGAGCCGGAGGAGCCGATCACGTTGCCGAAACGCACCGTCACCAGCCGCAAGTCCCCCGCCGCCTGCGAGTGGGCGAGCGCGTGGCAGTAGCTCTCGGCGATGCGCTTTGTCGCGCCCATGACGCTCATGGGATCGACCGATTTGTCAGTCGATACCAGCACCATCGCTCGGGCGCCGATCGAAATGCAGGCGTCGGCCACATTGCGCGTACCAACGGCATTGGTAAGCACCCCCTCGTCCGGATTGGCCTCAACCATGTGCACGTGCTTGAGCGCCGCCGCGTGGAATACCAGCTCCGGGCAGGCGGAGGCGAAGGTATAAGCCACGCTGTCACTGTCCCGCACGTCGCCGAGCACGGCGCTGCGCGAGAGCCCCGGTTGCGCCTCCTCAAGCTCAAGATTGATCCGGTAGAGGTTGTACTCGGCGTTGTCGATCAGGGTGAGGTGTGCAGGCCCGTATTGGGCAATTTGCCGTGCGAGTTCGGCGCCGATGGTGCCGCCGGCGCCAGTGATGCAGACCCGCCTGCCGTTGACCAGGGCGCGCATGGCAGCGCGATCGGGCGCGGCCTCCGGGCGACCGAGCAGGTTTTCGGGACGAAGCAGCCGCACATCGATGTCGCGGTCGGCACCGGCGCTGCCCCGCGACACGCTACCGAGCCTGAAACGGGGCAGCAGCGCGCGCGCGAATGACGCGCCTGCCATGGCCACGTCGTGGGCCGCCACCATGTACGCGCGTTTGACGATCAACTCTGCCCCGATGCGCCGCGTGATGCCCGAGCGGCGGCGTGAAGATACCACAGCAGCGCCGCGACGAGCATCGCTCCCGCCGCGAGCGACGCCGCGGCTGCGGCCAAGCCCTGCTGGGAGGCGGCCGCAAGCCCCACGAGAAGCAGATTATGGCCGGCGATCAGTGCGGCAGTGCGGCCGTGGCTCCAGCCGGCCGCCACCACCCGCTGATAGAAATGCTCGCGATGCGCCTGCCACACGCGCCGGCCGCGCAGCAGGCGACGAACCAACGTGAACGTCGCATCCGCGAGATAGTAGGCCGGCAGCAGTAGCGTTGCCTGCCATGCGCCCGCTGCCGCCAACGCCAGCAGGAGCCAACCGGCCAGGTACCCGAGCGGCACGCTCCCCACATCGCCGAGAAAGATCCTGGCGGGGTGCCAGTTCCAGAACAGAAAGCCGAGAGAGACACCGGCGAGCGTCAGCCCAAGCGGCCCCAGCCAGGCCGGCGCGGCCCCCAGCAGCGCCAGCAGGAACGTGCCGAGCCCGAGGCTCGCGCCCTCGACGCCGCTGAGCCCGTCGATGCCGTCCATGAAGTTGAACAGGTTCACAAACCAGAGCCAGGCCACCGCCGCCAGCGCGTGATCGACGAGGGCCGGAACAGCGCCTTGAAATACGAGACCGTCACCGGGGAGCGAGGCAATCCCGGCGCCGACCGCCACGACTTGCACCCCAAGGCGCACGAAGATAGGGACGCTACCGCTTAGGTCGTCGAGCCAGGAGACTGCGGCGAGCCCTAGCCCGCCTGCGAGCGCGACCCAGAAGAGCGTCCCGCTGCCTGCAGAGGCGTTCGCGAACCAGAGTACAAGCCATGCCGCAAGCAGGACCCCGACAACGGCGATGCCGCCGCCACGCGGCACTGCGGCCCGATGGCTGGAGCGCTCGTTGGGCCGGTCCAAGACGCCATGACGCCGCAGCAGCACCCGCACGAGACCCGTCAACGCCGCCGTCGCCGCGAAGCCCACACCGCCGGCTACGAGAGACGCGGTAAGGTTCACTGCGTTCGGCGTGGCGTTGTGTCTGCCGTTCGACCGCCACCCCTCATTCCGCGACTACCTGCCTTTCGCCCGCTATTCCCGCGTCGGCTCCCAGCGCGTCGCGGCAGCCTTGGCTCCTGTGTCCGGGCACCGACGCCCGATCGCCGAGCCGACGACGCCCATCATGCCTGCTATCGAAAGAGTCATAGCTATATTGATAACATACGGCCATTCCACGCGATTTGATGAGCGATACGGCGTGGCGGCGGCGCATGCGATATGACATACTAGCGACAGACCCGCAGACGCCCCGGCATGCCTTGCTGATCACCTCCGTCGAGATTGCCCCAGTGAGCTCCACCAACTGATGTACTCGCGGATCGACCCTGTCGCGCTGGCCTTTGAGATCGGGGTCGACGACTATCTTGCCACGCTCGCTGCAAGACACGCCGGACTCGAGCGGGCTATCCAGGAAGAAGCCGGACGGCCGGCGCCCGATGGGTTGTCTCTGACCCATTTGAAACGTCGAAAGCTCAAGGTTAAGGACGAGATCGCACGGCTGCAGACGGCGGCGGCATGTGAAAACCGCCGCTCGGGAGCGCACAGTCGGCGCTAGGCCGCCTGGACCTAGGGTGTGTGCCGACAGGGCATACCGTGCCGAATTGCAAGGTATTTTTCGGGTCATGTCGCTCACGCAACGATTGACATGACGCCCTTGCGCCATCAGGGTCAGTAGTCGTTTGCCGATTCCGACCAATGAATCGACGGGTACGCGCGTGGTTCACCGATTGATTCGGAGTATGGATCGCCAGTCTCGCCGTTGGATGGGCCGACTTGCAGCGCTCGCATTGATCGCGGCGGTTGCCATGGTCTTGCCCGCGCCAATGCAGACGGCAATCGCTGCGGCAGAGGTCGAGACCGAGCTGGAGACCCTCAGGCTCGGACGCGGCGACAGCCTGTCCGTCTTGCTTACCAGGGCCGGCGTACGCGCCGTCGACGTCGACCGGATCAGCAAGGCACTTCAGAAGCAAACCAACCTGCGGCGCATGTCGGTCGGCCGCGAGGTGCGGCTTCTGTTCAAGGCGGAGGGCGAGCGTCGGCGCATTCCGGTTGCGGTCAGCGTCGAGACGCGGCCCGGTCGATACGTCGAAGCTACCCGCACCGAGAAAGACGGGTACAGGGCGCGCCGCACCACCGTTCCCCTCACTCAGCCCGTCCCTCTGTCCGAAGTGGCGTTCGAGCGCGACGGCCGCACCGTGACCGTGCGGCGCAATCAGACGATCGCGGGCATTCTGCAACGCCACGGCGTCGACGCCGTGACCGTGGACGCCGTCGTGAGCGCATTGCGTGCAGCCTTCGACCCACGCAATCTGATGCCAGGCCACACCCTCACAGTCGTGGCTGGGCGCGACGAGAATGGCGCACCCCTGCTGCGCGGCGTCGCGCTCCACATCGACGACGACATGGCAGTGGCGGTCGTCCGCAGCGATGGCGGTGGTTTCGCCGCACGCCGCACCACCGCCGACGCGCTCCGCACCGCAGGGCTAACGCTCGCTCCAGTGTCTGCGGCGGACGAGGCTGCGGTGCAGCTGGAGCTGGCTGACGTCGCCATAGCGCCGCCGCGAAAGCCGGCGCCCAAGACTGTCGACACCGCTCCTGCGGACGCCGATCAGATCAGCGCCGACACCGCGCGTTACGATGGTCCCCAGCACCCTGTCGAGCCCGAGCTCATTGAGCTGAACCGCACCTTGCGGTCGGGCAGCACGTTGATGGATTTGCTCCTCGACGCGGATGTGCGCAGACCCGAGGCGGATGCCATCGTGCGGAGCCTGCGCCGCGTGTTCAACCCGCGGCGCCTTCCTGCTGGCGTTACCGTGCGTGTAGCCAAGATACCGGTGGAAGGCTTCGAGCCACGCGTCGCTTTGCTTGACATCGAGCTCCCGAAAGGCCGGCACATCGTGGTGGAGCGCGAGGAGAAAGGACGTTTCTCCAGCCGCATCACGACGGAGCCGCCGACGCCTGCCCAACCGCGCGCGGTGGCCGCCGCCGCCGAGGTAGACCGGACGACGCCGATTGCAGCGCCTGCCGCGCCAGACGATACCCTGCCGCCGTCCGCAACACGCATCACGGTGCGCTCGGGCGATACGCTCATGGCGATTCTGCGGCGGCACGGGATCGACCGTGTGGAGGCCGACCGCGCCATTCAGGCGGCCCGCAAGCTGTTCAACCTCAGGCGGCTCAGCATCGGGCAGGAAATCACCCTGGTCACCGGCGTCGACGAGACCGGCGCCGATACCCTTAAGGCCGTTGCATTGCGGGTTGGCGACGACCGCTATGTCAAGGTGAGCCGTGTCGCGAGCGGTTACTTCGACGCGGCAGAGGTCGATCGGCTCGGGCTCATGGCCGCCCCGCTCACGCGCACTGCCACAGTCGCCACGCCGCCCAAGGACAAGCCGCAGCGCGAGCGGGCAAGGGTGACCCATCGCGGCCAGGTGATGACCGGCGCCTTCGTCGCCGCCGCTGCGCCGATCGCCACCGTCTCCTCCAGCCTTGAGCCGCAAGGCGCGGCGGATCCCCAAAGTGGTGCCGTCAACGGGATTGTCCTTCCCGTCATCAAGGGCACCATCAACGGTGCTTTCAGCGATCTCGCCGCCGCCCCGCTCGACGGAGACGACGGCCTGGTGCGCAAGGCGGTGGTCATTGGCCGTGGCGACACGCTGTCGAAAGCACTGACACGGGCCGGCGGCACGCGCGAGGAGGCGGAAGCCGCGATCGTGGCCTTCCGCAAGGTACACAATCCACGCAAGTTACGGATCGGCCAGACGCTCTCCCTGGCGTTCGATCCGGAGAACGGGTCGAGCGGCGCTCCTCGGCTGGCCTCGCTTGCTCTCGACGTGGCGGCGGATCGTGACGTCGTGGTGACCCGCAGCAATGACGGCATCTTCCTGCCCAGCGTGGTTGACAGGCCGCTCGACCGCGTCCTGCAGCGGACAGTCGGAACGATCGATTCCAGTCTCTATGTCTCCGCTCTCGCCGCAGGAATGCCGAACCAAGTGCTCATGGAGATGGTGCACATCTTCAGCTTCGACGTGGACTTCCAGTGGGATATCCAACCAGGCGACCGGTTTGAGGTCCTCTACGAAGCAGTCTTCAACAGGGCGGGCGAGTTCGTGGAGAACGGTCCCATCCTCTACGCGAACCTGGAAGTGGGCGAGCGTGAGGTCGAGCTCTTCCGCTACGAACCGGGGGAAGGGCCAGCGGACTACATCGACGCTCAAGGCGCCAGCGTGCGCAAGGCCCTGATGCGCACGCCGATCAACGGCGCCCGGCTCTCGTCGGCCTACGGCATGCGCAGACACCCGATCCTTGGCTACAACAAGAAGCACCTGGGGGTCGATTTCGCGGCGCCCACGGGCACGCCAATTTACGCCGGAGGCGACGGCAAGATTTCCATGATCGGCCGCTATGGCAACTACGGCAAATACATCCGTATCCGGCACAACGGTACCTACAGCACCGGCTATGCCCACCTGAGCGGCTTCGCGAAGGGCATGAAGAGGGGCAAACGCGTGCGTCAGGGGCAGGTCATCGGCTACGTCGGCTCCACCGGCATGTCGACTGGACCGCACCTCCACTACGAGGTGATGGTGGGCAACAAGCGGATCAACCCGATGACGCTCAAGCTGCCCTCCGGCCGCAAGCTGAAGGGCCGCGAGTTGGCAGAGTTTCAGGCGCAGGTGCAGAAGATCATGGTCCTGCTCGCCGAGGTGCCGGCGGTCACGCGCGTCGCCCAGCGCTAAACCATCCCTGGTCGTCGGCCCGTCCAGGGCCGTACAACGTTCTCGCTATCCTCCTGGCCACCCGGGAATGAAGGCGCGCGACCCGCGCCTCCCGCTACGCGGCAGTGATAAACAGGCCAGGGGGTGCAACCCCGATTTCGAGGCCGTCGGGCCCCGCCGTGACCCGAACGACCTCGTCGTCGGGGAGGCTCCCCTCGATGATGCGCTCAGCCAGCGGGTTCTGCAGTGTACGCTGAATGACCCGCTTTAGTGGCCGCGCCCCGTAAGTCGCGTCGTAGCCCGCGTCGCCGAGCCAGTCACGAGCCTTGTTGTCGAGCTTCAGCGTGATCTTGCGCTCGCTCAGTCGTTGGGCGAGCCGGGCGACCTGGATGTCCACAATGGTGCCCATCTGTGCGCGGCCCAACCGGTGAAAGAGGATGATCTCGTCCAGCCGGTTGAGGAACTCGGGCCGGAAGTGCGACCGCACCAGCTCCATGACCTGCTCGCGAACGGCATGCGAGTCTTCGCCTTCCGGCCGAGCCGTCATGATCTCACCGCCCAGATTGGAGGTCATGATGATCACGGTGTTGCGGAAATCGACCGTGCGCCCGTGCCCGTCGGTGAGGCGCCCGTCGTCGAGCACTTGCAGCAGCAGGTTGAAGACGTCGCCGTGGGCCTTCTCGATCTCGTCGAACAGGATCACCTGGTAGGGGCGGCGGCGCACCGCTTCGGTCAGCGCGCCGCCCTCGTCATAGCCGACATAGCCGGGCGGGGCGCCGATCAGGCGGGCGACTGCGTGCTTCTCCATGTACTCCGACATGTCGATGCGGATCATCGCCGCCTCGTCGTCGAAGAGGAACGCCGCCAGGGTCTTCGCGAGCTCGGTCTTGCCCACCCCGGTGGGGCCGAGGAAGAAGAACGACCCTGTGGGACGGTTCGCGTCCTGCAAGCCGGCGCGGGCGCGGCGCACGGCATTGCTCACGGCGACCACCGCCTCCTCCTGGCCCACCACACGCTCACTCAGCGAGCGCTCCATGTGGAGCAGCTTTTCGCGCTCGCCCTCCAGCATCTTGTCCACCGGGATGCCGGTCCAGCGCGAGACCACGCCCGCGATGTGGGAGGGCCGCACCGCCTCGTCGAGGAGCGGCTCGTGGTCTGCGGTCTCCAGCCCATCGAGTTTCCGCTCAAGGTCGGGAATGACCCCGTAGGCGAGCTCGCCTGCGCGGGCGAGGTCGCCGTTGCGCTGCGCCACCTCGAGCGCGCTTCGAGCCGAATCGAGCTGCTCCTTGATCCGTTGTCCGCCGGCGAGCCGCTCCTTCTCGGCACGCCAGACCGCTGTCTGGTCGGCCGAGCTCTTTTCCAGCGCGGCAAGCTCCTCGCCGAGCGCTTCGAGCCGGTCGCGCGAGCGATCGTCGGTCTCCTTCTTGAGCGCCTCGCACTCAATTTTGACCTGGATGATACGCCGGTCGAGCTCGTCGAGCTCCTCCGGCTTGGAATCGATCTCCATCCTGAGCCGGCTCGCCGCCTCGTCCACCAGGTCGATCGCCTTGTCGGGCAGGAAGCGATCGGTGATGTAGCGGTTGGAGAGCGTGGCGGCCGCGACGATGGCGTTGTCGGTGATGGCGACACCGTGATGGACCTCGTACTTCTCCTTGAGGCCACGCAGGATCGAGACCGTGTCCTCCACGGTGGGCTCGGACACGTAGACGGGCTGGAAGCGCCGCGCCAGCCCCGCGTCCTTCTCCACGTGCTTGCGGTATTCGTCCAGCGTGGTCGCGCCGACGCAGTGCAGCTCCCCCCTGGCCAGCGCGGGCTTGAGCAGGTTGGAGGCATCCATCGCGCCTTCGGCCGCCCCTGCGCCCACCAGCGTGTGCAACTCGTCGATGAACATGACGATCTCGCCGGTCGCCGCGTTGACCTCGGTCAGCACCGCCTTCAGGCGCTCCTCGAACTCGCCGCGGAATTTGGCACCGGCCACCATGGCGCCGAGATCGAGCGCGAGCAGCCGCTTGTCCCGCAGGGATTCGGGCACGTCGCCATTGACGATCCGCTGGGCAAGGCCCTCGACGATCGCCGTCTTGCCGACGCCGGGCTCGCCGATGATGACCGGGTTGTTCTTCGTGCGCCGCGAAAGCACCTGCATGATGCGGCGGATCTCCTCGTCCCGGCCGATGACCGGATCGACCGTGCCGCCCCGCGCCGCCGCGGTCAGGTCGCGGGCATACTTCTTGAGCGCGTCGTAGCCGGATTCGGCAGACGCGCTGTCCGCCGTCCGCCCCTTGCGCAGGTCGTTGATGGCGGCGTTGAGCGTCTGCGGGCTGACGCCGGCATCGCCAAGGATGCGCGCGGCGCGCGTCCCCTTGGCGAGCGCGAGCGCCAGCAGCAAGCGCTCGGCGGTGACGTAGCTGTCGCCGGCCTTCTTCGCGATGTCGAGAGCGGATTCGAAAAGCCGCGCGGTCTCGGGCGCGAGGTAGATCTGACCGGCGCCGTCGCCTTCGACCCTGGGCAGCGCGTCGAGCGCCACTTGGGTCTTTTCCAGCGCCTCTTCCGGCCGCCCCCCGGCGGCGCGGATGAGATTGGCGGCGAGGCCCTCTCCGTCATCGAGCAGGACCTTGAGCAGGTGCTCGGGCGCGAAGCGCTGGTGCCCGCGCGCGGCTGCAAGGCCTTGGGCGGCCTGCACGAACCCGCGCGAACGCTCGGTAAACTTGTCGAAATCCATGTGTCATCCCTCGTTGGCCATCCGCTGACGAGAGCCGAATACGGTCGCACTCTCATGGCCTCGAACGAGGCCCGCAGCCGGATGCCGGGTCGCTGAGCAACCGTTCCCTATATGGGGTGTCGAGGCGGCGCGGCAAGGGTGGCCCCTCTTGCCATCCCTTACACATCACGTGTCCGCGCGCGTAAAACACGCGCCGCGTGGGCCCGCCGACTTGGAAAAACTTACCTGAAAAGGATTGGGTAGGGTCTGGCGCCCGGATTAGGAAGCCTGGGGCGCGCGCTCCTCGGTTGCGTCCGCCGGTGCTTCCTCGCTCGCCGTCGCCTGGGTCTGAGGCTCGGCGCTTGCCGCCTGTTCCTGCGCTCCGCCCGAGTTTTTCTCGGGCTCGACGCGCTGCTGAGGTTGCGGCTGTTGCTGCGAATGTTGAGGCTGCTGACCGTGCTGGCGTTGCCCGCGCTGATCCCAGCCATTGGCTGCAACAACACGGTAATAATGCTCGGCATGCTGGAAGAAATTTTCGGCGCCGATTCGGTCTCCCGACGAGAGCGCGTCCTGCGCCAACGCCTGGTATTTCTCGATCACCTGGAACGCGGTTCCGCGGATCTTTCCTTCGGGACCATTGCTCTCGAAGGTCGAGCCACGCCCGTGAAAACCAGGGCGTCGTCCGTTGCCCCTATACCCGCGCGGGCGCTTGTTGTTGGGACCCTTCATGCGAATCGCCTTCTCCCCTAGTCGGCGTCCACAAGCCGTGCTCCGACTCCGTTGCGTCCAAGCACGCTTGCCAGCTTCTTTCGCTGAGGAACTCTGCGAGACCGTCCATCCGGTCAAGGTTCGCGAGTCCCGCGAACCCTACCCATATGTGCGCAGTTTGCAACAACTTTTTTCCAAGCCGGCATGTTCCGACGACAAAATTAAGTCCTCTTCGGATCAGAGTCCGGCGTCGATATCGCGGACAAACAGCGCACAGCGCTCGATGCCGGCGAGGTCACGCCGACGGCCGATTTCTACGAGTCCGGATGCAACAAACAACAACTCGACTTCATCCGCCATCCCCGCACCGAGCTCGATCGCAGCCAGCCCTCTTGGCGCCAGGAGTTGCGCGACTTGCGGTGCAAGCCGCCGGTAACTTTCGTACCCGTCTGCGCCGCCAGCGAGCGCCGTCCGCGGCTCGTGGCGGGCAATTTCCGGCGCGAGCGATGCCAGCTCCCGCGCTGCCACATAGGGCGGATTGCTCACCACGATATCGAAGCGTGCGGCGAGTGGTGCGCCCCAATCGGCAACGGCGAAGGAGGCCCGTTTGCCGAGACCGTGGTGATAAGCGTTGCACCGCGCGAGCGAAACAGCGGCGCCGCTGACATCGATGCCGAGGCCGACCGCGCCGGGAAGTTCGGTGAGGAGCGCGACCAGCAGGCAGCCCGTGCCGGTGCCGAGGTCGAGCAACCGCGGGCGGGCCGGGAGCCGCGCCGCGCGCGCCAGCACCGCCTCCACCAGGGTCTCGCTCTCCGGACGCGGCACCAGCGCGGAACTGTCGACCGCGAAGTCGAGACTCCAGAACTCGCGCCTGCCGGTGAGATAGGCGATCGGCTCGCGCGCCGCGCGATGGCGGACGAGCGCCGCCAGCCGCCGGGCCTCCCTCTCGCCGAGCGGCAGATGGTCGTCCGCGAGCAACGCCTCGGGCGTGAGCCCCAGCGCGTGTTGCATCAGCAGGCGGGCATCGCGACGCGGCGCATCGACGCCTGCTGCCCGCAACATCTCGGTAGCAGCACCGAGCGCCTCCGCCCGGCTCGCCGCAGCCCCACTCACTCCGCCTCCGCGAGGCGGGCGGCGCGGTCCGCCGTCATCAGCGGATCGATAACTTCGTCGAGCGCTTCGCCGCTCAACACCTTGTCGAGCTTGTAGAGGGTGAGATTGATGCGATGGTCGCTCACCCTGCCTTGCGGAAAGTTGTAGGTGCGGATTCGCTCCGACCGGTCGCCCGAGCCGACCTGTCCACGTCGCGTGGCCGCCCTCTCGGCATCACGCAGCGCACGCTCCCGGTCGTAGAGCCGGGCGCGCAACACCTTCATGGCCTTGGCCTTGTTCTTGTGCTGCGACTTCTCATCCTGCTGGGTCACCACGATCCCGCTCGGCAGGTGGGTAATGCGCACAGCGCTATCGGTGGTGTTGACGCTCTGTCCGCCGGGTCCACTGGAGCGGTAGACGTCGATACGCAGCTCCTTCTCGTCGATTGCGATATCGACATCCTCCGCCTCGGGCAGCACGGCGACGGTGGCCGCCGAGGTGTGAATGCGCCCGCTCGCCTCGGTCTCCGGTACCCGCTGCACACGATGCACGCCGGACTCGAACTTGAGCCGCGCATAGGCGCCGCGCCCGCCGATGGAGACCACGGCCTCCTTCACCCCACCGAGCCCGGTTTCCGACATCGACATCAGCTCGAAGCGCCAGCCCTTCGTCTCGACGTAGCGCTGGTACATGCGGAGCAGATCGCCGCCGAAGAGCGCGGCTTCGTCACCGCCGGTGCCGGCGCGAATTTCGAGAATGGCATTGCGCTCGTCGGCTTCGTCCGCCGGCAGGAGGAGAAGCTTGAGCGCCTCCTCCTTGGCGGGCATCGCCGCCATCAGCGCGGCGCGCTCGTCCTCCGCCAGCGCCCGCATCTCGGGCTCGCTCTCGGGGTCCTCGGCCATGGCCTGCAGCTCGTCGGCCTCGTCGCGGGCGGCGCGCAACGCCGTGATCGCCTCCACGATGGGCGAAAGCTGGGTGTACTCGCGCGAGAGCTGCGCAAGCTCGGCGGGCGGCGGCGGGGGCATCGCCGAAAGCGCCTGGCTGAGCTCCCCGTGGCGCTCGAGCACCCGGTCAAGGCGCTCCTCGAACCCGGTGGCCGCGCTCATCGGCCGGGCGCGTAGCGGACGAGGTGCGTGCCGAGCTCGGCTTCAGGCGCCTCGACCTGCGCGCCAGTGTCGAGATCGCGAACCGTGGCCACGCCGCGCTCCATCTCGTCGTCGCCAAGAATGACTGCCGCCGCGGCGCGCGCCTGATCGGCCCGCTTGAGCCGCTTCGAGAGCGAGCCGCGATAGGTCAGCTCCACCGCGAAGCCCTCGTGGCGGAGACGCTGTGCGAGCCCGAGCGCGGCGGCCTCGGCCCGCGCGCCGAGGGGCACGATGGCGATGGGCCGGGGCGCCGCCGCCACGTCGCCCACGGTCTCCTCCACCAGGGCGGCGAGCCGCTCGATGCCGCCGGCCCAGCCGACGCCGGGCGTTGGCGGCCCGCCCATCGTCTCCACCAGCCCGTCGTAACGGCCGCCGGCGAGCACTGCACCCTGGGCGCCGAGCGCCTCGGTCGTGAACTCGAAGGCCGTGTGGCAGTAGTAGTCGAGGCCACGCACAAGGCGGGGGTTGCGGGTGAAGGCGATTCCGAGCCCGCTGAGCCCTTCGCAAACGCCGTCGAAGAACGCTGCGGCCTCCGGGCTCAAGTGCGCATCGATTTCAGGTGCGTCCGTCAGCACGGCCTTATCGCCCTTGTCCTTGGAATCGAGGACGCGCAGCGGATTACGCTGGAGCCGCTGCCTGCTCTCCTCCGACAATGAATCCTCGTGAGCCTCGAGGTAAGCGACGAGCGCTGCCCGGTAGGCGCGTCGGCTGGCCTCGTCGGCGAGCGTGTTGATCTCCAGCGTGACCTGGTCGAGCACGCCGAGCGCCTCAAGCAAATGCGCGCCGAGCGCGATCACCTCGATATCGGCGAGCGGTTCGGGAGCGCCGATCAGCTCGACGCCGATCTGATGGAATTGGCGCAGCCGGCCCTTCTGCGGCCTCTCGTAGCGGAACATCGGCCCGGCGTAGAAGCACTTGAACGGCCGGCGCTCACCGAAGGTGCCGCCGATCACCGCGCGCGCGACGCCCGCCGTGTTCTCGGGCCGTAAAGTCAATTCGGACCCGCCGCGGTCGGTGAAGGTGTACATCTCCTTGGTCACGATGTCCGAGGTATCGCCGAGAGTACGCCGGAACACGTCGCTGAACTCGAAGATCGGCGTCGCCACCTCGGCAAACCCGTAGCGGGCAGCAAGCGCGCGGGCGTGCTCGATGACGTGGCGGTGGCGGCGCATCTCGCCCGCCGCGAGGTCGTGCGTTCCACGAACCGGCTGAATTCTACGCACTGTCTGGGTTCCCGAACGGTGCCGGTGCTGCTCCCGGCGTGACGGTGGCGAGTTTAGTGACTCGTTTCGGCTGTCGCGGCAAGCGGCAGGTGCCGCTCCGCGCGCCTACCCGCCGATGGCGGTGCCGGCCAGGAGGCGATCCGGGTCGAGCGCGATATTCCGAATGACCACGCCGAGCGGACCAAGCGCCGGCGCCGGGGCGTTATCGACCTGAATCTCAAGGCCGCCGGCGTTGCCGGTCACCATGAGCAGACCAGGCCTGTCGGGCACACGGTACGTATCGCCCGCGTGCAGGATCCGTGTCAGCAGCAGCTCGTTGTCCGGCCCCTGGACCTGGACCCAGCTATCGTCGATCGCCGTTATGATCACGCGAGCGTCGAGATTGCTTCGCCCGTAAACCTTGGGAACGTAGCCGGTATCCACCGGCAGTTCGGGCTCCGCCGCCGCCGGAGTCGCGGGCGGGGCGGTCTGCTCCGGCGCTGCCTCGACTGTCGGCTCGGGCGATGCAGGTTCGAGCCCGGCGGTCACGATGACATCGGCGTCGGCAGCCTCAGCGTTGCTGGTCGACGCGCCGTCTCCCGCTGCAGCTTCGTCAGTGCCGGTCGCGGGGCTGCTCGTCCCACCAGTGGCGACGATCGCGAGATCAAGCGGGGCCGCGATCGGCGTACCACGATCGGGCATTTCCGCAGGCGCGACGGCCGGCTCGCTCGGCGCGGTCACCTCGGCCACCGGAGCAGGCTCGGTCTGCGCTGTCGGCTCAGGCGTCGCTTCGACCGTGGCAGGTGACAGCGGGGCCTGTGCGTCCTCCGGCTGCGACCCCTGAAGCGCGGCCACCTCCGTCGCCTCAGCCGGCCCGGACTCGTCCCACACTTCGGCCGCCGGGACGAGACCTCCCTCGGCGATGTCCGTGGCGGCGGGCTCCGCCGGAGCGGGATCTACCGTTGCAGGCTCTTCCTGCCGTACCGCGGAGGGAGCGGGAGGCGGCTCGACCACCGCCGTCGATGCAGGTTCCGCCGGCGCGGGCGTCGCCTCCTCGACAACCGCTTCGGCGGTCGCGGCGGGCTCGGCCGCAGGCGTGGTATCGGCCGTAGCGGTCGTTGTCTGGCTCGCGGTGGCCGTCTCCTCGGTAGTGACGGTCTCGCTCAGGCCCACCGCCTCGGTCAGCCGGGTCGAAACGTCGTCGACGAGATCAGTCGCAATCTGTCCACCGGTCGACTGATATTGCCAGCCGCCGTAGGCGAGGCCCGCCAGCACTAGCACGAGGAGGATGAGCCAGAATTTGGGTTTGGGGCTGCTGTCGGTGGGCGACGGAAAAGCCAGCCTCTGCTCGCTCTTTTCGAGCCCTTGCTCGCGTTTGAAAGCGTCGACGATCTCGTCTGGATCGAGCCCGAGAAAGCCCGAATAGCTGCGCAAGAACCCTATTGTATAAGTGGTGCCGGGGATTTGGTCGAAGCGACCTTCCTCAAGCGCTTCAAGATAGTGCTCCTGAATGCGCAACACGTGGGCGGCGTCGGCCACGCTATAGCCGCCCCTAGTCCGCGCTTCCCGCAACTCTTCGCAAAAGCTCGGGAGGGCATGTGGGTCGTCGCGGCCCGTCTCGTGAACGAGTCGCGGACCGGCCAGATCAGACTCGGATGCTTCGAACGGCACCCGCAGAGGTTCCTTCATGACTCACGTCCCGCAACAGCGAGCACGAACGCCGCCCTCCCAGCCGGCGATGCGCGCTCAGACACCCGTTTGCGAACGTCCAATACGCTCCATATTGTGTTCGCGTCACCGCCTCATTTCGCCAGTTATTCTTCTGACGCTAGAAGACTGCGACCCGATCAGCCGTCCCCCGTTACTAACAGCCAGGCCCACGATGTTATCATCGGCCGTCATCCTGCGCAATCATAGACTTACGCATTGTAAAGCTGCTGTTATGCACTGGCGGGTAGAGGACGATGCGCCGGTCGATTACCGTCAGCAAGGCCCGCGGCTCCACGTTCGGCGCTGAGAGCGAGCGCATTTACTGCCTGGTCCAACAGTTCAGCGACAATCTCGCTTGTCGACTGCTCCGATGTCACCATGCCGACGCTTTGGCCGGCCATCAGAGAACCGTCTTCGACGTCGCCTTCGATCGCGGCCCGGCGCAGCGCACCGGCCCAGAAGTGCTCGATGGCGAGCCGAGCCTCGGCGAGTTCCATCTCGCCCTGGCGATAGCGCGCGATGGTCTCCCGTTGAAACGCCTCGAATCGCTCCGTCGCTTTGTTGGCGACGGCGCGCACCGGAATTACGGGAAAATCGGGGTCCACCTGCACCGAGAGCCGCGCATCGCGGGCATTCGCGCGGATCATCGCCTGCTTGAAGCGCGGATGGGCGATGGATTCCGTCGCGCAGACGAAGCGCGTACCGAGCTGGCAACCGGCCGCCCCCATTGCGAGATAGAGCGCGACTGCATCGCCCCGCCCGATGCCGCCGCCGACGAAGACCGGCACCTCGTCGAAATGGGGCAGCACCTCCTGGGCGAGCACGTTGGTGGAGACCGGCCCGATATGCCCGCCCGCCTCCATGCCCTCGATGATGATCGCGTCGATGCCCTGCTTGGCGAGCCTGCAGGCGAGCGGCAGCGTCGATGCGAAGGCGACGATGCGGGTGCCGGCTTGCTTCAGCGTCTCGACGGTCCGCCTGGGCGGCAGGCCGCCGGCCAGCACCACGTGGCCCACGCGCCGTTCGACGCAGGTCGCGACGAGGGCGTCGAGCTCCGGGTGCATGACGATGATGTTGACCCCGAAGGGCTTGTCGCAGCGCTCGTAGACCCCGTCGATCTCCGCCGCGAGCTGATCCGGAGCCAGCGAGCCGCAGGCCACCACACCGAAGCCGCCGGCGTTGGAGATGGCGGCCACCAAGTTCCGCTCGGAGACCCACGACATCGCCCCGCCCATGAGCGCGTAGCGGGTGCCGAGGAACGCACGCCCCCGCGCCCAGTAGGCATCGAGCCGCTGGAGCGCGCTCTCGCGCGCTTCAGTCATCGACCGGGCGCCCCGCTTCAGGGCTCACGGTCGTCCAGTCCGTAGGCCGCGTGGAGAGCGCGCACGGCAAGCTCGGTATAGTCTTCGGAAACCAGCACGCTGATCTTGATCTCCGAGGTCGAGATCACCTGGATGTTGATGCCCTTCTCGGCAAGCGCCGCGAACATCGTCTGGGCCACCCCGGCATGGCTGCGCATGCCGACGCCGATCACCGAGACCTTGACCACGCCCTGGTCCGCCACCAGCCGCTCGTAGGCGACCGCGCTCCGCGTCTCCTTGAGGATCGCGATCGAGCGGTCCAGATCGACCTCTGTCACCGTGAAGGTGAGGTCGGTCGTGCCGTCGGCGGAGATGTTCTGCACGATCATGTCGACGTTGACGTTGCCGTCCGCCAGCGGCCCGAAGATGGCCGCCGCCACGCCGGGTCGGTCGGCGACCCCCATCACCGTGATCTTGGCCTCGTCCCTGCTGTAGGCGATCCCGCTGACCCGCTCCTGTTCCACGATGTCGTCCTCATCGACCACGAATGTTCCGGAGGTATCGGCGAAGCTGGAGGCAACCTGAAGCGGCACCTGGTGCTTCATCGCCATCTCGACGGCACGAATCTGCAAGACCTTGGCGCCGAGGGAGGCGAGCTCCAGCATCTCCTCGTAGGTGATCTTAGTCAGCTTGCGCGCCGTCGCAACGATGCGCGGATCGGCGGTAAAGACGCCTTCCACGTCCGTGAAAATGTCGCAACGGTCGGCGCCCAGCGCCGCCGCGAGGGCAACCGCCGAGGTATCCGTGCCGCCCCGGCCCAGCGTCGTGATCCGCCCGAGCGGGCCCAGGCCCTGGAAGCCCGCGACCACCGGCACCTCGCGTCTGCCGAGCCGCTTGTGCAGCTCGTCCGTCTCAATCCCCTCGATTCTGGCGCGTCCGTGTCCGCCGTCGGTGTGGATCGGGATTTGCCAGCCCAGCCACGAGCGTGCTGTGACCCCGCGGCTCTGCAGCGCAAGCGCCAGCAGGCCTGCCGTGATCTGCTCGCCCGCCGCAGCGACCGTGTCGTATTCCCGCGCGTCGTGGAGAGGCGCCGCGGCCCGGACCCAGGAGACCAGCTGATCGGTGGTGCCGGCCATGGCAGAGACCACGACCGCGATCTCGTCGCCGGCATCGAACGCCGCCTTCACCCGGTCGGCGACGGCGTTGATGCGGTCGAGGTCGGCCAGCGACGTGCCGCCGTATTTGTGAACGATGAGTGCCATCGGGTGGGCCGCGTCTGCGTCGGTGAGGCGACGCTTGCCGGTCGTGGAGACGGCCCTACATACTGGCTCGGCTTTGGCCGCGCAAGCGGATGGCCTGGCGGAAAGGAAAGACGGCGATGGCCGGGAACCGGCGAGGTCGGGAGTCGCAGGAGGCCTCAAAGGGGGCTGAGGCGCCCCATGCCGCGGCGGCCGAGCCCGCGACCGACCCCAGCGTCGATCCCGAGGAGATCGAGCGCTTCGCCGCGCTCGCCGAGCGCTGGTGGGACCGCCACGGCGCCTTTCGTGCGCTCCACGCGCTGAACCCGGTGCGCATCGCCTACGTGCGGGATGCGCTGTTGGCGGGGAGAGAGCCCGCCGCGCTCAAGCCTCTGACGGGCTTGAGACTCCTCGATGTCGGCTGCGGCGGCGGCCTGATGGCCGAGCCCATGTGCCGGCTCGGCGCAGACGTGGTCGCCATCGATGCGGCGGAGGCCAACGTCCGCGCCGCCCGCCATCACGCCGAGGAACAGGGGCTCGCCATCGACTACCGCCACGCCACGGCGGAGGCGCTGGCGGCGGACGGCGAGCAGTTCGACGCCGTGCTGGCGCTTGAGATCGTCGAGCACGTGGCCGATCTCGACGCCTTCGCCGACGCCTGCACGAGCCTGGTCCGGCCCGGCGGGACGTTCGTCGTGGCGACGCTCAACCGCACGCTTGCGGCCTACGCGCTCGCCATCGTGGCGGGCGAGCGGATTCTGGGCTGGCTACCGGCCGGCACGCACGACTGGTCGCGCTTCGTCCGCCCGGCCGAGATGGTGCGCCTGCTGCGCCGCCAGGGCCTCACCGTCGTCGACATGCGGGGCATGGTCTACAACCCGCTCGCCGGCGGCTGGACCACAAGCCCCAATCTTTCGGTGAACTACATCGTCCACGCCAGGAAGCCCGGCGCCTGAGCGCGGGTAAAACCGGCGTCAGGATGCCCGTGAACTAAGCGTCGTGGCGGGGGACCCAGGGGACCTCGCCGACCTCGATCCCCTCGTCGGCGAGCTCGCCGACCTCCTCCTTGGTGGCGTCGCCGTAGATGCTGCGGCGCTCGACCTCGCCGTAGTGGATCTTGCGCGCTTCCTCGGGGAAGCGCTCGCCCACATGATCGAAGTTCTGCTCGATGTAGGAGCGCATGCGCCGCAGCGTCCCGATCGCGCGGGCCATCTCCGGCGGCGTCGGCTTGCGCTCGGGCGCCGGCGCCGGCGCTGGCTCGGGTTCGCCCCGCGCCCTGTTGTTGACCGCGATGTTGGGGGCCATCGGCGCCTTGGCGATCTCGACGTCGCCGCAATAGGGGCACGCGATCTCGCCCGCCTCCGCCTGCTGCTCGTAGGTCGCGGAGTCGGCAAAGTAGCCCTCGAACACGTGGTCCTTGCCGCACTTGAGGTCGAACACGATCATGTGGGTGCGCCCGGCTCGCTGCCACGGTCACTGCAACGTACCATAAAAGCCCGAATCCACACGAAAATCCAATTGGCCCTGCGGCCGATACCGCCATGCACAGCCACCGCTCGCGCGTCCCCTCCCCCTGGATCGCCCGCCATGCTGGCCTGATCGCCGAAGGCGGCCACGTGCTCGATCTCGCCTGCGGCGGCGGCCGGCACACCCGCTATCTGCGCGAGCGCGGCTTGCGAGTCACGGCCATCGACATCGACACCTCGGGCCTCGCCGATCTCGAGGACGACCCCCTGGTCGAGATCGTCGAGACGGACTTGGAGCGCCCCGGCGCCGCGCCGCTGGCCGGGCGCCGGTTCGATGCCGTGGTGGTGACGGACTATTTGTTCCGCCCGCTGCTGGTGCCGCTCGTGGATTGCTTCCTGCCGGGCGGCGTCTTCCTTTACGAGACCTTCGCCGTCGGCAACGAACGCTTCGGCCGCCCGCGCAACCCGGACTACCTGCTGCAGCGCGGCGAGCTGCTGGCGCTCGCCGCAGGCCGTCTCACGGTCGTCGCCTACGAGCACCGCGCAGTCCCACCGCCCAATCCCAAGATCGTTCAGCACCTTTGCGCCCGGAAGCCCATAAAGCCCGCAACGTAGCAGGGCCGGACCGTGAAGCGGTCCGGAGCGCGCGCCCGCCGTTGAGGGAAACGTACAATTTCAGCCGGCGGCGCGGCGGAGCTCCTGTTCCGAACCGGCCGGCGGCGAGAAGGCGCGGTCGTGCGCCAGCGCCGGGATTGCGGCGCGCACCTGCTCCACGCGCGCAAGCTCAAGATCGGCCGTGATAATGCCGACGCCCTCGCCGGCATCGGCCAGCACCTCACCCCAGGGATCGACGATCAGCGAGTGGCCGTAGGTCTGGCGGTCGCCGGAGTGGCTGCCCCACATGCAGGGCGCGATCACGAAGCAGCCGCTCTCGATGGCGCGCGCCCGCATTAGAACGTGCCAATGCGCTTCGCCCGTATGCTTGGTGAACGCTGCGGGCACGGTGATGAGCCGCACCCCGGCATGGGCCAGCGCCCGGTAAAGCTGGGGAAAGCGCAGGTCGTAGCAGACGGTCATGCCGAGGCCGCCCCAGGGGGTCTCCGCCACCACCGCCTGTCCGCCGGGGCGGAAGGCGTCGCTCTCGCGGTAGACCTCGCCGTTGGGCAGATCCACGTCGAACATGTGAATCTTGTCGTAGGTGGCAACGATCCGGCCCGAGGGGTCGATCAGGACGGAGCGGTTGGCGATGCGGCCGTCGCCAGCGTCCGCCCCCATCGAGCCAGCGAGCAGCCAAACGTCCAGCTCCTCCGCGAGCGCGCTGAAGAACTGCGCCGCCGGATGGGCGTCGAGCGGGCGGGCGTTGGCCTGCACCAGCTCCGTCCGGTGGTCCATCAGGGCGACATTTTCGGGCAGCGCGATCAGCTCCGCGCCGGCGGCGCGGGCCTCGCGTACAAGGGCGCCGGCCGCATCGAGGTTGGTCTGCATGTCCTGGCCGCTGGAGGGCTGAACGCAGGCGACCCGAAGGGTTTCGGTCATGGTATCCCCCAATGCTCGGTGCAGGCCGGCATCATGGACGGCTCGGCAAGGCGCGCGCAAGAGTGGTCACATCGACCCGCGCGGCGCCCGCCTTGCGCAGCGCGCGGGCGCAGGCCGCGACGGTGGCGCCGGTGGTCATGACGTCGTCCACCAAGAGGACGTTGCGCCCGACGACCAGCGGCGCGCGCGCGTGCCGTACCGCGAACGCGCCCCGCACGTTGCGCCGCCGCTCGACGCGCGAGAGCCGGGTCTGCGTCGCCGTCCGCCGGGTCCGCACCAGGAGGTCCGGGACCATCGCAACACCCGCCTCGCGCGCCATGAGCCGGGCGAGCACCGCCGCCTGGTTGAATCGCCGCGCCAGCAGCCGCCAGCGATGGAGCGGCACCGGCACCACCACGTCCGCCTCAGGCAGCAGCGGCGCGGCCGCGCGCTGCAGCCACGTGGCCAGCCTGGGCGCGAGCCACGAGCGATCGGCCATCTTGAAGGCGAGAATCAGCTCGCGCCCGGCACCTTCGTAAAGGAAAGCAGCGCGTGCCCGGTCGAAGACGGGCGGCACCCGGGCGCAGTCGCCGCAGATAGCGTCCTGGGCCGCCTCGATCGTGAACGGCAGGCCGCAGCGCGCGCAGCAGGGCCGGCCGATGAAGCTGATGCGGTTCCAGCAGTCGGGGCAGAGCCCGCCGGCCTCGCTGACCGGGGCATGGCAGGCGAGGCACGAAGGCGGCAGCACCATGTCGACCGCGCTCGTCGCGGCCACCCGCGCCAGCGCCGTCAATGGCCCCCCGTACGCGCCGCTCAGCATTATCCCGACTCCCGTCCGCGCTTCCCGCCTTCTGTTCATCATGCCATAACCGGCGGCATGACCCAGCGCGCGGCTCAGCCCGACGGCGCCGCGGTCTTCGACCGTGCCGCCGTGCGCGCCCACCGCGACCGCGCCGCCGCCGGCTTCGCGGGGCGCGGCGACTTCCTGGTTCGCGAGGTGGGCGAGCGGCTGGTGGGTCGGCTCGAAGACGTCAAGCGCCGCTTCCCCCGCGTACTCGACCTCGGCTGCCACGGCGGGCAACTGGGGCCGATGCTGCATCGGCATGCCGCGCCCGACTTGCTCATCGAGGCGGACTTCTCGCCGGCCATGGTGGCGTGCGCTGCGGGACCCGCGCGCCTCGTCGCCGACGAGGAGTGGCTGCCGATCCGCGCGGACTCGCTCGATCTCGTGGTGAGCGCGCTCAGCCTGCATTGGGTGAACGACCTGCCAGGTGCGCTGGTCCAGATCAGACAGGCGCTCAGGCCGGACGGCCTGCTGCTGGCGGCGATGCTGGGCGGCGAAACCTTGTTTGAACTGCGCGAGGCGTTCCTGCAAGCGGAAGCGGGGCAAGAAGGGGGCGCGCGGCCCCATGTTTCGCCTTTCCCGGACGTTCAGACCCTCGGCGCCCTACTGCAGCGGACCGGTTTTGCGCTGCCAGTGGTGGACAGCGACCGGATCACGGTCACCTACGAGAGCGCCGACGCGCTGATGCACGATCTCCGCGCCATGGGCGAGGCCAACGCCGCTCGCGGGCGGGCGCGGCACTTTGCCCGGCGGGCTACTTTCCGTGTCGCCGCAGACGGTTACCAGGAGATGTTCGGTAGCGGCGACGGGCGTATCCCGGCCACCTTCCAGGTGCTCTATCTTACAGGCTGGCGCCCGCACGATTCTCAACAGCAGCCCGCGCGCAGGGGCAGCGGCACCGTCGGCCTAACGCAGTTTCTCAGTCCGCGCGAACGATAGGGCCAATCACGCTCTCGATTGCCGGGGCACTCACGACGCCTGCGCGGAGCAGACGCGGGATGTCCCCGGTGAGGTCGAGTAGCGTCGAGCCGAGGCTGTCGGCGGCACGGCCGCCGTCGATCACCAGCGCGACCGCGGTTCCGAGGCCGGCCGCGACCTCGGCGGCGGTGAGCGGGCTCGGTGCGCCCGAGGGATTGGCGCTCGGCGCCGTCAACGGCCGCTCCGCGGCCTCAACGACGGCACGCGCGGTCTCGTTGCCAGGAATGCGGAGCGAGATGCCCGGTGCGCGCTGGTGAACCAGCGGCGAGAGGGGCGAGGCTGGGCCACGCGGCAGCACCAGGGTCAAGGGGCCGGGCCAGAACTCCTCCGCAAGCGCCAGGGCCGGCGCGGTGAAGTCGGCGCAGGTCTTCGCCATCGCCATCGTGGCGATGAGGGCGATGAGCGGCTTGTCGGCCGGCCTGCCCTTGGCGCGAAAGACGCCCTCCACGGCCGCATCGGAGGTCGCGTCGGCGGCGAGGCCGTAGACCGTGTCGGTGGGCAGCCCGACGAGCCCGCCGTCGCGAATCGCCCGCGCGGCCTGCGCGATGACATCGGGGGTCGGTGCGAGGCACGGAGGACCGGTTGTGGCGTCGGGCGACACGTCCCTAGTCCATGCCGCAGGCAACGAAGGGCGGATTCACGAACCCCGCCTTGCCATAGCTCAGCTCGCGACCGTTCAGGTCGCGGACATGGCCGCCTGCGGCGGAGAGGATTGCGTGGCCGGCGGCGGTGTCCCACTCCATGGTGCGGCCGAAGCGGGGGTATATGTCGGCTTCACCCCGCGCCAGAAGGCCGAACTTGAGGGCGCTCCCCGCGCTCACAGTCTGCGCAGGCCCGAGGCCCGCGATGTATGCATCGGTCTCGGCGTCACGGTGCAGGCGGCTGGCGATGACCGCAGGGCCTCTGGCAGGCACCGGACGCGCCCGGATCGCCTGCGGCCGACCGTCGCCCACGATACGCACCGCCTGCCCCAGTCCGTCGGCGACATAGGTCTCGCCCTGGACCGGGGCGTGCAGCACGCCGAGCACCGGACGGCCATCCTCGATCAAGGCGATATTGACCGTGAACTCGCCGGTGCGTGCGATGAACTCTCGGGTGCCGTCCAGTGGATCCACGAGCCAGAAGCGCCCGCTGGCGGGTGGCGTGCCTGCGCTTGTGCTCTCCTCGGAAATCACATGGATGTCGGGGGTCGCGGCCTGCAAGCCCGTGACGATGAGACCGTCTGCGGCGCGGTCCGCCTCGGTCACGGGTGTGGAATCGGCCTTGGTCTCGACCAGCGTGCCTTTGCGGTAGAAGACCATGATCGTCCGCCCGGCCTCCAGCGCCAATTGCCGCGCGGTGGCAGCCAGCCTCGCGTAATCTTCGCTGCTCGCGACCGGCATCGGCCGTCCCCGTCGCTCACATTCCCGTCATCGAAACGAAAGCACTTTTGCTCGCCGCCGATATACACCACAATGGCGTGGGCTTCGTATGGTTCGACAACCCGCCGAGGCGGCGCGAAGCCCCAATTCAAACCAATCAAATTTCGCGTCTGCGAGGAGGAGACTACGAAAATGATCAAGGAAACAGTGGTCGCCGTGAGCATCGTTACCATGGCGGCCGGCGCCGCCCTTGCGCCGTCGGCCGTGTCCGCAGGGGAGCAGCCGACCGTCGTCGCGGACTCGCACGAGGATCCGTGCAACCCGTGCGGGGCCTGTAACCCGTGCGAGGCTTGCAACCCATGCGAATCTTCCCTGGACGAGGGCGTCGTCGTCGCGGATGCCTGCAACCCTTGCGAGGCCTGCAATCCGTGCGAGGCTTGCAACCCATGCGGCGGTTGCAATCCGTGCGAATCTTCCTTGGACGAGCGCATCATCGTCGCGGATGCCTGCAATCCTTGCGAGGCTTGCAATCCGTGCGACCCGTGCGCGGCCTGCAACCCGTGCGATCCGTGTGCTGCCGAGTAAGCTCAAGAGTAACGACAACGGTATCCAAGGGCGCCGCCTCGGGAGAGGCGGCGTTCTTCATTGCGGTACGGGAGCCGTGACAGCGGCGGGCCGGCTGCGCCTCAGATTCTCTCGGCGAGGGCCGCCTTGACTGCGGCGATCTGGGCCTCGATATCCACGTCGGCCTGCGAGACGACCTCGAGGCGGCGATCTTCGAGGGTATCCTGCTTCGGATTCTGGGCAGCCCAGTTCTCGATCACCTGATCACGCGCCTTGACTAGCAGGATGATCTGCGGCCAGAAGAGGCGGACCATGGCGCCGACCCAGCGGTTGGTCGGCCATGACGGGCGGGCGTGGTCGATGACAAAGCGGCCGATCACCTTTGCCACGTCATCCGCGCGATACCAGGTCTCGCCGGTGACCCAGCGGTTGGTGGTGAAAAGCCTGAGAGGCTGACCCTTCGACCCCATCGAGATGGCGATGACGTGGGTGAGCGCTTTGTCACCCATGGGCCACTTGTCGCGCTTCTTGCGGCGCATGGGCTTCATGCCGCGCGGCATCCCCTTGGCGCGCACGAAGGTGTGGAAATGCCCGTGCTCCGTGTCCCGGAAGCCGCCGGGATGGGCGTGGTAGAAATACTGGGAGTGGCTCTGACCGTCGAAGACGTCCCCTTTCGGGTAATGGTCCCACTCGTAGAACGTCCCGCGCCCGCGCAGTAGCTCGCTCACCACATTATCGCCGGTCCTGCCGAGCACCCGCTCGACCTCCTGCACCTCCTCGCCGGCGGCGAGCATCATGCGCAGCCGCTTCACCGGCTGCGTCGCCATGTCGAGGTGGCGAGTCTCCTCCTGCCGCTCGTTCTTCGCCGCTGAAGCCTGGGCCATTCTGCCGCTCTGTCGCCCGTTCGCTGGCCGTGCCGCCAGGAAAAGATAGTGCCGCGGGCTTGCTCTTGCCAGACCGAGGAGGCTAACCCCCCGCGCCCGGATCGACGACGAGGCGGAAGCCGACGAGGATGTGCTTGATGTCCGCCGGCCGGCCGTGCCGCGCCGCAGGGCGGCAGATGCCGCAGCCGCTGTCGTCCCATGATCCGCCCTTGACCAGAAAGCGCCCCGGATTACCGGGCGAGGCTGTCCACTCGAAGGCCATGCCTGCCGGATCCAGCAGGCCGTAAGGGCTTGCACCGGCGGGAAAGCTGCCGACCGGAAGCGTGTCGAAGGGGCCGGAATCGTGGCTGTTGAGCAGCGCCGGGTCGTACGTGTCGCCCCAGGGGAAGATGCGGCCGTCGGTGCCGCGTGCGGCCTTCTCCCATTCGAGCTCGGTGGGGAGCCGCCAGGTGCGCCCGGTCTCGGCCGAGAGCCAGGCCGCGTAGGCATTGGCGTCGTCGTGCGAGACCATGACCACGGGATGGTTTTCGCGCCCAGGCGGCGGAACTCCCTCCGTCCACGCGTGGCGGCGGGTGCGCTCGTAGGGGTGGATCAGCCGATAGCCGCGCCAGGTCTCGGGATCGACATCGGGCACGCGGTGGCCCGTGGCATCCACGAAAGCCGCGTACTGGGCATTGGTGATCAGCGTGCGCGTGATGAAAAAGCTGTCCAGTGACTTGGTTCCGCGCGGGCGCTCGCGATCGTACCAGCCGCGTTCCCGCGTTCGGGAGTGGCCGTAGGCTGCCTCGTCGAGCTGGTAGGCGTATTCCCGCTCGGTCGCGTCGGAGCCCGCGATGAAGGGGCCGGCCGAGACCTCCGCCAGGACTGGAACTGGCACCGAACCAGCATATGAAGCGCCCCCGAGGACCAGGCCACAGGTCGCGAGACAGACCGCAAGGAGTCCGCGAGAGAAAACCATTGCAGCAGCCTAGCTGCCGCTCACCCGGCACGGGAATCACAAAAATTTGAGTCGAAGGGGTTTGCCCCGCACCATGCGCTCGCCGACAATTCGCTCAGAGCGCCGTCATCACGCCATCAAGGGAGGCCCGACATGCCACGCTCGAACACCCTGCTCGCCGGAACGGTGGTCCCCGTGGTCATCGGGCTCGCGGTCGCCACCAGTGGCGGCCACGCCACGGCCGGTACATCCTCCGGCGAGAGTCCGGGGGCGACCCCGCAGCATCAGGACCCGGGCGTACTTCTCTTCGCCTCCTGCAATCCGTGCGGACCATGCAGTCCGTGTAACCCGTGCGCGGCGGTATGCGGACCTTGTGGACCATGCAGTCCGTGCGAACCGTGCAATCCCTGCGCGTCTGCGTGTGGACCGTGCGGGCCGTGTAATCCTTGCAACCCCTGTGCGGGCGCCTGCAGCCCTTGCGGACCATGCAACCCTTGCAATCCCTGCGCCGGAGCCTGCGGGCCGTGCGGCGCCTGCAACCCGTGCGCGGCGGGCGCTGCGATCAGTGCTGACTGCGTGGTGCCGCGCCTCGCTGCCGCTAGCAGCCCCTGCGGGCCATGTGCTCCTTGCGGTCCATGCAATCCCTGCGCGAGTGCTTGTAGCCCTTGCGGACCGTGCGCTCCCTGTAATCCGTGCAATCCCTGTGCTGCAGCCTGCAACCCATGCGGTCCAAGCAGCCCGTGCGAGCCGTGCAATCCATGCGCCGCTGCCTGCGCACCGTGCAACCCGTGCGGTCCTTGCAACCCATGTGCAGCGGCGAACCCGTGCAGCCCCTGTAACCCGTGCAATCCATGTGGTCCGTGCAATCCCTGCGCGGCCGGCGAGGAGGTGGAGTTGACCGCAGACGAGGCCCGAGACGCCTACGCCTGCATCAGTGCGGTGATGGCCGAGGGCTACGCCAAGTCGGGCAATCAGTGGGCGGCGTCCTACCAGAATTGGCGGAACGTCGCGGCCCAGCCCTACGTCTCCGACACCCACGGCGCGCGCTACGTCAACAACTACGCCAACGACATCGGCGCCGACAATTACAGCCTCTTCGAAGAGGCGGGGCCTGCGCCTGTCGGAACCGTGTTGGCCAAGGACAGCTTCACTGCCAAACCCAACGGCAAGATCGGCGCCGGGCCGCTCTTCCTGATGGAGAAGATGGAAGCCGGCTTCAACGCTGATACCGGCGACTGGCGCTACACGCTGATCATGCCGAACGGCAAGACCATCGGCACGACCGGCGGCAAGGGCAACAAGAACGTCGTCTTCTGCGCGGAGTGCCACCTTGGCGTCGAGGACTATGACAGCCGCTTCTTCCTCGACGAGGAGTATCGGGTCCAGTAGCCACATGCTGGTGGCGCGCTACTCCCCGGAACAGCGCGCCACCGGCTGCATGGCCTGCTTGATCGCGGGTGCGGACCCGGCTTATGTTCGCGCGTTTACCGCATGATCGGGACCAGACCTAAGGAGATACCCGTGCGCGCACGACACGTCCTCGCCGTTGGCCTCGCCACCTTCATGATGGCGGCAAGCGCCTCCGCCATTGCCGCCGATGTTAAGAAGGGCAAGAAGGTCTTCAAGAAGTGCAAGGTGTGCCACACCGTCAAGGAAGGCGGGAAGCACAAGGTTGGCCCGAACCTCCACGGCGTCTTCGGCCGCACCTCGGGCACGGCCGAAGGCTTCAAGAAGTACTCGGACGCAATGAAGGACGCGGCAATCGTCTGGGACGAGGAGACGATCAGAGCCTATATTGCTGATCCCAAGGGTTACATTCCGAAGAACAAGATGGCGTTTAAGGGGGTCAGGAAGGAAAAGGACCGCGACAACCTGATCGCCTATCTCAAGGAAGCCACCGGCGCCGAGTGATCGCGGAGGACAAAGCCCTCTTGCGCTGATTGGGGGCAGCCATGTCCGCGTTCGACCTGCGCGACCATATCCGCGAAATTCCTGACTTTCCCAAGCCAGGCATCCTCTTTTACGACATCTCGACCCTGCTCGCCCACGCGCGGGCCTGGGGCGAGACGGTGCAGCGTCTCGTCGATGTGGTCGGCAGTCACAAGCCCGATCTCCTCGCAGGCATCGAATCCCGCGGTTTTCTGGTCGCGGCGCCGGTGGCGCACGCACTCGGCTGCGGCTTCATCATGGTACGCAAGAAGGGCAAGCTGCCGGGCGTGACCGTGGCGTATGAATACGCGCTCGAGTACGGCACCGATCAGGTCGAGGTGCAGGCAGACGCCGTCGCGCCGGGTCAGCGGGTCGTTCTGGTCGACGACCTGCTTGCGACCGGGGGCACGGCGGCCGCGTCGCATGCGCTGCTGCGCCAAGTGGGTGCCGAGGTGGTGGCGGCGGCCTTCATCATCGAGCTGAGCTTCCTCGGCGGGCGTCAACGCCTCGACCTGCCGATCACCTCCCTCGTCGCCTACGACGCGTAGCTGCGGCCGGGCGCACTCAGGAGACCCATTGCATGGCAATCGCCGTGATCGGAGGCACCGGCCCTCAGGGCCGCGGGCTAACGCAGCGCTGCGCGCTCGCCGGCATCGATGTCGTCGTCGGGTCGCGCGATGCCGCCCGCGCGACGGAGATCGCCGCCGATCTAAGAGCCGGCGTGCCTGATGCACCGGGGTCGATCGAAGGCGCTGCCAACGTCGACGCGGTGGCGCGGGCCGAGCGCATGGTTGTGCTGGCAGTACCGTGGAGCGCGCACCAGGCGACTCTCGCGGGGCTTACCGAGGCACTGCAGGGCAAGATACTGATCGACTTGGCGGTGCCGCTCGCCGACGGCAATCCCCGCAAGGCAGCGATGCCACCCGAGGGCTCGGCGACCGAGGCGGCGCAGGCGATGCTGGGCGAGGGCGTCGCCGTGGTAGGCGCTCTCCACAACGTCTCCGCCCACGTGCTTGCGGCCCTCGATCAACCGATTAACTGCGACATCCTCGTCTGCGGCGACGTTCTGGAGGCGAAGCGCGCGGTGATGGACCTGATCGAGACCATCGGCGCCCGCGCCTACAACTGCGGCCCGGCCGAGAGCGCGCGCTGCATCGAGGCGCTGACACCGCTGCTGATTCGCCTCAATATGTCGAAGGCGACGGACTTCAAGCACGCGGGCGTGCAGATCTGGCCGGAAGCCGGGTAAAGGAGACGATCATGGAATTCGCGATCACCTTTCGCGGCGACCTTGAGAAGGATCGCGTCGTCGCCATTTGCCGGCAGGCCGAGGCGGCGGGCTTCGACTACGCCTGGTTCTTCGACAGCCACGCGCTGTGGCGCGATCTTTACCCACAGATGGCGGTCGCCATCGACCACACCCGGCGGCTGCGCTTCGGCCCCTGCGTCACCAACCCGATGACCCGCGAATGGTCGGTGGCCGCGAGCCTCTTCGGGGCGATGGCGGTGCAGTCGGACGGCCGCTTCGACATGGGCGTGGGGCGCGGCGACAGCGCCGTGCGGGCGATCGGCAAGCGGCCGGCGACGGTGGCACGTCTGGAGGAGTTCTGCCACGCCATGAAGGCGCTGGTGCGGGGCGAGGCGGTGAGCTACGAGGGCGTGCCGGAGCCGGTGCAGTTCGACTGGACCGGCGGCTACGAGATGCCGGTCTGGGTCGCGGCCTACGGGCCCCGGGCGCTGGCGGCGGCTGGCCGCGTCGGCGACGGGCTGATCGTGCAGCTCGGCGACGTCGGCCTCTGCCAGTGGATGGGGGACCAGGCGCGCGCCGCCGGCCGCGCCGAAGGCCGCGACATGGCGGACTACCGCGTCATGGCCTGCGCACCGGTCTGGGTCGGTGACCGCGAGGCCGGGATCGCCCAGACCAAGTGGTTCCCGGCGCTGGTGGGCAACCACGTGGCCGATATCGTGAAGCACCACGGCGCCAGCACCGACCTCGTGCCTGAGAGCCTCACCGCCTACATCGCAGAGCGCGAGGGAATCGGCGCCGACGAGGGCTACGACTATCGCCAGCACACCGCGCTGGAGTCAGACAACAGCGCCTACGTCTCGCCCGAGATCACCGAGGATTTCTGCGTGATCGGCCCGGCCGAGGCCCATGTGGAGAAGATCCGTGCGCTGGAGGCGGCCGGCGTGACCCAGTTCAACATCTACCTTACCAACGGCGGCGAGGAGCAGATCGTCGCGGCCTACGCCGACCACGTGATTCCTCACTTCCGTTAGGGACCGAGCGCGTCCCAGCCTTGCCTTCAGCGCGTTGCGGTGTCACGCCCCGCCGGACCAAATTGAATTCTTGGAAGCAGCGGCATATATTCCACGGTGGAGGCTCGGCCCCGAGGGCTGTCCGTGAACCCAGAGTTTGCGGTAGCAGCGGCTGGGGGCGTTGCCTCCTCTTTCATTTGGTCGCCCTGGATTCATAGGGATCGGGGACGTAGACGATCCCATAGGTATCGAAGTCACGGCCGTCACGATGCCCGCGACCGCGAAACTGGAGATCGAACAGCTCTTTTCCAAACATTGCGGCGATCTCCTCCCGACACTCTGCGTTCATCCCTCGATCGGGCAACCGAAATCCCCAGTTGATGGAATAGATGCAAAGGTCCGCCGCCTGGATCGCCGGATTCATATCGGATGATACGAAGAACGGTGTGGGCACGATCCAGGCCGTCCTGCGTCGACCGATCGATGTGTTGGTGAAGTAACCCTCCATGCGGGCAACAAACCTGCGATCTTCTTGTTTGTCGGTCTCATCCATGACCAAGACGCCGTACTCCCGTGCTTCTTCCAAGAAGTAGAAATATCTCTCCAGTAGAAACACCAGGTCCTTTCTGAGATATCTGTCGAACAGGTAGCCCCGGGGCTTGGCTACGCCTCGCGGGATGACAGACGCCAGTACGATGGCTTCATGCTTCCGTAGAAGAGCGAACGTCTCTCGTGCCATACGAAGGCAGGCTTGGCCGTAGGCCGTGAATTCTTCCCGGTGCGGCACGGCGCGCTCGCGGCCCTTCGCAAGAAAAGATAAGCAGAGCCTTTGCCTGGTGATATCGCGGTAGGGCTCGCCCTGTCCTGCGAGCCTGAAGCGCTTTCGATCGATCAGCGTGGCGCCCTTGATCTCCTTGCCATACGTGTGCAGCTCGCAACCAAAACAATCGATTTCCAGTCGCTGCATGTCCTGCACAAACGGCCACAATCGACTGACATGAATCGCAAGCCCGCCACGAACCTCATAAGGCGTGGCTCTGTGGTCATGTCCGCTCTCGTCGATGAAGAACAACCAGGTCACAACGGAAGATCGTCAATTGCAGACTCGGGTCTCCGCTATCGGCAAACGCGGATTACGCCTTTAGCCCGCGCCTCAATAAAGCTCGATGTATTCGTCGCGCTCCCACTGGGTGACATGGGCGTTGAAGCGGGCGAGCTCGGCGCGCTTCATCGTGGTGAAGACGGTCACGAACTCCTCGCCCAGCAGATCGACCATCGCCGCGTCGGCTTCGAGCGCGGCGAGCGCGGCTTCGAGATTGGCCGGGAAGGGCGGCAGGCTGGGGTCGTCCTCGCTCGGCCCGTCGGACTGCGTGACCAGCGAGCGCTTCTCGCTCATCCCGAGCAGCCCGCAGGCCAGGGTGCCGGCGGCGCAGAGGTAGGGGTTGCTGATCGCAGAAGACGCCCGCATCTCCACGTGCATCCCCGGCGAGCCCGGCTGCTTGATTCGCACCATCGCACTCCGGTCCTCCTCGCCCCAGCTCACGTTCGACGGCGCGAAGGTGTGGGGCGTGAGCCGGCGATAGCAGTTGGGCGTCGGGTTGAAGAGCGCCATGGCGGCCGCGCCGTGGTCGATAATGCCCTGGACGAAGTGCCGGAGCGTTGGCGTCAGCTCGTTCGGGTTATCGGGGTCGTAGAAGGCGCTCCGCCCGCTTTCCTTGTCGAGCAGGCTGATGTGGTAGTGGCAGCCGGAGCCCGCCGACTCCGCCGAGGGCTTGCCCATGAAGGTCGCGGTGAGCCCTTCGTGCTGGACGATTTCTTTCACCCCGTTCTTGAAGGTAAACGCTTGGTCGAGGCCCGCCATCCCCGCGGCATGCCTGTAGACCAGCTCGTACTGAGAGGGCGCGTATTCGGCGTTCGCGGTCAGCATCGGGATGCCGGCCGCGCGCAGGCCGTCGACCACCGCGCGGATCGCGGGAATGTGATCGTTGCGTAGATTGTTGAAGATGTGGACGCCGCCGAAAAGCGGCTGATAGGTCTCGCGGTCGAGCACGTAGAACTCGTACTCGTGGGCGCTCTCGATGCCGAAGCCGAGCTCGGCCGCCCGCTCCAGCATCCGGCGAGCGACACCGCGGGGTGCCGCGTGTAGCGGCGTGCCGTCCTCCCACTCGGTGTCGCAGATCACCTTCGCCATGCCGTCGAGCCACGGCACGGTCGCGAGGGTCGAAAGGTCCGGACGCAGGGTCTGGTCCTTGTACTTGACCTCCTCGTTGTAGAGGGTGCCGGGGATCACGTGGGAGGCCGTGTCGAGGGCGACGATGCCGCCGTACATGTTCACGCCCTCGCGGGCGGAGGCGGCAAAGCGTTCGATCGGCACCTGCTTGGAGCGTGCCGAGCCGTGCATATCCGGCAACTCGAAGCGGACATGCTGAATGCCGTCGCGCTCGAGCTGCGCCAGTGCGTCCTCTACCTGATCGCGGGCGCCTTGCCCTCCGTTGTCGGCCACCGCCGCCTCCTCTCCGTCACGCCTCATTCGCCCGCCGTGCGGGCGGCCCGAATTCGCGGTTTCAGGCGCGGGGAGTCAAGGGGAGATGGCGCCGCCTTCTAGCTCGCCGCCGCCTCGGCATCCTCGAGCAGCGGCCGGCGGCTCTTATCGATCTTGTACGCGACGTGGGCGCCGGACGTGATGGGCGTGTAGCGCGGCGGGTTGGCCGCGTCGGTGCAGCTCGGCAGGCACTCGATCACGGCGTCGTAGTTGGGCTGATGGAAGAACAGCAGCGAGAGCCGGCTGCTCTCCGCCTCCTCACGCGGCGGATTGACCACCCGGTGCAGGGTCGAGCGCCAGCGGTCGTTGGTCCATTCCGCCATCAGGTCGCCGAGATTGATGACGAAGGTGCCGGGGATGCAGGGCACGTCGGCCCAGGCGCCGTTCTTGCCCAGCACCTGCAGACCACCCACGGGAGTATCGGAGGAGACGATGGTGAGGCTGCCGTAGTCGGCATGGGCGCCGCAGCGGAGCTGCCCCGGCAGCGGCGGGGTCGGCTGCGGCGGGTAGTAGGAGGCGATGAAGTTCGTGATGTGGCGATCGATCTTGTCGACGAAGAACGCCTCGGGCAGCCCCAGCGCGCAGGCGAAGATCCGCATCAGGTCGCCCGCCAGCCGCTCCATCTCCCGATAGTAGGCCTCCCAGAGCGTCCGCATCTCCGCCGGCCTATCGGGCCAGAGATTGGCGGCGAAGAAGCGCCAGCCCTTCGGCCCGTAGTGATATTCATCGTAGTCGTGGTCGTAGGGCCCCGTGACGAAGCTCTCGCGCCAGTCAGGCGCGCCCTCGTCGGCGTCCATGCTGTAGGCCACGTCCTCGCTGCCCACGGTCATTAGCCCGCGGTAGCGGTCGGGCGGCATCTTGACCCTGAGCTTCTCCCAATAGGGCAGGTCGAAGAAGGCGCGGGTGACGTGGCGCATCTCGTCGATCTGCGCTTGCGCGACGCCGTGGCCCGCGATGACGAGGAAGCCGATCTCGCGGCAGGCGTCGTCCACCTGAGCGGCGACCCGCGCCTTGTCCTCGCGTCCGCCGGCGAGAAACGGCGCAATATCGATGACCGGGACCACTGATTCCGTCATTCTGCGCGCTCCACTTCGCGGCCCTTCGCTCCCGATCCTACCAGCAGCCTCCATTGCTGTGCGAGCGGGACGGTTGACGCCACCCCGATCGTGCCCAGATTCTCCGGGAGAAATTCGGCGCCCTCGCGTAGTATGCTGGCCGGCGCGCGGCGGAGGTTACGACGCGCGCCCGCGGAGCGGAAGCCATGCTGATCGACCCATTCGAGCGCCACGTCACCTACCTGCGGGTCTCGGTTACGGACCGGTGCGACTTCCGCTGCTTCTATTGCATGTCGGAGCACATGAGTTTCCTGCCGAAGGCGGAGCTGTTGACACTGGAGGAGCTGGATCGGCTGTGTAGCGCCTTCGTCGGCCTCGGGGTGCGCAAGCTCCGCATCACCGGGGGCGAGCCGTTGGTGCGGAAGGGCGTCATGGGGCTGTTCGAGAGCCTGGGCCGTCACTTGCGGACCGGTGCGCTCGACGAGCTCACGCTCACCACCAACGGCAGCCAGTTGCCGCGCCACGCGGAGGGCCTCTACGCCGCCGGCGTGCGCCGCATCAACATCTCCCTCGACACGCGCGATCCTGCGAAATTCGCGGAGATCACCCGCTGGGGCCGGCTCGACCAGGTGCTGGAGGGGATCGAGGCGGCACGCGCGGCGGGGCTCAAGGTCAAGATCAACACCGTGGCGATGCGCGGCGTCAACGAAGACGAGATCGAGGACCTGATCGAGTGGTGCGCCGCCGAGGGCCAGGACATCACCTTCATCGAAACCATGCCGCTCGGCGACATCGACGGCGACCGCACCGAGCACTACCTGCCGCTCTCCCTCGTCCGCGCGCGGCTGCGCAAGCGCTGGACTCTGGACGAGAGCGACCATCGCACCGGCGGGCCCGCGCGCTACGTCACCGTGCGCGAGACCGGCCAGCGGATCGGCTTCATCACGCCCCTCACCCATAATTTCTGCGAATCCTGCAACCGGGTTCGCCTCACCTGCACCGGTACGCTCTACATGTGCCTGGGCCAGGAGGACGCGGCTGACCTGCGCACCCCGCTCCGCCGCAGCGAGAGCGACGAGGCTCTGGTCGAGGCGATCCACGAGGCGATCGGGCGCAAGCCCAAGGGCCACGACTTCATCATCGACCGCCGCCATACTGGCCCAGCGGTCGACCGCCACATGAGCGTGACCGGCGGCTGACCGGCCGCCGCCCAGCCCGCGCTCCGCGCCGCTTCGGCGTAGTCCATCGGGAGACCCCATGCGTTATCGGAGGATGGCCGCCGTCGCGTCGACCGCCGCCGATGCTCAAGACGCGCTGGCCGAGATCGCCGCACGCTACTCCCTGACCGAGCCAACCGACGCTGACGTCATCGTCGCCCTCGGCGGCGACGGCTTCATGCTGGAGACCCAGCACCGCCTGCTCCGCCAAGCCAAGCCGATCTACGGCATGAGCCGGGGCACGGTCGGCTTTTTGATGAACGAATTCTCCCTCCACGACCTGCCGGCGCGGCTGGAGCAGGCGCACAGCACGGTCCTGCACCCCCTCAGCATGCGGGCCGAGACGATCCACGGCGAGACGCGGGAAGCGCTCGCCATCAACGAGGTCTCGATGCTGCGGGAGACCCGCCAGGCCGCGAAAATCAGGATCAGCGTGGACGGTGTCGTGCGGGTGGAAGAACTGATCTGCGACGGCGTGATCGTGGCGACGCCCGCCGGCAGCACGGCCTACAACCTCTCGGCCCACGGCCCGATCATACCGCTCGGCGCCAACATCCTGGCGCTCACGCCGATCAGCGCCTTCCGCCCGCGCCGCTGGCGGGGCGCTCTGCTGTTGCATGAGGCCACCGTGCGGCTCGAGGTGATCGAGCACGACAAGCGCCCGGTCAGCGCGGTCGCCGACTACACCGAGGTGCGCGACGTGGCGTCGGTCGAGGTCGCGGTCGATCACGCGACGGCGATCAACCTCCTGTTCGATCCCGAGCACAGCCTCACCGAGCGCATCCTCACCGAGCAGTTCACCCCCTGAGGGGTGTAACGCCGCGAGCCGGGGGCGGCCCGTGAAACCGTTCGACATCCCATTTGGCCCGCGCTGGCAGGCCGCGCGGCTGCGCATCGCCGGCTTGCGCTTCGCGCTGGCCGTCGGCCTCGGCACCGTCGGCGGGGCAATCTTCTTTGCGCTAGCGCTGCCGCTGCCCTGGATGCTGGGCGCCATGACCGTGGCGACAGGGGCGGCGCTCGCCGGGGCGCCGATCATGGTCCCCGCCCAGGTCCGCAACGTCATGATCGCGATCCTCGGCGTGCTGCTGGGCAGCCAGTTCACCATCGACCTCTTCGGCCGGATCGCGGAGTGGTACGTGGGCCTCTCGGGCGTGGTGCTCTCCACGGCGTTAGCGGCGGGCATGGCCTATGTCGTCTTCCGCAAGCTGGGGGGCTACGACCGGGTGTCCGCCTACTTCTCGTCGATGCCGGGCGGGCTCAGCGAGATGATGGTGCTGGGCGAGAGCATGGGCGGCGACGGGCGCACGATCTCGCTCACCCACGCCACCCGCATCCTCGTCGCTGTCTTCCTGATCGCCTTCTACTTCCGGCTGGTCGAGGGCGTTGCCCCGGTGGGGCTGCCGGTGCCCGCTGGCGAGGCGGCAGACTGGATCGACATCCTCGCACTGATCGCCTGTGCGCTGGTGGGCTACCCGGCAGCGAAGGCGCTCAAGGTGCCGGCGGCGCAACTGGTGGGGCCGATGGTGCTGAGCGCCGCCCTACACCTGAGCGGGCTGGTCTCGGCGCAGCCGCCGGGCGAGCTGATCGCGGCCGCCCAGGTGGTTCTCGGCGGCGCCATCGGGGCGCGCTTCGTAGGCATGGCGTTCAGCGAGCTTAGGCGAATCATGCTGCTGGCTGGGCTGGTGGGGGTGATGATGGTGCTGGTCACGGCCGGCGCGGCCTACGGCCTCGCCGCCGTCGCGGGCCAGTCGGGTCCGGTCCTGTTCCTCGCGTTCGCCCCCGGTGGGCTTGCCGAGATGAGCCTGATCGCGCTCACCATGGGGAGCGCCGCCGCCTTCGTCTCGACCCATCACATCGCGCGGATCATGCTGATCGTGATCGTGGCCCCCCTGATATTTCGTCTCGCCCAGGTGCGCCGGCGCTCGCTAAGTTAGGCCGGTCATGGATTTCAGCCTTTCCGAAGAGCAAGAGGCATTCCGCGAGCTCGCGCAGAGCTTTGCCGAGAACGAGCTCGCCCCCTTCGCCCCCCAGTGGGACCGGGACTGCACCTTCCCGGTGGAGACGCTGCGCAAGGCCGCGTCGCTCGGCTTCGGCGGCATCTACGTGGGCGACGACGTCGGCGGGTCGAACCTGACTCGGCTCGACGCCGCGCTGATCTTCGAGGGCTTGGCGCGAGGCTGCGCGTCGACCGCAGCCTATATCTCGATCCACAACATGGCGTCCTGGATGATCGACCGCTTCGGCGGCGAGGCCCAGCGCAAGCGCTTCCTGCCGCGTCTTGCGAGCATGGAGCACTTCGCGAGCTATTGCCTGACCGAGCCGGGCTCGGGCTCCGACGCCGCCTCGCTCAAGGCCAGCGCGCGCCGGGACGGCGAGCACTACGTGCTGAACGGCACCAAGGCCTTCATCTCCGGCGGCGGCCACGCGGATGTCTACGTCTGCATGGTGCGGACCGGCGGGCCGGGACCAGGCGGCATCTCCTGCATCGCGGTCGAACGCGATACGCCCGGCCTCGGCTTCGGCGCGCAGGAGAAGAAGCTCGGCTGGCACAGTCAGCCGACGGCGATGGTGATCTTCGAGGATTGCCGCGTGCCGGCCGAAAACCTCATCGGCTCTGAAGGCCAGGGCTTCAAGATCGCCATGGCGGGCCTCGACGGCGGGCGCATCAACATCGGCGCCTGCTCGCTGGGGGCCGCCCAGGCGAGCCTGGAGATCGCCCGCGACCACCTGCTCCAGCGCGAGCAGTTCGGCCGCAAGCTCGCCGACTTCCAGGCGCTGCAGTTCACGCTCGCCGACATGGCGACGAACCTGGAGGCTGCCCGTCTGATGATCCACCGGGCCGCAGCCGCGCTCGACGCACGCGAGGACGGTGCCACCGCCACCATCGCCATGGCCAAGCGCTTCGCCACGGACACGGGCTTCGAGGTCTGCAACCAGGCGCTGCAGCTACTCGGCGGCTACGGCTATCTGATGGATTTCCCCGTGGAGCGCCATCTCAGGGACCTGCGGGTCCACCAGATACTGGAAGGCACCAACGAGATCATGCGCCTCATCATCGCCCGCCGCCTGCTGGCGGAGTGACGCGGGACACCACCAAGCGCCTATTTCCCCACTGAGGGCTTATCCGTAGGATGCGCCGGCATTTGACCGGGGCGGAGCGACCGTGAGCGACGAGATCATCCTGGAACGGAAGGGCCGGGTCGGCAGTGTCACGCTGAACCGGCCCAAGGCGCTGAACGCGCTGACCCAGCCGATGGTGCTGGACCTCGACGCGAGGCTCAAGGAGTGGGCGGAGGACCCCGCGATCGCCGCCGTGGTCATTCGCGGCGCGGCGCGGGAGGACGGGCGCGTGCCCTTCTGCGCCGGCGGCGACATCCGCCTCCTCTACGGTGAGCGGGACGATCCGGAGCGCGACTTCGCCACGGTCTTCTACGCCCAGGAATACCGGCTCAACACTTTCGTCTTCCGCTATCCCAAGCCCTACGTCGCGCTGATCGACGGCGTGGTCATGGGGGGCGGCGTCGGTATCTCGATCCACGGCTCGCACCGCGTGATGACCGAGCGCGCGCTCTTCGCCATGCCGGAGACAGGGATCGGGCTCTTCCCCGATGTCGGCGCGACGTACTTTCTGCCCAGGCTCAGGGGCAAAGCCGGGCTCTATCTCGGCCTCACCGGTGCGCGCATCGGCGCGGCGGATTCGCTCTACTTGGGGCTCGCGTCCCACGTGGTGGCGAGCGACGCCCTGCAGGCGCTGGACGAGACTCTGCTGGCGGCGGACCTCGGCGGCGACGCGCACGCGGCCGTCGACCGAATGCTGGCGGAGAGCGCCGCAGACCTAGGACCGGCCCCTCTCGCCGCGCATCAGGCGGCGATCGACCGCTGCTTCGATGCGGGCTCGGTGGAGGAGACCGTCACCAACCTCGAGGCCGAGGGCTCGGACTGGGCGGCGGAGACGCTCGCGACGCTCCTCCAGAAATCGCCGACCAGCCTCAAGGTCTCATACAAACAGCTCACGGAGTACGGCGAGCGGGACTTCGAGGAGGCGATGGCGCTGGAATACCGCCTCGCCATGCACTGCAACTTGGGCTTCGACTTCTTCGAGGGCATCCGCGCCCAAATCGTCGACAAAGACCGCAACCCGGCCTGGCGCCCGGCGTGCCTGGAGGAAGTGACGGCGGCGGCGGTCGATGCCTATTTCGAGGAGCCGCCCAAGGGCGACATGACGTGGTGAAAGGCCGCCAGCGGCATCCCAGTCGCTGACGGATGCGGGAGGGAGATTTCGACATGGCTGAAGTGGGTTTCATCGGGCTCGGCAACATGGGAGGGCCGATGGCCGCCAATCTGGCGAAGGCCGGCCACGCCGTCTCCGCCTTCGACATCAGCGCGGATGCCGTGGAGAGGGCCCGAGAGGCAGGTTGTGTAACGGCGAGCACGGTGGCCGAGGCTGCAGCGGGGCGCGAGGTGGTCATCACCATGCTTCCCTCCGGCGCCGAGGTGTCGGAGGTCTATCGCGGCGAGGGCGGCGTGCTCTCGGTGGCGGCGCCCGGCACGCTGCTGATCGATTGCTCGACCATCGACGTGGATACCGCCCGCGCGGTCGCCGCGACGGCGGCGGAAGGTGGCTGGGCGCTGCTGGATTCTCCGGTTTCTGGCGGTGTCGCGGGCGCCGCAGCGGGCACGCTCACCTTCATGGTGGGCGGCGAAACCGAGGCGGTGGAGCGTTCCCGGCCGGTGCTGGGCGACATGGGCAAGGCGGTGATCCATGCGGGCTCCTCCGGTGCCGGCCAGACCGCCAAGGTCTGCAACAACCTGATCCTCGCGGTCTCGATGATCGGGGTCTGCGAGGCCTTCGGGATGGCGGACCGGCTCGGGCTGGAGCGCCAGACCCTCTTCGACATCGTCTCCAAGGCGACCGGCCAGTGCTGGGCGCTCACCTCCTACTGCCCGGTGCCGGGGCCGGTGCCGAACGCGCCGTCCAACCGCGACTACGCGCCGGGCTTCACGGCGGCCATGATGCTGAAGGACCTGCGCCTCGCCCAGACCGCCGCGGCCTCGGCCGGCGCGGCATCGCCGCTCGGCGCGGAGGCGGCGGCGCTCTACACGCTCTTCTGCAACGCAGGCAACGGGGCGGACGACTTCTCCGGCATCATGAAGATGATCGGCCAGGGCGACTGACGCTCCTGCGCCCCAGCACTCCCTATAGGATTTCGAGGGGTGCGGTGCCGGCCGGCGGCGGAAACGCCTCATCCAGCGCGGCAAGCTCGTCGCCGGTGAGCGCGATGTCGAGCGCGCCCAGATTCGCATCGACGTGGGCGATGCGGCTCGCCTTGGGCACGACGAACAGGTCCTCGTGCCGCAGCACCCAGGCGAGCGCCACCTGCATCGCAGTCACGCCGCGGGCGGCGGCGATGGCGCCGAGCGCACCGCCCGCCGGCAGCCGGCCCTGCTCCAGCGGCGAATAGATCATGAGCGGTTGGCCGTTGCGCCGGGACCACGGCATGAGCGACGCCTCCGGCCAGCGCCGCGTCAGGTTGTAAAGGATCTGGTTGGTCTGGCAGCCTTGGCCGTCCGGGGTCTCCCACAGCTCTTCCATGTCGTCGACGTCGAAATTACTGACCCCGAAGCGGCGGATCTTGCCGGCTTCCTGCAGCGCGAGGAAGCCTTCGACGGTCTCGTCGAGGGACGTGCCGCTGCGCCAGTGCAGCAGGTAGAGGTCGAGATAGTCGGTGCCGAGGCACTTCAGGCTCTTCTCACAAGCGCGGACCATGCGCTTGCGCCCGGCGTTCGACGGCAGAACCTTGCTCACCAGGTAGACCTTGTCGCGCTGCCCGCGGATGGCTTCGCCGATCACCTTCTCAGCGCCGCCGGAGCCGTACATCTCCGCCGTGTCGATGAGCGTCATGCCGCAGGCGATGCCGTGCTGAAGCGCCGCCACTTCGTCCTTGCGCGCCGCCCGGCGCTCGCCCATGCGCCACGTGCCCTGGCCGAGGGCCACCACCTCGTCGCCGCCCGGCAATCTCACGGTCCGCATCATGGCACTTCCCCTCGCCGCGGTCATGGTCTTGGTATGCGTAGCATCAGGGCACCTCGGTTCCTTCAGCAAGGATGGAGAGGTAGCGGTCGTAGGCGAACTTTCTGTTGCGGGTCCTACCAGTCAGTTCGCGTGCGATGCCCTGTTCTACGAGTGACTGCATCGCGGCGGATGCAGTCGGGAACGATAGGCTCGTGTCTGTGCAGACCTGAGGCAGCGACGCGATTGGCCGCGCCTTCAATGCGTCGTGCACGCGCAGTGCCGAGCCCGCGCGGCGGCCAACATGCCGTTCTATAGCGGTCCGATCCGATGCGAACATGTCAACCAAGCGGCGGGAGGTGACGACCGCACCCTCGGCCGTGACCCGCACACCTTCGAGAAAGAAAGCGAGCCACTCTTCCCAGTCGCCGGTGCGCCGTATGTGGTTCAACAGGTCGTAGTACTCGCTGCGGCGTTGCTTGAAGTAGAGGCTCAGGTAGAGGAGAGGCTGGCGTAGCACACCCGCATTGCAGAGCAGGAGTGTGATCAGCAGTCGTCCCACACGCCCGTTGCCGTCCAGGAAGGGATGGATGGTCTCGAACTGGATATGTGCCAGTCCTGCGCGGAGGAGGACGGGCATCTCGTCGTCCGCATGGCAGAAGTGTTCGAGCGATGCCATGCAATCGGGCACGGCGGTGTGGGGCGGCGGCACGAATTCAGCGTTGCCGGGCCGCGTGCCGCCGATCCAATTCTGGGAGCGGCGAAATTCGCCCGGCGCCTTGCCGCTTCCTCGGCCGCGAGACAGCAAGACTCGGTGAATCTCGCGGATCAGCCGATTGCTGAGCGGAAAGCCCTCCTCAAGCCGACGTAAGCCATGATCGAGGGCTGCCACATAGTTCGAAACCTCGACGACGTCCTCGACTGGAACGCCGGGCGCCTCCTCCAGCTCGAACAGCAGAAGGTCTGACAGTGTGGACTGTGTGCCCTCGATCTGGGAGGTCAGCACCGCCTCCTTGCGCACATAGGCGTAGAGGAAGATGGCGTCGTCGGGCAGCAGCGTCGAGATCGCGTCGAGCCGCCCGAGGGCGAGCGTGGCGGCCTCGAGCGCGCGTTGCAGAGAGCCATCCAGCGCCAAGGCAGGGTTTGGCGGCAGAGGCAGCGGCACGAAGGCGCGAACTTGCTCGCCACCTATGGTCGTGCTCTCGTACCTGCCGGCCTCCCCGCGCTGCATGGCGGTGCCACCTTATTCAAGTTTCCTCAATTGCCCGCTGCATTATTCAATTTTAGAGCGTAAATTTGAATAGCGAGCCTGCTGTCGCTTCCGCAATGCTGAGTCTAGTCGGGGATAGCGTCGGCGCCGGGCAGCATGGCCCCGAACTCGTGCTCCCCAGCCTTGGGATCGTTCCGCATTAGCGCCTCGGTATAGAGCGAATGGGCGCCGATGCAGACGTCCTCCACGCCTTCCTCCAGCGCGTCGCAAATGCCCTCAGCGACCGCTTCCGGCGGCTGCTTCTCGCCGCCGAATCCCGCAATCATCGGGGTGTCGGTCGAACTCGGGAAGACCGCGAGCACGTGGGTGCCCTGGGCAGCGAGCTCGGCCCGCATGCACTGGGTGGCGGACCAGACCGCCGCCTTGCTCGCGGAATAGGAGCCGCAGAAGGGCGCGTTCACCCGCGCTACCTCGGAAAGCACGTTGGCCATCGCGCCGCCGCCGTTCCGCGCCAGCACCGGGGCAAACGCGCGGGCCACGTGCAGATAACCCCAGTAGTTGATCTCGAACACGGTGCGGGCGGTGGAGAGGGTGGGCGCGCTCATCACGCCCTCCCAGGCGACGATGGCGGCGTTGTTGATGACCAGCGTGACGCCCGTGCACTGCTCTGCGGCGCGCTGGACCGCTGCCTCGTCGGTCACGTCGAGGGCAAGCGGCTCCACGCCCGCACGTTCCGGAAACGCCGCCTTCGCAAGCGGTTGCGCCAGGTCGACGGCGTGAATGCGCTGGGCGCCGCGCTCGGCCAGCGCCGCTACCAGGGGCGTGCCGATACCGCCGGCGGCGCCGGTGACGAAGGCCTCGCATCCCTTGATTTTCATCGGCTCAGTCGCTCTTGGAGGAGTCTCGGACATCGCTCTTCACCGTGGTGAGTTCCGTGTAGCTGAAGATGAGGCCGGCGGCGTCGAAGCCGCCGTCCACGTTGACGACGCTGCCGGTAAGGTACGCCGCGTCGTCGCTCGCGAGGAAGAGCGCCGTGCCCGCGATGTCGCGGGCGTGGCCGAAGCGCTCCAGCGGGATCCGCTCCAGGTAGCGGCGCTCCTGATCCGGCCCCATGCTGGTGATGCCGGTATCGATGGGGCCAGGCGCTATGGCGTTGACCGCGATGCCGCGCGGGCCGAGCTCCACCGCCATGATCCGCGTCATCTGGTGAATGCCCGCCTTGGTGACGCCGTAGGCGGTGCGCCCGTAGCTGCCGCGCTGGCCCGAAATCGATCCGATGTTGACGATCCGCCCGCCGCCCTGCGCCGCCATGATGCGTGCGGCGCCCTGGGCGCAGAGGAAGGAACTGGTCAGGTTGTTGCGCAGCACGCGCTCCCAGTCCTCGAACGAAAGCTCGAGGAAGGCGCCGTGATGGGCGATACCGGCGTTGTTGATGAGGATGTCGAGGCGTGCGCCGAAGCAGCCCTGGGCGGTCTCGTACATGTGCCGGACGCCCTCCGGCAGGCCGACGTCGGCGGTGCAGGGCGTCGCCTGGCCGCCCGCCGCGCCGATCTCCGCGGCCGCGGCCTCTGCGCGCTTGCCGTCGATGTCGGCGAGCAGCACGTGCGCGCCCTCGGCGGCGAAGCGGCGGCCGATCTCGCGCCCGATGCCGCGCCCGCCGCCGGTCACGACGGCGGTCTTTCCCTCCAGCCTCATCGCCTCCAACCCGTCCCGTTCACGGCCCGGCCTATCGGCTGGCGGGGCGCGGAGTCAACCCTCGCGGGCTCCGGGGCGCCGGGCTATCCTGCGCCGGCCATGAGGACGGGCGGAGACACATGAGGCTCGCGGGCAAGACCGCGATCGTCACGGGCGCGGGCTCGGGCATTGGCCGGGCCACGGCGCTGCGCTTCGCCAAGGAAGGCGCGGCGGTGGCCTGCGCGGGGCTCAGCGCCGACGACAACGTCGCCACCGTGCGCGCGATCGAAGCGGCGGGCGGCAACGCCGTCGCCATCGAGGCCGACGTCATGCGGGACGACGACGTGGCCGGCATGGCGGTGGCCGCCATCGAGGCTCTCGGCCACGTCGATATCCTCGTCAATAACGCGGGCCAGGCGGTGATCGGCAGCGTCGAAGAGGTCGAGCGCGCCGACTGGGACCGCCAGATGGATGTCAACGTCACCAGCATCTACCGGGGCGCCAAGGCGGTCTGGGGTCATATGCGCGAGCGGGGCGGCGGCGCGATCCTCAACACCGCCTCGGTCGCTGGCCTCATCGGCACGCCGGGGCAGATGGCCTACGCCACCTCCAAGGGCGCCGTCGTCATGCTGACCAAGTGCCTCGCGCTCGACGGCGCCAAGGACCAGATCAGGGTCAACTGCGTCTGCCCCGGCTGGGTGCAGACGCCGATGGTGGACTATCACCTCTCCCAACTCGATGACCCGGAGGGCTTCAAGGAGCGGCTGGCGCGGCTGCATCCGCTCGGCGTGGGCGACCCGGCGGACATCGCAGGTGGCTTCGTCTACCTCGCCTCGGACGAGGCGCGCTGGATCACCGGCATCGCGCTCACCATCGACGGCGGCGTGAGCTGCGGGCTCGTGCCCGAGTGACGGCCGGGGCAAGGCTCACCCAGCGGCGGAGGCCAACATGACGGAGAAGCCTACCGGGCTCCGGCGCAAGCTCACCGACTACGGTGATCCCGGCTTCTCGCTCTTTCTGCGCAAGGCCTTCGCCAAGTCGATGGGCTACACCGAGGCGGAGCTGGACCGCCCGGTCATCGGCATCGCGAACACAGGCAGCGGCCTCGTGAGCTGCCACGGCACGGTGCCGGCCCTGATCGAGGCAGTGGAGCGCGGAGTGACTGCCGCCGGCGGGCTGCCACTGACCTTTCCCACGATTTCGCTGGGCGAGCCCTTCATGCACCCGACGACCATGCTCTTCCGCAACCTTATGGCGATGGACACGGAGGAGATGATCCGCGCCCATCCCATCGACGCGGTGGTGCTGATCGGCGGCTGCGACAAGACCGTGCCGGCCCAGCTCATGGCGGCGGCGAGCGCGGGCGTGCCGGCGATCCAGCTGGTCACGGGGCCGATGCTGACCGGCAGCCACAAGGGCGAGCGGCTCGGCGCTTGTACCGATTGCCGGCGCTACTGGGGCGCCCACCGGGGCGGCCGCGTCGGCGAGGACGAGATCGCCGAGGTCGGCGGCCGGCTCATGCCGTCCGCCGGCACCTGCATGGTGATGGGCACGGCCAGCACCATGGCCTGCGCGGCGGAAGCGCTCGGCATGATGCTGCCGGGGAGCGCTGCGATCCCCGCCGTGCTCGCCGACCGCCAACGCGTCGCGAGAGAGAGCGGCGCGCGCGCCGTGGTGCTGGCGGCCGAAGGGCTCACGCCGGACCGCATCCTCACCCCTGCCGCCTTCACCAACGCGCTCACGGTATTGCTCGCGGTCGGCGGCTCAACCAACGCGGTAATCCATCTCGCCGCCGTCGCCGGGCGCTGCGGCTTCGACCTCGACCTGGGCCGGCTCGATCGCCTCAGCCGCGAGACCCCAGTGCTGGTCGATCTCAAGCCCTCGGGCCAGCACTACATGGAGGATCTGAACAAGGCCGGCGGGCTCATGCCCGTGCTGCGCGCGCTGTCGGACCGGCTCGACCTCGACTGCCTGACCGTGACCGGGCGCACGCTCGGCGAGGAGATCGCCGCAGCACCCGCGCCCTGGCCGCAGGACGTGGTGCGCGAGCGGGACGATCCCATCTACCGGGAGGGCGGCATCGCGGTGCTGCGCGGCAACCTTGCGCCGGACGGCGCCATCATCAAGCAATCGGCGGCGACTCCCGCGCTCTGCCAGCACACCGGGCGCGCGGTGGTGTTCGACTCGGTCGCCGACCTCACGGCGCGGGTCGACGATCCAGCCCTGGATGTGACGCCCGAGGACGTGCTGGTGCTGCGCAATGCGGGCCCCAAGGGCGCGCCGGGGATGCCCGAGGCCGGCTACATCCCAATCCCCCGCAAGCTCGCCACCCAAGGTGTGACCGACATGGTGCGGCTCTCGGACGCGCGGATGAGCGGCACCGCCTTCGGCACCATCGTGCTCCACGCGACGCCGGAGGCCGCCATCGGCGGGCCGCTCGCGCTGGTGGAGAACGGCGATCGGATCACGCTGGACGTGGAGGGGCGTTCGCTCACGCTGGACGTGCCGCAAACGACATTGGATGCGCGCCGGGCGGTGTGGCGCCCGCCGCCCCCGCCGGCGGGTGCCGAGCGCGGCTATCTCGCGCTCCACCTCGCCCATGTCGAGCAGGCGGATCGCGGCTGCGATCTGGATTTCCTGACCGCCCCGCGCTCTGGTCAAGCGGTGCCCGTGGTTTAGCCCGGACCATGGTGCGGTGCACGGCGCGCGGCGGATGCGCCATCATCGCGCCATGACGCACGAGGGCGGACAGGCCGCGACAGGCCGAGGCAAATGCGGTGGGCGCCCGTCGTTCGGTCGCTTGCCGGCCGCACTTCGCTCGGTCGCCAGCGCAACCCACCACGGCCGCGGACCGGGAGGAGCCGTCTTGGACCACTTTGAGCCACTTTGGGCCGGAATAAGCCGCATCGGGGGAGGTCGCCCTGAACCACCTTGGGCCACTTTGGGCCGGAGTGGGCCGGAATAGGCCGCCAAAGAAACTCTTTCTGGGACAGATCATGGAATCGGGTGTTACCCGTCGATGAGCGGCGCGAGGTCGGGCAGGCTGGGGGCCACGGCGAGCGGCGCACCTTTGGCGAAGAACGCCGGCTCGCCGATGCCGACGAAGGGGATGCCTGCCAGCGCAGCTTCGCGCATGTCAGCATGGGAATCGCCGACGAAGAGCGCGTCCGCAGGCGCGATGGCGCGGGCCTCCAGGAATCGCCCCATGTGGACGTGCTTGGGCGTCTCGCGCGTCGCCCCGTGGACCGAGGCGAGGAAGGGCAAGAGGCCGAGGCGTCCAAGCTGCCGCGCGGCCTCCTCCTGCGGCACCCCCGTCACCACGGTCACGAGCCGCTTTGCTGCCTGGCCCTCGATGAAGCCGTGAACGCCGGGGAAGAGGCCGATGGCCGCGTTGATGGCGTCGATGCGGTCGAGAAACGTGCCGAGGATGCGCTGGCGTGTGGGCTCGTCGAGCGGCTCCCCGATCAGGTCCTCGTAGATGCGGTCGAAAATGAGCTCCCGGCCGCTCCCTGCATGGCGCCTGAAGCCGTCGGCGACCCCGGCACGATCCAGGGTGTAGGGTGCGAAGGCATCGGCCAAGGCCTCTGCCTTGGCCCCCATGCTGTCGGCGATCACGCCGTCGTAGTCGAGAAACAGTACCTTGACGCCCATCCGCCGCGCTCCACCCCCGCCGTTTGACCTGCGCGCCATAGTGCCGCAAAACCGCACCCCTGCCGAACGGAGTGCACGATGACGGCACCTCACGAGAGGCTGCGGGCGAGGCTCGGCGACCCGGCGCTCTACCTCGACGACCCCGCCGACACGGCCCGCTATGCCAGGGACTGGATCGGCAAGTACGTCGGCACGGCGCCACTGGTGGTGCGCCCGCGCTCGACCGAGGAAGTGGCGGCGGTGCTCCGCGCCTGCACGGAGCTCGACGTGCCCGTTGTGCCGCAAGCGGGCAATACCGGGATGGTGGGCGGCGGCGTGCCCCGTGCGGACGAGGTGGTGCTGAGCGTCGAGCGGCTGGGCGCCATCGAAGCCTTCGACGAGGCTTCGGCGACGGTCACGGTCCAGGCCGGCGTCGTGCTGGAGACGCTGCAGGGCTACCTCGCCGAGCGCGGCTACGACATGCCGGTGGATCTCGGCGGGCGCGGCTCGTGCCAGATCGGCGGCATGATCGCGACCAACGCCGGCGGGGTGAAGGTGCTGCGCTACGGTCACATGCGGGAGCAGGTGCGCGGCCTCGAGGTCGTGCTCGCCGACGGCACCGTGGTGAGCGGCCTCAACATCCTGAAAAAGAACAACACCGGCCTCGACCTGAAGCAGGTCTTCATCGGCTCGGAAGGCACGCTCGGCGTCATCACCCGCGCCGTGCTGCAGGTGCAGCCGGCGCCGGAGGCGTTTCAGACCGCGCTCGCGGGCCTCGCCAGCCGCGATCTGCTGCCCGCCCTGCTGCAGGCGGCGCGGGCGCGCTTCCCCCGCCTCTCCTCGCTGGAGTTCATCGACGGCGAGACCGTGGCCTACGTGAAGGCGGAAGACCCCGCGCTGCGCATCCCCCTCGACGGCGACTACGAAAGCCTGGTCGTGATCGAGGAGGAATCCGCGTCGGGCGAAGCTGCGGGCGAGGCCTTCACCACCGGGTTGGAGAGCCTGCTGGCGGACGGGCTGATCGCCGACGCCGTGGTCGCGGGCTCGGAGGCGCAGGCGCGGGCGATCTGGTGCGTCCGCGAGGCGCCGACCGAGGCCGTGAGCCGCCGCGGGCTCACCCACAAGTTCGACGTGACCGTGCCACCCGGCGTGATCCCCGCCTTCCTCGGCGAGATGGAGGCGTTGGCCGAGGGCTTCGCGGGCGTCCGCGTGGTGCTGTTCGGGCACCTGGGCGACGGCAACGTTCACGTCAACATGACGCAGGAAGCGGGGCTCTCGGACGACGACTTTCTCGCCATGGAGCCCGCGCTGGCCGATGCGATCTACGGCGCCGTGCACGCGCGCCAAGGCAGCATCAGCGCCGAGCACGGCATCGGCGTGATGAAGCGCGCCTACCTGCCGCTCGCGCGCACGGCCGAGGAGATCGCGCTGATGCGCACGCTCAAGGCGACCCTCGACCCCAAGGGTATCCTCAATCCCGGCGTGATCCTGGATTGATCCCCGCGGCTTGAAGCCGGGGCGGGCCGGTTTCGGTCAGCCGAGGTCGCGGTCTGCCATCACCTCGCGGATCGCCTGCTCCGCCACATCGACGCAGCGGTTCACCATCTCTCGCGTCGCGATAAGCGCCGGGCCGAACTCGATCGCCGTGCCCTCCTCGCCGCCGAGCACGCCGAGATCGGCCATGCGCCGCGTGATCGCCTTCACCGTGTCGTCGGTGAACGGCGCCTTGGTCTTCTTGTCGGCCGTGAAGTCGATGCAGGTCCACATGCCGAGCCCGCGCACGTCGCCCACGATGGGGAGCTCGCGCAGCCGCTGCATCCGGTCGAGGAAGTAGGCGCCGGTCTCGGCCGCACGCTCGATCAGGTTGTCGCTCTCCAGGATGTCGATGGTCGCGAGCGCCGCAGCGCAGGCGCCGGGGTGGCCGTTGTAGGTCTGCACATGGGTGAACACCGGGAGCGCGTCGGCCACCTTGCGGCTCGCCGTCGACGCACCGAGCGGGAAGTAGCCGGCGGTGATCGCCTTCGCGGTGCTCATGATGTCGCATTCGACGCCCCAATGCTCCAGCGCGAACCAGCGCCCGGTGCGGCCGAAACCGCAGATCACCTCGTCGCCGATCAGCAGCACGTCGTACTTGTCGCAGACCTCCCGCACGCGAGGGAAGTAGTCGTCCGGCGGCACCTGAACGCCGTCGCCTTGCATCACCGGCTCGGCGATGAAGGCAGCCACCGTCTCCGGCCCCTCGTGGACGATGTGCTGCTCCAGGTAGTCGACGCAGAAGTCGCAGACTTCGGACGGGTCCATGCCGAAGGGCGTGCGGTAGAGGTTCGGCGCCGGGATACGGCTGAATCCGGGCACGCCGGGCTCGGTGATGGCGCGGGTGCCGAGATAGTCGGTGCTGCCGATCACGCCCATGGTGGCGCCGTGATAGGAGTCCCAGCGCGAGATGATCTTGTGCGCGCGCGGCTTGTCGCCCTTGGCGGCGTGGTACTGCTTGGCGAGCTTGATCGACATCTCGTTCGCCTCCGACCCGCTGCCGGCGAACACCGTCGCGGTCAGCGAGCCGGGCGCGAGATCGGCGATCTTGGCCGAGAGCCGGATGGTCGTGTCGGCGACATTGGCGAAGGTGCCGGCGTAGTGGAGCGACATCAGCTGGTCGTAGATCGCGCGCGCGATGCGCTCCTGCCCGTAGCCGAGCGAGCTCGCCCTAGTCTGGGTGCTCATCATGTCGAGGTAGGTCTTGCCGCCTGCGTCGGTGATCTCCATCCCTTCGGCGCTGGAGAAGATCATCGGACCGTCCGTGCGCATGTCATGCTTGGTCGCGAGCGGGAACAGGTAGTAGTCGAGCGCATCGCGAGTCAGCGCATCGAGATTGGGGGCGTCCATCCGGTTTCTCCTCAGGCGCGGCGGTTATTGCGCGGGCGATCTTGGGGCGGTGCGGTGCCGCGCGCAAGCGGTGCGCCGCCGCCGTTACGCCGCGTCGTCGCTCTGGCGGAAGGGGCCGTGCCGCTCCAGCACGGCGATCTCGCGGTCGATCTCCCGGGTCTCGTGATCGAGGTAGTGGGCGACCGCATCGCGCAGGCTCTCGTTGGCGACCCAGTGCGCGGAATAGGTGGGCACCGGCAGGTAGCCGCGCGCCAGCTTGTGCGGACCCTGGGCGCCGGCCTCGACCCGCTTCAGCCCGTGGGCGATGGCGTAGTCGATGGCGCGGTAATAGCAGGCCTCGAAGTGCAGGAAGCGGTGCTCCTCGATGGCGCCCCAGTTGCGGCCGTAGAGCGCATCCGAGCCTGCAAGGTTGAGGGCGCCTGCGACGGGTCGTTCGTCCCGCTCCACCATCACCAGCACCACCGCGTCGGACATCCGCTCGCCGAGCAGGCCGAAGAACTCGCGCGTGAGGTAGGGCACCCCCCACTTGCGGCTGCCGGTCGCTTGGTAGAAGGCGAAGAAGGCGTCCCAGTGGCGCTCCTCGATCTCGCTGCCCGTCAGCGCCATGATCGTGAGGCCGGAGTCTGCAACCGCCTGTCGCTCCTTGCGGATCTGTTTGCGCTTCCGCGAGGCGAGGCTGGCGAGGAAGTCGTCGAAGCTCCCATAGCCCTCGTTCAGCCAGTGGAACTGGATGCCCGTCCGTTGCAGGAGCCCGGCCTCGCCCATCAAGTCGAACTCGTCCTCGGTGGGGAAGGTGATGTGCACCGAAGACGCGCCGATCTGGTCGCAAATGCCGACGCAGGTGGAAAGCAGCGCCGTCCTCACCGCTTCCGCGCCCGGCCCCGGCGGGGTTAGCAGGCGCGGCCCTGTCACCGGCGTGAACGGGACCGAGACCTGGAGCTTGGGGTAGTAGTGCCCGCCCGCGCGCTCGAACGCGTCCGCCCAGCCGTGGTCGAAGACGTACTCGCCGTAGGAATGGTTCTTGAGATACATCGGCACGGCGCCGAGGACGGCGCCTTGCGGGGTCTTGAGAACGATGTGCCGGGGTTGCCAGCCGGTCGCGCCCGTGCTCGAGCCGCTCTCTTCCAGCGCGGACAGGAAGGCGTGGCGGACGAAGGGGTTGTCGGGGCCGGCGCAGCGATCCCAGGCGGCTGCGTCCACCTGTGTGATGGAGCTTAGAACATGGGCTTCGACCGGCGCCCCCTCTGGCGCTGGGCCGTCCTCGCCGGCGTCGATCGCGTCGTCCGTCTCGTCGTGGCCGGCGGCCATGGTCACTGCATCTTGGCGCCCGAGGCCGCGAGGTCGCGTATGTCGGTCTTGAGGTGGATCAGCGCCGGGCCGTCGGCGGCCAGCGCCCCCTCCAGGGCCGGCGCGAAGGCCTCGGTGGTCTCGACCGTCCAGGCGTCCGCGCCCCAGGCGCGTGCGGCGGCCGCAAAATCAGGGCTGTGGAGGGCGACGCCGTAGGTCGCATCGGCGCCGTAGCGGTTGTACTGGTGCATGGCGATGGTGCCGTAGATGCCGTTGTCGCACACCAGCACGACGATCGGGAGCCGATTGCCGACCGCCGTGATCAGCTCCTGCCCGGTCATGCCGAAGCCGCCGTCACCGGCAATCGCCACCACCCGCTTGCCGGGCCTGGCGAGCTGGGCGCCGATCGCGCCGGGCACGCCGTAGCCCATCGCGCCTACCGATGGTGCGGCCTGGGCCAGCGGATGCTCGTAAGGGAAGTGGCGCAGCAGCCAGGTTGCGAAGTTACCGGCGTCGTTGACGATGGTGGCGTCCTGCGGCACCCGCTCGGCGAGCGTCTGCACCACGGCGGCGAGATCGACCGTGCCGAGTGCGGGCCCGGCGGACTCTTGTCGGAACTCGTCGAACACCGAACGCTGCGCGGCGCACCAGGCGCTGCGGGAGGCGGGCGGGGCCTCCGGCGCTGCGGCGGTAAGGCCTTCCAGCACGGGCGCGATATCGGCGCAGACCTGCAGGCCAGCCCCGGCGGCAGCGAGCGCGTCCGCGTCCGGGTAGACGTGGACCACGAAGCGAGCCTCGTGGATCACGCGGTCGTCGACCGTCGTGGCGAGGTCGAGCCGAGTGCCGAGTGCGAGCACGAGGTCCGCTTCCGCCAGCAGGGCCTCCTGATAGGGCGGGAGCGCGAGGCCGAGCGTCCCCAGAAAGGCAGGATGCGCGCACGGCACCACTCCCTGCTGGCGGAAGGAGCTGAAAACGCCCACGCCATAAGCCTCTGCGAAGGCGGCGAGCGCCCCGTTGGCGCCTTCGAAGGCCACCATTTCGCCCGCGATCGCGACGGGACGCTCGGCCTGCGCGATCCGCTCGGCGATGGCGCGGATGTCACCCGGCGCGGGCAGCGCGGCGCGGCGCGGGCGGGGCTGCGGCACCGGTGTGTCGTCGGTTTCGCCTTCAGTCACGTCCTCCGGCAGCGCCACCGCGACCGGCCCCGGCCTGCCGTCAACGGCAATGGCGAAGGCTTCCGCCGCGGCGGCTGCGACCTCGTGCGGCGTGTGGGGCTCGAACACCGCCTTGGTCATCGGACCCAGCATGCGGTGGTAATCGATCTCCTGAAACGACTCGCGGCCCCGCTGATCCGACGGGACCTGGCCGATGAAGAGCACGAGCGGCACCGAATCCTGGCGCGCGGTGTGGATGCCAATGGACCCATTGGTGGCGCCGGGCCCGCGAGTCACGAAGGCGACGCCCGGCTTGCGCGCCAGTCGGGCGTAGGCGCACGCGGCGAAGGTAGCACCGGATTCGTGGCGCGTAATGACGAAGCGCAGTCGCTCCTGCGCCGCCCGCAGCGCCTCCAGCACGGCCAGGTAACTTTCGCCCGGCACGCCGAACGCGGTATCGACGCCGTGTTCGAGAAGGGTCGCGACCAGCGCATCCCCGCCGGTGTAGGCGCGGTTCGCCAGGTCCCGCTGCTGCGCAGGATCCGTGCCGGCCCATTGCCGGCGTCTGGTCTTTCGCGCCTGGATCGAACTCGCCATGGTCCTCCTCCGCTGAAGCCGCGCGAGGATACAGGGAGCGGTCCGGCGGAGAAAGCGAAGGGCCCGTGCCGATAGCGCCTTGCGTCGGAGCCGCGCGCGCCCGACCATGATCGCTCTCACATCGCAACGGAGGACGACGCGCCATGGGACTCGCAAGACGTGACCTCCTCATCGGCCTCGCCGGGCTGCCGCTCGCGGCGGTCCTCGCCGACCGGCGGCTTGCCCGCGCCGCCGCCGACAGCCTCGAGACCGTCACCATCACCACCGCCGGCGGCCGGTCCGTCTCGGCGGCGCTCGGCGTGCCCGCCGCACTGCCGGCGCCGGCCGTGATGCTGGTGCACGAATGGTGGGGGCTTAACGATCAGATCAAGTCGGTCGCCGCCGCGCTGGCGGACGCCGGCTATCTGGCGCTCGCCATCGACCTCTACGACGGCAACGTCACCGCCGATCCTGCCGTGGCGCGGGAGCTGGCGACGGGGGTCCGGCCGCAGGCCGCCACCGACACCTGCGCCTCATGGATCGACTGGCTCCGGAACCACGAGAGCGGCAGCGGCAAAGTCGGCACCGTGGGCTGGTGCTTCGGCGGCCGCTGGTCGCTCAATGCCTCGCTCGCCGCGCCGGTCGACGCCACCATCGTCTACTACGGCAACGTGAAGAGGACGCAGGAGCAGCTCGCTTCCTTGGCCGGGCCGGTGCTGGGTCACTTCGCCACCCGTGACAGGTGGATCAACCAGGAGATGGTAGACGGCTTCGAGGCGGAGATGGCGGCAGCCGGCAAGAGCGCCGAGAACCACTGGTACGAGGCCGACCACGGCTTCGCCAACCCGACCAGCGCACGCTACGACGAGGAGGACGCCGCGCTGTCCTGGCAGCGCACCCTGGACTTCTTCGCGGCCCACCTCATGTGAGAAGAAGGACGGCGGCTAGGCGCTTCTGAGCCGCGGGCGGGTTTCGAAGGCGCGCTCGTCGCGCGGCTGCTCGTCGAAGAGCTCGGCGAGTTTTTCAGTCATGGTGCCGCCGAGCTGTTCGGCATCGGTCAGCGTGACGGCGCGGCGGTAGTAGCGCGTCACGTCGTGCCCGATGCCAATGGCAAGCAATTGGACCGGCGAGAAGGTCTCCACCCAGTCGATGACCGAGCGCAGGTGGCGCTCCAGATAGTTGCGCGCGTTGACCGAGAGCGTGCTGTCGTCGACCGGCGCACCGTCGGAGATCACCATTAGGATACGCCGCTCTTCGGTCCTGCCGAGCAGGCGCTCGTGGGCCCAGAGCAGCGCCTCGCCGTCGATGTTCTCCTTGAGAAGGCCCTCGCGCAGCATGAGGCCGAGGCTCTTCCGCGCCCGGCGCCAGGGCTCGTCGGCGTTCTTGTAGATGATGTGGCGCAGGTCGTTGAGGCGTCCCGGATTGCGCGAGCGGCCTTCCGCCAGCCAGCGCTCGCGCGACTGGCCGCCTTTCCAGGCGCGCGTGGTGAAGCCCAGGATCTCTACCTTAACGCCGCAGCGCTCCAGCGTCCGCGCCAGAATGTCGCCGCTCATGGCGGCCACCATAATCGGCCGCCCGCGCATGGAGCCTGAATTGTCGATGAGCAGCGTCACCACCGTATCCCGGAACGAGGTCTCCTTCTCCATCTTGTAGGAAAGCGGATGGAGCGGGTTGGTGACGACGCGGGAGAGTCGCGCGGTATCCAGCAGGCCCTCTTCGAGGTCGAACTCCCACGACCGCGTCTGGCGCGCGAGCAGGCGCCGCTGCAGCCGGTTCGCGAGCCGGCTGATGACGCCGTGCAGCTGGGAGAGCTGCTGGTCGAGCTGGGTGCGCAGCCGGGCAAGCTCCTCGGCGTCGCATAGCTCCGAGGCGTTGACGACCTCGTCGAACTGGGTGGTGTACGCCTTGTAGGGCGGCTCCTTGGCGCCCGGTCCCCCTCCCGGCTGCAGGCGCCGGCGGCCAGCCTCCTCGTCGTCCTCACCCTCGCTCATGGAGGCGTCGGCGTCTTCGTCGGACGCCTCCTGCGCCTCCGCATCCGCGTCCGCGTCGACATCCGCCTCCCGGTCGCTGTCCGCATCCATCTCGTCGCCGCGCTCCGCGTCGCCGGGCTGGCTCGCGTCGTCGTCGTCGGTCTGCTCGGGGCTCGACTGGTCCTCGGCGTCGTCCGGGTCTTCGGCGTCCTCGTCGGGAAGATCCAGCTCCTTGATGAGGCGACGGGACAGCGTGGAAAATTGCTCCTGGTCGTGAATTGCGCGCACGAGCTGTGTCGTGTGCCGGGCGCCCTTGGTCTCGAACCAGGGGCGCCAAAGGTCGGCCATGTGGCGCGCCGACTGCGGCAGGTGCCGGCCGGTGAGCTTCTCGCGCATGATCATGGCGAGCGCTTCGGCGACCGGCACCTCTTCCGGCGCCGTGCAGTGGTCGTAGCCCTTGCGCCGGCAGCGCTGCTCGAGCGCGGAATCGAGGTTCGCCGCCACCCCGGCCAGTCGGCCGGCGCCCAGCGCCTCAACCCGTGTCTGCTCGATCGCGTCGTAGATCGCGCGCGCGGTCTTGCCGCGCGGCTGCTCTCGCACATGGGCGCCCTGGTCGTGATAGCGGAGCCGAAGCGCCAGCGCGTCGGCCGAGCCGCGCACGAGCTCCACGTCGAGCGCGTTGAGATCGCGCGCGGGGAAGGGAAGCTGAACCTGATCGCCCGCGACTTGCGGCTGATCCGCGCCGAAGGAAACCTGAAGTTCCTCGCCCCCCTCGCCCGCAATGGCCCGCAGCGCCGAGCCGACGGCGCGCTGGAAGGTCTCGACGGGGGTTTCCTCCTGGGCCACGCGGCGTGCTCCGGCTCAAGCGGTCGGCTGCAGCGGCGCCGACGACTCCGGAAGCTCCATGCCGAGGCAGCGCTGGAAGTACTCGGCGATGATCGGCCGCTCCATCTCGTCGCACTTGTTCACGAAGGTCGTGCGGAAGGCGTAGCCCACGTCGCCGAAGATCTCGGCGTTCTCGGCCCAGTGGATGACCGTGCGCGGCGACATGACGGTGGAGACGTCGCCAGCCATGAAGCCCGAGCGGGAAAGCGCCGCCACCTCGACCATCGCGTGGATCAGCTTGAGCTTCTCCTCCTTCTCGTAGGAAGGCACCTTTGACAGCACGATCTTCACTTCGTCGTCGTGGGGGAGGTAGTTCAGCGTCGCGACCAGGTTCCAGCGGTCCATCTGGCCCTGGTTGATCTGCTGCGTGCCGTGATAGAGGCCCGTCGTATCGCCGAGGCCGACGGTGTTGGTGGTGGAGAAGATGCGGAAGGCGGGATGCGGCCGCACCACCCGGTTTTGGTCGAGCAGAGTGAGTTTGCCGTCGACCTCGAGGATGCGCTGGATCACGAACATCACATCCGGCCGGCCGGCATCGTACTCGTCGAAGACCAGTGCCGTCGGGTGTTGCAGCGCCCAGGGCAGCAGGCCTTCGCGAAACTCGGTCACCTGTACCCCGTCGCGAATCACGATAGCGTCTTTGCCGATCAGGTCGATGCGGCTGATGTGGCTGTCGAGGTTGATGCGGATGCAGGGCCAATTGAGGCGCGCCGCCACTTGCTCGATGTGGGTGGATTTTCCGGTGCCGTGATAGCCCTGGATCATCACCCGGCGGTTGTGCGCGAAGCCTGCAAGAATGGTCAGCGTGGTGTCGCGGTCGAAGTGATACGCGGTGTCGATATCCGGCACATGGTCCGTGGGCTCCGAAAACGCCGGCACTTCCATGTCGGTATCGATGCCGAAAGTCTGGCTGACGGAAACCTGGATATCCGGCACTCCGTCATTGGTGACAGCCGTCCCCACCTCACTAGTTTGCATTGCGCGCTTCCCTCCGCACGAATAAGGCCGCCATCGGCGGCCACTCCTGCGCCAATCCGATCGACAACGCCTTCGTCTATGAGCACTCCTTCTTCAGGTAGTTATAGGCGTGATTGATGTGTTTCAAAAGCTCCTCGGATTCGCGAGAGCCCCCGTTGGCATCGGGATGGTGCCGCTTGACCAGGGACTTGTAGCGCCGCTTGAGCGCATCGAGGTCGAAGGGCGGCGCGAGGTCGAAGAGGGCGAGCGCTTCGAGCCTGGCCTCGGAGATCGTTTCGGTGCCAGTCCGCCTTTTTCCGTTTGGGGCTTCCTCGCCGTTCAGCCATTCGCGCGAGAAGGCGTGGAACGCCGCCTCCAGGTCTTCCCGGCGCTGCCCGCCCGGGCCCTGGCAGAACGGCCAGGTGGGGCGGTGTCCGGTCACGTCGTCGTGCTGAAAGCGCTCGATGTCGTGCTGGCTCCAGCCCGCAAAGAAGTTCCACGAGCGGTTGTAGTCGCGCACGTGGTCGAGGCAGAACCAGCGCCAGGAGCGGAGATCGTGGGGCGCCCGCGGGGCGCGGTGGTCGGCGTTACGGTCGCAGTCAGGATGCTCGCACACGCGGACCGGCGGCTCTTCCGCCTCCGGGTGCGTTCCCCTTTCTGCTGCATGGCGCCATTCCATGAGCGCACTATGCCGCTCCGCCCAGAACGGAGCAAGGCGGCCAGCGGAGACAAATCTGTGACAAATCTTGCCGAACGGAGGGCCGGTCGGCTGCTCTAATTGTGGTAGCGGCGGATCATGTCGGCCGCCTTCTCGCCGATCATGATGGTGGGCGCGTTGGTGTTGCCGGAAGGGATAGCTGGCATGATCGAGGCGTCGGCAACACGTAGACCCGCGATGCCGTGGACCCGAAGGCGCTCGTCGACGACGCTCATTCCATCGCTGCCCATCTTGCAGGTGCCGACCGGGTGATAGACCGTGCTCGCTGTTTCGCGCACGTATTGGCTCAGCGCCTCGTCGCTCTCGACATCCGGGCCCGGCCGCTGCTCGGAGACGACGCAAGAGGCGATAGGCTCGGTCCCCAGGATGCGCCGTAGGATGCGCAGGCCGCGCACGAGGCTCATCACGTCCTCATCGTGCGCGAGGTAGTTGGGCTGGATCGTCACCCGGCGCGCGCCGTTGCCGTCCTGCACCAGCGTCACCCGGCCACGGCTCTTGGGCCGGGTGGCACAGACCGAGCTCGTGCCGCCAGGGTAGGGGTGCGGACGCCACCCGCCGTCCGGCAACAGGTCGAAGCTGAGCGGGCGGAAGGTGATCTCGATATCCGGCCGGCCGCCGCGTTCCGTGGAATCGAGAAAGCCGCAGACCTCGCAAGAGGTGAGCGACAGTGCGCCGGTACGAAAGAGGCCGTAACGCAGCACCTCTGCCGCGAGCCGCGGGCGGCTGCGCAGTAGCCGGTTGAGGGTCGGCACCCCCTTCTTCAACCGGGGTTGCACGAAGACGAACAGGTGGTCGTGGAGATTCTCGCCCACACCCGGCAGGTGGTGGACCGGCGCGATGCCGAGCGCCTTGAGCTGGTCCGCATCGCCGATCCCCGATTGCAGCAGGATCTGGGGCGAGGCCACGGCGCCTGCACTGAGCACGACCTCGCGCTCCGCGCGCGCGGTGACGGTGGCGCCAGACTTGTCGGTATAAATGATGCCGGTGGCGATGCCGTCTTCGACGACGATGCGGTCCACCAGCGCCTCGGTCACGACGCGCAGGTTCTCGCGCGCAGCAGCCGGCCGCAGGTAGCCCACGGCGGTGGTCATGCGACGGCCGTTCCTGATCGTGCCTTGGACCAGCGCGACGCCGTGCTGATCGCCGGTGTTGAGGTCGTCGAGGCGTGGAATGCCGCTCCGCACCGCGGCGTCGAGAAAGAGCCGGGAGGCTGGACTGCTCGGCTGCGTGTCGCTCACCCCGATGGGGCCGCCGACACCGTGGCTCTCGCTCTCCCCGTGCTGCTGGTCTTCGGCCTTGCGGAAGTAGGGCAGCACATCCTCCCAGCCCCAGCCTGCGTTGCCGGCGTCGCGCCAGGCGTCATAATCCTCGGCCTGGCCGCGGATGTAGAGCATGCCGTTGATCGCGCTGGAGCCGCCGAGCACCTTGCCAGAGGGGAAGGGCATACGACGGCCGCCGAGGCCGGGCACCGGCTCGGACTGCCGCCGCCAGTTGAGCGTCGGGTGGGTAAGCAGGCGGGTGAAGCCGGCGGGTATGTGGATGAACGGGTTGGTGTCCTTCGGCCCTGCTTCTAGGAGTAGCACGCGGTTGCGCGGGTCCTCCGCGAGGCGGGCTGCAACCGCCGCTCCGCTAGAGCCCGAGCCGATGACGATGTAGTCCGCCTGCATTCCGCCGCCGCTTCGGGTCCGACGCGTCAGGCGAGCGCCGCCGCGAGGGCCGTGACGTTCTCGACGATGAGGTCAGGGCTGTGCGGGGTCTCGCCGAAGGGCCGGCTGCGACGGTCGATGAAGACCGTGCGCATGCCGTAGGCCTTGGCGCCGATGCAATCGAAGGCGTGGTTGGCGACGAGCGCGCAGGCCGTGCGGTCGGCGCCCATGATCTCCGCGGCCTTGGCGTAGGTCCGCCAATGGGGCTTGAAGGCGCCTGCCTCCTGCACCGAGATCACGTGGTCAAACGGGATGCCGACGTGCGACATCGCGGCCTTCAGCATGTCCCGATCGCCGTTGGAAAGGATGGCGAGCATGTAGCCGGCTGCCCTGAGCCTCTCCAGCGCGGCCGGCACTTCGGGAAAGGGCTTGAGCGTCTCGATCTGGCTCACCAGTTGGACAACCTCCTCCTGCGTGTAGGGAAAGCCACAGCGATCCATCACGTATGAGAGCGCGCGGTGGCTGATCTCGCGATAGGAGGTGTGGCCCCGATCGCAGAGAGAGTCGATCATCGAATTCTCGAAATGGGTGCGTCGCCACCAGGTGACGAAGCGGTGCGGCGCGCCGTCCCAGCCCTTCTCCTTGAGGTAGGGGGTTGCGGCCTCGGTCAGCCCCGCCTGCATGTCGACGACCGTGCCGTAGAGGTCGAAGATCAGAACCTTCGTCTCACGCCTGAGGATCGCCGCCCGTTCCCGGACGGCGCCTGGATCAGTCGACAAAGTGCGCGGCCCCCGGCTCCAGGTAGGCGCGCCAGGAGTCGGGATAGGTTAGGCCCTCTTTGACCTTGGCCTCCACTTCGGTCTCCTGGCGTCGGATTTCTTCGACTCCGCCGATGACGGCGTCGAGCGCATCCTGGGGCACGACGACGACCCCATCCCCGTCACCCACCACGACGTCGCCCGGATTCACGGTGACCCCGCCGATGCTGATGGCGAGGCCCACCGTGCCGGGGCCGTTCCGTTGCGGCGAGTTGGGACTGACGCCCGCGCAATAGACTGGCAGGCCCACCCCGATGATGCCCGGCGTATCTCGCACCGCGCCGTCGGTGACCAGCGCAGCGGCGCCGCTATTGAGCAGCATGCCCGCCATCAGGTCGCCGATCACGGCGGTGCCGAGATAACCCTCGGTGCCCACCACGAGCACGTCGCCGGACTCTGCATAGGCAAGTGCGCCGACCAGGGCGAGCTGGTCCGCCGGGCTGTTCATGCAGGGGAAGGCCGGGCCCACAAAGGCCTGCATGGAAGGCGGCGCGCCCACAATCGGCTTGATCGACGCGTCCAGCGCGCCGAGCCCGCCAAGGGCGTCGGCTACCTGGCCGGTCAGCGCGCCTTCTAGCTTGGCGATGGTATCGCGGGGCGGTCGCTGAAAGGTGCGACGGATGGTCAGCGCCGGCGGTGTGTCGAGCATGGTATTGTCCTTTCGATTTGCCGCGGTTCGGAGTTAGCCGAACTCCGGCGTCACGTATCGTAATCTTGTCTCAAGCCTTGACGCAGCGGACAGGCAGGGATTCCAGGCCGCGCAGCACGATGCTGTTGCGGAACCGTGGCTGCTCGCCGCCCAGGCTGATCTGAGAAAAGCGTTCCAGCAGCATCTCGAGGACAACCCGCCCTTCCAGGCGTGCGAGCGGGGCGCCGATGCAGTGGTGGATGCCGCGCCCGAACGACAGGTGTGAGCGGTCTCCACGGCCGACATCGAGCCGGTCGGGATCGTCGAACACGTCGGGGTCCCGGTTGGCCGCGCCGAGCAGCAGGACGATGTTGTCGCGCTTTTTCAAGGGGAAGCCGTTTACTTCACAGTCCTCGAGCGCGCGTCGGAAATCCGTCTGCACCGGAGAATCGAAGCGCAGCAGCTCATCCACCGCCGACGGAATCAAGCTCGGGTCATCCCTGAGCCGCTGCATCTGATCAGGATTGCGCAGCAGCGCCAGCACGCCGTTGCCGATCAGGTTGGTGGTGGTCTCGTTGCCCGCAATCAGCAGCAGGCGCAGCATGTTCAGCATCTCAAGCTCGGTGAGGCGGTCGCCTTCCTCTTCCGCCTGCGCGAGCGCGCTCACGATGTCGTCCTTGGGATCTGCGCGCCGCTCCTCGATAATCGGCCGGAAGTAGTCGTTGAGCGACTTGTTGGCCGCATCGGCGAGCGCGCGCTCTCGCGCATCGATCGACGGCTCCAGGGTGCGTGCACGCTGGTCCGACCAGATTTTGAACTGCGCCCGGTCCTCCGGCGGCACGCCGAGCATCTCGGCGATCACGATCACGGGCAGCGGTTGGGCCACCGCCTGCATGAGGTCGAAGCCGGCGGAGTCATCGATCTCGTCCAGTAGAGAGCCGAGCAGGCTGCGGATGTGAGGTTCGAGCGCGTTCACCGCCTTGGGCGTGAAGGCCTTGTTGACCAGCGCCCTGAGCCGCTTGTGGTCCGGCGGGTCGAGGAACAGCATTGTGAACTCCTCGTCCGCTGGTAGACCAGCGCGTTGCCGGTTAGAGAGAGAGCCTTTGCGCGGGTCGTTGCTGAAGCGCCGATGGTCACGAAGGATCGTGTCGATATCTGCGTGCCGGGTGAACATCCAGGCGTTCATCAGCGCGCTGCGATGCACCGGATCGCGGTCGCGCAGCGCCGCATAGACCGGATAGGGGTCTTGCGCGGTCTGCCTCGACAGCGGGTTGTACGTGACGCCGCTCTGCCAGCGTTCCCGCGCGAGCATCGCGCCCACGACGACGGACCGTATCGCCTTCTGAATCGAGAGCATCGTTGTCTCCTTGCGGCCGCGGTCTCCCTGTTGACGCGCGTCTCGCGGCCCCGTCGAGTAAGCGAGAGAATAGCGCGGCCCCCAGGTAGTGCACCAACAGCGCTGCGGCGTTCGTGACTGCTTTTACCTCCTCTTGAAGCCCTGTTGGCTCCCGAGGCGCCACAGGCCAGCACCGAAAGGGCGCCCATTTCGGCTCAACGACGAGCACGATGCCCGCATAAACAGGGATGCGACCAGATTGTCGAGCGATAAGTCGCTTATCCCATGTCGCAATCTATATCGTAGTGGTCCTCCCACAATGTTCGGCCTATTGCGAGACAGCTCTCCATCGTGACGTTGTTCTTGGGAAGTAGTTCAAATAGTTGAGGCGGCTACTAGGGTAACTGACCTGTCGCCGGGCGGTGACATACCCTGAGGTTCCCGCTGTATTTTTCGTGATCAGTCAAGTGGCAATACCCGAACCCTGTCAATTGAGCGAATCCATCGGCAACATCTTTGGCGTGGATTTCTCTTATCACGAAGTATCGAACGTGCCGCCTGCGCTCGCCACCAGCCTGACTCACCGGGCGGTAATGGCACTTCCGCTATAGGTATCGCAGGACCGGTAATCCTGTTACGCCGCGATCAATTTCTTGCTTACGCATCCGCTGTATCAAATTCCATTTGGACGTTCGGAGAAGGACGCGCGACTGCTCGTCTGCAAGATTAGGGCAGAGGGTTAGCCCGGAATTCTCACCAATTTTACGATCTGTGCGATACGGGCCGCGACAATGGTGAGCATTCCGGGCCAATCGGCACTCGGCGCTATCGCACGGCGCACGCCAATTTCAGGAGGTCAGGAACGGTCCCATGTGATCCGGGACCGCTCCATATTACGTAGACTGACTATTGTGCAGACGAGTTACTGCTTGGCCGGTTCCACGATGATCCGGCCGCGACCCCGCCTGAGCAAATAGCCGCCCCTCGGGATTGCCAACTTACCCTGTTGGACGAGCGGCCAAAGCGTATCGACGATCAACGTCGCATTCTCGTCGGACTTTGCCACCGGTCGTGTCGCGAGCCATTCGGCAAACGCGCGCTCCCCGACCTCGTCGCCGACGGATTTTCTGAGCGCATTGAGTTTGCGGCGCTGTCCCTTGGTCAGGGCGCTCTCGTCAATCCGGGAGGAAGAGTTCTGAGCCATCGACTTGCCTTCTGTGGTTGTAAGTTACGGGCCGTGTCTCGCGACCATATCATCTCTGTTGGCAAAAGTCTCTAATTGGATTGACCAATTCTCAGGAAAAAATCGTATTCCGGCGAAGAATGGCGGTGTGGCTTTGGCCTCGTATACTAGGCGGTTGGCGCCATCTGCGCGGGCACGCGCAGACACACACCGACGCGCAAGTCACGGCTCGACGATGGCACAGCCTAGCCTTGCGCAACCTGCGCCCGTATTGAGAATTACGGTCTGCGTGCAGCAGCGCGTGCTGCAACATTGACGGTGTCGCGTGCCTGGCAGCACGATCATTATCAACGTTCAAGGTGAGGACGATGGAGCAACTGAAAAGGATCCAAAACGGCGAGAAGGTCAGGCCGACATTCTCGCCAAACGAGATGAATCGCCGGCTCTCGGCCTTGCGCGCTCATATGGCAGAAAAGCAGATCGACGCCTGCCTGTTCACCTCGTATCACAACATCAACTACTTCAGCGACTTCCTCTACTGCTCCTTCGGCCGAAACTACGGCCTGGTGGTCACGCAGGAGACCCAGACCACGATCTCGGCCAACATCGACGCCGGGCAGCCCTGGCGGCGCACCTTCGGCGACAATCTGGTCTATACCGACTGGCACCGGGATAACTACTTCGTCGCAGTTAAGCAGCTGATTCAGGATGGCTGGCGCGTCGGCATTGAGTTCGATCACATCAGCGTCGAGAACCTGCGCAAGCTGCAAGGTGCCCTGCCCACAGCGGAGCTGATCGACGTGAGCAAGCCCACCATGCGCATGCGCATGGTGAAGTCCGACGAGGAGATTGCCTGGATTCGCGAGAGCGCGCGCATCGCCGACATCGGCGGCGCCGCCTGCGTGGAGGCGATCGCCGTCGGCGTGCCCGAATACGAGGTGGCGCTCCACGCGACCCAGGCCATGGTGCGCGAGATCGGCCAACGCCAGCCCCACGTGGAGCTGATGGACACCTGGACCTGGTTCCAGTCCGGCATCAACACTGACGGCGCCCACAACCCAGTGACATCGCGCCGGATCGAGCGCGGCGACATCCTAAGCCTCAACTGCTTCCCCATGCCGGCGGGCTACTATACGGCGCTGGAGCGGACGCTCTTCGCCGAAGAGTGCTCGGACGCGCACCTGCGGCTCTGGAACATCAACGTCGAGGTGCACGAGGCGGGAATTGCGCTGATCAAGCCCGGCGCGCGCTGCTGCGATATCGCCGCCGCGCTCAACACGATCTATGAGCGCCATGGCCTGCTCCCGAACCGCACATTCGGCTATGGCCACAGCTTCGGCGTGCTCTGCCACTATTACGGTCGCGAGGCTGGCCTGGAGCTGCGCGAGGACGTGCCGACCGTTCTGGAGCCCAACATGGTGGTGTCCATGGAGCCGATGATCATGATTCCGGAGGGCGAGCCCGGCGCCGGCGGCTACCGCGAGCACGACATCCTAGTGGTGACCGAGGACGGTGCCGAGGACATCACCGGATTCCCCTACGGACCGGCGCACAACATCGTGCGCAACTGACCGGTTCGGCGTCCGCTCGCACCGTCCGGTCGCCGGGTCGGGCCGTTTCGTGCTAAGAGGCAGAGGCTGACGCGGACGCATAATTCCGCGCGGCACCGAGAAGGGAGGCGATGGACGACATCCTGCGCACGCTTGAGGAGCGCCGCGCCCGCGCCCGGTTGGGTGGCGGCGAGGCGCGGATCGAGCGGCAGCACGCCAAGGGCAAGCTCACCGCCCGCGAACGTCTGGAGTTGTTGCTCGACGACGGCTCGTTCGAGGAATACGACATGTTCGTCGAGCACCGCTCCTCGGACTTCGGCATGGCCGAGCAACGGGTGCCAGGCGATGGCGTCGTCACCGGGCGCGGCACCATCAACGGGCGCTTGGTCTTCGTCTTCAGCCAGGACTTTACCGTGTTCGGAGGCTCGCTGAGCGAGGCGCATGCGGAGAAGATCTGCAAGATCATGGACCACGCCATGCGGGTGGGCGCGCCGGTCGTGGGACTCAACGATTCTGGCGGCGCGCGAATTCACGAGGGCGTGGCCTCGCTTGCTGGCTATGCCGAGGTGTTTCAACGCAACGTGCTGGCGTCGGGCGTGGTGCCCCAGGTCTCGGTCGTCATGGGCCCCTGCGCCGGCGGCGCGGTTTACTCGCCCGCCATGACCGATGCGATCTTCATGGTTGCGGACAGCGCCTACATGTTCGTGACCGGGCCGGATGTGGTGAAGACCGTCACCCACGAAGTGGTGACCCACGAGGAACTGGGCGGCGCGGGCACTCACACCGGCCGCTCCGGCGTCGCCGACCAATCCTTCGAGAACGATGTCGAGGCGCTGGCCGAGACCCGGCGCTTCATCGACTTCCTGCCCGCCAACAACCGTGAGCAGCCGCCCACGTGGCCAACCACGGACCCTGTGACTCGCGTGGAGCCCTCGCTCGACAGGCTGGTGCCGGCCAACCCCAACCAGCCATACGACATGAAGGAGCTGATCGCGAAGGTGGTTGACGAGGGCGACTTCTTCGAGCTGAAGCCCGCGTATGCGCAGAACATCATCACCGGCTTCGGCCGGATCGGGGGAAGCACCATTGGCATCGTCGCAAACCAGCCGACCGTGCTCGCCGGCTGCCTCGACATCGCATCGTCGCGCAAGGCGGGGCGCTTTGTCCGCTTCTGCGATTGCTTCAACATCCCACTGCTTACCTTCGTCGACGTGCCGGGATTCCTGCCCGGCACAGACCAGGAATACGGCGGCATCATCACCCACGGCTCGAAGCTGCTCTACGCCTACGCCGAGGCGACGGTGCCCAAGGTCACGGTGATCACGCGCAAGGCCTATGGTGGCGCCTATGACGTGATGGCGTCGAAACACCTGCGTGGCGACCTCAACTACGCGTGGCCCACGGCGGAGATCGCGGTCATGGGTCCCCAAGGCGCGGTGGAGATCATCTTCCGCGGCTCGCTTGACGACCCCGCCGCCGTCGAGGCCAAGACAGAGGAATACCGCCGCACCTTCGCCAACCCCTTCGTCGCTGCAAGCCGTGGCTTCATCGACGATGTGATTCGCCCGCAGGAGACCCGCGCCCGCGTCGCCCGAGCCTTTGAGACACTGCGTACCAAGCGGCTGGAGAACCCGTGGAAGAAGCACGGGAACATCCCGTTGTAGAGGACGAGAGGCGGCGTTGTTCTCCAAAATCCTGATCGCCAATCGCGGTGAGATCGCCTGCCGGGTGATCCGCTCCGCGAAGCGGTTGGGGATCGGCACCGTCGCCGTCTATTCCGAGGCCGATGAGGGCGCGCTGCACACGCGCATGGCGGACGAAGCCGTCCTCATCGGCCCCGCCGCCGCGGCCGAGAGCTATCTGAACATCGATGCCCTCTTGGCAGCGATCAAGGAAACCGGCGCCGAGGCGGTGCATCCGGGCTACGGCTTTCTCTCCGAGAGTGCGGCGTTCGCCGAGGCGCTGGCCGGGGCGGGCGTCACTTTCATTGGCCCGCCGGCAGACGCCATTGCGGCGATGGGCGACAAGCTCGCCGCCCGCAGGATCGCAACCGACGCCGGCGTCGCAACCATTCCCGGTACAGAGGACGCGGTCGACGATGCCGACGAAGCGATCGCCGCGGCGCGCGAGATCGGCTATCCGGTGATGATCAAGGCGTCGGCGGGCGGTGGCGGCAAGGGCATGCGCCTGGTCTGGGACGAGGCGGGCTTACGCGCGGGCATGTCGTCCGCCATCAACGAGGCGGTGTCAGCCTTCGGGGATGGGCGGGTCTTCGTCGAGCGCTTTATCGAGGACCCGCGCCATATCGAAATCCAGGTCCTCGCCGATGGCGCCGGCGTGGTCGTCCACCTGGGCGAACGCGAATGCTCGATCCAGCGCCGCCACCAGAAGGTGATCGAGGAGGCGCCGAGCCCCCTGCTCGACGAGGCGACGCGGGCGGCCATGGGCGCGCAGGCCTGCGCGTTGGCCGCCGCCGTCGGCTATTGCTCCGCCGGCACGGTGGAATTCGTCGCCGACCAACAGCAGAACTTCTATTTCCTGGAGATGAACACGCGGCTCCAGGTCGAGCATCCGATCACGGAGCTGGTTACCGGGATCGACCTGGTGGAGCAGCAGATCAGGATCGCCGCCGGCGAGCCTTTGGCCTTCGGCCAGGAGGATATCGGGCGAAACGGCTGGGCGCTGGAATGCCGCATCTACGCCGAAGACCCGGCGCGGGGCTTCGTCCCCTCCATCGGGCGTCTCTCGCGCTACCGAGAGCCCGCGGCGAGCGAGACCTGCCGCGTCGATGCTGGGGTCGACGAGGGCTCCGAGATTTCGATGTTCTACGATCCCATGATCGCGAAGCTCGTCACCCACGGCCCCGACCGGCCGGCGGCGATCGCCGCCATGCAGGATGCGCTGGACCGCTACGAGATCAGCGGCGTCGCCCACAATGCGGGCTTCCTCAACGCCGTACTCGGCCGTCCGCGCTTCGCCGAAGGGCAGCTATCGACCGCGTTTATCGAGGAGGAATTCGGTGAGCGCTTCGACCCCGCGGCGCTCACCGACGAGGCACGCGCCGTGCTCGTCCCGGTTGCGGCGGTGGTGCACGCCCGCCTTGCGGCCCGTGCCGGACGCATTTCGGGCCAGATCGAGGGTCTGCCGCCGGTGCGGCACACCGGCGCGTGGGTGGTCGATCTCGGCACGAGCCGACACGAGGTGCGGATCGACGAAGGTGCGGACGGGATCGCGGTCGTCGATGGCGCACGGACGGTGCCGGTGACGAGCGACTGGCAGCCCCATGAGAGCCTCTTCAGCGGCACCGTGGCCGGCACTCCCGTTACAATTCAGGTCCAGCGCCGGGGCACGGCGCTTACGCTCCGCTGGCGGGGTTGCGAGGTCACGGCACACGTGCGCACGCCCAGGGCGGCGGAACTCGCCGCCACCATGCCGGCGAAGGAGGCCCTCGACCTCTCGCGCTTCCTGCTCTCGCCCATGCCGGGGCTGGTGGTGGCGCTACCGGCATCGGAGGGCGACACGGTGCAGGCAGGTCAGCCTCTCGCCATCGTGGATGCCATGAAGATGGAGAACGTGCTCCGCGCCGAACGCGACGGGCGCATCGTCGCAGTCCGGGCCAAAGTCGGCGACAGCCTTTCCGCCGACCAGGTCATCATGGAGTTTGCCGCAGAGGAGTGATGCCCGGCCGGCGCCGTGCGGCCGGCAGTGGGCGGGACGCTACTTGTTGGGTGCGGCAATGCGGTGGCCGAAGCCCACCATCTCCACCTCACCATCGATCATATGGGCCGTCCGCTCCATCTGGCGCTTGAGCCAAGGCGTCTCGCAGTGGGCGTCGAAATCGGCCTCCTCGACGTAGACCTCGTAGAAGATGAAGCGTCGCGGGTCGTCGCGGTCGACGCTGACCTCGAAGCTGATGCAGCCTGGCTCCTTGGTGACGGTGTTGTTGGCGTGGCGCTTCACCAGCCGGGTGAATTCGGCGACGTGCTTCTTCTTGATCCTGAGCGTGGCGGCGAGAGCAAAGGGCATGGGGGGTCCTCCCTGGAGGTTCTTTCCGGCGGCGATAATCACGTGGCGGCGCGAACCATCTCCGCCGCGCGCTCGCCGATCATAATGCAGGTGGCGTTGAGGTTGGCACTGACGACCGTGGGCATGATCGAGGCATCGGCGACGTAGAGCCCGTCAAGCCCGTGCACCTTGAGGCCGTCGTCCACCACCGCCATGGGGTCATGCCCCATTTTGCAGGTGCCGGCGGGGTGATAGACGCCCATGGCGTGGGCGCGGATGTAGTCGGTCCACTCGTCGTCGCTCTGCACGTCTTTGCCGGGCAGGTGCTCGCCCACGATGTAGCCCGCGATGGGCTCGCTCTCGAGCACCGTGCGGAAGAAGCGAGAGCCCAGAATCAGGGTTTCGATGTCGCGTTCGTCGGCGAAGAGGTTGGGCTGGATCGCAGGCTGCTTGAGCGGATCGGCGGACGCGAGGCGCACCGTGCCGGCTGAATAGGGCCTGTGCAGATTGGTAAGTCCCGTAATCGCGGGCCTCTCGAACACCTCCGGCCCGTCTTCGGTCAAGTCGTAGCCCGCCGGCGAGAAGAGATACTGTACGTGGCTGCGCGACTTGCTGGGATCGCAGCGTCTGTAGCCGCAGACCTGGGCGATGGGCGTCGATCCGGGCCCGGTACCGGTCAGCAGCCACTGGGCGCCGTAGACCATTGCGCTGAGCGGCCCGGTCTGCACGTTGTAGGTGGTGTGGTTGACCCACATGGTCTGGCTGATCCCGGCATGGTCCTGCATGTTCTCGCCGACGCCGGGGAGATCGTGGCGGACCTCGATGCCGTGCTCGCGCAGGTGCGTCGCAGGGCCGACGCCAGAGAGCATCAGAAGCTGCGGCGAGCCGAAGCTGCCCGCGCAAAGAACGACCGCTTTGGAGGCGATTGCGCGCCTGCGCTTGCCCCGGCGCAGGTATTCGACGCCCGTGGCGCGGGTGCCCTCGAACGTGAGGCCCAGCGCCTGCGCGTGGGTCACGATGCGCAGGTTGTCGCGGCCCTTGGCCGGCCAGAGATACGCGCGCGACGCGCTGTGCCGCCAGCCCTTGCGCTGGCTGGCCTGCATGTACCCAACGCCCATCTGCGGCGGGAGGTTGATGTCCTCCCGGAACGTCATGCCCGCCTTGACGCAGCTCTCGATCAAGGCGCGGGAGAGCGGATGCACCGAGCGGATGTGGGAGACCGAAAGCGGGCCGCCGGTGCCACGGTACTCGTTGGCACCGCCCTCGTAATCCTCCAGCCGGCGGAAGTGGGGCAGCACGGTGTCGAAGTCCCAGCCTCGACAGCCGAGCGCCGCCCAGCCATTGTAATCCTCCGGCGCGCCCCGAATGAACGAGGTGGCGTTGATCGAGCTGGTGCCGCCCAGCACCTTGCCGCGCGGCATGAAATCCGCGCGGCCGTTGCGGGTGGGGTCCGGCTCCGCCATGAAGCGCCAGTCGTAACGTGGATTGGTGATCGCCAGCAGCATGGTTGCTGCCGGCATGAGGATGGCGAGGCGGCGGTCCGAACCGCCGGCTTCCAGCAGCAGCACCCGCCGCCGTCCGTCCTCGGAGAGACGTGCGGCGACGACGCTCCCGGCCGAGCCGGCGCCGACGACGATGTAGTCCGCTTGATGGTCGGCCTGCATCGCCCGGACCGCTGGTCGAGGTTCAGCGCTTGGCGGTCAGGCGCCGGGCCCCGCCGTCACTTTCTCGATGACCACGGCCTCTTTCGGCACGTCGCTCGGGAACGGGCCGCCGGGTCCGGTCTGCAGCGCGGCAATGCGGTCCACCGTCTCCATGCCGTCGACCACCCGGCCGAACGCGGCGTAGCCCCAGCCTTGCGGGTTCTTGCCGCGATGGTTGAGGAAGTCGTTGTCGACCACGTTGATGAAGAACTGCGCCGTGGCGGAGTGAGGATCGGCCGTGCGCGCCATGGCGATCGTTCCCCGGTCGTTACCCGGTGCGTCCGGCGCTTCGTTCTCGATCGGCGCGCGGGTCGGCAGCTGCTGGTAACGCTCGTCGTAGCCACCGCCCTGGATCATGAAGCCCGCGATGATGCGGTGGAAGATGGTCCCGTCGTAGTGCCCGTCTCGCACGTAGGTGAGGAAGTTCTCGACCGTCTTGGGCGCGGATTCGGGCTCCAGCGCGACGGAGAACGAGCCGTGTGTGGTCTCGAAGGTGACGAGAGGGCTTGCGCCCTCGTCGGCTTGGGTCTCGGTCTGGTTAGTCATCATGCTCCCCGCCGCGACGGCAAGCGCGAGAAAGACCGAGAGCCGCCGCAATCTGGATTTGAACAAGGCCTTGCTCCCGAATCGTGAAGGTGCGTGCCGGCGCGCAGTCTACACGCCGCGTGCGGAAAGGACAGACGCGCTTGGACGAGAACGCAGGCCGTGACCCTGGTGAGTCATCCGTGCTAGCGTTTTTGCAGATGGGGAGGCTTCCATCTGCCCGACGCAGACACCCTAGGGGAGGCGCATATGCGGAATTCAGACCACGATAGCAGGGCCTACGACAGCGCGATGAAGCGCATAAAGCACTTCCGCGAGCGGGAGCTGACCCGCCGCCAGGTGCTCAAGGCTTCAGCTGCGACGGCACTGGGCGCAACGCTGGCGTCGCAGTTCGTGCCGAAGGAGGTGCACGCCGACGTCGGCGGCACCATCGTCCACTTCGCGTCGTCCGGCAAACGGCTCGCGAACTCCTTGAGGGCGGTCAAGCCGCTCTTCGACAAGGTGTTCCCCAACGTCGAGCTGGAGGTCGTCTCCAAGCCGATGAGCGAGGCGCTGACCCAGATCAACACCTACATGCGGTCCAAGAGCGATGCGTTCGATGTCATCACGCAGGACCACGCGCAGTTCGCAGCCCTCGACGCGATGGGCGCGCTGACCGACCTCGGCCCCTACCTGGAGCCGTTCCCAGACTGGCTTGCGGACTACGAGCAGGATGTGCCGGAGGCCTACCGGCACATGTGGAACCTGCCCAAGGGGCCGGCACCGCCAGGCTACATCGCAGCGCTAGCGCCGGACGGCAACGCGATGATGACCTTCTATCGCAAGGACGTCTTCGAGAGCGCCGGCATCCCGGTGCCGGAGACCTGGGACGACGTGATCGACGCCTGCAAGGAGATCCACGACCCGGCCAACGAGCGCTACGCCTATTGTGCGGCGATGGCGCGCAACTTCTGGGCCGGCTACCAGTACTACGGCTCTCTGCGCAGCATGGGCGGCGACGTCTTTGTGGACGAGGTCAACCAGGACTGGACGGTGGCGATCAACACCGAAGAGGGCTACCAGGCGCTCAAGGTGCTGGTCGATCTCCAGAAGTACGCCCATCCGGTCTCCGCCAATGCCGGCGAGGACGAGGTGAACCTGGTGTTCGCCCAGGGCACGGCGCTCTACAGCCCGCTGACCTGGGGCACGGCGGTGCTCAACGACCCGACGTACACCGACCTGCACGAGCACTGGCACATGGATCTCTCGCCGAGAGGCACCGGGGAAAAGGGCGGGCACCGCGCGCTTACCGGCGGGTTCGGTCAGTTCATGCCGACCTGGGGCGGCAATCGCGAGACCGCGTTCGCCTGGATCAAGTTCCTCAACTCGGGCGACAACGAGGATCTGGGCGGCAGTTCCCTGATCGCGGATGCGATCGTGGGGGCCGGCGGCCAGCTCTCGCGGCGTTCCACGCTCAGCCGCTGGTCCGACCGCAAGCCCTTCTTTGTGGGCCTCATGAAGGCCTATCCGGTCTGCGTGGTGAACGCGCCGGTGATACCGGAGGCCTACGCCATCATGGGTGCCATGGGCGAGGAGGTCGCCGACGCGGTCAACGAGGAGCAGAGCATCGAGGATGCGCTCGCCGCCATGGAGAAGCGGACCCAGCGCATCATGGAGGACAGCGGCTACGTCTAGCCATCGCGTGTAGGGCCAGGGGCTCCTCGGAGCCTCGGGCATGACCGCACTTACCGTCGAGGCCCGGCCGTCCCGAGCGGCCGGGCCGCCTCGACAGGGGCGGCCGGGCGCCGTCGCTCGGCAGCAGCGGCGCACGGCTTACCTGCTGCTCGCGCCTTGCGTCATTGTCCTGCTCGCACTCGCAATTTTCCCCCTGATCTTCTCAGGCACGCTCTCCTTCAAGGTCGACCCGCTCTACAACCCGGACGTCGCGCGCTTCGTCGGCTGGCGCAACTACAACGACCTGTTTGAGGACCGCCGCTTCTGGAACAGCATCGAGCTGACGGTGATATGGGCCGTCGTCGTCGTTTCGATCCAGATGGTCCTCGGCTTCTTCCTCGCAGTCCTGCTCGACCGAAAGATGCAGGGCGCGGGTCTCCTGCGCACGCTCATCATCATCCCGGTGTTCATCTCGCCCATCGCCATGGGGCTTACCTGGCGCTTCATCTTCGAGCCGGTCTCTGGCCTCGCCAACTGGATCCTCAACACCGGCTTCGGCCTCGAGAAGTGGACCTGGCTCTCGCACAAGGATACGGCGCTGATGACGCTGATGTTGGTCGACTGCTGGCAGTGGACGCCCTTCATCGCGCTGATTTTACTGGCCGGCATGCAGAGCATCTCGCCGGAGATTACGGAGGCCGCGCGGCTCGACCGGGTGCGCGGCGTCACCTTCTACACGCGCATCGTGATTCCGCTGATCCGCCCGGTCATCATGGTGGTGATCCTGATCCGGCTCGTGGATTCGATCCGCATCTTCGATCTCAACTTCATCATGACCAAGGGCGGGCCGGGGTCGTCGACGCTGATGGCGAGCGTCTATGACTACACCATCTTCGAGCAGGGCCATCTCGGCCTGATGGCGGCCTACGGCTTCCTCATCCTGATCCTGATCAACATCGTCGTGCTTGCATTCCTCAACACGCTCTACCGAACGGAGAAGGCGGCGCGCGCCGCTGACCAACCCTGATGTCGTCGATCTACACGCGCGCGATCAATATCCTCGCGGTACTCGTCGTCGTCGTCTGGTTGATCCCGGTGCTGTGGGTGGCGCTCACCTCGGTGAAGCCCACCAACGTCATCAATGCCCCGACGCCCACCTTCTATTCGTTCGAGCCAACCGGCGAGCACTACGTCGAGATTTTCGATCGCTTCCTCTTCGACCGGGCGATCTTGAACAGCCTGATCACGGTCGGCGTCTCGACCCTGATCGTGATGATTCTGGCGCTGCCTGCGGCCTACGCGGTTGCGCGCATGGGGCTCATGGGGGGCGATACCTGGGCCCTTGTCATACTCTCATTGCGATTTATGCCAGGCGTGGTCGTCGTGCTGCCCTACTTCAAGATGGCCAACTGGTTCGGTTTGATCGATACGCAAATCGTGCTCATCGTCGTCTATGTCGCCTTCGGGCTGCCGTTCGCGGTCTGGATTCTGCGCGGATTCCTGCTGGATTTGCCGAAGGAGGTGGAGGAGGCGGCGCGGCTCGACGGGCTAGGCTGGCTGCAGATTATCTTCCGATTAATTCTGCCGATGGCCGCGCCCGGTATTGCGGTCACGGCCATCTTCACCTTCGTCTTCAGTTGGAACGAATATCTCTATGCGCTGTTCCTCACCTACGACAAGGCGACGACGATGCCGGTCGCGCTGCAGAAGACCATCGACCTCTACAACGTATTGTGGGGTTCGCTCAGCGCCGGCGCGGTGATACAGCTATTGCCAATGATCGCCGTCGTGTTCCTCCTCCAGCGACACATCGCGCGCGGCCTTGCGCTCGGCGCGGTGAAATAGGGCCGCCATGAACGTCACGCTCCGGGGATTGGTAAAGCGGTTTCGAGACGGCACCGAGGCCGTCAAGGGGATCGACCTCGACATCGCCAAGGGCGAGTTCCTGACCCTGCTCGGGCCCTCGGGATGCGGCAAGACCACGACGCTCCGCCTGATCGCAGGGCTGGAGGAGCCGACCGAAGGCTCCATCGCGATTGGGGAGCGCGACGTCACCAACGTCAATCCGGGCGATCGCGACGTGGCGATGGTCTTCCAGACCTACGCGCTCTATCCGCACATGACCGCGCTTCAGAACATGACCCTCGGCCTCACTGTCGCCGGCATGTCCAAGGCCGAGGCGGTTCAGAAGGCGCGCGAGACGGCGCAGCTGCTCAACATCGAGACGCTGCTCGACCGCAAGCCGGCCAAGCTCTCAGGCGGCGAGCGCCAGCGCGTCGCTCTCGGCCGGGCCATGGTGCGTAGCCCCGCCTGCTACCTGATGGACGAGCCGCTCTCCAACCTCGACCTCAAGCTGCGCGAGCACATGCGGACCGAGCTCAAGCGCCTGCATCAGGCCTACAAGGTGACGACGATCTACGTGACTCACGACCAGGCCGAGGCGCTGATCCTCTCCGACCGCGTGGCGGTGCTCAACAAGGGCGAGGTCCAGCAGGTGGCCGATCCGGTCACGATCTACGAGCGCCCGGCCAACATGTTCGTCGCCGACTTTATCGGCAGCCCCGGTATCAACTTTCTGAAGGGCGAGCTCAGCGAGGGCAGGGTCACGGTCGCCAATCGCGCGCTGGAGGGCGCGAGCGCCGAGGGCAGCGGATCAATCGTCCTCGGCATCCGGCCCGAGGACGTGATCCTGCATCCGCCGGGCGAGGGCCTCATCGACGGGACCATCGAGTTCACCGAATCTTACGGCGGCGTCATCATCGCGTTCATCACGCTCGATGGCGCCGATGGCCTGCTGGTCAACCGCGAATACGTGGCGGCGAGCATGGACGTGCACGAGCCGGTCTCTATCGGCGCCCAGGTCGGTCTCGCTCTCCGCGCGAACCGCATTACGCTCTTCGACGCCGAATCCGGGCTTGCTCTGAACGCGGCGGGATAAGCGTTCGCCCGGCGACGGGCCCGGATATTCCAACTCCCATGACGACGCCATGACCCGACGCGAACGACGGCGGGCCAAGGGACAGAGCGGTAGCGCCGGCCCGGTCGACGACATGCTTCGGGCCGCGCTCGCCCATCATCGCGCGGGTCGGGTGGAGGCGGCCGCGGCGCTCTACCAGCGGGTCCTGCGCCAGAGCCCTGGCCATGCGGACGCGTTGCACCTCTTCGGCGTGCTCCATGCCCAGGCGGGCCGGCTTGAGGAGGCGCTGCCGCTTCTGACCAAGGCCACGCGCCGGGCACCGCGCAACGCGGGCTTCCTGAACGACCTCGCCAACGTCTTCAATGGATTGGGCCGCTTCGACGAGGCCGAGGCGCACTACCGCCGCGCCGCCGCCTTCGACAAGAGCAACGCCGACATCCGCTACAACTTCGGTCACGCGTTGCGCGCTGCGGGCCGCCCAGTCGACGCGGTCGAATGGTTCGAGAGGGCGCTCGCGATCCGCCCCGATCACGGGCCGGCGCAATCGGAGCTCGGCCTCGCGCTGTTGGAAATCGGTCGGGCGGAGGACGCAGTAGCCGCACTGCGGCAGGCGGTTGCGCTCAACGGGGATGCGGCGAGCGTGCGTTCCGACCTCGGCAACGCGTTGCAGGAGGTCGGCGCGTTGGAGGAGGCCGAGGCCAGCCTTCGCCGTGCCATCGACCTCGACCCGCAGCTTGCGGCGGCGCACGCCAATCTCGGCAACGTGCTGCAGGACCTCCACCGCGTGGCGGAGGCGGAGGCCGCCTACCGCGAGGCCATCGCCCTTGATCCCGCGTACGCGGCGGCGTATGCCAATCTCGGCAACGCCCTCAAGCGCCTCGGCCGCGAAGACGAGGCGGTCGCGAGCCTGGAGCGCGCGCTTGAGCTGAAGCCGGAGAACGCGACCTACCGCGCCAATCTCGGCATGGTTCACGTGGCCCGCGGCGATGCCGCAGCAGCGCTCGCCTGCTTCGGCCGAGCGGCCGAGCGCCGCCACGGCCCGCCGCTGACACCTGCCCTGCTGACCCAGCGGGACGAACGGCCAGCAATCCCGGTTGCTCCGTTCAAGCTGCAGCACGACGCCGAGCAGATCCGCCGGCTCTGCAGCGACGGCCGCATAGATCCGTCGTTCGACAAGGTTGCCGACACCTACGAACAGGTGCTCGCGGCGTTGCCCTCCGATACCCCTCCGGACGAACCGATCACTCTCGGCGATCGGGAGTGGCGGCGCATCGCGCCGGCCTACAACCGCCCGCTCTACCTCCCCGAGGCCGCGACCGCATCCGTCGGCGCCGTCAACCCCGATCTCGATACGACAGCCATTGAACAGGCTTACCGCGATAGCGCGCCCAATCTGGTTGTCGTCGACGACTTCCTAGCTGCGGAAGCTTTGGAGAGGCTGTGGCGCTTCTGCCTCGATGCCACCGTCTGGTATCAGGTGAAGCACGGCTACCTCGGCGCCTATCTAGTGGACGGCTTCGGCACCGGGCTCGCGCTCCAAATCGCGGACGAGCTGCGCGCGAGTCTCCCAGGCATCTTCGGACCCCATCGGCTGGAACAGCTCTGGGCCTACAAGTACGATTCCAGGCTTCAAGGGATCGCCACCCACGCCGACTTCGCCGCGGTCAACGTCAACTTCTGGGTGACACCCGATGAGGCGAACCGCGATCCCTCCTCCGGCGGGCTCGTCGTTCACAAGGCCCACGCGCCATCGGACTGGGCCTTCCGCACCTACAATGCCGACAGCGCCCGCATGACGCAGTTCCTGGAGGAAACCGGCGACGAGCCGGTGACGGTGCCCTATCGGCGGAACCGCGTGGTGATCTTCGATTCCGACCTCTTCCACCGCACCGACGATCTCGACTTCCGACCCGGCTACGAGAACCGGCGCATCAACGTCACGATGCTCTTCGGCAATCGCGGCGAGCGCTAGAAATTAGCCGCTCGCGAGCCAATATAGGTGTCGGAGAGGACGCATGAGCGACGGACACCGGGCGATCGAGGCCTGGCTCAAAGAGCGGAACATTGTCGAGGTCGAGTGCATCGTGCCCGACCTCGCCGGCGTGCCACGCGGCAAGATTCTGCCCACGGACAAGTTCATCGAGGGACTCACCGGCGGCCAGCACCGGCTGCCCAAGAACGTCCTCGTCCACACGCTCACCGGCGACTTCCCGCCGCCGGGCGCTGTCTCCATCGACGTGAGCGACGGAGACTTCGTGCTGGAGCCAGACCCCGCGACGCTCACCCTGGTGCCCTGGTACGACGAGCCCACGGCGCAGGTCGTCGCCGATTGCGTGCTGCGCAACGGCGGTCATTCGCCCTTCTACTCCCGCCGCGTGCTCGCAAGCCTGCTGGAGCGCTTCGCCGAGCGCGGCTGGCACCCGGTCATCGCACCGGAGATCGAGTTCTACCTGGTGGAGAAGAACACCGATCCCGATCAGCCGCTCAAGCCGCCCATCGGCGCCTCGGGCCGGCGCGAGGCTGGGCGCCAGGAGTTCGGCATCGACGCGGTCAACGAGTTCGATCCCTTCTTCGTGGACCTCTACGACTATTGCGAGGCCCAGGAGCTCGACATCGACACGCTCAATCACGAGAGCGGGGCCGGGCAGGTCGAGATCAACTTCCGCCACGGCGAGGCGCTGCGACTCGCCGACCAGGTGTTCGTCTTCAAGCGCACGGTGCGCCAGACGGCCCAACGCCACGGCTTCTACGCCACCTTCATGGCGAAACCGATGCAGAGCGAGCCGGGCAGCGCCATGCACGTGCACCAGTCGGTCTACGAGGGCGCGGACCGCCGGCCGCTCTTCTCGGATGAGACGGGCAGTGAGTCGGAGGCGTTCTGCCACTATCTCGGCGGACTGCAGCGCTTCCTGCCCGTCTTCACGCCGCTCATGGCGCCCAACGTCAACTCCTATCGCCGGCTTCGCTTCGGCGCGAGCAAGCCGTTCAACGTCGGCTGGGGCTACGACAACCGCATCGCCGGTCTACGCGTGCCGGACGCGCCGCCCCAGAACCGCCGGGTCGAGAACCGCCTGCCGGGTTCAGATACCAACCCCTACCTCGCCATCGCGGCCACACTGGCCGCCGGCTATCTCGGCATGACGCAAGAACTCGAGCCCTCGCCGCCAGTGGAGGGTGAGGAGACCGGCGCGTTCGAGACGCTGCCGCTCGATCTCAGGACCGCGCTGGAGCAGTTCGAATCCTCGGACGAGGCGTGTGCCATGTTCGGCGATCTCTTCGTCAAGGGCCTCACCGAAGTGGTGCGCGCCGAATACGACGCCTACCTGCGCGTCGTCAGCTCCTGGGAGCGCAAGTTCCTCCTGCTCGCCGTGTGATGGCAGTACCGGGCCGCGCCAGGCGCTACGCTCAGCACGACGTCGCCGCGCCCACCTGGTACGAGGCGAGCGCGCGGACGAACCCCACCTGGCCTGCGCTCGACGGCGACGTGCGCGCCGATGTTTGCGTCATCGGCGGCGGCTATACGGGTCTCTCCTGTGCGCTCCACCTCGCCGAGCGCGGCTTTTGCGTGGTCCTGCTGGAGGCGCGGCGAATCGGCAACGGCGCCTCTGGGCGCAACGGCGGGCAACTCGGCAGCGGGCACCGACGCGATCAGCCCACCCTGGAGCGCGAGCTTGGTGAAGAGCGGGCACGACTTCTCTGGTCCATGGCCGAGGAGGCGAAGGCGCTGGTGCGCGATCGTGTCGCTCGCCACGGGATCGAATGCGATCTCAAGCCTGGCATCGCCATCGCCGCGCACCGGCCCCGCCATGCCCGGGCGCTGGTCCGTGAGGCGGACCATCTCCGTGCCCGCTACGGCTACGACCAGATCGAGGTGTTGGACCGCGCGGCGCTGCGCGCCGAAGTAGATTCCGGAGATTTCTGGGGCGGTCTTCTGGACCGGGGCGCGGGCCACCTGCACCCGCTCAACTATGCGCGCGGCCTCGCCCGTGCTGCCGCAGACGCGGGGGTCGATATCTACGAGGGGACGCCCGTCACCGGGCTTGCGACCGGCGCGTCCTGCACGATCTCGGCCGGGCCGCACACCGTCACCGCGGATGCGGTCGTGCTCGGCTGCAACGGCTATCTCGACGCGCTGGATCCCGGCTGCGGCAAGCGCGTCATGCCGATCAACAACTTCATCCTGGCGACGGAGCCGCTCGGCGAAGAGCGTGCCCGCGCCTTGATCCCCAATGACGTTGCCGTGGTCGATACCCGCTTCGTGGTGAACTACTTTCGCCTCTCGGCCGACGGGCGGCTCCTCTTCGGCGGCGGGGAAACCGCGAGCAGTCGCCTCCCTGCCGACCCAGGCCCGCTCGTGCGGCGGTGCATGTTGCGCATCTTTCCCCAGCTCGCCGATGTGGGCGTCGATCACGTGTGGGGCGGGACGCTGGCCATCACGCGGACCCGAATGCCAAGTATCGGCCGGCTCCCGAGCGGGCTTTACTACGGCCAGGGCTACTCCGGCCACGGCGTGGCGCTGGCGACGCTAGGCGGCGCGCTCATCGCCGAGGCCATCGCCGGCACGTTGGAGCGCTTCGATGTCTTCGCCCGCCTGCCGCAGCCGCCCTTCCCCGGAGGTCGGTTCCTGCGCTGGCCGACGCTTGCGCTCGCGCTCGCCTACGGAGCGCTCCGCGACCGGCTGTAGAGGCCGAGTCCGCGGGCGCTATGGCGCTGCCGCCTGCGCCTCCCGCTCGCGGATGACCATGGCGCGCTTGTTGATGAGGCTGGCGGCGATGACGCCGGTGGCGACGATCCCCACCAACACAGTGGAGACCGCGTTGATCTCCGGCGTCACGCCCAGGCGCACCTGGGAATAGATCTTCATCGGCAGCGTCGTCGAGCCGGGCCCGCTGGTGAACGACGCGATCACCAGGTCATCGAGCGAGAGCGTGAACGCCAGCAGCCAGCCCGCCACCAGCGCCGGGCTGATGATCGGCAGCGTGACCGCGAAGAAGGTCTTGACCGGCGGCGCGCCCAGGTCCATCGCCGCCTCCTCCAGCGAGCGGTCCATGGTGAGTAGCCGCGACTGCACCACCACCGCCACATAGGCCATCGAGAACGTGATGTGCGCCACCGTCACGGTCCAGTAGCCGCGCGCCCAGGAGAGCGCGACAAAGAGCAGCAGCATGGAGAGGCCGGTGATGACCTCGGGCATGACCAGCGGCGCGTAGACCATGCCTGAGAACAGCGTGCGGCCGGGGAAGCGCCCGAGCCGGGCCAGCGCGAGGCCTGCGAGCGTGCCGAGAACCAGCGCCACGCTAGAAGAGACGAAGGCGACCTTCAGTGTCATCCAGGCGGCGTCGAGCAGCAGCTCGTTCTGCACCATCGCGGCGTACCACTTGGTGGAGAACCCGGCCCAGACGGTCACGAGCTTGGACTCGTTGAAGGAATAGATGATGAGCAGAAGGATCGGGATGTAGAGGAAGGCGAAGCCCAGGGTGAGCGCCACCAGGTTGACCCCGCTGAGCCCCTGCCGCATCAGGCCCCTACCTCCCGCTCGCGCTGGCGCTGCTGGTGGCGCTGGAACAGCACGATGGGCACGATCAGCACCAGCAGCAGGATCACGGCGACAGCCGACGCCACCGGCCAGTCGCGGTTGCTGAAGAACTCGGTCCAGAGAATGCGCCCGATCATCAGCGTGCCGGAGCCGCCGAGCAGGTCGGGGATCACGAACTCGCCGACCGCCGGGATGAACACCAGGAAGCAGCCGGCGACGATGCCCGGCCGCGCCAGGGGCACGGTGATCTTCCAGAACGCACCGGCCGGGCGGCAGCCGAGGTCGGCCGCGGCCTCCAGCAGCGAGCGGTCCATCCGCACCAGGTTGGCGTAGAGCGGCAGGACCATGAACGGCAGGTAGGAGTAGACGATGCCGATGTAGACCGCGATGTCGGTGTTGAGGATGATCAGCGGCCTGTCGATCACGCCGATCCAGCGCAGCACCCCGTTGAGCATCCCCTCGTTCTTGAGGATCCCGATCCAGGCATAGACCCGGATCAGGAACGAGGTCCAGAAGGGCAGGATCACCAGCATCACCAGGCTCGCCTGCCAGGCGCGGGGCGCGCGGGCCATGGCGTAGGCGATGGGGAAACCCACCAGCAGCGCAAGCGCAGTCGAGATCGCCGCGATCTTGAGGCTGTTGGCGTAGGCCCGGATGTAGAGGCTGTCCTCGATCAGGAGCCGGTAGTTGTCACCCACGGCGAAGAGCTCGAAAGAGCCGCCCTCGGGCCAGGCGAAGAGCGGCGTGTAGGGGGGAATGGCGAGCTGGACCTCGGCCACGCTGATCTTGAGCACGATCACGAAGGGCACGAGGAAGAAGAAGAGCAGCCAGAGATAGGGGCTCGCGATCACCGAGCCGCGCCCGAACAGGCCCCGGCCCGCGCGCTGCCGACGGGGTTTCGGCTCGCGCTTCGCGTTCATGAGCGAAGCAGGATGCTCGCCTCGACCGGCCAAGAGAGATGAACCCGCGCGCCCCGGTCGATGGCCGCGCCGCCGTCGCGGAGGCGGTTGGTGTGGGTCGACACCACCGTCTTGCCGCTGTCGAGACGCACGCGATAGGTGGAGACGCTGCCGAGATAGGCGATCTCGGTCACCTCGCCCGCCATGGCGTTGGCGGTGCCGGGCGGCAGCGGCTCCGGGGCGATCTCGATCTTCTCCGGCCGCACCGCGAGCATCACGGGATCGCCGGCGGCAGGGCCGTCAGCGCGCGCCGGTGCCGCAAGGTCGTCCGGTGCGTCCGCAAGCTCGACCGTTAGATCGTTGCCGTTCACGGCGCTGGCGCGTCCTTCGAAGATGTTCACGTCGCCGATGAACTCGGCCACGTAGCGCGAGCGGGGTGCCTCGTAGATCGCGGACGGCGTGTCCACCTGGGCAATACGCCCCTCCTCCATCACCGCGATGCGGTCGGCCACCGTCATCGCCTCGTCCTGATCGTGGGTGACGATCACGAAGGTGATGCCGACACGCTGCTGGATCGCCATCAGCTCGAACTGGGTCTGCTCGCGGAGCTTCTTGTCGAGCGCGGCGAGCGGCTCGTCCAGCAGCAGCAGCTTGGGCCGCTTGACCAGGCTGCGGGCGAGCGCCACGCGCTGGCGCTGGCCGCCGGAGAGCTGATGCGGCTTGCGGCGCGCGAGCGGCGAGAGCTCCACCAGCGCCAGCGCCTCTTCCACCCGTGCGGCGATCTCGGCCCTGGGCACCCGGTCCTGGCGCAGCCCGAAGGCGACGTTGCTGGCGACGCTCATGTGCGGAAAGAGCGCGTAGGACTGGAACATCATGTTGACCGGCCGCCGATAGGGCGGCAGCGCGGCGAGGTCCACGTCCTCGAGCAGCAGCGCGCCGGCGCTCGGGGTCTCGAAACCCGCGAGCATGCGCAGCAGCGTGGTCTTGCCGCAGCCGGAGGGCCCGAGTAGGGCGAAGAACTCGCCCCGCGCGATATCGAGCGAGACGTTATCGACGGCGGTGACGCTCCCGAAGCTCTTGCTGACGCCTTCGATGCGGAGGAAGGCGGCCTCGCCGCCGGGGGCAGGCGAAGCCTTTCCCCCGGCGTGCTCAGGCCGCCGGCTCACGGGCGCCGTGCCCGTGCGGTGTGAGCGTCGCGCCTACTCCGCGCCCTTGATGCGGGTCCACATCCGCGTGATGAAGCGCGACACCTTCTGCGGATAGGGGTTGGTTACGTAGAGCCCCTTCCTCGCTTCCTCGGTCGGGTAGATGCCGGGATCCTCGGTGATCTCGGCGTCCAGCAGCGGCGTCGAGGCGGCGTTGCCGTTGGCGTAGTAGACGTAGTTAGACGCCTTGGCGATCACCTCGGGCCGCATGATGTAGTCCAGGAACGTGTGCGCGTTGCCGGGATGCGGCGCGTCCGCCGGGATCGCCATCATGTCGAACCACGACAGCGCGCCCTCGTCCGGGATCACGTAGGCGATCTCGACGTTGTTCTCGGCCTCCCAGGCGCGGTCACGGGCCTGCAGCATGTCGCCCGACCAGCCCATGGTGAGGCAGATGTCGCCGTTCGCGAGATCGTTGATCTGGGCCGAGTTGTGGAAGCGCCGGATGTGCGGCCGGATCGCCAGCATCACCGGCTCGACCTTGGCGATCACGTCGGTGTCGTGGCTGTTGGGGTCCTCGCCGATGTAGTTGAGCACGGCCGGGACCACCTCGTCCGGCTCGTCCATCATGTAGACGCCGCAGTCGGCGAACTGCGCGACCACGTCCGGGTCGAAGAGCATGCCCCAGGAGCCGGTGGGCGCTTCCGCGTCGCGTTCGGCGATCTTGTCGATGTTGTAGCCGAAGCCCGTGGTGCCCCACATGTAATTGATGGCGTACTGGTTGTCCGGGTCCCACTGGCTCACGACCGACATGATGGTCTCGTCCAGGTTGCCGAGGTTCGCGAGCTGGCTCTTGTCGAGGGGCTGGAAGATGCCCGCCTGAATCTGGCGCGCGAGGAAGGTCCCGCTCGGCACCACCACGTCGTAGCCGGTGCTGCCGGTGAGCAGCTTGGTCTCGAGGATGTTGTTGGAATCGAAGACGTCGTAGACGACCTTGATTCCGGTCTCGGCCTCGAACTCGGTCAGGATCTCCTCGTCGATGTAGTCCGACCAGTTGTAGACGTTGACGACGGCCTCCTCCTCGGCGAAGGCGGTGGTCGCAGCCAATAACGCCGCGGCGGCGACGCCGGCGGTCAGCGGCAGCTTGGTCATGGGATTCGTCCTCTCTTGCCCGGCCTCGTCCAGCGGGCCGTGGTGGCGGTGGGCCGATTCAGGCCCTTCATGGCGCCCCTGTCAACGCGCCACCGGTCCTTATCGCGCAAACGTGACGCTGGCCTCGCCCAGGCCCTCGATTTCGACGCGGACCGTATCGCCGGGCTCGACCCACTTGGTCTCGACCACGCTGCCGGTCAGCACCACATCGCCGGCCTGGAGCGGCCGCCCGCTTGCGGCTTCGTGGTTCGCGAGCCAGGTCAGCGCCTCGAAGGGATGGCCCATCACGTCGGCCCCGGTGCCGGCGCCCACGGATGCGCCGTTGATCGTCATGGTGCCTCCCGCCGCCGCAAGGTCGATCCTGCGCCAGTCGACGACGGGTGGGCCGAGCACGGCGCCGGCGCTGAAGAAGTCGTCGACGATGAGCGTCGGCGTGTCGAGGGCCCGAAAATCGTCGTAGCGGTCGTCCACGATCTCGATGGCCGCCATGCAGGCCCCGACCGCGGAGGCGACGGTCTCGCGGTCGAAGGGTGCGTCCTCCGCCGGCAGCGCTTGCCCGAGCCGCACCGCGATCTCGCACTCCACGCCCGGCCGCCAGTGGTCGGCATACTTCACCGTCGCGGGCGCGCTCAGGGTCCGGCGCTCGTAGAGGGCACCGGCGCAGGGATGCGCGATCTCCAGATAGCGCTGCATCACCGGCGTGGTGCAGCCGATCTTGCGGCCACAAACGGCACCGTGGGTCTCGCCCAGTCGGTCGTTGAGCACGGCCTGCACCGCATAGGCCTCGTCGAGCGTGGCCGGCCGGCAGTCCTCGGGCAGCACGGCGATCCGCTGCCGACGATGCCGCGCGGCGACGTAGAGCGCCACCGCCTGGTCGATGACAAGCGGTGTCATGCAGGCGTCATGCGGCGTCGACCCGGTGGTTCAGGGCCTCGACCGCCGGCTGCACCTCCTCGATCAGGCGGCGCGTCTGGTCGAGGATATCGTCGTCATCGCCACCGAGCGGCCACAGCACGAACTTCGACACGCCGGCCGCGACGAACTTCTCGATCCGCTGCATGATGTCGGCAGCATCGCCGGCGACGATGCCGCCCTCGGGATCGCGCTGGAAGCGCACTCTGTAGGTCTCGGCAACCCGCTGCATCAGGGGCTCGTCCCAGCCGCCGAAGCGGACGTGGAAGCTTGCGCCGTAATGGTCGGCATCGATGCGCCGCCCGGTCTCGGCGAGCGCCACCTTGATCCCGGCGATGGCGGGAGCCACCTGCTCCGGCGTCTCCAGCCCGGCCAGCCAGCCGGTGCCGATACGCGCCGTGCGCCGGATCGCCGGCTTGCTCGACCCGCCGAGCCAAAGCGGCAGGTTTTTCTGCACCGGCTTGGGCTCGATCCTCGCGCCCGAATACCGATAGAACTCGCCGTCGAAGTCGACCGAATCCTCGGTCCAGAGTCGGGCGATCAGCTCCAGCCCCTCGTCGGTGCGCCGGCCGCGGCCCTTGGTGTCCGTGCCGGTGGCGGCCCAGTCAGGCGCGCGGATCGCGCCGATGCCGAAGGCCGGCAGCAGGCGCCCCTCGCTCAGCACGTCGATGGTGGCGCACTGCTTGGCGAGCAGCAGCGGGTCGCGCAGCCCGACCGAGGCGACATTCATACCGAACTTGATCCGCTCGGTCCGCCCGGCGAGCGCCGCCATCACGCTCATCACCTCGAGGAAGGGCTCGTCGGAGACGAGGCGGTCGGTCTGCCACAGCGAATCGACTCCGCCCTCTTCGCAGAGGTCGACCCAGCGCCAGAAGGCGGCCGCACCCGAGAACGGGAACGCATTAAGCCCGAGGCCGACTGCGATTGACAGCGTTGCCTCCCCTCTTCGATGCCCGCGCGCTCCGACGCAGGCGGCGGAATTGAGCCATTTCTACGCGGAGCCTCGGGCAGCGTCCAGCGGGGCGGCGGGAACCGGCGCCTAATGGCGATGCAGGCCGTGACATTGCAGAGAAAACCGGGCTAGTGTGCGGCCGCGCGCGGCGGGGCAGCCGCCGTGGCGCAACAATCGGCTCGTCTTGTTGCCCAGCAGGGACGCCCATGAAGGTTCTGGTCGCGGTCAAGCGCACGATCGACCCCAATGTGAAGGTGCGGGTGAAGTCCGATCAGACCGGGGTCGAGACCGCGAACGTGAAGATGGCGATGAACCCGTTCTGCGAGATCGCCGTCGAAGAAGCCGTGCGCATGAAGGAGGCCGGTCACGCCGATGAGGTGGTCGCGGTCTCCGCCGGTGCCGACAAGGCGCAGGAGACGCTGCGTACGGCGCTCGCCATGGGTGCCGACCGCGCCGTCCACGTCGTGATCGAGGCGGAACTGCAGCCGCTGGCCGTGGCGCGCCTACTGAAGGTGATCGCAGACGAGGAGAAGCCGGGCCTCGTCATCATGGGCAAGCAGGCCATCGACGACGACAGCAACCAGACCGGCCAGATGCTGGCGGCGCTGCTCGGCTGGCCGCAGGCGACCTTCGCCTCCGAGATCGTGTTCAAGGACGGGACGGCGGACGTGACTCGCGAGATCGACGGCGGGCTCGAGACCCTCAACGTCAACCTGCCGGCGGTGGTCACCACCGATCTCAGGCTCAACGAGCCGCGCTATGCCTCTCTCCCCAACATCATGAAGGCCAAGAAGAAGCCCATCGATCGGCGGGAGGCGGACGCGCTCGGCGTGGATATCAGCCCCAGGCTCGCGATCCACAAGGTGGAGGAGCCGCCCAAGCGCGAGGCGGGAATCAAGGTGGCGGACGTCGCAGAGCTCGTCGCGAAGCTGCGCGACGACGCTAAGGTGATCGGATGAGTACCCTCGTCATTGCAGAGCACGACAACGCCGAGCTGAAGCGGCCGACTCTCAACGCGGTCACCGCCGCGCAGGCGCTGGGCGGCGAGGTTCACGTGCTGGTTGCGGGCTCCGGCGCCGGGCCGGTGGCCGAGGCTGCCGCTCAGGTCGCCGGTGTCGGTAAGGTGCTGCACGCAGACGATCCAGCCTACGAGCACGGTATCGCCGAGAACCTGGCGCCGCTGCTGGTCGGCCTTGCCGAGGGCTACAGCCATCTGATTGCGTCGGCCACCACCTTCGGCAAGAACGTCATGCCGCGGGTCGCGGCCCTGCTCGACGTGGCCCAAGTCTCCGACATCATCGGAATCGCTTCGGACAGTGTCTTCGTGCGCCCGACCTACGCCGGCAACGCGCTCGCGACGGTGGAGAGCGGCGACGCCACGAAGGTGGTGACGGTGCGCACCACGGCGTTCGATGCGGCACCCGCCGAGGGCGGCAACGCCGCGATCGAAGCGGTCTCCGGCGCCGGCGACCAGGGCCTGGTCCGCTTCGTCAAACACGAGCTCAGCAAGTCCGACCGGCCGGAGCTCACCAGCGCCGGCATCGTGATCTCGGGCGGGCGCGGCATGCAGAGCGGCGAGAACTTCCCGCTGATCGAGGCGGTGGCGGACCGGCTGGGCGCCGCCGTCGGCGCTTCGCGCGCAGCGGTCGACGCGGGCTACGTGCCCAACGACTTCCAGGTCGGGCAGACCGGCAAGGTGGTGGCGCCCGATCTCTATCTCGCGGTCGGCATCTCCGGCGCGATCCAGCATCTCGCCGGGATGAAGGACAGCCGCGTGATCTGCGCCATCAACAAGGACGAGGAAGCGCCGATCTTCCAGATCGCCGACTTCGGTCTCGTGGCCGACCTGTTCAAGGCCCTCCCGGAGCTCGCCGAAGAGCTCGACCGCCAGGGCATCTCCAAGGCCTGATCCGCAGCCATGGTGCAATCGATCGGAATCATCGGAGCGGGCCGCATGGGCAGCGGCATCGCCCATGTCGCTGCGCTCGCGGGCTACGACGTGACGCTGATCGACCTCGGGCAGGCCGAACTCGATACCTCGCTGGAGACGATCCGCACCAACCTCGGCCGCCAGGCGCGCAAGGGTTTGATCGCCGACGACCAGCCGGCGGCGGCGCTGGACCGCATCGCGACTGCCGTCGGCCTCGACGCCATCAAGGACGTCGACATGGTGATCGAGGCGGTCATCGAGGACGAGGCGGTCAAGAAGGAGGTCTTCGCCGCGCTGCGCGGCACGCTGCCGGAGCACACCATCATCTGCACCAACAGCTCGTCGTTGCCCGTCACCCGCCTTGCGGCGAGCACCGACCGGCCCGGCAAGTTCATGGGCATGCACTTCATGAACCCGGTGCCGATGATGGAGCTGGTAGAGCTGGTGCGCGGTATCGCGACTGAAGAGGAGACCTACGAGACCGCGCGCACGGTGACTGAGCGCATGGGCAAGATCCCGGCCATGGCCGAGGATTTTCCCGCCTTCATCGTGAACCGCATCCTGATGCCGATGGTCAACGAGGCGATCTACGCGCTCTACGAAGGCGTCGGTACGGTGAAGGCCATCGACACGGCGATGAAGCTCGGCGCCCATCACCGCATGGGGCCGCTGGAGCTCGCCGATTTCATCGGTCTCGACACCTGCCACTCGATCATGCAGGTGCTCTACGAGGGCCTCGCCGACAGCAAGTACCGGCCCTGCCCGCTGCTCGCCAAGTACGTCGAGGCCGGCTGGCTCGGTCGCAAGACCGGCAAGGGCTTCTACGACTACTCCACAGGCACACCGGTCCCGACGCGCTGAGTGGCCGCGCCGCGGTTCAACCGCGGTGGTAAGGGTGGCCCGAAAGGATGCTCGCCGCCCGCCACAATTGTTCGGCCAGCATCGCGCGCACCAAGAGGTGCGGCCAGGTCATCGGCCCCAGCGAGAGCACCATATCTGCGCGGGCGAGAACGGCCTCCCCGTGCCCGTCGGCCCCGCCGATCAGGAACGCCACGACGGCCGTGCCGTCGTCGCGGACGGAAGCCAGCCTCGCCGCGAATTCCTCGCTGGTGAGCGCCTTTCCGCCGCCATCCAGAGCGACCACATAGGCATCTGCTGGCAGTCCCTTAAGCAGCCCCGCAGCCTCGCGTTCGCGCCCCACCTCACCGCCGCCGCCGGCCCGGACCTCGCGCAGCTCCAAGGGCCAAGGCAGGCGCTTGCTGTAGTCCTCGAAGATTCGCTGGGCCGGGTCGTTCCGGCCACGGCCGACTGCCACCACGACAAGGCGCATCGGCTGCGGGACGTCCTCTCTTCCTGCTAGGCGGCGGGCCGGGCCGCGCCGCTAATCCTCACCGGCAAGCGCCTGCTCTTCTGCCGCGCCGATGGCCTCGACGGACCACATCTTCTCCAGGTTGTAGAGGGCGCGGATCTCGGGTCGGAAGACGTGCACGATGATGTCGCCGGCATCGATGAGCACCCAGTCCGAGTTCTCGCGCCCCTCCGCTGCGAGCGCCGGCGTGCCGCCGTCCTTGAGCTGCTTCAGGAGTCGTTCCGCCACTGCGTTGACGTGGCGTTTCGACCGTCCGCTGGCAATGACCATGAAATCGGCGATCGTGGTCTTGCCGTCGAGGTCTATGGTGACGATGTCCTCCGCCTTGGCGTCTGCAAGAGCGCCGGCGACGGCCCGGTGAAGCACTGCGGAGTCGGCCTTGCCCGACTCCCGGCGTGTGGACCTAACAGGTCGTTCAGGTACCGTTATGGTGTTCCTCCAGCCTCCCCTTATGGGCCCGCAGCACCGCTCATGGCGCGCAACGCTGTCGCCGAGGCGGGATGCAACGGTCCATGGATGACCATCCAGGCGGGCGGCTTGCTCCGCACGAGCCCTGTCGCTCGGCGTTCCGCCATTCTTTGGCGTGCGAATCGTTTCGCAGGCTTAACCACACTGGCATAGCGAGAGTAAGGCCAGCGGTCGATGACCGCAACGGGTAGTGCCCGGAAGAGCGCGGGCCAGCGCCGCCACTCTGCGAGCGTCGGCAGGTTGTCGGCGCCGACGATCCAGACCAGCCTGTGCCGCGGGAAGCACCGCTTGAGGCGGGCGATCGTATCGACCGAATAGCAGCAGCCGAGGCGGCGCTCGATATCGCTCGCGCGGAGCCGCCGGTCGCCCGCCGCGGCCCGCGCGCTGGCGAGGCGTTCGTCGAACGCGGCCATCCCGGCGCGGGGCTTGAGCGGGTTCTGCGGCGAGACCAGCCACCAGACCTCGTGCAGGCCCAGGCGCTTGAGCGCCAGCAGGCTGATGTGGCGATGGCCCTCATGGGCCGGATTGAAGGAGCCGCCGAGCAGGCCGACCTTGCGGCCCGGCGGCCGTACGCGCGGAGCGCCGCCCGGCACGGGCCGCGACCGCCGCCGGCGCATGGGCACGAGCGCGGTCAGGGGCGAACCTGCCCGTCGCCGTAGACCTTGTACTTGTAGGTGGTGAGTTGCTCGACACCCACCGGCCCGCGCGCATGCAGCTTGCCGGTGGAGATGCCGATCTCGGCCCCCATGCCGAACTCGCCGCCGTCGGCAAACTGGGTCGAGGCGTTGTGCAGCACGATCCCGCTATCGACTGCCTCCATGAAGCGCTCGGCGGCGCCTGCGTCCTCGGTGATGATGCTGTCGGTGTGGTGCGAGCCGTGCTCGTTGACGTGGGCGATCGCCGCGTCGAGCCCGTCCACCACCCCGACCGAGATGATCGCGTCGAGGTACTCGGTTCCCCAATCGGCGTCGTCGACCGGCACCACCCGCGTATCCAGCGCTTGCACGCGCGCATCGCCCCGCACCTCGCAGCCCGCCTCGAACAGGGGCTCCAGGATCGCGGGCAGCGTGTCTGCAGCGGCTGCGTCGACCAGCAGGGTCTCCGCCGCACCGCAGATGCCGGTCCGCCGCATCTTGGCGTTGAAGGTGACGTCGCGCGCCTTCTCGGGGTCGGCGGCGGCATGCACGTAGACGTGGCAGTTGCCGTCCAGGTGCGCCATCACCGGCACCCGGCTCTCCGCCAGCACCCGCTCGATCAGCGAGCGGCCGCCGCGTGGCACGATCAGGTCGAGCGCGTCGTCCATGCGGAGCAGGATACCGACCGCGGCCCGGTCGGTCGTCGGCACAAGCTGGATGCAGCCCGCCGGCAACCCGGTCTCGGCAAGGGCCGCGCGCAGCGACGCCGCGATGGCGCGCGATGAGTGCCAGCTCTCGGAGCCGCCGCGCAGGATCGCCGCGTTCCCCGCCATCAGACAGAGCGCGCCGGCGTCGGCGGTCACGTTGGGCCGCGATTCGTAGATGATCCCGATGACGCCGATCGGCACCGAAACCCGGCGGATGCGAAGCCCGTTGGGCCGCTCCCACTCGCCCAGAAGGCGGCCGAGCGGGTCGTCGAGAGCGGCCACCTGCTCGACTCCTGCGGCCATCGCCTCGACCCGGCCGCGGTCGAGGGCGAGGCGGTCGAGCAGGGCGCCGCTCAGGCCGGACGTCTTCGTGGCTGCCATGTCCCTGGCGTTCGCCTCCAGGATCGCCGCTTCATCGCGCCGGATCGCCGCGGCCGCGGCCTTGAGCGCACGGCGTCTCGCCTCGGCCGAGCTTGCCGCCAGCGCCTGCGCCGCCGCGCGCGCCTCCGCCCCGAGGGCCGCCATCTCGGCGGCGATATCCTGTTCGGTCTCGCGGCTCTGCGCCGCCTCGGCCATGCTCACGGTCCTTGCTCCTCGTCGAGCACGAGATCGTCGCGGTGGATCATCTCGGCGCGGCCACGGTAGCCGAGGATCCGTTCTATTTCACGGGATTTGTGGCCGGCGATCCGGCTTGCATCGGCGGCGGAATAGGCCACCAGGCCGCGGCCGGCCTCGCGCCCCTGCCCGACCCTGATCGCCACCGCGTCGCCGCGTTCGAACGCGCCTTCCACCGCCTTCACACCCGCCGGCAGCAGGCTCCGGCCCTGGAGCAGCGCGCGCCAGGCGCCGTCGTCGATCACGAGAGCGCCGCGCGGCTCGAGCGCGCTCGCGATCCAGCTCTTGCGGGCCGCGCGCGGCGTCGCGGTGGACACGAACCAGGTCGAGCGCGCCCCCCCTTCCAGCGCCGTGAGCGGGCGGTCCACTTCACCCTTCGCGATCGCCATATGGCAGCCCGCCGCCATCGCGTGCTTGGCCGCGGCGATCTTGGTCACCATGCCGCCGGCGGCGCTCGGCGTGCCAATGTCGCCCGCCATCGCCTCGATCTGGGGCGTGATGCGCTCGACCGTGGGAATCCAGCGTGCGTCTGCGTCGTGCCGCGGGTCGCTCTCGTAGAGGCCATCGACATCGGAGAGCAGGACCAGCAGGTCCGCGCTCATCATCACCGCCACCCGCGCCGCGAGCCGGTCGTTGTCGCCGAAGCGGATCTCGTTGGTAGCGACGGTGTCGTTCTCGTTGATCACGGGCACGGTGCCGAGCGAGAGCAACGTATTGATGGTGCTGCGCGCGTTCAGGTAGCGCCGGCGCGCCTCGGTGTCCTCGTGGGTCAGGAGAATTTGCGCGACGCCGATGCCGTGGCGTGCGAGCGCCGACTGATATGCGTGAGCCAGCCGGATCTGGCCGCAGGCCGCCGCCGCCTGCATCTCCTCCAGCTTCAGCGCGTCTTGAGGGAGTCCGAGATGGCGGCGTCCGATGGCGATTGCGCCCGACGAGACGATCAGCACGTCCTTGCCGCGCCCGCGCAGCGACGCGACATCGCGGGCGAGGCCATCCAGCCAGGCTTCGTTGAGGGCGCCGGTCTCCGGGTCGGCAAGCAACGCCGAGCCGATCTTGACCACGGTGCGCGTTGCGTTGGCGAGCGAAGGCTGCATCACTTGAGATCTTGGCCGGCAGGCGCGCCTACGGCGCGGTGAGCGGCGGCGAGAAGCTCGCGCACACCCTCGCCCGCAACGCCCGAGAGGAGATGAACCGCCGAGCCCGACGCGCCTGCGAGCGACTCATGCCGCGTCGCGCGTTGGTCCTCTGCGAGTGCATCCACCTTGTTGAGGCAGACCAATTCGGGCTTCGCCGCAAGACCGTGACCGTAGGCCTCGAGCTCGGCGCGCACGGTCCGGTAGGCCTGGACCACGTCTTCCTGCGTGCCGTCGACCAGGTGAATCAGCACGCCGCAACGCTCGATATGGCCAAGAAACCGGTCCCCCAGCCCCGCGCCGCCATGGGCGCCCTCGATCAGGCCCGGAATGTCCGCCAGCACTAGCTCCTCGTCGCCCACGGCCGCGACGCCCAAGTGAGGAACCAGGGTAGTGAAAGGATAATCGGCGATCTTGGGCCGCGCCCGGCTGACGGCGGCAAGCAGCGTCGACTTGCCGGCATTGGGCAGGCCCACGAGGCCGACATCGGCCAGCAGCTTGAGATGCAGCTTGATCCAGTATTTCTCGCCCTCGCCCCCCGCATCGGCGCGGCGCGGCGCGCGATTGGTCGACGACTTGAATTGCGCGTTGCCGCGCCCGCCGGCGCCGCCGCGCGCCAGCAGGGCACGGGCGCCGGCCTCGGTAAGATCGGCGACCGGCGCAGTACTGGGTTCGATGAATATCTCCGTCCCGACCGGCACGGCGAGCACCACGTCGTCACCGCGGGCGCCGGCCCGGCATGCGCCCTGGCCATGCTCGCCCCGGCCCGCCTTCACGTGCTGGCGAAAGCGAAAATCGATGAGGGTGTTGAGCCCTTCCACGGCCTCGGCGAAGACCGAGCCCCCGTCACCGCCATCGCCGCCGTCGGGCCCGCCGCGCGGCTCGTTCTTGGCACGCCGGAAGCTGACGCAGCCGCTACCGCCTGCGCCGCTCTGCACATGAATCTTGGCTTGATCGAGAAACCGCATGACGCGGGTCCCTCGCGCGGTGCGCGCCCGCGGCCGGGCGCGCGGGTGAGCGCGGCGTTACGCGCTCGGCTCGACCGAGACGACCGTCTTCCCGCCACCCCGCCGCGCGAACCGCACATGGCCGCCGGTCAGCGCAAAGAGCGTGTGGTCGCGCCCGATCCCGACGTTCTCGCCGGGGTGCCACTTGGTGCCCCGCTGGCGCGCGATGATATTGCCAGGGATCACTGCCTCGCCGCCGAACTTCTTGATGCCGAGGCGTCGGCCCGCCGTATCCCGGCCGTTGCGCGAACTGCCGCCTGCCTTCTTGTGCGCCATCAGCTTTTCTCCTCTGCCGGCTCGTCCGCAGGAGCCTCTGCAGTCTCCTCGGCGGGCGTTTCGGTCGTCTCATCTGCCGGGGATTCAGCCGCCTCGGCCTCCGGCGCCTCGGCTGCCGCATCGGCCGTCTCGTCTGCCGGAGGCTCAGCCACCTCGTCCGCTGGCGGCGCAGCGGCTTCCTCGACCGGCGGCTCGGCCGGCTCCGGGGTCGCCGCTTCGGCGGGTGCGGGTGCGGGCGCGGCCTCCTCGGCCGGCTCGGCCTTGGCGGCCGGCTTCTTCCGGGTCCTCGGCTTGGCGGCGGCCTTTGCTCTCGTCGACTTCTTGGTCTTGGCGCCGGTTGCCTCTTCGCCTTCCGCCGGAGTGGCCTTCTTCTTCCGGCGCGCCTTCCGCTTCTGGCCAGCCGCCAGAATCTCGTCGATGCGGAGCACCGTGAGCTCCTGCCGGTGCCCCCGCTTGCGCCGATGGTTCTTCCGCCGTTTCTTGCGGAAGACGATGATCTTGTCTCCGCGCGTGTGTTCGACGACCGTCGCCGCCACGCGCGCGCCCTCGACCAGCGGCTGTCCGAGCGAGACGGTCTCGCCGTCGCTCATGGCCAGCACCTCGCCGAGCTCGATCGCCTCACCGGCCTCGGCCTTGAGCCGTTCCACCCGGATAACGTCCTCCGGCGCGACGCGATATTGCTTCCCGCCAGAGCGAACCACAGCGAACATGACAACCATCCGTGTTGGGGGGAGCGGGGCGCTCCCCGCAGCGGGCGCACTATAGGCCGGGCGTCCCCGGTGTCAATCGGCGGTAGGAGCGTCTCTCAGTCCGGCCAGCGCCGGTGCAGCCATAGCCATTGTGCGGGTCGATCGCGAATCCAGTCTTCGAGAACCTGGTTGATGGTCACCATGATCGCGCGGGTGCGTTCCTCCCGCGTGCCCTCCTCGGGCATGGCGAGCTTGGGATACACAGTAACACGGAAGGACGCGCCGTCGAGCCGTTCCACCCTGACCGGCCATATCGGGCAGTCGTAGCGCAGCGCGAATGTCGCCACAGCGGGCGCGGTCATGGCATCGCGGCCGAAGAAGGGGACCGGAATGCCGGTGTTGAGCTTCTGATCCACCAGGAGCGCGACGTGTTTACCGGCGCCGAGCGTGCGCACCAGCTCCCGCGTCGCGTCGTGGCCCTTGGGCACGAGGTGCTGCATGACCGCACCTCTGAACCGCGAGATCATGCGGTCGACGATCGGGTTGTTCGCCGCCCTGTAGACGACGGTTGCGGGGATTCCGGCCTGCTCCAGCGTGAGCGCGGCGATCTCCCAATTGCCGATGTGGCCCGAGAAGAAGATTCCGCCGGTGGCGGAGCACTTGGCCTCGTCCAGGAGGTCGCGCCCGACGAGCTCGACCCGCCCGCCGGGCGCGTCGACGGAGAAGCGGTGGAGATGCGGGTATTCCGCAGCGACGCGGCCGAGATGACGCCACATGCGCCGGGCGCAACGCCGCACCTCGGCGGGCGAAAGCTCCGGCAACGCGCGGGCGAGATTGTCGAGGCCCTGCCGATGCACCGGGAGCATGTGTCCGATGGAACCGCCCAGAACAGCACCGAGAGTTGATGCCCATCCCACGGGCAGCGCACCTAACAGCCCGAAAAAGACATGGGCGGCGGCGGCCTCGCAGACGTGCCGCGCTGCGCGTGCCGGCCCCCGCTTAGCCACGGCGGCAGCGCGTCACCAGCGGCGCCAGCAAGGAGCGCGGTTCGGCCGGATCGCGCCAGGCGAGAGTGACGGAAAGCGTGCGAACCGCCGCTCTCGCGTCCGGCGGCAGCCGCACATGGTCCTTTCCGGTCGTGACTGGCACGGCGTCCCGCTCTTTCGCGTAGTCGACGATGGCCGCGATCTCTCTCAGCTTATAGTGGTGGTGGTCCGCGAAGGCATAGCGCGCGATTACGTTGCAGCCGCTTTCTGCCAGCGTCTCGAAGAATTTCTCCGGCCGCCCGATCCCGGCGAAGGCGACGACCGGCCGCGCGCGAAGCGCCCGAACCTCCTCGCCAGGCACCAGCGAAGCCTCGATCACGGGCAGGTCGTGCGGCCCGAGCGCCGCGAGTGCGCCCTCTCGGTCGGCACCGACCAGAACCAGCGCGTGCGCCCGGCTGAGCCCGCAGGCGAGCGGCTCGCGCAGCGGCCCGGCAGGCAACAGGCGGCCATTACCGAAGCCGGCGCCGCCATCTACGACCGCGATGCAAAAGTCCTTCGCCAAGCTCGGCGTCTGCATACCGTCGTCCATGAGCAACAAATCCGCACCTGCGGACGCCGCAGCGGCGGCTCCCGCCGGCCGGTCGCGGCAAAGCCAGGTCGGCGCCGCGCGCGCCAGCAACAACGCCTCGTCACCGACCGCATCTGCGCCGTGGCGGGCGGGATCGACCCTGAGCGGGCCACGCTCACCGCCGCCATAGCCGCGCGTGAGGATGTGCGGGCGGACGCCTTCCTCCGCCAACAGCGCGGCGAGGGCGAGTACGGTGGGGGTCTTGCCCGCACCGCCCACTGTGAAGTTGCCGACACAAATTACCGGACGCTCCGCCCTCGACGGCCGAGCCAAGGCAGCGTGGCTCCGTGCGCCGAGGCGATAGAGCCAGGAGAGTGGCGTCAGCGCGGCGGCGGCAACACCGCCGCGCTCAGCCGCCCAGAACGCTGGCGCGCGCATCGTCGCCGCTGGGTTCGAGGTGATCGCGGATCAGGCCGAGCGCCGCCTCGGCCGCACCGCCAAGCGAAGCCGCGGCCTCGCGCGCGGCGGTCGCGCGCATGGACTGCGCGCTCTCGTCTTCGAGCAGGGCGCACACTGCGCCCGCGAGCGCATCCGCGTCGCCCACTCGGTCGAGTGCACCGGCATCCTCCAGCGCGGCATATGCCTCGGCAAAATTCTCCGTGTACGGGCCCGCAATGAGTGCGCAATCGAGCCGTGCCGGCTCTAGCGGGTTGTGCCCGCCATGGGGCGCCAGCGAGCCACCCACGAAGGCGATGCCGGCGAGACGGTAGACCAAGCCGAGTTCGCCCAGCGTATCAACAAGATAGACTGCGGTCGCTGGCGTAATCGCGCTGCTCGCCGAGCGCCGGGCGGTGACGAGGCCGCGGCGCTCCAGCATCTCAGTAACGGATGTGCCTCGCTCCGGGTGACGCGGCGCAAGGATCGTGAGCAGATCAGGGAAGGTTCGACGCAAGGCGCAGACCGCCTCGCCGACGGCTTCCTCCTCGCCCTCGTGGGTGCTCGTTGCCGCCCAGCAGGGCCGGCCGCCGATGGCTCGTGTGAGGGCCGCCACGTCCTGCGCATCCGCCGGCAGCGGCGGCGCGTCGTGCTTGAGGTTTCCGCGAACCTCGACGTTTCGCGCACCGAGCGCGCGAAAGCGCACCGCATCCGTCTCCGTCTGCGCCATGACGCCGGCGAAAGCCTCGAGCAGGGGTTGGCATAAGTGCGGCGCCCGCCGCCAACGCTCGGCAGAACGAGCGGACATGCGTGCGTTGACGAGTAGCATGGGGATGTCGCGCCCGGCGGTCTCCAGGATGAGGTTGGGCCAAAGCTCGGATTCCACCCAGACTGCCAGCTCCGGTCGCCAGTGCTGGATGAAGCGTCGGACCGCTCCCGGCCGGTCTACCGGCACAAATTGGTGACACACGCCGTCTGGAATGCGCTCGCGCAGCAGCCGCTCCGAGGTGACGGTGCCGGAAGTGATCAGGACGTGAACGTCAGGAAGCGCCTCGTGCACGTGGTCGACCAGCGGCAGCAGAGACAGGCTCTCGCCGACGCTTACTGCGTGCATCCAGAGTAGCCGCCCCTCGGGCCTCGGTAGGCCGGGCCGGCCGAGCCGCTCACCGAAGCGGGCATGGTCCTCCTTACCTTGGCGCCGCCGATGGGCAAGCCAGGCGTGGACGACCGGCGTGGCAAGCACGCTGGCACAGCGATAACTGCGCGGCGTGACCAGGGCCTCGATCATTGGCGCGCCGCGGCCGGCGCCGCACCGGCGCGGCGTTCGCACGTTCGCGCGACCTCACCGGCCGGCTCGATCGGCTCCACGCCCACCATGCGGTCGGCTTCGACAGTCAGCGCGTTGAGGCGCTCCTCCAAGATTATGCGCGCGCGCTCCCTCGCAGATTCGTCGGCATCCGCAGCGACGTGGACAGGCGGCCCCCACACGTAGACGCCGCGGCTGAAGGGCAGCGCGATCACGAAGCGATCCCAGCTGTTCGCGACTGCGCGGCGAGAAACCCCAAACGTGATCGGCACGATCGGCGCGCCGGAGAGGCGCGCCAACGCGATAATACCAGGCTGAACGCGCATCCGGGGGCCGCGCGGCCCGTCCGGGCTGATGGCAACGTAGCCGCCCTCCTTCAGCACGCGGAGCGAGGCGCGGCCCGCCGCTATGCCACCTCGCGTGCGCGAACCGCGGATCGGCACCACGCCTAGATGCCGCGTTGCACGCACGATGTTCTCGCCGTCTCGGTGGCGGGAAATCATGACGTGAATCGGCGTGCCCTTCGGCCAGCCGTGGGGCGCCAGCATCAGCCGGCCGTGCCAGAAGGCACAGATGAACGGTTGACCTGCGCGTATCAGCGCTTCGGCGTCGTCGCGGCCGTGAATCCGCCAGCGGGTCGTGGCAAAGACGAGGCTCGCGAAGCGCGCGTAGAGCCAAATGAGCGCGGCACGCCCGATCCGGCTCCGCGCGACGCGCTTGCCGAGCCCCATGCCTATTCGGCGGCCATGCTCGCGGAAAACTGCACGGCGTGCAGCCGCGCGTACACGCCGTTCGCCGCCAACAACGATCGGTGCGTGCCCGTTTCCGCGAGCCTGCCGTTTTCTAGCACATAGATCCGGTTAGCCTCCCGGACCGTGGAGAGGCGGTGGGCGATGATCAGGGTCGTGCGGCCCCGCATCAGGCTCCGCAATGCGTCCTGCACCTGCCGCTCGGATTCGGCGTCGAGCGCGCTCGTCGCCTCGTCAAGCAGCAGAATGGGGGCATCCTTGAGCATGGCGCGGGCAATCGAGAGCCGCTGTCGCTGGCCGCCGGAGAGCTTGACCCCGTGCTCGCCGATGATCGTGTCGTAACCGTTGGGCAACTCTTCGATGAAGCGATGGGCACCGGCCGCTTGTGCTGCGGCCACGATATCATCGTCGCTCGCACCAATCCGCCCGTAAGCGATGTTGGCGCGGGCGCTTTCGTCGAACAGCACCGCCTCCTGACTCACCAGCGCCACAGCGTCGCGCACGCTTTCGATTGTCGCCTCGCGAACATCGGTCCCGTCGATGCTGACCGCTCCTTCGTCCACGTCGTAAAGCCGGGGGATCAGGTTGAGCACCGTGGATTTGCCGGCGCCGGAGGGCCCAACCAGGGCGACCGTCTCGCCCGCCGGGATATTCAGGGTCACATCGAGAAGCGCCGGCGCGCCATTCGGATAGGAGAAGCTGACCCGATCGAGCGCGACGGCGCCGCCCCTGACCTTGAGCGGGCGTGCATCCGGGGCCTCGGCGATGCGGGGCTCGGTGTCCAGCAAATCGAACACGCGCTGGCTCGCGGCGAGGCCCTCCTGCAGGCTGGCGTTGAGGTTGGCGAGCGCCTTGAGCGGACGATAGGCGAGCAGCATGGCGGTCACGAAGGCGAAGAAGGCGCCCGGAGTGAGCGCACCTTCGATCACCTGCCAGCCGCCATAGAGAATCAGCACGGCGATGAAGATGCCGCCGAGCGTTTCCATGATCGGCGTCGCGGCGGCACGGACGCGCTGCTGCTTGAAGATCAGGCGGAAGACGCTCTCGATCAGGCGGTCGGTGCGCGCGGATTCGAAGCCTTCCCGGTTGTACGCCTTGACGTGGCGTGCGCCCTGAAACGTCTCGTTGAGCCGCGCGGTGAAGAGACCCAGCTCCGTGAGCGCCGACGTCGAGACCCGGCGCATGCGCCGGCCGATCTTCGTGATCGGGTAGATCGCAATGGGAAAGACGACGCAGGCAATCAAGGCGAGCTTCCAGTCCTTCTCGAACATCACGCCGACAAGGAACAGCAGGGTCAGAGTATCCTTGACCACGCCGGTGAGCGCGTTGGAGACCGCGTTGCGCATCATGTTGACGTCGTTGGTGAGCCGAGAGACCAGCCGGCCGGACGCCGTGTCCTGGAAGAACGCGAGGTCGAATCGCAGGATGTGGGCGAATATGCGGCTCTGCAGGTCGGCGATGACGCGCTGCCCGACGAAGGCCATCAGCACCGCCTGCCCGTAGGTGGCGGCGCCCCGGATCAGCGTGATCCCGATCACCGCGATGGGCACCACAATGAGGAGCGTGCGGTCCTTCTCCAGGAAGATCTGGTCCAGAACCGGCTCCATGAGATAGGCCAAAGCCGCGGTGGAGCTGGCGGCAAAGGCCATGCAGAGTACGGCGAGCGCGAGCCGGCCCACATGGGGCCGCACGTGGTCGCGCACGAGGCGGACCAGCAAGTGCCTCGTCGAACCTGGTCGAGGGGGCGGTTCGGATCGCTCCACGGCTTTCGCCCAGTTCAGGCGCCAACGCCTAAACGTTTGAAATCAGCCCCATAGCACGGCCGGGGCATGGGCTCCAACCGTAGCATACCCCGTAAATCGGCGTCGTCGGCGCTTAGCGGCCCGCCACCGTCATGCCGTCGATGCGCATGGTCGGGCTATCGACTCCATACCGGAACTCAAGATCGCTGGCTGGCGTGAGGTGGCGGAACATCTCCCTGAGATTGCCGGCGACGGTGACCTCGCTCACCGGATAGGCGATTTCGCCCTGCTCGATCCAGAACCCGGCAGCGCCCCGACTGTAGTCGCCGGTCACCTGGTTCACGCCCATGCCGATCAGCTCGGTGACATAGAGACCACTCGCCACGCCGCCGATGAGCGCCTCGGCGCTGTCCGCGCCCGGTTCCAGCCAAAGGTTGGAACAGGCGGGCGAGGGGGGACCGCCGGTTCCGCGCGTCGCATGGCCGGTGCTGGCGAGCCCGAGCTGGCGGGCCGAGCGACTGTCGAGCAGCCAAGTTTGCAGCACACCGTCGGCGATGATCGCACGCCGCTCCGTGGCGACGCCCTCGCCGTCGAACGGGCGCGAGCGCAGCCCCCGCACCCGGTGCGGGTTATCCACGACGGTAATACCGGCGGCGAACACCTGGGTCTTCAGCGCATCCTTCAGAAAGCTCGTTCCGCGCGCGATGGACGGGCCGGAGATCGCGCCCGCGAGGTGGGATAGCAGCCCGCCGGCGATACGGGGATCATATAGCACCGGCACCTGGCCCGATTGGGCCTTGCGGGCGCCGAGGCGACGCACCGCGCGCTCGCCGGCACGGCGGCCGACTGCGGCGGCGGCATCCAGATCGGCCTCGTACACCGCAGACGACCACCAATAGTCGCGTTCCATCGCGGTGCCTTCGCCGGCCAGGGCCGCCGCGCTGATCGAATGGCTGCCAGACTCGGTTTGGCCGGCGAAACTGTCGCTGGTGACCAGGGTCACCTCTCGCCGCCGCCAGCCGGCACCGGCGCCTTCGGAGTTGGTGACTCCGGCGACGGCGCGGGCGGTGTCCTCCGCCTCCAGCGCGCGGGCCATCAGGCTCTCGGCATCGGGCTCAGAGGTATCGACGAGGTCGAGCTTCGGCCAGTCCCGGGCGAGAAGGGCCGGATCGGCGAGGCCTGCGTGAGGGTCCTTTGGCACCGAGCGCGCCATGGCAATCGCCCGCTCGGCGAGCGGCCTGAGCGTGCTCTCCGAGAGGTCCGTGGTGGAGACGATGGCTTGGCGCTCGCCGACGAAGACGCGCAGGCCGAGGCTGTGCACCTCCGATCGGACGACCTCTTCCGGCTCGCCAAGGCGGCAGCTCACGTCGAGGGCGCTGCCGCGCAGCATTACAGCGTCGGCGGCGTCGGCGCCGAGCCGCCGGGCGCGCGCAATCAGTCCCTCCAGCAGGGTGGCGGAGTCACCCGCCTCGGCGATTCCCATGATTCGAGAGGCGCAGCCCTGACTCTTGCGACGCTGCAGGCGCGGCCAGTCAGATGCGGAAGAGGCCGGAGCGGATGCGCCGGTTCTTTTCGAAGTACTGCTGGTGGTAGTCCTCAGCCATCCAGAATTCCGCGGCCGGCTCGATCAGGGTCGCGATGGGATGCCCTGCTTCCACGAGTGCCTTCTTGCCGGCTTCCGCCGCTTCCTTCTGGGCTTCCGAGCCGTAGAAGATGACAGTGCGATATTGGGTGCCGACATCCGGCCCTTGGCGGTTGACCTGGGTCGGGTCGTGGACCTGCCAGAACAGCTCCAGCAGCCGCTCGTAGCTCACCCGCTCGGGATCGAAGACGACCCGTACCACCTCCGCATGGCCGGTCTGCCCACTGCACACGTCGTAGTAGCCCGGTTCGGTCGTGTGACCGCCCGCATATCCGACCGCAGTCTCGATGACGCCGTCGAGCCGGCGAAACGCGGCCTCGACGCCCCAGAAGCAGCCCGCTCCGAAAATCGCCGTTTCAGTCATCTCGCCCTCATACCCGTCTCGTCCTTGTGTGTTAGATAGCACCTCGCGGAGACGCGGCAAACAAAAGCGGCAGGAGTCACGGCATGGTGAACGGAGTTGAGACGGCGAGCGACTACGAGGCCTACCGCAAGCGGGTGTTCGATTTTCTCTGGCGGGAGGTCGAGCCGCGGGCGAGTGAGATGGAGCGCACGGGTACGTTCCCGCGGGATGCGCTCTTTCCGCAGTTCCGCGATCACGGCCTCTTCGGCGCGGTGATCCCGGAGGAATACGGCGGCATCGCGCTGAGCTGTTCCCAATACCTGCCGCTGCTCGCCGAGTTCTCGAAGGTCTCGGGCGTCGTCCGGGTGCTGCTGCACGTCCACAACACGAGCGCGCGGGCGGTCGTCGCCTACGGCACCGAAACACAGAAGAGGTCGCTGCTGCCGGCACTGGCGACCGGCGAGCAGTCGCTCACCTTCGCCATCACCGAGCCCAACTCAGGCAGCGGGATGGATGTAGGCACCCAGGCCCGACGCGAGGGCGACCACTGGATCGTCAACGGCGCGAAGCACTACATCACCAATGCCGACTTCGCCACGGGCCACCTGATCTGCTGCCGCACCGGCGCACGCGGCGACCGCCGCGGGCTCACGGCGCTGGTGGTGCCCACCGGCGCGCCCGGCTTCACCATCGAGCCCATGCCCGACATGATGGGCAACAACGGCCCGCCCCACGGCATCCTGCGCTTCAAAGACACGCCGGTGCCGGTAGACAGCATGGTGGGCGCCGAGGGCGACGGCCTCGACGTCTTCCTCGGCGAGCTGGAGCCGAGCCGCGTCTTTGTTGCCGCGAGTTCCCTCGGCACTGCCGAGCGGGCGCTGGAGATAGCCCTTCACTTCGCCGGCGAGCGCATCACCTTCGGCAGGCCCATCGCCGCGCGTCCCTCGGTCCAGTCCGAGCTCGCCGACATGGCCCGCGACGTCTACGCGCTCCGCCTCATCCTGGAGGACGTGGCCGCCAAGATCGACCGCGAGCAGCCGTGCGCGGTGGAGGCCTCCATCGCCAAGCTGTTCGGGCTCGAGACCGTGATGCGGGTGACCGACAAGGCCATGGACGTGGTCGGCGGGCGCGCCTACTTCACCGACTATCCCTATCCGCTGGAACGGCTCTACCGCGAATGCCGCATCAACATGCTGGAGGAGGGCACGCCCTCGATCCAGCGGCTGGTCATCGCACGCAGCCTGCTCAAGCAGCCGGTGCCGCTCGACATCGGCACGCTGGACGCACCCTATCAGCCGGCGGGCACCGACCCCGCCCTCGGCGACCGGCCGCCCCACGACCTCACCTACGCCCACGCGGAGGAGTGACGGCGTCGCGCCGCTCTGTGGGGCTCAAAGTGCGTCACCGTGCTCTGCGATCAGGCGCTCGGCCCCCGCCAGGTCGTCCTCGCGGTTGGCATTGAAGAACGGGTCCACGGGAGCGCAGGGGAAGGCGACTTCGACCAGCCTGTGGCTTGCCGTCCAGCGGTCGATCTTGCGCTCGCCCTGCTCCACCAAGGCATCGCGCAGGTCGGCGCGGAGCTCCACCGGCCAGAGCCCGAACACCGGATGCGCCCGCCCATCCGACGCGGCACAGGCGAGGTCGGCGCCCGCAAGGTCTCTGGCCTCCACCATGGTCTCGACGAGATCCAGCGGCAGGAATGGCGCATCGGTGGCGAAGCTTGCCACCAGCGGGTGGTGGGGCGCGTGCTCCGCCGCCCACTCGAGCGCAGTGAGGATGCCGGCGAGCGGCCCGGCGTAACCTTCCACCACATCGGCCACCACCGGCAGGTCGTAGGGCGCGAACCGCGCGGGGTCGCCGTTGGCATTCAGGATCAGCGGGCCAACCTGGGGGGCTGCGCGCGCGATCACCCGCGCGAGCAGGGTCTCGCCGGCGAGCGGCCGCAGGCACTTGTCGCCGCCCCCCATGCGCCGCGCGAGGCCCCCGGCGAGCAGCACGCCTGCGACCGCCGTCATGGGCGGCGCGCTCCCCTTTGTCGTCTCATGGGTTCTGCCATGCGTCGATGGTCGCCGGTTTGATCCTGCTTGAAAAGCGCCATGGACCGACTCATCTCACGCTACAGGCAGCGCACGCCTCCGTGGCATACTGACGGCGAGACGGGAGACTGCCGATGCAGACCGACAGCCACATTCTGGACGACGTGGCCCGCGTCGCCACCGGGGCCATGGGGGCCGCCAGCGGCCTCAAGGGCGAGCTCGACGCCATGGTCAAGCGCCGCCTCGAAGGCATCCTGGCGCAGATGGACCTGGTCCCGCGGGACGAGTTCGACGCGGTCAAAGAGATGGCGGCACGCGCAAGAAGCGAGAGCGAGGCGCTGGCCGAGCGCGTCGCACAACTGGAAGCGCGGCTGGCAGCGGCCGATGGTGAGACGCGGGTCGACACCGGGGAGGCGGACGATGGACGATAAGACCCAGATCGAGCTGGAGGCCGCCGCCTTCCGCACCCTCGTCGCGCATCTGCGCAAGCGCACGGACGTGCAGAACATCGAGCTGATGAACCTCGCCGGCTTCTGCCGCAACTGCCTCTCCAAGTGGTATCGCGCCGCCGCCGAGGAGAAGGGGCTCGACATGGACCTGGAGGAGGCGCGCCAGCTGGTCTACGGCATGACCTACGCGGAGTGGAAGGAGCACTTCCAGACCGAGGCGACGTCTGAACAGAAGCGCAAGTACGCCGAGGAGGCCGCGAAGCACGGCTTCTGATCGGTCTGGTCTTTATCCCTCAGGCGCCGAGTGGCGCGCTGCGGCGAACTTACGGGCGCCACCGCAGGACGATGCGGCCGATACCGAGAGGACGATCGGTTGTGGTGCGGTGGCGGGTCAGCCCGAAGCCCGCATCCGGTCGCTGTCATGCAACGAAGGCAAGCGGGCTATTTCCGCGCCGGACTTATGCTCGGCGCGCCTCAGTTCGTAGAGCTTCTGAAGGTTGAGCCAGAATTCCCCTGACGTCCCGAAAAAATGCCCCAGCCGCAGTGCCGTATCGCTGGTGACGGAGCGGCGGCCATTGAGAATTTCGGTGATGCGGTTCACCGGGACGTCGATCCGCCGCGCGAGTTCCGCGGCGCTCATTCCGAGGGCGTCGAGATCCTCACGCAGCGTCTCGCCCGGATGGATAGCGTCGCGAGACATGTCATTCTCCCTTCTCAATGATAGTCGACGATTTCCACCCTGGCCGGGCCAGGGCTCTCCTCCGGCCATTCGAAGCAGATACGCCACTGGTCGTTTATCCTGATACTCCACTGCCCCTTGCGGCGGCCCTTCAGCGCTTGAAGCCGGTTGCCGGGACGCATCAGGTCACGCAGGCCCGTGGCCGCGTCGAGCTGGTCCAGCTTGCGCGACGCGGTGCGAGCGAATCCAGAGAAGGCTGCGACCCTGCGGCCACGATAGAAGTCCTCCGTTCTCCTGTTCGCAAAACCGACGATCAACGCGCTTCCGAACGTCAATGGCCACCGCCAACGTAAGAAGCAGATACGCGTTACGTCAAGCATAACGCAGCCGCTGGGCCTTGAGACCCTTTTTTTAAGTGCTTGGCGCGGTGCGGCCCTATTCAAGTCTAATGCCCGGTGGCTGCCGGTTGCGGTTGTACGTCCGGCGCCTGTAGTAAGGACGCGTTCGAGGCGCCGAGCTGCAACGCCCCGCGCTATTCCCTGAAACAGGGAGGCCGTGGATGACGAAACCGGTGGGCATCGGGTTCTTGGGTTCGCAATTCGTGAGCGGGATTCATGCCCGTGCGCTGGTGCGCAACCCCCATGCGAAGCTCGTCGGCGTGGCGTCGCCGACGCCGGGCAACGCCGAGGCCTTCGCCGAGATATACGGCCTGCCCCACCACTGGACCGATCACCGCCCGCTGCTCGCGCGCGACGACATCGACATGGTGGTGATCGGCACTCCCAACGACACCCACTGCCCGCTCGTGCTGGACTGCGCCGCCGCCGGCAAGCACGTCGTGCTGGAGAAGCCGATGTGCCTGAGCATGGCCGAGGCTGACAGCATGATCGCCGCCTGTGCCGAAGCCGGCGTGCTCTTCATGTATGCCGAGGAGCTGTGCTTTGCGCCCAAGTACATGCGCCTGAAGTCGCTGCTCGACGCAGGCGCGCTCGGCCGCCCCACCCTCATCAAGCAGTCGGAGAAGCACGACGGCCCCCACGCGCCTCACTTCTGGGATGTCGATCGCGCCGGTGGCGGCGTACTCGCGGACATGGGCTGCCACGGCATCGCCTTCGCCCGCTGGATGCTGGATCGCGCGCCGATCGTCTCGGTCTACGCCCAACTCTCGACCCAGGTGCACGGCGACAAGACCAGGGGCGAGGACAACGCGCTGCTGATCCTCGAGTTCGAAGGCGGCTGCCTCTTCCTCAACGAGACCAGCTGGACCAAGCCCGGCGGCATGGACGACCGGGCCGAAGTGCACGGCTCCGAGGGTGTTGCCTATGCCGACCTGCTCCACGGCAACTCGATCGAGACCTACAGCAGTGGCGGTTACGACTACGCGGTGGAGAAGGCTGGCGCGACCCAGGGCTGGAGCTTCACCATCTACGAGGAGGAGTGGAACTACGGCTTCTGGGGCGAGTTCGACCACTTCGTGGATTGCGTGCAGAACGGTACGGAACCGCTGGTGACCGGAGAGGACGCGCGCGCCGTGCAGGAGGTGCTGTTCGCTGCCTACGAGTCCGCCCGCACCGGCGCCAAGGTCGCGCTGCCGTTCAGGAGCGACGCAGCCAAGCCCTGGGATCTGTGGCAGGGCGGCGCGGGCTGAGGCGGTGCGCATCACCGTCCTCCCGGACCGGGAGGCGCTCGATCGGGCGGCGGCGGACGTCATATGGGAGGCGGCCCGCGTCAAGCCCGACCTGCTGATCTGCCTCGCCAGCGGGGGAACGCCGACCGGCATGTATGCGCTGCTGACCGGCGCGCCGGAGCGGCTCGCGAGTGCGCGCTACATCCAGCTCGACGAGTGGGCGGGCATCAGCCCCGACGATCCGGCGAGCTGCGCCGCCTACTTGCAGCGCACGATGCTTGGTCCGCTCGCCGTGCCGCCGGAGCGCTGGATCGGATTTCGTGGCGACGCGGAGGACGCGGCCGCCGAGTGCCGGCGGGTGGCAGTGGCGCTGGAGACGGCCGGGCCCATTGACCTCTGCATCCTCGGGCTCGGGCTGAACGGGCATCTGGCGCTGAACGAGCCTGCGGAAAGCTTCGATCCCTTCTGCCACGTCGCCACGCTTGCCGAGCGCTCGCGCGGCCACCCGATGCTGGCCGAGGCCGCCGCCCCGGTGAGCCAAGGCCTGACCCTCGGCCTGGGCGATATACTGCGCGCGCGCCGCATCCTGCTCATGGTCTCAGGCGCCGCCAAGCGGGCACCGCTCGCGCAGCTTGCGGCCCGTCGCGTCACGCCGGCCCTGCCCGCGTCCTTCCTGTGGCTGCACGGAGACGCCGTCTGCCTCTGTGACCGGGACGCCGCGGCCGACATCGCGCGCGACGACACCGAACCATGAGCCGCTTCGCGCTGGGCGTCGACATCGGCGGCACCAAGATCGCGGTCGGCGCGGTCGATGCGGCCGGTGAGGTACACGCGCGGCGGACCGTTGCGACCGACGCCGAAGCGGGCTTCGATGCGGGGCTTGAGCGGCTCACCCGGGCCATCGACGAGACCCTGGCCGAAGCGAGCATCGATGTAGCCACGCTAGCGGGAATCGGCCTGGGCTGCCCAGGCCCCTTCGACGAGGCGAGCGGGCGGATCGAGAATTTCTACACTCTTCCCGGCTGGGAGGGGAGCGACATCGTGACCCCGCTTGCCGACCGCTTCGGCGCGTCGGTGCGGCTCATCAACGACGCGGACGCCGCACTGCTGGGCGAAGCGTTGGCCGGCGCGGCTCGTGGCGCCCGAGTCGCGCTGATGCTGACCATCGGCACCGGCATTGGCGGCGCGGTGCTGATCGACGGCGCGATCCTGCGGGGCGCCGCGCGCGAGCATCCCGAGATCGGCCATCTGATCGTCGACCCGACCGGGCCGGCGTGTTACTGCGGCAGCCGAGGCTGCCTCGAATCCTTTGCCGCCGGGCCGGCGCTCGCGCGCGCAGGCGCCGAGTTCGGCTATGCAGATGCCGAAGCCGTCTTCAACGCCGCCGAGGCTGGCGCGGCACCCGCGCAAGCCATCGTCAGCCGCAGTGCGGACGCGATGGAGACGGCGGTCTGGAGCCTCATCCACAGCTTCCTGCCCGAGGTAATCCTCATCGGCGGCGGCATGGGCGAACGGCACTTCACGCTCTATCGCGAGGCCGCCGATCATGCCATCGCGCGGGCGGTGCTCGCACCCGCCGGTGCGATCCGCGTGGTCAAGGCGGCGCTCGGTAACGATGCGGGCATGGTGGGCGCAGCGGCGCTGATGCTGGACGATGCCTGAGCCCAGCAGGTTGCGCGCTACGCCTGCACCGGACTTCGATGCGGTTGTGGTCGGCGCGGGCTTCGCCGGGCTCTACATGCTCCACCGGCTGCGCTCGATGGGGTTCTCGGTGCGCGTCCTAGAGCAGGGCAGCGGAGTCGGCGGCACCTGGTACTGGAACCGCTATCCGGGCGCCCGCTGCGACCTCGATAGTGTCGAGTATTCGTACCAGTTCTCCGACGCGCTGCAGCAGGAGTGGCGATGGAGCGAGCGCTTCGCCACCCAGCCCGAGATCCTGCGCTACCTGGAGCATGTGGCGGACCGGTTCGACCTCCGCCGGGACATCCGGTTCGGGAAGACCGTCACCGATGCGGCCTTCGACGACGCAGCAGGATGCTGGCGGATCGCCACCGACGACGACGCGCGCCTCTCCGCCACCTATTGCATCATGGCGACCGGGTGCCTCTCCGTCCCCAACCGTCCGGCCTTTGACGGCTTGGACCGCTTCCAGGGCGAGTGGTACCACACCGGCGCCTGGCCCCATGAGGCGGTCTCCTTCGCCGGCAAGCGCGTGGGCATCGTCGGGACCGGCTCATCGGCAGTTCAGGCGATTCCCGTAATCGCGGCTGAGGCGCGCCACCTCACCGTCTTTCAGCGCCAGGCGAGCTACAGCATCCCCGCCCGCAATGTGCCGCTGACCGATGCGGAATACGCCACCATCAGGGCGCAGTACGGGGACCTGCGGCGCCAGGCGCGGGAGACGCCGAGCGGCTGCTGGTGGTCGGCGAACCTTGTGGCTGCCGCGGAGATGAGCGCCGAAGCGCGCGAGCGCGAGCTCGAGGCCCGCTGGCGGACGGGCGGCCTCTGCTTCTACGGCGTCTTCAAGGACGTGCTGGTCAATACTGAGGCGAACGATATCGCCGCGGAGTTCCTGCGCAGCAAGATCCGCGCGCAGGTCAGCGATCCCGAGGTGGCCGCCCTGCTGACCCCGCGCTCCGTGGTCGGCTGCAAGCGCATCTGCCTCGATACCGACTACTTCGCGACCTTCAACCGGCCCGATGTCACGCTGGTGGATGTCAGCGATGCACCCATCGAGGAGATCACGCGCACCGGCCTGCGCACCGGCTGCGACCATTACGAGCTGGATACGATCGTCTTCGCCATCGGCTTCGACGCGATGACCGGGCCACTGCTGCGCATCGACATTCGCGGCAGAGGCGGGAGGACGCTGCAGGCGAAGTGGGCCGACGGACCGCACACCTACCTCGGTCTCGCAATCGAAGGGTTCCCCAATCTCTTCACGATCACGGGGCCGACCAGCCCCTCGGTGCTCGCCAGCATGGTTCCCGCCATCGAGCAGCACGTGGAGTGGATCGCCGACTGCATCGCCCATGCGCGTGCCTGCGCCTGCCCGCGCATCGAGGCAACACGAGCGGCGGAGGCCGCGTGGATCGCTCATCACGAGGAGGCGGCGGGCGGCACGCTCTTCCCCGCCTGCAACTCCTGGTACGTCGGCGCCAATGTCGAGGGCAAGCCGCGCCGCGTGATGCCCTACACAGCCGGGTTCGGGGCTTACGTGGAGAAGTGCGATGAGGTCGCCGCCAGTGACTACGAGGGCTTCTCGCTAAGCCCCGCGTGAGCGGCGCCCGCCCTCGACCCCGCACCACGGATAGCCGGGTGCGAAGCCCTGCCGATCCGCGCTAAACTCCGCACACGCAGGCAAGCGGCCACAGGTCATGGGCACTTCTGCGACGCGAGATACGGCCGAAAACCGACGGCGTACCAACGGCGCGCCGGACGTGGACGCGGTCGTCGTCGGCGCTGGCTTTGCCGGCCTCTACATGCTCCATCGGCTGCGCGGGATGGGGCGCTCGGTCCAGGTCTTCGAGCGGGGCAGGGGGGTCGGCGGCACCTGGTACTGGAACCGCTATCCGGGCGCTCGCTGCGATTCCGATAGCGTCGAGTATTCCTACCAGTTCTCCGACGAACTCCAGCAGGAGTGGCGGTGGACCGAGCGCTACCCTGGGCAACCGGAAATCCTGCGCTATCTGGAACACGTTGCGGACCGGTTCGACCTCCGCCGCGACATCCGCTTCGAGACGACAGTAAGCGAAGCGGTCTTCGACGAGGCGGCGGGATGCTGGCGCATTGCCACCGAGGACGGTGCGCAGCTCTCCGCCACCTATTGCATCATGGCCACCGGGTGCCTCTCGGCCGTCAACCGGCCGGCCTTCGACGGCTTGGACCGTTTCGAAGGCGCCTGGTACCACACCGGCGCCTGGCCCCACGAGAAGGTCTCCTTCGTAGGCCAACGGGTCGGCGTCGTCGGCACCGGCTCCTCCGCCATCCAGTCGATCCCGCTGATCGCGGCCGAGGCGCAGCACCTCACGGTCTTCCAGCGCCAGCCGAACTACACCATTCCCGCCCGCAACGGGCCTCTGGACGAGGCGGAATACGCCGCCGTCAGGGCCAACTACGGAGAGCTGCGCCGGCGCGCGAAGCAGACGGCGACGGGCTCCTGGTGGCATCCGAACCCGGCGACCGCAGCCGAGATGAGCGCCGAGGAGCGTGAGGGCGAAATGGAGGCCCGCTGGCAAAAGGGGGGCCTCAGCTTCTACGGCGTGTTCGGCGACCTGCTGGCCAATGGCGAGGCGAATGGCATCGCGACTGAGTTCATCCGTGGCAAGATCCGCGCCCAGGTGCGCGATCCCGAGGTGGCGGATCTGCTCTCGCCTCACTCCTACATGGGCTGCAAGCGAATCTGCCTCGACACCGATTTCTACGAGACCTTCAACCGGCCCAACGTGACGCTGGTCGACATCAGCGACGCGCCGATCGAGGAGATCACGCGAACCGGCCTTCGCGCCGGCGGCAAGGAGTACGAACTCGACACGATCGTCTTCGCCATCGGCTTCGACGCGATGACCGGCCCCCTGCTCAGAATCGACATCCGCGGTGCGGGCGGACGGTCGCTGCGGGAGAAGTGGGCCGACGGGCCTCGGACCTATCTCGGGGTCGCGATCGAGGGCTTCCCCAACCTGTTCACCGTCACCGGGCCCACCAGCCCGTCGGTGCTCACCAGCATGGTTCCCACCATCGAGCAGCACGTCGAGTGGATCTCCGACTGCATCGCCCATGCGCGCGCCTGCGACCGTCCGCGCATCGAGGCGACGCGGGCGGCGGAGGACGCGTGGATGCAGCACCACGAGGAGGTGGCGGCCGAGACGCTCTTCCCCTCCTGCAACTCGTGGTATGTCGGCGCCAATGTCCCCGGCAAGCCGCGCACGGTGACGCCCTACACGGGCGGCTTCGCGACCTATATCGAGAAGTGCGACGCGGTCGTCGCCAACGGTTACGAGGGATTCTCGCTGACTAACGCCTGAGCGACGGACTTGGCGTGACTTAGTCGTCCCCGCGCCATCCCGGCGGTGGATCGCAGGGCTCGGTGCCCATGTCCGCGGGCACGGAGATTTCGATCAGGTCGAACGTGTCAGAGGTCGCAACCTCGTTGTGCGGCGTGTCGCCTGGAATGTAGAGCGAATCTCCTTCCTCGATGCGGATGGTCTCGTGCTCGAAGGCGAGATCGATCCAGCCGCTCAGCATGTAGACGATCTGCCCCTCGCAGATGTGCGTGTGCCAGCCGGTCGGCCGCGTGAGCCCCACCTTGGCGGAAGTGATCTGCGCGCGGATACGTCCGTCGCTCGCCGCCGTGACGCCGAGGTCGCGGTACGTCATGAAGTCGCGCCGTCCCGGCACGAAGGAGGGGTCATCCCTCCTGACAAGGGTGAACGGCGACTCTGGGGCGGCCGGGCTTGCAGCCGCAGCAGTCTGGGCCTTGGTCATGGCGTGGGCTCCTCTCCGCCGGGCGAGTGTGCGCATGGTAGGAAGCACCGGCTGGTGTGACAAGGCAGTCGCCGCGGTTCAGCGCGGCGCTGCGATCCGAAACCGTCTCGAACGCGCGGCGCACACTTCACTGTGTTTTGGGTCGTTGAGACTCCTCGAGCTGTACGGCAGTGAGCTGGAAGCCGACCAGCGTCTCGTAGCCTGCCCCGTACGCCCCCGGCCCGAGGGGGATCCACTGCTCGATCTCCTCCACCGTTCGCGCGCTCGCGCTGTCGGCCTCGAAGGCGATCTCCGCCGTGAAGACCTCTTTGGCGACGATTTGCCGGCTCGGGTCGGTAAGCGCGACGAAGAAGGGCACGCTCAATCGGTCGCTTTCTGCCGCGGGCCCGCGCGCTGCGTGGATCGGCAGCGCGAATGTGACCTCCACGCCGCCGCCACTGTCGTCGAGATCATAGTCGCAGTCCGAGACAACGTTGCGAAGCTCCAACTCGAAGGCCACGTCGGCCGCTTTGCGCCCCGGCCCGTCGCCGTAGAGGGTGAGTAGGCGCGCTTCCTTCAGAATGCTGACTCTGGGGCAGGGCGGCGGGTCAGCGAACGGATTGCAGCCGGTGAGCGCGACCACCAAGGCTGTAGCGAGGAGCACCCCGCCCGCCCGCTCAGGCGCGCGGCGCCAATATCGCGTGCCGCCACCCACGGCCTGTCCAGCGTGCGGGCGTGTTTTCAGAGCGTGTTGTGGGTGCCGTCGCAGTGCGGTTTGCTCCCGGTCTGCTTGCAGCCGCAGAGCCACGCGGTCTCGCTCTCTTCGGCGGTGAAGACGATCGGGCGGATGTCGGTCACCTTGTGCGAGCCGTCGCAGAAGGGTTGGGTGGCGCTCAGGCCGCACGCGCACCAGAAGTACTTCTCCCCGGCAACAAGCTCGGTTTCATAGGGTTCCGCCTGGGCGACGACGGGTTCGCTCATGGTGGGCTGCCTCGACAGTCGTAAGGGTCGGATCAAGCGAGACTGTAGCCGCGCACCCCGTGGCGGACAAGGCTACCCCGGCAGGTAACTTGATCCGGGCCGCAGTCGCAGGCCGTGACATCGGTAAGAAATCCGGGCTAGGGTGCGCCGCTTTCTTCGGGGGCGTGGGGTGCCATGACAGCCGTACCGAGTTTCGTTGAACTGATCGGAAACACGCCGCTGATCCGCCTGCACGGCCCCTCCGAGGCCACCGGCTGCGAGATCCTCGGCAAGTGCGAGTTTCTGAACCCCGGCGGCTCGGTCAAGGACCGCGCCGCGCTCTTCATCGTGCGCGACGCCGAGCGGCGGGGCGTGCTCAAGCCCGGCGGGACCATCGTCGAAGGCACCGCCGGCAACACCGGCATCGGGCTTGCGCTCGTGGGGAACGCGCTCGGCTACCGCTCGGTAATCGTGATTCCGGAGACCCAGAGCCAGGAGAAGAAAGACATGCTGCGGCTCTGCGGCGCGGAGCTGATCCAGGTGCCGGCGGTCCCCTACCGCGATCCCAACAACTACGTGAAGTATTCCGGGCGCCTTGCCGATGAGCTCGCCGCGACGGAGCCGAACGGCGCGGTCTGGGCCAACCAGTTCGACAACGTGGCCAACCGCCAGGCCCATGTCGAAACTACCGGGCCCGAGATTTGGGAGCAGACCGGGGGCAAGATCGATGGCTTCATCTGCGCTGTCGGCACCGGCGGTACGCTCGCCGGGGTCGGCATGGCGCTCAAGGAGCGCAAGCCCTCGGTGACGATCGGCCTCGCGGACCCCATGGGCGCCGCGCTCTTCAACCACTACGCCCACGGCGAGCTCAAGGCGGAGGGCAGCTCGATTACGGAAGGCATCGGCCAGGGTCGGATCACCGACAACCTCGAAGGCGCGCCGATCGACGTCCCATTCCAGATTCCGGATGCAGAGGCATTGCCGGTGATCTTCGATCTGGCGCAGAACGAAGGCCACATCATGGGCGGCTCGACCGGGATCAACGTGGCTGGCGCGATCCGGCTGGCAAGGGAGATGGGCCCCGGCCACACCATCGTCACCGTGCTCTGCGACTACGGCACCCGCTATTTCAGCAAGCTCTTCAACGCCGCGTTCCTGCGCGAGCGCGACCTACCGGTGCCACCCTGGCTCGACGATGCTCCCGATGCCGCCGACTGAACTGCTGTTTCGCACCGAGCCCTACACCCGCACCTGCGAGGCACGAGTCAGCGCAGTTGACGGCGAAGCGGTGCGGCTCGACCGCACGGTGTTCTACCCCGTGGGCGGCGGTCAGCCAGGCGATACCGGGATCCTGCGCACGGACGACGGCACCGAGATCGCGGTGCGCGACACCCGCAAGGGCGAGGGCGCCGACGACATCCTCCATCTGATCGACCCCGACACGCCACCGCCGGCACCGGGAAGCCGCGTCGTGGCCGAGCTTGACTGGGAACGCCGCTATCGCCACATGCGCATGCATACCTGCCTGCATTTGCTGAGCGCCGTGATCGACGCGCCGGTGACCGGCGGGCAACTCTCGGCGGAGAAAGGGCGCCTCGACTTCGATGTCGATACCAAGCTGGAGAAGTCGGCGGTCCAGGACGAACTTAATGTGCTCATTGCGCAGGACCTTCCGGTCGCGGCTCGTTGGATGAGCGACGAGGCACTCGCAGCGCAGCCGGAACTGGTGAAGACCATGCGGGTAAAGCCCCCGTCGGGCCAGGGTCGGGTCAGAGTCATCAATGTCGAAGGGATCGACCTGCAGCCCTGCGGTGGCACCCATGTCGCGCGCACAGGCGAGATCGGACTGGTCATCGTCCGCAAGATCGAGAACAAAGGCCGGCACAACCGGCGCGTCACGCTCGCCTTTAGAGACCCGTCATGAGCGGAGACGAGACGCCGCTGGTCGTGACATCGAGCTGGCTTGCCGCAGAGGGCGGACAGGACAGCGCGGTGCGCGTGCTTGACGGCTCCTGGCACCTGCCGTCGCTGGGACGCGACCCGGCCGCCGAGTTCCTGGAGGCGCACATTCCGGGCGCTGCCTTCTTCGACATCGACGGGATCTGCGACCCGGACTCGTCACTGCCCCACATGCTGCCGTCGCCCGCACTCTTCGGGCGCAGCGTCTCAGCGCTGGGCGTCAGCAACGATTCGCACGTCGTGGTCTACGACACCGTGGGCCTCTACAGCGCGGCGCGCGTGTGGTGGATGTTCCGCGTGTTTGGGCATGAGCGGATTTCGATCCTTGCCGGCGGCCTGCCGCGCTGGCAGGCGGAAGGCCATCCGGTTGAGAGCGGCGAGCCTACGATCGCGCCGGGATCGTTCACGGCGCAGGGCCGCGACGACGCGCTGGTCCGCTCGTTCGAACAGGTCCGCGCCACGCTTGGCACAGGCAGCGCGCAGATCGTGGATGCACGCGCCGCCGCGCGCTTCACAGGCGAGGATCCGGGGCCACGGCCCGACCTCCCGCGTGGCCATATTCCCGGCAGCCGCAACGTCCCCTTCAACGCTGTTCTCGATGATGACGACGGGGCGCTGACCGACACTGCCGCCATTCGCCGCGCGTTCGCCGACGCCGGCGTCGATCTCTCCCGGCCGGTCATCGCCACCTGCGGGTCGGGCATCACCGCGTGCACGTTGGCGCTCGCGCTCGCCGCAATCGGTGCCGAAGAGGTCGCCGTCTACGACGGTTCCTGGAGCGATTGGGGGAGTCGTGCGGACGCGCCGGTGGAAAGCGGCGGCCCCGCTTAGGCGCGGAATTCGATGAAGCGGCGACAGACCACTCTCTCCATCGTAACTGTCATGGTGGCGGCACTGACGTGGGCGGCGGCCAGCGGGGCCGAAGAGCCGGAGCCTCCAGCCGGCGGTGCTGCGGCGCTCGAGACCGAGGGCGAGCGCCGGTCAAGCGACATGATCGGCGCGCTGCGCCATGTCGTCGCCGCCTACGAAGACACATTGCTCGACCTCGCGCGCGCCAACGGCCTCGGTTATGTCGAGATGATCGCGGCCAACCAGGGCATCGACCCCTGGGTTCCCGGCGAGAACACGCCGATCGTTCTGCCGACCGCGCACGTCCTGCCCGATGCCGAGCGGCGGGGCCTCGTCGTCAACCTGGCGGAGCATCGCCTCTATTACTTCGGGCCGGACGGCACCGTACCTCAGACCTTCCCGCTCGGCGTGGGCAAGGAGGGGTGGGCCACGCCCCTCGGCAGCACCGAAATCGTGCGCAAGAAGGAAAGGCCGATCTGGTTCCCGCCGGAATCGATCCGTGCCGAGAAGCCGCATCTGCCCAAGGCGGTTCCACCGGGCCCGCACAATCCGCTCGGCAGCCATGCGCTCTATTTCGATTGGCCAAGCTATCTCATCCACGGCACGAACATGCCGTGGGGCGTCGGGCGTCGGGTGAGCCACGGATGCATCCGCCTCTATCCCGAGGATATCGCGCGGCTGTTCGAGCTCGTGCCGGTCGGCACGCCGGTGCAGGTCATCAGTCAGGCGATCAAGATCGGCTGGTACGGCGGTGAGCTCTATGTGGAGGCACACCCCGAGGCCGAACAGGCGGACGAACTGGAATGGACCGGGCAAATAGAGAGCGTCGACGCGCGCTCCCGCGCCGACGCTCTCTTCCGGATCAAGACTCTAGCCGGTGCCGCCCAGGACCGTCTGGACTGGCACCTCATTCGCAAGGCTTTCGAAGAACGGTCCGGCGTCCCTGTCCAAGTCACCGTGGACCGCTCCGCAACTCCCAGTTAGCCAGGGCCAGGCGGCGTGAGAGAGCCGCCTGCCGGCTCTACTTGCGCATCCCCTTCTGGAAAATGCGGTCGGCCTTGTCCGCAGCCGCCTGCGCTGCCTCGGCCGCTGCCTCGGCCGAGCCGGCCGCGGCCTCGGCCGCCGCTGCCGCTGCCGCCGCGCTCTGGTTGGCCGCGTCCACGGCGGCGCGCAGCTCATCAACCGCGACTAGGGCCTGGTTGGCGGTTTGCATGGCTTCCGTAGCCATCGCCTCGGCGCCAGCTATGGCAGCGGCCGCCTGTTCCTGCTCGGCGGCGGACTGGCACCCCGCAGCGACGGCCAACGGAAGAGCGACAACTGCAATCCGCACCGCCCACGATTTTTTGAGCATAGCCTCCTCCTGGCTCCAATAGATCGCTGCCGAGTTGACGGCGATTCGCCCAATTGTGTCAAGCGGCCTCACCCCAAAAAGGGGGCTTTGCGGCCTGATAATCGCCCTCGCGTCGAGAAAACTGGCGGTCGTACTTTACCAGCGCGCGCTGGAGCCGTTACGCTGGCCTCATGAGCCAATCCCCGTCGCCCCCATTCGTCGAATCAGCCGGCGGAGAGGCAACCGGCGCAACGGTCATATTCGATGCGGAGCTCGCACCCAATCGTTCGCTGGGGCGCGCTGGTTTCATCGCGGTCATGGCCGGCGTCATCGTCATCAGTGTCGGGCTCGGCGTCTTCTTCCTGCTTCAGGGAGCGTGGCCGGTGCTCGGCTTCTTCGGCCTCGACATCGCGCTGCTTTATCTCGCATTCCGGCTGAGCTATCGCTCGGGCCGCCTGCGGGAGACCATCCGCGTGACGGCCGACGAGGTCGTGATCCGGCGCATCGCGCCCAACGGCCGCACGACGGAATGGCGCTTCAACCCCTACTGGCTCCGTGTCGCCCTCGACGAGCCGGTGGAGCACCACAGCCAGATCACGCTCACCTCGCACGGCCGCTCGCTCGTGATCGGCCCATTCCTGGCGCCGGAGGAGCGGGCGAGCCTCGTAGCGGCGCTCCGCAGTGCCTTGGGCGAGGCCAACCGGCGCTATGCTGGTGCCTCACTGGAGGAGCAGGAGATCGATGCCGGCGAAGCGGCTACCCGGCCCAACTAAAAGGCGCCGCTAGCCGATCGGCGGGGTGTGCACCGTCATCTTGCCGCGCATTGCCGTCGGCGTCTCGTCCTCGGAGACTTCGCCGGTCGCGTTCGTCTGGTAGGCACGCGCGTAGGCGATGACATCCGCCGCATTCTCCGGCGTCAAATGGCTGAAGCGCACGTGGTGCTTGCCGGCCGAGCGGAAGCCCACATTGCACGGGCTCTTGCAGCCGTTCAGGCAATAGACGGCGCGCAAGTTTAGCGCCTCCGGCAGGGGGGAGGCCTCGATGAGTTCGCGCACCGCCTCCAGCAGGAAGGTGCCTTGGCGCTTGCCGTCGCGCTCACGCGCGGATTCAGACCACACGCAGGAGCGGCAGACATAAAAGGTCGCCGGCGCGGCGCCGGACGACGCCGGGGTCGGTCCGGCGCGAGAGGATCGCCTGGCGGCGGGCGGCCGAGCCTTGCCCGAACTCTTGCGGGAACGCGTCTGTGCGCTCCCCCGGTTGCCCTGCTTTCTCGTCGCCATGGCCCTACCTAACTGAAGCTGTAATAGAGGTTTAGAATCAATCCATTGACTTGAGCCGGCTTCTCGATCGGGGTCCAGTGACCGCAGCCGGGCAGCACGGCAACGCGGGAACCCTTGATCTTGCTGCTCAGGGCCTTCACCGCCGGCGGCGGCGAGACGCCGTCCTCGTCGCCGGTGATCAGCAGCGTGGGGCAGCGGATGCTGGCGAGGTCTGCGCTCGTGGCCGCGGCAAGCGCCTCGCAGGTGCGCGCGTAGCCCTCCGCATCCTGGCCCATGAGAATCTCGCGGACGAAGGCGGCCGACGCCGGATAGTGCGCTCTGGTATCGGCCGAGATTGCGACTTCCACCAGGGTGTCCGCAATCGGCGTCATGCCCTTCTCGCGTGCGACAGCTGCGCGGTCGCGGATCGCCTGTCGGGCAGGCTCGGGCGGTTCTGCCAGCGGACCGAGGAGGGCGAGGCTCTTCACCCGTTCCGCGTGCTCGGCGGCGATGTGCTGGCAGACGATCGTGCCCATGGAGTGGCCGCAGAGATGCGCGGTCGAAATGTCCAGCTCATCCATCACCGCGACCACATCGGCGGCGAAGGAGGCGATGGAGAGGGCACCCGTGGCGGGCGAGCGGCCGGAGCCCTCGAGGTCAGGCCGAACCACGCGGAAAAACCGGGCGAGCGGTCCCACCTGCGGATACCAGGTGTTGCTGGTGCCGCCGAGGCCGTGGACCATGACCACCGCGTCGCCGTCGCCATGCTGCTCGACCGCGATGTTCTTGCCGTTGATCTCCATCCCTTCGCTCCGAAAACGCGCCCGCTCCGTTAGCGAGCCCAGCACATAGCACGCGACGGCGGCGGCCGGATAGGCGTTTTCCACCGCCGGCCCTGCGACACGGTCAATCCGGGTGCGGCGTCTCGATCTTCTGGTATTGGGCGAGCGGCTCGAAGAATCGCTGGCCTTCGCTCTCGCCCGGCTTGGGCGGTTCCGGCGCCGCCAGCTCCTGCGCGGCGAAGAGGCGTGCGACCACTGCCTTGCGCGCATCGCCGGCACCCCAATCGGCGGCTGCCTCCTCGACCAATAGGGCCGCGGCTAAGCCCTTGGCCATGCGGTCCATCAGCCTGTGGGCCTGGCGCTGCCCTTCGGACTCATCGTCGCGGATCAAGGCCGTCAGCGCAGCCACCTCCCGCCGGGCCTGGAAGATCAGCGCGCGGGCCCGCACGAAGGCCGAGTGGTTGGCGACGAAGGGCATGTTGAGGATGGCGTCGAGGCGCGCGTGAAAGGCGGCGAGCCCTGGCGATTCCGCGCCTGCAAGGCGCAGCACCTCCAGCGCCTGAATGTTGGGCGGCCCCTCCCACACGGTGAGCACCTGGGCATCGCGGTAGAGCCTGGCCGTGGGATACTCCTCGGTGTAACCGTTGCCGCCCAGGATCTCGATCGCCCGGTTGGTCGCGGTGATCGCCCATTCCGCCGTGAGATACTTGACGAGCGCGGTGACGAGCCGCATCCAGGGCTGCTCGGCCGGTGTCCCCTGCGCTTCGTCGAACGCGCGCGCAGCGGCGAAGGCCAGCGCCACGCTCGCCTCCACACGCACCTGCATTTCGACCAGCTGGTCCTGCACCATCGGGTAGGCGGTGAGGCGGTGGCCGAACGCTTCGCGGGCCTCGGCGTGGGCGAGCGCCTCGGCGAAGGCGCGCCGCTGAATGCCGGCCGAGGCCATGGCGTTGTGGATACGGCTGTAGCCGAGCGCCGCCATCATGGTCTTGAGCCCGTTAGGCGGCGGCGCCACCTCCAGCGCGTGAGCGTCCTCCAGCTCGATCTCCCCGGTGGCGAGGCCGCGGGTGCCGAGCTTGTCCTTGAGCCGCCTGATCCGGTAGCGATTGGGCGCGCCGTCGGGGCATCGCGCCGGCACCAGATAGAGGCCGAGCCTGGTGCCACTTCCCCCTGCGCCCTCGGGCCGGGCGAGGGTGAGCGCGATCCCGCCGTCGACATTGCTGGCGAACCACTTGAGCCCACTGAGCAGGATGCCGTCGTTGGTGCGCCGTGCCGTGGTCTCGGTAGCGCCGACGTCGCTACCGCCCTGCTTCTCCGTGACCCAGGTGCCGCCGGTCAGAGCCTTGCCGTCCGTACGCACAAGCCGGGGCAAGTAGGCGTCGCGCACTGCCTCCGGCGCGAAGCGGTCGAGCACGTGGGCGACGGCGCCGGTGAGCGTCACCGGGCAGTGAATTGAGATATCGGACTGCGCGAGCAGATAGCCCATCGCGAAGGTCAACGTGTAGGGGCGCCGCGCCGCGCCGTAGTTGAGCCCGACAATGCCTCGCTCATAAACCTCGCGGTGCGCTGCGGCGTAGAGCGGATTGTGGCGGACCACGGAACGGGGGAGGCCGTCTTCATCCAGGGTCTCGAGGACCGGCGGCGCGAAGCGGTTGGTGTAGTCGGCCTGTTCGTCGACGGCGGTCGCGACCCAGCCGCCGAAGCTGCTCAGCCGCTCGGTGTCGTCGTCGGTGAGCCAGGGCGCGCTGCGCTGCAGGAGGGCCTGAAGATTCCGGTCCGCCCGGTAGACGTTGTCGCCGAGAGCGCCGTTCCCGTCCGCCATGGGTGCGCGACCTTTTGGAACGCAGGCAGCGCCTGCGCGGGTATAGTCTGCAATGTTACTCTCAATTCGATATGCGTCGATATGCGGGGCGCAGCATATGCAATGCCCTTGCGGGGTATGAGGCGGGTAATGGCGAGACTGGCGGGCAAGGTGGCGATCGTGACCGGGGCGACCAGCGGGCTCGGCGCCGCATCGGCCGTGCGCATGGCCCAGGAAGGCGCCGCGGTGCTGGTGACGGGGCGAGACGAGGGCCGCGGCGCGGAGGTGGTCGCCTCCATTACGGCAGCGGGCGGCACGGCCCGGTTTCAGCCCCTCGACGTGACCGACGAATCCGCCTGGCAGGCGACCGTGGACAGCGTGGTGGCAGAGCACGGCCGCCTCGACATTCTCTTCAACAACGCAGGCATCACCCGCGCCGAGCCCATCGCCGATGTCTCGCTGGAGACTTGGCGACAAATCATGGCGGTCAACGCCGACGGGGTCTTTCTCGGCACCCGGAGCGCGATCCCCGCGATGCGGTATTCCGGTGGCGGCTCCATCATCAACATGTCGTCGGTGCTCGGCATTGTGGGCACGGCGAATCTCGCCGCCTACACCGCGTCCAAGGGCGCGGTGCGCTACTTCACCAAGTGCGTGGCGCTGGAATGCGCGCGCGACGGCAGCGGCGTCCGCGTCAACTCGATCCACCCCGCCTTCATCCACACGCCGATGATGGACGAGACCGCGACCCGCATGTTCGGCGACGCGGCGGCAGGACCGGAGGAGTTCGGCAAGTTGCACCCGATAGGCCACGTCGGCGAGCCCAACGACATCGCCAACGGCGTGGTCTATCTGGCCTCGGACGAATCCAAGTTCGTCACCGGCACCGAGCTGGTGATCGACGGCGGCTACACGGCGGAGTAGGCGCGCGCCGCCCGCCGGGGAGAGCGGACATGGCAGACGACTTCAAAGTGTACTGGCAGCCGGGGTGCTCCAGCTGCCTCCGGGCCAAGGAATTCCTGGCGACGCGAGGGATCCCCTACGAATCGATCAACGTCCGCGCCAGGCCGGAGGCGATGGAGGAGCTCGCGAGCCTCGGCGCCCAGTCGATGCCGGTGGTGGTCCAGGGGAGCCGCTTCGTCTTCGCTCAGGACCTGGGCGATCTCGCGCGCTTCATCGGCGTCGAGTTTGACCAGCACGCGCTGCCGCCGGCGGAGCTGGTGCAACGGATCGACCTCATCCTCGCCGCGACCCAGCGCTATCTCGGCCAGTTCCCGGCCGCCGACCTGGAGGAAGGGCTGCCCGGTCGCGAGCGCAGCATCCTCGACCTCGGCTACCACATCTTCGTGATCCCGGCGGCGTTCATCGACGCGGCCCAGGGCGTACGGCTCACGTTCGACTATTTCGAGCGCACGCCCGGGCCCGAGATGCGGAGCGCGGCCCAGGTCTCGGCTTACGGGCAGACCGTGCGCGACGCGCTCGCATCCTGGTGGCGCACGGCCGGCGCGGGGCGCCTCGGCACCCTCGACACCTACTACGGCATCCACCCAACGGAGAGCGTGCTGGAGCGGACGGCGTGGCACGCGGCTCAGCACGCCCGCCAATTGATGGCTTTGCTGGAGCAGCGCGGCATCGCGCCGGACGGCCCCCTGGGCGACACCGAGCTCGACGGCCTGCCGCTGCCCGAAGAGGTCTACGACGACGAGGTGAAGCTGGGAGCTAACGCGAGCAGCTGATCCAGGCGCGGGCGTTCCTCTTCGCCGGCTACCAGCCGCCGGTCTCGAGCCAGCGGTCGATCATCTCCAGCCGGTCGTGGCCCCAGAACATCTCGTCGCCGATGAAGACGGTGGGCGAGCCGAAGACGCCGCGATCGAGCGCGGCATCGTTCTCGGCGCGCAGGCGGTCCTTGATCGCCTGATCCTGCACCGCCGCGACCAGTGCATCGCCGTCCACGCCGAGCGTCTGCGCCGCCCCCACCACGGTCTCCGGTTGGCTCAGATCGCGGTTCTCGACGAAGTAGCCGCGATAGAGCGCCTGGGCGAAGTCGCGGGCCTCGGCGGCGTCGCCATCCGCCAGCCAGTAGTAGGCGCGACACGCCGCGATGCTGTTGACCGGGAAGTTGTCGGGGACGTTGAAGGTAATGCCGTGAAGGCGTGCGGAGCGCAGCATGTCGTGCTGCGAGTACGGCCCCTTCATCGGCTGGTTGACCAGGGGGCTGCCGCCGATCTTCTGAAAGACGGCACCGAGCAGCATCGGCCGCCAGGTGACGGAGCGCCCGTGCTTCGCCGCGATCCCGTCGATCCGCTCGGACGCGAGGTAGCCGTAAGGCGACGAAAAATCGAAGTAGAAGTCGAGACTGTCGCTCATCGCCTTACTCCCGCGCGAGCGCCCGGCTGATCACCAGCCGCTGAACGTCGCTCGTGCCCTCGTAGATCGTGCAGACCCGCTGGTCGCGATAGATGCGCTCCACCGGGAAGTCGCTCAGGTAGCCGTAGCCGCCCAGCGTCTGGATCGCCTTGGAGCAGACCCGCTCGGCGGTCTCCGAAGCGAAGAGCTTGGCCATGGAGGCTTCCTTGAGGCAGGGCTCGCCGGCATCGCGCAGTCGCGCGGCCTGCAGCGTGAGCAGCCGCGACGCCTCGATCTCCGTCGCCATGTCGGCGAGGCGGAAGCCCACCGCCTGATGCTCGATCAGCGGCTCGCCGAAGCTCGTGCGCTCCCTGGCGTAGTCGAGCGCAGCCTCGTAGGCCGCGCGCATGGCGCCGGTCGCCTGCGCCGCGACGCCGATGCGGCCGCCTTCGAGATTGCCGAGCGCGATGGCATAGCCCTGCCCCGGCTCGCCCAGCATGAGGTCCGGCGTGAGTCGCACGTCCTCGAAGACGATCTGACAGGTGTCGTGGGCCCGCTGGCCCATCTTGGTCTCGTGGCTCGCGACCGTGTAGCCCTCGGACTCGGTCGGCACCAGGAAGCAGCTGATCCCCTTCTTGCCAGCGTCGGGATCGGTCACGGCGAAGACCATCGCGAGGTCCGCCCTGGAGCCGCTGGAGACGAACTGCTTGGTGCCGCTCAGCCGGTAGCCGTTGCCATCCGCCACCGCGCGGGTGCGCAGGTTGGACGCGTCGGAGCCCGCCTGCGGCTCGGTGAGGCAGAAGCAGCCGAGCATGTCGCCGCGCGCGAGCGGGCGCAGGAAGCGCTCCTTCTGCTCTTCGGAGCCGCCCTTGAGAATGCCCGCGCAGACCAGCGAGTTGTTCACGCTCATCGCCGTGGAGGTGCCGACATCGCCGGCGGCGATCTCTTCCATGGCGAGCGCGTAGGCCACGTGGTCCGCGCCGGCGCCGTCCCATTCCGGCGGCACCAGCATGCCCATGAGCCCGAGCCGGCCCATCCTGGGCAGGATGTCGTCAGGGTAGCCGCCGTTCAGGTCCCAGCGGCCGGCATGAGGGGCGAGCTCGTTGGCAGCGAAGTCGCGCGCCATGTCGCGGACCATCCGCTGCTCGTCGGTGAGGAAGATGCCGTTCGCTGCCATGATCTTCGCCCTCAGAGCCGCTCGTAGGCGGCGTCCACCGGGTTACACGCGACGCCGTTGATCGGGAGGATGTCCTGCGGGCAGCAAGAGAAGGCGAGCACGAGGTCCATCTCCGCCCGCAGCACCACGTAGTCACCGGGGCTTGCCATACCCGGCTCGAAGGAGACCGAGCCGCCCTCGCCCACCGGAATGTTCATCCACATGTTCCAGGGGGACGGTGTCTTCGGCGCCTTGAGGCCCAGGGCCGCGAGCGCTGCGTGGAGGTTGTCCTCGCAGTTGTCGTGATCGTCGCCCGCACCCAGCAGCATGTAGCGCCAGCGGTCGCAGGCGGCGATCAGCGTGTCGTGGATGCCGGGCGAGGTGTCCTCCACCAGCGTGAGGATGGGCCGGCGCCTGTTGGTGACCATGGTATCGCCGGGCTTGGGGAAGACGCCGCCAATGGCGACGCGGGAGTGCTCCATCGACATGCACTCGGCCATGTCGTTGGCGTTGAAGGCCCAGGTGTCCACCACCTGGGTGCCGTGGGTGTTGATCAGGCGAAGTTGCTCGCCGGCACCCAGCCTGACGGCCCGGCCGCGCCGGGCCGGTATGGTCTCGCGCGCGCCTGCCATCGTCCGCGCTCTAGTGCAGCCGCTCGACGGCCAGCGCCGTGGCCTCCCCGCCGCCGATGCAGAGCGCCGCCGCCCCCTTGTCGAGGCCGTATTTCTCCAGCGCCGCCAGCAGGGTGATGACAATGCGCGCGCCGGAGGCGCCGACCGGATGGCCGAGCGCGCAGGCCCCGCCGTGCACGTTCACCTTGTCGTGGTCGAGGTCGAGGTCGCGCATCGCCGCCATGGTGACGACCGCAAAGGCCTCGTTGATCTCGTAGAGGTCCACGTCGTCCGCGTCCCAGCCCACCTTCTCGAACAGCTTGCGCAGTGCCGGCCCCGGCGCGGTGGTGAACCAGGCGGGCGCCTGCGCGTGCGTCGCGTGGCCGTGGATGACCGCGACCGGCGTGAGCCCGCGCCGCTCGGCCTCGGAGCGGCGCATGAGCACCAGCGCCGCGCCGCCGTCCGAGATCGAGCTGGAATTCGCCGCGGTCACCGAGCCGTCCTTGGCGAAGGCGGGGCGCAGCGTCGGGATCTTGTCGAGGTCGGCGGTGAGCGGCTGCTCGTCCCGGTCGACCACCGTCTCGCCCTTGCGGTGCTTGACCGTGACCGGCGTGACCTCGCCGTCGAAGGAGCCGTCCTCGATCGCCGTCTTCGCGCGGGTGAGCGAGGTGATGGCGAACTCGTCCTGCTGCTCGCGGGTGAACTGATAGGTGCGCGCCGTCTCCTCGGCGAAATGGCCCATCAGCTTGCCCTTGTCGTAAGCATCCTCCAGCCCGTCGAGGAACATGTGGTCCTGCACCTTGCCGTGGCCCATGCGGTAGCCGCCGCGCGCACGGTCCAGCAGGTAGGGCGCGTTGGTCATGCTTTCCATGCCGCCGGCGACGACGATATCGCCGGAGCCCGCCGCGATCAGGTCGTGGGCGAACATCGTCGCCTTCATGCCGGAGCCGCACATCTTGTTGATGGTGGTGCAGCCGACGGCCTCAGGGATGCCGGCACCGATGGAGGCCTGGCGCGCCGGCGCCTGCCCCTGACCGGCCGAGAGGATGTTTCCCATGATCACTTCGTCGACCTCGTCGGCGCCGACGCCGGCGCGTGTCAGCGCGGCCTCGATCGCAGCAGAGCCCAATTCGGGCGCCCGCGCGTCCTTCAATGCACCCTGAAACCCGCCCATGGGCGTGCGCGCCATGCCGACGATGACGATCGGATCATCCATCATGTTCAGTGTTCTCCCGGCTTCGGAAAGCGCATGCTGCGCTGCAGCACACTACATAGTCCCTGCCCTGGCGAATATCCAGCCTGCGGCGAACAGGTGTTCGCCCGCCTTTTTCCGCTAGAGTCACGGTCCGCGCGGGCAGCGCGCTCCAGCCTGCGGCGCACGGACTGGGACAGACATCGCACATTAATTTTGAGGCGGGACAAGCCGGGATTTTCCGAACACCATCGCGTTCCTGTCGGGACGCGGCATCGGCAAGCGGGCCGGGTTGGGATCTCGGTGGTCAACCGTCGGTCGACCGATGTTCGGCTGGCCGTGTCGCGTGGCATGCGGGCAGTTTGCACCGTGCTTCCGTGCCTGCGCACCGGACCATGGTGCTGAGGGCGGGGCGGCGCAGGCTGTGACCGTGGTAAAAATTCCGGGTTAGCGACTGCCCGAATCCACGTCGCGCTTCAGGAGGCGCTGGACGATGCGGCGGGCGGCGGCGCCAGGGGTGAGCGTCTGCGCCGTCACCTCGGCTTCCAGCACCGCGACCGCAGGCGCGAGCCGCTCGTCGGCGTGGAGCGCCGCAACGAGGGAGTCCTCGACCTCGCGCCAGAGCCACGCGGCGGCCTGAGCGGCCCGCTTGGCCTCCAGTGCGCCGTCCTCGACCATGGTTGCCCGATACCGCTCGACCGCGTCGGCGATCTCGTCGAGGCCCGTACCCTCGACCGACGAGCAGGCGATGACGCGGGGCGTCCACGGCCCTCCGCCCGCGTGGAGCATAAGCGCCGCCTCGAAGTCCGCCTTGGCGTGGGCGGCGGGCCCTTCGAGGGCACCGTCGGCCTTGGTGACGACGACGATATCCGCGCGCTCCATCACGCCCCGCTTGATGCCCTGCAGCTCGTCGCCGGCGCCCGGCTGCACCAGCAGCATGGTGAGGTCCGTCATGTCGGCGACGGCGGCCTCGGACTGGCCGACGCCCACGGTCTCGACCATCACGAGGTCGAAGCCTGCCGCCTCGCAGGCCAGCATGACATCGCGCGTGCGCCGGGCGACGCCGCCCAGGGTGCCGCTCGCCGGCGAGGCACGGATGAAGCTATGGTCGCTCCGCGCGAGCTCCGGCATCCGCGTCTTGTCGCCCAGGATCGAGCCGCCGGAGCGCTCGCTGGAAGGGTCGATCGCGAGCACCGCGAGCCTGCGGCCGGCCGCGATGGCGCGCGTGCCGAAGGCCTCGATGAAGGTCGACTTGCCGACGCCAGGCGCGCCCGAGATGCCGAGCCGCACGGCCTTGCCCGCGTGCGGCAGCAACACCTGCAGCAGGTCCTCGGCCGGCCCGCGATCCTCCTCCCGCGTCGATTCGATGAGCGTGATCGCTGTCGCCAGCGCTCGCCGGTCGCCGGCGAGGATGTCCGCCACTGGCGGCGCCTGGCCGGGGCCGTGCGGGCGCGCGGTCACGGCGTCAGGTCCTCGTCGGGCACGGCCGTCGTCTCCGCGGCGCGGCCTTCTTCGTCGGCGAGCCGCTGCGCAAGCTCCTCCCTGAGCTCGGCGGTCTCCTGCTGGCGCCACCACATCTCGGCGTAGTGGCCGTCCCGCACCAGCAACTCGGCGTGGCGTCCGCGCTCGACGATGCGCCCGCCGTCCAGCACCAGGATCTGGTCGGCGTCGATGACCGTGGAAAGGCGGTGTGCGATCATGAGCGTCGAGCGGTCGCGGCTGACCTCCCGCAGACTCGCCTGAATCTCCTTCTCGGTCTGCGAATCGAGCGCCGAGGTGGCCTCGTCGAACAGCAGAATACGGGGATTCTTGAGGATCGTGCGCGCGATTGCCACCCGCTGTTTCTCACCGCCCGAGAGCTTGAGGCCGCGCTCGCCCACCATGCTGTCATAGCCGTCGGGGAGGCTTGCGATGAAGTCGTGGATATGGGCGAGCCGCGCCGCCTCCTCCACCTCTTCCGGGCTCGCGTCGGGCCGGCCGTAGGCGATGTTGTAGTAGATCGTGTCGTTGAAGAGCACCGTGTCCTGCGGAACGATGCCGATCGCCGTGCGCAGGCTCTCCTGACTCACGTCGCGCACGTCCTGCCCGTCGATCCTGACGCTGCCGGCCTCGATATCGTAGAAGCGGAAGAGGATGCGCGAGATGGTCGACTTGCCGGCCCCGCTCGCGCCGACGATGGCCGTGGTGGTGCCGGGCGGCACCTTGAAGGTAATGCCCTCGAGGATGCCGCGCCGCTCCTCGTAGCGGAAGCGCACGTCCTCGAACTCGATGGCACCGGCGGTGACGTCGAGCGGCGGCGCGTCCGGCGCGTCCTCGATCTCGCGCTCCACCGAGAGGATGCTGAACATCGCCTCCATGTCGGTGAGCGACTGCTTGATCTCGCGATAGACGAAGCCTAGAAAATTGAGCGGGATATAGAGTTGGAGCAGGTAGGTGTTGACCAGCACGAAGTCGCCGATGGTCATGGTGCCGGCGGCGACCTCGTAGCCGGCCATGATCGTGATGCCGGTGAGCCCGGTCGCGACGATAATTCCCTGGCCGATGTTGAGCAGCGAGAGGCTGGTCTTGCTCTGCACCGCCGCTCGTTCGTATTGCCGGCGGGAGATGTCGAAGCGCCGCGCCTCGTGCATCTCGTTGCCGAAGTACTTGACCGTCTCGTAGTTGAGCAGGCTGTCGATCGCCTTGGTGTTGGCCTCGCTGTCCTTCTCGTTCATGCGCCGGCGGTACTTCAGCCGCCACTCGGTGACCGTGAGGGTGAAGGCGATAAAGGAACCGATGGTGACGAAGGTGATCGCAGCGTAAGTGACGCCGTAGAGGACCCAGAGGATGCCGCAGACCATGGTGACCTCCACCAGGGTCGGCAGGATGTTGAACAGCATGAAGGTGAGCAGGAACTCGATCCCCTTGACGCCGCGCTCGATGGCGCGGCTCAGGCCGCCGGTGCGGCGCTCGATATGGAAGCGGAGCGAGAGCTCGTGGAGATGGTTGAAGACCTGAAGTGCCACGGTGCGGATCGCCCGCTCGCCAACCTTGGCGAAGACCGCATCCCTGAGCTCGCCGAAGGCGACGGTGAGCACCCGGAGCGCGCCGTAGGCCAGCAGAATCGCCACCGGCACGACGATGACCGCCGCCGTTTCGCCCGAGAGGATGTCGACCGCGTCCTTGTAGAGGATCGGCACATAGACGTTCGCCACCTTGGCGCCGATGAGGAGCAGGATCGCCAGCAGCACGCGGCCCCGCATCTCCAGCGAGCCGCGCGGCCAGAGATAGGGCAGCAGCGTGCGGATGGTGTGCAGGTGCGAGCGTTCCCCCGCTTCCCGCACGCGGGCCTCGCGATCGAGAGCAACCATGGGGCCGTGGGTCTGATCGTTGGCCCCGCCGCCGGCAGGGCTCAGAGCGCGTTAGGTGCGCGTGTCACATAAGCACGAAGCGGGGGCGGATCAAATGCCGCCGCGCGTCAGGCGGCCTCGGGGCGGCGGATCAGCGCCATGATGTCCTGCGCAGCGGCCGGGATGTTGGTGCCGGGGCCATAGACGGCCGCGACACCGGCTTGGTGAAGGAAGTCGTGATCCTGCGGCGGAATCACCCCGCCGCAAACCACCACCACGTGGCCTGCGCCGGCCACCCGCAGCGCCTCGATCAGCTCCGGCACCAGGGTCTTGTGACCTGCGGCCTGGCTGGAGACCCCCACGACATGCACGTCGTTCTCCAGCGCATCGCGGGCGGCCTCATCGGGCGTCTGGAAGAGCGGGCCGATATCCACATCGAAGCCGATGTCGGCGAAGGCCGTCGCGATCACCTTGGCGCCGCGGTCGTGCCCGTCCTGCCCGAGCTTCACCACCAGAATGCGGGGCCTCCGCCCCTCCGCTTCGGCGAAGAGCGCGGTCTCGCGCCGGATGGTCTGGAAAGCGTCGTCCTGCGCGTAGGCCGCGCCGTAGACGCCGGAGACCGTGCGCACGGTCGCGCGGTGGCGCGTGAAGGCCGCCTCCATCGCATCCGAGACCTCGCCGACCGTGGCGCGCGCCCGGATCGCGTCCACGGAGAGCGCCAGCAGGTTGCCGTCGCCGCGCGCGCCCTCGGTGAGCTTTTCTACAGTTGCCTGGCAGGCTGCCTCGTCCCGTGCGGCGCGGACGTCATTAATCCGCGCGATCTGGGCCTCACGCACCGCGACGTTGTCCACATCGAGGAGCGCGGGCATGTCGTCCTGATCGCTCTGGTAGCGGTTGACGCCGACGACCACGTCCTCGGCCCGGTCGAGCCGCGCCTGGCGGCGGGCGGCGGCCTCCTCGATGCGGAGCTTGGGCATCCCTGCGGCCACCGCCTTGGTCATGCCGCCCAGCTCCTCGACCTCCTCGATCAGCGCCTGCGCCTCGCGCGCGAGCGAGGCGGTCAGCGCCTCCACGTAGTAGGAGCCTCCCAACGGGTCCACGACGCGGGGCACGCCGGTCTCGTGCTGCAGGATGAGCTGGGTGTTGCGCGCGATCCGGGCCGAGAAATCGGTGGGCAGCGCCACCGCCTCGTCGAGTGCGTTGGTGTGGAGCGACTGGGTGCCGCCGAGCACCGCCGCCAGCGCCTCGTAGGCCGTGCGAACCACGTTGTTGTAGGGGTCCTGCTCGGCGAGCGAGACGCCCGAGGTCTGGCAATGGGTCCTCAGCATGAGCGAGCGCGGGTTCTCAGCCCCGAAGCCCTGCATGTAGCGCGCCCAAAGCAGCCTTGCGGCCCGCAGCTTGGCGACCTCCATGAAGAAGTTCATGCCGATGCAGAAGAAGAACGAGAGCCGGGGCGCGAAGTCGTCGATGGCGAGGCCGCGCGAGAGCGCGGCGCGCACGTAGTCGAGGCCGTCGGCCAGCGTGAAACCGAGCTCCTGCACCAGCGTCGCGCCGGCCTCCTGCATGTGGTAGCCGGAGATCGAGATCGAGTTGAAGCGCGGCATGTGCCCGGCCGTGTACGCGATGATGTCGGCCACGATCCGCATGCTGGGCTCGGGCGGGTAGATGTAGGTGTTGCGGACCATGAACTCCTTGAGGATGTCGTTCTGGATGGTGCCGGCGAGCTTCTCTGCCGCGACGCCCTGCTCCTCCGCCGCGACGATGTAGGCGGCCAGCACCGGCAGCACCGCCCCGTTCATGGTCATGGAGACGCTGACCTCGCCGAGGGGAATGCCGTCGAAGAGGCGCTTCATGTCCTCCACGGTGTCGATGGCGACGCCCGCCTTGCCCACGTCGCCGCGCACCCTGGGGTGGTCGCTGTCGTAGCCCCGGTGGGTCGCGAGGTCGAAGGCGACGGAAAGACCTTTCTGCCCGGCAGCGAGGTTACGCTTGTAGAAGGCGTTGGACTCCTCGGCGGTGGCGAAGCCCGCGTACTGGCGGATGGTCCACGGCCGGTTGGCGAACATGGTGGCGCGCACGCCCCGCGTATAGGGGGCGAAGCCCGGCAGCCCCGGCTGGTCCTCCAGCGCCTCCAGGTCGGCCGCGGTGTAGAGCGGCTTGACCGTGATGCCTTCGGGCGTCTCCCACGCGAGCTCTGCCGGGTCTTTGCCCTTGAGCTCAGCCGCGGCCAAGGCTTCCCAGTCTGCGACGGTCTTTTCGCTGGAATCAGTCATGCGGCTGGGCTCCCACTCTCCCAGGTGCCCGTCCTTGGTCATGCGTCCTTCGGGCAAGGGTAGACGGCGGGGGCCGCCGGCCGCAAGGCGCAGGCCGGCCATGGCCGCCATTTTGCCCCTGTGAACCGCCGCGCCTTTTCGGGTAAAAGAGGGCGCCCACTAGGTGCCGCGGCAACAGGAGGAACCCCCCGCACATGAGCAGTCTACGATTTGAGGCGCCCGAGACGGTCGAGGATGCCGTCCGGCTCCTCGCCGATGCCGACGGCGAGGCCATGCCGCTCGCCGGTGGCACCGACCTCCTGGTTCAGCTGCGCACCGATTTCGTCCGGCCCGGCCTCATCGTCGATTTGAAGCGTATCCCGGCGCTCATGGACGTGACGGTGAACGGCGATGACATCCGCGTCGGCGCTGCGGTCTCCGGCGCGACTCTCGGCAAGAACGAGACCGTGAAGGCCGCGTGGCCGGGCGTGGTGGAGGCGTTGGAGCTGATCGGCTCGACCCAAATTCAAGGGCGCGCCTCGCTTGGCGGCAACCTCTGCAACGGCTCGCCCGCTGCCGATAGCGTGCCGGCGCTGATCGCGGCCGGTGCAGTCTGCGAGGTCGCGGGCCCGAACGGCGCCCGCTCGGTACTGGTGGAGGACGTGATCACGGGGCCCGGCCAACTCTGCCTCGGTCCGGGCGAAATCGTGGTTTCCTTCGTCATGCCGAAGCCGCCGCCGCGTTCGGGCGATGCCTACCTGCGCTTCATTCCGCGCACCGAGATGGACATCGCCGTGGTCGGCGCCGGCGTCGCGCTCACGCTCGACGAGGCAGGCGTCTGCACCCACGCGCGGCTCGGCCTCGGTGCGGTCGCGCCCACGCCGCTGCTGGTCGAAGACGGCGCCAAGGCGCTGATCGGCACGAAGGTCGACGACGACGCGCTTGCCAACCTTGCGGCCGCCGCGAGCGCCGCCTGCAATCCCATCGACGACAAGCGCGGGACCATCGAATACCGGGTCAAGGTGGCGGGAGTGCTGGCGAGACGCGCCGCGCTCATCGCCCTGGAGCGAGCGAGGAGCAACGGTTGATGGCCAAGTATCACGTAACCACCAGCGTCAACGGCGAGCCGACGGAGTTCCTCTGCTCTGGCGAGCAGACCCTGCTTGACGTGCTGCGCGACGAGTTGGAGCTCACCGGCACCAAGGAAGGCTGCGCCACCGGCGACTGCGGCGCCTGCAGCGTGACCGTGGATGGCACCCTGGTCTGCGCGTGCCTGATGCTCGGCACCGAGGCCGAGGGGCGCGAGATCGGCACCATCGAGGGCATGGCCGATGGCGACACGCTGCATCCGCTGCAGCGCCAGTTTCTGGAGGACGCCGCGCTGCAATGCGGCATCTGCACGCCGGGCTTCCTGGTCGCTGCCAAGGCACTGCTCGAGGAGAACCCGGACCCGACCGAGACGGAAGCCCGCTACTGGCTGGCGGGCAATCTCTGCCGCTGTACCGGCTACGACAAGATCATCCGCGCCGTGATGACGACGGCGGCGGAGCTGAGGGGAGAATAGCTCATGGCAACCGCCAAGCAGGAGATCGGTAACGGCAACGGCTCGCTCAAGTACGTCGGCACGCGGCCGTGGCGCCCCGATGGCGTGGACAAGGTGACCGGCCGGGCCAAGTTCGGCGCGGACCTCTCGCTGCCGGGCATGCTGGTGGGCCGGGTGCTGCGCAGCCCCCACGCGCACGCGCGCATCCGCTCCATCGATGCGTCCAAGGCCCGCGCGCTGCCGGGCGTGAAGGCCGTCGTCACCCGCGACGAGATGCCCGAGGTGCCCTCCCAGTGGGTGCCGGCGGGCGAGGTGCAGGTCAACTACCGCGACATGTCGCAGAACGTGATGGCGCGGGAGAAGGCGCTCTACGACGGCCACGCCGTTGCGGCGGTGGCGGCGACCACGGCGGCCATCGCCAAGCAGGCGCTGGACCTGATCGAGGTGGACTACGAGGTGCTGCCGCACGTGATCGACGTGCGCGACGCGATGAAGCCGGACGCGCCCGTGCTGCATGACGACATGTTCACTCAGGGCGTCGAGCCCACGCCGGAGACGCCGTCGAACGTCTTCAAGAAGGTGCACTTCCAGAGCGGCGATCTAGATAAGGGATTCGCCGAGGCTGACATCGTCGTGGAACGCACCTTCACCACCAAGCCGGTGCATCAGGGCTACATCGAGCCCCACGCGGTGGTCGCCAGCGCCGGCGAGGACGGCCAGTGCGAGGTCTGGTGCTGCACCCAGGGGCAGTTCACCGTCCGCGCCTACTGCGCCAACCTGCTCGGCATCGACATCGGCAACATTCGTGTGACGCCGTCGGAGATCGGTGGCGGCTTCGGCGGCAAGACCGTGGTCTATCTGGAGCCAGTCGCACTCAGGCTGTCGCAGCTTGCCGGCCGGCCGGTCAAGATCGTGATGTCGCGCGAGGAGGTGTTCCGCGCCAGCGGTCCGACCTCGGGCGGCGCCATGACGATCAAGATGGGCGCCACTAAGGACGGCAAGATCACCGCCGCCAAGGCGTGGCTCGCCTATCAGGCGGGCGCCTTCCCCGGCTCGCCGATCCAGCCTGGCTGCATGTGCGTCTTCGCGCCCTACGATATCGAGAACGCCGAGGTCGAGGGCTACGACGTGGTGGTGAACCGGCCGAAGGTGGCCGCCTACCGCGCGCCGGGGGCGCCGATCTCCGAGTTCGCCGCCGAGGGAGTGGTCGACGAGATCGCGAAGAAGCTCGACATCGACCCGGCGGAGTTCCGCCTCATGAACGCGGCCAGGGAAGGCACTCGCGCGCTCTACGGGCCCAAGTTCGGCCCTGTCGGCTGCATCGAGACCCTGGAGGCCGCGCGCAGCAGCGAGCACTACAGCATCCCGCTCGGCCCCAACCAGGGTCGCGGCATCGCCACCGGCTTCTGGTTCAACATCGGCGGCGAATCCTGCGCCACCATCAACGTCAATGAGGACGGCACGGCGACGGTGATCGAGGGCAACCCCGACATCGGCGGCTCGCGCGCCTCCATTCAGCTTCAGGCGGCCGAAGCGCTCGGCATTCCGCCGGAAAGGGTGCGCCCACTGGTCGCCGATACCGACACCATCGGCTATACCTTCCTCACCGGTGGCAGCCGCGTCACCTTCGCCACCGGCATGGCGGCAATCGATGCGGCGGGCAAGGTCGTCGAGCAGTTGCGCGAGCGTGCCGCTAAAATCTGGGACATCCCGGTCGAGGCGGTCGAGTGGGAGGACGGCTACGCCAAGCCCTCGGGCAGCAATGCCGGTGATTTCGAGCCTATGAGCATGGCTGAGATCGCGGCCCAGGCCGGCAAGACCGGCGGCCCGATCGCGGCGACCGCCTCCATCAACGCGCAAGGCGCCGGCCCCGGCTTCGGCACCCACGTGTGCGACGTGGAGGTCGACCGTGAGACCGGACGCGTCACCGTACTGCGCTATACCGCGGTGCAGGACGCAGGCAAGGCGGTCCATCCGAGCTACGTCGAGGGCCAGATTCAGGGCGGCGCCGCCCAGGGCATCGGCTGGGCGCTCAACGAGGAGTACATCTACGACAAGGACGGCCGGCTCGAAAATCCGGGCTTCCTCGATTACCGCATGCCGGTGGCCTCGGACCTGCCGATGATCGACGCGGTCATCGTCGAGGTGCCGAACCCGAACCACCCCTATGGGGTGCGCGGCGTCGGCGAGACCCCGATCGTGCCGCCGATGGCGGCGGTGGCCAACGCGATCGAGAACGCGACCGGCGTGCGCATGACCGACCTGCCGATGTCGCCGCCGCGCCTGCTGGAGGCGCTCGACAACGGCGGGGCCAACGGCGGCGCCTGACCCGTTGGCGCGGGTCGTTTTGCCCTCAAGCCTCGCCCGCTACACGGGCGGGGTGACCGAGCTGGAGGTCGAGGCGACCGATATTCGCGGCGTGATCCGCGCGCTCGAGGCCCGCTATGCGGGCATCGGGCGCGAGCTGGAGGAGGGCATGGCCGTTGCGGTGGACGGTCACATCCACCAGGACGACCTGTTCGCAGCGGTCGCGCCCGAGAGCGAGGTCTGCTTCCTGCCCCGGATCGGCGGTGGGAACGAGAATTTACAAAACGAAGCCAATTCCGTGTAACTATTTGAACAGAAACAATATTTTTCAACCAGTCGCCGGTTTCCGCCGCTATTCGGCTGCCGACGAAGCGGTGGCCCTTCGCCCGCTGAGCCCGAGCCAGACGAGCCCGATCAGCACCGCGGCGAGGAACGGCAGCACGGCGTAGTTCATCGTCTGCCAGCCCACGGCCTCGTGCAGCGCACCGGAGAGCAGCGCCGCCGCCGCAACGCCGGTGAAGACGGTGAAGTCGTGGGCCGCTTGCGTCTTCGCCTTCTCCGCCGGGCTGTGAATCTCGGTTATGAGCGTCGTGCCGCCGGTGAAGAGGAAATTCCAGCCGACGCCCAGCAGGACCAGGGCGACATGGAAGTTGAGCAGCGTGACGCCATGGAGGTTGGACGCGGCGCAGAGCCCGATCAGCAGCGCGCCGCAGGCCATGATCGTCTTCGTGCCGAAGCGCTTGATCAGATGGCCGGTGACGAAGGCGGGCGCGAACATGCCGAGCACGTGCCACTGGATCGTCTGCGCCGAGTCGGAGAAGCCGAAGCCGCAGTACTTCATGGCGAGCGGGGTTGCGGTCATCAGCAGCGACATCATCGCGTAGCCGACCAGGGAGCCGAGCACGGCGATGATGAATGCCGGCTGGCGCATGATCGTGAGCAGAGGTCGGCCCGAAGTGCTGCGCTCCTCCTCGTCCGGCGGCGGAATGGTGATGAAACGAAGGACCACGAGCGTGGCCACGTAAAGCGCGGCCATGGTGGCGAACACGCCCGCGAACGCGATCGGCGCGAAGAGGTCCTTGGACCAGTCGGCGAGCAGGGGGCCTATGGAGGCGATCACGCCGCCCGCCAGCACCAGCGAGATCGCTCGGCTCCTGAAGGCCTCGCTCGCTGCGTCCGCGGCGGCGAAGCGGTAGTACTGGGCGAAGCCGTTGGCTGCGCCGATCAGCGCGAGGCCGACACAGAAGAGCGTGAAGCTCGCCTCCATGATCGCCCAGAGGCCCAGGAGCGCGCCGGCAAGCCCGATGGAGGCGCCCACGGTGAAGCCGTCGCGCCGCCCGATGCGCTTCATGAGGAGCGATGCGGGCACCGTCGCCACCATCGTCATCACGAACTGGATGCCGATGGGGAGCGTCGCCAGCACCTTGGTATCGGCGAGCTGGTGCCCGATCAGGGCGGCCGCAGCAACCACCGCGGACATCGAGGTGAGGAAGAGCGCCTGGCAGATGGCGAGGAGCGCCACGTCGCGGGCGCCGGAGCGGGTCATGGCCCACGATAGCACATCGTGCCGGCGCCCGGCCGACGCCACCGCCAATAAGGCCGCTCACGCGCCCGCCAGAAGGCGCTTTAACTGCCGCTACAGACATATCGATTTCTATATCGATCATATAGTCATCTCAGATATGGCATTATTAGGGCCGGTTAACTAGTATTCGAAATAGACCACCCGATGGGGCTCGTCTCTTCGGCAAATGCTGCTCGCCTAGCGGCCCCCGTTGCCACGGAGGTCTGGTGAGGATGGCCAGAACTGACGCTTGAGTCCCTCAAAGGTACGGTCCTTGCCGGAATCCATGGAGCGAGGATCTTCGCCCGAGGAGCAACCGGGACAACGAGGGTCGCAAGCTCATCACGAGCGAAAGAGACCCGTTCGATCGCATCCAGGCGTGGTTGGACGATGCGATGCTCGACCACACCAGGTTCGGAACAATCAAACTGAAGCAACACGGGGAGTCCTGGCCATCAGGGACCTCACCCGTGACTTCTCAAGCCCACCATTTGGACGGTGTGCGTCCACTCCCCCATTTGCGAGGATCGAACGCGGTGCGTAGCCCGCTAAATCGATTTGGGGCGACCGAAGGCGCCGAGCGCCGGAGGAGAGGGCATGAAGATTAGCGAGGTTGTCACGACACCGCTCTGGATCCCCTACGAGCAACCCTTTCACTGGTCCCAGGGCGTCACCCACGGCGCGGAGGTAATCCTGGTCGAGGTCCACACCGACGAGGGCGTGATCGGCTATGGCGAGTCGATTGCTACGCCATCGGTCGAGGCGATCCGCGCCCATATCTCGCTCGCGGCGGACTTTTGCGTCGGTCGTAGTCCTTTCGAGAACGCCCGCCTGATTGACGAGGCCTACAACGCTCTGTTCGGGCGTGAGGAGTCTTGCAGGGCCTCCAAGTTCGCGGGCAAGGCGCTCGCGGGGCTGGAGATGGCGCTGTGGGACGCCATGGGCAAGGCTGTGAACCGCCCCGTTTACGCTCTGCTGGGCGGCGCGGTTCGCGACGAGGTGCGCTACTTCGGTTTCCCGCAAGGGGAAACCGCCGAGGAAATTGCCGGCGAGGCGGCGCGACTCGCGGCCTCGGGCCACGAAGTGATCTTCGTCGAGGCCGGACGGGGCGACGATCTGGACACTGAGGTCGTCGCTCGGGTCCGGGCCGCCATCGGACCCGACAAACGCCTACGCCTCGACCCGAGCGGGCGTTGGCACCCCGTCCGGGCCTCTCGCATGATGCGAAGGCTGTCCCGGTTTGACATCGAAATCGTGGAGCAGCCTATCGATGCGGAGAGCGTCGAGGCCCTGGCACGGGTCCGGGCTGCGAGCCCGATCTCGATCGCGGCGGACCAGGGTGTCATCGCGCTGGGCGACGCCTTCGACGTCTGCCGCCTGCGCGCTGCCGATTTGATCGTCGTCGGCCTGCACGAGACCGGGGGCTTGCTGCGCTTCTGCAAGGTGGCCCACGTCGCCGAGGCGGCCAACGTCGACGTTTGTATCCACGGACTGCACGAGACGGGGATAACCACCGTGGCGGCGATCCACGCGGCGGCGATGACTCCCAACCTGGACGACGGCAACCAGTACATGAACAATTTTCTGGCCTGGGACATCGTCAGCCGCCCCGACCTCACGTTACAGGACGGCAGGCTTCCTGTTCTCGACGGTCCGGGACTGGGCTTCGAGCTGGATTGGGGCGCTGTGCGCGAGGCGGCCGATACTTGGTGGAGTGGCGCCGACACCGGTAGTCGCCACTCCCAGGGGCATCGGTTCGATTTGGGTCCACGCGATACAGCCGATCCGCAGCGCGCCGGCGGTACTGCGCCGGATCGCGGGAGTGAAGGCGGCGACGGACCCTCCAGCGCCGACGACGCCGGCGCTGCTGCTCGCTACCAGCGCGATCCCCGGGATTAGCCACGTCGGAACCGCCATCCCGATCGCCGCTGCGTGGATGGATTTTGCGCGGCCACGCGGAGACCAGCGCACACTCTCCTTCGCAGGCACTATCCGCCGCTCGCGACGCTAGGTATGATTCCGGGCTGCCATGAGCGCGCGACCGCTGATCATCGACTGCGATCCGGGCCAGGACGACGCCGTCGCCCTGCTGCTCGCCTTCGCGTCCCCCGAGGAGTTCGACCTGCTCGGCATCACCGCCGTCGCGGGCAACGTGCCGCTCGCCCGGACCGAGAGCAACGCGCGCCGAATCAGGGACCTCGCCGGCCGACCCGAGGTGCCGGTCTATGCCGGGTGCTCAAGGCCCATGGTGCGCGAACCCGAGACCGCCGAGTACATCCATGGGCCGACGGGGATCGACGGCGCAGACCTGCCGGAGCCGAGCCGCCCCGCCGAGGCGGCTCATGCGGTGGATTTCCTGGTCGAGACGCTGACGGCGGCGCAGGAGCCCATCACGCTGGCGACGCTTGGGCCCCTCACCAATGTCGCGCTCGCCATCGTCAAGAACCCCGCGATGCGGGCGAAGGTGCGCGAAATCGTGACCATGGGGGGCGCGATTGGGCTCGGCAACGTCACGCCGGCGGCCGAGTTCAATATCCACGCCGACCCCCACGCGGCGCACGTCGTGTTCGAGGCCGGCGTGCCGCTCACCATGATCGGGCTCGACGTCACCCATCAGGCAATCGCGACGCCGCCCAGGCTGGAGGCAGTCCGCGCGCTGGGCACGGCGCCGGCGGCTGCGGTCTGCGGCATGCTCGACCTCTATGGAGCGAAGAACATCGAGGCGTATCATCATGGTGCCCCCATGCACGATCCCTGCGTGATCGCCTATCTTCTGGCGCCAAATCTCTTCGAGGGCCGCGACATGCGGGTCGATGTGGAGTTGGGCGACGGCCACTGCTTCGGGCGGACCGTGTGCGATCTGCACGGCCGCACCGGCGCTGCCGCCAACGCCCACGTGCTGCAGCGGGTCGACGCCGACGGCTTCTTCGCTATGCTGACCGAGCGCCTGGCGCGGCTGCCGGTCGCCCCCATATAGGAGGGGGAGCCTGCGATGACCCGTGACCGAAAGCTGCCGACGAAGGGCCGAAACGACGGCGCTGACGTCGATGCCTTCCTGCGCCGGGTCGCGGCGACCCCCGCGCCGGTCAAGCAGGGAGAAACCGGGCGCCTGATGTTTGCGATGGACGCGACCGCGAGCCGGGAGCCGACCTGGGATCGCGCCTGCCAGATCCAGGGGGAGATGTTCGACGCCACGGCCTCGCTCGGTGGGCTCTCGGTGCAGCTCGTCTACTATCGCGGCTTCGGCGAGTGCAAGGCGAGCAAGTGGGTGCGGGATTCGCGGGCGCTGGTGCGCGTCATGACCGCCGTCCGCTGCCTGGGCGGCCATACCCAGATACGCAAGGTGCTGCGCCACGCCCTGGACGAGACTCAGGTCCAGAAGGTCCATGCGCTGGTCTTCGTCGGCGACGCCATGGAAGAGAACGTGGACGAGCTCTGCGCCATCGCTGGCGAGCTGGGCTTGCGCGGGGTTCCCGCCTTCATGTTCCACGAGGGGCCGGACCCGTCGGCATCATTGGCCTTTCGCCAGATCGCGCGGCTCACCAACGGCGCCTATCTGCGCTTCGATGCGTCGAGCGCGCGCCAGCTCAAGGAACTCCTGGGCGCGGTCGCGGTCTACGCTGCCGGCGGGCGCAAGGCGCTCAAGGACTACAGCCGCCAGCGCGGCGAGGCGGTGTTGCAGATCGCTCATCAGATCAAATGAGCCTGCCCCTCCTGCGCTTCCGTCGCCCGGCCAGCTAGACCGCTCCCTTCGATGATCACCTACGTCCTCCTCGGGATCGCGCTCCTGGTGCTGGTCGTGTTTCTCAGCCGCTGGTTCGCCACGGCGAATCCCACGAGCCTCGCGAAGTGGGTCAAGTGGGGCTTCATCGCCGCCGGCGCGGCGGCCACGATCTTCCTCGCCGTGACCGGCAAGGCCAATCTCGCCTTCCTGCCGCTCGCGATCACCGGGCTGCCCTGGCTCATGAGCCGCTTTGCTGCGGGCCGGATGAACCCCCATCCCACGGCCGGCCAGAAATCGGATGTCGAGACCCCCTATCTCCGCATGATCCTGGACCATGACAGCGGCGAGATGGAGGGCACGGTGCTTCAGGGCCGTTATGCCGGGGCCCGCCTCGACGAGCTTTCGGAGCCGCAGCTTCTCGAGTTGTTCCAAGAGTGCAGCTTGCGGGACGACGAGGGCCGACGGCTGCTGGAAGCCTACATGGACCGGATTCTCGGTGCCGATTGGCGCGAGCGCGCCGAGGCGCGGGCGGAGCAGGAGCAGAGCGCCAGTGCCGGCACGGGGCAGGGCTGGGGGCGCAAGCGAGCCGCTGGCGCCCGCACGCCGATGACCCGCGAGGAGGCCTACGAGATCCTCGGCCTCCAACCTGGGGCCGGGGCGGAGGAGATCAAGGAGGCGCACCGCACGCTCATGCGCAAGCTCCACCCCGATCACGGCGGCTCCAACTACCTCGCGGCAAAGATCAACCAGGCGAAGGAGCTGCTGCTCAGCGGCTGAGGCGCGCGACGCCGCGAGTGCCGCCGTGCTTGCCGCGCCGCGGCCGCCGTGGCACACCTCCGCCTCCACCGACCTAGGTCAGCGTGGTGAGGAATGCGGGTTAGGAAGGCTGTGCTCCCCGTCGCCGGCATGGGCACGCGCTTCCTGCCTGCGAGCAAGGCGGTGCCCAAGGTGTTGCTTCCGGTGGTCGACAAGCCGCTCATCCAGTACGCGGTCGAGGAGGCACGGGCTGCGGGGATTGAAGAATTTATCTTCGTCACGGGCCGGGGCGAGGCGACGATCAGGGACCATTTCGAGCGTGACGAGGCGCTCGACGCGCACCTCGCTGCGCGCGGGGACGATGCTGCGCTGGCGGTGACCGCGTGTGCCGTGCTCGCGCCTGGCGGCGTTGCGTTCGCGCGCCAGGAGGAGCCTCTGGGCCTGGGTCACGCGGTCCTCTGCGCGCGCGATCTGGTAGGCGACGAGCCGTTTGCGGTGCTGCTGCCCGACGAGTTGCTCCTCGGCGACCTGCCGTGTCTTGCCGAGCTCGTCGGGGTCCACGGCCGGACCGGTGGCAGCGTCGTGGCGCTTGCCGAGGTGCCGCAGAGCGAGACCGGCCGGTACGGGATCGTCGAGGTCGCGGGCGAAGACGAAGACGGAGCCCTCCCGCTTGCGGGTATGGTGGAAAAGCCCGACCCCCCGCGCGCGCCGTCGCGGCTCGCGCTCATCGGCCGCTACATTCTGCAACCGGGCATCTTCGCGCGGCTTGCCGCGCAGACGCCGGGTGCAGGCGGTGAGATTCAGCTGACCGACGCCATGGCTGTGATGGCGCGGGAGGAGCGGTTTCACGGCGTCCGTTTCAACGGCCGTCGCTTCGATTGCGGCAGCCCGACGGGGGCCATTCAGGCGACCATCGTCTGCGCCATGGAACGGCCCGAGCTGAGGCAGGAGCTGTTGTCCTTCCTGCGAGAGGTGACGCCCTCCTCGTAGGGCGGCCCTTCGCGCGGGATCGTTTTCGGGGAGCATCGCCATGCGCGTTGCGATGATCGGGGCCGGTTACGTCGGCTTGGTGTCAGCCACCTGTTTCTCGGAATTCGGCTTCTCCGTCACCTGCGTCGATGCCGAGCCGGAAAGGATTGCGGCGCTGCGTGCGGGGCGCGTGCCGATCTACGAGCCAGGGCTGGAGGCGCTGCTTGCCGTTAATGTCGCCTCCGGGCGGCTTTCCTTCACCGAAGATATTGCGGATGCCGTATCGGCGGCTGACGTGGTGATGCTGGCGGTCGGCACGCCTAGCCGGCGGGGCGACGGCCACGCCGACCTCTCGTTCGTGTTCGAGGCGGCCCGCCAAGTTGCGGACGCCCTCGCGGGCTACACCGTCGTCGCGACAAAATCGACCGTGCCCGTCGGCACCGGGCGGGAGATCGCGCGCATCATTCGGGAACACCGCCCAGGTGCTTCGTTCGATGTGGTCTCGAACCCTGAGTTCCTGCGCGAGGGCTCGGCGATCGACGACTTCATGCGCCCCGACCGGGTCGTCGTCGGGGTCGAGTCCGACCGAGCGCAAGCGGTCATGCGGGCGCTCTACAGGCCGCTCTTCCTGATCGAGACGCCGGTGCTCTTCACCACGCTGGAGACGGCGGAGCTCATCAAGTACGCCGCCAACTGCTTCCTCGCGACCAAGATTACATTCATCAACGAGATCGCCGACCTCTGCGAGCGGCTCGGCGCGGACGTGCAGGACGTGGCCAAGGGGATCGGCCTCGACAACCGCATCGGGAGGTACTTCCTGCACGCCGGCCCCGGCTTCGGCGGTTCCTGCTTCCCCAAGGATGCGGCGGCTTTCGCCCGCATCGCCAAGGAAGCCGGCGCGCCCAGCACCATCGTCGAGGCCGTTCTGCGGCAGAACGCCGCGCGCAAGGCGGCGATGGTGGACAAGATCGTGCAGGCCTGCGGCGGCTCCGTCGCGGGCAAGACCGTTGCCGTGCTCGGCGTCACCTTCAAGCCCAACACCGACGACGTGCGGGAGAGCCCGAGTCTCGTGATTTTGCCGGGTCTCATGGAGCGGGGAGCCAAGATCCGCGCTTTCGATCCCGCCGGCATGGCGGAGGCGCGCGCCCTGCTCGACGGCGTCGTGTGGTGCAACGACTCCTACGAGGCCATGGCGGGCGCGGAGGCGCTGGTCATCCTCACGGAGTGGAACGAGTTCAGGGCGCTCGACCTGGAGCGCGCGCGAAGCCTGTTGCGGACCCCGCTGGTGGTCGATCTCCGCAACATCTACGAGCCGGCCGAGATGGCGTCCGCCGGCCTTCGCTACGTGAGCATCGGCCGGCCTGCGGTCTCTCCATGAGCGCGGGGCATACGCTCGATCCGGCGATCCTCGGCGCCTACGACATCAGGGGCATCGTCGGAGACACGCTGAGTGGGGCCGACATGGCAGCCATCGGCCGGGGTTTCGCCACTATCGCGCGACGACGTGCAACCATCGATCGGCCACCGAAGATTTGCGTGGGGCGCGATGGCCGGCTGAGCTCGCCGGAGCTGGAAGCCCATCTCGTCGAGGGGTTGAGCGCTACCGGCGCCGACGTGCTTCGCATCGGCGCGGGCCCGACGCCGATGCTCTATTTCGCCGTCCACGACCGGCGGTGCGACGGCGGGATAATGATTACGGGCTCGCACAACCCGCCGGCCTACAACGGCGTGAAGATGGTGCTGGGCGGCGGGCCGTTTCATGGCGCCGACATCGAGGCGCTGGCGCTCATCTTGCAGGATGGCAGGTTTGCCGAGGGTGCCGGCAGGGCGACGGAGGATGACGACATTCGCGACGCCTATGTTGCGCGTCTCCTCGCCGAGGCCGTTGAACAGCCATTCGCCGTCGCGTGGGATGCCGGTAACGGCGCCGCCGGCGCGGTGCTCGGCGCGCTGGTGAGCGGCCTTCCGGGCCGCCATATCTTGTTGAACGATGCGGTCGACGGGACCTTCCCCGTCCACCACCCGGACCCCACGGTGCCAGAGAACCTGGCGCAGCTGATCGAGACGGTCCGGGTCGAGCGCTGCGATCTCGGCATCGCCTTCGACGGCGACGGCGATCGCATCGGGGTCGTGGACGGGGCCGGCGCGATCCTCTGGGGCGATCAACTGGTGGCCCTGCTCGCGCGCGAGGTGCTGCGCGAATGGCCCGGCTCGACCGTCATCGGCGACGTCAAGGCGAGCCGGATCCTCTTCAACGAGATCGCCCGCCTGGGCGGCACGCCGCTGATGTGGCGCACGGGCCACGCGCCGATCAAGGCGAAGATGGCCGAATGCGGCGCGCCGCTCGCAGGCGAGATGAGCGGCCACATCTTCTTCGCAGACCGCTATTACGGCTTCGACGACGCGCTCTACGCCGCTCTACGCCTGCTCAAGCTGGTCGCTGGCGAGGGGCGCTCACTCGCAGCCTTGCGGGCCGAACTGCCGCAACCGGTGAGCACGCCCGAGGTCCGCTTCCCCTGTCCGGACGAGCGCAAGTTCCGGGTCGCCGACGAAATTGGAAACCGGCTCGCGGCTGCGGGCGCGACGTTCACCGCCATCGATGGCGTGAGGGCCGAGAGCCCGGACGGCTGGTGGCTGCTGCGCGCATCGAATACCCAGCCCATGCTGGTGGCGCGTTGCGAGGCGGAGGACGCCGCAGCGCTGGAGTGCATGAAGCGAGATCTCGCGGCTCAGCTGCGGGCGAGCGGGGTCGCACCGCCCGACTTCTAGTCCGCGTTGTCCACAGCATACGCAGGCGTCCAGGCCAGGCAGAGATTGCACTGAATCAAGCACTTCCAGACCTTTTCCCACAGCTCGTGCTTGACGGACGTGCTAGCGACAACCCATAAAGGATGTTCAGTCGATTCGCTGTCGGCGGCGGGGCGGGCGTGGGAACACGGCGAAGAAGAAGAATTTTGCGTCCGGGCTCGATCGTCCTCAGTCTCGCACTCGCGCTTTGCATTCTCGTCATATCGCAGGTCTTTGCCGCCGAAGAAGCGCACGCGCGCTACGCCTCCATCGTCATCGACGCTGAGACCGGCGAGGTTCTGCGCTCACGCAACGCCGACATAAGGCGGTACCCAGCCTCGCTGACTAAAATGATGACCCTCTATCTGCTCTTCGAGGCGGTCGACAACGGGAAGCTCAGCCTCGATTCGAAGCTGAAGGTCTCGAAGCGGGCGGCGGGGCAGTCGCCCTCCAAGCTCGGGCTGCGGGCCGGCTCGACGATCCGTGTCGAGGACGCGATCAAGGCGCTGGTCGTCAAGTCGGCGAACGATATCGCCGTGGTGGTCGCCGAGGCGCTGGGCGGCACGGAGGTCGAGTTCGGCAGGAAGATGACCAGGAAGGCCAAGGCGCTCGGCATGTCCCGAACCACCTTCCGCAATGCGTCGGGCCTGCCGAACCGGAAGCAGCGCAGCACGGCACGAGACATGGCCCGCCTCGCCCAGGCGCTCATGCGCGACTTCCCGGACCGCTACCACTATTTCGACGACAAGCGCTTCCGCTATCGCGGGCGCGAGCATCGCTCGCCGAACCGGCTGCTCGGCCGCTATCGCGGCATGGACGGCATCAAGACCGGCTATATTCGCGCCTCGGGCTTCAACCTCGTGGCCTCGGCGGAGCGGGACGGCCGGCGGGTCATCGCCGTGGTCTTCGGTGGTAAGACGGCGCGCTCGCGCAATGCCCACATGTCCAACCTCCTCGACCTCGGCTTCACGCGGATCGCCGAGAACGACGCCAAGCGCGGCCGCGTGCGTTACGCGGGCATTCCGCGCCCACCGGGAGGCTCCGGCCTCGCCGCGCCGGCGCCGCGCTTCAAGCCAGCGGCCATCATGGTTGCCGCCGCCGAGCCGCCCGAGCTGGTCGAAGGTGACGCGGCGCCGCCGCCCGAGCCAATTAAGATCGCCGAGGAGCCGCCGCCGGCCCCGCGCGCACCGGAGACACCGATCAAGGTCGCTACGGGCCCGCCGCCTCCCCAGCCCCCGCCGTTGAAGCCCGGTGCCGCGACGCCCGAGGTCGCCGCGCTTGAGGCCACGCAGCCGGCGGTCGCGACCCCAGCGCCGTCTCCGGCAAAGACGTTCGCAGCAGCACCGGCGGCAGGCGGCCCCTGGGCCATCCAAGTGGGTGCCTACGAGTCAATCACCGCGGCGGAGATCGCCATGCGCCGAGCATCGGTGCGCGCCCCGCTCCTCAGCGATGCGACGGCGACCCTGGTGCCTCTCGCAGATGGACGCGGCACGCTCTATCGGGCGCGCTTTCTCGGGCTCTACAAGAACGACGCCAGCCGGGCGTGCAAGGTGCTCCGCGCCGCGCCGATGCCCTGCACCATCATCCGCGGCCTTGATCCAGCCAACGACCCCACCGTCAGCGCCCGCTCCTAGCCGTCAGCCCTCTGGGGCCTGGTCGGGGAGAGGGCGGGGACGGCCGTCGTCGTCGATGGCGACATAGATGAAGGTGCCCTCGGTCACCCTCACCTCCACGGCGCCGCGCCGCCGGCGTGCCCAGGTCTCGATGTCGACGGTGATTGAGGTCGTTCCGGTCTTCGTCACCCGGGCGTAGCAGGTCACGAGGTCGCCGACGGCGATCGGCGCGTGGAAGCGCATGGCCTCCACCGCCACCGTGACCATGCGCCCGCCCGCGCGCCGCGCCGCCACGACGCCGCCGGCCAGGTCCATCTGCGCCAGCACCCAGCCGCCGAAGATGTCGCCGTTGGGGTTGGCGTCGGCGGGCATGGCCAGCGTGCGGAGCGCGGGCTCGATTTGCGGCGGCCGTTCGGTCTCGGTCATAGGGGTCTCTTCTTCACTCGGCTCTTCACTTGGCCTTGCGCCTGCTCTTTCGCCAGGCGCGGATATATTCCATGCAGTGCTCGTCCCGCCCCATCAACACGTCCTCGGCGAGCTTGTAGTTCGGGTCCGTGCGGTCGATGGCGAGGATCGCCTCGGGCGGGCTCGCCACCGGGTCCATGATTCCGCCGTCGGCGCCGGCCTCCATTGCGAGCAGGACGAACATGTCGTTGAGGATCTTGCGGGCCGGCAGCCCGAACGAAACGTTGCTCATGCCGCCGGTGATGTGGACCTCGTCGCCGAAGCGCGCGCGCAGGGCGCGGATCGCGTCGAAGCAGTGGTTGCCGAAGCGGGAGTCGACGGAGATCGGGAAGACTAGCGGGTCGATGTAGAGATCGCCGACGGCGAAGCCCCGCTCCAGGGCTGCCTCCACCATGCGGGAGGCGTTCGCCACACGCTCGTCCGCGCCGTCAGGCATCCCCTTCTCGCCGGCGGCGGTCACCACCACGCGGCAGTCGTGCTCGCGGGCGAGGTCGAGCGCGTCCAGCCGCTCCAGGGAGGCGGAGTTGAGCATCGGGCGTACCTTTGCCGGCGCGATCGCCTCGAGCCCGGCGCGAATCACGTCCACGCTTGAGGAGTCGACGGAAAGCGGGAGGTCCGTGAGCCCTTGCACCGTGGCGGCGAGCCAGGCCATGGCGCCGGTCTGCACGGCGAGCTTGGGCGCGATCTCGTCCACGTTGAGGTCCAGAAAAGCCGCGCCCGCGCGCTCCTGATGGCGGACCTGCGCCTCGATATAGCGCAGGCCCTCGGCCGGATCGCCCGCGGCCGTCTCCATCGCGGTCTCGATCGCGACCTGAACGTGCTTGACCCGCCCCTCTTCGTAGTCCTTGGTCCGCTTCGCCTCCGCGGTGACCGGTAGCGCGCGTTCTTCGCCCTCTGCGCTCTCGTAAAGGATCACTTCGGCACCGTCGCGTTCGGCAATGCGCTTGCCCTTGCGGAGCGCGACGCGGGTGCAATGGATGTTCTCGCCGATGACGATGAGCGGCGGGGTGGTCATGCGGCGGTTCCTTCCGGCACGAGGTGTGTTGGCATCGGCTTGAACTGGCAGCCGTCCACGAAGAGGTCGAAGAAGTCGGGCGTGGTTTCCAGCTCGATATGCTCGATGGCCTGGACCTCGCGCTCTAGCGCGCGCCGCCGGGTGGCCGAGAGCAGGATCGCCCGGGCGCCGCGCGCCGCCGCGTTGCCGGCCTTGACGACGCGTTCCTCCGGCACCGGCGCCAGCAGGCCGATGGACTGGGCATTGCGCACGTTCACGTAGTTGGCGAAGCCGCCCGCGAGATAGAGGCTCTCGACATCGGCGGGATCGACACCCAGCGCGCGCATGACGATGTACTGACCGCAGTAGTTGGCGGCCTTGGCCTGACCGAGATTGCTGGCGTCCTCCTTGGAGAAGGTGATCCCCTGCTCGGGCACCACGGTCATCTCCCTCTGCTTGCGGTCCGCGGTGAAGACGCCCTTGGCGGTGAGCACGTCGGTCCGGCGAAGTTCCGCCAGCAAATCGATCAGGCCAGAGCCACAGAGCCCCACCGGCTTCTTGCCGCCGATGGTCTCGTAGGCGGCCTCGCCGTCTTCGCCGAGGCGGACCGCCTCGATCGCACCGTCGCAGGCCGGCATTCCGTAGCGCACCAGCCCGCCCTCGAACGCCGGCCCCGCCGGGCACGAGGCGGCGAGCATCCGGCCCCGGTGCTTGAGCACGACCTCGGTGTTGGTGCCCATGTCCACCAACATCGCGGTATCGGCGTCGGCGAAGCCTTCTTCCAGCGCCACGAGAGCGGCTGCAGAATCGCCCCCCACATGGCTCGCGATCAGCGGCAGGCCGTAGACGCGGGCCGCGCGGTTGGCGCGCAGGCCCAACCGAAGCGCGCGGGCGCTGAGCGCCGTATTCGCGCGCTCGCCGGCCAGGAAGGCGTGCTCTATGGATGACTTATAGGGCTTCTGGCCGATCCCCTGGACGTCCAGCTTGAACAGGATGTCGCGCATGGTGGAGTTGGCGGCGACCACGATCTCGTAGATCGCCTGGCGGTTGGTGCCGAGCCTAGCGCAGCCATCGACGATAACGCGGTTGATGGCCGACGCTGCGGCCTTCTGCAGCTCGCCTGCCTTGTCGTCGCGGTCGTAGGAGATGCGGTGCATCACGTCGCTGCCGCCGAAGGCCTGCGGGTTCTCGAAGGCGGCGCTGTGCACGCTCTTTCCGGTCTCTAGGTCGACGAAGTCAAGCACCACAGTGGTGGTGCCGAGATCGACCGCGAGCCCGAGCACGTGTCCCCGGTAGCGGTCCACCACCTCGCCGTCGTAGAGCACCTCGTCGCCCCGCCGGGCGACGAGAGGATCGATGGTCTCGGGCGCGCCGGCCGTGTCGGAATGGGCACGCACCAGGATGCGCGGTCGGCGGCGGAGCGGCGCGAAGGCTACGTCGATATCGTCGCGCTCGACCATCGCCTGGCAGGCGAGGCGGTAAGGCGCGCGCAGGAAGCTCTCCGCCTCGGTGCGGGCGCAGAGCGCGGCCTCGCCCGCGCTCACCTCCACCACGCATTCGTGGCAGCGGCCATTGCGCTGGCATGAGGTCGGCACCTCGACCGCAAGCTCGTCGGCGCAGTCGAAGAGCGTCATGCCTATGGCGAGCGGCTGAGTCTTGCCGTCGTGGGAGACGGTGCCGGGCCCCGTCGGTAGCGTCTCACCCTCCCGCCGCGCGGCGGCGGCTCGCTTGATCGCGCTGAGCTTCGTCTTCGCGCGTTCGCGGGTGGCCGGATCCGTTTCCCACGCTAGGCTGTAGTCGAAGGTGCCGTCGTGGCCGCAGGTTGCAGGCGCGCCCTTCTCGACGGCGGGAATCTGGTTGCCGCACGAGAACGCCGCCGTGCAGCGGTCGCGGGCGTCGCGGTAGGGGCAGCGGTGCGTCGCCTGCTCGTCGGCATGGCTCACGATATCCGCGAAGATCTCGGTGAGCCGATCCAGTCGCTGCTGATAGTCCTCTTGGCTGATCTTCGGCAACGGCCGGCCTAACCGCGCTCTTCCATCAGCTTCTTGGCGAGCGCCACGCAGGAGAGCGCGTCCTTGCCATAGCCGTCGGCGCCCATGTCGTCGGCGAACTCCTGGGTCACCGGCGCGCCCCCCACCATTACCATCACGTCGTCGCGGATGTCGGCGTCGATCAGCGCCTCGATGGTCTTGCCCATGTTCGGCATCGTCGTCGTCAGCAGCGCGGACATGCCCATAATCGGCGCCCCGTGTTCCTCGAGCGCGGCAATAAACTCGTCTTCCGACGTGTCCACGCCAAGGTCGACCACGTCGAAGCCCGCGCCGGAAAGCATCATGATGCAGAGGTTCTTGCCAATGTCGTGGAGGTCGCCCTTGACCGTGCCCATGATCACGGTGCCGATGGGCTCGACGCCCGAGGCCGACAGGATCGGCTCGATATGGGCCATGCCGGCCTTCATGGCCCGCGCGCAGGCCAGCACCTCGGGCACAAAGATGAAATTCTCGCGGAACTTGATGCCGACGATGCCCATGCCAGCGATCAAACCGTCGTCCATGATCTCCAGCGCCTCGGTGCCCTCCTCCAGGGCCTTGGCGGTGAGCGCGTCCACCGTGTGATTGTCGCCCTCGATCAACGCGGCAGCGATGTCCTGCATCTCGGGCCGCACGCGCGCGAACAGCGCGACGTTGCGCTCGATCTCGTCCGGGCGCTCGAGAAACTCCTCGATCTCGTCGCGGATCACCGCGTTGGCGATGTCGGCAAGCTCGGCCATCGGGGACTCAGTGGTGAAACGGACAGGGTGTCACAAGGCCTTAGAGCGGGCTGCCATGCTCGGCATGCCAGTCGCGCACCGCCAGCGGAATCTCGCGCAGGTTCTCGACCGAGGTCTGGAGCGGGATGGCGCATTCCGGCCCGACCCCCTGCACGCCGGCGTCGAGATTGGCGTAGACCTCCTTGCGCACGTCCTCCGGCCCCTTGGCGAACAGCGTCTCGGGGTTGTTGATGTTGCCGACCAGCGACACCCTGTCGTCCATCGCCGCCATGGACTCGGACGGTGCGTTCTTGGAATCGAAGTGGAAGGCGGCGATCCCGGTCTCTGCGATATAGCCCATGCGGTCCACGGTGCGCCCGCAGATGTGGAGGATAAGCGGCACCGGAAGGCGCTCCACGAACTCGATGTGAAGGTCCCTGAGGAAGCGCTTGTAGTAGTCGGCGCTCACCAGATCGCCGGTGGCGTGATCGGGGACGGTGAGCGCATCCGCGCCTGCTTCGATCTGTGCCAGCCCGAAGACGATCGTCGCCTCCTTCATACGGTCGAGCGCGAGCTTGGTCTTGCCCGGATCGTCGAGGGACATGAGCAGGAAGGGCTCCACCCCGAAGCAGTGATAGCCGAGGGTCCACGGCCCCATGGTCTTGCCGATGATCGCGACCTCGTCGCCGAACTCGCGGCGCAGCATGCGGATCCCCTCGATTACGCACGCCATGTCGGGGTGCAGGAGGAAGTCGTTGGGTATGCGGATGTCGTCGACGTCCTCCCAGATCGGCTCGCGCATGCGCACGGTCGGCCAATTGTCCTTCTGCTCCCACTGCATCTTGCAGCCGAGCGCCGACGATTCCTGGATGATCGAGAAGACCGGCATGATGCTGTCGAAGCCGAGCTCGGTGTAGCTGGTGGCGGCGAGCCGCGCCATCAGCTCCGGGTCGCGGTTCGCGAACGGAAAGTTGGCGTCCACCAAGTCCATCAGCTCCACCGTCGCGACCGAGGTGGGGTTGCACACGGGCGTGCGATCCACCGGCTCACGCCGGAGCGCCGCGAGCACCCGCTCGCGGCTGGTCATCGAGGGTACTGCCGTCATCGCTCTCGCTCCCGACCCTCAGGTCTGTTGTTGTGCGCTCGGCGCGGCGAGGACGCCCCGCGCCGCCGCAGCCTCCGCCTCGCGCATGGCGGCGCGGACGTTGAGCGCCCGGCCGAGCAGGAGGCCCACCAGCTCGTCATGGGTCGTGCCGCAGGCGAAGCGGGCCTCGCCCAGCTCGGCACCGGGCTCCATCTCGGCGAGCTTGATCAGCCCCCTGGTCACGCCGTCCACGCGCCGCGCCACTTTGTCATCGCCCTCACCGCCTGCGACGGCAAGCCGGTAGCCCCCGCTGCCTGTGGCAGTGGCGTCGATGGTGAAGTCGTTCTTCTTGTCGTAGATGCTCATGGGCAGCGCCGCGACCTCGGAACCTGGCGCCTTCTTGCAGGCTTCGAGGAAGAGCCGCTTCACCGCCGCCCGGTGTTCTTCGCCGCACGCGAATGCGAGGCGCCCCGGCTGGCCCGGCGCCGGCACCATGCCGCCCATCACAGCCATCGCCCGCATCACGAACGCCAACCGCTCGGTGGTGCCTTCCTTCCCGCTGTAGCTGTGCGCGAGATAGCCCGAGGCGCCGCCTTCTCCGGTCTCGCGGTAGAGGGAGATGCTGATGTCATGGAAGTGCGGGTCCATGGAGACGAGCTCCACCCGCTCCCCTAGGTCCAACAGGCGGCCCATCGCCCCCTCACTGTGCCGGCCCGGTGCTGGCCGGGCCTTTCCAATTGCCCCGCCAGAATTTCAGATCGGGTGCGTGGAAACAAGGCTACAGCCCCGATAAGAGTTGGGGGCTAAAGCGATACAGTGTGCGGTAGCTGCCCCATGGCCGCATCGAAGGTGTAGACGCCGTTCAATGTCTCGGCGGAGTCCGATGCGGTGCGCAGCGCCTTGAACACGATCAACGCATCGGCGAAGCCGGCGCCCTTCCCCGACCCGGCCTCGTCCGCCGGTGCGGTGTTGCGGTATGCCTGCAAGGCGCGCCATACGGTCTGATCGTCCTCGAAACGGATATTCGGCTCGCTGAACAGCCGTTCGAGGACCGCCGCCAGTTCGGCCTTGGCCAGCCGATACTTGCGGCCGGCGAGCGTCCAGACGGCTTCCACAAGTACGACGTCCGTGATCAGAACGGTTTCGGCAGCATCGAAAACAGCGTTCGCCCGCGCCGCCTGGGCCTCATCGTCGTGCAGCAGATAGCGGAGCAAGACATTGGTGTCGACAGCGATCAAGATTTTGGCTCGTCAAGCGCGTCCTGCAGGGATTCCTCGTCGCTGACGGCGGGATCGCCGGCTACATGGCGCAAGAAACCCTTAGCCGCGCCAGCGGTCTTCCGCACGATGGTGATGCGGCCATCGGCAACGAAGCTGCGGTACTCGTCCCCCGGCCCGATGCCTACTTCTCTGCACTGATCGATGGGGAGCGTAATCTGACGCTTCGCGCTCACGCGCGGCATGAGGTCGTCCTATTTTTGCGCGGCCAATTCAGACAAACCATATTTCAATCTTTACTATAGATCAATCGGTAAAGAATTTTAGGCGAGCTACCCCCAAAGTGCAGGCTTAGGTGGCGCCATGACCGCGCCGTCGTAGCTCAGTCCCGGCGAGCGGTCGCGGGCCAGCAGCAGCGGGCCGTCGAGGTCGACGTAGTCGGCAAAGCCCGCGAGCAGCGCCGCCGGCGCCATGCCGAGCGAGGTGCCGACCATGCTGCCCACCATGATATCGAACCCCATGGCCCGCGCCTCCATCGCGAGCGTCAGCGCCTCCGTGAGCCCCCCGGTCTTGTCCAGCTTGATGTTGACCATCGGGTAGCGGCCTGCGAGCCGCGTCAGGTCCTCCCGCGTGTGGCAGCTCTCATCGGCGCAGAGCGGGATCGCGAATTGCCGGCCTTCGAGCGCGCCGTCGTCCGCCGCCGGCAGCGGCTGCTCCACCATCTCGACCCCGAGGTCGGCGAAAGCCGGCAGGAACTCCTCCAGCATCGGCACGGTCCAGCCCTCGTTCGCATCCACGATCAGACGGGCGCCCGGCGCGTTCGCACGGACAGCCTCGATGCGCGCGAGGTCGCCCTTGCCGGTGACCTTGAGCTTGAGCAGGGGGAGCGCGGCGTGGTGGGCGGCAGCCGCGCCCATCTTCTCCGGCGTATCGAGGCTGAGCGTCACGGCGGTGATGCAAGGCTGCGGCGCCTCCAGGCCCGCCAGCGCCCAGGCCGGGCGGCCCGCCTGCTTCGCCTCCAGGTCCCAGAGCGCGCAGTCCAGCGCATTGCGGGCAGCGCCCGGCGGCAGCGTCTCCAGCAGACCTTCGCGGGCGAGACCGCCTTCCACGGCGTTTCGCACGCCTTCGATCTCGGCGCGCGTTCCCTCGGGCGTCTCGTTGTATCGGGGGTAGGGGACCGCCTCGCCCCGACCGGTGTGTGAGCCGTCGGCGATCTCGGCGACGACGACGTGGGCTTCGGTCTTTGCGCCACGGGAGATGCGGAAGGCACTCGCGAGCGGCCACGATTCGAGGCGCACGGCGAGGCGCCGGCTCACCGGCGTCGGCTCCTAGATCACGCGGTCGGCGATCGGGCCCACGCCGGTGCGGATCGGGTCGACGCAGGGCAGGCCGTGGGCCGCTCCCAGCTCCTCCAGCAGCGCCTCCGCCTCTGCCTCTCCGAGCGCCTCGGTGTTGACGCAGATACCCGCGCAGACGACGTCGGGATTGGTGAGCCGCGCCGCCTGCAGGTTGGCCTCGATGCTGGCGTCGAGCTCAGGCAGCGGCCAATCCGGCAGGCCCCGCATGTTGGTCCGTGTCGGCTCGTGGCAGACCACGATGGCATCCGGCTGGGCGCCGTGGATCAGGCCAAGCGTCACGCCCGCGTAGGAGGGGTGGTGGAGCGAGCCCTGTCCCTCGACGAGGTCCCAGTGATTCGGGTCGTTCTCGGGGGTGAGCCACTCGGTGGCGCCGGAGATGAAGTCGGCCACCACCGCATCGACGGAGACCCCGCGGCCGGCGACGAAGATGCCGGTCTGCCCGGTCGCGCGGAAGGTGCAGGGGACACCGCGCCGGCGCCATTCGGCTTCCAGCGCGAGCGTGGCGTACATCTTGCCGACCGAGGCGTCGGTGCCCACCGTAAGCAGGCGCTTGCCGGCTCTGCGGACACCCGTTCCCACCTTGAACTCCTGCGACGGATGGCGCACGTCGAAGAGATGCCGGCCGTTGGCCTCGGCCGCATCGCGCACTGCCGGCAGGTCGCTGAGCCGCACATGAAGACCGCTCGCCACGTCGAGACCCGCTTCGAGTGCTGCCACGAGGGTGGCGGTCCAGCTGTCTGAGACCACGCCGCCCGCATTGGCGACGCCGACGATGAGGCACTTCGCGCCCTTGGCGGCGGCGTCCTCGACCGTCATCTCGGGCAGGTCGAGGCGGGGTTTGCAGCCCGGCAGTCTGAGCTGGCCGAGGCACCATTCCGGCCGAAAGACGAACACCCCGCGCGCGGTCTTGGCGGCGAGCGCGTCGCGCGCGTCGCCGAGGAAGAGCAGGTAGGGCGGGTCGATCTGCGGGCGGTCGCTCATGCCTGTTCCTCACCTGTGCAGGCCGCGAGTCTGGCGAATAGCGCGGGACGTCGCAAGGAAGGGGGACTGAAGCGCGATCAGACCAGCGGGTTCTCGTCGGTCATGTAGATGGTCACGCGCTTGAAGCGGTCGTCTTCGATCTGGAAGAAGTTGCAGTTGCGCATCTCCACGTGGCAGCCGTCGTCGTAGTCGTTGCGGGCGACGAACTGCGAGGCAATCCACTGGTTCTCCACGTCAACGACATGGCTGAAGTCGCCGTGGTAGATGATCTTGGTCGCGGCCATGAAGTCGCTGAACATGCGCCTGATCTGATCGTGCCCGACATGGCTCACGTGCGCCGACTGGATGCGGAGCTCGGCATCTTCCGCGAAGCACGCAACCGCAGGCTCCAGTTTCTTGTTGTCGACGTTGGAGAAGTAGGCGTCCTCGACGAGGGCGATCAGTTCCTCGCGGTTGAGCATGAGTGTCCGTCCATCTGTGGATCAAAAGGGCGCCGACTGTAGCGGACGAGTTGGCTGTTGCAACCGCAGCAGGGCCGGCGCAGGGTTCGATGCTTCGGGCCCAATGAGGAAGTCGTAATGTCTAGTTGGTGGCGATGGCCGGCCGTCGCGGGGTGCTGATGCGCGTGTTGATTTGCGGCGGCGGCGTGATCGGCACGTCGATCGCCTATTTCCTCGGCCAGCGCGGCATCGAAGCCGTAGTGATCGAGCGCACCGGCATCGCCAACGCGGCCTCGGGCAAGTCGGGCGGGTTTCTGGCGCTCGACTGGTGCGACGGCTCGCCGGTCGGGCCTCTGGCGCGGCGCAGCTTCGCCTTGCACGCCGAGCTTGCCGAGACGATCGACGACGAGTGGGGCTACCGCAGGCTCGACACGCTCGGAGTGGTTGCCAGCGCGCGCCGGGACGTTGCCTCCTTCCGGCGGCTCGACGGGCCCGGCTGGCTGGCGCAGGATTCGGCCGTCCACCGCCGGCTCGGCACCAGCGAAACCACGGCCCAGGTCAACCCGGCGGACTTCACCAAGGCCATGATGCGCGCGGCGATTGGAGCGGGCGCGCGCCTGCTCATGGGCTCGGTCAGTGGCCTCGTGTTCGGCGAGGGCGGCGGCGTGCGCGGTGTCGTGGTGGATGGACAGGAGGTCGCGGGCGATGCGGTCGTCATCGCCATGGGCCCGTGGTCGGTGCTGGCGAGCCGCTGGTTGCCGCTGCCGGCGGTCTACGGCCTGAAGGGTCACAGCGTGATCTTCCGTTACACGCCCGAGCCGGTGCCCCACGCGCTCTTCGTGGAGCTCGAGACGGCCACGGGCGATTTCGCCTCGCCGGAGGTCTATCCCCGGCCCGACGGCACGACCTATGTCTGCGGCCTCTCCAGCGAGGCGCCGTTGCCGGTGGACCCCGCCGCCGTGGCGCCGGAGGAAGGCGGTGCGGCCCGTCTCCGCGCCATGACGACGCAGGTTGCGCCCGCGCTAGGCGATGCGGAGGTGCTGGCGGAGCAGGCCTGCTATCGCCCCGTCGTCGAGGACGGCTTGCCGCTCATCGGCGCCGTCCCCGGTATTGAGGGCGCTTATGTGGCGACCGCGCACAGCGTGTGGGGGATGCTGAACGCCCCGGCCACCGGCGAGGCGGTGGCTGAGCTGATCGCCGATGGAGCAAGCAGCCGCGTGGACCTCGCGCCTTTCAGTCCGGCGCGTCTCGCGCCGCTCGCGGCGGACGCCGTGCGGACGGAGGTCTGACGCCAAGATCGGCTGCGGCAGCGGGCGCGCTGTCCCAGGGTTGGAAAGCTCTCGGTACGGCCGGAGGAGTAAGCCTTGCCTCACTGATGCGCCCATTTGCGATTTGCCATGAGGGCTCATCGCCTGTTCGCTCCCCGGCGTCCCCCAGCCTTTCGTCTTGTGGGCCTCCACCCCATCTGCTAAGCCTAGTAGTGTGCCGCTGATCTGCATCGAATGCGATGCGCGCTTGAGAATGGCAACTTGTCATCCCGTGGGAATTGTAGGCTCGGGTCGCGGCAAAGGCGTGGGAACTAATTCTCATTGCCGCAAAAAACTAACTAGAAATTCATGGGGAGGCTAACAATGAACTTTCTTAAACCAAAGAGGATAGCCGCCGTCGGTCTGCTCGCGGCATCCGTGGCGTTGGTTGGGTTTTCGTCGAATGGCACGGCGGAAGAATCCAGCCTGACGCCGGAACTCAGAGCCGAACTCGAAGAGTTGATCGCCAGTTACCGGGGCGAGCCGGACTTCGTGGCACCGGGAGACCCGATCGACATCAAGGCGGCGCTCGGCGGCAAGTTGATCTATGGCATCTCGGTGACCAGTGCCAATCCGTTTACCGAGGGTATCTACTCCAGCATTCGCAAGCTGGAGCCGATCATCGGCTTCCAGTTCAAGGACTGGCAGAATCAGGGATCGCTGGCCGAACATCAGCGGGGGATTGCGCAAGCCATCACCGATGGCGCTGCGGTCATCGACCTGACAGGAGGCTCGGATCCGCGGCTCCTGGGTCCGCAACTCGCGGAAGCCAAGGCCGCCGGTATCAAGGTGATGGATTCCCATGCGTCCGGGCTCACGCAGGGTATCTCGGCCAATGTCGAGGCGACGGTGGGGGCGCCTTACGAGATTTGCGGCCTCCTGCAAGCGGCGTACACCGCGTTGCACTCCGAGGGCAACGCGCATGTGCTGATCATCAAGTCGGATGAAATCACGGGTTCGCCGGTTCAGACTAAGGCAATCGTGGACGGGCTGGAAAAGTACTGTCCGAATTGTGAAGTTTCGATTGCGAACGCGACCGTAGCGCAATGGGCCACCACGGTGCCCGCCGCGGTGCGGGGCGCGATGCTGGCCGATCCGGAGCTCAACTACATCCTGCCGCTCTATGACCCGGAAACGCCTTACATCGTGCCGGTGCTCAGGCAACTGGCGGATCCCGGCACGGTTCACGTCGTCACCTATGCGGGCACGCCATCGGTCCTCGATGAAATTGCCAAGGGCGACTACGTGCTGATGGATGTGGGCGAGAGCAACGAACACATCGGGCTGTCGCTCCTTGACCTGGCCGCTCGGCTCCTGCTCGGCGAAGAGAATCCCCCGGTCGATCGGAAGATACCGATGCGTATCTGGGATTCGTCGAACGTGGCCGAAGCCGGCACCCCTGCAGCCTACTCGGTCGGCTATGGCGACAAGGTCAGGCAAGGATTCTTCAAGCTTTGGGGACTCGAGGAATAGGCCTCGGGCTTTAGTGGGCCGCTCGACCGCGAACATCGGTCGTGACGTCGGCTTCTGAAGTCGCGCTGGGGATTGAGAGTCTATCCAAGACCTTTGGGAACAACACGGTTCTGAAGGACGTTGGTTTAGACCTCATCCCCGGCCAAATTCACGGCTTGCTCGGCGCGAACGGGTCGGGCAAGTCCACTCTCATCAAGATACTGTCGGGCTACCACGAGCCGGACTCCGGTGCGGCCGCAACGCTGTGGGGTTCGCCGCTCTCCTTCCCGCTCAAGCCGGGGGAAGCGCGTGGCCTTGGTCTGAGCTTCGTTCATCAGGACAAGGCCCTCATCCCCGAAATATCGATTCTGGAGAACCTCTTCGTCTCCGAGATCGCTTCGGGAAGGCGGAAGCAGTCGCGGAAGCAGATGGCTCGCGCGACCAGAGAAGTCCTGGAGCGCTATTCGATCAACAGCCGACCGGAAGATCCGGTCTCGACCCTCAGTTTGGGAGACCGTGCGTTGGTCGCCATTGCCAGGGCGATCAGGGAGGTATCCGGTTCCGACTCCGGTGGCCGCCGCGTCGATTCCGATGGCCGCCGCGTGCTCATTCTCGATGAGCCGACCGCGGCCATGAGTCTGGACGAGAAGCGCGATCTCTACCGCACCTTCGCCTCGCTTGCCGAGGCCGGCCACGCGCTGATGCTCGTCTCCCACGACCTGGACGAGATCATGGAGGTCACGACCGTCGCGACGGTCCTGCGCGACGGCGAAGTGGCCGGGAGGGTCGAGACGGCGTCGACGGAGCCCTCCGAGATCGTACGGATGATCGTAGGGCACAGTCTCGACAAGGCCGGACCGAGAGAAGCACGTTCGGCCGGGGAGCCTCGCCTGAGCGCGACCGATCTGAGCGCGTCCGGGCTCGATGGCGTTTCGTTCGAGGCGAGGGCGGGCGAAATCGTGGGCTTCGCCGGGCTCGTCGGCTCTGGCTACGCCGATGTCAATCAAGCGCTCTTCGGGCTCAAGGAGAACGCATCCGGCGAGATCAGCGTCGAAGGCGAAAGTGCCAATCTCAAGCGCCATAGCCCCGAGAACGCGGTCAGGATGGGGGTGGGCCTGGTGCCCCTCGAGCGAGACAAGGCCGGCGTGGCGCTCGAGCTCTCGGTAACGGACAATCTCACGGTCCAGCTTCTCAAGCCGCGCGCAGGCCTCAATCCGTGGGTCTCGCGGCCGAAGCTCGGCGCGGCGGCCCGGGACACGGTTGCTCGGTACGGCATCATCACGCCGGCTATGAACGCCTTGCTCAAGACGCTGAGCGGCGGCAACCGCCAGAAGGTGCTGGTCGCAAAGTGGCTCGCGGCGGGGAAGCGCGTGCTCCTGCTCGATGAGCCGACGCAGGCGGTCGACATCGCGGCCCACGAGGACATTCTGGAACTGCTCGACCAGTTCGCGAGGGCAGGCGGCACCGTCCTCATTGCGAGCTCGGATTGGGAACAGTTGGCCGAAATCTGCGACCGGGTACTCGTCTTCGGTGGAGGCTTCATACAGGCCGAGCTGAGCGGAGCAGAAGTCAACAAGCGCTCCATCGGCGAGGCCTGCTATGAATGGGGCTCGCGCCTGGCCTCGATGAACCGGCCGGTCGAAGCGAGGGTTTGAGCGTGGCAGGCCAAGCCACCCTGCGTCCGATGGTGCGACTGTGGAGCTGACGCGTCTCGATTACGGTCAACTCCTGCGGCGGCTCTCCGTGCCGCTGTGCTTCATCGCGATCATCATATTTTTCGGTGCGATGGCCCCCAACGCGTTCCTCGTTCCGAGAACGATGACCTCGATTCTGGCTTCTGCGGCGCCGATTGTTGTGCTCACCATCGCGACGGTGGTCACGCTCAGGGGCGGCGACTATGACCTGTCGGTGGCCGCCGTGATGACACTGTCGAGCAATATCGTCGGTGTTCTTAACATCAGGTACGGCATGGATATCGGGCCGGCGATCGGGATTGCCATTGGCATGGCAATCACGGTGGGACTGGTCAACGCTTTCTTCTGCATCCTCGTCGGCATCGACAGCTTCATCATGACGCTGGGCATGGGGACCATATTAGCCGGCATTGTCTTATGGATCAGTAATTCGAACTCCTATACCGGTTTGTCCGACTGGCTGGTGGTCCTGATAACAAATCGCGACATCGGCGGCCTTCCGTTCAGCTTCTACATTGCGGTCGGAATTTGTTTGGTTGTCTGGCTCGTCTTCGAATTTACGCCCATTGGGCGCCAGCATTTGTTTGTGGGTAAATCGAGAGAAGTCTCCAAACTCAATGGCATTGCGGTCGGGCGGGTTCGGACGCTGTCGTTCGTGTCTTGCAGCGTGTTGGCCGCCGTTGCGGGCATCATGTACGCGGGCGCGGCCGGGGGCGTCGATCCCACGTCGGCGCTCACGATGCTGCTGCCGGCCTTTGCGGCGGCCTTTCTCGGCTCCACCACGATCATGCCCGGTCAGTTCAATCCGTGGGGCGCCTTCCTCTCCGTGTACTTTCTCGTCACCGGCATAACGGGGCTCGCCATCCTCGGACTGCCCACGTTTGTGCAGAGCTTCTTTTACGGCGGCGCACTCATCATTGCCGTGTCGCTCGCCCAGCTGAGCAGAACCGGCGGACTCAACGTGCGCCGACGCATCTGGCGTACCCGGCGCGCCGGCGACGACGGGCAGACAGCGGCCGGCGAATGATCGCCAAAGGAGAACTGAAAGATGGCAGAAAAAGACATCCAGGTTTGCTTCAACCCCCACTTCGACGCCGTATCCCTTTGGCTTGGCTCGTTCGGCGGCGCTGATTCGCCCTGCGACATTTCGCGCGGCGTCTTTGCGGCGAAGCGCGGTGTCCCCCGTCTGCTGGACTTCTTCCGGCGCTACGGCATCACGACGACTTGGCACATCACCGGGCACTCGATCGAGAGCTTCCCGAAAGCAGCCGAGATGATCGCGAAGGACGGCCACGAGATCGGCGTGCACGGCTACTCCCATGAAAACCCGCTCGCCATGAGCCCCCAGCAGGAGAGGGACGTTCTCGAAAAGAGCATCGAGCTTTGCCAGGCGTTGACCGGCGAAAGGCCAAGGGGCTATGCGACACCGTGGGCGGAATTCACCCCCATCACCGTGGACTTGCTGCTGGAATGCGGCTTTTCACACGAGTTCAGCATGATGGAGGAAGACTGTTTTCCGTATTACCTGCGGACCGGAGATAGCTGGACCAAGATCGACTATACGAGAGATGCCGCGGACTGGATGAAGCCCTGGGTGCCGGGGAAGGAAGTCGACATTGTCGAAATTCCCCTCAGTTGGCATCTGGACGATGCACCGCCCACGATGTTCGTGAAGACCGCGCCCAACAGCCACGGCTGGATCACGGGGCAGGAGATCGGCCAGATCTGGCTCGACTACTTCGACTGGATTTACCGCAACCACGACTACGCGATTTATCCCCTGGCGCTCCATCCCGACGCCGCGGCCAAGCCTCACGTCATGTTGGCGATGGAGCGGCTGGTCGACCACATCCTGAGACATCAGGGCGTCAGGATGGTCACCCACGCGGAGATGGCTGCGGACTTTCGCAAGCGCGTGCCGTTCGGATCAAGCAACACGGTCGGCGGGGAAGCCGGGCTGTAGCATGGAGTGCTCACCAGAATCGTGATCCGCGTGGCGCTGGCCGGCCGGTTCAATCCGTGGGGTGCTTCGGGAGGACAGCAAGATGGCAGAAAAGGACATCCAGGTTTGCTTCAATCCGCACTTCGACGCCGTGTCCCTCTGGCTCGGCTCGTTCGGCGGCGCCGATTCACCCTGCGATATTTCTCGCGGCGTCTTCGCGGCGAAGCGCGGCGTCCCCCGCCTGCTGGAATTCTTCCGCCGCTACGACATCACGACGACCTGGCACATTACCGGGCACTCAATGGAGAGCTTCCCCAAAGCGGCCGAAATGATCGCGAAGGACGGCCACGAAATCGGCGTCCACGGCTATTCCCACGAGAACCCGATCGCGATGAGTGCCCAGCAGGAGAGGGATGTTCTCGACAAGAGTATCGAGCTCTGCCAGGCGTTGACCGGCCAAAGGCCAAGAGGCTATGCGACACCGTGGGCCGAATTCTCCTCCATCACCGTGGATTTGCTGCTCGAGCGCGGCTTTTCACACGAGTACAGCATGATGGAGGAGGACTGCTTTCCGTACTACTTGAGGACGGGAGATAGCTGGACGAAGATCGACTATACGAGAGATGCCGCGGACTGGATGAAGCCGTGGGTGCCGGGGAAGGAAGTCGACATCGTCGAAATTCCCCTCAGCTGGCACCTGGACGATGCCCCGCCCACAATGTTCGTGAAGACCGCGCCCAACAGCCACGGTTGGGTCACGGGTCAACAGATCGGCCAAATCTGGATCGACTTCTTCGACTGGATTTACCGCAATCACGACTACGCCGTGTACCCATTAGGGATGCATCCCGACGCCGCGTCGAAGCCCCACGTCATGTTGGCGCTGGAGCGCCTCGTCGACCATATTCTGAGGCATCAGGGTGCCAGGATGGTCACTCACGCGGAGATGGCTGCGGACTTTCGCAGGCGCGTGCCGTTTGGATCGAACAAGACGGTGGGTGGGGAAGCGGGGCTTTAGCCCGCGTCCATCTGCAACGGACGCGCTCTAGGCCGAAAGCTTAGGCCTCAATTTGTGAAACTCGGTGCGCTCCTGGTAAGCGGCGCCAGCGCGGAACAGCAGCGGCTCCTGGAACCATTTCGCCGCTAGCTGCATGCCGACCGGCATGCCTTGAGAATCGAGACCGACGGGAACGCTGAGGCAGGGCACGCCCGCGTAACTGAAGCCAAAACAGTTGCGCAGAATGGAGTGGGTCGATTTCTGCAGGTCCTCCGCGTCCGTCCACTTCGGCGCAACGATCGGCGTCGTCGGCGTCAGCAGCATGTCAACCTCTTGGAAGATGCGTTTGAACTGATGCTTCCACCGGATCAGAATTCTCAGCGCGTTTGCGTAATCTGTTCCCTTGAACGGCTCGCCGGCGCGCAGGCGCCTCAAGACCTCATCGCCGTATTCCTCCGGGTAGTTCTTCAGGCCGTCGCGGTGCATGTCCGCCATGTCGATCGCCAATATGGTGGGGCCCGCGGCGACCCGCGCCTCTTCGGCGCCCTCGATGTCGATATCCACCAGCTTGGCTCCGCAGGCTTCGATGACTTTCGAGGCCTCCATGACGCGCGCAACGACGTCCGGTTGGCAATTCTCGAAGTAGAAGGAGGTGGGGATCCCGACCCTGGTGTTCTCAATGCCGTCCCGCAGCGTCGGCAAAAAGTTTTCGAGGGGCACGTCTTCGCTCAGTGAGTCTTCTGGGTCGTGACCGGCGATCGTGGCAAAGCCTCGCGCGACGTCCGGCACGGTCCGCGCCATCATGCCGATCGTGTCGGCGTGGATCGTGAGCGCCAGAGCGTTGGTGTTGGGGATGCGGCCGACGGTCGGACGAATGCCCGAGATGCCGCAGAGGGCGGACGGCCCCCGGACCGAGCCGCCGGTGTCGGATCCGAACGCAATGCGGCACATGCCAGATGCCAGTGCCGCCGCGGTGCCTCCGCTCGAACCGCCGGGTATCCGCGTCGTATCCCAGGGATTCAGGCAGTTGCCGTAGTGAACGTTGTGGGTCGTCGCGCCGTAGCAGAACTCGGGCAGATTGGTCTTGCCGAGAAACACCGGGCCCGAATTCCGGATCCGTCGGACGACTTCGGAATCCGAGTTGGCGATGTTGTCCCGATACATTCCGGAGCCGAACGTGGTCCGGGTGCCAGCGACGTTGAGGCAGTCTTTGACCAGCATCGGCACGCCGTGCAGGAGCCCGAGCCACTCGCCTTCATCGGCCGCCTTGTCGGCCTTGTGGGCCATTTCGAGCGCCATTTCCGGGGTCTTGGTGAGGACCGCATTGATTTCCGGATTGAAGCGCTCGATCACATTGAGATAGCGCTCGGTCTCCTTGACAGAGTTGCCGATGGCCATTGCTCCGCCTCCCATCGTCGCGAAAGCCGAACCCCAATTCCGCAAGAGTGTTTGTTTGCGAACATCCGCCTCCAATAAGTGACGGACGTTACGCCAACTGCTTCTGATCGCGTCTTGCGGCTGAAACGGCACTCTACCGGCCGGTGCGGTGGCCCGCAACGAAGGCACAAATTACTTGTGAGCTACAATAGACAAGCGCTGCCCCGCCGGACCAACGGGGCTGAAAGGATCGGAGGACGCACGAATGGACGGACTGGAGATCGGACAACCAGCGCTCGCCGTGGTCGATATGCAGAACGACTTCGTCGACGACGATGTCGGCTCCTATGCCATCGGGGCGGAGCGCATGGTGACCCGGATCGGCCGGGTGATCGCCGCGGCCCGGCACGCGCAGGTGCCAGTCGTGTTCAGCCAGGAAGTGCACCGCGCCGACGGGCTCGACGGCGGGCGCCTCCTCTGGGACGGGCGGAGCGGCTGGGTCACAGGCAAGCATCCCCGCGCCGCGCCGGGAGAGGCGCCCGAACCGCCTTGCATCGAAGGCACGAAGGGCTTCGAGATCGTCGACGAACTGGCGCCCGAGCCTGGCGACATCCGCGTCCTCAAGCGGCGCTTCAGCATCTTTGTCGGCACCGAGCTCGACATGAACCTGCGTCGCCTGGGTATCGACACGCTCCTGATCGCCGGCGTCTGCAGCGATGTCTGCGTGCTGTGGACGACGGGCGACGCCTATCAGCGCGATTACAGGGTGTACGTGCTGGAGGACTGCGTGGCCGGCACCAGCGCACAGGGCCATGACGCGGCGCTCACGCTCATGCGGGCGCTGACCAACGCCGGCCGGGCCGTGACCGCCGCCGACGCCATCGCGGCACTGGAAAACCGCGCCAAGGATATTCAGGCGTAGGGGGACTGCGTCAGGCCGATCCCGCGTCCAGTCGCGCCGCATATGCCTTGTAGCGCTTGACCAGCCAGCGGTTGATCTGCGGCAGGGTCCCTTCCAATGGCGCATAGCGCCCGCGATTGGCGAAACGCGACCGCAAACCCTTGTGAACCGCGGTGTTGGCCTCGGTATCCTGGTCGTTATAGATGACGATGCCGTCGACGACGGCCTTGAAGGTCACGTCGAAGTTGTCCAAGGCCAGGGTCGAATGCGGAAACAGGTATCCCACCCGCAGGGTCAGGCTGTTGGCCCCGTCAGGCAAGATCATGTAGTAGAGGCAGCCGTCGGGCACCGTGCCGATGAAGAGGTTGGGCATGATGCTCGCGAACATCACCCGCTGACGCTCGTTGTCGGTCAGCGTTTCGATGATCGGAAACAGAGATTGAAACCCGGCGGTGAAGCCGCCGTCCCTATAAAGAAATCCCGTGGGGTGATAGACCGCCCCGTCATCGTCGTCGTCCCATTCGACGAACGTTGCCAGCCGTGACGGCGCGAAGTCGTGCGGCCCCTTGTGCACGAACCACGTGTGATGCGGTTCGACCGCATTCTCCTGCATGGACTTCCAGTTCCACGGATAGCCGGAGAAGTCGCACGTCGGTGTGGCTCCCATATCGCCAAGATGGTGGTTGGCGATCTCCTCCGACAGCCGCCTGAGCCGCGAATTCAATGGCGGCGCATTGCCGTCCATGTTGATGAAGACGAAACCGTTCCAGATGTCCGAGCGCAGTGTCGGCAGGCAGCTGGTCCGGCGCAGTTCATCCAGCGAGGCGTGCGCGTCCATCATTGGTGCACTGATCAGAGCGCCGCTGAGATCGTAGGACCAGCCGTGATGGGGACAGGTGAATACCTTCGCGTTTCCGGCGTGCTCGCCGAGGATGTGGCCGCGGTGCTGGCACACCGCCGTCATGACGCGGACCTCGCCCGTCTCGTCCCGCAACACTAGCAAGGGGTCGTCGTTGATGGTGATTGAGAAGTAATCGCCAACCTCCGGTATTTGTCCGATGTGGCCCAGACACACCCACTCGGGATCCCACACGGCGCGCCTTTCGAATTCGAACCAGGCCTCCGAGGTGTAGACCTCTCTCGGCAGTGTGATGCAGGTTTCGATGTCGGCGGTCGACGCGTCGAGCCGGTCGAGAACCGAGCGCAAGTGATCGGTCAGCGCGACATCGGGCAACGTCTTCACGGTGTAGTCGCTCATGGTGCATGCCCTCGCTCGTGGCTTGCGCCCGTTCGGTGGCCCGCCGCTGACATTGGATTGTGCCGGCTCCTGGGCTGCATCCAACGAGGGCGGCCAACGAGGCGTTAGGGGATCGCGAATCTCGAAACGCGCCTCCTCCTCGTCCGGTGCGTCTTCAACATAGCATGGGCCGAGGCGGTCAACGCCCGTTCGCCGCCGAGGGCACGCGGAAACCTCAAGCCCAGCCGCCGGCGAAGGGCATGACGTGGCCCGTGATGAAGTCGCTCTTGTCCGAGGCGTAGAAGGCCACCAGAGCCGCGACTTCCTCGGGCTTTCCGAGGCGTTTCAGGGGGATGTTTCGGGTCATTTTGGTCAAGGTTTCGGGATCCTCGACCAGCTCGGGCGGGAAGTAGGTCGGGCTCTCGACGTAGTTGGGCGCGATCGCGTTGACCTGGATGTTGTCGCGGCCGAGTTCCTGCGCGAGCGATACGGTGAGCGCGTTGGTGGCACCGCGCGCGGTCACGTACATCGAGTAGTTCGGCAGCCCCCTGAGCGGCGTCGCCGAGGTGATGAACAGGATCTTGCCCCGCTTGCGCGCCTTCATCTGCGGCACGACGGCGCTCGCCATCTCGAAGGGAAAGACCACCATCTCCTCGAGCGCGGATCGCAAGTCGTCAGGGCGTGCCTGCTCGATGGGCGCGCGGACCGCCGCGCCGGCGTCGTTGCAGACGACCACGTCGATCCGCCCGCAGGCCTCGGTCGCGGCCGCAACGATCTCCGCCGGCGCTTGCGCCCGGACGACGGCAAGCGCGGGATTGGCCGCCTCGAATTCATCCGCTGCGGCAGCATCCGCGAAGCTCTGGTCGTGGCAGACCACCGTCGCCCCTAGGGCGGCGAGCTCGGCGGCGACCGGCCGGCCCACGAAATGCTCCACGTTGGTAATCAGGACGATCCGGTCGTTCATCGCACTCCCCCGCGCTTCCGGGCACCGATCGATCAGTCAATCCCTTAGCCCGGAGTTCTTACCACGACCGCGGCCCTTCAGACCCCGGTCCGGGGCGCTTGGCGGAATAAGCGAGGCGGACGACGACTTTCAGCGCGCCGCCCGGCAGGACGGCAAAGCGTCAACATGGCCCGGAGACCCAAACGGCCGAAGATCGCGGCCGCCAGCGGCGCCAGCACGGGTAGCCAACGGAGCCTGCCGTAGTGCAGCCCGAAGTAGCGGAGAAAGCCGCGGGTCTTGTACCACTCGATCAGAAGCGGGTGCGCGCGGCTGGTGCTCGCGTGATGGACCGCCTCCACGTGGGGTGCGAAGTAGATAGGGATCCCGGCCCGGTGCAGGCGCAGGCAGAGGTCGAGATCTTCGACGTGCAGAAAGTAGCCCTCGTCCAGGCCGCCGGCAGCGCGATAGGTGGTGCCCGGCAGCATCATGCAGGCGCCGCTGATGGCAGGCACGCGGGCCGTACCCTCGGGAAGCGCGGTTTCGTGTTGGCTAAGCCGATGTCGCTGAAACAGCGTGGGAGAGAGCCTGTCGAGCCGGAACGCTTCGACCAGCGCGGTGAGCGGGGTGAGCAACGCCCGCCGCGACCCGCGCTGGTCGGTGCCGTCGGGATTGCGCACACGCCAGCCCAGCATCCACTCTTCGCCGAGCGAGGCAGCTTCCGTCAGCAGCGCCGGAACCGCGCCGGGCCGGAGGCAGCAGTCTGGGTTCAGTAGCAGCAGGTGGCGTCCCCGCGCCTCTCGCGCGCCGAGGTTGCAGCCGCGCGCGTAGCCCACGTTGCCATGACCGCTGATGAGGCGAAGGCGCGGCTCCGTCGCCATCCGGCGGGCGAGAGCCGTCGTCACCCCCGGCGAATTGCCGTTGTTGACGAGGATGAGTTCGCCGACGCCCTCTTGATCGGGCGCAAGCACCGCATCGACGGCAGGCGCGAGCACGGGCCCGGTCCTGTATGAGACCATGATGACGCTGACCTCGCCGGGCGGATCGTCATGACCGAGAGCGGCAGCCCCTTGCGGAGTTCGGCTCCGGTCCGTCATCGAGCGTTGGAGTACGGCTCTGGGACAGCGGCATCGCTCCCGTCGAGCTCGCCCGCAAGCCGCAACAGGTGTTGGCCGTAGCTGCTCCGGCGCAGACGATGGCCGAGCGCGGCGAGCTCCGTGTGGTCGATCCAGCCGTTCAGGTACGCGATCTCCTCCGGAACGCCGATGCTCTGGTTCTGGCGCTTCCCGATGGTGTGGACGAAGCTCGACGCCTCCACCAGGCTGTCGTGCGTCCCGGTGTCGAACCAGGTGAACCCCTGGCCCAACTGCTCGACCCGCAAGTCGCCGCGATCGAGATAGCGCCGGTTGACGTCGGTGATCTCCAGCTCGCCGCGGGCGCTCGGTTCGATCTCTTCGGCGATGCGGATGACGTCGTTGTCGTAAAAGTACAGCCCTGTCACTGCCCAATGGGAGAGCGGGCGCTCGGGCTTCTCGTCGATGGCGGTCGCGCGGCCGCTCGCGTCGAAGGCGACGACGCCGTAACGCTCCGGATCGTGAACCGGGTACGCGAAAACCGTAGCGCCGTTTTGCCGGTAGGCGGCGCGGCGGAGCATCCTCTCCAATCCGTGGCCGTAGAAGATGTTGTCGCCAAGCGCGAGGGCGCAGGTATCGGCCCCGATGAACGCCTTGCCGATGAGGAAGGCTTGAGCGAGCCCGTCGGGGCTCGGCTGCACGGCATGACGCAGCGCAACGCCCCACCGACTGCCGTCGTCCAGAAGATCGCGGAAGTTCCGGCTTTGCTGCGGCGTCGTGATCACCAGGATGTCTCGGATTCCGGCCAGCATCAGGACGCTGAGGGGGTAGTAGATCATCGGCTTGTCATAGACGGGCAGGAGCTGCTTGCTGATCACACTGGTGATCGGGAAGAGCCGCGTGCCGTCGCCCCCGGCGAGGACGATGCCTTTCATCCTGTTTCCTATCGCCACGATTTCGGTTTCTCGCATCCCACGGCGGTTCCTATCTCGGCCCCGCGCGCCTACCGCACCAACCGCTGCGTCGTGCGTAGGTAGCGTTCCAACGCCTCCTGCCAGGCCGGCATGGCGCCGAACGCGGCCGAGACCTTGGCGCCGTCGAGCACGCTGTAGCGCGGACGAAGCGCACGCACCGGGTATTCCTCGGAGGTGCAGGGCGTGACATCCACTGCCACACCCGCACGGCGGACGATCTCGCGAGCGAACTCGTACCAGGTCGCCGAACCGGCGTTGACGACGTGATAGGTTCCGGGCGCGCAACCGTCCTTCAACATCCGCACCGCGACGCGGGCGACGTCTTCAGTCGCGGTCGGGGACATCCTCTGGTCGTCAACGACGCGGAGAGTTTCCTTCTCTTGGGCGGTACGAATCATGGTCTCCACGACGTTGTCACCCTTGCCTCCCGCTCCGGCCACCCCGAACAGGGAAGCAGTGCGCAGGATGACGACATTGTCGGCTTCGAGGCGCGCGCGCCTCTCCCCCATTGCCTTGGAGGCGCCGTAGACGTTGACCGGCGCGGCGGGATCGTCCTCCCGGAGCGGGCGCTGCCACGCCGCGTCGCCACCGAACACGTAATCGGAGCTGATATGCAGAAGCCGCGCTCGCTTGGCCGCGCAGACCCGCGCCAACGCTTGCACCGCGTGCGTATTGATCGCGAACGCGCCAGTGGCGTCGACCTCGGCCAGGTCCACCGGGGTGTACGCCGCACAATTGACCAGAGCGTCGAAGCGCAGACTGCCGAGGAGACGATCGATCGACCCCGCTGCGGCCAGATCCAGCGTCTCGCGCGGGATAGGAACCAGGTCGAAGGGCTCCCCAGTTGCGCGTGCACGTGACGAACGTCGTGCCCGAGCTGACCATAGGGCCCGAGCAGCAGCACTCTCGAACGCATCGTTTCAGGTCACCCGAACCGCAATCCCTGACGACGGCAGTCTTCGAAGCCCCCGTCGCGGATCCCTTGCCACCACCAGCGGTTTTCCACATACCAGCGCACGGTGAGATCCAAGCCTTCGTGCAGATCGACGGTGGGCTGCCATCCCAATTCCCGGCGAACGCGACTGGAATCGATGGCGTAGCGGCGGTCGTGTCCTGGGCGATCCGCGACGAATTCGATGAGATCGGCGTGAGAACGATGGGGACTCTTGGGCATCTGCGCGTCCAACCGAGCACAGATCGCCCGCACGATATCCAAGTTGGACATCTCCGCATCCGCGCCGATGTTGTAGAGATCGCCGGGCGTTCCATTCTCCAAAATCCGCTCCAGGGCGCGCGCATGGTCTTCGACGAAGAGCCAGTCGCGAACGTTCGCACCGTCGCCGTAGATGGGGATCGGTCTTCCCTCCAGAGCGGCGAGGATGACGACGGGGACTAACTTCTCCGGCAACTGATAGGGGCCGTAATTGTTGGAGCAGTGACTGATCAACACCGGCAGGCCGAAGGTCCGGTGCCATGCTCTCGCGAAGTGGTCGGAGGCCGCCTTGCTCGCCGCGTAGGGCGAGTTCGGCAGGTACGGCGTCGTCTCGGTGAACGCGCCCTCGGCGCCCAGCGAGCCGTAGACCTCATCGGTCGACACGTGCAGAAAGCGGAAGCGTTGTCGCGCCGCGCCGTCCAGACCGCTCCAGTAATCGGTCGCGGCCTCAAGCAGTGTCACCGTCCCCAGCACGTTGGTGGTGACGAAGTCCATGGGACTGTCGATCGAGCGGTCGACATGGGATTCAGCGGCGAGATGGATCACCGCATGCGGCCGCGCCACGGCAAAGATCCGACGTACCGCGCGCCGGTCGCGGATATCGGCGTGTTCCAAGCGGTGGTTCGGCGCATCCAGCGGCGCACCGATGGTCTCGGCGTGACCCGCATAGGTCAGCAGGTCCAGTGTCACGACCTCCTTGCCGGCTTCCACCAACCGCCGCACCATGCAGGAGCCGATGAATCCCGCCCCGCCGGTGACCAGTATTCGTTCCACGCTTCCTCCAATTCCGCCGCACTTGGTTAGCGTCCATTCGCGCTATGCGAACGGGCTCTCCAGTTCTGCTAGTCTTGGGTGTGCCTGGTCCCTTTCGGAGAGCAAGGCTTCCTTCGCGGGAACTGGCCATTGAATACCCAGGGCCGGATCGTTCCACAGAAGGCCCTTGTCGTGATCCGGCGAATAGTAATCGCTTACCTTGTAGACAACCTCGGTGTCCTCTTCCAACGTCATGAACCCGTGGGCAAAGCCGATGGGAATAAAAACTTGGTTCCATGCTGCAGCCGAAAGAACAACACTCACATGCCGGCCATAGCTGAATGACGACCGTCGCAAATCAACCACGACATCGAACACCGATCCCCGCACAACACGGACTAGCTTATGCTGAGCAACCGGTGGCGTCTGAAAGTGCAATCCTCGCACCGTTCCCTTCTTGGCGGAAAACGAATGGTTGTCTTGCACGAACTCGATTTCGTCCCCTTCTGCTTCAAACGTTCTTCTGGTATATACCTCCGACAGAAAACCTCGACTATCTTCGCTCTTCTTTAGGCTCATGATCTTTACTTCAGACAACGATACATTGGCGATGTTCACTGCTATGCACTCCAAACTTCTAGCACACTGCGAATTCCTGCTCGATCAACTCAAGCACGTACTTTACACGCTCAGGCCATGAATTCTCCTTCAGTAGCTCTCGAAGACGCGGCAGATCGGTCGCGAGAGGGTCCTTGTAGAGACATTCGTCGATTGTGCGCACGAACTCTTGCGGCGAGCGAGCCACGCGAACGAACTCGTTGAAATCTCCGATATTCTGTATCTCTGTCGACACAACAGGCACCAGCAGAGAAAAATAAACGTACAACTTAATGGGATTCATACTTCTCGTCAGTTCGTTATCCAAATGCGGTATAATGGCTACATCGAAATGCCGAATATAGCGCAGCGCTTGCTCGTAGACCCGGACCCCCAAGAAATGAACATTGCCGTATATTTCCAACTCTCTGATCTCATCACCCTTATGCATGGAGCCGATAAAAATGAAATTCCAACTAGGGCGTTCACTCACCACGTTCCTGAGCAGGTCCAGGTCGATGCGCGCGATATCCAAGTTGCCGACGTATCCGATCACCGGACCCGAGAGACGCTTGAGCTCGCGCGGCTTAGGCCAGTGTCTCGCCTCTTCTTCCAGGAGCTCCACAGCATTCGGCAGCAGATGGATGCTGTCGGATAGGGCGCTCATACTCTGGGAAACACTCTCACAGTTGGTTATGACGAGATCGCTAAGCCCCAACACCTCTTCATAGTTGCGGCTCAGCTTATCTCTATACGCTTCGCTCACAGGCCATTTTCGCTCGTCGTCGATGACATCGGCGACCACGAGGTCTGCCTGCAACCGATCCTCTATGCTCAAGAAATGAAAGTTAACGGGACACACCCAGAGAATGGTCCGCCGTTGCCCGATCTTATGACGCCTGGAGACACGGTCTAGGAATTCGAGATAGTCGTCTTTCCTCGGAAAAATATGCTTGAACACCCTCGGACCGCGACGGTTTGAGACGTGGATGAAGGTGTCGAATCTGACCTTGCCCCTGTTGGCGAGCCCGAGCCTCCTGTTCAGCGTCTGGCGTCCTACCAGTCGTGAATGGCTGCACCGCCCCATCGAATCCGCTCTGGCTGCCAGGCCCGCGGAGCGAAAGAAATTCATCGGAGCGTCGAAGTGGAAGATGCGGCTGACCCTTGGGTCGCGCGCCAGGTACTTGACGAACATGTCCTGACGCCTGCCGTAAATCCCGCTGTCGTTTTGCTTCCAAAAGAAGACCACATCCAATTTGTCGTCGACGTACGATCGCTGCGCGCGCAGTCGCGCCCTCTCAGTCTTGCGCTGCGTCAATGCTGCGGTAGCAACGGAAGGAGTATTCGTGACTTTGCTGGGTAAGATGACTTTAGGTGCGTTTCTGTACGTCCTTCCCGTCTGGGAATATATACTCTCCTGATACTCGACGAGATCATGGAAGGCATCCGGGACAGGCTTAGGGTGGTCGGCATGCCGTTCCACCACTTGCTTTATCTTAGGCAAATTGCTCGCGTAGCTGAATTTGCCAAGAAAATTCTCACGGTTCTCATTCGCTCGCTTCTTATGAACTGCGTAGTTGGACAAGATTTCGTCGATCTTTTGCGCCGGCGTTGCGTTTCCCAGTAATTCCACCAAGCCGTCGTTCGCGGCATCGACCAAGGGCGGCACATCGCTCGCGACGATGGGGATGCCCATGGCGAGTGCATCGGTGAATTTGGCGGGCATTTGAAATGCCGACGTAGGTTCAGCCTCGTCTTGCAGCAGAGGAACGAGGTCGGCGGCGCAGAGATAGCCGGGTAGATCCGAGTACGGTACGTCCGGAACCAGCGTTGCGCGGCTCGGGTCGACACGCCGCAGCAGTCTGGTCACGGCGCCATCAGCCGGTGAACCGACAACCAGGAGCTTGTACTTCGGTCGATCCAGCTCTCTCAGCGCGGCGATGAGCCGCAAGAGCCCTTTGTGCTTGCGTGGGGTTCCCGCAAACAGAATGACTCTGTCTTCCGGTACAAAGCCAAGCTCGCACCGAATTTTCTCGCGAGGATATATGGTCGGGTCGAATTCGCACTCGTCTCGGACATGGGGCAGAACGATGCCGCCGTACCTTCCCTTGAGCGTCTCATTTGACACGGTGATTTGGTCAACGTGTGGAATCAGCGTTTCACAGTGGCGGGTCCAGGCCTCGCCAAAAGGCACGTCGACATCCAGAATGCCTCGCTCGGCTCTCAACTCCTCTAGACTTAGGGGCTCCCGAGCACCGAAGAAGCTGAGCTCATGGTCGTCTATGTCAAGAATAATTGGCCTATTTCTCTCAAGCTTGGCTAGAATCGCCAACTCCAAACTGGGAAGCCTAGGCTTGGACACATAAAGGACGTCTCCCTCAATGTGTTCGACCATCGCTTTGATGGTCCTGAAATATTCTGGGAAATAGGCGCCCGGTACGTGCTTGATCTTGACGCGACTACAACCGCGTAGCGGTTTCCAAATGTCGTTGCCGAAGTCGGGGAAGGTCGCCCCAATAAGCTCGACGTCGTATTCGTGTCGCAAAACATCGGCTAGCAGGTACGCGCGTCCCAAGGGATTGTGTGCCAAGTCCCACGCAATGACCGTTATCTTGAGGGCTTCTCTGTCAGATCGTCGTTGAGTATTTAGGGATGTTCCTTTGACATGTTGTATTCTGCTTTCGCGAATAATCTCCGAAACAGAGTTCGAGATTTCAATCGGCCGGGTGCTTCGCTTCGCCTGAACTCTTGCGGGTGATTCTGCGAGAGCGAAACGCATGGAACTTGTGACACGCGAGAATCGCCCCTTGCCCTGCCGATATAGGTGTCTGGGGGCTCCGCGGAATACGCGCCGATACCATCTGAAGGTTCGGGACACGGAGCGAAGCGGAGCAGTGGCTTTCCAGCTGGTGGAACTCAGAAGGTCCTGAATGGTGGCATCACGGGCTCTTATAGTCGCCTCTCGAGCCTCGATGGTGGCTTCGTGAGACTCGATTGTCGCTCGAAGGGCATGGACCGTCTCCTCATGGCCATCGCACGTCACCTGTCCCTCGTTCCGCCCTCCTGACCCCGCAGCGCTAATGGCGCCGACTCTGGATCGATGCGTTTCGAATGCAAGAAGTGCGGACCTGGAGCCAGTCTCATCCAGGGTGTGTTCAACGTTTCTGGGGGGACTCACGGCATGTTATTCCGAGGGCTGTAGAAACATTATATGGCGCGGATAGTGTACGATATTGGAGTGCATCGTCAATAGATATTAAGCTGGGGATATTGCATCATATGTGCCGATTAATAGTGGTAATTCAGAACATTACAATCAGGCAGTCTCCCAATACATGTGCAGCACTTCATCGATCGACCCGAAACACGTGACCCTTCCCTGATCGAGCAAAACGCCTCTGGAACAGATCCGCTGGAGCAGGGAGGTATTCTGCGAGGCGAGCACCAATATGCCCGCACGTTCCACGAACCGTTCGAGCCGGTGTTTCGCCTTTTCAACGAACGCGCGGTCGCCGATGCCCAACCACTCGTCCATCAGCAGGATTTCGGGATCGAAACTGGTGCACACCGCAAAGGCGAGCCGCAGCCGCATGCCCGCCGAATAGGTGTGCACCGGCATCGCGAGATACTCGCCGAGCTCGGTAAATGCCGCGATCTCATCCACGCGCACGCGGACTTGATCCGGCCGAAGGCCCAGGAGGAGCCCCCGGGTCATGATGTTCTCGTAGCCTGTCGCTTCGGAATCGATGCCGAGGGAGACGTTGAGCAGCGATGCAGTCCGTCCGCGTCGCTCGATGCGACCCTGCGTAGGCTCGTATGCGCCGGCGAGCACGCGTAGCAGCGTCGTCTTGCCCGCGCCGTTGGAGCCGACAAGACCGATCCGATCGCCTCGCTTCAAGGCGAGACTCACATCCTCAAGAGCGCGCACGCGCATCCGATTGGCGGCACCATGTACGATGCGCCCGCCGGTGCCGCGATGAAGCAAGCGTTTCTTCAGAGACCGCGCGCCGGCGCTGTAGACGGGAAAGTCGACTGTGACCGCTTCGATTCGGAGGCTGACCACGGCGCTCAGACCCAGTAGGCGATCCGCCGCCGGTAACGGCGGAAGAGCGCGAAGGTCACGAGCCAGCCTGCGGCCGTCATGACCAGCACCGCGATCCAGGAAGCCAGCCCCGGCATCTGACCCAGCAGCGGCGCCCGCACGACCTCCACCAGGTGGAAGAAGGGGTTGGCGTCCAGCACCAGGGTGCGCGCCGGCAAGAGCTCTGGCGTCCAGATGATCGGGGTCACGAAGAAGCAGATCCGCACAACGCTCGTCACGATCGGCGGCACGTCTCGGAAGCGGGCCGAGACGATGCCCAGCAGCAGGCCCGCCCAGATGCCGTTCAGGCAGAGCAGCAGGAGGCCGGGCAGGGCGAGAAGGCCCACCCAGCCCGGCCAGACGGCAAAGACCGCGGCCACGACGACGAACACCGCGGCATTGTGAAAGAGGATCATGAGGTGACGCCAAAGCAGCCGATACACGTGGATCGAGAGCGGCAAGCCCACGTGCTTGATGATGCCTTCCGCCGTGATGAAGGCCTTGCAGCCGTCGGTGATGACGCCGGAGATCAGCGTCCAGACGATGAAGCCGAGCGCGAGGAAGGGCACGTAGTCCGCGCTCTCCACCTCGAACAGCATGCCGTAGAGCGTTCCCAGCACGCCCACTAGCGCACCCATGCTAACGGTAAGCCAGAACGGTCCGAGGACGGATCGCCGGTAGAGCCGACGGATGTCCTGCCAGGCGAGCAGGTACCAGAGGTGATGCGCTCGCGCGCCTTGGGTGAGATCAAGCAACGCCAGAGCCGCCTGAGACGGCGCTTCGATACGATCCCGCGGCGCCGGGGCGATCCGCCCCATGGACCTGCTTTGCACGCGCTCAGCGACTTGCGACTTGACGGACCCCGGCCGAAGCGCTCGAACCACCGTGCCCGTCCACCGTCAGCGACGGGAACGCCTGGCCGAGCACCCGGTGAATCCCATTCAGCCGGCGCTCTTTGGGAAATGCGAAGTACACGAAATCCGGTTCTCCGGTAACGGGATCGACGCATGGAACGCACAGGAACCGCGTTCCCGGCCTGGCTTCGGCGAAACGATCGATCACGTCTCTCCCATACAACCGGTAGTGCCCGTGGGGACGGTCCGGATAACCCCACTCCTCCGTGACGGCGCGTGCACAAGGAAGCGGCACCGTGAATTGGAAGAGTCCCGAGGGCGTTAGAACGCGCATAATTTCCCGAAACGCGCGACGATCATCTTCGATATGCTCCAGAACATGATTGCATATGACAATGTCATAACTTCCGGCCAGGCGGTATATGTCCTCCAAGTCAAGAGAGTTTCTCTTTTCATAGATCGAGACTTCCAAGTAATCGAACCAGTCCTTGTTTACGGACGGATCGAGACTGAACTGAATCGCTTTGAGGCGGTGTAGCTCCGCCCCGACCAGCGGCTGCCAGACGGCGCGCACCGAGCGATGCCGCTCCAGGGATCCGCAGGACACGCAGGCGGGTAACTGGCCGCCTCGGCTCATTCGGCCTCCAGGACCCTTTCCAAACGTGGAGTTACCGCACACATTACATCGCAGCATAGAATGATTGCCTTTTTCAGAATTTAGTTGAGTATATCTGGTTATTAATATAGTGTATAGGGCATCGTTATACTATGGTCTCAGACAGGAGAATAACCTGGAGGAATCCGCAAGTCTTACTGCATCCCGTTTGGCCCTGTGGTAGACGGCCGCTTGCCTCGCTTGGGACGCGCAACAGCAGCCGTGTGGGACGGCCGACAGCGCGTGATTGGCAGCGAAGTGGAGATGGTCGGCTTCGACCACCGCATCGCCGCGCCCAATGCGTGGTGGGCCGCGGCGGAGATCAACCGTCCGCCCGCAAACGGGGCAAAATCATCGCGTGGAAAGGGTGAATGCCCCTGACCGGACTTGAACCGGCGTGGGTCTTCCAAGCGTCGTCAAGGGTACCGCCATCAGACGCAAGTCACCACAGCCCACGTCAAGGCCCTCGCGCCTTGGGACCTTAGCCGTTAGAGGGATCGACCGGCTCCTAGCGCTGAAACGAGTCCGTCTTGCGACGGTGCAGTGCGACCCTACCTCCGCTTTTCGACACTCCCCTCGCTCGTCTCAAGCGGCGCAACTATCCACCTGTGCTTCCAGGGGCACTGTCTGCTGACCGTACAGGAGAGGGAGCGGACCACCAAGCTAACTTGGATGAATTAGTTGTGATGAGTAAGCGCATGCGAGCGTCGTGCGCCCGCCGGGCGCCCGCCGGGCGCGGTCTAACGCGTGTAGCGGGCCCAGAGCGCCGCCGGGTCGGCGCGCTTCTCGTGCTTGGCCGCGGCCTCGGCGATCTCGGCCTCGCTCGGGCCGCCGTGCGCGAGCGCCTGGAAGGCGCGAACCACGGGGCCAGCGCGGTTCGCATGGCGCTTGGCGGCCATGCTGATGGGCTCGTGCAGCGCGCCCGAGCAATGGGCGCAGGGCCAGGCGAGCCTTGCCATCAACTCGGCCGCCTCGCCACCGGGATAGCGCTCTAGCAACTCGACCACGGTGGTCGATCCCGTGATCGGCGCGGTCAAAGCGCTGAAAGAGGACATGAGGCCGAACCCTACTCCGCCGCCTGCGCCATGGGCTCGACCTCCACCGGCATGCGGATCGCGTCGCGCGGCAGCTGGTAGCGCGCGAAGGGCAGCACCGCCACCTTGGCCTCCGGACCGTGGCGGGCCATCGCGGCGGCGAAGGCATTCTCCAGCGACGTGCCGGCCTCGATCCCGATATCGGCCGCCATCTCCAGGTTCTCCTCCAGCGTCACCACATGGAGGTGCTTGCGCACCATGACCTCGTAGATCGGCACCCAGATGCAACCTGCCCACATCTCGATGGTGCGGCTGTGGATGTCGCGGTAGACGCGCTCCAGGTTCGCGGGCGAGGGTGGCATGTAGGGCTTCATCAGGTCCATGAGCGCGAGGCCCGGGAAGTCGCCGAGATGCGTGCTCACGCCGGGGGACGGGCTGCAATAGATCAGCGTGCCGCCGTCCTTCACCAGCAAGTCGGAGGACATGCAGCCCCAGCCGGTGTGGAAGAACAGGTGATCGGTCGGCGCGAAGACCCCGCAGATGGCGATGTCGGCCGGCCCGCCCGCGGGGCGGTCGTAGGCGTAGATGCCATTGAAGTAGCGGATCGCCTCGCGGTGCGCGTCCGGGTGCGCGCCGAAGTTGATGAAGCAGAGCCGGCCCCTGGTATCCAGCACGCTGTTGAGCGTCGCCGAGAGCCCGCACATGGTGGCCGCCTCGTCAATATCGGTCCGCATCGGCCCAGCCAAGGCACCGTAATGGGTCTTGGGTGACATCACGAAGGCGCAGTGGTTGGATTCGATGGTCTCGTCCGAGACCACGCCCGGCAGGATCAGCTTGCCGCCCCCGCCGGCGCCCCAGTGGTTGGACTGCGCCTGACCCATGGAGAGCGTCACGTCAGACTTCGCGACCTCCTTGTGCAGCCAGACCGGCGTGCCGCCCGTGGTCATGCCGATGAAGACGTACTGCTCGGGGTCGCGCGGCTCGTTCTGGAAGAAGGGGATGCCGAGCCGCTCCATGCGCGCGAGGTTCTCCCGCCCGAGCTTGAGCTCGGTGTCGCGTTCCGACATGGGGAAGACCTTGCCGTTGGCGCAGACCACGCGCGCGTCCTTGACGCCGTGGGCCTCGATGGCATCGAGCACCGCCGGCAGCAGCTTCGACGTGGGCGTCGGGCGGAACTGGTTGTCGATGATGATGGCGAGGCTCTTGTCCGGCCCGATCATCTCCGAGAACCGAGGCCCCGAGTGTGGCGCCTCCAGCGCGGCGGCGCAGGCCTCGGTGGGGTTCGCGACGGGCGCGGGCTCGTCCGGGTAGAGCGCCGCCAGCAAATTGGCCTCGGGAACGTCGAGGGTCAGGGTTTCCCGATAGACCATGGCCGGATCGTCGGCCGAGCCTATGGTCAGCGGATCGAGGGATTCGTAGGGGATCACTGCGCGATAGGTGTCGGACATCGCCGCCCTCCCGTGTTTGAGCAGGCCCGAGGCCGCGAAACTGGCATTCCCGCGCCAAGCCGAGTGTAATGGACCGTGGCGTTTGTGCACAGGGCACCCGGTCGGCGGGGTGCCCACGACAGGGGGGAATGCGACATGGCCACCTATCCACGGCTTTTCTCGGAATGGAAGATCCGCAACACCACAATCAAGAATCGCGTGGTGTTCCCGCCAACCTGCCCGAGCTGGGTCTCCGACCCGTGGAACGGGCTCTTCATCGACATGGCGACCCATTACTACCGGGAGCGCGCCGAGGGAGGGGTCGGCCTCATCATCATCGGCGGGACCCATGTCCACCGGAGCTCGCTCATGGCGCCATTGCTCATGCCGCAGCTCTTCGACGACCGGCAGATCGAGCCGCTGTCGAAAATCGCGGACGCGGTCCACGCCGAAGGCTGCAAGCTCGCGATCCAGCTCTGGCACTCGGGCGTGCGGGGCTTCCCCACCTTCAAGCAGGAGCCCACCTACGACCCGGATGAGACCTGGTACTCCGTATCGCCAAGCCAGGTGCCCTTGGGCGAGTTCCCCGGCGCGTCCACGCCCAAGGAGCTCGACGAGGATGAGATCGAGGAGCTGCTGGAGGCCTTCGGCAGCGCTGCGGTCCGTGCGTTCGCGGCGGGGCTCGACGGGGTCGAGCTCCATCTCAGCCACGGTTACCTGCCCTGGCAGTTCATCTCGCCGCTCTACAACAAGCGCACCGACCGCTGGGGCGGCTCGCTGGACAACCGCCTGCGCTTTCCCCTTGAGGCATTGAAGCGGATGCGCGCTGCCGCCGGCGACGACAGGTTCGTCGGCTACCGCATCAACTCGACCTCGTTCTGGCCGGGCGACTTGGAAATCGACGAGGTGCGGGACATCGTCGCCGAGATCGAGAAGCGGGCGGACATCGACTACGTCAACGTCTCGGCCGGCGTGCATCACGCCTTCATCCACACGCCGATGGAGTTCGAGGCAGGCTGGGAGCGCGGCTACGCCCGCAAGATCCGCGAGATCTCATCCAAGCCGGTGCTGCTGGTGGGCCGCATCACCACGCCGGACGTGGCCGAGCGGCTGCTGGAAGCCGGCGACGGCGATGCCATCTGCCTCGCCCGCCAGCTCTTCACCGACCCCCACTGGGCCAAGAAGGCGCAGGAGGGCCGCACCGACGACATTCGCGCCTGCGTCGCCGCCAACTTCTGCTGGAAGAGCGTGAGCCGGGGCGGCCGCGTGCAGTGCATCTACAACCCCACCGTGGGCCGCGAGGGAAAGTGGGGCGAGGGCACGCTGGTCAAGGTGGCGGCGCCCAAGTCGGTGCTGGTCATCGGCGGCGGCCCGGCCGGACTGGAATACGCGCGCGTCGCCTCTGCCCGCGGCCACAACGTGACGCTCTACGAGGCCGAGGGCGAGACCGGCGGCCACGTGCGGGTGCAGTCGCTGCTGCCGACCCGGGCCGAATACGGCGAGATCGGCCGCTGGCTCGCGGCGCAGGCGGAGAAGAACGGCACTCGCATCGTCACCGGAGCGCCGATCACGGAAGAGGATCTGGACCAAGCGCTGGAGACGGTAAAGCCCGATCACGTGGTGGTGGCCACGGGGTCTTCAGTTGCAGTCGATGGCTTCCAGGGCTGGACCAGCGAGGGGCTCCCCGGCTGGGAGACCGGCAACTGCGTCGGCTGGGATACGGTGGCCCAGGGCCAGGCCCGGCCGCGCGGCAAGGTGATGGTGCTGGACGATCTCTGCGACGTGGTGGCGCCGCTCACCGCCGTCGCCTGCAAGGAGGGCGGAGCCGACGAGGTCACGCTGGTCACCCGCTGGCCCATGGTGGGCATGGAAACCATCCTCGACGTCTATCTCGACTGGATCCTGCCCAAGCTCTACCAGACCGGGGTGACGGTTTGCGTCGATCACTTCGTCCGCCGCATCGAGGGCGACAAGGTGACGCTCTACAACGTCCACCACGAAGAGGCGGAGCGGACGATCGAGGCCGACTGGATCGTCATGGCGACTGGCCGACGCTCCGAGAACGCGCTGCATAACGCGGTCGCCGCGCGCGGGGTCTCGGTCGAGACCATCGGTGACGCAACCGCGCCCCGCACCGCCTACGAGGCGGTCTACGAAGGCCACCGCCAGGCCCGCAAGCTCTAATCCTCCCCGAAACAACACAACCCAAGGAGATCTTTCATGCCTGCCGCCTATCTGATTTCCGAATCGCAAGTGACCGACCAGGCGCTCATGGACGAGTACGCCGAGAAGGCCGGCCCCTCGGTCGCGGCCTACGGCGGCGAGCTGGTCGCCGCCACCACCAACGTCGCCCACATGGACGGCATGTCGAAGCCGCCCAGGATCGTGATCATCCGCTTCGAGAGCATGGAAAAGGCGAAGGAGTGGTACAACTGCCCCGAGTACCAGGCGGTGCTGCCGATGCGCTTCAGGGCCTCCAACAGCAGCGTCTACTTCGTCGAGGGCGTGGAGTAACCGAGTAATCCATCGCGCCGGTGGCTCTCGTCGCCGGCGCGTCCCCTTTCGCCCGGTCAGTCGTCCGGCGCGTCGGGCAGGAAGTGCTCGATGGCGTTGGCGTAATAGCGCAGCATGTCGCGCTCGCCTTCGTTGGCGCGATAGAGCCCGTCCGCCTCGGTCACGAAGTGGCGCAGCGTCAGCATGCGTAGCCCCACGGTAACAGCGTAGTCGCGGTCGGCGCGCGGGATGTGGACGTAGGCGCCCTCGCGCTCCAGCCGGTCGATCAGCGCCTGGGTGCGCCCCTTGATTTCCAGCAAATCAAGGGCCCCGTCCGCACGCACGAACACCGTCGCCACCAGGGACACCGGAAGCACCGGAATCGCTGCTGCGATCGCTTGCAATAGCTCGCCGCCGAGTTTTTCGACGGCCTGGTGGCGTTCCTCCAGCTCCAGCGTGCGGAAGTCGAGCCCGTTCGCCTTGGCGTAGTCCCGCATGGAGATTGGTGCGGCGAAGTTCACGCAGGCGTAGCCGAAACGGTACCAGCGCCGCCGGATCATCAGACTCACGTTGTGCGCGGCGAAGCGGAACGCGGTGGCGAGCACGCGTGCCCGGCTGCGCCGGGGCTCGCCGGGGCCCGGTGCGCGGACCAGCATGCGGTCCTCCAGTACCCGGTCGTAGTTGATGCCAACGGGGACGAAGACCAGATCGCGCGTCCCCTCCGGGTCGAAGGACGAGACCATATAGTTGATGAGCCCGAGCTTGGGCTTGCGCAGGCGGCCGTCGCGGCTGAGGCCGCCTTCCGGATAGACCGCCTGGACCACGCCGCCGGCGGTCGCAGCCTGCACGTAGCGGGCGAGCACCTGGCGGTAGAGGCGGCTGCCCGAACCCCGGCGCACGAAGTAGGCGCCAAGCGAGCGCACCAGCATCCTGAGCGGCCAGACCCGCGCCCACTCGCCGACGGCGTAGCTGAGCGCGGAGCGATGGGCCGCCATGTAGGCGACGATCACGTAGTCCATGTTGCTGCGGTGGTTCATCACAAACACGACGCTGGCGCCGGGCTCGATGCGGGCCAGCGCCTCGTCGTCGGAATAGCCGAGGCGCACGCGGTAGAGGCTTTCCACCGCCCGTCGCGCGAGGTGATAGCCGATGCGGAAGTAGGCGTAGGCGTTGAAGGAAGGCACGATCTCGCGGGCGTAGCGCTCCACCTGCCGGCTCAGCACCTCGCGCGGTGTGCCGGTGGCCTCGGCCTCGGCCTCGATCGCCTCCATCACGTGCGGGTCGTAGGCGAGCTGGTCGATCAGCACCCGGCGCTTGGTCTGCTGGAATGCCGGGATCTGCAGCTCCAGTCGCGTGTTGACCTCCTCGATCATGCGGTTGAGGCGGCGGCGCAGGAACCAGCGCGCGCTCGGCATCAGGATCCGGTCGAGCGCGGCCCAGAGCGCGAGTGCGCCGACCACCGCGAGAATCCAGAGCGGCAGCGCGAGCGAGCCGGTCATGCGCGGGCTGGACGCCCGGCTTGGCGGGCTGCATCAGAGCGGGGCGGTCTCCCCGCGCAAGGGCGGTCGCGGCAGAGGATCGTCACCGGTGGGCTCGCGGCTGTCGCGCAGATGCGTTACTTATAGCAGCAATCGGGGTGACACTCTGTGGCGCCCCTTCGGGGCGACGGGCGGGCGCGGTGCCCGCGAGCACGCGTGCGCCGAGGCGCAGGAACGAGCCATGACGGCGGCGAATACCAACGAAGACCAATTCGCGATCCTGCGCCGTACCATGGTCGAACAGGTGGCGCTTCACGCCGACCATGTCAGCGGCAAGACCGGCCGCGACGCTATCGCGGGCGATGTCATGGAGGCGATCGGGCGGGTGCCTCGCCACGCCTTCGTGCCGGTGGAAATGGCGCTCTACGCCTACCTCGATTCACCGCTCCCCATCGGTTGCGGCAAGACCATCTCGCAGCCCTTCATCGTCGCGCTGATGACCGACCTGCTGGAGATTGGCGCTGAGCACCGGGTGCTCGAAATCGGCACCGGGCTCGGCTATCAGGCGGCGCTGCTGGCGGAGCTCGCGGCCGAGGTCTACACGGTCGAGCTGATCGAGGAGCTGGCCCAGAGCGGCCGCCGCCGGCTCGACGAGCAGGGCTACGGCAACGTGCAGTTCCGCATCGGCGACGGCAGCCTGGGCTGGCCCGACCACGCGCCCTACGACCGCATCATTGCGACTGCGGCGCCCGACCTGCTCCCGCCGGCGCTCTTGCAACAGCTCAAGCCCGGCGGGCGCATGGTGATCCCGGCCGGGCTGGAGGACGACCAGCGCCTGTTGCTCGTCACCAAGGACGGGGACGGTCGGTTCGAGACCGAGGAAATCCTGCCGGTGCGCTTCTCCCAGCTGATGAGCGGCGCCGACGAGGACGATTCCGGCGACTGAGCCCTTCGGGATCAGACCGGCCTCGCCGGATTGACGTTCTTTGATAATATGTATATATAACACGTACGTGTATTTTTTTCAGGCAGAAATCATGGGCAAGACGATTGCGGCGTCTGAATTTCAGGCGAAATGTCTCCGTATTATCAATGAGATGGGCGAAGACGGCGAGCCGGTGACCATCACCAATCGCGGCCGGCCGGTCGCCGTGCTCGCGCCGGTGCGGCCCGAAGGCGAGAATCGATCCATCATCGGCGCCATGAAGGGATCGGTGTTGTCCTACGACGACCCCTTCCTGCCGGCCCTCGATCCCGCCGACTGGAACGCCGCACGGTGATCGTTCTCGATACCCACGTGCTGCTCTGGGCCATCGAAGACGAACGTCGGCTGGGGCCCGAGGCGCGCGCCGCCATTGCCGGGGCGAATCAGTCGGACGACATCGGCGTTTCCGCCATCACGCCGTGGGAAGTTGCCTTGCTGGCGGAACGGGGCCGCCTTCGGCTCGCGCAGGAGGTCGGCGCGTGGATCAGGGCGGTGCTCGCCCTGCCGGGCGTCAAGCTTCTCCCCATCGAACCCGCGATTGCCGCCGACAGCGTGCGGCTGCCCGGGGCGTTTCGTGCCGATCCTGCCGATCGCCTCATCATTGCGACTGCCCGTCAGTGCGGCGCGCCGCTGCTCACGGCCGATTTCGCCATCCTCTCCTACGCCGCTGGCGGCCACGTCCAAACCATCGACGCGACCCGTTAGATCACCAGTAATTGCCGGCGAAGCACGCGGCGTTATAGTGCGCGGCCCTGAGAAACCTGGAGTGTAGGTGCGTAGCGCCATGAGCGACCTAACCCTGATTATCGGCAACAAGAACTACTCATCCTGGTCGCTGCGACCCTGGCTGACGCTGCGCCACGCCGGAATCCCGTTCGAGGAGCAGCTGCTCTTGCTGTTCGACGACAACTGGAGGGAGGCCATCGCCGCCGTTTCGCCCTCTGGGCGCGTTCCCGTGCTGTTGCACGGCGAACGCACTGTCTGGGAGACCCTCGCGATCATCGAATACGCCAACGAGCTGTTCCCGGACGCGGGGCTCTGGCCCGAGGACCGCGATGCGCGCGCCACGGCACGCGCGATTGCCAACGAGATGCACGCGGGCTTCACCGCACTCCGCAACCACATGCCCATGAACCTGCGCCGCCTCAATCTCAAGGGGAAGGGCCGCGGGCCGGGCGTCGACGACGACATCGCCCGCATCTGCGAGATCTGGCGCGATTGCCGCAGCCGCTACGGCGCCGGCGGCGAATTCCTGTTCGGTGCCTTCTGCGCAGCGGACGCCATGTACGCGCCAGTCGTCACCCGATTGGATACCTACGGCGTCGACCTCGACACGACCTGCGCTGCCTACAGCCGCGCCGTGCTGACCCTCCCGGCCTTCGTTGAATGGCGCGACGCGGCACTTGAAGAACCCTGGATCGTTCCCGAAGACGAGATCGACTGAATATACCTCGTCGCCTCCGGGTCACGACTTCCCGGATTACCGAGCCCCACTCCCGCCGGATTCGCTCCGAGCAGCGGCTGCGTCAGCCTAAAGCCGGTACATAATCGCGTCGCGAAGCTCTTTCCGTAACAGGTTATGGTTGCGCACGTTCGTTTTGATGCGCAGCTTCAGCATGTTGCTAAGCGGCCCCTTGTGCCTGTTTCTGCGCGCGAGCGCGGAAGCGATTTCGTCCTCCGACAACATGTAGACGAATGACGTGTCCACGTAGGAATTATGATCCAGGCAATCGAGTTCGTAGGAGCGAATAAGAACCGCAGCCTCCCTGGCTCGAGGCGGCTTGGTGTTGATGAACAAGAACCAACGGTCCTCCGGCGACACGCAAATGCAATACTTGGCGTGTGGAGGGGTAATCCGGTCGCACCAAACGTACAATACATCGCCGCTGGCTAGCGGCATTACAACACTCCGTATGCAGCCTTTTCCCGGATTTCCTTCATGAGATCGTCTTTGTCAGGGTCGTCTTCATCCACCAGTAGTTCTATGTCCATCGCGCCGTTAGGGCTTGCCTCGACATAAGCGCGCTCCTGGTGGGACAGCTTGCTCAACTCTCCGAATGGCAAACTGGCGTATTGCCCCCAAGCCTGTTCCAGCACCTCGATATCGCTTCCAGAGAGAACATCTTCGTTCGCCACGCGGCGTGCGAGCACGTGGGGGGGGTCGATCTCCACCGCGTCGTCAAGTTTTTTCAGCAGTTCGTCAGGCAAGAACGGATCAATCTTCAGGAGATCGTAGACGCCGGATGGCACCGGTCCATGAGCCATGGCGATGTAAACATCGCCAGTCACCGGTCGGCCGTAGCGCAAAATGTGTGCTTTGTCCGCGTAATAGAGGACTTTCGAAATGTGAAAGAAATCTATGTCTGGCTGTCTGCGCGCCAACCAGACGATCGCTTCGAGTGCCTTATCCCAGTTAAGGCGAAACTCGGTCATGGCACCTCCCCAATTGGCCTACTCGAGTTCCGCCACCATGTCATCGTGCGTCGCTACCGGCAAGACTAACGATAACGCGGGCAGACGTAGCTGGAGCGCCTAAGCCGGATCGAAGGCCGGGACCTCGCAGCGGGCGACGGCGACCTTGCGGGTGGTCGGCGGGGTGTTGCGGCTGCGGCCGACGAAGCGGGGAATGCCGTCGGTGATGACCGCGCCGATGGCGACCGGATCGCCATTGCTCATGGTCGAGAGCGCATCGGGCTTGGTGGCGCCGAGCGGGGCGTCGATGATGACCACGTCCGCATCCCGCCCCGGCCTGAGGAAGCCGCTGTTGAGACCGTAGATTTCCGCCACGTTGCCGGTGGAGGCGGCGATCATCCAGGTCGGGTCGAAGCCGGCGAGCGAGGCGATGTGGACCATGGTGTAGATCATGCCGAGCGGCATGACGCCGCTGCCGGTCGGCGTGTCGGTGGCGATCAGGAAGCGGTCGAAGGCGTCGTGCTTGCGCGCCATCTCGGCGCAGAGCAGCGTGGTCCGCAGGTTGCCGGCGGTGCAGACCTGCATGGCGATCCCGGTCTCCGCCGCCACTTGCTCGAAATAGCGGTCCTCGATGGCGACTGGCCCGCCGTTGATGTGGAAGGAGACCGTGGGGTCGATGGCAATCAGGTCCGCGCCGGTGATGGGGAAGGAGCCGGGGATCGAGGCGCCGCCTGTGTGCAGCGTCGTGAGCAGGCCGGCGTCCCTGGCGTGGCGTACCAGTGCCACGTAATCCCGCGCTGTCTCCACCGCGCCGAAGCCGGCCTTGGCGAGCCAGACGCCGTCGCGGTGCACGTCGTCGAAATCCGCGCGGGTGAGGCCGGGCTCCAGGATGATGGAGCCGCCGTGCACGCGCATGCCCCCCGGCCGGTAATGCTCGAAGCACTTGAAGGCCGCGACCGCCAGCGCCTTGACCCCGGCGGGGTCTTTCGGCCGGCCGGGCACATGCACCTCCGAGGCGGAGATCGCCGTGGTGGTGCCGCCGTGGACGTAGCTCGTGAGGTAGCCCACTGTGTTCTGGCGCGGCGTGAAGTCGCCGAAGGTGACGTGGACCTGGGAATCGATCAGCCCCGGAATCGCGGTCGCCCCGCCCGCGTCGATCACGATCTCGCAAGCGTCGAGGGCGGCAGGCGGCACCTGGCCGACGGCTTCCAGGATGCCGTCGGCCGCGACGAGGGCATCGCCTTCGACGAAGGGCTCGCGCCAGTCGCCGGAGACGATGGCGCCGAGATTGACGACGCCGACCCTCACGGCGCGCCGGGGCCCTCGTTGCCGGCCATCAGCCCCTCCAGGATGCGATCGGCGCCTGCCCAGTCGTAGCGCCTGAAGCAGTGCGCGGTGGTGACGAACTTGGCGCCCGCGTAGAACATCTCGTACTGGGTGTGGCGGCCGGCGAACTCGGAGCCCACCGCGTCCCAGGCAAGCTTCATCAACGCCATCCGCTCGGCAGCGCCCTCGCCGGGTCGCGAGGAAACCTGGGTGCGCTCGATCAGGGGCGCGATGTCCGGGTTGTCCAGGTCCGCCACAGACGACGGCAGCATGATCAGGCTGCCGCCAGCGAGAGAGCGGATCCCGTCGATCAGGCGTGGGTAGAGGGCCTGGGTCTGGACCTGGGCTGCGTACATCATACTCGCATTGGGCACGTAGTGCTCGCCCACCATGCCGCCCGCGCTCTCCATGCCGTAAAGCAGCCCTTCCACGGCTGCGACCTCGGCCGCCATCTCGCCGAGCTGCCCCATCACCGGCGGCATCTTGGCGGTGCCGATGGTCTCGGCGATGCGGCGCGCAACTGCCAGCAGGAATTTGAGCTTCACCACCAGACGGACCTGCGACTGGTAGTTCTGGAAGACGTGCCCCGGCGTGTCGTGGAACTGCGCCCGGCACATGTCCGTGTCGCCTAAGACGAAGATCCGCTCCCACGGCACCTTTACGTCATCGAAGTAGACGACGGAATCGTTCTCGTCGAAGCGGTGGGAGAGCGGATTGTCCCAGGCGCTGACGGCGCTCGCCTCGTAGCTCTTGCGCGAGAGCACCTTGAGGCCGCGGGTATCGAGCGGCAGCGCGAAGGAGATGGCGAAACGCTCCTCCCCCGGCTGCAACGGCTGCAGGTTCGCAACCAGGATTTCCTCGGCCATGACCGAGCCGGTGCCGAGCATCTTGGCGCCCCGCACTGTCACGCCTTCCGCGTCCTCGTCGACGACCCGCATGGTCATCTCTTCGCTTTCCTGCTCGCCCCACGCCTTGGAGCGGTCGCCCTGCGGGTTGATGATGACGTAGGTGAGGTAAAGGTCGTTGTCGCGCGCGTAGGCGTAGTAGTCGCGGAGCGCCTGGGCGTGGCGCGCGCCGTGGCGCTCGAAGACCTCGATCCCAATCGCCTGGCCCGCGATGGAGGAGGCGAGGTGATCGGGCGAGCGGCCGAGGAAGCCTGCATGAAGCTCGGCCCAGGCGGTGAGCGCCTCCCGCCTTGCGACCAGCTCGGTGTAGCTCTGCGGCATCTGCCAGGCGCGGTTCGCGCGGCGGCCGGTCTCGGTCTCGAAGGTCATGCGCTCGACGTTCTCTGCGGCCGCCTGGAAGTCGTAGAGGGCGGCCGCAGAGCGGCAGGCAGAAGCGAAGGCCGGATGGTCGGCGACGCGCGTGATCAACTCGCCGTCGAGATAGACCGCCCGGTCCTTGTCGAGCGCGCGCAAATGGGCAGCACCGTCCTTGACACTCATGGCGCGATCATAGCGCGTTTCCCAGGCCCAGATTCTCCCGGAGCGTGGGTCCGGCATAGTCCTCGTGGTAGATGCCGCGACGCTGCAGCTCGGGCACCACGAGGCGGGCGACATCCTCGTAGGCGCCCGGCATGTGGGTCGCGGCGAGCACGAAGCCGTCGCAGGCCTCGCTCTCGAACCATTCCGCCATCTGATCGGCGACCGCCGCTGGCGTGCCCACGAAATGAGGCATCTCGTTCACCGTGCCCCGCCGGCTGTAGGTCACGAAATCCTCGACCGTCGGGTGCGGATTGCCGCTCAGGGTCACCACACGGTCACGGATCGCCTGGAGGCCACTGATGGAGGCCATCTGCTCGTCGGTGAAGGGCTCGCCCGCAGGCTTGGTCGCGAAGTCGTAGTTGAGCGCTTCGGAGAGCAGCGCCAGCGTGTCGATGGGCCGCGCGAGACCGGCGATGAAGGCGGCCTTGTCCTCCGCCTCCGCCTGGGTTTCGGCCACCGTGACGTAGGCCGCCGGCGCCACGCGGCAGGAGTCCGGGTCACGGCCGGCGGCGATGGCCGCCTCCCGCGTCGCCGCGTAGGCCTTCTGGCCGAACTCCAGGGTGGGATAGATCGCGAAGATCACGTCGGCCCAGCGAGCCGCGAACTGCCGTCCGCGCCCGCTCTGGCCGGCCTGGATCACGATGGGGCGCCCCTGCGGCGTGCGCGGCACGGTGAACGGCCCGCGCGAGCGCAGGAAGCGGCCCTCGTGGTCGAGGCGATGCACCCCCGCCGGGTCGGCGAAAAGGCCCTGCTCCTTGTCGAGGACGATGGCGTCCTCGTCCCACGCACCCCAGTGGCCGAGGACCACCTCCATGAACTCGTCGGCACGGTCGTAGCGCTCGTTATGCTCGATCACCCTGTCCGCGCCGTAGTTTGCGGCCTCGGAATCGTTGAGCGACGTCACCACGTTCCAGGCGGCACGGCCGCCGCTCATGTGGTCGAGTGTGGAGAACATGCGCGCGACGTGGAACGGCTGGTAGTAGGTGGTCGAGCAGGTCGCGCCCAGCCCGAGCCGCGTGGTGGCCGCGCCCATCAACGTGAGGATTGGGATCGGGTCCATCTTGACCACCCGCACCCCGTTGCGCACCGCTTCGGCATGGTCGCCGCCGTAGATGTCCGGCAGCGCGAGGCGGTCGTCGAAGAAGGCGAGATGGAACTTACCGGCCTCGAGGATGCGCGCGATGCGCTGGTAGTAGTCGGCGGTGAGGAAATCCGAGGCGGACTCCGGGTGACGCCAGGACGCCGGGTAGTTGGAGCAGTTCTGCGCCTGGAGGAAGCCCACCAGGACCATCTGCCGCTTGCTCATGCTCGCCGTCGCTCACTGGGGCCGGGAGGCGGCGCCGGGCGCCGCTGGGACCGGGGTTTAGCACGGCGGGCGGGCGTTTGGCAGGCGTGCCTGCCGGGCGCGTGGCGGGCCAGGCGGGACTGTGCCATCCTCCAGTCGGGCCGCGATCGTCGCTGAGTGAGGGGGCATCATGGAACTGGGCATCAGTATCAAGGGCGACCTCGACGTGCGCCGCACGGTCGCGCTCGCCCATCAAGCCGAGGCCGCCGGCTTCGACTACATGTGGTTCGCGGATTCGCACATCCTGTGGTCTGACGTCTACACCCAGATGGCGGTTTGCCTGGACCATACGAAGCGCATCCGGGTCGGGCCGCTGGTCACCAACCCCAGGGTGCGCGACTGGTCGGTCGCCGCCAGCATCTTCGCGCGGCTGGTTCAGCTTGGCGACGGCCGGGTCGACGTGGCGGTGGGCCGGGGCGACAGCTCGGTGCGCGTCATGGGCCATCGTCCCGCGACGGTCGAGACGCTCACCGAATACTGCGACGCGCTCCGCACCATGTTGCGGGGCGAGGCGTGCGAATACGACGGCGCCAGGGGGCCGGTTCAACTCGACTGGGCCGACCCATACGACCTGCCCATCTGGATCGCGGCTTACGGCCCGCGCGCGCTTGCTGCCGCCGGCGCACACGGGGACGGGCTGGTGATCCAGCTGGCCGATCCGGGGCTCTGCCAGTGGATGGCTGGCCAAGCGCTCGCGGCGCGCGAGGCGGCCGGCCTCGATGCGGCCGGATACCGCGTGCTCTCCTGCGCGCCGGCCTGGATCGGCGACCGCGAGACCGCCATCGCCCAGACCAGCTGGTTCCCCGCCGTGGTCGGCAACCATGTCGCCGACATCGTGGAGCGCCACGGTGCGGATACGGACCTAGTGCCGGAGAGCTTGACCGCCTTCATCGCCGCGCGCCAAGGGCGCGGCGCGGACGAGGGCTACGACTATCACAAGCACGCGGTCGCGGGCTCCGACAACGTGCACTACGTCACCGACGCCATCACCGAATCGTTTTGCCTGATCGGCCCGGCCGAGGCCCATGTGGAGAAGATCAAGGCGCTGGAAGCGGCCGGGGTCACGCAGTTCGCGCTCTACCTGATGACGGAAGACCAGGAACGAATGGTCGCCGAATACGCGACCAAGGTAATCCCTCACCTCCGCTAGCGGGGCGGAGGCGCGCGCGGACGATGCTGCGCAATTTGCTTGGAGCGAGCGCGACCGCCGACACCATGCTGGAGGCGATTGCGCGCGACGCGCATGAGACAGGCGGCAAGACCGAACGGCCGGTCTTCGGCGATGCTGTCATGGAGGCCATGCGCACCGTGCCGCGCGCGGCCTTCGTGCCCGAGGCGGAGGCAGCGTTCGCCTACGAGAACAGGCCGCTCCCCATCGGCCACGGCCAGACCATCTCGCAACCTTTCGTCGTCGCCCTGATGACCGAGCTTCTCGATGTCGAGCCGGGCGCGCGCGTCCTGGAGGTCGGCACCGGCTGCGGCTACCAGACCGCCATCCTCTGCGCGCTGGATGCCACCATCCATTCGGTCGAGGTCGTGGAGCCGCTGGCGATGGCGGCGGCGGCGCGCCTCAAGGCGCTGGGCTATGCGCGGGCCACGGTGCGCGCCGGGGACGGCCATGCAGGCTGGCCGGAGGAAGCGCCGTTCGACGGCATCATCGTGACTGCGGCATCGCCTGCTGTGCCGCCAGCGCTGGTGGATCAGCTCGGACCCGGCGGCAACTTGGTAATCCCCGTCGGCCCTGCCGGCGCGACCCAGCAACTGCAGCGTCTGCGCAAGCGCGCCGACGGCTCGTGTGAGGCGAAGTCGGTACTGCCGGTGGCCTTCGTCCCCCTCACGCGTGGGCCGGCTTAGCGTTCTTCGAAGGGTTCCAGGTCCGCCAGATACGTGAGGACACGTTCGAGCGGCTCGACATCGCAATACTTCATGTCGAGGTCGAACAGGTTCCACTCGATTGCCGCGGGCACGCGGTCGCCCACGCACTCGCGGACGATAACGGTACGGAAGCCCTCGCCGAGCGCGTCCTCGACCGTGTGCCTGACGCAGCTCGCCATGGTGACGCCGGTGCAGATCAGCGTGTCGATACCGCCGGCGCGCAGGATGCCGCCGAGGTGGGTGCCGGCGAAGGCACTCGGCCGCTTCTTGACGATCAGCGTGTCGACGCCTTCCTCAAGCGCGACGCGGTCGTCGATCTCGGTCGCCGGCGAGCCCAGCATGAGGTCCTCGAAGGGCTTCTTGAGCGGGAACGCGCCCATGTCGAAGCGGCTGCAGAAGGCGGTGGTGGTGTAGATGATTGGCACCCGCTTTGCGCGCGCGGCTTCGAGCAGGCGCTGCACGCCAGGGATGATCCGCTCGTCCATGTCATCGCAGGAGAAGCGGTAGCCTGGCCGGGTCCAGGCGTTGGCGAGGTCGATGTTGAGGAGCGCGGGCCGCGTGCCGAAGCCCGAGCGCTGGTTCCAGCCGCGATTCCGGTAGAGCCCGGAATCGCCGGAGAAGATGGTGTCGAGCGCCTCGCGGACCTTGTCATCCAGCGGCATCGCCGCCTCCCTCGTTGTGCGCTGTCCGGCGGGCCGGCGGTTCTGGCTAGGCCAGAGGCGGCCGTCGATCGGCCCAGGGTGCCGCTTCCTCGAACGCGGCGGCCGCGCGCAGAATGTCCACCTCGCGGTTGATGCCGGCCACCATCTGCAGGCCCACCGGGAGCCCGGCGTCGGTGAAGCCCGCCGGAATCGAGGCTGCCGGCTGGCCGGTCAGGTTGAACGGATAGGTGTAGTAGACCCAGGAGACGATGTTGCGTGCCTCCAGCCCCGGCGGCGTGTCGTGGCCCACGTCGAAGGCGGCGCACGGCAGTGTCGGCGAGAGCAGCAGGTCGTAGCGCTCGAAGAACTGGCGCATCTTCTCGCGGAACTCGTAGCGGGCGAAGAGCTGGCCGAAATAGTCCACCATTGAGCGGTCGAGCCCGCCGCTCAGCGTCTCGACCACGGCCGGATCCAGTTCCTCCTGCCGCTCCGTCATCAGGTCCTTCAGTTTGGTGCCGATGCCGCCGTAGAACTCCGCCATCCAGACCTCAACCGGGTCATCGCCCAGCGCGTCCTCGACCAGCTCCACCTCGCACCCCAGCGCCTCGAAACGCCGGGCAGCGACCTCGCAAAGGGCCGCGATCTCGGGCTTGGGCTCGGCGTAGCCTAGGGTGGGGCTCCAGGCGATGCGCATGCCCGACGCGTCCCCATCGCAGGCGGCAACGAAATCCGGCACGGGCTCGGCGACGCCGAAAGCATCGCGCCGGTCGTGGCCTGCCATGACGCCCAGCAGCAGCGCGGCGTCCCGCACCGTGCGCGCGATCGCACCCACGTGGGCGAGCGTCGGCGCCGCCGAGACCGGGTGCACCGGCACCCGCGCGAACTGCCCCTTGATGCCGAAAAGCCCGCAGAGCGCAGAGGGAATGCGCACGGAGCCGCCGCCATCGGTGCAGACCGCGAACGGTGTGAGCCCGGCGGCGACGCTCGCGGCCCCGCCGCCGCTGGAGCCGCCGGATGTCTTCGCCAGATTCCACGGATTGCGGGTGATCCCGGTGAGAGGACTGTCGCAGACCGCCTTGCAGCCGAACTCGCTGGTGGTGGACTTGCCGACGATGCAGCCGCCGGCCGCCCTGACTCGCTCCACCGCGGGCGCGTCGAAGTCCACCACGTTGTCGGCGAAGGGCCGGGAGCCGAAGGTCCAGGGCACGCCCGCCATTGCCACCAGATCCTTGACCGAGGTGGGCAGACCCGCGATAGCGCCCGCCTCGCCCGCAGCGATGGCCCGCTCCGCCTCGCGTGCGGCTTCCAGCGCGACTTCCGGCGTGCGGGTGACGAAGGCGTTGATCTGGGGCTCCAGCGCCTCCTGACGGCTGAGCGTGTCCTCCACCAGCTCCACCGGCGAGATGTCGCGCGCCGCGAGCAGGCCCTTGAGTTCGGTCGCCGTCATGTAGGCAAAGCTCATGGATGGCTCCTGCTCAGATGGCCCCGAGGCCGCGATCGAGCGTGGCCTCGCGCTTCGCCACGCAGGCCGCGAAGCGCGCCTCCATCGAGGCCCGGTCGAGGTCGCGGCCGATCACCACGATCCGCGTCGCCACCTCGCCGCGCGGCCACGCCTCGGCATAGGTGGGCGGGCTGAAGGTGGTCTGCACGCCCTGGATGATGACCGGCTTCTCGACATTCTGGAAATGCACCATGCCCTTCACGCGGAAGAGGTCTTCGCCCTTCTCCTGCGTGAGTTCGAGGAAGAAGCGGAGCAGCGCGTTCCACTCCAGCGGCTCACGGGTTTGCAAACAGACCGCGCCGACGCCCGGCGTGTGAACATGTTCGTCGAGGGAAAGATCGGCAGCGTCCGGCCGGTCGGCGCCGATCCAGGCGCCCACCATGTCGTCCCGCCGCTTGGGCTCGAACAGGTCGAGGTCGAGCAGCCGCTCCACCGGCAGCGCCCCGTGCGTGGTGACGTCCTTGACCGAGAAGGGGTTGAGGCGCTCGACCGCTGCCACGGCCGCCGTAAACTCTGCATCATCCACAAGGTCGCGCTTGTTGAAGATGAGCTTGTCGGCGATGGCGATCTGCTTCTGCGCCTCCGGCGAGCGCACGATCTGGCCGGTCACGTGCTTCAGGTCCACCACCGTCAGCACCGCGTCGAGGCGGAAGGTGAGGTCGAGCTTCATGTCCGTGTAGAAGAGCCGGGCCAGCGGCGAGGGGTCGGCGATGCCCGTGGTCTCGATCACGATCTTGTCGAAGTCCACCTGGGGCTCGGCAAGGCCGATCTTGCGCAGGAAGAGCCGGTTGAGCCCGTCCATCAGGTCGCCCTGGGCGGCGCAGCAGATGCAGCCGTTGGTGAGCTCCAGCATGTCCTCGTTGGCTCGGGCGATGAGGTCGCCGTCGATGCCGATCTCGCCGAACTCGTTGACGATCACCGCGATCTTTCCGGCGTCGGGTGCGCTTAGCAGACGGTTGACCAGCGTGGTCTTGCCGGCGCCCAAAAAACCCGTGAGCAGGGTGATGGGAATGCGCTCGTCGACCGAGCGGTCGTCGATGCGGGTCATCGGCGCCTCACCCGGCGCCAGGCGCAGGCGCGCGATCTATTCGTCGAGGATCGCCCAGGCGCGAACCGGCGCGCCGCTGCCGTTACCAATCTTGATCGGCGGCCCGTAGAACATGAACTCGCCCTTGCCGATCAGCTCTTCGAGGTTGATCAACCATTCGTAGTGGGCGATGCCGCGGTCGCGGCAGACGCGGTGGTTGGGGAAGAGGTTATCGGAAGGCTTATCGGTAGATGGGCCTTCGACGCCGTGGAGCTTCGAGCCGCGATCCGCGAGCCAATGGGTCGCAGCTTCGGTGATGCCGGGGTTGCTCCATACCGACTTCACGTCCGGGTAGTGGCGATTGTGGAGCCCGGTGTTGAGCAGGACGATGTGGCCGTCCACCTTGACGCCGCCCTTCTCCTCCGCTTCCTCGAAGTCCGCCACGTCGATATCGCCGAGATCGGGGACGTAGGTCAGGTCCCAGCAGACCGCCTTGCCCATGAACATGTCGAGCGGCATCTGGTCCACCGGCGCGCCCTCGGGATTGACGTGATAGAAGGCGTCCACGTGGGTGCCGATGTGGTCGATCATGCCCATGTAGGTGGTGGCGAAGGAGAGCCTGTCGTCCTCGACACCCAGGAAGAACTGCTCGCGGGTCTGCTCGTGGGTGTAGTGGGGCACGATGACCGGGCGCTGGAACAGCTTGTGCGCCGGCATGTTGTCGGTCAGCGTCAACGTCAGGTCGACCATCCGCTCAGCCATCCCCGGATCTCCCCTCTCGTTCCGCGCTCCCGCCAGCTTATCAGCGGCGCCGTGTGCGCGCCATATCGCCTCCCGCATCGCGGCTTGTGTTTGGCGCGGGCCCGGCTACCCTCGCCCTCGGTCGCAGCCGAGGGGAGCACGTGATGTACAGGACCAGCGACGGGGAGGAACTGTTCGTCGTCGACGGGCACACCCACTTCTGGGATGCCGCGCCGGCCAACCAGCGCAACATTCACGGCAAGCAGTTCATCGACTGCTTTTATGCCTACCACAGTGCGCTCAGCCCCGAGCAGGAGGTCTGGCCCAAGGAGAAGTTCGAGAAGTACGACGCGGAGACGATGGTCCGCGACCTCTTCGTCGACGGGCCGGTGGACATGGCGATCATCCAGCCGACCTACCTCAAGGAGTTCTATATCGAGGGCTTCAACACCACCGAGCAGAACGCCGTCATCACGCAGGCGCACCCGGACCGCTTCATCCTCAACGGCTCCTTCGACCCCCGCGAGGGCACGGCCGCGCTGGAGCACCTGCACGCGCTGAAGGAAGCCTACGGCATTCGGGGCGTAAAGCTCTACACGGCGGAATGGCGCGGCACCTCGCGCGGCTGGCGGCTCAACGACACCGAGGCCTATCGCTGCTTCGAGCTCTGCGAGAAGCTCGGCATCACCAACATGCACGTCCACAAGGGGCCAACCATCACGCCGCTGGCCAAGGACGCCTTCGACTGCCACGACGTGGACTACGCCGCGACCGACTTCCCCAATCTCAAATTCATCGTGGAACACGTCGGGCTGCCGCGGCTCGACGACTTCTGCTGGATCGCCGTGCAGGAGGAGAACGTCTGGGGCGGGCTTGCGGTGGTGATGCCGTTCATGCACGCCCGCCCACGCTATTTCGCCGAAGTGATCGCCGAGCTCCTCTTCTGGGTCGGCGAGGACAAGCTCACCTTTGCGAGCGACTACGCCATCTGGACGCCGAAGTGGCTGGTGGAGAAGTTCTGGGCCTTCGAGCTGCCCGAGGACATCAAGCAGGAGCGCGGCGTTGACCTCACTCCCGAGGTGAAGAGGAAGATTCTGGGGCTCAACGCGGCGCGGCTCTACGACATAGACATCGACGCGGCCAAGGCGAAGCTTTGGAGCTAGGGCGGCGCGGCGGACGCGGCCCATGAGCACGGCCGGGGGTGCGAACGAGGCCGGGCGCGAGGCCGAGGTCTTGGCTTGTCTCGGCACTGTCACTGATCCCGAGCTGGACGAGCCGGTGACCGATTTGGGCTTCGTGGAGGAGGTGACGGTCGGCGCGGACGGCGCGGTTTCCATCGACTTCCGCCTGCCGACCTTCTGGTGCGCCGCGAACTTCGCCTACATGATGGCCGAGGACATGCGCGACGCCGTCGCCGCGTTGCCGTGGGCAACGCGCGTGGTCCCGCGCCTGCGCGAGCACATGTGCGCGGACGAGGTCAATCGAGGGGTCGCCGAGGGCCTCGCCTTCGGTGACGCTTTCGGAGAAGCGGGCGACGACGATTCTCTGGCGAATTTGCGCACGACCTTTCGGTGCAAGGCGTTTCAGGGGCGGCAGGAGGCGCTGCTGCGCGCCCTGCTGGCCCAAGGTTTCGACAAGGCCGCATTGGTGGCGATGACGGTGCAGGCGTTGGAGGGCACCACCCTCACTGGGTCCGAAATCGCGGGACTGAAACGCCGCCACCTGGAGATGAGAGCTCACGTCGGCGGCCCCGCCGGGCCGGACGACCGCGCCTTCGTCACGGCTGAGGGGGCGCCGCTCACCGAAGCGGGCTTCGACGAGCATCTGCGTACGCTCGCCAGCGTCCGCATCGCCATGGAATTCAACGGCGCACTCTGCCGCGGTTTGCTCGCCGCCCGCGACCGCGCGTCAGGCGTGCCCTAGGCCACGAGCCACGCGCGCCAGTGTGGGTACACTGGTCAAGAATGTCATCTTGGTGGCCAATCGACGCACATCGGTAGCGAAGAGTTAGCCAATAAGGATGGACAAGCTCTTCAAATACGACCTTATGCGTCATCTGCCCGGAAAGATCGGACGCGGCTACCAACGAAGGTATTCTCGATTGCATGCTCGGACACGGGGCTTTCCGGAGGCTTTACGCCATTCCCGAGGCATGACCTGCATCGACTTGGGCGCAAATGTGGGTGATTACACCAGAATGATGGCGTCGGTTGCCAAGCAGGTTATCGCCTTCGAGCCGGATCCTTGGACCTTCGATTTACTGCAAGCCAAAGTCGCCGATCTCCAAAACGTCAGGCTTGAGAAAGTGGCAGCCGGCACGCATGAAGGAAGGGTGCTTCTCTATCGCCATGTCCGGTTCCAGGACGATCCCGCTTTGCACTCGGGATCGAGTTCTCTAATCTCCAGCAAGACCAATGTGGCCGAACACGAAGCTGTTGAAGTTCGCCAGATCGACTTTATCGCCTATCTTGAGCGCCTCAACGAAGACATTGGAACACTAAAAATGGATATTGAGGGCGCAGAAGTCGATTTACTCGAAGCCTTGTTTGACCGGCCTGAGATCATGAAACGCATTGACTACATCTTCGTGGAAACTCATGAGGCGCGAATTCCAGGTCATGAGCCTCGCGTGAAATCGCTTCGAGACAGGGTACGGGACATACAGCGGCCAAGAATCAACCTGTATTGGTCATAGCCGGCCCGCCCGCGAGAGCGGCACTCAAACCCACCCGGCAGAGAAGCGCGACCGTCAGGCCTGATCGAGGGCCTGGTCGAGGTCGGCGATGATGTCGTCGATGCTCTCGATGCCGACCGAGAGGCGCACCACGTCTGGCCCGGCACCGGCGTTGGTCTTCTGCTCGTCGGTGAGCTGGCGGTGGGTGGTGGACGCCGGGTGGATGATCAGGCTCCGCGTGTCGCCGATATTGGCAAGGTGCGAGAACATGTTGACGGTATCGACCACCCTGAGCCCGGCCTCGTAGCCGCCCTTGACGCCGAAGGTGAAGACCGCACCGGCACCGCGCGGCAGGTATCTCTGGGCGAGCTCGTAATAGCGGTTCGATTTCAGCCCGGCGTAGGAAACCCAGGAGACCTTGGGGTGGTCTTCCAGATACTTGGCGACCGCGAGCGCGTTGGAGCAATGGCGCTCCATGCGGAGCGGCAACGTCTCTACCCCCTGCAGCAGGTTCCAGGCCGCCTGTGCGGCCATGCTTGGGCCATAGTCCCGCAGCGCCACGGCGCGCATCTTCATGGTAAAGCCGAAATCGCCGAAGGTCTCGGCGAAGGTGAGGCCGTGATAGGCCGGGTCCGGCTTGGTCATGCTCGGGAACTTGTCGTTCTGCCACCAGTCGAAGCGGCCGGATTCGACCACTATGCCGCCCATGGTATTGCCGTGGCCGCCGATGAACTTCGTGGTTGAGTGGACCACGAGGTCGGCGCCGTGCTCGAAGGGCCGGCAGAGATAGGGCGAGGCCATTGTGTTGTCGACAATGAGCGGCACGCCGTGGCGCTTCGTGACTTCGGCGATCGCTTCGAGGTCGAGCACGATGCCGCCGGGGTTGGCCAGCCCCTCGCAGAAGACGAACTTGACCTTGTCCGTCATCGCCTTCTCGACGTTCTCGGGCTCGGTCATGTCAACGAAATGGCAGGTCCAGCCCAGCTTCTTGAAGCTCACGCCGAACTGGGTGACCGAGCCGCCGTAGAGATTGTTGGACGAGATGAACTCGTCGCCGCTCTCCAGCAGCGTCGCGCCCAACAGGAACTGCGCCGCGTGGCCGGTGGCAGCCGCCACGGCGCCGCGTCCGTTCTCCAACGCCGCGACCCGTTCCTCGAGCACGGCGACGGTGGGGTTGGTGATGCGCGAATAGATGTAGCCGAAGGTCTGCAGGTTGAAGAGCTCGGCCGCATGGTCGGCATCGTCGAAAGCGTAGGCCGCGGTCTGATAGATCGGCGTCGTCCGCGCACCGGTGACCGGGTCGGGCCGCGCGCCGGCGTGGACCGCCAGCGTCTCCATCCCGTACTCGCGTTGCGGCGCGGCCTTGGCGGCCTCCGCCTTGAGGGGTTGCATCTCGTTCATGCGTTGAGCGGCCTTGCCCGCTTGGCGGATACGATCCGCGAGTTGATGCCACTATAGCTCAGCTCGCCCGAGAGCCGGGCGAACTCGATCTTGGGGCAGCGGTTCATGACGACCGTGAGCCCGGCCTCTTCGGCGAGCTGCGCGGCGTGGTCGTTGCGCACCGTGAGCTGCATCCACAGCACCCCGATGCCCTTCTCGTCCTTGTTCGCGATGACGTCCTTGGTGATATCCAGCGCCTCCTCCGAGGTGCGGAAGATATCCACCATGTCGAGCTTATCGGGACACTCGGCGATGCTGCCGTAGACCGTCTCGCCCAGGATCGTCTCGCCGGCCCGGCCCGGGTTGATCGGAATCACCCGATAACCCTTCTTGGTCAGGTACTTCATGGCGTAGAAGCTGGGCCGGCGCCACTGGGTGCTGGCGCCCACCATCGCGAAGGTCTTCACCCCTCGGAGAATGGTGCGCAGGTAATCGTCGGCGTAGCCGTCGTGCTCGGGCAGGAAGACGAGCGGGTGCCCGTCCGTCGACTTGATCGCGACATCGACCATCGTGAGAGATCCGTGCGGCTGTCGGGGGTGCGTGAGGCGCACAAGTAGCCCCCCGGCCGCAGCCCGTCAAGACGCGCACGGGGATTCGTCCAACCGGAGCGAGTGACACGGCCGCGCGGTTCCTGTATTCGGGCACGCGCAAATGAAAAAGTTCTCGATCTTCAGCCTGGCGCGCAACGCGCTGAGCCACCACGAGCACTGGCCGGAGCAGTGGCGCAGCCCTGCGCCGAAGCCAGCCTACGACGTGGTCATCATCGGCGCCGGCGGGCACGGGCTGGCGACCGCCTACTACCTCGCCGCCCTCCACGGCATCACCAATGTGGCGGTGCTGGAGAAAGGCTGGCTCGGCGGCGGCAACACCGGCCGCAACACCACGGTGATCCGCTCCAACTATCTGTGGGACGAGAGCGCGGCTCTTTATGAGCACTCGCTCAAGCTATGGGAAGGCCTCGCACAGGAGCTGAACTACAACCTGATGTTCAGCCAGCGGGGCGTGCTGAACCTGATCCACAACGTCCACGATCTGCAGGAGGCGACCCGGCGGGTCAACGCCAACCGCCTCAATGCGGTGGATGCCGAGCTCCTGACGACGGAAGACGTCAAGGCGTTCTGCCCGATCCTCAACACCTCGTCCAAGACGCGCTACCCCATCATGGGCGGCACCCTGCAGCGGCGCGGCGGCAATGCGCGCCATGACGCCGTCGCCTGGGGCTTTGCGCGGGCGGCGGACGCGCGCGGCGTCGACATCATCCAGAACTGCGAGGTCACCGGCATCGACGTCGAGGGCGGCCGGGTGACCGGCGTGCAAACCACGCAAGGCACGATTGCCGCGAAGAAGGTCGGCATCGTGGTCGCGGGCCATAGCTCCGTCTTGGCTGCGATGGCGGGCTTTCGCCTGCCTATCGAGAGCCACCCGCTGCAGGCGCTGGTCTCGGAGCCGCTCAAGCCGGTGCTGCACTGCGTCATCATGTCGAACGGCGTGCACGTCTACGTCAGCCAGTCCGACAAGGGCGAGCTCGTGATCGGCGCGGGCCTCGACCCGCCCAACTCCTACAGCCAGCGGGGTGGCCTGCACACCATCGAGGACCAGATGGGGGCGATCGTCGAGCTTATCCCGATCTTCAGCCGGGTGCGGATGATGCGCTCCTGGGCCGGGATCGTGGATGTCTGCCCCGATGCCTCGCCCATCATCGGCAAGACCCCGGTGGAAGGTCTCTTCATCAACGGCGGCTGGGGCACCGGCGGCTTCAAGGCGACGCCGGGCTCGGGCTGGGTGCTGGCCCACACCATCGCGACCGGCGAGCCGCACCCGCTCAACGCGCCCTTTGCGCTCGACCGCTTCACCTCCGGCGCGCTGATCGACGAGCACGCGGCGGCGGCCGTGGCGCATTAGGGGACACGGGGAATGCTCTGGATCGATTGCCCCTGGTGCGGCGCCCGGCCGGAATCCGAGTTTCGCTACGGCGGCGAGGCCCACATCGCACGTCCCGATCCGGCGGCGACCGACGATGCGGGCTGGGCTGACTACCTCTTCATGCGGACCAACCCGAAGGGCGTCCACGCCGAGCGCTGGATGCACCGGGAGGGCTGCCGGCGCTGGTTCAACGTGCTGCGCGATACCGTCAGCAACGACGTGATCGCGATCTATCCCATGGGCACGCCGCGGCCCGATTCTCCGGGCAACGGGGCGGAGGGCGAATAGTGCGCTTTCGTCTCAAGCAGGGCGGGCGGATCGACAGGGCGCAGCGCCTCCGCTTCAGCTTCAACGGGCGGAGCTACGAGGGCTATGCCGGCGATACGCTCGCGTCCGCGCTGATCGCGAGCGGCACCCATCTGACCAGCCGGAGCTTCAAGTATCACCGACCGCGCGGCATCCTCACCGCAGGTGCGGAGGAACCATCCGCGCTGGTCCAGCTCGGCACCGGCGCGCGCACCGAGCCCAACCTGCGTGCGACCCAGATCGAGCTCTACGACGGGCTTAGCGCCGCCGGCATCAACGCCTGGCCGAGTGCCAACTGCGACCTCGCCGCTTGGACCGGGCGGCTCGCGCCGCTCTTCCCCGCCGGCTTCTACTACAAGACCTTCCTCTGGCCCGCGTCGTTCTGGAAGTCGCTTTACGAGCCTGCAATCCGGCGCATGGCGGGGCTCGGCCGTGCACCCGCGGCGCCAGACCCCGACGCTTACGACAAGATGAACGTCCACTGCGACGTGCTGGTGGCGGGCGGCGGCCCGGCGGGCATCGCCGCAGCGCTCGCCGCCGGTGAGGCCGGCGCGCGGGTGATGCTGGTGGACGACGAGGCGACCCTCGGCGGCGCCCTGCTGGGCCTCCGCCACAGAGTCGATGGCGTCGACGGCGCGGCCTGGGCCCAAGCGGCGGCCGGGCGTCTTGCCGCGATGGAGGAGGTCCGCGTCCTCACCCGCACCACACTCTTCGGCTACTACGACCACAATTCCCTGAGCGCGTTCGAGCGCCGCACCGACCACCTGGGGCCGCACGCGCCCGACGGCACGAGCCGCCAGCGCCTGTGGAACATCAAGGCAGGCCACGTGGTGCTCGCCACCGGCGCACACGAGCGGCCCCTGGTGTTCGCCGACAACGACCGACCGGGAATCCTGCTGGCTTCGGCGGCGCAGCGTTACCTAAACCACTACGCGGCGCTACCGGGCGAGCGCGCGGTGCTGTTCACCAACAACGACGCGGCTTACGAGGCGGCCCACGACATCGTCGAGGCCGGCGGCACGGTCGGCGCGGTGATCGATTGTCGGTCCGAGCCTGCGGCGCCGCTGGCGCCCAAGCTTAAGGAGGCCGGGGTCGCGCTTCACACCGGGTCCGTCATCGCCGCCACTTACGGGACGAAGCGGGTGCGCTCCGTCACCGTTGCGAAGCTCAGTCAGGATGGCGGGCTCGGCAGCGAGCGATACCGCATCTACTGCGACAGCGTGCTCGTGTCAGGCGGCTGGAACCCGGCGGTGCATCTCTTCAGTCAGTCGGCCGGCAAGCTCACCTACGAAGAGGCGCGGGGCATCTTCCTCCCCGGCACCGCGACGCAAGCACTGGAAGTCGCGGGCGCCGCCAACGGCAGCTTTGGCCTCGCCGCCTGCCTCGCGGAGGGCGCCGCCGCCGGCGCGCGCGCCGCGGAAGCAATAGGCTTCGGCGACGGCACGCCGCCGCCGGCACCGCCGGTCGAAGCGTCCGAGCCCGGCGCCATCACGCCCTACTGGCTCGCGCCGGGGCTGAAGCCGCTCGGTCACGGCAAGGCCAAGCACATGGTCGACCATCAGGACGACGTGACCGCGGCGGACATCCGGCTCGCTGCGCGCGAGGGGTTCCGCTCGGTCGAGCACGTCAAGCGCTACACCACCGTCGGCATGGGCACCGACCAGGGCAAGACGGCGAACGTCAACGGGCTCGCCATCCTCGCCGATGCGTTGGGCAAGACCGTGCCCGAGGTGGGCTTTACCACCTACCGGCCGCCCTACACGCCCGTTACCTTCGGTGCGCTTGCCGGCCGCGATACCGGCCCGCTGATGGACCCGGTGCGGCGCACCGCGATACACGAGTGGCACGAGGCGCACGGCGCGGTGTTCGAGCCCGTCGGCCAGTGGCACCGGCCCTGGTGGTATCCCAAGCCGGGCGAGGACATGCACGCGGCGGTGGCGCGCGAGTGCCGGGCCGTGCGGGAGGCCGCGGGCATCCTCGACGCCTCCACCCTCGGCAAGATCGACATCAAGGGGCCGGACGTGACGACCCTGCTCGACATGGTCTACACCAACGCCTTCTCGACGCTGAAGCTGGGCCGGGTGCGCTACGGGCTGATGTGCGGTGACGACGGCATGGTCTTCGACGACGGCACCACGGCGCGCCTCGGCGAGAACCACTATCTGATGACCACGACCACGGGCAACGCGGCCCACGTGCTGGAATGGCTCGAGGAATGGCTGCAGACCGAGTGGCCGGAGCTCAGGGTCTACTGCACCTCGGTGACCGAGCAGTGGGCGACGGTGGCGCTGGCCGGCCCACGCGCCCGCGACGTGCTGGCTGCGCTGGCGCCGGAGATGGCGCTGGATGCCCACTCCTTCCCCTTCATGAGCGTGAAGGAGGGCATGGTTGCCGGCGTGGACGCGCGGGTCTTCCGCATCAGCTTCACCGGCGAGCTCAGCTTCGAGATCAACGTGCCCTGGCATCACGGGCGCCACCTGTGGGATGCCCTGATGGCAGCGGGCGCCGAGCACGGCATCACCCCTTACGGCACCGAGGCGATGCACGTGCTGCGTGCCGAGCGGGGTTTCATCATCGTCGGCCAGGAGACCGACGGCACCACCACGCCGCACGACCTCGGCATGGACTGGATCGTCTCCAAGAAGAAGGCCGATTTCCTGGGCAAGCGCGCCTGGAGCCGCGAGGACTCGCGGCGCGAGGACCGCAAACAGCTCGTCGGCATCCTCACCGACGACCCCAAGAAGGTGCTGCCCGAGGGCACACAGCTGGTGGACAAGCGTGGGCGGCCGCCGATCCCGATGATCGGCCACGTCACCTCCAGCTACGCGAGCCCGACGCTTGGCCGTTCCATCGCGCTCGCGCTGGTGAAGGGCGGCCGGGCGCGCAAGGGCGAGACGATCTACGCTGCGCCAGAGAGCGGGTTCCTGCCGTGCAAGATCACGGAGCCGGTGTTCTACGATCCGGAAGGAGCCAAGCGGGATGGCTGAGGCGCCGGCACCGCGCAGCCCGCTTGCGGGCCTTGCAGACGCGCTCGCGGGCGCGCACACGGACGGCGCTACCCTTGCCGAGCAGCCGGGGCGCGTCAGGCTCAACCTCCGGCTCGATCAGGAGGACGTGGAGGCGCTTACCGCCGCCGGCGCCGTGCTCGGCGGGTCGCTGCCGCGCACACCAAACACCGCGGCCACCACCGTCAACGGCAAGATCCTGCTCTGGCTCGGCCCCGACGAGTGGCTGGTGACCGGCCCGGCGGAGGAAGGCGCTCAGCTCGAAGAGACGCTGCGGGGCCGCCTCGACGGCCGCCATCACGCGCTCACCGACGTAAGCGCCATGTACGCCACGCTCGCGCTCTCCGGCCCCCGTGCACGGGAGGTGCTGATGAAGGGCTGCCGGCTCGACCTTCACCCGCGTACGTTCACGCCCGGCACCTGCGTGCAGACCGCGCTCGCCAAGGCGAACGTGATCCTGCACCAGACCGACGACGCGCCCTCCTACGAGATCACGATACGCAACTCGTTCTCGGTCTACCTCGCCACCTGGCTGCTCGACGCCATGGCGGAGTACCGCCCGGCCTGAGCCTCTGCTTGTCCCTCGGGCGCCGCTCGCCTATGGTGCGGCCGCGAAAGCGGACGGGGCGGTCGCGCCGATTCTCATGTGCGGCCGCATGGCGGCGCGGCGCCCTGCCCCCGGCGCCAGGGGCGATTGATGGACAGCATCCGCATCAGGGGCGGCCGCCCGCTCGAGGGCGAGATCGAGATCTTTGGCGCCAAGAACGCGGCCCTGCCGTTGATGGCGGCGTGTCTCTTGACCGACGAAACGCTCACGCTCGCCAACATCCCGCACCTCACCGATATCACCACGCTTGCGCACCTGCTGGCCCAGCACGGGGTCGAGATCGGCATGGACGGCCACGCCCGGCGCGGCGGCAATGCTGGGCGGGTGCTCTCGCTCCGGGCCCGCCAGATCACCAGCACCACGGCGCCCTACGAGCTGGTGAGCCGGATGCGCGCCTCCATCCTGGTGTTGGGCCCGCTGCTCGCCCGCACGGGGCGCGCGACCGTCTCGCTCCCCGGCGGCTGCGCCATCGGCACGCGCCCGGTGGACCTGCACATCGACGGGCTCGCCCGGCTCGGTGCCCAGGTCGTGCTGGAGGACGGCGACATCCGGGCGCACGCGCAGGGACGCCTGCGCGGGGCCGAGATCAGGCTGCCCTTCGCCTCGGTGGGGGCCACGGAAAACCTGATGATGGCGGCGACTCTCGCGGACGGCGAGACGGTCATCCGCAACGCCGCGCGCGAGCCGGAGATCGCCGATCTCGCCCTTTGCCTGAACGCGATGGGCGCAGACATCACGGGAATCGGCACCGACGAGCTCCTGATTCGCGGCAAGGAGGCGCTCTCCGGCGCCGATCATCACGTGGTGGGCGACCGGATCGAGGCCGGCACCTATGCGCTGGCAGCCGCCATGGTGGGCGGCGATGTCGAGCTCGCCGGTGCGCCGGCTGCCCTTCTGCGCTCGCTGCTCGATTATCTGGAGGCTGCCGGGGTTAGCATCACCGTGACGGCGCGCGGGCTCCGGGTGCGCGGCAACGGCCGGCCCTCTGCTGCGGACGTGACGACGCGTCCTTATCCCGGCTTTCCCACCGACCTGCAGGCGCAGGCGATGGCGCTCATGACTGTCGCCGACGGCGCCGCGATGATCACCGAGACGATCTTCGAGAACCGCTTCATGCACGTGCAGGAGTTGCGCCGCATGGGCGCGGACATTGCCGTTCGCGGCCCGACTGCGCTGGTGCGGGGCGTGGACTCGCTCACCGGCGCGCAGGTGATGGCCACCGACCTCCGGGCCTCGTCGTCGCTGGTGCTCGCGGGCCTCGCCGCCGAGGGCGAGACGGTGGTGCACCGGGTCTATCACCTCGACCGCGGCTACGAGCGGATCGAGGACAAGCTCGCGGCCTGCGGCGCCGAGATCGACCGGGTCCATCATTGACGGCGTGCACGCGTCTCAAGCTGCGGGCGGAGGATGCCGGCGATCTCGCCGTGATCTTGGCATGTCTTGAGGACGCCGTCTTCGCGGTCGGCGAGATGGCTTTCGAGCCCGCCGACAGCCGCTTCGCGGCGATCGTCGTGCGCCGCTGCCGCGAGGCCGCGGGCGGGCCCGCGGGCCAGGCACGGGCCGCGATCCACTTCGATGCGGTCTCTGCGGTCAAGCTGCGCGGGATCGACCGCGCCGAGCCCGCGCGGCTGCTCACGCTCGCCGGCATGGTCGCCGAGCCCGGCCGGTCCACGACCGTGGTGCGGCTCCTGTTCCAGGACGGTGCCGAGGTATGGATCGAGACCGGGCACCTGGCCTGCGTGTTTCAGGACCTGGAGGAGCCGCGGCTGGCTGCGGTGCAGGGGGAGGAGAATCGGGCATGAGCACCGGTCTGCTGCTCGCGCTGCCCAAGGGCCGGATCGCCCGCGAGCTTGCGCCCGTGCTGTCCCGCGCCGGCATCGAGCCGGAGGCCGCATTCGCGGACGAGCACGCGCGCCAGTTGCGCTTCGCCACGTCCGATCCGGGGCTCGGGCTGATCCAGGTGCGCAGCTTCGATGTCGCCACCTTCGTCGCCTTCGGCGCGGCCCAGCTCGGCGTAGTCGGAAACGACGTGCTGATGGAGTTCGAGTACCGCGAGATCTATGCGCCGCTCGATCTCGGCATCGGCCTCTGCCGCATGGTGGTGGCGGAGCCGGCGGAGCTTGCGACCGGGGACGACCCCTCGCGCTGGAGCCACGTGCGGGTCGCCACCAAGTATCCGCAGGTGACGCGCCGCCATTTTGCTGCCCGCGGCGTGCAGGCCGAGTGCATCAAGCTCAACGGCGCGATGGAGCTCGCGCCGGGGCTCGGGCTCTGCCGGCGGATCGTCGATCTGGTCGGCACCGGCGCGACGCTCAGGGCCAACGGCCTGGTCGAGGTCGAGCATATCGCTGATATCTCGGCGCGGCTGGTGGTCAACCGCACCGCGCTCAAGACGCGGGCCGGCGAGCTCCAGGCCTGGATCGAGCGCTTTGGCGAGGCGGTGAATGGCGCGCAAGCTGGATAGCGCTGCCCCCGGCTTCGCATCGGCTTTCGACGCTCTGCTGGCGGCGCGGCGGGGCGTGGCGGAAGACGTTGAAAGCGAGGCCGCTGCGATTGTGGGTGCGGTGCGCGAGGGCGGCGATGCGACGCTGCTCGACTACACCGCGCGTTTCGACCGCATCGCCCTCACGCCCGACACGCTTCGGCTTTCGGCGGACGAGGCCGCCGGCCAAGCCGCCGCTGCACCTGCGGCCGTGCGCGACGCGCTCGCGCACGCGGCCGAACGGATCGAGGCCTTCCACGTCCGCCTGATGCCGGCCGATCTCGACTACCGCGATGAGGCAGGTGTTCAACTCGGCGCCCGTTGGCGCCCGCTGGATGCGGTCGGGCTCTACGTGCCGGGCGGCACCGCCGCCTATCCCAGCACCGTGCTGATGAACGCGATCCCCGCGCGCGTCGCGGGCGTGCAGCGCATCGCCATGGTGGTGCCGACGCCGGACGGCGGGCTCGACCCGGCGGTGATGGCCGCCGCCGAGATCGCCGGCGTCACCGAGATCTATCGGGTGGGCGGGGCACAGGCGATCGCGGCGCTCGCCTACGGCACCGAGAGCATCGCGCCGGTGGACAAGATCGTGGGCCCCGGCAACGCCTATGTCGCCGCCGCCAAGCGGCTCGTCTTCGGCACGGTCGGCATCGACATGATCGCGGGCCCGTCGGAGATCCTGGTGGTCGCGGACAATGCCAACGAGCCCGAGTGGATCGCCGCGGACCTGCTCTCGCAGGCCGAGCACGACGGCGACGCCCAGGCGATCTTGATTACGGATAACGCGGCGTTCGCGGACCGGGTGACCGAGGCGGTGGCGGCGCACCTGGCGCGGCTCCCGCGTGCGAACATTGCCGCCGCGAGCTGGCGCGATCACGGCGCGGTCATCGTCGTCGGCTCCCTCGACGAGGCGCCGCCTCTGGTCAATCGCCTCGCACCCGAGCACCTGGAGCTCGCGGTGGCGGAGCCCGCCCGGCTGGCCGAGGCGGTGACCAGCGCCGGTGCCATCTTCCTCGGCAGGCACACGCCGGAGGCTATCGGCGACTACGTGGCCGGCCCCAACCACGTGCTGCCGACCGCCCGGAGCGCCCGCTTCTCCTCGGGTCTCTCGCCTCTAGATTTCCTCAAGCGCACGACCTTCGTCGGCTGCGACGCCGCGAGCCTCGCGCAAATCGGCCCGGCGGCCGTCACGCTCGCCGAAGCCGAAGGGCTTCACGCCCACGCCCTCTCGGTGGCGCTCAGGCTCGGCGGCGGCCCGGAGTGAGAACATGGGTGGGGACCCGGCCGGCACGGACCGGCTGGTGGAGGTCGCGCTGGACCCGAGCGCCGGCTTTCGCCGGGGCCCCGATTACGAACACGAGCGCCGCATCGCCATCCACGACCTGCTGGAGGAGAACAGCTTCGCGCCGGTCGAAGGGTCGGGCGGCCCTTATCGGCTGCGCATCGGCCGCGAGGAAGGGCGGCTCCTTCTCGATGTCGAGGACGACATGGGCGTGCCCCAGGTCCAGGCCGTGCTGCTGCTCGCGACGCTGCGCCAGACGCTGCGCGACTACGCGACGATCTGCGACACCTATCACGAGGCAATCAGAACCGCGCCGCGGTCGCAAATCGAGGCGATCGACATGGGCCGGCGGTCTTGCCACAACGACGGCGCCGAGATCATCCGGCGCGAACTCGCCGGCACCATCGATATCGACGAGGCGACGGCGCGGCGGCTGTTCACGCTCGTCCACGCGCTGCATGTCCGGCTTTAGCCCGCTCGCTCGCCATGGGCATACTCCCCGGCAGCATCCTCTTCGCCTGCACGTGGAACTCCGTGCGCTCGCCCATGGCGGAAGGGCTTATGAAGAGCCTCTTCGGCACCCGGCTCTTCGTCGATTCGGCGGGTGTGCGCAGCGGCGGCGGACGTGACGCCTTCGCGGTTCTCGTCATGGCGGAGATCGGGATCGATATCGGCGGCCACCGACCCAAGACCTTCGACGATCTCGAGAGCGATTCCTTCGACATGGTGGTGTCGCTCTCGCCAGAGGCCCAGCACAGGGCGATCGAGCTCACCCGCACCGCCCACTGCGAGCTCGAGTTCTGGCACACCCTCGATCCCAGCATCGTCGAGGGCAACCGCGAGACTCGGCTGTTCGCCTACCGCGAGGTGCGGGACGGGCTCATGGCGAAGCTCACGGAGCGCTTCGGCGCGCCCCGCCCGCCGGTGGTCTGACCGTGGTCAACCCTCCGCAACGCCCGCCTCTGGTGCTCGCCTCGGCGTCGCCCCGCCGCCGCGCGCTGCTGGAGCAGATCGGCTATGGGCCGGATACGGTCGAGCCTGCAGCGCTCGACGAGGCCGTGCTCCCCGGCGAGCGGCCGGAGGCGCACGCGGCCCGACTCGCCCGCGCCAAGGCGGAGGCGGTCGCGGCGCGCCATCCGGGGGCGTTCGTGCTCGGCGCCGATACGGTGGTGGCCTGCGGCCGGCGCATCCTGGACAAGGCGGAGAGCGAGGAGAGCGCGCAGCGCTGCCTCTCGCTGCTCTCGGGCCGGCGCCACCGGGTCTACGGCGGGGTTACGGTCGTCGACCCGACGGGCCGGGCGGTGAGTCGGCTGGTGCGCACCGCGGTGGCCTTCAAACGGCTCTCGGACGAGGAAATCACGGCCTATCTCGCTTGCGGCGAATGGCGGGGCAAGGCCGGCGGCTACGCGATCCAGGGGCGGGCGGCGGCCTTCGTCCGCTTCATGGGTGGCTCCTATTCCAACGTGGTGGGTCTACCGCTGCACGAGACCTACCGGCTACTGGTCGGCCTCGGCTTGCCGCCCCGGCCGCCCGGCCCCATGTGATCGAGGCGATGGGCGACGAGCTTCTGATCACCGCGAGCCCCTATGGCATGCAGGCGGCGGCGGTCGCAGGCGGCCGGCCGACCGCGTTCTTCATCGAGTGGACGGCGAGCCCCAGCCGCATCGGCGACGTGCACGTGGCGCGCCCGCTCGGCCGGATGACGGGCATCGACGCCTGCATCGTCGATATCGGCGCGGGCAAGGAGGCGTTCCTGCAAGGCGCGCGCGGCCTCGATGCCGACGACGCGCCGCCCATCGTGCAGGTGGTCTGCGATGCCTATGAAGGCAAGCGCGCGCGGGTCACGCGCAAGCCGGCGCTGGCCGGCCGCTACGCCGTATTCCGCCCCGGCGGTCGGGGGATCACGTTCTCGCGGCGTCTTCGCGATCCGCAGATCAAGCGTGCGCTTGGGTCGGTGCTGGATGTGGCCGGGGCGCCCGGCGGCGGGTTGACGATCAGGGGTGCGGCCGCGAACCCGGACGCGGTGCAAGCCGAAGTCGCCGCTTTGGCCGCGCGCTGGCAGGAGATCGAGACGGCCGCGCAGCGCGACCGGACGCCTCGGCGCCTCTGGCACGCGGGTGGGCTGCTCGGGCGCCTGCTGCGTGACGTTGCGGCGGCAGAAACCGCGCTCATCGTCATTGACGACCGCGCGGTGTTCGAGCGCGCGCGGACGCTGGCAGCGCAAGAGGCACCAGACCTCGTGCCGGTACTCTCGTTGGCCGGCGCCGCACCGTCCGAAACACCGCTCTTCGAGCGCCACGATTGCGCCGGCCGGCTCCAGGCGGCGCTGGAGTCCGAGGTGACTCTCCCTGGTGGCGCCCGGCTCACGATCGAGGAGGCGCAAACGCTCTGCGCCATCGACGTCGATACGAGCCAGGCCTCCGGTGCCGCGGCGGCCGAGACCGCCGAGGCGGCGGGCCGCGAAATCGTGCTGCGCAACCTGAGCGGGCTGATCGCCATCGACTTCGCGGGCCGCGGCGGCACCCGCCGGCGCGAGGCGCAGATTGGGGCGCTGAAGAACGCCCTCGCCGCCGACCGGACTCCCCACCGCGTGCTCGGCGTCACCGCCGGCGGCGTGGTGGAGGTCAACCGCCAGCGGCTCGGCCCGAGCCTGCGTCAGGCGCTGACCGAGCCGGCCGGTGGTGCCTTCGGCGGGCGCAGGCTCTGCCTGGAAGCCATCGCGCACGAGGCGGCCCACGCCGCCCGGCGCGAGGCGGCGAGCGGGGCGCGGGCGCTGACGCTCCGCGCTGCACCGGCGCTGCTGGAAGCGCTCGCCGCGCCCGGTGAGGACGCGTTGGCACGCTGGCTCGGGATTCCGGTCACGCTCGTCTCTGATCCGGCCCAGCCGCATGGTCGTTTCGTGTTAGAGCGGGGCGGCACGCCAGCCGCCGCAAGCCACAGAGGCACATGCTCGACCCGCTGACCCATATCCAACTCATCGGCGGGTTCATTCTGCTCTTCGTGGGCGGTGAGGCGCTGGTGCGAGGCTCGGTCGCGCTCGCTCGGCGGTTGAACGTCTCGCCGTTGCTCATCGGGGCCACGGTCGTGGCCTTCGGCACCTCGATGCCGGAGCTGGTGGTCACCCTGCAGGCCGCGCTCAGGGGCTCGACCGGCATCGCCTTCGGCAACGTGATCGGCAGCAACATCGCCAACCTGCTTCTCATCTTCGGCCTCGCCGTCGCGATCACGCCGGTCATGGTGTCGCGGCAGGCGGCGGTGCGGGACGGCGCGACGCTGATCGGGGCGACCGCGCTGCTCGTCGTCTTCGTCTCGTTCGGCACCCTTGTCGCCTGGCAGGGTGCGCTGATGCTGGTGCTGCTCGGGGTGCTCACCGTCGCCTCCTATTGGCATGAGCGCCGGCTCGGCAACGCGACCGGCGGCCGCCACAGCCAGGAGGCCGAGGAGCGCCTGCACCTGCCGAGGCCCATCTGGCTCGCCGTGCTCGCTGCGTTGCTCGGCCTCGCCGGCGTCAGCTTCGGCGCCCACCTGATGGTCGGCGCCGCCACGATCATCGCGCGCGGCCTCGGCATCACCGAGACCGTGATCGGCATCACGGTCGTGGCGGTCGGCACCTCGCTGCCGGAGCTTGCGACCACCGTGGTGGCGGCCTATCGCAAGCACGCCGAGGTCGCGATCGGCAACGTGATCGGCTCCAGCGTGTTCAACATCCTTGCGATCCTGGGCGTCGTGACCGTGGTGACGCCGCTGCCGGTGCCCGACGAGATCAGGCACGTCGACATCTGGGTGCTGGCGGGGGTCACCGGCCTCGTGATCGCGACGATGCTCTCAGGGCTCAGGCTGGGACGGCTCTTTGGCGTGCTCCTGCTGCTCGGTTACGCCGCCTTCGTCGCCGCGCAGTATCTCGCCGTTTGACCCTGTCCACGACCGCGCCCGGCGCGTAGACAGCCGCCGCGCCGTGCCCTATACACAGGCCCGCGTGCTGGCCCAAGCCCAGGTAGCTCAGTTGGTAGAGCAGCGGACTGAAAATCCGCGTGTCGGTGGTTCGATTCCGCCCCTGGGCACCGGCGCTCCCTGCCCGCGGCGGCGGGCAGCCCGGACGAGGTAGGGACGGACAATGACGCCGCAGGGCATGAGCTACGTGAGCGGTGCGAGCGGGCAGCCGCTGCTCGGCCTCACCATCGGCGCGCAGCTCGACCGGACCGCAGCGCGCTTCCCCGACAACGAGGCGCTGGTGGTCGCGCACCAGGACGTGCGCTGGCAATACGGCACGCTCACGGAGAAGGTGGACGCGTTCGCCGCCGGCCTGCTTGCGCTCGGCCTGGAGCCCGGCGATCGCATCGGCATCTGGTCGCCCAACAACAGCGAGTGGGCGGTGACGCAGTTCGCCGCGGCGAAGGCCGGGCTGATCCTGGTCAACATCAACCCCGCCTATCGCCTGGCCGAGCTGGAATACGCGCTGAACAAGGTGGAGTGCCGGGCGCTGGTCACGGCGGAAGCCTTCAAGTCGAGCCGCTACATCGAGATGCTGCGCAGGCTCGCGCCGGAGCTCGACAGTGCCCGCCCCGGCGCGCTGAAAGCTGCGACGCTGCCGCATCTGGAGACGGTGGTGCGCCTCGGCACAGAGACCACCGCCGGCATGTACAACTTTGCCGAGGTGCCGGGGCTTGCGGGCACGGCGGAGCGCGACCGGCTGCAGGCGCTGGGCGATCGGCTGCAGTTCGACGACCCCATCAACATCCAATTCACCAGCGGCACCACGGGCTTCCCCAAGGGGGCGACGCTCAGCCACCACAACATCCTCAACAACGGCTACTTCAACGGCGTGACGCTGGGCTTGAGCGAGCGCGACCGGGTGTGCATCCCGGTGCCGCTCTACCACTGCTTCGGCATGGTCATGGGCAACCTGATGTCGGCCGCGTTCGGCGCGACCATGGTCTACCCGAGCGAGGCCTTCGACCCGCTGGAGGTTCTGCGCGCGGTCGAGGCAGAGCGCTGCACGGTGCTCTACGGCGTGCCCACCATGTTCATCGCCGAGCTCGACCATCCCGAGTTCGCGGGCTTCGATCTCTCCTCGCTCCGGACCGGCACGATGGCGGGCTCGCCCTGCCCGATCGAGGTCATGCGCCGCGTGATCGGCGAGATGCACATGGAAGAGGTGACCATCGCCTACGGCATGACGGAGACCAGCCCGGTGAGCTTCCAGTCGGCGACCGACGATCCGATCGAGCGCCGAGTCTCCACCGTCGGCCGGGTGCACCCCCACGTCGAGGTCAAGGTCGTGAACCAGGACGGCAAGGTCGTGCCCAGCGGCGAGACCGGCGAGCTGCTCACGCGCGGCTACTCGGTCATGCGCGGTTACTGGAACGACGAGGACAAGACCCAGGAGGCGATCGACGGTGCCGGCTGGATGCACACCGGCGACCAGGCCACCATCGACGCCGAGGGCTACTGCAATATCGTCGGCCGCATCAAGGACATGGTCATCCGCGGCGGCGAGAACGTCTATCCGCGCGAGATCGAGGAGTTCCTCTACCGTCACCCCAAGGTGCAGGACGTGCAGGTGATCGGCGTGCCTGATGAGAAGTACGGCGAGGAGCTTTGCGCCTGGATCAAGCTGCGCGACGGGGAAAACGCGAACGCGGACGAGATCAAGGCCTTCTGCAAGGACCAGATCGCCCACTTCAAGGTGCCGCGCTACGTGCGCTTCGTGGACGAGTTCCCGATGACCGTCACCGGCAAGATCCAGAAGTTCAAGATGCGCGAGACCATGATCGAAGAGCTCAATCTCGCGGAGCAGAAGACCGCCTGAGGCGCCGCCCCGCGCCCGGCCGCAACGACGGAGGGCCCCATGGCCAAGTTCACCCACATCAACCCGGACAACGTGCCGGACTATCTGACCTACGGCCTCAGCCACGCGGTGGTGGCCGAGGGCGGCAAGACCATCTATCTCTCGGGCCAGGTCGGCTGGAACGCGAACAGCGAGTCGGTGGGACCGGACCTCGCGGCTCAGCTCGCCCAGGCGCACGAGAACATCCGGCGCGTGCTCGCCGAGGCCGGCGGGACGGTGGCGGATATCGTCCGGCTCAACACCTACGTCGCCAACTACCGTTTCGAGGAAGGCGAGGTGGTGAACGAAGCCAACAGGAAGCTCTTCGAGGGCCACACGCCGCCCTCGATGACACTGATGGGCGTCCAGGCCCTCTATTCGCCCGATGTCCGCTGCGAGGTGGAGGCCACCGCCGTCATCGGCTGACGCCCCGGACCATGGTGCGGTGCAGTGCGCGCGGCGCGTGCGCCATCATTGGGCCATGAGGTGCGGGGGCGAACGGGCCGCAACGGGCGGGACAGGCGGGCGCGCGGCGCCCGAGGGCAGCGCCGTCCGCCCTGCGGCATCCCACCTGTCCCGCCTGTCTCGCTCATCCCACTCAATCCCACTCGATCCCACTCATCCCGCTGCATCCCGCTTGTCTCGCTCGATCCCACTTGTCCCGGTTCATCTCGCTCCATCCCGCGTGTCCCACCTGTCTCGCTTATCCCGCTTATCCCACTTAATCCCGGTCGATCCCGGCGAATCCCGGCAAGAGTTTTGTCTCTCATCCCACGTGCCCGCGCGCTGCGGGCCGTGACTGGAGCGAGAGAAAGGGGCGCCGCCCGCGATGGGAGGCGCCCCTTGAGATGGGCTGCCAGCAGGGCCGGCTGCTCGGTACGGGCTATACGGTCGAAACCGTGTAGACGCCGAGGCTCTCGAAGGCGCCGCCGGCCTGGATCACGGTCGCATCGTCATAGCGCTTGCCGATCAGCATCAAGCCGATGGGCGAATCGTCCGCCTTGCCGCAGGGCACCGTCATGGCCGGGTGGCCCGTCGCGTCAAACGGGCAGGTGTTCGCCAGCATGTTGAGCGCGGCGTCTACGTACTCCTCGCGCGAGCAGTCCGGCTCCGGCAGCTTGGTCGCCAGCATCGGCAGCGTCGGCATCGCGAGCACGTCGTATTCCGCGAGCGCCGCGTCGTAGGTCTCGCGCAGCCGGCGGCTCAGGTTCTGCGCCTTGGCATAGTAGCGGCCGTGGTACTCGCGGTGCATGAACTCGCCGAGCATCATGACGTACTTCACGGTCTCGGAGAGATCGTCCGGCCGCGAGCGCCAGCCGCGCGCGTAGGCGTCCATCAGCGAGGTGGTGTAGTAGCCCTCCCAGTTGGTGCCGAAGGCGTTGCCCTTCAGCATCAGCGCGGTCGCGCCCTCGACGGCGATGCCGTTCCAGATGTGCGGCCCGTCCAGGTGCATGGGGATCGATATCTCGTCTACCGTGGCGCCGAGTTCGGCAAAGCGCCGGACCGCCGCGCTGACGCAGCTGTCGACGGCGTCCTCGCTCTCGGGATGGCCGAAGCCCTCCTTGACGACGCCGATCTTCATGCCGTCTGCGCCCTTGTCCACGGCGCTCGTGTAGCGCTGGGTCTTGGTGCCGATCTGGCGGGGGTCCTGCCCGTCGGGGCCGGCGATGACCTGGAGCAGGGCCGCCACGTCGCTCACCGAGCGCGCCATGGGGCCGGTGTGGTCGAGCGTCATCTCGATGGGGAAGATGCCGGTGTAAGGCACCAGGCCGTGCGTAGGCTTGTGCCCGTAAATGCCGCTCCAGCAGGCCGGCATGCGGATCGAGCCGCCCTGGTCGCCGCCGAGTGCCATGTCCGCCTCGCCGGTGAGGACCAGCACGCCGCTGCCGGCGGACGAGCCGCCGCAGGTATGGCCCCTCTTGTGCGGGTTATCGACCATGCCGGTGGCGGTGGTCGCGCTGCCGCCGTCGAAGCAGAGATAGGTGTTGGCGGCCTTGCCGACGATGGTGCCGCCGGCATCGAGGATGCGGGTCACCACGGTGGCGTCGACATCGGGCACGTAGCCCTCGAGCACCGTAGCGCCGTTCATCATCGGGACGCCGGCGAGGCAGATGTTGTCCTTGAGCGCGACCTTCTTGCCCTTGAGCGGCCCTCTGCTGGCGCCCTTGACCTCGGACTTCCAGTACCAGGCGTTGTAGGGGTTCTCCTCCGGCGGCGGCCGGTAGCCGGTGCTGCGCGGATACTTCACGGGCAGCTTCGGCTCGTCGAGATCGTCGAGCCGGTGATACGACGCGATCGTGCCCGCCATGAGGCCCTGGAACGATTCCGCGTCCTCGACCGTGATGGTCATGCCGTAGCCCTCGGCGATGTCGAGGACCTCCTCGATCGTCGGTGTGCGCACCGTCGGAAACTTGGCCATCGGTTCTCCTCCCCTCATTGCCGCGCCGCAGGCGAACGACGCCGCCCCCGCCGGAGCGCCACATATACCGAACGGGCGCCCGCCCGAACAGAGCGGGCGCGGTGGGGCGCCCCTGCCGCCAGCCGGCAAGTATCGTGGGGCGCTTGCCACGGGCCTTGTTGCACCGCACAATCCGCCGCTCGGCAATACGGGAGGAGGGAACTCAGTCATGGAGCAGGCGGCCCAGGCGGCCACGGGCGATGCCCAATTCGGTTATTTCTTCGAGGACTTGAAGATTGGCATGAGTGCGGAATACGGGCGCATTATCAACGACGAGGAGATGCGGCTCTTCGCAGATCTGACAGGCGACACCAACCCGCTCCACTTCGACGACGACTTCGCCGAGCAGTCGCGCTTCGGCGGCCGGATCGTGCACGGCATGTGCACTGCAGCATTGATTTCCACGGTCATCGGCACCCGGATGCCGGGGCCGGGCTGCATCTACCTGTCGCAGTCTCTCCGATTCACGGCGCCGGTCAGGCCCGGCGACGAGGTGGTGGCGCGGGCCGTGGTGGACCGCCTGATCCCGGAGCGCCGGCGCGTCGAGTTCGAGACCACGTGCTCCGTCGCCGAGCGGACCGTGCTTGCCGGCCGGGCTCTCGCCCAAGTCCCCTCTCGCGACGCGCCGGCGTAACCGGCGGTGTACTCACCACGACCTTGATCGTCCCGGCCTTGCGCCGATGTTCCCCCCTCACCATGTCGGGGAGAGGGGACAACGAGCGGGCACGGCAGATGACGGCTTGGCGGCGAGCACGACAGACGTGGGAACGACGTCCGCCGGCCGCCGACCGCCGTTCGCGCCCGCGTCAGCCCTGCCGTGCCCGTAATCGTCTTCGGCGTCGACAGGTCCGACGGCAAGCACATACCCGGCGCCGACATCAGCACGCATCTGGCGCACCATGGGGTCAGGGCGGAGGCTCGGCACACGCAGGCCTCCTTCGGCATCCACACGGGCGATGTCCTGCTCTCCGAGATCGGCGATCACGGCATCGGCCTCCTCGTTATGGGCGGCTACGGCCACCACCGCCTGCGCGAGAGGCTGTTCGGCGGCGTCACGCACGACATCCTGTGCGAGACGACCGTGCCGGTGCTGATGGCGCACTAGGAATGAGGCGCGTGCCGGCGGCTGGAATGACCCATGTCAAACCGCGCCCTCAGTCACCCCGTTAGGCTGACTTGCGCTCCATGGCTCGGGTGTCACGCACGGGCCGGTACGGAGAAGGAGGCTTGATCATGGCGTACAAGGACATCGTCGTTCATCTGGCTCAGGATAAGCGCTCGCAGGTGCGGTTGGAGGCGGCGATCGAGCTGGCTGAAAGACACGAAGGCAGGGTGACCGGCGTCTACGTGCTGCCTCGTCTCGTCGTCCCCGGTTTCGCGAGCTTCGAGCTCTCCACGGAGGTCTACAAGCGTCTGGATACGGAACAGCGGGCGGCCGCCGAAGATGCCGAGCGGCAATTCTCCGAACGGATGGCGAAGTCGATAGTGCCGTCCGAATGGCGCCTGCTGACGGGGGACCCAGTCGATGGCGTCACCACGAGTGCGCACTACGCCGACATCACCATCGTCGGCCAGACCGACCCTGACGACGACAACAGCATCTCAGGGCTGGCGGACAGCGTGGTGCTCGCCGCAGGGGGGCCGGTGCTGGTCTGGCCCTATGCCGGCTCCTTCAGTGTGAATGCGGAGACCGTCATGCTCGCCTGGAACGGCACCCGCGAGGCGAGGCGCGCGCTCGCCGACGCGCTGCCGCTCCTGCAGCAGGCGAGCAAGGTGATCGTGCTCGGTATCGACACCGGCGACGGCAAGCACATTCCGGGAGCCGAAGTCAGCACCTACCTCGCGCGTCACGGCGTCAGCACAGATGCCAGGCACGCAATCAGCTCGTCGGACCTCGGTGCGAGCGATGCCCTTCTCTCCGAGATCAGCGACCTCGGGGCGGGCCTCCTCGTCATGGGCGGCTACGGCCACCACCGCATGCGCGAGGTGCTGCTGGGCGGCGTGACCCGCGACATCCTGCGGCAGATGACCGTGCCGGTGCTGATGTCGCACTAGACGCCCGAGCCTGGGACCGTTCACTCCGGCGCGCGCCCTTTACGCCGATCCCCGTGCCGAAGTTGCAGGCCCCCCAATTTTGGCTGTTCCCCCTCCCATTTGGGAGGCGGCGCTAGTCGTGCGCCCGCTTACTATTGGTCCGATGCGCAGCCATCGATCGTGGTTGGAGCGCTGTATCCGTTCGCCGGCAACGGGACGATACGGGTGCAGGACTGTGGCCCATGCCGCTGGGGGCTGCGAGCGTCGCTGGCCGGCCCGGCGGAGGTGAGAAGAATAATGCTCGCCAAGAGCGAAGATTGAATGCTGCCCCCCGCCAAAGCCGACAGACCGGAGGTCGGCGGCAAATCAGCATCGCGCAGACGTAGACCGTCGCAATGGACCCATCATGGGCGGTCAAGAGCTGTTTGAGCGCATTCTGGGGTCGCTGCACGAAGCAGCGCTCGACGACGCGCACTGGCCGGCGACTGCGGGCCTGATCGACGAGGCCATAGGGTCGAAGGGCAACTTCCTGGTGTTCGGTGAGAGGCGCTCCCGGGAAGACGTCGAAATCCTCCTCAAACGGTTCTGCTACCGCGGGGAGCGCAACGAGTACTTCGAGCGGCTGTACTACGACGTCTATCACTCCAGCGACGAACGCATGCCTCGATTCAGGCAGTTGCCCGACAGCCGGCTGGTCCGTGTCGCCGAGCTCTACACCGACCAGGAGCGTAAGACCTCCCCGGCATTCAATGAGGCGATGCCGCTCGGCGAGACCCAGAATGGTCTCAACGTACGTCTGGACGGGCCGGGTAGTTCGCACATCGGCTGGCAAACTGCCGATCCCGTTGACAGGGACGGCTGGTTGACGGCCCGGATCGAGACGATCGAGCGTCTTCTGCCCCACATTCGTCAGTTCGTGCGGGTCAGGCAGTCGCTGGTCAGCGCGCGCGCGCTGGGGTCGTCCGTCATCGGGTTGCTCGAGAACACCCGTTTCGGAGTCATCCAGCTTGACCGGCGCGGGCGGATCGTGGACGCGAACGACCGTGCCCGCGATATTCTGCGCAGGAGCGATGGATTGTCAGACCGGGACGGTCTTCTGTGTGCCTGCACACCGACAGACGACGCCGCTCTCCAAGAAGTATTGGGTCGGGCACTGCCGCGCTTCGGTGGCCAAGGTGCAAGCGGCACGATGATAGTGAAACGCTCGGTCGTTTCGCCCGGTCTCGTCTTGCACACGATGCCCGTAAGCGACGAGCGGACGGACATGCGTCCCAGCAGCGTCGCCGCGCTCGTGCTGGTGGTCGACCCGGCGAGCCGGGCACGTATCGATCCGGCGCTGGTGGAAGCTCTGCTCGGCCTGACACCGGCGGAGAGCCACGTGGCGGTGATGTTGGCTCAGGGATACACCATCCGCCAAATCGCCACCGAGACGGGGCGGAGCGAAGGCACCATCCGCTGGCATATAAAGCATATATTCGGAAAGCTCGGCATCTCCCGTCAATTGGACCTGGTGCAAATGGTTATGTCGTTGGGAGACCTCCCTCTGGCGCAGCAATGACACCCTAGCCTGCTGACAATGGCACGTTCCGCTCTCGTCCATGCTACTGACAATTCTTGCAGTCCCCTCCTAATTGGGAGGCGGCAGGGAGCGCCCAGACGAATAGGGTTTACCCAACGAATTGGGGGGTGCGTTCGACACACCTTCAGAGGACTCGACATCGGACGGTACCAGCGAGGCACCTTGAAAGACGTCAAATCTGGCATTCCCTCCACCAGCGCGCTGCTCGCGTTCGAGGCGACCGCTCGCCTCGGTAGCGTGGTTCATGCTGCCGAGGAGCTGGAGGTGTCGTCCCCCGCAATCAGCCGTCACATCGGTAAGCTGGAGAACGCGCTAAACGTTCGCTTATTCGAACGAAAGGGCCGAGGTCTCGTACTGACAAGAACCGGTGAAGACTATTTTTCCTCTGTACAGCCGTCAATTCAAAGCCTGCGTGCCGCAAGTGACAAACTTCACGCCGAAAACACAATCGTGACGATAGGCTGTACGCAGGCCGTTTCGGTGATGATCTTGCTTCCACTCTACGCGAGGCTGAAGCGGCATCTGGATGAAAGCATTGATCTCCGGATACTGAACTGCGAATACGACATGCTTCCCTCTCTGTTACCGGTGGGTGTCGACGTGTTCTTCGAGTATTCGGCCGTTCGCCGCAATCAACATTCGGAGAGGCTACTTGATGAAGAAGTCGTTCCGGTAGCCTCGCCCTCCTATTTCAAGCGCTTCAGGCGGGAGCTCGCCGAACATCCCTCTCAATGGCTTGGCGTGCCCCGTTTGGACTGGACCGCGGCGGGAGCGAGTTGGACAACGTGGGAGACATGGTTCAAGTCACAGAACTGCCGGCCCCCGGAGGCCCCGATCGAAAAACACGAAATTTACTTTCACTTGACGGACGCTGCGGCGAGGGGCCAGGGTCTCGCTCTGGGTTGGAATGGCTATTTGAATGGCGATTTCGAGACTGGCCGTCTCATTCCAATTCGTGATGAGTGGTTGCAGACGAAAAGCGGCCTGTACGCCGTTCTGACAACGACAGGACAAAGGAACCCCAGTGCGAGACGTTTTCTAACGGTGCTCGTCGACCTGGCAGGAGAACTGAAAGTGGAAAGCAAAGAATTAAGAAGCGTCAGGGAGCGGTGGATAAGCCGAGAGCCAGAAATCACATTCTGTCGATCCGATGCATCGGGAAAAGACGGTTTGACGACGATGTAGAGTCGATTGCCGGCACAAACACCGCGCCAGTCAGGCGTGCACAAAGGTGTGTGAGCGGGCGACTCTCTAACTTCCGTCAAGACGGATAGATATCGCGGCGCAAGGCGTCGGCGAGCGCGGCCACCACGGGGCCGAACGCCGGGCGCTGCACAGGGTCGGGCACGATCTCCCGGGCCGCGGCTTCCAGCTTAGCCAGCGGCGCAGGAACGGGCCGATCAGTGATGTCCAGGGCGCGGAGCGCGATCGGCACGAGGCTGGCGAGCGCCATGTCGAGGCAGCGGCCGGCGCGGTCCTGTTTGGACCAGGCCAGGAACACCGGGCTCGCCACGTCGTTCTGGCCGAAACCGCCTGACTCGCTGCCGGGCAACACCGTGGCCTGGGTGTAAAGGCGGGCTTCCTCCTCGTAGCCGGTCTGGGCCATCGGCAGACATCCCATGTAAGGGCGCGGGGTATCGCCGTCGACGTCCGAAACCGCCAGCTGGTCGGGAAGCAACGAGACGGCGCCGTCCAGAAGCTTCGCACCGTGGCGCTCGGCCAGAACGCAGAGGTTGGCGCACGCAGCAGTGAGCGCATCCATGGCAAGCACCGCATGGGGGTTGTGATAACCGCCGTTCGTGACGAAGCGGCCGAATGGCTGATCGTCGTCGGCGCTTTCGGCCCACACCGGGTTGTCGGTCACCGCCTGGAGCGATTCAGCCGCGACCTCCGCAGCCAGTGATACCGCGCGCCGGGCCTGACCCAGCATTCGCGGAAGGATGCGGTAGCTGACGGGCGCCTGATAGGGGCGTCGGTCCCCGCCATGACCGCCCGCCACCAGCTCGCGCAGGCGCCCGAGCGCCCAGCGATCGTGCGGGTTGTTCCAATAGTCGCCGAGTGCCGGGTCGAGGTGGTCGAGCGGCGCGTTGAAGGCCTCGAAGGAGAACGCGAAGACCCGTGCTGCGATCTCGAGCCGACCCTCGGCGACCAGCGCGGCATCTGTCACGAGGCCCGTGGCCGCAGGCGATCCGTTGACCAGGCACATCACGTCCTTGATTGCGGGCTCCGCCTCTTCAGCGAGGCCCATGAACAGATGGCTCAACGACAGGATCTCGCCGGCGCCGCCTTGGCCCTTGGTCGGGACCATGGGCATCGCGTCCTTGTCGAGCATGGTGGCGACGCGCTGCGCGATATCTGGCGAGACTGCGGCATGACCTTCCACGAAGTTGGTCAACCGCGCCAGCACGATGGCGCGGACCACGCGCTCCGGCAACGGATCGCCCCATGAGGCCGCGATCCGCGCCGGCGACATGCCGGCCCACCGCTCGCGCTGTTCGGTTGTCAGCGTCTTTCGGGCAAGCTGACCTGGCCCTGTGGTCACGCCATAAATGGTGACGTCGGGATCGTGCTCGATAATGCGTTCCAGGCGCTCCCGTCCCCTTGCCATGGCGGCGAGCGCTCTCTCGCCGAGCTCGACCCCTTCGCCCTCCCAGGCCACCCGCCGGGCGGCCTCCAGCGTGAGATCGGCTCGGGTTTCCACAACTACCGTCATGATCCACGATCCTGTTTGGCGAATTGCATGTTTCTGCGGGGACGGTCGCAACCCTGCCGCGTAATGCCCGGAGTCGTCGCTCAGCCTCGCCTCAGTGGAGCAAATGGGGGCGCTACTCGGCCCAATCAACAGAAGAGCATTCTTTGCAATACGTTACGGAAGAGAGGAGTGGCGGAGGGAGTGGGATTCGAACCCACGGTACGGCTTGTCACCGTACAACGGTTTAGCAAACCGCCGCCTTCGACCACTCGGCCATCCCTCCGGCGGTGTCCCGCGCCGGCGCGGCCCCGCTGTTTACAGAGCCGGCCGGAACGCTGTCAACATCGGGGCGCGGTGACTATTCCGGCGGCTCCTCGCCCGCAAACTTCCAGTAGGTGTCCTTGGTGACGACCTTGCCGTCGTCGTTCAGCTCCCAGATGTCGCAGCCGAGCCAGTTGATCTTGTTGCCGTTGGATTCGGTGCCAGTGACGGTCCACTCGGAGCAGCCCCGGTTGCCACCGACCCAGTGGCTGCGAATGTGCCAGTACATGTCTGGGATGGTACGAAAGCGCTTGTGCGCCATGGCGCGGATCTCGTCTATCCCTCTTGCGCGCCCACCCTCGGGCGGCACGCCGCGCGAGAGCAGCCAGGACGAGTCCTCGGCGAAGTGCCGGACAATGCCCTCCACGTCGTGCCGGTTATAGGCGTCGCAGACCTCGGTAATCACCGCGAGATTGCGGCGTTCACTATCGTTCATTCGTTCTCCCTCACTAGGTGGTGGCGCCGGCGGCCGCCGGCCAAACGTCGACTGGAGCGTTCTCCGGAACAGCATCGAGCAGATGGCCGTGGTGGGCCAGGAAGTCGTCGATCGCCTGGATCAGGCCGGCGCAATCGGCCTCGGTGATGAGCAGCGAGAGCGCCATGTAGCCGCGCCGGGTGGTGAAGAACCCCTTGTCGATCAGGGAGAGATGCAGGAGCTGGCGCAGGCGCTCGTCCCTGGGCTGGATGTCGCGGATGGAGCGAAGAGGCTCGCTCTGGAAGTGTATCGTCATGATCGAGCCGAGACCGGTGACCTGAAACGGCGCCCCGTGCTTGGCCGCGAGGCCATTGAGGGCATCGCGCAAGGCAATGCCTGACTCGCTGAGCGCGACCTGCACCTCCGGCGTGAAGACCTTCTCGAGCCCGGCGGCGCCGGCCCGGAGCATGAGCACATTGTTGTTGAAGGTGCCGTGGTGGACGTAGGCGCCGGGCTTCGACGGATCGTAGCGCGACATGATCTCGGCCGGGCCGCCGAAGGCGCCGCAGGAGATGCCGCCGCCGATGTATTTCCCGAGCGTCGTCATGTCGGGGGTGATCCCGAGCTGACCCTGGCGCCCATTGGGGGCGACCCTGGAGGTCATCACCTCGTCGAAGATCAGCAGCACGCCGTGGGCGCTGCAGGCCTCGCGCAGCGCGCGCAGGAAGTCCGCGTCGCCCGGAATCGCACCGGACGCGCCCTGCATTGGCTCAGCCAGCACACAGGCGAGACGGTCCGCATTCTCAGCGATCAGGCGCGTCGCCTCTTCCGCATCGTTGTAGGGCGCGATGAGGAAGGGGAAGGGCATGTTGATCGGCGCGCTTTTGCGGCCGAAATAGATGGTGCCGCCGTGATAGGCGCCCTCGAACACCATGACCAGGTCCTTGCCGCTGACCGCGCGGGCCGTGACCAGCGCCATAGTGTTGGCCTCGGTGCCCGAGTTGGTGAAACGCACCTGCTCGATGGAGGAGAAACGGGCACAGACGAGCGTCGCCAGCCGCTCCTCGTAGGGGCTGGACGAGCCGTAGGCCATCCCGTCGTCGAGGGCCGCGGCCAGGGCCTCGCGGATCACCGGGTGCGAATGGCCGTAGAGGCCAGCCGAGAAATCGCCGACGAAATCGGTGTATGTGTGGCCGTCGACATCGGTCAGCATCGCGCCGGCCGCCTTCTCGATCGCGAGCGGGAAGGGCGTGTAGAACATGCCGGTCCGCGTGTTGCCGCCGGGCAGGCTCTGCTTCGCCCGCTCGTACTGCGCGCGGCTGGCGGGATTAGCGCTGGTGTAGCGCGCCGTGACCTCGTCCAGCGCACTCTCCAGGTCGAGATTCCGGACGACCGGGTCGGGCCTCGTTGCCATATCGCGCCTCGCTATCGATGGAGCGGCGGACGATAGCCGCCTTGCCGGCGGCGCGGCAAGGCCCGAGCGAACGCCTGCGCGCATCGCGTGCTCCGCGCGCGTTCCGCGCGACGCGACGCAGGCCGTGACCTTGGTGAGATAGGCGGGCTAATATCCGGCCCGCGCTTCAGTAACGGACGGAGGGGGGACGTCCATGCCAGAGTTTCTTCGGCCGGGCTCGATCGACGAGGCGGCCGATCTGATCGCGCGCCACGGTGCTGCGGCAGCGGTGCTCGCAGGCGGCACCAGCCTGATGCGCGAGACCTATCCGTCGGATGGCGGCTACCTGATCGGGGTGGACCGCCTCGGTCTCGACAAGGTGGTGTCGCGCGATGGCGGCTGGTCGATCGGCGCGGCGGTTCCGCTGAGCGTGCTGCGCGAGGCCGTGCCGATTCCGGCGCTCCAGGCCGCCACCCGCGAGATCGGAGGGCCTGCGGTGCAGAACATGGCGACGGTCGGCGGCAACCTGTTCGCCCGCGCGCCCTTCGGCGACCTTGCGCCTGCGCTGCTCGCGCTCGGTGCACGGCCGGTCTTCGCGACGGCCGACGGCGAGACAACGCAACCCATCGAGGATTTTTATGCCGGCTGGACGGACGGCGCGCCGCCCAGCACGGGGTTGCTAACCCGGATCGAGCTCGACGTGCCGGCGGGCGACGCCGCCTACATGAAGTGCACGCGGCGGCGCTACTCGACGCCCTCGGTGGTCACGGTCGCCGCCTGCGTCGCGAAGGACGGCGACACGGTCGCCGCAGCCCGGATCGCGCTGAGCGGCGCGCACGCGCACCCCTTGCGCTGCGCTGCGGCGGAGCAGGCGGTAATCGGCTCCAGCCTGGACGAGGCGGCCATAGCGGCGGCGGCTCAGGCGGCCGAGGGCGCGGTCGCGCCCCAGACCGACGCGGTCGCGACCGACTGGTATCGCCGGCGCATGACCGGCGTCTTCGTCGGCCGGGTGCTGGCGGCGCTCGCCTGACGACGTTGAGCGGGAGGCAACGATGGAAGACAAGCTGATACGCCTCACGGTCAACGGCCGTGACGAAGCGGTAATAATCCAGCCGCTGGCGACACTGCAGGACGTGCTGCGCGACACCCTCGAGCTCACCGCGGTCAAGAGCGGCTGCGGCCAGGGCGGCTGCGGCAGCTGCTCGGTGCTGGTGGATGGGGAGCTGCGTCTCTCCTGCCTCACGCTCGCCGAGCGGGCCGAAGGGGCGGAGGTGACCACGCTCGAAGGCCTCAACGCGACCAACGCAATCGTGCCGCTGCAGCAGGCCTTCGTCGAGAACTACGCAGCGCAGTGCGGCTACTGCACCGCCGGCATGGTCATGGCGGCGAAGGCGCTGCTCGACCGCAATCCGGCGCCGAGCCGCGATGAGATCGTGGAGGGGCTCTCGGGCAATCTTTGTCGCTGTACCGGGTTCGCGCCCATCGTCCGCGCGGTGCAGCAGGCCGCGCAAGCGCTCTCGGATACCGGGGAGGAGGCGAGCTAATGTCGATGAAGGAACTCGGCGTCGTCGGCCGGAACGTCGGGCAGCGCGACCTCGAAAGCCACGCGCGCGGCCAGACCGCCTACTACGAGGACGTCCACTATCCGCGCATGCTGCATCTCAAGATGCACCGGAGCGCGGAGCCCCACGCCAACATCGTAAGCGTGGACACCAGCGCGGCCGAGGCGAGCCCCGGCGTGGTCTGCGTGCTTACCCACGAGGACCTGCCCGGCAAGAAGGTGTGGAACGGGCTTGCCGCCGTCGGCGTCGGGCCCGAGGACGAGCCGATCCTCGCCTTCGACAAGGTGCGCTGGCGGGGCGAGCCCATCGTCGCCGTCATCGGCGAGAGTGCCGAGGCCGCCCGCGCCGGCGCCGCCAAGGTGGAGGTGGACTACGACCCGCTGCCCGGCGTGTTCGACGTGGAGGAGGCGATTTCCGGATCGCTGCCGGCGCTGACCGCCCACTGGCCGAACAACCACTACATCTATCCAGACGACCACGCGGCCGCGCAGATTCGCTTCGGCGATGTCGAGGAGGGCTTCGCCGAGGCCGACCACATCGTCGAGGACAAGTACCAGACCAGCCCCATCGAGCAGGCGCCGATGGAGACCAACGGCTGCATCGCCAAGCCCGGCGGCGACGGGCGCATCACGGTGCACACCAACACGCAGGCCGTGCACTTCGCCCGCGACAACACCGCCGCCATCCTCGGGCTCGCGCCCGGCAAGCTGCGCTTCCTCGGCGGCACCGTGGGCGGCGGCTTCGGCGGCAAGGTGGACGTGGCGGTCGAGCCGATCTCGGTGCTGGCCGCCATGCGTACCGGACGCCCGGTGAAGTTCAAGTACACGCGGGAAGAGGAGATGCAGGTCAGCTCCACCCGCTCCGCCTGGCGCCTCTTCATCAAGGACGGGGTGATGAACGACGGGCGCATCGTCGCCCGCAAGATCACCTCCTACCAGGATTCCGGCGCCTACCTGCGCTTCAGCTCCTACGGCTCGATGAAGCATGCGGGCCACATGCCGGGGCCCTACACCATCCCCAACGTCTGGGTCGATGCGCGGGTAGTCTTCACAAACCGGCCGCCGTCGAGCGCCATGCGGGGCTTTGGCGTGATGGCCGCCTCCTTCGCCATCGAGCTGCAGATGGACAAGGTCGCCAAGATCATCGGCATGGACCCGTGGCAGCTCCGGCTGCTCAACGCCTACCGCAACGGCGACATGCGCGCGCACCGCAAGGTCAACGAGGACGCGGCGATGGTGGAGACCATCCAGGCGGCGGCAAAGCTTGCGGGTCACGAGCTGCCGGCGGACTACCAAGCGATGACCTCCTGGGACAGAAAGGCAAGCTGATGGCCAAGGTAAGGGGCACCGGCTTCGCGGCCGTGAACTATCCGACCGGGATGCACCTGGGCGGCGATCCCACCCAGTCGCTGATCCACATGACTCCGGCCGGCGACTTCGTCGTCACCATGGCGAGCGTCGATCTCGGCCAGGGGCTCAGGACCGTGCTGGCGCAGATCGCGGCAGAGACCCTGGGCGTCCCCTACGAGAGCATCGTGGTGGAGACCGCCGATACCGACACCGGCCCCCACTGCACCGGCACCTTCGCGAGCCGCACCACGCACCGCGCGGGCAACGCGGTGGTGATGGCGGCGCAGGAGGCGCGCAAGGCGATGCTCGAGGTCGCGGGCGAGCTGCTGGAGGCGAGCCCGGAGGACTTGGAGACCGACGGCGACGGAAACATCCACATCAAGGGTGTGGCCGAGAAGTCGGTCTCGGTCGGCGAGGTCGCGGGCGCGGCTCACTTCGGCTACGGCAAGACCATTGCGGGCCGCGGCGCCTACCTCAAACCGCCGAGCCCGATGGACCCGGAGACCGGAGAGTGCGATCCGGATTCGACCCAGGCCCATGCCTGCACCATCGTCGAGGTCGAGGTCGATACCGAGACCGGGATGGTCGAGGTGCTCGACATGAAGAGCGTCTACGAGGTGGGCCAGCAAGTGAATCCCGATCTCGTGAAAGGCCAGATCGTGGGCGGCTCCTGGATGGGCATCGGCCACGCGCTCTACGAGACCACAGCGCCCGGCTATCCGGCCATCGATCCCGCGCCGGTCGATTTCCAGAACTACCTCCAGCCCGGCGCGTCGGAAATGCCCGAGGTCACCTGCGAGGTGCTGGAATACCCGGCGGAGAGCGGCCCCTACGGTGGCAAGGGCGTGGGCGAGATGGTGACCAACGGGCCGATCCCGGCCATTGTGAACGCCATCAACAACGCGCTCGACGTGCGCATCACCCAGATTCCGGTGACGCCCGAGGTAGTCCTCCGCGCCCTCGACGAGAAGAGGGCGCAAGCCGGCGGCTGAGCGGGACACGACTGTCTGAGCACGAGCCGGTTTTCGACTTGCTTCCGGTAAGATTCTCACTAGGCCGGGCCCTCGCGGGCGCGTTTCTCGGACTCGCGTGCGCCCTGACGATGTCCGTCTTCTCGTCGGGCGCGACTGCAGCCGAAGAAGCAGACGAACGCAGCATCGCGACACCGCTGCGCATCGTAAATCTGAACCCGTTTCACATGTTGTACGGGGTACCGAGTTCCTTCGGCACGCCAGTGCTGGCGCCGGGCTCATCGGAACTGGTCGCGTCGATGGACTTAGCGTCACACTTGCGTGGAGGGACGTCCGGCCAGGAAATCGTGCTGATCGATGGGGAGACGCACAGGCAAGCTCTCTCGCTCCGCCATGGATTTGGGAACGGCTGGGAGTATCTGCTGGATCTTTCCTTCGTGTCGCATGGGCCCGGCAGCCTGGATAGCTTCATCGAGGAGTGGCACCGAACTTTCGGCCTCCCCCAAGGTGATCGGCTCATCACCCCGCGTGACCGCCTGACGCTGATCTACGCCGATAGCGACAGGACTCATGTCGATATCGAAAGCAGCCTCTCGTCTGTCGGGGACGTGAGCCTCGGCTTGGGCTACGCGCTGCCGTCGCCGCCGTTTTCGAACGACGGCATGACACTGCGGAGCATGCTGAAGCTCCCCACCGGCGGTGAAGACAATCTGACCGGATCGGGAGGTCTTTCGGTTTCGGCCTGGGCAGAAACTTCGGGCTCTCTGTCGGCATCGACCGCGTCGCGCGAGTGGCTCTACAGCGCGACGCTGGGGCTCCTGGTCGGTCAAGCGCCGCCAAATCTACCGGGCATTGGCGGCCGGTTCATCGCCTTCGGGCGCTTCGGCGTGACTTGGCAACTATCGGCAGACTTCAACCTGACGACGCAGGTCGACGTTCATTCCTCACCCTACGGCGCCTCCGCCGTTTCTCCGCTGTCGGACCCCGTCGTCATGATCGGGATGGGAGGGTCGTGGCGATTCAGCGAGGACATGACGCTGGAAATTGCGGTCACCGAGGACGATGGCACGTTTCATGCCGCGCCCGACACCGGCCTGCACGTCGCGCTCCGTTGGAGATTGTAGACTCGGGCCAGGGTAAGGGGCGGCGGTGCGGGCGATGACGCTCCGGGGCTCTGGGACGTCACGAGACTGTCACACGAGTGCCGACGGGCCGTAACCGGCTGCCGCTATTTCCGGTCACGCCTGCAGCGCCGGACGGGCGGCGCAGGCGTCAATGCTTAGCGCCATTCGACCACGGGAGATGGACATGCGTGACGACGCAGCGGCCGCACGCGACGCGGTCTCACAGAACGATGCCGGCGACATGATCGACCAGGACGCTTCACCCACCGATTTCGAGCGGCTCGCCGCGCGGGTGATATCGCGGCGCGGCTTCCTCTGCGGCACTGCGGCCTGCGGCGCGACTGCGTTCGTTCTGGGCTCCGGCGGCATGGTGGCGTCCCCGGCCCGCGCCGCAGCTGCGGGCCTCGACTTCACGCCGGTCGCCGCCAACGGACTTGATACAGTCACGGTGCCCGAGGGCTATAGCTGGCACGTGGTGGCCCGCTGGGGCGATCCGCTCTGGTCGAGCGGCGCTGCCTTCGACCACGCGACGCGCGGTACCGGCGAGAGCCAGGAGATGGCCTTCGGCGACAACTGCGACGGGATGGCGCTCTTCGCCGGCGAGGGCCGTAGCGTGCTCGCCACGAACAACGAATACACGAATCTCGGCATCATGTTCGCCAACCGCGGGTCGGGTAAGCCGGAGACCAAGGACGACGTGCGCAAGTGCAAGGCCGGCCACGGTGTCTCCGTCGTCGAGATCGCGCAGCAGGACGGCGCCTGGGGGATCGTCCAGGACTCGCCCTACAACCGCCGCATCACGCCGGACACGCCAATGGAGATCACCGGGCCCGCCCGCGGCCACGACCTGATGAAGACCGCCGCCGACCCCGACGGCACGACCGCGCTCGGCACCTGGAACAACTGCGGCAACGGCCGCACGCCCTGGGGCACCTATCTCGCCTGCGAGGAGAATTTCAACGGCTACTTCTCGTCTGGCGATCCCGACTTCGCGCTGCCCGCAGGCTTCAAGCGCTACGGTATCAAGGCGGAAGATCGCGGATATGCCTGGGCAATGACGGACGAGCGCTTCGACGTCTCCAAGCATCCCAACGAGCCGCACCGTGCCGGCTACGTGGTCGAGATCGACCCGTTCGATCCCGCATCCACGCCCAAGAAGCGCACTGCGCTCGGCCGCTTCAAGCACGAGAACGCGGAGGTGGCGCTCGCCACCGACGGCCGCGTCGTGGTGTACTTGGGCGACGACGAGCGGGGCGAGTTTCTCTATCGCTTCGTCAGCGACGGTACCTATGCCGAGGGCGGCGACAATCGTGACCTGCTGGAGAGCGGCTCGCTCTCCGTAGCCAGGTTCGCGGACGACGGCAGCGGCGCGTGGCTCGCGCTCACGCCGGAGACCACGGGCATGGCGTCGCAGGCCGAGGTCTGCATCCACACCCGCCAGGCGGCATCGGCGGTGGGCGCCACCACCATGGACCGGCCCGAATGGGTGGCGGCCAACCCGAAGAAGGCAGAGGCGTACTGCTGCCTCACCAACAACAAGAACCGCGGCGTCAAGCCCAACACGGGCGGCGACTTGACGCCTGTCGGCGGCCCCAACCCGCGGGAGCAGAACAAGTACGGCCAGATCGTGCGCTGGGTACCCACTGGTGGCGATCATGCGGCCGATACCTTCGCCTGGGACCTCTACGTCATCGCCGGCAACCCGACGGTCCACGCCGACGCGCGCGCCGGCTCCGCCAACGTGAACGCGGACAACATGTTCAACTCGCCGGACGGCCTCGCCTTCGACAGCCAGGGGCGCCTCTGGATCCAGACCGACGGCAAGTACTCCAACGAGGGCGACTTCGCCGGCCAGGGCAACAACATGATGCTGCTCGGCGACCCCGCCACCGGCGAGATTCGCCGCTTCCTCGTGGGCCCCAGGGAATGCGAGGTCACCGGCATCACCTGGAGCGCCGACCGAAAGACCATGTTCATCGGAATCCAGCACCCCGGCGAGAAGGGCGACAGCCACTTCCCAGAGGGCGGCGATGCCGCGCCACGCTCATCCGTGGTGGCGATCACCCACGACGACGGTGGCGTGATCGGCTAACCCGCACTTCTCAGTAATTTGGGGCCGCCTCTCGGGGCGGCCCCGGCCGATTTCTTCCTCTCCATGCCAATGGTCCGACCGCTGTTGACCGCCGCGGCTAAGTCAGTAGGATTGCCGCACCGGTCTTGCAGATGAACCCCGCGGGAGAGTTCGCACGGTCCGGCCGTGCGGCGCCGAAGGAGCAAGCGTCCCGGAAACTCTCAGGCATCAGGGACCGCGGGAGGATGCAACTCTGGAAAGCAGGCGGCACACGCCACGCCGCCTCACCGACGGGGTAAGCCGGCGCCGAGCAATCGGCCGCACGGTTAATCTCTCAGGTTCCGAGACAGAGGGGGCACCGGACGATCCCGCACGGGATCGTTGACGGACGCCTTTGTTTGCCTGGGAGATGCCATGAGCGACGCCGCCGGCACCGACGCCCTCGCCCGAACGCCGCTATTCGTCGAGCACCGCACCCTCGGCGCCACGCTGGTGCCCTTCGCCGGCTATGCCATGCCGGTGCGCTATCCAGCCGGGATCATGGCGGAGCACACCCACACGCGCTCCGCCGCCGGCCTCTTCGACGTCTCGCACATGGGTCAGGTGCGGCTCACCGGCGACGGTGCGGTCGCCGCGCTGGAGCGCCTCGTGCCGGGGGATATCGCGAGCCTCGCGCCCTGGGCCATGCGCTACACCCAGTTCACCAACGAGGACGGCGGCATCCTCGACGACCTGATCGCCACCCGCAGCGACGACGGGCTCTTTCTGGTGGTAAACGCGTCCTCTAAGGACTCGGACATCGCCCATCTCGAACGCCGGCTCGATGCCGGCGTTGACTTGACGGTGCTCGCCGACCGCGGTCTCGTCGCGCTGCAAGGGCCGAAGGCGGCGGCGGTGCTCGAGCGCCATGCGCCGGGATGCGCCGGGCTCGGCTTCATGACCGCAGGCTGGTTCAAGGCGGGCGGGGTGGACGCGCTGATCTCGCGCTCCGGCTACACCGGCGAAGACGGCTTCGAGATATCGCTGCCCGCAGACGAGACAGCGGCGTTTTGGCGGCGGCTCACAGCCGAGCCCGAGGTCGAGCCAGTGGGGCTCGGCGCCCGCGATTCGCTTCGCCTGGAGGCGGGGCTCTGCCTCTACGGCCACGACATCGACGAGACCACCTCGCCGGTCCAGGCTGGGCTTGCGTGGTCCATCGGCAAGCGCCGCCGGCAGGAGGGCGGTTTCCCCGGCGCCCCGCGCATTCAGCATGAGCTGGCGGAGGGCCCCCGGCGCCGGCGCGTCGGCATCCTGCCCGACGGCCGGGCCCCGGCGCGCGAGGGCACAGCAATTCTGAACGCGGACGGCGACGAAATCGGCACCGTCACCAGCGGCGGCTTCGGGCCGACCGCAGGCGGGCCGGTCGCCATGGGCTATGTCGCGGCTGACGCCGCGGAGACCGGTAGACCGGTGTCGCTGCTGGTGCGGGGCAAGCCCCGGCCGGCGACCATCGTCAAGCTGCCGTTCGTCCCCCACAACTATCACAGAGGATGAGCCGGAGGATGCCATGAGCGGGCTCAAGTACAGCAAGGACCATGAATGGGTGCGGGTCGAGGGCGACATCGGCACCGTCGGTATCTCGGACTACGCGCAGGATCAGCTCGGCGACGTGGTCTACGTCGAGCTGCCGGAAGTGGGCAAGACCGTCGCCCAGAACGATGAGGCCGCCGTGGTCGAATCGGTCAAGGCCGCGAGCGAGGTCTATGCGCCGGTCTCGGGCGAGGTGGTCGAGGTCAACCAGGCGCTGGAGGACGATCCCGCGCTGGTGAACGGCGAGCCGACCGGGACGGGCTGGTTCCTCAAGCTCCGGCTCAGCGCGCCCGGCGAGCTGGACGGGCTGATGGACGAGGCGGCTTACGCCGATTACGTCGCCGGCCTCGGCGACGATTAGTTTGTCGCTTGAACTGGCGACGAAAACACATTTGCGGGACGCGGCACCCATAAGCCGACGCCCGCCTACAGGGAAGGAACAACCGCGATGACGGTACACGATGGTTCATTGACGGCTCTGGAGCAGGCGGACGCCTTCGTCGGCCGGCACATCGGCCCGCGCGACGAGGACGTGGCGGCCATGCTCGAGGCGGTGGGCTACGAGTCCCTCGACGCCCTTATGGATGCGGCGGTGCCGGCCTCGATCCGCGCCGAGATCCCAGCGGACTTCCCGGAGAGCCGCACCGAGCGGAACGTGCTGGCGGAACTGGCAGCGCTTGCCGGGCGCAACCGCGTCGCGCGCTCCATGATCGGCCTCGGCTACCACGACACCATCACGCCGCCGGTCATCCAGCGCAACATCCTGGAGAATCCCGGCTGGTACACCGCGTACACGCCCTACCAGCCCGAAATCTCCCAGGGCCGGCTGGAGGCGCTGCTCAACTTCCAGACCATGGTGATGGACCTCACCGGACTCTCCTGCGCCAATGCCTCGCTGCTCGACGAGGGCACAGCGGCGGCCGAGGCCATGCACATGAGCCACGGTATCGCCAAGAACCGCAGCGACCGCTTCTTCGTCTCCGACTCCTGCCTGCCGCAGACCATCGCGGTGGTGCAGACCCGCGCGGAGGCCATCGGCATCGAGGTCGAGGTCGGCGATCACGGCGCCGGCCTGCCGGAGGGGCCCTACTTCGGAGTCCTGCTGCAATACCCCGAGACGGGCGGCGCGGTGCCGGACTACACCGAGATCGTCGAGCAGGCGCATGCGCAAGGCGCGGTGGTCACGGTCGCGGCGGACCTGCTCAGCCTCCTGCTGTTGACGCCGCCCGGCGAGTTCGGCGCCGACATCGCGGTGGGCAGCTCGCAGCGCTTCGGGGTGCCGCTCGGCTACGGCGGCCCGCACGCCGCCTACTTCGCCACCCACGACAAGTTCCGGCGTGCCATGCCGGGCCGGATCGTCGGCGTCTCGGTGGACAGCCGCGGCCGCCAGGCGCTTCGGCTCGCGCTGCAGACCCGCGAGCAGCACATCCGGCGCGAGAAGGCGACCAGCAACATCTGCACGGCGCAGGTGCTGCTCGGCGTCATCGCCGGCATGTACGCGGTCTACCACGGGCCGGAGGGGCTCACGCGGATCGCGCGGCGAGTCCACCGCCTCACGGACATCCTGGCGGCGGGGCTCCAGCGCCTCGGCTTCGCCATCGAGAGCGAGAGCTGGTTCGACACGCTCACGGTCGGCGCGCCCGGCCAAGCCAAAGCGATCCTGAAGCGGGCGGAAGACACGGGCTACAACCTCAGACCGGTCGACGGCGACCGCCTCGGCATCGCCTGCGACGAGACCACCACGCGGGCCGACATCGAGGCGGTATGGCGCGCGTTCGCCGACGACGAGCCCGACGCCGACGTGGCCGCGCTCGACGGCGAGGCGCCGTGTGGCCTGCCGCCGGACCTGGCCCGGCAGACCGCCTTCCTCGATCACCCGGTGTTCAACCTCTACCACGCCGAGACCGAGCTGCTGCGCTACATGCGGCGCCTCGAGGGCCGGGACCTCACCCTCAATCAGGCCATGATCCCGCTCGGCTCCTGCACCATGAAGCTCAACGCGACCGCCGAGATGATGCCGATCACCTGGCCGGGCTTCGGCGCGATCCATCCCTTCGCCCCCGCCGAGCAAGTGGCGGGCTACCGCGAGCTCGTCTCAGGCCTGGAGCGGATGCTGAGCGCGGTCACGGGTTTTGCGGCGGTCTCGCTGCAGCCCAACGCCGGGAGCCAGGGCGAGTACGCCGGGCTCCTGGTGATCCGCCGCTATCACGAGAGCCGCGGCGAAGGCGGACGCAACGTCTGCCTGATCCCGAGCTCCGCCCACGGCACCAATCCGGCGAGCGCGGTGATGGCCGGGATGTCGGTGCAGGTGGTGGCCTGCGACGAGGACGGCAACGTCGACCTCGCCGACCTGCGCGCGAAGGCCGAGGCTCATGCCGACGATCTGGCGGCGCTGATGATCACCTATCCCTCCACCCACGGCGTGTTCGAGGAATCCATCGTCGAGATTTGCGATGTGATCCACCAAGCCGGCGGCCAGGTCTACATGGACGGCGCCAATCTCAACGCCCTGCTCGGGCTGAGCCTGCCCGGACAGTTCGGCCCGGACGTGGCGCACCTCAACCTGCACAAGACCTTCTGCATCCCTCACGGCGGCGGCGGACCGGGGGTGGGCCCCATCGGCGTGGCCGCGCATCTCGCGCCCTTCCTGCCCGGCCACCCGGTGGTGCCGGAGTCTGGGCCGGAGGGCGGAATTGGCCCGGTCTCCGCAGCGCCCTGGGGCTCGGCCGGCATCCTGCCGATCTCCTGGGCCTATATCGCGATGATGGGTCGCTCAGGGCTCACGCGCGCGAGCGAGGTCGCCATCCTCAGCGCCAACTACATCGCGAAGCGCCTCGCCGACCATTACCCGGTGCTCTACACCGCCGCGAACGGTCTGGTCGCGCACGAGTGCATCGTCGAGATGCGCCATCTGAAGAAGAGCGCCGGCGTCGAGGTCGACGATGTCGCCAAGCGCCTCATGGACTATGGCTTCCATGCGCCGACCATGTCCTTCCCGGTCGCGGGCACGCTGATGATCGAGCCCACCGAAAGCGAGTCCAAGGAGGAGCTGGATCGCTTCTGCGATGCGATGATCGCGATCCGTGCGGAGATCGCGGCCATCGAGCAGGGCCGCGCGGACCCCGCCGACAACCCGCTCAAGAATGCGCCCCACACCATGGACGACATTGCCGATACGGAGTGGGGACGCGGCTACAGCCGGGCAGAGGCTGTCTTCCCCGCCGACGGCCTCAGGCAGGCCAAGTACTGGCCGCCGGTGAACCGGATCGACCAGGTGCACGGCGACCGCAACCTGATCTGCGCCTGCCCGCCCATGGAGAGCTACCAGGAGGCCGCGGAGTAGATGGCGGGTCGGCCTCGCCTTGCTTCCGAGGGCTGTGGACCGAGGATGGTCAGGAGTCGAGAGCGATGTGCTTCGACGGCTCCATGCTCTCGTGTAACACGCGCACGATCAGCACGCTTTCGCCCTCGGGCACGTAAAACACGACATGTGATCGATAGGGGTAACGTCGCAGCCCCGGTGCGAGCCGTTCGGCGTTACGACCCAGAGCCGGAAGCGCCGCCAGTTCTTCAAATCGATCGTGCAAACCGATCAGGTAGCTTCTCGCCTGTTCCAACCCGAAGTTGACAGTGGTGTACTCGTAGATGGCGTCCAAGTCGTCGTCCGCCCTCCGCGACAGCCTATAGACGGCCATCGGCGCGCAGCCGAGCTTCGACGTCCTCCATGATGTCGGGCACGGTCCTGTCACTCACGCCGCTCTCGATGCCTTCCCGGATCGCGGCTTCAAGCGTTCGATACTTGGTACTTTGCTCCTGATCCCGGCGGATCAGGTCGCGGATGTACTCGCTATCATTGGTGAAGCCACCGGCGGCAATCCTCGCCTTGATCCACTGGTCCTGTTGGTCGGTCAGAGTGATGGTCTTGCGCACGGTTGCCACAGCCGCCTCCGCAGTTCGTATGAAAATTGCATAATATTGGTGCACTATAGCATACTTTTGACGCACCAAAGCGCGGACTCACGTTCTCCCCTACCGGTTGGCGCCCGGGACCCAGAGCGTGTCCGTCGCGCCGTCGTCGTTGAGGTGGCGGGCGAGCACGAAGAGGTGGTCGGAGAGCCGGTTGGAGTAGATTACCGCCAGCGGGTTGACCGGCTCCTCCTCTGCGAGCGCCGTGATCAGGCGCTCGGCCCGGCGGACCACCGTGCGCGCGAGATGCAGGGCCGCGGCGGCGCCCCCACCGCCCGGCAAGACGAAGGACTCGAGCGGCTTCAGGCGCTCGTTGAGGGCGTCGATCTCGCCTTCGAGCCGGTCGATCTGCGACTGGACGATGCGTAAGCCTTCGTCGAGCGATCCGGGACGGCAGAGGTCCGCGCCGAGGTCGAAGAGGTCGTTCTGGATGCGCTTGAGCATGGCATCCGCCTCGCCTTCGGTCTCCAGCCGCGCGAGGCCGATCGCAGCATTCGCCTCGTCCACCGTGCCGTAAGCCTCGACGCGCGCATCGTGCTTCTTCACCCGCGCGCCGCCGCCGAGCGAGGTCTCCCCCGCATCGCCGCCGCGGGTGTAGATCTTGGTGAGGCGGACCACGCGACTATTTCTGAACGACGAACACCAGCAGCGCGAGCAACGCGATCGCCGCGAACTGGAGGCCGACCCGCCAGCGCATGAAGAGATTGCTCTTGCTGTTCTTGCCACCGGAATACATGGCGCCGAGCCCGAGAACGAGCGCGATCACGACCGCGCCCATCAGGACGTAGACGACGATTTCGAGAATCTCGGCCAGCATGGCGGTCCTCGCGGCCCACGGGCCGGCTCACGCCCGGCCCTCGGCAGGTTATAGCGCGTCCCGCCGGTACTGCCCACGACCTTCGCGCGCAGTTGACCGTATAGTGAGTGGAACCGTTATCCGAGGAAGAGAGCCGAGAAAGGAGCGGGCAAGCCATGGCGGACACAAGCTGGCGCAATCGCAAGACCCTGATTCTCAGCCGCAGCGAAATGATCGGCCTGCTGGAGCCCGAAGAGTACGTCCGCTGCGTGGAGACCGCGTTCCGGCGCATGGGCGAGGGGCGGGTCTACATGGAGCCCAAGGGTCATATCGTCTTGGACCAGTATCCGGGCGAGTGGGAGATCATGCCGTCCTACATCGAGGAGCCAGAGGCCGCACCCGCCGCTGCCGCATGCAAGTGGGTGTCCATCCGCTTCGAGAACCGTGCGAAGTTTAATCTTCCCACCGTGTTCTCGATTCTGATCTACACCGAGCCCGAGACCGGCTTCCCACTGGCTATCGTGGACGGCACCCATCACACCCTGATGCGGACTGGGGCCTCCGGCGCGGTCTCCGCGAAGTGGATGGCGCGCGAGGACTCTTCGGTTCTGGCGCTGGTAGGGGCGGGCGACGTGAACACCGGCGCATTCCGCACCTGCGTGGCAACGCACGAGTGGAAGGAGGTTCGGGTCTGGAGCCGGACCCAGTCGACGCTGGATGCGTTCATGGCGACCGAACAGCCGCAACACCCGGACGTGACGATCAAGCCCTCCACCGTTCTCGAAGACGTGGTGCCGGGCGCCGATGTCGTTGTCACCGGGACGACGGGCGAGACGCCGGTGCTTGGCAACGAGCTGATCGAAGACGGCATGCATATCGCGGCCCTTGGCGGCGGTCTCGCGGGCACGCAGGAGCTCGATGTCGAAATCCTGCGCCGCTCGCGGATCATCGTCGACGACATGCGCCAGTGCATCACCGACGGCGAAATCAACGTGCCTTTGACCAAGGGCGAGCTTCAGGAGAGCGACGTGGCGGGCGATATCGGCGCGGTGATCACGGGCAAGATCCCCGGTCGAACCTCGGCGGACGAGGTGACGCTGTTCGATTCGACGGGAATCGCGCTTCAGGATTCCGCCACCCTGCCGCTCGAATACGAGAGGGCGATCGCGGCAGGTGTCGGAATCGAGAAGAAGATGATCTCAACTTAGGCAATGGTCACACGGATACACCCGTCCGTTTCGGCTCTTTCGGATGGCCGGCGGCCACGGTCAGGGGGCTAAACTCGGGTCGAGACGTTGGACGCGGATGGGCGGGAAGGAACGGACGTGGCGGAAGACATCGATCACCGCCGCCGGTCTGACCAGTTGGCTTTCTTGCCCTTGTCCTGCGACGGGGCGAGAGCCGGAACGGTCTCGGCCTGGTCGTCAGTGGACGTGACCCGGCTCAAGCCAATTCGCCACCCAAAGGACCTCCTCGAGGATCTCAGCGCCAGCAGGCAAGGGAGTGACCGGCCAGTCGGGATCGTCGCATGCCAGCCAGCGCTGCCCGTCTTCGCCGATGGCGGCGCGCCGGGCAAGCACGTCGCGAGGATCAAGATAGCGCGTCCTCACGGCTGGTTTGCCTGTCAGATATCGGGCTGCACTTCGCTCCGGCTTACCCGAGATCCTCCAGTCAAGAAGCTCTGCCAGCCAACAAACTTCTCGGGCTCCATATCGGCCTTTGTGGTCTCGTCGAGTGCTGGAGGGCCAGACCACGGACTCGAAGCAGCAGGTGTGCTCTCGCTCTCGGCCGGCGGCGATGCGGCTGCCCGCCTTGAGACGAGGACGGACCAAAGATCGTCGGACACCGGGTTGCCGCCGGCGTCAGCGGTAAGCTGGGCCAGGTCCTGCGCCGTCCGCTCCAGTGTGCTCAGGAGAACGTCGGGCGTACCCTCGCTCGCGTCCCGTCGCATACGCCGCGGCCCGACGAAGAATTCCAGGTCGAGGACCTCGCACAGGGAGCGCAGTCGTTCTACCGAGGGGACATGGCCGCGCCGCATGTCCCGGATCATCTCGGGCGAACCTTGAGCCCGAATTGAGGCTGCCCTGGCCGAAAGTCCAAGGCGTTTGAGAGCGGCGTCGATCTCCAGCAGGATATCCTCCATTCAGCAAGGGATAAATCCCTCGTCATGAGATGGCAATAAAATTTCACGTCTCATGAGACAAGTGCTCGGAGGCACTAGGCATAGGGTAATATTTATCTTGTTATAGGGAATATATCACCATACTATGCATGCATGGCATACGGGGTGCTATTGGACGAGGCCATGATTGTAGAAATTACCGAGCGCTATGCGAGAGCACTCGGAGTGTCGGCCGCGCGGGTGAGCCTTTTGGCGGTCGGAGATGGAAAGTTTATCAACAGGTTACGGGCCGGGGGTACGTGCACTCTCCGAACTGCGAGGAGGGTCGTCGAGTATCTGTCCGACCGCTGGCCGGACGACGAGTTGGAGTGGCCGGATGAAATCCCCCGACCTCCGCCACGCCCGAAGAGCAAGCACGAGGCGGTAGTCTAAAGGGATTTATCCCTTGAATATGACAGATTATTGCCTTATTCTACAAAAATGGCATACCGATCACGCCTACACGAGGTCGCAGCCATCGACATCGTCGAGCGTTTCGCGAGCGCGAGGCGGCAGCCTTGTGCGATGTCGCACGCCTCGAACAGTCGTCCCGGCCATCCGCTGCCGGAAGAAATAAGCCAACAGGGCAACCCAAAGAGGAGAAGTAAACATGACCCACCTTTCGAAAATCGCGGCGGTCGCTGCGTCGGCTGCCGCTCTCGGCCTCATGGTCGCAGGATGTGAGCCGCAGGGCGGAACCACTACGACCGCGACCGATGAAGCGCCGGCAGCCGCAGAGGCCACGACGGCCGCTGGAGACGCTACGGCCGATATCATGCCTCCCAAGGAATTGGCGGCGGCTGAGATCAGCGAGCTGTTCGTCGGGAACACGGTCTTCGGACAACTCGACAGCTGGAAGCTTACGTGGGCTGAGTACTTTGCTCCCGATGGAACGGCAAAGGCGTTGCTTCGGTTCGAAGGCCAGGCTGATCTGAACTTAGTCGGAAAGCACTATTCCAACGATCGGGAAGAATTTTGCACTGAATACAAAGAGTTACCCGACCAAAAGGTGTTCTGTCACAAACTAATCGTGTTGGCGGATGGGCTCCACCAACAGGTGTATGCCGACGGCACAAAAGGGGGCATTTACAAGCAGATACTTGAGGGCGAGCAAATCGACGCGTTCAAGTAGGCCTTCTGTAGTCCGCACTAGGAAGCGGACCTTCGCACGCACGAAACTCTCGAAGGGTTGAGCAGGCCCCATGGAACCTGCTCAATCCTTGACTTGCAGCGAACCCCCAAGCACAGGGAGAGGTGGGCGCGCGGCCACTCACCAGCCCGCCCCTCCAGCCCCAGAGTCGCCGGTGCCGTGCCTACTCGGACGCCTCGGTCTCCTCGGCCGGCTTGGCGTTGTTGCCGGGGCTGCAGCCCCCGCAAACGGTGTGCTCCTGCGCCGTGATGTGGCGGCCGCGATCGCTCGCGAGGAAGACGGCGATGTCGGCGACGCTGTCGGGGGTCACCAGCGCGCCCAACATGTTGGCGCGCATGTTCTCCGCATAGAAGGTCTCGTAGTCGACGCCGAGATCCGCCGCGATGCTCCGGTGGGTGTCCTGCGCCATCCTGGTCTCGACCCAGCCGGGGCAGATGGCGTTGACGCGGACGCCGTCGCCGCCGAGCTCGTCCGCGAGGCAGCGCATGAAGGCGATGAGCCCGTTCTTCGTCATCGCGTAGGCGCTCCAGCCCGAGGAAGAAGCGCCTGCGCCGATGGAGGAGATGAAGATGATGGATGCGCCCGCCTCCGACGCCGTGATCGCCGGCAGCGTGGCCTGGGTCACCAGATAGGGAGCCGTGAGGTTGATCTCGACCATGGCGTCCCAGCTGGCGAGATCCATCTCGGCGACCTGCTTGCGGACGAAGGTGCCCGCGTTGTTGACCAGGATATCGAGCCCACCGAGCCGCTCGACGGCGGTATCACACATCGGGGCGATAGCCGCGCGGTCGCGGAGGTCGGCCGTGGCGGCGAACGCGCGGCCTCCCGCCGCCTCGATGGCATCGACGGTCGGGCGGGCGCGCTCTTCGCTGCGCGCGTGAATCGCCACATGCGCCCCCTCGCGCGCGAGGGCCTCGGCGATGGCGGCACCGATGCCGCTTCCCGCCCCGGTAACCAGGGCGCGGCGGCCCTGAAGAGAAGTCTCCATGTTCGTCTCCCAATAGCGATGATGGTGTCGCCGTTCGGCGGATGAGGCATCGGCGGGCAAATTGCGCTATAGGCACGCCGTCGTGAACAGCCGGTTCACACTATCATGCCAGAAATGAAGAGCGGCGGGGGACGCACCATGGCCACCGAAACACCGTTTCAGATCAGGGAGGGCATGCACGCGCCGGCGGTGCGGCGCGCCTCGCTTGCAGAGGTGCCCATCGTGGACTTCGGCGCGCTCTATTCGCCGAGCCTGGCCGAGCGCAAGGCCGTGGCGCGGGCGATCCACACCGCCTGTGCGGGTCCGGGGTTCTTCTACATCGTCAACCATCAGTTCCCGCAAGCGGTGATCGCGCGGGCCCAGGCCGCCATGCAGCGCTTCTTCGCGCTCCCGGTCGAGCGGAAGATGCGCAACCACTACCTCGACTGGCCCAATCACCGGGGCTACGTGCCGGCGGGCGGAATCACGGCCGACCACAGCCTCGAAGGCTCAAGCGACATCTCGGAGGCCATCGAGATGGCGCACGACCTGCCGGCGGACGATCCCGACCACGTGCGCGGCATCCGCTTCTACGGCCCCAACAACTGGCCGGCGGAACCGGCTGATTTTCGTTGGGCGCTCGGTACGTATTTCGACTGTCAGCTCGAGCTAGGCCGACAGATCTTCCGCGCGTTCGAATACGCGCTGGATGTGGAGGAGGGCTACTTCACCGCCAAGTACACCAAGCCGCTGGCCCGGCTCCGCGTCTGCTACTACGAGCCGCAGCCGGAGCCCCTCGACATCGCCCATATTGGGCTCGGCGCGCACACCGACTACGAGTGCTTCACCACCGTCTGGCAGGACCGGGAAGGTCTGCAAATTCTGAACCCGGAGGGCGAGTGGCTGATCGTACCGCCGGTGGACGGCAGCTTCGCCGTCAATCTGGGCGATCTCATGCAGCAATGGACCAACGACACGTTCGTCTCGACCATGCACAGGGTCATCAACACCTCAGGCAGCAGGCGCTACTCCCTGGTGCAGTTCTTCGGCGTCGATTACGACGTGGAGGTTGAGGCGATCCCGAGCTGCGTCGGCCCGGAGAATCCGTGGCGCTATGCGTCCATAAAGGCGGGCGACCACTCGGAGAGAATGGTCGCCCGCACTTACCACTACGACGAATAGAGACCTCTACGGCCTCTCGTCGCCATCACTCACTCAGCGTGACCTCGACCCGCCGGTTGCGGCCGTCACGCACGTTGTCCGCGGTCTTGGCGATCGGCTCCGATTCACCGAGGCCTTCGGCATCGATCACGAAGCGACCTGCGCCCTGTTCGATCATGTAGCCCGCCACCGAGAGAGCGCGCCTCTCGGAAAGACCCAAGTTGTACTTGTCCGGACCCGCGCGGTCGGTATGGCCCCGAATGATGATCTTGTAGGGCCGCATCGCCAGCGCCGCTTCGGTAGCCTCGTCCAGCGTCTGCTTCGCGGCGTTCGACAGCTCCGAACTATCGAAGTCGAAGAACACCACGTAATAGGTCGCATAGACCGGCTCGGGTTCCGGCTCAGGCTCGGGCTCGGGTGGAGGCGGCGGCGCGGGCCGGATCGCGACCTCGGCGGCGATCACCTGGCCATAGAAGGCGTTGCGGCAATCGGCGATGTCGTCGGGCTGGTGCCCTTCCTCCTGCTCCTGCAACCAGCATTCGTAACTGATCTGGGCGCTGGCGGCGATGGCGGGCGCCTTGCCTTTAGCGCTTCCAAACAGCGCCGCCATGAGTCTGCCTCTCGCCTTCGAGAGCTCTTCCTGCTTGTCGGCTGCAACCAGGCGCTCGTCGACGGCGGTCGGCCTCACGTCATCGCCTCTCGCCGCCGCCGCCGCTCTCAGTGCAAAGCGATCCGAATCCCGAAAGTCGTACTCCGCGCGCTCTCTTGCCGACAGCTCGACGTAGCCGGCGAAAAGCTGTTGGTTGAATTCCGATCCCTGGGGCTCGAGATCCTTGACGCCTTCGAGCTCCATTCCGTGGCACGCGCCAAGCACCGCCGCGAGCCCCACCACTGCGGCGAGGCGGAGCCCTGTCGAAGAGACCCTGCTTCTCTTGAAGATCCTCATGTCACGCCTCCCTACTGGTGACTGAACTATAGCGCCTTCCGGCTCGTCGTCGAAAGCACAACGAGTCAAGAAATGCGAGAATTTGGATCAATTTGTGGCGCAGTCGCTCGACAACGCCAGGAAATCCGGGCTAGACCACGGAACATCGAGGCCATGCAATCTGACCGGAGGCGTTCCATGCTGCGCAGGTTCCTCGTCCCCGTCCTTCTCGCCAGTGCGATGGCCGTGCCAGCCGCCGCTGATGACGGGTCGCGCTATTCGGAATGGCAACCGGAGGGCGCCGAGGCCGCGGACCCCGCCGCGCTCGAGGCGCTCGCGCGGGAGCTCGAGGCGCTGATCGACCAGGCCGAAGATGCGCTGGCGGCCGACCCGCGTTTTCTCCAGGACCTGCGGGACCTGATCGCCACGCACGTTGCCGACTCCCGACCGCGGACGGCCCTGATACGGGATGACTTTTCCGATGGTGATTACACGGACGATCCTCGCTGGGAGGTGGTGAGCGGCGACTTCTCGGTCGACGGCAGGCTCGGCCTGCGCACGACGATTCCGCTTAGCGGGGCCGACGCGGAGGCGATGAGACTCACCCTCGACACCATCCGGGACAAGGGAGATGAACTCCTCGACAAGGGCGGTGAGCTCTTTGACAAGAGCAAGGACACGATCGGCGACCTGCTGAGCGGCGAAAAGAAGCTCGACGACCTCTGGGGCGGCGATGACGACGAGGAGGAGAAGGAGGACACCGGGCCGGCCGGGCCGGAGCCTGCCGAGATCGTCCTGGATGCAGACATTCCCAACGCCTTCGCCCTCGAGCTGGAGTTGATGTCCGGCATCACGCACAAGGACGCACAGTTCGAGATCGACCTGTTTCAGGGCAGAGCCGGCGCTTCAGGCTATCGCCTCTCATACCTGCCTGGCAGCGATCCTGGGCTGATGCTCTCGCGCTTCAGCCGTCGCGGCGCGGAGGTGATCGGCGAATCCCGCGACGATCTGAACCTCGAGGACGGCCGCAGCCACGCGGTCGCTCTGGTGCGCGACGGCGACGGGACCATGACCGCATCCGTCGACGGTGAGGAGCTTATCCGGGTGAAGAGCAGCGCTCTTGAAGATCCATTCGGCGGCCTGTCGCTGGTCAATAGCGGCGGTGACTACGCCATCCGCAGCATCGCGATCTATGGCGACGAGTAGGGGCCGGCGACACGCGCGGGCGAGAGGCAGCGCCCGAGCATGAGCGAGGGGATACCCGACCGGCCCGCGCCGGGCGCCGCGCGGGAGGCGGTCGAGCGATGCCTTAGGCGGATCGAGCAGCTCGATCCCACGCTCAACGCCATGATCACGACCACGGCGGAACGGGCGCGGGAAGAAGCCGACGCCTGCGACCGGGCGGCCGCCGAGGGGCGTTGGCTCGGCCTCCTGCACGGCATGCCCATCGCGCTCAAGGACAATATCGAGACCGCAGGCGTGCGCACCACCAGCGGCTCTGCCTACCTCGCCGACCACATCCCCAACAGCGATGCCCCGGTGGTCGGCCGGCTCAAGGCGCAGGGCGCCGTGCTGATCGGCAAGGCCAACATGCAGGAGCTGGCTTGGGGCGTGGTCTCGACCAACCCGGTGGTCGGCCAATGCCGCAACCCGTGGAACCCGACGCGCATACCGGGAGGTTCCAGTGGCGGCTCCGGCGCCGTCGTCGCGGCTGAGATGGCCGAGGCCTCGCTCGGCACCGACACCGGCGGCTCGGTGCGAATTCCAGCCTCGATGACCGGCGTCGCGGGCCTGCGCCCCACCCATGGACGCATCTCGATCCGCGGCATCACGCCTGTCAGCGTCGCGCACGATACCGTCGGACCTATGGCGCGCACCGTGGCGGATGTCGCGCGCCTCTTCGCAGCGCTCGCGGCTTACGACCCGCTCGACCCGGTTTCGCGGGACATGCCGCTCGACAACTTCCTGCCCCGGCTCGACGACGGGATCGAGGGCGTGCGCGTGGGGCTCGCGCGCAACTTCTTTTTCGAAGGGATCGACGCGGAGGTCGAAACCGCGGTCCGGACGGCCGCCCGCACCCTGGAATCCCTGGGCGCACGCCTGATCGACGCGACCCTGCCCGGCGCCGAGACAGCCCAGCGCTGGACCACGATCATGGCCTACGCCGATGCCTGCGCCTACCACAGGGAACGGCTCGATGCCGGCCCCGGCGCGCTCTCCGAGCCGGTCTACGAGCGCATGATCATGGGCCGCGAGTTCAGCGCCGTGGACTATGCCGAGGCCATGCGCGGGCGCGAGGCGTGGCGCCGCGCCCTGGCGCAGGTGTTCGAGACCGTGGACGTGCTGCTGGCGCCGACCACGCCCCGGCCGGCGCCGCCCATCGCCGACGACCGCAGCCTCCACCGCGCGACCCAGGACGCGACGCGCTTCACCTACGGCGGGGCGCTCGCGTCCATTCCGGGTCTCTCGGTCCCTTGCGGCTTCTCCTCGGACGGTCTGCCCATCGGCATGATGCTGGAGGCCGCCTGGGGGGCGGAGCCGCTGCTGTTCCGGGTCGGCCACGCCTATCAGCAGGCGACGGACTGGCACCTCCGCCGCGCCCCCTGCCTTGACGAGGGCGGCGCAGGCGCCACATAGGGGCCCATGAGCGGGACTCCCGCCGCCTCAGCCGCAGCGCCGGCGGAAGACGGCGACACGCACGCACGCCTGATCGTCGAGGAGGCCGCGGCGCGTTACTGCGCGGCGCGGCGGGCGAAGATCGACAACTTCGTGGACCGCACCTTCTCGCTCTCGGGCAGCCTCCGGCTCCACCGCCGGGCGGTCGGCTGGGACCTGGCGCGCTCGCCTGCCAACCTGGCCCTCTCCGCCCCCCACCTCGCGGCGCGGGTCAGCGCCGGGCTCGCGCGGCGCGTTGGCCTCGAGCCGGCGGCCGACTGGCTCGATAGCCGACGCTACTTCCTCCAGACCGATGTCGCGCGGGAGCTCGAGTGGCGGCTCTTCACCGAGCTTCTGGAGCTCCCCATCCGACAGGGCGAGCGCGTGTCGGAACGCGATGCGCTGGCGGAGGAGATCCTGCGCGACCCCCGCATCGCACCGGGCAGCGAAGATGCTCTGCAATCGCAGGCTGAGCAGGAGGCGTTCCGCGCCTGGCTCGCCGGCGCCGTAAGCACCTATGAGGGGACGCGGGTTTCGGCGGCTGACCTGACTACCGCGGCAGTGAGCGCCAGCGTCGGCGCGCTGGCCTTCGAGAAGCTCACACCGGGGATGCTGTCGCTCGGCCCGGCGACCGCGCAGATGCTGGTGCAGCATGCGGCGATTGCGGGCTTCCCGCTGGGCAGTGGGGCCGGGGCGCTCTGGTACGGCGTCTTCCCTGCCTCGGCGCCGGCCGCGCTCAGCATCGGTCTCACCGGCGGCCTCCTGGCGGCAGGTGCGGTGATCGCCGCGTTCTCGGGCGTGGTCACCGACCCGATCCAGCGTGGGCTGGGCCTGCACCAGCGCCGCCTCAGGCGCCTGATCGACTGCCTGGAACGCGAGCTGACAGGGCAGGGCGACAGCCGCTTCACCGTACGCGACCATTACGTCGCGCGCACCCTCGACGTGATCGAGGCGCTGGGCCTGGTCTGGCGCGCCGCGCGGTAGCGTCCCTCCGTCGTACACAGTGTTGCGGCGTGCTATGACCGGCGCGCCCGCCGCCTGCAGGAGAGGCCATGTCTGCCAGAACGACCACGCTCACAGACGCGCTGCACGACTATCTGCTGGCCCACGGGTTGCGCGAAAGCGAAGTGATGCGTCGCCTGCGCGAGGAAACCGCTCGCCACGAAATGGGGCGAATGCAGATCTCGCCCGAGCAGGGTGCGCTGATGGCGCTGCTGGCGCAGTCGATCGGGGCCACGCGTGCGCTCGAGATCGGCGTCTTCACCGGCTACAGCGCGCTGGTCGTGGCGGACGCCATGGGCGCCGACGGCCGGCTCACCGCGCTCGACATCAGCGCGGACTATACCGAGACGGCGCGGCGCTTCTGGGCCGAGGCAGGGCTCGCGGAGCGGATCGAGCTTCGCTTGGGCGATGCGCGAGAGAGCCTCGCGGCGCTGCGTGACGAGGGACTTGAGGGTGCTTACGATTTCGCCTTCATCGACGCCGACAAGTCTGGCTACGACATCTACTATGAGCACTGCCTCGCCCTCGTGCGTCCCGGCGGCCTGATCCTGCTCGACAACACGTTCTACATGGGCCGGATCGCGGAGCCCGACCGCTGGCAGGAGTCGGGTGCCGTGGTCGATGCCTTGAACAAGATGATCAAGGGCGACGAGCGGGTGACCATGGTCATGCTGCCCATCGGCGACGGCCTCACCATCTGCCGTAAGCGGGGGTGAGAGCGCGGGCCGCCCCAGCTTTGCTTGCACTGCGCTGTGTTCTACGGTGCGCGGCGGGAGGTGGGCGATGGATGCAAGGGCCGAGGCGCTAGCCGCTGCGGCAGCGGTGGACGAAGCCAGGCTCTGGTCCCGCCAGATGGCGATGGCGGAGATCGGCGCGACCGAGCGCGGCGGGGTCAACCGCGCCGCACTCTCCGACGAGGACAGGCGCGCCCGCAAGCTGATGGTGGAATGGGCCGGCGATCTCGGCTTCGAGGTCGCGACCGACGACATCGCCAACCTCTACATCCGGCGGCCGGGCCGGCAGGCGGACTCGACGCCCGTGGTCACCGGGAGCCACCTCGACAGCCAGCCGCGGGGCGGCAAGTTCGACGGCTCCTATGGCGTGATCGGCGGCTTCGAGGCGCTGGAGGCCATCGCGCAGGCCGGGATCGAGACCGCGCGGCCCATCGATCTGGTCGCCTGGACCAACGAGGAGGGCGGGCGCTTCCAGCCCGGCGCCATGGGCTCAGCGGTGTTCGCCGGCGTGATGGGGCTGGAGGAGCAGCTCGGCCTTGCGGACCGCGAAGGGGTGACGCTCGAAGACGCGCTGGCCGACACGCTCGCGTCCACGCCAGGGCTGCCGCACCGCCCCTTCGGCCATCCCTTCGCGGCCTATGTCGAGGCCCATATCGAGCAAGGGCCGCGTCTCGAAAACGAAGGCCTGACCATCGGCGCAGTGACCGGGATCCAGGGTATCCGCTGGTTCACTGTGGAGGTGAGTGGTGCCGAGGCGCACGCGGGCACCACCCCGCTCCGGGTGCGCAGGGACGCGCTCAAGGCGGCGGTCGCCATGGTGACCGCGCTGGAAGAGCTGATGGCCGACGAGACGGACACGGTGCGCTTTACCGTGGGCCGCTTCGAGTGTCACCCCGGCTCGCCCGCTACGGTGCCGGGCCGCGCGTACTTCACCATCGATTTCCGCCATCCCGACCCGGACCTGATCGCTCGCATCAGCGCGCAGGTCGCGCCCACCTGCGAGGCGCACGCCAGGGGCTGCACGGTCTCGGTCCGGTCAATCATGGAGCATGCACCCCTCGTGTTCGATCCAACGCTGATCGACATGGTGGAGCGCTACGCCGAGACTCTTGGTCATCCGGTCATGCGGATGCCCTCCGGTGCGGGCCACGATGCGGGCCACATCAACCACCTCTGCCCCACCGGCATGATCTTCGTGCCCTGCGAGCGGGGCGTGAGCCACAACGAGGCGGAGAACGCGACTCCGGCCGACCTCGCCGCCGGCGCCCAGACCCTCGCGGCATGCCTCGTTGATCTGGCCAACCGGGAGTAGCCATGAGCGAACGCAGAAGCGAGTACGCGCTGTTCGATCCGGAGGCGATCGACGCACTCAGGCCGGTGATCCGCGGCCACAAGCACGCGATCGTCGCCGGGCACTACCTCGCCGCGGAAGCGGGCTTCGCCATTCTGGAGGCTGGCGGCAACGCCATCGATGCGGGTGTCGCCGCGGGCATCGCTTTGGGCGTAGTGCACAGCGATCTCGTCAATGTCGCGGGCGTCGCGCCGATCATCCTATACAGCGCGAAGACCGGGCAGGTGGAGACCATCAGCGGCCTCGGCACCTGGCCGGCGGCGGTCACGCCCGATTTTTTCATGCGCGAGCACGACGGGCATATCCCGGTGGGCCCGCTGCGCACGGTGGTGCCGAGCGCGCCGGACGCCTGGATCACCGCGCTCGAACGCCACGGCACCATGACCTTCGGCGAGGTGGCGGAGGCCTCGATCCGGCTCGCGCGGGACGGTTTCGTGATGTACCCGCTGATGGCGAGCGTCATCGGCAAGAAGGTCGAGGCCTACGGCCGCTGGCCGTCGAACGCTGAAATCTACCTGCCTGGCGGTCGCCCGCCTGCCGTGGGCGATCTCTTCGTGCAGGCCGACCTCGGGCGCTCGCTCCAGTACATGGCTGACGAGGAGCGCGCTGCCGGCGGCGACCGCGCCGCCGGCCTCGACGCCGCCCGCGCGGCCTTCTACCGGGGGGAAATCGCCGCGGCCATCGTGAACTACCACCGGGAGAACGGCGGCCTGCTCACGGCGGACGACCTCGCCTCGTTCAGGGTAGGGGTGGAGCCGCCCGAGCGGGTTACGGTCGAGGGCATCGATGTCTATGCCTGCGGCCCCTGGTGCCAAGGACCGACGCTGCTCCAGGCGCTCCGCCTACTCGACACGAAGGCGCTGGCCGAGCACGGCCACAACAGCCCGGAAGCGCTGCACATGATGGCGGAAGCGCTGAAATTGGCCTTCGCCGACCGCGAACGCTGGATCGGCGACCCGCGCTTCGTCGACGTGCCGACCGCGGCGCTGCTCTCCGATGACTACAGTGCCCAGCGCCGCGCCCTCATCCGGCCCGGCGAAGCGTGGCCCGAGATGCCTCCGGCGGGTGATCCCCTTAGCGTTGCGGTGGACGCGGGCCGGGCGTCAGTGGGCGCCGCCGCGGCGGGGCCGGTCGAGGCCGCGCACGATACCTCCTACGTCTGCACCATCGACAGCGAAGGCAACGTGTTCTCGGCGACGCCGAGCGATATCTCCTTCGATTCGCCGGTGATCCCGGGCACCGGGCTCTGCGCCTCCTCGCGCGGCGCGCAGTCCTGGGCCGATCCCGCGCACACGTCGAGCGTGGCACCGGGCAAGCGGCCGCGGCTCACCCCCAACCCCGCGCTCGCCATGGGTGACGACGGCTTCGCCATGCCCTTCGGCACGCCGGGCGGCGACGTTCAGATCCAGGCGATGCTGCAGACCTTCGTGAACATCGTGGTCTACGGCATGAACCCGCAGGCCGCGGTGGAAGCGCCGCGCCTTGCAACCATGAGCTTTCCCAACTCCTTCGAGCCGCACGAGTACCATCCGGGCAAGCTCATGCTGGAGGCGCGCATCTCCGAGGAGGCCGGCAACACCCTCGCCGCGTGGGGCCACGGGGTCGAGTGGTGGCCCGAGTGGGCCTGGCCCGCCGGAGCCATGTGCGTGCTGGTCAAGGACGGCGACACGGGCACGCTCTCGGGCGGGGCGGACCCGCGGCGACCGGCTTACGGGCTCGCCTGGTAGACAGTAGATTGGGCTGGGGTAGCACCGTGACCATCGTCTTTGAAGGCTGCCGAGTCTTCGACGGGGTCTCGGCTGAGCCGCGCGAGAATGCGACCGTGGTGGTCGAGGACGGCCGGATCAAGGAGGTCGCCGACGGCGCGGTGCGGGTGTCGGCCGATACGGAGCGCGTGGCCTGCGGCGGCCGCACGCTGATGCCGGGGCTGATCGACGCGCACTTCCACGCCCTCTTG
>CBDCQT010000010.1:0-814701 GCA_965220745.1 Alphaproteobacteria bacterium | reverse complement strand
CTCGTAGTCGTAAAGCTGCGCGTTGGTCTCCCGCTCCTCGTGCACCGCCACGATCGCCGGGCTGAAGCCCATCACCGTAATGCCCCGGTTGTGGACCGAGAGCCGGACGCTGCGCGTGCGGTCCTCACGGTCCTCGCCCACCGGCGTGTGCGGGAACCACTCGTCCTCGAAGTCGGTCCAGCGCACCTCGCCGCCGCCGCCCACGGTGAAGCCCAGCGGCAGCGCCACCGTAACCCCCGCGCCCAGCCAGCGGCTGGCGTTACGCTCCCGCTCGCGCTCGGGCCGCTCCCGCGCGTAGCCCGCCGAAAGCTCCGCCCGCACCGTCGGCGTCACCACCCAGAAGCCCCTGAGCGATGCGTCCCACACCGGCCCGTCCAGCTCGGTCCGCGTCCGGTAGTGCCGGTCGTGCCAGGAGGCGTTTACGAACGCCGTCACCCGCGGGGTGAGCCGGCGCCCCACCTCCAGGCGCGCGCCCAGCTCGCGATTGTCCGGTGCGGCGCCGATCCAGCGTTGCCGCGCGCTCGCCAGCAGGCTCCCCTCCGTGTTCCGGTCCACCAGCCAGCGCGGGCCGAGATGGGTGCCGAGGAAGAGCTGATCGAACTTCGAGCCCGAGTACTCCCGCCGGGCCGCATCGCCGCCCGCGCGCAGCCTGAGCCGCTCCCCGATCGGCACCTGGTACTCCGCCCCGCCCCAGACCGAGACGCCGATGCCCGACGACGTCAGCTCCTCCGCGTCCCGCTCGAACGGCAGGGGTTGGCCGAAGACCGGGATAAGGATGGTTCGCTCCTCGGAGCCCGCGCCGATGTTGGAGTCCGGCGCCAGCGCGAAGCCGCCTTGAATGCTCCAGCGGCGGCGGGCGCGAATCTCGGCAAGGAAGGCATGGACATTGACCGCGACAGGCTCCGGCACGCCACCCGCCAGCACGGCCTCGAAATGGCGCCGGGCAAGGGAGTCCTCCCCCTTGAGGAAGAAGGCGCGGGCGAGCTCGAGGCGGACGCGGACCAGACCGGGATCCGCCACCAGCATCTCGCGGAAGGTGGCGATCGCCTCGTCAAGCAATGCGTCGCGGCGGTCCTCGTCTTGCTCCGCGTAAGCTTGCTCGACCGCCCTCATGCCCTCGTTGAACAGGGCGGGAAGATCCAGGTCTTGAGCGGCGGCGGGAAGGGCGAGTAACAGGAGCAGGGCGGCACAGAGACTGCGCATGGGAATCCTTTTCGGTGGAGGGCGGCGCCGCGCCGGGGGCCTCCGGCGGGATGATGAGACCCGCAGTCTAAATCAACCCGCCGGAAAAGAGCCTCGAAACCCCTGAACCCGCTCCATGCGGTAACGCGTTACTGCTCGTACGCGCACGGCCGATTACTGGAGGGTGGCGCCAAAGGCTCCGGCAATCGCAACATCATTCGGGTCGGTGGCATCGCCGGTTTCTGGGCCGGCGGCATCGAACCAGCCAACCACACCCGCGAGGTCGACCACCGGGTATTGGGCCGTCGGATACTTGGTGCGGTCAGCGAGCACCTCGTTGTCGCTGCCGTAGAAGGTGGCGCCCCACGAACCTCCCACGGTCAATCCGCCGATGTTCGCCACGGTTCCATTAGCCTGAGTGACCACAGCGGCATCCGCGATAGGCGCAGGCATGCCAACATTATCAGCTAAACCCAACGTGACACGCCAGCCTGCAAGGGGGCTGCCGTCTTCACGGAAGTCGGTGATGCTGCCGCTAAGGGTGCCGGCGTCTGTACCGTTGCCGAAGTTGGCGTTCAAGGTGGCGGTGGCGGTGAAGGTGCCGATCTTGGCGTTCTGCCCGCCGACCTGCCCCTGCGTCACGTACCTGCCGACCGCGCCGCCCCGAAACGTCGCTGGGCCGATAAGTTGGTTGAAGTTAGCCAAATCGGTTCCCGATTCGGCTCCCCCGCCTGTAACGTACCTGAAGTCGTACGTCCCAGTGATGTTATCCGGGATGGAGGACCAGGCGCCGAAGTAGAGGAATGCATCGTCCTGATCTGCCTGATCCTCCGCCTTGACGAGGGAGATGATGCTGCCAGGCTTGAAACTCCAACTGCCGGCCAGAAATGGACGAACGCCGTTAACGTGCGTCCCCACGAGTGTGGTGAGGTCTACGAAGTTAGCCTCGGTTGAAACCGTATCGCCCGTGCAGGTGCCGCTGACAGTGCACGTAAAGGTACCTGGAACGCCGTCGTAGGTGCCGTTGACTCGCACACCAGTGACCGATGTGGTGTCGGCGGGATCCCCCGTAATGAATTGCGCTGTACCGGTCGGCGTCGGATCGTTGTCGGTATCGGCCTCCAGAGCGCTGAATCCCGCTGCCGCCACCTCCACGTTGTGCACCTTCCAGAAGTTGCGGCTGCGGGGCGCCTGGATGTTGGTGTAGAGGTAGACGGTCTCGTTGATCAATGCGTTAGCCGTTCCGGAATGGCCAGTAAAGCCGGCGCTGCTCCAGCCGCCGGGCACACTGGGTGCCGCCGCGCCGGGGTCCAGGGTCCCCTGGGGCCTGAATGTGCGGTCGTTTCCACGGGTCCACGAGACGATCGCCGTCCCCTCTGTAGGCGCCTCCAGCTCCGCACCGAACAATTCGGCGCGGGCACGGACTTCCACTTGCCGGGCCTCGGCCAGTTGTTGTTGAAGCTGTTCCTGTTGCTGTTGCTGCAGGGCGGCTTGACGCTGCCGCTCGGCCTCTGCTGCGGCTTCCGCTTGACGCTGCCGCTCGGCCTCAGCAGCCGCTGCCGCCTGACGCTGCCGCTCGGCTTCTTCAGCCTCGGCCTTCTCGCGTGCCTCCTGCGCTTCGGCCTCGGCTTTCTCGCGTGCCTCTTCGGCCGCCTTGGCCTCGGTTTCGGCCTTTTCCTTGGCTTCCTGGGCCGCCTTGGCGTCCGCTTCGGCCTTTTCCTGGGCTTCCTGCGCTGCCTTGGCCTCGGCTTCGGCTTGGGCTTCCGCCGCCTCAGCTTCCTGGCGTAGGCGCTCGGCTTCCGCCTCTGCGGCCTCCGCCGCCTCAAGCTGCTCCTGTAGCGCCTCTTCCTCCGCCGAGGTCAGGCCGTCACTCCCCCCGCACGCCGCTGCGGCTATCAGGACAACACCAAGAAGAGCGGCCGACGCGAACCTGGCTTTCATGTCTATTCCTCCTCGACAGCGGTAAGAAAATGGCGCCCGGCCCGTTGCCGGACCGGGCGCCCCCTCAACTCTTTGAGCGTCGCTGGACGGAACCTTAGTCCTTTACGGGTTGGTCCACGTCCCTGCCACCGAAAGCACCGACGAAGGCTCCGGCTTCGTCGCCGTCGAAGCTGAAGACACCGCCGGCCTCCGCACCTTCCGCCCCGTAAATGGCACCGCTGAACGAGCCCTCGAACGTGCCCGTCGCTTCGAGATCGGGGTGCGTGATTTTCGACGCCGACGTGCCCATGAACTCGTTCCCGGAAAGGCTGCCTTCCAGCGTGGCAAGGCCCGTCAGAAGGCCCGTGAACTCGTCTTCCGAGAAGTTCGCGGTCAGCATCGCCTGACCGTCGTCCAGCTTGATGGCTCCCTTCTCGCCATCCGAGGCGTACTTCCTGCGCACCGACGCAGCCCAGTCGCCTCTGAACGTGGCGGTGCCTGTGATCGAGCCTTCGGTCACGCCGCCCTCGATGTTCTGCACGAAACCGATGCCGAGTTCGGCGAGATCCTGCGCACCGGTCCTCTTGTTGGCCTCATCGAGGCCAGCCCACACGCCGAAGTGGATGTGCTTGTAGTCTGCTGCCACAGCGATGTCCGCCGTCACTGGGTGCAAATCGTCTGCGGTCAAATTGGCATCGCCACCGTCGGTCATCGATGCGTCGGCGATGATATCCACGAGCTGATAGAACGGAGTGGCCATGACGTCGGTGGGCGTTTCCGTCGTTCGCTCGAGCCGAGCGTAAGCGACCACCGGGTTGCCAGCGGCGTTGTTGATACCAGTGATCTCGAAGATCTCGACACCCTTGGCCGGGGCACCCTCGCCCGGGTTACCCTCGGCATCGGCATCGTTCACTTTTACCCGGTCATAGGCGTCAAGCTGGTTTGCTGTGGTCGCCGGAGTGCCCACGACGTCGGGGACGACGGGAAACGCATCGTTAGCTTCGATGCGGTCCGTTGCCTCATAGTACATGCCGATCGACGTTGCGGTGGCGCCATCCAACAAGGTTGATACGTTGTAGGTAACCGTATCAATGGTCACCGCAATGTTGGGATTGAGAACCGCGGTCGCGCCATCCGCAGCATTTACACGTGTGTCTTCGCGATCGACAAAGACCCGCACTGTCTTATCGCGTTGATGACTGGTGATCAGCATGAGGCGGTGCGCGTCGTCCGACGTGTCGAGCACCTTGCCAATTTCGACCGAACCAGCTTCCTTGGCCTGCTTGTACGCCACTTCGCCCGTCTTGCCGTCTACACCGGTACCTTGGATGAAGTGCTGCCCGTCACTCGCCGCTGTCGAGCGGCTTGGCTCCATACCACGCAGCAGGCCGGTGATGCTCAGGTCAACCCCGGCGGTGCCCCTGGTCAGCATGCCAGTCGACGCGTCGACGGAACTCATGCCGGTGACATTGCCGTCGTCATCCACAATATCGACCCACTTCATGGTACCGTCGATATGGAGTTCCATCTTGGCGGCTTCGATTGCCGCCTCGGCCATCTCGGCCGCCGTCGCCTCGGCCGCCTCGGCAGCATCCTGCGCGTTCAATGCCATGCGCAGTGCCGCTTCGGCGTCCGCGCCGGTGGTCGCCGCCTCCGCTTCCGCGGCAGCATCCGCGGCGTCGCTCGCCGCTTCCGCCGCGTCGTCGGCAGCTGCCTGGGCCGCCATGGCGGCCTCGTTGCCCCCCATTTCGTCGGCGTTCGCGTCTTTGCCGGTCTGCAGAGTCGCGAGTGTCGCCGTCGCGTCCGCGGCACTTTCGGCCGACTCCGCGGCATTGTCCGATGCCGTCATCGCGGCCTCGGCCGCATCTGCAGCCGCCATCTGGGTGTTCTCCAGATCCGCAGCCGCTTGGGCCTCGGCAGCAGCCTGGGCCTCGGCAGCAGCAGCAGCTTCGGCCGCAGCAGCCGCTTCAGCCTCGGCAGCGGCAGCGGCTTCGGCCTCGGCAGCCGCTTCAGCCTCGGCAGCGGCAGCGGCTGCAGCCGCAGCCGCAGCCGCTTCGGCCTCGGCAGCGGCCTGGGCCGCAGCCGCTGCATCGAGCTCGGCTTGTGTCGGACCGTCACCGCTGTGGACGCAGCCGTACATGACGGCGGAAAGGGCAACGATCGAGACCGCTGCCATCAAACTGCGAGTCAGCTTTGTCTTCTTCATGGCTTCCAGGCTCTCCTCATTTTGAAGAGGCCTCGTGCGAGGCGACCTGGAACTGACAACCTGCAATGAGCGTCTCCGGCGTGAGCCTGCAGGACCGCGTGAGTCAGACGTAATCCCTTCTATCTACGTTGATTTTTTGTACTCCATGCGGCGTCAGAAACGCGCGCGTCGGCGGACGCGCGCCTTCGCGCTCGCGCGGGTGATTCCGGTCGGTTGCGAAGTGATGACGGTGCGCTTGCCGTTTATTCGGCGCTTGTCCTTGGGATGTGACGGTTGTGCCGCGCCGTAGTGAGTTGACGCTGTGCGGTCGGGAGGTGGACCGTCTCGCGGTCGCGGGCAGGGACCGGATCTTCTGGGACCGCGAGCTGGCGGGCTTCGGCGTCCGCGTCTACCCCTCAGGCCGCAAGGTCTACGTGGTTCAGAGCCGGGCCCAGGGTGGGCCCAGGCGCGTCACGCTCGGCACCCACGGCGAGCTTACGACGACACAGGCCAGGCTCCGCGCCGCCCAGGCCATCGACCGCATCAAGCGGGGCGAGGAGCCCGCAGCACCGCCTGCCCAGGCCGGCGCCACCGTCGCCGACCTCGCGGCCCGCTACCTGAGCGCCCACGTGGCCCAGAACTGCAACGCCCATACCGCCGGCATCTACCGGGGCTCGCTGGAGAACCACATCCTGCCTGCCCTCGGCATGATGCCCCTTGCCATGGTCGAGACCGCGCACGTGGCGGCGCTGCACTACCGGCTCCGCGAGACTCCCCGTGCCGCCAACCGCGCGCTCTCGGTGCTGTCGAAGATGTTCTCCCTGGCCTGCGCCTGGGGCCTGGTGGCGGACGGTACCAACCCCTGCAAAGGCGTGCGCAAATACAAGGAGAGGAAGCGCGAGCGCTTCCTCACCCGCGACGAGTACCGCAGGCTGGGTCAGGCGCTGGTCGAAGCGGAAGCAGAGGCGCAAGCGGGGATCGAGGGCGCGGTCTCGCCCTACGCCATCGCCGCCCTGCGCCTGCTCATGCTCACAGGCTGCCGGCTCAACGAGATCCTCACGCTCCGCTGGGACGATGTCGACCGCACCGCCGGCGAGTTCCGGCTGCGCGACGGCAAGACCGGCGCCCGCATGGTCCCCCTCACCCCCACGGCAGAGACGGTGCTGGCAGGCATCGCCCGTGTGCCGGACAACCCCTGGGTCATGGTCGGCAAGAAACCGGGTACCCACCTCGCCACCATCACCGCAGACTGGTATCGGCTCCGCGCCCACGCGGGCCTCGACGACGTGCGCATCCACGACCTCCGTCACTCTTACGCAAGCCGTGCGCTGGCTGCGGGCGAGAGCCTGAGCATGATCGGCAAGCTATTGGGCCATGCCGACATCCAGAGCACCGCGCGCTACGCCCACCTCGCGCGCGAGACCGAGCGCCTCTCCGCCGCCCGCGTCGGCGGCAGCATCGGTGCCGACATCGGCACCGATGGTGCTGCCGAGGGCACTGCCGATAAGGACAGCGGCTCATCATGAACGTGGCAGTGCCCTCGGCACTTCCCTCGGCAGTGCCCTCGGCACTTCCCGCGCAGGGGACGATCACGGAGCACACCGTGGCGGCGCTCCCTGTGGGCAGGGACACGGTGGTGTGGGACCGGGCGCTCACCGGCTTCGGCGTCCGGGTCTACCCTTCCGGCGCCAAGGTCTACGTGGTGCAGACGCGGGGGCCCCAAGGCACGAAGCGCATCACCGTGGGCCGGCACGGAGTGATCGGGGCGAGTGAGGCGCGCCGGCGCGCGGCGCTGATCATCGCGCGGATCAGGGCGGGCGAGGAGCCCGTCCCCGAGGCACAGAAGACCGAGAGCATTACCGTCGCGGCCCTCGCCCAGCGCTATCTGCGCGAACACGTGGCGGTGCGCTGCAAGTCCACCACAGCAGCCCAGTACCGGCTTGCCATCGAGCGCTACATCGTGCCCGCCCTCGGCACCCGTCCCGTCTCATCCCTCGGCCGTGGCCAGGTCGCCGACCTGCAGCATTCACTCAGCGACCGCCCGGCCATGGCCAACCTGGTGATCGCGACCCTCTCGCGCATGATCGACCAGGCCATCGCCTGGGGCGTGGCGGGGGAGATCAGCAACCCCTGCCGCTCTGCCCCAAAATACCGGACGCGCCGGCGCGAGCGCTTCCTGACCGACGCGGAGTTCCAGCGGCTCGGCCGCGTGCTGGACGAGACGGAGGCGGAGGGGCGCATCTCCCCCTACGCAGCGGCGGCGCTCCGTCTGCTGATGCTCACCGGCTGCCGGCGCAACGAGATCCTGACGCTGCGCTGGGAGGACGTGCGACTGGAGGCGCAGGAGCTGCATCTCAGCGACAGCAAGACCGGCCCGCGCACGGTCTCGCTCTCGCCCGAGGCGACTGCGGTTCTGGCTGGCATTGACAAGGTGCCCGGCAACCCCTGGGTGATCCCCGGCGCGAAGCCGGGCGCCCGGCTCTCCAGCCTGTTCGAGCCCTGGCGCCGGGTGCGCGCCCGCGCCGGTCTCGACGACGTGCGCATCCACGACCTGCGGCACAGCTATGCCAGCCGTGCGCTGGCGCTGGGCGAGAGCCTGCCGGTGATCGCCAAGCTGCTCGGCCACGCCCAGATCCAGACCACCGCCCGATACACCCACCTCACACGAGACGCCGTCAAGGACGCTGCCGTAAGAGTCGCGGAAGGAATTGCGGAGGATATCTTCGCGCCCGTAACACCCCGCAGAGTCTGCCCACCTGCGGCGGTTACCGGCGAGAGAGCATCGCGAGAATTCGTGCTGTAGCCGCAATTCGGCGCTTGCATTCGCCGCACGCATGTGGCGTGCTTGCCTGGCAGTATGCCAAGCGGCTATAGGAATGCCGGCGGGGCATGCGGCCGAGCGGCGACGTTGGAGCCGATGCTCCGGAGGAGCCGTCACGGAACGAATGGGTTGACGGCGGGGCGAAGGACCGCTAATGACTTTCCTACGCTGTTGGTTGCTTGGGGTAGGCCCGGGCAAATTGTTTTAGGCGATACGATGGCTATAGACAGCGTCCGACCCGTGCTGGTAAACTGGCCATCGCAGTCCACAAACGAGGCCTCCCGATACGAGGCCTCTTCATTAACGTAAAGCGAATTTCGAAAGCGGTCGGACAGGCGCGTGGCGGTGTTAGCATCGTTCACGCGGTCACGGTCGGGCCGCCTGGCGGGCGCAGATGGCCGGAGAGGTCGATTACGCGCAACGCGGTGGTGAGAGGCGTTTTTCGCCTTGTTCGGTTGATGCGGTGTGCGATTCGCGGCCGCTCTCTCATTCACTCGACGGTGTCCACCCTCCCGTTGCTCGCATGACCTGGATAACACCCGGCGCCAGACGAAGAAAATGCCCCGCCTAGCAAATTCTATGCCCCGTTACGCATAGAGATTTATGCAAGTAGAGCGTGCCAAATAGGTGGGGGATAGGGGCGCTAAATCGTCATCTCCGAACGCCATAATGAGTCGAGTCCGTCAAGAACGCTCAGAGTTGAAAGAGCCGAAACGGCGACATTGCGAGTCGTTCGGTGGGGCCACGCGAGCCTGGTGCGGCCGACGCCCGGCACGCGGGTCGCTCCGGCTGCTTTGACAGGTCACGGTGGCAGGGCTAACATGTTAGAATGCAAGCTAGGGTCGCTCAGGTGGCCCAGGCTGCGCCAGATGCGCGGCCGGGCACCGTCCCGCAGACGCCAGAGACGGGGCGGCTGGAAACCCTGGAGCATTTTGAGGGAACGCTAACCAACCGCGTGTATTTGAGCCTGCGCAACGCCATCGTCGGGCTCCGCTATGCGCCGGGAGAGATCTTGCGCAAGGCGGAGGTCTGCGAAGCGCTGGGCGTGTCGCGCTCGCCGGTATCGGCGGCCATCGCCAGGCTTGCGGCCGACGGCCTCGTCGAGGTGCACCCTCAGGCCGGGACCTACGTGTCCCGCATCTCGATGGCGGAGATCCGGGAAGGAGCCTTCATCCGCGAGGCCCTGGAGCTTGCCGCGATCGAGCATGTCGCTCGCAGCGTCACCGACGAGCAGCTTGGATTGCTCAGGCGCAACTTAAGAATTCAGCGGGTGATGCTAGATGACGGCGACCTGACCGGCTTCTACGAGCACGACGCGCAGATGCACGAGCTGATGCTCTCATTCACCGGCTATCGCCGCCTTGGCCGGATCTCCGAGAGCGTCCGGGCTCAGCTCGACCGGACGCGGCAGCTCCTGCTGCCGGCACCGGGACGACTGCAGGAAACCTATCGCGAGCACGAAGCCATCGTGGGCGCCCTCAAGGCCCGCGATGCCGAGCGCGCCAAGCAGGCGCTGCGCCATCACCTGGGCCAGCTCGTCACCATGCTGACGACCCTTGCCACCAGGGAGCCGGCGCTGTTTCACTCCGATCCATGAACCCACTCGACCAAGGGAGACTCCGATGAAGATCACGACTCTCTACAAGAAGGCGGTGCTCGCGCCGCTTGCGGGCGTCGCCGCGCTCGGTCTCGTGGCCGGCACGGCACAGGCGGCCGGCGAGTTCGACGGCGTGGAGGTCAACATCATGACCTTTACCGGTCCGCAGATCGCCGAGCCGCTACAGCGCCGCGCCCCGGACTTCAACGCCATGACCGGCGCGCAGATCAACATCGTCACGGTGCCGTTCTCCGATCTTTACACCAAGGTGCTGACGGACTGGGCATCGGGCACCAACTCCATCGACGCCGCGGTGTTCGCGCCGCAATGGGGCGTGGACTACATCGTGCCCGGCTACATGGAGAACCTGAGCGAGCGGGTCGCGGCGGACTCGGCGCTGCAGGAAGACGACATCGCGCCGTTCTTCCGCGAGTTCTCGCAGAAGTTCGCCGGCGATACCTACATGCTCACCCTCGATGGCGACTTCCAGATGGTCTACTACCGCTCCGACGTGTTCGCCGATGCGGGCATCGCGGCGCCGGAGACCTGGCAGGACTACGTCGCCGCGGCCGAGGCCACCCACGGCCAGGACATGAACGGCGACGGGACGCCGGACTACGGCTCCTGCATCTCCAAGAAGCGCAGCGCGCAGGCCTACTGGATGATCCTCTCGATCGCCGGCGGCTACCTGCAGTCGCAGGGGACCTCGCAGGGCATCTTCTTCGACACCGAGACCATGGCGCCGCTGGTCAACAACGAGGCGTTCGCCGCAGCGCTCGACATCTACACCGCGACGACCGCCTTCGGCCCGCCGGACGAGATCAACCTCGACGTGGGCGACACGCGGAGCCTGTTCACCTCCGGCCGCTGCGCGCTCACCATCGACTGGGGCGACATCGGCACGCTCGCCATCGACCCGGAGACCTCGCAGGTGATCGACAAGGTGGGCTCGATCATGCTCCCCGGCTCGACGTCGGTGCTCGACCGCGCCAGCGGCGCGCTCGTGCCGTGCGACGCGGAGACCTGCCCCCACGCCATCAACGGGGTCAACCGCGCGCCCTTCGCCGCCTTCGGCGGGTGGTCCGGCGGCATCAACGCCAATGCCGACGACACGGTGAAGGATGCGGCCTACGCCTTCTTCTCCCACATGTCGCAGCCGGCGCAGTCCAACGAGGACGTGACCATCGGCATCACCGGCTTCAACCCCTATCGTCTCTCGCAGTTCGGCGACCTGTCGCTGTGGGTGCAGGCGGGGATGAGCGAGGCTGCCGCCGAGGACTATCTCGGTGCGATTCAGGCGAGCCTCGACAGCCCGAACATGGTGCTCGATCTGCGTATCCCGCAGAACCAGGCCTATCAGCAGGTGGTGCTCGACAACGCCATCTCCCGGCTAGCCGCAGGCGAGATCGACAAGGCCACGGCGATGCAGGCCATCGAGGACGGCTGGAACGAGCTTAACGAAGAGAACGGCACTGACGACCAGCTTGCCGCCTATCGCGCCACGCTCGGCCTCTAGGCGTCACTTCTGCCGGCTCCGGCACGTGCGGCGGCATCCCGTCGCGCGCGCCGGAGCCACTCCTTCGCACTGAGGCATTCCAGCGTTGGCCTTTCTGGAGGGCCGCGATCGTCGTGATCGGGTCGCCGAGTGGGTCGACCGCAACGCCGGCAAGGTGTTCATCCTGCCGGCGGTGCTTACGCTGCTGGCGTTCTCGCTGTTTCCGCTGCTGGTTTCCGCCTACCTCACGCTGACCAAGCTGAAATTCGCCGCCGGCGGCTTCACGCTCAGGTATGTCGAGTGGCTGAATTTCAAGAAGCTGATCTTCGGCTCCCAGCAGTATCACCTGCTGGGCACGTTCGATGTCTTCGGAATCGTTGACTGGTTGATCCTGAGCGCGATCTTTGCGCTCCTGCTGCTCTTCTTCGTTCGCTACCTGATCCGGCCGGGTACGACCGTGGTCGGCGTCATCGGCCGTTCCATCGCCTTCGTCGTCGCCGGCGCGCTGGCCCTTCTTCTGGTGGCCACCTTGGGGGGCGGCTTCCCCGGCTCGCTGGTGGTGACGCTCTTCTACGTCTTCGCCGGCGTCTCAGTTCAGTTCGTCCTGGCGCTCGGCCTCGCCGTCCTCTGCTCGCAGAATATCTACGGGCGGAATCTGTTCCGGGTCGTCTTCTTCCTGCCGATCATGGTGACGCCCGTCGGCATCGCCTACATGTTCCGCATGCTCGCCGACACACACAAGGGGCCGTTTGCCGACATCTGGACGGGGCTCGGGCTCGCCGATTTCTCCTGGGCGGCGGACCCGTGGACCGCGCGCATCGTGGTGCTCATCGGCGACACCTGGCAGTGGACGCCCTTCATGTTCATCGTGCTGCTCGCCGCCATCGAGAACCAGCCGCGCGACCAGCTAGAGGCGGCGCGCATCGACGGCGCAGGCGGCTGGCAGATCTTCCGCGACATCACCTGGCCCGCGATTGCGCCGGTGGCCGCGACCATCGTGCTGATCCGCCTGATCGAGGCTTACAAGATCATCGACCTGCCCAACGTGCTCACCAGCGGCGGCCCGGGCATCGCCACCGAGTCCCTCACCCTCCATGCCTTCGTCGCCTGGCGCACGCAGGATCTCGGCGGCTCGGCGGCGGTGGGCTACATGCTGCTCTTCGTAGCCACCGTCACCTGTCTCTCGTTCTTCAACTTCGCGGGCCGCAGGACCCGCAGGACAGAGCTGTGAACATCCCCGAGCGTACCCTGCTGCGGCGTCTCTTCCTGCCGTACGACATCACCTCAATGGCGCCCGCCACCAAGGTGCTGGTCTACACGCTTCTGGTGCTCTGGCTCCTGGTGGTGCTGTTCCCGCTCTATTGGCTGTTCATCACGTCGTTCAAGTTGCCGGTGCAGGTCAACGACGGGCCAGACTTCATTCCCTTCATCGACTTCAAGCCCTCGATGCACGCCTGGCACTACATCCTCTTCGAGCTCGGCAACGACACGCTGCGCCCATACATAAACTCGGTCATCGTCGCCTTTTGCGCCACGGTGGTCTGCGTCCTGATCGGATCGTTCGCGGCCTACGCGCTGGTGCGGATTCAGTACCGGGTCAAGATCGGTAACGTCCTCGCCTTTCTGGCCCTTTTGGGACTCACCGTTTTCACGGTCACGAGCCTCGGCGCTCCATTGTTCGCCGCTGCGCCTGTGGCGATCATCCTCTTCGTCTTCTTCGTGGCCGCCGTCGGGCGCTACTTCAGGCGCGCGCTCGGCAACGACGACATTCTGTTCTGGATCATTTCCAACCGTATCCTGCCGCCGGTGGTGGTGGTCTTGCCGGTCTACCTCATGTTCCAGCGGATCGGCCTTCTCGACACGCACATCGCGTTGATCGCCACCTACACCGCGGTCAACCTGCCCATCGTCGTCTGGCTGATGCGCGACTTCTTCGCCGGCATCCCGCTCGACCTGGAGGAGAGTGCCCAGATCGACGGCGCCTCGCGGCTTCGCATCTTCTTCACCATCGTGCTGCCGCTCGCGCGGCCGGGGCTGGCGGCGACCTCGCTCCTCATCCTCATTCTGGCCTGGAACGAGTACCTGCTCGCGCTCTTCATCTCGACGGCGGACGCGCAGACCATGCCGATGCTCGTGGCTGCGCAGAACGCGACGCGCGGGCCGCAGTGGTGGTACATGTCTGTGCTGATCGTCATCATGATTGCGCCCATCGTGCTCACGGCATTCCTTCTCCAACGGCATATCGCGCGCGGGCTGCTGGTCGGCGCGATCAAGGGTTAGAGGACTGGAGGCCGGCCATGCGCGTCCGAATGATCGATGTGCGCAAGTCCTTCGGTCAGAACGAGGTGGTTAAGAACCTCAGCCTCGATATCGCTGACGGCGAGTTTCTGGTCCTTCTCGGCGAATCCGGGTGCGGCAAGACCACTGCGCTCCGCATGGTGGCGGGGCTGGAGACCGTGAGCGGCGGCACCATCGAGATCGGCGACCAGGACGTTACCAACGTGCTGCCCAAGTATCGCAACGTCGCGATGGTGTTTCAGTCCTACGCGCTCTACCCGCATATGACGGTCGCCAAGAACATCGGCTATCCGCTGAAGCTGCGCGGCACGCCGGCTGCCGAGCTCGACGCGGCGGTGCGCGCTGCGGCGGAGAAGGTGCACCTGGAGGACCTGCTGCACCGCTACCCGCGTCAGCTCTCCGGCGGCCAGCGCCAGCGGGTGGCGTTGGCCCGCGCCATGGTCCGCACGCCGTCGGCGTTTCTCATGGACGAGCCGCTCTCCAACCTCGACGCCAAGCTGCGCATCGCCATGCGCGTGGAGCTCAAGCGTCTGCAGTCCGAGCTCGGCGTGACCACGATCTACGTGACCCACGACCAGGTGGAGGCGATGACGCTCGCGCATCGGGTCGCGGTGATGGACGAAGGGGTGCTGCAGCAGGTCGCGCCGCCCAAGGAAATCTACGACGACCCCGCCAATCTCTTCGTGGCCCGCTTCATCGGCGCGCCGGCCATGAACATCGTCCGGGGCGCGGTGGAGAACGGCAGCTTTGCCGTGCCGGACGGTTCCGTGCCGCTCGGCAACGTCGCCCCGCGCGGTGACATCTATCTCGGCTTTCGGCCCGAGGACGCGACCCTCGTGCCCGCGGACGAGGCCATGCTCCGCGCCCGCATCTATTCCACCGAGATGACCGGCAACGAGACCATCGTGACCTGCGACATGAACGGAGAACACGTCGTGGTCCGCGCCGACAAAGACTATGAGGGCGCGCTGGATGCGGCGGTCGGCATCGATCTCGACCCCGACAAGGCGCGGCTGTTCGATTGCGACAGTGGCAGGAGAAGCAGGCGGTGAAGGCAAGTAACACGGTACGCTTGAGCGGGCGCACGGCCCGTCCCCTCGACATAACGCGCCTGGGCTTCGGCGGCGCGCCGCTCGGCAACCTCTACCGCGGAATCTCGGAAGAAGACGCGCAGGCCACGCTGGGCGCGGCCTTCGAGAGCGGCATCACGCTGTTCGACACGGCGCCTTACTACGGCCTCGGGCGCTCCGAGGAGCGCTTCGGCATCGCTATCGCGCGCCACGGCCGCGCGGGCATCGTGCTCTCCACCAAGATCGGCCGGCTGCTGATCGATGGCTCGGTGGACGAGACGACCAAGGGGCTCTTCGTGGACCCGCCCGAGAAGCAGCCGGTGTACGACTACAGCTACGACGGCGTGATGCGCAGTCACGAGGCCAGCCTGCAGCGGATCGGGGTCGACGCCATCGACATTCTGCTCGTTCACGATGTCGACGTGTGGACCCACGGCAGCCAGGCCGCAGCGGATGAGAGAGTGCGCGAGCTCTTCGATCAGGGTGGATACCGCGCGCTGGAGGAACTCAAGGCTGCGGGCCGCATCGCGGCCTTCGGCGCAGGCCTCAACGAGTGGCAGGCCTGCGAGGCGCTGCTCGGCCACGCCGACTTCGACTGCTTCCTCCTCGCCGGCCGCTACACGCTGATCGAGCAGGAAGCGCTTGGCTCGTTTCTGCCCATGTGCGTCGAGCGCGATGTCGGCATCATCCTGGGCGGACCCTACAATTCCGGCATCCTCGCGACCGGTGCGGTGGAGGGCGCCCGCTTCAACTACAAGCCGGCACCGCCCCATATCATGGAGCGCGTGCGCAGGATCGAGAGCGTGTGCGAACGCCACGGCGTGACGCTGCCGGCGGCGGCGCTACAGTTCGTGCTGGCCCACCCGGCGGTCAAGAGCGTCATTCCCGGCGCGATGGCGGCGCAGGAGGTGCGCCAGAACGTGGCCCTGCTGGAAGGGTCGATCCCGTCTGCGTTGTGGACCGATCTGAAGGACGCACAGCTACTGCGTAGCGACGCGCCGGTGCCGGCTGGCTGACGCGCCGGCCGCGCCGGTCACACGAGCTGGCGCTCGGCGAGGTTCCGCATCAACGCCGGCGCGTCCCAGCCCACCGCTGACATCGGCCGGCGGCCTCCACGCGCGCCTCAGATGGCGGGGATGAGGCGCTCCTTGGGATACTCGGCGCCGACCACGTGCTGGATCGTTACCGCGCGCACCATCTGGTAGGTGCGGATGCGGAACGCCGGGTCGCACGACATGCGGATGTACGTGTCCTTGCCGCTGATGCCGTAGTCGTCCCTGAGCCACTGCATCATGTTGTCGCAGGCGTCGTAGACCGCGTGCTCCATCGGCAGGTTGACGCCGACCGCCACGATGCTGTCCGGCTTCTCGATGCGCACGCAGGGCGCGTGCTTGTTCTTGATCACGGTTGCGCTCAGCTGGATCGTCGCCCGCGTCTCGTCGGCGATGCCCGTGAACTCCGTGTCGCCCTGCCCGCCGTGCATGTCGCCCACGTAGAGCAGGCCGCCATCGTGGTAGGCGTTGAGCAAGATCGTGTGGCCTGCGCGCACGTCGCGGCAGTCGATGTTGCCGCCGAAGGGGCCCTGGCCCAGCAGCGAGGTGAACACCTCGCGCTCCGGCGCGCACGCAAGCGTGCCGCAGAAGGGCATCAGGTCCCAGGTGAGCTTGTCGGAGTACTTCCCCGTGCCATCCCGCGTATGCCCGCTCGGGCCGGGAAAGTGCTCGATCACCTGCACGTGCGGCTCCGAGCAGTCCGCCCAGCGCTTGGAATCCCCCAGCGGACCGATGCCCGGCAGGATGCCCGAGAAGCCGTAGCGCCAGGGGTCGATCCAGTCGATGTGGACGGCAAGCGTATCGCCCCGCTCGCAACCTTCCACGTAGATCGGGCCGACCACCGGGTTGTAGGTCGGCGGCCAGACGCTCTGCAGGGAGACGACATGCTCGCCGGTGAAGTCGTGCACCTCGGGGTCGTCGCTGTCGTCGACGATCAGGCCGGAAAGCGCGTCGTCGGTCTCCAGTTGAAACGCCTCGCCCTGCGCCACCCGGAGCACCGGCTCGTCTTCCCAGTCGAAGGCATACTTGGCGGGAATATCGCCCCGATTGATTCTCTGCATCGCCGTCTCTCCCTTGGTCTGTCGGCCTCAGTGGTGGCGGCCTCGAACGGCCATCGTTCGTGACGCGCCGAGATAGATGTTGCGAACGTCCTCGTTGCCCTCGATCGCCGCGAGTGATCCCTCGGCGAACACGCGGCCATAGTGCAGCACGGTAACCGGCGCGCCCAGTTGACGCACGAACGCCATGTCGTGCTCGACGACGACGATCGTAACACCTTCCTCGTGGACCGAGTGGACGAGCGTACCCGTCTCGCGGGTCTCCTCCGGCCCCATGCCGGCGGTCGGCTCGTCGAGCAGGAGAAGGACCGGTCGCATGGCGAGCGCCATGCCGATCGCGAGCCACTGCCGCTGGCCGTGGCTGAGCTCGGCCACGCGGCGGTCTTCCGTACCAGCGAGATTGAGCCGCTCCAGCAGCCGAGCGATCTCGGCATCCATCGCCTCGCCCGAGAGGCTGTGCTGCAGCGGCAGCTGCATGTTGTGGCGCACCGTGAGGTCGCCGTAGACGCCGAGATGCTGAAACTTGACGCCGATCCCCATGTGGGCGCGCTTGTGCGGCTCGGCCCGGGTGACATCGCGGTCCCGGAACCAGATCTTGCCCTTGTCCGGCTTGATGCTGCCGAGCAGCAGCTTGAAGAGGGTGCTCTTGCCGGCGCCGTTGGGGCCGATGATGGAGCGCAGCTCGCCTTGCTCCAGGGAGAAGTCGACGCCGTCCACCGCGCGCACCCCGCCGAATGCCTTGGACAGGTTCTTGACCTCCAGCAGCGGCATCGCTCAGGCCTGCGCCCTGATTCTTGCCGCCAGCCGGGCGCGGAGTCCGGCGCTGCGATCGACGATCCCGGTGATGACTCCCTCCGGCAGCAGGAGCATGGCGCCCACCAGAATGCCGCCGAGCACCACGAAGGCGTAGTCGGTCTCGGTCAGGCGCTGCGACATCCAGACCAGCACGAGGGTCCCGATGACGGTAGCGGTCAGGCTCTTGCGGCCTGCGACGGCAACCCAGATGACCGGCAGGATATTGTTGTACACGCCGAACACGTCCGGCGTGATGAAGCGGCCCCAGGAGACGTAGAGAATGCCGGACATCGAGGCCAGAAGGGCGGAGACGCAGAAGACGACGAGCTGGATCAGGCGCACGTCGTAGCCGAGTGCCTCGGTTCGCTCCGGGTCCTCCCGGATCGCGACCATGACGAAGCCGAGCTTCGAGTTCACCATGATGCGCAGGCCCAGATAGCAGAGCACCGCCAGTCCGAACGTCAGATAGAAGAAGGCGTAGCTCTTGCCGAGGAACTTGATCCCCCCTTCGCTGAAGATGAAGCTGGGGGGCTTCTTGATGACGCCCGAGAACCGCCCGAGGCCGTTGTTTCCGCCCAAGTGAGCGTCACCGATGAACCAGCCCTGGCCTGCGGTCTGATTGAGGAAGGTCTCGAACAGAAGCGTCACCACGAGCATCAGGATCGCCACGTAGACGCCCTTGAGCCGCGCATAGAACATGACGAAGCCAAGCACCGCCGCGAGCGCCACCGGCACCGAAAGCCCGATGCCGAGCGCGGCCCAGGTGTTGCCGTGGCTCTCGATGAAGTTGATGCCCGCGACGCCGTAGGCGTAGCCGCCAAGGCCGAGGAACGCCGCCTGACCGAGGCTCAGGATGCCGCAGAAGCCCCATATCAGGCAGAGGCTAAGCGCCAGGAAGATGCTGGTCAGGAAGTTCGACAGGTTGAGAAGATCGAAACGCCCGAGATATTGGGGGGCAGCAGCGCCGACGCCGATCACGATCACGAAGCCGACCCAGAAATACCAGGTCCGGCCCATCTCCTGCGGGCCGACCAGAAGTGCCAGGGGTCGCTGAATGACAGACATCCCGGCTCCCTAGCGCTCCCGCACCCTGACCTGTCGCCTCTCCACCCAGTCCGAGATTCCGGACGGCATCAGGCGAATGATCACGAAGGCGAGCACCAGCATCGCGACGTGCCCGAGCAGGATGTTCGTCTGGTTCATGAAGATGGTCTTGATGGCACCGAGGGAGAGGACGCTGGCGAGCAGCCCCGTCACCACCTCCGCGCCGCCGCCCACGACCACCGTGATGAAGGCCTGCGGCGTATAGGTCATGCCGTAGAAGGGGCCGATGGTCGACGTCAGCGCCAGCAGTCCGCCGGCAAAGCCCCCCAGCATGGTGCCGAGCCCGAAGGTGAGGGCGTAGACGCGGGTGGTATCGACCCCGAGCGCCCGCGCCATCCTGGGGTTCTCCATGGTCGCCCGCGCGCGCACGCCGAAGCGCGTGAAACGGAAGAGCCCCCAGAGGCCCGCGATCATGACCAGCGCGACCAGGAAGATGAACACGCGGTAGTAGGAGTAGGACAGATCGGCGACCGTGAAGCTGCCGAACGGTGTCGGCACGCTCTGGATGAGTTGGCCGAAGACGAGCAGAGCCCCCTGGCTCAAGATGAGGCTGAGCCCCCATGTCGCCACAAGGGACGATAAGAGCTGCCCGTAGAATCGTCGTATGACCAGGCGTTCCAGGACCATCCCGGCGACGCCCGCCCCGATGCCGCCGAAAATGACGGCAAGCGCGGTCGGGATGCCGGCGTAGTAAGAGAACGACGTGATGTATGCGCCGATCATCATCATCTCGCCGTGCGCCATGTTGATGACGCCCATCATGCCGAAGATGATGATGAGGCCGATGGCCGAGAGGGCGAGGAGCGCGATCGTGTCGGCGTATTGGTAGAGCAGGCCGACGATGAACGAGATCGTCTCCATGCGACGGGCCTTCCCCCTAGCCCGGCTTTCTCACCAATGTCATGGTCTGCGCGGTGCTTTCAGGCCGACAGAGCAGGAAAGCTGTGCAGCGCGATGTGGGGCATCGGGCAAACGGCTTGACACACTCTGTCGGCCTGAAAGCACCGCCCTTCGGGTCGCGCCCCGGCGCTCGCCCGCGGCGTCGCGAACCTCAACCGTATTCCCTGATACGCTTTTCGGCCCGCTCCTGGCGGATCGAACGTCTGGGCGCGACGCAGGCTGTGACATTGGTGAGAAATCCGGGCTAGTCGGCGCCTCTTTCTGACAAGAGCATGTCAGCGTCCGGCAGCGGAGCCTTGAACGGCGGCCCCGCTACCGGACTACAGGAGAAGTGATCGCTACTCAGTCTTGTACTGCGCGAGGCGCGGGTCATCCCAGGGCAGGAACTGCCTCGCCTCGTCGGTCCGTACCAGATTGACGCCGAGCGTCCTGAGCCACCAGGGCTCGATGGCGCCGAAGTCGTGAACGAATTCGAGATCGTGATTCTCGTTCACGCGCCCCATCCTGATATCCATGGTCAGATGGTGCGTCGCCGGATCGAGGAAGACCGGGCCCTCAGGCGCATCGAAGGAGAGGCCCGATTCCAGAGCCGCGATGGTGGCCTGCGTCTCGGTCGTTCCGGCCCGCTCCCACGCCAGCGCCATGAGGTGGATCGCGACGTAGGCGCAGCGCGTCATCTGGTTGATGTAGGGCTCGTCCGGATTGATCGCTCGCGCCTTCTCGACGAACGCGCGCGCGGAATCCGTCGGTGTCTCCTCGACGAACCCGAAGGGGATGTACATGTCGACCAGAGCGGGCGGCGGGTAGCGCTTGTGCTCGTATCCCTGCTGCACGTTCACGGTCGAAACCGCCGGAATGTTGGCGCCGGCAGCGGCGGCCTGCGGATAGTAGTTGTACTGGGCGCCGCCCACCAGATAGAAGACGCCGAAGTCAGGCTTTGCCTTCTGGATGTTCGCAATGGTCGCGGCAAAGTCGGAGTTCCCGAGCGGAATGAACTCTTCGCCGACGACTTCCCCGCCGTAAAGACCGGCGGCGGCGTGCGTCCACAAGGCGCTGACTTGACCGAAGCCGTAATCGGCCGCCAGGATGTACATCTTGGGCCCGTACTTCTCGATCATATAGCTCACACCGGTGAGAATTTGCTGCTCGGGAATGGGTCCGGTGAAGAACGAGTACTTGTCGGCGATTCCGCCCTCGCCCTGGTTGTTGTGCCAGTAAATCACCTCGTTTTCGACCGCGACTGCCCGTGCCGCCTCACGCGCCGAGCTGGTCGCACCGGCCATGACGACGTCGACTTCATCGTCGAGAATGCATTTTTGCGCGAGCTCTTGGTGCCTCTTGACGTCGGACTGGCCGTCATAGAAGACCATCTCGAGCTGGCGACCCAACACACCGCCTGCGTCGTTAATTTCCTTGATCGCTGTCTCGTAACCGAGCGTCTTTGGCGCTACTATCAGCGCGAAATCGCCGGAATGATCGTCGATCACGCAGATCTTGATCGGATCCTCTGCGGCCGCTTCGGTGTTAGAAAACAAGGCCACTGCCGCTAGAGTTAACGGCACAACCGCCCATTTCCATTTGGAGCGGAGTCGTATCGCCTTAGACATGATTTACCTTCCTCCCTTGTGAAGAACCTGTTGTCCCGATGTCAGTATGCCGTGGCCGCCGTCGGGAAGGCAACCGCGCCGGCCGTCAAACCGGCGGCCTCTGCCCCCGCCAGGGCCTGACCGCCTCGAGCGCGGCCGCAGCGCGGAACACGGTCTCGTCCTCGTAGGTGCGGCCCACGATCTGGAGACCGGAGGGCGCGCCGTTGCTCACGAAGCCGCTCGGCACGCTCGCGACCGGGCACTGGCTGACTAGGTTGAACGGATAGGTCATCGCCCATTGCAGCATGGCATCGACGGGCTTGCCGTTGATGGTGAAGTCGGCGTCGTCGCCGCCGTGCTCGGCCCCAGTGGCGGCAACCGCGAGGGTGGGGCAAAGCAGCACATCGTGTTCCTCCAGGATCGGCCCGAGCGAGCGGTACATATCGGTCGCGACGAACTCGATCTGGCGCACACGGGCGGCGCTGTGGGTGTCGCCGGTCTTGAGCAGATTGACCACCACCGGGTCCATTTCGTATTGCCAGCGTGGCAGGTAATGCCCTGCGATCGCCGAGAACAGCCCCTGCCAGTGGGTGACCCAGGCGTCGTAGGTGGCATAGGTCCAGCCGAGATCGACCTCGGTCACGGTGCAGCCGAGCTCGTTCTCGAACACGTCGAAGGCCGCCTGCGTGTTCTTGCGCACTTCGTCGTCGACCTCGAAATAGCCGAGGTCCATCGAGACCGCGACCTTGGCCCCCCGGAAGCTCTCGAATCTCTCCGGCAAGACCACCTTGTCCCGCAGCGTGGTGATGTCGCTGACGTGCTGTCCGCTCATCACGTTCTGCATCAGCGCCCCGTCGGCCACGCTTCGCGTGATCGGGCCGAAGTGAAGGATCGGCTCCCAATTGGTGGCGAGCAGGTTGACCGGATTGCGGCCGAACGGCGGCTTGTAGCCGAAGACGCCGCATGCCGAGGCCGGAATGCGCACCGAGCCGCCGCCGTCGGTGCCGTCCGCGATGGTGGTGAGCCCTGCGCAGACCGAGGCGCCTGCGCCGGCCGAAGAGCCGCCTGGACTCAGTTCAAGATTCCACGGGTTGCGTGTCACGCCCCAAAGCGGGCTGTGGCCGTGCCCGGTATGGGCGAACTCCGATGTGGTCGAGCGGGCGTGCATGATGATGCCTGCATCGAACAGGCGTTGCACCGTCGGCACCGTGTAATCGGCTGGTACGCCTTCATAGACCTTGGAGCCCCACGTGGTGATTTCGCCCTCGACCGGATGCAGGTCCTTGATCACGCAAGGCACGCCCTCCAGCGCCCGTGCGGTACCGGCTGCATAAGCCTTTTCGGCCTCCCTGGCTTGTTCCCGCGCGCGGTCGAAGAAGGTGTAGGTGAACGCGCTGATCGTCGGGTTGACCCGCTCGCAGCGATCGATGATCGCGTCCATCAGTTCCACGGGCGACAGCGTGCGCGCCTTGAATGCTGCGATTACTTCGGTCGCAGTCTGAAAGCAGAGATCGTCACCGCTCATCCTGTTCTTCCTCCCTGGGCCGCAAAGCGGGCCGTGACACTGGTGAGATAGCTTGGCTAGATCGCGAGGTACTTGCGCGCGACCTCCGGGTCGGCGAGCTCGCCCGGCGTGAGCGTCGCTGCCGTCGCGCCCTTGTCCACCACGATGCAGCGATGGGCGGTCGCGCACACCAGGTCGATGTTCTGCTCGACCAGCAGCACGGTGAGCGAGTCCTTCTGGTTGAGGCTCGCGATCACGTCGGCGATGAGCTCGACGATGGTGGGCTGGATGCCTTCCGAGGGCTCGTCGAGCAGCAGGATGCTGGGCTGGCCCACCAGAATTCGCCCGATGGCGAGCATCTGCTGCTCGCCGCCGCTGAGGGTGCCCGCCCGCTGCCGGCGCCGCTCGCGCAGCCGCGGGAACCACTCGTAGACCCGCTCGAAGGCGGCCTCGGCGCGCTTCCCGCCGACAAGCTCGCCCATCCTGAGGTTCTCCTCGACCGAGAGCCGGGAGAAGATGCCGCGCCCTTGGGGCACGTATCCCATGCCCAAACGTGCCCGGTGGCGCGCATCGGTACGGGTGACATCTCGGTCGCGGAAGGTGATGCCGCCGCCCATCACCGGCAGCAGGCCCGCGACGGTCTCGATCAGCGTCGTCTTGCCGACGCCGTTGCGGCCGACGATGGCGACGATCTCGCCCGTGCCCACTTCGAGCGAGACCTCGCGGACGATCGGGATACCGCCATATCCGGACGTGACGGCATCGAGCGCCAATTCCATGAGATCGCTCCCGCGGCGGCCTCCAACTTTCCGTCACGATAGCACAGCGCTATACGTCGAATAACGGGGACACGTGGCGCGGATGGTCCGGCACCCACAACCGCGACATCGGGAGAGCCGAAGAGACTTGGGCCTTCCTGCGTCAGTTCCGCAGGAGCGATTTGCCGCGCTGACCCCGGTGAGACCGATCGGCCACAAAGATGTTCTTCAAGTCACCGCAGAGCGCACGGGTTCAGCCGCGCGCGCATCCACCGCACGCCGGAAGGACTGCAGCGCGTCGTCCAGCCCGTCTCCCCGGTATCGATACTCATCGGGTATGGACTCGTAACGCCGCCGGGCTCCCTCGAATGACGTCTGCCGCCAGCTCGCAAATTCCTCCACCTCCGAAGCGCGACCTGGAGCCGTCTCCCGGAACATCTCCAGCTCGCCTCTCAGGAAGCCCAGAAAGTCATGGATTGCGACCTGCTGACGCGTGATCTTTTCGAAGTGATAACCCATGGCCGCCAGATAGATCGCATCGGGAAGCATGCGAGGAAAATCCTTGGAGACCTTGCCGATAAACTTGGAATAGGCAGGAACTTGTCTGGCGGAGAGACGACGGCGAACGGTCATGAAAGCTCCATCGATCTCGTTCTTGCTCCTGGGCTTTCGAAGATGCCGGACGGGCTTCAGGTGCCTGAACAGGGTCAGGCAGCGCTCGAAATAATTCTCCAGGGTCGGATCGTAGAGTGTGGTTAGCACGCGTTTGTAGCCCTCGATCAAGGTGCCGTAACTCATCTCCGTCCTGAAGTTGAGAGGCATGGCATTGGTTCCGAGTGGCATCTCCAGAAGCCGGTTCTCCGACTTCAGGCGTTCGTACATGTCCGTGTTCTTCAGGGCGGTCAACAAGTAGATAGGAGCGACGGGAATGCCGGTCTCCTGGATGAACTCGATCTGGGCATCGAACACGCCCTCGTCATCGCTATCCAGACCCAGGATGAACCCGCCCTGCACCTGCATGCCATGCTGCTGGATCTTTCGGACGGCGTGATAGAGGAAGTTCTCCTGGGTCTTGCTGGTGTTTTGCGCTTTCTTGGTCTTGAGCAAGGCTTCGGGGTTGGGGGATTCGATACCGACGAACACGGTATCGAAGCCGGCCTCGATCATCGCATCCATCATTGCGTCCATCAGCGCCAGGTTCGCGCTCGCTTCCGTCATCAGGGTGAAAGGATACCCCCTGGCCTTCTGCCATTCGGCGATCGCCGGCAGCAGCTTCAAGGCATCTCGCTTGTTGCCGATGAAGTTGTCGTCGACCAGAAATACCGGGCCTCGCCAGCCCAGGCGGTAGAGGGAATCGAGCTCCTCCACGACCTGTTCCGGCGACTTGGTGCGAGGCACGCGACCATAGAGCTTGATGATGTCGCAGAATTCACAGTCGAATGGACATCCCCGCGAGAACTGCACGCTCATCGTGGCGTAGTTCTTCAAATCGATGAGGTCAAAGCGAGGAACCGGCGTCCGGGTCACATCCGGCTTCCGTTTTTCCCGATAGATGGCCTTGGCCGTGCCAGCTTCCAGGTCCCGAAGGAAATCCGCGAAGATCTCCTCGGCCTCGTCGAGCACGAAGTGGTCCACGCCCACAATTTCCTCGTGAAACGTGGTGGGATGAGGCCCGCCGGCAACCACCGGAACGCCTTCGCGGTTGCAGCGCTCGATCACGGCGCGCAGCGACACATGTTGCGTGATCATCGTGGACGTGAACACGTAATCCGCCCACTTGAGGTCGGCGTCCTGCAAGGCGCTCACGTTCATGTCGACCACGCGGAGCTCATAGCTCGGAGGAAACAACGCGGCGATGGTCAGCAATCCCAGAGGCGGGTGGGTCGCCTTGACCCCCGTCAGCTCCAGCGCGTGGTCAGCTCCCCAGTAGGTCGGAGGGTGTTCCGGGTAGACCAGAAGAGCGTTTGGCACGACCGGGTTCTCCTCTCCTCACACCTCGGAGGAGTGGGCCCTTGAGGCCTCCTCCAGACCGTGAAGCACTTCCGGCTGCTCCAAGGCTATACTGGTTAAAGCGCCAGCTTCTGGACGACCGCGATCCCAACGGCAGGGGGCCCCATCCTCAAGGTCGTCTGGACCGATTGCAGGATCCCAAACGCCGTCAAGCTACTTCAGATCGAAGGCGGCGGCCACAACCGCGATATCCAGAGCGCAGGAGCGATCAGAGCCTTCCCGCGCCAGTTCCGCAGGAGCGATCCGAGGCGCTGATCCTGATGAGACTCATCATCTAAATCTGGCGGCGGCGGTTGCGGAAGCGGGTCGGCGTCTCACCGTAGACGCTCCCGAACCGGCGGAAAAAGTGCGCGCCGTCGGCGAAGCCGCAATCGGCGGCGATCTGCGTCACCGTCCTGGTCGTGTTGACCAGCAGCCAATGGCCGTGCGCGAGCCGTATCTTGCGGCTCAGCGATGTCGGGGTGTCGCCGGCATACTTGGCGAACGCGCGGTTGAGTTCGCGTTCCGAAACGCTGAGGCGCTGCGCCAGCCTGCCGACGGTATATGGCGTGGCCAGGTGCTTCTCCATGAGCGCCACCGCCCGCTCCACGTGGCGATTGCCGCAGGTCGCCAGGTGACCGTAGGGGCGATGCGGCATGTGGCGGGCGACCCGGTGCCGGTCGACCAGGAGCGATGTCAACGCCTTGACCGCCCGCGCCTTGCCGCAGCAGGACTCGACCAGGGTAAGTGCCACGTCGATGGCCGACGTGCCGCCTGGGCTCGTGATGATCTCGCCATCGTTGACGAATGACTGGTCGGCCTCCGGCCTGGCACGCGGGAACATCCGCTTGAACTGACCCACGTGCTCGAAGTGCAGGGCACAGCAGCGGCGGTTTTCAAGAAGCCCCGCCTTGGCGAGCACGAAGCTCGCCGTGCACAGGCCGACGATAATCGTGTTGTGCGCGTAAGCGTGACGCAGGTAGCGCAGCGTCTCTTCCGGGTGCTCCAGGCTCGCGGGCAGCAAGCCGCCGATGACGACGAGATGGTCGAACGTCTCGTCTTCCGGCAGCAGCGCATGCGGGCGCACCTCCACGCCGCAGCTTGCCGTCATGGGGTCCAGCGTCGGCGCGACGATTTTCCAGTGGCAATAGACCTGCCGGCTGAAGTCCGCCTCGTCGGCCGCATGGCGCAGGCAGTTGATGAAGGCTGCGAACGGCGTGAGCGTGAAGCGCGGCGAGAGGATAAAGCCGACACGCATGTCGGGCTCGATATCGGGCGGCAGCGCCGGCGCGGTGAAGAGTGCCTGCTCTGCGTCCATAGCGTCCGATGTTCGAAATTTATCTCTGTGTGAAAATATTCTCCAAGTCGTCCGGTGCGTGCAAGACAGCAGGTTCCGGTGCCTCCACTGTCAGCGCGTGGAAAACATGCCGCAATACGGCACGGGCTGTACCCAGTGATGCGCCTGATTGGCTGCAGAGCCGTTCGATGACCGATCACAGGTATGACATTCGTGCATACAATTTGCCATAAAAGGATGTATTCTCCGATATGGTAAAAAATCTCTGTCTGTGTGAAAAGCCCGTGCCGTGCGGCGGCAGGCTCAAACAATGGAGGAGATCATGAAACTGTATAAACAGATTGCTGCCCTGGTGGGGGCAGTGGCCCTGAGCGCCGGCGTCTTCGCGGCGCAGGCCAGCGCCGATGAGGTAAGCCTCAAGATCGCGGGCCAGCACCCGATCGATCACTTCGGCACGGAGGCGCTCAACCAGATCCAGGCGGACCTCGAAGCCGCCGATGTGGGCCTCAGCGTCAAGACCTTCCCTGCCGGCCAGCTCGGCTACGGCGAGCAGGTCTTCGGCGATGTCGCCGCCGGCGCCATCGATATCGGCCACACCTTCATCTACAGCCACAACGACCCCAGGCTGGAGATCAACGGCCTCCCGTTCATGGTCTCCACCTACGACCAGATGCGGGCGGCCTTCTCGCCCGGCTCCGCCTTCTACACGACCTTCGAGGAGCTCCTGGACGGTCAGGGGGTGAAGCTCCTGGGTATCTTCATCGAGGGCTTCATCGGCGTGGCCACGGCCAAGGCGCCGGATAACGCGACCACCACCGGGCCCAAGGGCGTGAACATCCGCATCTGGAGCGCCGAGGTCGCGCACGCCTCGGTGACCGCCATGGGCTTCAACACCACGACCATGAACTGGGGCGACGTGCCGGCGGCGATCCAGCAGGGCACCGTCGACGGCCTGGTGGGCGGCACCGCGGAGTCCTACTACACGATCTTCCGCGACATCATCACCCACTTCATCCCCTACAAGGCATTCGTGGAGAACACCGCCTACTACATGAACAAGGGCAAGTGGGAGAGCCTGAACGCGGCGCAGCAGGAGGCGGTGTCGGCGGCCTTCCAGAAGGCGTCGGCGTGGTCCTTCGACCAGATCGAGAAGGTGGACGCCGAGTACACGCAAAGGCTCGCGGATCACGGCGTCACGGTGGTCAACGTTACGGATGAGGAGCTGGCCGCGATGGGTGCCGAAGTGGTGGCCAAAGTGCAGCCGTTGCTCGAGGAGAAGTTCGGCGCCGACCTGATGTCAAGGCTGCAGGCGGATTCGAACTGACAGTCCGGCAAGGGGGGATAACGCCGCGGCCCAACTCCAGCCCGGACGTCTCCTGGGCCGCGGCGTCTTTTTCCTGAACCTGAAGTGCAGTGGACCCGGCGCGTCCCCATCTCTGTGGTAGCTGTGGCGTTTGAGAGGGACACGCGGGACGCGCCCCCGAATTCTCATGCGGGAGGCTGGCAATGGCCAGGCTGATCCGCTCCGTCCTCTTCGTTCAAAAAGTTCTGCTCGTCGTCTGCTCGCTGCTGATCGCGGTCACCTTCGGCGTGGTCGTGGTGCTGCGCTACGGCTTCGAGATGAACCTGTTCGCCTACGAAGAGTGGATGATGGCGGCGGCCTTCACCCTCTACTTCATCGGCTCGGCCCAGGGCAGCTTCGACAACACGCACATCAAGGCCGATCTGCTCAAGGAGTGGCTCAGGACCGAGGCGGCGAAGCGCCGGGTGGACTCCGTCATCTTCGGGCTGGAGGTCCTGATCGGGGCGGTCCTCTCCTACTGGGCCTACCTGATGGTGGCGGACGATCTCTCGCGCTATCCGGACCTGCCGGCCACGCCCGTCTACAGCATCCCGCTGGCCGTGCCGCGGGGCGTCATCCTCCTCGGCTTCGTCTTGATGACCATCTATTCGGCGATGCACTTCGTGCGTCTGCTCGCCCCTCCACCGGGCGCCGTGACAGGGCACGATGAGGCGCGGGGTGACGCGCCATGATGCTGCTCGGCGCCCTGATCCTGCTCTGCGTGGTGCTGCTGATCGGGTTGCCGGTCCCGCTCGCCTTCGGGGCGGTGATGATCTACCTCGCGATCTTCACCGACACCGACCCGATGACCTTCATGACCTCGGGTCACTGGCGCATGAACAACCTGGTGCTGCTGGCCATTCCGCTCTTCATCATGGCGGGCAGCATCATGGAGAAGGGCCGGATCGCCGTGCCCATGGTGTATCTGGCGGAGCTCTTCGTCGGCCGCGTGCGGGGCGGATTGTCGACCGCGGCGGTGATCGCGAGCGCCATCTTTGGCTCGATCTCGGGCAGCGCGGCGGCGACGCTCACCTGTATCGGCTCGGTGCTGCTGCCCCGCCTGCGCGCGGCCAACTATCCCGAAGGCTTCTCGGCGTCGCTGATTGCCAATGCGGCCCCCTTGGGGCTGCTCATCCCGCCGAGCTCGATCCAGATCATCTACGCCTGGGTGACGCGCCAGTCGGTGCTGAAATGCTTCCTCGCCACGGTCATGCCTGGCCTGATCCTGATCCTGCTGCTGTGCGCGCTCAACCTGGTGCTGATGGCGCGGCAGAAGAGGATCGTGGTGCCGCCTCCGCCGGAGAAATTCTCGTGCGAGGCGGCGCGGCGCGGCACCAAGGCCTTCCCAGCGCTGATGATGCCGGTGGTTATCCTGGGCGGCATCTACGGCGGGATCATGACGCCCACGGAGGCCGCAGGCGTCGCCGTGCTCTATGCCATTCCGGTGGGCTGGTTCATCTATCGCGGCCTCAACCGCAAGACCTTCATTGAGGCGCTGGTCGAGAGCGGCACCACCACCGGCGTCGTCATGGTGATGTTCTTCACCGTGATGATCGTGAGCCGGCTCCTGATCTTCGAGGACATCCCGGGGCTCGCGGAGCGGCTGATCTTCTCGGTCTCCGCCAACCCGGTCGTCGCGCTGATCATGATCAACATCGTCATCGTCATCATCGGCATGCTGATGGACGATGTCTCGGGCGTGCTGCTGGCCTCGCCGCTGCTGCTGCCGATCGCCATGAAGCTCGGCGTGGATCCCATCCACTTTGCCGCCATCATCGGCGTCAACCTCGGGATGGGGAACGTCACGCCGCCGACCGCGCCGCTGCTCTACCTCGGCGCGCGGGTGGCGAACACCCAGGTGAACAAGATGCTGTGGCCGACCACGCTGATGATCCTGTTCGCCTGGCTGCCGACACTCATTGTCACGACCTACGTGCCGGCTGTATCCCTCTGGCTGCCGAACCTGGTCTTGGGCCGCTAAGCGCCGGAGGAAGAGACGTGAGAATCAGCGAGATCGTCACGACGCCGCTCTGGATTCCCTACAAGCAGCCCTATCACTGGGCCCAGGGTGTCACCCTCGGCGCCGGCGTGGTGTTGGTGGAAGTCCGTACAGACGAGGGCGTGACCGGCTACGGAGAGTCGATCGCCACGCCCTCGGCTGACGGGATCTGCACCTATCTGTCTCTCGCGGCCGATGTCTGCATCGGCCGCAGCCCGTTCGAGAACGCTCGGCTGATGGGCGAGGCCTACCACACACTCTTCCAGTTGAAGGGCACCTGCAGCGCGCCGCGATTCGCGGGCCAGGTACTGGCCGGCCTGGAGATGGCGCTCTGGGACGTCATGGGCAAGGCGGTGGGCCGTCCCGTCCATGAGCTGCTGGGCGGAAAGGTGCGCGACGAGGTTCGCTACTTCGGCTTTCCCCAAGGCGAGACCGCCGAGGAACTGGCCACCCAGGCGGCTCGCTTCGCAGATGCAGGTTGCGACGTGATCTACGTCAAGGTGGGCCGCGGCGACGAACTCGATGCGGAAATCGTGGCGAAGGTGCGGGATGCCATCGGGTCAGAGAGGCGCCTGAGGGTAGATCCCAACGAGCACTGGTCACCCGCACGGGCTGTTCGCATGATCCGCAAGCTCGCAGCGTTCGACATCGACCTCGTCGAGCAACCGACGCATGCGGAGAGCATCGACGCGCTGGCGCAGGTGCGGGCCCGCAGCCAGGTCGCGATCGCGGCAGACCAAAGCGTCTTCACGCCGCAGGAAGCCTTTCACGCCTGTCGCCAGAACGCCGCCGATCTTATCGTCATCGGCCTGCATGAGACCGGCGGCCTGCGGCGCTTCTGCGAGGTCGCCCACGTCGCCGCGGCGGCGAATATCGAGGTCTGCATCCACGGCCTCTATGAGACCGGCATCACCACGGCGGCGGCGAACCAGGTGGCGGCGGTAACCCCCAACCTCGACGACGGCAACCAGTACATGATCGACTTGCTGGCCTGGGACGTCGTCAAGAGCCCCGACCTGACGCTGCAGCGCGGCACGCTGCCCGTGCTCGACGGTCCGGGACTGGGCTTTGAGCTCGACGAGGACGCCGTCGCCCGCGCCGCCCAAGCGTGGAATGACAGCGGCTGAGAGCGTCCACCGTCCTAAACCGTGTCGGTGTCCCCATCCCACGTTGGGCGAGGCGGCATCTCGGTTCTCCCCGAGCAGAGCGCTCCCTATGCCTCTCCGCCGCCGGCGTCTTCGTTGGTTGGCTCAGCCGAGGAGTCCTTCATCATCTTCCTGGTGTTCTCCCTGTCGAACACCGACACGGAAAGCATCAAGGCATCCTCATCGCCCAGGGCGACGAACCCGTGCGGCATCAGGCTGTCGAAATGGACCGAATCGCCCTGCTCCAGAACGGTCGGGCTGTAGGGCTCCATGTAGAACCGCACGCCGCCACGCAGGATGTAGATGATTTCCTCGCCCGCATGAGTGCTCATGGTTGCCGGCTCGCTCCGTCCCGCCGGCACCCGAACCACCGCAGGCTGAAGCGCTTTCATGGCGATTTCACCGCTCAGAGCCTCGTACGTGCCGAGCGGCGTCTCGTAGCGGACGCCCCCGCCCGCCCGCGTGATCGCCCGGGCGCCGTGCGCAAAGGTGTAGAAGCTCTCACCCAGGAGCGCGAGGAGATCCAGGCCCAGGCCGTCGGCGAGGCGTGTCAGCACGTCGAAGTTGGGCGATGACTGGTTGTTCTCGATCTTCGAGAGCGTCGAGATTGCGACGCCCGTCTTGGCGCTGACCGCCGCAAGGGTCAGGTCATTGTTCTTTCTCAGGCGTTGCAGCGCCCTGCCGATGTTGTTCCGCTCGTGCCGCTCAGCCGCCATGGGAGCCTCGAGTCCGCTCGTGTCTCGTCGCGAAAACAGTACCACCGACCTGCGCTGATGCCAGCGGCCGTCGTTTACCTCACCGGCAAGCCGACCCTCGCGCTACCTCGGCGCCCGCCGGATCAGGCCCGGGCCACGGGTGGGATGTAGTCCTCCAGGTCTTCCTCGCCGAAGCGCACGGTGCGGCCCAGCTCGGCGGAGCGATAGAGCGCCATCAGGATCTCGGTCACGGCAAGCCCGTCGCGGAAGGTCTCCGTGGGTGTCGTGCCGGTGCGGAAGCACTCCACCATGTGGCGGTTCTCGCTGGTGTAGCCGTAGACCCCGGCCTCGTCCTCCAGCGCCGGCATTAGGCCCTGCTCAGCGTTCTGTTTCTCCACCAGGTCCTCACCGGCAGCGCCCTTGACCGCACGCGAGATGAAGACCTTGAGCCCGGTGCCGAGGGAGGAGAACTCCATCGAGTATTCCGGGCCGAGCAGCTCCAGCTGGATGCGCAAGCCGGCACCGACGTAGGCCCAGGACGTGGTGGTCTCGATCATCGCCTCGTTGCCGTCCGGGTCCTCCAGCACCAGCGTGCCGCGCGCGAAGTCCTCGGCGGGCCTGCGGCCGTAGTCAACCTCGCGCCCCATCTCCCGCTTCAGCCGGCGCACGTAGGCCGGCCGGGTCCACTTGAGGTTGGCGATGGTCGCATTGGCGCTCACCACCCTGAGCGTATCGCGCGCCTCGCCCGGCGCCGTCAGCAGGTGGCGGGCGACCTCCACCGAGTGGCACATCATGTCCGAGAGCACGCCGCCGCCCTGCTTCTCGCCCTGCCAGAACCAGGGCATGTGCGGGCCGGAGTGCTCTTCCGCCGCGCGCGCGAGATAGGGCCGGCCGGTGAGGGGCACGGCGCGGCGCCAGATGATCTCCTTGCCGCGCTCGACGGCCGTCGAGAACACCTGGTTCTCCAAGTAGCCGGTGGCGAGCCTGGCGTCGTCCGCAAACCGGACCATGGCGCGGGCCTCGGCCAGATTGCGCGCGAGGGGTTTTTCGCACGCGATGCCGCGCAGCCGCTTGCCGCTTTTTGTCGCCTTGTGGATCGCCTCGATCGTGGCGACGCGGGTGTCGTTGGGGGAGAGGATCCAGAGCGCATCCACGTCCTTCGCCCGGATCAGCTTGTCGAGCGACGAATGAGCCGTGCAGGGGCCAAGGCCGAGCTCGTTGGCGCGCGCGGCGAGCGCGGTGCGGCTCTCCTTCGTCGGGCTGTAAACCCCGGTGATGGCGCAGTTGCGCACGCCGGTGAAGGATTCGAGGTGGAAGCGCGCTATGAAGCCCGCGCCGATCATCCCGATACGCAGCGTCTTCAGCGGCTTGCGCTGGGCCATGGTCTCTATCCTCCTAGTGCCGTCAGCGTGAGCCGGCATTATGGCACTTGATCCCTGGACGCCGAACCACGCCGACCAGCCCATGACCGTGGCGAGTCATCCGGGCTAGAGTAGGCGCAGGCGCAATAGCTGCAGGCGGTTAGCGGCTTCGGGAGGTAGCGCCATGAAACTCGGCATGCTGATGATGCCGTTGCACCGGCCCGAGCGGCCGTTCCTCACGGTGCTGCGCGAGGACCAGGAGGCGATTGTGCTCGCGGACGAGCTGGGCTTCGCGGAGGTCTACGTCGGCGAGCACTACTCCAACAAGCCGGAGCAGATCACCTCGCCCTTCATCTTCCTCGCAACCCTGATCGAGCGCACCAAGCGGATCAAGTTCGGCACCGGCGTCATCAACCTGCCGCAGCAGCATCCGGCCATCGTCGCCGCCCACGCCGCGATGTTCGACCAGCTCGCGCAAGGCCGCTTCATCTTCGGCATCGGCCCCGGCGGCTCCCCCGGCGACTTCGAGATGTTCAAGCTGAACAACCCGCCCGACCGGCCCCGGATGATGCAGGAGTCGATCGAGACGATCCTGAAGATCTGGTCGCAGGAGCCGCCCTACGAGTTCCCCGGCGGCTACTGGGATTTTCAGATCAAGGACGCCTACCGCAGTGATCTCGGCGTCGGCGTCATGGCCCGGCCGTACCAGACGCCGCACCCGCCCATCGCCGTCTCGATCATGAGCCCGCGCTCCGGCAGCGCGCGGACCGCCGGCGCACACGGCTGGATCCCAATCTCGGCCAACTTCACTCCCGCCTGCCACGTCAAGACCCATTGGGAGGCCTACGCGGAGGGATGCGAGGCGGCGGGGCGCGAGGCCGACCCGGCGATCTGGCGCGCGGCCCGCAGCATCATCGTGACCGAGAGCGACGCCGAGGCCGAGGACTATCTGGCCAGCCCCGACAACGCGCTCGCCTTCTACTTCGACTACCTGCGGACGGTGCTGCTGGACGCCGACTTCGGCGCGCTGCTGAAGGACGACCCCGCCATGACGGACGAGGCGATCACCACTCGGTACATGCTCGATGCGATGGTCGTGGCCGGCAGCCCCCGCACCGTGATCCAAAAACTCGTGGCCTTTCGCGAGGAGGTCGGCGACTTCGGCACCCTGATCGCGACCGCACACGACTGGGACGACGAGGCCCGCTGGCGGCGCTCCATGCGTCTGCTCGCCGACGAGGTTGTCCCGCACCTGTAGCGGGGCGCACGATGGCTTCCACCGACTACGATCTCGTCATACGCGGTGGCACCGTGGCCACGGCCGCCGACACGGTGGCCTGCGACGTCGGTATCCGCGACGGCCGTGTGGTCGCACTCGCGGAAGGCCTCGGCCCCGGCGCGGACGAGATCGACGCTGCGGACAAGCTCGTGCTGCCAGGCGGGGTCGACAGCCACTGCCACATCGACCAGCCGTCCTCCATGGGCGCCACCACGGCGGACGACTTCCGCTCCGGCTCCATCTCGGCTGCCTGCGGCGGCACCACCTGCATCATCCCCTTCGCGGCCCAGCATCGGGGGCAATCGCTCCGCGCCGTGGTCGAGGACTATCACGCGCGCGCCCGCGGCAAGGCGGTGATCGATTACGCATTCCACCTGATCGTCTCGGACCCGACCGAGCAGGTGTTGGGGCAGGAACTGCCGGCGCTGATCAAGGACGGCTACACCTCGTTCAAGATCTACATGACCTACGACGCGCTCAAGCTGGACGACCGCCAGGTTCTCGACGTGCTCGCGGCGGCGCGGCGCGAGGGCGCCATGGTGATGGTCCACGCCGAGAACCACGACGTCATCGCCTGGCTCACGGAGCGGCTGATCGGCGCCGGCCGTTCCGCCCCCCAGTTCCACGGGGTGGCCCATGCCGCGGCGGCCGAGCGCGAGGCCACCCACCGCGCGATTACCCTCGCCGAGATCGTCGATCTGCCGATCCTGATCGTGCATGTCTCGGCGCGCGCGGCGATGGAGGAAATCCGCGCAGCCAAGGCGCGCGGGCTCAGACTCTACGCCGAGACCTGCCCGCAGTATCTCTTCCTCACCGCCGCCGACCTCGACCGCGAGGGCTTCAAGGGCGCGAAGTACGTCTGCAGCCCGCCGCCGCGCGATGCGGCGAACCAGGAGCATGTCTGGCGCGGGCTGGAGGGCGGCGTGTTCGATGTCTTCTCCTCCGACCACGCGCCCTATCGCTACGACGACCCGGAGGGCAAGCAGATGCACGGCAAGGGCGCGCCCTTCAACCGGATCGCGAACGGCGTGCCGGGGCTCGAAATCCGCCTGCCGATGCTGTTCTCGGCCGGCGTGGGCTCGGGACGCATAAGCCTCAACCGCTTCGTCGACCTCTGCTGCACCCGGCCGGCGAAGCTCTACGGCCTCTATCCGCGCAAGGGCTCCATCGCGGTCGGCGGCGACGCCGACATCGCGATCTGGGACCCAGAGCGGCGGGTGACGATCTCGCAGGACATGCTGCACGACAATCTCGACTACACGCCCTACGAAGGCCGCACGGTCACCGGCTGGCCGGTGACCACGCTCTCCCGCGGCATGATCGTCTGGGACGACGGCGCGGTTCTGGGCGAGCCGGGCCGCGGCGAATTCCTGCGCTGCGACCTGCCGGCAGCCGCGCACCCTCTGGGCCGACGGGTCCACGGCTTCGCGCCGGAGAGCGGCGACTACGACGCCCCATGGGCGAGGGAGGGCGAGACATGAGCCGGATCGTCACCGTCGCAGCGGCGCAGCTCGGCCCCATCGCCCGCGCCGAGCCGCGGGCTGCCGTGGTCGCGCGCATGATCGCGCTGATGGGCGAGGCGGCAGGGCGCGGTGCCGACCTCGTGGTCTATCCGGAGCTCGCGCTCACCACGTTCTTCCCGCGCTGGCTGCTGGACGACGCGGAGGCGGACGCGTTCTTCGAGGCGGAGATGCCGGGCCCCGAGACCCGGCCGCTGTTCGACGAGGCTGCTGCCCTCGGCGTCGCCTTCCACCTCGGTTACGCCGAGCTGGTGCAGGAGGACGGGAAGACCCGCCGCTTCAACACGGCCATCCTGGTGGACAAGACGGGCGCGGTCGTCGGCAAGTACCGCAAGGTCCACCTGCCGGGCCACGCCGAGCACGAGCCCGAGCGCGAGTTCCAGCACCTGGAGAAGCGCTACTTCGAGGTGGGCAATCTCGGCTTTCCGGTGTGGGAGACGCTCGGCGGCCGCGTCGGCATGCTGATCTGCAACGACCGGCGCTGGCCCGAGGCCTTCCGCGTGCTCGGCCTGCAGGGCGTCGAGCTGGTGCTGATCGGCTACAACACGCCGGCGCTCAACGGCCTCGCCTTCGAGCCGCCGCACCGGCGCGCCTTCCACAATCACCTCACCATGCAGGCCGGCGCCTATCAGAACGGCGCCTGGGTTGTGGGCGTCGCCAAGGCTGGCCGGGAGGAGGGCGTGGACATGCTGGGCGGCAGCGCCATCGTCTCGCCCAACGGCGAGATCGTGGCGCAGGCCCGCTCGGTGGACGACGAGGTTATCGTCGCTGCCTGCGACCTGGACGACGGCGCCTTCCTCAAGTCCAGCACCTTCGACTTCGCGGCTCACCGCCGCACCGAGCATTACGGCCTGATCGTCGAGACCACGGGCCTCGTGCCGCCGCGCGGGAAGGCACCGTGAGCGCCCGCATCCTCGTCATCAACCCGAACAGCAGCGCGACGGTCACCGACGATATCGCGCGCGCGGTGAATGGCCTGCGCTTCGAGGGCGGGCCTGCAATCGACTGCATGACGCTCCCCGAAGGCCCGCCCGGCATCGAGACCCAACGCCATGTCGACGAGGTGGTGGCACCGCTCTGCCGCGCGATCGAGCGGGAGAGCGCGGACGCCTTCGTCATCGCCTGCTTCTCCGACCCCGGCCTCCACGCGGCGCGGGAGGCGACGCTTACGCCGGTCTTCGGCATCGCGCAATGCGGCATCCTGGCGGCGCTCGCGCGGGGCGAGCGCTTCGGCATCGTCGCCATCCTCGAGGGCTCGATCCCGCGTCACCGGCGCTACATCGCGTCGCTCGGTCTGAGCGCACGCATGGCCGGCGAGCGCGCCATCGGGCTCGGGGTCACCCAGCTTGCACAGGGAGACATCGTCGCCGACCGCGTGACGCACGTGGCGGAGCGGTTGCGCGACGAGGACGGTGCGGACGTGATCGTCCTCGGCTGCGCCGGCATGGCGCGTTACCGGGCGCCGCTGGAGGCGCATCTCGGCTGCCCCGTCATCGACCCCTCGCAGGCTGCGGTCGGCATGGCGCTCGCGATGCTGCGTAGCTCTCCCTGACTTTAGGCTTGTCATCGTATATCATGTGACATCATATATGATGCGATATGTATTAGACACCAATGTCGTGGTCGCGGGTCTGCGCAGCCCGGGCGGCGCCTCCGCAGCGCTGCTCGATCATGCCTTGAGTGAGAGGTTCACGCTCTTGCTGTCCGTGGCTCTGATGTTGGAATACGAGGCGGTCTGCCGCGATCCGGCGCAGCGGATCGCGTCGGGATTGAGTGAGGAAGAGGTGTCGACCATCGTCTCGGCGCTTTGTGCGGTGTGCGAGCCGGTCGATGTGCGCTATTTGTGGCGCCCTCAGCTCCGCGATCCCGCCGACGAGATGGTGTTCGAGACTGCCGTGAACGGCAGAGCCGACGCTCTGGTGACGTTCAACCGGCGTGACTTCGGCGATGCCCCGGCGCAGTTCGGAATCGCGCTGCAGACGCCCCGGGAGGCCTTGAGGAGCTTGTGATGGCGAAGAAGGAGACCAGCACCTACCCGCTGCGGCTGCCCAAGTCCTTGAAGGAGGCCGCTGCGCACATCGCCAGGGAAGATGGCACCAGCTTCAACCAATTCGTGGCGACCGCTGTCGCCGAGAAGGTTTCCGCCATGAAAACCGCCGATTTCTTCGCCACCCGAAAAGCCGACGCCGACATCGAGGCGGCGCGCCGCCTGCTGCGCAGGGAGGGCGGCCAGCCACCGGAGCCTGAGGACCGGTTGCCATAATCGGGTTGGGAAATCCGGAGTATCACGAAAATTTGACGGCGACTCCCGAAGACTGGCAGCATACGAATCGCGATTGAGTGCATACATCCTGTTCGAGGACGCAGGATGTTTGACGGAAGAATGGCGGTGGCCCCCAAGGCCGCGGAACAGATCGTGGCCGACGCGACACCATCGGCTCACCCGCATGGGCCGGAACTGCCGGACATGTCCGGCAGCTACGGTCGCTATATCTCTTCGGGCCTCTACGACCGGCGTTACCCACGCCCGAACCGGCGCACTCTGCGGAAGATGAAACGGTGCCTGGTTGCCGGTGGCTGGTTTCTCGACGTCGGCGCCGGCACCGGGCGCTACACCCTGCCGCTCCTGCAAATGAACGGGACGCGCTGCGTGGCCCACGACATCAGCCCGGTCGCGCGCGAGACGCTGGCGGAACGCCTGCGCGGCTTCGTAAGCGACGAACGCCTGATCATTCGGGGGGATGACCCAGACGACCTGGCCGCCGAACTACCGCAGGCCTTCGACCTCGCGTTGTTGGCTTTCGGGGTCCTGGCACACGTTGCCAAGCGTTCGGAGCGCCTGCGTCTGCTGCGGGCCATCCGCACCATGCTGAAGGCGGAAGGCACCCTGATCCTCAGCGTTCCGAACGCGAAACGCCGGTTCCGCGCCGAGCAGCGCGATTCGGAGCCTCTGGTGCGCGAAGGCACGCTCGAGCCGGGCGACGTCCTTTACCAGCGCAACCAAGCCGACGGTAAGATCCGCCTGTTCTACCACCTCTATACGCTCGACGAAGTGCACCGCGACCTTTCGGAGACTGGTTTCCGGGTGGCGAGCGTCGGGGCTGAGAGCCTGCTGTCCGAGCGGAAGGTCGTCAGTTCCCGGCCGATTGGCTGGCTCGACGCGCTGGCCTGCCGGCTCGCGCCGACGGAACTCGGCTACGACCTCCTGGCCGTTGCCCAGCCAAAGACTGCAGGCGACGTATAAATGTTTTTCATAGCCCTCCCAGAAAAATTCTATTGGCAATTATCGTCCGGCGGTGCCATCTCTGAATAGCCGCCCACTGGCCGATCTTGCATAGATTTGGCGGAACGCGCGTCCAACTCCGCCAAGAACGGATCGCAAGGCAGGTTCCGGCCGGGAGGGGCGGGACCGGGTTCCTCCCTGCCCGCAGCTCCCGCCCCTTGGCCGCCGGCGACGGCCTACGCTGCCGCCGGCGGCCAGCGGTGTCTACAGCTCGCTCTCAATGCCTCGCCCCGGTGCTTTCCGCGATGACCCTGCCAAGACATGCAGTTTACGATAGGCGCAAGCGCGACGGCCCCCCACGGCATGAGGGAGAATGACCCATGGCGACCGTGCTTCAGACAGACTTCGCCTGGCCCGACGTGAGCATTGAGCGTGCGGTGCTCGAAGACGCCGGCCACACACTGGTGGCGGGCCCTTCCGAGCCAAGCCCGGCGGAGGCGGTCGAAGCCATGGTGGATGAACACGATCCCGCCGCCATCCTCACCTGCTGGGCCCAAATCTCCGCCGCCGCTATCGCGCGCCCCTCGGCACTCAAGATCGTGCAGCGGCTGGGCGTCGGGCTCGACAACATCGCGGTGGACGCGGCGACCGCGCGCGGCGCCTGGGTCGCCAACGTGCCGGACTATTGCGTGGAGGAGGTTTCAGACCACGCGGTGGCCATGGCCTACGCCTGGTTCCGTGGCGTGGTTCACTTCGACCGTGCCGTGAAGACGGGCGTATGGGACCCCTCCGGCGCCCGCCTTCGCCGTGGGGCGACGCTGACTGCCGGCATCCTCGGCATGGGGCGCATCGGGCGCTGCACCGCGCGGAAGCTGGACGCGCTCGGCATGACCGTGCTGGGCCACGATATCGCCGCGCCGCCTGGGGCCGTGCCAGCGCAAATGGTCGGGCTCGACCGCATCGCCGCCAACTCCGACATCATCGTCGTCCACCTGCCGCTCACCGACGCGACGCATCACCTGGTGGATGCGGCGTTCCTCGCCGGCGTCAAGCCGGGCGCCTTCCTCATCAACGTGAGCCGCGGCCCGGTGGTCGACAACGATGCACTGATCGAAGCATTGGACGCCGGCCAGCTCGCCGGCGCCGGCCTCGACGTGGTGGAGGGCGAGCCGAGCCCGCCTGCAGCGCTCGTCGCCCGCGCGGACGTAATCGCGACCCCGCACGTGGCCTTCTCCTCCGATGCCTCGCTGGCGGAGCTCAGGCAGCGGGGCGCGGAGGAGGTGGTGCGGGTGCTCGCCGGCGATGCGCCGGTGAACGCGTGCAACCGGATTGACTGACGGGCCAGGGCGCTCGTATCGCGCACCGGCAAAGGAGGGGCCGATGACCGTGCCTGGGCCAGCCATCGTCGATCAGGCCACGCTCGACTGGGAGGGGGGAGAGGACGCCGACCTCGCCACGGGCAGCGGCATCCGCTGGAAGCTGCTGATCGCTGGCGAGAGCACGCAGAGCGTTGGTCTCATCACCGGGATCGCGGAGATCACGCCCGGCGCCGAGCTCATGCGCCACTACCACGAGCCCGCCGAGACCTACTACATCATGAGCGGGCGCGGGGAGATGGAGATCGAGGGCCGCACGCAAGCGGTGGGACCCGGCTGCGCCATCTACATCCCGCCGGATGCCCGCCACGCCATCCGCTGCACCGGTCCAGAGCCGCTGGTCTTCGTGTTCTCCTTCCCACGCGACCGCTTCGATCAAATCGTCTACCACTTCGATCATTAGCACGTGAAGTTAGGCCGCGCGCGTTGACTCGGTTCCGCCTCCGGGGCTAAATCTCAGGCGCTGATACGGCCCGGCTCAGGGCCGGATTTCGGGGGTGAATTCGTGGCAGATCAATCAAGCGGTGGCGGCACCCGCGCGCGACCGATCTCGCCCCATCTCACAATTTATCGGCCGCAGCTCACCTCGGTGCTCTCGATCCTGCACCGCATGACCGGCGTGATTCTGGCGTCCGGCGCGGCGATGCTCTGCGCCTGGCTGCTGACCGCCGCCGCAGGCGAGCGCTACTACGACTGGACCGCGTGGTTCCTGACCTCGTGGCTCGGCTACGCGCTGCTGGCCGCCTGGTCGTGGTGCCTCTTCTACCACCTCTGCAATGGCGTCCGGCACCTGTTCTGGGATGCCGGCATGTGTCTCTCGCTCCGCGAGACCTATGGCTCGGGCATCGCCGTGGTCGTCGCTTCGTTCGTGCTGGCCGGCCTCTCCTGGGGCCTCGGCCTCGCCTGCAATCTGGCCGGCTGAGGCGCGTCATGGCTTTGCAGACTCCGCTCGCCAAGGTTCGCCACCTGGGCTCCGCCAAGGAAGGCGTCAACCATTGGTGGTGGCAGCGACTGACCGCGATCCTGCTGGTGCCGCTCTCGCTCTGGTTCGTGGGCTCGCTCTGGTCGCTCATCGCAGCGGGCGCGGACCGCGACGACTTCGTCGACTGGCTATCCGGCCCGGTCGCGGCGGTGCTGATGCTGCTCTTCCTCGGCGCGACCTTCTATCACCTGAAGCTCGGCCTGCAGGTGGTGATCGAGGACTACGTGCACGGCAAGTGCAAGTGGGTGCTGCTGATCCTTAACACCCTGCTATGCCTCGTGCTCTGCCTCGCCTCGCTCTATTCCGTGATCCTGATCGCGGTGCAGGGGTGAGCGCATGACGTCGGCCTACCCGATCGCCGAGCATCACGACGACGTGGTGGTGGTGGGCGCCGGCGGCGCGGGGCTTCGGGCGACACTCGGCCTCGCCGAGGCCGGGCTGCAGACCGCCTGCATCAGCAAGCTCTTCCCCACCCGCAGCCACACGGTGGCGGCTCAGGGCGGCATCTCGGCTGCGCTCGGCAACATGGAGGAGGACGACTGGCGCTGGCACATGTACGACACCGTCAAGGGATCGGACTGGCTCGGCGATCAGGACGCGATCGAGTACCTGTGCAAGGAGGGCCCGCGCGCGGTCATCGAGCTGGAGCACTACGGCGTGCCCTTCTCCCGCACGCCGGACGGAAAGATCTACCAGCGCGCCTTCGGCGGCATGTCGCTGAACTACGGCGAGAAGCAGGCGCACCGCACCTGTGCCGCCGCTGATCGCACCGGCCACGCCATCCTGCACACGCTCTACCAGCAGTCGCTGCGCCACAAGGCGGCGTTCTTCATCGAGTACTTCGCCCTCGACCTGGTAATGGACGAGGAAGGCGCGTGTCGCGGCGTGCTCGCCTGGAACCTGGACGACGGCACGCTGCACCTCTTCCGCGCCCACATGGTGATCCTGGCCACCGGCGGCTACGGCCGCGCCTACTTCTCCGCGACCTCGGCCCACACCTGCACGGGCGACGGCAACGCCATGGTGCTGCGCGCAGGCCTGCCCCTGCAGGACATGGAGTTCGTGCAGTTCCACCCCACCGGCATCTACGGCTCCGGCTGCCTGATGAGCGAGGGCGCGCGGGGCGAGGGCGGCTATCTGATCAACTCCGAGGGCGAGCGCTTCATGGAGCGCTACGCGCCCAACGCCAAGGACCTCGCCTCGCGGGACGTGGTGAGCCGCGCGATCACCATGGAGATTCGCGAGGGGCGCGGCTGCGGGCCCGAGAAGGACCACATGCACCTGAAGATGGACCATCTCGGCGCGGAGGTGCTGAACGAGCGCCTCCCCGGCATCACCGAGACGGCCCGCATCTTCGCCGGCGTCGAGCCGTTGGAGGAGCCGGTCCCGGTGATCCCGACCGTCCACTACAACATGGGCGGCATCCCCTGCATCTACACCGGCGAGACGGTGACGGTGCGGGACGGCGACCCGGATTCCGTGGTCCCCGGCCTGATGTCGGTGGGGGAGGCGGCCTGCGTCTCGGTCCACGGCGCCAACCGCCTCGGGTCCAACTCGCTGCTCGACCTGGTGGTGTTCGGCCGCGCGGCGGCGCAGCGCTGCGCCGAGATCGTCGAGGCCGGCGCGCCGCACAAGCCGATGCAGAACGGCGTGCTCGACAAGAGCCTCGACTGGTTCGACCGGCTGCGCCACGCCAAGGGTGCGACGCCCACGGCCTCCATACGGCTCGACATGCAGCGCACCATGCAGGAGCACGCCGGCGTCTTCCGCACCCGCGAGATCATGGAGGAGGGCGCGCGCAAGCTGGACGGCGTCTGGGACGGCTTCCGCAACGACATCGGCGTCGCCGATCGCTCGCTGATCTGGAACTCCGATCTCGCCGAGACCATCGAGCTCGACAACCTGATGCGCCAGGCGAGCGTCACCCTGCACTCGGCGCTCAATCGGGAGGAAAGCCGCGGCGGCCATGCGCGCGAGGACTTCCCGGACCGCGACGACGAGAAGTGGCTCAAGCACAGTGTCGCTTGGCTCGACGACGACGGCGCGACCAGGCTCGACTACCGGCCGGTGCACATGCACACGCTCAGCAACGAGGTCGAGACCATTCCCCTCAAGGCACGGGTCTACTAGGGCCCCGGCAAGGTCGGTCACCGATGGCGCAACTCACACTCCCGCAGAACTCCAAGGTTGGTAAGGGCAAGCACTTCCCTGCCGACGGCGCCCCGAGCAAGAGCCGGCGCTTCAAGATCTACCGCTACGATCCGGACAGCGGCGAGAACCCGCGCACGGACACCTACGACCTCGATCTCGACCACTGCGGGCCGATGGTCCTGGACGCCCTCATCAAGATCAAGAACGAGGTGGACGCGACGCTCACCTTCCGCCGCAGCTGCCGCGAGGGAATCTGCGGCTCCTGCGCCATGAACGTGGACGGCACCAACACGCTCGCCTGCATCAAGCCCATCGACGAGGTGAAGGGCGAGGTGCGCATCTACCCGCTGCCGCACATGCCGGTGGTGAAGGACCTGGTGCCCGACATGGCGGACTTCTACGCCCAGTACGCCTCGATCGAGCCCTGGATGAAGACGGACACGGCGCCGCCGTCGTCCACCGAGCGGCTGCAGGGGCCGGAGGATCGCGAAAAGCTCGACGGCCTCTACGAATGCATCCTGTGCGCGTGCTGCTCGACCAGCTGCCCGAGCTACTGGTGGAACAGCGATCGCTACCTGGGCCCCGCGACCCTGCTGCAGGCCTATCGCTGGCTCGCGGACAGCCGCGACGAGGCGACCGGCGAGCGGCTCGACGAGCTGGAGGACCCGTTCCGGCTCTACCGCTGCCACACCATCATGAATTGCACCCGTACCTGCCCGAAGCATCTGAACCCGGCCAAGGCGATCGCCGAGATCAAGAAGATGATGGTCGCCCGCCGCTGAGGCGGCCGCCGCCGCAGAACCGCAAGGACTCCCCATGGCACGCACCAAAATCGCGCTGATCGGCGCGGGCAACATCGGCGGCACGCTCGCTCACCTCGCCGCGCTCAAGGACCTGGGGGACATCGTGCTCTTCGACATCATCGAGGGCGTACCGCAAGGCAAGGCGCTGGACCTCGCGCAGAGCGGCGCGGTCGAGGGCTTCGACGCGGCGTTGGCCGGCACCCAGGACTATGCGCCCATCGCAGGCGCCGACGTGGTGATCGTCACCGCCGGCGTGCCGCGCAAGCCCGGCATGAGCCGCGACGACCTGCTCTCGATCAACACCAACGTGATGAACCAGGTGGGCGCCGGCATCCGCGAGCATGCGCCGGGTGCCTTCGTCATCTGCATCACCAACCCGCTGGATGCGATGGTCTACGTGCTGCGGGAGGCCTGTGGCCTGCCGCACGCCCGTGTGGTGGGCATGGCGGGCGTGCTCGATTCCGCGCGCTTCCGCCACTTCGTCGCGGTCGAGCTCGGTGTTTCGGTGGAGGACGTGACCGCCTTCGTGCTCGGCGGCCACGGCGACACCATGGTGCCGCTGCCGCGCTACTCCACCGTGGCCGGCATCCCGCTCACCGATCTGGTGACCATGGGCTGGCTCTCAGCCGAACGGCTGGAGGAGATCGTGCAGCGCACCCGCGACGGCGGCGCCGAGATCGTGGGCCTGCTCAAGACCGGCTCCGCCTTCTATGCGCCCGCCTCGGCCGCGATCCAGATGGCCGAGGCGTACCTGAAGGACAAGAAGCGCGTGCTGCCCTGTGCCGCCTGGCTCGACGGCGAATACGGGGTGGATGGCCTCTACGTCGGCGTGCCGGCGGTCATCGGCGCGGGCGGGGTGGAGCGCATCGTCGAGATTGCGCTCAACGACGACGAGCAAGCGGCCTTCGCGCATTCCGTGAACGCCGTGCGCACCCTCGTGGACGCGGTCGCCGCGCTCTCCGACTAACTCTCCTCCCTATCCCGCCACCTCCTGCCAGTGGCGGGCGATTTCCTCGCGGGTTGCGAACCAGACGCCCTCGTGTGCCTGCGCGTGCTCGATGAAGCGGCTGAGCCCAGCGATACGGCCGGGGCGGCCGATCATGCGGGGGTGCAGGCCGATGGACATCATCTTCGGGCAGGTCGCGGATTCGGCGTAGAGCGTGTCGAAGCTGTCCCGCGCGTATTGATAGAAGTGCTCGGCGGTGAGGAAGCCGGGTGCCGTCCAGAAGGAGAAGTCATTGATATCGCACGTATAGGGCACCACCAGATGGCGCTTGCCCGAGACCTCCACGAAGTAGGGCAGGTCGTCGTTGTAGGCGTCAGAATCGTAGATGAAGCCGCCGTCCTCCACCACCAGCTCGCGGGTATGGACCGAGGGCCCGAAGCGGCAGTACCAGCCCACCGGCCGCTTGCCGCAGGTGCGCTCGAAGGACTCGATGGCGAGCCGGATGTGCTCGCGCTCCTCCTCCCGCGAGAGGCGGAACACCTCCTCCCAGCGCCAGCCGTGGCTGCACACCTCGTGGCCGCCGGCGACGACCGCGCGGGCGACCGCCGGGTTCTGCTCGAAGGCGACGGCGCAGGCATAGAAGGTGGACTTGATCCCGGTTTCGTCGAAGAGGCGCAGGAGGCGCCAGACACCGGCGCGGGAGCCGTACTCGAACATCGATTCCATGGCGAGGTTGCGGTAGCTCTCGGGCAGCGAGTAGTTGCCGAACTCGGTGAGCCCTTCCTGGTGCGCATCGCCCATGGCATGTGAATACTCCGAGCCTTCCTCGTAGTTCACCACCACCGAGATCGCGAGCCGCGCCCCGTTCGGCCAGGGGATCGCCGGCGGGTTGGCGCCGTAGCCCACCAGATCGCGTCCGCCTGAAGATACCTCCGCCATGATGCTCCTCCGTTCCCTTGTTGCTCCCGCCGAAGCGTTTCCGTTTTACACGGAACCGCTCCGGCAGTTTTTCGCTCACGGCAGCCGGCCTGCGGCCGGCGCCTCCGCGAGGGCGCCGCTAACGCGGCGGGCCGCGGTCGCGGCCTGTTGCGAATCCGTCAACGACGGCCTCGCTCCCGTCATCATAGAGCGTCACGAGGTGCCGTCGTAGTAGGCCTGGAGGATGGCGACCACGCCATCGCGGCTGTATTCGGGCGGGATCGCCTCGCCGCCAGCAAACATCTCGCGCAGCCGAGTGCCCGAGATGCGGAGCTTCCCGTCGTCGCTGTGGCGGCAGGGCCGACCCTCGGCATCGCCGGTCGCCACTGCCGCCACCGCGCGATGGCGCTCCGCCTCGCCTGGCGGTTCAATCCCGCCATCGGCGGCGAAGCAGACGTTCCCCGTCGCCATGCCCCGACAGTCGAAGCAATGGAAGGTGTCGTCGATCTTGAGCGGCCGGATGGCGAGGCTGTCCGCGCCGATCTCGTCGAAGATGCGGTGCGCGTCGTAGGGCCCGTGGTAGCCGCCGAGCCCGGCATGGTCGCGCCCGACAACTAAGTGCGAGCACCCGAAGTTCTGGCGGAAGAGGGCGTGCAGCAGGGCCTCCCGCGGGCCGGCGTAGCGCATCTCGATGGGATAGCCGGCCTGGATCACCGTCCCCTCCGCGAAGTGGTTGGCGACCAGCCAGTCAATGGCGCGGACCCGGACGTCGGCCGGGATGTCGCCCTGCTTGAGCGCGCCCAAGACCTGGTGAATCAGCACCCCGTCGCACACCTCAAGCGCGACCTTGGCGAGAAACTCGTGACTGCGGTGCATGGGGTTGCGGGTCTGGAAGGCAGCGACCGTTGACCAGCCCTTCTCGGCGAAGAGCGCCCGGGTTTCGGCGGGGCGCAGGTAGAGCCCTCGGTAGGTCTCGGGAAAGTCGCCCTCGGAGAGAACCGAGACCGGACCTGCGAGGTTGACCGCGCCCTGCGCCATGACCTTGGCGACGCCGGGATGGGCCTCGTCGTTGGTGCGGTAGACCTCGCGGCATTCGAGGGCCTTGTCGATGGCGTATGTCTCGCTGACCGCGAGGACACCGAGGATCTCCCCGCCTTCGTCGGTCAGTGCCACCTCGTCGCCGACGGCCACGGCGAAATCCTCGCCGCAGGAAACCGTGATGGGCAGCGGCCAGAAGAGCCCGTTCTCCAGGCGCATCTCCAGGCACGCGCCGCGCCAGTCGGCCGCGCCCATGAAGCCTTCGAGCGGCGTGTAGGCGCCCATGGCGAGCATGAAGAGGTCCGAGACCTCGCGGGTGGAAAGCGGCAGCCGCTTCAGTGTGCGCGCCCGCTTCAGCGCCTCGTCCCGCTCCTCTCCGGCCAGCAGCAGGGGCTTCAGGGGGCCGTCGCCGTGCGGAGGGATCAGCGTCGACATGGGGTGTCAGCGCCGGTTGGCGACTTCCTTTCGGATTTCCTTCGACTTGGCTTCGGGCAGAACCCAGATCGCGCCGGCCATCAGCGGCCCCAGGGCGAGGGTCACCCAGCGCACGATCCCGGTGCTGTCGTCGAGGAAAAACACCGCCACGCAGAGCGCGAGGGCGAGCACGGAGACGAGAATCTTGTAGTTGCTGGGCATCGCCCGGTTCCTTCGCAATCTCAGGTGGAGTCGAACGCGTCGATTGCCGCGGCCACGTCGGCGCTCGTCATCTCCCACGTGTTGTCGAAGTTCGCCACGACGCCGCGCATGAACGGCTCGACAAGGTCGAGGGCGCGCGCCTCCTCGCCTGCACCGAGGTGATCGGCCAGGATCGCGAGCGCGAGCTGACGCGACTGCGGACCTTCATAGGTCCACTCGAAGCCGGTCTCGCTGAAGCGCCGTATGTCGAGCCTCTGGTCCAGGAGCTCGCCGTCAACGGTGACGACGAGCCCGTCGATGGTGCGATCCCCGGCATAGGTCTTCATGGCGTTGCTCCGAAGCGGGGCTGAGCGTCGCACATCGTAGAATCGTCCGCGCCACACACGCCATGGCCGTGGTGAGAATGGCGGGCTAGCATACCGGCATCCGGGCAGCCGGGACGCGCCGCCGCAATCGTCGAAGCATCCCATTTCCGAACATGCTTTCGCGTATCGGAGCCGCACTTGAGCGTGAGTGAGAGAGAGTCGGATGCGGGCCCGCGCACGGACCCCGACCGCAGCCTCACGGACCAAGCATACGTCGCGCTCGAGGAGATGATCTGCACGCTCAGGCTCGAGCCCGGCGAGGTGCTCTCCGAAGGTGCGCTCTCGAAGACGCTGGGCATCGGACGCACGCCGGTGCGCGAGGCGTTGCAGCGCCTGGCGCGGGAAGGGCTGGTCACGGTGCTCCCCCGGCGCGGTGTCCTCGTCTCGGAGTTCAACGTCGGCAAGCAGCTCCGGATGCTGGAGGTGCGCCGCGAGCTAGAGCGGCTGATGGTTCGCTCTGCCGCGTCTCGCGCAACGACCGAAGAGCGCGCCCGTTTCGCGGCAATCGCCCGCGCGATATACGAGAGCGCCGATGCGGGCGACGACATCCGCTTCATGCGCCTCGATCGCGAGTTCAACGTGCTGGTGAGCCAGGCGACCCGCAATGAGTTCGCGTCCGAAGCGATCTCGTTGATGGCCGGCCTTTCGCGGCGGTTCTGGTTCATGCACCACCGCCAGGACGGCGATCTCTCGTTGATCGCGCGACTCCATGCCGACATCGCCAACGCGATCGCGGCGGGAGACGAGGCGGCGGCGGCAATGGCGAGCGATGCCCTACTCGAATACATCGAATCGATCACCCGGGCGGCGGTGGACTGGTAGGCGACATGGCGATGCCGAAGCCCTCGCGCCTGCACGCCGCAATATCCTCAATCAGGGCAGCAGCATGCTTGTTTTGCCGTTGATATTCGACTAATATATTACTCTCGGAATGCCTTGGCGCGCCAGCGCTCAAACACGGGGCACAGGGGGCACGACCATGGAACTCGCGAACTCACCGATGGACGAGCGCCAGCGGATTTACCGTGAGGTCTACCGGGAGCGCATCGCAGCCTGGTACAACGGCTATCTGCACGTCGCGATCATCTACCTCATCGGCGCCTGCGCGCTCTACGTCTGTCTCTCCCATGTCGGGACCATGCTGTGGTGGGAGTGGCTCACGATTCCCGTAGTGCTGCTGGCGAGCAACATCTTCGAGTGGCTGCTCCATGTCCAGGTCATGCACCGTCCGCGCAAGTGGAAGGGCTTCCGCGCCATCTACACGCGCCACATGCTCATGCACCACCAGTTCTTCACCGACAAGGAGATGCGCTTCGCCGGCCAGCATGATTGGCGTGTGACCGTCTTCCCGCCCTACGCGCTTGTCGTGTTCATCCTCATGTCGACGCCGCCGGCGCTGATCGCAGGCTTCGTCATCTCGGCGAACGTGGGCTGGCTCGTCATCGCCACCACGACCAGCCTCTATCTGCTCTACGAGTTCATGCACTTCTGCTGCCACATCGATGAGAACCGGTTCGTGCGCTACTGCCCGTTCGTGAACACGATCCGGCGCCACCACGCGGCGCACCACAACCAGTCGATCATGATGGAGCGGAACATGAACCTGACGTTCCCCATCGCCGACTGGATGTTCGGGACGTCGGATCTCGATCGTGGCCTGCTTGGGCACCTCTTCAACGGCTACTCGACGAAGTACGTCAAGACCGACATGCGCAAGAGCGCTCGGACCCCGAAGGTGAAGGCTCACTCTCCGGCCGATGCGACGGCGGCTAGCCCCGCCTGAGGCCGACGCGCCCACGGGCGCCTGAAGACGAACTCGCATGACTCGCGGCGGCGCCGGGTTCCGGTGCCGCCGCAGCGCGTTTCCGGGCGCGGCACGAACCGGTTCCCAACCGGACGCGGCCGCCGTGCGCGTGACCGGGCCACGCGAACGAACGCGCTCGGCAAACTCTGGTAACGTGCCTCGCAGAGCACCGCGAGCAAGGAGAAGAGCCATGACCAGCCACGCGACCGGGGACGGAGGCATTCCGCCCAGAGATGCGGCGGCGCGCGGGCTGAAGCGGGTCATGACCCTCGGGGGTGCGTACGGGACCCGCAACTACACCGTGAAGGACCTGCGAGATCAGAAGGGAAAGCGCGTGCTGGTGGAGACCCTGCCGTTCTCCCCGGAGGAAGCGGCGGCCGCCGAGGAGGCCGGTATCGATACCATGAAGGCGCGCTTCGATCCCCGCCAACCCGAGCTCACGGCGGCGATCCGGCGCGCAGCCCCCAACACGTTCATGGCCTTTTCCGTGCCGCTCGTCGCCGCCGCGAGCGAGGTCGAAGCGGTCCGCATCGGCTACGATGCGATGGCGCTCGGGGCGGACGCGATCATGTGCCAGTGGAGCCCCCGCTTCGTGGCGGCGGCGGCCGACGCGGGCATCCCGATCCAGGGCCACGCGGGGCTGGTCCCCCGCAAGAGCACATGGACCGGGGGGTTGCGCGCGGTCGGAAAGACCCTCGACGAGGCGATGTGGGTCTATCGCGAGATCAAGGCCCTCGAGGACGCCGGCGCCTACGCGGTGGAGGTCGAGGTCATCCCCGCGCAGCTGCTGGTCGAGATCAGCAAGCGCACGCGGCTGCTTACGTCGTCCATCGGAGCGGGCAGCGGCGGGGATATCCAGTTCCTGTTCGCCGACGACATCCTCGGCAACAACCCGCCTCCCTACCCCCGGCACTCGAAGCAGTACCGGCACCTCTACAAGATGAAGCAGGCGATGCAGGCCGAGCGGCTGGCCGGCTTCCGGGAATTCGTCGCCGATGTCCACGAGGGCCGCTTCCCCGGACCGGAGCACGTCGTCAACGCCTCGGACAACCTCGTCGACTCCTTCGTGGATGCGGTGGAGTCCGCCGGTTGACCAGCCGCCGATAACGCAGGAGACGATCCGTTGAGCGAAGCGCAGACAACCAAGGGGCAGGCATTCAAGGACCTGCATCTGGCCGACGGCATATTCGTGATGCCGAACGCATGGAACGCCGGCAGCGCCTACATGCTGGAGGCTGCGGGCTTCCCCGCCGTCGGCACCAGCAGCGCGGGGATCGCATTCTGCCTCGGTCTCCCCGACTACGAAGGCGTGCTCACCCGCCAAGCGGCGCTGGAGGAGACCGAACGGATTGCAGGCGCGCTCCGGATACCCGTCAGCATGGATGCGGAGAACGGCTACGGACATTCGCCGGAAGAGGTGGCCAAGACCATCCGCCTGGCGGCCGAGACCGGCGCGGTGGCGGCCAGCATCGAGGACTATGCCGCCGCTTACGGCACCGGCGATCTCTACGATCGGGCGCTATCGGTGGAGAGGATCGAGGCTGCGGCGAGCGCTGCCGCGTCCCTGCCGTTTCCGTTCACGCTGACCGCGAGGGCCGAGTGCTACCTCATGGGGCATCCGAACCCGTTCGAGGAGTCGGTGACGAGGGTCAACATGTATCGGGAAGCGGGTGCGGACTGCCTCTACGTCCCCGGCGTCAAGGACCCCGAGACCATCGGCCGGCTGGTGAGGGAGGTCGACGGGCCGGTCAACGTGGTCATGGGCCTTGCCGGCAGTCCGATGAGCGTGAGCCAGCTCGAGGACCTGGGCGTGAAGCGGGTGAGCATCGGCGGCTCGCTGGCTCGGGCCACGTTCGGCGTCATACGTCGGGCGGCGGAGGAAATGCGTGACCGCGGCACCTTCACCTATTCCGAAGGGCAGGTGCCCAACGGCGAGCTCTGCCGGTTTTTCGACGAGCAGCGAGGCTCATGAGCGCTGTAACCGGCCGCGACCGTGGCTAGAAATCCAGGCTAGTACTACAGTTGCGTTTTGTGGCGATGTTTGTAATGGGCTCGTGCGGCACGGGCTTGGTGTCTTCGTCGCCAGAGAGACCACTGCATGACGAACGCGGCACAGATCGGCGGCCTGAGAAGGAGCTTGGCGAGCAGATGGCGGACCTCCGGCACTGTCGGCACGAGAGCGTTCATGGCGGCGAGACGGCTGTTGCCATGACTGGACTCGATTTGTTCCGTTTGCGGCATGCCATGCGGCGCATGTCGGCAGTCACCTTGGCAAGGAAGGCGGCGGCGGCCATGACGAGGCTCATGTGGCGGTGCCAGCCGTGCCAGGAGCGGGCCTCGCAGTGATCGAGGCCGAGGTCGTCCTTGGCCCGCTGAAAGCATTCCTCGATGGTCCAGCGCAGACCGGCGGCGCCTGCCAGCTCGGCAAGGCTCGTGGCGACGGGACAGAAGACAAGATAGTAGGCCCGCTTCTCCGGGTCTTTCCGGGAGCGGCGGATCAGGAGCCAGCGTTGCCAGCCCGAGGGGCAGTCCCAGGGCAGAGCGAACCGCGCCCAGTGGTAGAGCCGCAGACCCTTGCTGCCCTCGCCGGCGGCATGGGCCGACCAGGCGTCGTGGTCAAGACCGTCGGCGATCTGAGCAGGGGTCGTTTCAATCAAGCCCGCGGCGTCGATGAAGCGCAGATGATGGTTGCTGCGTATCGCCAGCACGTAGGCCTGTCCTCGCTCCTCCAGCATGGAGCGCAGGCCGAAGTCCGACCCGTAGACCGCATCGGCCAGGACCCACGCACAGGGAACGCCCGCATCCAGGGCGCGCGCCACCATCTCCCGTGCCAGCGCGGGCTTGGTGGCGAAGGTCAGGTCGGCCGGGACGCCCGTCTTCGCCCGCCGGGCCTCATCCGAGGCCCAATCCTTCGGCAAGTACAGGCGCCGGTCGATCAGGGCCTGGCCGAAACGGCCGGCATAGGCGAGAAAGACACCGACCTGGCTGTTCTCGATGCGGCCTGCAGTCCCCGTGTACTGGCGTGCGACCCCGACCGAGTGACGCCCCTTCTTCAGAAAGCCTGTCTCGTCCACCACCAGGACGCCGTCCTCGCAACCGAGCGCTTCCACGACATAGGCACGCACCTCGTCGCGCAGCGCGTCAGCATCCCAGCGGTTTCGGCCCAGGAGGCCCTGGATCCGCCAGGGACGTTCAAAGCCCGCGTGCTCCGACAGCATCCATCCGGTCTTGCGCGCAATCCCCGACAGGAGGCCATCCAGAAACGCGCTTCCCGTCTCGCGAAGCTCGCGCCGGCCGAAGACCGGGCCAAGACGCGCCTTCAGCGACGACAGCTCACCCTCCCACTCCACGAGGGAACCGGACCAGGCCGCGATACTCATCATTCCCCCTCTTCCCGTCCATCACGCAGCGAGGACATCACATCATCGACTAATATGCAACTGTAGTACTAGGGCGTGGACTCATTAGCACGCAACCAGATGCGTATTGCGGCGATTTTGATCATGGCGAGGTAGTTGGCCGCGAGTTTTTCGTAGCGCGTTGCAATGCGCCGGAACTGTTTGAGTTTGTTGAAGAAACGCTCGACGCGGTTGCGCAGGCGATAGAGCACGCGGCTGAAGGCATGGGTCCTGGTGGTGCTGCTGCGATCGGGGATGATCGGCACCGCATCCTGCGCCTCGATCATCGCCCTGATCCAATCGGCGTCGTAGGCCTTGTCGGCGAGCACGAAACTGTCGGGCGGCAGGTGATCGTCCAGCAAAGCTCCGGCAAGCGTGCTGTCGTGGGCCTGACCGGGGCTCAAGGCGAAGCGGAGCGGCAGTCCGCTGGCGTCGACTACGGTGTGAATCTTCGTCGTCAGTCCGCCTCGGGAACGACCCATGCAACGATCCGGACCCCCCTTTTTGAGCCCGCTGCGTGCTGGTGAACCCGGACGCTGGAACTGTCGATCATCTGTATGTCGCCGTCGTAAGCCTCAACGATGGCGTCCATAAGGCGATCCCACACCCCGTTCTTGCGCCAGCGATTGAAGCGGTTGTAACAGGTGGTGTAGGGCCCGTAGCGCTCCGGCAGGTCCCGCCAGGGAGCGCCGGAACGGAGCACCCACATAATGCCGTTGAGCACGCGCCGGTCGTCCACGCGGGGGACGCCGCGAGGCTTGTTCGGCAGCAACGGTTCGATCACGCCCCACTCGAAGTCGGTCAGGTCGTAGCGGTTCATCGGCAGGCTCCCGCAATTTGGGAGCTTGAATCATGATTCGCGCTCGCCGACAATTACTTTATGAGTACGCGGCCTAATACTACAGTTGCGTTTTGTGGCGATGTTTGTAATGGGCTCGTGCGGCACGGGCTTGGTGTCTTCGTCGCCAGAGAGACCACTGCATGACGAACGCGGCACAGATCGGCGGCCTGAGAAGGAGCTTGGCGAGCAGATGGCGGACCTCCGGCACTGTCGGCACGAGAGCGTTCATGGCGGCGAGACGGCTGTTGCCATGACTGGACTCGATTTGTTCCGTTTGCGGCATGCCATGCGGCGCATGTCGGCAGTCACCTTGGCAAGGAAGGCGGCGGCGGCCATGACGAGGCTCATGTGGCGGTGCCAGCCGTGCCAGGAGCGGGCCTCGCAGTGATCGAGGCCGAGGTCGTCCTTGGCCCGCTGAAAGCATTCCTCGATGGTCCAGCGCAGACCGGCGGCGCCTGCCAGCTCGGCAAGGCTCGTGGCGACGGGACAGAAGACAAGATAGTAGGCCCGCTTCTCCGGGTCTTTCCGGGAGCGGCGGATCAGGAGCCAGCGTTGCCAGCCCGAGGGGCAGTCCCAGGGCAGAGCGAACCGCGCCCAGTGGTAGAGCCGCAGACCCTTGCTGCCCTCGCCGGCGGCATGGGCCGACCAGGCGTCGTGGTCAAGACCGTCGGCGATCTGAGCAGGGGTCGTTTCAATCAAGCCCGCGGCGTCGATGAAGCGCAGATGATGGTTGCTGCGTATCGCCAGCACGTAGGCCTGTCCTCGCTCCTCCAGCATGGAGCGCAGGCCGAAGTCCGACCCGTAGACCGCATCGGCCAGGACCCACGCACAGGGAACGCCCGCATCCAGGGCGCGCGCCACCATCTCCCGTGCCAGCGCGGGCTTGGTGGCGAAGGTCAGGTCGGCCGGGACGCCCGTCTTCGCCCGCCGGGCCTCATCCGAGGCCCAATCCTTCGGCAAGTACAGGCGCCGGTCGATCAGGGCCTGGCCGAAACGGCCGGCATAGGCGAGAAAGACACCGACCTGGCTGTTCTCGATGCGGCCTGCAGTCCCCGTGTACTGGCGTGCGACCCCGACCGAGTGACGCCCCTTCTTCAGAAAGCCTGTCTCGTCCACCACCAGGACGCCGTCCTCGCAACCGAGCGCTTCCACGACATAGGCACGCACCTCGTCGCGCAGCGCGTCAGCATCCCAGCGGTTTCGGCCCAGGAGGCCCTGGATCCGCCAGGGACGTTCAAAGCCCGCGTGCTCCGACAGCATCCATCCGGTCTTGCGCGCAATCCCCGACAGGAGGCCATCCAGAAACGCGCTTCCCGTCTCGCGAAGCTCGCGCCGGCCGAAGACCGGGCCAAGACGCGCCTTCAGCGACGACAGCTCACCCTCCCACTCCACGAGGGAACCGGACCAGGCCGCGATACTCATCATTCCCCCTCTTCCCGTCCATCACGCAGCGAGGACATCACATCATCGACTAATATGCAACTGTAGTACTAATCCACGATGTGGTAGACGGGGGCCTTCTCCATGGCCCATTCGCCGGAGTCACGATCGTAGCGAGACAGGGTGAAGCAGTGCCAGTCGGCGTCATCCAGCTTCGGATGATCGCCCCGATAGTAGTATCCGGGCCACCGCGTCTCGGTCCTGTACATCGTGTGATGGGTCACGGCCTCCGAGGCGAGCACCCGGTGGTGCAGCTCCCACGCCCGCTGTAGCTGGTGCAGGTCCTCGGCCCCGAGGTGGTCGAGGTCCTCCTTGAGCATGCCCAGCAGCTCCAGCCCGCGCGTGAGCATGGGCTCGTTCGTCGTGTAGGCGGCGCTGATGCCGCCGACGTACTCGTCCATGATCTTCTCGAGGCGCTGAAGGCCGTGAATCGGCAGGATGTAGCTCGGCGAGACCGTGCCCGCGACGATCTCGTTGCGATTGACCCGGTAGGTCTCCAGGGGCTGGAAGATGACCGTCTTGAGGTCCTCGTACTCTTTCTCGCTGACTTGCGGCTGCTCGCCCTTCAGGTCGTTGACGTAGTTGACCGCCGCTTTGCCGGCGATCCGGCCCTCCGTGTAGGACCCGGACGAGAACTTGTGGGCGGAGCCGCCGATGGTGTCGCCGGCGCCGAACAGCCCGTCGACGGTCATCATCCGGTTGTAGCCCCACTGGTAGTCGGTCGGCGCGCAGTCCTCCGGGCCGCTCGCCCAGGCGCCTGAGCATGTGGCGTGCGAGCCCATGACGTAAGGTTCCGACGTGGTCAGCTCCGGATTGGTGTGCTTGGGATCGATGTTCTGGGAGGCCCAGACCACCGCCTGCCCGATCGTCATACCGAGGAAATTCTCCCAGCCGACCTGCTCCTTGTGGGGATCGGCGAAGGCCTCCTTCGTCACCATGCGGATCGGCCCCCGGCCGGCCTTGACCTCTTCCAGGAAGGCGTGGTTGCGCAGGCAGGTGGGCACCGGGTGCATGTCGATGTAGTCGCCGACCAGCGCCTTGGTCTGGTCGTACCACTTGGACTCGTACTCCTCCCCGTAGGCGTTCTCGGTGTAGGTCTTGAGATGGAGGAAGTAGGCGCCGACCGGGCCGTAGCCGTCCTTGAAGCGGGTGAGGACGATGCGGTTCTCCATCTGGGTCATCTTGGCGCCGACGAGGATCGGCAGCGCGTAGGCCGATGCGCTGCTCCAGGGCGCGTACCAGGTGCGCCCCATGCCTTCGCCCACCGCGCGCGGCTTGAAGATGTGCGACGCGCCGCCGGCGGAGACGATGACGGCCTTCGCGCGGAAGACATAGAATTCCCCGCTGCGGACGTTGAACCCGACCGCGCCGGCGACGCGGTTGGGCTTCGTCCGGTCCGTCAGCAGGTGGGTCACCATGATCCGGTTGTAGACTTCGGTGGCGGCCTTGCGCGCGGCCTCCGCGACGATGGGCTTGTAGCTCTCGCCGTGGATCATGATCTGCCACTTGCCCTCGCGCTGATAACGCCCGGTCTCCGGGTCCCGCATGATGGGAAGGCCCCACTCCTCGAACTTGTGCACTGTGGAATCGACGTGGCGCGCGATGTCGTAGCCCAGGTCCTCCCGCACCAGGCCCATGAGGTCGTTCCGGGCGTAGCGCACGTGGTCTTCGGGTTGATTCTCGTCCCACTGCATGCCCATGTAGCAGTTGATCGCGTAGAGGCCCTGGGCCACCGCGCCGCTGCGCTCGATGTTCGCCTTCTCGACGCAGACCACCTTCAGGTCGCGTCCCCAGTAGCCGGCTTCGTAGGTCGCCCCGCAGCCGGCCATGCCGCCGCCGATGACGAGGATGTCCGCGTCGACGAAGACCGTCTTGCGGCGTGAGAACAGGCCCACTAGAGGAGTCCCTGCTTGAAGCGCTCCGGCGCCATCGCGGGCAGCGCCTCGATGTTGAGCGCGTCCGGCTCATGCGCCAGCTCCTGGGATTTCATCGCCTCGGCGGTGGGCGCCTCGTAGTCGGCCGGCGGCTTGATCGAGCCCCAAGGCGTGGTCCGGATGGGAGAAACGAAGTCCTTTTCCTCACCGTCCCGGAACTTGATCTTCCAGGAGATGGTGCCCTTCGCCTCTTCCCTCAGCGCCCGGACGCTGTGACCCATGGGCGCGAAGTCGGCATAGCCGCGGCAGTCGATGGCATGCTGCGGGCACGCCTTCACGCAGGAGTAGCACTCCCAGCACATGTTGGGCTCGATGTTGTAGGCGCGCCGGTAGGTCTTATCGATGTGCATGATGTCGGACGGGCAGATGTCGACGCAGTAGCCGCAGCCGTCGCACCGGGTCATGTAGACGAAGGTCGGCATGGGGTTCGGTACTCTCCTCTATCGAAGACCGGTGGAGGGCCGATCAGTAGTGGCGGGGGCGCTCGCGGGCAATGCCGAGCGTTTCGGGCTCGTCGGCGGGGGCCGGCAGGTTGCTCCGCGAACCGGCCGCCTCCGAGACCCGCTTCTCGAAGGCCGCCGCCGGCTTGAAGAACATGTGCGAGAACTTTGACCACGGAACGGAGCCGAACAGCACCGTCGTGGCGATGAGGTAGAGGACGAGAACGATGTACGTCCCCCAGCTCTCGACCGACTGCAGCGCGGCCCAGATCAGCCCCAGCGACGTGGTGGCGAGAAGCGAGAGGACGAACAGGTCGGCGCGCATGATGCGGAAGGGCGTATGGCCCTCGGCCGACACGTCGACCCGGATGAAGAACCAGAACCAGTAGCCCCCGAGGCAGACAAGCAAAGCGCCTGCGATCCAGAGCTGGGGCAGGACGGCGGGCGTCGCCGCGGCGGGGCAGAAGACCATGACGACGGTGGTCACGACGTAGAGCAGGAAGCCGTACATGGTCAGCAGGTGGGCAACCCGGCGGCGGCCTAAGCCGAATTCCGCAGAGGTTAGGACCTCCACCAGAGCGGTCTGGATCGCGAGCGACAGTATTTTCCCGCCGCCGACATTCTGCGTGCCCTTGCCCCGTGAGTTCCGCCAACTTGCGAAGAAATAAGCGGCGCTCCCCTTGTGCCAGACGTCGAACAGGGTGCCGACCACGACCAGCGCAATCATGACGCCCACGTAGGCCTGTATCGCGGAGGGCGGTATGGATTCCGAAAGCACGGCAAAGGGATTACTGGTGAACACGTTATTCCCCCGGTCGGCCTGTTCCGTTCAACGCCGGGCGCGACTGTATCGATTCATCCGGTGGAAGGGTAACATATATCCTATGTAACCGGTTACAAGGGGCGGTACGCCGGTCAGCCATCGGCGTCCAGCGCTGGCACGGGCAGGCCGCTCGGTACGCTCTCGGGGACAATTAGGGCCCGGCTATCGGCTTGGGCGTCCTCCAGGCTCTCAAGGAAGGCGAGGAGGCTCGCGCGCTCCTCTTCGCTGAGCGCGATGCCGCGCCTGAGCATGGGTGAAAAGCTCGCACGTCGCAGCGCGTCGGCCTCGGACTCGTTCGGTGACGCAGCGGGCGGGGCGAGATGGAGAGCGATGGCGTCGGCCAGGCTCTTGACGGCCCCGCTGTGGAAATAGGGCGCGGTGAGCGTGACGTTGCGGAGCGGCGGTGTGCGGAACTGGTACAGGTTCCGGGGGATTCGCGTTGCCTCGAAGCGCCCGCGGTCGTCGCCGCTTTCGTCGATACCTGGGCCGATCTGGGGCACGGCGAGGGAGTGGAACTGGAAGTCGCTCAAGAGCGGGCCGCTGTGGCAGGCGACGCAGCGGCCCTTGCCGTAGAAGAGCAGCGCGCCCCGCTTCGCCGCGGCGTCGAGCGCGTCCTTGTCGCCCGCGACATAGCGGTCCCACGGCGTTTCGTGCGTGACGAAGGCCAGTTCCTGGAAGTGGCCGAGGGCATTGGCGAGGTCGCCCATGGTGACGGCGCCGAGCAGCGTGTCGGGAAATGCCTGGACGATGAGCCGGCGGTAGGCGATCTGCCAGTCGGTGAGCGGCGTACCGGCCTGGCCGAGGAGCCGGCGCATCAGCGCGTCGTGGACTGCGACGAAGCGCTGCGGCTCGAACTCGTCGTAGCCGGCCGCGGCCTGGGCGATCTCGTTGGGCTTGTCGCCGTGGCCGCCGGGAAGGTCGGGCGCCGAGCGGTCGTGCGGCAAGCCCAGCATCTCCTCCTCGCCGGCGAGCGGGAAGAGCGCCTGCGCCGCCAGCACGCTCTCGATCCCATCCGGCAGGTAATCCATCATCGGGGTCTGGAAGCGGCTCACCGGCGCCTCGATCTCGCTCACGCGCCCGTCCCAGAACATGTTGCGCACGCTCGGGTGGCCGCGATTCCAGATATCCATCGTGTTGCGCGGGTGCACCCGCTCGGTGTCGAGCGCGCGGCGCTGCTCCGCGAGGCCTGTGGCGCGCACGCCCAAGGAGAGCGCCACGCCGTCGGACGTGCCGCGCCCCGGCAGGTGGCAGGTGGCGCAGGCCGCGTCCCGCGTGCCGCTGAGGATGGGGTCGAAGAAGAGCATCTGGCCGAGCCGAAACTTGGGCGTGATCACAAGCCGCGGCGCCTCAAGGGGCTCGAGCCCGCGTGCTGCGATAACGCGGTCGAGCGCCGCGTCGAGGTCGTCGTCGGCCGCCTGCGCCGGCGGCCCCGCCATGCCGGCGAGGCAGAGCCATAGACAGAGGCAAAGCAACCCTATTGCAGGCCGAAGCGGCCGCATGACGGCAGTCTCTCAACCCGTTGGTCTTGCCGGTGAGATTAGCCCGGTTTTCCGGGCTTGGTCATGGTCTGTGTCGCGCGGAACGCGCGCGGGGTGTGTGTCGCGCGGACTATTGGGCGGCGACGCCTCCCATGGCGAGGGAGCTGGAGGCGCGGAAATCCACGTCCTTCGGGTGCCCGTCGAGGGCGAGGCGGACGGCGCGGTCGAGGCGCTCGGTGAAGGCTTCGATCTCGGCCTCGGTCACGGTGAGCGGTGGGCAGATGCGCAAGAAATTCTTCACGCAGATCACGATCACGCCGCCGAGGGCCGCGTTGAGGCGGATGCGCTCGGCCATGGCGGGGTCGGGCGTGCGGCTCTCCTTGTCGCTCACGATGTCGAGCATCTGGTAGAGCCCCTGGCCGCGCACGTCGCCGATCACCGCGTGGGTATCGCGCACACGCTCCAGCGCGGCGCGAAGCACATCGCCCATGGCGGCGGCGCGCTCGTCCAGCCTGTCGCGCAGCACGATCTCCAACTGCTTGTCGGCGACCGCCGCCGGCAGCGGGTCGCCGGAGTAGGTGCCGGCCCAGGGGAGCCCCGCCTTGCCGCGCGCCTGCTCCGCGATCTCGCGCGTGGTGACGGCGCCGCAGATCGCAAGCCCTGCGCTCATGCCCTTGGCGAAGGTGACGATGTCGGGGGTCACGTCGTAGTGCTGGAAGCCCCAGAGCTTGCCCGTGCGCGCAGGCGCGAGCTGGGCTTCGTCCAGAACCAGCAACGCGCCCTCGGCCTCGGAAAGCTGCTTGAGCCGGGGCAGCCACTCCGGCGGCGGCACCACCATGCCGCCCGCGACCAGCATGGTCTCCGCCAGCACTGCGGCGATATCGCCCGAGGTCACGTGGTCGATCAGCTCGCGCGATTGCGTGAGGCAGGCCACGTCGCAGGCGGGGTACTCGAGGTTGATCGGGCAGCGGTAGCAGAAGGGCGCGTAGATCGCGGGCGCGTTGGCGGGCGCCAGCAGGGGCCCGAGATGACGCCGCCGGGCGCCGCCGATGGTGGTCACGGATTCGACCGCGAGGCTGCCGCCGTGAAGGCCCCGGATCACCGAGAGGATGTCGTGCTTGCCGGTGACCGCGAGCGCCATGCGCATGGCGACCTCGTTCGCCTCCGAGCCGGTGACGGCGAAGTTCACCACCTCCAGCCCGTCGGGCAGGGTGCTCCCGATACGCTCGGCGAAGCGCACGAGATGAGGGTTCGAGTACCAGGAGTTCTCGTGCCAGAGCTTGCCGGCCTCCGCGCGCATGACCTCCACCAGCTCGGGGTGGCAGTGGCCCAGCACGTTGCACATCATGCCGGCGGTCAGGTCGTAGTAGCGCTTGCCGTCGACGTCGTAGAGCCAGATGCCTTCGCCGCGATCGAACTGGATTGCGGGCTGGTAGCGCCAGCCGTAGACGCGCGCGGCATCCCGCGCCATCAGGTCGGCGTGGGCGTTAGAGGGCGCGTGGGAGGGCGCGGCGTCAGCCATCGTGCGCGGCCGGGATGGCGATGGAAATGTCGCGCAGGATCGGGTCGGTGGCGACGGCGATCTCGTTCTCGATCTGCGCGCCGCAGCCGGGGCAGCAGAACAGCCGGAACTCGACGGGATCGTCCACGAAAAGGGAAGGATCGCCGATCAGCGGGTTCGACTCCGAGACCGGCCGCACGTCCTGCAGGCAGGCGTCCTTGTAGTTGGCATCGAGCGGGCCGAGCGACGCCCCGCAGTCACCGCAGGCCCAGTAGGCGCCTGAAGCATCTTCGCGTATGTCGAGGGAATCGGTCGCACGCAGGCGCAGGTCGCCGTTGCGCTCAGGCTGCGGCGTCGCGCCGTTGGTAAGGCGTGCGAGGCGGTCGGCCTTGATCGCGGCCCGGTTGCGTTCGGTCGCCTCGACATCGACGGTGGTGTCGTCCTCGCTCAGCACGGCGCCGAAGATCGCCCGTGCCGCCTCCGGCGTGACGTTCTGGTGCAGCAGGTCGTGCTGGATCTTCGCCGGGTCGCGCCGCATGGGATCGCCGAAGCCGCCGCCGCCGGACCAGCGCACCGCATAAACATCCGCCGGGTGCTGATCGAAGTTCTCCTGCCGCAGCTCCAGATGCTCGGGCCGGCCTGAGACCTGCGAACAGTCGTCGATCAGGCGGCTCTCGGCCATGCGCTCCAGAATGTCGCTCTCGCGGATAAACTGGTAGGCGTTGGTGGTGGACGGGAAGCCCCCCATCATCCCCGTCGAGGTGGGCGTCGCGTTGCCCGAGGACAGCGTGTCCTGGGTGATGCGCTCGGTGTTGTGGGGGATGAAGCAGGTCTCGGCGGAAAGCCCGCCGCGATACCGGCCGGCGCCGCCGGAATCCGGCAGCTCCTTGCGGTAGAGCACGAGCAGCGGGAAGTTCTGCTCGTTGTGCTCCACGTTGGGGAGCTGGCAGATCGGCGTGCGCGCTTGGCCGCCGGTGTTGATGCCGTCGGCATGGGCGAAGGCGCCGATGGAGCCGCCGATGGGGTCGATCAACAGGTAGCCGTAGCGCTCGCCCCACTGGTCGATGCCGCGGAAGAGCGTGGCCGGCCACTGGCTGGTGCCGCCGATGCCCATGATGTCGCCGCGCAGCTCTTCGTCCGAGAAGAGCATCTTGGAGATCGCGTTGTAGGCGGGATAAAGCGATATCTCCATGGACTGCGTGGGCGCTGTCGAGACGCTGGCCGGGAAGTCGGCGCAGTTGAGCGTGCCTGCCGTCGGGTCGAAGTCGATGTGCCTGAGTGCGCCGCCTACCGCGAAATACTGGTCCCACGCGAGCAGCTCGTTGATCGCCACCATGACGGAGCCGCGCCAGCCGGAGTAGGTGGCGTTCATGGCGCCGTCCTGCGGCGCGGTGCCGTCATTGTCGAAGATCAGCCGGTTGCCCTTCTTGGTGACGGTGATCTGGACCCGATGGGTGCGCCGGTCCCCCGGCCGGCAGGCCTCGACGTAGGTGCGGTCGCTCCAGGCGCCGTCGGGCAAGCGCTCCAGCTTGGCGAGGAAGGCGGTCTCGGCATTGTCGATGATGCGCTTCATCACGCCCTTGACCGTGCGCGGCCCGTAGCGGCGGACAAGCTGCAGCAAGCGCTCGCGTGCGCTCATGTTGCCGGCGAGCTGCGCGCGGAAATCGAGCGCCACCATCTCGGGCTTGCGCGAGGAGCGCAGGTAAAGCTCCTCGATATCGCGGCGGACCACGTCGTTCTCGACGATCTTCACCGGCGGAATCAGGATTCCTTCGTCGAAGGCGCTCTCGGCGGCGGGACAGAAGCTCCCCGGCGTGATGCCGCCGATGTCGTACTGATGCAGGCAGTTGGTGATCCAGCAGAAGAGCTCGCCCTCCCAGAACACCGGGCAAATCACCATCACGTCCATCTGGTGTGCGGCGCCGACCCAGGGGTCGTTGGCGAGGAACATGTCGCCCTCGCGGATGCCGGGGTTGTCGCTGCGGTTCTCCAGGATCCACTTCACCTGCGTGTCGGTGACGCCCGACATGTACTGCATGTAGGGGCCGAAATAGACGAACTCGGCGTCCTCGGTGAGGATCGAGGGGTTGAGGTCGAGCGCGTAGATCGCGACCGGCGAGCCGGAGATGCGCTGGATCGTGGCGCCGTGCTCCTCATTGATGTTCCAGAGGTTGTGGCGGATCACCTCGTAGGTGACGGGATCGATTTGGGTTTCCCAGTCCCGGTGGAGGGTGAGCTTGTCGGAGATGCTGAGCTCGCGCGGCGGGACGTAGGGCTTGGCCACGCCGTTGAAGCTGGTCTCCGTCATCTCGCTGATGCGCCGCATGGTCGCGACCTGTGGACCGGTATTCATGTCTCAGTCTGCTCCCCTAAAACTCGCCCGGAGCGAGTTCGTTCGTGACGAACTCGCGACAGGCCGCGACTGCGGCCCGCCGCTTATGCGGCGCCCTCGCGGAGGCGCCGGCCATAGACCGGCTGCCGTGAGCGACAAAATTCTAGAGTGTTTCCGTGTGAAACGGAAACGCTCTATACGTGAATCGCTCGCCCGGCGACCGCAAGCGCCGCCTCCTTCACCGCCTCGTTGAGCGAGGGGTGAGCGTGGCAGGTGCGCGCGATGTCCTCCGCCGAGCCGCCGAACTCCATGATCGTGACCGCTTCGGCGATCAGCGTGCCGGCGTCGTGGCCGACGATGTGGACGCCGAGCACGCGGTCGGTCTCGGCATCGGCCAGCACCTTAACGAAGCCGTCGGTGGCCGACATCGCCCGCGCGCGCCCGTTGGCGGCGAAGGGGAAGCGGCCCACCGTGTACTCGATATCGGCTTCCTCCAGCGCCTCCTCGGTCTGGCCTACCGTGGCGACCTCGGGCGCGGTGTAAACAACGCCGGGGATGGTCGCGTGGTTCACGTGCCCGCTGCCGCCCGCGATGATCTCGGCGACCGCGATGCCCTCCTCTTCGGCCTTGTGTGCCAGCATCGGGCCCGCGATCACGTCGCCGATGGCGTAGACGCCGGGCACGGCGGTCTCGAAGCGCTCGCCCACCTCGATGCGGCCCTGGCCGTCCAGCGCGATGCCGACGTCGTTCAGGCCCAGGCCCTCGGTGTTGGGCCGGCGGCCGACCGCCACCAGCACCACGTCCACGTCGAGAGTTGCGCTGTCTCCGCCCGCGACCGGCTCCATGCTGAGCCTGACACCCTCGTTGGTGCGCTCGGCGCCGGTGACCTTGGTGCCGAGCTTGAAGGCGATCTTCTGGCGCCTGAGCAGGCGGTGAAGCTGGGTCGCGACCTCACCGTCCATGCCCGGCAGCACGCGGTCGAGGAACTCGATCACCGTGACCTTGGCGCCGAGCCGGCTCCAGACCGAGCCCATTTCGAGGCCGATGTAGCCCGCGCCGATCACGGCCATGCGCGCCGGCACCTCCGGCAACGCCAGCGCGCCGGTGGAGGTGACGATGCGCTCCTCGTCTACGTCCACGCCAGGAAGCGGGGCGGAGACGCTGCCGGTCGCGATCACCACTGCGCCGGCCGTGACGGTGCGCGGCTCCGGGCCTTCGATCTCGACCGTGCCGGGGCCGGTGAGGCGGGCGTGACCCTGCAGGTGGGTCACGTCGTTGTTCTCCAGCAGGCCGGCGACGCCCTTGGTGAGGGCGCCCACCACCTTGTCCTTGTGCGCCATCATGGCATCGAGGTCGAGCTCGACGCCCGACACCTTGATGCCGTGGCGTGCGAGCTTGGACTTGGCGTGCGCGTATTCCTCCGAGGTGTGCAGCAGCGCCTTGGACGGGATGCAGCCGACGTTGAGGCAGGTGCCGCCGAGGGTCGGCGTGCGCTCGACGCAGGCCGTGCGCAGCCCGAGCTGGGCCGCACGGATGGCGGCGACGTAGCCGCCGGGGCCTGCGCCGATCACCAGGACGTCGAAATCGTGTTCACTCATGACGGCTCCGGCCGGACATGGGGACTAGAGATCGAGCAGGAGGCGCTGAGGGTCCTCGATGCATTCCTTGATGCGGACCAGGAAGCTCACCGCCTCGCGGCCGTCGATGATGCGGTGATCGTAGCTCAGCGCAAGGTACATCATGGGGCGGATCTCCACCGCGCCGGCGACGGCGACCGGGCGCTCCTCCACCTTGTGCATGCCGAGGATCGCGGACTGCGGCGGGTTGATGATCGGCGTCGACATGAGCGAGCCGAAGACGCCGCCGTTGGAGATGGTGAAGGTGCCGCCCAAGAGATCGTCCAGCGCGAGCTTGCCGTTGCGGGCCTTGGCGGCAAAGGCGCGGATCGCCTGCTCGACCTCCGCGAAGCTCATCTGCAGGGCGTCGCTCAGCACCGGCACCACCAGGCCCTGGGGGGCGCTCACCGCGACGCCGATGTCGTGATAGTGCTTGTAGACGATGTCGTCGCCCTCGATCTGCGCGTTGACCGCCGGGTATTCGACCAGCGCGGCGACGGATGCCTTGACGAAGAAGGACATGAGGCCGAGGCGGACACCGTGCTTCCGCTCGAACGCCTCGCCGTGGGCCGCGCGCAGCGCATTGACGGCGCTCATGTCGACTTCGTTGAAAGTGGTGAGCATCGCCGCCGTCTCTTGCGCGCGCTTTAGCCGCTCGGCGGCGCGGCGGCGTAGGCGGCTCATCGGCACGCGTTCCTCATGCCGGCGTTCAGCGGGTGCTGGGGCCGCTGACGGCTGTGCCGGAGCGGGCTCCGCCACGGGAGCGGCAGGCGTCGGCGCTTCGGGTTCGGCGGGTTCAGACGGCGGCTCGGGCGCCGGTGCCGCGGCCGAGGCGGCGCGCGCCACCACGGCGGCGAGCACGTCGCTCTTCAGCAGGCGTCCGCCCTTGCCGGTCCCCTCGATCTGCGTCGGATCGAGGCCGTGCTCTTCAAGCAGGTGACGCACGGCAGGTGAGGGCGGCGGCACGCGTGCGGTCGCGCGAGCGGGCACCGTCTCGCGCGCGGCGGGTGACGCGGGCTCGGCGGCGCTTTCATCTGTGGCCACGGCAGCCGCCTCACCGGCCTCCAGGCGGCCGAGCAGCGCGCCCACCTCCACGTCCGCGCCTTCGCCGGCGACGATCTCCGCGAGGGTGCCGGCGGCCTCGGCCGTGACCTCGACGGCGATCTTGTCGGTCTCCAGCTCCACCAGGGTCTCGTCGAGCGCCACCGCCTCGCCCGGCGCCTTGTGCCAGCGCATGACGGTCGCCTCGGTGACCGATTCGCCGAGAACGGGGACGGTGATGTCCACGGTCACGACCCGGCCTCGACGCCGAGTGCGTCGTCGATCAAAGCCCGCTGCTCGCGCTGATGGAGGACGAGGAAGCCGGTAGCGGGCGAAGCGGCGGCTGCGCGCCCGACGTAGCGAGGCCGCCGCGCCGCACCGTCGAGCTCGGTCAGCACCTGCTCGATGCGGGGCGCCACGAAAGTCCAGGCGCCCATGTTCTCGGGCTCCTCCTGGCACCAGACCACTTCGGCCTCGCCGTACTTCGCGATTTCCACCATGAGGCTCCGGCTGGGGAAGGGTGCGATCTGCTCCAGCCTGAGCAGCGCCACGTCGTCGATGCCGCGCTCCTCCCGCGCCGCCAGCAGGTCGTAGTAGACCTTGCCGGAGCAGAAGACGACCCGGCGCGCGCGCTCGGGCGTGATGGCGGGGTCCGTCTCGCCGATCACGCGGTGGAAGCGGGTGCCGCCGCTCAGCTCCTCCAGCGGGGACACGCAGCGCTTGTGGCGCAGCAGCGACTTGGGCGACATCACGATCAGCGGCTTGCGGAAGCTGCGCCGGAGCTGGCGGCGCAGCACGTGGAAGTAGGACGCGGGCGTCGAGCAGTTCACGACCTGGATGTTGCCGTCGGCATGGAGCTGCAGGTAACGCTCCAGCCGCGCCGAGCTGTGCTCCGGCCCCTGCCCCTCGAAGCCGTGCGGCAGCAACATGACCAGGCCCGACATGCGCAGCCACTTGGCTTCGCCGGCGGCGACGAACTGGTCGATGATCACCTGGGCGCCGTTGGCGAAATCGCCGAACTGGGCCTCCCAGATCGCGAGCGCGTTCGGATCCGCAATGGAATGACCGTACTCGAAGCCGAGCACGCCGGCCTCGGAGAGGAGACTGTCTGCGAGCTTGATCCGGGCCTGGTCCGGTCTGATGTTGTTGAGCGGGATGTAGCGGCTCTCGTTCTCCTGATCGATCAGGCCCGCATGGCGCTGGGAGAAGGTGCCGCGCGAGCAGTCCTGGCCCGAGAGCCGGATCGGCTTGCCCTCCAGCAGCAGCGAGCCGAAGGCCAGCGCCTCCGCCGTGGCCCAGTCGATCGAGCCGCCTGCGTCCAGCGCCTGACGCTTCTGCTCCAGCTGGCGGCGGATGCGGGGGTGCACGGCGAAATCCGCCGGCACGCGCGTGATTGCCCGGCCGATCTCGGCCAGCACCTCGGTCGCCACCGCGGTATCTCCCGGCCGCTCGTCGCGGGGCGCCGCCTCGATCTCCGCCCAATCACCTTCGAGCCAGTCCGCCTTGTTGGGGCGATAGCTCTTGGAGGCTTCGAGCTCGGTTTCCAGCTTGGCGCGGAAGGTCTCCATCATGCTCTCGGCGCCGTCCACCGTGAGCACGCCCTCGGCCACCAGGCGCTCGGTATAGATCTGCCGCGTCGTGGACCGCTCGCCGATCGCGCGATACATCGCGGGCTGCGTAAACGCCGGCTCGTCGCCCTCGTTGTGGCCGTGGCGGCGGTAGCAGAAGATGTCCACCACCACATCCGCCTTGAAGTGCTGGCGGTAGTCGGCCGCGATCTGGCAGACGCGCACGACCGCCTCCGGGTCGTCGCCGTTCACATGGAAGATCGGCGCCTGGATGATCTTCGCCACCTCCGACGGATAGGGCGAGGTGCGCGCCTGGGCCGGGCTCGTGGTGAAGCCGATCTGGTTGTTGATGACGATGTGGACCGTGCCGCCGGTGCGGTAGCCGCGCAGCTGCGAGAGCTCGAAGACCTCAGAGCAGGTCCCCTGGCCGGCGAGCGCGGCGTCCCCGTGGATCAGGAGGCCCATGACCCGCTCGCGGGCCTTGTCGCCGCGCATCGCCTGCTTGGCGCGCACCTTGCCCAGCACCACCGGGTTGACCGCCTCCAGGTGCGAGGGGTTGGGGGTGAGCGAGATGTGGAGTGAATGGCCGTCTTCGAGCACACGGTCGGCCGAGGCGCCCAGGTGATACTTGACGTCGCCGGAGCCCTGGACGTCGCCCGCCGCGGTCACGCCACCCTGGAACTCGGAGAAGACCGCGGCATAGGACTTGCCCATGATGCTGGTCAGCACGTTGAGCCGCCCGCGATGGGCCATGCCGATGACGATCTCCTCCACGCCCTGCCGCGCGGCTTGTGCGATCACGGCCTCCAGCGCGGGGATGACGCTCTCCGATCCTTCCAGCGAGAAGCGCTTGGCGCCGGCGTACTTCACATCGAGGAAGCGCTCGAAGCCCTCTGCCTCGTGCAGGTGGCGCAGGATCTCCGTCTTCTCGCCGCGCGACAGCGACTGCCGGTTGCGCTCGCCCTCCATCATCCGCTGCACCCAGGCCTTCCGGTCGGGGTATTGGATGTGCATGAACTCGACGCCGATGCGCGCGCAGTAGGTCTGCTTGAGGATCGCCAGCACCTCGCGCAGCGTCGCGTGCTTCAGGCCGAGCACGCCGTCGACATAGATGGGGCGGTCGTAGTCCGTCTCCGAGAAGCCGTAGCTCCTGGGGTCGAGCTCAGGGTGGTGCCGCTCGCCCTCAAGGCCGAGGGGGTCGAGAGAGGCGATGAGATGGCCGCGCACCCTGTAGGCCCGGATCATCATGAGCGCGCGGATGGAATCGATGGTCTCAGCCTGGACCGGGCCGTCGGTATCGCCGCTTGCCGCGGGCGGGGCGACGGGGGGGCGGGGCTCCGGCAGCCCGAGGGCTTGGTCGCTTTCCTCCCGCGTCTCCACGGGCCGGCTTATCGTCCCCGCGTCTTCGCCCTCGAATATGCGCCGCCAGCTCGGGTCGACGGAGGCGGGGTCGCGCAGGTACTGAGCGTGAAGCTGCTCGATGACGGCGGGGTCGGCGCCGCCGAGAAAAGAGGAGGCGCCGTCGAGACCGTCGCTCATGCCGCGTGCCCCGCGCGGCGGCGGCCGTTCAGCACGTCGAGCACCGTGGTGCCGATGGCCGCTGGCGACTCCGTCACCGTGATGCCGGCGCTCCGCATGGCCTCGATCTTGTCCTGGGCTCCGCCCTTGCCGCCCGAGATGATGGCGCCGGCGTGGCCCATGCGCCGGCCGGGCGGCGCCGTGAGGCCGGCGATAAAGCCGACGATGGGCTTGGCAAGCCTCTCCGCACGCACGAAGTCGGCGGCCTTCTCCTCCGCGCTGCCGCCGATCTCGCCGATCATGACGATGGCTTCGGTCTCGTCGTCGCGTGCGAAGAGGGCGAGGCAGTCGATGAAGTCAGTGCCGGCGACTGGATCGCCGCCGATGCCGATGCAGGTCGATTGCCCCAGTCCTGCGGCGGTGGTCTGCCCCACAGCCTCGTAAGTCAGCGTGCCCGAGCGCGAGACGATGCCGACCCGGCCGCGCCGGTGGATGTGGCCCGGCATGATGCCGATCTTGCATTCGTCCGGCGTGATGACGCCGGGGCAGTTGGGGCCGATGAGCCGGGTCTGCGAGCCGGCGAGCGCGCGCTTGACCCGCACCATGTCGAGCACCGGGATGCCCTCGGTGATGCAGACCACGAGGCCGATGCCGGCGTCGATGGCCTCCAGGATCGCGTCGGCTGCGAAGGGTGCCGGCACGTAGATGACCGAGGCATCGGCGCCGGTGGCGGCACGGGCCTCGGCCACGGTGTCGAACACCGGCAGGTCGAGGTGGGTGCTACCGCCCTTGCCGGGGGTGACGCCGCCCACCATGCGCGTGCCGTAGGCGATCGCCTGCTCCGAGTGGAAGGTGCCCTGGGCGCCGGTGAGGCCCTGGCAGATCACCCGTGTGTCGCGATCGACGAGGACCGCCATCAGCCCGCTCGCCCTATTGCCTGGACCACCTTTGCCGCCGCATCGCCGAGGTCGTCGGCCGCGATCAGGTCGATCCCCGCGCCATCCAGGATCGCCTTGCCTTTTTCCACATTGGTGCCTTCGAGCCGGACCACAAGGGGGAGCTCCAGCGAAACCTCGCGCGCAGCCGCGACGATGCCCTCGGCGATGACGTCGCAGCGCATGATGCCGCCGAAGATGTTGACCAGAATGCCGCGCACGTTGGGGTCGGAGAGAATGATCTTGAAGGCCTCGGTGACCCGCTCGCGGGTGGCGCCGCCGCCGACATCGAGGAAGTTGGCGGGCTCGGCGCCATGCAGCTTGATGATGTCCATCGTCGCCATGGCGAGGCCCGCGCCGTTCACCATGCAGCCGATGTTGCCGTCGAGCTTGACGTAGCTCAGCTCGTGCTCGCCGGCGGCGCGCTCCGCCGGGTCTTCCTCGTCCGGATCGCGCAGTGCGGCGATCTCCCGCTGCCGATAGAGAGCGTTGTCGTCGATGCTCACCTTGGCATCGAGAACGATGAGCGCGCCTTCGCTCGTCTCAATCAGGGGGTTGATCTCGACCAGGCTGGCATCGGTGCCGAGCACCGCGTCGTATACCGCGCGTGCCAGCCTGCCCGCCGCCTTCGCCGCCTCGCCGGAGAGCCCGAGACCGAAGGCGAGGCTGCGTGCGTGGTGGGGCTGGAAGCCGCTCGCGGGATCGACCGGCACGGCCACGATGGCCTGCGGGTTCTCGGCGGCGACTGTCTCGATCTCGACGCCGCCCTCAGCTGAGGCGATCAGCGCGACGCGCCCGCTCTCGCGGTCTACCACGGCGCCCAGATAGTACTCGTGGGCGATATCGGCGCCGTCCTCCAGGTAGACCCGGCGCACCTCGCGCCCCGCCGGTCCGGTCTGATGGGTGACGAGCACCTTGCCGAACATGGCGCGGGCCGCCGTAATCGCCTCGTCGCGGTCCTTGCACACCTTGACCCCGCCCGCCTTGCCGCGCCCGCCGGCGTGAATCTGCGCCTTGACCACCCAGACCGGACCGCCGAGCTCGTCTACGGCGGCCTCGATTCCGTCTGGCGCAAGCACCGGCACGCCGCGCGGCACCGGCACGCCGAACCCTGCCAGCACCTGCTTGGCCTGATATTCGTGGAGGTTCATGGGGCCGTCCCGCCGCGCGAGGATCGAGGGCGCGCCGTTATAGCACTCCCTCGCCCGCCCCGGCTATCGCGACGGCCGGCGTGAAAGGGACCCGAACGGAAGCGCGTTCCGGTCGTGGAGCGCCCCGCCGGAACTTGGTTCGGCGCGGTCTACCGTGGCAGCGCGACGATTACCGGTCCATTCAAACTTTCGAACTTATGCCCGTGCATCACGCGTTTTAGTTTTCGCCTTCTCTCACGAACAAATTCATGTGTTTCAGTAATTATGATATTATTTTTTCAAAATACTCCGATTTATATTGACAAATATACCGAATTAGAGACTCTCGGAACAAGGCTTATGCGCTTGATCGAACAGAATGGTATGCGCGCTCGAAGAATCAACGACGGGACGGATGCGCAAGATCGATGTCCGGCAGTCGCTGTGGAGGAGACGCGCTGGTTGGTTGGCGATGTTGGGGCACCAGTGGTGGAGTTCCATGCGGATCGCTGACACGGTCGTTTGGAGATAGCGATGCGCGTGGAATTCGGCGAAGGAATCGACATCCTGACACGGGCTTATCCCAGGCTCAGTCGTCAGCTCAAGAAGTCTGCCGCCTATATCATGGAGCATCCGAGCGAGGTTGCCACGTTCTCCATGCGCCGGTTGGCGGCGAGGGCAGGGGTGCCTCCAAGCACCATGAACCGGCTCGCCAAGGAGGTTGGCTTCCGAACTTACGAAGAGTTTCGCGCGCTCTTCCGCGATAGTATCAACGACCAAGCGACGGGTTATTCCCTTCAGGGCGGCCAAGTACATGTGATCGCCCGCGAAGACAAATTCGACCACGATCTCAATGCCTTTCAACAGGCGGCGCTGACCAATATCCATACCTTGTTCGACCACATTGATCGCGCTGCCCTGGAGCGGTCGGTGCAGGCGTTGGCGGACGCGCGTAGCGTGCTAGTGATCGGGATGCTCACATCCGAGTCATCCGCCAACTACCTCCACCATGTGGCGGCCACAGGGTTTCACAACTGGCACCTACTGGTGCCCAATAGCGCCGAGTACTTTCAACTGTTAGGCGCCTTGGCGCCCGGCGATGTCGTCGTCTGCATCGCCGTCGAGCCTTGTGCGGCCGAATCCATCAAGGTCGCCCGGCACGCTCGGGAGGCGGGTGTGCGGGTCATCGGCGTCACCGACCGGCGCACGTCGCCCTTGGCCGCGAGCGCGGACGACATCCTGCTCATCTCGGTCCACAGCCCGAACATTTTCCCGTCCCATGTCGGCGCCACTGCCCTCGTGGAACTGCTGGTCGGTATGATCGCGGCGCGCGACGAACGCTCGGTTGCGGAGAACGTGGAAAATGCGGAGCGTTCGCGCCGAAACATGGGTGAATATTGGAGCGAATGATCCGAAACTTTTGCGATCCGGATGAGTGAAAGTCCCGGATTAAATGGCTCGTTCGTTCCATTCCGAAGTGCGGTGTTGCCGGCGACTGAGAGAGATAAGCGGTCCCGAGCCGCACCTCCTGCACCTGATCGCCCGAGGCCGTCCGCACCGTGACCCGCGCGCCGACGGCGTTCGGGTTGGCGTGCTGGCCGGCGAGATCGATCGCGAGCCAATGATGCCCGTTCTCGAAGACGTTGCGATAGACCGTGGGCGCGGCGCCGTGGTTGGCGATGAGGATGTCCACCCAGCCGTCGCCGTCGTAGTCGGCGGCGGCCATCGAGTAGACGGAGCGGTCGTTTCCAGTGCCGAACGGGGTGGGCATTGCTACGGACCGGCCTGCCTACAACTTTATTTGCCGATCTCCTCCAAACGGAGGACGCACAAACTCGTCCGACTCGCCTAACTTTACTCTCCCGCGAAACCGTGGAAGCTCGGTCGGATACCCGACATCCAGCCCGACCCGGCCCCGCCGCCTCAGAACCCCGCCGTCAGTCTGAACCCGATCCCGTGCTCGGGAAGGGCAGTGCCGTTGGCGCTTTCGCGCCGGTGCGCCTCCAGCAAGAACTCCAGCGACCCCGGCCCGGCTCCGGCGCGGGTCAGCCGCCAGCCCAGGCTGTAATCGCGGCTCGCCTCCGACAGGCCGAGGCCGATCTCCGGCGTGCCGGTGAACCGGTTGCCGAACATCGCCGACCCGTAGCCGAACCGCGCCTCCAGGCGGCGCCGCCGCAGATCGTCGTCGTCGTCGTTGGCCGCGAGCGCCGCCAGCGTGTCGCGCGCGAGCAGCGCGTCCCTGCCGCCCGATCCGCCCGTCCCGAACGTCTGGCTCAGCGTCAGCATCGGACCCCGGCCGTTCGAGGGCGGCGGATTCCAGGCGAGCGTTCCGGCGATCCCGCGGTCCCTCAGGTCCGCCGCCTCGTGGGTCAGCATGCCCCTTCCGTCCAGCGAGACGGTCAGGCCCTGCGCCGGCGACGCCAGCTCGACGCCGCCGCTGATATCCACGCCATGGCCAGTCTCCGCATCGCCGCCGTCTTGGCGCACCCCGAGCCCCAGGCGAGGCGTCATCGTCGCCCCGTCGCCGAGCGCCAGCGGCCACGAGCCCTCCAGGCCAAGCCGCAGCCGGGTCACCGACGCCTGCGCCGCGGTCAGGTTGCCGGCCGACGACGATACCCGCGCCGTCGTCGTCCGCACCCAGCGCGCATCCGCCACCGCATCGAGGCCAGGACCGTCGCCGCCGACCAGCGTGCCGCGCGCGCCGGCCGCCGCCAGCGTCATCCCGAGATCGGTCTTCAGCGCCGTCCCGTCCGCCTGCGTCAGCGTCAGCTCGCCCGAGCCGTAGCCCGCCGCGCCCCACACCGATAGATGCTCCGTCAGCGCGTAGCCCGCCCAGGGCGTCACCGCCGTCACACCAGCCTCGATCTCGCCGGAACTCCCGCCCCGGTAGCCGCCCTCGCCGGTGCTGTGCGAGAGCACCAGGCCCGTCGTCCAACGGTCCCAGGCGTAGTCCGCGCCGAGAAGCGCCGTGGTCACGTCGCCGTCCAGGCTGAGCGTTCCCTCGCGGCCCGCGTAGCGCGCCTGCGCCATCCGGCCCCAGAGCCCGGCAAAGCCGCTGCCGTCCGTCTCCGCCGCCAGCGAGAAGGATGAGCCCAGCAACAGCTCGCGCGGGGTCATCGACCAGGACCCGGGGTGCGACGCGTCCTTTTCCGGCGTCTCCCCGTTCAGCCACTCCGCCATCGCCACGAGCCGCGCCGCCTCTTCGGCCTCGGCCGCGCCGCCGAACGGCGAAGCCGAAGCCGCGCCGGAGCCGGGAATCTCAACCCCGGAGGAATTCTCGCCGGAGCGCGATCCCGCCGCAGGCGACGCAACGCCGATGCGCTGACCGCCCACGCCGATCTCCACCCCGGCCGAGGGCGCCGTGTGCAGCCGCCCCTCCACCGCATCGACCACCTGGTCCGCCACCGTGCGCCCGAACCGCGCGATCCATTCCTGCGGCATCGGGTCGGAGTTGTAGATGGTCCCCGTCGCCTCCCCTCTGGCGATGGCGATCGTCCGAGACGCGTCGTTGCACAGCCGCGCGTTGCTGATCTTCACCTTCACCGTCTCGCCGTTGTCGTCGATGTTGTCGTCCACCATCCACACGAACTGTTCCTGCTCGGTGGCCCTGGGCCACATCCACTGCGTCGACTTCGGGCGCGCGAGGTAGTCATCCCCCAGGTCCGCCGTGCCCGTGGTCAGGGTCTCGAAGTCGTAGCAGACGTAGTCGGACAGCCCCCGCGAGAGCCGCACCGGGAAGTCCATCCCGCCGTCGCCCTCGTTCCCGGTGGTATCGAGGATCCGGATGTCCACGTCCGGCACCGCGGTCGTCGTGGTCGCGGCCGCGTTGATGGTGCCCGTCGCCTGGGCGTTCGTGATCGTCACGCCGCCGAACTCGGGCCCCGCTGCCGCGATGACCCGCGCGTTGCTGATTTCGCCCATCACCGTCTCGCCGTCGTCGCTCACGGTGTCCGCGATCAGCTCGACGGCGGCCGGCTTCTCGCGCTCCCCCGGCCGGAAGAGGATTCTGTGGCGTGACCTCCAGTAGTCCGCGCCCTCGGTGGCGGTGCCGCCGGACACGGTCTCGAAGTCGACCGCGATGGTCTGTTTCGCCGGCTTCGACAGGCGCACGTCGAAGGCCAGATACGCGTCGTTCTCCCGCGCCGTCGTGTTCTCGATCGAGACGCTCGGCAGGATGTCGGTGTTCATCGTGAGGGTTTCGTAGTGCAGGGTCAGCTCCGGCGAATTGGTGATCCGGGCCCCGCCCCCGGTGCACAGCGCGCCCCGCGCACTGCAGGGCCGGTTGCCCCGCAGCCGGACGGTGACGGGCTCCAGAGTCTCGATGGGAAGCACCGTCATGCGCCAGTGGGCGCTGTCTCCGCCGATGCGCTTCGCCTTGACCATCCGTCCGTTCGTCACCTCGAAGGCGTGATCGCGCATCTCGTGGTGCGGGGTGCTCACCGCCTCGGTAAGCGTGAGGTCGAACCTGTAGGTCAGGTCCGCGTAGTAGTCCGCGTGCTCCTGGACGTAGAACTCGGGCGATCCGAGCGTCGCTGTGACGGATGTTTTGGCCGTGCCCTTGACCTGCATCTGGAACGCGCGCGCTCCTCCTCCTGCCGACCAAGACGAGGTGCCCCTGTTAGCTTGCTTGTATCTCTGGTTAATGCGCCAACCGGCCGCGTTGCCCGGGTCGATGCCGGTGCTCAGCAACGTTCTCCACCAAGTCGGGCCTCCGGTGCTGAAGAAGTAGCTCGCCACCACCCAATAGGTGGTGTTTGCGTCGAGGGAGGCATCCGACGGCGCGGAGAATTCGTTCAGCCCGCTCGAAAACGATGCGGGGTTCGTCAGCGTGTACAGCACCGTTCCGCTCGGGTCGCCAGAGTCGTGCTCGCGTACCGTGATGGTCAATCTGTTGCTGGAAGGCGCGCTGTTGAAGTCCAGCACGATGCTGTCGAGCGTGTACCCATCGGTATTGCTCCCCGTTCGGAAGGGCTGGGCATAGTCATTAGAGCCGGGATCGCGGGAGCCGTTATCTGCTCGCCCGGTATTGGATACAAGGACCGTGCTCTGCGCCTGCGCCTGCATGGGCACCGCGCAGAGCGCGGCGAAGGCCAGCAGAATTCCGGCTGCGGCGCAGAAGCCCCGGCGCGCCAGCGCGCGCACCGCCGCCCCGGAGCAGTGTCCGCGCGCAGCCCCGGAAGGACTCCGCGCGCCGGGCCGGGCCGCGTCGCCCGCGCGCGCGCCGAAGGAATCGAAGGGAACGGACTCGCTGCGACTGTAGCGGTGCACGACGCGCCTCCTCTCCGACCGCGTTTCCCTCCCACTTCGCGAGCAGGTTAGGCGAGTCGGGCGAGTTTTCGCGTCCCCCGTTTGAGGGAGATCGGCAAAAAAACTTATGAGCAGGTATGCCCTTCGAGCGCCGTTCTAATCCGGGCGCGCATACCCTGCACCGCTTCGACGTCGGAAGCCGCCAGACGGGCCTTTCAGGGCCGTCTGGCCGCTCCGCGTAGAGCACTGTTCCGCCGCTATCAACGGCCGGAACGCAGGTGGATCGTCGCGTTGCGGGACAGCGTGCCGCAGCGGTGAGGAGCGCGCGGCATCCCCCAATTGGAGGATTGCGCGACCAATTCCTTCTACTACGCTTGGGCTACCGCAACTGGGGTTAAGGGTGAACGACGTTGCGCCGCAAGCCATATCCGCAGCCCTTGCGTATCCGCAACGAGTGGCACCGTCGCCGCAGGGCCGCACGGGCGCCGGGGGCGGCATCGGAGCAGAACCGGACAGGGCCGATCGAAACGACGATATCGATAGCGTGCGGGTGACATGCGCGAGCCCGATGCATTCGAGCGGATCGTGGACTCACTCAACGAGGCCATGCTCGACGACGCCCGCTGGCCGCAGGCCTCCGCGCTCATCGAGGAGGCCTGCGGGGCGAGGGGCAACTTTCTGACGTTCGAGGACGGGTTCCCCTCGGACGATACTCAATTCTTCTTCGCAAAGACCTACCTTCGCGGGGAAGATCGCGCACCATGGCTGGAAGAGTACCTTCGGACCTACTACGCCGTGGACGAAAGCCTCCCGCGATGGAGGCAGCTCCCGGACAGCAAAATCGTTCACTTTGCCAATCTGTTCAACGAAGAGGAGCGCAGGACGTCGATCGCCTACAACGAGGCGGCGCCGCGTTTCGAGTACGAGAACGGCCTGAACGTGCGTCTGGACGGTCCCGGCGGTTCACGCATCCTCTGGGGAGTGGGGAATCCGGTCGACTCGAGCGGCTGGGCCACCTCCCGGCTCGACATGGTCGCGCGGGTTCTTCCCCACCTGCGCCAATACGTTCGGGTGCGCTCCGCACTGGTGGATGCGGGCGCACTCGGCGCGTCGGTCACCGAACTCCTCACCAACACCCGCACGGGAGTCGTCCAGCTCGATCGGCGCGGGCGGATCGTGGAGACCAACGACGGCGCGCGGGGGCTGCTTCGCCGAAACGACGGGCTGTCCGACGCGGACGAAGAGTTGCACGCCACCTGGCCGGACGACGACGAAAGGCTCCAGGCGCTGCTGGCCGGAGCGTTGCCGCACCGGCTTGAACAGGGCGTGAGCGGCTCGATGCTGTTGAAGCGACAAGCGCCGCTGCCGAGGTTGGCGCTGCACGTGAAGCCGGTGTCGAGCCGGGACGCGGGCCATCGCTCCCGGCGCGTGGCCGCGCTCGTGCTGATCGTCGACCCGGTGAGCCGGGCGCGCATCGAGCCGGATCTCGTCGAGGCGATTCTGGGGCTCACGCCGACGGAAACCGAGATTGCGGTGATGCTCGCCCAGGGCCGGACCCTGCACCAGATTGCTGCGGCAACCGGTCGCGGATACAGCACCGTGCGCACGCACCTCAAGCACATATTCGCCAAGCTCGGGGGATCGCGGCAATTCGAGGTGACGCAGGCGGTCCTTGCACTGTCGAGCCTGCCGAAGACGAAGGACTAGGGATGCGAGTGCGTCGCCGCCGCATGAGTGAAAGCCCCGGTTTAACTGGTTCGTTCCATTCCCCCGCGTGATGGCAGCACCGGGCAAACCGCGACTGGCGGGGAACACCGGCTCGTGACACCATGGCGGCACGGCTCATTCGGACGAGAGGCGCCGCCATGACCCCGGAGCAGGTGCTCGCCCATTCCCCCAAGGTGCTGACCGATGCGCAGCGGGAGGCGTACTTCCGCGACGGCTACCTGCTGCTGGAACGCTTCGTGCCGGAGGACTGGCTCGCCACGCTGCGGGACTTGAGCGAGCACTTCATCGACGAGAGCCGGAGCCGGGCCGCCTCGGACGACAGGTTCGACCTGGAATCCGATCATTGCGCGACAGCGCCCCGGCTCAGGCGCCTCAACCAGCCGGTGGCGCAGCACCCCGATTACTGGCGCTTCGCCAGCCGTTCCTGCATCACCGACCTGGCCGAGGACCTGCTCGGGCCCAACGTAATGTTCCACCACTCCAAGCTCAACTTCAAATGGTCAGGCGGCGGCGAGGAAGTGAAGTGGCACCAGGACATCCAGTACTGGCCCCACACCAACTACAGCGTGCTCACCATCGGCGTCTATCTGGAGGACGTGGACGAGACCATGGGGCCCATGGGCGTGATCCCCGGCGCGCACGAGGGCGAGCTGTTCGACCTCTATGACGGGAACGACTGCTGGGCCGGCGCCATCAGCGAGCAGGACCTCCCGCGGGTGCCGGTGGAGAAGGCGGTCTATCTGCAGGGCCCGGCGGGCTCGGTGACGGTGCACCACTGCCGCATGATCCACGGCTCCAAGCCCAACGCCCACCCGGCGCGCTCGCGCCCGCTGCTGCTCAACGCCTTCTCGTCCGCCGACGCGCTGCCGGTGACGGCCTACAATTATCCCTCGACGCATAACGGGGAGCTGGTGCGGGGCGAGCGCCCGCGCTGGATCCACTTCGACCCGAGGCCCTGCCTTCTGCCGCCGGATTGGTCGGGCGGCTACACCTCGATTTTCGCGCTGCAGCAGGGCGAGGAGCAGGAGCCCGAGGCCGCAGCGGTAGGCGGTTAGGACCTAGGCCCCGCCCTCCGGTGAGAGGCAGTTGCTGAACGATGCAGCCATGTTGCGGAGCAGCGTGAAGTAGAGCTCCGGCCCGTCCTCGATCGTGGCGCCGATGGGATCCACGGTGCCGGTCTTCACGTCGCTGCCTTCGATGACGGTCCTGACAATGCGCTGGTCGAATTGGGGCTCGTCGAACACGCAGACCACGCCGAGCGAGTGCAGCTTGTCTTGAAGTTCGGCGATGCGCCGCGCGCCGGGCGCGCGCTCGGGGCTGACGACGACCGAGCCCGCAGCGGTAAGCCCGAAGCGGTCCTCGAAATAGCGGTAGCCGTCGTGGAAGACGATGAACGGCACGCCGCGAGCCGGAGCCACTTCCTGGGCGATCTCCCCGGTCAGGTGGTCCAGGCGGTGGAGCAGGGCGTCGACGTTGGCCTCGTAGGTCGCTGCATTCGCCGGGTCGACGTCGGCCAGGGCGCCGCCGATCGCGCGCGCCAAGGTCCAGCCGTTGATCGGATCGAGCCAGACATGCAGGTCGAAGGCGCCGTGGTCGTCCATGTCGTCGGCATGGTCATCGTGGTCGTCATGCCCGTGGCCATGGCCGTGATCGTCGTGACCCGCGTCGTCGTCCATACTCCCATGGCCGTGGCTGCTGTGGTCGTGGTCCTCGAAGGCGCCGCCCTCGCGCATCGGCCTTCGCACCAGCCCCGCTGCGTCGATCAGCTTGACCACGTGGGCGTTGTCGGCGAGCGCGTTCACCGGCTCAACGAGCGCGGTCTCCATCGTGTCGCCGATCATGAAGACGATATGGGCCTCCTCCAGCGCCGCCGCGTCGGAGGGGCGCATGGTGAAGGTATGCGGCGACGAGTGGCCCCGGATGATCAGGTGAGGCTCGCCCACGCCCGCCATCACGGCGCTCACCAGCGAATGCACCGGCTTGATCGAGGCGACCACCCGCAATTCGTCATCGGCCGTCGCGGGGGCAGCGGCCGCACTGCCGAGGAGTGCCACTGCGGCAAGCGTAAGGGGTAAACGTCGAAGTGCGATGCGCGGACGATCCATGGTCGTGTCTCCGTCGATCAGGCGGGCATGGTCCAATAGATGTTATAATGTAATGTTGCGCTTGTACACTGACCCTCGGAAGCCGGGCGTCAGGGGCAAGCGCCAAGAATGCGGAGGGCATGACGGCAGGGAGCATGTCGCCCTCCGGCCCCTCCATCGTCGTCACGGCGCTCGCCATCTTCATCGTGACCCGCATCGACGGGCTGCGGAAGTTGGGTCAAGCGGTGCTCAGCCGGGGGCGGTGACGTCCTCGTCGGCGCAGCCGACGCCGGCGGCGATTGCCGCCCGTCAGCCGAGCGGCGTGTTGAGAAAGGCGATGAACGAGACCAGGCCGACGAGTGTGACCAGGGCGGCGCCTGCGTAGTTCATGCCGTGCCGGAGCGCGTTGGCCCCGCCGCCGCCCGAGCGCTCCATCATCCGCATCGCGGCCTGCCTTGCGAGGATGGCGCCGACCCCAAGCACGCAGATGCTGGACCCGATGCCGAGCGACATCGCCGCGACTAGCAGCGAGCCCGGAACGATCATGTCGTTCGCCACCGCGTAGAGCATGATCAGCACGGCACCGGGGCAGGGGACCATGCCGGCTGCGAGCGCCAGGATGCCGCCTTCCGCCTTGCCGCCGTGGCTGTGGCCGTGATGGTGATGGTGGCCGTGGTCATGAGGGTGCGGGTGATCGTGACGGTGAGGCGGGCTGTGACCGTGGCCGTGTGCGTGCGCATCATCTGAGCGTGCTTTCAGCGAGGCGCGGACAGCCTGGTAGAGCATGTAGAGGCCGATGCCGACGATGATGAGGAAGCTCGCGGCGCGCACGCCGGGTACGTCCGAGAGCCCCAGTCCGAAGCCGCCGCGCAGCACGAGGTCGGCGAGCCAGACGATGACGATGGCGGCGATGACGTGGACGATGGCGATCTGCAGGGCCATCACCACGCCGCGCATCACCCGCGCCTCGCGCCCGAGGAAGTAGGAGACGACGACGAACTTCCCGTGCCCCGGCCCGAATGCGTGGATGGCGCCGTAGGCGAACGCGACCGCAAGGGCCAGGAAGAGGGCACCGAGATTTTCGCCTCGCTCGATGGCGTTCATGTGGAAGGCCACCTCGGCGTTGGCGCGGCGCTGGAAGTCCATCAGGAAGTCCGACACCCCGTCGAACAGGCCGCCGCCCTCCTCGACGATCTCGACCTCGACGGGGGCCGGTGCGGGCGCTGCGGAGTCGGTCTGCGAGAGCGCGAGCGGCGCCGCGAACAGGCTCGTCAGAAGCAATACGCACGCCAGACCCAGCAGCGCGAGCGGTCTGCGGAGACGGCGTCTGCGGGGCCGGCGACTCATCGGGGTCTATCCCTCGCAGGCGAGCGTGACCGGCTGGGGATGGCCGGACTGCGCACCCTCGCCGCACGCAACGCGGAACTTGCATCCCGGAGTCATCTCGCCGCTAACCAGAAGGAAGGGGGAATCGGAAAAGCTGAAATCCACGAAAACATCGCGATCGAACAGGCTGACGGTCACCGGTTCTGCTTTCGGATCGAGGGGAGGCGTAAGGCCCACGGAAAATTCGTAGACGAGTTGCGCCTGCTCGATCCGCGCCGCAAACCGATCCACCTCGAACCCCTCCTGTTTCTCCTCTCCCGACCAGATGTGCACGAAATAATTGGCCGGTGAGAGCGGATCGAAGGTCTCGGCGCGCAGGTTCCTGACCTCAAGCGAATTGAGCGTTCCGTCCCCATCCAGATCGTAGGTTTGGATGGTGTGGGCGCTGTAGAAGTCGTCGAACGTCCACGAAAAATCCAGGCCGCTGACCCGTTGCTCGTCGAACGCCACGGTGATCGTGGTCTCGACCCATACGTCCGGATTGGCGCGCGCCTCGGTCGCCGCCAGCGCCACGGTGAGGGCGACAACCGGCGCCCATAGCCTGAGCATCGTCGCCATGGAGGAACGTTGTGACATGTCGTGTGACATGTCAAGAGCAGAGGTGTCGGCGCGAGGGTGGCGCCGCGTGGCTAGAGCATTTCCGTTTCGCACGGAAACGCTCTCTCACTTTGTCGCTCACGGCAGCCGGCCTGCGGCCGGCGCCTCCGCGAGGGCGCCGCTGACGCGGCGGGCCGCGGTCGCGGCCTGTCGCGCATCCGTCAAAGACGGACGCGCTCTAAGGCGTGAGGTCCACAGGCCCGAGCGCGATCTGCGCCGGCGAGTCGGTCAGGGCTTCCATCACCTTCCTCTGGCTGCCGCGCAGCGCTTTCTCGGTCAGTTCCGCGGCCCGCTCGCCATCGCCCTCGATCAGCGCGTCGACCAGATCGTCGTGGAAGTGGTGGAACTCGTGCTCCCGACGCTGCATGGCTAGCCCCAAGTGCACGATGCGCTCGTGCTGCTCCATGAGGCCGACGACCAGGGTGACCAGGCGCTGGTTGCCGGTGCACTCCGCGACATAGCGGTGGAACTCGCGATTGGCCCGCAGATAGGCCGCCTGGCCGGCCCTGTCGCCTTCCGGATAGGTCGCGTGCGCGGCCTCGTTGAGCGCGCGCAGGCGGACCGCATCCACCTTGCCGGCGGCGAGCCTCACGGCGGTGACGTCGAGCACGAGGCGGAGCTGAAAGATCTCCTGAATGTCGCGCAGCGTGACCGGGGAGACCGCGTTGCCCTGCCGCCCGCGCGAGACGATCAGCCCTTCCTGGCGCAGGCGCATCATGGCGCTGCGGATGGGCGCCTTGCTCATGCCGTAGCGCGCGACCAGCAGGCCCTCGGAGATTTCCTCTCCCGGCTGAAGGGCGCAGGAGATGATGTCGTCCTTGATCGTCGCGTAGGCGGTGTCGTTCAGGTTCTGCACGCCCGCCTGCGGCGGATTGACGGAGGCTGGGGCCTTACCAGGCTCGCTTGTTGGCATGGATGCTCGGGCCCTTGCCGGCTGACCGGCGCGCTGGTTGCTCCGAGCGTAACGCATGTGTTTGCCGGCTACGAGGGGCGGCAGCGTGTCGACACCCCTTGGGGCGTCGCGCGGTTCTAGCCCGCATTTCTCACCAGGGTCATGGTCTGCGCGGCGCTCTCCGGCCTACAGAGCAGGAAAGCCGCGAAGCGCGATGCGGGGACATCGGGGGAGCGGCTTGACGCACTCTGTAGGCCGGAGAGCGTCGCCCTTCGGGTCGCACCCAGGTGCCCGCCCGCGTCGTCGCGGGCCTCAACCGTATTCCCTGATACGCTTTTCGGCCCGCTCCTGGCGGATCGAACGCCTGGACGCGACGCAGGCCGTGACCGTGGTGAGAAATGCGGGCTAGCCGGCGCCCCTTGCGCTCACATATTGCGGTTCGGCAACCGGCGCCGCTTGCTTCAGCATACTGATCGTCTAGGCTCGGCCCCCCACTCCAAGGGAGAGCCCCGATGAGCCAGGCCGCCGCTTCCGTCACCCGCATCTCGGCGCCGAGCGCCCACCCCTTCTCGCCGCCCGATATCGTGCTCCAGACCGACCCTGGGGACGAGCGCATCTGGGTGCCGCTGAAGGAGGGCGTCTGGCTGCGCCCGCTGATGTACAACACCGTGCAAGGCGGCTGGTGCGAGGTGGTCAAGGTCACTGGCGGGGGCTTCGTCTCGCGCCACCGGCACCCGGCGCCGGTCCATGGCCTCGTGCTCAAGGGCGCCTTCCGCTATCTCGAGCACGACTGGATCGCCGATCAGGGCACCTACATCTATGAGCCGCCCGGCGAGGTCCACACCCTCGTGGTCGATGACGACTGCCCCGAGATGCACTGCTTCTTCGCGATCTCGGGCTCGGTCAACTACGTGGACGAGGAAGGCCGGGACGTTCGCGCCGAGGATGTCTTCCACCGCCTCGACCGCGCGCGCGAGCACTACGAGGAGGTCGGCCTCGGTGCTGATTACGTGAAGAACTTCGTGCGCTAGAACGCACCCTGCCGCGTAGACCCGGAGCGTATCGGCGCAAGTCGGCCGCGCCTATGCCAGCGGCTCCACATGTGGCGCCGCTGGCAGACGACTCAAACTACCGTGCATGGCAGCGCCCGCCGCACCTATAATGCGCCGCCGGTGAGCGAGGGGGAGCAGCCACAATGTATCCAGCACCGATCGACGAGTATGTGCGGCCGGCGACGGTCGCGGACGCGCTCGCCGCGCTCGGCCGCTACGACGAAGGCGACGCGGTCTTCGTGGCCGGCGGCCAGAGCCTCATGCAGGCCGTCAAGGCGCGCCTCGTGCGCCCGCGCTGCCTGATCGACCTTCAGGCGGTGGATGGGCTCTCCGGCATCGATGTCGGCGCAGACGGGGTCCGCATCGGGCCGATGACTCGCTACGCGGAGATCGCCCGGGACGAACGCCTCACCGGTGCCTGTGCGGCGCTCCGCGACGCGGCCCAGCGCGTCGGCGACCGGCAGGTGCGCAACCGGGGCACCATCGGCGGCAGCCTATGCTGGAACTATGTCGCCGCCTGCATGCCGCCCACCGCGATCGGGCTTGGAGCGCAGTTGGAGCTGACGGCGGCCGACGGCGGCACGCGCACCCTCGCAGCGGAAGACTTCATCGGCGGCCCGCTGGAGACGGCGCGGGAGGAGAACGAGATCCTCACCGCCATCACCATCCCGGCGGCCAAGGGGAGCGCCGGCAGCGCCTACAAGAAGTGGGGCCTCGTCACCGACGCGCTGCCGGTGATCGGGGTCTGCGTCGCGTTGGAGGCAGAGGACGGGCGCTGCACCAGCGCGCGCGTGGCGGTCGGCGGCCTCGCGAACGGACCCACGCGCTCGGGCGCCGCCGAAGAGGCCCTGGTCGGCGTCGATGCCGGCGATGACGTGGGCATCGCGGCGGCGCTCGCCAAGGCCGCAGACGAGATCGAGACCCAGGAAGACCTCTGGGCCGACAGCGACTATCGCAAGCAGCTTATCCGCTCGCTCGGCGCCGAGGTCACGGCCACGGCGTTTGTGCGAGCGGCCGGCTAAGGGCGGAAAGGGAGGCCCGGCAATGAGCACCACCACGATCACGGTGACGATCAACGGCGAGGTCTTCGAGGAGACCGTGCCGGTCCGCATGCTGCTGGTCGACTTCATCCGCGAGCGCGCGGCGCTCACCGGAACCCACATCGGCTGCACCTACGAGGGCGTCTGCGGCGCCTGCACGGTCCAGATCGATGGCGAGGCGGTGAAGTCCTGCCTGATGGTCGCTGCCCAGGCCGACGGGCACGAGATCACCACCGTCGAGGGCCTGGCCCAGGGCGGCGAGCTCTCGCCCTTGCAGCGCGCCTTCAACGAGCAGCACGCCCTGCAGTGCGGCTACTGCACGCCGGGCATCCTGATGAACATGGACGAGTTCCTGCGCGAGAACCCGGACCCGACGGACGACGAGATCCGTCACGGGCTGGTCGGCAACCTCTGCCGGTGCACTGGGTACGCGCACATCGTCGACGCGGTCCGTCAGGCCGCGAAAGAGACCAGGTGACGGAGGCGAAGCGGATGACCGGGACAAGCGAAGGCTGGGTCGGCAGCCACTTCCACCGCAAGGAAGACCATCGCCTCATCACGGGCAAGGGGCGGTTCCTAGCCGATATCGCGCGGCCGGGCGCGTTGCACATCGTGTTCAAGCGGAGCGATCACGCGCATGCCACGATAAAGAGCGTCGACGTGAGCGCGGCCAAGGCGATGGCAGGCGTCGTCGCGGTCGTCACCGGCGACGACATCAAGGACGAGATTCTACCCATGCCGCAGCCGGTGGTGCAGCCGGCGCTGCCCGCCACCTATCCCAAGCACTGGCCGCTCGCGGTCGGCAAGGTGAAGTGGCACGGCGAGCCGGTGGCGGCGGTCATCGCCCGCGACCCCTACGTCGCTGCAGACGCAGCCGAGGCCATCGAGGTCGATTACGACCCGCTGCCCTATGTCGGCGATGCCGAGAGCGCGCTCGCGGACGGCGCCACCATCGTCCACGAGGACTGGCCCGACAACGTCATCTTCCAGATGGACTTCACCGGCGGCGCGGACGAGGAGAGCCAGCGGGCGCACGAGGCCAAGGTCCAGGAGGTCTTCGACAGCGCCGATATCGTGATCGAGCAGCGCTTCACCTGCCACCGCTGCGGCGTGGCACCGATGGAGACCAGAGGCGCGCTCTTCGAGTGGGACGAATCGGATGGCCTGACCGGCTGGCTCACCACCCAGCGGCCGCATATCGACCGCCTCGCGCTCTCGGACATCCTCGAAATCCCCGCCGAGAAGATCCGCATCATCGCACCGCGCGACCAGGGCGGCGGCTTCGGCGTCAAGGCGCCGTTCTACCGTGAGCCCATGCTGATCGCCTACATGGCAAAGAAGCTCGGCCGTCCGATCCGCTGGATCGAGACCCGCCAGGAGCACCTGATGGCGGTGAGCCAGGAGCGCGACCAGATTCACGATCTCGAGGTGGCTGCAGCGAGCGACGGCAAGCTGCTCGCGATCCGCGATCGCGGCCTCGCCGACTGCGGCGATGGCTGCGAGGGGGTCTACTGGGGCTTCCTGATGCCCTTCCTCGGCGCGGTCGAGCTGCCCAACGCCTACGACTGGCCGATCGGCGACATCAAGGTGAAGGTCGCCATCACCAACAAGTCGGCGCTCTCGCCGGCCCGCGCCTTCGGCGAGTTTCCCACGCGCTTCGCCATGGAACGTGCCATCGACATGGTGGCCAAGCGCTGCGGCATGGAGCCGGCGGACGTGCGCCGCAAGAACCTGGTCGCCACGCTCCCCCACATGTCGATCACCAACGAGTATTTCGACAGCGGCGACTTCATCAAGGTGTGGGACAACCTGATGGCAGAGGCCGACCTGCCGGGCTTCCGCGCGCGCCAAGCGGAGGCGCGGGCCGAAGGCCGCTATCTCGGCATCGGCTTCGGCCTCGGCGTGGAGCTATCGGGCGTCGCCTCCGAGCTGTTCGTGCCGATGGAGAACCAGCCGGGCTATGGTGCGGCGACCGTGCGGCTCGACCCGCGCGGCAAGGTGCTGGTGTTCGAGGGCGACGCGCCCGGCGGGCAGGGGCACGAGACCACGGTGGCCCAGGCGGTTGCCCACAGCTTCGGCATCCACCCCAATGACGTGGTCGTGACCACGGGGGACACGGGCACCACGCCCTTCGGCTCCGGCACCGTGGGCGCCCGCGCCGGCTCCTACTTCGTCAGCGCCGCGGTCCAGGCCTGCGAGTTCCTGAAGGAGAAGATCGCGCGCATCATGGCCCACGATCTGGCCCTCGCCGATGCGTCGCCGGCCGACTTCTCCTTCGCGGACGGCTTCGTCACCTACCAGAAGGACGCGAACATCAAGAAGACGTTCCGCGAGGCGGTGGAGCGCGTCATCATGGCGCCGATCAACCTGCCTGACGGCGAGTCCGGCGGTCTCGAGCACACGGCGTTCTTCGAGGCCGAGAAGCCGATGATCGCCTTCAACGCCGATGTCTGCACGGTCGAGGTCGATATCGAGACCGGCCAGTTCAAGATCCTGAGCTGGACCACGTCGGAGGACGTGGGGCAGATCATCAACCCGCAGATCGTCGAGGGGCAGATGCAGGGCGCCATCGTCCAGGGGTTGTCGAACACCATGTTCGAGGAGTTCGTCTACGACGAGAACGGCCAGCAGCTCACCGCCGATTTCGAGAACTACAAGCTCGCGACCGCCGCCGACGTGCCGGACATCAAGGTGACGCACGCGCCGACGCCCTGCCCCTACACGCCGCTGGGGAGCCGCGGCATCGGCGAGGGGCGGCCGTCCGACGTGCCGGGCACGCTCTGCAACGCGATCTGCGATGCGCTTGAGCCCTTCGATATCGAGATCACCGACCTGCCCCTCAGGCCGAATTCGCTCTGGCGCAAGATTCAGGCGGCGCGCGGGGCTTCCTAGGGCGCATCCCCCTGCCGTGCCGCGTCGGTAGGGGCGATGGCAGGAGACAGAGTACGGATCGGCTCCGGCGCGGGCTTCGCCGGCGACCGCTGGGAGCCGGCGGTCGAGTTGGTCGAACGCGGCGGTATCGACTACATCGCCTTCGAGTGCCTGGCCGAGCGCACCATCGCGCGCGAAACCCTCGCGCTGCGGCGGGGGCAGGGGAGTGGCTACAACCCCCAGCTTGAGGACCGCATGCGCGCGGTGCTGCCGCCGGCCGCGGCGCAAGGCGTGCGCGTGCTCAGCAACATGGGCGCCGCCGATCCGCTGGCGGCGGGCCGCAAGACGGCCGAGATCGCGGCCGAGCTCGGGCTCGACGATCGCCGTTGCGCGGTGCTGCTGGGCGACGATGTGCAGGGCGCCGTCACCGCCCGCCCCGACCTGCTGCTGATGGAGACCGGCGTGCCGCTGGAGAGCGTCCTGCCGCGCATGGCGTCCGCCAACGCCTATCTCGGGGCAGACGCGGTGGCGGCTGCGCTGGAAACGGGGGCGCCGGTTGTGGTGACCGGCCGGGTCGCCGACCCCTCGCTCTTCGTCGGCCCTATCATCCATGCGCTCGGCTGGGACTACGACGACTACGTCAGTCTCGCGCAGGCCACGGCGACGGGTCACCTGCTGGAATGCGCGGGCCAGGTGACCGGCGGCTACTTCGCCGACCCCGGCGTCAAGGACGTGCCGGGCCTGGCGCGCCTCGGCTTCCCTTTCGCCGACGTGACCGATGCAGGCTCGGTCACCATCGGCAAGTGCGACGGCAGCGGCGGGCGCATAGACGCCGCCACCTGCACCGAGCAGCTGCTCTACGAGGTCGACGACCCGGCGGCCTACGTCACGCCCGACTGCGTACTGGACATGACCGGCATCGCCTTGGACGAGGCGGGGCCTGATCGGGTGGCACTCCGCGGCGCGCGAGCGCAGCCGCGCACCGATACACACAAGGTGAGCATCGGCTATTTCGACGGCTACCTGGGGGAGGGGCTGCTCTCCTACGGCGGACCCAACGCGGTCGCCCGCGCCCGGCTCGCTGGCGAGATCGTGGCGGAGAGACTGCGCCTGCGTGGCTTCGCCTACGACGCGCTGGACGCCCGCCTGATCGGGATCGACAGCCTGCATGGGGCGGGCGCGAGCCGGCCCGAGCCCTACGAGGTCAGGCTCCGCGTCACCGGCCGCACGCAGGACAGGAAGGCGGCAGAAGCGGTGGGCTTCGAGGTCGCGGCGCTTTACACCAACGGGCCGGCGGGCGGGGCAGGGGACGCGGCGAGCGTGCGCGAGATCCTCGCGGTGCAGTCTGTGCTGCTGCCGCGCCATCTGGTCACGCCCCGCGTCGAGGTGGTGGACGCCGGCTGATGTTGACCGTGCACGACCTCGCCCACGCCCGCGCCGGCGACAAGGGGCACAGCGTCAACGTCTCGGTAATCGCCTACAACGAGGCGGGCTACGAGCGGCTCAAGCGCGAGCTGACCGAGGCGCGCGTGGCGGCGGCCTTCGCTCCGCTGGCGGACGGCCCCGTGCGCCGCTACACCCTGCCGGGGCTCGGGGCGTTCAACTTCGTCATCGAGCGGGTGCAGGGCGGCGGCGTCACCGCGACCGGCGCGCTCGACATCCACGGCAAGAGCCTGTCCTCGCTCATGCTCACGATCCCGCTGCCGGGCAACGAGCCGGAGGGGTAGAGCATTACCCGACCTCACGGGATCACGGCGACCCGGCCCTCTCGTCACCCCGGCCCTCTCCTCCCCGGCGGGGAGGAGAGGGAGAGTAGGCGGCGCCACCCACGTTCCCCCTCCGCCCTGCCGGGCCGCAGGCCCGGACGGTGCGACTGCGCCGCGCGCGTAAGCGCGTAGGCAAGCGAGCGGAGCGAGCGCCCGCCGTTGAGGGAAATAAAAAGAGTCGGGAGGGGGACAGGGGGAGGTGGGAGCCGCTAAGCGGCCGTGTCGAGCCAGATCGTGACCGGGCCGTTGTTGACCAGGTGGACCTGCATCTCCTGCCCGAAGCGGCCGGTTTGGACCGGCACCCCGTGCTCGGCGAGGGAGGCGGCGAAGAGCTCGTAGAGCCGCTCGCCCTCGTCCGGCGGGGCGGCGTAGGAGAAGCCCGGCCGGTTGCCGCGGCTCGTATCGGCGGCAAGGGTGAACTGGCTCACGACGAGGGCGCTGCCTTCGCTCGCCAGAACCGAGAGGTTCATCTTGCCGGGCTCGCTCTCGAATATGCGCAGGTTGGCGGTCTTGCGTGCGAGGAACTGCGCCTGCTCGTCGCCGTCCCCCTGCATCGCGCAGACCAGAACCAGCATCCCGTTGGCGATCTCGGCGACGGTCGCGCCTGCGATATCGACGCGGGCTTGCGCGACCCGCTGGATCAGCGCCCTCATGTCTCGATCGGCGCGTGGTAGGTGCGGACGGGCGCCTCGGCGAGCAGCGCCAGGAAGTCGTCCAGCGCACCGGCCTCCTCCAGGGAGGCGAGGGAGGCCTTGTGCGCCTCCGCCGAGGTCCATTCCTCGACGATCATCAGCCGGTCCGGCCCGACGGCATCGATCACAAGCTCGACGCGCAAGCAGCCCTCCAAGCCGGGGTTCTCGCCCACGAAGGGCGTGAGCATCTCGACCACTTCCTGTCGCTTGCCCGGCTTCGTGGTCGCGCGCACCAGCACCAACACGCTCATCTCTCTCCCTCCCTCAAACGGCAGGCGCATGGAGGCCGGGGCTGCGCGCTCCGGCCCCCCGACGCGGTTACATGGCTATATAGAGCGCCAGCCCGACGCGCCAGAGCGTTTCCGTCTCATACCGAAACGCTCTAGCCATTTGTCGCTCACGGCAGCCGGCCTGCAGCCGGCGCCTGCGCGGGCGCGCCGCATTCGCGGCGGGCCGCAGTCGCGGCCTATAGCGAGCCCGTGAAAGACGGGCTCGCTCTACCCGTAATAGCCGCCGTCCTCCATCAGCCGCCTGGTGCGGTCGTCCATGGCCTTGAGCGCCGCTTCGATGTCCTTCTCGCCATTGACGAAATCGGCGCACTCCTCGCCCATGAGCGCCTGGATGGCGTTGGCCTCCGGGATCTGCATGAGATAGGGCACCGTGTACGGGAAGGCGCGGTAGAGGCCCGCAAGGAAGTTGTGGTCCTGATTGCGCGCCAGGATCGAGGCGCGCGCCGGCTGCGCGCCCGCCGCAACCTTGGCGTCGCCGATCGCGGGATCGGTGTAGTCGCCCGAGTTGAAGTACTGCATCCAGGCGAACGCGGCCTCCTTGTTCTCCCCGCCCGAATTGATGAACTGCCCGAGCCCGCCCATCTGCGGCTTGTGATCGCTGCCAGGGCTCTTGCCCTTGGGCGGCAGATCGACATGGATCACCTCGTGGAACTCGGTGAAGCCCGGATCGTTCAGCACCGCCGTGCCCCAGTTCAGCGGGCCATAGACCGACGTGCCATTGGCCATGGACTTGTTCACTTCGTCCTCGGTGGCGTTGGCACTGACCGGATGCGCGTACTTCATGAGCTGTTCGATGACGCGCATCGCCTCGTAGCCCGCGTCGGTCGCGAAGGCCGGGTTCCAGCCGCCCGGCTCCATCTTGTCGAACCACCAGCCGCCGCAGGTCGCGTGCACGCCCCAGAACACGGTGCCGGCCCAGGCGCCGCGCTGGAAGCAGGAGACGAAGCCGTACTGGTCCTGATCCGGCGCGTGCAGCTCCTGCGCGGCGCTGATCGCGTCGTCCCAGTTCATCGGCAGGGCGATGCCGGCCGCGTCGAAGACGTCCTTGCGATAGAAGGTGGTCATGACGTTGCCATCGTCGGTGAGTCCGTGCAGCTCCCCATCGCCCGACGGAATCCGATAGAGGTCGCTGACCTGCTTCGGCACATCGGTGAGGTAGTCGTCGCGCCAGCCGGGATCCTTGGCTAGGTGATCCTCGATCGAATCCATGGCGCCGGTGGCGTGGATGGCGGGGAAGCGTCCCCAGTCGATGTAGGTGCAGTCGAAGTCCGCCGATTTGACCGCCATGCGGGCGATCACGGTCTGGAAGAAGTCCGAGATCGGCTGTCCCGCGAAGTTCACCTCGACATTGGGATAAACCTTGTTGAAGAGCGGCTGCACCGCCCGCTGGGTGTCGCCCCAGCGCTTGCCCTCGGCGAAATAGAGGGTGATCTGGCCGCCCACGTCGGCGAAGACCTCCTTGGGCTCGTAGGTCGCCGCGATGGCGCCGACCGCCGCCGCCGCGCTCGCCTGCAGGAACCGGCGCCGGGTCAGCCAATTCTTTCGATCGGCCGCAACCTGCGCCTCGATCGATTGCCGCGCCTCATGATCACGATCGTTCATGATCCGCACTCCCTGGTTCTCGGTTATCGAGCTTCTTGTGCCGGGAGGCGCTCTCGGCGTCCTTCGCGACGCCGCTCAACCGGAATGACGTAAAACGGCTCTCCCGGCCTGATGGCCCAAACCGTAGCACGGGGGGCAAGAGAGTGGCGAGCGCGCTGCCGCTCTCGATTGCGGCGGCGAGAGCATTTCCGTTTCAAACGGAAACGCTCTCGCCTTTTGTCGCTCACGGCAGCCGGCCAGCGGCCGACGCCTCCGCGAGGGCGCCGCTTTCGCGGCGGGCCGCAGTCGCGGCCTGTCACGCGTCCTTGAAAAACGGACGCGCTCCAAGCCACGGGTGTACCATCGGCGCGGACGAGGATAGGAGGAGGCGGGTGACGAGCCCATCTGCACGGGCAGACGCTGCGAGCGGCGCGACGCGCCGGCTCGGGTGCTGGGTTGCCGAGGCGCCGCGAACGTGGAGCGAGGACGCAGAGCGTCGCGCGGCGAGCGCTTTCGTGGACACGGTCGCCTGCATGCTGGCGGGCGCGGACGATCCGGCCCCGCGCGCGGCCCATGCCGGCGTCGCGCGCTGGGGCGCGGGCGGCGCGACGGTCGCGGGGACGGCCGTCGCCGGTACGCCGCATCGGCTCGCCGCACCCTGGGCTGCGTTGGTCAACGGCACGGCGGCCCATGCGCTGGACTACGACGACATTCTGGAGATCAGCAACGCCCACGTCAGCGCGGTGCTGGTGCCCGCCCTGCTCGCGCTCGGGCAGGAGCGGGACGCTGACGGCGCGGCCTGCGTGGACGCCTTCATCGTGGGTGTGGAGGTCCTGGCCCGGCTCGGCGAAGCGCTCAACACGGCCCACTACTTCAGGGGCTGGCACACCACGTCCACCCTGGGCGCGCCCGCCGCTGCCGCCGCCTGCGCCCGGCTGCTCGGCCTCGACGCCGCCAAGTCCACCGCCGCGCTCAGCCTCGCCACCAGCCTCGCCTCCGGCAGCAAGCGGCAGTTCGGCACGATGGCGAAGCCGCTCCACGCCGGACTCGCGGCCAAGAACGGGATCATGGCGGCGGCCCTGGCCGAGTCCGGCATCACCGCTGCGGCGGACGCCTACGAAGGCGCGCGCGGTTTCGCCGACCTCTTCGCCGGCGTGCCGCGCGAGCGAATGGAGGCGGCGGTCGCGGATTTCGGCGTGCCGCCCGCGATCGAGCGCCACGGCCTATGGCAGAAGGTCTATCCCTGTTGCGGCAGCGTCCATCGCCCCCTCGATGCCCTGCTCGATATGCGGGGGGACGGCGACTTCGGGCCGCAGGCGGTGGTCGGGATCGACGCGCTGGTGGCGGAGATCGAGACGCATAACCTGCCCTACACCGCGCCCGCCGATGCCATGCAGGCGCGCTTCAGCCTGCCCTACCTGCTGGCGAGCGCGCTGGTCGATGGCCGGCTCGCGCTCGACGCCTTCGCCGAAGACGCGTTGGCGCGGCCGGACGTGCGCACGCTGATCCCCAGGATCCGCATGCGCCCGGACCCGGATCAGCCCGGCGGTGCCAATGTCGGCGCGGTGACGCTGCGGGCGACGGTCACGGTGCGGCTCGCGGACGGGGATGAGCGCTCGCGCACGGTGCAGGAGCCGAGAGGCCATCCGTGCAGGCCGCTCGGCCGCGACGCGCTCCACGCCAAGTTCGTGGACTGCGCGGCGCGCGCCCTGCCGCCCGCCGCACACGAGGCCGCCTTCGAAGCGCTCGACGGGCTTGCCGGGGCGGGCAACTTGGACACGATCGCCAGTCATCTGGGAGCGGGACATGCCCAAGGTTGATATGGAGGCGTCCGATGCCGGCGCCTTCACCCAGGCGGCCACGGTGTTCGACTGCCTCGGACTCTTCTACGTGCTGGACGAGCCCTACGCGACCCGCTGCCTGGAGGCCGGCGTCAACGTCTGCAACGTGACCTTCGCACTGGAGAGCACCTGGGACCAGACCATGAGCGCGGTGGACGAGGGTTTTGGCAAGATCGAGGCCAGCCCCGTGCTCGCGCTTGCCCGCAACCGGGCGGAGATCGAGGCGGCACTGGCGGCCGGCCGGCTCGCGGTGGTTCCCGGCACGCAGGGCTCCAGCATGATCGGCAAGGAGCTTGCGCGCGTCGGCATCCTCGCGCGTCTGGGCTTCCGCTTCTTCGGCCTCGCCTATACCGGTGCCACCCTCTTCGCCGACGGCTGCGGCGAGAAGCGCGACGCGGGCCTCAGCTTCCTCGGCGAGGAGCTGATCGCGGCGGTGAACGAGACACCGATGATCCTCGACCTCTCCCACACCGGACACCGCTCCCGCGCCGAGGCGGTGCCGCTCGCCCGCGCGCCGGTCTGCACCCATTCCAACGCCTGGCACCACGTGCCCAACGACCGCAACACCAAGGACGAAACCGTGCAAGCCATCGTCGCCAAAGGTGGCATGATGGGCGCCTGCTGCCTGCCGCTCTCGGTGAGCCCGGCGGACCAGACCCTCGACCGGCTGATCGACCACATCGACCACTTCAGGGCGCTGGTCGGGCCTGAGCACATCGGCATCGGGCTCGATTTCACCGAGGCCTATCAAGAGGCCAAGGTCGTGCTGCCGGAATCGGTCCGCTGGCGCACGCTCCGCCCCGACATCTTCGGGCCGGTCGAGGCCTTCGTGACCCAAAGCTATCCGGAAGGCCTGAGCGGCATCGCCGAGCTGCCCAACCTCGCAGGCCGGTTGTTCGAGCGCGGCTACGGCGAGGACGAGGTGAGCGGCATCCTCGGGGCAAACTGGCTCCGCACGTTCACCCGCTTCGTCGGCTGAGCCGCTACCCTAAGACTCGATCCGACCACACCGGATCAGCACGACCCGAACGGCGCCCACCTCCCCCTGTCCCCCTCCCCCGAAGGCGGAGGGGGAACGTAGGTGGCGCCGCCTACTCTCCCTCTCCGCCCCTGGGGGCGGAGAGGGCCGGGGAGAGGTGGGGGAAATTAGGGCCGCATGGCGTACACGAAAGGGACCGCGCGGCAACCGAGTACGATCCCGTTTGGTCGAATCGCGCGGTTCAGCCCCGCGCGGCGCTGGCTTGGGCCGGGCGTGCGGGCTGCTTGAAGCGGGGCATGACCTCCTCGGCGAAGAGCCGCATGTTGCGCAGCACCTTCTCTTGGCTCAGGCCGCCGAAGCCCATGAAGTTCATGAGCTGCCCGACGCCGCCTTCGTCCCGCATCCAGCGGACCTTCTCGGCGACCGCATCGGGCGTGCCGAACATGCCGAGGTTGTCGTAGACCTCCTCGAACGGCACCACGTCGAGCCATTCCAGGATGTCGTTGTAGTTCGCATATTGCGCGGCGACCTTGCTGCGGTCGCGCTCGCCCCAGATCTTGGCGGCGGTGCGGATGTACCACATGACATGGTTCTCGATGTCGGCCTTCACCGCCGCGTCGCTCTCGCCCACGTAGACGAACTCGTTGTGGGTCATGCGCAGGTCGGTGCGGCCGGATTGGGCGCAGAGCCGGTGCCAGACGTCGAAGTAGTTGGTCTTGAGGGTCTCGTAGGGGCAGAGATAGGGGCCGATCAGGCCGTTGATGCCGCGATCGATGACCTTCTGCACGGTGTAGTCGCTGAGCGCCGCCTGCCAGAGCGGCGGGTGCGGCTTGGTCAAGGGCTTGGGCAGGACCTCGATCTCGGGGAAGCGCCAGAACCGGCCCTCGTAGGCGAAGCGCTCCTCGGTCCAGGCGCGCCGGAGGATGTCGAGCGCTTCGCTGAAGCGCTGCTCGGCCTCGTCCATCGGCACGTCGAAGCCCTTGAACTCGGCCGGCTGGTTGCCGCGCCCGATCCCGACATCGACGCGGCCGCCGGAGAGGTGGTCCAGCGTGGCCCAGTCCTCCGCCACGCGCAGCGGGTGCTGGAACGGCAGGACCACGACCGCGGTGCTGATGCGGATGCGGGAGGTGCGCTCGATCGCCTGGGCCGCGAGCACCGGCACAGCCGCGCGGCCGTACTGGCTGAAGTGGTGCTCGGTGAACCAGACCGCGTCGTAGCCGAGCTCTTCGGCGACCTCCACCTGCTCGATGAGCGTATCGAAGGGCTCGGGGTCGCCGTCCCGGACCGCCGGCACGAGAATCAGCGAGAATTCCATAAACGCCTCCCGGATTCGGTGTTGCCGCGCACCCTGCGCGGTTGACCCGCCGCCCGCTTGTGCCTAGATGCCAGTGTAGCGACTGCGGTGCCCGGCGAAGCATGGCGATGCGCGTCGCCTGAGGCAATGGCCGGCTAGCGGCCGGGTGACGGCTGGCGGGCCGGCGCCGAGCTGGTTATGGTCCGCGCCGCGCCGCGCACCGCGCAGACTTGCAGAGGAAGTCATGGTCGATCGTCCAGGCGCCCTCGGGCGCTATCCCCAAACCCGCATGCGCCGCAACCGGCGCGAAGACTGGTCGCGCCGGCTCACGGCGGAGACGGTGCTCACGGCGGGCGATCTGATCTGGACCGTCTTCGTCTGCGAGGGCACGGGCCGGCGCGAGCCGGTGGGTTCCATGCCGGGGATCGACCGGCTCAGCGCCGACGTGCTCGCCGAGGAGGCACGCGCGGCCTATGACCTCGGCATCCCGGCGCTCGCGGTCTTTCCGCAGACGCCGCAGCCCGCCAAGAGCCCCGACGGCGACGAGGCGCTCAACCCGGACAACCTGGTCTGCCAGGCGGTGCGCGCGGTCAAGGCGGCGGTACCGGAAATGGGCGTGATCTGCGACGTGGCGCTCGACCCCTACACCAGCCACGGCCACGACGGGCTGATCCGCGACGGCTACGTGGTCAACGACGAGACCGTGGACGTGCTCTGCCGCCAGGCGCTGGTGCAGGCCGAGGCCGGCTGCGACGTGATCGCGCCGTCGGACATGATGGATGGCCGCGTCGGCGCCATCCGGCGCGCGCTGGACCAGGCCGGCTACGAGCGCGTGCGCATCCTCTCCTACGCGGCGAAGTACGCGTCGGTCTTTTACGGGCCGTTCCGCGATGCCATCGGCTCCACCGGCAATCTCGCCGGCGGCGACAAGCGCACCTACCAGATGGACCCGGCCAACGGCGACGAAGCGCTGCGCGAGGTCGCCATGGACATCGAGGAGGGCGCCGACATGGTGATGGTGAAGCCCGGCATGCCCTATCTCGACATCGTCTACCGGGTGAAGGCGGCGTTCGGCGTGCCGACCTACGTCTATCAGGTGTCCGGCGAGTACGCGATGCTCAAGGGCGCGGGCGAGCGCGGCTGGCTCGATGGCGACGGGGCGATCCTGGAGGCGCTGCGGGGCTTCAAGCGCGCGGGCGCCGACGGCGTGCTGACCTACGCCGCGCTCGACGTCGCCCGACGCCTGCGGGGCTGATCCCCTCCCATTTGCGGGGCCCGCAGCGGCCGCCGCGTGTATACTCCCGAACCCAGACAGGGAAGCATCGCGATGACCGTGGACGGACCGCTCAACGGCGTCACCGTAATCGACCTGACGCGCGTGCTCGCCGGGCCCTACTGCACCCTGGTGCTGGCCGATCTCGGCGCTCGCGTGATCAAGGTGGAGACGCCGGGGGGCGGCGACGATTCCCGCGCCTTCGGCCCCTTCGTGGGCGGAAAATCCGCCTACTTCATGTCGATCAACCGCGGCAAGGAGAGCATCTCCCTCAACCTCAAGGATGAGGGCGACCGGGCGGTCTTCGAGGAGTTGCTGGCAGACGCCGACGTGGTGATCGAGAACTTCCGCGCCGGCACCATGGAGCGGCTGGGCTACGGCTGGGAGGCGCTGCACGAGCGCTTCCCGCGCCTGATCTACGCAGCCTGCTCGGGCTTCGGCCACACCGGGCCCTACGCCGGCCGGCCGGCCTACGACGTGGTGGTGCAGGCCATGGGCGGCATCATGAGCCTGACCGGCCAGCCCGGCGGGCCGCCCGCGCGGGTGGGAAGCTCCGTCGGCGATATCGTGGCAGGGCTGTTCACGGCGATCGGGGTCAACGGCGCGCTCTATCGGCGGACCATGACGGGCGAGGGCGTGAAGCTCGACGTCTCCATGCTCGACTGCCAGGTCGCGATCTTGGAGAACGCGCTCGCGCGCTACTTCGCCTCGGGCGAGGTGCCGGGGCCGCTGGGCACGCGCCACCCCTCGATCACGCCGTTCCAGGCCTACGCCACGGCGGACGGCTACGTGGTCATCTCCGCCGGCAACAACACGCTGTTCGCGACGCTTTGCAGCGCGCTTGAGCGGCCCGACCTCGCCGAGGACCCGCGCTTCGTCGACAACCCCGCGCGCAACGCCAACATCGACGCGCTGGAGCAGGAGTTCGAGGCGATTCTGACGGCGCAGCCGACCGCGCACTGGCTCAGGGTGCTGGAGGAGGCGGGCGTGCCGTGCTCGCCGATCAACAGGGTGGATGACGTGCTCGCCGACCCGCAGGTGGCGGCGCGCAACATGGTGATCCGGGCCCAGGACCCGGTCGCAGGGGAGATGCAGATGGCAGGCAACCCGATCAAGCTCTCGGGCTATCCAGACCCGACCGAACGGCCGCCCGCGCCGGAGCTCGACCAGCACCGGCAGGCGATCGTCGACGGAGACTCGTGATGCGCGCCGCGAACTTTGACAGGGATTCGCGGCGGCAGGGCATCACACTCAGGCGACTTCGGCCGTATTGCGCGGCGGCCGGCGCGCTGGCGCTGCTCGGCGTGCTGCTTGCTGCGGGCTCTTGCTCGTGGTTCGCGCTTCCCTCCTACGACGACGCCGAGGAGGTCTCCGGCCTCGATGCGCCGGTGGAGGTGGTCCGCGACGCCCATGCGATCCCTCACATCTACGCCCAATCGCCGAGAGACGGCGCCTTCGCCATGGGCTACGTCCACGCGCAGGACCGGCTCTGGCAGCTTGAGCTGCAGCGCAGGATCGGCCAGGCGCGGCTCGCGGCGGTGGTGGGGGAGCCCGGCATCGAGACCGACAGGTTCCTGCGCACGCTGGGCCTCTACCGCGTCGCCGAGCGCAACTTCGAGATGCTCGCGCCCGAGGTGCAGGCGATCTACGAGGCCTATGCCGCCGGCGTGAACGCCTATCTGGAGACCCGCTCCGAGATGCTGCCGCCGGAGTTCGTGCTGCTCGGCCACGAGCCCGAGCCCTGGCGGCCCGCCGACAGCCTGGTCTGGCTCAAGATCATGGCCTGGGACCTGGGCGACAACTTCAGCGACGAGCTGCTGCGGGCGCGGCTTGCCGGCAAGCTCGACCGGGAACAGCTTCAGGACCTCTGGGCCCTGCATCCGGACGACCCGCCCATGGGGCCGCATGGGGAGGCGCCGGCCTTCGACCCCGCCGGCATCGACTTCGCGGCGCTCGACGCTGCGGTGGACGGCGCGGTGCCGGCGCTGCGCGCCTCCGGGCTCGGCTCCAACGCCTGGGTGCTGAGCGGCGCGCACACGGAATCCGGCAAGCCGCTGCTGGCCAATGATCCGCACCTGAGGCTCGAAATCCCGAGCGTCTGGTACCTCGCCCACGTCTCGACGCCCGAGTTCGAGGTGGTGGGCGCGACGCTGCCGGGGCTGCCCTTCCCACTGCTGGGCCGCACCCAGCATCTCGCCTGGGGCTTCACCAACACGGGGCCGGACGTGCAGGACCTCTTCATCGAGCGGATCGACCCGGACGACCCCGCGCGCTACCTCGCGCCGGAGGGGAGCCTCGAATTCGACGTTCGCACCGAGACCATCGAGGTGAGCGGGGGCGATCCCATCGAGCTTGAGGTGCGCGAGACGCGTCACGGGCCGGTGGTCTCCGACGTGCTGGAGGATACCGAGGAGTACCTGGAGGCGGGCCACGTGCTCGCGTTCTCGTGGACCGCGCTGGCGGACGACGACAAGAGCGCCGAGGCGCTGGTGAACGCCACCGGGGCGGAGGACTGGGAGAGCTTCGTCGAGGCGGTGAGCGACCTCGCCGTGCCGCAGCAGACCATGGTCTTCGCGGACGCCGACGGCAACATCGGCTACGTGGCGCCGGGCCACGTGCCGATCCGCGCCTCGGGCCAGGGGCATATGCCGGTGCCGGGCTGGACCGGCGAGCACGACTGGGTGGACCGCGTGCCCATCGAGGCGCTGCCGGGGGACCACAACCCGCCGTCGGGCCGCATCGTCACCGCCAACAACCGGATGGTCGCCCTCGACTATCCCCACTACCTGACCGACGACTGGACCCCGCCCTACCGCGCGCGCCGGATCGAGGCGCTGCTCGACGCCCGACCCAAGCACGACGTGGCGAGTTTTTCGGCGATCCAGCAGGACCTGGTGTCGCTCGCTGCGGCGCGGCTCACGCCGGTGCTGCTGGGGCTCGCGGAGCCCTCGAACGACACCATGCGCACCGCGCTCGCCATGCTGGGCGCATGGGACCACGGCATGCAGCCGGACCGCACGGAGCCGCTCATCTACATGGCGTGGGTCAGGGAGCTGATGCACGTGCTCTTCGCCGACGAGCTGGGCGACGTGTTCGAGGACTACTGGAAGATCCGCACCGAGGTGATCCACCGCGCGCTCGGCGAGCGCCCACAGTGGTGCGACGACGTGACCACCGCAGGCGTGGAGGAAACCTGCGCCGAGGCCGTGAGCCGGGCGCTCAAGGTCTCGCTCGAATACCTCGCGGTCACCTACGGCCACGACATGGAGGACTGGCGCTGGGGCGAGGCCCACGCGGTCCACATGAAGAGCCGCATCCTGGGCGAGGTGCCGGCCATCGGCTCATGGTTCGAGGTCAACATGCCGACGGGCGGCGAGAAGGAGACGGTGAAGGCTGGTGGCTTCGACGTGGACGACCCGGAGAGGCCGTTCGCGCAGAACCACGGCGCGGGCTACCGCGCGGTCTACGACTTAGGGGAGCCCGAGAACTCGGTCTTTGTCATCAGCACGGGACAGTCCGGCAACCCGCTCTCGTCCTACTACGAGGACTACGCCGAGCCCTGGCGCGACGGGGAGTACCTGCCCATGCTCACCGACCGCGCGGCCGTGCAGGAGGACGCGCTCGGGACGCTGGTTCTAAACCCGAGGTAGAGGGGCACGCGGACAGCCCTCTTTGGCGGCGTCAAATCCGATGAGGCCGAACGCGCGGGTCTAGTTTCGCGCGCGTACGGCGCATCGAGCAAACCTCGGTTTGTCATGCGTCGTGTTCATGGAGTCAACTAGAAGGAAAGAATGGTGGCAAGAAAGGAAATCTATTCCGTAAATACCATAGTGCCGGGAGACGATATCATCGAAGTGGACTATAGCTCAAACCAAACGTTATTGGATGCAGATGTAGTTCTATTCTCTCCTACTTTAGACCTGCCTAGTGCCAGATCAATTCTCGACAGAGAGACGGATCGTTCAGCAGAAACAATGTCCTATTTATCTCGACAACAAAATCACTGGAAAAGTGAAATAATTCAAGCGGCAAGTAACGGAAAACTTGTCGTGGTCTTCTTAAATTCGCCTTCAATCGAAACCAGCCAAAATTTTTCTGTTTATCCGAAAGAAGTTAGTTCTTACGATGCTCTGCCGCATGTGGAATCGCACTCAGCAATTGCAGGAACGAAGATGAAGCTAGCGAACAGCGGCTCGATTATTGCTTCGTACTGGCATGAGTTCTCCCACTTATCGTCATACCAAGTCGAAGTTACTGGAGATTTCTCGGGCATCTTGTTGGAGTCGGCAGTCGGAGGGCGAATTATAGGTGCCATCAAGAAATATGAGAGAGAGGGCGCAGTGTTGTTCCTGCCAGACGTAGATTTTTTCGTAGACGAATACCTTGAAGAAGAGGACGATGAGTGGACCAAGCAGGGTTTGCAAGCAGGTAAGAGATTTGTGTCGGAAATCGTAGCTCTCACGAACACCTTGGCCGCAGATTCCTCTGCAACACCACCACCAGATTGGACGAGAGATGATCGATTCAAGTTGCCGACCGAAAGCGACATTGAACAGCGGATTAGTGGTATCCAAGAAAAGCTCACACAACTTCAAACCAGCAAGCGTAATCTTGAGACGGATTTGGCGTCTGCAGCTGAACCACGTCGATTACTCTTCGAAAAAGGCGCACTTCTGGAGGATGCCATTCTGGATGGGCTAAGATTGATGGGTTTTGGAGCAGCACGTTTTCGCGAAGGAGATTCGGAATTCGACGGTATCATCACGTCGCCTGAAGGACAGCGGTACATTGGTGAAGCCGAAGGTCGAGATAGCAAGGCGATAAATGTGGACAAGCTCGACCAGTTACAGCGCAATTTACTCGAAGATTATCAGCGAGAGGAAATCAACGAAATGGCACGGGGTATATTGTTTGGGAATGGCCATCGACTGTTGAGCCCTGAGAAACGGAGTGAGGCCTTTACGGAAAAATGTCAGAATGTAGCAAAAAGAAATGGATATATCCTAGTTCGAACGGCGGATATGTTTCAGCCTGTTCGGTACATAGGAGAAAATCCTGATGACGTAAATTATGTGAGTGCTTGCAGATCGGCAATAGCGGACGCTGTGGGAGAGATTGTACAGTTTCCGGCCACTCCGGACGAAGGTGAAAGAGACGAGGAATGACCGTCCAAACTCTTTACTTTGGCGGTGCGCGCAGAGATAAATTTCGCCTGCCGCAGGCGCCTTCAGGCCTTGGAGGCGCCGATTTGTTTCATCGTGGGCCTCGATTCGGACTCGGGCGAGATATAGGCGCGGTCTGAGCAAGCGGCAAGCGGCGTCATCACTATTACGTCATAGCTGTGCTTGTTGCGGCCATCCACGTGGGTGCCGCGGAGTAAGATGCTTGGAATAAATCCGGGCATGACGATGTAGTAGTTGGTGGAGAGGGATGTCCGGATACCCGGAACGAGCCCGGGCATGTCCGGGTATGAAGACGTGAGGGAGTGACCACGGCGGCGCGCCCCCTCTCCCGCGCGGGACTCCCATTGCAGCGCGCAAGACCCTGCGGGTTTGCGCGACTCACGCCCAGTCGACTCCGCACCACGGTGCGGTGAAAGCGCACCCCTGACCCCAACTCGTCATGCCCGGACTTGATCCGGGCATCCACGGATTGCAGCATGGGGGCATGAGAGAGGGCGGGGGCTGGGTCTACATCATGACCAACCGACCCAACGGCACGCTCTATCTCGGTGTGACTAGCGACATTGCGCGCAGGGCGTGGGAACACCGCGAAGGCTTGGTTGAAGGGTTCACGAAGCGGTACGGCCTGACGCGGCTCGTCTACGCGGAGCGGCACGACGAAATAGCCGCAGCCATCCAGCGGGAACGGACCATGAAGCACTGGTCGCGCGCCTGGAAGGTCGATCTCATCGTCGCGCACAACCCCGATTGGGACGACCTCTACGAAACTTTGCCGTGAGCCTGCGGCGAATATGGATGCCCGGATCAAGTCCGGGCATGACGATGTGGGGGATGGGCCGGGGCCGAGCGTGGGGGACACCGGACCATGGTGCGGTGCACGGGGCGGGCGGGGGGAGGCAGGCTGTGCGGATGCAATGCGCAGACCATCACCTTGTCGAAACATCCGGGCTGGGACCGCCCCGGAGGCCCGGCTGATGGCCGGGCGTTCCTCCATCGAGCGCTTGCCGCGGCCGATTCAGGCGCTGGTGCACGAGGCGATCGCCGAGGGCGCCACCATCGACGAGATCGTCCGGCTCATCCGCGCGCACGGCGGCTCCTGCTCGCGTTCGGCCGTCGTCCGCTACGCCAAGAGGGCGCGCGAGAGGCTGCGACGCTGGAGCGAGGACAAGGGGCTCACCGATTTCTGGCTCAAGTCGCAAGGCGAGCGGCCCGAGGGCGGAACCGGGCGGCTCGCGCTCGAGACGCTCCGGTCTCTCGCCCTGCGCGCCGCCATCGCCCTCGACCGCGAAGAGGAACCGCCCACCGCCGACCAGATTGCCCCGCTCGCGCTCGTCATGCACCGCATCGAAGGCGCCGGCAAGAGCGATGCGGCGCGCGAGAGCGCCGTTGCTCGCATGGACGGCGGGCGAAACAAGACGCCGAAGGGCGGCGGCGGGCTGTCGCCGGAGGCCGTCGCCATCATCCGTGCCGAGGTCGAGGGCGACTGGCGCGAATGGACCCCGGAGACACACGACGAAGGCGCGCACCGGCTCGATATCGACTCCCATCCCATGCGCCGCTCCGGTCCGCCATGAGCCACCTTGGGCCGCTTGCCTGGACCACCTTGGGCCACCTTGGGCCGCTTTGGGCCGGAATGGGCCGGAATAGGCCGCCTTAAACCCTCTTCCGAGACTTGCCGGGATTCTTCGCCTGTCTCGGGTGGGCGGCTGGAGGCGGACTCGGCCATCGTCTAGCATTCGGGCCGGGCCGGCGGCGAGTGCCGGCCTGGGCGGAGCGATGAAGAGCAGGCGAGGAGACCGGCATGGGCCGTTCGAAGATACTGTTGGCGGGCGAATCGTGGGTAACGACCGCGACGCACATCAAGGGCTTCGACCAGTTCCCCACGGTCACCTTTCATCGCGGCGCCGACGCGCTGGCCGAGGCGCTGGCGGACAGCGATTTCGCGCTCACCTACATGCCGGCTCACGAGGCGCAGACGCACTTTCCCACGACGCTCGCCGGGCTCCGGGAATACGACGCCGTCATTCTCAGCGACATCGGCGCCAACACCTTGCTCCTGCATCCCGATACGTGGATCGAGAGCAAGCCGACGCCGAACCGGCTCAAGCTCATTCGCGACTACGTGGGCGAGGGCCGTGGCCTGATGATGGTCGGCGGCTATTACAGCTTCCAGGGCATCAACGCGGGCGCCCGCTACCGGGGAACGCCGGTCGAGGAGGTGCTGCCCGTGACGATCCTGCCCTGGGACGATCGCGTCGAAGTGCCCGAAGGGTTCCGAGCGGAGGTCCAGGAGCCGGATGCTCATCCGATCCTCGCGGGCCTCGGCACCGAGTGGCCGATGCTGCTGGGCTACAACGAGGTCGCGCTGAAGGAGGAGGCGGAGCTTCTGCTGAAGGTCCCGGACGACGCGGGCGGGCATCCCCTGCTGGCGACGGGCGCCTACGGCAAGGGCCGCGCCATCGCCTGGACCTCGGACATCGGCCCGCACTGGTGCCCGCCCGGCTTCGTCTCGTGGGAGGGCTATGGCCGCCTGTGGCAGCAGTGCCTCGCGTGGCTGATGCGAGCCTCGGATCGCTGATCCCGCGCGCGCCAGCCTCCGGCACGCTACCGCACCAGCCGGGTGTTCGGGAACGCGGCGTACCAGCCGAACCAGAACGCCCGCTGCGCCGGGACACGGCGGAGCACACGCCCGTCCTCGGCGGTGAGCGCGTGCTCGTCCATGGTCCAGATCATGCCGGATCCGTCCTCGACGCTGCGGTCGCCGTCGTACCGGGTGAACGTCACGTCTTCACTCGCGTAGGCGCGGTTCGCGCCCGACGGATCGGTGAGCACCACGAGCGCCGTGCGTTCGATCGCATCGTGATGGACGGGGTTTGCGGCGAGGAACGCGGCCGCTATGGCGAGCGGCGCCTCGGGGTGGCCGGCGAGCAGCACAGTGAACACCTCGTCCTTGTTCTTCAGCCGGGTGTCGAGGACCGGGACCTGGAACATCAGCGCGTCGGTTGCGAAGTAGTCGCGGTAGGCTGCCCCCTCGGCGTAGTCGCGCCGGTGGCCGGTATCGAGCGAGAGCACCCAGGTTCCGGGGTGCCGCCTGCGCCACTCGCCCCAGGTGGTCGTCACCACGCTCCCGCGCTCCAGCACAATACCCTTGCCGACAAGCGGCCCGACCACCGGCGTGCCCCGCATCGTGCTCCACAGCGACTGGGTGGCCTGGTCGTACATGAGCTTGTTCGAGCGGTAGAGGAAGCCGCTCGTGCCGAGCCGGTGATGCACGCCGTCGTGCTCGGTGCGATAGAGGATCACGGTGCCGCAGAGCGTGCAGTACACGCCTGCGACCGGCACGCCGCCGACGGTGTCGACGAACATCTCGTGCCAGGCGAGGATGCGCTTCGGATAGGCGCGGGCGTCGCCGTTGACGGAGATGCCGAACACGATGTGGTCGTCTTCGAGATAGCTGGCGTCCGCCGCGGCCAGCATCGCCGGGTCGCGAAGCGGCGGGATGCCATCCTGCCGCACGCCGCCCCAGACGATCTCGTCGAGCCGGATGAGCGCCTCACCGGCCGTGTCGAAGTACGCCGAGAATCGCGGGTCGATGAGGCTGTAGAGCGCGCTCTTGAAGGCGGCATAGCGCGGGTGCCGCGCCTCGGGCGCGTTCCACATCGCGCGTTGCCAAGCGTCGAGGTCGCGGTCGAGCCCGGCGCCGGACTCGCGTTCCATGATCCTTACCAGGGCGGCGGAGACCTCCGCGCTGCGGGTCAGGCGGATCACCTCGAGAGCCATCGGCAGGAACGACGGCTCCCAGTGCGTCTCGATCAGCTCCGTAGCGCGCGCCGTGTCGCCCGCATCGCCTACGAGCAGGGTCAGGAACGCCCGGGTGATGGCGCGGTCGGTGATCTCCGCCCGCGAGTGAATGGCGGTCGCCGTCAGCATCAGGACGATGCCGAACGCGATGACGAGGCTGCGAATGGTAGGCAGTCGGTATCCCAGGCTGCTGCGCGGGCCCGGCCTCGCGTGCCTCACCGGCCGACCCAGGGCGGGTCGCGAAAGTTATCCCAGGTGGCGCCGATGCCGGCGTCGACCGGAATGGCGGCGCCGGTGATCCCGGTCGCAAGCGGAGAGGCGACGTAGGCAATGGCCGACGCGATATCGCGGGACGTCAGCACGCGCCCGAGCGGGTGACGCTCGGCATAGGAACGGAGCACCTCGTCGCCGTTGGGGATCGTCGCAAGCCGGCCCTCAAGCAACGGGGTGAAGGTGACGCTCGGGCAGACGCAGTTGACCGTGATGCCGTCCCGCGCCAGATCGAGCGCGGCGGCTCGTGCCAGGTTCAGCAGCGCGCCCTTGGACGTGCAGTAGGAGAACATGCCGTGCTCGGCCTGCAGCCCGTCGAGGCTGGAGAGCAGCACGATCGCGCCTTGGCGGCGGGGGCGCATGTGGCGCGCGGCCTCGCGCGTCACGAGGAAGGAGCCCCGCACATTGACGCCCATGACCTGCTCGAAGTCCTCGACCGGGGTCTCGAACACCGGGCCGCCCTCGCCCAGCACGCCAGCACAGGCGACGGCTGCGTCGATCTCGCCCAGCGCGCGCCGCGTCTCCGCGAAGGCATCGACGACGGTTTGCTCGTCGCCGGTGTCGCCCTCGATGGCGAGCGCGCGGCGGCCGATCCCCTCGATGCGTTCGGCGGCTGCGGCGGCCGCACCGGGAGTCCAGTCGAGCACGGCGACGTCGGCGCCGAGGTCGGCGAGGGTGAGGGCGGTCTCGAGGCCGATGCCCGAGCCCCCGCCGGTGACGAACGCGGTCCTGCCGTCGTGGACCAGGCCGGGATGGGCGGTTCTTTCCGTCATTGCGCTGCACCCATGCGGATCGTGCCTCGATGAGTCGGTCCGCCGCCGCCGGGCACGCGCAGGCGCCAGAGCTGGCCATTGGAGTTGGGCTCCTCGGTCACGACCAGGGCCCCGGCGTCGGTCACCCACATGGTCTCGCCGTCGAAGACGCAGTTCGTGGGCGCACCGCCACAGGCAATGAACCCGTCGATCGTGCCGTCGGGATTCAGCACGTGCATGCCGCCGGCGGAGAGGTCGGTCACGTAGAGCCGGCCGTCGGCACCGACGGTCATGCCGTCCAGGATGGGGTTGTCGCCCGGCATGCGGCCGAGGTCTTCGATAGTGCCGTCGGGGCGCAGGCGGCCGACATGGCCGGTGTAGGATTCGTCCCACACGACGGAGCCGTCGGCCTCGACGGCGACCCCGTTGGGGAAGACGGGTTCGGGAAAGTCGACGAGGAGGCTGGTGCTGCCATCCGGCGCGATGGCGAAGATGTAGCTCGGGTTCGGATCGTCCGGGTTGTAGGTGCCGGGATCGGTGAAGATCAACCGCCCGTCGGCGTGGAAGACCAGGTCGTTGGGGCCGTTCAGCGAAATGCCCGCAATCTCCGTGACCAGGGTCTCGGCCGCGCCGCCCTCGTGCACGCGCTGGATCGAGGGCGTGGTCATCTCCGCCGCCCGCCACGGGCCGACGGTGCCGCCGTTCTGGCAGACGTAGAGCGCGCCGTCGCCGCCGAGCACGCAGGCGTTTGGCGCGCCCGCGGTGTAAGCGAAGCGGCGCATCTCGCCGCCCGTGTCGACCACCGTGAGCTGGCTCCGGTAGCTCTCGACGAAGACGACGCTGCCATCGGGCCTCACGGTCGGCCCTTCCGGCCAGCCGAGGCCGGAGGCCACGAGTACGGGTGCTTCTCCACTGTTCATTTTACGGCTCCTGCGGTCAGTCCGCGCACGATATAGCGCTGCACGAAGAGCGAGAAGATCAGGATCGGCACCACCGTCACCACGCCCACGGCTGCGGCGATGTTCCAGTCGATGGGTCGTTGCGCGCTGACGAGCGTGGCGGCGCCCAGCGCGATCGTCTGGAACTCCCGCGAGTCGATGACGTAGAGCGCCACCAGAAACTCGTTCCAGATGAAGATCGCGCCGAACAGCGACGCGGTCACCAGCCCGGGCCGCACCATGGGCAGCATCACGCGCCACAGCACCTCGAAGCGGGTGCAGCCGTCCATGATCGCGGCGTCGTCGATCTCCTGCGGGATCTCGTCGAAGAACCCGATCATGATCCAGACCACGAGCGGCAGGGAGAACGCGATGTAGGGCAGGATCAGCCCCAAGTAGCTGTCGTGCGTGCCCACCCACTGCATCATCAGGAAGAGCGGAATCGCGATCGCGACCGGCGGCATGAAGCGCATGCTCAGGATGGTGAACGCGAGGTTCTCGTTGCCGCGAAAGCGGAAGCGCGAGAAGGCGTAGGCCGCAGGCGTCGCGATCACGAGCACCAGCACCGTGGTGGCCCCCACCACGATGATCGAGTTGACGGTGAACTCCAGCATGCCCTGGCTGAACAGCACTTCGTTGTAGTTCTTCGTGATTCGGGCCCACTTGAAGTCGAGGGTCGGCGGCACTTGCGCCAGAATCTCGATGCGCTTCTTGGTGGAGAGAACCCCGAGATAGACGATGGGCGCGATGCCGGCGAGCCCGAGCATGATCAGCACGAGATAGGCGAACGCCCTGCCAATCTTCCGCTTCATTTCGCGTACCCCGGCCGTATCTGGACGAAGCGGAGCAGCACGATGGTGCCCACCGCGAGAATCAGCAGCATCATGTATGACACCGCGGCGGCGTAGCCGTAGTTCTGCCACTGGAAGCCGTTCTGAAACGAGAAGAAGCTCAGCGTCGTCGTGCTCCGTGCCGGCCCGCCGTAGCTCAACCCGAAGATGAGGTCGAAGGAGCGGAACGAATCGACCGCACGGAAGACCGCGGCGAAGATGATCGCCGGCATCAGGAGCGGCAAGGTGACGAAGCGGAACGTGGCGAGCGGCTTCGCGCCGTCGACGATGGCGGCCTCGAACACCTCCTGCGGCAGCGCCTGCAGACGGGCATAGACGATGATGAAGACAAACGGCGTCCACTGCCACGATTCGACAAGGATGAGCGTTGGCATCGCCATCTCGATCGAGCCGAACCAGTTCGGCGGCTCCAGGCCGACCGCCTCGATGCACCAGTTGACGAGCCCCCAATCCGGATTCAGCAGGGCCCGCCACATCACGCCAACGACGATGGGCGTGATCAGCATGGGCAGCACCAGGATGCCACGGACGAGCCACGCGCCCCTGAGCTGCAGATTGAAGAACATCGCGAGCGCGACCCCGAGGACCACCTGAATTGCCAGCGAGGCGCTCACCATGACCGCGCTGTTCTTGGTCGCGTTCCAGAAGTGCGGGTCGCGCAGCAGGTCGCCGTAATTCCTGAGACCGACCCAGTCTCCGGTGCCCGCTGCCGCGGTCAGGTCCGTGAACGAGAGCCGAAGGCTGTAGAAGAGTGGAAAGATCGCGAACGCCGCGAGATAGAGCAGGGTCGGCGCGAGGAGCAGCCATACGACTGTCCCCGGCCGATCCAGCTTCCCCAGCTTGGTGCCGAGCCGTTCGCGACTGGCGGGGGTCATCCCGCGATCGGGTTACTCGTCTTGTCGGGCCCTCTTGTGCCTACGCGAGGTGACCCGCCTTGCGCAGAACATCCTCCCACTGGGCCTGCACGTTGTCGCACGCGGTCTTCGCGTCCTGCGCGCCGATGAGCGCCGCGTTGAACTCGACGTTCATCATGGCGTTCATCTGGAAGAATTCCGGAATGCGCGAGGTCGGGATGGTCACCGCGTTCTCGATGGCGGACAGCGCGTGCTCCAGATAGGGGAACCTCTCGAGCAGCTCCGGATCCTTGAAAGCCGAGGTCCGGTTGGCGTCGATGTTGTAGGCCTCGATCGAGTAGCGGTTGATCCGCTTGTTGGTGACCCAAGTCAGGGCCCGCCAGGCGGCGCCCCTCTTGGCGGGATCGATATTCGCAGGAATGCCAACTCCCCATCCGCCCTGGATTGCACTCGGCATACGCCCCGGCCCCGCCGGCACGGGCGCGGTCCCCGTCACGTCAGCGACCAGCGAGTTCTCCTCGTTGAGCACCGGCCCGGCAATGGTCGACCAGAAGATCATCTGCGCGATCCTGCCGGTGGAGAATCCGTCCACGTTCTCGGCGAAGCCGTATTGCGTGACGTTCTTCGGCGCGTAGGGCAGGTAGTCGATAAGCATCTGCAGCGCGTTGATGCCCTCGGCCGAGTTGATCTGCGGCGTGAAGTTCTTCTCGTTGGGGTCGCCGCTCATCAGGCTGCCCCCGGTGGTGATGAAGCGCGTGTACCAGTCCACCGTGGCCAGCGAGAAATCGTTCGCGCCGATGAAGCTGCATCCGGCCACGTCATCGCTGTGCAATGCCTGGGCGGCCGCCATGAACTCGTCCCAGGTGCTCGCCGGCTGGAGTCCGGCCTCCTCGAACAGGTCCTTGCGGTAGAAGTAGATGACCGAGCCGGAATGGAGGCCCGGAACGCCGTAAACGTCCGTGCCCTTGCCGACCGTCCCCGTCGCCATGTCGTAGTAGCCGACATTTCTCATGGCAGCCGGAATGAAGTCGTCGAAGTCCCAATCGGGCGGCGTCTCGGCTGGGTCGTCGATGAACTCGTTGAGCTGCATGAAGTAGCCGCCGCCGACCTGTTGTGTGGTCAGGAAGCCCAGATACTCGATCAGCTCGAACGACGACTGCTCGGCCTTGAGGTTCTGCAGCGTCTTCTCGATCAACGGGCCGAGGGCCGGTGCCGAGACCACCAGGTCTATTCCGGTTTCCGCCTTCATCTCGGGCAGCAGATCGTCGAGCGCCCGGTGATCGTTCTCGTCGCCGGTCATGAGGATGTTGATCTCGGTCCCGGCGTATTTCATCGGGTCGTAGTCGGCGGCGAACGCTTGCCGAGCGCCCACCAGGCCGGGAAGCGCTGCGGCAGTGACGCCGGCGGCACCTGCGCCCTTGATGACTTGACGGCGATTCACCCCGCCGGGGGTGCCCTTGCCCGGCTCGCCCTCGCGACCAGACTCGTTCTTACGGCCCATTGTGTCTCCTCCCCATTCTGACTGCCGGCGCTTATGCGCCGGTCGCGGGCAAAACTATCACTGAAGTCATAGGGGGGGCCAGCAGCCTGCCGGGCACGAGGCCCGGCGATGGGGCGGATTACGCGGTCATGTAGCCGTCGTCGCACATGATGGTGTGGCCGGTCACCAGCTCCGACGCATCGCTCGCGAGGAAGATCGCCGCCCCGATCAACTCGCGCGGCAGGCCGACCCGCGGCCGGATCATGCGGGCCTTGATGAAGTCGGCGGTGAACGAGGTCGTCTGGGCGGCCTTGCGGGTCATCGGGGATTCCATCAGCGTCGGGCCGATCCCGTTGACCCGCACGCCGCGCTCGCGCCACTCCAGCGCCATCACCTTGGTCACCTGGGCGACCCCGCCCTTCGACGCGAGATAGGCGCTCGACAACGGATAGGCGATGAAGGAGCCGATCGACGCCATGTTGATGATGCTGCCCTTCCCCTGATCGAGCATGACGTTGCCGAACGCCTGACAGCAGAGGTACGTGCCCTTCAGGTTCAGCTCGATGATGTAGTCGAAGCGCTCCTCCGGAAACTCCTCGGCCGGGCTGCGGTGGGCGCCGCCCGCGCTGTTGACGAGGATGTCGACGCGACCGTGCTCGCGCCGCACCGCGTTCGCGACTTCGATGCACTGGCTGCGCTTGGTGACATCGAGGGGGACCGTCACGGCGGTCCCACCCTGCTCGTCGATGGTCGCCTTGGTCTCGGCCGCACCGTCTTCGTTGATGTCGGCGACGACGACCGTGACGCCGCATTGCGCGTAGCCGATGGCGATGGCCCGACCGAGCCCGCTACCGCCGCCGGTGATCACGGCCACCCGGCCGGACAGTTCGAAGATGTCGCGTGCGTAGCCAATGGGCACACTGGTGTCATCCGAGGACATCGGTACCTCCGGAGTGCGTGAAGGGCAGGGCAATCAAGTCGCGTCCCGCCGGGAATCTCCGTCGCCGGACGGTACCCATCGCGCCCGAAAGCCTGTATCAAACTGTGGATTGGCGACGGTAGTGGGGCGCACTGATGCGGTCAATGCGCCGGGGCGTGTCGACGCTGGGCGGGGAGTCCCGATGGGCGCGATCGGGCTGAGCGGGATCAGAAAGGTCTTTCCGGACGGCACGGTGGCCGTCAACGACGTGGACCTCGAAATCGACGACGGCGAGTTCGTCGTGTTCGTCGGTCCTTCGGGCTGCGGCAAGACCACTCTGCTGCGGCTGATCTCCGGGCTCGAGACCATGACCGCCGGCGAGATTCGCTTCGACGGCCAGGTCATCAACGACGTTTCGCCGCGCGAGCGCAACATGGCCATGGTCTTTCAGAACTACGCCCTCTACCCGCACATGACCGTGCGCCAGAACATCGCCTTTGCGCTCCGCGTGCGGAAGTTCCGCCAAGCCGAGATCGCCGAACGGGTGAACGAGGCGGCGCGGATTCTCGATCTCGACCAGCTACTCGACCGCAAGCCGAAGCAGCTCTCCGGCGGCCAGCGGCAGAGGGTGGCCATGGGGCGGGCGATCGTGCGCCATCCGGGTGCGTTCCTGCTGGACGAGCCGCTCTCCAACCTGGACGCCAAGCTCAGAGTGCAATTGCGCACCGAGCTGCGGCGCCTCCACGAACGCCTCGGCGTGACCACGATCCATGTCACCCACGATCAGGTGGAGGCGATGACCCTCGGCGACCGCGTCGCCATATTCTCGGAAGGCTCGCTCCAGCAGTACGACACCCCGCAAGCGCTCTATCGCCAACCGGCCAACATTTTCGTGGCCGGCTTCATCGGCAGCCCGGCGATGAACTTCATCGAAGCCGTGCTCACCGGAAGCGGTGCGGAGGTTGCGGCGTCGATAGGCAGCACCGAAATCACGCTCGGACCCCTGTCGCTCAGCGACGGAGCCGGGCCCGGCGATCGCGTGCTCTTAGGCGTTCGGCCCGAGCACCTGGGATGGCGGCGTAGCGAGAATGGCGCGTCGGGTGTCCTGCAAGCCCGCGTGGAACTGGTCGAGCACATCGAGCCCGAGGCCCACGTTTCCGCATCCCTGGTGGACCCGGCCGTCGTCGTCCGTACCGCCGACGAATTCGTCGGTGATAGCCACGAGGACACGACTGAACTGGCGCACGAGGATACCCGTTTCCTCACGCTGCGGGTGTCTGCGGACGAGGTGCCGGAACGCGGCGAGGTCATCGACTTGATCATGGACGGCGATCGCATCCGCCTGTTCGACCTTGCGAACGGCAACCGCCTTGGCCACTAAGGCCAGGTAGAGCGCGCCTGTCTCCGGATCAAAGAGGGCACGGACCTCGGGCCCGTAAACAACGCGCTCGCACTCGCCGACCGCACCGGCTGCTGAGAAATGCGGTCTAAAGACGCACGTCGTGCAGCGGCCGGCTCCAGTTTCGGGCGCGCTGCCGGACGCGAGCAATGTCCTCCTCCACCATAAGACCGTCGGCGACCAGGCGTTCCGCCGCCTCGACGATCGCGGCGACGTAGCCATCCGCATCGCCATAGCGTTGCTCGAGTGAGGGCCGCGGGTCGCCGGTGGCCGCCTGTATCGAGTCCGTTTCAGGAAGCGGAATCGTGCTGCCAGTGAACTCGTGCATGGCACCCTCGCCCTGACCCCTGTCCCGCAGGTTCCAGCCGGTGTAGGTGGCGAGGGGTGCGGCGACCATCGGCACCCGCACCCCGGCAGCGTCGTTGCCGTCGGCGTCGACCGCCGGCACCAGCACGGCGTAGCCGTCGGGATTGACGACGTCGGGCGGCAGCGTGTCCTGAATGCCGTCGCCCGCCTCCGGCCCGAAGTCGAGGAGCGGCAGCGCGCTGGGCCCACTCGGTGTGGCGACTCCGGGGATGGCGGGGAACTGCGCGCACCATTCGTCCATCTCGACGAGGCTGCCGTCGTCGCGCCGGGGGATGCGGCTTGCCGGCGGCGCCGTGCCCTCGCTCGCCCATCGGTCCATCGCGTCCAGTAGCGCACGGAACAGCATCGAGGTCTGGACCACGTTGCCCAGGTTCTGGCACACGCCGCGCACCGGCGCACCCTGGTTGGGATCGGCCACGTGCGGCGCACTCGACCAGAAGTAGACCCGCACGTTGTCGGGCTGCGCCAGATCGTTGCCCTCGGTGTCGGTATGCACGAGCGAGCCGCGCCGCTGCCAGTATTCCGTGGCGGTCTGGGTGTGAAAGATCAGCGGGTCGGTCTCGGGCCGCTTGCAGATCGCGTCCGACCTGCCGGTCAGGTGATCCCTGCACTCAGCATAAGAGAAGGGGAAGGAGTCGGCGGCGTTGTCGTGGTCCTCGTACTGTTGCCCCGCCGGCACGACGACGTTGGCGAAGCGGTGGTTCATCCACATGCGCCCGCAGCCGGCGACGTGCGCCAGCACGCCGTCGAACACCTTGCGCCCTGCCGCATCGGCGTTGAAGCCGCGCCAGATCGCGTCGCGGATGCAGCGCCCCGTCTGCGAGCGGCCGAAGGCGTAGGCCTTTTCCATTGGCCCGGCGCCTGCCACCGGGTTGACGCGCCCTTCGCTGTCGCGTTCCTCGTACTTCAGGAAGCTGACGAGATCGCGCACCGCCACGTGGCCGAGGCCCAGCACTAGCGGATCGCGGCCCTCGTAAACCAGCTCGTAGATCCAGCCGGGCTCGAACCCGCCCGGCAGGTAGATGTACGTGTCGGACTCGACGATGGCGTGCTCGGCACCCTGGAAGTCGAGGCCCACGCCGGTTTCGATGCGCGCGAACTGCCAGGCCTCCGGCGCGATCTCGACGCGCTCGCTATCAGGGTAACGGCGCCGAGTCAGCCGCGCCTTGGCTGGATCGCGCGAGACCGTCGGGTGGCTGCGGGTGGAAACCCAGCCGCTCAGCGGCAGCGTGGTCTGGCCTTCCTGCGCGACGATGAACTCGGTCCGCACCGGGCCGGTGAGCGGTGCGCCGTCGTCGGTCGCGACGGGCAGGGTCAGGATCATGCGGCCGTCGCCCGGCAGCAGGTCCCCCTGCCAGGCACCCCAGACCACCGTGTAGCCGCGGCGGAACAGATAGCCGTTGCCGGCGTGCTCCAGCGTCAGCGGATCGTTGCAGGCCGGCGCGTCGCAAAAATACTGCACGGCCCGCTTGTTGCCGCGGTTGCCGTAATCGAAGAAGAGACGCCTGTTGCCGCGGGCCGGATCGGCCGGTTTCAGAATGCACAGATCGGCCACGAACTCGACCAGGCCATCGCGATTACGGGGGGCTTTGTCCAGGTCGACGATCCCCGCCTGCGCCGGCGCGTCGGGATCGACGGCGAACCGCGCCCGCCCGGTCAGCCGCTCGTAGGCGCCGGCGTCGCCGAATTCGTGACCGCCGGCAAAGGCCCGGCGTTCGTGGATGTCGATGGCGATCCTGTTGCTCAACCCATGCCCCCGTCCGCAGCCGCTCCTAACCGGCACCGATTCGCTCGGCAATGGCGACGATCCGGTGCATCTCGCGCAGCACCGGCTTCTCGATCAGCTTGCCGTCGATCACCACCAGTCCTGTATCGGCCGCCTCGAACTCGGCGATGATGCGCCGGGCGCGGGCAATCCGCTCCGGCGCGGGCGTGAACACCTCGTTGAGCGCCGCGATCTGCTTGGGGTGCACCGCGCCCTTGCCGCAGAAGCCCAGGTCTCGCGCCTGAATCGCGGCGCGCTTCATGCCGTCCGGATCCTCAAGATCGAGATAGGGCACGTCGATCACGTCGAGCCCCGCGCCGGCGGCGGCATGGACCACGCGCGAGCGGGCGTAGAGCAGCGGCTCCCACGCGTTCTGGCAGCGCAGCTCGGCGGCCATGTCGACGCCGCCGAAGAACATCGCGTCGATGCGCTGGCTGCAGTGAGCGATGTCGTAGGCGGCCTTGAGCCCGGCATTGGTCTCGACGATCACGTGCAGGCGGGTGTCGTGGCCGCGCTCGGTCAGCAGGTCGTCGAGCAACACCACTTCGTCCGGCGTCCGCACCTTGGGCATCATCAGCGCGGGCGGCGGCGTGTCGCTGGCCAGCACCGCCTGCACGTCGGCAATGCCAAAGCCCTCGCGCAGCGAGTTGATGCGGACGATCCGCTCGACCCCGTCGTCGGCCTGCGCGCGCTCGAAGAGCCTGATCGCGTTGGCACGCGCGGCCGGCTTGTCCTTGGGCGCGATCCCGTCCTCAAGCTCGACGCAGACCATGTCCGCGCCGCTCGCGAGCGCCTTCGGAAACATTTCTGGGCGCAGGCCCGGCACGAAGATGAACGAGCGGCGGGGGCGAATGCGCGGTCCGGACATGTGGGAAGCCTCTGCTGAGGTGCGGTCCGGCGGAGCTTCGCCCTGCGCGGACCGGGTTGTCTACGGTGCCGGCGGCCGTCTCGTCACAAGGCGAGCCACTTCTCCCGCGCGGGCCATGCGTCCACCATGGCGCGGAGGGCCGGGTCCAGGTCGGGCTTGGTCTCGGCTTCCCTCGCGAGCTCGCCCGGCTCGGCATTGAACGCCAGGTACGAGAGATCGGTCATCCGCATGGGGTAGAGGATGCCGTCCAGGTGATCGCACTCGTGCTGGAGGATCATCGCGTGCCAGTCCTCGACGATCCGCCGTTGGCTCTCATCCTCCAGCGTCTGGTAGACGATCTCGACCCGCTTGTAGCGCGGCACCTTGCCGTGGAGGCCCGGCAGCGAGAGGCAGCGCTCCCAGATCAGGCCCACCTCGTCGCCGAGCGGCGTGACGACCGGGTTGACCATCGCCGTCCACGGCAGCGGCTCGAGCGCGACACCCGGCGGGATGCGCTCGGCCAGGATGCGGTACACCACGACACGCCGGCTATCGTAGACCTGGGGCGCCGCAATTCCGGCGCCGCCGATCCATTCCAGCGTGTCGCGCATGTCTGCCGCGAGACGGGCAATGTCAGGATCCGTCGGGTCGTCGACCGGGGCGGCTTTCTTGCGCAGAACGGGATGCCCCATCTTTGCGATCTGACGAACGGCCATCATTCACCTCCCCGGTTTTCTACCGGTCCATGATCGGCGGCGTGCTCATAATATTCTTGCTCAGGCTGGGCCGTCTTCTTGCCGCCTGTCGACGCCAGACTACGTTTCTCCGGCGTTCACACGCCAGGGGCGGGTGCTTCGCCCGACAGCGCAACGCCCGGCCATGCCTTTCGGGGTCTGCCCCTGGTCGAGGACACGGCGCACGATCTCGGCTCAACCGCGCCGGTTGCCGGCGACAAGAGGCCCCGGACCATGGTGCGGTGCACGGGGCGGGCGGGTCGGGGCAGGCTGCGCGGATGCATCGCGCAGACCATCACCCGGTCGACAAATCCCCGCTCGCGCTCGCCATGCACCGCATCGAAGGCGCCGGCAAGAGCGATGCGGAGCGCGAGAGCGCCGTCGCCCGCATGGACGCCGGGCGAAACAAGACGCCGAAGGGCGGCGGCGGGCTGTCGCCCGAGGCCGTTGCCATCATCCGCGCCGAGGTCGAGGGCGACTGGTATGGATGGACCCCGGAGACACACGACGAAGGCGCGTACCGGCTCGATATCCACTCCCATCCGATGCGCCGCTCCGGTCCGTCATGAGCCACCTTGGGCCGCTTGCCTGGACCACCTTGGGCCACCTTGGGCCGCTTTGGGCCGGAGTGGGCCGGAATAGGCCACCTTAAAATACTCTTTCGAAATTTACCGGGATTCCTCCCGCCCAGGCGTTCGGGCACGCTCCGGCTCACACGTATCCGTGGTCCGTGAACCATCGCACGGACCGTTCCAGCGCTCCGGCGGCGGAACTCTGGGGGAGTCCCAGCTCCGAGATCGCCTTCGTGCAGTCAACCGCCATCCTGCGCCGTGCGAGCCGCGCACCCTCCAGTGGCAAGTACGGCTGCCGGCGCAAGATCACGCCCTCCAGCAGCGCTCGGACGAGGTTGCCGCCCACGAAACCCGTCGCACCCGTCACCAGAGCCCTCATCGATCAGGCGCGGCGGAGCGCGACGACGGGAATCTGGCGGTGGGTGCTGGCGCGGTAAGTGGCGAAGCGTGGATTGGCCGCAACCACCTTGTCGTACAGCGCGGCGCGCTCCTGTCCCTGGACAATGTGCGCCCCGGCGGCGAAGCGTTCGCCACTGGTCTCGACGGAAATGTTGGGGTCGGCGGCGATGTTCAAGTACCACGCCGGGTGGCGGTCCCGGCCGTAGTTCGAAGCGACGACGATGAGGTCGTCGGACTCTTCGAATTGGAAGTACAGCAATGGCGACGAGCGTGGCTCGCCGCTCTTGCGTCCCTTGGTGACGAGTATGAGGACTCCCGTGCCTTCCAGACGGCCCAGGACGCGGCCGCCCGAGAGGCGGAACAGGAACCGGTGCACCGGGACGAAGAGCCACGCGATGAGGAGGCGTTTCCATGTGGGCATTGCCGGCTCCTTCGAGCTGGGTCATGCGAGCCGCAGTCTGAGGCGCGCCTTAGTACTGCGGTGTGCGGTTCCAGGGCTCGGGCGCGAAGGGGCCGGGGTCGGTGACGAGGAAGGGGAGCGCCTGGCTGCGCTCGGGCTCGGGCCAGATGTCGGGGCGCAGGGTGCGACCGGGGGCTGCGTCCGTGTCGATCTCCTCGCGCCGGTAGATCTGCCAGATGCGGGCCCGCAGCGGGGCCGGCAGGCCGTCGTAATCCGGGTGCCACCAGAGCGTGATGTTGGTGCGCTCGAGGTCCGAGCGGTTGGGGTGGGCGCCGTGGATCAGCCGCGCATCGACCACGACGACATCGCCCGCCGCGACCGGCACGTCGACCTCGTCCGGGTGCGAGGCGAAGGCGGCATCGTCCGGGTTGCGCACCTCGGCGAGCGTCGGGTCGTGGGCGTCAACCAGCTCGTGCAGCGGATGCGGCCTGCGGTGCGAGCCGGGGATCAGACGCAGGCAGCCGTTCCGACGCGTCGTGTCGGTCATGTAGAGGAAGAGTGCCAACTGGGCGATGCGCTCCTCCCGCGAGATCGGATGCTGCCAGCCCCACCAGTCCTGATGCCAGAAGAGCGCGGGCCCGCCCGGCGGCTTGCTGATGACGTAGCCCGAGGAGAAGCGCGTGCCAGGCAAGCCGAGGCGTTCGAACATCTCCTGAAAGCCGGGGTGCGCGATGAGCGATGCGAAGGCGGGGTGGTCCGCGACCGGGACGAGGCTCCCCTGTGAGCGCCACTGTGCGCGGTGGTCCGCGTCGATGGTGCCGAGCGCGGTCTCCGCCGCCGCCTTGGTCGCGCGCAACGCGGCGGGGTCCAGTACGCCCGGCACGTGACAGAAGCCGTCGGCTTCGAGTTGACGACGTGCCGCTTCAGCGTCCCAAGCCGCAAGACGCGGCTGGGCGGTGTCGTTCACGGTGGAGGCCCGCCGCCGGTTCAGGGACCCGCCGCAAGCTCGCGCTCGACCAGAGTCGCCCAGTAGCTCGCGCCGATGGGGAGGATCTCGTCGTTGAAGTCGTAGCCGGGGTTGTGGAGGAAGCAGCCGCCGGGGCCGAGGCCGTTGCCGATCCAGATATAGCTGCCGGGCCGGGCATGGAGCATGTAGGCGAAGTCCTCGGAGCCCATGCAGGGGGCGAGGTCGCGGTGCACGCGCTCCTGCCCCACCACGGCCTGGGCCGCCGCTTCGGCCCGCGCGGTCTCGTCCGCCGTGTTGACCGTGGCCGGGAAGCGCCCCTCCACGTTTACCGTGGCCTTGGCACCCAGCGCCACCGCCGTGCTCTCCGCTATGCGCTCGATGTTGGCGGCGATCAGGTCCCGCACCTCGGGCTTGAAGGTGCGGACGGTGCCGGCGAGCTCGACCGCCTGCGGGATGACGTTGAAGGCGTCGCCGCCGTGGATCATGGTCACGCTGACGACGCCGGCCTCCAGCGGGTCCACGTTGCGGGCCACGATGGACTGCAGGCCGGTGACGATCTGCGCCGCCGCCACCACGGCATCGTGGCCGAGGTGGGGCATGGCGCCGTGGGCGCCGGTGCCCTCGACCGTGATGGTGAACTCGTCGCAGGCCGCCATCATCGGCCCGGTGCGGACGGCGATCTCGCCCGGCGGCAGGCCCGGCCAGTTGTGCATGCCGTAGACCGCCGTGGCGGGGAAGCGCTCGAACAGCCCCTCCTTCACCATGGCCTCGCCGCCGCCGAGCCCTTCCTCGGCAGGCTGGAACACGAAGTAGACCGTGCCGGCGAAGTTGCGGGTCTCGGCCAGGTACTGGGCCGCGCCCAGCAGCATGGTCGTGTGGCCGTCATGGCCGCAGGCGTGCATGGCGCCGTCGTTGACCGACCGATGGGCGACGTCGTTGCCCTCCAGGATCGGCAGCGCGTCCATGTCCGCGCGGAGCGCGATGGCGCCGGCCCCCGGCGCGCCTTCGAGGATGCCGACCACGCCGGTCTTCGCGAGCCCGCGATGCACCTGGATGCCGAAGGATTCGAGCTTCTCGGCCACGACGGCGGCAGTGCGCTCCTCCTGGAAACCCAGTTCGGGGTGGGCGTGGATGTCGCGCCGCCACGCGGTCATGTCGTCGTGGATCGCGGCGATGCGGTTGATGACGGGCATGGCGTCTCGCTCCCCGTTTCGGATCGTCAGGCTCGGAACGGAAGGCGGCCCGCCGGCGCGCGCCGACGAGCCGCCCGACCGTGCTCCGGCAGCAGTCTGCGGTCGCTACTCGGCGGCCTCGGCCGGGACCGGGCGGTTCATGCCGATCTCGGCGATCCGCTCCTGCGTGTAGACCTGGTGCCACATCTCGTAGGAGAACTCGGAGCGGAGGCGTGTGGCCTGCGGGTTGATGGCGAGGTTCACGGTCTCGCCGCCGAGGACGATCTCGCGGATGCGGCTGCGGTCCTGCAGATGGGTGATGTCGGCCAGCGGGTCGCCGTCGAAGACCAGGATGTCGGCGAGCCGGCCCTGCTCCAGCGCGCCTACCTGGCCCTCCTCCCGCACGAAGGTGCCGTTGTTGACCGTGGCGCAGCGCAGCGCGTCTGCCGGCGAGATGCCGAGGTAGGTCACCATGTGCTCCAGCTCGCGGGCGTGCCATTCGCCGTAGGGCGTCACCGCGAAGCCGGAATCGGTGCCGGAGAGGAAGGTGACGCCCGCATCGCGCGCCTTGACCAGCGAGCGCTGGGCGGCCTCGATCTCGCGCTTGTGCGCGTCCGGGAAGCCCGGATAGCAGCCGTCCCCCGGCCGGGTGAAGTCGATGTCGTTCACCACGAGGCTAAAGGTCGGGCAGATCATGCAGCCGTTCTCCACCACAGCCTCCAGGCCCTCGTCGTCCATCCAGGCGGCATGCAGGATCACGTCGACGCCGGCGCGGGCGGAGTAGAGCACGGCCTCGGCGCCGCGCGCGTGCACCACCACCTTCTTGCCGAGCCGGTGGGCCTCCGCGACCATCGCCGTGGTCTCTTCCTGGTTGTAGCCGGCGACGAGCACGCTGGTCATGGGGTTCATCGAATCGCCGTCCATGGCGATCTTGATGAAGTCCACGCCGTCCTTGGCCATGGTGCGGATTTCCGCGATCCCTTCGTTGGCATCACGGGCGAGCACGCCGATGGAGGTCTCGGGAACGCCGATCCAGGTCGGGTACCAGTCGGAGAGCCCCTGGCGGTTGGTGATCTGGCGCCCGGAGCAGGTGATGCGGGGGCCGACGAAGAGCCCCGCGTCGATGGCGTCGCGAATGGAGGGGGTCACCCGGCCGCTGGTGGTGGGGTCGGCCATCGAGGTGAAGCCGGCGGCGAGCACCCGCTGGGCCGCCTCCAGCCCGCGCAGCGCGCGGAACTCGACCGGCGCGTAGAGGTCGATGTCCTCCTCGGTCTTGGCATTGCCGTAGGAGAGGTGGACGTGGACGTCGATCAGGCCGGGCAGCACGAAGTGGCCGGAGTGGTCCACCACCTCGTCTTCGGGCGCCACCACGGGCGCGCCTGCGCTCGGCCCGACATAGGCGATGCGCTCGCCTTCGGTCACTACCGTCTGGCCGCGCTCAGCGCCGTCGCCGAGGCCGGTGAACAGCTGTCCGCATCGAATGTGTTTACGCATCGCCCGCTCCATCGTCTTGCCTGTGCGTGTCGCTCAGCGTCAGCCGAACAGCATCTGCGCCGCAGCCAGCAGTTTATCAGGATGCTCCAGGGCCGGCGAATGGCCGCACTCCGCGATCACGAAGGTGTCGGCACTGTGGATGTGGCGGGCGAGCACCCGCGTGTTCTCCTCGCAGGGGAAGGGCCGGTCGTCGCGACCGTGGAGCATCATCACCCGGCAGGCGAGCGCCGAGAGCCGATCGGGCGGCAGCACCGCCTCGTCGATGTAGCGCTGCTTGTCGCCCGCAAACATGCTGCGGAAGTAGGGGCCGTATTCGCCGTCGTGGAGGATCGCCATGCGGGCATCGAGGAACGCGTCGGTGATCACCGAGGGGTCGTGGACCAGGATTTCCGCCGCCTGGCGCAGCTCCTCGCGGGTCTCGGGGAAGCGCCAGCAGATCTCGGTCTCGCGGTTGGCGCGTGCGGGCGCGCCCATGGCGCCGGTGGTCATCACCCTGGTGATGCGCGGATTGTCCATGGCGAGCCCGAGCGCGAGGCTGCCGGAGAGCGAATGGCCGATCACGCCGGCATCGCCTGCGGGCAGCAGGTCGAGCACCGCCTGGGCCTGGCGCCGCCAGAGCGGCAGATCGAAATAGGGCTCCTCTGCCTTGCGGCCGGAGGCGCCGAAGCCGATCAGGTCGGTGGCGACGATGCGGTAGCGCGCCGCCAGCGGCTCCAGCACCAGGCGCCAGTTGCCGACGGTGCCCGCGCCGGGGCCAGAGCCGTGAAGCATCAGGATGGGGAAGCCCTCGCCTCCCTCCCAGAGGTGGACCCGGTGCCCTTCGACGGTGATGTCGCGCTCGGCCAGTGCCATGTCGTCTCCTCGATGCTGAGTGTGGGGCTCGCCGCGCGCAGGCTAGGCGCGCAGCCGCTCGTTGGAGGGGTCCACCGGCGAGTTGGGGACGATCCGCGCCGGGCGCCGTTCCCCCAGGATTTCGACGGCGAGCCGGCGGCCGCGCACCGCGTGGTTGCGGGCGACGTAGCCGAGCGCCAGGCTCTTGCCCACGGTGTGGCCGAAGGCGCCGGAGGTGGCGCGGCCGACCATGGCCTCGCCGTCGTAGATCGGCTCGTTGCCCCAGGAGTCGGCGTCGTCGGCCTCGATCTCAAGCGTCACGAAGTCCTGCGGCACTCCCGCCTCGCGCTGGGCCACCAGCGCGTCACGGCCGACGAAGTCGCCCTTGTCCAACGCCACGAAGCGGTCCAGACCGGCCTCGAAGGCGGAATACTCGATGGTCAGGTCCTGCCCCCACATGCGGTAGGATTTTTCGATCCTGAGCGAATCCATCGCCCGCATCCCGCACATGCCGAGGCCGTGGTCGGTGCCGGCGTCCACGAGGGTGTCGAAGATGCGGTTCTGATACTCGATGGGGTGGTGCAGCTCCCAGCCGAGCTCGCCCACGAAGTTGACCCGCATCGCAACGGTGGGGGCCACGCCGATGGAGATGGGCTGCGCCGTGAGCCAGGGGAAGGCCGCGTTGGAGAGGTCGGCGTCTGTCACGGCTTGCAGGATATCGCGCGAGCGCGGCCCCGCCAGCACCAGCACGCCGTGGGCGGTGGTGATGTTCTCGATGCTCACGCCCTCGCCCGCCACGTGGCGCAGCAGGAAATCGTGGTCGTAGCGCTCGGCCGCGCCGGAGCTGACCAGATAGAAGGACTCGGGCCCCTCGCGCATCACTGTGAACTCGGAGCGCACGCCGCCGGTCACGGTGAGCGCATGGGCGAGCTTGAGGCGGCCCTTCGCCTTGGGCAGCCGGTTGGCGAGCACGCGGTCGAGCGCGGCTTCCGCCCCCGGCCCCGACACCCTGAACTTGGAGAAGCTGGTGATGTCGATCAGGCCCGCGCGCTCGCGCACCGCGCGGCATTCGTCGCCCACGGGCCCGAAATAGTTGGTGCGGCGGAAGCTCCAGTCGTCTTCGGGCTCGACGCCCTCAGGCGCGAACCAGTTGGGCCGCTCCCAGCCATAGCGCTGGCCCCAGACGGCGCCGTGCGCCGCGAGCCGCTCGTGACACGGGCTGGTCTTGGCGGGGCGCGCCGCAGGCCGCTCCTCGTCCGGGTAGTGGATGATGAAGACGTGGGCGTAGGCCTCCTCGTTCTTGGCCCTGGTGTAGTGCTTGTTGGCGTAGGCGCCGAAGCGGCGGGGGTCGACCGCCAGCATGTCGATGGAAGGCTCGCCGTCCGCGATCCAGCCCGCGAGCTGCCAGCCGGCGCCGCCCGCAGCCGTGATGCCGAAGCTGAAGCCCTCGGCCAGCCAGAAGTTCGGCAGGCCATGGGCCGGGCCGATGAGAGGGTTGCCGTCCGGCGTGTAGGGGATCGGGCCGTTGACGCAATCCTTGATGCCGGCGCGGCCGAACATCGGCACGCGGTTGATGGCGGCCTCGATGTGGGGCTCCAGGCGGTCCACGTCAGGCGGCAGCAGCTCCTGCCCGAAGCCCTCCGGCACGCCGTCCACCGCCCAGGCCGGCGCGTCCTTCTCGTAAGGCCCGAGGATGAGGCCCTGGCGCTCCTCCCGCATGTAGTAGGAGGCATCGCTCTCCCGCAGCACGGGCATCTCGGGGAGGCCCTGTTCCCTGCGCTCTTCCAGCTCGGGGATGGTGTCGGTCACGATGTACTGGTGCTCGACCGGAATCGTCGGCAGGTCCAAGCCCACCATGGCGCCCACTTGCCGGGCCCAGGAGCCGGTGGCGGTCACTACGGTCTCGCAGGTGATGTCGCCGCGCGTGGTTTTCACCAGCCACTCGCCGGCGGGGGTGCGCTCGATGCCCGTCACCTCGGTATTGCGGTTGATCTCCGCGCCCCAGTCGCGCGCCCCCTTGGCCAGCGCCTGGGTCACGTCGACCGGCGCGACGTGGCCGTCGTGGGGGTGGAAGAGCGCGCCCACCAGGCCTTCCAGGTTGCAGAGCGGCCAGAGGTCGCCGATCTCGTTCGGGCCGATCAGCTCGAAGGGGACGCCGATGGTGTTCGCGGTGCCGCAGTAGTTGCGGTACTCGTCCATCCGCTCCTGGTTGGTGGCGAGGCGCAAGTTGCCGGTGCGATGAAAACTCACCGCCTGGCCGGTCTCCTCCTCAAGCTTCTGGTAGAGGTCGATCGAGTACTTGTGGAGCTGGCCGACGCTGTAGCTCATGTTGAAGAGCGGCAGCAGGCCGGCTGCGTGCCAGGTGGAGCCTGCGGTGAGCTCGGTCTTCTCGACTAGCACCACGTCGGACCAGCCGAGCTTCGCCAGATGGTAGAGCACGCTGCAGCCGACGATGCCGCCGCCGATCACCACCACCCGCGCCTGATCCCTCATGGTCCGGCCTTCCCCTCGCTCTACGCCCCCGTTGGGGCGCGCGAACCCTATCATGCAGACGCGGCCTTCGGCAGGGCGGCGTGCAAAGGCAACTCGCCGCGCCTATCCTTCGGTCCCGAGTGATGGCCGGGTGTTGCGGCGCCCGTGCCCGCGACCGGAACGGAGAGATGCGCCATGGCGATGACGTCGGACAGCGGGCGGGGGATGACCGTCGAGGAGCGCGATGCGTTCCTGACCTCAGGCACGATGTTCGCGAAGATCGCCACCACGATGGCCGACGGCTGGCCCGTGGTAAGCCCGGTCTGGTTCGACTGGCTGGCGCAGGACCGCGTGTTCCTGGTGATCAGCAAGGCGCGCACCAGCATGGTGCAGAACCTGCACCGCGACCCGCGCTGCGGTGTTCTGGTCGATAACCCCGGCCTGCCCTACATGCGCGTAAGCGTGCTCGGCGAGGCGGAGTTCCTGCCGGAGGACTTCGACTGGATCACGCCGGCCCGCAAGATGGCGGAGCGGTACCTGGGGGCACCGGGCGTCGCCTACGCCGAAACGACGTTCGGATTCCCCAGGGAGCCCTTTCTCGTCCACGTGCGCAAAATGACCACCTGGAACGGCGGCGGCTTCGACCGCACCTTCTTCAGGCCCACCACCTGGCATGACGTGTCCGAACCGGGTTCGCCAAGGAGTTCTCAGACATGACCGGCATGAACGATCGCGACTTCGTCGGCTACGGTCGCGAGCGCCCGCGCCCGCCCTGGCGGGACCGGAGCCCGCTCGCGCTGAGCCTCGTCCTCAACTACGAGGAGGGCGCGGAACGGTCGATCCAGAACGGCGATGCCACCTCCGAGAGCTACATTCACGAGATTTGCGGCATCGAGGCGCGCGAGGGCCAGCGGGATCACAATACCGAAAGCCTTTATGACTATGGCGCGCGCGCCGGCGTCTGGCGCATCCTGCGGCTGTTCGAGGAGCTGGGCGTGACTGCGACCATTTTCGGCGTCGGCCAGGCGCTCGCGCTGAACCCGGCTGTTGGTCGCTATTGCGCCGGGCAGGGTTTCGAGGTCGCGAGCCACAACTGGCGCTGGTTCGACTATGCCAACGTCCCCGAGGAGGTGGAGCGCGAGCACATCCTGAAGTCGAAGGAGACGATCCGCGAGCAGACGGGCGAGGCGCCGGTCGGCTTCTACTGCGGCCGGGTGAGCGCGAACTCGCGGCGGCTCGCGATCGAGTGCGGCGGCCTGCTCTACGATTCGGACGCCTACGACGACGACATCCCCTACTGGCTGGAGCTTGAGGGGCGAGAGCGCCACCTCGTCATTCCCTACGCGCTCGACAGCAACGACATGAAGTTCAGCACGCCGAACGGCTTCGCCTCGCCGGTCGCGTTCGCCGAGTATCTCTGCGGCGCCTTCGACGAGCTTTACCGGGAGGGAGTCAACGGGCAGCCCGCGATGCTTTCCGTGGGCCTGCATTGCCGCGTGATCGGGAGGCCCGCACGCCTCGCGGCGCTCCGGCGCTTCCTGGAGCACGTGCTGAGTCACGACGCCGTGTGGATCTGCCGTCGAGCGGATATCGCGCGCGCATATCACGGCATCGAAGGGTAGGGTGGCGGCATGACAGGGCGTCTCGACGGCAAGGTCGCGCTGATCACGGGCGCAGGCTCGGTCGGCCCCGGCTGGGGCAACGGCCGCGCCACCGCCGTGCTGTTCGCCCGCGAAGGCGCGCGCGTCGTCGCGGTCGACCGCAACACGGCCGCTGCCGAGGCAACGCGGCAGATGATCGAGAGCGAGGGCAACGCCTGCGCCGTGGAGACCGCCGACGTGACCGACAGCGCTCAGATCGAGCGGGTAATGTCCACGGTCTGCGAGCATTGGGGCGGATTGCACGTGCTCGTCAACAATGTGGGCGGCTCGGTGCCCGGCGGGCCGGTCGAGCTCAGCGAAGAGGACTGGGCCGGGCAGCTGGAGTTCAACCTCACCAGCGCCTTCCTCACCACCCGCTGCGCGCTCCCGATCATGGAGGCGCAGGGCACGGGCGCCATCGTCAATATCTCCTCGGTGGCCGGGCTCCGCTTCGTCGGCAACCACCACGCGGCCTATGCGGCGGCGAAGGCGGGGCTGGTGCAGTTCACCAAGGCGGTGGCCGTGCAGTATGCGGCGCGGGGCGTGCGCTGCAACTCGATTTCGGTCGGGCTGATGCACACCCCGCTGGTGGAGGCGCGCCTTGCCGCGCAGTACGGCGGCGGCGACCTCGAAGCCCTGGTCGAGAAGCGCCACGCCCAGGTGCCCATGGGGCGCATGGGCTCCGGCTGGGACGTGGCCCACGCGGCGCTCTTCCTGGCCTCCGACGAGGCGGCGTACGTGACGGCGGCCGACCTGGTCGTGGACGGCGGCCTCACCGCGAAATGCGACTGACGGCACGGCCGTAACGCCCGTGATCGAGGGGATCGCACGACGCGACCGGCTGGTGGTCCTGGCCGGCCTCGCGGTCGCCGCCGCGCTCGCTTGGCTCTACCTCATCGACATGGCCCTCGACATGGGCGGCGACATGGCGCACGCGGACGGCGCCATGATGCAGATGCAGGCCTGGAGCGTGACCGATGGCCTGCTGATGTGGGCCATGTGGGCGGTGATGATGGTGGCCATGATGGTGCCGAGCGCGGCACCGATGATCCTGATCTTCGCTCGCGTGGATCGTTCGCAGAGCGGTGGCCGCCCCTTCACCTCGACAACGCTCTTCGCGCTCGGCTACGTGCTGGTCTGGGCGGCGTTCAGTGTTGCCGCGACGGCGATGCAGTGGGGGCTGCAGAATGCGGCGCTGCTTTCGCCGATGATGGTCGCCACCAGCACGATCCTCGGCGGCGTGCTGTTCATCGCCGCCGGCGTCTATCAGTGGACGCCGCTCAAGTATGCCTGCCTTAAGCATTGCCGCTCGCCCATGGCTTTCATCATGGGGCACTGGCGGCCGGGCCGGTCGGGCGCCTTCCGTATGGGGCTCGGCCACGGCGCCTTCTGCCTCGGCTGCTGCGGCTTCGTCATGGGGTTGCTCTTCGTCGGTGGCGTGATGAACCTTGCCTGGGTGGCGGCGATCACCGTCTTCGTCGTCGCCGAGAAGCTCATGCCCAAGGGCGAATGGGTGGCGCGCGCGGGCGGCGTCGCGATGGTCGCCGCCGGTATCTACCTCCTCGTCTCGCCCTAAGGGCTCCTATCGCGCGGTCGTGCCGGAGGCGCGCTTATCGAGCAGTCGTGCCGCCGTCGATGGGGAGCAGGGTGCCGGTGACGAAGCCTGCGGCGTCGGAGGCGAGATACATCACCGCATGGGCGATATCGACTGGCTGCCCCACCTTGCCGAGAGGGATATGCTCCTTGAGCTTCTCGCGGATCTCTTCGGAGGTGACGTCGAGATGCGCCCAGCCCAGGTCGGTCATGGGCGTGTCGATATCGCCGGGGCAGACCGCGTTGACGCGGATGCCGTCCCTGGCGTGATCCATGGCCATGCACTTGGTCAGCATGACGATGGCGCCCTTGGTCGCGCTGTAGGCAGGCAGTCGCTCATAGGCGATCAGCCCGCATTCCGACGACATGTTGATGATGGCGCCGCCATCGCCCTGCGCCTTCATCTGGCGCACGGCGGCCCGCGCCATGTAGAAGCTGCCGCTGATGTTGATGCCGATCAGGTGGTCCCAGTCGTCGTCGGAGGTCTCGTCCACCGGCCCGTGCAAACAGATACCGGCATTGTTGAAGAGCACGTCAAGCCGGCCGAAGCGGTCCACCGTCTCGGCCACCAGCCGGTTGCAGTAGGCGGAGTCCGCCACGTCGCCGAGGCTCAGCGAGACGCTGCCACCGTCGTTCGCGATGGCATCGCGCACCGCGCCGCCACGCGCCGCATCGCGCCCGTTGATCATGACGTTGGCGCCGTGGGCGGCGAAGGCCTTGGCGGTGCCTTCGCCGATGCCGGAGCTGGCGCCGGTGACCAGGACCGTCTTCCCGGCGAACGCGTCGTTGGCGAAGACTGAGCTCATGGGAACCTCCCTAATATTTGCGCCGCGTGGCTCGACCGAGCGTCAACTGGCGAGGACCGGCGGCCGGCGGTCCTTCCAGGACTTCGCCGTCTCCAGCTGGCCGGCGAGACGGAAGAGCGTGCTCTCGTCGCATTCGCGGCCCACGAGCTGCACGCCGACCGGCAGACCGTCCGCCGTCATGTGCAGCGGCAGCGACATGCCGGGCAGGCCCGAGGCATTAAAGGGCGCCGTGAACACGGCATCCGGCCCCATCAGCTCGGCGTTGTAGCGGTCGATGTCGCTCATGGTCATCGGGTAGTGGCCGTGAGGGCGGGCAGGATGGCCGATCACCGGCATGAGGTGAACGTCGCAGTCCGCGAGGCTCACGATCAAATCGCGGCTGATCTGGCGCAGCGCGTCCACGTCGCGGTAGTGCTGGGGGCCGTCGATGGCCTTGCCCTTCTGGATGATGCCCCAGATCAGCGGCGCGACATCGTCTTCGGTCACTGGCCGGCCGATGAGCGCCTCGGAATCCTCGAATCCAGATGCCGTCTGGGCGGCGGTCATCCGCGTGTACGCGGACCAGAAGCGATCCCAGTCGATGGCGAGTTCCCGCTCCTCCACCCGATGGCCGAGGCTCTCGCAGAGCGCCGCGGCATCGTGCACTGCCTGCACCACCTCATCGTGGATGGGGAGCCCGGCTGGCGCGGTCATGGTGACCCCGATGCGGAGTGTGCCGGGGTCGCGCCCCACCTCGTCCAGGTATGGGGTCTCCGGCATCTCCGTGTAGTAGACGTCGCCCGTCACCCGCCCGCCGACGGCATCCAGATAGGCGGCGCTCTCGCGCACCGTGTGGGTCACGGTGAGGAAGGTGGCACCGCCGTACCAGTAGTCGGGATAGGGCTCCAGCGTGATCCGGCCGCGCGAGGGCTTGAGCCCCACCAGCCCGCAGTGGGAGGCCGGCACGCGCGTGGACCCCGCGCCGTCGCTCGCATCGACGAAGGGCACCATGCGCGAGGCCGCTGCCGCTGCCGCGCCGCCGCTGGAGCCCCCCGGCGTCCGTTCCAGGTTCCAGGGATTGTTGGTGCGGCCAAAGAGCGCGGGCTCGGTCGCGAGGCACCAGCCGAACTCGGGCGCATTGCTGCGGCCGAGCAGCACGAACCCCGCCTGCTTGATCCGCCGCGTGTAGGTCATGTCGGCAGGGCAGACGAAATCCTTGAAGTAGGGGCAGCTGTTGACCAGCGGGATGCCCTCCCAGAGCGTGCCGAGGTCCTTGAGCAGAAAGGGCACGCCCTTGAACGGACCATCGGGCAGCGCCGGGTCGGCGGCTGCCTTGCGGCCATAGTCGAAGAGCGGGATGGAGACCGCGTTCAGCACAGGGTTCAGCGCCTCGATCCGGCGGATCGCCGCCTCGGCGAGCTCGCCCGGCGTCACTTCGCCCGCCTTCACCAGCTGGGCGATTTCGAGCGAATCCCGCTCGTCGAACAAGGCTCCGATATCCGCGCTCATGGGGCCTCCCCGACCGTCCGTGCTCCCCGCCGCGCATCCGCACGCACCGGCGCGTTGCACATATCCCGTGCTCTCGGCTGCTGCAAACGAAAAGGGGCGGACCGTGAGGCCCGCCCCGATCGTAAGCCTGAAAGGTTGGGCTACATGCCCATGCCGCCCATGTCCGGCATGCCGGCGCCGGCGCCCGCGTCGTCCTTCTTCTCGGGCTTCTCGGCAACCATGGCTTCGGTGGTGACCAGCAGGCCGGCGACCGAGGCCGCGTCCTGAAGTGCAGTCCGCACCACCTTCGCGGGGTCGATGATGCCCGCCTTCACCATGTCGACGTACTCGCCGTTCTGCGCGTCGAAACCCTGGGTCGCGCTTTTCTGCTCCAGGAGCTTGCCGATCACGAGCGAGCCGTCCTCGCCGGCGTTCTCCACGATCAGCCGGGCCGGCGACTTGAGCGACTGGCGCACGATGTTGACGCCCACGTTCTGGTCGTCGTTCGCACCCTTGACCTTGTCCAGTGCACGGCCGGCATAGAGCAGCGCCACGCCGCCGCCGGGGACGATGCCTTCTTCGACCGCGGCACGGGTGGAGTTGAGAGCGTCTTCGACCATATCCTTGCTCTCCTTCACCTCGACCTCGGTGGCCCCGCCGACCCTGATCACCGCGACGCCGCCGGCGAGCTTCGCCAGCCGCTCCTGCAGCTTCTCGCGATCATAGTCGGAGGTGGTCTCCTCGATCTGCGCCCGGATCTGGTTGCAGCGTCCGGTGATGTCCCCCTTCTTGCCGGCGCCGCCGACGATGGTGGACTCCTCCTTGGTGATCGAGACCCGCTTGGCGGTGCCGAGCATGTCGACCGTAACGTTCTCGAGCTTGATGCCGAGATCCTCGCTCACCACCTGGCCGCCGGTGAGGATGGAAATGTCCTCGAGCATGGCCTTGCGGCGATCGCCGAAGCCCGGCGCCTTCACCGCCGCGACCTTGAGGCCGCCGCGCAGCTTGTTGACGACCAGCGTCGCCAGCGCCTCGCCTTCGACCTCTTCGGCGATGATGAGCAGCGGCCTGGACGACTGCACCACCGACTCGAGGATCGGGATCATGGCCTGCATGTTGGAGAGCTTCTTCTCATGCAGGAGGATGAAGGGATCCTCCAGCTCGCAGGTCATCTTGTCGGCATTGGTGATGAAGTAGGGCGACTGGTAACCGCGGTCGAACTGCATGCCCTCGACCACGTCGAGCTCGGTTTCGAGGCCCTTGGCCTCCTCCACCGTGATCACGCCTTCCTTGCCGACCTTCTGCATCGCCTCGGCGATCATGTCGCCGACCGCGCGCTGGTTGTTGGCGGAGATAGAGCCGACTTGCGCGATCTCCTCGTCGGTCTGTACCCGCTTGGAGCGCTTGCCGATCTCGGTCACCACGGCGCCCACCGCGAGGTCGATGCCGCGCTTGAGGTCCATCGGGTTCATCCCGGCGGCGACCGCCTTGGAGCCCTCGCGCACGATCGATTGGGCCAGCACCGTCGCCGTGGTGGTGCCGTCACCGGCCTCGTCGTTGGTTTTGCTGGCGACCTCGCGCACCATCTGCGCGCCCATGTTCTCGAACTTGTCGGTGAGCTCGATCTCCTTGGCGACCGTCACACCGTCCTTGGTGATGCGGGGGGCGCCGAACGACTTGTCGAGCACCACGTTGCGGCCCTTGGGCCCCAACGTCACGCCGACCGCGCTCGCGAGCGTGTCCACGCCCCTGAGCAGGCGTGTCCGCGCATCGGCGGAAAACTTTACTTCCTTCGCTGCCATGTTGCTTTTCCTTCCTGACTGCGAGCGGCGCGCCTACGCGGCCTTCTTCGACTTCTTGCCGGACTCGACGATGGCCATGATGTCGGACTCCTTCATGAACAGGAGCTCGTCACCGTCGAGGGTCACTTCGTTGCCGGACCACTTGCCGAACAGCACGCGGTCGCCCGGCTTCACGTCCAGCGGATGCAGCGTCCCGTCATCGCCCCGGGTGCCGGGGCCCACGGCCACGATCTCGCCTTCCTGCGGCTTCTCCTGGGCCGTGTCGGGGATGATGATGCCGCCGGCGGTCTTGGTGTCCTCGCCGATCCGGCGAACCACGACCCTGTCGTGCAGCGGTCGAAACTTCATTGGTTCCTCCACGTTCGTCTGTAAGATCGTCTGATAGAGATGTTAGCACTCGCTAGTAGTGAGTGCTAACATCTCTCGCGCGGCGAATCAAGCGCCTGTTTGCAATCGGGTTCGCCCGCATGTCGCGCTGCGCCGCCTGCCCGAGACAGGTGAAGAATCCCGGAAAGTTCCGAAAGAAGGTTTTAAGGCGGCCTATTCCGGCCCAAAGCGGCCCAAGGTGGCCCAAGATGGTCCGGGGCGAGCGGCCCAAGGTGGCCCACTGCGGACCGGAGCGGCGCATCCCAGCCCGCATTTCTCGACAGGGTCATGGACGGGGCGACGCATCCGCCGAGTCTGCCTTCCCCCGCCCGCTGCGTGCACCGCACTATGGTCCGGCGTCCCGGGCTTGCGCCGGCGGGCCGGCCGGCGTCACGATGCGGCCGCCACAAGGGGGTGAGGGAGCCATGGATCTTGGAATAGAAGGACGTCAGGCGATCGTCTGCGCCGCGAGCCGCGGGCTCGGCCGTGCCTGTGCGCAATCGCTCGCACGAAACCGCGTCGATCTCGTCATCAACGGACGCGACAGGACGGCGCTCGAAGGCACGGCACGCGATATTCGCGAGGAAACGGGCGTCGCCGTGGAGACCGTGGCCGGCGATATCAGCGATCCGGCGGTTCAGGCTGCGCTGATCGAGGCCTGCCCCGAGCCCGACATTCTGGTGAACAACAACGGCGGCCCGCCCCGCCGGGATTTCCGCGAGATCGACCGCGACGCGTTCGTCCAAGGCGTGGTGATGAACATGGCGACGCCCGTGGAGATGATCCAGCGTGTGTTGGACGGCATGGCCGCACGCGGCTTCGGGCGCATCGTCAACATCACTTCGATCTCGGTGAAGATGCCGGTCCCCGGCCTCGACCTCTCCAGCGGCGCCCGCGCAGGCCTCACCGCCTTCGTCGCCGGCATCGCGTCCGGCGTCGCCGCCCAGAACGTCACGATCAACAACGTCCTGCCCGGCTATTTCGACACCGAGCGTCTGCGCAGCAACATCGCATCCGGAGCCGAGGCGACGGGTACCGAGCTCACCGCGTTCACCGAGCAGCACATGGCGTCGGTTCCGGCCAAACGCTTCGGCGACCCCGCCGAGTTCGGCGAGGCATGCGCCTTCCTCTGCAGCGCTCAGGCGGGCTACATCACTGGCCAGAACCTCGTGATCGACGGCGGCCGCTGCGGCAGCGTCTGGTAGACCCTCTCTCCCCGATCCCGAGGAGCAGACGCCGCACAGTTCGCGCGCAATTTTCTAGCTTCTGCGATTGGGCCCCGGCGTCAGCTAGAGCGTGTCCGACTTTGACGGACACGCGACAGGCCGCGACTGCGGTCCGCCGCTTCAGCGCCTCCGCGTCGCGCGCCCGCGCGCGTGGACGCGCGACGCGGAGGCGCCGGCCGTCGGCAGGCTGCCGCGAGCGACAAAGAAGCCAGAGCGTTTTCGTGTAACGGAAACGCTCTAAGGCACCGGCAAACACCGATGCCGAAACGCGCTTTCGGTGCGTTGGACCTTATTGATCTTCTTTATGGCCAAATCCATAATGGCAATGTTACGAGGGAAAGGGATACTTGGTCATGATCGAGTGGCTCGGTATTGAGCACTTTTTCGAGCTTACCGGGACAGAGAAGCTAGCGGGATTTTTCACACCGCTGGCGATCTTCATCGTCTTTTTCTTGCTGCAGGTCATTCTTCCGGGAAAGTGGGTTCCCGGCTACGTCAGGGATCAGGAAACCGGCGAGCCCCGCAAGTACCGGCTGAACGGTATCCTGGTGTTCGTCATTGCGGTGATCGTGTGGGCCTTCGAGGCCACCGGGATGCCGCGCGACTGGTTCTACCGGACCACGTTGTATGCACTGGCCGGGGGAACGCTGTTCTCCCTGATCTTCACCTTGATCGCGGTCTACAGCCAGCCGCGAAAGGAGAAACGAAATCCCATCGCGGATTTGTGGGTCGGGCGAGCTCAGGAGCTGGCGTTCTTCAAGTACCGCTTCGACGTCAAGATGTATCTCTATGTCGTCGGCGGAACCATGCTGGTTCTCAACGCCATGTCCGGAGCCGCGTACCACTACGACCGCTTCGGCGAGGACGCCAACCCTGGCGTCTTCCTGTATGCGGCGTTCTTCACGTTCTACGTGTTCGACTACTTTATCTTCGAGCGCGTCCAGCTCTACACCTACGATCTGATCCACGAGAAGCTCGGCTTCAAGTTGTTCTGGGGCGGCCTTATCGTCTACGGATGGCTGTACATCATGCCGTTGTGGGGATTGGCCGCCTATCCCGACCCCGGATTCTCGCCGGCATGGACGTATGTCTGGCTGATCGGAACAGGTGCGCTGTTCCTCGTCGGATGGGGCATTTCGCGTGGCGCCGCCATGCAGAAGTACGCGTTCAAACGATGGCCCGACCGCAAGTTTCTAGGGTTCATTGCGCCCGAATACATCCAGGCCGGCGATCGCAAAATCCTGTGCAGCGGCTTCTGGGGCGCTGCACGTCACTTCAACTACCTGGGCGAGGGGTTCATTTGCGTGTCGATCGGCTTGGTATTTGGCCATTTCGACAATCCCTGGGCCTGGACCTACTTCGTCTTCATCGTCTCGCTGTTCACCATTCGCCAGATTGAGGACGAGGAGTATTGTGCCGAGAAGTACGGTCCCGAGAAGTGGGCGGAGTATCGGGCGCGCGTGAAGTACCGGATCTTTCCCGGCATCTGGTGAGAGGGCTTCCTACGGGGTCCATACAGGGCGCCCGTGATGAGCTGACCGGCGACGAGCGTCCGGCGTCGGAAATCGCTATTGCCGCGCCTTGCGGCAGACGATCTCGATGGGCACGGCGCGATGCTCCCTCAGCGCCCGCGCCGAGTTCGCCATCGCCTCTTCGGCAAGCGCGCCGTGGATCAACGAGACGGCGCGGTGCAGCGGTTGTCCGCCGGCTTCGACCGTTGCGCGCGAGCGGGCGGCGTAGGCGAGCGCCGTCTCCGTCGTCTCCCGCAGAGTCTCGATGGCGAACCCCGAGGCCTCGAGGTTCGCGCGGGTCTCCGCCGAGGTCGCGAGAAAGCTCGTCGCGGCGGTCCGCGCCCACGGCGTCGGGTAGTCAGGTGCGCCGCCCGGTCCCTGCACCGCCTCCGACAGACTCAGCCAGCCGCCGGGCTTGAGCACGCGGTGGATCTCGCGATAGAGCGCGCGCTTGTCGGCGATGTTCATGGAGACGTTCATCGAGTAGGCGCCGTCGAACACGGCGTCACCGAACGGCATCGCCAGTGCGTCGCCCTGCTCGAAGGAGACACGGTCCGTGAGCCCAAGCAATGCGGTCAGATGCCGCGCGATGTCGCAGAATTCGGCGGTCAGATCGATGCCGTCCACCCTGCAGCCGAAGCGTTCCGCCATGTAGCGCGCCGGCCCGCCGAGGCCGCTGCCGACATCGAGAATACGGTCCGTCTCGGCGACCTGGAGCAGGTTCGCCATGTCCTCGGTCGCCTCCAGGCCGCGGCCGTGGAAATGGTCGTAGGGAGCCAAAGCCTCAGCGGTCGGGCGCGCCGGATCGGCTCCGTCCTCCCGCAGCCGTGCCTCCAGCCGCGCGAGCAGGTCGCCGCTCGTGTAATGGGCGGCGATATCGGAGGTCCCGATCATGAGGAGACGCCCCCGCGGTTCTGCGGCTTGAACACCCCCGCCACGTCTTTGAGGCCGAGGGAGTTTGCTGTGAGCGCCAGGCTCGACCGCACCCTGCGGGGCAGCGGGATGCCCTCCGCGCGCCGCCGGGCGCGCATCTCCTCCTCGGGCTCGCCGGGGAGGCGCACCCGCTCGTGCCCCGGCGCGGCGCGAGCGCTGCGCACGAAGGCGACGTAGCGGTCGAGCTCCGGCCACATCAGCTCCTCGGTGCCGAAGCGCGCAGGGTCCAGCAGGATGGAAAGCATGTTGTTCTCCAGCGTCTTGTGGCCCGCCCGGCCGCAGCCGCCGCCGGTGAGCGCACCGGCGAGCAGCTCGCACATGATGCTGATGCCGGAGCCCTTGTGCTCGCCCATGGCGCGCACGGCGGCAGAGCCCGTGCGCTGGTCGTGGGGCTGGGTGCCGTCCAGGGAGCCGTAGATGGCGTTGGGATCGGTGGTGAGCGTGCCGTCCCGATCGATCAGAGCGCCCTCCGGCAGCGGCTTGCCGCCGTTGAGCGCGACCAGCACCTTGCCCTCGGCCACGACGGACGTCGCGCAGTCGAGCACCAGCGGCGGCCCCTCCGGCATCGGCACACCGAAGCAGACCGGATTTGTGGACATGCGTCGCTCGGTGCCGCCGAACGGCGCCACCAACATGCCGAGCCCGCTGGTGTTGACGAAGTGGATCGAGAGCAGCCCGTGGGCGGCCGCAAGCTCGGCCCAGTCACCGACCCGCCCCAGGTGGCCCGAGTTGCGCAGGCCCACCACGGCAACGCCGAATTCGCGCGCCTTCTCGACCCCCAGCGTGATCGCCTCTTCGCCGATGGTCTGGCCGAAGCCGTGATCGCCGTCCAGCACTGCGACGGCGCCCGCGTCCATCACCGTCTTGATGCGCCGGCCGGCGTGCACGGTGCCGGTGTCGAGCCAGTGGACATAGCGCGGCACCCGAATGACGCCGTGGCTGTCGTGCCCGGTGAGGTTGGATTCGACCAGATAGCGGGCGATGCGCGCACCCTCGGTCTCGTCGCAGCCGGCACCGACGAAGATCGCGGCCACGGCCTCCCTCAGCCGCCCGGCATCGATCGCGAGGGCGTCTTGTTCGGCAACGTTCATTGTCAGGCTCCGGACGGCGGGCGTGGGTCGGGCGGCGGGCGCGGCTCGGTCTCGCCCCAGGCGACGCGGCCGTCGGTGGACAGCATCACCGCGATGGGCCGCGTGCGCGGGAAGTGGGCGAAGATGATCATCGCGATCACGGTGATGGGCACGCAGAGGAACATCCCCGGCACGCCCCAGATCGTACCCCACACAGCAAGCGAGATCAGGGTCGCGAAGGGGCTGATGTTGAGGGACGAGCCCATCAGCATCGGCTCCAGGAAGTTGCCGACGAAGACCTGGATCACCGCGAGGCTCGGCGTGACGATGAGGAAGGGCACGAAGGTGTCGAACTGGACCAGCGCCAGCAGGGCCGGGAAGAGGATGCCGAGCAGCGAGCCGATGGTCGGGATGTAGTTCAGCAGGAAGATGATGACCACCCAGAACCCGGCGAAATCGAGGCCGACCGCCGCCAGCACGGCATAGCTGAGCCCCGCCGTCAGCGCGCTGGTGAAGGTCTTGATCCAGAGATAGTTCTGAATCTCCTGGGTCATGTGGCTGAGGATCTTGTGGACCCGCTCCTCCCGCTCCGGGTCGGGGAAGAGCGCCTTCATCTTGCGGTCGAAGCTGCCCTGCTCGACGAAGAGGAAGAGCATGTAGACCAGGATGAGTCCGGCTTCGCCCGCGATTCCGGTCAGCGTTGTGGCAAGGCGGCCGACCACCGCACTGAAGTCGATGCGATCGACAATGTCGGCGACATTCGGCGTTTCCTGCATCCCGAACAGCGCCGCCACCTCGCCGATCAGCCGCTGCAGATTGGCCTGATAGGTGGGGATGGCATCGACCACGGCGCTGAAGTTGCCGCTCACCATCTCGGCCAGCGACATGACCGCGGCGACGACGGCGAGCGCCGTGAGCGCGAGCGCGGCCCAGCGCGGCGGGCGCACGCCGCGTATGCTGAGCTTCATGATCCCGCGCGCGATGGCGTTGATCAGGTACCAGGCCATGACCGCGATGGCGATCGGGATCAGGATGTTCCGCCCGGAGATGAGAAGGTAAATGGTGAGGGCGGCGATGCCGGCCGAGGCGGCGAAGAGGATGAGGCGTGACTGCATGAGGGGTGCCCGTGCGGAGCGCTCGCGGCATTGTTGGGCCGGGCCGGGCAACGGTCAACCGGCCGGGGCCGGGGCCGCCGAGGCAGACGCATGACCGAGGGGCCGGCGGCGGGGCGGAGGCCGGGGCCGCTCAGCAGGCTCTACGACTGGACGCTGGCGCTCGCCGGCAAGCGCCACGCCGTCTGGGCGCTCGCCGCCGTGGCCTTTGCGGAAAGCTCGTTCTTCCCGATCCCGCCGGACCTGCTGCTGATCCCCATGGTGCTTGCGCAACGCGCCAGGGCGTGGCTGCTGGCGGGCGTCTGCACGCTCTTCTCGGTCGCGGGCGGCCTCTTCGGCTACGCCATCGGCTACTTCCTCTTCGATGCCTTCGGCGGCCCGCTGCTCGAGCTCTGGGGCCACGAGGACAAGCTCGCCACCTTCGAACGCTACCGCGACGAGTGGGGCGCCTGGATCGTCGTCGCCGGTGGCTTCACCCCGCTCCCCTACAAGCTGATCACCATCGCGAGCGGCGCAGGCCAGCTCGACATCGGCGTGTTTATCATCGCCTCGCTGCTCGCGCGGGGGCTACGCTTCTATATCGTCGCGGCGATTCTCTGGCAGTTCGGCCCGCCGGCCCGCGCCTTCATCGAGCGACACCTGGGCTGGGTGGCGTTGGCCGCCGTCGCCATTCTGATCGCTGTCGTGCTGGCGATCCGCTTCGCCGGCTAGAACCTCCGCTCAGCGATGAGCGCGTCGGGCATTTTCGCCTGGCGCAGGTATTGCGCCAGCATGTGCATGATCGACTGGTGGATGTCCTCGATCACGCCGTAGTTGTCGCCGTCCACGTGAAGGTTGACCGTGGCGAGCGGCGCCGAACGCCCGCCGTCGAAACCGGTGAGCGCGATGCTCTCCAGCCCGTTCGCCGCGGCCCAATCAAGCGCACGGACGATGTTCTCCGAATCGCCGGAGGACGAGATGGTCATCAGCAGGTCGCCGGCGCGCGCTGCGGTCCCGAGCTGGTAGAGGAAGCAGTCCTCGAAGGCGATGTCGTTGGCGATCGCGGTCACCATCTCCAGGTTCGAACTCAGGCTCATCACCCGCGGTTGCACGCCGGTGTCGGTCTGCACGCCCTTGGCGACGTCGCAGAGCAGGTGGTTGGCGATCGCCGCTGAGCCGCCGTTGCCGCAGACGAAGAGCCATGCGCTGCGGTCGAACGCGGCATCGAGCATGTCCGCAGCACGGGCGAGCGCGGCGCGGTCGATGGAGGCACCGGCCTGCGCCAGCCGGGTCAGGTAATCGTCGCAGTAGTCCGCGATCGAGGGGTAGCCCTTGTCGGGGAAGGTCATGGGTCCCCTGCAAAAAACGAAACCGATGTGCAGCGGCGGCGCGCAGGGCCTACGCGCCGCCGCTTGGGTCAGGCTAAGGGGTGATGCCCTTGTCCTTGAGGCCGAGTACGCCCTGTTCCTCAATCAGCTCCAGGATCGCCTCGTCGTTGCGCATCCAGCGCCGCACCTTCTTGTCCTTCGCCTCCAGGCCGCGCTCCTTGGCCCACTGGCGGACGAAGCCGTTGGCGCCCCGCCACTTGCCGCCCTCGGGCCGCACGAACTGCACTGCGAAGGTGGTAATGCCGTAGTTGGTCGTGAACAGGCCGTCCACCGTCACCCGCTGGTTGCAGAAGGGGATGAGATCGACGGTCGGCCCGGTGAATGGACCGGCGTTCTTGAGCGGCAGCACCAGGGTGCCGTCGTCCTGCAGCAAGCCGAGCAGCCGATTGCCGGCGCCGCAGTCCTCGGGGCAGTCGCCGCTGAGGACGCAGAGCACGTCAGTGACCTTGGCGTCGAAGCGTGCCTCGACCTCGTCGGGCAACCCCCAGCTGTTAGCCGCGGAGGAGACGCCGGCGACCGCCATGGAGCCCGCGAACAGAAGGGCCGCGGCGAAGCGGGTTATCGTGCGATGGGCCTGCATGACTAGAGCCCTCCCGGCTGGATGTCGAAGTCCTCGTGGGAGTAGTTCACGATCCCATGGTCCTCGACGATCTCGTTGACGGCGAGATACTTGACACTGTCACGCTCGTAGAGGTCGCCCGTGACGACGACCTCGTTGGTCTGCATGCGGAAGATCGCCTTGTTACCGATCACGTCGGGATTGTTCTCCATCATGAGCACGACGTAGACCTCCTCGTCGTCCTCGCTCAGGATCCCCACCGGCACCCCGCCCCGCGCGCACCAGACCGCGCAGCGGTGATGGGCCGAGCCCGTCGCCCACATGATCTCGCTCAGGTAACACCAGGAATCGATGACCTCGCCGGTCACCGTGATCCGCTGTGGCTCCGCTGCCGAGGCCGGTGCTGCGGCAACGGCCGCGAACCCCATGCCTCCGGCGACCAAGCCTGCGGCCGCCAACCGTATCAAGCGCATAATCTTCACCCCCGCGTTGCGGTTCTTGTCGCGTAACGTTCCGCGCGCGATGGCGTCGCGCGCCTTGTTGCCATTGATATTGGCCCGGGCGGCGCTCTTCGCAAGAATGCCGATCGGGCCCAGCACGCGCGAGCGACACTAACAAGCTTCGCCCGCACTCGCCATGCGAGCGCCGGCTTCGACCGTGCAACAGTTCGTGAAGGGCCGCGGGCGTTTCGCGAGCGCGCCAAAGGGTCTACAAACTCGGCAGCGCGGCGATCGCGGCGGCGCACAGGCGAGAGGGTTCGGCCGATGAGGGATTTTCAGCATCCGGGGCGGTCCATGGTCCACGGCACGCGCGGCATGGCGGCGACCTCGCATCCACTCGCCACCGCTACCGCCATCGAGATTCTGCGCGCGGGCGGCAACGCCGTGGATGCCGCGATCGCGGCCTGCGCCGTGCAAGGCGTGGTCGAGCCGCAGTCCACCGGCATCGGCGGCGACTGCTTCGCGCTCTACGCCCCAGGCGGCCGGGTGCCGCCCTATGCCATCAACGGCTCAGGTCCTGCGCCGGCTGCGGCGAGCGTGGACTGGTTCAGAGAGCGGGGCATCGACGCCATCTGCTTCGAAAGCGCGCACGCCGTCACCGTGCCGGGCGCGGTCGGCACCTGGGAGCGGCTGCTCGCGGACCACGGCACCAAGGGTCTCGACGAGGTGCTGCAGCCCGCCATCCGCTACGCCGAGGAGGGCTTCGTGGTCCACAGCCGCGTCGCCCACGACTGGGCGAATGCGGCCGATGACAAGCTCCACGCTTGCGAGAACGCCCGCGCGATCTACCTGCCCGCAGGCCGCGCGCCTGCCGCCGGCGACCTTCACCGCCTGCCGGAACTGGCGGAAACGCTGCGACTGATCGCGAGGGAGGGTGCAGCCGCGTTCTACAAGGGCGCCATCGCCGACGACATCGTGACCCACCTTGGCGCCCACGGCAGCCTGATGACGGCGGACGACCTCGCCGCCTTCCAGCCACAAGCGGTGGAGCCCATCAGCGCCAACTACCGGGGCTACGACATCTACGAGTGCCCGCCCAACGGCCAGGGCATCATCGCGCTGCTCATCGTCAACATGCTGGAAGGCTTCGAGCTTGCTGGGCTCGACCCGGTGGGGGCCGAGCGCCTGCACCTGGAGGCCGAGGCGAGCCGCCTCGGCTACCGCGACCGCGCGGCGCTGATCGCCGACCCCGATGCGGTGGGCGTGCCGGTGGACGCGCTGCTCTCCACCCAGTACGCCGACGCCATGCGCCGCCACATCGACCCGGCGCGCGCTATGCCGCCAGAGCTGCCGCCGGGCTACCCGGCCCACGGCGATACCGTCTACCTCACCGTGGTGGATGGCGAGGGCAACGCGATCTCCTTCATCAACTCGCTGTTCGCCTCATTCGGCACCGGCCTCTGCACGCGCTCGGGCGTGCTGCTGCAGAACCGGGGCGCGAGCTTCGTCATCGACCCGGACCACCCCAACCGCATCGCCGGCGGCAAGCGGCCCATGCACACGATCATTCCCGGCATGGTGGGGCAGGGCGAGCACGCCGTGATGCCCTTCGGCGTCATGGGCGGACACTTCCAGGCCTGCGGCCACGCCCACTTCCTCACCAACGTGATCGACTACGACATGGATCCGCAGGCGGCGCTAGACTGCCCCCGCGCTTTCCACTTCGGCGGCGTCATGGCGCTGGAGACCACCATCGCCGAGACGACCGCCCGGCGCCTCGCGGCCCTCGGCCACGACGTCGCGTGGGCGGCGATGCCCCACGGCGGCGGTCAGGCCATCGCGATCGACCGCGCCTCGGGCGTGCTCACCGGCGGCTCCGACCCCCGCAAGGACGGCTGCGCGCTGGGGATTTGAGGCTAGAAGGCGCACTTGTATGCGGCCTGAAACACGGAATTTAGTTTCCTGGTTCAATTGATCTCAATTTCCGTGTTTTGTCCGATACTGTCTGTTGTGACGTTTCATGAGTCGCTATGACTGTTTCCAGTGTATTGATATATATTGATATTTTATGAAGTTCGAATTCTGTATTGCATTTTGTTCTAAACGTGCGAAAGTCAAAACTACTCGCAAGGGGAGACCGCCATGTATCACAATGAAACCGCCATCATCCGCGTTGTCTGCGAAGAGCGCGGCGACGGTGGCGTGCGTGTTTCAAGCCCCGACGTTCCTGGCCTTCATCTATCCGGTGCCGACAGGGACGCCGTGTTCGCCGATGTAGGGCCAGCGATCCAGATGCTGTTCAAGGCGAACCACGACATCGATATCGAGTGGCATCCGGTGGTGGCGTCGGTGGAAGCGCTGCTCGCTCCCTCTCCAGACCCCACGCCAGTCGTTGCGGCGATGCAGACTGGCCAATTCGCCATTACGCGCGCGGCCGGCTAACGGCATGATCTCGGTCCGGTTGTGCGCGCGCGAGGAAGTTGAAACAAGACTCGGCCAACTGGGATGCAAGCCAACAGGCACTGTACTGAAGACAGCGGAACTATGGGTGACCCGAAAGGGTCACTATTTTTTCGTTCCATCCGAGGGGCCTGACAGACGTTGCGATGAATTTACCTTGAACGCTATTGAAGACGAAATAAAGAAACTAGGTCACGATAAATAAACAACGCATCAAAGTTGAGTTTACATTATCTTGGTGTGACCATCTTGGAATTCCATGTCTGATAATATTGCCAAAGGTCGAGCAATTGATAGAGGCTCACGCCGGCAGGCACCCCGCTTCCACCGCGCGCTGCTTTACCAGCGCGTAGACCATGTCGATGGCAGGCGTCGGCACGCCCACCAGGCGGCCGAGCTCGGCGATCACGCCGACCAGCGCCTCGGTCTCCATTGGCCGGCCCAGGTTGAGGTCCTGAAGCATCGAGGTGCGGTGCGCGCCCACCTGCTCGGCGCCTTCGATGCGCTTGTCCACGTCGATGGCGAAGCGCGCGCCCAGCGCCTCGCCCACCGCTTGCCCCTCCGCCATCATGGCGCGGACCACGGCGCGGGTGCCGGCGTCGCGCGCGATGTCCTCCAGCGTGGCGCCCGTGAGCGCGCTCACCGGGTTGAAGGCGAGGTTGCCCCAGAGCTTGACCCAGATATCCGAGCGGATGTCGGGCCGCACCGGCGACTTGAAGCCGGCGGCGATGAAGGCCCGGCTCAGCGCCTGCACCCGCTCGCTGCGCGACCCGTCCGGCTCGCCGAAGGGCAGGCGCTTCTGGCTGAGATGGCCGGATATCTCGATCACGCCGGGCTCGACGATCTCGCCCGCCGCGAAGATGACGCAGCCGATGGCGCGCTCCGGCCCGATCAGCTCCCACTGGGTGCCGTCGGGGTCCACGGCGGCGATACGCCGGCCCTCGTAGGGCCCCTCCAGCTTGTGAAAGTACCACCAGGGGATGCCGTTGGACGCCGTGACCACCGCGGTCTCCGGCCCGAGCAGCGGCAGCAAACGTTCGCAGATGCCCGACACCGAGTGCGCCTTCAGGGTGATGATGACGGCGTCCTGCGGGCCGAGCTCCGCCGGGTCGTCGGTCGCGCGAATCTCGGCCCTGCGCTCCTTGCCGCCGGCGCGCACGCGCACGCCGCCCGCCTGCATGGCCGCGAGATGGGGCCCGCGCGCGATCAGCGAGACCTCCGCGCCGCCTTCCGCAAGCTCCAGGCCGAAATAGGCGCCGATGGCCCCGGCACCGACAATGCAGATCTTCACGACGTGATGCCCAGCTTCTCGGCGAGGCCGATGCGCTGCAGCTTGCCGGTCGCGCCCTTGGGAATCTCGTCGCGGAAGAGGATCGTGCGCGGCACCTTGAAGTCCGCGAGCGACTCGCTGGCGAAGGCGCGGAGCTCCCGCTCGCCCGCCTTGGCGCCCTCGCGCAGCACGATCACCGCCGCCACGTCCTCGCCGAGTTTTTGGTGCGGCACGGCGAAGGCCACCGCCTGCGCTACCGCCGGGTGGCCCATCAGCACATCGTCCACCTCTCGCGGCGCGATCTTCTCGCCGCCCCGGTTGATGATCTCCTTGAGCCGGCCGGTGAGCGTGAGATAGCCGGCCCCGTCGATCACGCCCTGGTCGCCGGTGCGGAACCAGCCGTTCGAGAACGCCGCCGCGTTGGCCTCCAAGTTGTTTTCGTAGCCGTGGGTGACGTTGGGGCCGCGGATCACCACCTCGCCCACGCTGTCCGGCGCCTGCAGCGCGCCGGCCTCGTCCATGATCGCGACCTCCGGCCCGGCGGCGATCCCCACCCCGCCCGGCCTGCGCTCGGCCGGCGGCATCGGGTTGCTGGTCATCTGGTGGGAGGCCTCGGTCATGCCGTAGGACTCGATCACCGGCGCATCGAAGGTCGCCTCAAGCTCCTCCATCACCGGCGCCGGCAGCGAGGAGGAGGAGGAGCGCAGCAGTCGGAGCCTGCGGCGCGCCACGATCTCCTTGTTGCGCGCAGCCCGCGCGAGGATCGCCTGGTGCATGGTGGGCACGGCTGTGAGCCAGGTGGGCACCGTCTCGTCGAGCCAGGCGAAGACGCGGAGCGCGTTAAAGCCCGGCGTGCAGATCACGCAGGCGCCCGCGTACAGCGAGGCCATCACGCCCGCCATCAGCCCGTGGATGTGGAAGAGCGGCATGATGTTGAGGCAGCGGTCGCCCGGCTCCAGCGAGATCCAGTTCGCGATGTTGCGTGCCGAGGCGCAGAGGTTCGCGCCGGTGAGCGGCACGATCTTGGGCCGCGAAGTGGTGCCCGAGGTGTGGAGCACTAATGCGGCATCGTCCCTGCCGCTCCCGTCACCCTCCGTCGCTGCGCCCGACGATGCATCGAGGGTGAAAGTGCCGGCACCCGCACCGCTGTCCGGCGTCAGCCCGATGATCGGCACGCCCACGCGCTCCGCCGCCTCGATGGCCGGGCTCTCCGCGCCCGTCTCCAGGATCAGCGCCTTGGCCCGCAGGTCTTCGAGGTAGAAGGCGAACTCGTCCACCCGGTAGGCGGGGTTGAGCGGCGCCGCCGTGGCGTGCGCGGCGGTTGCGAGGAAGGCCGCCGCCATCTCCGGCCCGTTGGGGAGCACGATGGCCACCCGATCGCCCGGCCCGATCCCGGCTTGGCCGAGCGCATCGCCCGTTCGGCCGACCTGCTCGCGCAAGCCGCTATACGTCAGCGGCTCCTGCTCCGGCGCCGCGATGGCGATGTCCTCGCGCCCGCCGCGCTCCAGAAGCGCGTGGATGTCGGTGGGGTCAGGCATGAGTCCGGGCCGCCGGCGGCGCGCGATGCGATAGCTTCACGCGCGGTTCATCCGGTTGTCGACCAGGTCGTCCACCACCGCCGGGTCGGCCAGCGTGGAGGTGTCGCCCAGCGCGTCGTGCTCGTTGGCCGCGATCTTGCGCAGGATGCGGCGCATGATCTTGCCGGAGCGGGTCTTGGGCAGCCCCGGCGCCCACTGGATCAGGTCGGGCGTGGCAATCGGGCCGATCTCCTTCCGCACCCAGCGGCTGAGCTCGCCGCGCAGCTCCTCGCTGGGCTCGCGGCCGGCGGTGAGCGTCACGTAGGCGTAGATGCCCTGGCCCTTGATGTCGTGCGGATACCCCACCACCGCCGATTCCGAGACCGCCGGGTGCGCCACCAGCGCGCTCTCCACCTCCGCTGTCCCCATGCGGTGGCCGGAGACGTTGAGCACGTCGTCCACCCGCCCGGTGATCCAGTAGTAGCCGTCCTCGTCCCTGCGCGCGCCGTCGCCGGTGAAGTAGCGGCCCGGATACTGCGAGAAGTAGGTATCGAAGAAGCGCTTGTGGTCGCCATAGACCGTGCGCATCTGTCCCGGCCAGGAATCGGCGAGGCAGAGCAGGCCGGAGCAGGCGCCCTCGAGCTCGGTCCCTTCCTGATCGACGATCAGGGGCTGCACGCCGAAGAAGGGCCGCGTGGCGGAGCCGGGCTTGAGCTCCGTGGCGCCTGGCAGCGGCGTGATCAGGATGCCGCCGGTCTCGGTCTGCCACCAGGTATCGACGATGGGGCAGCGGCCGTCGCCCACCACCCGGTGATACCAGAGCCAGGCCTCGGGGTTGATCGGCTCGCCCACAGAGCCCAGCAGCCGCAGCGAGGCCCGCGACGTCTTCGCCACCGGTCCCTCGCCCTCGCGCATCAGCGCGCGGATGGCGGTGGGCGCGGTGTAGTAGATGTTGACGCCGTGCTTGTCGCACACCTGCCAGTGGCGCGAGGCGTCCGGGTAGTTGGGCACGCCCTCGAACATCAGCGTGGTCGCGCCGTTCGCGAGTGGGCCGTAGAGGATGTAGCTGTGGCCGGTGACCCAGCCGACGTCCGCCGTGCACCAGTAGGTCTCGCCGTCGTGGTAGTCGAAGACGAAACGGTGGGTCATGGAGGCGTAGACCATGTAGCCGCCGGTGGTGTGCAGCACGCCCTTGGGCTTCCCCGTGGAGCCCGAGGTGTAAAGGATGAAGAGCGGGTCTTCGGCCGCCATCTCCGCCGGCGGGCAGTCGGCCGACGCGCCCTCGACCAGATCGTGGTACCAGACGTCGCGGCCGTCCTCCCAGCCGATCTCGCCGCCGGTGCGCTTCACCACTACGCACTTCTGGATGCTCGGGCAGCTCTCAAGCGCGGCGTCGGTGTTGGCCTTGAGCGGGATCGAGCGCCCGCCGCGCAGCCCCTCGTCGGCGGTGATGATGAGAGTCGAATCGCAGTCCTGGATGCGGCCCGCCAGCGAATCCGGCGAGAAGCCGCCGAACACCACCGAGTGAATCGCGCCGATCCGAGCGCAGGCCAGCATGGCGATGGCGGCCTCCGGGATCATCGGCAGGTAGATGGTGATGCGGTCGCCCTTCTTGGCGCCGAGGGAGAGCAGGCCGTTGGCGAAGCGCGAGACCGCTGCGTGCAGCTCCCGGTAGGTCAGCGTCGAATCCTCCGCCGGGTCGTCGCCCTCCCAGATGATCGCGACCTGATCGCCGCGCTCCGCCAGGTGCCGGTCCACGCAGTTGGCGCAGGCGTTGAGCGTGCCGTCCTCGAACCAGCGGATGTGCAGGTCGTCGGCCCGGTAGGAGACATCCTTGACCTTGCTGTAGGGCTCGATCCAGTCGATCCGCTTGCCGTGCTCGGCCCAGAACCCCTCCGGGTCCTCGATCGAGCGGGCATACCAGGCGCGGTAGGTCGCGTCGTCGCAGTGGGCCGATTGGTCGAGGCCCTCGGGCACGGGGAACAGCTCAGTCTCCGACATCGTGGCGCAACGCCTCCCTCAAGGATTGGCCGACCGTCTCGGCGCGGCCGGATTATATACGGTTAGAACTCCACCGCGACTGCGCCGCGCTCGATGAAGACCGGGAGCGCCTTGAGATCCTCGCCGATGCAGGGGCCGGAGAGGCAGTGCCCGTCCTCGATGCGGAAGAGCGCGCCGTGGGTGGCGCAGAGGATCATGTCCTTCTCGCGGGTGAGGAACTGGTCCGGCACCCAGTCGAGCGGACCAGCGGTGTGTGGGCACGAATTTTCGTAGGCCCGCACCGTGTCGCCGGCACGCACGACGAAGACCGAGCGCAGATCATCGCCCTCGCGAAAGTCGAAGCCCCTGGAGCCGGGATCGGGAATCTCGTCGAGCTGGCAGAGCACGCGGCGGGTCATGGCGCGGGGCGGCTCGGGCCGCGTGACCTTCAGGCGGCCTCGCGCTCGACCGTGCGCAGGCTCGCCAGTACGGCGTCGGCAAAGTGGTCGATCTCCGCCTCCTCCATCGGGGTGGAGAGGCACGCCATGCCGGAGACCGAGGTCACGACGCCGTGGTTGAGCAGCGCGCGGAAGAGCGCATCGAGCCTCCGCGCCCGCCCGTCGGTGCCTGCGCGATAGACCGCGCGGTAATCGGTGAGCGGCTCGTCGCTCATGTGGAAGAGAATGAGCGAGCCCTCGCCGGTGATCTGCCCCTCGCAGCCGGCGATGCGGAAGGCCTCGCGCAACTTGGCGCGGGCGCTCTCGCCGAGCGCATTCAACCGCTCGACGTTCTCGGCCGTGAACATGCGCATCGCCGCAACGCCTGCGGCCATGGAGAGCGGATTGGCCGTGAAGGTGCCGGACTGCGGGCAGGCGGCCTTGCCCGCGCTGCTGTCGTAGACCGCCATCGCCTCCTCGGTGCCCGCCACCGCGCCGATGGGGAGCCCGCCGCCGATCACCTTGCCGAGGGTGGTGAGGTCCGGCTCGAGCCCGTAGAGGGTCTGGGCGCCACGCTCGTGCAGGCGGAAGGTGATTACCTCGTCGTCGATGATGAGCGCACCGGACGAGCGGCGGAACTCGTGCAGCATCTCGATATAGGCAGGGCTCATCGGTGCGCCGCCGCAGCGGGCCGGCACCAGGTCGATCAGCACGGCCGCGAGCTCGTCGGCATGGCGCTCCAGGATCGCGCGAGTCCCCGCCACGTCGTTGAAGGGAATGATCACAGCATCCTGCAGCAACCCGGCGGGCGTGGCCTTGGCGTAGCCCACCGGGCGCGGCCGGTCGGTGCCCCAGTTCTGCGGGTCCGGGTCCAGGCTCGCCTCGGCGTAGTCGTAAGCGCCGTGGTAGACGCCCTCGCACTTGGCGATCTTCGGCCGCCCGGTTAAGGCCCGCGCACCCTTGATGGCGTGCATCACCGCCTCGGTGCCAGTATTGGTGAAGCGGATGTGCTGGAGCGACGGCGCCAGGCCGCAGATCGCCTCGCCCAGCTCGATCTCGCTCTCGGTCGCGAGCGTGAGCGACATGAAGCGCTCGGCCTGCGTCACCACCGCCTCGACGATGGCCGGGTGCGAGTGGCCGAAGAGCTGGACCGTGTAGTTGTTGATGAAGTCGATCCGCTCCACCCCGTCCACGTCGGTAACGCGGCAGCCCTGGGCCTCGCGCGCGTAGATGGGATAGGGCGAGAGCTGCGTGAGGCCGCGCGTGCCGCCGCCGGGGAACACCGCGCGCGCCCGCGCGCCGAGCACGGCTGAACGCGAGTGCGGATCGGGATACGCCATGGTCGAGACTCCTGCCGGGGGATGTGCCCGCACGAGAGCCTTCCGCGCCGTCGCCGCGCACGCCCTCCGCGAGCCGGCGCCACAATGCGCCCATCCCGTGCCGCAGGCAAGCACCGGCGGGCGGTGCCAAACGAGTTCGCGCGGGGGTCCTACGGCTCCTTGTCGGGGAACAGCCCCGGCAGCCAGCGCGAGGCGAGCCTGGCGGGGAAGGCAAGGCGGAGCGGTGCGCGCGAGCTGTCGGAGGCCAGAACGTCTTGCCCGACGAGCGCCGCGGTGACGCGCCGTGCCTGACGCTCGCCTGTACCCAATAGCTGAGAGACCTCGCCTCGGGGAAGGTCGCCCCGATAAAGGATGGCCTGGAGAACGGCGCCGGACTTGGGCGGCAGGGCGCCGGCCCTGATCTCCTCCTCGGCCCAGATCAGGATGCGATGACGCAGACGGTCCGGCTGCACGAGGCCTTCCATGAAGTCGACCTGATCGATGCACGTGCTCAGGAAGAAGCGCGTGAACCCGGCCAGCGCCTCTTCGCTCAGGTGACCTCGTCCGTCGAGGTCGTTGCGCCGCGTCGCGTCGCAGGCCATGAGCTGGCCCTTGTAGGTGTCTTCGCTGCGGGCGAAACCGCGGGCGATGGACCAGACGCCGCCGGTATCCAGGCTCTCCAGCAGCATCGCGTGGGACATCAGTCGCGCAACGCGGCCGTTGCCGTCCAGGAACGGGTGAAGCCAGAGAAGGCGATGGTGGGCGGCGGCGGCGGCCAGAATGCTGTCCGTCCTGCCCAGCCCGGTGTAGGCCATCTCGAAGCGTTCCAGGAAGCGCGGCAGCGCGCCCGGACTGACCGGCACATGGTGGCCCACCTTGACGTCGTGCTCGCGGAGCGCGCCGGGGACCACGGCGACGCTCTCGCCGGTTGCCGGGTCTTCTGCCCGGAGCAGGTCGTCGGGGACCGCCTCGCAGAAGCGCCGATGGATGTCGACCAGGCCGTCGCGGGTCGCGGCGCGATCCGCCAACCCGCCTCGGTCGATCCACGCCTGGACGGCGATGTGGGCCCTGGCTTCGAGCTGAAGATTGCGCTTGCCGGCATCGGCGCTGTAATCGTCCCGCAGCGCGCGCTCGATATCGACCGGGTGCGTGTCGTGGCCCTCGATCAGGTTGCTGTAGTAGCAGTTCATGGCCCGCACGAGATCGGCCAGCGCGGCGAGCACGCCCTCGGGCAGGCTACGACGAAATCCCGCCGCCTTGCCGGCCAGCTCCACCGCGAGGTCGGTCAATCCGGTGCGGTGCGGCGAGCCTTCGGCCACGACCAACGGCTCCATCAACGCCACCGATTCGCCGCGGTCTGATACTCGCATGTCCGGTTTCATGTCTGCTGGAGAGTTGACCATAAGAGACTATATTAGAGTATATTAGACGATATTCAAGCTCCGATATGACCTCGTATTAGACCGCTTTCATGTCCCCTTTCTCCAGTCGGCCAAGAGGAGGTGCTTCCTGCACGACAAGCCAGCGCAAGCGGTGTGCGGTGGCGCATTCTGCGCGCGTCTGTTACATGCCGCTGCCGTGGCCGCCGGTAGCGGCTAAGCGTGTGAGCCCTGCGGAATGAGCGACGAAGTTCTCGAAGTCGGCAAGTTGCCGCCGGAATTGCTGGCCGAGGTGCTGGTGACAGGGCGACCCGTGCCGCCCGAGCTGCTGCTGCCGCCGACGGTGGGCGAGGACGCGGGCGTCGTCGCCGTGCAGCGGGGCGCCTTGATCGCCGCCAGCGACCCGGTGACGCTGACCGGACAGGATGTCGGCGCCCACGCGGTGCTGGTGAACGCGAACGACATCGCGGTCATGGGCGCCAGGCCCCGTTGGTTCTTGGCGACGGTCCTGCTGCCGCCGGGGATCACGGAGGACGCGGTGCGCGCGCTCTATCGGCGCATGCACGAGGCGCTGGCGGATATCGACGCCGTGCTGGTGGGCGGACATGTCGAGGTTACCGACGCAGTCCGACGCACCGTGGTCGTGGGCCACATGTTGGGGCTCCGGCAGGACGGCAACTTCGCCCGCACCGCCGCGCTGGAGCCGGGGCATGTGGTGGTGCAGATCGGCCCTGCGCCGGTGGAGGGCGCCGCCGTGCTCGCAGCCGAGGCGCGCGCACAACTGGAGGGCAAGGTTGCCGCCGCGACTCTGGCGGAGGCCGAGGACGCGCTGAGCGACCCCGGCATCTCGGTGGTGGATGCCGCGCTCGGTGCCACGACGCTTGGGGCCTCCGCCATGCACGACCCCACCGAGGGCGGGCTCTCCGCCGGGCTCTATGAGATGGCGGAGACGGCGGGCGTCGAGCTCGTGGTCTCGTCCGACGCCGTGCTCTGGTACGAGCCGGGCCGCATCCTGTCGGAGGCGCTCGGCATTGACCCCTGGGGGCTGCTCGCCTCCGGCGCCCTGCTTGCGGCCTTCCCCGCCGACAGCGCCGAGGAAGCGCTGGCAACGCTCACCGCCGAGGGTTTCGCCTGCGCACCTATCGCCCGCGTCCAAACGGGAAGTGGCGTTAGATTCGAGTCAGGCGGTGCGGTGCCGCGCTTCGCCCGCGATGAGGTAATCCGCGCGTTCAGCGCCGGAGAGTAAGCGAGGCGGCGTTCAGGCCGCGCAGTAGTCCGCGTCCGTGCTGTCGGCGCCGGAAAGGTCGACGATGCTGGGCCGCTCGCCGCAGAGCGCGCACGCCGGGTCCGGCTTCACCTTGATCTTGCGGAAGATTGCGGCGAGCCCGTCGTAGACGATCAGGCTGCCGGAGAGGCTCTCGCCGATCCCGAGCAGTTCCTTCAGCACCTCGGTCGCCTGTAGCGAGCCCATGGAGCCCGCGACGGCGCCCAGGATGCCGCCCTCCGCGCACGAGGGGATCAGCCCCGGCGGCGGCGCCTCGGGAAAGATGCAGCGGTAGCAGGGATTGTCGCCCGCGAGATGGGCCTTGAAGGTCGCAAGCTGGCCGTCGAAGCGCAGGATCGAGGCCGAGACCAGGGTGGTCTGCGACAGGTAGCAGGCATCGTTGATAAGGAAGCGCGTCGCGAAGTTGTCGCTGCCGTCGGCGACCAGGTCGTAGCGCCCGATCAAGTCCATGGCGTTGTCCGTGGCGAGGCGCACCGGATGGCACTCGACCGTCACGTCCGGGTTGATCCGCGCCACGGTCTCGGCCGCGCTCTCGGTCTTGGGATGGCCGATACGCGCCTCGGTGTGGGCGATCTGCCGCTGCAGGTTGGAGAGCGCCACCGCATCGTCGTCGACCACGCCGATAGTGCCGACGCCCGCCGCCGCGAGATAGAGCATGAGCGGGGAGCCGAGCCCGCCGGCGCCCACTACCAGCACCTTGGAGTCCAGTAGCTTCTGCTGGCCCGGCCCGCCGACCTCCTGCAGCAGGATGTGGCGGGCATAACGCTCCAGCTGACGTTCGTTGAACATGGCGCCTTACAGCCCGGCGAAGAGGTCGGTGGAGAGGTAGCGCTCGGCGAAGGAAGGCACGATGACGAGAATGCGCTTGCCCGCCATCTCCGCGCGCGCGCCGACCTGGAGCGCAGCCGCGATGGCGGCGCCCGACGAGATGCCCACCGGGATGCCTTCCAGCCGCGCTACCCGCCGGGCGGTCTCCATGGCGGTCTCGTCGCTGATCTGCAACAACTCGTCGATCACCGAGCGGTCAAGCACGCCCGGCACGAAACCCGCGCCGATGCCCTGAATCTTGTGCGGGCCCGCCGGTGCGCCGGAAAGCACGGCGCTCGCCGCGGGCTCGACCCCGATCAGCTTGAGCGCCGGCAGGCGCGGCTTCAGCACCTGGCCGATGCCGGTCACCGTGCCGCCGGTGCCGACGCCGCAGACGATGGCGTCCAGAACACCACCGGTATCGCGCCAGATCTCCTCGGCCGTGGTGACGCGGTGGATCGCCGGGTTCGCGGGGTTCTCGAACTGCTGGAGCATCACGGCGCCGTCGATTTCGTCGACCAGCTCTTCGGCGCGCGCCAGCGCGCCGGGGATGCCCTTGGCCGCCGGGGTCAGCTCCAGCTCAGCGCCCATAAACAGGAGGATACGGCGGCGCTCAATGGACATGCTCTCCGGCATGGTGAGGATCAGCCGGTAGCCCTTGGCCGCCGCCACGAAGGCCAGAGCGATTCCGGTGTTGCCCGAGGTGGGTTCGACCAGCACCGAGCGGCCGGGCTCGATCCTGCCCTCCGCCTCCGCCGCCTCGATCATGGAGACGCCGATGCGGTCCTTGACCGAGGCGAGGGGGTTGAAGAATTCCAGCTTGCCGACGATCTCGGCGCCGCAGCCGACCTCGGCGGGCAAGCGGTTGAAGCGCACCAGCGGTGTCGAGCCGATGGTCTCCGCGATGCTGTCGTAGATGCGCCCGCGCACCGCTGGCGGCGGCGCCGTGACGGCGGGGGCTGCAGCCTCGTCCGGGTGGTCTCGTGCCATGGTCCGCTCGGATCGCTCGCTCATGCAGCCTTGCGGTCGCCTCGCCGTCCAACCGGCCAGCGAGGGGAGCCGAGCAGACGCGCTAGTGCGGCCGGCGGTAACTCACCGCCCGGCGTATCACTTGGCGGCTATAGAGCAGCCTCTCTTCTTGACCTTCGGGGTTGCGTCCTCGTCGAGGACCGTAGACGCAACGTGTGTGGCGTCGGACTGGTCGACGCTCGACTGAGTCTTGCCGCCCTCCGCCTCGATCGAGACCAACTCGAGTTGCGCGTCGTCCGCGAGCGCCTCGCCGCCGGGATGGCTCGTGAACGCCGCCACCGCCAAGCCTGCGACAAACGCCATGGACAGCACGGCACCGACACCAAACCGACCTCTGCGCCTCATCGTCATGCTTGTCCCCCTTCATGGCCGGCCCGGCGCTCTCCGGTACCGGCAAGCCATTGTGCAATGCGGGACGAACGCGATCAACGGCGTTCGCTCATTCCCGTGAGCCGTCTTCGCTCTCCAGGCCCAGCCCGGTCGAGCCGAAGCCGCCGGCGCCCCTGCCGCTGGGCGGCACCTCGTCCTCCACCAGACGCGCGCGGCAGACCGACGAGATCACGAGCTGGGCGATGCGCATGCCGCGCTCGACGACGAACGGGGCACCGCCCCAATTGACCAGCAGCACGCCGATTTCGCCGCGATAGTCGGAATCGATGGTGCCGGGGGCGTTGAGCACGGTCACGCCGTGCTTGAGCGCGAGGCCGGAGCGCGGTCTGATCTGGCCCTCGAAGCCCTCCGGAAGCGCCAGCGCCAGCCCGGTCCCGACCAGGGCGCGGGCGCCTGGCGCAAGCGTGAGCGGGCCTACGGCGGCGTAAAGATCGAGGCCGGCGCTGCCCGCGCTTGCGTAGCTCGGCAGCGGCAAGTCCTGTGCGTGGGCGAGGCGCTGGACCGTGATCTCGACCGGTGTCTCCACCGGCGCGCTCATGCCGTCTCAGCGTCCGAGGAGAGCGCTTCGGCGATGCGCTGGACCAGCCGCGCGGCGACCTTGGCCTTGCTCATGCGCGGCCACCGCTCCACCGCAGGCGCCCCGCTTTCCTCGGCGTGCGTGAGCAGGTGGATGACATTCTCGTCGTCGCCGAAGACCGCGCCCTCCGCCACCTGATTGGCGAGGATCCAGTCGCAGCCCTTGGCCGTGAGCTTGGCGGCGGCGTTGGCTTCGACGTCCTCGGTCTCGGCGGCGAAGCCGATCACCAGGCGAGGACGCTTTGGGCCGGCGGCACTGAGCGTGGCCAGAATGTCCGGGTTCTCCGTGAGCTCCAGCGTAGGAGCGCCGTCGCCCTGTCCCTCGCCCCTTCGGGGCTTCTTGATCTTCTGGTCTTGGGGCGCCGCCGCGCGCCAGTCCGAAACCGCCGCCGCACAAATGGCGATGTCGGCAGGGAGTCCCTGTTCGCAGGCGGCCAACATCTCCTTGGCCGTCCCGATGCGCACCGTCTCGACCCCTTCTGGCGCTGCCTCGGCGGTCGGGCCCGAGACGAGCAGCACGTCGGCGCCCGCCTCGGCGCAAGCGGCGGCGATGGCGTGGCCCTGCTTGCCCGACGAGCGGTTGCCGAGGAAGCGCACCGGGTCGATGGGCTCGTAGGTCGGGCCGCTGGTGACCAAGACCCGCAGGCCGGCGAGGGAGCCGGAGCGGGCGGCCAGAACGTCGGCGATGGCGGCCACGATCTCCGGCACCTCGGCCATGCGGCCGGGGCCGCTCTCGCCCTCCGCCAGCGGGCCGTCGTTGGGGCCGACGAAGGCGACGCCGTCGGCCTCCAGCCGCGCGCGGTTGCGTTCGGTTGCGGGGTGCTGCCACATGCGCGTGTTCATGGCGGGCGCGACGAGCACCGGCTTGTCCGCCGCGATCAGGGTCGAGGTCGCGAGGTCGTCGGCGATGCCGTGGGCCATCTTGGCCATGATGGCGGCGGTCGCGGGCGCCACCACCACGATGTCGGCCTCCTGCCCCAGCCCGATGTGGGCGATCTCGCTTTCGGCGGTGAGCGCGAGCGTGTCGGTGTAGACCGCTTGCCCAGCCAGGGTCTCGACCGAGAGCGGCGTGACGAACTCGGCCCCGGCGCGCGTCAGGATACAGCGCACGTGCGCCCCGTTCTCCCGGAGCCGCCGGATCAGGTCGAGGCACTTGTAGGCAGCGATGCCGCCCGCGATCACGAGCAGGATGCGCCTGCCGCGCAGCGCTGCGGCGTCCGCTCCGCCCCCGTTTTCCGCTTCCTGCATGCGATTACGCTACGAGGGCGGGGCGAAACCGGCAAGAGCCGCGCCGGCCGCCGCTCAGGGCCAGAGCACCTCGGGCGGCAGCGACATCAGGATCGCCTCGGTGTTGCCGCCGGTCTCCAGCCCGAAGCGCGTGCCGCGATCGTAGAGCAGGTTGAACTCGACGTAGCGGCCGCGGCGCGCGAGCTGGTGTGCGCGCTGGTCCTCGGTCCAGGGTTCGTCCATGCGGCGGCGCACGAGCTTCGGATAGATGTCGAGGAAGGCGCGGCCGACATCCTGGGTGAAGGCGAAATCCGCCGCCCAATCGCCGGTATTGAGATCGTCGTAGAAGATGCCGCCGATGCCGCGCGCCTCCTCCCGGTGAGGCAAGTAGAAATAGCGATCGCACCAGGCCTTGAAGCGCGGATAGTAGTCGGCGTCGTGGCGCGCGCAGGCTTGTTCCAGCGCCCCGTGGAAGTCAGCCGTGTCGCGCTCGTCCGGGTAGGTGGGCGTGAGATCGCTGCCGCCGCCGAACCACCATGTGCTGGTGACGATATATCGCGTGTTCATGTGGACCGCCGGCACCAGCGGCGAGCGCATGTGGGCCACGACGGAGATGCCGCTCGCCCAGAAGCGGCCGTCGTCCGCAGCGCCGGCGATCTTCTGGCGAAAGCTTTCGGAGAACGTGCCGTGGACGGTGGAGACGTTGACGCCCACCTTCTCGAACACCCGGCCCCGCATGAGCGACATCACGCCGCCGCCACCGCCGGGCCGCTCCCAAGGCTTGCGCTCGAAGCGGCCGGGGCGGGCGCCCGCGGTCTCGGCTTCATCCTCGATCGCCTCGAAGGCGGCGCAGATCTCGTCCCGCAGCGCCTCAAACCAGACCCGCGCCCGCTCTTGCCGCGCCGCTTCGTCGCCCGGATCGACCACGGGGGTTATTGCTCCCCACCTGCCGCCGGCGTCACGTCGTAGTCGTCGCCGAGCGAGAGCGCGTCCAGGATCGCCACGATCCGCGCCCATGTCGGGCCATCGATGGGGTAGGGGCCGCCGGGCCCGCCACCCGCCCGCGCGCCGGGGAGGCGCACGCCCGCGCCGCCCTCGGCCGGCGGCAGCGCCTCCAGCCCGGCGACGAACGCCTCCATCATGCGCACGAACTCCGCGCCCCTGCCGAGCGCCTGCGGGTCGGCGGCGAGCACGAAGAGGCCGTTGCCCTGGTCCTCGTTCTCGTTGCCCCGGCTCATGCCGGCGCCAGCGAGCGCACCCGCAAAGGCCTCGACGATCAGGCTGAGCAGGAAGCCCTTGTGGCCGTCGGCCAAGCCGCCCAGCGGCAGCAAAGAGGCGCTGCGCGGCGACTCGAAGAAGCCGGCAGGCTCCGTGGTCGGACGGCCCTCGCGGTCGATCAGCCAGCCTTCCGGCACGGCCTCGCCCTGGTTCGCAGCCATCCGGATCTTGCCGAGCGCCGTGATCGAGGTGGAGAGGTCGATCACCAGCGGCGGCTCGCCCGCCGCGCGCGGGATGCCGCAGGCGAGCGGGTTGGTGCTGAGGAAGGGCGCCGCGCTGCCGAAGGGCGCGACGCAGGCGCCGCCGCCAGCATCGTTCACCAGCAGCAGGGTCATCAGCCCCGCGCGTGCCGGCCCGCCGACGTAGGCGCCGAGGCGGGCCACGTCGTTGCCGTTGCGCACCGCCGCGCAGCCGATGCCTTGAGCCCGCGCCTTGGCCACAGCTTGCTCCACCGCGAAAACACAGGAGGCGGGACCGAGACAGCGCCGCGCATTGATCATCGCCGCCGCCGCCGTCTCGTGCACCACGACCGGCGCCACCGCCGGCGCGATCATCCCTGCCCTGGTGTCCTCGGCGAAGGTGGGAATGCGCATCACCCCGTGGGAGTGATAGCCCTCGCGGCTCGCCTCCAGCAGGGTCTCGGTCAGAATCGCGCGCTCGTCCGCGGCGAAGCCCAACGCTCCGAAGATGTCCTCGATCAGGACGCAGACGGTCGCTTCCGGCGCGCTGACCCCCGCTTGGGCCATGGCGTCAGCGCTCCGCCACCTTGACCACGAGCTTGCCGAAGTTGCGCCCCTCGAACAGCATCCCGAGCCCTTCGGGCGCGTTCTCCAGCCCCTCGATCACGTGCTCCCTGTAGGTCATGGAGCCGTCGTCGAGCCACGCCGTGAGCCGCGCGAACGCCTCCGGGTAGCGGGCCAGCCAGTCGAACACCAGGAAACCCTCGACCCGCGCCCGGTTGACGAGGATGTGGCGCAGATGGCTCGGCCCGAGGTAGGGCTCGGTCAGGTTGTAGTGGTGGATGCAGCCGCAGACCACGACGCGCGCCTTGAAGGCGAGGCGTTGCATCACCGCGTCGGTCATCGGGCCGCCCACGTTGTCGAAGTAGACATCGATGCCGCCGGGGCAGGCTTCGTCCAGCGCCGCGCCGATGTCGTTCGCCGTGCGGTAGTTGATCGCGGCGTCGAAGCCCAGCCCGTCCGTGATGTAGGCCGCCTTCTCGTCGCTGCCCACCGTGCCGACCACCCGGCAGCCGCCGATCTTGGCGATCTGCCCCACCGCGGCGCCCACCGCGCCCGAGGCCGCCGAGACCACCACCGTGTCGCCGGGGTGCGGCTGTCCCACCTCCAACAGGCCAAAGTACGCGGTGGCGCCCGGCATGCCGAGGATGCCGAGGGCGTAGGAGGGCGGATGGCCGGACTCCGGCAGCACCCGCGCGGTGCCGCGCGTGCAGAGCGCGTATTCCTGCCAGCCGAACATGCCCTCGACCAGGTCGCCTTCCTTGAGGCCCCCGGTCTCCGAGCGCACGACCTCGCCCACGGCGCCGCCGGTCATCACGTCGCCGATGCCGACCGGCGCTGCGTAGGATTTCGCGTCGCTCATCCGCCCGCGCATGTAGGGATCGAGCGAGAGCGAGAGCACGCGCACTAGTGCTTGGCCCTGGCGGGGCTCGGGCGCCGGCTCCTCGGCCAGCGAGAAGTCACTTGCCTTCGGCATGCCCACCGGCCGCGCCGCGAGCCTGACCTGCCGATTGATGGTCGCGTTCATCGCAGTCTCTCCATTTGTCTCAGGATGTTGTCGCGCGCCGGATCGGTCCGGAACAACCCAGACAAAGCCGGACCAATGCAGGTATTCCTACGGATGGACGTCGTATCCGCCTACCGCCAGGTAGCCGCCGTCGATCACAAGCTCCGTGCCGGTGATGAAGCTCGACTCTTCCGAGGCGAGGAAGATCGCGCCGTTGGCGATGTCCTCCGGCTTGCCCACGCGCCCGATGGGGTGCTGCTTGGCGAGCGCCTCGATCCCCGCTTCCAGGCTGCCGTAGTCGCGGTAGCAGGTGGCTTCCATCATCTCGGTATGGATGTAGCCGGGGTGAATCGAGTTCACCCGGATGCGGCGTTCGTCCTTGGCGCCGTCCAGCGCCGCAGCCTTGGTGAAGAGTCTGACTGCCCCCTTGCTCGCGCTGTAGGCCGAGAGAGCCGGAATGCTCGTAAAGCCCAGGATCGAGGAAAGGTTGATGATCGAACCGCCCGCGCGCATCGCGGCCATGCCGTGCTTAGTGCCGAGGAATACGCCGTCGACGTTGACCGACATGGTCTTGTGCCAGCTTTCCAGCGTGACCACGTCGAGCGGCTCGACGATGCCGACGCCCGCGTTGTTGACGAGAATGTCGAGCCCGCCGAAGCGATCGATCACGGCCGGGATCGCGGCTTCCCAATCGGCCTCCTTGGTCGTGTCCAGGGTGATGAACATGGCCTCGGCGCCGCCGGCCCCAAGCTCCGTTGCGAGCGCCTTGCCGCCTTCCTCATCGATATCGCTGAGCGCGACCGGCGCGCCCTCCGCCGCCATCCCGCGCGCCATTGCTGCGCCGAGGCCCCTCCCGGCACCGGTGATGAGCGCGACGCGGCCTTCCAGTCGTCCTGCCATTCTCTGCTTCTCCTCTCGTCAATTGTCGACGGTCGCCCCACCTCCCCCTGTCCCCCTCCCCCCGGAAGGGCGGAGGGGGGACGTAGGTAGCGCCGGATTTCTCTCCCTCTCCTCCCGGCGGGGGAGGAGAGGCCGAGATGAGGAGGGGGTGTTCCTTTTCGATCTCCCTGAAGAATGATGACAGGGGCTATGCGCTGCTCCGCCTACGGATGGACGCCGTAGCCGCCCACCGCCAGGAAGCCGCCGTCGATCACCAGCTCAGTGCCGGTGATGAAGCTCGATTCCTCGGACGCGAGGAAGATCGCGCCGTTGGCGATGTCCTCCGGCTTGCCCACGCGCCCGATGGGGTGGCGCTTGGCGAGTGCCTCGATGCCCGCTTCGAGGCTGCCGTACTCGCTGTAGCAGGTGGCCTCCATCATTTCGGTATGGATGTAGCCGGGATGAATCGAATTCACCCGGATGCGGCGTTCGTCCTTGGCGCCGTCCAGCGCCGCCCCTTTGGTGAAGAGCCTGACCGCCCCCTTGCTCGCGCAATAGGCGGTGAGCTCTGGCGTGGCCGTAAAGCCCATGATCGAGGAGATGTTGATGATCGAGCCGCCCGCGCGCATCGCGGCCATGCCGTGCTTGGTGCCGAGGAAGACGCCGTCGAGGTTGACCGACATGGTCTTCTGCCAGCTTTCCACCGTAATCGCGTCGACCGGCTCGACGACGACGACGCCCGCGTTGTTGACGAGAATGTCGAGGCCGCCGAAGCGATCGATCACCGCTGGGATCGCGGCCTCCCAATCGGCCTCCCTGGTCGTGTCGAGGGTGATGAACATGGTCTCGGCGCCGCCGGCCTCGAGCTCTGCCGCGAGCGCCTCGCCCCCCTCCTTGTCGATGTCGCTAAGCGCGACCGGCGCGCCCTCCGCCGCCATCCCGCGCGCCATTGCAGCGCCGAGGCCCCTCGCGGCGCCGGTGATGAGCGCGACGCGGCCTGCCAGCCGTCCGGCCATGGTGTTCTCCCCTCGTCAGTCGGCGACGGTCGCAGCACCGTCCATCATGGCGTGGACCATGGCGGGCTTCGGCACGGTCGGGCTGGGATAGGCCTTGCGGCTGTGGCTCAGCCCCAGGCCCAGCACGCATTCGGCGAGCTTGTATGTGAGCGGGCCGGGGTTGATGACCGGCACCGGCAGGTTCTCGGCCATGTGGCCGTGCGCCTGGTGCATGGTGGTGGAGCCGAGCAGAATCGCCTCGGCGCCGTCGTCCTCGATGCAGCGCGTGGAGCACTCCACCAGCTTGGGGAAGACCACCTCCTCCTTGCCGCCCAGCAGGTTCTCGACATCCGGCATCACGTTGATGGAGCGGACGGAGGCCAAGCGGTCGGCGACGCCGTATTCCACGCTGCTCTTCTTGTAGAGGGGGATCCAGCCGTCCCACTGGGTCACCACCGAGAAGCGGTTGCAGAGCATGAGCGCCATCATGTAGGAGGCCCGCCCCGGCCCGATCACCGGGATGTCGAGCACCGAGCGCATGGCGTTCATGCCGGAATCGCTCATGGTGTCGATGCAGACGGCGTCGTAGCCGTCCTCCTGGGCCGTGAGGCCCGCTTCGAACAGCGAGATGTCGGCCATGCTGTAGTCGTGGTAGCAGTCGAGCAGCGCCGGCCCCGCCTTGACGCCCCGGAAGTCGAACTCGATGTCCGGGCCGAACGAGACCGAATCCAGCTGCGAGCGCCGGTTCGCGAGCCCCTTCTCGTCGAAGGCGAAGGGAACGATTACGAGTATCTTGGCCATGACCCTCTCCCCATCCGTGGCGTGTGTGCGCGGGATCATGGCGCAGATGCCGCGCCGGCGGAAGGGCGCGCGGCGGTGGGGAGCGGGCGGGGGCGGCGCCTCGGCCTGGCCCGTGGGACGCACATCAAATTATTGAGGCGGGACAAGCCGGGATTAGGCGGGATGTCGCCCGCGCCTGAGTCGCGCACGCCTGAGTCGCCCGAGCCTGGGAAGGTCGCGGGCGTAGAGGGCATGGGTCGCGGGCCCTGATAAGTGACCCTGAACGCACAAGCGACGACCGCGCGCTCAGCCGTCCTCGGCCTGCGCCAACCTGTTCGCTCCCTCAGTCCATGCGGCGATCCTGACCCAAGCGCCTCACCCCCTGCACCGCACCATCGTCCGGGGAGTCGGCAAGATAGGGCTTGCTCGCCAGTCTGTTGGGCTCCTCAGGCCTCTCTACGCTTGCAAGGATTTGCGCGGTTCATAGTCGAGTTCGGGCGCTTCGCCGATTATCAATCCCAAATTCGCGGTGAAGAGCGGTGAGTCTGCATCCCATTCAATTCTGGGTGTAATTTTGCGTGTGGCAAAGATTGGAGCTGCGAACACAAACCGCTCGTCGTAGCGACGGTAAATCTTGTTGAAAAAATTCTCCGAACGCAACGGGCTGCCCTTCGGAGGGAAGGAATCGAAGAGCTCACCAACATTAGGACCTTTGGTCTCGAGCAAAGAGAGGCTCACAGCTTCGTATTTGCTGATAGTATCTCTGAGGTCCGTGCGCCCCTCGAGTTGGCGAAACGCCTCGTGGTATCGGATGATCCCGTCAACAGGATTGCCATCTGCCTGAAGAGCTACATCGTTATCCTCTAACTCTGGGTCGCTACCCGCGCGATGCGCTCTAAACACTGAATAGTATCCAATCACAAGCGCCGAATAAGTCATGTGCAAATTCGTGCATTCGCCGACCGCTTCTTCCATTCGGTTAGTAAGATTGCGGAATGCGTTACCAGTACTCTTGCAAGAGATCGCGATGACCGGGCCAATCCCTGGCTTGTCCACAACGATATCTACGTCCTTCGTCTTGAGGCCACCGAGGACAGTAGCTTCGCCGCCGCCAGCTTCTGTTTGATCGAAACTCAGCGACCACCGGTTGCCCTTCTTAACCGCTTTGAAGGGAGGACGAGGCTTGATGTCATCGGGAAGAAAGCCGCCTTCTAGAACCAGTCGGCACGCGATGTACCAATGCAGAGGCTTGACGATCTTCTGACTTTGTGTTCGCTCTCTCGATGTAGCAAGATGACGGAAAGTTTCTTCCGTACCAAGCCAATGACAAGACTTCCAATCGTCTGCGGTGAAACCTTCAAGCTGGGGCATAGTGTCTCCATGCCTGGAGGGCGGTGATCCCGTCCTCTACGATGCTCGTATCTCCTCTGGAAAGTGCGGCAAAATCTGGTACTAGGACATTACATGCCTCTCGCGGCTCTAATTTCAGCATTCCACCACCCAAGGGATGTCCCTCGATTTCACAGCTCAGCTGGAATAATGGCGACTTTTGAGCCACTCGAATATGGGTCTGTGCCGCTTTATTCCTGAGTCGAACTGTATGCAGCGAGTTCGTGCAGGCACAGCCTGCTGCGTTCTGAACGAGCAAAACTTCCCGTCCCGACATGTAACTTAAAAAATAATCTGGAATCTTAACGTCCGGTACAACATACCAGGGATTGCGCGTTCGGCACTTATATCCACTCGATACCTCCTTTGCCCGCGTAGTTTGTAAGTAAGCACGGACTGGATCGGGAAGCTCTTGATTTTTTCGTAGCCGGAGTAACAGGGTCTGACGATCCTCGCGTAACCACCTCTCCACTGTCGTTTCGTCGAGCCGATTCGACGGAAGAGCGCGGCCGTTGCGAACTGTCGTTTGCAAACAGGTGCTTGGAATCCCCAAGTCTTGCGCCTCAGAAAGGCGCAGATGGAAAAAGTCGTTGGCTCCTGAGATGTACCCAATATTGATTTGCGCGATTGCGCCTAGTCGCAAGCAGTCATGTTCATGCGCCACGCGTTCGTAAAGGTCACGAGCTGACTTCGGCATAAGGAATGGGCGCAACCGCGAATTCCAGATGGAGCGCCAAGCGCTCAACGCAACACGCACATTTACCGGGGGCGGTTTGTCGCAGAAATAGAATCCATCCAAGATGCTGAAGCATATCTCCTTGGTCGATCCGCCCTTCTCGCCCGCATAAAGCAGCCAACAATCTTCCGACAAATGTGGGAAGATTTTACTTCTTACTGCAACGATCTGAAGGAAAGAAAAGTTTTGCGCTAGATACTCAATTAGAGGCGCACTATATGGTGCATGGCCCACTTCAGCTGGTACGACAAAGGCCATGCGCCCGCCTCGGTTAAGAAGATGGGCAGTCGCAACCAGGAACAACGGCCAGGATGACGACAAGCCGGAAAAGCGGGCGCCGAGCGTGTCGCAAAGGTCGATCGCGCGCGTGCGTGTGGCGCCCTTGAAGCGCTGATAACGAATAAAGGGTGGGTTGCCAGCAGCACACTCAAAGCGCTCTTCGGTGCTGCTCGCCCAGGCGAAGAAGTCGCCTTCATGGATGAGAGCGCCCGGTGCACGCTCCATCGCGGTCGCACTGGCATTTGGATCCTGCTCAATCCCGACGCTTTTGAGGTGACCGGCGATGAAGCGCCCGTCTCCACATGAGGGATCGAGAAGGCGGTCTTCGGTATTGTGGACGGCCCAGCTGAGAAGGCTGCGCACAACTTGCTCGGGTGTGTAATACGCGCCCCTCTCCTTGGCACTTTCGAGGGCTTGAGGGGGTTGCCCGCTATCGGAATGTGCGTTGGTCACGCTACACCTTGTACATAAATTTCGTAATTCTACTATATGTAGGAGTGATGGTCTAGTTGCCTCAGGTGGTCAAGCTCGATTGGGCTGGAGCGACGAACTGTAGCAGCCTAACCATTGTCCTTCAAAACGGCAGGTCGCGCCGGAGCATGGCAGACGCGTCGTAATCTGCCTCCACCCCCTCTACTTTCGGGCCAAAACGCACCAATCGCCGGCTCATAATCCGCACCGCCTCGGGGTTGTTGTCGACGAGGAGGCACGAGCGGCCGTGGAGGGCGGCGGCTTCGCCGAAGGTGCCGGAGCCTGCGAAGAAATCCAGCAACCTGTCGCCCGGCGATGAGTGCACCTTGACGATGCGCTCCAGCAGCCCGAGCGGCTTCTGGGTGGCGTAACCGGTCTTCTCCTTGCCCGTGGTGGGCACGATGGTGTGCCACCAGACATCCGTCGGCGTCTTTCCGCGCGCGGCTTTCTCGGCCCCCACCAGCGCCGGCGCCATGTAGGGGATGCGGTCAATCTCGTCGAAGTTGAAGGTGTAGTGCGCCGGGTCCTTTGCGTACCAGAGGATGGTGTCGTGCTTGGCCGGCCAGCGATTCTTGGGCCGTCCGCCGTAATCGTAGGCCCAGATAATCTCGTTGATGAAGCTCTCGCGCCCGAAGATGCCGTCGAGCAGCACTTTGCAGTAGTGCACCTCGCGGCAATCACTGTGAAAGAAAAGCGAGCCGCTCGCGGCCAGCACCCGGTGGGCCTCGATCAAGCGAGGCTCGAGGAAGGCCAGGTAGTCGTCGAAGCTGTCCGCATAGCCGGTGGCACCGAGCGTCGTGGTCCGATAGCGCTGACCTTGAAAGCCGGTCCTGTCGCCGGCCTCGTCACGCTCGGTCCTGAGCGCGACCCGCGTCTGGGTGCGGCCGGTATTGAAGGGCGGGTCGATATAGATCAGGTCGAAGCTGGCTGCTTCGAGCGTGCGCAGGACCTCCAGATTGTCCGCGAGGACGATACGCAGCATGGCGCGGCCGACTCCCGCACGATTCGGGGCAGACCCAAGGTGGCGCAGGGCCGCCTGCCGCGCAACGCTGCAGCGTTGGAGGTCGGCGTAATCGGGTGCGCCGGCGTACCGCTGCCGGCGCCCGGCTTATGCGGTCAGTGCCTTCAAGCCGTCCTCGAAGAAGAAGGCCTCTTCGCCGAAGGCGGGTTCGAGCTGGTCGAGCCAGGTCGCCTTGGGATCGTAGCGCGCGAAGAACGGCCGCCCGACCCAGTCGGGATCGCGCCCTTGCAGGAAGCGCAGCACGAAGACCTTCTCGCCCGCGACCTCCTGCACGCCCAGAACTTCGACCTTGCCTGGCGTCGCGCTCATGCTCGGGCCCCGGACCGTCCGCGCCAGCCCCGAGACCTGCTCGATCGCGCCCCGGAAGACTTCCCAGCAGCGCTCCAGCGGCACTTCGAAGTAGTGCCGCGGGCCGGTGTCGCGCTCTACGAACATGTAGTAGGGGATGACGCCGAGGCGCACCTGCTCGCGCCACATCTGGGCCCAGATGTCGGAGTCGTTGTTGATGTTGGCGAGCAGCGGCGCCTGGGCGCGGATCACCGCGCCGGTATCGCGGATGCGGCGGATCGCGTCCTGCACCACGTCGGTCCTGAGCTCCTGCCAGTGATTGAAGTGGGCCATGATCGCGATGTGACGGCCCGCAACGACGAGATCCTCGAACAGGCGCAGCAGATCGTCCGCATCCTCGTCGTGGACGAAGCGATGCGGCCAGAAGGTGAGCGCCTTGGTGCCGATCCGGATGTTCTGCACGTGGGCCAGCGCCGGATCGTCGATGAAGGCCCGGAGATAGCCCTCCATCACCCGGGTCTTCATGATCATCGGGTCGCCGCCGGTGAACAGTACGTCCGAGATGTTGGGATGGTCGGCGAGATAACGGTGCATGTTGACCGCATCCTTTGACGCGATCTTCAGCTCCTTATCGCCCACGAATTGCGCCCAGCGGAAGCAGAAGGTGCAGTAGGCGTGACAGGTCTGACCCTGGCTCGGGAAGAACAGCATTGTCTCGCGATACTTGTGCTGGAGTCCTTCCAGAGTCTCGCCTTCTTCCTGCGGAATGTTGAGCTCGCGTTGCCCGGCCGGATGTGGATTGAGGCGCGCGCGAATGTCGGCGGCCGCCCCCTCGACTTCCTGCGGCGTGGCGTCGCGGGTCATGAGATCGGCGATCCGGCTAAAGTCGCCGCCTTCCAGCATTCCCCGCTGCGGGAACACCAGCCGGTAGACCGGATCGTCCGGGATCCGGTCCCAATCGATCAGGTGCTCGATCACATAGCGGTTGGTGCGGAACGGCAGCACGGCGCTGACGACTTTCATGTCGAACAAGTCGTCATCGGTCACGTTACCGTACTGAGAAATCGAATCGAGATTTCTCCGGGTCAGCGCCTTGAATTTGCCGTCCGGTGGCGCGACGACTTTCAGATCACGAAGACGGTTCGCGCCCGGCCCTTCTCGAAGAGCCGCCGACCCCGGGATCGTATCAATATTCACTGTTGCGTCTCCTTAGGGTCATTAGGTTTTATTACTCTTTCACCTTTTATAGCACATCGCGTCCAAAAGGTGAAGGTTTGGGCTTGGCAGGCGGCGCGTGCCACCGGGCTCGGCGCGGAGCCCGCCTGGGCAGGGGCGGCGTTGACACGGTCCTCGCTTGATATGCATGGTTGCCTCACGGGAGAGCAGCGGATTCTCGATGCGTCGCTGCAACAATGAAGAACGGGGAGGTCATTCACATGAAAATGATGAGAGTGCCTTGCGTCGCACTCGGATTGGTCGCGGCGGCATCATTGGGCTTCAGCCACCAGGCCACCGCAGACGAAGATCCGATCGTCATCGGCGCCGCCGTTGCGTTGAGCGGATTCGTCGCACCCTACGATGACGGCCCGCAGAAGGCGGCCCAGCTTGCCGTCAAGGTCATCAACGAGCGGGGCGGCGTGCTTGGCCGTCAGATCGAGATGGTCTTCGCCGATACGAAGTCGGACATCGCCCACGGCGCCAACGCCGGCCTCGAGGTGCTCGACCAGGGCGCGCAGATGGTGCTGGTGACCTGCGACTACGACTTCGGCGGCGGTGCCGCGTCGGTCGCCAATGCGCGCGGCATCATCGCGTTCTCGAGCTGTGCCGCCGATCCCAAGTTCGGCGTGCAGGGCATTGGGCCATACGCCTTCACCATGTCGATCGGCACACCCGGCCAGGGCGCCCTCATGGCGGAGTGGGGATACAACAACCAAGGCTATCGCACCGCCTACATGCTGGTCGACCCGACCGTGGAATTCGACGTGTCCCTGTGCCGCTCGTTCAAGGAGCGATGGATCGAGATCGCGGGCGAGGACTCATTCCTCGGCGAGGACACGTTCCAGAACAACGATCCGTCCATCGCCTCCCAGATCACGCGGCTGAAGGCGCTCGATCCGCAGCCTGATGCGATCATGTACTGCTCCTATCCCCCTGGTGGCGCGGCTGCCCTCAAGCAGCTGCGTGCCGCCGGTGTGAACATCCCGATGCTCAGCGGCGAGGGGATGGGCGGCAATTACTGGCTCGACGCGGTGCCGAACTTGAGCGGCCTCTACTACGCGATCTACGGCTCGATCTTCGGCGACGACCCGCGCCCGGAAATCAACGAGGTGCTCGATAAGTTCATCGAGATGCATGGCGGCCCGCCCGCCACCGGCCAGATGTACACCGGCTACGCCGCCATCGAGACTTGGGCTCAGGCCGTCGAGAAGGCCGGGTCGCTGGACGGTGATGCGGTGCGCGAGGTGCTGGAGAGCTATACCGACGAGCCCTCCCTGGTCGGGGCGACGACCTATACGCCGGAGCTTCACATGAGCGTGACCCGGCCGATGACGATCATGCAGGTGCAAGACGGCAAGCACAGCGCCATCGGTGTGTTCCGTCCGACCAAGGCCGCCTCGATCGTCTTCTGATCCGCCACGAAGGAGATCGTCGGCAGGAGGACATGCAGAGCGTGCGTGCCGCTGATAGCGGGACGCTGGAAGCGCGAGACGTTCATGTGCGGTTCGAAGGCGTTCGTGCGATCAGCGGCGCGAGCCTGCATTTGGGTCAGAACGAAATTCTCGGCCTCATCGGGCCGAACGGCGCGGGCAAGACCACTCTCGTCAACGTCCTGACCGGGTTTCAAAGACCGGACAAGGGCAGCGTGTGGCTCTCCGGCCGGAACGTAACCGGACGGACGCCGTTTCAGTTGGCGCGGGACGGGGTGGCGCGGACCTTTCAGGGAGTCCGTCTCTTCGGCGGTCTCAGCGTATTTCAGAACGTGGAAGCGGGCGCGCTTGGCGTCGGCCTCGGCGGCCACCGGGCGCGCGAACGCGCGGACGAAGTGTTGCAATGGCTCAATCTGGCTTCCCAGGCTATGGCGCGAGCCGATGCCCTGCCCTTCGGGGAAGAGCGGCGTGTCGGCATCGCCCGCGCTCTCGCCATGCGCCCGCGCTTCCTTCTGCTTGATGAGCCGGCCGCCGGACTCAACGAGCGCGAGTGCGACGAGTTGCGGGAGGTTATCCGCGATATCCGCCGCCGCCTGGACTGCGGCGTGCTGCTGATCGAACACAACATGGCCGTCATCATGGGCCTCTGCGACCGCATCCACGTGCTCGATCAGGGTCGCTCCATTGCCGAGGGGGCGCCCTCAGACATTCGCGCGAACTCCGATGTCAAGAGGGCCTATCTCGGCGAGGACTTCGTGTAGCCCGTGCTGGCAACCGAGGAACTGAACGTCACCTACGGCAACATCCTGGCGTTGGGTGGCGTCTCCCTTCGTATCGAAGAGCGCGAGATCGTGTCCGTCATCGGACCGAACGGCGCCGGCAAGTCGTCGCTGCTCAATGCGATTGCCGGCGTCGTGCCGGTCGCTTCGGGCAGCATCGAGTTCGAGGGCCAGACGATCGCGGGGACCGCGCCTGAAGAGCTCGTGCGTCTGGGCATTTCTCTGGTCCCGGAAGGGCGGCACATCTTTGGGGGTCTCACGGTTGCCGAGAACATACGCATCGGCGCCGTCGCCCGCCGCGACCGCAACGCGATCGACGGCGACGTGGACCGCGTGCTCGCCATGTTTCCCGTGCTTCGCGAGCGCCTGCGTCAGCCGGCGGGCAAGCTCTCCGGCGGTGAGCAGCAGATGCTCGCGATCGGGCGCGCTCTGCTGGCACGGCCTCGCCTGCTTTTGATCGACGAACCCTCGCTCGGCCTGGCGCCCCTCGTCGTCGGCGAGGTCTACCGCGCGATCGCCGATCTTCGTGCGGAAGGCGTCACCATTCTCATCGTGGAGCAGAGCGCGACACGAGCGCTTGAAGCCGCGGACCGCACCTACGTGCTGGCCTCCGGCAGCATCGTGATGGCCGGTGACGCGGCGGAGTTGCGTGCGGAAGAGGGCTTTGAGGACGCCTATTTCGGCTACAAGGCGCGCGATCCATGACGTTCGTCCTGCAGAACATCGTGGATGCGATCAGTCTGGGTGCGCTCTATGCGCTGACCGCGCTCGGTATCGGGCTGATCTTCGGCATCATGCGCCTGATCAACTTTGCCCATGGCGAGTTGATCATGCTGGGCGCCTACGCGCTGTTTTTCACCTTCGGCATGCACGAGGCCATCATGGGGCTCGTTGCCATGGCTCTCGTGATCGTGGCGGCGATCGTGATGGAACGGGTCGCATTCCGGCCGTTGCGGCGCGCCAACCCGGCAACGCTCCTGATCGCGTCATTCGCGCTCGCTTATTTCCTCCAGCACCTCGTTCTCCTGATTTTCGGTGCGCGCCCCAAGAGCGTCACCTTCCTCTACGAGCTGAGCGAGTATTTCGTCGTCGAGGGCTTGCGCATTCCGAAGCTCCAGGTGGTGACTATAGCGATTACCATCGTGCTGCTGGTCGGACTGGTCGTCTTCTTCCGCCGCAGCAGCATCGGCACGCAGATGCGCGCCGCCGCCGAGGACTTCGGCATGGCGCGACTCGTGGGCGTGCGTGCCAATTCCGTCATCGCGATCGCCTTCCTCCTCAGCGGCGTGCTCGCCGGGATCATCTCGTTGCTCTACGTGGTGCAGACGGGCACGCTCACACCAAGAATGGGCGTGAGCCTCGTGCTCGTCGCCTTTGTCGCCACCGTGATCGGCGGCATGGGCAGCCTGGTCGGTGCGGCCGTCGGCGGTCTTGTGGTCGGCGTTCTGACGGTGGCGTTGCAGGCGGTCCTTACGGTCGAGCTCAGGCCCTATCGCGATGCCTTCGTGTTCGCGGTTCTGATCGGCTTCCTCTTGGTTCGTCCGCAGGGCCTGCTGCGCGGCCGCAGCGCGCGGGAGCGCATCTAGCCGATGATCGGCCAGGTGGAAAAGACCGCGAGGCTGATCTGGCCGGTGCTCTCCCTCGCGCTCATTTTGGTCGTCTTGGCCGCTCTCCTTTCGCTCGGACCGATGCCCCTGCAACGCACGGCGACCGAGGCGTTCATCCGGCTGATCGTTGTCATCGGGCTCTACATCTTCATCGGGAACTCCGGGATCCTCTCCTTTGGGCACGTGAGCTTCATGGCCATCGGCGCCTACGGGTCCGCTTTGCTGACCATCCCGCCCAACATGAAGAAGATCGTTCTCGATCTGCCTCCTTTCCTGACGGCCCTGCAGTTGCCGACGATCCCCGCGGCTTTGATCGCGGGAACGCTCTCGACCGTCTTCGCCTTCGTCATCGGCGTGCCGCTGATGCGTCTCTCGGGCATCTCGGCCGCGATGGGCACCTTCGCCTCGCTCGCCATCGTCTACGTGGTGATCTCCAACTGGAAAGAGGTGACCGGAGGAGCGAGCGCACTGATCGGGTTGCCGGTCTACACGGACATCTGGGTCGCCCTGATCTATGCGCTGCTCGCGCTTGGGCTGGCCTACGCCTACCAGGAGTCCCGCTACGGGAGGCGCCTGCGCGCTTCGCGCGAGAACGAGGTCGCAGCGCTGGCGACCGGTATCAATGTGCGGCGGGAGCGACTGATCGCGTTCGTCTTCAGCGCCTTTATCGTGGGTTTCGGCGGCGTGCTGCACGCGCATTTCATCGGTGTTCTGTCGTCGAGCTCGTTCTATCTGGACGTCACGTTCATCACCTTGGCCATGCTGGTGATCGGCGGCATGAACAGCCTGGCGGGCGCGGTGACGGGAACCATCGTGGTGAGCGTGCTCGGCGAGCTTCTGCGCCTGATCGAGGCCGGTTTCGACATCGGTACCGTGCACCTGGCGGCGCCGCGCGGCTTGCGTGAGGTCGGGCTATCATTCTTGATGCTCATGATTCTGCTGTTTCGCCCGCAAGGACTGACGTCGGGTCGGGAGATCGCATGGCCGCTCGCACCCAAGGCGGGCTGAAGGAGGTCACATGACAACGAAAGCCAACGAAATCTGCCGGATGGACGCCGTGACCCTGGCTGCGCGGGTGCGGGCCAAGGAGTTATCCGCGATCGAGGTTGCCGACGCGGTGACCGCCCACATGGAGCGGGTGGAGCCCCACGTTCACGCCTTCTGCACGCCCGCGCCGGACTATGCTCGTGAAGCCGCGCGCCAGGTGGATGCCAAGATCGCGGCGGGCGAGGACCCGGGACCGCTCGCGGGCGTGCCGGTCGGCATCAAGGACCTCGTCTGTACCAAGGACTTGCCCACCGTCTCCGGCTCCATCGCCTACAAGGATTTTGTGGCCGAGGAGGACGACGTGGTGGTCGAACGCCTGCGGGATGCCGGCGCGGTCATCCTGGGCAAGACCAACGTACCGGAGTTCGGCTACAGCGGCGCGAGCCACAACGCCGTGTTCGAGGCGACGCGCAACCCGTGGAACCTGGAGCGCGCGCCCGGCGGCTCCAGCGCGGGCTCCGGCGCGGCGGTGGCAGCGGGCATGGGGCCGCTCGCGGTCGGCAGCGACGGTGGCGGCTCGGTGCGCATTCCGGCCTCCTTCTCCGGGCTGGTGGGGGTCAAGGCTTCGATGGGGCGGGTGCCGCTCTATCCCGGATGCCGGGACGAGCGTTATCCCGGCGTCTCCAGCTGGGAGGGGGTTGAGCACATCGGCCCCTTGTCGCGGACGGTGGCGGACTCGGCGCTCATGCTCTCGGTCATGGCCGGGCCGGACGATCGCGACCGCCACTCGCTTCCCGCTGCCGACTTCGACTGGACGGACGTGGGCGGCGATCTCAAGGGCTGCCGCGTGGCCTACAGCGCCGACTGGGGCTACGCCGCCGTCGATCCCGAGGTGCGCCAGATCGTGGGCGATGCGGTCAAGGTGTTCGAGAGCGAGCTCGGCTGCACCGTGGAGGAGGCCGACCCCGGCTGGGACGACCCTTATTTCGCCTTCTGGGGCCTCGTGGCGGCGGAGACCGATCTTGCCGGGATGCGCCGCCTCGTGGCCGAGCACGGCGCGAACATGACGCCGCATCTGGTCGACTTCATTACCCGGCCCTGGACCGCCGAGGACCTGACCAACGCCGTGATCGGGCGCAAGGCGCTGGTCAACAAGATGTGGCGCTTCATGCGAAACTACGACGTCCTGCTGACGCCGACGCTGGCGTGCCCGCCCTTCGGGCTCTACATGCAAGGGCCGGAGATCATCGAGGGGCGCCTGGTGCCGCCGTTCGCCTGGCTCGCCTTCACCTTCCCGCTCAACATGACCGGTCAGCCCGCCGCCAGCGTGCCCGCCGGCTGGACGGCGGACGGACTGCCAGTGGGGTTGCAGATCGTGGGCCGCCACCTCGACGACCCGATGGTGCTGCGCGCGGCGGCGGCCTTCGAGGCCGCCCGTCCCTGGCGCGACCGCTGGCCTGCTCTGGTTTCGTAAGAGGGCGCCGGTCGCGCCGGCAGGCGCGCGGAATCGCAGAATCGCCGGCTGCCGTGAGCGAAAAAAGGCGCTCTTGCGCGGCTACTCGGCTGCCGCCGGCACCCGCTCGATGCCGTTCTCGGTCAGCTTGTGGCCGCGGCGCTCGGCCTCCTCAAGCACGTCATCTCGCCAGGTCACGCGGCCGGGGTCGGTGGCGCCGACGATGACGAAGAGCAGGCCTTCCTCGTCGCTCACATTGCGGAAGCCCCGCATCACGTGGGGCGGGCAGGAGGCCACGTCCCACGGGTCGAGGAAGACGCAGCGGGTGTCCTCGTCGTCGCCCCAGAAGATTTTCCAGCGGCCCTTGAGCGGCATGAAGACCTCGTTGGTCTCGTGGTCATGGTGCAGCGTGCCCTTGCCGGCCTCGCAGCGCACCACGGCAACGTTGAAGTCGCGGTTGTCGGTGATCGCGGCCTTCTGCGTCGCGTCCTCGCCGACGCCGCGGCCGATGATGTGGAAGATTTCGCGCTCGCAGCCGGGGATCACCGCGTCCAGCATGGGCAGCGTGCTGCCGTGGAGCTCGTTGAAGCGCGCGACCCGCGTCTTCTCGAACTCGTCCACCGAGATGATGTCGTCGCTCATCGCTCTGCCTCCCGTGACATCGCTCAACCGCCGGCTCGCTCTACACGCCGGCTGTGACACACATACTAGTTGGCGCACGATATGCCTATGCTCCCAAGCCACTCTATAGCATGACAGTTAGCTGGGCCAATACTTAAGCGAATAGCTTCTATTCGCGAAGAAGCAACTTTGAAACCACTGCAACTGAGCTATTCTCGTAACCAGCCTCTGACATTTTGATCAATCGCTTCCGAAGCCACGTTTCGTCCCAAAGGAGCCAGTCGCGCTTTTGGAAGTACTGATGCAACGATTGTCTGTCGTTTTCACTCGCGATATGCCCACATGCAAGGACCAGCTGAATTTGGTGCTTTCCAGGAATAAGGCCACCTTCGAACATTTGGCAGCTTAGACGATTGAGTACGACTTGTCGGAGCGTATCGTCAATGAACAGCTTGTATCGGTTTGCTCTTTTCTTGTCATTATCGCAAACTGCCCTATAGGTGACCCCGCGTGAATCCAGATAACTCTTGCACTCCACCACCAGAACTTTGTTCTGCTTGCCGCTGTATCCAACAACGTCTAACTCCCATCGCGGCGAAGATGGCCGATTAATCTTTTCCTTGTCGGCTTTAGGGCGTGGACTCATTAGCACGCAACCAGATGCGTATTGCGGCGATTTTGATCATGGCGAGGTAGTTGGCCGCGAGTTTTTCGTAGCGCGTTGCAATGCGCCGGAACTGTTTGAGTTTGTTGAAGAAACGCTCGACGCGGTTGCGCAGGCGATAGAGCACGCGGCTGAAGGCATGGGTCCTGGTGGTGCTGCTGCGATCGGGGATGATCGGCACCGCATCCTGCGCCTCGATCATCGCCCTGATCCAATCGGCGTCGTAGGCCTTGTCGGCGAGCACGAAACTGTCGGGCGGCAGGTGATCGTCCAGCAAAGCTCCGGCAAGCGTGCTGTCGTGGGCCTGACCGGGGCTCAAGGCGAAGCGGAGCGGCAGTCCGCTGGCGTCGACTACGGTGTGAATCTTCGTCGTCAGTCCGCCTCGGGAACGACCCATGCAACGATCCGGACCCCCCTTTTTGAGCCCGCTGCGTGCTGGTGAACCCGGACGCTGGAACTGTCGATCATCTGTATGTCGCCGTCGTAAGCCTCAACGATGGCGTCCATAAGGCGATCCCACACCCCGTTCTTGCGCCAGCGATTGAAGCGGTTGTAACAGGTGGTGTAGGGCCCGTAGCGCTCCGGCAGGTCCCGCCAGGGAGCGCCGGAACGGAGCACCCACATAATGCCGTTGAGCACGCGCCGGTCGTCCACGCGGGGGACGCCGCGAGGCTTGTTCGGCAGCAACGGTTCGATCACGCCCCACTCGAAGTCGGTCAGGTCGTAGCGGTTCATCGGCAGGCTCCCGCAATTTGGGAGCTTGAATCATGATTCGCGCTCGCCGACAATTACTTTATGAGTACGCGGCCTAATACTACAGTTGCGTTTTGTGGCGATGTTTGTAATGGGCTCGTGCGGCACGGGCTTGGTGTCTTCGTCGCCAGAGAGACCACTGCATGACGAACGCGGCACAGATCGGCGGCCTGAGAAGGAGCTTGGCGAGCAGATGGCGGACCTCCGGCACTGTCGGCACGAGAGCGTTCATGGCGGCGAGACGGCTGTTGCCATGACTGGACTCGATTTGTTCCGTTTGCGGCATGCCATGCGGCGCATGTCGGCAGTCACCTTGGCAAGGAAGGCGGCGGCGGCCATGACGAGGCTCATGTGGCGGTGCCAGCCGTGCCAGGAGCGGGCCTCGCAGTGATCGAGGCCGAGGTCGTCCTTGGCCCGCTGAAAGCATTCCTCGATGGTCCAGCGCAGACCGGCGGCGCCTGCCAGCTCGGCAAGGCTCGTGGCGACGGGACAGAAGACAAGATAGTAGGCCCGCTTCTCCGGGTCTTTCCGGGAGCGGCGGATCAGGAGCCAGCGTTGCCAGCCCGAGGGGCAGTCCCAGGGCAGAGCGAACCGCGCCCAGTGGTAGAGCCGCAGACCCTTGCTGCCCTCGCCGGCGGCATGGGCCGACCAGGCGTCGTGGTCAAGACCGTCGGCGATCTGAGCAGGGGTCGTTTCAATCAAGCCCGCGGCGTCGATGAAGCGCAGATGATGGTTGCTGCGTATCGCCAGCACGTAGGCCTGTCCTCGCTCCTCCAGCATGGAGCGCAGGCCGAAGTCCGACCCGTAGACCGCATCGGCCAGGACCCACGCACAGGGAACGCCCGCATCCAGGGCGCGCGCCACCATCTCCCGTGCCAGCGCGGGCTTGGTGGCGAAGGTCAGGTCGGCCGGGACGCCCGTCTTCGCCCGCCGGGCCTCATCCGAGGCCCAATCCTTCGGCAAGTACAGGCGCCGGTCGATCAGGGCCTGGCCGAAACGGCCGGCATAGGCGAGAAAGACACCGACCTGGCTGTTCTCGATGCGGCCTGCAGTCCCCGTGTACTGGCGTGCGACCCCGACCGAGTGACGCCCCTTCTTCAGAAAGCCTGTCTCGTCCACCACCAGGACGCCGTCCTCGCAACCGAGCGCTTCCACGACATAGGCACGCACCTCGTCGCGCAGCGCGTCAGCATCCCAGCGGTTTCGGCCCAGGAGGCCCTGGATCCGCCAGGGACGTTCAAAGCCCGCGTGCTCCGACAGCATCCATCCGGTCTTGCGCGCAATCCCCGACAGGAGGCCATCCAGAAACGCGCTTCCCGTCTCGCGAAGCTCGCGCCGGCCGAAGACCGGGCCAAGACGCGCCTTCAGCGACGACAGCTCACCCTCCCACTCCACGAGGGAACCGGACCAGGCCGCGATACTCATCATTCCCCCTCTTCCCGTCCATCACGCAGCGAGGACATCACATCATCGACTAATATGCAACTGTAGTACTAGTAAGTCTAACCTTTACGGAATTCTGAACCCAATAGCCGTCGCGCCAGAGAATCTCTGATACAACGTTCTCAAACGCATCCATGGTTGCCTTGCCTTGGCTGGAGCCATTTCACATTAGATTAAACGTAGGCTCCGTAAGCATGTTGTGTTGGGCGTCCTATGCCTCGGCGCGCTCGACCCGGCGCGCGGTCTTGATCGCCTGCATCCGCGCCACCGCGTCGAACACGGGCGGGAAGGTCGGGCGATCGACGTAGCGGCCCGTGCCTTCCTCGACGTTGAGGGTGCTGCCGTCCCACAGCTTGCGCCCGCGGCTGATAGTGGTGGCCGCCGCGCCCGAGACCTCCATCCCCTCGAAGATGTTGAAGTCGACGTTCTGGTGATGGGTCTCGACCGAGATCGTGCGCGTTTTCTCCGGGTCCCAGACCACGATGTCGGCGTCGGCACCCGGCTGTAGCGCGCCCTTGCGCGGGTAAATGTTGAAGATGCGCGCGGCGTTGGTCGAGGTTAGCGCCACGAACTCGTTGGCGGTGAGCCGCCCGCTACCCACCCCGTGGTGCCAGAGCACCGACATGCGGTCCTCGACGCCGCTGGTGCCGTTCGGGATCTTGGTGAAGTCGTCCTTGCCCGCCGCCTTCTGCGGCGCGCAGAAGGCGCAGTGATCGGTCGCCGTGGTCTGCAGGTTGCCCGATTGCAGCCCGCGCCAGAGCGCCTCCTGGTGGTGCTTGGGGCGGAAGGGTGGGCTCATCACATAGGCCCGCGCCGTCTCCGCATCGGCCTGGTAGTAAACCGACTCATCGATCACCAGGTGCTGCACCAGGCATTCGCCGTATGCCCGCTGGCCCTCCAGCCGGGCGCGCGTCACGGCCTCCAGCGCCTCCTTGCACGAGACGTGGACAATGTAGATCGGCGCGTTCAGCACCTGCGCGATGCGGATCGCGCGGTTCGCCGCTTCGCCCTCCACCTCGGGCGGGCGCGACTGCGGATGCCCCTCGGGCCCGGTGATGCCCTTATCCAGCAGCTGCTGTTGCAGGTGCCAGACCAGCTCGCCGTTCTCGGCGTGGACGGTGCAGAGCGCGCCCAGCTCCTGGCAGCGCGCGAAGCTTGCCAGCAGCTTCTCGTCGTCCAGCATGATCGCGCCCTTGTAGGCCATGAAGTGCTTGAAGCTGTTGACACCGTGCTCGCGCGCGAGCACGCCCATGTCCTCCTCGATCTTCTCGTTCCAGTTGGTGATCGCGACGTGGAACGAATAGTCGGACGGTGCCTTGGCGGCGCGCTGCATCCAGTCGCGCCAGGCCTCCATCGGTCGCCCCTCCGGATCGGGGATCACGAAGTCGATGATCATCGTGGTGCCGCCGGCGAGCGCCGCCGCCGGGCCGGTGAAGAAATCGTCGGTGGTCACGGTCCCCATGAAGGGGAGTTCCATGTGCGTGTGCGGATCGATCCCGCCCGGCATCACCAGCGCGCCGCCGGCATCGACGACCTCGGCACCCGCCGGCGCCTCCAACCCTTCGCCCACGGCCTTGATCGTGCCGTCCTCGCAGTAGACGTCCGCCCGCTTGGTTTCGTCGGCGGTGACCACCGTGCCACCCCTGATTATCAGCGACATCGCTGCCTCCCTCACCGGGGCCGCGCGCGCCCCATGCGCCGGCCCGCGCCCAAGATTAGCAAATCCCGCCGCGTCAGCCGAACGGATCGAAGCAGCGCGCGCCTGACGGTGCGATGTGTCGCACGTTTCTGGTCACGACGGTGAGGTCGTGAACGAGCGCCGTCGCGGCGAGGAGAGAGTCCACGTCCGGCAACGTCGGATGCGCGCTGACTTCCCCCCATCGCTCGGCTATGGCGTGATCGACCGGGAGTATACGGTCGCCGAACCGCTCGCCGATTTCTGCCACCCATCTGTCGAGCACGACGCCGAACGCCGGGTCGTGGCGTCGGACGCGCGCTGCACCGCGCCGAAGCTCGCCGATTACCAGGACGCTGAGATAGAGCTCCTCCGGCTCGCGTTCCCGAAACCAGGTGACGACGCCTTGGTTGGCGCGCTCCCGCTTGCGCAGCTCGGACACCACATTGGTGTCGACGAGATAGCTCACAGGTCCACCGGCCGCGGGCCCGAGCGCGGCTGATCGAAGTCCGAATCGTCGCCCACGTCCGGAAACGCGAGGAGGTGATCGACGAAGCTGCCCGAGGAAGCCACGCGACGGCTCTCGACCAATGCGACGCCCGCGTCGGACAACGCCCAGACCCCGCGCGGCGAATCGTCGCGGAGATATCCGTCTTGAACCAGGTCTTCGCGTGCCGACTTCACAGTACTTCTCCATCTGTCGTCGCCCGAGCTGATTCGATCGAAATCGCCGGGCGTCATGTAGCGTTTCACGCGCTCTCTCAGGGCCGGATAAACTTCGCGCCCGCTCGCGCTGCCGCCTCGCTCATAGATGACATCCATGAGGGGCTCTCTAACGGTCTCCTCCGGTAGCCCCGGAGCATGATCGCCGGATCGTGGAACGGGGGCTGTGGCCGTTGGGGCGTGTGTCTCACGATAGCGTTCGGCGGCGTCCAGCGCCTTCGCAAGGGCCGAGTCCGCCGAGTCCACGAGCGGCTCCGCCCACGCCTTCAGTCGCTGCATCGATTCGTCAGATATGCGGATTGTCGGCACGGCACCATTCCTCGAACGAGACGATGTGAATTCATTTGTAAGTAATAATGTGACAAACAACCCAAAGTGTCAACCACGTTATTCAGGAGCCGTCAGCATGCTGCGTTAGACGATAAGTAGCGACGCGGGAAGGCTCAGGCGCCTTCCAGGCACCAGAGCAGGATCGACTTCTGCGCCGGCACGCGATTGGCCGCTTCGTCGAACACCACCGACTGCGGCCCGTCGAGCACCGCGTCGGTCACCTCGCAACCCCGCTTCGCCGGCAGGCAGTGCATGAAGATCGCGTCGGGCGCCGCCATCGCCATCACCGCCTCGTCCACGCGGTAGGGCTCGAACGACACGTTGCCCTTGCGCGCAGGGTCATCGTGCAGCGACACCCAGGTGTCGGTCACCACGCAGTGGGCGCCGGTCACCGCGCCGGCCACGTCGGTGCCCACCTCGATGTCGGCGCCCCGCTCCTTCGCCCAAGCAACGATCTCGGCCGGCGGCGGGTACGCGGCCGGGCAGGCGAGGCGCAGGCTGAAGCCGCAGTGCGCGGCGGTCTGCACCCAGGTCGCGGCCATGTTGTTGCCGTCGCCCAACCAGGCGACGGTGCGGCCTGCGATGGGGCCCCGGTGCTCCTCGTAGGTCATCACGTCGGCCACCAGCTGGCAGGGGTGGCTGCGGTCGGAGAGCGCGTTGATGACCGGCACGCTCGCGCCGTCGGCGAGCGCCAGCAGGGTCTCGTGGGAGCACGTGCGTAGCGCGATCGCATCGACATAGCGCGAGAGCACGCACGCGGTGTCCTCGATGGTCTCGCCGCGCCCGAGCTGCATGTCGGACGCCGTCATGGTGATGGTCTTGCCGCCGAGCTCGTCCATGGCGACCTCGAACGAGACCCGCGTGCGCGTCGACGGGCTCTCGAAGATCGCGGCGAGGGTCTTGCCGGCGAGCGGCGCGGCGCCGCTCCGGCCCTTGAGCGTGCGCGCCCGGTCGATGGTCGCGCGCAGCGTGGCGGCGTCGATCCCGTCGAAATCGAGGAAGTGGCGCGGCTGGGTCACGACCCCACCTGGGCCAAGGCCCGCTCCAGCGCGTCGCAGGCCTCGTCGATCTCGGTCTCGCCGATGGTGAGCGGGGGCAGCATGCGCAGCACGTTGCTGTCCGCCGGCAGCGCCAGCACCTTGTTTTCGCGCAGCGCGCCGAGAAGCTCCATGTTGGGCACGATGCACTCCAGGCCCAGCATCATGCCGCGTCCGCGCACGCTGGTGTAGACGCTCTTGTTACCGGCAAGCGCGGTCAGCCGCTCCGCTAGCAGCGCGGCGTTCTTCTGCACGGTGTCGAGGAACCCGTCGGCGAGCACCACGTCGAGCACGGCATTGCCCACCGTGCACGCCATCGGGTTGCCGCCGAAGGTGGTGCCGTGGCTGCCGGGGACCATCGCCGCCGCGACCTCCTCCCGCGCGAGGCAGGCACCCATCGGGAAGCCGTTCCCCAGCGCCTTGGCGACACCCATGATGTCGGGCGTCACGCCTGCCCACTCGTGGGCAAAGAGCCGGCCGGTGCGGCCCACGCCGCACTGCACTTCGTCGAAGATGAGCACGAGCCCAGCCTCGTCCGCGAGCGCGCGCAAACCTTGCAAGAATTCGTCGGTCGCCGGATGGACGCCGCCCTCGCCCTGGATCGGCTCGACCAGCAGGGCCGCGGTCTCGTCGCCGATTACGGCACGGGTCGCATCCAGGTCGTTCAGGTCCACCTGGTCGAAGGCATCCACGGCAGGCTCGAATCCCTTGAGGTGCTTGGCCTGCGCGCCCGCCGCGATGGTCGCGAGCGTCCGTCCGTGGAAGGCGTTGCGGAAGGTGACCACGCGGTAGCGCTCGGGCGCGCCGCGGCTGGTCTGGTAGATGCGCGCGAGCTTGATCGCGCACTCCATCGCCTCCGCCCCGGAATTGCAGAACAGCACACGGTCGGCGAAAGACGCGGCGGTGAGCCGCTCGGCGAGACGCGCCTGCGGCGGGATGTGATAGAGGTTGGAGACGTGCCAAAGCTCTTTGGCCTGCCCCTCCAGCGCGGCGACCACATGCGGATGCGCATGCCCCAGGCTGGTCACGCCGATGCCGCAGCCGAAATCCAGGTAGCGCTCGCCGTCGGCCGTGTAGAGGTACGATCCCTCGCCCCGCTCAAAGGTGAGGTCGAAACGGCCATAGTTGGCCATCAATGAGGTGGACACGGCAGCGCCTCCCAAGATTTGGAAAGCGCGCACTATCCGTTCAGAGGCCCCTCAAGTCAACGCGCTAGCACGCTGAACAAGGGATCAGATCGGGTATTCGATCTTCCCGAGGCGCGCGGACAGCTTCATGTTCTCGCCGTAGTCGATGGGCACGCCGATCACCGCAGGCCCCGGCTGCCGGAACGCCTCTTCCAGCGCGGGCACGAGCTCATCGGCCTTCTCGATGGTGCACCCCCAGGCGCCGTAGGACTCGGCCCAGAGCTGGAGGTCCGGATTGGTGAACGAGAGGTCGAAGTGCCGGCCGTCGAAGGCGTTGCGCTGCTTCCACTCGATCAGCCCGTAGGCGCCATCCATCCAGATCATGGCGACCACGTTGAGCTTGCGCCTGACCGCGGTCTCCATGTCCTGCGCGTTCATGAAAAACCCGGCATCGCCGTTGATCGAGAGGATGCGCCGCTCGGGCATGGCGATCTTGGCCCCGAGCGAGCCGGGGAAGGCGAAGCCCATGGTGCAGAAGCCGTTGGAGATGAGGCAGGTGTTCGCCTCGTCGCACTGGTAGTAGCGGGCGATCCACATCTTGTGCGCGCCCACGTCGGAGAGCAGCACGTCCTCCGGCCCCATGACGTTGCGCACGTCGTAGAGCACCTTCTGCGGGCGCATGGGGAAGTGGCTGCTGCCCCGCTCGGCGGTGAGGTCGTCGTGGATGGTGTGGCGCAGCGCCTGGCGCTCGCCGATATCGAACAGCGGCAGGTTCGCGCCGCTGTCGGCGCTGCGCCGCTCGATCTCTTCGTTGATCTGCCAGAGCGCATCGGCGATATCGCCGGCGACATCCACCTCCACCTGGTAGTCGCCGTCCACCTCGGCCGGCCAGAAGTCGATATGGACGATGGTCTTCTCCGCGCCGCGGTTCCAGAACGCCGGCGAATACTCCACCAGGTCGTAGCCGACGGAGACGATCACGTCGGCCTCGCGGAGTGCTGCGATGATGTGGTCCTTGCCCTGCAGGCCCACGGTGAAGAGACAGTGCTCGTCGCTCCTCGGCACGGCCCCCTTGCCCATGAAGGTGTTGACCACGCCGATGCCGGTGAGGTCGGCGAGGCGCCTGAGCTGGGTCGACGCCCGCTTGCGGATGGCGCCGTTGCCGGCGAGGATCAGCGGGTTCCTGGCACCCATGATCGCATCCACCGAGCGCGCCACCGCCTTGTAATCGGCGCCGGGCCGCCGGGTTTTGATCGGGGCGATCGGCGCGCCGCTCGCCTCGTGCTCGGCGATGTCCTCCGGCAGCTCGATCAGCACCGCGCCCGGCTTCTCGGCTTCCGCGACCTTGAAGGCCTTGCGCACGATCTCGGGAATGTTGTCCGGCTGGTGCACCGTCTGCGCCCACTTGGTGATCGGGCGGAACATGGAGACCGAGTCCATGTTCTGGTGGCTCTCCTTGTGAAGGCGTTGGGTGCCGGCCTGGCCGATGAGGCAGACCAGCGGCGCGCGGTCCATGTTGGCGTCGGCGACGCCGGTGACGAGGTTGGTCGCGCCGGGGCCGAGCGTGCCGAGGCAGACACCGGCCTTCCCGGTGAGCCGGCCGTAGACGTCCGCCATGAAGGCCGCCGCCTGCTCGTGGCGGCAGAGGACGAAATCGATGTTGCTGTCCATCAGCGACATCATCACGTCGGCGTTCTCTTCGCCGGGAATTCCGAAGATGTGGGTCACGCCCTCGGTTTCGAGGCATTTGACCATCAGATCGGACGCTTTCATGGAGCCCCCTTCCAGGGCGCGGCCCTGTCCACCACGCCCGGTTGAATGCGCGGCGCACGATGGGACTGCGGCGCGCTCAAGTCAACGCGCCCGCGGTACGGATCACGTCCCTGTTTGAACTGTTGAATGATCGTGCAGAGCCTACCGCTTGAACGGAATGACGAGGCGGTTTGGAGCGGGCTTCCCCGAAAATCAGTCCAGCACGCGCAGGGCCGTCTCGGGCGCCTTGTCGAGGATCCTGAGCAAGGCTCTGGCGGCACCCGTGGGCCCGCGCTTGCCTTGCTCCCAGTTGCGGATCGTCTCGTGCGGCACGTCGATGCGGCGAGCGAACTCCAACTGCGTCAGCCCCAGGCGCTTGCGCACCCGGCGGGTAAATCGCGCCATGTCCTGCATCGCCTCGGCGTCGTCTTCGCGCGCCTGCCGTGCGATATCATCCTCGCTCGTCGCATCGAGCACCGCATGATCGACCCGCCCCGGAGGAAGGCTGCTTGGATTGCCCGGGTCAATCCTGACGCGTGTCCTGCTCATACTCCCGAACCTCCTTGCCGTTGGCCTTGCGCGCCGAAATGATGCGGATGGCCGAACCGCGCATGGTGTAGATCACAACGAACACGCGACCTTCTATCGCCCCGAGCAGCCGATAGCGGTCCTCGCCGTAGTCCCAGCGGCGGTCCCGGCCGGCGATTCGGTTGTCATCCAGGAAGACGCGGATGGCATAGTCGAAGTCGAAGCCGCGCAGTGCGAGACAAGCGTCACTCTTGGCATCGTCCCATTCGAATTCCATGTCATGATGTAGGCCAATGGCCTACTCGAGTCAACGCCCGGCGCCTGAGGGAAATGTAAGGACTCCTAACCCGGAGCATCGTCGCCCGAGCCGCTGCCTGCGTCTTCCGGCCCGTCGCCGCTCCGCTCGCGCGGCGTGTGCTCCCTTTGCCGCGCCCGTCTCTCCTGCTCCTTCTCGTCATCAGCGGAGGACTGCGGCGGTGTGTCGTCGTCGTCCGTCCGCGCGTCCTCGATGACCACCTGGGCGGCTGGCGCGCGGCCCTGCTTGTCCTCCCCGAAGTAGATCTGCGTATGGGGGAAGGGGATCTCGATCCCGCGCTCGTCGAACGCGGCCTTGAGCCTGCGGTTGTACTCCCGGCCGGTCGCCCACTGCGTGAGCGGCTTGGTCTTGAGCCGGGCGCGGACGATGACGGCCGAATCGCCGAAGCTGTTGAGGCCCATGATCTCCAGCGGCTCCAGCATGTTGGGGCCGATCTCCGGGTCCTGCTGCAGCTCCGCGCCCACTTCGCGCATGACCTCCACCACCTCGTCGTAGTCCTCGCGGTAGGCCACGCCCATGTCGATCAGGTAGTAGGAGAACTCCTTGGTCATGTTGGAGATCGTGTCGACCCCGCTGAACGGCACGGTGTGCACGTGGCCCTGCAGGTCGCGCAGGCGGATGGTGCGGATCGTGATCGCTTCGACCGTCCCGGTGTGGCCGCCGGCGGTCACCACGTCGCCCACGGCGACGCTGTCCTCCAGCAGGATGAAGAGCCCGGTGATGATGTCCTTCACCAGGGTCTGCGCGCCGAAGCCGATGGCGAGGCCGGCGACGCCCACGCCCGCCAGCACAGGCGCGATATCCAGGCCGATCTCCGAGAGGATCATCAGCGCCGCGATCACACCGACGACGACGCGGAGCGCGTTGCGCGCGAGCGGCAGCAGGGTGCGGGCGCGCTGGCTCCGCTCCACCAGCTCGCCCTTCTCGTCGACCTGGGTGAGGTAGCGGTCGACCAGCGTGGTCGCCACTTCGAGCACGATCGTCGCGATGAGGGCGATGGCCACGATCGAGGCGATCGTTGCGATCACGGCGCGGCCGATTTCGCTCGCGAGCCAGGTGAAAATGTCGGCGTTCCACGCCTCGAGGATGAGGCAGATCCCCAGCAGCAGGATCACCGCCTGCGCCGCCCGGCGTGCCACCGGCAGGTAGCGGTTGACCCGTGCCTGTAGTCCCGGATAGCGCTCGTGCAGCTCGGCACGGATGCGAAAGCCTCGCTCGAAGCCGCGCCGGACGCCTGCGAAGCCAAAGCCCGTGGCCCAGGCGATCAAGAGAGTGAGCGCGCTCCCCTTGATCAGGAAGAGGAAGCCCTCCAGCCCCTCGGCGGCAGCCAGCAGGCCGCCCGCGACGACGTAGAGGATCGCCGGGATGTGCCAGAAATCCGCGAGCTTGCCCAGGAACGCGAAGACCCTGAGGTGCGCCCGCGTGCCGCTGGTCCGCCCGGTCTCGTGCAGCCAGCGCGCAAACGCCACGCGATTCTGCAGAATGAAGGTGATGAGCAGCCCGACCAGGAGGATGCCGAGCAGGCGGATCAGCGCGTCGTGGCCGCTCTCGGGCAGGCCGAGCAGCAGCGCCGCCTGACAGAAGACGTAGCCGTAGGCCCCGATGTTTACCAGGCGCCGCCACCAGACCGAGCAATAGGCGGCGTTCTCGTCGGTGATCGGGGCGAGGCGAAGCTGCGGCGCGTAAGGCGCCAGCACCAGGGTGCCCGCCACCTTGACCACGGTCACGATGAGATGCGCGTTGATAATCGCGAGCGCGATCACCCGAACCGAGTCGACCGGCGATATCACGGTGAGGACGCCGTAGGCGACGCCGGCCGCGATCAGGTTGGGCGCCGCCCTGAGCACGGCGTGATAAAGCAGCAGCACCGGTCGGAGCCAGAGGGAGGGTGCCTCCCGCCCCTCCACCCGGCGCCTGAGCGTGGTGAGCGCGTAGAAGGCGATCAGGCCGCCGATGATCCCACCGGCCATGACGGCGGCCAGCTTGCCGAAGGAGATCAGCCAGGCGTCGCGCTCGCTCGGCTCGCCCCAATGTTCGACTAGCCAAGCGATGGCGTCGGGGATGCCGGCGATTTCCCGCGCGAGCTCGACGATGTGCTTGCCGAGGACGGCGACCCCGTCCGAAATCGCGCGCATGGCAGATGCGCCTTCGGCATCCTTGCTCGCCTCCGTTGCCTGCTGGGCCTCCAGCGCGGCCTTGAGGTCGGCGATGAAGCGCTCGCGCTGCTCCGGCGATTCGAGGGTCTCGACCAGGCTTTCGAGGGCCTGAGCGTCGGCCGCGTCGGCGGCGGGCGTGCCGTCCTGGGCGAGCGCCGGCGCGCTCGCGGCGAGCCACAGGGTCGCCAGCAGCAGCGCCGCGGCCCTCACGATACGTGCGCGCGAGGCGCATGGGGCCGGCCTCTGGACACCCCGCGTGAGCGCGTGCCAGAGTGCCGCCGCCCTGCGATGCACCGGGAGGGACGACATGGCGGTGACTATTTACCACAACCCGCGCTGCTCCAAGTCCCGTCAAACATTGCAGTTGTTGCGGGACCAGGGCATCGAGCCGCAAGTCGTGGAGTATCTGAAGACACCGCCCTCGGCCGACGAGTTGGACGTCGTGCTCACCAAGCTCGGGATCGAGCCACGCGCGCTGATGCGAACGAAGGCGGCCGCCTATCGCGAGGCCGGCATGGCCGACGATGGTCTTTCCCGCCGCGCGCTGATCGACCTTATGGTGGCCAATCCCATCGTCATCGAGCGGCCCGTCGTCGTGAACGGCGCCCGCGCGGCCCTCGGCCGGCCGCCCGAGAGCGTGTTGTCCATCCTCTAGTCGTTTGCCCGGTGCCCGTGACCCTTCCGGTCGTCTTTCACCCCGATTACACGGTTCCGCTGCCGCCCGGCCATCGCTTCCCCATCGGGAAGTTCGGCCGGATCAAGGACGTGCTGCTGGAGGACGGCGTGATTGCGCCGGCGAACCTCGTAGAGCCAACGCCCGCGTCTCGGGGGTGGCTGACGCTCGCGCATGACGAGGCCTACGTCGACGCTGTGCTGACCCTCGCGCTCGACCGCCGCGCCATCCGCCGGCTCGGGCTGCCGCTCTCCGACGCCCTGGTCCGCCGCGGTCGCGCCGCGGTGGGCGGGACCGTGCTCACCGGCCGCCTCGCGCTGGAGCACGGGCTCGCCTGCAACACGGCGGGGGGCAGCCACCATGCCTTTGCCGATCACGGTGCCGGCTTCTGCCTCTTCAACGATGTCGCCGTCGCAATCCGCGTGCTGCGTTCCGAAGGGCTGATCGAGCGGGCGCTGGTGGTGGATCTCGACGTCCATCAGGGCGACGGCACGGCGGCGATCTTCCAGAGCGAGCCGGAGGTCTTCACCTTCTCGCTCCACTGCGAGGCCAACTATCCGCCCTCGAAGGAGACCAGCGATCTCGACATCGGCGTCCCGCCCGGCACCGGCGATGACGTCTATCATTCGGTGCTGGCGACCCACCTGCCGGCACTGCTCGCGGACCATCGGCCGGACATCGTGTTCTACAATGCCGGCGTCGATCCCCATGTGGAGGACAAGCTCGGCCGGCTCGCGCTTGGCGACGGCGGCCTCGCCAGGCGCGACCGCTACGTGATCGAGACCTGCCGCGAGGCCGATGTGCCGACCGCCTGCGTGGTGGGTGGCGGCTATGCCGACGATCTGGACCGCCTTGCGCGCCGGCATACGAGCGTCCATCGGGCCGCGGCCCTGGTGGCGGCCTCGGCAGACGGGCGCGCCAGGGTGCGGGTCGCGGGAGGGAGGGCATGAAAGCGGCGGTGATCCACGGCTACGGCGAGGCCTTCGACACGATCGTCTACGAGGATGTCCAGACCCCCGCCGCCGGCCCTGGCGAGCTCCTCATCAAGGTCCACGCCTCGGGCGTGAACCACTGCGACACCGACCTGCGCAAGGGGCTCTTCGGCGTGGACAGCCCCATGCCGCACGTCATGGGCGTGGACGCGGCAGGCGCGGTCGCGGACGTGGGTGCCGGGGTGACGGGCTTCAGCGAGGGCGACCGCGTCGCGCCCCACTTCATGCTGAGCTGCGGTACCTGCGGCGACTGCCGCGACGGCCGCGAGAATCTGTGCATGAACGCGGGCGTCCTCGGAGTCACCCATTGGGGCGGCTACGCGGAGTATGTGCGGGTGCGCCATGACCACGTCGTCCGCATCCCCGATTCGCTCTCCTACGAAGACGCGGTGGCCGGCCAGATTCCCTTCGCCACCGCCTGGGAAGCTTTGATCGAGGAGATCGCCCTCCGCGCCGGCGAGACGGTGCTGATCACTGCGGCGGGCGGCGGCGTCGGCTCCGCCGCCGTGCAGATCGCGAAGCTCGCGGGTGCGCGGGTGATCGCCGCCGCAGGCTCCGAGGAGAAGCTGGAGAAGGCCCGCGCGCTCGGCGCCGACGCGGCCATCGACTACACCCGCGAGGACATCGGTGACGCGGCCCGCCGGCTCACCGATGGCCGCGGCGTCGACGCGGCGCTGGAGATGACCGGCGGCGCAATCCTCGTGGGCGCCATCGACGCGCTCGCGCCCGGCGCCCGGCTCGCCACCATCGGCGCCCACGGCGGCGAGCGGGTGGAGATCGACTTCATCGAGTTCTTCCGCAAGCACATCGCGGTGCACGGCTGCGGGCGCTCGACCAAGGGCCACGTCGAGCGCGTGCTCGGGCTGATGGCGGAGGGCCATCTCAAGCCGGTGATCCACCAGACCTTCGCCCTGAGCGAGGCGCCGGCGGCCCACGCGCTGATGGAAAGCCGCAACTTCTTCGGTCGCATGATCATGCGGCCCTAGTCCGGCCGGTCGCGGTGCCCGATCCGCTCGGCAACTTCGCCTTCACCTGGCCGTTCTACGCCGGCGGGGTCATCGCCTATCTGATCGGCGCGCTCCCCATGGGGTTGATCGTCGCGCGCCTCTTCAAGCTCGGCGACCTGCGGCGCATCGGCTCCGGCAACATCGGGGCGACCAACGTGCTGCGCACCGGAAACAAGGCGGCAGCCGCGCTCACCCTGCTGCTCGACGGCGGCAAGGGCGCCGTCGCCGTGGTCATCGCCCAGCGCTTCGGCCCCGACATGGCGGTGATCGCCGCAGGCTGCGTGGTCGTGGGCCACATCGCGCCGGTCTGGCTTCTCTTCAAGGGTGGCAAGGGCGTGGCCACGACCTTGGGCGTGCTGCTCGCCATCGCGTGGCCGGTGGGGCTCGTCGCCTGCGGGCTCTGGCTCGCCGTCGCCGGGCTCTTCCGCTATTCCTCCCTCGCCGCCTTGATCGCGATTTGCGCGTCACCTGGCTTCGCGATCCTCTTCGACATGCCGCAGATATCGTGGCTCGCGGGCTTCCTCGCGGTCATCGTGACGCTGCGCCACGCCGCGAACATCGTGCGCCTCGCGCGGGGCCGCGAGCCCCGCATCGGCCGCAGCGCACAGGCCGTGCCAGAGGCCGAGCCGCCGGCGGGCCAATGAACGCCTCTCACGTCGACGAACCCCGCACACTGACCGACGCCGAGCGGCTCGACTGGCTGCGCCTCGCGCGCAGCGAGAACGTCGGCCCGATCACCTTCTTCGCTCTGCTGGAGCGCTTCGGCTCCCCCGCCGCCGTGCTCGACGCGCTGCCTGCGCTCGCGCGCCGCGGCGGCCGCCGGCGCCCCATCAAGGTCTGCGCGCGCGCCACCGCCGAGCGCGAGGTCGAGGCGCTGGACCGGCTCGGCGGGCACCTGATCGCCGTCGGCGAGCCCGCCTATCCGCTGGCGCTCGCCGCTATCGACGACCCGCCGCCGGTGCTCGCCCTGCGCGGACGCGCGGACCTCCTCGCGAGCGAGTGCATCGCCGTGGTGGGGGCGCGCAACGCGTCTGCCAACGGGCTTCACTTCGCGGAGCGACTGGCGACGGACCTCGGCGCGGCCGGGCTCACCGTGGTCTCGGGCATGGCCCGAGGCATCGACGCCCACGCCCACACCGGCGCGCTCGCCACCGGCACGGTGGCTGTCATGGGCGGCGGCGTCGATGTGCTCTATCCCAAGGAGAACAGGGCGCTCTTCGAGAAGCTGCTGGCGGAAGGGACGGTCGTCGCTGAGGCGCCGCTCGGCACCGTGCCGATAGGGCGCCACTTCCCGCGCCGCAACCGCATCATCGCCGGACTCTCCCGAGGCGTCGTGATCGTCGAGGGCGCGGCGCGCTCCGGCTCTCTCATCACGGCGCGGCTCGCGCTCGAGCAGGGCCGCGAAGTGATGGCAGTCCCCGGCTCGCCCCTCGACCCCCGCGCCAGCGGTCCTAACCGCTTGATTCGCCAGGGAGCCACGCTGGTGGAGAACGCCGACCACGTGCTCGAGGCGCTCGCCGAAGGCGGCCGCCAGGCGCTCAGCGAACCCCGGCAACGCTGGCCGACAGAGGCCGCTCCCGGCCCGCCCGAGGACCACGACGCCCCTGCCAACGCCCGCGACGCGGTGAGCGCATTGCTCGGCCCGAGCCCCGTGCCGGTGGACATGCTGGTCAGGCAGAGCCGGTTGACTCCCGCGATGGTGGCAACCATTTTGCTTGAGCTTGAGTTGGCGGGACGCCTGGAGCGGCAGCCCGGCAACCGCGTTTCACTCTCCGAGCCGGCGGCGTAGCGCCGCCCGATGACGCTACCAGCAATCGTTTCAGGATGAACGTCGTCGTCGTCGAATCGCCCACCAAGGCGTCCACCATCGGCAGGTACCTGGGGCCCGACTACAAGGTCGTGGCCTCCTACGGGCACGTTCGCGACCTCCTGCCCAAGGACGGCTCGGTGCGGCCGGACGATGCCTTCGCCATGGACTGGACCGTCGCCGATGGTGCCGAGAAGCACATCGGCGCCATCCGCAAGGCGCTCCGGGGCGCGAACCATCTCTATCTCGCCACCGACCCTGACCGCGAGGGCGAGGCGATCTCCTGGCACGTGCGGGACGAGCTCAGCCGGCGCGGGCTGCTGGACGGTGTCGCGGTCAAGCGCGTGGTCTTCACCGAGGTCACCAAGTCCGCCGTGCTCGACGCCATGGCCGCCCCCCGCGACCTCGACGACAACCTGATCGACGCCTACAGGGCGCGCCGTGCGCTCGACTACCTGGTGGGCTTCACGCTCTCCCCGGTGCTCTGGCGCAAGCTGCCCGGCTCGCGCTCGGCCGGCCGCGTACAATCGGTCGCGCTCCGCCTGATCTGCGCGCGCGAGCTCGAGATCGAGGCGTTCAAGCCGCGCGAGTACTGGTCGATCGAGGTCGATCTCGACACGCCCAGGGGCGAGCGCATGGTGGCCCGCCTCGCCGCCTTCGACGGCGAGAAGCTCGGCAAGTACGCACTCGGCGACCAGGCTGCGGCCGAACGGGCGGCCGAACTCGTCCGCGCCGGCCGCTACCGCATCGCCGCCGTCGAGCCCAAGCGGGTCAAGCGCAATCCGGCGCCCCCCTTCACCACATCCACCCTGCAGCAGGAGGCCTCACGCAAGCTCGGCTTCGCCGCGCGCCGCACCATGCAGGTGGCCCAGCAACTCTACGAAGGCATCGCGGTGGGCGGCGAGCAGGTGGGCCTCATCACCTACATGCGGACCGACGGCGTGCAGATCGCCGAGCAGGCGCTGCGCCAGGCGCGGGATGTGATCGGGCAACGCTACGGCTCGAACTACGTGCCGGAGAAGCCCCGCCGCTATCGCACCAAGGCCAAGAACGCGCAAGAGGCGCACGAAGCCATCCGCCCCACCGATCTCGCCCGCACGCCACAGTCGCTCTCGGCCGTGCTCAAGAAGGACCAGGCGCGGCTCTACGAGCTGATCTGGAAGCGCGCGCTCGCGAGCCAGATGGCGAGTGCCGAGATCGACCGTGTGAGCGTGGATATCGCCTCCGACGACGGCCGCACCGGGCTGCGCGCCACCGGTTCGACGATCGCCTTCGACGGCTTCTTGCGCGTCTATCAGGAGGGCCGCGACGACGCCCGGCGCGAAGGCGGCGACGACGCGGACGACGAGCGCAGGCTGCCGGCGGTCACCGTGGGCGAGGCGATGGCGGTCGCCGGCGTCACACCGAACAAGCACGTGACCGAGCCGCCGCCGCGTTTCTCGGAAGCGAGCCTGGTCAGGCGGCTCGAAGAGCTCGGCATCGGCCGCCCCTCCACCTATGCCTCGATCATCTCGGTGCTGCAGGACCGCAACTACGTGCGCCTGGAGAAGCGCCGCTTCGTGCCGGAGGACCGCGGGCGCATCGTCACGGTGTTCCTCGAAAACTTCTTCAGCCGCTATGTCGAGTACGACTTCACCGCCTCGCTCGAAGGCCAGCTCGACACCATCTCCGCCGGCGAAATCGACTGGCGGGCGGTGCTGAGCGATTTCTGGCGGGACTTCGCCGGCGCGGTGGAAGAGACCAAGGGGCTCCGGGTCAAGCATGTGCTCGACGCCCTCGACGAGACCCTCGGCCTGCACCTCTTTCCCGCCGAGGACGGCGGCGAGGACCGCCGCTGCCCCTCCTGCGCGGACGGGCGCCTCGGACTCAAGCTCGGGCGCTACGGCCCCTTCGTCGGTTGCGCCAACTATCCCGAGTGCAAGTACACGCGCCCGCTCGCCGACAACGGCGGCGATGCAGCGGAGCCCCGCACGCTGGGGAACGACCCTGAGACCGGCTTCCCCGTTCAGTTGAAGCGCGGTCCCTACGGCCTCTACGTCGAGCGCGGCGTGGACGGCACCACCAAGGAGAAGCCCAAGCGCGTGTCGCTACCTCAGGACCTCGCGCCGGACCTGGTCGATCTCCAGACGGCGCTCGGCCTGTTGGCGCTCCCGCGTGAGATCGGCACTCACCCCGAGACCGGCAAGCCGGTCACCGCCGGCATCGGCCGCTTCGGCGCCTACGTCAAGCACGACGGCGCCTATCGCTCGCTGCCGCGCGGCGAGAACGTGCTGGACGTGGGCCTGAACCGTGCCGTGGTCCTGATTGCCGAGAAGAAGGGCGGCGCGCGTCTGCTGCGCGAGCTCGGCGCCCACCCTGACGGCGGCCAGGCGGTAACACTCCACACAGGCCGCTACGGGCCCTACGTCCAGCATGGCAGGCTGCGGGCCTCACTGCCCAAAGGCACGTCCGACGACGACCTCACCCTCGATGAAGCGGTCAAGCTGCTCGCCGCCAAGGCGGTCAAGGGCGGCGCCAAGAAGAAGAGCGCCGGGCGCGGGCGCAAGTCCGCAACGGCCACGACCGGCACGGCACGGTCGAAGTCCAAGCGCGGCTCGCGCCGACAAGCGGACGCGCCTGCCGACGGCGCGCCCTAGCGACGCGCGGCGCTCTTGGCAGGCAAGCCGGCTCCCTTTCCGACCAGGGACGAGGTTCTGCGCTTTGTCCGGGAGAGCCCCGGCAAGACCGGAATGCGCGAGATCGCCCGCGCCTTCAACATTCGCGGCAACGATCGCGCCGCGCTGAAGGATCTCGTGCGCTCGCTGGAGGCGGAGGGCGCAATCGACGCGCGCCGCACCCGACGCCGCCCCGCCGGCACCCTGCCGTCGGTCACGGTGCTGGAGGTCGACGGCCTCGACGCGGACGGCGCGCTCACGGCCCGCCCGGCGCGCTGGGAGGAAGACGATCCGCCCCCGCGAATCACCCTCGACCCCGCGCCGCGCGGCGTGCCCGAGCCGGGGGAAGGCGATCGCGTGCTCGCGCGGCTCAGGCCCGCGCCCGATGGCGGCTACCTGGCGCGGCCCATGCGCGTGCTCGATGCCGGCCCGCGCCGGGTGGTCGGCGTCTTCCGCGCCACCGGCAGCGGCGGCGGCGTGATCGAGCCCGCCGAGCGCCGCTCCCGCCGCGATCTAACGGTGCCGGCGGAGCAGACCGCCGGTGCGCGCACGGGCGAGCTGGTGGTGGGCGAGACCGAGCCCGGCAGCCGCCTCGGCCTGGCCGAAGCCAGGGTGGTCGAGCGGCTGGGCGACGCGGACTCGCCCGGCGCGGTCAGCCTCGCCGCGATCCACGCTCACGGCCTGCCGCTCCGCTTCTCCGACGCGGCGCTCGCGGAGGCGGAGCAAGCGGCGGCACCGGACCTCGACGGCCGCGCCGACCTGCGGACCCTGCCCCTGGTGACCATCGACGGCGCCGACGCCCGCGATTTCGACGACGCGGTCTGGGCCGAGCCCGACCCCGCGCCGGACAACAAGGGCGGCTGGCGCGCGGTCGTCGCCATCGCCGACGTGGCCCACTTCGTGCGCCCCGGCAGCGCTCTCGACAGGGCGGCACAAGAGCGCGGCAATTCCGCCTACTTCCCCGATCGCGTGGTGCCGATGCTGCCGGAGGCGCTCTCCGCCGAGCTCTGCTCGCTGAAGCCCGGTGTCGACCGCGCCTGCCTCGCCGCGCACCTCCGCATTGACGCCGACGGCGAACTGCGCGACTGGCGCTTCGAGCGCGCGCTCATGCGCTCGGCCGCGCGGCTCACCTACGACGAGGTTCAGGCCGCCGCCGAGCGCGACGGCGAGGGCCTGCCAGCGCCGGTCCGTGCCTCGATCGCCGCGCTCTACGGCGTCTTCGGTGCGCTCAAGGCGGCGCGCGAGCGGCGCGGCGCGCTCGACCTGGAGCTGCCGGAGCGCGAGATCACGCTGGCAGACGACGGCACCGTGGCCCGCATCGGCTTTGCCCGCCGTCACGACAGTCACCGCCTGATTGAGGAGCTGATGATCGCGGCCAACGTCGCTGCCGCCAGCGCCCTCGAAGCCAAGCGTGTGCCTTGCATGTACCGCGTCCACGACCGGCCCGATACCGCGAAGCTGGACGTGCTGCGCGAGTTCCTCCGCAGCCGCGGGATCGCTCTGCCGCGCAGCGGCGCGCTCAGCCCCGATACCTTCAACCGCTTCCTCGCCCTGCTCGAGAACCCGCGCGATGCCAGCATCGCCAGCCTGATGATCCTGCGCGCCCAGGCGCAGGCCGCCTACAGCCCGCGCAACATCGGCCACTACGGGCTCGGCCTCGTGCGCTACGCCCATTTCACCTCGCCGATCCGCCGCTACGCCGACCTGCTGGTCCATCGCGCCCTGATCGATGCTTACAACCTCGGGCCGGGCGGCGCCGGCCGCACAGAGCCGGAGGTGCTGGAGCGCGTCAGCGCGCACATCTCCTCCACCGAGCGGCGCGCGCAGGCCGCCGAGCGCGATGCCGGGGATCGCTACTGCGCCGCCTACCTGGCCGATCGCGTGGATGCGGAATTCGACGGGCGGATCGCCGGCGTGACGCGCTTCGGCATCTTCGTCTCCCTCGACGAGACCGGTGCCGAAGGCCTGGTGCCGGGTGCGACCCTCGGCGCCGCCCGGCCGCGCTTCGATTCCCGCCGGCACTCGCTCGCGGTCGACGGGCGCGTCCTGCGCCTGGGCGATCCGGTGGTCGTGACGCTCCGGGAGGCCAACCCGGTCGCCGGCGGCCTCGTCTTCTCGCTCTCTGCCGTGAACGGTGAGGCCTGGGAGTCGTCGCGGGACCGTGACGGCAGACGGCGTGGCAGGCCGCGTCGGCGGCGCTGATCGTGTCCCCTACCCGCACCCGTTGGGACATCGTGGCCCTCGCCTTCACGGCCGGCTACATGGTGGGCATGCAGGTCGGCAAGGTGCCGCCCGCGTTGCCGATGCTGGAAGCGGAGCTCGCCCTGCCCCGCGTCATCGCCGGGCTGATCGCGTCATCCTTCTACGGCATGGGCGCCGTCCTGGGGGTTGCCGGCGGGGTGATAGTCGACCGGGCGGGCATCGGGCGCATGGTCTTCGTGGGCGGCGCCGTGATGGCCTGCGCGAGCCTTGCCGGAGGCTTCGCGGAGAACGGCGCGCAGCTGCTCGCGGCCCGCATCGTCGAAGGCTTCGGCTTCGCCACCCTCACGGTTGCCGGGCCCAAGATGCTCGTCGCCGCAACCGATACCGGCGTGCGCCGCTTCGTCCTCGGCGTCTGGGGCACCTACATGCCGGTTGGCATCGCGCTCTCGCTGGTGATCGCGACGGTGCTGCTGGAGACGGTCGGCTGGCGCGGCCTTTGGTTCATCAATACCGGGCTGATCCTGCTCTTCCTCGTGACTTTCGCCTGGGTCGCGGCGCCGGGGCGCTGGCAGATGCCGGCGGCGGGCAGCACATTCGACCGAGCCGGCGTGCGCGCGACTCTGGCTCGGCCGGGGCCCTGGCTCTTCGGCATTGCCTTCGCGATTTTCGCCGTGCAGTGGCAGGCGCTGATGGCGTGGCTGCCCACTTTCCTGATCGAGACGCAAGGCCGCTCGGTCGAGGCTGCCGCGCTCTTCACCGCGCTCTTCGTCCTCGCCACCACCGTGGGCTCCGTAACCAGTGCGTGGCTCTTGCAGCGTGGCGCCGCGCGCTGGCTGCTGTTGGGACTCACCTTCACAGGCATGGGCGTGTGCGCTGCGACGCTCTTCGCGCCCTTCACGCCTGTCGACGCCAAGATCCCGCTGGCCGTCTGCTTCGCCTTGGCGGGTGGCCCGTTACCCGCCGTCTGCTTCGAAGGCGGCATCGCCCACGCGCCGAGCCAGGCGCAGGTGGCGATGGCCGGCGGCTTCGTCGCGCAGGGAGCCGCGCTCGGCGCCGTGCTCGGCCCGCCGCTGCTGGCTGCGGTGACCGAGGCGCTCGGCGGGTGGGACGCCGCATGGTGGACGATGCTGGTCTGGTCCTCTCTCGGTCTCGCAGTCGTTGTCGGCGTGTGGCGGGCGGATGCACGTCTCGGACGATTGGCGGCGGCGACGTGATGGGCGGCCGCTCGCTGATTCGCACCCTCATTGCCGCAGCCATGGTCGGCGCGCTGGCGCTGGCCTGCGGCGATGCGTTCGCCGCTTCGACCTCGCTCTCCTCGCGCCCGGTCGCCCTCGACCCCACCGACCGTACCGTGCGTCAGGTCGGCCGCCTGCACTTCCTCGGCGGGCTGGATCTAAGATGGAACAAGCCGGGATTCGGCGGGCTGTCGGGCCTCAGCGTCTCGGCTGACGGGCGACTCACCGCCGTTACGGACCGCGGCCGCTGGTTCACCGCCCGCATCGTGCGCAACCGCACCGGCCGCCTCGTAGACCTGACAGACGCCACGCTGGGACCGCTCCTCGACACGAAAGGCCGGCCGGTCACTGGCGAGTGGCGCGACGCCGAAGCGCTGGAGCGCCTGCCGGGCGGCGACTGGCTGGTAAGCTTCGAACAGCGTCACCGCGTCTGGCGCTACCCGGCGGAGACCGGCGGGCTGCAGGGCCGCCCCGTGCCCTTCCCGACACCGAAGGGCATCGCGGCTGCCCCGCTCAACGGCGGGCTGGAGGCGCTCACCCCGCTTGTCGACGGCCGCATCCTGATGCTGGCGGAGAGCCTCAAGCGCACCGGCGGCTTCCGCGCCGGCTGGCTCGTCGGCGAGGGCGGCGTCGAACCCCTCGGCTACCGCACCGCGCGAGACTTCAAGCCGACGGACGCGGCGATGCTGCCCAACGGCGACGTGCTCATCCTCTCCCGCTATTTCAAGCTGCTCGGCGGGTTCAAGGCGCGGCTCGAGCGGATTCCCGCGCGTGCCGTCGAAGGCGGCGCCGTGCTGAAGGGCGAGCTTCTCGCCCGCTTCGCACCGCCGCTCACTGTGGACAACTTCGAGGGCGTGGCGGTCACGCGCGATGCGGACGGCGCCACCCTCGTCTACATCCTCTCCGACGACAACTTCCATTTTCTCCAGCGCACGCTCCTGCTCCTCTTCCGCCTCGACGAGTGATGGCCCGCGTGGGTCCGCGCGGCGTACGCCCGATGGTGCTACCATCGGGCCAAGACGCAGAGCGGTGCGGGCGGAGAGCCATGGGCTACACGATCGCGGAAAAGATCATGGGGCGCGCGAGCCGGGCGGGCGTGCCGGTGCCGGCCGGCACCGAAGTCGAGGTCAAGCCCGACTACGTGCTGGGCTACGACTTCCCCGGCTATCTCGACCTCATCTTCAAGCAGATGAAGGAGGAGTTCGGCATCGAGCGCGTCGCCGAGCCGGAACGCTACGCCCTCTTCATCGACCATATGGTGCCGGCCAACACGCCCGAGGAGGAGGAGCTGCACATCGTCACCCGCACCTGGTGCGCGGAGAACAGCGTCAAGCTCCACGAGCGCGAGGGCATCGGCCACCAGGTGGCGGCGGAGGCGGGCTATGCCGTGCCCGGCGGCTTCGCCGTCCACTTCGACGGTCACATCGCGCAGCTCGGCGCCTTCGGCACGCTCGCCATCGGCATCCACACGCAGCTCCTGGAGGCCTTCGTGCGCGAGCGCATCGACTTCACCGTGCCCGAGACCACGCGCGTCAACCTCACCGGCCGGCTCGCGCCCGGCGTGATGGCACGTGACGTGTTCCACCATCTGGTGCGCGTGCTCGGCCCCCGCTCGTGCCGCTTTCAGGTGCTGGAGCTGGGCGGGCTAGCGCTCGGCGACATCTCGCTGGAAGGGCGCCAGACTATCACCGGGCTCGCCATGTTCACCGGCGCGCTCACCGCGATCTGCAACCCGGACCAGCTGGCCCTCGACTACGCGCGCAACCACGTGACCGGGCCCTTCGAGCCGCAGGTGAGCGACGAGGACGCCACCTACGCCGCGCTGCACGAGGTCGATCTCACCGATCTCGCGCCCATCGTCGTGGTGCCGCCCAACCCGGCCGCCACCGCCGATCTCGCGGACCACGCCGGGCTCGAAGTCCAGGCGGGCTATCTCGGCTCCTGTGCCTCCGGCCGGCTGGAAGACCTGCGCGCCGCTGCCGCGGTACTCAAGGGCCGCCGCGTCGCGCCGGGATTCCAGCTCCACGTTGTGCCCACCAGCCAGGCGATCATGGCCGACGCCGTCCGCGAGGGCCTGCTGACCACGCTGATCGAGGCCGGCGCCTTCGTCACCTCGTCGTCGTGCGACTACTGCTACGGGCGGATCGCCACCATGACCGCCGGCCAGCGCGCGGTCTCCACCGGCACGCTTAACGTCACCGGCCGCATGGGGAGCCCCGATTCCGAGATCTACCTCTGCAACGCTGCGGCGGTGGCGGCATCGGCGCTGGAGGGGCGGATCGCCGACCCGCGTCCCTATCTGGCCGAGGCCGGCGAATGAGCCTCGCGCCCCTTCGCGGCCGCGTCGCCTACGTCTTCGAGGAAGCGGATTTCGACGTGGACCAGATCGTGGGCGTCGAGAACATCCGCCTCACCGACCCGGATGCGCTCGCGGCGTGCGCCATGCGCCGCTTCGACCCCGGTTTCGCCGAGAAGGTCGCGCCCGGCGACGTGGTCGTCGGTGCCGAGAACTTCGGCTACGGCCATCCCCACTTCGCGCCGATGATCGGGCTGCGCCACCTGGGCGTCCGCGCCGTGATCGCGGACTCCTTCGCCACCGGCTACTGGCGAGAGGAGATCGCCGAGGGCTTCCCGCAGATCGCCTGCCCCGGCATCACCGGCCTGGTCCGGCGCTGGGACGAGATCGAAATCGACTGGGAGGGGGCCCAGGTCCGCAATCTGAGCCGGGGCGGCACGCTCCCCATCGCGCCTTATTCCACCGCGGAGCGCGGCATGCTGCAGGCCGGCGGCCTGATCCCCTACCTGCGCGAAAAACTCGCCGCCGGCAGCGGCTAAGTCCTCTTACGATCCGGAGCGGTATTTCTCCGGCATCTGCGGGCTGTTGGCTGGATTGGTATCGTGCTTGGCGAGCCGGGCCACCACGCCGGCGCCCACCAGCGGCGCGAGCGCTGCTTCCAGCGCGTCCGCCTTGTCCTTGTCGTAGACCTCCGCCCCGCCCACATGGATCGAGAACGACTTGACGTATTTCGCCTGCTTGGCCGGGTCGGCGATCACCGCCTTGGTCCAGGCGTAGAGCGGGTAGTGCTCGATGCCGTGCTCCTCGGCCTCCGCGCAATAGCCGGCAAAGGCGTCGTACTGGCAGATGAGCCGCGCATCGTGGGTGGCGAGAATCTCCCGCAAGGGCCCGAGCCCCGCATGCTCCCCACCGGCCCGCGCCGCTTCAGCAGCGTCCTCCGCCAGATCGACGCGAAGCTGGTATTGCCACTGCTCCGCCGTATCAGGCGCCGACGGCTCTTCCGCCATACGAGTGCCTCCATTCCGCGCGCTCGCGCCGCGCGCCCATGCTTACGCCGCTCCCCGCCCCGCGCCAACGGCGAATCGTCCGCTATGATGCGCGGCATGAAGTACGAGGAGCCCCTGGTCGCGCCCAACGGCGACCGCTTCGTTCTGATCGAATTCGGCGACGACGGCGGGCTCAGGCTCAACCTGCAGGCCCGCGGCTTCGCCAAGGCCGTGGACGAGGCCCGCATTCCCGGCGTGATCGAGACCAATCCCGGCTTCAACTCCGTGCTCATCGAGTACGACTGGCAGCGCATCGCCTATGACGACCTGGTGCGCGAGGCGCTGGCGCTGGCCGACGCGGTGGGCACGCCCGACGAAATCGAGAGCCGGCTGGTCCACGTGCCCACCCTCTACCTCGACCCCTGGACCCGCGCCTGCATGGAGGAGTACCACCGCACCATCAAGGAGCGGCCCTACGACCCCGAGTTCATCGTGGCGGAGAACGGGCTCTCCGGCCTCGACGAGCTGGTTGCGCTCCATTCGGCGACCGAGTACTGGATCGGCATCATCGGCGCCTATCCCGGCCTGCCGCTCATGCGCCCGCTCGACCCGCGCTGCATCATCTACGCGCCCAAGTACGACCCGCCCCGCATGTGGACGCCCCAAGGCGCGGTGGTCTGCGCCGGCGGCCAGAGCGCGATCCAGACCCTGCACTCGCCCGGCGGCTTCAACATGATCGGCCGCACGCCGCTCCCGATGCTGGACCCGGAGGGACGCATCCCGGCCTTCGGCGGCGGCATCGCACTGCTCCGCGTCGGCGATCGCATCAAGTTCGATCCCATTGACCGCAGCGAATACGACCGCATCGAGGCGAAGCTGGCGGAAGGAACCTACCCCTTCAACATCGTCGAGTATCAGCGCTTCTCCCTATCCGCCTACGAGGCCTGGGTGGCGACGCTCGACGCGGAGCAGAGGCACTGAGCGCGACGCCCGTCATGGAGGTGCTGAAACCCGGCCTGGAGACCACGGTTCAGGACTATCCGGGCCGCGTCGGCATGGTCAGCACCGGCTACCCGATCTCGGGCCCGATGGACGGCTGGTCCTTCCGCATCGCCAATCGCCTGGTGGGCAACGACGCCAGCGCCGCGGGGCTCGAGTGCCAGTTTATCGGCCCCACCCTGCGTTTCCGCGACGACCGCGTGGTCGCGGTCTGCGGCGCCGAGATGCCCGCGGCGCTCGACGACGAGCCCTTCGAGGGCTGGACCAGCGTCGCGGTGCGTGCCGGGCAGACCGTGGCACTCGGCTCGGCCACGCGCGGCGCCCGCGCCTATCTCGCGGTCTCCGGCGGTATCGACGTGCCGCCCTTCCTCGGCTCCCGCGCGACCTATCGCCTCGGGCAAATCGGCGGCGCCGGAGGAGAGCCGCTCAAGGCCGGGCAGCATCTGGCCCTCGGTGCCGGAGACGGTACACCAGGGCGGCGGGCCGCGGCCCACGCCCGGCCGCGCTTCCCCGAGGGCCGGGTCTGGTCGGTCGAAGCGGTGCCTGGGCCCAGGGAGGACTGGATCGACGAGGCCGGCCATGCCCGCTTCCTGACGCATGACTGGCGCGTCTCCGCCCACAGCAACCGGGTGGGCGTGCGCCTCGAAGGGCCGGAGTGGACCTTCACCCGCCGCGCCTACGACAAGTCGCCGGAGAACGGCACGCACCCCTCCAACATCATCGAGCACGGCTATGGCCTCGGCTCGATCAACCTCTGCGGCCAGACGCCCATCGTCCTTGGGCCGGACGGCCTCACCCTCGGCGGCTTCATCAACCCCTACACGGTGCCGACCGGCTCGCTGTGGAGGCCCGGTCAGGCGCGGCCCGGCGACATCTTCCGCTTCCGCGCCGTCAGCGTGCGCGAGGCGCAGGAGGCCCGCGCCGCGCTCGATGCGCTTTGCGAAGCACCCGACGCCATCGAGGAGATCGGCGCAGGCTGAGGGCACGCCAGTCCCCGCCGCACCGGTGTCCATCCGTGACCTCTCCCCGCTTCCGGCCCCACCATGCGCTCGGCCTCGTGGCCGCGCTCACCTTCGCGCTTTTCCCCGTCTTCTGGATGGTCTCCACGTCGCTCAAGCCGCTTGGCGAGTGGGCGGCGGTGCCGGTGCCCTGGGTGCCACGTGATCTCACGCTCGGAAACTACGCGCCGCTCTTCCAGCGCTACGAGGAGAGCTACGTCACCGCGCCGAGGACCGGGCTCGGCGCCATTCTCGACTCCTTCATCATCGCCGGCGGCACCACGGCGCTCGCGCTGGCGATCGGGCTGCTCGCGGCGATCGGCTTCTCGCGCTACCGCGCGGGCAGCGACCGGCTCGCCATCGGCATTCTCGCCGTCCGCGCCGTGCCGCCGATCACGCTCGCGATCCCGGCTCTCTTCCTCTTCACCTCGATGGGCCTGCGCGACACCCACATCGGCATCATCCTGGTTCACACCGCCTTTGGCGTGCCGTTCTCCTTCTGGATGTTGAAGAGCTTCATCGACGAGGTGCCGCCCGCCATCGAGGAGGCCGGCATGATGGACGGCATGAGCCGCCTGCGCGCGCACCTCGTCGTCACCGTGCCGATGATCCGAGGCGGGCTCGCGGTCACCGGCCTCTTCATCTTCATCCTCACCTGGAACGAATTCCTGCTGACGGTCACGCTGAGCGACAAGCTGATCGTCACCGTGCCGATCTATCTGCACCATCACACCGGGGTCTATGGGGTGCAGGCGGCGCTCGCGGTCGCAGCCGCACTCCCCATCGTTCTCTTCGGCTTCCTGATCCAGAAGCACCTCGCCCGCGCGTTCACGCTGGGCGCGATCAAGCAGTAGGTGCTCCCAACGTCAGCCGAGCGCGTCGTCAACCTCGTCCAGGATCGTGTCGAAAACCCCGATGGCGTCGCCGATCTGGTCGGCGTCGATACAAAGCGGCGGGCCGATCAGGAGGCCGTTGAGGCAGGTCCGGGCCTCCAGCCCGTGCTCGACCAGCCGGCGCTTCATCAGGTTGTTCACCGCCGCGTGGTTCGGCGCCGTCGAGAAGGGCGCGTCGGTCGCCGCATCGGCGGTGAGCTCGATGGCGCCGAGCAGTCCCAGCGAGCGCACGTCAGAGACGCACGAATGCCGCTTGAGGTCCTCCAGTCCCGACGCCAGCACCTCGCCCATCCGCGCCGCGTTATCGATCAGCCCGTCGTTCTCGTAGGCATCGAGCGCAGCGCAGGCTGCGGCGCAGGCGATGGGGTTGCCGGTCTGGGTCGAGCCGAGCGGGAACCAGTCGTCGTCGAAATGCGCGGCGACGTGAGGCCGCATCAGCACGGCGCCCATGGGGATGTAGCCGGAGGTGATGCCCTTGGAGACCGCCATCAGGTCGGGCACCACGCCCCAGTGCTCCATGCCGAACCAGCGCCCGGTGCGGCCGAAGCCGCAGATCACCTCGTCCGCGATCATCAGGATGTCGTAACGGTCGCAGATCTCACGCAGCATGGGGAAATATTCAGGTGGCGGCTTGATCCCGCCGCTCGCGGCCGTCATCGGCTCGACGATGACCGCAGCGATCTGACCCGGCCCCTCGCGCTGGATCACCTCCTCCACGCTCTTCGCGCACTGCACCTCGCAGCCGGGATAGGAGAGCGAGAACGGGCAGCGGTGGCAGTAGGGATCGAGGAAGCGAACGATGTTGGGGTGGTCGTAGCCGACCGCAAGCCGCCTGGGGTCGCCGCTCGCCGACATCGAGCCCGAGGTGGTGCCGTGGTAGGAGCGGTACTTCGCGAGGATCTTGCGCCGCCCGGTCACCAGGCGCGCGACCATCATGGCGATCTCGGTGGCCTCGCTGCCGCTCCCGGTGAAGAAGGCGGTCTGGATGTCGCCCGGCGCGATCTCGGCGAGCTTGCGGCCGAGCTTCTCGCGCGCGGCGGTGGTGTGGTGCGGGCCGATGTAGCAGAGCCTGCCGGCTTGCTCCTGAATCGCCGCGATCACCTTGGGATGCTGGTAGCCGAGATTGACGTTCACCAGCTGCGACGAGAAATCGAGATAGCGCTTGCCTCCCGTGTCATAGATATAGGCGCCCTCGCCGCGCTCCATTTCGATCACCGGGTCGAGCGCGTTCTGCGCCGCCCAGGGGATGATGTCGTAGCGCCGGTTCGCGCCGGCGGTTGCCATCGCCTCGCTCATGTCTCCCTCCTGCGTGCTTCGGCGGACACGGCGGCCGCTAGAGCGCGGCCACTATCATGATCTCGACCGTGTAGTCCGGTGTCGCCAGCCTGCTCTCGACGCAGGCGCGGCAGGGCGGGTTCTCCTTGGAGACCCAGGGGTCCCACACGCTGTTCATGTCGTTGAAAGTCCGGATGTCGGAAAGCCAGACGTTGGCGGTGAGAATCTGCTCCTTCGACGAGCCCGCCTTGGCCAGCAGGGCCTCGATCTTGGCAAGGATCTGCCGGGTCTGGCCGGCGACGTCCTCGCTGGTGTCGTCCGCTACCTGGCCGGCGAGGTACACGCGATCCCCGTGCGTCACCGCCTGGCTCATGCGCGGGCCTTTGTCGAAGCGTTCGATTGTCATGGCTGCTCTCCGTTTCCTGTTGTTGGTCGTTGGGCTGATCGTAGCGGGATTGCTGCGTTCACGCATTGGCACGGGTCTGGAAAGCCCGCGCCGCGTCTGTGACGGCCTCGATAGTCGCGTACGCGGCGGCGTTCACAAGCAGCTCGCGGCCGAACAGGAGGGCCGGGCGCTCGCAGGCGGCGCGGCGATCGGGATCCTCGATCCACTCGAAGTCGATGTTGTGGGCGATCCCCAGGATGCGCCGGATCATCTTGGCGGCGCCGAACTGCAGCGTGTCGGTGAAGAGCGCGGCGATGGCGTCATCGCGTGCTTGCGCCAGCGAGTCAGCACCTTCTTCGCCGGCGAAAAGCGCCTCGGGATACGCATCACCCGCACGCTCGGCCCAGAGCGCGCCGTAACGCTCGGCAAATACGTGCCAGAAGGTCTCGGCCGTTTCCAGCACCCACGCCTTGTAGGCGGCGCGGTCGTCCGCCTCGGTCGCGTGGCCATCCTGGCTGAAATAGTTGAGCAGCAGGTTGCCGACGAAGGCGCCGGTGTCGAACCCCATTGGCCCGTAGAACGCGAACTCGGGGTCGATCACGCGGGTGTCGTCCTGCGTCACCATGACCGAGCCGGTGTGCAGGTCGCCGTGGATCAGCGCCTCGGCGTTCCCCATGAACTTGCACTTGAGGCGGGAGACCGCGCGTTTCAGCGCGGCATCGGCCCGGAAGGCCACGGCGAGGTCGTCGAGCTGCGGCGAGGTCCACCGGTTGTTGTCGTGGACCATGTAGGGCTCGGTGAAGATCACGTCCTCCGTGAGCTTGCAGAGCGCAGTGTTGCCGCAGAAGAGAGCGACGCGCGCCTTCTTCTCTGCCGCGCTCGTGCCGAGATCGGAGGTGAAGAAGAGCGTCCGCGCCATGTACTCGGCCATGTCGGTGGCGGCGCGCGGGTAGCGGATGCCCTGGATCATGCCCCGCCGCATGATGATGTGGGGCTCCAGCAGTTCCATCACGATCAGCATCAGCACGGGATCGAAGCGGTAGATCTCGGGCGTGAGCCCCGGCGCATGGCGGCCGTGCTCCACCAACGCCTCGTGCTCGAAGAAGGCGCGGTTGAGCGGCAGCGGCCAGCTCTCGCCCACCAGTCGCACGTAAGGCAGCGCCTGCTTCACGCAAAGGCCGCCGGCCGGACCGCGCACGATGAAGACCAGGTTGAGGTTGCCATCGCCGACTTCCTCCACCTGCCAGTCCGACGGCTCGCCCCCGAGGTGCGCGCCCAGTTCCGGCTGCTCCGCGAGATAGGGGGCGAGGGTATCGGTATCGAGCGGCCGGTATCCCTCGGGAATGACGATGGTGGACTTGTCTGCGCTCAAGGCTCGATCGATCCGTGTTGTCGCGCGGCCCGACCTTAGTCAATCGCCGCAGCGCCGCAATCTTCCTTGTGGCGAGCGGCGGGGGCTATTCGCCCCAGACCTCGCGGAAGACCCTGACCCAGTTGCCACCGAGAATCTTCTTGGTCGTCTGCTCGCCGTAGCCGCGCTCCAGCAGGCGCCTGGTCAGATTGCGAAAGTCGCGCGGCGTGGCGATCCCGTCGGGAAAGTGATGGGGCGGCGGCGGATAGGATTCGGGCCGCCAGTCGCCGGTCGCGACACGGTGCTCGTACATGCGCATGGCCTCTTCGTCGTCGACCACCGGCACTTGCCCCCGGTAGTAGTCGAGGCCGAGGCCGACGTGATCGTCGCCGATGAGCGCGACGGCATAGTCGATGTGGTCGACGAACTCGTCGAGGGTCGGTCTCGGCGAGGCGCTGATGAAGGACGGGAAGCCGACCATCCCGACCAGGCCGCCGGTTCCGGCCGCCGCCGTCATCTGCTCGTCGGTGATGTTGCGGCGCGACTCCCGCACTGCTTTCGGGTTCGCGTGGGAAAAAACCACGGGGCGCGAGGATGCCTCGATCGCCTCCATCGTTGTGCGGTAGCCGGTGTGGGAGCAGTCGACGACGATGCGCGCCTCGTTGAGACGCTCGACCACCTTGAGGCCGAAGGTGCTGAGCCCGGCGTCCGTTCGTTCCTCGCAGCCGTCGCCCACCCGGTTCTTCACGTTGTAGGCGAGCTGGATCATGCCGACGCCCAGTGCCTTGTACGCATCGATCAGGTTGAGGTCGTCCTCGATCGGCTCGGTCCCCTGGAAGTGGAAGAACAGGCCGAACTTGCCCGCGGCCTTGGCGGTCGCGAAATCGGCGGCGCGCTTGATCTGGACGAGCCTCGGGTCCTGATCGATGGCGCGAATCCAGTCGCCCAGCGCCCGGAGCGTGGGGCCGGCGCGCTCGAAGGCACCGACCGTCGGGCCCGCCGCGCTGACGCCCCCCTCGATCCACCAGTCGATGTACTCGCGGCGCACCATCAGCGGGCACACCGCGTCGATCACGACGGCCTCGTCGTGGATGCGCTCGTAATCGGGCTTGGCCACGCCAACCTCCCTCTCCGCTGCCCGTTATGACTCCGCGATCGGGCCTCTCATGTCCATGGCCTCTTGCGGGGTGGGCGCAGGAAACCACATGGATTAGGAATCTCCTCTCGTCTCGAAAAGGTCTCCCCCATGCCCGCGTCCGACCCCAAGCCCCCCGTTGCGCTCCGAAAGCCGGTCACGGCAACGCTGCACGGCATCGCGCGCGGCGACGACTACGCCTGGCTGAAGGATGCCGATTGGCAGCGGGTAATGCGCGAGCCGGAGACGCTCGACCCCGATATCCGCACCTACCTGGAGGCCGAGAACGCCTACACCGACGCCTTCCTCGCGCCTCACAAGGCGCTCAGGGAGGCGCTGGTGGCCGAGATGCGCGGGCGCATGAAGGAGGACGACTCCTCGGTGCCTGCGCCCGACGGCAAGTGGGCTTACTACCGCCGCTACGTGGAAGGCGGCGAGCATCCGCTCTTCTACCGCGCGCCGCGCGCCGACGAGGCGGCGGAGGTGCTGCTGCTTGACGGAAACCGCGAGGCCGAGGGCGAGGCTTATTTCAAGGTCGGGGACTGCGAGCACAGCCACGACCACCGCCGCCTCGCCTACACCCTCGACCTCAACGGCTCGGAGCGCTACCGCCTCTTCGTCCGCGACATCGCCTCCGGCGCGGTAATCGACGGGCCGATCGAGGACGCCTATGGCGATGTCATCTGGGCCGCCGACGGCGAGACCGTCTTCTACACCGTGCTCGACGAGAACCACCGCCCATACCAGGTGCGCCGTCATCGCGTGGGCAGCGCGGCGGGGGCGGACCCCGTGGTCTACGAAGAGCCCGATCCCGGCTTCTTTCTCAGAATCGGCGAGTCCGAGAACCGACGCTTCGTCCTGATCTCGGCCCACGACCACACGACCTCCGAGGTCCATCTGATCGAGGCCGCAGCGCCCGAGTCCGAACCCCGCCTCGTCGCCGCCCGCGAGCGCGGCATCGAGTACGACGTCGCCCTCCGGGGCGACCTCCTCTACATCCTGACCAACGCCGACGGCGCGACCGATTTCAAGATCATGACCGCGCCGCTGGGGACGCCGGAGCGCGTGGCGTGGCGGGACTGGCTCCCCCACGAGGCCGGCACCTACGTACGCGCCCAGCTTCTCTTCGCTGGCCACCACGTGCGGCTGGAGCGGGTCGGCGGCCTGCCCCGCATCGTCATCACTGATCTCGAGACCGGCGAGGCGCACACCGTCGCCTTCGAGGAGGAGGCCTACGATCTCTCGCTCCTGCCCGGCTACGAGTTCGAGACCGAGACCGTCCGTTTCGTCTACAGCTCGATGACGACACCGGCGCAGACCTTCGACTACGAGATGCGCACGCGCACCCGCACGCTGCGCAAGACCCAGGAGGTGCCGAGCGGCCACGACCCCGCCGATTACGTCACCCGCCGGTTGACCGCGCTGAGCCACGACGGCGCCGAGGTGCCGGTCTCGCTGCTCCATCGCCGCACGACCCCGCTGGACGGCACCGCCCCGCTCCTTCTCTACGGCTATGGCGCCTACGGCCACGCTATCCCGGCCGCGTTCTCCACCAACCGGCTGAGCCTGGTGGATCGCGGCTTCGTCTACGCCATCGCCCACATCCGGGGAGGCAGCGATTGCGGCTACGGCTGGTATCTCGACGGCAAGCTCACGAAGAAGACCAACACCTTCGCCGACTTCATCGCCGCCGCCGAGCACCTGATCGCCGAGCGCTACACGGCCAAGGGCCGGATCGCGGCCCACGGCGGCAGCGCCGGCGGCATGCTGATGGGGGCGGTCGCGAACCTGCGACCCGGTCTCTTCGCCAGCATCGTGGCCGAAGTGCCATTCGTCGACGTGCTCAACACCATGTGCGACGCGGACCTACCGCTCACGCCGCCGGAATGGCCGGAGTGGGGCAACCCCATCGAGGACGAACACGCCTACCGAACCATCGCGGCCTACGCGCCCTACGAAAACGTGGCGGCCAAGGCCTACCCGGCGATCTTCGCCACCGCAGGCCTCACCGATCCGCGCGTGACCTATTGGGAGCCGGCGAAGTGGGTGGCGCGGCTGCGCCGGCTCAAGACCGACGATAACCCGCTGCTGCTGCATACCAATATGGAGGCCGGCCACGGCGGCGCCTCCGGCCGCTTCCGCCGGCTGAAGGAGGTAGCGATGGCCTACGCCTTCGTTCTCGCCGTCGCCGGCCGCACCTGAAGGCGGCCGCCATTAGTCAGTCGCCGGGCGTGCTCCGGTTCACGCCTTCCTCAGGCGCCTGCCGTACATCATGCGCCCGTAGAAGTTGAACCACTTCCGTGCCTCGGAATCCTGAAACGGATAGTCCGCACCCAACTGTCTCGCCGTCACCAGGCCGGAGACGAAACAGGTCTCCTGGCTGTTGATCAGAGTATGGGCGCCACAGTGCCACGAGCGCCGCTTGCCCTGAATGAAGCGGAACAGGTGGATCAGAAGAGCCACGTGACGCACATCGTGGACGATGTGCTGAAACCACCACCTTTTGACGATCTTTCCTTCGTCGATGCAGCTGATCGGATTGTAGGTCACCAGGCACGGCTTGTCGGATCGTTTCGCCCAAGGCTGCTGGTTGTGCATGATGTAGGTGATTTCGTAATTGTCGGGCCTCGCGCCGTATTGCTCGATGTGGTTGCTCCGGGTGGCGAGTGGTTCAACCTCGTTGTCCGGAAGAATAGTGGCATCCGAATGAACGATCGTATGATTATGCAGCTCGCTCTCGTAACGGATTGAAGAGAGAATAAAGCTCTCCAGACGGGCCGGCTTGTCGAGCATCATCAGCGTTTGATTGGCGTTGCACGCGAACACGACGTCGTCGAAGGTCTCCGTCTCTCCGTTTTCGTCCTCGACGACGACCTCGGATGAGCGGCGATAGACTTTTCGAACCGGTCGGTCGAGGTATATCTTGTCCCGAAACTCGGCCGACATCTTTTCGTAGATGCGCCGCGTGCCCCGGTCCCAGGTCTGCATCGGCGTCGCGGTCTCGATATCGAAGAACTCCAGGTATCGGGAAAAGAGAGACGCCGGCATGTCGAACACGTTGGTCGCCATCAGGAAGTTGACGAACATGGGCTTCAGTATTTTGTATCGGAAATCTCCGGAAAACCTGCCAAAGTTGAGAACAGTACCCATGCTGATGTAGTTGTACGGGTTCAGGGCATTGAGCAGTCTGGATCGGGACCGGTTGAGTCGGCCAAACCACTTCAGTCGTCTCAGGACCTTCTGGAATTTCTCGATTTCCGGTTGTAATTGCCGCCTGATTTCCGAGTCGAAATCGTGCGCATAGATGCCACCGCGATACTTCACACTGTAGCTGAACCTGGTATCGACAAGTTCGATACCGTGTTGCTGCATGAACAGAACAATATGGTGGTAAACCGTGGGAATACACGCGGTGACGGAAATATCGAACGGAATCGAGGTCCCGTCGTCCTGCGGCATGTCGGCCGTAATGGCATTGCCGCCGACCTGAGACTGCGCTTCGAACACGCGAAAATCGAATTGATCGGGGTGCCGATTCAGCGCCCACGCCACACCTAGTCCCGAGACTCCCGCACCGATAATGGCAACCCGTCGTGGCATCGCCGTCCCTCACAAACGGAGTGGTTACACCAGCGGGATCACCTCGCGGGCGAAGCGTTCCATCGAGCGATGGCGGCTTTCGGCGGGCCGGCTGGGCTGCGCCGTGTTGATGGCGAACTGGGTAATCCCGATCTCGCGGTAGCGCCGCACCTGGGCCGCCACCTGCTCGGGCGTGCCGACCAGCTGGTGTTCGAGGAAAGGCGGCAGGTTGGCGGGATCGGCCATCGCCTCCATCCGCTCCATCTGCTGCACGTTGCGCTCGTAGGTCGGCACATCCTTCCACGGGTTGGCGTGGGTTTCGTAGTGCTGGACCACCGCGCGGAAGAAGGCCACGAGATAGGTGATCGCCTCGTCACGCGCCTCCTCTTCGCTGTCGGCGATGAAGCAGTGGACCCAGAGGGGGATGTTGGCGTCGGCCTGCCCGCCCTTCGCTGCGGTGATCGCCTTCCACGCGGCGATGGCGTCGGTGTTCAGCTGGAAGGGCGAAGCCGAGGTGCAGAGCAGACCGAGGCCCATCTCCGCCATGCGCTCGGCGGTGCCGGGATTGTTGCAGGCGCCGTAGAGGTGGATGCGATCGCGCGCCGGCCCCGGTCGGGGCGACACCTCGCGCGGGATGGTGGCGTGGGCGCCCTCGTAGCGGAAGGGGTCGCCGTCAAGCAGCCCCTTGGCGATCTCGCAGTGCTCGCGGAAGAGCTCGCGCGAGTGCGCCATGTCGATGGCGCGCGCGTCATACTCGATCCGGGCCACGCCGCGACCGAGGCCGATATGCAGGTCGGCGTCGGTCATCAAGCTCAGCATCGCCAGGTCTTCGGCGAACCGCACCGGCTCGTACCAGGGCAGCACGATGACGGCGGTGCCTAACCCCAAGCCAGGGCAGGCCGCCGCCACGTGGCTCAGGAAGAGCAGCGGCGAGGGCGAGGGGTAGTAGTCGGTAAAGTGGTGCTCCAGCACCCAGACGCTGCCGAAACCGAGTGCCTGCCCGAAACGACAGTCGTCCAGCATCTCGCGGTAGCGCTGCCGGTCGCCGGCGGCGCCATCCTGCTCCGCCGGCATCACCGGGCCCACGGTGAAGCCGAAGGCCGGATTACCCCGTTCGCTCATGCCCGAGTCCTAACGGACCCAGCGTGTACACCACAAGCGGCGCGAAGGGCCGCGGCGCCGGGCCGCCGGGCCCGTGCGTTGACTCTCCGCGACTCTCGGGCAGCGCTACTGGGTGATGACGCCGCAGGCGATGCGTGGCCCGGCCGCGCCCGCAGGATCGGACACGTAGTCATCGGGGCCGTCGTGAATCACGATCGCCGCGCCGTCCTCGTCGAAGAGCGAGGCATCCAGCCGCAACTGCGTGTTCAGCACCTCGATTTCCAGCGCGCCCGACTCCGGCACGTGGATGTTGGGCATATCGCCCACGTGCATCCCCTCGGCATTGTCAATCCCGTGCTTCGCGCCCGTCGGATTGAAGTGACCGCCCGCCGACTTGAAGGGGGGCTCGCACTTGCCGACAGCGTGGATATGGAAGGCGTGAGCGCCGGCCGGGAGGTTCTCCAACTTCGCGTGCAACAGCGTGCCCTGCGGCGTCTCACGCAGTGTGACCGCGCCTACGGAGTCCCCGGCTGCGTTCTTCATCGCGGCACTCGCCTGATCTGCCGCGCTCGCCATCTGGGACGTCGCGGCCAATGCCATGCCGGCCACAAGAATGGTGACTGCAATCAGCTTCGTCATTGTCCTGTCCTCGTCGTTAGCATCTTTGCACCAGATGAATGTTATCACCGCCGGCCCGAGTTCGACTGTCTGGTCCCTGTCGCGTCGCGAAAAAAGCACTCGCCCTGTACCGGCTCTAGCCCGCATTTCTCACCAAGGTCACGGCCTGCGTCGCGCCCAGGCGTTCGATCCGCCAGGAGCGGGCCGAAAAGCGTATCAGGGAATACGGTTGAGGCCCGCGACGCCGCGGGCGGGCGCCTGGGCGCGACCCGAAGGGCGGCGCTCTCCAGCCGACAGTGTGCGTCGAGGCGTTTGCCCGATGTCCCCGCATCGCGCTGCACGCCTCTCCTACCCTGTCGGCCGGACGGCGCCGCGCAGACCATGACCTTGGTGAGAAAGGCGGGCTAGAAGATGCCGTTGGCCTTCTGCAACTCGCGCACGTAGCGCGTGATCTTGATGACGTCCCCGTCCGAGACGCTCTCGACCGGCGGCATGTCGCCGAAGTTCCAGTGGTGGGCGCGAACGCCCTGCCGTGCAGCCAGGCGGAACGACATGTCGCCGTGGTGATTGGGCTCGTAGATTCGGTGGACCAGCGGCGGCCCCTGGTCCGACCCCGTCGCGTGGGTGCCGTGACAGGTCACGCAGTTCTCCTCGAACAACGCGTGGCCGGCCTCCGCCTCGGCAGTGAAGGCCGGGATGGTCAGTGCCGCACGTCCGTCGCCGTGCTGCGCGTGGTCGTCGTCGAACCATTGCAGCCACCCCACCACGCCCACCACCACCGCGGCCGCGATGACGACGAGGTAGAGCCTGTCCGTCAGCTTCTTCCTCTTGGTTCGGCTTGAGGAAGCGGACCCGCGAGGTCGGCGAGGATTGGGTCTTTTCTTCATTGTGTGTCTCCCGCAGACGGGCCTGCGAGGTCGTCGAGAATGGGGCAGTCGGGCCGCTCGTCGCCGTGGCAGCGCGCTACGAGGGTTGCGAGCGTACCGCGCAGCCCTTCGAGCTCGGCGATCTTGCGGTCGATGCGGCGCAGATGGGCCTCGGCCAGCGCTTTGACATCGGCGCTGGCACGCGCGCGGTCCTCGTAGAGCGAAAGCAGCGTGCGGCACTCCTCGATCGAGAACCCGAGGGAGCGTGCGCGGGCGAGGAAGGTCAGCTTGTGCACGTCGGTTTCGACGAACGCGCGGTAGCCGTTCGTGCCCCGCGCCGGCCGCACCAAGCCGATGTCCTCGTAGTAGCGGATCGTCTTTGCCGAGAGCCCGCTCGCTTGCGCGACGTCGGCTATCTTCATGGCCACCTCCGCGACACTCATAAAGGTTCCTGCTGCGGGAAGGTCAAGAGCCGCGCTCCTTGACCTTCCAGTTACTGGAAACCCTACATTCCTGAGTGACGAAGTCCACAAGGGGTTTGCGGTGGAACCGGTAGCGACAGTCGAGGAGACGGCGCGCGATCCCGTTTGCGGGATGAGTGTGGAGTGCGCTGGCGCGCGCCACACGGTGCGGCACGAGGGGCAGACGTTCTATTTCTGCTGCGCCCGGTGTCGGGAGCGCTTTGCCGCGGCGCCCGAGGATTTCCTCGGCGAACGCCCGGCACCGGAGCCCGCGCCCGAGGGCAGCCTCTATACCTGCCCGATGGACCCCGAGATCGTGCAACCCACGCCGGGCGATTGCCCGATCTGCGGCATGGCGCTCGAGCCGATGATGCCTGCGGCCGAGGAGGGGCCATCGCCCGAGCTGCGCGACCTGCGCCGCCGCCTCTGGCTCGCCGCACCGCTCGCGGCCGCCGTGTTCGCGTTGGAGATGGGGAGCCACGCCGGCATCCCCTTCGACTCCTGGATCGGGCCGCGCGTCCTTGTCGCCCTCCAGTTCCTGCTCGCTACCCCTGTGCTCTGGATCGCACGCGCGTTCTTCTTGCGCGGCCTCGCCTCGGTTCGCAATCGCTCGCCCAACATGTGGACGCTGATTGCGCTCGGCACCGGCGCCGCCTGGCTCTTCAGCCTGGCCGGCCTGCTCGCGCCCGGCATCTTCCCCGAAGCGGTTCTCACCGCAGGCGGGCAGCCGCCGGCCTACTTCGAGGCCGCCGCCGTAATCCTCGTGCTCGTGCTGGTCGGTCAGGTGATGGAAACAGTTGCCCGTGAGCGGACGGGCGATGCGATCCGCGCGCTCATGGGTCTCGCACCGAAGACGGCACGCCGATTGGATGACGGGGGCGAATCCGACGTGCCGCTCGACGCCGTTCGCGTCGGCGATCGGCTCCGCGTGCGGCCTGGCGAGAGCGTGCCCGTGGATGGCGTGGTGACAGAGGGCCGCGCCACCCTCGACGAAAGCATGATTACCGGCGAGCCGATCCCGGTGGAGAAAGGGCCCGGCGATCCGCTCACCGGCGGCACGCTCGCCAGGTCCGGCAGCCTGGTGATGCGGGCGGAGCGCGTCGGTGCGGAAACCACGCTCGCCCGTATCGTCGCCCTCGTGGCAAAGGCGCAGCGCAGCCGCGCGCCGATCCAGGCGCTGGCGGACCGGGTCGCCGGCGTCTTCGTGCCGGCCGTGGTCGCCGTCGCCGTGCTGGCAGCGATCGGCTGGGCGGTGGCCGGACCCTCGCCTGCGCTGGCCTACGCCCTGACCGCAGCCGTGAGCGTGCTGATCATCGCTTGCCCCTGCGCGCTCGGGCTGGCGACGCCGATGTCGATCATGGTGGCCGCCGGGCGCGGCGCCCAGGCCGGCGTGCTGGTGCGCGACGCCGAGGCGCTGGAGCGTCTCGCCAAGGCGGACCTGCTCGTCGTCGACAAGACCGGCACGCTCACCGAAGGCCGGCCCGCCGTGACCGATGTGATCCCGGTGGGCGCCGTCGATCGGACGAGGCTGCTCGCGCTCGCGGCAGCGCTCGAACGAAGTGCCCAGCACCCCCTCGCCGAAGCGGTCGTCGAGGCGGCAGACGCGGCAGGCGCGCCCTATCTTGCGGCAAGCGACGTGGAGTCCGTGGCCGGCCGGGGCGTGCACGGGCAAGTCGAGGGCCGCGGGGTCGCACTCGGCAATGCCGCCATGATGAAAGCACTGGATATCCCGCTCGGCGAACAAGCAGACGAGGCAGAAGCGTTGGAGGATGCCGGCAAGACCGCGATGTACGTCGCGGTGGACGGCGTGCTCGCAGGCGTTATCGGGGTCGCCGACACGGTGCGGGAGACCGCGCCCGAGGCCCTGCGCGCCCTGGAGGCGATGGGCCTGCGCGTCGTCATGGCGACCGGCGACAGCCCGCGCGTCGCCGGGATCGTCGCCGCCGCGCTCGGCATCGAAGAGGTGCACGCCGCGCTCGGGCCGGAAGAGAAGGGCGCGCTGGTCGAGCAGTTCCGCCAACAGGGCCGGACCGTCGCCATGGCCGGCGACGGGGTGAACGACGCGCCGGCGCTGGCCCTGGCCGATGTCGGCATCGCCTTGGGCACCGGCGCCGACATCGCGATGGAGAGCGCCGGCATCACCCTGGTCAAGGGCGACCTGCGCGGCATCGTTCGCGCCCGCAGGCTGGCACGGGCGACCATGGGCAACGTGCGCCAGAACCTCTTCCTCGCCTTCGTCTATAACGCCGCCGCCATCCCCATTGCCGCGGGCGTGCTGTTTCCCCCGTTCGGCATCTTGCTCTCGCCGATGATCGCCGCCGCCGTGATGAGCCTCTCCTCGGTCTCGGTCATCGGCAATGCGCTCCGCCTCCGCGCGGCGCGGGTCTGAGGGCGGCGTGCGGTTGACAGCACGAGCAATCGTCGCGGCGATCGGGGCCATCGCCGGTTGGCTGCTGGTCGGGCAGGCTACCCTGGCATCGGACGATCTCGCGCAGGGCGCCGCGCTCTACGCCGAACACTGCGCCTCGTGCCACGGCAAGAACCTCGAAGGCGCGCCGGACTGGCGAAGGCAGGGCGCCGACGGGCTCTATCCTGCCCCGCCCCATGACGAGACCGGCCACACCTGGCATCACGGCGACCGGATGCTCTTCGACTATACGAAGCTGGGCGGCGAGGGGTTGCTGGCGGCGCGCGGGATCACCAACTTCGAAAGCGGTATGCCGGGTTTCGCCGAGATTCTCACTGACGACGAAATCCGCGATGTCCTCGCCTTCATCAAGAGCACCTGGCCTGAGCCCTTGCGCAATCACCAGGAGGACATGACGCGGCACGAAGCCGAGTCCCTACCGCGGGAATAGACGCTGAAATGGCGGATCTCTCCCCGCGCCCGCGGTCGCAAGCCTCCTTCTATGCCGCGGCGCTGCTCTGGCTGCCGGCGGGCGTGCTGGCGTCGGCCGCGATCCGCTTCGGCCCGACTTCGATGGCGCCCGGAGAGGAGGCGACGGCGACGCTCATGGCCGTGCCGTCGCTGATCGTGGCCGCGGTCTGCGGCCTGCCGCTGGCATGGGCTTGCCGGCGGCTGGGGCGGCTCGGGTACGCGCGCGCGGCGTGGATTGCGGGCATCGTCCTCGGGGTTGCCACGGTGGCGGCGTCGCTCCCCGCCGGTCTGTTCGGCCCGCCGGGCATCGCCATCGTCGCCTTGGTATTGAGCCTCCCGGTCTGGATTGCCGTGATCTGGCTCCGCCGGCGGGCGCAGGCAAATTCCGACGCGGCGAGTCCACCTCTGGACGGGCCGGATCGCCACCCATAGGCTGACCGCGCGCCACCCATTCGAGCCACCGTGGCGCATCCAACCGTGGAGCGCCGATGGAATCGCGACTGGGTGCGGCGCTGCGCCCATACTTTCCGCTCGCTGCGGGGGTCCTGATCAACCTCTCGACCGGGATCCTCTACGCGTGGAGCGTCTTCGTGGCGCCGCTCGAAACCGAGCTCGGCGCCGACCGCGCGACGGTGAGCGGCGCGCAGTCGCTTTGCCTGTTCACCGCGACGATCGGCTGCTTCGTGATGCACCGGCTGCTGCACTGGTTCACGCTCCCGCAGCTCACCCTGGTCATGGCGGCGGTGACGGCGGCCGGGTTCGCGCTCGCGGGCTTCGGCCAATCGGTCGCGGCACTCTATGTCGGCTACGGGGTATTCTTCGGCTTTGCCGTCGGCGTTGTCTATTTCGTCGCGATGACCGCGGCGAGCATCGACGGGCCGGTGAGACCCAGCATCGCCATGAGCATCAACATGTCGGCGGTCGCCATGGGCGGCATCGCCTGGTCACCCGGTCTTGCCATCCTGATGGCTGCGATGGGGCCGGAGGCGACCTTCGGTGTGACGGCTGCGATAAATTTCCTGGCCATCGCGATCGCGGCCGCGCTCATCGCGCTCTCCCGCAAGACACCGCCGGCGACCGGCGCGACCGGGCTTTTCCAGGACATACTGACCGACCGGCCCCGCGTGGTAATCGTGATCTTTCTCGGTTTTCTCTGCATCGCCTTCACGGCGCTCGTGGTCATCGGTCACGCGGCGACGATGTTGGCCTCGTGGGGTGGGTCCGCGGGCGATACCCAGTTCGCACCGATGCTGAGTAGCGCCGGCTACGTGGTCGGCGGGCTGGTCGGCGGCCTGCTCGTCGATGCGTTGACGGGCCGGCGTGTGCTCGTGGGCGTCGGGCTCGTCATGGGGGTGTTTCTGCTGGCGCTCTTCTTCGCGCCCGGCGTCGTCATGGGGCTCACCGCCATCGCCGCAGTCGGCTTGGCCTTCGGCGTGCTCGCGAGCGCCCACCCCGTGACCATCGCAGGCTATTACGGGGCGGCGGCGCTGCCGCGGGTTTTCGGCCGCATCGCCCTCGCTTACGGCCTGGGCGGCCTGCTCGGGCCGTTCTCCGCAGGGGCGATCTACGATGCCGATCAACACTACGGCAGCGCAGTCATTCTGATCGCCGTGCTCGCGTTCCTGGGCGCGCTATTCTACGCCTGCTTACCCCGCCGCGAGCGGCTCGGCGCATCGGCGCGGCCGGCGGCTTGAGAAGGAGACGGAACCATGCCGCATGTCACGACGAATGACGGAATCCGCCTTCACTACGTGGAGAAGGGGAGCGGCGCGCCCCTCGTCATGATCCCCGGCTGGTCGCAGACCGCCGCGCAGTTCGAGGCCCAGGCCGAGGGGCTTTCGGCGAGCCGCCGAGTCATCGCCTTCGACATGCGGGGGCACGGCGAGTCCGACAAGCCTGAGCACGGCTACAAGATTCAGCGACTCGCCATGGACGTGCGCAACGCCATCGAGGCGCTCGGGCTGGAGCGGGTGAGCCTGCTCGGCCACTCCATGGGGTGTTCCGTGATCTGGTGCTACATCGACCTCTTCGGCGAAGCGGGGCTAGAGCGGCTCGTCCTCGTCGACCAGATGCCCGCGATCACCGCGCGCAGCGAGTGGTCAGAGCAGGAGAAGCAGGACGCCGGCGCGATCTTCGACGGCGCGAGCCTCTACGAGACCATCGGCGCCCTCGCGGGGAAAGAAGGCGTGGCGACCACCAAGGGCTTCATCGGCGGCATGTTCACCGGCGGCTTTCCAGAGGAGCGGGTGGCGTGGGTCATCGAACAGAACCGCAAGATGCCGCGCCGCCACGCGGCCACGCTGCTCCTCAATCACGCGACGCAGGACTGGCGCGACCTGATCCCCCGCATCACGCTGCCTGCGCTCATCGTCGGCGGCCGTGTCAGCCTGATCAACTGGCGCTCGCAGGAATGGATGCACCGCCAGATCGCCGGCTCGCAATTGGAAATCTTCGAGGAGGCCGACGGCGGCAATCACTTCATGTTCATGGAGAACCCGGAGCGCTTCAACCACGTGGTGAACGCGTTCCTAAGCTGAGCCTCAGCTCTGGCGCGGTGCCCGATGCGATATCCAATGGTTCAAAGCCTTAGCGTTCACACCGAGATCATTCTGATGTTTTCGCCCCAATCGACTTGCGCTGAGAAATACCTCGTTCACCGTAACTGACCTTGTGATCTTGGTACCAATGCTTGATTGGGGTATAAGGGAACAATGGACAATCTGCTCTCGGTGAAATTCCTTATTGCGTTGGCTGAGCGCCTCATTCTTCACTTGTGGCGAGCAGCATTGCGATATCTCACCAGAGATGATGACAAAAAGATTTGCGTTGGCAGTGGCAACGCGGGTGGTGGTGGCGGATGAGGCGGCAGTTAGTCAGGGACAACGTTTTATCGGCATTTTTCGATTCTATCATTTAAGCCAGGAGCATGTTTGGGCGGTAATTGCCGTGCCGACTATTTGGAGTTCAGCGCTTCCTTCTCAGAAACCATGACAAAACCAGTTCACTGTTTGGAATTTACCTACGCGCCTCCACGCGGATCGTAACGATGTCCGTGTCGTGATACTGCTGGTGGTGGACAGAGGAGGCGAGGTGGCGCAGCAGCCGTAGCGACACCTCCCGCTCGGGCGCATCCTCGGACGCCTCGCCCATGAGCGCGATGCGGTCCTCCAGGTTCTCCTCGCCAGGGGCGGCGATGAATTCCAGCACCGCAGCGCCGCCCTCCTTGTGGGCGGTGAGCAGCAGGCGGCGCTTTCGGTGAGGCGCGCCTTCCGCCTCTTCCTCCTCGTCGTGCCGCAGCAGCGTCAGAATCGCCTCCTCCGCTGCCGCGTCCAGACGGTACGCCATCGCTTCGCCCCAGCCGCTGCGTGACGCGAAGGATTGGAGAAACTCCCTGATCTTCGGCAGCGAAGCGACCTCGAACGGCGCCTGGATGCGGCGCCGGCGGGGTGCCGCCAACTCCACGAAGAGCGTGAGCAGAATCGCCGTCATCCCGCCGGCCGTCATGCCGTTCTCCAGGAGCCCGCCAGCGATGCCCGAGACATGCTCTGGAAAGATCACGCCGTTCTGGAAACCGACCCCGATCCAGAAGGACACCCCTGCGATCAGGCCCTTGCGATAGTCCACCCCGTCCTGGATGACGATCCGCATGCCGACGACGAAGAGCAGCCCCAGCAGAACCGTGATGTAGGCCGCCGCAACCGGCCCCGGTATCGCCAGCACAACGGCGAGTGCCTTTGGAATGAACGCCACCACGACGAACGCGATCCCGAGTGCGACGCCCACGCTGCGAGCGCCTACGCCCGTGAGCGCGGTCACGGATATGCTCGTGGAATAGGTTGTGTTGGGCACGGTCCCCATCAGGCCGGAGAGTAGGTTGCCCACACCATCCGCGCCTACCGCTCCTTGCACCGCCCGAAAATTCACCGCGCGCGGCTTGCGCCAGGAGACCCGCTGGATGGCGATACCGTCGCCCACCGTTTCGACGGCGCCGACCAGGGTCACGAAGACGAAGGCCGGCAGGAGCCCCCAGAAGACCGGCCCAAAGTCGATATCGAAGCCCGGCCATCCGCCCGATGGCACACCCACCCACGATGCTGCTGCGATGCCGGCGACGTTGTAGAAGCCGAAATACCCGGCAACGCCGCAGCCGGCGACGATGCCGATGACCGGCGCCCAGAGTCTGAGCGCGCCCGTGGCTTTCAGCGAGATGCCGCACAGAACGAGCACGGTCACGAGCGCCGCGAGCGGCGCGCCGAGCTCCGACGTGCCCTCTGGAACCTGACCCAACATGCCGAAGACGATCGGCATCACCGTGACGGGGATCAGCATGATGACCGTGCCCGAGACGGTGGGCGTCAGAATCCGCCGGAGCAGCGAGAGCCGCCACGCGAGCAGGAATTGGAAGAGGGCGGAGATTACCACCAGCGTCGCCAGCATCGCCGGGCCGCCCTGGGCGATCGCGCCGACGCAGATCGCGATGAAGGCCCCGGAGGTGCCCATGACAAGGACGTAGCCGGCACCGATCCGCCCCACGCGGACCGCCTGCAACACCGAGGTGATGCCGCTGACCAGGACGGCGCCGAAGACCGCCCACGTCAGATAAGATTCCGCCCCGCCGGCGGCGCGGACCACGATCGCAGGCGTCAGCGCGACGCCAGCGATGCAAAGGACGGCGAGCTGCAGGCCGAGGCCGCAGCTGAGCGCAATGGGCGGTCGTTCGTCGGGCTCGTAGCGAACGCCGCCCGGCCGCTCGGAGCCGCCTGTCGTCATTTCGCACCCTCCCTGTCAAGGAGTGCGGGCGGCACTGTGGCACAGGAGCGCGGCGCAATTAAGGGAGGCGTGGAACTCTTGATCGCGCCGTCAGACGTCGTATTCGAGCCCGATGTCACGGTAGCGCTCGGGGTCCTCGAGCCAGCGCTGCCTCACCTTCACGAAGAGCTTGAGGTCGATCGGGCGGCCGAGAATATCGGAAAGCTCGGCGCGCGCCGCCGTGCCGATCGCCTTGATCCGCTGCCCGCCCCTGCCGAGGACGATGCCCTTGTGCGTCTCCCGCTGCACGTAAATCACTTGCTCGACCCGTGCGCCTCCGTTGCGGGCACTGGTCCAGCCTTCGGTCTCGACCGCGACGGCATAGGGCAGCTCCTGGCGCAGCTGCAGGAAGAGCTGCTCGCGCGTGATCTCAGCCGCCAGCAGGCGCTCCGATATGTCGGTGAGCTGGTCTTCCGGGTAGAGCCAGGGCCCCGACGGCATCCGCGCCTTGAGCACATCCTGCAGGTCGTCGACCCCGTCGCCGTCGAGCGCCGAGACCATGAAGATCTCGGCCGCGAGCCCGGTTTCCTCGACCCCCGCCGCGAGTGGCAGCAAGACGTGGCGCGGCACCAGGTCGATCTTGTTGAGCGCCACCAGGGTCTCGCGCCCGGTCTCCTTGAGCCGGTCGATGATCGCCCTGGTCTCGCCCGTCAGCCCACGACGCGCGTCCACCAGCAGCAGGATGGCATCGGCGTCGTGTGCGCCGCTCCAGGCGGCGTGGACCATCGCGCGTTCGAAGCGGTGTTTGGCAGCAAAGATTCCGGGCGTGTCGACGAAGACGAGCTGGACGTCGTCGATCACGCGGATGCCGCGCAGCCGGCTGCGCGTGGTCTGTACCTTGGGCGAGACGATGGCGACCTTGGCGCCCACCAGCCGGTTGACCAGTGTCGACTTGCCGACATTGGGTGCCCCCAGCACGGCGACGAAGCCCGCGCGGGTGCCGCACTCAGCCATCGCCGTCACTCCCGCTATCGGCGATGCGCGCGAGTAACGCGCCGGCGGCGCCTTGCTCTGCCGCGCGCTTGGTGGCTCCGGTGGCGACCGCCTTGCCGAGCCCGGCAACCTCCGCCTCGACCTCGAAAAGCGGGGCGTGGGCGGGGCCGGTGGAGGACAGAGTGCGGTAGACCGGCAGCCCGAGCGCCCGCGATTGCGTCCACTCCTGAAGCCGGGTCTTGGGATCGCGCGGCGGTTCGGGGTCGGCGTTCATCGCCGGCGACCAGTGACGGCGGATGAAGCGCTCGGCAGCTTGCAGACCGCCGTCCACGTAAAGCGCGCCGATGACCGCCTCGCAGGCATCCGCCAGATTGGCCGGATTGTCGCGCCCGCCGCCGGCGCCCTCGCTGCGGCTCAGGGTGAGCTGGTCGCCGAGCGCGAGGCTGCGGGCCACGCCCTCCAACGCCTCGCGGCGGACGAGCGCCGAATAACGCTGCGAGAGGGCGCCCTCGGCCTCGTGCGGGAACGCCTCGTAGAGCATCGCGGCCACGACCATGCCGAGCACGCGGTCACCCAGGAACTCGAGGCGCTGGTTGCTGCCAGCCTGCGTGCCGGCGCTCGGATGGCGCAGCGCGAGAGCGAGCAGCGCCGGTCGCGCGAAGCGGTGGCCGAGAGCCTCTTCGAGCGAGCCGGCCGCTGCGGCGTCGTCTGCCGCCGGCTCCGGCGGCGGCTCTGCTGCGCCTCTGGGCGCTAGTCGATCGCCTTGAAGACCCGATCGCTGCGTGTCGCGCTCGGCCAGTTCCAGACCTCCCCGATGCTGGTTCCATCTTCCAGCGAATGGAAGATGAACTCGGCCCGGCCCACGAGGTTTTCGGACGGGATGAACCCGACCGAGGGCACACGGCTGTCGAGCGAGTTGTCCCGGTTGTCGCCCATGGCGAAGTAGTGATCGGCGGGCACGGTATAGATCTGCGTGTTGTCGAGGCCGCCGGTGGGCGTCGCGTCGAGGGTCATGTAGCTCACGCCGTTCGGCAGCGTCTCGCGATACTGGCGCAGGACGCGTTCCCGGCCGTAGCGGTCCGTGTAGCTGTAGTCGTCCACGCGTTCGCGCTTCACGGGCGTCCCGTTGATGTGGAGCACGCCCTTGAGCACCTGGATGCGGTCGCCGGGAAGCCCGATGATGCGCTTGATGTAGTCGGTCTCGTTGTCGCGGGGCAGCTTGAAGACTGCGACATCGCCCCGATCGGGCGGGCTGTCGATGATGCGGCCGTCGAAGATATCGACGCCCCAGGGCAGGGAGTACGTGCTGTAGCCGTAGGCGTATTTCGACACGAACAGGTAATCGCCGACAAGCAGGGTCGGGATCATCGAGCCCGAGGGGATGTTGAAGGGCTCGATGGCGACGGTGCGGACGATCAGCGCGGCAAGAACCGCGTAGATCAGGGTCCGGATCGTGTCCCAGAAACCGCTGAATCTGCGCTTGGCTGAGCCCTTGTCTTGAGATTTGGCGCGCGCCATGTGCGGTCGGTTCGGTTCCAGCTGTTCGCGGCCCGGGCCGCCCGCTGCCCTCGTTGCCGTCAGTCGGTTGCAGGGATTGCCGTAATCACCACGATGGCCTGGGCGATGGGTGGCTCATCGGTCATGGTCACGTCGATCCGGCACCTCATGCCCGAAGGCGTGAGCGATTGCAAGCGCCTGAGCGCGCCGCCGCTGAGCTCGATGGTCGGCTGGCCGCTGGGCAGGTTGACCACCGCCATGTCGCGCCAAAAAACACCTTGGCGGAGCCCGGTGCCCAGCGCCTTCGCGCAGGCCTCCTTGGCGGCGAAGCGACGGGCGTAGGTTTCCTCCGGCCTCAGCCGGCGCTCGGCACGTGCGCGTTCGACTGCGGTGAAAACGCGGTGGGTGAAGCGCGCGCCGAAGCGGTCGAGCGTGCCCGCGATCCGCCGGATGTCGACGATGTCGGCGCCGAGGCCGACAATCATGGGCCAGGCCGGCGGCTCGGCAACGGCGCTCACGGCACGCGCCCCATCAGCGGCCGCGGTCCACCAGCACCTGGTCGAGATGGGTCACGTTCGCGGCGGCCGGCTGGGCGTCTCCCTGGGCGGGCTCAGGGGCTGCATCGGGGATGGAGATCTCGTCATCCGCCTGCCGTGCGGGGTCCAGTTTGGCGCGGCGCTCCTCGTCGAGTATGCGCCTGCGCCGCAGGCGCCTGGTTTGGCGGTGGTGCTGGTAGTTGCCCACCACCCGCCGGATCGGGAAGTAGAAAACAACCCACACCACCAGCGCCGTCGGCAGGCCGCCAACCAGCATGGGCAGCAGCACCGTGCCCGGTTCCTCGAAGATGGTGCCGATGGTGAGATCCGCGGGCAGCTCCTGCCCGCGCTCGTAGCCCAGGATCTTGGTTCCAAGCCAGATGATCCCCGCCCAGATGAACGGGAAGGTCCACGGATTGCCGACCGCGGTGCCGATCGCCGACGCGATGATGTTGCCGCGCAGCGCCCAGGCGAGCACTGCGGCGAGAATGAAGTGGAATCCAATCAAAGGCGTGAACGAGACCGCCGCGCCGCACGCGAAGCCGCACGCGATGGCGTAGGGCGAGCCTTGCAGGCGCTTGAGCTTGAAGGTCCAGTATCGGAGAACCCGGCCCCAGTTCATGTTGGGCCACACGAACCGCCGCACGCGGGCCCATCGGCTCAGCTTCTTGCGTCGGCGAAACAGGCTCAAGGCGACCCTCGCCTCAGCCCGCGCCCCGCTGGACTCTCCGCCCCAGCCAAGCGCGCGACGCACGACCGGAAGCCACCGCCCATGTCATCGCCATCCTCCCAACTGCGGGTCCACCCTTCTTATTTTTCCTCCCTAATCCGAGACTTAGCCCAAGTTCGGGTGGTCGTGCAAGACTTGGCGCACTTGCGCGCTCGATCCCCGAGCGGGTCCCCGCACCTACATATGGGCCACTCGGCCTTGCATTTTGTATGGGGTACTGTATATTGGGAGTTTAGGGCACAGCGCGACAATATTTGGACCGGTGCAAGCCCGGCACCGCACGGAGGGACGGTTATGACAGCCTGGACGCCGGAGCGGGTCGCCACCGTGACCCGGCTGTGGAACGAAGGACTCACGACCGCCGAGATCGGGCGTGCGGTCGGCATGTCAAAGAATGCCGTCGTCGGCAAGGCGCATCGCCTGCAACTGCCGCCGCGCCCGTCGCCGATCCGGCGCGGAAAGAGTTATTCGCGCACGCCGAGGGCCAAGAATGGCGTGAATGGTGCAAACGGTGTGCATGGCACGAACGGGCGCAAGTCGGCAACGGCGCAGTCTGGGATCGTGGTGCCGGCAAGATCGCGAGCGCCGGAGCCGCCTCTCGCCGTCGGCAGTTCGGCGTGCAAATGGCCGATCGGCCATCCGGACGAGCCCAGCTTCCACTTTTGCGGCGAGCTTGCGCTGCTCGGCAAGCCCTACTGCCTGGAGCACTACCGCAGGGCTTACGTGGCCGTCAGGCCCCGCTCTGACGCGGCCTGATCCATCCCCGACGGGGCCTCGCCGCCGGCGTCGCTACGATGCCGACTGGTCTGGTTTGGCTGAGGAGGACAGCCGCTCGACTTCGGCGTCCATGCGGCCCTGCCACATCAGCGCCCACATGTGAAAGTCGCCGGCCAGGCTGAACAGCGGATAGGTGAACGTCGCCGGCCGGTTGCGCTCGATCAACAGGTGGCTGAGCCAGGCAAAGAAATAGCCGCAGACAAGCGCGGCAATTAGCAACAGGGGCTCTCCCAACACGCCGGCGACGACGACCAAGGCGACGGAGCCCGTGGTGCCGACGAAGTGCATCCGGCGGGTTCCGGGCCGGCTGTGCTCGGACACATAGTAGGGCCAGAAGGCTCGATACCGACGGAACCGCTTGCTCATCGTCGTTGCCCCCGTTCTCGCTCACGCCCGCAACGCCGCCATCATGTCGCCCACTTCGTTGCGTTTTTGAGCTATGCTTGTGATTCTACACCATCGTTCTCGACTCACGATTACGCGTTGAACCCGCACGGTTAGGGAGACCACGCCCATGGCGGCGATGACCACACCCGTCTGCGATTTCGGCTGGAAGGCCGTGGACTTTCGGCTGGAGGGGACCGACGGCAAGACCTATACGCTGGCGGACTGCGCCGGCGAGCGCGGCACGCTGGTGATGTTCCTCTGCAACCATTGTCCATTCGTGAAGGCCGTCATCGACCGGATCGTGGGGGACGTGAACGCACTCAAGAGCCACGGGATCGGCGCGGTCGCCATCATGCCGAACGACACCGAGGCCTATCCCGCCGATTCGTTCGAGAACATGAAGCTGTTCGGTGCCCAGCATGGGTTCGGCTTTCCTTACCTCATCGACCCGACTCAGGAAGTTGCGCGCGCTTATGATGCGGCGTGCACGCCGGACTTCTTCGGCTTCGACCGTGGCCTCGGCCTGCAATACCGGGGCCGGCTCGACGCCTCGCGGATGGAGCCGGTGCCGGATGCGCGCCGGGAGCTCCTCGAGGCCATGATCCAGGTTGCCGAGACCGGGCGCGGGCCCGAGGAGCAGTTGCCGTCCATGGGCTGCTCGATCAAGTGGCGCGAAGCCGCTTGAGCCGGTCTCCCGGGCTTCGCGGGCAGGCTGAGCGGCGCTGACGGAGGCACGCGCGTGGCGGATATCTTCCGAGAGGTCGATGAGGACCTTCGGCACGAACGCTATCTCAAGCTGTGGCGGCGGTGGCGCTACTGGCTGCTCGGGGTGGGCGTGGCAGCGCTCGGCGCCGCGGTCGCAGTTGTGATGATCGCCGATGCCAGGGACAGCACCCGCGAGGCCGAGGGGCGGCAGTTCGCAGCCGCTATGGCCGGGATCGAGTCCGGGCGCGGCGCGGAAGCCGTCGAGCAACTGGCGGTGCTCGCTGCCGATTCAGAGACCGGATACGCGGCGCTCGCCCGGCTCGCGGAGGCCGATGCGCGTGCCGGGCGCGGGGATATCAGCGGCGCCATCTTCGTCTACGACCAGATCGCCGCGGACTCCCGCCTCGACCCGCTCTATCGCGACCTGGGCGCCCTGCTCGCCGCACAACGGCTGATCGACCGTGCATCCGCTACAGAAGTCAGCCAGCGGCTCGCGCCCCTGCTGGCGGGCCATTCGCCGTGGCGGCCGCTGGCGACGGAGCTTTCCGCCATCGCCGAGCTGCGCGCCGGTAACGAGGCGGCGGCGCGCGGGCTCTTCGCCGAACTCGTGAGCGACCCGGCCGCGCCGCTGGGCTTGCGCCAGCGGGCGGCCGAGTTGTTGATGAGCCTTGGCGGCGATTTGGAGGCGGCGCTTGCGGGCGGCGCCCAGTCGGCCGACTGGGACGACGCCGACGCCGGAGGCTCGGACGACGCGGCGGCCGGGAGCACGGCGGAATGAGGCGCGCCGCACCGAAGGGCATAGCGCGGAGCGTTGCCCTGCTCGGCTTTTGCTTCCTCTTGGGCCTGGGCGGCTGCGACACCGTCTCGGGATGGTTTAGCGACGAAGAGGCGTCGCCGGTGCCGGGCGAGCGATTTTCGGTGATTTCCCTCGAACGGCAACTCGAACCGGACCCCGGCGCCGACGCGCTGACGGTGCGCCTGCCGCCGCCCTACGTGAACCAGGACTGGCCCCAGTCGGGCGGCTACCCCCACCACGCCATGCATCACTTGGCTGCGGCAGACGTTCTCGCTGAGCGCTGGCGGGCCAGAATCGGCAGAGGCACCGACGACGACGGGCCCGCTCTCGCGTCGCCGGTCGTAGCCGCCGGGCGCGTCTTTACCATGGACACGAGGAGCCTGATCTCGTCCTTCGACGCCGATACCGGTGCGAGGCTCTGGGCCGCCGACATGCTGCCGGAGGACGATGACGAGGGCGCATTCGGCGGCGGCCTTGCAGTGGCAGGGGGCTGGCTGTTCGCGACGACGGGGCTTGGCCATTTGCTCGCGCTGGATGCGGGGACAGGTGCTTTGCAATGGCAGCAGTCGGTCGGCGTGCCCGTGCGCACTCCGCCCGTGGTCTCCGGCGGCCGTGTCTTCGCCATAAGCCACGACAATCGCTTGTGGGTGCTGGATGCCCGTACCGGCGCCGTGCAATGGAGCCATGCTGCGATCGCGGAGAGCGCGGGCTTTCTCGGTGGCGCGGCCCCGGCAGTGGATGGCGGCATCGTCGTGGCACCCTTCTCGTCCGGCGAGTTGACGGCGCTTCGGGTCGAGAACGGCCGCACGGTCTGGGCCGATATCCTCGCCGTCCAGGGCGTCCGTATCGGCGCCATCGCCACGTTCAACGATACCGACGGCAACCCCGTGATCGACCGCGGTATGGTGTTCGCCATCGGCCACGGCGGGCGCATGGTCGCGATCGATGAGCGCAGCGGCCGGCGCATCTGGGAGCGGGACATCGCCGGTCTCGACACGCCCTGGGTCGCGGGCGACTTCATCTTCGTGTTGACCGCAGACGGCGAGCTTCTCTGCGTCGCGCGCGAGAGCGGCGCCATTCTCTGGGTGAGGTCGCTGCCGCGCTTCGAGGATCCGGAGGAGCGTGAGGACCCGATCTTCTGGTCCGGCCCGGTCCTCGTCGGCGATCGGCTCATCGCAGCAGGGTCGGACGGCAGGATTCTCGCAGTCTCGCCCTACGACGGACGCATTCTCGGCGGGCGCAACGTCGGGAGCGCCGTTCGCGAGCCGCCCGTGGTCGCCGATCGGACGCTCTTCCTCCTGACCGACGCAGCGGATCTGATCGCGCTGCGCTGAGGCTGAGGCCGGGCCTGTGGCCTTCACCGTTGCCATCGTGGGACGCCCCAACGTCGGCAAGTCGACGCTCTTCAACCGGCTGGTCGGCCGGCGCGCGGCGCTCGTCGCGCCGACGCCCGGCGTAACGCGGGACCGGCGCGAAGGCTGGGCGCGCATCGGCCCGCTCAGGTTCCGCGCCATCGACACCGCCGGGCTCGAGGAAGCGGCGCTAGAGACCATCGCCGGCCGCATGATGGCGCAGACCGAACGAGCGTTGGAAGAGGCCGACGCCGCGCTGCTTCTGATCGACGGGCGGGCAGGGGTGACGCCGGCGGACGAGTTCTTCGCGAAGCAGCTGCGGCGGCTGCACGTACCGATCATCCTGGCGGTCAACAAGTGCGAGGGCGGCGCAGCCGAGAGTGGGGTCGCCGAGGGTTATGCCCTCGGGCTCGGGCAGCCGATCCCGATCTCGGCCGAGCACGGCGAGGGCCTCGCGGACCTCTATGACGCACTCAGCCCCTTCGATTCCGAGGCGTCGGCGGAGGCAGCCCGTGTGGACGACGTGCTCCGGCTCGCCATCGTCGGCCGCCCCAATGTCGGCAAGTCGACGTTGCTCAACCAGCTGGTGGGCGAGGCGCGGGTCATCACCGGCGCGGAGCCGGGGCTCACGCGGGATTCGATCGCCGTGCGCTGGTCCTATGAAGGCCGCGCGGTCGAGCTGGTGGACACGGCCGGCCTGCGCCGCCGCGCCAAGACCGTGGCGACGCTCGACAAACTCTCCGCGCGCGATGCCGAACGGGCGCTGGGCCAGGCGGCGGTGGTGCTCGTCGTGTTCGACGCCACCGATCCCGCCGGCCGGCAGGACATGGCGATTGCCGCCCGCGCGGCAGACGAAGGCCGGGCCGTCGTCATCGTGCTCAACAAGTGGGACCTGGTGCGGAATCGTGCGGCCGCCCGCGCTGCCATCCAGGACCGGCTGGAGACCGCACTGGCGCAGGTGAAAGGGGTTCCGGTGGTGACCTGCTCGGCGCTGACCGGCGCGGGGATCGACGGCATCATGCCGGCGGTGCTCGCCGCCTTCGATACCTGGAATCGCCGCGTGCCCACCGCCCAGCTCAACCGCTGGCTGGAAGGAGCGGTCGCCCACCATCCGCCGCCGCTCGCGGCCGGCCGAAGGCTCAGGCTCCGCTACATCACCCAGGTGAAGGCCAGGCCGCCCACCTTCGCCCTCTTCGCGAGCAAGCCGCAGGCCTTGCCAGAGAGTTACCGCCGCTATCTGGTGAACGGGATCGGTGCCGAATTCGGCCTCGCCGGCGTGCCGATTCGCCTCCTCCTGCGCGCCGGCAAGAACCCTTATGCACCAGGGTAGGGTGGATTTCTCGCCGAGGCAGCGTTACAGGCGTCGATGCTCCTCCGCGCGCGTCACCCGCAGCGCGGGAAGTCGGGGAGGGACGCGAAATCGAAAATTACAAAACGAACCCAATTTCGTGTAACACTATGTTTTGCATAGAAATATCATGGGCTACGCTCTGCCCTCCGCCTCCAGCTCCTCGCGCAGCGTGCGCTTGAGCACCTTGCCGTAGTTGTTCTTGGGCAGGCCGTCCACGATGCGGTAGGCGCGCGGGCGCTTGAAGCGGGCGATGCTCTCCAGGCAGAGCCGGTCGAGCCGGTCTTCGGTGACGCTCTGGCCGTCGTGGGGCACGACGAAGGCGACCACCTCCTCCCCCCACTCGGGATGCGCGCGGCCGACGACCGCCGCCTCGCGCACTGCCTCGTCGCGCAGCAGGACCTCCTCGATCTCGCGCGGGTAAATGTTGGTCCCGCCTGAGATGATCATGTCCTTGGCGCGGTCGAGCAGGGTGAGAAAGCCGTCCTCGTCGAAGCGGCCGACATCGCCGGTGTGCAGCCAGCTGCCCTTGAGCGCGCTCGCGGTGGCCTCCGGATTCTCCCAATAGCCCGGTATCACGACGTCGCCGCGCACGATGATCTCGCCGCTCTCTCCCGCAGGGAGGGGGCGGTCCTCTTCGTCGACGACGCGCACCTCGACATCCGTGCGCGCGATCCCGGCCGAGCCCAGGCGCTCGCGATAGCGCGGGTGATTCCTGTCTTCGTGATAGGCGCGGGAGAGCGCGGTAATCGTCATCGGGCTCTCGCCCTGTCCATAGATCTGGGCGAGCTTGGGGCCGAAGGCCGCGAGCGCGCGTTCCACGTCGGCGACATACATCGGGCCGCCGCCATAGATGATGAGGTCGAGGTTGGCGGTGTCAGCGTCGGCAAGCGCCGGGCTGTCCAGCAGCCGCACCACCATGGTGGGCGCTGCGAACATGCTGAGGCCGGGGTGCTGCTCGATCAGGTTGAGAACCTCCGCCGGCTCGAAGCCGCCGCTCTCGGGAATCACGTTGTTGGCGCCCTTGGCGATGAAGGGCAGCGCGTAGAGGCCCGAGCCGTGGGAGAGCGGCGCCGCGTGCAGCACGCAATCGTCGGGCGCGATTGGGTTGAGGTCGGCGAAGTAGCTCAGCGTCATCATCATCAGGTTGCGGTGAGTGATGGTCGCGCCCTTGGGCCGGCCCGTGGTGCCGCTGGTGTAGAAGAGCCAGGCGGGATCGTCGGGTCGGGCTGCGGAGGGGCCTTCCGCATCGTGGCCGAGCATGGCGCGCCAGTCGTCGGAACCCGCGACCAGCGGCGCGGCAAGGCCCGGCACCTCGTCCCGCACGCTCTCGATCCCGTCTGCGTGGCCTTCGTCGGCGATGCAGAGCCGGGTCCCCGAATTGCCCAGGATGTAGGCGACCTCGCGCGGGTGCAGCTTGGCGTTGACCGGGACCGCGACGAGCCCTGCGTACCAGATGCCGAACAGCGCTTCCAGGTAGTCCGTCCGGTTCGCCATGACGATGGCGACCCGCGCGCCGGGGGTCAGCCCGTGCACCGAGCGCAGCGCGCCCGCGATCGCCCCGGCCCGTTCGTGAAGCGTGCCGTAGCGCGCGGTGACCTCGTCGCCGAGCGAGACCGCCGGCTGTTCGGGTAGGCTCCGCGCGGTCTTCGCCAGCAGCGCCGCAATGTTCATGGTCGAGCCCCGCTCCCGTCTCTCGTCTCCCGGCCTTCCTATACCTGCGAGGTCAGGGTCGCGCCACTGGCTACAGGCGGTACGAGCACGTGGCACAAACGCTTTGTCCGCCATGCTGGCCGCGGTTATTCTCTCCGCCAGACGCGATTCACGGGTTGGGGGGTAGCGTGCCCGAGGCGCAGGTCAAGATGACCGTCAATGGCGACGAGGTCGCCCGCGAGGTGTCGACCCGCACCTTGCTCGTCGAGTTCCTGCGCTACGATCTCGGCCTCACCGGCACCCATGTCGGCTGCGACACGAGCCAGTGCGGGGCCTGCAACGTGCACGTCGATGGCGAGTGCGTGAAGGCCTGCACCATGCTGGCGGTCCAGGCGGACGGCGCGGACGTGCTCACCATCGAGGGCGTGGCCAACGGCGACACGCTCCATCCCATGCAGGCGGCGTTCAAGGAGCACCACGCGCTGCAGTGCGGCTTCTGTACGCCCGGCATGGTGATGTGCGCGCTCGACCTGGTGAAGCGCAACGGCAAGCCGAGCGAGGCGGAGATTCGCTCCTATCTGGAGGGCAACTTCTGCCGGTGTACCGGCTACCACAATATCGTGAAGGCCATCGCCGCGGGCGCCGAGGCGATGGCAGGCTAGGCGGTTCGAGAATGAGTCATATAACCGCCTGTCATACCAAGGCGCACTTCGCCCGGTGCAAGGCGGGCGTCTTGTGGTGTAGAGTGTCGGTGAGCGCCTGAGAGGCGCGAAGGGGGTAACGAACGTGCAGAAATCGCTTCATATCGACCCGGACAAGTGTACCGGATGCCTGCAATGCGAGCTGGCCTGCTCTCACGTGAATGAGGGGGTGTTCAACCCCGCCAAGTCTCGCATCAAGGTGTTCAACTTCCACGATCAGGGGCGGATGGTCCCCTACACCTGCACCCAGTGCGACGAGGCGTGGTGCATGCAGGCCTGCCCGGTCGATGCGATCACGCTGGATGCCGAAACCGGCGCCAAGGTGGTCTCGGACGCGCTCTGCGTGGGCTGCAAGGTCTGTACCATCGCCTGCCCCTTCGGGACCGTGAACTACAACGCGTCCACCGGCAAGGTGATCAAGTGCGATCTCTGCGGCGGCGATCCCGAGTGCGCCAAGGCGTGCCCGACCGCGGCAATCACCTATGTGGACGCGAACTGGACCGGCCTGGATCGTATGCGTCAGTGGGCGGCCAAGACCGACGCCGGCGCGCAGGCCGAGGCCTAGGGAGGACTCGTCATGGCATGGGCAAGGAACGTGCTGCGGGTGAACCTCACCGAGGGCACCTGCACAAACGAGCCGTTGAACATGGATTGGGCCCAGAAGTACCTGGGCCAGCGGGGGCTCGCGACGAAGTATCTGGTCGAGGAGACCGACCCCAGGGTCGATCCGCTCTCGCCCGATAACAAGATGATCATGACCACCGGCCCGTTGACCGGCACCTGCGCGTCGACGGCCGGGCGCTATTCGGTCGTGACCAAGGGCGCGCTCACCGGCGCCATCGCGTGCTCGAATTCCGGCGGCTTCTTCGGCAATGAGATGAAGAACGCCGGCTACGACATGATCATCTTCGAGGGCAGGTCGCCGAACCCGGTCTACCTCCTGGTGGAGAACGACAACGTCCAGCTGATCGATGCCGGCGAGTTCTGGGGCAAGTCGGTCTGGGATACCGAGGAGGGGATCAAGGCCAAGCATCAGGACCCGCTGATCCGCGTCGCCTCCATCGGCGTCGCCGGCGAGGCTGGCGTGAAGTTCGCCTGCGTGGTGAACGACATGCACCGGGCCGCCGGGCGCTCCGGCGTCGGCACGGTGATGGGATCGAAGAACCTCAAGGCCGTGGCGATCCGTGGCACCCTGGGTGTCTCGGTCGAGGATGTCGGTTCCTTCATGCAGGCGACCGCCGAGGGCAAGCAGACCCTCGCGGACAACGCCGTCACCGGCCAGGGCCTGCCGGCCTACGGCACCCAGGTGCTGATGAACGTCATCAACGAGGTCGGCGCGCTGCCCACCCGCAACCATCGGGACGTGCAGTTCGAGGGCGCGAAGAACATCTCGGCCGAGGCGATGGCCGAGCCCCGCGCCGACGGCAAGCCGAATCTGGTGACCAATGCCGCCTGCTTCGGCTGCACCATCGCCTGCGGGCGGGTCTCCACGGTCGAGCGCAGCCACTACACGGTGGCCGAGCGGCCCGAGTACCAGATCGCCTCCGGTGGCCTCGAGTACGAGGCGGCCTGGGCGCTGGGCGCGGCAACGGGCGTGGACGATCTCGACGCGCTCACCTTCGCCAACTTCATCTGCAACGAGCAGGGCATCGACCCGATCTCCTTCGGTGCCACCGTCGGCGCTGCCATGGAGCTCTACGAGGAAGGCGTCATCGGCGACGCCGAGACCGGCGGCATCGAATGCAAGTTCGGCTCCGCCAAGGCGCTGACCGACCTCGCCGAGCTCACCGGCAAGGGCGAGGGTTTTGGGGCCGAGATCGGCCTCGGCTCCAAGCGGCTCTGCGAGAAGTACGGCAAGCCGGAGCTTTCGATGTCGGTCAAGGGCCAGGAGTTCCCGGCCTACGATTCGCGCGGCATCCAGGGCATGGGCCTGGCCTACGCCACCGCGAACCGGGGCGCCTGCCACCTGCGGGCCTACACCGTCTCGTCCGAGATCCTGGGCGTGCCGGAGAAGACCGACCCGCACGTGACCGAAGGCAAGGCCGGTTTGGTCAAGGCCTTCCAGGACGCGACCTCGGCGGTCGATTCCTCCGGCCTTTGCGTCTTCACCACCTTCGCCTGGTCGCTCGATGACATCGCACCGCAGATCAACGCGGCCTGCGAGGGCGACTGGACGGCGGAGAAGCTGCTGGAAGTCGGCGAGCGGGTCTGGAACCTGGAGCGGCAGTACAACTGTGCGGCGGGCTTCACGGGCAAGGACGACAACCTGCCCGCGCGTCTGCTCAAGGACGCGGCGAAGACCGGCCCGGCCGAAGGCCTCACCAACGGCCTCGACCAGATGCTGCCGGAATACTACGAGGTGCGCGGCTGGACCGACGAGGGCGTGCCCAGCAACGAGACGGTGGAGCGCCTAGCGCTCTAGCCCGCATCGTTCGTTACTCTTGTGACGGCGGGGGGCCGCGCGCGCTGAACAGGGCGTCGGCCCCCCGGCTTGTATCGGAGAAGACGGCACTGAACGCGACGAAACGGGCCATTCCCTGCCGCGCACGGGCGCGGGCGCAAGGGACGGCGCGAACAGCCAAGCGGGAGCCAACATGCAGCATGTGATCGTGGGTGCCGGCCCGGCCGGCGTGGTCGCAGCCGAAACCTTGCGCAAGGGCGACCGGAACGCCGACATCGTTCTCATCGGCGACGAGCCGGAGCCTCCCTATTCGCGGATGGCGATCCCTTACGTCCTCGAGGGAATGATCGAGCAAAGCGGGACCTACCTCCGCAAGACCGACGGCCACTACGAGGGCCTCGGCATCCAGTATCGCCAGGGGCGGGCGGAATCCGTGACAGCGGCGGACGGCACGCTCACCCTCAGCGGCGGCGAGAGTGTCTCCTACGACCGCCTGCTGATCTCCACCGGCGCGACCCCGCTCAGCCCGCCGGTGCCCGGCCTCGACCTGCCCGGCGTGCACAACTGCTGGACCCTCGAAGATTGCCGCGGGATCGCCAAGTTGCTCAACGAAGACGCCAACGTCGTGCTGATCGGCGCGGGCTTCATCGGCTGCATCATCCTGGAGGCGCTCGCCAAGCGCTGCGGCAACCTCACCGTGGTCGAGATGGAAGACCGCATGGTCTCGCGCATGATGGACGAGACCGCCGGCGGCATGCTGCAACGCTGGTGCGGGGCCAAGAATATCCGCGTGCTCACCTCGACGCGGGTCGCGGGCATCGAGGCGGCTTCCGGCGCGGGCGGCGACAAGGCGGTGGTGCTGGACAGCGGCGAGAAGATCGACGCCCATCTGGTCGTGCTTGCGGTCGGTGTCGCACCCAACATCGGCTTCCTGGAAGGGAGCGGGATCAAGACCGATCACGGCGTGCTCGTCGATCAGCACTTGGAGTCCAGTGCCAAGGGCGTGTTCGCCGCCGGCGACGTGGCCCAGGGCCTCGACTTCTCCACGGGCGAATACTCGGTGCACGCGATCCAGCCGACCGCGACCGAACACGGCCGTATCGCAGCGCTCAACATGCTGGGGCAGAACGCGCACTACAAGGGCAGCCTCAACATGAACGTGCTCGCCACGGTCGGGCTCGTCTCAAGCTCGTTCGGCAGCTGGGAAGGCGTTGCCGGCGGCGACAGCGGCGTCGCCGTGGACGAGGACGGGTACAAGTACCTCCGGCTGGAATTCGAGGGCGACCATCTGGTCGGCGCGCTCGGCATCGGGCTGACCGACCACGTGGGGGTGATCCGCGGCCTGATCCAGAACGAGACGGCGCTCGGCGACTGGAAAGAGAGGCTGCAGGAGAACCCGCACCGCGTAATGGAGGCCTACGTCGCCCACAGCCAGACCTGAGCCGCGACGGCCGCGATCACGGCGCCACGCTGGAGACGCCGCGAACACGCCATGAAGGTGACCGTCAAGCTCTACGCCCTGCTGAGCGACTATCTCCCCGCCGGCGCCGTGGACAACCAGGTGGAGCTCGACCTGGACGACGGGACCACGCCCGAGGATGTCTTCGCCAGGTTCAACCTGCCCCGCCAGTACTGCTCCATCGTGCTGGTGAACGGCATCTACGTGGAGCCGAGCGAGCGCGGCTCCCACGCGCTGAACGAGAACGACACGCTGGCGGTCTGGCCGCCCGTAGCCGGCGGTTAGACTGGCGAGATCGGCACGAGTCCCCGTCGCACGTCCGAGCCCGTGATCTTCGAGAAGGAGATGGCGATCGAGCGCCACGAGTTCCGGCGCACGCTGCGCCGCGCGCTCCCGGAGGCCCACATCTCGGAGCATGGCGACACGATCACGATCCGCGAAGGAGCCGGTACATTGGAGATCACGTTCTCGTCGAGGCCGGAACGCCGCATCGGTCTGCTCGCGCTGCCGGTTCTCGCCGCGCGCTTCCACTACAGCGGCTACGAGGACCCCGAGGGGCATCTCGCCCGGCTCGACATCTCCTTCCAGCGCGGCGGCGGATAGCTCCATCGCGCATTGCGCTCGCCGAACTTTCCGTCCAACATCGCGGGCTGTCTCAAATAAAAAGGGGAGGGACGGGCAATGGCATACACGCGCGCGAAGGTCGTCGAGGAGATCAGTGCGCCGGCTGACCGTGTCTTCGGAGAGATCGGGGCCTTCAACAATCTGACCGCAATCATGGCAGGCACCATCACGCGGAGCACGCTCAACAAGAAAGGCACGGTGCGGACGCTCAAGGTCAAGGGCGTGAAGGGCGCGCTCGACGAAACGCTGCTGAAGTACGACACGGCGACGCGCACGCAGGTCTACGCAATCACCGCCGATCCGGACAACATGGTGCCGTTTAGTGACTACACCGCCACCATCAAGGTGAAGCCGGTTACCTCACGGCGCAGTCAGGTGGAGTGGACCAGTCGCTTTGTGCCAAAGAAGGGCAAGACCAAGGCGGAATGCCTCGAGTTCGTCGAAGGAATCTATCGCACCGGGATCGCGGGCACCCGGGAAGTGCTCGGGGTCAAGAAATAGAAAGCGGCGCCGCCGGCTACTCCGCCGGCGGATAGAGCACCGCTTCGAGATAGAGGCCGTAGGCCGGCGCCGTCGGGCCGCTCCGGCGCCGGTCGCGGTCCGCAAGCGCGGCACCGACATCTGCCGGCGTCCGCCGGCCGTCGCCCACCTCGACCAGCGTGCCCACAATTGCGCGGACCTGGTGGTGCAGGAAGGAGCGCGCCCAGGCGCGGACGGCGATCTCCTCTCCAGTGCGCGCGACGGCGAGGCTCTTCAGGGTTCGGACCGGGGAGTCCGCCTGGCACTTGGCGGCGCGAAATGTCGTGAAGTCGTGGGTGCCTTTCAGCAGCCGCGCGGCCTCGGCCATGGCGCTCGCATCGAGCGGTCGCGCGATGTGCCAGGCGCGGTCTTTCGCGATCGCGAGCGGCGTCTTTCGATTGACGATCCGATAGAGATAGACGCGCATCGTGGCGTCCCGCCGCGCATCGAAGTCGGGCGATGCCTCGACCGTGTCGAGAACGACGGCCGGCGCAGGCCGCAGGTGTGCGTTGATCGCATCGCGCAGCACGTTGGGCTCGGTTTGCCGGGCGAGATCCAGATGGCAGCACTGGCCCAACGCGTGAACGCCGGAATCGGTGCGGCCCGCGCCATGCACCCGAACCTGCTCGCCGCAGAAGCGCTCGACTGCCCGCTCCAGCGCCTCCTGCACCGAGCGCCCGTCGCCTTGGTATTGCCAGCCGACGAAGCCGGTGCCGTCGTATTCGAGGGTCAGCTTGTAGCGGGGCATGGCAGGCGTGTGCCGGCTGCGATCGGGCGGCCGCGCAGGAAGGCGTCCGCATCCATCGCCGCCCTGCCGGCGCGCTGAAGGCGGGTCGGGCGCAGCACGGAACCGTCGCCGCAGGCGACCGTGAGCGCCGTATCGAGGATCGTCCCCGGCGCCGCGCCCGGGGTTGCGGCAGCCTCTTCGGCCGCCAGCACCTTGATGCGTTCCCCATCGTGATCGAACCAGGCGCCGGGCTTCGGCGCGAGCGCGCGCACCGAGCGCTCGATGTGCGCCGCGGGCGTGCGCCAGTCGATGGCAGCCTCGTGCTTTTCGAGCTTTGCCGCGTAGGTGGCGCCGTCCTGCGATTGCGGCGTTCCGGTCAGCGTGCCCGCCGCGAGCCCGTCGATCGCCTCCACCATCAGCCGGGCGGAAAGCGCGGCGAGGGTGTCGTGCAGCGTGCCGCCCGTGGTCTCGGGCCCGATCGACACGCGCTCGGCCATGAGAATGGGGCCCGTGTCGAGGCCCTCGTCCATGCGCATGATGGTGACGCCGGTCTCGGAATCGCCCGCCATGATCGCCCGCTGGATCGGCGCCGCGCCGCGCCAGCGCGGCAACAGCGAGGCGTGGGCATTGATGCAGCCGAGCCGGGGTGCCGCCAGCACGGCCGGCGGCAGGATCAAACCATAGGCGACCGTGACCGCGAGATCAGTTTCGAGCGCTGCGAACGCCGCCTGCGCCTCCGCCGGCTTCAGGCTCGAAGGCGTCCTCATCTCGATCCCCGCAGCCTCGGCGCGGACCGCCACCGGCGTCGGCCGCACCTTGCGGCCACGCTGGGCGGCCCGCGGCGGCTGGGTGTAGACGGCGGCGACCGAATGGCCGCTCGCGCAGAGCGCATCGAGGGTGGGCACGGCGAAGGCTGGCGTTCCCATGAACACCAGCCTCAGTGGTCGCATGGGGTCCTGCGCTGGCGAGGCCCGGCTCGCAGACGGAACCGCCGCCGCCTCAGCCGGTGGCGGCGCGGCGCGCCTTGGTCAGCTTGCGCAGGATGATGCTGCGCTTGACCAGCGACAGGTAGTCCACGAAGAGCACTCCCTCCAGGTGGTCGATTTCGTGCTGGAGGCAGACGGCGAGTGTGCCGACGGCCGTGAGTTCCTGCGCGGCGCCGGTCTCGTCCAAGTACGCTACTGTCACCGACGCCGGGCGCTCCACCTCGGCGTAGTGGTCGGGGAAGGAGAGGCAGCCCTCCTCGCGGCTCACGCGTTCGTCCGAGCGCCAGACGATCTCGGGATTGACCAGCTTGAGCGGCGCGGGCGGCTCATCGGCCAGATGAACGTCGGCCACGATGCAGCGCTTGGGCACGCCGATCTGGATGGCGGCAAGCCCGATGCCCTCTGCGGCGTGCATCGACTCCATCATGTCATCGAGCAGCGCGCGCACCTCGTCATCGACGACCTCGACCGGCGCGGAGCGCGCCTTCAGCCGCTTGTCGGGCGCGGTGATGATCGGGCGTATGGCCATCGCGATCGACCGGAACAGGAACCTGCACTTAGCTATGTCGGCGCGCAACGGAGGTCAAGCACCCCCGCCGGATGAAGCGCGGTATCGCACGCGGTGTCGCGCTCAGTGCTTGGCGTCGCGCCAGGCAATGGCCGCACGCAGGCCCTGGGTCCGGGCGATCTCGAGGAATTCGCGCTTGGTGGCCGTGCCCTCGCCCTCGATCGCGGTGTCCTCCTCGAGCGCCATCTCAAGCGTCTCGTCGAAGGCCATCATGGCGTACATGCGATTGATCGTGGCCTTGGTGCGCCTGAGCAGGGCCGGCTCGATGGCGGCCATGCGGCGGGCGAGCGCGAGCGCGGTCTCGACCTCTTCGCCCACTGGCACGACGCGGTTGACGAGGCCAATCTCATAGGCGCGGCGGGCGCCGATCTCGTCCTCGCCGGTGAGCAGGATCTCCTTCGCGTGCTTCGGTCCCGCAAGCCAGGGCAGCAGCATCACGACAATGCCCGCGCCGAAACGCAACTCGGGCTCGCCGAAGCGGGCGTCCTCGGCTGCCACGGTCACGTCGCAGGCGAGCGCAAGCTCGCAAGCGCCGGCGAGCGCCGGGCCGCGCACCGCGGCCACCGTCGGCTTCCAGAGATGCCAGAAGCGCATCACGGTATCGAAGTCGTCCCGCAGAACGTCGCGCCACTCAGCGACACCTTGGGGCGGGGCCGCGGCCTGCTCCTTGAGATCGAAGCCCGAGGAGAACGCGCCACCCGCCCCGGTCACCACCAGCGCGCGGATGGTCTCGTCGGCCTCGACCGCATCGCACGCGGCGTTGAGCTCCGCCAGCATGGCGCGATTCATGGCGTTGGCCCGCTCGGGTCGGTTGAGCGTGACCAGCCCGACCGCCTCCCGTTGCTCGAACGTTATGCATCGATAGTCCATCGCAGGCCTCCGGAACGGATGCGCGAGGCACGACGATACCATTCCGTGCTCGCAAACCGGCCGGCCGGGCGTGGCGTGCGGACCGGCACTCATTTAGCATAGCCCCGATGACCGGGCGCTTGCCCGGACGGACGTTGCAACCCCGGGTTCTCAGGAGGACGCCATGGCCTTTCGCGTCGAAGAAGCCACCATTGCCGGTATCCACGAGGCGTATCGCTCGGGCTATCTGAGCGCTGCGGAGCTCGTGTCGCGTTATCTCGCGCGGATCGAAGCCTATGATCGAAACGGCCCCGCCCTGAATTCGGTCATCAACGTCAATCCGCGGGCGGTGGAAGAGGCCGAAGCGCTGGACAAGGCATTCGCCGATGGCGGGCTTACCGGGCCGCTGCATGGCATTCCGGTGGTCGTGAAGGACCAGGTCGAGACGGCCGATATCATCACGACCTTCGGCTCGATCGCTGCGAAAGACTACCTGCCGGAGAAGGACGCGACGGCGATCAGGCTGATACGCGAGGCCGGCGCGATCATCCTCGCGAAGACGGCGATGCCCGATTTCGCGACCTCGTGGTTCGGCTATTGCTCGGCCATCGGCGAGACCAAGAACCCCTACGATCTTGAGCGTGATCCGGGCGGGTCGAGCGGCGGCACGGGGTGTGCGGTCGCCGCGAATCTCGGCGCCATCGGCCTCGGCGAGGATACCGGCGGCTCCGCGCGCCTGCCGGCTTCGTTCGACAACCTGGTGGGGCTCAAGGTGACGCCGGGCCTGATCAGCCGGGCCGGCATGTCGCCGCTGGTCATCTTCCAGGACTCGGCGGGCCCGATGTGCCGTACTGTCACCGACACGGCCAAGCTGCTCCAGGTCGTCGCCGGCTTCGACCCCGAAGACCCTTATACCTCGACGGCGCTGATTGCCGGCAATGTGGACTACGTCGCTTGCCTCGATAAGGACGCGTTGTCGGGTAAGACCATCGGTGTCGTGCGCTCCGCCTTCGGCGACTCGTCGAACCCCAACGCGGCGGTGGTCAACGCGGTCATCGAGGATGCCCTTGGCGCGCTGAAGGGCGCCGGCGCGACCCTCGTCGATGTCGAAATCCCCGACCTCATGGACCACATCCTGTACTCGTCGCTCTACATCAATCATTCGCGGAGCGCGATCGACGAGTTCATGGCGTCCCGCCCCTCGTTGGCGGCGGAAAGCGTACGCGCGCTCATCGAAACCAAGCAGTATCACCCGATGCTCGATCTGCTCGAAGAGATTGCGGAGGGTCCAGAAGACCCCTATTCGGATCCGGAATACTACCCGCGCTACACGACCTCGGAGAAATTCCGGCGGATCGTGATCAATCAGATGGGCAAGGCCGGTGCGGCCGCGCTGGTCTATCCGACCACACAGGTGCAGTCGCCACGGCGCGACGATCTCAACGCCGGGCAATGGAAGACGCTCGAGTTTCCCACGAACACTCTGATCGGCGCGCAGACCTGGATGCCGGCGATCAGCGTGCCAGCCGGCTTCACGCCCGAGGGTGTGCCGGTAGGCATGGAGATCCTGGGCTTGCCCTATCGCGAGGACGACCTGCTGGCGCTCGCCTATTCATTCGAGCAGGCGACGCAGCATCGCCGGGCGCCGGCCTCATCGCCGGAGCTCGCCTGACCGGTACGGCCCCACCTCACGCGCCGGAGCGCGTCGCCACCCGGCGGGCGAGCACGTCGAGCGCGAGTGCGCCGACGATGATCGAGCCCTTGATGATGTCCTGATAGAAGACGTCGATGTCGAGCAGGACGAAGCCGTTTGAGATGGTGGCGATGATGCCGAGGCCCACGACAGTCCGCCACATCGACCCGAAGCCGCCGGCGAGCGAGGTGCCGCCCACCACCACGATGGTGAGCACGTCAAAGATGATGACGGGATCCAGATTGGCCTGAGCCGAGTTGAGCTGGGACGCCGTGAGCGTGCCGGCGACGCCCATGCAGACGCCGGACAGCACGTAGGTGCTGCCGATCACGGTGCGGACGCGGATGCCGGAGAGCCGGCTCGCCTCCCGATTGCCGCCGACCGCGTAGATCGCCTCGCCGTAGACGGTCTTGGCGAGCACCAGCCCGCCGACCAGGAGGAAGGCGATCAGCATCATTCCGGAGAAGGGAAAGCCGTGCCAACGGCCGGCGCCGAGATCGCCGAAGGCCATGTCCGGCACCACGAACGCGGCGTTCTTGGTAACCACGTAGGTGACGCCGCCCAGGATGAATCCCGTGCCCACCGTGGTGATGAACGGATTGATGTTGACGCCGACCACGAGCACGGCATTGAGCAGCCCGACGAAGAATCCCGCCGCAATGGCGGCGAGGAACGCGTAGGCCGGGTCCACCAGGATGCCGACCCCGGCGGCGACCACCGCGCAGAGCGAGTAGCCCGACGCGATGGAGAGATCGAAGCCGCCGGTCAGGATGACGTAGGTCATGCCCACCGCCATGATCCCGGCCGGCGCCCACTGGGACAGCATGTTGAAGATGTTGCCTTGGGAGAGGAACGCGGGATTGCCGATGGAGACGACGATGACCAGGATCACGAAGGCGACGATGATCCCGTAGGTGCGGAAGGCCACGCCGCCGTACTGCCGCAGCAGGCTCGCGCCCCGTTCGGCACGGCTCTCGGGCGCGTCCGGCGGCAGCGAGGGCGGGCTCGCGGTCATGCCGCGGCCTCCCCTTCTACGCCGAAGGTCATGGCGAGGACGCGCTCCAGGGACAACTCCCCGCGCTCCAGAATCGCGGCCTGCTGTCCCTTGGCCAGCACCAGCACCCGGTCGGCCAGCTCGACCACCTCCTCCAGTTCCGACGACACCATGACGATAGCCATGCCCTCGTCGGCGAGGCGGCGCATGACGGCGAACATCTCGCCCTTCGCGCCCACATCAATGCCCCGCGTTGGTTCATCCATGAGGAGGACCCGAGGCCGGCGATGCAGCCACTTGCCGACAACGAGCTTCTGTTGATTGCCGCCGGAGAGCGTGCCCGTCAGTGCTCCGAGCCGTCGCGGATCGAAGGCAAGCGAGGCGGCGATGGTCTCCGCCGCGGATTTGCGTCGCCCGCTGCGCACGATCGCGCCGGGTGCGAGGCCGCGCATGTCCGTCATCGTGACGTTGACGAAGCCGTTTTGACTCAGCACCAAGCCCTGTCCCTTGCGGTCTTCGGGTGCGAGCGCGATCCCGAGCGCCAATGCGCGCCCGACGGTGCGCGGCAGGGGTTGCGTGCGGCCGTCGATGGTGAGCGTCCCGCTGGCACCGGGCTGGGTGCCGGCCAGCGCCCGAAGCAGCTCGGTCCTGCCGGAGCCCACCAGTCCCGCGATGCCGAAGATTTCGCCGGCGTGGAGGACGAACGAGATGTCCTGAAGCTTGCCCGGCACCGTAACGCCCTCGACGCGCAACAGTTCCTCGACCTCGGCGGCGTGACGGCGGGAGGGCGGTGCGCGCAGTTCCGTCCCCAACATGGTGTTGACCAGCTTCTCCTTGTCCCAGGCATCGACGTCGGCGGTGGCGACCATCTCTCCGTCGCGCAGGACCGAAACGCGGTCGCACAGCCTGAGCACCTCGTCCAGATCGTGAGAGATATAGATGACCGACGCGCGCTCGTCCCGGAGCCGCCCCACCGTCTCGTAAAGCCGCTCGCGTTCGTTGGGCCCGAGGGACGCCGTGGGCTCGTCCATGATGAGGATGCGGTGGTCGGCCTGCAGCGCCCGCATGATCTCGAGCATCTGCTGGTTCGCCACCGAGAGATCGCCCGCACGGGCGCCGGGGGGGATGTCGACCCCGAGACGGTCGCCGAGTTCCCGGAAGCGCTGTTCCATAGAGCGGCGTTTCACCATGGGGCCTCGCCGCATGGGGCGGCCGAGAAAGACGTTCGAGGCCGCGGACATGTCAGCGACGACTGTCAACTCCTGATAGATGGCGGCGACACCTGCGCGCTGCTGGGCGCGCGGGCCGTGCTGCTCGACCGGTTCGCCGAAAATCTCGACGCTGCCGCTATCCGCGGTATAGGCGCCGGTGAGAATCTTGATCAGCGTCGACTTGCCGGCGCCGTTCTCGCCGACGAGGCCATGGACCTCGCCCTCGTGGAGCACGAAGTCGACGTCCTTCAGCGCCTGGACGCCTGGAAACGCCTTCGAGACCCGCTCGACGCGGATGGCGTCAAGTTCGGCGGACGATGTCACGGGCGGGTCGATCCGTGCCTCCACTCGTCATCGCGTCACGACCGGGCTTGTCCCGGTCGTGGAAGGGTCGCGGGGGCGGGTCCAGCGTTCCCGCCCCCAAAGCATGGCGCCCTCAGTACTTGGGTTCGGTCATCGTGTCGGCGTTTTCCTTGGTGATGATGATCGTGCCGGGGCCATCCGCGACCGCCGGCAGGTCCGCTTCGTTGATGTAGCCGTTGATCGGCTCGCCCTCGAGCGCGGCGATCAGCGCGACGGCGGCGTAGTAGGACTCCTCCCAGGGGAGCAACACCGTCGTCTCGTTGTAGGTGCCGGCCTTCACCTTGGCGATGCCATCCTTGGTCGCACCGATGGAATAGATGCGGATGTCCGTGCCCGGTGTCTTGCCGGCAGCCTCGACCGCCTGCTCGACGCCACGCGACATGTCGTCCCATGACGAGAGAATCACCGTGATGTCGGGATGCGCGAGCAGCGCGTTCTGGATCTTCTCCAGGGCCACGCGCGGGTCGAAGTTCGCCGGCTGGTCCACGACGATGTCGGCATTCGGGAACTTCTCCGCACCCTGTTGAATGGCCTTCTCCCAGAAGCCGAACAAGTCGGAGCCGACGAAACCGCCGACCGCCGCGACCTTGCAGGGCTCAGTGCAGGATGCGAGCGCGTGATCGACGTGCGCGTTGTAATAGGCCTGTCGCTGCATGGTGACCGTCGCCGCCAGCCCCTCGGAATAGTCGGCGTCTTCGCACATCGGCAGATCGAGCGAGACGGTGGGCTCGTCGAGCGGCTGCAAATGGCGCTTCCACATCGAGCAGGCGGGCGCGGCTGCGGTCGGCGCGAACAGGTAGCCGTCGAAACCCTCGGTGATCGCGTTCTGCACCTGCTTGATCTGCGTCGCCGGATTGAAGTTGGCGGCGAAGCGCTTGTAAGTGAAGCCGTACTTCTGCGCCGCCGCTTCGAGGCCGGCACGCCGCGCTGAGCAATAGGGGTTCTGGCCGCACTCGGACAGATAGGCGATCCGGTAGGCTTTAGACGGCGTGATGTTTCGCGCATCGAACTCCAGAATCTTCTTGGCGTTCGCGACGGGGTCGTCTGCCACCACAGGCGTGGCGCCAAGCCCCGCGAGCAGTGCGACGCCCATTCCGATCGCGACGGCCGCCGTCAACGGAGCCCTCAGCGCCCGACGCATTTTGTGACCCAGTTTCACCATGACATTACCTCCCTGGTTGAGATGGTCCCGATCGGACGCGCAAGACCCATGGGCATTGCAGATCGACCGAGAGCCAGCGCATATACTGTTCAAGGTACCCCATTCGCTTACGGCCCGCGAGCGCCGCGGCCCAACGGGCTCTTGAGGCGGCCCATACGCACGCGTGCCGTCAGTTGGACCCCGGCCAACACGGATCATAAGGTGGTGGGCGGACTGGAGCGGACGAGAAGGACGAAGCTGATGGACGGCGTGCGCCTCGCGATCCTGAATAAGCGCTTCGAGGGCATCTGCCGGAAGATGGCCAATACGCTCTTCCGCACGGGCCGTTCCGGCGTGCTCAACACGGCGCGCGACTTCTCCTGCTGTATCGTCACTGCCGACTGCGACCTGCTGGCGACCGCCGAGAGCCTGCCGATCCACGTGCTGAGCGGCCCCGACCTGATGGCCGCGTCGATGAAGCAATTCCACCCGACGCTGCGGCGGGGCGACGCCTTCTTGCACAACTCGCCCTATCACGGCTGTTCGCACCCGGCGGACCACACGATCCTGGTACCCGTGATCGACGATGACGGGCGCCACCGCTTCACGGTGCTCGCCAAGGCGCATCAGGCTGATTGCGGCAACTCCATCGCCACCACCTATCACGGCAGCGCCCGCGACGTGTACGAGGAGGGCGCGCTGATCTTCCCGGCAGTGCAGGTGCAGCGCGGCTACGAGACCATCGAAGACATCGTCCGCATGTGCCGCATGCGCATTCGCGTGCCGGACCAGTGGTGGGGCGACTTCCTCGCCATGCTGGGTGCCGCCCGGGTGGGCGAGCGGGAAGTGCTCTCACTTGCCGACGAGGTCGGCTGGGAGACGCTGGATGGCTTCGCGGCCGAGTGGTTCGACTACAGCGAGCGGCGCATGGTGGAGGCGCTGAAGGGATTGCCCGCCGGCAGCCTCACCGTCGCCAGCACCCACGATCCCATTCCCGGCGCGCCCGAGGGCGTGACGGTCAACGTCTCCGTGCGTGTCGACCCGGCCGAGGCACAGATCGAGGTCGATCTGCGGGACAACGCCGATTCCCTCCCCTTCGGGCTCAACATGAGCGAGGCTTGCGCCCGCACCTCGGCGATGGTGGGCATCTTCAACGCGCTGCCACACACCGTGCCGCCCAACGCCGGCGCTTTCCGCCGCATCGAAGTGAGGCTCAGGCAAGGCTGCGTCGTGGGCATCCCCGAGCACCCGACCTCATGCTCGGTCGCCACCACCAATGTCGCCGACCACATCGCCAACGGCGTGCAGCGCGCCATCGCGGAACTCGGCGACGGACACGGCATGGCCGAGGTCGGCGGCGTGATCCCGCCGAGCTGTGGTGTGATCTCGGGCACCGACCCGCGCAGCGGCGCGCTGTTCGTGAACCAGGTCTTCCTCGGCTTCGGCGCCGGCGCGGCGGCGCCGGAGACGGACGCCTGGATCGCCATCGCTCACGTCGGCAACGCCGGGCTCTGCTACCAGGATTCCATCGAGGTGGACGAGATGGTCTTCCCCATCACCGTGAAGGGGCGCCACTTCATCACCGACAGCGGCGGCGCCGGGCGCCAGCGCGGCGGGGCAGGGGCCTTCGTCGAGTTCGGCCCGGTGGAGGGCTGCCGGCTCGAGGTGGGCTATGTCAGCAACGGCGCGGTCAACCCGGCGAACGGCGCGCGCGGCGGCGGCCAGGGCGCCGTCGCCCGTCAGTACCGCCGCAACCACAATGGCGAGCTGGTCGCCCTTGATGCCTGCGCCCAGGTGGCCGTTGCGCCGGGCGAGACGATGGTCTCGATCTCAGCCGGGGGCGGCGGTTACGCAGCGCCCTACGCCCGGGAGCCCGAGCGCGTCGCCCACGACGTGCGGGAGAAGTGGGTCTCTCCCGACGCCGCCCGCGACGTCTACCGCGTGGCCCTCGATCGGGCCGGCAACGTCGATGAGGCCGAGACCCGCCGGCTCAGGGCTGCGACCGTAGCAGAGCCCGGCGCTCGGGTGCAGACTGCGGCGGAGTAGCCCCCGCGCTCACGCGTCGGCCTTGGGGCGTACCTCCTCGGCAAACCCGGTGATGACGTCGAGGGTTTCCTCGAGGGTCTCGCGCAGGACCTGGATCGCGAGGTGGCGCACCCCGAGGTCGCGCATCGCCCGGATATCGCTCGCGATGTGGTCCGCCGAGCCCGTGAGCAGCATCCGCTCGCCCGTGTCGGTGATGATCGGCTCCTCGCTGGCGCCGTACCACACGGCCCAGAAGGCGATGTCGATGCTGGCCGGGTCGCGACCCTCTGCCTCCGCCATCGCGCGGAGGTCGTCGAGGCCGGCGGCGAAGCGGCCAATGGTGTCCATCGGGAAGCGGGGGTTACAGCCGATCGGGAACCAGGCGTCGCCGTAGCGCACGGTCCGCCGCTTGGCCGGCTTGCTCTCGCCGCCCACCCAGATCGGTGGATGCGGCTTCTGTACCGGCTTCGGATGGAACAGGATGTTGTCGAACGAAGTGAACTCGCCCTCGTACTTGGGCGCGTCGGCGGTCCAGAGCTCCTTGTAGATGCGCAGGTACTCGTCGGTCGCCCGGCCTCGGGCCTCGAAGGGCGGCGCATCCACCGGCGGGAACTCCTCGGCCATCCAGCCGGCGCCGACGCCCACCACCGCGCGCCCGCCCGAGAGCAGATCGATGGTGGAGAGAAGCTTCGCCGTCAGAACCGGTTGCCGGTAGGGGACCACCATCACTGAGGTGAGCAGCCGCATCTCGGTCGTGACGCCCGCGAGGTAGGCCATCAGCGCGAGCGGCTCCAGGCATTCGCCGGCGAGCAGGGTGGGAAAGGTGAGCTTGCCGTCGGGCGAGTAGGGGTAAGGCGAGTCGATGCCCTTGGGCACCACGATGTGATCCGGAATCGCGAGGATTCGGTAACCCAGCTTTTCGCCATGCTGGGCGAGGGTCGCGATGTGCTCCGGCACGGCCAGAGGCCCGCCGTTGGGTACGTTGAAGCCGTATTCCATTCCTCTAATCCCGTCAGGTCTGATGATTGCCGCGACATGGCGGCCCGGAGGGCAGTGACAGCGGTTCTAGCGCCATCCAAAGGGGTGCGGCAAGGATCGATCCCGGCAGCAGGCCGCCAGCGGGTTCACACGTAGCCGTTGGCCTGAAACCAGCTGAGAGCGTCGGCCAGTGCCCGTTCGGCGGGGCGCGCCGTGTAGCCCAGTTCGCGTGCGGCCTTGGCGGACGAGAAGAACATCATCTTGCGCGCCATGCGCAGGCTGTCGCGGGTGAGCCGCGGCTCTCCGCCCGCAACACGCGCCCAGGCCTCGCCAGCGGTGGCCACCGGCGCGAGAAGCCGGTGCGAGAGCCGGATGCGCGGCGCGGGACGCCCCGTGAGCCGCGCGAGGCACTCAAGAATCTCCCGGAGCGTCATGTCCTCGCCGCCCAGGATGTAGCGCTCCCCCACGGCACCACGCTCCAGCGCCTGCAGGTGGCCGGCGGCGCAGTCATCGACGTGCACCACGTTGAGGCCGGTATCGACATAGGCCGGCATCCGGCCGGTCGCGAAGTCGACGATGATCCTCCCAGTAGGCGTGGGCTTGATGTCGCGCGGGCCGATGGGCGCCGAGGGGTTGACGATCACCGCCGGTACCCCTTCGTCGCGAACCAGCGCGCGCACCGCCTCCTCCGCCAGATACTTGGAGCGCTTGTAGTGGCCGATCATGGCGGCCTCGGTCACGGGCGTCTCCTCGTCGGCCGGCGAATGGTCCGCGTTGAGGCCGAGCGTGGCGACGCTCGAGGTATAGACGATGCGCGTGGCGCCGGCGGCTGCGGCCGCGCGCAGCAGGTCGCGGGTGCCGTCCACGTTGGTGCGGTAGATCGCCGGCGGATCGGGAATCCAGAGCCGATAGTCGGCCGCCACGTGGAAAAGCGTATCGCAGCTCTGCGCGGCCTTCTCCAGCGAGGGGCGGTCGTTGAGGTCGCCGATCGCACGCTCCACGTCGAGGTCGTCGATGTTGCGCGTATCGGTGCCCTGACGCGTGAGCACGCGCACCGCGTGGCCGGCGTCGAGCAGCGCGCGGGCGACGGCGGAGCCGAGAAAGCCGGTCGCACCCGTGACGAGCGTCGTCATGACGGGGCCTCCGGCGGCTTGCCGAACAGCAGCCCGCGCTCCTTCCAGGCAAGCCAGACAACGTAGAGCGGCGGCAGCGCGACGCCGGCGAGCAGCAGCACGATCAGGCCACCGCCCCAGGTGATGGGACCGATGAAATACATCGCGTCCTCCAGGTGAATTCCCTTGAACATCGGCTGCCGCGCCTGGCGCGTGCCGGCGCGCTGCTCGATCCGCCAGAACATGAGGAAGAGCGCCGAGACCGAGACCCCGGCGATCAGCCCGAGATAGGGCGCCCAGCTGCCGATCCAGCTGTCTTGCAGGCCGATGCCGATGCAGACGAAGAGCGTCACGTGGATGAAGGCGTCGGAGTAGTTGTCGTAGTGATAGCCGAAGCGGCTGGACTTGCCGGAAAGCCGCGCCAGCTCGCCATCCATGTGATCGACGAAGTTGGAGAGCATGAAGAGCCCGGCGGCGTAGAGAATCTCCGGCCGCGTGCCCATCGCGAAGAGGCCGCAGGCTGCAAGCCCGAGAAGAAGCCTGACCGTGGTGATGTGGTTCGGCGTGACCGGGGTATGCACGAGCGGCCGCACCATCCAGCGGGCGAGCCGCTGATCCCAGGCCAGGCGCGGCTTTGCCTTGGCGGGCTCGGCGCTCTCGCCGCTGCCCTCGTCGCTTTCGCCCATCTTGCGTTCGACCATGGGCCGTCATATAGCCCGAAACGGGGCCATGACAACGCCGGACATTTCGCCATGCGCGCCGTCATCCTCGCCGCCGGAGTGGGGCGGCGTCTGGGGCACGATAAGCCCAAGATTCTGTTGCGATTCGGCGGCCGCACTCTGCTGGAACGCCATCTGGCGATCTTAGCCGCGCTCGGCGTTGGCGATGTGGTCATCGGCATCGGCCACGAGGCGCTTGCGATCGAGCGCGCGCTGGAGGCACTGGGCCAGACCGATGTCTCGACCATCTACAACCCGGACTACGAGCAGGGCAGCATCCTCACGCTCTGGTGCGTGCGGGAGGCGCTCACGGCGGGCGGGCCGGTCCTTCTCATGGATGGCGACGTGCTCTACGGCCGCCGTGTGCTCGCGCCCATGATCGAGACCCGCCACGCTGATTGCCTGCTGGTTGACCGCGCCTACGAGCCGGGCGACGAACCGGTCAAGGTCGGCGTCGCAGGCGGCGTTCCCGTCGACTTCGGCAAGACCATCGATCCCGCGCTCGAGCCCTACGGTGAATCGGTCGGCTTCTTCCGCCTCGGCGAGCGGACAGCAATCGCGCTTGTCGAAACTGCCGGGCGGATGATCGAACAGGGAGGCAGAGAATGCCCCATGGAGGACGCCGTCGCCGCCGTCATCCGTGCCGCCAGTCCGCCCTTCGGCTTCGAGGACGTCACCGGCCTGCCCTGGATCGAGATCGATTTCCCCGAGGACGTCGAGCGCGCCGAGAGCGATATCCTGCCCCGACTCGTAGATTAGAAACCCCTACTGCATGAGGCTCGTCCGGCTATGACCTTTGTGAGTATCAGCCAAGCGAAGTCCCAGTTCTCCCGATTGATTGCGTGCGTGGAGGCCGGGGAGGAGGTCACGATCACACGTCGCGGAAAGGCGGTCGCGCGGCTCGTCGCCTGCAAGCCCCGAGGGAAGCGACGCCCCGGCGTTCTCAAGGGGAAAGCCGCCATCACCGACGAATTCTTCGACCCGTTGCCGGAAGAAGAACTGAAGCTTTGGGAAGGCGAATAGTCGATATAGGATGTATTCGGTGCCTGTCCCGTCTCGATGGCGAAAAATAGGAACCGGCTGCGAAGTCGTCGCCTTGACATAGCAAGACTACATGGGTAGTGTTTTGCAGTGATTCGTGCTCAGGATATCCGCAGCGCCAGTAAAACGAATGTTGACTGGGGAAAATGGGAAAGTGGCAAAATGCCACGGGCGTCTTTTCCCTTGTCGCTGCCTAGGAATCGCTCTTTCCGATTGGGCTCACGTTATCGTTGGCGAGTTATACAATTCCAGGCTCTTGAGAATACGTTCCGAGTTTTAATAGCGTTCCACATTGATAAGGAGCAGTATCGTGCGACTTTAGCCCTTGAGCGTGGGCGCGACCTGAGCGTTATAGCGTCCTACGAATTTCATGGGACGCATCCTGGCTGGCACTTGCTGGCGGCCTGTGGCGACGTTGAGTCGGTTCCTGTAGGCATGATGCGTGGACCATGGCAGAGGCGCTTCCCCAATGCGCGCCAGTATCATAGGCAAACAGAATTTGGAGTGAACAGTGAACGCAAGGCCTTAGATCGTGCTTCTGTGTTTTTCGGACTTCATAGGTCGAAAGGAAATCTGCTGTGAATGTTGAGGTGCTCTGCAAGGCCTTTTGCGATGAGTTGTCTGTGCGTGAGGTGCCGGTGGGGCTTGCTGTGAGCACAGGATATGACTGGATGGGCGAGCCTTTGGGTTTCTACATTGTTGGCCCTGACAACTCTGGTCTTTATCGAGTAGAGGATGACGGAACGATCATGCCTTTGATAGAGGCTTCTGTCTCCGATTTGGCAGCGCCGACACGAGCGGAAGCCCTTGAGTCGATGTTGAATGAATTTGGCGCACGATATGAAAGGGACCGAGGTGAACTGACTACTTTACCGCTTCGAGAAGAGTATGTTCCGCGAGCAGCGATGAAATTTGTTGGTCTCCTGTTAAGACTTCAAGATTTGGTGCTGCTGACACCAGAAAGGGCGGCAAGCACGTTTCGCGAAGACGCCTCAAGGGCGATTCGAGATAAGATTGGAGGGCGAGCAGTTATTCGGGAGGACGAATCTCTTTCTTCCGGTATCGAGTTCCCTGCGGATATGATTATTGAAGCTGAAGGTCACACGCCAGTGGCAATTTATCTCGCAATGAGCGAGCAGCGTGTATTGCAAGCAGTAATTGCGCAAATGTCCGCTCTGTATGAAGTTGAGACCCCCTGTTCGGTTATTGCTCTTCTGGAAAGAGAGACGTCCATAAGCGGTAGAACGCTCCGCTATGCGGCTAACCGCCTGACTGCTCTACCAATTTTTGAGGGCGACAATCAGGCGGCGGTGCAGCGTATTGAGCGAGAGGTCTTGGGCCAGGACCAGGTCATACACTAGCCCGGATTATTCGTGGCGGGTCTGATTTTGGGGTGGCGGACGTAGCGTAAGCCGTTGCCATCGGGTAGGAATTCGTTGTCGAGGCGTCTTCCTCTCCGAACAACGAAAAAGCCACGCCCGCCATGACCGACGATAGCCTTCTCCCCTTCGATCTGCCAAGCGTCCAACGCAAGAGGGTGAGCGCCGCCTTCGACGGCGGCCTGATCTCGTCTGACGGCGGCCTGGTCCTGTTGCGCGAGGCGGAACGCCGCTTGCGTCTCGCCGAGACCCTGGCGGGCTGTATCCGCGACCGGCGCAATCAGGCGCAGGTGGTCCACTCGCTCTCGGCCATGCTGCGCTTTCGCATGCTGGCCATCGCCTGCGGTTACGAGGATGCCGACGACTGCGACGCGCTGCGCGCGGACCCGCTGTTCAAGCTGGCCTCAGGCCGGGCGCCGGAGAGCGGGGGCGACCTCTGTTCCCAGCCCACCATGAGCCGCCTGGAGAACGCGCCGTCTCGCATCGAGGTGGCGCGCATGACGGCCGCCCTGGTCGATCTCTTCTGCCGCTCCTTCTCAGCCCCACCTGCCGCCATCACGCTCGATATCGACGACACCTGCGATGCCGTGCACGGGCACCAGCAGCTGTCGCTGTTCAACGCTCATTACGACACCCGCTGCTTCCTGCCCGTCCACGTCTACCATGTGGAAAGCGGCAAGCCGGTGGCGGTCCTCCTGCGCCCGGGCAAGACGCCGTCGGGGCCCGAGGTCCGCACTCTCATCAAGCACCTGGTCCGCCGCATCCGCCGCCACTGGCCGCACACCCGGATCGTCTTCCGGGGAGATGCGCACTACGGCCGCCCGCAAGCCATGGCCTGGTGCGAGCAGAACGGCGTCGACTACATCTTCGGCCTCGCCGGCAATCGGGCGCTGCACGCGCTTGCATACGACGTGGCCGACGACGTCCGGGTGCGCCGCGCCAAGGCCGGCGCGGACAGGATGCGCAGCGTCGCCGCCTTCGACTACGCCGCCGGCTCCTGGGGCCGCGAACGCCGGGTCGTGGCTCGGCTGGAGGCGACGACGCGCGGCTTCGACGCGCGCTATATCGTCACCTCGCTCAAGGGCGAGCCCCGCCATCTCTACGAAGACATCTACTGCGCCCGAGGCCAGGCCGAGAACCTGATCAAGATGCACAAGGGCCAGCTCGCCTCGGACCGAACCTCCTGCCAGAGCCCGCGCGCCAACCAGCTCAGGCTGGTCCTGCACACTGCAGCCTACTGGCTGATGCTCGCGCTCCGCGATGCCATTCCCCGCACGGCGCCGCTCGCCCGTGCAGAGTTCGCAACCCTGAGGCTGCGCCTCCTCAAGATCGGCGCCCGCGTCATCGAGAAGGCCACCCGCGTCCGCATCCACTTCGCCTCGGCCTGCCCGGACGCCGCTCTCTTCCGCCTGCTCGCAGGCCGTCTCGCCGCAGCAGGCCCCTGAGCGACGGGGCGGCGTGCCCCAATCACCCAGGCTCGTTCAACCCTCAACCCAATAACGACCATCATCCTCAGATCCCGGCGCCAAACCGCGTCAGGTCCCGACGCGACCCGATAACCGAGCCTCAACCGCAAGGTTCTCCATGAATAAGTCGGGCTAGCACTGCAGCACGAGATCAACGAGTGTGCTGCAAGCTTGGACCCAAACTTGAGTCGCCCATTGCACGCAGGCGCGCGGCCTCACCATAATGAGCGCCACGCGCAGGGAACGCCGCCAGGGAGGCGCACCATGAAGCTTGGCATGTTCATGCACCCGATCCAGGATTTTCGGCGGGGCTATCACACGCTGCTGAAGGAAGACTTCGAGATCATCAAGTGCGCCGATGCGGTCGGTTTCGACGAGGTCTGGCTCGGCGAGCATTTCGCGCTTCCCTCCGAGCCGATCCAGTCGCCGCTGATGCTGTTCGCGACGCTGGTGCCCCAGACCGAGCGGATCAAGTTCGGCTCCGGCGTTCTCTGCCTGCCCTACCAGCACCCGGCGATCGTGGCGGGCCAAGCCGCGCAGTTCGACCATATCTCCGAGGGCCGCTTCCTGATGGGAATCGGACCCGGCGCCACGCCGCCCGACTTCGAGATGTTCAAGATCACCGACCTCGATCGCATGGAGATGCTGGTCGAGTCCATCGACATGATCCACGGCATCTGGGCCTCGGACCCGCCCTACGAGTTCCACGGCAAGTACTGGGACTTCGAGATCAAGGACAACGTGCTGTCCGATATCGGCGTCGGCGCCATGGGCAAGCCCTACCAGCAGCCCCATCCACCGGTGATGATCCCGGCGATGAGCCGGGGCTCCGGCAGCATCCGTCTCGCCGCCCAACGGGATTGGCTGTTCATCTCCGCCAACTTCGTCCCCGACGACGTGCTCAAGGGCCATTGGCGCGACTATCTCGATGAGCGCAAGAAGCTCGGGCTTGCACCCAACCCCTCCAAGTGGAAGGCAGGCCGCACCCTGCTCATCACCGAGACCGACGAGGAGGCGCGCCAGTACCTCAGGCGCGAGGACAACGCCTTCTACTGGTATTTCAAGTACATCATCGGCGTCACCAGCCACGGCGGCTTCGTCCACATGCTGAAGTCGGATCCCGACATGCCGGACGAAGAGGTGACGCCCGAGTACTGCATCGACACCATCGTCACCGCCGGCAGCCCCAAGACGGTGGCCAAGAAGATCGCGGAGTTCCGGGACGAGACCGGCCCCTTCGAGACCCTGATCATCTCGCATCACGACTGGGTGCATAAGGACCTCTGGCGGCGCCACATGGAGCTCACCGCGACCGAACTCATGCCGCGGCTCCGCGCCGAGATCGGCTGGCAGGCGGCGGCCGAATAGGCCGGCCCTTACTCGGTGACGATTTTCACCAGTTGACCGGGGCGGAGTCGCTCGCCTGGGCGCAGGCCGTTCAAGACCCGGAACCGCTCCGTGCGGAAGTCGTTGAATGGCATACGAGCCGCGAGCGATTCCACGGTATCGCCCGGCTCGACCTCGACGACGCGCAGCCTGAGCGGGCGGAGGTTGGCGGCCTGCTGCACGCCAAGCCGCCTGAAACTCGCGATCATCTGCCGGAAGGGAGTCGAGAACTCTCTGGTCTGCCGCGGCGGCGTCACGAAGAAGAAGCGATACACCCGATTGGGCGCGGCGCGGATGGCGACCAGCCGGACATCGCGCACGCCCGACCTGGTGCGGACCCGCGTGCTCGCGGCCACCGCATCCATGCCGTCGACATGAGTTCTCTCGATTCTGGTCAGCGCCACCCTCGACGCCCAAACGCCCCGGAGGTAGCGCCAGGTGCTGATCGAGGGATTGGCAAGCTTGGCCTCGTCAAAGCGCACCGTGGCGCCCGACGGGTGCGTGCCTACCACCGCCTCTGGTGCGTTGCGCAGGCGGAAACCGGGCGGCGCCGTGAACGCGATCCGCAAGATCGGATGGGCGAATGCCCGGCCGCGAACGAATCCGTCTTCAGGGGAATCGCCGTAGATCATGCCGTCGATGCGCCGGAGGTAGACGTCGCGGGCGCGCTCGCCGCCGAATTTGGCCTGCGCGGCAGCGGCAGCCTCTATTACCCGGTCGGCGGTACGCGGGTGGCTCGCGAAGAGGCCCCCCTGCGCTCCATCGCCGCGCTTCCCGGCCATCTTGCTTGCGAGCGTCGCCTCTGCCCCCATCGTCTCCAGGAAGCTCGACATGGCGGTGGCGTCGAAGCCGGCGCGGCTCAAATAGCGCACGCCCAGCGTGTCCGCCTCAAGCTCCTGGGAGCGCGAATAGCCTTGAACGTAGGCGCCGGCCGCGAGGTTCGCGAAATCCGAGACGCTCCGGTTGTCGATGACCACGCCGAGGATTGCCGCACCCAGGCCAGCGACGAGACCGTGGCTGTAACGCTCGGCGCTATGGCGGGCGGTCACATGGCCGATCTCGTGGGCGATCACGCCCGCAAACTCCGCCTCGTCGTTGGCGAGTGCCATCAGGCCGCGCGTGACGTGGACGTAGCCGCCGGGCAGAGCGAAGGCGTTGACCTCCGGGCTGTCGAGGACGACGAAGGTGAAGGGCGGCTCAGGCTGTTCCGAAGTTTGCTGGAGCAACCGACCGAGGCTCGAGACGTAGCGCTGGAGTGCCGGGTCGTCGTAGAGGTCCCCGAACGCCTTCACCAACTTGGGATGCTCCTGGGCACCGACCAGCCGCTCCTCCTCGGGCGAGAGGAAGGCCGTGAATTGCTCGTCGCCGGTCGCCGGATTGACGCTGCATCCGCCAAGCAGAAGCGGCGCGGCTGCGGCCAGTGCCAAGCCCAGCGCCAGAGCCACGGGCGCCGCGGCCGCGCAGCGGAGGCGCCTCATTCGAGAACCTCAATCTGCTCGGGATGAGTGGCCTCGATCATGGGGCCGTTGAACGAGTCGACCCAGCCGCGCACGCGCACCAGACGCCCCTCGTAATCCTCGATGACGATGCCCGCAGCCTCGAAGCGCCGACGGTCGCGCGGCCCAATGGAGACAGTGAAGTCCTCACGCCAGTCGTCGCCGAAGTTGAGGTAGCCGCGCCCCCGCACCACCGCCGCCGCCCGAACCCGCCCCTCGACTAGTTGGAAGCTATGGAGCCCGCCGTCGGCCTCATCTGCAGTGCGCACCCGATAGCGAGGCTGCGACCAGATGCCGAGACGCGCGGCGCGCGCGCGATGTTCGATGGCGAGCATCTCGGGAATCGCTGCGCGGTCGTCGACGACGCTGTGGACCCGCGCGAGGCCGGCGGCGAGTAACGCACCTTGAATCCAGGTTCCGTCGTCGCTCCGCGCCAGATGGCCGCGCAGGCGGCCGTAGCGGTCTCGCGGGGTGTCGCCCACTGCCAGACCGACCCGGCGATCGTGAACCAGAGCAGCGAGCGCTTGGCGCGCTTCTGTCGCGAGGATGCCGGCCTCGGACGCGGTTTCGCCACGCGCGGGCCGCGGCACGTCGATGCCCGCGAGCCTGACCGTCTCCCCGTCATGCAGCAGGACCGTGCTGCCGTCGATGACCTCGACCACCCGCGCTTCCGCGTCGGGCGTGAGGCCCGTCGGCAGCGGTACCGTCGTCCCACTGGCAACGCCCAAACCTGGCACGGTGAGAACGAGGAGAAAGACCGCGGCGAATCGGGCCATGGGGCGGGAGTATAGCGCTCGCCTTCGCGCGAACGCGCGGCTTCTCAAGCAGGCGGCAAGACCGTAATGTCGGCTCGGGCGCGCTTTGTGGTGCACACGGCCCAGCGTGGGGAGGGCGCAGCATGGACATGGTGACGATGAACATCATCGATTCCTCGATGGTGTCGATCTGCCGGGAAATGGGAATCACTCTGATGAAGACGTCCTATTCGACGATCTTCAACGAGGGCCTCGATTTCACTTGCGCCATCGCCGACACCGACGGCGAGATGGTCTCGGTCGCCGAGTTCTGCCCGGCCCAGATCGGCGGCATGCCGCTGCTGATAAAGACCTGCGCCGAGGAAATCCCGATCGACCAGATCGAGGAAGGCGACGTCATCGTCCACAACGACCCCTACCGGGGCGGCCTGCACGTGCCCGAGCACACGCTGTTCAAGCCGGTCTTCGCCGACGGCAAGCTCCTGGCGTTCGTTGTCGCCATCGGCCACATCGCCGAAGTCGGCGGCATGGTGCCGGGCGGCTTCGCCGGCGAGGCGACGGAGATCTTCCACGAAGGCGTGCGCGTGCCGCCGGTAAAGATCATGAAGCGCGGGCGCGACGTCGATTCGGTATGGAAGCTCATTCTCGCGAACGTCCGGACGCCTCGTTACAACTACGGCGACCTGCGCGCCATGATCGGTGCGCTGGACCTCGGCGAGGCGCGCCTCAAGGAGATGGTGGCGAAGTACGGTCGCGACCTCTGGAACGAGACTTGCAGCGACTTGATGGACTATTCCGAGCGCCGCATGCGCGCCGAGATCGCTCAGTTCCCCGACGGCCGCTACCACTTCGAGGACACGGTCGAGAACGACGGGATCGAGGACAAGCCCTATCAGCTACGAGTCGATGTCTTCGTCCAGGGGGACGAGCTGATCGCCGACTTCTCGGGCACCGACGACCAGGCCAAGGGACCGATCAACGCCACCCTCGGCGTCACCTGGTCGGCGACCTACAACGCGCTTTTTCACATGACCGACCCGTCGATTCCCAAGAATTCCGGGTGCTTCCGCCCGATCAAGATCGTGGCCCGGCCCGGCACCGTCGCCAACGTCGACTATCCGGCGCCGGAGGTCGCGGGCAATACGGAAACTCACCCGAGGCTCGCGCTCATCGTGATCGGCGCGCTCGCCCAGGGTGCACCCGAGCGCGCTATGGCGGCGGAGAGCGGTACTGGCGGCAACTTCGTCTTCGGCGGCCACCACCCCGACTACGACGAGTACTTCGCCTGCTACGATCTGATCTCCGGCGGCTGGGGCGGGCGCGACTACGCCGACGGCAACGATTGCGTGATCGCCATCAACGGCAACTGCCGCTTCAACCCGGTCGAGGTGTTCGAGACGCGCTTCCCTTTCCAGGTCGAGGACTTCGCGATGACGCCGGATTCCGGCGGCCCCGGCCGCCACCGCGGCGGGCTCGGCTACCGCAAGACCCTGCGTACGCTGTCGGCGGAGATCACCGCGAGCCAGTGCACCGACCGGCACCGGATCAAGACGTGGGGTCTGTTCGGCGGCAAGGAGGGTGCGGTGGGCGCGACCCTGGTCCGGCCCGAGGGCGCGAACGACTGGCGCCCGGTGACCGAAACCCACGGTAAGGCGTCGTCGTCCAAGTACGCCAATATCCGCCTGCGTCCGGGTGATCGCGTGCGGCTCATCGTTCCCGGCGGCGGCGGCTACGGCGAGCCCAGTGAGCGCGCGTCCGAGGCGGTGGAAGAAGACCTCGCGGAAGGTTACGTCACGCCGGAGGCCGCGCGCCGCGACTACGGCTACGTCGCCGACGCCTGAGCCGCAGAACGCCGCCCGGCCGGCGTCACGGCGCAGGCAGGGCGTCGTCGAAGAATCCTAGAATCTGCTCGTCGATTTCCGCGAGGAAGGCGCGCCGGTCGAAGTCCGCCGGATCGCGCCCCGCGGCGCCCACTTGATCGGCCAACGCAGCCGGGAACGGCGTGATGAAGGCGAAGTGGTGTGCCTCCGGATGGGTGACCAAGGTCGCATGATCCCCCATCAGGGCTGCGATGTGCTCCGCGTGCCAAGGCTCGCGCAGCACGCTGTCAGCTTCCAGGCGATGTATTTGAGCCGGCACCGCAACGCCGGAAAACGCCCCGTCCCCGAAGAGCGCGCCCACCGGCGCCACGGCCACGACGGCACCGATCCGCTGGTCTGTGATGTCGGGCATCGGTATCTCGTCGTGCCCTCCGGGCCGACCATAACCGCAGAATTCCGGATCCTCATCGCGATAGCGAGTACAGTGCTGCGCGAGCACGGTCATGTCCGCCCGGCCGCCGATCAGGGCAAGCACGCTATAGCCGCCGGCCGAGTGCCCGACGGCTCCAACGCGCGCCGGGTCGATGTGGGAGCCGAATCCAGCGTTGCCGAGGAGGCCATCCAGAACGGCGCTCAGCTGGCGTGGACGCCGGCGCCAATTCTCCGCTGTGCCGCTGTATCGGCCGTCACGCCAACTGTCGCCGGCGTGCTCCGGCGCGGCCACGATATAACCGCTCTCGGCCAAACGAATCGCCGTGTCGCGGTGATTCAGGCGGCCGCCGCCGGTCCCGTGCGACAGCAGGACGAGACCGTACCACCCGTCACCGAGCGGCGCCCCTCGGCTCGCGTCCATGGTGAACGGGCCGACAGCTGTCCGCCCGTTTGCCCCATCAGTCGGATACCAGAGCGCGGTGATCAGCCGCTCTCCGTCCACCTCGATATCGATGTCGCGGAAGCCCACTCCCTCTGCTCTCGCGCCCGAAGCCGCGATCATGACCGCGAGGGCGACCGTGGCTAGTAATCTCATAGTGCTCATCGTGCCACAAAGCTCCACGCCCGGCGTTGGGACGCAACTTGTGTTCGCTAGGCCCATTCTGTGTTCCGCAGCGACGGGCGCTTGCGCAGCGGGTTTTTTCCGCGACAATCGAGAGCGCGCATGAGCCGGGAATCGATGGAGTTCGACGTTGTGATCGTGGGGGCCGGTCCCGCTGGGCTTGCCGCTGCGATACGCCTGCGCCAGCTTGCCGAGGAGACCGGCCGCGAGATCAGCGTGACCGTGCTCGAGAAGGGCTCCGAGGTGGGCGCCCACATCCTCTCCGGCGCCGTCTTCGAGCCGCGCGCGCTGGACGAGCTGATCCCGGACTGGAAGGAGAAGGGCGCGCCGCTCGACACGCTGGCGCGCGCGGACGAGTTCCGCTACCTCACCAGGAAGGGCGGCATCAGGATGCCGGGCGCGCTGCTGCCCCCGCAAATGCGCAACCACGGCAACTACATCATCAGCCTCGGCAATCTCTGCCGCTGGCTCGGCCAGCAGGCGGAGGAGCTCGGCGTCGAGGTTTACCCCGGCTTCGCCGCCGCCGAGGTGCTCTATCACGAGGACAGCCGAGTCAAGGGCGTCGCCACTGGCGACATGGGCATCGCTAAGGACGGCAGCCAGAAGGCGAGCTACGAGCCCGGCGTCGAGCTGCACGCGAAATACACGCTGTTCGCCGAGGGTGCGCGCGGCTCACTGACCAAGCAGGTGGTCGAGCGGTTCGATTTGCGGAAGCGCTCGGACCCGCAAACCTACGGCATCGGCCTCAAGGAGGTCTGGGAGATCGAGCCCGGCAAGCACCGGCCGGGCCTGGTCCAGCACAGCTTCGGCTGGCCGCTGGACAGCCGCACCTACGGCGGCTCCTTCCTCTATCACTTCGACGAGAACCTGGTCTCGATCGGCTTCGTCGTGGCACTCGATTACGAGAATCCGCACCTCTCGCCCTTCGACGAGTTCCAGCGCTTCAAGACCCACGCGCTGATCCGCCCCGTGCTGGAAGGAGGCCAGCGGCTGGCCTACGGCGCGCGCGCGATCAACGAGGGCGGATACCAGTCGATTCCCGAAACCGTCTTTCCCGGCGGTGCGTTGATCGGCTGTGCCGCGGGCTTCCTCAACGTGCCCAAGATCAAGGGCAGCCACAACGCGATGAAGAGCGGCGCGCTGGCGGCGGAAGCCGCATTCGCTGCGCTGGGCGAGACCGACGACGGCACCAAGCCGCTCGGCGCCTATCCGGCAGCGTTACGCCGCTCATGGGTGATGAAGGAGCTCAGGCAGGTCAGGAACTGTCGCCCGGCGTTCCGCTGGGGGCTCGCCGCCGGCACCGTCATCAGCTTCATGGAGCTTTGGACCGGCGGCGTGCTGCCCTGGACGCTCCGCCACGGCCAAGACCACAAGAGCCTGAAGAGGGCCGCCGATGCGCCCAAGATCGCCTATCCGAAGCCGGACGGCGTCGTCTCCTTCGACAAGCCGAGCTCGGTCTACCTCTCCAACACCAATCACGAGGAGGACCAGCCCGCGCATCTGACGCTCAAGGACGACGGTGTGCCGATAGGGGTGAATCTCGCGCTCTACGACGCGCCGGAGCAGCGCTATTGCCCGGCCGGTGTCTACGAGATCGTGGAGGACGCCGCCGGCCCACCGCGCCTGCAGATCAACGCGCAGAACTGCGTGCACTGCAAGACCTGCGACATCAAGGACCCCACGCAGAACATCGTATGGGTGGTGCCCGAGGGCGGGGGCGGCCCCAATTATGCCAACATGTAGGGCAGGGGAGGGCGCTTCCCCGCGTCGGGAAGACCTGCGCAAGCGGTGCCGCGGCGCAATCGCCTTGTTGAGTGGGGCCTTGGCCGCCGGTCTGATCGGCGGGTCAAGCATCACCGGTCTCACGGCGGCCGATCCGCCTTCTCCTCCCATGCCGCCGGAGCCCGCGGCCAGCGCTCACCGGGAGGAGGCCTCGCCGCTCGGCAACTATCTTGTCGGCCGCTACGCTCATGCCCGCGGTGACTATGCTGCGGCGGCCCAGCACCTCCAGCGCGTGCTGGTCGAGGATCCGGACAATCCCTCTCTCCTGCGCCGCTCCGTGTCCCTGCTGGTCGCCGACGGTCGGATCGAGGACGCGGCCGCGTTGGCCGAGCACCTCCTCGATGTCGAGGCAAGCGGACGTCTGGCGCAATTCGTTCTCGCGCTGCGGGATGCGCGCGACGGCGACTACGAAGAGGCGCTGGAACGAATCGGCGAGATTGAGCGGAAGAGTGTCTATGCCCTGCTGGTGCCGCTCGCCGAGGCGTGGATGCACACCGGAGCCGGCTCGGACGCAGCGTCGCTGGCGGCGTTGGCACCGCTTGGAGATCGCGATTCCTACAAGTCCTTCTTCAACCTCCATGCTGGCCTGATAAACGATCTCGCCGGGCGCGAGGCGGAGGCCGAGGCACTGCTGCGGAGAGAGATCGCGACCTCCAGCGGCTCGCACCGCCCGGTGGTGGCGCTCGGCAGCGTGCTGATGCGGGCAGGACGCGTCGTCGAGGCCCGTGCGATCTACGAAGAGTACCGTGACCAGAACCCCGGCATCATCTGGGTCGAACGCGTGTTGGCGGCGGTCGAAGCCGGCGAGGCGGTACCGCCCCTCGTCTCGGATGCGCGCGAGGGGCTGGCGGAGGCTCTGCTGGGCGCGGCGGCCTCGGTGCCGCAGCGGGACAACGGCGAAGCCGCGCTGATTTACGCGCGCCTTGCGCTCTTCCTCCGCGACGACCTGGACTCGGCCCGTTTCCTGATCGGCGAGATTCTCGAAGATGCGGAGCGGCTGGAGGACGCGGTGGATGCTTACCGGTCCATTCCGGACGGGTCGGACTTCTCCTGGGCGGCACAACTCCGCGCTGCGAGCGGTCTCGCGGATCTCGACCGTCTGGATGAGGCGGTCGCGACGCTGAGGCGCATGGCGGATGAGCAGCCCGAGCGCACCGACGCCGTCTCCGTCCTCGGCGACGTGTTCAGGAGGGATGAGCAATACGCGGAGGCCGCCGCAGCCTACGACATCGCGGTCGGGCGGATCGAGACGGTCGAATATCGCCACTGGCGCCTGTTCTACGTGCGCGGCATCGCGTTCGAGCGCCTGGGCGAGTGGCCCAAGGCTGAGGCCGACTTCAAGCGCGCGCTCGAACTGGAGCCCGATCAGCCGCTGGTCCTCAACTATCTCGGCTATTCCTGGGTGGAGCAGCTCCACAATCTCGACGAAGCCAAGTCGATGATCGAGAAGGCCGTCGAGCTCCGGCCGGATGACGGCTACATCGTCGACAGCCTCGGTTGGGTGGCCTACAGGCTGGGCGACTTCGAGGAGGCGGTCCACCAGCTTGAGCGGGCGGTGGAGCTGGTGGCGGGCGATCCGATCATTAACGATCACCTGGGCGACGCCTATTGGCAGGTGGGCCGACTGCACGAGGCCCGATTCCAGTGGCGCCGCGTGCTCACCCTCGAGCCGGAGGACGACCTGGCCGCCCAAGTCACGCGCAAGATCGCGGGTGGCCTCTCTGCCGGCGCGGAGGCGGACGACGCCCATTAGAGAGCCGGCGGTGATCCGGGTGGAGGCGCCGGCCAAGCTCAACCTCTACCTCCACGTGACCGGCCGGCGCGCCGACGGCTATCACGAGCTGGACAGCCTCGTCACCTTCACCGCGCTCGCCGATACGCTGGAGATTGCGTCGGCCGATGCCCTCTCCCTTACCGTGCGCGGCCCGTTCGCCGAAGCCTCGGGCACGGGCGAAAACCTGGCGACGCGGGCGGCGGTGGCGCTGGGGGAGAGGCTCGGCCGTCCCGCCGCCGTGCGGATTGCGTTGCAGAAGCACATTCCTGTCGCGGCGGGCCTCGGCGGCGGCTCGGCGGACGCGGCCGCGGTGCTGCGCGGCCTCGCCCGGCTGTGGGGTCTCGGTGCCGCGCACGCGAGCGATCTTCAGGATGTCGCGCTCGGCCTTGGCGCCGATTTGCCGGTCTGCCTACACGCGCGCGCTGCCTACATGGCCGGCATCGGCGAGGTGTTGAGCGCGCCGCCGCCGCTGCCGCCCTGCGCGGTGCTCCTGGTCAATCCCGGCGTTCCGGTGCCCACCAGGGCGATCTTCGCCGCAAGGCAGGGGCCGTTCTCGGTCGCTCAGCGCTTTCAAGAGAGCCCAACCGACGCGCCGGCGCTGGCTCAGCTTCTCCGCGCCCGCCGCAACGACCTTGAGCGGCCCGCACTCGCTCACACGCCAGAGGTCGGACATGTTCTGGCCCGGCTCGGTGCGGCGCCTGGCTGCCTGCTCGCCCGCATGTCCGGTTCGGGGGGCACCTGCTTCGGCCTGTTCGCGGATGAGGCGGCAACAGCGGAGGCGGCCCGCGCCATCGCCCGCGATCATCCCGGTTGGTGGGTACAGGCGACGCATCTGGTTCACGAGGGCGAGACGGCCGGCGCGTCGGCCGCACTTGGCGGGGCGTGACAGGGGCGCTCAGGGCGGTAGGCGCACCGTCTCCAGCCAGTGGGCCTTCACGACCTCGGCCACCGAGACCATGTCATCGAAGGCCGAGGGCTTGACCATGTAGGCGTTGGCGCCGAGCGCGTAGCTCGCCGCGATGTCCCGCTCCTCGTCGGAGGTCGTGAGCACCACCACGGGGATGCGGCAGAGCTCCGGCTCGTCGCGCAGTTGCTCCAGCACCTCGGTGCCGTTGACCTTTGGCATGTTGAGGTCGAGCAGGATCAAGCTCGGCCTCGGTGCGGCTTCCGGGTCGGCGTAGTCGCCCTGGCGCTTGAGGTAGTCCAGAAGCTCGGCGCCGTCGTGGACGACGTAGAGCGGGCAGGTAATGTCCGCCCGGCGCAGCGCCTTCTCGGTAAGAAGGCAATCGGCGGGGTCGTCGTCCGCCATGAGGAGGACGGTGCGCTCGCTTGTGTCGGCTCTCACCATCCTCCCCTCCCGCCGTCTACGCGGCGCCGGCTGTGCCGGCCGGCCCCTCGGCTTTGGTCACGAGTCGCAGCGCGAGCGACGGAAAGGCCGCGACCGCGCCGGCGAAGGCGATGAAATCGATCGGCGTCTCGATGAAGACCGGCTCCGCCGGCCCCGCCCAAGGCAGGTCGGCGCGGTCGTCCCTGGATCCGCCCAGCAGGATCACCGGCAGATCGCGGAGCGCCGGCGTGGCGGCGATCTCGGCGAGCGCATGGCGCCCTTCCGTCTGCTGCAGGCCGGGGTCGAGAATGACGAGATCCGGCCTTGGCGCGGGCGTGCCGTCGCCGTGGACATGCCGCCCCTGTAAATGGTCCAAGAGCGCGGCGCCGTTGGTCACGTAAGTGAGCGCGTTGCCCAGGCCCGCAGCCTGCAGCGTCTTCGTCGCCTCCAGGCAATCCTCCGGGTCGTCGTCCGCCATGACGATGACTGCAGGCCGCACCGCGTCGCCAGAGCCGGACGGAACCGCGAGCTCATAGCTGCAGCTTTTCAGCCGCAGCACGGCGTCGTGCAGCTTGGCGAAGGTCACCGGCTTCACCAGATAGGCGTAAGCGCCGAGATTGTAGCTGTCGGAGATGTCCAGGCTGGCCTCGGAGGCCGTGAGGATGACGATCGGTATCTTTCTCAGCGCCGGCCTGAGGTTGATCTCCCAGAGCGAGTCGAGCCCCGCCATGTTGGGCATGTTGAGGTCGAGCAGGATCAGGTCGGGGCGGGGCGAGGAGCCGGGATCGGAGAACTTGCCGCTCCGCCCGAGGTAGTCCAGCAGCTCCTGGCCGTCCTGCACGAAGCGCAACTCGTTGCCGAGCCGTGCCTTCTGCAGCGTCTTCTTGGTCAGCAGGCAATCCTCGGGGTCGTCATCCGCCATCAGGATCAGGACCGGTTTGGTATTCGACGCGGTGGTCATCGTGCGCTTACCGGGGCTGCCGGCGGGGCAGAGTCACCGTGAAGGTGGCGCCCTCGCCCGGCGTGCCGGTTGCGGTGATCTGGCCATGATGGCGCAGGACGATCTTTTCGCAAATCGCAAGACCGATACCGGCGCCCTCGTACTGGTGGCGCGCGTGCAACCGCTTGAAGGGCTGGAACAGCTTGCTGCCCTGCGACGGTTCGAAGCCGATGCCGTTGTCCGACACGACGACGGTGTGCGCGGGCCCTGGAGTCGCGGCGAGAGGCTCCGCCTCGGCCGCCATCCGCACCGTGACTCGCGGCGCGACGCCCGGCTTGCGGAACTTGAGCGCATTGCCGATGAGGTTGCGGAAGAGTTGATCCATCTGGGTGCGGTCCGCCTCGATCGTCGGCGCCTCGGCAACGTCCACTTGGCCGTCTGCCTCCTCGATGGACACGGAAAGGTCCGATAGCACGGTGTCGAACACGTCGTTCAGAAGCAAGTCCTCGAAGGGCTGCGCCGCCGTGGTGACCCGGGAGAGAGCCAGAATGTCGCTGACCAGAGTCTGCATCCGGGCCGCCGCGTCGGTCATGAAGTCGATGTATTGGCGCCCTTCCTCGTCCACGCTCTCCCGCTTCTCCTCCGCGAGCAGGGCGCCGAAGGCCCTGATCTTGCGCAACGGCTCTTGCAGGTCGTGGGAGGCGACGTAGGCGAACTGCTCAAGCTCCTCGTTGGAGCGGGCGAGGTCGCGCGCGTGGCGCTCCAGCGCTTCCTTGGCCTGCTTCTGCTCGGTGATGTCGCGCACGATCCCCATGATCCGCACCGGCGTGCCCGCCTCGTCGCGCACCAGGATAGAGCGGACGGCGATGGGGAAGACCGACCCGTTCTTGCGGATGTACTCCTTCTCGTATTCGTCGGTGTAGCCGCGCGACATGAGCTGCTTGTCGACGATCTCGGCCTCCATCGCCGCCCAGCGGGTCGGTGTGAGCTGTTGATAGGTCACGCCGATGAGTTCGTCGAGCTCATAGCCCAGCATATCGAGGTAGGCGTCGTTCGCCTCTTCGACGGGGCCGTCGAGGCCGACGAAGACCACGCCGTCGTGGCTCAGGTCGAAGAGGCTGCGGTAGCGCTTTTCGGACGCCCTGAGTGCCTCCTCCTTCTCCTTCAGCTCCGTGATGTCGCGGACGATGCCCATGAAGCGGACCGGCCGGCCGTCCAGGTCACGTACCAGGATGGTGCGCAGGCTGATCGGCGCAATCGAGCCGTCCTTGCGCACGTACTCCTTCTCGTACTCGTCCGAGAAGCCGCGCCGCATCACCTGCGTCTCGATGATCTCCGCTTCGCCGGCGCGCCACTTCTCGGGCGTGAGGTCCTGATAGGTGTGCGTGGAGATCTCATCCCGGTCGTAGCCGACGAGATCGAGATAGGCCTGGTTCATCTCCTCGATGTGGCCTTCGAGATCGACGAACACGATCCCGTCCCGGCTCATCTCGAAGAGGGAGCGGAACCGGCCCCGCGACGTGCGACCTGCGTCGCGGTCGCGCCGGGCCTCGGCAAGCGCCTGCTCCAGCGCCGCGATCCGCTGTCGCAGAGCCTCGTCATCGGCAATCGCGGGCGCGCGCTCCAGCGGCCTTGCCTTAGCCGTCATCGATCAGATCCTCGGCGTAGGCGAAGAGTGCCGGCATGCCGCCGGTGTGGACGAAGACCACCGTCTCGTCCGCGCCGACCGCGCCGCGCTTCACATGATCGATCAGCCCGGCCATGGCTTTGCCGGAATAGACGGGGTCGAGGAAGATGCCCTCGGTCTCGGCCACCAGCCCGATGGCCGCGCGCGCCTCCGGCGAGAGCACGCCGTAGTCCTCGCCGATATGGTCTTCGTCGGTGACGAAGTCGGCGGGGTCGATCGCGAGGTTGAGATCGAGTGCGCGCGCCGTCGCCGTGGCGACCCGCGCGATGTCGAGTTCCCTCGGCTCTTCCCAGCGGATGGGGCTGATCGCCGCTACGCGGGCCCGGCGGCCCAGCGCGCGCAGGCCCGTGACGAGGCCCGCCGGGGTGTTGTTGGCGCCGCAGATGAAGACCTGGGTGGGGTCGATCGCGGCCTCCTCGAACTGGGCGTCGAGCTCGATGGCCGTGCCGACGTAGCCGAGCGCCGCCAGCACCTGCTGGTCGAGGGCGAAGGGCGCGATCACGAAGGGCTTTCGGCCGGCCGCCTCTAGCGCGCGGGCCTTCTCGTCCAGCAACGGCTGGATCTTCTCCATGCTGTCGATGTCGACCACGGTCACGTCCGCGCCCATCAGGCGGTCGAGCAGCAGATTGCCCTGCACCCTCGGCCCCTTGACGCCGTGGATCAGCACCAGAGAGACCGCGAGGCCGTGCTTGCACGCGGCCGCGGTGATCTGCCGGCACCAGTTGGACTGCGTATAGGCGCCCGCCACCACCGTGTCCGCGCCCGATTTCAGGATCTCGGCGAAGGTGAACTCCAGGTGGCGCGTCTTGTTGCCGCCGAACGCCAATCCTGTGAGGTCGTCCCGCTTGATGTAGAGGGCGCGCGCGCCGATCGCCTCGGCGAGCCTCGGGCAGGGGTCGAGCGGCGTCGGCAGGTGTGCGAGCCGGATGCGCGGGTGTACGGCCAGACGGGCGGCGAGATCGTCCCGCGTCACCGCTGCCTTCGCACGTGCCTCCGCCACCACCATTTCAGTCTCCTGCCGGCCTCCGGGCCATCCTATCGCCGCCGGGAAGCGCCCGGCAACCAAGGGCGATAGTCGGGCTGTACACTTCCGCCAAGGCTGTATTAGCATCCCTTATCGACAAGAACCCGCACGACGCAGAGGGGAGATACAGATGACCAAGACCACACGGCGCAATTTTCTGAAGGGTACCGCCGCAGCGGGCACGATCGCCGCGTTCGGCGGCCAGGCGCCCTTCTTCAAGAAGGCGCTCGGCCAAGGGAAGAAGAGCGTCGTGTGGGGGCAGACGGAGCCCTTCACGTCGAGTTGGGACCCCAGCAGCCACACCATCCTGGCTCAGATCTATTTCGACTACGACGTGTTCGGCCAGCTCATCCGCACGCCGATGTCGCAGGCCCAGCCCGACGAGATCGTGTACGAGATGGCGACGAGCCAGAACGTCGTCGAGGACGGCTGGCTCGAATACACGCTGCGCAAGGACATCAAGTTCCACCGCGGCCAGCCCTTCACCGCGCACGACGTGAAGGCGACCTTCGAGTACGCGTCCAACCCCGAGCGGCCGTCCGGCACCTGGTACCCCGGCCAGGCCGAGGTGCAGGTGGTCGACGACTACACCTGCCGGGTGCGCGGCGAAGGCGGCTCCTATCCGGGCTCTCTGTTCTGGTTCCTCGCTGGCTTCCTGCCGATCCTGTCCAAGGACGATATCGAGACCAAGGCCATCGACGAGTTCCCCAACGGCTCGGGCTCGTACAAGTTCATCAGCCGTGACGGGCCGACGACAATCCTCAACGCCAACCCCGACTACATTCTCGGCACGCCCGAGATCGAGGAGGTCGTCTACCAGTTCGTGCCCGACGCCAGCACGCGCCTCGTGAGCCTGATAAGTGGCGAGCTCGACATCATCGAGCGGGTCGAGCCCGAGCAGTACGAGACCCTGCTGGAGGAGGACGTCACGACCTCGCGCACGGTCTCGACCGAGAACAAGTACCTCCATTTCCGCTGCTACGAGCCGCCGTTCGACGACGTGCGCCTGCGCCACGCGGCGGCCCACGCCATCGACCGCGACCTCATCCTCGAGCTGATGGGGCCGGCCGGGCACCCGACGGTGGGGCAGCTCTCCTCGGCGAAGTTCGGCTACACCGACACCATCCCGAACTCGCCGGAATACAACCCAGAGCGCTGTCAGGAGCTTCTGGCCGAGGCCGGCTACCCCGGCGGCGACGGCCTGCCGCCGATCGAGTACCTGACCTCGCAAGGCTTCTATCCGAAGACCAAGGAGTACGGCGAGGTCATCACCGCGCTGCTGCAGGAGCAGGGCTTCCCGGTAGAGTTCACGGTGATGGAGGTCGCCTCCTGGATCGAGCGCGTGTTCGTCCGCGACGAGACCGCGCCTCAGCTTGCCGATACCGGCTGGATGACCGGATCGCCCGAGCCCAACCTGGTGCTCAGGCCCATGTGGCATTCGGACGGCCTGATCCTGACCAACTGCGGCAGCGACACCGTGGATGCGGCGATCGAGAAGCAGCAGACGATCACCGACGTGGACGCGCGGCGCGCGTCGATCCAGAACGAGCTGATGCCGGCGCTGGCCGACCATCTGCCGAGCTTCGGGCTCTTCACCTCGGTGTTGATCCACGCCCACCATCCGGCTATCGAGGGGATCTACTTTCTGCCCAACGGGCCGGTGGACAAGGTCAAAGCGACGCTCACGTCTTGACCGATCCTTTGCGGGGGCTCCGGGCAGGCGGAGCCCCCGCCTCTCTTCATCCCGCCGCGTAGCACGGTCCCAGCATGGCATTCGTCCTCACGTTCCTGATCCGCCGCCTTGCGCAGGGCGTGGTCATCGTGCTGCTGGTGACGTTCCTGATCTTCACGTTGCTGCGGGTCATTCCGGGCGATCCCGTGCGGATCATGCTGGGGCCCGCCACCACCCAGGCGGTGGTCGAGGCCCGCGCGCAGGAGCTGGGCCTGCGCGATTCGATCCCCGAGCAGTTCGTCCGCTACATCGCCAAGGCGGTGCAGGGCGACTTCGGCGAATCCTACTTCATCGGCGAGACCGGCATCGCGCTCACGGCGCAGAACGTCGTCGGCGGCAAGGGGCAGGACACCGCCACCGAGCAGCGCGAGGCCAAGATGACCCGCGCCGGCGTGCTCAAGGTCATCGCCGACGGTCTGCCGTACACGCTGATGCTGGCGGGCATGGGCTTGCTGTTTACGCTCTTGATGGCGGTGCCGCTTGGAATTGCGGCCGGCCTCAATCAGGAGAAGTGGCAAGACCGATTAGCATTCTTTATAGGTTCGGTCTTCATATCGCTGCCAAACTTCTGGTTAGCCCTGGTGCTGATCCTGCTGATCACGGCGCGCGCGGGCCTGCTGCCCTCCATCGGCTACAAGGGCTTCGGCTACGTCATCCTGCCGGCCATCGTGCTGGCGGTGGAGCTGGCACCCATCATCATCCGCGGGCTTTCGATGTCGATCGCCCAGGCGCTGCAGGCGGGCTACGTCTCCGGCGGCATCGTGCGCGGGCTGCCCTGGCGGCAGATCATCGTGCGCCATGTGCTGCGCAACTCGTCGATTCCCATGCTGAACCTCTTCGGCGTGCAGATCGGCGGCCTGCTGCTCGGCGGCGTCTTCGTCACCGAGTTCGTGTTCGACTATCCCGGTGTCGGGCGGTCCACCGTGCAGGCGGTGCTGCAGCGTGACTTCCCGGTGATTCAGGGCGTCGCCATCCTGGCGGCGAGCATTCTCGTGCTCGCCAACATCATGGTGGACCTCGCGTCCACCTTCATCGACCGCAGGCTCAAGTTCTGATGGCCGCCGAGACGGGCACGACCGGCACAAAGCGAGGGCGGGGCGAATCCGTCACCCGGCGGATGTTCCGCCTCGCCTGGGAGATGACGAGCTTCAAGATCGGGCTCGGCGTCTTCGTCGTGCTCGTGGGTGCTGCGATCATCTGGCCGGAGCTCTCGCCCTACGATCCCATGAAGATCAGCGTGCGCGAGCGCTTCCTGCCGCCCATCTTCCTGGAGGGCGGCACCTGGGCTCATCTCGCCGGCACCGACCAGCTGGGCCGCGACCTCTTCGTCCGCTCGCTGGTGGGTCTCCGCAACGGGCTCGGCATCGCCGCGGCCGCCGTCGCGATCATGTTCGTCATCGGCTGCGCGCTCGGCGTGATTTCCGGCTACTGGGGCCGCTGGGTCGACATCGTCCTGATGCGCATCACCGACGCGCAGCTCTCGATCCCGGTGATCGTGCTGGCGATCACGATCCTGAGCGTGAGCCGGCCCAACCCCTTCACGGTGACCGCCGTGCTGGTGCTGGCGGGCTGGCCGATCTATGCCCGCGTGGTGCGAAGCATCGCGCTCGCCGAGCGCGAGCGCGAATACGTCAGGGGGGCGAAGATTCTGGGCGCGAGCGACCTCAGGATCGCCGCGCTGATGATCTCGCCCAACATCCTGCCGCCCATTGCCTTCGTCGCTGTGCTCGACATCGCCCGCATGATGATCTTCGAGGCGCTGTTCGGCTTCCTCGGAATCGGTATTCAGCCGCCGACGCCGACCTTCGGCAACATCATCGCCGACGGCTACAAGTACCTGGTGAACAGCTGGTGGATCCCGACGATGCCCGGGGTCTTCCTCATCCTCACGCTCATCAGCATCAACCTGATGGGCGCCTCGCTGGAGCGCGCCCGTAACAAGCTCTTCAAGGGGATCGTCTAGCCCATGTCGGCGCCGCCGCTCCTCGACGCGCAGGGCATTTCGGTCGACCTCGTCCGCCGCGGCGTGAGCGAGCCGATCCTGCGCGACGTGAGCTTCCAGCTGCGCGAGCGTCAGGTGCTCGGCATCATCGGCGAAAGCGGCTCGGGCAAGACCGTGCTGAGCCGCGTGCTCTGCAATGCGATCACCGAGCCGCTCGAGATCACTGCCGGCAGCGTCGGCTATCACGGGCGGGACCTGCTCACCATCCCCGCGGCCGAGATGCAGGCGCTGCGCGGTCGCGAGATCGGCTATATCGGCTCAGACCCCGGCAGCGCCTTGGATCCGACCATCCCCGTCGGCCATCAGATCGTTGAAAAGCTGCGCGCGGTCCAGCCCGACATGTCCAAGCAGGCCGCGCGCGAGCGCGCGCTGGAGGTGCTGAGCGCGGTGCGCATGCCGCGCCCCGAGCGCCGCTTCGACGAGTTCCCCTTCCAGTATTCCGGCGGCATGATGCAACGCGCGCTGATTGTCGATGCGCTGGTCAGCAACCCCACCTTCCTCATCGCCGACAACGTCACCCAGCAGCTCGACGTCACCGTCGCGGCGCAGATCATCCGCCTGATGCACGACCTGCGCGACCAACTGGACACGGCGATCATCTTCATCTCGTCATCGCTCGCTATCGTGCGCGAGATCGCGGACGACATCATCGTCCTCCAGGAAGGGCGAATCATTGAGCGCTCGACGCCGGAGGCCATCGTCAGCCGACCCGAGCACGATTACTCCAAGCGGCTGCTGGAGCGTATCCCGCGCATCTGGGCGGTGGAGGAGCGCGCCCAGCCCAAGACCGAGGGCGAGGCCGCGCTGCTGGAGGTGGACGACGTCTACAAGACCTACCGGGTTAACGACCCGACCAGATTCTTCGGCCACAACGACGTCGAGGCAGTCCGCGGCGTCACATTTAACGTGAAGGCGGGCGAGAATTTCGGCATCGTCGGCGAGTCCGGCTGCGGCAAGTCGACGCTGTCTCGCCTGCTGAGCTGGATCGAGGCACCGGACAAGGGCTCGATCAACTTCGAGGGCGAGAGCGTCGCCAAGATGAACCGGCGCCGGCTGCTCGGGCTCCGGCACCGCTTCCAGCTCCTGCTTCAGGACCCCTACAACGCCATGCCGCCGCACATGCCAGTGGGCCGCACCATCCTGGAACCGCTGCTGATCCACGGCGGCATGGGGCGCCGCGCGATGCGGAACCGCGTGCTGGAAGTGATGAGCGAGGTCGGCCTGCCTGCCGATATCTACGACCATCTGCAGATCGGGCTGAGCGCCGGCCAGCGCCAGCGGATCAACCTCGCCCGCGCGCTGGTGCTGGAGCCTCGCCTGCTGATCCTGGACGAGACGCTGTCCGCGCTCGACCAGGTGGAGCAATCGCGCCTGCTGGAGATCTTCGACAAGCTCCAGGCCGAGCACGGCTTCACCTACATCTTCATCTCCCACGATCTCGCCATGGTGCGACGCGCCTGCACCCGGATCGCGGTGATGTATCTCGGCAAGATCGTCGAGCTCGCCGACAACCACACGGTCTTCTTCAACCCCGGCCATCCTTACACCAAGGCGCTCCTGAGCGCGGTGCCCACCATCGAGGAGCGCCGCTACGACGCCGAGGAAAACCTGCTGGAGGGCGAGCCGCCGAGCCCCATCGGCATTCCGCCGGGATGCAGCTTCAGCTCGCGCTGCCCGCTCGCGTTTGAGCGTTGCACGACGGAGGAGCCCGACCTGGAGAGCCGGGGTGACGGCCGGATCAGCGCCTGTTACTGGGCTAACGCGAGCGAGGACGACCTCGTCGCCGCGGCGCAAGCCAACCGCGCCCGCCGCGCCGCCGGAGAGGCATCGGCCCCTTAGCTCGGCTCCGCACGTTCGAGTGCCTCGGCGGCGGCGAGCCAATCGCCCTCGGCCGCCGCCTCGGCCCGCTTCGCCGCCGCCAGCTCCTTGCCCAGGGCGGCGATCCGCGCAGCGTCGTTCTTCTGGGCGGCCGAGGCAAGCGCGGCCTGGAGGGAGCGCTGCGCCTCCTGCGCCTGGGCGATCCGCTGCTCCGCCGCCGCCACGGCATCCTTGAGGGGTTTCTGCCTGGCGCGGACTGCGGCCGCGGCCTGACGCACGGCCTTGCGCGCGGGCGGCGGGCGGCTCTCGCGGCCGTTGCCATCCGCCCGCTTCCCTTCGCTGCCGAGGATCTCGGCGCGGTAGTCGGCGAGGTCGCCGTCGTAGGCCTGGACCGTGCCGTCTTGCACCAGCCACAGTCGGTCGGCCACGAGCTGGACCAGGTGCATGTCGTGGGTGATCAGCACGACCGCGCCGTCGTAAGCCTCCAGCGCTTCCACCAGCGCGTGCCGGCTCTGAATGTCGAGATGGTTGGTCGGCTCGTCCAGCACCAGCAGCTGCGGCGAGCGGCGCGAGATTAGCGCGAGGTTGAGCCGCGCCTTCTCTCCGCCCGAGAGCGCGGCGACTTCCACATCCGCCTTCTCCCCGCCGAAGCCGAAGGCGCCGAGGCGCGCGCGGACGCGGTGGGGCGCGGCGTCGGGCATGAGGCGCGCGAGGTGGCCGAACGCCGTGCCCTCGGGCTCCAGCGTGTCGATCTGGTGCTGCGCGAAGTAGCCGACCGCGAGGCTCGGCGCCCGCGTCACCGTGCCCCGCTCCGGCGCAAGCATGTCGGCCAGCAGCTTGGCGAAGGTGGACTTGCCGTTGCCGTTCGCGCCGAGCAGCGCCACCCGCTCGTCGGGGTCGATGCGCAGGCTGACCCCGCGCAGCACGGGACGGCTCGGCTCGTAGCCGACCGCCACGCCCGCGAGGCTCATCAGCGGCGGCGCCAGCGCTGTGGGCTCGGGGAAGGTCAGGTCCGGCGTCCGCTCGTCGATCACCATCGGCACGTCGGCGAGCTTCGCGAGGGCCTTGAGGCGACTTTGCGCCTGCCGCGCCTTGCTCGCCTTGTAGCGAAAGCGGTCGACGAAGCCCTGGAGGTGGCGCCGCTTGGCGTCGATACGGGCCTGCTGGGCGCGCGCCGTGGCGAGGGACTCGGCATAGGTCTTCGCGAAGCGCGTATAGTTGCCGGGGTAGTGGGTCAGCCCCCCGCCCGCCATGTGGAGGATCCCGTCGGGCACCGCATCGAGCAGGGTGCGGTCATGGCTTACCACGACCAGCGCACGCGGGTAGCGCTTCAGGTGGGCCTCCAGCCACGCGGCCGCCTCGAGATCGAGGTGGTTGGTCGGCTCGTCCAGCAGCAGCAGGTCGGGCTCAACGAAGAGCGCGGCGGCGAGCGCGACCCGCATGCGCCAGCCGCCGGAGAGATCCGCGAGCGGCACCTGTTGCATCGCCTCGTCGATGCCGAGGCCGGCGAGCAGGCGGGCAGCCCGCGCCGGGGCCGCGTGCGCGCCGATCTCCGCGAGCCGGGCCTCGATCTCGGCGCGGCGCGCGCCCTCGGCGCTCTCCGTCTCAGCGATCAGGGTCGCGCGTTCCTCGTGCGCTGCGAGCACGGCGGCGCGCGGCGTCTCCGGCCCGCCCGGCACCTCCTGATCGACCAGCCGGACGGAAAGCCCGCGCGTGCGCAGGATCGTGCCCTCGTCGGGCTCGAGCCGGCGCGCGACGAGGCGGAGAAGGGTCGTCTTGCCGCAGCCGTTACGCCCCACCAGCCCGAGCCTCTGACGGGCGCCGATCTGCGCGGTCACGCCCTCGAAGAGCAGGCGTCCCTCGACCCGGTAGGCGATGTTCTGCAGGGTCAGCATGGCTGGCCGGATATCTGCGCCGCCCGCGCCCGCGACGCAAGGCCGACGGACGGCTCGCTCATGGATGTGCGACAATGACCGACGAAACAGAGTTGAGGGAGAGCACTCCATGCTGATCGTCGCCGTCGTTTTCGAGTTCGTGCCTGGCGGGTTCGACCGCATCAAGGCCGCGGTCGTCGATGCCATCGAGAACTCGCGCAAGGAGCCCGGCGCCCAGATCTACGACTGGGCCATCGATGTCACCGCGCCCAACCGGGCCATCATCTTCGAGGTCTGGGACGATCAGGCGGCGCTCGATGCGCACTTCACCCATCCCTACATGGACACGCTGGTTGCGGCGCTCAGCGCGGCCAACATCCGCGGCGACATCACCCATTACTCGGCGGAGATCTACGACGTGAGCGGCAAGCGCGACATGGGCTTCCGGCTGCCGACCGAATAGGCGCCGGACGGAGAGACCGCTGTGAGCGCCGGCCCCATCGCGCCGCCCTTTGGCGAGGCCGCCGCCCGCGCCGTCGTCCAGGCCTTCGAGGACGCCTGGAACCGCGGGGTCGCCGACGAAATCCCGCTCACCTGCACGCCGGACACGCGCTGGCGCTATCGCGACGCGTTCGTCGAAGGGCGGGAGAACATCGTGCCGTTCCTGCTTGCGCGCTGGCCGATCCAGCAGCATTACAGGCTCAGGAAGGAGCTCTGGAGCTTCACGGCGAACCGCATTTCGGTGCGCTTCGTCAGCGAATGGCGCCACCGTGACACCGGCCAGTGGTACCGGACATTCGGCAACGAGCACTGGGAGTTCGACCCCGACGGGTTGCAGAGCGTGCTCGATCTCTCCGCCAACGACCTCCCGATCGAGGAGGGCCAGAGGATCCTCTGACTACCAGCCCAGCGCGCGGCTCATGCGCCGGGGGTCGGCGGCGCCCTCGATCTCGCCCGTCTCAAGGTCCTTGCGCACCGCGCAGACGCCGCCTGTCCAGTGCGACCAGTCGTCCAGCAGCTCGATCTCGTGCCCGCGCGCGGCGAGCCGGTCGCTGGTGGCTTCGTCGATGCGCCCTTCCAGGGTGACGCGGCCGGGATGCGCGGCGTGGGGCGCGAAGGAATCGGGATGGCTGTATGTGACCAGGCGCGGGGCCTCCACCGCGTCCTGCAGTTCCATGCCGAAGGCCAGATGGCCCAAGAGCGTTTGCAGGTTGGCCTGGATCTGCGTGTCGCCGCCCGGCGTTCCGAACGGCATGATCCAGCGGCCGGGCGAGAACGCGAAGCAGGGATTGGGGGTGAGTCGCGGCCGCTTGCCCGGCGCGATGCAGGAGGGATGGCCCCGCACGGCCCACGATTGCGCGCCCCGCGAGGACACCGCGAGCCCGGTTCCCGGCACCACAGGCGTATCCCAGCTCGTGTCGGACGGTGTCGAGCAGAGCGCGTTCCCCTCGCCGTCGATGACGCAGACGATCGACGTGTCGGGCGAGGGCCCGGTTGGCGCGCCGCACGCGGCAGCCGGCGCAGCGTATGGCTCGTAGCCGGGAATCCGGCCGGGGCGCGGCATGCTCGGCGCCGCCTTGTCGGGATCGATCGCCTTGCTCCGCTCGGCCGCGTAGGCGGAGCCGATGAGCGCATCGAGCGGGACGTCCACGAAGTCCGGGTCGCCGAGATAGGCCTCCCGGTCGGCGAAGGTGAGCTTCAGGCTCTCCGCGACCGCATGGAGGTACGCGTCCGAGCCGTGCTCCAGCGTCCCGCCGCCCGCCGCCTCGGCGATGGCGAGCGCTTCCAGCAGGAACGGCCCCTGGCACCAGGCGTCGCAGGTATGCACCTCGACCTCCTCGCCGTTGAAGCGGAAGCGCCGCGAGACCGAAGGCACGATCTGGCAGCGGAACTCCTCCAGATCCTCCGCCGCGAGCAGCCCGTCGTGCTCCCGCTGGTGCGCGAGGATCTGGCTCGCGATGTCGCCCTGGTAGAACGCGCGCCGCACCGCCGCGAGGCCCGCCATGCGATCGTTGCCGGCCGCACGTTCCTCGTCGCAAAGGAACTGCAGCGTGCGGCCGAGATCGGCCTGGACCAGCCGGTCGCCCGGTGCCGGCACCTCGCCGCCTGGCATCCAGATCGCGACGTTCTCCGGCCAATTACGGAACTCGTCGGCGTGCTTGCGCACGTAGTCCAGCATGACCGGGTGGCGCGGGAATCCCTCGCGGGCATAGCGCACCGCGCGCGCCGCCACGTCGCGAAAGGTCATCCTGCCCCAGCGCTCCAGCGCCTGGAGGCAGGCATCGGGAGCGGCCGGCACCACTGTGCGCCGGACCCCGAGCGGGATCGCACCCCCGTGGCGTGCGATGAAGGCGTCGGGGTCGAGTGCCTGCGGCCAGCCGCCGACGCCCGCGATGGTGACGATCTCGCCGGTCTCCGCGAGCCGGACGATCATCGGCGCGACCCCCGCCACGCTCACCTGGTCGCTGTAGACCACGCCGAGGGTCAGGATCGCGGCGACGCCCGCGTCGATGGCGTTGCCGCCGTTCTCAAGCGCTTCGAACGCGGCGAGCGTCGCGAGCTCATGGCCCGTGCTGACGACGTAGTGATGACCGCGGGCGACGGGGACGACGGACATGGCAACCTGCGAATGCGTTGGGCTGGCGCGTCCGAGTATAGACTGTAATGGTGCGGCGGCGCTTCGCCAGCCGACCAACCTCATGGAGCAAGGAATCGATGCAACGTGTCTGTCTTGTCATCGGTGCCGGCGCGGGCATCGGCAGCCATGTGGGAAGCCGCTTCACCCGCGCGGGCTACCATGCGGTGCTCTGCCGGCGGTCGGACGAAGAAGGGCTGAGCCGCTCGGTCGCCCGCATTGCCGAGGATGGCGGTGCCGCATCCGGCTTCCTGCTCAACGCCGTGGCCCCCGAGACCATTGAGGACCGGATCGCCGCGGTCGAAGCGGACATCGGCCCGATCGAGGTGGCGGTCTACAACCTGGGCGCACAGATCGGCGATCGGTCGCTGGCGGAGACCAGCTACAAGGTCTTCGAGCTGGGCTGGCGGCTGGGGACCTTCGGCCTGTTTCGGTTGGCGTCCGCCGTCTGTCCGCTGATGGAGCAGCGCGGCAGCGGCACCATCCTCGTCACCTCGTCGACCGCAGCGATGCGCGGCAACAAGGGCCAGCACTCCCATGCGGCCGCCATGGGCGGGCGGCGCATGCTGTGCCAGAGTCTCAATGCGGAGTTCAGCCCCAAGGGCATTCACGTCGCGCACATCATCATCGACGGCATGGTCGATGCGCCCGATACCCTGGGCAGGATGCTCGGCGAGGAGGCGTTCCAGAAGCTTCGAGAAGAGCGCGGACTGGAGCAGGACGGCCTGCTGCTGCCCGCCGAGATCGCCGACACCTACTTCCAGCTTGCCCAGCAGCACCGCTCCGCGTGGACCCACGAGATCGATCTGCGGCCGTTCTCCGACACGCCCTGGTGGAACCGCTGACTTGGCCCGCAGGCGTTCCGTCCGGAGACACATTTCTTTACAATTCTTTACCGCGCAGATGTCGCTTATTGGTTGATCGAAAACTCCGCTCACCGGACGATAGGGTTGGCGACTCGCCTAATATTCTCGATGGATGAGGTTGCCAGCGCTTGAGACAAGCCGACGCTTGAGAGCGGAGAATGATGATGAAGCGAAGCTGGAGACACGGCATTGTCGGCGGGATCACGTTCGCGGCTGCCATCGCGCTCGCCTCCACCATGGCGTCGACGTCCGCCCGGGCCGACCACACGCATGTGTGGGATGCCGCGCTGATGGGTGCTGTCATCGGCGGCTTGATCGGCTTGGCGATGGACCAAGAGCCCGGCCACGTGACCAGGGTCGGCACCAGCACGGTGTCGGGCGGCCTGTACTTTGATCACCGCGTGGGTCATCGTCAGCATTCATGGGTGTATCAGCGCCCGATGCATCATCAGCGCTGGTGGCACGACCGCAGGGGCCATCGGCAGCACTGGTACGTGCATCCCCGGCGGCACCGTCATGGCCACCACCACCACGGCTATCACCGCGGATGGAAGCGGCCCCACGCGCACCCCCCGGTCCTGGTGCAACCGAGACCGCGCGATCGGAACCGCCACCACCACCGCCCCGTGTACGGCCACAACACGCATCGGGATTGTCGCGTCCTCGAACACGGTGCACGGCCGGTCGTTGCCTGCCGGGGCAGGGGCGGCCACTGGCACATTCTTCGCTGAGGAATTCCGTCCCACATCGCGCCGGCCGCTAACGTCTGCCGCCGAACGACCTGGCGGCTGAGCAGGCGCCTCTCGTCAACGACGAAGCCATCCATCCGGTTGCCAACTTCCTGGAAACGGAACACTACATCTTGCCGGTCCATCGCGGCATCTATGCCGCCGTCGCGCAGATGGTCGCGCGCCGGGAGACCGCGAACCCGGTGACGTTCAAGACCCACCTCGAGAACGACGAGGCGCCGCATACAGGCGGCGCTCAGGCATCGCGGCTGGATCGTGAACCACGAGAAGATTCAGCGTCTGATGCGCGACTTGACGCTTTCTGTTCGGTGCACTTACGCTTCCTTGGGCTAGTGCGCTTAGTCTTAATGTGGGCCAAAAACGAACCACAACCGCCCCAAGGAGAGGAGACATGGCTGACAAGTCAGACGAGGTTCTCAAACGGACGCTAGAGGAGACCCGGCGCTACAGGATCACCCGGCGCCACGTGATGCAGGGAGCGGTGGCGTCTGCGGCGGCACTTGCCGCGACCTGGAAACCGAGAGAGGTGCGCGCCGACGTGTCCGGTTCGGTGAACGTCTACACATCGTCGGGCCTGCGTTGGGAAGGCTCGATGCGGGCGGCCCTTCCGCTGTTCGAGCAGGTCTATCCCAACATCGACGTCAACTTCGTCGCCGAGCCCATCGGCGAAACGTTCCCGAAGATCAACGTGATGATGGAGTCGCAGATCGACACCTTCAACGTGATCTACACCGACTACGGCCAATGGCCGAGCATGTACGTAAAAGAGGCGCTTACCCCGCTTCAGCCGTTCGCCGATCAGGATCCGGCATGGTTCGAAGACTACCTGAACGACGTGCCGCGGGAGATCTCCAAGCTGTATCGCGTGCCGCCCGAGCAGGACGGCGAACTCTATGGCCTGACACCTGATGGCAATGCCCTTCTGGCGACGTATCGCAAGGACGTTCTCGACAAGCATGGAATCTCGTATCCGGAGACATTCGAAGAGTGGATCGAGGCCGCCAAGGAGGTCCATGACCCCGACAACGAGGTGTACGCCTACTGCGCTTCGCTACAGCGCGGTGCCTGGTTCGGATTCAACTTCTGGGCAGCCTTGGCAGCCCATGGCGGCTCGTGGTTCGACCGGATGGAGAAGGGGTATTGGAACCCGACGTTCAACACCGAAGCCGGGTATCTCGCCCTCAAGGCGATGAAGGGGCTGCAGGCCTACGCGCACCCGGTCACCAGCAACGCGACCGAGGACGAAGTGAACCGGGCGTTCGCGAACGGCAGTGCCCTCCTCGGTCCGAACACCTGGGGTACCGCGGTCCTGAACAAACCGGAGTACAGCAAATTCCCGGAGGAGTTCCACTGGGATGTTCCGCCGCGCGGCAGCAATCCGGAAGGTGTCCACAAGGCTCTGACTGGCGGGCTCGGCCAGTTCATCCCGCCGTGGAGCGCCGACCACCAGGCGGCGTGGGAGTGGATCAAATGGATCAACTCCGGCGACATGACCGATCCGCGCATCGGCGAAGCCATGGTGGAAGCGGGCGGTCAGCCATCGCGCGTATCGCTTCTCAGCAAGTACGCCGATCAGCGGAACTTCTTCAAGGGATTGGCGAAGGCGATCCAGGTTGCAACGCCCTATCTCATGCTGGTGCCGGAAGCCATCCCGCTGGTCTCGGCATTCGGTGAGGAGGGTGCCGATTACGTCAACGATCAAAAGGATATCGAAGACGCCCTGGAGGCGATGGACAGGCGGTGCCGTCGCATCATGGAGGATTCGGGGTACTACGACGACTGACACCCGGTCGCCAGCCCGAGAATTATTGGCCCGGCCGTTCTTTGCGGCCGGGCTTTTCTTGGGCCCGCATTTCGCGGATAACTTCCGGGTTTGGACCTTCTGAACTGAGCCTCTAATTCGGTATCACTGGTTAGGTTGAGATGCAGCCGCGCCGGTACATAGTCCGGCCGCCGTTGACAATCCAAGCGATGATATCGAGGCTGAGGCCCAGGCGACCGCTCGCGCGGCGCGCCGGGAAGCGTTTGAGACGGCTTAGGAGGCGGACTGATGCAACGGGCCAACATCGACGCCATCATCGTTGGCGCCGGCTTCTCGGGCATCTACATGCTGAAGCGCTGCCGCGAGTTGGGACTTTCCGCTCAGGTGATCGAGGCGGGCGGCGGCGCCGGCGGCACCTGGTACTGGAACCGCTATCCCGGTGCGCGCTGCGACGTGGAGAGCATGACCTATTCCTACTCGTTCTCCGACGAACTCCAGCAAGAGTGGACGTGGACCGAGCGCTACGCGAGACAGCCGGAGATCCTGCGCTACATAGAGCACGTTCTGGACAGATTCGACCTCAGACGAGACATACAGTTGGAGACCCGTGTCACGAGCGCGGTGTTCGACGATGCCGCGAACCGGTGGATCGTCGACACAAACCGCGGTGAGCGCCTCTCCGCCAGGTTCTGCATCATGGCGACGGGCTGTATGTCGACCCCGCACATCCCCGATTACGAGGGCTTGGAACGCTTCGAAGGCGACTGGTATCACACCGGCCTCTGGCCGCATGAGCAGATCGACTTCACAGGCAAGCGCGTCGCCGTGATTGGGACGGGCTCGTCCGGTGTTCAGTCGATACCGGTGATTGCCGCGCAGGCGGCTCACCTCACGGTCTTCCAGCGTACACCGAACTTCAGCATTCCGGCGTGGAACGGCCCGCTCAGCGACGACGACGTGCAGATGTGGAAGTCGCGCTATCCCGAGCTGCGACAGCGCGCCCGCGGCACGCGCGTCGGCGATATCTTCGAGATCTCCGAAACTTCGGCGCTCGAAGTCTCGCCGGAAGTACGCGAGGGGACGTTCGAGCGGCGGTGGCGGGAGGGCTCCTTCAATTTCCTGCAGTCCTTCAACGACCTCATCACCAATAAGGCTTCGAACGATTTTGCCGTAGAGTTCGTGCACGACAAGATCCGCCAGCGGGTCGACGACCCCGAGGTCGCGGAGCTGCTGTGTCCAAAGGATCACCCGCTCGGCACAAAGCGGATGTGCGTCGATACTGACTATTACGAGACCTTCAACCGCAGCAATGTCAGCCTGGTGGACGTGAAGGCTACGCCAATCGAAGAGATTACACCGAGCGGCCTCAAGGCCGGCGGCAAAGAGTACGAGCTCGACGCCATCGTGTTCGCCACGGGCTTCGACGCCATGACCGGTGCGCTCTTCAACATCGACATTCGGGGCCGGGACGGCATTCGGCTCAAGCAGAAATGGTCGAATGGCCCGAGGTCCTATCTGGGGCTCGCGGTCGCGGGCTTCCCCAACCTCTTTACCGTCACGGGCCCCGGCAGCCCCTCGGTGCTCAGCAACATGATGAACTCGCTCGAGCAACACATCGAATGGATCGCCGACTGCATCGACTACCTGGGGGAGCACGCACTCGACAGCATCGAGGCGTCCGTGGAGGCCGAAGACGAGTGGATGCACCACGTCAATGACGCGGCCGACAAGACGCTCTTCTTTCAGTCCAACACCTGGTATGTCGGCGCGAACATCCCGGGCAAGCCGCGCGTCATTTATCCCTATGTCGGCGGCGTCGGCGTTTACCGCGGTATTTGTGATGAAATCGCAGCCAAGGGCTATGAGGGCTTCACCCTTAGTGGACCCCAGGACGGTTGATCGCGATAGGTGTGCCTATCGCTGGGGATCCCCGCATTCACGTTAGGAATGCCCATAACTGCGCATTCCCCGACGCCGGAATGTTCACCGGCTACCAGCCACAGAGGTTACCGTCACGACGTGACCGACCTGATCCCGAAGTGGCATTCGCGCAACTCCCAATAGACCGCAGCAAACTGCTCGGATTGCCGAAGAATTCTCAATGTCCGCAGTCGACGCTCGGGGGCGAGTAGCTTTGTCCGATCGTCTGGCGGGAAAACCCGCGTGCTACCCGCGGCTCATGCCGGCCCACCCGAGGTTTGGGACACGTCCGGTGGTGGGCAGGTAGAGCCGCGCACCTTGATTTCACCCTGCAACCGAACCGAGGGGATTGGCGTGCCGTCTGTGAGAAAGTCGCAGATCGCCTGCGCGCTCTCCTGGCCCATCGCGGCGACGGGCAAGCTTATGCAGGTCAAGCGCGGATAGCTGTGTTCGGACCACGAGATGTGATCGAACCCCAGGACCGACATGTCTTGAGGCAGCTGGAGCCCGCTGCGCTGAAGCTCGAACATCGCTCCGAGCGCGACGAGATCGGTGACGCAAAGCAGTGCCGTCGGCCGACGGTCCCACGCCAGAGCCTGCTTCGCGGCAACGACGCCGCCCCCGACGCTCAGCTCCGTCTCTATAATTCGCAGCGAACGCACGCCATCGACGGATTCCGCGCCGCGAATCCTGAAACGGGCTCGGTCGTTCTGCGCCGTGGGCCCGGAGACCAGGGCGACATCCCTGTGGCCGAGGTCGAGCAGATGCTGCATGGCCTGGCGCCCGAGCTCGACGTTGTCGTAGCCGATGGTCGGCATCGAGGCGGAGGCCTCGTAGATCGAGGTTGCGACCACGGGCGCTCCGAACCGTTTGGCCAGGCCGGTGAGCTCGGGTTCGTGATCCAGCCCGGTTACGATCAGTGCCCTCGCGCCCATTTCGAGCAACGATCGGGCGCGCTCGAGTTCCACGCGGCGGTCCATGCCCGTCGTGGCAATGAGCAGGCGATAGCCGTTGGCGTCCAGTCTGGCCTCCAGCGCTTCCAGGAACGCCGCAAAAATGGCGTGATTAATGGTGGGAATCACCGCGCCAACCGTGTTGGTGCCGCCTGCGTTGAGCGCACGCGCGAGCGGGTCGGGCGCGAAATCGAGCTTGGCGAAGACTCGCAGCACGTCCTCGCGGGTTTCCGGTGAAACGGATGGTGAGTTGTTCAGGACCCGCGATGCGGTGGCGACCGAGACCCCAGCCTCGCGCGCAACATCCCGCAAAGTGATCCTTCGCGAGGACTGTTTGCTCCGCAGTGATCTGCGTTCGGGCATTCCGAGTTCCCGTGCAAATTATGCTGCGGGCGCTGTTCGCCCCTTTAGCAAGGGGTCCGGCCAAGCACCACACGGCCGTGTGTGCGGCAAGCCAAGCGGCACCTGCTGCCACCGCGACGGTTGGCATAGCGCCGAGCCCGGCCGAGCCGTGCGTGCACCCGCAGTATATCCCAAAGCGGTCACCGCCTCGTCCACCCGCGGCTGATCCGAGGCCGCGAAGGCCTCCATGGCCGCGCGCCCGCGACGGACCAGGGTATCGACGATCGCGACCGGGTCGCGTCCGAAGATTTCGGCAGGCTGGCTCATCGTCGGTGTCGCTCCTCGAGTCTCGGGTATGGCGTCGAAGCCGGAACTTGGTGCAGGTTCCGGCTTTGAATCAAGCATCTTACGTGCAGAGCGGCAGTCGTGCAGCAGAGTACGCCCAAGCCGAACGAGGACAGAGCCGCTGACGTGTTGGTCGCCGATATCGATGGTGAGGCTGGAATCGGGAACACAATCGCCGAATAGTGCCCAAAAGGGAGAATTGGGGGTGACTAAAGTGGCAAATCGGACCCCTGAAATCGGCGAATAATCCCGTAAGTCCCGTGAAGGATTGGCGCGCTCGGGAGGATTCGAACCCCCGACCCCCAGATTCGTAGTCTGGTGCTCTATCCAGCTGAGCTACGAGCGCGCGAGGGGCGCGGCGCCCGGCGCCGGCCACGCGGCGGACCCTATCCAAATCGCTCCACGGTCGCAAGAGTGCCGCAACGCCAGCGGGTCGCGCGGCACATGCCCGCGCCGAAGAACGCTGCAGACGGGTACTGTCACGGTCGGCTCCGGATTGCGTATCCTGCCTGCGGTCCCGTCCCGAAAAGGAGTAGCCCATGCGCAAGCCCGCCTCCATGAAGGCCCTCGAAAGGCTCGGCCGAGTCCGGCTGTCCGAGCACTTCTTCATGCGCGAGATGCTCCATAGCGAGATCGCGAACTTCCACGGGATACCCAACATTCCGGACGATCCCGATCTCGCCGTCGCGGCCGGGACTAGGCTCTGCGAGGAGCTGCTGGAGCCCCTGCACGCCACCTTCGGCCATGTCTCGATCCGCTCCGCCTTCCGCTCCGTCGAGGTCAACACCTACGGCCACGAGCGGTCGGACAAAGGCTACAACTGCGGCGAGACCACCTGGAACTATGCCCGCCACGTGTGGGATCGCCGCGATGCCGAGGGCCACATGGGGGCGACCGCCTGTATCGTGATTCCCTGGTTCATCCCGCGCTACGAAGCGGGCACGCCCTGGCAGGCCCTCGCCTGGTGGATACACGACAACCTGCCGTACTCGGACATGGCGTTCTTCCCCACCTACGCCGCCTTCAATCTTCGCTGGTGCGAGCAGCCCAACCGGCGCATCGAGAGCTTTGCGGCGCCCAAGGGCTGCCTCACCAAGCTCGGCATGGCGAACCACGCCGGCGACCACGCCTCGGAATACCCCGGCTTCCCGGCGCTCAAGCGCCACTGATTCTTCGCCGGGCTAGAGAAGCGGGTTGTCGGTTTCCAGGCCGAGCGATAAGCGGCCGTAGGTGATCGCGTTGGGGTCCCAGGTCTGGGTGATGTGGGCCGAGCCCGCGTGGATGTCGCGGAAGGCACGGGAGAGGGGGTTGCGGTCGTAGACGCCGCCGCCGCCGCTCGCCGCGGTGATCATGTCCACCGCCTGGCAGCAGAGCTTGGCGGCGTAGGCGCCCTCGGCCCGGTAGCGGGCGCGGGCCTCGGCATCCGGCAGCGCGCCTCCCTCGGCGATCGCCGTCGCCTCGGCGCAGTTGCCGAGGTAGATGCGCCGCGCCGTCGCCACGGCGGCGCGGGCCTCGGCGATCTTGACGTGGATGGTGCCGAGCTCGGCGAGCCGCTGGCCCGAATAGTGCGCGGCGCGGGTGCGGGTGGCCTCGACATAGCCCTCGACCGCCGCCTCGGCGATGCCCAGCACCGCCGCGCCGACCCAGGTGAAGAACATGGCGAAGAGCGGCAGCCGGTAGACCGCGCCGGTGTTCAACGCGTTGCCGGGTGCGGCGCCGTGGCGCGTACTCGCCGCGTCGATGGTGCGGTATTCCGGCACGAACAGGTCATCCACCGCGGCGTCGTTGCTGCCGGTGCCGCGCAGGCCCGACGCGTGCCAGGTGTCGAGCACGGTGTACTCGCCCTTCGGCACCAGGAAGATGCGGAACTCCTGCGGCTCCCTGTCCACCACCATGGCGCCGAAGAAGTTGGCGCAGGCGTGGTCGATGCCGCTGCCGAAGGGCCAGCGCCCGCTTAGGCGATAGCCGCCGTCCACCCGTGTCGCCTTGCCGCAGGGGAAGATCAGATTGCCGGTCAGCAGCGCGTCCTTGTCCGCGTCCCAAATCTCGTCCTGCGCCCGCTCGGGCCAGAGCGCGAGCTTGAAGGTGCAGCTCGCGAGGTTGCAGTAGACCCAGCCGGTGGACGCGCAGCCGCGCGAGAGCAGCGCCACGATCTCCATCATCGTGCCATAGTCCACCTCGGCCCCGCCGAGGCGCGCCGGCAGCGTCGCCCGGATCAGGCCGCTGTCCACGAGGTCGGCGATGGACGCGTCGGGAATGCGCCGGAGGGACTCCGCCTCCGGCACCCGCTCGCGCAGCACGGGGATCAGCGCTTCCGCGCCGGCGAGCAGCGTCTCCCGGTCGGGCGCCGCCATCGCGGGTCTGCTGGGCTACTCGGCTGCGGCCTGCTGCACGACCCTCTGCCGCGCCTGCGGCGCTTTGTGATAGGCGCCGTCCTTCATGACCATCAGGATGTTCGCCTCGTCCTGGAAGAGCGTGAGATCGGCGAGCGGATTGCCGTCGATCAGCAGCAGGTCGGCGAGGCAGCCCGGCTTGACGCGGCCCAGCTCGTCCGGCGCAGCGAAGGCCTGGGCGCCGTAGTGGGTCGCGGCCCGCATGATCTCGTAGGGCTTCATGCCGAGGTAGTTGGTGAAGTGCTCGAAGTCCCGCGCCATCTGGCCGTGCGGCGTCCAGGGGAAGCCGTAGTCGCCGAAGGGCAGCACCTTGATTGCGCGCGCGTGCATCTTCTTCAGGGTCTCGGCTCCGATCTCGAGCTCGCGGACGAAGCCCCATGACTCGGCTTCCGCCGGCGAGATGCCGAACTCGCCGGCCTCGTAGGCAGTCGCGTGGGTGAAGCCGATCGCCGGCACCACCCAGTGCCTGTCCTTGTGCTCCTCCAGCAGGTCGAGAGATTCCTCGTCCGCGTAGGTCGCGTGGTAGATCAGCTCGATCCCGTACTTGATACAGAGCCGGATCGATTCCGGATTGCGCGCGTGCGCGGCGAGGCGGCGGCCCCGCTGGTGCGCGACCCGCGCGCCGGCGGCGATCTCGTCCTCGTCCATCGCGCTCTGGGTGGCATCGCAGGCACCGGGGATCAGGTGATCGCCCGACGGCATGAGCTTGATGATGTCCACGCCTTCGCGGACCAGCATGCGGCAGGCCTGGCGGATCTCCTCCGGCCCATCGGCGAAGAGCGAGAGGTCGTTCTTGTAGTAGTGCAGCATGCGCTGGTCGCCGAGGCCGCCGGTGACCGTGATCTCCGGCGAGCAGGCGCGGTAGCGCGGACCGGGGATGCGGCCGGCGTCGATCTCGTTCCGGATCACGATATCGAGGCGTGTCTTCGCCGCGCCCGCGCCCACAGCCGCGGTCACGCCGTGATCGATGATCGTCTTGGCGTTGTGCATGGTGATGAGCGTGTGCTCCTCGGGCGGGATCTCGGACATCGCTTCCGGCCCGGTGTAGCTCATGTGGCAGTGGGCGTTGACGAGCCCCGGCATCAGCGTGGCGCCGTCGCCGTCCACCACCGCAGCGCCCCGCCGCGACAGCTTCTGGCCGTTCCTGGCGACCTTCTCGATACGGTTGCCCTGGATCGACACCTCGCCCCGGAAGGGCCTCTTGCCGGTGCCGTCGAAGATGCTGACGTTGGTGAAGACGGTGCGCGCCATGTCCCGTTCCTCCCTGAGAGCCACACTCGCGGAATCTGTTATGCTCGCGCGAAGGCCGGGGCGCGTCAATGCACGGTACTGCGTCAGTTCGAAGTCCGCCCCTCTCGCCCGAGCGGCGGCGGGAAATCGTGCGGAAGGCCGCTTCGAAACGCTGGGCAAAAGATTGATTTTAAAAAGTTGGCCGACGTGCTATGGACACATCGGCCTTAGTGGGGTCTGGCGGAGGCGGTGGGCTTCGAGCCCACGAGACCAAGGGAGGTCCGGCGGTTTTTAAGGACCGCTGCATTCGACCGCTCTGCTACGCCTCCTAAGACGGGCCGATTCGGGGCCGCTGCTTGCGTCTTAGGGAGCTGGGCAGCGGCCCCTGCTGTTTGTCCTCGCCCCCGCCAGCGCTCGGCGATACCGGTGGGGGCTCCACTCTCTTCTGTTCATATGCGCCTCCGACTCGCTCTGGGGCTCATTCTGCTATTGCCAGAGTCTCTCGTCAACCTGGAAGTCGTGAAAAAAGTTTTACGTACACGAGGGAGCGTGTTATTCTCCCCACCACGTACGAGTGGAGAATAACGATGAGCAAGCGAGCGCGATCCCCGAACTACCCTGCCCTCGGGCTACCGGAGGCGTTGGAGCGCCTGCAGAGGCTGTGGAACGCGGTCCAGGCGCACCCCGCGCCGCGAGAGGACATAGCGACGGGGCTGGGCTATTCCGGTCTGCATGGCAAGTCTGCGACGGCCGTATCAGCTTTGAAGAAATACGGTCTTTTGGAGCGCCAGGGAAGCGACCTCAAGATCAGTGAGCGCGGGATGAAGTGCCTCCACCCTGAATCTCCCCAGGAGCGTGTGAGCGCCATCCAGGATGCTGCATCTGACCCGGAACTCTTCGCGACCCTAACCGAGCGTTTCCCCGGCGGCCGGGACAACGAGGGACTTCTGCGGAACTATCTTTTGCGAAATAACTTCAATAGTGGGGCGGCAGGCATCGCTTTGCTCGCCTATCGTGAAACAATGGAGCTTGCCGAACGCGAGAGTGCTTTCTACGATCAAGGTCCTGCTGAACTTGGCAAAGAGGCGGACCAAACAATGCAACCGAGCATGTCGTCGGGTGCCGATTTGGCGCCGCCACCACCTCCGCAACAGGGAACGCCATTCCGTGCGGCGTTTGATGGGACGGCCCTAGAGGGCTCCTTTCGCCTGACCACAGCGGAAGAGATTGATACCCTCGTCCAATTTCTCAACTTAAACAAAGTCATGATCGCTCCGGTTCAGGGAGTCATGGCCACCGAATACACCAACGATGCGGAAGGGCGCACTGCGGAGGCGCGCGATCAAGAGCGAGAAGAACGATGGACAGGCGACGACTAAAGGTCGGTAGTCGAAAGTAACTGAACATAGTGCTTGACGACAGACGCATGCGAGCGCCCGCGCACCGGGGGCTTGACGGGTGCCGCCAAGGGGCGCCATATCGCCCATGACCCCGCGAGCGGGAGAAGGCTGCACGATGGCACCGACACGCAGGGATGTATTGCTGCTCAGCGCTTCCGCCACGGCGGCTGCGCTGATCCCGGCCGGTGCGGCCCAGGCCTCCAACGGCGTCTGGCAGGCCATCGACGAATTCACCGGAAGCGCGCTGCGGCTAGAAGGCGGCGTGCTGCTCGACGCGCCCGAAATCTTCGACAACGGCGGCGCCGTGCCGATCCGGGTCGTGGCCGAGGGCGCGCGACGCATCGCCCTCTTCAACGACGGAAACCCGAATCCCGGCGTCGCGGTCTTCAACTTCGGCAGGCTGGTGCGGCCCGAAGCCACGATCCGCATCCGGCTCGCGCAGAGCCAGACCGTCTACGCGGTGGCGGAGATGGCGGACGGCACGTTCCGCGAGGCCTCCCAGAAGATCGCGGTCACCGTTGGCGGCTGCGGCTGAGGAGCAGGCGATGGCGCAACCCAGGCCGCGCGTGAAGCTGCCGAGGTCGATCGAGGCGGGCGTCCCCTTCACGGTCAAGACCCGGATCACCCACCCGATGCACACCGGGGAGCGCCACGACAGCGACGGCGTGCTCGTGCCCCGCCGGATCATCAACCGCTTCGTGGTCAGCTATAACGGCGAGGTGGCGATCTCCGTCGATCTGGAACCGGCGGTCTCGGCCGACCCCTACGTTCAATTCCAATTGGCCGTCCCGGACTCGGGTCTTCTGGAGTTCCAGTGGTTCGACGACGACGGCTCCGTCTACAGCCTCAGCAAACAGGTTGAGGTCGACTAGGGCCGCGATGGGACACCGGGCGGCCGGACTCGCGGCATGGGCCGCCTCCGGGATGCTCGCCGTGGCGCTTCTGCTGGCGTTCCCCGCTCTCAACGCTTGGGGCGCCGAGGCCGAGCGCGGCAAGGCGCTCTTCGGCCAGTGCAAGCGCTGCCACCAGGTCGGCAGCGGCGCGGCACATCGGATCGGCCCGCACCTCAACGATGTCTTCGGCCGCACGGCCGGCTCGTTCGCGGACTTCCGCTATTCCGACGCGATGAAGGACGCCGGGTCCGGTGGCCTGGTCTGGAGCGAGGAGGCGCTCGACGCCTTCCTCGCCGATCCGCACACTTTCGTGCCGCACTCGCGCATGAGCTTCGACGGCATGGAGGGAGCGGACGACAGGGCCGCGCTCCTGGCGTGGCTCGTCGGCTTTTCGGGAGACCACTCCAATCAGTCAGCGGCAGAGCCGACCGCCACGCCCGAGGAATACGGCCTCGATCCGCAGATCCTCGCCATCGAGGGTGACCCCGAGTACGGCGCCTATCTCGCGGGCGAATGCACCACCTGCCACCGGACGGACGGCACCGACGAGGGCATCCCCTCGATAACCGGATGGCCGCTCGATGACTTCGTGATAGCCTTGCACGCGTACAAGGGCGGAAAGAGGGTGCATCCCGTCATGCAGATGGTGGCGGGGCGCCTGTCGGACGAAGAGATTGCCGCCCTCGCTGCGCATTTCCGCAAGGCGGACGACGATCCGTGAGCCAGGGGAGACACGTCATGAGCAAACCGAACGGAAAGAGCGGCTTGAACCGGCGCCACTTCCTCGCATCCGCAGCAGCGGCGACGACGGCGGTATCGGCGCTGTCGGCGCCCACGGTGCTCGCACAGGGGCGACCGCGCGTCGTGGTCGTGGGCGGCGGTGCGGGCGGCGCGACGGCGGCGCGTTACATCGCCAAGGATTCGGATGGCGCCATCGACGTGACGCTCGTGGAGCCGAGCCGCGCCTACTACAGCTGCTTCTTCTCGAACCTCTATATCGGCGGCTTCCGCGAGTACGCGTCGATCGGCCACAGCTACGGGGACCTCGCCGCGAATCACGGGATCAACGTGGTGCACGACTGGGCGGTCTCCGTCGACCGCGACGCGCGCAGCGTGGGGCTCGCTGGCGGGGGCAGCCTCGCCTACGACCGCCTCATCCTCTCGCCGGGTATCGACTTTCGCGATGGCTCCGTTCCCGGATGGGACTTGTCGCAGCAAAACCGCATGCCGCACGCCTACAAGGCGGGCTCGCAGACCCAGCTGCTCAAGGCGCAGATCGAGGCCATGCCGGAAGGCGGCACCTATTGCATGGTGGCACCGCCCAACCCGTTCCGCTGCCCGCCCGGGCCCTACGAGCGGATCTCGATGGTGGCCCACGTGCTGAAGCAGTCGAACCCGACCGCCAAGATCCTGATCGTCGATCCCAAGGCGAAGTTTTCCAAGCAGGGCCTGTTCGAGGAGGGCTGGCAGCGCCATTACGCCGGCATGATCGAGCGCGTTGGCCCGGACTTCGGCGGCGACAAGGTCGAGGTGCGGCCCGAGGCCATGGAGGTGGTGATCGACGGCGAGGCGACGGAGGTGGATGTCTGCAACGTCATCCCCGCGCAGCAGGCCGGGCGCATCGCCGCGGTCGCGGGCATCACCAACGAGGCTGGCTGGGCGCCGATCGTGCCGCACACCATGCAGAGTCGGGCCGACGAGAACATCCACGTCCTCGGCGATGCCTCGCAGCAGGGCGACATGCCGAAGTCGGGCTTCTCGGCCAACAGTCAGGCCAAGGCCTGCGCCATGGCGGTGCGGGGTGCGCTCACCGGGTCCTCGACGTTCCCGCCGCGCTACTCCAACACCTGCTGGTCGCTCATCGGCACCGACGACGGAGTCAAGGTCGGTGCCTCCTACGAGGCGACCGACGAGAAGATCGCCAAGACCGACGGCTTCATCTCCAAGACCGGGGAGAGCGCGGAGCTGCGCAAGGCGACCTACGAGGAATCGCTCGGCTGGTACGCCGCCATCACCGGCGACATGTTCAGCTAAGCCCCCTCCTCACCCCGGCCCTCTCCTCCCCAACGGGGAGGAGAGGGAGAACGGGTGGCGCCGTCAGCGTTCCCCCTCCTCCCTCCCGGGCCGCAGGCCCGGACGGCGCGACTGCGCCGCGCGCGAATGCGCGTAGCCAAGCGAGCGGAGCGAGCGCCCGGCGCTTGAGGGAAATGAATAGTTGGGAGGGGGATAGGGGGCGGTGGGAATCTTAGGGCCGCCTTGATCAGACGAGATCGGCTCCCGCTCTAACGCGCGGTGAGAAGCACCCCTGTGGCCCGCGCCGAGACGGCCATGGCGGCGAGCGCGAGCAGGGCGGCAAGGCTCGCGGTCGAGACGCCGGAAAGACCGGCGCCCACCGTGCAGCCGCCCGCCAGCACGCCACCCACGCCCATCATCACGGCGCCGGCGAGGTAGCGCCCGGTCTGGCGCGGGCCTTCCAGGCTCTGCCAGCGGAACTCGCCCGCGGCGAGCGCCGCCGCCAGGCTGCCGAGCAGGACGCCCGCGGCGAGGCCGGTGCCGAAGCCCGCCGGAATCGAGGTCGCCGCCACGGCCCAGAACAGCGTGTCCGCCATCGGCCCGGTGAAGCCCATGGACGCCACGGGGATCGGGTCGAAATCGTCCAGCAGCACGAACCCCGTACCGATCCAGCCGAGCGGCACCAGCAGCCCGATCGCGGCTGCCATTGCCAGATGGGAGATACGCGCACGGGAGAAGAGCGCGAAGAGAAACGCGGCGCTCGCGACGATCGCCGGCCAGACCTCGCCGCCGGGCCAGGCCGCGAGTGCCGTCGCTGCACCGCCGGGGACGGTCGCGTCCCCCACCGCCTCGCGGATCGGGGCCAGCGCGCCCTTCATCACCGCGTGGGCGGTGACGGCAAAGACGACCAGGACGAGCAAGGCGCGCAGATTGCCGGTGCCGACCAGCACCGTGAGGCGCGAGACGCAGCCGCCCGTCAGCACCATGCCGGCTCCGAAGAGCGCGCCGCCCAGCAGCGCTGACGCGACCGGCAGGTCGGCCGCGAGAAAGCGATGCGCCTCGAAGGAGATCAGATCGAAAGCAACCGCCACGCGGGTGCCGGCGATCGCGGTCGCCAGCGCCATCACCCATGTGCCCAGCGCCGGCAGGCAGTCGCGCCACTGGCCCACCAGGCTGCGGCGCAGGCAGAACGCGCTGCGCTGCGCGAGCGCGCCATAGGCCAGGCCGAGCACCAGCCCAAGCAGCACGGAGGCCGTGATCGGCGTCAGCTCCTCGAACCCGAACTCCTCGAACATGGGGAACCGCCTCCTCCCGGCGGCAGCGCCGCCGGGCGCACGATACCCGGAACGTCCTCGACCGGGGAGCGAAAGTCCGACCGGGCTCTCGTCAAGGCCGTCCCTGCCGACGGTTGAGTTCGCGGCCTTTCTGGGCTATCTCCAGGGGGCCGCGTCCCCATCGTCTAGTGGCCTAGGACACCGGCCTCTCACGCCGGAAACGGGGGTTCGAGTCCCCCTGGGGACGCCATCCATTTTGCTTTTTCTTTACGTTTCAAAGGCCTAGAACCCCCTTTTGTCTAACCTTTCGGAAAGGTTGGACAAAACTTGTTCCGGTTCCGTCCTCAGTTTCGCCATGCCCGAGCTCGTGAGCCGCGCCCGATTTGCGGCTGCGACGTACCGGCTGGCCTCCCTCGCGCTCGCGTGCGCGAGAAACGACATGCCTCCGTGTGGGACGGAAAAGCTCTAGCCAAGCGTCAGCCCTTCGACGATGCCGATCCGGTAAGCAATCCAGGCGCCGAGACCGATGGTGCCGAGCCCGACGGCGGCACCCAGCGCGTTGTGTGCCCAGGAGAGGCTTCGCGCCAGCCGCTGTAGCGGAATCGCGATGACAACCGAGAGTGCGGCCATGCCGATCATCGAGCCGATGCCGAAGAGCGCAAGGTAGGCGAGCGCCCAGACAAGCGAGTCGATCTGCCCCGCCGTCAGCAGGATCAGCGCCGCAGACCCCGCGAGCCCATGCATCAGTCCGACCGCGAGTGCACGCACGGGCAGGCCGCGCGCGTGCACGTGGTCATGGCGCGATCCGGCGTGATCGGCCTCGCCGGCGTGGCTGTGAGCATGAAAGTGCGTCGTGCCGTCGCCGTGGCGGTGCATGTGGAAGTGAACGCGCGCCGCGATCAGGCGCCGCAGCAGGTCGGCCCCCAGCAGCACCAGCATGATGCCGACGGCAAACTCGAAGAGGTGCGCGATGCGCTCGGGCATGACGCCGTCGAGCGAGAGCACCACGGTGCCCGCAGCGAAGAGCGTCAGTGTGTGCCCCAGTCCCCATGCCGCACCGAGGCGAAGGGCGCCACCTAGCTTCCGACTACGCGCCGTCAGCGCGGCGACGGCGGCGACATGGTCAGCTTCCAGCGCATGACGCATGCCGACCAAGAGGCCGAGAACGAGAACGCCACCCACGGGCAACCTCCATCAACGCGTCGCTAGCGGCCCAGACCTGCCCCCGTCGACTGGGGCGGGTAGAATGTTAGTGCGGTTGGTCAAACTAAGATGTTGAAATATATGAGTAAAGTAAGGTCTCCTGGGGACGCCAGTCCATCAGGCGTGCGGCTACGGCCGATCCCTCAACGGGACGAAGCCGCGTTGCGCCGGGCCGGTGTAGAGCTGGCGCGGTCGGCCGATCTTCTGCTCGGGATCCGCGATCATCTCGTTCCATTGGGCGACCCAGCCCACGGTGCGCGCCAGCGCGAAGATCACCGTGAACAGGTGCGTCGGGATGCCGAGCGCCTGCAGGATCAAGCCCGAGTAGAAGTCGACGTTGGGGTAGAGCTTGCGGTCGACGAAGTACTCGTCCTCCAGCGCGATCCGCTCAAGCTCCATGGCGATCCTGAGCAGCTCGTCGCTGATGCCGAGATCGTCGAGCACCTCGTGGCAGGTCTCCCGCATGACCGTCGCCCGCGGGTCGTAGTTCTTGTAGACCCGGTGGCCGAAGCCCATGAGCCGGAATGGGTCGTCCTTGTCCTTCGCCCGCTTGATGAATTCCGAGATGTTCTCGACCGTGCCGATCTCCTCCAGCATCTGGAGCACCGCCTCGTTGGCGCCGCCGTGGGCAGGCCCCCAGAGCGTCGCGATGCCGGCCGCGATGCAGGCGTAGGGGTTGGCGCCGGAAGAGCCGGCGAGGCGCACCGTCGACGTCGAGGCGTTTTGCTCGTGGTCCGCATGGAGGATCAGGATGCGGTCCATGGCGCGCGCGTGGATCGGGTTGATCTGATAGTCCTCGCACGGCACCGCGAACATCATGTGCAGGAAATTCTCCGCGTACGTGAGGTCGTTGCGCGGATACACGAACGGCTGGCCGATATTGTACTTGTACGCCATCGCCGCAAACGTCGGCATCTTCGCGATCATCCTGTGCGAGGCGATGATGCGCTGCTTCGGATCGTCGATGTCGGTGGTGTCGTGATAGAAGGCGGCAAGCGCGCCCACCACGCCGATCATCACCGCCATCGGATGGGAATCGCGCCGGAACCCCCGATAGAGGTAGTTGATCTGCTCGTGCACCATCGTGTGCTTGGTGATGGTGTTGACGAAGTGGTCCTTCTCCGCCGCGTTCGGCAGCTCACCGTGGAGCAATAGGTAGGAGACTTCGAGGAAGTCGCTGTATGCGGCCAGCTCGTCGATAGGGTAGCCGCGGTGCAGCAGCACGCCCTGTTCGCCGTCGATATAGGTGATATTCGACTTGCACGAGCCGGTCGCGGTATAGCCGGGGTCGTAGGAGAACTTGCCCGTCCCCGCGTAGAGCGAGCGGATATCGATCACCGGCGGGCCCATCGTCCCCTCGAGGACAGGCAACTCGACCGTGCTCCCGGTCTCCCGATCGGTGAGCACGGCGCTGGGCGCCTCGTTGCCCTGCCCGGCGAGCCTCGTTTGGTGTGCCTGAGACACCCCATCTCCCTCCTTGTTGCCCCGTGCCGGCGGCCGGCCGGGGGCCTGGATCATAGGGCCAGAGCCCGAATTATACAATTTACGCCCGGTTGGCCGGGTCCCGCTCAGTGGCGCGCGCGCTCCCGCTCGACGCTGCTCACCGACGTCACTGCCCGCAAGGCAGCCACGATGTTGCCGAGGTGTCTCGCGTCCTTGACCTCGATATCGACCAGCATCTCGAAGAAATCGAGCGAGCGATTGGTGATCTTGAGGTTGCTGATGTTGCCATTGTTCTTGGCGATGGCCGTGGTCAGCTTGCTGAGGCTGCCGGTCTCGTTGGCGACCACCAGGTTGAGGCGGCCGACATGGACGCCCTTCTCGTCCGCGTCCGCCTCCCAGGCAAGGTCGAGCCAGCGTTCGGGCGTGTCGCTGAAGCTCTCCAGCGTGTCGCAGTCGATGGTGTGGATCGTCACGCCCTTGCCGGTGGTGACGATGCCGACGATGCGCTCGCCGGGCAGCGGATTGCAGCATTCGGCGAGATGCACGGCCATGCCCGGAATCAGCCCGCGCACGGGAATGCCGCTGTCGCCGGCCTTGGTTCCGCGCCGGCCGCGCGCGACCGAGAGCGCACGGCGGGCGATGCCCTGGAGCCTGCGGGCGGGGAAGAGCGCGTCCTCCACCTCGCCGCTGGTGAGGTCACCGCGCCCGAGAGCCGCCAACAGGTCGCCCACAGAGCGCTGCTTGAGCTGCGAGAGAGCGTCCTCCAGCAGCTTCTCGGAATAGTCCGCGCCGGCCTCTCGACAGAGTTTCTCGGCGACGGCCCGGCCGAGGGTGATGAACTGCTCCCGCTCCTTGAGCCGGGTGAAGCGGCGGATGCAGGTTCGCGCCTTGCCAGTCACGACAAAGCTTTCCCAGTTGGGCTGCGGTTGCGGCACGCTGGAGCGCAGAATTTCCACCTGATCGCCGTTCTCCAACTGAGTCCAGAGCGGCACCATGCGCCCGTTGACCTTGGCGCCGACCGTGGTGTCGCCCACATCGGTGTGCACCGCATAGGCGAAATCGACCGGCGTCGCTCCACGCGGGAGCGTGATCAGCGCTCCCCGGGGCGAGAAGCAGAACACCTCGTCCCGAAACATCTCGAGCTTGGCGTGCTCGAGCAGCTCCTCCGGCCCCGAGGCCTTGTCGAGGATCTCGAGTAGCGGGCGAAGCCAGCGCTGTTGACGGTCGTCGTGAACGTCCCCCGCTTGCTTGAACAACCAATGGGCAGCGACGCCGTACTCGGCCTCCTCGTGCATGTCGCGGGTGCGGATCTGGATCTCGATGCGCCGCTGCTCGGGACCGAGCACCGCGGTGTGGAGCGAGCGGTACCCGTTGGGCTTGGGGGTCGAGATGTAGTCCTTGAAGCGGCCCGGCACCATCGGATAGGCGCGGTGCACGATGCCGAGCGCCCGGTAGCAGTCCTCCTCGTCTTCGGTGACGACGCGAAAGCCCACGATGTCGGTGAGCTGCTCGAAGGCGAGCTTCTTGCGCTGCATTTTTTGCCAGATGGAGTAGGGCCGTTTCTCACGGCCCGTGACGGTCGCCCGCAGTCGCTTGCTTCGGAGCGTCTCGGTGAGGGATTCGGTAACCCGCTCCACCATGCCGCCGGCCTGGTCGCGGAGCGCCTTGAGCCGTGTCTCCATGGTGTGGAAGCCGTCGGAGTTGAGCTCCTTGAAGGCGAGATCTTCCAGCTCCGCCTTGAAGGCCTGGAGCCCGATCCGTTCCGCGAGCGGCGCGTAGATCTCCATGGTCTCCCTGGCGATCCGCTGCCGCTTCTTGTCACTCGGCACATAGTGCAGCGTGCGCATGTTGTGGAGCCGATCGGCGAGCTTGACCAGGAGGACGCGGATGTCCTCCGACAGCGCGAGCAGGAACTTGCGCAAGTTCTCCGCCTGATGCGCCTGGTCCGACTGCAGATCCAGCCGGCTCAGCTTGGTCACGCCGTCGACGAGCCGGGCGGTCTCCTCGCCGAAGAGGTCGCTGATTTCCTCGATGGTGGCGACCGTGTCCTCCACGGTGTCGTGGAGCAAGGCGGTCGCGATCGAGGTGCTGTCCAGCTTGAGCTGGGTCAGGATGCCGGCGACCTCGATCGGATGGGCGAAATAGGGGTCGCCGCTGGCGCGGGTCTGTGTCCCGTGCGCCTTCATGGAAAAGACGTAGGCGCGGTTCAGCAGAGCTTCGTCCGCTGAGGGCTCGTAGCTCTTGACGCGTTCGACGAGTTCGTATTGCCGGATCACGTCCGCTGACGCGCCAGGCCGGCGCCGGCGGAAATCCTCAGTGAGGGCGGCGACCCTGCCGCGCCCGATGCGCCGCCGGCCGGCGCTACTCCTCCAGTTCCGCCGCCGTTTCCGCCTCGACCGCCGGCTCTTCTGCCGGCTCGTCCTCGCTGTCGGGCGCCCCAACCTCCTCCTCGACGGGCGCGGACTGGCCGGTTACGCCGGCCCAGGCAGCCTCGGCCGCCAGTACCGCCATGGCATCCTCGTCCGGCTCGTCGATCTCGGTGTCTACCTCGCGCCCGTGCTCCAACTCATGGCGGAGCGTCTCAAGATCGATCGTCTCGTCGGCGATCTCGCGGAGGGCGATGACGGCGTTCTTGTCGTTGTCCTTCTCGACCGTGAGCTCCGCGCCGGAACGAATGTCGCGGGCGCGCTGTGCGGCGAGCAGCACCAGCTCGAACCGGTTCGGCACCAAGCCAACGCAATCTTCGACCGTCACGCGTGCCATAGGTCGCACTCCTCGTGTGAGCCGGCCCGGCCTTGGCCCGGCGGCGCGTCACCCTATCCGCAGGGCCTGCCGGATGCAAGCATCACCGCCATCTGAGGCGCGCGGTCACGTGGCGAGCAAGCGAAACAGGCGTTCGGCGTCTGTGGCGTCGCGAGCGACGCGGGCGCAGCGGGCGGCGAGCTCCGCGTCTTCGCCCCAGCGCTCCAGCTGATAGCGCTCGTCGATAAGCGAGGCATCGGCGGCGGCCCGCGCATCGAGCCGGCCGTCCCGCATGGCGAGCGCGATCACCAGCGAGCCGAAGGCTCTCGTCGTCATGCTCAGGCCGGCGAGAGCGAAATCGTCCTCCGTCGCCACCGCTTCCCGCAGGGCTTCGAGCGCCTCCGGCGCCTGGGCGAGGGGCGTGATTGACGTCGTGACCGCGAGGCGGGCGCCGTAACGCTCGGCCGCCCACGTCACCAAGGGCTCCCAAGCGGCGGTCTGGCGGCGGGCGAGCGCCGGCGGCGCGTCGGTCCGGTAGCAGACGAGGTCGGTTTCGGCGTAAACTGCGGTCTCGGCCACGATGTCGGCCCGCCGCTCCGGCACAAGGTCCAGCGCGGTGCAGACGAGGCGGGTGAGCGGCATGGTCTCGCGGTCGATGGTCTCGCCCTGCGCCGCCCATTCGTCGGCGACGGCATTCGCGAGCGCTGCGCCGGATACCGCGAGCGGCCTGCTTGCCGGGGTGCGCACGGGCTTGCCGTCGAGCGCGATGCCGTGCCCGCCGTCGGCCTCCACTGCCTCCGCCGTCTTGTAGAAGCGCTTCGGCTTGGCGGCGTTCACGGCGCGTCCTCGAAGGGCGCGAAATCGTCGCCGGCGGGCGAAACATCGAAGCCGAGGAAGCGCCACGCGGCGGCCATGTGCGGCGGCAGTGGCGCGGTGAGGACCAGCGGCAGCTTGTTGCCGGGCCGCGGCAGCTCCAGCGCGCGGGCGTGGAGGTGCAGGCGCGGCTCGAAGCCGGCCGGGAACGCCGCCTCGCCGCCGTACTTGCCGTCGCCCACCACGGGATGGCCGAAGACCGAGGCGGTGTGCGCCCGAAGCTGATGGGTGCGGCCCGTGCGCGGCATCAGCGCGAGCCAGGAGAGGCGCCGCCCGGCGCTCTCGATCAGCGCGTAGTCCGTTATCGCGCGCTGGCCGCCCTCGGCGGTCGCGACCACCCGCTCACCTGCGCTCACCTGACGCTTGGCGAGGGGCGCGTCGATCCGCCCCTGCGCAGGTCTCGGCACGCCGACCACCAGCGCCCAGTAAAGCTTGCGCAGGCTGCGCGAGCGGAACAGCTTGGTCAGGTCGCGGGCCGCTGCGGTGTGGCGGGCGAGCAGCAGGACCCCGCTGGTGTCGCGGTCGAGCCGGTGAACCAGGCGGGGCGATTCCGCCGCATCGAAGCGGAGCGCGCCGAGCAGCCCGTCGAGGTGGCGGGCGACGCGGCTCCCACCCTGCACCGGCAGGCCCGGCGGCTTGTTGAGCGCGATCAGGTCGTCGTCGCGGTAGATGACCGCCGCCCGCATCATGGCGGCGTCTTCGTCTGCCGGCGGCGGCGGGGCGCGACGTGGCGCCCGGCCCTCGTCCCGATCGGGCAGCGGCGGCACGCGGACCCGGTCGCCGGGCGCAAGGCGCGTGCCGGCGCGGGCGCGCTTGCCGTTGACGCGGATCTGGCCCGTGCGCAGCAGCTTCTCCAGCCGGCCGTGGCCGAGGGCGGGGTAGTGCCGCTTGAACCAGCGGTCGAGCCGCTGGTCGCCGTCCTCCGGCGCGATCTCCAGGGTGGCGACGCCGCTCACGGTCAGAGCACCGCGCGGATCAGCCTAAGCCCGCAGTAGAACCCGCCGACCGAAAGCACCACCGAGAGCACGATGTAGAGCAGCGCCCGGCCGACCTCGCCCCGCTCCAGCAGCGCGATGCTGTCCGCCGAGAAGGCGGAGAAGGTGGTGAAGCCGCCGAGCAGGCCCACGAAGAGGAAACGCTGCACCACCTCGCCCGCATCGAATGCGACCGCGAGGCCGTGCACCAGCGCGCCCAGGATGAAGGAGCCCACAACGTTCACGGTGAGCGTGCCGTAGGGGAAGCCCGCGCCGATCAGCGAGGTGAGCCAGCGCTCGGCCGCACCCATGACGTAGTAGCGCCCGACCGAGCCCAATGCACCGCCCAGCGCGATGGCGAGTGCGACCTTCACGCCTCGTCCTCCGGCCCGGCGTCGCCGCCTTCGCGCAGCTTCTGCCAGTAGGCGAGGCGCTTCCGCACCTCCCGCTCGAAGCCGCGCGCCCGCGGCGCGTAGAAACTGCGGCGCGGCATCTCTTCGGGGAAGTAATTCTGGCCCGAGAAACCCTCCTCGGTGTCGTGGTCGTAGACGTAGCCCTCGCTATAGCCGAGGTCCTTCATCAGTCGCGTCGGCGCGTTGAGGATGTGCTTGGGCGGCATCAGCGAGCCGGTCTCGCGCGCGGACTGCATGGCCCGGCCGAGGGCGCGGTAGCTCGCGTTCGATTTCGCGGCGGTGCCGAGATAGATCACGGTCTGGGCGATGGCGAGCTCGCCTTCCGGCGAGCCCAGCCGCTCGTAGGCCTCCCAGCCGGCGAGCGCCTGGGGCAGCGCGTCCGGGTCGGCGAGCCCCACGTCCTCGACCGCGAAGCGCACCAGGCGCCGCGCGATGTAGCGCGGGTCCTCGCCGCCGGCGAGCATGCGCGCGAGCCAATAGAGCGCCGCGTCGGTGTCCGAGCCCCGCAGCGACTTGTGCAGCGCCGAAATCAGGTTGTAGTGGCCCTCCTGCGACTTGTCGTAGAGGGGCGCGCGGCGCTGCACGGTCTCCATCAGCTGCGGCACGTCGAGCGGCACGGTGGCGCCAGCCGCGAACAGGGCCTCGGCCATGTTGATCAGCGCGCGGCCGTCGCCGTCGGCCATGGCGCGCAGCATGGGGCGGGCGTCGGGCTCGAGTGGCAGCGTGCGGCCCTCGGCTTCCTCGCAGCGGGTCAGCAACGTTTCCAGCGCGCCGTCGTCCAGCCGGTTGAGCACCAGCACCGCGCAACGCGAGAGCAGGGCGCCATTGAGCTCGAAGGAAGGGTTCTCGGTGGTGGCGCCCACCAGCACGACCGTCCCGTCCTCGACCACGGGCAGGAACGCGTCCTGCTGTGCCCGGTTGAAGCGGTGAATCTCGTCGACGAAGAGCAGGGTGCCGGTGCCGCCGGCGCGGTGCTCGCGCGCATCGGCGAACACCTTGCGCAGCTCGGCGACGCCGGAGAAGACCGCGCTCAGCGGCGCGAACAGCATGTCCGTGTGATCGGCGAGCAGGCGCGCGATGGTGGTCTTGCCGCAGCCCGGCGGCCCCCAGAGGACGGTCGACGCCAGTGCGCCGCTCGCCACCATCCGCCCGAGCGGGCCGTCGGGGCGAAGCAGATGGTCCTGACCCACCACTTCGTCGAGCGTGCGCGGCCGCAGCCGGTCGGCCAGCGGCCTCGGCGCTGCGTTCTCGAACAGGCTCGGCGCGTCCTGGGGTGTCATGGCGCGAGTCTACGCGCTCCGCCCGCCCTGCGCAGCCGCGCGACCGTCAAAGTCGGACGCGCTCTAATCCGGCGGCAGGTTGACGGCGGCCACGCGCCAAGCCTGGCCCCTGGCGGGGCCGTCTACGTGGTCGATGCGAGTGATCGAGAGATTGTCGATGCTGAAGGCGAGCGCGCGCTCCGCATCGAGGCCGAGCGCCAGCGCAAGCGCCGCGCGGATCGAGCCGCCGTGGGCCACGGCCACGATGTCCCGGCCGGCGTGCTGCGTCGTGCTGCGCTCGACCGCGGCGGTGACGCGCTCGACGACCTGGACGAAGCTCTCGCCCTCCGGCGGCGTGATGTGCGCAGGCGCGACCCAGTACTTGTGGGCGAGGCTGCTGCCCCGCTCGGAGGCGACCTCGCTCCAGGTGAGGCCATGCCAGGCGCCGAAATCCTGCTCGTCCAGGTCCGCCTCGATGACCCGCTCGGGCACCGCGTGGCCCGCCTCGGCAATCGCATCGGCGGTCTGGTGGGTGCGCAGCAGGTTGCTGGTGAGCCACACGGCATCCTGCGGCAGCGCACGGGCCAACCCTTCGAAACGCGGCCGCTCGCTGGTGTTGGCGGGCACGTTGGTGCGGCCGTAGAGCCGGCCGCCGTGGTCGGTGACGGGTGCGTGGCGCACCCACCACCACCGGGTCACAGTTGTCGTGGTGGTCATCGAACCGCCGCAAGCGTGAGTAGGAACAGGACTTCGGAGAACTGCTGGACGCCGCCGAGAACGTCGCCAGTGTGGCCGCTGACCTGCCGTTCCGCAAGCCAGGCGACTGCGGCGGTGCCGATGCCCGCGATGAGGAAGGCGACGAGGCCGCTCCAGGTCAGGAGGCCGACGGCGAGCACCGCCGCCATGGCGAGGCCGGTCCACACGTGGGTCGAGGGCGGACGGCCGGCATCGGCGGCGAGGCCGTCGTCCCGTGCCGGGTCCAGCCAGAGCATGACCGCGGGCATCGCCGCGCGCGAGACGCCGGCAGCGGCAACCATCGAGGCGATCACGAGGCCGATCTCCTCCAGGTCGGCGATGACGCCCACCTTGGCCGCCAGCACCACCACCAGCACGATCACGCCGTAGGCGCCGATGCGGCTGTCCCGCATGATCGCGAGCTTGCGCTCCCGCGTGCTGCCGCCACCGAAGCCGTCCGCCATGTCGGCGAGGCCGTCCTCGTGCAGCGCGCCGGTGATGAGCGCGCCGGCGCCGACGGCGAGCACCGCCGCCACGATGTCGGGCAGGCCGATGCCAGCGGCGATCGCATAGACGATCCCCGCGACGAGCCCGATCAGCGCGCCCACGATGGGGAAGGCGCGGACCGCGCGCCCGAGGGACCGCGCGTCGCCCTCTGGTCGTGCCGCCTTCAACGGCACCCGTGTGAGGAAGAGCAGGGCGGCACGAAGGTCGCTCCGCCAGAGCCGCACCGCGCGGTACGCCTTCTGTTGGAGGGGAGCCTCGTCGCCGTCGTCGTAACGCATGTGCCTCTTGTCCGGGCTGCCCCGGCCCGGCATCCTCCCCCGGCCTTATAGGCTAGGGTGCTGTCGCCGCCAAGAAAGCCCACGTTTTCCCCCTTGCGGCAACCGGCCTGCGGAACCGCCATGCCCGATGACGTCCAGCTCGGTTCGTTGAGCGCCTTTCGCGCGCGCGTGGCCGCCATGCCGGGGCCGGACGAGCGGGCGGCGGAGCGGGCGCGGGCACACGATGCGCTGCTCACCAAGCCAGCCGGCGCCCTCGGCCGGCTCGAAACGCTCGCCACCTGGGCCGCCGCATGGCAGGGGCGCCATCCGCCGCGCGCGGACCGTATTCAGGTCGTCGTCTTCGCCGGCAACCACGGGGTCGCGGTGCGCGGTGTCTCGGCCTATCCCCCAGCGGTCACGGCGCAGATGGTCGCCAACTTCGAGGCGGGCGGTGCCGCGATCAACCAGCTCTGCGACGTGCTGGGCGCAGCGTTGACGGTGGTGCCCCTCGATCTCGACACGCCCACCGAAGACATGACGCAGGCGCCGGCGCTCAGCGAGGCGGATTGCGTCAAGGCCTTGGAGGCGGGGATAGCCGCGGTCGACGAGGGCGCGGACCTGCTCTGCCTCGGCGAAATGGGGATCGGCAATACCACTGCCGCAGCCGCGCTCGCGGCGGTGCTCTGTGGCGGCGACGGTGCCTCCTGGGTGGGGCCCGGCACCGGCGTCGATTCCGACGGTCTCGCGCGCAAAGCTGCGGTGGTGGACGCGGCGCTCGCCCGTCATCCCGACGCACGCCGCGATCCACTGGCCGCGCTCAGCTGCGTCGGCGGGCGGGAGCTTGCGGCGATCGCGGGCGCGGTCGTCCAGGCGCGGCATTGCCGCGTGCCCGTGCTGCTCGACGGCTTCGCCTGCACCGCCGCTGCCGCCGTCATTGCGAGGTTGCGCGACGACGGCCTCGACCACGCACAGGTCGCCCACCGCTCCGCAGAGCCGGGGCATCGGCTGCTGCTGGATGCGCTTTCCCTCGACCCACTGCTCGATCTCGGCCTGCGCCTTGGCGAGGCCTCGGGCGCAGCGCTCGCCGCCGCGCTCGTGCGCATGGCGGTGGCCGCGCACAACGGCATGGCGACCTTCGATTCGGCGGGCGTCAGCGGCCCCGCAGATTAGAGTCTTACTCTCCGATCTGGTGCAGCAGGCCGCGATTGCGGGCGCTGCGCAGGAAAGCGAGAAACGTGCCGATGCCCACCGCCATCCAGCCGATGTTGAGCGCGGTCGCGCGCATCATGTGATCGCCGCTAAAGACGCCGTCCACCAGGAGCGCGCGCATCCCCTCGAAGACGTGGGCCGACGGCAGGATGGCGGCCACCGGCTCCAACCAGTCCGGCAGGATCGAGAGCGGATAATAGACGCAACTGAACGGCGCCAGCGCGAAGATCAGGAACCAGGCGAGGCTCTCCGCGCCCAGGCCGTAGCGCAGCACCAGGCCGCAGACGAAGAATCCCACGGCCCAGCCCATCACGATCAGGTTCACGAAAAAGCCGATCAGCGCGAAGCCGAGATCGAAGATCGAGAACGCGTAGAGCACGAAGGCGAGGCCCACCGCGCCGGTCATCCCGATCAGCGTGCGAATCAGGCTGATCAGCATGAGCGCGCAGATCAGCTCCCACGGGCGCAAGGGGCTCACGAAGAGGTGGCCGAGATTGCGCGCCCACATCTCCTCGATGAACACGAGGGAAAGCCCGATCTGGCCGCGGAACATCACGTCCCAGAGGATGACGCCTGCAAGCAGGACGCCTGCGGCCTGCGCGAACCACGTGCTGTTGGTGACGAGGAACATGGTGACCAGGCCCCAGATGATCATCTGCACCGTGGGCCAGTACGTGAGCTCCAGCAGGCGCGGCCAGGAGCGCCGCAGCAGGTAGGTATGGCGCAGCACCATCGCACCGATCCGCTGTGCGGAGCCATGCAAGGGCAAAGTCCGTGTCGCATCGTCCCCCATCATTGCGCCGCCTCCTCTAAGCCGGCCTTGCCCCGCACGATTTCGAGGAAGACCTCCTCTAGCGTGCTGCGGGCGTGGCGCTCGATCATGGCCTTGGGCGTGCCGCTCTCGACGATGCGGCCGCCTGCCATCACGAACACGTCGTCGCAGAGCCGCTCGACCTCGGCCATGTTGTGCGAAGCGAGCAGGATCGTGGCGCCGGTCTCGGCGCGATAGCGCTCGATCACGCCCCGCACCCAGTCGGCCGTGTCGGGATCGAGCGAGGCGGAGGGCTCGTCAAGCAGCAGCAGCTCCGGATCATTGAGTAGCGCCTTGGCGAGCGCGACGCGCGTGCGCTGCCCGGCCGAGAGCTTGCCCGTGGGCCGCTTGAGGAAGTCGCCGAGATCGAGGGTCTCGGCCATCCGCTCGATCCGCCCTCGCACGCCGTCGAGGTTGTAGAGCCTGGCGTAGACGGTGAGGTTCTCGCGCACCGTGAGCCGGTGCGGCAGGTCCGTGTAAGGCGAGGAGAAGTTCATGCGCGGCAGCAGCGCATAGCGGTTGGACGCCAGGTCGTGGCCGAAGATGCGCACCGAGCCCGCGCTCGGCAGCAGCAGACCCAGGACCATCGCCAGGGTGGTGGTCTTGCCGGCGCCGTTGGCGCCGAGCAGGGCTGCGGTCGTTCCGCGTCCGACCGCGAAGCTCACCGCATCGACGGCGGTGACCTTGCCGAAACGCTTGGTGAGGGCCTCGACCTCCAGGACGGGGCCGCTCATCGCGGCCCCCGGTGACGTCCGGTCCGGGTCTCGCTCAGAACGGGGTCGGATCGGCGAAGCGGCGCAGGACGTTCTCGGTCATGCGCGAGACGTTGTTGTCGTGGTCGTTGTGAGCGAGGCTCCCGCACCAGGATATCGAGCTAGTAGAGAACACGGCGCCGCCGTTCGGGGTCTCGTAAAACACGATGTCGGCACGCACCAGCGGGTCCTGCGTGCCGTCGCAGTTAGGTCGGTTCACGTCGAGCTCCTCGCAGACCACGAGGTAGAGGTCGGTGTGGCCTTCCGAACTCGCGAGCACGTACGTGTTGGGCGGCGTGCCCAATAGCGGGTCGGCCCGGTCGAGCTCCAGCCCCGCCGCGCCGCCACCGATCAGCCCGAAGTCGCCGATCCTCTCGTCCTTGCCGATGCCTTCGCAGATCCAGGCGACCTCCTTCTTGAAGCTGTCCGGCTGGCGCACGTAGTAGGACGAAATGTCGAAGCCCTGAGCGCTGAAGCCGGTGCCGGCGATGACCTGCGGCGGGCGGCCGTTGCGCCGCCAGAGGCCGCCGTACTCGCCGGTGAAGCTGTGATAGTACTCGCCGGGGCGGGCGATCCAGGTGCGGATGCCGTCCTCGGCGCGGCGTACCTCGATGCAGCCCGGCACCTCGGTGTGGTAGGCGATGCGCCAGTACCAGCCGTTGGCGCCCATGTACATGAGCCGCCCGCCGCGCTGCTGGTAAGCGTACATCGCATCCCACATCGCCTTGGAGTGGTACTCGGGATGCGAGCCGGTGAGCACCACCGTGTAGTCCTGGATCGCCGCCAGGCCCTCGTAGTGCAGGTCCTCGTCGGTGACGACGTCGTACTCGAAGCCCTTCGCCTCCAGCCACTCGGTGAGGTGGGTGTCGGCGTTGAACTGCCAGAGCGTGGATTCGCTGCCGCCGATCCATTCCAGCGCCTTCGGGCGGAAATTCAGGACCGGCCTGAGCCGCGAGGAGTAGCAGATGCCGCTGCCGTCGATGTGGCTGTCGTAGAGCGAGGTGCCGTACTCCCGGTGCTCGCTGCGCTGAAGGTTCTTCTCGTTCAGCACCGTTAGCCGGCCGGTGAGAATCTGCGCCGCGCCCATGTTGGTGGACATGTTGGTGTTGGCGTAGGCCATGTAGCTCGCGGTCGGCAGCAGGAAGCAGATCTTCGCGGTCGGCGCGCCGCGCGGGGCGCGTACGGCGAAGGGGATGTATTCCTCGCCGCCGCCTTCGCCCCGGAGCCTCGCGGCATAGACGCCACTCTTCAGCCGCTTCGGGCAGGTGAGCGAGAAGTCGACTTCCCAGCGCGCGTCGTAGACGTCGTCCTCGTGGAAGTGGATCGCGCCGTATTGCTCCGGCGCGTTCTGCCAGTTCATCTCGCTGCCGTCCCAGCACCAGCCGGTGACGGCGCGGGTCGGCAGATTGACGAGGCTGCCGTGCAAGGCGTTGGCGGAGAGATCGGTCGCCGTCGTCGTCTTGATGCCCTGGGAGAAGTCCCAGGCGCCGACGATGGAGGTGGCGAGCGCGCCGTCCACCGGGCGGGTCTTGGCAAGCTCCATCTCCGCCGGGGTCAGCACGCGGTTAGCGACGCGGGGGCTGTCGATGCGCCCGTTGTAGAAGCCGCCGCAGACCGTGCGGCCCTTGTCGACACGCCGGAAGTAGCCGCCCATGGTGAGCGGCGCGTCGTGCTTGCCCGGCCCGCTGAGCTCCGATTTCTTCTTCAGGACGCGGGCGTGGTCGACGTTGGGGTAGTCGTTGATCGGCTGCTGCACCAGCGTGATCTGCTTGGTCTCGGCGTTGTAGGTCGCGGCGACGAAATACCACTGGTGCGGGATCAACGGCCGATTGGTGGCGGTCACCTCGATATTGCCGTCGCCGTCGCCGAGGCAGAGCGCGAGCGAGCCGTCCTGCTTGGTGATGATGAGCGCGGCACCCGCCTTGTCGCGGTCGCGCCAGTTGGAGATCAGCGCCTGGGTGCCGCGATCGGGCGTCGTCGGCCAGATGAAGGCCTGGAAGGTGAAGCTCTCCAAGCCCTGGATCGCGGGATGAGCCGGGACCTCCATGAAGGAGCCGTCGTAACAGACCTGTTTGCGCCCCTTGTAGGTGCCGCTCGCGCTGGTGCGGACCACCTGCTCCTTGACGCCGGGGCCGTCGGGGTTTTCGTCGCCGCAGATGAGGCGAACGATGTCGCACTTGTAGGAGGGGGCTTCGGAACTCACCATGAAGTTGATGGTCTCTCCCGGCGTCACGCTGACGCGGTCGGCATAGCCCGCGATTCTGGTCATGTGTAGCTCCCCCAGGGCCTGGCGGTAGATTGTCGGTGGTGCAGAGGGCCGCGCGCGCGGTGGCGATTGCGGCGGTTACTCAGGCAGCGCCTTGCCGGTGTGCTGCTTCCAGCGCAAGCGGAAGACGTAACGCTCGGCGTCGTCGATATTGTCGAAGGTCTTGTCGAGCAGCTTCACGGGCTTGCCGCGCACGCCCGAGAGCTGGGCCAGGCGCCATTCGCGGCCCGGCTTGGTGCAGACCAGGCAGTGCTTGCCCTTCACGTCGGCACCCCTCAGCGTGTTGAGTACCCGCTGCAGGTCGGGGCTGTGGTGGCCAATCGGCTTGGCCATGAACTCGTCGACGACGTAAAGGTCCTTTTCCGTGACTTGATAGGCCATCGGTGACTCCCTGTGGCGCGGCACCTGCGCTTCCCCTTAAGGCGGGGGGATTAGACCGAAATGCGCCGGGCGAGACAACACCTGCGTTGCCGCCGGTCAGCGTTCCGGGGCGCCCCCTTCGGCGACACGCTGCGCCACGAACGCGTCAAGCTCCTCGGCGATGGCGGGGTCGAGCGACGGTGCTTCGTAGTCGGCAAGAAGCTGCTTCCAGATGCGCGTGGCCCGGTCCGATGTCTCGACCGCGCCGGCGTCGCGCCAGTTCTCGAAATTGCGCCAGTCCGAGAGCATCGGCCGGTAGAAGGCGGTCTCGTAGCGTGCCATCGTGTGGTCGCAGCCGAAGAAGTGGCCGCCGGGGCCGACCTCGGCGATGGCGTCGAGACCCAACTCTTCCTCGCTGGTATCCAGAGGCTTCAGAAACGCCTGCATCATCTGGACCATTTCGGCGTCCATGATGAACTTCTCGTAGGACGCGCAAAGCCCGCCTTCGATCCAGCCGAACCCGTGGATGATGTAGTTGGCCTGGGCGAGGACGACCGGCCAGATGGACATCTGCGATTCGTATGCCGCCTGGGCGTCGGCCGCGTTGGACGCTGTGGCGTTGGATGAGCGCCACGGGATGCCGTAGCGCCGCGCGAGTTGGCCGGTGGCGATGGTGGCCTTGGCGTATTCCGGCGTTCCGAAGGCCGGCGAGCCCGACTTCATGTCCACGTTCGAGGTGAAGCTGCCGTAGACGGCCGGCGCACCGGGATTGACGCACTGGGAGAAGACGATCCCGGCGAGCGCTTCGGCGTTCTGGAGCACGAGCGCGCCTGCGACGTTGATCGGCGCCATGGCGCCCGAGAGAGTGAACGGGGTGTAAACCACCGGTTGATTCAGCTCTGCCATCACGATCGCGCCTTCCAGGAGCCCGCCGTCGTAGATCAGGGGCGAGTTGGAATTGACGACCGTGTGGATCGAAGGCTGGCGCAGGAGATCGTCGTGACCGATGCCGCGCGCGATGCGCGCGATCTCGATCGCATCCGCCATTCGCTCGTGGCCGATCGCGTAGCCGAAGACGGGCTTGTCTGTGAGCGTGACCGACGCGGCCACCGCGTGCAGATGGCGCGTGCGAACCGGCAGGTCGACGGGCTCCACGGGGTAGCCGGCGAGCGCGTGCACCGCGTTGAGCGCGTGACAGAGCCGGATGAGATTCTTGTAATCCTCGAAATTGCCCGTGACCCTGCCGCGCTCTCGATCCGACACATTGGGCGCCGAGCCCACGCTGCCCCAGATGGCATCGTTGCCGCCGAATTCGAGATCGCGATGGCTGGAGCGGCCGTGCAGCGTGAACCTGCGCGGCACCGTCTCGAGCTTCTCCTCGACGAAGGCGGGATCGAAATGAACCCGCTTGCCGTCCTCGCCGACCGTTGCACCGGCCTCGCGCAGGATTTCCACCGCGCGCGGTAGCTGGAACTCCATGCCGTTGTCACGGAGAACCCGCAGCGAGGCATGATGAAGGGCCTCGACCTGATCGTCGGAGAGAACCCGCATCGGGTCATAGGGATTGGGGACCTGCCCGAAGGGCGATTGTTCGACAGCGTTCCGGTCTGCGACCCGCCTGCCTCGGCTCCTGGCTCTAGCCATCCCCGACGTCCCTCAAGAACCCCGCGCAGACACTAGGCTAAGCCGCGCCAGGAGCTGTCCAGAATTCATAATATTCTGCAAATCCATGAACCAATTTCATGTATTGTCGGATGATGGTACAGGGAGGGGGCGTCGTTGCTGTCCGTGATTCTGAATTCGGGGTGTTGGATGACAAGCCAAGATAGACCCGGCGTCCGCGACGCACCCGCCGAGGGCCTCGTTGCATGACACGGTTGGAGCTTCGCCACTACCGCGCCGTGCTGGCCCTGCGTCACCACCATTCCGTCACCGCCGCCGCCGCGGCGCTCGGCGTGACCCAATCAGCGATCAGCCATCGCTTGAGCGAGGTGGAGCGGCGGCTTGGGCGCAAGGTGACGGTGCGAAGCGGGCGCAAGGTGTGGCTGAACACGGCAGGTGAGCTCCTGGCGTCGAGCGCCGATTCAATCCTGAACGAGGCAAACCACGTCGAAACCCACTTGCTCTCCGGCAGCGAACGCGAAGAGAGCCAGATCGTGCGGATCGCGACCTTCGCCTACAACTCGTATCGCTGGCTGCCTGCATTCCTGAAGATCGTGAAGGAGAAGCGGCCCAACCTCGCCTTCGAGTTCGTCGCGAGCGCACCCGGCCTGCCAGTGCGCACGATCGAGAGCGGAGAGGCCGATCTTGGCATCATGGCGGGGCAGATCACGTCCAAGCAGGTCGAGACCGTGACGCTGTTCGACGACGAGCTGGTCTGCATTTGCCCCAGAAATCACCCGCTGACCGCGAAGCGTTTTCTCGAAGCCGACGATTTCATGGACTACCCGTACATCACCTACTCAGCTCACAAGGAAGACGGGTTTGAGCAGGACCAACTATGGAGGCGGTCGGGAAAGCGGCCGAGCGTGATGTTGAATGCGGGTCACACCGAAGCCGTGATCGAGCTCGTGCGGGCCGAGTTCGGCTTGTCGATCCTGAGCCGGTGGGCGGTCGCGCACTTCCAGTTTCGAGACGATATCGCGCAGATCAAGGTGACCGAAGAGGGGTTGCCGCTCAGGTGGCACGCCGTCTATCGCGGGGTCCATCTGGACCGCGACGTATTAGCCGAAATCAGCCATTCGCTGCGGGACTGGTGCCGGAACTCGACGCTGGTTCGGAACGCCGTTTGATCGGCAGCGGGCCGGGCTAGTCACCTCGCTCCAGCCGCCGCCGTCGTTGGACGATCAGGAACATGTAGCCGCCGAACAGAATGACGATGGCGCCGAACACCGAGAGCGCGCCCATGGTCGGGATCATCGGCGTGTAGCCGGAGCCCATCTTGGTGTAGAGCCACTCGGTCACCGTGCTGTCGGCGCCCGTGGTGAAGGTGGAGAGTGGGAAGTTGCCCCAGGAGAGCAGGAAGGCGAAGAGCGCGCCGGAGAAGAGGCCGGGGGCGAGCGCCGGCAGCGTGACCTCGCGGAAGGCCTGCCAGCGGCTCGCGCCGAGATCGTAGGCGGCTTCCTCCTGCGCGGCGTCGAAGCCATAGACCTGGATCGAGATCACCAGGGTCACGATCGGCACGATCCAGACCAGATGGGCGAAGACCGCCGCCTCCCAGCTCGGCAGCACGCCCACGTAGGTGAACCAGAGCAGAAGCGCCAAACCGAGCACGGCCTGGGGGAAGAAGATCGGCAGCATGATGAGGCGCTGGTAGAACTGCCGCCCGCGCCAGTTGTAGCGGGCGAACGCCAAGGCGCCGAAGAAGCCCAGCACGACCGCGATCAGCGCGACACAACCCGCGACATAGAACGAGGTGAGGTGCAGGTCCGTGGTCAGGTTGGCGTCCAGGGTCTGGTCGTACCACTTGTCGCTCCACGCCTTCACGGGGAAGCGGAAGTAGCGGGACTTGCCGAACGAGCTCGTGATGACCGAGAAGATCGGGATGTAAAGGAAGAGCGCGATCACGCCGGTCCAGACCGCGATCAGGCTTATGACCCAGCGCTTGCTTTCCATCTCAGTGCCTACCGCCGCGCATCATCGTCGGCCCAGCAGCCGGTCGAGATCGAGCCGGCGCATCACCAGCACCACGAGGAAGCCGGTGACCACGATGGCCAGCACCGAGATCGCCGAGCCCAGCGGCCAGTTCTGGGCGTAGGTGAACTCGTGCTGGATGTCCTGGGCGATCACCGGCGTGTTCTGGCCGCCGAGCAGCTTGGCCTCCGAGATCGCGCCCACCGCGAGCACGAAGGTCAGCAGCGCCCCGATCAGGATGCCCGGCATGGCGATCGGCAGCTCGACCTCGCGGAAGATCTGGAAGCGGCTCGCGCCGAGGTCGCGCGAGGCCTCCACCTGGTCGCGCGGCACCATGGAAAGCCCTAAAACGATGGGGAAGAGGGTGAAGGGCAGATAGACGTAGATCATGCCCATCAGGATGGTGCCGGGCTCGTAGAGCAACGTGCCGGTGTCGATGCCGAAGGCGGTCTTGAGGCCGCCCGCCAGAATGCCGCCGCCCTTGATCAGGAAGAGGTACCAACCGAAGAGCCGCACGTTCTCGGAGACGAAGAGCGGAATGACGAGCACCAGCATGACTGGCGCCGCCCAGCGGCCGAACAGCTTGGAGAGGCCGTAGGCAATGGGGTAACCGATCAGCAGGTTGCAGGCGACGGTGAGCCCGGCCAGAGCGAACGACCAGATGAAGGAGATGTAGTAGCTCTCCGTGAAGATGTGCTCGTAGTTCTCGGTGGTGAAGCCGGCGCCGAGGTCGAAGGTGCGCTCAGGGGTGAAGCTGAAGGCCAGCACGATCACCAGCGGGCCGACGAAACCGATCAGGAAGAAGATCAGAACGGGCGTGGCGTTGAGCACGCCGGGCGAGCGCAGCCAGCCGAGCAGAAGCGACCCGACCCCCGGCTGCCGGATCAGCGGTGCAGGAGCCTCTGCGCGGTCGGTCATCAGTCGGTCACGAGCACGCTGTCTTTGGCGTCCCAGCCGATTAGCACGTCGTCGTTGAGCGAACCCCGATAGGCCTGCTCGCGCAGTTTCTCGACGACGAACATCGAGCCGCCGGCGCTCACGTGGTACTGCACCCGGGAGCCCAGCGCGTACTCGTTGAAGAGCGAGCCCTCCAGATGGTTCTCGGCCTCGGAGGGGTCGTTGAGGAAGCGCATCGATTCGGGCCGGATCACGAGATAGCCGTGGGAGAAGCCGTCCGGCCGCCGGGTCGGGCTGGTGAAGCGGCGCTGGAAGGCGGGGCAGTCGATGCCGCCGTCCGCGCCGGCCTGCACCGCGAGCGTGTTTACCTCCCCCATGAATTCGGAGACGAACTTGTTGCGCGGGCGCAGATAGATTTCGTTGGGCGAGCCGATTTGGATCAGGCGTCCCTCCTGCATGATCCCGATGCGGTCGCTCATCACCATCGCCTCTTCGAGGCTGTGGGTGATGTAGACGAAGGTCTTGCCGGTGGTGCGGTGCAGGTCCTTGAGCTCGACCTCCAGCAGCTTGCGCAGCCGATAGTCGATGGCGGATAGCGGCTCGTCGAAGAACAGGATGTCCGGATCGGAGGCAAGGGCGCGGGCCAGCGCCACGCGCTGGCGCTCACCGCCCGAGCACTTGGTCACGGACTTGTCGTAGTAGTCCTCTGGCAGCTGCACCACGTTCATGAGCGAGAGGCCGCGCTCGCGGCGGGCGCGGCGGCTCTCGCCCCGCATCTTCAGCGAGAATTCGATGTTCTGGCCGACCGTCTTGTGATTGAAGAGCGCAAGCGACTGGAAGACCATGCAGGTCGGCCGCCGGTTCGCGGGCACTTGGTTGACCCGCTCGTCGCGCAAGTAGATGTCGCCCGCGGTCGGCTTCTCCAGCCCACCCAGCATGCGGAGCAGCGTGGTTTTGCCGCTGCCGGAGGGGCCGACGATGGTGAAGAACTCGCCCTCCTGGATATCGAGGGTGACGTCGTTCACGGCGACCAGTCGGCCGAACTGCTTGGTCAGGCTGACCATGCGCAGGATGGGCGCGGCATCCACCATGGCGCTCGTCTCGATCCTCTCTCCGCAAATGCGCCGCCCGGCCGGGACCGGCCGGGCGTGCGATCAAAGCGGGGGCGCGCGGTAGCTGCCGCGCGCCCCCATCGCTGCCGGCCGGGCTTAGGACTTCTCGCGCCGCGCCGCCGTGTAGATGTCGTAGAGCCGGTTGTAGTCCGGCACCACGTCGTACTCGACGGAGTGCGAGATGCGGTAGTCGAACTCGTCCCACTGGAAGGAGTCGAGCTCTTCCGCCGTGAACTTGGCGAGCAGCTCGGGCTGCGACATCTGCCCCACCGGGAGCAGGAAGCCGCCGGCGGTCGCCACGGCGTAAGAGGTATCGGGCTGGAGGATGTATTCCATCCAGTCGAAGGCCTTCGGGTGGAGATCGGGATTGTTGACCACCGAGCTGAGCTCGATCCAGTTGATCCCGCCCTTGCCGTCGGCAGGCCCGCTCCTCGGCACCACGTGATAGAGGTTGGTGAGCCCGTCGAGACGCGCCGCCGAGATCGAGTACGTGCCGCCGCCGAAGTACATGTCGATCTCGTCGTTGATCACGGCGAGGTTCACGGCGACGAAGTCGTCCGAGACCATCTTCGCGCCGTTGATGAGCCGCCGCGCCGTCTCCTCGAAGGTGGCGACCTCGTCGTCGGACTTCATCTTGAACGGGTGCAGGCCGGCGGCCATGCAGATGTGCATGATGTTCCAGTTGTCGTAGGCAAGAATGCCGTAGCGGCCGGCCATGTCGGGATTGTTGAACAGATCCCAGCCTTCGTCCTTCGCCATTTCGGCCGAGATGACATCGGTGTTGACCACGAAGTCGAAGGTATCCACCCGCTGGCAGACCCCCAGCAGGTGCTCGTTGTCGAGGCTCATCGCCCACTTGTAGGGCGGATGGAACATCGGCAGCATCTGCTCGAAGTAGGGCTCGAAGCGGGCCCGGTCGAGCTCGACGATCAGCCCCTCCGGCCACATCATCTCACGCGCCCAGGGATTGTTCAGGTTGATGATGTCCCAGATGGCGGTCTCGCCGGCGCGGAGCTTGTTGACCGAATCCGGGTCCGACGTGTGCAGCTCGTACTTGATCCCCGTGTCGTACTGATCGGTGAAGCCGTCGAGCACGCGCGGGTCCACGTAGCCGTCCCACGTCAGCATCGTCAGTTCGTCAGCGGCACGGGCCCGGCCCGCGAGGGCGCCGCCCGCTCCCAGCGCCAACGCGCCTGCACCGATCCCTTGAAGCACCTGGCGCCGGGTGGCGGCCGCGCCGCGCACCGGGTCGCGCTTCACCATCTGCTTGAGAAGTTTGTCCTCGTTCATAGTCTTCTCCTCTGTGGCGCCGCGCGATGGGGCCCGCGTCCAGCCCCGTGAAGGCGGCAACTAATGGTCGTGACGCGCCAGCCGCTCTCTACACGATCGCAGAGGCGACGATCCCGTCAATCTAAACACAATCGGAGCGGCGTCTCATCCCGAAATCGCCCGCAGAGATAAGCGGCGGCGACGGCCGCCGCAGGGGGAGCGTCTCAGCCGGCGCTGGCCAGCAGGTCGGCGCGGGCGCGGTCCATGTGGGCGGAGAGCACTTCCACGGCGCGCTCCGCATCGCGGCGGGAGAGCGCCGCGAGCAGCGCGCGGTGCTCCGCGTTGTAGGCGGTGATCTGCTCCGGCGTCAGAATTTTGTTCTTGATGGAGTCCCATTGCTGGTGGGCGCGGACGTGGTTGATGCGGTGGTAGATCTCGACGATCAGGGGATTGTGGGTCGCCTCTGCGAGCCTCAGGTGGAACATTTCGTCGGCGAGCGAGAAGCTCTCGGCGTCTTCCACCCCTTCCATCTCGGCGACCGCGCGCTGCAGCGCGGCCATGTCGCGCGCCGTGGCGTTGCGCACCGCGAGCCGGGCCATCTGCGGCTCGATGGCGGCGCGGACCTCGACCAGTTCCAGCGGCGAGGTAATTTCGGAGACGTCGGTCTCGCCCGCGTCGGGCTCGTAGATGACGAATGTGCCGCTGCCCACCCGGCGTGCCACCAGCCCGCGCGCCGATAACGAGCGCAGGGCCTCACGCACCGTGCCGCGCGAGGCCGAAAACGACTCGGCGAGGCTGCGTTCCGGCGGCAATCGGTCGCCCATCGCGAGCGACCCGTCGAGAATGCGTCGGGCAAGCTGCGCCGCGATCACATCGGCCGCCGAATCGGCCGGCCTTGGAATTCCGCCGTTCTGGTTGCCGACCTGTGTGCCTTCGATCTCCATGGCGCCAGCCCATTTCCTGTTGCGCGCCGCCCGCCGGCCCGTGACCCAATCGCCTCCCAAAACGTCTTACGCCACGACGCAGGCCGCATGCGGGCTTCTTTGCTTTAATCAATTTTGACGTGACGTTCAACCATTCATTCATATTGGTTCACAATTGGTCCCGCCGATTGGGCGACAATTGGCTTGACAAATCTTGGGGCGGGGGCTTGAGTCCGCCCCCGAACATCGGCCGATCAAGGTCGGGGAGAGGAACGCATGACGCTTCCGCGGCACGTCAAGTATCTGATCATCGGGGCCGGAATCCACGGCCTCAGTACCGCCTATCACCTCGCCTCCTCGCTCAAGGCAAAGGGCAACGGCGCCGCCGCAGACATCTTGGTGGTGGACAAGACCGACATCGCCGCCGGAGCCTCCGGCATCGCCTGCGGCGTCGTCCGCAACAACTACTATCAGCCGGCCATGCGCGAGCTGATGGCGGCCTGCGTGGAGGAGTGGGAGAGCGATCCCGAGGCCTACCACTACCATTCCGTTGGCTACATGCAGATCAGCCCCGAGAGCATGCATGCGGACGTTGCCGAGATCGCCGCGCAGCAGCGGGCGATCGGCTACGAATCCGAGTTCATCGAGGGCGAGGCCGACTGTACACGCTACATGCGGGGTCTGTTCGACGACTGGCAGGCGCCCGGCATCACCTCCGTCCTGCACGAGAAGAGGGGCGGCTACGCCCACAACAAGGCCTCGATGCTGGGGCTCGCGGACAAGGCGAGGGGCGCCGGCGTGCGCATCCTTACCGGGGTCGAGGTCAAGGGCTTCGGCTTCGGCGCCAACTCCAAGGCGGTGACCTCGGTCGAGACCGACCAGGGCTCCATCGACGTCGACCAGGTCATCGTCGCGGTCGGGCCCTGGGTGCCGCGAATCTGGGAGATGCTCGACCTGCCGGAACGGATCGACGTCAAGGACCTGGAAGGCACCCTGCACCGCGATGTGGACATGTGGCGCTTCTGGTGCCTGCAGGAAGGAACGATCGCGGTCGAGCCCTCCTACGGCATGGCGGACGACGGCTCCATGCCGCCGGTCATTCACGTCGATTCCGACGAGCCGCTCTACTCCGACGTGGACGGCAAGCTGATCACCGACGAGATGTGGGGCATCTACTACAAGCCGGACTTCAACTTCGGCGGCGTCCAGGGCGGCGCCACGCCTTACAAGGTGAAGACTGCGGTGCCCGAGGTGGCGATCGACCCCTACGGACCGGAGTCGCCGGAATTCGTGGTCGACGAGGCATTCAGGGAGATGTGGTGCTCGGCGCTCGCCCACTGCCAGAGCCGCTACAAGGGCCAGATCGGGCACTGGCTCGATGAGCCCTCCGGCGGCATCGGCGCGTTCGCCGCCGACAATTTTCCCGTGTTCGATCGCTTCCGCGAGAACTGCTACGTGATCGCCGATTCGAACCACGGTTACAAGATGATGGCCGTCGGCAAGCTGGTCGCCGACGAGCTGATGGGCCGCGAAAGCGCCCTGCTCGAGCCTTTCCGCTTCTCGCGCTTTGCGGAGGGCCGCCTTCACCCGGTCTCGAACAGCCCCTTCCCGTGGAGCTGACGGGACCAGCCGGATCGTCTGGGAGGATGCGGAGATGACCGATCTTGAAGCCCATGTGAACAGGGAAGGCCGCGACGAACTGGTGCGGCAGGTACGCGCCAAGATCGAGGAGCTCGGTGTCACCTACATCTACTACCAGTTCGTCTCCGTCACGGGCCGGATCGTCGGCAAGGGCATGCCCGCCGATCACTGGGAGCAGATCGCCGAACGCGGCTTCCAGCTGGTCTACGGCTCGACCGCGAATCTCTTCACCGACCGCCACTCCAACTACATCGGCTACGGGCCGGAAGCGTCTGAATTGGTCGGCATCCCCGACCCCGAGACCTTCGTCCAGCTGCCCTGGGACAAGCGCGTTGCCCGCGTCTTCTGCACCTGCTTCCGCAACCGGGAAGAGCGCGAGAACCCCGGCGGCCACCTGACCTCGGACTGCCGCGGCAACCTGCGGATCATCCACGACGAGTTCCAGGCCAAGCACGGGATGCAAATGCGCCACGGCACCGAGCCCGAGATGATGTGGCTCAAGCGCGGCGCGGACGGCGGGACCGACGGCGGTGTCACCAAGCCCAACTGCTATCACATCGACCAGTTCGAGGAGCTCCGGCCGATCTTCATGCAGGTGATCGAGTACGGCCAGGCCATGGGACTCGACATGATCCAGGGCGACCACGAGGACGCCCCCGGCCAGCTTGAGCTCAACTTCACCTTCGACGATGCGCTCCGTACCGCCGACCGGCTCACCACCTACCGCCAGATCTGCGCCCAGGTCGCCCGCGAGCACGGCGTCATCGCCTGCTTCATGTCGAAGCCCTTCATGGGGGTCTCGGCGAGCGGCTGCCATCACAACGTCTCGCTCTGGACCGGCGGCGAGCAACGGGTCAACGCGCTGCACCAGGACCCGATGCCCGGCCTGGAAGACACCTTCAGCTACTGGAAGGGCGGCGAGAACCTGTTCATGCCGGACCCGTCGATCGACGACCACAAGCCCGGCCCGGTCGGCCTCAAGTGCATCGGCGGCGTGATGGAGCACCTTGCGGCGCTCACCGCGCTCGGCTCTTCGACGGTGAACTCGTATCGGCGTCTCTGGGACACCGGCTTCTGGGCGCCGGTCTTCGCCGACTGGGGCTATCAGAACCGGACCTGCGGCCTGCGGGTTTCGGCACCGGGTCGCTTCGAGTACCGCTCGGTCGATTCGATGGTCAACCCGTACCTGATGGCCGGCGCCATCATCAAGGCCTTCGACGACGGCATCGCGCGCGATCTGGACCCCGGCGAGCCGGAGGAGCGCAACATTTACCAGGCCATGGAGGCCGGCAAGCTGGTGAAGAAGCTGCCGATGTCGCTCGGCGAGGCGCTCGATGCGCTGGAGCGCGACGAGGTGATCAAGGCCGCGATGCCGGACGAGATGCTCAAGGTCTTCATGCACTACAAGCGCGACGAGTGGGAGCGCTTCATGTCCACGGTCACCGAGTGGGACGTCGAGACCTATCTCGACTGCCTGCCGTAGCCTGCCCTAACCAACGGATAAGACGAGGCGCCCATGTGCGGGATAGCAGGACTGATCCATCGCGGATCGAGCGGCGACATCGGGGCGGAGATGACCACGATGCTCCAGGCGCTCAAACACCGCGGGCCGGATTCCACCGGCTTCGCCATCTACGGCATCCCGGTCGAGAGCGACCACGTGATGCGCTTCAAGGTGGCGGAGCAGGAGGACATCGGCAAAGGCTTCGAAATCCACCAGCAGATCAAGGACCGCAAGGCCGAGGTGGACAAGCGCATCCGCAGCATGGATGTGGAGATCGTCAGCGAGGAACAGGCGACCGAGTACGCGTACCGCTATCGCCTGCGCTTCCCCGCCGATGACGATGGCGGCCAGCAGCGGCTCAAGCGCTTCGCCGACTACATCGAGGATGTCGAAGGCGCGGAGATTCTATCCCTCGGCCGCGCGCTGGAGCTGATCAAGGATCTCGGCGACGCCGGCATCGTGAGCGAGCAGTACGACCTCGCCGGCTTCCAGGGCACCCACGCCATCGGCCACACCCGGATGGCCACGGAATCGGACGTCGATATCCGCTCGGCCCACCCCTACTGGGCCTATCCCTTCAACGACATCTCGGTGGTCCACAACGGCCAGCTCACCAACTACTGGAAGTTCCGCCGGGCGCTGGAGCACCGGGGCCATCGCTTCATGTCCAACTGCGATTCCGAGCTGATCGCCGTCTATCTGGCGGACCGCATCGAACGGGGCGACACGCTCAAGGAGGCGATGGACCGCTCGGTGGGCGAGCTCGACGGCGTCTTCACCTATCTGGTGGCGACGGCGGACAGCCTGGGCATGGCCAAGGACACCATGGCCGCCAAGCCCATGGTGCTCTACGAGAGCGACGATTTCGTCGGCCTCGCCTCCGAGGAGGTCGCGATCCGCGGCATCATGCCGGACGAGATCGACACCTGGGATCCCTACGAAGGGGAGGTCAAGGTATGGCAGAACTGAGCCCCGACGACCGGCACAAATCCCATGACATGGGGCTGCACGCGGAGCAGCTCGCCGGCCGCACCCAGCAGGTCTTCTTCTATCCCGAGGAGGGCGACAACTACACCTATCCCGAGGGCTTCGATGTCGATTTCACCAAGAAGGCGACGATCGACGCAGCCGAGATGGACGGGCCCGAGGTCAACCTCCGCATCCGTGAGCTGATGGGCGAGGGCTACGGCCACATCGTGGTCCAGAATCCGCTCGCCAAGCACTCCCTCGGCGTCGGCATCCTCAATCGCCTCAAGCTCGATTTCGAGGGCAGCCTCGGTTACTTCGGCTGCGGCCTGGTCGATGGCCCGAACATTCACATCAAGGGCCGCGTCGGCTGGTCCTGCGCCGAGAACATGATGGCGGGCGTCGTGGTGATCGAGAAGAACGCAGGCTCCACCTTCGGCGCAGCGCTCAGGGGCGGCGATCTCGTCTGCAAGGGCGACGTGGGCTCGCGCACCGGCATCGACATGAAGGGCGGCACCATCATCATCGGCGGCCGCGCCGGCGCGTTCACCGGCTTCATGATGCAGCGCGGGCGCATCGTCATTCTCGGTGACGCCGGTATCAACCTCGGCGATTCGCTTTATGACGGCACGATCTTCGTCGGCGGCACCATCGCCTCCCTCGGTGTCGATGCCGTCCCCGGCGAGATGACCGACGTCGAAGCGCGCTGGCTCGAAAACAAGCTCGCGACCTACGGCCTGGAGGCGCCCAACAGCGTCGCGAACCTGACCAAGATCGTCGCCGGCAAGCAGCTTTGGAACTACGACAACCTCGAGCCGACCGAGAAGAAGATCGCGCTCTAGCCGAGCGCAGCCTCTCGCTACCCTGCAAGGAGCCCGTCATGGCCAGCGACAGACGCGAAGCCGTCGCCAACCGGCCCAGCCGCAACCGTCACATCCTGGGGCGGAGCCGCATCTTCTCGCCGGAGGTGATCGACGACATCCACATCAAGGCGGAGCTCGGCCGCTACCGGATGCGCGGCTTCTCGCTCTTCAAGAATATCCCGACCTTCGACGATCTCACCTTCCTGCCGGGCACGCTCACGCGCTTCGTCATCGAGGGCTACCGCGAGAAGTGCACGACCACGACGGTGATCGGGCCCAAGGCCAAGCGGCCGCTGGTACTCGACATCCCGGTCTACGTCACCGGCATGAGCTTCGGCGCGCTCTCCTACGAGGCCAAAACCGCGCTCGCGCGCGGCGCCACCATGGCCGGCACCGCCACGTGCTCCGGCGAAGGCGGCATGATCCCCGACGAGCGCCGCTACTCCGAGAAGTGGCTCTACCAGTGCATCCAGTCCCGCTACGGCTTCAACCCGCACCACCTGCGGCTCGCGGATGCCTGCGAGTTCTTCATCGGCCAGGGCTGCAAGGTGGGGCTCGGCGGCCACCTGATGGGCCAGAAGGTCACCGACCAGGTGGCGGAGATGCGCTCGCTGCCGGCCGGCATCGACCAGCGCTCGCCGGCGCGCCATCCCGACTGGCTGGGGCCTGACGACCTCGCGCTCAAGATCAACGAGATTCGCGAGGCCACCAACGCCGAGATCCCGATCCAGCTCAAGCTGGGCGCCGCCCGCGTCTATGACGACGTGCGCATGGCGATCAAGACCGGCCCGGACAGCATCTATATCGACGGCATGGAGGGCTCCACCGGCGCCGGCCCGCATCTCGCGACCGAGGAGACCGGCGTGCCCGGTATCGCGGCGATCCGCCAGGCGCGCAAGGCGTTGGACGACCTCGGCGCCTCCGGCAGCATCAGCCTCGTCTACGCCGGCGGCGTGCGCAACGGCGGCGACATCGCCAAGGCGCTCGCCCTGGGCGCCGATGCGGTCGCCATCGGCCATTCGGTGATGATGGCGCTCAACTGCAACAAGGACATCCCGGAGGCCGACTTCGAGGCCGAGATCGGGGTCGAGGCCGGCTATTGCTACCACTGCCACACCGGGCGCTGCCCCGTGGGCGTCGCCACCCAGGACCCGGAGCTGCGCAAGCGGCTCGACCCTGACGAGGCGGCGGAGCGGGTCTACAACTTCCTGCACACGCTGACGCTGGAATGCCAGATGATGGCGCGCGCCTGCGGCAAGACCGACGTGCACAGCCTGGAGCCGGAGGATCTCGCCGCGCTCACCATGGAGGCCTCGGCCATGGCCCAGGTGCCGCTCGCGGGCTCTCAGCACACCGTCGGCCGCCCCGACATGAACCGCTACTAGAAGCCCAGACCGGAGAAGCGCCATGAGCGACAAGACCGGCGACGTCGACTACTTCCTGAGCCAGAGCGGCCTCGACAGCGAGCGCGAGAAGGAGATCGGCCAACACATCGGCTATCGCTACGATGTGAACCTGGTGCCCGACTACGAGCGACTCACGCCCTTCCTCAAGCGCTACATCGAGACCATGGGCTGGACCGACCTGAACTGGCTGGAAGACGTCCACATGGGCTACGAGGAAGGCCGGCCGGCGGTGTTCGACCGCAATATCAACGGCTGGGTCACGGTGCCCGAGGATCTGGAGCTGCCCGACAACCAGCAGGATCGCGACATGCTCGCCCGCGAGCTATTGGTGAAGTTTCAGATGTCGCCCCGCCACCCGATGTCCGACCTCAACGGGGCGTACCGCAAGTTCTAGACCGGGTATACCGCGACGGCCGCAACCCGCGCCCGGTGTGACGCGGGTTACGACCCTGATGCGTTACCAGCGCAAGGCGCCGCGTAGCGTCAGGCCGTGCGCGGGCCTGTTGTCGTTGGCGGCCTCGTACAGACTGCCCTCGACGCTCACACTCGCCGCTGACGCAAGCTGCCAGCGCGCACCCATGCGCCACCACTGCGCACCTTCGCCCGCAAGCCCGAGCCCCGCATAGGGCGTCACCACGCCCATGCCGGGCGCCACGCCGAGACCGTAGCCGACCTCCGTGTTCAGGCGCGCCTGCTTGTCCGGTGACACTCCAGCAGTGACGCCATTCTCCCACAGCTGGTTTACACCGCTGCCCGTCTGGCCCCACGCCGGCTGCACCACGAGCGCGAGACCCTGGCCCGACCCGCCCGGTGCGAGACGCACCAGACCGCTCACGCCCGTCTCCTCGTAGTCGCCGCTGTGGCTGAGCAGGGTCCGGACACGGCCCTCGACGGTCAGCCCCGACGCCTCGTCGGCATAGCGCAAAGCGCCCCCGGCCTCGATGCTGGTGCCGGTCTCGCCGTCCCCGCCGTCGTTGCGCACGCCAAGCTCAAGCGAGGGCGTGAATGTCGACCCCGAGGCGAGCTTCTGGACGTGCGCCCCTTCCAGCAGCAGACGCTGCCGGCTGGCACTCAAGGACGTGCTCTCAATGCTCCCGGAGCCATCGACATCAGCCGACGTGAAGGCCACCTCGCCCTTGAGGTTCAGCGTCGTCGTGCCGCCCGCGATCATCTCGTCGCTGGACATCAGCGGCCCGCTCACGCCTGCCGCCACCATCCGCTGCGTCAGGTCGCTGGACTGTGCTCCCGCCGAGTCATCGTCGATCTCAACCTCGCCCGAGCCAAGGCCGGCCATGGCCCACAGGTTCATGCCACCCGCCATCTGCCAGCCCACGTAGGGGTTGACGCTGGTCAGAGAGGTCGTGAGCTCGCCTGACGCGTTGGAGGCCGTGTAATCCACCGTCCCTCGCGCCTGTGACAGCGCGACACCTGCGAGCATGTCGTCACCCAGCTTTGTATCGATCCCCAGGTTGGCGCTTACCACGCTGCCGTCGTAGTCGACGGACTGCGGGTTGCCGCCGGCGATGTTGCGGTAGTCCCCGCTGCCCCAGAACGTCAAGTCTCCGAAGAGGCCACTGCCCCCGTTACCCGCCGCATTGAGGGTCATGGTGAAGGACGAGCCCGCCAGCAGCCGGCTGAAATCCAACGTGCCGTTGCCCAGCGCATGTCCGTTGGCCAGCAGGGCATCGGAGAGGGAGGAGGCACCGCCGAAGCTGAACGCTGCGTCCGGCGCAGTGTCTGAGGTTGCCCGCTCGATACGGCCCGATACGGCATCGACCGTGCTCGCGGTCATGGCCCGCATCACCTGCGGCAGCACGGCCTCGATGACCGCGTTGCCGCCCTCGGCGACCACTTCCGGCGCACTTCCGTAGAATCCCGAGCCGACGACGAAAGAGACCGGCCTAATGCTTCCGTCCGCCCTCTGGATTTGATCGGAGAACGTGCGGACATAGCCCACCTTGGGGATGTCGACGCTATCGGTGTCGTCTGTCGGATCGTCGAAATGGTACTCCACGAAGCCGCCTTCCGGGCCGCTTTTCGCCGCCTCGACCAGCTGCGGCAGAATTGGCTCTCCGGTCACGGCGTCATGGGCGCGCGGCGGATACAGAGGCTGTAACTCGTACGTGTCCGGGAACCCGGCGTGAAACAGGATTACCTCGCTGGTCAAATTCCAGACATAGAGGTACACCGAACCGTGCCGCCACGGCCCGTTGGGATCGCGCATGGCGATCCTGGCCTTCGAGACAGCGGCTGGGTCGCCGGTTAACACAAGCTCCATGAAGTAGTTTCCCGCTTCCGTGACGAAGGCCTTCAGGGTCGCGCGGTCCACCACGTCCGCGGCAGTAACTGCCGGGTCGCCGTAATCGATTTGTTCCGCAGCCAAGTGAGACTCGTTGAGATCGAATCCTGCGAGCAGAACGGCGGGAGTCCTGAAACTAAGCGAGGTATAGGCGCTCGCGTAGCCCGAAGCACCGGGGACACTTGGAATATCGAACGAGCCGCCGTTCCCGGCTTCGGCTGCAGCGAACGCAGCCCGGAACGCAGCGGGGTTCGCCAGGTCGGCAGGGTTGATTCCCAACGCTCGAAGGATCCCTCTGTAGATCGAGGGCTTGAGTTTCCTGCCCGACAAGGACATGTCCTTCGCGTGGACGAACACCCTGCCGTCGTGCGTCAGGGTCACGAGATAGGTGGAACCGGAACGCCACGGGCTCTCGTCCTGTCTGATGAGACATGCGAAATATTGGACATTATATCCTTGACTAAGCGGGCAGCGGAGCCTAGAATGAAGATGACTAGGAGGATCGGGTGATGCGTGGGGCACCGGGTAGAGCGGTCACATCAATGTTGAGCGGGGTTCTCGCTCTGACGGCAGCACTGTCGTTCAGCACAACGGCAAGTGCCCACATCCCTGCCCGATGCGATCCTGCCATTGATCGCTTCGCCGCCGCTCAATCCCAGGTCGATCAGGCTTTGGATGCCTATGGTGACTGGCTCGAAGCCAGGAGGGATCGTGTGCATCGCCTCACTCCAGAGGAAGCGGCCGACATCGTGCGGATGGTTCGAGACCGGGACGTAGCCGAGCTGGAGGCCAATGGTGCTCTGGTCTTGTTGTTCGAGTGTATCGGCTGATTCCAGACGAGGAGAAGATGGGAGTTGTCGGGCTATAGGGCAAACGCCTTGACGACGAGTGCAAGGGTGGCCGCGCCGATGAGCGTTACCTTGATGTCCAGGATAGCCAATCGCCGGTCGAGGCGGCTCAGCCTCTCGTCCAAACTGGCGATCTCCTCGGCGGCTTCTCGCGCAAGGTCTGCGGGCGCCCCGGCGGCCCGCAGGGCATCGTAGGTCTTCGACAGCATTAGGGCCATGGGGTCTCGTCTCTACGGCTGGTCGTCCGTCCGTCAACGGTATTGCAGACAGCCCAGGGAGTAAACAGCTATGACCGCAAAAGCACCCGGCAAGGCATTCCGCGAGGGCATCTCGCTTGTCGAGTTGTTTGATCTGTTTCCCGACGACCCCACCGCAGAGCGCTGGTTCGAGGCGCAGCGCTGGGGAGAGGCCGGAAAGCCCTCCCACTGCCCCCTGTGCGGCTGTTCCGAAAAGCTCCGCCCTGTGGCCTCCCGCAATCCCCTCCCCTACTGGTGCGGCGACTGCCGGCGGCACTTCAGTGTGAAAACAGGCTCCGTCATGCACCGCTCCAAGATCGGAGCCCAGAAGTGGGCCGTCGCCATCTACCTCTGGTCTACGTCCCTCAAGGGCGTCTCGTCCATGAAGCTCCACCGAGACCTGGGTATCACCCAGAAGTCCGCCTACTTCATGGCTCAGCGTCTACGGGAAGCGTGGGGCGATATGCCCGGCAACATGGCCGGACCAGTAGAGGCCGATGAGGTCTACATCGGGGGCAAGATGAGGAGCATGCATTACTCCAGGCGCAAGGCTCTCAAGGCCAGCGGCAGCGACGGCAAGACCGCCGTCCTCGGTATCAAAGACCGTGCCTCCAACAAGGTCAGCGCCAAGGTCATCGAGTCGGCCGATCGCGATACCCTGCACGGCTTTCTCAGCGAGCATGTCTTGCCCGGCGCTCAGGTCTACACCGACGAGTGGAGAGCCTACAAAGGCATGCCCTTCGAGCACGACACCGTCCGACACAGCGCCGGTGAGTACTACCGGGACGGCGTCGGAACGCAGGGCATTGAGAGCTTCTGGGCAACGATCAAGCGATCCCACAAAGGGACCTACCACAAGTTCAGCCCCAAGCACCTCCACCGATACCTCGCCGAGTTCGTTACGCGCCACAACCTGCGCCCTCTGAACACTATCGACATTATGGCAGAGACCGTTAGACGGATGGCCGGGAAGCGGCTAACCTACGCGGACTTGATCGCGGACAATGGGCTTCCGTCCGGCGCGAGAGCCTAAAGTAAGCGCCCCGCAGGTTTGACGGCCCAGGCGGGCGGCGAATAGGCGAGTGAAGCTCCGGTTGGAAGAACCTAGCCGGAGCCCAGAGCCATGTCCAGAGAGATCGGTGGCATCATCCTTACCTTTGAGAACGGTGAGAGAGGAGTAACCTTCGACTGGCCTCCCGGCGAAGGGCCTGCCCTCAACGCAGACGAGTCGGAGCTACTCCTCAGGGACAATCCCCTCGATCACAAGTTTCTTCGTGCCGTCAGGGAGCACTGTTTCCACGACACGTCCCCACACGAGAATGCGCGTGCCATCGTTCGCCGTGATGTAGATCGGTCCGTAGTCATCCGGGACTGACTCGGGACGCTTATCACTTGGCTCGGTCATTTCTCCTCCCGTAGTACATTGGTCCTCGGATCGATCCTCGGCACATAGTAAGAAGCGCTCGGCTGTCACTGCCACGTCGTCGCTTGCCTTCCAGTGTGCCGAGAGCTTTCTGACCAAGTCCTCTTTGTCCGATGCCGTCTTGTTCAGAGCCACACGGGCACGGCGTTCGACCTCAAGTTCTATCACAAGCGTGAGGGCGTCGGACTGGCAGTGCTTCGGAATATGTGCGGTTGCGGGGGCTGCAATCAGCATGGAAAGGATGGCCGTGGCGATCAGGCGCGTCGGGGACTTCATTGTGCGCCCTCCACAGCCCCGATGAGGCATTTCCCGAAGAACTCCTCGTAGAGCACTTTGCGCCGCTCCAGGATGCTGTAGCCCATCTGATGGTAGGCGATGGGGTCGTTGAGGATGCCGTTGAGCTCGGCCATGTAAGCGTCCAGGACCGGCTGGTTCATGGGGATCATGCGCTCCTCCACGAAGCGGTCCTTCGACGCATCGCTCAGGCCGTGACCGTCGCGAGCATCGAGCAGGTCGACCGCGTACCGCATGCACGGCCGGAACACGTGTTCCATGACCTCGTCGGTGTAGTCGGCGGGCTCACGCCAGTTCCAGAGGAACGGCAGGTTGGCGTCCCCGTGGCCCTCTGCCATGCCACGCGACAGACAGCCGCAGCGCTTGTTGGTGGAGAAGCACTTGAAGGCCGAGCTCCAGTTTGAGGGCTCATTGCACAGCCATACCTCGGCGACCTCCTCACCCCCATCGAGAATGCGAAGGTAGGGACTGTCGTCCAGATCGTCGTTGGGATTCCCCAGGGGAGGGATGAGCTTCACCCAGGGCTCAGAGCATTGGTGGACGGGTTGCTCCCGGTACGTCTTGCACCCCGCTGGATCGCCCGGCGTAAAGATGGGCGGTGCGTGCTGAGCCCCGGCCGACGATGCCGCGAGCATGACCGCCAGGCCCACCAAAACCCAGAAGCACCGAGCCGTCCTCACTGGCTCGTCTCTCCGGCTCGACCGTTCTCCTCTGCGGCCCGAAGCATCTTGTCAAATACCTCGGGGAAGTCGGTCTGCCCCATCGAAAGCTGGAAGACGGTATCCTTGTTGTCAGAGTCTTTCAGCGTGAAGGTGAAGGCCATCCTGCCGGGCGTCTCAAGGTCCCGCACTTCAACGTCTGGCTCCTCGATCTCGGTCCAATGTGGGCTGCGGTCGTCTCGGTGCCAAACCTTGGCACCGGCTAGGCTTGCGGAAGTCATGTCGCTCCCTCCTGGCTGGTCGTGGTCAACGGCCCAGCTGGTGCCGGGCCGTTGCAACTTCATCCAGGTATGGAGAGCCCCGCCTATTCGCCTTGGCGTAGGGAGCTACCCCACGCCCGGTATCAGGCTGTCATATTCAGCGGGCGACCCGACGGAGCGGGACCCAGATGAAGTTGCAGGAGGCAGCGTGAAGGGTTGCGGCGGGGTCGTCAACCCTATTAGACTGCTAAGCTCCATTGCGGACTGTTTCTAAGGAGAGGGCGAGGCAATGGCCGGAGAGCACCTGAACGGGAGCGCGGAGCGGTTCGCCGAGGCGTTGCGCGACATGGTGCGCGATGCAGCGGGCGAAGCTGCCCGCGAAGCCGTTGCGCCGCTGAGGGCCGACATCGACGCGCTCAAGACGGATGTGGCCGAGGTCAAGACTGACGTGGCGGGTCTCAAGACGGATGTGGCAGAACTCCGGGGCGAGGTTGCACAGCTACACCACAAGCGGCTTTGGCCGGCGCGGGAGGAGGTGTGATGCCGCATAACCGCCGGGGCGGAGGGACCGGGAAAGTGGGAAGGCGAGAGACGCTAACGTGGCTCGTGACCCTCTACGCGGTATTTGGTCCCCGCCCCCCTTGGGAGTTGCTTTGGCAAAGCCCCTCGACGGTCAAGTCTCCCAAGGCGGTTCGTGTCGCCGGGACGCTTCGTATAGCCGGGATCGGGACAACAGCGATTGGCGGAAGTGTCCGTGCACCCTCCTAGTCTCCATTGCCCACCATCACAGGCTTGACAAATAGAGTTGACATGGCTATAATTACGCCTGAACAACAAGGGCTTGGGAGGCTCTGATGGCCCGGCGGACAAGGAGTGTTGCGTTGCCTCCGGTTGATGCGAGTCCGGAGGAGATCGCTCAGGTGCTGTTTCGTCCTGTCAGTGATCCTTCTGCGCGGCCCTCCGGTGGGCCTCAGGAACAGCTTCCAGAAGACGATGGCCGAGCCGTTCGGCTAATGACACAGGAAGATGTAGAGATGCTTCGGCAAGGGCGGAAGCGCCTCCGGGGCTGGAAGAGTGATGGGCCCGCAGGTCCATTCGAATGCTCATGACGGGTTCTTTGTCGTCCATGTAGACCCGCGAGAACCCGATCCGGAGGTTTGTCACCACGTTGAAATCGTCGGCCATGATCGGCTCCCTAGGAGGAAGCCAGAGTATGCAGCACACGAAATGATTAGGCAAGTATATAAAACCCGAAATATTGAGTTTGTCCCGGAGTTGTGGCCTGCACGGCTTGCTCTCGGAAGCGATCGCGCGAGCTGAGCGCGAAGTCCATCAGGCTGCCAGTGCCGTTCTCCACCTGCTGCGCCGTCACTCGCGGGTCGGCGGGTTTAGTCACGCCGGCAGGGAGTGGACAAGCGTCCTGCGCCGAGGCGGGGAGCCCGTTGGATAAGACGCCGGCCAGCGCGAACAGGCCAGCCACGAGAATTAGGGAAATCCTAGTTTTCCATGTCGCGGTATTCATCGTGAGGTCCTCGTGCTGGCAGCAGGCGGGATAGCCAAAGCCGAAAACGACTCAATGAGGAGCCAAGTCGTACGGCGTGGCTTTGCCAAAATCAAGTTGCAAAAGACATGAATTGGGCAAGCAAGGTACAACGCGCATCAAAAAGTTACATGGAGGGTTACTTTTGCTGCATATGTATATCAATAACGTGTGTTCTTTGGCCAAGATAGTGAGAGTTTCGGACTCTCTCACGGCCCTTCTGTGGGCTGGCTTGCCACGGGCGTAACCCGTACCCTGTGCGACGCGGGTTACGACCCTGATGCGTTACCAGCGCAAGGCGCCGCGCAGCATCAGCCCGTGTCCGTCATCGTTGGCGGCCTCGTACAGGCTGCCCTCGACGCTCACACTCGCCGCTGGCGCAAGCCGCCAGCGCGCACCCATGCGCCACCACTGCGCACCTTCGCCCGCGAGCCCGAGCCCCGCATAGGGCGTCACCACGCCCATGCCGGGCGTCACGCCGAGACCGTAGCCGACCTCCGTGTGCAGGCGCGCCTGGCTGTCCGGTGACACTCCGGCAGTGACGCCATTCTCCCACAACTGGTTTACACCGCTGCCCGTCTGGCCCCACGCCGGCTGCACCACGAGAGCGAGCCCCTGGCCCGACCCGCCCGGTGCAAGACGCACCAGACCGCTCACGCCTGTCTCCTCGTAGTCGCCGCTGTGGCTGAGCAGGGTCCGGACACGGCCCTCGACGGTCAGCCCCGACGCCTCGTCGGCATAGCGCAAGGCGCCCCCGGCCTCGATGCTGGTGCCGGTCTCGCCGTCCCCGCCGTCGTTGCGCACGCCGAGCTCAAGCGAGGGCGTGAATGTCGACCCCGAGGCGAGCTTCTGGACGTGCGCCCCTTCCAGCATCAGACGCTGCCGGCTGGCACTCAACGACGTGCTCTCGAGGGTCCCGGAGCCGTCGACATCGGTCGAGGTGAAGGCTGCCTCTCCCTTGAGCCGAAGGTTTGTAGTGCCGCCCTCGAACATCTCATCGCTGGACATCAGCGTCCCGCTCACGCCCGCCGCCACCATCCGCTGCGTCAGGTCGCTCGACTGCGTGCCCACCGAGTCTTCGAGCTCGATCTCGCCCGAGCCAAAGCCGGCCATGGCCCACAGGTTCATGCCCCCCGGCATCTGCCAGCCCACGTAGGGGTTGACGCTGGTCACGGAGGTCGTGAACTCGCCGGTCTGCGCGTTGGGGTCCGTGTAATCCACGGTGCCGCGCGTCTGGCCCAGCGACATTCCCGCCAGCAGGTCCTCGCCCAGCCTTGTGTCAACCCCGAGGTTGGCGCTGATCACGCTGCCGTCGTAGCCGACGGACTGCGGGCTGCCGCCGGAGATGCTGCGATAGTCGCCGCTTCCCCAGAGCGCCATGTTTCCGAACAGGCCGCCGTTCCCGTTATCCGCCGCATTGAGCGGCAGGGTGAAGGCGGAGTTCGCCAGCAGCCGGCTGAGGTCGAAGGTGCCGTCCTCCAGTGCTTGCCCGTTCGCCAGGATGACATCTGAGAGAGTGGAGGCACCGCCGAAGCTGAACTCCGCGGCTTGCGACATGCCGGAGATTGCCTGCTCGATGCGACCCGAGACGGCATTGACGGTGCTCGCCGCCACGGCCCGCATCACCTGCGGCAGCACGGACTCGATGACCGCGTTGCCGCCCTCGGCAACCGCCTCGGGTGCAGTCCCGTAAAGACCCGAGCCTACGATGAGGTCCACTTCTCGGATTACGCTTCCGTCCTGCCCCAGGATTTGGCCGGCGAATTCGCGGGCATAGCCTGTCTTGGGGATGTCGGCGCTGTCCGTGTCGTCGCTGGGATCATCGAAGTGGTACTGCCAGAAGCCACCGTCCGGGCCACTACCTGCCGCATCGAGGATCTGATCCAGGATGAGCTCACCGGTAACGACGTCTCGGGCGAACCCTGGTCGTTGAAGCTCGAATCTCTCCGGAAACGCGCCGTGGAACGAGATTATGTTGCTGGTACGGTCCACCACGTAGAGGTAGACGGAACCGTGCCGCCAGGGGCCGTTCGGATCTCGCAAGGCGATCTTGGCTTTCGCGGCAGCGGTTGGATTGCCAGTTCTCAGGATCTCAAGAAAGTAATTTCCCGCTGCCGTGACGAAGGCCTTCAGAGTTTCGCGGTCCACCACGTCCCTGGCGGTAACGGTCGGATTTTCGTGAACGATTGCTTCATCAATCAAGTGAGATGCGTTGATATCGAATCCCGCAAGCAGCACGATTGGAGACCCCAATTCCGGTGAATTATAGACGGCGGCGTAGCCGGAAGCGCCGGGTATGCCTGGACTCACGCCCGGAATAGGGGTGGTCGCATCGAACGGAGCATCCGGTTCTTGAGAAAGCCTGGCCAAGATGGCTTGGAAAGCGAGGCCGGCCGTAACAGGATCGGGAGAACCCAAGTTGGCCAGATCGGTCGGGGGGACGCCTAGCGCAGAGAGGATTTCTGCATAAATCAGCCGGTTGAGCAGTCGGCCCGACAACGACATGTCCTTCGCGTGAACGAACACGCGACCGTCGAGCGTCAGGGTGACAATGTAGGTATTGCCGGAACGCCAGATCCCATCGTCCTGCCTAATTGCACATCCGATATAGAGCCCCTCTTCGACGGCCGTGGCCTGTTGGGAATGCTCTCTGGACCGCTCTCTCACGGCGAGCGCGAAGTCCATCAAAGTAGCGCTGCCGTTTGTTACCTGTTGCGCCGTCACAGTCGGGTCCGCAGGAGCAGTCACGCCGGCAGGGAGTGGACAATCCTCCTGCGTCTGCGCCGAGGCGGGGAGCCCGTTGGATAAGACGCCGGCCAGCGCGAACAGGCCAGCCACGAGAGTTAAGGAAATCCTGGTTTTCCATGTCGCTGTGCTCATTGCGAGGGCTCCTGCTGGGGAAAGGCGGGAAACCTAAAGTCGAAAACGACTCAATGAGGAGCCAAGTCGTACGGCGTGTTCTTGCCGAAATCAAGTTTTCTAAATCACGATTTCGACAAAAAGGGCATAGTTTGCATCAACAATGGTATGCAAGCCTGCTGAACCTGCATGTGAAAGTGATAACGTGCGCCTCTCGGCAAAACCCGCGCGGGTTTTGGAACCTCACACGGTCCTTCTGCGGGTTTGAACGCGAGCTTCCGGCGGTGTTCCAGATGTCGCCCCGTCGCCCGATGGCCGACCTCAACGGGGCGTATCGGAAGTTTTAGGGTGCTACCGTCTGTCCGGGTCGGGATCGGCGATTGCCTCCAGCCAGCGGGGGGCGAAGGCGAGGATGGGAATGTCGGGCGGGAGCTGCGGGTTGAACAGCGCGTTGTGCCACCAGGTCTCGTCGCGGCGCGGGTCGTCGCGCCCGAGCCTCTGGACGGTGCAGGGCAGCGTGTAGCGCTGGCTGTCCTGGGCGAAGGCCAGGACGCAGCGCCCAGCACGCTCAAGGTTGGCGGCAAGCGGTGAAGCGGGCGCGAAGGTCGCCGTCAACACATCGCTGAAGTCCCGCGCGTGTTGGTAGTAGCGCTCGGCCAGCAGGGCCAGTGCGGCGTCGCGCCGATCGCGCGGGTCGTGAGTGCGCCGCGCCAGGTGGCGGAACTCGGGCGCGAAGGACTCCGCCTCCCGCCGCACGAGCAGCGTGATCACCGCCGGCGCAAGCTCTTCGCCTGCCGCGCTCAGCACCTGTGGCCGTATCCCCGGCGACGGCTGACCGTCGCGGCGGCGCATGGCATCGGCGCGTATGCGGCACTGCCAGCCGACGAAGTGATCGCGCTGGCGCTCGGCCCGCGGCGCGGCACTCACCGCCCCTCAGCCCCGATTCGAAAGGTTTGTCCGCATGGTTCCTTCGCCATGGTAGCCGCGGCCTTGGCCCCCGGCCACGGGGACCGGCACCGCGCGCGTCGTTGTCGCCGATGGTTGGCCGGCCTAGGATCGACCGCACTCATCCCACAGACACGAACGAGGCCCCCATGTCCCGCGGTCCGGAACTTCCCTCCGTCAATCAGCTCGCCGCCGTCGCCCAGGATTTCATGCTCGACATGACGCTGGAGGACGTGACGAACCAGCGGGAGGCCATGCGGGGCGCCATCGCGAGCCTGCGCCATATCGACGACATGCCGGAGGAGCGGCCAGCCGTCGCCTATCCGCGCACCTCCGGCTACCGACCGCACCCGGACGAGAACCCCTACAACGCCTGGTATTGGCGGGCCGACGTCAAGGGCGCGGACTCAGGGCCGCTCGCGGGCGAGGAGATCGGCGTCAAGGACGTGGTCTCGCTCGCCGGCGTCCCGATGATGAACGGCTCGCGCGCCCTCGAAGGCTACGTGCCCACCATCGACGCCACCATCGTGACCCGCATGCTCGACGCAGGCGCCACCATCGTCGGCAAGACGGCCTGCGCCGACTTCTCCTTCTCGGGCGGCGGCCACACCAGCGGCTACGGGCCCGTGCGCAATCCGCGCAAGCCCACCCATGCGCCCGGCGGTTCGTCCAAGGGGAGTGCCGCGGCGGTGGCCGCGGGCGACGTGGCCATGGCGATCGGCGGCGATCAGGGCGGCTCGATCCGCATCCCCGCGTCCTGGTGCGGCGTGGTCGGCCTCAAGGCGAGCTACGGCCTCATCCCTTATACCGGGTGCCTCGCGATCGAGATGACCCTCGATCATATCGGCCCGATGACGAACACCGTGGAGAACTGCGCCCGCATGCTCTCGGTCCTCGCCGGGCCCGACCCGCTCGATCCGCGCCAGCGGGGCGTGATCCCGGCGGACTACGTGCAGGACTACATGCCGGCGATCGGCGCAGGCTGCGAGGGCATCCGCGTCGGCGTGCTCACCGAGGGCTTCGGCCAGACCGAAGAGACCTGGCCCGAGTTCGGCCTGCCGGGGAGCGTGCCGGCGGTGGACGATGCGGTCCGCGCCACGGTGCGCCGGCTGGAGGAGCGGGGCGCCCAGGTCACCGAGGTCTCGGTGCCCGAGCACTACCACGGGCTCAGGCTCTGGTTCGCGATCGCGGCCGAGGGCGCAACCGAGTTCATGCTGAAGAACGCAGGGGTCGGCACCGGCTGGTTCGGCTATTACGACACGCAGTTCCTGGAGCATGCGTCGCGGGCCGCAAAGACGCGCCAGAACGACTATCCGCACACCGTGAAGAACGTGCTGCTGCTGGGCGGGTACCTCAAGCGCTACTACCACGGCACCTACTACGCGAAGGCGCAGAACCAACGGGGGCGGCTGACCGCAGCCTATGACAAGGCGCTCGCCGACGTGGACGTGCTGGTGCTGCCGACCATTCCGCACCTGGCCGCGCCGATCCCGAGCCTGGATGCCGACTTCGGGGAGTACATGTCGCGCGCGCTCGGCATGATCAACAACACGCCGCAGTTCAACCTGACCGGCCATCCCGCGATCAGCGTGCCCTGCGGCGTGAGCGACGACCTGCCCATCGGATTCCAGATCGTCGGCCGCCACTTCGACGACCTCACGGTGCTCAAGGTTGCGGACGCGGTGGAGAAGAGCGCGGATTGGCAGAGCGTGTAACGGCAGCAGTACCCGGCCGACCTTGCAGCAGTCGGGAGATACGGCGGTGACGGAGCAGCCCGAACGCTGGCTCGTGCGCAAGCCTGCGGTGGCGAGCCTGGGCGGCGTGGTCGCGACCCAGCACCAGGCCGCATCGGAGGTCGGCGCGCGCGTGCTGGCCGACGGCGGCAATGCGGTCGACGCCGCCATCGCCGCGAGCCTCGCGCTGGCAACGGTCGAGCCTTGGATGAGCGGGCTCGGCGGCGGCGGGTACATGCTGGTCCGCCCCGCAGGTGAGGCCCGGACGCACGCCGTCTCCTTCGGAATGGTGGCGCCGGGCGCGCTGGACCCGGCGGACTACCCGCTCACGGGTGAGTCCGGCGCGGATCTGTTCGGTTGGCCGGCGGTGTTTGAGGACCGCAATCTGCGCGGCCCGTTCGCGGTCGCGGTGCCGGGGCAGGTCGCGGGCCTTGCGCGTGCTCACGAGCGTTTCGGCACTCGCAGCTGGGCCGACCTGGTGGCGCCCGCGTGCGCGCTGGCGGAGCGGGGCATGGAAGTGGACTGGCACGCCACCGTCGCGATCGCAGCGTCGGCGCCGGAGCTTGCGCAGGACACCGGCTGCGCCGCCACGTATCTGGCGGACGGATTCCCGCTGACCACGCCCTGGACCGGGGATGCGCCCCGTGTCCGGTTGGGCCGGCTTGCGGAGACCCTGCGCCGGCTCGCCGAGGCCGGGCCTCGGGACTTCTACACGGGCGAGATCGCGCAGGCCATCAGTGCCGACATGGCGGCGCTCGGCGGGCGTCTCTCCGCCGCTGATCTCGCGAACTACGAGGCCACCATTGAGGAGGCGCCCGAGACCAGCTACCGCGATGCTCGGATCGGGACCGCGCCCGGTCTGACCGCAGGGCCGACGCTGGTGGACGTGCTTGACCGTCTTGCGGCCTCTCTGGCTTCGGGCGAGGCGCCCGACAGCGCGGCCTACGTGGCTTACGCCGAGGCCCTGCAGGCGGCGTACGCTGAGCGGCTTCGGGGCATGGGCGCGGGCACCGATGCCGACCGCGCGTCCTGCACCAGCCATCTCGGCGCGGCTGATCGCGACGGCACCGTGGTTGCGCTGACCCAGACCCTGCTGTCCCCCTTCGGCGCTAAGGTGATGCTGCCTGAGACCGGGATCCTGATGAACAACGGGATCATGTGGTTCGACCCCCGGCCCGGCGGCCCCAACTCCATCGCACCCGGCAAGCGGCCGCTCTCCAACATGTGCCCGACGATCGTCGAGTTCGCGGACGGCAGGCGTGCGGCGCTCGGCGCCTCCGGCGGGCGCCGCATCCTCCCCGCCGTCGCGCAGCTGCTCTCCTTCCTCGTGGACTTCGGTATGAGCCTGGACGACGCTGCGCACTGCCCGCGCATCAATGTGGACGGCAGCGACTTGGTCGAGGCGGATACCCGGTTATCGGCGGAGACGCTGGCCTCGCTCGAGGCCCGGTTCCCGCTCGCGGCACGGCCGCACGGCGTGCATCCGTCCGCCTACGCCTGCCCCAATGCCGTCGTCTGGGATCCCGAGAGCGGCACCGCGACCGGCGCCGCCCACGTCATGTCCCCCAACGCCAGCGTCGGCGCGCCGTAGCGCCGGAACGGAGAAGTCCATGAGCAATCACACGCGCCTCGGCATGATCACGCCGTCGCTCAACACGGTGCTGGAGCCCGTGACCTACGCTCTGCTCGCGGATTTGCCCGATGTGACGGCGCATTTCAGCCGAGTGCGGGTGTCCCAAATCTCGCTCGGCGAGGACTCGGCGGCCCAGTTCGCCGACGAGCCCATGCTCGCCGCTGCGCGCATGCTGGCGGACGCCCGCGTCCACGCAATCTGCTGGAACGGCACCGCCGGCAGTTGGCTCGGCCCCGACTTCGACCGCCGGCTCTGCGAGGCGATCGCACGGGAGACCGGCATTCCGGCGACCAGCGCGACGTTGGCGCTGGCCGAGCTTTTCCGCAGCCGGGGAGTCAAGCGCTTCGCCCTGGTCACGCCGTTCGAGGACGCACTGCAGGAGGCCATCGTCGACACCTATCGGCGCGAGGGCTTCGAGTGTGTGGCCGAGCGTCACCTCGACAGCGACGATACCTTCGGCTACGCGTCCATCCCGCCTGCGACGACCGAGGGCATGATCCGTGAGGTGGTGGGCGCGGAGCCCGAGGCGATCGCTGCGGTCTGCACGAACCTCAACGGTGCGCCTCACGCCCAGGCGCTGGAGGCGGAATGCGGCCGGCCCGTCTACGACAGCGTGGCGGCGGCGCTGTGGGGGACGCTCGCGCTTGCCGGCGTCGACCCGAGCCGTATCTCCGGCTGGGGGGAAATTTTTTCCGTCGCCCCGGCCTCGCTGGAGCGCCTCGGCGCCCGTCCCTAGGCGCTCGCGGCCTGCTCTTCTTCGGGCTCCAGCAGGTCGGCCACCGGCGTCGAGTGCCAGCCGTCTGCGCGCTTGGCCCAATAGAGGTCGGTGAGGCGGCCGGTGGTGATGCCCGGCGCGCCGTTGCCGATGGGCTTGTCGTTGACGCGGACGACCGGGACGACCCCGCCGGCTGAGGACGAGATGAAGGCCTCGCCGGCGTCCTCCAGCTCTTCGGGCCGGAGGTCGGTGGCCTCGGCTTCCAGGCCGATGTCCTGGCAGAGATCGAACACGGTCTTGCGGGTGATCCCCTCCAGCAGGTTGTCGCCGGGGGTGAGCGCCTTGCCGTCCCGGATGATCCAGACGTTGAAGCCGGGTCCTTCGGTGACATAGCCGTCAGTCGAGAGAAGAACGGGCTGGTCGGCGCCGGCGTCGAGCGCCTCGAAATGAGCGGCTGTGAGATCCATCCGGTTGAAGTTCTTGCACTTTTGGTTGATGGCAGCGTCAGGCGCGCGGCGGGTCTGGGCGATCCAGAGGTGGGCGCCTGACTTCATCTTCGGCTCGGCGACGATGGTGTAGAAGGGCACCGCGTAGGCGATCAGCTCGTTCTCGGCGGTGCGCGGGTCGCCAAAGGCGGCACCGCCGGCGTAGCGTCCGCGCGTGCAGAGCACGTAAACAATCGAGTCCGAGAGGCCCGCGCGGTGGACGCATTGCGCCATGACGCTCCTGATCTGCGCATCGGACATGGGCGGCGTGAGCCGGACGTGCTCACACGAGGCGTAGAAGCGGTCCATGTGATCGTCGAGGCGGAAGAACGCGTCGTCACACACCGTGACCGCGTCGAACACCACGTCGCTCTTGTGGAAGGCCGGGTCGAGGATGGGTATCGATGCCTCCTCGATCGGCATGTACTGTCCGTGGCAATAGGCGATTCCCTTCGATTCCGACATGGTTGCAGCCTCCCTGACGGCGTTGCGCGGTTCGATGCGGACGGTAAGGCGGTGCGGCCCATGCCGTCAATGTGTTGCGTTCGGAGGCTGAAATCGCCTCATGAGAAATTCGCACTGAACCGTTCGAAATACGCAGAATCGGATGGGGAGGCGGCGCGGAAGCCGCTATGATGGGTCATCTAAACGAAGCGGGGCAACCCGCCGAAGCGCCCGTCCCACAGAAAATAAGTTGGTCCATCATGTCAGACATCGGTTCGCCGCCCAGCGAAGGCGGCTCAATCACGGCCCAGGTCAAGTGGTTCAACCCGACCAAGGGGTTCGGCTTCCTCGTACCCGACGACGGCTCGCCAGACGTCTTCTGCCACGTCTCTGCGGTCGAGCGGGCGGGCTTCGACACGCTGCCCCAGGGGGCCACCGTCAGCTGCGAGATCGTGCAAGGGCAAAAGGGCCCCCAGGTTTCGCAGATTCTCAATGTCGACACGTCGACCGCGACCGTCATGCCCCCGCGGGGCGACCGACCGCGCCGCCCCGGCCCCGGAGGCTTCCAGGCCCGGCGTTACAACGAGCCCATGGGCCCGACCGAGGAGATCGAGGGCACGGTCAAGTTCTATAACGTCGGCAAGAGCTACGGCTTCGTGACGCCGGACAGCGGCGGGCAGGACGTCTTCGTCCATGCCAAAGTCCTTGCCCGGTCCGGTCTCGACGATCTGGAGCCTCAGCAGCGCGTGCGGCTGGAGATCACGCAAGGCCCGCGCGGGCCGCAGGCAACCAGCATCGAGCTGATCTGAAGCCGTTCGCCAACGGCGCGCGGCCCGTCCCGGCAGGCCGCGCCGCCGGACGTTACAGGGGGCTTTGCCCCGCCACAGGCCCGCAAGAATACCGGACAGGGCTAGTCTCGATGCAGCCGGCAGCTGACGGTGCGCGTGGTGACTGTCAGCCGTAGCAGCACGAGGCGACCAGCTGAAATCGTGCGGAGAGCGATCCACTTCGCACGTATTTCGAAGCCAGCCAGCGGCTCAAGGCGAAGTTCGGCTACGTGATCGACTCGTCCTGAGTTGAGATCAGAATGGTGCCACAGGCCTTTATCCGCATCGCGGCAATATACCTCCTTCCACTGTGATTTCGTCTGCTCTATCCCTATGATGTCGTCCCCAACGTCTGAACTGCCGCGTAGTTTATGAGCATGACACCAGATCAGATCGAATTCCTGCTCCATGAGGAAGAAGGAACATCACTAGACTTCAAGCGAGATCAGTACAAGTTTGAAGGAGCCAACAAGGAAGACAAGAGCGAACTGCTAAAGGATATCCTCGCATTCGTGAACGCATTTCGCCGTACTGATGCATACATCCTAATTGGTGTGGGAGAAGTTCGTGCAAGCAAGAATAAGGTTGTTGGTATTAATTCACATCTCGACGACGCGAAACTCCAACAGTTTGTGAATAGCAAGACCCAAATTCCAGTGACATTTTCATATCGTGAAGTGCGTCACGATGGCCACACTGTTGGGATCATACATATCCCCGTCCAGACCCGTCCGATCTACTCCAGAATTGACTACGGTAAAGTAAGGAAGGAGGCCGTATATCTTCGCAGAGGCAGCTCCACTGACACCGCGAAGCCGGATGAAATAGCGCGCATGGGTACGGTGGACGTCGACTGGGTGGGACGGCCGTCCGTCGAGCTCTACCTCGTTGATAGAAGTACAGGTGAGAACTTGGGCGACCATGTCTCCATCGATCATAGTACTTGGTACAACATTCCGATCGGCGAAGAGATTCCTGATTATCGGCCGCAAGGCGGCTTCAGAATAGGCAATGTCGAGTTCGTGACAAATGACCCTCACGTTAATGCCGATTTCTTGCGGGAAGCGGCAGTCTACCTCCGCACAGCGGTGTATTTTCCTATCTCGCTCGAAATTCGAAACACAGCAGGGACCGTTATTCACGATGTAATCCTAGAAATCGGACTAAATGATCCGGAGGGAAGATACGAACTTTTGACTTCTCAAAATCGACCTCACAAGCCGAGTTCCAGTAATCTAGCATTTGCACATAATGTTCGATCTATCTTTGAAAAAAATGACGTGTTTGTCACCAAAGAGGGGGAAGCATGGAAAGTCAAATGCATTTTCGGAAAGATACAGCCTGGCGCCACCGTACGACTTCAAGATGACTTACTGATAGGTTGTCGAGACGCGGGAGAAACCGATATTTCTGGGGTGGTCTATGCTGACAACATCAGCAACCCTATTCCTATCTGCATCAATTTGTTGTTCCAAGTAGGAAGCCAGACACTCACAATTGAGGATATCGAGGGCAGAGCAAGTTCGTTTGCTCGGGAAACGTCCTCGCCCTGATCGACGTCCCGTGGATTCGTGAGCGGTGTCTCAGGGAGTTCCGCATAGCGCGCTGGCGGCGGCCGTGGCGCGAGCCTCACACCATGCCCGGCGGCGGGCGCTCATTCGGCGCGGACGCTGCGCCGGCGAGACAGAACCGATCCGATCACCATCATGACGAAGGCGGCGAGCATCAGCGCCGCCGCTCCCCACACGTAGGCCGAATGGGTCTCGTCGAAGAAGAGAATGCCCCATCCGATGCCGCCGACCACGCCGATGATGTTCATGACGGAGAAGAGCGAGGCGCCGGCACGGCGCACGATCACGTAGAACATCGGCCACATGATGGCGTTGATGACGACCGCGGCGACGAGCGAGAGGTCGCCGTCCAGGTCCGGCCCGGGGAAGAGGTAAAGCTGCCCGGTTGCCGGCAAGAAGGGGACAAGAAGCAGCGCGCCAGCGAAGAGGTTGCCGATCGCAAGGCCGAGCGAAGATGACTCAGGCGGACGGAAGCGCTCGACGAACACGTTGAGCGCGCCGAACCCGAAGGGAATCAACAGCGCGATGACGAACCACACCGCCATGTTGGGTGCAGGCAGGCTTTCCCCCGGAATGACGATTAAAAGGACACCTGCGACGGCTGTCAGCAGGCCCGCCGCGCTGATCAGGCGAAAGCGATCGAGCCGGAAAACAACCGCGAGCGCATAGGTGAAGACCGGGGTCAGCGTAAGCAGCAGCACGGTGACGCCGGAGGGCAGCTTGGTCACGACAAAGGCGAGCAGCGCAAAGGGGAAAGCGAAGCCCAGGGCGGCGCTCACGAAATAGAGCCTGATGTGGGGCCAGGTGAGTTGCGGCAGCTCGCGCCGGGCGATTGCCGGTCCCAGAAGAACCAACCCGGCGCCGAGTGCATACCAGAACACATAGGCGAAATTGGGGAAGCCGGCGTCGCCCGCAATCTTGTTGACCGGGATCAGCAGACTGAAATTGATGCCGGCGATGAGGATGAGGACGAGAGAAAGTGTCATTGCGGGCGTCAGGTTGCGGTGCGGCTCTGCCGGCGCCCCGCGCCGGCTTCGATGAGGTTCAGGACGACCTCGGCGGCACGCTCGCTCGGTGGCGTTCCGCCGCGCCCGAGCCGGGCGGCGATCTCGCGAAAGCTCTCGATCTGCTCGCGCTGGCGGTCGGTATCGAGCAGCAGCTCCTCGACGGCGGGAACCAGACGCCGCGGAGAGCATTGGCGCTGCACGAATTCCGGCGCCGCGCGGCGGTCCGCGATGATGTTGGGCATCGCGATGTGATCCACCAGGAGGATGCGCTGTGCGATCGCCGCGGTGAGCGGGTTCGCCCGGTAGCAGACGATCATGGGAACGGCCGCGAGCGCGAGTTCCAGCGTTGCCATGCCGGAGACCGTGAGCGCCGCGTCGCTGGCGGCGAAGGCGGCGTATTTCTCGGCCTTGCCCTCTACGACGGTCACGGGTGCGGCCCATGACGCGGTCTTGGCGGTCACGACTGCGCGGTTCTGCGGCAGCGTCGGCACCAGGATGCGGAGCCCCTCGATGCGCCGGCAAAGAGTGCGCACGGTCTCCCCGAATACCGGCTGGTGCCGGCGCAGCTCGCTGGCGCGGCTGCCCGGCAGGACGGCAAGCACCGGTTGGTCGGGCGTGAAGCCGAGGCGGGCACGGAGGTCCGGCCCGTCGGCCTCGCCGATGGGCTCCTCCAGCAGAGGATGGCCGACGAAGCTGGCATCCAGGCCCACGGCCTCGAAATAGGGCGGCTCGAACGGGAACAGGCAGAGCACGTGGTCGAGATAACGCGCGACCTCGGCTGCGCGCCCCGGCCTATAGGCCCAAACGGTCGGCGCCACGTAGTGAACCAGGGGAAAACTTGCCCCCTTCAGCTTTCGCGCGACCCTGAGCGCAAATCCCGGCACGTCGACCGAGACAAAGGCCGCCGGCCGCAACCGGCGGGCCGTGCGCGCCGTGGCTCGAATGCGCCCGAGCATCCGTGGCACGTGGGGGACGATTTCCAGAAGCCCCATCAACGACAGCTCGGAGTAGGGAAACAGGCTCTCCAGCCCTTGCTCGGCCATGAGAGGGCCGCCGATGCCAGCGAAACGGACTCGATCACCCGTGCACCGCTTGAGCGCCTCCATCAGGCGGGAAGCGATGAGGTCGCCGGACGGCTCGCCCGCGATCAGAAAGATCAGCGGCGCGTCGCGCTCCATTCCGCCCGTCAGCTCACGCCGACCAAGAACACGCCATGCTCGTCGGCGCGCGCGACCGCCCGATCGCGCTCCAGGATAAGCGTCTCGCCGGCCTCGACCGCGACCCCCCGGAAACCGGCCTCGGCCAGCCTCTCGATCGTGTCCGCCCCGATCGTCGGCAGGTCGGCCCGACGCTCCTGACCGGGCTTTTTCATCTTGACCAGCACAGCGCCGGGCCCCGCCTCCTGCAGCGCAGCGCAGCGTTCGATCAGCCCGTCCGTCCCTTCGACGCCTTCGACGCCGAGGACGCGGCCCGCCTGTACGACCACGGCCTGCCCGATGTCCTGCGCGCCGAGGGCGCGCGCAGCCTCGATGCCGACGGCGATGTCGCGTTCGGCGTCTTCGTCGGGAGCACGCTGGCCAATCACGCTGGCGGGCGCGCAGAGCGTTGCAATCAGGTCGTCGGCGCCGACGACGGTGAAGCCCTCGTCTTCAAGCTCGGCAATCACGAGGGAGAGGAGCGCGTCGTCGCCCTTGGTCTTGGAGCGCGCGATACGCCCCATGAGGCGCATGCCGCGCAGGTCGACCTTGAGGGAGGAGAGGGAGGGCCGTCGGATCGAGCCGGCAAGCACAACCTCGCGGCAACTCGCCTGCCTCAGCGACTTGAGCAAGGCGCCGACCGCACCGAGCCCGAGCCAACGGTGGGGGACGCCAACGCACGTCTCCGGGTCCGTCTCGCCCTCGAAGGCAATGACGAGGATTTCGCGGCCTTCGCCCCTGCACGCCCGCGCGATGAGGCCCGGCAGCGGCCCGCCGCCGGCAATAATTCCTAGGCTACTCCCCGCCATCGTCCTTGGGTTGGCAAATCGAGCGTTCGCGGTCGACCCGCATGAAGTCGACGATATCCATGACCGGCTCGTTGTCCTGGAACAGCTCGGTGACGTCCGCGAGACGCTCGGTCATGGTCCCTTCCTGCGCGAAGAGCAGCCGGAAAGCCCGCCTAAGATCGTGGACGATGTCGCGGCTGAAGCCACGGCGCTTGAGCCCGACCAGGTTGAGCCCGGTCAGGCGCGCGCGGTCGCCCATGGCCGAGCCATAAGGAATGATGTCGTGCTCGACTCCGGACATGCCGCCGACGATCGCGTGGCGTCCGATGCGGACGAACTGATGAATGCCCGCGAGGCCACCGATAATGGCCCAGTCGTCCACCGTCACGTGGCCGCCCAGCGTCGCGTTGTTGGCCATGACGACGTGGTCGCCGACGATGCAGTCGTGAGCGACGTGGGTCGCGATCATGAACAGGCAGTGGTCGCCGACGTGCGTCAGCATGCGGCCGTGGGGCGTGCCCGGATTCATGGTCACGTGCTCGCGGATGACATTGTCGTGGCCGATCTCGAGACGCGAGGGCTCACCTCGGTACTTGGTATCCTGCGGCGGGTGGCCGATGGAAGCGAAGGGATAGATGCTGGTGCGTGGGCCGACCGTCGTGCGCCCGGTGACGATCGCGTGAGAGACCAGCCGCACCTCGTCGCCGAGGACGACGTTGGACCCTACGATGCAATAGGGGCCGATGCTGACGCCGTCGCCGAGTTCCGCGCCCGGCTCGATAATGGCAGTCGGGTGGATGTCCGCCACGTCAGGTGTCTTCCAGGATCATCGCCGAATATGTGGCCTCCGCCACCGCCTCGCCCTCAACTTCGGCTCTGGCCTCGAACTTCCACACGTTACGGCGCCGGTGCTTCTTGGTGACGTGAATGAAGAGCTGATCGCCCGGCACCACGGGTCGGCGGAAGCGGCAATTCTCGACCGACATGAAGTACACGAGCTTGCCGGCCATGGCAGGACCGAGGGTCGCCACCACGAGCACCGCCGCGCTCTGCGCCATCGATTCGATGATCAGCACGCCCGGCATGACCGGCATACGCGGAAAGTGCCCGTGGAAGTACGATTCGTTGATCGACACGTTCTTGATGCCGATTGCGCTCACGTCGGGGATCACGTCGACCATGCGATCGATCATGAGGAACGGGTATCGGTGGGGGATCGCTTGGAGGATATCCTCGATGTCCATGCGTTCCACTGTTGGCATTGATGCCGTTTCGTTCATTCCGGGGCCGCCTTGCCTGTTGCCAGCCGCGCCAGATGCGCGCTTTGGCGGTGCCATTGCCGGATCGGCACGGCGGGCGTGCCGCCGTAGGTCTCGCCCGGCTCGATATCACGGGTGACGCCGGTTTGGCCGGCGAGCCGGACGCCGTCGCCGACCGTGCGGTGATCCGCAACGCCCACCTGGCCCGCGATCTGAACGAATTCACCGACCCTCGCGCTGCCGGCGAGCGCGCTTTGGGCCGCAATCACGCTACCCCGCCCGACGCGGACGTTGTGGGCGATCTGCACCAGATTGTCGATCCGGCATCCTTGGGCGATCACGGTGTCCGGGCCGGATCCTCGGTCGATAGTGGTGTTGGCACCGATTTCAACGTCATCTTCGATCAGGACACGGCCGAGCTGCGGAATCTTCACGTGGCCGCCCCGATCGATCGCGAAGCCGAAGCCCTCCTGGCCGATGCGGACGCCGGGGAAGATCACCACGCGCTTGCCGATCAGGCAGTGGCTGAGCGAGGCGCCCACGCCGATCCGCGTGTCGTCGCCGATCTCGACAGCAGGGCCTACGGTGACGTTGGCTCCGACTAGACATCGAGCGCCGATACGTGCGTCGGCCTGGATGACGGCACCCGCTTCAACCCGGCATCCCGTGCCGAGATCCGCCGTCGAGTCGATCACCGCCGCAGGGTGCACCCCCGGCTCTGGAGCTGGAATCGGATGAAACAGCTGGGCGGCCAGCGCGAAGGACTTGTAGGGGTTATCGCTGGTCAGGACCGCCACGTCTGCCGGCGCACGGTGAGCCAGCGAAGCGGGCGCGACGCAGGCGCCGGCGCGGCAGGTGGCGAACGCGTCGACATACTTTGAGTTGGCGAGGAAGCTCAGGTTCTCCGGCGTCGCGTGGCTGAGGGGTGCCACGTCGGAGAGCCGCCTTGCTGGGTCGGCGCCCGCCGCGAGCTCTGCCCCTGCTGCCTCGGCGATTTCGGCCAGCGTGAACGGTCCCGCCACGGCGTAAAAGCGTGGATCGGGCATCAGTTCTCGTCGAACGTCAGCGCAATCTCGGGATACGCCTCGTTCAACCGTTCGATTATCAAGTCAGTCAGATTGAACTCGGTGACGGCAAAAATCGCCTCGTGAACCGGCAGCACGATTTCAATTCCGTGCTCGGTCGCGATCTCTTCGACAACAATACCCAGGACTTCGCGAAAACGAATTTCGCCATTAGCCACGGCGTTTTGCAGGACTTGGTTGCGGGTCGTTGCCCTCTGGTCGGCCGCCGCGATCTCCGCGTTGAAGGCACGCTGGCGCTCCTCCAACACCGTGGGTGAGAGCAATGTCGCCTGTTGCTGGAGCTCGTCTCGGACACCGCGCAGCCGCTCCGCCTCGCGCTGCGCGTCTGCGGCATAGGACCTGCGCTGCGCTTCCCCCTGAGTCCTGATCGAGTGAACTGCCGACGCTTCGCCGAGAATCCGCGCCATCTCGATAACGGCGACACGCGTCCCATGCTCGTCTGCCCACGCGCTTGCATTGCCGCCCACCGCACCGGCGACGGCAAGCGCGAAGACAAGCCAAATCCGGCTCAATCCCTGCATTTCTAGAACCTCGTTCCGAAACTGAAGCGGAAGTTCTCGGTCCGATCGAAGTCTTCTTTGATGAGGGCTCGTGAGAAGTCCAACCGAATTGGGCCGATCGGTGAACGGAATTTTAGCCCCACACCAACCGAAAGCCGCGGCGAGGCCTCGTCCAGAAGTTCCGGTCCCGAGGCGTCGATTTTGGTGAGGCTTCCGATGTCGGTGAAGGTCGCGCCACGCAGGTCGAGCTCTTCGGCCAGCCCCAGCGGGAAACTCAGCTCACCCGTCACCGAATAGAAGAGATTGCCGCCGAGCGAATCGTCGGTCTCGGCATCGCGCGGGCCCACGCCACTCGGCTCGAAGCCCCGCAGACTGCGGCCGCCGAGGAAGAATCGGTCGACAATACCCACGTCGTCGTCAAGGCCGACGATATAGCCACTACGAAGCACCCCACTCAGGATCCATCCATCGGCTATCGAAAAGTAGTGGCCGTAGCGAAGGGTGTGCTTGATGTACCGGTTGTCGCCGCCGAGCCCGGCGAGCTCCTGCCCGAAGCGGACCACATACCCTTCGGTCGGGTCGATGATGCTGTCGCGCAGATCGTAAGTCAGCCGGTGCGAGATGGCCGAGGTCGTCGTCTCGCCTTCCTGCTCGCGGATAAATCGCGACGTGGTCGGCGAGACATCGCTGACTTCATCGTTCTTGAACGTGTAGGCGACAGAATGCCGCAACCGCTCGGACAGTGGATAGCCTAAGCGCAACGAGAGACCGACGGTTTCGCGATCAAAAGAGCTCTCGTCTTGTAGATCGGCAGTCCGGCGAAAAACGTCGAATCCCGCCGCGACGTCCCGGTCCATGAAATAAGGCTCGGTGAAACTCAGGTCAATTTCCTGGCGGCTAGCCGAGGCCGTGAGCCCGAGCCTGAGGTCCTGTCCTCGGCCGAGCAGATTGCGCTCGCGGATGGAAATATCGCCGAGAAAGCCCTCCGCCGACGAGACGCCGGCGCCGAAGCCGAGTTCGCCCGTGGGGACTTCGCTGACCTCCACCGTGAGGACCGAACGGTCCGGCGCCGAACCCTCGCTGGTGCTGATGTCGACCTTGTCGAAGAAGCCGAGGTTCATGATTCGCTGTCGCGAGCGGCGGATGAGGGCCGAGCTGAAGGCATCGCCCTCCACCAGCCGGAACTCGCGGCGGATCACCTCGTCGAGGGTGCGGACGTTGCCCACGATGTCGATTCGCTCGACATAGACCCGCGGACCCTCGTCGATCTCGAAGGTGACGTCGACGGTTGTCGACTCGCGGTCTCGCTCGACGCGGGGCTGGACGTCGACGAACGCGTAACCGCGGCTGCCGACGACTTCGGTGAGCGCGACCAGCGTCTCCTCGACTTGCTCCGCGTCATACCATTCGCCCACTTCGATCTCGATGACTGGGAGCAGCTCATCCGGCGCCAGATCCCGCAGCTGGCTTTCGATATCGATGGCGGCCACTTGATAGCGATCTCCTTCCTCCAACGAGAAGGTGACGATGAAATCGCTGCGGTCGGGCGTCAGCTCGGCGACCGCTGAGACGACGCGAAAGTCGACGTAGCCGTTGGCGAGATAAAACCGGCGGAGGAGCTCTCGGTCGAAGGTCAGCCGGTCGGGATCGTAGTTATCGGCGGTCGTGGCGAAGCGATACCACGCGCTTTCTCGGGTCTGGACGACGTCTCTGAGAGCGCTGTCGCTGAAGTGGGCGTTGCCGATGAAGTTGATTCGCCGGATACCCGTAACCGGTCCCTCGTTTACCTCGAAGACGAGATCGACCCGGTTTTGCGGGAGTTGGATGACTTTGGGCTCGATGGTGGCGGCGAAGCGACCGCTACGCCGGTAGATATCGGTCAACCGCTGCAGGTCCGACTGCACCCGCGGCCGAGTGTAGACCACCCTCGGTTGGAGCTGAATCTCCGACTCCAGATCGTTGTCCTCGATCGTGTCGTTACCTTCGAAGAGCACGCGATTGATGATCGGGTTCTCGACCACGCCAACGATCAGGGCGTCTCCCTCCCGCCGGATGGCCACATCGGCGAACAGGCCGCTTTCGAAAAGCCTCTTGAGGGACTCGTTGAGCGCGTCGGCATCGAACGCATCGCCAGGGCCCACCGCCATGTAGGACCGCACGGTGTCAGCTTCGATACGCTCGTTGCCCTCGACGAGCACGGACTCGATTGTCTGCGCTTGCACCGCGGCGGCACCCATCCACACGCCGACTATGACCGCCGCCAGCCAGACGACGTGCCGCATCCGGCCCCTTGCACCTGCCGCTTTCGCTCCGCGCATCTGCTTTGCTCGCTGGGTCATGAGGTCAGGCCGATGATGTCCTTCGTCGTCACCCATACCATCAATGCGATAACAATCGTTAGCCCCACCGTCGCGCCGATTTGCTGAAGCCGGGCATTCAGCGGACGCCGGAACAGGGCTTCGATGCCGTTGTATAGCAGGTGTCCGCCGTCGAGCGGCGGAATCGGAAACAGATTGATCAGGCCGAGGGCGATGGAAATCAACGCTGCGAACTCGATGAAGCCAGAGACGCCGCGCTCAAGCACGCTCCGCGACATGACGGCGATGCCGACGGGGCCGCTCAGTTGCTCGGTGGAGCGGGTGCCGGCGATCATCTGCCCGATTGCACGCAGGTTTGCGGCGGCGAGCGCATACGTGTGTTCGACCCCTGCCCAAATTGACTCACCGACTCCAAGATTGCGGAACGCCGTCTGCTGCTCGGGGTAGACACCGATCCGCCCCGTCCCGTTCGCGTCGTCCGGGGTGACGGTCAGCGTCTCCTCGCCGCCGCTCCGTTCGACGAAGAAAGTGAGCGGCACGCCCGCGTTCCGCTCCACGATGGTGCGAAGGTGGTCAAAGCTCTCGATCGCCACATCGCCGATACGGACGATACTGTCGCCGGCTTGGAGGCCGCCCCGCTCAGCCGGGCTGCCCGCCACCACTTGCGAAACGGAGGCCGGCGTGAACGGCCGGACTCCGATATCGCCCAGCTGCTGCGGCCGGTCGAAGGCGTCCAGCACCTCGATGATCTCCGGCTTGATCGTGAATTCGAGCAACTCACCGCTTCGTTCGACCGCGAGCGTGAGCGGCTCGCCCACGCTCTGGAGGAGGGTGAAGTCCAGCTCCTCGAAGCGCTCGACGCGGCTGCCGTTGAGCTCGACCAGTCTGTCGCCCGGCTGGAGCCCGGCGACGGCGGCGGGGCTTCCCGCGCGCACGGTGCCGATTTCTACCGGCGTGTAGCGCTGGCCGACCACAATGAAGAAGACGGCGAAGATCGCCGCTGCGAGCAGGAGGTTCGCGAACGGACCCGCGAACGCGATGGCCGAGCGCTTCCCCACCGACTTGGCGAAGAACGAATCGGGCGGGGGCGGCGCGTCGTCGTCCTTGGCCGACGTGCTGGTGACATCGGCGTCGCCGTGGAACTTCACATAGCCGCCGAGCGGCAGCGCACACAGCTTCCAGCGTGTCCCGTGGCGGTCGTCGATGCCGACGAGCTCCGGCCCGAAGCCGACCGCGAACACCTCCACGCGCACGCCGTTGATCCTGGCCACGAGGTAATGGCCAAGCTCGTGGAAGAACACCACGGGCGTGATCACCGCGAGAAACGGCCAAATATAGTTTAGTTTGTCGACAAGCAGGTCCATGGTGGCGAACAAGTGGCTATGATCGAACGTCGGCGCAAGGCCGAGCTACGCCGGGCGATCGATTTGGCGGGGCGATCGCGGCGCCGCACGGGATTATACATGACCGCGCCGCCCACGCCCCGCAATTCCCTGTGAGCTTGCGGGCATCCGGCAATAGGGGGCAAGTAGCGAGACGATGGGACCCGGTTCAGCGAGCGTTTTGCGTTGCGGCGAGAGACGGCCCAGGTTGGCCGGCTTCCCGAGCGTGCGGCGATGAACGCGCCTGACTCTCCGCCGGACCTCTTTGACCGACGGACTCTTGCAGATGCGATCCACCGGCTCGGTCACGACGATCGGAAGGGCGTGCTCGAAGTTATGCGGCGCGCCCGCGATCAAGGCCGCGAGGCGCTTCAACGACGCCTCGAAGCCGGAGCGTCGGGTGCCGAGATCGTTGCAGCCCAGACCACTCTGATCGACCAGCTACTGCGCGTGCTGCTGGATCGGGCGGCCGAGGTCCTCTACCCGCTGCCCAACCCGACCACGGCCAACCGTCTTTCGCTGGTGGCGGTCGGCGGCTACGGCCGGGGCGATCTGTCGCCCCACTCCGATATCGATATCCTCTTCCTGCACCCCTACAAGCTCACTGCCCGCAGCGAGCAGATCATTGAGCATCTGCTCTACATGATGTGGGACCTCGGCTTCACGGTCGGCCATGCGACCCGTTCGGTCGCCGATTGCCTTGGGCGGGCACGGGACGACATGACGATCCGCACCGCGGTGCTCGAATCGCGCCGCGTGTGGGGCGACCAGGCGCTCTATGACGGGTTCCGCCATCGATTTCTTGCCGAGCTGGTGCCTGGCACCGAGGCCGAGTTCGTGGCCGCCAAGATGCGCGAACGCGATGAGCGACACGTGCGCGCAGGCGATTCGCGTTATCTCCTGGAGCCTAACGTGAAGGACGGCAAGGGCGGCTTGCGCGACCTCCACGTGCTGTTCTGGATCGCCAAGTATCTCTTCCGTGTCGAGCGTTTCGGCGAGCTGGTGGAGCGCGGCGTGCTCAATCAGCACGAATACGATCGCTTTGCGCGGGCTGAGGACTTCTTGTGGCGGGTGCGCGCCCACCTCCACATCGTCTGCGACCGCGCCGATGATCGCCTCACCTTCGACCGGCAACCCGAGATCGCAGCGCGCATGGGCTACGGGCCGCGCCGTGGCAATCTCGCCGTCGAGCGCTTCATGAAGCACTATTTTCTGGCCGCGAAGGAGGTGGGCGAGCTCACGCGGGTCTTCTGCGCGGTGCTGGAGGCAGAGCGGCTCCACAGCGCTCCGGTCCACCGCTCAGGGACGGTGACGGGCCCGGCCCGCGACGGGCTGTTCGTCTCCGGTGGACGCATCGCGGCGGTCAGCGAGGACACCTTCATGGAGCGCCCGGTGCGCCTCGTGACGATCTTCCGCCGCGCCCAGATCGAAGGCCGCGACATCCATCCCGCCACTGCGCGCTTGATCCACCAGGGCCACGGTCTGATCACCGCCGAGGTGCGCGACGACCCCGAGGCCAATCGCGCCTTCCGCGCGATCCTCACCGACAGGCGCGATCCCGAAACGATTCTTCGGATGATGAACGAGGCCGGCGTGATGGGGCAGTTCCTGCCGGACTTCGGCCGCGTCGTCGCGCAGACCCAGCTCGATCTGTATCACGTCTACACGGTCGACGAGCACAGTATTCGGGCCATCGGCGTGCTCGCCGCGATCGAAAGAGGCGACCATGCCGACGAGCTGCCGCTCGCCAGCACCCTGATTCACCAGTTGCGGATGCGCGATGTGCTCTATCTCGCGCTTCTCCTGCACGATGTCGCGAAGGGGCGGGGCGGCGACCATTCGGAGATCGGCGCCGAGATCGCACGCGAGGTCGCCAACCGGCTACAATTCTCACCGGATGAGGTCGAGACCGTCGCCTGGCTCGTCCGCTGGCATCTCCTGTTCAGCATGACCGCGTTCAAACGCGACCCCAACGATCCGCGCACCATTGACGATTTCGTCGGCCGGGTCCGCTCGCTCGAGCGCCTGCGGCTCCTGCTGGTGCTGACCGCCGCCGACATCACCGCCGTTGGGCCGGGGCGCATGACGGCGTGGAAAGGCTCGCTCCTGCGCATGCTCTACCACCGGGCCGAGGCGGTGCTGGCAGGCGGTCGCGAGGCCGAGGACCGGGAGGCGCGCGTGACGAATGCCCGGCAGGCCCTACATGCCCGCCTCTCGGACTGGACCGAGGCAGAGGTCGCGCAATTCGAGGCCAGACTTCCCGAGAACTACTGGCTCTCCACCGACAGCGCGATGCAGGAACGCCACGCCCGCCTCGTGCAAGGCGGGGGCAGGGGGCCCCTGGTCGAGACCCGCATCGATCAGACCAGGGAAGCGACGGAGATGACGCTCTACACGCCCGATTACATCGGCCTGTTCGCCGCCATTGCCGGCGCGATGGCCAATTCGGGCGCGAACATCATCGACGCCCGCGTCTTCACCACCAGCGACGGGATGGCTATCGACACGATCTGGATTCAAGCCGCAGGCGGCGGCGCGATCCGCGACGAAGAGCGCCTGGAGCGGCTCGAGCAAAGCGTGGTGCGCGCGCTCTCCCAAGATGACGCGGGCGCAGAACGCGTGGATGAGGCGCCCTTCGTGGCCGCACCTCCGCCTGCGCGCTCCGCCCCGATCGCGCTCGAGCCCCATGTCCTCGTCGATAACGGTGCGAGCATCGGCTACACCGTAATCGAGGTGAGCGCGCGCGATCGCCCGGGGCTCCTCTACGACATCACGCGGACGCTCAGCGCCTGCGGTGTCTCGATCGGCTCGGCGCACATTTCGACTGTGGGCTCCCGCGCCGTCGACGTGTTCTACGTGAGGGACCGTTTCGGCCTGAAGCTTTCCCGCGAGGCGCAGATCGCGCAGGTGCAGGGCCGCCTGACCGAAATGCTCTGGCGCCAGTCCGGCGCCGCGCCGCGCCGCAGCGCGGCCGGCTAATCTGCTGGCCCTCTACCGGCCACCCGTGTAACCGATGGCACTCGCCCGCTGGGCCGCGACGGTCGGCGGCTACACCATGGGCTCGCGCGTTCTTGGCTTCCTGCGCGACATCCTGATCGCGTCCATTCTCGGCGCGAGCCCGGTCGCAGACGCCTTCTTCGTCGCGTTCAAGCTGCCCAACTTCCTGCGGCGGCTGTTCGCCGAAGGCGCATTCAACGCTGCCTTCGTACCGCTCTTCGCGGGCACACTGGAGCGCGACGGGCGCGAGGCGGCCAAATCGTTCGCCGAGGACGTGCTGACCGTCCTGCTGTGGACTCTGCTCGTGCTCGTCATCGTCGCGCAGATCGTGATGCCCTGGCTCATGCACGTGCTGGCGCCGGGCTTCGCGGACGAGCTCGGCAAGCTCGATCTGACCGTGCAGCTCACGCGGCTCACCTTCCCCTACATCCTCTTGATTTCACTGGTTTCCCTCCTCGGCGGCGTGTTGAATTCTCTCTACCGCTTCGCCGCCGTGGCGGCGACGCCGATCCTGCTCAATCTCTGCCTGATCGGGGCCCTGCTCGGGCTCGCGCGCTGGACCGAGACGCCGGGGCATGCGCTGGCGGTGGGTGTCACGGTCGGCGGCATCGTTCAGTTCGTCTGGCTGGTGGTCGCCGCCTCGCGCGCAGGGATGTCGCTCCGCCTGCGTCGGCCCCGGCTCACACCGGGGGTCAAGCGACTGCTGATCCTCGCCGCACCGGCGGCGCTCGGTGCCGGTGTCGCCCAGATCAATCTGGTCGTCGACATCATCATCGCCTCGCTGCTGCCCAGCGGCTCCGTTTCCTTCCTCTATTACGCCGACCGCGTGAATCAGCTTCCCCTCGGCGTCGTCGGGGTCGCGGTCGGGACCGCGCTGCTGCCGCTGCTGAGCCGCCAGCTGCGGGCGGGCGAGACGGACGAGGCGTCGAACAGCCTGAACAGGGCGATCGAGATGGCGCTGCTGCTGGCAGTGCCGGCGGCGGTCGCGCTCATCGTCATCGCCGGCCCTGTGATCGCGGTCCTGTTCGAGCGCGGCGCCTTCGGCGTGGCGCAAAGCGACGCCACGGCCGGCGCGCTGGTCGCCTATGCCGCCGGGTTGCCCGCGTTCGTGCTGATTAAGGTGCTGGTGCCCGGCTATTTCGCACGTCAGGACACCAGGACGCCGGTGCGGATCGCCATCCTCTGCCTCGCGGTGAACGTCGTGCTGAACCTCGCCCTCATGGGCCCGCTCGCCCACGTCGGCATCGCGCTGGCGACCACGCTCGCCGGCTGGCTCAACGTCGGTCTTCTGGCTGCGGGCCTCGCACGGCGCGGCTTTCTAAAGCCCGACCGGCGACTGAGGCGCCGACTGCCGCGCATGATCGCGGCGTCCGCCGGCATGGCGGTCGTGCTCTGGGCGCTCGCGCTGGCCCTGGAGATGGCGCTGGAAGTGGCGGGCTTGCGCATCGCGGCGCTCGCCGCCCTCGTCGCCGCTGGTCTCGTCGTCTACGGCGCGCTCGCCATCGTCACAGGAATCGTTTCGTTGAGCGAGATGCGCGCGCTGTTGGCCCGGCAGCAACGGCAAGACGAAGGGCAAGACCAAGGCCAAGGTTGACGGCGGCGCGCGAGGGCGCGATAAGGCGCGCCCCCGGTGGAGCGTTCCTGACATGAAGCGGGTCTTTTCCGGCGTACAGCCGACCGGCAACCTGCACCTCGGCAATTACCTCGGCGCGATCAAGAACTGGGTCGCGATGCAGCAGGAGTACGACTGCATTTATTGCATCGTCGATCTCCACGCGATCACGGTGGCGCAGGATCCGGAAGAGCTCACGAACAACACCCGCGAGGTCACGGCCGGGCTGATTGCCGCCGGGCTCGACCCCAAGACCTGCATCATCTTCAACCAGAGCAGCGTGACGGGACACGCGGAGCTCGCCTGGATCCTCAATTGCTTCACTCCGCTTGGCTGGCTCAACCGCATGACCCAGTTCAAGGAGAAGGCGGGGAAGAAGCGGGATAGTGCGCTCCTCGGCCTCTATGCCTACCCGGTGCTGATGGCCGCCGACATCCTGCTCTACCACGCGACAGCCGTGCCGGTGGGCGAGGACCAGAAGCAACACCTGGAGCTTTCGCGCGACATTGCGAGCGCGTTCAATCGCGCCTACGACCGGGAATTCTTTCCCCTGCCCGAGCCGATGATCTTCGGCGCCGCGACGCGGGTGATGAGCCTGAGAGACGGCCGCAACAAGATGAGCAAGTCGGACACGTCAGAGTACTCACGGATCAATCTGACTGACGATGCCGACATGATCGCGCTCAAGATCAAGCGCGCCAAAACGGATTCCGAGCCCGGCCTGGCCCATGACCTCGAGCGGCGTCCCGAAGCGGCGAACCTGCTGAGCATTTATGCGGCGCTCGCCGACGAGCCCATCGAGAGGGTGGCCGCCGAGCATTCCCTGATGGGTTTCGCCGACTTCAAGGGCAAGCTCGCCGATCTCGCGATCGAGGCGCTCGGCCCGCTCGCTGCACGCATGCGTGAGCTGTTGGCGGACCCCGGCTACATCGACGAGGTGCTCGCCGACGGCGCCGAGCGTGCCCGGCACATCGCGGACGCCAACCTCGCCGAAGTGCGGCGCATTATGGGGCTGCTCGACGCCTGAGCGGCTCCAGGCAGCGCTTTGCGGCCCAAGTCAGCGACAAAACTGCACGATTACAGACTTTTCGCTTGCGCTACTTGAGCGGGAGGCGCATGTAACGTGCGCATCCCCATACGCACGACGCTGTTTTTCCGATGGAGATCTATCTCCCAATCGCCGAGCTTTCAGCCAATGCGCTGATTCTGCTCGTTCTCGGCGGCGGGGTGGGCTTGCTGTCGGGCATGTTCGGCGTGGGCGGTGGCTTTCTGATGACACCGCTCCTGATCTTCCTCGGGGTGACGCCCTCGGTCGCCGTTGGAACCGGTACCAACCTGATCATCGCGTCGTCGGTCTCCGGTACGATGGCGCACTGGCGCCGCGGCAACGTCGACTTTCTGATCGGCGCGCTGATCTCCTGCGGCGGCGCGGGCGGCGCCTGGCTCGGCGCCTTCCTCTTCAAGCTGCTCAGCGACGCGGGCCAGATCGACCTGGTGATATCGCTCTCCTACGTGCTGTTTCTCGGGGTGGTCGGCTGCCTGATGGCGGTGGAGAGCGTGAGGGCGACGGTGCGGCGCCAGCGCACGGCGCACCGCAAGGCGCACCACCACACCTGGATTCACGGGTTGCCGCTCAAGCTGCGCTTCCGCCGCTCGCGCCTCTACGTCAGTGCGATCCCGCCGTTCGTCCTTGGCTTCCTCATGGGCATCATTGCCTCCATCATGGGCGTCGGCGGCGGGTTCTTCATGGTGCCGGCGATGATCTACCTCATCGGCATGCCGACGGCGGTGGTGGTGGGCACTTCGTTGCTCGGGATCATCGTGATCAGCTCGGTTTCTTGCTTCGCCCACGCCATCAATAACAATAACGTCGACATTATCCTCGGCCTTCTGCTGGCGGTCGGCGCCGTCATCGGCGCCCAGTACGGCACGCGGCTCGGTGGGCGCATCCGGGCGGAGCATCTCCGGGGCCTGCTCGCTCTCATGGTGCTCGCGGTGGGTGGCCGGCTGGCATACTCGCTGGTGGTGATGCCGGACGATCCCTTCGCGGTCGCACCGCTGTGGGGGAACTGATGCGGCGCGTGGTCCAACTGCTCGGGATGGTCTTCGCCGTCAGCGTCGCGGCAGCGCCCGCCGCGGCGCAGGAGCACGACGAGCCCCTGCTGATCGCGCTCTCGACCCAGCGCATCGAGATCGACTCGAACTTCGCCGGCACCTCGATCCTGCTCTTCGGTGCGACCGACATGGCGGGCGACGTCGTGGTCTCCGTGCGCGGGCCGGAGGAGCCGGTGGTGGTGCGCCGCAAGCTGCGGTCCGTCGGCGTCTGGGTCAACCAGGAAGCGATCGCCTTCCGCAACGTGCCCGGCTACTACTTCGTCGCTGCCTCAAGCCCGCTCGAAGACATCGCCCCGGAAGAGTTTCTCAATCGCGAGCAACTGGGCTCGAAGCGCCTGCTGCTTGAGGCGATCTGGTTCGACACGTCGGGCGATGCGGACGAGTTCCGCGCCGCCCTGCACCGCCATAGGGAGAGTGACTTGCTGTACAAGTTGGAGCCGGGCGTGGTCGAGTTCATCGACGAGCGGTTGTTCCGCACCACGATCGACCTGCCCGCCCACGTGCCGACCGGCGAGTACCTGGTGGAGGGGATGCTCCTGGTCGACGGCGAAGTGCTCAGCACGCGCTCGGCGGCGCTCACCATCGAGAAGGCGGGCTTCTCGGCGGACATTTCCACCTTCGCGCGGACGGACGAAGCCCTCTACGGCATCATTGCTATCGCGCTCGCGCTAGTGGCAGGATGGTTGGGCAGCTTCGCCTTCCGCAAGGGCTGAGGACGCGGCGGGATCGATGCGATGACCGAGCAGGCGCCGCCCGAAACGGACGCGGCCCACGTCGCCGGGCAGGTCACCTTCCTGGTCTGCGTCGCGGACGACGGCCATTCCGAAGTGGCGGCGCGGTTCGCCGCGCTGCGCGCCCGCAATTCCGGCGGCCGCGTGGCACTCATTCACGTGGTGCAGCCGCCGGAGTTCCAGCATTGGGCCGCGGTCGGCGAGCTGATGCGGCAGGAGACGCGGGAGGAAGCGGAAGCCCTCCTCCAGTCCATCGCCGCCAAGGTGGAGGACGTCACCGGAGAGCCGCCGAGCGTGGCGGTGCGCGAGGGCGGGATCGGTGACGAGATTCTGGGCCACGTGGCCGAGAACGAAGCGATCAACCTGTTGGTCGTCGGCGCGGCCCCGCCCGATCAGGGGCAGGGATCGCTCATTTCCTGGCTGGCCGGGCAGCTCGCCGGCCAGCTCAACATTCCGCTCGTAGTCGTACCCGGCAACCTGAACGATCAGCAGCTCCAGGATTTGACATAGCCGGCTGTGCAGCCCGCCAAGGGCGCAATTGTGGCTGTGTATAAGCTGTGGAATATCGCGAAAATCGCTTATATCCAGATAGTTAGCCAATGGGCTTGACCTCGCAGGGAGTCTGCACCACGTTTTAGGCGCCCACTTTGGGCAGGGTTGGGAAAAGCATGTTCATTCAGACCGAGCGGACCCCGAACCCGGCGACATTAAAATTCCTGCCCGGAGAGGCGGTGATGTCGTCTGGGACTGTGGACTTCCGCGATGTCGAATCGGCGGAGCGTTCGCCGCTTGCGCGGCGGCTGTTTCAGGTCGAGGGCGTCACCGGCGTTTTCTTCGGTGGCGACTTCGTCTCTGTCTCCAAGTCCGATGATGCCGACTGGCAGTTGCTGAAACCCGTGATCCTCGGCGTGATCATGGAGCACTTCGTGGCGGGCCATCCGCTCCTCCTCGACGATGCCGCGCAGACGGCTGAGGAGGCGGCGGACGATGGTGCCGATGCGGAGATTGTTGGCCAGATCAAGGAGCTGCTCGATACGCGGGTGCGGCCCGCCGTCGCTCAGGACGGCGGGGACATCATCTATCGCGGATTCCAAAACGGCATCGTGATGCTTCAACTGCAGGGATCGTGTCAGGGCTGTCCCAGCTCGACCATGACCCTGAAGATGGGCATCGAGAACATGCTGAAACACTACATCCCGGAAGTCGTGGAGGTGCGCGCCGTCTAGTGCGGCTCGTGCGCTCCCGGCGAAGCCGGGGGAGGGAGTTAGGGCGTTTTGATAAGTGCCGTGGGGCGGGCCTGCGTGCGTGCGCGCAGGGGGTGTGCCCCGTGTTCCCGGCGAAGCGCGCTTGACGCGCCGCCGGCGGAATCGGCGAGCGGTCAGGGGGTCGCTTCCCTGTCAGCGCTTGGCGCGTGGGGAGTTGCGGCACTCGCGGCTCTCGTCTTGACCGCTGCCGGCGCCGAACCGATCAAGCCCGCCGCTGCCCGGGACGCGTCGCCGTTGGACTTCCTCGCCGCCGGGCCAGTGTCGATGACCGATGCCGTGGCGGAAGCGCCCGCACCCGTAGCCGATTCACCGTCCGTGCTCGACCGCTTCAATTTGGTCTTCTCTCTGTCGGAGGCTGCACCCCAGGACATCCTCCCGCTCGCAGTGGTTGACCGGCTTCTTTCACTGGCACTCGTTCCTCCCGGTGATCCGCGGGAAGCCGCGTGGCAAGTGACAGCGGTTGTGCCGGATCGGCCGATCACCGCGTCGCCCCGCTACGCGCCGACGATCATGCGGCTCGGGACGCTGCAGGCTGAAGATCCGCCGCCGCTACCCCCGCTGGTGTCGAAGCCGCGCAAGCTGGCACATACCGGCACGAGCGACGCGATACCGTCGGTCGTGCTCAAGCCTCCAATGAGGGGCACTTCGGCCAACGCCGTCATCGCGCGCTTCGAGTCGATCGGCTACGACCTCGACCAGGTGCGGAGGGCGGCCAGCCCCGTGCCGCGCTTCTATCTCGATGCGCTCCCGCGCGATCTCGCCGGCATGTCGCCGATCAGTGCAAAGAAGCGGCTTTTCTTCCAGGCGGTCCTCCCGATCATTCTCCAGGTCAACGAGGAGATCACCGTCGACCGCTGGCGGCTGCAGCGACTGGCGGACAAGTTCACGCGGGCCGACACGCCCTCACCTGCCGACACGCTTTCACCTGCCGACACGCTTTCACCTGCCGACCGGGAATGGCTCGCCACAATGGCCGATCTCTACGGAACGGACCCACTCGACGTGCGGGAGCTTCTGAACCGGATGGATGTGGTGCCGCCCTCGCTGGCGCTGGCACAGGCGGCGGAAGAGTCGGGGTGGGGTACCTCCCGCTTCGCGCGGCAGGGCAACGCGCTCTTCGGTCAATACACCTACAAGTCCAAGTCCGGCATCCTGCCCGCGCGGCGCGACGCGGACAGGCGGCATCGCGTGCGCAGCCATGACAATCTGCTCGCGGCGGTGCGCGCCTATGTCCACAACCTCAACAGCCATTGGGCCTATGATGACTTCCGCCGCCGGCGGGCTCAGCTACGCCGGGATGGTGGCCAAATTAGCGGCTACACTCTGGCCGGCGAGTTGCGGACCTATTCAGAGCGACGCGGGGCTTACGTAGAGAGCATCCGCCGGATCATTCGGCAGAACCGGCTCGGCGACTTCGACCGGGCGTGGTTGTACAACCGCCAGTGGACGACGGTGATTGGCCCGCCGAGCAGGCGTCCGCCCATCTGATCAGTCGGCTGCGTGCGCAGGCGGTTAGCGGGAACCGCCGGTCGCGCCATCAAGGCACAACGAACTGCAGGCCGAACCAGCGCCAGCGCCCGTCTCCGGCGGGAGCAGTACAGTTGAGCCGGGCCCGGCCGGGCGGGAACGGCCCGTCAAAGTTGACCTGCACGCGTCCACCTTCCTCGTGCTCGATGGTGGCAACGACGCCGCCCGACGCAAAGCAAGCGAGACTGTTGCGGTTTGCCAGCGGCGGCTCGATCGTAAAGCCGATCACCGGCGGGTTCTGCTCCAAGATATGATCTGCCGGCGTCACGTCGCGGGCGCCAAGCGACAGGGTGTCCACGATCAGCTTGAAGCGGTCGAACTCGCCGTAGCGCTGATTTAGCGCAAAGCGCGGCAAGTTGAGCGTGTCCGAATGCGCTCCGACGGCGCCGGAGTGTTGGCCGAAGGCCGCGGCGAAGCCCAACTCCGCGACGAGCGTTCGCAGGGCGCCGTTCCATTCGCCGTAGGGGTAGGCGAAGAGCGCGGCGTCTATGCCGAGCTCCTCCTGAATTCGTTGGCGTGCCTTCTCAAGGTCTTCTCTGTTTGCAGCGTCGTCGTTCTGCCACATGCGTCCGTGCGCGGCGCCGTGATTGCCGATGGTCACGCCGGCCGCGACCAGCTCGCGGAGCTCGTCCCAGCTCATGATGCTCGCGTGGCCCTGGTCGACCGGATCGGTGGAGACGAACACAGTGAAGGGAAAGCCTGCCTTTTGCAGTCGGGGCCACGCCTCCACGAAGGTCGAACGCGTTGCATCATCGACGGTGATGCCGATGGTGCGCTCCGGCAGAGACCGGTCGGCGTCAAGCGCGGCAAGAATCTCTGGAACCGGAAGCACGGTGTAACCGCCGGTCGAAAGGTGCTCGATGTGCGCCTCGAACTGCTCGATGGTGACGCTCGTCGACGGGTACGAGTCCTCGCCGAAGCGGTGGTATTGCAGGATGACGGCCGAATCTGCGGCGACTGCCGGCCCGATGCCGGCCGCAATCGTGGCGGTCATTGCGCAGCCGATGCATATGGTGCGGAGGAGCCGGCGGAAGTTCATGAGGCCATCAATCCGGTGCCGGCGGCGGAGTCCCAGAGCAAGGGATAACGGCGGGGTGTGAACATCTGATAGTGCCACCATTCGTTGAGATAGTGATCCCAGCCGGCCGACGCCATCAGGCCAAGAAGCAGCATACGGTTGCGCTGGGCCGCCGGCGTCGGCGTGGTGCTGCCGTGGAACGCGCGTGGCGTCAGGTCGTCGAAACCGGTGCCCATGTCGAGCGGCACCCCGGTCTCCCGGTCCGCGAGGCTGAGATCGACCGCGACGCCCCGCGAATGCGGCGATCCGCGCCGCGGGTCCGCGAGGAAGGTCGGGTCCGGACACTGCCGCCAGAGCGCCCATTGCGCCTCCACCGGCCGATAGCCGTCGAAAACGATCAGTTTCAGACCCTGGGTGCCGGCGAGACCGATGGCGCGTTCCAACAGCGCCGCGGCGTCGCAGTGAAGGTAGCATGCCGCCCGGCGGTAGATGGGGTGGCCGGTGACGTTGTCGTTGGTGGCGTAGGCGAGCGCCAGCGATACGTCGAAGCGCGGCGGTGCGATCTCGACCAGGTCGGTCATGAACCCCAGGGTGTCGCGGACGTGGGCAGGGGCAACAACAATAGCACCGGCATGCCCGGCGTTGCATGGTTGCGGGTACGGCCGGACGGGTGCTAGAGCCGCCGCGAGCAAAGGGATGGCAGCGATCGGCTTATGACCTCGGACGGATTGACGCTGCTCGGGTTCGACACGGCGACGACGGCCTGCTCCGCCGCGCTCTGGGCGGGTGGGGAGGTGATCGCCCACAGGCGCGTCGAGGCCGGGGGACGGCACGCCGAAACACTCGTCCCCATGCTGCGCGAGGTCGCGGCCGAAGGGAACACGACGCTCGCGGCGGTGGACCGGTTCGCGGTCACGATCGGCCCCGGATCGTTCACCGGCATCCGAATTGGCCTTGCGACCGCTCGCGGCCTCGCCCTCGCCCTGAAGCGGCCCTTGATCGGCCTTTCGACGCTCGAAGTTCTCGCCGCCGGCGTTCCCGAAGCGGAGCGCGCCGGGCCCATCCTCGCCGCGCTCGACGCAGGGCGGGGGCGGCTCTACGCCCAACTCTTCGACCGCTCGCTGGACGTGCTTTCTGAGCCCCAAGCCCTTCACGTCGAGGCATTGCCCGGCCTTGTGGCGGCGGCAGAGAACGGAGAGCCGGTTATCGTGGTGGGGACCGGGCAAGACGCGGCGCTCACGGCGCTCGCGCCGACGATCGACGCGCTCCCGGCGACCGGCTCGCCCACGCCCGATGCCCGTGTGCTGGTGCGCCGTGCCGCTACCCGCACCGAAACGGGAGGCGGTGAAGGCAACGCCGTGCGGCCGCTCTATCTGCGGGAGGCGGGAGCGCGGCCGCGTACGCGGCCGGCTGCAGGGGGACCGCCGCATGCGTGAGCGTCCCGGCGAGGCAGCGGCGACCATCGAGGCCTTGCGTCCGGGCGATCTGCCGGCGGAAGCATGTTAGGCGGGTCGCGGGGCCCAGAAACGTTTTCTGATCGGCGGGGTGAGTTTGCCGCTGATCGCGCGGGAGACCCCATCGGCGATCGCGGCCTGGCAGGCTTCGGCCATCTCCTTGCGGGAGCGGAACTGCTCGATGGTCACGGGCTCGTGGAACTGAATTGCGATCGTGGCATTGCCGAGACCGGCCACGTTCCAGAGATGGCTCGCGAGCTCCATGTCGCCGTACCAGGCGTAGAACGGCCGGTAGGGCCGCCCCATGGGAATTCCGTTCAGCCGCGTGTAGGCGATCGAGACCGGCTGTACCGTGAGCGGTTTGCCCCTGACCGGCTTCTCGGCAATGCCGAAGAAGGCGCTCTTGAACGGCAGCACGCGGTTGCCGTCGTTGCTGGTGCCCTCCGGGAAAAGGATCAGGTTGTCGCCGGCCTCGAGCCGGGCGGTCATATTGTCGCGGTGATGGGCGGTCCGCGACGCGCGGCGCTCCACGAACACGGTCCGCTGCAATTTGGCGAGGAAGCCGAACAAGGGCCAGCTCCGCACCTCGGCTTTGGCGACGAAGCTCCCCGGCACCACGGCGCCCAGCGCGCTGATGTCGAGATAAGAGGTGTGATTGCAGACGAAGAGGGTGGGCACGGTCCGCGACGCCGTGCCGTACCGCTCGATCCTGAAGCCGAAGATGCGACACACGCCGCGGTGCCAGACCATGGGGAGCCGCTTGGCGAGCGGCGCCCGGATCGCCATGAGCACCACTTGAAACGGGACCAGACTGATGGTCCATCCGAAGAAGCGAAGCAACACCACGAACGCGATCATGTGAGCTTGTCCCGGTAGCGTTGGGTCACGAGGTCGGTCTTGACGACGATGCTGACATCGACGCTGCCCCATTGCCAGTCGATCACCCCACCGTCGCCGACAAAGCCGTTGAGCCTGAGATAGCCCTTGATTAGCGGCGGCACGGCCTTGAGCGCGGCCCGCCTGTCCAGTGCCTCCTTGGGGATCAGGTCCATGTTCACGTAGTGCTCGTCCCTGGCGCGCGGGCGGAGCGTCGGCGGCGCAAGGTAGTTGTGGTAGAGGTAGGAAAGCGGCTCGGCGTGCTCCTGCGGGTCGGTGCCCGGAAAGCTGGCGCAGCCGAACATGATCGGAACCTCGTAGTGCAGCACATAGGCCGCATTGCCCCGCCAGAGCAAGGTCATGGTGGTGCCGTTGCGGTAGGCGGGGTCGACGCAGGAGCGGCCAAGCTCCAGGATCTCGCCGGGGTGAGCGACGATGGTGTCGATGTCGTACTCCCATGACGAGTAGAAGCCGCCGTGAGCGTCCGCCACCGAGCGCCGGAGCAGGCGGTAGGTGCCGACCACCTTGTCGGCGGCGCTGCGGTCGTGGTCGATCACCATGAGATGGTCGCAATAGGTGTCGAAGCGGTCGAAGTCGCGCTCGCGCGCCGCCATCTCGCCGCTCGGGTCGGCCGCCATCTCCTCGTAGAAGACGCGGTAGCGCAACGCTTGAACGGCGTCCACGTCCGCCGGCGAGCGGGCCAGGCGAACCTCAAGGCTACCGGCGACGATCCCGGCCATGAAATCATCGTCGGTCATGGGCTCGCTTGCGCTAGTCCTCGGGCGTGTCCAACGGGACCGCGTAGAGCTCCAGCCGGTGATCCACCAGCTTGTAGCCGAGCGCTTTGGCGACGGCGGCCTGGAGCGCCTCGATCTCCTCGTTCTGAAACTCGATCACCTTTCCCGACGTGAGGTCGATCAAGTGATCGTGGTGCTCGTCGGGATGCTCCTCGTAGCGCGCACGCCCGTCTCGGAAGTCGTGGCGCTCCAGAAGGCCGCATTCCTCGAAGAGCCGCACCGTGCGATAGACCGTCGCCAGACTGATGCGCGGATCGATGGCGGTCGCGCGCTGGTAGAGCCCCTCCACGTCGGGATGGTCCTTGGCGTCCGAGAGGACGCGCGCAATGACGCGCCGCTGCTCGGTCATCTTCAGACCGATTTCGGTGCATCGCTTTTCGAGGTTGGATGCCGGCACGGGGGCCTGCTTCTCCACGGCCGTGTGACTCGCGGCATTATAAGCCAGAGCGCGGGGCCTGGCGACTACTGCGGCCCAGAATCGGCTCCCAGCGGTGGCAATCGAACCGTGATTGCCCTAGGTTTCCTGCACTGGAGCGCCACGCACCCGGCGACACGGTCCCATGACCAATCAAAAGCCCGACCTTTCGAAGCAGCAGATCCTGGAAATGATCGGCCGTGTCGTCGCAGAGGGCGAGGGGCGCGAGCCGGACCCCGGCGAGGACGCGCCGTCGGCGGCTGCGCCGGCGCCGGTTGCGGGCGAGGACGACGACATCCTCGACCTGGTCGACATGGTGGACGAGCAGGGCAACGCGATCCATCTGGATCGGGAGCGTGAAGGCGCGCCGGAAGTCGCGAAGGATGGCCCCGCCAGCGAGGAGCAGGTGCTGGAGACGCTTCGGCCGATGCTCCAAACGTGGCTCGACACCCACATGCCGCCGATGGTCGAGCGTCTCGTGGAACGCGAGATCGAACGCGCGTCGAGCCGCGCCGAGCCCGAGTAAGCCGCTCCCGCAAGGTGCCATTCAGCCTGCCCCACTAGCGCCATCTCCCCGAAACGGTTACGAGACGACGATGCTGGAGAAGACCTATCGGCCTGCCGATTTCGAGGGCCGCCTTTACGAACTTTGGGAGAAGAGCGGCGGCTTCGCCGGGCGCCCCGGTGGCGGTACGCCCTGGTGTGTGATGATGCCGCCGCCGAATGTCACCGGCAGCCTGCACATGGGGCACGCGCTCAACAACACGCTGCAGGACGTGCTCACCCGCTACCGGCGCAAGACCGGCCGCAACGCGCTCTGGCAGCCGGGCATGGACCACGCCGGGATCGCGACACAGATGGTGGTCGAGCGCCAGCTGGCCGAAGAGGGCACGGATCGGCGCGGCCTCGGCCGCGATGCCTTCATCGACCGCGTGTGGTCCTGGAAGGCGGAATCGGGCGGCGCCATCGGCCGCCAGCTCCGCCGCCTCGGTGCTTCACCCGACTGGTCGCGCGAGCGCTTCACCATGGACAAAGGCCTGAGCCGGGCGGTGCTCGAAGTCTTCGTCACCCTGTACCGGCAGGGACTGATCTATCGCGACAAGCGGCTGGTCAACTGGGACCCGGTGCTGGGCACCGCGATCTCCGATCTGGAGGTCGAGCAGCGCGAGATGCGGGACGGCAAGCTCTGGCACATCCGCTATCCGCTTGAGGGACGGTCCGGCGAACACATCGTCGTCGCCACCACCCGGCCCGAGACCATGCTGGGCGACACCGCCGTCGCCGTGCACCCCGAGGACGAGCGCTACCGGGGTCTCATCGGCAGCCGCGCCGTGCTGCCGCTGGTCGGCCGCTATCTGCCGATCGTCGCCGATGACTACGCCGATCCCGAGCAGGGCTCCGGCGCGGTGAAGATTACGCCGGCCCACGACTTCAACGACTTCGAAGTGGGCCGCCGGCACGACCTCGACATCGTCAACGTGTTCGACGCCGAGGCCCGGATCAACGAGAACGCGCCCGAGGTCTATCGCGGTCTCGACCGATTCGAGGCGCGCGAGCGCGTCCTCGCCGATCTCGAAGCGCAAGGACTGATCGAGGCGGTCGAGGCGCACGTCCATACCGTGCCCCACGGCGACCGCTCGGGCGCGGTGATCGAGCCCTGGCTCACCGATCAGTGGTACGTCGATGCCGAAACGCTGGCCAAGCCCGCCATCGAGGCGGTGGAGGACGGCCGCATCCGCTTCGTGCCGGAGCGTTGGGCCAACACCTATTTCGAGTGGATGCGCAACATCCAGCCCTGGTGCATCTCGCGCCAGCTCTGGTGGGGCCACCGCATTCCGGCGTGGTACGGGCCAGACGGCCAGGTCTTCGTCGCCACCACGGAAGCCGAGGCGGAGGAGCAGGCGGCGCAGCACTACGGTGGACCCGAGCCGCTGAGCCGGGATGAGGACGTGCTGGACACCTGGTTCAGCTCGGGCCTCTGGCCGTTCTCGACCCTCGGCTGGCCCGAGCGCACCGACGCGCTGGAGACCTATTACCCCAACAGCGATCTGATCACGGGCTTCGACATCATCTTCTTCTGGGTTGCCCGGATGGCGATGCTCGGCATGCACTTCATGGGCGATATCCCCTTCCGCACGGTCTACATCCACGCGCTGGTGCGCGACGAGAAGGGGCAGAAGATGTCGAAGAGCAAGGGCAACGTGATCGACCCGCTTGCGCTGATCGACAAGTACGGCGCCGACGCGCTCCGCTTCACGCTGGCGGCGATGGAAGCGCAGGGGCGCGATATCAAGCTCGCCGAAAGCCGGGTCGCCGGCTACCGCAACTTCGCCACCAAGCTCTGGAACGCCGCGCGCTTCTGCGAGGCCAACGGGTGCAGGCCGGTCCCCGGCTTCGACCCCGCCCAGGCCGAGGGCCAGGTCAACCGCTGGATCGTGGGCGAGGCGGCCCGCGCGGCCCGCGACGTGACCGCGGCGCTCGATGCCTACCGCTTCGATGCGGCGGCGGGCGCGGTCTACCACTTCACCTGGGATGTCTTCTGCGACTGGTATCTTGAATTTTCCAAGCCCACGCTGGCGGGTCCCGACGGGCCGGCGAAGGCAGAGACCCGCGCCACCGCCGCCTGGGTGCTGGACACGATCCTGGGTCTGCTGCATCCCTTCATGCCCTTCGTCACCGAGGAGCTTTGGGGCCGGATCGACGAGGGGCGGGCCGGCACGCTGATCACGGCGCCCTGGCCGGCACTCGACGAGAGCACCGGCGATGCCGACGCCGCACGCGAGATGGACTGGGTTGTGCGGCTCGTCACCGCTGTGCGCGCCGTCAGGGCCGAGATGAACGTGCCGGCCGGAGCCCGCATTGCGCTGGGCTTGCGCGGGTGCGCGCCCGAGACCGCGGCGCGGCTCGATCGCCACCGCGAGGTCATCGCCCGCCTCGCCCGCCTCAGCGAGGCCGAGGCGCTGGATGGAGAGGTGCCGTCCGGTTCGGTGCAGATGATGCTGGACGAGGCGACCATCGTGCTCCCGCTCGCCGGTGTGATCGAGTTCGACAAGGAGCGCGCGCGGCTCGACCGGGAGCTCGGCAAGGCGGGCCAGGAGCGTGCGAAGCTGGAGCGCAAGCTCGAGAACGAGCAGTTTCTGGCGCGGGCGCCGGCTCACGTGGTCGAGGAGCAGCGCGGACGCCTCGACGAGGCGTGCACGGCAGAAGCCCGGCTCAAGGCCGCGCTGGAGCGGATTGCCGCGCCCTAATGGCCTCCCGGCGACGCGCGCCGCTTGACCGCGGCCCACCGGGGCGAGTAAGCCGTGCGCCGGCAGGCTGGTTCCGACGGGCCGGTCCACGCAGATTTTGGCGCGCCGCTGCGAGACTGTGGGCGGTGCGAGGGGGAAGGGCGCCATGAGCACGAAATTCGACAAGTCGAAGCTGCCGAGCAGGCACATCACCGAGGGGGCCAAGAGCGCCGCGCACCGGTCTTTCTTCTACGCCATGGGTGTCTCCCGCCAGGCGATGAGCCGGCCCATCGTGGGCGTCGCCACCACCTGGAACGAGACCGCGCCCTGCAACATCACGCTTCGCCGCCAGGCGCTGGCAGCGAAAGCGGGCGTGGACGAGGCCGGCGGCACGCCGCGCGAGTTCACCACCATCACGGTGACCGACGGCATCGCCATGGGCCACCAGGGCATGAAGTCCTCGCTGGTCTCGCGCGACGTGATTGCCGATTCGGTGGAGCTCACCATGCGCGGACACTCCTACGACGCGCTGGTGGGCATCGCCGGCTGCGACAAGTCGCTGCCCGGCATGATGATGGCACTTGTCAGGCTCAACGTGCCCGGCGTCTTTCTCTACGGCGGCTCCATCCTGCCAGGGCGCTTCCGCGGCAAGGACGTCACGGTGATGGACGTCTACGAGTATTACGGCAAGCTCAACCAGGGCGACGTCACCGAGAAAGACCTTGAGGAGATCGAGGCGGTGGCATGCCCCTCCGGCGGCTCTTGCGGCGGCCAGTTCACCGCCAACACCATGGCCTGCGTCTCCGAGGCGATCGGCCTGGCGCTGCCGCATTCGGCGGGCGCGCCGGCGGTCTACGAATCCCGCGACGAGTTCGCCGTGGCCTCCGGCACGTGCGTCATGGACCTGATCGAGAAGAACCTTCGCCCGCGTGACATCGTCACCCGCAAGGCGATGGAGAACGCCGCGACGGTGGTGGCGGCCACCGGCGGCTCGACCAACGCGGGCCTGCACCTGCCCGCCATCGCGAACGAGGCGGGGATCGACTTCGACCTCGCGGCGGTGGCGGAGGTGTTCAAGCGCACCCCCTACATCGCCGATCTCAAGCCAGGCGGCCGTTACGTGGCGAAGGACCTGTTCGAGGTGGGCGGTGTGCCGATCGTGCTCAAGGCGCTGCTCGAGGGCGGCTATCTGCACGGCGACTGCGTGACCGTGACCGGCCGCACGCTGGCCGAGAATCTTGCGGACGTGAAGTTCCCCACCGAACAGGACGTGGTGGTGCCGACGTCCGCCCCGCTCTCGCCCACCGGCGGCGTGGTGGGGCTCAGCGGCAATCTCGCGCCAGAGGGCGCCATCGTGAAGGTGGCCGGCCTCTCGCGGCTCCGCCACGTGGGGCCCGCGCGCTGCTTCGACACCGAGGAAGAGGCGATGAAGGCCATCGTCAGCCGCGACTACCGCTCCGGCGACGTGATCGTGATTCGCTACGAGGGGCCGAAGGGCGGCCCCGGCATGCGCGAGATGCTGGCCGTCACCTCGCAGATCTACGGCCAGGGCAAGGGCGAGGAGGTCGCGCTCATCACCGACGGCCGCTTCTCCGGCGCGACGCGGGGCTTCTGTATCGGCCACGTGGGGCCGGAGGCTGCGGTGGGCGGGCCAATCGCGTTGCTGCGCGACGGCGATCAGGTGACCATCGACGCGACCAGCGGCGAGCTCAGCGTGGCGCTCTCCGAAGCCGAGCTCGCGGAGCGCCGCAAGACCTGGACGGAGCGCTCGCACGACTATCAGGCGGGCGTGCTCTGGAAGTACGCGGCGACCGTGGGCCCCGCCTACCAGGGCGCGGTGACGCATCCCGGCGGCGCGGCGGAAACCCATTGCTTCGCCGACATTTGAGCGATCGTCCGAGCGGTCGCAGGCCATGACCAAGAATAACGGCGACAAGGGGCGCTACCGGGACGAGACCCTGCTCTCGGTTCTCGGCCGCGACCCTTCGGCGAATCACGGCGTGGTGAACCCGCCCGTCTATCACGCGTCCACGATCCTGCACGAGACGGCGGCAGCGCTGAAGGAAGCCACCTTCGGCGCGCGCGAGTACGGCAAGACCTATTACGGCCGCTACGGCACGCCCACGACCTTTCCGCTGCAGGATTCCATCGCCGCGCTGGAGCAGGGCCACCGCTGCTACCTGTTCGGCTCCGGCAAGGCGGCGATCGTGGCGGCGCTGCTCGCCTTCGTGAAGAGCGGCGACCACGTGCTGATGACCGACAGCGCCTACGGCCCGACGCGCGCCCTCGCGAACGGCCTGCTCGCGCGCATGGGGGTCGAGACCACCTTCTACGACCCCTGCATCGGCGCCGGCATCGCGGACCTGATGCGCCCCGAGACCAGCGTGGTGGTGGGCGAATCGCCTGGCTCGATCACCTTCGAGATCCAGGATTTCCCAGTGCTCGCGGAAGCGGCCCATGAGCGGGGCGCCGTGCTGATCGTGGACAACACCTGGGCCTCGCCGCTCTTCTGCCAGCCGCTCGCGTTGGGGGCCGACGTCTCGATCCAGGCCTGCACCAAGTACATCGTGGGCCATTCGGACGCGATGCTGGGCGCGGTCACCACCAACGAGGCCCACGTCGAGCCGGTGCGCCGCATCTTCGAGGAGCTGGGCGCCGCCCCTGGCCCCGACGACTGCTATCTCGGCCTGCGCGGCCTGCGCACGCTCTCGGTCCGGCTGCACCGGCACCAGGAGACCGGCCTCGCGCTCGCCCGCTGGCTGCAGGCGCGGCCCGAGGTCCGGCAAGTGCTCCACCCCGCGCTGGAGGACGACCCCGGCCATGCCCTCTGGCAGCGCGACTTTTCCGGCGCCTCCAGCCTCTTCGGCGTGATACTGGAGCCGGTGCCGGAGCCTGCGGTCGATGCGTTTCTCGATTCCCTTACGCTCTTCGGCCTCGGCTATTCCTGGGGCGGCTACGAGAGCCTGGCGCTCCCCACCTATCCGTGGAAGCTTCGGGACGCGACCCGCTGGGACCCCGCCTATCCCTTGCTCCGCATCTACGCGGGCCTCGAAGACCCGGACGACCTCATCGCCGACCTCGCCGAGGGTTTAGAGCGCCTGGCGGCGGCCCGAGACACCGCGCCCACGGCCGATTGAAGCGCGTCAGAAACACGGACCCCGCAAATTTCGATCAGGCTAACTCCCGACGACGGTGCCGAACGGATAGCGGCGCGCAAGCCTGAACGGCGCCCCCCTGTCCTCCTGCTCGAATAGCGCGATCCCGTCCACAGCAAGCGGCTGGGCGCACAACGGCGCGGTGAGCCGCTCCAGTGCCTCTTGTAGAGAACGCCGCTCGGGTGGATCGAGCTCGCAGGTGAGTGTCATGTGGAAACGGAACTCGTCCAGAACGAACGGATAGCCCCACTGGCGGAGCAGTTCCTCCTGGCGGGGCGTGTGCGTTCCCGTCTGGCGGCGAATGTGCTCGGCCGGCGTGGGCGGTGCCCGAAAGCGATGGAAGGTGTGGATAACGTCGTCCTCCAGCGCCTGCATCGGGGCGCTCGGCTCGGACAGCTTCAGGGCGAGGAAGTCATCGAGCGCCGCGAGCCGGAGCGACGGCGCGCGAAAGGGCTGCCTGTCGCGGGCGAAGGTGGCGAGGGCCTCATCGAGCATCCCGTGCGTGCAGCCCTCGGCGAGGCGCACCGGTGGCGCCAGGGTCGCGTGAAAGCCGTAGCCTCTGGGTGTCTCCGTGATGCGCGCCAACCGTTCGTCGCTGAACCCCTCGACCGCAGGCCGCGCCAGACGCGCGCCGGTCTCGGCATCGCGCCCGAGCCAGGTGGCACCGAAGCGCGCGAGCGCGGAATCGGTCGGCGGCGCGAAGTAGATGGCGTAGCGGGCAGTCATCGCAAGTGCGGGATGGGGCGTCCGCGCTGGGGCCTATTGCGGCGCCCGGCTCAGCGGCTCTGACCGGTACGGCTGAACAGAATCCAGAAGAAGGTGCCGATGATCGGCAGCGTGACCCCGAAGATCAGCGAGGCCAGGCCGAAGATGATCGGCACGTTTGACTGATGCGAGGACGCCTGCGCCCAGGTGTAAATCGGCATCGTCGTCTCCGTGCCGCGCAGGAAGATCGAGCGCAGGAGCTCGTTGAACGAGAGGATGAAGCCGAACAGGCCGGCGCCGACGATACCGGGCCGCATGATCGGAAACTCGATTTGCCAGAAGCGTTGCCAGGCCGATGCCCCCAGGTCCTCCGCCGCCTCCAGCAGGCGGTGGTCGAAGCGCGTCGCCAGCACGATCACCAGCAGGAAGGCGAATGGCAGCGCCCAGACCATGTGGCCGACGAAGATCGACCACATGCCGAGCTTGAAGTGCATGTAGGAGCGGATGAAGAGGAAGAGGGCGGCCCCCATGGTGAGCCCTGGCACGAAGAGCGGCAGCAGCGTGATCAGCAGTACCCCGCCGCGCCGCCTCATGCGCGGGATCGCGCGCCCCACCGGCACCGAGACGAGAACGCAGCAGATGCCGACCACAAGCGCGAGCCACAGGCTGTCGGTAATCGGCTCGATCCAGGCGGAGGTCGCGAAGAGCTCATCGTACCAGCGGAGCGTCAGCGGATGCGGAATGCCTGAGAGCGGCCGGTCGCTGAACGACATGACCACCAGCCAGACCAGCGGGATGTAGGTGAGCACGATGAGCACGAGGCCGATCCACGCAGCCAGCGGCCGCCAGATCGGCGCATACACCGCATGCTCCCACAGGCGCAGGCGCTGGTTTCGCCTGAGCCCCGCGCCCGCGTGCGCGTCCGCCGTGCTCACAGCTTCAGCGCCTCGAACAGGCCGGCGATACCGCCCCGCCGCCGGGTGAGCAGCGTGAGCGCCGCCAGCAGCACCACCAGGATCGCGAGCACGAAGGCCGAGAGTGAGGCCGCGGTCGGGTAGTTGAGCGTCGACAGCGCATCCTCGGTCGATCGGCCGATCATGTTGACCTTGCCGCCGCCCATGAGCTGCGGCACCACCCACTCGCCCATCATCGGCACCATGGTGAAGACCACGCCGGCGATGACTCCCGGCAGGCAAAGCGGAATGGTCACCAGGAACAGCGTCTGCAACGGGTTGGCGCCGAGATCGCGGCTCGCGTCAAGGTACTCGTCGTCGATGAGCGTCGCCACCAGGAAGATGGGGAACACCATGGTCGCGAAATAGGGCGCGGCGAGGCCGAAGAAGACCGAGAACTCGGTGAAGATCAGCCACTCCACCGGCTCGGATGTGATCCCCAGCTCCATCAGCACCGTGTTGACGACGCCGTTGCTGCCCAGGAGCGCCCGCCAGATGATCGTGCGCGACGAGAGATCGAGAAAGAACGGGATCGTCAGCAGTGTGAGCAGGATCGCCTTGAGCCCCTGCGACCGGCAGCCCTTGGCGAGCCAGAGCGCGAACGGAAACGCCAGCACGAGCTCGATCACCGTCATGCCGATGGCGATGCGCAGCGTGCGCATTGCCACGGTCCAGCGGCCGGTCTCGAAGAAGCGGTCCCAAGTGTGGAACGAGGGGTCCCAGACGACCTTGAACCCCTTCGTCTCAAGAAACGAATAGAGCAGGAGCAGGAAGAGCGGGACGATGACGACGACCGTCCAGACGATGATGAAGGTCGGGACGGTCCAGCGGCCCGACGCGGCCTGCGTGTACCAGGTTCTGATGCTGCGGCTTACCAAGGCGTTCGCCATCGGCAGGGGCCCGCGTGCCCCGGCGGAGGCCACCGGGGCACGTTAACGGTCAATGACTCAGGCGTTGAGGAAGCGCTGCCACTCCTCCTCCATCGACTCCTGGTGGTCGGGGTTGAGGTTCTCCCAGAACGGCTTCTCGTACTTCGTGTCCACCTTCTTCTGGACAGCATCGACCGCCGCCACCTGATCGGCAGGCCAGCCGACCTCCTCGGCGTACTTGACGCCGAGATCGAGATTGGGGCCGCCGTAGCCGCGCTCGATCGCCTGGAACGCGCGATACTCGCCGTCGAGGAAGTAGTTCAGCGTCTTGTAAATGTTGTCGAGATTGTCGCGGTCCGCCGCCTGGGTCGGGATGTAGGCGCCGATGCCCCACTTGAAGTAACCCTCGACCGTGTAGGCGTAGCGCACCACGTCCGCGCCGGCCTCGGCGTTGACGTTCTTGGTCGCCGGCTCCCAGCAGTTGATGATGTCCACTTCCTTGTTGCCGAGAAGCTGCACCTGCTCCTCGAAGCCCGTGTGGAAGGTGCGGAACTGCCCGGCCTGCTTGCGCTCGATCGCCCAGTCGCCGACCGCCTTGGCCTCCTCCGGCGTGAGGTTCGCGTTGTCCACGATCTCCGCCTTGCCGTAGACCTGCATGTAGAAGGCGACCTCCGGCATGGTGAGCAGCCAGTTGCGGTCGATCGAGGCGCGGTTCAGGGTGTCCTCGTTCTCGAACAACTTCTGCCAGGAGACCTCTTCCAGGCCGTTGGGATTGACGCCGATCGCTTCCGGCCAGTAGCCGAAGCTGTCGGCGTTGTTGACCATGGGCACGCCGTACTGGGTGCCGTCAGGCGTTTGCGTGATGTAGCCGCGCTTGTAGTTGTCCGAGGTCCGCTCCCACAGCACGAGCTCGGGATGCTGCTCGTCGATGACCAGATAGAACCCCTCCGGCCCGAGCTTGTACTGGGTGCCGCCGTCGGTGAAGAAGAGATCGTGGGTGTCGCCGACCTCGTTGACCGTGACGTCCCGCATGAAGTTGCCCATGTTCGCGTCGGTCGGCGTGAACTCCATGGTCAGCCCGGTGCTCTTGTTGAAGAGCGCCCAGTCCTTGAGCTGCACCGTCGTCGTGCCGTAGCCGCGAATGGTATCGCTGGCTGCGTGAGCCATTTGCGACATGCCGACCGAAAGGCCGCCTGCAACCGCCACGGAGACTCCCGCCGCAGCGCCGGTCTTGAGCATGTCGCGGCGCGTCAGCGCGCCGATTCTCGGATCGTCCTCACGTTGGGTCACTGTGTACTGCCTCCCTCGTCGCGCGGCCCGCATTCGTCCCGCCGGATCGGGCCGCCTCGCCGGTCATCGAGTGCCGGGTTCTGCCTCGCGCACGCCAACCGCCGCGAGGGATACCGACGGACGCGTCAACGTTATGGTAGGCAGGCTCGCGCGCGGAACGCAACACAGTCATTCGCGCGGCACAGCCGGGGTGGAGTACGTCCTCGGTTGGGACGGGCACGGCCGCCTTGCGGGGGTCTCGGATTCGCGATAGGGCAGCCGGCAGGAGGCTTCCCGATGACGACGAGAATCGCCCGTATCGAGCTAGTGCAGGTTTCCCTGCCGACGCGCCGCGAGCACAAGTGGACCGGGCTCACCGAGCCCATCGGCGGCTACATCCTGGTCCGCATGGAGGGCGAGAACGGGCTGGTCGGCTGGGGCGAGGCGCCGGCGCTGAAGGACTGGGGCGGCGACTACGGCCGCTACTTCGGCGAATCGCCGGGCACGACGCGCTTCGTGGTCGAGGCCTATCTGGCACCCGCGGTCGTTGGCCTCGACCCGGCGCAGCCGGCGTTGCTCCACCATGCGATGGATGCCGCGATCAAGGGCTACCCCTACGCCAAGGGCGCGGTCGAGATGGCGGCCTACGACCTCGCCGGGCGCACGCTGGGCATGCCGGTGCATCGGCTCCTCGGCGGCATGCTGCGTGACACTGTGCCCATCACCCATTCGATCGGGCTGCTGCCCATCGACGAGGCGGTGGACGAATGCAAAATCGTCGTCGCCGAAGGCATCAGGACGATCAAGATCAAGGTCGGCGTCGATCCCGAGCGCGATGTCGAGATCGTTCGCCGCATCCGCGAGGCGGTGGGCCCGGCAACGGCGCTCTGCGTGGACGCCAACTGCGGTTACCGCACGCCTTACGAGGCGATAAAGATCATCCGCCGGATGGAGGCGGCCGACCTGATCTACGCCGAGCAGCCAGTCGAGGGGATCGACGGGCTCGCCGAGGTCAGGCGCGGCATCGGCGTGCCGCTCATGGCCGACGAGAGCGCGTGGAACGCCCGTGACGTGATCGAGATCGCCGAGCGCCGGGCGGCAGACGTCGTCTCGATCTACACCACGAAGCCGGGCGGGCTGTTTCGCGCGATGCAGGTCGCCGCAGTGGTGCGCGCGGCGGGGCTGATCTCCAACGTCAACGGTTCGGTCGAGACCGGCATCGGCAATCTCGCCAACCTCCAGCTCGCCGCCGCCGCCGAGCCGGTGGTGCTGAGCTGCGTGGTGCCGGTCTCGATGCCGGCCGAGCACCGCGCCGGGCGGATCGGCGGGGTCTACTACACCGACGACCTGATCGCCGCCCCGCTGGCCCATGTCGGGGGCGCGGTCCCGGTCCCGACAGGCCCCGGCATGGGGGTCGACATCGACGAGGCCAAGGTCGAGCGCTACCGCGTAGACCCTGATTGACGCGGAATACGCGAGACAGTCGACGTGCGACGCGGCGATCGGACGCGAGCGATAATGACCGGCCGACCGTTATCGGCTAAGTGTTGCTCGGCGCGGGCATGCGCGCCTTCGGCGCGACGCGGGCCTCAACCGTATTCCCTGATACGCCTTTCGGCCCGCTCCTCGCGGATCGAACACCTGAGCGCGACGCAGGCCGTGACCGTGGTGAGAATTACGGGCTAGATTAGTCACTCGCCATCAGGGGTTCCCATGTACAACTGGTATTTCGACGACCTGACGCCCGGCGCGCGTTTCGAGAGCCTGGGCAAGACCTTGAGCGAAGCCGAGATTCTGGACTTCGCCTTCCAGTACGATCCGCAGCCCTTTCACATCGACATCGAGTACGCCGAGGCCGGCCCCTACGGCGGGCTCATCGCGAGCGGCATTCAGACCATCGCCGTGGCGCTCCGCATGATGGTCCAGACGCGGGTGTTCGCGCCCGAGATCGTCATGGGCTCGCCGGGAGTCGAGGAGCTGCGCTGGCTGCAGCCGGTGCGCCCCGGCGACACCATTCGCTCTACCGGGGAGATCCTCGAGACGCGGGTGTCGCGCTCCAAGCCCGAGCGCGGACTCGTGCGCTATCGACTGGACGTGCTCAACCAGCGCGACGACGTGGTGATGACCATGACCAGCACCACGATCGTGCGGCGCGAGCCGGCGGCCGGCGGCGCCGCGTAGACCTTGGTCGCGACGCTGCAGCGGTGGGCGGGCGCGCGCGCCATCCCGCTCCTCGTCGCGGCGGCCAGCGCAGGCCTGCTGCTCGGCGCCTACCTCTCCCAGCACGTGGGCGGGCTCCATCCTTGTCCGCTCTGCCTGATCCAGCGCTATCCCCACTTCGCCGTCTTCGGGCTGGGGCTCGTCGCCGCCATCGTCGCGGGCGGTCGGGCGCGGATGGCGCTGCTCGCGCTCTGCGGCCTCGCGCTCCTGGTGACGACCGGCTACGGCGTCTACCATGTCGGGGTCGAGCAGGGCTGGTTCGCGAGCGCGTGCGCCGCGCCGATGAGCGGCGGCACGATCGAGGACATCAGGGCCCAGGTCATGAACGCGCCGCTCACCCGCTGCGACGAGGTGCCCTGGTCGCTGATCGGCGTCTCGCTCGCGGGCTGGAACGCCATCATCTCCGTGATCATGGCGATAGTGGCGGCCTTCGGTGCGGTCCGGCTGTGGAGGGCGGGCACATGAACGAAGACGCGACGCGCGAAGACGCCCGGCCCGCCGTCACGGGCGAGGACCGGCTGCCCGGCGACCCGACCCGTGAAGAGATGATCGCCCGCATGATCCGGGTCGATCACGCCGGCGAGTACGGCGCCAAGCGGATCTACGACGGCCAGCTCGCGGTGCTCGGTCAGAGCGCCGCCGCGCCTGCAATCCGCGAGATGGCCGAGGCCGAGCAGGCGCATCTGGACGCCTTCGATAATCTGCTGGTCGAGCGCCGGGTGCGACCGACCGCTCTCTCCCCGGTTTGGCATGTCGCGGGCTTCGCTCTGGGTGCGGCGAGCGCGCTGCTGGGCGAGCGGGCGGCGATGGCGTGCACCGTCGCGGTCGAGGAGGTGATCGAGCAGCACTACGCGGGCCAGGCGGAACGCCTCGGCGAGGACGAGGCCGGGTTGCGACAGACGCTCGAGGAATTCGGCGCCGACGAGGCCCGGCACCGCGAGACCGGCCTCACCCACGGGGCCGAGCGGGCGCCGGCCTACGAGGCGCTCTCCGCCGCGGTCAAGCGCGGCACCCGGCTCGCAATCTGGCTTTCGGAACGGATTTAGCGCGGTCTTCCCGCCGGGATCACGGACCGCTCTCGGCGCGCGATGCGAGTGGCGCACGCCGAGCCTCTCCTTCCTGCCGGGCATCGCGGCGGCGGAGGAGGGCAGCGGCCAGACATTCTGCCGATCGCCGGGACCTGCCGCGGTCTCCGTGAACCGACGAGTCAGACCGCGCGGGCGGCGTCGACGAGGCGGGCGAGCTTGGCGCGCGCGAGTTCCGAGCCCAGCATGATCAGCCCGCAGTCGGGCGCAGCCACCAGCCGGTCGGTATCGATATGGTCGAGCGCCGCGCGCAGGCGCGCGACAATCTCGTCCACTGTCTCCACCCGGCTGGAGGCGATCTCGACGACACCCAGGATGACCGTGGTGCGCGAGAACGTATCGAGCAGGGACAGATCATTGTGCCGGTGCGCGTCCTCGATGGAGACCGCGTCGACGACGCTGGCCTCCACCGCGCCGGCGAGCCGCCGGTAGGCCTCCGGGTCGGCCTTCACGTAGTCGGTCTCGTCCAGCTTGTCGGGATAGCCGCAGCACATGTGCATGGTGCGGGTCACGCCGGCGGGCAGGCCGTGGAAGCACCGTTCGAGGGTTTCGATCCCGAAGTCGAGCGCCTGGTCCGGCAGGCGCGCGAAGAGCGGCTCGTCGACCTGAATGTGGCGGCATCCGGCGTCCGCCAGGCGCCTGATCTCCACGTTGAGGGCATCGGCCAGCGCGGCGCACCAGGACCGGCGGTCGGGGTCGAACACGTTGGCGGTCGAGTCCGCGATGGTGAACGGTCCGGGAACGGTGATCTTGACAGGCTTCTCCGTCGCCGCCTGCGCGATCTGCCAGTCGCGCACCAGAAAGGGCTCGCGCGCGGCGACCTTGCCCGTAAAGGTGGGGACCTCGGCCGTCCAGGCCCCGCCCCGCATGGTGCACTCGGTCAGCGTATCGGGCTCGAAGCCGTCGAGATGGCTGCAGTGATAGTGGATGTAGTTCCCGCGCCGCATCTCGCCGTCGGTCGGGATGTCGATTCCGATTGCAGCTTGCTCGGCGACGACCTCCCGCGTGGCTCGGTCGAATGCGGCCTGCCGCTCCTCTGGCGAAAGGGCCTCATCCTCGACCTCGCCGGCCTCGACGTCCTCGTGCATCCAGGCCAGGCGCGGCACGTAGGGCGGCTTGGGATAGGAACCGATGCAGGTGGTCAGGAGCGGCACGCAAACAGTGATCGTGGCGAAGAGTGCGGGTCAGCGGCCCGTGAACTTCGGCGGCCGCTTCTCCATGAACGCGGTGCGGCCCTCGGTGTAATCCGCGCTGGTGAAGCAGGCCGTCACCAGCTCGTCGCAGAGCGCCGGGTCCACGCCCTCGGCGCCGCTCCGCGCAAGCTCCGCGATCATGCGCTTGCTCGCGCGCATGGAGAGCGGCGCGTTGGCGGCGATGCCCGCGCAGTAGCCCTCGACGGTCTCGTCCAGCGAGTCGTCGGGAACGGTCTGGTTGACGAGGCCGATGCGCTCGGCCTCTGCGGCGTTGAAGCGCCGCGCCGTGATCAGGATCTCCTTGGCGAAGGCGGGGCCGACGAGATCAGTCAGCAGCTTGAGCGAGCCGATACGGTAGCCGACCCCGAGCCGCGCCGCCGGGATCGCGAAGGTCGCGCCCGTGCCGGCGATGCGCAGGTCGCAGGCGATGGCGAGGCCCAGGCCGCCCCCCATGCAATAGCCCCGGATCTTGGCGATGGTCGGCCGGTCCGCGTTGCGCAGCCGCTGGGTGGCACCCTCCGCTAGCTCGTCGTAGGCGGCGACCGCGTCGGTGCTCGCGCGCTCGGTCGCGAACTCCGAGATGTCCGCGCCCGAGACGAAGGCCTTCTCGCCCGCGCCCTTGAGCACGATCACCCGGATCGTGGGGTCCGCCTCCAGCCGGTCCAGCGCCTCCGGCAGCGCGCGCCACATGGCGACCGAGAGCGCGTTGTGCTTCGCCGGGTTGTTGAAGGTGATCCAGCCGACGGCACCGTTCGTATCGACAAGCAGTTGATCGGTCATGTCATTCCCACGTTAGACAACGCCACGGCTCCGCAGGCCTTCGATCTCGGCGGCGTCGTAGCCGAGCGCCCCCAGGATTTCGTCCGTGTGGGCGCCGAGCTCCGGCGTGGCTCCATGCACGTTGAATGGCGTGCGGCTAAGCCGGGCCGCCTGGGAGACGATGCGGGTCTCCCCGAGCGCGGGGTGCTCCACAGGGTGCGCCATGCCGAGGTGCTGCACCTGCGGATCGTCGAACATCTCGTCGATGGCGTAGATCGGCCCGCAGGGCACGCCGGCTCGGTTGAACGCCTCCACCCATGCCGTGCTCGGCTTGGTGCGCGTGCGCTCGTTGATCAGCGCGTTCAGCTCCGCGCGGTTCTCGGAGCGGCCATCGCCGGTTGCGAAGCGCGGGTCGGTGATCAGCTCCGGCATGTCCAGCGCCTCGCACAGGCGCTCGTAGATGGCGCCGCCGGAGGTCGCGATGTTGATGTGGCCGTCGGCGGTCTCGAACACGCCGGTCGGGATGCTCGTCGGGTGGTCGTTGCCGGCCTGGCCGGGGGCCACGCCCTCGAACAGGTAACGCGCGGCCTGGAAGTCGAGCTGAGCGATCATCGCCTGCAGCAGCGACGATTGCACCCACTGCCCCTTGCCCGAGTGCTCGCGCTCCAGCAGCGCGACGAGAATGCCGATGGCGGTGTAGAGCCCGGCGCTCAGGTCCGCGACCGGGATGCCGACGCGCATCGGCCCCCGGCCGGGCTCGCCGGTGATCGACATGAGCCCGCCCATGCCCTGCGCGATCTGGTCGAAGCCCGGCCGCTTGGCATAGGGGCCGTCCTGCCCGAAGCCCGAGAGGCTGGCGTAGACCAGGCGGGGGTTGAGCGCGCTCAGCGTCTCGTAGTCGATGCCGAGCCGGTGCTTCACGTCGGGGCGGTAGTTCTCCACCACCACGTCCGCGCTCTCCGCCAGGCGCTTGAAGATGGCGACGGCCTCCGGCTCCTTCAGGTTGAGGGTGAGGCTCCGCTTGTTGCGGTGCAGGTTCTGGAAGTCCGGGCCATGCCGGGCCTTGATGGGGTCGCTCGCCGTTCCCGGCGTCCACGGCGCCTCGATCTTGATCACGTCGGCGCCCCAGTCCGCAAGCTGGCGCGCCGCGGTCGGCCCCGCCCGGTAGCGGGTGAGGTCGAGCACGGTGTAGCGCGCAAGCGCGCCGTCTGCGGGAGGATGCGTCATCGGGGACCGTTCAACCGCTATTGTAGAACGCGCTCACTCTTCGGAAAAATCGCGGACCGCGCTGTCGAAGCGCCCGTAGCCCGCGTAGTCCACGATGTCATAGAGGTGCGCTCGGGTCATCATGCGGGGCACGAGGCCCGGCTGGTCGTCGCCCTCGTCGAGCTCGCGGAGCCCGTCCTCCACGGCCTTCATGGCGAGCCGGAAGGTCGTCACAGGATAGATCACCAGGTTGTAGCCGAGCTCCGCCAGCCTCTTGCGGGAGAGCAGGGGCGACTTGCCGAACTCGGTCATGTTGGCCATCAGCGGCGCGTCGATGGCGGCGCGGAAGGCCTCGAACTCGCGCTCGTCCTGCAGCGCCTCGGGGAAGATCATGGCCGCGCCAGCATCGACGTAGGCCTTGGCCCGCTCGATGGCCTTGTCCAGCCCCTCGGGTCCGCGTGCGTCGGTGCGGGCGATGAGCAGAAAGTCCGGGTCCCGCTGGGCCTCGGCGGCAGCGCGCACGCGGCGCACCATCTCCGCCGTCGGCACCAGGGTCTTGCGGTCCAGATGGCCGCAGCGCTTAGGGCTCTCCTGGTCTTCGAGGTGGCAGCCGGCAAGACCCGCCTCCTCGAGCAGCGCCACGGTGCGGGCGGCGTTGAGCGGGGCGCCGAAGCCGGTGTCGACATCCACGATGACGGGCAGCGTGCAGGCCCGCACGATGGCCTGCGCGCGGGCGACCACCTCGCTCTGGGTCACCAGCCCGATGTCCGGCAGGCCGAGATCGGCGGCGAGCGCTGCCCCGGAGACGTAGACCCCGTCGAAGCCCTGGCGCTCGATCAGCTTGGCCACGATCGGCGCGAACGCGCCGGGGAAGCGCAGCAGCCCACCGCTCGCGAGCGCCTTGCGCAGCGCCCGCCGGCGCGCGGGCGCCGGCGCGTCCGAAGCCCCGATCACGCGGCGCCTCCCACGGTCCGGCGCGCCCCGCGCCCTAGTGTGCGGCGCCGCATCCGATGGTATATGGTGCGCCGGGCCGCCCGGCGACGGGCGGGCAAGGGAGTTGCGCGCGCAGTGCTGCGGGACACGGGAGGAGATCGATGAAGCTGGGCCTGTTCATGATGCCGATCCACAACCACGTGAGGGATTATCACACGACCCTCATGGAGGATATCGAGGCGATCGTCCATGCCGACAGCCTCGGCTTCTCTGAGGCCTGGGTCGGCGAGCACTACAGCTCCAAGTCGGAGCAGATCACCTCGCCGCTGCTCTTCCTCGCGCACGTGCTGCCGCACACCAAGCAGATTGTCGCCGGCACCGGCGTCATCTGCCTGCCCCAGTACCACCCGGCGGTGACCGCAGGCCAGATCGCCATGTTCGATCACCTGGCGAAGGGGCGCTACATCGCGGGCCTCGGCCCCGGCGGGCTGCCGCCGGACTTCGAGATTTTTGGCGTCATGGACGCGGACCGCAACTCGATGATGATCGAGGCCATCGATATCATGGTCGATATCTGGACCTCGGATCCGCCCTACAACTACGACGGCAAGCACTGGCAGATCTCCCTCAAGGACTGGGTCCACGAGGATATCGGGCTCGGCTACATGGCCAAGCCCTATCAGAAGCCCTATCCGCCCATCGCGATCTCCGCGATGAGCCCCTTCTCGGGCTCGATCAAGTTCGCGGGCTCGCGCGGCTACATTCCGATCTCGGCCAACTTCATCGGCACCTGGTCGGCCAAGTCCCACTGGCAGGTCTACGCCGACGCGGCGGCCAAGGCGGGCCACTCGACCGACCCGGAGATCTGGCGCGTCGCCCGCAACATCCACGTGGACGAGACCGACGAAGCCGCCGAGGCCTTCGTCAAGAAGGCCGAGGACAGCACCGACTGGTACTTCAGCTACCTCTTCCGCATCTTCGAGCGGGCCGAGATGAAGGGGCCCTTCGTGGTCAACCAGGGCGACGATCCGGCCGAGCTCACGCACGAGTCGATCCGCGACAACTACACGATCTACGGCAGCCCGGAGACGGTGGCCGAGAAGATTCTGGCGTTGCGCGACCAGATCGGCCACTTCGGCACCCTGATGCTGACTGCGCAGGACTGGACCGACAAGGAGCGGATGAAGCGTTCCATGTCGCTGCTCGCCGAAGAGGTCATGCCCAAGGTCAACGCCGCCATCGGCACGCAGGTGGCGGCGGAGTAGGGCCGCCGCTCTCGCGCGGGGAGGGCGGGCGACGACCGATTACGCCCTCATCACCGGCGGCGCGCGCGGCATCGGCCGGGCGACGGCGGCCCGGCTCCGCGCCGAAGGCTGCCGGGTCGTGGTCTTCGACCGCCTGGAGCCGGAAGACCCGGTGGACGAATTCGTCGCGGTGGACCTCGCCGATACCGAGGCCACGGCGCGCGCGCTGGAGCAGGCGCTCGACGGGCGCACCATCACGCGGCTGGTCAACAACGTGGGCGCCGTGCGGCCAGCGCTGCTGGAGGACGCGACCCTCGACGACTTCGACTACCTGATGGCACTCAACGTGCGCTCGGCCATCCAGTGCACCAAGGCGGTGGCACCTGGGATGCGCGCCGCAGGCTTCGGGCGCATCGTCAACGTCTCCAGCCGCTCGGTGCGCGGCAAGGAGCTTCGCACCAACTACGCCGCGACCAAGGCGGCGCTGATCGGGCTCACGCGCACCTGGGCGCTGGAGCTCGGCGGCGACGGCATCACGGTCAACTGCATCTGCCCCGGCCCGACGGCGACCGAGCTCTACGTCGAGGCCAACCCGCCGGACTCGCCCCGCACCAAGGCCGCGCTCGCCGCGATCCCGGCCGGCCGTATCGGTCGGCCTGAGGACATGGCCCACGCCATCGCCTTCTTCCTCGACGAGCGCAGCGCCTTCGTCACCGGGCAGGCGATCATGGTCTGCGGCGGCTCCAGCCTCGGCGCCCGCGAGAGCTACGCGCCGGCCTGAGCCGCTGACGTACACAGGGCGGATGAAGCTGCCGGTGTCGGAAACGGATCAGGCGGCTTCGTCGACGGTAACGGTCACGCGTTTTCCCAGCCGGCGCAAAGCGCGGTCCATCGTTGCGGCCTTGGTGCTGTGCTCCGGGTTCAACATGCGCCGCACCTCGCTCTCGGCAACGTCGAGATCGCGAGCAAGACGGCGTTGCGAAATCCCGGCCTGGCGCCACGCCTCATAAAGGGCCGCCTTCAGCGCGATCTGCACCGGTGGGACGACCAGGGGCCTCCCCTTGCCGGCGCGCGATGGTTCGGGCAGGTCCTCGCCCTCCCGGATCGTGGTGGCGATCAGCTCGCGCAGCAGATCCTTGGCTTCGAGGAGCGCCTCGTCGCGCGTGGCGCCGTCCGTCGCGCCCCATCCGAAATCGGGGAACGCGACGACATACCGGCCGTCCTCGTCCCGCTCGATCTCGGCAGGATAGTTGTAGGTGTCAGGCATTCGTTCGGCCTCCGGGGGCGCTTGCGCCGTTCCGTTCCCTAAAATTCGTCCCTGTCGATCCCAAGGTCGGTGAGCATCTTGGCGAGCAGTCCCTTGCTGATTTCCTTCTTCCGGTCCTTCACGGTCGTCTTGCGCTCACCCGCATAGAGCGTTCCGTGCGAACCGGCTCCTTCGGACGCGACGAAGCGCACCTCCAGATTCCGACTTCTTGCCCACTTGCGAACCCTCGCGATGAACTGCCTCCCGTTCATGCCGCGACAGTGTGGGACGCCGCCCGCGTCGGTCAATGATAAATGCGCACATTTTTGTACGCAATGGTTCAGTCCCGGCGAGGACTCGAGTCAAATGTGCTGAAGCGCTCCTTTTCACACCGGTCGGATGAAGGTGCCGGTGCCGGGGGCGCCGATCACCGCCCCGTCGGCGTAGACCGGCGTGCCCCTCACGTACGTGCTCGTCACCCGCGCGCCGAAGGTCATGCCGTCGTAGGGGCTCCACTTCACCTGGGACGCCATGCCGGCGGCATCGAAGGTCCACGGGCCGGGGGCGACGATGGCGAAGTCCGCATCGGCGCCTGGCGTGAGCGCGCCCTTGCGCGGATAGAGGCCGAAGTGCCGCGCCGGCCGTTCGGCGAGCAGCGCCGCCACCCGGCTCGGCGCAAGCCCCCGCTCGGTCACCATGCCCGTATAGAGAGCGGCGAACAGGGTCTCCAACCCCGGCACGCCCGAGCCGTTCTCCGAGAACTCGGGGCTCGACTTGCGTGAGAGCGGCCACGCCACGTGATCCGACGAGACGAAGTCCACCTCGTCCGACACCACCTTCTCCCAGAGCGCCTCGCGCTCGTGGGCCGGGCGAATGGGCGGGTTCTGCTTGAGCCGCGCGCCCATGGTCAGCACCTGGCCCTCCTCGAACACCAGGTACTGCACGCAGGTCTCGGCGCTCGCCCGCACGCCTTCCTCGCGGTAGCGCTTCGCCTGCTCGACGCCGCGCGCGAGCGAGCTGTGCACGATGTGGCAGCGCACGCCGGTCACCCGCGCGATCTCGAAGACCGCGGCATTGGCCACCACCTCGGCGACCGCCGGCCGGCCTGCGCCGTGGCTCTCGGGCGTGTTGCGCCGCTCGTCGAGGAAGCGTTGGGTCAGGCGGCGGACGATGGAGGCGTCCTCGTTGTGGAAGGCGACCGAAAGCCCGGTGTCGCGGATCGCCGGGAACAGCTCGTAGAGCTCGCCCATGTCGTAGCCGGGGAAGCGCACCGGGTGATACTCGTAGGTGGACACCTTGAAGGCGCAGACGCCCGCATCGGCGAGTTCCGCGATGCCCTCGGTGCCCGCGCCCTTCTTCGGTGCGCCGTAGAGCGCCACGTCCACCACCGCGATCCGCTCCAGGGTCTCGATTTTGGCCTGCAGCAGCTCGACCGAGTTGACCGGCAGCGGGTCGTCGAAGGGCATGTCGACGACGGTGGTGACGCCGCCTGCGGCCGCCGCGACCGAGGCATCACCCAGCCCTGCGATCCCCTCGCAGCTGCCGGCATGGACCTGGCCGTCGATGACGCCAGGGAAGATCAGCTGGCCCGTCGCATCGACCGTCTCCGCCGCCTCCGGCGCGTCGCCCGTGCCGAGCGCCCCGATGACCCCGCCGCGCACCGCGAGGAAGCCGCCCGTCAGCACCCGGTCCGGGAGCACGAGGTCGCCGCGCACCACGAGGTCGTACATGCGTCTGCTCCCTATTGCCCCGGCACGTCGTAGTAGTCGCCGGCGTCCTCGGTGTAGATGTGGCGCTCGATGGCGAGCCCGGTCGCGCCGTCCAGCGTGCCGGCGGTGATCGAGACGCGGTTCTCGCCCGCCGGCTTCCAGAACAGGTTGCCGCCGCAGCGGTTGCAGAAGCCGCGCCGCGCGCTCTCCGAGGAGTGGAACCAGACCAGGGTCTCGTCGACCTCCAGGGCGAAGCGCGCCAGCGGCACCGAGGTCATGGCCGCATGGTGGCCGGAGGTCTTGCGGCACTGCCCGCAGTGGCAGGCGATGACCTGGCGCAAGGGCCCGATCGCCCGGTATCTGACGCCGCCGCAAAGGCAGCCGCCGGTGTGGATGTCGCTCATCCCTCGCTCCTCATGCGCACCGCTAGGCGGCAAGCCGGGCGATCGCGGCCGCGAGCACCGCGGCGCCCGCGCCGAAGTCCTCCAGCGTCATGGCCTCGTCCGGGTTGTGGCTGCCGTGGGCGTTACGCACCAGCACCATCGCGGCCGGAATGCCGGCGCGCTGGAACACGGCGGCGTCGTGGCCCACGGTGGCGAAGCTGCGCGTCGGTATCTCGATTGCCGCGGCGGCCTCTTCCAGCACGGCGCGAAGACCGGTGTCCAGCGGCGCCGGCGCGGCGCTGACGCACTCACCGAGGTCGAACGTGACCCGGCGGCGCGCGGCAATCTCGGCCGCGCGGGCCTCGACCTCGGCCCGGCAGGCATCGAGGAAGGCCTGGCTCGTGCCGCCGAAGTTGAGGGTGAAATCGCAGCGGCCGGGCACCTTGGTCATGGCGTGGTGGGCGCCGTCGGTGAAGAACTTGCCGACGGTGAACACGGTATCGGGCTCGCCGCTCTCCTCCTGCGCGATCCAGAATGCCTCCAGCCCCTGCACGAGCTCGCTCACGGCCAGCACCGTGTCCTGCCGGTGGTCGCGGGGCGTCGCCCCGGAATGGTCGTAGCGGCCGTGGCAGCTCGCGCCCGGCCAGCGCAGGTTGCCGCGAATGACGGTGGGGACCGCCACCTGCGCGCCCTCTGCCACCAGCACCGGCCCCTGCTCGATGTGAAGCTCCAGGAATGCGCAGGCGTTGGCGGGCGAGAGGCGGGGCCCATCCTCGCGGCGGAGCGCGTCGGCATCGAGGCCCAGGTCTGCCATGTGCTCCGCCAGCGTCCGCCCGGTATCCGAGCGCATCAGCGAGTCCAGGTGATCGTGGGAGAGCGTGCCGAGCGCGAGACGGGCACCGATGAACGGGATGCCGAACCACACGCTCTCCTCCGCGCGGGTGGCGATGGCGGTCACGTCGCTGCCCGGCTGCCAGCCGACATCGCGGAACGCGGCCAGCACCATGAGCCCGGCGACCGCGCCGGCAAGCCCGTCGTAGTGCCCGCCGGTCGGCACGGAATCGGTGTGCGAGCCGGTCAGCACGGCGGGCGCGCTCCGATCCCGGCCCGGCAGCGTGCAGTAGAGGTTGCCCGCGTGGTCGTAGGCGGCCTCCAGCCCGAGCGCGCGGGCGGCATCGGCAAGCCGCTCGCTGGCGAAGTGATCCTCCGCGCTCCAGGCCGGCCGGGTCACGCCGGCTTGCGCCGCGCTCGCAGCGCGAATCTCGTCGAACAGCGATTCGGCCAGCGGCAACCGCGCGCCCACGGCCGCGCGCAACGCCTCCGCGTTCACGGCGCGAAGACCTCCAGGATCTCGTCGTAGTTGCGGCTGAGCGGGATCAGGATGAGCTGATCGAGCCCGGTATCCAGCCAGCGTTGCGCGCTGGCCACGCACTCGTCCGGGGTGCCGTGGGCGATCAGCTCGCCCACCAGCGCATCGTCGACCAGCGCCATGGCGTCCTCGATGCCGCCGGGACGGGGCGGCCAGCCGCCCATCACATCCTTGATCTCGGCGAGGCGGTCTTCCGGGTACTCCCAGGCCTTGGCGAAGTGCGGCTGCTGGCCCAGGTACTGGGTCACGACGCGCTTGGCGTCGTAGAGCGCCTTCTCGCGGTCCGCGTCCATCGAGATGTTGACGAGCTGCAGCTTCTCCACGTCGGCTAGCGTGCGGCCCGCGCGCGCGGCGCCTGCGGCGATGCGCTCCAGCGAGCGGCGCGTGTAGGCCGGCGGGAGGATCCCGTTGATCAGCGCCCCGTCCGCGATCTCGCCGGACAGCTCCATCATGCGCGGACCCGTCGGGCCGATGAAGATCCTGACCGCCGGCGGCACGCGCGCATCGCCGTGGCCGAGGTCGAGGGTGAGGTCGCGCACCGTCACCAGCTCGCCCTCATGCGTGACGCCGTCTTCGAGAGCGAGCAGCCGACGCAGGACGCCCACGTATTCGCGCATCTGGGTGAGCGGCTTGCGGCGCTCGATGCCCTGCTTCCAGGCGAGCGGGTCCCAGTAGGCGCCGAGGCCGAGGTTCATCCGCCCCGGCGCGAGGTTGTCCAGGGTGGCGAAGGTCATGGCCATGAGCGCCGGGCCGCGGGTCCAGCTGTTGACGATGCAGGAGCCGAGCCGCACCCGCTCCGTGGTGGCGGCCATGGCGCCAAGCACCGAGACCGCGTCGCGGGCGAGCCTGGTCTCGGTAACCCAGAGGGAATCGTAGCCGAGCGCCTCGGCCTTGGCGGCGAGCCTGAGCTGCTCGCGCACCCCCGGACGGTCGAGGAAGCCGAAGCCGACCTTGCTCATGCGCACCTCATGCGTGTCTCATCGCGGCCTGCCTGCCGCGTTCGTTAGCCCGCACTTCTCACCAAGGTCACGGCCTGCGTCGCGTCCAGGCGTTCGATCCGCAAGGAGCGGGCCGAAAAGCGTATCAGGGAATACGGTTGAGGTCTGCGACGACGTGGGCGGGCGCCTGGACGCGACCCGAAGGGCGGCGCCCTCGGGCCGACAGAGTTCGTCAAACCGCTTGCCCGATGCACCACATCGCGCTGCGCGGCTTTCCTGCTCTGTCGGCCTGACGGCGCCGCGCAGACCATGACCTTGGTGAGAAATGCGGGCTAGCTCCGCGCCTGGACCATGGTGCAGGCGATGAGCTCCTCGCCGAGCGCCTTGCACGCCTCCAGCCGATGCAGGCCCTCCACCAGCACGTAGCGCGAGCCGTCCTGGCGCACCAGGATCGGCACCTTCAGTCCGTCCTCCAGAATGCTCTCGGCGAGCGAGTCGACCGTCGCCTGCTTGAGCGTGCGGCGGCGCTTGGCCGGCACGTAGATGTCGGCCACCGCGAGGTCCTTGTTCTCCAGTAGCGGCGTCGTTTCCTCCCTGCTCCGGCGGCGATTTCCCCTGCACGCTCGGGCGTTCCGTTGCGTGCCGGATCGACTCTCGCAAAGCCGTCCAGCGCGCGCAATATCGGCTCGTGCGTCGGGTTGTCAGGAAGGACGCGGGCCGACACTCTGCGTCCAAGGTTGGGGGGAACGAGCGCCCGCACTCGCCTTCAACATCGGGAGATCATGCGCATCATGGCGTCCGGCACGATCGAGATCCGCGCCGCGGTCTGCCGCGCCTTCGGCGAGCCGCTCTCCATCGAGACGCTGCGGCTCGCGCCGCCCCAGGGCAGCGAGATCCGGGTCAAGGTGCGCGCCAGCTCGATATGCCATTCGGACATCACCTACATGGACGGAGGCTGGGGCGGCGACCTGCCGACCGTGTTCGGACACGAGCTGGCGGGCGTGGTCACCGACCTCGGCCCGGCCGTACCGCCGGGCGGCATTCGCGCGGGCGACCGCGTCCTCGTCTCGTTGCTGCGCTCATGCGGGCGCTGCGAATACTGCGAGGCCGGAAGCCCCGCTCAGTGCACGGCCGAGTACGCCATCGATTCCGCCCCGCGTCTCGCCGATAAGCAGGGCAGCCCGGTACGGGCCGGGCTCCGGGTCGGCGGCTTCGCCGAGAGCGTGGTGGTGGATGCCTCGCAGGTCGTGACGCTGCCGGCGCACGTCGCCGACGATGTCGCCAGTCTGATCTCCTGCGGCGTGCTCACCGGCTTCGGCGCGGCCATCAACACCGCGAAGGTGCAGGTGGGCGATGCGGTTGCGGTGATCGGCTGCGGCGGCGTCGGCCTCAACTGCGTTCAGGGCGCGGCGCTCGCCGGGGCGCTCCCGCTCGTGGCCATCGACGTGACCGACGACAAGCTGGAGCAGGCGCGTGCCTTCGGCGCGACGGATGCGATCGACGCCACGGACGAGGACGCCACCGCGAAGGCGCTCGCGCTGACCGAGGGACGCGGCTTCGACGTGGTGCTGGTGGCGGTCGGCGCGGTTCGAGCGATCGAACAGGCGCTGCCGCTGCTCGCGCCGGAGGGCACGCTGGTGGCAGTGGGCATGCCGCCTTACGACGAGCGGGTCAGCCTGAACGCCACCGACCTCTCGCACTTCGGGCAGCGGATTCTCGGCTGCAAGATGGGCGATGCCAGGCTCCGCATCGACGTGCCGAAGCTGTTTCGGCTTTACCGGAGCGGCCGGCTCAGGCTCGACGAGCTGATCGCCTCGCGCAGACCGCTGGACGAAATCAACGAGGCGCTCGCGCTCGCGCGGCGCTCCCACCACCTGCGCCACGTCATCGTCTTTCCTGACTGAACACGTGTGAGCCGGCCGATGAAGATTCAGAAAATCGAGACGTTCTGCACCCGCGAGGTCGGGCTCACGCGCGTCACCGCCGACGACGGCACGGAGGGCTGGGGACAGGTCTCGACCTACCACGCCGACATCTCCGCGACCGTGCTCCACCGGCAGGTCGCGCCCTGGGCGCTCGGCCAGGACATTGCGGCGCTCGACCAATTGGGCGACCTGCTCGATCTGATCTGCGAGCGGGAGCACAAGTTTCCGGGCTCCCACCTGTGCCGGGCGCTGGGCGGGCTCGACACCGCGATCTGGGACCTCCACGGCAAGCTCCAGGGCAAGAGCGTGTGCGAGCTTCTGGGCGGCACCCCGCGCCCGCTTCGCGTCTACGCCTCCAGCATGCAGCGTGAGATCACGCCGGAAGCGGAGGCCGAACGCTTCCTCAGACTGCGCGAGCGCCACGGCTACGACGCCTTCAAGTTCCGCGTGGGCTCGGTATGCGGCCGCGGGAGGGATGAGTGGCCGGGCCGCTCCGAGGCGATCGTGCGGGCGGTTCGCCGCGCGCTCGGCGACGATGTCGCGCTGCTGGTCGATGCGAACAGCTGCTACGCACCGGCGCAGGCCATCGCGCTCGGCCGCGGCGTCCTGGAGGAGAACGACGTCTGCCACTTCGAGGAGCCCTGCCCCTACTGGAAGCCGGACTGGACGCGCGAGGTGAAGGAGGCGCTCGACCTGGACGTGACCGGCGGCGAGCAGGACAACAACCTCACGCTCTGGCAGTTCCTGATCGAAAGCCGGACCATGGACGTGGCCCAGCCCGACGTCTGCTACGTCGGCGGCGTCGAGCGCTTCCTTCGCGTCGCGCGCATGGCGCAGGCGGCCGGCATGCCGGTCACGCCCCACGCCGCCAACATGTCCCTGGTCACCATCTTCACCCTGCACCTGATGGGCGCGCTGGAGAACGCGGGCCCCTACGTCGAGTTCTCCATCGAGGGCGCCGACTTCTATCCCTGGCAGTACGGCATCTACGACGAAATGCCGGTGGCGAAGGACGGCACGGTCGAGATTCCCGGCGGCCCCGGCTGGGGAATCACGGTCCGCCCGGAATGGCTCGATAATTCAGTCCATCAGGCCAGTGAGCTCTGAAGCCTAACCTTCCACCGCCGGGCCGACGGCCTCGCGCACCATCTGGTGGAAGTGAAAGAGCCCGTTCTCGTGGCGCGGGCTCAGCGGCCCCCGCTCGTACATGCCGGCGTTCAGGTTCTGCTGGACCACCTCCACGATCCCGATGTCCTCCTTGGCCAGTTGGATACCGTAAGCGGCCGCCGCCTCCAGCTCGGCCGGGCCGGCTCCGTCCGGTGTCCAGAACTGATAGACGAGGCGGGTCCGCGCGTGGCCGACCGGCTCCATCCGCATGAAGGAGACCCCGTCCGGGTACGAGTTGAACGCGAAATTGGGAAAGCGCCAGCCGTAGCTTCCCGGATGCTTCGAGCGTTTCTTCTGCGGCCCGTCGTGGAGGCTGCCGCCCTCGAAGTTGATCACCCGGTAGCGCGTCCAGTCCAGGTCGCGGTGCAGCGAGGGGTGCAGGGGCGGGATATGATAGCCCTCCTGGTAGTTGTCGACGTAGGTCTTCCAGTTGCACGCGACCATGTACGTCGCTTCCCGCCCGAAGTTGACCCGCGCCGGCGCGGTCCGCGCGAAGGCCTCCTCGATCGGGCCGAGCCAGTCGAGGAGCGGCGGCGCGTCGGGGTCGAGGCAGACGAAGAGGAGGCCCCGCCAGGCCTCTGCCGCGACGGGGAAGAGCGACAGCTCGTCCTTCGGGAAATCCGGTGCTTCGCCGAACAGCGGCACATGGTCGAGCGCGCCGTCCGAGCGATAGCGCCACCCGTGGTAGGGGCACTCGATGGTGTTGCACCGCCCGCTTGGCTCGGTCAGCAGCTTCGACGCCCGGTGCCGGCACACGTTGTGAAACGCGCGCAGCGTGCCGTCTTCGGCGCGGCGCACGAAGAGCGGAAATCCGGCGGGTGCGGCCGTCACGTACTGGCCCGGCTCGGCGACCTCCGCCTCGCGCCCGATCCAGAGCCACTGGCGCCCGAAGATGTTCCGCCGTTCGGCCTCGTAGATCTCGGGGTCCGCGTACCATCGGGCAGGCAGGGCCCACACCGTGGCCTCTTTCATGCGGGCGCCGGTCTTGGCAGCCGAGACCTCGGCCGGCTTCGCAGCGATATTCATGGCGTGGCCCCCTTCCACGAACGCGGCCCGTCAGGCCGATTGACTCATATCAGTTTTGGGAGGCCGGCGCGCCTTCCTTCAGGCCCTCGTCGCCACCCGCTTGGCGTTCCCTGCGCCCGGCCAGCGTCTGATCCAGCCAGCCGATCTTCATTTCCGGCACCGACGAGAGCAGCAGGTCCGTGTACTCGTGGTGAGGCGGTGTCAACACGTCGTTCCGCGCGCCCTGCTCGACGATGCGTCCCTGGAACATGACCACGATCTCGTCGGATATCGCCCGCACGGTCGCGAAGTCGTGCGTGATGAACATGTACGAGACGCCGAGTTCGTCCTGAAGCCGCTGCAAGAGCTGCAGCACCCGCTCGGCCACCAGCTGGTCGAGCGCCGAAGTCACTTCGTCGCAGATGATCAGGTCCGGCCCGGCGCCGAGCGCGCGGGCGATACACACCCGCTGCTTCTGGCCGCCCGAAAGTTCCGCCGGAAAGCGGTCGAAGAACTCGTCGGGCTCGAGCTCGACCATGTCCAGGAGCTCGCGCACCCGGTCTTCGCGCTTCCGCCCGTGCAGCCCGGAATAGAACGTGAGCGGGCGGCCGATAACCTCGCGCACGCGCTGGCGCGGGTTCAACGCCGTGTCCGGCATCTGGTGGATCATCTGCAGGCGGCGGAGCTGCTCGCGCGGCCGGCGCGCCAGCGCCGGCGCCAGCACGTCGCCGTCGAACACCAATCGTCCTTCCTCCGGCGGAAGCAGCCCGGTGACGACGCGCGCGAGCGTGCTCTTGCCGCTACCCGATTCGCCCACGATCGCGACCGTGCGCTGCCGGCCGATGTCGAGATCGACACCCTCCAGGACTCGCGCGGACCGGCGATAGCGCACGGCGACCCCTTCGATGCGCAAGAGCGGCTCCTCCTGTACCGGCTCTGCGACCGGCTTGCGGAAGGTGCGCACCGCGAGCAGCCGCTGCGTGTACTCCTGCTCCGGGCGATTGACGATGCTGTCGGCGGTCCCCTCTTCCACCAGGTTGCCGTGGCGCAGCACCATGATGCGGTCCGCCATCTGGGCGACGACGGCGAGATCGTGGCTGATATAGATGGCGGCCGTATCGAACTGCCTGACGACGTCCTTGATCGCCGCCAGCACCTCGATCTGGGTGGTCACGTCGAGCGCCGTCGTCGGCTCGTCGAAGACGATGAGGTCGGGCCGGCACGCCATGGCCATGGCGACCATGGCACGCTGAAGCTGCCCGCCCGAGACCTGGTGCGGATAGCGGTAGCCGATCTTCTCGGGTTCGGGGAGCCGCAGCCGGCCGTAGAGGTCCTTGGCGTCCGCTTCCGCCGCGCCTCGGGACTTGACCCTGTGGCGCACCGGCGCCTCGGTGAACTGGTCGATGAGCCTATGCGCCGGGTTGAACGCGGCCGCCGCGCTCTGGGCGACGTAGGCGATGCGCGCGCCCCGCAGGGCCCGCGTGTGACCCCGCGAAGCGCCGCGCAGCTCCACCCCGTCGAACACGATATCGCCGCCGGTGAGCCGGCAGCCCGGCCGGGCAAATCCCATGGCCGCGAGCCCGATGGTGGACTTGCCCGCGCCCGATTCGCCGATCAGCCCCAGCACCTCGCCGCGATGCAACACCACGTCGACGCCGTGCACGATCTCGTGCCACTCGTCGTCGGCCTGCCCTTCGATGCGGAGCCCCGTCATCGTGAGCAGCGGTTCGCGCGCGCCTCCGGTGGTATCCGCGTCAGGCATCCTTGAGCCCCGACGATTTGTGGAGGAGCCAATCGACGATGAAGTTCACGCCGATGGTGAGCAGCGCAATGGAGGCCGCCGGCAGGATCGGCGTGAAGTCGCCGAAGGTGATCAACGTGGCGTTGTCGCGCACCATGCTGCCCCAGTCGGCCGTGGGCGGCTGGATGCCGAGGCCGAGGAAGCTGAGCGCGCTCAGCAGCAGGAAGACGAAGCAGAAGCGCAACCCGAACTCTGCGACCAGCGGCGGCAGCGCATTGGGCAGCACCTCGCTCCGCATGATCCACCACAGCCCCTCGCCCCGCAGCCGCGCGACCTCCACGTAGTCCATCACCACGATATTCATGGCGACCGCCCGTGCCAGCCGGTAGACGCGGGTGGAATCGAGCACGGCGATGACGACGACCAGGACCGGAATCGACGTGCCGGCGATGGTGAGGATCAACAGCGCGAAGATGAGCTGCGGGATCGCCATCAGGATGTCGTTCAGGCGGCTGATCCCCTGCTCGGTCCAGCCGCCCACCACGGCGGCCAGGAAGCCCGCCACGCAGCCGATGAGGAAGGCCAGCAGGGTCGTCAGGAAGGCGATGCCGATGGTGTTGCGGGCGCCGTAGATGAGGCGGGTCAGCATGTCCCGCCCCAGGTTGTCGGTGCCCAGCAGGAACTCCGCGCCCCAGGGCTCGTATTCGAAACCGACGATCTCGGACTCGCCGTAAGGGGTCAGCAGGGGCCCGAAGATCGCGATGAACACGTAGAAGCCGACGACGAGAATCCCAAACCGCGCGCTCCACGGCGACTTTCGCAGGTGTTTGAGGGTCTGCCGCATCGTTGCCGCCTCGCCGCCCTTCCTAGCGCGGATGCAGCAGCCGCGGGTTCGTCATGATCGACAGCACGTCCGCGGTCAGGTTGAGCAGGATGTAGGCGGCGGCGAAGATCAGCCCCGTGGCCTGCACCACCGGAAGGTCGCGCGAACGCACGGCGTCGATGAGGAGCTGCCCCAGCCCCGGATAAACGAAGACAACTTCGACGATGACCACGCCCACCACCAGGTAGGCGAGATTGATCACGACGACGTTGATGATCGGCGCGAGCGCATTGGGGAGCGCGTGCTTGACGATGATGCGCCCGCGCGAGAGGCCCTTGAGGGTCGCCATCTCGATGTAGGGGCTGGCCAGCAGGTTGATGATCGCAGCCCGCGTCATCCGCATCATGTGCGCGACCACCACCAGCGTCAGCGTCAGCGCCGGCAGCACGGTGCGGTAGACCCGCTCCCAAAGCCCCAGCTCCTGCCCGATGTTGGAGATGCTCGGGAACCACCCGAGGTGGACCGCCATCACCAGGATCAGGATGTAGGCGACGAAAAACTCCGGGAACGAGATCGAGGACAGCGTGAAGACGTTGACCGTGCGGTCGTAAAGCGTGTTGCGGTAGAGCGCAGCCAGAATCCCCAGGCCGAGCGCGAGGGGAATGGAGATGATCGCGCTGATGAAGGCGAGAAACAGCGTGTTCTCCAGCCGCACGCCGATGAGCTCGGCGATCTCGCGCTTGTTGGCGAGGGACTGACCGAGGTCGCCCTGCAGTATGCCGCCGAGCCAGGCGATGTAGCGCTCGTGCGGCGGCAGGTTCAGCCCGAGCTCTCTGCGAAACGCAGCGACCGTCTCCTCGGTCGCACCCTGGCCCAGGAGCGCCTGGGTGATGTCTCCCGGCAGCAGCTCGACGCCGAGAAAGATGATCAGCGAGACGGCGAACAGGGTGAGGAGGCCCAGCGCGAAGCGCTGGGCCACCATGATGAGGATTTGGATCATGCCGCCATAGGGCGGCCGGCTAGTGCATTATCCGACCACACCGGATCACCCTGACTCGAGTGGCGCCCACCTCCCCCTGTCCCCCTCCCCCAAAGGCGGAGGGGGAACGTGGCCGCGCCGGCCCGCTCTCCCTCTCCGCCCCTGGGGGCGGAGAGGGCCGGGGTGAGGTGGGGGTGCTCCGCGCCGCACCGCATGCGAAATGGGGCACCGTTCACCAGCCGGATGCGATCCCGTCCGGTCGGATAGCCCACTAACCTAGGCGAACCACCAGCGCTCAGCGCACTTGAAGCCGTCCATCGACCAGTTCGCCGCCATCTGGCCGTGCCCGATCTTGTCGGAGAGCCCCATGACGTAGTTGGCGAACATGGGGATAAGGACGCCGCCGTCGTTGCTCACGATCGTCTGCATCTCCTCGTACATGCTCCGCCGCTTCGCCTCGTCCAGCTCGGACCGGGCTGCGATCAGCAACTGGTTGAACTTGTCGTGCTTCCAGAAGCTGTCGTTCCACGCCGCATCCGCCGCATAGGCGACCGAGAACATCCAGTCTTCGGTCGGGCGACCGCCCCAGTAGACGGCGCAGTAGGGCTTCACCATCCAGACGTTGGACCAGTATCCGTCATCCGGTTCGCGCACCACGTTGATGTTGATGCCGGCCGCGGCCGCATGCTCCTTGTAGAGCACTGCCGCGTCGACCGCGCCCGCAAACGCAGCGTCCGCAGCGCTGAGGTCGATCGAAAGGCCCTCCATGCCCGCCTGCTTGAGGTGGTGCCTGGCCTTGTCCGGATCGTATGCCCGCTGCTCCAGGTTGTCCGCGTGATAGCGATTGGAGCGGCTGATCGGGTGGTCGTTGCCGAGCGTGCCGTGACCGCGCAGGATCGTCCTGACGATGGCTTCGCGGTCGATCGCGTGTTTCAGCGCGAGCCGGACATCGACGTTGTCGAACGGCGGCGTGTCGCAGCGCATGGTGAAGGTAAAGTGCTGCGTGCCGCTGGTCTCGACCAGCCTCACTCCCTCCTGGCGTTCCAGCAGGTGCGCGGTCTTGAGATCGACCCGGTCCATGGCGTCGATCTCGCCGGTGGTGAGCGCATTGGTGCGCGCTGCCACGTCCGCGATGGTGATGATCTCCACTTCGTCGAAATGTCCGAACCCTTCCTTGAAGAAGTTGGGGTTGCGCTTCAGCGTCGTGCGCACACCGGGCTCGAAGCTCTCAAGCACATAAGCGCCCGTGCCGATGCCGGATTGCCAATCCACCCCGTTGTCGGACGCCGGCATGATCGGAATGTGGTAGTCGCTCAGGATGAACGGGAAGTCGGCGTTGCCCTCGCTGAGCGTGAAGACCACCGCGTTCGCGCCGTCCGACTTCATCTCGACGACGGACTTGAGCAGCTCCTTGGCGGACGACTTCGATTCCTCGCCGCGATGGTGGCTGATGGACGCCATGACGTCGTTCGCGTCCATCGTCTTGCCGTTGTGGAACTCGACTCCCTGGCGCAGGTTGAACTTCCACGTCGTGGCGTCGGCGGAGTCGTAACTCTCGGCCAGCTCGGGGATCAGGCTGCCGTCCTGGGCCACCTCGGTCAGGTTGTTCCGCGCGCTGGCGTTCACGGTCTGCATGTAGAGGTCGAGGAAGGTCGCCGGATCCAGTGAATCCGAGGTCGCCCCGTGTCCAAGCCCGCAGCGGAAGCGGCCCCCCTTCTTCGGCTCTGCGGCGGCAAAGGCCCGGTCGGCGAGGGTCGTGGCGAGGGCCGTCGTGGCGCCGAGCGCCAGTGCCCGCTGCATGAAGCCGCGGCGGGTCATGCCGCTCTTCATGGCCATATTCTTCAGTTGTTGCTCGATCGTCATGGCTGGTTTCCCCTGTTCCGCGTCGATGCCGACGCGCGCTGTCCCCCGGCTATTCGGCCATCCCGATGGCCCGGCCAGGGTTGCTTCCCAGGGCAGGAGTGTGGCGCCCAAGACCCTGACCAGCCCCTCAGGGTGCACCGAGTTAAGTCGATGTTAATTGATGCCCCACCGGGCCTCCAGCCAAATCGCTATATCGGTGCCGGTGCGATCGCAGGGGCAGCCCCGGCAAGCCGTGGACGGGTGCCGGCCGGCGCGGCATGATAAGCGCAAGGGATGAGGGCTCTCGACCCTCCAGGGAGGCGACGATGACAGCGACCGTGATTCGGAACGGGCGGATCGTGACCGCGGTGGACGACTACACGGCCGACATCCTGATGGAGGACGGTCGGGTCCGCATGATCGGCACGGACTTGCCCGTCGGCGACGGGATTCCGGAGCACGATGCGGCAGGGCTGCTCGTGCTGCCCGGCGGCGTCGACGTGCACACGCACCTCGACTGGGATTTCGGGCCGGCGCGGACGGCGGACACCTTCTACACCGGCTCCCAGGCGGCGGCCTTCGGCGGCACCACCACGGTCGTGGACTTCGCCGCCCAGGTGAAGGGGACCAGCCCGCTGGCCGGCCTTGCCGACTGGCACGAGCGCGCCTCGGTCGCTGCCGTCGATATGGGCGCGCACATGATCATCACCGAGGTGAACGACCAGACGCTGGTCGACATGAAGAGCCTGATCCACGACGAAGGCGTCAGCACCTTCAAGCTCTTCACCGCCTATCCCGACGTGCTGATGATCGACGACGGCCAGATCTTCAAGACCATGCGCCAGGTCGGCGCTCACGGCGGCATGGTGCAGATTCACGCCGAGAACGGCCACGTCATCGACGTGCTGGTGCAGGAGGCGCTCGACGCCGGCAACACCAGCCCCAAGTGGCACATGCTGACCCGCCCGACGCTGATGGAGGGCGAGGCCACCCACCGGGTCATCCGCATCGCCGAGCTTGCCGAGGCGCCGGTCTATATCGTGCACCTCTCGGCGGGCGAGGCGCTGGACGCGGTGACGGAGGCGCGCGATCGCGGGCTCCCGGTCCATGCCGAAACCTGCCCGCACTATCTCTTCCTCACCGACGAGGAATACGAGCGGCCGGGCTTCGAGGCCGCCAAGTTCGTGATGACGCCGCCGCTCCGGGGCGCCGCGCATCAGCACGCGCTCTGGCGCGGGCTCAAGACCGACGACCTGCAAGTCATCGCCACCGACCACTGCCCGTTCTGCTTCAGCGAGAACGTGCTGGGGCTGCGGCTCTCCAAGGAGCTCGGCCGCGACGACTTCAGCAAGATCCCCAACGGCGCGCCCGGCCTCGAGACCCGCATGCCGCTGGTCTACGACGGTGGCGTGCGGCGCAACGAGATGTCGCTCAACCGCTATGTGGAGCTGACCGCGACCGCGCCGGCGAAGCTCTTCGGACTCTTCCCGCGCAAGGGCACGATCGCGGTGGGCTCCGACGCCGACATCGTGCTGTTCGACCCGAACGAGCAATGGACTATCCGCGCCGCCGAGCATCACAGCCGGGTCGAGTACTCCCTCTTCGAGGGCCGCGAGGTCACCGGCCGGGTGAGCAAGGTGTTCCTGCGCGGCGAGCTGATCGTCGACGGCCGGGAATGGCTCGGCCGCGAGGGCGGCGGGCAGTTCCTCAAACGCGGCCAGGCGGGGAAGGCGAAGTAAACTTCACGGCACCAGCACCATCTTGCCGAAGACATCGCGTTCGGCCGTGCGCAGCGCTGCCGTCTGGATCTCGGCGAGCGGGTAGACGGTATCGATCACCGGCTTGAGCCGGCCTTCCGCCATCAGCGCGAAAACGCGCGCAAGCTCGCGGCGGCCGCAAAAATGGCTGCCGTGGATCGTCATGTGCTTGCGGAACAACTCGATCACGTTGAGCGGCACTTCCTCGCCCGCATGCGCGCCGCAGGTGACGAGGCGGCCGTTGAAGCAGACCGCGTCGATGCTCTGGCGCAGCACGTCGCCGCCCACGCTCTCGATCACGAGATCGACGCCGCGCCCATCGGTGAGCCTGAGCGCCTCGTCGCGAATGCTCTGGCGCGTGTAGTCGATGGTCTCGGCCGCGCCGAGCGCGCGCGCCTTCTCCAGCTTGGCGGCGGAACCGGCCGTGGCGATCACCCGCGCGCCGTGCAGCAGCGCGACCTGGATCGCCGACGAGCCGACCACGCTGCCGGCCGCGTTGACCAGCACCGTCTGCCCCGCCTGCACGCGGCCGAGAGCGACGGTCATGTGCCAGGCGGTGCCGAGCCCGATCATGCCGGCGGCGGCGGTCTCGAAGGAGAGGCCGTCCGGCAGCGGGATCACCGAGAGCGCGTGGGAGACGCAATACTCCGCGTGGGTCCCCCACTGGCCCGCGCCGATGCGGCCGTGGGTGAAGTCGACGCCGTCGAGCCCGCTCAGCCAGGGCTCGGAGAGCGGGTCGCCCTGGGCGAAGTCGATGGCGACGCGGGTGCCTATCGCCGGGCCGTCCACGCCGGGCCCGAGGGCCGCGATTTCGCCCACGCCTTCGCAGCCGGGCACGTGCGGCAGCGTCACCGGGATGCCGGAGATGCCTTCGCGCACGTCGTGGTCCAGGTGGTTGATCCCGCTCGCGCGGATGCGCACCAGAACCTCGCCCGGCCCTGGCTCGGGCGTCTCGGCCTCCTCGTAGAGCAGGGTCTCGACGCCGCCGTGGGCGCGGATGACGACCGCCTTCACGGCGGGTCCCTACTCGGCGGCTTCGGCCGCGACCGCGCCGGAGAGCGCGGGGATGGCTTCGGCGCTCGTGATGATGTCGGCGTACTTCTGGCCCATGTCGAAGAGGTTCGCCTCATGGGGCCCGAGCGCGCGATCGCCCACGCAATCGCTGATCACCACCGGGCGGAAGCCGTGGCACATGGCATCCAGCACGCTCGCGCGCACGCAGCCCGAGGTGGTGCAGCCCGCCACCATCACCGTGTCCACGCGCATCTTGGCGAAGGCCGGCGCGAGGTCGGTGCCGAAGAAGGCCGACGGCACGCGCTTACGGATCACGATCTCGCCCGGCGCCGGCGCCAGCGCATCGACGATCTGGCTGTCCGGCGCGTCCTCGGTCAGCCCCGTGAGCGAGGGCACCTTCATGCACATGATGTTCGCGTCCGCCGCGTCGTCGGCGAAGATGACGCGGGTGTGCGCGACCGGCACGCCGCGCTCGCGGCAGAAGGCGAGCAGGCCCACCGTCGCGTCGATCGCCTCCTGAATGTTGCCGCCGCCGAACTTCGCCGGGTCGGTGAAGCCGTTGACGAAGTCGACGATCAGCAGCGCCGCCTTCTCGCCGAAGCCGAGCCGGTTCCCAAAATTCTGGGTCTTGTAGATGTCGATGTCCGAAGCCATGCCGCACCCCGCCTCGTCGAGCCGGTCGTCCGCCGCCGTTAGGCACGCCGCTGACGCCCGCCGTGCGCATCTTGACCGCATTGGCGGCGGCAACGCAATCGCACCCGTCGGCCCCACCTCACCCCGGCCCTCTCCTCCCCGGCGGGGAGGAGAGGGAGAACGGGCGGCGCCGTCTACGTCCCCCCTCCGCCCTGCCGGGCCGCAGGCCCGGACGGCGCGACTGCGCCGCGCGCGTGAGCGCGTAGGCAAGCGAGCGGAGCGAGCGCCCGCCGTTGAGGGAAATGAATGAGTCGGGAGGGGGACAGGGGGAGATGGAGATGAAAAGCGAGCGGCAGTTCGGAGCCTGGCAAGCTCCACCTGCGAACTAGATCGCGGTGGCGCCGCCGTCGCTCTCGACCGTGACGGCCGCGAGCTTGCCGTTCCCCAGATGGAACTCGGCCCGCCCGGTGGTCTCGTGCGCGCGCCCCTCGGCGTCTTCGAGTCTGAGGGTGAAGCGGCAGCTGGAGCGCTGCCCGGCCTCGTCCACCTCGTGCTCCAGCAGCTCGTGCCGGATCGAGGGATAGTCCGACAGCATCTGGGCGAGATACTGCTTGATCTCGCCGTCCCGGCCGCGGTGGCTCCGGCCGTCCACCGAGAGCACCGCGTCGTGGGCGAAGCAGTCGAGCACCGTGCCGAGGTGCCGGAAGTCGATGTTGCTGTAGTAGCTGTGCTCGACCAGATTGACGATCTGGGCGCGCCTGAGCATCACCACCGGCGCCTCCTCTCACCCACGGGCCCATCGTAGCCGGCGCCGGCGGTCGGCCGAAAGGCCGGCAGCCTCCGGACGATGGTTCTCTGGACGATGGTTCTCTGGCCAATTCGGCGCGAAGGCCATAGTCTGAGCGGAGAGGAGTGAGCGTCATGCATGCATTCAACTACCGTCGTGCGACATCGGTGGAAGACGCGGTCGCAGGCTTCAACGGCGCGGACGACGGCGCCTACCTTTCGGGCGGCCACACGCTGCTGCCGACGATGAAGCAGCGCCTGGCCGCACCCTCCGATCTGATCGACCTCGCGGGGCTGACGGAGCTGATCGGCATCTCCGTGGACGGCGAGGCCGTAGAGATCGGCGCGCTCACGCCCCATGCGACCGTCGCGGCCTCCGCCGAGGTGCAGGGCGCGATCCCGGCGCTCGCCGCCCTCGCCGGCAAGATCGGCGACCCGCAGGTGCGCAACAAGGGCACCATCGGCGGCTCCATCGCCAACAACGACCCGGCGGCGGACTATCCGGCCGCCCTGGTCGGGCTCGGCGCTACCGTGGTGACCGAGCGCCGCACCATTGCGGCGGACGACTTCTTCACCGGGCTGTTCGAGACCGCGCTGGAGGAGGGCGAGCTCGTGACCGCCGTCCGCTTCCCCCGCCCCGTGAAGGCCGGCTATGCCAAGTTCCCGAACCCCGCGTCGCGCTACGCCATCGTCGGCGTCATGGCGGCGGAGACGGCGTCGGGCGTTCGCATCGCGGTGACCGGCGCCGGCCCCTGCGTCTTCCGCGCCTCCGCCATGGAGGCCGCGCTGAGCGGCGGGCTGGACCCCGAGGCGACGCTGCCGGCGCTCTCCGACGAAGGTCTCAACTCCGACATCCACGCGAGCGCCGAGTACCGCGCGCATCTGGTGGGCGTCATGGCCCAGCGGGCGATGGCCGCCGCCGCTTAGCCGGGGGAGAAGAACCGACCGCGAAACACGATTTTACAAAACGAACCCAATTTCACGTAACCACTTGATTCATAATAAGTTATATACATTTCTCCAGTTCCTAGCCCCGGTGCGGGGCTCGTCACGACAAGTTGAAGCAAAGCGATTGGCGCGAGGCTCCGGCAGGCCCGACATTCCACCCGTCACAGGACGGAGGATTGCTCAATGCGCACCCTTGCTCTCTCGGCGCTGACCCTTCCCGCTCTCGCGCTCGTCGCAGCGCTCTCGCTCAGTCCCGCCATGGCGCGAGAGGCGCCGTCGGGCTGGCTGTTCGAGTGGGGGGCGACGGACTTCTCGCAAGCGTCGGTCTCGTTCGACGAGATCATGTCCGGCGGGCCGCCCAAGGACGGCATCCCTTCGATCGACGACCCGGTCTTCGCGCCCGCCGGCGAGATCGAGGACCTGGCGGACACCGAGCCCGTCATGAGCTTCTTCGTCGGCGACGATCAGCGCGCCTACCCGCTGCAAATCCTCATTTGGCACGAGATCGTCAACGACACGGTGGGCGGCATCCCGATCGCGGTCACCTTCTGCCCGCTCTGCAACTCGGCCGTCGTGTACGACCGGCGCGTGGGCGATGCGGTGCTGGAGTTCGGCACCACCGGCAAGCTGCGCAACTCCGACCTCGTGATGTACGACCGGCAGACAGAGAGCTGGTGGCAGCAGTTCACCGGCGAAGGCATCGTCGGCGTCCACACCGGCACGGCGCTCAAGCGGCTGCCGGCGCGGGTCGAATCCTTCGGCCTCTTCAGGGAGCGCGCAGGCGCCGAGGCCAAGGTCCTCGTGCCGAGCCGCGCAGGCGCCCGCGCCTATGGCATGAACCCCTACGCCAGCTACGATTCCTCTTCGCGTCCCTTCCTCTACAACGGCGACCTGCCGAAGGGGATCGAGCCACTCGCCCGCGTCGTCGTGGTGGAAGGCGAGGCCTGGAGCCTCGAGCTCATCCGCGAAGCCGGCCGCTACGAGCAGGGCGATCTGGTCATCACCTGGGAGTCGGGCCAGAACTCCGCGCTCGACAGCCGCAGGATCGCGAAGGGCAAGGACGTCGGCAACGTGGTCGTGCAGCGCGCGGGCGGCGATGGCGGCCTGGAGGACGTGCCCTACGACATCGCCTTCGCCTTCGCCTTCCACGCTTTCCACCCGGAAGCGCCGATCCACACGACAACCGAGTAAGAACTGCTTATTCGTTTCCCTCGGGCGCCGGGCGCGAACTTTTTCATTTCCCTCAGGCGGCGGGCGCTCGTTCCACTCGCTTGCCTACGCGCTACGCGCGCGGCGCTGTCGCGCCGTCCGGGCTGCTGCGCAGCCCGGTCCCGATCATGGTCGGACTCCTCGCGGGTTGCCGGGCGCGGCGCGCGGTCGCGAGACCACTTCCTTACTTCGTCATGCCCGGACTTGATCCGGGCATCCATGTTTTCAGCGAGATTACGGCAGGGTTTCGTAGAGGTCGTCCCAATCGGGGTTCTGCGCGACGATGAGATCGACCTTCCAGGCGCGCGACCAGTGCTTCATGGTCCGTTCCCGCTGGATGGCTGCGGCGATTTCGTCGTGGCGCTCCGCGTAGACGAGCCGCGTCAGGCCGTACCGCTTCGTGAACCCTTCAACCAAGCCTTCGCGGTGTTCCCATGCCCTGCGTGCAATGTCGCTGGTCACACCGAGATAGAGCGTGCCGTTGGGTCGGTTGGTCATGATGTAGACCCAGCCCCCGCCCTTTCTCATGCCCCCATGCTGCAAGCCGTGGATGCCCGGATCAAGTCCATTGCTGTCCGGTTTAGCTTGGGTAGACAAGGTGCATGGCTTGGATTCAACTTGGTTTTTGCAAGACCTGTTGAATCGAAGCTCGCAATGGAGCCCAAGCCATGCCCTACCAGGATACGATTTTCGGCGGACTGATGAAGGCGTTTCCGCGCTGGCGCTTCGACAAGCTGGCAGAGCGCCACGGAGCGGACTACCGGGTCCGGCGCCTTTCGTCGTGGAGCCAGTTCCAGGCGATGGTGTTCGCCCAGCTGTCGGGCTCGCGCTCGTTGCGCGAGGCGGTCGGTGCGCTGGAACGCTTTCCGGGCGTCCATGCCCATCTGGGTCTGGCGCCGGTGCGGCGGTCTACGCTCGCGGATGCCAACCGGGTACGTCCGGCGGCCCTGTTCGAGGACGTACTCGAGGCCCTGGTCGCCCGGCTGGGCGCATCTGCGGGCCAGCGCGGGCGGGAGATGCTGCGCCTCGTCGATGCGACCCGGGTCCTGGTTGGCAAGCGGATCGAGAGCTGGGAGGTCGACGGTGCCGTCAAGCTGCACGTGGTCTACGACCCGGACGCAGATGCGCCCGTTTGCTTTGCCGTGACCTCGGCCAGGGTCAACGACATCACGCCGGCCAAGCGCCTCCCCATCGAGCCCGGCGCGACTTACGTCTTCGACAAGGGCTATTACGACTTCGCCTTCTGGGCAGACATCGACGCCAAGGGGAGCCGCTTCGTCACCCGGCTGAAGAAGAACTCGCCCACAAGCCTGATCGAGACCCGCCCGGTCAAGCCGGACGGCCCGGTCGTGGCCGACCGCGTCGCCTTGCTGTCGAAGCGCCTGGCGGCGAGCCGCCAGAACCCCTTCGACAAGCCGGTGCGTCTGGTCACCGTGCGCATCGACAGCGGCAGGGAGATCATGCTGGTCAGCAACGACCTCAATGCCCCAGCCGAAGAGATCGCGGCGCTCTACAAGCGGCGCTGGCAGGTCGAGCTGTTCTTCAAGTGGATCAAGCAGAACCTGAAGATCCGGCACTTCCTCGGCACCAGCGAGAATGCCGTGCGCATCCAGATCGTCACCGCGCTGATCGCCTACCTGCTGCTGCGGCTGGCGCAGATCGGAACCGGAACCCGGCTCGGCCTCCAGGCCATCGCCCGCCTCGTCGCCAAGACGACCTTCCAGCGCCGGGCGCTCACCGACCTCTTCGAACCGCCGCCCGATGAGCCACAAACCCATGACCAACTCCAAATCCCCTTCGCCAAAATCTAAACCGGACAGCAATGGATCAAGTCCGGGCATGACGAGTATGGGAGTGGCCGCGCGGGGCTCGGACCCCGTAGCGTGCCCCGGACCATGGTGCGATGCACAGTGTGGGCGGCGCGGGGCAGCATCGCTGGATGAGCCAGAAACCATCCCGCGAGCACAGCCACGCCATGCAGAATGAAACTCCCCGGAAATCCCCCGAGAGCACCCCCAAGAGCACAACGGCCGGGACGTTCGGCCGCTCCTCCATCAAGCGCCTGCCGGCCAAGCTGCGCGAGGCCGTGGACGCGGCCATCGCGGACGGCGCCACCATCGACGAGATCACAGCCCGCATCCGCGCCGAAGGCGAGACATGCTCGCGCTCGGCCGTCGGCCGCTACACCAAGAACATGCGCGACATGATCCGCCAGCAGCAGGAGACCGACCGCACCATCAAGGCGTGGGTGGATGCGCTGGGCGAGCGGCCGGAAGGTCAGGCGGGACTCATCCTGATCGAGACCCTGCGGACCATGGCGCTCGCCACCATGGCTCGTCTCAGCGCGCGGGAAGAGCCCGTGTCGACGGAGGAGCTCGCCCGCCTCGCCCTCACCCTCAAGCGCATCGAAGGCACCGACAAGCTCCGCAAAGACCGGGAGCGGGCGGCAAAGAAGGCGGCACGCGCTGATCAGCCCAAGGGCCAGGGCGGGCTCTCGCCGGAGGCGGTCGCCATCATCCGTGCGGAGGTGGAGGGCAGGCCCCCGCCGCCTGCTCCCCGCACCGTCACGTCGGTACCGGTGGACCCGTGGAATCCCGCAGAGTTCCCCGCAGTCCCGGTCAATCCCGGCGAATCCCACTTGAGCCCGGATCATCGCTATGAATCCTGGACGGAAATTGCTCCGCGCGTATATCGCACCAGCCCCACATCGATCCTGTCCCTCGGGCCGGAGTGAGGCGCGGGCGCGAACTTATTCCATTTCCCTCAACGGCGGGCGCTCGCTCCACTCGCTTGCCTACGCGCTACGCGCGCGGCGCAGTCGCGCCGTCCGGGCTGCTGTGCAGCCCGGTTCCCGTCGATGGTAGACGCTTCGTCTGATGCCGCGCGCGGCGCGGTCGCGCCGTCCGGGCTGCTGTGCAGCCCGGGAGGGCGGAGGGAGACGTGGGTGTCGTCGGATCGTGGGCTAGTACGCCGAGAGAAACGACTTCAGGGCGGCCGTGAACGCTGGCGCCCGCTCGATGTTCGAGAGGTGAGCGGCGTCGAGTTCCAGATATTGAGAGCCGCCGATCCGCTCGTGCATCAGGCGCATGCCGGCCGGCGGCGTGCCGGGGTCCTGCGAGCCGGCGATCAGCAGGACGGGATGATCGATCGAGCCCAGCCGGTCGAGATTCGCGAGCGATTGGATGGCGCGCGCGCAGCCCGTGTATCCCGCGACCGAGGTCGTGCGGATCATGTGCCGCACATCGTCGATGCGCGCAGCGCCGCTTGCCCGGTAGCCCTCGGAGAACCAGCGCTCGATGGTCGACTCGACGACCGCCTCCATGCCCCCATCGGCGACCGCGGCCACGCGCTGATCGAAGGCCGCGATGAACGCCTCGCCGCTGTGCGCAGACGTGTTCGCCATGACCGTGGCCGTGACCCGGTCGGCATGGCTGAGCAGGAGCTCCTGCACCGTCATCCCCCCGATCGAGAGACCCACGAAATGGCTCTTCGAGATGCCCAGGTGGTCCCAGAGGCCCACGACATCGCCCACCAAGTCGTCGAACGTGTACGGTCCCTCCACCAGCGCGGACTTGCCGTGCCCGCGCTTGTCATAGCGCAGGATATGGAAGTCGTCGGCGAGCGCGACCTCCTGCTCGTCCCACATGTGCAGGTTCGTGGCCAGCGAGTTGGAGAAGGTCAGCCAGGGTCCGCTCTCGTTCCCCGAAATCTCGTAGTTGATTGAGACGCCACGGATATCGGCAAGCATTCGCTCTCTCCCTGTCGGTCGGGCGCATGTCTTACCACGCTCATGGTGTACATGACATCTCGGCAGCGCTTGACCGCCCCGGAGTTCGCTGCGAAAACCGCCGCACGGCGCGGCCGGATGCCGCCTGTCTCCGAAACATCATCATCGTCGGGGGGAGCCGTGGGGCGAGGAGACTACCTGTTTACTAGCGAATCGGTGTCCGAGGGGCATCCGGACAAGGTGTGCGACCGCATCTCCGATGCCGTGGTCGATGCGTACCTGGCGGTCGATTCCAACGCACGGGTGGCCTGCGAGACGCTGGTCACGACCAACCGGATGGTGCTCGCCGGCGAGGTGCGCGGCCCCGACTCGATCACCGCCGAGGCCCTGGAGTCCATCGCGCGGACCTGCGTCCGCGAGATCGGCTACGAGCAAGAGGGCTTCCACTGGGCCAAGGCCGCCGTGGAGGTCCATGTTCACGCCCAGTCGGCCGACATCGCCCTCGGCGTAGACCAGGCCGGCAACAAGGACCAGGGCGCGGGCGATCAGGGCATCATGTTCGGCTACGCCTGCCGCGAGACCGACGCGCTCATGCCGGCACCGCTCCACTATGCCCACGCGATCCTGGCCGCGCTGGCCCGCGCCCGGCACGGCGGCGACGCACCCGGCCTCGGGCCCGATTCCAAGAGCCAGGTGACGCTGCGCTACGAGGACGGCGTTCCGGTGGGCGCTACCTCCGTCGTCGTCTCGACCCAGCATGCCGCCGAGCTTTCGCAGGACGACGTGCGCGAGATCGTGCGCCCCTACGTCGTGGACGCGCTGCCCGACGGGTGGATGTGCGACGAGGAGTGGTTCTACGTCAATCCGACCGGCCGTTTCGTGATCGGCGGGCCGGACGGCGATGCCGGCGTGACCGGGCGCAAGATTATCGTGGACACCTACGGCGGCGCAGCGCCCCACGGCGGCGGCGCCTTCTCGGGCAAGGACCCGAGCAAGGTCGACCGCTCCGCAGCCTATGCGGCGCGCTATCTCGCGAAGAACGTCGTCGCTGCCAACCTCGCGTCGCGCTGCACGATCCAGCTCGCCTATGCGATCGGCGTCGCCCACCCGCTCGCGGTCTACGTCGATACCCACGGCACCGGCCAGATTGACGAAGCCAGGCTTGCCGAGGCGCTCAACTCGGTGATGGACCTCTCGCCGCGGGGAATCGGCGAGCATCTCGACCTCGCCCGCCCGATCTTCGAGCGCACCGCGGCCTACGGTCATTTCGGCCGCGACCCAGAGGCCGACGGCGGCTTCTCATGGGAACGGACGGACCTCGTCGACCCGCTTCTCACCGCCGTCGGATGAGGGCACGGCCGGCCGGCGCCCGTCTTGCCGTGCGATGGAAGAGCGCCGCCGCCGTGTCTACGGGCGGAGGCTAAGCCACCGTCTTCGCCCCGGCCGTCAGGCACTGCTTGAGCGTGCCCTGCCGGCGCTCAGGATCGACCTTCCCGAGGACTCGCGGGCTCAGATCGACCTAAGCAAGCTGTTTCCGTCGCCGGTCCGAGACCTTTGGCTCGAGATCGGCTTCGGCGCCGGCGAGCATCTCGCCCATCAGATCCGCGCCAATCCGGCCGTGGGCTTGATCGGCTGCGAGCCCTTCGTCCAGGGCGTCGCCGGCCTGCTGCGCCATCTGGAGGCGGACGGCACGGCCGATCGGGTCCGCATCTTCCCCGACGACGCGCGGCTCCTGCTCGATCGCCTGCCCGACGCCTGCATCGGCCGGCTGTTTGTGCTGTTTTCCGACCCCTGGCCCAAGAAGCGTCACCACAAGCGGCGCCTGATCGATGCCGAGACCCTCGCGGGCTTTGCGCGCATCCTGAAGGACGGCGCCGAGTTCCGCTGGGCCTCCGACGATGGCGGCTACGTGGCGTGGACGCTGGAGCATGTCGCCCGGAACGAGGTGTTTGCTCTGTCAGATAGAATTTCCGGCGATTGGCCACAGAGGCCGGCCGACTGGCCGGAGACCCGCTATGAGCAGAAGGCCCGCACCCAAGGTCGGGCACCTGTCTTCCTCCGCTACGTCCGCGTCCCGCGCTGACGGCGGCTTACCGCAATTCGCAGGCGTTGATGAGGGCGCGGCAGGGAGAAACACCTTGAAGAGAATCCACAAAGCGCGATAGGTTAGCGGCGCTGCGCTCTTCGGGGGTGTGAGGAGCGCGGCAAAGAGCGTGCCCAGGGTTTGAGTGATTGTGGTGGGCAGTGGTGGCCCGCCTTTTTTCTGTTCTGCGGTATGACGAAGACGCGAGACGTGGACTCGGAACGGCAGATCGAACATGCGATTGCACCGGTGCTGGCGGCGATGGGCTATGAGGTCGTTCGAATCCGCCTCGGCGGGGGCAGGCAGACGGTGCTCCAGGTGATGATCGAGCGGACCGACCGCGTGCCGCTGACCGTGGACGACTGCGCCGCGGCAAGCCGCGCCCTCTCCGCGCAATTCGAAAACGACAACCTGCCGGCGGCCGACTATGCGCTGGAGGTGAGCTCGCCGGGCATCGACCGGCCGCTGGTGCGGCTCGCCGACTTCGCCCGCTTCGCCGGATTCGAGGCCAAGGTGGAGATGAGCGAGCCGCTGGAGGGCCGACGGCGCTTTCGCGGCCGGCTGCAGGGCGCCGGCGATGGGTGCGTTCGCATGACCGTGGACGATCAGAACGTCTCGCTGCCATTCGACGGGATTCGCGCGGCCAAGCTCGTGTTGACCGACGAGTTGATCGCGGCCAGCCAAGCGGCGGAGCGGGTGTGATGGCGGACGGCGACACTGCGGGCCTCGCCCGTCTCGAGCTTCTCCAGGTGGCGGATGCCGTGGCCAGGGAGAAGGGCATCGAGCGCGAGCTCGTGCTGGAGGCCATGGAGCAGGCCATCACCCACGCCGGAAAGCGGAAGTACGGCCAGGAGCACGACATCCGCACCGACATCGACCGCGATACCGGCGAAATCAAGCTGATGCGCTATCTCGAAGTGGCCGAGGAGATCGAGAACGAGGCCACCCAGATTGCACTGAGCGAGGCGCAGGAGCGCAACCCGGCCGCGCAGGTGGGCGACTACCTGGCGGACCCGCTGCCGCCCATCGACTTCGGCCGCATCGCGGCGCAGACGGCGAAGCAGGTGATCGTCCAGAAGGTGCGCGAGGCCGAGCGCGCGCGTCAGTACGAGGAATACAAGGACCGCGTGCAGGAGATCGCCAACGGCCTCGTCAAGCGCACCGAGTACGGCGGGCTCACCGTCGACCTCGGGCGGGCCGAAGCCGTGATCCGCCGGGAGGACCTGCTGCCGCGCGAATCCTTCCGCAACGGCGACCGGGTACGCGCCTACATCTACGACGTCCGCCGTGAGCCGCGCGGGCCGCAGATCTTCATGTCCCGCACCCACCCGAACTTCATGGCCAAGCTCTTCGCCCAGGAGGTGCCGGAAATCTACGACGGCATCATCGAGATCGATGCCGTGGCGCGCGACCCCGGCAGCCGCGCGAAGATCGCCGTGCACTCCAACGACAGCAGCATCGATCCCGTCGGCGCCTGCGTCGGCATGCGCGGCTCCCGCGTGCAGGCCGTGGTCGGCGAGCTTCAGGGCGAGAAGATCGACATCATCCAGTGGTCGCCCGATCCCGCCGCCTTCATCGTCAACGCGCTGGCGCCGGCCGAGGTCACCAAGGTGGTGCTCGACGAAGAGGCGAAGCGCATCGAGGTGGTGGTGCCGGACGAGCAGTTGTCGCTCGCCATCGGCCGGCGCGGGCAGAACGTGCGGCTTGCATCCAACCTCACGGGCTGGGACATCGACATTCTGACCGAGGCCGAGGAATCGGAACGCCGCCAGGAGGAGTTTCGCACGCGCTCCGAGATGTTCATGGAAGCCCTCGACGTCGACGACGTGATCGCCCATCTGCTCGTGACGGAGGGGTTCTCCACCGTGGACGAGGTGGCCTACGTCCCGATCGAGGAGCTGGCCATGATCGAGGGCTTCGAGGAGGAGCTGGCGGCCGAGCTTTCGAGCCGCGCTGCGGCCTACGTCGAAGCGATGAACAAGGAGCTCAACGAGCGCCGAATCGAGCTTGGCGTCAGCGACGAGGTCGCGGCCATCGACGGCCTGGACCCGGCAATTCTCGTCGCCCTTGGCGAGAACGAGGTCAAGACGCTCGACGATCTCGGCGATCTCGCCGGCGACGAGCTCATAGAGATACTGGGCGACCTGGCACCGTCGATCGAGGAGGCCAATGCCGTCATCATGATGGCGCGGGCCCACTGGTTCGACGACGAAGAGCCGATGGATGGTGCGGAGGCCGGCGAGGCCGGTGAAGCCGACGAGGCGGCCGAGGCCGGCGATGTCGCCGAGACCGTCGCCGAGGAGCACGAGAGACCGAACGTTTGACCGCATCGGCACACATGAAAGACCGCCCGGCCTCGCCGGATGCCGGCTCCCGGCGCTGCATCGCGAGTGGCGCCAGCAAACCCCGCGACGCGCTTCTGCGCTTCGTGGTCGATCCGGCTGGCGCGTTGGTGCCGGACCTGGGCGAGACGCTGCCGGGCCGGGGGCTCTGGGTCTCTGCCGAGCGTGCCGCGCTGGAAAAGGCCTGCGACCGTGGCCTGTTCGCCCGCGCCGCGCGCCGGCCGATCGCCGTCGCGCCCAATCTGATCGACGAGGTGGAGCGTCAGTTGACCGCGCGGGCGCTGGATATTCTCGGGCTGGCACGCCGCGCAGGCGCGCTGGTCACGGGCTTCGACAAGGTGCAGCGCGCGCTTATCGAGCGCCGCGTGGCTGTCCTCGTGGAAGCGAGCGACGGCGCGCGGCACGGCCGGGCGCGCCTCGGTGCGCTCGCGCGGGACATTCCCGTGATTGCGCAATTCGATGGCGCCGCGTTGAGCCGCAGCCTGGGGCGTGAGAATGTAGTGCACGCCGCGCTGGCACCTGGCCGCCTTGCCGATCGCTTCCTTCGGGAATCCGCTCGGCTTGCCGGTGTGTGCGGAATTTCCGGCGATCGGGACATGGCGTGATGACTGACGAAACCGAAGCCGGTGATCAAGAGCGGCGCAAGCCCCTGTCGCTGAAGCGTCCGGGGCGGCTCGAGCTCAAGAAGACGGTCGATGCCGGCCAGGTTCGGCAGAGCTTCTCGCACGGCCGCAGCCGGGCCGTCGCCGTCGAGGTTCGCAAGAAGCGAACGCTGAAGCGTGGCGCCGCTGCGGACGGTGTGGCGGCGCCCAAGGCAAGAGCGCCGGCGCCCAAGCCGCCGCCGACCGAGCCGGTGGCCGAGGCAACGCCTCCGCCGCCTCAGGAGGAGGTGCAGCAGACCTCCACGGCGCCACGCTCTCGCGTCGTCCTCCGCACGCTGACGACCGACGAGAAGGCCGCACGCGCACGCGCGGTCGAGGACGCGATCCGCGCCGAGCGTCAGGAGCGGGAGCGGGCGGAGGAAGAGGCCCGCCGGCGCGCTGCGGATGAAGAGCGTCTCGCTGCCGAGCGCGCGGAGGCCGAACGGCGGAAGAGCGAGGAGGACGCCCGCCGCAAGGCCGAAGAAGATGCGCGCAAGCGGGCGGAAGAGGATGCCGCGCGCCGGCTTCCACAGCCCGAAGAACCCAAGCCGGAAGATGCCGCGGCTCCCGAAGCCGCGCCGGCAGCGCGGCCCGCCCGACCTGGAGAGGCTCCGGCGGAAGAGGATCGCGGCAGGCCCCGCCGCCGCGGCGAGCAGCGCCGCCCCCCCACTCCTTCGCGGCGTGACCAGCCGCGCCGGCGCGGCGGCAAGATCACGCTTTCCGAGGCCCTCGACGGCACCGTCGGCGAGCAGCGCGGACGCAGCCTCGCGTCGCTGCGTCGTCAGCGCGAGCGCGAGAAGCGCCTTGCGCGGGAGGCGATGCGCGCGGACGAGCTCAAGCCGGTTGTGCGCGAGGTCGTGGTTCCCGAGGCCATCACTGTGCAGGAGCTCGCGAGCCGCATGGCCGTGCGCGGCGCCGAGGTCGTGAAGCGTCTGATGGAGATGGGCACAGTCGTCACCATCACCCAGTCGATCGACGCCGATACCGCTCAGCTCGTGGTCGAGGAGTTCGGCCACAAGGTGAGGCGTGTCAGCGAGGCCGACGTCGAGATCGGGCTCAAGGGCGAGGACGATACCGACGAGGCCCTGATCACCCGCTCGCCCGTGGTCACGGTCATGGGCCATGTCGATCACGGCAAGACCTCGCTGCTCGACGCCATCCGTTCCAGCGACGTGGTGTCCGGCGAGGCGGGCGGGATCACCCAGCACATCGGCGCCTACCAGGTGGAGACGCCGAAGGGCTCCCGCATCACCTTCATCGACACGCCCGGCCACGCCGCCTTCACCGAGATGCGAGCGCGGGGCGCAAGCGTGACCGATATCGTCGTTCTCGTGGTCGCGGCGGACGACGGCGTCATGCCGCAGACCGCCGAAGCGATCAATCATGCGCGTGCTGCGGGCGTGCCGATGCTGATCGCCATCAACAAGATCGACCGGCCCGACGCCGACCCCAACCGGGTGCGCCAGGACCTGCTCCAGCACGAGATCGTGACCGAGGAGATGGGCGGCGACGTGCTCGCGGTCGAGATTTCGGCGACCGAGAAGCAGAACCTCGACAAGCTCGAGGAGGCGATCCTGCTGCAGGCGGAGCTGCTCGAACTCAGCGCCAACCCGGACCGCGCCGCCGAGGGCATCGTGATCGAGGCCAAGGTTGATCGCGGGCGCGGCGCGGTGGCCACCGTGCTGGTTCAGCGCGGCACGCTTACCGTTGGCGATATCGTGGTCGCCGGCGCGCAGTGGGGCCGGGTGCGGGCGATGTACGACGACCACGGCGCCGCGGCCAAGGCGGCGGGGCCGGCGGTGCCGGTCGAGATTCTCGGGCTCAGCGGCGTGCCCCTGGCCGGCGACGAGGTGGTGGTGGTCGAGAACGAGCGCCGTGCGCGGGAGGTCTCCGAGTTCCGCCAGGCGCGCGCCAGGGAGAAGGAGGTCGCGCGCGGCGCGCCGCTCAACCTGGAGCAGCTCTTCTCGGAAATCCAAGAGAAGGAAGGCAAGAGCGAGCTTCCCCTGGTCATCAAGGCCGACGTCCAGGGCTCGGTCGAGGCGCTGGTCGGCGCGCTCGGCAGGCTCGGCACGGAGGAAGTGGCGGTTCGCGTGCTGCATTCGGGCGTCGGCGGCATCACCGAATCGGACGTGACGCTCGCCGCCGCATCGGACGCAACCATCGTCGGCTTCAACGTGCGTGCCAACGCGCAGGCGCGGGAACTCGCGGCGCGCTGCGCCATCGAACTTCGCTATCACGCCGTCATCTACGACGTGGTGGACGAGATCAGGGCCAGTCTCGAAGGGATGCTGCGCCCGGAGGCGCGCGAGCGGACGATGGGCAGCGCCCAGATCCTCCAGGTGTTCGAGGTCGGCCGCGTGGGCAAGGTGGCGGGTTGCCGCGTGACCAACGGCCTCGTGCGCCGGGGCGCGAAGGCGCGGCTGCTGCGCGACGATGTGGTCATCCACGACGGTGCGCTCAAGACGCTTCGGCGCTTCAAGGACGACGTGCGCGAGGTGAAGGAAGGCTACGAGTGCGGCATGTCGTTCGAGAACCACTCCGACCTGCGTGAAGGCGACGTCATCGAGCTCTATGAGATCGAGGAGGTCGCGCGCACGCTCGAGGCTTAGGGCGCGCCTGTCCAACGATCGATGACGAGGAGAAGCGGCAAGGCCGGTGAGCCGAGCCAGCGGCAGCGGCGAGTCGGCGAGCTGATTCGGGAAGCGCTGTCTGAGTCGCTCGCCCGCGGCGAGTTCCGCGATCCCGTGTTGAGCGAGATGCGCTTCACCGTGACCGAGGTTCGGCCAGCGCCGGATCTGCGCTCCGCCAAGGTCTATGTGATGCCGCTCGGCGGCGAGCGGGTGGGCGAGGCGGTCGACGCCTTGCAGCGCGCCGCCGGCTACCTGCGCGGCGAGGTGAACCGCCGGGTCCGGCTCAAGTTCTCGCCGTCGCTCAGCTTCGAGATCGACCGCAGCTTCGAGCATGTGCAACGCATCGACAGGCTGCTCGGCGCAAACGAGAGCGCCGATGACTGACGGCACGCCCACGCGCGGCCCTCACGGCTGGTTGGTGGTGGACAAGCCGCACGGGATCACCTCTGCGGCAGCCGTCTCCCGCATCAAGTCCCTGATTGGCCGCGGGGCGAAGGTGGGCCACGCTGGCACGCTCGACCCGATGGCGACTGGCGTGCTGCCGGTGGCGATCGGCGAGGCCACCAAGACGGTCTCCTTCATGATGGATGCGCCAAAACGCTACCGCTTCGGCGTGCGCTGGGGCGAGCAGCGCGATACGGACGATGCCGAGGGCACGGTGATCGAGACAAGCGCGCACCGCCCGCCCACGGAGGTTATCGAGAACGCATTGCCGGCCTTCATCGGCCGAATCGAGCAGGTGCCGCCCGCGTTCTCGGCCCTCAAGGTCGGCGGCGAGCGTGCCTATGCGCTCGCGCGCCAGGGCAGGCCGCCGGAGCTCGCGCCGCGTACGGTCCACATCGAGAGCCTGACGCTGATCGAGGCCGATAACGACGGCGCCACCTTCGCGGTCGAGTGCGGCAAGGGCACTTACGTGAGGGCGCTGGCCCGCGACATCGCCCGCGCGACGGGGACGGTCGGTTACGTCAGCTGGCTCCACCGCGCCGCGGTCGGGCCGTTCACCGACGAGGATGCGAATCCGCTGGATAAACTGGTCGCGCTCGGGCATAGTCTGGCCCTCGCCGAAAGCCTGCGACCGGTCGATGCAGTGCTGGCCGACATCCCGGCTCTGCTTCTGACCGCGTGCGAGGCGGATCGCCTGCGCCACGGCCAGCCAGTGCCCGCGCCCGGTGCCGCACCCGGAAGGGTCCGCGCCGTTGCCGGGTCCCGGCTTGTGGCGCTGGCCGAAGTCGGCGCGGGCCGGGCCCGCCCGTTGCGGGTCTTCAACATGTGACAAGCGGAGTAGCCAGATGTCGATCACCGCGGCGCGGAAGACCGAGCTGATATCGGAGTACGCAACCAAGACCAACGATACCGGCTCGCCGGAGGTACAGGTCGCGATCCTGACTGAGCGGATCAACAACCTGACCGAGCATTTTCGGAGCCACAAGAAGGACCTCCATTCGAGGCAGGGCCTCCTGAAGATGGTCAGCCGCAGGCGCCGCCTGCTCGACTATCTCAAGCGCAACGATCAGGAGCGCTATTCCACCGTGATTCAGCGGTTGGGTTTGCGCAAATAGCATTGGCAGTCGCGTGATCCGCCGGGATGCGGCACGCGGGTCAAGAGGGCACGTCGGGAGGCGCGGCATGGGCCGCCGCCGCCGACGTTGCACCTGTGTAGGGGCGAGCCGAATGGGCGGCTCGCCACCGGAACGAAGGAAACAATATGTTCGATATCACACGTCGTGAGGTCATGTGGGGCGAGCGCAAGCTCGTCCTCGAAACCGGGCGCATCGCCCGCCAGGCGGATGGCGCCGTCCTCGCGAGCTACGGCGAAACCGCGGTGCTCTGCACCGTCGTCGGCCAACGTACCGCGCGGGAGGGCCAGGATTTCTTCCCACTGACAGTCAACTATGAGGAGAAGGCTTTCGCCGCTGGCAAGATTCCGGGCGGCTTTTTCAAGCGCGAAGGGCGCCCCAGCGAGAAGGAAACTCTGGTTTCGCGTCTCATCGACCGGCCTCTCCGGCCCCTCTTCGTCAAGTCGTTTCGTAACGAAACCCAGGTCATCTGCACGGTGCTCTCGCACGACCTGGTCAACGATTCCGACATCGTCGCCATGGTCGGTGCCTCGGCTGCGCTCACCATCTCAGGTCTGCCCTTCATGGGGCCGATCGGGGGTTGCCGGGTCGGCTTCGCGGACGGCGCCTATGTGTTGAACCCGACCTACGAGCAGCGCGCGGCCTCCGACCTCGATCTGGTCATGGCCGGCACCCAGGAGGGTGTGCTCATGGTCGAATCGGAGGCATCCGAGCTCTCCGAGGACCAGATGCTGGGTGCGGTGACCTTCGGTCACGAGGCGGTCAAGCCGGTGATCGAGGCCATCATCAGCCTTGCCGAGGCCTGCGCGAAGGAGCCCTGGGAGCTGCCCGAGGAAGAGGTGGATACGGCTCTCGTCGAGCGGATTCGCGCGAGCGCCGAGGCCTCGCTGCGCACGGCCTATTCGGTCGCCGGCAAGACCGAGCGGCAGGACAAGGTGGCGGCCGCGAAGTCCGAGACTGCGGCGCAGTTCCGCGAGGACGACGGCGCTGCCGGCATCCTCGACGGCACGCTGAGTTCGCTCGAGAAGGAAATCGTGCGCGGCCAGATCCTCGACAGTGGCGTGCGCATCGACGGCCGCACCACCAGCGACGTTCGCACCATCGAGTGCGAAGTGGGTGTGCTGCCTCGCAGCCACGGCTCGGCGCTCTTCACGCGCGGCGAGACCCAGGCGCTCGCCACGGCGACCCTCGGCACCGGCCAGGACGAGCAGATCATGGACATGCTCGAGGGCGAGTACCGCGAGCGCTTCATGCTGCACTACAACTTCCCGCCCTATTCGGTGGGCGAGGCGCGCTTCCTGCGCGGCCCCGGCCGGCGCGAGATCGGCCACGGCAAGCTCGCCTGGCGGGCGGTCCATCCGCTCCTGCCCGACGCCGAGGCGTTCCCCTACACCATCCGCGTGGTCTCGGAGATCACGGAGTCCAACGGCTCGTCGTCGATGGCGACGGTGTGCGGGGCCTCGCTCTCGCTGATGGATGCGGGCGTTCCGCTCGCCCGGCCGGTCGCCGGCATCGCCATGGGGCTGATCAAGGACGAGGACCGCTTCGCGGTGCTCTCCGACATCCTCGGCGACGAGGACCATCTCGGCGACATGGACTTCAAGGTGGCCGGCACGGAGCAGGGCATCACCTCGCTGCAGATGGACATCAAGATCACCAGCATCACCGAGGAGATCATGCGCACCGCGCTCGCCCAGGCGCGCGACGGCCGGCTGCACATCCTCGGCGAGATGGCGAAGGCGCTCGCGCACGCACGCGACAGTGTGAGCGACAATGCGCCCCGCATCACCACCTTCTCGATCCCGAAGGACCGCATCCGCGAGGTCATCGGGCCCGGCGGCAAGGTCATCCGCGAGATTTGCGAGACCACCGGGACCAAGATCGACATCGAGGACGATGGCACCATCAAGGTGGCGGCGGTCGAGGGCGAGGCGGCGAAGGCCGCGATCAACATGATCCGCGATATCGTGGCCGAGCCCGAGGTCGGCGTGATCTACGACGGCAAGGTGGTCAAGATCGTCGACTTCGGCGCCTTCGTGAACTTCATCGGCAAGCGCGACGGCCTCGTGCACATCAGCGAGATCGCGCCACGCCGGATCAAGAGCGTGAGCGACGTGCTGAGCGAAGGCGATAACGTCAAAGTGAAGGTGCTCGGTATCGACGATCGCGGTAAGGTCAAGCTGAGCATGAGGGCCGTGAACCAGGAGAGCGGAGAGGACCTGAGCGCGGCGGAGGAGACGGCACAGGCCGGGTAGGGAAAGCCGCCAGGAGAAGCGACACCTTGCAAACGCCGCCGCTGCCGCCCACATCGCGGTGTAGCGGCGGCGCCAGCTCGCTGCCCTGCGCTGCTGCAGCGAGCGGATCGAGCCAGGCGCAACGGCGGATGGACCGACCATGAAGGCGTTGAACGCAATCAGGTTGTCGGGGCGCGATGTCCTGCCCTTGATCGAGGGCGGCAAGGGTATCGGCGTGACCAACGGCCTGAGCTCCGGCGCCTGGGCCGCCGCCGGCGGCGTCGGCACCTTCTCCGGCGTCAATGCCGACTACTACGACGAGCACGGCCGGGCGATTCCGCAGACCTATCGCGGTCGCACTCGCAAGGAACGGCACGAGGAGCTGGTCGATTACGCGATCAGGGGCGGCATCGCCCAGGCGCGCATCGCCCACGACGTCTCCGGCGGCGACGGCCGGCTCCACATGAACGTGCTGTGGGAGATGGCCGCCGCCGAGCGCATCCTCCACGGCATTCTCGAGGCCACGCGCGGCATCATTCACGGCGTGACCTGCGGCGCCGGCATGCCATACCGCTTGGCCGAGGTAGCTGCGCAGTACGATGTCCAGTACTACCCGATCATCTCGTCGGCGCGGGCGTTCCGCGCGCTCTGGAGGCGCGCCTACCATCGCTTCTCGGACTGGATGGGCGGCGTGGTCTACGAGGACCCCTGGCGCGCCGGCGGTCACAATGGCCTCTCCAACAGCGAGGATCCCGAACAGCCCGAGCCCGCCTATCCTCGGGTGGTGGCGCTGCGCCAGCAGATGCGTGAGTACGGCCTCGACGACGTGCCGATCGTGATGGCAGGCGGCGTCTGGTACCTGCGCGACTGGGAGGATTGGCTCGACAACCCTGAGCTCGGTCCCGTCGTCTTCCAGTTTGGCACCCGCCCACTGGTGACCGAAGAGAGCCCGATCTCCGAGCGCTGGAAGCGCAAGCTGCTGTCCATGCAGGAAGGGGACGTGAAGCTCAACCGCTTCAGCCCCACCGGCTTCTACTCTTCGGCTGTGCGCAACGACTTTATCCACGAGCTTGCCGAGCGCGAGCAGCGGCAGGTTGCCTACACCGCCGAGCCCATCGGCGACCACGACCAGAAATTCACCCCGGGGCCGCGCGGGCGCTCTTTCTATGTGACCAAGGGCGATTTGAAGCGGGCAGAGTTGTGGATGGACGAGGGCTTCACCTCCGTGATGAAGACCCCTGAGACCACGATCATCTTCGTCACGGACGAGAAGGCGCGCGAGATCAGGGCCGATCAGGCCGCCTGTATGGGTTGCCTCAGCGCCTGCCGGTTCAGCAACTGGGCGACCAACGAGACGGGCTCGACCGGCAAGAAGACCGATCCTCGCAGCTACTGCATCCAGAAGACGCTGCAGGAGATCATCCACGGCGAGGATATCGACAACCAGCTCATGTTTGCCGGCCACGCGGCCTTCCGGTTTGCGGACGATCCCTTCTACTCGAACCGCTTCATCCCCACCGTGCGCCAGCTGGTGGAGCGCCTGCTTACCGGCGACTGACGGCTGCCGTCCCGCCGGCGGCGCTCCTCAACGCTCCTTCACATAGGGAACACCGCTCGCCTTGGGCGGCACCGCCTTGCCGACGAAGCCCGCGAGCAGCAGCACCGTGAGCAGATAGGGGAGCGCCTGGATCGCCTGCACCGGGATGATGCCGACGCCGGGGATATCCACCCCTTGCAGCCTGGCCTGCACGGCATCGGCGAAGGCGAAGAGGAAGCAGGCGAAGAGGGTCGGCACCGGGCGCCACTTGCCGAAGATCAGCGCAGCGAGCGCGAGGTAGCCCATGCCCGCGCTCATGTCGCGCACGAAGAGCGCGTTCTGGGCGATCGAGAGCGACGTGCCGGCGACGCCGCAGAGGATGCCGCAGACGATCATCGCCCGGTAGCGCATGCCGGCGACGGAGATGCCGGCGGTGTCCACCGCCTCCGGCGCCTCGCCGACCGCGCGGAGTCTCAGCCCGAAGCGGGTCTTATAGATGAACCACGCCGCGAGCGGGACCATGCCGAGCGCGATATAGACGATCAGGTTGTGGCCGCTCACGATCTCCGAATAGATCTGGCCGATAAAGGGCACGTCGCTCAGCCGGTCGGCGAAGGGGAAGTGGATCGGACGGAAGCGCGCCGCGTCCGCCACGATCGGCGTGTGCCCACCCTGCCCGAACCAGGCGAGCGAGAGCACCGGCCCTAGCCCCGCCACCAGGATGTTGAGCGCCATACCCGAGACCACCTGATCACCCCGGTGGGTGACGCAGGCGAAGGCGTGGATCATCGCGAGCCCCACCGAGGCGCCCATGCCGGCGAGCAGGCCGAGCCACGCAGAGCCGGTGGCGAACGCCGCCGCCGCGGCGGCGAAGGCCGCCCCAAGCATCTTGCCTTCGAGTCCGATATCGACCACGCCCGAGCGCTCTGCGAACATTCCGGCGAAGGCGGCGAGGATGAGCGGCGTCGAGACGCGCAGCGTCGCGTCGATGACGAGGACGATCCAGGTGATCGCCTCCATGGCTATGCCGCCACCGCCCGCGCGCGGCGCGCGAACAGGCGCTCGATCCGGCCGCGGAACATGTGCTCCAGCGCGCCCGAGAACAGGATGACCAGCCCCTGCAGCACCACCACCATGTCGCGGGTCACGTTGGGCATGTCGAAGGCGAGCTCGGAGCCGCCCTGGTAGAGAATGCCGAAAAGCAGGGCCGCGAGCAGGATGCCCACCGGGTGGTTGCGGCCCATCAGCGCGACCGCGATACCGACGAAGCCGTAGCCCGCCGTGAACTCCAGCAGCAGCCGGTGGTGGACGCCGATGATCTCGTTGACGCCCACGAGGCCCGCGAGCCCGCCCGAGATCGCCATCGCCAGCATGATCGCGCGGTCCGGTGCGATGCCGCCGTAGACCGCCGCCGACTCGTTGTGCCCGACGGCGCGAATCTCATAGCCCCAGCGCGTGCGCCAGACGAAGAACCAGAACAGCACGAGGCAGACCCCGGCAATCACGATGCTCAGGTTGAGGGACGAGCGGCCGATATTCGCGCCGAAGGCCGCGAACACGTCGTGGACGAAGGGGAGCCAGGCGCCCGCCTCGAAGGTGCGGCTTTCGGCCGCCTGCTGCCCCGGCTTGATGAAGATCTCGACCAGCAGGTAGGTCATCAGCGCCGCGGCCAGAAAGTTGAACATGATCGTCGTGATGACGATGTGGCTGCCGCGCTTCGCCTGCAGCCAGCCGGGGATGAAGGCCCAGAAGGCACCGAAGGCCATGGCGCAGGCGATCGCCAGCGGAATCACGACGGGCGCCGGCCAGTGGCCCAGGTAGAGCCCGATCAGGCCCGCGCCGAGCCCGCCGAGATAGGCCTGCCCCTCGCCGCCGATGTTGAAGAGGCCGCAGTGGAAGGCGATGGCGACGGCGAGCCCGGTGAAGACGAAGTTGGTGGTGTAGTAGAGGGTGTAGCCGATCGCTTCCGGGTAGCCGACCGCGCCCAGGACCAGCAGCCTCAGCGCCTCGAACGGGTTCTCGCCGATCAGCGCGATGATGATGCCGGCGATGACGAGCGCGAGCCCCAGGTTGATGAGCGGGACCAGCCCGTGGGTGACCCAGGTCGGCGCCTGGGTCGGGCCGCCGAAGCCCTTCACACCCCGGCGGCCTCCGCACCGTCTGCGCGCTCGCCCGCCATCATCAGGCCGAGCGTGCGCTCGTCCGCCTCCTCTTGCGAAACCTCGCCGACGATCGCGCCGCCGAACATCACCAGGATGCGGTCGGCGAGCGACATGATCTCGTCGAGCTCGACCGAGACCAGCAGGATCGCCTTGCCCTCGTCGCGCATCGCCACGAGCTTGCGGTGGATGAACTCGATGGCGCCGATATCGACGCCACGGGTCGGCTGGCCCACCAGCAGCACGTCCGGGCTGCGGCTCATCTCGCGGCCCACCACGATCTTCTGCTGGTTGCCGCCGGAGAAGTTGGCCGTGCGCAGCGTCGGCAGGGGCGGGCGGACGTCGAAGTCCGCCATCGTGCTTCCCACGTCGTCGACCACCGCGACCCGGCTCATCAGCGCGCCGCGGTTGTAGTGTCGCTCGCGATGATGACCCAGGATGCCGCTTTCGGAGGCATCGAAGGCCGTCACCAGCCCCATGCGCTGACGGTCCTCAGGCACGTGGCCCAGCCCGCGCCGGCGCATGGCTCGCGCCGCCTCCGCCCGTCCGCCGGCGGGCACGGGCGCGCCCCCGATGGCGATGGTGCCCTGCTCGCTGGCGAGGGTGCCGGCGAGCGCCTCCAGCAGCTCCGACTGGCCGTTGCCGGCGACGCCCGCGATGCCGACGATCTCGCCGGCGTGCACGGTGAAGCTCACGTCGTGCACGCGCAGCACGCCGCTGCGGTCGCGCACCGCCAGGCTCTCGACCCGCAGCAACGCCTCGCCCGGCGCTGCTTCCTCCTTGTCCACGCGGAGCAGCACGCTGCGGCCCACCATCATCGCGGCGAGCTGGGCGCGGTCGGTCTCGGCGGTCGCCACATGATCGACCACGCGGCCGGCGCGCATCACCGTAACGCGATCGGTGAGCGCCATGATCTCGCGCAGCTTGTGGGTGATCAGGACGATGGTCCGGCCCTGATCCCTAAGCGCGCAGAGGATGCGGAAGAGGTCGTCCACCTCCTGCGGCGTGAGCACGCCCGTCGGCTCGTCGAGAATCAGAATATCGGCGCCGCGATAGAGCGCCTTCAGGATCTCCACCCGCTGCTGCAGCCCCACGGGCAGCGAGCCGACGATGGCGTCGGGGTCGACATCGAGCCCGTACTCACGCTCCAGCCGCTCCAGCTCCTGCCGGGCCTCGCTCAGGGTCGAGCGCAGCAGGTAGCCCTTCTCCACGCCGAGCACCACGTTCTCCAGCACGGTGAAGGTGTCCACGAGCATGAAGTGCTGGTGGACCATGCCGACGCCGTGGCCGATGGCGTCCTCCGGCCCCCTGATGGTGACCGGCGTGCCGCCCACCCTGATCTCGCCGCCGTCGGCCTGGTAGTAGCCGTAGACGATGCTCATCAGGGTCGACTTGCCGGCGCCGTTCTCGCCGACGATGCCGTGGATCGTGCCGGGTGCGACGGCGACCGACACGTCGTCGTTCGCGTGCACCGAGCCGAACCACTTCTGGATGCCGACGACCTCCAGCGCGGGCACACCCGGCCCGCCCGAGGGGCCGCGCTCTGCAGCAGCCCCTCGGTGTTCCTCCTCCGCCACTGGGCTTACGCCTCGGCAGCCGGCGGGCGCCGGCGCCCGCGCGCTACTGCGCCATGTAGTCGGTCACCGCGATGTTGCCGGCGATGATGTCCGTGCGCGCCTGCTCGATCGCCGCTTCCATCTCGGCCGAGACGAGGCTGCGGTTGTGCTCGTCCAGTGCCCAGCCGACGCCGTCCTCCGCCAGCCCGAGGATCTGGATGCCGCCTTGCCAGGTGCCTTCCTTGGCAGCCTTGAAGGACTCGTAGACCGCCACGTCCACGCGCTTGACCATCGAGGTCAGCATCGTGCCGGGGTGGATGTAGTTCTGGTTGCTGTCCACACCGATGGCGAGCTTGCCGGCGTCTTTCGCGGCCTGGTAGACGCCGATGCCGGTGCCGCCGGCGGCGGCGTAGACCACGTCCGCGCCCCGGTCGAACTGGCTGCGCGCGAGCTCGCCCCCCTTGGTCGGGTCGTTCCAGGCAGACGGCGTCGTGCCGGTCATGTTCTGGAAGATCTCGATGTCCGGATTGACGTGCTGCGCGCCCTCCACGTAGCCGAGCGCGAACTTGCGGATCAGCGGGATGTCCATGCCGCCGACGAAGCCGACCTTGCCGGTTTGCGATGCCATCGCGGCTGCCATGCCGACCAGGAACGAGCCCTCGTGCTCCTTGAAGATCACGGACTGAACGTTGGGCAGGTCCACCACCATGTCGATCAGGGTGAACTTGGTCTCGGGGAACTCCTGCGCCACTGTCTCGACCGCTGCCGCCTGGGCGAAGCCCATCGCCACCACCACCTGCGCGCCGCGTCGCGCCATGTTGCGGAGCGCCTGCTCGCGCATGGAAGGGTTGGTTACCTCGAAGTCGCGATACTGGATGCCGGTGTCCGCCGTAAACTTCTCGGCGCCGTTGAAGGCAGCTTCGTTGAAGGACTTGTCGAACTTGCCGCCCATGTCGAAGACGACGGCCGGCGTGAAGTCCTCGGCCTGAGCCATGCCGCCCGCGGCAATCCCGATCGCCGCAAGTGCGGCGACGATGAATCGTTTCATTGGGTATCTCCCTTGGATTTTGGTGCGTGTCCCGATTGCGCCCAGCCTAGCCTAGCCACAGCGCGATGTCTGTCACCGCGCCCTATTCGGCGGCCTCGGCGCTGGCTCTCTCACTCTTCTCCAACGTGAGTTCGACCGGCACCGGGTTGGAGACGATGTCGAGCACCGGGCAGTGCGCGTTGACCGCCTGCTGGAGCTTCGCCAGCGTCTCCTCGTCTGCCGACGAGACCACGCGCACGGTGCCGCGCAGCTTCTGGTAGCCCGGCCGCACCGACTCATCGACCGCGAAGAAGCCCCGCAGGTCGATATCGCCTTCCAGCGTCACCGCGACGTGCTCGAGCGGGATGCCGAGCGCCGCCGCGTAGGCGCGGTAGGTGATCTCCTGGCAGGTGCCGAGCGCCGCCAGAATCAGCTCCACCGGGTTCGGGCCCGTGTCGGTGCCGCCCAGGCTCTCCGGCTCGTCCACCACTAGGCGGTGGTCCCGCATCGTCACCTCGGAGCGAAAACCCTCGCCTAGGGACGACGCGGATTCGAAGGTCGCCTGCGCCTCCGCCGGATCGGTGCGGAAGGCCTCCTGGGTTTCGACGATCAGATTGCGCAGCTCTTCGCTCATGGTCCATCTCCCTCTGGCGGCCGTTCGAATGGCCGCGACTGTGACTGTTGATCCATCAATACGTGCTTTTGCGCGAACTTGGGAGTCGGGCTCATGCGTCCGCTGCAGCCACCGCGCCCATGAAGGCGCCGAGCTTCGCGGCATCGAGGGCGCCATCGGTGCGAACGCCGGTGCAGAGATCGACCCCGTAGGGGCGCACCGCGCGGATCGCGTCGGCCACGTTGCCGGCGTTGAGCCCGCCGGCGAGGAAGACGGGGCAGGGGGCTTCCGCCACGATGCGCCGGCTGAGCGCCCAGTCGTGGACCCGCCCGGTGCCGCCCAGCTCCTTCACCGGGGCGCTCGGATTGCCGGAATCGAGCAGCAGCCCGTCCACCACGGGGGCGATACCAACGGCCTCCGCCACTGCGCTCTCGTCCCGCACGTGGATCACCTGCACCAGCGCGATGCCGGGCAGCGCCTCGCGCAATGCCGGGTAGGCGCTGGCATCGAGCGTGTCGCAGAGCTGGATCGTGTTGACCCCGCAGCGCCGCTGCTGGGCGACGATGGCGGCGGGCTCCGTCTTGGACGTGAGCAGGAAGGTGCCCAGGGCCGGCGGCGCGGCGGCGGCGATCTCCCCGATCAGGTCTTCTCCGATCACCCCTGGCCCGCTCGGCATTGCCGAGACCAGCCCGATGGCATCGGCGCCTGCGGCGACGGCGGCCTCCGCCTCCGCCACGCTGGAGATGCAGCAGATCTTGACCCGCGTCCGCACGTGCGCGGGTCCCCCGCTGCGCCCTAAGCCGCCGCCCGGTCGCCGAGCGCGCGCCTGAGCCTGGGGACGACCTCGTCGGCCATGAGCCGCATCGAGGTCAGCTGGTGCGCCTTGTGGGTCTCGTTCAGGCAGTCGGTCGCGGTCATCAGGATGGTGCCGAATGGCCCCACCTCCTCGCGCAGCGCGAGGATCTCCTCGGCCACCGAGTCCGGGTCGCCGGCGATGGAGAAAGCGTCGCAGGCGTATTCGGGCGTCACGTCCTCGTCCGCCATCTCGGGCCCGCTCTTCATGATGGCGTGGAACGCGGCGCGCCGCACCAGCGTCACCAGATAGCCGTAGTAGTGGGCGAACGGCCCTTCGGGGTCGCGCACGTAGGCCTTGGCCCAGGCGTCGTCGCCTGCGACGAAGATCGAGCGGGCGAGGCGCCAGTCCGCCGGCCCCGGCTCGCGGCCGCTCCGCGCGCAGCCGTCTGAGAACCCCTGCCAGTGGTTCTTGATGGTGGAGACCGGCACGAAATTGGCTGAGATCACGCCCCAGCCGCGCGCCGCGGCGCTGCGCACGCCGCCCGAATCCGGGCTCATGGCGGACGCCACGAGCGGCGGGTGCGGCTTCTGGAAGGGTTTGATCATGGCGCCGACGCCGAGGTCGGGCCAGTGATAGTCCTCCAGCCTCAGCGTCCAGTACTTGCCCCGGATGTCGTAGGGCGGCTCGGTGGACCAGAGCTTGAGCACGGTCTCGATGGCTTCGCCCGCCATCTCGCGGCGGACCTGGAGGTCGGTCACGCCGAACATCTCGAAGTCGCTGACCAGCCCGCCCGGGCTCACGCCCAGGATCAGGCGCCCCTCGCTCAGGTGGTCCAGCAGCGCGGCGTGGGCGGCGGTCTGCACCGGGTGGCGCTGGGGCAAGTTGACCACGCCGGTGCCGAGCTTCATGCGGGTCGTCCGCGCGATCAGGTTGGAGAGGAACATGAAAGGGCAGGTCACCGGCTCGCTCAACGTCGTGTAGTGCTCGCCGATCCAGAACTCGTCGAAGCCGAGGCGGTCGCAGGCGACCGCGATCTCCACGTCCTCCTTGAGCACCGTGTGGGTGTCCCGCCGGTGATCGTTCACCGGCATCATGAACATGCCGAGCTTCATCCTGCCCTCTCCCTAACTCGGGCCGGAAGGAAGCACGGAGCGGCGGTCGGGGGCAAGCGCCGGACCCCGCCGGGTCGCGGGCGGGATCAACACTCTTCGATCGTGCCGCCGGCGTCGCGCCAGGCGGCGATGCCGCCGATCATGTGACAGACGTTGCCGATCCCACCCTCGCGCGAGGCATCGACCGCCATCGCCGAGCGCTCGCCGAAGGCGCAGTAGTAGACCAGCCGATACCCCGGCCGGCCGGCGAGCGCGCGCAGGGCTCCGCCCGGCCCGATCATGCCGGCGAGCTGGCCGTAGGGCGCGTGGATCGAGTTCGGGATCGCGCCTTCCCGGCCACGCTCCCCTTCCTCCCGCAGATCCACCAGGATGTCGTCCGGCCGCTGGCCGTGCATGACCTCCTGCGCGGTCATGGCGCACTCGGGGTGCGCGTCGTCGGCCTGGCCCCGGCCCACCCGCAGGTTCGCCGGCACCGCCACGTCCATCATCTTGGGGTTGGCGAGGTTGAGGCCATTCATCAGCGCAGCGTAGTCGGCGGGCGTTGCGACCTGCAGGCGCGGGTTGAAGCGCTTCTCCTCGCCGATAGTGCTCACCGTGTCGCCCTTGTAGTCGTGGCCAGGGTAGACCAGCGTCTCCTCGGGCAGAGTCAGCAGCTTGTCGAAGAGCGAGTCGTACTGCTGCAGCGGGTCGCCGTTCTGGAAGTCGGTGCGGCCGGTTCCCCGGATCAGCAACGTGTCCCCGGTGAAGACGCGGTCCTCCATGACGAAGCTGTAGGACTCGGCCGTGTGGCCCGGCGTGTGCAGCGCGCGCAGGCCGACACCCTCGATCTCCACCGGATCGCCGTCGCCCACCCGCATCGAGACCACGTCCACCGGCGCCTCCCGGCCCATCACGGTGACGCACTTGGTGCGGTCGCGGAGCTCCGCCATGCCGCTGATGTGGTCCGCGTGGACGTGGGTATCCACGACCTTGGCGAGGGTGAGATCGAGCTCGTCGAGCAGCGTCAGATAGCGCTCCACCTGCTCCTGCACCGGGTCGATGATGAGCGCCTCTCCGCCCGTGCGCCCGCCCAGCAGGTAGGTATAGGTGCCCGAGGCCATGTGATAGAGCTGGCGAAAGATCATGGTCCGTCGTCCGCCGGTCTATTGGATCGCCTCATTGTAAAGCCTCGCCGCGCCCTCCGGCCACCGGAGAGCGCCGCCGCACCGGCGCGGACAGGGCGAAACAATTTTATGGCGGCCTATTCCGGCCCAATCCGGCCCATTCCGGTCCAAAGTGGCCCGAAACCGGCGGTCCACCCTGGCTTATGGCGGACCACCTTGGGGGTGAACCGGGCCCGTCCGAAGCGCGAATGGCGGCGTCGGCGGAAGGCTCGCACCACCTCGGCCGTCCGAATGGAACCGCCAATGGATCGCACATCTCATGCCGGCATTCTGCACCGCTCGCCCGCGCCGTGTACCGCACCATGGTCCGGGGTGAGAATTCCGGTCAGGGCAGTCCAGCCTCCACGTCGATCAGCACCTTGCCGATCACCTGCGTGCAAGATTCAACTTGACATTTAGAAAACGTAAAATAATGTAAGATAACTAACACGCCACGAGGCACGTGGATAGAAATAAGGAGACATGATGATGGAAATGCACATTCGGGTGGAAGGCACTTCGACGGAGATCAGCGGCATACTGCAGGCACTGTCTGAGGCCACAGACCTGCGGATCACGGCTGTCGAACTCACCGATGAAGACGTCCCATCGGAGACCGCTTCTGAGCCAGCCGAGAGCGACTCGACTGTGGTCACTACTCGGTTTGCTCGGCTTGCCTTGACCCGTCTAGGGCTTTCCTCGCCGATGAAGAATGCACTGATTGCGCTTTACGAGGCACACCCAGGCTGGCTCACACGGGCGGAACTGCACGTCATCACAGGCTACAAGCCCGCGCAGTTTGCAGGCCTGTTGGGGGCATTTGGCCGACGCCTCACGAAGACAAAGGGCTACGACAAGAACCTCACGTTCTTCGAGTACAGATGGAATGATGACGAACAGGCGTGGGATTACCGTGTGCCGAAGACAGTGTGCGAAGCGCTAGAGCTTGAGCAGCTTGTTTAGTCCGGTCGCGCCCGGACGTCGGCGGCGGGGGCCTGATCTCGCCTCTCCGGAACTGGTTCTAGCCCTTGCGCCAGACGGTGGCGAGCCAGGGCTGCTCATGGCGCGGGCGGCCGGGCGGTCGGTAGTAGTGGTGCAGCTCGGCGAAGCCTGCGCCGGTGACGAGGGCGCGCCAGGTCGCGAGGTCCCAGAAGCAGCCGTAGCGCCCGCCGACCCAGCCTTCCTGGTTATCCCCGCGCGGATTGGAGCAGAAGAGCACGCCCCCGGGCTTCAGCGCTGCCGCAAGCTCGCCAAGCACGCGCGCGATCTGGCTGCTCGGCACGTGGAAGAGCGAGGCGTTGGCGAAGATCCCGTCGAACTGCGCTGCCGGCAGGTCGAGCGCGAGAAAGTCCTGGAGCAGCACCGTGCAGTCGGTTTCGGCACGCGCCAGCGCGACCAGCTCCGCCGCGCCGTCCAGGCCGGTGGCGTCGTGCCCGAGTTCGGTGAAGGCCAGCAGGTCGCGGCCCGGCCCGCAGCCGAGATCGAGGATCGCGTAAGGCGGCGTACCCTCGATGGCGTCGAGCAGGGCCGCGATGTTCTGGCTCACGTCGTGATCGGCGGTGCCGTGGCGATAGGCCTCCGCCATGCGGTCGTACTCCGCGAGCGTGATGGCGGCGGCCTCCCGCGCCTCCTCGTCTCGTTGTGATCTACTCATTGAATCAATGCTTTGGCGCCGCGATGGCCGCAACGGCGCGTCTGCGGTAGACTTGGCGCAGGGGAGGCCCTATGAGCCAGCTCGTGAACAGGCCGGCCGTCGCGCCGGAGACGCTCGCCTGCCTCAACGCGCTTGAGCGCAAGGTGCTGTGGCTGTCGTCGTGGATGGTCCACAACGCGAACCACCTGCGCCCCGCGCGCGACGGGCTCAAGGTGGGTGGCCACCAAGCCTCGTGCGCCTCGGTCGCAACGCTGATGACGGCGCTTTACTTCGACGTGCTCGGGCCGAACGACCGGGTCGCCGTGAAGCCCCACGCAAGCCCGGTGTTCCACGCGATCCAGTACCTCTTCGGCAATCAGACCCGCGCGAAGCTCGAAGATTTCCGGGCCCTCGGCGGCGCCCAGAGCTACCCGTCGCGCACCAAGGACAGCGACGACGTCGACATCTCCACGGGCTCGGTCGGGCTCGGGGTCGGCATGACGTTGTTCGCCTCCATGGTCCAGGACTACGTGCACTTCCACAAGCTCGCGCCCGACCAGCGTCCGCCCGGCCGCATGATCGCCGTCATGGGCGATGCCGAGCTCGACGAGGGCAACGTCTTCGAGGCGCTGCTGGAGGGCTGGAAGCACGACGTCCGAAACCTCTGGTGGATCATCGACTATAACCGCCAGAGCCTCGACCGTGTGGTCTCCGACCGCCTGTTCCAGAAGATCAAGGACTTCTTCCAGGCGGTCGGCTGGCAGGTGGTGATCCTGAAGTACGGCCGTCGCCAGCAGGCCGCCTTCGCGAAGCCCGGCGGCGAGGCGATCCGGCAGTGGATCGACGACTGCCCCAACGAGCTCTACTGCGCGCTCACCTTCAAGGGCGGCGCGGCTTGGCGCGAACGGCTCACCCAGGACATCGGCCACGTTGCCGGCATGAAGGCGTTGCTCGCGGACTACAACGACGACGGCCTGCAAGACCTGATGACCAACCTCGCGGGCCACGACATGGAGGCGGTGCTGGAGGCGTTGCGCGAGGTCGATTCCGACGTTCCCCACTGCTTCATCGCGTACACGATCAAGGGCTTCGGGTTGCCCTTCGCCGGCCACAAGGACAATCACGCCGGCATCATGAACGAAGAGCAGATGGCCGACTTCCGGGCCTCGATGCACGTGGACGAAGGCTCCGAGTGGTCCCGCTTCGCCGGCCTCGGGCTCGACGAGGAGACCCTGGAGCAGTTCATCGGTGCGGTCCCCTTCAACCGGAAGCCGGGCCGGCATTCGGCGCCGGCCGTGCCGCTGCCCGACGCGCTGCCCTTCCGCCCCGGCCCCCGCATGTCCACGCAGGAGGCCTTCGGCCGCATTCTGAACGAGCTCGGCAAGGGCGAGAGCCCGCTCGCCCAGCGCATCGTCACCACCTCGCCCGATGTCACGGTCTCCACCAACCTCGGCGGCTGGGTGAACCAGCGCGGCATCTTCGACCGCGCCGACCGCGAGGACGTCTTCCGCTCCGAGAAGGTGGTCTCGATGCAGAAGTGGTCGCTCAGCCGGAACGGCCAGCACATCGAGCTCGGAATCGCGGAGAACAACCTCTTCCTCCTGCTCTCCGCTCTCGGGCTTAGCGACGACTTCTTTGGCGCCCGGCTGCTGCCGGTGGGCACGGTGTACGATCCCTTCATCGCGCGCGGCCTCGATGCGCTGACCTACGCCTGCTATCAGGATGCGCGCTTCATGCTGGCGGGCACGCCGTCGGGCATTACGCTCGCGCCCGAGGGTGGCGCACATCAATCGGTCGGCACGCCGCTGCTCGGCATGGGCCAGCCTGGGCTCATCTCCTTCGAGCCGGCCTTCGCCGACGAGGTCGCCGAGATCATGTTGTGGGGCTTCGGCCACCTGCAGGAGCCGGACGGCGGCGCCCTCTACTGCCGCCTCTCCACCCGCACCATCGAGCAGCCCGAGCGCGCGATCGACGCGGCGCTCCGGCACGACATCCTGGCCGGCGGCTACTGGCTGACGGAACCGGCGCCGGACGCCCCGCTGGCGCTGGTCTTTTCCGGCGCCATCGCGCCCGAGGCGCAGGAGGCCCATGCGGCGCTGGCCGATGAGATACCGGGCATCGGCCTGCTCGCCGTCACGTCGGCCGACCGTCTCTACGGCGACTTGATGGACGCGACCCAAGTCCGCGCGCGGGGCGAGGCGGCGCCCGCGACCCACGCCGAGACCCTGCTCCGCCGGCTGCCGCCCGACGCGGCGCTCGTCACCGTGCTGGACGGCCACCCGGCCGCACTCTCCTGGCTCGGCACCGTCGCCGGCCACCGCGCCTATCCGCTCGGTGTCACGGGCTTCGGCGAATCCGGCGATATCCCGGCGCTCTACGCCAAGCACCGGATCGATACCGACGCCATCCTCGACATGGCTGCATTGGCCTGCGTCGACCGTGCCCGCCGCCGCGCCTGACGCTTGCTCCCTGGCGCGCGGCGGAGTCAGGCGGCTCCACTCGTAGCGCTATGAATCGCGGATGCCCGCTCCCGTCGCGCTTGCGCCAGCTCGTAGCTCGCCTGCATCCGCATCCAGTGCTCGGCGGTGCCCCAGCCGATGTCTTCCAGGGCCAGCGCCATGGCGGCCGATAGGCCGGCCTTGCCGTTGAGCAGCCGCGACAACGTGCCGCGCTCGCAGCCCAGGCGGCTCGCGGTCTCGGTGACGTTCCAGCCGACCTCGTCCATGCTCTCGCGGATCAATTCGCCCAAGTGCGGCGGGTTCAGCATGGACCCCACACGATCGCTATTGTCGTCGCTCATGAGCCGTTGCTCCTTCCGATCAGTGGTAGTCGATCAAGTCGACATCGACGGCTTCGCCGTCCTCGAAGCGAAACACCACCCGCAAATTGCCGGTGACGCGCACGCTCCATTGGCCCGCCCGGTCGCCCATGAGCGGATGCAAGCGGAAGCCGGGGGCATCGGCGCTGCGCGGATGGGATGCCTCTTGCAGCCGGAACAGAATGCGCCGAAGCCGGGGGACCAGGTTCGCGGGCAGCCGCGCCGGGTCGTCCCGTTGGTGCAACGCGCGCAGGCCCTTGTGCCTGATCCTCACGGGAATACTGTAACGTGTAGCGCTACACGACGCAAGCGGATACGACCCTACTGAATTGCGCGCCGCGCTCCTTACGCCGCCGTTTCGGCCTCTTTGCGCAGGTAGGGCGGCATCCAGCGCACCTGCGTTTCGGTGCCGTAAGCGAAGAACTCCGACGGCTTGCGGCGCTGCTTTAGCATCCAGGGGTGCAGGATCGGCATGTTGTAGTAGAAGCGCGCCGCCCAGTGGGGCCAAAGGATGAGTGGCCAGGTGATCGTCGACCAGAGCTGCGTGTGCTCGGAGATCGGCCGCTGCCGCGCCTCCCAGCGCGCGAGTACCCGCCCGATGTCGTCGGATTCCTGCAGCATGTTGGCGAGCGAAAGGGCGTTCGAGATCGCCGTGCCGCAGCCCTGGCCTAACCCTGGCGACATGGCGTGTGCGGAATCGCCCACGATCGCCACCCGGCCCCTGCTCCAGGCCTTGAGCTTGATCGTCTCGAAGCGGTCGTAGCGTCCCTCGTCCGGCACCCGGTCGATCATCGATTCGAGGTGCGGGAAGGCCTCGGTCCAGAGCTTCTTCGGCAAGGGCAGCCGTGATGCCTCGGAATCGCGCGCGAGCATGATGAACGCCAGATAGAAGACCTCTCGCGTGCACGGCGTGTAGAGCACCCGGCGGTAGCCGTTCCACCACTCGCGGATGGTGCGGCCCTCTTCGGTGTCGGCGTAACCCGGCTCGTGCGGTACGAGCACCCGGATGGCGCCGTCCACATGGGGCTTGCGGCTCTTCAGGAGGCCCAGCGAGTCCCGTACCTTGGAGTTGATGCCGTCCGCACCGATCACAAGGTCCGCCGGCCAATCGCGGCCATCCTCGGTGATCAGCACACCTTCGGGCCGCGCGCTGGTCGCGGTCGAGCCGGTGACAATCTCGACCCCGGCCCGCTCCGCCGCGCCCAGGATCGCGCTCAGGAGTTGCTGGCGGGTGATGCAGAACATGCGTGAGCGATCGGTGCTGGTGATGGGCGCAAAAGGGACCTCGTCGATGTAGCGGCCCTTGGCGTCCCAGCTGATGTAGGTCGGCGCCTCGGTGCAGCCGTCGAGCGCCTCGTCGGCCGCGCCGATGGCCTTCAGCACGCGGACGCCGTTGTCCCAGATCCAGATGCCGGCGCCGAAGGCGCGGATCTCCTCCGTGCGTTCGTGGACGCGCACGGTCCAGCCCGCCTGGGCGAGCGCAGCGCCCATGACGAGCCCGGTGAAGCCGCCGCCCGCGATCTCCGCGTGTCGCGTCATGCTCTGCCCGCGCCGCGCGCGTCCTACGCGGCTGCCTCGGCCTCTGTGCGCATGTGCGGCGGCATCCAGCGCACCTGGTCCTCGGTGCCGTAGGCGTGGAACTCCGATGGCTTACGCCGCTGCTTCAGCACCCAGGGATGCAGAATCGGCATGTTGAAATAAAGCTTCGCCGCCCAGTGGGGCCAGAGCGTGAGCGGCCAGGTGATCGTGGACCAGAGCTGCGTGTGCTCGGAGATCGGCCGCTGCCGTGCCTCCCAGCGCGCGAGCACCCGCTCGATGTCGTCGGATTCGCGGAGCATGTTGGCGAGCGAGAGGGCGTTCGAGATCGCCGTGCCACAGCCCTGGCCGAGCCCCGGCGACATGGCATGGGCCGAATCGCCCACGATCGCCACCCGGCCCTTGCTCCAGGCGTTGAGCTTGATGGTCTCGAAGCGGTCGTAGCGGCCCTCGTCCGGTACCCGGCTGATCATTGATGCGATGTGCGGGAAGGCCTCGGACCAGACCGCCCGCGGCAGGGGAATCTGGGCCGCCTCCTTATCCCGCGCGAGCATAGTGAAGCAGAAGTAGAACACCTCGCGGTTGCACGGCGTGTAGAGCACCCGGCGATAGCCGTTCCACCACTCGCGGATGGTGCGGCCTTCCTCGGTGTCGGCGTAGCCCGGCTCGTGGGGTACGAGCACGCGGATGGCGCCGTCCACATGAGGCTTGCGGCTCTTCAGCAGGCCCAGCGAGTCCCGCACGTTCGAGTTGATCCCGTCCGCGCCGATGACCAGGTCCGCCGGCCACTCTCGCCCGCCCTCGGTGATGAGCACGCCCTCGTGCCGCGCACCCGTCGCCTGCGAGCTGGTGATGATCTCGACGCCCGCGCGCTGGGCTGCGCCCAGGATCGCAGCCAGGAGCTGCTGGCGCGTGATGCAGAACATGCGTGAGCGATCGGTGCTGGTGATCGGTGCGAAAGGGACCTCGTCGATGTAGCGGCCCTTGGCGTCGCGGCTGATGTAGGTCGGCGCCTCGGTGCAGCCCTCCAGCGCTGCGTCCGCCGCGCCGATGGCCTTGAGCACCCGCACGCCGTTGTCCCAGATCCAGATGCCGGCGCCGAAGGCGCGGATCTCCTCCGTGCGCTCGTGCACCCGCGCCGTCCAGCCTGCTTGCGCGAGCGCTGTGCCCAGGGCGAGGCCGGTGAAGCCGCCGCCGGCAATCTCCACATGTCGTGTCATGGTCGTCCCGTGCGCTTCGCTTGTCGTCTCGCTGTTGCGCCCGCCGGACTATACCCGGACGCAGTCCAGCAGGTGCTGGGTATAGGGATGACGCGGCGCGTCGAACAGGCGCTCGGTCTCGTCGATCTCGACGATTCTGCCCGCCTGCATCACCGCCACCGTGTCGCAGTAGTGCGCGGCGATCCCGAGGTCGCCCGTGATGAGCAGGCGTGCGGTGCCGGCGTCCTCGGCGAGCGTGCGGGTGAGGTCGAGCACCTGGCGCTGGATCGTCACGTCGAGCCCGGCCGTCGGCTCGTCCGCGATGAGCAGCTTGGGGTGGTACATCAGCGCCATGGCGAGGCACACCCGCTGGGCCATGCCGCCGCTCAGCTCGTGGGGGAAGGCGCTCAGCCGCTGCGCCGGATCGACGATGCCCACCATCTCCAGCAACTGGATCGAGCGGACCTCGGCCTCCTTCGCGCTGATCTTCTCGTGCGCCTGCAACGCGCTGCGCAGCATGTCGCCGACGTTGGTGAGCGGGTTCAGCTGCGACTTCGCGTTCGGCAGGATCGCCGCGATCTGCGTCGTGCGCATCGCCCGCATCGAGCCCTTGCTCATCGTCAGCAGGTCGTGATCGAGGTAGCGCACCGAGCCTGAGGTGACGGCCAACTCCGGCGGCAGCAGCTGCAGCAGCGCCTTCACCAGCACCGACTTGCCCGAGCCGGACTCGCCCACGATCCCCATGCTGTGGCCGGCCTCGAGCGCGAGATGGATCTCGCTTAGCAGCGGCTGGCGCGAGTCGACGGCGACGACGCCCAGATGCTCCACCGCGAGCACCGGCTCGCTCATATGCGAGAGGGTGACGGTGGGGGCGTCGGGCACCTCGGGCTCGTCGCCGCCTGTCTCCAGCGCGTGCTCGCGGCGGCGGTCGGTCTCCCGCCTCACCGCGCGCGGCTCCATCACCTGGGTCATGATCTCGCCGAAGATGCCGAAGGAGAAGACGATCAGCCCGAGCGCGATACCGGGGAAGAACGCGGCCCACCATTGGCCGATCTCCAGGTACTTGGCGCCGGAGGCGATCATCGCGCCGAGCTCCGGTGTCGGCGGCTTGACCCCGGCACCGACGAAGCTGAGCCCCGCCGTGAGCAGGATGGCGAAGCCAACCGTGACCGAGACCTGCACGATCACCGTCGGCAGCGCGTTGGGCAGCACGTGACGGAAGCCGATGCGCACCTCGCGGTTGCCGACGGCGCGTGCCGCCTCGGAGAAGGGGCGCTGCACCAGAGAGAGCACGTCGGAGCGCACGATGCGCACGAACACGGGCGTGTTAACGAAGGCGATGGCGATGATGATGTTGGTGACGCTGCCGCCGAAGACCGCCACCAGCACCATCGCGAAGACGAACACGGGGAAGGACTGGATCACCTCCAGCAGCCGCATGAAGGTCTCGGCGAAGGCGGTGGAGCCCGCGCCGCCCCGACTCTCGTAAAGCGCGACGATGACGCCGAGCGGCGTGCCGATCACGACTGAGAGCGCGGTTGCGACCACGCCGATCACCACATCGGTGCGGGGTGCAGCCAGCACGCGAGAGAAGATGTCGATCCCGTTCTCGTCGGTGCCGAACGGGTACGTGCCGCTGGGCGGCAGCAGGCGGGTGGTGGGCTCGGCGACCTCGGTGGGGAAGGGCGCGAGATAGGGGCCGAAGATGGTGAGGAAGATCCACCCAAAGAACATCGCCAGCACGGCGAGCTGCCATTTCGGCAGCGCCAGGAGCGTGCGCTTGATGCGGAGCCAGACCATCCCGCGCGGCCTCTAGGCCTGGGTTCCGCCGATCTTGATGCGGGGGTCCATCGCGAAGTGGATCAGGTCCACGGCGAGATAGACCAGCATCGTGAAGATCGCGGCGAAGCAGACGAAGCCCTGGATCGGCGCGTAGTCGGCGGTGACGATGCCGTTGATCGCGTACTGGCCGAGCCCGACGTAGTTGAACACCCGCTCGACCAGGACCGCGCCGCCCAGCAGGAACATCACCACCACGCCCGTAATCACCAGCGTCGGGCCGGCGGCGACACGGGCGGCGCGCGTGAGCACGATCCGGGGCGCGAGACCCACGGCCTCCGCGTAGGTCGTGTAGTCGGCCTTGAGCGCGCCTTCCATCTGGCTGCGCAGCATCTTGAAGATCGGCGCGCCATAGACGAAGGCCAGCGTGAAGACCGGCATGATCAGGTGCATGAAGCCCGACCAGAAAATCTCCATGTCGCCCGCGATCAAGGAGTCGATCAGGATCGAGCCGGTCACGAAGGGCGGCTCGAAGTCGAGGATGCCGAGCCGCCCCTCCGGGCCCGGCAGGATCTCCGCCGGCATCAGCCCCGCGGCACCGGCGAACAGGAAGAAGATCAGCACCAGGCCGAGCAGGAAGTCCGGCAGCGCGCCGGCCAGCATGCCGTAGCCGAAGGTAAGGTTCTGGAATATCCGCACGATCCAGTTTCGGGTGCGGCTCGCGGTGATGATCGCGAGCGGAACCAGCACCACGAAGACGACGAGCAGCGCGAGGAAGATGAGCTCCAGGGTCACCGGTATGCGGTGAACTAGATCGTCAATCACCTCGGTGTTGTTGACCCAGGACTCGCCGAGATCGCCCTGAAAGGCGTTCTCCAGCCAGATCAGGTATTGCTCGGGGATCGGCCGGTCCAGGTACATCTTGGCACGCAGCGCCTCGACCGAGGATTCGGGCGCGAGCGGCCCAAGCGAAAGGCGCGCCGGATCGCCCGGCAGCAAGCGCACCAGCACGAAGGTGATGAACGAGATCAGAAAGACCTGGGGAATCAGGAAGAGAAAGCGGCGCCCGATATAGAGTGCGAGCCGCATGGCCGCGCCTGCCTAGCCCGCGCCGCTGCGCCCGGCAGACGCGTCACGCGCCGCCGGGACTACGGGCCGGTACGAAAGCCGGGGCGGCGGGGGGAACCCGCCGCCCCGGCCGGGCGCCTTCATCGGCGCTCGTCCCGAGGGACGCTCTACAGCAGCCCCATCAGTCGGCGATGCTCATTTCCGCCACGTGGTAGTACTGAGTCGTGTACCAGCGGAAGTTGCTGACCTTGCGCGAGAGGCCGACGGCGAAATAGTGCTCGCCGATCCAGCCCAGCGGGGCCTGGTCGTGGATATGCTCCTGGATACCGGCGTGCGCCGAGATGCGCGCCTCCGCATCCACCACGCCCTGGCCGTCCTGCAGCACCTGGTCGACCAGCGGGTCGGAGAAGTTGTGGTAGTTGACCAGCGCGTTGGTCGGCCACACCAGCTTCAGCGCGTAGTTGATGTCGGGTTGAATCGGCATGTCCGTCCAGAGCGCGAGCGAGCCCTGCTTGCTCATCACGTTGTCCGAGTTCGCAGCGGTCGGCAGCTTCCTCAGCGAGAGGTTGATGCCGGCCTTCTTGAAGTCGCTCTGCAACAGGACGCCGATCGATTCCATCGCCGCCACGGCCGCGTCGAACGAGAGCTCGGCGTCGAAACCGTCGGGATAGCCCGCCTCGGCCAGCAGCGCCTTGGCCTTCTCCGGGTTGAAGTCGTACTTCATGTGCTGCTCGTAGCCCGGATAGGTGCTCGGCATCACGCCCTGCCACGCGTTCATCATGCCGTGGTAGATGTCGCGGATGATCGCCTCCTGGTTGATGAGGTGATTCATCGCCTGGCGCACCTTCACGTTGTCGTAGGGCGGCAGCGTGTTGTTGATCATCATCCACATGGATTGGTTGCCGCGTACCGCAACGCCGCGCGCGTTCGGATCGTCAGCGAGCGCCACGATCTCGTCCGGCGACAGTCCCTCGGCCATGTGCACCTTGCCCTGCTTGAGCAGTGCGACGCGGTTGGCCGATTCCGGCACCACCAGATAGATGATGCGCTTGATCTCCGGCGCACCGCGCCAGTAGTTCTCGTTGGCCTCCATGACGACCCGCTTGCCGGCGGTCCATTCGGTCACCCGGTAGCCGCCGAAGCCGCCGCCGTTGGTCGCCACCCACTTGTCGCCCCAGGGGTCCTCCTCCGTGGCGTGGCTCATGATCTCGGTGCTGTCGAGCCAGGCGTTGTAGTAGTTGGTCAGCCCCTTGCAGGCGAGCGGCATGGGCCGGGACGAAGTGAGCTCGACGGTATAATCGTCGATCTTCGTGTAGCCGCCGCTCTCCGGCGGGTCGATGGTCTGACCCGGCATGCTGAGCAGGAACTCGAGGAAGTTGTTGATCGCCTGCGTGGCCTTGCCGCGCTCGATCCGCCACAGCACGTCGTCGGCGGTGAACTCGTTGCCCCAGGGCGAGATCACGCCCTTGCGCAGGTGATAGACGGCGCGCAGGCCGTCCGGCTCCATCTCGCACTTCTCGATGATGCCCGGCACCAAGGTCTTCTGGCCCATGTAGTCGGGATACATGAAGCCCGGAATGGTGGAGGGGTCCCAGGCGTCGCCGGTCGAGAAGGGGAAGTCGATCGACTCCCAATTCATCCCGTCCTCGAACACCTGCGCGCCCATGCTCCAGGTCTGCGGGCTCACATGCTTGTCGAGGTCGATGCCCTGCGGCAGGGCGCCGATGGCGATCACCATCGTGTCCTGATTGGCGGCGGCCGGCTTCGGCGGCGCCGCTGCCACCAGCGCGGCGAGCGCTGCCGTGGCCGCGACCGCGAGGCCGCGTCTTGTGATGTCACCCAAGGTCATGTCGTCTCTCCTCAGTCTCCCTCTGCGCCGCAGGGTCGGCCCGCGCGCGCGGGTGCGCGCGTCGCGGCACGCGGCCGGATATTAGAAGAAAATTGAAACAAGCGCTCGTTCAAATTTTGCCGAGAGCGCATTCCGACGCCAGGCCCGCGGATCAGACCCGGCCATGCGCTACGCAGCACCGCGCGCGTCCGCCATCGAGGCCGCCACGTCGTCCCAGCGCCGGCAGGCGGAGTAGTGCACCGCCTCCACCTCCACCAGCGGCGGCACCGCGTCGCGGCAGGCGTCTTCGCGGATCGGGCAGCGGCCGTAGAGCGGGCACTCGGGCTTCGGGTTGATCGCAGTCGGGATCTCGCCCTCGATCACGTAGGGGTCCGGCCGGCGGTGCGGGTCCGGGAACAGGACGGCGGAGAGCAGGGCACGGCTATAGGGATGGCGCTGGCTCTCCATGATGATCTCGGTTGGCGCATGCTCGACGATGTGGCCGAGGTACATGATCGCAATGCGATGGCTGATCTTCGCGACCGAGGTCAGGTCGTGTGAGATGAAAATGTAGGCGGTCTCGGTCTCGTTCTGGATCGCCTTGAGCAGGTCCAGAATCTCGGCCCGCGCCGAGGGGTCGAGCATGGAGGTGGGCTCGTCGAGCACCACGAACTCGGGCTCCGTGACCAGCGCCCGCGCGATCCCCACGCGCTGTTGCTCACTCGCGGTGAGGTCCGCCGGATAGTAGGTGAAGACCTCGCGGCCGAGGCCCACGCGCTCCAGCATCGCGCTGACCCGGGGTCTGCGCTCGGCCCGCCCCACGCCGTGCAGCGCCAGCGGCTCGTCCACGGTTTGATAAACGGTGAGTCTGGGATTAAGCGAGCCGAAAGGGTCCTGGAAGACCAGCTGCATCCGCGCCCGGAGCGCTCTGAGCCCCGCCGGGTCGAGCTCGCTGATCTCCTGGTCGCCGAGCGCGATGCGCCCCTCGGTGGGCTCGATCAGCCGGAGCACGCAACGGCCGACCGTGGTCTTGCCCGAGCCGCTCTCGCCGACCAGGCCCAGCGTCTCGCCACGCTCCAGCGTGAACGAGACGTTGTTGACCGCGATCAGGTCCTCGTCCTTGCCGACCGTGAATATCTTGGTCAGGTTTTCGACCGTGAGCAGCGCCACCGCCCCTCGTCCCCCGTGCGCGGCGCGCCGCTCTCGCCGCTCGGCCGTCTCCCTATCGTAACGACCGGGTGCGGGCAAGGGCGGCGCCGCGCCCACTCCGGTTCACCCTTCCATCGGGCGGGTGGTTCCGGCTATGACGGCGCGCATGACCGAGACCATGACCGAGCAACCCTTCACCGCCGACGAGATGATGACCGTCGCCGCGGCGCGGCTCATAGACAACGGCACCGTGTGCTTCGTGGGCATCGGCCTGCCGAGCGCCGCCGCCAACCTCGCCCGCGTCAGCCACGCGCCGGACGCCGTGCTGATCTACGAGTCCGGCACCGTCGGCGCGAAGCCCGCCGTTCTGCCGCTCTCCATCGGCGACAGCGAGCTCGCCGAGACCGCCGACTTCGTGGTCTCCACCGCCGAAATCTTCCGCTACTGGCTACAGGGCGGGCGCATCACCGTGGGCTTCCTCGGCGCGGCGCAGATCGACCGCTTCGGCAACATCAACACGACCGTGATCGGCGATTACGCGCAGCCCAGGACGCGGCTTCCCGGCGCCGGCGGCGCGCCGGAGATCGCGGGGCTTGCCGGAGAGGTCTTCGTCATCATGCGCCAGTCGCGGCGCGGCTTCGTCGAGAAGGTCGAGTTCGTGACCTCGGCCGGCCACCTGACCGGCGGCGACTGGCGCGAGCGCTCAGGCCTCCCCGGCCGCGGGCCCAGCACGGTCATCACCGACCTCGGCGTGCTGGAACCCCATCCCGAGAGCCGCGAGCTCGTCCTCACCCACACCCATCCGGGCGTCGCGCTCGACGATGTGGTGGCTGCCACCGGTTGGCCGCTCAAGGTCGCTGACGATCTGTCCGAGACCCCCACGCCCACTGAGGACGAGCTGACCGCGCTGCGCGGGCTGCACGAGCGCACCGCAGCCGCGCGTGCGCTCGTGGGTTAAGTTTGCGGCGATAGCAGCAGGAGCGCCCGCAGCGCGGCGCAGGCGGCGCCGTAGCCGTTGTCGATATTGACCACCGTCACCCCCGGCGCGCAGGAGGCGAGCATGGCCGCCATCGCCGTGGCCCCACCCTCGGCGACGCCGTAGCCGGTGGACGTCGGCACCGCGATCACCAGGCCCGGCACCAGCCCGCCCACCACCGAGGGCAGTGCCGCGTCCATGCCGGCGACCACGATGACGATGGGGAAGGCGCGGATCTCGTCGATCCGGTCCATCAGCCGCCAGAGACCCGCGACCCCCACGTCGCCGATCTCCGCCGAGGCATGGCCGTGATAGGCGAGGGTGCGGGCGGCCTCACGGCACACCGGCTGGTCCGAGGTCCCGGCGGAGACAATCGCGACCCGTGTCTCGCCCGCAGGTGCGGCGACCGCGCCAAAGACCCCGGTGCGCGACAGCGGCTCGTAGTCGATGCGCTCGGCCTGCGCGGCGGGCAAGGTGTCGCGCTGGGCCGCGTCGAGACGGGTCAACAGCAGGCTCCGCTCCGCCTGCTCCGCCCGCACGAGGATGTCCGCCAGCTGCTCCGGCGTCTTGCCCGCACAGAGCACGGCCTCCTCGATGCCGATGCGCGCGCGGCGTTCGAGATCGAGGGTGATGGCGGAGGGCGTGCTCACGCCGGGTGCGCGGGCCTCAGGAAGGCGCTGCCCACCCGGTAGGGCGCGAAGCTGACCGGCTGGGCCTCATCGCCCGCGGCGAACATGCCGGCGACCGTGTCGCCGAGCGCAGCGCGGCGGCTCTCGCTCAGCGCATCGAGGGTCGGCGCGTCGAGCTCGATCACGATGCCGGCCTTGCGCCTGCGGCAGCGCACGGTCTCGGGTTCCAGCGGCCGCAGCTGCCGTGCCAGGTAGCGCTCGGCGGCGTGGATCGAGGCGAGGTCGTCGGCCTCCACGCGGAGCCCGGTCTCGATGCGGCTGGAAAGACAAGGCGCTGCCGGCAGCCGCGACAAGTCGTCGAAGCCCAGGCCCGCCGCGATGGCGCGGACCCCCGCCTTGTCGATGCCCGCCTCGACGAAGGGATGCCGCACGCCGTGCTCCTCGGCGGCCTTGAGCCCCGGCCGCCAGTCGCCGAGATCGTCCAGGTTCGTGCCCGAGAGCAGCGTGGCGTCGGTCCGCGCGGCGAGCGCGCCGTAGAGGTTTGTCTTGCAGTAGAAGCAGCGGTTGGCCGGGTTTGCGCGGTAGGCGGGGTCGTCGAACTCGCCCGCATCGAGGACCGTGAGCCGCCACCCCTCACGCGCGGCGAAGGCGCGCACCCGCTCGGTCGCCTCTGGCGGCACCGCAGGCGATACCGCGTGGAACATCGCGCTCTCTGCGCCCAGACGGCGCCCGGCCATTAACGCCAGCGTCATGCTGTCCACCCCGCCGCTGACCGCGACCGCCGCGCGGCCGATGCGGTCGAGCACCGCGCCCACCGCGTCGATACCAAGGTGCGCCGGCTCAGCCATTTTTGCCCCGCCCGAGCGCCGCCGCCTCTGCATCGCGCCTGCGCTCTTCGCGCACCGCGTGGCCCGCGCTGCCCGCGAGGTCGGCGAGCTCCGCCTTAGCGGTCACGGTGCCGGCCGGGCGGCGCGCACGCTTCACCCGGACCGTGCCGAGCGCGTCGGCATGGGTCGCCGTGTCCCGCGCAAGCGCGCTGCGGGCGACCCTGGACCAGCGCACACCGAGCGTGGTGGTCTCGTCGAAGACCGCCGCAAGCGCGGCGTCGAGCGCGTCCGCCTCGGCGAGCACCTGAATCGCAGCTACCAGGCGGCCCTTCTTGCCGTAAGCCGGCCATTGCAGGACATCGAGCACGCCGGGATGCGCCCGCAGGCGGTCGAGGCCGAGCGCCAGATCCTCCGCCGTCTGGTCGTCGATTTCGAAGCGCAGCACCGCGACCCGTTCCTGCGCCTCGGCCGGCGTGACGGGCGCGAACTCCAGCACACGCAGCACGTTGCTGAGGCCCGGCAGGGTCCGGCTACCGAAGCCGGTGCCCACACCCACCAGCGTTTCCGGCTCCCCGGACGCCTGGGCTGGCGTAAGGTGGGCCAGGATGGCCGCGCCGGTGGGCGTGACCCGCTCGCCCTCGATGCCGTCGTCGTGGGTCGCCAGCCCCCGCAGAAGATGAACCACGGCAGGCGCCGGTACGGGCAGCAGGCCGTGGGCGCAGCGCACCCGGCCCGAGCCGAGCGGGATGGCGCCGCAGGACCAGCGGGCGGTACCCAGCGCCTCGATCAGAAACGCCGCCGCGACGATATCGACGGTCGCGTCCCAGGCGCCGACCTCGTGGAAGGTGACCTCCGCCGGTTCCACGCCGTGCACCGCGCCCTCGGCCTCGGCAAGCAGCGTGAAGATCGCGAGCGCCCGCTTGCGCACGGCGGGTTCGATACGGGCGGCCTTCAGCCGGGCGCGTACATCCGCCAGCCGCACATGGCCGTGGCCCTCGTCTTCGGGCGCCGTCACCCGGAAGCGCATGCCGGTGAGCGCTGCGTCCCCGTACGGGTCGATCGCGATCTCCACCGACGGTGGCGGCTCGAGCGCGGCGAGCGTCGCGTGCAGACCGTCGGCCAACGCCGGCCGGGCGTCGAGCACCGCCGCGGCGAACATGTCGCCCGCAATCCCCCCCACCGGATCGAGGTGAAAGCGCGCGAGGCGGGCGGGAGCGGCCGGACCCTCCGATACGTCCGTATCCGCATCCTGCGCTGCGGGGGGCGGAGCGTCGTCCATGCGAGCGCTACTCTCCCTTGAAGACCGGCTTGCGCTTTTCGGTGAAGGAGGCCACGCCTTCCGCGAAGTCGGCCGATGAGCGCAGCCTACCATAGGCTTCGCCTTCCAGGGCGATGGTCACGCTGAGCGGCGCGTCCTCGGCCTCGTTGAGGAGCTTCTTCGCGGTGCGCTGGGCCAGCGGCGAGAAGGCCTTGAGCTCCTCCACCAGGGCGTCGGTCGCGTTCGCAAGCTGGTCTGCGGGCACGCAGTCGAGCGCGATGCCCCACGCGTGCGCCTCCGGGCCCGGCAACCGCCTTGCACGCATCACCAGGTCCTTGGTGCGCCCGATGCCGATCATCCGCGCGAGCCGGGCCGAGCCGCCGGAGCCCGGAATCATGCCGATGCGCTGCTCCGGCAGACCGAGCAGCGCGGTCTCCGTGACGATGCGGAAGTCGCAGGCGAGCGAAAGCTCGAAGGCGACGCCGAAGCAGTAGCCGTGGATCGCCGCGATCACCGGCTGGCGGCAACGCCCGGGCGCGGCCACGTTGCGTGCCAGCACCGCCAACTGCTCGGGCGCGCGCGTCATGAAGCCGGGGATGTCGCCGCCGCTGGAGAAGTGCTTGCCCCTCGCCCGGAGCACGATCACGCGAACGTCCCCATCGGCGTCGAGCGCGGCGAAGACGGCGGCAAGCTGGTCCCGCTGCGGCATGCTCACGACGTTGAGCGGCGGGCGGTCGAGCACGATGTCGGCCCGCGCCGCCGCGCGGTCCACCTCCACGCGGAAGCCGTCGAGATCGTCGTAAGGACCCGTTGTCGTCACGCGCTTCTCCTGGCCGCGCAGTCTTCGTCTTCCTCGTACTCGCCCGCGATCAGCAGGCGGCGCAGCACCTTGCCCACCGGCGATTTCGGGATCGCCCGGACGAAAACGTACGCGCGCGGCCGCTTGAAGTCGGCCAGCGTCGACGCTCGGCAATGGGCGTCGAGCGCCGCCGCGTCCACCGGGCCGCTGCGCACAACGAAGGCCGCGACTTGTTGCCCCCAGCGCTCGTCCGCGAGCCCCGCCACCGCCGCCTGCGCCACCGCCGGGTGGACCGAGAGCACGCTTTCGATCTCGGCGGGCAGCACGTTCTCGCCGCCGGTGATGATCATGTCGTCGACCCGGCCCGTCACGAAGAGATCGCCGTCGTCGTCGCAATAGCCGACATCGCCGGTGAAATACCAGCCCCGCCTCAGCGCCCGCGCGTCTGCATCCGGCCGCTGCCAGTAGCCGGCGAAGGCTTCCTCGCTCTCCAGGCTCGCGATCACCTCGCCTTCGACACCGGCGGCCACGGTGCGCTCGGGATCGCCCGCGCCGATCTCCACCACGCGGACGCGCTGGTTGATGCCGGCCTTGCCCGCCGAGCCCGGCTTGGCCGCCGCGTTCTGATCGATCGTGAAAGTGTAGATCTCCGAGGAGCCGTAGTGATTGACGAAGAGCTCGGGCCGGAAGGCGCTTTCGACCCGGCGCAGCAGCCCTTCGGCCATCGGTGCCCCGGCAAACCCCAGCTTGCGCACCGAGGAGACATCGGCGCCGTCAAACCCCGGAGCCCCCAACAGGTCGAAGTAGAGCGTCGGCACCAGATAGAGGGCGGTGATCCGCTCGGCCTCGATCAGCCGGAGCGCCTCGTCCCTGTCGAAGCGATGCTGGCAGACGAAGGCGCCGCCCACGGGCACCATCGCGAGCAGCGAGCGCACGCCCATGGTGTGGTAGAGCGGCATGACGCCCAGGGTGCGCTCGCCCGCGCGGTAGCAGTTCTGCGCGATGTGGGCCAGCGCCGCCGCGCGTTCGGCACGGTGCGTGCGTGGCACGCCCTTGCCGCGCCCGGTGGTGCCGGAGGTGTAGAGCATGAGCGAGAGGTCGTCTTCGCCGGCTCCAGGTGCGGCCTCCGCCGACCCTGTCGGCAGCTTACCGAAATCGATCGTGCCGCCGGGCGCATCTCCGGCCGCGATGCGGCGCAATTGGGCCGAGCGGGTGGAACCCGCGACGGCATCGACGGCGGACTCGTCGAAGGCCAGCGCTGCCGCGCCCGAATCCTCCAGAAAGTAATCCAGCTCGTCGGCGGTGCTCCGCCAGTTGAGCGGCACCACGACAACGCCCGCAAGCTGGCAGGCCCAGTGCAGTGCCGCCATCTGCCACCGGTTCTGCATGATGACTGCGAGCCGGTCGCCGCGCCCGAGCCCCAGGCCGCCGAGGCCCGCGGCGAGGCGCGCGGCCGTATCGAGCCACGCGGCGTAATCGAAGCGCCGCGCGCCATCGACGACGGCGAGCGCACGCGGGTTCCGCTCCGCCGCCGCGATTAACGTGCGGCCCAGGTCGGTCATGAGTCATTCCCGCGCTGCCGCGCCTCCGCAGCGTCGAGTGCGGCCGCGACGATCCCGGTATAGCCGGTGCAACGGCAGAGGTGGCCGCTGAGCAGCGCCCGGACTTCGCCTTCGTCGGGCGCCGGCCGGCTTTCGAGCCAGGCGTCGAGGGACATCAGGATGCCGGCGGTGCAGAAGCCGCATTGCAGCGCGTGGTGGCGGCGGAACGCCGCCTGCAGGTCGTTCAGCTCACCGTTGGGGGCGAGACCCTCCACCGTGTCCACGCGCCGGCCGTCGGCCTGCACCGCGAGCGTCAGGCAGGCGCGCACCGGGGCGCCGTCGAGGCGCACCGTGCAGGCGCCGCAGACCCCGTGCTCGCAGCCGACATGGGTGCCGGTGGCGCCGAGCTCGTGACGCAGAAAATCGCTCAGCAGCATGCGCGGCTCGGCCCAGCCCTGGGCCTCGCGGCCGTTGAGGGTGAGCCCGACCCGATGGCGGCTCTCCGCGTCGAGCCGCTTCATGGATGCGCCTCCAGCGCCGCGGCGATCGTCTGTTTGCCCAGGCGGCGCACCAGCTCGCGCCGGTAGCGGGCGCTGGCGTGAACATCGTCGGCGGCGTCCAGAGACCAGGCTAGCGCGTTGAGCGCGTCGTCGAGCGCACCGCCGGCGAGGAGCGGCCAGTCCTGGACGACCGGTTGCTCGGCCACGCCGCCGACGCCGATCCTGATGCCGTTCGCCCGCGCGATGGCGACGATGGCGACCACGGCAAAGTCCCCGTGCCGACGCGCGAATTCAGTGAAGGCGTAGCCCGCGCCCGGCTCGGCGGTGGGGAAGCGCACCGCCGCCACCATCTCGTCCTCTCGGCAGGCGGTGGACAGCATCCCGGTCTGAAACTCGGCGGCGGGCAGCGTTCGCGTGCCCGCACGCGAGCGCAGCACCACGTCGCCCCCCTGCACAGCCAGGCAAAGCGGCAGTTCCGCGCTGGGATCGGCGAAGGCGATGGAGCCGCACACCGTGCCCCGGCTTCGGGTCTGGACATGGCCGAGCAGGGGTAGCGCCTGGGCCAACAGGGGTGCGCGCTCGGCGAGCGCGGGCCAGGCCTCCAGCTCGGCCTGAGTCACCGCCGCGCCGACCTCGATGACGTTCCCGTCGTCCTCGATCCCGGCGCGGCCCACCAGCCGGGAGATGTCGATGAGCACTCCCGGCTCCACCAGCCGCATGTTGAGCATCGGCATCAGGGTTTGGCCACCCGCGAGCAGCCGCGCGTCGTCCCCTGCCTCGGCGAGGGCCTCCAGCGCCTCCTCCTCGTCGACGGGCCGCAGATAGTCGAAGGGCGCAGGCTTCATGGCGTCCCTATACCCGGATCAGGGGCGCGTTGGTATCATGGCGCGATCCCCCGAGCCCGCCGGCAGGGCGGTATCCGCGAGGAGCGTGCCATGAAATTGAAGGTGATCGTGCATGAAGCGGAAGAGGGGGGCTATTGGGCCGAGGTGCCCGCAATCCCCGGCTGTGCGACGCAAGGCGAGACCTTCGAGGAACTGCTGAGCAATCTCTACGAGGCGGTCGAAGGCTGCCTTTCCGTCGCTCTTTGAGCCGAAGGAGGCGCGTCCTCCGGCCCGTGGATCAGGTCGCCGATCCGGGCGGGCGTGAGCGGCAGGTCGAGGCTCTCGGCCCCCAATGCATCCGCCACGGCGTTGGCGAGGCAGACGGGCGTGGTCATGCAGTTGCCTTCGCCCACGCCCTTCGCTCCCAATGGCGTCGCCGGGGTCGGTATGTCGCGGTGCAGGATTTGCGGGTTGGGCACCTCGCAGGCGGTCGGCACCAGGTAGTCGGCGAGCGTGCCGGAGAGGAAGCTGCCGTCCTCGGAATAGGCGAGCTCCTCGTAGAACGCGGCGCCCACGGCGTGGGCGAAGGCGCCCCGAATCTGGCCATCCACCAGCGCCGGGTTGAGGCGCCGGCCGGTATCGTGGGTGGTGACGTAGCGGTCGATGGCGACGGCGCCGGTTGCGCGGTCCACTTCGACCCCGCAGAAATCGAAGATGAAGCTGTACGCCGCCGAGTTGTTGATCCGGTCGTCGTCATCGGGCGGGGTGAGCTGGGGCGGGGTCCAGCACGCGGTCTCGCGCAGCGCCGGCGGCACGCCGTCGGGCAGACTGCCAGGCGACCAGTGGACCAGCGACGCCACCCGCCGGAAGTCGAGATCGTTGCCGGGATTACCGGCGGCGAAGATGCGCCCCTGCTCGAAGCGCACGTCCTCAGGCCGGGCGTTGAGCTGCTGGCTCGCGATCCGCGCGAGGCGTTCGCGCACCCGCACCGCTGCGAGGTGGGCGGCGCCTGCGACCGCGCCCGAGAAGCGGCTCGAGTAGTTGCCGGCTGCGATGGACCAGGGGTCCCGCTGGGTGTCGTGCTCCAGTGCGACCGTAACTTGGGCGGGCGCGAGGCCCAGCGCGTCGCCCACCACCTGCGCCAGCACCGTGCGGTGGCCCTGCCCTTGCGGGATCGAATCGGCGGTCACGGTGACGGCGCCGAGCGGGTCTACCGCGACCGTGGCGTGGGAGACGGCGCCGTCCTTCGGCCCGGCCTTGCGGCGCTCTTCGGCGCTGAGCACCGTAGTGATGTAACCCATGTTGGAGATGCTGGACTCCACCGCGGCAGCGAAGCCGATGCCATAGAGCCGGCCCTCCGCCCGCGCCGCGTCGCGCTTGGTGCGCAGCGCGTTGAGCGCTCCCTCGCGCGCGCCGTGATCCAAGGTGGCGGGAAAGTCGCCGGCATCGAGCACGGCGCCGGCGGCGGCGCGGTAGGGCATGGCGTCGGCCGTCACCAGATTGCGCCTGATGACCTCCAGCGGGTCGAGGTCGAGGGTTGCGGCCACCCGTTGCATCAGCCGCTCCAGTGAGTAGTAGAGCTGCGGCCCCCCAAAACCCCGGTTGAGCCCCGTGGGCGTCTTGTTGGTCACGACCACGCGGTTGTTCACCGCGAGATGGGGGATGCAGTAGGGGCCGGTGAGGTTGCCGTGGTTGCGGTAGAGCGTCGCGGGCTCGGGCGCGCGCAGGTAGGCGCCGCAGTCCTCCAGTTGGTCGAGGCGAAGCGCGGTTATTCTCCCGTCTGCCTCCACCGCCGCCTCGATCCGTGTCATCCGGTTGGTCGCCGATGTCGCCGCCAGCAGGTGCTCCAGCCGGTCCTCGATCCACTTGACCGGTCGCGCGGCCTTCCGTGCCGCGAGCGCCATCGCGACGATGAGCGGGAAGACCGCCTGCTTGATGCCGAAGCTGCCGCCTGAATCCGGCACCGAGCGCAGCCGGAACCGCGGCCCCGGCACCTTGAGCGCCCGCGCCATGACCGGGTGCAGCGTGAGTGGTCCCTGGAAGTGGGAGAGCACGTCGTAGGCGTCCTCGCCGGGATCGTAGGCGGCAATCAGACCCAGGCACTCGATGGGCGTGCAGGAGTTGCGTGGATAGCGCACCGTGGTCGCGACCGTGTGCGCCGCCGCCTCAAACGCCGCATCCGGCTCGCCGTAGCGGAACGACCGTTCGCTGACGAGGTTGCTGCCGACCTTCTCGTGCAGCACCGGCGCGTCGCTGTTGAGCGTGGCCTCGGGATCGACGACGGCGTCAAGCGGCTCGTAGAGCACGTTAATCAGAGCAAGCGCGTCCTCCGCCCGGTAGCGGTCCTCGGCCACGACGATGGCGACCGGCTCGCCGGCGTAGCGCACCCGGTCGGTGGCGATGCACCAGTGCTCCATCGGCTGTCGCACGCTGACGATGAAGGGCGTGGACCAGACGCGCGCGTCCTCGCCCGTGACCACCGCATGCACGCCCGGCAGCGCTTGCGCGGCTTCCGTGTCGATGCTCAAGAGGCGCGCGTGGGGGTGGGGCGAGCGCAGGATGGCCGCGTGGCCCGTGCCGGGCGCCACCGGCATGTCGTCGATGTAGCGGCCGCGGCCCATGAGGAGCGCCGCATCTTCTACCCGCTCCAGCGGCGTGCCGAGCGTGCTCATGCGTCGCCGGCCCGAGCGTGCATCGCCATCGGCCCCAGGCGTTCTAGTCGTCGGCCCAGCCGGGAATCAGGCGGTTGGAGGGCAGGGTCTCGTCGGCGGCCTTGTGCGCGGTCTCGACCCCGCCGACCGGTAGCCCTCCCGGCTCCAGCAGGCCGATCTGCACCAGCACCGAGGCCTGATCCCAGTAGATATGCTCGTGGTGGAGCCTGTCGCCGCGGAAGGCCACGATGGCGACCAGCGGCACGCTGACCTTCTTGCCGGTCGGAGCGACGCCGGGAAGCATCCAGTCGATCTCCTCGTTGTGGGTGAAGCTGAAGACCATCTCGTCCACCACCCGGTCGGCGCCTACGGTGCGCGAAAGCGGGGTGAGCGTCGTGTCCTTCGGCATCTTCGGGATGAAGTGCTCGGTATAGAAGCGGCTGAGCGCGTCGGCGCCGGTGCCCCCGGTCATGGTCGGGATGTGGTTGACGTAAGGCTCGGCCACCATGGTGGCCATGGTCTTGCCGGTGTCCCGCGTCGCGAACTCGTAATCGAGGTGACGATCCCACAGCCTCTCGAGGTCGTAGCCAGGGCCGATCGCACCCCGCAGCAGCGCGATGGTGCGCGAATGGGCGACCATCGCGGACGGCCGGTGGTAAACCTCGCTGCGGCCGTGGTTGTAGAAGGCGTGATCCACACCGGGATAGACGTGGATCCGCACCTCCGGCCGGTCCGCGAAATGGGCCGTGACGGCGTCCACCGCCGTCTGCGGCACGAACGCGTCCTCGCCCGCGAAGTGCATGAGCATCGGGCAGCCGATGCCGCCTGATTCGTCCAGCGCCTCCTCGATGCCGACGCCGTAGAACGAGACCGCCGCATCGACATCGTGGCGGGCCGCAGTGAGGTAGGCGAGCTTGCCACCGAGGCAGAAGCCCATGGCAGCCACTTGGCCCGTGCACTCCGGCCGCGCCCGCAGCGCCTCCACCGCGGCACCGATATCGGCGACGCCCTGGTCCACGTCGAAGCGCTGGTAGAAGCCGAAGGCCTTGGTGAAGTCATCCTCGCTGTAGCCGAGGTCCACGCCGGGCTCCATGCGCCAGAAGAGATCGGGCACGAGGCAGACATAGCCTTCCTCGGCGTAAAGGTCGGCGATCGCGCGCAGGCTCGCGTTGACCCCGAAAATTTCCTGTTCGATCAGGAGGCCCGGCCCGCTGCCCGCCTCCGGCACCGTCAGATAGCCCCTGAACGCGCCGCCACCAGCGACGGGAATATCGATCATTGCACCTGCCATGAGAGGCTCTCCGCTCCCTTTGCACGGTCCGTGTCGGCCCATTCCATTCTGCGTCCGCTCCGCCTTTGCCGCAACGCGCGGGACAGCACACCGGCGCTCGTACAATTCTCTGTCAAATCAATGCCATTCGGGCATAAGGGGTGCTTATGCCCTGCATGAGAATTCGGTATTGGACCGGATCAAGGCATCCAGGCACTGTCGACCGCGTGGCTGAGAGCCGTCATCGAGAGCGGCCCGGTCACAAGGAGTGGAGCAGGAAGGCATCTCGTCGTCCGTGCCCCAGAACAAAGGGGCGGGGCAAGCGGAGGAGACGGCAACATGATCGACCGTACTTCGCGCGACAGGACACCGTAACGCGACAGGATCGTGCGTCGGCCTATCCGGTCGCGAACGCTTCCAGGCTCCACACGTAGACGAACACGAGGGACCGGGCCCAGGACAGAACGCGGGCCCAGCGAGGGGGGACGGCTGCCTCCATAGCTTGGAGGCGGTCGTCCCTGTTTCTGCACGCCATCGATGTTCTTGGCAGTGGCCTCAGCCCGCGCGGAAAGGCCCGCCAAAACTTTCTGCGGTGAAACGGGAAACGCGCAAGCTCTGAGACCAGTGGTCGGGCGCGACTTCGGCCTTGCGCTTGAGCTGGTCAACGAACTGTGCGGCGACCGGAAAGCGCTCCCAGACGCTGGGCAGGAACACGCCGCGGTGGTCGCCGTCCTCCAGGACTAGGCCATCGTGGTCCGGCCTGATCTGGCGCAGTAGGTCGGCCTCATCGGCGAAGCGGATCGGGCGCGGAGTCGAAAGCACCGAGATGCTGACATCGATTCCGCCAAGCTCCGCCGCCGTCATCGGACCGAAGCGCGGGTCTTCGAAGCCGGCCTTATAGGCGTTGGCGGCGACATCAAGCAGCAGCGGCTCTCGCGCGGCGATCGTACCGCAGCAGCCCCTGAGCTCGCCCGCGACCCTGAGCGTGATGAATGAGGCTCGCATCGCCCTGAGCGCCGGCGACAGGTCGGCGTCGAGAGTCGCGGCCTTCGGCTGGCCGTTCTCCACCCCGAAAGCGAGCGAGGCCCGCGCGGCGTCGAGAAGCCGATCCCGGTCGTCGTCCGAGAGCCGGGCGGACTCGGCGTATTCCATCGCGAAGGCGCCGTAGCCCACCACGCGGTCCTTGGTCCCGCTCGTGTCTCCGGAATTGCGGACATCCAGCGCCGTGACCCGCAGATCGAGTTCCTGTGCACGCTTGAGCGCGCCGCCGAGCCCCCGGTAGCCGCAGGCGCGCTCGCCGTCGATCTCCTTCGGCTGCATGAGCTCGATCCGTCTCGTGGTCTCGCCATCGAGCCGTCTTGCCGCGTCGTAGTCGTGGAAGTGCGAGAGGTCCGTGGAAATCAGGATCAGCGTTTCCGGCCCACCCCAGAGCGCCTTCAGTATCTCAGCCACTTCGTCTTGGCTCGCGTCGCCCACGAGGACCGGCACGATCGCAACATCATCCAGTACCCGCTGCAGGAAGGGGAGCTGCACCTCCAGGCAGTGCTCCCGCTCGAAAGCGGCATCGGCAACGCGAAAGCCAGGCCGCGAAAGCAGGGGCTTCATCGCCGGCCAGTCGACCGGGACGGTGCCGAGCGGCGAGGCCCAGGCGTGGGCGGCGGCGGTCGCCACGCCGGCGAAGCCCACGCGATGCGCGGGCCCCAGCATCACGACGCGCGTGATGCGGTCGCTCCGTTTCGCGAGGGGCGCGTATGCGGTGCCGGCGATGGGGCCGGAATACACGTGGCCGGCGTGAGGAACCACGATCACCTTGGGCTCGCCCGGTGGCGCCGGTCGGGCGCCATCGAGGCAGCGCGTCACCAGATCGGCGCATGCGCCGGGATCGGCCGGGTAGAAGGCGCCCGCCACCTCCGGCGGTCGCACGGTCGCAAATCCCGCGGCGGAAGTGTTGGCCGGAGCATGATCGAGACGGTCTGTCATGTGCCCCCTGCCCACACAGGCCCGGTCACGTGAGGTAGTCCATTACTCATGTTAGTTGAGCGGTAGCGGCAGAGTCACACGATGCCGAGCGCCGCGACAAACTCGCGATAGGGCGCGAATGCCTCGTTCACGCCCTCCGGCGTGAGGTCGTAGTCCTCCAACTGATACTCGTGCCGCGGCTCTTGCCGGCGTTGCTCCTCTTGGAGCGTGAGCCACTCCTGCATGGCGCGGGCGGAGGCCGCCTCCAGGGGCCAGCCGAGGCGCGCGTAGATGTCGTTCACGACCGCCATCGGATCGTCGACCAGATCGACATAGCGCACGTCGACCCAGCGTTCTTCGAGCGCGGGTTTGGAGGCGCGGAACTGCATCGCGCCGTTCAGCACGCCACTCATGAAGGCCAACTGCTCGGCGCCGGCCTCGTGCGGAGGCCGCGGATCGGTGGAAAAGCCTCGAATCCGCTCCACTATACTGTTCCACGAGCCCATAACCTCGACGGGCTCGCGATGGGTCTGGATGAAGACGGCATCCGGGTAGGTCTCCAGCAGCACCTCCAATTCTATGAGATGAAAAGGCATCTTGAGCAGCCAGTGCCGCTCTCCTTCCGACTCCCGTTGCCGCCGCTGCCAGGTGAAGTGCTGCATGACGCGCCGGTGATGCGCGTAGGCATTGCGTGACCCGGTTTCTGCGAGCCAACGGCCATAGGCCGGTACGTGATACGCGGTCGCAAATATCCAGGTCGAGAAGGTAAGCCAGAGTATCCACAAGTCCTCCTCTGGCTCGTCGATATCGGTGCGGTGGAGTCCAGCGAGCGTATCGACGACATTGGTCGCGCCCAACAGCTCTTTCGCGTAGGCCCGGCGGGGATCGTCGGCCGTGCCTGCGACGGTGGCATACTCGCCAGTGGGCAGCACCGGCTCGGTCAACTCGTAACGCCGTAGCGCCCAGAAGCGCGGATCGCGCGACAGCAGGCGATGCAGAAAAGTCGTGCCGGTGCGGTTGATGCCGACGATGAAGACCGGCCGCGTGATCCGCTCCTGCTCGATCTCGGGGTGCTGCCGCCGTTCGCGGGCGAGCGCCGCATTGCTGCGGAGTGCGCGGGTCAGTCCGTAGATGATGTGGCTGAGCCGCGTGTCCCGCAGTCCGGCCTCCGGCGATTTCAGCGCCTCCACGAGTTGCTGGAGGCCGGCGCGCATCCACGAAGGGTAGGTTGGCTCGAAGGGCACGCCCATTCGTTGGGCGAAGCGCTCTGCCTGAGCGATGAGACCGTCGAAGTCCAGGTGGCCCTGCGGAATCGGATAGGGCCATCCCTCCCGATGACGCCTGACCCAGTCGTAGGAACGCGCATGGCGTATCAGCAGTGCCGGCCACTTGATCGGGCGGGGGCAGTCCGCCCGAATGGCGCGGTCGCAGACCATCGCCGTGCGCTGGGCCTTGTCCTCGCTGAACCAGTAGGGCGCGAAATGGTCGATCAGCACCCACTGGCCGCGCAATGGAGACTCCTCTCCGAGGGCCTGGCACGAACGTCTGAAGGATGCGTAGGGAACGCTTTGCCAATAGTAGCCTAGATCGGCGACCTCTAGATCTTCGTAAGGGGGCTCTGGATCGCAGCAATGGTAGATGGTGAAGCGGCGGTTGGGGTTGAGCGAGATCGCCGTACAGATTTCGCTGACCGTGTCGACCGGCTCGGCGTTTCTTTGTATGGAAAAGCCATGCGGTGCCTTTCCCAGTTGCGTCGCGGCGGCAAACAGGCGGGCTGGAAGGTCGTTCGCTTGCGTATACCCCGTGCTGGAAAGCCCCATCTGCGGCAGGCGAAAGATCGCGACCGGCACGCCCGCCGCCTGCGCGAACAGCACACCTCTCTCGGCCACCAGCTTGCTCCACGGATACCCGATGGCGCCGAGCGGAAAGGTCATTTTCATGTCGGCGAGGTCGGGCTGCATCTGATCGTCGATGCGGCTGCGGCTGTGCTCTCCACCAAAATCACAGAAATACGCCGGGAAAATTCCCATGGTGGAGCCGTAAAACAGATGCTTGAGGCGGGTCCGCAAGCAGAGCTCAAGCACGGAACGAAGGCCGAGCGTGTTCTCCTCGCGAATATCGGCGTAGGACAGGACCAGGCCCACGTTGGCGGCAAGATGGTAGACCGCGTCGATCCGCCGGCAGAGCTCGTCGAACGCGGGCTCGCCTAGACCGAAGCGTTCCTCGCAGGCGTCGCCGGGCACCACGCGCAGCCGCGGAGCGAACTCCTCCTCCCAGACCTCGGCGCACTCCAGTGCGTCGCGTATCCGCCCCAGCCCATGCTCGGCGCTCTCGGCACGGACCAGGCAGTGCACGATCAACCGATCGTTCTGCCGCAGGAGCTCGCGCAGCATGAAGCGTCCTACGAAACCGGTCGCGCCGGTCAGAAAAACCTCCTGAAAGTCGTTTGGGGACACCGCTGCAGCTGGGGCACCCTGCGCGAGCGTCTCGTGAACGACGCGACGCAGCGCGTCCACGTCCTTGCGGCATTGGGGCGGCAATTCGCCGATAAGAGGCGGCACCGCCCGGTCAGCAACGCATGCGTCGGCCATGCTGCCTTGCCTTGATACTCACTGCGCCGATTCGAAGCCCGCTCCCCTGCCGCCGGATCGCGCTACTCGGCGGCCAGGGCTCCCACGGCGCCTTTTCCGGAACAGGGCGCTTGCGGGAAGTGGTCTTCGGGCGGGCTGGCGAACACCGAGGGCCTGCGGTGAACGCGGCGCTGCGCCGTGAGGGGCGTATCGTCGATGTCTTCACCGTCCATCTCGGCTTCCGCCTCCTCGTCGCTCTTTGTACCGAAGACGATGGCGTGCGCCAGCGACTGGCACGAGGCCGTGGTCATCAACTCGAGCGCGCTCGCCTGGAAGTTGAATTCGCTCTGGATGAATGCCCCCAACTCAGCGACGGAGATGGAGTTGAGCCCGAAGCTGGAGAGGGGCTCTTCCAGACCGCCTTCGTCGTGGCCGCAGAGCTCGGCGACCTTGGCCGCGATCTGCGCCATGACTCCGTCCACCGTCAGCTGCTCGTCGGTGCCGACCGCGAACGCATCCTGATTGCTCATCAGGCGGCCGGATCGCATATAGTCGGGGGAATCGACGCTCCAGAGCACGCGCTTGAAGAGCGCGGTGATCAGGTGGTCGCTATCGCTCATTGTGCGGAGCGCATAGTCGAGGTTGGCGATGGCGCAATAGCTGCTCACCGGGGGAATGCCGGCGGCCTTCATCAATCGCAGCAGGCCGAGGTTGCGCGCGGCCATGCCCGCATCCGCGACCGCCGCCAGGTTGTAGGAGAGGGCCGGTAGCCCTTGCCGGCGGCGGCAGGCGGCGAGGCCGTCCAGGAAGGCGTTGGCGGCGCCGTAGTTGATCTGACCCGGATTGCCGAACGCCGACGAGAGCGACGACACCATGACGAAGTGATCGAGGGCGAGCCCTTGGGTGGCACGGTGGAGATGGAGCGCGCCGTTGGCCTTGGGCGCGAAGACCCGGGCGATGGACTGCGCCGTCAGATCCGCCAGCAGGCAGTCGTCCAGCGCGCCGGCGAGGTGGAACACACCCTTGAGTGGCTTCTTCACGTTGGCGACGCAGCGGCGCACGTCGGCCTCGATCGCAACGTCGCCCTGGACCAGGTCAATTTCGACTCCTTCGCCCACGTCCGCGAGAGTCGTGGAGTGACGCAGCCAATACTCGCTGCGACGGCGTTCGGGGTCGCGGTCCATCAGAGTGAGATGGCGCGCGCCGGCCGTCACGAGATAGGGCAAGAGCCGCCGGCCGAACCCGCCCAGGCCGCCGGTCACGAGATAGGTCGCGTCGGGGTCCAGCAGTGGCCGCCGGTCATCGATCGGGAAGTCCGGGGCGGTGGACGCCGGCGGCGCCTTCAGCACCAGCTTCCCCTGATGCTGGCCTGAGGTCATCAGGCGGAGCGCCTTCGCGTAGTTGCCATAGGAGAAGACGGTGACCGGCAACGGCGGCACCACGCCGCGATCGAGCAGGTCGAGGCAGGCCTGGGAGAGCTCGCGCGAGAGCAGCGGGTCGTCCACCATCAGGCGGTCGAGATCGATGGCCGCGAAGCGCAGGTTCTTGCGGAAGACGCGGAGCCCGAGGGCGCTGTCGGCATAGATGTCGACCTTGCCGATCTCGCAATGCCAGCCGCCCGCCCTCAGCGCCTGCAGGCAGAGCGCAACGTGGCGGCCGGCGAGCGAGTTCAGCACGACATCGACGCCCTGGTCGCCGGTCGCCTTCATCAGCCCGTCGTACCAATCCTCGCTGTGGGAATCGAAGGCCGCCCGGACTCCCAGCGCGAGCAACTGGTTGCATTTGCTCTCGCTCCCCGCCGTTGCGTAGATCTCGGCGCCCACGTTGTTCGCGAGCGCGATGGCTGCCTGTCCGATGCCGCCCATGGCCGAGTGGATCAGGACGCGCTGGCCCTTGCGCAGCCGGGCCAGGTGAATCAGGGAATAGTAGGCGGTGACGTAGACCGAGAGCGACGACGCGGCTTCCTCCATGCTAAGGCCCGCAGGCTTGGGGAACACGCGGTGCTGCCCCACCACCGTGCGATTGGCGATACAGCCGCCGTCGACGAAGACCACCTCATCGCCGGGCTCGAGTTCTTCCACAGCCGTACCGGCGCGGCGGACCACGCCGCTCGCCTCCATGCCGACCTCGCGGCCCAGCGCCGAGCGCTCGTAGGCCAGTGCCGGAAGCAGCCCGAGCGTCACCATGACGTCGCGGAAGTTGAGCGCCGACGCGGCGACGTCGATCTCCACGGCGTGCGGGGCCAGCGGCGGCGGGTCGTAGGTCTTCATCCTAAGGCCGGCGATCTGCCCCGCGTTATCCAGGAAGAGCCGATAGGGCGGGTCTTCGCCGGCAGGGACGCGCGGGTGCTGATCACGATTGCTTACGACGCGCGGCGCCCACAATTGGCCTTCGTGCACAGCAAGCTCCCGCTCGCGCAGGTCGTGACGCGCGATCCACGCCAGCGTTTCGAGATCATCGGCGGCGCCCAGATCCACCAGGCGGAAATCGAGCTGGGCCTCCTCGCCGACCTCCATGGCCATGGTGCGCACCGCCCCCCAGAGCGCGCTCCCGCGCGCATCTTCCGCCTCGAACACCGCTTTGCGGGTCGCCACGGTGATGCGGCATTGGCAACTGGCCTGGTCCATCCTGTAGGGCACCAGCGACTGAATCAGGGCGACGAATTGCGAGACCGCCCGCTCGCCGGTCGGGTCCTCCGGATCCCAGTCGCAGAACACATCGATCGCCTGCACGTCCGTCGCCTGCGGCCACGTCTCGACCTCAAAGATGTCGCCTGACGAGAGGCTGTCGAAGGGGATCGGATAGACCGCAGGATCGTCGAGCAAGGTTGCCCAGGCCCCCGCCAGGCTATCGGGCGCCCCCATCACCCAGCGGGGAGCCGGCAGAGGCGTCTCGCTCCTATCGTCCGTGCGCTTCGGCGGCGCCTGAAGCAGCGTCGCGCGCCGGCCCGTCCTCAGCGCGGTCCAGCCCGCGCCGGGCTCGATGATCGCGCTGTCCGCGTGGGAAACCAGCGCCAATCCACCCGCAACCGCCACCTCCCGCCAGAGCCGCCAGTCCTCTGGCGCAAACGCATCCTCATCGTGGTGGAGGAACAGGACTTCCGCCGCACCGGAGCGCAGCAGGCCGGTATCGAGCGCGGATGCCTGCGGCGCGCCGGGATCGAGGCAGTCGAAGCGCAGCGCGGCGTCTTGCGCATGGAAGGCGTCAAAGCACGTCCGCGCGCCCTCCTCATCGTCGGCGACGAGCCAGAACTCGCTTTGCGCCTCCTCCCGCGATAGATGGTCGACGCACGTCTGAAGCACCGTCTGCTCCGGCTCCCTGGAGCCCGCGAACTCCAGTGCGTGGCAGGCACGCATGGCGCCGCCGGTGTCGTCTGCCCGCTCCAGGGCGGCCAGCAGGGCCGATGGTTCGATCTCGCCCTTGGGCAGCCGCTCCGCAATCGCGCGGCCATCGGCGACGAACTTCGGCTGCCACGCGATACGGTGCTTGCTGTGCGGCAGGTCGACTCGCCTGGGATACGAGATGAAGGAGATGTACTTCTCGACGTGAAGGCTGAGTGCACCGGTCGCCTCGTCGTAGAAGTTCAACCGGCCGGAAACCCACTCGCCGTTGGGAACATTGTATTGACCCTTGTCATCGACCTCGTAGCGCTTGCCGCCGGGATAGGTCAGTTGGCAAACGAGGCGCGGCACCGTCGGCGCGCCTAGGAACGTCACGTTCTCGGCCCGCAGGGGAATGGCAAAACGATCGGCGCCGAGCATCAGGTCGTAAAGAAACGACTGTAGCCCGCCGTCGAGGAGGGGCGGAAAGGAGACATATCCCTCTTCTCTTGCGCCCGTCCATAGCGTCTCGTCGACCCCGACATCCAGCAGGAGCCGGCCGGTCTCCCGCTCACGCCTGAGCTTCCGAATGTTCCTGAAGTGGGGGCCGTACTGGAAGGTTTCCCCGAGAACCACTTCGAAACGCTCGTAGATTTCGTCGTCGGCCGCATACTGAAGAGGTTCGTAGCCCGACGTGTCCAGGTCCGACAGGGTTTCCGGTGCGTCCAGCTCGGGTCGCGTGCTGATCAGGCGCACTCTTCCGCGGCAGTGCAGCTCGCTCTTCGGATCAACCTCGTAAGGCAACGTCGAAATCTGGAAGGTGAATTCACCGTCGGAATTGGGAACCGGATAAAGGGCTGTTTGCAGCCTGACAGGTGTCCTCGGGATGGGACAGGGCTGCAGGAACTCGAGCACGTCGAAATGGACCGGAACGCCGCCGAGTGCCTGCAATATCAGCTCGATATAGCCGGCGGCCGGCATGATCGACGCGTGATGGACACGGTGTTCCGCCAGCCACGGAAAGGCCGCCTCGGAGAGCCGCGCTTCGAACAGGAGGTGGTCGCTCGCGATCCGGTGGCCGACCAGCGGGCCGTGCGCGTAGTCGCCTTGTTTCAGGAAAAACTCGTCGTCCAGCCTGTCGTCGACGGTCTTCTGCTCGTCTCTCGGGTGCCCCGGCAGTAGATGGACGATGGGGTCGGGGCGCGGATACTGCGCCGGGAAGTCCAGAGACACGCCCGTTTTGAAGAGGTTGCCCAGGGCCTCATGAAAGCCGAGGCAGGTATCGGTGTCCCGCATCAGCGTCGGAATGGAAACGGGCGGCGATACGGCGTCTTCCAGGCACTGCGCGACGATGGGCTGTAGGGCCGAGTGAGGCGCGAGCTCCAGCACCACGTCGGGCCGATGGTCGCGCTTGACGGTCTCCATCGCCGCGGCGAAGCGGACCGCCTGACGGATGTTGGACCACCAGTAGGCGCTGTCCAGCCGCTCCGTCTCGGCACCCGTCACCGACGAGATGAATGGCACCTCGGAGTCGAAGGGACGGTCATCAAGGAAGCAGAGGGCGTCGAAAGCATCGTCCCTGATGACGTCCATCGCCCGGGAGTGGAAGGCGATGTTGCCTGGGATCAGCCGGTTCTGGAGGTTGCGCCGATCCAACTCCTCGATCACCGGCTGCAGGTCGTCTTCACGGCCGCAGATCACCGTGTTCGCCGGTGCGTTCTCGCAGGCGATCTCGACCTGGACGGACCGGTCGCCCTCGAGGCGGAAGGGGATGTCCAGCCCGTCCAGCAGGTCCTCCACGCCCGGCCGGTCGAGGCCGATGGCCAGCATGCGACCGGAGCCGGCCACACGCTGCTGCAGGGTAGCGCGGTGGTAGACCAGGCGCGTCGCATCGGCGAGCGAAAGCGCGCCGCACGCGTACGCCGCGGCTACCTCGCCGGAGCTGTGTCCCACCACGCAGTCGGGATAGACGCCCCAGGTCTTGAACAGTTCCACCAGCGCGCACTGAATCATGAAGATAGCGGGCTGGGCGAGTTGAACTTCGTCGAGCTCATCTTGGGGAGCCGTGAAGCAGGCCTCGCGCAACGAAGTGCTCGCGTGCGCGCGCCAATGCTCGTCGATGGCATCGATGGCGCGGCGGAAGACGGGATGGGCCTCGTAGAGGTCGCGCCCGCAACCGGCCCACTGCGTCCCTTGCCCGGCGAACACCATGACCAGCCGCTGCTCGCCCTCCTCCGCCGTGGCGATGGGGGCTTCCTCTTCCACGAAGGTGTCTAGCCCGGATTATTCGTGGCGGGTCTGGTTTTGGGGTGGCGGACGTAGCGTAAGCCGTTGCCATCGGATAGGAATTCGTTGTCGAGGCGTCTTCCTCTCCGAGTAACGAAAATGCCACGCCCGCCATGACCGACGATAGCCTTCTCCCCTTCGATCTGCCAGCCGTCGCGCGCAAGAAGGTGAGCGCCGCCTTCGACGGCGGCCTGATCTCGTCGGACGGCGGCCTCGTCCTGCTGCGCGAAGCGGAACGCGGCTTAGGTCTCGCCGAGACCCTGGCGGGCTGCATCCGCGACCGGCGCAAGCAGGCGCAGGTGGTCCACTCGCTCTCGGCCATGCTGCGCTTCCGCATGTTCGCCATTGCGTGTGGCTACGAAGATGCCGACGACTGCGACGCGCTGCGCACGGACCCGCTGTTCAAGCTGGCCTCAGGGAAGGCGCCGGAGAACGGCCGTGACCTCTGTTCCCAGCCCACCATGAGCCGCCTGGAGAACGCGCCCTCTCGCATCGAGGTGGCGCGCATGACGGCGGCGCTGGTCGATCTCTTCTGCCGCTCCTTCTCAGCCCCACCTGCCGCCATCACCCTCGATATCGACGACACCTGCGATCCGGTGCACGGTCACCAGCAGCTCTCGCTCTTCCACGCCTACTACGACACGCGCTGCTTCCTCCCCGTCCACGTCTATCATGTGGAGAGCGGCAAGCCGGTGGCGGTTCTCCTGCGTCCGGGCAAGACGCCGTCGGGGCCCGAGGTCCGCACCCTCATCAAGCATCTGGTCGGCCGTATCCGCCGCCACTGGCCGCACACCCGGATCGTCTTCCGGGGAGACAGCCACTATGGCCGCCCGCAAGCCATGGCCTGGTGCGAGGAGAACGGGGTCGACTACATCTTCGGCCTCGCCGGCAATCGCGCGCTCCACGCTCTCGCCTACGAGGTGGCCGACGACGTCCGGGTGCGCCGCGCCGAGGCCGGCGCGGACAGGATGCGCAGCTTCGCCGCCTTCGCCTACGCCGCCCGCTCCTGGGACCGCGAACGCCGGGTCGTGGCCCGGCTGGAGGCGAGTACGCGCGGCTTCGATGCCCGCTATGTCGTCACCTCGCTCAAGGGCGAGCCCCGCCACCTCTACGAAGACATCTACTGCGCCCGCGGCCAGGCCGAAAACCTGATCAAGATGCACAAGGGCCAGCTCGCCTCGGACCGCACCTCCTGCCAGAGCCCGCTCGCCAACCAGCTCAGGCTGGTCCTGCACACCGCAGCCTACTGGCTCATGCTCGCGCTGCGCGACGCCATCCCCCGCACCGCGCCCCTCGCCCGCGCAGAGTTCGCAACCCTCAGGCTGCGCCTCCTCAAGATCGGCGCCCGCGTCATCGAGAAGGCCACCCGCGTCCGCATCCACTTCGCCTCGGCCTGTCCCGACGCCGCTCTCTTCCGCCTGCTCGCAGGTCGCCTCGCCGCAGCAGGCCCCTGAGCGACGGGGCGGCGTGCCCCGATCACCCAGGCTCCATAAACCCTCAACCCAGCAGCGAACAACCTCAGATCCCGGCGCCAAACCGCGTCAGGCCCCGACGCGACCCGTCAATCGAAACTCAAGTGCAAGGCAGTCCATGAATAGGTCGGGCTAGCGCCTTGGTCAGCTCGGGCAGACTGCGCGCCGCGAACGCGGTCCGTGCGGCGAAATGGGTGCGGCGGCGGCTGAGATTGCCAGCCAGCGCGTAAAGGTCCATCGGCTGCTCGTCGAGCAGATGGCGCAGCCGGCGCGCGCTCTCGGTCAACGCCTTGGGCGTGCGTGCCGAGAGCGGGACCATGAAGCCCGCTTGCGGCGCCAGCGGCACCGACCAGAGCTTGGACAATGCCGGCCGGTACTCGCGCACCACGCAGTGGCCGTTGGCGCCGCCGAAGCCGAACGAGTTGATCCCGACGACCACGGGATGGTCGGGGAACGACTCGCATTCCGTCTGCACTTGCATGGGGCAGGAATCGAAGTCGATCTCCGGATTGGGCACCTGGAAGTTGCTCGATGTTGGCGCGAAGGTGCGCCGCTGCATCATCAGAACGACCTTGAGCAGGGCACAGTGGAAAGCGGCAGCCTCCATGTGTCCCACGTTGCTCTTCACGCTGGAAACCCGCAGCGGGACCTCGCGCTCGACGCCGCCGAACGCCTCCGCGATGGCGTTGCCTTCGATGGGATCGCCGACAGCGGTCCCGGTCGCATGCGCCTCGATGTAGTCAAAGTCGAGAGGAGCGAGGCCGGCGCGAGCCGAGGCCTCCTGCATCAGCGCCACCTGGCCGTGGTGGGTGGGTGCGCTGATGAACCGGCCCGGCGCGAGACCCTGGGTACCGTCGGCCGTCCCTGCCGCGTTGACCGCGGTCGCCTCGATCACGGCATAGATCGGGTCTCCGTCCCGCTCGGCCGCCGCCAGGGGCTTGATGGCAAAGACGAACGAGCCTTCGGAGCGCATGTAGCCGTTGGCTTCGGCATCGAAGGAATGGCACTTGCCCTCCGGGCTGATGACCCCCATGAGGTTGAAGCCGCTGCTCATCCTGGCGCTGCCGAGATAGGTGACGGCGCCGACCAGCGCCTGGTCGCAATCGCCGCACGCCAGCGAGTTCATCGCCGCGTGCAGGGCGCTCACGCCGGCGGAGCACGCCGTGCAATAGGTCGCGGACGATCCCATGAGGTTGAAGTGGTAGGAGACCCGATTGGCCAGCATCGCGAGGCTGATGCCGGAGACGGAATTCTCCGTGACGCCATGCTGCGGCCGCCAGTTGGACACGGCCGGAACCTGAGAGCCGATGAAGACTCCGGTGGGGCTGTTGCGCAAGGAGTGAAGATCCCAGCCGGCGTGCTCGATGGCCTCCCACGCGCAATTCAGCAGCATCCTGACCTGCGGCTCGGTCTGCCGCAGCTCGTTGTGGGACATGCCGAAGAAGGTCCGGTCGAAGAGCAACTCCTCTTCGTCTCGGATCAGCCCCTCGTAAGGGCTCGCGAGGCGCCCCGGGCCCGAGAATTCACCGATGGGCAGATGACCCTTGCCGTAGCGATCGGTGATCGGCTCCTGGACGATCTCGCGCTCGGCGAGCAGGCGCCAGAAATCAGAGTCCGAGTGAATGCCGCCGGGCAACCGGTAGCCATACCCGGTGATTGCAACTCCGTCGCTGATGTCGTAAGCGCCCATGCAAACAAGCCCCGATAAACAGCATCATTGACGCAGCACTTGCATCCATTTCAGCACAAGTCGGTGATGCCAAATTTCCGACTTGTTTCAGGCATTTGTACCGATTTCTAAGCCCTATTCGATCGCGCTTCCTCCCCTCGAGTCGATCTCCTATGTTGGAATCGTATAGCCAACACCGCCATCAACTCCAATATCGATTTCTTGGCTGCTCCATAAGTATCGCTGATCGCGGACGGGGAGCGTGACCACGGCCCCGGCAGTGTCAGGGCAGCGACAGTCGGCGCTTGTGTGCCCCCGGTCTCCTCCCGTATCACACTCTTGCGTGGCGTGGAGGCGCCCATGGCCGTGGCGGATGGCCTTGCTCCCCCGATGCTGCATGAGACCCGCCCGCCGGCAATCCGCGGACGGGGCCCGATCGTGCCGACCGAGCACTGGTCGATGCTGGCGGACGGCCGCGTGCAGTGCGAGATGTGCCCCAGGCTCTGCACGCTCAAGGAGGGCGCGCGCGGCCTCTGCTTCGTCCGCGCCCGCGAGGGCGACCGCATCGTCCTCACCACCTACGGCCGCTCCTCGGGCTTCTGCATAGATCCCATCGAAAAGAAGCCGCTCAACCACTTCCTGCCCGGCACGCCGGTGCTCTCCTTCGGCACCGCTGGCTGCAACCTCGCCTGCAACTTCTGCCAGAACCACGACATCTCCAAGAGCCGCGACATGGACCGGGTGCAGGACGAGGCTCAGCCCGAGGCCATTGCGGCGGCGGCCGAGCGGCTGGGCTGCCGCTCCGTCGCCTTCACCTACAACGACCCGGTGATCTTTCACGAGTACGCTGCCGATATCGCCGAGGCCTGCCGCGAGCGCGGCGTGAAGACCGTCGCGGTGACGGCCGGCTACCTCACCGATCGGGCACGCGCGGATTTCTTTCGCGGCATCGACGCCGCCAACGTCGACCTCAAGGCGTTCACCGAGCACTTCTACTGGTCCATCACCAAGGGCCACCTGCAGCCGGTTCTGGACACGCTGCTCTATCTCAAGCACGAGTCCGACGTCTGGTTCGAGATCACCACCCTGGTCATCCCCGGCGAGAACGACAGCGAGGGCGAGATTGATGCCATGTGCGCCTGGGTGGTGGACAATCTCGGCCCCGACGTGCCCATGCACTTCAGCGCCTTTCACCCCGACTATCGGATGCTCGACAAGCCGCGCACCCCGTTCGAGACCCTGGCGATGGCGCGTCGCGTCGCGCTGCGCAACGGCGTGCGCTACGCCTATACCGGCAACGTCCACGACCTTGGTCGGCAATCGACCTATTGCCATGTCTGCGGCACGCGCACCATCGGTCGCGACTGGTACGAGCTCTCCGAGTGGCGGCTGGACGAACGCGGCGCCTGCACCGTCTGCGGCACCCCCACCGCCGGGGTCTTTGACGGCCCGCCCGGCCGCTGGGGCAGAAAGCGCCAGCCGGTGACTTTAGGCTGACGCTGCAGGCGGCTCATGCGGCAAACGATTAGGACTTGACGGACGCCGAATTGTCCGTATGTCATCCGTACGTCAGGGACGTCGTCGAGGGGGTCATGCCGGCGAACACCGCCCCGCGCGAGGAGCGCATCGAGCTTCGGGCGACCAGCGAAGAGAAGCGGTTGCTGAGTGCCGCCGCCGCTCACGAGCGGCTGGACCTCACCAGCTTCATCATGCGCAACGCGCTGCCCGCCGCGCGGGAAGCGGTGGATCGCGCCGAACGTATCGTTCTCTCCGAGCGCGACAGCGAGCGCGTGCTGGCGCTCCTCGAGAATCCGCCTGAGCCAACCCCCGCCCTGATGGCAGCCGCACGGCGTCGCGCTGCACGCTCCTGAGCCCGTTGCTGGACTGGCGGGAAGAGCCGATCGGCCGCCATCACGACCGCAAGAGCTTCGATTGCGGGGATGAGGACCTGAACACCTATCTCCGCCGCTACGCCCGGCAGAACCACGAGTCAGGCGGCGCCAAGACCTTCGTTGCCGTGTCTCCGGCCGCGCCGGCTCGCGTGCTCGGCTTCTACACGATCAGCCCCGGCGCCATCGCGTTCGCCGACGTGCCCGGCGCCTTGACTAGAAAGCTCGGCCGCTACGATGTGCCTGTCTTTCGCCTCGCGCGCCTCGCGATCGATCGATCCGTGCAGGGCAGGGGGCTCGGAGGCGACCTGCTGCTGGCCGCCGGCGTGCGGGCTCTTGCCGTCGCGGCAGAGGTGGGGGGTGTCGCTCTTGCCATCGACGCTAAGGACCGGAACGCGGTGCGGTGGTATGAGCGGTTCGGCGCCGTGCCCCTGCTCGACGATCCGCTCAAGCTCATCCTGCCCCTCGCGGTCGTCGCCGAGGCGGTATCGAGAGCGGCCTTGCCAGAGGGCGGCTAATCCGGGTCCACTGCGCCGGGCTTCCCCAACGTCCAGAAAGTCACGCCATGACGCTCACCGCCAACTGGTCCTACCCCACCGCCATTCGCTTCGGCGCGGGCCGCGTTGCGGAACTACCGGCCGCTTGCGCCGATGCAAACATCCAAAGGCCGCTATTCGTGACCGACCGAGGCCTGGCATCGCTGCCGATGACGCAGGCTGCCCTTGATATCCTGGAGGAAGGCGGTCTCGGTCGTGCGGCCTTCACCGAGGTCGACCCCAATCCCACCGAGAAGAACCTCGATGCCGGCGTCGCCGCCTATCGTGCGGGCGGCCATGACGGCGTGGTTGCCTTCGGCGGCGGCTCGGCGCTGGACCTGGGCAAGATGGTCGCTTTCATGGCCGGCCAGACCCGCTCGGTCTGGGATTTTGAGGACGTGGGCGACTGGTGGACCCGCGCGGACGCGGATGCCATCGCTCCGAGCTTGGCGGTGCCCACCACCGCCGGCACCGGGTCCGAGGTGGGCCGCGCCAGCGTCGTCACCAACTCCGAGACGCGGGTGAAGAAGATCATCTTCCACCCCAAGGTGCTGCCCGTGGTTGTGATCGCCGACCCCGAGCTTACCGTCGGCATGCCGAAGCCGATCACGGCAGGCACGGGAATGGACGCCCTGGCCCACTGCCTGGAGGCCTATTGCTCGCCCTTCTATCACCCCATGGGGCAGGGCATCGCGCTGGAGGGGATGCGTCTCGTCCACGAGAACCTGAGCCGCGCCTACGCCGACGGCGGCGATCTGGAGGCACGCGGCCACATGATGGCGGCCGCCAGCATGGGGGCGACCGCGTTCCAGAAGGGCCTCGGCGCGATTCACGCGTTGAGCCACCCGGTGGGCGCGGTGTTCGACACTCACCACGGCACCACCAACGCCTGTGTCATGCCCTACGTGCTCGACATGAACCGGCCGGCGGTGGAGGAGCGGCTCACGCATGCCGCCGCCTATCTCGGTATCAAGGGCGGCTACCCGGCCTTCCATGACCGGGTGCTGGAGCTGCGCGAGACCCTGGGCATCCCCAAGACGCTGAGCGCGATGGGCGTCACCGCCGACCGTTTGGACGACCTCACCGCCATGGCACTCGACGATCCCACGGCGGGCGGCAACCCGGTCCCCATGACGGCGGAGAACACGCGGAAGCTGTTGGAGGCGTGTTTCTAATGCCGTGATCGCCCGCCGCGGGCCCTACGCAGCGACTTCGGCCTCGATGCGCCGGGCAAGAGCGTCGAAGTCCTCCGGGCATTTCTGTCGAATCGCGGGAATACGCCGCGCGGCCTCTCGTCCGAGTTCTTCGCAGCCTCCGTCGGGGCGGTCGGCGATGCCCCGCTCCCTAGCCAGAACGTTGAAGTACCGTTCTTTGACGTGGATTTCCGCGCGAACGTCCGCCCAAGCCCAGTCTGCAGGTAAATTCAAGCCGGCCAGAACCCACGTCTCGATCTCCTCCCAGGCGTTCTCGGCGAAGAAGCTCCGGTCTTCTCCAAACTCCGCCTCGATGTCGTCGAGCCTTTGACGCCGGCCCTCGTCGCCATCGCGGTCAACGCACAGAATGAAGATATCTATCATTCCATCATAGCGGTCTACGATCTGTGCCAAGCGGTCCGACTTAAGTGCCTCTCTAACGCCGCCGAGCAGTGGCTCCCGGCAAACGCGGACACGCGCATTTCGCCTGCCGATGGATCGAAAGAGCCTTTCGAACAAAGGCTTCAGCAAATGTTGATCGTTGCGGAAATCTTCGGGAATGATGAGAACCTTCATTCAGGGTCCATTCCCGAATCTTTGTTCTCTTCGGTGAAGGCAAGCGCGTCTTCCATCCAGCCCCCGGCAAGAAGCTGCCCCAATCCTTGGTCCGTGCGCAGTTTTCGAGCGTTGGGCAGATCGGCGACCGGACGGATGATGGCATCCTCCGTATCCTCAAGACGACAGACGACGGACGTGTTCTCGAACGTGGTGTCGCCGATCATGGAGAGCAGTTGCGGCGAATGGGTGGTGGCGATCACCTGAGTCTGGCCCTTTGCGGTCTGCCGTTCGATCAAATCGATCAGCAGGTGAAGCCGCGAGGGATGGATGCCGTTGTCGATTTCCTCGAAGAAGTAGAGGCGTGCAGGGTCAGGGCCGAGCAACGCGGCAAGCATTGCGAGAAAACGCAAGGTACCGTCCGACGCGCTATGGGCGGATATCTCACGGCCGCTCTTTTCCTTGATGATTAGATGCACTTTGCCGTCCGGACCTTCGCGAAAGTCGAAGTCTTTGACGTCCATGGGAGTTAACTCGCGGGTCCACGCGGCAAATGTTTCTTTCCTCTTGGAATCTGCGCACAGCGCTTGCAGGACGGTGGGCAGATTCTCTCCACTGTCACCCAAGACGGTCAGGCCCGGAATCGAGGGTTGCCTCATGCGATCCGGCACCAGATCAAGAAAGCGAATGTTGGCCAGAGATTCCAATGTTTCATTAACAGGACTGCGAGAGGTCTGACCAATTGTCAGCTTTTGGATTTGAGTTAGTATTGGTTGGTCATTTCGAAACAAATCTTCAACAGACTGGAATGTATCTGCAAGTTCTCCTTCGAAATTCTTCATTGCTCTTCTGTATACTATTGAATCCCCGACTTTCAGAGTTTCTCTTCCGATTCTAAGGCCACTGTCTCCAAGCAATTGTGGAGCTAGACCAACAAAATAGTTTAGTTCAAGATTTTCCCGCTTTACCATCACGCTTAGTGCGAAGACATCGTCTTTCACCCGCGCAATTTCACGTGGAGCGCCCCGAATCGGCATCCATTCGAACGGTCTGCCGGCGTGTTTTCCGCCGATAATCTCGGCGAGCGTATAGCCCTGTCCAATGCCATGGAGGAAGCGAAATGCGTCCCGGATGTTGCTCTTGCCACTGGCATTGGCTCCGACGATGACGGTGAAGGGGCCAACGCGTAACGTTTCGTCGGCGAAGTTCTTGAAGTCGATGAGTCGAAGCGAGGTGATCATGACGCACCGTCGCGCACTGCCCGTATCGCCTCGGCGCTGTCGACCGACGAGTGTAGCCGTTGCCGTAATGCTCGCGCTCGCGCGGCGAAGTCCTGGTTCTCTCCTAGCAGGGCCGAACGCAGCACTTCCCGGTGCTCCGCCTCCACGGACCGTCCGTTGTCGGCGGCGCGGCGCTTGAGGGCGTCGACCATTTCCCTGCTGACGTTTCGGACTGTGAGGTCCGCCATCGCTCGCGCCTTCAATACGGTGCATAGACCAACATCGACGATGTAGACCCGCCGCACGGGTTTGCCAAGGCCCACACCTCGCCGCTACCGTGCGGCCGATGCCGGCAGCGCCGTCAGAGAACAATAACGCCAACCAAGGCGGCGCGCCGGATAGAGGCACGGCCGATACGGGACGCCTGCGCGGACGCGCGCTCATCGTGCCCACGCTGCTGCTCCTCCTCGGCGGCATCTCGTACGGCGGCATCTTCTCGGCCAACAAGCTTGCGGCCGGGGTCTCCTTCCCGGTCTTCGCCTACACCTTCTGGATCGCGCTCTTCGCCGGCCTCGCGCTGCTGATCGTGGGTGCCGTCACCCGCAATCTGCCGCCCGTAAGCCGGGCACACCTGCTGCAATACCTTCGCCTCGCTCTGCTCGCGGTGATGCTGCCGGTGCTGGCGACCGCCTTCGCCGCCCGCGAGCTTCCGGCCGGGGTCATCACCCTGGTGCTGACCCTGGTGCCGGGGGTCACGTATCTCATGTCCTTCGCCATACGGATGGAGCGCTTCGAGGCGCTGAGCCTCGCAGGCCTCGCCCTCGGCGCAGGCGGCGTGCTGCTGATCGTGCTGCCCGAGCAGAGCCTGCCAGAGGCCGGCGCCTGGGTCTGGATGCTGGTGGCGCTGGTGGCTGCGATCGCGGCTGCGGGCTCCAACGTCGTGGCCGCCGCCTACCGCCCGCCGCAGACGCACTCGCTCGCGCTCGCCTGCGGCATCCTGCTCGCCGCCGCGGTCGTCATGCTGCCGGTGATGCTGGTGGCGGACGGCCCCTATCTCTTCGCCGATGCCGGCTGGCCGGGCATTGCCGGCATGGCCTGGGCCGCAGGGATCCACTGCGTCACCTTCTACTGTTTCCAGGAGGTAACGCGGCGCGCCGGCGCGGTCTTCTTCGCCCAGTTCAACTATCTGGTGGTGGCCGCTGGCATCTTCTGGGCGCTCATTCTCTTCGACGAATCCCTCAGCATCTGGGTGTGGGGGGCGCTCGCGTGCATGGTGGTCGGCATCTGGCTGGTCAACACCGGCGCCCGGCGCCGTACGGCCGGCGCCCCGCGGCGTGCCGAGGGCGCCTCGTGATCGGCGCCGCACGCCCGGTCGCGCTCGCGGCTACCGTGCCTGCTACAATCGGCCGCACATAGCGATCCCGGAGGCGAGCGGTGCGCGCGATCTTCTTCGACTGTCCTTCGTTCCTGGCCGAGCTCTACGACGACGAGCTCAAGGCGATCGTCCCCGACCTGGCCATGACCATCGACGACGTGCCGGGCGATGACGTCGCGGCCTACGTCGGCGATACGGTCGGCGTCATCAACGATCACACTTACATGCCGGAGGACGTGCTTGCCGCCTGCCGCGCGCTGAAGGTCATCGTCTTCATGGGCACAGGCGCCTCGAGCTACATCGACGTGGCGGCGGCGCGAAAGCTCGGCATCGAGGTGCGCACCATCAAGGGCTATGGCGACGTCACCGTGGCCGAGCACGCGCTCGCGCTCATGTTCGATTGCGGCCGCCAGACCGCGCGGATGGATCGCGCGCTACGCGCCGGCTCCTGGCGCACGCTGGACGGCGTCGAGTTCGCCGGCAAGACCCTGGGCGTGGTCGGCACCGGCGGCGTCGGCCGCGAGATGGTGCGCCTCGGCAACGGGATTGGCATGAACGTCATCGCCTGGAACCGGAGCGGCCTGCCGGCAGACCTGCAGTGCATTCCGGTCGAGACCCTCGATGCGCTTCTTGCGGAATCCCACGTTGTCTCGCTTCATCTCGGCCTCAACGACGAGACCAGGGGCATCATCGACGCGCGCCGCCTCGCCCTGATGCGCCCCGATGCCATGCTGATCAACACCGCGCGTGGCGCGGTCATCGACGAGGCGGCCCTGATCGACACGTTGCGGGACGGCAGGATCCGCGCCGCCGGGCTCGATGTCTTCGCCGACGAGCCGATCGACGGGAGCCATCCCCTGGCGGCGCTGGAGAACGTGACGCTGACGCCCCACGCCGCCTTCATGACCGCCGAGGCCTCCTACCGCCTGCTGCGCATGGCGCTGGAGCTGATGCGCGATGCAATGGAGGGCCTGGGGCTGCCGGCGCCCGAGACGGGCGCAGGCGGCAACCCATGAGTGAGGCATCCGCGCGCGGCCGACTCGGGGTCGATGTCGGCGGCACCTTCACCGACCTGCTGCTGGTCGATCCGGACTCGGCGGCCATGCGCATCGCCAAGGTGCCGTCCACCCCGGCGGACCAGTCGGACGGCTTCATGGCTGGCCTCGCCGCGCTCGGCGAGGCGGCAGGCGGGTTCGAGACGGTCGTTCACGGCACCACGGTCGGAACCAACGCCGTGCTGGAGCGCAAGGGCGTGCGCTGCGCGCTCGTCACCACCCAGGGCTTTCGCGACACGCTGGAGCTCGGCCGGCGCACGCGGCCCAACCCGTGGGGCATGTTCGGCAGCTTCGCCCCCATCGTGCCGCGCGAGCGCCGCTTCGAGGTGGCGGAGAGGATTGACGCCTCGGGCGCTGTAGTCACCCCGCTCGACGAAGACGAGGTCCGTGTGGCAGTCGAGGCGGCGCGCGCGGCCGGTGCCGAGGCTTTGGTCATTCACTTCGTCCACGCCTACCTCAATCCCGATCACGAGCGACGGGCCGGCGCGATTGCCCGTGAGGTCTGGCCCGATGCCCTGATCACGCTGGGCTCCGACATCCTGCGCGAGGTGCGGGAGTTCGAGCGAGGCAGCACCGCCGCGCTCAACGGCTACATCCAGCCCATCATGACCCGCTATCTCGAACGTATTGCGGGCCGGCTCAAGACCGGCGCGGTCGAGTCCGAGCTGCTGGTAATGCAGGGCAACGGTGGCATGATGACCGCCGGCATCGCCGGCGAGAAGGCGGTGCAGACGGTCATGTCGGGGCCGGCCGCCGGCGTCATCGCTGCCGCCCACCTGGGCGCCGCTGCCGGCTTTCCCAACCTCATCAGCTGCGACATGGGCGGCACCAGCTTCGACATCGCCATCGTCCAGGGTGGCGTGCCGGTCACGACGACCGAAAAGGACATCGCCTACGGCATGCCGCTCCGCGTGCCGATGGTGGACATCCAGACCATCGGCGCCGGCGGGGGCAGCATCGCGCGGGTCGACGAGGGCGGCATCCTGCGCGTGGGCCCTGTGAGCGCGGGCGCGGCGCCGGGGCCAATCTGCTACGGCCGCGGCGGGCAGGAGCCCACGGTGACCGACGCCAACCTGTTGCTTGGCCGCATCGACCCCGGCGCCATCGGCGGCCTCGACAGCCCGCCAGACGTGGACGAGGTGCGCCGGATCGTACGCGAAAGGATCGCGGACCCGCTCGGCCTCGACGAGGCGGAGGCCGCGGCCGCGATCCTGCGCGTGGTAGACCATCAGATGGCGGGCGCGGCGCGGCTGGTCTCCGTGGACAAGGGGCACGACCCGCGCGACTTCGCCCTCTTCGCCTTCGGCGGCGCGGGGCCGATGCACGCCACGGCCATCGCCCGCGAGCTCGGCGTGCCCCACGTGCTGGTGCCGCGCTACCCCGGCATCACGTCGGCGCTCGGCTGCGTGCTCGCCGACGTGCGCCATGACTTCGTGCGCACCCTGCACCAGCCGTTGGAAGACGTCGACGCGGTGGCGGCTGATCGCATCCTCGCAGAGCAGGCGGCGGAAGGCCGGGCCCTGCTCGCGCAGGAGGGCGTGACGGTCGCTGCCGTGGAGGTGGCGCACGAGGCGGACCTCTTCTACCGCGGGCAGAGTCATGTCTTCCGCGTGTCGGTGGGGGACGGGGGTTTCGACGCGGCGGCCGTCCGCGACGCCTTCGCGGCGCTCTACCGCGAGCGCTTCGACATTGTGCTGCCGGAAATGCAGCCGATCCTGGTCAACCTGCGGACCACCGTGCGCGGCATCCGCCCGCCGCTCGACCTCACGCTCGCGGCCGACAGGACCGGAACGACGTTGGAAGCGGCGCTGGTCGAAACCCGCCCGGTCTACTTCGACGGCGCCTGGATCGATACGCCCATTTATCAGCGCGAACGGCTGCCGGCCGAAGCGGCGCTAACCGGGCCTGCAGTCATCCAACAGCTCGACACCACGATCCTGGTAGAGCCCGGTTCGGAGGCCCGTTCAGACGCCCTCGGCAACCTTGTCCTCACCGTGCCCCAAGCCAAGGAGGAGGCTCAAGCCGGTGCCGCCGGCGCTTTCGACCCGGTCACGCTTGCGGTGATCGAGAGCGGCCTCCAGCAGGTCTCGAGCGAGATGGACCTGGTGCACCAGCGCACCTCGTTCTCACCGGTGATCTCGGAGGGCTTCGACCGCTCCAATGGCATCTACGATCCCGAAACCGGTCAGATCATCGCGCAGGGCGAGCTCGGCCTGCCCATCTTCCTCGGCGTCATGCAATCCACCACCCAGGCGGTGATCGAGGCGCGCGACGACCTGGAGCCCGGCGACATCGTGATGGTCAACGACCCCTATTTCGGCGGCACCCATCTGATGGACGTCAAGATGGTGAAGCCCTTCTTCTATAGGGGCCGGCTCTGGGCCTATCTCTCCAACACCGGCCACTGGCCCGATACCGGCGGCATGGTACCGGGCGGCTTCCCTTCCCAGGCGACCGAGATCCAGCAGGAAGGCCTCAGGCTGCCACCGGTCAAGCTCCACCGGCGCGGCGTGCTCGACGACGACATCATGCAGATCGTGCTCGCCAACATCCGCGTGCCGGAGGAGCGCATCGGCGATATCCGTGCCCAGATCGGCGCGCTCTCGGTGGGCGAGCGCCGCCTGACCCAGCTTCTGGACAAGCATGGCGAGGAGACCGTGAACGCCGCCATCGAGGTGCTCAAGGAGCGTTCGGAGCGCCGGATGCGCGCCCATATCGCCTCCGTCCCCGACGGCGAATATGTCTTTTCCAGCTACATGGATTCCGACGGTGTCGACGATGCACCGCTGGAAGTTCGCGCAAGGGTCACGGTGGAGGGCGGCGACCTGAGCGTGGACTTATCGGATTCCAGCCCGCTCTGCCGGGGGCCGGTCAACTCGGTTTGGGCGACGACGCTCGCCTCGGTTTACTGCGCGATCAAGCACATCTTCCCGGACGTGCCGATCAACGCCGGCTGCTTCCGCCCCATCGACGTGACGCCGCCTCACGGCACCTTCCTCTACGCCGAGTACCCGAGGCCGGTCTCGGGCTGCGCGGCGGAGACGGCGCAGCGGATCATGGAGGCGGTGTTCGGCGCCATGGGCCAGGCCATGCCGGAACGCATGTTCGCCGCGCCCGCGGGCACCAGCGGTAATTTCAGTCTCGGCGGCGAAGACCCTGCCGAGGGGCGCCGCTACGTCATGTACATCTTCTCGGGCGGCGGTTACGGCGGCTGGTGGGAGGACGACGGCCTCACCAACGGCTGCTCGTCTGTCGGCATTTCCAAGACCCAGCCGGCCGAAATCCTGGAGCAGCACTATCCCATCCTGTTCGAGGAATACGCGCTGCGAGAGGGTTCCGGCGGTGCCGGGCGGCACCGGGGCGGATTCGGCGTGAGCTACCGCGTGCGCTTGCTACGAGGCGAAGCCAAGGCGTCCTTCATGATGGACCACGGCCGCACCGGTCCGCATGGGCTCGCGGGCGGCCTGCCGGGCGCCTGCAATCAAATCGAAGTCCGCCGCGGCAATGTTGTGGAGGAGCCCCCCCATCTCTCCAAGGGCGAGGGCTACCACCTGGCGCCGGGCGATACAGTGCAGGTGCGAACCCCAGGCGGCGGCGGTCTCGGCGATCCGCTTGCGCGTTCGCGCCCACGTGTCGCCGCCGATCTCAGCCGCGGCTACCTGACCAAGGCCGACGCCGCGCGGGATTACGGCTACGACCCTGGAGCGGACGAGGCCGCGGAATAGGCCCGAGAGAGGGTCGCCAGCAACTGGCTGGTGCACTGCACAACGTTGACTCGCACGGCCTTCCTCTCCACACTCCGCCCGCTTGCTGAGGGCCGGCCGCCGGAGCCGGACGGGGAGGGAGACGGCATGCGCTTTTCCGACAACGGGTATTACATCGAGCGCTACGTGAAGTGCGACAACTGCGGCGTGCTCATCTACGACGAGGGCATCTCCGCTACGGTGAAGGGCAAGGACCAGCTCTTCTGCTCCGATTGGTGCGTCCAGTGGTTCACGGCGCGGGCCGACGGTGTCGAGCAGCCGCGCATTCCGCTTCCCAAGCAGGGCATCCACGAGACCGGCTGAGCGCGCGGCACCGCGCAACGCATTCGATCAACCCACAGGCCGACGGGATAGGGCACCATGAGCGATCTGGTCGGGATCGACGTGGGCGGAACCTTCACGGACTTCGTTCGCTACGACCCCGAGACTCAGGCCGTCGACGTCTGGAAAACGCTGTCCACTCCGGCCGACCCCATCGACGGCATCGTCGACGGGCTGGACCGCTCCGGCGACGTGGGCGGCATCGGCAACATCCGCTTCGGCACCACCATCGCCACCAACGCGATCCTGGAGCGCAAGGGCGCGACGGTCGCCTACCTGACGACCACCGGGTTTCGCGACGTGCCCTTCATCCAGCGGGGCAAGCGCAAGAGCCACTACGACATCACCTGGGTCAAGGCGAAGCCGCTGGTGAAGCGGCGCCATTGTTACGAGGTGGACGAGCGCATTCTGGCGCGGGGCGAGGTCTACCACCCGCTCGATACTGAGCGCGTTCGCGCCATCGCCCGCGAGATCAAGGCGCTCGGTCGTGTCGAGGCGGTCGCCATCAACTTCCTCTTCTCCTTCGTCACGCCCGACCATGAGCGCACGGCGAGGCAAATCGTCGCCGAAGAGTGCCCCGACATCCCGGTCAGCATCTCCTACGAGGTGCTGCCCAAGTGGAAGGAGTTCGAGCGCTCGTCCACCACCATCACTGACGCCTACATCAAGCCCGTCGTGGGCCACCATCTCGGCGCCATGCGGGCGCGTCTCGATGAGAAGGGCATCACCCGCCAGATCGCGGTCATCAGATCCAACGGCGGCGAGATGACCCTGGAGGGGGCCGCCCGTCACCCCATCCAGATGACCCTTTCCGGCCCGACCGGCGGCGTGGTCGGCGCCAAGCAGATCGCCCGCAGCGTCGGCGTCGATCACCTGGTCACCCTCGACATGGGCGGCACGTCGACCGATGTCTCCACCGTGGTCGGCGGTACCGAGAGCTTCACCACGAGCTTCGAGATCGAGTTCGGCCTGCCGATCCAGATTCCCATGATCGATATTCGCACCATGGGTGCGGGCGGCGGCTCGCTGGCCTGGATCGACAAGGGCGGCATGCTGCGTATGGGGCCTGAGAGCGCGGGCGCCAATCCGGGGCCCGCCTGCTACGGCCTCGGCGGCACCCAGGCGACCGCGACCGACGCCAACCTCGTGCTCGGGCGCATCAATCCCGCGAACTTCCTCGGCGGCGCCATGGCGCTCGACTCAGGAGCAGCGTCGAAGGCCATCTCGGAGGTCGCGTCGGCGATCGACAGGCCGGTCGAAGCAACCGCGCTCGCCATGGTGCAGATCGCCAACAACAACATGATTGGGGCGCTGCGCTCGGTGCTGACGGAGCGCGGCCTCGACCCGCGCGACTTCACACTGCTGGCCTTCGGCGGCGCAGGCCCGGTCCACGTCGCCGACCTCATGGTCCACGCCAACATCCCGAGCGGCATCGTGCCCAACCATCCGGGCCAGTTCTCGGCCTTCGGCTTCCTGATGACCGACGCCAGGGTCGACCTGGAGCGGACGGCACAGATGACCTCGGCAGCCTTCGACGCAGATCATGCCAACCGCGTGCTCTCGGACCTGATCCGCGAGAGCATCGCCGCGCTCGAGGAGCAGGGCTACACCGAGAACATCGAGATCCACCGCTCGCTGGAGATGCGCTATCTCGGGCAGAATCACGAGCTCGACGTGCCCATCGCCTTCGACCGCTTCGACGACGGCACGATGCCGGGGCTGTGGGAGGCGTTCCATCGGGCGCACCACGACCGCTTCAATTTCGACATTCCCGGCGAGAAGATCGAGATGACCTCGGTCAAGGTCACGGCAGTGTCGGTGACCGACAAGCTGCAGCTCGCCGAGATCGGCGAGGCCGAAGGCGAGCCGGAGCCGGCGGCCACGCGCCGCGTTCTGTTCGAGGAAGGCTGGGCGGAGACGCCGGTCCACGACCGCGCCCAACTCCGCGAGGGCCACCGCTTCGAGGGTCCGGCGCTGATCGAGGAGCCCGCCTCGGTGACGGTCATCCGCCCTGGCCAGCCGGTGCGCATCGACCGTTACGGCAATATTCTGATCGGCGAGATCGCGCGCCGCGCTTGACCCCTATCGGAGCCCGCACGCGGGCGAGGAAAGGAACCGGTCATGGACATGGTTGCGATGAACATCATCGAATCCGCCATGATCGCGATCTGCCGCGAAATGGGCGTCAACGTCCAGAAGACGGCCTATTCCACGGTTTTCTCCGAAGCCGAGGACTTCACCTGCGCGCTGGCCAACACCGAGGGCGAGCTGATCGCGGTCGCCGATTTCTGCCCGGCGCAGATCGGCGGCGTGCCGCTGCTCGTCCGCTCGATGGTGAAGGAAATCTCGCTCAGCGAGATCGACGAGGGCGACGTAATCGTCCACAACGACCCCTACCGGGGCGGCCTGCACACGCCTGAGCACACCATGTTCAAGCCGTACTTCGTCGGTGGCGAGTTGATGGGCTTTGCCGTCGCCATCGGCCACTTTGTCGAGGTCGGCGGCATGGTGCCGGGCGGCTTCCCCGGCGAGGCTACCGAAATCTTCCACGAAGGTCTGCGTGTGCCGCCGGTCAAGATCAAGAAGCGCGGCGAGGACGTGGTCGAGGTCTGGAAGCTGATGCTCGCGAACGTCCGCACGCCGCGTCAGAACTACGGCGACATCCGGGCGATGATTTCAGCCGTCGATCTCGGCGAAGCCCGGATGAAGGAGCTGATCGACAGGTACGGCCGCGAGACCTTCCGCCGTACCGTCACCGACCTGATGGACTATTCAGAGGCCCGGATGCGGGCGGAGATCCGGGCTTTCCCCGACGGCTGCTACCGCTTCGAGGACGCGCTGGAAGACGACGGTATCGAGGACAAGGAGTACACCATCCGCTGCGCGGTCCACGTCCAGGGCGACGAGGTGGTAATCGATTACACCGGTTCCTCGCCGCAGGCGCTGGGTCCGATCAACGCCACCTTGGGCGTCGCCTGGTCGGCCTCCTACAACGCGATGCTGCACCTGACCGACCAGACGATTCCGAAGAATTCCGGCTGCTTCCGCCCAATCCGGGTCATCGCGCCGGCCGGCTCCGTGATGAATGTGGACTATCCGGGCTCCGAGGTCGGCGGCAATACCGAGACCCACCCGGTCATCGTCGCCACCATCCTGGGGGCGATGGCGCCGGCGGCGCCGGACCGCGTGATGGCCTCGGAGGGCACCACCCACGGCTGCCTGGTCTTCGGCGGCTACGATGCGCGCAACGACGAGCCCTTCGGTGCCCTGGACATTTCCTACGTCGGCTACGGCGGTCGCAGCTTCGCCGATGGCAACGACGCCACCGATTCCATCAACGGCAATTGCGCCAACACGCCGGTCGAGGTGTTCGAGACGCGCTTCCCGTGGATCGTCGAAGAGTACGGGCTGTGTCCGGATTCGGGCGGGGCCGGCGCTCATCGCGGCGGCTTGGGCACGTCCAAGACCATGCTGTGCACCGGCGAGCTGATGATCAGCCAGATGACCAATAAGCACAAGAAGACCGCCTGGGGGCTGAACGGCGGCGCTGATGGCTTGCCCGGTGCTACGCTGTATCAAGGGGAAGGCGCCAATCGCTGGACCACGGTGGGCGAGGCGTTCGGCAAGGTCTCGACCACCAAGTACTCGAACGTGCCGATCCGCCCCGGCGAGCGTGTCTCGGTCAAGGTGCCGGGTGGTGGCGGCTACGGCGAGCCGCGCCAGCGCGACCCCCGCGCTGTGGTGGAGGACGTGCTGGAGGGCTATGTCAGCGCCGAGGCTGCGGCGCGGGACTACGGCTACGATCCCTCCTGGATCGCGCGCTATGGTAAGGATGCGCCGCTGCCGGAGGCGGCTGAATAACCCGAACGGGGACAGAGAAAGGAACCCGTCATGGACATGGTCACGATGAACATCATCGAATCCGCCATGGTCGCGATCTGCCGCGAGATGGGCGTCAACGTGCAGAAGACGGCCTACTCCACGATCTTCTCCGAGGCCGAGGACTTCACCTGCGCGCTGGCCAACACCGAAGGAGAGATGATCGCCGTGGCCGAGTTCTGCCCTGCCCAGATCGGCGGTGTGCCGCTGCTGGTTCGCTCGATGGTGAAGGAGATCACGCTCTCCGAGATCGACGAGGGCGACGTCATCGTCCACAATGACCCCTACCGCGGCGGCCTGCACACGCCCGAGCACACCATGTTCAAGCCGATCTTCGTTGACGGCGAGCTGATGGGCTTCGCTGTCGCCATCGGCCATTTCGTCGAAGTCGGCGGCATGGTTCCCGGCGGCTTTCCCGGCGAGGCCACCGAAATCTTCCACGAGGGCCTGCGCGTGCCCCCGGTCAAGATCAAGAAGCGGGGCGAGGACGTGGTCGAGGTCTGGAAGCTGATGCTCGCCAACGTCCGCACCCCGCGCCAGAACTACGGCGACATCAGGGCGATGATTTCCGCCGTCGATCTTGGCGAAACCCGGATGAAGGAGCTGATCGGCAAGTACGGACGCGAGACCTTCCAGCGCACCGTCATCGACCTGATGGACTATTCGGAGGCCCGAATGCGGGCCGAGATCCGGGCCTTCCCCGACGGCTGCTACCGCTTCGAAGACGGGCTCGAGGACGACGGCATCGAGGACAAGGAGTACACGATCCGCTGCGCGGTCCATGTCCAGGGCGACGAGGTGGTGATCGACTACACCGGCTCTTCGCCGCAGGCGCTGGGTCCGATCAACGCCACCCTCGGCGTCGCCTGGTCGGCCTCCTACAACGCCATGCTGCATCTCACCGATCAGACTATCCCGAAGAACTCGGGCTGCTTCCGTCCGATCCGGGTGATCGCGCCCGCCGGCTCCGTGATGAACGTTGACTATCCGGGCTCCGAGGTGGGCGGCAATACCGAGACCCATCCGCTCATCGTCGCCATCATTTTGGGCGCGATGGCGCCGGCGGCGCCCGATCGCGTGATGGCCTCGGAAGGCACCACGCACGGATGCTTCGTCTTCGGCGGCTACGATGAGCGCAACGATGAGCCCATCGGCGCCTTCGACTTCTCCTATGTCGGCTATGGCGGGCGCAGCTTCGCCGATGGCAACGACGCCACGGATTCGATCAACGGCAACTGCGCCAACACGCCGACCGAGGTGTTCGAGACCCGCTTCCCGTGGATCGTGGAGGAATATGCGCTGCGCCCGGATTCGGGCGGGGCCGGCGCCCATCGCGGCGGCCTGAGCATCTCCAAGACCATGCTGTGCACCGGCGACGTGATGATCAGCCAGATGACCAACAAGCATAAGAAGGTCGCCTGGGGTCTGAACGGCGGCGGCGAGGGCATCGCGGGCGCCACGCTTTATCAGAAAGAGGGTGGCAACCGCTGGACCACGGTGGGCGAGGCGTTCGGCAAGGTCTCGACCACCAAGTACTCGAACGTGCCGATCCGCCCCGGCGAGCGGGTCTCGGTCAAGGCGCCGGGCGGTGGCGGCTATGGCGAGCCGCGCGAGCGCGACCCCCGCGCCGTCGTGGAGGACGTGCTGGAGGGTTACGTTAGCGCCGAGGCTGCGACGCGGGACTACGGCTACGAGCCAGCCTGGGTCGCGCGCTACGGGGAGGACGCGCCGCTGCCGGAGGCGGCTGAATAGCCCGAGCGGGGGCCGGGGAGATGGCCGCGACCGATGGGGGCGACGAGGCGGCTCAAGCGACCATTACAATCAAGAAGTACGCGAACCGCCGGCTCTACAACACCGCCACCAGCAGCTACGTGACCCTCGACGACCTTTGCGACATGGTGCGGAACGGCCAGGACTTCGTCGTCCGTGATGCGAAGTCCGGCGACGATATCACCCGCCAGGTGCTGACCCAGATCATCGTCGAGCAGGAGGCCAAGGGACAGAACATGCTGCCGCTCAGCTTCCTGCGGCAGCTGATCCAGCTTTACGGCGACAACGTCCAGGCGTTCGTCCCCCGTTATCTCGAAGTCGCCATGGAGACCTTCGCGCGCAATCAGGGAGACATGCGCAAGCGGATGAACGACAGCTTCGGCGGCATGTTCCCGGTCGACGAGTTCGAGGCCATGGCCGAGCGCAACATGGCGCTGATGCAGCGCACCATGGAGATGTTCTCGGGCTATCCCGCGGGCGAGCGTCGAGAGGAGCCGAAGCCCGACGGAGACGGCGACGAGTCGGTCGATGTCGGCGCCGTTCTCGACAGGCTCGACAAGATGCAGGCCCAGCTCGACGCTCTGAGCGGGCGCGGCAGCAAGGGCGCGGACGACGACTGAGGGCACGCCGCCCGCACGGCACGCATTTTCGACCGTCCATCCAGATCAAGCCGCTGCTGCAGTGTCGCTGCTGCGGTTGTGCCGGCGATGCCCGGCCCCGTACCATCCCGTCACCGATCATCCGATAAGCGAGGACTGTGGGATGGTTTCAGCGACGAAGATGACCGCTGCGCTTGTCGCCGGGGCAGCGATACTGGGTGCGGCGCACATCGCGGCGGCCGAGGAGAGCGGCAGCCTCCGCATCATCCGAACCTACGTGCAGGACTACACCACCATCGAGCACGGCGATGCGCGCTACACCGGCGGCCCGCTTCAGGGGTCGGTCACCGTCCTTGAGAGCAGCGGCGGCCCGTTCGTCGCGGGCACGCATCAACGGATCACGTGCGTGGTCTTTGCCAAGAGCACTGAGGCGGGCATCGATCTCGACGCGCCGTGCACGATGACCGCGCCCTCGGGCGACACGTGGTACACCCACTCGAAACGTCGTGCGGGCAACGTCGAAACGGGCGGCGGCGGACCCGGCACCATGGAGATTCTGGGCGGCACCGGCGTCTACGCCGGCATCAGCGGCAGCTGCACCTACGATGTCGGCTATATGCCGGACAACTGGGTCGCCATGATCGCGGACTGCACTTGGCAGAAGTAGCGCGGGCCGAGGCGGGCCAGTAGGGAAGGGCTTGAGCGATGGTCGAACTGGTCGCCCATGTCGCGCTCCAGCGTCTGATCGAAGCGGCGGAGGCGGTCGAGGAGAGCCTCATGCCCAACGAGCGCGAGATGCTGCACAGTCTCAAGTCGAAGTACGCCGCGCCGATGGACGTCGATCCCTTCGACACGACCGCACTCGAAGTCATCCTGCGCAACGTCGAGGTGCGCAAAGGATACGATTTCGATCCGCGTAAGGACGGCGGCCGGGTCATCGACCTGCCGCGCACCGGGGACAAGAAGGCGTGAACGACGCCTCCCTGGTCATGCTGGAGGGAGACGGGCTAATTTCACTTAGGGAGTCCCTGGCAACGACAACAATCAGTCGAAAGGACGCTTGAACCATGCTCAAACGCACTCTCGGGACTGCCCTGGCCGCAACCATCCTGGCTTTCTCGGCACCAGCCGCCAAGGCCGCCGACTACACGATCGATTCGGGCCACAGCTTCGTTCAGTTCAAGATCTCACACGTCGGCGTGTCCTGGATGATCGGCACCTTCGAGAGGATTTCGGGCAGCTTCACGTTCGATTCAGAGGCAGGGCCGGAGGCTCAGTCGATCACGGTCGAGATCGACACGGCCAGCGTCGATACCAACCACGCGGAGCGCGACAAGCACCTGCGCTCAGCGGACTTTCTGAACATCGATGAGTTCCCCACCGCCACCTTCGTCAGCACCGGCTACGAGGGCGATGCCGAGAGCGGCGTGATGACGGGAGACCTGATGCTCCACGGCGTCACCAAGCCGATCGCCATCGCCGTCAAGAAGGTGGGGGAGGGCAAAGACCCCTGGGGCGGCTATCGCGCCGGCTTCGAAGGCACGGTGACAATCACCCGCAAGGAATTCGGCATGGGCTACAACCTGGGGCCCGCGTCCGAATCCATGGAGCTCTTCCTCTTCATCGAGGGCACCCGCAACTAGCGCCTGCGGGGTTCCGCCTTCCGTAGGGAGCGGTCATGTGGCGAAGCGGTCGAGACCACTACGGGCTCGTCGCCATCGGCTTTCACTGGTCCATCGCCATCGTCTTCACGGGCCTCGTCGGGCTCGGCGCCTGGATGGTGGGGCTCACCTATTACGATCCCTGGTACAACGACTCCCTCGCACTCCATAGGGCCATCGGAATCGTGGTGCTGGCGCTCGCGCTGGCCAAGTTCGGCTGGAAGCTGGTCGATCGCAAACCCGGCTACGGGCCCGAGGTACGCGCTTACGAACGCGCCGGCGCCACCGCCACGCACTGGATGCTCGGTGCGCTTCTGGTCGTGCTGCCGGTCACCGGCTATCTGATCTCGACCTCCGAGGGTGCGGGCATCGACATGTTCGGGCTCTTCGAGGTGCCGGCGTTCTTCGACGTATCCACCGGTGCCCGTGACCTCGCCATCGATCTCCACTACTACCTGGCCTACGGCGGCATCGCTTTGGTCGGCATTCACGCCATTGCGGCCCTCAAGCACACCTTCATGCGCACCTTCGGTGCTAATGTACTGACATAGCGTTGCTTTTTTCCTCCTGCTCTGGCCGGAAGACGCGGAATCGGTTCGTGTCTTGGCCCCGGCTGCAACTCGGAACGCAGGAGGAAAGCCAATGGCAACACTTCGCCTCAGTCAACGCCGCGTCGACGCGCTCAAACCCCGAAAGTCCGCATACGACGTTCGCGACCGCGAACTCAAGGGCTTCGGCGTCAGGGTACTGCCCTCGGGCAACAAGCGCTACTTCATCCATAGCCAGCACAATGGTTGTCGCGTCTGGAGGATCGTCGGCCAGTCCGGCTCCATCGGCGTCGACGATGCCCGTGAACGGGCCAGGGTCATGCTGGCCTCGATCCGGAACGGAAACGACGAGGGCGCTGCGATTTTGCCGGACACCCCGTTCGAGACCGTCGCCGAAGAAGTGTTTCGGCGCTACGCCCGGAACTGGAAGCCGTCGACGCTCAGCGTCAATCGGGGCTACTACCGGAACCAGATCCTGCCTTGGTTCGAGGGACGCCTGATCACTGACATCGCCGCCCAGGACGTCAAGCAATGGTTTGCATCCCTCCACAATACTCCGGTGGCGGCGGACCGATCCGCCCCCATCCTCTCCGTCATCATGCGTCAGGCCGAAGTCTACGGCTACCGGCCGGAGGGCACCAATCCTTGCAAGGGCATCAAGCGATACCGGCGGCAGGGGCGGGAGCGCTACCTGTCGACCGCGGAGATACGCCGGCTGGGCGAGGTGCTGGAGCACTACGAAGCCAATCATCCTCAGGCTGTGGCGATCATACGACTGCTGCTGCTCACCGGATGCCGAAAGGGCGAAATCGTCACTCTGAAGTGGCGCTACTACCGCGAGGGCAAGCTGTTCCTGCCCGACAGCAAAGTCGGACCGCGCACGATCTGGCTCTCGTCCGCCGCGCGCGCCATCCTCGACAACCTGCCTCGCACGGCAGCCTGGGTCTTTCCATCGCCAAGAACGGACAGCTCTCTGAGCGCGGAGGCGGTGGATATGGTCTGGTATCGCGTGAGGGCCGAAGCGGATTTGCACGATGTCCGCCTTCATGACTGCCGTCATACGTACGCCAGCATGGCGCTGGCGCAGGGCGAGACGGTGCTGACCATCGGCCGGCTGCTCGGGCACAAGAATCCGGCGACGACCCTGAAATACACCCACCTGTCAGACGCCATGGTGCGCGATGCGGCCGACACCGTCGGCGCCGCACTGGAGGGTTGAGACATGGCCGCGAAGAGGCGGCGTCTGACCGACGTCAGCGTCGGCAAGCTGGCACCGACCGCACGCGAGTACACGGTTTGGGACACCTGTCATGCGGGTCTCGGTGTGCGGGTGCGGCCTTCGGGACACCGAAGCTTCGTGTATCGCCGGAAGGGCGAGGGCGATGCACGCAGGATCACTCTGGGACCCGCGGCGCTGATGAGCGTCGACGAAGCACGCGCCGGGTGCCTCGCCATCGAGACCGGGGCGCGGTCCGGCAGGCCGGAAGGCAGAGCGGTCCCGACGTTCGGGGAGTTCGCCGTGGGTCCGGGCAAGGCGTGTTTCGACCGGGGCAAGCCGTCCACGAGAAAGGCACAGGCCAGGGCCGTCGCAAGGCGCCTGCTTCCGGCCTTCGGCCCGGTGCCGCTGGACCGGATCGACCGGGCCGGCGTGACCAGCTGGTTCGACGAGTGCAGCCGGACCGCACCGGGCGCGGCCAACAGGGCGTTGAACCTGCTCTGCCGGGTCCTGAACCATGCGATTGTCTGCGGCCATATCCGGACGAACCCCGCGCACGGCATCAAGTGGAACCCCCGCCCGAAGCTCACCCGCTTCCTCTCGCGCGATGAAGTCGGCCGGCTTCATGGCGCGCTGGATCGTCTCACCGGCGCGCGGCCGGCGCGCGCGCGGCAGGCGGACGCAATCCGCCTTCTGCTGCTGACCGGCTGCCGCAAGAGCGAGATCCTGACCCTGCGCTGGCAGGACGTGGACGGTGACACGCTCAATCTGACGGATGCCAAAACTGGTCCGCGGAGGGTCTTTCTGAATGCGCAGGCGCGCGCCGTCCTGGAGGGGCAGCCGCGGTCGGAGAGCGTCTACGTCTTCCCCGCGCCAAGGAGTCCCGAACGGCCCCTCTCGCATCACCTGCCGCTCTGGCGCTTGGCGCGCAAGGAAGCCGGCATTGAGGATGTGCGCCTTCATGACCTTCGACATACGTTCGCCAGCCACGCCGTGCTGCAGGGCGTCCCGCTACCGGTTGTCTCCCGCCTGCTGGGCCACAAGCGCCCGAGCATGACGCTGCGCTACGCTCACGTCGGAGACCGGGAGACCGAGGCGGCGGCGGAACGCATCGGCGCCGCTATCGCGCGGGAACTGCATTGCGGTGTGGCCAGAGAGCGGGAATGAGCCACCATACAGTGAGGCCATCCCGCGTCTCACTTTCAGAGCCATATACACAGGCAATGAAATTCCCTGGTTCAGCCGGCTCCGTTCAGTGCTTTCTGGAAACTATAAGCGCCATGGGGCGACGTTCTTCCGCCGTCCTGAACAGCGAGAAACTCTGGTTCACGAATTCCATCGCCCCGGAAATGTGCTCCAGATGCTCCGTCAGCACCGGCGTGCGCTCGGCTTCCACGAACTGGATCGGGCGGTCCTGATGCAGGGTCTCGAACTAGCAGTAGAAGAGCGGCGCGGCGCGGGCGATCTTCAGCTCCCTCTCGACATCGTGCCACTCGAAGGCCCACAGCAGCGGCCGCGGCCAGACGTCGATGGGGAACCGGCCCCCGAAGATCGTGCCGGGCCACGGCTCGGCACGGTAGTGCATGATCGGCGCGACCTGCGAGAGGTAGACGGGCTCGTCGGCAACGAACACGTAGGGTAGGCTGATCTGGATCGTCGGGTGGTCCGGATAGCGCCATTCCGCCTCGCCGGTGGCGTTAAGGGCGCGGCGAGATTGTTCGCGCGCACCGGTGGCTTCGCGCCTAGTGTCCCGATCCTGAGTTTCGCGAACACCCAACATATTGATTACACCTACAAATTCCTGACATTTTATGCAACGAACTTCTCGGTCAATACACTAGGACATTGTAGAGTCTCGGCTTGCCGTCCTTGTCGCGAGCGAAGGCGAGGTGCAGGTCTAAGGGGCATTCCACCTCGAATTACCGGTTCTCGAGTCCCAGAATCGCCGGGCAGCACGAGGCCGACTTGGCGTGGCGCCTGTTCAACTCCGCCGAGCGGACCCGCGAGGGCGACTGGTAAATCATGCCGCCGCGCGCTTGGTTGAGCAGCCAGCCGACCCTGACCGGACCCGAGCGGGGGCCTTCCTGCAGCAGCGCGTGCGTGTGATGCAGATGTGTGATGCAGATGTCCATGATCCATTGCTCCAGTGCGGGAAGACCGCGTATTGATGCCGCGTCGGCGGCGTCATGCCTTCGACACCGCGGCCGCGTTCTTGGTCTGGGTGACGACATTGCAGCCGGCCCGCCGGTAGTAGTCGACGACGCGGTCCATCGTCCGGTTGACGAGCAGCAGGCTGGGGCCGCCCAGGTCGCGATCCTTGAGCGGCGCCTCGATATCCGGTTCGGACATCCGCGTCGGATCGAACGCCGCGCCGTTGTCGACGATCACGACGACAAGCGCCTCCTGCTCCAGCCGCACGACGACCGCGATACGGTGGGTCTCGTCATCGTCGAAGCCGATGGTATTGCTCAGCAACTCGTCGATCGAAAGATTGACCGGGTAGGCCATCTCCGGAGCAATCTCCCGGGCCGAACAGAACTCGTCGGCCTGTGCGCCGCCACGCCAGCGATCTCGCGCAGGTCGTTGACCAGCGGGATCTCGATGGTGTCGCCAGCGGAGCTGTACATTCCGCGCAGTCCCCGCTCACTCCTCGCGCAGCGAGCGCTGGAAAGAGTCCGTCGCCGGCTCCAACAGTTAGCTCACAACCGATCGCTCCTCTGTCCGGATGAGCACCTCCACTGGCGTGCCGGGCGTCACCTCCAGACTGCCGAACGAGCGGCTTGGCTGCGCCTCCCCGCCGGAGCCAGCCGGCCGGTCCATGGCGAGCTCGACCTCGTACCAGAAGAGGCCGGTCTCGCCGTCGCGCACCGCGTCCGCCGACACCCGGACCACGTGACCGGCTATCTCCGGCGTCTCCCGCGCCGGAAACGCCGAGAACCGCAGCATTGCCTCCTGCTCCGGCCACACCTGGTCCACATCGATCATGTCGACCCGTGCAATCACCACGAGCCCGGCATCTTCCGGGACGATCTTCAGGATCGGCTCGCCCGGCCGCACCACCTCCCCCGGTGCGAACACCGCCAGACCGAATACCACACCGGAGACGGGCGCCTGTACTTCTAACCTACCCAAGCCGCCCTGAAGGCCGCCTGATCCACCACTCTGCCTAGAGCGGCAACTGTCAGGCTATTACCATGTCTGTACAATTCGTAATGTAGTCGGCAATCTCCCTTAGGCATTCATCGGGTATCGTTTTTCGAGTACACTTCGGTTTCTTCCTGTTGTATTTCGCATCCAGTTTTCTTAGTAAGGCATGCTCGAGTTCACAGACAGTTTCAGCCACATCACAGGCGTCATCAACACAAATAATCTTAATTCTGCATTTTCTAAGAACGCCCTCAAATTCATCAAAACACTTCGAAGGGTTATCCTTTTTCCAATTTCGGTAAAAAGTCGCGCCGGTATCCCCTGAGTCAAAATGCTGAGAAAACCGCTTTGCTAGGGGTTGCTTATAGGCGCTTCCGATATAGAGAATTTCCTTGGTTTCCTTGCATTGAAAAACGTAGACGCCATGACTCAACAGGCTATTGCATTCAACGTCGTTCTTGATTAAACGGAGTTTCAACACTTTACACCTCTCGATAATATCGCAAGACTCGACACGTCGAGCTGACTTCTTATCGGCCTGAAGACAATAACTCCTTCTATTTAGAGGAACAAATAGTAGGTTATAGATCGTAGCACTTCGTCGTCGTGCTCTCGCAATGTAGAAGCTAAGGTCATTACTTGGTCCTCCCGACAATTAATGTATGGGCGCAGGGCCTAGTCTACTCCCATGGCATTCATCAGTTTGTTGTAGGAAGAGCGTTTATGCAATATGACGGGGCGACCTCTGCAAAGTACCACAACCCATTGGGTGCGGAGAGTTACGCGATAAGTTGTTTCAATAATATTACCTTTGGAGCCAAATAGATCATCATCAGGATCGTAAAGGGGATCGAGATTGACTGTATTACGCTTTACCAGTTCAAGCCAACTTCCGCTTCCTCTCTGGTACGCGCGCTCCTTTTGTTCTTCCTCATCCTTATGGTGGAAAACTTCATCAGTCTCTGCTCTGGTTGTGATGTGCTCGGCGGACACGCGTACAACGTCAGCGACGCGCACGACATGCCTTTCTACTTCAACAAATGTCAACTGCTGTGTCATCTACTGTCTTCTTGGAGTGCCGTGGCTGATCCAATTCTCTCCGCTTCGATTACACTTGGCATGTCTGATGAGGTTTCACAGACTCCGGGAACACTTGACCGCGCTGCGGGCACATGCTGGGCCAGCTTCATCGCCCGGATGTGGCGGTGGTGCCCCTCCGTTGGTGATGTCCGGGGGCTGGCCGTTGGCCAGCCCGAGCAGAGCGTAAGCGAGGGCCCTTGGCCGCGCAAGGTGATTGATGGGCGCGGCGGCAAGCCTCTCGTATTAGACATGCCACCGCCGTTTAGCACTGGTATGGCTTCAGTGTTGGATGGGAATCGCTCTGCGAGGACACAATGGCGGCACATATACTCAGATGCGAGGAATACCATAGGATTTAAGTGATATAGTGTGCATCAATGAGTGGCCGCGTGTCCCTATCGATGCAGGTCCCTACGGGCGGCTTGCCACGATGAGGGAGGATGCCGGCGGACGGCGCTAGCGCGCGGTCATGGCTACCGATGCGGAGTGGGAACTGATCGGCCGGGCGGCGGCGGCAAGCACCTGAAAATCGATCGCTTCCGCGAGCTCGTAGATACCCTGATCGATCTTCACGACGCTCCCCGCGCCGATCATCCCGCGAGCGTTCCGCTGGTCACGTCGATGCCGTCCTTTTGTAGCACAATTTACGAGACATTGCCGAGCGTCGGGTTGCGGCGCGTGACGAGCGACAGCCCGTCGCTTGAGCCGTCAACGGTGATCGGCAGCGTCGGCGTCCGGTTGATCGGCAGATAGCGGATCACGCGATCATACGGAGGCACGGCGCCGGTCCTTCCTGCGCTCGAAATCGCTCCGGTTGGCGAACTGCGTCCACTCGATAGTCGCTTCCGACGTGCCGCTTTCCCGCCGCGTCTTCGCCAGGTGGCAATCCCGGCAGAGCGCTTGCAGGTTCTCCATGGTCGTTTCGCCGCCGTCCGCGACCGGGATGATGTGATCGCTTTCGAGCTTCCGGCCGCGCGTGCCGCAGCTTTCGCAGGCATAGTCCGCCCGATCGAGCACACAGAGACGCAGGAAGGGAGGGACGTAGCCGCGCTCGCGGTGTCGGTGATGGCGGCTCATAGCACGTGCACCTGTAGCAGCGGCGCCGGCCTGACGAGCTCCGCCAGGCCGGCCGCGACCACGGAAGCCGAGAGCGCATCGATCCGCGTGTTGTTCGCGGCCTTGTCGAGCGCCGGGTTGCCGGCGCCGTCGAAGCGCAGCACGGATGACGCGACCGCGCTTTCGAGCATGGTGCTGCCCCGCGTGACCATCCGGTGATCGAAGATCATGCGCTGGAAGGCGCGCACATCATGGCTTCCGTCCGCCGTGGCGCTGGCGCCCTGGCCGCGCCACATGACAGCAATGCGCGGCAACCCCGCCTCCGAAAACGCCTGTTCCGCTTCCGCGCGCCGGTGCCTGTCAGCACCGATCGCGGTGATCCTGCCCACGGCGCCGAGCTCCGCTAAAGCGTCCTTGAGGAACGGTATGACAGGCGTGATGCGGCTCGGGCACGTGCGTAGTTCACCTTCGCGCACGATCCTGTCATAGAGGCTCCCCCTGCGGTCCGCCTTCGCCCTTACCGAGAGCGGCGGATCGTCGCCGAAGGCGCCCCATGTCTTCAGGCGCTTGGTTGCAAGGCTGTAGGCCGCGACGCACGTCATGCTGACGCTGCCGCCTAGGTCGATACCGACCACGATATCGCTGGCGAGCTCCGGCGCGTTCTCGACGATGCACTGTCGGTAGTCGCGCACCTGGACGATCACCTGTTTCTCTGCATCGACCGGCTGAATGAGGTCGTACTGCCGGAAATGCATTTCGTTGCCGGACGATCCTCGCGCCCGTTCGGCAGCGTCGCGCATGTAATCGAGCGACTCTTGATTGATCCTGGTGCGGCATTGATGTATCACGTGCGCATTGTCAACGTAATCGAAGAGCATGACATGTCCTCGCACAAGATCATCGAAGAGATACGCCGCGCTCGCAACGAAGAGCGCGGCGTTGAACTCACCCCTGGCGAGACGATGCAGCTTGCCGCCATTCTCGACCTCAGCCTTGCCGGCCTGATCGCGAAGCTCGCAGATGGCGTCAATAGCGAGGTGTGGGATAGCCAAGCGTGAGCGCTGGAGGACACATCTGGTACGTGTAGCGGATTGTGGATAACGCGCCAATCGAGCAACGAGAGACGATGGAAGACTGTCTGCATTTCGCAGCACACAGCCTCATAGCTGAACAAGCGCAGTGCGTCCGAATATGGCAAGCCGGCAGCGCAAAGGATGGTACTGATGGCGATGCTTTACGTGCAAGCGGAGCTTTACTCGGAGGAAGAGCAGGAATCGGAGGAACCGGGTTTCGGGTTTTTCTATTTCTAATGCCGGCGCGAGGATGGAGGAGCAGCATGACCTTTCCCAAAGGTAATCGATGGACGAAACTCTATTTGTATGGAATAACCCTTTTAGTATGCATTGGATTTGCCGATACATCACATTCTCAATCTGACGATACTTGCATATCTTATATGGAAATCATGGCCGAGTATAGGCAAGACGTAAAGACTATTGAAGAAAAACACCGACCCATCCAGAGAGAGGCAAATGCGCAACTCAACAAAGCCGAGGAGGAAAGGAATAACTGTAGCAGAAGAGCATGGAAGGATAAAGGTAACTGTCTGGAGAAACGCGACAGGGCTCTAAAGGATTTGAAGGAAACTCTTGGATGTAACGATTGGGAGAAGGTACGGGAGAGATATGGATCGTCTTCCGGTAATTGTGAACTGGACGCTGCGAACAAAGCCAATGAGATGTATCGCTGCTACGAGAAAGGCCGCAAAGAAAGCGCGGCTTGCCATGACCGATTCGAGGATGCTTTTACGAAACTAAAGAATATCAAGTCAGCAAAACTTCTGCCAATACGACAAAAACTCAAAAATGCGAAACGGATCAGAGATTCTAAGTTACGCAGGGTATACGATGGTCCTGGCAGCGATAATGAAGAGGTATTGTGGAGGCTAATCGAACATGATTTAGAGCTTTGTCATAATGACGGCTTTAGAATGTTCTGAGAAACAAAATGACCAAGAAACGTGATCGCGGCGACTATTTCAAGCGGCGCCGCGCCAAGCTGGCAGCGGAGCGCGAAGCTCTTGAGGCGAAGGCGTCGCCCGCGCCCGGCGCAGCCCTGTCGGAAACTCTGTTGGTGCGCGTCAGCCCGACGATGTTGGCGTGTATCGACCACGCCAGGAAAGGCGGCTTGTTTCAGCGGAGCCGAAGCGAGTGGGCGAGGCTTGTTCTGGCCGATGCTATAGACGCTCAAGTCCCTCGCGACGTGCGAGAGCGGCTTCAATCGCCCCCGAAGACCACGACATAAGCGTTGCCCACCCGTACTGCGCCGAGAGCGCGTCCCAGGCTGCCTGCGGCGCGCTCTTTCCTTGCCGAGCCTGTTGTTTCTTTGTTGGTTTGACTCTTAGACCGGACACCATGTCCGCTTTTAGCCGGGCCAGCACGATGCGCCAGACGGCGACCAGCCGGCCGCGCCGGGAGCGCATGCCGCCCGTGCACACGATCAGCCCGAGCTCCTGGAGCTTGCCGAGCGCGTGCTGGACCGTGCGGACGCAGACGCCGGCGTGATGGCGGTCCGCGCCTGGCTCGGGAAGGCACCGCGCATGGCTGAAAGCGGAACGCGAGGCCCTCGAACGGAGGGTGGCGAGGTGAAGCCCCGGCGCACCCCCCCAAAAAATTGCAAGCTGTGTTCGGCATCCATTGCCATATTGTATACCTCTTCAATTGCCTCGACCCGCCTTCTGTGGAGGTAACTTTCTCGAATTCGGAACTGGGAAAGTTTTTCAGAGAAATCAGATCGAATGCGTTCAATCTGTATGTCGAATTTCTGCTTAACAAAATAACCTGCTGCTGCGATAAGGAGTGTGCTCAATATTTCACCAAACAATTGGTACGTCATCTGTGTATTCCTTTCGACTCTATGTTTACGTGGCCTGCTGAGCCCCTTGTAAGGCTCAAATTGCAACTCGCAGGCGTGGTCTGGCCTCCGCCGCCTGCTCGACAATTCCGGCAAGCCACTCACGCGCCTGATTATCCGCCGCTAGGAAGCGGCGGCGCCAGCGATGCGCCGTGCTCGGCGCAATCTCGCAGCGCTCGGCAGACGCTTTGATTTTCTCCCCCTACACAAGCGCCTCAGGGAGCTGGCAAAGCGCAGCCTCAATGGTGCTTGCGGCGATGTCGATGTCCATCACCCGATCGGTCTGCCGGCAGCGCTTTGATCTGCGTATGGTCCCTAATGTAGATGGTGGCCGCGACGACGTTCTGCAACCTGCATGACGGATGAGCATTGGGGCCCGTTTCGGTGATCGTTCGACGATCAAGGCGCATTCCGGCGCCGATAAGACATTCGTCGCCTGCACGCTCCGCCCACCAGACCTGCCGCCAGAAGCGCTCCGTCCTCTACCGCCGCGTCCCCAAACTGGTCGCGGCGCTGGCCCGCGCCCGCGACAAGGGCACACAGGAACGTTTCATGAAGCGCCTCGCAAGGGTCGACCTGCTCCTCCTCGACGACTGGAACCTCCATGGCTTTTCTGCAGAGGGCCGCCGAGACCTGCTTGAGATCGTCGAGGCCCGCCACGCGCGCAAGTCCATCCTCATCGCCTGCCAGAGCGCAACACACCCCCGCCGCTCGAAGGAGGAAGCCGCATCGAGGGAGCCCCGGCCGTCAGGCGGAGTACGCGCGCCAGCATGCTCGATGAAGGGGCTTGCCAGCGTGCCCCGCAACGCATTGCAGAACAAAACAGGCTCGCTTACGCCTGCTCCGGGCTGGCCTCCGGCCAGCCCCCACGAAAACACCAGGGAGGCAACCACCCCCGGCACCAGTTCCGGAGCAGACAGCGCGCCGACAAGGCCACGATCCCGCCAAGTAACGTCGGAACCGCCGTCAAGTGTCGTCGAAACCCGCCGTCAAGTCCGTAGGAATTTGGATTTAACCAGTCATGCTTCCACAGCTCCCTGGTAAATCTGCGAAAGAGAAGGCCAGAGGGTCACAGCATGCGAGGATGAACTTCCTTCTATGCTACTAGAAACAATTCCACATATCTCGCCTTGTTCATTGAATACGGGTCCACCGCTCATACCTGGACCGAAACTGACCCCGATCTCGAAGCAGGGGCATGGCAACATTATCCGGTCGCGATATTCGTTATATACATTGTTGATGACCCCAAAGTTACCTTGGCCTTTGTTTCTAACTTCAATTATTCCACCTCCATCTGCATTTCTCGACACTATTTGACATGTTCCCTTTACATTTCCGAAAGCTCCGGCCCATTCGTCTTTACGTGGCTCATTCTTGCAAATCTTCCAAGACGGAAACCAGAATTCTTCTCCATCCACATTGGGCGCGGCAAACAGAACTGCCAAATCAGCAGTCTTGTGAACAATCGTTCCTGTTATGCGCCATGTTATAAATCTATTTCCTGGTAGTATCTGAAATGCAGACAAAGTCCTATCCATATGGAAAGATTCTGTTGCGTTCCAATATTCATTAAGGATGTGTTTGGCTGTCAATAACACTCCATTACCAATTGGAAATGCCGTACCCACTATGTATGGATTGTTAGTCCCTACGTCGACAATCATGGAGAGTGTCCATGCTGAAATAGGAACTTCCATCATCATCGGAGGTAAATTGGAGATTACCTTACGTAGGCCGAGTTCTGGTGAAGTGATTGTTCTATGTTCTTGAGTTCGGACATCCATATCATCGTCTCCCGTCTTCACCAATGGCTTCCGGTTCTTTGACAGATATAACGAACCTATACGATTCAACAACACGGGTCACCGAAAATCACATGGTCGCCGCCCCTCCTCGCAATGCACAATCGAAACGTTTCTGGCGCAAGGTGCTCTTGGGTCACATCGCACTCACCTCGATTCCGGATGCCTGCGACTTATCACTGAACCCGGCCGGTGGCGCGGGTGGCGGTTCCAGAGACCCTGACGTTCGGAGCGTAGCGCTCATGTTTCCGTCTGTGGACCGGTCGCCTCAATGTTCGCGTCCGTGAAATCGCGAACGTTGCGCGTCATTGCTGCCATGTGGCGCGAGCGGGCGATGGCCGCGATCTTGCAGTGAGCTCCCGGCGCATCAGTCTGTCCGTCACTCGCCGGACGGTGGCGATCTGCACATCGGAGGATGCCGTGCTGTCGAATGGAAGAACGCGGTTGACGAATCCGGTGCGCAGCATCCTGTCCATTCCCGACGGACTCGACGAACGATCTCATTTTGCGAGCGCTTGAACTGGCAGCGCTACGGACACCGGTCGGAATTCGCGGTTGCCGGAGCATTGCATCGTCGGCATCTTGCTTGATGAGCCAAAAGGATCCGCGTGAGCAACTTTGGGGGGATACGCCTTGCGTACTGCGCTGGACATTGCGAAAATTCTTCCCGAGGGGTGGTCTGCCACGGAAAAGTTACGGAGCGGCGGGCAGGCCGATGTCTTCATCGTTTGCTATAGAGATGGCCGGGAAGGGGTCCTTCGGACGCTCAAGGAGCCGGTCACAACGACTTCACGAGAGAGGTTTTGTCGAGAAATAGGAATTCTATGTGATCGCGTAGAACACAGGTCCGTGGTGCGAATTCTCGAGTGGTCCACTGAAGGTCAATTCCCTTGGTACATCGGAGAACGCGGCGACTCCTTTGAGAAGTGGTGGCGACAGTGGAAGCGCGGAAACGGCCGCTCACCCGAAACCATGGTCAGGAAAGCTGTCTGGATCGTGCGCGAACTGTCATCTGCACTCGAGGTCTGCCACCGCGAGGGAATAGTTCATCGCGATATCAAGCCAAAAAATATCGTGCTCAAGCGGGGTAAGGCGGACCCCTGGCCTATCCTGATCGATTTCGGGATCGCTTACGAGGAGAGCGGCTCGCGTCTGACTCCAACCTGTGACGCGGTGGGCAACGCAAGGTTCAGTCCGGACGTCATGCGTATGCGGGTAGAAGAGGTACGTCCCTGGCTTGATGTTTTCGAGCTCGGGCAATTGATGATTTGGATGCTCGATGCGGATGCCTCGAAAGCGCACTGGAGTCGCCCCGTACACTGGAACCATGCCAAGTACGCCAGCGGCATAAGTCAAGACTCATTGATGCTCATTCGGGCGTTTACCGCAGCGTGTTCGACCGAGTCCGTGGCACCTCGTGACGGTGCCGAGTGTGTCGAATTACTAAGCACTCTGTTTGTCGGAGAGGAAGAACGAATGTCAGAAAGAATCCGGGCAGGCGCGATTGCTCGGGCAAAGCGACAAGGGGCAGCTAGGCGCCTTCTGATCGACCAAGCTCTCGCTGCGGAAATTGAGGCAAGCGCTCCGCTGGCCGAAACTGTGTACGCGGACCTCAGGCGCACATTGATTTCGGTTTGTGAAGAGATCAGTGAAGAGGAAGCGTCGCTTGCAATCGACGTCGACAATGATTTTCATTACCAGTGGGTTGGGGCGACCGACCTGTTTTGGATGAGAGTGGGAGCGGGAAAGGCCAACATTCAGCTGCGGGTGAAATGCAAGGTGGTTCCATGGTCCGAACCCGGGGCACCATACAAATCTAACGTGGAGTTCTGGCGGAGGCACCTGCCGCAGAAGGCGATTTGTTTCACCTTTGCGATCGAGGGAGGTGTCGTCGCCGCTGGCGATATTGGGTATCTGCGAGGCCGGTGGCTGACGATTCTGCGCGACGGGAGGATCAATCTCCACTCGCTGGAGGCTGGGTTCGGTCCATATGCTGATAATGACTTGGGTGGATCCGCAACGGACGATGGGCGACATGCGACCATGGCCGACGTGAAAGAGTTCGCGGTGGCCCTGCTGACGGACGAGGAGTATTGGAGCTATATGGCCGCTTTAGCGTGAGGGCAGTCGAAGACAATCACGGTGTAGCAGGACAACGGGCTAACCTCAGCGTGGAAGTCCCAATAGCCGATGGGTGACGGTAGTTCATGCAGTTTGGCAAGGTTTCCAGGACCCTCGGACCCAGAACCCGCGCGTCTTCAGTGCAATGGCCGCCGGCCGTAACGCGGATTGCACCCTATTGCTACGATAACGTCGTGCAATATGCGATCAGTGCTCAACACTAGGAGAGCCACAGCCAGCGTTACCGTCGGCGTCTTCAGAGGCAAGCCCCCACCCACTTCCATTCAAGTTCCGGGCCGTCCACGATGGCGTACTGGATCGAGTCCTCGAACGAGAGGTCCGGGTAGTGCTGATCGGGATACTGCGCCCACCAGCTGGCCATCAGATAGTCGGGCGTGTCGAGCGGGTCCCAGCTCACCAGGGCATAGACGATGGACGTGCCGTTCTCGTCGTCCCTGACGAATACCCAGTCCCGCGCCTGGTGTCCGGGAAGGGACGTGGAGCCGGGGTTCGTATCCACGGCGTCGTCGGCCGTGTTGACGGACAACGGCGTGCCATCCTCCAGGGTGAGGAACACCCGCAGGTTGGGGCCGGAGAACGCCGAGTTCCGTTCGAAGCTGATGGGCCCGGTGTCTTGCGGTTCTTGCGGTCATTCGTCCCGGCCTCCGCAGGCGCCGACGGACACCATCAGGACGACAGCGAAAAGGGCGGTGGAGAGTCTCATCGGGTGTTCTTTCCCTGGACCATCTGCCGTGCGCATCCTCGTCCATCTTGACTGTCTGCCGCGCTCTCACCTACCATTTTCAGCGCTCACGATGCGCGGCATCCACTCTATCGGATCGTCCGCTGAAAGGAGACATCATGACACCTACAATTTGCGCTCACATTTGCCGGAAAATCATCATTCTCGGATGTCTATTTCATGCGCTATGCATATCTGCCGCCGCTCATTCGGAGAACTGCCCAAGCCCTATTAGCGATATTCATACACACGAATATTTTCTGCAAGGAGCATCTCTAGCGGCCTTATCGTACAAGACGCCAGGTCAATACCGCATGAGCCTAGAATATCAATGCCTGCAAGGCGACGCCCAGTCATACGACGTGTTTGGGCAACCTGTTATGCTTCATGATATTGAACAAGAGCTATTTTACCACGCAAAAGCTTGTGTTGAGGGAAATGACGATGAAGGAAATGGCGACGACACAGAAGTACGCGGGTGTGTGAAGCAGGCGGATGAGAACAACGGGCGTGAAGTCAAGAAAGAGGTTCTTAAACGTAGAATAGGGGGCCGTCGATTCGAGGAAACTCATTATCGTTGTACCGAGAGAAACACCGATTCGAGTAACTTCACAATGACCATGCAGTGGATAGAGGCACATGACGAAGTGTCTTTATTGGTAAGAATGGGAATTGTGCTGGTATCGGCAATCGAATACACGGAAGACCTTAGGTTGATTCGTTTGAATTCTGGTGATTGGAAGGACGAAGAGTGGATCGGAATCGCTGGAACGAATCCCTTTAGTTCTCAAAGCTTCCTCACCTCTATACTGGCGCTACAAGACCGATCTTGTTTGCTCGACCTTGCCGTGGAAGTTGCAGGTTCGTTTTTCAAGGAAAAATGCGAGAATTACCCACAATCGGCCAACTTCCAGGGCTCCATAGTAGGCCACTCGTTGGGGGGCATGGCCTCCGAATACATTGCAATGAATGGTGGTATAGCGTTCGCAATGGAAGAGTGTGAGGCTAGTGACAATGCAATTCGTGTTCTTTCCTATAATACCATAGGATGGGATTCTGGTGCCGGCGGTTACTCACGAGCGAAATATGAATGGCCGGGAATATATAGCATAAGGGTCGATGGCGAGGTCCTGCAGAAAACGTTTCCCAATAGGCGATATGTCGGCCACCTAATAGAGTACAAGCCTCCGGAGGGAGATTGCGATCTTCTATGCCGGCACGGAATCAATGCTGTGCAGCGTATCATTCGGATGTGTCAGTGTTGCGGAGGTATGGAGTTTTCATACCGTGGCCCCAGATATTCGCCGTGATCTTGTATTGATGTCGCAGAAAGATATGTTCAAAGAAAGCTACAAGAGGCAACACAGCGAGAATGGAGTACCGCATGCGAGTTATTGCACCGCTACTCGGTTGATAGCGATCATCACACACGCCGTACTACCAAATCGAGTACGAAATGATTAACCTCAAAATCAGATTACGATGCCTGCCGTTCGAAAGAAGCTAGCCATGCGGCCGCTAATACTATCTGAGCTTCGAGGTTTTGTGCCATTTGCTCGTTTCTGGAGAAGCAGATCGGGCATCGGCATTACGGCAAGGACGGCCTTATTGCTGTTGATCGCCTTCTCGACATTTGGGGAGATGGAGTCAGCTCGTACAGAAACTGAATCCCCAGCGCGTCTCTTCGCTGCCTCTGCCCTGGCCTTTCGCACAACTGGACTTGCCGGAGAAGGGTCGGCGATGTCCGTCCTGTCGACGATGCCAGGAGCCAATACGGTTCCTGGCGAACTCCTGCCCGCGCTATGGGGACCGTTTTTCGAGAACGCGATCGTCAAGCTCGGTCGACTGAAGGCCTCCGTTCCCGCGGCTCTGTATTTCAACCCGTTGCTCGATGTGGGCCTGTTCACTCTGTGGCGGCGACAGGGAGACACCTATGTCGTGCACAGAGCCCGCGTTCTGCCGGGCGAGCGTCTGGATGGACCGGGAGGTCCTGTATCGCTGCTTCCTAAATGGATCGCGACGAAGTCCTCGCCGACAGCGGCCTTGGCCCGCATTTCTGCCGAACGTCTCGAACGATTCGACAGGCGCCATCCGGCAGAAGCCCAGGCGGCGGGGCGCGCCGTATCGACGTTTGCGGACGCAGCGGCAAACGCTCGGGATGCGATGGCGCGGCTTGCCTGGAATGCGGCGCAAAGATCGGTTTGGACGGACGCGAGGCTACAGTGGCTCGGTGCGACGCTGCACGAAATAGAGGATGCCCTGAATTCGGGCGATGCCGCTTCGCTAACTGCCGTTGCGCCGGAGACCGATGCCGGGACGGCCGCTGCACTCGCGCAGTTGCCTCAGGCCTTCGTCGAACGCCTTTCCCTCGATATGGTGCTCGGCGCGGCTGAGAATGATCGCCTCCTCGTCGGCTCAGTTCCTGAAGAAGGCGGAGTATATGTGTTCGCCGCATGCCGAATGGCAGATGGCGCTTGCGAGCTTCGTCGGTTCGCACTGCTGTCGGTGACCGAGTAAGACGGAACCGGGCCTTGGCGAGATTTTTTCCCCTAGGCCGACCCACGATGCAGGTTTGCTTGCTCGCAGCGGTTCTTGTGTCTTCGGTACCGGCCGACGCCGGCTGGCTCGACCGGGCCAGGGGCATAGGAGCCGGCGCCCAGGTCTACGCCCAGGTTTCCGCGTTCCGGTCCGTCAAGCAGAACCTCGGCACGCTGACCGGATTGTTCGGCGATATGCTGGATGCGGTCGGAGAGGGCGACGACGAGAGAGTTGGGGAGGTCTGGAGCGATATCCGGGATGTGCCGGGAAAAATCGTAAGGGACGCGTTCCCGGTCCTGGGTCTTGTCGAGAGTGCGTCCGCCGCCCTGGAAGGCGCGCGGGAAAGGCTTGGGGCGGCCAGGGCAAGGATTGACCGTCTGGTCGGCAAGGCTGGCGATATCGTATCCCTCGCTCCGCTCGCGATTTCTCGCGATCAGCGGCCCTTCTACGAATGGGAGACCGGAATTCTCCGAGATGAACCGCTTCCCGAAATCGCCTATGCCGAAACAACCGCCATCGGAGAACGATCCAGGATGGCGTCCGGAAACGACGAGCGTGGAGACGACGTCTGGCGCGAAGCGAGCACCGGCGTCGAAACCACGACCGGAGCGTCCGAGGCCCGTCAGCGCTACGACGAGACCCTGAAGGGGCTCGACGAGATTTTGGCTGCGTCGTCCGGCGTCAAGGACCAGGACGGGCAACCCGAAAGCGGCGACTACGAGGCCAGCATCGAAGCCCTCGACCGGCGCAGAGCCGAATATGAAGCTGAACTCCGCGAACAGGCCGCCGCGGCGGCGGCGGCGCAAGAGCAGGAAACCGCGGATAGCCCGGCGCGAGACACTGGCGCGCGAATGGCCCATCCAAAGGATGAACCGGGAACAGTTGAGCCGCGGATGGAGGCGAACACCAGCGAATCGCCGGAACCCGATGATGATCGATGCAGGATAACGTGCAGACAAGGCTCAGTCTGCGTCGAGTACACGTTGGACGACCCGAGCGATTGCACGAATTTCTCGGCGCAATGCCAAAACAGTCCCGGAGTGACCTTCGAGCGCGGCCATACCTGCGCTCCCGGACTGGCTTGCCGCCAGCTGGCGGCGCAAAGGGTATCCTCGACCTACGATCCGAGCATTGATTCGGGCAGGTTCGAGGAAATATGTGTCGGAAACCAAGGGAAAATCGTGAGAAAGGCGCCTTGATTGGTTAGTGACAAGACTCTTCGGCTACGGCAATGTACGCCCCACGCCACCACGAGCCAAAGCAACCGTCGTGCCATTGGCCACGAAAAACTTCGCCAGCGATCAAGGCAGTTCCTAAGCCGTTCGGCTTGTCATCAGACCAATTGCCTTCGTAGCGATTGCCGTTTCTATAGGTAAAGGTTCCGAAGCCATGCCTATTGCCGTCGCTCCACCCGCCTTCGTAGCGGTTGCCGTTGGGCCACGTATAAGTCCCGCGTCCGTGCCTTTCGCCGTCGATAAATCCTCCTTCGTAGCGGTCGCCTTTGGGCCACGTATAAGTTCCGCGCCCGTGCGTCTTGCCGTCGCGCCACTCGCCTTCGTAGCGTGCACCACTAGGCCATGTTATGATCCCGCGTCCGTCGTACTTGCCGTCGTGGATCCCTCCCGCGTAAGTGATCTTGCCCCCGCTGTAGCGCCGGACCATGCGCCCCTCACCCGAGGCAATGCCATCTATGCAGGCCCCTGACCAGATAATTCTCTCGTTCGGTTGCGAATCTGGGAGCCGGACCCACACATGGCATCCCGGCTGGTTCTGGGTCTCTATCCAGCAGGGGGTGCCTGCCCCACCTCTACACAACGGCTCGGGCGCAGGTGCGATCTCCTCTGCCGCGCGCTTCCGTTCTGCTTCCTCCGCTACTTGTTTGCGTGCCTCCTCCTCCGCCCTCCGCTTGCGTTCGGCTTCTTCCGCCCGCATTCGCGCGGCTTCCTCTCCTGCCACCAGCAGCTGCTTCGTCTGATCTTGGGTCAGATATCCCGTCTCCGACAAGTTTCCCGCTCTCTGATAGGTAGCGATCGCTGTTCGAGTGCGAGGCCCGAACAAGCCGTCTGCCGAACCAACGTCGAATCCCAATTCGGACAAGGCCTTCTGGACTGACACGCGCTGCGCCTGCGTCAAGGCCAGCGCGGCCTCGACCGCCTCCGCATCTCCGGTAGATTGAGCCGCCGACGAGTCTTCCTGTTCCGCATCCTGTGGCTCGGCTCCTTGTTGCGGGGAAACGGACGGGTCTGCCTGCTGCTCTGCCTTCAGTCCGGCCACCGTCTTCTTTACTGCCTCCGCCCAAGTCATTCCCGCAATAAGCGCATGCACCTCCGCGTCGTCGGGAACGGGACGCTGGTCCTTCTTCTCGCCATAGACCAGCCGCGCCACGTCCACAGCTGTCAGGCCCCTCGGGCCCCTTATGGAAACCGACGCACCCGCCCGCATCAACTGGGCGATCGCCTCTGGGTGTGCGTTCATGGTCGCGATGAACAGTGCCGTTGCTCCATCTGCTGCTCGGACGTCCGGCGACGCGCCGGATCGAAGCAGCATTTCGATCAAGAGCACGTAGCCCTTGTTTGCCGCGTGCATCAGCGGCGTCCAGCCCTGGCCGTCCCGCCCGTCGACGGGCGCCCCGCCCGAAAGAAGTGAGCGTACGCCCTCTATGTCTCCCGCAATGACCGCGCGGTGCAGTCGATCAGAGCCTAAAGTCGGCACCGTCTCATTGGATGCCCAGGCGCCTGCCACGCCTTCAGACTGTGCCACCTCGCGAAGATGGTGTAGACCTTGCGGCGTAAGCACATTGGATGGCGGAAGAGCGACGTCGCGAAGAAAGGTGAGATAGGCTATCGACAGGCGTTCGTTCCACGAGCCGTCGTCGGTCGAACCGGGCTCGTAGCCCAGCGCCGCTAGCAAGGCCCGGGCCTCCTGTACTACTTCGGTTGGAGGGCCTGCCTCGAAAACTTGTCGGTCCTGCGCGTAAAGCGGAGCGGTCAGAGTCCACGATACAGCGAGCAGAGTCAGAACAAGCAGGGCGTACCGGGCACAGTGCATGTCCCCTCGTCCTTCCCTGAAAGCCACCCACCGAATTCTACCGTGGGAGTGTCGACAGAGAAAGATGAGCTTGTTCGCTCGAAACTGACTTCGGGCGCGAAGCTGTACGTGATAGCAGGGCAGGCCCAGGGGCACGGCATGGTCGCTTCAGTCTTCTGGGCCGCCTCGCCACCTCCACGGCAGGGTCACTCGCGTATAGGTGCTTCAAAGCGGCCAAGACAGTTGCCGTTTGACCCACTCGTACCGATATCCAATTTGGCGGAACCCACGAACAGTTGGTATCGGTGTGAGGCGACCATGGCGTCTGAGAACGAGACACACCACCGGGAGAACTCCAGCGTAGACGCGTTCGACGGTCGCGACCTTCTGGTCGGCCGGCCGGAAGGGGCGGAGCGCAGATCGCCGGCCGCGACCGGCAAGGCTGAGCCATCGCCGCCGACGCCGACGCCGGTCACATCTCCGCAGCCCGCTGCGCACGACGATACCCACGACGACGCCATTACGGAGATCCTCGCGACGGTGCGGGCCACCGCCGCACGCATCGACGCGCTCCAGGACGAGCCGGATCGAGCGCACGAGAACGCCGAGACGCTCACACGCGAAACCGCGGCGCTGGCCCAGGCGGTCGCTGACGCGCGCGGCGCGCTGGCCAAGGCCGCGGAGCTGGCAGCGCGGAAGGACGGCGCGGCAGAAGCCGCACGGACACTGGCCCAGGGCGCTGCCGCGCTGAACGCGCAAGGCGAGGCCCTCGACAAGCGTCTCCACGCGACGGGCTACCAATCTGAGATGGCCGCCGAGACCACGGCCGAACTGAAGAAAGTGGCGACGTCGCTGGAAAGCAATCTGCGCATTCACGCCTCGAACATGTTCCGCATCAACCAGGACCAGCGCTGGCGTCCTGTGCTGACTGGACTGGCCATCGGGGCCGCGTCGTTCGTCTTCTTCGCGCTGGGCCTGGTGCTTCAACGGGAGACCGATTTCGTGTCCTTCGGCGACCCGCGAGACGCGTGGAACGATTTTGTCGCCGAGCACTACGCGCCGTCGCTCGCAATATGCGCTTCGAAGGCCCGTCTGGACGAGAGAACCATCCGGTGCGGGCTGGATATCGATCCCTCGCTGGATGTGACAGTCCCCTTCTACCCAGGAACTCTGACCAAGGTGTCGTCCGAAGGGGAATTCGATCCTGTGGCGGAGCAGTAGGCAGCCATGGTCGCGACCGTCACGCGCCTGAAGGCTGCCGCCACGACGGTGCACTACTTCGAGGCGGACGGCTACTACGCGAAGGGAGACCCGGAGCACCGCAAGGCGAGCGGCTGGTACGGCGAGGCGGCGGCGTTGATGGGCCTGCACGGGCCGGTGAAGCCGAAGCGCTTCGATGAACTCCTGGCCGGATACGTGCCCGGCACCGATATTCGCCTCGGGCGGTTGCGTGACGGCGAGCACCAGCACAGGCCAGGCGTGGACGTGACCCTCTCGGCGCCGAAGTCAGTATCCCTGGAGGCGCTGGTCTACGCGGCCCCGAAGACCGGCGCGCGGGTGGTGAGGGCGCACGACGAGGCGGTACGCGCCACGCTGGGCTTCATCGAGACCGAGCTGTTGCAGACCCGGAGCTACGACCCGGCAACCGGGCGCCGGCCCAGGGTGGAGGCCGACGGCATGGCTGCGGCGACTTTCCGGCATCTCGCAAGCCGCAACCTCGACCCGCAGCTGCACACGCACGCCGTGATCGCCAACATGACCCGCGGCCGGAACGGGGAGTGGCGCAGCGCCGAGTTCACCGCCGTCGAGCGGTCGAAGCTTCTCATCGGCGCCTACTACCGGAACGAGCTGCGCATGGGGCTCGAGAAAATCGGCTACGCCACGGTGCCGACGCTGGTGGGCAGGATGCCGGGGTTCGAGATCGCGGGCTACGGCAAGCCGATGCTGGACGCGTTCTCGACCCGCCGCCGCGAGTTGTTGGACTACATGCAGGAGCGGGGTTGGGAGAACACGCCAGCGAGAGCACAGCAGGCCGCGCTCTATACGCGGCGTCGCAAGGCGGAGCCCGACCGGCAGGTCCTGCAGGAGACCTGGCAGGCGCGGGCGCAGGAACTCGGCCCCGCACGCGATCGCGACACGGCGCGCGGCCGCAACGGCGTCGAAGCGTCGGCGTTTCTACAGAGCGAGGCGCGAGCGGCTCCGTCGGCACTGTCGGTGGTGCGGCAGGCCGTGGAGCACCTGGAGGAGCGGCGCACGGTATTCTCCGCCAACGACCTGCGCGCCTGGGCGCTGGCCCACGGGGGCGGCAGGCACTCGCTCGACGCGCTGGACGCCGGTATCGCCCGGCTCCGTCGCGACGGGCACCTGATCGAAGCGACGGCGCGGAGAGCAGACCTGGCCTTCGTCACCGATCGGGCGCGCAACGCCGAGCGCGAGATCATTGCCGGGATGCGCGCCGGCCTGAACGCCGGACACGGCCTGGCGCCGGCAGAGGCGGTGGAGGCGCGGCTGGACGCTGCCGGGCTGAACCCCGGCCAGCGCGATGCCGTGCGCGGAATCCTGCTGTCGCCTCATGTCACGGTGGGGGTGCAGGGCCATGCGGGCTCCGGCAAGACCACCATGCTGCGTGCTGTGGCCGAATTGGCCGGGCGGCAGATCGTCGGACTGGCCCCCTCGGCGAGCGCCGCGCGCGTGCTCGAAGGCGAAGCCGACATCCCGGCGCGCACTCTCCAGTGGTTCCTCACGCGCTACCGCGACGTGGGCGACGGCATCGCTGCCCCTGAGAAAATGGAGGATGCCCGCAAGGCCCTGGGCGGCTCGTTGCTGATCCTGGACGAGGCGTCGATGGTCGGCACGACCCAGATGCGGGCCTTGACGCGGGTCGCGGTCGAGGCCGGCGTGGAGCGGCTCGCGCTGATCGGCGACCGCAGGCAGCTGCGGGCCGTCGAGGCCGGCCAGCCCTTCGCCCTGCTGCAGGACGCAGGGATGCCCACCGCCAGGATGGACGAGGTGGTGCGCCAGCGCGACGCGGACCTGCGGCAGGCGGTGCTGCACATGGTGGCGGACGAGCCGCGCCTTGCGGTCGAAGAACTCGGCAACGGCGTCCTGGAGACTGACGGCGACGAGCTCGGCAGGAAGGCGGCGCAACTCTGGCTCGACCTCGATCCTCACCTGCGGCCCGGAACGGCCATCCTCGCGCCCACGCACGAGCTCAGAGCCGAGATCAACGCCGCCGTCCGCCACGGCCTCGAAGACGAAGGAGTGCTGCACGGCCCCGAGCTGGAGATCGAGCGCTACGTCAATCTCCACCTGACCCGCTCGCAGAAGGGCGATATCGCCAACTACCGCGAGGGCGACGTCGCCATATTCCATCACGACGTCTACGGCGTCCGTGCGAAGGCGGGCGATGCCTGCCGTGTGGCGGAGGTGGGAGACGAGCGCGTCGTGCTCACCCTTCCCGGCGGCAAGGAGCGCACCATCGACCCCTCCGGCTATATCCGCTACCGCCTCGATCTCTTCGAGACCCGGCCGATGGTGCTCAAGGCCGGCGACAGGGTGCGCTGGACCCGCAACGATCCCGCGCGAAGCCTGATCAACGGTGAGCATGCCGAAGTGCTGTCCATCCGACGGGTGAACGTCACGATACGCACCCGGGACGGGCGCGAGATCGTCATGACCCGCGACGATTCTCAGCTTCACCACCTTGACCATGCCTACTCGTCGACCGTGCATGCTGCCCAGGGAATCACCTGCGACCGGGCCATCGCCGTCCTGGATACCGAGCGCGGGGGAGTCGCCGATCAGGCGACCTTCTATGTGGAGCTGACCCGCGCCCGCGACAACGTGGTGCTGCTGACCGACGACCGCGAGGCGCTGATCGAGGCGCTGGAGACCGCCCCTGCCGGGGAGATGTCGGCGCTCAAGGCCATCGGCGAGCAGTTCGAGGTCGCAACCTCGGTCTCGACCCCCGACTCGACCTCGGTCTCGGCGGAGACAGCTCCCCGGCAACCGCCTGCGGAGAAGGAGACGGTCCTGGACGAGGCGACGAAGGAGAACCGCAAGGCTGCGGAGCGCTTCCTGGACCGGGCTCTGTCAGCGGCCGCCGCCTCGATCCGGCAGCGGGAAGAGCACGCGGCTATCGCTGCCAGTAAGCGCGCCCATGTCACCGAGGATCCCGGCTACAAAGAATGGAGCGAGGACGCCCAGCGCGCCCTCGACGGCTGCCGCCGCATCCTCGACGATCCCGAGACCTTCGGCACGCATCTCGACAGCCGGCCGGGCGCGGAGGACGACCTCAGGCGCATGTCGGCGCGGATCGAGTCCACCCTGGCATCGGACAAGGCCGAGATCGAACGCCGTCAGCAGGAACTCGAAGCCAGCAAGGCAATAGAGCGCGACATCGACATGGGCCTCGAACTCTGATGCGCCCCGCCGGCTTTGAATTCAATCACCACTGGCCCGAACTCCCGGTATGGAGTCGGTCTCCTACAACCGGCGGCGGGGCGCCCTTCCATCACTGCGAGCCCGGACTCTCGACGCTCGTGCGCGCGCGGAGGCGGTCGCCGGTCGCCGCTGCGACCTGCTCGCCGAAGAGCTCTGTCAGAGTTGCCCGCAGCTCCTCCTCGCGGCCGTCGCGCATCATGGTTCGCATCGTCTCCTCGGCCAGGAAGGCGAGAGAGTTGCGCACCCTCGTCATCACCGCCTCGTCCGTCTCTGCCTCCACCGTGCGCTCCGCAATGGCGGTCACATGGTCCAGAAGGGTGCGCTGCTCCGCCTCGTCCAGCACGAGCCGGGGCAGCGGCTCAGGCTCTGTCGTCGGGTCCACGGTGAGCCCGCACTCGACCATGTAGCGTGAGATGGAGAGCCCCTTTCGCTCGGCCAGAACCCGCACGCGTCCCCAATCGCTGTCGGTGCAGGAGAGCGAGTACGCCTTCGGCAGGCGCCGGCCACGCCGCCTCATGAACCGTCCCCGCTCTCGTCGCCGAACCCGGTACGAGCTTCCCGAACCAGGAAGGCGAGTGCGCCGAGCGCCGATATCTCCGTCCCCGGCAGACGCGACAGCAGCGCCTCGTTGCACCGGTCAAGAAGCGCCACGCGCTCATGTAGCTGCCGCTGCTCATCCTCGGACAGGACAAGGCGAGGACCCTCGTCGTCGTCGGCGTCTGCCCCATGAAGCGCGCAGGCGATCATGAAGCGCGAGAAACTCATCCCCGCCTCCTTGGCCCGGCGTCCGATCAATGCGCGGTTCTCCGGCGAGCAGTAGATGCTGCGGATGCGCGCAATCTCCCGCTTCCCGCCTCCCTCGATTGCCGTCACCCGAGTGCCTCCTCGGCATTAATCCGTGCACCGGCACGGCGCACCAGAGCCTGCCAGGTATCCGCCCCTGCGGAACCCTCGACGCGTTCTTTCTCGACCTCGTAGAGCACCCTGACCATGCGCTCGATCCGCGCCACTGCGACCGCGAGATCGCGCGTCATGACCGGATCTGCCGGCACCGCAACAGGCGCCGTCAGACGCTCAAGAATGAAGCGCGAGACATCCATACCGGCAGCGTCGGCGCGCTCCTTGAGCGCCTGCCAGTCGCTGTCTGTGGCCATCATGGCGCGCTGCCGCTTGCGCCCCTCGGCTGCCCCGCTCATGCCGTCCGCCCCACGGTATGACCTCCTGTGTCGTGCCTGTGTCGCCATAAGGTGGGCAAATTTTGCTGCGTATTACGCGCGCAATACGCGCGAAATGTGCCAACGCCTCGCCTACCGGCTCGATAGCTGCCAGAGACAACGTTACATATGTGTTATGGATTGAAAAATCAAGTTCTGCAAGGGCTTCGAGAGAGTACAACCAGATTGCGTCGCCCGCATTCGAATGAAATACGTCAAGTCCCCGAATGCAACTATCGAGCTATCGAGGATTCTGCCTTATGGACCCCGTCTCTCCACGCGAAATCCGTTGACAAGACGTCCAAGTGTCTGTAAAATGGACAGTATTGGAGGAGATCGCAACGCTGATCAGATGTGTAACCGAGAGCTAGTCCTGCCTGCAAGTTGTCACACCTTCATCGACAAGGGATCGACGCTGATCCGCATGCTGATCCCGCGCTGGCGCTCAGAGCACGTCGATCGGTCCATGAAATAGAGTGGCGTTAGCCTGTAATTGCCGGCAGGGTCGTCATCGGCACGGCGCACCCACGACTGCCCGCCGGCCGACCACGCGCTGACGAGTACGGCTGGCTTCCGATGACCGAATTCCCGCATTCGCTCCTTCACGGCTACCAATCGTTCAAGGACGACCGCTACGCCCGGGAGCACGCCCGCTACCGCTCGCTCGCCGAGGACGGGCAGAAACCCGAGGTCATGATCATCGCCTGCTGCGACTCCCGCGCGGCGCCGGAGACCATCTTCAACGCGGCACCGGGCGAGATCTTCGTCGTCCGCAACGTCGCCAATCTGGTGCCGCCTTATGAGCCGGACGGCGCCTACGAAAGTACCTCGGCCGCGCTGGAGTTCGCCGTGCAGAGCCTACGGGTCCGGCACATCGTGGTGCTCGGTCACGGCCGATGCGGGGGTATCAGTGCGGTGCTGCATCCGGCGGCGGAACCGCTCTCTCCGGGCGATTTCATCGGCAAGTGGATGAAGCTGCTCGGCCCCGCCGCAAGCGAGATCGAAGCCGGCGGTCTACTAACGGACGCCGAGCGGCAGACCGCTCTTGAGCGCGCTTCCATCCGTCACTCGATCGCGAACCTTCGGACATTCCCGTGCGTCTCGATCCTGGAGGACCGCGAGCGGCTTAGCCTGCATGGTGCCTGGTTCGACATCGCCCACGGTGAACTCTGGACCATGAACCCGGCCACCGGAGACTTCTCCAAGGCCATGTAGCGCCCGCGAGAGCGCAAACAGGGAGAGGAACCCATGCTGCTGGAAGGCTCGTGCTACTGCCGAGCGGTGCGGTTTTCGCTCCAGTCGAAGACGCCGCAGCCCTACATGTTTTGCTACTGCTCGATCTGCCGGAAGACCGCAGGTGGCGGCGGCTACGCCATCAATCTCGGCGGCGAGGCGGAGACGCTGAGCGTCACGGGCAAACGCTCCATCAAGGTCTATCGTGCAAGGCTGGAGGACGATAGCGAGAGCCCGGCGGAGCGGCGCTTCTGCGGCCACTGCGGCAGCGCTCTCTGGGTCTGGGACCCGCGCTGGCCGGAGTTGATCCATCCTTTCGCGTCGGCCATCGACACGCCCCTGCCGGCACCGCCCGAGCGCTGCCATATCATGGTGGACTACGCGCCCGGCTGGGTCAGGATTCCGTCGGGCAAGCGCGACCCGCACTATCCTGAGTATCCCGATCAGTCGCTCGAGGACTGGCACCGGAGCCACGACCTCCTCGCCCCATAATGTGGGCACTCCCGAACGACGACTCACTGGCAGCAAGGAAAGGGCGATCATGGCATCGCAAGGAACGAGCGGCGGCACCGTCAAGGCGCTCTGGCGTTATCCGGTCAAGTCGATGGCCGGCACCAAGATCGACGAGGCGCTGATTACCGAGGGCGGCATCCTGGGCGACCGCGCCTATGCGGTGATCGACAAGGCCAATGGCCGGGTGGGGAGCGCCAAGACTCCGAAGAAGTGGGCCGGTCTGATGGCGCTTGCCGCCGATTTCGTCGTGCCACCCCAGCCAGGCGCGCCGCTTCCGCCGGTGCGCATCGTCTGGCCCGACGGCACAGCGATTTTGAGCGACGGCGGCGCCCCCGATGCCCGCCTCTCCGAGACCCTGGGGCGGCCGGTCACGCTCACGACGAAGCGGCCAGAGGCGCCCAGCCTCGAACGCCTCGACCCGCTCGCCGACGAGGAGACCATCGTCGATATCGGCGAGCTGATGATGGCGGGCCGGTTCTCCGACTATGCGGCGCTCCACCTCATAACCACGGCAACGATGGCGCGCCTTGCCGAGCTCCGCCCCGCCTCCCAGTTCAGTGCCCGCCGCTTTCGCCCCAATGTGACGATCGCGACTCCCGATGGCCAGACGGGTTTCGTCGAGAACGACTGGGTCGGGCGCGAGCTCGCGATCGGCGACGAGGTACGGCTCCGCATCTCCGACCCGACGCCGCGCTGCTCCGTGCCCACGCTGGCGCAGGAGAGCTTGGAGAAAGACCCACAAGTTCTCCGCACCCTGGTCGAGCACAACACGCTCCCCGTCCCCGTGCTGGACGGCGAGTCGCTTCCCTGCGCGGGTGTCTACGGCTTCGTCATCCGGGGCGGCACGGTGAAGAGAGGCGATAAGGTGCGGGTCGTCTAAGGTGCGCGGCGTGCGGCGTCACTCGTCCCAGACGCGACGCTGGGCGCATTGTGACGTGAGAACCCGAGAGAGGAAGGGAGGCGGGTGTTCCCGCGTGGCGCCCGTCAGGCGGCCGCTGCTTCGGCCTCCCTGTACGCGCGCTCGATCTGCCGCTTGACCGTTGCGACTGCCTCGGACTGAGGGGCCGGCCCCTCCAGCAACTGGATGCTGCCCCTGCCCAGCGGCGGCAGGGTCGAGGACATGGACATCACGCTCAATGGCCTGGGTATGGTCCCCTCGGCCATGACGGTGACGCCCATTCCGGCTTCGACCGCAGCCAGGGCGATCCGCGGGTCGGCGCTGCGCAGCACCTCGCGATAGGCGATACCCCGATCCTCGAGCGCAGTCGCCGCCGCGGCCTGCAGGAAGCAGTTGTCCGTATTCCAGGCGACCGGGACCGGCATTGAAGGGTCGAGCGCGAAGCCGGGCGCACACACCCAATGAAGCTGCGGGCGACTCAGCACCGCTTCCGCCGGCGCCTCCTCGGTCAACGCGACGACGGCGAGATCCAGCGAACGGGCCTCGGTCATCTGCTGCAGCCGCCAGCTCGGCAGGCAATGGATGTCGAGCTCGGCGGCGGCATGGTTCCGCAGCATGTAGCCGAGAAGCTCCGGCAGAAGCGCCGTCTCGAAGCCCTCGGCAATGCCGAGTCTGACCTCGCCGATGACCCGTTTGGACTGCAAACGCCGCACCACTCGGTCCTGCAGATCGACGAGCGAACGGATGTCGGGTAGCAGATCACGCCCTTCCGCCGTCAGGCTCACCTCGTGATGGCCCCGTTCGAACAGCAGGGCGCCGAATGCTTCCTCCAGCTTCTGGATCCGAACCGACATCGTGGCCTGCGAGCAGCCGATCTGCCGGGCAGCCTTGGAGAAGCTCCCAGTCTCCACAAGACGCAAGAACGAATGAAGCTGCTTGGTATCCAGGTCGATCATTCAATTCAGGTATTCCCATATGAACTATAAGTCAACGATTAGCCCCTTTTGGTTAATTGACATGCGCCCGGCGCCTCACCCGCCCGCAGCGCCCCGTGACCACGCCTGCCGACGTCCTTTGCGGCCGCTAAACGTGCTCAAGCGAGCCCTGACGCGGGCGGTCTGCTATACATCCTCGGCGCACCCATCCGCTCGCTGGCCCTTCCCGGATGATCACGACTCCTCCCTGCATTCTCGTCACCCACGACCCGCCGCCGGAGGCGCGCGCCGCCTACCGCCAGCGGCTCGGCTCCCGATCCGAACTGCTTTTCAAACCCGATCTCTCGCCTGAGAGCTGGGACGCGGCGCGGGCGCGGGCGCGTGTGCTGATCGCCCTGAATCCCCGGATCGAGATCACGGCCGACGATGTCGCAGCGATGACGTCGCTCGGCTTCGTGCAGCTCCTGACCGCAGGCGTCGATCACGTGCCGCTGCATCTCTTCCCGCGCGATCTGCCCATTGCCTCGAACGCGGGCGCCTACGCCGGCCCGATGGCGGAGTTCGTGCTGGCCATCACGCTGGCCGCGGCCAAGCGTCTGCCAGTCGAGCACCAGGAGATGCGGGAAGGACGGTTCAACCAGTTCGTCGACAACAAGACGCTCAAGGGAGCGGCTTGCGCGATTGTCGGCTTCGGCGGCGCAGGGCGCGCTGCGGCCCGGTTGTTCCGGGCGCTGGGTGCCGAGATCCACGCCATCAACCGCAGCGGCGAGACCGACGAGGAGGTGGCGTTCATCGGCACCGTGGCGGCGTTGGAAGATGTGCTCCGCCGCGCCGATGTCGTCGTCGTCTCGATGTCGCTGACGGGTGCGACGGCGGGGCTGATCGGCGCACGCGAGCTCGGCTGGATGAAGGAGGACGCGATCCTGGTCAATGTCGCGCGCGGCGAGATCATCGACCAGGCCGCGCTCTATCGCCATCTGGTCGAAAACGAGCGGTTCTTCGCGTGCCTAGAATCGTGGTGGATCGAGCCGGTACGGCATGGCGTGTTCCGCATCGACCACCCGTTCCTAGACCTGCCCAACGTGATCGCCGCGCCGCATAACTCGGCGAGCGTGGCGGGCGCGCAGGTTGAGGCGATGCGCCAGGGCGCGCGCAACGTGCGCCGATGGCTGGACGGCGAGGTGCCCCGAAACCTGCTGGGTATGGACGAGCGCGGCGCCTGAGCAGCCAGTATTGTGCAGTCCGGTCATCGCCGAGGCGGTGCTCGCCGCCTGCGGCAATAGAGCGGATGGACCGGCTTGGGGCCGCCCCGCAGGGGGTTGAGCGGGGCGGCCCCGGTCTGCCGTGCTGCTCTGCTCAGCAGACCGCCGGGAAAGCGCTTACTCGAACACGGCCTCGGGATCGTCCAGGCTGTCCGAGCCTTCGAAGTCGATTGCGGCTAGGTTGAGCGTCGCGACCGCGCCTTCGATCGCGCTCGTCTGCGCCGTCAGCGCATCGATCGCCGCCTGAACCCGTGCGTTGCCCGCCGGGTTGCCCTCGCCGATCTGCTGGTCGTAGGCCTCGCCGCCCTCGGCCGCGGCGACGACCTCGCCCATCGCTGCCATGGTGGCGTCGAGCCGTGAGCGCAGCGCTGCATCGGCATCGGGCGATACCGCCGCGACCAGGTCCGAAACGCTTGGGCCCTGCACCACCGAGCCGTCAATGCGCTCGTAGGTGCCCAGATAGATGTTCTGGATGCCGAGCGCGTCGTAGTAGTGCGAGGCATGGGTGTTGTCACTGAAGCAGTCGTGCTCCTCCTCCGGGTCGTGGAGCAGCAGGCCGAGCTGCATGCGCTCGCCCGCGAGCTCGCCGTAGGAGAGGCTGCCCATGCCGGTGAAGATGGTGGCGAGCCCCTGGGAGGCATCCCCGCCGACCAGCCCCTCGCGGGCCTCGCCGCCGGGTGCCCACTGCGCTGTGATCCATTCGAGGTCATCGATCAGCAGATCGGCGGCCGTCTGCAGGTAGGCGGCGCGGCGGTCGCAGTTGCCCCAGGAGCAGTTGGCCGGGTCGAAGTCGCTGGCGGGCCGCGCGCCTGCACCGGGGCCCGTGCCGTTCAGGTCCTGACCCCAGAGCAGGAACTCGATGGCGTGGTAGCCCGTCGCCACGTTGGCCTCGACGCCGCCGAGCTCGTGCAGCGTATCGGCGAGCAGCTCCTTGGTGATGCTGCTGGCATCGATCGTCTCGCCCGAGAAGGTAAAGCTCGGGCTGGCGACGACGTTGGCGCGATAGCCGGGGTTCTCCTCCGACATCCCGCCGTAGCTCGCCGCGACATAGTCGATGAGGCCCTCGTCGAGGGGCCAGGCGTTCACCTTGCCCTCCCAGTCGTCGACGACGGCATTGCCGAAGCGGTAGACCTCGCTCTGCTGGTAGGGGACGCGAGCCGCGAGCCAGGCATCCTTTGCGCTGGCGAGGTTCGCCTCGGTCGGCTCGGCGATGAACTGGTTCACCACGCCCTGCAGAGTGCGGGCCGAGATCAGCGAGTCCTCGTACTTCGCATGCGCCAGATCGGCGTAGTGCGAGAGCACGTCCTGCTCGGATGTCGCGGCGAAGGCGGTCGCCGGCAACGCCACGAGCGCCAGTGCGGCCATGAGTGCTTTCATCGTCAGTACTCCTTCTTCTCTCCAGCCCTAGAACTCGGCCGCAACTTGCACGGTGACGGCGTCGTCAGCGTCGTCCGCGCCGTAGCCTTCCTCTTGCTTCCATTCGAGGCCGATCCCGATGCCCTCGGAGATGCCCACGGAGATCCCGAGTAGCATCAGCGTCTCCGCTAGGTCGGCGGCCTCGGCGTCCTCAGTGCCGCCGGCCGCAATGGCGAGGGTTGCTTCCCTGCCCATCAGGTCGAAACCGTAGGCGGCTTCGGCACTCCACGCCGACGGCTCGGCGTTGGAGCCATCGGCATCAAGCGCGGTCACCAACTCGACCATTGCAGAGACCGGCCCAACGCTACCTCGGGCACTTGCGCTCAAGCCCGGCACATCGTCGTCGAACATCCCGCTGAGCCCATCGGAATCGCCGATGTCACTGATCCACACCACATCGACGCCAAAGGCCGAGGCATCGCCTTCCATGGTCATGCCGACTCCGGCGCCGAAACCGTCGATACGCTCCTCTTCATCCGCGTAGTACGTGAATGCCGTCCAACCGAATTGAGCGGCTTCGCCGCCCAACACCAGAGAGGTGTAGGCCGTCTCGCCGAGATCCTTGGTAAGCGGATCGGTGATCATGTTGGTGTCGTAGACGCCGAAGGGCAGGGTCTGCTGGCCTATCGCGGCGGAAAGCCCGCCACCCGCTGGCTCGTAAGTCAGGAACGCGTCCGCGAGCGCGATTGTGCCGTCGTCGTTCTCCACGACGACCTCGCCGCCCCACTCGTCGTTGATCGAAGTCGCAATGCCGAGCTCCACCTTCCTCAAGTTCGTCCTGGTGCCGCTGTCACCCTCGGCCGGGCTTTCGCCGATAAGCTCGACCTTGATGGCGCCGCCGATCTCGACGTTGTTGAACCAGCCGTCGGAGAGAGCGGCCATCTCGCCTTCTTTCTCGACGATCATCTGGTCCTGCGAGGCGACGCGCTCCTCCAGGTACTTGATGCGCTGTTCCATGGTCGCGAGCTTGTCCTCGACCATGTCGTCCGCCATCGCCGGCGTGTTCCAAGCGAGCGCCGCGGCGGTCGCCACGCCCAATCCTGTCAAACCTATACGCTTCATCGGTTGTCCCCTTTGCTGCAGCTAGCGCGGTGTTGCCAACGCTGGCCGGCAGCGAACCGGCCGACCGCCGAGGGATGCGATACCCCCCGCGCGGCTACCCTCCCACGCGTGGCGACGTTGACAGCCTTACTCTGCGACTGATAATCGTTCCTAGAATGCACGTCAACTTAATTGCGAAAGATTATCAGTGTTATTCTCAAATCGTTTCAGCACCGAGCCAGGCGCCGGATACGCTCGGATCGAGAGAGCGGTAGCGCGTGCAATGCCGGCATTGGCCGGCGCGGTCGTGCTCGTGGCCATGGCCCACGCCCTGCCGGCAGCGGAACCGGAGGACGAGCGGGCACGCATCGCGGCAGTGACGCAGCCAACGCAGGATTTCTCCAAGGCCGAGCCTTACGAGCGCAGGCCGGCGGGCGCAGCGACGGTGTTCAAGCGGCTGAATCGGGACGCGTTTTCGCACCCCTCCGCCAATATGCCTTTCAAACTCCAGCGCGACTTCAGGGTCGGCAACGGCATCTTCAGGAAGATCTGGGTGTCGGCGCCGAGCTCGACCACGTCATCTGACGGGCTCGGTCCGCTCTTCAATGCACGGGCCTGTCAGCGCTGTCACCTGAAGGATGGCCGCGGCCGCCCGCCTGCGGTCGGCGAACGGGCCGAAACGATGCTCGTGCGGCTCTCGATCCCGCCTCAGACCGAGGCCGACCGGGCGGTGCTGCGGGAGCACCGGCAAGCCACAATCCCCGAGCCCACCTACGGCGGCCAGCTCCAGAACTTCTCGACACAGGGAATTCTGGCTGAAGGCGATGTAACAATCGCCTACGAGGAGATGCTGATCGCGCTGGCAGACGGCGAGGTGGTCGAACTCCGCAAGCCCACCTATGGCATCTCAGGCTTGCACTATGGGCCGCTTCACCCGGAGACGATGCTGTCGCCCCGCGTCGCGCCGCCGGTCATCGGCATGGGCCTGTTGGAGGCGATATCGGACGCCGACATCCTTGCCGGCACCGACCCGGACGACCGCGACGGCGACGGCATCTCGGGCCGGGCCAACACCGTGTGGAGCGACGAGCACGGCAAACCCATGCTCGGCCGCTTCGGCTGGAAGGCAGGGCAGCCCACCGTCTCACAGCAGGCGGCGGCAGCCTTTCGCGGCGATGTGGGAATCTCGACGCCGCTCTACCCGCCTCCCCACGGCGACTGCACGGAGATCCAGGAGACATGCCGGACCGCGCCGCACGGCGGGGCTTCGGCAGAGCACACGGTCGAGGCGAGCGCCGCGCTCTTCGACCTGCTCACCTTCTACACGCGCAATCTCGGCGTGCCGGCGCGTCGTGACCTGAGCGATCCGCAGGTGCTCGAAGGCAAGCGGCTCTTCTACGACGCTAACTGCATCGGCTGCCACACGCCCAAATTCGTGACGCGTCGGGACTCCATCGGAGAGGAGCAGTCCTTCCAGCTCATCTGGCCCTACACCGACCTCCTGCTTCACGACATGGGGGAAGGGCTCGCCGACGGCCGGCCCGAGGGCGAGGCCAGCGGCCGCGAATGGCGCACGCCGCCGCTCTGGGGCATCGGGCTCACGGAGACCGTGAGCGGACACACGTTCTTTCTGCACGACGGCCGCGCCCGCAACCTGCTCGAAGCGATCCTCTGGCACGGTGGCGAGGCGGAGGCGGCGAAACAGCGCGTCGTCGCCATGACGCGCGAGGAGCGCGCGGCGCTGCTTGCCTTCCTGCGTTCCCTCTGAAGGATGGGACCTGACCTGATGAACCGTGCATTCTTGCCGCTCGCGCTGATTGGTCTCCTCGTTTTGTGGGCCACGTCCGACTCGCACGCGCAGGAGATTGCACCGGCCGATTACGCCCGCGTGAATGCCGCCCTGGTGGAGACCCATGCGCTGCCTCGCTACGAGCAGCTGGCAACAGCAACGAACGCCTTCGCCGGAGCTGCGGAGGCGTTCTGCGCCGGGGAAAGCGGCGCCGATCAAGAGCGGCTCCGCGCCGCCTTTTACGATGCCATGGACGCGTGGATGGGCGTCCAGCACCTGCGCTTCGGCCCGGTCGACTCCCGGATGCGCGGTTTTCGCTTCTATTTCTGGCCCCAGGCACGGAACAAGGTGGGCCAAGCCGTTGCCGAGCTTGTCGCCGGCGGCGAGGACGACGCGACGCTGGCTGCGCGCATCGGGCGCACCAACGTGGCCGTGCAGGGCCTGTTGGCCGCCGAAGTGCTTGTCTACGACGACCGCTATCTCGGCGCCGATGCCAAGGGCTGCGGGCTGCTCACAGCCGTGGCAGCGAACATGCGCACCATGGCGGCGGGTATCCTCTCGGAGTGGCGGGAGGGCGACGACGCCTTCGCCCAACTGATGTCGACCCCGGGGCCTGACAATCCTCATTTCGAGGATCATGCCGCCGCCACCTTGGCCTTCTTCCAGGGGCTCCACGACAGCCTGCAGCTGATCTACGACATCAACCTCAAGCCAGTCATCGGCGAGAGCGCGCAAACGGTTCGCCCGGTGCTGGCGGAATCCCGCCTGAGCGGGCGGTCGCAGCACAACATCGCCGTCACCTTGGAGGCATTGCAGGCGCTCTATCTCGGCGAGGGCAGCGCCGGTCTCGGCGAGCTCACCGCCGTTGCCGATCCCAAGCTCGACCGCCTGATGCGGAAGGCGTTCCGCCTCACGCTTGCCACGGCACAGTCAATCGAAGGCCCTGTGGAGCAGGCAGCGGCCGACCCCGCGCGCCGCCCGCCGGTCCAAAAGCTCGCCAAGCAGGTGCAGGCGCTGAAGCAAATCGTGCGGGATCGCCTGGCGCCTGCGCTTGGGCTCACCGTCGGCTTCAATGCCCTCGATGGCGATTGATCGCCGGAATACGCTGCGCCTGCTCGCCGGCGGGGTCGCCGGCTCGTTGCTGCCAGCGCCGTTCCGCGCCAAAGCCGCTGCCTCTTGCGTGCCGCTCTATCTGAGCGCCCACGCCGACATCACCGGCGGCTACCGGGTCAGCGGCTTTGCTGAGGACGTCACCTCGCTCTTCGATCTGCCGCTGCCGGCGCGGGGCCATTCGTTCGCTGTGCGCCCCGACGGAAGCGCTGCCGTGCATTTCGCAAGGCGTCCGGGACGCTTCGCGCTGGTTCTGGACCTCGTGCAGGGCACCGTCGCCCGACGAGTGGAAGCGCCTACCGACCGACATTTCTATGGGCACGGCGTCTTCAGCCCGGACGGGCGGCTGCTCTACGCCACCGAAAACGATTTCGACGGCGAGCGCGGCGTCATCGGCATCTACGACGCGGAGCGCGGGTACAAGCGCCTGGGCGAGCTTCCCTCCCACGGCATCGGCCCGCACGAGATGGCGCTGCTCTCCGACGGCGAGACCCTGGTCGTCGCCAACGGCGGCATCGCGACCCACCCCGACCTGCCTCGCGTCAAGCTCAACTTCCCCACCATGGCGCCGTCGCTCTGTTTCGTGGACAGGCGGAGCGGCGCGCTGCGGCGGGAACTGACACTCGACCCCGCTCTGCATCGGCTCAGCATCCGCCATCTGGCCGTGGCCCCCGACGATACGGTCGCGGTCGCCATGCAGTACGAGGGCCCGGCGCATGACCGCGTCCCTCTGGTTGCCCTGCAGCGCGGGGAAGGCCCGCTACACCTCTTGCACGGTCCGCCGAACGTCATTCGGGCGATGAAGAACTACTGCGGCAGCGTCTGTTTCGACCCGAGCGGCCGGACCATCGCCGTCTCCGCGCCGCGCGGCAACCTCGTGACGTTCTGGGATGTTGGCACGGGCCGCTACCAGTCATCCACCAGGGTCCCGGACGGCTGCGGCATCGCACCTGGCTCGCTTCCTGATGAGTTTCTGGCCAGCAGCGGGCTGGGCGGCGTGGTTGTCATCGATGCGCGCTCGGGTACGACACGACCGCTCGCCGTCGGTGGCCTCGAAGCGGCTCGCTGGGACAATCACCTGGTCGCCGCGTCGGTATCCCGGCGGACATAAGCGCTGAGAACGCACCTGACACGAATTCTCATTGACACTCGTTCGCATTCTCTCCAAGATTGGAGCTGTAGAGCGGAGTGCCGCCATGTACGTGTGCGTTTGCAATGCCTATCGGGACAGCGAGATCCGCGCAGTGGCGCAGAACGGTGTCCGTTGCGCGCGCAAGGCTTACCAGGAACTGGGCAACGGGCCCCAGTGCGGCCGCTGCCTCAGCTTCGCCCAGGGACTGATCGACGGGGTCCACGAAGACCGGCCGCACGGCAGCCCGGCGGCACCCATCAGGGAACGGGCCGTCGGCGAGGGCGCGCACCCCTAATGCACGCCTGGGCCGCGCTGAAGCCGGCGGATATCGTCCAGGCGGCGCAAGCCCTTCGCGACATGATCAGGGGTGAGAGGCCCGCCCACGAGGCGCAAGATACGCGCCCCGTCGAAGAGGCAGCTTCCGATGATGTGCGTGCCGGAGGTTCGGCCCCCGCCGAATAATCGAAGGCCTGTCCGTGTTTCCGGCTCAGTCGTCGGCTGGCTCGCTCTGAAGCTGGACGTAGTTCTCGAGACCCATCCGCTTGATCAGCTCGTATTGCGTCTCTAGCCAGTCGACGTGCTCTTCCTCGCTCTCCAGGATCTCGCGCAGGAGGTGCCGGGTCACGTAGTCGTCGACCTGCTCGCAATGCGCGATTCCCTCCCGCAGGGTGGGGATCGCCATGTTCTCGAGGGCGAGGTCGCAGTCGAGGATTTCCTTTACGTCCTCGCCGATCATGAGCTTGCCGAGATCCTGCAGGTTAGGCAGGCCCTCGAGGAACAGGACGCGCTCGATGATCTCGTCCGCGTGCTTCATCTCGTCAATGGATTGGTCGTACTCGTATTTCGCGAGCTTGGAGACGCCCCAGTTCCGGAGCATCCGCGAGTGCAGGAAATACTGGTTGATCGCGGTCAGCTCGTTCTTGAGCACCGCATTGAGACACTCGATGACCTTGGGGTCGCCCTTCATTTGCTCCTCCACTCGTTCCAACCCGTCCGGGGGCGGTGGCTGCCGACGATAGGCTGTTCCATGGTCCACTAATGATCACTAAGCCACCATTATCTAATGAAATAGTACAAAAGCCAGATAATGGCAAGAACTAAAGCACTTATCGCTGATTTAATTCTAACGTACGCTCAAAAGATACTGGCTTTCTCTCTGAAATCCATTCTCATTATTCTTCTCAATAGGAATGACTAGCGTGAGCTCTGGCAAAAATCGCAGTAATGAGACTGACTGTCATTTCAATTGCGATGATAAGCAGATGCCGGGCCCTGCAGGGGCTATCAAGGCGAAATGGTATTTTGTCCATCCAACGGACAAGACCGCCGCTGGAGTGTGTCTTGACCCGAGACATAGGGGGACGCCGGTCTGTGCCCGAGAGCCAGCGCCGCATCCGCTTCAACTCATGGGGCGCCCGGAGCGCGAGCTTGCAGCGCTGCGGTGACATACCGGTGACACAGCAGTTTCGGCGGATACGGGTAAGCCACCTAACCCATTGAAAGGATTGGTGGGCGCACTAGGACTCGAACCTAGGACCCGCTGATTAAGAGTCAGCTGCTCTACCAACTGAGCTATGCGCCCACACGCGGCCGAGACTTGCCACGATTCAGCCGGCGGTGCAACCGGCCCCCGCCGGCGGTGCCCCAAGGCGGTGGTGTCTGGAATGGCGGCCGGCTTGATGCTATATAGGGCGCGCAATTGGACGTTCAGCCAAGAGGTGAGCGGCCAAAACAGCGATCGATGATCCCCGGTAGCTCAGTTGGTAGAGCAAGCGGCTGTTAACCGCTGGGTCGCTGGTTCGAGTCCGGCCCGGGGAGCCAATTCTTGATCCGGGGCGTTCCGTGGAATGCCCCGGATTCGCTCCTAAGCCCTGAAAATCCAGGGCTTTTTTCATGTGTTCGTGCTTGCTTCTTCCGTACCGCTCCTGTATGGTCCCGGTCCAATTGTGGGAAAGAGCGTGGGAAAGAGAATATGGCCAAGTTGTCCGTCGCCAAGGTACGGGCACTCTCCAGACCGGGCCGTTACAGCGATGGCGGCACGCTAATTCTCAATGTCACCCCGGGCGGATCGAAGTCCTGGATACAGCGCGTGACCGTAGACGGCGTCAGACGCGACATCGGACTCGGCAGCTTTCCACTGGTCAGTCTGGCGGAGGCCCGGGACAAAGCGTTTGAGAACAGACGGCTCGCGCGCGGCGGCGGCGATCCCTTGGCTGCCAAACGCAAGGTCAAGGCTCCTACCTTCCGCGAGGCGGCCCAACGGACCCACGAAGCAAACCGCCCCCGCTGGCGCAGCGAACGAGTCGCCAAGAAGTGGTGGCAGGGACTGAACAAGCATGTCTTCCCGATCCTCGGCGACAAACGCGTCGACAGGATCGGCCGTGAGGACGTGCTGCGTGTGCTCACTCCGCTGTGGACCAGCCGCCCCGAGCAGGCGCGAAAACTGCGCCAAGCCATACGCTCGACCCTCGCCTGGGCCCAAGCACATGGCCATGTAGACTCCAACATCGCTGCAGACGCCATTAACGGAGCCCTCCCCGCTCAGCCCGCCGTGAAAGAGCATCTCCGCTCCCTGCCGTATCGCGACGTTCCCGACGCACTCGCAACCGTGGACGCTTCGCGAGCCTCACTGTTCGCAAGACTGTGCCTGCGCTTCACGGTCCTCACGGCGGCACGATCAGGCGAGAGTCGCTGCGCGACCTGGGAGGAAATTGATTTGGATGCACGCGAGTGGCGCATTCCCGCCCGGCGCATGAAGTCCGGCGTCGAACATCGCATACCGCTTTCTGACGCCGCGCTCAGCGTGCTCGCAAGGGCACGCCCCTTGCGCAAGGACTCCGACCTGATCTTTCCCTCTCCCGTTCGCAAGGGTCGTCCCCTTTCCGATATGGCCTTGACCAAGCTTCTTCGCGACACCGGCCTGGCCGAACGGGCCACCGTTCATGGATTTCGTTCGAGCTTCCGGGATTGGTGCGCCGAGACCGGGCAACCCCGGGAGCTCGCCGAAGCTGCCCTCGCCCACACGGTTCCCGGAGTCGAGGGCGCCTATTTTCGGAGCGATCTGTTCGAGCGCCGCCGCCACCTCATGGCAGACTGGGCCCAATACCTCACGGGCGGGGGCGCTACCGCCGTGCAACTCCGGCCATGAATGCACGCCGCCTTCCGCCAAGTTTTTTGCAGGAAGCCACAGGCTCTACGCCACGAACAGGCGCTAAATCCAGCCTCCCTCTTCACCGCCATAGTCATGGAGGTCGGCCGCCTTCCTCCCCGCCACCGCCTTCGCTGTCGTTCTTGTCTCCATGTGACGCCGGCCGCCCGGCCGCCCATTCATCCAAGTCCGCTACTCTCCATCTCACCGCGCGCGTACCGATCCTCACGGGTTCCGGAAATCTCCCCGCCCGCATCTCCGAGTAGATCCAACTGCGCGACACGCCGAGCCGAGCTTCCACCTCCGAGCGGCGCAGCATTTCAGGCTCGTTCATGTCGATCATTCTGCTCCCCCCTATTCCCATTCGCCGTTTCCACACTCCCTCTTCAATTCCTTCTCGCTCATTCGCCATCTCCGGCATCCCGTCAGCGCTACGGCCTGCGCACGACCAGCGCACAGTCCACCTCGGCGCCCGTCCGCCTCGCCCAGAGCTGTTGTTAAGCGTGGAAAATTGACCCCCTATTGGGGGTGATCGGCGTCCAAAATTGCCCCCCCTTTGAATGTGTCCATGAACACGCCACTGATCCTCCCCCATCGGATTGGTCCACCCTTAGGTTATGGAAAGAGGAGGACCGACGATGGCAAGGAAGCGTTACAAGCCCGAGGAGATCGTGAGCCTGCTGCGGCGGGCTGAGGTTCTGAACGGCCAGGGCATGTCGATGGCGGACGCGATCCGCGAGCTTGGGATCAGCGAGGTTACCTTCTACCGCTGGCGCAAGGAGTATGCCGGGATGAGCGGCGATCAGCTCCGCCGTTTGAAGGAGCTCGAGAAGGAGAACGAGCGGCTGCGCCGTGCGGTCTCCGATCTGACGCTGGACAAGCAGATTCTCAAAGAGGCCGCAGGGGGAAACTTCTAAGCCCCTCGCGCCGGCGCCAGTGCATCGATCATGTCTGTGACCGGCTCGGGGTCTCGGAACGCCGCGCTTGCCGGGTGCTGGGGCAGCACCGCTCGACCCAGCGCCGCATCCCGCGCGGCCGCGACGACGAGGACCGCCTGGTCGCGTACATGATCGAGCTGGCCCGCCAGTACGGCCGTTACGGCTATCGCCGCATCGCGGCCCTGCTTCGCGATGCCGGCTGGCAGGTCAACGACAAGCGGATCGAGCGCTTGTGGCGGCGCGAGGGGCTGAAGGTGCCCGGCAAGCAACCGAAGCGGGGCCGGCTTTGGCTCAATGACGGCTCCTGCATCCGGCTGCGCGCCGAGAGGGCGGATCACGTCTGGTCCTACGACTTCGTCCATCACCGGACGTATGACGGCAGGGCCTTCCGCATGCTCAACGTCCTGGACGAGTTCACCCGCGAGAGCCTGGTCATCCGGGTGCGCAGGAGGCTTTCCTCGATCGACGTCATCGATGTGCTGACCGACCTGTTCATCCTGCGCGGCATTCCGACCTGGATCCGTTCCGACAACGGTCCGGAGTTCGTCGCCGAGGCCGTCAGGCGGTGGATCGCTGCGGTCAGCGCCCGCACCGCCTTCATCGAGCCGGGCTCACCCTGGGAGAACGGCTACATCGAGAGCTTCAATGCGCGGCTGCGCGACGAGCTCCTGAACGGGGAGATCTTCTACACCCTGAAGGAAGCCCAGGTTCTCATCGAATCGTGGCGGTGCCATTACAACGCGATCCGCCCACACGGCAGCCTGGGATACCGGCCGCCGGCCCCGGAGACGATCATCATGCCAAGCTGGCCGCCCGGCTCCGCTACGCTCCGCCGGCCACCCAGCTTGGCCGAGGAACCCGCGATGCACTAACATTCGACCTGGACCAGTCGACGGGGGCAGGTCAATCAAGATTTCTGGCTGTATCAATGCGTGCGGGCATCACCATGTCGGGCACATCGGCATTCTCGGCCTCGATCGTGCCGGTGCCGAGAACTACCAAATCACCCTTGGAGGCGACGGAACGGAGACCGCCGCGCTCGGCGAACGCACAGGCCCTGGCTTTGCAACAGACGACGTCGTCCCTGCCGTGGAGCGGCTGATCGACACCTACCTCAAGCTCCGGTCGGACGAAGACGAAGCCTTTCTCGCGACGTACCGGCGCGTCGGCATGCAGCCCTTCAAGGCGGCGCTCTATCCCGACATCTCGGCCGCAGGAGGCTAGGTATGGGACACGGAAGCCCCGGGATTCTCGTCCGCGACTGCGGGTTTCAGGACGACGACTGGCGCGGCGAATTTGTCCGGTGGAGAGGGGAGGACGACCATTCCGCTCTGCCTGACCGGGCCACGCTCGACGTCGAGAACACCGCGCCCGCCGAAGACATCGTGCCCCTCTTCGAGCGCATCGCCCTCATTCGCATTACCTTCCCATCGCACATGGACGGTCGAGGCTTCTCGCTGGCTCGCCATTTGCGGCTGCTGGGCTACCGGGGTCGGCTTCGTGCGACAGGCCACATCCTCGCAGATCAATACGTCATGGCCCGGCGAAGCGGCTTCGACGAGGTGGAAATCGACCGGGCTCTCGCCCAACGACAGCGGGAAGAGCAGTGGCTGTTACGCGCGAACTGGCGGACGCTCGACTATCAGGAGCGGCTGGGTCGGAGCCCGTACGACGGAGATCGCAGTGAGCAATATTGAAATCGTTTATCCCTGCGATTCGGCAGGTCACTTTGACAATGGGCGCAGGCGTGCACGGCGCGGCAGCGAGGTATGACGGCTGGTCCGCATTTTCTCGTCCAGCACGCTTGCGGCGGGCTCATTCCGCGGGCGCCATTGTGATGCGCTGCAGAGAGGCCCTTCGAAACCTGATGTGATCCGTCTGCTTGTGTTGGGCGAAGTGTAGGGTCGGAACGACGATACGCGGGAGAGTCAGCCGTAAGAGCTGACCCACCTGCCATCCAACGCCTGCGGGATGGACGCACCGATGCGCTCCGCGGCCGCCTCGGTCTCGCGTTCGTGGACATCGGCGTAGCGCATCATCATGTTCGGACGCTTGTGACCGAGTAAGCGAGAGACGACCGGCAACAGGATGCCTTGCAGAACTGCGTGGCTCGCGAACGAGTGACGAAGGTCATGAAGGCGCACGTCTTCGATCCCGGCTTCCTTGCGCGCCAAGCTCCAGAGCGGCAGGTGATGCGAAAGTGGCCGCCCGAGATCGGTTGTTGTTAACCTCGCCTTGTTGACCCCTCACAATCCACCAAGATTAATGGGTCACCGCGCCGACCGGCACCGAACCTATGCGCCGAACAACAGTTCTGGATACGCTGCGTGGTTTCGGGGGTTCCTCAAGTAGATCCCGTAGCGCTCGCTGTCGTCGAGGATGGCATGGCCAATATCGACGAGCAGCCGCGCGCGCGGTTGCCACTTGGTGTAGTTCTCGTTGGTCTAACTCTCGTTGGTCTCCAGTTGCATGTCGAGGGCGACCATGAGCTGCCTGCATCATTCCACACCCCTGAGTCGGATCGTAACGACCACCAACTGGATTGGGCCCCGGAGGGCCCATTCCAAAGTCTGTACGGCATTTGGGCTTTCTGGTACCGTCGTCGCGAATAGTGAAGCGTGCTTTCTTGGAATTGATTTAGCACCGGCCATCGTCGGGAGCATGACCAAGTATCGGCTCACGACCATGGTCGAGGAAGCGGCGGGTCACACGGTCGCCGCATACAGTAGGGCGATTGGCCGACCGCGAGCGTCCCGCCGATGGGATTAAACGCCACGCGCAATGTGGCGCGGGCATCATCGTGACACGTTCCGCGCGAGAGACGGAACGGCGCGGCGCAATGGGAGGCAACCATGAAAGACGACCTTGGCGTGCAATCAATTATGCAGCGTATTCAAACGCGACGGCAGTTCCTCCAGCGAAGCCTCGGCACCGGCGCCGCGGTTGGCGCTTCTTCGCTGATCCTGCCGCGGATTGTGGAAGCGAGGACCGAGGGCAACACTCTCGTGGTCGCCCACGTGGAAGAGGTCGGAACCCTCGACCCCAAGGTCTGGGGCGGGTTCGCCGCGATCTATGTGCAAACCCAGATCTACGACACGCTCATGCGCGAGGATCCGGTGACCGGCGAATTGCGTCCAAGCCTGGCCGTGTCCTGGGAGAATCCGGACCCTCTGACCTATCGCTACACGCTTCGCGAGGGGGCGAAGTTCCATAACGGCGCGCCCGTGACGGCGGAGGATGTCGCGTTCACCTTCAATCGCATCGCGGACCCGAACGAGGGGGCGTGGGAGCTCTACATGTTCGTCAATGTGGACGAGGCCGTCGCCCTCGACGATCTGACGATCGAGGTGCGGATGAAGCAGCCCGACCACCAATTCCAGTTCATCGGCTACTTCGAAGGCGGCAACATCTGCAACAAGGAGCATGTCCAGGAACTGGGAGACGGTATCGGAACCAGTCCCGTCGGCGCCGGCCCGTACAAATTCGTCGATCGCGACCCCAGCCGCGTCGTGCTCGAGGCATTCGAGGATTATTACGAGGGCAAGCCACCGATCGAGCGGATCGAGTTCCGCAACATCAAGGACGCGACCACAATCGTCGCCGGGCTACAGAGTGGCGACATTCATCTGTCCTACGACGTGCCGCGCGACCAGGCCATCATCCTCGAGCGGTCGGACGAAGTGAACATCCAGACGGCGCCGGGCTGGGAGCACACACTACTCCACATGGCCAACCAGAAGCCGCCGTTCAACGACGTCAAGGTGCGGCAAGCGATTCGCTACGCGATCGATCCGGGCGCGGCACTCGCCGCCTTTAGCAAGAAGTACATCGAGCCGGCCTACGGATCCTTCATTCCGCCCAACGTTCCGTTCAGTTCGCATGACGAGAACGCGGGCACCTACGCGCCCGACATCGAGAAGGCCAAAGCACTGATGGCCGAGAGCTCGTTGCCGGACGGCTTTTCCGCAAACATGGCTGTGAACCCCGGTGTCCGCTACGAGGCACTGGCGCTCGCGATCCAACAGCAGGTCAAGCCGCTCGGTATCGACTTCACCATCCAGCGGCTGCCGGCGCCGGATACCATCGCACTGGCCTACTCGCACGACTTCGACAGCATCCTGATGTACTGGATATCCGACTATACGGATATTTCGAGCTTCCTGCTGCAATGGTACGGCCCCAACGGCGGCGAGTTCGGACCCAACTTTACCGAGCATGCCGACGAGGAGTACGACAAGCATTTCGAGACATCGCTCTACACCACGGACGATGCCGAACGGGCGGTCGCCTTCAAGGAATGCCAGCGGATCCTCACGGAGCGACAACCGTCGCTTTGCCTGGCGTTCCCGCAGACGGTGCGCTTCCAGTCGTCAAGGCTTACGGGTGCACAGACCCTGCCGGTCTATGTATACGACCGCTACGCCGACATCGCCTTCAGTGAGTGAGTGACCCGAAGCAGGAAAGTCATTTGACGTAATGGTGTCCGCTGGAGCCGGTGGCGACCGGCATACGGTGGGGCGGCAGGTTATCGATTGGTTCCGGTCGACGGGCGGGCGTCCGAGATTGGGCGCCCCCCTTCGGCCTGGCCATGGCAGGGGTTGGTATCGGCCGTGATCGCCCAGCGGCTCATCGCGTTCATTCCGATCGTCATCGCCGTTTCGATCCTGATATTCCTCGCGCTCAGGGTGGTGCCCGGCGACCCGGTGACGGTGCTGACTGCCGGAAGCCCGGTGCCCGCCGAGGTGAAGGAGCAGCTTCGCCGGGAGTTCGACCTGGATAAGCCGCTGACGGTTCAGTTCTGGAACTGGGCCAAGAACGCGGTGCAGGGCGATTTCGGTATCTCTCTGAAGACCCGGGAGCCGGTCACCGAGCTTCTCGGCGAGACGCTGCCGATCACGCTCACAATTCTCATCGGCGGGTTGATCCTGTCGATGCTCATTTCGATACCGCTCGGCGTCATTGCTGCGCTCAGGCAGGGGCGGCTTTCCGATCAACTCATCATCGGTGCCACGCTCGTCACGCTTTCGGTGCCCGTGTTCACGGCCGGCATCCTCGCGATCATTGTGTTCTCCTTCTGGCTCGGCTGGTTGCCGCCCTTCGGCCGCGGCGAGGGCTTCGGCTGGGATCGAATCTCTCACCTCCTCATGCCCTGGTGTGTCCTCGGGCTCGCCATGACGGCCGCGCAGACCAACACACTGCGCGCAGGCATGATCGACGTGCTTAATCGGGAGTACATCCTCGCCGCCGAAGCGCGCGGCCTCAGACCCATCGCCGTCATCCGTCACGGCTTCCGCACGGCGATGGTCCCGGTGGTGAACATCCTGGGCGTACAGTTCGGCTACATGATCGTCGGCACGGTCCTGGTGGACTTCGTGTTCGGCATGGGCGGCATCGGCCAGCTTCTGGTCGACGCCGTCAATCAGCGGGACTACCCGGTCGTTCAGGCGATCCTGGTCTGCATTGCCGTGGCCTTCACAGCGACGACCTTGCTGGTGGACATCGTGGCCTCGCGGCTCGATCCCCGCTATGCCGATTGAGGGGTAAGGCCGGGATGCGAACCGCGGCCATCCTCTCGGCTCTCCGGCGCGATCCCGCCCTCGCTATATCGGCGACGCTCGTGGTGGTCTTCGTCATCATTGCGGTGTTCGGCCCCTGGATCGCGCCTCAGGACCCGAACCAGATCAATCCCGGTTCGAACTATCTGCCGCCCTCTGGCGATTTCTGGTTCGGGACCGACCGCAGCGGACGGGACCTGTTCAGCCGGCTCATCGTCGGCACCCGCATGGCGCTGCTAGGCGCGTTTGCCGTCGTCGTGATCGATGTCGGCCTAGGCACCGTCTACGGCCTCATTGCGGGCTACATCGGCGGTCGGGTCGACAACATCATGATGCGCATCGGCGACATCCTGCTGAGCTTCCCGGCGCTCATCATGGGTGTGCTCTTCGTCGCCATTTTCGGCCCCGGATTGATCCCGGTGGTGGTTGGCCTCGCCCTCGTCTACATGCCGACGGCCGCGCGGGTGGTGCGCTCGCAGGCGCGTATCCAAACGAAGGAGCAGTATGTCGAGGCGGGCCGACTTCTCGGCTACTCGCCGCTACGCATCGCCTTGCGCCACGTGCTGCCCAACTGCCTGTCTCAGATCATCGTGCAGGCGAGCATCGTACTGGCCTACGCGGTCGTGGACCTCGCCGCGCTCAGCTTCCTCGGACTTGGCGTGCAGCCACCCACGCCGGACTGGGGCAACATGCTGGCTGAAGCGCAGAAGAGCATGCTGCTGGCGCCCTGGCTCGCGATCTTCCCCGCGCTTGCGATCATCATCCTCGTGCTCGCGTGGAACGTGTTCGGCGCGCGCCTGCGCTACCACCTCGATCCCACAGAGCGCCGGTGAACGATCCACTGCTCAGCGTCGAGGGTCTCACCACGGTCTACCGGGTCGGTGGCCGGGAGTTCGCGGCGCTGAACGGAGTGAGCCTGACCTGCCAAGCCGGAGAGCGGCTCGGCGTGGTCGGCGAGAGCGGTAGCGGCAAGTCCGTCCTGGCACTCTCTCTGTTGAACATCATCCGCGCACCGGGGCGCATCACGGCGGGGCGAGTCGTGTTCGCGGGCCAGGACATCCTTAACTTGCGGCGGCCCGAGCTGAGGCGGGTGCGCGGCGGCGGCATGTCGCTCATCTTTCAGGACGCTGCGGCGTCGCTGACGCCGGTCTATCCGGTGGGTGTCCAGCTTGGCGAGGTGATTCGCACGCACCTCTCGGTCACCAGAGCCGAAGCCGCGCGACAGAGTGTGCAACTTCTGGGGCAGGTGGGTATTCCCGAGCCGGAACGGCGGCTCCGCGCGTTTCCGAGTGAACTGTCGGGCGGCATGAAGCAACGTGTCGCCATCGCCATGGCCTTGGCCAGCGAGCCGAGCCTGCTCATTGCGGACGACCCCACGTCTGCAGTCGACGTGACGATCCAGGCCCAGATCCTGGAGCTGCTCCGCCATCTCGTCGACGAGCGTCAGCTCGCCCTTATGTATATTTCGCACGACTTCCGCGTCGTCTCGACGATCTGCGAACGGCTTCTCATCCTGTACGCGGGCGGCATCGTGGAGCAGGGCGACGCGCCATCGGTGTTCAACGCACCGCGCCACCCGTATACCGATGCTCTCCTGGCGTGCTCGCCCTCCGTCGAGGAGTACCGTTTCCCCTTCGCGACGCTGCCGGGTAATCCGCCCAATCCGAGGGACGAGCCGATTAGCGGCTGTCAGTTTCATCCGCGTTGTCCTCGTGCCCTCGACGTCTGCGCGCGCGAAACGCCGCACGAGGAGAGTCCTTTGGCCGGGCATAGCTATCGTTGTTGGAGCCCGCTGGACGCGACCGTGAGCGGATCGTCAGCGGCAGCACCGACCCCATGAGCGGCCCCGACATTCACGTGAGCGTCAAGGAGCTGCGCATGCTGTTCCCGGTGAAGCGCGGGCTGAGGGACAGGGTGTTAGGCGTCAAGCAGTGGGTGCACGCGGTCGACGGAGTCAGCCTCGATCTCCATCGGGGCGAGTGCCTCGCGCTCGTCGGGGAAAGCGGCTCGGGCAAGACCACTCTCGCCAATTGCATCGCGGGCTCGCTGGTGCCCGTCGCGGGTGAGATCTGGCTCGACGACGTCATGCTCGCGCGTGCCGGCGCGCTCACCGGACCGAGTGCCCGGGAGCGCGCGAGGCTGGTTCAGGTGATCTTCCAGGACCCGACGTCGGCGCTCAACCGGCGTCTGCGGGTCGGCGGCGTGCTCGCCGAGCCGTTTCTCGTACACAAGATCTGCGACAAGGCCGAGGCGACGGCGCGGGTCGAAGCGCTCCTGGCGCGGGTCGGCCTGCCGCCCGAGACGGCCGAGCACTACTCCCACGAACTCAATGCCAGCCAGCGCCAGCGGGTGGTCATCGCCCGCGCGCTGGCGCTGGAGCCCAAAGTTCTGATTGCCGACGAGCCGATCGCCAAGCTCGACGTCTCGATGCAAGGCCAGATTCTCAACCTGATCGATCAACTGAGACGGGAGCTCGACCTGAGCGTCATCTTCATCACGCACGACCTGAGCGTGGTGCGGCAGATCGCCACCCGTGTCGCCGTGCTTTATCTGGGTCAGCTCATGGAGCTGCAGGAGACGGAGGCCTTCTTCGGATCGGAGGGGCACCCCTACAGCCAGGCACTGCTCAAGTCGACGCCGCGCCTTCGGGTTGGTGCCGAAGATAGCGCGCTGCACACCATCAAGGGCGAAATTCCGAGCCCGATTGACGTGCCGCCGGGCTGTCCGTTCTTGAGCCGCTGCCCGGAAGGCGACCACGATTGCGAGCGAAGTCGGCCGCCTCTACAGGTGGGCTCGGCGGGCGGGCTCGTCGCGTGCTTCAAGCGCGACGCCGCCGATCTCGCGGCAGAGGGTGGAGCCGCCGCCAGCAGTCACGGCTGACCCCCGCACGCGGCGTGGAGCCTATCCGGTCGCCTTATCGTTGGTCGCTGAGGCGCCAGCCGTCCGCGCACCGCGCAAAGCCAACAGGCACCCCCCACGCGGCTTCGCTTCGCGTAGCGTGGAGCGCTACACGAAGCCGCGCGGGTCCCCCCTATTGACTACCGGGACAACCTCCGCCGTGCCTCTCAGGGGGGTCAATTTTGCACGCCGATAAGGGGTCAACCTTCAAAGCCGATTGACAGCCGTAGGCTGCAGGTACTGCGGCCATGGCCTGTTGAACTTCCTCCTTCACGAGCAACGGGAGGAGGCTGTGCAGCCAGGTCTCCGGCAGGTCGAAGATGCAATGGAAGACGCAGGCGACACCCCACGGTCCCGATGCCTCCGTCTTGCAATGGGTGAAATGAGCCGTCAATGGTCGCCCCGCGCGACCAGTTCGGCCGTCTGTGGATCTGGGCAAGTGATCTCAGCTGCGTCGCCGCTTGCAGTCTTATCCGGTCGGCCGCGCCTCAGCCGATTCCCGAACGATGCGCCACAGTTTCTCCGGCGTCGCCGGCATATTGATGTGGGTAATGCCGAGCGGGGACAGTGCATCGACGATCGCATTCGTCACGGCGGCGGGGGAACCGATGGTTGCCGATTCTCCGCACCCCTTGACGCCGAGGGGGTTGTGGGTACACGGATTGTCCTCGTTTGTCGCGTGGTCAAGAGTGCTAATGAAGCCTGCTCTCGGCATGCAGTAGTCCATGAACGAGCCTGCCAGAAGCTGACCCGTATCCTGATCGTAAACGGCGTTTTCCAGGAGCGCCTGGCCCATACCCTGCGCGAGGGCGCCGTGAACCTGGCCCTCGACGATCATCGGATTGATGATCGTTCCGAAGTCGTCGACGACGACGTATCGCGCAATTTCCAGCTCGCCCGTCTCCCTATTGATATCGACTTCGCAGACGTGACACCCGTTGGGGTACGTCATGTTCTGCGCATCGTAGAACGCCGTCTCGTCCAGGCCGGGCTCGACCTCCTGGGGAGAGAAGTTTTGCGCCAGATACGCTTCGCCAGCAACATCCTCGAAGCTCACCGACTTGTCGGTGCCCATGATCGTGTAGGCGCCTTCCCTGAATTCGATGTCGACGTCCCTCGCTTCGAGCAGGTGGGCCGCGATCCTCCGGCCCTTTTCGATAACCTTTTCGACCGCGAGGAAGGCCGATGATCCACCGAGCGCCATCGAGCGCGAACCGTAGGTGCCGGTCCCATAGGGGATCTGATCGCTGTCCCCGTGGATGACCTCGATCTTGTTCAGGGACATGCCCAGACAGTCCGCGACCACCTGGGCGAACGTGGTTTCGTGACCTTGCCCGTGCGAATGGCTGCCGGTGAATAACGTCACCGAGCCTTCGGGATGCACACGCACCTGCGCCGACTCCGGAAAGCCGACACGGGAGCCAAACAAGCCCAACAATTTCGACGGTCCCATGGACCCGTTCTCGATGAAAGACGAGATGCCGAGCCCGCGCAGCCTGCCCCTCGCCCGGCTCTCGTTCCGGCGCTGTTCGAATCCCTCGTAATCGCTGATCTTCAGCGCTTCTTCCATGAGAGTGGCGAAGTCGCCGGTATCGTACTCGAGGCCGACCGGGGTCCTGTACGGCATCGCGTCCTTCGGGATGAAGTTACGCCGTCGAATTTCCGCGCGATCGATCCCCATCTCGCGCGCGGCATTTTCGACCAAGCGCTCTATAACCAGGGCGCCTTCCGGTCGGCCCGCACCGCGATACGCGTCGACTGGAACCGTATTCGTGAACACGCCTCTTATCTCGCAATGGATTGCCGGCGTCGTGTAGGTGCCCGACATGATTGTCGTAAAAAAGAAGGTCGGGATCGCCGGTCCGAAGGTCGATAGGTAGGCTCCCAGGTTCGCTGTGGTCCTCACCCGCAGCGCAAGAAAGGTCCCGTCGGCATCGAGAGCAAGCTCTGCGTGCGTGACATGGTCGCGAGCCTGCGAATCGGTGAGAAAGCTCTCCGACCGACTGGACGTCCACTTGACCGGACGATCCAATTTCCTGGCGGCCCATGCCGCGATACATTCCTCCCCATAGGCGAAGCTCTTGGCACCGAACCCCCCGCCTACATCCGGCGCAATGACCCGCACTTTGGTCTCGGGCACGTGCAATATGTCGATCGCCATAAGGCTGCGGGCCATATGCGGATTCTGACTCGAGAGATAGATCGTGTAGCGCCCGCTTATTCTGTCGTACTCGGCATTGACGGCGCGGACCTCCATGGGAACCTGCACGAGCCGGTTGACGATGAAATCGAGCTTCGTCACGTGGTACGCGTTCGCGAAGGCGGCCTCGACCGCATCCTTGTTGCCGTTTTCCCAATCGAAGCAAACATTGTCGGGTGCTTCCTCATGAAGCTGGGGCGCTCCCTTTCCGTCGGCGCTGGACGTATCGGCCGCAACCGGCAACTCCTCGTAGTCGACCGCCACGAGATCGGCCGCATCCAGGGCTGTATTGAGGCTTTCTCCGATGACGACGGCGACCGGATCGCCCACATGGCGGACCTTGTCGACCGCGAGAAGGGGATGGGGCGGCAATTTGATGTCTGAGCCATCCGCGTTCTGGAAAACCCAGACACAGGGAAGAGCGCCGATACGATCGCGTTCCAGATCGGTGGCGGTATAAGCCGCCACGAAGCCCGGCGCCTGCGCCGCCTGCCCCGTGTCGATCGACTTGAGGCGCGCATGGGCGTGGGGCGACCGGACAAAACAGGCGTAGGTCTGGCCGGGTCTCTTGATATCGTCGACGTATCTGCCCTGCCCCGTCAGGAACCGGGCATCTTCCTTGCGCCTCACCGGAGCGCCGATACCTTCGTCCACCATTCCACTAACTCCTCATCGCCTTCGCGCCGGCCATCACCGACTTGACGATGTTCACGTAGCCCGTGCAGCGGCAGATGTTGCCTTCGAGCCCCTGGCGGACCGTCTCTTCGGAGGGATCAGGATGGCGCGCGACAAGGTCGAGCGCGCTCATCAGCATCCCGGGCGTACAGAAGCCGCATTGAAGGCCGTGGCACTCCCTGAAGGCGGCCTGCATCGGATGAAGTTCTTCCCCCTTCGCGAGCCCTTCGACCGTGAGCACTTCCGCCCCTTCGGCCTGAACCGCGAGTAGGGTGCAGGACTTGACCGAGCGTCCGTTCACGTGAACGACGCAAGCCCCGCACTGGCTCGTATCGCAGCCGACATGCGTCCCGGTGAGCCCCAGGTGCTCGCGCAGAAAATGAACGAGGAGCGTGCGCGATTCGACCGCGGCCGAGGCCTCCTCGCCGTTGACCGTCATTGACACAGACACGCTCATGGGCCCTCCCCCACTTCCCCGATCCAGTTTTCTCCCTGGAGTGCTTTTCGACGGGCGCCGCGCGCGGGCTCGGCGAAAGCGCCGAGGAACGTGTTCGCCTCTTTCCGGGCCGTGCCATTTGGCAAGCAGGTACGCTCGCTCTCAAGATCCCGGGATCGCAGCGCGTCTTCCAGGCCTCTCCACGGAATGCCGGCGGCCGGTGGTCTCCCCTAAGCTCGATTCTCGAACGGATCGATAAGCCCGAATTCACTATTACAAAGCGCAAACGATTGGGCAAGTTCGTCGCCGGAACATCAGGTTGAAGCGGCCATGTCTGCGGCGCCGCGCCCTTCCGTCCCGCCCCGCAAAGAGCCGGTCACCTCTCGTCAATCACCGGGAACGGCCTAAAATGACGCGCAATACTAACCGTTGAGGCGGCCCGCTCCTTGTAGGAGACGAAGCAAGGGAGGACCCAACTCATTCCGCAAAGCCTCCCGGCAGTCGGGACCGAGTGCAAACCAGCTCATAGCTAAACCGAGAAGGACACAGACTTATGAATACAATCCACAATCCGAAGACTATTCATCCGCCAGTCGGCGACATCTACAGTCACGGAGCCGAAGTGTCTCCCAACTCCCGGCTGCTGTGGGTGGCGGGCGAAGTCGGCATTACGCCTGCGGGCGACGTCGTAAAGGGTTTCGAGGCACAAACGCGAACTGCGTGGGAGAACATATCTGAAGTATTGAAATCCGCCGGGATGAGTTACGGCGATATTGTCAAGATGGATTCCTATCTGGTCGGCCTCGAATATTACGAAGAATACGTTGACCTCCTGAGAGAGATATTGGGGGAGGCCAAGCCCGCATCCAAGGCCATCATCGTGCCCTCGCTCGTGCTCCCGGGATTGCTGTTAGAAGTCGAAGTGACCGCCGCCAGAGAGTAAGAACGGCGGCGGGCTCGGCGGCGACGACGACCTGGCCCGTCGGGCCGACCCTTCATTGTGGCCGGGTGAACGCTCGGCGTGTTCGGATGAAAACGCGTGGATATTGGCCGCCTCTGTGGACGGAACGGCGCGGTTGCATCATACTTGTCGCCTGGCGGGGCAGGACGATTGCCCTTTCCCGCGCGTTCTCAAGCTCGGACCAGGGAGGGCTACGATGCTGGATTTTCTGCAAGGCAAGGATCAAGGCACCTTGGAACCGTGGCCGGCGTTTGCCGATGCGGACTATGCAAATGTGCTCGAAGGCGATCCGAAGCAGGCATGTCGGCTCGACTTCGGCACCCTGGACGATCAGCTGATGAGCGGCGTCTGGGAATGTACGCCTGGAAAGATGGAGTTTGTCTACCCGTTCAGCGAACTCTGCACGCTGCTCGAAGGGAAGGTCACGGTCACAGACTCCGCGGGCAGAGCGGTAACCTATGGGCCAGGAGACAGCTTTTACATTGCGCAGGGTGAAAAGGTTCTCTGGGAGGTTCACGAACGCGTTCGAAAGTGCTTCTTCTTGCATATCAACAAATCGTAGCCCGATAGGCCGGGAATTACGGCTTGCATCGCGCGGGCCGGTGGCTTCACCGTCGCCTGGTCCCGCCGGGGCCAGATCTCGATCGGTCAGGGAGCGCAGCACGGCGCCGAGCGAACGCCGGTCACCAACCGTCGCCGTTGAAGCGGGGCCGCGAGAGTTTCGATGGCACAGCCGGCCCGCCTGCCGCAAACCGAGAGGGGACGGCGCACGGCTGCGCCGCCGGCTCGGCGAACAACCGCGCCCCGCACGTCATGCCAGTCAGGCTTTTGGCGGCAGCGGCGGGAGTCCGATGAGATCCCAGCGCACCCCGTCTCCCGGGTAGATGGCGTAAAAGCAGACGGCCTTTTCCTCAGTTTCGTATATGAGCGGCGTGTCGCGCGGGAGCCAGATGGCATCGCCCGTATCGCAATCGAAATTCTCTCCGGCGACGATTACGCGCAATTGCCCGTCGAGGAGGTAGAGGATTTCGTCGTAGGTGACCGTCCACTCGTAAGAGCACTTCTCGAAGACGACGACCCCTCCTCCCAGGGTTTCGCTCAACTCGGGCGTGATGAGGCGAGCAATCGTGGTGTTGTGCACCGGTAGCCCGCTCATTTCCTCGTAGCGAAAATCCGATTTCTTGAATACTGTGGCTTTTGACATTTCCCTTTCCCTTTCGTTCTTTGCGCGAATGAGCCGCTTCATTCCTGGCTCTTGCGACTGGAAGCAGACGATCGTTTCAACTTGAAGTGTTGGAATTGATCGGGGAGCGCCACGATGCCTTTGGGCATGAACAAAATAATCAGGACGACGGCCAGACCGAGAAGAAGAAGGCGATACTGCCCGACTTCGCGAAGCCATTCGTTGCCAATTGTGACGATAAACGCGCCCAGAATCACACCGGGGAATCGGCCTAGACCGCCCACCGAGAGCATGACCATAACAATCAGAAAGAATTCGGTTCCGAGAATCTTGGGCGTCACGACAATCACGTAATGAGCGTAAAGTGCTCCGGCCAACCCGGTAATCATTGCCGAGACTGTGAATACGACAAGCTTGTACCTGTAGTAGTTAACGCCGAGACTCTTGGCGAATTCTTCCGAGTCCCGCATGGCAACGAACGCTTTGCCCCATCGTCCGGGCACGATAATGAAATAGATTATGTAGATGGCGACAGCGGCCACGCATAGGGTGACGTAAAACCAGGCAAGCTTGTTCTGAGCGACGAGAGCGAAGTTGCCGATCTCGAGCGGCGGTACGCCCAAGAGTCCGGTGGCGCCGCCGGTCCCGATCGGACGCCCCTGGCGGATGAGCGGAGGCAGGGCGAGATGGACGGTAAAGGTAAAGAGGGCGATGAACTCGCCACGAAGACGCAGACACGGCAGGCCGATCAGCAGGCCGACGACACCAGCGCAACCCATCCCGACCAGGAGCGGCGTGATGGACGGGGCGCCCAGACTCATGGCGGCCATAGACGAGCCGTACGCGCCTACGGCGAAGAACACGAGCTGCGCAAAGTTGACGATCCCGGCGTAGCCCAGCACGAGATCCCAGCCCGCGACAACCATGCTCCAGATAAAGCACAGGATCAAAATATGGATGAAATACTTGTCCCCGATCACGGCTCCCAGAACCGCAAGAACGCCGACGGCGATGAGGAAATAGACGCGATTCATGGTGGCGGCTCGCTTCCTACCGTTCTCGTTGTTGCGGTGCCCGACAATTCGGCCGCCGGGACGCGCGCCGTTCGACGAAGGCTGCGGGTTTCCCTCATCGTCATCGCGTCCAGCCGCCGAACAGTCCGCTGGGGCGAAATATCAGGATCACGAGCAGGGTGATGAGCCACAGCGGTATGGTCCAGCTCGCTCCGACCCAGAACGTGGTGTAGGCCTCGATAATCCCCAGTATGAACGCGGCAACGAGTGTGCCCCGCGTGCTGCCGAGGCCCCCCAGCACAACGATCACGAAGGCCTTCAGGAACGGGACCCAGCCCACAAACGGGGAAATCAGGTGAATTGGTGCGAGCAATACCCCGGCGAGACCTGCGAGAACGGCCGATAGTCCGAAGGCATAGCCGAAGATCTGATTGACGTTGATCCCGACCATGTTGGCGCCCTGCATGTCCTGGGCCACGGCCCGCATGGCCCGCCCATAGCGTGTCTTGCGCAAGAATAGTTCGAGCCCGACCACGAATACGATCGCCAACAGGAAGATGACGATCTTGTGGTACGAAAGGACAAACCCGAAAGCCTCGAGCTTGCCCGGCACGAGAGGCGGAAGAACCTTGTTCTCGGGGCCAAACCCTATCAAGTTCGCGTTGTCGATAAAGAACGCCAGGCCCAGCGTCACCATCATCGTCGTTATGTTCCAGCCCGGCTTCCAGCGCAGAGGGCGGATCACCAACCGCTCGAGCGCCATGCCCAACACGAAGAGGGTCGGGATCAGGATGAGAAAGGTCACCGCATAGCTCAGCTCCAGATACCCGACCGTCAGAACCCACGCGAGATATCCGCCCACAGCATAAATCGCGCCATAGGCGAAATTGAGGATCCGGGTGACGCCGTAGACCAGGGACAGGCCAAATGCCAACAACGCGTAGACGGCGCCCAGCATGATCCCGCTGATCAGGATTTCGATGATCTGATGCATTCACCAGCCATCCATTCCCTTGAACCCGAAACCCCGGACCCGCCCAAAGTTGAAACGGGATCTCCCCGGCGCCCCCGGTTCTGACGATACCTGTCGTGGTCACGACCACGGGTTGCTCAGCCGTCTACGTCAAGCCCTGTCCTCTGTCCGCCGGTGCTCGAGGGACTGAAGCGGACCTTCATAGCTGGTCTTTCCCTCTTCCAGAAAATACACACGGTCGATGAAGGTCTCGAGTTGAGCAATGTTTTCCTCGACGAGAAGTACGGTAATTCCTTCCTTGTTGATCCGCGCAATCGTGCGCAACATGTTCTGCACGAGATTCGGAGCAAGGCCGAAGGAGGGCTCGTCGATTGCCATAAACTTGGCTGCCGACATCAGGCCCCTGGCCAGCGCGAGCATTTGCGCCTCGCCCCCGCTCAGGGTCCGCGCCACCTGGCCTTGCCGCTCCTTCAATTGCGGGTAGAGCTCGAAGACCAGGTTCAGGTTTTCGCTTTTCCGTTTGCGGGCGTGGGGCAAGTAGGCGCCGAGATCGAGATTCTCCCGGACCGTCATGTCGGGAAAGAGTCTGCGATCCTCCGCAACATAGACCAGGCCCTGCTTGACGATCTCGGACACAGACAAACCATTGAGCCGCTTGCCCTGAAACGTCACGTCACCCGACCGGATGGGAGTCAGGCCGCAGATCGCCTTCATCAACGTGCTCTTCCCGTGGCCGTTGGCTCCGATCAAAGCCACCGCTTCGTTCTCGGCCACGTGTATCGACACGTCGTGCAGCACGTGGAATTCATCGTAAAAGACGTTGAGATTCGCGACCTCAAGCAACGGCCTCGGACCCCAAATAGATTTCGACCACCTTCGGGTCGCGCATGACGTTGAGCGGAGCATCCAGGCAGATGCGCTGACCGTGGTCCAGGATCATGATTCGGTCGGACATATGGGTCAGCGCCCGAACCTTGTGCTCGATAATCATGAAGGTGATATCCAGTCGCTCCCGCAGGTGCAGGATCAGTGCGACCATCTGGTCGATTTCGTCTGTCGTGAATCCGGCGAGAGGCTCATCCATGAAAACCAGCTCCGGCTTCGTCGCAAGCGAGGCCGCCAGCATCGTCATCTTGCGGGTCAGAAGATCGACCTTGCTGGCCATCATGTCGCGCCGTGGATCGAGACCGCATTCGGCGAGGATTTCGTCGCGGAATTCTCTCTTCGTCCGACCCTCGATGGATTTCTTGCCCAATCCAAAGAGAGTGCCGACGGCGACATTCTCATCCACGCTGAAAGAGCTGAAGATTTGCGGGATTTGAAAGGTACGGGCCAAGGCTTTGTGACACAGCCGATGCGGGGACCAACCGTCGATTCTTTCGTTGTTAAAGAAGATTTTGCCCGAATTGGGTTTGAGCGTGCCGGTGCAAACGTTCAGGAGCGTCGATTTTCCGGCCCCATTGGGTCCGGCGACACCAAAGATTTCGCCTCGCTCGATGTCGAACGACAGGTCGTTGAGAGCGACGAGCGCACCGAATGATCGAGTTACGCCCTGCACCGACAGCAGCGGACCGGTCGTCGTAGCGGAGGACATCCTCAGCTGTTTCTGCGTGGCTGCACGGGTGGATGATACGCTGGTATTCCCAACGCGTGGCGGCGGCGCTCCCTAGAGGTGAGAGCCGAGCAAACCGACGTGGACACGTCTTCTGGACCAATCAAGCCGAGCCCACGCCGTTTGCGCCGATTGTCGAATCGACCCCCCGCTCAGGGTCCCCTCGAGGTTCGATCCCGATCACCGGCTTTTTTTATGCGATTCCCTCAGTTGTGCCAATCGGGCTTCATGAAGTCGGCAATCACGTTGGAGCCGATCATGAGCGTCACGAGCTCGCTGTTCTGGACCTGAAGAATCTGGGCCGGCGCGGCTTCGTCGGTCGAGGTTACGTGGTGCCGGTCGTTAATCGTGAGCTTGCCCGTGATGCCGTCGTAGGTCATCGTCCGAATTTCTTCGTGGATCGCGTCATAATCGTCGACCGAGCCAACCTTTTCGACAGCGGTCGCCCAAAACATGACTTGGTCGTAGATCTCGGCTGCGATACCGATTGCCGGGTCTTCGTCATAGGCCTCACGCCATCTTTTCACGAACGCACGGCCTTTTTCGTCCGGCATGTGGGCCGAAGGCGTCATCCCCAGTACGCCGTCGGCGATTCCCCGCGAGACGACCTCGTTGAAGGCCGGGACGGCACCGGTGTAGCCGACGTAAAGGAGTGCCCCCTTGACCGGGTTGGTGTTGAACTGATCGACGAGGGCGTTCACGCCCGCCGGATCCAAAAACTCGGAGTAGATCAGGGCAGGTTGAGCTTCGTGGAGTTTGCTGAGGATCGGTCCCCACTCGCTGATACCGAAATCGACCTGCTCTGTCAGGACGATCTCCCAGCCGAGCTCCTCGGCTGCCGCGATCGCGCCCCCCGTCATTTCGATTTCCCAATCGAACGGCCCCTGGATAATGGCCAGTTTATTACTTGAGAATTCGTGGCCCATCTGCGTCAGCTGGCGAAACGTGATCCCGCCGTAATTCGCGGCCGTATCGATGAACATGTAGATATTCTTGCATCCCATCTGTTCAGCAAGATCGATCACGTACTCCGGGCCGTCAACGTGAAGATACGGCACATCGTACGGGCAGAACGCCGGGATATCGGGCCCCATGCCGCCGTACCCGTTGATCAAGACGTGGACCTCCTCCTGTTCGACCAGATTGAGGGCCGCCGCTTGAAGCTTGTCCGGCGTGAGATCGCCGATGTCGTACACGATCATCTCGATCTGTCGGCCGAGCAGCCCGCCTTGCGCGTTTATGTCCGCAATGGCGAGCTTTTCCGCCTTCTCCATCACGAACCCGTCACTGGCGAAGGGACCGGTAATAGGAATGGGTGCGCCCACCTTGATGGGCTCATCGCTGGCATGGGCTCCGGGTGTGATGGAACCCATGAGAGAGCCCGCCAAAACCAGGACTGCGGCGCAAGTCAAGGATTTTATTTTCGCACGATACACCATTTTGAAGCCTCCCATGGTTAGCAATTCAACGGCGGTTTCGTGCTTGATTCCTCCCCGCCGCCGTCCTGCGCGAGTTGGAACAACGGCTTAACCTCCTTTGATAGCGAGAAAAACACTGGCAGATCGCTGGTGCCGAGTCAACGAGTTGGCATCCCATATCGAGAACAATCGGAACCGTGGAGTAGTCCCCTTGGGGTCGGACGGTTTCAGGCGACCGACTTGACCAGAGTGCGGGACTGTTCCTCCTCAAAGCGGTTGGGACACAGGTATCCGAGAGCCGAGTGCAGGCGCCTGTCGGTGTAGCTGTCGCTGTAGCGAGGCAGGTGGCACGCGCCTCCTTCGGCGCTCTTCCCGCCTGACTCAGGTGGTCTCGCGTTGCTTGACCCGAATTCCATCTCATCATCATAGTGGACGAAGGACGGTAGCACTTGGTGCGGTCATGCAGCTTGCAGGAACGGACCTTCGGGTCCTGAGAGTGTTCGACGCCGTGGTGCGTCACGGGGGGTTCGCTGCGGCACAGGCCGAGCTCAACGTCAGTCAGCCGACCATATCCAATCACATCACAGCGCTTGAGCAGCGTTTGGGAGTCAGCGTGTGCCAGCGGGGCCGCACTGGCTTTCGGCTGACGGAAAAAGGCGAGATGGTCTTCGCTGCCACCCAGCGGCTGCTGAAGGCGCTTGACGACTTTTCGGAGGAGGTCGGCAGCCTGAAGGGTCAACTTGCCGGCGATCTCAAGGTCGGAGTCGTCGACTGTATCGCGACGGATCCCAACTGCAGGCTTCACGAGGTCATCAGTCGCTTTTCGGCCCGCCCGAACGAGGTGACACTGTGTTTGAGTCAGGAATTTCCCCAGAACCTTCAGGAAAAAGTCCTTAAAGGTGATCTGCATATCGGAATCGGAAGTTTTCCCCACAAGATCAAGGGACTGGATTACACGCCTCTCTATGAAGAGACTCACGGTCTCTATTGCGGTCAGGGGCATCACCTGTTCGATGTCGAGGAGCGGAAACTCGACATTGATAGTCTGAGAAACGAGCCAATCGTCAGCCGTGCTTACTGGCGCGACGAGCACCGCAAGTCGCTGGGATTCAATAACGTTGCCGCCGTCGTCTACCAGATCGAACCTCAGCTCATTTCGGTGATGAGCGGTCGTTACATCGGCTTTCTTCCCGAACACTATGCAGGGTCATGGGTAGAGAGCGGCGTGTTGCGCCGTCTGGCGTCGGATGCCGTGTTGTACGTTTGCGTGTTCGACATGATCCTGAGGTCCGGGTATCGTCAGACGCAGGTCGTGGAGACCTTCGCCGGCGATCTCAGAAGTGCATACGGCAAGTAAGTTACATTCGTGTTCGTCAAACCAAGGTTTCCGTGAGCGCTATCCAATCGTTATGCCTTGCGGCCTAGAGTGGGTGTCGACGTTCATGCGCCCTGGCGCGAGGGAGGGGGGCCGACGAGGCGGATGACAGAGATCCGCCGACCTGCGCCCGCCAGGCGTGTTCACGCAACTGGCTTGCGGTCGAGAAGCTCTGCCGCACGCAGTCCTCTTCGGGCGACTACGCGTTTAGCGTTTCCGGGCGCCGACGGCCGCGCCCACGACCTCCACCACCTTCTCTGATCAGGAGATGCGAGATGCAAGGACGATACAAGCTTACGCGAAGGGTTTTCCTGGCGAGTTCCGCCGCCGCCCTCGGTGCGACGGCAGTTGCCACCCCGTTCGTGCGACGGGCGGCTTCGGCTGAGCCGCTGAAGGTCGGCACCTACGGCGGCTATTTTCAGGACTCGTTCGACCAGCACATCTATCCGGATTTCACCGCGGAGACGGGCATCGAGATTGAATCGATCGGCCAGCCGACGGGCGAGGCTTGGGTCGTGCAGCTTGAGAGCGCGGCCCGGGGAGGTGAGGCACCTGCAGATGTCTCGATGATGGCGCACGTGCCGCGCCTGAAGGGACAGAACAGCCGGCTCTGGGCTCCGCTCGACGAGGCAAGGCTTCCCAACACGACGAACCTGCCTGATCACTTCGTCCATCGCTACGATGACGGATCGATCAGCGGGATTGGCGCGGTTTCCTGGTACATCACGCTTGTGACCAATACCGACACGTACCCCGAGGCGCCGACAAGCTGGAAGGCGCTCTGGGACCCAGCCAACGAGGACAGCATCGCGCTCCTCGCGCTCGTGACCAACTCGTACCTGCTGGAAGTGACTGCGGCGACCTGGTTCGGCGGCACAGGGATTCTCGACACTGAGGAGGGGATTCTTCAGGTCATGGACAAGCTTGCGGAAGTGAAGCCCAACGTCCGTCTGTGGTACCGCGACGAAGGTCAATTCCAGCAGGCGCTGGAGACCGGCGAAATTCCGATGGGGCAGTACTACCATGACGTAACGGGTCTTGCGGCTGCCGACGGTCAGCCGGTTCGATCGACCTTCCCGGTTGAAGGCGGGGTGCTGGACTCGGGCTCCTGGAGCGTATCGAAGGCATCGGAGAGGCTGGACGAGGCGCATGTGTTCATCGACTACATGTGCCAGCCGTCCATTCAATCGAAGCTGTCGCGCTACGTGGGAACGGCACCGACCATCAGGCGAGAACTCACGGATCTCACCGATGAAGAGTTCGCCGCAGTCTCGAGCGACATTCCTCCGATCCTGCCCCGCTACGACATCTACGAAGCTCGCGGCGATTGGCTGAACCAGAAGTGGTCTGAACTGATCGTCGGCTAGCGCTCGCGCTGTTTCGAGGACGGGAGGCTCCTGCGGCATCCCGTCTACGTGCTAGATGTAGGCGGTGACGTCTCTCCGCACCCAGGGCCTGTCCAAAACGTTCGGCGGCGTGACCGCCGTTGACGACGTCACCCTCGAAATTCCGGACGGCCAATTCGTCTGTCTTCTCGGCCCTTCCGGCTGCGGCAAAACGACTCTATTGCGCCTCGTCGCGGGCCTCGAGATTCCGACCGCCGGCCAGGTGCTGCTCGACGGGGTCGACCAGTCCGGCATCCCTGCCCACAGACGTGGCTTCGGAATGGTGTTTCAGTCCCTCGCTCTCTTTCCTCATCTCACGGTCGCCGAAAATATCGCCTATCCGCTGAGAATTCGGGGAGAAACACGCGCGACCTGCAGCGCGCGCGTGGATGAGCTGCTCGATCTCGTAAAGCTTCCCGACGTGCAGGACCGGCGCGTTCATCAGCTGTCAGGCGGTCAACGACAGCGCGTCGCGATCGCGCGCGCGCTCGCCATCGAGCCCACGCTCTTCCTGCTGGACGAGCCATTGTCCGCGCTCGATACCAAGCTCCGGGAGCACATGCAGATCGAGCTGCGCCTGCTCCAGCAGAAGCTTGGCATCACGACCATTGTCGTGACCCACGACCAGCGCGAGGCCATGACAATGGCCGATCTGGTCGTGGTGATGGACCGGGGTCGCATTCTTCAAGCCGCGCCGCCGATCGACATCTACCGCAACCCCGCAGACTCCTTCGTCGCAGACTTCATCGGCACGAGCAATCTCGTTACGTGCCGTCGGGTGGGCGCGGATGCGGTCGAGATATTCGGCCGCACCGTCGCCGTTCCTGACGCGCGGGCGCACAACATCGCCGTCGGTGCCGAAGGGGTTCTCTCCATCCGGCCCGAAGACGTGGCGCTGAGCGCCACCCTTGACGACGGCGATTTCGAGGGCGTCGTCGAGTTCATCCGGGATCTGGGAGCCAGCGTCGAGATTTCCGTTGCCGTGAGCGGTCTCACAATACTTTCGGTTTCCTCACCCAGGGATCGACCAAACGTCGGCGTGGGACAGCGGGTGGGTATCACCTTCCACACCGGGCGCGCAGCGCTGACCCCACCATGAGGCAGCGACGGGAAGAGGCCGCCTCGTGGCCCCAGGCGTTCTTCCCCGCCCTGGTGCTGCTCGTGTTCTTTGTCATCCCGTTCGCGATCATGCTGACCGTCAGCTTCTTCAAGCGCATCGAGGGCGGGTTCTTCGAGCCATCCTTCGAGCTCTCCAACTACATTCGCTTCTTGTCGCCGTTCTTCGGGAAGATCCTGTTCACATCGATCGCGCTTGCCGCGGGAGCGGCGGCGATCGTCGTCGTGATCGCCTTTCCCTTCACCTACATCCTGAGCCGGATGGACCGCCGTACCCAAACGATCATCCTGGTGTTCATCCTCTCCGTTCTTTCGCTTTCCGAGGTCATCATCGGCTTTGCGTGGTCGACTCTCCTGTCGCGAACGGCTGGAATTGGAAACTTCATTGCGTTGCTCGGCCTGAGCGATGCTCCCCAAGCGTACACGCCGGGTTTGGTGGCGCTGATCCTGGGACTGAGCTATCTCGGTTTCCCTTACGCGGTTCTCACGATGTATCCCGCGGTCTCCCGGCTCGACCCTGAACTGCCGGAGGCGGCCCGCATGTCCGGCGCATCGCCGCTCAGGGCGTTCGTAAGCGTGACGCTGCCGATCATGCGGCGCACCATCACCGGCGCCTTCATCCTCGTGTTCGTCTTTACCCTTGGCGCTTACCTGCTTCCCCAGGTGCTGGGGCGGCCGGCGCACTGGACCCTGCCGGTCCACATCACCGACCAGGCCATCTTTCAATCCAACATTCCCTTCGGCGCTGCGATGGCGATGTTTTTCCTTCTCGTATCGCTCGCACTGGTCGGTCTGGCCCTCGCCGTCAGCGGCGACCGCAAAGGCAGCCAGCCATGACGGGTTGGCTCTGCAGGGCATTCGTCGCCGGCGTCCTGGTCTTCCTGGCCGCGCCCCTCGTCGTGGTTGCCGGGGTATCCGTCAACCAGCCCAAGCGTCTCCTGTTCCCGCCTGAAGGACTTTCCTTGAAATGGTACGGCGAACTCTTCACCAAGAGCGACTGGGCCGGCTCCCTGACCAACTCGGCGATCATTGCCGTGCTTGCCGGCCTTCTCGCGGTATCCGTCGCGCTGCCGCTGGCCCTCTATATCTGGTCTCGCGGCGGTCTTCTGGGGCGCGTCCTGTTCGGGCTCGGCATCGCACCGTTCCTTCTGCCGCCGGTCATCTCCGCGCTCGGGTTCATGGTGTTCTGGATCTCGGCCGGCCTCTACGGGCACATTCTCGCGACGATCATCTCGCACGGCGTGTTTCTGGTCGCGCTTCCCCTGGTCACCATCTCGCTCGGCCTCGAAAGTATCGACCGCTCTTTGATCGAAGCCGCCCGGACCATGGGCGCGAACCGGCGAACCGTGTTCCTGACCGTGGTCTTTCCCCTGGTCCGCCCCTACGTCGTGTCGGGCTTCGCCTTCGCCGTCGTCCTCAGCCTGAACGAGTACATCATCGCCTACATGGTCGCAGGCTTCTCCGCCGAGACCCTCCCGATCAAGATATTCAACTCCCTTCGGTACGGTTACACGCCCGTCATGGCATCGGCTGCCGTTCTATTCGTCTTGATCGCCGTGGTCGTGTTCGGAGCGATTGCACGGTTCGGCGACCTGCCGCGCCTCCTGGGTGCGCATCGCAGCCAAGACGCATGACCGTCCCGGAGGCCATCCTCACTGTCGGCGTATGGCAGGACTCCGGTCTGCTGGGGAACGTTGCTGCCAATATGGCGACCATTTCGCGGACGACCGCTCAGGCTTCGCACCGTGGTGTTGACCTCCTGGTCTTTCCCGAGTGTTTCCTTACCGGCTATTTCAACCGAGAGGAGACTGAGCGCATCGCCCGCCATATCAATCAAGAGACGGTCTCTGCGCTGCGAGCCGTGGCCAAGTCGAACGCAACGGCCATCCTTGTTGGGTACTACGAGACACAGGACGGCGGACTCTACAACGCAGCACTGCTGACTGGCGCCGACGGAGCGATCCTGGCCAACTATCGGAAACGCGCTCTCTACGGCGACTGGGAGAAATCCACGTTCCTGCGGGGAAGCGAACCCGTCCTGGTCGAACTCAAAGGCGTCACGATTGCGGTGCTAATCTGTTTCGACATCGAATTCCCGGAGCCTCGCCCGGGAGCGCGCCCGCAACGGCAGTGATCTGATTGCGGTTACAACGTCACTCATGGAACCGCACGGGCACATTGCTCGCCACGTGATCCCAGCGCGGGCCATCGAGAATCAGCTCTACATCGCCTACGCCAACCGGATTGGCGCTGAGAACGAGCTACGGTACGTCGGCCGAAGCGGAATCTACGATCCTCAAGGTACCGCGATCGCTGAGGCTACAGACGACGGCCAAGAGATGCTCGTCGCGACCATCGCCAAGTCGGCTGTGAGTGTTGCGAGGTCAGAATTTCCCTACTTGGAGCAAGCCTCTCGGTTATTCGGATTGAACACGAATTGCCAGTCCTACTAACGCTGCCTGCATGATTTGTTCTTCCCGTCGATACTTTCTCGGGGAGCGCCGATTGACTTGTCCACATCGCTCAACAGCAAGTACGCGAGCGTCGTATTTCTCCGGAATCGTGGTCACCGTCGTAATCTACGACATTGATGGGCGTGCGAGAGCCAGAGTGGCTCGGGTGCAAGTTAAAGAGACATGACAGGCAGCAAGACAGTCAGGATTGCGTCGCTCCCACCGCACGGAAGCAGGCTGCGAAGGGAGCGTGAATGCCCGCCAGATAGAACGATTCGAAGTCGCCCGCCCCGGAATTCTGGCAGAGCGTCGCGCTCACGCCCGTGGCCTCGTGGTGGCCCGTGCAGGTGGTGTGGCCCGGTAGCTGGCCGATGTGGCCCTTGATCTCCAGCCCGTCGATCTTGGACACCAGGATGCCGTGGCCGTTCGCCGTGATCGGCGCGCCGGGAAAGCTCGCCTCCTTCAGATTGCCGGCCATCTCGTGAAGGCGGGCTTCGTCCAGCACTTTGCCTGCGAAGAGTCCTTCGATCCAGCGCATCAGATCGTGCGGCGTGGCTATGATATCGCCTGCCGCATTGGCGCCGGAAAGCGGAAACCAGTCGGTCGAATCCCAGCAGCCGTCGACCGGCTCGCCGGCGCCTGCAATGTCCCACTGGCCGTCCTCGTCCTCTTTGTGGAAGTAGCCGCGCGCCACGCGCTCGGCGGGATAGGGCTCGTCGGTGCCGACCCAGGTGTCTTGGAGACCGAGCGGCTCGAACAGGCGTGAGCGGAGTGCCTGGCTGAGTGTGCCGCCGGTTTCCAGCGCGATGATCATGCCGGCCAGGATGTAGCCGGTGTTGTTGTATTGCATCGTGCGCCAGGGCTCGCCCTGCTCCGTCGCCTCAAAAGCGAAGTCCACGATTTCCTGCGGCGTCCAGACGCGGTCCGAGATCATCGGCATGTGGTTCTCGAACTCGGGCAGGCCGCTGCGGTGGTTGACGAGAATGCGAACCGGCAGGCGCTCCGCCTTGGGCAGGTCGGGGAACCAGCGGGTGATGGGCTCGTCGAGGTCGAGCCGGCCCTCCTGGGCGAGCTGCAGAAGACAGGCTGCGACATAGGTCTTGGTGCAACTCGCGATGCGGAAGAGATGATCGGGTGTCAGCGGCTCCTGTCGCGTGCGATTGGCGAGCCCGCTCGCGATCAGAACATCCTCCTCACCCGGCGCCCGCAGCGCGAGCGAGGCGCCGACGACGCCCTGCGCCACGTAGTCGTCCAGGATCCCCTGTAAGCGGGCCCTCAGAGCGCTCATCGCCGGCTCCCGAAACGATCATCGTTCGGTCCCATGGTCGCACACCCCCGCGGCAAGCGCCTCATTCCGTGGTCCTCGCGAAGAATGCGGATGCTGAGGTCAACGAGGCCGCGCACGCGGTGCGCGGCGCGCGGACGCTTGAGACGCCTCGAACGTGCGTGATTGTCGCCCGCACAGGCGTATGATCGCGGATGTGATGTCTTTCCGTGAGACCACGCTTCGTCGGGCTCCCACCGGCCCGCTCTTGCAGGGGGATTCGCCGCGTCCGCCGACCGGCACTCGGGAGAGGGCGACGTGTTCCGGGATAGGAAGGGAGTCGCGCGCCTTTGACTAGCGTGCAACCCCTGCCCAATGGGCGAGGAGCGCTCGATCGGCTGGCAACTCGGATCGGTGGGTATTTTCTGCGCAGCGAGCAACTGCGCGGTTTCGTCCTCTTGTCGCCGACGCTCGCGATCATGCTTTTGCTGCTCGCCGTGCCCCTCGGGATCGTCATCGTCTACAGCTTCTGGACGAAGACAGGCGGCGGATACGAGGCGATTGCCACCACGGACAACTACACGAACTTTTTCATTCACCCTGCCTATCCGCTGCTTCTCGGCAAGTCCCTCCTGATCTCGCTTTGCGTGGCCGCCGCGGCGGTGGGGCTCGCTTACCCGATGGCGTATTTCGTCGCGTTTCGCGTCAAGCAGGCGAAGATCCTGTGGTTGGTCCTGATTACCGTGCCGTTCTGGACGAGCTACCTGCTGCGCGTTTTCGCCTGGAAGATCGTCCTCGGCTACAACGGCGTCATCAACTCAGGGCTCACCTCGATCGGCGTGATCGACGAGCCGCTCGGCTTTCTGCTCTACAACCCGATCGCCGTGGTCATAACGCTGGCGCACGCGTGGGCGGCGTTCGCCATCCTTCCCATCTACGTGTCGCTCGCGAAGATCGACCGCTCGCTGCTGGAAGCCGCGACCGATCTCGGCGACGGCCCGCTGGCCCGCTTCCTCCGCGTCACCCTGCCGCTGTCGATGCCCGGCGTCATCGCGGCGGCGCTCCTGGTTTTCATTCCCACCGTGGGCGACTACGTCACGCCGAAACTCGTCGGCGGGACCACGGGCCTCATGATCGGCAATATCATTCAGGTCATGTTTGGGCCTGCCAACAACTGGCCGTCCGGCGCGGCGATGGCCGTGAGTTCGATGATTACGATCGGCCTTTCCGTGATCGTCATCGCCTGGTTCGCACGCAAGATGACACGGCGCGTCGCATGAAGGGGTATCTGGTCAAAGGCCGGCGCTTTGATTCCCTGCTGATATACGCGGTCGTTTATCTCGCGTTTCTCTACGTCCCGGTGCTGTTCCTGCCGCTCTTCTCGTTCAACGACTCCATCTACGTCGCGTTCCCGCTAAAGGGCTTCACGGTTAAATGGTACGAGAGCATGGCGGCGCAGGGGGCGCTGATCGACTCGCTGCTGAACAGCCTGACGGTCGGCGTCTGCGTCGCCGTCGCCAGCACTGTGCTCGGCACATTGGCGGCGCGAGCGCTGACCCGCTATCGACTGGCGGGGCGGGGCGCGATCATCGGCTTCGTGCTGGTCCCCTTCGTCATACCGGGAATCATCCTCGGCATCTCACTCCTCATCCTGGCCAATTCCCTTGGCGTCCCGCTTTCGCTCGTCACCATCGGCGCCGGTCACGTGCTGATCACCCTTCCCTTCTCGATGCTCGTCATGATTTCGCGCCTGGAGGGCTTCGAGAAGCATCTCGAGGAGGCGTCTCTCGATCTCGGCGAAAGCGGGTGGACGACCTTCTGGCGCGTGACCTTTCCGCTCGCGTACCCGGGTATCGTCGCCAGCCTTCTGCTCACGTTCACGTGGTCGTTCGACGAGTTCGTCATCGCCTTCTTCCTGGCGGGTAAGGACCCCACGCTGCCGATCTACATCTGGAGCCAGCTGCGCTTTCCCAAGAAGCTCCCCAACGTCCTGGCGCTCGGCGCCTGCATCCTGCTCGCCTCGGGTCTCCTGATCGTCCTCGCCGAATGGATCCGCCGGCGCGGGCTGCGCCCGGGGTTGGAGGCGGACTCCGTGGTCGTCCGATGAGCCGCGCCGACTTCATTGCGCTTCGCGATCTGTCGAAGCGGTTCGGGAGCGTTCGTGCTGTGGACTCGGTCGATCTCGAGATCGGGCAGGGGGAGTTCTTCGCGCTGCTCGGGCCCTCCGGGTGCGGCAAGACGACGCTGCTGCGCATGATCGCGGGCTTCGAGACGCCGAGCGCGGGCGAGATCTTGCTCGACGGCCAGCCCATGTCCGCCGTTCCGCCCAACCGCCGGCCGGTCAACATGGTGTTCCAGAACTATGCGATCTTTCCGCACCTCGACGTGCGCGACAACATCGCCTACGGCTTGCGCCGGCTGAAGCTCTCGCGTGCGGAGCGCGATCGGCGGGTCGATGCGGCGCTCTCCCTCATCAAGTTGCAGGGGTTCGAGAACCGCCACGCGCATCAGCTCTCCGGTGGGCAGCGCCAGCGCGTCGCCCTCGCACGCGCGCTCGTGCGCCGCCCCCTGGTCCTGCTGCTCGACGAGCCCCTGGGCGCGCTGGACAAGAAGCTTCGCGCGCAGATGCAGATCGAGCTTCGCGCCCTGCAGAGGAAAGTCGGCATCACGTTCGTGTTCGTCACGCACGATCAGGAGGAGGCGCTATCCATCTCCGACCGCATTGCCGTGATGGCGGAGGGCCGCGTGCTGCAGGTCGATACGCCGACGCGCCTCTATGAGCGGCCGTCGTCCCGCGTGGTGGCCGACTTCATCGGCACGATCAACCTCTTCCCCGGCATTGTCAGGGCAGCCGGGCCCAACTTCGTCACGGTCGATGCCGGGCCGGTGGGCATTGTCGAGGCGTGGCGGCCCGAGTTTGCGCTCAAGGACGGGGGCGATGTCACCGTCGCCGTCCGGCCGGAGAAGATTCGCGTATCGAACGAGGCGCCTGACCAACACGCGAACATGGCGTGCGGCGATATCGAAGCGGCGGCCTACCTCGGCGACCGCAGCCATTTTCATGTCCGTATCGCCAGCCGCGACGAGCCGATCGCGGTCGCGACACAGAACATGCAGCCGATGCTGGGCGCCGCGACCCCCTCCGCTGACCGCGTCTGGCTCACCTGGTCGCGCGATGCCGTGATCCTGCTGCCGGCGGACGAGGGGCCGCAATAGGCGCGTAAACCGGACCGCGACCGCCCCGGAGGGAGAGGCGACGGTCGCTCCGCTTGTCGGCTGCCTCGATCAGTCGTGATCAGGCCTCAAGCGCCAGCCTTGATGCTCTCGAAAAGCTCGATGTGCTTGCTCTTCAATTCGATCGGCACGTAGACGAAGGGATGCGAGCCGGCAAGCGATTCCTCCGGCGACGTCAGCTCGATCTCCTTGATCAGCGAGGGGTCGACCATATCGAAGCTCTTCTGGTTGGCCGCGCCGAGGTTGAAGACCTCAATCAGGAACTTCCCTGCATCCGCCGACATCGACGCGTTGACGAAATCGTACTGCGCCTCTTCGCTGGCGTTGCCGTCTCGGAGCGCTAGGCCGCAATTGTAGCTGATCAAGCCTTCCTTGGGCTTCGCCCAGCGGAACGGAATTCCCTCGTCCCGGAGCGGTTGCAGGAACTCGGACCAGGCGTAGCTGATCACCACTTCGCCGGAGGCGATCGCCTGCACGCCCGTCGTCACGTCCGGGTAGTAGAGCCGGGCCAGATTGCGCTGCTTGCGTATCATGTCGGCAACCTGATCCAGTCGCTCACCATCCGGGCGAAACGGATCGTCCAAATGACCGAGCGCCAGCGAGGTGTGCGGGATCACGCAGTCGGTGCTGTCCCAAACCGCGATTCGCCCCGCGAAACGATCATCGAAGAGAAGCGACCAGGATTCCTCTTCCGGCGTGATGTCTGTCATGTCGGTGCGGTAGATGAACGACGTGAAGCCCCAATAGAGTGAGACGAAGAACCTCTGGCCGTCGTGATAGGCCGGCGCGGGCGCGCGAATGGACTCGAATTGCTCGTCGAGATAGAGCAGCTTCGATTCGTCGATCGGCTTGAGATCAGCCGTCATCCATTGCTGCATCACATCGATACAGGGTCGAACGATGTCCGCCCCAAAGCCGGCCTTGAGCTTCTGGATACCTTCCTGCTCATCGCTGAAGAAGGCATGGTCCGGACTGCCGTGTTTTTCCTCGTAGCCGGGAAAAAGCGCCGGATCGTCAAAACCGGCCCAGCCGAACACCAACAGATTATCCGCTGCACGTACGGGCCGTGTAACGACCGGATACGCGACCAGGCTCAGGCCGAATAAACCCAGTGCCTTCTGAAACTCCCGCCGACTCATGCGTCCCGAAGTTAGGCGGTCAATCGCTCTGATTCTCCGCAGCATGGCTGTTCCTCCCCTGGCCGGCGACAGTTCTGGCTGCTTATTCGTCGCCCTCTGTATGGACTTTATGCTATCAACATTGCCTGGGCCGCGCCATACCGGCCAAGCTATCGAGGCGCCGGCGGCCGCGCGGCCCGCGTTTGGACGAACCGGCGCGGAACGATGGGCGACCCACCTGGAGCAGCCTCCCGCAGATGGAGAGACCCCGCGACCGGCTGCGACATCCCGGTGCTCGACCTGGCGGGCTACCTCGCGGGAGAGCGGGGCGCACGCGAGCGCCTCGGCCGCGAACTCCGTGAAGCGCTTGCGGAGATCGGCTTCTTCTACGTCGTCAATCATGACGTTCCCAAGGTGCTGATCGACCGTACGTTCGCCGAAACGGCGCGGTTTCATTCACTCCCCGCCGAGGAGAAAAACAGGATCCCGATCGACGAAAATCACGTCGGATTCATGAGCTTCGGCGGCGAAGCTTCGCGCACCTCGGAACATTATACGGGCACGATAAAGCCCGACGTTGCCGAGGCTTTTTTCATGCTGCGCGACCGGGCACCAAGGCCGCTCGACGTCAAGAATCAGTGGCCGGGCAATTTGCCTGGATTTAGAGAGATATTAGTCGAATATTTCGAGACCGCGGAGGCGCTCTTCCGCCGGATGCTGCCGATATTCGCGGCCAGTCTCGATCTTCCTTCGCACTATTTCAGTCCGGCATTCGGCGTGTACGAGGCGCTCTCGATGTTGCGGGTCTCGCACTTCCGCGCCAATGACCGGCTCGAAACGAACCAATTCCATCTTGCGCCCCATACCGACAGCACGTTCGTGACCATGCTACCGACCACGGAAGTCCCCGGCCTCGAGCTGCTGGGGCCGTCCGAGGAGTGGTTCCCCGCGCCGCCTATTCCGGATTCGTTCCTGTTCAACTCCGGCGACTTGTTGAAGCGCTGGACCAACGGGCGCTTCATGTCCACGCCGCACCGGGTGATCAACCGGTCGGGCCGCGATCGTTACTCGATCCCGCTGTTCATACATCCGAATTCCGATTTCGTCGTCGAGTGCCTGCCAACGTGTATGGACGCCCGGAATCCCCCAAAGGAGCCTCCCATCAGTTCGGGCGACTACCTTGCCTGGTACATGAAGCAGAATTTCGTGCACGCGGCGGAAGACTGGATCGAGCCGTAGGCGCCGTCCGACTGTCTCGTTGCTGCAGAACGCAATGCCGGCCGTCCCGTTCTCTCTCGGCACGACGCGGAAGACTTTGTCGCATGGGCGCAGCAAGGGGGTGGGACTCGGCAGCTCCTGTATCCCGTTGTATTCGCCTCGTTTTTTGGCCCGCCATCTTGCCGGCCCCACATGCTGCCCAACACCGCCGATCAGAACATGCCGAACTCCCTGGGTGCCCCCGCACTATATCACGATGTCGCGGCGGTGCCCGGCGCGCGCATCAACGGTACCAACCTCTTCGATTCGGTCCGCTCAACGGCCCTACCTTGGATTGGTGACAAGGAAAGACGACGGTTTCGCCCACGAATTTGGCGCCGGCCTGTTCATCGGTGCCCGACCTCACCGTGCGCCACCGGCCTGCTTGCGGCCCACTCGTCGAGGTCCGACACGCGCCATCTCACCGCGCGCTTGCTGATCCTCACCGGTTCCAGGAACCGTCCGGCCCGCATCTCGCAATAGATCCAACTGCGCGATACGCCGAACCGCTCCTCCACCTCCTCGCGACGCAGCAGCTCGCGCGCCAGAGTCTCGGTCATCATCGCCAGCCTCCACTTCCGTTGCCGCCGGGCTCACGTTTCCCGCCCCGACCCTTCCGCCGCCGTCAAGGCCGCCGCACCACCACCGGACACCAGGAACCGTGCCAGCAGAGGGGGCCGGGGCTCGTCCTCAAGGCGCGTCACCCCCCGAGCCAGAGCCGCCACCTGATCGTCCGGATCGCCGGGAAGCGCGGCGCCGCCGGCACACGCCAGCGAGCAGCAACGCGCTGACGTGCTCAGGCGCAGGCGCGCCTGGGTCGAAGCCCAGCCCGATCTCGACCCTGAGAAGCTCGTCTTCGTCGATGAAACAGGCGCGTCCACCAAGATGGCGAGACGCTCGGGCCGGGCTCCGCGCGGACAGAGGTGCCGCGCCCCTGTGCCCCATGGCCACTGGAAGACCACAACCTTCGTCGGTGCCCTCAGGCTGAGCGGGATGACCGCTCCCATGGTGCTCGACGGCGCCATGCATGGCGCCGCCTTCCTCGCCTACGTAGACCAAGTGCTGGTGCCCACGCTCAAGCCCGGCGACATCGTGGTGATGGACAACCTTGCCTGCCACCGCAGCAGCGCTGTCCGCGACGCCATTCACCAGGCCGGGGCCGAGCTCCACTTCCTGCCGCCCTACAGCCCCGACCTCAACCCGATCGAGATGGCCTTCTCCAAGTTCAAGGCCTACCTCAAGCGACGCGCCGCCCGCACCGTCCCGGAACTCTGGGACGCCATCGGCGAAGCCACAGACAACTTCACACCCGCCGAATGCCAAAACTACTTCGCTGCTGCAGGATATGACCGCGTATGATCGGAACCTGCTCTAGCGCAACATCGTGCTGGTCGGCGGCACCGGCACCGGCAAGACCCATCTCGCCGTCGCCGTCGCGCGCTCCTGCATCCGCAAGGGCGCCCGAGGCCGGTGCTACAACGTTGTCGACCTGGTCAACCACCTCGAGGCCGAACTCCGCGCCGGACGCCAGGGACGCACCGCAGAGCAGCTCGTCCGCCGCGACTTCGTCATCCTCGACGAGCTCGGCTACCTGCCCTTCGCACAGGCCGGCGGGCAGCTCCTCTTCCACCTCATGAGCCGGCTCTACGAGAGAACCTCCACCGTCATCACAACCAACCTCGCCTTCGGCGAGTGGCCCTCCGTCTTCGGCGACCCCAAGATGACCACAGCGCTGCTCGATCGTCTCACCCACCACTGCGAGATCATCGAGACCGGCAACGAGAGCTGGCGCTTCAAGAACCGATCCTGATCCGGCGCGGCCTCCCCTGCGGACCGGTTGCCCCGGTGGGCCAACAGGCACCCCCCACGCGGCTTCGCTTCGCGTAACGCGGGGCGCTACACGAAGCCGCGCGGGTCCCCCCTATTGGCTACCGGTACAACCTCCGCCGTGCCTCTCAGGGGGGTCAATTTTGCACGCCGATAGGGAGTCAATCTTCAAAGCCGATTGACAAATTATTTTATATCAATACTTTACTGAACACACTCAAGTCCGGCCCGGGGAGCCAGTTTCGAGACCGCCGGTGCAGGCGGTCCGCCGAAAGGCGCGAGACCCCGCAGGGTGACCCTGGCGGGGTCTCGTCGTCTCAGCCTGGTCGCGGTGCCGACGCCCCAGGCACGCATCAATTCTGCGTGAATACCTCGCCGTCGAAACGCTCGCGGGTGGCGATCTCCTCCACCGGGCGGCGTCTCAGCTTGGTGAGCTGCTTGACCGGGCGCCCGAAGGGCATGACCGCGCAGACCGCGTGATCCTCCGGGATGTTGAGCAGCGTCTTGATCTCGGGCTCGTGGGCGATGGGGAGGGTTGTGATCGTGCCGCCGAACCCGTTCTGTCGGGCTGCCAGCAGCAGGCTCCAGGCGAAGGGATAGATCGAGGCCCCGCTGATCACGCCGACGCGGTCCAGATACTGATCGGTTGCGGCGACCACTTTGAGGTCGACGCAGACCACCAGCACGACCGAGGACTTGATCAACGGCTCGGTCAGCATGGCCGGTGCCGAAGTCGCCTCGATCTGCTCGGGCGTGAGCTTAGTCGGAACCCAGGCGCTCCAAGGACTTTCGCCCGCATCGATCTGGGCGCGGTAGCGCTTGGCGACCGGTATCGTCAGGTCGGAAAGCCGCTGCCTGGTCGCCATGTCGCGCACGATGATGACCCGGTTGCCCTGGCGGTTGCCCCCGCTCGGCGAGAAGCGGGCGTTCTCGATCATCTCGTAGATCACCTCGTCGGGCAGGTGATCGTCGGTGAAATCGCGGCAGGCGAAGGTCGTGCGCATGACCTCGTACAGTTCCATCGATTCGTCCTCTCAGCGTTTGGCGGCGCGCCCGGCGGCGATAAAGACCACCCGGTCGCAGGCAAGGCGAAATGGGGCGGCGGTGTATGGCGGAGGAGGGACGGGGATTCGAACCCTCCCGTAACCTGTAGAAGTAAAATGCCCTTTTGGGAAAAACTCTCGCCAGCCCCACATTTGGCCCAACACGCCGGAAAGAAGCATAGCGAGCTTCCCAAACCAGATTTGCAGCCTACCACGATGGTATTTGGAATGCCTGTCGGATTCGAACGTGCGACCGAGGTCGGGAGTGCAATCGCTTGGTTTTCCTCAGGCTCAGGGTGTTGTTGCAATCCCGCAACCCCAAGGCGGGTTCGCGATGGCCTCGGCCGCGGGAGACTAGCTTGCCTGCGCCAGCCTCGTGGTAGCCGCTTGTTGATCGATGCGTAGATTGGACGCCAATGGGCCTGCTAACTCATTGATTTACGTGACACCGCGGGCGGAGTAGGAGGGGTCGTTACCGAGCCCCTCCCCTCACAGACCCGAGCGAGCGGGATTACCGCACTCGGTTCCTCGCATGTCAGGTTCGCTCAGGCGGCATAGATCGAGTGCACGACCGTGGCCGGCGGCAGGGGATAGCGGTCGAGGATGTCCTTCATGCGATCCGATACGCTTTTCGGCCCGCTCCTGGCGGATCGAACGCCTGGGCGCGACGCAGGCCGTGACCCTGGCGAGAGATGCGGGCTAAAATCGATGCCCGCACCGATGAGGTCGGTTACATGCAGCTGACGAAATACAGCGACTATTGCTTGAGAGCCCTCATCTACCTGGGTCTCAACCGCCACCGGCGCTGCACGATCCGGGAAATCTCCGATGCCTACGGAATTTCCGAGAACCACCTGATGAAGCTGATCCATCAGCTGGGTCAGGAGGGATACATCACGACGACCCGAGGCAAGAACGGCGGCCTGGAGCTCGCGATGCCGGCGAGCGAGATCAATCTGGGCGAGGTCATCCGCGCCACCGAAGGGAACTTTCAGCTGGTCGAGTGCTTCGCCGGTCGGGAGAAGAACACGTGCCCGATCGCCGGTCCATGCCGTTTGACCGGGGTTCTCGAGGAGGGCCTGCAAGCCTTTTTCGGCGTGCTCGATCAGTACACGCTGGAAGACATGCTGAAGCCGGCGCCGGTGTTCCGGCGCATCTTCGCAGCAAGGGAAGAACGCAGACTCGTGTCGCAAGGAGCGGGTGCGACCGGGAGATAGGGGGACCGTTCGCGAGCCGCGAACCCCGTTATGAATCCCGTACTACGAAAGCTCAAACTAACAGACAAAGAAATCGGCCGCTCCCGGAGAACCGGGAGCAGCCAGTGTGCGGGAGGATCTAGGCCGTCATCACGGTCGGCGGCTGGACCTGCGTCATCAGGTCGTGGTCCCACTCGCCCTCGACGACGACGACGCCGAGACAGCCCAGTTGAACCGCCTCGATCAGGTTGTGGGAGAGATACACGTAGGCTCCCGACTGCCTGAAGGTATAGAGCGCGGCACCGGCGGAGCCGCCCCGGATGAACCAGGTCTCGAGCCCTTCCGCCGGTGGGTCGACGAACGAGCCCTGCTCCCAGACGTAGTCGCCGTGGCCGCCGATCAGGTGCGGTCTGGAATCGCGGTTGGCCTGGGAGTGGATGAACAGCACCGACTCGCCGACGTTCGCCGTCATCGCGTTGTCGCCGGTGAGCGCGCCGACCCGGCCGTTCAGCACGACGTGGCTCGGCGTGAGTGTCTGCATCACGTCGAACATGTCGGACATGCCCTCGGTGTGGTCGACGTAGTCGATAAATTCGCCATCGGCGTCGCGGGGCACGTAGAAGTCCTGCTCGCCGATGTAATAGGCCCGGTCGTAGCGGAGCGGGTTACCGTGACGGTCCTTGAGGCCGTCGCGCGGCAGCACCATCACCGCCCCATTCATGCCGGAGACGACATGGAAGGGGATCATCGTTCCGCCCGGCGCGCAGTGGTAGATGTAGGTGCCGGCCTTGGTCGCCTTCCAGCGCAGCTTGACCTGCTCGCCGGGCGAGATGAGCGTGAGCCCGCCGCCGCCGAGCGCGCCGGTCGACGCGTGGAAGTCGATGTTGTGCTCGAAGATGTTGCTCGCCGGGTTCTTCAGCGTGAGCTCGATGTAGTCGCCCTCGTGGCAGATCATCAGCGGCCCTGGGATCGAGCCGTTGAACGACAGCGTGTTGAGCATGGTGCCGTCGTCGTCGATTTCGCGTTTGTCCTCGGTGGCGGTGAGCTCCACCTCGATGATCTTCGGTCCGTCCGTGGCAACCTGCTCATGGGCCGGAACGAAGGGCGGAGCGACGAGCTCCTGCTTGACCCTGGGGAGGCCGCTGACGTCCGCGTCGCTGGCCGACGCCACCATGACCGGGGTTGCGGCCGAGGCAGCGCCTAGCGCGCCACCCATCTTAAGAACGTCACGTCTGTTCACGTGTAGCATGGCTGTACCCTCCTATCCGCTGTTGCCTCATCGCATGTATTCAATGCGCCCGGATCGGATCGGCCCTGCCTCAACCCATTCGATGGGCCGCTGAGACAACCCGTGGGCACCTAAAAGATGTATTTTGAATAAAGGTTATGAGCCGTCAAGCAGGATATGAAATCGATTCCGTCCTTAGCGACATTCGGCCTGCACGTGCTATTATGCGGGACCGTTGAATCGTCTTAATCCAGGACGCGGACCATGGGCCACTGGACCCTTGACGACATCCCTTGGGACCAGTTCGACCGGTCGAAGCTCGACCCGGAGATGGTCAAGATTGCCAAGGCCGCGTGCATGGTCGAGCACCACAGCGCCGACTACGGCAAGTATCTCTGCGGCGTGTTTCACGACGATCCCGGCTTCTGCGCCGACGCGCTTGCGTGGGCGGAGGAGGAGGTCCAGCACGGCGCGGTCCTGCGCCGCTACGCCGAGCTCGCGGACCCCTCGTTCGACTTCGATGCGACCTTCGCCCGCTTCGTCGCGGGCCATCCCATCGACGTGGAGGCGAGCGAATCGATCCGGGGGTCACGCTGCGCCGAGATGGTGGCGCGCTGCATCGTCGAGGTCGGCACGTCCACCTACTACAGTGCGCTGCGCGACGCCGCCGAAGAACCGGTCTTCAAGGCGATCTGCAAGCGGATCGCGGGCGACGAGTTCCGCCACTACAAGCTCTTCTACACCACCATGAAGCGCTATCGGGATATCGAGGGCGTCGGCCGGCTCGCGCGCGCCAAGGTGGCGCTCGGCCGTCTATTCGAGTCGACCGACGACGAGCTCTCCTACGCCTATCACTCCGGTGCCGGAGAGCCCGATCCCTACGTTCGCCGACGCGCCACCCTCGCTTATGCGGCGCGCACGCTACCGCTCTACCGGCGGGATCACGTTCAGCGCGGCGTTGGCATGACTTTGAAGGCGGTCGGCATCAAGCCGCAGGGACGGCTGGGAAGAATTATCGCGGCGCTGACTTGGCTTGCGCTCAGGCTTTATGTCCGCCGTCTGGTGCGGGCGCGGGCGAAAGAAACGGCCGGAACTCAGCAATCACCGCTTCGTAGAGCGCCCGCTTGAAGGAAACCGCGTTCGCGGCGATTTCGTCGACGGGAGACCAGCGCCAGTCGCTGAACTCGGGATGCGACGTATTGATATCGATGTCGGCATCGGTGCCGAGGAAGCACGCGGCGAACCATTTCTGCTCCTGGCCCCGGTAGCGCCCGCGCCAAACGCGGTTTACCAGGTTTGGCGGCAAGTCGTAGCGCAGCCATTCCCGCGTTTCCGCGACAAGCTCCACCTTGTCGGGTCTGACGCCGGTCTCTTCCTCAAGCTCCCTTAGCGCCGTATCGCGCGGGTCCTCGCCCCGGTCGATGCCGCCCTGCGGCATCTGCCAGGCTTCCTGCACCATGTCGATGCGCTGTCCGACGAAGACTTGCCGCCGTGCGTTGAACAACAGCACGCCGACACAGGGCCGATAGGGGAGCCCGTCGAGACTATTCATGTCACCCGGAGATGGGGCCGACGCGCGTACCGGCTCAGTTTACGATCGCTCTGCCCGAGAGGACGTGGAAGCCGCGCAGCTGCTCGATCGCGCGGGCCAGCTGATAGTCGCCATCCGCCGGGTCGTCCTCAACCTGGGCAGCCTCCTCAGTCACCGGGTCAACTTCGTCCTCGACATCCGACCCGTCATTGTCGAGATGGCCCCGCAGGTCCTCTTCCCGCCGTTCAGGCACCGCGTCAGCCTCGGGCTCGGGCTCGGGCCGAATCTGCTCCACGACGATATCGGGGTCGATCCCCTGTTCCTGGATCGAGCGGCCGGACGGCGTGAAGTAGCGCGCCGTGGTAAGCCGCAGTGCGCCGCGCCCGCTGAGGGGAAGCACCGTCTGCACCGAGCCCTTGCCGAACGAGCGGGTGCCGAGGAGTAGTGCCCGCCCGTGATCCTGCAGCGCACCGGCCACGATCTCTGAGGCCGAGGCCGTCCCGCTGTTGATCAGCACGACCAGCGGCAGGCCGTCGATGATGTCTCCTTGGCGCGCGTTGAAGCGCAGAATGCTGTCGGGGTCCCGACCCCTGGTCGATACGATTTCACCCCGTTCCAGGAACGCATCCGAGACCGCAATCGCCTGATCGAGAAGGCCTCCGGGATTGTTGCGCAGGTCAAGCACGGCGCCGAGCACCTGATCGCCCTGCTCGTCCCACAGGTCGCCTAGTGTTCCCTCGAGATCGTCGGACGTGTGCTCGGAGAACGTCGAGATCCGCGCGAGGATGATCTCGTCATCCACTACCCGCGCGCGCACCGAACGAATTTTGATGATCGCGCGGGTGATCGGAAACGTCAGATCCTCCTCCACCCCTCTGCGGCGGACGGTGAGCGTGATCTCGGAGTTGGCGGGGCCGCGCATCCTGTCGACCGCCTGCTGGAGGGTGAGACCGAGCACCGGTTCGTCGTCGAGATGGGTCACCAGGTCCCCCGCCTCGATTCCGGCACGCTGCGCGGGCGTGTCGTCGATCGGCGCGATCACCTTGACGAGGCCGTTCTCCATCGTCACCTCGATGCCGAGGCCGCCGAACTCACCCCGCGCCTGAACCTGGACTTCCTTGTAGCTCTTGGGGTTATGGTACTTCGAATGGGGGTCGAGCGAGCCGATCATGCCCTCGATGGCGGCATCGATCAGGTCGGACGTGCTTACTTCCTCGACATACTCGTCCCGTATTCGTTCGAGAATGTCGCCGAACAGATCGAGCTGCTCATAGGTTTCCTGGTCCTCGTCGGCGAGCGTAATCGCCGGGAGGGAAATCATCATCAAGCCGGCAATGCCGGCTGCCAGTAGTCTTCGCATTCCGTCCTTCGACCGTAGCGCCAGCTGCTGAAGGCTCAGCCGACGCGATTGCAGAGCCCTCGTCGGAAGCCGCCGCCTCCGCCCTAGCGGGCCGCCGTCCGCGGCCGGGCCATGATATCTCTCGCTATCGAAAATGATCAAATCAATATGCGATTTTGCGATCGGGCGGTCGCGGCGTCCGATTGTGGGCGGTTCGCTACCGGAGCGCCGGCGCAGTCACGCGCCGGTTGGGGCAGGCGAAAGCGGCTCGATGGTCTGATCCCCCGCCACCACGGCGAGCAGAGATGCCGCGGTGGCGCCGCTCACCGGATGCCGCCAGTCGGGGGCCACCTCAATGAGCGGTGCCAGCACGAACGCGCGTTCCGCAAGACTGGGGTGAGGGAGGCTGAGTGCCGGTCCGCCGTCGCTGGCGGCGTGGTGGACGACCTGGCCATCGTAGTCCAGGAGATCGAGGTCGAGGGGACGGTCCGCGCCGGCAATGCTCCGCCGTCGTCCGAACGCCGCTTCGACGGCAAGGAGGTGCGCCATGAGCGGAACGGGGGAGAGCGTCGTTTCGACCCGGACCACGCCGTTGACGAACCAGGGGCCTTGCGCGGGTGGAACCGGCGCGCTGCGGTACCACCGCGACCGCGCAACGGGAAGGATTCCGCGCGCGGCAAGCGCATCGAGCGCTGCGTCCAGCCCCTCGGCCGGCGTGCCATGGCGCGCGCTTGCGAGGTTCGCACCGAGTGCAACCAGAATCATTGTGACGAAACGTACTCTTGCACTTGTCCCGCTCTCCGATAATCCCTAGTTATGGCGCGCGTGCCGAGCGCCCGCGACTTCGTGGGCGACGGAGAGATGCGCCACGCAGCAACGGCATGCTCTCCGGTATTCTGCCTTACCTGACCGAGAAGGATAGAACTTGATGGATTTCAACCCGCAAGAGCGGATCGGCCTCTTTATTGACGGCGCAAATCTCTACGCCGCGGCCCGTTCGCTCGGATTCGACATTGACTACAAGCGCTTGCGAGAGGAGTTCGCGGGCAAGGCCCGGCTCATCCGCGCTCTCTATTACACGGCCCTCATCGAGGATCAGGAGTATTCGCCGATCCGGCCGCTGGTCGATTGGCTCGACTACAACGGCTACACCTTGATCACGAAGCCGACCAAGGAGTTCACCGATTCCTTGGGTCGCCGCAAGGTCAAGGGCGACATGGATATCGAAATTGCAGTCGATATGATGGAGCTGGCCGACGTCCTCGACCACATCGTGCTGTTCTCGGGCGATGGCGATTTCCGTCGTGTGACCGAGGCCGTCCAGCGCAAGGGTGTGCGGGTATCGGTTGTCAGCACGATCCGCTCGCAGCCCCCGATGATTGCCGACGAACTCCGCCGACAAGCCGACACCTTCATCGAGCTGCAGGAGCTCGAGCCCGTGATCGCGCGCGAGCCGAAGTGGCGGCACGAACGTGCCCGGACCCTGAGGGAGCCGATGGAGGACGAGTACGAGGGGTACGGCGAAGAGGGCGAGGAGGACGAGATGGCCGACGAGGTCGCGCACACGGCGTGAACACGCCGGTGCCGGCTCCGCGTGCACCGGACCGGGACTGCGATCTGTGCCCGCGACTCGCCGCTTTTCGTGAAGGTCATAGGGCTGCCGAGCCGGACTGGCACAATGCACCGGTGACGAGCTTCGGTGGACTTAATGCGCGACTGTTGATTGTCGGTCTCGCGCCCGGCCTGCGCGGGGCTAATCGCACTGGCCGGCCCTTCACTGGCGACTTCGCCGGCGACCTGCTTTACGCCACCCTCGGCGATTTCGGCTTCGCCCGCGGTGCCTACGGCGCTCACGCCGCCGATGGCCTCACGCTGCACGATTGCCGGATCACCAATGCGGTTCGCTGCGTCCCGCCGCAGAATCAGCCGAAGGGGGCGGAAATCGCGGCGTGCCGTCAGTTCCTCACGGCCGAGATCGCGGCGATGACACGGCTTCGGGCGATCCTCGCGCTGGGATTGGTCGCCCACGGCGCGGTGCTGAGGTCGCAGGGGTTCCGCACCGGCAGCCATCGCTTTGTCCACGGCGCAGTCCATAACCTGGACGACAGGCACAGTCTGTTCGACAGCTACCATTGCTCGCGCCTCAACACGAACACGGGCCGTCTCACGCCGGCGATGTTCGCCGATGTCTTCGCCGCAATTCGGGATGTGTTGGGCGAGGCCCGCGCCTGAGGCGGCAAATTTTTCTATCCGCGTTCGCGGACCAGCCGTTCCTTCTGGCGCTTCCAGTCACGCTCCTTCTCGGCGGCGCGCTTGTCGTACTTGCGCTTGCCCGAGGCCATGGCGAGCGCCACCTTGGCGATACCGCGCTCGTTGAAGTAGAGCGCCAGCGGGACCAGGGTCACGCCACCGCGGCGCAGCGCCCCCACCAGCTTGCGTATCTCCCGCTTGTGCAGCAGCAGCTTTCGCGGCCGCAGGGGGTCGTGATTGAACGGGCCGGCGCCGTCGTATTGGGCGATGTGAGCGTTGATCAGAAACACCTCGCCGCCGCGTTCGGTGGCGTAGGCATCGTTGATGTTGGCCCGCCCCGCCCGGAGCGACTTGACCTCGGTCCCGGTGAGCCGGATGCCGACCTCGAAGGGACGCTCAAGATGATAGTCGCGGCGCGCCTTGCGATTCTGCGCGATTCGTTTGCCGCCGGGCGCGGTGTTGCCGCTCATCGGATGGGGTGGGCCGCGGGGCGTTGCCCCGGTGCCGTACTCAGTTGAGGAGGCCAGCCCGGCGCATCGCCGATTCGATCCGCTCGCGGTTTGCCTCGCTGGGGGAGGTCAGCGGCAGCCTCACCTCCGGCTCGCACTTGCCGAGCAGCGACGCGGCATACTTGACCGGGATCGGATTGCTCTCGACGAAGAGCGTGTCGTGGAGCGGCATCAGCTGGGTGTGCCGATCCAGCGCCTCGGCGGCATCGCCGCGATCCCACGCGGCGAAGAAGCCCGCGCACTGGCGCGGGGCTACGTTCGCAGTCACCGAGATGCAGCCGTCGCCGCCCTGAGCCAGGAAGCCCAGGATCGTCCCGTCCTCGCCCGAGAGCTGACAGAACTCCTCGCCGATGGTGTTCCTGGTGCGCGTGGGCCGGGCCAGGTCGGCGGTCGCGTCCTTCACGCCCACGACGTTGGGGAGCTCGGCGAGGCGGGCCATGGTCTCGACCGACATGTCCACCACGCTCCGGCCGGGGATGTTGTAGATGATTTGCGGGATGTCCACGGCGTCGTTGACCGCCTTGTAGTGGGCGTACATCCCCTCTTGCGTCGGCTTGTTGTAATAGGGCATGACGAGCAGCGCGCCGTCTGCGCCGGCGTCCTTGGCGTGACGGGTGAGGCTGATCGCCTCTTCGGTCGAGTTCGAGCCCGTGCCGGCCACGACCGGAACCCGTCCCGCCGCGACCTCGATGCAGATCTCGGTCACCCGGTGGTGTTCCTCGTGGCTGAGGGTCGGCGATTCACCCGTGGTTCCGCAGGGCACGAGCCCGGCGGCGCCCTCCTCGATTTGCCAGTCGACGAAATCACGGTAGGCGTCTTCATCCACTTCGCCATTGCGGAACGGCGTGATCAGGGCCGTCAGATATCCCTGGAACATGACACGCTCCCACGGTCGTGCATTGCGGCTTCGGCGAGAATAGGTTGGCAGCATGTTGGGAACAAGGCCGCGTCGAGTCGCCGCTTTCCTGGACCGTGTACGCGCTCGCGTCGCGCCGCCGATTTGGACAGTGCTCGTTACCCTGGCCTTGCTTCCGCCGATCGTCTTCGGTTCACCGACTTATGCCAAGGAGGAGCCGGCGCCGCCTATGCCGCCGGCCGTGGCGCGGGCCGACATCGCGCTTTATGCCGACGCCTTCAGGGCGGGCGCGCGCAACAACTGGAGCCGTGCCCATCGCCTTGCCCGCAGGAGCAGCGACCCCCTCGGCGCCACGATCCTGCGCTGGTGGGACTACAGCAGCCCGGGCACCCGCGCTTCCTTCGCCGACATCGCGCAGTTCATCGACGAGCATCCTGACTGGCCGGACCAGCGGCTGCTCCAGATCAACGCCGAATCGGCGATGGCGAAGGGGGTTTCCGATGCGGATGTCCTCGCTTGGTATCGCTGGCGCGATCCCATCAGCCGTGAGGGCCGCCTGCGCCATGCCGACGCCCTGTTCGGCATCGGCCAGGAAAAGCGCGCGGCAGCACTGGTCCGCAAGGCTTGGGTCGAGGGGTGGTTCACCGGGCGGGAGCTGCGGAAGACCTACCGCCGCTACCGGGCGCACCTGCGGCCCGAGGATCACGTCGCCCGCCTGGATCGCCTGGTGTGGGCCAATCACGCCCGCGCGGCGCGGCGCATGTACCGCTATGTCGGCGAGGGGCAACAGCGGCTGGCGGAGGCACGGCTGACGCTGCGCGCCTACGCCGGGGGCGTAGATCGGGCGATTGCGCGGGTGCCGCAGTCGCTTCGCGATCATCCAGGTCTTGTCTACGAGCGGCTGCGGTGGCGGCGAAAGAAGGGTCGCGACGAGGATGCCCGGGCCCTCTTGGAGACGCCGCCAGGGGACCTTGGCCCCCGGCCCAAGCTCTGGTGGCGGGAGCGGGCCACCCTGGCGCGTCGCGCTCTGGAGGAGGGGCTGGTCGATGAGGCCTATGCGCTTGCCGCCGAGCACCGCCAGAGCGCGGCCTCGACCTATTCCGACGCCGAATGGCTCGCCGGGTGGATCGCGCTTCGTTTCCTGGACGACGCGCGCGGTGCGTTTCTCCATTTCGAGCGTATGTACGGCGCGGTGACCATGCCGATCAGCCGGGCACGCGCGGCCTATTGGACGGGCCTGGCCGCAGACACGTCCGGCGATCCGGAGGGGGCGGCTCTCTGGTACGGCAAGGCCGCGGCGTATCCGGCCACCTTCTATGGCCAGGTCGCAATGGCCCGGATTGCCGCATCCGACGCGCCGCTGATCGGCGCCGCGTCCGGTGCCGCCGGCGCTGCGACGCTCAACGGCCATGCGCTGTTCGCGGCCGTTCGCTTCCTGACGTTTCTCGGCCGCGACTATCTTGTGGATTCTTTCTACAAACGCCTGAGCACGCTCGCGCGCAACGAGGCGGATTACGCCATGATTTCGGCGTTTGCGCTTTCCGTCGGTCAGCCCGAGCAGGCGATCCGTGCCGCCCAGCAGGCCGCGCGGGACGGGTACGTCTCCATCGACCGGCTGTTTCCGCTAGTGAACGTGCCGTTCGCACGGGAGGACGGCGCTCTCGAACATGCCCTGGTGCTCGCGCTGATCCGCCAGGAGAGCCGCTTCGACCGACTGGCACGGAGCGGCTCAGGCGCGCTCGGTTTGATGCAGCTGATGCCCCGGACCGCAAAGAGCGTGGCCCGCAAGATGGGCCTGAGCCAGTCCAGCAAGCGCCTCACCTCCAATCGCGCGCACAATGTCGCGCTCGGCAGCCGCTACTTGAGCGACATGCTCGCGCGCTTCGATGGTTCGTACCTGCTGGCCGTCGCCGCCTATAATGGCGGGCCGCGCAACGTCGCCCGCTGGATCGCGGCGAACGGCGATCCCCGGCACGACCCGGATGTGGACATCATCGACTGGATCGAAATGATCCCGCTCTCAGAAACCCGCAACTACGTGCAGCGGGTTCTGGAAGGAACACAAGTTTATCGCTGGCAGCTCGGCCGGCGGCCGACGGCGTCGAGTCTGGAACACGACCTCGCGCGCGGTATGTCCCAACGCACCGTGGATGCCCATTGCTTGCGAATCGGCAACGGCGAGCGGGGTGCCCATGTCGATTTTCGTGCGCTGTGTCGGTTTTCGCCCGACGACGGCGTCATGCCCGTCGACCGGCCGGATCGGGGCGAGGCCCGCCGCTCAGGATGGCGGCGGCGGAGGTTCCGGTGAGCGACCCGCAGGGTGCCGCTTCGGATACGACGGCGTCAGAGCTGCTGCCCAAGCCTTCCGACGTGCGCGGGGCTGCGGAGCGCTTGGCCGGCCACGCGGTCGAGACGCCACTGCTCAGGGCCAACGCCCTCGACGAGTTGATCGGCGGGCGCCTGCTGCTCAAGGCGGAACCGCTTCAGCGCACCGGCTCGTTCAAGTTCCGGGGGGCCTGCAACCGGCTCCTGCAACTCGATCCGGCTGCCAAGGCCCGCGGCGTGGTCACCTATTCCTCCGGCAACCACGCTCAGGCCGTCGCGGCGGCGGCCAGGCTCGTCGGCGTGCCGGCGGTCATCGTCATGCCGCGGGACGCGCCAGAGGTGAAGATCGCCGGCACCCGACGCCACGGCGCCGAGATCGTGCTCTACGACCGCGCCTCCGAGGCACGGGAGGCGCTCGGCAAGCGGATCGCGGAGGAACGCGGCGCGACGCTGGTCAAGCCCTATGACGACTTCAATGTCATCGCCGGCCAGGGCACGGTCGGGCACGAAATCGTCGGGCAATGCAAAGCGTTCGGCTGCCGGCCCGATGCGGTGGTCGTGCCTGCCGGCGGTGGCGGTCTGATGGCCGGCACGTCGCTCGCCATCGCCGATGCCTGGCCGGAGACCCGCCTTCACACCGCAGAACCGCAGGGCTACGATGACCATGCCATGTCGTTCGAACAGGGCCGTCGCGTCGGCGTCTCCGGTGCACGAGGCCAGAGCTTCTGCGACGCACTCCTCGCTCTGAAGCCCGGTGCGCTTACCTTCCCGATCAACGTGGAGCGGGTGCACAGCGGCGTAGCCGTGAGCGATGCCGAGGTGGGCGCTGCCATGCGGGCGGCCTTCCTGCATCTCAAGCTCGTGGTCGAGCCCGGTGGCGCGGTGGCGCTGGCGGCGGTGCTTGCCGGCAAGATCGTCACTGCCGGGCGCACCGTGGTCGCCGTGCTCTCCGGCGGCAATGTCGATCCCGCCACCTTCCGCGCGGTCCTGAATCAGGACGCCGGCCCTTAGGTTGCCCGCCCACATGAGATCGCCAGGCCTCGGCCGTCGGATCGCAGCGGCGGCAATCGTGCTGCTCCTGGTCATCCCCGTCGTGCAGGGCTGCTCGGTTCTCGAGCGGATGCGGGATGGGGAAACCGAGTCCATCGATGACGCTCCCCCTGTCGAGAGCCGCGGTGCCGATTGGCCGGTACTCCCGCGCGAGGGCGGCAAAGACGGCTATGACGATCCTTTCGAGGGGGTGAACCGCGTCTTCTTCTACGTCAACGGTGCGCTCGACTTTCTCGTGTTCGAGCCGGTGGCGCGGTTCTACCGGGGCTTCATGCCGACCGACGCACGGCACGCGGTCAGCCGCGGCTTCACCAATATGGCGGAGCCGGTGGTCACCGCAAACCACCTGCTACAGCTCAACCCGGGCCGTGCCGCCACGAGCTTCGGCCGCTTCGTGGTCAACAGCACTGCCGGCGCGGCGGGGCTCTTCGACGTCGCCACCGACCTCGGCCTGAAAGCGGACGACGCCGACTTCGGCCAGACGCTCCACCATTACGGCGTCGGCGAAGGCCCCTATCTGGTGTTGCCTATCTTCGGCCCGACGGCAGCCCGAGACGCCGTGGGCTTCGGCGTCGATGGCGTGATCGATCCGCGCGCCTATCTGCTCGCGCTCTCGCCGCGCACCGCGCTCGCCGCCGGTGAGGGAGTAGTGCGCCGCGAGGAGGTGATCGACCCGGTGGAATTCCTGGTCAAGCACGCATTCGATCACTACGAGGCGGTGCGCGCCTGGAACTATCAGGAGCGCCTGCGCGAACTCACCGGCGGCTGCACCGAGCCAAAGTACGTGATCTGCCCCGGCTATTCGCCGGAGTAGAGATACGTCTCGTGGGGGCCTAAAGCGGCCCGTCGCCGCCCGGATAGCAGAACGAGACACGCGGCCCATAGAAGCCGAAGGTGACCTCGGGCGGCGACGCCGGACGCAGCGCGTAGCACGAATGGTCCGGCGCCAGGAACTCCAGCGAGAGCAGCTCGAAATCGTCCGATAGCTCGCCCACGTAGGCATAGTTGCCACTCATCAGGCGGCCGTCGACGGCGGTGATGTAGCGCAGATGGCCGCGCGCCGTGTCCGCGATCCCTGAGCCGATGCGCGCGACACTGCGGATGATCGGCTGGTCGTCCGCGTAGGTGGTCGCGGTCACCCGATCGCCGTCGCGGTAGAGCGTGGTGCGGCCCGGCACCGCCGGCACGCCGCGCTTCGCCGCATAGTCGCACATCACCGGGTTCGAGTTGAGATAGTGGGTCCACCAGCGGCCGGGCGTGCCGTCCTCAAGGTCGAGGCCGGCCAGATCGAGCCCGGCGTAAGTCAGCGAATAGGCGCCGAAGTGCGAGGTCTGATCGTCGCGATCCACGACGTACTGGTTGATGAAGATCGCCTGATTCTCGGCCGGTGTGAGTCCCTCCGGCAGCAGCGCCGCCGCCGCCGCTGGATCCTCCGGAACCCAGCAGAAATAGAGCATGCGGCTGTTGACGATCAGCTGTGGTGCGAGCGGTAGTGCCACGTCCCGATCCTCCTGATTTTCAGGCCGCAGTAGCGGCCATCATCTCGCTGCCGCGTTTCTGCCCGCGTCTCAGCCTTTCCAGAGATTCTCGCGGACCAGGTCGTTCTGGGTCGCGATAATGCTCTCCCGCAGCGTTTCCACGAGGGTGTCGATCTGCTCGCGCGTGAGCGTGAGCGGCGGCGAGAGCACGTTCATGTGGCCGAGCGGGCGCACCAGCAGGCCGCGGCTCTGGCAGTGGCGCGTGATCCGCGCGCCGATCTTGGCGTCTGCGGCGAAGACCTCCTTGGTCTCCTTATTCTTCACGGCCTCGACGCACATCATGAACTTCTTGCCCCGCACATCGCCGATCAGCGGCAGCGTCAGCAGCTCGTTCAGCCGCTCCTCGAAGTAGGGGCCGACGTCGCGCACGTGACCGCACAGGTCCTCGCGCTCCATGATCTCGATGTTCTTGACACCGGCGGCGCAGGAGACCGGGTGCCCGGCATAGGTGAAGCCGTGGGTGAAGAGCGCGCCGTCGGACTGAGGCACGCTGATCACCTCGTACATCGCGTCCGAGAACAGCGTCGCCGAATGCGGGATGTAGCCCGAGGTGAGCCCCTTGGCCGAGGTGATCACATCGGGCGTGAAGTCGAACACCGGCTCGGAAGCGAAGAAGTGCCCGAGCCGCCCGAAGCCGGTCACCACTTCGTCCGAGATATAGAGCACCTCGTACTTCTCGCACACCGCCTTGGTGCGGGCGTGGTAGCCGGGCGGGGGCACGATCACGCCGCCGCCGCCCATGATCGGCTCGGCGATGAAGCAGGCGACGTTCTCCGGCCCGAGCTCCAGGATCTTGTTCTCAAGGTCGGCCACCTTCTCGTCGCAGAATTCTTCCACGCTCATGCCATCGGGGCGCCGATAGGTGTGGGGTGCCGGAATGTGGTGCACGAGGTCGGGGGCGAGGTCGAAGCCGTCATGGTCAAACTTCACCCCGGTCATGGTCATCGCGAGGTAGGTCGAGCCGTGATAGGCGTCGACGCGCGAGATGATCTTCTTCTTGTTCGGCTTGCCCAGGCGGTTGAAATAGAAGTGAATCACGCGGATGGCGGTGTCGTTCGCCATCGAGCCGCCGGTGCCGTAGAACACGTGATTGATGGAAGCCGGCGCGAGCTCGGCGAGCTTCGCCGCAAGCTCCGCCGCCGGCGGCGTGGTCAGGTGGGTGAAGGTCGAATAGTAGGGGATGCGGCGCACCTGATCGGCGATCGCTTGCGCCATCTCTTCCCGGCCATAGCCGATGTTGACGCACCAGAGGCCGCCGATACCGTCCATATAGCGCTCGCCCTCGGCGTTGTAGACGTAGACCCCCTCGGCCTCCGCCATGACCTCGGAGCCTTCCTCCTTGAAGGTCGCGAAGTCGGTCCAGGGATGGATGTTGTGGTCCCGGTCCTTCTGCCAAAGGTCTGCGTTGTCGTACTGCTGAAAGTTCCCCTTCATCGCACCCTCCTCTCGCGCCAGACGGCTCCCGGCGCCCGTGGGCCAGAGCCTATCGCGGCGCGGACGCGACGGCTAGCGGAAGCGCGATGGATTTCGCCTGCCGCCGTGGTCCGGTCCGCCGCCATCCGGCATACTGCCGGCCTCGCGGGGCTGGAGCGCGTCCGTCTTTGGCGGACGCGCGTCAGGCCGCGACCGCGGCCCGCCGCTTATGCGGCGCGCCCGCGCAGGCGCCAGCCGTCGCGCCCATAGGCGCGCGGACTCGCGCGGCGGCTGGCTGCCGTGAGCGAAAAATTGCGAGAGCGTTTTCGCGCAAAGCGGAAACGCTCTCGAGGCAGGGGAGGAGGCGCAAGATGCTGGTGGTATGGGGCCGCAAGAACTCGATCAACGTGCAGAAGGTGATGTGGACCGTGGCAGAGCTGGGCCTGGCCCACGAGCGGAAGGACGTGGGCGGGCCCTTCGGCGGGCTCGACACGGACGACTACGGCACGCTCAATCCCAACCGGCGCATCCCCACCATCGTGGACGGCGACGGCACCACCATCTGGGAATCGCATAGCTGCGTGCGCTACCTAGCCGCGCGCTACGGCGCAGGCCACCTCTGGCCCGAGGACCCGTCGGCCCGAGCGCTTGCCGACCGCTGGCTCGACTGGATGCAGACGACGCTCCTGCCTGACCTCGCGCCGGTCTTCATCGGCCTCATCCGCACGCCGGCAGATAAGCGCGACATGGCACGGATCGAGCGCTGTGCGCGGGCCATGGGCGAGACCTGGCACATTCTCGATGCCCATATGGAGGGGCGCAGCTTCGTCGCGGCGGACACGCTCACCATGGGCGACATCGCTGTCGGTGCCGCTTGCTATCGTTACCACGCACTGGACATCGAGCGCCCGGCGCTCCCCAACATCGCGGCCTGGTACGAACGCCTGCAGGAGCGCGCGCACTTCCGCACCCACGTGATGATCCCGCTGAGCTGAGGCGGGGCCGCCCCGGCGGCGCGCGGCGCGCGGCGCGGGCGGTGCGGGACTGCGCCTGAACAACACGGTCGCTGGCGGAGCCGTTGATTTGCGGGGACCGTTAATCAGCCGATTGCCACTAGAACTTGATCCAACCACGTCTGGCCGAATAGAGGTCGCCGACCAACCTGTCCGCCTCCATTCTAACGTCATCACCGCGTTGCACGTTTCTCTGTCGAGTGCTCTCTTCAAACGGCGATGCCAAGGCCGCCTGCCTCAATGATATCAGCTGATTAAAATTGTTGAACTGGAAGCCACGGTATTGTCTGTTGAGACGGCCAATAACGTTTCCTATCCTGGTCGATAGGTGTTTCATGGAAATTTCCAGCTCACCAGACCTCGGGTCATCTGCAGCAATCGCCCAATATTCTGCGCTTCGTTGCGAAAACGTCCAAATTAACTCCTCTAAATCTTCAAGACTCCGGCCCAATTCCCTGCGTCGCTCAATACGCTGGCCAACTGAATAGGATATGAAGCCCGAAATCAGTGCCGTAGCTATTGGGACAGCAAAATGCCAGGACATGCTACAACCCGAGACTACCGAAGCCAGCGTTTTCGGCTCTCAGCGCGCTGCTGCCTGGTCAATATAATCCCAGATTTCTCTCTTCCAGGCCTCATCGTTCGTCTTGATCTCTAACACCCTGTGGAGCCTTTGGCCCGTAAGGTTGGCCCTCCTCACTAAACCACCAAAAGCCTCTTCAAGAAACGACGAGCCGTAACCCTCCACACCGTCTAGGTAGACGACAACCCGCGGAGTGTCGGCTTGCAGCGCTGGCCCGAGATGATCCTCGCGGAACGCCTCTCCACTCCAGCGGCCGTCACTCCGATACCGGCCAGCGGGCGTCCTACTGAAATCCTCAGCTACCCGAATCTCGATGGTTCCTGTCATCAGCGGTCTCCCGTCCCGGCAACGTCACCGTCCACTCGATGAGCGTGCCACCGATCGGCGACGGCAGCGACGACGTTACCTTCTCGTCATCCTGATATGTGTACTTTCCGCCTCCGCTCAAGATGCGTAGCGCCCCATTCTCGGAATGCTCAACAAATCTCTGGACGTCTGCCAAGCCGCGCCCCTGATGCTGAAATCCCGTTCGAGTCCGACCCAGTTCCATGGCAGCTGCGATCATTGACGCGTCGTTGTTGGGCAATCCGAGCCTTTCCAATAAGCCAGTGACTCTTTCCGAGTGCGTTCGTGGCAATGTTGCTGGGATCCCAACGCCTCGATCAAAAAACGCACATGTGAGAAGCCGAGACGGGTTGTGGTAGGCGCCGAACATCCACCACCTCTCCAGATTTCCGCCACCACTCCCCTCATAGGCGTGCTGTCGTACGTTTGTCATGGCTTCGGCTAGTCCTCGGTAGAGGTCGCTCCAACCCGGTATCTCACCAGTTATTTTTTCCAGATCAATGCGCAATCTCTTTGCGAGTTCTCCATCGGCGGCTTTACCTGACTTAAACCGGATAAAGCGTAGCGGCGGTGGACCAAGCGGCGGCGGCGGATTGATAGCATCAACGAGATCAAACAAACCCATCTCATCGAGAAGAAACCGAACGTCCTGATTCCAATCGTGAATATCGATAACCGTAGGGCGCCTTAGCGAATTCAGCCGCCAACAATGGAGCTCGGCTGCAAGAACCAACGCAGCAGCAGGGCCAACATCTTGAAGCGTCGTAAAATCGATCTTTAGTCCCGCCCCGGGAATTTGAGCAAGGTAGCGCAGCTCGCTACATAAGGCGAGCGTTTCCTCATAGTTGTATTCAAGGCTAAGCTGTTGGGGAACCCGGAGGGAGTGGATTCGCTTAACTCCCGGCGCTCCGAGTACGCGGCCGCGCCGACGCATAGAGCGGCGGTGGCTCAACTCTGCATGCCGTGCAAGCCATCGCTTCTGCTTCTCTGTCAGACGGCGCATTGACCGGCCCCCATTGGATGGTCCGGTTAGAATGCTAGTTGAGCGCGATTGTCGAGGCCATGCCTGGGGTGTCCGGCCTCGCGAGGCAAGGGGCCGGGGAGGAGGCGCAAGACGCTGGTGGTGTGGGGCCGCAAGAACTCGATCAACGTGCAGAGGGTGATGTGGACCGTGGCCGAGCTGGGCCTGACCCACGAGCGGGAGGATGTGGGCGGCCCCTTCGGCGGGCTCGACACGGACGACTACGGCACGCTCAATCCCAACCGGCGCATCCCCACCATCGCGGCCTGGTACGAGCGGCTGCAGGAGCGCGCGCACTTTCGCACCCACGTGATGATCCCGCTGAGTTAGACCCGATTTCACCTTTGCCGCGGCTGCCGCCGCGCCGCGCGCGTAGCGCGGAGCCAAGCGAACGGAGTGAGCGCCCGGCGATTGAGGGAAATGATTGAGGCACGCCCCCCGCGATACTGGCCACAACCGTATTGAGAACGTCGGCGAGAGGCCCTCGATTGCGTACACTACCCCTAGCCGTTTCGGCCACCTCGCCCTTCTGAATTCGCCATAGGTCATCCGTGTGACGTCAGCACTCCGGCAATTCGCGTCCGAGCTTCGTGCGGACATCGTGTCCGGGAAGGCCACACCGGCGCTGTCGGCAGGCTTTACCTCGGGCTTGGGGCTGCTTGCCGCCCAGGTCGCCTTCGGCGCCTTCATCTTCTCGGGACCGTTGGCTCCCTATACGTCGCAGGGAGTCGGCCTTGTCCTGTTCGGGAACTTCGCCGCCTGTCTGCTCATCGCGCTCGCAAGCGGCTATCGCGGTGCGATTTCCGGGCTGTCGCCGGCACTCGTCATCGGGATGGCGCTCATGGGCTCCACCATGGCGGCCGAGGGTCATGCGCTGTTCGTCACCACGGCGGTCGCGCTGATTATCGCCGCCGTCGCCACCGGCGTGTTCTGCCTCATCATCGGCCAATTTCGTCTCGCCAACGTGGTGCGCTTCATTCCCTACCCGGTCGCGGGCGGGTTCGTCGCCGGGATCGGCGGCGCCGTCTGTATCGCGGCGCTCTCCATGATGGGGGTCGAGCCGCACTGGTCGGCGGTTCCGGGGTTCTTCGATCCCGACGTGCTGTGGAAGTGGGCGCCGGGTGCGGCCTACGGGCTCGCCCTCTACCTGTCGATGAGGCGCTGGCGCCATCCGTTGATCCTGCCGGTCAGCGTCGTGCTCTTCGTCGGCGCATGCCATCTCGCTCTCTACGCCCTCGACATAAGCGGCGAGGAGGCGAGAGCGGCCGGCCTGCTGTTCACGAGCACGGTAGAGGAAAGCCTGTGGCCGGTTTGGGCGCCAGCCGACTTCGCGCATGTGGACTGGTCGGCGATGGCTGGGCAAATCCCCGACATGCTGACGCTGATCCTGGTCGCCCTCATTTGCGTCGTCATGAACATCGCGGGCCTGGAGCTTGCGGTGAACAGCGAACTCGACTGGGACCGGGAGTTCAGGGCCAAGGGCTTCGCGACCGTGATCTCCGGCCTGGGCGGCGGCACGGTGTCCACCCTGGTCGTTCCCGCCTCGCTGCGCAGCAAGCTGTTCGGCGCAACGACGCGGCTCACCGGCGTCATCGCCGCCCTTGTCATCGGTATTGCACTGCTGCTCGGCGACGGGATGCTGGAGCTGGTCCCGGCACCGCTCGTCGGCGGCATGCTGGTCTTTGCCGGCGCCGGCATGCTGGACGAGGGGCTGGTGAAAAGCTGGAAGCGGCTGCCCCGACAAGAGTACGGCATCATCCTGCTGATCTTCGCGATCATCATCGCGCTCGGGCTGCTCGAGGGCGTGGGCGCCGGCATCGCGGCGACGCTCGTGCTCTTCGCCGTTCGCCTCGGCCGGGTGGATTCCGTCGAGGCGCGGTTCACCCTGCGCGAGCACCAGAGCAACAAGGCCCGACCTGTCACCGATCACGCCATTCTGCTGGCTGAGGGAGACCGGGTGCAGGCGTATCGCCTGCGCGGCTACATCTTTTTCGGCAGCGTCGTGCCCCTGGCCGATCAGCTCCGGCAAGCCCTGAGCGGCCCTTCGCCGCCGGCCTGTCTGATGCTGGACTTCGCCCGCGTCTCCGGCTTCGACTTCTCTGCGGTCAGCGTCCTCGGCAGGTTCCTGCAACGAGCCGACGCGGCCGGGGTTAAGGTGGTTCTGTGCGGGGTCGCCGAACCGTTGCGGGTCGGGCTGGAGCGTACCCTGCCGCCGTCCGCGTTCGCCGAACTGCTGGTGGAGCCGAATGCGGACCGCGCGCTCGAACGCTGCGAGGACATCGTCATCGCGGCCTGGAGAGCTGACGTAGGCGCGGCAGGAAAGCGGCGCACGGAAATACTGGAGCACGCCGGCGAAGACCTGGAGCGCTACCTGGATCGGCAGATTCAGTTCGAGGACCTGATCGCGGACCTTGGGGAGTGGCTGCATCCTCGCGACTATGCCGCAGGCCAGCCCCTCGCCGGGCCAGACGCACCGGACGAAGGCCTTCAGCTGCTGCTATCCGGCCGGGCCTCTGCATACGATGATGCCGGCGCGCGGCTCTACCAGCTTGGCCCCGGCGATGCGATCTGGCCGGCGGCCGCGCTCGACGCGAACGCGAGCAGCGTGGTCGCAGACCAGCCCTGCCAGACTCTGGCGCTAACGCCCGACACCCGGCGCTGGCTGGAATCGCACCGGGAACATCTCGCGTTCAAGCTCTACCGTTACCTCCTCGCCCGGCACTTTCAGGCCGAGCCGGAGGACGATCCCTCCTGACGGCAGGGACATGATCGACTCCTGAATGGCCGGGTGTAACGGACCGGCGATGCTGTTAGCGTTACGGACGCAAACGGGAGAGCTTGAAATGGCCGTAAGGGTGATTCTCGAAGTCAAGGCGAAGCCGGGCACCGGGGACGAGGTGGTTGCGTTCTTCAGGTCGATCCTTCCGGAGACGCGCAATTACGAGGGCTGCACGAGAGTCGAAACGCTGCAGAACAGCGACGACGCCGACAATGTGCTCCTGGTGGAAGATTGGGACACCCACGAGCAATACGAGAAGTATCTGGCCTGGCAGCGGGAGAGGGGCGTCCGCGACCGGCTCAAGCAGGCCCTTGCCGAGCCCCCGAGCATCCGGCACTTCGACGTGACCGACGCCTGAGCCGCGATTGGGGACGAAGGCGGCTATCATGACCCGATTGGAGCCGGTTCACCCGGGCGAGGTGTTGAAGCACGACTTCATGGAGCCATTCGGTCTCTCGGCCACAGCGCTCGCGAAGGCCATCGGCGTGACGCCTGCGCGGATCAACGAAATCGTGCGCGGCCGCCGCGGCATCACGGCCGAGACCGCGCTGCGGCTCGCGCGGTACTTCAATACCAATGCCCGGAGTTGGATTAACCCGCATTTCTCACCACGGTCGCGGCCTGTGTCGCACCCAGGCGTTCGATCCGCTAGGAGCGGGCCGAAAGGCGTATTCGGGGAATACGGTTGAGGCCCGCGACGCCGCGGGCGGGCGCCTGGGCGCGACCCGAAGGGCGGCGCTCTCCGGCCGACAGCGGGCGTCACGCCGCTCTGATGTCCTTCGTCAAGCAAGAGTTCGAACGGACCTATGAGGCGCCAAGCGGCGCCTGGGTTTCGCAAGTCGCACGCATAGCGGTGGGAACGCGGCCCGGGACGTTGGTGAACAAGCTCTGATGCGCGGGTCGAGACCGCATGTCCGTGTCTGCGTCCGGGGCTGGTCCTCTCTCGCATCGGGCGTCGGCGATGCCGGCCACAAAGCGCCGTCGGGAGTTCCCCTGTCGTGGCCGCGCCCCTGCCGCTATGCGCGATGTGGGCGGTCCGCTTCTCGCGGATCAGAGCGCCGCAGGCTTCATGCGGGCAATCGCCCACATGAAGCCGACCAACTCACGGGCCACGGCGGTGACCGCGACCGTGCTGCGCTTCCCTCGTGCCGTCAGCGCGCGGTAGCGCCTGGTCAGGCGCGCCTGCGCCTTCCATGCCACCTCCTGGACGTCCTCCGGCAGATGTCTCGTCGCAAAGTACTTCTTCCTCCCCACCGCCGCAGGATGGCGGTAGGCCCACGCGCTCTCCGCCAACACGTGGCGCACTCGTGCGTTGCCGGCCCTGGTGATGCCGCCGCGCCAAACGCTCTCGTCCGTCGAGCGCTCACAGGGCACCAGGCCGAGATAAGCCATCAGCCGCCGGGGATGCTCGAAGCGACGGATGTCGCCGACCTCCACCATGAAGGTGACCGCCGTGACCAGGCCGACGCCGCGCAGCGCCTGAAGGCGGTCCACCGCTTGAGCCAGCGGCCAGTCGAGCAGGGCGTCCTCGATCGCTCCTTCCAGCCGCGCCACGCGCTCGCGACACCGGCTCTCGGCCGCGATCATCTCGTGCAGCACGACCTTCTGGGCGGGCCAGTCGAAGCTGAGCTCGTGGAGCCAGGCCATGTGCCTGGGCCCCCACGCCTTCTTGCCGGCGTAGACCCTGCCATGACGCAGCAGGAAGGAGCGGATCTCCTGGCGCTTGCGGGTGCGGTCTCTCACCGCCGCCTCGCGGGCGCGCACGAGATCGCGCATCGCTTCATGGGCCTCGTCCGGTGTCCAGATCTCGGTCAGCTCGCCGGCCCGGAACAGGCGCACCAGCTTCACGGCGGTTGGTCTTCACCCGCTCGCCGGGCCGGCGCGGGATCAGGGACGGTGCAATGACGGCGCAGTCGTGACCGAGCCCCTCGATCAGACGCTTCAGCCCGTAGCCCGTCGGGCCGGCCTCGTAGCAGAAGCGAAGCCGCGCGCCCGGCCGCTCAAGCTTGTGCACGAAACGACGGACGGCAGCCGCATCCGAGGCGATCTCGCCAAAATACCTGACCTCACCATCGCGTCCGCCTTCCGCCACCGCAACGGCGTGGCTGTCCTTCGACACGTCCAATCCGATGAAAACCTCGCTATAGTCGACCATGGTTCGCCCTCCTGGCTTGAGGCCCTGCTCACTGAGCAACCCTCGTTGAGATCAGCCAGTGTAGGGCGAACCGCCCCCGCACCAGCCGGACCAGAAGGACATACGGTCTTGCCCGATGCACCACGTCGCGCCGAAGGCGCGCGTATCCGCGCGACGCGCTGCGCGCCGTTCCTACTCTGTCGGTCGGACAGCGTCGCGCAGACCATGACCCTGGTGAGAAGTGCGGGTTAACCCTTGACAGCGCCGAAGGTCAGGCCCTGAACCAGCTTCTTCTGGATGAAGAAGATGAAGACGAGCACGGGAATGCTCTGGATGATCGAGGCGGAGGCGACCTGGCCCCACTGCGTTCCCGTGTGCAGGACCAGTGACGGGATCATCACCGTCAGCGGGCGCGTGTCGCCGCCGGTGAGGATCAGGGCGAAGAGCAGCTCGTTCCACGAGAATATCAGGACGAAGATCGAGACGGCGGCGAGGCCGGGGTAGGTCATCGGCAGGGTGATCTGCAGGAACACCCGGAAGTGCCCGCAGCCGTCGAGATAGGCCGCCTCCTCGATCTCGCGCGGCACGTCGTCGAAGAACGACCGCATCATCCAGACCACCAGGACGAGATTGAACGTGGTGTGCGCCAGGATGACGCCGGCGTAGGTGTTGACCAGGCCAAGATCCCTGAAGATCAGATACATCGGCAGCGCATAGGCCACCGGCGGGCCGAGCCGGGTCGCCAGGATGTAGAAAAAGAGGTGATTGCCGGCCGGGATCTTGAAGCGGGAAAAGCCATAGGCCGCGAGCGTTCCGACGAAGACGCAAAGCGCCGTGCTCGAAAAGCCGATGATCACGGAGTTGAGCAGATAGCCGTCGAAGCCCTTGTAGATGATGTCCGTGTAGTTGATCGAGGTGGGGTTGAAGACCCACTTCGGATCGGGCGAGATCAGCTCGCCGCGCGTCTTGAAGCTGGCGAGCAGGATCCAGATGTAGGGGATCAGCGCCACCCCCAGGAGCACGAGAAGAGGCACCACGAACGTAACCAGCTTGCGCGCGAAGAGGCTGCGCCCGGTCATGAGGTCTCTTCCACGGGCTTGGGCTTGCCGCTCACGGTCTTGAAGAAGAGCGCGGCCACCACCAGAGAGGCGAACGCGAGGACAAGGCAGACGGCGGCACCGTAACCCAGGTCCCAGCGGATGAAGTTGGTTCGGTACGCAAAGGTCGAGATGACCTCGGTCGCGTTGCCTGGCCCGCCGCCCGTGAGCACGTAGATGGTGTCGAACACCTTGCTGGCATCGATGCCACGGAGCATGACCGCGACGACGATGAGCGGAAAGAGCATGGGCAGCTGGATATGCCGAAAAATCTGCCAGCGAGAGGCGCCGTCGATCGTCGCCGCTTCAATGGGTGCCTGCGGCAGCGCGCTGAGCCCCGCCAGCATGATCAGCATGATGAAGGGTGTCCATTCCCAGATGTCGATGATGATCAGGGCGCCGAAAGCGGTGATCGCCCCGGAAAAGACGCTGGTCTCCTCGAACAACCCCAGGCGGTTCATATAGACCGTCAGCACCCCAAAACTCGGCATCAGGAAGAAGCGCCAGATCATGCCGACGACGACGGGCGCGATCATCGTCGGGATCATGAGGATGGTGAGAACGAGCCTGCGGCCTGCGAACTCCCGGTTGATCCAGAGGGCGATGAGAAGCCCGAGCGCCAGCTCGATCGGGACGGCGATCATCATGAAGATCGCCGTATGGGCCAGCGATCGGTAGAAGTTGCCGTCGGAGCCGAGCAGGTCGCGGTAGTTGTCGAGCGCCACGAACTGCCCGCGCTTGCTCGGCATAGCCAGCGACAGATCGCGGAAGCTGTCGATAAGGGCGAGCGTGACCGGGGCGACGGCCACGATGATCAGCAACAGGAGCACCGGACCCATGCAGAACCACATGAAGGTTCGCGTGGATCCGGTATGGACCATCCCGTGCGTGCTCAAGAGACGATGCCCCCGGCTCTAGGCCAATAACGCCACTGTGCAGAGAGGTTGCGGTACGCCGCGATCGTACTGGGTCGCAATGACACTCGCTCCGTCTCGCCGTCCCCCAGTCGATCGCGAATCAAAGTTCAGCGGTGGCCAGCCGGTCGCAAGGGGCGTTCGGGTCCCGTCATTCTAGTGCTGCCCCTCGCGCTGTCGCAACGCGACGGCTGTGCCAGACGTGGAGGCAGCGGCAATCGCAACACGCGACAGTCGCGATGCCGAGGATGTCGCAGGCGCGACCGTCGGAGCCCGCACGAGGGTGTTGTCTTTGTGTGAACTGAGCGACGTGCGCGCGGAGCCTTGTCGCCTCGTCCGGCGCTGGCGTAAGTTGCTCGCGGCGATCGACGAGCCGGTCGATGGCTGAGCCTTAACCGTGCAGATGACGGCCAAGATGAGTACATCCCTTGCAAGCTATCGCACAGTCGTGAACGTCGAGACCGCGACCTTCGGAGCGGAGCCGCCCCATCGCATGAAGCGCGTGGACCGTTCCGATCATCCGGCGCGTGGCGGCGTCAGCTACTGCAACATCAGCTACGACGCGGAAGCGGGCGAAGGCTGCTATCTGATTCGATTTGCGCCAGGGGCCGGTTCGACGCCTCACGAGCACATCGGATACGAGGAGTTTCTGGTCCTCGACGGGACGCTGACCGATTGTGACGGCACGGTCTACCGCCGCAACGATTTCGTCTCACTGAAGCCGGGCTCGAAGCATGTCTCGGTCTCGGAAGACGGTGGGACGCTTGCGGTGTTCATCCGCGGTGGATTTCGCGCGCTCGGCGAGACCGAGGACGTTCACCGCTAACGGTCGGTAGGGCACCGGTCGCGCGGAGCGGGGCCGTTACGCGTCAGAAGTAGAACAGCTGCTCCTGCGTGACGCCCTCGTCTCCGAAACTGATCAAGCCGGCGCCCACGATGTCTCCGACCTGCCACTTGCACCATGCGGTGCCGCCCTCGACCACGACATCGGTGATGTCCATCCTGTCGCCGATCTTTCTCAGCTCGGCGATGTAGCCCGACAGGTCGCTCTTTCTGTAGACAGCTCCGTCCTTGTCCAAAAGCTTGTAGTCGTCCGTCACGTTTGCGGCGATTTCTTCAGCGTTCAAACCACTGAAACCGCCGGCATACCCACCCAACTTGTCCGCTGCTGACATGTCTCTCTTCTCCAGCCCGTGTTGAGGTCATTCAAGATAGCCGGGTCGGACGGTTGTCGCGCATCAACCGTCGCCACACAAGCCAAGACGCTCCGGGCCCTTGGCCGGTGCAGGATCAGGTGCCCGCGCCATTCAGGAACGTGTCGATATCGGGGGTTCGATAGCCGTCGCAGGTCCACAGAACCGGAAAGTAGTTCTCGTCGATGGTGTTGTCGCCGAGCCGCTTGTAGCGGCTGTAGATGGAGCCGACACCTTGGCCCAAGCACTCAGGGACGTAGCGCGTGTCGCTTCGCATAGCGTGCAGCACGAGAGAGCGGCGGGGGACCGTCGCGGCGTTGTCGCCGGAGCCGTGCCAGGTCCAGCCGTGATGGAAGGAGCCGCCGCCCTTGGGCACCTCCACGTGGACGATTTCCGGCTCGACATCCTCCTTGGCAGCCGCCTTCTCCATGTACTTGCGGTAGTCCTTGGGGCCGTGGAACTCGCCTTCGGGGAGTGAGTGGTGCCACCGGTGCGATCCGCGCACGAACTCGAGCGTCCCTGCATCGGCCCTGGTGTCGTCGAGCGCCATCCAGCAGCTCAGCAACTCCGTCGGCTGAAACCAATGCAGATAGGCGTTGTCCTGGTGAAGAGCCAGCGGCCGTGTGCCGGGCGGCTTCCACAGCACGTTATCGACCATCAAGCGCGCGCCCGGCCAGCCGCCGAGTGTGGCGATCGCCTTGCCCAGGTCGGCCCTCATGACCACCGACGCGATCGTCCGATCCGCCTTCCATGCGTTGCAGATTTGCCGGGTCAGGGAAGGATCGCTCTCACCCTCCTGCCAGTTGACTTCGTCCGGCAGGACTCCGGTTTCGAATTCGCCGCGAAAGAGCTTTTCGTAGCGCTCGCTCACCGCCTCGACCGTCTCGTCATCGATCAGCTTGTCGACGACCAGAAAGCCGTCTTCGGTGAATCGGTCAATCTGTGCGGGCGTGAGCTCGAATGCCATCCGCGCTTCTCCTGCACCCCGCTGGGGCAAGCGATCCAGATACATGTTCACATCCCGGCCGGAGACTTGCCAGATGAACTTGTTCCGTTCGTCGCGCGTGTGCCAGTCGCAGACCCTGCACATGTCCCCGGAGAGCGCTGCGCATACCATGACCTTGGTGGGAAAGGCAGGTTAAGATCAGCGCCGAACGCGGGGGAGGGGTCACCATGAAACTTGAAGGCAAGGCGGCGATCGTCACCGGCTCATCGCGTGGGATCGGCGCCTGTATCGCGCGCCGCTACGGGCGGGAGGGTGCCGCCGTCGCCGTGGTCGGAAACACCAGGCGCGAGCGCGCCGAGGCGGTGGTCGCCGAGATCGAGGCCGCCGGCGGCAAGGCCCAGGCGTTCATGGCTGATGTCGGCGTGGTCGCCGACTGCGAGCGATTGGCGGGGGAGGTGATCGACGCCTTCGGCACGGTGGACATACTGGTCAACAACGCCGGCATCTTCACGCCGATGCCGATCGAAGAGGTCACGGAGGAGAACTGGGATGCCCAGCAGGCGCTCAACCTCAAGGGTGCCTTCTTCATGACCAAGGCGGTCGTGCCCACGATGAAGGCCAAGGGCGCCGGCAAGATCATCAACATCTCTTCCATCGCCGGCTGCGGCGGCTTCCCGCAGTCGGCCGCCTATTGCGCGTCCAAGGGCGGTCTCACCAACATGACCAAGGCACTCTGCCTGGAGCTCGCGGGCGACGGCATCAACGTGAACGCGCTTTCGCCGGGCAACATCGTCACCGACATGAATGCCGCGCTCCGCGCGGACGCGGACTATGACGCACGGCAGGCAGAGTTGACGCCTGCCGGCATCGGCCACATGGACCCGGAGCAGCTCACCGGCGCCGCCGTCTTTCTCGCGTCTGCCGATTCGGACTCGGTCCATGGCGCGGACCTGCTGGTGGACAATGGCTGGGCCGCCTGGTAGCGGAGCAAGAACCGAAGAATCAACCCATGACCAACGACATCCTCTACGAGGCACACGGCCACGTGCGCCTGATCACCATCGACCGCGCCGAGAAGATGAATTCCCTCGATTTCGCGGCCAACGACCGGCTGATCGAGCGCTGGCGCGCGTTCGCCGCCGATGACGAGGCGCGGGTCGCGGTCATCACCGGCGCGGGCGACAAAGCCTTCTGCGCCGGCGCCGACCTCAAGACCTACACGATGAATTATGCGGGTCGCCCGGCGCCCGAGTTTCGTACCCGCTTTACCGACGGCCCCGGCTTCGGCGGCATCACGCGCGGGCTCGAGATCGACAAGCCGATCATCGCGGCGGTCAACGGTTACGCGATCTCAGGCGGGCTCGAGCTCGCCGAAGCCTGCGATATCCGCTTCTGCTCGCCCAACGCCGAGTTTGCCCACCAGGACGTGAACTGGGGCTTCCATCCCTGCGACGGCGGCTGCGTGCGGCTGCCGCAGATCGTGGGCCTCGGCAACGCCATGGAGATCATCCTCTCAGGGAGGCGCGTCAATGCCGAGCACGCGCTCCGCATCGGCCTCGTCAACCGCGTCGTGCCGGGCGCCGACCTCGTGGCCGAGACCATGGAGTTCGCTCAGCTCCTGGCGAGCCGCGCTCCGCTCGCCCAGCGCTTTGCCAAGGACGTGATGATGCGCGCCTTTGATATGCCGTTGGCGGACGCGCTGCGCCTCGAATCGCGCTCGTTCTACGATCTCGGCCAGACTCAAGACCTCAAGGAGGGCACCGATGCCTTCCGCGAGAAGCGTCCGGCCGACTTCAAGGGCAGATAGGCTGCGACCCTGGTGAAAACTGTGGGTTAGTGGGCGGCGGCCCCGCCGCGGATGAGCTGGCCCGGATGCGCGCCGGTGGGTTCCCCATGCCTCAGCGTGACAACGCCGCCCACCACCGTGGCGGCGAAGCCGTCGGCCTTCTGCACCAGCCGGCGCGCGCCACCGGGCAGGTCGCGCTGAACCGTGGGCAGGCGGGGCCGGACCGTGGTTTCGTCGAAGACCACGATGTCAGCCGTGAAGCCAGGGCGCAGCAGGCCCCGGTCGTGCATGCCCCAGGCGGAGGCATTGTCGAACGTCAGCATCCTTACCGCTTCTTCCAGGGTGAACGCCTGCTTGGTCCGCACCCAGTAGCTCAGCAAGTGTGTCTGCAGCGATGAGCCCATCTCCTGGCAGACGTGCGCGCCGGAGTCGGAAAAAGTGGCGAGCGAGCGGGGGTTCCTCAGCATCCGGCGAACCTCGTCTGGTGTCTCGTTCACCAGTGGCTGGACGAAGACCAGGTCCTCGTTTTCCGCCATCAGGTCGAGCATGACCTCGACAGGGTGCCGCCCGGAGGATTGCGCGAGCATCTCGATGCTGGGGTCATCCCAATTCACGTCGAACATCGGAAACAGGTTGGCGTAGTCCGGCTTGTACGGATTTGTCGTGGCAGCGCCGCCACCTTGGAATTCGGTACTCCGGGGTTGCATCCCCGCTTCGGCCGCGACCAGACGGCTGCGGACATCCGGCTCGCGGAAGCGGGCCTGCTGCTCCGCCACCGGGAGGCTGCGGATGTCGCGCCACACCGGCAGGGCATCGAACGGAAGGTAGGACTTGAGCGAGAAGATGGCGTTGATCGACCGCGTGGTGGCCTGCCCCAGCACCCGCCCGCCTTGGGCCGCGACCTCGTCCATCCACTCGAACTGGAACTCGAGCGGGTTGGGTCGGTCGCCCTGGCGCGTGGCGAGCACTCCCAGCATCAGCGGCCGGCGGCTCGAGACCGCAATCTTGGTCAGCTCGTCCAGGCATGCGCGCTGCGCCTCGCCGCCGGAGACATCCGGCCCGACCTGGAAGATGCCGGCGTTAAGCTCGGCCATCGCGTGCACCAGGTGCGAAATTTCTGCCCAGTTGCCGATGCGGCTTGCCACCGGGCCGCCGTCCGGGCGGATATGGGTGGTGGCCCTGGACGACGATAGCCCCATGGCGCCGGCGCGGAGCGCCTCCTGCACCAGGTCCGCCATGAGCTTGAGATCGTCCTCCCCGGCTTCCTGGTCCAGGGCGCGATCGCCCATCGCGTACATTCTCAGAGCCGAGTGCCCGATGTAGGCGGCGTAGTTGATGGCCTTCGGGAACGATTCGACCGCCGCGAGATACTCGGGGAAGGTCTCCCAGCGCCAGTCGATCCCGCTCACCATGGCTTCCTTGGGGATGTCCTCGACCGCCTCCAGGCATTCGGCGAACCACTCCCTCGCCTCTGGCTTGCAGGGCGCCAGCGCGAACCCGCAATTGCCCATGACCACGCTGGTCACGCCGTGCCAGCAGGAGCAGGTGCCCGCCGGGTCCCACGCCACCTGCGCGTCCATGTGGGTGTGGCCGTCGATGAAGCCGGGCGCGACGATCATGCCCTCCGCGTCGATCGTCTCGTCGGCGGGGCTGGAAATTCGGCCGATTTCCGCGATTCGGCCCTGCTTGACCCCGACATCTGCCCGGTAGCGGGGCATGCCCGAGCCGTCCACCAGGGTTCCGTTGCGGATCAGCAAATCGAAGGTCATCGGCCAATTCCCGGAGCGATGTGAGCGCTCGCGGTACGCTATCAGCCGAGACGTTCAGCGACAACGCGGCGCCTTGCCCCAGGCTTGGCACGCACCTATCGTGGCCGCCTGACGAGGCGAGGGGAGGAACCGAGGTGAGCGGCGATCCGGGGCGCGGGGTGCACGACATGGGCGGGCTCCCTGCCGGTTCCATCGACCGGGCGGAGCACGCGCATGCGCCCTGGGAGAAGCGAGTCGACGCGCTCATGGTGCTGCTCGGGAGCCCCGAGCGCCGAGTCATCACCGTGGATCAGCTCCGGCGCGGTATCGAGCAGCTCGGCACCGAAGCTTACGAAGCGATGAGCTACTACGAGCGCTGGATGGCCTCCATCACCAATACGCTGCTCGCCGAGGGGGTCATCTCCTCCGACGAGCTCGGCCGCCGCATGGCCGAGGTCGAGAAACGCGGAGAGGGCGCCGGCTGATGGCCGCCCGCTTCGCCATGGGCGACCGGGTGGCCGTGCGCCGGGCCTTCCCGCTCGGCCACATCCGCACGCCCTACTACGCGCGCGGCGCCGTCGGCGACGTGGAGCGCATCTGCGGCGACTTCGGCAATCCCGAAGAGCTTGCGTTCGGGCGCAGGGACCGCCCCAGGCAGACCCTCTATCGCGTGCGCTTCGCCCAGACCGCGCTCTGGCCCGACTACGACGGCCCGGCCGGCGATACCATCGACATCGAGCTCTACGAGCATTGGCTCGAACCCGCGACGGAGTGAGCGATGGCAAGCCATGTCCACGAACACGCCCACGATCACCGGCCCCCGCCTGACGAGGACGGCCCGCTCAGCTACTACGAGACCATGGAGATCGCCGTCCGCGAGCTCCTGATCGAGAAGGGGGTCTTCGGCGCCGACGACGTGCGCGCGGCGATCGAGGCGATGGACGCCCGCAGCCCCGCGAAGGGAGCGCAAGTCGTGGCCCGCGCCTGGACCGACCCGGCCTTCAAGGACGCGTTGTTGGCGGACGGCTCGGCGGCCTGCGCCAGCATGGGCATCGAGCTCGGGCCGCTGCGCCTGATCGCCGTCGAGAACACGGCGAGCGTGCACAACGTGATCGTCTGCACGCTCTGCTCGTGCTATCCGCGCAACCTCCTGGGCCTGCCGCCCGACTGGTACAAGGCGAAGGCCTACCGCTCCCGGGTGGTGCGCGAGCCCCGTGCCGTGCTGCGCGAGTTCGGCACCGAGGTGCCGGACGACGTGACCGTGCGCGTGCACGATTCCACCGCCGACATGCGCTACATTGTCGTGCCCCGGCAGCCTGCCGGCACCGAGGGCTGGGAGCCCGAGCGCCTCGCCGCGCTCGTGACCCGCGACTGCATGATCGGCGTGACGGTTCCGAGGAGTCCCTGACGCCGGCGCGGCGGCGCGCACGCAGACGCCGAGCCGCCATACCGTGAGAAGGATCGAGTTGAGCCATGCATGACCTCGTAATTCGCGGCGCGATGGTGGCGGATGGCGTCGGCAATCCGCTGATCCAGGCCGATGTCGCCGTCAGCGGCGAGCGCATTGTCGAAGTCGGCGACGTAACTGAGAGCGCGCGGGAGACGGTCGACGCCGACGGCCTCGTACTGGCGCCCGGCATCGTCGACGTGCACACCCATTACGACGCCCAAGTCACCTGGGAGAGCCAGGTGACGCCCTCGCCTTCGCTCGGCGTCACCACGGTGGTCATGGGCAATTGCGGCTTCAGCATCGCGCCCTGCCCGCCGGACCGGCGCGAGCAGATGGCGCGCAACCTGGCCGAAGTCGAGGGTATGTCCATCGCCGCGCTGGAAGCCGGGATCGACTGGGGCTTCGAGACGTTCCCCGAGTATCTGGCGCAGTTGCGGCGCAAGGGCTGCTATCCCAACGCCGGTGTCTTCGTCGGCCATTCGGCGGTGCGCACCACGGTGCTCGGCGCCGAAGCCTCGGAGCGCGCGGCGACCGAGGACGAGATCGCCACCATGCGCGGCATCGTAAAGGAGGCGATGGAGGCCGGCGCCATCGGCTTTGCCACCTCCACCTCGATCAACCACAACGGTGACGGCGGCGTGCCGATGCCGTCCCGGTTGGCGGAAGACGACGAGTTGCGCGCGCTGGTCGGCGTGCTCGGCGAGCTCGGCCGAGGAACCTTCCAACTCACCGTCGGCCCGAGCATGACCGTGGAGCGGCTGGAGAGCATGGCCGCCGAAACCGACCGGCCGATCTTCATGACGGCCGCTCTCCACAACGATACCTTCCCGGACCGCGCCATCGGGATGCTGGAGGGCGCCGCCGCCGCGCAGAGTCGCGGCAACGGGGTGTGGGCCCAGGTCTCGTGTCAGCCACTCTGCATGGATTTCTCCATGCGGACCGCCTTCCCACTCCAGAGCCTTGATGCCTGGGGGCCGCTGCACACGGCATCGGACGAGGATTTTCTGGCGATCGTTGCAAGCCAGGACTTCCGAAACAGGTTCCGGGAGGACTTGGACAAGCCGAAGCAGGGCAAGATCTTCTACGGCGATTGGCGGCGCGTCGAGGTGGCGATGGCGGCGACGCCGGCGCATCGGACGCTGGAGGGCGAGACCATCGAGACCATCGCCGGGCGCGCGGGCCGCGACCCGGTCGACGTCATGTTCGACATCGTCGTGGACGAGAAGCTGGGCACCACCTTCAATGCCGCCCTGCTCAACGCCGACGAGGCGGCGGTGGAAGAGCTGCTGCGCCACGACGCCGGCCTCATCAGCCTGTCGGACGCGGGCGCCCACCTTTGCTACCTCTGCGATGCCGGCTACGGCCTGCACCTGCTCGGCCACTGGGTGCGCGACAAGGGCGTGTTCGATCTGGCGGACGGCATCCGCCGGGTCACCAGCATGCCGGCGCGGCTCTACGGCATCGCTGATCGCGGCGAGATTGCGCCCGGCAAGTTCGCGGACCTCATGCTCTTCGATCCGACGACGGTCGGGCGCGGCGCGATCAGGCGGGTCGACGATCTGCCCGGCGGCGAGAGCCGGCTGGTCCGCGACGCCAGCGGGGTGCACCGGGTCTGGGTCAACGGCACCCGCGTCTACGACGAGGACGGCTATCGCGACGTGCCGCCCCCCGGCCACGTGCTCGACCGCTATCTGAGCTAACTCGGCCCCTCCGCCGGTGGGCCGCTATTGATCGGCGCCCGCTTGCGGGACCGCCGGGGTGGGCGTGGCGTCGCTGATGAACGGCCGCTCCGCCCTGGGCGCAATGGCGGGTTCGGGCTCGCCACTCTCGGTGACCGTCACCCGCACCTCCAGACTGGACTCCCCGCCGCCGAACACCGCCCCCCGCGTCGGCGCCGCATCGGCATAGTCGCGGCCCACGGCGATGCGCACATGGCGGTGATCGGCAATCGTGTCGTTGGTGGGGTCGATGCCGAGCCAGCCCAGATCGGGCAGCAGGAACTCCGCCCAGGCGTGGCTCGCCCCCTCGGGCGTCTGCTCGCCCGGCGCGCCTTCCCGATGCAGGTAGCCCGAGACATAGCGGCTCGGAATCCCCCACGAGCGCGCGATGGCGATCATCACGTGGGTGTAGTCCTGGCAGACCCCGCTGCCGGTCTCCAGGATGTGCTCGATCGGCGAGTCCACCGCCGTGCTGCCCGGCTCGTAGCGGAACGCCCCGTGCAGCGCGCGGCCCAGCTCCAGGAGGGAGGAAAGGGGATCGCCGCCCTTGCGCAGCCCCTTGGCCTCGGCGAAGGCCGCGAGCGCCGGGCCCGGCCGCGCGAAGGCGCTGGGCGCCAGGAACTCCCAGTGCCGGAGCGGGGCCGCAGCCTCCGCCAGCGCATCCCAGGCGTCTGTCTCCATGCGCTGCGGCAAGTCCGGCGCCGGTGCCGTCTCCACCTCCGCCCGCGAATGCACGGCAGTGTGCTCGTGCGTCCGATGGATATTGAACAGGTGACAGGCGTTGCCGAAGGAGTCCTCGAACGCGAGCGGCGCAGCGACGGGGTCGATGTCGAGGGCGAAGGAGGCAACCCGCTGCCCGCCGTCCGCCCGTGGTTGCAGGCGCAGTACCATCAGGCTGCCCTGCGCCGGCGCCTCGTAGCGAAAGTCCGAGAGGTGCTCGACCAGGAACCGGCTCGGGGTGTCCCTGCTCACGACGCGTCCTTGACCTCGTAGTCAAAGTAGGCGGCCGTGATGTCCTGGTGCAGCAGCCGGCATGACTCGCCGATCTCCCGCAGCGCAGCGCGCGTGGCGTCGTCGTCCCCGCGGTCGCGGTCGGGCCAGTCATGGTCGATGCTGGCGACCATGCGGCCCGCGCGGCGCTCCGCTTCGATCTTGAGCGCCGGACCCACCGCCACGGCGTCGAGCGCCTCCACGATCCGCCCCAGCGCATGGCGGATCGAATGCGACAGCGAGGGGTCGGTGACCAGGAAGTCGACCATGCGGCTCGGGCTGCGTTCCAGGGAGTAGAGGCGGCGGTAGGCGAAGTGCGCCTCGCTGATCCAGAGCAGGGAGAGCCAGTCCGCTTCGCAGTCGGGCGCGTCGGTCGGGAACAGCGCGATGTGCGCGTCCATCAGAGCGGCGGTGGATTGCACCCGTTCGACGAAGCGCCCGAGCTGGAGGAAGTGCCAGCCGTCGTCCCGGTAGATCGTGCCCTCGGCGACGCCCGAGATGGTGCGGATGGCGCCCTCGGTACGCTCGTAGAACGTGCCCGGCTGGTCGTTCCAGATGTTCTCGATCTCGACATCGCGCAGATCGAAGTACGCGAGGTTGAGGGCGGACCACATCTTGTCCGGGATGATGTTGCGCACCTGCCGGGCGCTCTCGCGCGCCGCCGCGAAGCAGTTGCGGATCGCATCGGGGTTGGTCGGCTCGAAGGTCAGGTCGTCGGCCAGCGTGTAGGCGTCGGCCAGCATGAAGTCTTCGTCGTCGGGCGGCGGCTCCAGGTGGCCGCCCAGCGGGGTGCGGCCGGCAGCAATGTAGAGGCGCCGCCAGCTCTGGTCGATCTGCTCGACCGGCCGGTCCTCGATGATGATGAACTGCTCCGCCAGCAGGCGGCAGCCGTTCTGCGCCCGCTCCAGATAGCGGGCCATCCAGTAGAGGCCTTCGGCGGTGCGTGAGAGCATCGGCCTACTCGGAGAGCACCCAGAGGTCCTTGCCGCCGCCGCCCTGGCTCGAGTTCACGACGAGCGAGCCCTCGACCAGCGCGACACGGCAGAAGGCGCCGGGGACCAGGCGGGTCTCGTTGCCGCGCAACACGAAGGGGCGGAGGTCGACGTGGCGCGGTGCGGCGCCCGTCTCCGTCAGGCAGGGCGAGACCGAGAGGTCGAGCACCGGCTGGGAGACGTAGTTGGCCGGGTTCTTGCGCAGCTCTTCGGCGTAGGCCGCGCGCTGGTCGGGCGTCGCGTGGGGGCCGACCAGCATGCCGTATCCGCCCGATTCGCCGACCATCTTGACCACCAGCTTGTCCAGGTTGTCGAGCGTGTACTCCAGCCCCTCCTGCTCCCGGCAGAGACGGGTGTCCACGTTGGCGAGCAGCGGCTCTTCGCCCAGGTAGTAGCGGATCATCTCCGGCACATAGACGTAGACGCTCTTGTCGTCGGCGACGCCGGTGCCCGGCGCATTGGCGATAGTCACGTTGCCGAGCCGGTAGGCATAGAAGAGCCCGGGGGTGCCCAGCTGCGAATCGGGGCGGAACGCCAGCGGGTCGATGAAGTCGTCGTCGATGCGCCGATAGATCACGTCCACCTTCTTCAGCCCGGCGGTGGTCCGCATGTAGACGAAGCCGTTGTGGACCAGCAGGTCGCTGCCCTGCACCAGCTCCACGCCCATCTCCTGCGCCAGGAACATGTGCTCGTAGAAGGCGGAGTTGTAAACGCCGGGCGTCAGCAGGACGATGCAGGGGTCGGAGACGCCGGGCGGCGCCAGCTCGGCGAGCGTTTGCCGCAGCAGCTGGCCGTAGTGCTCGATGCCGCGCACATGGTGGCGCCGGAACAGGTTGCGCAGGCTGGTCTTCAGCGCGCGCCGGTTGGCCAGCATGTAGGAGACGCCGGAGGGCACGCGCAGGTTGTCCTCCAGCACCACGAAGCCGTCGTTGGTGCGCACGATGTCGGTGCCGCAGAGCGCGACGTAGACGCCGTGGGGCACCTCCAGGCCCCGCATCTCGACCCGGTACTGCGGGCAGCCCCGCACCAGGTCCACCGGCACCACCCCGTCCTCGAGGATCCGCCCCGGCCCGTAGACATCGGCGAGGAAGCGGTTCAGCGCCTCCAGCCGCTGCCGCAGGCCCCGCTCCACCAGGTCCCAGTCGGCGGCGTCGACAAGCCGCGGCAGGAAGTCGATGGGGATGATCCGCTCCTGCGCGCCGTCCTCGCCGTAGACCGCGAAGGTTATCCCCTGATGCAGGAAGGAGCGCTCGGCGTACTCCTGCATGGCGGCGATTTCGGCCGGGCGCATCCCATCGAGCGCCTCGCAGAGCTCCCGGCAGTGGATGCGCGGCACGCCGGTGGTCTCGAACATCTCGTCGTAGAACGCGGGGCGGGTCTCGTATTCGGCGAATAGACGCTTTCCGGCTTCTGCCGGGTCGTCGCTATCGGTCCCCGATTGCCTGCCGTGCGATTCGGGAGGCATCGGTCACGCTCGCAATGTGCCAACCACGGCGCGATTGTCCTTTGAATTCGTGGCGATTCGCAAGCGCGCCGGCGGCTGTGTCACGAAGAACCAGGCCGGCCTCCAGCGCCGGCCTGACATAGAGCGCCGCGAGGCCGTTCATCTCCTTCGCCGGGCCGGGAGAGAGGCCGTAACGCAGCGTTTCGCCCTTGTCCGCGATGAAGAGGGTGCCGCCCAACCAGTCCCAGAGCGAGAGCACGGTGCCAAAATTCTTGTCGTGGTGCCGTGCTTCCACGGAGTGGTGGATCTGATGCTGTGCCGGCGACATCAGCACCCGCTCCAGCCGCCGCCCGTAGCTTATGCGCACGTGCGAATGGCGCAGGTTGGAGCCAGCGGCGTTGAACGCGAACAGGAAGACACTCGCGCCGAGCACCGTGAAGAGGTCCACCGCGCTGCCGAAGAAGAAGATGAACACGGCCACCACCACCGCCTGCACAGCGGTGCCGCGCAGGCTGAAGAGCACCGCCTCCAGCGGATGGGTCCGGTAGACTGTGAGCGGCGTCAGCGTCGTCGCCGAGTGGTGGACCTTGTGGAATGCCCAGAGCACCGGCCAGCGGTGCAGGGCGCGGTGCACCAGGTACTTCGACACGTCATCGCAGAGGAAGTGGCAGAGCGTGAAGCTCGCGACGACCAGCCAGCCGGGGAGTGCGAGGGCGGCGTCGGGCCGGCCGCCGACCAGGGTGTGCAGGCCCGAGAAGAGCGCTGTGGCGATCGCCATGCGGCCCACCAGGCGGGGCGCGATCGCCATCATCAGCGCCTGGTTGACCGCGAACATCTTGTAGTCCGCGCGGGCGGAGGCCGACCACCAGATCGCGCGGGAGAAGATTACGCGGCGGCCGGCGGCGGCGCCGTTGCGGAGGTTCCACCCCGCCGCGCCGAGCGTCACCACGCAGGCGATGGCGAGCGCCGCCGCCAGGTAGCCGACGAAGACGCGCTTCTTAGGATCGACGAAGCCGTCGCCCAGCCCGCCGAGATAGTCGAGGACGACCGACTCCACCGTTCCCGCGCCTGCCTCCTAAGTCACCGCGACGCCCGCCACCGTAGCGGACGCCGCGGCGGGGAACGACTCCTCAATCGTTCTCGGCGCTCGCGCCGTCGCCGAGCTTCTCCAGCAGCGATTCCATGTCGGAGAGCTGATCGTTCTGGCGAGCCTCCACGCCGAAGGCCGAGACCATGAGGTCCTGCAGCTTCAGCATGTCGTACTGGTAGGTCGCGAGCGGCTTGGACTCGTCCTTCACGTAATTGCCCGCGCTGTCGATGTCGGTGACCTGGCTCAGGTTGAGCAGCACCGGGCCGAAGCCGATGATCCGGTTGAGCCTGACCGCCGTCTCGCCCAGGTTGTCGCGGCCGGTCTGGAGCGCCAGCGCGAAGCCCTTCAGCTCGCCCCAGTGCTTGGCATAGGCGCGGTAGGCTTTGGCCGGATCGCCGTCGGACTCGAGGATGATGTCCAGCTTGCCGAGGTCCTTGTAGACAGAGCCCGCGTACTTGAACACGGCCTCCGCAAGAACCTGTTCCCAGTTGGTGCGGATGGTTTCGGCGTAACCCTGGAGCGCGCTGCGCTGCTCGTCGGTGAGCGCTGCGCCGTTCGCCTCCGTGATTGCCTTGCGCCCGTCGATGAAGGCGCGGGTGATGGTGTGGAGGTAGTCGGTGCCGGACTTGTCGAAGCCGGCGGCGTAGTAGGCCGGCCCGAAGGCCATCTCGCTCTTGAGGTCGACCGCGCCGTCCTTGTTGTAATCGGCGAGGGTCAGCGCGTCTTCCGGCTTCTCCGACTTGCTGCCCTGCTTGTTGATCTCGTAGACCGCCTGCGGGGTCAGCGTCAGCGTGTGGGCGGGCGTGCCGAAATAGCCGAACGCCTCGTCCCAGGAATGCTCCTTGCCGGTGTAGGCGGCGCCTTCCTTGTAGGGCTTGTCGTTGGGCTTGGTGTCGGCGCGCAGCTTCTCGTCCAGGTAGTTGTCGACCGCCTGGTTGTAGAACACCGCACCCAGGAGGAACTTGGAGATCAGCTGCGGATAGTCGTAGCCGTTCGCCGCATCGAAGCCCTTTTCCGCCGCCGACGCCTTGTCGATCCAGAACGTGAGGAGCTCCGGCCCGGTCATGTTGTTGGGCATGCCCGGCACCGCGCCCTTGTAGGTCTTGCCGGCGAGGTTGGTGCCCTTGCTGATCTCGTCGACGCCGGTCTGCATCACCACGAACGGGCCCTTGCTGGCCGGCGCGATGATCGCGCGGCCCTCGTCCTTGCCATCGAAGTAGGAGAGCATCGTGGCCTTCAGTGCGTCGTCCGGCGCGCCGGTGCCCTTGCCGGCCAGTTTTTTCAGAGAGTCATGCAGGACCTGGCGGGCGATCTGGCCGCCGTAGGAGACCGACGTCGTCGCCGAGCCCTCGTAGCTCTTCAGGGTGACCGGAAAGCCCGCATAGATGTCGTCTTGCCCGTGCGCTGCCACGGGCAGCACGGCGAAGGCGAGGAGGGCGGTTCCCGCAGCAATCGTTCGCTTCATGGTGTCGACTCCCTTGTCTCTGGCCTGAGATGACCCGCGCGCAGGACCCCGGCGCGAGCTAATGCAGCGTGCGCGGCGCGGCCGCTCTCGGCGTTTCTCCCGCGGGGCAACCCGCGTGCTCGGCGAGCATGAGCCGCTGCGGTAGCTGGAATCCCGCCTCGAGCAGCGCCCGCGTGAAGGCGGCCCCGTCGGCCGCTGCGGCTCGCACCGCCGCGGGCGGAAGGAACCAGGAGAGCAGGGTGGCCGCGTGCCGGTGGTCGCCTTCCTGGCAGCTTGCGAGGAAGGACAGGAAGAGCCGCTCGTCATTACTGACGAAGCGGCAGCACATGGGGTTAAGCCGCAGGTTGCGCACGCCTGCGCAGCCGAAGGTGTCCAGGGTGCGTTCCAGCGCCTCCGCCGCTTCGGCCCCGGCCGTCGGGCCGCCGGTCGGGCAGAGCGCAACGCTGAGCTCGCCGCTGACGCGCGTCAGGACATCCTGCCGGTATGCCGAGGCCTCCGTCTCCGTCCCCGCAACGTTATGGCCGGCGTTGGCCAGCCGGCGCGCGGACCAGAGCACGAGCTGTTCGGCGAAGGTCAGGCGGGGAATTGTCATCCCCGGCCCGTTGCGGCGTCGCGGCGCCGGTGCCTGCGCCTCCCGTTGCGTCGCGCCCTCGTTCATCGCTCCCTTCATCCCTGTCCTCGCCGGTCCGCCGTGTGTCGTCTCGGTCTGCGAATAACTCTCATTTCGGGCAGTGTAGCCGCCGAATCAGCAAATGCAACTCATTATTATTATCGGCGCGGGCGGGCGGGGAAAGGGTGAAGCCCCGCCGATTGCGCGCCCCGGCGACCCTCAAGCCAGAAGCTTGATGAATAATTCGCGCGGGTCCGCTATCCATCCCGGAGCGGCACATGTCGCAACCCATTCGGGAGGCCCTGCAGAATGAAATTCCAGCTCGCCATCAACATGGAGCGGCTCGTGCCCGACCTCGACATGACTGATGTCGAGCGCCACACGCTGGAGATGGTGCAGATGGCGGACGAGGGCGGGTTCGCCATCGCCTGGGCCGCCGAGCACCACGCGCTGGAGATGACCATCGCGCCCAACCCCTTCCAGATCCTCACCTGGTGGGCGGCGCATACGAGCCGCATCCGGCTCGGCTCGGCGGTGGTGGTGGCGGCGTACTGGCATCCCATCAAGGCGGCGGGCGAGGCCGCGCTACTGGATCTCTACAGCGGCGGGCGGCTCGAGTTCGGCATCGGCTCCGGCGCCTACCAGCGCGAGTTCGACCGCATGCACCCCGGCCTGCAGCGCAACGACGCATTCCAGTACATGTTCGAGATGCTGCCTATGGTGAAGGCGCTCTGGCAGGGCGACCACGCGCACGAGGGCGAGTTCTGGTCTTTCCCGGCCGCGACCTCGGTGCCGAAACCGCTGCAGAAGCCCCATCCGCCGATCTGGATCGCCGCGCGCTCGCCGGACACCTACGACTTCGCCGTGAAACACGAATGCAATATTCTCTCCTGGCCGCTCACCCGCCCGATGTCGGAGGTCGAGGCCTACAGGGGGCGCATGGAGTCAGCCCTCGCCGACAACCCCGGCAAGCGACGGCCGATCTTCGCCACCATGCGCCACACGGTGGTGTACAACCGCAAGGAGGACTGGGAGGTGCCGGTGAGGGCTGCGATCCGCCAGTTCGGCCAGTTCGAGAACCTGTTCAAGAACCTGGGCGACGTCGCCAACGGCTTTCCGCGCACCATCCCCCTCTCGGAGCTGGAGAACCGGGGCGAGTACGACCCGCGCATGCTCCACGACAACCTGATGTTCGGCACGCCCGACGAGGTGATCCAAAAACTCAGGGTCTACGAGGCGCTCGGCGTCGACCAGTTCACCTACTACGCGAGCCTCGGCCTCGGGATGAAGGAGCAGAAGCGCTCCATGCGGCTCTTCATCGACGAGGTGATGCCGGCCTTCGCGTGAGTTCGCTCGCGGTCTCGGCGGTGAACGGCAGCCGCCGATGAGCGCGCCTGATTCGGGCGAGACCGCCTGGGAGCGGCACGGCAGCGGCCCGCCCGTCGTGCTGATCCACGGCTTCGGGCTCAACCGCGCGATGTGGCAGTGGACGCTGCCGGCGCTCACGCCGCATTTCAGCGTGCTGACCTACGATCTACTCGGGCACGGCGAGAGTGCGTCGCCGCACGGCACGCCCGGTCTCGCCATGTTCTCTCGGCAGCTGCTCGGTCTCATGGATCGCTGCGGCATCGAGCGGGCGGCAATCGTGGGGTTCTCGCTCGGCGGCATGATCGCGCGCCGCGTCGCGCTGGATCATGGGGACCGGGTCTCGGCGCTCGCGATCCTGAACTCCCCACACGATCGCAGCCCGGCAGAGCGCGAGGCGGTCCGCGCGCGCGTCCACCAGACCGAGGCGCAGGGGCCATCCGCCAACGTGGAGCCCGCGCTCGAGCGCTGGTTCACTCCGGCGTTCCGCGCCGAGGCGCCGGAGACCATCACGCTCGTCCGCGCCTGGATCACAGGCAACGATCCCGCCGTCTATCCGCAGATCTACCGGGTGCTGACCGAGGGCGACGCCGAGTTGGTCCAGGGGCTGGAGCAGATCGCGTGTCCCACCCTGGTGATGACCGGCGAGGACGACCCCGGCAACACGCCCGCTATGGCGCGGGCCATGGCCGGGTCGATCCCCGGCGCCCGTCTCGCGATCCTGCCCAGTCTCAGGCACATGGCGCTTGCCGAAGCGCCGCAGGCGGTCAACACGCCGCTCTGTGCCTTCCTGCGCGACGCGCTCGGGCAGACCTGAGCGAGCTAGCCGCCGAGAATCTGTATCCGGATCGGGGACGGGCGGCCCCCTGCGGCCGGGTTGTTGACTTGAGGGCAGTTGGAGACGATCGCGAGGACGTCGCGCTCGGCCCGCAAGTCGACGTGATCGCCGGGCTTGGACGGGCCGTCGACGAAGGTCCGCTCTGCCAGACGGCCTTCTTCATGGATCGGCACAGCGCAGAAGAAGTTCACGTTGGGCACGATGTCCGTCCACCCCAGGCCGTGTTCCGCCAGGGCGGTCAGGAAGTTCTCGCGGCATCCCGGCGCGTCTTCCACGCCGTAGAGCATGGCGTTGCTGGGGGCGCTGCAGCAGCCGGCGATGGTATCGTGATGGCCGCAGGTGTCGGCCACGATCGTGAAGAGCGCTCGTCCCCGGTCCGAGTAGAGCGCATGGCCCGTGGTCAGGCGAAGAGTGCCGCTCTTCTTGATCGTGTTCGGCGCGTAGTAGCGTTCGCTCGGGTCAGCCGCGTCGTAGCACAGGAAATCGACGCCCTGTTCGCCCTCCAGGTCGACGATGCGCAACACCTGGTCCCGCCGTAGGCGGGCCGACCACGGCGCGCCCGGTGCCACGACCTCGTCCCGGACAACGGGTAGCGCATCCTTTTGGTTCATCACCGTGCCCTCCAGTCTGACCCATCGCCTACCCTAACCCATCTGGGACGCATCGATTGCCGGTGAGTCTTCTTGGCACGGAATAGCACGCCCGCCAGGGGACGACGGATGGTCCTCTGACGTGCAATCTGGCGCCGGATAGTGCTCTACCCGAACGCGGCGAGGACCCCGACACCGCCCACCACCATCGCGACGCCACCCCATTGCAGCGGCGAGACCGGCTCGCGCAGGAAGATACGCGCCAGCACCACCGTCACCACCGTGTAGCCCACGCTCGCCACGATCGCGTATTCGCCGTTGGGGAGGCCGAGGCCGGTGTAGAGCAGCAAATGGCCCATGGTATCGAGGACCCCGAAGGCCAACAGAATTGGCCAGGCCCGTGCCGGGAAGCGGACACGCTCGCGGCGGGCGAGCACGATCGTCGCGAGCGCCACGAAGCCGATGAGGCGAACCACCAGCACGGTCTGCCAGGGGCCGTAGATGTCGATGGCCCGGTCGGCGGCGGTGAGCGAGGCGGCAAAGGTCGCCGCCGCACCCAGCGAGCAGAGGATGGTCCGTCTGACCACGGCGGGCGCGTATTCCGGTGCGGAGCCTTCGGCAGGCATTGCCCGCGCCACCAGCCAGACCCCCGCCATGGTGGCCACCATCGCGCCCCAATGGAGCGGGTCGGGACGGGCACCGAGGGCGACTGAAATGGGCACCGCGATCGCCGGGTAGCAGGCCACCACCGGCGAGGCGAGCGACACCGGACCGTGGGTGATGGCGTGATAGAACAGGAGCGAGCCGATCACGGTGCCAGCGCCGATGCCGAAGAGCCAGTGGATGCCGTCGAGGCGCCAGTCGAAGGGCACGCCCGACGCCGCCATGATGGCCGCAATCAGCGCGGCGCCGATCGTCATCATCGTGCAGGTCGCGACGAGGACGCCCACCGAGCGGCCGGCGAAACGCGCGATGACGTCCGAGAGGCCCCAAGCGAGCGCGCAGCCCGCGCCCCAGGCGGCCGCGCTCTCTAACATCGACCCGCTGTCACGATGTCATGCGATCATGCAGGGCAGCCGTCCGCGCGCGTGCTGGCGGCCGGGTGAGTGAGGACGGTACGAGGGCGGGGCCATGGCGGCGCGGATTATGGGCGAGGGTGCCTGCGATGGCGACCCGGCCGATTCCGCCTCGGCATCAGAAACTTGTTGCTCCATCCGCCGGGCGATGTCGTAATTGGAATAGTACGCAGTGCGTGCATGACCAGATCGGCCAGGGAGGCGCCCGACCGGCGTCGATGCCATGAGGACCACCGACCCTGGGAGCCAGTTCGGCTTCCTGATGGTCCCGAAATTCTCGCTCGGCGCGCTGTCCAGCGCGATCGAGTCGCTCCGGCTCGCGAACTACGTCAGCGGCCAGACGCTCTACGAGTGGCACACCGTCTCCGCGGACGGGGAGGCTGTGGCGTCATCCGCTGGACTCAGTGTTGCTGCGGACCTGTCGATCGGAGACGCCGCCGAACGGCTTTCAACGGTCTTCGTCTGCGGCGGGATCGATACCCACCTGTTCGAGGACTCGCGCCTCGCGATCTGGCTGCGCCAGATCGAGCGGCGGGGCACCAACATCGGCGCGCTCTGCACGGGCAGCCACGTTCTCGCGCGCCTCGGGCTTCTCGACGGCTATCGCTGCACCATCCATTGGGAGAACTTGCCGGGCTTCATCGAGGATTTTCCCAGCGTGGAGGTCAGCGAGGACATCTTCGTCATCGACCGCAACCGTTACACCTGCGCGGGCGGCATGGCGGCCTCCGACATGATGCTGAGCTTCATCAACCGCGACCACGGCTACGAGCTGGCCGCGGCGGTCTCGGAAGGGCTGGTGTGCGAGCGGATCAGGGGCGAGGACGACCACCAGCGGATGGCGTTGCGCCTTCGCCTCGCGGTGAGCCAGCCCAAGCTGCTCGCCACCATTAACGTGATGTCCGAGAACATCGAGGCGCCGCTTAGCCAGACCGAGCTTGCGCGGGAAATCGGCCTCTCGACCCGCCAGCTCGAGCGGCTGTTCCTCAAGTACCTGAACTGCACGCCCAGCCGCTATTACCTCGAAATGCGGCTCAACCGCGCGCGTGCCCTGCTGCAGCAGACCTGCATGTCGGTGACGAACGTGGCGCTGGCCACCGGCTTCGTCTCCGCATCGCACTTCTCGAAGTCCTACCGCCTGCACTTCGGGCACGCACCGCGCGACACCAAGCGGCTGACCAGCGGCTCGCCTCCCTTCCGCGCGGTCGACGCCGAATTGCCGGAGCCGGCGTCCCTGTAACCGGCGCCGCGCCAGGGCGACGCGGTCAGGCGAATTAGGGCTTTGTCGCGGGCCGGCAAACCAATGTCGCGTCTGGGACAGACTGCCCGCCCCCATGTGATTGAAGAGAAACCGGGATGAAGTGCCGCGCCGCACTCCTGCAACGCGGGCGTGCGGTGCCAACGAGCAACGGCCCGGCGCCGTCGACGCCCGGATCAGGAAAGTGGCCATGTCGGACGACGAAATCATTCTCAGCGAGCTGAGCGACGCCGATCTTGTCGAGCAAATGCACGACGACCTCTACGACGGCCTCAAGGAGGAGATCGAGGAGGGCGTCAACATCCTGCTGGAGCGCGGCTGGGCTCCCTACACGATCCTGACCGACGCGCTGGTCGAGGGCATGCGCATCGTCGGCATCGACTTTCGCGACGGCATCCTGTTCGTGCCGGAAGTCCTCAAGTCCGCCAACGCCATGAAGGGCGGCATGAAGATCCTCCGCCCGCTGCTGGCCGAGACCGGAGCACCACGCGCCGGCAAGATGGTCATCGGCACGGTCAAGGGCGACATCCACGACATCGGCAAGAACCTGGTCACGATGATGATGGAGGGCGCCGGCTTCGAGGTCATCGACCTCGGCATCAACAACCCGGTGGAGAACTACCTCGAGGCGCTGGAGGAGCACGAGCCCGACATCCTCGGCATGTCGGCGCTGCTCACCACCACCATGCCCTACATGAAGGTCGTGATCGACACGATGAAGGAGAAGGGCATTCGCGACGACTACGTCGTGATGGTAGGCGGCGCGCCGCTCAACCAGGAGTTCGCGACGGCGGTGGGCGCCGACGCCTATTGCGCCGATGCCGCGATCACGGTGGAGACCGCCAAGGAGCTGATGAAGCGCCGGCACAACGTGACTGCCGCCGGGGCGAACGCCGCCTAAGGGCGGCGCACACTCTCAAGATTGCCGTGATGGCGACGCCTGAGCACACCGACCTCTCGGTCGACGAGGAAGCCGCCTTCGCGTCCGCAGGGCCTGCCCGAGCGCTGGTCATTGCCTGCGGCGCGCTCGCCCGCGAGATCGTGGATTTCCGCGCGGCCAACGGTTTCGATCATCTCGACATCACCTGCCTGCCCGCCAAGCTGCACAACCGCCCGCACCTGATCCCCGACGCGGTGCGCACCAAGATCCAGGCCAACAAGGCCGACTACCGCGCCATCTTCGTCGCCTACGGCGATTGCGGCACCGGCGGCCTGCTCGACAAGGTGATCGAGGAGGAAGGTGTGGAGCGCATCGACGGGCCGCATTGTTACGCCTTCTACACCGGCCAGGAGGCGTTCGCCGCCATCACCGACGACGACCCCACCCAGTTCTTCCTGACCGACTACATGGTGCGCCACTTCGATCGCCTGATTATCGAAGGCCTGGGGCTGGACCGCTGGCCCGAGCTGCGCGACGACTACTTCGGCAACTACACCAACTGCGTCTACATCTCCCAGGTCCGCGACGAGGCGCTGGAGGCCAAGGCCCGCGTGGCGGCCGAGCGGCTGGGGCTCGGCTACGTCCATCGCCATGTCGGCTACGGCGAGCTCGCGGGCTTCATGGAAGCAGCCGCTACCGCCGGCGAGGAAGCAGGAGCGCCATGACACGCACCGTCGTCAGTTCCGCCACCAGGGAAGTCGCGATCGGCTTCGACGAGCCCTTCTGCATCATCGGCGAGCGGATCAACCCGACCGGCCGCAAGCTGCTGATGGCGGAGATGGCGGCGGGCGACTATTCGCGGGTGGAGAGGGACGCGCTGGCCCAGGTCGCCGCCGGTGCGCACATGCTGGACGTGAACGCCGGCGTGCCGCTCGCCGACGAGCCCAAGATCCTCGCCGAGTGCATCCGGCTGGTGCAGTCGCTGGTGGACGTGCCGCTCTCCATCGACAGCTCCATCGTGGCAGCGCTGGAAGCGGGGCTGAAGGTCTACCAGGGCAAGCCGCTGCTCAACTCGGTCACAGGCGAGGAGGAGCGGCTGGAATCGGTGCTGCCGCTGGTGAAGAAATACGGCTGCGCCGTCGTCGCCATCTCCAACGACGAGAGCGGCATCTCCGAAGACCCGGACGAGCGCTTTGCCATCGCCAAGATGATCGTCGAGCGTGCCATGGACCACGGCATCCCCAAGGAGGACGTGGTGGTGGACCCGCTGGTCATGCCCATCGGCGCCATCAACAAGGCGGGCGTTCAGGCCTTCGCGATCATGCGCCGGCTCAAGGAGGAGCTCGGCGTGAATTCCACCTGCGGCGCGTCGAATATCGGCTTCGGCCTGCCCAACCGGCCGAGCGTGAACGCGGCCTTCCTCAGCATGGCCGCGCGCTCCGGGTTGACCTCCGCGATCATGAACCCGCTGCACGAGGCCGAGATCGCCGCGGTCATGGCCGCAGACATGATGAACGGCAACGACCCCGACTGCGCGCGCTGGCTCGGCCGCTTCCGCGAGCCGGCGGGCGCGAACGGCGGCGAGGGCCGGCGCGGTCGGCGCGAGGGGCGCCGGCGCCGGCGGGAGGGCGCCGCCGTCAGCGCGTGACGGCATGACCGAGTCCGCGTTCGTCGTCTTCACGCCCTCCGGCAAGCGCGGGCGCTTCGCCCACGGCACGTCGGTCCTCGACGCTGCGCGCGCCATCGGCGTCGATCTCGATTCGGTATGCGGGGGCCGGGGCCTCTGTGGCCGCTGCCAGGTCGAGGCCGGCTCCGGCCACTTCGCCAAATTCGGGATCGAGAGCGCGCCCGATCACCTGAGCCCACCGGGCGAGAAGGAGGCCCGCTACGCCACCCGGCGCGGCCTCGCGGACGGGCGCCGGCTGGGCTGCTCGGCCCACATCCGGGGCGATGTCGTCATCGACGTGCCGCCCGAGAGCCAGGTCCACAAGCAGGTCGTGCGCAAGCGCGCCGAGGCGCGGGACTACACCATCGATCCCGCGATCCGGCTGCACTACGTCGAGGTCGCCGAGCCCGACATGCACAATCCGCGCAGCGATTTCGAGCGCCTGACCGACGCGCTCTGCGAGCAGTGGGGCCTGGACAACCTCACCGCCGACCTGCACGTCCTGCAGGGCCTGCAGCGCGCGCTCCGCGACGGCGAATGGTCGGCGACGGTCGCGGTCCACCGGGCCGCGCGTATCGTCGCGGTCTGGCCCGGCTTCCACGAACGCGCCTATGGCGCGGCCTTCGACATCGGCTCCACCACCATCGCCTGTCATCTGGCCGACATATCGAGCGGCAGCGTCGCGGCGTCGGCCGGGCGCATGAACCCGCAGATCCGCTTCGGCGAGGACCTGATGAGCCGGGTCTCCTACGTCATGATGAATACCGGCGGCGAGGCCGAGCTGACCGAGGCCGTGCGCGGCGCGGTGAACGCGCTGATCGGCGAGGTGGCGGAGCAAGCGGGCGTCGAGCGCAGCGACATTCTGAACGCGGCCTTCGTCGGCAACCCGATCATGCACCACCTGCTGCTCGGCATCGATCCGACCGAGCTGGGCGGCGCGCCCTTCGCGCTCGCGGCCTCCGGCGGTCTGACCCTGGCGGCGGCCGGCATCGACCTCGACATCAATCCGGGCGCGCGCGTCTACGTCCTGCCCTGCATTGCGGGCCATGTCGGCGCCGATGCGGCGGGCGTCGTGCTCTCCGAGGCGCCGCACCGGGCCGACGAGACGGTGTTGATCGTCGATGTCGGCACCAATGCGGAGATCATTCTCGGCAACAGAGAGCGGTTGCTGGCCGCCTCCTCGCCCACGGGGCCCGCGTTCGAGGGCGCGCAGATCGAGGCCGGCCAGCGTGCGGCCCCCGGCGCGATCGAGCGCGTGCGCATCGACCGCGAAACCCTGGAGGCCAAGGTCAAGGTCATCGGCTGCGACCTCTGGTCGGACGAGGAGGGCTTCGCGGAAGCCACCGCCGCTACCGGCGTCACCGGCATCTGCGGCTCCGGCATCATCGAGGCGCTGGCCGAGATGTATCTTGCCGGCATCCTGCTGGCCGACGGCACCATCGCCGGCGCCGCGCGCGCCACGACCGAGCGCATCGTCGAAGACGCGCGCACCTTCCGCTACCTGCTCCATCCGGGCGAGCCTGCGATCGCCATCCATCAGAACGACGTGCGCGCCATTCAGCTTGCCAAGGCGGCGCTCATGGCCGGCGCCCGGCTGCTGATGGATCGCTTCGAGATCGCGCGCGTGGACCGCATCGTGCTCACCGGCGCCTTCGGCAGCCACATCGACCCGCTCTATGCCATGGTGCTCGGTATGATCCCCGACTGCCCGCTGGAGAAGGTCTCCGCCGCAGGCAACGCCGCCGGCACGGGCGCGCTGATCGCGCTGCTCGATTGCGCGGCGCGCGCGGAGATCGAGACCGTGGTGCGCGGGATCGAGAAGGTGGAGACCGCCGTCGAGCCCGCGTTTCAGCGCCACTTCGTGGACGCCATGGCGATCCCCCACGGCACCGCGGACTACGTCCACCTGCCGCAAGCCGTCACCCTGCCCACCGCGAAGCAAGCGCCGGCACCCACCGGCCGCCGCCGCACTGGCCGCCGCAAGCGGTAAGGGCTTAGGCGAAGGCGTCGGGCATAGAGGCCTTTTTCTTCGCGATGAACTCCTTGAGCGCCTCGTCCACGCCGGGGTCGATGGGCGGCGCTTCATAGGCGGCCAGCATCGACTTGAACAGGCCGTGCGCCCGCTGTGTCGTGTCCTTGGAGCCGTCGGACTGCCACTGCTCGAAGCTCGAATTGTCGGCGACAGGGGAGCGGTAGAAGGCGGTCTCGAAGTTCGTCTGGGTGTGAGCGCAGCCGAGGAAGTGGCTGCCGGGCCCGACCTCCCGGATCGCATCCAGCGCCTGGCCGTTGGCAGAGAGGTCGTAGCCGTTCGCCAGCACCTGCATCATGCCGAGCTGGTCCGCATCCATGACGAACTTCTCGTAGCCGCTGGCGAGCCCGCCTTCGAGCCAGCCCGCGCCGTGGAGCACGAAGTTGGTGCCGGCGAGCACGGTCGGCAGCAGTGTGTTCGCACTTTCGTAAGCCGCTTGCGCATCCGGCAGCTTCGAGGCGGTGAGCGCGCCGCCGCTGCGGAAGGGGACGCCCAGCCGCCGCGCCAGCGCAGCGAGGCCGAAGATCGCGAGCGTTGCCTCCGGCGTGCCGAAGGTCGGCGCGCCGCTCTGCATCGACATGGAGCTGAGGAAGCTGCCGAAGATCACCGGCGCTCCCGGCCGGCAGAGCTGGGCGAGCGCGATGCCGGCCATGGCTTCCGCCAGCGTCTGCGCCATGGTGCCCGCGACCGAGACCGGCGCCATCGCGCCCGCCAGGATGAACGGGGTGATCAGCAGGCCCTGGTTGGCGCGGGCGTAGACCTTGAGCGCGCCCAGCATGGTCGCGTCGAAGGTCATCGGCGAGTTGGCGTTGATCAGGCTGACCATGACGGGGTTGGCGTCGATGACGTCGGCACCAAAGAGAATCTTCGCCATCTCCACCGAATCCGCCGCGCGCTCGGGGTGCGTGACCGAGCCCATGAACGGCTTGTCGGAATAGCGCATGTGCGCGTAGACCATGTCGAGGTGGCGCTTGTTGACGGGCACGTCCACCGGCTCGCACACCGTGCCGCCGGAGTGGTGCATCGCCGGCGTCATGTAGGCGAGCTTGACGATGTTCTGGAAATCCTCGAGCTGGGCGTAGCGGCGCCCCTTCTCGATATCGAAGATGAAGGGCGGGCCGTAGACCGGCGCGAAGACCGTGTTGCGGCCGCCCATCTCGACCGACCGCTCGGGGTTGCGGGCGAGCTGCGTGAAGGTGGAGGGCGTGGTCGAGACCAGATGGCGCGCCAGCCCGCGCGGAAAGCGCACCCGCTCGCCCACGATATCTGCGCCGGCACCCTTGAACAGCGCGAGCGCCTCCGCATCGTCGCGAAAGTCGATCCCGATCTCCTCCAGGATCGTGTCCGCGTTCTCCTCGATCAGGGCCAGCCCCTCGTCGGTCAGCAGCCCGACCGAGGGGATGTCGCGCGTGATGTAGCGCAGCTGCTCGATACCGCCGCCGGTCCGCTCCGCGCGCCGCGCCGCGCGTCCGCCGCCGCGGCGGCCGCTTCGTTTCGTCATGGTCTGCCGCCGTCTGAAGCCGGTTTCATCGGAGAGAATCTATCGTTGTTTCCGCGTGACTGCACCGACTGGGTTGGTGTCCCTTGAGGCGGTGATAGTTCCCGCCACAATGGAGGGCTCACGGACGAGCAGGTGGAGCAGATCAATTTCGGATTCGAACGGGCCGCCACCGGGGCGGACGGATGCACAGGTTTCCGAGCGGCGCCGCGCCCGTCCCGTAGACCGCGCGGCGTGCGAGAGGCTGGACCGGGCATGCCCGCTCGCCCACTGCCGCGAGCGGTTTTCGCTGCCGGAGGGGATGCTCTACTTCAACGGCAACTCCCTCGGCGCACTGCCGAAGACCGCCGCCGCGGATATCGACCGCGTCGTGCAGGAAGAGTGGGGCCGCGGCCTCGTCGAGAGTTGGCTCGATGCCGACTGGTTCTTCCTCGCACGCAAGGTCGGCGACGCTATCGCGCCGCTGATCGGCGCCTCTGAGGGCGAGGTCGTCTGCGCGGACTCCACCTCCGTCAACCTGTTCAAGCTCGCGGCCTCGCTGCTGCGCCAGAGCAAGGGCCGACGTACCGTCGTCACCGAGCGCGGCAACTTCCCAACCGATGTCTACATCCTGGAGGGGCTCGTCCAACTGTTCGGCGAGAGGTTCGATCTGGTGGTGGCGGAGCCCGAGACCATCGTCGGCGCGATCGACGGTGACACCGCGCTGGTCCTGTTCACCCACGTCAATTTTCGAACGGGTGCGGCCCACGACATGGCGGCGATCACCGCGCACTGCAACGCGCACGGCGTTCCCGTGATCTGGGATCTCAGCCATTCCGCCGGCGCGGTGCCACTGGCGCTCAACGACTGGGGCGTCGAGTACGCCGTCGGCTGCACCTACAAGTTCCTGAACGGCGGGCCGGGGGCGCCAGCCTACATCTACATGGCGCAGGACATCATCGCGACGCACGAGCCCGTGGTGACCGGCTGGTTCAGCCACGCCAACCAGTTCGGCTTCGAGGACCGCTATCGCCCCGCGGACGGCATCGAGAAGTGCCTCGTCGGCACCCCGCCGATCCTCTCACTCCGCGCCGTCATGCACGGCATCGCGTGCTTCGACGGCCTGGGGATGGGGGATGTCGTCCAGAAGTCGCGGGCGCTGTCCGAACTGCTGATCGCCCTGGCGGACGACCGGCTCGCGCATCATGGGTTCACGTTGGCGAGCCCGCGGGATCCGGAGAAGCGCGGCAGCCAGGTCTCCTTCAGGCACCCGGAAGCCTACGCCGTGTCGAAGGCGCTGCGCGCCGCAGGCGTCGTCGCCGACTTCCGCAGCCCGGATATCCTCCGCTTCGGCATCACGCCCCTCTACATGCGCTACGTCGATGTATGGGATGCGGTGGAGGCACTCGCGGGGATCATGGCCGGCGAGAGCTGGGTGGCGCACAGGACCGGGACGCCCGACGCGGTCACGTGAGCAGGCGGCGACCGCGCCAAGAAATGCGGATTAGGCCGGCGCGGCGTCTTCTCTGACGAAGCCTTCGCCGGCGCGGCCGACCAGCCTAGCCTGCTTAATCCAGACGCGCTCCTGCGCGTCCTCCACCACCGTCCCGATCCGCCGGCACGCCTTGCCGTCTCCGCAGAGGATCTCGATGGCACGGGCCTCGTGCGCGGGCGGCACGATGGCGCAGAAGCCGATGCCCATGTTAAAGACCCGGTACATTTCCGCGTCCTCGATCCCGCCCAGACGCTGCAGCACGGCGAAGACCGGCGGCGGCATGGGCAGCGCATCGAGCCGCATGCCGACCTTCGCCTCGATGCGGGTCAGGTTGAGGAAGCCGTCGCCCGTGATGTGCGCCAGCGCGTGCACCGGCACCTCGCTAGCCAGCAGGTCCAGCGCCTCGCGGACATAGATGTGGGTGGGGCGGAGCAGCGCCTCGCCCACGGTCTCGCCAAGGCCCTCGGCGCGGTCTTCCACGGTGAGGCCTGCGCTCTCGAAAAAGACCCGCCGGGCGAGCGTCAGTCCGTTGCTGTGGATGCCGCTGCTGGCGATGCCGACGATGCTGTCCCCCGGCTGCACTGCGGCGCCTGTGTTGACCGCGTCGAGCGCGACCCGGCCCACGGCCGTCGCCGCCAGATCGAAGCCGGCCCCCGGCACCGCGCCCTTGATCACGTCGCGCATCGCGGCGATCTCTCCGCCCGCGATGGAGACGCCGGCCCGCCGCGCGCCTTCGGCGAGGCCCGCGCCCAGGGCTTCGAGCATCGCGGGCTCCGCTCGCTCGACGGCAATGTAGTCCACCAGCGTGACCGGCTGCGCGCCGACGCAGACGAGGTCGTTGACGTTCATCGCCACGCAGTCGATGCCGACCGTGTCGTAGCGCCCGGTCATCTGCGCGATCAGCGCCTTGGTGCCGATCCCGTCGGTGCAGACCGCGACGCCCACGCCGCCGAAATCGATCACGCTCGCGAAATGGCCCATTATGCTCTTGATGGCGCCGAGGCCTTCGGCATTTGTGGGCAGGGTGCCGCGCACGTGCCGCACCAGCCCTGCGAGCCCGGCCTCGACGGCATCGGTATCGACGCCTGCGCTGCCGTAGTCAGCGCGCGGACGGTCCGGCGGCGATGCCATGCCCGTGTCTCTCCTCCATCCCTTCAGAGGCCGGCGCGAGCCTCGCCTATCGGCCGGCGGCCGGCAAGGATCGCGGCGCCTTCCGATCGCCCGGACCGGCCGTTATCATCGCCGCCCATCATCGGCCGGGCGTCCGCCCGCCGGCAACATGCGACAGCGGGAGAAACCATGAGCTCGAAGACCACGGCAACCCCTGAGAATGCGCTTTCCAAGCAGGAGATCGACGAGCGATTGGCGGCAGGCACGCTGGCGCGTCTCGCGACCTATCGCGAGGACGGGATGATTCATCTGACGCCGATCTGGTTCGACTGGACCGGCGAGGTCTTCCGGCTCACCCTCGGCGCGGGCCGCATCCACCTCAAGAACCTCGCGAAAGACCCGCGCGTCTCGATCCTGATCGACCGCGACCCCCGCGTGGACGAGGGCGCTCAGGGCCTCGCGGCCGGCGCCTGGGCGATCATGTGCCGGGGCAACGCCACGCTCTCCCAGGACGACGCGCTGATCCGCGAAGTGACCGTCGCGGTCCTCAAGAAGGCGCTGGGCCCGGAGGATGCCGAGAAGTACGCGGACCCGGTAATGGCCGAGGGCCGCACCATCGTCACCATCACGCCGCAGGACTGGCTCACCTGGGACTACAACAAGGCCGAAGACTAGGGGCGAAAAGATTCGCTCCCACCTCCCAACTTATTCATTTCCCTCAGGCGCCGGGCGCTCGCTCCGCGAAGAATACTCGTTAGGACGCTGACTTAACACAGCTTTTCACATTTCTGGCAGTTTGCATCCCACGTTTTTTCCCTCATTGCGAATCGAATGGCGGCGGCCGGCTTGAATGTCGACGGTGGGTAAACGTTCTGAGAGGCCGTGCCGATCCGGACAACCAGAGGTGGCGGACGGCCGAGCGGCGCAGAGATCCGTCAATTCAGACGCCAAGCGCAGCGGCGGGCCGCTCGGCTCCACGGCCTCTCGGAACGTTTACGACGGTGGTAAGCGTTCCGGCAAACTTTCAATGGCCGGGTAGGAGGGGTCGTTGCCGAGCCCCTCCCCCCACAAAGCCGAGCGTGCGCGACTGACGCACTCGGTTCCTCAGTACTATCAGGACGCTACGACTTCCTGCCCCCACATGGCCTTCGGCTTATTGGTTTCGACAGCCGGCTCCGCGGGTGCCTGCCGAGTTCGTGTCCGCCTCGGGCGCTCCCGCCGCCGTGCAGGCCCGGCAGCGGGCCGGGGTCTATATTGGTTACGCTGGCCGTCCCCATTCCAGCGTCCTTGCCCACGGGCAAGAGCAGGATCTCCCAGGTTCCCTGGCGATCCATCCCATGACTCTGCGCCGATCCACGACCCCGGACGACCCGTTGCGCCTCGCCTATAGCGGCGCTTCCGGTACTGCCCCCACAACGATTAACAATGAAGGCGTCATCGCTTGACCGATTTCGAGGCTGCACGCCGCTTCGTCACCTGCTGTCTACGCTTCACGACGGGCGTTGCCGCACGCCATGCAAGACTCGCTTCCGGCTGGCGGGCTGCGCCTTTGCCGGGCGGGAGTCGAACCCGCTGGACCGCGACGAGAGGTTTCAGTTCATGGCATCCTCCTCTCCAGAGCTTAGCCTGGCGCAATAAGCCTTCGTTGTCGGGGGATGGGTTGTGCGGATTCCGGTTCATTTGACCGCCGGTTCTGATTCTATCTGACCGGGGTTCTGATTTTATTTGACCGGGGTTCTGGCAACACTTGACCGTGCTGCGGGCGCGCGCCAGCGCGCTGTCTCTCCCGGATTTGGCGGTGTGCCCCTCCCCTTGGTGATGTTGGGGGCTGGCCTTTGGCCAGCCCGAGCCGAGCGTATGCGAGGCCTCTTTGGCATGCAAACGGCCTGCGGGGCGCGGCGGCAAGCTCTCACACACAGCATGCCGCCGCGCACCTCCACCCTTGCAACCCGGAAGGCGCCGCAGGCGCCCATGGACCCCGGCCTTCAGGCCGGGGCTCTGTTGCCGCCGCCGTCGAGTGGCGGGGGCTTGTTGCGCTTGCGCTGGGACTCTCCCTTGAGCTCGATGCGATAGGCGTTGTGAACGATGCGGTCGAGGACCGCGTCCGCGATGGTTGGCTCTCCGATCACCTTCGGCCAGCCGTCCACGGGGATCTGGCTGGCGATGAGGATGGACTTGCGTCCGTGGCGCGCCTCGACGATCTCGAGCAGGTCGCGCCGGCCCTCGGCCGAGAAGCCCTGCAGCCCCCAGTCATCGAGGACCAGCAGCGAGACCCTGCCCAGGCGGCCCATCAAGCGCTCGAGCGTGCCTTTGTCGCGGGCGCGGATGAGGGCAGCGACCAGCTCGGGCACGCGGCGATAGAGGACGGACTGGTGCTGGCGGCAGGCCTGGTGGGCGAGCGCGCAAGCGACAAACGTCTTTCCCGATCCCGTTGGCCCACCCAGGATCAGATTGTGGCCCTGGCGGATCCAGTCGCCGGCGGCGAGCTGGGTGAGCGTGGTCCGGGCGATGCCACGCCCTGCGCGGCAGTCGACGTCCTGGACGTCGGCGCGGATGCGCAGTTGGGCCTGGCGCAGATGGCCGAGATAGCTCTTGTGATCGCGGTGCTCGGCCTCGCGCTCGATCATCAGGGCGAGGCGGTCGTCGAAGCCGAGCTGGTCGACGTCGGCGATGTCGCGCTGTTCCTCCAGGGCCTCGGCCATGCCGCTGAGACCGAGCTGCAGCAGGCGGTCGATGTTGGGTTGTCGCAGGGTCATGGTGTCGCTCCTCCGTTGTTTCCGTAGTACTCGCCACCGCGGATGTTGCCGTGGCTGGGGATGGTCTCGTCGTGCTCGGGGCGCGGCGGACCGGGCTCGCCGTCGCCGTTCTTGAGACGCTCCCTGAGGAAGCCCGAGGCGAGGCGGTTGAGGTCGAGGGCCTCGGCACAGACTGCGTCGAGGCGCTCGGCACCGTGATCGTCGGCGAGGCGGATCATGCCCTTTACGGTGGCGAAGGCCTGTTCCGGGAAGTCGCGCGAGGCGTAGCACCGCTCGGCCCAGGCCAGGGCATTGGCTCCGATGCGACGCGCCTGGCCGAGCAGGATGTCGCCGTAGTCGGGGCGGCGGATATCGCAGACCGCCCGGTGGTGCTCGGGCATGTGCTCGGGGGTGGTGGCGTACTGGTTGCGCCCGCTCTTGCGGCGGTGGACGGCGATGCGCTCGCCCTCGCGCTCGAGGAACACCTCGACCATGCGTTCGCTGACGCGGACGTCGACCTGGCGGCCGATGTAGCGCTCCGGAGCGGAGTAGTGATTCTTCTCGAAGCGGATGTGACAGTTCTGTCCGACCTTGCGCTCGATCCAATCTCCCCACTCCCAGGGGCGAGCCGGCAGCGCGGTCAGGGCCGCCCGCTCGCTCGCCTCGAAGAGCGCGCGGCGGCTCTCGCCGTACTTGGCCATGGGGGCATCGTTGAGGCGGTCGAGCTCGCGGCGGATAGCCGCGTTCATGGTGTCGAGGGAGAAGAAGGTCTGGTGGCGCAGCGTCAGCAGGATGCGCGTCTGGACGGCCTTGACGCAGCTCTCGACCAGCCCCTTGTCGGTGGCCCGGTACTTGCGCGCTGGCAGCACCGCGATCTCGTAGTGGCGCGCGAACTCCCGGTAGGAGGGGTTGAGCCGGATATCGTCGCGGTCGGGATCGTCCACGCCTGATTTGAGGTTGTCGATGATCCACCGGCGGGGGCTGCCGCCGAAGTACTCGAGCGCGCGCCGGTGGGCCATCGTCCAGTGGCGCACCGTCTGGTCGGGGACCGCCTCGGCGTAGATCAGGTTGGAATGCGCCAGGACCGCGACGAAGATCTCAACGTCGGTCTCGCCGCGTCCGGTGCGAAGGGCCAGCGTCTTGCCGGAGAAGTCCGCCATCCCGTACAGCCCGGGCTCGTAGTCGAAGTGCATCTGCGCCGAGCCGCCGCAGCTGCCCTGGTGCGCCTTCAGGCGCGCGCAGAACTGGCTGTAGCTGTACGCCTTCCCGCCCTGGGCCTGGGCCTCGTCGCGGTACTCCTCCCAGAGCGTGCGCCGTGTCGCGCGCACCCGGCGCCGCTTGCGCTTGGCTCGAAGCTCACGGAGCACATCATCCCAGTCCGGCTGCGCATATCCGCTCTCGCGCGGCGCCGGCGGATACAGGCGCGCGCGCAGCCCGTCATCGTCGAGATCGGACGGCAACGGCCACGACAGACCCGCCGCCTGCGCGCGCTCCAGAACGTTCGATACCGTGCCCGCACTCACGCTCACGGCCACAGCGATCTCCGCCCGGGGCAAGCCCAGGTCGTGATGGTGCCGAAGGATGTCCCTGATGCTCATGGTGTCGATCCTCTTCATTGGGGGCCCGCCTCCTCGAGTCGATCGGTGGATCGATGAGGCTGAGCCGGGAGAGGATCGGCGCGTCCGGAAACATGGATGTCGGTGGCGCCCGCAGGGCGATCGGACCGGGCCTCGGACCCGGCCTCCGACGGTCAAGTCCCGCCGGAATCGCGGTCAGATGTCGCCAGAACGGCGGTCAAATAAAATCAGAATCGCGGTCAGATAAATTCAGAACTGCGGTCAAATGCGGCCAGATTTTGCAGGGTTGGAGATTTCATCGATTGAGCGTTCGCTTCCAGTCTCGCCTGAGCGGCCGCAGCCAGATGTCCTTCCTGGGCTTGTCCCGCTTCATATGCGTGTCATAGCGCCCGCGGCCTTGAGTGGTTCCGACACGGGTCCATCCGGGGCCTTGCAGACGGCGCCAGTGTAACGCGGGGTCTCGACGAAGGTCTCGATCAGCACGGGCGTGGTCTTGTAGCGCTCGGTCCAGTCCTCGGGCAGGCGGCGACGCACGATGGCGAGGATGTGGGAACCCAGGTTCGGGATCTCGACCCAGGGCAGGATGAGGAAGCGCGGGTTGTCGACCACCAGGGGGAGATTCTTCTCGCGCATCTCCGGCGTCCATCCGATGAAGGTGTCGCGCGGAGCGAGCTTCCAGGCGGCGGTGGAGAAGCCGAGCATGGCGACGGGCCAGCCGTCGCGGCCACCTCGCGCTGATCGAGGCGACCTACCGCGCCGTCTACGTGCTGGCGACGATCAACCGGGAGGAAATGCTCGACGCCGAGCGCGGGAAGGAACTCGACGAGATCGTCGAGGGCGCCCGCAGCACGATGCGCGAGACGATGGACGAAGGGCCGGAGTGACGAGACAGAGACGAACTCAGCCGCCGATATCCTCGAAATAGACAAGCGCGGGAAGGTTACGGCGCTGATGGACAATGCGAAGAACCACCGGCGCATCGTCCGCGGCGGCAATCCGGGCGAAGAATACCTCGTGCCGCCGATAGGTCAGGGAGCGCAGTCCGGGCGCGAACAGACTCCGATCGCGACCGCCATCAGGGTTGGCCGCGATCCGTTCGAACGTCCGCACCAGCCCTTCGTAGTAGGTGAGCCACTGTTCACGGCCCCAAGTCTCGACCGTATAGCGCCGAATCTCGTCCAGATCGCGACGTGCCCGACGCGACAGCCGGATCGACATGGCGCGGCGGCTATCTCGATTCCACGCCTGGTTCGTAGGCCACGGGGTCGAACTCCTCGAACCCGCCGGCTTCCGCTTCCCGTACGGCCGCCTCCAACTCTCCCTTCAGCGCGTAGAATTGCCGCGCGCCGTCGCGCTCCATAAGCAGCCGCAGACCGGCGCGCACGACCTCGCTCAGGTTGGCGTAGGCGCCAGCATCGACCTGCCCTTGGGCGTAGCGATGCATCTGGTCGGTCAAGTGAACGTTCGGCATCGTGCAATCTCGCCATGTCCGATCATGTCGGATACTGACATCGGCCCACGCACCGGTCAATTTGGACTTGGCGCGCCGAAGCGTTGGCGTGTGACACTGCGTTCGGAAGCTGTCGTCGAAACTGAATCAGGATCGGTCTTGGGCGATCTGGACCTATCTGGTGTGGGGCGTTCCGGTGGCGAGGGCGGTGTCGTAGGTGTGGATGGCGTGGATGGCGTGCTGGGGGTCGATGGTGTGCTAGGACTAGGTGGTGTCGGAGGTGTAGATGGGGTCTGTCGTGTAGATGACCAAGACAGTACTGGCCAGCCGTCCGGCTCGGCCGGCACTATCTGAACTTGGCCCAACGGCTTGGGACCGTGACGAGCAGCCACAGTGCGAAGAACGTCATTCATGTTCGTACTCCCATGAGCCGGCTACCCAGGACGGGCTGACATCATCAATCGTTGTCAGCCTCCGTTACCGTAATCTCTGCAACAAGCCCATCATAATCGGGGTCCCAGCTACTCGCAGTGTGCAGCATGGTTGCGGTACCGTCGTCGCGATCGTCATCCTCCGATGCTGAGATGGTGACGCTCTGAGCTTGCCTCCAGTTCGATTCCGTAAACGTTAAGCTGGAACCCGAACTCACCGTAATATCCGTATCGTGGCTCCCACCGATAGCACGCACCACGTTGACCGTAACGGCTGCTGACGGCTTGGAGTCTAGCCTTACTTCGTAGGCCGTGGTCCCGTTCTCGGGCACGATCACGCTCGAAGGAAGAATCGACACCCCGGAGCGGTCTTGTGCTCCCAGCTTGGCCGCGAACCCGTCAGCCAGTCTCCGCGCCGCGAGACCGGTGGCGAAAAACTTGCCAAGACCGGCTTTCGTGCCCGCCTGCTGCTCGCCGACTTTTCACTCACCAGCGAATTCGAACTGGCCGAGGACCGACAGGGCATCTTTGAAGCCGTCATTCGCTTTCGCTTCAATTTGTGAGGAGCCGTTTTGTTGCTTCGTGGTCACGGGTATCACAGCCACGTCGCGTCGATCGCGTGAAGCGCCCTTCGATCATCGGCCACTACACCAATGACATCGTGTACGCGCGGATCGCGCCGGGGGTGCTGGAGGAGTTGCAGAAGAAGAACCCGACCTTGCCCAAGGGAAACCGGAAGGACAAGCATCACCAGTGGTTCAAGCCGGACCTAGGGCACCCGAGGCTCAAGGAACACCTCGCGGCGGTGGTCGCGCTCGTGCGCGCGGCCGCGAATTGGGACCAGTTCCAGCGCAGTTTCAAGCGGGCCTTACCCGTCCTGAACGACCAGTACGAGATGAACCTGGGCGATGACTGACAGCGAGAAAGGGGGGCGGCGGTTCCCGCCGCCCCCTCCCTGATGAGCGCGGGGCGGGTCAGTCGAACTCGCACGTCGCTTTCAGCATCCCATCTTCGAGACCAATCCAGCACGAACCAATCTCTATAATCTTCACTCGATTGGAAGTGCTGACTGCATTGGCCGCATCATGAAGCTCGGACTTGATGCGGTCTAAATCGTCGTCCCGAATTGGCTGTTCCAAGACCAGTTTCATGTCTCCCTCTCCCTTGGTTGAATAGAAACATCGGGGTGATGCCGTCACTCATTGCTCGCAGCGCAGTTCCCATTGGGACGGCAGGTCTCCCTCGTGATCAAGCTTGTTGAGTTCCTTCACGAAGGACTGTGCCGCCTTGACGGCCGCCTCATCCACGAAGGCAAATATGCGAGAGTCCGCGTCGCCCTCTAGCGGTCTCGCTCCTAAACCCATGGTTTTCCCGCCGTATTCCCCGGCAATGATGCACGCCTGCGCCGCTAACCATTCATCACATTGCTGATTGAACTTGCGCCGGGTCAGATCAATCAGTTCAATATGGTATTTGTCAACATCCACATCACCAAAGTCTATACCTCTAAAATCTCGACGTTCATAATGGTCTTCAATATAGGCGATTGAAGAGCGGAGATCGGTGCAATCACAGGCCGCTGCTTCATACCGCTCTTCAAGTTCGTCCGGTGTCCAGCCCCCCACCTCTCCCCAAGCGTTTACTCCCCCAGATTTTAGTATTGCAAGAAGGTCGGAGTTTCGGACGCAGTCATCCTCTAGAAATTTGGGAAACTGACGCTCTTGCGCCGCCGCTAACGTCACGATCAGAACCAGCCCGCCCACTGCGAGCGCTGCGATCATCGTCCTGGCTAGTTTGTGGGTCATGGCGACCTCCCTGTGGCGGAGGCCGATTGACGCTGGCACGGTCGCGATCTAGGTTGGTTCCAGCGCGCTTCCCCCACCCATCGGCCTCGAAACCTTGTGGTAGGAGCTTCGGGCCGGACCTTGCCGGGTCCGGCCCGAAGTGCATCAAGGACGGAGTCTAGCGGGGCATGGGCGAGCGGGCAACTTGCACAGGCCTGTCGCGCTCACCGTAGCCGCCCGGATGAATAACCCTAAATCCGGCAGTTGCCGGCTGTGGGCGGCGGGTTTTCGGGGTCGATTTCAGCCCGCGAGCGCGGGTCGAGGCGGCGGCAGCCAGGGCTGTCGGCCGGGCTGTCGGCCACGCAGGTACTTCTTCAGCGCTTCCGCCAGGATCCGGCGCCAGCGATCCTCGGCGCTCAACTGCCCCGCACTTCGCATCAGGCTACGGAAGAAGCCGCTGATCCGCCGCAAGGCCGCGACCTCCGCCCCCCGCCGACGCCCGTGGCTCGACGTCACCGTCAGCCGCGTCTGACCCAACTTCAACAGTGTGATTCCAAAGTATTCGTAGAAACAGCAGATTACGCCGGCGCTGCCGGGTGTCTCCACTACATTTCAGGGATGTGAAGGGTCAGACGGGGTGTTCGCGCCAGTTGGGCGGCAAGGCGACGCCTGCGGCCTGGAAGACGCGCCCGACCTGCCCTTCGACGTAGGTGCGCGTGGTGACGCGCTTGCCATCCTTCTCGATGGTCGCCTCCTGCAGGCGGTCGAGATCCCGGATCAGATCGTCCCATTCGACGCTGACCTCGTGGGACCGGCAGAGGTCGGCCAGCTCCTTCTGCAGCACCAGCGCCAGGAAGGAGCAGAAGACATGGCCCCGGATCGCCGCGTCGCAGGAGTGGTAGATCGGCCGCGTGCGCAGCTGCACCTTCGCCCGCCTGAACAGATCCTCGACCAGGAGCAGCTCCCTGTATCTCAGCACCGCATTGAGCGGCGTCATTGTGGCGTTGGTCCGCAGCACGAAGATGCCGTCGAAGCGGGCCTCCTCGGCGAGCTTGCCGGCGTCGATCTCGAACGCCTTTCCGGCGCCGGTCCTGCGCAGATAGCGGCGGTAGCCGGCGTTGCCGACCAGCGCCTTGTCGCCGCCCGAGAGCCGCTTCTCCAGGGTGGCGACGATCGCATGGCGGTCGGCTCGGTCCTTCTCGGCCTCCGCCTCGTTGCGGCATACGATGTAGCGCGCGCCATGGACCGTCACCTGCTTGACGAAGAGCTGAGTGTCGCTGCGCCCGCGTTCGAGAAGAAGCGGCACAAACGGCCTCTCGTTCTTCAGCACGATCTCGCGGATCACCGCCGTGCCCCGCTCGCGCGCGCCAAGGATGTAGTCCAGGCCGCGCTCCTCAAGCGCCGCGATCGTCGCCGCCGAGATCATACCCCGGTCCGCCACAACGCAGACCCGGCCGATGCCGAAGCGTTTGCGCAGACGGTCGACCACAGGCAACAGCACCGTCATGTCAGCAGTGTTCCCGGCCAGCATCTCGGTGCACACCGGGCGGCCTTCGCCATCGAGGACCACTGCCAGAACCATCTGCCGAAGGTCCGGCCGGTGGTCCTTGGAATGGCCGTGCGCCCCCAGGCTCTCCCCGCCTGCACCGTGGAACGACAAGGTGGTGGTGTCCATGAAGACCAGCGACAGATCGGTGAACAGGTCACGCCGACGCTCGAACAGACGTTCCTCGATCTCGTCTTTCACGCAACGCGGCGCGAGGTCGCCGTCTCCGGCCGGCTCGAGTTCCTCGCCCAACCAGGCCATCGCCCGATAGAGGTGGTGCAGGCGCAAACCGGCCGCGCCGGGGATGGCGTAGTCGCCCATCCACTTCTCGCACGAACGGCCCGAGCCGGAGACGAACAGGCGGTGCAGGACGCTGACGAAGACGGCCCGCTCGAGGGTGAACTCGAAGCCGCGGCCGCTCACGAGCTCGTTCAGGACCTCGCCAAGGTCTAGACGCTCCCAGAGCCGCCCGAACAGAAGGGGCCCGCCAATACGGATGCAGGCGAGACGCCCGGCCTCCATGTCGGAAAGCACCATGGAGCGCTCGGAGTGGCGCGCGAAAGAGGCGATCAGCCGATCGAGCTGGCCGCTGGCCTGGAGAACGTCCTTGCGGCCCAGCGCGCGGATCGTGCGCTGGCGGACCCGCTTGCCTTCGCGCACGCTCTCGACGAGATAGAGATAGCGGTGCCCTCGGGCGACCTTTTCGCAGACGAACATTGTGATGTTGTCTACGGAGTCAGCGCCGATATCAAGTCATATAGGCCATAACCGAGAAAATGTTTTCACTACACTTTTGGAGAATGCCCGACCAGGACTCACGATATTGAGCTATTTCAATGACTTGCTCGACAGGCCCCGCCCCAAATCAGGCGTCTACTGTTGAAGTTGGGTCTGACCGGCATGCTGGGTCCGACGCGCAATCCCGTGCAGCAGAAGCCGCCGGCTGGTGATCGCCTCGCGGTGGCGATCGGGATCGGCCAGCCGCACGAACAGGCTCCACCAGTTGTAGGTTAGCGCGATCAGACGGGCCATGTGCTGGCAGCGCTTCAAGTCCCGCGTGGTGAAGCCGCCCCAGCCCCACTGGTTCTTCAACTCGTCGAAGGCGTTCTCCGCGTCAGCCCGATCCCGATAGAGCTGGGCGATCGAGCGAACCTCAAGATTCAGCGATGTCGCCAGAACCGCGAACTCCCATACCCTGGTGCCAGGCTGCGCGTCGGCCCAGAACAGATCGCCCTGGCCGTCATCAACACACAGTCCCGGGAAGCCGCCGGCGCAGCACAACGACGCGGCGCGTCCGGCTCCAGCCCTGCAGACGAAGCTCGGCCTCGATACCCCACCAGCCCTGGCCCGCGTCCTCCCATCCGTCACGCCCCATCAGGCGCTCCGCAAGGCGGCGCGCGCCTTTCGTCAGGCGCAGCTTGAACAGATAGTCCAGCCCCGCCCCCTCGCACGACGCCATGTTGCCCTCGCTCCCCCAGTCCTTGTCGCCCCGGACAAGCCGCGGCCAGTGCTCACGGCCGAGGCGCTCAAGCAGGGCCCACAGCGAGGGCGCCGCGCTCTTCGAGCGGTGGCGGTTGCCCGGCGCAACGTCGACCTCCAGAACAAGGCGCGTGCCCGCCATCAGAAACGCGTGGTAGGCGTGCGAGGGACGACCCGGCTTCTTCGGGTTGTAGCTCGCCACCGCCCCCTCCTGGTGGCCGTAGAGCGGCTTGATCGTGGTGTCGCAATCCAGAACCCACGGCTCGCTCAGCAAAGGCCGCACCGTGTCGTCAAGATGGCTTCGAAGCCAGGACGCGCCATCCTCCGCCCCGATCCGCTCCAGACCGCGCCGAACGGAGTCCTCGCTCGCCACCTTGGTCATGCCCAGCAGCGACGGATTGACCCCGTCGCCGCGCAGCGCGGTGATGTGCGCATAGCGCCACTGCCCCGCGAGGACCGACAGAAGCACCGTCCCCAGCACGTCCCGCTTAGACGGCGCGTTCGGGCTCGTGTAGTGCAGCGGACAGTCCGCCACCAGCGCGTCGAAGCGGCCGCTCACCTTCAGGTATTCCGCGAAGAAGGCCAGGTGACCCAACGGCGTCGCCGCCGCGTCCGGATCCCATTCGACATGAACCGTGCCGCCGAAGGTGTCCAGCTTCACGGCCTCTCGGGCGACCTCCCGCACAGCGCTGGGACCATCACCCGCAGGGTGACCCTCAAGGGCCTCTCTCGATTCGCTCATGCCCCCAGTCTACAAGCGATTCCCGTGATCCAGGCCGCGCTCAAATGCCGGATTTGGGATAACATCAAGACTCCAAACTAGGAAGTTCCGAAAAACATTCACCAACCCAACACGTAAAGGAGCTTCGTGGCGTTCCTGACCAGCGAATCACCAGACACATCGACAACGTTGGGTCTCACCGGGTGAAGGCGTTGCAAAGGACCGGTTGTTTGGCAGAAAACTTGTTCAATCGGTACCGTAGGCTTTGCGCAACTAAAAGGCCAGTGATACTGGCCACGACCTCCGCCAATCTTGCCAATAGCCGCGAACGCCACATCTAATCCAATTTGCTTCGGTGCATCTCGGCTCGCGGTGCGAGAGTTATACTGTCGGGAAGTCTGAGGTTACGTCTAAGTGTCATGCATTGAGATTAGCTAACCGGCCTCAATTCTCGCAAAGATATACGTTGATTCCTCCATTTCTCGCTCGTATGACGCTAGCACGGTCTAGCTTAGCAATAACATTCTTGTCGTCTTCCACAAACGAAAGACAATTCTGTCGATCCTCTATCTGATCAAGAACACGCAACTTAGGATTTCGTGGCCAAAATCCCCAATTGGCGCTAAAGACAATTTCCGTTCCAACTGGCGCAGTGCGAAATCTCATAATCTCCTCTCGAGCATCGTTTGGAATCTTGAGATCTATCGCGCCTTCTACGTTAGTACTATATTGGTGTTCGTACAACTCTAATATTGCTCCGATTGTTTCCTGTCCGCTAAGTCTAAAATGTTCCTGATAAGGTATTTGTTCGGTGACGGAATAAATTGGACGGAACTGGAAACCGACAAGTATGATGATTGCAAGTCCTCCCGTCACTTTAAGTTTACCGATACCACGTACACTGCTCTTCCATTCGATCGTACCGCCCACGACCCCAATGCCGAATACGGCGACAAGCGCGCCAAGCAGGACATCTGCTAGCATCGCCTCTACCGTTTGGGGCGGTGCGCCGACCACATAGATCCATAGAACAAGCAGCGCAAATAGAACTGCGCAAATCCAAACCGTTTGACTTGTGCTCTTCGAGAATGCCTGCCTTGGTCCGATATCGGTCTTGGCCGCGCACGTAGCGCTCTCGCTCTTCCTGTCACCGGCCACGGTAGCAGCTCGTCAGAATTCTATCTGCCGCAGGCAGTCACTGAATCCCCCGAGATTTGTAACAAAATATCTCTCTCTGTTGCCGTGCCCGATGCAGCCATGACCAAAGAGTAACTTCAGTTGTGGGATGTCCACCACGCTGATATCAGACGCCGTGCATACCTTGTCTGCAACTTCATGCTGAAGCACAGCATTAATGAGCGATGAAACGATAGAGGGCTCCAACAGTAGAGCTATGCTGTTATCGTCCTCAATCGTGAGTAGCGGGTTTAACAATATCATCACCAGGTGTGTATTCTCGACAAACGTACGGGAACCGCAGTTGTTCTGCGCACGATCAATATACTCGTATTCCATAAAGTCCATAGCTAATTCGGTCGGTTCAAATGTGTATAAGTTCCAGGTCTGATTGTCGAAAATTTGTTCAAGCGCACGCTGTAGTTCAGAAATGCCATCGTAAGGATTGCTTCCGAATTGCAGACGCAATTGTGTGGTTGCCGTATATGACTCCTTCAGCGTACAGTGACCGCTGCTCCAAAGCTTACTACAACTGCTAGAGACTTCAGCACTCGCGTTATTGATTTCGGGTGCGCAAGAGCATGTTCCAGCAAGTGATGTGTTACTCATTGACACCATCATTATCGCGACTATACATATGCGAATAATCATGAGACACTCCTTTTCATCTAATCAAGGGAAGTACCCAAAATGGTGCGATAATGCTAACCTTAACGGCGAAAGTGGCGTGGTGTTGTACGCTGCAGCGCTTGCGAATGCGGATGTCGGTTCAGGCGAGCCAGCCCTGATGGCAACGGGCAGAAAGCTTTGTCGGTCAAGGGCTACAGCAACTTGAGCAAGGCAACGGTGAGACCCGCGTTGGCTAGGGCGACAGCCACAATCCGCCACGTTATCCGGGATTCAAGGCCGGCTATCTCGGCTTTCAGATCGGCTTTGGTGGCGACTCCTTCTGTAACAGCATCGCGTACCATCCCAACGGCGGCCTCTGCTTGAGCTTCGTCGAAACCCGCCTCGCGGAGCGACTTTGCGGCTGCGTAGGCGTCAAACGTGGCGCTCGGCATTCGTTAGGGTAACCAAGAAGCTCGCTAGGTGCCACCAGGAGTTCACGACACAGGAGTTCACGTCACAACGAACATGGCCCGATCGCGATACCGTCGCTGCGGGAGTCGAACCGTATTGCACCGCGACGTATTCGCGGACCTCGTTGCGGGCCACCTGGATGCGATGTTCGGCGACGGCCTGGGCTCATACGCCTGGCTTCGGAGTCCGGAGGGCGCCGGCTTCGCGTTCGCCGGCGAGGGATACCGGCTGGACGAAGGGATCGGCATCGCGGTGCGCCATGAGGACGCTTCCCTTCTGCAGCGCCTGAACGGCGCGCCGCAGGCCATCCTCGCGAACGGCACTTACGAGCGGATCAACGCCCGCTATTTCCCGTTCGGCATCTACTAGGCTGCGGCCTCATGGGTGCGCCACCACGCCCGGCAGCCGCCGCCGCTGACCGCGTCCGACCGGTCGCAGGGACCACCCATATGCGGACGGCGGGACACTTCGCCGGATCCTGAACTGCGGCTCTCGCCGAAGACGTTGTTTCCTGCCTCCCCCGGTTCGGACTTCCCCGGTCTGAGCAAGCGGTTACCTGCCGTCGCGCATGAGACGGCGGCGGTGCCGACGCTGTTTCCCTTGAACATGCGAGTGCCCCGGGTCGGAGCCTGACGGCGCCGAGCGCCGGTGGCGATCAGCGGTCGCTGTTGTCTCCGTGCGCGACGGGCCTGCCGGCAGCCCACTCGTCGAGGTCCACCACCCGCCATCTCACGCTGCGCTTGCCGATCTTCACCGGCTCCGGGAAGCGCCCGGCGCGCATCTCGCAATAGATCCAGCTTCGCGAGACGCTGAAGCGCTCCTCGACCTCCTCGCGGCGCATCAGCTCGCGCACCATGCCGGTGCTCATCGCCCGTCTCCTCCCGTTTCGTTGCGGCGGGGTTCGCATTTCCCGCCGCCTTCTCTCCACCGCAGTCACGGCCGACCCACCGTCAGCGGACATTCGACAACCGTGTCCGTCCGCATGGCCTCGTGCTCGCAATCGACGATGGTCCGTCCGTATGTGTTCCAGACGTGCTCACCCCAGCCTTGTGTGGGGTCGTGCAGGGGGATGACCTCGAACTGCACCTGGACCAGCAGGCCGAGAAGGACGCAGGCGGGGAAGCCCGCTGCCATCGCGAGACCCGCCCAGCGCCGGCGCCGGCGCCTTTCGTTATCGGCCCAATGCACGAAGTCGGCCTTGAAGGCGCGGAGCGCGGCCGCGAGTTCCGCAGCCGCGCTCATCGCCGCGTCCCGGGGCTCGCGAGCCTCGTCCGGCAATCGCTCGGGCTCCTCTCCTGTCTCGGCAGCGCCCCCGCCGTGCGGTTCGGCCGGCTCGACCGCGTCTTCCTGCGCTGGCTGTGGCAGTTCCTCTCCACGTCCTTCGTACTCGGCGATCTTTTCCGCGACATAGCGCGCGAAGAGCCAGCTTTCGCCGTCTGCCCGCGCAACGCCACCGCGCTTCTCCGCCGGAGCGGGGTCAGCCCCGGCATCGGGCGCCGGCGGGGCCGGGCCGTCGCCGGCAGGCGCGCCGCCCGCGCCTGCCGACTCATCCCCCGCCGGCTCGCCGCCGCGGGATTCGTTCCACGGCTCGTGCCGCTGCCCGTTGACGGGCCGTGTCTCCTCATGGTCATCATCCAGGTCGATGCCAACCGGCATCTTGGGCCTCCTGGCAGTCATTCCGCACCTCCCATGATCGTCGTCGGCCGGCGCGTTCCGCCGCCCGCAGCGGCGTTGGCCGCCGCCATCTCCTTGCGCAGAACGTACGGGTTGGGGTCGGCCAGGAAGCGCGTGTCCGGCCGCTCCCAGTAGTGCGCGTGGTGGAGATGAAGCGCGTCGCGCTTGATGTCCTTCGCCGCACCGATTACGTACTGCCGGTCCGGCGCCAGCGTCATCAGCTCGTCGGGCGTCACCAGCCGCTCGCGCACCAGACTGAAGGATTCTCCGGCCTGCCACTGGGTGTTGCCGGCGACCACGCGGCTGTCCGAGACGCTGCCCGAGCGGCTCTCGGTCCGGCCCTCGAAGGTGGCGGTGCCGATGGCCTTGGACATCTCCTCCGCGCCTTCTGCGTCGGTGCGCGGGAAGCCGAGGATCTGGACGACCTCGGCGAGGTCCAGCAGCGTCTTGCGGTGCTCCCTGCCCCAGGTCGAATCCAGCGCCGAGATCGACTGGGCGAAGCACCAGAAGTGCACCCCCTTGCCGGCGGCCATGGTATAGCCGTCCATCACCGGCTTGAGGTATCCGAGCCTCGGCATCTCGTCGATGACGATCAGCATGTCGCGCTCGAGCGGCCTGATGCCCGCGACGGCGTTGGGAATGGCGACCCAGAGGCGGAGCCAGCCCTTGACGTGCTCGACGGTCTCCTCCGGCACCACGACGAAGAGATCGATGTCGCCGTCTGCCAGCATCAGCGGGTTGAAGCCCCTCTGCTTGGAGGTGTGTTCGAGCAGCTCCGGATAGTTGAGGAAGGAGAGCTGGTTGGCGATGGTGCTGAAGTTGGACCCGCCTTCCTCCTTGCCCACCTGCGCCTGGCGCTCGACGGCGATATGGGTCAGACCGCCGGCGAAGCGCTCCGTTCTGCGGACCAGCTCGGCGAACTCCTCCCGCTCGCCCGGCCCCATGGAGAGCAGGCGATGCACCATGCCCAGGGTCTGGAACTCGGGCGGCTCGCGGAAGCGCACCCAGGCCATGTATCCCGCGACGATGGCGCGGGCGGACTCGTAGAAGTGCCGGCTGTTCTCGGGAGCGCCCGGACGGGGCGGGGTCAGAAGAGCGTCGAGCAGCACGTTGATGTCGCGCACAGCGAGGCCTTCGTCCTCGCGGATGAACGAGAGCGGGTTGTAGGTGGAGCTGATCACCTCCGGCACCAGGCACCCCCCGAAATCCTCCCTGTGCTTCCTCACCACCCCGAAGGGGTCGATGAGCACGGTCCGCCGGCCCATCTCCCGGCGGCGGCGCGCGGCGATGCAATAGAGCTCGCCGCGCGGGTCGATGGTGACGGTGGAGCCGTCGAAGCCGCGGCCCTCGGGCGCGAGCAGGTTTAGGGCGATGAGTGCGCCCTTTCCGGCGCGGGGCGGCGCGACGGTGATGGCCGAGCCCTCCAGGGACCAGCCGATCAGGGGCGCGTTCTTTCGCTCGCCCCACTGGCCGAGCAGGATGCCCCGGCGTTTCGCCAGCTTGCGCATGGAGCGCCGGTCCAGCAGCGCGGCCCTGCCGTGGAGGTCGGACTTCGCGCGCCGTCGGCGCCCACCGCCGCCGGCCTGCCCGATCAGATGGAAAGCCGCCCCGCACCAGAGCAGGGCCAGCACCGGGACGGCCGCGATCGGGAGCACCAGCATGACCAGCCCGGACCCTTCCAGCCCGAGCAGCCAGTCCAGGGTGGCGTCGGGCCACTGGACCGCCCCGACGGGGCGCACGATGCCGGTCCAGAACGACGCGATGGAGACCGAGAGGCCCGCGCTGTAGAGGCCGAAGCGGATCCAGCCTCCGGAGCGCTCGCGTCCGGTCACGTAGTAGGCCGCGAGCGACGCCGCAGCCGCGAGCGCGAGAGCGGCGGCGGCGAGGTCGTTCGGCCTGTAGCCGGTGGTGAGCCAGATCGCCCAGCCTCCGCCTGCGGCGAGCAGGAGGGCGCAGATGGACAGCTCAAAGGTTCTCATCTCATTCATCTCCCCTTGGTCGAGAACGGCGCCTGCATGAGGCGGCCGCGGGACGGCGCGCACGGCGGAAGGGACGCCGCCCCCGGGCCTTGCAGGCTGCGGCGCAGACCGCGCCGCGAGACCGTGGAAAAGGCCCGCGAACAGCTCGTAGATTTCACTGAAACCTTCCTCATTAACATTGCCGCTACAGCTCCTTCCGGTCGTTTATGGTAATCAAAAGAACCCCTGACAAGTGGGCTGTCAACTCGTATAGCGCAATGATTACATATGCTTATCGACCTATTTGTCGTCTTATGTCCTCCTATGTCGTCTCAGGTGTTCTTTTTAAGTAGATTCGCTACAGAAAAATTTATTTTCTCTGGCGCCCATTCCATGCCCGTCGCGGCCGCATTCGTCCTCGGACTCGACACGACGATGCACTCGTCCCCGGCGACGCGGCCGTCGAGACCGCGCAGGTCGTGGGTGGGCCACCGCCCATCGTTGGCGCCGCGCGGTCTTGTCCCCGGCATCCGGGCTTGTCCGACGCCGGCGCGTGAGCGGCGCGGCGACGCCGGGGCGGCCGGGCACCTTCGCTCCGACGCGCCGGCCCGAGGGGCCGGAGCGCTTCGGATTGGCCAGGATCAAGTCACGGATGCAGCGGTCGAGAGTATCCATGCGGGTGAACATAAGCGGAACATGAGCCATTGACAATAGGGTTTTTTAGGAAATAGACTGCACTCCCGGCACACGCGCAAGGAGATGACATGAGTCCCGATCCACCGCGAGACAGCCTGCGCCAGGCGCTATGGAAGAACGGAATGTCCCTCGCCGAGGCCTCCCTCGCCATCGGACGCAACAAGGCCTACCTTCACCAGTACTTCTCACGCCGCATGCCCCGGGTGCTCTCGCACCAGGACAGCGAGGCGCTGGGAAAGCTCCTCGGCTCGGATCCCGCCGACTTCCGCCACGACGAGCTTCCGGCGCCCAAGCCCTGGAAAGGCAAGCGGCGCAAGACCCCCGCCGCCGGACCCGCGCTCGCCACCGTCACGGAGGTCGAGGTCGAGGCCTCCGCCGGGCCGGGCGCCTTCGCCGAGGAGTTCGTTCAGGAGAGGGCGCGCTGGCGCCTGCCGGAGGTCATGGTCCGCCACGAGGGCCACGCCGACCCCGATGCGCTCCGCATCCTCCGCGTACGCGGCAACTCGATGGAGCCCGAGTTGCGCGACGGCGACCGCGTCGTTGTCGACACCGCAAGGCGCATCCCCGTCACGGGCGAGTTGTTCGTGCTCTGGGACGGCACCGGCCTCGTCGTCAAGCGCGTCGCCGGCCTCTCCGCAGACGGCATGCTCAGCCTGCTATCCGCCAATCCCGACTATCCGGCCTACGAGTGCCGCGCAGAAGAGGCCCACATCGTCGGAAAGGTGGTCTGGAAGTTCACACGGGCATGAGGTGTTGGCGTCCAACTTCGCCCCCCTGAGTCCCGCCGGATTTGACGCTTGCCGTGCCGATCGGCAGCCAATCCGCAGGCCGATCGATAATGAGCGCCGGGAAGCTCAGGACAGCCTGTCCACCGGCAATACTCCGGCGAATCACCGTCAGCTCCCCTTGATTGGTCCGCACCGGGGTTTCGGCGAACCCGGTGAAGAAACGCGTGCGCTCGGACACGGTCATTTGCCGTGTGTCGATGATGGTGGGTATGGCGGGCGATGTGCCGATGGTCCCGGCGATGGCGGGACCATCGGCGGCCTGGATCGGCAGGTCCGCGTGCTGCCCCGCGAAGATGACGATCCGATGGCCGGACGGAGCGGCCCCGTCGGCCATGAGCCGCAGTCCCCACCAGGTATCTGCCGGGTCGATCGCGCAAACCCGCGCACCACGCACCAGCTGTTGATGATTGCCGAATAGCGCGCATATTCGCTGATCCTAGATGTGGTACTCGCGCTCGCGCACTTTCAGTGCTAACATACTGACATAGCGTTGCTTTTTTCCTCCTAATTCGGCCAAGTGACACGAATTCTGCCCGAATTCTGTCCCCGGCTGCAACTGAACTGGGGAGGAAATTCCATGGCAACTGCTCGCCTCAGTCAGCGCCGCGTCGATGCGCTCAAGCCCCGCAAGTCCGCCCACGACGTCCGTGACCCCGAACTCAAGAGCTTCGGCGTTAGGGTCCTGCCCTCGGGCGCCAAGCGCTACTTCATCCATACTCAGTACGATGGCAGGCGAGTCTGGAGACTCATCGGCAAAGCCGACGACGTTAGTGTGGACGAGGCCCGCGAGCGCGCCAGGGCCATGTTGGCCGCAATCAGGAACGGAAACGGTGACGCGGCCGCAGCACCGCCGGACATCGCCTTCGAGACGGTCGCCAGCGAAGTCTTCCGGCGATACGCCCGAAACTGGAAGCCCTCGACACTCAAGGTCAATCGGAATTACTTCAGCAACCATATCTTGCCCTGGTTCGAAGGGCGCCCCATCGCCGACATCACTGCCCATGACGTCCAGCACTGGTTCGCGGCGCTCCACAATACCCCGGTCTCGGCAGACCGGTCAGCCCCCATCCTCTCGGTCATCATGCGCCAGGCCGAGGTCTACGGCTACAGGCCCGAGGGGACAAACCCTTGCGCCGGCATCAAGCGATACCGCCGCCGGGGACGGCAGCGCTTCCTGTCAACCGCCGAGATTCGCCGGCTTGGCGAAGTGCTGTCCCGCCATGAAGTCGACCACCCGCAGGCTACAGCAATCATACGGCTGCTTCTCCTCACCGGATGCCGCAAGGGCGAGATTGTCACCCTGAAATGGCGCTTCTATCGCGAGGGTAACCTCTTCCTGCCCGATAGCAAGGTTGGGCCGCGCACGGTCTGGCTCTCGTCTGCCGCGCGCGCGATCCTCGACGGATTGCCACGCAAGTCGGTCTGGATATTCCCTTCGACCAGGACGAACCGCTGCATGACCGCGGTGGCGGTCGACCAGCTCTGGTATCGCGCAAGAGCGGAAGCTGACCTGCACGACGTCCGAATTCATGACCTCAGGCACACGTACGCCAGCGTCGCCATGGCGCAGGGCGAGACGGTGCTGACCATCGGCAGGCTTCTCGGGCATCGCGACCCGGAGACGACCCTGAAATACGCGCATTTGTCCGACGCCATGGTGCGTGAGGCGGTCGACACCATCGGCGCTGTCCTCGGGGGCTAGGAAATGGCCGTAAAGAGACAACGACTGACGGATGCCAACGTCACGAGGCTGAAGCCGGCGGCGCGCGAGTATACGGTCTTCGACGCCCGACATGACGGTCTCGGCGTGCGCGTGCGTCCTTCGGGGCACCGAAGCTTCGTGTATCGCCGCAGTGGCGATGGCGACGCAAGACGGATCACGCTCGGACCCGCCGCCTTGATGAGCGTCGAGGAAGCACGCAGCCGGTGTCGTGCATTCGAGACCGGTGAGCGGCCGACCCGCAACGACGGCGACGCCATGCCGACATTCGAGGAATTCGTCGCCGGGCCGGGGCGTGTCTGTCTCGACAGGTGCAAGCCGTCGACGCAAAAGTCCGAGCGCTGGGCCTTGAAGGCTCGCTTGCTGCCCGCTTTCGGCTCGCTGTCGTTAGACCGCATCACCCATGCCGGAGTCACCCGCTTCCTCTCGCACGAGGAGGTCCAGCGACTTCATCGCGCGCTGGACCACATCGCCGCCGTGCAGCCGTCACGCGCGCAGCAGGCAGACATCATCCGCCTTCTGCTGCTGACCGGATGCCGGAAGAGCGAAATCCTGACCCTGCGCTGGCAGGACGTGGACGGGAACACGATCAACCTGAGCGACGCCAAGTCGGGACCGCGGCGAGTCTTCCTGAATGCACCGGCACGCGCCATCCTCGATCGGCAGCCGCGATTCGGGAGCACATACGTCTTTCCTTCGCCTTGAAAGACCGGCAAGCCGCTCTCGCCAGATCTCAAGCTCTGGCGGTCGGTACGCAGGGAAGCCGGGATCGAGGATGTTCGCCTTCACGATCTCCGACACACGGTAGCTAGCCACGCCGTACTGCAAGGCGTTCCGCTGCCGGTGGTTTCGCGCCTGCTTGGCCACAGGCGACCGAGCATGACGATGCGCTACGCCCATGTCGGAGACCGCGAGACCGAAACGGCGGCAGAGCGCATCGGAGCCGCCATCGCGCGAGAACTCAGTGGTACCGTCAATGTTGGAGACTCAATCTTGACCTTTAAGCACAGTCATTCGAGCCCGCTTCTGAGGAATAGTGGGGGATGACGAGTGCCCTAATCGCGCTCAGGTTTACATCCCTACTCAGAGCCTCCGTCGTCGAGGTGCCACGATCACCCTATGAGACAAACGGCTAGTTCTGGGAGCAACTCCCCTACAAGGAATTAATCGTGGAAAACGGGCTGTCGAGCGGAACGCTGTCCTACTATAGAGGACCTCCATGCCACCTAGAAGTCTGTCGTAATTTGCGGGCGCCAACTGCGCAACGTGTTGAACACCATAGATATTGTTGAATCGAATAGTGCCAATGGTGCATTCAAGAAAAATCCATAAGTTACGACATTATTAGGTCGAAAGTCCGACAGAATATTTAGCCTAAAACAAACTACTTATCTTAAGTAGAACCCGATAATATTTCTGTGTTACTTTCTTACTTATTGCTTGACAAAGAACGCATCTAGCACGACTCCGAGACAGACAACTTCGGTCTACATGCAACGAAGCTTAGTGTCAGGAATATTGGGTTTACCAATCAAACTGGTTCGGACAATGTTGACCAGAACGTCGCCGGAGGTTGTTAGTTCTCCAAGCAGCCATTTTGCCTCAGCTTCCCAGCTCTTTAGCTAGCTTTTCGTCAGTCGTCAACCTACTTCGCCGAAACGACTTCCATGAGGGCCCTGGCAAATACAATTGTCCCCCGGGCGCTTCCACGGATGAGACATCCAACACCACCCCTGCGAGGTATAACACCTGGGCCAGCATGGACTATAAGGTTCGCTAGCTCGCCATTGGTCACGATAGTAGTCATAACATTCATTCGCTTGGGCTTGCGACGTTTGTGTCAACAAAGACGCGCATAAAACGAAAAGTAAGCTGGCAATGGCAATTAACCTCATCATGTCTAGCCTCTCTCGTTTGGGTAGCCACGTTACGGGGTTTATGGGCGTAGTCAGCCGTATCATTAGTAAGGTGCCCTACTAGCAATATCCTCGCAAGTGCCACACCAGCGCCTTTTCTCTATCTTCTGGATAATCGTCTTCGCCGAAGACGTATTTCTCCGCAAGAGCATACTGTGCTGCGGCCCAATCGCCATTGGCGTCGCGCTAAAGCCAGTCATCTGCGCTCACCACGTTTGCCATGGGAAGAGCCAGTAGCAGGAAACAAAGCGTCAATGCGCGACTTGGTATCACTATACTTCTCTTTCATAGATTCGGTTATCGTTGTGTTAATCTAGAGTACGCCCGGCGAAAGTATTGGGCCGCGGAAGTCGTAGTCAATTGAAGTAGGGGGAGAAACGGTGGGAACTCCGACACCGGACGAACTTCCCGAACCGGTCCCGTAACAACCACCAGCCGCGCCGAGCACAAGCAGCAGAAGGCAAAACACGATCGCTTTCTTCATCTTCGACTCCTATTCGATGATTCTCCCGCGAGAGGGCGGACCAACAGGCCAATGGCACGTGCATCGGTCGCCAGGATAGTAGTAACCCGGCACGACAATAGGGCATTGCCCGCGCCAGGTAGAGCAGGTAGGGGGGCACACCCATGTGCGGGTGAAGTAGTCAAAACAGCCCACTACTTGAGCGCGGAGATCCTGCGCGAGAAATGCCGAGCCGATAATCATGCACGAAATGACAGTCACTGCTTGAAACGTTTTCTTCATGACCCCTCGCCACTGCTCGCTAGGAGTACGAGTAGAAACACTCCCAGTATCTAGACTGGCAGACTCAGCCCATTAAGATGTGGTCGTTCTAGCGGTTGCGACACAATGCTGACGCAGGTTGAACGCACCTACGCTTTCGTCGGCTGGTCTAGGTCATCGAAACGGCTTGGGTCGACAATTGTTTCGCAATTGCAGGATCCTCCATCTGAGCGCGAAGTGACCCGACCCAGGTGCCGGGCCTTTGCAAACCCTCAGACAGATTGAGAGACCCTGCCTATTCGCCAAACGCAGGGAGCTACCCCACGCCGGGTATCAGGCTGTTCTATTCAGCAGGAGACCCGACTCAGCGGGACTGCCTGAAGGTTTGCGGGAAGAATTGAACCACAAAATTCGAGCCTATGCAAACGCCTGTACCCTGTGGGTGACACATTGCGACCGCACAGCCGCCCAACGTTGGCGACCAGATATGGGCTGTCAGCCCCCCGCCGGGTGAGTGGAATGCAAAAGTTTTGCGGCGCATTGGAACGCTACAGGAACATGATGGCCAGGTTGCCGCAGCTTGCCCTCTGCCGGTAGGTCGTTGGGTCGAGCGGCAATGTCGGAGGTCTGACAAGCGGTCAGCCAGTGTCGAGATTCCGAGGTACGGCATCTCGCCGACCGGCGAGCGCATCCGCTCCGCGTGCCCGGCCCGCACCCGCCCGGGGGCCAGCACCAGTTCGACACAAGGCGAAGCGGAAGGAATTGGCGGACACGGGCCGGGGCGCGGTTGGCAAGGCCGCGGTGGTCGGCACGAAGGATCGCGAGACAGGGAAGGTCGCCGCGCGGTATGTCAGGCGCACCGATACCACCCACCTCGCGTGCTTCGTCGCGGAAAAGACCACGCTAGCAGTCTGTCGGACTTTGGGAGCGCCATTTTCGTAACGTGCTGAAAAGTATAGATATTCGTGAATCGAATAGCTCCAGTAGTGAAATCACAAATGTCGAAAAATCAAATAGTTACGACTTTCTGAAGTCGGAAGTCCGACAGACTGCTAGGGGCGAAGGTCTACACCGACGAATCGAAGGCTTATGACGCACTGGCGGCATGGTTCGACCATGAGAACGTCAACCACAGCGCTGGCGAGCACATGCGCGGGATGGCCCACACCAACGACACGGAGAGCTTCTGGTCCATGCTGAAGCGCGCCCATGCCGGCAAGTTCCACAAGATCAGCCCGAATCACTTTCAGCGCTACGTGGATGAGTGTAAGCGCCGCGCGGTCACCCTTGTTGACGTGTGACGCTCGGGATTGTCGGGGTGAAGTTCCAGGGCATCAGGTCATCGATGCGTGACACGGGGTGCATGTCGACGATCCGGCGCAGGGTGTCGGTCAGGTAGACCTGCGGATTGACGCCGTTGAGCTTGCAGGTGCCGATCAGGCTGGCGCATCGCGCCCAGGTCGTGGCGCCGTCATCGCTGCCGGCGAACAGCGCGTTTTTCTTCGTGAGCTTCATCATCCGTTCATTCTGCCCATGTCGGGCAGGATTGCGTCGTCCATTACCCGTGGCACGCCCATTTCGGCCGCCGTCTCCGCCTTGAGCGCGTCGAGCATCGAGCCGATGGCTCACTCGCCCTGCTCGAGCTACAGCCGGGTGTAGTCATAAAGGTTGCCGTCTGGATGCTCGATCCGGCGGCCTGCATCGGAATGGAGCTCGGTGAGCCTCGGGCGTCTCTTGCCGCTCTTGGCGAACTCCATGAGCTTCTCGTTACGCAAGGCTTCAGAGCAAGCTCCTGTGATGACCATCCCGTCATCGAGGAGATTCGCGATGAAGTCTGTGTCGACGCTACAGCTTCCACCTGTCGAACCTCGCCAGTTGAGCATGGCGCTGGACGCCCCGAAGCTGCGGGGGCTGAGCCCGAGCGAACGGGGCGAAGTGCTCGGCGCGCTGGCCGGAGTGCTGCTGGAAGCCACGGGCATCCTGGAACGGGAGGATGACGATGCGCGCGTCTGATTCCCTGCCGGGGTCGGTACTGTCCCGCAAGGCGGTGGTCTATGTCCGCCAATCCACGCCTGCCCAGGTCCGCGGCAACCTTGAGAGCCAGCGCCTTCAGTACGATCTCGTGGACATCGCGCGTGACCACGGGTTCGGCGCCGTCGAGATCATCGATGAGGATCTCGGCTTGTCGGCCGGTGGCGCGGTGGCGCGACCCGGGTTCGAGCGCCTGGTCGCGTGGCTGTGTGCCGGCGACGTCGGTGCAGTGCTTTGTTTCGAGGCGTCTCGGGTCGCTCGGAATGGTCGAGATTGGCACCATATTCTCGAGCTGTGTGGTCTTGTCGGCGCGCGCGTCATCGACCATGACGGCGTCTACGATCCGCGCCGTCCCAACGATCGTTTGCTGCTCGGCATGAAGGGAACAATCAGCGAGTTCGAACTCGGTGTGCTACGCGCCCGGATGCACGATGCCCGGTCGTCCAAAGCAGCGCGCGGCGAACTCCGGATCGGTGTACCCGTCGGGTACGTCTGGGATCGCGACACTGGATTGGGGCTTGACCCCGACAAGCGCGTCCAGGAGACGGTCCGCCTGATCTTCGCGCGGTTTCGCGATCTGGCCAGCGCACGACAGGTGCTCCTGGCGCTGACCGCGGAACAACTCTGCTTCCCCCGCCCGTCGGATGGCAGCACAATGGTTTCGTTCGATTGGACGCCGATCCGCTACGGCAACGTGATCTCGGTGCTGAAGAATCCCTTTTACGCCGGCGTCTACGCGTATGGAAAGAACGAGAGTCGGACCGAGATCATCAATGGGTACGTGCGGAAGACATACGGTCATGCCAAGCCGATGGAGGAGTGGGAGGTTCTGTTGAAGAACCATCACGAGGGCTACATCGACTGGGCGGAGTTCGAGCGCAACCAGACACAGCTCGCCGCAAACAGCTACAGCAAGTCAGGGGGCAGGAAGTCGGGACGCGGCGGGCGAGCATTGCTCAGCGGTCTCCTCACGTGCGGTCGATGCGGCCGTGGCTTGGCGGTCGCCTATGTCGGGGGGCGACCCGGCCGCCCACGTTACCGTTGCGACCGACCGAACCTTCATCTCGGCCTCAAGCGTTGTTTGGGATTTGGCGGCGCGCGGGTGGATGAGGCTATTGCCGCGGAGATCCTCCGTGTCGTGGAGCCCATGGCGCTGGAGGCGTCGCTGGAGGCCGAGCGCACACGTGAGGAAAGTCTGCGGGAACGACAGCACGTGGCCGAACTCGATCTGCAACAAGCTCGCTACGAAGCATCGCTCGCCGAGCGGCGTTATGCCGCCTGCGACCCCGACAACCGGCTGATCGCCGCCGAACTGGAGAAGAGTTGGGAGACCGCGCTGCAGCGCGTGCAGGCGTGCCAGGAGCGACTGGAAGCGATGCACTCGCCAGACCCTCAAGCCGTTAGCCCGGACTTGGCCGGCCTCGCCCACGACCTGAAAGCCGCCTGGAATGCACCCGGTGTGAGCATGCGCGCACGCCAGAGACTCGTGCGCACATTGATCATCGACATCGTCGCCAATGTCGACGACGAGGCCCGCGAAGTCGTCCTGACGATTCATTGGCGCGGCGGCCAACACTCACAGCTAAGGGTTCGCAAGCCGAAGAGTGGCGAGCACGGAAGCAGGACATCCGATGAGGCCCTGGCGGTCATGCGGAACATGGCGGGACGATGGTCCGACGATCATATCGCCGCGTCGCTCAACCGGATGGGCATGCGCACCGGCCAGGACAAGACCTGGACGGCCAAACGGGTCAGCTCGATCCGCCGCGTGAACGGCATTCACGCTCATTTCCCCGCCTACAGGGACGGCATTTGGTGCACCATGTTCGAAGCCGCGAAGGAGCTCGGCGTCACCAGTCACGTCATCCGACGTCTCATCAAGATGGGAGAGTTGCCCGCCCGGCAGGTCGTTCCCGGAGCGCCCTGGCAGATCAAGGTTGCAGACCTTCATACCGAGAACGTCGCCCAAGCCTTGGCCAACAGGAGGAGACGACATCCGCATCGATCCTCTTGCCGGGAACAGATGTCAATGTTTTCAGACACTTGAACAAGGGGTGCAGAATGACTCCATCGTCTTGATCGGGCGGATGGGGTTCTCGATGGCGTTGGTGTCCATCTCGACGCGCCCGTCGTACAGGAACACCAGCAGCCCATCCCACTGGTTGGCGATGTAGGTGAGCTTCTCGCCCAAGCGCGAGCGCGGTGAGACGCGCGAGCGCTGCTCGTCGAGCCACACGCCGAAGGCGTTCACCAGCGGCGCCGACTCGGTCCACCGGACGAACTGGCGCGTCGCCGGCGGCTTGCCCCGGATCTTGTCCTCGATCTTGTAGAGCTGCGCGATCCGCTTCAGACCCTCCGCCGCGATCGGCGAGGCGTTGCTGTCGAACACCTCCTTCAAGCCGCGCCTCGCGTGGGTCCAGCATGCCGCCAGCGTCAGCGCCCCACCCGGCCGGTCCGGCCGGCGCAGCCGGTTGTGACCGGAATAGCCGTCGACCTGTACCGTCCCCTTGAAGCCCTCGAGAAGGTCCTCGCCATGCTTGCCGCTGCGGCCGGGCGCATACTCATAGACCACGCCCGGCGGATCGGCCCCGGACCAGCCCCGCCCGTCGCGCGTCATCGTCCACATGTAGCCGGTCTTGGTCTTGCCCCGGCCCGGGTCGAGAACCCGAACCGTGGTCTCGTCCAGGCCGAGGTTGCTCGACGTCTTCAACTCTCCCTTCAGGCAGTCGAACACGGGCCGCAAGTGGAACGACGCCTTGCCGACCCAGTCGGCCAGCGTCGAGCGGTGCAGCTCGATCCCCGAGCGGGCGTAGATCTGCGACTGACGGTATAGAGGAAGGTGGTCGGCGAACTTCGACACCAGCACGTGGGCGAGCATGCCCTCGGTGGGCAGACCGCCCTCGACAAGGTGCCCCGGCGCCGGCGCCTGGGTGACGCCCTCCTCGCACGCGCGGCAGGCGTACTTCGGCCGGATGGTGACGATGACCAGAAGCTGCGCCGGAATGATGTCCAGCCGCTCGGTGCGGTCCTCGCCGATCTTGGTCATCTCGCCGCAACCGCACGGGCACTGCGTGCTCTCGGGCTCGACCAGCCTATAGGAGCGCGGCAGGTGGGCCGGAAGATCGCCGATGTTGCGTTCCGCGGCGGGGCGCTTCGCGCGCGGTGTTCGCTCCGTGCTCGACGGGGCCTCTTCCTCGGCCTCGGCGAGAGCGCCTTCGAGTTCCTCGAAGGCGAGCAGGAGCTGGTCGGGATGGAGCTTCTCGGACTTCTTGCCGAACATCGCCCGGCGCAACTCGTTGAGCAGATGTTCGAGGCGCCGGTTCTGCTCGGTGAGCGAGGCCACGCGGCTGCGCAGGTCCTCGACAATCCCCTCCGGGCCTTGCTCTTCGAGACGGCGGTTGCGATCGCTCAGCGCCGCGTTCTCGGCGCGCAGCGTCTCGAGAGCCGCTTGCTGGCCTGCGAACAGCGCCCGCAGGGGCGGTGCAAGCGACGCGAGATCGACCGTGCCGGGGCTCGGTTCCATGGCAGAATCCTATCATCGAATCAGTTAGTTAGTCAAGATAAAGAGAGCGCAAAAGGGGCTCGGACAGCCCCCCGCATCACGCCGCCGCCAGCGGCCGGCGTACCCGTGGACCCCACACCCGGCGCCAATCGAGGCCCTCGAACAACGCCTCGAACTGCGCCCGCGAAAGGCGGATCACCCCGTCGCGAACCGCCGGCCAGGCGAACCGGCCCTGCTCCAGGCGCTTCGATGCGAGCACCAGTCCCGTGCCGTCCCACCAGAGAACCTTGATCCGGTCGACGCGCTTGGGGCGGAAGACGAAGACGATGCCCGAATACGGATCGAGGCCGAGCTCGTGCTCGACCAACGCCACCAGCCCGTCGTGGCCCTTGCGGAAGTCAACCGGCCGCGTCGCCACCACGACCTTCAAGCTCGAGCCCGCGACGATCATCGCAGCGCCCTCAGCACCGACGCGATCTCCGCGATCCGGCCCGCACCGATGTCGCCGTCCAGGCGCACCGTCACGCCGCGCGCCTCGATCGAAACCGAACCAGCCGCACCTGGGTCCGGCTCCGCCGCCGGGTCCACCGCGAGTGTGGCGAAGGCCGGCTCGCGCTCAGGCTTGGAGGCCACGGCGACCGGCTCGGGCTCCGGCCCCGCCGACGACGGCAGCGTCAGCTTGCCCTCGCGGGCAAGGGTGCGCCACGACGACAACTGCCTGCTCGACAAGCCGTAGCGCTCGGCGACATCGCTCACCCGTTCCCCGGGCCAGAAGCTCTCGCGCACGATCCGCGCCTTCTCATCGGCGCTCCAGCGCTGCGACCGTGCCTGCGGCTCAGCGGATGCTTCCGGCTCCAAGCCCGGCTCAGCGGGCGGGGTGTTCGGCCAATCCCAATCGGCGCCGTCGCTTCGCTCAATATCCTGCATCCGCTGACCCTCCTCGGCGAAACGGTCAGCAAACCGCACCCCTTAAATATATGGTAGGTGGGGCGCTCGCACCGCTTACCCATCTCCCCTCTGCCGACTCGAAGCTCGGCACAATTATAGTGTGCCGCGCGCTCCCGGTGCCGCCGGGCCCGGCCCGCCTATGCGCCGTCCTCCGCCGGGCCATCCCGGTCGCGACCCGCTTCCGTCCGATCGTCCCCGGTCACCGTCGCCATGGCTGATCCGTCCCTCAGTTTCCGGGCACCATAGCCGGGCCGGGCGGCCGGTCTATTCGCGGTGACGGGGCTGCTGCTGGGGGGAACCGGAATCGGCCACCGAGACCGCGCCCCACCCCGTGTTCGTGTGCAGCGCTTCGCGCCGCGAGGGTGCGATCCTTGCCACCCGCTCCTCCGATCCTGGCGCCGTATCTGCCGCATCCGGCGGCTGCCAGCCATCGCGGCATCCTGCGCGGGCGTCCGTGCGACCGGCACGCCCGGTGTGTCCCCGCGGGCACCGGGGCAGACGGCAGACGAGAGTCAGGGAAGAGCTTGGAGAAGGCGAGCAGGGAAGGGGCCGGGAGAGGCTCCGACCCGCTCGGCAACCATCGTCAGCAATCCGGAAGAGAAGGAGACGGACAATGTCGTTTGGACTCAACTCCGCGCAGCTCATCGGCCGCCTGGGCGCCGATGCGACCATCAACCACCTGGCGTCCGGCGGACGCGTCGCCAACATGAGCGTGGCGACCGACGAAAGTTACATAGACCGGAACGCTGGTGGCCAACGCGTCGACAAGACAGAGTGGCACCGCGTCGTCACGTTCCAGGACGGACTGATCGACATGCTGGAGAAGCACGCGAAGAAGGGCCGTCTCGTCTACGTCGCGGGCAAGCTGCAGACCAGGAAGTGGCGCAAGGACGGCGAGGACTCCGACCGCTTCTCGACCGAGATCCTCCTCGTCCCCGGCGGCAGGATCCAGTTCCTCGAGCGGCCTGCCACCTCGAACGGCAACGGCGCGCCCGCGTCCGACGCCGAGGCGACGCCGGCCGCCGAGGCCGCTTCCGCCGATCCCGTCGACGACGGAACGATCCCGTTCTAAGGGGAAGTCGCCGGATTTGTAAGGTCTGCAGTGGTAACGCCCTGCGGACCTTACGCTTCCCAGTCATCCCAATTCGTCAAGTTTGCGCCTCGCACGGCGCCTCGGCGGGCCCCTCCCTCCCGCCGGTCCCGGCCGGTTCCGCGTTCCTCCCGCGCGGGACCGGCCGTTTTTTATGCTGCCTTGCCCGAGCCCCCGGCCGGGCGGCAAGGCTCGCGCTACGCGCATCGCCCGCCGTCCCGGCACCGGCGAGAGGCCGGGCGGCGGCCGGGACCGGGGCGCGTCCCACGCAGCATCCGGAGAGGTCCCTCATGCGCTCCATCCCCGCTCCCCGTGCCGGCGATGCCAGTCCCCGTTCTCACCGTAAGTATGCATCGTGAGCGCGGCCGCCCGCGTCTCCGCCGCCCTCGCCGGTCGCGCCGAGGAGGTCTGCCGGCGATACCTGCCGCAGGGCCGCAGGAGCGGCCGCTACTGGATCGCCGGCGACATCCGCGGCGCCAGAGGCCGCTCGCTCTTCGTCCGCCTCGCGCCTCCCGGCACGCCCGGGAAGTGGACCGATGCAAGCTCCGGCGAGCACGGCGACCTGCTCGACCTCGTCCGCTTCGCCTCCGGCGCGGGCTCGCTGCGCGCCGCCCTCGCCGAGGCGCGCGCATTCCTCTCCATGCCGCCCATGCCAGCCCCGGCCGGCCCCGACAGCTACGACCGGACCGAGGCGGCGCGCCGCCTCTGGCAGCGCTGCCGCGCCATCGACGGCACCCATGCCGAAGCCTATCTCCGCGCCAGGGCGATCCACCGCTGCCGCTTCCCCGCGCTCCGTTTCCATCCCCGGCTGCTCCACCGCGACGAAGCCGGCGCGCGCCGGCTCCCCGCGCTGGTCGCCGCCCTCACCGCCGATGAGAGCACCGTCACGGGGGTGCACCGGACGTGGCTGGATCCGCGCGAGCCGGCCAAGGCCGATCTGCCGCGCCCGCGCAAAGCGCTCGGCCGCGTCCACGGCCTCGCCGTCCGCTTCGGCGACCCCGCCGCCGCCACGCTGCTGGTCGGCGAGGGCATCGAGACGGTTCTCTCCATCGTCACCGCGCTGCCCGGCACCGTCGCGGCTGCCGCACTCTCCGCCGGGAGCCTCGGCGCATTCGCGCCTCCTCCCGGCACGGCCCGGCTCGTCATCGCGCGAGACAACGATCCGGAAGGCGAGCGCGCCGCCGAACGCCTCGCCCGGCGCTGCGCACGTGCGGGCGTCGCCTCGTCGATCCTGGCTCCCCAGGGAGGCGACTTCAACGACGAGCTCGTCGCTCTCGGCGCCGCGGCGCTTCGCGCGCGCCTCGCCCCGGTCCTCGGCTTGCCGGGAGACGGAGGGCGGCATGCATCGGGGTGAGCGAAGTGCGGGAGAGAGAGAACCCGCCGCAACCGACAATGGGGAGCAATCCGATGGGACGCTTCAGAACCGACCTCGCCTTCAAGCTGGCAGCTCCGGACGAGGTGCGCATCTACCGCGACGGCCGGTACATCGGCGACATCTTCAAGGACGAGGACATCCTCAATCCGGGCCGGTTCCACTACCTGATCTGGCTCGCAGAGGATTGGCGCGGCTGGAAGCGCGTCACCGAGCGCAGCAGGCTGCGCGAGACCGCCGAGCGCTGGGTCGAGACCCATCCCCTGCTCTGAGCCGGCGCCGTTCCCGCCCCACGGCTCGCATGGAAACCGCCTCGCGGCGGCCGCGTCCGCAAGGACGCGAAGCGGCTTCCGCCGCTTTGGGGCGGAGAAAGGACTGCTCCTCTTGCGTGATGTCCCATCGTGCCACGTGTGCTCGCTCCAGCAACCCTGCGGGTCCTCCGCTGCGCTCCGGCCTGGCCCAAGATGGCCTAAGGCGCGCCGTGAAAGTCGGCGACCGTGAAGTTCGCTTGCGTGTAACCCCGAACCGCCTCGCGTGGGGCACGCCGGCCCCTGACGCGGGGCCGCCGTGTCGGCCCGGCGCTAGAGTTCTTGAGCAGGCCAACTCGAAACGCGGCCAAGCGGCGAGGCGGCGCGCCGGGCCTCCCAGGCACCGCCGACGCGAACTTCCGCACCGAAATCGCCGACTTTCCGCACCCACTCGCGCCCAAGGCCATCTAGGGCCAGGTGCTTCCGCTGCGCGCACGTGTCCCGAAAGGACATCACGACGGGGCACAGGGTCCCGGAGGATGAACATCCGGAAGGATGAGAAAGGGAGATCGTCATGATCGACACCATCGCCACACAGACCGCTACCGCTTCTGCCACCGCCGCCGTTTGCGAGAGCATGGCACTCTACGGCGCCAGCCCTGAGCGCGGCGAGCTCGACAGCCGCGTCGTCTGGGACGAAGACGACGCCACGCACGCGCTGGGCGAGGCCATCCGCATCATCGTGGACGGCGTCACCGTCGACGGCACGCAGATGGCCGACGAGCGCGAGGCGCTGCTGTGGGGCTTCGTCAACTGCCTGCATTCCCAGGTCACCCGCCTCGACCGGACCGTCGACCGCATCGTGCCCGAGATGAAGGACCTCGAGACCGCCCAGGACGGCTCCGAAGTGAAGGCATGGGAGCTGCAGACCCTGACCGATCGCGCGCAGAACCTCGGCGACCGGCGCGACGCGTTCGAGAAGATGCGCGACGTCGCCGCAGACGCCTACCGCGTCCACACCGGCGACGTCTGGCGTCCCCGCCACGGATCGCACGCCAGCCGGACCGGAACGCTGACCTCAGCCGCCATCGACGCCCGCGACTTCAGGCGCGCCCGCAAGGACCGCGAGACCCAGGCGCATCTGCCGGACGGCACCCTGGTGGCGATCACCGGCGGCAAGACCGTCGCGGACGCGGACGCGGTCTGGACCACGCTGGACCGCACCCGCGAGAAGTACGGCGACATGGTCCTGCTGCACGGCGGCGGCCCGGGCGTCGAGAAGATCGCCGCGAGCTGGGCCGAAGCCAGAGGCGTCAACCAGGTGATCTGCCGCCCGGACTGGAGCGCGCACGGCAAGGCCGCGCCGTTCAGGCGGAACGACGAGCTGCTCAACCTGCTGCCCAAGGGCGTCATCGCGTTCCCCGGTAGCGGCATCACCGGCAACCTCGTCGACAAGGCCCGGCAGCTCGGTATTCCGGTCTATCGCGTCGCCGCTTGACGGCGGCACCTCCCTTCCCGGAAGAGCCGGTCCGCGCCTCGGCAAGGGCCGGCTCTTCCCCCTTTTTGCTCCGTGCCCAGTGTCGCGCAACGACGCCAGGCGTCCGGCACAGGCGCTTCGCGCCATCGCCGCTTGCGCTCCCGCTCTCCGCTCGAACCGCGATCCGCCCGTCGCCGCTTCGCGTCCGGCTCGCCGCATACGCGGCTTCGCCCGTTCGCTCGCTTGCTCCCGCACATCGCACCGGGCCACGGCTCACCATTCTGCGAATGGCATCGCCGGCTCGCGCTCGCCGCTACGCGGCCTCGCTCCCTCGGACGCCCCTTCCCCCGTTCGACCCGCCGCTTCGCGACCGGCTCGCCGCATACGCGGCTTCGCCGCTCGCTCGCTTGCTCCCCCTGAATTGGAATACCGGCCGACGGCCCACGGCTCGCCGACCCGCGCTCGGCCCGTGCTTCGCACGACGCATCGCCGCTCCGGGTTCGGCCCGCCTCGGGCTCGACGCTCCGCGTCTTCGCAAGACTGCTCGCCCCGGCCTCTGCTCGGCGCCTGCGCGCCTTCGCCCGATGCCGGCTCAGAAGGCATCCCCCTCCGGGTCACCGCCACCCATCTTCGCCGCCACCGCCGCAGCCTTGCGGCCCGGCAGCTCCCCCTTGTCGAGGAAGATCTTGAGACTGCGCTCACCCAGCTCTATGCCCCGCGCCTTGAGCACTTCGTGCATCTGCGCCACGGTCACGCCCTTGGCCCGTTGCTCGAGCATGCGCTCTCGCAAGCGGTCCAGGACGTCCTTCAACGTCAGCTTCGGCGGCGTCAGCTTCGCCAGGTCCGCATCGATGGCCTCGAAGTCGATATCCGATTCGTTGAAGCGCCGCGCCACCATGATCGCTTCCTCCTCACGTCGTTTCTCACCTGGACGAGCTCGAATGATCGGCCTTGGCCCCCACCGTGTCAACAAGAAGACCGTAACGTTCTGCTTCTGCATCCGATTCTCGGTCTGTTTCCCGTTATGCCTAACGCAGGATGACCGCTATGATGTATATCCGCCTGTTGTTCGTCGTGTTTAGGCGATGTAGACTTCTCACACCTATGCACTAAAGTGCTGGTTGCCGAGAAGTATGACGGGTGATACAGTCGGCCGCGGATGGATGTCCCGAGCCCATTGAATAGCGATCCGAATCCTATGAGGATTCCCTCATTCGCTCTAGCGGCGGCGGCGCTGCGCGCAAGTAAGATCGCCAAGTATCTTCCGGGCAGGGACGCCGCACGATGGTAGCCACCCTCGCCCAGGCCGCCTCGGCCTCGTACTACCTGGAGAGCCAGCGCTCGTTCCGTCATCCCAACGAGTACTACACGGCGGGCGAGGAGCCGGACGGGGTGTGGTTCAACCCCAAGGGCCTGCTCGGCCTCGAGAACGGCGGCAGGGTCGACAGCAGCGACTTCCAGAGGCTCTACAACGGCTTCGCGCCGGACGGCTCCACCAGGCTCACCAGGAACGCGGGCAGCGAGACGCGCTCGCCTGGCCTGGACATGACCTTCTCCGCCGACAAGAGCATCTCCGCGCTCTGGGCCATCGCCGATCCCGAGCTTCGCTCCCGCATCGAGGACGCGCACAACGACGCCGCCCGGGTCGCGCTGGAAGAGACGGTGTTCCGTCACTGCGCCTGGACGCGGATCCGGGACCGGGAAGGGCAGATCAGGGTCCTGCCCGCCGATATCGCCGCGGCGATGTTCCAGCACGGCACCAGCCGGGAGAACGATCCGCAGCTTCATACGCACTGCCTCATCTTCAATGCGGCCCGCACCCATGAGGACGGCAAGTGGAGGGCCATGCACCAGTACCCGGTCTACAGCTGGGCCAAGGCTGCGGGCGCCGTCTACCGCAATGCGCTCGCCTGGAACCTGCGCGAGCGCCTCGGCGTGAACATCGAACAGTACGGTCCCGACGGCGCGTTCACCCGTATCGAGGGCATGCCGGAGGACCTGCAGGTCTTCTGGTCGAAGCGGCGCAAGACGATCGTCGCGAAGGCCGGGGAGCTGGGTATCCCGACGCTCGGCAACGCCTCGCGCATGGCGGGCGTCAACAAGCTGACCAGGGCCGGCAAGTCCCACGACAACGATCCCGAGGTGCGTCACGGGCGCTGGCGCGACGAAGCGCAGGGATTTTGTGAGCGGGAGGGGCTGATCGCTTCAGTCACGGGCAACAAGGTGGAGACCGGCCGTGAGGCGATACGTGAGCTGACGGACCGGCTCGACGATCTTCCCGCCCACCTGGCCCGGGAGGAGGCGGTATTCCGGCGCCCGGACATGGTGGAGGCGGCGGCCAATGCGGCGGCGGGCCTGATCGGGCCGGAAGCGCTGAAGACCGCCATCGAGCGGCTGCGCCGCAACCCGGAGATCGAGCGGTTGGAGCCGAAGAAGCCGACAGCGGAATCCCGCGCCGGCATGGTGCACACCGAGGTCTATTCCACCCGGCACAACCTCGGCCTGGAACAGGCGGTCAAGGACATGGCGTCCTCCATGGCGTCGGACGCCGGCCACGGGTTGCCGGAAGAGGCGGTGGCGCTGAAGGTCGAGACGCTGCTGGACCGGAGCTATCCGCTGAGCCAGGAGCAGTCCCTGGCAATCCGGCACGCCACCGTCCACGGTGGACGCGTGGCGGTGATCGAAGGCGCGGCGGGCTCGGGCAAGACCACCACGCTCCGGCCTATCACCGACCTGCACAGGGAGCACGGCTACGAGATCGTGCCGACGGCGGTCGCCTGGCGGACGGCGGTCGCACTGGGCGACGACTGCGATGCACGACCCTACTGCGTGGACAAGCTTCTCAAGCTCGCCGCCAAGGGGCAGCTGGAGATCGGCCGCAACACCCTGATCGTGGTTGACGAGGCGGGGATGCTGTCGACGCGCCAGGCGCATCACATTCTCCAGCTCTCGGAGCGCCACGGGGCCAAGGTGGTGTTCGCGGGCGACACCCGGCAGCAGCAGCCGGTGGAGGCGGGACCGGGACTGCGGCTGATCCGCGACGTCGCCGGCAGCGTCCGCGTCGACCGCATCCGGCGCCAGAAGGCGGACCTCGAGGACGTGCTGGTTCATGCCCACAAGGAAACGCCGGAGCTGGCGCGCTTCCGGGCCGGACTGACCTCACGGGAGGAACGCGATGCGATCGTCGCCGACTACGAGGCCATGGAGAAGAAACCCGTGTTCACGCCCTGGCAGGTGGCGGTATCCGAGGCGCTCAGGGACGGCGACGCGGAACAGGCCATCGAGGCGTGGCGCCTCCGGGGCCGGCTTCACCTTTGCTACGACGAGGAGAAGACGCTCAGGCGTCTGGTGGACGACTGGACGCGGCACACGATGGCCGAGCCCGACAAATCCGCCGTGGTGCTCGCACGCACGCGCGCCGAAGCGCGGGCGCTCTCGTGGCTGATGCGGGAGCGGATGCTCGCGCAGACGCCCGACGCCAAGCGGGCCGTGATCGAGGTGAGCCGGGACCTGGACGGCCGCGTGACGGAGCCGCTGGAGATCGCCGTCGGCGATCGTCTCCGCATCGGCGCCACGCAGTGGGAGAGGCAGCTCTTCAACGGCACCGTGGTCACTGTGGAGGACATCGAGGTGCGCCACGGGGAGCACGCGGCGGTCTCGCGCAAGGCCCGAAACCGGCAAGCCGGGGAGCGTACGGGGCGCGGCTCGGAGGCAGGTGAGGATGGCCTTGAGGCGGGTCATGCAAGCGAAGAGTTCGAAGGGAGAACGGAAGACGAGCCATCGGTGTTCATCACGGCGCGTACCGACGACGGGCGGCGAGTGATGTTCCGCCATGACGAGATCCGCGACTGGCACGACAACATCCGCCTCGACTACGGCTACGCCATGACCATCGCCTCGGCCCAGGGGCTGACCGTGGACCGTGCCTTCCTCCTGATCGACGACCGGCCCTCCCGCGAGACCGTCTATCCCGCCGCGACCCGCCACCGCGAGGGGATCGACGTCTACGTCAACCGCGCGCCCATCGTCTTCGACATCGCAGAGCACCGGCCCGAGGACGAGGCGGACATGCCCGTCACGGACAGGGACGTCCGTGCGTATCTGGCGGAGCGATGGTCGCGCTCACAGCCCAAGGAAGCCGCGCTCGACTACATCGCGGACGGTGCATGGCGGGATGCGAGGGAACGGGCTCAGCTCGCTGCGCGGAATGAAGCGCAGCTTGGAACGCAGCCCGGCGCGCAGCTCGGGCGCAGCGGCATCGGAGACGAGGCAAGCCGGTCGCGGAGCGCGGAACGCGGCGAACGGCAGGGAGAGGCGGTGATGGCAACGGCGGCGGCGAACGACAACGCCATCGTGCGCATCGCCCGTGACATCCGCCATGCGGTCAACGGCTGGCGCCACGGCGCGGCCGTCGACGCCTTCGCAGCGGAAAGCAACGAGGTGATGGCGGCGTGGGACGAGCTGCGCGAGCGCGCACGCGCCGAAGGCGAAGCGGTGGCGCTCAGCCCGGAATTCCGCGAGACCCTCGACCGCCACCGCGCGCTGATGAAGCAGGCCGCATCCTTCCGCGCGCGGCCGCAGGTGTTCGAGCGCCTGCTCGCCGAGCGCGCCGGTATCGGCGAAGGCGAGCTCGAGAAGCTTCGCAATCAGCACACTCGCGCCGGCAGCTACCTCCGCTCCATAACGGCCAGGGCCGCCCACCGGGCGCGCCAGGACGCAAAGCGCCAAGACGCACCGCGCGAAGAAGCGGGGGTCGCCGAGGCTGTATCAACCGAGGTTGTCGCAGCCGGGATCGCCGCCCCTGCCGCCGGGCCCGCTCCCGAAGAAGCCCTGCCGTCCCGAACGCCAGAGGCGGCCGCACCCGGCCCGGAGCGCGATGATCCGCCCGACTGGCGGACGCTCTACAGGGAGCTGCAACGCGACTGGAACGACCTCGTCGCGCGTGCCGAGAAGCCCGACCTTCCGCTGCCGCTGATGGACGGGTACGACGCGTTGATCGGCCGGGTTCGTTCACTTGCTGAACATTCCGATCTCTCCGAACGCGCGCGCAGCGTCATCGGCGGGCTCCTCGACTACCATGACGACGAGACCGCGGCGCGCGAGATCGCCGAGGGCTATCTGGCGGCGGCCGAACGGCATGTGGAGGTTTACAAGGTGCTCGAACGTGATGCCCGCGAGCGCGGCGTTCCCGTCGTCCGTCTCGACGCCTGGCCCCGGTGGCGCGAAACGGCCGAGCTGCTGGCGGACACCGGTAAGGCCGTCCTTGCCAACGACGAGAGGTACGGCGCATATCTCGACACCGTAACGGTCGGCAGGGGCCGCGCGGAGTTGACGGTCGAGCAGCTCCGTAGCCGGCTACGCGAGAACCGCACGCGCGTCAGGAAGCCGAAGGCGCAGCAGCCCCGGCCCGAGCCGACGCCAAGGCAGGAGCAGGGCTTCGCGCATCGGCTGGACGATGACCGCCGGCCTCGAAATCCACCCCGGCCGACGGTCGAAGGCGACCGGCAGGGCTTCGCCCACATCCTCGACGATCCCGATAAGCTGCGCGAGCTGCGCGAGAAAGCTAAGGAGCGCGACCGCAAGCTCGGCAGGCACATGCGAAGGAGTCGCGGGCTCAGCATGTAGGCTGTACGTATCAGGTCCTGCCAACTGCGACCGCGATTGCGGTGCCTTCACCGCGAACCTTCCGATCCCGTACCTGACCAAGACGAATCAGCCGCGAACCGAATCACCGAGTTTAAGAGGTGAGCAGTCAATCTGCTGCGGAACGGCATTGCAAGAAGACGTCTGGACGTCTATCGTACAGGCGCTTTGCATTGTAGGACCGATGATCAGAACGAAGCACTCTCCCGGTACCGTGCGCGATGCGATCGTTGATTGCCTCGTCTCCGTAGCAGGCGATGCAAGCGTTTCAGAAATCAAGGAAGCGGTCGAAGCCAGAATCGGCGCCGTTCCCGCTTCGTCCGTGCGCTCGTACCTGAGGCTGCGTCCAGACATGTTCGAGCGGACGCGACATGGTCGCTACCGGCTTAGAGGAGAGCAACGGACACCCACCAGCGCTGAGGTAGAGAAAGCGGACACGGAAGCCGGCCCCGCTTTGATTTGCGGCAGGGCATCGCTTTATCAGGATGATTGTTTTGACTGGATGGACCGCCGCGAGAGAAACAGTATCCATGCGGTTGTCACCGACCCTCCTTATGGCTTGGTGGAGTATACGGAAGCCGAGCAGCGCAAACTTCGAGAAGGCAAGGGCGGAGTCTGGCGGATTCCCCCTTCCTTCGACGGCCACACGCGGTCTCCGCTCCCGCGCTTTACGACGCTGAGCACGACCGACCTTGAGCGCATGAGAGAGTTCTTTAGTTGTTTCGGAAAAAGCGTTTCTCGCGTACTGGTACCTGGAGCACACGTGTTCGTTGCCACGAACCCGCTCGTGTCGCACATTGTCGCTTCCGCGCTTGCGGATTCCGGCCTGGAGAGTCGTGGAATGATCGTCCGCCTCGTGATGACCATGCGCGGCGGCGACCGTCCGAAGAATGCGCATGAGGAGTTTTCCGATGTCACCGTCATGCCACGCTCGATGGCTGAGCCCTGGCTGCTATTCCGCAATCCGCTAGAGGGACGAGTACAGGACAACCTGCGAAAGTGGGGCACGGGCGGACTCCGTCGCCAATCGAAACGGCGTCCCTTCGGGGACGTGATCAGTTCCCATCCGACACGGCCGGCGGAAAGACGACTGGCACCCCACCCCTCCCTGAAACCTCAGGCATTCCTTCGCCAGTTAGTTCGAGCCGCGTTGCCTATTGAAACGGGCGTGATACTCGATCCTTTCGCTGGGTCCGGTTCCACGCTCGCAGCAGCGAATCATCTTGGCTTCAAAAGCATCGGCGTCGAGCTTTCGCCCGAGTACGTCAGAATTGCTGTGACGGCGATACCGAAGCTGGAAGCGCTCAGGTGTCCAGATACACCCAGCTGCTGCGGAGCTTCCTAATGCCATGCTTGTCGAGCGTAGCGGTACGCGTTCCGAGTTCCCCACGAGGATTTCTACGAAAATCACCAACGGCGACGTGGCCCAGGTAGATCTCGGTAAACTTCATGGGCGCACGTGCGGCGGCTGGTTCCGTTTCGTTGTCTACGCTATAGACAAATACGCACATCCACTGTTCACGCGCGCCATGGGTGTCGACCGCTCCGCCTGGCTTGCGCGTGCTCTTAACTTCAACGCCTTGTTCTCCGGCCTTGACAGCGTCGTCGGGATAAACGCCATTGACGATGAGGTCCGGGTGTCCGTTGTGGTACCGATTCTCGACCAGTACGCGGGAGTGACGCGCCATGCTGGCTGCGACCATGTCTGAGATGAGCCCCGACATCGCCGCAGGCCTTAGCATGTCATCGAAGCGTTTCAATCCTCGGTCGGACAGATGCGTGTTCACATCGAAAAAGAAGTCATAGATGTCCCGCATGACGAGGTCGAAATCCTGCAGGCGGAGCATATAGGGCAACTCCGCGTGTCGGTTGAACATTGAGGCGTGAGGGGTCTGACGGACGATCGGCATGGGCAGGACACCAATCTTGGAAGCTGATGGTGGAGCGCTTTGCTCGGATACACTAAGAGGAAGCAATGCGCCATCTCGGCCACCGTAGCAGTTTCGTCATCCGCAAGGTAGCTGGCCCGCCAGAGAGCTATTCACCCGGCGCTGAAGTAAGGTTCATTGGAAGCTGATCCTCCGAATCGGGCAATAGAGGGCATCGCGATGCAGAGCAGCACGGGGCGGCCGCTGGCGACCTTGGCCTGAGCGATTACCAACGGTTGTTTCTGGGAGCGCAGGTTCGGTGTCACTGTGTGGCGCGCTGCATGTCGGATCGCTGCCGCATGATCCTGCGCTGTGCGGACGGGCTTGGCAACAAGGCGGTGGCCGCCGAGATCGGCGTGCTCGAGCACACCGTCGGCAAGTGGCGAAGGCGTTTCATCAAGGACCGCATCGAGGGACTTTCGGACAAGCCCAGTCCGGAACGCCCGCGGAACATCGAGGACGACAAGGTGGCGGAAGTGACCAAGCGAACGCTCACCTCGACGCCGGTGGATGCGACGCACTGGTCGCTGCGCTCGATGGCGAAGGAGGCAGCGCTGTCGCACACGTCGATCTGGCGCGCCTTCGGTTTGCAGCGCACCGGGTCGAGACCTTCAAGCTGTCGGCCGATCCGCACTTCGTGGAGAAAGTCCGCGACATCGTCGGCCTCTACATGTCGCCGCCGGATCGTGCGTTGGTGCTTTGCTTTGACGAGACGAGCCATATCCGCGCCCTCGACCGCGCTCAGTCGGTCCTGCCGATACTGCCGTGCATCCCTAAGTGGCGCACCCATGACTACAAGCGCAACGGCACGACCTCGCTGTTCGCGGCGCTGGACGACACCACCGGCTCAGCCATGGGCAAGTGCCATAGGCGCCACCAGGCCAGGGAGTTCCTCGACTTCCTCAAAGTGATCGACCGCAATGTCCCGGACGGGTTGGACATCCACATCCTCATTGACAACGACGCCACCCACGAGTCCGCAGGGGTCAAGGCGTGGCTGGCCCGGCGTCCGCACTGGCATGTCCACTTTACGCCGACATCCGCATCGTGGCTCAATAGGGTACAGCGCTGGTTCGCCGAGCTGACGCGCAAGCCGTCACAACACGGGGTGCACCGCTCGACCTACCAGTTGGAGGCTGACATCCGGCCTTTCATCGAAACGCACAACGAGAATCCCAAGCCCTTCAAGTGCACCAGATCCGCGATGAAATCCCACCGGGGTCAAGCGCTTCAGCCTTAGCGTGGAGCGGCATTTGTGCCCCGACCTACAGATTCGGGTCACTAGTGCCCTATATTTGGAACAGAATAGCGACAGACTTGATGCATAGAAACAACACCCCACCGAGCGCTTGGTCTCTAACCCGTTGTCCGGCCGATACACCTTATCCATGAAGGCCGACTAATGGTTCAGCTCAAAACTTTCTCTCGCGCGCTTGCACACCGGCCGGCTGTACGAAAAAGCCTATTTCACATTATTCTCTTCGCCTGCGCGCTTCTAATGGTTTTAATCTTTGCCCTCTTCTTATTGTTCTACTTTTACCACCCTGACCCGCTCACAACTGTTAAGGCTGTTTTGGGGGGAGGTATTTCCCTTGCAGTCTTCTCCGCAATCTTGAGACATTTAGCCATTGTAAACTTCTCATTGGTCAAATTTTGGATAAGCGGGATAATTGCTTCTCTGGATCGCCACGTCTTGACAGCATCCTTTATATCAGCTATTCTTGTAGCGGGTTTAGGAGCTGGACTTGCTCTGATGCTGAGTGATTTTATTGACAGATACCGCTATGTTATCAAAATTCGCCAATCCGTTGAGGCGCTAATTTCGGAGGATGCCCACCTGCCGAATACGACAACCTTGGCCGAAGCTTACATAGCATATCCAGGTCGGAAAGAAGTGCCAGTACTAATGGTGCGTGCCAGCCGCGTTTTGTCCGTCGGTGGGAGTTGGAGTGATTTTATCTCCTTTCAAAGGACGTACGCCGAAGATTTATTCAATATGTTTGTTTCTTTGCCCAATAGCTGTCATATCACCGGCAACGATCATGACCCTGTCTCTTATGTAGTAACTACTTATGTAGAATCGTCAGTAACATTAAAGAACGGCAAGCTTGATTGGACAAACGATTTTCAAGATCGGTTAATATCCGCTGTGGAGCTCCTGAGCACGTGTACTTCAAGTGGTGGCTCTGAATCAATTCGAAAGACGATCCCTCGCCTGATTTATACGGCCCGCATCAAGTCGGTGCTCTCGGAACACAATTCAGATTACGCATTTGACGCACGAGACGAGATCAATAGGATTGACGACCTGCTACAGAAGAAGACGGCCAGCGAGCTGCTGTGGTTACACCAGAGTCACTCGTTTCAGGAATTTCTCGACTTCAAAATCAAAACGGTTATCCTTAGTGAGAAACGTATAGGTTGTGGCTATAGTTCAGACACAGTAGAGGAAGTGATGGCGGACCTCAGGCGACTCCTATCGCTTCGCATGATTGGCTCTATGGAGCAGGAAATACGCTGGAGTACACCACCACAGAAAATGGATACATATAGATTATTCATGGCGAAAGGTGGATTTATGGCTGAGAGTGGCAGTAGTTTACTAAGGGCGGTCAACGGTGATTCGAAGATGGCCCACGCGTTTGACAAAATTGCTCTGTCACCGGCATTTCGACATTTTTTGCAGCCGGGCGCGTGGTTCAAGTCCACGCCCATTGATCTAGCTATTGGGGGATCGTCGCTCAGAGAGCTCTTTGAGGAATGGCTAAAGAAGGAGTGGTAAGCTATGTCGCGCACTATTGGGATGGCGCTGGCCGCAGCCACCATGTGGTGGTCGGCAGTGCATGCTCAAGATCAACTTGCATTTCCGTACAGCGTTCCGGAGGTGTTGGGTGTCGACGAACCGGTTGTGCTGTTGGACTCGATAATACATCCAGTGGTGCCAACTCTCGAAGAATCTGGGTATAATATCATACATTGTTTTAGCGACGATAAATTGCCAGACATGCTGAGTCAGGGCGCTGCGGAGGTGATTATTCACCACGGCATTCCCACAGAGGTGCAGGAGTACGCGCGAATTTACTCACATACGGAGACGTTGCCTTTTTTTGTGAATAAGGAAGCCGGTGTTGGCCAATTAAGTTCAGAAATGGCGGGAACGATACTTGCGGGAGCAGTAACAAACTGGACGGATGTCGGGGGAAACGATTGGTCGATCAAGGTTTATGGACCAGCAAGTGAGTTGAAGAGAAATGCCCTTTGGCGAATAGTAGAAGCGAGTGAGGAGGGAGTGGAGGAGTTAACACTGTCCGGTGTAGGGACCTACCAATATCTTGCGGAGGCAGTAAGCGAGTATGAGGGCGCGCTGTCACTTGGTCTCCGATCTCGGTTCGCAAGCGAGAAATATTTATCTAGTGCGGTGCGGGTGTTTCCTACGGATGAGGACGGAATAGCAGTGTTTAGTGTGCCTATTTTCCTATATGTTAAGAAAGATAGCGACAGCGCTTTTGAAACCACCATGGGGCTGTTGCGTCAAGTCACAGGTAGAGCCGCCGAGGATGGCTATCATTATCCTCTTGAGGTTAGAGAAGCAGAGCTAAAAAAGGCAATGGGACGATGAGTTTGACCCGACTTAAACAGCAGGTTTGGACTAAGCAGGAGCGCGTTTAGAAAGGTTCGTTGTTTTCAATAGCCGTGTTTTGGCTGCTGAATAATGTGGTGCTAAATCCTTGGCCTTGGATCGATATTCAGGTTGTGATGCGGCGCGAATCGGCAATGCTAAGCCCATGTTCGTCTGCGAAAAGACCGTCAACGGCTACACCTACCTCTATCTGGTAGAGAGCGTCCGCGAGAAGGAATGCGGATTCCGGTTCATTTGACCGCCGGTTCTGATTCTATCTGACCGGGGTTCTGATTTTATTTGACCGGGGTTCTGGCAACACTTGACCGTGCTGCGGGCGCGCGCCAGCGCGCTGTCTCTCCCGGATTTGGCGGTGTGCCCCTCCCCTTGGTGATGTTGGGGGCTGGCCTTTGGCCAGCCCGAGCCGAGCGTATGCGAGGCCTCTTTGGCATGCAAACGGCCTGCGGGGCGCGGCGGCAAGCTCTCACACACAGCATGCCGCCGCGCACCTCCACCCTTGCAACCCGGAAGGCGCCGCAGGCGCCCATGGACCCCGGCCTTCAGGCCGGGGCTCTGTTGCCGCCGCCGTCGAGTGGCGGGGGCTTGTTGCGCTTGCGCTGGGACTCTCCCTTGAGCTCGATGCGATAGGCGTTGTGAACGATGCGGTCGAGGACCGCGTCCGCGATGGTTGGCTCTCCGATCACCTTCGGCCAGCCGTCCACGGGGATCTGGCTGGCGATGAGGATGGACTTGCGTCCGTGGCGCGCCTCGACGATCTCGAGCAGGTCGCGCCGGCCCTCGGCCGAGAAGCCCTGCAGCCCCCAGTCATCGAGGACCAGCAGCGAGACCCTGCCCAGGCGGCCCATCAAGCGCTCGAGCGTGCCTTTGTCGCGGGCGCGGATGAGGGCAGCGACCAGCTCGGGCACGCGGCGATAGAGGACGGACTGGTGCTGGCGGCAGGCCTGGTGGGCGAGCGCGCAAGCGACAAACGTCTTTCCCGATCCCGTTGGCCCACCCAGGATCAGATTGTGGCCCTGGCGGATCCAGTCGCCGGCGGCGAGCTGGGTGAGCGTGGTCCGGGCGATGCCACGCCCTGCGCGGCAGTCGACGTCCTGGACGTCGGCGCGGATGCGCAGTTGGGCCTGGCGCAGATGGCCGAGATAGCTCTTGTGATCGCGGTGCTCGGCCTCGCGCTCGATCATCAGGGCGAGGCGGTCGTCGAAGCCGAGCTGGTCGACGTCGGCGATGTCGCGCTGTTCCTCCAGGGCCTCGGCCATGCCGCTGAGACCGAGCTGCAGCAGGCGGTCGATGTTGGGTTGTCGCAGGGTCATGGTGTCGCTCCTCCGTTGTTTCCGTAGTACTCGCCACCGCGGATGTTGCCGTGGCTGGGGATGGTCTCGTCGTGCTCGGGGCGCGGCGGACCGGGCTCGCCGTCGCCGTTCTTGAGACGCTCCCTGAGGAAGCCCGAGGCGAGGCGGTTGAGGTCGAGGGCCTCGGCACAGACTGCGTCGAGGCGCTCGGCACCGTGATCGTCGGCGAGGCGGATCATGCCCTTTACGGTGGCGAAGGCCTGTTCCGGGAAGTCGCGCGAGGCGTAGCACCGCTCGGCCCAGGCCAGGGCATTGGCTCCGATGCGACGCGCCTGGCCGAGCAGGATGTCGCCGTAGTCGGGGCGGCGGATATCGCAGACCGCCCGGTGGTGCTCGGGCATGTGCTCGGGGGTGGTGGCGTACTGGTTGCGCCCGCTCTTGCGGCGGTGGACGGCGATGCGCTCGCCCTCGCGCTCGAGGAACACCTCGACCATGCGTTCGCTGACGCGGACGTCGACCTGGCGGCCGATGTAGCGCTCCGGAGCGGAGTAGTGATTCTTCTCGAAGCGGATGTGACAGTTCTGTCCGACCTTGCGCTCGATCCAATCTCCCCACTCCCAGGGGCGAGCCGGCAGCGCGGTCAGGGCCGCCCGCTCGCTCGCCTCGAAGAGCGCGCGGCGGCTCTCGCCGTACTTGGCCATGGGGGCATCGTTGAGGCGGTCGAGCTCGCGGCGGATAGCCGCGTTCATGGTGTCGAGGGAGAAGAAGGTCTGGTGGCGCAGCGTCAGCAGGATGCGCGTCTGGACGGCCTTGACGCAGCTCTCGACCAGCCCCTTGTCGGTGGCCCGGTACTTGCGCGCTGGCAGCACCGCGATCTCGTAGTGGCGCGCGAACTCCCGGTAGGAGGGGTTGAGCCGGATATCGTCGCGGTCGGGATCGTCCACGCCTGATTTGAGGTTGTCGATGATCCACCGGCGGGGGCTGCCGCCGAAGTACTCGAGCGCGCGCCGGTGGGCCATCGTCCAGTGGCGCACCGTCTGGTCGGGGACCGCCTCGGCGTAGATCAGGTTGGAATGCGCCAGGACCGCGACGAAGATCTCAACGTCGGTCTCGCCGCGTCCGGTGCGAAGGGCCAGCGTCTTGCCGGAGAAGTCCGCCATCCCGTACAGCCCGGGCTCGTAGTCGAAGTGCATCTGCGCCGAGCCGCCGCAGCTGCCCTGGTGCGCCTTCAGGCGCGCGCAGAACTGGCTGTAGCTGTACGCCTTCCCGCCCTGGGCCTGGGCCTCGTCGCGGTACTCCTCCCAGAGCGTGCGCCGTGTCGCGCGCACCCGGCGCCGCTTGCGCTTGGCTCGAAGCTCACGGAGCACATCATCCCAGTCCGGCTGCGCATATCCGCTCTCGCGCGGCGCCGGCGGATACAGGCGCGCGCGCAGCCCGTCATCGTCGAGATCGGACGGCAACGGCCACGACAGACCCGCCGCCTGCGCGCGCTCCAGAACGTTCGATACCGTGCCCGCACTCACGCTCACGGCCACAGCGATCTCCGCCCGGGGCAAGCCCAGGTCGTGATGGTGCCGAAGGATGTCCCTGATGCTCATGGTGTCGATCCTCTTCATTGGGGGCCCGCCTCCTCGAGTCGATCGGTGGATCGATGAGGCTGAGCCGGGAGAGGATCGGCGCGTCCGGAAACATGGATGTCGGTGGCGCCCGCAGGGCGATCGGACCGGGCCTCGGACCCGGCCTCCGACGGTCAAGTCCCGCCGGAATCGCGGTCAGATGTCGCCAGAACGGCGGTCAAATAAAATCAGAATCGCGGTCAGATAAATTCAGAACTGCGGTCAAATGCGGCCAGATTTTGCAAGAAGGAACGCACCAAGCAGCGCATCATCCGCAATCTCGGGCGCAAGGAAGCGGTTCTCGCCTCGGGCGCGCTGGACAGGCTGATCGCCTCCATCGGCCGCTTCGGCGAACGCTCCCTGATGCTGCGTGCCATCGAGGAGGGCGATGCGCGCTTCGAGGTGCGCCGCATCGGCGCGCCTTTGCTGTTCGGTCGGCTGTGGGAGGAGACCGGCTGTCGGGTTGCGGTGTCCGCGCTTATTGCCGGGCGCGGCTTCTGCTTCGAGGTCGAGCGGGCCGTCTTCATCGCGGTGCTTCACCGCCTCATAGTCTCGGGCTCGGACCGGTCCTGTGTGCGCTGGATGACGAACTACGCCATCCCCGGCGCAGGAAGCAGGCCGCGTCCTTCCGCGCCCGGCCGCAGGTGATCGAGCGTCTGCTCGCCGAGCGCGCCGGTATCGGCGAAACCGAGATCGGGGAACTTCGCAATCAGCACGCGCGCGCCGGCAGATATCTGCGCTGCCAGCGATCGAGGCGGCGGACAGAGAGACCTTGACCGCATTCATCGGCGCCCACGCTGCGACAGGGGCCACCATCTACACGGATGAGGACACGGATGAGGGCACGCCCTACCGAAGCATTCCCAACCGCGAAAGCGTGAACCACAATGGGCGAACACTTCCGGCACGATGGCGTATCGACCAACGGGGTCGAGAGCCTCTGGAGCATGTTGAAGCGGGACTACGTCGGCACATTCCACAAGATCAGCCCTCAGCACATGGACCGTTACGTTCGGGAATTCGCGGGCCGGCACAACATGCGGGAGCGCGACGTCATCGTCATGGGGCTGTCGCCGATGACGCGATTGGGAAGCGGCTGCGTTACGGAGAGCTGACTGCCGACAACGGGCTGTCGAGCGGCGCGGTCTTAAAGGCGAAACGCCCCGCACGTCTGCGGCTAATCCGCCTTTCTCATTACCTTCCTGGTGGTCCCTTTGGCTGCATATGTTCCTGGCGTAACTGCATTAGCTGCCTTTCGATCGCCTCAAGGCGCTCGGCTATTGCGGTACCGACTATGGCAACGGCGGAGGCCGTTTGATTCTCACCACTCTGGGTTGTACGGATGAGAGTCTGAAGCTCAGCGATGCTGACTTTGTAGCTCATGGGCTTTCCCTCAAACTGGATCGCGGGTCAGTTTGAAATCTGGTATTGCTCATTGGCCCGCTAAGGGGTGGCCAGCGCCGCCGCAACGTAGCTGACCGCCCTGCTGCTCGGCACACTAGCTCTCCGTTGTTACGCTGAGGCTGCCCTGAGTTCTCAGCCATTCTTGACTCCAGCGCTCGATGAGCCCGTGCATCTGCCAGAAGTAAGTACTGCTTGGTGCCTTCGCTGGGTCTGCTATGTCAAGTTCTCCGAACGCTTGGGCCGCTGCACCATGAAGATATCGATTGTGCAGCCCACCTTCGATAAACCTCCCCAGCTCATCATGCGTGCCGAAATTAGCCATGTTCTGCAGGCGCTGTTCGGCATCTGAGTGCCATTTCGCCCATCCGAGCGCGACCGTCTTCAGAATAGCAGGGATCTCTGTCCATGGCGCAATAGTCGTGGGGTCTGGCCGTTCATGCTCGGGCAGCGCATCCACCCAAGCCTTGAACAGCTCGATATAGCGGCTGTGCCAGTTCAGGAACTCTTCGCCTGAGCCTGATGCCCCCTGCCTGACGGTGCGACCTCCATGGTGCCAGTCTTCATGTTCCATGAGCAATTCAGGAGGGAAATTGACGATACGTGGCATTGCTCTCTCCTTTCGTGCTGATCATTGAAACGCTCTCCGCTTCATCCCGGCGCAACCTGGAGCCTGAAGCCGTACTCTTCGATCAGCCGCTTCGCCTCGTCGAATACTCGCTCGGCATAGGTCCGGTCGTCCTCCCTGTCGGCGACCAGGATCGGCCTCCGCAATGTTATGCTGCTCGTGATTGGGGTATAGCCGATACCGGAAATGCGGACTGATTCTGCGGTCATTGTCGAGCCGCCACTGGAACGGAAGGCCACCTGCCCCCATGCTGTGCATGGTGCTGCAGCAGCACGTCCGCAACAGCCTCGAATCGCATTTTGGAGAAGCGGGCACCCCGGCAAAGACGCTTGTTTCGCGTCTGAGGGGAACTTACCGCGGTCTAAAGAGTCGGGTCAATCGGGTGCTGATGGTGACCACCTCGGCCTTCTGCGCCTGAAACGAAACGTCAGGCACTCCACAAACACCTCATTGCATGCCTTCCGGTACAGATCGAGGGGTGTGCTTCGATCGCGACTGCAAAAGTCGAATCACTGTTCTCTGAGGCCTGAGAAGGCCTCGTAGTAATTTTCAAATCCAGACGCCAAGGATCCAGTTGTCACTGTCGCGAGTTTGGGGTTCGGCGCTTGCTCTTGCCGATCGCTATGACCTGTCCGTCTATGACGCCACCTACTTGGAACTCGCGCTGCGCATGAGACTTCCGTTGGCCCGGTCGGACCGTGCGCTCGCCGCAGCGGCCAATGCAGCCGGCATCGACACACCCGCGACCCTGTAACCGCTTTGGCGTCTGCCGCGGCATGAGTGCACTTGTCGCTCCTCGACCAATCACCCGACGACGAATTCCGACCATTGCTCCATGAGCGCCCGCCTGCGGTCAAAGAGGTCAGTCCGCCGATAGGCGGCCTCCACCCGGTCAGAGTTCACATGCGCAAGGGCGAGCTCGCAAACCTCGCGAGGCACATCGGTGCACTCCGCCGCCCAGTCCCGAAAGGACGACCGGAACCCGTGCGGCACCGCATCGATCCCTAGCTCCCGGATGAGCCTGGAGACCGTGCCGCCGTGGATCGCGCGAGCGCGCTGCGACGGAAAGATCAGTTCGGAGCCGTCTGCCAACGCGCGCGCCTCGCGAAGAATCTCCAGCGCTCGCGCAGACAGCGGAACACGATGCTCACGCCTCGCCTTCATCCGCTGCGCCGGTATCGTCCACGTCGCCGATGCGAAATCGATCTCGTCCCATGTCGCGAACCGTACCTCCCCGGACCGGCATGCCGTCAGCACCAGAAACTCGAAGGCGAGCACCGCAGAACGGTACGCATCCGATGTCCTCACCCTGGCGAGCGCGGCCCCGACCTCCCGGAAGGGCAAGGCGCGCTGATGCTGGCGCACGCTGCCGCCCTTGGGCAGTGCCGCGGCGATGGCATCGCCGGCGGGATTGTCGCCCCGATGGCCCTGCGCCACGGCCCACTTCATCACCGCCCCGATGCGCTGGCGCACGCGGCGCATGGTCTCGGTCTTGGTGTGCCAGTGCGGAATGAGCACCGCCATCACGTCTGCGGTCGTAATCTCGTCGACGCCCTTGCGGCCGAGCTTCGGCATGGCGTAGTCCCTGAGGCTTGCCCTCCACTGCATCTCGCTCTTGCCGCTGTCCTTCCAGCCTTCGCGGTGGATGGCGATCACGGTCTCGGCTGCCTGCGCGAAGGTTGGCACTTCGGGCCTGCGCCTGAGGGCCTTCGGATCGCCGCCGGCCTTCGAGATCTTGCGGTACTCGAAGGCGGTCTGCCGTGCTTCGGCCAGGGTGACGTAGGGGAAGCCGCCGAGCCCGATATCGCGGCGGGTTCCATTGACGGTTCCGCGCCAGATCCATTGCTTGGAGATCGACGCCCGTTTTCGCGACTTGTAGACTCGCAGCCTCAGGCCGTGTTGATCGCCATAGACGCCCGGTCGACTGACGGTTCGGACGAAGGCGGCGTTGAGGCGTCCTGGTCTGGCGGCATTCGAGGCGGCGGCACCATACAATCCCATGATCTTTCCACCCACATTACGTCCCACGACTAGACCAAGAATGGGTGAAAACGGACTGGAACGCAAGAGACCAATGTTCTACCTAAACCGCTGTTATTACACTCTATATTGGAACAGCGTGGAATAGTCAAGAACCCATAGGAACGGACGCTCGCTCCGCTCGCTTGGCTACGCGCTGTGCGCGCGGCGCGGTCGCGCCGTCCGGGCCGCGTTGCGGCCCGGTTGGGCGGAGGGGGCTCACGTCTCCGAGAATCGGGACTGGAGCTAGCGCACCGACCTGCCGAGCAACGGTTGGGGCCATTCCTTGTTGCGGGCTGCCGCCCTAGGGGCATAATCCGGGCGCTCCCGGCTCCGCACGAGGGATTCGCGTGCGTCACGCGCTCAGTCTGTTCGTCGGCCTTTACGGGCTCTGGCTCGCACTGTCCGGTCATTACACGCCCTTTCTGCTCGCCATCGGCGCCGCCTGCACGGCGTTTGCGGTGGCGGTGGCGTTGCGCATGGACGTGGTGGACCACGAGGGGCACCCCATCCATCTCGGCTATCGCATCCCCCTCTACTGGTGCTGGCTGACGATCCAGATCCTGCTTTCGGCGTTGACGGTCACTCGCATCGTGCTGTCGCCCCGCCTGCGCATCGACCCGGTGCTGGAGACCGTGCCGTCGAGCCAGAAGTCGGACCTCGGCAAGGTGATCTACGCCAACTCCATCACGCTCACGCCCGGCACGCTCTCCACGTCCGTGACCGAAGACGGCATCGAGGTCCACGCGCTCACCCGGCGCGGCATGGACGAGCTGAAGCAGGGCGGCATGGACCGGCGCGTCACGGCGGTGGAGGGCGAGTCATGATGTCCCTCGCCGCCGTCGCCGCGCTCGTGGTGACCGTCCTCCTGGCGCTGATCCGTGCGTACCTGGGGCCCACGGTCTACGACCGGGTGGTCGCCGTGAACGCGATCGGCACCATGACCGTGCTGCTGATCGCAGCCGTGGGCTTCCTCATGGGCCGGCCGGAGTTTCTGGACATCGCGCTTGTCTACGCGCTGATCAACTTCATCGGCACCATCGCAGTGCTGCGCTACATCAAGCGCAGGCGCGCGCGTGACGCGGAGGACGCGGAGAGCGCCGGGGGCACGGAGGGCGCGCCGTGATCGTCGATATCCTGAGCTGGATCAGCATCGGCATCGGCGCGGCCTTCATCCTGGTCGGCGGGCTCGGGCTGGTACGCATGCCGGACGTCTTCACGCGGCTCCATGCGTCGAGCGTTGCCGATACAGCCGGCGCGGGCTTCATTCTGCTCGGGTTCATGTTTCAGGCCGGCCTCTCGCTCAACGCGCTCAAGCTCGTGCTGATCTTCGTATTCCTGGTGTTCACCGCGCCGACCGCCTCGCACGCGCTGGCCCACGCGGCGCTACTTGACGGAATCCGGCCCTGGACCCGGAAGCCAAAGGACCCCGCGCCATAGATATCTACGTCGATATTCTGCTTCTGGTCCTGCTGGTCGCAGCCGCGCTCGTCGTGGTCTCGCTGCGCAATCTGCTGGCGGCCGCGCTCGTGCTCGGCATCTACAGCCTGGTTATGGCCGCGCTCTGGGTCGTGCTCGACGCCGTCGACGTGGCTTTCACCGAGGCCGCTGTCGGCGCCGGCGTGACCACCGTCTTCATGCTGCTCGCCATCGCCGCCACCGGCCGGCACGAGAGGATCGCGCATCGCCGGCCGTGGCTCCCGATCCTGGCCTCGCTCGCCGTCGGCGGGCTGCTGATCTACGGCACACTCGATCTACCGGCCTTCGGCGACCCGCAAGCGCCCGCGCAGCAGCATGTCGGGCCCCACTATATCGAGCAGGGCGAGGCGGAGACCGGCGTTCCCAACATCGTCACCGCGGTGCTGGCCTCCTATCGGGGCTTCGACACGCTGGGCGAGGTCACGGTGATCTTCACCGCAGGCATCGGTGTTCTGCTGATGCTGGGCATCACGCGCCGCCGCCGCCGTGCCGAAGACAGCGATGATGCCGACGCGGGGGACCGCGAATGACGGAGCATCTCGTCCTGCGCGTGATCTCGAAGCTGCTGATTCCCCCAATCCTGCTGTTTGCGCTCTACGTGCAGATGCACGGCGACTACGGGCCGGGGGGCGGCTTTCAGGCGGGCGTGATCTTCGGGGCCGGCCTCGTTCTCTACGGCCTCGTCTTCGGGACGGAGGCGGTGCGCGCCGTGGCGCCCCCGCGCCTCCTCGTGGTGCTCGCCTGCCTCGGGGTGCTGCTCTACGCGGGCGTCGGCGTCGCCAGCATGATTGGCGGCGGGGGCTTCCTGGAATACGGCGCGCTCTCCGCCGATGCCACGCATGGCAATCACGTCGGCATCATCATCATAGAGATCGGCGTCGGCATCGCGGTCGCTTCCGTGATGACCATCATCTTCTCCGTCCTGGCCGAGTGGCGCTGAGGTGGAGGCCCTCTCACACGTCAACTACTGGGCCGCGATCGTGCTGGCGATGATCGGCCTTTACGCCATCATTGCGCCCTCCAACCTCATCAAGAAGCTGATCGGCCTTGGCATCTTCCAGTCCGCGATCTTCCTGATCTACATCACGGCGGGGAAGGTCGAAGGCGGCACCGCGCCGATCATCGATGCCGCCCACACGGTCTATTCCAACCCGCTCCCCCACGTGCTGATCCTGACCGCCATCGTCGTGGCCGTCTCGACTCTCGCGGTCGGGCTCGCGCTCACTGTGGCGATCAAGCGTGACTACGGGACCGTCGAAGAGGACGAGATCGACGAGCAGGATCGGCGATGATCGCGACTCATCTGCCGGTGCTCCAGGTGGCTGTGCCGCTGATCGCGGCGCCGGTCTGCGTGCTGCTGCGGCGCGGGAACTACGCCTGGGCCTTCACCACCGTCATCTGCTGGGGGCTGCTCGCCATCGCGGCGCTGCTGCTCGACCAGGTGACGAGCGGCGGCACGATCTCCTACCGCCTCGGCGGCTGGGCGCCGCCCATCGGCATCGAGTACCGGCTAGATGGCGTCAACGCCTTCGTCCTGCTGATCCTCGCGGGCACCGCCGCGCTGATGATGCCTTACGCGCGGGCGAGCGTGGAGCAGGAGGTCCGGCCCGAGCGCCGGCATCTCTTCTACGCGATCTTTCTGCTGGCGCTCACCGGCCTGCTCGGCATCACCGCGACGGGCGACGTCTTCAACATCTACGTCTTTCTCGAAATCTCCTCGCTCGCGAGCTACGTGCTCATCGCGCAAGGCAAGCGCCGGCGGGCGCTCACGGCCTCCTACCAGTACCTCATCATCGGCACCATCGGCGCCTCGCTGATCCTGATCGGCATCGGCTTCCTCTACGCCAAGACCGGGACCCTCAACATCGCGGACCTTGCCGTGCGCGTGCCGGCGCTCGGCGAGACGCCGGCGGTGCTCGCCGCCTTCGCCTTCATCACCGTCGGCGTGCTGATCAAGCTCGCGCTCTTCCCCTTCCACGTCTGGCTGCCCAACGCCTATGCCTACGCGCCCTCGATGGTGAGCGCGTTCCTCGCCGCGACCGCGACCAAGGTCGGCGCCTACATGCTGCTCCGCTTTGTCTTCACCGTGTTCGGCGTCCACTTCGCCTTCGAGACCCTGCCGCTCACCGAGATACTACTGGCGCTCTCGCTCATCGCCGTACTCGCGGGCTCGCTGGTCGCCGTCTTCCAGAGCGACCTGAAGCGCCTGCTCGCGTTCTCCAGCGTGGGCCAGATCGGCTATCTCGGCGTCGGCATCGGGCTCGCCTCGGTGACCGGCATCACCGGCGCACTGGTCCACGTCTTCAACCACGCGCTGATGAAGGGCGGGCTCTTTCTCGCCGCCGGCACCATCGCCTATCGCCTGGGCGCGACCGATCTGAGCGCGCTGCACGGCCTCGGCCGGCGCATGCCGTTCACCATGGCGGCCGTCGTGATCGGCGGCCTCGGCCTGGTCGGCGTCCCCATCACCTCCGGCTTCGTCAGCAAGTGGTACCTGGTGCAGGCGGCGTTCGAGGAAGGGCTCTGGCCGGTCGCGCTCTTCGTGCTCGCTGGCTCGCTGATCGCGCTCGCCTACGTGGGCCGCGTGGTCGAGGCCGCGTACTTCCGCCCGGCCCCGCCCGATGCCGAGCCGGTGCGCGAGGCGCCCTGGGCCATGCAGCTCTCGACCTGGGCGCTGATCGGGGGCTCGGTCTACTTCGGGCTCCACACGGACCTCACCGTCGTCATCGCCGAGCGTGCGGCGACCGTGCTGCTGGCGGGCGCGCCATGAGCCACGCCGCGCAAATCCTCGCAGCCCTCGCGGTGCCCGTCGCCGGCGCGTTCCTGATCTGGGCGACCGCGCGCAGGCCCCTGCTGCAGGAGGCGGTCTCCGTCGTCACCGCCGTCGCGCTCTTCGGCCTCGTGCTCTCGCTGGCACCGGCGGTGGCAGGGGGCGAGGCGCCACGCGTCGCGCTCTTCGACATTGTGCGCGGGCTCCCCATCGCCTTCACGCTCGAGCCCCTCGGCATGCTGTTCGCGCTGATCGCGTCCTTCCTCTGGATCGCGACGACCGTCTATTCCATCGGCTACGTCCGCGCCAACAACGAGGGCCACCGCACCCGCTACTACGTCTGCTTCGCGGCCGCGCTCGCGAGCGCCATCGGCGTCGCCTTCGCCGGAAACATGTTCACGCTGTTCCTCTTCTACGAGGCGCTGACGCTCTCCACCTATCCGCTGGTGACCCACAGCGGCACGGAGGAGGCGCGCCGCGCCGGCCGCACGTACCTCGGCATCCTGCTCTCCACCTCGATCGTGCTGCAGCTCTTCGCGATCCTCTGGACCTGGGTCGAGGCCGGGACGCTCGACTTCAAGATGGGCGGGATCCTCGCGGGTGCGGTGAGCGAGCGCACCGCCGCCGTGCTGCTGGTGCTCTACATGTTCGGCATCGGCAAGGCGGCGCTCATGCCGCTCCACGCCTGGCTGCCGGCGGCGATGGTCGCGCCGACGCCGGTGAGCGCGCTCCTGCACGCGGTCGCCGTGGTCAAGGCCGGCGTGTTCACGGTGCTCAAGGTCATCGTCTACATCTTCGGCGTCGATTTCCTGCGCGGTATGGCGGGCAGCGAATGGCTCATCGCGGTTGCCGCCGCGACCATCGTGATCGCCTCGCTGATCGCGCTGCGCCAGGACGACCTGAAGCGCCGCCTCGCCTATTCCACCGTGAGCCAGCTCTCCTACGTGGTGCTGGGGGGCGCGCTCGCGACCAGCGCCGGCGTCGTGGGCGGTGCCATGCACATCGCCACCCACGCCTTCGGCAAGATCACGCTCTTCTTCTGCGCGGGCGCGATCTACACCGCTGCCCACAAGCGGCTGGTGAGCGAGCTGGACGGCATCGGCTACCGCATGCCCGTCACCATGGGCGCGTTCGCCGTGGGCGCGCTGGGCCTGATCGGCCTGCCGCCATTCGCCGCGCTCTGGAGCAAGTGGTACCTGGTGACCGGCGCGGACGACGGCAGCCACATCGCGGTGATCGCGGTGCTGCTCGCAAGCTCCTTGCTCAACGCGCTCTACTTCGTGCCCATCCTCGTTCGCGCCTTCTTCCCGGCCACGCCGATGCCAGTGGCGGCCGGCCGGGCCGAGGCGCCCTGGCCGATCCTCGCGGCGACGCTCGTGGCGGCGCTCGGCACGGCCGCGCTCTTCTTCTACCCGCAAGCCCTGCTCACGCTCGTGGAGCCGCTTGGGGCCATCCGGTAAGGCAACGCCATGAAGAAGAAATACTGGCTCGACGAACGCCGCAACGTGATGCGGCTCATCTGGTTCTTCGCGGCCCTCTGCGCGGGCGTGCTGGTGATCGACGCGGGCTTCCACCGGCACGAGGAGTTCTTCTGGGAGGGTTGGTTCGGCTTCTACGGGTTCTTCGGCTTCATCGCCTGCGTGGTGCTCGTGCTCGCCGCGAAGGAGCTGCGCCGGCTGGTTATGCGGCGCGAGGACTACTATGACGAGTAGCATTCCGCCCGCCTTCGTCTTCCTGGTCGCGGCGGCGCTGGTCCTGCTGCTGCCGGGGGGCTTGCGCCGTCTGCTCGTGCCGGCGGTGCCGCTGCTCGGCGGCATCAATCTCTGGTTCGTGTGGCAGGGCGGCGGCGCGCTCGAGGTCCCGTTGCTCGATACGCGCCTCACGCTGCTCCGCGCTGATTCGCTCAGCCTGCTCTTCGGCCTCCTCTTCCATATTGCGGCCTTCCTCGGCGCCGTCTTCGCCTTCCACGTCCGCGACCGCCTGCAGCAGGCGGGCATGCTGCTCTACGCCGGCTCCGCGCTCGGCACGGTATTCGCCGGCGACCTCATCACCCTCGTCATCTTCTGGGAGGGGGCGACGCTCGGCTCCGTGCTGCTGATCCTCGCCCGGCGCGAGCCGCGCGCGGTCCGCGCCGCCATGCGCTATCTCGTCTTCCAGCTGGTCTCCGGCCTGCTGCTGCTGGGCGGCGCGATCGTCGTGATCGGCGACACCGGGTCGGCCGCATTCGGCCACATCGGCATCGACAGCCTCGGCGGCGTGCTGATCTTCGTCGCCTTCGGCATCAAGTGCGGCTTCCCCTTGGTGCACACCTGGCTCACCGACGCGTACCCGGAATCCACACCGACCGGGATGGTGTTCCTGAGCGCGTTCACCACCAAGCTCGCGGTCTACGCGCTCGCGCGCGGCTACGCCGGCACCGAGGTGCTGATCCCCATCGGCACGGCGATGACCGCGTTCCCCATCTTCTACGCCGTGATCGAGAACGACCTCCGCCGCGTCCTCGCCTACAGCATGATCAACCAGATCGGCTTCATGGTGGTGGGCATCGGCATCGGCACGTCGCTCGCGCTCAACGGCGCCGTCTCCCACGCCTTCAACGACGTGATCTTCAAGGGCCTGCTGCTCATGTCGATGGGCGCGGTGCTGCATCAGACCGGCAAGATCAACGGCTCGGAGCTCGGCGGGCTCTACAAGTCGATGCCCCAGACCACCGGGCTCTGCATCGTAGGCGCGGCCTCGATCTCCGCCTTCCCGCTCTTCTCAGGCTTCGTCAGCAAGTCGATGGTGATGAGCGCGGCGGCGGCGGAGGGCTACTGGATCGTCTGGATCCTGCTGCTCTTCGCGTCCGCCGGCGTCTTCCACCATGCCGGCATCAAGATCCCCTACTTCGCCTTCTTCGCGCACGACAGCGGCATCCGCACCCGCGAGCCGCCGCTCAACATGCGCATTGCCATGGCGATGGCGGCGATCCTCTGCATCGTCATCGGCTGCTATCCTGCTTGGCTTTATTCGCTTCTGCCTTACGCGGTGGACTACGTGCCCTATACCGGGAGCCACGTGCTGGTGCAGGTCCAGCTTCTCTTCTTCTCGGCCCTGGCCTTCGCCTTCCTCAACCTGATCGGGCTCTATCCACCCGAGTTGCGCTCGGCGAACATCGACAGCGACTGGCTCTACCGGCGCCTGCTGCCGGGCACGGCCCGCCGCATCGAAGGTGCGGCGACCGCCCTCAGCGCGTTCATCCGTGAGCAGTCCACGCGCGGCCTCGATCGCCTGTTCTTCCTGATCGCGCAGCAGCACAGGCCGGGCGGGGTGCTGGCGCGGACCTGGCCGACCGGCGCTGCCGCGCTCTGGATCCTGGTGCTGCTTGGCGCCTGCCTGGTCATCTACTACGTTTAGCGGCGCTCAGCGCCGGCACGGCAGGGAGCAACGCGGCCATGAAGATGAACGGCGAGTTCCGGGTCCCGACCGACCGGGAGACGGTGTGGCGCGCGCTCAACGACCCCGAGGTCCTGAGGGAATGCCTGCCCGGCTGTCAGGAGATCGAGAAGACCTCCGACACCGAGATGAGCGCGACGCTTGCCATCAAGGTCGGCCCGGTCAAGGCGACCTTCAAGGGCGGTGTCACTCTCTCCGACATCGATCCGCCCAACGGCTACACGCTCTCCGGCCAGGGGCAGGGCGGCACCGCCGGCTTCGCCTCGGGCGAGGCCAAGGTTCGGCTGGTGGAGGAGAACGGCGGCACAGTCCTGCAGTACGAGTGCGACGCCAAGGTCGGCGGCAAGCTCGCGCAGATCGGCTCGCGCCTCATCGACTCCACCGCGAAGAAGCTCGCCAAGCAGTTCTTCGACAGCCTCGCCGAGAAGCTCGGCGGCGGCGAGGAACCGGAGGCCGCCGCCGAAGCCGCCCAAGAGGCCGCGCCCACCGAGTCCGCACCACGGCCCGATCCCGCCCCGGCATCGCCCGCGCCCGAGCCTTCTGCGTCGCCCGCCGATGCGCCGGCGGAGAGCGCCCCGGCGGCGGATGCGGGGCCGCCGCTCCCGCCGGCAACGCAGCGCAAGGGGCTCCCCACTGCGGCGTGGGCGGCGGCGGTGGTGGTCGTCGCCGTGGTGCTCATCCTCGTGTTCACCGGCGTGATCTGAGCCGCGCGTGGTGGTGGTGACGATTGCCGGCCCTGCGGAGCAGCGGGACGCGATGGCGACGCAGCTGATCGAGACTCTAGCGGCCCGCGGCCGCAGCGTCGCCGTGATCGCGGCGAGCCCCGGCCCGCTCGCCATCGACGAGCCGGGCAAGGACAGCTACGAGCACGCCGCCGCCGGCGCCCGCGATGTGGTCGTGGTCTCGGGCCGGCGCTGGGCCCGCGTGCACCGCAACGACCCGCCGGCACCCCCGCGCGCCGCCGCCCTCGCGGCACTCGCAGACGATGCGGACGTGGTGCTGGCGCTCGGTTTCGAGGATCACGCCACTCCCCGGCTCACGGTCGAGCCTGGCCCCGAAGGCGAGGCCGACGCAGGGCTGCGGGTGCTGGCCGAAGACGGCCGCCGGCCGGCCTTTCGCCTTGACAAGCCGGAGGCGATCGCCGATCTGATCGAGCGTCTTTCCGAGGAAAGTTCCCAGAATGAGTGACGGCGTGGCGATCCCCGACTCCGTCGACGAGACGCTCGCGCTGCTCTCCGGCGGCGACTACGTGGCGGATCGCAACCTGGCGACCAGCCTGTTCATCGCGTTCCGCCTGAGCCGCCCGCTGTTCCTGGAGGGCGAGGCCGGCGTCGGCAAGACCGCGCTGGCTGCCGTGCTGGCCGAGCGCCTCGGGCGCTCGCTCCTGCGCCTCCAGTGCTACGAGGGGCTCGACGTCTCGTCCGCCGTCTACGAATGGAACTACGCGCGGCAGATGATCGAAATTCGCCTGTCGGAGGCGATGGGCGACCGCGACCGCCAGACCCTCGCCGGCGATATCTTCTCCGAGCGCTTCCTCATCAGCCGGCCGCTGTTGGAGGCGCTCCGCCCGCACGATGCAGGCCCGCCGGTGCTGCTGATCGACGAGCTCGACCGCGCCGACGAGCCCTTCGAGGCCTTCCTGCTGGAGGTGCTCGCCGACTACCAGATCACGATCCCGGAGATCGGCACCATCCGCGCGGCAGAGCCCCCCATCGTGCTCATCACCTCCAACCGCACCCGCGAGATTCACGACGCGCTCAAGCGGCGCTGCCTCTATCACTGGATCGACTACCCGGATGCCCAGCGCGAGCGCGAGATCCTGCGCGTGCGCGTGCCCGATGCCGACCCGCGCCTGACCCACGAGGTGGTGGCCTTCGTGCAGCAGCTCCGCGAGGTCGATTTCTTCAAGGCGCCGGGCGTCGCCGAGAGCATCGACTGGCTGCGCGCGCTCTCCACGCTCGCGCAGGAGAGTCTCGATCCCGCGATCGTCGATCAGACCCTCGGCGTCCTCCTGAAGTACCAGGACGATATCGACAAGGCGCGCGGCGGCGAGACGCAGCGTATCCTTGCGGATGTCGGCACCGGGATGACCGCCGTCGCGGAGTGAGGCGCAGGCGCCCGCCGCCCGTAATCGGCGCAGCAGGGGAGAGCAGCGATGAGTTCGCAGCAGGCCGCACAGGAAGACATTCTGGGCACCGCCGCCCGCTGGCGCGACGAGGGCAAGCAGGTGGCGCTCGCCACCGTCATCGCCACCTGGGGCTCCTCGCCCCGCCCGGTCGGCAGCCAGCTCGTCGCCGACGGCGACGGCCATTTTGAAGGCTCCGTCTCCGGCGGCTGCATCGAGGGCGCGGTAATCGAGGAGGCGCGCAAGGTCATGGGTTCGGGCGCGCCCAGCGTGCTCGAATTCGGCGTCTCCAACGAGCAGGCGTGGGAAGTGGGCCTGGCTTGCGGCGGCACCGTTCGCGTGCTGGTCGAGAAGGTCGAGTGAGCGGGCAGCGATGCAACGCACGATCCTCGACCAGCTGAACGGCGATCGCGCCGCGGACCGCGCGGTCGCCCTGGTCACGGCGCTCACCAATGGTGCGCAGGCGCTGGTCTACGCCGATGGCGAGACGGCGGGCGATGCGCTGCCCGATGCGGTGGCAGACGAAGCCCGCGCCGCGCTCCGTGCCGACAAGAGCCAGCAGGTGGAGGTCGGCGGCGAGACCTGGTTCGTCCACGTCCACAACCCGCCGGCCCGCATGGTCATCGTCGGCGCGGTCCACATCACGCAGGCCTTGGCAGGCATGGCCGAGGCCGCTGGCTACTCCGTGATCGTCTGCGATCCGCGCCGCGCCTTCGCCGATGCCGCGCGCTTCCCCGCCATCGAGGTCTCGACCGAGTGGCCCGACGACGCGCTGAACCGGCTCGTGCCCGATCACCGCACCGCCGTGGTGACGCTTACCCACGACCCCAAGATCGACGACCCGGCGCTGGAGGTCGCGGTGCGCGCGCCGGTCTTCTACATCGGCGCGCTGGGCAGCCGGCGGACCCACGGCAAGCGGCTGGAGCGCCTGCGCGAGAAGGGCTTCTCCGACGACGAGCTCGGGCGCATCCACGCGCCCATCGGCCTTGCCATCGGCGCGCGCTCGCCGGCCGAGATCGCGGTCTCCATCATGGCCGAGGTCACGCAGGTGCGCCGCCAGCCGCGCGGAGGCAACGCCAAGTGACCGTCGCCCCATGATCTTCGGCGACGTGCCGGTCGCAAAGGCCGAAGGGCTGATCCTCGCTCACAGCGTGCGTCTGCCAGGCGGCGCCTTCAAGAAGGGGCGCGTGCTCTCCGCCGATGACGTCCGGGTGCTGCTGGCAGCGAAAATCGAGACCGTCTCCGGCGCCCGGCTGGAGCCCGACGACGTGGGCGAGGACGAGGCGGCGCAAGCCGTCGCGCGTGCGGTCGCCGGGCCGGGGCTCACGCTGGGCGACGCCTTCACCGGACGCTGCAACATCTTCGCCGAAGGCCACGGCCTCGCCGTGATCGACGATGCGCGGGTGGACCGGCTCAATCTCCTCGACGAGGCCATGACCCTCGGCACCGTCGCCCCACACGCCCTGGTCGAGGCGGGCCAGATGGTGGCGACCGTCAAGGTCATCCCCTTCGCGGCCTCGCGCGCGGTGGTCGATCGCTGCATCGAGATCGCGGCGGACGGCGGGCCGATGCTGGGCCTCGCGCCCCTCAAGGCGCGCACGGTCGGGCTGATCCAGACCCGCCTGCCGGGGACGCGGGAGAGCGTGCTCGATTCCACCACGGGCGCGGTCGCCACGCGCCTCGCCCAGCTCGACGGCGCGCTCGCCGCCGAGGTCCGCTGCGCCCACAGCCGCGTCGAGGTGGCGGAGGCGGTGGGTCAGCTTCACGGGAAAGGATGCGACATCATCCTCATCGCGGGCGCGTCCGCCATCGTCGACCGGCGCGACGTGGTGCCGGCAGCGGTCGTGGAAGCCGGCGGCGCCATCGACCATTTCGGCATGCCCGTCGATCCCGGCAATCTCCTCCTCCTCGCCCGCCTCGGCGAGACGCGGGTGCTCGGGCTGCCCGGCTGCGCCCGCTCGCTCAAGCTCAACGGCTTCGACTGGGTGCTGCAGCGCATCTTCGCGGGCGTCGAGGTTACCGCCTCCGATATCATGCGCATGGGGGCGGGCGGCCTGCTGATGGAGATCCCGAGCCGGCCCTTGCCCCGCAACCGCGCCTCGCCCAGGAGCGCGGATCGCAAGGATGAGGCGGTGGCCCCCGCGGCGCCGCCACGCATCGCGGCGGTGGTGCTCGCGGCCGGGCAGTCGCGGCGCATGGGCGCGCTCAACAAGCTCCTGATCGAGGTCGATGGCGAGCCGATGGTGCGCCGCGTCGCTGCGGCCGCTCTCGCCTCCAGGGCCGCGCCGGTGGTTGTCGTGACCGGCCACGAGGCGGAGCGCGTGCAGGCGGCGCTCGCCGGGCTCGACGTGACCTTCGCCCACAATCCCGACTACGCCGAGGGCATGAGCAGCTCGCTCCAGTGCGGCGTCGACGCGCTCGACCCAGCGCGAGCCCCGGAAATCGACGGCGCCGTGGTCTGCCTCGGCGACATGCCGCGCACCTCGGCGGACCTGATCGACCGCCTGATCGCGGGCTTCAACCCGCTGGAAGGCCGCGCCATCGGCGTCCCCACCTATCGCGGCAAGCGCGGCAATCCCGTGTTGTGGGCGGCGCGCTTCTTCGGCGAGATCCGCAACCTCTCCGGCGATGTTGGCGCGCGCCACCTGATCGGCGACCACGCGGACGCGGTGTACGAGGTCGAGAGCCCCGATCACTCCGTGACCATCGACGTGGACACGCCCGAGGCCCTGGATGCCCTCAGCCGCGCCGCCGCCCGCTGACCGCGGAGCCGGCGTAGGCGCCGAGTCCGTCCTCCTCACCCCCGGCCCGCTCACCACCCGGCCCGAGACCCGCGCGGCCATGGACCGCGACTGGGGCTCGCGCGACCCCGCGTTCATCGCTCTCACGGCGCGCGTGCGTCGGCGCCTGCTCGCGCTCGCCAACGCGGGCGAGGCCTTCACCTGCGTGCCGATGCAGGGCAGTGGCACCTTCGCGGTGGAAGCCCAGCTCGGCACCCTGGTGCCGCGCGACGGCCATCTGCTGATCCTCGTCAACGGCGCCTACGGCCGGCGCATGGCGGAGATCTGCCGCCGCGCGGGCCGCGCCCACAGCGTGCTGGAGACCGGCGAGACCGAGCCGCCCAGGAGGGCGGCGGCGCTGGCCGAGCGGCTTGAGGCCGAGCCCGCCGTCACCGATGTCGCGCTGGTCCACTGCGAAACCACCACCGGCATCCTCAACCCGCTCTCCGAGCTCGCCGATGCCGTGAGCGGCGCCGGGCGCCGCCTGCACGTGGACGCCATGAGCTCCTTCGGCGGCATCCCCATCGACCTCGCGCGCCTCCCGGTCGCGAGCCTCGCCGCCTCCGCCAACAAGTGCCTCGAAGGGGTGCCCGGCGTCGGCTTCGTCATCGTGCGCGCCGACCACCTCGCGGGTTGCGCCGAGAACGCCCATGCCGTGAGCCTCGACCTCCACGCCCAGTGGGCGGGTCTGCAGGCCAACGGCCAGTGGCGCTTCACGCCGCCCACCCATGTCCTCGCCGCGCTCGACCGGGCGCTCGATGCGCTCGATGACGAGGGCGGCGTCGCCGGCCGCTTCGCCCGCTATTGGGAGACCTGCCGTACCCTGGTGGACGGCATGCGCGGCCTCGGCTTCGAGACGCTGCTGGAGGACGCCGTGCAGGCGCCGATCATCGTGACCTTCCGGGCGCCCGCCGATCCCGCCTGGCAATTCCAGACGTTCTACGACCGGCTCGCGGCACGGGGTTTCGTGATCTATCCCGGCAAGCTCGCGCGGGTGGAGAGTTTTCGCGTCGGCTGCATCGGCGCCTTCCGCGCCGACACCATGACCCGCTTCGTCGAGGCGACGGGAGCCGTGCTGCGCGAGATGGGCGTTGCCAACGGTGTGCCCGCGCCACCGTCTTCCACAGACTAGGACATCCGTGTAGAACGCCCGCACCCGGCGGTCGGGTGAGCGAGCGGATCGATGAGCGGCTTCGAACGAGTGCTGGTGGCGAACCGGGGCGAGATCGCCATTCGCGTCCTGCGCGCCGCCTACGAGATGGGCAAGGCCACGGTCGCGGTCTACGCAGAGGAAGACCACCTCTCGCTCCACCGCTTCAAGGCCGACCAATCGTACCGCATCGGCGAAAATCGCGGCCCCGTCACCGCCTACCTGGCGGTGGACGACATCATCCGCGTCGCGGTCGAGACCCGCAGCGATGCCATCCACCCCGGCTACGGCTTCCTCTCCGAATCGCCCGAGTTCGCGGAGGCCTGCGCCGAGGCGGAGATCGCCTTCATCGGCCCCCGGCCGGAGACGCTGCGCCTGCTCGGCGACAAGGTCTCCGCGCGCGCCATCGCGGCCCAGGCCGGCGTGCCCACGGTGCCCGCGACCGACGCGCTGCCTGTGGAGCCTGCAGCAGCGCTCGCGCTGGCAAGAGACGTGGGATTCCCCGGGATACTCAAGGCGAGCTGGGGTGGCGGCGGGCGCGGCATGCGCACGGTCGAGGCCGAGGACGAGTTCGAGGCCGCTCTGCTCGCCGCACGGCGCGAGGCGGACGCCGCCTTCGGCAAGGACGACGTCTATTTCGAGCGCTTCATCCGCCGGGCCCGGCACCTGGAGGTCCAGATTCTGGCGGACGGTCACGGCCGGATCGTCCACCTCTTCGAGCGCGATTGCTCCGTGCAACGGCGCAACCAGAAGATCGTGGAGTGCGCGCCGGCCCCCGGCCTCACGGCCGCGCAGCGCGACGAGCTCACCGGCCATGCGCTCGCCATCGCCCGCACCGCCGACTACCTTAACGCGGGCACGGTGGAGTTCCTGCACGATCTCGACACCAATGGCTTTCACTTCATCGAGGTCAATCCGCGCATCCAGGTCGAGCACACCGTCACCGAGCAGGTGACCGGCGTCGACCTGGTGCGGGCCCAGATCCGCGTTGCCGAAGGCGGCGCCATAGGGGAGGAGCCGGACGACGCCTGCCCGCCGCAGGACGAGATCGCACTGCGCGGCCACGCGGTGCAGTGCCGGATCACCACCGAGGATCCGCTCGACCGCTTCATCCCCGACTACGGGCGCATCACCGCCTACCGCGCCGCCACCGGCTTCGGCATCCGCCTCGATGGCGGCACCGCGTACACCGGCGCGGTCATCACCCGCCACTACGATTCGCTGCTGGAGAAGGTCACCGCCTGGGCCTCCTCGCGCGAAGGCGCCATCGACCGCATGCGGCGCGCGCTCCAGGAGTTCCGCATTAGGGGGGTCGCCACCAACATCGACTTTCTCGAACGCCTGGTCGGCGACGAGGCCTTTCGTCAGGGCCAGGTGACCACCCGCTTCATCGACGACAACCCGGAGCTGCTCACCTTCGCCCGCCCGCGCGATCGTGCGAGCCGCCTGCTGCGCTACATCGCCGAGACCACGGTCAACGGCCACCCGGAGGTGAAGGATCGGCCTGCGCCGCCGGCCCATGCCCGCAATCCCAGCCCGCCGCCGCTCCACGCCAAGGAGCCCGCGGCCGGCGCGAAGGCGCAGCTCGATGCCGAGGGGCCCGAAGCGGTCGTGGCCTGGATGCTGGCGCAGGAGCGCACGCTGGTCACCGACACCACCATGCGGGACGCGCACCAGTCGCTGCTGGCGACCCGGATGCGCACCTACGACCTCTGCCAGATCGCCGATGCCTATGCCTACAACCTGCCGCAGCTCTTCTCGCTGGAATGCTGGGGCGGCGCCACCTTCGACGTAGCGCTGCGCTTCCTCAACGAGTGCCCGTGGGAGCGACTGGAGCGCTTGCGCACGCAGGTCCCGAACATCCTGCTGCAGATGCTGCTGCGTGCCTCCAACGGCGTGGGCTACACCAACTACCCGGACAACGTGGTCCGGGGCTTCGTGGCCCGCGCCGCGGACTCGGGCATCGACGTCTTCCGCATCTTCGATCCGCTGAACTCGGTCGAGAACATGCGGGTTGCGGTCGACGCGGTGCTGGAGACCGGGCGGCTCTGCGAGGCGGCGATCTGCTACACGGGCGACCTCCACGACGAGAGCCGCAGCCGCTACGACATCGAGTATTACCGCCGCATGGCCCGCGAGCTGCGCGATGCCGGCACCCACATCCTCGGCATCAAGGACATGGCGGGGCTGGTCAAGCCCGCCGCCGCCCGCGAGCTGGTCCATGCGTTGAAGGAGGAGACCGGGCTTCCGGTCCACTTCCACACCCACGACACCTCCGGCATTGCAGCCGCCAGCGTGTTGACGGCGGTCGACGCGGGCGTCGACGCGGTGGACCTCGCCATGGACAGCCTCTCCGGCTTCACCTCCCAGCCCTGCCTCGGCTCGGTGGTGGAGGCGCTGCGCGGCCAGCCGCGCGAGACCGGCCTCGACCCGGCCCACGTACGCGAGATTTCCGACTACTGGGAGGTGGTGCGCGCGCAGTACGCCGCGTTCGAGACCGACATGCGGGCGCCGGCGTCGGAGGTCTACCTGCACGAGATGCCGGGCGGGCAGTTCACCAACCTGCGCGAGCAGGCGCGCTCCCTCGGCCTAGCCGAGCGCTGGCACGAGGTGGCCGAAGCCTACGCCGAGGTCAACCGGATGTTCGGCGACATCGTCAAGGTGACGCCCACCTCCAAGGTGGTGGGCGACATGGCGCTGGTGATGGTCTCCGGCGGCCTCACGCGGGCCGATGTCGAGGACCTGGATCGCGAGATCGCCTTCCCGGAATCGGTGGTCGGGCTCTTCCGGGGCGAGCTTGGCCGTATGCCGGGCGGCTTCCCCGAGCCGCTTTCGAGCAAGATCCTGAAGGGCGAGGCGCCCATCGAAGGGCGCCCCGGCGCCGTGCTCCCGCCCGCCGACCTGGAGGCCGAGCGCGCGCGGGCGGAGGAGGAGACCGGCTGGTCGCTCTCGGACGAGGACCTCTATTCCTGGCTCTTCTACCCCAAGGTGTTCACGGATTACGCGGCGCGCAACGAGCTTTACGGGCCGGTCTCCGCGCTGCCGACCGACGTGTACTTCTACGGGCTTGCGCCCAGGCGCGAGGTCTCGGTCGAGATCGAGCGCGGGCACACCCTGGTCATCCGCTGCCTCGCCGTCGGCGAGACCGACGAGGAGGGCGCGGTGCGCGTCTTCTTCGAGCTGAACGGCCAGCCCCGCACGGTCAAGGTGGAGAACCGCGAGGCCTCTGCGAGCGTGGTGCGCCGGCCCAAGGCCGATCCCGCTAACCCGCGGCACGTCTCGGCCCCGATGCCGGGCGTGGTGGCCTCGGTCGCGGTGGCGAGCGGGCGCCACGTCGTGGCCGGCGACCTGCTGATGACCGTCGAAGCCATGAAGATGGAGACCGCCCTCCACGCCGAGCGCGACGGCACCGTCGCGGCCCTGCACGTGGCGGCCGGGCAATCGGTCGAGGCCAAGGACCTCCTCCTCGAATACGCCGAGGCTTGATCTTGGGCCTCCGTCGTTTCGCTTGACGCATCTCAATTGAGATGCATACCGTTGGCAGCGACGGAGGATGTCCCATGCCAGCTCAGACTTCGATGCTCCATGTCCGTGTGGACGATCGGCTCAAGGCGAAAGCGGCCGACACGCTGGCCGGCGTCGGCCTGACACTCTCCGATGCCGTGCGCATCCTGTTGACCCGTGTTGCTGCGGAGGGCGGTTTGCCGGCGGGACTGACCGCCGATCCCGAAGCCTATGACGCGTGGTTCCGCGCCAAGGTACGGGAAGCCCTGGACGATCCGCGCCCCGCGGTTCCGCATGAACAAGTTATGACCGGCACGCAGGCGCTCATCGACGGGAAGCGCCGTGCACGAACTTGAATGGAAGGCCATGGCGGTCGCCGATCTGATGGCGATCGGCGCGGGAATCCGTTGAGAGGGCTGAACTCTGAGGGGTCAAAATTCGACGCTTAACAACGGTCGAAGCCAAGGACCTCCTGCTCGAATACGCCGAGGCTTGAGCCAGCCCCGGCGCTATCTCCTTACGCCGCCCCAGATGCAGGCGGCGCCGCCTCCCACTTCCCGCCATAGGTGCGTTCGATGTGGGATCGGGTGGGACGCAGGCCGCTGGTGCTGGCGATGACGGCCTCGCGGCGGGCGCGGGCGTCGAGGTCCTCCGGCGGTGATGCGTCGCGGCGGATGCGGGGCGTCGCCGCACCCGGAAAGTTCCAGGCAGTGAGCCAGCGGGCGACGGTGCCGCCCAGCGCGTCGTCGAGCAGGCGGCAGTCGGCGGCGACGGTCTCGTCGCGCACGTCGCGCTGCACTTCGGCGGTGCCGCGCCAGGGCCCCATGTCGGTGGTGGCGGACTGCCCGAGGATCGTGGTCGCGATGGCACGGTCGAGATAGGCGACGAAGGCCTGGAAGTCGCCGCCGGCGCGGCGCGCGCTCTCGACGATCTCGATCTCCTGGCCCTCGGGCAGGATGACGCCGAGGCTGGTGGCGAAGGACTGCACCAGGTCGAGCAGGTCGGCCTTCTGCTCGGCGCTCGCGTTCCTGGGATAGGTGCCCTTGACGCCGGGAGCGCCGAACTTTTCGAGCGCGACGGACCAGAACTTGAGCCCGTGGCGCTTGAGCCAGACCGGCCAGAAGCACCAGCGCGCGAGGCCCGGCCCGTGGGGCAGGTCGCCGTGCTCGCCGGGGCGGCGAAGGATCACGAATTTTGCTTCCGGCAGCGGCTCGCCCAGGGGGTGGGCGTCGGTGCGGAGCAGGGGCTGGCCCTCCGCCGACCAGCGGAAGCGGTCGGGCGCGCGCACCACGAGGCGGTCGAGCACGACGCGGTCGCCCGCGCGGGCCCAGAGCGCCTCGGCGATGGCGTAGCCGTACCAGACCCCGTGCAGGAGCTGGCGGCTGACGGCATCGAAGCCGACGCCATCGAGCTGGCGGGCGAGGTCGTCGGCCGCGGCACGATCGTCCGGGCCGTCGCCGCCGGGCTCGACCGTCCAGGGCCGCGCGATGGCGGCATCGAGGCGCTGGTCGAGCGCAGCCTGGCAGCGCTCGTCCCGCAGGATGTCGCGGTAGATGCGGAGTGCCGCGCCCTCGTCGCGGTAGCGTTCGGCATAGCGCGAGGGCTGGCGCGGGTTGAGCGGCAGCTCACCGATATAGGGCTGGAGGCGGCCAGCGATGCTGGCTGCGGCGACCTCGCCAGAGGGCGGCCCTGCCGGCGTGCCAGCACGGGAGGGAGAGAGCAGCCGGCGGAGCCGGGTCGCGAGGGCCGCCGCCATCAGACGAGGCTCCGGTTGGCCGGTAGAGACGCGGAGGATCGGGCAATCATCATGCCCCGATCATCGGGACTCCGGCCCGGCCTGTGCACCGGACCATGGTGCGGGGCCTCTTCGCCCGCCTCGGTCGCCTTCTGCCGGTCAGTAGAACCCCGCAAGCGAAGCAGCGCGCGGGCCGGCGCTGGCACCCCCAATGGTCGCACTGCCGTCGCGGGCGGCGGTGCAGGCCAGCGCCAGAGCCCAGAATCGGTCGGCGTGGCCGTCGGTGCCCGAGCGTTCGGCAAGCAGCCGCGGCGCCCCGGTCGGCCCGGCCTCGGCGCGGACGGCATGGAGATCGCGCCTAAGCTCCGCGTCGGGTGGGATGCGGAGGCGGCGATCCTCCACCGCCTCGCGCAGCGCCGTTGCCACATCGAGCCTGCGCGGCCCGGACATCAGCACACCCTCGACCGCGGTCCGGCCCAGGTCTTCCTGCAGCTGCTCCACCACGGCCTCTCCCATGCCGGTCTGGTCCACGGCGATGCGCACCGGCCGATAGCGCGCCGCAAGGTCGCCCACGATCGCCCGCTGCTGGCTGAAGGGGATGCCCTGGCGGACCGCCAGCTCGCGCAGCCAGAGCACGTCGCCCACCTGCTCGAGTACCGCTGCGACCCAGAGGTCACGCCGCCGCGCCACGTCCACGCCGACGGTGGCGCCGCCGCCGGCGAAGGCGGCGGGATCGCCTGCGGTGGGGTCTTCGCAGGCGCGGATCGCCTCCCACGCGAGCCAGGCCCCGCCACCGGCGGCGGGGATGCAGTCGAGTTCTTCGCCCGAATGGCTGCCGTATTCGGCCCTGAGCGCGCCCTCCCATTCGGCCTCGGCGGCGGCCGACCAGGGGCGGCCCTGCCCCTCGACGATGCGGCGAAAGAGACCCTGCGCCAGCGCCTCCTTGAGCGTGGTGCGGTGCAGCGTGCCCGGCCGCGCGCCCTCGTCGATCTCGCGGCAGAGCGTCGCGAAGGGGTTGGCCTCGCCGTTGTGGGTGCTGATGACGTGCGCCCGCCCGCCCCAGACGCGGAAGGCGAGCGCCGCCTTCAGCACTTCGCCGAGGTCGTCGACGAAGGCCGCTTCGTCGACGATGGCAAGATCGCCGGGCCGGCCCTTGGAGCGGAAGGCGCGCGGCGCCGAAGTCATGGCGAGGATTTCGTTGCCTGAGCCGAAGGCGATGCGGAAGGCCCGCACGGCACGCCCATCCTCCACCATCAAGGTCTCGCCGAGCGCACCGGCCCTGCTCTGCAACCTCTCTGCCCAGCCGGCGCAGTCCTCGATGAAGCCCCGGGTCATCTCCAGGTTGTAGGCCTGGTAATAGACGTTGCCGCCCCATTTCGAGCCCGCGTGCATTACCGCGTCGTAGGCCTCGGCCCAGGAGATGCCGATGCGCCGCGCCTTTTCGATCACCTTGAAACCTGCCGGGTCCGACACCCAGCGGGCCTGATAGGGGAGGAGGGAGAGGTGGAGCGATTCGCTAGAAGCAGGGCCAACCATGCCCTTACCATGACGGCACCCGGCGCCAACGACCATCGCACCAAGGTGCGGGGCACGCGATCGGGCGCGAGTCCCGTCGCGCTGCCTATGCGTTGAACGCAGCACCGCTCCTATGGGACGATGGCGGCAAGCATCAACGAATACCGGGAGATGACCGATGACCTACGATCCCCGTACTGCCACCGGAATTCCGACCGAACCCGTGGGCTCGCTGCCCCGCCCGTCCAAGCTTCAGGCCGCCTACGCCGCCTACGATGCGGGCGACATTTCGAAAGCCGATCTCGAGGCCGAGCAGGAGGAGGCGGTGCGCGATTCGATTTCGCGCATGGAGGCCGCCGGCTCGCCTATCGTCTCCGACGGAGAGCAACGCTGGTCGAGCTTCGCCACCTATCCCATCACCGACACCCTGGCGGGAACGGGCCTCGCCGACCATCTTGCGGGCGGCGGCCAGTACTTCGCCATCTTCGCCGATGGCCACCATCGCCAGCTGCCGCGTCTCACCGGCGGCCCGTTCCGCTACAAGAGCTTCGCGGCCGATTCCCTCAAGCTCTCGATCAAGTCCGCGACCAAGCCGATGAAGCAGGCGGTGATCGCGCCCTCGATGCTCGCGCTGCTCTACCCCCTCGACGAGGAGATCGAGGGCTACTCGCGCGAGGCGTTCGAGGCCGACCTGATCGACGAGTGCGAGAAGGACGTGCGCGAGGCCTTCGCTGCCGGCGCGGTACGGGTCTCCATCGACTTCACCGAGGGCCGGCTCTCCTGCCGCAACGATTCGCGCAATCCCTGGACCGGCCGCCAGATGCTTCCCCACTTCATCGATCTGATCAACGCGGTGCTCGACCGCTTCACGGCGGAGGAGCGGGTGAACATCGGCATCCACACCTGCCCGGGCGGCGACTGCGATTCGGTGCACAGCGCCGACGTGCCCTACAACGACCTGCTGCCGAGCATGTTCCAGCTCAATGCCGGCTATTTCATGATCCAGTTCAAGAGCGAGCGGAACCAGGAGCAGGTCTACAAGGACATCGCGGCGAGCATCCGCACCGACGCCAACGGCGTCACGCAGATGGCCTACATCGGCGTCATCAACCCGCAGAACCCGCGGGTGGAATCGCCCGAAGAGGTGTGCGAGCAGCTCATCGCGGCCGCCAATCACCTGCCGAAGGAGCAGATTGCGTCTACCGACGACTGCGGCTTCTCGCCCTTCAGCATCGACGTGAAGCCCAACCACGGCTCGCCCGATTACGCCCGCGACGTGGCGTTCCAGAAGATCGAGTCCCGCATCAAGGGAACGCAGATGGCTGCGGAGAAGCTCGGCATTCACTAGTCAAGTTGACGACTTGCGGCCGGTCCGAGACGGGCCGGCCGCGCGTTTCTCCCACGGCCATGCCGCGGCGATGTCTCCCATGACGCGCTATCGGTGCCGCTGGTGCGGCTACGTCTACGATCCCGCCAAGGGCGAAGCGCAGCGCGAGACGCCGCCGGACACGCCGTTCGCGGACCTCCCGGATGACTGGTGCTGCCCCGATTGCCGGGCGCCCAAGGCCGACTTCGATCCCGTGCAGGAGGGAGAGGCCGCCTGACGACGGGTCCGCGAGGTACCTCTCGGTCGTCTGACCGCTTCACTCCGCAAGTGAGATGTCGACGGCGCCCTCGATCAGGTAGTCCATCCCCCACAGCTCTCGGTCGGAGGGAACCTTGCCTTCCGGCACCGCGAGCGTGCCGTTGTTGCGGTAGAGCGGTCCCTCGAAGGGATCGAGCTCGCCCGCGATCATCTTCGCGCGCGCCCGCTCGACGTCCGCCACCGCCGCGCGTGGCACCCACGCCGCGATGGGCTCCACGTCGAAGACGCCGGTCTCGATGCCCCTCCACCAGCTCGGCCTCTCGGGCGTCCAGGTGCCTTCGACGATCGCCTGAATGGTGGGAATCAGGTACGCCTCCCACGTGTAGACCATCGAGGCCGCGACGCCCTTCGGCGCCTCCTCGGACATGTCGATCTGAAAGCCGATCGACCACTTGCCGCGATCCTCGAAGGCGCGGTGCGGCCCCGGCGCGCTCAGGTTCGATCCCAGCACGTCGACTCCCTGCGCCAGCAGGCTCTCGGCCGCCTGCGTTTCCTTGCTCGGGTCGAACCAGGTGTTGACGTAGATGCCAATCATCTCGACGGCGGGATTGACCGACTGGGCCCCGCGCAAGAAGGCGTTGAGGTCCCAGGTCACGGGACCCAGCCGATAGCCGCCGAGGGCGCCGATTTTCTCGGTCCGGGTCAGATGACCGGCGATGATCCCGGCCAGGTACCAGCCCTGATACGTGCGGGCGTAGAAGCTCTCCAGATTGGGCGCCGTGGTCGCACCGGCGCAGTTCAGGAAGGCCACGTTGGGGTACCTGCGCGCGGCCTCGCGCAAGGCGTCGCTGTGGCCCCAGGAGGTGCCGATGATGATGTTGTAGCCCTCGCGCACATAGCGATCGACGAGCTGCAGGATGATCGCCCACTCCTCGGGCACCCGCTGGCTGACAGCGATCTTGAGCCTCAGCGCCTCCTCGGTCTTGACCCGTGCGCGGTCGAGCGCCTCCGACCAGCCGCCGTCGTTGACGGTGCCGAGATGGAGCATCGCGACCTTGGGCCTGCCTTCCAGCTTGAATGCCGCCTGCGTCGCGGAAAGGGGGAGCAAGCTGGCCGCGAGCAGCGCGACGACACCGAAGATCAGTCCACGCATGACCGGATCATGCCGCTCGATTGCCTCAGCGGGTCAAGTATGGCGCCTCCAAACGCCTCCTGCACCTGGGAAGGGTCGTCTTATCGGCGTATCACACGCGATTGTTACGCCATCCATCCGTCACTCCGCCTCAACGACGAGACGCTGGGCGAAGGCATCGCCATCGTCGAAGCCGCCGAAGCGCGCGATCTCCTCCTCCGGCGGCGCCTCGCAGGACCACATGCGGCTCGGCACCCAGCCGCACTGGCGCTTGAGGTTCGCGGCGTACTCGGCGCGCTTCATAGCCGCGATGGAGGGGTCGATGACGGGGACACCGACCGCCCTTTCCACCTCGCGGTAGAATCCGATCTCCAGCGTGCAGCCGAGGATGAGCGCCTCGGCGTAGTCCTCTTCCACCGCCTTGCGCCCCGCCGCGACCAGCCGGCGCTCGGTCTCCGCGTGATCGGTCTGGAAGTCGTTGACCCCGAGCTCCACGTGGTAGAAGCCGCTGAGGCGCTCGCCGTAGCCGTGTTCGCGCGCAACCGCGTTCATCTGGTTCACCCACTTGCGCCGGCCGACGATGATGCCGAAGCGGTTGGCGAGGCTCGCCGCGATCTCGCAGGAGGCGAGGCAGGGCGCGGTCACGATCATCTCGCCCGAAATCTCGCGGGCATCGTGCAGCCCGGTGTCGTAGAAGCAGCCGATGGCGAGCGCATCGAAGCCCTCGCGCGCCGCCTGCCGCGTCGCCCGGATGATCCCGCGCGAGACGATGGTCTCGTAGGCGCGGTATTCGATGTGGGTGAAGCTGCCGCCCGGATCCGCAAGGCAGGTGATGTGCACCTCCGTGCCGGGCTGCTTGTAGGTGCGTGCCATGTCGGCGAAGACGGCATCGTAGGCATCGGTGCCGACCGGGTTGAGGTACATCAGCTTGAGGGGGGCGTTGGCCTTCATGCGGTCCTCCCGTTGTCCGAATCGACTGTCTCGAATTACTCAATCGTCACGCCGTAGACCTCCCGCGCGCGCTCGGCGCTGATCAGGCCGTTCCGCACGTCCCGGCGCACGCGCGCAGGATCGCGCTTCTTCGGGTCGCCGAATCCGCCGCCGTTGCCGGTCACCACGCGGATCACGTCGTCCCGCTGCGTCTTGAGGCCGGAGACGAAGGCGAAGCGCTGGCGCTCGCCCTCGTTCGGAATGAACTCGACGTAGTTGGGCGAGCCCTCGTTGCCGCCGTCGAGCGCCCAGGCGGGGAACTTGGAGCGCGTGTAGCCGACTGTCAGGAATCCGTCGTTGGCGCGCACGCGATAGTCCATGACGATGCCGCGCCCGCCGGTGTACTGGCCCTCGCCGCCGGGCTCCAGGTTGAGCGCCATCTGGTCGACGTAGAGGCCGTTGCGGGCTTCGTTGACCTCAGCCGGGCAGTTGAAGGTCTCGCCGTGGAAGCCGCAGAACATCGCATTGTTGCCGTCGCGGCCCTCGCGGCCGCCCCAGCCGCCGAGCTGCGGCTCGATGATCGTGTACTGGCGGCCGGTATCCGGGTGGATGCCGCCGATGAAGGTGCCGCACACCGAGGCGAAATGCCCCGCCGCCAGGCGCTCCGGCATGTGCTGGGCGAGGCAGCGCCACATCAGATCGTAGGCGCGCAGGTCGATCTCGTAATAGAAGCCGATGGGCGCCGGCTCCTCGGCGTGGAACACCGAGCCCTCGCGCGTCAGCAGGCGGATCGGGCGGAAGGAGCCCGCGTTGCACGGCGAATAGGGGTCGGTCAGCGACTTGAAGATCATCTGCGCCGCCACCATCACCCCGTCCCGGCTGGTGTTGACCGGGTTGGTTGCCTGGTCGGGGTTGTTCCTGAGATCGACCACGAACTCCTCGTCCCGGATGGCGATCTCGACGTTGTACACCTGGCCGTCGTCCTGCTCTTCCGCGAGCGAGAAGGTGCCCTTGGGCAGCGTCGTGAGCGCCGCGCGGGAGACCCACTCGCCGTATTCCATGAAGGCCGTCATCGCCTGCTCGAAGGTGGCGGCGCCATATTTTTCGGCGATCTCCGTGAGCCGCGCGGTGCCGATACGGACGGACGCGATCGCCGCCCAGACGTCGCCTTCGAGCACGTCGGGCATGCGCGAGTTGACCTTGATGATCTCGAACACCGGCCGGATCGGCTCGCCCCTGGAGATCATCTTGATGGCCGGCAGCCTGAGTCCTTCCTGGAAGATCTCCGTCGCCTCGCCTGTGAGCGAGCCCGGCGCCATGCCGCCCACGTCGGAGTTGTGCGCGATGTTCGAGGTCCAGGCGATGATCCGGCCGTCGGCGAAGACCGGCATCGCGACCACGATGTCGTTCAGGTGCGTCACCCCGCCGTAGTAGGGGTCGTTGGTGACGAAGACGTCGCCGGGCTCGATGGCGCCGGGCTCGTCGAACTTCTCCACGATCACCGCCACCGCCTTGTCGAGCACGCCGACGAAGGCCGGGATGCCGGCGCCGGAGCAGGCGATCTCGCCCCTGGCGTCGGTAATTCCGGTGCCCATGTCGAGCACCTCGTAGATGATCGAACTCATCGCCGTCTTCCTCATGGCGGCGAACATCTCGTCGGCTGCGCTCTGCAGCGAGTTCTGGATGATCTCGAGGGTGATCGGATCGTTGGTCATCGCGTTCATCGTGCTGCCGCCGTCTCGCTCAGTTGCGGATGTGAATGCGAATGTTACCGAAGTCGTCGACCTCGGCGTGGTTGCCCGGATGCACCACCACGGTCGTCCCCGGATCCTCGACGATGGCCGGCCCGTCGAAGGCCATGCCAGGCTCCAGCCTCTCGCCGTCGTAGATGGCCGCCTCGCGCACGCCTTCGAGCGCGTAATCGACGGGGCGGTTCCCCTTCCGTGCCTCGTCGAGCGCCCGTCCCGTGACCTCGCGCCGCGTCATGGTGAGCTTGCCGATCTCGACCCTGGCAACGACGTGGAAGCCCACCATCTCCACCGGCGCATCCAGCCTGTAAGTGTATTCGCGCTCGTAGGTCTCGTGGAAGTCGGCCTCGATGGCGGCGACGCGCTCCGCCGTCACCGGGTCCGCGCCCAGGGGCACCTCGGTGGTGTGCTCCTGGTTCTGGTAGCGGAAGCGGCCGAAGCGCGAGAGCCGGACCGCGCCGGCATCGACGCCTTCCGAGGCGAAGCGGTCGCGGGCGCGCTCCTCGGTCTCGGCGAACGCAGCCTCGATGGCGTCCGCGTGTTCGGCGTCGAGATCCACGAGCAGCGTCACCACGTCGTCGCGGCGCAGGTCGGACATCATCATGCCCCAGGCGGAGAACACCGAGGCATCGGCCGGCACCACCACCTTGGTCACGCCCAGCTCCTGCGCCAGCGCCACCGCGTGCATCGCGCCGCCGCCGCCGAAGGCGATCAGGGTGAAGTCGCGCGGATCGAAGCCCCGGTTGACCGAGACCAGCTTGAGCGCGTTGACCATGTTGTTGTTGGCGATGCGCACGATGCCGCGGGCGGCCTCGTCGGCGTCCACGCCGAGCCGGGCGCCCACCGCCTCGATGGCCTTCTGCACCGCGTCCATGTCGGCCTCCACCGCCCCGCCGCAGAAGTAGTCGCGGTTGATGCGGCCGAGCCAGAGGTTGGCGTCGGTCGTGGTCGCTTCCATCCCGCCGCGCCCGTAGGCCGCCGGGCCCGGCATGGCGCCTGCGGAGCGCGGCCCCACCCGCAGCTTGCCGAAGTCGTCGACCCAGGCGATGGAGCCGCCGCCGTTGCCGATCTCCACCAGATCGACCACCGGCACCATGATCGGATAGCCGGCCGTGGCGCGGCTCCGCCCGATCCAGTAGTCGGTCTTGATGCGCACGCGCGCGTCCTCGATCAGCGAGCACTTGGCGGTGGTGCCGCCGATGTCGAGCGCGAGCACGTTGGGCTCGCCGATCAGGCGGCCAAGCTCGGCCGCGCCCCAGACGCCCGAGGCCGGCCCCGATTCCACCATCGTGATCGGGATGCGCGAGACCGTGTCCACCGAATCGACGCCGCAGTTGGACTGCATGATGTAGAGCCCGCCGCCGAAATCGCGCTCCGCGAGGCCGGCATCGAGGCGCTGCAGGTAGCGCTCCGCTACCGGCTGCACGTAGGCCGAGAGCACGGCGGTGCTGGTGCGCTCATATTCCCGCCATTCGCGCGTGATCTGGTGGGAGGAGATGGCGGAGACCTCCGGCCAGAGCCGCTCGAGTTCCGCGAGCGCCGCCTGCTCGTGCGCCGGATTGGCGTAGGCGTGGATGAAGCAGACCGCGACCGCCTCCACGCCTTCCGCCTGGAAGTCGGCGACGATCTCCGGCAAGGGGCGGAGGTCAAGAGGCTGCATTTCCTGCCCGTGGTAGTCCATACGGCCCGGCAGCTCGCGGCGCAGGCTGCGCGGCACGAAGGGCGCGGGCTTCTGATAATGCAGGTTGAAGAAGTCGGGTCGGTTGCCGCGCGCGATCTCCAGCGTGTCGCGAAAGCCCTGCGTGGTAACCAGCCCGACCTTGACGCCGGTGCGCTCGGTCAGCGCGTTGATGACCACCGTGGTGCCGTGGGCGAGGAAGTCGATCGCGTCCGCAGCGACGCCACCCTTGGCCATCACGTCGAACACGCCCTCCTCGTAGCCGCCGGGGGTGGTGTCGGCCTTGGCGCTGCGGACGGTCGACGTGCCATTGGCGTCGTCGGATTCGAGAACCAGAAGATCGGTGAACGTGCCGCCGACATCGGTGGCGACGCGGATGGTCTTGGTCATCAGCGGACTTCCTCGGGGCAAGGGAAATCGAGGGGAGGAGAGGGCCGGGGTGAGGAGGGGGCGACAGTCATCGACGGGTTCATGCGTCGAGCCTTCCTTCTGCGAGCCGGTCGCGGACCATCTCCTCCTCGCGGGAGATCACCGGCACGGCGCTGATGAGGCGCCGCGTGTAGGGGTGCTCGGGTTCTGCGAACAGCGCCTCAGTCACGCCGATTTCCAGCAGGCGGCCCTTCTCGAACACCGCGACACGATCGGCGAAGTTGCGCACCACTGAGAGATCGTGGGTGATGAAGAGATAGGTGAGCCCGCGCCGCGGCTTCAGCTCCTCCAGCAGCCGCAGCACGCGCGCCTGCACCAGCACGTCTAGCGAGGAGGTGGGCTCGTCCAGCACCACCAGCTCCGAGCGGCAGGCCAGCGCGCGGGCGACCGCGACCCGCTGCCGCTGCCCGCCGGAGAGCGCTGCGGGATAGCGCCGCGCGAAGTCGCCGGGTAGGCCCACCTCTTCCAGCAGCGTCGCCACGATCTCAGGCCGCTCGCGCCGCTCGCCGATGCGGTGCACATCCAGCGCAAGGCGGAGCGAGGCGCCGACGGTGCGTTTCGGGTTGAGCGTGGAAAGCGGGTTCTGCTGCACCAGCTGGATGGCGCGCCGGTGCTCGCGGCGCCGGCGGGCGGGCAAAGGCTCGCCGTGCATCAGGATGGCGCCGGCGGTCGGCGGATAGACACCGAGGATCAGGTTGGCGACCGTGGTCTTGCCGGCACCGGATTCGCCCACGATGGCGAGACACTCGCCCTCCCGGACATCGAACGAGACATCGAGCAGGGCAGGGACCTCGCGATCCTCCAGCCGGAACACCTTGCTCGCGCCGTGCACTTCGAGCAGCGGCGGGCTCATGCGTAGCCTCCGCTCTCGTGGACGACCAGGGGCTGCGAGAAGTCGCGCGGCTCGTCGCCGATGTCCGGCAGCCCGCCGCCGGTGATACGCGGCACCGCCGCCATGAGCGCACGCGTGTAGGCGTGGCCGGGGCGCTCGAAAACTGAAGCGCAGGGCCCTTGCTCGACGATCCGGCCCTTGTAGATCACGTAGACCCGGTCCGCGAATTCACGCACCACACCGAGGTTGTGGGAGATGAACAGCACCGACGTGTGGTGATGCTCAACCAGTTCGCGCATCAGCTTGAGCGTCTGGGCCTGCACGGTCACGTCGAGCGCGGTGCCGGGCTCGTCGGCGATGAGCAGCGCAGGCTCGTTGGCGAGCGCCATCGCGATCATCACCCGCTGGTTCATGCCGCCCGAAAGCTGGAAGGGATAGGACTCGAACACCCGGTCCGGGTCGTCGATGGAGACCTCCAGCAGCATCTGCGCCGCGCGCTCCCTGGCCGCGTGCTCGTTGATTTTGGGCTCTGCCCGTCTCAGCACTTCGTGGAACTGGGTGCCGATCCGATAGACCGGGTTGAGCGACGAGGTCGGGTCCTGGAACACCATGGTCATGCGGGTGCCGCGCAGCCGCTGGCGCTCTCGCGCCGACAGCCGGTCGAGATCGCGCCCCTCGAAGACGACGTTCCCGGAAATCCGCGCCGAGCGCAGCAGTTGCAGCAGGCCGAGGACGATGCGCGCGGTGACCGACTTGCCCGAGCCGGATTCGCCCACCAGCGCCACCCGCTCGCCCGGCTGGATGGTGAGCGAGATCCCGTGCAGCACCTCGACATAGGCCTCGTAGGTTCTGAAGCCCAGCCAGAGGTCGCGGATGTCCAGCGTCGGCACGGTCATTGATCGGCCCCAAAGAGCTCGCGCAAGGCGTCGCCGATGAGGTTGAAGCCGAACACCGCAATCAGGATCGCAAGGCTCGGAAAGATGGTGAGCCACCAGGAATCGGGCAGGTACTTCGCGCCGTCGGCCACCATCGAGCCGAGGTCCGGTGTCGGCGGCTGCACGCCGAGGCCGAGGAAGGAGAGCGACGACGCGATCAGGATGATAAAGCCGAGATCGAGCGTCATCTTGGTGACGATGGAGGGGAAGCAGTTGGGCAGAACCTCGCGGAACATCACGTGCAGGCGCGAGGCGCCGATCAGCTCGGCCGCGAGCACGTAGCCCTCCTCCTTCTCCCCTCGCGTCATGTTGTAGACGAGCCTGGCGTACCACGGCCACCACATCGCGGTGACCGCCAGCATTCCGTTGATTAGCGTCGGCTCCAGCACGCCCATGATCGACATGGCGAGGACCAGCGGCGGGATCGAGAGGAAGACATCGGTCACGCGCATCAGCGCGAACTCGGTGTAGCGTCCGAAGTAGCCGGCGATCAGCCCGACCGTGACGCCCACGGGAACGGCGATGCCGAGCACCACCACGCCCAGGATCAGCGAGATCCGGTAGGCGTAGATGACACGGCTGAAAAGATCGCGGCCGACCAGGTCGGTCCCCATCAGGTGCGGCCAACGCGGCGCCTGATTGAAGTTCGCGAAGTCGACCACCGCGCCGCGATGCTCCGGGAAGGGCGCAATGAAGTCCGCGAAGATGGCGCAGATCAGGATGATGCCGATCAGGATCAGCCCGAGCAGCGAGAGCGGATTCGAGGCCAGTATCGCGAACGCTCGCCTCACGACGCGGTCCTCGAATAGCGGATGCGCGGGTTGATGATGGTGACCAGCACATCGACGATCAGGTTCATGATCAGGAAGGTCGCCGAGATGATGAGCACCGTGCCGACGATGGCATCCAGGTCCTTGCGCAGGATCACCGAGACGCCGTAGCGCGAGAGGCCGGGCCAGGCGAACACCGCCTCCACCAGAAATGCGTTGCCGAGCATGGCCGCGAAGTCGAGCCCGATGATCGTGAGCGACGGAATCAGCGAGGGCTTGAAGGCGTATCGGTTGGCGATGCGGCGGTCCGGCACGCCGTAGGAGCGCGCCATCTCGACGTAGGGCTTGTCGTAGGTCTCCACCATGTTGGCGCGCGTGAGCCGCGCGGTCTGCCCGATGCCCGAGAGCGCGAGCGCGAAGGCAGGCAGGATGACGTGCCAGGCGGCGTTGCCGAAGGCCGCGAGGTTGCCGGCGATCAGCGTGTCGAGGAACAGGAAGCCGGTGACCTGCTCGATGGCAAAGGTGTCGGAGATGCGGCCGGCGATGGGGAAGAGCGGCAGGAAGTACGCGAACAGCAGCATCAGAATCACGGCCCAGACGAAGCTCGGCGCCGAGACCCCGAGCAGGGCGATCATTCGGATGGCGTTGTCGATCCAGGTGCCTCGCCAGCGGGCGGACGCGATGCCGAGCGGAAGCCCGATCACGATCATCATCGCGCCGGCAACGAAGATCAGCTCCAGCGTGGCCGGCAGAAACTGCGCGATGTCCACCACCACGGGCCGGTTGGTGTAGAGCGAGATGCCGAGGTCGCCCTGCGCGAGCTCGCTCAGGAAGTGCCCGTACTGGGTCGTGATCGGCTCGTCGAGGCGGAGCTCCGCGCGCAGCTTGGCGACCTGCTCTGCGGTGGCGCTCGGCCCGAGCGCAATGCGCGCGGGATCGCCCGGGATGACCCGGGCGATCGCGAAGATCAGCATCGAGACCCCCAGCAGGACGATGCAGGAGATCCCGACGCGTCGTACAAAAATGAGGATCGTCGGCGTCACGCCCCCACTCTAAACGACGGGGCGGGCAGGTCGACAGCATGCCCGCCCCGTCGTTGACCGTTACTCGGTCATTTCCATGAGGCGGAAGCTGAAGCCGAATCCGTCGAGGCCGAAGGCCATCGCCGGATCGCTCAGCGCCGGCACCTTGACCCGGTTGGACGCCGCGAAGACCGACTGCGAATCGTGCGCGTAGATGGTGGGCGAGATCGCGATCAGCCTGTCGTTGAGTGCGGAGTAGGCCTCCTGCCGCGCCTCCGGCGTCGCTCCTGTGCGCCCGGCATCCAGCAGGCGGTCCACCTCGGGGTCATTGAGGTGTTCGGGCGACTGCCACGTCCCGGCTGCGCTGGAGTGGTACATGCCGTAGAGCAGCGTATCGGTATCGCCGGTCACCGCGGTGACGTAGACCTGCGACACGTTCGGCGTGGTCTCCGAGTTCGACACCTGCTCGGCGAACAGCGCCCACGGGATCCTGCGGATTTCGGAGTTGATGCCGATCTCCGCGAAGTTCGCCTGCATGAGCAGCGCGAAGCGCTCTTCCAGCGGCACCTCGCCGATCCAGGTGAGCTCCAGGGTGAACTCGTCCGGCGAGTACTTGCAGTCAGCCAGATGCTGCCGCGCCGCATCGAGATCGCGCGTCTGCGCCTTCTCGCGCGGGTTGGCGCCCAGCATCGCGGCCGGGATCGCGCCCGTGGAGAGCGTCCCCTGCGAGACCTCGTCGGTGACCGCGATGATCTTGACCCCGCCTTCGTAGTCGAAGGCCTTGGCCAGCGCGAGACGGCAGTTCACGTCGTCGAGCGGCGGCTTGGTCGTGTTCAGCTTCATGTAAAAGCCGGTCACGCCGCCCTCGGTGAGGAGCTGCGCACCCTCCCCGGCAAGCGCCCCCAGAACCTCCGGCGGCACCCACTGCGAGGAGATGTCGTGCTCGCCCTGGGCGATGAGCGTGCGCACCGTCGCCGCCTCGAGCCCGTAGCGAAGGCGCGCCGTATCCGGCGCCGCCTCGGCGATGGGCAGGAAGTAGCCGGCGTTCTTCTCCATCACCGTCTCTTCCTGCGGGTTGTGCGAGACCACCCGATAGGCACCCGTCCCGCCCCCGTTCTGGGAAAGGAAGGCCTGGCCCCAGTCGCCCATCTCGCCCTCGCCCTCGCCGAGATTGGCCATGACGAGCTGCTTGTCGACGATGGGGAGGCGCACCAGCGACGAGACGAAGGGCGCGTAGGGCTCGGAGAGCGTGAAGCGCACGGTGTGCGAGTCCACCGCCTCGGCGCCTTCCACGCTCACGAACAGGTAGGAAAGTCCCTGGCCGATGGTCTTCATGCGGTCGAGCGAGAAGACCACGTCCTCGGCGGTGAGTGGATTGCCGCTCTGGAACGTCACGTCATCGCGCAGCGTGAAGGTGAAGCTCGTCCCCTCGCCGGACCAGCTCGCGGCCAGATGCGGATCGTGGCCGGGCGCGCCCTGCTGCGGGATGACGAGGGTGTCGTAGACGTTGAACATCAGGATGGAGTCGGCGTAGTCGGTCGCCTTGGCCGGGTCGAGCTCGCCGACCGCGACCTCGTCCAGACGCAACACACCGCCGGCCTGGACGATCTGGGGAATTGCCCCCAGGGCCGCCACCAGCGAGGCTGCCGACAGCAACTTCAGTAGTGTTCTCATGTCATGGTTCTCCCTTGTCTCCTGCTTTTGAAGTTAATTCGCATACGGTCATGCCGGAGAGCGATCTCAACAACCGCGCCTCTCTCTCACGTCGTCATGCCCGGCCCCCGGATCAAGTCCGGGGGTGTTCCGGGCATCCACGTTCTTTGCCCCTGCCGCACGAAAAACACGTGGATGGCCGGGACAAGCCCGGCCATGACGTGAGGGGCGGCGTGGACAAATAGAAACTTCTCGAACGGGTCACTAGTCTCACTCTTCGATCTCGGCCGCCTGTGGCCGCCTGTTGTGGTCCCCAAAAATGTCCGATGTGCAGACGTGCAGAATCACGGCCGTCGACGTGCCGTGGTTCCAGCTCGAATGCCGCCGCGTGGACTTGAAATGGATGGAGGAGCCGGCCTCGAGCACGGTGCTCTCGTCCTCGGTCTCCACCGTGATGGCTCCTTCCAGGATGTAGAACAGCTCCTCGCCCTCGTGCCGTATCCATTCGGAGCGATGACCCGGCGGCTTGTGGATGATGACGCAGTTGAGAACGCTGCCGGGGAAGGACGCCGAAATGCGCTCGTAGCGGAGCGCGAGCTTCTCAATGGTGAAGCTCGGCCGCTCTCCCATCAGCGTAAACGGCGCATCGGGGCGCGGCGGGGCGAGAAACTCGGTGACGTGCGTGCCCAGCACGCCGGAGATGGCGGCAAGCGACGAAAGCGAGGGCGCGTTTAGTCCTCGTTCAATCTGGGAGATGAAGCCGACCGAAAGCCCGGCCCCGTCGGCGACCTGCTTGAGGGTCAGCCCGAGCTGCTGGCGGCGGTCGCGCAGCCGCTTTCCCAAGGGGGCATCCGCCTCCGCCGACTGTGCCTTCGCCGAACTCTTGGCCATCTCCCGAGGCGCCCCCTGATTTCACTCTGGGTAAAATCCTGACGCATCGGGCGGCGCCAAGTCAACCGCTCTTCGCTGGCAGCGGGATCGCTACCGGCAGCGTCAGCGAGGAAAGAGAGTCGCGTCCCACGCGGCATCGCGCTCTCCCGCGTGAGACGGGCACGCCAAAAGTTCAGGCGGGATTCGCCGGGATTCGGTGAGACCAGTGGGATAAGTGAGATAAGTGAGACAGGCGGGATTCCAGGCGGCGCCGGCTTACTCTCCCTCTCCGCCCCTGGGGGCGGAGAGGGCCGGGGTGAGGTGGGGGGTTCTCGGGTCACGCTGCATGCAAGAAGCGTGCCGCGCAACGAGCGGATGCGATCCCATCAGGTCGTGCTCTAGCGTTGCGCCTGGGCGTGGGCCTCGACCAGCCAGAGGTTCTTGTCGATGTCGCGCGAGACCTCGACGAACAGGTCCTCGGTGTCGGCATCACCGGCATCGCCCGCTTCGGCGATGGCGGCGCGGATGCCCTTGCCGAAGGTGGCCAGCGCCACGCTCACGGCCTCCACGTGGTCGGTGCCCGCCGTGATCTCCAGCGGATAGGCGGGGAGCCCTGAGGCCGCCGCGGCCACGGCCGCAGTTCCCCGCGCGGTGCCGCCCAGCACCGTAATGCGCTCCGCGAGGTTGTCGACATGGCCCTGAACCGCCACGTGGATCGCGTCGAAGAGCTCGTGCAGCGCGATGAAGGAGGGGCCCTTCACGTTCCAATGGGCCTGCTTCATCTGGGTGGCGAGGTCCACCGCGTCAGCCAGGCGGGCGTTGAGCAGCGCGACCATCGCGGCACGCGTGTTGTCGGCAATGTCGATCTTCGTGGGGTGCAATGTCTGGGACATGACGACGTTCCTTTTCTGACCGGGCTGCGGTGGCTGCCGCTCGATGGACCTCTCGCTGGTGCGTGGCCCTTGTTGACTCTGTGGCGGCACGGCCCGCTCCCACGCGGGAATGTGGGCACTGCGCCGCCACCCGTGATGTGGTTATGACGCGACTAATGTGCAACGCCGGACGGGCTACCTCTCAAGCATAGCACTCATGCGCGCGGCGGCTGCCTCAGGACACGCCCCTGATGTAGCGCCGCGCCGCGCTGGGGGAGAGGGAGAGGCGCGCCGCGATCTCGACGGCGGTCGCGCCGGCGGCGGCGAGGTGGACGGCGCAGGCACGGCGCGCCCGCGGCAGGTAGACGCCGGAACCGCCGAGATAGTCGGCGACCTGGAACGCGGTCCCCTCGGCCTCCAGCAGGCGGGCGAGGGGGTGGTCGGGGTGTCGCGCCAGATAGCGCGGTTTGGGGATGTGAACCTCCCGCCCGCCCCAGGCCAGCGCCATCGCGATCGCCGTCGGCCTGCCCGCGATATCCGCAATCTCCTCCAGCACGCCGGGGAGAGGCGCGGCATCAGTCATGGCGTTCGCTCGCCGCGCGGATGCACTTGCCGAAGTGGCGGATCAGGGCATCGGTCTGAGCGTTGCTGAGAGCGAGATGCGAATCAGTGCGGCCCAGGCCGACAAGGCGGGCGGCGTAGGCGCCGAGAGCCGCGTCACTTCCGATCCGCACCCGCCCCTGGCGATGCAGCAGGCGCCACTGCGCCTCCAGAACGCGCGCCCGCGGGCGGCGCGTCTCCCGCACCCGCCCGTCCTGCCCGAGGGAGACGTGCGGCCGCCAGTCCACCCCGGCGCCGCGCGCGAGCCAGGCCTTGAGTGCCTGGATGGGGCGGTCGAGGCGGGCCGGTTCGGCGCAGGCGTTCCCATCGAGGTGCGCGAGGCGACGGAGCCAAGCACCGAGCGCGTCGTCCGAGCGGTCGTGGATCAGGCCCAGGTGGTACGCGCTGTGCCAGAGCGCCCGCAGCTTGCGCGTCGCCGGCCCGGAAGGGAGGGGAGCGCCGTTTGATTCGCTCGCATCGCTCTCGGCTGCGTAGGGCTGCACGATCGTTTCGTCCCACAGCCGCTCGGCGCGGGCGCGGGCGCCCGGCACTGCCGCCGGCCGCGCCTCCTCCCGCCGCATGGTGCGCTGGCGTCCGCTCCTCATGCCGCCTCCGCCGGTGCGTGGTCGTCCAGCAAGGCGGCGACGATGCGGTCGAGATCGCCTTGCGCGGCGACAATGGTCACTTCGTCGGACGCCTTCGCGATGGTGACGCCGATCTGCGCGAGCTCGCCCGCAGGGAGCTTGCGGAGCGCGCTGCGGTCGAGCGTCTCCTTGACCCGGATCAGCGCCTCGGCTTGGTCTGGAAAGCGCGCGCGCAGCCGCTCGATGGTCAGCGCCTCGTCGTCCAGCGAAATGGCGCCGGGCTGCTTGCGGAGCCCGAGCCTGATGCCGTCCACCGTAATCGTGCGCGGGCTGACGAAGAGGTCCGGCCGGGCCAGGATTGCGGTGCGCAGCGCGTCTTCGGATGCCGACTGCTCGGCAATGCGGTTACGCAGCGCACGAAGCCGGCCAGCCAGGGCCTTGCGTTGCAACGCCTTGATGTCTTCGGCCAGCGCCTCGGTCGTCGCCCGCGCAGCGGCGAAGCTCCGGGCGAAGGCGACGATGTCCTCCATAGAGGTCACTGGTGGCGCATGGGTTCCGGCCATTGGGTTCTCCCTTTCAAATCCATTACTTATTGGTTTTCGGCGCGGGCGCGGGGCGGGGAATGTCCGCCGGCCAGGCGCGATCGGCGGGCCAGTTCTGCGAGGCGCGGCGGAGGATGGTCTCGGCACGGCGCGCGGTGATGCTCGCGCCGGCGGTGACGCGGTCGACCGTGTCGCCGCTGCCGGTCAAGAGGCGCGACGCGTAGGAGACGGAGAGGCTGCGGGCGTCCGCAAAGGCGTGGATGAGGGTAACGAGCAGTTGGTCACTGTGCACCATAAGACATATATGCACGATCACACATGACGATATCAAGCACTTTTATGCACAACCGTTTGTGCTATATTGTGCACATGAACGAATCGACTCGACCGAGCGAGCAGATCCGCCGTGCCGTGCGCGAGGCGCTGGCGGCCGCCGGCGTGGGCGCGCGGCGCTTCGAGGCGGCCCGCGGGCTCCGGCCCTGGACGCTGCGGGGAATTCTGGACCCGACCCGCCAACAGGCGCCCTCGGTGGACCGCGCGGCCGAGATCTGTGCTGCGCTCGGGCTCACACTTTCGATCGGTCCGCCTGCCGATGCGCGCGCCAACGATGAGGACGACGAGGTCGGCCTGGGGGGAGCGGGAGCACTGTCGGAATTGACGGGTACGGAGTGGGGCGGTGCATTGCCGGCAGCCCCGCCGGCGGTGCCGATATTCAGCCTGGAGGGGCCGGTCCGGGCGCTGGTGGGGCTCGTCGCAGACGCTGGCGGCGACCCGATCCCGGAGGAGCTGGGCGCGCCCCCTGTGGCGGGCTTCACCGACTCCGACGCCCGGCCGGTCGCTGCAGCGAACGAGAACGGCGTGCCGCCCGGCGCGCGCTCGGTGGGGACGCGCGAGGTCGCAGCGGCGGCAGGCGGCGGCACGGTCAATCTCGACGATGCACCGGTCAAGGGTCCGGTCTGGTTCCGCCGTGACTGGCTCGATGGCCAAGGCATCGACCCGACGCGCTGCGTGGTGATTTCGGTGCGGGGCGAGTCGATGGAGCCCACGCTGCCGGCCGGCTCCAAGATCCTGGTGGACCGCGACCGCACCCGCCGCCGTTCCGGGCGCATCTTCGTGGTCACCACCGGCGAGGGCCTGGTCGTGAAGCGGCTGGAGCGGCGCGGCCGGCAATGGTTCCTCGCGAGCGATCACCCGTCCTGGCAGCCGGTGCCGTGGCCGCGGGAGGCGGAGGTGATCGGCGAGGTGCGCTGGGCCTCTCGCACCTTCGAGTGATGCGCCGCGCAGCTCTGATCGGCGTTCTGGCGGCCGTCGCGCTCGCCGCCTGCACGCCGATCACGCACGTCGAGGGCCACAAGATTCGCGCCACCGCAGCCTCCGCGGATGCGCTGCATGCCGGTGCGCCCGCCTGGTTCACGGCGTGGTGGGGCGACTACCTGCGCCATGCGCGGCCCGGCGGCTACGCCGTGCTCGCGCTCGACCGCAACGGGCGGGGCGGCTGGTACGTCTATTGCGCGACAGGCGGCTGCCATCTCCTCGACCACATCTGGGCCGGGCCGATCAGGGATGTCCAATACGAGCACCGGGCGCTCAAGCAGTGCCGCGAGGCTGTTGCGAAGGCTTACCCCGCCGCGCGGCCCGACTGTGCGCTCTACGCGATCGAGAACAAGATCGTCTGGGAGGGCCCGTTACCCTGGGAAGGCGCGGACACGCCCCCGCCGCGCCGCATGGCGCTCGGCGCCTCACCCGACCTTATCGGCCCGACCATGGCGCTCAACGCGATCGAGTTCTGGCGCAAGAAGTGGTTGGTAGACTGACCGCAAGGCGACGCGCACGCGGTCGGTAGAACCCGGACCATGGTGCGGTGCACGGGCGGGGCGCACCCCGCCATGATCGCCCCATGCAACGGGCGACCCTCACACGGCGGCACGAAAGCGACCAGGGCACACTCGGGGTCCTGAGCGGCCCCGGCCTCTCGCCCACCTGGATCATGGAACCGCCCTGGCGCGGCAACCGGCGCAACCGCTCCTGCATCCCGGCCGGGCTCTACGAGGTGGTGCCGCACCTTTCGCCGCGCCACCGGCGCTGCCTGCTGGTGACTCAGGTACCGGGCCGCAGCTACATCCTCTTCCACGCCGGCAATCTCGGCGGCGACGTCGAGCGCGGCTGGCATACCCACACCCAGGGCTGCCTGCTCCCCGGTCTCCGCCGGGGGCGGTTGAGCGTGAAGGGGCGCCAGCAGGTGGCGGTGCTCGCCTCGCGCACGGCCTTCCGCCACCTCATGGACTGGGCCGCGGACCAACCCTTCGAACTGGAGATCAACCCGCCCTCAAGTAGCGAAGCGGTAGGGCGCATAGGAGAGTCCCATGCTTGAAACGCTTTTCAACTTCGGCGTCTCGGTGCTCACCGGCGGCGCAACCGGGCTGCTCGGCACGGCGCTGTCGGCCGTGGTCGACTTCTTCCAGTCGCGCCAGCGGCACGCCCAGGAGCTGGACCTGCGCCGTCTCGACATCGAGCTCGCCAAGGCCGAGGCAGAGGGTGCGGCCGCCCATGCCGCCATCGAGGCTCAGGCCACCCGCGAGCGGGCCGAGTGGGAGGCCATGGAGGCTTCCTACCGCGAAGCCGCCCGGCGCTGGTCCAAACCCGGCGAGGGCTGGGCCATGCAGCTCGTCGACGTGGTGCGGGGCCTCACGCGGCCGGCGCTCACCTGGAGCCTCTTCGCCCTCGTGGGCGCGATCTACTTCCTGCTCGGCGCCTCCGATCTCGCGGCCGTAAGCCTCCGGCCCCGCATCGTCGAGACCGTGCTCTATCTCTTCACCGCCGCGATGCTCTGGTGGTTCGGCGCCCGTCAGATCGAGAAGCGGCGTTCGCGCGAGGGCGGGGCGGCCGGTCGATGAGCGATCTCGAGACGTGGGTCGCGCGCGGCGTGGTCGGCGCCATCGTCGCCGCCTGCGTCGGCCTCTTCGTGCGCGTGCGCCGGCTCGAATCCGCCGGCGCCGTTACCACCAAGAGCGTCAGCGACCTGGAGAGGCGCGACACCGGCGTCGGCGCCCTGGGCGCGCGCATGGAGACCGTCGAGCGCGGTCTGGTCAAGCTCTCCACCGCGCTCGAATCCCTTCCCGACGCCCGTGAGTTCGCAACTCTCGGACGCTCTGTCACGGCGGTTCAGGGGGAGATCGCGGCGCTCCGCGCGACCCTCGACGGCATGGACAAGATGATCGCCGGGCTCGACAAGCAGCTCGATCAGATCAACGCACATCTACTGGGAGGGGGCGCCTGAGCGGAGTCGCGGGCGCAGTGGATGTCCCCAGCAAGTAAAGCCGGCCCCGGCGCCACCGGACCGCCGAGAGCCCAGGAGGCAAACAGTGGCCGCCAGCGGCACCGGGGCCTTGTCCGCCGCCGGCCCGGGATCGGACGCGGCGCCGCGACTACGCTGCGACCGGCCCAGCGAGGACAGGGATACCGGCGGCAGAACACTCCATTATCATGTAAATAAGCCATATAGAACAGATAAAATGGTATGTCCAAATCGACATAGAGCCTCACGCTTTCGCGAAATCTTGGTTCGGATTGGAGCGGCGCGTTTGGTCGCGATCTATCCCCAGGTCGACCCATGAGCCGGGCGTCGGCGTACCAGCAGGAAAAAAACGTAGCCGAGCAGCGCCATCGATCCCATTGAAAGGAAAGCGAGACCCCACGCGGTCGTGCCGCCCAGTGGCGCGGCAACGTCGAGCACTACGCCCACGAGCGCCGGCGCGAACAGCGAGCCACCGAACCCCAGCGTCGAATGCACCGCCAGCGTCGCGCCGCGATGACCCACCGGCGAGGTCGCGACGGCACCGGCGGTAAGCGCCGCAGAATCGGCCTGAATCGCGGCAGAATAAATCAGGCAAAGCACCACCACTGCGGCGAAGGGCAGCGGCGAGGAAAAGCCGACCGCGACGCTGATCGCAAAGGTCGCCAGCATCACCCACGTGAGCAGACGCACGCGGCCGATTCGCAACGCGAGCTCCGCTCCGCCGATGCTCGACACCACCGCGGCGAGGGCGATCGCCGTGGCGAAGAGCGTGGCGTTGAGTTCGCGTCCGCTGCCGCTGCCCAGGCAGAACACCAGGAAGGGCACGATCCAGGAGCGCATGGCGAAGAGCTCGGCCCCGTGGCCGGCGTAAGCCATGATGTAGGCCATGGTCTCCCGCGAGCGCAGCACCGGGCGGAAGTCGAGCACGTGGCCGCGTTCCTCGGTGGCCGCTTCCGGCTGCTTTGGTGCAACGATCGTCGCAAGCGCGATGCCGGCAAGGACCGGGCCGGCGGCCGTGAACAGCAGGGCGCCGCGCCAGCCGAACCACTCCAGCGCGCCGCCCGCGAGGGAATAGGACACGGCCGTGCCGATGCTGAAGGAGGACGTGTAGAAGGCGACGGCACGCGCCTGTCGTTCTTGCGGCAGGCGGTCGGTGAGCACCTTGAGGCCCGGCATGTAGGTGCCGGCGAGGCCCGCGCCCGCGATCACGCGCCACGGCAGAGCCGACCAGAATCCCGTTGCCAGCAGCGCCAGCCCGACCAGGCCGGCGGCAGACAGCGCCGCACCCAGGATGAAGACGTAGCGGGCATCGACCCGGTCCGTCATCGCGGTCAGAAACGCGACCACGAGGACATAGCCGCCGAAGAATGCGCCCGAAAGCCAGCCGGCCAGGGCATTGCTCATGTGCCACTCGGCCTGGAGCACTGGCAGCAGCGACCAGTAGGCCGCGAAGCCGGTCATCGCGAGCACCTCGGCGAGGCACATCACGGCGATCAACGCCGGCGGCCTCCGCAGTATGGCCTGAGCGATCACGGCATCCGGTCCATCGCACCTCTCGCGCGCGGCAAGGCGTCGCGGGCGTCGATCCTTCGACTGCCCGGTGCACCGGTCAAATCATTTCGTTCCTTCCGGCAGACTTTCCGGGAGCAGGGGGCATGAACGGCCGGCACACTTGGGCTGGCGTGGCGCGCTGCAGTCGTGAACAATGCGTCGGGGCCAGAGCGGCACGCCAGGGAGGCGAAGGGCGATGAACGAGAGCGCGACCAGCAATATCACCGTGGAGGCGGAGACCCTCCGCGACCTCTACGTCACCATGCGCCGCATCCGCGCCTTCGAGGACAAGACCGCCGACCTCTTCCAGGAGGGCGTCGTCAAGGGCACGGCCCACAGCTACAAGGGCGAGGAGGCCATCGCCGCCGGCGTCTGCGCGGCGCTGCGCGATGACGACATCATCGCCTCCTACCACCGCGGCCACGGCCACTGCATCGCCAAGGGCGCGCGCATCGACCGCATGATGGCGGAGCTGATGGGCCGCCAGACCGGCTACTGCCAGGGCCTCGGCGGCTCCATGCACATCGCCGACATGGAGCTCAACATCATGGGCGCCAACGGCATCGTGGGTGCCGCCATGCCGCTCGCCACCGGCGCGGGCCTCGCCGCCAAGCTGCAGGGGACGGATCGGGTCGCCGTGGCCTTCTTCGGTGACGGTGCGTCGAACCAGGGCGTCTTCCACGAATCCCTCAACCTGGCGGCGGTGTGGAAGCTGCCGGTGATCTTCGTCTGCGAGAACAACCAGTACGCGCTGTCGACCTCCTATCGGAACACCACGGCGGTCTCCCAGGTCTCGAACCGCGCGGCCTCCTACGAGATCCCCGGCATCACCGTGGACGGCAACGACGGCGTCGAGGTCTACCTCGTGCTGCGCGAGGCGGTGGACCGCGCCCGCGCCGGCGAGGGACCGACGCTGATCGAGGCCATGACCTACCGCCACGGCCAGCACTCGCTCCGGGTCAACCTGCGCGACCCGCGGCCGGAGGATGAGCTTGAGTCGTGGCTCGATCGCGATCCCATCGCGCGCATGGAGAGGCGCCTGACCTCCGAAGCCAGCTTCTCCGACGAGCAGTTCGACGAGACCACGCAGGCCGTGGACGATGAGATCGAGACCGCCGTCTCCTACGGCCGCGAGAGCCCGGAGCCCCCGGTGCACGTCATGCTCGATGCCGTCTACGCCCCCCACGCGGCGCACACCGAGCCGGGGCCGGAGACCGAGCGCGAGCTCTCCTACCCCGAGGCGCTCAACGAGGCGCTGGACCAGGAGATGCTGCGCGACGACAGGGTCTTCCTCATGGGCGAGGATGTCGGCGCCACCGGCGGCATCTTCGGCGTCTCCAAGGGGCTGATGGACCGCTACGGGCCTGAGCGCGTGCGCGACACGCCGATCTCCGAGGCGACCTTCGTCGGCTGCGGCGTCGGCGCCGCCATCGCCGGCATGCGCCCCGTGGTGGAGATCCAGATCTTCGACTTCGTGGCGCTCACCATGGACATGCTGGTCAACCAGGCGGCCAAGTTCCGCTTCATGCTTGGGGGCAAGCCCTCGGTGCCGCTGGTGGTGCGCGGCCCGCAGGGCGGCGGCATCCGGCTCGCGGCCCAGCACAGCCAGAGCCTGGAGGCCTGGTTCACCCACGTGCCGGGGCTGGTGGTGGCGGCGCCGTCCACCCCTTACGACGCCAAGGGACTGCTGGTCGCCGCGATCCGCGACGAGAACCCCGTGGTCTTCCTGGAGCAGAAGCTGCTCTACCTCGGCGGCAACGGCCCGGTGCCGGAGGAGCTCTACGCCATCCCCCTCGGCAAGGCCGACATCAAGCGCGCGGGCACGGACGTGACCGTGGTGGCGACGTCCGCCATGGTGCCGCGCGCGCTGAGCGCCGCCACGGTGCTGGAGCGGGACGGCATCAGCGTCGAGGTGATCGACCCCCGCACCCTGCAGCCGCTGGACGAGGAGACAATCCTCGCCAGCGTGCGCAAGACCAACCGCCTCCTCATCGTGCACGAGGCCTGGGTGCGCGGCGGCTTCGGCGCCGAGGTGGCGGCCATGGTGGTGGACAAGGCCTTCGACTATCTCGACGCGCCGGTCGCCCGCCTCGGCGCCCCGCACACGCCGATGCCCTACAACGACCGCCTCGAGCTCGAGGTCATCCCCTCGCAGGACCGCATCGTGGAGGCGATAAGGGAGCTGCTGTAACCGCGCCGGCCACGCCCTTACGCCCCCAAACCGTCATGCGCGGACATGCCCGGACTCTTTCCGGGCATCCGCGCATCTCCAGCAACCGCGCTCCCCCACATACCGTCATGCCCGGACTCGTTCCGGGCATCTTTCTCAGCCGGGCCCGCCATGCGTTGGGCGAGCACGTGGATGCCCCGAACAAGTCGGGGCATGACGATGTGGGAGAACGGGTGGGCCGAAAGAACGCCCCGTGACGAAAGTGGGATGCGACAACTTAATTTCATGCGGGACGCGCCGGGATTAGGCGGGACGGCTGGGATGAGTGGCATTCCACGGCAACGTTTTCCGCCCGAGAGTCGCCCAAGTGCCCGCCCGACGTTCCCGTCATCGCGCACCCAACGCGCGTGGACATTGTGTCGCGCCCCGCAACATCCGTCGCACGCGATGCCCCATCCCGTCATGCGCGGACATGCCCGGACTCGTTCCGGGTATCCGCGCATCCATATGGCAACCCCACCGGCTACGACCCATTCGCTCGCCCACCGCATGGCGGGATCCTGTCACGGCCCCGGCGCGTCGTGCACCGCACCATGGTCCGGAAGAATTGGGAAAATCGCCGCTCTGACCTTCTTCTTCTCTACGCTCCCGGGTTTCGCTGCTCGAAATCAACCGGTTGGTGCTTCGAGATAATTCCCTCGTCAACGGACAGGTGGGGCGCAAACGGCGTTGATCTGATATTCTATCCCTACCGCGACGAGTCGCCCACATACCCACCCTCAGACAAACTTTGCCCACAATTCCCCCACCCCTTTCGTGATCCTCGCGCGAAGCCATCACCTAAACACACCATCTAGACGCACAGCTCCTCAGACAAGTCCTGCTTTCGCCCCTTGCCCACGGTGCTTCACTGCCTTCCTACCGTCTCCGCAACTCTAAACTCAATCGACTAAGGTGCGCCATGGCTCTCTCCATTACCGAAATTGAAGTAACCAACTTTCGCTCCATACGCCACATGCGCTTATCTTCGACACAGCTAACCGTGTTTGTCGGGAAAAATGACTCCGGAAAATCCAATATTCTCCGGGCACTAAATCTATTCTTTAATGAAGAAACTGACCCCCACCGACACCTAGTATTTGAAGACGATCACAATACATTCAATAAGCCTAACCGAAGGGCCAAGGAAATTGTAATAGCGTTGACTATCGCTCTTCCAAAAACCTACACAAAGACCAATGGAGATTTCATTGTTTGGAAAAAATCATGGAGAAAAAATGGTCTTCATAAGAGTCACTACTTTGGAAAGAGAATAAGTATTGGTCGAAATGGCACGATAAAGTCAACCCAAGTGCCGATTCCGGACAACTCCAATGTCCACGCACTGCTAAGAAATATCACGTTTATGTATGTACCGGCCATTAAGGATCGAAACTACATCGCTCACCTCCGTGCTAGTATTTTTGGGGCTATATCAGAAGCCGCTCGCACATTTCGCAAGTCCAGCCAGGAGTTCGAAAGTTCGATCGCTACTCACCTTAGCGACCTAACGGACGAAATAACTGAAACAATGGGCTTCACATCTCGACTAGCCTTGCCGAGGGACCTTAGCCATGTTTTCGAGAGTCTGGATTTTCTCACCGACGAGCAGGATATTTCTCTTGACGCTCGCGGAGACGGAATCAAGGCTAGACATATCCCCATCATCCTGAAGTTTATTGCTGACAAGAAACGTGGACTTCAACACCATGGAGCTCCGCCACATAGCTTTATCTGGGGATATGAGGAACCAGAGAACAATCTTGAATTTTCCGGATGTGTAGAGTTGGCGGATCAGTTCTGCGACTTTTTAGATCATGGAATTTGTCAAATATTTCTTACAACCCACTCACCAGTCTTCTACAATTTGCATCGAGGAGAGAAGCAGAAGCACGAAGAAGTTGCTAACCACCACGTCTTTAAGGACAAGGAAGAGGAGGGCAGTCAATGTAAGTCTGCCTCTGACGACTTGGATGATAGAATGGGAACAACCGCTCTAGTCGCGCCGCTAGTACACCAATTGGAACTAAGGATCAGGCGATTGGAAGAGTCTAGAGCCAATGCAAGGATGTTGGTACATGAAGGACGTCACGTACTCTTCGTCGAAGGTCCTTCGGACAAAATGATTGTCGAGCGTGCTTTGGAAATGTTTTGCCCGGATGAATCAGACAACATAATAGTAGAGACTAAGAGCAGTGGCGGTGGCTATCGGTACGTGATCGATATGCTAAGTAGTTGGTGCTATGAAGCAAAGCATGGAACGGAACTTCCGCGCTGCGCAGGGTTGGTGGACGCTGATAAAGACGCCGTTAAGCACCAGAAGGAATTTAACGCGGAACCAAATCGAATCAAATACGCGAAGTGCTTTAGGTTGCCAGAAACTCGAAATGTTAGAAAAGCGCGGGCTGCGGGGTTCAAGATAGAAACGGATCTTGAGTTGATGTATGATCGAAAGGTATGGGAATGGGCTAGGAAGAACGACAAGCTGGAGGAGCGTGAGTTGGGTAACGTTATTCGAACGGATTTGGCCCAGAAAATACTGCTCGGGGATACAGAATTGCGAGAACATTTGAGCGAAGACTGGTCTGTATTTGTGCTGAATAGGTTCACCCAACCGGCAAAAGCCCAAATTGCCCGCCATATCTGTCAGTGGGAGCCAGAGAAGTTTAGGAGGAGAATGACAAACTTTCAACCGCTTATGGAGGAGATAGTAGAATATCTATCTCGTGACAACTGAGAGGGATGAACTTGCGGAGTATAGAAGGAAAATATGAACTATTGTATGGCACAGGGGTTACGGAGCGGCTATTGATTTAGCCTTGGTAGCGGGCTAGGGATTGAGGTCAAGTTTATAAGTGTCAGATCCTTGTCCGGTTTAGAGCTTTTGTGTGCGCTGTGGTATTGCCACTGGTAATCGTTCCGTCAACCCTAGGCCAGCCAGTACCCGGCTCGTCGCCTCAGTCCGGGAAGGGCATCGCGAAGTGGCTGTCCACGGTGGTGTAGTCGGCGTAGCCGAGCCGCGCGATGGGCCGGAACTTGGACTGGTCCACGCGCCCGTCGGTGATGATCGAATCGTCGATGTGAACGCCGACCACCTCGCCCAGCACGAGCCAGTTGCGGAAGCGCGCGGGCTCGTCGGCCAGCAGCTCGATCACCTTGTGGAGCCGGCATTCGAGGTGGATCGGCGCGCCCTTGACCCTGGGCGGGCGCACCAGCCGCGCGGGCTCGGTCTCGAGCCCGGTCAGCGCGAACTCGTCGACGCTGCTCGGCACCCCGCTCGACGAGAGGCGCATCGCCTCGCGCTGCTCCCAGGTGGCTAAGTTGGCGACGAACTCGCCGGTCTCCTGCACGTTGTGCAGGCTGTCCTTGGCGCCGCCTTCGGCCGCGTGCGGGCCGCTCGGCGCGTACATCACCTGCGGCGGGTGGTCGCCACAGGCGTTGAAGTAGCTGAAGGGCGCGAGGTTGAGCCCGCCGGCCGCGTCGATCGTGGTGATCCACCCGATCGGGCGCGGCACCACGCAGGACTTGAAGGGGTCGTGCGGCAGGCCGTGATCGTTGCGCGCGGTCTCGTAGAACATCCGGCGCCTACGCCTTCGGCCGCTGGATGAACTCCACCGTGATGCCGTCGGGATCGCGCGTGTAGACCACGAGGCCGCCCTTGTTGGGCCCGGCGTTGACGGTGATGGGATCGCCCAGCGGCTCGGAGCCCGCGTCCCGCACCGCCGCGATCGCCTCGTGGATGTCGTCCACGTCGAAGGCGATGTGGGCGAAGCCCGCGTCGCAGGGGCGCGAGTCGACCCGGCCGCGATCGGCGGGGCCGCGATACTCGATCAGCTCGAGGCGATGGCCGGGCGCCTGCAGGTAGGCGACCTCGATGTCCGCGCCGTCGACGCCGACCACCTGCTCGATGAACTTGGGATCGCGCGGCGAGCGGTTCAGCAGCGTGAAGCCGAGGGCGCCCTGGAAGAGCCCGATCGCGCGGTCCAGGCTGGAGACCGTGAAGCTGGTGTGATTGGTCGCCGTGATCGTGAACCCTGCCATCGTCCCTGCTCCTCCCCTGTGGCCGCGCCTGCGCGCGCGCCGAGCCTATCACACGGATCGGCCTCTCTCCCGATGGTAGACGCACCGCAGCGCCGGTCCGTTGACTGCGGTGCTACTGAGTAATACTCTTGCGTCAAGGAGGCTCCCGTGACGGTCAAATCCTCGATCTCTCTCACCGACGAGCAGCACGCCTTTGCCAGGGCGCTGGTCGAGGCCGGGCGCTACGCCAGTGTCAGCGCGGTCCTGCAGCAAGGCGTCGACCTGCTGCGCCAGCGGATGGACGCGGAGGAAGCGGAAACCACGGCGCTGCGTGCGCTCCTCGCGCGCCGCCGCGAGGGCGCGTTCGTCGGCGCGGAAGAGATGGACGCGCGGCTGAAAGCGATGATTGCCGACAAGCGCCGAGCGCATGGCCTTTCGTCTTGAGTTCTCGGCCGAGGCCGAACGCGACTTCGGTCTGATCTTCGACCACCTCCTGCGCAGCTACCTCGACTTCGGCGAAAGCCCGGAGAGTGCGTTCGATCACGCGGCGGCTCGGGTGCTGGAAATTCGTTCCGAGGCGGAGCGCATCCCAACCGCACCTCACCGGGGCGAACGCCACGACGATATCCTGTCCGGCGCACGGCACCTGGCGATCGGTCGGGCGATCTATTGGTTCGACGTGGACGAGGCGAACGAGACGGTCCGTATCCTGGCGGTGTTCTTCGGCGGGCAGGATCACGTGCGGCACATGCTGGCCCGGTTGCTCGAAGACGACGGCTCGTGATCGAGGCCGAGGATTCTGGCTAAGGGCGCCCGCGCTCACTTCCCTACCGGTGCGGCGGCGTCGAGCCCGGGCCGGACCAGGTCGCTTGCTGCGGCGCGCCGCTCGTAGCGCCGGGCGGGTGCGTTCACGACAGGGGCAAGCGGCGCTGCAGCGCGGGCGGCGGCGCGGCGTGTAGCGGGCGCGGGCTCGTAGAGCGTGGTCCGCTGCACCGGCGTGCGCCCCAGCCGCTCGACCAGCGCCTCGATCTCGTCGGCCGGGAATTCCTGGCCGTGGCTCGCGCCGGCGGCGCGGGTGATCGATTCGTTCATCAAGGTGCCGCCGATGTCGTTGGCGCCGGCGCGGAGGCAGGCGGCGGCACCCTCCCGCCCCATCTTGACCCACGAGGTCTGGATGTTGGGGATGACGGGGTGCAGCGCGAGCCGCGCCACCGCGTGCATGAGCACCGCCTCGCGCCAGGTCGGCCCCCGCCTAGCGCGCCCCTTGAGGTAGAGCGGCGCCTCCAATGCCACGAAGGGGAGCGGCACGAACTCGGTGAAGCCGCCGGTGTGCTCCTGCAAGGCGCGGACGCGGAGCAGGTGGCGCGCCCAGTGACGCGGCCCGTCCACGTGGCCGAACATGATCGTGGCGGTGCTGCGCAGGCCCAGCGCGTGCGCCGCCTCCATCACCGAAAGCCACTGGTCGGTCACGATCTTGTCGGGGCAGATGACGGCGCGCACCTCGTCGTCGAGGATCTCGGCGGCGGTGCCGGGCAGCGACCCCAACCCGGCCTCCTGCAGCGCAGCGAGGAAGTCGGGCACGGTTCGGCCGAGCGTCGCTGCGCCCTGCCAGATCTCCAGCGGCGAGAGGGCGTGGACGTGGATCGCGGGCTCCGCCTGCTTGATGGCGCGGCAGATCGCGAGATAGGTCTCGCCGGTGTAGTCGGGATGGATGCCGCCCTGGAGGCAGACCTCTGTCGCGCCGCGCTCCCAGGCCTCCCGCACCCGGCGCACGATCTCGTCGATCGTCAGGTCGTAGGGCCGGCCGCGCAGGTTCTCGCTCAGCTTGCCCTTGGAGAAGGCGCAGAACTGGCAGCGGAAGTAGCAGACGTTGGTGTAGTTGATGTTGCGGTTTACCACGTAGCTGACCTGCGGCCCGCTCACCCTCGCGCGCAGCGCGTCGGCCGCGGCGCAGACCGCGTCGAACGCGCCGCCCCGCGCGCCGAAGAGCCGCACCAGCGCGTCCTCGCCTAGCCCCTCTCCCGCCTCGGCTTGAGCCAATAGGCGCTCGATGTCGGGTGCGATGATGGCCGAGACCGGCGTGCGCTCCGCCGGCGGGGGCTCGCCCGCGCCCGTGATCCAGGCGTCGGTGCGGGGATAGCCCTCGGAGTCGATCAGCTTGAGGACGCGCGTTTGCAGCGCCGGATCGAGCCAGCGCTCTCCCTCAATCGCGTAGGACGGATAGATGGTGAGCCGCTCGGCCAGGGTCTTGCCGGCGGCGGCGGTCTCGCGCGCGAGCGCGTCGAGATGGGGCCAGGGCGCCTCGGGATTGACGTAGTCCTGCGTCACCGGCGAGACGCCGCCCCAGTCGTTGATCCCGGCGGCGACCAGCTGCGGCAGCGCGCCGGGACTCAGGTTGGGCGGCGCCTGGATGTTCGCCTCCGGCCCAAAGAGGATGCGGGCCGTTGCGATGGTCCAGAGCAGCTCGTCGAGGCTCGGCTCGGGCGCATCGGCCATGCGCGTCCCAGGCTTGGCCCGGAAATTCTGGACGATGATCTCCTGAATGTGCCCGTGGGCGTCGTGGGCATCACGGAGCGCGAGCAGGGCCTCGATCCGCTCTTCCCGCGTCTCGCCGATGCCGATGAGGATGCCGGAGGTGAAGGGCACCGCCTCCTCGCCGGAGAGGCGGAGTGTCTCCAGCCGCACGCTCGGGCGCTTGTCGGGCGAGCCGTAGTGCGGCCCGCCCTTGGCGGAGAGGCGCTCGGACGCGCTCTCCAGCATCATGCCCTGTGAGGCCGAGACCTCGCGCAGCGCACGCAAATCCACGCGGCCCAGAACGCCGGGGTTGAGATGCGGCAGCAGCGGTGTCTTCTCCAGCACCAGCTTGGCCATGTCCGCGAGGTAGGCGAGCGTGCTGTCGTAGCCCAGCGCCCCCAGCCCTTCGCGCGCCGCGCGATAGCGCAGCTCCGGCTTGTCGCCGAGGGTGAAGAGCGCCTCCTTGCAGCCGGCGGCGGCGCCGGCTTCAGCGACCCGCAGCACCTCATCCGGCGTCATGAAGGCGGTCTCGCCCCGGCGCGGCGGCCGGGCGAAGGTGCAGTAGTGGCAGACGTCGCGGCAGAGATGGGTGAGCGGGATGAAGACCTTGCGTGAGTAGGTCACGACGTCGGGATGCGCCCGGTCGCGGAGCGCGGCCGCGCAGTCCAGCAGCGGCGCGAGGTCGTCCTCGGCAGCGAGCGCGAGAGCCTCCGCCGCATCGGGGCGGCGGCCGCCCTGCACCGCTTCGAGCAAATCTCGGGTTGCGCCTTGCATCCGTCTCAGGCCGCGTCGGTCACCAGAAGTCGCTCTGCGATCCCGCTGTCGCGCAGATAGTCGAGCGTGCGGCCCGCCGTCGGCCGCGCGATGAAGGCGCGGAGGTCCTCGGGTGTGTCGATGTCCAGGCCGAGACCCGGCAGCGGCAGGATCCGCGGTGCGATGCCTTGCGCCCGCGCGGCTTCACGGTGGGGCTGGAAACTGTCGTGGCCGAAGGCGAAGCGCAACACGCCGGGCGGTGAACAGAGCACGCAGTTGGTGCCACGCCGGTCGTGCGACGGCACCAGAGTGACGGCCGGCCCGTTGTCGCGCGCGACCTCGTGCGCCGCCAGCACCGCCTCGATCTCGTCCACGCTCGCGCCGGGCACGTCACCGGGAACCTGGAGCAGGCCGTCGGCCCCGTCGCGGCTGAGCGCCGCAGCGGCCCGCTCCACCGCCGCGCTCTGGCCATCGTTGGAGGGCTCAGTGAGCACCCGCGCCCCGTGGCGTGCGGCGAGCGCAGCCGCCCGCTCGTCCCGCGTCACCACGACGATGTCCGACAGTCCCACAACGCGCGCAAGGGTCTCCAGCACGTCTTCCGCCATCGCGAGGGCGAGGCGCTGGCGCTCGGCCGCGCGAAGGAAGCCCGACAGCCGCTGCTTGGCGTCGCCCGTGTCCTTGACCGGAAGGACCGCCCCGATCGTCACATCGCCATCCCTTGGGCTATCCCCAGGGCCCTCCCCCGGCGCCGGCGAGCCGCGTGCCGGTGCGCGACGCTAGGAAAAAGGCCGAAACCTGTCAAACGGCACGCGCTCTCGGTCGGGGCAAACCCCCGCTCAGGCCATGGTGCGCCGAACGGCCGCCTCCACGTCCTCCACCTTCGGGATGTAGAGGTCCTCGAGCTCGGGCGCGAAGGGGACCGGGCAGTGCGGCGCCGTGACCTTCTCGATGGCGGCCTTCAACGACTTGAACGCCTTCTGCGCCACGATGGACGAAATATCGGCCGCCATGGAGCAGCGGGGATGGCTCTCGTCCACAACGACCAGACGGCCGGTCGCCTCGACCTCTTCGAGGATGGTTTCCTCGTCCAGCGGCGAGACCGTGCGCGGGTCGATCACCGTGCAGGAAATGCCGTCCTTCGCCAGATTGTCGGCTGCCTCATTGGCCAGATGCACCATCTTGCCGATCGCGACGATGGTGACGTCCTCGCCTTCGCGAACCACGTTCGCTTCGCCGAAGGGGACCGTGTAGGCCTCGTCGGGAACGTCGGCCTCGTCGTCGTACATCGCCTTGTGCTCGAAGAAGACGACGGGATCGTTGTCGCGAATGGACTGGATCATCAGCCCCTTGGCGTCATAGGGGTTCGAGGGAACGACCACCTTCACGCCGGGCACATGGGTGAAGAGCGAATAGAGCACCTGGCTGTGCTGCGACGCAGCCCTGAGGCCTGCGCCATACATCGTCCTGACCACCAGCGGGGTCTCGGCCTTGCCGCCGAACATGTAGCGGAACTTCCCCGCCTGGTTGTAGATCGCGTCGAAGCAGACCCCGAGGAAGTCGACGAACATTAGATCGACGATGGGGCGCATGCCGGTTACCGCCGCGCCGGCCGCTGCCCCGATGAAGCCGCCTTCCGCGATCGGCGTGTCCAGCACCCGCGTCGGTCCGAACTCGGTATGAAGCCCCTTGGTCACGCCAAGCGGGCCGCCCCAGGCATCGTCCTCGCCGGGAGCGCCGGTTCCGCCGGACACGTCCTCGCCCATCACGATGACCGAGGAATCGCGCCGCATCTCGCCTGCCATCGCCTCGTTGATGGCGGCCCTGTATGATTTCATCGGCATTGTCGGTCCCCCGCTCAGTAAGAGGCGTAAACGTCGGTCATGAGATCGGCCTCGGTGGCACGCGGCGCGACCTGAGCGACTGACGCGGCATCTGCCACCCGCGCTCTCTCCTCCTCGAAAATCTCATCGAGCTGTTCGCCGGTCAGCAGACCCGTCTCGACGACCTTCTCGCGGAACATGTTCAGGCAGTCCTTCTCGGCGCGAAGCTTGTCGATTTCTCCGTCCCCCCGGTAGGTCTGCGCATCGCCGACGAAGTGGCCGTAGAAGCGGGCGGTCTTGATGTGAATCAGGCTCGGGCCCTCGCCATTGCGGGCGCGTTCGACCGCGTCTCTCATCGCGTCGTAGACCGCGAAGAAATCGAAGCCGTCAACCTCGACGGCCGGCATGCCGAAGCCGTTCGCGCGGGCCACCTGCGAGCCTGCGACCGAATAGGATGAGGGAGTCGCCTCGGCATAGCCGTTGTCTTCGCAAATGAAGATCACGGGCAGCTTCCAGATGTTCGCCAGGTTGTAGGCTTCGAAGATCAAGCCCTGGTTGGAACCGCCATCGCCGTAGAAGGCCACGGCGACGCCGTTCTCGCCCTTCGCTCTGGCCGAGAGGCCGGCGCCCACCGCCAGAGGACCGGTCGCGCCGATGATCCCGTTCGCGCCCAGCATCCCCTTGTCGAGGTCCGCAATGTGCATCGAGCCGCCCTTGCCGCCGCAGACGCCGGTGGTCGCGCCGTAGATTTCGTCCATGGTCTCCTGCAGATCCAGGCCGCGGGCGATGCACTGGCCGTGGGCGCGATGGGTCGTCGCGATCCAGTCCCGGTCGTCCAGCGCCATGTAGACGCCGGCCGCCGTCGCCTCCTGTCCGGCGGAGAGGTGAACGAAGCCCGGAATCTTGCCGTCCGAGAAGTTCTGAAAAACGCTCTCCTCGAAGTGCCGGGCCGTCGCCATCGTGCGATACGCGCTCAGCAGTTCGTCCCTGCTCAGTTGCATCAATGTCTCCCTTGCTCGTGCTGCCCGTCTCGGCGAAAGGTCAGGACGTCATCGCCGGCCGCTAGCCGCTGATGGGCGGCGGCTCGCGCCGCAATATACCGGCTCACCCCGGCAAGTCACGGTTGGACCGGACTCACCGGCGGCACGTTTCTCTTCGACCCCGCGCCGCGAGGGGCCGGCGCCCGATCAACGCTCCTCCCTGCCGGAGAGCCGGTCCTCATCGTCGATCAGGGCCACGCGAGCGGGCGGGTCGGCGCCCCATCGCCACATCACGAGATTGACATCGTCGGCGCCGGCGCCAATGGCAAAGCTTCGGACCCGCATACCGGCGTAGCCTGCGGCGATCAGACGATCCGCGAGAGCCTGCGATGCGGGGACGGCGCCGGCCAGCATGTCCGCCTCCCAGGTTGGGCAGGCCAGATCGGCATCGCTCAAGCCCTGGTCCCGACGGCTCACTTCGTTTAGCGCGTCGAAGACAGATTCGACATCGACCTCGTAGGCGCAAAGGGTAAGCGGCTGCATCGGGCGGCCCAGGGGTTGCGCTTCGCGTATCGCTGTGAGGGGATCGAGCGATGTATAGAGCGCCGGCACGCCGCGCCGGTTGAAACGCCCGCCGTGACGGCGCGCACCCTCGCCGGAGAGCGGCGTCCACGACCACTGCGGGTTGTGCGCCCGGTAGACCAGCCCCCGGAATCGCATCGGAACGGTTTGGGCTCAGGCGTAACCGCCTGCCGCGATCCGGTCGAGATACGCGTGCACGTGCTCGGCTCTGCCCTCGCGCACCAACTGGTCCGGCGTGGCGCCGCCGAAGCCCGGCAGCGGCTCGGCGCGGAACCAGGCATAGGCCGCAATCGGCGATCCGGTCGCGGCCTCGACGCGGTTGAGAATCTCTAGCATCTGGCGAAGACGAACCTGGGTCTTGCGTGCCCGGACGCGCGAGGTGCGGGTGAACGCGTCCTTGCCGAGGCCCAGGGTGCCGGCGATCTCGGCCTTGGTGGTGCGCAGCTCGTCCGCAATCAGAGTTGGCGAGAATACCTGATCCGCGACGAAATCCTGGAACTGCATGACCCGACCTCATATTTCATCACATATAATAGAGTGACATTATGTGTGAAACCAGAGCCGTGAAGCCTGGCCCGATCGCGATCAAGCGAGGAAGGCCTCCACCAGCGCGTTGAACTTGGTCGGGTTCTCGTAGCACATGAAGTGCGAGCCGCCCTCGTCGGCATTGAAGATTTCGACCTCGGCGCCGGGGATCTGCGCCGCGATCCACTCCTGGGACTCTGCCGAGAAGATGCTGGCCTCCGCGCCCACCACCAGCGTCGGCCGCCGCACGCGCTTGATCACGTCGCGCCAGTCGAGCCCGCAGTGGTCGTGGAGCAGGTCGGCCGCGTGCCGGCGCGGCAGCTTGCATATCTCGCGCGCGAACCAGAGCAGCTCCGCCGCATGTAGCGACGGTGAAAACAGGCGCGCGATCACCGGCACGGTGGCCTCAGGCGTCTCCGCCGCCAGCACCTGGAGGTAGAACTCGGCGAGCGCGTTCAGGTCCGGCAACAGGCAGCCGTAGGTTACGCGCTCTTCCGCCGACCAGTCGGCCTTCGCGGTGACCGACGGCGCCTGGTCCACGAAGATGAGGCGCCCCAGACGGTCTTCGCCGAAGAGGTCGATGTAGCTCCAGATGATCGACGAGCCGATGGAGTGGCCCATCAGGTCGACTTCGTCGAGTGCCAGCCGCTCGATCACGGCGCGCAGGTCGGCCGCGAGCCGGCTCACGCGGTAGCCGCCCGCCGGCGTGGTCGAATCCCCGTGGCCCCGCATGTCGAAGGCCATCACGCGCCGCGCCCCCGAGAGCGCCTGGAGCTGGTGCCGGTAGGCTGCGCCGGTGAGCGACCAGGAGGGGATGATGATGAGCGGCCTGCCCTCGCCGGCCTCCACGTAGTGAAGGTCGATGCCGTCTCCGATGGACACCATCCGGTCGACGAGCTGCGCAACCATGGCAATCCTCCCAAGCGCAGGACCACGCGCATCTTATGCCAATGCCCGGATCACATACATCCCACTTCCGCGTGATCGCGGGGCGCGGCTCCTGGCATGGACAACGCCGCGCCTTTGTGGTCGATGGGGGCGGGTTCGACGGACGGCGCGCATGTATTTCGACCCCAGGTTGTGGCAGTTCACCGAGGGCTTGCGGCTGCGCATCGCGGGCGCGGTCGTGCTCGGCCTGCTCTCTGCGGCGGTCGGGATCGCGCGGCTGGCGCTGCTCGGCTGGCTGCTCGGGCGGGTCTTTCAGGGCGAGAGCTTCGGCGACCTGATCCTGCCCATCGTCGCCGTGGCCGCCGCCATGCTCGCGCGCGGCGTGCTGGAGTACTGGCGCACCATGGCCGCACATCACACCGCCGCCCTGGTGCAGCACCAGATTCGCGCCCGACTCTTCGACCAGATCGCGGCGCTCGGCCCCGGCCAGTTCGGCGGGCAGCGCTCTGGCGAAGTGCTGCTCAGCGTGATCGACGGCGTCGAGCAGCTTGAGACCTATTTCGGCCAGTACCTGCCGCAGCTCGTCGTCGCCGCGGTCACGCCCTTCGGCATCTTCGTCTTCGCCGCCTTCCTCGACCTGCCGCTCGCCGGCGTCCTCCTCGGCTTCGCCCTGCTCACCCTCGTGGCACCCGTGGCCTTCCACCATTGGGACATGAGGGCGGCAAAGGCGCGGCAGGCAGCGTATGCGGCCTACGGCGCCGAGCTTCTGGACTCCGTGCAGGGGCTGGCCACGCTCAAGGCCTTCGGTCAGAGCAGCGCGCGAGGGCGCTTCCTGGCAGAGAAGGCGCACGATCTCTTCCGCAGCACCATGTGGGTGCTGGCCAGCAACTCGGCCTCGCGCGGCATTACCGACGCCGGCATCGCGGTCGGTGCGGCGGCGGCGCTGGGGGTCGGCGCTGTCCGTGTCGCCGACGGCACCATCGGCATCGAGGTGCTGCTCATCGTGCTGATGATGGGGGTCGAAGTTTTCCGGCCCATGCGCGACTTGCGCGCGCTGCTGCACACGGGGATGCACGGGCAGTCTGCGGCCCAAAGCCTGTTCCGCCTGCTCGACACCAGGCCCGCCATCGAGGATGCCGACGGCGCCGCGGATGCCGCCCCGCTCGCCCCGACCCTAGCCTTCGAGGACGTGCACTTCGCCTATCCGGGCGGCCGACGCGCGGCCCACGCCGGGCTTTCCTTCACCGTCGGCGCGGGCGAGCGGGTCGGTATCGTGGGCGCGAGCGGCGCCGGCAAGTCCACGATCCTGCGCCTGCTCATGCGCTTCGACGACCCGCAAGAGGGGCGCATCCTGCTCGGTGGCCAGGACTTGCGCACGCTGGACCGCGCGGCCTTGCGCGCGCGCTTCGGCGTTGTGAACCAGGACACCTACCTGTTCCACGGCACCGCGGCGGAGAACATCCGCTTCGGCAAGCCGGACGCGAGCGACGACGAGGTGGAAGCAGCGGCGCGGGCGGCCAACGCGCACGGCTTCATCGCCCGGCTGCCGCAGGGCTACGACACGGTGATCGGCGAGCGCGGCATCCGCCTCTCGGGCGGGCAGCGCCAGCGCATCGCCATCGCCCGCGCGCTGCTGCGCGACGCGCCGATCCTGCTGCTGGACGAGGCGCTCTCCTCGGTCGATGCCGAGAACGAGGCGGTGATCCAGGACGCGCTTGGCCGGCTCATGGGCGGGCGGACGGTGCTGATCATGGCGCACCGGCTCTCCAGCGTGATCGACGCCGACCGCATCCTCGTGCTGGACGAAGGCCGCGTGGTGGAAAGCGGGCGCCACGCGGCGCTGATGGCGAAGCAGGGCGTCTACCACCGCCTGATGGCAGACCAGGTGCGGGAGGGGCTGGAGGCACCGCCACCCGCGGCGCCGGGCGCCGAGCCCGCGATCGAGCCGACCACCGAGGACCGCCATCTTGCCGCCGCAGCCATCGAGCCCGATGACGAGGTGCTGCGGGCCGAGGGTCTCGGCTGGTGGAGCGCCTGGATGCGCCTGCTCGGCCTGGTGCGGCCCTTCCGCAGCCGCGTGAACCTCGCTTTCGGGCTCGGCGTCGCCCGCGTGGTGGCCTTCATCGGCATCGGCGTGTTGAGCGCGCTGGTGGTGGCCGGGCTGAAGCTGGGCACGCCGGTGGGCGGGCTGCTGATCGCGCTCTACGCCACGGCCCCCCTTGCCGGCCTGCTGCACTGGCTCGAATCCTGGGTTGCCCACGACATGGCCTTCCGGCTGCTCACCGAGATGCGGATCGCGCTCTACGACAAGCTGGACCGACTCGCGCCCGCCTACCTGCTGCGCCGGCGCACCGGCGACATCGTCGGCATGGCCACGCAGGACGTGGAGCTGGTGGAGTACTTCTTCGCCCACACGATCGCGCCGGCGCTGGTCGCGATCCTGGTGCCGGCGGCGGTGATGGCGACGCTGCTGGTCTACGGCTGGCCGACGGCGGCGGCGCTCGCGCCCTTCATCCTGCTGGTGGGGCTCAGCCCCTTCTTCTTGCGCAAGCGGCTGGACCGGTTGGGCGGGCGGGCGCGCGAGATGCTGGGCCTGCTCAACGCCCATGCGGTGGACACGATCCAGGGGCTGACGGAGCTTTTGGCTTTCGGCCAGCAGGCGGCGCGGCGCAAGGTGTTCCTGGATTTCGTGCGGGGCCATCACCGCGTGCGCATGCCTTACTACCGCGACCTCACGTTCCAGATGGCGCTGATCGAGACGGCGACCGGTCTCGGCGGGCTTGCCGTGATGATGGCCGGCACCGCCTGGATCGCCGCCGGCTGGCTGGAGGCGGCGATGCTGCCGCTTCTCGCGATCCTCGCCATGGCGACCTTCCTGCCGGTCTCCGAGATCGCCCACATCGGCCGCCAGCTTGCCGACACCCTGGGCGCGACCCGGCGGCTGCACGCCGTGCACAGCGCACAGGTCAGGGTGGCGGACGGGCCCGGCGCCGCGCCTGCGCCGGATGCGCCGGCGCTGGAGATGGCAGGCGTGAGCTTCACCTACGTGGGCACCAGGCGGCCGGCGCTCGACGACGTCACGCTCACGGTCCGCCCCGGCGAGACGCTGGCGCTGGTGGGCCCCTCCGGCGCGGGCAAGACCACCATCGCCCACCTCTTCATGCGCTTCTGGGATCCGGCTGAGGGCACGGTGCGGCTGGACGGCGAGGACGTGCGGGACTGGACGCTCGATGCGCTCCGCGCCCGCATCGCGCTGGTGGCGCAGGACACCTACCTCTTCAACGACACGCTCCGCGCCAACATCCTGATCGCCCGCCCCGACGCCTCGGAGGCCGAGCTTGCCGAGGCGGTGCGCCGTGCCGCGTTGGACGATTTCGTGGCGGCGCTACCGGAGGGGCTGGAGACCCGCGTCGGCGAGCGAGGCACGCAGCTCTCGGGCGGGCAGCGGCAGCGAGTCGCGGTCGCCCGCGCCGTCCTCAAGAACGCACCGATCCTGATCCTGGACGAGGCGACCTCGCACCTCGATGCGGTGAACGAGGCGATGCTGCGACGCGCGCTCTCGGAGCTGATGGCCGAGCGCACCACGGTGGTAATCGCCCATCGCCTCTCCACCGTGCGCGACGCCGACACCATCGTGGTGCTCGACGACGGCCGCATCGTCGAGACCGGCACCCACGAAGCCCTGCTCGCCCGTGCCGGGCTCTACAGTCAGCTCGTCACCCGCCAGCTCGCTGCAGCAACCGGAGGGGCGCGCTGAGCGCTACTCCGAACTCTCTTCGGCCATACGGCCCCGCAACCGGGCGATGGGTGGGTTGGCGGTATCGGCCTCGGGCCGCGCGAGCGTCATGTCGACCAGAAAGTAACCGCCCTGCATGATCGCCTCGTCGGGCTTGCCGAAGCCTCGCGAGCGGCGACGCATGTCCGCGCCCTCCTGCGTCTCAAGCGGCTTGCGGTAACGGACCGGCGCGCCGAGAAAGCTCTCCGTGCGATAGCCCCGCTCGGCCCACAGCTCATGTAGCGCGGACCAGTTCACGTCGGGGCGGGGGCTGTAGAGAAACCAGGGCGGCCGCTCGCCGCCGGCACAATCGAGCACGCGCGCGAACGCGGCCGGCAACAGCACGCCCAGGGCGCCGCTCTCGACCACCAGGTGCGCACCTTGAAGGTAGCGAGCCAGCCCGGCACTGGGTGCATCCTCCACGAGATTCTCGGGGTACGCCCGGTCGACGAAGCCGAGCGCCGCCGCGTAGGCGAGCGCGTTCCCGGCGATGTCGATGCCGCCGATGTCGAACGGCGCCGTCTCCGCGCGCCGCGCGGCGAAGAAGGCGATGTCGTCGGCCCAGTAGCGCCGCCCGTCGGCCGGCTGCCACTGCCGCGCGGCATAGTGGGCATAGAGCGCCGAGATGGAGACGTCGTGACGCAACAACGCGCCGATGGCCCCGTAGCCGCAGGCGAAGTCGATCACCCGCAAGGTCTCGCCAGCGCCGCGCGCCGCGCTCAAGGGTCCGTGGATCGCCTTCAGCGCGCCGGCGAGCGCCACCGGCATGCGGTAATCGGCCCGCCTCAGCGTCGCGAAGTATGGGCTCGGATCGTCGAGGTCGTAGACCCGTTCGAAGTGAGCCGCGTGCCGCGTGTAGCTGTCGGAGGGTTCGCTCACTCGTCAGGCCGAAACCGCCGCGGGACGCGCGGGGCGTAGGTGCTCCAGCTCTTCCAGCAGCTCGGCGGTGGTGCGGATCCGGCAATAGCCCTTGAAGCCCTGCAGGGCCTCGCGGTGGCGCTCGTCCGAATGCGTGGCGCACGCGTCGTCCACCAGGGTCATGAGGAAGCCGCGATCGCAGCCGTCGCGCACGGCGGTCTCGACGCATTGGTCGGTCAGCATCCCCATGACCATCACGTACTCGATGCCGAGGTTGCGCAGCACGTATTCGCAGTTGGTGGAGTTGAAGAGGCTCGAGGAGGTCTTCGGGATGATGATGTCGTCGTCTCCGGGGCCCAGCTCGTCGATGACCTCGGCTTCCCACGAGCCCTTGGCCGCGAAGATGCCGGAGATCTTGTAGTCGAGGCCGCGGTCGCGGCCGTCCTTCGTGAGGCACTCGACCACCGTGTAGACGACCTCGATGCCGGCGCTGCGGCAAGCGGCGATCAGGCGTTGCCCGTTCGGGATCGCAACGTCGCGGATGCGGTCGTAGAGGTATCGGTGTTCCGGCTCCCGCGCGCGTATCTCATCGTTGTAGTAGCCCTTCTGAAGGTCGACGACGAGCAGGGCGGTGCGTTCGGGCTCGACCGCCCGCTGCCTGAACGACACGTCGCCTTCCAGGGGAATGGCATCGATCTCGCTGCGTTGCATGGCTTTCGTCTCCCCAGTTGAGGCCGGCTCAATAGACCTGCATGTATCGTTCGCACATGTGTTGGGGCCTCGACTCCGCGTAGAGCCGAACCTCGTGCCGCTTGAGGGCGGTGTAGGCCTTCACCATGGTGGGCGTGAACCAGCCCTTCACGGTCTCGTCCGCGCCGAACGCGTCGAGAGCCTCTTCGAGCGAGGTGGGGAGCCGGCTGATGCCGCGCGCGCTGCGCTCGTCTGCGCTCAGATCGTCCGGCTCGCCTTCCACCAAGGTCGGGCGCGGCAGCGCGTCGCGGATGCCCTGGAGCCCCGCGCGTACGATCACGCAGATGGCCAAGTATGGGCTCGCCGTGGCATCGGTGAAGCGGAACTCGATGTTGAAGGCCTCGCCGCGGTCGGCCGGATCGGCGGCGGGCGACGGGCAGATGCGAATGGCGGCCTCGCGGTTCTGGACGCCGACGATGTCGTAGCCGCAGCTCCAGTGATGGGGGCCGAGGCGCAGGTAGGAAGTGGGGCTCGGTGCCGTCATGGCGCAAAGCGCGCCGAGGTGCCGCTGCACGCCCGCGCAGAAGCTCGCGGCAACCGTGCTGAGCTCGCCCGGCGCATCGGCGTCGTAGGCGGCCGCGTTGCCGTCGGCGTCCCAAAGGCTCAAGTGAAGGTGGCAGCCGTTGCCCACCGCATCGGGGGCCGGCTTGGGGGCGAAGGTTGCGCGCAGCCCGCTCTGGCGCGCGGCTTCCCGCACGATTTCACGGGTGAGCACGACACGGTCCGCGCCCGCGAGCCCCGCGGCCGGACCGTTGGTTACCTCGAATTGCCCGACGCCGTATTCGGGCTCGAAGGTTTCGAGCCCCAGATCGGCGTCGATCAGGGCCGCCACGCAGAGGTCGGCGAACGGCGCGATCCGGCGCACGGCATCCAGCGAGAACGGCGCCGCCCAACGAAGCTCCTCGCCGTAGAGCGCGAACTCGTTCTCGTAGGCAATGTGCAGGTCGAGGCCCGTTTCCGCCTTCAAGTCAGCCAATGCGGCCGCCAGAAAGCTCCGTGTGCAGCATTCCCAGGGGCTGCCGTCGAGGTTGAGACTGTCGCAGAGAACCAGATGAAGGGGTGGGTGCTCGGGACGCAGCGCGATCCGTCGCCGCGTCTCATCATCGGGGACTTGCCGCACCTCGTCCATCGGCCCCCACGGGTTCTCGGCAATGTCCTCGAACGGGGTCATCGCCTGCCCCGCCAGCGCCCAGCCGAGCCCGTGGGCCTTGCGGCGCTCGTACTCGCCCACCGGCACACCGCGCGTGCGCGAGACCCCGACGAGGTCGTTCCAGACCAGAAAGATCAGCTCGCCGCTGGTCACGATTCCTGTTCCTCGGGGCCTCGCAGGAATTCCTGATCGTCCCACGTATATCCCTTGCGCAGGTGCTTGAGCGTCGAGATCCGCCGGCGGGCGTGATCCGCCGCTCCGATCAAGTGCCGTTCGCAGGCAGCGTTCCATCCCTCGGCGTTCAAGAGATTCAACATGTTATCACGCGGATGGGGTTCGATCAGCAGGGTGAGCAACAATCCTGCCGGCCGTCACGCGATGCGTCGGCGCCGGCGCCGCGCCTGGATGGTGCCACAAGCGGCCCGCGGTGTTGTTCACCGCGCAGATTGAACGCCGATCGCCTCAGCAATGTACTGACTGTCGGATGCCAAAGGGTCAAACGCCAACGCTTGTTGTTCGGCGCGTGGGTTGCGCGCCGAGCGCTTGAGCGGGTTGAGGGCTGCGTGCCCGGCGCGTGCCAACCCATCGACGATGCGCTATGCAGACAGAATCAGGACTCTCCTTGTGAACGAGGGAGCCAAGGGGCGCAGGTCATGTCGAGCGAACACATGGACATTGCAATAGACATGGGCGGAACATTTACGGACGCCATCACCCGTCGGGCCGATGGCTCCTGGTTTGTTGGGAAGTCTGCCACCACGCCAGGAAAGCTGGAAGCGGGCTTCTTGGCCGCGCTGGCCACCGTCTGCGAGAATCCGACAGAAATTTCGACGTTAAGGCACGGTACGACTGTCGTCGTGAATGCTCTTCTAACTTCGGATCGACCCGATTGCCTCCTGATCACGACCGATGGTTTCCGGGATGTTTTGGAGATCATGCGCGGGGACCGAAAAGATCTGTTCAATCTCGCGCAAAAGAAGCCGGAACCGTTGATCAAGCGAAAACAGCGATTGGAAGTGCGAGAACGAATTGCCGCGGACGGAAGTATCGTCGAGCCGCTTCAGGCGGACGAGATCAAGCGCGTTGTCGATGAGATCGAGGCTTCGGGTGTGAGCAGCGTCGCGGTCTGCCTGTTGTTCTCGTTTAGAAATCCAGCACACGAGCTCTTGCTAGGCAAATCGATCGCGGAACGCCTGGGCGACAACGTGTTCGTGTCTTTATCCCACGAGGTTTTGCCGCACTATCGCGAGTTTGAAAGGACAAGCACCACCTGTATCAATGCCATTGCCCGTCCCATCATGAGCAACTATCTGGAGGGCTTGGAAAGGTCGCTTCCCCATTCCTTGACGGAAGAGGGCTTCCGGATCATGGAGTCTTCCGGCGGCCTTGCAGATCCGCTTCAAGCGCGTCGCGTGCCGGTGAAGTCCCTGCTCTCCGGTCCCGCTGGCGGGGTGATTTTGGCACTTGAGATCGCCAAGGCTCTCGGACGAAGCAATGTGATCAGTTTCGATATGGGGGGCACGAGCACCGACGTGGCGGCGGTCACGAACGGTGAGCCCGATCGCAATACCTACATCGAGCTCGTGGGGTATCCGATCCAGATACCTTGCCTCGACATCGTCAGTGTCGGCGCTGGTGGTGGCAGCATCGCTTGGGTCGATCAAGGTGGGACCATCCTCGTTGGCCCTCGTTCCGCCGGCGCGGTTCCCGGCCCTGCCTGCTATGGGAAGGGTGGTGTGGAGCCGACGGTGACTGACGCGGCGATCGCCCTCGGCCGCTACAATCCCCGCTTGTCCATCGGCGGCGGGCTCCGCCTCGACCGGGAACGAGCGTGGAAATCCATTGAGGCGTTAGCGGTACGACTGGGCCTCAGCCGCGAAGAGACGGCGTGGGGCATCTTGCGTATCGTCAACAGCAATATGGCAGATGCAATCCGGTCGGTCTCCATCGAACGCTCCCGTGATCCGCGCGACTATGCCCTTGTTGCACTGGGTGGTGGTGGGGGCGCTCACGGCCTAGAGGTTGCGGCGGAACTGGAGATGTCTTCAGTGGTCGTTCCCGCCTACCCAGGCGTCGCATCCGCTCAAGGCATGTTGCTTGCCGATGGGCGCCGCGAGCGCCTGAAGACGATCTTTGTGCCGTTGGCGGATCTCGAAGCAATGGCGCTCCACGACATGTTCACACAGTTGAGCGAGGAAACGCTTGCCGAGCTTCACGACGACGCCAAGAATGGCAATGTGGTTGTTTCCGCCGCACTGGATCTCAGGTACGCCGGACAAACGCACGAGATTACCATTCCAGTCGAGTTGGGGCAGATCGATACCGACAAGGCGGCAGAGAACTTTCATCACTCTCATGAGGCGCGTTACGGGCATTCGCTTCGTGATAGCTCGGTCGAAGCTGTGAATATTCGTGTCGCCGCCGTGAGCGTCGCCGAGAACAAAGAGTTCGGCGATCCTCGTTGGCCATCGCTGGAGGCTGACGTTCGGAGCCGGAAAGTCTACTGGGGGCCCGAACAGGGCTGGCTCGAGACGCAGATTCTCAAGCGTAGAGATGTCGAGACGACAGAGACGACACTTGGACCAGCCATCATCGAACAGTCCGACGCAACCATCGTCGTTCCGCCAGACGCCAGCTGCTCGGCGGTCAAGCCGGGCTTCCTCGAACTGAAGTGGCTTAAACAATGACTGACACGAGTGCCGTCGCTAGAAATTTCGATCCGATCCAGTTCAGTGTCATCAGAAGCTCGCTTGTCGCGGTCTCCCGCGAGATGGGGGTTACGCTTCGGCAAACCGCCTATTCGGAGATATTCAATGAAGGCAGCGACTTTTCCTGCGGGCTGTTCGATGCGAAGGCGCGGCTGACAGCGCAGGGCGAGTTTTTGCCGATCCACCTTGGAGCCTTGCAGTACGCCGTGCGTCAGGCGATCGAGGAGCTCGCGCCCCTCCGGGAATTCAAGCCCGGTGACGCCATCATTTCAAACGACCCTTATCGCGGCGGAACTCATCTTCCGGACCTCACGATGGTCAGCCCAATCTTTTACGATGGCGAACTGGTCGCCTTCGCTGCAAACCGGGCTCATCATGCCGACGTCGGAGGTGCCGTTCCGGGCAGCTTTTACTCTCGGGCAAAAGACAACTTCATGGAAGGGCTGCGCATTCCCCCTGTCTGGTTGTACCGCGCGGGCGAGCGGCAACGTGACGTTTACGAGTTCATTCTCAACAACGTCCGCGTGCCAAAAAACATGAAGGGAGATCTCGCGGCGCAGGTATCCGCGAACCGCAGTGCCGCTTTGCGATATCAAGCCCTGTGCAAGCGGTATGGCCGGGCTACCATTGCATCTGCGGAGGAACGATCGCGCGCGGATTCTGAAGCTCGAATGCGCGCGGTAATCAGGTCTTGGCCCGATGGAGAGTACTTCGGCGAAGACATCATGGACAACGACGGCATTACCGACGAGCCGATTACGATCCGAGTCAAGGTCGTCGTCAACGGCGACGCTTTGGTGATCGACTACAGCGACACCGATCCGCAGGCAAGTGGACCGATCAATTCCGTTCCTTACATGACCGCATCGGCAACCTACCTTTGTCTGCAGGCCGCCACCGATCCAGAAATAGCCCCCAACCATGGTTGCTATCGGCCGATCAAAATCGTGTCTCGTGAAGGCACGGTTGTGCATCCAACCTTTCCGGCTCCCTGCACGGCTGGCAACGAGACCTCGCATCGGATTGTCAACGCCTTGATGGCGGCGCTTTCGACCATGCCCAACGGTCCACATCTCATTGCTGGCGACCAAGGGTCGTCCAACAACATGCTGCTAACCTGCTACGGCAAAGCTGGAATGCAAATTCTCTACCAGTATCCCGAAGGTGCATGGGGGGCGACGCCGGAGAAGGATGGCGAAAGCGCCCTGTTCTCAATCGTCGGGAACTGCCGCAACATGCCCGCAGAGGCTTTGGAGCTGAAGTTTCCGGTCAGGCTAAGGCGGTACGAACTGCGGGCGGATACTGGAGGTGACGGGAAATACCGAGGCGGGCTCGGCACGAGGCGAGATTACGAGATCCTCTCCGATGTCGCGGAACTCAGCTTCGTGGCTGACCGCTGTAAGTTCGGGGCCAAGGGATTCGACGGCGGTGGCGAAGGCGCGCCCGGCGCCTATCTGATCGACCGCGGCGATGGCTTCCAACCTGCATCGCCCAATTTCGCATCCAAGGGCGCCGAGATACCGCTAAGAATGGGGGATATAGTAAGCCAGCAGACGGCCGGCGGCGGTGGATGGGGCGACCCAGCAGAACGTTGCGATCAGCGCCGAAGCCAGGATCTCGAAGCCGGCTATGTCACGCGCTCCAAGTCACAGGAGAATCTGACGGAGGCCAAACTTGTCACCTCACACAATACTTAAGTGCGCAGAGATTTGAGCAGGTGAAACAGTGTGAGACGTGCGGCGGAATAGTTTCCAGGAAGGCGTTGGAAGCCCCCGGAATGGATCGTGGTGCCCGCGCCCGGACTCGAACCGGGACGGCCCATAGGGCCAACGGATTTTAAGTCCGTTGCGTCTACCAAATTCCGCCACGCGGGCCGGGGGACGCTGAACCACACGATAGGAAGCGCGGCAACCGCCGGCAAGCGGCGTCGCGTCCACGCGCGCGGAGCGCACGATCGAACGGAGTGAGCGCCCGGCGACTGAGGGAAAGGAAATAACTTCGATCCCGTCTGCTCGTCTGCCAGCCCGCGTCGCGCGTCCACACCGCGCTGCCGGGGCAGGCTTGTCAACCTGCTGTCCATGATCGAAACTGATTGGACAAGAATAAGAACGCCTCAGGGAGAGTGTCGGTGAACGAACGTTTCCGACCCATGGGGCGGCGGCCCGAGCGAGGGATCGCCGCGCCGGTCGGACGCGCGTCCGCCAGTACCGGGCCGCGCAGCCATCCCCTTGCGGCTTGAGCCTTGGCGCTCTCGGTCGACACCATCAGCAAGAATTTCGGCGGCGTCTACGCCGTGCGCGAGGTCTCGCTGGAATGCCAGCGCGGGGAAATCCTGGGCCTGATCGGCCCGAACGGCGCGGGCAAGACGACGCTGATGAACCTGATCACCGGCGTGAGCCCGTCCGACAGCGGAACCGTCGTGCTGGACGGGAAGAGGCTGAACGGGCTCTCCCCGCGAAAGCGCGCCTACGCCGGTGTCGCGCGGACCTTCCAGAACATCCGCCTGTTCGAACACCTGACGGTGCGTCAGAACGTCGAGGTTGCCTTCACGTCCAGCGAGTTCCACCGGGCAAGGCAGGTGAGCGGGATCACCATCGACCGGTTGCTCGATCAGATGGATCTGCTGGAGATGGCCGAGCGGCCCGCGCCGACCTTGCCTTACGGCTACCAACGGCGCCTGGAGATTGCCCGCGCGCTGGCGCTCGCCCCCGACTACCTGCTGCTCGACGAACCCGCTGCAGGCATGAACCGCCTCGAGTCCACGGCGCTGATCGATTCGGTCCGGTTCATCCGCGACGAGCACGGCTGCGGCATCATCGTCATCGACCACGACCTGCGCTTCATCATGAACGTGTGCGAGCGCATCGCCGTCTTGCACATGGGCGAGCTCATCGCGCTGGGCACGCCCGAGGAGGTGCGCAACGACCCGCGCGTCATCGAGGTCTACATCGGCGCCAAGGACAATAACGGGGAGGACGCGACGCCGGCCCCCCGACCGTCGCCATCGGACGGAGAAGCCACGATGGAAAGACCCACCTAGGGGGTGTGTCAAACAATCAAGGGAGGCTAAACCAATGTTTACGAAGAAACTTCTGGCCACGACCGCAATTGCGGCGGGTGCGCTGGCGCTCGCCATCGCGAACGCTCCGGCATCCGCCGGGGATCCGCTCAAGATCGGTATCTCGGCCTCGATCTCCGGCGAATGGGCGCCCTACACCGGGGCCCACGGCCTGCGCTGCATGACGGAGCTCATGAACGAGCAGGGCGGCGTGAACGGCGTGCCCATCGAGCTCGCCGTGCAAGACAACAAGAGCGATCCGGCCATCGCCATCGCCCAGGCCCAGGAGATGCTGGACGACGGCGTAACCGCCGTGGGCGAGGCCGCGATCGCCTCGGATTCGCTGATCCCCGTCTCCCAGCTCGCGGCCGAGTACGACACGATCACCTTCTCGGCCGTCAACACCCAGATCGAGATGTTCGAGGTCGGCTTGGACAACTACATCACCATGGCCGTGCCCGATCCGTTCAACGCCTCGGCGACCGCCGAAGTCGCCTACGAGCTGGGTGCGCGTCGGGTGGTGCTGTTCCTCTCGGACGTGTACGGGACCTGGACGCGAAACCTGCCGGAATGGTTCGGCGACGTGTTCGGGCGCTTCGGCGGCGAGGTCGTCGGCCGGATGGAATATCCGGGCTTCGGGATCACCGACTGGTCGCCCTTCATCACCGACCTGAAGGCAATGGACCCGATGCCGGACTCGATCCACATCTCGTCGATCAACCCCGACGTGGGCGTGCTGATCCGTCAGATTCGTGCGGCGGGGCTCGATATCTTCGTGTTCGGCTCGGACGGGTTTGACGATCCGACGCTGCCGGAAGTGGCAGGCGGCGCGCCGAGCGTCGACGGGACCGTGTTTTTCGCCACCCACGGTTTTGCCACAGGCGGCAACGCGCTCGAGATGTTCCAGAACGAGTGCATCAGCCGGGGCTACGAGATTAACGGCTCGTTCTTCGGGCTGGGTGGCGATGTTGCCCAAATCCTCGCCAAGGGTGTGGAACTCGCGGGCTCGACCGAGTCCCGCGCCGTTCTTGAGGCCTTGACCACTGCGGGGCCGATCGCGGCGACGTCCGCGCCCTCCATCGACTTCACCAACAAGTGGCACTATCCGAGCAAGGAGGTCTCGGTGCTCGGGTTCAAGGACGGCCAGCCGTACCTGCACCAGGCCCTCGTGCCCACACACTCGCCCCATTACGAGGAGTAGGGCGAGCAGTCGACCCGGTACGGCCGCCGACACCAACCGGCCGAATGAACCGGACACCGTCAGGGAAGGCGCGCGCTGTGGGCGCTGCCTTTCCTGACGGGCCCGGCGGGGACGGCCGCGTGCCGAGGGTAGAAGACGGCAAGAGCCGATGCTCGAAGTCGATAACGTCTCGGTGAATTACGGCGCGGTACGCGCCGTGCATTCGGTCTCGCTCTCCGTCAACGAGGGCGAGATCGTGACGTTGCTGGGGCCCAACGGGGCGGGCAAGACGAGCATGCTGTCCGCGATCATCGGGCTCGTGCCCGTCGCGGAAGGCACGGTGTCGTTCCAGGGCCAGGACATCAACCGGCTGGACACGGAAAGCCGCGTCGCCCGCGGCATCACCGTGACGCCGGAGGGGCGGCACGTCTTCGCCAACCTGACGGTCGAGGAGAATCTGATCCTGGGCGCGGCGATCCGGCGGGATGCGGACGGTGTCGCCCGGGACCTGGAGACCTACCTCGACATGTTTCCCATCCTGCGTGAGCGCTTCAAGCAGAGCGGCGGCTCGCTCTCCGGCGGCGAGCAGCAGATGCTGGCGGTGGTCCGGGCGCTGATGTCGGGGCCGAAGCTGCTGATGCTGGACGAGCCCTCGTTGGGCCTGGCGCCCCAGATCGTCGACCAGATCTTCAAGTTGATCTCGGGGCTGCGGGACCACGGACTCACCTTGCTCGTGGTCGAGCAGAACGCGCAGGAAGCGCTCAAGTTTGCCGATCGGGCCTACATCCTGAGCAGCGGGAACCTGGAATTCGCCGGCACTGCGGAGGAGTTGCGGACCTCGGCAGACCTGATGAAGGCCTATATCGGCGAAGGCGTCTCGTAAGGGGGGCGGGACAGACCATGCAATACGTGGCCGAACAGGCTCTCAACGCGCTCAGCATCGGCGCCGAGTACTCGCTGCTCGCGTTGGGGCTTGCCATCGTGTTCTCGGTCATGGGGCTGGTGAACTTCGCCCACGGCGAGTTCCTCGGCGTCGGCGGCTACATCATGTACGCCATGGCGCTGTTCGGCGCCGGCGACATCTGGATGATCCTGCCGGTCTGCCTGCTCACGGTGGTGATCACCGCCGTGCTCCTGGAGCGCGTCGCCTTCAGACCGGTTCGACGAGCGCCGGCGACCACGGGGCTGCTCACCGCCTTCGGGGTCGCGATCATCCTTCAGAACGTGTTCCTGATGGGGGTCTCGCCCCGGCCCAAGGCCGTGCCCGCCATCGCGGTGCTCAACACGACGGTGGATATCGGCAGCTTCACCTTCACCATCCTTCAGTTTCTCGAGGCGGGCGTGACCGCCATCGCGATCGTGCTGCTGGTCATCTTCATGCGGCGGACCAAGCTGGGCCTCGCCATGCGCGCCGCGGCCCACGACTTCACCACGGTGCGTCTGATGGGCGTGCGGGCCAACCGGGTGATCGCGACGGCGTTTGCGATCTCGGGCTTCCTCGCCGGCCTCGCCGCCATCTTCTTCATCGCGCGGCGCGGTGCGATCGACCCCTTCATGGGCCTGCTGCCGGTGCTCAAGGCGTTCGTCGCCTGCGTGCTGGGCGGCTTCGGCAGCCTGCCGGGCGCGGTGGTCGGCGGTCTCGTGCTGGGCATCCTCGAAGTGGTCCTGATTATTCTGCTGCCCGACTTCCTCGCGGGCCTGCGCGACGCCGCGGTGTTCTTCATCATCGGCGCCATCCTGGTCGGGCGGCCGCAGGGCATCTTGGGCAAGAAGGCCGAGCTGGGAGACAAGACCGCTTGAGCGCGCCGACCATGGATAGCAGCCGCCCGCGCCGGCGTCTCTGGCACGTGGAGGGCGCGCGGACGCTCAGATCGGTACGGGGTGCCACGATCGTCGCCGCCTTCGCGGTCGGCATCGGCCTTCTCATCATGCTGTTCGGCGAGCCCTACCAGGTGCGCCTCGCCGTGGCCGCCTACATCAACCTGATTCTCGTGCTCGGCCTGCAGATATTCATGGGCAACGCCAACGTGGCCAACCTGGCCCACCCGGGCTTCATGGGGCTCGGCGCCTATCTCACGTCGATCTTCGCGGTGCCGCTGGTGATCAAGAAGACGCTGATTCCCAATGCGCCGTTCGGTCTCGGAGAGGTTCAACTCGGCATCGTCCCTTCGTTCGTCGCCGCGGTGTCGATCACCGGGATCATCGCGGCTCTGACCGGGCTCTTTCTGGTTCGGCTCTCGGGGATCGCGGCGACGATCCTGACGCTCGCCATCCTGGTCATCATCCACGGTGTCTTCGTGCACTGGGTCGATCTGTTCCGGGGCACCCAGGCGTTTTACGGCATACCGAAGGTGGCGGGGATCGAGACCATGATGGTCGCGACCGCCCTGGTCATCCTGGTCGCACGATTGTTCAAGGACTCGCGGATCGGGGTCCAGCTCCGCGCTAGCGCCACCAACATGCTCGCGGCCGAATCGATGGGCGTGAATATCCGGGCGCTCCGGCTGATCGCCTGGGTGCTGGGCGGCGTGGTGTGCGGCATCGCCGGCGCGCTCTACGCCTACTACCTGGGCACCGTGAACGCCCGCGCGTTCTACTTTCACGCCGCGTTCCTCACGCTCGCCATGCACATCCTCGGCGGTATGCGCTCGGTGACCGGCGCGGTGGTGGGCGTGGTGCTGATTTCGGTCGCCATGGAGCTGATTCGCCACCTGGAGAGCGGGCCGGTCATCCTGGGCGCGCAACTGCCCGACCTGTTCGGGCTCGGCAGCCTCATGCTGGGCGTCATCATCGTGCTGGTGATGTGCCTGCGCTCGGACGGGCTGATGGGCGGCATGGAGCTCGACGAGGTGCTGGCCCGGTATTGGAAACGATGGCGACGAAGTGGCGGCTAGTGGCCCGGTGCGCGGCCGCTTGACATCGGCGAATGCGGCGTCGGACCCTTCGCCCGGCGCCATAGCGGACGGGGGCCTCCTTGCCTGACCCGCAAGCGAAACGGCCGGGCGGGACCGACGCGCCGGCCTGCGACTTCGATGCCGTGATCGTCGGCGCCGGATTCGCCGGACTCTACTCGCTCCACCGGCTGCGGAGCATGGGGCTGAGCGCGCGGGTCTTCGAGATCGGGAGCGGCGTCGGCGGCACCTGGTTCTGGAACCGCTATCCCGGCGCGCGCTGCGACGTGGAGAGCATGGAGTATTCCTACCAGTTCGACGACGCGCTGCAGCAGGAGTGGGAGTGGACCGAGCGCTACGCCACCCAGCCCGAAATCCTGCGCTACCTCAACCACGTCGCGGACCGCTTCGACCTCCGCCGCGACATCCGCTTCGACACCCGCGTCACCGCCGCGACCTTCGACGAGGCGGCCGGGCACTGGACTGTAAAGACCGACGATGGCGCGCGCGTGACGGCGACCCACTGCATCATGGCGAGCGGTTGCCTCTCCGCGCGCAACATTCCGGACTTCAAGGGCGTCGACTCCTTCGCCGGCGTGACCTACCACACCGGAGACTGGCCCGAGGAAGAGGTCGACTTTTCGGGCCGGCGGGTGGGCATCATCGGCACCGGCTCCTCGGCCATCCAGTGCATTCCGCTCATCGCCGAGCAGGCGGAGCATCTCTTCGTCTTCCAGCGCACGCCGAACTACAGCATTCCCGCCTTCAACGCGCCGCTGGAGCCGGAGGTGCAGAAGGCGGTCAAGGCGGACTACGCGGGCCTTCGGGCGCGCGCCCGGCAGAATCGCTCGGGCATCGATTTCGCCGTCGGCGAGACCGGCGCGTTCGAGGTCGGCCCCGAGGAGCGCGACGCCGTCTACGAAGAGCGCTGGCAGACCTGCGGCATCGGCTTCCTGGGCGCGTTCTCCGATCTCTTCGCGACTGCGGAGGCCAACGACACGGCGGCCGAGTTCGTCCGCTCCAAGATTCGCGAGACGGTGCGCGACCCGGCGGTGGCAGAGCTGCTCTCGCCCCACTACCACATCGGCTGCAAGCGGACCTGCGTCGACACCGACTATTACGCGACCTACAACCGGGAGAACGTCACCCTGGTCGACGTCAGCGAGACGCCGATCGGGGAGATTACCCGCTCCGGCCTCAAGGTGGGCGACCGCGCTTACGAGTTCGACGCGCTGATCTTCGCCACCGGGTTCGACGCCATGACCGGCCCCCTGACCCGCATCGACATTCGCGGCATCGGGGGCCGCTCGCTGGCCGAAAAGTGGAAAGAGGGTCCGAGAAGCCTGCTCGGCGTCGCGACCGCAGGCTTCCCCAACCTCCACATCATCGCCGGGCCGGGCAGCCCATCGGTGCTGAGCAACATGGTCCAGTCCATCGAACAGAACGTCGAATGGATCGCGGACTGCATCGGCTACATGCGCGAGAACGGTTACGCCTGCGTCGAGGCGACCGTCGAGGCGGAGGATGCGTGGGTCGCCCACGTCAACGAGGTGGCCGACGCCACGCTCTATACCAAGACCAAGTCCTGGTACATCGGCTCGAACATTCCGGGCAAGGCGCCCGTCTTCATGCCCTACATCGGCTTCCCGGACTACGTGCGCAAATGCGACGAGGTCGTGGCGAAGGGATACGCGGGCTTCGCCTTCGTCGAACGGTCTGACGCACCGGCAACAGCCGAGTTGCGGGCCTCGCGTTGACTCGTTCATTTCCCTCAGGCGCCGGGCGCTCGCTCCGCTCGCTTGGCTACGCGCTTCGCGCGCGGCGCAGTCGCGCCGTCCGGGCCTCCGGCCCGGCCCCTATCAGGGCAGACACCTCGTCGGGTTGCAGTGCGGCGCGGACGGCGTGCGCTTATCCCGTCTCCTCGAAGAGCTCGCGGCCGATAAGCATGCGGCGGATCTCGCTGGTGCCGGCGCCGATCTCGTAGAGCTTGGCGTCGCGCAGCAACCTGCCGGTGGCGAACTCGTTGACGTAGCCGTTGCCGCCCAGCGCCTGGATCGCCTCCAGCGCCATCCAGGTGGCCTTCTCGGCGGCGAAGAGGATGGCGCCGGCGGCGTCCTTGCGGCTGGTCTCGCCCCGGTCGCACGCGCGCGCCACGGCGTACACGTAGGCGCGGGCCGCGTTCATCGCCGTGTACATGTCCGCGATCTTGCCCTGCATGAGCTGGAAGGTGCCGATGGGCCGGCCGAACTGCTGGCGCTGGTGGACGTAGGGCAGCACGATGTCCATGCAGGCGCGCATGATGCCCAGGGGGCCGGCGGCAAGCACCGCGCGCTCGTAGTCGAGCCCGCTCATCAGCACGTTGACGCCCCGGTCTTCCTCGCCGATCACGTTCTCCGCCGGCACCTCGCAGTCCTCGAACACGAGCTCGCAGGTGTTCGACCCCCGCATGCCGAGCTTGTCGAGTTTTTGGGCGGTGGAGAAGCCGGCCATGCCCTGCTCGATCAGGAAGGCGGTGATGCCGCGGCTGCCGGCGTCCGGGTCGGTCTTGGCGTAGACCACCAGGACCTCGGCGTCCGGCCCGTTGGTGATCCACATCTTGGAGCCGTTGAGGACGTAGCGATCGCCACGGCGTTCGGCGCGGGTGCGCATGCCCACCACGTCCGAGCCCGCGCCCGGCTCGCTCATGGCGAGCGCGCCGACATGCGCGCCCGAGATCAGCTTGGGCAGGTAGCGCGCGCGTTGGGCGGGGGTGCCGTTGAGCCTGATCTGGTTGACGCAGAGGTTGGAATGCGCGCCGTAGCTGAGGCCGACCGAGGCGGACGCGCGGCTCACCTCCTCCATGGCGACGCAATGCTCCAGGTAGCCGAGGCCGCTGCCGCCTTCCTCCTCCTCCACCGTGAGGCCGAGCAGCCCGAGCGCGCCCATGCGGGGCCAGAGGTCGCGCGGGAACTCGTTGCTCGCGTCGATCTCTTCGGCGCGCGGCGCGATCTCGGCCTGCGCGAAGCTCTCGACCGACGAGCGGATCATGTCGGCCGTCTCGCCGAGCCCGAAATCCAGGCCCGGAATTCGGTTGGAGGTCATTGTGGCGGTGGCTCCTCTCGCTTACGCCATCCCCTAGAAAACCTTTGTGGAGGTGGCTGGTGACCATAGCATGTTGCAGGAAGCGCACGCTCATTAGTGGAATAGGGGGCAATAGCCGATTAGAGTGTTTATGGACTCCAGCGAATCTCTCTCAGCTTGTTCTTGCTCAAACACGCTTTGCTCAATGAGTGCCGCAGAGAGAGGCAAGCCAATCTATAGAAAATCTGAAATATTCATTCAGAAGCTTATGTTGGAGTCTGAGAGAAGTTTTTGCATTTCTTCTTGTACTTGCTCATCGGATATTCCCTTATCGCGCCGCCACACTTTCAGTATGTTCACGAATTCCTCATCTACGTTCTTCAGAAAATCAACCTTCTCTTGAAGTTCTAGAATCATTCTTTCTCGCCCATCAGACAGCAGGATATCTTTTCCGCGCTCGTAGAAATAGCGATGCGCTAGCCAGTTTCTAAGCTTAACTGCATCTTTCAACTTGACTTCTAGATTAGGCGGTAGCGACGCTCTATTTTCAAGATCTTTCTCCATTGCGCCCAGTGTCTTAGACAAATTTTTCTCAAAGAAAATATCTCGTTCCTCCATAGAACTGTCAAAAAAGTTCACATTGTACATTGTGGACAGCATAATTCCGATTTGTGTTTCTAAGCACTGTGAGTAGTACATTGCTAGGCCAAAACGCGCAAAGACCTCTCGATTTTGTTGTGCAAGAAATGGCAAATCCTCATTCCACTCAAAGTAAGCACTCAAAACCGATACTCCCCTCCTAAATAAAGCAGCGCATCATTGAGATCTTCCAATTGGCGCTGTTGAAGGAACCGACGCGCGATTATCTCAATCCAAGCGTATGAGCCAGGAAACGGCGAGAACGTCAAGTGCATACCGTCGAGGAGCTCTCCGACGCGGAGAGCGAGGCGAAAGGGGGGGACCGAGGCGCGCGCCGAGGCAGCACGGTACAATCACGAGCTCACGGCCGGGCGTGGCGTGGAGTCCTGAGCCAAGACCGGGCTATTGCCCCACGTCGTCATGCTCGGCCCCCGGATCAAGGCCCGGGGGTGTTCCGGGCATTCACGGATTGCAGCATGGGGACATGAGAGAGGGCGGGGGCTGGGTCTACATCATGACCAACCGACCCAACGGCACGCTCTATCTCGGTGTCACCAGTAACGTTGTACGCAGGGCGTGGGAACACCGCGAGGGCCTGGTCGAGGGGTTCACCAAGCGGTACCGCCTGACCCGGCTCGTCTACGCGGAGCGCCACGAGGACATTGCCGCGGCCATCCAGCGGGAACGGACCATGAAGCACTGGCCGCGCGCCTGGAAGGTCAATCTCATCGTCGCGCACAACCCCGATTGGGACGATCTTTACGAAGGGAGTTATAACTGAAAGTAACAAGAGCGCCCATCGGGCGCGCCGCTCTTCCGCATTGGTACTCTCGTCGATCTTGGCTTAGCCGGTATCGGTCCCGGTTCGCACTTGAGGCTTCGTCACCGCCACTGACTGCCCGATGCAGTCCGCCAGGGCCTCCGGCGTTGCATCGACGCTCATGTCTTCCTCCAGCTCCGCCTTGCTCGGCTGGTAACTGGATGGCTTGACCCTGACTGCTGTCTTGGCGTGGGTATCCGCATCGTCCACGGCGCGACTCCTTGTTCTTAACCGCCACCCCCATCATACCACGCTATTGCGACTACCGTCACTTTCTGTGACGCTACTTCCGTCACCACTCGCAGGTCCCGCTCTGTCGGGTCACCTGCCGAATACAACAGCCTGCACTCGGGCCGGGGTAGCTCCCTGGTCTTGGTAAATAGGCAGGACTTCTCACGTACCTGTGGGTGGTGACAACGGCCCGGCGCCCGCCGGCGTCGCAACCCGAGCATGAGAAGGGTGGATATGAAAGCGATCATCGCAGCAATGGCAGTCATAGGTCTGGTCGGGATCGGCACGGTTCGCGCGGAGCCTGTAGCCGTCAGCTTGGCTGACTACGCCTACAACTTCCCCAAGTACGGTCACACGATAATTGTGGGCGGCAAGACAGGGAGCTACATGGGAAACCTGACGTCAGGCGAATCGATCCGCATCAAGGATGAGGGATATAGCCTCCTGACACGGCTGGACAGACTGACCTGCCCCCGTCGACTGGTCCAAGTCGAATGTTAGTGCATTGCGGGTTTGCCGGCCAAGCTGGGTGACCGGCGGAGCGTAGCGGAGCCGGGCGGCCAGCTTGGCATGATGATCGTCTCCGGGGCCGGCGGCCGGTATCCCAGGCTGCTGTGTGGGCGCACGGCGTTGTAATGGCACCGCCACGATTCGATGAGAACCTGGGCTTCCTTCAGGGTGTAGAAGATCTCCCCGTTCAGGAGCTCGTCGCGCAGCCGCGCATTGAAGCTCTCGATGTAGCCGTTCTCCCAGGGTGAGCCCGGCTCGATGAAGGCGGTGCGGGCGCTGACCGCAGCGATCCACCGCCTGACGGCCTCGGCGACGAACTCCGGACCGTTGTCGGAACGGATCCAGGTCGGAATGCCGCGCAGGATGAACAGGTCGGTCAGCACATCGATGACGTCGATCGAGGAAAGCCTCCTGCGCACCCGGATGACCAGGCTCTCGCGGGTGAACTCGTCCAGGACGTTGAGCATGCGGAAGGCCCTGCCGTCATACGTCCGGTGATGGACGAAGTCGTAGGACCAGACGTGATCCGCCCTCTCGGCGCGCAGCCGGATGCAGGAGCCGTCATTGAGCCAAAGCCGGCCCCGCTTCGGTTGCTTGCCGGGCACCTTCAGCCCCTCGCGCCGCCACAAGCGCTCGATCCGCTTGTCGTTGACCTGCCAGCCGGCATCGCGAAGCAGGGCCGCGATGCGGCGATAGCCGTAACGGCCGTACTGGCGGGCCAGCTCGATCATGTACGCGACCAGGCGGTCCTCGTCGTCGCGGCCGCGCGGGATGCGGCGCTGGGTCGAGCGGTGCTGCCCCAGCACCCGGCAAGCGCGGCGTTCCGAGACCCCGAGCCGGTCACAGACATGATCGATGCACTGGCGCCGGCGCGAGGGGCTTAGAAGTTTCCCCCTGCGGCCTCTTTGAGAATCTGCTTGTCCAGCGTCAGATCGGAGACCGCACGGCGCAGCCGCTCGTTCTCCTTCTCGAGCTCCTTCAAACGGCGGAGCTGATCGCCGCTCATCCCGGCATACTCCTTGCGCCAGCGGTAGAAGGTAACCTCGCTGATCCCAAGCTCGCGGATCGCGTCCGCCATCGACATGCCCTGGCCGTTCAGAACCTCAGCCCGCCGCAGCAGGCTCACGATCTCCTCGGGCTTGTAACGCTTCCTTGCCATCGTCGGTCCTCCTCTTTCCATAACCTAAGGGTGGACCAATCCGATGGGGGAGGATCAGTTCGACGAGTACAGCCGGACCGCTCCCGGCGGGGCCAATCACGGGCTGAACCTGCTCCGCCGGATGCTGAACCATGCAGTCGTCTGCGGTCATCTCGATACGAATCCGGTCCGCGGCATCAGGCGGAATCCCCGTCCGAAGCTCACGCGCTTCCTGTCGCGCGAGGAGGTCCGTCGCCTCCACCACGAGCTTGACCACTATGGCAGCGTGCGACCGTCACGCGCCCGGCAGGCGGACATCATCCGTCTTCTGTTGCTGACGGGCTGTCGAAGGAACGAGATCGTTACTCTGCGCTGGCAGGACATCGACGGGAACACGCTCAATCTGGTCGACGCCAAGGGCGGACCGAGAACCGTCCTTCTGAGCGCGCCGGCCCGCGCCATCCTGGAGCGTCAGCCACGCTCGGGGAGCGCCTGCGTCTTCCCCTCGCCGCTCGATCCCGGGCGGCCGCTGTCGTCCGGCCTGCCGCTCTGGCGTTCGGTACGCAAGAGAGCGGGGCTCGAAGACGTGCGCCTGCATGACCTCAGACACACGTTCGCAAGTCACGCCGTCTTGCAGGGCATCCCGCTGCCCGTCGTCTCGCGCCTGCTGGGTCACAAGCGGCCGAGCATGACGCTGCGCTACGCCCATGTCGGAGACCGCGAGACCGAGGCGGCGGCGGAGCGCATCGGTGCGGCCATCGCGCGGGCCTTGGATGGGAGTGAGGTAAGCTCAAGTGGCTGACTCGAAGTGCTCATGCTGGTGCCACCGACGCGCCTCAATGAGGCCGACACTTAGGGCCACTGGGCAAGCGGAGCTTTGGTGGCGCGACGCCATCCTGATCGAGATGCCTCAAAGGGTCCGGGGCCAAGTATTCCCGAACAGCTTCTCTGTGCGTCAAGCAAAGAGAGGGAAGTACTTAATGTCGCAGTAGGCGCTGAGGTGGCGCGTAAGGAGCCGGTAGATGTTGCCGGAACATATAAAACCGAAGGATCCGATTCTAATCTCCCTAGAGGACCTTCTGACCGCGCAAGAAGGCTTTACTAGTGGGGGGGAGAGGCGTGACGGGAGTCCGAAAAATGTATTCCCTGGAAGAAAGAGATTTTTGGAAACGTTATGAGGTCGAGTGATCCTGAAAAGGGGACTTTTCCAATGGTATATCCAAGGTGACGTCTTATTATACTTTAAGCCTTCTTGGCAGCCTTGGAGGCTGACATATCGGCGGACAGCCGACGCATAATGGTTTCGATCAAGTCAACGGCCGTATCCGGCGGCAGGGACTGGGAGAGCACACCAAAGGCCGATAGGAGATTACCGACAGAGTCAGGTGGAATGCCGATCAGGGAAGGTTCGGCGTCGAACTTGACGGCGTCCAGTTGAGCCTGGCAAAGGTCAAGGTCGTCTAGACTAGAGTGCGAGGTCACGCCTTGAACATGTTGGAGAGTTTCTCTGACTTGGAGTAAGCGTTCGCGTTGAAGCCTGAGCAGTTGTGAAGCGTCCTCGGCGCGGAGATACCCGGAGGTGGCTAGTTCGCGGGCGCAGCTGGCCTGATTAATGACCAGTCTTGCGGCTCGGAGCTTGTTTCGCTGAGATGAAGCGCGACGGCACCGGGAGCTGATCTTGTGGGCGATGGCGCCGATGTGGTTTTCGAGGTTACGGAGATGGGGACCAGCCTCGAAGTAGTCGCGGCGAGCGTTCGGGACTATACGACTGTCGATAATATGTACCTCGCCTACGCACCAACCGTTGAAGCGTGTCTCGTGGAAGAGATGTTCGAAAACACCATCCGAGCCGATCTGGATATTTCCGGCACGTGCACGGAGGCCACGGATGCTCAGTCGTCGGGATATGGAGCCGGCGTAGGGTGTGTGTGCGAGCCACAGAACAGCGGCAGGGTGGCCTTGATCAACTTGAGGAATCACCTGAGTTTCCAACCGCTCAAATACGGCGGAAAAATCGTCCGTTAGAGGGATTGCCTGTTTGAAAGGCCGTACTATCGGCTCCTGATCTCCGTTGATCCGAACGTCGAGCACAAAATAATCCGTGTGAGCGGTAAGGAAGTTCTGGATCTCGCCTTCAAGCGGGAAGGAAGAGTCCAGGGGCACTGGGCAGACCTCTGCGATGTAGCTCCTGACAGCATCCCTGTTGAGAATGCTCGAAGCGGCGTGTCGAGTAACTCCGTCGACTGTCACCTGAAAAAATCGATCAGGCCAATGATCGTTTGAAAGGGATTGGACGGTTGTACAGGCTTCGATTGCGGTCCTGGCATCAACGTGAGCGACATCAAGTTTGCGCAATGCACGACTGCTCCAGGACACCCGAGTAACAGGTTCTGAGGCACGTGTGCGCGTCGTGAAGTGGACGTTCTCAGCGAAGGCGAGAGCCGATAGTCGACCGATGCCACGTAGTCCACGTTCGACGCCGCGAACTTTGGTGCTGTTACCAATGTGGACTAGGCGACGGACAGCGTCGGATGGCGAAAGTCCGGTCCCATCGTCCATAATGGTGACTTGCGATCCTACTGGATCGATGGTGACGCTCACCGAGCCGGTACCATCGTTGAGAGAGGCTATGGAGTCGGCGGCGTTCTGAAGGTATTCGCGGTAGATGACTAGTGGATTGTCGTACATGCCTGCAGTGACGAGGCGGAGTATGTCACCGCCGACGAGAGCATCCTCGGACATCAGCAGGATCCGCGTTCAGCGTGGTGACTGGAGGTGACTTGGGCTGTCGGTTCGAGCGGCTCGTAGAGCCCCGCGTCCTCGACGAGCGCATCGGGCTCTGGAAGCATGTGGTCGGGTGACACCTCGGGGAAGACGTTGGCTATGTCTGTGACTTTCGCAGCCTTTGTATCGATAGCGTGGAATCGTGCGAGCTCGCGGATGAGCTGGCCTGTGGACTTATCGGAAAGTAGGCGAAGGAATGCTTGGCGGCGTGGTCGAGCGAGCAAAGTTTCGCTGAGCAGGCTGATGAGTTCGATGCGTTCTGCTTCAGTGGCCCGGTGCAGCAGGGCAAGGTACTCGTCGAGAACAGGTCTACCTTCCCCGTGTTCATAGAAGTCTCGCTGGAATATGAACGCATGTGGCAGTGCGAGAAGCCTCTCGAATTCTTCATCGCTATTTCCAAAGGCCCTGAGAAAGAACTCGTTGCTGCCTGACACGACGCCGTGTGTAGCTTGCAGCATGATCTGGAAGGACCTGAGGTAGTAGCGGTTCCAGTTCTTGCCCACGTGTGAACGATCCTTCATCGTGACGGGCAGATACCGCATTGGGAAGGACCAAATCCTAACGCCAAGGCGCTCGTTGAGCTCAATGTTGATGCTCATCCGCTGGTAGAGGTCGTTCGGCGTGTCCATGAAGTTGTAAAGCATGTAGTTGGACAGCGATCTCAACCCGTATTCGGCCGCCATATGTACAGAACGCTCGTAGACCCGCCGCATCCCAACGTGGTCGAAGGCGATGCGCAAAGGATCTATGCAGATCGTCGCCATCTCCTTGAGGTACATAGGTGTCTTGCAGAGGATGCGGGCGTCGATCCCTTGGTTGAAGTCGACACGTCGTTTGACGGGTAGAGTGTCCGGTCGTTCGAACATAGCGCCGCTCTGGAACCCAAGATCCCGAATCTCGGCGATCACCTCCTTATATCGGGAACTGGCGGCGATGTTGTTGTCCATAAGGATGAGGTCTTTCTTCGGACCAAACTGCTCGTCTACGCCGGCGATAAGGCTAGTGATCGGAGGCATCTCGCGTTGCGCACCCTCCAGCTTAGGAACGCCGCAGAAGGCACATTGACGGACGCATCCCCGGGACGCGTATCCGAAGTAGGCATTCCGTACTGGATAGGTGTAGGGAGTCTGGCGGAGAATGCTGTAATCGGGAACCAATTCCTCGATCGACGTGCCAGCAAGATCATCGGCACCGAAATCGCCGTCCTCGGCGAAAAGTTGCAGAGAGCGGGCGGGCGGCTGGTCGAGAAGGCCCTTGATGAAGCGTACACCCGCCCAGCGTGGCTCGCCGGCAAACTCGTCAAACATCAGTGTGGCCGCTATGCCGCCGACAAATACTCGCTCCGCCTGACCGCGGACGGCGCGCAGTGCGAAGTCGATAGCAGCGGAAGTCCGCTTCCACTCGAAACTGAATAGAGTGGTTACGTAGACGCGGTCCCAGACGCGATTAAGAGCTTCAGGCGTATCGCCCTTAACAAACAGCACATTATCGCCGCGGCCGTTGGGGCCATGGTAGGCGGCAATCTTCATCAGGCCGAGTGGAGGATACTTGTTCGGATAGCCTGGTTCGACTAGCAGAACGTTCCTTTTTATCATAGCATCCAAACTTTCATTCATGAATTGTTGGATTTCTCAGCAAGTTTAGCCTCGACCATACCAGAGACACGCTTAAGGTGCCGATTGATCTGTCTAACAAGCTGCTGTACAGCACCGAGAGCATCGCGTTCCAGCGGAGATATATCCTCTGAACGGATGTCGTCTAGGCCGTCGCGAATCTTCTTGAGCTGTTGTTCAGCGCCACTAATTTTTGCGCGTTCAAAGGCTTCATCAAGCGTCACTTCACCTTTCTCGTATTTTTTTAGAATACGCGGTTTGGCTATAATGACAGGAAGATGCTCGCGCATTTCTTGGGCGGTAAAGTCTTCAGATTTGATTTGGGTCAACAGTGTTTGTTTCAGTAGTGGGCTATCTCCGATAGCAGATGAGATGACCCGATTTCGGATGAGAACGTTGTAATAGCTGAAATTAGATAGGATCTTATCATTATTCTGCTGCATTAGTTCTATAATTTTAACATTCTTCCTTATCTCAGCGGCAGTAAAACGGCATACTCGTGTCAAAGTAGCAATATCTCGCCCGTCCTCAACCACCCAGCGAAAGCAGAACAAAGCCTTCGCATACGGCGACCATTCGGTTCTTCCCTCTAGATGCGCTTGACCTAGAAGTCGCGTCTGTTGTTCATCCGTAAGGGTCTTTACGACAAGACAGCGGATTTGTGTCCAGCGGTCATCTTGGGAATTTTCGTCAAGTAATTTCCGGTAAGCAGCTAAACGCGAGTTGCCTTCAATCACTTGCCGAGTGTCCCAACGGACAATCACGGGTTCTTGTAGTCCACCGTCCCGCTGGATCTCAGGTATAAGATTCTTGACGCTAGGCTCTTGGAGCAAGCGTTCATAGATGCGTTGCTGCTTCTCGTCTGGTGTGAGGTCAGCGAAATCGGACATATCTCGTATAGCAGCATACACCCGAGGATTGTCGGGCAAAAAAAGCAGTTGATCGATGGGAATAAGCTCGTGGCGGGCGGAAACGTCATGCTCCAATATGGAGATGCTTGTCTCATCAGGGTTCATCGGCCCGTGGCCTCCGATTGCTCAGACAACTGACGGCTTGAGGTGGCTCGACGCGGAAACAGAATGCCTTGCAGTACCTCAGAAATGTCTGTACGGAAGTAGTCGTGAAAAGCAGCGGGATCGATATCGCCCTGTGTTAGTTGCGCCGCGCGATACTTGGCAGTCAGTAAGACATCAACCCATTCGTCGATCGTATCATTGGCAATAAGATTATGGATAAAGCAATTGCGGGTCTGAGAGATACGGTGGATGCGGTCTTGTGCTTGGAGGTAATCGTCGAGGCTAAAGCCACGGTCAAAGAAGATAGCGTGGTTCGCGGCGGTCAAAGTAAGTCCCTCTTTTGCAGAACCTGGAGTGGCGATCAAAATTAAATTGGAGGAATTAGTAAAAGAATCAACGGCTCTATTGCGCTGGCGAATAGGCAAGCTGCCGTGTATACATACAGGCTCAAATTCTGCGAGTTTGGCGGCTAGCCAGTTAACGTTATCAATGAATCCGGTCCAAATAATCACCTTGGAATCTTCGGTAAAGTTATCGCACATATCAAGAAGAAGGGGAAATTTAGCGGGATCATGGTCGTATCGACCGTCAATGAGTGCCGGATTCGAGGCACATTGGACTAGGCGAAGTAGTCGCTTGAGAATGCTCTCAACATCGTCGACTTCGACAACACCTTTCATATCGTACTCATAGGCGAGTTCGTCGCGGTAGGCGACGTACTTTGCCATTTGCCAAGGTGGCAAGTCCACGTGATGAGCAGTGATGGTTTTTTCCGGTAGGTGGATACCTGCCGTGTTCTTGGTCTCTCGGACAGTAAACGCGGCGACACGTTGATGGATCGTGGACAGCCGACTGCCATAGTCGGCCGCCTCCGCGTGTTTGGCGGGCAAATCCATTCTCTGCCTGAAAGTCGCGAAGGTATCACCGAGCGCTTCACCGCCATCAAGAAACTTGATCTGCGCCCAGATGTCATACGGACGGTTTGCAGCGGGTGTTCCGGTCATAATTATGCGTCGCTCGAAGGACGAGGCCATGTCTAGGAAGATACGCGTCAGGGCGGCCTCGGGATTCTTGATCTTCTGGCTCTCGTCGAGGATGCAACCGACGCGACAAGTCTGTAGGAATAATCTGATGATCGGTACGTTGGCAGCAATGGTTTCGTAGTTGGTGACGTAGAGGAGCACTGGCGAGTTGAGGGACGCGCTGTTCTGGGCTCGGTTGCCGGACAGGATGTGCGGCGTGATGTGACAATGACCCGCAACTTCGTTACGCCAGTTCTCGACCAGCGACTTCTTCGTGACGATGAACACGGTATCTACGGAGTCGCTCTGCAGCCATAACAGGGCTAGGTCGATCGCAATCTTTGTCTTTCCGAGTCCTTGCTCATGAAAGATGGCTGCGTAGGTGAGATCCTTGACGGCACGAATGGCGTCAAGCTGGTAGGGATACGCCGCATGTTTGGGCGAAAGTTCGGGTTGGCGTCTTAGGACAAACGCCACAGGGGGGCTCCAGGGGGACCCAGGGTCCAGAAGTCGAGGCCGTCGAACACTTTGATATGGAGTCGGGACGACACGCGTTGACGACAGGCAAAGCGGAGTAGAGTCCTTGCTGAATCTGCGACATGTCCGTTGACGGCCAAGATGAAGGTGCCGGTGCCCGTTGTCATGGCGTCGAGGTGATCCACGAAGGCACCAATTTGACTTCGAGTATGTCGGTTGTCGATATCGCCGTCGGTCTTGGCTTCCGCGATAATGAACTGGAGACAGGCGGCACTGCAACGGGCGACGATGTCAGGACGGTGGCCGCCGATGCGCGGAGGCACCGGATCGCCAGGAGCTTCGAGTAGATCAGCTGTAACGTGCATCGCCGGATGACGCTGTTGTATGGCTTGCGCGACGGCGACAACCAGCAGACGATGCACGTTACTTTGAGACATCTTGGAGTAGGTCGCGGAGTTGTTCGGCGAGATCACTCAAGGTGTCAACGTCTTGGTCCGCGGTCTCGTAATGCCGATCGCGGAGTGCAAGGTAGTCCTCTCGTGGCAGGGCTTTGATTCTCTGAAGGAGAGCTTCGGCCAGTACCGCCATGCTGGCATTGGCAACTGTGATATCGGCCGTTGGAGCATGGATGTCCTTTCGGCGGTTGGCCTCGGCAACGTCGATGGCGTCTTCGATTGACCGGACACCGCCGTTGACAAATGTGTCTTTCGCTTCGTCGTCGGCAAGAACGCGGGGGAGCTTTCGAACATCGGCCAGTCGGTATATCTGACCGTCGCGTATCCAGCGGCCGAAATCGTGGAGATCGAAACCCGCACTGTAAATAGCGTCCTTGACGCCCGTCTTCTGAAGCTCGACAAATCCGCTAAACCGATCAACCTTGAATGCGTCGTCGCTGCTGACGTCGCGGTAAAACTCATTCATGTCGTGGTAGGCGTCGATTTGCTGGGTGATCGTCGTCTTATTACCCCCGCACCGGGCGATGAGCTCGTCGTAGTCCATGAACTCGACGTTGCGCAGGTGATGAAGGTATCGCGCCTTCTCGTAGGCGGGCCATTCGCGTGCGCCTACGAGGTGGGCTGTGACCCGAATCGTCTCGATGTCTCGCTGATCGGGGTCGTCGAGCACAAGGCAATTGATGGCTGCCCAGTTGCCGGGGGCCCCCTCCTCGTGGAGCTCATGGTAGATTGCCAAGCGGGTGTTTCCGTCAACGCACACGAATCGATCGTCGTTGGACCAGACGACGATGGGCACTGAGATACCTCGGGCTGCTCTGATAGAATCCTTTAAGGAGCGGTAGGAGGAAGCGCTGGTGGATCCTTCCGTGGCGGTTTGCAGTGCGAAACGGATGCGCTTTTCGTCAAGCTTGTTGCCGTACTTCTCGAGGGCGACCTTGATCCTTGGGTTCTCCCGGTCAAAGTCAATCTGATTTGTGGGGATGAGGTTGTATGTGCTTTTCACGATAGTCTCACGTCGCTAGATGTCGTGGCGTGGTGGGTCCAAACCGGAAGCCACGGCAGCTTGGGACTCCAAATCGTACGCGACCCGGTTGGGTGCGCGACTCCAGCCCCAGCGTTGCTTGGCGCCCAAGGCCGCGCGAGTGTCAGCGGGGAGACCAAACTTTGTCAAGCATATGGCGGTGTATGGTCGTTTGAAGCGGAGGAAGGTGAGCAACTCCGCGTTAGCCTTGCCATTCGGCCTGCCGGCTCCGATATGCCCTGCCAAGAACAATGCGTTTTGGGCAGGGAGGCGACCATGGCGCCAGCGGAGGAGAGGCGCGGCAGTTCTGATTCCAGCAAGGAAGGCTTTGACGGCCGCGACCTGCTGGTGGGCCGGCCGGAAGGGGCGGAGGGCAGGCAGAGTGCCGGTGCGGCAGGAACGCCGCCCGCGGCGACAGCGCCGCAGCCCGGTGCGCACGACGACGCCATCCGGGAGATCCTCGAGACGGTGCGCGCGACGGCGGCCCGGATCGACGCTCTCGAGGAGACGCCGGGGCCGGAGCACGAGACGGCCGAGGCTCTGGCCCGCGAGACGGCGGCGCTGACGCAGGCGGTCGAGGACGCGCGGGGTGCGCTCGACAAGGCGGCGGAGCTTGCCGCGCGGCGGGACGGGCGGGAGGCGGCCGACGCGCGGGCGCTTGCCGAGGCCGCCGCCGCGCTGAAGGCGCAGGGCGAGGCGCTCGACAAGCGTCTCCGTGTCACGGGCAAGCAGGCGCAGGCGAACGCCCGGCAGGCGGAGGTGGCCGCCCAGGGCATGGCGGAGTTGACGCAGGCCGCCACGGCACTGGAGAGCACTCTGCGCGGTCACACCGAGACCATGTCCCGCATGACCGGGAGGCTGCGGTGGCGCCCCTGGCTGACAGGTCTTGCCATCGGAGCCGCGTCCTTCGTCTTCTTCGTTCTGGGCGCGGTGCTGCAGGGGGAGGCCGACGTGATGTCCCTGGGCGATCCGCACCGCGAGTGGAACGATCACGTCGTGGAGCACTTCGCGCCGCTGCTCGCCGCCTGCGCGTCGAAGGCGCGGCTGGAAGACAAGCCCATCGGGTGCCCGGTGACCATCTATCCAACGCGGGAAGTGGCGATTCCCTTCCCTCCTAACGTGAACCTGACCGAATTGCCGCCGGAAGACGACTCCGATCCCACGGTGGAGCCGTAGGCGCCCATGGTCGCGACCGTCACGCGCCTGAAGGCCGCCGCCACGACGGTGCACTACTTCGAGGTGGACGGGTACTACGCCAGGAACGACCCGGAGCACCGCAAGGCCAGTCGCTGGCACGGCGAGGCGGCGGCATTGCTGGGCCTGCAGGGGCGGGTGAACCCGAAGCGCTTCGAAGCCGTCCTCGCGGGCTACGTGCCCGGCACCGATCTTCGCCTCGGGCGTCTGCGCGACGGCGAGCACCAGCACCGGCCCGGCGTGGACGTGACCTTCTCGGCGCCCAAGTCGGTCTCGCTGGAGGCGCTGGTCTATGCGCCACCGAAGACGGGAGCGCGTGTGGTGCGGGCCCACGACGAGGCGGTGCGCGCCACCCTGGGCTTCATCGAGACCGAGCTTCTCCAGACCCGGAGCTACGAGCCGGAGACGGGGCGGCGGCCGCGGGTGCAGGCCGACGGCATGGCGGCGGCGACCTTCCGTCACCTGGCGAGCCGCAACCTGGATCCGCAGCTCCACACCCATGCGGTGATCGCCAACATGACGCGCGGCCGGGACGGGGACTGGCGCAGCGCCGAGTTCACCTCGGTGGAACGCTCCAAGCTCCTGATCGGGGCCTACTACCGCAACGAGCTCCGGACCCGCCTCGAAGACATCGGCTACGCCACGGTGCCGACCCTGGTGGGGCGGATGCCGGGGTTCGAGATCGCGGGCTACCGGCGGCCCATGCTGGACGCATTCTCGACCCGGCGTAGGGAGCTTCTGGACTACATGGCCGACCGCGGCTGGGAGAACACCCCGGCACGGACACGGCAGGCGGCGCTCTACACGCGGCAGCGCAAGGCCGAGCCGGAGCGGCGGGTGCTGCACGAGACGTGGCAGGAGAGGGCGCGGGAGATCGGACACGCAAGGGACCGTGACCGCGCCAGGGGCCGCAACGGGGCCGGCGCATCGGCGCTCTCCCGGAGCGAGGCGCGCGCGCCTCCGTCGGCGCTGTCGGTGGTCCGGCGCGCCGTGGAGCACCTGGAGGAGCGGCGCACCGTGTTCTCCGCCAACGACCTGCGTGCCTGGGCGCTCGCGCACGGGGGCGGCCGGCACGCGCTCGAAGCGCTGGACGCCGGGATCGCCCGGCTGCGGCGCGACGGGCACCTGATCGAGGCGAAGGCCAGGCGGGCCGACCTGGCCTTCGTCACCGACCGGGCGCGCAACGCCGAGCGCGACATCGTCGCCGGCATGCGCGCGGGTCTGGACGCGGGCCACAGCCTGGCGCTGCCGGCTGCGGTCGAGGCCAGGCTTGACGCGGACGGACTGAACGAGGGGCAGCGTGATGCCGTGCGCGCGATCCTGCTCTCGCCCCACCGCACGGTGGGGGTGCAGGGCCATGCGGGCTCCGGCAAGACCACCATGCTGCGCACGGTGAGAGAGCTGGCCGGGGAGCATCGGATCGTCGGCCTGGCCCCGTCTGCGAGCGCGGTCCATGTGCTCGCGGGCGAGGCCGACATCCCGGCCCGCACCCTGCAGGGGTTCCTGACGCGCTACCGCGACGTGGGCGACGGCATCGCCTCGCCGGAGAGGACAGGGGAAGCGCGCAAGGCCCTGGGCGGCACCGTGCTGATCCTCGACGAGGCCTCGATGGTCGGCACCGTGCAGATGCGGGCATTGACGCGGATCGCAGCCGAGACTGGCGTGGAGCGCCTCGCGCTCATCGGCGACCGGAGGCAGTTGCGGTCAGTGGAGGCCGGCCAGCCCTTCGGCCTGCTGCAGGACGCAGGCATGCCGACGGCACGGATGGACGTGGTGGTGCGCCAGCGCGACGCGGACCTCAAGGCAGCGGTACTGCACATGGTGGCGGACGAGCCGCGCATGGCGGTGGAGGAGCTCGGCAAGGGCGTCCTGGAGACGGAGAGCGACGAGCTCGGCAGGAAGGCGGCGCAGCTCTGGCTCGACCTCGATCCGTCCTTGCGCGCCGGCACGGCGATCCTGGCGCCGACGCACGAGCTCAGGCCGAGATCAACGACGCCGTCCGCCACGGCCTGGAAGACGAGGGCGTGCTGCGCGGCCCCGCGCTGGAGATCGAGCGCTACGTCAACCTGCACCTGACGCGCTCGCAGAAAGGCGAGGTTGCGAACTACCGGCCGGGCGACGTCGCGGTCTTCCATCACGACGTCTACGGCGTCAAGGCCAGGGCCGGCGATGCCTGCCGCGTGCTGGAGACGCAGGACGACGGGCGCGTGCTGCTGGCCCATCCCGACGGCAGGGAGCGGCGGATCGACCCCGCCGGCTACATCCGCTACCGGCTCGACCTCTACGAGACCCGGCCGATGGTGCTCAGGGCAGGCGACCGGGTGCGCTGGACCCGCAACGATGCCGCGCGCGGCCTGATCAACGGCGAGCATGCGGAGGTGCTGTCCATCGGCCCGGTGAACGTGCACATACGGACGCAGGACGGGCGCGAGATCGCCATGGCGCGCGACGATCCGCAGCTGCACCACCTGGACCACGCATACTCCTCCACCGTGCACGCGGCCCAGGGCCTCACCTGCGACCGGGTGATCGCGGTGCTGGATACGGACCGCGCGCCGGCCGACCAGGCGATGTTCTACGTGGAGCTCACGCGCGCCAGGGACAACGTGGTGCTGCTGACCGACGACCGCGAGGCGCTGATCGAGGCGCTGGAGACGGCGCCGGCCGAGGAGCTGTCGGCACTGAGGGCGATCGGCGAGCAGTTCGAAGTCTCGACCCCGGTCCCGGCCGAAACCACTGAACGGCGCCCGCCGCCTGACAGGGACGTGGTCCTGGACGACGCGACAAGGGAGCGGCGCAGGGCGGCGGAGCGCTTCGTCGCCCGGACCCTGTCGGCGGCGGCGGCCTCGCTCCGGGAGCGGGACGAGCGCGCCCGCGAAGCCCACTCGCATGACGCCCACGTCACCCAGGCTCCCGGCTATGCCGCGTGGCGCGAGGGCGCCCGGCGCGTGCTGGCCGACTGCCGCAGGATCCTCGACGACCCCGAGACCTTCGGCAGGCATCTCGACCGCCGCCCCGGCGCGGCGGACGAGATCAAGCGGCTGTCGGCGAAGATCGAATCCGATCTCAAGGCGGACGACGCCGAGATCGAACGCCGCCGGCAGCAGGAGCAGCAGAGACAGGAACAGCGGAAGCTGGAGCGGCAGAGGCAGGAGCGGGAAAAGCAGGAGCAACAAGAGCGCGAGCGCCGGAAAGCCAAGACCCGCGATCGCGGCGGCGGTCTCTCCATGTAGCCCGGTCCGCCGGGCAACCGGGCATGCCATGCAGGACGGCACGTTCGACAAGCGTAGGCCATTGGCCTATGGTGCCGGCATGGAGTTCGAATGGGACGAGGCCAAGAACAGTGCCTGTTTCGAGCGTCGCGGCTTCGACTTCGCCTATGCCGTCCGCGCCTTCCTCGATCCGCAGCGGATCGTCGCGCAAGATCGCCGGCGGGACTATGGCGAGGACCGCTACCGGCTGCTCGGCGCGGTTGACGGGCGCGTGTACGTCGTCGTCTACACGGTGCGGGGTTCGGCCGTTCGCATCATCTCGGCCCGCAAGGCCAATGGCAAGGAGATCGCGGATTATGAGCACAACGCGCGTCAGGATCGATCCCGACGATCCCTCCACCCTGCCGGAGGGGAGGATCGACCCCGCCAGGGTGGACGCCACCACCGAGGCGGAGATCGCGGCGCAGGAGCGGGAGGACGAGGAAGAGGCCATGCAGGACATGGCGCGATACGCGCGCCGGGTCCGGCGGCGGCTGGGGCTTTCGCAGACCGAGCTGGCACGGCGCATCGACGTGCCGCACGAGACGATCCGCAACTGGGAGCAGGGGAAGCGCTGCCCGACCGGGGCGGCGCGCGCTCTGTTGCGGGTGCTCGACAAGGCACCGGAGACCGCACTTCGCGTCCTGACGTGAGAGGCAGCGAGGCGCAGACGACCCTGAGTGCCGGCTGCCGGAAGGGCGGTTTCCTTCGTCATCGCCACCGGGATGTCGGCTACGGCGAGTCGAGGGCCTCCGTATCCATGCGCGTGGTGAGACGCTGCACGGTTGCCGCCGCCGCGCGCTCCCCGAACAGATCGGTAAGGAGCGCTTTCAGCTCGTACTCGCGGGCGTCGCGCACCATCTCGCGCATCCTCGCTTCCACCAGGAAAGCGAGAGCGTTGCGGATGCGCGTCAGCACTTCTTCCTCCGCTTCCGCCGCCGTGCGCGCGGCGATCCCGGTCACGCCGTCGAGCAGGCGCCGCTGCTCCGCCTCGTCCAGCACGAGGCGGGGCGGCTTCGGCGCTTCCGTCGTCGGGTCCACGGTGAGCCCGCACTCGACCATGTAGCGCGAGATCGACAGTCCCCGACGCTCGGCCAGCACCCGCACCCGCTCCCACTCGGCGTCGGTGCACGAGATCGAATGGACCTTCGCCGGCGGCCGGCGCTTGCGTCTCATCCGTCGTCCCCGCCGCCGTCGCCCGGTTCGCCGCCCGCCTCCCGGACCAGGAAGGCCAATGCGCCAAGCGCCGACATCTCCGTCCCCGGCAGCCGTGCCAGCAGCGCTTCGTTGCAGCGGTCCAGGAGCGCCACCCGCTCGTAGAGGATCCGCTGCTCGTCCTCGCTCAGCACCAGGCGCGGCCCCTCCACTCCGTCGTCCTCGTCCCCGCCATGAAGCGCGCACGCGACCATGAAGCCTGAAAAACTCATCCCCGCTTCTTCGGCCCGCCGGCCGATCAGCACGCGGTCTTCCGCCGAGCAGTAGATGGTGTGCTGGTGCGACCTGCGCCGCGCCCCCGTCGCCTCGTCCGCCGTCATCCCAGCGCCTCCTCGGCATCGACCCGTGCCCCGGCACGGCGCACCAGAAGCTCCCACGTCTCCGCTCCCGCACCGTCCTCGACGCGCTGCCTCTCGACCTCGTAGAGCACCCGCACCGCCCTCTCGATCCGCGCCACCGCCCCGGCAAGCTCCCTCGTCGCCACCCCGTCTTCCGGCACCGCAGCCGGCGCAGTCAGCCGTTCGACGATGAAGCGCGAGACGTCCATGCCCGCCGCGTCCGCCCGCTCCCGCACCGTCTGCCAGTCGCTGTCGGTCGCCATCACGGCGCGCTGTCGCTTGCGCCCCTCTGCCCCGCTCATGCCCACCGCCTCCCGTGGTTCCTGCCGCTCTGCGATCCTTCGGCACCGATACAAATTCGAAGCGCTGCGCGCGCAACGCGCTCCATCAGAATCCATAAGCTACCTACGGAACTCCTATGCGCCGCGTAGCACACAGGCGTATATTGTACATATGTTGTAGTGCCTATAACGAAGCTTTCACGTGCCATCGGCGAAGCGGTAGTAACTTCGCGCTACGTGCCAAGACACGCCCGAAAAGAACCCCAGATGCCGCGATAAAACCAAGCTGGCTTGCAGCTTATAGCATCCAGGCTCGGTAGACGCGCTCTTGACGCGGCGCCCAACCCATTGTATCAAACTGATTATCAGGAGGATCGAGTAGCGCTGTAGAGGAGCGTATCGACAGGCGCTCCTGCCCATGGCTTGCCACACCCCCGGACTTGATCCGGGGGCCGGTCATGTCCGGGCATGACCAAAAAGGGCGCGGTGCGGGCGCGAGTCTCGTTCGAGACGTTGCCACTCAAGCGCGCAGCGCCCCCACACCCGTCATGGCCGGGCTTGACCCGGCCATCCACGTTTTTCGTTTCTTTACAGCGTATTGTAGAGAGAGATGCCCGGATCAAGTCCATTGCTGTCCGGTTTAGCCCGGATTATTCGTGGCGGGTCTGATTTTGGGGTGGCGGACGTAGCGTAAGCCGTTGCCATCGGGTAGGAATTCGTTGTCGAGGCGTCTTCCTCTCCGAACAACGAAAAAGCCACGCCCGCCATGACCGACGATAGCCTTCTCCCCTTCGATCTGCCAAGCGTCCAACGCAAGAGGGTGAGCGCCGCCTTCGACGGCGGCCTGATCTCGTCTGACGGCGGCCTGGTCCTGTTGCGCGAGGCGGAACGCCGCTTGCGTCTCGCCGAGACCCTGGCGGGCTGTATCCGCGACCGGCGCAATCAGGCGCAGGTGGTCCACTCGCTCTCGGCCATGCTGCGCTTTCGCATGCTGGCCATCGCCTGCGGTTACGAGGATGCCGACGACTGCGACGCGCTGCGCGCGGACCCGCTGTTCAAGCTGGCCTCAGGCCGGGCGCCGGAGAGCGGGGGCGACCTCTGTTCCCAGCCCACCATGAGCCGCCTGGAGAACGCGCCGTCTCGCATCGAGGTGGCGCGCATGACGGCCGCCCTGGTCGATCTCTTCTGCCGCTCCTTCTCAGCCCCACCTGCCGCCATCACGCTCGATATCGACGACACCTGCGATGCCGTGCACGGGCACCAGCAGCTGTCGCTGTTCAACGCTCATTACGACACCCGCTGCTTCCTGCCCGTCCACGTCTACCATGTGGAAAGCGGCAAGCCGGTGGCGGTCCTCCTGCGCCCGGGCAAGACGCCGTCGGGGCCCGAGGTCCGCACTCTCATCAAGCACCTGGTCCGCCGCATCCGCCGCCACTGGCCGCACACCCGGATCGTCTTCCGGGGAGATGCGCACTACGGCCGCCCGCAAGCCATGGCCTGGTGCGAGCAGAACGGCGTCGACTACATCTTCGGCCTCGCCGGCAATCGGGCGCTGCACGCGCTTGCATACGACGTGGCCGACGACGTCCGGGTGCGCCGCGCCAAGGCCGGCGCGGACAGGATGCGCAGCGTCGCCGCCTTCGACTACGCCGCCGGCTCCTGGGGCCGCGAACGCCGGGTCGTGGCTCGGCTGGAGGCGACGACGCGCGGCTTCGACGCGCGCTATATCGTCACCTCGCTCAAGGGCGAGCCCCGCCATCTCTACGAAGACATCTACTGCGCCCGAGGCCAGGCCGAGAACCTGATCAAGATGCACAAGGGCCAGCTCGCCTCGGACCGAACCTCCTGCCAGAGCCCGCGCGCCAACCAGCTCAGGCTGGTCCTGCACACTGCAGCCTACTGGCTGATGCTCGCGCTCCGCGATGCCATTCCCCGCACGGCGCCGCTCGCCCGTGCAGAGTTCGCAACCCTGAGGCTGCGCCTCCTCAAGATCGGCGCCCGCGTCATCGAGAAGGCCACCCGCGTCCGCATCCACTTCGCCTCGGCCTGCCCGGACGCCGCTCTCTTCCGCCTGCTCGCAGGCCGTCTCGCCGCAGCAGGCCCCTGAGCGACGGGGCGGCGTGCCCCAATCACCCAGGCTCGTTCAACCCTCAACCCAATAACGACCATCATCCTCAGATCCCGGCGCCAAACCGCGTCAGGTCCCGACGCGACCCGATAACCGAGCCTCAACCGCAAGGTTCTCCATGAATAAGTCGGGTTAGCTTGGGTAGACAAGGTGCATGGCTTGGATTCAACTTGGTTTTTGCAAGACCTGTTGAATCGAAGCTCGCAATGGAGCCCAAGCCATGCCCTACCAGGATACGATTTTCGGCGGACTGATGAAGGCGTTTCCGCGCTGGCGCTTCGACAAGCTGGCAGAGCGCCACGGAGCGGACTACCGGGTCCGGCGCCTTTCGTCGTGGAGCCAGTTCCAGGCGATGGTGTTCGCCCAGCTGTCGGGCTCGCGCTCGTTGCGCGAGGCGGTCGGTGCGCTGGAACGCTTTCCGGGCGTCCATGCCCATCTGGGTCTGGCGCCGGTGCGGCGGTCTACGCTCGCGGATGCCAACCGGGTACGTCCGGCGGCCCTGTTCGAGGACGTACTCGAGGCCCTGGTCGCCCGGCTGGGCGCATCTGCGGGCCAGCGCGGGCGGGAGATGCTGCGCCTCGTCGATGCGACCCGGGTCCTGGTTGGCAAGCGGATCGAGAGCTGGGAGGTCGACGGTGCCGTCAAGCTGCACGTGGTCTACGACCCGGACGCAGATGCGCCCGTTTGCTTTGCCGTGACCTCGGCCAGGGTCAACGACATCACGCCGGCCAAGCGCCTCCCCATCGAGCCCGGCGCGACTTACGTCTTCGACAAGGGCTATTACGACTTCGCCTTCTGGGCAGACATCGACGCCAAGGGGAGCCGCTTCGTCACCCGGCTGAAGAAGAACTCGCCCACAAGCCTGATCGAGACCCGCCCGGTCAAGCCGGACGGCCCGGTCGTGGCCGACCGCGTCGCCTTGCTGTCGAAGCGCCTGGCGGCGAGCCGCCAGAACCCCTTCGACAAGCCGGTGCGTCTGGTCACCGTGCGCATCGACAGCGGCAGGGAGATCATGCTGGTCAGCAACGACCTCAATGCCCCAGCCGAAGAGATCGCGGCGCTCTACAAGCGGCGCTGGCAGGTCGAGCTGTTCTTCAAGTGGATCAAGCAGAACCTGAAGATCCGGCACTTCCTCGGCACCAGCGAGAATGCCGTGCGCATCCAGATCGTCACCGCGCTGATCGCCTACCTGCTGCTGCGGCTGGCGCAGATCGGAACCGGAACCCGGCTCGGCCTCCAGGCCATCGCCCGCCTCGTCGCCAAGACGACCTTCCAGCGCCGGGCGCTCACCGACCTCTTCGAACCGCCGCCCGATGAGCCACAAACCCATGACCAACTCCAAATCCCCTTCGCCAAAATCTAAACCGGACAGCAATGGATCAAGTCCGGGCATGACGAGAAAATAGAGCGGCGCATGAGCGCCGTCCGGGCTGACTTAGTCATTTCCCTCAGACGCCGGGCGCTGACTCTTTCATTTCCCTCAGGCGCCGGGCGCGAACTCCGTTCGCTTGGCTTACGCGCCTAACGGCGCGGCGCGCGGTCGCGCGCTCCGGCCTGCTTCGCAGTCCAGTCCACCCTATGGGCAACTTCTCGCCCGTTGCCGGGAAAACACCCCGGACCATGGTGCGGTGCCCGTTGCGCGCGAGCCGTGCCAGGATCGCGGCATGATGTGCGAGCGCAAGAATCAGCCGGCAGCGGCGAACGGGATGAGCGGGTCTCTGCGGCCCTCTTGCCGTTTTGAGGGCGGGCGCTGCTTGGGCCACCATGGGCCGCTTTCCGGTCCGTCTCCTGGGCCACCTTGGACCACCTTGAGCCACCTTGGGCCGGAATAGGCCGGAATAGGCCGCCTTAAAACCTTTTTCACGACAGTTTTCGTCCCGCTCGTTCGCCCTTAACGAGCGCGGTGGACGGCTGCCGTAGCGCACCGGCGGCCTGCCGACGCACCCCGAGACCGCTAGCCCTTGCATATCGGCTGGCGTCAGCCTACAAGGTATAGCGATGCAGCCTGCGCTCTTGCCTTCGATCTTCAGCGACCGGCATCTGCTGGGGATCGAGGGGCTTTCCGCAGGCGCAATCACCCACCTGCTCGATCTCTCCGAGGGCTACGTCGCGCTCAACCGCGAGGTGCAGAAGCGCAAGAGCCTGCTCGGCGGGCGCACCGTGGTGCTACTCTTCTTCGAGACCTCGACCCGCACCCGCACCTCGTTCGAGCTTGCGGGCAAGCGGCTCGGCGCCGACGTCATCAACATCGCTGTGGCGAGCTCGGCGATCAAGAAGGGCGAGACGCTGATCGACACGGCGATGACGCTGAACGCCATGCACCCGGACATGCTGATTGTCCGCCACCCGGATGCCGGCGCCGCCCGCCTGCTCGCCAATCACGTCGAGTGCGCGGTGATCAACGCCGGCGACGGCAGCCACGAGCATCCCACCCAGGCGCTGCTGGATGCGCTCACCATCCGCCACCGCTTCGGCCGGATCGAGGGGCTCCGGGTCGCCATCTGCGGCGACGTGCTGCACAGCCGGGTCGCCCGCTCCAACATCCTGCTGCTCAACACCATGGGCGCCGGCGTGCGCATCATCGCGCCGCCCACGCTGGTGCCGGCGGCGATCGAGCGCATGGGCGTGGAGGTCTTCCACGACATGCGGGCAGGGCTCGCGGGCTGCGATGTCATCATGATGCTGCGCCTGCAGCAGGAGCGCATGCAGGGCACCTTCGTGCCGTCGGTCCGCGAGTATTTCCGCTTCTACGGCCTCGACCGGGCCAAGCTCGCACAAGCGCGGGAGAACGCGCTGATCCTCCATCCGGGGCCCATGAACCGAGGCGTCGAGATCGACAGCGAAGTCGCCGACGACATCACGCGGAGCGCCATCCTCGACCAGGTCGAGCTCGGCGTCGCCGTGCGCCAGGGCTGCCTCGACGCGCTGAGCCGCAACCTGGGCCCGGCGCCGGTGTTCTGAACAGGAGATCGGTACGTGATCCACGAGCAGCCCACCGCCTACATCAACGCCCGCCTGCTGGACCCGGACAGCGGCCTCGACAGCCCCGGCGCGCTGATTGCGAAGGATGGCGTGATCGCCGACTTCGGGCCGGAGCTTTTCGCCGACGGCGTGCCGGACGGGGTCGCCGTGGTCGATTGCGGCGGTCATTGCCTGGCACCCGGCCTCATCGACATGCACGTGCACTTCCGCGAGCCCGGCCACGAGCACAAGGAGACCATCGCGACAGGCGGCCTCGCGGCGGCGGCGGGGGGCGTGACCAGCGTCGCTTGCATGCCCAACACCAAGCCCGTGATCGACGACGTGGCTTTGGTCGAGTTCGTGCAGCGCCGGGCGCGCGAGGCCAAGGGGGTCAAGGTCTATCCTTTCGGCGCCGTGACCAAGGGGCTGGAAGGCAGGCAGCTCACCGAGATGGGGATGCTGGCGGAGGCCGGCGCGGTCGCCTTCTCCGACGACGGCCTGCCGGTCGCCGACAGCCAGGTGATGCGCCGCGCGCTCAGCTACGCGCGCACCTTCGACCTGATCGTGAGCCAGCACGCCGAGGATCTCTCGCTCACAAGCTGCGGCTGCATGGCCGAGGGCGAGGTCTCGACCCGGCTCGGCCTGCCGGGCATCCCCGACGAATCCGAGATCGTGGTGGTCGAGCGCGACATTCGGCTGGTGGAGCTCACCGGCGGCCGCTACCACGTGGCCCACATCTCGACCGCCGGCGCGGTGGAGGCGGTGCGCCGCGCCAAGCGTTCAGGGCTGCCGGTCACCTGCGAGGTCGCCCCGCACCACTTCGCGCTCACCGAGCACGATGTCGGCGACTACCGCACCTTCGCCAAGATGGCGCCACCGCTCCGGAGCGAGACCAACCGCAAGGCGATGGTGGAGGGGCTGAAGGACGGCACCATCGATGCCATCGCGAGCGACCACGCGCCCCACGATCAGGAGAGCAAGCGCGTGCCGATGGAGCGCGCGGCCAACGGCATCGTCGGGCTGGAGACGATGCTGCCCCTCTCGCTCGAGCTCTATCACGGCGGGCATCTCTCGCTGCGCGAGGTGCTGCGACGGCTGACTTCGGCGCCGGCCGACCTGCTCGGTATCGACGCCGGCAGGCTGCGGCGCGGGGCGCCGGCCGACCTGGTGCTCTTCGATCTCGATGCGCCCTGGCAGGTGGACCGCGGCGTCTTCCGCAGCAAGTCGAGCAACACGCCCTTCGATGGCCGGCCGGTACAGGGCCGCGTGCTGTGCACGGTGGTGGACGGCCGCACGCTCTTCACCGCCGGCAGCTAGCAGCGGCCCGGCCCGCCATGTCCTACGCCGACATCGCCACCGCCGGCCTCCGCTGCCTGCCGCCGGAGACGGCGCACGGCGCGGCGATCGCGCTGCTCAGACTGGGGCGGCCACCGGCGCCTCCGCCGCCCGACCCTGCGCTTGCGGTGACGCTCTGGGGGCTGCGCTTCCCGACGCCCGTGGGCCTCGCCGCCGGCTTCGACAAGGATGTCCGCTGCCCCGACGCGGCGGCGCGGCTCGGCCTTGGCTTCGGCGAGGCAGGCACGGTGACGCCCCGGCCGCAGCCGGGCAACCCCAAGCCCCGGCTCTTTCGCCTGCGGCAGGAGCGCGCGCTGATCAACCGCTATGGCTTCAACAGCGCCGGCCTGGAGGTCGTCGCCGCACAGCTGGAACGGCGGCGTCGCGCGCATGGCGTGTCCCACCGCCCGCTCGGCATCAACATCGGCGTGAACAAGGGGAGCGCCGACCCCGCGCGAGACTACGCCGCTGGCCTCGCCCGCGTCGCCGCGCTCGCAGACTACGTGGCGGTGAATGTCTCCTCGCCCAACACGCCGGGGCTGCGGGCGTGGCAGGCAGGCGACGCGCTCCACCGCCTTCTGGCCGCGCTCGCGGACGCCCACGCTCGCCTCGACCGCGCCCCCCCCATCCTGCTCAAGCTCGCGCCGGAGATCGACGACGAGGCCCTGGCGGCACTGCTCGAGGCCATCGAGGATGCACCCATTGCCGGCCTGATCCTGACCAATACGACGACCAACCGGCCGCTTGGCCTGGTCTCACGCCGGCGAGAGGAGGAGGGCGGGCTCAGCGGCCCGCCACTGGCGCCGCGCGCTCTCGAAGTGCTGCGCCTAGCCTACGCCCTGAGTGGCGGACGCCTGCCGCTGATCGGGGTGGGCGGGATCGATTCGGCGGAGGCCGCCTACGCCCGCATCCGCGCGGGCGCGAGCCTGGTCCAGCTCTACACCGCACTGGTCTATCGGGGCCCGCGTCTCGTCGGCGAGATCACGCAGGGACTCGCGCGGCTGCTCGCGGCCGACGGCTTCGCCTCGCTCAGCGATGCCATCGGTACCGACCACCGCGGCCCCACCGCGCGCGGTCAGGACTCTTCGATTTCGCGCGCGGGGACGCGCGACGCGGCGATCTCCCCTGCGATCGCGCGGGCTGCGGCGAGCGGATCGGGCGCCTGCGTGATCGGGCGGCCCACGACAAGCGCCGTTGCCCCGGCACGCGCCGCATCCGCTGGCGTCGCGACCCGCGCTTGATCGCCCTTGCCACTGCCGGCACCGCTCGCCGGGCGAATGCCGGGGACGACGATATCGAAGTCCGGGCCGTGCGCGGCACGCAACGCCGCGATTTCGTGCGGGCTCGCGATCACGCCCGCCAGCCCCGCCTCGTGGGCCAGCGCCGCGAGTCGCAGCACCTGATCGTGCGTGGAGTCGGCGATGCCCTGGCGCGCCAACGTCTCGGCGTCGAGACTGGTCAGCACGGTCACGCCGAGCAAGTTGGGCGGGGTAGTGCCTTGGCGCGCGGCTTCCTCCGCCGCAGCCTCGCGCGTCGCCCGCATCATGGCCACACCGCCTGCCGCGTGGATGGTGAGATAGTGCGGCTCCAGCGCGACCACACTGCGCACGGCGCCCGCGACCGTGTTCGGGATGTCGTGCAGCTTGAGGTCGAGGAAGAGCGGCCGGCCAGCGGCGCGCACCGCGTACACGCCTTCCGGCCCGTGCGCACAGAAATACTCCAGCCCGAGCTTGAGGCCGCCGACCGCCGGCGCGAGCAGATGTGCGAGCCGCTCGACCGTGGCCCGGTCGCGCGCATCGAGGGCGCAGTAGAGAGAAACGTTCGGCATGAGCATCCCGTTCGGGCAGGGATAGTTTACCCTCGCGCCATGCGTGCGACGACCGGAGAGCGGCGGGGCAGGGGGCGGGGATGAGCCGGGCGGCGGAAGAGATTGCGGCGGTCCTGCTCGATACCGGCGCCTTCCTGGTGCGGCCGGCTGAGCCGTTCCGCCTCACCTCGGGGCTCTTAGCACCCTTCTACGTGAACTGCCGACTGATCCTCTCGCGGCCCGAGGCTCGCGCGCAGGCGGCGGCGGCGCTGGCGGCTACGGTGCCGAAGCCCGGCGCAACGGTCATCGCAGGCGGCGTCACTGCCGGCGTCCCGTTCGCCACACTGGTCGCCGACCGGCTGGCGCTGCCCATGGTCTATGTCCGGGCCGAGGCCAAGGCGCACGGCACCGCAGGCCGGATCGAGGGCGGCCGCGTCGCCGGCGCGCGCGTCCACCTGATCGAGGACCTGATCTCGACCGCCGGCAGCATCCTCGCCTTCACGCACGCGCTGCGCGACGCGGGCGCGGAGGTGGAGCGAGTGAGCGTGCTGTTTTCGCGTGCCGGCGCGACGGCGCGGCAGGCGCTGGAAGAGGCGGGCCTCGCGCTCACCGCCATTTGCGATCTCGACACGCTGCTCGCGGTGGCGCTGGCCAGCGGGCGTATCGATGAACGGGGGCTTGGCGAGGTCCGGGCTTTCCTCGCCGACCCCGAAGCCTGGTCCGCCCGGCACGGGGGATAGTGCCTCCCGGTTAAAAATCGATGGCGCGGCCCTTCCGCTCCCAGTCGCCGTAGCGCGTGGGCTCCGGCCCCGCCGGGCCGCCGGTCTCGGGAACGGGCTCGGATACCTCCGCGTCGCCGGCGCCGTCACCGTTGTTGGCGGCAGTCCCCGACTCCGCCACCGCCACGGCCGCCGCTGCGACCGCCTCGGTCGCGGCGGTGAGCCGGGCCGTCTCGGTCGCCGTCCCGCGTGCCAGCACGTCCGGCCCGATCGAGGCGATGTTGGGGAGCCCGCAGAGCCCCATGGTGAGGTCAAGCTCGCGGCGGAAGATGTCGAACACGTGCGCCACACCGGCCTCGCCGGCGGCCGAGAGGCCCCAGAACTGCGGCCTGCCGATGGAGCAGCAGTTCGCGCCCAGTGCCAGCGCCTTGACGATGTGGGCGCCTCGCCTGATGCCGCCGTCGAGTATCAACGCGGCGCGGCCGGCCACCGCCTCCGCCACCGCCGGCAGCGCGTCCACGGCGCCGGCCACGCCGTCGAGCTGGCGGCCCCCGTGGTTGGAGACGAACATCCCGTCCACGCCGTTGGCCACCGCCTCGACGGCGTCGGCCGGGTGCAAGATGCCCTTGAGCAGCAGCGACCCCTTCCAGACGGCGCGCAGGTCGGCGATGTCGCGCCACTGAATGCCGGGGTCCGGCAGCCCCACCATGCGCTGGGCAAGCGCGGTGAGGTCCTCGCCGCCGTCCGGCCTGCGGTAGTTGCCGAAGGTGATCTTCGGGATCGTGCCGCGCATCCGGAACAGCCAGCGCAGCTTGGTCGCCATGTTGGCGATCTCGCGAGCGGACATGGTGGGCGGGATGATGAAGCCGTTGCGGATGTCGCGCTCGCGGTTGCCGAGGAGCTGGGTATCGACGGTCACGATCAGCGCCTCGTATCCCGCGGCCTGTGCGCGCGCCGCCATCTCGTGGGTGAGGCCGCGGTCCCTGTAAATGTAGGTCTGGAACCAGAGGGGCTCGATCCCGGTCTCGGCCAGCTCTTCCAGACTGCAGACCGAACCGTGGCTGAGGCAGTAGATGGAGCCGGCCTTGGTCGCTGCGCGTGCCGAGGCGGCCTCGCCGTCCGGCCAGAGCAGCCCGGCAAGCCCCGTGGGCGGGACGATGAGCGGCATGGAAAGCCGTCGGCCGAGCAGTGTGGTCGAGAGATCGCGATCGCGTGTGCCCCCGATCGGGCGGGGATAGAGGTCGACATCATCGAAGGCGGAGACGTTCCGGCGCAGCGTGTGCTCGTCGCCCGCGCCGCCGTCGACGAAGTCGAAGACCGGGCGCGGCAACACGCGCCGGGACTCCTCCCGAAGCGTCGCGATGTTGTAGGCCCGCCGTTTCCAGCGCGGCGCCTGTTCCGTCGCCATCCTCGCCCCCGTGGTGACGGCGCGCAGTATAGGCGGGGTGCGCTCGCCTTGCATGGGCCGTCGGGTTGGCTCGCTTGACCCGCTTGGGCGCGGATAAGACACTGCCCCGCCGCCGAGAGCGCTCGGCGGCAAATGCGCAACGACCACCTGCGGCCGTCGGGCCGCAACAGCGAGCGGACGGCCCATGAAGCTGATCGGCGTCGATGTCGGCGGCACCTTCACCGACCTCATCATTACCGACAGCGAGACGCGCGAGAGCGCGATCCACAAGGTGCCCACCACGCCGGACGACCCCTCGGAGGGCGCCGCGGCGGGCATCGCTGCGCTCTGCGAGCGGAGCGGCACGGCGCCCGACGCCATCGCCCACGTCTTCCACGGCACCACGATCTCGACCAACGCGGTGCTCCAGTACGACGGCGCCGAGACCGGCATGATCACCTCGGCCGGCTACCGCGACATCATCCACATCGGCCGCCACCAGCGGCCGCAGAACTACTCGATCATGCAGGACATCCCGTGGCAGGCGCGTCCGCTGGTGCGTCGCCGCCACCGTCTCACCGTGAAGGAGCGGCGGGTGCCGCCGCAGGGCGACGTGCTGGAGCCGCTGGACGAAGAGGGCGTGCGCCAGGCCGCCCGCACGCTCCGCGACAAGGGCGTGGAGGCGGTCGCCATCTGCTTCCTCTTTGCCTACATCGATCCCACGCATGAGGAGCGCGCGCGGGCCATCGTGCTGGAGGAATGGCCCGAGGCCTTTGTCACCACCTCGGCCCGGGTCGCGCCGCAGTTCCGCGAGTTCGAGCGCTTCACCACGGCGGCGATGAACGCCTTCATCGGCCCCAAGGTGCGCAACTACGTGCGCCGCTTCGAAGACCGATTGAAGCAGGCCGGCGTCGCGGGCGACCTCCACATCATGGGCTCGAACGGCGGCGTCGCCACCGCAGCGATGGTGGCGGACGTGCCGGTCATCACGCTCATGTCGGGGCCGGCCGCAGGCGTGCTCGGCGGCGCCTGGGCGGCGGAGCATTCCGGCCGGCGGCGCCTCATCACCTTCGACGTGGGCGGCACCAGCGCCGACATCGGTATCGTGATCGACGGCCGCTACAACGAGGCCACCGCGCGCGATACCTGGATCGGCGGCTACCCCGTGCTTGTGCCGATGATCGACATCACCACCATCGGCGCCGGCGGCGGCAGCATCGCGCGCACCGATGCCGGCGGCGCCTTCAAGGTGGGGCCGGAGAGCGCGGGCTCAGAGCCCGGCCCCGCCTGCTACGGCCGGGGCGGCGACGCCCCCACGGTCACCGACGCCAACCTCGTGCTCGGCCGGCTGGATGCCGACAACTTCCTCGGCGGCGAGATGACGCTCGCGCCCGAGCGTTCCGACGACGCACTGACGGCGCTTGCCGAGACCCTCGGCGTCGACAAGCACGAGGCGGCCGAAGGCGTGCTCACCATCGTCAACAGCAACATGGCCAACGCCATCCGCTCCAAGACCGTGCAGAAGGGCCTGGATCCGCGCGACTTCTCGCTGGTCGCCTTCGGCGGCGCGGGGCCGCTCCATGGCGCCGAGGTCGCGGCGATGCTCGACGTGCCCGAGGTCGTGGTGCCGCCCCATCCCGGCATCACGTCCGCCGCGGGCCTGCTCACCACCGACCTCAAGTACGACCAGATCATGACCGCCTTCCAGGTCAAAGGCGCGGTCGATATCGGGCGGATCAACGGCGACTTCGCGCGGCTGAGCCGCGACCTCCTGGCCCAGTACGAGGCCGCCGGCCTCGGTGCCGACCGGGTGGAGGAGCGCCGCGCCGGCGACCTGCGCTACGTTGGTCAGGGCTACGAGCTGCGCGTGGCCTTCCCGGCGGACGAGCTGGACGAGGCCGGGCTGGAGGAGGTCTGGCAGGCTTTTCATGCTCTGCACGAGCAGGAATACGGCCACTGCTTCACCGAGAGCCCCATCGAGATCGTGAACATCCGCATCACCGGCGTCGGCCGCATGCCCAAGATCGCGGCCCCGCCCGCGCCGGCCGGCGGCTCGCTGGAGGAGGCGCGGGTCAAGACCGCGCGCTCGGTCTTCCGCGTTGACGGCGTGCTCGAAGGCTACGAGACGGCGTTCTACCGGCGCGAGGCGCTGCCGGTCGACGCGCCGTTCGCCGGCCCCGCGGTCATCCTGCAAACGGATGCCACCACCGTGGTGCCGCCCGGCTGGTCGGTGCGCGTCGACAGGAGCGCGAACCTCATCCTGCGCCTGGGCGAGGAGGGATAGATCATGGCAGAGACGCCGAACGTCCGGCCCATCGACGCGGTCACCGCCAGCGTGATCCAGGGCGCGCTGGAGAACATCGCGGTCGAGATGGGCTGGAAGCTCATGCGCATGTCCTACTCCTCGATCATCCGCGAGTCCGAGGATTTCGGCGCGGCGATCATCGACCGCCACGGCCGCCAGCTCTGCGAATCCAAGCACTCGACGCCACTGCAGTCGGGGCCGATCCCCGGCTACGTGAAGGGCATGAACCAGATCCTCGAGGAGCGCGGCCAGACGCTCAACGAAGGCGACGTCATCATCCACAACTCCGCCTATCACGGCGCGAGCCACGGGCCGGACGTCGCCTTCATCGTGCCGGTCTTCCACGAGGGCGCGCTGGTGGGCTACGCGGTCACCACCGCGCACCACCTCGATATCGGCGCGCTCAGCCCCGGCAGCTGCGGCATCGTCGATGCCATGGACGCCTACGCCGAGGGCCTGCAGTTCAAGGCGCTCAAGGCCTACGACCGGGGCACCGTCAACGAGCCGCTCTGGTACATGATGCGCGACAACATCCGGGCGCCCGACATGGTGGTGGGCGACATGGAGGCGCAGGTGGCCGCCAGCCGGATCGGCGCCGAGCGTTACCTCGCGCTGATCGAGCGCCACGGCTTGGCCACCGTGGAGGCGGCGGCCGATGCGCTCATGGACTATTCCGAGCGGCTCATGCGCCAGGCGATCGAGGCGCTGCCCGACGGCACCTACCGGGCCGAGGGTTACGTGGACGGCTTCCTCGACGACCCCGACCGGCGCCACTTCAAGGTCGCCGTCGCGGTTACCGTCAAGGGTAGCGACCTGGTGGTGGATCTCGCCGGCACGTCTGCGCAATGCGACGACCGGCCCATCAACATGCCGCTCGAAGGCACGGTGGACTGCGCGATCTGGCTGACGGTCCGTTCGATCCTGCTGGACAGCGAGGTCTTCGGAGAAATCCCGCAGAACTCGGGCCTGATCCGGCCCATCACCATCAAGGCGCCGGAGGGAACCATCGCCAATCCCACCTTCCCGGCACCCACCATCGCGCGCTTCGTCTCCGGCAACATCGTCGCCGACACGCTGATGAAGGCGCTGGCCCAGGCGGTGCCCGACAAGGTCTCCGCCGGCGTCGGCAACCTCAAGGTGATCGCGTTCTCCGGCATCAAGGACGGCGGCCACTGGGTGCACATGGACATCCACGAGGGCAGCTACGGCGGCCGCGCCGGCAAGGACGCGATGGACGCGGTCGATACCCTCTACGCCAACACCCGCAATAACCCGATCGAGGACATCGAGTCCCATCTGCCGCTCCGCATTCGGCGCTACGAGCTGCGCGACGATGCGGCTGCCGCCGGGCGCTGGCGCGGCGGCATCGGGTCCATCCGCGAGGTCTCGTTCCTCGCCGACAGCTTCATCTCGGTCGAGGGTGACGGCCACGCCTTCCGCCCCTGGGGCTTCGAAGGCGGTGCCGAGGGCCGCGAGGCGGCGCTGGTCTATCACCGGGCCGACGGCGAGGATGTTCCTTTCCCCTCGATGATGCCGAACCGCGCGGTCAAGGCCGGCGAGAGCCTGACACTCACCGGCACCTGCGGCGGCGGCTACGGCTCTGCCGCCGAGCGCCCGGTGGAGGCCGTCGCCGAGGACGTGCGCGACGGCTACATCTCGCGCGAATCAGCCGAGAGCATGTACGGTGTCGTGGTCACCGAAGCAGGCGAGCTCGATGCCGCAGCCACCGAGGCCCGGCGCGGCAGCCCTGCCTCTTAGTTCGAACGGCGCCAGGCAGACCACACCCCCGACAATCAGTTCGGGCTAAGCCCACCGTCCGACCGCCACATGCCGTCACCGGCGGAAGGACCATCACGGCGGTACACGAGAGGGAAGAATGAGCCAGTCGGAGCGCGGACACGCCCTTCGCACCGCCGAGTTCGTGCCCCTCGTCGGCCTGCTGATGTCGCTGGTGGCGTTGGCGATCGACGCGATGCTGCCGGCGCTGCCCGCGATCGGCAGGGATTTCGACGTCTCGCGCCCGAACGATGTTCAGTTGGTCATCATGTCCCTGTTTCTGGGGCTCGGGATTGGCCAGCTGCTGTTCGGTCCCCTCTCCGACAGCATCGGGCGCAAGCCCGCCGTCCATGCCGGCCTCGCCCTGTTCATGATCGGATGCCTCGTGAGCATTTTCGCGCCCACATTCGAGGTGATGATCGCGGGCCGTGTCCTGCAGGGCATCGGCGTGGCGGGGCCCCGCATCGTGACCATGGCCCTCGTGCGCGATCAGTACGAGGGGCGGCTGATGGCCCGGCTCATGTCGTTCGCGATGGCCGTGTTCATCATGGTTCCCACCATCGCCCCGGCGCTTGGGCAGGGCCTCCTGATCTTGGGAGGCTGGCGCGCGATCTTCGTCACGTTCCTCGTCATCGCCGCGATCGTCTTCGCATGGTTTGCGCTGCGACAGCCGGAAACCCTGCCCGCCGACCGGCGGCGGCCCTTCTCGCCCCGCGCCATCGGCCAGGCCGTGGGCGAAATACTGAGAATTCGGACCGCCATCGGATACACGATCGCCACGGGGTTCGTATTCGCGCCGTTCGTGGCCTATCTCGGCTCGGCCCAGCAGATCTTCCAGGACTCCTACGGGACCGGCGCCCTCTTTCCTCTCTATTTCGGCGTGCTCGCGCTCTCGTTCGGGGTCGGCTCAATCGTGAACGGCCGCCTCGTCATGAAGTACGGCATGCGCCGACTCTCGAAGGGCGCCGCCGCCGCCATCGCGTTGATTTCGCTTGTCGCGTGCCCGGTTGCCTTCGTCTTCGATGGGCTTCCGCCGTTCTGGCTCTTCATGTGTTATCTCCTCAGCGTGTTCGTGAGCGTCAGCCTGCTGTTCGGGAATCTGAACGCGCTGGCCATGGAGCCTCTCGGCCACATCGCGGGCGTCGGAGCGGCGGTCATCGCTTCGCTCGCGACCTTCATTTCGGTACCGTTGGGGGGCTTGGTCGGCCAGGGCTTCGACGGAACCATGTACACCTTGATCGGCGCCTTCGCCGTCTCGGGTCTGGCCACCCTGGCTGCTATGCTGTGGGCCGAGGGCGGCGTCAAATCCGCGCAGCCGATGTCCGATCACGGCTGACCGGGACCGGATACGAGGTTGAGCCCGGACCGGATAAGGCCAATGATGAAGGGCAGGTGAGGACCGCCGCGCGGCGTTGCCGCCGACGGCATGCGCACGAGGGACATGAAGGGGAGAGCCACCGATGAAGATCAAGGTGATCAATCCCAACACCACGCTGGAGATGACCGAAGGCATCGGCGAGGCGGCGCGATCGGTGGCCGCTGCGGGCACCGAGATCGTGGCGGTGAGCCCCGAATTCGGACCGGAGTCGATCGAGAGCTACTACGACGAGCAAGTCGCGGCCTGCGGCGTCCTCGACGAGGTGCGCAAGGGCGAGGCGGATGGCGTCGACGCCTACGTTATCGCCTGCTACGGCGACCCCGGCCTTCACGCCGCACGCGAGGTCACCGAGAAGCCGGTCGTCGGCATTGCCGAGGCCTCGTTCTACACCGCCTCGATGGTGGCGGCGCGCTTCTCCATCGTCTCGGTCATTCCCCGTGTGCGCACACTGCTGGAAGAGATGGTGCACGGCTACGGCATGGCGGAGCGCATCGTCGCCATCCGCACGCTGCCGCTCTACGTGCTGGACATCGAGCGCGACCCGGAAGGCTCGATGGAGAAGCTCAGAGACGAGGTGCGCCGCTCGGTGGCCGAGGACGACGCCGAGGCCGTGTGCTTGGGTTGCGCCGGCTTCGCCCGCTTCGCCGCGGAGCTCCAGGCGGAGCTCGGCGTGCCGGTGCTCGACGGCGTGGTCTGCGCCACCAAGCAGGCGGAGCTGCTGGTGCATCTCGGGCTCAAGACCAGCAAGCGCAAGACCTACCGTCCGCCGGAGCGCAAGCGCTTCACCGGCATGTTCAGCCACTTCTCGACAGCCGACGACATCGCCGAAGCCGCGGAGTAGGGCAGGGCGCTGCAGCCCGCCGCGGCGCCGCTTCGTCAAAGCCACCCCGCATCCGAGAGCAGCGCCCTTCGTTGCCCGTCCGCTGGCGCGCGGCGCGTTTTCGCCTTGACTGTGCCGTCGAGTAAGATACTTTCACGATATTATCTAGAAAATATCTACATATTGGAAATGGAGGATGGATGGGATGCAAATTGGGGACCTGCAACTCGATATCGAGCAAAGCCTTGCCAACCTGAAAACGTCGACCCTGCCGCCGGCGCTGGAAGGGCTGAGGCATCTGCCGCTTGGCGGCCATGAGCCTCGGGTCAGCATTCGGGGCAGGGACGGAGGCAGGAGGGTTCGCAGGGACGCGGACGCCAGCTATTTCGACCCCGAGAACTGCGAGGTGGTGATCCAGTTCGTTCCGTCCGATCACCCGCACGACGAGGTCGCCCCACGTCGACCGGACGCCTCCGAGGCCGAGGCCGAGGGCGACGGTGCCGGCGCGTTCGACCGTGAGACGGCTTTGGACCAGCTCCTCCATGCGCTTTCCGAGGTCGAGCGCTCGCGGGAGTTTGTCGGCCTGAAATGGTTCCGTGACCAGTACCTGCGTGCGCATGGCTACGACTGGGCTTGCGACCCGAGAGCCAGCGGCGCCCTGCTGCGTCGCGCAACCGAGCAACGTCTGATCCTGACCAGCCAGGTCCCCAACCCGAACAATCCGCTTCATCCGGTCACCGCCATACGGGTCAATCGGCGACATCCGCGGTTCAACGCAGAATCGCCGCCTCGCCGAGCCGGGTTCCAGCGAGTGCGCATACGAGGAGGTGCTATCGCAGACACCGTCATCAGCGACAGACGGTGAAGCGGTCGAATGGCGAACGTCTATCTGGACACGAGTGCGCTGCTCAAGCTCTACATCGAGGAAGACGGGGCGGATCGGGTCACGCACATCGTGGAGGACGCCGAGGATGGCCAAGTGGTCATTCTGGACCTCACGAAGGTCGAAGCCCGCTCGGCGATCAGGCGGCGTGAGCGTGAAGGCGACATCTCGGGTCCGGACGCAGAGCGGATTTTGAGGCAAATCGAGGACGACGCTTCGGCGCTCTTCCTGGTGCAGCCGTTGACATCGGCGGTGATGGAGGAGGCCGCGCGGCTAATCGACCGGCATCCGCTCCGCACTTACGACGCGCTTCAGCTTGCGGGCTGTCTCGTCGTGCGCGAAGCCACGCCCGAGCCGGTGACGCTCGTCTGTGCGGACATGTGCCTCTGCGACGCTGCGACCAACGAGGGGCTGACGACGCTCAACCCGGTCGCGCCGTAGCTTCGGCGCTACCTCCGGCGCGACTGCCGGAAGAGCATACGCGTCGGCCCTTGACTTTTATTATAATAGTTCTTATTTGCATCTCAGGAGCCATTCCAAATCAGGAGCAAGAGCCATGCGTGTACCAGAGGTGACATTCAAGACCCGCGTCCGCGACGAGCGCGTCGAGGGGCCGAACCCGTTCCGTTGGCAGGATCGGACCAGCGCCGAGATTTTCAACGGTCGCAGGGTGGTGCTGTTCGCGCTGCCGGGCGCGTTCACGCCGACCTGCAGCAGCACCCACCTGCCCGGCTACGAGGCGCTGCACGCTCGATTCATGGAGGCCGGCATCGACGAGGTGATCTGTCTCGCGGTCAACGACGCCTTCGTCATGTACCAGTGGGGCAAGCACCAGAGGGTGGAGGATGTCACCCTGTTGCCGGACGGCTCCTGCACCTTCACGCGCTTCATGGGCATGCTGGTGGACAAGGACAATCTCGGCTTCGGCCTGCGCAGCTGGCGCTACTCCATGCTGGTCGAGGACGGCGAGATCACGAAGATGTTCGTGGAGCCGGGGTTCTGCGACAACGCGTCGGACGATCCCTTCGAAGTCTCCGACGCCGAGACCATGCTCGCCTACGTGGAATCTCGCGCCCAGGCCAAGGCCGCCTGACCATGATCGTCTGACCCCGGCACCGCCCGGCGCCGGGTTCGGCGACCGTCATCCTGCGCGCGGATGTGCTGCGGCGTAGGCGGCGAGCAGCCCGGCCTCGTCCACCTCGGTATAGCGCTGCGTGGTGGAGAGGCTCGCGTGGCCGAGCAGCTCCTGGATCGTGCGGAGATCCCCGCCGCCCGCGAGCAGGTGGGTGGCGAAGCTGTGGCGGAGCGCGTGCGGCGTCGCCGATTCCGGCAGGCCGAGCGCGCCGCGCAGCCGTGCCATGGTCTGCTGCACCAGCTTTGGCTGAAGCCGCTTGCCGCGCACGCCGACGAAGAGCGGATCGCCCGGCTCCAACCGGTGCGGGCAGGCCGCGAGGTAATCGGAGATTGCCTCGGCGACGACGGGTAGCACTGGCACCACCCGCTGCTTGCCGCCCTTGCCGGTGATCATCAGGCTGCGCAGCATATTGCCCTCGGCCGGCGCATCGGCGCGGTCGAGCCCCAATGCCTCGCCGATGCGAAGCCCGCAGCCGTAGAGCAACAGCAGCACCGCGATATCCCGCCGGGCGGTCCAATCGGCCGGTGCCCCGTTCCCCTGGTTCAACTCGACGACGGCCCTGGCTTGGCCCTCGGTGAGTGGCCGGGGCACGCCGCGCGGTGTCTTCGGTGCTCGCACCAGCGAAAGCGCCGACGACACGGGAACGCCTTCGCGCTCCAGGTATCGGAAGAAGACGCGGACGGCCGAGAGCGCCCGCGCGGTGGAGGTCTTGGCGAGGCCCTTCGCCGCCCTGCGCGCGAGCCAGGCGCGCACGTCGCGCACGTTGAGCGCACCGAGCGTCGCGAGGTCAGGCGCTTCGCCCCGATGTTCCGCCAGAAATCCCAGGAAGTCGCCGAGGTCGCGCCGGTAGGCGGCGATGGTGTTGTCGGCGCGCCGCCGCTCGTCGGCGAGGCGGCTGAGCCAGGTCTCCACCGCCGTCGCCAGGTCGGCTGCGGCCGGGAGAGGCTCGCTCATGGCAGCGGTAGAGGGTCGCTCATGACAGGATCGATTGTCCCGTCTTCTGCCAATCGGCGAGGAAGGCGTCGAGGCCCTTGTCGGTGAGCGGGTGGCTCGCGAGCTTGCGCAGCACCGCCGGCGGCACCGTCGCCACATGGGCGCCGAGCTTCGCGGCCTCCACCACGTGGAGCGGGTGGCGGATCGAGGCCACCAGGATCTCGGTGCCGATGGTGTCGGGATACGCGCCGTAGATCGTCGCGATCTCGCGGATCAGGCCCATGCCGTCCTGGCTGATATCGTCGAGGCGGCCGACGAAGGGCGAGATGAAGGAGGCGCCGGCCTTCGCCGCCAGCAACGCCTGAGACGGCGAGAAGCAGAGGGTGACGTTGACCTTGGTACCGCCCTGGCTCAGCGCGCGGCAGGCCTTGAGCCCGTCCCAGGTCAGCGGCACCTTGACCGCGACGTTGGGCGCGATGGCGGCGAGCGTCCGGCCTTCCGAGAGCATGGTCTCGGCGTCGGTCGCGGTGACCTCGGCGCTCACGGGCCCCGGCACGATGTCGCAGATGTTCCGGATGACCTCGAAGAAGTCGCCGCCGCTCTTGGCGATGAGCGAGGGATTGGTGGTCACACCGTCGAGCAGGCCGGTCGCGGCGAGGTCCTCGATCTCGGCGATGTCCGCGGTGTCTACGAAGAACTTCATGCCGCCGCTCCGTTTGCGGGCCGCCGCCCTCTGCCGGCCCCTGCCGTCATCGGGCTGGACGCCGGCGCGCGCGTGATGCAGGACGAGAGCATGACCGCAGCATCCGCGACTCGACTCGGCTTCGGGCCTGCGACGAATTGGGGCGGCCTCTTAGCACGTCCGCTGCGCCGGTTCCATCGCGCCGCCACCGGCAGGGTGTCGTGAGCGGAGCGGCCAGCGGTGAAGGCGGGGACGGGGAGGGCGCGCGCGCACCTGCGACCGTCGCCGTGCTCATGCCGCTGCCGCTGGAGTGCGCCTACGACTACGCCGTGCCCGCCGAACTCACGCCCGCTATCGCGCCCGGCGCCTTCGTGCGGGTGCCGCTCGGCAGGGTGGAGCGGGTCGGCGTGGTCTGGGGCGCGGGCGAAGGCGATGTCGAACCCGCCCGCCTCAAGTCGGTGGCGGCGGTGCTGGAGGTCCCGCCCATGACCGAGCCGCTCCGTAACCTGATCGACTGGACGGCCGACTACACGCTGACCAACCGAGGGTCCGTTCTGCGCATGGCGATGAGCGTCCCCGGAGCCCTGGAGCCTGCGCCCCTGCGCACCGCCTACCGGCTGGGGCCCGGCGAGGCGCCGCGCATCACGGAAGCGCGGGCGCGGGTCGTCGCGCAGCTGCGGGAGGGGCCGCCGCTCACCGCTACCGAGATCGCGCGCCAGGCCGGCGTGAGTGCCGGGGTGGTGCGCGGGCTCGCCACGCTCGGTGTGCTCGAGGCAGTCGCGATGCGGGAGGTCGCGAGCTTCGGCCGCCCCGACACGTCTCGGGTGGGTCCCATCTTGTCCCAGGCGCAGGGAGCCGCCGCCAAGGCGTTGCGGCAGCAGGTTGCCGCCCAGGCGTTCTCGGTTACCGTCCTCGACGGCGTGACCGGCTCCGGCAAGACCGAGGTCTATTTCGAGGCCATCTCGGCCGCGCTCGATCAGGGTCATCAGGTGCTGGTGATGCTGCCCGAGATCGCGCTGAGCGCCCAATGGCTCGCGCGTTTCCGGGCGCGCTTCGGTGTGGAACCCGCCGTCTGGCACTCCGAGCTCGGCACACGCCAGCGGCGCGAAACCTGGCGCGCCGTCGCCGAGGGCCGGGCGCAGGTGGTGGTCGGCGCGCGCTCGGCACTCTGGCTGTCCTTCCGCACCCTAGGTCTCATCGTGGTCGACGAGGAGCACGACGCCGCCTTCAAGCAGGAGGACGGCGTCATCTATCACGCCCGCGACATGGCGGTGGTGCGCGCGCGCTTCGAGGGCTGCCCCATCGTCCTGGTATCGGCCACGCCGTCGCTGGAGACGGTGGTCAACGTCGAGAACGGCCGCTATGGGCGAGAGCGCTTGCCCGACCGCCACGGCGGCGCGCAGCTGCCGGCGATCGAGACCGTCGACCTGCGCGAGACGCCGCCGGCACGCGGCACCTGGCTCGCACCGGCCTTGCGCACGGCCCTTGCCGAGACCCTGGACGCCGGCGAGCAGGCACTGCTCTTCCTCAACCGGCGGGGCTATGCGCCGCTGACACTGTGCCGCGCCTGCGGTCATCGCTTCCACTGCCCCAACTGCAGCGCCTGGCTGGTGGAGCACCGCTTCGCCGGCACGCTGGAGTGCCACCACTGCGGCTTCCAGCGGGCGCAGCCCGAGGCCTGCCCGGCCTGCGAGGCGGAGGGGAGCTTCGCCGCCTGCGGACCGGGGGTCGAACGGCTCGCCGAGGAGGTGGACGAGGCCTTCCCCGGCGCGCGTTGGGCGGTGCTCACCAGCGACACGGTGCGCGGACCCAGCCAGGTGCAGGACCTGGTCGATGCCATCGTGGCGCATGAGGTCGACGTGCTGATCGGCACGCAGATGGTGGCCAAGGGGCACCACTTCCCCCAGCTTACCCTGGTAGGCGTGGTCGACGCTGACCTGGGGCTCGCAGGTGGCGACATGCGCGCGGCCGAGCGCACCTATCAGCTGCTCCATCAGGTCGGTGGGCGTGCCGGGCGCGGTGGGCGCCCCGGCCGTGTGGTGCTTCAGACCTACGCCGCCGAGCACCCGGTCATCACGGCGCTCGCTGCCGGCGACCGCGACTCCTTCATGGCGCAGGAGGCGTCGGCGCGCGAAGCCCACGGCCTGCCGCCCTTTGGCCGTCTCGCGGCGGTGATCGCGTCCGGCCCCAGCGAGTCAGAAGCTCTACGTGCGGCTTCGGCCCTCGCGCGCACCGCACGCGCCGAAGAGAAGACTCTCGGCATCCAGGTGCTGGGCCCCGCGCCGGCGCCGCTCAGGCTCCTGCGTGGCCGCCACCGCTTCCGCCTTCTCTTCAAGGCCCCGCGCGGCGTTCTGCTCCAGCCTCACATGCGGCGGTGGCTCGCGGCACTCGACCGCCGCGCCCGCGCACGCCTCCAGGTGGACATCGACCCCCACAGCTTCATGTGATGCGTCCACCGCCCTTTGGCCCGCCGTGACTTGCTCCCGCGCCTTTGATAGGGTCGCGCAGGCTTTGCCGCCGTTGCGATCGACGGGAACGCAGGGGGGACGCCATGATCATCCAGACTCAGGCAGAAGAGCGGCCAGACGGCGCCCGCTTCGCCATCACCCTCGACGAGCACCTCCAGCTCGTGAACCAGTTCGCCGAGAATTTCGGCAACGACGACTTCGCGGAACCCCAGCCGCGGGATTACTTCCGCTACGCCTGCCGCTGGCACGACAAGGGCTGGAAGGACCTGGACGACAACCCGCCCCTCGACCCCGCCACCGGTCTTCCCTACAACCTGGTGGAGACGCCGATCCCCATCATCACGCTGACCGGCTGCCGCTCGCCCGAGTACAACGAAGCGCACCACGCCTACTGCGGGCTGCTGGACAGCATGCACATCTGGGGCCTCTACAACGGGCGCTACGGCATGTCGGACAAGGTGCTGATCGACATCGTGCCGGAGCAGCACAAGCTCGCCGCCCAGACCATGCTGAACACCGAGCGCCAGCGCCAGGAGCGGCTCACCGCCGTGCTGCAGGACGATCCCGAGACCGCACCCTGGGTGGAGCACGAACGACTCTTCGCTAACTACAAGGCTCTGCAGTTCTTCGACACCTTCGCCCTCTACTTCAACTGCGTGCATCCGGAAGGGCGCGGCGAGAGCACCTTCGCCAACGTGCCGCGCGGTGTCGGCGACGATGTCGATATCGAGGTCCGGGCGCTGGGCGACGGCGTCTACAGCCTCGATCCCTATCCCTTCCGCGACGATGGCCTGGAGGTGTCGTTCACCGGCCGCCATCTCACGCCAGTTGGCCCGGACGACGCACCCGACATGGCGGCGGTGATGCGGGAGACCCCGCGCGAGCGCCAGAGCGCACGGCTGATCGCGGCCTGAGCGCCGCGTCGTCAGTACCGAGACCTCCGATCGTGCCTGCCGCTGCGCGTCCCAGTCCCGTCGAAGTGCTTGGATTGGACCATGTAGTGCTCCGGGTGGCGGACATCGACGCCTCCCTCGACTGGTACGAGCGGGTGCTCGGCTGCACCGTCGAGCGGCGCATCGAGAGCTTCGGGCTCTACCAACTCCGCGCGGGTACGAACCTGATCGACCTGGTTCCGGTCGCGAGCAAGGCCGGCAAGCCGGGCGGCGGCGCGCCCGGCAAGATGCGGCGCAACATGGAGCATTTTGCCCTCAAGCTCGCCGCCTTCGACGAGAAGAGGCTCCGCCGCTATCTGAAGAGGCGCGGCGTCGAGGCGGGCGAGACCGCGCGGCGCTACGGCGCCGACGGTCATGGGCCCTCGCTCTACCTTACCGACCCGGACGGCAACACGGTGGAGCTCAAGGGGCCACCCGATGCGGACCAGGGCGAGAGAGTGGCCGGCGCCGAGTATCCGGCCCGCAGGCGCAGGCGGGCCGCAGTCAAACGGAGTGCGCAGGCATGAAGGCGGTCGTCATCCACCGTCACGGCGGGCCCGAGGAGCTCGTCTACGAGGATATCGAGACGCCTGAAGTCGGACCCGAGGACGTGCTCATCAAGCTGGAGACGGTGGGCCTCAACCACTTCGACCTCGACGTCTGCGACGGCATCTCGGGCTATCTCAGCCTCGACATGCCGCACATTCTCGGCGTCGAGGGCGCCGGCACGGTCGCGGAGACCGGCGCCGCGGTGAGCGCCTTCCGCCCCGGCGACCGGGTCATGCCCTTCCTCACCATCACGTCTGGCCTCTGCCGGCACAGGGTATGCAACTGCGCGCTTGGCATGGACAACATCTGCCTCGATTTCGAAAAGCTGGGCGTGACCTGCTGGGGCACTTACGCAGAGTACGTGAAGGTCTCCCACCACAACGTGCTCCGCATTCCCGACGGCGTCTCGGCGCTGGACGCGGCGGCGGGGCAGGTCGCCTTCGCCACGGCCTGGGAGCTGGTGGTGAAGAAGGCGCAGGTGCGCCAGGGCGAGGACGTGCTCATCAACGCCGCCGGCAGCGGCGTCGGTTCGGCGGCGATCCAATGTGCCTGTGTTGCCGGCGCGCGAATCATCGCCACCGCCGGCTCCGACGAGAAGCTCGCGCGCGCCCGTCAGCTTGGCGCCGACGAGGTCATCAACTACAACGAGACGCCGGCAATCGGCGACGCCGTGCGCGACCTCACCGATGGGCGCGGCGTCGATGTCTGTATCGAGATGGTGGGCGGTTCGGTGCTGCAGCAGAGCCTCGACGCGCTTGCGCTCAACGGGCGGTTGGCGACCTGCGGCGCGCACGCGGGCGAGAAGGTCGAGATCGACATGATCGAGTTTTTCCGCAAGCAGATCACCATGACGAGCTGCCACTTCGCACCGAAGTCGACCAACCACGAGGTGCTTCGCCTGATGGAGCAGGGCAAGCTCAGGCCGGTGATCGGCCAGGTCCTGCCGTTGGCCGAGATGCGCACCGCCCACGAACGACTTGCCGCGCGCGCAGTCTTTGGCAAGATCGTGCTCGAAGTTTAACGGGGCGAGCAATGGCCGAGCTTGAACTGCGTAAAGTCGATCGCTGGCATCACCGGCGCGTCATTCTCGACGAACTGAGCATGAAGGCGCCGTCGGCCCGCATTACCGCGATCCTGGGCGATGAGGAGTCGGGCCGTCTCACGGCACTCAAGGTCATCGCCGGGATCGAGAAGCCGCAGGGCGGTTCCATCCTGATCGACGGGGAGGAGGTGCTCGGGCAGCGGGAGGGAATTCGCGAGGCGGCAACGGTCTTCCGCTCGGCGGCGCTGATGCCCCACAAGACAGCCCTCGAGAACATCGCCTATCCGCTCAGGATCGCCCGCTTCGACCGCGAGACCATCGAGGCCCGCGTGCTCGCCGTGGGCGAACACTTCGGAATCACCGACATACTCGCGCAGCGCCCCAAGAAGCTCACCGACGTTCAGTGCTACCAGGTCGGTCTCGCCCGCGCGCTGGTGCGCGACCCCGGGGTTTACCTTTTCGAGCTGCCGACGGAGGAGGAGCCGGACATCCGCGAGCTCGCCATCTCCGAGATGCGGCGGCTCAGGGACGAGTTCGGTCGCACCGTGGTCTATGCCGCCGGGACCGCCGAGGAGGCGCAGGATCTCGCAGATTGGGTCGTCGTCCTCCACGAAGGACGTAGACTGCAGATGGGGAGTCCTGAGAGGATCGTCAAATGGCCGGCCTCGCGCAGGGTGGCAAAGCTCTTCGGCGCGAGGCTCCGCGCCGCGCGCGTGGAGGAAACGGAGATAGACGCGGTCACGGTCAGCCTCAAGGACGGGACCGTCCTCACGCTCCCCTGCGAGAGCGTTGAGGCGGCCGCCGGCGAGCGCGCCACGCTGGCCATCTGGCCGGAGCACATCGACCGCGAGGGCGAGACGGCGGGCTATCCGCCAGAGCACTGCTACCTGTTCAACGAGCGGGGACATCTGGTGGCGGGTCCCTCCGGGCCGCCGCCGAAGCCGAAACCGAAGCGCCGATCCCGCCGGCGGTGAGAGGCGAGTCGGAGCTTCGCACCCGTCTTCGCTGTGAGGCTTGGTTCCCTGTTTTGCCTCAGTATTTCCCGTGGACGATCCCCTGATAGCGCACAAATACCCCAATATATAGAGACGTTTTAGAGCATAGAGGCAATATGTTGTAAGTATTAATGGCGGCCGAAACATGCCGCCATCAGTGATTCATTGTGCGGTGCGAGCGGCCTCGTTGCCATTCATGCGTCGTCCGCACTAGAATGAAGCAGAAACGCCTGCCCCTAAAGGATTTTTCCTCAGATGATCGACCACGCCGCCGCGCGCCGCAATATGGTGACGGGCCAAATCATGACCAACCGCGTCACCGACGAGCGGCTGATCGATGCGATGGCGGAAATCCCGCGCGAGCGCTTTGTTCCGCACGCCAAGCGGGGCGTCGCCTACGTGGATGAGGACGTCGAAATCGCGTCCGGTCGTTACCTGATGGAGCCCATGGTGCTCGCGCGCCTGTTGCAGGAAGCCGATATAACGGCGAACGACATGGTCCTCGATGTCGGTTGCGGCACGGGCTACGCGTCGGCGGTCATGGCCCGCCTCGCCGCCACCGTCATCGCTTTGGATGTCGACGAGGCTCTTGCTGCCGAGGCCGAGAATGCATTGAGCGCCGTCGGTGCCGACAACGCGATCGTGGTGACCGGCCCGCTCGCCGAGGGTTACGACCAACAGGCGCCTTACGACGTGATCCTGGTGGGTGGCGCGATGGATCACCTGCCGCAGGCGCTTGCGGATCAATTGGCCGAGGCGGGCAGGATCGTGGGCGTCTTGCGCGAGCCCGGCGGGTTGGGGCAGGCAACTCTCTGGGCGCGGCACCGGGGTGCGCTCTCAAGCCGCAGCCTGTTCGAGGCGACGCTTCCGTCGCTTCCCGGTATCGCCCGGCCCATAAGCTTCGAGTTCTAGATCGTGGACGGTGACGTGCCCGCGCTCTCGGTCGGGGAATTCGCGACGCTGCGGGCGGGCGAGGGGCCTTACGCGCTGCTCGACGTGCGGGAGCCCTGGGAGGTGGCGCTCGGCGCGCTGCCGGAGGCGCTGACCATCCCCATGAACGCGCTGCCCGACCGGCTCGACGCTCTGCCAGCGGACCGCCCGCTGGTGGTGCTCTGCCACCACGGCCAGCGCAGCGCCCAGGTCACCGCCTGGCTCCACAGGCGCGGTTACGACAATGCGGTCAATCTGGACGGCGGCATCGACGCGTGGTCGCGCACGGTAGACCCCGCCATGCCGACGTATTGAAAGGAGCGGCCCATGACCCACACTCGACGGCACTCCTCGATCGAAAGAATCGCGCTTGGCGCATTGGTAGGCACACTCTTCGCCGTCGCGTCGGCGTTTACCCACGGCGCCGTCGCGCAGACCCTGGAGGAGGCGCTCGTCCTCGCCTACCAGAACAACCCGACCCTGCAGGCCGAGCGTGCCCGGCTCCGGGCGGTGGATGAGGAGGTGCCTGCGGCGCTGGCCGGCTGGCAACCCACGGTGGAGCTCGCCGGCGACCTCGGTGCCTCGTACAGCAAGACAGACGGCATGGTTCCCAACGCCGGCAGCCATAGCGTTGCCCCCCACGGTGTCGGGCTTACGGCGACGGCCCCCCTCTATCAGGGCGGGCGGGTTTCCGCCCAGATCGATTCGGCCGAGAACCAGGTCAACGCAGGCCGGGCGCAGCTTCAAGCGGTCGAGCAGTCGATCCTGTTCAGCACGGTGATCGCCTACATGGATGTGCTCCGCTACGACGCCGAGATCGAGCTCAGCCGCAGCAGCGAGCGGGTGGTGGGCCGTCAGCTCCAGGCAGCGAGGGACCGGCTCGAGGTCGGCGAGGTGACGCGCACCGATGTGGCGCAGGCCGAGGCCCGGCTGGCGCAGGCGGGCGCGGAGCGTGTGGCGGCCGAGGGCGGCATGATGTCCGCTCGCGCCATGTACCAGCAGGTGACCGGCCGGCCGCCGGGCACGCTCTCCTGGCCGCCGGTTCCCATGGGCCTGCCGGAGACGGAGGAAGATGCCCTGACAGCCGCAAACGACGCCAACCCGTCGATCCGGGCGGCCTCGTACATCGCGCAAGCGGCGCAGTCGGATATCGAGACGGCCGCTGCGGCGCTCAGGCCGCAGGTTTCCATCGTCGGCGATGTGCGCCAGCGCTTCGACACCTCGGACCTCATCGAGCAGACCACCGATGCCTCGATCAGGGCCAGCGTGCGTGTGCCGCTCTATCAGGGTGGCGCAGCGAGCGCACGCATCCGCCAGTCGAAGCAGATCGCGGCGCAGCGGCTGCTCGAGCTCGATCAGTCCCGGCGCACGGTGCAGGAGCAGGTCGCCCAGGCCTGGAGAGCGCTCACGTCGGCGCGGGCGCAGATCGCCGCATTCGAATCGCAGGTGGCCGCGGCGGCCGTCGCGCTGGACGGCGTCGAGCAGGAGACGCAGGTCGGCTTGCGCACCACGCTCGATGTTCTGGACGCCGAACAGGAGCACTTCAGGGCGCAGATCAACCTGGTCCGGGCGAAGCGGGAAGAGATCGTCGCCGCCTATCAGGTAAGGTCGGCGATTGGCGCGCTGACCGCACGGCAGCTTGGGCTTCCGGTCGACTTGTACGACCCTGAAGAGCATTATCGGAGCGTGCGCGGGAGCCCCGGAGGGTGGCTGTGGTCGGACGAATGATCGTTATCGACGCGGGAGAGTAAGGACATGGAGAAGCCGGCGCTGGCCGAACACCCGATCAACGAGGCAATGAAGCGACGCTGGAGCCCGCGCGCGTTCGACCCGCGTCCCATGCCCCGCGCGGACATCCTCATACTGCTGGAGGCCGCGCGCTGGGCAGCGTCGAGCTTCAACCAACAACCCTGGCACTTCCTGGTCGCGACCAGGGACCAGGAGGAACGGTTCGCGCAGCTACTGGACTGCTTAGTGCCCGGCAACCAGGTCTGGGCGCGGAACGCGTCGCTGCTCATCCTCACCGTGACCAAGCGCACCTTCGACCACAACAATTCGCCCAACAGCTGCTGCGTCCACGACATCGGCCTCGCCGCCTGCCAACTCGTCCTGCAGGCCACGGAGCTCGGCTACGCGACCCATCAGATGGCCGGCATCGAGGCGGACAAGATCCGGGAGGTCTATGGCGTGCCGGAGGGCTACGACCCCGTGACCGGGATCGCCGTCGGCTATCCCGGTGACCCGGATACCCTCCCCGACGACCTCCGCGAGATGGAGTTGGGCGAGCGCACGCGGCGCCCCTTCAACGAGTACATTTTCGCCGACCGCTGGGGCCAGCCCGCCGGCTATTGACGGTCCCTGCCTGGACAGGCACCAGCGCCGCCCGCGCGAAGACCGGCTGATCGATCTCGGAGCGAGGGATGTCCGACTTCCACGTGAGCGTCGGCGAGCGGGTCACGTTTTCCAAGACCGTCGGCGAAAGCGACGTGTACCTCTTTGCGGGCATCACCGGTGACCTCAACGGCCTGCACGTGAACGAGCAGTACATGTCCGAGACGTCCTACGGGCACCGGATCGCCCACGGGGCGCTGCTGGTCGGGTTCATGTCGACGACGTCCACCATGATGATCGCCCGGTGCGATGAGCGGGGAAGCGAGGAGACCCCCGTTTCGCTCGGCTATGATCGCATCCGCTTCACCGCCCCGGTCTACATCAACGATACGGTGAGCGTGACTTATACAGTCTCCGAGGTCGACGAGGAGCGCCGCCGCGCGCTATCCGACATCGAGGTGGTCAACCAACGCGGCGAGACCGTTGCCGTGGCGCAGCACATCATCAAGTGGGTGCCGCAGGCTTAGGCGACGAGCGGCACGAGGGGAGCGGATATGGCGCGCGCACTCTGGCAAGGGCAGGTCATCGCAGAGTCCGAGACGTGGGAGAGCGTGGAGGGCAACGTCTACTTCCCGGCGGAGGCCGTGAACCGCGCGTTCCTCACGCCGAGCGAGACGACCACCGTCTGCGGCTGGAAGGGCACGGCCCACTACTACACGGTCGAAGTCGACGGCGCGCGAAACGCCGATGCTGCGTGGTATTACCCCGATCCCAAGCCGGCGGCCGAGAATATCCGCGACCATGTCGCCTTCTGGCGGGGCGTCACCGTCGAAACCTGAATCCAGGGCGCAATGCGGCTGCGCACGCGCTCTCGCGCGGTAACGCGCGCAATAGAAAGCAGGAACGCCGATGCCTCGATACCTAAAGACCGGAATCAGCGATGCCGAGGCGGCGGAGGCCGACGAGAAGGTCCGCCGCGTCGTGGAAGACGCGTTGAACGACATCGCGAAGCGGGGCGATGCGGCCGTGCGCGAGATGTCGATCAAGTTCGATCGCTGGGAGCGCGAGGACTTCCGGCTCAGCGAGGCGGAGATCGAAGCCTGCCTGGACCGGCTGCCAGGCCAGGACCGCGAGGACATCCTCTTCGCCCAGGAGCAGATTCGCAATTTCGCGCAGGCCCAGCGCGGCGCGTTGCAGGATGTCGAGGTCGAGACCCTGCCGGGCGTGGTGCTGGGTCACAGGAACATCCCGGTGAACGCGGTCGGCTGCTACGTGCCGGGCGGCAAGTACCCCATGGTGGCGTCCGCCCATATGTCGGTGGTGACGGCAAAGGTGGCGGGTGTCGAGCGCATCGCGACCTGTGCCCCGCCGTTCGAGGGCAGCCCCGCGCCGGCAATCGTCGCAGCCCAGCACCTCGCGGGCGCCGACGAGATCTACGTGCTGGGCGGCATTCAGGCGGTGGGCGCCATGGCGCTCGGGACCGGCAGCATCGAACAGGTGGACATGCTGGTGGGCCCCGGCAACGCCTTCGTGGCGGAGGCCAAGCGCCAGCTCTTCGGTCGCGTGGGTATCGACCTGCTGGCCGGGCCCACCGAGACCCTGGTGATCGCCGACGAAACCGTGGACGGCGAGCTCTGCGCCGCCGACCTCCTGGGCCAGGCGGAGCACGGGCCGACCTCACCGGCAACCCTGCTGACCAACTCCGAAACCCTCGCCCGTCAGACCATGACCGAGGTCGAGCGTCAGCTCACCATCCTGCCGACCGCAGAGATCGCGGGCCAGGCGTGGCGCGACTACGGCCAGGTGATCGTCTGTGACACGTTGGACGAGATGGTGGCGGTGGCGGACGAGATCGCCGCCGAGCACGTTCAAGTGATGACCGAGGACGCCGACTGGTTCCTCGAGCGCATGACCAACTACGGCGCGCTCTTCCTGGGCCCGCGCACCAACGTCTCCTACGGCGACAAGGTGATCGGCACCAACCACACCTTGCCGACACGCAAGGCCGCGCGCTACACCGGTGGCCTCTGGGTCGGCAAGTTCCTCAAGACCTGCACCTACCAGCGTGTTCTGACCGACGAGGCCTCGACCATTGTTGGGGAGTACTGCTCGCGCCTCTGCGCACTGGAAGGCTTTGCTGGGCACAAGGAGCAGGCGGACATCCGCGTGCGCCGTTACGGCGGCATAAACATTGCCTGATTCCGCAGCAGACGACGCGCTGCCGACGACGCCGTCGTTCCGGCTCGACGGCAGGCGGGCGCTGGTCACCGGGGCGAGCCGCGGCCTCGGCCGCGCCTGCGCCGCCGCACTCGCCGAGGCTGGTGCCTGCGTCGTGCTCGCGGCGCGGGGCCAAGACGCGCTGGAGCGAGTGGCGGACGAAATCGCGGTTACGGCCGGGAGGACGGAGACGCTCGCGCTCGACATCGCCGACGTTGAGCGGGCAGCGGAAGCGCTCACGGCGCTCGGGCCGGTCGATATTCTCGTCAACAACGCCGGCGGCAACCGCCCGGCGCCGCTGCTCGACGTGACGGTGGAAGATTTCGACGCCGTGATGGGGATTAACGTGCGCGGCGCCTATTTCTGCGCCCAGGCGGTCGCGCGAGAGATGGTCGCCGCGAATCGGGGCGGTGTCATCATCAACATGTCCTCCCAGATGGGCCATGTCGGCGGGCCGCGGCGCACGGTCTACTGCGCCACCAAGCATGCCATCGAGGGCATGACCAAGGCGATGGCGATGGATTTGGCGCCATATAACATCCGGGTTAATGCCATTGGTCCAACCTTTATTTCGACCCCGATGACTCGTCCGTTCCTCGAAGATCCGGCGTTCAAGGAAGACACGCTGAACCGTATTGCGCTGGGTCGACTCGGCGAGATTTCCGACGTGATGGGGGCAGTTGTGTTTCTGGCGAGTGACGCTGCTAGCCTGATTACGGGCGCGAGTCTGTTAATTGATGGAGGTTGGACCGCACAATAAGGTTATATTAATCACTATATGTTATTGAAGTTGAGGTGAGGTCACCGCATTGATGACCTAAATTCCTCCGTAATTTCGGTGAGTTGCTCAGCAATTCGTCTTGCTGTATGCCTCCTAAATCCACAGGTATACTTTTTGGTAATATCAACCAAACGGGGTATTTTCAATCGTGCATATTTTTTGATATATGACGAGCACATACAATCCGCCGGTTTCACGGAGATAAATTTATGGCCAGACGATCTTTCACCAAGATCGACGAGAGCACGTTGACAAAAGGGCAGCTTCGCAAGCTCGAAACGCTGCGCAGATCTGTGGGTGACGAGATCGGTGAGCGTGCGTTTGCCGCATGGTTGGCCACACAGCCGAAGCCAGTGGTGATCGAAAGGGATCTCGACGCCGAATTGATTGTCGATACACTCTGGCCGCTTGTCCGGGACGGTACGCTGGCAATTCCGCGAGGTGGCTACTTGATTCGGCGCGGGCGTAATCGCGTTATTGTCGAGCCTGTGAGGACGTAGAAGGTCACAGGCGAGGCCCGTTTTACAGGGGGCCGCCAGCCTGGAGAACGGAGCGACTCGAAGCGTTTCAATCTCGCCTCGCGCTCGGTAAAAAGGCCGGGTTGCGCACGTCTTACAACGATCGACGGCAGCGCTGTTTTTGTCTGGGAAGGCCACCGTTAAATCGTGCGCGGCTGGCGGTTTCGAGCGCTCTGCGAGTGAGGGGAAAAGAATCTAACACCCCGGACCATGGTGCGGTGCACGGGGCCGCCGGCATGCGGCATTGTCCGCGCCATGAACGCGCACTCACCCTCTGACCCCCGGGTCCTGAAACCGCGCACCTGCGACACTCTCTCGCTCCCGCGCTCCTTCGACACTCTTTCAATCCCGCGTGCCTTGGGCGCGACTGGAGGCGCGCGATGAGCGCCCTCGACGGCTGGATTGACATTTGCCGCGCCGGCACTTGGCGCGACATCGCCGGCCGCGAGGTGGCGATCGACGAGGCCCGCCTCGATCGCATCGTCGCCGAGCACGCCGCCGCCGACCCTGCGCCCGTCGTCGTGGGCCACCCGGAAGCCGACGCGCCAGCCTACGCCTGGATCGACGGTCTGCGCCGCGTCGGCGACCGGCTGCAGGCGACGCTGCGCGACATCGCACCCGCCTTCCGCGAGGCGGTCGAGGCCGGGCACTACGCCGGCCGCTCGATCGCGCTCCAGGGCGACACGCTGCGCCATCTCGGCTTCCTCGGCGGCCGTGCGCCAGCGGTACCGGGGCTCGCGCCGACGTGCTTCGCATCCGCACCGGAGACGGTGATCGCCTTCTCCGACGATGACCAGGTGGCATTGGCAGGCCAACAACCCGCAGCACACCCCGACTCTCACCGCGCTGCCGCGCCGGAAGAGAACGAGGCAGACGTCCGCGAATCCACCTCAAGTACGGCAGCCAAGGAGGGCCGGGCTGTGGAGCAGCCCGGAGCGCGCGACCGCGCGCCGCGCCGTGAGGCGCGTAGCCAAGCGAGCGGAGCGAGCGCCCGGCGCCTGAGGGAAACAAACAAGCGCGAAGCCACGCTGGCTGCACGAGAGGCCGCGCTGCTCGTGCGCGAGGCGGCAGTAGCGGCCGACGACAGGCGGCGGGCGGCCGAGGCGGCGATCGCGCCCCATGTGGAGGCGGGGCGAATCTTGCCTGCGGAACGGGCGGCGCTTGTCGCGCTGCTCGCCGCGCTCGGCGACGGCCAGGCCAGCGACGACGAGGGCGCCGCAGGCGGACACGCCACCATCGCCTTCGCGTCGGCCTCCGGCGGCGAGGAGCGGATGCGGCCCGCCGCCATTCTGGAACGGTTCATCGAGGGCCTGCCCAGGCGCGTGGACTACCGGACGCTCGCGGGCGGCCCGGTGCCGGGCGCGTCGGCGTTCGCGGGCACTCACGAGGATGCGGGCAAGGACAGCGAGCGGATCGCTGCCGAGGCCCGCGCGTTGATGGCGGCGGAGGCGGAGAGGGGCATGTCGCTCACCCCCGCCGAGGCCGTCGACCGGGCGCGCGCCAAGCGCGGGCTCGGCATCGAAGGAGGAACGCAATGAGTCATGTGTTGATGTGGCGGGCGGCGGACGCCGGCGGTGCCGTCGCCCCCCACCGAATCGTCAAGTACGGCGACGCCGACGGCAAGGTGGTGCAGTCCGCCGCCGCTGCAGACGCCCACGTCGGGGTCTCCGGCCGGGCGTCTGCGGCCTCGGGTGGGCGTGTCGAGATCGCCCGCACCGGCATCGCCGACATCGAATACGGCGCCAACGTCGCGCGGGGCGCGCTGCTCACCGCCGACGCCGACGGCAAGGCGGTGACCGCAGCCGACGGTAACCGCGTCATCGGCATCGCCGAGGTCTCCGGCGTCTCCGGCGACATCGGCCAGGTGCTGCTCGCCCCCGGCCTTCACTGAGGGAATCACCATGGATCTGCACACCACCCAGCTCGCTTCTGGCCCCTACGAGGTCCAGACCCGGCTCACGCAGATCGCGCAGGCGGCGATGCCGTCCGGCCTGATCGCCGACGAGGTCTGCCCGCGCGTCCGCACCGGTTACAAGTTCACTTACACCACGCTTACCGAGGAGGACCTGCTCACCATCCCGGACGTGCGGGCCTCCCGCGCAGGGCGCCTCAATCAGGTCGAGTTCGGCGCCACGGACACCACCGCGAGCGTCGTCGATTACGGCCTGGAAGACCCGGTCCCCTCCCGCGACATCGAGGAAGCCCGCGCTCAGGAGGTCGCCTACGACCCGCTGGAGCAGGCCGCGATCTCGACCGCCGAACTGGTGAAGCTCGCGCGCGAGCGGCGCGTGGCCGACTTGGTGACCACCGCGTCCAGCTACGCGGCGGGCCACTCCGCCACGCTCAACGGCAATGCGCAGTGGAGCCACGCCAGCTCGAACCCGCGCAAGGCGATCCTGGAGGCTCTCGACGTGCCTCTCGTCCGCCCCAACGTGCTGGTTTTCGGCCAAAAGGTGTGGACCGCGCTCCGCCAGCATCCGAAGATCGTGGAAGCGGTGGCTGCCACCGGCGCCGGCGATCAGGCTTCCGGCATCGTCGTGAAGGAGGCGGTGGCCGAGCTCTTCGAGGTCGACCGCGTGCTGGTCGGCATGGCCTGGTATCAGAGCGCCAAGCGCGGCCAGGAAGACAGCTTCGCCCGCCTCTGGGGCAAGCACGCCTGTGCGATCCACGTGCGCCGCGACATGGCGTCCTCCCGCGACCGGATGCCCAAGTTCTGCTGGACCGCCGATGCCCTCGGCGGGTTGCAGGTCGGCACCTACGAGGAGCCGGCGCGCGGCGTCAACCGTGGCTCGACCGTCGTCAAGGTCAGCGAGTGCGTCAAGGAACTCGTGGCCTACAGCCGCGCCGGCTACCTCTGGCGCAACGCGGTGGCCTAGCCGATGGCCGCATCCCCTCCCGATCACCTGTGCGGGCTCGGCTATTCGCCGGCGGACCCGCGCCAGAGCGCGGCCGAGGGCGAGGTCTGCCGGCATGCCGAGCGCCTGCTGAACATGGTCCACGCCTACTGCGAGATCCGCGATTCGTGGATCGGCTGGCTGCGCGGCGATGCCATGAGCCGCACCCTCTATCAGCGGATCGTGCCCGAGATGCGCGCGCTCCGCGACGCCGAGCGGCGCGTCATCGGCACACCGTCCGTCACCCTGCTCGCGGTGCTCGACTATGCCGCCCGCGCGCGGGCGGCGGTGCCGGCCTACACGACCCGCGAGGAGATCGACTATCCGCAGCCGCCGGTCCCGGAGGCGGTGCGGGAGGCGTGCGAGCGAATGAGCGCGGACGCCGAACAGGCTGCGCTCGCAGCGCGCCAGGCGAGCGCCCGCGAATACGCTGCCCGCATGACGCAGGCGATCGAGCGCGAGCGGGCGGAGGAAGCGCGGCGCCAGCAAGCCATGGCCGACGCCGGCGTGACCGAGACTCCGGAGGAGGCCAAACGGGCGAGCGCCGCGCTGGAGGCACGCATCGCGGTCTACGAGCGCGAGCATCGTCGCGCACTGGCTGAGGCCGGACTCGGCCCCGACGGAGAGGTGGAGGAAGAGGGGGCCGAGGCGACGGCTCTGCCGGTACCCGAGGCGGGCCTGACCGTCACCTGGCGGGAAATGCGGCGCCGCTTTGGAAAGACATTTCTGGAGCCGACGCCGCAGACCGCACCGGCGTTCGCCCGCCGGCTCGTCCTGGTCGATCGCGGCACGCGCGGCGGCACGCTGCGCGCCTTCGGCGAGCCCGCGCTGGACGGTCGGCGCGAGACCATCAACGGCGTCTCCTTCCGCTTGGTTCATCGCCGCCGAGATCGTTTCGAGGCCTCTCTCACTCCCGCCCAAGTGCGGGAGATGCGGGGTCGCGCCGGGAGGCGCGCGGAAACATGACCTACGCCACCCGCGCGGACATGGAGGCGCGCTTCGGTGCGGAGGAGACACTGGACCTCGCCGGGATGCAGGCCGGGCGGATCGAGTCCGCGCTCGCCGACGCCGCGGCCGAGATCGACGCTGCGCTCGCCTCCGCCTATCGCCTGCCCCTGGGCGGGGGCTCCTGGCCGCGGCTCGTGGCAATCGCCTGCGACCTGGCCCGGCGCGCGCTCTACGACGACGTCTCGCCGGAGGAAGTGACCGCGAGGGCCGAGCGGGCGCAGGCGGCCCTCGCCCGCCTCGCGTCCGGTGAGGAGGCGCTTCTCGACGCCGCCGGCGACCCGGTGCCCCGGCACGACAGGGCGGCGCGCGGCGGCCCCACGCCGTCCCTGACACCCGACACCCTGGCGGGGTTGTGATGGACGCCCTCAAGCAGCGAAGCGGTAGGGCGAAATAATGGTCTCCCAACGGATCAGCTTGGAAGTCGAGGGTGCGACGCTCAACGCAGGTCTCGCGCGCATGGCGGTGGTGCTGGCCGATTCCTCCGCTACGATGGACCAGATCGGGCACTACCTCGTCGCCTCAACGCTGCGACGCTTCGAGCGTGAGCGCGGGCCCGACGGCAAGCCCTGGCTGAGAAGCGCCCGCGCTCTCGCCGAAGGCGGGAAGACGCTCACCGATACGGGTCGGTTGCGCGGCTCCATCGCACACACGGTCATCGACGGCGGCCACGCGGTCGAGGTCGGCTCGAGCGTCATCTACGCCGCCATCCACCAGTTCGGCGGGCGCGCCGGCAGTGGCCGCAGGGTGACGCTCCCGGCGCGCGCCTATCTCGGCATCGACGAGCACGACCGCACCAACATCCTGGGCATCGTCGCGCGCGCGCTCGAAGGAGCGGGGACATGACCCTCGCCGCGCTGGAAATGCACCTCGCCGACGCGATGGCCGAACGCCTCATCGCGCTCGTGGCCGACGACCGTGCGCCCGTCTTCGCCTCCGTGCTCAGCGCCCTGGATACAGCCGCGCTCACCGCCTGGCCCAAGACGCCGGCGGCGCTGGTCCTGCCCATCTCCGACGAAGCGGAGGAGAGCACGACGCGCCGGGTCGAGAACGCACCCGTGCAGCACGTCGTCCGCATCGGGGTCTCGGTGATGGTGGCGGCGCCCAACGACCGCGGCGGCGCGCGCAGGCGCGGGCGCCTCTCCGCCCTGCTGGCGCAGGCCAGGCAGGCGCTCGCCGGCTGGACGCCGCCCGGCCAGCGCGAGGTCCTGTCCTTCCGTCGTGGGCAGCTGGTCTCGCTGGAGGACGGCCGACTGCAATGGCTCGACGAATACGAAATCCGCCGCATCGCCCGCGCCGGCGTTATCGAGGCGGAATAGGGAGACACGCGAATGACCGCGCGAAACATCGACAAGCGCACCGACAACATCGTGATCGGGGCAGGTGAGGTCTATCTCGACCTCCACGAGGGCGGCGCGCCGACGGGCGAGCGCTATCTCGGCGATGCCGTAGGGGCTGCGCTGGAGATTACCACCGAGGAGACCACGGTATTCTCCGGCTCAGGCCCGGTCGCGCGGGAGCTCGCGCGCATCGCCCGCAGCGTCGCGCGCACGGTGACGCTCACCCTCCACGACATCAGCCTGGAGAACCTCGCCCTCTTTACCGTGAGCACGGTCAAGCGGCTGGATGCCGCCGCGCAGGTCTCGGGCGAGCCTGCGATCTTCCGGCCCGGCCGCTGGTATCAGCTTGGCGGCCCGGCCCGGCCCGCCGGCGTTCTCAGGCTGGCCACGCCGGCGAGCAAGGCGGCGGCGATCAGCGCCGTGACCGTCGCGTCGACGGCGCAGACCCCGGTGGCGGCGGCGCAGGCGATCGCGGCCGAGCGCTTCGGCACCGGTGCCAGCGAGACCGAGCAGACCGGCCAGTACATCGTGGACTATGCCCGCGCCCGCATCTTCTGGCTGCCGGCAGACCACGCGCTGCATGAGCCGAAGGCCGGCATCGTGGACAGTACCGAGGTCGGAATCGACTACACGCCGGACGATACGGCGCGGGACCAGGTGCAGGGCGCGCTCGGCCAGGTGATCGGCGCGTTTCGCTACATCGAGGATGCCGCCGAGGGTCGGGGGCGGAATATCTACGCGCCGCGCTGCTCGATCCAGCCCGCCGGCGGGCTCACCCTGCTCGACGGGCGCTCCTCCGAGCAGCAGATCCGCCTCGCCGTCTCGATGCTGGAGCCAGGCGGCGGCGCGCCCGCGCTCTACATCGACGGGCAGTCCGCATGACGGGAGTGGGCGACGAGCTCGCGGTGCTGTTCCCGGATCGCGAGGTGACGGTGCACGACCCGGATACGGGCGAGCAAGTTTCGCTCACCGTGCGTGAGTACCGCTTCCGCGAAGGACTGGAGGCGACGGTGCTGGCTCGGCCTCTGATCGTCGCGCTGGCAGGCTTGGTCCCCGATCGGGCCGAGCACGAGGGGCCGGACGCCCTGGCGATCGAGAGTGAACTCGCCACCCACGCGGCACTCTGGCTGGAACTTGCCGCCCGCGCCTGCCGCCGGGACGCGGCATGGCTCGCCCGCTTGAGCGATGCGGACGGACGAGCAATCTCCGAGGCGATGTGGGCGGCAAACGGCGGATTTTTTTTTTGCGCCGGGTGGCGGCCCAGATGGCGGCGCAGGCGCGGGAGGAGAGCCCGTGCCGCTCTACCGCGTGCTCGACACCCTCGTCCGCGCCGGGCACGGACGCGGCCACCTCGATCTCAGCGAGCGCCTGACGTGGCGACAGATCGTCCTCTTCTTCCGCGCGGCCACGGAATGAGCGTCCGGCGCCCGAGGGATACGACTAATGCCCGGTGATCTCGAGCTCGCGCTCCGTGTCCGCGCGGACATGCAGGAGGCGCTGCAGGGGATCGGCGCGCTCAATCGGTCCCTTGGCGAAACCGCGCGTCGGGGCAACGAGGCCGGTACCGCGCTGTCAGGTGCCGCGGGTTCGACGCAGACGTTTGCGGTGGCGCTCGGCAGTCTGGGGCGAGAGAGCGAGAGTACCCTGGATCAGGCCAGGACTGCGGCCGAGAGCGCCTTCGGCGCCATGGAGTCCGCGCTCACCCGCTTCATCACCACGGGCGAGACCTCGTTCTCAGGCTTCGTCGATTCGGTGATTGCCGATCTCGCGCGAATTGCGACACGCCGTTTCATCATCCAGCCGCTCGCCAATGCCCTGTTTGGCGCGTTCGGCAGGGGGAGCGCTCCCGATGCCGACCTGTTTGGCCGTTTGCAGGCCGGCGTCGGTCACCAAGGCGGTCTGGTCGGCGCCTCGGGCGGCGTCACGCGCGCCGTGCCGGTCGGCGCCTTCGCCCTTGCACCGCGCTTTCACGGTGGCGGAATTGCGGGCCTGCGCGCCGACGAGGTGCCGATCATCGCGCAACGCGGCGAGGTTATCTTGCCGCGCGGCCCCGGCGCGACCCTCCCGCGCGGCGCGCCTTCGGTCCATATCAATTTCGAGAATCGCGGCACGCCGCAGCGCGAGGTAGGCCGCGAGGTGCGGCTCGATCCGCGCGGCCTGGTCGTGACCATCGTTACCGAAGACCTCGACGCCGGCGGGCCGGCGTCGCAAGCGATCGCGCGGCGCTTCGGACTGAGGGACGCGGTGGCATGAGCGCCGGCGGTCTGGTGTGGCCCGATTATGTCGCGGTCGAGGCGGACGGCTACGGCGTCGCCGACGATCCCAACGTCGCGCGCACGCCCTTCGACGATGGCTTCGTCCGCCAGGAGCGGCGCTTCGCATCCGCGCTCACGGCGCTGCGCCTCACCGTGCTGATCGCGGACGATGACGACTATGCGCGCTTCCGCGCGTGGGCAGCAGACTGCGCGCATCAATGGTTTGCCTGGACCGCGCCCGAGACCGGCGCCCTGCATCAAGCCCGCGTGCGTGGCGGCGCCGGCGGGATCGACTACATCGCGCGCGTCGGTGGCGACGGCCGGCGCTCGTGGGAGGCGGCCCTCACGCTGGAGGGCGTGGGGCTGTGAAGACTCTTCATTTCCCTCAATCGCATCGCGCGCCCGCGCGCGTGGCCGCGCGACGCACTCGCTCCGCGAGCTTGGCTACGCGCTACGCGCGCGGCGCGGTCGCGCCGTCCGGGCCTGCGGCCCGGTCCCGCTCATGTCCACGTAAAGGAGACTGACCCAATGCCCATCGCAGCGGCGGAACAGAGCCGGGCGGCGCTCGCCATCGCGAACGCCGGCGACGACTATCTTGCGCTGGCCAGCGCCGATCCCGGCGCGAACGGCAACAATCTGATCGCGGCCGCCGGCCGGGTCGCCATCAACCTCGGCCGCGTGAACGCCGACCCGGCCGGCGAGGTGAAGAACCTCGCGGCGGTCGACTTCGCGCCGACCGGCCTGGTCCAGAACGCCACCCACTTCGCCATCATGTCGGCTGCCGCCGGCGGCACCGTGCGCGCGTGGGGTCCGCTTCTCGATGGGGCCAACAACCCGGCCACGATCTCGCAACAGACCACCGACGACATCCTGCGCGTGGCGGCGGGCGCCGTCGTCGTGCGCATTCCCGCCGGCACGATCTAGCCCTCAAGCAGCGCAGCGGTAGGGCGCGAACGAGGGCGGCGGGGCGGCGCATGACGCGGCAGGTCCTCCAGCTTACCGGCCTTCAGGTCGAAACCGGATGGCAGGGCGCCGTCCTGATCGACCCCGCCTTCGTCGTGGGCGGGGGCGTCGCCTATCTGCGCCATATCCAGCGTGTCGGCATCAGCGTTCGCATTCGGCTTTCGGCAACCGAGACCGGCGAGCCGCTCGACGCCGGGCCGGAGTTCACCGGCGCGCTGGAGACCGCCGACGAGGCCTTCACCTTCGCCGGCACCGACGGCGCCACCTTCACGTTGAAAGGCCCCGGCCACGCCGACAACGACTTCGCGGACGCGAGCGAGCCCTACTTCTGGACGCCGGACAACAACACCGCGATGACCGCGTGGTTTGCCGAGCGGGCGGGCAACTTCACCTTCACGCTCGACGACGGCGTGGAGCCCTCCACCGCGATAACGGGCGTGGCCGAGGCCGGCGCGGCGGAGGCCGCCGCCACGGTGGAGCGGGTGCCGCAGCTCACGCTCGCGGACTTCGACGCGGCCGGGCTTGAGCTCGACCTGCTCGCGCTGATCCGCGCCGGCTCCGGGTCCGGCGGCACCATCTTCGCCGTCCCGCCGCGCGGCACCGTGGGCGCGCTGCTCGACGGCGAGCTGGGCCTCGGCACGAGCGATGCCGCCATCACCCGGATCAGGCGGCGCAACGGCGCGTTCTTCATGATTAACGACAACGCGCCGCTCGTGCTCGCCGACCACTTCGGCACCGGCGGCGCCGGCGCCGATCTCACGGTCTATGTCCAGACCGTCGACGGCCTCGGCAGCTTTCCCGCCTCGACGTTCTCGAATGCGGGCGGCCACTTCGTCCAGTTCGGCCCGATCGGCGGCGACGATCTGACGATCGTCAACAACATCGACGACGGACAGGGCTTCATCCTGGCGTTCGCGCGCCCGGCCGTCACCGCGATCGCAGTGCGGGGCAGCGCCGCCGCCGGCGCGGCCGAGGCGAGCGCCACGGTGGCGCGCGTCACGCCCACGATTCGCAGGTCGGGCGGCCTCGCCGCCGCCGGCGCACCGGAGGCGAGCGCCCGCCTGCGCCGCATCGACGCCCATGCCATCCGGGGCCGTGCCGACGCCGGGGCGGCGGAGATCAGCGCCCGCCTGCGCCGTATCGACGCCCACGCCATCGCCGGCCGGGCCGAGGCCGGCAGGCCGCTGGCCTTCGCCCGGCTCGGGCGGATTATCCATTTCAGCCTGCGCGGCCTCGCCGAAAGCGGCGCGCCGCAGGTCTCGGCCCGCGTCCACCGCGTGCCGCCGGCCTCGGAACTGTACGCCCGCGCAATCCGCGAAAGCGCGCCCGAGCGCCGCGTGCTCACCGCGCTTGAGATACGCCATCCGGCGGTGCCGGACCCGGTGCGCGTCGTCAACGATACCGAGGACCGCACGATCGAGGGCAACCGCTACGTCGCGCTGCGCTTCGACGCGCGCCTGGCCGACGACGTGGAGGGCCAGGCGCCGCAGGCCGAGCTTGCGATCGACAACGTGGGCCGCGCGCTCACGCAATGGGTGGAAGCCGCAGGCGGCGGCGCGGGCGCCACGGTGCGCGTCATGCAGGTGCTCGACATCGCGGACCCCGAGGTCGAATGGGAGCTCACGATGGACGTGGCCGGCGTGCAAGTGGACGCCGAGCGCGTGACCGCGCGGCTCGGCTTCGACCCGCTGCTCGGCCGCGCCGCCGTGG
>CBDCQT010000009.1:0-30529 GCA_965220745.1 Alphaproteobacteria bacterium | reverse complement strand
GGTACGACCGGGCGGTGTCGGTGCGCAGCTGGTAGTCTCTCGGCAGGGCCGCGTTGACCATCTGCACGGCCAGCCTTAATTCGTACCACTGTTCGTCGCTCGTGCCGACCAGGGCCCTCACCACGGGCGGGCGCACACCGAAGCGCTCGATCTCGTCGGTCCCGTCGAACCTCGCGTCCTCTCTGAGGTACTGCACGAGCCTGTCGCGGCCGACGCCGTTGCGAACGCGGCCGTGGAAGACACGGGTATCGCCATGGCGCCCCGCGCGCAAACTCTCGATGCCTTCCTGTCCGCCAGTCGCCAGCGCGATCCCCAAGCTCTCGACGACGCCCGAGCCAACGTAGGTCGTGTTGTCGACCGTCAAGACCGGAGACCAGTTATCGATGCCGACGGTGCCAAGCGGCTCCGTCCGAACCGCGTCGTCATGGAGATGGACTGCGGGCGCACCCCCGCCGACGCATCCCGCAAGGAACGGCAAGCAGATCGCGACCGTAAGCGCCGCAGTCGTCCGGCCGGCCATTCCTTGTCTCCAGGCCTTGAAGGTGGGTGCAAAGAAAACCCCGGCGCCAGCTTCGCGCCAACGCCGGGGGGAAAAGAAGGAGGGACAGAAGGTCTGGTGGGTGAAAGCCCCTCCTGGTGTCAGGTGCTACTGCTTGTCAGCGCCGAAGGCCCCGACCATCCGGCCGATGGTGCTGAACTCGGAATAGAACGTGCCGGTGACCGTGGTCGGGATGTTGCTGCCGTCGTCATCATCCCCGGTCACAGCCTCGTCGTACATCATGCCGCTCCAGGCGCCGGACTCCGGCGCCGCGTTATCGCCGAAGGACCAAGTCGTGCCGTCGGCATTGTTGTCGTTAGCGTTGGTGGCTGTGGCCGTTGTCGCATCGATCGCCCCGCCGCTCCCAAATCCGGTTTGATGCAGCGACACGCTCCAGCCCGGATCGTCGGACCCGTCGTTGAGCCGGAAGTTGTCGATCGTGCCGGTGATACCCACATCGTCAGCGTCAGCAGCGCTGAACGTGGCGGTCAGCTCGGCATCCGCCGTGAAGTGGCCGCCATGGCCCGTGCCGTCGAGCACATTGTCGATGGCGTATTTGCCCGCGGCGTTGCCTTCATACCTCGCCGAGCCGGTGAGGGTGGTGCCGGCGGTGTAAGTACCGCTCCAACCAGCGTTGAGGCCATCATCGTCAGTGGCGGAGTCATCACCGGCGGTCCCAAATCTACCCACGAACGCGCTGGCCGCCGTCGGCATGCCGTCATTGTCCTTGCTCACCCACCATCCGTAATACAGGTAGTGGGCATCGGGCTGTTGCACCATCGCGCCCGCGTCGGGCTTGAAGAACCAAGTGCCGCCCAAACCGCTCGGGCTTCCGGTTCCGTCGTTGGTCGAAGAGCAACCTGTAACGCAACGGTACTCGCCCGGTGCGTCGTCGTAAGTGCCGCGGAAGGAGACAGAATTTCGCTGCTCTGGTATCGCGTGGGTCTGCGTTCCCGAGTGCGTGAAGGCGGCGGCCATCACCTTGTCGATATCGAGCTCCGTTGTGAAGGTTGTGCCGCTGTTCACGGCGATATACCCCTTTATGGCGGTGGTAAGATCGCTGATCTGGGCGGGCACGGCGCCGCCAACGTTAGCTTCTGCGATCGTCACACCACTAGGAAGGGCATCGGCGAACGCCTCCCTCTTCCCGGGACCCTTGTTGTTGTATACCCGGGCCTCGTTGACCACCTTGTCGTCGCCGGTGCCCTCCATGTGCATGTAGTCTGTACCGTTCCACGAACCGAGCGCCCCGGGGGAAGCGCCGGCCTCAAGTGTCACGGGATCCGGATCAGTGTCTGTGCCCCCCACGGGCGCAAACGACCCCGCGTTTGCCGCAGCATCAATCCTGAGGGTACCGTTAGCCTGCAGGCCAAAATTCGCTGGGGTGTCCCTGCCGATGTTGTCCAGCGCGTTACCAGCCGCAGTGGGCCCCCCCAGCGCCGCGTGCATGGCCTTGCCCAGCTTGGCGGCGGCCTCCGCCGCCGCTTTGTCAGCGTCTTCCAGCGCATCATCCCGGCTATCCTTGGCTACGGAAAGTGTGCCCTTGAGCGTGGCGAGCGTTCCACGGGCGCTGGCAACGTCGGGATCGTCCGCCGGGAGATCGGCCGCGCCCTCGATCGCAGCCTCAAGTGCGGTAATCGCGCTGTCGGCCGCCGCCACCTCGGAATCGGTAGAGTCATCGTCGACCCCGGCGACTGCCGTCCGGGCCATCGTGACGGCGTTCGAGATCGCCATGCGCTGCGCCATCATGCGCCCTTGGGTGTCGAGATGACCCTGCGCCGTCATCACGGCCGTCTCGGCGTTGTCGACCATCGTCTGGTACATCGACGTGTCGTCGACGTCGACCGCTGCGGCGATCGCGGCCTTAAGCGCGTTGATCGCGGTGGTCGCGTCGGCGATGGCTTGCGCAGTCGACAGGTCGGACGTGTCGATCATGTCGGCGGCGTCCGCCAGATCCATCTTCTGCGCTTCCTCACGAGCGGCCGTCGCGAGCGTCTCCAGCCGGCTGGCGAGCGCCATCTGAAGACTCTGGGCCTCTTCGCCGGTAATTGCGGTCTGGTCCACCTCGTCGTAGGCCGCCTGAGCTGCCTCCGCCGTATCGGCCGCTGCAATTTCCGTCATGGCCGTCTCGTAAGGCGTCGGCTCCGACGGGTCTTCCATCACCACCGGATCGTCCCCGCTGTGAGTGCAGCCGTACATGACGGCCGAGAGGGCGACGATCGAGCACGCCGCCAGCAAACTGCGAGTCAGCTTCGTCTTCTTCATGGCTTCGAGGCTCTCCTTTTCCACAGGTGCGTGTAGCGTTTGTTCTAATTCTGACGTCAGAGCTACGCTAGGGTACGATTCTCTACGTTGTTTCCGTTAGCTAGGTAGAACCTCCGCTCTTGACGAGACGACAATCCTACGATCCAATACGCAGGAGTTTGATGTCGCGGGCGTCCGCAGTGATGACGGTAATTTTGGCCATTCCGACCGATCCCGAATTTTCCCGCCGCGAGGCGGCGGAAGCCCGGAATCCGAATTCATTCGGTCGTCGGGTGACGGTGAGAGGCGACTGCGGAATCAGCGCCCCGCCGACGACCCCGGCCGGCAGGGCGGCGCGTACCAGGGAGATACCCGATGCCCAGGCGAAGTGAACTCTCGATCTCGAAGCGCACCGTCGACATGCTCGCCGTCGAGGGCAAGGACACCACCTTCTGGGACAGGGAGCTGCCGGGCTTCGGCGTGAGGGTCTATCCCTCGGGCAGCAAGATCTACATCGTGCAGTCCCGCGGGCCGGTGGGCATCAAGCGCGTCTCGCTCGGTCGCCACGGCGACGTCACCCCTGAGCAGGCGCGCAAGAAGGCTTCTGCCGCCATCACCCGTATCAAGAAGGGCGAGGACCCGGTGGCGAGACCCCTCCCTGCGCTCACCATCGCCCAACTGGCCGAGCGCTATCTGGAGGCCCATGTGATGGTGCACTGCAACGCCCACACGCAGGGCATCTACAAGGGCTCTCTGAGGAACCACATCCTGCCGGCGCTGGGCACCCTGCCCCTGGACAAGGTGGGGCGTGCCGAGGTGGCGGCGCTGCACTACGAACTGCGGGAGACGCCGCGTGCCGCGAACCGGGCGCTGATGGTGCTGTCGAAGATGTTCTCGTTGGCCGAGGCGTGGGGTGTCGGGCCACGCGACGGCAACCCCTGCCGGTTCGTGCAGCGCTACAGGGAGGGCCGGCGCGAGCGGTTCCTCACGGAGGACGAGTACCGGCGTGTCGGTAGTGCACTGTGCGAGCTTGAGGCGGAGGGCCCGGTGTCGGCTCGGGCTGCGGCGGCGCTGCGGCTTCTGATGCTGACGGGGTGCCGGCTCGGGGAGATACAGACGCTGAGGTGGAGCGACATCGACCGCAAGGCCGGTGAGATTCGCCTGCGCGACGCGAAGACCGGTGCGCGCATGGTGCCGCTGACGCCCGCCGTGCTGGAGGTCCTGGCGGGGATCAAGCGGGTGAGGCGCAGCCCCTGGGTGATCACGGGGAGCAAGCCCAACCGCCACCTGGCGACGCTGACCAGCCACTGGCACCGGGTGCGCGAGAAGGCAGAGATCGAGGACGTGCGCATCCATGACCTGCGTCACAGCTTTGCGTCTCGCGCCCTGGCTCTCGGTCTTCAGCTGCCGATGATCGGCCGCCTTCTCGGCCACACGGACGTGAGCAGCACGGCGCGGTATGCGCACCTGTCGCAGGAGGCCGAGAAGGTGGCTGCCGCCCGCGTGGGCGGCAGCATCGAGGACGACATCCTGCGCATGGAGGGTGCCGCCGCCCAGGCCGACGCCGACGGCATGACGCCGGTCGAGGCGGCGTAGGAGAACGGGACATGCCGCGACTGGAGAAGAGATCGCTGTCCAACCGTGTGGTCGACGCGTTGACCCCAGAGGACAAGGAGATCATGTGCTGGGACCGGGACCTGCCGGGCTTCGGGGTCCGGGTCTATCCCAACGGGTCCAAGACCTACGTGGTCCAGCGCAGGGGCCGGCGCGGCTCGAAGCGGATCGCCGTAGGCCGCCACGGCACCCTGTCCGTGGACGAGGCGCGCCGGCAGGCGGCCGTGATCCTCACCCGCATGGAGACCGGCGACGAGCGGGGCGGGAAACCCGATGCAGAGGGCGGGCCGACGGTGGCGGAGCTCGCGGAGCGCTACCTCCGCGAGCACGTGGCGGTTCACTGCAAGCCGGCCACCGCCATGGGCTACCGCCGGACGATCGAGCGGAACATCCTGCCGAGGCTGGGCAAGCTGCCGATCACGGAGCTCGACCGCACGCACGTTGCCGAGCTTCAGTATCGCCTGCGCAAGAGGCCGACGGCGGCAAACGACGCGGTTGGGGCGCTGTCCCGGATGCTGAACCGAGCGCAGGCGTGGGGGCTGCTGCCGGGCGGCAGCAACCCCTGCCGCTTCGTGAAGCCCTACCGGACGCGGCGGCCCGAGCGCTTCCTGACCGAAGACGAGTTCCGCCGTCTCGGCCAGACCCTGGACGATCTCGAAGCCGAGGGCCGGCTACCCATCCACGTCGCGGCGGCGTTCCGGCTGCTGACGCTGACGGGGTGCCGGTCCGGCGAGGTGCTGACGCTTCGCTGGAGGGACGTGGCGCTGGAGCGGAACGAGATCAGGTTGGCCGATAGCAAGACCGGTCCCCGGATCGTTCCGCTCTCGCCTGCGGCTGCGCGTGTGCTGGCCGGGCTGCCGCGCCTCGCGGGCAATCCCTGGGTGATCGCGGGCCCGGAGGCGGGCGAGCGGCAGATGCAGCTCACCTACTACTGGTACAAGGTGAGAGAGCACGCCGGTCTGGACGACGTGCGGATTCATGACCTGCGTCACAGCTTCGCGTCGCGCGCCCTGGCGCTGGGCCATGACCTCACGATGATCGGCAAGCTTCTCGGGCACAGGAAGCTGCAGAGCACCGCGCGGTACGCGCACCTGGCGCGGGACTCGGTGAAGGAGGCCGCGGCACTGGTGGCGGCCAGCATCGCCGCCGATATCATGCCGTGAGAGTGGCCCGATCCTCCCGCCTGACGATCACTGGCCCGCCCCGACCATTGGCGTGATGCGGGTGAGATTTGACATGAGTTAGCGCCACGCGCTAATAGCGTGGTGCGGCCATCGGTAATGATCAAGAGCTACAGAAACGCCGACACCGAAGCGGTCGCGAGGCGGGAGCGTCTGAGGCGTCTGCCCGCCGACCTTCAGCGGCGCGCACAGGCGAAGCTGATGATGCTGAACAGCGCGCGGAGCCTGAACGACCTGCGTGTGCCTCCGGGGAACCGGCTGGAAACGCTGTCGGGGGACCGAAGGGGCCGGTACAGCATTCGGATCAACGATCGCTGGCGGATCTGCTTTTCGTGGAGGCAGGGAGACGCATACGACGTTGAGATGGTGGACTACCACTGAGGTCGTGACGGGCGCGACGGGAAGGACGCAGGCGGATGGGAAAGTCGACACGGAAACAGGGCCGCAAGCTGCACCCCATCCATCCCGGTGAAATACTCAATGAGGAGTTCCTGGTTCCGCTGAAGGTCACTCAGTATCGGCTGGCGCGGTCGGTCGGTGTCGACCCCCGCCGCATCCACGCCATCGTGCGCGGCGAGCGCTCCATCTCGGCTGAGACGGCTTTGCTGTTCTCGCGCTTCTTCGGGAACTCGGCGGAGTTCTGGATGGGTCTGCAAAGCCAGTACGATCTGGAGCGGGAACAGGACCGTCTCGCCGACAGACTTGGGAAGGTGGCGGTGTACGGCGCTCGTCCCGTGGCCTGAGCCATCTGGTGAGGGGCTTGGGCACTGAACAGTTTCTGGAATGGCGCGGATCGCCGAAAATGCTACGCGCCGCCCGCCCCTCTCCAAGCTGTTCTTCGCCGACGGCGGGGAGGGAGACATTCGAGCCGTGGGCACGCCCGCACCCGCCAAGTTTCCGTGTAGACGGGCGAGGCCCACGAGAGAAGACTGCCGGAAGAACGCCATGGGTTCCGTTTCCGACAAGATCGCAAGGAAGATTCTCACGTCCCGCGGCTCGAAGGTCGTCGATCTGGCGGGTTGGCGGGAGGGCAGGAAGATGGCCCTCGAAGCCGGTTTCGGTGGCGAGGGGCCGGTCCCCGGCAAGTTCGCGGACCTTGAGCCGTGTCACGGCATCTACGCTTTGGCGGAGAACGTCGTCTCCCTCATGGCCGAATCTATTTCCGGGATGAGAGAGGCGAAGGGCTTCGTCAGGATCGTCGGCGACGCCGAGGACGAGTACCTGCCGTCCGGGCCGCCGATGAGTCCGCTGACCGCCAGCTATTTCACGATGTGGGCGTTCTTCGACGTCCAGTTCGGAAGCAGTCGGGAGACCATGGGCAACTGCATCCTGCGGATCGCGCCCGAGTTCGATTGCCCGTCCTGGCTGATCGACGCCATTGAGCGGATGCAGCACTCGAGGATGGGCTTCTACGTCCATTGCGGCAGCAAGGGCGAGGGGGTCCTGCTGCGCGAGGTCGGCACGCGGGAGATAGTCTCCTGCACGGTTCCCGCCGGCTATGCCGGCCGCGAGGGGGAGGTCTGGTTCGTGCGTGTGCTTCCACCGCCCAACAGCCTGTGCCGCCGGCATATCGTGTTCAACACGCCCTACGTCTTCCGGGACTGGCCCGAACAAGCCTTTGTCGACTATCTGGAGCGCGAGCTCGCGCGGATGATGGCAAAGAAGCCGCCCAGGACGGATGACCCGCACGGTCATCTGATGAAGTACGGTCCGGGTCCCAACCACTGGAACGAATACGTCTTCTGCGCGTATTCCGGTCATCGGCATGAGGCGATCTTTCTGACCGGCATCCCGGACATGCGGCAGAGTCTTCCTCATGCCTAGACTGATCCGTAGTCCATCCATCAGGTATCGACCGCAAGTTTGGGTGCACATCGGGAAGGCCTTTGCGGGCTCTGGTCCTGGGCCATGAACTCACGATGATCGGCGAACTCCTGGGCTACAGGAAGCTGCAGAGCACCGCGCGGTACGCGCACCCGGCACAGGACTCGGTGAAGGAATCTGCGGCCCTGGTGGCGGCCAGCATCGCCGCCGATATCATGCCGTGAGCGCGGCCGGATCGATCGTCATGGCCGCATCGGCATCAACGAGGGATAACTGGCCGATGGTCCGTATCGCCGATGACTGGACCTCTACCCTGGCGAAGGCGCTCGCCGCGCTGAACAACAGCGACCTCACGGTCATGGTGAACTGGCTCTCAGTGCCGAAGCCGCGGCCCACGCGCAAGGCCGACATGATCGCGGCCATCGAGGGTCGTCTCAGCGGGGCCTCGCTTGGCCTCCTGTGGGACGGTCTCGACGAGATTCAACGACTGGCGGTGGGCGAGGCGCTGCACGATGCCGAGGGCTTCGATGCCGCGCGGTTCGAGGCCAAGTACGACGCTTTTCCTGCGGGCTTCGACGGGATCGGCGCCCCCGGTGCATTGCCCTTACGCCTCTTTCTTCATTTCCGCGGCGGTCACGTGGGCTCGGCACCGTTCATCCCGCCCGATCTGGCGGAGCGTCTGCGTGGGTTCGTGCCCGCGCCGCCCGAGGCGGCGCTCGCTGCCGAGGACGAGCTGCCGGAGGCGGTCGACCGGCGGCAGCGCGGCTACGTGCCCAAAGGTGAGACACCGAAGTTCGACCGGGTCGCGCTGGTTCGGCGCGACATGGAGCGCGCGGCGCAGAGGGACCTGGTCGCTGTGCTGCGCCTGATCGATCTCGGCCGGGTCGCGGTGAGCGCGAAGACGCGGCGGGCCTCGGCGGCCTCGGCGGCGGCCATCGCCGGGGAGCTGGATGGGGGCGATTTCTACGACCTTGCCGAGAAGCGGGAGAGCTGGGAGCAGGCGGTCGGCCCCATCAAGGCGCACGCCTGGCCGTGGCTGGTGCAGGCGGGCAAGCTGGCCGAGCTCAGGGGCTCGAAGCTGGCGCTGACGAAGAAGGGCCATGCAGCGCTGGGCGCGCCAGCAGCGGAGACGTTGCGCCACCTCTGGCAACGCTGGATCAAGAGCAACTTGCTCGACGAGTTCAGCCGCATCGACGCCATCAAGGGCCAGAGCCGCGGCAAGGGCAAGCGCGCGATGACTGCGGTATCGACGCGCCGCCCGGTGGTCACCGAGGCGCTGGAGCAATGTCCGCTGGGCCGCTGGGTGCGCTTCGACGAGTTCTCGCGCTTCATGCAGGCGGCGTCCTTCGACTTCGGTATCACGCGCGATCCGTGGAAGCTCTACCTCTTCGATTCTCACTACGACAGCCTTGGCTATGACGGTTGTCACGGCTGGAACATCCTGCAGGGCCGCTATCTTCTGTGCGTGTTGTTCGAGTACGCCGCGACGCTGGGCCTGATCGACGTCGCCTATATCCACCCCAAGGGAGCGCGAGTGGATTTCACGGGGCTGCCGGGGAGCGACGAGTTGGCCTGGCTCAGCCGCTATGACGGGCTGCAGTATTTCCGACTGAACGCGCTCGGCGCCTACTGCCTGGGGCTCGCCGACACCTACGAGCCGGGCGCGTTTCTGGAGCGTACGTCCCTGACGGTCTTCCCCGACCTGAGGGTGTGCGCCGGCGGGGCGTTGTCGGCGGACGAGAGGCTGATGCTGGAGACGTTCGCGGAGGCCGAGGCGGAGGGCGTCTGGCGCCTGGCGCGGGACAGGACGCTGGCGGCGTTCGAGAGCGGGCACGATGGCGACGGCTTGCGCGCGTTCCTGGCGGCACGGGACGAGCAGCCCCTGCCCGAGAGGGTCGAGGGCTTCCTGCGCAACGTCGAGCGCGGCGCGGATGCGCTCAAGGCGCGCGGCACGGCGCTGTTGATCGAGTGCGTCGACGAGGATGTTGCAGCGAGAATCGCTGATGACGAGCGCCTGGCGAAGCTCTGCCTGCGTGCGGGGAATAAGCACCTGGTGGTCCAGACGAGGGCCGAGGCGGCGTTCCGCAAGGCCGTTCGCGACCTCGGCTTCGGTGTACGCAGTGGATGAGCGGTGGGCACGTATCCTCATTCGTCGCGCCGGTGGCCGACGGCATCGGCACCCATGCCGGGCCTGAACAGATCGACCGGAGGGAAGCTCGGTGATGCGGTGTCGCCTCTGCGCCGGCACCGGTAAGATCGTCCTGCCCGCCGCGCTGATGGCCGGAATGGGAGCGAGAATATGACCGGCTCCGCTCAACGCGGCGTGAGGCGGTGTCGAGCCCTCGCCAAGTCCAGCGAGGGGACGGCGGCTCGCGTTAGTCTGCGTTCTCCAGCCGCGCGATCAGCTCGTCGCCCGTGGCGCAGTCGATGATCCACTCGCCGACGTCGGTCAGCCGCCCCGGCTCCCCGATCCCGGCCAACAGTGCGGCGGCGCGCTCGGCGATGTCTGCGCCGAACTTCCGCTCGGTGAGGCGCCGCAACAGCAGGCGTTCGTGTTCGACGCCCTCGGCACGGCCTTTCTCGACGCCCTCCGCACGGCCCTGTTCGCGGCCCTGCTCACGGTCGGCTTCGCGCCATGCGCGCACGCGGTCCTGAACCGGCGTCCGCATCTCTCCTTCTTCAGGAATCCGTTCCATCTCCTCGAACCCCTCGATCAAAGCGCCTGCGGCGCCCTGCCCGGCAAGCAAAGTGAACCAGTCATAAAGCGTCCGGCGCAACTGCCGGTGCTCGGCGCCGCGAAGGGCGGAGAACGCCTCACGCAGCGTCGCGTATCCCTCACTATACGACGACATCCGCTCAATGCCGATCACAAGTGAGAGCACGTCGACTGGTGCGGAATCTCCGGCTTCAACCCGGCCAACGTCAAGCGTCACGTAGCCCGAGCCTGCATATGTCGGCACGGAGGCGATGCGGCTCGGGGGGCGGGCCTCCGGCGCAACCAGCTCCTCCACGCTCGCCGCAGCCGTCCACGGAGACTTCCCGTTGTAGAGCACCACGGGAAGCACCGGCGGCAGACGGTCGGACGCGCCGAAGCGGCGATCCGCCCAGAGACCGCGATAGAGCAGGTCCACGTAGGTCCGAACCCGCAGCGCCATCAGGTGATCCACCGCAGACTGGAACTCGATCAGCACGAAGAGGTAGGCCCAATCGTCTTCGCCGCCGTCGCGCAGGCGCACGCGCCAGATCAGGTCGCTCAGGTGGCGGTGCAGGGTGTCGTCGATGCGCTCGGTGGGCACCGGCTCCAGGGTCTCGGGGTCGAAGGCCGCGATCCACGCCGGGCCATCGTCGATCATGCCCTCGACGAAGCGGAGCAGGTGCTCGACGGAAATCCTGTGAGAGAAAATCGACTTGTAGCATTCGTCGTAGCGCATGGCCGCGTCCTCTTCGGGGCGGCCGCGTGCTCATGCTGCAACCGTCGCCGGCGATGGTATCCGAGGGCGTGGTGGGAGGCCAGAATTCCATGGCGCGGAGGGTCGTCACAGAGGGTCGGATGAGCGGGTCATGTGAGCGCGGCGATCATGGCCTTGGCAGACGAGTTCGCCCTGATCGTCGGGGCCGTCCGGGGCCCGTCACTCCGTTCCGAAGCTCTCGCTCAGCACGGTGAACACACCCCAGAAGAACCCCCGGCTCCCATCCTCCTCCTCGAAGCCCGCATCCTTGAAACCCGCGATCAGCCTCGGGGTGCCGGCCGCGTCGTCGAAGGCCGAAAGGCTCCCGCCCCAGAAGCCGTGCGACCCCGTCACTTCGCGCTCAGGATGGCGCACGCTCGCCGCAGCGCTGTCGAACTCGGTCTCGAAGCTGCCGTCGGCGTTGTACGCCACGGGTGCGAAGTGGATCTCGTAGTCCTTCATCGGAGCATCCGCCTTCGGCAGGTACTGCTCCGGGAGCTGCTCGAAGCGGTATTCGAGGTGCGTGCGGTCGGCGACGAGGTCGCCCGTGCAACCCAGGCACCCGCCGAGCGTGCCGGCCTCGAAGTCTGCGACCACGTCCATGGTCCCCCGGTATGCGTCGTACGTGTAGCCGCCCTCCAGCTCGGCCCAGTCCGAGCCGAAGGCGTAGCCGAATATCCCGCTGCTGCGCCCGACGTAGCGCGCCCTACCCGTCACCGGCAGATCGGGCGGGTTCAATAGCGGGTCGATCTCGGGGCCGTCGACGAAGATGACCCTTTCGAGGCGCTGTTGTCCCTCCCCCTGGTGCAGCCACCACCCGGCGGCGAGATAGTCGGCGGGGTTCTCGTTGTTCCAGCTTACAAGCGCGTAGACCTGCGTGGTGCTCTCGTGGGCGGCGTTGCGCAGCACCCAGGACCGGCCGGAGTGGTTCGGGATTTGAGGGCGGAACTCGTTCGTCTCCACTGCGTCGCGCGCCGTGTTCAGGTGCAGCTTCCCGTCTTCTCCGTCACGCACGAATACGGTGAGCTTGTCGCCGTCGAACGACGTCGTTCGGGAGAAGTCGATGAGTCCCTCCTCCATCTCCTCGGTCATCGGGTCCGAGTCCCCGACCAGGTGGCACCCTCCGGTCGCGAGAACGGCCGCGAACACTATCAACGTTGCTCTCATGCTGTTGATGCTCCCTGAAGTCGTTCGGCGTCGGCTGCCGTTCCGGGAAGGTCCCATCTTGCTACGCGGAGGGCGTGCGTGCGAGAGGCAATCGCCGGCCGTCGAGTACCGGACGCACTTCCGGGTTCAGGGCGGCGGCATGGCCGATGAAGCCGATGGCGCCGGGACGAGCCAATTGCGACGCGCCGTGGCGCGCCCTGATGGCGGAATTCGCCGCCGCGGCCGGGTGCTCTCCGGAAGCCGCCGGCATCAAAACCGCGGCATGGCGACGAAGAATGCAAGCCCCGCTGCCGCCTGGCTCGGGCGCGCGCGGGCGCTCGCCCGCCGCGTTCAAACAATTGAGGACGACGAAAAAATCATCCGGGTCCTGGCAGCCGAGCGGCGGCTCCACCACGCTCGGCCAGTACGCCGACACCTTTATATGGGGGCGCGCCATCGGTGTGCCGGCGGCCCGCAGGCTGCGGCGATACAGGCGATCCGGGTTGCCGATGCGAGCGCAGCCCTTGAGGACGCCGCGCCAGAGCCGCATGACGATTGCGTGGTGGTGGGGCATGAAGTGCCGATGCCTGTTGCACGCTTTAACCCCAAGCCATTGTCTCGCGGCATGAATTTCGGGCTTGCAAAGGCTGCGGAATTGTGGCGAGAATTCGTCCCGGCACGTTGAGCGGCACGGAGGATGTCGCGGTGACGTGCAGGGAGGCTGCAACGACGGGGGCGGAAGCCCCGGACGGGATCGGGAACGCAGCATGGTTCATCGCCGCATGGGTCGGGTATTCGGCCTGCCGAGGCACATCTCTTGAGTGGACAACTTTGGGGTGATGTGGTGAAGTTCATGGGCTATGGACAGTTGCCGAGTCGTCAGGTACGTTGACGGCCGAATTGATGAACCCAGCGAGGCCTCGGGCTGAGGCCTCTTCAAGCAGAGGAGAGCCTGGGGGCCACAGGGGCGTTAGGACATTCGCTACACCCCACTTTCACCCGCCGGGAGACTCTCTAAGCCACTGACATAGCGTTATTTCCCTCCCACCCTTCGAGCCCGTCTTCTGCTGTCTACCGGACTCTCGCTGACTCTGAAAAAGCCCGCCGTCATCACTTCGGAAGCGAGTGAATTCCAAGCCCAGCGTAGCCCCGCGTAGCAACCCGTAGCGATTCGGGCCGAAACCCTGTAAGAGCCCGCCGACGGCGCCCCCGAAACCGGAATCAAAACGGCCCGCGCCGGAACGCCTTCGCCGCGGCGGGGCGGTGCGGCCGGTCAGGCCGGCGCGACGGCGTCCGCTGCGCGCATGGTGGCTGGCGTGCGGTTGCGCCCGCCGGCGACGGCGATAGGATGAGCGTCATGATGGTGGCGTTCGACACGCTCAGGGCGGCGCGCAAGCTGCGCGACGAAGGCGGCTTCGACGAGAAGCAGGCCGCGATCCTCGTCGACACCTTCGCCGAAGGCATGGGCGAGACGCTTGCCACCAAGGCCGACCTTGAGGTGCTGCGCGGCGACCTGGAGAAGACCGAGACTGTACTGCGGGCTGATATCAAGGCGGTGCGAGGCGAGATGCGCGAGCTTGAGCAGCGCATGACCGTTCGCCTGGGTGCGATGATGGTGGGCGCCGTGGCCCTGATCGTGGCGCTCATCAAGCTCGTGTAGCTGCACCACGCGGTGAACGCGGGGTGAGCCGCAGCTTGCGCCAGCCACACCTATCGCCGTCACTGCCCACACGGCCGGGCGCGCGCCCTGTCCGGTCACCAACAGTCCGGTCCGCAGAGTGGATCCCCCATGAACGAGGCCAAGATCGACGAGGCCGTCCTGGCGTTGCTTTACCTGGGCCTTCATGACGGGGTGCGCGCGTGGAAGTCCTTCGACTGGGATGCCACGGACCGGCTTCACCGCAAGGGCCTGATTTCGAATCCCGCTACCAAGGCCAAGTCGGTCGTGTTCACGGAAGCCGGCTTGCAAGAGGCGGAAGAGGCTTGTCGCCGACTATTCGGCACCGATGACTGAGCCTGTGCCACTGAACTGACCCGGGCAATCGCGGGAATAGGTCGTCTCCGAACGCTCGTCGCCGGTGAGCGGCGGCGCCGATCAGCGCTCTGCGGCGAGGTGGGCCGAGCCCGTCGCACAACAACGAACTCGGCAGGTCGGTTTCGCCACCGCCTTCCCCCTTCTGCCGGGCCATCGCTCATCCTCAACTCGAAGGTGCGGCAGGCGAGGCACCGAAGAGCGAATCGATATCCCCGTCGCTGAGTGTCAGAGGACCGCCGGCGGTTCCCTCGAACAAAGCGTCGGCCAGGGCCTGCTTGCGCAGCTGCATCTTGTGGATGGCGGTCTCGACGGTGTGCTCGGCGATCAGGCGAAGAACGAACACGGGCTTGTCCTGGCCGATCCGGTGCGCCCGGTCCATGGCTTGGCGTTCCACCGCCGGGTTCCACCACGGATCGTAGACGATCACGGTATCGGCCGCCGTCAGGTTGAGGCCCGTGCCTCCCGCCTTGAGGCTGATCAGGAAGAGCGGCAGCGCTCCCGACTGGAAGCTCGCGATCTGAGCGTCCCGGTCCTGCGTGCTTCCATGCAGCATGGCGTAGTCCCAGCCGCGGGCCGCGACATCGGCCTCCACGAGGCGCAGCATCTCGACGAACTGGGAGAAGATCAGGACCCGCCGCCCCTCGGCGACGAGTTCCTCCAGAAGCGCAAGCAGCCGCGCCCGCTTGGCGCTTTCCACCACCTTGCGGGCCGCGTCCAGCTTGACGAGACGCGGGTCGCAACAGACCTGGCGCAGCTTCAGCAGCGCATCGAGGATCGTGATGCGCGATGCGTCCAGGCCCCGCTCTGCGATGGCCTCGCGGATCCGTGCATCCATTGCCGCCCTGATGCTCTCGTACAGAGCGGCCTGGCCCTCTTCGAGCGGGATCAACTCGTCGATCACGGTCTTCTCCGGCAACTCGGCGGCAACCTCCTCCTTGGTGCGCCGCAACAGGAAGGGCTTGATCCGGGTGGACAGCAGGCGCTGCTTCGCCCGGTCTCCCTCCTTCTCGATGGGCGTGCGATAGTGCTTCGCGAAGGACTTGCGGTTTCCCAGCAGGCCGGGGATCAGCCAGTCGTAGAGCGACCACAGCTCCTGGAGACTGTTCTCGATCGGCGTTCCGGTCAGCGCCAGTCGCTGACGCGCGCGGATGCCGCGGATGCGCTTGGTGATCCCGGCCGCCGGGTTCTTCACCGTCTGCGCCTCGTCCAGCACGGCGGTGTCATACTCATGGCGGAACAGCGCCTCGTGATCGCGATTGACCAGCGGGTAGGTGGTGACCACCAGATGGTGCTCGGGAATGGCGCCGAAGTGCCTGAGCCGGCCCGGCCCATGAAGGACCAGGAGCTTCAGGTCGGGCGTGAAGCGGGCGGCTTCCCGCCGCCAGTTGCCGACCAGGCTGGTCGGCACCACGAGAATGCTCGGGCGATCGGTCTTCTCTTCGAGATGCCGGTGCGCCAGCAAGGCCAGGGTCTGCACGGTCTTGCCCAGCCCCATGTCGTCGGCCAGCACACCGCCGAAGCCGCATTCCGAAAGCAGCTTGAGCCAGCCGTAGCCGACGCGCTGGTAGGGGCGCAGTTCGCCGTGCAGCGCGCCGGGGACCGGCACTTCCGGCGCCTCTGCGAGGGACCGCAGCCGGGCCCCGAGATCGAGCAGCTCGCGCCTGCCCGTCCACGGCGCGCCGCAGCCCTCCAGCGCCTCGGCCAACTCGAACAGGCGCCGCGCCTCCGCAGGATGGAAACCGATCAGCCCCTGCGCTTCCAGGAACGCCTCGGCGAACCGCGCAAACCGCGCGCCGTCGATCGCGAGATAGCTCCCGTCCTCGAAGCGGGCATAGAACATCCGGCCCGCGAGATGCCTCTCGACGTCGAAGCCCTCTTCCAGCCGCCCCAGGTCGTCCACCGGCAACGTCTCGACAAACTGCAGCACGATCGGCGCGACGGCGAACTTCCGCCCGTTCGCCTCAAGCCAAAGGGCAAGCGAGAACCAGTCGGAATCAGACGCTTCCAGGGAGGTCGTGAACGCGACGGGCCCCTCGTAGATGCGAAACGGCCAGGTCTTGTCGATCTCGACGCGCCAGCCCCCGGCGCGCAGAGCGGGAACCTCCTGCCCGGCGAAGTCGAGACCTCCCGGAACTTCTTCATCTTCGCCCGGCCGGAGCGGCCCGAAGACGATATCGGCGTCCTGCACTCCGGCGGGTGGCGAGATGTCGAAGCGCAACGCGTCAGGATGCTTGCCGCCATGGCGCTTCGCTGCCGTCACGAACGCCCGCCGGTATTCTGATTCCAGCTCAGGATCGCGCCGGACGACGACCGGGGAATCGCCGCCTGGATGCGCGTCGCTCAAGTGGTTACCGGGCGTGCCGGGGCGCAGCCTTCGCTCGACGCCGTCGTAGGCAATCTCCAGGAGGGCACAGGGAAAGACGGCAGAAAGGTCCTCGCCGGGCCCGCTGCGGTCTTCCCCGGCATTCCAGCGCCTGGCGTTCTGCTCTCGGCCGTACAGGATCAGCACAGGCTTCGGCGCAACGTCGGTGCGCGGCTCTACACGATGCAGCCTGGGCACGGGCGAGCGCTGGCCGATCCGCGACAGCTTGGCCTCGACCGCGCCAACCGATTCATGCGGCACCTCCGGCGCGTCGGCCAACCACGACAGCATGTGAGGAGACAGCTCCGTTTCCGCGACGCCGGTCTCGCCGGTCCCTTCATCGAGGAATAGCGGGGTCGGAAACGGCAGCAGCGTCAGAATGGCCCCGGCGGCATCGTGTGCCATGAGGCGCTGTTCACCGTCTGCGCCGACACTCCAGTAACCGTTCGGGTCCAGGGGGATCGTAGCTTTTCACTGGTTTTCGCTGGTAACTAGTTCGCGCATGCGCTACCGTCTCGCGCATGGCGGTTCTCGACGCGGATATCTGCACCGACCTGACGCCTGCCGAGGGCGGCGACACCCTGTGGTCGCCTGCCATCGTGGTGCCGGCGTGCGAGCCGCCGGACTGGGCGTCTCTGCTTGAAGAGGCAGAGGCACGCGTCGAGGAGGAACGGGGCCGCGCGGCTGTGGCGGAGGTGCGCCGCGAGGAACTGCGTCAATCGGAGAGGGACGCCCGAGCGGTTGCGGACTCGCTGACGAGGCGGCTCGACACCTGCCGGTTCAAGCTCAAGGTGGCCGCACCGAAGACCGCGTCGCGGGCCATGAAGGCGTTGGAGCGCAGGGTTGAGTCCCAGGACGACGAGATCGCCGATCTTTACCTCTCGTTGCGCAGGTCTGACGAGCGCCGGGAGCGCATCGAGGTGCGCCACCAGGACGAGATCAACTGGCTGAAGCAGGACATCGACCGGGAGCGCTCGCGGATCGCGAAGGTGCACCGCGAGGGCGAGCGCGTGGCCGAATCTCTGCGAAAGCAGTTCGACCGGCGGCTCGCGGCGGCCAAGCGCCTGGTAGGGGTCCGGGAGGGCACGATCGCGTGGCTGCACGAGCGCAACGCCCGGCTGCGTTCCGCGGTCGTTCGGGCCACGGAGCTGATTGCATCGCTGCGGGAGAAGAACACCCGGCTGCGCGCCGAGGTGCGGGATCTGAAGGGCGAGAACGCGGCGCTGACCGCGCGTGTCGAGAAGCTGGAAGGCGACCTCGACAAGCTGCGCTCGACCCGCAGCGTCCTGTCGAAGGCGCTCTACGGCAGCAGAAGCGAGCGGCAGAAGAGGCCGGGCACCGGGCGCAAGCGCGGCCAGCAGCGCGGCGCCGCCGGACACGGCCGCACCCAGCGCGCCGGGCTCAGGCAGAAGAAGGAGCCGCGCGACCCGCCGGAGGATGCGCGCATCTGCCCGCGTTGCGGCAAGCCCTATGCCGCCAACGGCGAGCGCTGCACCACCCTCTTCGAGATCGATGTCGAGGCCTACGAGCGCACCATCGTCCGGTCGCGCTGGCGCCGCAGTTGCGACTGCGCCTCCGCGCCGCGGGAGGTGACTGCGCCGCCGGTGACGCGGTTGTTCGAGACCACGCCCTACGGGATCAGCGTCTGGACGTGCATGCTCTATGAACGCTTCGTCTGCTGCCGGCCGCTGCATCGGGTCGCGGCGTGGCTGGCCGACATGGGGCTGGCGATCTCGCCGGGGACCCTGGCCGACAGCATCAAGCGCTTCGTGCCGCTGTTCAAACCGTTGGCCGAGGCGATCCTCGCGCACCAGAACGAGGCGGCACTGCGCCATGCCGACGAAACATCCTGGCGCGTTCAGGCCTATCGCGAGGAAGGCCGTTCGAGCCGCGCCTGGCTGTGGACCTCGGTGAGCCCGGACGCCGTCTACTTCCACATCGATCCCTCGCGCAGCGCCGAGGTTGCGATGAAGCTGTTCGGTTCGACGAAGGGCATCATGGTTCTGGTCTGCGACCGCCTCTCGACCTACAAGAAGCTGGCCCGCGATCTCGCCGGCAAGGTGATCCTGCAATGGTGCTGGGCGCATCAAAGGCGCTCGTTCATCGACTGCGCGGCCGGGCGTGTGCGGCTCAGGCGCTGGTGCCAGAGATGGATCGAGCGGATCGCGGAGATCTACCGGCTCAACGACGCGCGGCTGGAGCATTACGACCCCGCTCACCCTCTCGAACGACAGTCGCCGGCGTTCGACGTCGCGCACGCCAAACTGAAGAAGGCGGTCGACGAGCTGTTCGCAGCCGCCGAGGCGGAACTGGCCGGACTGACGGACAGGGCGCGCAGGGCCAAGCCGCTGCGCTCGCTTCTCAACCACCGCGAGGGTCTGTGCGTCTTCGTCGACAAGCCGTTCGTGCCCATGGACAACAACCGCGGCGAACTTGCCCTGCGCGAACTCGTCATTGGGCGCCGATTATGCTTCGGTTCGGACAGCGTGAAGGGTGCCGGGTTCACGGCGACGATGTACTCGGTGGCCGGCACGCTGGCGATCAACGGCATCGACGTCCGGCGCTGGCTCAAGGAATGGCTGACCGCGTGCGCGGAGAACGGCGGCGAGCCGCCGGAAGACCTGTCGCCCTGGCTGCCGTGGTCGATGAACGAGGCGCGCCGGCGCGAACTCGCGGCGTCGGGATGACCGGCGCGGCCGCGTGCCGCTATTACGGGCGCGACTTCACCACCGAGGAAATGGCGCTGTTGCGCGCGCTGATCGCCGGTCCCGCCCCGCTCTCCCGCCGGGCCCTGTCGATCGAGTTCTGCCGGCGCATCGGCTGGCTCAAGCCCGATGGCGGGCTGAAGGACATGATGGCCCGCGTCACCATGCTGGCCATGCACCGCGACGGCCTCATCGAGTTGCCGCCGCCCAGGTGGCAGCGGGGCCGGCCCAAGCCCATCGTCTTCGGACCCGACACCGAGCCGCCGCTGTTCCCCGCGCCGACTACCCTCGACGAGGTCCGCCCCCTCGACTTCCGCACCGTCGTGCACAGCACCCGGGAGGGCAGGCTCTGGAACGAGTTCGTCGCCCGCTACCACTACCTCGGTCACAAGACCCTGGTCGGCGCCCAGATGCGCTATGCCGTCCATGACCGAAACGGCTGGCCCGTCGCCATGCTCGGCTTCTCCACCGCCGCCTGGAAGCTCGCCCCGCGCGACAACTTCATCGGGTGGACCCCGGAGATGCGCGAGAAGAACCTGCCGCTCGTGGTCGACAACCCGCGCTTCCTGATATTGCCCTGGATCGAGATCCCCAACCTCGGCTCGCACATCCTCGCCATCGTGCGCCGGCGCTTGCCCACCGACTGGACCGAGCGCTACGGCACCACCCCCGTGCTGATCGAGACCTTCGTCGAGACCCCGCGATACACCGGCGCCGTCTACCGGGCGTCGGGCTGGACCCGCGTCGGCACCACCCAGGGCCGGGGCCGCTACGACAGGCACTCGAAACGAGCCCAGCCGAAAAAGGACATCTGGCTCCGCACCCTCCGAAAAGATTGGCAACGCACCCTCAATCGGTAGAATCACGCCTACCGCCGCCGGTGTGAGCTTGCCAACGAGCGGATAGCCAACTCCTCATCCCCCTGGACCCGAACGGTTACACACTCCAGACCAGCTTGCAGCGGCGCGGCGGTCTCCAGCAGAGAGCCTCGCCGTCGATTTCGTGGGCCCGGGCGCGGCCCGTCTCCACGATCTCGCGCAAGAGTTCGACCAGAGCGTCGCCCTCCGGCCAGTCGTAGCTCGAGTCGAAACCGTAGTCGGAGAAAAAGTCGAGCTTTCCGATCAGCCCCGCATCCTGCACGGTCAGGTTCCGCCGCGTCCAGGTGGAGCGCCGGTCGAAACTCCGGAAATTGCTGCCGATCGTGCCGTCCTTCTTCAGATAGGCCCGGTAGGGCGAGACGCGCATGCCGTACGTCGTGTCCCGGTGGATGACGTAGAACAGATGATCCTGGCCCGGCGACGGCAGGCCCGGCGGCCGAACCTCCAACGGAGTACCGAGCTTCTTGGGCCAGAGATCCAGCCACCGGCTGACCTCGTGCGACACGGCGACGGACGTCGCCGCGCCGTCATCGCCGATCCCATCCGCCATCGAGTTTGCCGCGGCAAGCAGCACCGCCGCGACATGCTTGCAGTTGTAGCCCACCGGGCATGAGCAACGCCCCTCAAGCGAGAAGGCGCTCGCATCCGACCTGAATTTCGCCGAGACCGCGTACACCTGCGAGTTGCTGCCCAATACCAGGCCAATGACCTTGGAGTCCGCCTCGAAGTGGACGTTTTGCACCCGACCGCGTTCGAAATACTTCTCGCCCCGTGAGTAGGACGGCTCGCCGATCGCACGACGGATTCTGTTTGCGGTGATCCTCTTCAATCCGAGCTGTCCTCCCGCTGCAGAGCGCGGCGCTCAGCGTCGCCCGGTGCCGGCGTTGACGATCCGCTCAGGCTCTCCGGTGGAGGCCGGGACCGCCTCCAAGACAGAGGCTTCGCCGACGATCATGGCACCGGTGTTGGCGCGGTCGCGGCCAATGGCGTCAACTGTCGCGCCGTCGCGCTCGATGTCGAACGTGTCAGGGGACGGCCGGGGCGAGATCGCAGTCGGGCCGGCCGAAAAACGTCCCGGTGACCGGACAACAGGGAAGTGACGGACGGCGGCACCGGCCCGGCCTCTACCGGTGCCGGGCGCAAGCGGCAACGGCGGCGCCGCTTCGGCAATTCGTTCATCGGCATCCGCCAGCCGAGCGTCCGTCGTCATCGCTCCGATCTGTAGACTCCGTGCTCTCCGGGTGCAAGCTCACGTTCGTCTTGCGCCCGCCGGATGCGCTTCGTTCGATGGCGGTGCCGGCTCGGTCTTCAGCGCCGCCGGCGCGACCGGCACTGCCTGCCGCTCCACCAGGGCTTTGAGGGTGCCGGACTCGGCGGAGCGGCACCAGGGGCGCTCCAGCGGCCCTGTGGATGCCTCCGGTGGGCGGGACATAGCCGCCGCCCCCAAGGCTCGTCGGCGGTCGCTGCGCCGAGCCGTTCGCCCACGGCCGAGGGATGCCACCAACTGCCCAACCGGCGGCGGGCGCCTCATCGCCCTGCCGGCCGGAATGATCGACTGTGCGCGTTTCTGACGATCACCGACACACGCGGGTCCGGACAGCCACCATCAGCCGTTCCTCGTCGCGCCCGCGCCGTGCGCCGCCGAGAGCGTGAGGTCGGCCGGGACCGGGGCGGCGGGAGCGGCGCTGCGGAGCGTGTCTCCGCCGTCGGCAACCATCACCGGGGGAGACGGCACCATGCGGACCGGCCGGATGTTCCATCGCGACGCGCAGACGTTTTTGATCCACCTGTTCGGGCAAGGCCTCGAGGACAAGCGCTATGTGGTCGAGAAATACCGCTCGCGTCCCGACGGCCAGATCGAACCGATTGAGCCTGAGCAGTCCAGGACGAAGGGCCGCCGCAAGCAACGGCGCACGATCGCGAGCGTGGCCACCGTGAAGAAGCTGCGGCCCGAACGCGACCAGATCATCGTCTGCACGGGGGTCACGCTGAAGGACTCCGGCATGCAAATCTGGGGCTGGCGCGCGACCTCTCTGTTCGCCGCGCGCTATGCGCGCTGACCGGGGTGGCCGGCCATGCCGCTCAAGGACCCGGTGAATAAGCAGGCGCGGGATCGCCGCCTCCGCCAGCGCCACGCCGCGCGCGCCGCGAGCGGCCGTTGCACCCGATGCGGCCGCGTTCCTCCCGAGCCCGGCCTCAAGGTATGTGCTGGCTGTGCCGAGAAGCGCCGCGCCGCCGAGAAGGTCCGCCGCGACAGGGCCCGGCAGCAGGGGGTGCCATACGGTGGCCGCGATCCGGAACTGTGCCGCAGAGCCGACCGCGCCGGCGACAGGCGGCGGCGGAGGGCGCGGCAGGAGGCGGGACTATGCACGTCATGCGGCCGCCGCCGGCCGGAGGACGACCGTTCCGTCTGCGAGCCGTGCCGCGAGGCAAGGCGCGCACGCGACCGCCGGCGCTATGACGCGCGAAAGGCCACCGGCCGTTGCGTGCGCTGCACGCAGCCCACGGTCGGCGGCCTGTCGCGCTGCGGCCGGTGCCTCGCGCTGGAGAAGGAGCGCGTCTCTGCCGAGAAAAAGAGCGCCGCCGGGAAGAGACGCTATGTCGCGAGGCGCGCGCAGGGCGCGTGTGTGGATTGTGGAGTCCGCACCGGTGGCGCAGCCCGCTGTGAGCGCTGCGCATATCGGTCCAACTCCCGCGCGCCAGAGCGTCACCTGGCGGCGCTCTGGCCGCCGCAGATCACCGTGATCGAGGTGCAGACCTCGCAGGAGCTGGGGACCTTCGAGACCGAATCCGAAGCCGCCGCCTGCATCGCCTTCGCCAAGCTGCGGCCCGACCAGGTGGAATTCCTCTCCAACGTGCCGCTGATGGCCCTCCTGCCGCCGTGAACGCGGCCTTGCCGCAGACGGGCCGTGGGCCAGGTCGTTCGGCAACTTCCCGATGCAGGATCGGCTTCGGCGCACCGGCGGCCACAGGCGGTGCGGTTCGCGGGGCCCTCGGGAAGCCGGCCACCACCGGACCAGGCCGCAGGCAAGAGGGAAGGAGAGCTTGAAGGAGGGTGAACGGAGGAGGTCACGAGAGTGATCGATCCGTTCGCCAACCTTCGTCATCAACCAGGAACCTTAGGAGACGATCATGAGCTTCGGATTGAACAGGGCGGAAGTCATTGGGCGCCTGGGCGCCGACGTCACCATCAGCAACCTCGCCTCCGGCGGGCGCGTCGCCAATATGAGCGTGGCGACCGACGAAAGCTACCTGGAGAAAAATTCGGGGACACGGATCGACAAGACAGAGTGGCACAGGGTCGTCAGCTTCCAGAGCGGGCTGATCGACATGCTGGAGAAGCACGCGAAGAAGGGCCGGCTCGTCTACGTCGCGGGCAAGATGCAGACCAGGAAGTGGCGCAAGGACGGCGAGGACAGCGACCGGTTCTCCACCGAGATCCTGTTGGTGCCTGGTTCGCGCGTCCAGTTTTTGGACAAGCCTGCCGGGGCCAACGGCAACGGCGCCCAGCCGACGAACGGCGAGGCGGCGGAGGCCGCAACCGGCGCCGCCGAGACGGCAGACGGCTCGCCCCTGCCCTTCTGAGCCAAGACCCCGCGGCGGGCTCCCTCGGCCCGCCCGCCCCATGGCCGGACCCGCGTCCCTCCCGCGCGGGTCCGGCCATTTTTTATGCAGCCCGGTCCGAGTCCCTCACGGGCCGGACGGCGGGGCTCGCGCTTCGCGCGCCGCCCGCCGTCCCGGCACCGACAGGAGGTCGAGCGATGCCGGGACCGGGGCGCGTCCCATGCTGCATCCAGCGAGGTCTCTCATGCTCTCCATGACCGTCGACGGTCCCGGCTTCGCCGGTTCCCGCCTGATCCAGAAGTGTGCGCCATGAACGCGGCCGCCGTCGCCGCCGCGCTGGCCGAGCGCGCCGAGGAGGTCTGTCGCCGATACCTGCCCTACGGGCGCCGCCGGGGCCGGTACTGGGTCGCGGGCGACCTCGACGGCGGGCGCGGGCGATCCCTCTACGTCCGCCTCGCTCCCCCCGGTGCGCCCGGAAAATTCAGCGATGCGGCCACGGCCGAGCATGGCGATCTTCTCGACATCATCCGCCACCGCATCAACGCGCCGACGCTTCGCGCGGCGCTCGACGAAGCGCGCGCCTTCCTCGCCCGGCCGGCTGCGCCGGCTCCGGGCTCGGGCGACGCCTACGACGCCACCGAGGCGGCACGGCGCCTCTGGCGCCGCTGCCGCGCCATCGACGGCACCCATGCCGAGGCCTACCTCCACGCCAGGGGTCTCGCGCGCTGCCGCTTCGCCGCGCTGCGCTACCACCCAGCATTGCTTTACAGGGACGGCGGCGGCGTGCGCCGCCTGCCCGCGTTGGTCGCCGCCGTCACCGCTCACGACGGCAACATCATCACCGGCGTCCATCGCACATGGTTGGACCCTCGGCATCCCGCGAAGGCAAATCTCTCATCGCCGCGCAAGGCCCTCGGACGAATCTTCGGACATGCCGTCCGCTTCGGCCGCCCCGCCGACGGAGCTTCGCTCCTCGTCGGCGAGGGCATCGAGACCGTGCTCTCCCTGGTGACCGCCTCACCCGACATCACCGCCGCCGCCGCGCTGTCCGCCGGCAGCCTCGGCGCATTCGCGCCGCCTGCCGGCACAGCCCGCCTCGTCATCGCCAGGGACAACGACGAAGAAGGCGAGCGCGCGGCTCTCCGCCTCGCCCGGCGCTGCGCGCGGGCGGGCGTCGCCGCCACCGTCATCTCGCCCAGGGGCGATGACTTCAACAGCGATCTCCTCGCGTTCGGTCCCGCCGCGCTCGCCGCCTGGACGGCGGCCGCGCTCGCAGACCGGGAGCCCGAGTGAAGCGGGCAAGGGGCAAGCCGCATGGAGAGGAGAGAGAGTCCTCTCCGCGCCGGCATCACGCTACGGGGAGAGCACCATGAGCAGCGACATCAGGTTCAGGCGGGTGGGCGAGAACGAGGCCAGAGTCTATCAGGACGGCGACCACGTCGGTGACGTCTATCGCCAGGACGACATCCTCAGCCCCGGCGAAGTGTTCTACGTGGTGCATCTCAGCGAGGACCCCCGTGGCCCCGTCAGGGTGCACGAGCGCCATCGCGTCCGTGAGGTCGCCCGCCACCTCCTCGACACCCATCCGATGCTGTGAGCGGTAACGAGCGGCACCGGCAGCGGCTCGCCCTCCATCCCGTTGCCCGGCCCGCGACCGGCACCGCGCCTCCCATCGCCTCGACGGTGCCACGCCGCTCTCGCAGGAAACAGAAACTGGGGTCCGTCCGTCGTGATGTCGGATTTTGCCACGCGTGCTCGCGGCAGCAACCCTGCGGGTCCTCCAGTCGCTCCGCTCCTTCCGGCCTTCCCCAAGACCTCCTAAGACCGGCCGTGAAGATGCCCGACCGTGAAGTCGGCTCGCCCGAACTCTCCAACGCCTCGCCTGAGGCGCACCGGCCCCTCGCGCGGGGCCGGCGCGTCGGCCCGGCGCTAGCAGTTCTTGAGAAGGCCAACTCGAAACGCGGCCAGTCTCCAAGGCCGCGCGCCGGGCCTCCCAGGATCAACGAGCGCCGACTTCCGCACCATCGGGCATCTTCCGCACCAAGACCGGTCCAAGGAGCTCTAGGGGAAGGTGCTTCCACTGCGCGCGCGTGAATCACAAAGGACATCACGACGGGGCACAGGGTCCCGGAGGTTGAACCAACAGGAGATCGTCATGATCGACACCACCGCATCAGCTTCTTCCACTGCCACGGTCTGCGAGAGCATGGCCCTCTACGGCGCAGCGCCCGAGCGCGGCGAGCTCGACAGCAGGGTCGTCTGGGACGAGGACGACGCCATCGATGCGCTCAACGAAGCCATCCGCGTCATCGTCGGCGGCATCACCGTAGACGGCACGCAGATGGCCGACGAGCGCGAGCCCCTGATGTGGGGCCTGACCAACATGCTGCACTCCCAGGTCACCCGCCTCGACCGCGCCGTCGACCGCATCGCGCCCGAGATGCGCGACCTCGAGAAGGCGCAGGACGGATCGGAGGTGAAGGCGCACGAGCTCGAGACGCTGACCGACCGGGCGCGCAACCTCGGCGACCGGCGCGACGCCTTCGAGAAGATGCGCGACCTCGCCGCTGACGCCTACCGCGTCGAGACCGGCGACACATGGCGCCCAAGGCACGGATCGCACGCGAGTCAGACCGGCACGCTGACCTCCGCTGCCATCGACGCACGCGACTTCAGGCGCGCACGCAAGGACCGTGAGACGAGGGCGCACCTGCCCGAGGGCACCCTGGTCGCGATCACCGGCGGCAAGACCGTCGCCGATGCCGACGCGGTCTGGAGCACGCTCGACATGGCGCGTGCGAAGTACGGCGACATGGTCCTGCTCCACGGTGGCGGTCCCGGCGTCGAGAAGATCGCCGCGAGCTGGGCCGAGGCCAGAGGCGTCAACCAGGTCGTCTGCCGCCCCGACTGGAGCGCGCACGGCAAGGCCGCGCCCTTCCGCCGCAACGACGAGCTGCTGAACTTCCTGCCCAAGGGCGTCATCGCCTTCCCCGGCAGCGGCATCACCGGCAACCTCGTCGACAAGGCGAAGACGCTCGGCATACCCGTCCTCGAGATCAAGGCCGCGTGAGCGGCGCGCGCCTCGACGAAGCGGCCGATCCCCGATGCGGGATCGGCCGCTTTCTTCGTGTTTCACCACGGGCGTCACGAGCGGTGTCCCTCGCCGCCGCGCTTCGCGCTGGCGGCGCTCGCGCACTCTGCGCCGGCTACCCTTCCTGCTCTGAACCTCCGCCGCGCGTCCGGCTCGGCGCGTGAGCGCCATCGCCGGACACCGCCGCAGCGAAATCCGTATGGCCCTCGGCGCGAGCCGCCCCGACTTCGCCATCGTGATCGACATCGCCACCGTCATCGCGCGCGTCGGCGGCGTTCGCCGCCTGCGCGCGCTCGACGAAGGCGAGCGGGCTTCTACCCGGCGCACTTGCGGTTCTACCCGTGAGCTCGCCGCGCACAGCCCGTGCCGACCATGAGCGGCGCCCATGAATTCCCGTACAGACATTGTGACTATTATCAGGCGCCGCACCAGTCCGAGCACGAGTGCGACCGCCTCTGTGCGAAGCTCGTACCCGCGCCGTCGACAATGCCGACGAGCGGCGTGCAGCCATCGCGGTCATCGATACCGCCGTTTCGAATCCGTGATCCGTCGCTCCCCTCGGCACGACCGCCGACGGAAGTGATCCGTCAGACGTGCTGACCATGATCGCGAGCCCCGCGCTTGCCGTCCGCAGCTCTGACGATCATCCCGACAGCTTGCCGATCAGTCATGACGGCATCTCTGTTCCGCCATGTGTGCTCAGTGTGTTCCAACCCCTCGTCAGTGCCGGCCCGCAATGCGATTGGTCAACTGCGCCGATGCCCGGACACCGAGACCCGCCTCGTGCTCGAAATCCGGCCCACTCTGTTCGGGACACAGGCTCGACACATGACAATCTCTCTCTGCAGCGCCTCCCGAAGTCGCCATCGTCGCCGGCCTCTTCGGCCGAGATAGCCGGCACAGCTCGACCACCCTGCGCGTCATGTCGTGACATGGCCAATTCCGGTGCATCACATTGACCTGCGCACGACATTCGCTTGAATGTCGCTGGATCAAGCCACTGTATCCGCGTGACATTCCGCGATCTTGTGTCGTCACTGTGTCCGTCTTGTGGTGCAACATCCATAGCTCCTCGAATTTGGCTATGGTGCCCTTATGGTGCCACCTAAAGGGCTGGCCCTGAACGATTTTCTCGCATTCTGTAGTCCCTTTCCTACGCCTTGAGGCGTTTTGAGCTCTCACACCTGACGCACCCCAAGGTGCAGAGCTACTTGAGGGGTCAGGAGTACGCCGGGCTACGCCAGAGCCCTCAATGCTACGCAGGAGTTTGATGGGAAAGTGTCCCTGTTTCGGGTGACGACGGGCGCAAGTGTCTGTAAGGGAGGCATTTCTGTGGAAATGTCCAATCTGCGCCACATAGGATTCGTGCTACGGGCCGCGGGTGTTGAACCCATTGTTGCTCTGTTGAGTCAACTGCCGCGGGGAGCCGCACGGCGATATCCGTGAGCTAGAACTGTCGCACGAAGCGCAACTCGCCCGACGTGCGCTCGTAGTCGTAGAGCTGGGCGTTGGTGTCGCGCTCTTCGTGCACCGCCACAAGCTCCGGGCTGAAGCCCATCAGCGTGAAGGCCCGGTTGTGGATGGAGAGGTGCACGCTCCGGGTGCGGTCCGCCCGGTCCTCGCCGGTCGGCGTGTGCGGGAACCACTCGTCCTCGAAGTCGGCCCAGCGCACCTCGCCGCCGCCGCCCACAGTGAAGCCCGCCGGCAGGATCACAGTGACCCCCGCACCCAGCCAGCGGCTGCGGCTGCGCTCGCGCAGGCTCTCCGGCCGCTCCCGCCCGTAGCCCGCCGAGAGGTCCGCCCGCACCGTCGGCGTCACCACCCAGGAGCCCCTGAGCGATGTGTCCCACACCGGGCCGTCCAGATGGCTCCGCGCCCGGTACTGCCGGTCGTGCCAGGAGGCGTTTGCGAATGCCGTCACTCGTGGGGTCAGCCGGCGCGCCACTTCCAGGCGAGCGCCGAACTCGCGGTTGTCCGGCACGGTGCCGGTCCAGCGCTGCCGCGCGCTCGCCAGCAGGCTCGCTTCCGTGTTCCCGTCCACCAGCCAGCGCGGCCCGAGATGGGTGCCGAGGTAGAGCTGATCGAACTGCGAGCCCTCGTACTCCCGCCGCGACGCCTGCCCGCCCGCGCGCAGGCGCCAGCGCTCCGCCAGCGGCACCTGGTACTCCGCCCCGCTCCAGACCGAGACCCCGATACCCGATGTCGTCAACTGCGCCGCGTCCCGCTGGAAGGGCAGGGGCTGGCCGAAGACGGGGATGTAGATGGTCCGCTCCTCCGAGCCCGCGCCGATGTTGGAGTCCGGCGCCAGCGCGAAGCCGACGTTGAAGCTCCAGCGTCCGCGCGACCTGATCTCGTTGAGGAAGACGTTGACGTTGGCGGCCACTTCGTCGGGCACGCCACCGGCCAGCACGGCCTCGAAGTGCCGCCGGGCCAGGTCGTCCTCGCCCTTGAGATAGAACGCCCGCGCCAGCTCCAGACGCACCCGCACCAGCCCCGGCGCTTCCACCAGCATGGCGTGGAAGGCGGCAATGGCCTCGTTCAGCAGGATCTCACGTTCATCGTCCGTGCGGCTGGGCCGCTGAGATGCCTCCAGCGATGCCAGGCCGTAGAGGAACAGCACGTTGCCGTCGACTGGCTCCTGCCCGAGCAGCGGCCGCAGTGCGACGATCGCCTCCTCGAAGCGGCCAGCGTCAAGCAGAGCCTGCGCGTCGCCAGTGCCGGCGGCGTCTTCCACCGGGGCAGACGGCGACGGGGCATCGGCCTCTTTGTCTGCGCCCCAGGCCGGAACGGCAATCAGAGCGCAGGCGGCAATGGCGAAAACACGGCAGAGCGAGCGGCGGTGCATTACGGTACATCCTCGGTTGAAACCCGATTGGAAGGAAAGAGAGGCTGACGCTTTTCCTGCGTCCGGTCGTGCATGGCCGCGAGCGCGGAGGCGGGAAGCGCGAATATGAGGAGCGGGGCTGCGAGGAAGCCATGCATGGGACGCTTGCCAAGTCTCCTGTCTCAACCGCGCAGACTCAGCGCGAGCCGCCGAACGCGGCCGTGAGGTCCTCGCGCTTGACCACGCCGCCCATGCCCTCATGCGCAATACCGAAGAAGGAGCCGTCGACGATGCCGTCATCGCCGCTGGTTGCCCAGAACCGATTGCCCCCGACCTCGATTCCGTAGCGCAGGGCGCCGTCACCCCAGCGTGACCCCGTGCCGACCGCGCCGGGTGCCGCATTGGGAGCCCACAATTCCAGACCCGTGAAGTCGAGCCGGCCGTCAAGGGTCGCCAGACGAATGGAGAGGTCGGCAGCGCCCGCGACAGTCTCGGCCCGCGGCGTCAAGCCAACCAGGCGGCCCGACCATCGTGCACTGCCCAGGAGCGTCTCGTTGTGCTCCAGCCACTCCCACGGGGTCGGACCGGAGGACCAGGCCTGAACGTGGCCGTTCATCTCCGCCGCGCCGAATGCAACCGTCCCGCCGGGGATATCCGAAACCCCGCCGACCACAACGGACGTATCCTCCCAATCACCCAGTGCAAGATAGACATCCTGTTCGCGGGTTCCGGGATCGAGCCTGTCGTACACGGCGAGCAAGGCCTCCCGGTCAAGCTGGCTCAGGATAAATCCGCTGTTCTCCGTTCCCGTCGCCACCATGATCGTGTCGGGGAAGGCGTAAGGATCGGGATGGCCCCGGCCCAGGATGTGCATGATCTCGTGGATCAGAATGCCCAGCCGTTCGTTGCGCCCGTCCGGTCGGGTGGAGTCGATCCATACCTCGCCTGCGGTGATCTCTCCCGAACTGCTTGTGCTCGATGTCGCGCATCCCCAATGCCAGGCCTCGCACCCTGCCCCTCTGGTGAAGGAGACCACGATCTCCCCCACAGCCGGTTGCCTGTGGTACGACCGGG
>CBDCQT010000008.1:0-26244 GCA_965220745.1 Alphaproteobacteria bacterium | reverse complement strand
TGATGGAGGGCTTACGAAGGGACGATTGGCGGGGCCGTTGCCGCTGTTTCCGCCGCTGCCGAGATGCCGGTCGTCACGATGATGGGGGGGATCGCCCTGAGTCGGCGGGGAGGCTTCACCCGCGCGTGAGACCGCGCACGAGCTCGTTGGCCTGCCGGGGTGACGGCATCGGCGCAAGAAGCTGAAGCGAGGGGACTACTCACGGCTGCGACCCGTGTTCGGTCGGCCGCCGGGTGGCGCCCGGCTCGCGTGGGCGGGACGCTGGCGAGGGATCTGGCGGACGAGGCGCAGCGCCGCCCCGCAATCGGGACAGGCCACGGGAGCCGCCTCGGGCTGCACTGCTTCGTCGCGCTCACGTTCACCTTCGGGCGCATCGTCATCAACACCCTCGCCGTCGGGGCAGCCGATAGAGCCGAGAGCCTCGCGGGCATGCTCCAGCGTGGTGGCCCGGCATCCGTTGGCGAGGATGCCGAAGTGACGGATGCGGTGCATCCCGTCGGGCAGGACGTGGAGCAGGAAGCGGCGGATGAACTCGTCGGCGCTGACGGTCATGGTGCCGTAGCGCGGCTTCTTCTGCCCTGGCTGCTTCGGCTTCCGGTGCCGGAAGGAGACGGTCTCGCCATCGAAGCCGGCGATGCGGCTGTCACCGATGGCGATCCTGTGCGTGTAGCGGGCGAGGTATCGGAACACCTGCACCGGCCCGCGGAAGGGCCGCTTGGCGTAGACCACCCAGTCCCTGCCGCGGGCGGCGGCGAGGACGGCATGGAACTCGCCGGGATTGGCGAGATGCTCGACGGTGCCGTGGAACTCCAGCTCGCCCCGCCCATGGGCGCGGGCGAGGTCTTCGAGGAAGCGGCGGCGGAAGAAGCTGGCGAGGACCTTGACGGGGGCGAGCCAGGTGCCGCTCCCCGTCTTCCACTCGCCGCTCTCGACGTCGAAGCCCGCGTTGGGCACGACCACGTGCAAATGGGGATGGAAGCGGAGCTTCTGATCCCAGGTATGGAGGACGGCGGTGCCGCCGATGCGCATGCCCCCATGCCCAGGATCGGCGACGATGGTGCGCAGGGTCTCGGCCACCGTCCGGAACAGGATGTCGAAGACGACCCTGCGGTTGCAGAAGGCGATCTCGGCGACCTCCTTGGGCAGGGTGAAGACCACGTGGAAGTAGGGCACCGGCAGGAGTTCGGCGGCGCGCGCCTCGCTCCAGCGCTTGGCGGCCATGCCCTGGCAGGTCGGACAGTGCCGGTTGCGGCAGGAGTTGAACAGCGGATGCTCGCGCCCGCAGCTCTCACACGCGTACATGTGCCCACCGAGCACGGCGGTGCGGCATGCCTCGATCGCCGCCATGACCTTGAGCCGTCCGGCGTCGAGCCGGCCGGCCATGCGCTCACGGTAAGCGCCGCCGGCGCGGCGGAAGATCTCCGCCACGCCGGCGCGCTCGCGCTCCACGCGCGCTCAGTTGCGAAGCACAGAGAAGCCCGAGACGGGGTGGTCGAGGCCCTCGAACATTCTGGCGGTGGACCGCGCGTACTCGCGGGTCGTGTCGGCTCTCCGATGCCCGAGCGCGTCGCGGATCACCTCCATGTTGGCGCCGCGCTCGTGAAGATGGGTCGCGGTCGAGTGACGCAGGCAGTGGAAGGTGCAGCGGCTGTCGATGCCGGCCTGCTCGCGCGCCTTCCTGAAGGCAGCCTGCAGGGTCCCTGCCCGGATGGGCACGTCGGGTGAGGTGCCATAGAAGAGCCAGCTCTCCGGCTCCGGCCAGATGTTCTTGTAGTAGCGGCGCAGATAATGGATGACGGCTTCCGGCATCGGTGCCATCCTCTCGGCGCCGCCCTTGCTGGAAGGGATGTGTAGCAGCTTCTTGTCCGACATGATGTCGCCGATCTTGATGGCAACGGTCTCGGAGATGCGAAGCCCTGAGCCATAAGCGGTGACGAAGGCGGCGCGGTACCGGAGGTCGGGCGTTGCAAGGATCAGGCGCTCGACCTCCTCCTCCGTTATGTGACGGGGCAGCTTGCGCGGCTTCCTGCGGGAGCGCAGTCCGCTCACGCGCTCGGGGCATCCGAGCGTGTCCGCGTAGAGGAACTTCAGGGCGGCGACCGTGACATTGGTCGTCGCCGGCTTCAGGCCACGCTTGATGCCGGACAAGACCCAGATCCGCAGCTGGTCGGCATCGAGGTCGACAGGCGAGGCCTTGAAGTGCTTGGCCAGCTGCTCGATCTCGCCGATGTAGCTGGTCTGCGTGTTCTCGGCCAGACCGGCAATCTTAAGGGTTGAGCAGGTTCGCGGGAGCGAGCCTGCTCAACCTGTTTGAACGAAGCCGCGGGCCCCGAGTTCAGGTGGCTGGTATGTGGAAAGTGCGCTGATGGAGGGCTTACGAAGGGATGTTGGCGATCACTTAGAAGCGCGCATATTTGATCATCATCCGCGGTTTGGCGCGGTCGGTGGGGTGCAGTCCTGACGATCGGGGTTTGGCGGTTGGCCCGGCTCCGCCGCGGTGCTGCCGGGCGGTCTCGATGGGTTGATCAGCCAGTTGGCGTCTGCGCCGATGCTCTGGAGGAAGGCCGTGCATGGCTCCGCCGCCGCCGGCGCTCGGCCGAGCGTTCCTTCTGGCGTTCCTCGGCCTCCTTGCGGCGATAGGAATCGCCGTCGATGGCGACGATCTCGGCGTTGTGGACGAGGCGGTCGACTAGGGCGACGAGGCAGGCGGCGTTGGGGAAGGCCTCGCCCCACTCGGCGAAGGGGCGATTGGTGGTGATCATGGTGGAGTGTCTTTGCGAGCGGCTGGAGACGATGTTGAACAACAGGTCGGCATGGCGGTTGCTGTAGGACAGGTATCCGACCTCGTCGATCACCAGGAGCTGCTGGCGGGCGTAGAAGCGCAGCTTGCGCTGGAGCAGGCTGTCGGAGTCGATGGTGGCGAGTTCGCCGAGCAAGCTGGCGGCGGTGGCGAAGCGCACGGTGTGGCCGGCCAGGACGGCGCGGTGGGCGATGTTGGCGGCGATAGTCGACTTGCCGACGCCGTTGGGGCCGACGAGGACGACGTTGGCGGCCTCGTTGAGGAAGCCGAGGGTCATGAGGTCCTCGACGGCCATGCGGTCGCAGCGCCTCGGCCAGTCCCAGTCGAAGTCGGCAAGCGGCTTGAAGCGGCCGATGCGGGCGGCGCCGAGGCGGCGCTTGAGGCTGCGGCTGCGCTTCTCCTCCTCTTCCCAGGCGATCAGCTCGGGTAACCAGCCGGTCTCGCCGATGTCGTCCCAGTGGGCGACGAGGCCGTGCAGGCCCAGCGCCCGGGCGCGTTCCATGAGGGGATCGGTCATTCTTCACTGTCCTCCTCGGGGTCTTCGGTCAGCCCGTCGTATCCGCCGAGGTCGTGGTCGCGCACCGCGATGTCGCGTGCCTTCGCGTCGCTGGGCAGGTCGACCGGGACGGGCGGGGGCTGGTTGCGCTGCTCGCGGCGCCGGGTGAGGCTCAGGCGCACGGCGTTAGGATGCGGGACGCCACGCTCGAGGGCCTCGCCGATGGCCGCCTCGAGTTCGGCGGCGCCGTAGGCGTCGAGCAGGCGCAACAGGGCGGCGACGATGGTGCCGAGATTGTCGCCGCGCATGGCTGCGTCGGCGAGCAGGCGCTCGCTTGCGGGCGCGGCGTTGAACAGCCGGCCCTGGCCGCGAAGGCGCCGCGCATGGCGCTTGTGCCTGGCGAGGTCGGCGATATGTCCGGGGATCTCGACGCAATCATCCTTGTCGAAGCTGCGCGGGTGAGCGGCGATCACCTTCACGCCGTCGAGGATGCGCACCTCATCGAGCGTCGCGACCACGACCAGGGTGCGGCCGACATGGGTGTGCGGCACGCTGTAATCGTTGAGATCGAACCTGGCGTAGGGGGTCTTGCCGATGACGACCTCGACCCGGTCGTGGGCCGGGAAGGGATCGCCGGGCAGCGCGATCAGGGCGCCGCGCTCGCGCTCGAAGGCCTCGCGCACGGCGATCGAGCGGTCTTCCGGCCAAGGACGGTCGGCGGCGATGCCGTCGCACCAGTCCTCGGCTTGGGCGTTCAGGTCGTCGATGTCGCGCCAGGCGCGGGCGGCGAAGAAGTTGTCGCGAACATAGCGGATGGCGCGTTCCACGCGCCCCTTCTCGTTACCGCGCGCGACCGCCACCGGCCGGGGCAGGAACAGGTAGTGGCCGGCGAAAGCGAGGAGCTGCGGGTTGAACCGGATGGCGTCGCCCTGGCGCTCCGCCACGACGCTCTTGAGGTTGTCGTACCAGAGCTCGCGCGGCACGCCCTGCCACGCCTCGAAGGCCGCGCCGTGGCCGCGCAGGAAGTTGCTCATGCCGGCGTCGAGGTAGAAGCGCAGGAAGACCCGCCGCGAGTAGCTCAGCACCATCACGAAGCCCATCAGGCGACGCTCCGCGCGGCCGATCCTCACCGTGCCGAAGTGGGCCCAGTCGACCTGGGCCTGCTCGCCGGGAAGGGTCTTGAGGCGCAGATAGGCCTCGGCCACGGGCCTCGGCCGCTCGCGGGCGACGAGGCGGCGGAAGTGGCTCTGGCTGCCGCGATAGCCGCGCTCGTGCGCCATCTGGTAGAGCCGGCTGGCGGTCAGCCTGGGATAGACCGCCAGGGTCTGGCGGATGAAGGGCAGGAAGGGATCGAACTTCGAACGCCGCCGCCGTCTCTCCTGCCTGGGCACCCCGGCTGCGGCCAGAACCCGGTCGACGGTCGAGTGATGAACCCCGAGCTGGCGTGCGATCGTGCCGATCTTCCACTTCTCGGCGTAATACAGGCGCAGGATCTCGGCGCGGGTCTTGTCATCGATGGCCATCTCACCCCTCTCGCGCCGGACGGCGGGCCGGACGCAGCCCCGGATAGACCGCGCGGGCGCAGAACCGGCCGCAGCGGTCGCATCGGAACACCCGGGCGGGCCGGTCCGGCCCGAAGGGTTGTGTGCCCGAGTGCCCCGCCGACATCTCCGTCACAACAGAACGCCGCCGCGCCGCGGTCAAAGGGTGATGCGTCACTTTCTGCCCGACGGGCCGCTTCGCCGGCGCCCGGCGCCGGCGGCGTTCGCGGTAGCGTCGCTGACGCTGCGCATGCTTGTGACGGCCCCGCCGGCTGTCCTGGTAGCGCCGCCCGGCAAGGCGCTGCGCATGCCGCCGCGCCCGATCGCCACAACCCCTGGAGCAGTAGATGTTGCCGTGGTCGCAGCGCCGGCAAAGGACGACCTGACGGTGACAGGAGGCGCAGGCGAACAAGCGGGCGGCGTTCTTCATCGCGACCGATGAGAACGGTGTGGACCCCCGCCAAAGGCCGCACGATACTGCGCGTCTGGGCCGTGCCCGGCATGGCCCGGGGGGTGCGGCGCCGGCCGTTGCCACCAAGCAAATCGGGCCGGCGTCGCATCGTTCTCAGCCGGTCGAGTGTACTCCCGCCGATCCCCCTGTCAGGTTCGAGGGACCGCTGGCCGCGTGCCGGATGCCCGCTGTGGATAAGTAGCCCGGCGCCGCCAGACTCGTCGCCGGTCGCTGCGCCGGGCTACTTACCCACAGCTTTTATGAGGAATGCCTCCAACCGCCAACGCGGCAGCAGGCAACTCACCGCGCCCACCGGGCGAAATGATCAACTATCCGCGCTTTTAGATGATCACCGACAAGGGACGATTGGCGGGGCCGTTGCCGCTGTTTCCGCCGCTGCCGAGATGCCGGTCGTCACGATGATGGGGGGATCGCCCTGAGTCGGCGGGGAGGCTTCACCCGCGCGTGAGACCGCGCACGAGCTCGTTGGCCTGCCGGGGTGACGGCATCGGCGCAAGAAGCTGAAGCGAGGGGACTACTCACGGCTGCGACCCGTGTTCGGTCGGCCGCCGGGTGGCGCCCGGCTCGCGTGGGCGGGACGCTGGCGAGGGATCTGGCGGACGAGGCGCAGCGCCGCCCCGCAATCGGGACAGGCCACGGGAGCCGCCTCGGGCTGCACTGCTTCGTCGCGCTCACGTTCACCTTCGGGCGCATCGTCATCAACACCCTCGCCGTCGGGGCAGCCGATAGAGCCGAGAGCCTCGCGGGCATGCTCCAGCGTGGTGGCCCGGCATCCGTTGGCGAGGATGCCGAAGTGACGGATGCGGTGCATCCCGTCGGGCAGGACGTGGAGCAGGAAGCGGCGGATGAACTCGTCGGCGCTGACGGTCATGGTGCCGTAGCGCGGCTTCTTCTGCCCTGGCTGCTTCGGCTTCCGGTGCCGGAAGGAGACGGTCTCGCCATCGAAGCCGGCGATGCGGCTGTCACCGATGGCGATCCTGTGCGTGTAGCGGGCGAGGTATCGGAACACCTGCACCGGCCCGCGGAAGGGCCGCTTGGCGTAGACCACCCAGTCCCTGCCGCGGGCGGCGGCGAGGACGGCATGGAACTCGCCGGGATTGGCGAGATGCTCGACGGTGCCGTGGAACTCCAGCTCGCCCCGCCCATGGGCGCGGGCGAGGTCTTCGAGGAAGCGGCGGCGGAAGAAGCTGGCGAGGACCTTGACGGGGGCGAGCCAGGTGCCGCTCCCCGTCTTCCACTCGCCGCTCTCGACGTCGAAGCCCGCGTTGGGCACGACCACGTGCAAATGGGGATGGAAGCGGAGCTTCTGATCCCAGGTATGGAGGACGGCGGTGCCGCCGATGCGCATGCCCCCATGCCCAGGATCGGCGACGATGGTGCGCAGGGTCTCGGCCACCGTCCGGAACAGGATGTCGAAGACGACCCTGCGGTTGCAGAAGGCGATCTCGGCGACCTCCTTGGGCAGGGTGAAGACCACGTGGAAGTAGGGCACCGGCAGGAGTTCGGCGGCGCGCGCCTCGCTCCAGCGCTTGGCGGCCATGCCCTGGCAGGTCGGACAGTGCCGGTTGCGGCAGGAGTTGAACAGCGGATGCTCGCGCCCGCAGCTCTCACACGCGTACATGTGCCCACCGAGCACGGCGGTGCGGCATGCCTCGATCGCCGCCATGACCTTGAGCCGTCCGGCGTCGAGCCGGCCGGCCATGCGCTCACGGTAAGCGCCGCCGGCGCGGCGGAAGATCTCCGCCACGCCGGCGCGCTCGCGCTCCACGCGCGCTCAGTTGCGAAGCACAGAGAAGCCCGAGACGGGGTGGTCGAGGCCCTCGAACATTCTGGCGGTGGACCGCGCGTACTCGCGGGTCGTGTCGGCTCTCCGATGCCCGAGCGCGTCGCGGATCACCTCCATGTTGGCGCCGCGCTCGTGAAGATGGGTCGCGGTCGAGTGACGCAGGCAGTGGAAGGTGCAGCGGCTGTCGATGCCGGCCTGCTCGCGCGCCTTCCTGAAGGCAGCCTGCAGGGTCCCTGCCCGGATGGGCACGTCGGGTGAGGTGCCATAGAAGAGCCAGCTCTCCGGCTCCGGCCAGATGTTCTTGTAGTAGCGGCGCAGATAATGGATGACGGCTTCCGGCATCGGTGCCATCCTCTCGGCGCCGCCCTTGCTGGAAGGGATGTGTAGCAGCTTCTTGTCCGACATGATGTCGCCGATCTTGATGGCAACGGTCTCGGAGATGCGAAGCCCTGAGCCATAAGCGGTGACGAAGGCGGCGCGGTACCGGAGGTCGGGCGTTGCAAGGATCAGGCGCTCGACCTCCTCCTCCGTTATGTGACGGGGCAGCTTGCGCGGCTTCCTGCGGGAGCGCAGTCCGCTCACGCGCTCGGGGCATCCGAGCGTGTCCGCGTAGAGGAACTTCAGGGCGGCGACCGTGACATTGGTCGTCGCCGGCTTCAGGCCACGCTTGATGCCGGACAAGACCCAGATCCGCAGCTGGTCGGCATCGAGGTCGACAGGCGAGGCCTTGAAGTGCTTGGCCAGCTGCTCGATCTCGCCGATGTAGCTGGTCTGCGTGTTCTCGGCCAGACCGGCAATGCACATCTGGTCGATCATCTTCTGGCGAAGAGGGGTGCCGGTTGCCCCGTTGGCGGCTTTCTCGGTCATCGTCGATCTCCCGTGATCGCGACGGCGAGCCGCCGAACCGTTCCGACGGCGGACCGTCTCGGAGATCGATGCTAACCACTGGTGATCGAGGGGCTGCCGGCGTCTCTCACCTCACGGGCGCTTCGACATTCGGCACGACTTGCAATGCACGCGACACCCGCCAGAAGCACCTGCGGCATCGCGAAACTGAGCGAACCCTACGCCCCCAACTCCGCGTAGCGGCTTCGTTCATTGCACATCTGGTCGATCATCTTCTGGCGAAGAGGGGTGCCGGTTGCCCCGTTGGCGGCTTTCTCGGTCATCGTCGATCTCCCGTGATCGCGACGGCGAGCCGCCGAACCGTTCCGACGGCGGACCGTCTCGGAGATCGATGCTAACCACTGGTGATCGAGGGGCTGCCGGCGTCTCTCACCTCACGGGCGCTTCGACATTCGGCACGACTTGCAATGCACGCGACACCCGCCAGAAGCACCTGCGGCATCGCGAAACTGAGCGAACCCTACGCCCCCAACTCCGCGTAGCGGCTTCGTTCAACATCTCCCGATAGAGAGACGCGACTTCCGGACGCCGGTCCCGACGGGCCAGCCTCAGAACTGGCGCACGAAGCGCAGCTCGCCGGATGTGCGCTCGTAGTCGTAGAGCTGCGCGTTGGTGTTCCGAACCTCGTGCACAACGCCAAGCTCGGGGCTGAAGCCCATGAGCGTGAAGCCGCGGTTGTAGACGGAGGCGCGGGCGCTCCAGGTCTTGTCCTTGCGCGCGCCGTTATCAAGGACATGGGGGAACCAGCCGGCCTCGTAATTGGTCCAGCGATAGTCGCCACCGCCGCTCACGGTGAAGCCGGCGGGAAGGATGACGGAAACGTTGGCGCCCACGCGATACCGCTCGTTCCGCTCGCGCATCCGGTCGGGGCGTTCCTGCCCGTAACCGGCGGAGACATCTGCGCGAACGGTGGGGGTGATCACGTAGGCGCCGATGAGGGAGACATCTAGAGCCGTGCCATCGAGGCTCGTGCGGGTCCGGTAATGCCGATCCTCGAGGGACACACGGCCGAATATGGTGGCACGCCGGGTGAGGCGGTGGCCGACCTCGATGCGCCCGCCCAAGGCGTGGTGGTCCTTCTCGGTGCCGATCCAGTGCTGCCTCGCGGTGGACAGCACGCTGGCCTCGGTGTTCGCGTCCATCAGTAACCGGGGACCGGCGTGAAGGGACACGGAGGCTTCGTCGAAGGCGGAGCCGGAATGCTCCCGGCGCAGAATATTGGCACCCGAGCGCAGGCGGGTCCGGTCGTTCATCGGGTACTGGTATTCGGCACCGCCCCACAGCACGAGGCCGACGCCCGAAGTGGTGAGCTGAGCCGCGTCCCGCGTGAAGGGCAGGCCGTAGATGGTGATGATCCGCTCGTCGGAGCCTGCGCCGATGTTGGTGTCGGGGGCAAGGGCGAAGCCGGCGTTGTAGCTCCAGCGCTTGCGGGCGCGGATATCCGAAAGGAACGCGTGAATGTTGGCGGCGACCTCCGGGGGCACCCCGCCGGCAAGGACCGCCTCGAAGTGCCGGCGGGCGAGGGAGTCCTCCCCCTTGAGATAGAAGGAGCGGGCCAGCTCCAGGCGGACGCGAACGAGGCCGGGGTCGACCACCAGCATCCGGCGGAGGACGGCGATCGCCTTGTCGAGCAGCTTGTCCCGCCGGTCGCCTTCGGCCGCCACGGCGGCCTCGATCGCCTGCATGCCATCGCGAAACATGCTGCTGAGATCCTGCGCTGCGGCGGGGAGGGGAAGGCCGAACACCAAAACCACAGCGGCCAGGAAACTTCGTATCGAAACTCCTCCTGATGCCCTCCCCTGAATGCCCCTGCCGCTTGCACGCGCCGAGGTCGGCATGGTGCTCGTCGCCGGTGCGCGCTCAGTCAATCACTGGGGGGTGGCGGCAAAGGCTCCGGCCAGCGAGGCACTCGTGCCCGTGGCATCGAACCAGCCAGCCACGCCCGCGAGGTCGACCACCGGGTACTGGTTCGCCGGGTATTTGGTGCGGTCACTGAGCACCGCGTTGTCGTGGCCGTAGAAGTTGGCGCCCCACGAACCTGCCACCGGCAGGCCGCCGATGTTCGCCACGGTGATTCCGCTGGCATCATCGGCGTTATCGGCCAGAGTTATATCGACGGGCATACCGACATTTGCAGGGCTTCCTCCCCCGCCCAACGTAACCCCCCAGCCTTCCAGGAGGCGGCCGTCTTCGTGGAACCCGGTGATGCTGCCACTAAGGGTGCCAGCGGCGTCAGCGGCACCAAAATCAACGTTCAAGGTGGCGGTCGCGGTGAAGTCGCCGATCTTGGCGTTCTGCCCGCCGACCTGCCCCTGCGTGACGTATCTGCCGACCGCGCCGCCGCGAAACGTCGCTGAGCCGGTAAGTTGGTTGAAGTTGACCAAGTTGGTTGAACCCGATTCGGCTCCACCGCCTGCAACGTACCTGAAGTTGTAAGTCGTCCCACTGATGTTGTCCGGGATGGAGGACCAGATGCCGAAGTAGAGGAATGCATCGTCCTGATCCAGCGGCACGCCGGAAGCAATACTGCGAGGCTTGAAGGTCCAGTTGCTTGGCGTCGTAAAGGTTGGCTGCCCTTGGCTAAATGTGACATGAGTGGCGATGTGCGCGTTGATCTCGGCGCTGGTGGGGGCGTCGCCGCTACCAACGTCAGATGCAGCGCAGCCGGTGGCACAAGTGAACGAGCCACCCGCGCCGTCGAAGCTGCCGCTTACCGTAAGCTCCGTGACGTTGGTAGTGGTAGTACCCGCCGGAGTTTCGGTTGTGGCTTGTGCCGAGCGGCCCGTCGCAAGCGATGCGTGGTCGGATATTGTGGATATATCCGGAATTGACACACCATACCGCTTCCAGAACGCCCTGGTGCTGGGCGCCTGGATGTTGGTGTAGAGGTCGACGGTTTCGTCGGTGAGTGTGTCAGCCGTTCCGGTCTGGCCGGTGAACCTGGCGCTGCGCCAGCCGCCGGGAACGGGGGGTGCCGCAGAGCCAGAGGTCAGAGTCCCCGAAGGCCTGAATGTGAGGCTGCTTCCGTGCGGCCACGAGACGGTTACCGGCCCTTGCTCATCCGCACCACCTGTCCCCAGGTCCAGCACAGCGCCAAACGAGCTGGCGCGGGCCCTGAATTCCGCTTGTTCGGCCTCGGTCAGCTTCTGCTGCGCCTCGTCGCGATCCCCTATGGCCTCGTCGCGATCCTCTACGGCCTCGTCCCGGTCCTCTACGGCCTCGTCCCGGTCCTCTATGGCCTCGTCCCGGTCCTCTATGGCCTCGTCCCGGTCCTCTATGGCCTCGTCCCGGTCCTCTATGGCCTCGTCCCGGTCCTCTACGGCCTCGTCGCGCACCCGCTCGGCTTCTTCCAGCTGCTCTTGGAGAGCCTCCTCCTCGGCCTTGGTCAGGCCGTCACTGCCCGAGCAAGCCGAGAGGGCGAAACCGGCCGCCGCAATAAGAGCGATTGCGCTTCCGCGGGTGAGCCATGCAGCTTTCGTGCGTTTCATCGGTGTTCTCCTTCAGAATGCATGATCACGTCTGCGGCCGGCCAAGTGGGAGCACGGCAGGGTCAGGCCGCATCTTGAGGACCCCGCCGCGCGGAACCGCCCGAGAGCACAGCGGCCACGGTCTCGTCTGTTGCACCGTCGAACCCGCCGACCCCCTTCAACCGCTCCCGATTGGTCCCACGGGTTCCGGGTTCCGGTCATCGCCCCTGCCTCCTCCGGATGGCGTCGCGCACGCCGTGCATATCCGTCCTCATCCCGTTGCGTCGCGGGCAGTTGCTGTGTTCTCCTAGAACGTCCGCACCACTCCGAGCTCCGCCACGCTGCGCTCGTACTCGTAGAGCCCGAGATTGCTGTCGCGCACCTCGTGCCTCACCGTGACCTCCGGCATGAAGCCGAACAGGTCGATATGGCGGTTCGACACCGTGATCCGTCCCGCAAGCGTCTCGTCCTGCCGCGCGTCCGGCCCGTAGATCGGAAGAGGCGCCCCGTATTCCCGCCAGCGAAAGCTCGGGCCCGCCGTCACGACGAACCCGCGGGGAAGCTCCCGCGCCACGGAAAGTCCGACGATGAACTCGCGCCACGAATAGGCGTCGCTGTCGAGCGCCTCCCGGCGCCAGCCCGCAATGCCCTGCAGCAGGGTCGTCTGGCCCAGGGCGTGGGACAGGCCAACCTGCGCCGTGTAGAGGACGCCCTCGCCCAGGAAGGTCTCGTACGAGTTCCACTCCGCTCCCGCCGACCCGCTCAGACGCCATGTCGGCGCCATCAGCCAGTCGCCTGAAAGCTCCACTCCCCCGGCACGGCTGTAGGTCTCGTTCCCCAGCTGCCGGCCCCGCGCCACAAGCTCGGGCCGCAGCTCGAAGCGCTCGAAGAGAAACCGCGGGCCGGCCCGCAGGCTCAGCGTCTGCTCGTTGAACGCGCTCTTGCCGCTGCCGTAGGTGCGCGTGTGCAAGTGAGCCGAGGTGCGCAGCCGCACGTCGGGCGAGAGCCGCGCCTCGTAGCCGCCGCCTACGCTCGCGCTCAGCCCCACGCCGCTGGTCTGTCGTGCGTCCTCCGACAGCGTCGCAGGAAGCCCGAACAGGTCGATCTCCCGCGCGCTGGTGGCGGCGTTGATATTGGTGTCGGGGGCAAGCGAGAGGGTGCCCGTGACCGACCAGGACTTGCGTCGCCGGATGCGGTCCAGGAAGGACAGCGCGTTCGCCCGCACGGTGGGGGGCAGGTCCTCGGCCGCAAGTGCCTGACGGAAGTGGTAGGCGGCGCTGCCGTCCTCGCCCGCCTGGAAGTAGGCCAGCGCAAGGTCGAGACGGACCCGCAGCAGGGACGGGTCTCTGGCGAGCATGGCGCGGAAGCGCGCGATCGCCTCCTGCCACTCGCCGCGCATCATCGCGATCGTGCCCCAGAGGAAGTCGATGTCGTCGATGTTCCCCTGACCCAGCTTGACGCCCTCCAGCAGCAGCGCGGCATTGTCCGGCTCGCCCGCCGCCAACGCAGCACGGGCAGCCTCGATCAGGGCCTCTGCGGAGAGCCCCGGCGTCGGCGGCTCCTGCGCGCGCGCGGGACCGGGCAACGCCAGTGCCACAAGGACCAGGACGAGCAGCAGTATCGGGACCGGGACGAACAGGACCGCGGGCCGAACCGTGAGAGCCATGGAGACCTTCAGGCCATCGCGCGAGTGGCATCGGGTGAGAAAAAGGCGCCCGGCCCGTACCCGGACCGGGCGCCTGCACTGGTTGAACCGTCGAGCGAGCGGGGCCGTTAGTCGTCTGCCTCCTTGGCCCCGCCGAAGGCACCGACGAATGCGCCGCCCTCGTTGCCTTCAGAGGCGAAGTCGAAGATGCCGCCGGCCTCCGCATTCTTCGCGCCATAGAACCCGCCACTGAACGAGCCGGTGAAGGTGGCGTCGGAGTCCAATCCGTGCATGCCGTCAATGCCCGATGCGTCGTCGTCGCCAGAGAACGTGTTGCCCGATATATCGCCCTTCAGCGTGGCGAGGTTAGTCAGGGTTGCGGTGATCGTGGCCTTGTCGAAGTCCGCTATGATAGCGGCATCGTCGTGCAGAAGCCTGATCGTGCCTTCCCCATCCGGGTGGGCTTCCTGCACGGCAGCGGCCCAGTTGCCGTTGTACGTGGCCGAGCCAGCGTTCTGCATGTCAGCCCCAGTCATCCCGTCGCCGATGCTCTGGACGAAGCCGATGCCGAGATCCACAACCTCTTGCGTGCCGTCCTTGGCGGCCTCACCCAGCCCAGCCCAGACGCCGAAGTGCACGTGGCTGTAGTCCTTGGCCGCTGGAAGGTCGGCGGTCACGAAGACGTTTTCGTCGCCTTCGGTCGTGTCGTTGGTTCCGAGCCCGTCTTGATTGACCGCAAAATGCACGTCGACGAGTACATACTCATACTCCGCGCTCGTCTCGCCATCGCCATCAGTCGTAGCGGTGGTTTCATTCAGCACCACATAGACCGTTGGGCTACCCGTGGCCGCAGTGTTCACAAAGGAGTACACCTGCTTTGCCTTGGTGCCCGCCTCAACTATGTCTCCAGCCGGACTATCAGTAGACCCGTCGCCAGGGGTAAGTGTTCCCGCAGTGCCGCTATTCGTCGTTGTGTCAACCTCGAAGAACATACCCACAGGGCGCAACGTAAGCTCCACGTTGGTGTCTGTTGCGAGATCGGCTCCAGAGGTAATTCCAGTCCCTCCAGAGGCCACCTCAACTGTTCCTTCCTTTTCACCCATGTGCGCGGTAGCGGCACCAGCGGCATACACCTTGACAGACCGAGTGCTTGCATAGGCTGTGATGATCTGCAAGCGCGCCATGTCGTCAGCCGAATCCACCTTCTTGCCGATTTTGAGGTCATCACGCATCTCTGCGTTCACCTTGGGCGACACATACTCAGTTTCGGTGATGAGAACAGCATCGATAGCCACACGGCCATACGTCGCATCACCCGTCGTCATCGGCGTGCTGAGCAGCCCCGTGGTAACCACTTGCGCGTCATCGCCAGACCCGGAAGTCACCTCGATCTTCGGCGCTTCCGCATCGATGGTCGTCTCGCCGACGCTCTTCATCGTGCCGTCGATCTTCAACTCCATATTGGCGCTCGCGATGGCCTTTTTGCTGTATTCGTCGGCCTTCATGGCCGCCGCTTCGGCATCCGCCTGGGCTGCCCTGGCCTTCGCCAACTCTTCGCCGGCAACGCTCGCGAGCGTTGCCGCCGCCGCCGCGTCGCTGGCCGCCTTGGCTGCCATGTACGCCGTCATGGCCGCGTCGGCTTGCATCTGAGCCTTATCGGCTTGAGACATTGCCATCGCGCCGGTCTGTGCGGTCGCGAGGTTCTCCGTCGCGTCCCCGGCGTCGCTGGCCGCCATCGCTGCATTGTCCGACGCCATCTTGGCGGCATCAGCCGCGTCTGCGGCCGCCGTCTGGGTCTCCTCAAGATCCGTCGGACCCGGATCCGGCGTGGGCGTCGGCGTCTCCTCTACGACCGGCTCCGGATCATCGCCGCCGTCGTGGACGCAGCCGTACATGACGGCGGTGAGGGCGACGATCGAGCACGCCGCCAGCAAACTGCGAGTCAACTTCGTCTTCTTCATGGCTTCGAGGCTCTCCTCTTGTAAAAGTAGGGTGTAGCGTTTTCCCCACTTTTGCCGTCAGACCTACGTAGAGCTACGTAGGAGTACGATATTTAGTGTTTATACAGTGGGTTGACTATTCGCCCACATGCCTCTACGATACGTCAGATGTACGATCCAATACGCTGGAGTTTGATGTCGGAGATTACCGAAGTGATGACGGTAAATTCGGTCGATTTCGCCCACCCCGAATTTCCCGCCGGAGGCCGGGATTCGGTCCTCGGGTGACGGAAGGGGTGATGGCCGTGAGGACAGGACCTGGACGGGCCGTTCATGACGAGGCGCCGCACGGCGTTGCTCAGGCCCCCGGTGACTGCGCCAACCGGTGAACGAAGGTATGATGAACGCGGAGCTTGACGATGCCTAAACGAAGTGAGCTCTCGATCTCGAAGCGCACCGTCGACGCGCTCGCCGTCGAGAAGAAGGACGCCACCTTCTGGGACAAGGAGCTGCCCGGCTTCGGCGTCAGGGTCTACCCCTCAGGCGCCAAGATCTATGTCGCGCAGTGCCGGGGGCCGGTGGGCATCAGGCGCGTCTCGCTCGGACGCCACGGCGATCTTACCCCCGATCAGGCGCGCAAGAAGGCTGCTGCGGCCATCGCCCGCATCAAGAAGGGCGAGGACCCGGCGAAGGCGGAGTCCGAGCCTGTGCTCACCGTCGCCCAACTGGCCGAGCGCTACCTCGAGGCCCATGTCGCGGTGCACTGCAACGCCCACACGCAGGGCATCTACAAGGGCTCGCTCAGGAACCACATCCTGCCGGCGCTGGGCGCGATGTCCCTGGACAAGGTGGGGCGTGCCGAGGTCGAAGCCCTGCACTATGGCCTGCGGGAGACGCCGCGCGCTGCGAACCGGGCGCTGATGGTGCTGTCAAAGATGTTCTCGTTGGCCGAGGCGTGGGGTATTGCGTCCCCCGGCGGCAACCCGTGCCGGTTCGTTCTGCGCTACAAGGAGGGCCGCCGCGAGCGCTTCCTCACGGAGGATGAGTACCGCAGGGTGGGCGAGGCGCTGTGCGAGCTTGAGGCCGAGGGCCCGGTGTCGGCGCGGGCTGCGGCGGCGCTGCGCCTGCTGATGCTGACGGGGTGCCGGCTCGGGGAGATACAGACGCTCAGGTGGAGCGACATCGACCGCAAGGCAGGGGAGATTCGCCTGCGCGACGCGAAGACCGGTGCGCGGATGGTGCCGCTGACGCCCGCCGTGCTGGAGGTGCTGGCGGGGATCAAGCGGGTGAGGCGCAGCCCCTGGGTGATCACGGGGGGCAAGCCCAACCGCCATCTGGCGACGCTGACCAGCCACTGGCACCGAGTGCGCGAGAAGGCAGAGGTCGAGGACGTGCGCATTCATGACCTGCGTCATTCGTTCGCCTCGCGCGCCCTGGCCCTCGGTCTTCAGCTTCCGATGATCGGCCGCCTTCTCGGCCACACGGACGTGAGCAGCACGGCGCGGTATGCGCACCTGTCGCAGGAGGCGGAGAAGGTTGCCGTTGCCCGCGTGGGCGGCAGCATCGAGGACGACATCCTGCGCACGGAGGGTGCCACCCAGGCCTCCGCCGACGGCATGCCGTCGGCGGAGGCGGCGTAAGGGACGGAGGACAGGAACATGCCGCGACTGAAGAAGAGATCGCTGTCCAACCGGGTGGTCGACGCATTGACGCCCGGTGAGAAGGAGTTCATGTGCTGGGACCGGGAGCTTCCCGGCTTCGGGGTCCGGGTCTATCCCAACGGGTGCAAGAGCTACATGGTGCAGCGCAAGGGCCCGCGGGGCACGAAACGGATCTCGATCGGCCGGCACGGGGTGATCTCCGCCGACGAGGCGCGCCAGGAGGGCGCCGTGGTTCTCACCCGTATCGAGGCGGGCGACGAGCCGGGGGCCGGGCGGGACGCAGCCGGCGGGCCGACGGTGGCGGAGCTCGCGGATAGATACCTCCGCGAGCACGTAGCGGTCCGTTGCAAGCCGAACACGGTCAAGGGCTACAGGCAATCGATCGAGCGGCACATCCTGCCGAAGCTGGGCAAGGTGCCGATCGCCGAGCTCGACCGCAAGCACGTTGCCGAGCTCCACTACCGCCTGCGCAAGACGCCGGTGGCTGCGAACGACACGGTGGGCGCGCTGTCGCGGATGCTGAACCGGGCGGAGGCGTGGGGCCTGCTGCCTGCCGGCAGCAACCCCTGCCGCTTCGTGACGCGCAACCCGACGCGGCGGCTGGAGCGCTTCCTGACCGAGGACGAGTTCCGCCGTCTCGGTCAGGCCCTGGAAGATCTTGAAGCCGAGGGCCGGGTTCCGGTTCACGCGGCTGCGGCGATCAAGCTCCTGATGCTGACCGGGTGCCGGTCCGGCGAGGTGCTGACGCTTCGCTGGGACGACGTGGCGCTTCACCGGAACGAGATCCAGCTTCGCGATAGCAAGACCGGTCCTCGCATCGTTCCGCTGTCGCCGGCGGCGGCGCGTGTTCTGGCCGGGCTGCCGCGTCTCGCGGACAATCCCTGGGTGATCGCGGGCAGGGAGCACGGCGAGCGGCAGAAGCACATTGCCTACTACTGGTATCGGGTCAGGGAGCGCGCCGATCTCGACGACGTGCGGCTTCATGACCTGCGTCATTCCTTCGCGTCGCGCGCCCTGGCGCTGGGCGAAGACCTCACGATGATCGGCAAGCTTCTGGGTCACCGGAAGATACAGACCACCTCACGGTACGCGCACCTGGCGCGGGACTCGGTGAAGGAATCCGCAGCCCTGGTGGCCGCCAGCATCTTCGCCGATATCATGCCGGGCGGGAGCGACCGGAGCGGGCCTGCGTGATGCCGGGGAGCGCGCCCGGAATGAGCGATAGGCGGCGCTTCTATCGCTCATGACGTGGGTCTGGTAGCATCCCGACTGGCCCTCCTTCACCGTGGACCGCTCCGGGATGCAACTGCCTGAGCAGTCTGCGGGATCGGGATGACGCTTGGTGATGCGGTGCCGCCTCTGCGCCGGCACCGGCCGGCTCGTCCTGCTCGCCGGCATGATGGCTGACTTGCGCGTGCGCGCCAGCTACCGAACGGAGACGTGCCACTTCTGCCGGGGGACCGGCGAGAGCACACGCAAATGGCCGGAATGGGAAGACGAGCAGGCGTGGCTTCGGGCAGCGCGAGGCGGTATCGCCCCCTCTCGACTTCGCGCGAGGGGGCGGAAGCACTCTTTAGTTTGCGCGCTCCAGCCGCGCGATCAGCTCGTCGCCCGAGGCGCAGTCGATGATCCAGTCGCCGACGTCGGCTAGCCGCTCCGGCTCCCCGATCCCGGCCAGCAGGGAGGCAGCACGCCCGGCGGTGTCCGCACCGAACTTGCGTTCGATGAGGCGTCGCAGCAAGGCGCGTTCTTGCGCGATACCCTTCTCGAAGCCCTCCGCGCGGCCCTGCTCACGGTCCGCCTCTCGCCACGCGCGCACGCGATCCTGCACCGGCGTCCGCATCTCTCCTTCTGCAGGAATCCGTTCCATCTCCTCGAACTCCTCGATCAAAGTGCCTTCGGCGCCCTGCCCGGCGAGCATCGTGAACCAGTCATAAAACGTCCGGCGCAACTGCCGGTGCTCGGGACCGCGAAGGACGGAGAACGCCTCACGCAGCGTCGCGTGTCCCTCACTATAAGATGACATCCGCTCGATGCCGATCACGAGAGAGAGCACATCGTCCGATGGGGAGTCTCCGCCCCCGACCCGACCGACGTCAAGCGTCACGTAAGACGCGCCGGCGTAGAAGGGCACGGGGACCAAGTCGCCGGAGGGGCGGACCGCCGGCGCAACCAGCTCCTCCACGCTCGTCGCCGCCGTCCATGGAGATTTCCCGTTGTAGAGCACCACGGGGAGCACCGGCGGCAGGCGGTCCGAGGCGCCGAAGCGGCGACCCGCCAGGAGCCCGCGATAGAGCAGGTCCACGTAGGTGCGAACCCTGAACGCCATCAGATGATCCACCGACGACTGAAGCTCGATCAGCACGAAGAGGTAGGCCCAGTCCTCTTCGCCGCCGTCACGCCGGCGCATGCGCCAGACCAGATCGCTGAGGTGGCGGTGCAGGGTCTCGTCGATGCGCTCGGTGGGCACCGGCTCCAGGGTCTCGGGGTCGAAGGCTGCGATCCAGTCCGGGCCGTCGTCGATCGTGCCGGCGAGAAAGCGGAGCAGATGCTCGACCGAAATCTTGTGGGAGAAAATGGCTTTGAAGGCTTCGTCGTGCCGCATGGCCGCATCCTCTTCGGGCAGCCGCGTGCTCATGCTGCAACCGTCGGCCAGGATAGTAGCGGAGGGCCTGGCGGGATGCCACGAGCGCACGGCGGCGCGCTGCCTCACGGCGACGGGCGGGGACACACGGTGCGGCCCGTACCGATTCCGATTCATTGCCGCGTCTGGTGCAACCGGCAAGGCCATCTGCGGATCACACTTGGAGGCGTCCGAGCCAGAATCCGTTCCGCTTCGTGGCGCGCGCTGATGGCGACCCTCACCGTAGCGGCCCTGGAATCACCGGAATCCACCGTCATCAAGGAGTCCGCCGGAGGCCGAAAAAGCCCCTCAAACCGCCGAATTCCCCCCGGTCGGGCAGCTCGCGAACCTCCCGCTCCTGTTCCATGTTTAACTGAGTGTCGACGTTCACATCGCGGGCTGCGGGAACCTGGCGTGACCACTGTCGCTGGCTCCACCACGCGCACCGTCGCGACCCCGCCGAGGATGCCGATGCCGCTGTGCCGACGGCTCCGATACGGCGTCTGGCGTCGGCAGTTCGACCGGAAGCCTCGCGTTCCGTGCGAGGGCCGGCCCGGTCGGTTGCTGCAGGCCGCGTTCCTGCGAGGGGCCGGGAGCGGCGAGGTGCGGAGGGGCATGGCTGTAAGGCTTTGTTCGGCAAGTTGAAATTCGGTCGAATTTCGGGCTTGCAAAGGGCGCGGAATTGTGGCGAGAATTCGGCTCAGCACATCGCGCGGCACGAAGGAGGCCTGCGGATGTGCAGGGAGGCAGCAGCGACGAGGGGCGGAGTCCCCATGACGGTTTGGGATCGCTTCATGGCTCATGGCCGCTTTTCCGATGTAGACAAGCGGGCGCCGGTATGGTGAAGTTCACGGGCTATGGACAGTTGCCGAGTCGTCAGGTACGTTGACGGCCGACTTGTTGAACCCAGCGAGGCCTCGGCCGAGGCCTCCTAGATGCAAAGGAGAGCCTCGAAGCCATGAAGAAGACGAAGTTGACTCGCAGTTTGCTGGCGGCGTGCTCGATCGTCGCCCTCACCGCCGTCATGTACGGCTGCGTCCACGACGGCGGCGATGATCCGGAGCCGGTCGTAGAGGAGACGCCGACGCCCACGCCGGATCCGGGTCCGACGGATCTTGAGGAGACCCAGACGGCGGCCGCAGACGCGGCTGATGCCGCCAAGATGGCGTCGGACAATGCAGCGATGGCGGCCAGCGACGCCGGGGACGCGACGGAGAACCTCGCGACCGCACAGACCGGCGCGATGGCAATGTCTCAAGCCGATAAGGCTCAGATGCAAGCCGACGCGGCCATGACGGCGTACATGGCAGCCAAGGCGGCCAGCGACGCGGCGGCGGCGGCAACGCTCGCGAGCGTTGCCGGCGAAGAGTTGGCGAAGGCCAGGGCAGCCCAGGCGGATGCCGAAGCGGCGGCCATGAAGGCCGACGAATACAGCAAAAAGGCCATCGCGAGCGCCAATATGGAGTTGAAGATCGACGGCACGATGAAGAGCGTCGGCGAGACGACCATCGATGCGGAAGCGCCGAAGATCGAGGTGACTTCCGGGTCTGGCGATGACGCGCAAGTGGTTACCACGGGGCTGCTCAGCACGCCGATGACGACGGGTGATGCGACGTATGGCCGTGTGGCTATCGATGCTGTTCTCATCACCGAAACTGAGTATGTGTCGCCCAAGGTGAACGCAGAGATGCGTGATGACCTCAAAATCGGCAAGAAGGTGGATTCGGCTGACGACATGGCGCGCTTGCAGATCATCACAGCCTATGCAAGCACTCGGTCTGTCAAGGTGTATGCCGCTGGTGCCGCTACCGCGCACATGGGTGAAAAGGAAGGAACAGTTGAGGTGGCCTCTGGAGGGACTGGAATTACCTCTGGAGCCGATCTCGCAACAGACACCAACGTGGAGCTTACGTTGCGCCCTGTGGGTATGTTCTTCGAGGTTGACACAACGACGAATAGCGGCACTGCGGGAACACTTACCCCTGGCGACGGGTCTACTGATAGTCCGGCTGGAGACATAGTTGAGGCGGGCACCAAGGCAAAGCAGGTGTACTCCTTTGTGAACACTGCGGCCACGGGTAGCCCAACGGTCTATGTGGTGCTGAATGAAACCACCGCTACGACTGATGGCGATGGCGAGACGAGCGCGGAGTATGAGTATGTACTCGTCGACGTGCATTTTGCGGTCAATCAAGACGGGCTCGGAACCAACGACACGACCGAAGGCGACGAAAACGTCTTCGTGACCGCCGACCTTCCAGCGGCCAAGGACTACAGCCACGTGCACTTCGGCGTCTGGGCTGGGCTGGGTGAGGCCGCCAAGGACGGCACGCAAGAGGTTGTGGATCTCGGCATCGGCTTCGTCCAGAGCATCGGCGACGGGATGACTGGGGCTGACATGCAGAACGCTGGCTCGGCCACGTACAACGGCAACTGGGCCGCTGCCGTGCAGGAAGCCCACCCGGATGGGGAAGGCACGATCAGGCTTCTGCACGACGATGCCGCTATCATAGCGGACTTCGACAAGGCCACGATCACCGCAACCCTGACTAACCTCGCCACGCTGAAGGGCGATATATCGGGCAACACGTTCTCTGGCGACGACGACGCATCGGGCATTGACGGCATGCACGGATTGGACTCCGACGCCACCTTCACCGGCTCGTTCAGTGGCGGGTTCTATGGCGCGAAGAATGCGGAGGCCGGCGGCATCTTCGACTTCGCCTCTGAAGGCAACGAGGGCGGCGCATTCGTCGGTGCCTTCGGCGGGGCCAAGGAGGCAGACGACTAACGGCCCCGCTCGCTCGACGGTTCAACCAGTGCAGGCGCCCGGTCCGGGTACGGGCCGGGCGCCTTTTTCTCACCCGATGCCACTCGCGCGATGGCCTGAAGGTCTCCATGGCTCTCACGGTTCGGCCCGCGGTCCTGTTCGTCCCGGTCCCGATACTGCTGCTCGTCCTGGTCCTTGTGGCACTGGCGTTGCCCGGTCCCGCGCGCGCGCAGGAGCCGCCGACGCCGGGGCTCTCCGCAGAGGCCCTGATCGAGGCTGCCCGTGCTGCGTTGGCGGCGGGCGAGCCGGACAATGCCGCGCTGCTGCTGGAGGGCGTCAAGCTGGGTCAGGGGAACATCGACGACATCGACTTCCTCTGGGGCACGATCGCGATGATGCGCGGCGAGTGGCAGGAGGCGATCGCGCGCTTCCGCGCCATGCTCGCCAGAGACCCGTCCCTGCTGCGGGTCCGTCTCGACCTTGCGCTGGCCTACTTCCAGGCGGGCGAGGACGGCAGCGCCGCCTACCACTTCCGTCAGGCACTTGCGGCCGAGGACCTGCCCCCCACCGTGCGGGCGAACGCGCTGTCCTTCCTGGACCGCATCCGGCGACGCAAGTCCTGGTCGGTCACGGGCACCCTCTCGCTTGCCCCCGACACCAATATCAACGCCGCCACCAGCGCGCGGGAGATCGACCTGTTCGGGCTTCCTGCGACGCTGTCGGAGGACGCACGACAGACCAGCGGCGTGGGGCTGAGCGCGAGCGTAGGCGGCGGCTACGAGGCGCGGCTCTCGCCCGACGTGCGGCTGCGCACCTCGGCTCACTTGCACACGCGCACCTACGGCAGCGGCAAGAGCGCGTTCAACGAGCAGACGCTGAGCCTGCGGGCCGGCCCGCGGTTTCTCTTCGAGCGCTTCGAGCTGCGGCCCGAGCTTGTGGCGCGGGGCCGGCAGCTGGGGAACGAGACCTACAGCCGTGCCGGGGGAGTGGAGCTTTCAGGCGACTGGCTGATGGCGCCGACATGGCGTCTGAGCGGGTCGGCGGGAGCGGAGTGGAACTCGTACGAGACCTTCCTGGGCGAGGGCGTCCTCTACACGGCGCAGGTTGGCCTGTCCCACGCCCTGGGCCAGACGACCCTGCTGCAGGGCATTGCGGGCTGGCGCCGGGAGGCGCTCGACAGCGACGCCTATTCGTGGCGCGAGTTCATCGTCGGACTTTCCGTGGCGCGGGAGCTTCCCCGCGGGTTCGTCGTGACGGCGGGCCCGAGCTTTCGCTGGCGGGAATACGGGGCGCCTCTTCCGATCTACGGGCCGGACGCGCGGCAGGACGAGACGCTTGCGGGACGGATCACGGTGTCGAACCGCCATATCGACCTGTTCGGCTTCATGCCGGAGGTCACGGTGAGGCACGAGGTGCGCGACAGCAATCTCGGGCTCTACGAGTACGAGCGCAGCGTGGCGGAGCTCGGAGTGGTGCGGACGTTCTAGGAGAACACAGCAACTGCCCGCGACGCAACGGGATGAGGACGGATATGCACGGCGTGCGCGACGCCATCCGGAGGAGGCAGGGGCGATGACCGGAACCCGGAACCCGTGGGACCAATCGGGAGCGGTTGAAGGGGGTCGGCGGGTTCGACGGTGCAACAGACGAGACCGTGGCCGCTGTGCTCTCGGGCGGTTCCGCGCGGCGGGGTCCTCAAGATGCGGCCTGACCCTGCCGTGCTCCCACTTGGCCGGCCGCAGACGTGATCATGCATTCTGAAGGAGAACACCGATGAAACGCACGAAAGCTGCATGGCTCACCCGCGGAAGCGCAATCGCTCTTATTGCGGCGGCCGGTTTCGCCCTCTCGGCTTGCTCGGGCAGTGACGGCCTGACCAAGGCCGAGGAGGAGGCTCTCCAAGAGCAGCTGGAAGAAGCCGAGCGGGTGCGCGACGAGGCCGTAGAGGACCGGGACGAGGCCATAGAGGACCGGGACGAGGCCATAGAGGACCGGGACGAGGCCATAGAGGACCGGGACGAGGCCATAGAGGACCGGGACGAGGCCGTAGAGGACCGGGACGAGGCCGTAGAGGATCGCGACGAGGCCATAGGGGATCGCGACGAGGCGCAGCAGAAGCTGACCGAGGCCGAACAAGCGGAATTCAGGGCCCGCGCCAGCTCGTTTGGCGCTGTGCTGGACCTGGGGACAGGTGGTGCGGATGAGCAAGGGCCGGTAACCGTCTCGTGGCCGCACGGAAGCAGCCTCACATTCAGGCCTTCGGGGACTCTGACCTCTGGCTCTGCGGCACCCCCCGTTCCCGGCGGCTGGCGCAGCGCCAGGTTCACCGGCCAGACCGGAACGGCTGACACACTCACCGACGAAACCGTCGACCTCTACACCAACATCCAGGCGCCCAGCACCAGGGCGTTCTGGAAGCGGTATGGTGTGTCAATTCCGGATATATCCACAATATCCGACCACGCATCGCTTGCGACGGGCCGCTCGGCACAAGCCACAACCGAAACTCCGGCGGGTACTACCACTACCAACGTCACGGAGCTTACGGTAAGCGGCAGCTTCGACGGCGCGGGTGGCTCGTTCACTTGTGCCACCGGCTGCGCTGCATCTGACGTTGGTAGCGGCGACGCCCCCACCAGCGCCGAGATCAACGCGCACATCGCCACTCATGTCACATTTAGCCAAGGGCAGCCAACCTTTACGACGCCAAGCAACTGGACCTTCAAGCCTCGCAGTATTGCTTCCGGCGTGCCGCTGGATCAGGACGATGCATTCCTCTACTTCGGCATCTGGTCCTCCATCCCGGACAACATCAGTGGGACGACTTACAACTTCAGGTACGTTGCAGGCGGTGGAGCCGAATCGGGTTCAACCAACTTGGTCAACTTCAACCAACTTACCGGCTCAGCGACGTTTCGCGGCGGCGCGGTCGGCAGATACGTCACGCAGGGGCAGGTCGGCGGGCAGAACGCCAAGATCGGCGACTTCACCGCGACCGCCACCTTGAACGTTGATTTTGGTGCCGCTGACGCCGCTGGCACCCTTAGTGGCAGCATCACCGGGTTCCACGAAGACGGCCGCCTCCTGGAAGGCTGGGGGGTTACGTTGGGCGGGGGAGGAAGCCCTGCAAATGTCGGTATGCCCGTCGATATAACTCTGGCCGATAACGCCGATGATGCCAGCGGAATCACCGTGGCGAACATCGGCGGCCTGCCGGTGGCAGGTTCGTGGGGCGCCAACTTCTACGGCCACGACAACGCGGTGCTCAGTGACCGCACCAAATACCCGGCGAACCAGTACCCGGTGGTCGACCTCGCGGGCGTGGCTGGCTGGTTCGATGCCACGGGCACGAGTGCCTCGCTGGCCGGAGCCTTTGCCGCCACCCCCCAGTGATTGACTGAGCGCGCACCGGCGACGAGCACCATGCCGACCTCGGCGCGTGCAAGCGGCAGGGGCATTCAGGGGAGGGCATCAGGAGGAGTTTCGATACGAAGTTTCCTGGCCGCTGTGGTTTTGGTGTTCGGCCTTCCCCTCCCCGCCGCAGCGCAGGATCTCAGCAGCATGTTTCGCGATGGCATGCAGGCGATCGAGGCCGCCGTGGCGGCCGAAGGCGACCGGCGGGACAAGCTGCTCGACAAGGCGATCGCCGTCCTCCGCCGGATGCTGGTGGTCGACCCCGGCCTCGTTCGCGTCCGCCTGGAGCTGGCCCGCTCCTTCTATCTCAAGGGGGAGGACTCCCTCGCCCGCCGGCACTTCGAGGCGGTCCTTGCCGGCGGGGTGCCCCCGGAGGTCGCCGCCAACATTCACGCGTTCCTTTCGGATATCCGCGCCCGCAAGCGCTGGGAGCTACAACGCCGGCTTCGCCCTTGCCCCCGACACCAACATCGGCGCAGGCTCCGACGAGCGGATCATCACCATCTACGGCCTGCCCTTCACGCGGGACGCGGCTCAGCTCACCACTTCGGGCGTCGGCCTCGTGCTGTGGGGCGGTGCCGAATACCAGTACCCGATGAACGACCGGACCCGCCTGCGCTCGGGTGCCAATATTCTGCGCCGGGAGCATTCCGGCTCCGCCTTCGACGAAGCCTCCGTGTCCCTTCACGCCGGTCCCCGGTTACTGATGGACGCGAACACCGA
>CBDCQT010000007.1:335000-352958 GCA_965220745.1 Alphaproteobacteria bacterium | reverse complement strand
TTCAACCTCGCGGAGGTATGGGGCTGGCGGCAGGATGGCTCCAACCCGTGCCGGCACGTGAAGCGCTACAAGGAGCACCAGCGCGAGCGGTTCCTGTCCGAGGAGGAGGTTGCGCGCCTTGGCGAGGTATTGCGCGAGGCGGAGGAAGAGATGCCATCCGCGGTCGCGGCGTTCCGGCTGCTGCTCTTGACGGGCTGCCGGATGTCGGAGATCCGCGACCTGCAGTGGGAGAACGTGAAGGGAGACTGCATCGAGCTCCTTGACGCCAAGACGGGCGGAAGGGTGGTGCCGCTGGGACCGGAGGCTCGTGCGGTTCTTTCAGCCCTTCCCCGCGAGGATGACAATCCGTGGGTGATCGCGGGCAGGAATCCGGGTACTCACCTCACCGACCTTCAGCGCCCCTGGCGGCGCATCCGCAAGCGCGCTGACCTGGAGGATGTGAGAATTCATGACCTCAGGCACAGCTTTGCGAGCAGGGCGCTGGCGCTCGGCGAGAGCCTGACCATGATCGGAAAGCTCCTCGGGCACACCCAGGTGCAGACTACAGCCCGCTACGCCCATCTTGCCCGGGACTCAATGCAGACTGCCGCGTCTCGCATCACGGAGAGCATCGGGGGAAATCTCTTCAGCGACCAAGGCGAGCCTGTGGAACAGTCGCGGAAGTGAGGCGCCCCGCCCTCTCTGAGGATACCCTGGCTTTGGACGGAGCTTCATAATACCCGGAGTGGGATCAGACGGTCCTAATCGCTAACCTCACAAAATCATGATTGACCGGCATTACGGTCATGACTATCTTTATGACCGACCATTCAGTCAAAATGTTGCTCCGATGCCAAGCACACCCCGTACCTACTCACACCTCACCGAAGAGGCGCTGCTCCTCCTAGGCAAGCAGATCAAGCTTGCCCGGAAACGGCGACGCATGTCCGAACTCGATCTCGCGGCGCGCATCGGCATTGCCAGGAGTACGTTGCAGCTCATTGAGCAGGGCAGTCCCTCGGTCGCGATCGGCCTCGTGCTCGAAGCAGCAACTCTTACAGGTGTACATCTGTTCGTCCCAGAGGCAAACACCCTCACACCGCAAATTGAGCGGACGGATGACCAGCTCGCCTTGATGCCGGGTTCCATTCGCAAATCCCGTCGCGAGGCCGACGATGACTTCTGACTCGGTCCCTCTCCGGGAGGTGTTCGTCTGGATATGGCTGCCCGGCGAGACCACACCAGTGGTCACGGGCCGCGTCCACGCGGAGGACGGTCACTTCGTCTTCACGTACGGCCGCTCGTATCTTGCCAGAGAAAATGCGATTCCGATCTACGCGCCCGAACTGCCACTGCATCGCGGCGTCATCGAACCCGAACCACCGCTTGAGATCGCAAATTCCCTTCGCGATGCCTCACCTGACGCCTGGGGGCGTCGGGTGATCATACATCGCCTCACCGGTGGCCGTGGCCAGGCGGAACAAATCGTAGATCTGGACGAACTCACGTTCATGCTTCAATCGGGCTCTGACCGAGTCGGGGCGCTCGACTTCCAAGCGTCTCCGATAGAATACGTTCCCCGCGAGGCTGAAAACGAAACGCTCGACCGCTTGCTGCACTCCGCTGACCACGTCGACCGGGGCTTGCCACTCGCGCAGGACTTGGCCGAAGCATTGCAGCACGGCACGGCAATTGGAGGGGCGAGGCCGAAGGCGCTCATACGGGAAGGCAACACAAAGTACGTCGCGAAATTCTCTTCGTCGACCGACACCTACGGCGTAGTAAAGGCTGAATTCATCGCAATGCGTCTTGCGGAAACCGCCGGTCTGAACGTGGCGCCGGTCAAGCTCGATCGGGCGATGAACAAGGATGTCTTGCTAGTCCGGCGCTTCGACCGGGAACCGGCGGAGGGCGGCTGGAAGCGGCGCGCCATTGTTTCGGCCCTGACCCTGCTCGGTCTCGACGAGCGTATGGCCGCCCACGCGTCTTATGAAACACTCGCTGACATCGTTCGAGCCCGCTTTACCGACCCGGCTGAGACGCTGAGGGAGCTCTTTGCGCGCATGACCTTTAACATCCTTGTCGGCAACACAGATGACCATGCACGAAACCATAATGCCTTCTGGGATGGCGACAGCCTTACTCTGACGCCGGCCTTTGACATTTGTCCGCAATCCCGGACAGGGCGCGAAGCTTCCCAGGCCATGCAAATCCATGCGCACGAGCGCCGTAGCCAACTATCACTGTGCCTCGCCGCAGCCAATAAGTTTCTACTCACGGATGAGCACGCGCTAGCGATCATGAGGCACCAGATTGCTATTGTCCGTGCAAACTGGGAAGACGCTTGCAACGTCGCGCAACTCAGCGATGCAGATCGACGTCTGCTTTGGCGGCGGCAATTCCTGAACGATCTGGCGTTCGAAGGCATCGAGGACCATCTGGCCGAAGTCACCCAGGGCCTGCTGCGCGAATAACCTAGTCAAATTCTCGCCGAACTAACGACCCCTGAGCAGATCACTTGTTACACACTGATTCCTCTCGCCTCCGCAAGCTTTTCAATAGTCTGACAAGCACTTTTTCTGGCTCCTCGACTCCGCCGCCCTACCCCCCTTGGCTCTACTCGTCACCTCTAACTCGCAAAATATCATGCCGAACCTCAAAACGCTTTCTTTCTCCGGCTGTAGGAATAAATCTGGCTTGTATCATCTGGGGAATTGGAACGTATATCCGATCCCTCAAGACTATAGTGCAGGTTGGGAACGGACCTCCGCCCGCCTCCAACAAATCAGACTCCCGACTCCACAAATCGTAATATAGTGAAAATCGGCCGGAGTGATGCTGAAAGATAAACCAAACTTTCTGACCACCCCATACCACGGACGTCTTATGAGGCTGTAAGAAGAAGTCTCCCCTCTGTTCCCTAGCATCTTCTGTAATCGACAAAAAACAACGATAACTTTGCAGCGGCACTTCCTTATTTCCAATAGTTAGTATTTTGGCATTGCTGGAAATCTCCAGCCTTGTAATCGCAGGCAACGCTTCCAAAGTGGTAACATTCGCCTCGGGGAGAGCTTTTCGAAAGGTCTGTATATTGGAAATGACATCCGGTACTACGTCCGCGATCCTTGCAGCGCTCTCGCTCTCCACAACCTGAATATCCTGAGAGACTGCCGATAATGAACGCTCGACCGCTTCGCTCATCGTGATTCGACCATCCTTATAGTCTGCCCAAATCGCCGGCAGACTACCCAGGTCCGTGTCTTCGATTTCAAACACCTCTCGCGGTTTCCGAATCGCTCTCAAAAATTCTTCGGCGCCTTGTCGCCTACTGCTCGGTATATAATCCGCCACGGAAGGAAACACTATCGTCCGTACAAAGTCCTTTATCATGCTTCCAAAGCTGCTATACTCTCGATCATACAAACTCAATATCAAGGAAATTGTCTGGCCTTCTGGATCTACCGTTGATCCTCCCCCATCGAGTTGGTCCACCCTTAGGTTATGGAAAGAGGAGGACCGACGATGGCAAGGAAGCGTTACAAGCCCGAGGAGATCGTGAGCCTGCTGCGGCGGGCTGAGGTTCTGAACGGCCAGGGCATGTCGATGGCGGACGCGATCCGCGAGCTTGGGATCAGCGAGGTTACCTTCTACCGCTGGCGCAAGGAGTATGCCGGGATGAGCGGCGATCAGCTCCGCCGTTTGAAGGAGCTCGAGAAGGAGAACGAGCGGCTGCGCCGTGCGGTCTCCGATCTGACGCTGGACAAGCAGATTCTCAAAGAGGCCGCAGGGGGAAACTTCTAAGCCCCTCGCGCCGGCGCCAGTGCATCGATCATGTCTGTGACCGGCTCGGGGTCTCGGAACGCCGCGCTTGCCGGGTGCTGGGGCAGCACCGCTCGACCCAGCGCCGCATCCCGCGCGGCCGCGACGACGAGGACCGCCTGGTCGCGTACATGATCGAGCTGGCCCGCCAGTACGGCCGTTACGGCTATCGCCGCATCGCGGCCCTGCTTCGCGATGCCGGCTGGCAGGTCAACGACAAGCGGATCGAGCGCTTGTGGCGGCGCGAGGGGCTGAAGGTGCCCGGCAAGCAACCGAAGCGGGGCCGGCTTTGGCTCAATGACGGCTCCTGCATCCGGCTGCGCGCCGAGAGGGCGGATCACGTCTGGTCCTACGACTTCGTCCATCACCGGACGTATGACGGCAGGGCCTTCCGCATGCTCAACGTCCTGGACGAGTTCACCCGCGAGAGCCTGGTCATCCGGGTGCGCAGGAGGCTTTCCTCGATCGACGTCATCGATGTGCTGACCGACCTGTTCATCCTGCGCGGCATTCCGACCTGGATCCGTTCCGACAACGGTCCGGAGTTCGTCGCCGAGGCCGTCAGGCGGTGGATCGCTGCGGTCAGCGCCCGCACCGCCTTCATCGAGCCGGGCTCACCCTGGGAGAACGGCTACATCGAGAGCTTCAATGCGCGGCTGCGCGACGAGCTCCTGAACGGGGAGATCTTCTACACCCTGAAGGAAGCCCAGGTTCTCATCGAATCGTGGCGGTGCCATTACAACGCCGTGCGCCCACACGGCAGCCTGGGATACCGGCCGCCCGCCCCGGAGACGATCATCATGCCAAGCTGGCCGCCCGGCTCCGCTACGCTCCGCCGGCCACCCAGCTTGGCCGAGGAACCCGCGATGCACTAACATTCGACCTGGACCAGTCGACGGGGGCAGGTCAGGGCGCGGTCGCGTTCTACATGGAGGGCTATTCGGAATTGATTCCCCGCATCCGGGAGCTCACGGAGAACCCGGACGTCCCGGCCGACAGGCGGGAGTCGCTGGTCCCGTTGCTGGAGAACCACGGACGCCAGGTCGCGGCACGCAAACGGGTCGAGGACTTCCTCGATGCCACCGGGCGGCATGGGAACCGGCGCAACGCCCTGGAAAAGTCTGCGGACGAGCGCGGCGTGACGATCACGCAAACCCCCGATTACGGCACTTGGCGAGGGACGGCCGACCGCCTCCTGCGGGAGGGCAAGGCGATCCTCGCCGACCGCATCTGCGCTCCCCATCTCGACCGCGTCTCCTCGGTCCGGAGGCTTGCAGAGGAGCGGGTCTCCGGTCTCGGCGAGGCCATCCGCGAGGACGACCGGGAGCTGGCGGAGGCCCGGCAGGAGGCGCGCGAGCGGCAACGGTTGAGCCGGCAGCTGGACCGCCTCAGGTTCGCGGCGGACGCCGGCGCGGCGGTGCAGCCGGACCCGGCGTCGGCCGACGACGACGAGGGCACGCGTGCCGACGGGCTGCTCTGGCGGTTTCGCCAGGTCTACGACTGGGACGGGCGCCTGGCGGAGAGCGAAAGGCGGGCGAGGATCGAAGCCGAGACGCAGGCCTCGCTCGAACGCTGGCGGGGACTCAGGGAGCAATGGAACCGGCTGGTGGACCGTGCGGAGAAGCAGGGCGTCCACGTCATTTACACTGGCGAGTACCACATGCTGCGCAGTGAGTTGAAGACTGCTGCCCGTGACGATCCGTACATGCCCGAAGAGGTCCGCTCGGAGATCGACAGCATGATCCGCACGCTCGACGCGGCGGAGAGAGCACGTGACCGCATCGTGGACCGCAGCACTGCCTTGTCGGACCGGCTGGCCAGCCGCCGCGAAGTGCCGGGCTCCGAGTGGTCGCGAGACGAGCGGGCCTTCGTGGACCGCAAGGCCTACGATCCGTGGAGGCGGGACACCGAGAAGGCCGTGGACGCCGCAGAACGCGTGCTCGCCGACCGGATGCGCTACGGCATCCACCTCCAGGGCCCGACGCTCCTCGGCCTCCAATCCACGCTCACGGTCGCGCGCAAGGTGCTGGCCGACGACGACCGCCGGATGGCGGAGGCCCTGGTGCCCGAGCGCAAGGGCGACGATCCCCACCGGAGGGAGGAGCGCATCGCCCAACTCCTCGACAACCCGGAGAAGCTGCGCGAGCTACACAGGCGGCAGATCGAGCGGAGGGAGGCGCGGAAGGCCGCCCGGTGGCAGCGGCGCAAGGGGCGACACCAGGTCAGAAGCATGCGCATGTAGGGTTGCCCAAGGCGGGCAACGGTCCCCTTGGAGTCCGGTGCGCAGAGATCAAACACCTATAGTCCCCGTGTGCCACGCGAGGATATGCCGAATGTCGCCGGGCACTTTCGATACTCCGCTTGCTCGACGGCGCGAACGGCGTGGCGGAGAAGTCGTAGCAGGCGAGAATGGCGCGCGCCCGGAGGATTCAATCCAGCCCGCCTATCCACTTGGTCCCTTCCTCGATGGCGCCCCTCGCGACGCCCCTGACCTTGGCCCGGGCCGGGACACGGCATGCGTGATGTGCCTTGTCGTTGACGATCAGGATATTCCGGGCGCGTGCCATGTATACGGGCGTGTCGCGGATATTGTCTGGGAACCAAGTAATTGGACGAAGTCGAGGACGGTAAGGATCGAGACGAAATGGAGGGCGAAAAGTCACGAGATCGAATGGATGTATTCGAGGAATGCCGACTATGCGGGGTTGAAGCTCAGCTCCAGCATTCGCACGTCATACCGAAGCTGATGTTTCGGTCCATGCAACGACTTGCACCCGGGATCATGCCCCACCGAACAGGTGGCGGAGAGAGCCGACCGCGACCTGGTCACATCAAGGAATACATGCTGTGCTCCAGGTGCGAGAATCAATTCAGCCGATATGAACGTGTCGGCGGTCGATTCCTCGCAAGTTTCAACCGGTACCAGCCTCGGGCGCTGGACTTAGTGGTCCAGTGGGAGGGCCTCGACTACGCGAGCCTGAAGCTCTTCTTGCTCTCGATGCTTTGGCGCTGTGCGGTCACACAAAGCCCAATGATGCGCCGCGTGGATCTTGGCTCTCGACTTGCTAGGCTGACAGAGCTTTTGCGAGCCGGCGACCCAGGAGGTGAGGAGGAATTCCCCGTTCTCCTTCGATTCCTGGAGGCACATCCAATCGACAGAAACGCCGTGATGACCGTGCCCTATCCGATGCGCGATCGGAGGCGACGAGGATTCAATATGGTCGGGTACGGAGTCGAAATATCCTGGATCACAGACGGACAGGGTGTGGATACCCGACACGCGCCATGGATACTCAAAGAGGACGGCACATGGCGCGTCGAAGTGACGCCGGGGTCTCGGTCCCCTCTCTGGCGGCAAGCGATTGCCGAAGCCGACCAAGCGGACCGGAAGACGTTGGCGGACCCCCGCGCTCGCGAACGACTGAAGAGGCGGGTCATTGCGCGCAACGCGCGAGAGGCTGACAAGGCTCACGAAGACAGTTGACGGCCTTGGGACTTGCCCTTTACCAAGCTCGCGCGTTGATGTCGCCTGCACCATCTGCGACCGGATCGCAGACTGGCTATTCTTCGTGGACCGTGGTCGCAACGTTTCCTGATGCTGCCTTCCGACGATCCCGACATTACGAATATTCTAGACGGACGCGGTCGCCCAGATCGAGTTCGTCCAGGATCTGCCGGAGTTCGGCCTCCATCGCCGCGACGCGCGTAACGTCGACACTCACAAAAAAGTCAATTCCGACACGGAGGCCGTCCCCAGACCGGAGTTTGGGCAGGACCTTCGTACCGAGGCGGTTCCAGATTTCCGGCGGCACGGTTCCGGTCAGGCGAAGCGTCGCCGTGTTGTTCCCCGAGTCCGGCTTAGGGGTGGGACCCGATTCAGGTTTTGGGGTGGCTTCCGGATCGGGCTCCGGTGAAGGTTCCGCGCGCGGCCGATCTTCTTCCGGCGTCTTTCGAAGTGCCTCAGCCTCCTCTCTAGTAAGCAGGAAGACGCTGGCCTCGAACGCCACTTCCTCCGCTCCGACCGTTTCGGCGAACCACAACCGCTCGTATCCGCCGCCGTCGCCGGTCCCGGAGGCCAAGCCGAAGGAGCCGCTTTCCACAAACTCGACAATCTTCCGGCGAAGCACCGCATCGGGATCGGTAAGCCGTGTCAGCGACCCGTCGAGAAAGCTCTGGCGCAAGCCCTTGAGCGGCCATGCTCCGGTGTCCTTGAACGCTGGTGGCCAGTGCCGGTCCAGATAGCCGGCGCCGACGGACTCGTTGAGTAGGGCCTCGGTCTTCAGAGCGCCGATGACGCGACCGCAGAGCGTTTCGCTGGCGCTGCTGTGACCGGCTCCAAGATCGATGATCTTGAGACCGCTTTCGGCCTTCCTGTCCGCAAGGGCCACGAAACGGTAACCGCCCCACACTTCGTCCCTGGCCGCGCCCTCGGCGTCCCTGACCTTCGTGCGAAGCTCCGCGCGGTCGGCACGGTCGAACTCCGCGCCGAGCACACCTTCCGCCACCTCGCGCTCTACCCGCCGCCAGGCAAGCCACAGCTCCACCCGGTCCCGCAATTCCCGTCCAGGCTTCTTCGCACACCAGACCAGCGAACCCGGATAAAGCCTCCGCGTCGTCCCTCGCTCCCTGGTCCAAAGTCCGACGAGTTCAATGGCGCTGCCGTCCCCCCACTCCATCTCGGGATTGACGATGATGAGCGTCAGGCGCGGCGAGTCCTGAACGGCCGCGCCGTCCTCCGGAAAGGGAATGACAGGCAGGGTCGCGCCACGGGCGAACTCGCTCTCGACCAGCTTTCGAATCGCTGGTCTGATTTCCGTCTCCTCGTCGAGTGAGGCGCGTCGGTCGCTGACGACTTTCTTCAGCGTCGCTTGGTGGTGGATACGGAATCCGTCCGTCCCGACCTTGCGGATGAAGAAACCAGCGCCTTCCAGGGCCGCCGCGGCACTGTCCACGGTCGTGGTCTCGACGGCCGGTTCGCCGATCGCGAAGCGCAACTCCGGCAGATGCGCCACCTTGTCCACCTGTCCGCCCGAGGACTCGAACAGGATCGCGGCGCCGACTCGCCGGTGGATATCCTTCAGCGGCCCCTTTGTGTCCACGTCGAGAGCCCTGGCGTGCGCGGTCGGCCCCGCGAGATCGGCGTCGATAGCGACATCAAGCCGGGCCTCGCCCAACTGACCCAGAATCACGGCGCGGAATTCGGGCACATGCAGCGGCGCGGACCCGAGCGTGATCAGCGGTTCGGTCCGCGCCTGCTGGAACTGCTCGCGCGCGGCCCAAGAAATCCACTGTGCCAGCATCGCCAGCGTGCCGCGGGTCTGCTGGAACTGGGTCAGCGCGCTCCATTTCCGCCGGAAGACGGATAGCGTCGAGGGGTGGAAGGGATAGCACGCCTCGAACCGCTCCCGCAGGAAGTCACGAGCCTTGGCGCCTTTGGTCGCGGTATCCACCGCCAGCCACTCGGGCGGAAGCCGCGCGGTCCGCTCGAAGCACCAGTCCGCGTAGGCCCTAGCGATCTTACGGCGGCGCTTCTCGTCGCCCAGGTCCTCGAACAGCCGACGGCGTACCACCTCTCCGATTTCGGCCTCGTCGTTTGCGATGAGATCGCGCGCAACGCGGCGCACCACCTTGGTGATTCTACTCTGCCATTCCTGATCCCAGTCGGTCATCTCGACCTGGCTGCGCGGCAGGCTGATGACCGCCGCCGCACCCGTGGCTCCGGTGACGGCGACGGTCAGATTCTGAATAAATGCGTGAAAGCTCTCGGCCATGCCGCGATGGCGGTTGACGAAGTTCAGCACTTCGTCGAAGAGCAGCAGCACCGGCGCGTCCGCAGCGGCGAACATCCTGGCCAGCGCCTCGGTCCCCGGAGGCGTGGTGCGCGCGGCGGTGCCGAGCGCAGCGACGCCGCGATCGCCCGCGAGTTGGCGCGCCAGATCGATCCAAGGCGTCTCCCGGCCGTCCGACGGGTCCCAAGCGTTGCCGACGAATACCCCGACACGTGCGGCAGGTGCGGCCGGCATATCCGCCGCGGCGAGAAGATCAGTAACCCCGGGAAGGTCGGCGGCTTTGGGCCCGGTGTTGGCGAGATGATAGAGCGAGGTCAGGGTGTGCGTCTTGCCGCCGCCGAACTGGGTGACGAGTGTGAGAACCGGGGCCGTGTTCTCCGTCCTGCCGGCAAGGCGCCGCAGCACCATGCCGGAATGGTCCTTCAACGCGCGGGTGAAGCAGGTGCGGGAGAAGAACTGCGCCGGATCGCGGTAGTCCTCGGGCGCGTTCCCGGCGACCACCTGTTCCAGCGCGATGGCGAACTCATCCGGGCTGAACGAGCGGCCCTCGCGGACTTCCCGTCGCGGCGTGACGATCTTGTACCAGGGAACCTCAACCATCGTCCCGCCCACTGTATCCGGTCGACCGTATCCGCACTCGCGTCCTGGTCACCACGATGATGGCGCCCTCGCGCATCGCGTCCCCATGATGGTCGATCAAGTCCCGCATCGCCTCCACCTTCTCCGTAACCCGCAACTCGACCAGCCGCACGATGCACGGATGCGGCAGGCGGCGCATGAAGACCAGCTCGCCGAAGTCCTTGTCCTCGGTGACAAGAACACGGCGCTCTCTGTATGCCAGAGCGAGCAATGCTTCATCCGTAGCCCGCGAATGCTCGTCCCGGGCGGAGAGAACGTCGTGTCCGAGCTGAGTCAACGATGCCTGCAAGGTCCGCGACGCCGCGCACGCGTCGAGGAGAAACTTCACGAAGCCTCTCGCACGGGCACGCGATCGTGCACATGCTCGCCCGACATGGAGCGGTGGGCAAGGAGCAGGCAAGCCTGAATGTCTTCAGCCGTCAGGTCCGGATACTCCCGGAGGATCGTTTCCGCCGTATCTCCTGCCGCCAGCATCCCGAGGACATGTTCCACCGCGATCCGCATGTCGCGGATGATGGGCTTGCCTCCGAATATCTCCGCGCGCACGGTGATGCGATCGAGCAAGTCGGCTTCACCAGTCATGGCTTTCTCCATGGTTCGTGTTTCCCGAGGTTCGCCAATTTCGATGATGCCATGTTCTCACCTCGGCACCGCCAGCAGCATGGCGTCCAGAAGGCGCTTTTCCGGGCTGACGCGCGGATAGAGGGCGGAGAGCGCGTTGGCGAGGCGCAGGAAGTCGGGGCCACGCTCCTGCTCGGCCGCGATCAGCGCACGAAGCGCACCCGCGTGGCCGCTGGATTGGAGCAGCATGGCCGCGTGCACGCGATCGAGCGTGGTTGTGTCAGACGTTTGAAGTTCTGCGCCGCCGTCGAGGACGACCGTGCCGCCGCGCCCGCGTCCGGCCGCCTTCGGCGCGGCGTCGAGCTCTGGGAACAGCGACCGTTGCAGGCCAGCGTCTGGGTCCCTCTCGATCCAGTCTGCGGCGTTCTGCGTGCCGTCCTCACCGAACAGGGCCTTGGCGCGTTCGGCCACCGGCAGCAAGCGCACCACGCCCTTGTGCTGGCCGACGATCCGCCCGGTCCAACGGTCGAGGTCGATGCCCATGGGTTGGGCGAAACGGCGCACCACGTCAAAGGGAAGTGCGAGTCCCTTGGCCAACGCCTTGGCCGCTTCCTCCTCCTCGTCGTCATCGTTAGACTCGCCGTTCGCCGTCGGCGCTTCTGTGCTCTGAAAGGTCCAAAGGAACAGGGCGGTCAGGCGAGCGTCCTCTTCCAGCGCGCCGGCCAGACCGTTGCGCGCCCGCGCCTCGGCCGTGCCGAGCACCTGCCCGAGCGCCGCGCGGCCGACGACCTCCCAGACCTTCTCCAGGTATTCCGCAAGGCCGACCTCACTTCCCTCCGCGGTCTCGACGGTGCGGTAGCGGCTGAATATCTCCAGCGCGGGGCCTACGCACGCGAACACGAGGTCGGCGCCCCGGATTCCTTCGCCTTGGAGCCGCTCCATCCAATCTTCAACACGGGCGGGCAATTCATGCAGGACATCGGCCCAATCTCCGACAGGTGCATGCTCGGAACGCGGACGGCAGACGAGGTGGACACTGGTGGCGAGAGCAGCGGAATCTTGGGAACGCAGTCGCCCGGGTCTTTCGGTGGCGATCGGCCACGACCCCGTGATGGTCCAGCCGCCCCGGATCATGCCCGAGAGCAGGGCCTCCCATCCTTCGGTCGTCTTGTGCGCGAAGACGACCGAGCCAATTCCGTCTTCATCGAGCACGCGGCGGCCCTCTGCAAAGGCTTTTGCCATCATTTCCTCGAACCACGCGCGGTCCTTGGGGCGGTCAGCGCACAGCCTTGTTTCGTCCTGCACGATTTCCCACATCTTGGGCGAGAGCGGGTTATCGGGATCGAACGGGTCCTCCAATAAGGCATAATTTGGCAGGATACGTTTGAGCCAGACGAGGAAAAAATCCGAAAGGTCGGCGTATGGTACGGCGTCGTAGTAGGGAGGATCGATGAACCAGATACCGGCGGCTTGGTCGGGGAGAGGGTGTTCAGTGGCGGCAGCCTGATGAACTTGGCCATGTGCGCCCGAAAATCTTTGAGTCAACTCAGCTCCATAGGCAATGGCGCCTTCCAAGGAGCCCGTCGAATCACCCATTGGACACGTTTCGCAGAAGTCCCAAATCATCGGCAGAGCTTGCCGCCCAAAAGTAGCTGCCGACGTTTCTCTCGCTGCGGCCCACCGAGCTATCGCGGAGTTGAAATCCGCCAACTTCGATAGCGCCAAGCTGACCCCTTCGAGTACCTCTTTGTCGATTGAGCTCTTCCGCACTCGTTCGCTTAGCTCCATCAATGCAACCTTCTGCCGCGCCGTGAACAGATCGCCCCATCGGAGCATGCCGTAACGCTGGACGCTGAATGCACGACCGGCACCTGAGCCGCCTCCGGCAGGGGTCGGCTCGTCCGGCGCCGGGCTAAGCCCTTGCCGACCGCCCCGTTCCCACGCGTCGAGAATCTGGGTCGCCCGCGCTTGCGCCTTGCGCACCGCCACGTAGTCTGCATCCGTCGGCAGCCGGTAGTGGCGTCCGCGCTCATCTGACCGGAGCGTCACCACCGCCGTCATCAGCGCTCCGCCGATACGGTTTCCGTCGTCGTCGAAGACCGCGTCGGCGCCGCCCCGCTCGGCGGTGAGTTGCGCCCGCACTCGCTCCGGCGGTAGCACGACGCCGCAGCACGGACAGGCCGCCTTCGCGCGCGTAACGGTTCCCGCGGGAACATTCCGGTCCGCGCTCGGTTCGAAGACCTCGAACGCGACCCGCGGCGGGGCGCTTTTGGGGCGTTCCACCCGGTATCGGAGAGCCTGACGGCCCCGCACCTTGATCCGTTGCCCGCGCTCTCTCTTGAAGACCTCCTTCTTCGCGAGCCAGAACGAGCGCATGAGCGGAATTTCCGCGCCGCAATCCGGCGCCTCGCAGCGCACGGTGCGTGCCCAGAGATAAGCGATGGGGGTCGCGCCGTCCGGGTCGGCGGGATAGAGGTCGGCCAGTTTCTTTTTCGCTGCTTCCTTGATCTCCTTACCGGCCTTGCGCAATTCCTCCGCCAACGCTGGCCCGTGGCGCGGGATGTCCTCCAACATCACCTTGAGGATCAGGCAGGCGACCGGGTTGAGGTCGCTGGCGAACGCCTCACAGCCGAGCCTGAGCGCCTCCAAAGGGATCGAACCGCCACCGGCGAACGGATCCACCACCAGCGGCGGCTCTGTGCCGTGCGCCGCCTTGACCAGCGCCCGGCTCGTTTCGAGATAGCGGGACTTCGCGGCGTTGTCCCAGTTGGCGAAGTCGGCGACGAACTTCAGGATCGTCTTCCGCAACCCCTCGTCGGTCTCGACCGCCGCCTCCCATCCCTGCGGCCTGCCGTCCATGGCGAGCAGAATACGCCGGGCCTCTGCCTTGAACGCCTCAGGGCAGTGCTCATCGCACGGGTCCGGCAGCAGCAGCGCCATCAGCACTGCTCGCGAAGACGCTAGCGGTCGCCGCGCCCACCACAGATGGAGGGTCGAGGGGTGGCCGTGGCGGATCGACTTCTCTCGCGCCGCATGCCGCGAGACTTCGGCGATCGGAAAGTCCACCTCCGCCAGCCGCCTGCATGCCTTCGGGATCACTCCGCCGATCCTCCGAAGGGCGTTCTGTCCTCCCGGAGCGCCATCGGCTTCGTCATCGCATCCACTTGGAGCCAGTAGTGCTGCACCTTGCTGACCTCGTGCCAGGGGAATCGAGCCGGGTCCTTGACCGGCTCCTGGAGCGTCGGATCGTTCGCGCAACCGGTCACGACATAGAGCCAGTAGCAGTCGCGGCGATCCTCGGCGACGCGGCGTTCGTTCGGCGTCAGCAGGATGGTGCCCGTAGCGGCTGCAAGCCCCTTCACCTCGATCAGCCGCAGCTCGCCCGACCGCGGATCGAGGCTGGTCACGTCGTAGCCGAGATCCTGCTCGTGGACGTCGCGGACCTGGCATCCGCGCGCCGCTTCGTGCTCCATGACCACACGCATGGCAGTCATCTCGGTCTCGGGGTTCGGCCGCAGGCGTCTGACCTCCGGCGCCTCGCGCTCCGGGTGGGGCAGGACCACGGTACTCGCCAGCCGCTCGACCCCCTGCAGCGTCACGGCGCGTTGCCGTTCGAGCTCCTCGCGCCGGCGCTCGCGCCGCGCCAGCGCTTCGGCGTGACGGGTCTCGGCCTGGGCGAGGCGCCCCTCCGCGCCGGCGGTTCCCTTGTCCACCTCCTCGGCCGCGCGGCCGATCTCTTCGTCGATGCGCTGCAGCACCTCGGTCAGGGAAAGCTCGACATGCCCGGCGATGCGATCCACTTCCGCCAGCCGCTCCGCCCGCACCTCACTCAGGAAGGGCGTGAGCGCTTCCGAGTTGAGCCATCCGGCGGCTTCCGGAATAACGGCCACCGCAGGCATTTCACCCGGCGCCGTGGTCGGACTGAAGTTGCCGAGGATGTCCGGCTCCCGGAGGCACGGGTCCCCGTCTTCGGTCAGCTCCACGGCGAAGAGCCCTTCGCGGACGACGCGCCCGAGACCGTCCACGGCCCGCGCTCGGTAGAAATCGAGCCGCGCCGGAGTTTCGTGTTTCAGGGAGTGGAAGCAGGCGCCCCTGGCGAACGCGTCCCGGCCGGCCTCCAGGCCGTACCGGCGCAGCGCCTCGAACAACGGGTGCCCGGGCGTGACCCATTCGAGGTTGTTCTCTTCCGCCGTGTCGCGGTCCGTCGAGAGGCGCGGGTAGCGGGCGGCAAGTTCCGGTAGCTTCCAATCGGGTTCGCGCTCGTACTTCTTCAGCGATGTCGGTGTTCGTCCCGGTTCGAACGCGTGGGGCAGACCCCCGACTGGCTTCAGCGTCAGCGCCGCGTTCCCGGCGCATTCCTTGATGAATCGTGCAATGGTCTCCGGCACGACCCGTCGCTCCCGCGCCCTGGCCCGGCGCTCGACGAGCATGTCGAGGTTGAGCTTCCTGGACGCGAGGCCTTCCAGAGCCGTCTGGCAGATGGCACGGAAATGGCCTTCGTCCACGTCCTTCAGCAGCCGGTCCTCAAGGTCGGCGTCGCCGAGCCCGCCCGCGTAGTAGTCCCGCAGCACGCGCTCGACATGCGCGGCCGGGAGGACCTCGCCGACGACATTGAATACCGCGTCGTCGTCCAGCGCATCGCGGATTTCCTGGAGCTTGTCCATCAGGCGCTCAAGGACCCGGCCTTCGATGGTGTTGGTCGCGACGAAGTTGAAGATCAGGCAATCCTGTCTCTGGCCGTAGCGGTGGATGCGGCCCATGCGCTGCTCCAGCCGGTTCGGATTCCAGGGGATGTCGTAGTTGAAGAGGATATGGCAGCACTGGAGGTTGATGCCTTCTCCGGCAGCCTCGGTCGCGACGAGAACCTGGATTTCGCCTTCCCTGAACTGCTGCTCGGCATGGAGCCGGGTGCCCGATTCGTCGCGTGAGCCGGGCCTCATGCCGCCGTGGATGCAGCCCACACTAAAGCCCCAGGCCCTCAGCCGGTCCATCAGGTAATCGAGGGTGTCCCTGAACTCCGTGAACAGCAGAAGACGTTGGTCGGGTCGGTCGAAGAAGCCCTCGTTCCGTAGAATGCCCTTCAGCCGGTCGAGCTTCGCCTCGCCGCCAGATTCTTCGACCGCCTCGGCGTCGTCCGCGAGCTGTCTCAGCTCCGTGATCTCCTCGCGCACCTGCTCTGCGTTGCCGGACAGCGTGATCGCTTCCAGAAGTTCTTCGAGGCGCTCGCGCTCGGCATCCTCCAACTCCTCAAGCTCCTCGGGATCGGGCAGATCGGGCGGGGCCGACTGCGCCAAATTGCGCGCCCGCTCGAGGCCGTCCCCTAAGCGCTTGGCCCGGTTTTGGAGCGAACGCCGCAAGGCACGAGTGCTGGAGGCGAGGCGCCTTTGATAGAGCGCCATCAGGAATCCGACCGCCCGCGCCCTCGGGTCGTCACCCCGGGCCGCGGCGCGAGCGCTCTGCCGCTTCACAAAGCGCGTGACCTCTCGGTACAACTCGAACTCGGGGCCATCGATGGCGAAGTCCGCCGTGCGCGGAATGCGTTTGGTGAAGACCGGTCGTGCCGCCCACATTCCGTCCGTCTGCCGCTCCGGGAAATAGACCATCGCCTCTTTGGTGCGGCGCAGGTAGAAGGGCGCCCTCCGGCGGTTCATTGCCTCGCGGATGGAGGTCACGTCGGCATAGGCATCCCGGTCGAGCAGTTGCAGGAACAGCGTGAAGTTCTGCGGGTCGCCCTTGTGCGGCGTGGCAGTCAGCAGGAGAACATGGTCGGCGCTGTCGCGCAGGAGCTCGCCAAGGGCATAGCGCGCCGTCTTGCGGGCGGGAGGCGACCAGGACATGCGGTGGGCTTCGTCGACAATCACCATATCCCAGTGCACTTGGCGAAGCCCGGGTAGGATGTCGGTCCGCTTCGCGAGGTCGAGCGACGTGATGACCTGATTCTGCTCCAGCCACTGGTTGACACCGAACTGGTCGCGGATGTCACCGCCCTTGAGAACGAGGAACTTCTCGTCGAACTTCTCCCTCAGCTCGCGCTGCCACTGGAAAGCCAGGTTGGCGGGGCACACCACGAGGATCCGTTCCGCGAGTCCGCGGAGCTTGAGTTCGCGCACGAGCAAGCCCGCCATGATGGTCTTGCCCGCACCGGCGTCGTCAGCGAGCAGAAACCGCACCGTAGGCAGCTTCAGCAGGTGGTCGTAAACGGCCTCAAGCTGATGCGGGAGGGGGTCCACACGAGAAATCGAAAGCCCAAAGTAGGGATCGAATTCAAAGGCGATGCCAAGCGACCAAGCCTGGAGGCCGAGGCGCAAGAACTGTCCGTCGCCATCGTAAGAGAGCGTGGTGTCTGCGATCTCAAGGGCGGCGATGTCGTCCGAGGTCAGTGTGACACGGCGAAACTGCTCCGACTGCAGCCCGACCAACCCCGCGACCCAGGCGCCGGAGCCGTTCGGGCGAACAGTCTCGACCCGCATCGGCTCGCTGAACAGGGGCCCCGTCAGGATCTGTCCCTCGCTCAGGAAAGCATCGGCGCCCAACGATCACCTCCTAATGACTGCATCTACCGTCTCGCCTCCCGGTCATACCGCCAACACCGCTGAAGAGAAACAATACACGACGGGTGCGTTGGCGGGGCCACCCCTCGCCGGCTCCACCGAGTCGTTTCCGGCCCTGAGCGGTCTGGAGAGGACTGGAGATTGATCCAAAACGTTTGCCAATAGTTTGCCACAACGGCAGAATTGCAAAGGCCTGCAAACGAGAAACGACGCCAACTCATTGAGTTAGCGCCGTTTTTGGTGGTTGCGGGGGCAGGATTTGAACCTGCGACCTTCAGGTTATGAGCCTGACGAGCTACCGGACTGCTCCACCCCGCGTCATGGCTCGGCTCAGGATGCGTGAAAGAGGCTCTGCTGCTCGGGTTGTGCGCGCTCACGGTTGGCGGACCGCGGGCCACGGTGTGCTTCGATGACCTGGCGGCGACCTACTCTCCCACGCCTTAAGACGCAGTACCATCGGCGCTGAGGGTTTTCACGGCCGAGTTCGGGATGGGATCGGGTGCTTCGCCCCTCGCCATGACCACCAGGTCATCGAAGAACACCGTCGCGCACGATGCCAGATTGGGCCGCACGGAGCGGCGCCCCGGACGGCAGCGCGGGCCGCCGGGCGGAACCGTCGG
>CBDCQT010000007.1:0-327500 GCA_965220745.1 Alphaproteobacteria bacterium | reverse complement strand
CACGGCCGCCCGTCGTTGCGCCGCTCCGCCGGCGCGGCGTTCCCTATAGGGTCAGGCGCAGCCGGTCAAGCGCGACGCCGCCGTTCCGCTGCGTTGGGCAGGCCTGGCTAGAGGGACCAGACGCTCGTGGCTGGACGCCGATTGCGCCAAGGCCGGGCTTCCTCGAGCTGCGCGGAGAGGCGGAACAGCGTCGACTCGTCGGCCATGCGGCCGCCGAAGTGGACGCCGATGGGGAGGCCGTCCGCGTTCCAACTAAGCGGCAGCGTGATCGCCGGATTGCCGGTGCAGTTGAAGATCGGCGTGAACGGGATGAACGCCATCAGCCGCTCGAAGAAGACCTCGGCATCGTCGTCGGCGAAGAGGTGGCCGTGCGGCGGCGGCGCGGTGCCGAGGGTCGGCGTCAGCCAGATGTCGTAGTCCTCGTAGAACTGCGCGAAGTCGCGCGTGGTCGCGTGAACGTCGCTGATCCCCTGCACCAGATCGGCGCCGCTCAGCTTGCGCCCCTCCTCCAGCAGATGGAGGTTGTTGGCCTCGGTGTTCTCAGAGGACGGGGTCGTGCCGGTCGCTTCGGCATAGCCGTCGAAGGCCCAGGCCTCGTTGGCCTGGAAGATCTTGGTCCAGCCGTCGAACATCGTCTCGACATCGAAGCTGGGCGCCGCCGGTTCGACAACGTGGCCCAAATCCTCCAGCAACTTGGCGGTTTCTTCCGTCGCTCGGACACAGTCGGCATCGACCTCGGTACCCGACGGCGCCTTCGTGGAGATGCCGATCCTGAGCGTGCCCGGATCGGCGCCCACCTCGTCGAGGAAGGGCCGGGCCGGCGGCGGCGCGTAGTAGGGCTCGCCGACGCCGGGGCCGGCGGTGGCGTCGAGCAGGGCGGCGCAGTCCCGCACGGTGCGCGTCACCACGTGCTCGACCGCGATGCCGTTCCAGAGCTCGCCGAAGTCGGGGCCGTTGGGCGTGCGCCCGCGCGAGGGCTTGAGCCCGACCAGGCCGCAGGCCGACGCCGGGATACGGATCGACCCGCCGCCGTCATTGGCGTGGCCCGCCGGCGCGATGCCTGCGGCGACCCCGGAGGCCGAGCCGCCGCTGGAGCCGCCGGGCGAGTAGCCGAGCTTCCACGGGTTATGGGTTGGACCGTTCGCCACGGGCTCGGTGGAGCCGCTGGAGCCGCCCTCCGGCGTGTTGGTCTTGGCGAAGATCACAGCGCCCGCGCGCTTCCACCGCGCCACCATCTCGCTGTCGAAATCGCGGGTCCAGCCCTTGAAGAAGCGGCTGCCGCAATCGGTCGGCACGCCGGCGTAGGACTGGGTCAGGTCCTTGAGCAGGAAGGGAACGCCCTCGAACGGGCCGTCCGGCACGCCCGCCGCAATGGCGGCGCGCGCTTCCGCCTCCATCGAACGGACGATGGCGTTGAGATCGCCGTTGAGCGCCTCGCTGGCTTGAAGCGCGCAGTCCAGCAGCTCCTCCGCCGTCACCTCCTTGTTCTTGACAAGCTGGGCCAAGCCCAAGGCGTCGTGGGCGGCATAGTCCTTGAGATTCATCGTCTTCTCTCCCGGTCGAGGGCTCCCCTTCAGACGCTTACGCGTGCTCGCCCTACTCTTCGTCGAGCCAGAGGATAGAGAAGTCGTACCAGTTCTCCGGCGGGTTCACGAAGCCCTTCACGCTGGGGTGGAGCACCAGCGGGTTGTAGTAGACGAACTTGGGCGCATAGGCGAAGTCCTGGCCCATGATGATCTCGTTCGCCTGCTGATAGAGCGCCGCCGCCTTGGCTTCGTCCTTCTCCGCAAGCGCCTGGTTGAACAGCGCGTCCACCTCCGGGTTGCAGTACCAGCCGACGTTGAAGCCGTTGGGCGGCTGCGAATCGCAGCGGGACATGACCTGGGTCCAGTAGGGAACCGACCAGCCCCAGCCGACCTCGTTCATGTGCAGGCCCTCGGGCATGCCCTGGACCCACTTGCCGAGGTAGGTGATCCACTCGATCTTGTTGAGCTTGACGTCGATCCCGATCTTCTTGAGATCGCGCTGGATCCACTTCTCCCAGACCTCGTTGTAGCCGTACTCGTAGATATCGAACTCGATGGCGAGCCCGTCGCCGTAGCCGGCCTCGGCGAGCAGAGCCTTGGCGCCTTCGGGGTCGTAAGGCGCGGACACGTAGCCGGGCTGATAGGCAAAGGTGCCGGGCGAGAGCATGCCGTATTCCGCCCGCCCGGTGTCCTTGAGGATTTCGTGGGCGATCCCCTCGCGGTTGATCGCCATGTTGATCGCCTTGCGGACCCGGACGTCAGACATGATCGGGTCCCTGTGGTTGAAGAAGAGCAGCCAGATCGACGGGATGTTCTCGTTGGTCGAGATCACGAAGCCCTCTTCTTCGAGACCTTCGAGCTCATCCCACGGCGCCTCGTTGATCATGTGCACCTCGCCCGCGCGCATGGCGGAGAGCCGCGACGCCTGATCCGAGAGCGGGCGGAAGATCAACGTGTCGATATAGGCGTTCTGGCCCCAATAGTCGTCGAAGCGCTCCAGCACCACCTTGATGTTCTGCTCGCGCTCCACGAACTTGAAGGGCCCGGTGCCCACCGGCGCCAGCGGGAAGCCGTCGTTGCCCACCTGCTCGATCTGGGTGGGACTGATGATCATCGGCATGCCGCATGCCTGCACGCCGAACTGGAGCCACTCGTAGTTGGGCTCGGTCAGCGTGATCGTGACCTCCATCGGGCCGGTCACCTCGACCGACTTCATCCAGCGCGTGTAGTAGCCCATGAACGCGGCGGCGGTGTCGTAGAACTGCGGCGCGTCCTTGTTGAAGAAGCGGTCGTAGTTCCACTTGACCACCTCGGCATCGACGCTGGTGCCGTCGTGGAACCTCACGTTCTCCCTGATCTGGAAGGTGTAGACCGTGCCGTCCTCGGAGCGCTCCCAGGATTCCGCGATGGCGGGCTTGAGTTTCGCGCTCTTCGCCTCCGGATCGGCCAGATCGAGCATGACCAGCCCTTCGAACATGTTGTGAATGGCGTTGGTGGTGTACCAGCTGCAGGTGGCGTGCGGGTCCAGGATGTTCATCTCGCTGGACATGCCCCACACGAAGGTGCCCCCCTGGCGGGGCTCCTCCGCCCCTGCTGTGGCGCCGGCGCCGGCGAGCCCGCCGGCAACGATAGCAATGCCTAAGAATTGAGCCAGCCGTCTGCTCATGGATCGTCCCTCCCTCTCGCTCGCCTCATGGCCGCGACGCGGCGGCTTCCTGACGCACTTATTCTTGGGTGGGACCCGGGCGAGCGCAGCCCCCACCTTCAACCGAACGGTAGCGACCAATCGACGGGCGGGCAAGGAAGCCCGCGTCAGGCAGGGCAGGCCGGCACTATCTGGGGAGCGATTTCAGGAATCGCACGGCGGCTCCCACGTACCAGGGCATCCGGCTTCCTCTCCCGTGAAAGCCGACGTGACCGCCGCCGCGCGTGACGACGACGCAGAGCGGCGGGCGTTCGGTGACGGACGGCGGCGGAACCCAGGGGTCGTCGTCGGCGTGTATGACGAGCGCAGGAATTCCGAGGCCGCCCATATCGTTCATCGGTGAGCACGAGGCGTAGTAGTCCGCCGCGTCGCGAAACCCGGCCTCCTTCGCGGTGAGCGCATCGTCGAATTCGTGAATATGTCGCGCGCCCTGAACCGCCGCACGTACGTCCGTAGGCGCCCGCCGCCAAATCGGCTCGGTCTCGCGCTTGAGACGCCCGAGCAGCCAGCGTTCGTAGAAGCGGTTGCGGGGGCGGGCAATTCGCTCAGCCGTCGCGGGGAGGTCGAGGGGTGCGGACACTGTGACCACGGCCTTGACCAGATCGGGGCAGCAAGGTGACTGGGCCAGGCGGAGTGCGAGGGCACCGCCGAGCGAGAACCCCACGATCACCACGCCGTGGCGGCGGATGCCGGGGTCGAGATCGCCCACCGCGAGGCAGGCATCGGCGAGGTCCTGCACCCGGTCCATATGGTAGTGACCCTTGGCGAGAGAGCGGCCCGGCGGCGAGCCCCGGAGGTTGAGGCGGACCACCGGCGCGCCGTCTGCCGTCCAGGCGCCTGCCGCTTGCAGAACGTGCCGGCTCGCCTCGCAACCCGTCAGCCCCGGCACCAGGATCACGGCCGGCGCCGATGCGCGCGCCGGATGGTAGCGGGCGACGAGGCGGTCGCCGCTCCCGTCGCTGAGCGGAATCTCGATGCGACGGCCTGAGTCCGCCGGAACGCCTGGAAGCCTGCCCGGTAAATCGTTCCGTATGGTCTGGAGGTCGGCCGTGACCCAGGGCCGGCGGCGACGGAAGGGGGCAAGGGACGTCATCCCGTCAGCGGAGCGGTCTCGGCGAACCATTGGTGCGACCGCAACGTCCGCTTTGCCATGAGTCCCCCTTGCGACTGCCGGCACAGTTGCCTCTTGGCGCCGGCCGGCCCACCCTATCGCAGAATAGGCAAGTCGTCGTAAAGCCGGCCCGGGAGCAGCCAATGCGCGTGGTGAGTTGGAACGTCAACGGGATCAGGGCCTGCGTGAAGAAGGGGTTCGCAGGCTTCTTGGAACGCGCGCCGGCCGACATCATCGGCGTGCAGGAGGTCCGCGCGCTCTACGAGGAGATTCCCGACGAGGCCCGCACGCCCGCCGGCTGGCACACGGCGTTCGTCGCGGCCGAGCGCCGGGGCTACAGCGGGGTCGGCATCTATTCGAGGCTCGAGCCCGAGCGGGTGGAGACCGCCCTCGGCGAGGCCCAATTCGACATCGAGGGCCGCTACATCGCCGCCCACTTCCGCACCGAGCAGGGGCGCTTCGCGGTGGTCAACGCCTACTTCCCCAAGGGGGACGGCAAGAACCGGGACAACAGCCGGGTCCCCTACAAGCTCGACTTCTACCGCGCGGTCTTCGAGCGGGTGCAGCGCATGCGCCGACGCTGCCCGGTGCTGGTGATCGGGGATTACAACACCGCGCACCGGGAGATCGACCTCGCCAGGCCCAAGGCCAACGTCAAGAACAGCGGCTTCCTGCCCGTGGAGCGGGCCGAGATCGACCGCTGGCTGGAGGCCGGCTGGGTGGACACTTTTCGCGCGCTCCACCAAGACGAGCCGGACCACTATAGTTGGTGGACGCAACGGGGCGGCGCGCGCGAGCGCAACGTCGGCTGGCGGATCGACTACGTGATGGCCTCGCCGGCGGCGATGAAGCGGGTGGAGAGCGCCTTCATCTGGCCCGACCAACTCGGCTCCGACCACTGCCCGGTGGGCATAGATATACGCCTGTAACAGATAGCCGGTTAGGGTAGAACCGTAGCGGCGTCTCGATTCGCCTGTCGGAGCGCCCTGCCCCGACGTTCGGCCTCGCAACGGTGCGGTCCCATGAAGCTCCCACTCGCATACCTCGGCCTGGGCGTCGCGCTGACGCTCGGCGCATGCATTCACCGAAGCGATGACGCGCGGTCCCCGGAGGTTCCCGCGCTGCCGCTGCAAACGCCGCTTCAGGCGGGGCAGGCGCCCATCCTGGCGCTCGGGAACGCGATCCATGTGGGTGCCGATGTCGCGCCGCCGGCCGACGCGCTGCCGCAGGCCGCCCGTCACGGCGATGCCAGGGTCTTCCACGGCTCGGTGCAGGATGGCGTCGGTGCTGCCGAATTGATCGCCTACCTGGAAGCGGACACCACCCTGCCCCCGACCGGAGAAGAGGACGGCATGCCCGCCGATACGATTATCGAGGTCCCGCTCCTGCGCTTCCGCTCCGATCCACCAACCGTTTACGTGGCCGATGGCACGCCGCCAGCGCTGGTCGACGAGACGGTTCGCGTGGTTCAGGCGATCAACGCGGCCCTGCCCCAGGACTGGCAGCTCCGGTTCAGCCCGGACCCTGCCCCCGCCGGCGCGATCGAGGCTCCGGAGGGCGAAATCCTGGTCACGTTCGCGCGGCAGGAGGACTGGACGACGGAGGCCGTGCCGCCGGACGGCGAGGACATCGGATTGGCGGAACCACGTTATTCGTTAATGCCGACCGGCGACCCGGCGGCGCCCTTCAGCATCGAGATCGCCGCGGGACGGGTGTTCGTGGATCACACTCGGACGGACGGGCTCGAGCGGCTCGGCGTGATCGCGCACGAGATCATTCACCTGCTCGGCCGGGGCCACGTGGATCCGAGCCGCTTCCCGAGGACGATCATGGTGGGAGGCGGCAGCGAGGAGCTGTCGGAGCACATCCTGCACCCGCTCGACCGCGAGGCTCTGCTCGCGGTTTACGACCGCCTGGAGCCCGGAACCGTGCCGGGCGACTTCGCGACCGAACTGGGCGATTGGGCCGACACCTCCCTGCACGTGCGTGGCGCGCTCGACATCGAGGACGGCGAGATCGCGTTCGGCGCCGCGCTCAGGAACGGTCTCACGCAACCTTGGGCGACTGGGCCGACACCCGACACCGATCTTGAGGACAACACAGCACTCTCCGGCAGCGTCAGCTGGTCCGGCCGCCTGATCGGCCTCACGCCGCAAGCCGAGACCGTCGCCGGCGCCGCCGCTCTCTCGGTCGACCTGACAACGCTGGCGGGCACGGCAGATTTCTCGGCGCTGGAGCAGTGGACGGCCGATGCGGCACCAGGCGCCGTGGGGACGGGCACCATGTGGAACGACGGCGACTTGCGTTACGCCATCGAGGTGCGCGGCAACACCTTCGTGCAGACCGGCGGCGATGCCGGCACCGTGACGGGCGCATTCTTCGGCCCGGCCCACGAGGGCATGGGCGGCGTGCTGGAGCGCGACGACCTGAGCGCCGGCTTCGGCGGCAAACGCTAATCCGGCGGCGGCGCTTCCCCCTCGAAGGCCTGCAGCTTCTCCACCAGCTCGGGCGGCAGCGGCGCCGGGCGATGCGTGGTCTGATCGGTGTTGACCCACACCACCTCGCCCGAGGCGAGGCGTTCGTCCCGCCCCTTGGGGTGAATCTCCAGGCCGAAGGTCAGGCTTGAGCGGCCGATGCGCGCGGCCCGCACGCCGACCTCGATCTCGTCGTCGAAGCGGATCGGCGCGTAGTACTCCACCAGGGTCTTGACCGTGTGGTAGTCCTCGCCCCTGCGCTCCACCTGCCTCTGGTAGTCGTAAGGGAGCGCGCGGAAAAACTCGGTGATCGCGGTGTCGAAGTAGGTGAGGTAATGGGCGTTGAAGACGAGCATCTGCCCATCAATCTCCGAGTACCGCACCCTGAACGGGAAGAAAAACGAGAAGTCTGCTCTCGCCATTCGGCCTTTCCTCTTCGATCGTCGCTCCGCACCCGCCACCGCGCCACGAGTGGAGGTCGCTCTGGACTGCCCCGTGCGGAGCGGTCATCCTCGCGCCCCGCATCGCCCGGAGACTCCGCGGCCGCGAGACTATGCCATGACCGCCCCTCTTACCTAGCCCGGAGGCGTCGTAGACCGCCATGTCCGCCCTCTTCGACCTCACCGGCAAGACCGCCGTCGTCACCGGCTCCACCAAGGGCATCGGCAAGGCCATCGCGCGGGCGCTGGCGCAGCACGGGGCAAGGGTGGTCGTCTCCAGCCGGGACGAAGGCCGCGTTGCGGCGGCCGAGCGGGAGCTGGCCGACGAGGGGCTCGCCGTCCTCGGCCTCGCCTGCAACGTCGGGCGCAAGCCCGAGCTGGAACGCCTGGTGGACGAGACCCGCCGGGCCTGGGGGCCCATCGACATCGTCGTCGCCAACGCCGCGATCAACCCGCACTACGGCTCGTTCGCCGACATCTCGGACGAGGCCTTCGCCAAGATCATGGCGACCAACGTGCAGTCCAACCTGTGGCTCGCGCAGCTGGTGGCGGACGAGATGCGGGAGCGGAAGGACGGCGCGATCATCTACGTCTCCTCGATCGGGGGCACCATCGGCTCCGCCATCATCGGCGCCTACTGCATCTCCAAGGCGGCGGACCTGCAGCTCGTGCGCAACCTCGCGGTGGAGCTCGGGCCGCACAACATCCGGGTCAACGCCATCACGCCGGGGCTGGTGCGCACGGACTTCGCGCGGGCGCTCTGGGAGGACGAGGCGCGCGCGGCGGAGCGGATCGCGCGCACGCCGCTGCGTCGGCTCGGCGAGCCCGACGACATCGCGGGCATCGCGGTCTACCTGGCCTCCGACGCCGGCCGCTGGACCACCGGCCAGAGTTTTGTGGTGGACGGCGGCACGTCGATTGCGGGGTAGGGGGGCGCCTTTGCGTTGTTTGCGAGGAGACCACTATGACAATCTATTATCAGCACATTGGCGAGAAACTTTCCCGGAGGGATTTTCCTCGCAGTCTGGGAACACCGACGGATGGCCTTAAGCGTTTCAAGTTTGAACACATCGAAGAATATGTGACGCACCTGAGCTCTTATGAGCAGTTTGACATTCAAAGGAAATGTACAGAACTGGCACCTACTGGATTCCAAATATGGGGCATTCCTTCGGGAGCACAAAAGGTGCTTTCCAAAATGATAACCGGAGATTACTTGATGCTTCTCGAGAGTGTAGATTTTCAGTATTGTGGTCAAGCTATCCACAAGACCTCAGACATGTGCTATGATCTTAGCGAACATATTTGAAGTGAACAGAGGTTTCCTATTATTGTGCTGCTGCAGGGAGAACTGATATCATACGATTGGGAGGATTTCGTTGCTGATTTCGATTTCAAGCCCAACTATTATATGCGTGGCCAGACGATGCGTTTAGGCCCTGACAGAATAGCGCAGTCGAAATATGGAAATGAGGACGTATTCATTTCTAGATTATTGTCTAGTAAAAGTGTGGGTGGAAAAAAGGAAGAGAAAGGATTTTATCCTTTGTCGAGGACGCCAGTAGCACGACTTAGAGAAGTTAAGGAACAAGAGCGATCCCGAGAGTTTAGAAGCAGTGTTCTTGAGAGACAAGGTACGCAATGCGCGTTTTGTGGACTCGATATTGAGGTGGCTCTCGACGTAGCCCATATTGTGCCAAAGGCAGAGCAGGGTACAGATGATCCTAGAAATGGTATCGTTCTTTGTGCCACGCATCATCGCATGTTCGACGCTGACATTGTTGGCATAGAGCCCGACAGCCTGAGCGTCGCTACAATACCAGGTCTTGACTTAGGTCAGCTGAGAATAAGTTGCTCTTCGCTTGCACATCTTCAAGCGCATCCGCATATCGAGGCGCTGCGGTTGCGTTGGAACAAATTTCAGTCCAAGCCACGCAAATAGCCTCCAGAATGTTTGGTGGCTACACTTACATGGAAGCCATTTGGCGCCGGGCCGGGAGCAGGTGCTTTCCACATCGCTACGCTGCCATCGATCCGCGCTGTTCCCGGGCCCTCATGGATGCCCGGAACAAGTCCGGGCATGACGAGAGAGGTGGCCGAGCTGGGGAGTCCACACGGCCAACCTGAAGTCGTGCGAACTTCAGAAACAGGACTCTAGGCCGCAATCTGCGCCCTCGGCTGAGCACTCACGTCCGGTAGTCGGGGCAGGTGCGCTCCAGCTTGCGCATGAGGGCGGCCCACTCTGTGCTGCCGTCGTAGCGGTAGTGGGCGGAGGCGCGCATCTGGTCCTCGATCATCGCGACTCGCTGCGGGTCCATCTCGCGCAAGTGCTCGCCCGCGCCCGCCGCGGTTGCCGACGCCTTCACCTGCACCGAGCACGCCTGGCGCAGGTAGCACGCCCGGAAGAAGGCCTCCGCCGCCGAGCGGCCGAGGGCGTAGTAACCGTGGTGGTGCGAGACGACGATGTCGTGGTCGGCGATCGCCTCGCGGAACAGAGCGGCGAGCTCGACACGCGCGGCCCACTCCGCCTCCGCGTGGCGTGAGGGAGCTTGGGCGACGGCAGGAGAGGACATGGCGGGAGCCCTTCGGGGCGGCGAATCCGAGCGGAGGATACACCCGCGTTGCCGCGCGACGTTGCAGGAATTTGCGCAGGCGAAACGCTCTCGTGCGGCGGCGGCCCGATCCGGCTGGAGGGTGCTGCCGCCGCCGAGGATTTCGACGCGGCGGACTTCGTGTTCTACGAGCCGCCCGCCAACGGGGCTCCAATCGACGGCATGTGAGACCGCAGCGCCGCCGACACGCCGCAGCGACGCTCGGTATGTCCCGCTCGTAGGAGGCTCTATGCCGGTCGCTTCCGATCCTATGGAGGACCCAGGAAAACGGTATTGGGATTCGGCGCCGGCCTACGCGTCCAATACTTCATGGGCAGCAGTGGGCAAAGCAGAGCGAAGGCCGAACGAGCCGGCGTCTCGGCGGCGGTGTGGCCGGTCTTCGCCGGGCTCATCGGCATGGCGCTGCTCGCCGAGATCGTGGCGGACGACACTCCGCGCGGCCCCGCCCACCAAGAGGACAGCACGGGCGGAGGCGATCCCGGGGTCGTCGCGGGCGGGAAGGGCGATGATATTCTCTTCGGGAGCGCGCGTGCCGAAGTCCTGAGCGGGGGCGACGGCAATGACCTCATCGTCGCCGGCGCAGGCGCCGACGTGCTCATCGGCGACATGGGCTACGACACCCTCTGGGGCGGCGCCGGAGACGATACCCTCATCGGCGGCAGCGGCGAGCACTCACCGGAGGACGGCGATGACGAGCTCGCCGGCGGCGAGGATGACGACGACCTCTTCGGCGGCGCGGGCGACGACGTTCTCGTCGGCGGCAACGGCGACGACTGGCTGGCGGGCGGCGAGGGCGACGACACGCTCACAGGCGGTGCCGGCGCCGATGTGTTCGTGTTCGAGCCGCATCACGGGGCCGACACGATCACGGACTTCATGCACGGCGAAGACCTGATCGACCTGATGGAGATCGCGGGAGTCGCGCGCTTCGGCGATGTGAGGCTCAGGGCGGTCGGAGGCGCGACCGTCATGGACCTGACGCGTTACGGCGGCGGCGTCATCCGCCTGGAGGACACCACGGTGAGCGACTTCGGCGCGCGGGACTTCTCATTCTATGAACCGCCCGCCAACGACGTCGCCACGGGCGGAACGTGAGCCGGCGGCGCGGCCGGCGGCGCCCTCAGTCGCGGCGGCGGGAGACGACGAAGGATTCGTCGTAGAACCAGAGCCCGCCGTATTCGCTGAGCACATTGCGCGTGGCGTCCAGATAGGAGCCGTCGGCGACCACGCCCTCCAGCCGCGCGTCCTCGATCTGCGCGACGTAGATCGCCGCGTTCCAGGCGGCGAACAGCGTGGACGTGCCGATGCTGGAGCCTTCGATCTCGGTCGGCAGCGTGTGCATGTCGTAGCGGAAGATCGCGCGCTTGTCGGAGTAGGCGTTGTACCTGAGATCGCGCCGGCTCTTGCCGATCTCCTCCTTGAGCGCCTTGAGCAGCAGGTGGCGGTCGGTCTGGAAGGGCTGCTCGTCGGGCCAGATCTTACGGACGATCTCGAGCCCCGGATCGCCGCCGTGGGACTGGATGCAGAGCAGCCTGCCGCCCGGCGCCAGACTGCGGGCGAGCGGGGCCAGCACCCGCTTCACCTTGAAGTCGACCGGCATGCGCGCCCGGTAGGGCTGGGAGGCGAGAACCAGGTCGTAGCCGTCGCTGGCGCGGCCGGGGCGCGGGATCACCGGGTCGAGCAGGAACTTGTGGTCTTCCCGATAGAGCACCAGCACCGACGCCCGGACGTAGAGGGGATTGCCGGTCTTCGGGCTCGGCCGCACGCGCCAGGTGTCGGCCAGAGTGGGCTGGAGCGCCGCGATCTGCTCGTGGAACTCGTGGGAGGTGTTGCCGGATAGCGGCGTCTCGATCCAGTTCAGCGTGGCCGCCGCCTGCATCGAGCGGGGCTGAAGCGATGGCGCCTCCGAGTAGTGCATGTTGGTGACCACCAGCACCGTCGCCGGATGCTCGAACAACCGGTCGGGCATTTTCTCCAGGCAGAGGCGCACGTCCTCCACCGAGATTTCCTTGCCGACGACGTAGAACGGCATCGTCGGGAAGCGCCGGTGCATGTTCCGCATGACCCCGGAGAGCACGGTGCCGTCGCCCATGCCGGCGTCGAACACCCGGAGCGCCGGCGGCCGGGGGTGGACCAGGCCGAGCTCCATCCCGGCGCGTTCGGAGACCACCCACTTCTCGCTGCAGGTGTTGACGAATAGCAGGTACTTCTGGCGGTTGTCGTAGAAGCGGAAGGCGCCCTTCTCGTCGCTCTCCGCGAGAGGTTGTTGCTGCTCGTCCATGATGCGCCTGAGTTCCGCCGTCTGCTGGCGATGGGTTACGCCCGCCCCGGATTCCGGTCAAGCGTCCCAGCGACGACATGCCGCCTCCGGCATGAGCGGTCGCAGCAGACCCGGCGAGCGCGTATAGTCCCGGCGTGTTGGCCGTCCCGTTACAGGGACGGAGGGAGGACGGCATGAAGCTCAGCACCGAACGCATTCTCACCACGCATGTGGGCTCCCTGCCGAGGCCGCAGGATGTCTCCGACATGCTGCTCGCCAAGGAGAACGAGACGCTCACCGACCAGGGCGCCTTCGACGCCTGCATGGTGAGCGCCGTGGCGGACGTCGTGCGCCGGCAGGTGGACGCAGGCGTCGACATCGTCTCCGACGGCGAGATGAGCAAGAGCGGCTACTCCACTTACGTCACGGAGCGGCTGCACGGCTTCGCGGGCGACAGCGAGCGCAAGATGCCGCGGGACATGGAGATGTTCCCGGCCTACGTGCAGCGCGTGGCCGCCATGGGCGAGGCGCCGCAGGTGAGGCGCGCGCCCTGTGTCGGCGAGATCAGCATCAAGGACGAGGCGCCGCTCAGGAAGGACCTCGCCAACATGGCCGCGGCGCTGGAGGCGGCCGGCGCGGTCGAGGGCTTCATGAACGCAGCCTCGCCCGGCGTCATCGCGTTCTTCCAGCCCAACCAGTACTACCCGAGCGAGGACGCCTACCTGGACGTGCTCTGCGAGATGATGAGACCCGAGTACGAGGCGATCCACGCGGCGGGCCTGGTGATCCAGCTCGACTGCCCCGACCTCGCCATGACCCGGCACAGCATCCACAAGGACAAGAGCGACGCGGAGTTCGTCGCCGTGGCCGAGCGCAATATCGAGGTGCTGAACGCCTCGCTTGAGAATGTGCCCGCCGAGGCCGCGCGGCTGCACCTCTGCTGGGGCAACTACGAGGGGCCCCACGTCTGCGACATCGCGCTGGATACGATCTACGACACGGTGATGAAGGCGAAGCCGCAGGCAATTTCATTTGAGGCGGCGAACCCGCGCCACGCCCACGAGTGGGCCGTGTTCCAGGAGCGCGGCCTGCCGGAGGACAAGGTGCTGATCCCCGGCGTGATCGATTCGGTCTCGAACTTCGTCGAGCACCCGGCGCTGGTGGCGGAGCGCATCTGCCGCTTCGCCGACATCGTGGGCCGCGAGCGCGTGCTGGCGGGGGGCGACTGCGGCTTCGGCACCTTTGCGGGCTTCGGCCGGGTGGATTCGGAGATCGTCTACGCCAAGCTGGGCGCGCTCGCCGAGGGCGCGGCACTGGCCTCCGACCGGCTCTGGTAGGGCATGGCGGCGCCCCGCCGGGTGCTGGTCATCCGGCATTCGGAGATCGACCAGCCGGGCTTCTTCGGCGAGGTCATGGAGCAGGCGGGCATCGAATGGCGTGCCTGCGACCCCTGGCAGGGCGAACCCTTTCCTGCACTCGAGGACTACGACGCGGTGCTCGCCATGGGCGGGCCGCAGCAGGCGGACGAGGAGCACCTTCATCCCTGGCTTGGCACCGAGAAGGCCTTGCTGCGCGACGCGGTGGCGGAGGGCATGCCGGTGCTCGGCGTCTGCCTCGGCTGTCAGCTGCTGGCGGACGCGCATGGCGGCACCGTCGAGCCGCTGGCCGAGGCCGAGGTCGGCATCGTCGACTTCGCGCTGACCGAGGCGGGCCGCGCCGACCCGCTCTTCGCCGGGTTGCCGGCCGCGCCGCTCACCATGCAGTGGCACCTGAACGCGGTGACCGCGATGCCGCGGCAGGCGGTGCTGCTCGCCACCTCCGAGGCCTGCGCGGTGCAGGCCTATCGGCTCGCGCCGCGTGCCTACGGCGTGCAGTTCCACATGGAGGTGGATGCGGCGCTGGTGCAGGCGACGGAGGCCTTCCCGGAATACATCGCCGCGCTGGAGCGGGATCAGGGCGAGGGCGCCTTCGCGCGCATGGTGGCGGACGCGGTGCGCGAAGAGGAGACGCTGCGCGCCAACGGCAGCCGGCTCTTCCGGAATTTCGTGGACCTGATGGCGGCTGGCGGTACCCAGCGCGCGGCGGAGTGACAATAGGTAACGCGGCAAGGAGAGCGGGAATGGGCCGAGAGGCGTCGCGCGGGACGCGCGCGAAAGACATGGCTAGAGGCGGCGCGCTCCTGTGGGAGGCCTGGCAAGAACGCACGCAGATGGACGCGCTGCCGGCGGACTGCCGGCCCGGCACGCTGGAAGACGCCTACGCGGTGCAGGACGGGCTCGCGGCGACGGCCGGCCTCGCGCTCGCGGGCTACAAGATCGGCGCCACCAACGCGCAGGTGCAGGCGCGCTTCGGCGTGGACGCGCCGTTCTCCGGCCGCCTCTTCGCGGACCACGTGGGCGGGAGCCCGCTTCGCGTGCCCGCGAACACGGTGAACTTCTACGCGATCGAGGCGGAGTTCGACTTCGTGATGGCGAGCGCGCTCGCCCCGCGGGCCGCGCCCTACACGCGGGAGGAGGTGCGGGCGGCGGTGGCGAGCGTGCACCCAGCCATCGAGGTGCCGGATTCCCGTTACGCCGACTGGCTCTCCATGAAGGCGCCGGACCTGATCGGCGACAACGCCATCGGCTGCATGCTCTGCCTCGGGCCGGCGGCGGCGGGCGGGCTCGACCACGACCTCGCGGGCCAGCCGGTGATCGTGCGCGTGAACGGCGAGGTGGTGAGCGAGGGCGCGGGCGCCAACGTGCTGGGCGATCCGTGGAACGTCATGGTCTGGCTGGCGAACCACCTGAGCGCGCGCGGGCTCACGCTGGAGACCGGCCACGTGGTCACCACCGGCAGCGCGGCCGACGTGGTGCAGTGCCAGCCGGGCGACACCGTGACCGCCGAGTTCGGCCCCATCGGCCAGGCCGAGGTACACTTCGAGGGGTAGCGCGTCCGTCTTTGGCGGACGCGCGACAGGCTGCGACCGCGGCCCGCCGCGAAAGCGGCGCACATCGCGCGCCCCGGCGCGCGTGGCCGCGCGACGCGGAGGCGCCGGCCGTAGGCCGGCTGCCGTGAGCGACAAAGGGGAGAGAGCGATGAGCACATCCACAGCCGAGGCTGCCACGGCGAAGTTCGAGACCATCCAGCTGGTGCCGAGCGAAGCCGAGCTTCGCGTGCAGCTCGCCGCCGCCTACCGGCTGGTCGAGCATTTCGGCTGGAACGAGTCGATCTACGGCCACCTCACCGTGCGCGTGCCGGGGCCGGAGCGGCACTTCCTCATCAACCCCTACGGGCTGCGCTACGGCGAGGTGACGGCGGCGAACCTGGTCAAGATCACGCTGGAGGGCGAGATCGTGGGCGAGAGCGAGTGGTCGGTGAACGCGGCCGGCTACGCCATCCACGGCGCGATCCACGCCGGCGCGCCGGACGCGCACTGCGTCATGCACACGCACTCGCCGGCGGGCATGGCGGTGGCGGCGCTGGAATGCGGGCTGCTGCCGATCAGCCTGGACGCGACGCTCTTCCACGGCATGGTGGGCTATCACGAGTACGAAGGCGCGATCGTGAGCGAGGCCGAGAAGGCGCGGCTGGTGCGCGACCTCGGCCGGAACCGCGCGCTCATCCTGCGCAACCACGGGCTGGTGACGGTGGCGCGGACGATCCCCGAGGCCTTCCTCTACCTGCATCGCCTCGAGACCGCCTGCAAGACGCAGGTGGACGCCCTCGCGATGAACTCAAGCCTGGTGCATGTGCCGGAAGAGGTGTGCGAGAAGTCGCTCCGCGAGATCGACGACTTCTCCACTCACGTGGGCGACATCGGCGCGCTGGAGTTCCAGGCCTTCATGCGCATGCTGGATCAGACGGATGCGGGGTATAGGGAGTAGGGGGTGGAGGTGAGCTTAAGGTTGGGGTCAAAAGACACCTACCCCACTCTCAATGCTTACCCTCGGACGATACTTTCCTAATCGAAATTGATTGGTTGATGAATAATGACTGACAAATCTCACTATCTGCAACGACGCTTTCGTATTTTAATTCTTGGTATTCCCGCATTACTGGGACTACTCCTGATACTATTAACGTACGCGCTTGGTGCAGAAATTGGTTATGTAACCTCGGGCTTGATCCCCAATGTTATGATGGTAATTGCATTGGGTCTATTTTCTTTGTCCGGTGTCGGTATGCTGATGTATTACCTCCAAATTGGATTTAGGAGACAAGATTCTACGGAATCAGAACTCGGAAGCGTAACCGCCTCATACCGGCAATTAGCAAACAGAATTCAGAGGTTGGACACGAAGATTGCAGCGACAGACTCGCACGTACAGAGTAAGCTGTTAGATTTAGAAGAGCAACTCAAACTTCAAGAAACTCCTCGCCACGATATTTCGGAAGTCGAAAAGACAGAATATGTGAATCGTTTGCGGCGTGCTATAGAGCAGACTGCAACGGAGCAGTTTCTGAATGATATTCGTGAAGCTGTAGAGGAGGATCGGACAACATTAGAGCTGATAAATGAACTAAACAGTGAGTACTCTACTACGACACGTCGACTACAAAATGAGTTAGAAAGCTTATTCCGTCGGGGAAATGTAAATCTCGTCATAGGAATATTCGTAGCACTATTGGGCATGGCGATACTCGCGTATTATGTCGTGACAAAAGGGCATTCTGGAGGCAGCGCGCTGGCCTTTACAGAACAGTTTGTCCCACTAATCTCTTTGGTCATAGCGGTTGAGGTTTTGGCTTACTTTTTCTTGCGTCTTTACAGCAATAGCCTGCGAGAGATCAAGTATTTTCAGAATGAACTTACCAACATCGAGGCAAAATATCTGGCGGTGCGGTTGGCTCTTCTTTCGAATGACAAGTCGTCTATCGGGCAAGTGATATTGTTACTCACGCAGACAGAGAGAAATTACGTGCCGGAGAAAGAGAAGGCGAGAACAGCCGGACAGGTAGCGCGTCCAACTGCGGATAAGGAAACGATCGAGTCCTTTCTGCAGAGCCTGCTCAAACTTGTTTCGCGGGGCTCGTAGCTGAAGCATCCCATGACAACGCGGCCAATGTCTGAAGAGGAGCCGTCTATAGATGTTCAGCTGTCTCTAGCGTTGCCGCTTCCGTACGCACGCGCGCTCGGGCGGTAACAAAAGAGTTTCTTGGACTGACCTTTGGTCGGCATTAGTAGTGTTGGCGCCGCTGGGAAAGTTAGTTCCGGGTAGCACTAAGGAAAGATTGTCAGCACACTTCTCTAATTTTCCACTAACTTGAAACACTGGTTTGCGCCGTGGCAACTGGGATCAGTTGGGGCCGCTATAGCTCGTCTGCCGCGTGCTTCCAAGTAAACCTGAGCGGATCCTTTAGCGCAATTGTACTTGCCCTGTGAGGACCGGTGGGTTCTGCGTGGACTTACTACCCGCCGATCTCTGAACGTTGAACATGGTAACGCTTGCGTGGACGCGACACTCGCTTGGCTACGTGCCCCTCTCGTATCGAACGCCCGTTCGCAGACATAGGGACTCACGCGACCGCGCTGAGGCCAGCTCCTTACTTCGTCATGCCCGGCCCCCGGATCAAGTCCGGGGGTGTTCCGGGCATCCACGGGTTGCAGCATGGGAGCATGAGAAAGGGCGGGGGCTGGGTCTACATCACGACCAACCGAACCAACGGCACGCTCTATCTCGGTGTCACCAGCGATATCGCGCGCAGGGCGTGGGAACACCGCGAAGGCCTGGTTGAAGGGTTCACCAAGCGGTACCGTCTGACCCGGCTCGTCTACGCGGAGCGCCATGACGAAATCGCCGCAGCCATCCAGCGGGAACGGGACCATGAAGCACTGGTCGCACGCCTGGAAGGTCGATCTCATCGTCGCGCATAACCCCGATTGGGACGACCACTACGAAACCCTGCCGTGAGCCTGCGTCGAATATGGATGCGCGGAACAAGTCCGCGCATGACGAAGTGGGGAACGGGCGGGGGCTCGGCGGCTGCGCGGCAGCGAACCGAACTGTCAGGTCATTGCCGTCTCAGGCCACATCAGGCAGGGGGCGGTCGGCGGGGGCCGTCGGTGGCGACCCCGATCGCCAGGGCTGCCTCGTGGAGACGGCGGTCGAGCGTTGCCAGCGGAAGGCTGCGGCGGAAGGCGACCTCCAGATAGGCGGCGTCGTAGACGGAGAGCTCCTGCTGGCGAGCCAGCTCGAGAAGCAGCGATCCATCGTGCTCGTCGTCGATGGCGATACCCAGCGCCAGACTGTCATCGAGGGTATCCGAGACCTGCTGCGGGCTGATGCGGCCCCAGCGCTCGTTCATCAGCAGCGCGTTGCGCAACTCGTACCACCAGATCCGGGGGACGACGCCGCCCTCCTCCGCGACCCGCTGCATGGCGCGGGCCGCTCTGGGGTCGCCCTCGTCTCCCAGGCACCAGGAAAGGAACACCGAGTTGTCGATGACGATGGTCGTCAATAGCGGTGTCCCTCGTGGATCGTCGCCAGCAGGTCCGCCAAGGGCACCTGCTTGAGGTGACGGCGGCGTTCGACGATGCGGGCGGCGGCTTCCCTTGCCCGCTCGCGGTCGCCCGCCACGGGTACCAGCCGCGCGACGGGCTTGCCGTGGCGCGTGATGGTCAGGCTCTCGCCCCGCGCGACGCGGTCGAGCAAGCGAGGCAGGTGCGTCTTGGCCTCGTAGGCACCGATCCGATCCATCGCCGCCTCCGCATCAATTAGACCAGACTATACGACCAGTCTGACTTGTCGGCAAGCGGACGCGAGCATTTTCAGTTCCCTCAATCGCCGGGCGCGAGCTTTTTCATTTCCCTCGACGGCGGGCGCTCACTCCGTTCGCTTGCCTACGCGCCATTCGGCGCGGCGCGCGGTCGCGCGCTCCGGACCTACGGTCCGGCCTTCTTCTTGGCAGACGCTTAGTTCGCTGGCGCGCGCGGCGCAGTCGCGCCGTCCGGGCCGCTGCGCAGCCCGGTCCCTCTATGGGCAAACGCCTCGTCGGTTGCCGGTAGCGTGCCCCGGACCATGGTGCGGTGCACAGGGAGGGGCGGCGTGGGGCAGCATCGCGGGATGAGCCAGGAACCATCCAGCGAGCACTGCCACGCCATGCAAAACGAACCCCCCAAGAGCACAACGGCCGGGACGTTCGGCCGCTCCTCCATCGACCGCCTGCCGGCCAAGCTCCGCGAGGCCGTCGATCGGGCCATCGCGGACGGCGCCACCATCGACGAGATCACCGCCCGCATCCGAGCCGAAGGCGAGACATGCTCGCGCTCGGCCGTCGGCCGCTACGCCAAGAACATGCGCGACTTGATCCGCCAGCAGCAGGAGACCGACCGCACCATCAAGGCGTGGGTGGATGCGCTGGGCGAGCGCCCGGAGGGCCAGGCGGGGCTCGTGCTGATCGAGACCCTGCGGACCATGGCGCTCGCCACCATGGCTCGTCTCAGCGCGCGGGAAGAGCCCGTCTCGACGGAGGAGCTCGCCCGCCTCGCCCTCACCCTCAAGCGCATCGAAGGCACCGACAAGCTCCGCAAAGACCGGGAGCGGGCGGCAGAGAAGGCGGCGCAGGGCGCCGGCCGGGCCAAGGGCCAGGGCGGGCTCTCGCCGGAGGCCGTCGCCATCATCCGTGCGGAGGTGGAGGGCAGGCCCCCGCCACCCCCGCCTGCTCCCCGCACCGTCACGTCGGTGCCGGTGGACCCGTGGAACCCCGCCGAAGCTCGCCTATACCCATCGATCCCAGCTGATCCCGGCGAATCTCACTTGAGTCCGGATAATTGCTATGAATCCTGGACGGAAATCGCGCCGCGGGTGTTTCGCACCAGTCCCACATCGATCCTGTCCCTCGGGCCGGAGTGAGGCGCGGGCGCTGACTCTTTCATTTCCCTCAGTCGCCGGACGCTGACTCTTTCACTTCCCTCAGGCGCCGGGCGCGAACTCCGTTCGATCGTGCGCTCCGCGCGCGTGAACGCGCGACGCTACGCGCCTTCGGCGCGGCGCGCGGTCGCGCGCTCCGGACCTGCCTCTTTCATTTCCCTCAATCGCCGGGCGCTCGCTCCGCTCGCTTGGCTCCGCGCTTCGCGCGCGGCGCTATCGCGCCGTCCGGGCCTGACGGCCCGGGCCGGGCTCAGTGCAGGAAGCAGGCGACCTGGTGGCCGGGCTTGACTTCCTTGAGCACCGGGGTCTGCTCGGAGCATTCGGGCATCCGGTGCGGGCAGCGGGTGTGGAAGGGGCAGCCGGTGGGCGGGCTGATCGGGCTCGGCACGTCGCCCTCGAGCCCGCCGAGGGAATCCGCGCGGGGGCCGTCGGGGTTGGCCTCCGGGATCGCGCTGATCAGCGCCTGGGAGTAGGGGTGCAGCGGCTCGCGGTAGAGGCTCTCGCTCTCTGCAATCTCCACGATGCGGCCGAGGTAGAGCACGGCGGTGCGGTTGCAGAAGCGCTTCACCACCGAGAGGTCGTGGGAGATGAAGACGTAGGTGAGCTGGAAGCGCCCCTGCAGGTCGATCAGGAGTCGCAGGATCTGGGCGCGGATCGAGACGTCGAGGGCGGAGACCGGCTCGTCGAGGATCAGCAGCTTGGGCTGCAGGATGAGCGCGCGCGCGATGGCGACGCGCTGGTTCTGCCCGCCGGAGAACTCGTGCGGCAGGCGGTCGTAATAGTCCGAGCTGAGGCCCACGACCTCCAGGAACTCGCGGGCGCGGTCGAAGCGGTCCACCTTGTCGCCGATGCCGTGGAAGCGGAGCGGCTCGGCGATCTGGTTGCCGATCGACATGCGCGGGTTGAGCGAGCTGAGCGGGTCCTGGAAGACGATCTGCATCTCGCGCCTGAGCGCCAGCAGCTCCTTCTTGGAGCACGCCAGCACGTCCACGTCGTCGAGGGTGACCGAGCCTGCGGTGGGCTCGATCAGCCGCAGGACGAGGCGCGCTGTCGTCGACTTGCCGCAGCCGGATTCGCCGACGAGGCCGAGGGTCTCGCCCCGCATCACGTCGAAGTCGACGCCGTCCACCGCACGCAGGATCGGCGGCGCGTCGAACAGGCCCTTGGGGTCGAGCTTGAAGTGCTTGACCAGCCCCTCGACCGAGAGGAGAGGGCCTTCGCCGCCGTTCGCGCCGCGGCCGGCGCCGCCGCCGGTGGTGATGTCGCTCATGGCGCGGCCCCCTGCCCGGCCCCAGCGGCGCCCTCCTCCGCCTCGACGGCGTGGCAGACGGCAGTGGAGCCGGTCGCGGTCTCGACCCAGGGCGGGTCCTGGGTGCCGCAGATGTCCATCGCCTTCACGCAGCGGTCGCGGAAGGCGCAGCCCGGCGGCGGGTCGATGGGAATCGGCGGCAGGCCGGAGATCGAGCGCAGCTCGGACTCGCGGGAATCGTCGAGCTTGATGATCGAATCCAGCAGGCCGAGGGTGTACGGGTGCCGGGGGTTGCGGAAGATGGTCTTCACGTCGCCGTATTCGACCATCCGCCCGGAATACATCACCAGCACCTCGTCGGCCATGGCCGAGACCACGCCGAGATCGTGGGTGATGAGGATCATGGCGCTGCCGAGCTTCTTCTGGATGTCCGAGAGCAGGCGCAGGATCTGCGCCTGGATGGTGACGTCGAGCGCGGTGGTCGGCTCGTCCGCGATGAGGATGTCGGGCTCGCAGGCGATGGCGATGGCGATCAGCACGCGCTGGCGCATGCCGCCCGAGAACTGGTGCGGGTAATCGGTGAGCCTGCCCTCGGGCTCGGGGATGCCGACGAGGCGCATCAGCTCCACCGCGCGGGCGCGGGCCTCCTCCTTGCTCGCCCCGGTGTGCGCGATGATGGTCTCGACGATCTGCTCGCCGATGGTGAAGACCGGGTTGAGCGAGGTCATCGGGTCCTGAAAGATCATGCCGATGCGGTTGCCGCGCAGGTCCTCCATCTCGTGCTCGGTGAGCGCCAGCAGGTCCTGGTCGCGGAACGAGATGTCGCCGTCGACGATCCGCCCCGGCAGCTCGATCAGGCGCATGATCGACTGCGCGGTCACGCTCTTGCCGGAGCCGGATTCGCCCACGATGCAGAGCACGCGCCCGGCCTGAAGCTCGAAGGAGAGGCCGTCCACCGCCTTCAACGTGCCGGTGCGCAGGCGAAAGTGGGTCTTGAGGCCGCGCACGCTGAGAACCGGCTCGCTCACGATGCCACCCCTCAGCGCACCCTGGCGCGCGGGTCGAGCGCATCGCGCAGGCCGTCGCCGATGAAGGAGAAGGCGAGCGACACAATGACGATGACGAAGCCGGGGAAGGCGGTCGCGTGCGGCGCCCTCTTCAGCACCGCGCGGCCGTCGGAGACCATCGTGCCCCAGTCGGCGTCCGGCGGCTGGATGCCGAGGCCGAGGAAGGAGAGGCCGGAGCCCACCACCATCATGAGCCCGATCAGCGTGGTCGAGTAGACGATCACCGGCGCCAGCATGTTGGGCAGGATATAGCGGGTGAGGATGGTGGGTGTGGTGGCGCCGCCGGCGCGCGCGGCCTCGATATAGGGCTCCTGCTTGACCGAGACCGTGGTGGTTCGCACCAGGCGCGCGATGTAGGGCACGAGCGCCACGGTGATGGAGAGGATCAGCGTGGCGACGCCGGGGTCCAGGATGCCGGCGATGACGATGGCGAGCAGCACCAGCGGAAAGGCGAAGAAGACATCGAGGATGCGCATCACCACCTGGTCAGCCCAGCCGCCGATGTAGCCGGCGAAGAGGCCGAGCACGACGGCGATGAAGGTAGCCGCCACGGTCGGCACGACGCCGATGAGCAGCGACACCCGCCCCCCCCAGAAGAGGCGGGAGAGCATGTCGCGGCCATCCATGTCGCCGCCAAGGAGGAGGCCGTCGGTCCCCGGCAGGCCGCCGCGGGTGCCGACCGCCTCGGTCGGGTCGTGCGGGCTGATGTAGGGCGCGAAGATCGCGATCAGCACCACGATGATCATGAAGATCAGCGCGCCCACCGCGGCCTTGTCCTTGGCATAAGCATGCCAGGCGAGCGTCAGCGTCCGCCACATGATGTGGAGGTTCTCGCGCCGGAGCTCGGCCGCTGAGCGCTGCCGCATCGACTGGCCGTGGAGGCCCGGCGCGTCGGTCATCGCGAGCGCACTCCCTCGGAGATGCGGATCTTCGGGTCGGTGTATGCGTTGAACACGTCGACTGCGAGGTTCACCAGCACGAAGGCGACCCCGATGATCAGCGAGGCGCCCTGGATGGTGGGGATGTCGCGCGCCTGGATCGCCTGCCAGAGCTGATAGCCGATACCGGGCCAGGCGAAGATCACCTCGACGAAGAGCACGCCGCCCAGCAGGTAGCCCAGCTGCAGGCCGCAGATCGTGGCAATCGGCGGCAGCGCGTTGCGGAGCGCGTGCTTGCGCAGGATCACGCCGCGCCGGATGCCCTTGGCGCGGGCGACCTTGATGTAGTTCTGGCTCAGGATCTCGAGCATGGTCGCGCGCACGGTGCGCGCGATGATGGCCGCGGGCGCGGCGCCCGCGGCGATGGTTGGCAGGATCAGATGCAGAATCACGTCGATCGGCCCGCCGCCGCCCACGATCTTGGTCATGCCGGTCGCCGGCAGCCAGCGCCAGGTCAGCGAGAACAGCAGCACCAGCAGCAGCCCGAACCAGTAGGGCGGAATGCTGCCGAACATGAGGGTGCCGGCGATGGTAAATCGGTCGAAATAGCCGTAGGGCCTGGAGGCCGCGAAGATGCCGGCGAAGAGTCCGATGACGTAGGCCAGTGCCGCGCTGGTCAGCGCCAGGATCAGGGAGTTCGCGAACTTCGGGAAGATCAGTTCGGCGACCATGCGCCGGTTGGCGATGGACTTGCCAAACTCGCCTTGGAGGATGTGGCTCAGCCACTTGCCGTACTGGACCGGGATGGGCTCGTTGAGGCCGAGGGATTCGCGGATCTGCTCGCGCGTCTCCTCGGTCGCATAAGGCCCCGTCAGCGTCGTGGTGACGTCGCCCGGCGCGAGGTGGGCCAGGATGAAGACGAAGAACGACACCCCGAACATGATCGGGACGATCGTGAGGAGGCGCATGACGATGAACCGCGTCATGGAGCGGCGGCGCCTCCCATCGGCAAGCGAACAATCACGCTAACGGACACTCGGTCGCTGCGGCGCAGCCCTCCGCCACTGGAGCACCCTGCGACCCCAGCGGAATCAGGGCGGCCCGTACCCACCTCCCCCTGTCCCCCTCCCCCCAGAGGGCGGAGGGGGTACGTAAGCGGCAACGCCAACTCTCCCTCTCCGCCCCTGGGGGCGGAGAGGGCCGGGGTGAGGTGGGGGTTTCTAGAGCCGCATTTCATGCGAAATGGGGGACCGTGATGCAAAGGGTTACGATCCCGTCTGGTCGGATGTCGCACAAGCAGCCGGCCGCCGGGCGTTGCGCCCGGCGGCCCACTCGCTGCTATCCGCGATCCCTACTCCTCAACCCAGGGCAGGGTGTAGTCGTACCAGTTCTCCTGACCGTTCACGAAGCCCTTCACGTTGGGCGCCAGAACGATCGGATTGTGGTAGCTGAACACCGGCACGAAGGCGACGTCCTCTTCCATGATGATGCGGTTGGCCTCGCGATAGAGCTTCGTGGCCTCAGCCTGATCCTCGGTCTGGATCGCCTGCTGATAGAGCGCATCGACCTTCTCGTTGCAGTACCAGCCGCCATTGATGCCGTTCGGCGGATGATGGTCGCAACGGGTGGCGTGGGCGGTCCAGTAAGGTACCGACCAGCCCCAGCCCATGCTGTTCATCGCCACGGTCTCGGGCATGCCCTGGAGCCACTTGCCGAGATAGGTCATCCACTCCAGCTTGTTCAGCTTGAGGTCGATGCCGACCTTCTTGAGGTCGCGCTGCATCCACTTCTCCCAGGCCTCGTTCCAGCCGTAGTCGAAGATCTCGAAGGTGAGCTCCAGCCCGCCGTCCCCGTAGCCGGCCTCGGCCAGCAGCGCCTTCGCGCCCTCGGGGTCGTAGGGATAGGGGTTGTAGTCGGGATCGTAGGCGAAGGTGCCGGCGGACAGCATGCCGTGCTCGGCCTTGCCGGTGCCTCTCAGCACTTCGCGGGCCACGCCCTCACGGTCGATCGCCATGTTGATCGCCTTGCGCACGCGCACGTCCTGAAGCGCCGGGTGCTTCATGTTGAATGCGGCGTACCAGACCGAGGGCACGTTGGGCTGCAGCAGGAGCTGGAAGCCCTCGTCCACCAGGTTCTCGATCTCGTCCCAGGTGGGCTCGGTGACCATGTTGATCTCGCCGGCCCTGAGCGCCGCGATGCGCGTCGCCGGGTCGGTGATCTGGCGATAGACCATGTAGTCGAGCTTGGCCGGCTCGCCGTAGTAGTCGTCGTTGCGCTCGAGCACGACCATCACGTCGATCTCACGCTCGACGAACTTGAACGGCCCGGTGCCGACCGGGTGGAGCGCGATGTCTTGATCGCCGTGAATCTCCCACGCGGTCGGGCTGATCATCTCGGGCTGCCCGCAGGAGGACTGGCCGATCTGCAGCCACTCGTAGTGCGGCTGGGTGAGAACGATCTCGAAGGTGTTCTCGTCGACCGCGCGAGTGGACTCGATCCAGCGCGCATAGAAGTTCAGGTAGGCGTTGGCCACCTCGTTGTACTGCGGCGCGTCGGGGTTGGAGAAGCGGTCGTAGTTCCACTTCGCCACCTCGGCGTTGAACGGCGTGCCGTCGTGGAACTTCACGCCCTTGCGCAGGTTGAAGGTGTAGGTCTTGCCGTCCTCGGAGACGGTCCAGGACTCGGCGAGAGCCGGCCGGAGCGTCGCCCAGCCCTTCTCCGGCTTGCCGAGCTCAAGCTCGACCAGGCCGTCGAAGATCATGTGGGTGGCGTTCTTGGTGAGCCAGCCGCAGGACTGCGGCGGATCGAACAGGCTCATCGCCGCCGGGATCGACCAGATCAGCGTGCCACCGCTTTCGGCCTTGGCGGGTTTGGTGTCGAGAGCGCCCAACGCCAACGCGGCGCCGGCCACCGTGGCGGCGCCTGCCAGGGCCACCGTTCGCAACGATCGAAGCATGTGTGTGTCTCCCTTGAATCGCTCATGCGCGCCGCTGGCCGGCTCAGTGGCCGCCCCAGGCCGCGGGCGCAGCGTACAACCCTCGGGCGCCCCGGCCAAATGGCGAAATTCCCTGCCAAGCCGGCCCTTCCTTGCCGGCCGGCAGCGGGCGCGTATAGTCTGGCCAGGGCGGGACGAGGGCGCACCAGCACGGAGAGCGCGGCTTGCGCTACATCAGCACGCGGCAGACCGGTGGGCAGACGGTCTCGTTCGAACACGCCCTGCTCCAGGGCCTCGCCCGCGACGGCGGCCTCTACATCCCTGAGCGCTGGCCGTCCCTCGACAACAATGCGCTCACGGCGCTCTGCGGCCAGCCCTATGCGGAGGTCGCCGCCGCCGTCATGGCCGAGTTCACCGGGCGCGCCTTCTCACGCAAGCAGCTCAATGCCATCGCGGTTGAGAGCTACGCCGGCTTCGATCACCCCGCGACGGCGCCGCTGGTGCAGCTCGGCCCCGACCAATGGCTGCTGGAGCTGTTCCACGGGCCGACCCTCGCCTTCAAGGACTTTGCGCTGCAGATGGTGGCACGCCTGCTGGACGCCGTGCTGGCGAAGCGCGGGCGGACGGCGACGATCCTCGCCGCCACCTCGGGCGACACGGGGGCTGCGGCAATCGAGGCCTTCCGCGGCCGCGAGGCGCTTTCGGTGGTCGTGCTCCACCCGGCGGGCCGGGTCTCCGAGATGCAGCGCCGCCAGATGACGTGCGCCGCCGAGCCCAACGTCCACAACGTCGCCATCGCCGGCACCTTCGACGACTGCCAAGCGCTGGTGAAGGCGCTCTTCGCGGACCTCGCGCTTCGCGACGAGATCGGGCTCGCGGCAGTCAACTCGATCAACTGGGCGCGTGTCGCGGCGCAGACCGCCTACTACGTCTATGCAGCGCTCGCCCTAGGCGCGCCGGGCCGCGCGGTCTCCTTCACCGTGCCCACCGGCAACTTCGGCAACGTCTATGCGGGCTACGCGGCGCAGCAGATGGGCGTGCCGATCGAACGCCTCGTGGTCGCCACAAATCGGAACGACATTCTCGCCCGCTTCTTCGAGACTGGCCTTTACCGCAAGGGGACGGTCCACAGGACGCTGAGCCCCAGCATGGACATTCAGGTGGCGAGCAACTTCGAGCGGCTGCTGTCTGACCTCTCGGGCCGCGACGGCGCCGCCGTGTGCGCGCTGATGGCCGAGCTTGCCGAGCACGGCGAATTCACCCTACGCGGCGCCCGGCTGGCGCAGGCCAAGGCCGTCTTCGCCGCCGCGCGCGCCGACGACGATGCCTGCCTCGCCACCATCGCGAAGGTGTGGCGCGAAAGCGGGCGCATGATCGACCCGCACAGCGCGGCAGGCGTCCACGCCGCCCGCTTCCACGGCGCCGGCGCGGCGCCGATGGTGAGCCTGGCGACCGCGCACGCCGCCAAGTTCCCCGACGCCATCGAGCGCGCCATCGGCGTGTCCCCGGCCCTGCCGCCCAGGCTTGCGGCGCTCGCGGCGAAGCCGGAAAGGGTGACTGAGCTGCCCGTGGATGCGGCCCTGCTCACGCGCTTCATCCGCGACCGGGTCCACGCGCCGCAGCGGGAGTGCGTGGCGTGAGCGTACAGATAACGCCGCTCGCCAACGGACTCAGGGTGGTCAGCGATCCCGTGGACCACGTGGAGACGGCCTCGGTCGGGCTCTGGGTCGATGTCGGCGCGCGCTGCGAGACGGAAGAGACCAACGGGCTCTCGCACCTGCTGGAGCACATGGCCTTCAAGGGCACCGAGCGGCGGAGCGCGCGCGACATCGCCGAGGAGATCGAGGCGGTGGGCGGCCATCTCAACGCCTACACCTCGCGTGAGACCACCGCCTATTACGCCAAGGTGATGAAGGAGGACGTGCCGCTGGCGCTCGACCTGTTGGCGGACATCCTCCAGCACTCGACCTTCGATGAGGAGGAGTTGGAGCGCGAGCGTGCGGTGGTGATTCAGGAGATAGCCCAAGTCAACGACACGCCGGACGATCTCGTGTTCGACCGCTTTCAGGAGACCGCCTATCCGGACCAGCCTATCGGCCGAACGATCCTGGGCCCGCCCGAGCGCGTAGGCTCCTATTCGCGGGAGGCGCTCGCGGCCTACATGGACGCGCATTACCGGGCGCAGCGCATGGTGCTGGTCGGCTCGGGACGGGTCGATCACGACGCGCTGGTCGCGGCGGCGGAAGCAGCCTTCACCGCGCTGCCGGAAGGCCCGGTGCCGGCGCCTGCGGTTGCGGTCTATAGCGGCGGCGATTGCCGCATCGCGCGCGATCTGGAGCAGGCGCACCTGCTCATCGGCTTCGACGGCCTCGCCTACGACGACGACGATTTCTACGCGCTGCAGGTGATGTCGACTTTGCTCGGCGGCGGCATGTCGTCGCGGCTCTTCCAGGAAATCCGGGAGCGGCGCGGCCTGGCCTACTCGGTCTTCACCTTCGCCTCCAGCTACGCCGACGGCGGCATCTTCGGCGTTTATGCCGGCGCCGGCGAGGACGAGCTTGCGGAGCTGATCCCGGTGATGGCGGACGAGCTGGTCAACGCGTGCGCCACGGTGGGCGACGAGGAAGTGGCCCGCGCCCGCGCCCAGCTCAAGGCCGGGCTGCTGATGTCCCTCGAGAGTACCCAGGCGCGGGCGGAGCGACTGGGCCGCCATATCCTTCTGTTCGGCCGGCCGCTCACGATCGCCGAGCTGATCGAGCGCGTCGATGCAGTCGACCGCGAGGCGGTACAGCGCACCGCGTGCCGCATCCTGCAGGGTGGCCGCCCCACGGTGGCCGCGCTCGGCCCCATCGCAAGGCTCGAAGGTCATGACTCGATCGCCGCCCGCTTCGCCTGAGCCGATCGGACGGCCGCCGGATGCCGTGCCCGATGTTCGGCCCGGTGCGGACGAGACCCTCGACGTGCGCGGCTTGATGTGCCCGCTGCCGGTGCTCAAGGCGCGAAAGGCATTGAAGCGCCTCGCCCCCGGCGCGACGCTGGAGGTGCTCGCGACTGACCCGGCCGCGGTGATCGACTTCAAGCACTTCTGCGAGACCACGCCGTTCGAGCTCAAGGGCTGGCAAGAGGATGCCGGCACCTACGCGTTCAGGATCAGGGTGCCCGGCTGATGGCGTTCCTCCGCCCCGCCAACGATTCCACGCGCGAGGCGACGGTGGAGACGCGCTCGCTCTACCTCCGGCCGCCGCAGATGCGGGATTGGCGGGCCTGGGCCGAGCTCCGGGCGCTCTCGCGCGAGTTCCTGAGCCCGTGGGAGCCGACCTGGCCGAGCGACGCGCTGACCCGCAGCACCTTTCGCCGCCGCATCCGCCGCCAATTGCGCGACGGCCAGGACGATCTGGGCTACGCCTTCTTTCTGTTCCGCCGCAGGGACGACGCGCTGCTCGGCGGGATGACTCTCAGCAACGTGCAGCGTGGCGCGGCGCAGTCCTGCAGCGTCGGCTACTGGATCGGACGGCCCCATGCGCGGCATGGCCACATGAGCGAGGCGCTCACCGGCCTGCTCGGCCATTGCTTCGGGCCGCTGGGCCTGCACCGGGTCGAGGCCGCGTGCATGCCGAAGAACACCGCCAGCCGAAAGCTGCTGGAGAAGACCGGGTTCCGCTGCGAGGGGTACGCGCGCGCCTACCTCAAGATCGCAGGCCAGTGGCAGGATCACCTGCTTTACGCGACGATTGCGCCGCGCAAGCCGTGAGCGTGGCGAGTAGTCGGGATTAGGCCCTGCCAGCGAAGCCTGAGAGGTTGCCGGGGTCGAACCCGAGGCGGCCGACGGCACGCTCCCACTTGGCGTCTTGGGCCTCGTCGAAGACCAGCTCTTCGTCCGCCGGCACGGTGAGCCAGCCGTTCTCCTGCATCTCGCGGTCGAGCTGGCCCGGCGCCCAGCCCGCATAGCCCAAAGCCAGCATGCTGAGGCGCGGGCCGCGGCCCTCTGCCATGGCCTTCAGAACATCGATGGTGGCGGTAAGCGAGAAGCCGTCATCCACTTGCATGGTGGCTTCGTGAGTGTAGTCGGTGGAGTGGAGGACGAAGCCGCGCGCGGCCTCGACCGGGCCGCCGAAATGCACCGGGATGGGCTTGCTCTCGTGCGCGGGCTCGATTTCAAGCTGTTCGAGCAGGTCCGAGAAGCTGAGCGATTCGAGGAGCTTGTTGACGACGAGGCCCATCGCGCCGTCTTCCGAATGGGCGCACATGTAGATGACGGTGTGCGCGAAACGCGGGTCCGCCATCGTCGGCATGGCGACCAGCAACTGCCCCTCCAGATAGGGGCCCGCGCCTTGCTCGCCGCCACTGTTCATCACACCAATCCTTGAGCCGCCGGGCTCGTCCCGATCATCGCAAAGCGGCGCGGGGGTGACAACCGGATGTCGTGCTCGCGTTTGATGGCGCTCCGTCCTTGTGATGAGGTAGCGCCATTCCGTTGGAATGAAAGGAGCCGCCGAAAGACCCCAATTTGTCGGTCACCTGTGGCCGGAAAATTCGGTTGTTGGACACCTTTTCTAAAAAGTGACCAACAATGAGTGTTGTTGGTCATGGATGACCGTCAAATCTCCGCCTCGCTATCCGTGAGGCTCAGGAGGTCGGGGAACGCGAGAACGGACGTTCGACGGCCGCTACTAGGGACTAAGACCTGAAGAACGTCGCCTTCGCACAGAGCGTCCAGAATTCGCCGCGCTGTTCTTCCGGACATGCCGGTCCCGGCCGCGAAGTCGGAAGTTCTGAATATCGGGTGCCCGAAAATCCAGTCCAACGAGTGGATCGCGTAGCGAGAACGGGTCAGTTCCGGCACGCGACGCTTCAAGTCCTCGTAAAGGGAAATGATGCCCTTCGCCTTGATCAGGTTGTCCTCGGCCTGCAATCGCACGGCTTCCAAGAAAAATCTGCACCATCCGGTCCAATCATCGTCGCGAGAGACGGCGAGCAGACTATCGTAATAGCCGTCGCGGTGAGCCTCGAAGTAAGCGCTAATGTAGAACGTCGGCTCTCGGATAAGCCCGTCTTGCCAAAGCAGCAACGGCACCAGCATCCGCCCGAGCCGCCCATTACCGTCGAGGAACGGATGCAGAGCCTCGAATTCGGCGTGCAGGATTGCGAGCTTGATCAGCCGGTCGGGGGACTCCTGATGGATGTATCGTTCCCACGCGCTCATTGCGTCTGGAAGCCTATCCGCTCCGATGGGAACAAACTTGGCCTCTTCAAGGGAGCAGCCAGGTGCTCCGATCCAGTTCGGAGTCTTCCGGTACTCGCCCGGCAACTTGCCCTCGCCGCGTACCCTGGAAAGCAGCACGGAATGCGCTTCGCGGATCACTCGTTGTGACAGCGGCAGCTTCCCCAACATCTCTTCCGCCCGTCGCATCGCGGCACGGTAGTTGAGCACCTCCCAAATATCGTCACGACGTGCGGGCGAATCGGGCTCCTGTCCGGCCTCGAACCCGAGGACTTCACCCATCGTCGCTTGGGTACCTTCAATGCGAGAGGAGAGCACTGCCTCTCGAGTCATCAAGGGAGCCAGCAAGATACGTGGATTCGGAATGGCAGCGAGCGTTCCGTCGTAGCGCGCCACCGCGGCCGCCGCGGGACCGATGAACGGAATCAGCGCAGGCCAATCCAGGCGTCCCTCGGGTGGGAATCGGCCCGTGTGGTAGTAGACCGGCGCCATCGATACTCTCCGAACCCGAGTCTTTCCGAGCCGACGATAGCACGCGTTCGCCCAAGCGCACGGCAAGGAAACGCCCCGCCCGGTTGCCCGGACGGGGCGATGGTCTCAACGCGGAGGAGCGAGGCTAAAACGCTGGCGCCGCAGCCCCCTCCCGTCGTTACACCCGCCTAGCGGGCGCTATCGTTCCACGCTCGTTCAGCGGGCGATGTACTCGTAACGCTTGCCGAACAGCACATCCATGGGCACCGGCTCCGAAATGGTCCAGGAGTCGATGACCGCCGGCTGATTGTTGGTGGTCTCCACAATCAGGTACGGCGCGAAGTTCTGATGGTGGAGCTGGTCCGTGAAGGTGCGCGTGCCGACCAGCACCGGCTCCTCGCGGAAGCTCTCCAGCGCCTCAACGACGGCGTCGGAATCGAAGGTGCCGGCCTTCTCGACGGCCTTGGCCCACATCTCGAAGACCACGTAGCCAGGGAAGGCGTACTGGTTGTTCACGGGCTCGCCGAACTTGGCTTCGTACTTCTTGAGGAACTCCTGCACCGCCGGGCGCGGATCGTCGCCATAGATCGAGGCCTGCTCGGGCACGAAGTGGCCGGAGAGACCAGGCACTGAATCCTGCCAGTAGACGCCCGTCATGGAACTGCCGCCGCCGATGGGGGCAGTGATACCTGCCGCGCGGATCTGCTTGATCGCGCTCGCCCCGCCGGGAATGTAGCTGCAGTTCTCGATGATGTCGGGCTCTTCGGGCAGCGCCCTGATGCGGTCGACTTGCGCCTGAATGCTGGGATCGTCGTTCTGGTAGACGTCGTGGCCGACGACCTCGCCGCCGAGCACTTCGCGCCACATCCAGTCGAAGCCGTAGCAGATGCCCTTGTTGTACTCGAGAATGTCGTCGAGCAGGAGGTAGGCTGTGCGCCAGCCCTTCACCTTGTAACCCCACTCGGCGATCGTGGCACCCTGCACCGCGGCGAGGATCGAGCTCGAGAACGAGTACTTGCCGATTCCCTGGATGCCGGCGAGCACGCTCTCCGCACACAGGAAGATCGAAATCAGGCCTGCGTTCTGCGCCTGCAGCGCGGCGGGCGCGCCGAAGTCGTAGTCGCAGTCCACCGCCATGGCGATGGCGCCATCGTTGATGACGGAGATCCCGGCCTTGGCGCCTTCTGCGCGCTCGGTCTTAGCGTCGGCGAAGACCGGCCTGATCTGCTTGCCGAGGAGGCCGCCCTTGGCGTTCCAGTCGTCGATCGCGATCAACGCGGCGTTGGTCGAGGGCCCGCTATAGGCCTGCATCCAGCCCGAATACGACGCGGCGAAGCCGAAGACGACCTCGTGGTCGTCCGCCACCGCCGGCGCGGCCGATACCGCGCCCAGCGCAAGTGCGCCGGCCGCAGCGATTGATGCAAGTTTTCTCATCCGAAGTGACCTCCCTCTCAATGTCTCATGGCAAGTGCCAAGCACTCGGCGGAATGCCGAGCCCCCTAAACCGACGCATTGTCAATGCGGCGTCGGCTTTTGCAAGCCCGATTGCAGGGCCGGTCACAGGCCCGATCGAACGCAGACGAAAAGGTCAAGTGAATTTCATAGGCCCGATCGAGAACGCCATGCGAATTCCCCGTTGATTCGCGACCCGGCGTTCGGTAGCTAACGAGGGAACTGCGGCTGTGCGGGCGCCCGTGCGGCCGCATCGTCCGCGCGGCGGCGCGTGGAGTGGTTTGGGCAACGGGGGGTGGCTGGTGTCAGAAGACGCCGGATCCAAGGCGGAAGCGCAGAACGGCCATACGCTGGAAGCGCGCGGCGTCACGGTCCGCTTCGAAGGCCTCACCGCTGTCGACAGCGTGGACGAGACCCTGCACCAGGGCGAGATCCTAGGCCTCATCGGCCCCAACGGCGCCGGCAAGACGACGCTCGTCAACGCCATGACCGGCTTCCAGGTGCCGGCCGCTGGCGAGGTGCTGCTCGGCGGCAAGGTGATCTCCAGGCTTACGCCCCATTGGATCAGGCGACACGGCGTGGCCCGCACCTTCCAAGCTGGGCGCCTCTTCCGCGACATGCCGGTAAGCGAGAACGTCGAAGTCGCCGGCGTGAGCCTCGGCCTCTCCCGCCGCAAGGCGCATACGCAGGCAATGGAGATTCTTGAGTGGATCGGCCTCGCCGATCAGGCTCAAGACCCGGCGGGCGTGCTGCCCTATACCGACGAGCGCCGGGTCGGCATCGCCCGCGCGCTGGCGATGAACCCCACTTTTGTCCTGCTGGACGAACCCGCGGCCGGGATGTCCGACCTCGAATGCGACGACGTGATGCACCTTGTGCGCGAAATACCGGAGCGCTTCGGCTGCGGCGTGCTGCTGATCGAGCACAACATGCGGGTCATCATGGGCGTCTGCGAGCGAATCCACGTGCTTGACAGCGGCCGCACCATCGCGCGGGGCACGCCTGCCGAGGTACAGAGCAACGAAGCGGTCATCGCCGCCTACCTCGGCCACGAGTGACGCGGATGCTGCTCTCAGTCGAAGACATCTACGTGCACTATGGCCGGGTTCCGGCCGTGCGCGGCGTCTCCATCGGCGTCAGCGAGGGCGAGATCGTCTGTGTCGTCGGCCCCAACGGCGCCGGCAAGTCGACGACGCTGCTCACCATCTCGGGCGTCCTGCGGCCATCCCAGGGCACGATCAACTTCGACGGTCAGTCCATCGTCGGCCTCACACCGGAGGCGGTGGCGCGGCACGGCATCTCCCAGGTGCCGGAAGGCCGGCACGTCTTCACCACGCTGAGCGTCGAGGAGAACCTGCGGCTCGGCACCCGGATGCGCCGCGACCGGGCCGAGATCGAGACAGATTTCAAGCGGGTGCTGGAGCTCTTCCCGGTTCTGGCGGAGCGGCGCAGGGGGGCTGCGGGCAAGCTCTCCGGCGGCGAGCAGCAGATGCTGGTGATCGGCCGGGCGCTTCTGACCAACCCCAGAATCATGACCATCGACGAGCCCTCGCTCGGGCTCGCGCCCAACCTGGTGGACCGGGTCTACGAGGTGTTGCTTGAACTGAGGGAATCCCGGGGACTCACGCTGCTGATCGTCGAGCAGAGCTCGGAGCGCGCGATCAAGGCGGCGGACCGTATCTACGTGCTGCGCAGCGGCGAGATTCAGCTGGAAGGCGACGCCGCGGACCTGCAGGACGGCGAGAAGGTGCGCCAGGCCTACTTCGGCTTCACCGAAGGTGTGGAGCACGCCGGCGAGGCGACCTTCTGATGGAAGTCGTCGTCCAGGTCATCATCTCCAGCCTGAGCCTGGGGAGCTTCTACGCCCTTGGCGCTTTGGGTATCGGGCTGCTCTTCGGCGTGCTCAGGCTGATCAACTTCGCCCACGGCGACTTCATTACGGTGGGCGGGTTCTCGCTGATCGTGCCGGCGACGGCGGTCGTCGCGGTCCCGCTGATCCTCGACTTCCACCCGGTGGCGCTGATCATCTGCGTGGTGGGCGTGGTGGTCGTTTGGGCGCTCGCCTCCTACTTCCTGCTCTTCCGGCACATTCAGACGGCGCCGCCTGCGGTGCTGATGATCGCCTCAGTGGCGCTCAGCTTTTCGATCCAGAACCTCATCATCATGATTTACAGCGGGCGGCCGAAGGCGGTTGGCTTGTGGCCTGAGCTCACCGGCGTGATCCCGCTCTCGGACAAGGTGCAGGTGCCGATCCTGCAGCTCGTGATCGTGGCGGTGACCTGGATCCTGCTTATCCTGCTCACGATCTTCCTGAGGCGCACGCCGATCGGCGTGGAGATGCGGGCCGCGGCCGAGGACTTCAGGATGGCGCGGATGCTCGGGGTCAACGCGACCCGGGTGATCGCGCTCGCCTTCGTCATCTCGGGCGCGCTCGCTGGCATCATGGCGCTGATGTACCACACGCAGACCGGCATCCTGAGCTTCCGCGGCGGCGTCTTCCTGATGCTCTACGCCTTTATCGCCACGGTGATCGGCGGCATGGGCAGCCTGATCGGCGCCGTGGTCGGCGGCTACGTTGTGGGGATCTTCTCGACCGTGCTGATCGCGATCCTGCCCGAGGGCATGCGGGGCTTCCGCGACGCCTTCGTGTTCGGCCTGGTGGTGGTGATTCTGCTGGCCCGGCCCCAGGGGCTGGTGCCAACCAGGGCGTTCAAAGAGCGGGTGTGATGATCGACGCCACCACCCCGCTCATGCAGCGCATCCGGCACTTCTGGCCGGTGGTCAACCTGTGCATCGGGCTGCTCGTCATCACGGCGATCGTGGTCGCGCTCGACGACAGGATCCTGGCCCGGACGCTGACCGAGGGCCTGATCCGCATCGTGATCGTGGTGGCGCTCTACATGTTCATTGGCAACTCCGGGATCATGTCGTTCGGCCACATCGGCTTCATGATGATCGGCGCCTACGCCACCGGCTGGCAGACCTGCTGTCCCTACACCCGCGAGATGTTCATGCCGGGGCTGCCGGGTTATCTGTTGGACAACAGCCATCATTTCGTGCTTGCGATCTTCCTGGCGGGGCTCTTGAGCGCCTTCGTGGCCCTGATCGCGGGCATTGCGCTGATGCGATTATCGGGAATTGCCGCATCCATCGGCACCTTCGCCTTCCTGATGATCATCTATTCGGTTTATCTGCGCTGGAGCACCTGGACCTCGGGCGCGAGCTCGGTGATCGGACTGCCACAGACGACCACGCCCTGGGTCGCCTACTGCTATGCGGTGGTCACGATCTTCGCGGCCTTCTTCTATTCACGCTCCAAATTCGGCCTCGCGCTAAGGGCGTCGCGAGACGATGAGGTCGCGGCGAAGGCGGCCGGAGTCAACGTCATAGGCCAGCGCCTGCTCGCCTTCGTGATCAGCGCGTTCTTCTGTGGCATGGCGGGTGGCCTCTTCGGCCACTTCCTGGGGATGCTCACGGTCGACACCTTCTTCCTGAACCTGACGCTGATCACGCTAGCGATGCTGGTGATCGGGGGCATGCAAAGCCTCTCCGGCGCCGTCGTCGGCGTCGTGGTGCTGACCGTGGTGATCGACCTGCTCAAGAACCTGGAGAGCGGGATGTTCGGCAAGGACGGCTTCGTGCTCCCCACCAGCAGCACCTGGGTGGTGGTGGGCGTGGTGATGATGCTGATCATCATCTTCCGCCGCAGCGGGATCACCCGGAACGCCGAGCTCTACTGGCCGTTCAAGAGCGACATCACCGCCGAGGGCGCGCTCAGGCGTCAGTCCTAAGCTCTTACATTTCCCTCAGGCGCCGGGCGCTCACTCCGTTCGCTTGGCTACGCGCCATTCGGCGCGGCGCGCAGTTGCGCGCTCCGAGCCTCCGGCTCGGCCCCCATCATGGCAGACTCCTCGTTGGGTTGCCGCGCGGCGCGGGCGACGTGAATGGTCGGGGCAAGTCCGGGCATGAAGAGAGGAGAACGGTGCGTCCGCACCGCTGGCTAAGGCCACGTGCGGCGTGGCGTTCAGGCGCCTGCCGGGGCTTCGGCGGGGAGCGGCGGTTTGCCCAGGATCATGTCGGCCGCCTTCTCCGCGATCATGATGGTGGGAGCGGCGGTGTTGCTGCTGGTGATGACCGGCATGACCGAGGCATCGACCACCCGCAGCCCCTCCGCGCCGCGCAGGCGCAGCTCCGCGTCCAGCACGGCGCGCTCGTCCTGGCCCATGCGGCAGGTGCCGACGGGGTGCCAGACAGTGGTGAGATTGGCCCTGATCCAGGCATCGATCTCGTCGTCTGCCTGCGCGCGCTCGCCGGGTGCGATCTCGTGGCCGCGGTAGGGGTCGAACGGCGCCTGGGCCATGATCCGCCGCGCGAAGCGAACCGCGTCGCGCATCACCCGGCGATCGGTCTCGGCGCTGAGCGTGTTGGCGTGGATCGCCGGCGGCCGGGATGCATCGGCTGCGGCGATGCGAACCTCTCCGCGGCTCTCGGGCCGGAGCTGGTAGCAGTGGGTGAGGAAGCCGTGCCGGCCCTGCTTCTTGCGGGTCACGTCCAGGGTGAGGCCGGGGATGAAGGTGACCTGGAGATCCGGCGCGTCGAGCCCGTCGCGGCTGCGCGCGAAGCCGCCGCCTTCCAGCGCGATGGAGGTGCCGGGGCCGGTGCCGAAGAGGTAGGCGCAGAGGCAGGCCATCGCCGCCCGGTCCGGCCGCAGCAGGCCGTAGAGCGCGACCGGCTGCGTGCAGGCGTATTGCACGTAGACGCCGGCGTGGTCCTGCAGGTTGCGCCCGACATCGGGGCTCTCAACCACAACATCGATGCCGAGGGGGCCGAGGTGATCCGGCGCGCCCACACCCGAGAGCTGCAGCAGCTGGGGCGAGTTGATCGTGCCGGCACAGAGGATCACCTCCCGCCGCGCACGAATCTCGTGCCGTTGCCCGCCCCGGCGGTAGGCCACGCCCACGCAGCGCCGGCCCTCGAAGAGCAGCCGCTCGACATGGGCGCGGAGCACGATGCGCAGGTTTGGCCGCTCGCGCACCGGCAGGATGAAGGCATGGCCGGTGTTCACGCGACGCCCGCCGTCGACGCAAAAATCCTGCCGGCCCATGCCTTCCTGCACCGCGCCGTTGAAGTCGTCGTTGCGCGGCAGGCCCAGCGCGTCGCAGGCCTCGAGGAAGACGCCGTAGAGCGGGTTCTTCGAGGCGGCGCGGTTGACGCAGAGCGGGCCGTCGGTGCCGTGATAGGCGTCGCGGCGGGAGCCGTGCCCCTCGGCCCGCTTGAAGTAGGGCAGCACGCTCTCGTAGTCCCAGCCGTCGAGGCCGAGCTGACGCCAGCCGTCATAATCCCGGCAGTTGCCGCGCATGTACATCATGCCGTTGATGGCGGACGTGCCGCCCAGCACCTTGCCGCGCGGCCAGGGGATGCGGCGGCCGTCGAGATGGGGCTCCGGCTCGGTCTCGTAGCTCCAGTTGATCGAGCGCATGAAGTAGACGAGCCCCGCCATCAGCGGGATGTGGATGAAGGGATGGCGGGCCTCGCCGCCCGCCTCCAGCAGGGCCACGCTGGTCTTCGGATCGGCGGTAAGCCGGTTGGCCAGCACGCAGCCGGCGGTGCCGCCGCCGATCACGACGAAATCATGCTCGTCCGCCATGCTCCCCCCTGCATCCAGGCGGCGACTGACCTAGACTGCGCCGCCCGCAGCCTTCAGCACGGAACCCGCCATGGCCTTCGACACCCTGTTCAGCCCGATCACCGTGGGCGCCCGCGAGTTGCGCAACCGCATCGTCCATGCCGCCACCGTCACCGGCCTCGGCAAGGACCGCGCGGTGACGGATCGCCTGATCGCCTACCACGCGGCCCGGGCGCGCGGCGGCACCGCGATGATCGTGACCGAGCTGATGAACGTCCATCCCACCAGCAGCGGCGCGCCGATCCTGGTGAGCATCCACGACGAAGCCAACCTGGGCGGGCTCTCGCGTTGGGCCGAGGCGGTGGAACGCCACGGCTGCCGGCTGGTCGGCCAGCTCGGCCACATCGGCCGCCAGCAGCTCTGGGGCCTCGAGTCCGTGCCGCGCAGCGCGTCCTCGCAGCCCGAGGCGCTCTACTGGAACAGCGCCAAGCCGCTGGCCGAAGACGAGATTGCGGGCATCGTCGCCGGCTATGCGGAGAGCGCGGAGCGGCTGAAGCGCGCGGGCTTCAGCGGGGTCGAGCTGCACGGCGCGCACGGATACCTGATCGCGCAGTTCCTCTCGCCCGCCTGCAACGACCGGACGGACGGCTACGGCGGCAGCTTCGAGGGCCGCACCCGCTTCATGCGCGAGGTGATGGCGGCGGTCCGCGCCGCTTGCGGCGACGACTTCATCGTCGGGATCAAGCTGCCGGCGGACGAGCGGGTGCCGGGCGGGATCGAGCCCGACGAAGCCGAGCGCATCGCTCGCGTCGCTGCCGCCGAGGGCGTGCTCGACTACCTCTCCTTCAGCCAGGGCGCCTTCGGTCCCGCGTTCGATACCCATCTGCCCGACATGCATTACCCGCCCCGGCCGTTCCTGCCGCTCCACACGCGGCTCCGCGCGGCCGGCGGCGGGCTCCCGGTGATCGGCCTCGGCCGGATCGAATCCGCCGAAGCGGCAGAGACGGCACTTGCCGAGGGCGCCTGCGACATGGTCGGCTTCAGCCGGCTGTTGATATCGGACGCCGATTGGCCGCGCAAGACGGAGGCCGGCCGCGCCGGCGACATCCGCGCCTGCACCTTCTGCAACTATTGCTGGGGCGAGATTCACGCGGGCAAACCCATCCGCTGCTTCCAGAATCCGGTGCTGGCGAGCGCAGAGGAGTCCGGGTGGCAGCCGCCGCCGGCCGACAAGCGCAAGCGCGTGGCGGTGGTCGGTGCCGGGCTTGCTGGGCTGGAGGCAGCGTGGGTTGCGGCGGCACGCGGCCATGCGGTCACCGTGTTCTCGGCGGGCGCCGGGCCGGGCGGCGCGGCACGCATTGAGGCGCTCCTACCGGGCCGGGCAGAGGTGGCGACGACCGCCGATTTCCAGCACCGCAAGGCGGCGGAGGCGGGTGCCGCGTTCCGCTGGGGCGAGACCGCCAGCGCTCAGGCCGTGACGGCGTGCGAGCCGGACGCGGTGATCCTCGCCACCGGCTCCCAGATGCGCTGGCCGCCGGCGCTCGCCGAAGCCGCGGACGCGGTCGATCTGCGCCAGGCCGTTGCGGACCTCGCCGAGAGCGACGACCCGCCGTCGCCAGGCACCGCCGTGCTGCTCGACATGGACCAAACGCCCGCCGTCTACGGCGCGGTGGAGCTTCTGGCGCAGCGCTTCTCGCGCGTCGTCCTGCTGACCCCGGCGGCGGAGAACGCGCGCTTCGTGAACCTGATGTCGCGCATGGGGGTCGAGCGCAGGCTGGCGCTGCTCGGCATCGACGTGCGCCGGCTCACCGAGCCGGTGGCGCGCATGGGAGACCGGGTCACCTGCCGCCATGTGATCAGCAGCGCCGAGACGGTTATCGAGGATGTCGCGCTGCTCACGTATGCCACGCCGCGCGCGGTGCGGGACGAGCTTGCGGACGATCTGGCGGAGGCCGGGGTCCCGGTCACGCTCATCGGCGACTGCCTGCTGCCGCGCGACGCCGCCTCGGCCATCCACGACGGCCACCGCGCCGCGCTCGCGCTCTGACCCCGAATTCTCGGCACAGGCTTCCGGGGCCGCGTGTGCCGGGTTAGGTTGAGGCTCGGAACGCATCCCGGAGGCCGCCATGCCAGGCGAGAAGGAAGTCCTCAAGACCACCTGCCCGCGCGATTGCTACGACGCCTGCGGCATCGTCGCGATCAAGCGCGACGGAGCGATCACCCGCGTGCTCGGCGACCCCGACCACCCGGTGAGCCGGGGCGCGCTCTGCGGCAAGTGCGCGCTGGCCTACAACGGTGTCTTCCGCGACCTAGAGGTGCGGCTGCGGACGCCGCTCAGGCGCGCCGGCGCCAAGGGCGAAGGGCGCTTCGAGCCGGTCTCGTGGGACGAGGCCATCGCGGATATCGCCGCGCGCTTCAAGGCGATCGCCGCGGGCGACGGCGCTGAGAAGATCGTGCACGCGCACTACACCGGAACCTGCTCGCTGATCGCCAACACCTTCCCGATGCGCTTCCTGGGCCGCCTCGGCGCCCGCGAGGTGGAGCCCGACACGGTGTGCAACATGGCCGGTCACGTGGCGCTGGACTACGCGATCGGCACCTCGGTGATCGGCTTCGACCCACGCACCGCAAAGGACTCCAACTGTATCGTCGTCTGGGGCGCGAACCCGTCCGCCTCGGCGCCCCATCAGCACAAGCACTGGCTGAAGGAGGCGCCGGGCACGGTGATCGTGATCGACCCGGTGCGTCACCCGACCGCCGAGCAGGCTGACATGCACCTCCAGCCCTTCCCTGGCAGCGACGCGGCGCTGGCCTTCGCCATGGTTCACGTGCTGGTCCGCGACGGGCTGATCGACCACGCCTTCCTCGATGCCCACACACTTGGCTGGGACGAGCTTGAGCCCGCCATCGCCCCCCGCACGCCGGCCTGGGGCGAGGCCCGCACCGGCGTGCCGGCGGCGCAAATCGGGGAGGCGGCGCGGATTTATGGTGCAGGGCCCGCGCTGCTCTGGCTCGGCCAGGGGCTGCAACGCCAGGCGATGGGCGGCAACGTGATGCGCGCCTGCGCGCTGCTGCCGGCGGTCACCGGCAACTTCGGCAAGCCCGGCGCGGGCATGCTCTATCTCAACGGCAGCGGGCGGAAGGGCGTGGACGGCGACTATTTGTCGGGCACCGCGCTGAGCCAGAGCCCGCCGAGCTTCAGCCAGATGGAGCTTGCCGCAAGGCTCGAGGACCCGGCGGACATCCAGGCCTTCCTCTGCTGGAACATCAACCCGGCAGCCTCCAGCCCCGAGCAGGCGCGGTTCCGCCGCGCGCTCATGCGGGAAGACCTCTTCACCGTGGTCCTGGACATCTTCCAGACCGACACCGCCGACTATGCCGATTACGTGCTGCCGGCGGCGTCGTTCCTCGAATTCGACGATCTGGTCTCGGGCTACTTCAACCTCTCCTTCTCCGCCCAGGCCAAGCTGCAGGAGCCGCTCGGCGACTCTCTCCCCAACCAGGAGATATTTCGGCGCCTCTCCCGCGCCATGGGCTACGCCGACCCCGAACTTTACGAAGACGATGCGACGATCATCGCGCGGATCATGGGCCAGGTGGGTGTCGAGGGCTCCTTCGACGACTTCAAGAAGACCGGCACCGTGTTTCCGACCACCCAGCCGATCATCCAGTTCCCGGACCTCGCCTTCCCGACGCCGAGCGGCAAGATCGAGATCGCTTCGGACCGCGCCGAGGCGGACGGCCATCCCCGTCTGCCGCTCGCCGACGCCGACCCGAAGCCGGAGAGCGGCCGGCTGCGTCTGCTGACGCCGGCCTCGCCCTGGCTGATGAACGATTCCTACGCCAACGACGGGCGCATCGCCGAGCGCATGGGCGAGGCGACGGTGACGCTGCATCCGGCGGACGCCCAGGCCCTCGGGCTCGCCGAAGGCCAGCGGGTGCGGCTCAGCAACGAAACCGGCAGCCTGGAACTCGATCTCGCCATCGCCGAGATGATCCCGCAAGGCGTCGCGCTCAGCCCCAAGGGCCGCTGGCCGCGCCAGGAGGGCACCAGAGCCAACGTCAACGTGCTCAACCCCGGCATCAAGTCGGACATGGGCGAGAGCACCTGCGTGCACGGCGTCGAGGTCGAGATCGCCGCCGTCTGAAGCGAAGAGCAACGCAACTGAACCACACCGGTGTTGCCGGCGGCGCACTTCCGTCTAAATTGTCACCAGCCCCGCAGCACGTCTCAGCCTGAGAGAGCATCGCCATGTCTGGAGCCGTCCACGCCTCGATCAACTACATCCTTCCCACGGACGAGAAGCCGGTCACTTACCTCACCAATCCGGGCAGCAAGCCGGCGCAGCGCAACGCCGAGTACCGGGAGGTCGAGGTCACGATCCGCGACGCCCGGCCGACGGCGGATGCCCTCGATCTGGAGCGCGAGGGCTTCACCTTCAACACCGAGGGCAGCGCGGTCTCGGACTTCTACGACAGCGACGAGATCGAAGCGGTCTACAGCCCGGAGGTCGAGCGCCTGGTAAAGCAGGCGAGCGGCGCCGCCGAGGTGCTGGTCTTCGACCACACCATCCGCGTCGCCGACGACACGCTGCGGAGCGAGCGGAAGGTGCGCGAGCCGGTGCACGTGGCGCACAACGACTACACCCCCCGCTCGGCACCGCAGCGGGTGCGCGACCTGCTGCCGGCAGACCGCGCCGAAGCCTTGTTGCAGCACCGCTTCGCCGTGGTGCAGATGTGGCGGCCGATCGCGGGCCCGGTGCAGGACATGCCGCTCGCGATCTGCGATGCCCAGAGCATCGACGAGGGGGACTTCGTGCTGACCGATCTGGTCTACACCCACCGCATCGGCGAGGTGATGCAGCTCAGCCACGATCCCGGCCATCGCTGGTTCTACTTTTCTGACATGGGCCCGGACGAAGCGCTGATCTTCAAGACCTACGATTCGCTTGCCGACGGCCGGGCGCGGTTCACCGCGCACACGGCCTTCGCCGATCCCAACGCGCCGGCGGGCGCGCGCCCGCGCCAGAGCATCGAATCCCGCACCCTCGCCTTCTTTGCTCCTTGAGGGCGGCGCACGCCGGCAGGCGATGACGGAGGCGGACACCACCCTCGCTAACGGCAGCAACCGGCCGGTCCTCACGGTCGGCGAGCTCTCGCAGGCGCTCAAGCGCGTGGTCGAGGGCGAGTTCGCCTGGGTCAGCGTGCGGGGCGAGGTCTCGGGCTTCAAGCGCGCCGCGTCAGGCCATCTCTACTTCGCGCTCAAGGACGCGGACGCGGTGCTCGACGCCGTCTGCTGGCGCGGCGTCGCCGGCAGGCTCGGGATCGCGCCGGAAGACGGGCTCGAGGTCGTCGCCACCGGCAAGATCAGCACCTATCCGGGGCGCTCGCGCTACCAGATCGTGGTGGAGCGGCTGGAGCTTTCCGGCGCCGGCGCGCTGCTCGCGCTGCTTGAGGCGCGCAAGAAGGAACTCGCCGCCGAGGGCCTGTTCGACGAGGCGCGCAAGCGCGACCTGCCGTACCTGCCGGAGACGGTAGGAGTCGTGACCTCGCCCACGGGCGCCGTGATTCGCGACATCCTGCACCGTATCGAAGACCGCTTCCCCCGCCGGGTGCTGATCTGGCCGGTTACGGTGCAGGGTGCCGGCGCGGCAGAGGAGATCGCCGCCGCCATCGAGGGCTTCAGCCGCCTCGACGCAGGCGGGGCGGTGCCACGGCCCGACGTGTTGATCGTCGCCCGCGGCGGCGGCAGCCTGGAGGACCTCTGGGCCTTCAACGAAGAAGTCGTGGTGCGTGCTGCGGCCGCGAGTGAAATCCCCCTAATCGCCGCCGTGGGTCACGAGACCGACGTGACACTGATCGACCTCGCCGCCGACCGCCGGGCGCCGACGCCGACTGCCGCCGCCGAGATGGCGGTGCCGGTGCGCGCCGACCTGCTGGAGCGCACGCAGTCTCTGGAGCATCGGCTGGGCGCATCGCTCCGCCGGCAGATCGCAGAGCGGCGCGCGCGGATCGACGGGCTCGGGCGCGGCCTGCCGGCGGCGCGGGACCGGCTCACGATCGCGGGCCAGCGGCTCGACGACTGGTCGGAGCGGCTCGCCCGCGGGGCGCGGGGCCGGCTCACGGCGGAGCACCAGGCCGTGGACCGGCTCAGGCCGCTCAAGCCGCGCCAACTCCTCACGCTCAAGCGTCAGCAGCTCACGCACGCCGCCGGGCGCCTCGCGGCCGGGCACCCCGCCGCCCGCATCGAATGGGAACGCCGGGGTACGGATCAATTGGCCGGGCGGCTGCGCCATGCCGGGCGGGCGGCCTTGAGCGAGCGGGCCGGGCGGGTCGAGACCGCGGCACGCCTGCTGGAGAGCTATTCCTACCGGGGCGTGCTCGCGCGCGGCTACGCGGTGGTGCGCGATGAGCGCGAGCGTCCGCTCATCAGCGCTCAGGAGGTGAAGTCTGGCGCCGCGCTATCCCTCGAATTCCAAGATGGCCGTGCCGCCGCACGCGCCGCCGGCAAGCCCAAGCCCCGCAAGACCACGCGGGACGAGGACGACGACGGGCAGGGATCGCTGCTTTAGAGCGCGTCCGACTTTGACGGACGCGCGAAAGGCCGCAGCTGCGGCCCGCCGCTGCTGCGGCGCGCCCGCGCAGGCGCCGGCCGTCGCGCCCATAGGCGCGCGGACTCGCGAGACGGCCGGCTGCCGTGAGCGATAAGGTGAGAGAGCGTTTCCGTGCAAGACGGAAACGCTCTAAGCGTCGGTGCCGCCCACGGTGATGGGGTCGACCAGCAGCGTGGGCAGGCCGACACCGACCGGAACGCCCTGGCCGTTCTTGCCGCAGGTGCCGATGCCGGTGTCGAGCGCGAAATCGTTACCGATGGCAGCGACCCTCGTCAGTACGTCGGGGCCGTTGCCGATCAGGCTCGCGCCTTTGAGCGGCGCGGTCGTCTTGCCGTCCTCGATCAGGTAGGCCTCGGCAGCCGAGAACACGAACTTGCCCGAGGTGATGTCCACCTGGCCGCCGCTGAAGTTCTTGGCGTAGATGCCCTTCTTCACCCGGCCGATGATCTCTTCCGGCTCGTCGGCGCCGTCCAGCATGAAGGTGTTGGTCATGCGCGGCATGGGCGCATGCGCATAGCTCTCGCGCCGGCCGTTGCCGGTGGGCTCCATGTCCATCAGGCGGGCGTTCATGCGGTCCTGCAGGTAGCCGCGCAGGATGCCGTCCTCGATCAGCACGGTGCGGCCGGTGGGCGTGCCCTCGTCGTCCACGGTGAGCGAGCCACGCCGGTCGTCGATGGTGCCGTCGTCCACCACGGTCACACCCGGTGAGGCGACCCGCTCGCCGAGCAGGCCGGAGAACGCGCTGGTCTTCTTGCGGTTGAAGTCGCCTTCGAGGCCGTGGCCGATGGCCTCGTGCAGCAGGATGCCGGGCCAGCCGGGGCCGAGCACTACGGGCATCTCGCCGGCAGGCGTCGCGACGGACTCGAGATTGACCAGGGCTTGGCGGAGCGCTTCGTCCACCTGCGCCTGCCAGCGCTCGGGCGCGAGGAACTCGTCGTAGACCACTCTCCCGCCGACGCCATGGGAGCCGGTCTCCTGCCGCTCCCCCTCGCCAACCATGACGGCGACGTTGAGGCGCACCAGCGGGCGCACGTCGCAGGCACGGCTACCGTCTGCACGGACGATCTCCACCGCCTGCCAGGAGCCGAGCAGCGACGCCATCACCTGGCGCACTCTCGGCTCCTTCGCGCGCGCGTACGCGTCGATCTCCGCCAGCAGCGCGACCTTGTCGTCGAAGGGCGTGCCGTCCAGCGGGTTGTCGTCCACGTAGAGGGAGCGGTTGGTCTGCGACGGGGCCTGCGCCATGGTCCCCCCGTGGCCGTGCCGCACCGCCTTGACCGTGGCTGCCGCCCGTTTCAGCGCGTCCTCGCCGAGCTCGCCGGCGTGGGCGTAAGCGGTGGTCTCGCCGGCGACGGCGCGCAGCCCGAAGCCTTGGCTTGTGTCGAAGCTCGCGCTCTTGAGCCGGCCGTCGTCGAAGGCGAAGCTCTCGCTCTGGCAATATTCGAGGAAAAGCTCGCCGTCATCGGCGCCCTTGAGTGCGTCCGCGACGATCCCCTCCGTGCGCGGCCGGTCGAGGCCGGCGCGATTGAAGAAGATCTCGTCGGTGACGGTTTCGCGGCTCATGTCGCTCGTCCTTCGCTTGTCCCGCGCCAGTGCGCAGAGAACATATGGGGCCGCCGGGGCGTGGCGTCCATCCCGAACGCCCCAAGGATCGGCGAGAGCGCCGCTCGCCGTCAATGAGGGGCTTCAAAAACGGTGGGGTGCATGGTAGGACGCAGGCGGCTCGTGTAATGGCGGCGGCGCGCCGATGGCCGCGCCGCGCCGTTTCGCGTGAGGGGGTCCGGGCCGCCTTGCGTTCGCGCCTTCGGTGCCAAGCCACGGCACCGGAGAAGGCGGGCGATCAGGCGAAATCCGACGATCGAGTGGAGGTTGAGTAGTGAGGCATCTCGCGAAACTGGGCGCATCGGTCGCCGGTCTCGCCGGCGCGCTTGGCGCCGCCGGAGCGGCAGTGGCGCAGCAGCCGACCGATTGGGAGGTCGACTTTCAGACCGCCCTCTCGCCCTCCATGGAGCGCATCGTCGATTTCAACCTCATGGTGACGATCATCATCGTCATCATCACGGCCTTCGTGTTCGGCCTGATGGCCTGGATCGTGATCCGCTACAACAAGAAACGGAACCCGGTGCCGTCAAAGACCACCCACAACACCATGCTGGAGGTGATCTGGACCGTGGTGCCGGTCATCATCCTGCTGGTGATCGCTGTGCCCTCGTTCCGGCTGCTCTACTTCACCGACAAGGTCGCAGAAGCCGACATGACGCTGAAGGCGATCGGCCACCAGTGGTACTGGTCCTACGAATATCCCGACCATGGCGACTTCACCTTCGACGCGATCATGCTGGAGGAGGATGAGCTGGAGGAGGGGCAGCCTCGCCTGCTCGCGACCGACGAGGCGGTGGTGCTGCCGGTGGGCGCCAAGATCAGGCTGCTGACCACGGCCGACGACGTGATCCACTCCTGGGCCATCCCGGCGTTCGGCGTCAAAATGGATTCCGTGCCCGGCCGGGTCAACGAGACCTGGTTCCAGATCAACCGCGAGGGCACCTATTACGGGCAATGCTCGGAACTCTGCGGCACGCTGCACGGCTTCATGCCGATCATGATCGAAGCAGTGTCGCAGGAGGAGTTCGACGCCTGGGTGGAATTCGCGCGAGAAGAATACGCATCGGCGAACGACAGCCCGACCGAGGTTGCCGCGCTCGACGCCAGCGCGCCCAAGGCGCGCTGAGGAAGGAGAGAGGCCATGGCGGACCACGCCCACGCCCACGCAGCGCACGATCACATGCCGCGGGGCATCACGCGGTGGCTCTACTCCACCAACCACAAAGACATCGGCACGATGTACATCGCCTTTGCGGTGGTGTTCGGCATCGTGGGCGCGGTGCTCTCCATCTTCATGCGGATGGAGCTGGCCGAGCCGGGCATGCAGATCTTTGCCGATTCTCACACCTTCAACGTCTTCGTGACCGGCCACGGGCTGATCATGGTGTTCTTCATGATCATGCCGGCCTTCATCGGCGGCTTCGGCAACTGGTTCGTGCCGTTGATGATCGGGGCGCCGGACATGGCGTTCCCGCGCATGAACAACATCAGCTTCTGGCTGCTGGTGCCGTCCGGCGCCCTCCTTGTGACTTCGATGTTCGTGGACGGGGGACCTGGACCGGGCGTTGGAGCGGGCTGGACGGTCTACGCGCCGTTATCGACCTCGGGCCACGCGGGCCCGGCCATGGACCTCGGCATCTTCGCGCTGCATCTCGCGGGCGCGTCGTCGATCCTCGGCGCCATCAATTTCATCACCACCATTCTCAACATGCGCGCGCCGGGCATGACGATGCACAAGCTGCCGCTCTTCGTCTGGTCGGTGCTGGTGACCGCCTTCCTGCTGCTGCTCTCGCTGCCGGTGCTGGCGGGCGCCATCACGATGCTGCTGACGGACCGCAACTTCGGCACTGCCTTCTTCGACGCGGCCGGCGGCGGCGACCCGATCCTCTACCAGCATCTCTTCTGGTTCTTCGGGCACCCGGAGGTCTACATCCTGATCCTGCCGGCCTTCGGCATCGTGAGCCACATCGTCTCCACCTTCTCCAACAAGCCGGTCTTCGGCTACCTCGGCATGGCCTACGCCATGGTCGCCATCGGCTTCATCGGCTTCGTCGTGTGGGCGCACCACATGTTCACGGTGGGTATGGACGTCGACACGCGGGCCTATTTCATCGGCGCGACGATGGTCATCGCGGTGCCTACGGGCATCAAGATCTTCAGCTGGATCGCCACCATGTGGGGTGGCTCGATCGAGTTCAAGACGCCCATGCTGTGGGCCTTCGGCTTCATCTTCCTGTTCACGGTTGGCGGGGTGACCGGAGTCGTGCTCGCCAATGCCGGCCTCGATAGCGCGCTGCACGACACCTACTACGTGGTCGGGCACTTCCACTACGTGCTCTCGCTCGGCGCCGTGTTCATGGCCTTCGGCGCGTTCTACTACTGGATCGGCAAGATGTGCGGCCGCCAGTATCCGGAGACGCTGGGCAAGATCCACTTCTGGATCACTTTCATCGGCGTGAACCTCACCTTCTTCCCGATGCACTTCTCCGGCGTCTCGGGCATGCCGCGCCGCATCCCCGACTATCCGGACGCCTACGCCGGCTGGAACCTGATCTCCTCGATCGGCGCCTACATCTCGACCGCCGGGTTGATCCTGTTCATCTACATCCTCATCTACACGCTCTTCTGGGGTAAGAAGTGCGCCGCCAACCCGTGGGGCGAGGGCGCGCGCACCCTCGAATGGACGGTGCCTTCGCCGGCGCCCTTCCATACCCATGAGGAGCTGCCCCGCGTCCGCTAGGCCGGAGCGGGATCTAGTACGATGAGCGAGCCGGCGGCGAGAGTAGCGGTCGCGGAAAGCGCGGCGCCGGTCGCGCTCGGCGATACGTTTGCGCTGCTGAAGCCCAGGGTGATGTCCCTCGTGGTCTTCACCGGCGCGGTCGGGCTCATCATCGCGCCCGGCACCATTCATCCGGTGATCGCGGCGGTGGCGGTGCTCTGTATCGCTATCGGCGCCGGCGGCTCTGCCGCTATCAACATGTGGTACGACCGCGACATCGACGCCGTGATGATACGCACGCGCACTCGGCCGGTGCCGGCCGGGCGGGTCGAGCCGGGTGCCGCACTTGGCCTCGGCATCGTGCTCTCTGTAGGCGCGACCGCGCTGATGGGGCTCGCGGTCAATTGGGTCGCGGCTGGCCTGCTCGCGTTCACGATCTTCTTCTACGTCTGCATCTACACGATGTGGCTGAAGCGGCGCACACCGCAGAACATCGTGATCGGCGGTGCCGCTGGCGCCTTCCCGCCGATGATCGGCTGGGCGGCGGTGACCGGCGGCATCGACCTCACGGCCGTCGCGCTGTTCGGCATCATCTTCCTCTGGACCCCGCCGCATTTCTGGGCGCTCGCGCTGGTCCGCTCGTCGGACTACGAGGCCGCCGACGTGCCGATGCTGCCGGTGGTTTCGGGCGATCGCAGCACGCGCCGCCAGATCGTGGCCTACACGCTACTCCTCGTGCCCGTGAGCCTGGCGCCCTGCGTGACCGGGGCGGCGGGTGCGGTCTACGCCATCGGCGCGCTGGTGGCGGGTGTCCTGCTTGCGGCCGGCGCCTTCCGCGTCCTCGTGGATCACAGCCCGGCCGCTGCGAAGCGGCTCTTCGGCACGTCGATCATCTATCTCTTCGCGCTCTTCGCGCTGCTGCTCGCGGACCACGCGTGGCCGGTTCCGGTCGTGCCATGAAGGATGGCGTCGTGAAAGACCGGGACAGCGAGCGCCGGCGCAAGATTCGCAACTTCGCGCTCGGCGGCGCGCTGCTCGCGCTCGCGATCCTGTTCTACCTCATTACCATCGTCAGGATGGGGGGCGAGTAGGATGGCAACCGATATGCCCGACGCCCCCGGCAAGCGCGCGAGCCGGCGCCGCACCGCGACCGCGCTCATCCTGGGCGGCGTCGTGTGCGGCATGGTGGGCCTCGCCTTCGGCGCGGTACCGCTCTACAAGCTCTTCTGCCAGGTCACGGGCTTCGGCGGCACCACCCAGGTGGCCGAGGAAGCGCCCGTTACGATCGGCGAGCGGGTGGTCACCGTCCGCTTCAACGCCGATACCGCGCGCGACCTGCCGTGGCACTTCAAGCCAGAGCAGCGCGAGATCAAGGTGCGCGTCGGCGAGATGGCCATGGCGTTCTACAACGCCGTGAACCAGTCGGACCGGTCGCTCATCGGCACCTCGACCTTCAACGTGACACCGGTGAAGGCCGGTGCCTACTTCAACAAGATCGAGTGCTTCTGCTTCGAGGAGCAGACGCTGGCGCCGGGCGAGCGCGCCGACTTTCCGGTGTCCTTCTTCGTGGACCCGGACATCGTTGAGGATCGCAGGCTCGACGACGTGACCACGATCACCTTGTCCTACACGTTCTTCGCGCGCGGAGAGGGCGTAACGGAAGCCGTGCTGACGGACGATACGGCCGGCGATCCGCGCCCTGAAGCGGCGGGCCCCAAACCAGGGAGCGAGCTTAGTTATGGCGGATAGCGCACACGGGACCGCAAACCACGAGTACCACATGGTGAAGCCGAGCCCGTGGCCGGTCATCGGCGCCTTGGGCGGCGGCGGTCTGGGACTCGGCGGCGTGGTCATCTTCATGCACACCGGCCAGCTCTGGCTGATGACCATCGGCGGGATCGTGGTGCTGTTCACCATGTACTTCTGGTGGCGCGACGTGATCCGCGAGGCGCTGGTCGAGAACGAGCACACGCAGGTGGTCCAACGGGGCCTGCGCTTCGGCATGGTGCTCTTCATCGCGTCCGAGGTGATGTTCTTCGCGGCGTTCTTCTGGGCGTTCTTCAACGCCTCGATCATGCCGCCCGACGTCATCGCCAACACGTGGCCGCCGCCAGGAGTCGAGGTCATTCCAGCGTGGCGGCTGCCCTTCGTGAACACGCTGCTGCTGCTGACCTCCGGCGCCACCGTGACCTGGGCGCATCACGCGCTCCGCCACGGCAACCAGCAGCAGCTGGTCTACGGGCTCGCGCTCACCGTGGCGCTCGGCGTCGCCTTCATCGGCGTCCAGGGATACGAATACGCCCACGCGGCCTTCGGCTTCCGCGATGGCATCTATCCCTCCACCTTCTTCATGGCGACGGGCTTCCACGGCTTCCACGTCACCGTCGGCGCCATCTTCCTCGCGGTCTGCCTCTACCGGGCGCTGAAGAAGCAGTTCAAGCCGGACCAGCACATCGGGCTGGAGGCCGCGGCGTGGTACTGGCACTTCGTCGACGTGGTGTGGCTGTTCCTGTTCATCTGGGTCTACTGGTGGGGCGGTTGATCGAGACGACATGGCGGATGGGAATGGGACCTACTATCCGCCGGTCTCGGTCCTGAAGGCCGGCCTGCTCTTCCGCTGCCCCCGGTGCGGACGCGGCAAGCTGTTCAGAGGCTACCTGCGGGTCGCCGAGCGCTGTGGCGCGTGCCAGTTCGAGCTTTCGCAGCATGACAGCGCCGACGGGCCGGCCGTCTTCGTCATGTTTATCGTGGGCGGCATCGTCGTCGCGCTCGCGTTCTGGCTGGAGTTCACCCACGCGCCGCCCTACTGGCTCCATGCGGTGCTCTGGCTGCCGGCGATCATCATCTTGAGCCTTGCATTGCTGCGGCCCGCCAAGGCGCTCCTGATCGCGCTTCAGTACAGGCACAGAGCGGCCGGCTTTGGTGAGTGATGACCGGGCCCGGCGTCGGGCACCATCTGACCGTGCCCGCAGGCGGGCCACCTGGTTCGCAATCCCGGGCATCATCATCCTGCTCGCGCTCGGCTCATGGCAGGTGCATCGCCTGATGTGGAAGACCGATCTCAACGAGGAGCGCCGCGCTCAGTTTCAGGCCGAGGCGGTAATGCTGCCCGCCGAGCTCGATGATCCAACGCCCTACGCCTACCGCCGGGTCTGGCTGGAGGGGCAATTTCGCCACGAGGCGGAGATGTTCCTCGCCGCGCGCACCTTCGACCGCCGGGTGGGCTACCAGATCATCACCCCGTTCGAGCGCGCGGACGGCCCGGCGGTGCTGGTCAACCGCGGCTGGGTGCCGCTCGACAACAAGGAGCCCGAGACCCGGCTCGAGGGCCAAATCGAGGACACGTTTCGCCTCGAAGGTGTCGTCGTGCCGAGTGGGCGGGCCGGCTGGTTCACGCCCGACAACGAGCCCGAGAACAACATCTGGTTCTGGACCGATACGGAGGCGCTCGCGGCCGAGGTGGGCATACCCGCGCCGTCCTATCTGGTGGACGCGGGCCCCGCCCCCAATCCGGGCGGCCTGCCCATCGGCGGGCAGACCAAGGTCGAGCTGCGCAGCGAGCACATGCAGTACATCGTGATCTGGTATGCGCTCGCGATCGGCCTCGCCGTGATCTACGCGATCTATATGCGGCGCGGCCCCCGCGAATACGAGGACGAAGACGAGGACGCGGCTTGAGCGCCTACGCCGCGCTGGAGGCCCGCTTCCGCCGCCTCGGCCTGCTCGGCGGTGCGGCCGGGATACTGCACTGGGACTGGGCGACGATGATGCCGCCGGGCGGCGCGGAGCCGCGTGCGGCACAGCTCGCCGAGCTCGCGTTGATCCGCCACGAGTTGCTGACGGATACCCGCGTTCCCGACCTGCTGGACGAGGCCGAGGCCAACGACGAAGCCCTCGACGACTGGCAGCGGGCCAACCTCGCCCGGATGCGCCGGCGCTGGCGCCAGGCGGCGGCGCTATCGGCCGATCTGGTGCAAGGGTTGAGCGAGGCTTCGTCACACTGCGAGATGGTATGGCGTGAGGCCCGGCCGGCGAGCGACTTTGCCGCCTTTGCAGCGGCCTTCGCGCCGCTTCTCGGGCTCGTTCGCGAGAAGGCGGCGGCGCTGGGCGAGATACTCGGATGCGCGCCCTATGACGGACTGGTGGATTCCTACGAGCCGGGGCTGCGCTGCGCCACCATCGACCCGCTTTTCGACGACCTCGCGGGCTTCCTTCCCGAGTTCCTCGGGCGTGTGCAGGAGGCGCAGGCGAGCGCGAGCGCTCCGCGGCGGGTGAGCGGCCCCGTGGACGCGCAGCAGGCCCTCGCCAGGCGTCTGATGACGGCACTGGGCTTCGACTTCGACCACGGGCGCCTCGACGTCAGCCTTCACCCCTTCTGTGGTGGCAGCGCCGGAGATATCCGCATCACCACCCGCTACGACGAGGCGGACGTCCTTTCCGGCCTCATGGGGGTGCTGCACGAGACCGGCCACGCGCTCTACGAAGCAGGCCTGCCGGAGGCGTGGCGATACCAGCCGGTGGGCCAGGCGGGCGGCATGGCGCTGCACGAGAGCCAGTCGCTGCTGATCGAGATGCAGGCCTGCCGCAGCCGGCCCTTCATGCGCTTCCTCGCGCCGCTGCTCCACGAACATCTCGACGGCGATGGAGCCTCGGCGAACGAGGAGGCACTCTATCGGCAGGCGATCCGCGTGGAGCCTGGCTACATCAGGGTGGACTCCGACGAAGTGACGTACCCCGCCCATATCATGCTGCGCTACCGGTTGGAGCGTGCCCTGATCGCGGACGATCTGGCCTGCGACGAGATCCCCGGCGCCTGGGCCGAGATTCACGAGGCCCTGCTCGGGATCAGGCCGAAAAACGACGCGCAGGGTTGCCTGCAGGACATCCATTGGTCCGTCGGCGAACTCGGCTACTTCCCGAGCTACACCATCGGCGCGTTGATGGCGGCGCAATTCTTCGACGCCGCGGCACGGAGTGAGCCTGAGCTGTGGCCCGCCATCGAGCGCGGCGATTTCTCGCCCCTGTTCGGGTGGCTCAGGGCCAACGTTCACGGCCTCGCCTCCCGCTACGAGGGTCCGGTGCTGTTCGAACGCGCCACCGGCGCACCGCTCGGCACCGAGGTCTTCAAGGCCCACCTGCAGCGGCGCTACCTCAACTGAGCCCCACGAACGCCGGTTCTGCGCGCAAAGCGTTGACGCTCGTAGGCGAGCGCTCTAGTGTTTCGGCAGCGGGTGGGGGATCGTTTTTTGCAGCCCGCAACAAGAACAACAGCGCATTTTTCATGTCGGAGCTGAAGAAGGCGAGCGACCGGCTCGAGCAGGCCGTGGCGCGGCTGGACCAGGCGCTCGCAAATGGCGATTTAGCGACGCAGCGCGCGCACGCGCCGGCGTTAGCAAGCGAATTCGCCGCCGTCGAGCGCGAGCGGGATTCGCTGCGCGTCGATCTCGAGTCTCTCAGAGTGGAGCGGGCGCGGCTAACGCGGGCGCTCACGGAGGCCACGGAACGCCAGGCCACCACGCGTCAGGCCAACGAAGCGGTGGCCGAGCGGCTCGACGACGCGATCGGCTCGCTCCGCGGGATCCTCGGAGTCTAGGGCGGGCCATGGGCGAGGTCGCGGTCACTATCGGCGGGCGGCGCTACCCGGTCTCCTGCGACGACGGCCAGGAAGATCATGTCTCAAAGCTCGCGGCCTACGTCGACAAGCGGGCGCAGGAGCTGGAGGAGACTGTGGGCCGGGTCGGCGAGGTTCGGCTCCTGCTCATGGCCAGCCTGGTCGTCGCCGACGAATTGGCCGACGCCTATGACGAGCTCGACCGTCTGCAGTCGCAGGCAAGGATCGCCGAGCGCAGGGCCCGCGTGGATGCCGAGGCGGCGCTCGAGGCCAAGTTCGCGCCGCTCGTGGACGCGCTTGCCGAGCGGATCGAGAACATTGCCGGCCGTCTGGAGAAGGATTAGATTTCCTTTCGGACGGTTACTGCCGGATTAGTCGCACCGACTGTTTCCCGCGGTCAATTTTCGCTTCTCGGGAGCTGTCCCTGCTGGGGCCGCGGTCTCGGCAACACGGCGCCCACCTGGTCTCTTCGGCCTGGAGGAAGCTCTGGGTGCGACGGTTCAGGCGGGGCCGTCCTTTTCCTTGTCGCGGGGGCCGGCCGTGTCTCAGAGCGCTGCTATCCATGACCGCAAGCAGGCGCTGCGCGAGTATGCGCTGGCGCGGCGGCACTCCGCGCGACGGGCGGCGGGGCCGGGCGCAGGCGTGCGGGCCGCCAACCACTATCTCGCCGCAGTTCCCACGCCTGCGGGCGCGGTGATCTCCGGCTACTGGGCGATCCGGGACGAGATCGACGCCATGCCCCTGTTGGCGCGGCTCGTCGGCGCGGGCTTCGTCTGCTGCCTGCCCGCTGTGGTCGGCAAGGGCGAGGCGCTCCGGTTCCGCGTCTGGACACCGGGCGCCGCGCTCTCGCGGGGGCCGTTCCGCATCCCGGAGCCCACGGAGGACGCCGCGCCTGCCCAGCCGACTCACTTGCTGGTGCCGTTGCTCGCCTACGACCGGGACGGCTACCGCCTGGGCTACGGCGGTGGCTACTACGATCGCTCGCTGAGGGCGCTGCGTCAGATGCGCCCCATCATTGCCGTGGGCCTCGCCTATACCGAGCAGCTCGTGCAGGGCCTGCCCCGCACCGAGCACGACGAGCCGCTGGACTGGATCGTGACCGAGCGGGGCGCCATGCCGATCGCCCCGCGCGCGGCCTGATCGCGGGCGCGAGGGGATCGGGACGATGCGCATCCTGTTTTGCGGCGATGTTGTCGGCCGCCCCGGCCGCGACATCCTGACGGAACACCTGCCGGGCCTGCGCGAAGAGCTCGCTCTCGACCTAGTGATCGTGAACGGCGAGAACGCCGCCGGCGGCTTCGGCATCACTGCCGATATCTGCAAGTCCCTCTATCAGGTGGGCGCCGACGTGATCACCCTCGGCAACCACGCCTGGGACCAGCGCGGGACCGAGAGCTACATCGAGACCGACCGGCGACTGGTCCGCGCACGCAACTACCCGAAGGGCACGCCGGGGAGCGCCGGCGCGTTGCTGCACACGCGCGACGGCCGCGCCGTCTTCGTCTTCCAGGTGCTCACGCAGCTCTTCATGGACCCCATCGGCGAGCCCTTCGCCTGCGTCGAGGAGACGCTGCAGGAGCACCGCCTCGGGCAGTCGGTGGACGCCATCGTGCTCGACGTCCACGGTGAGGCGACCAGCGAGAAGCAGGCGCTCGCCTACCTCGCCGACGGCCGGGTGTCGCTGGCGGTAGGCACCCACACCCACGTGCCGACCGCCGATCACCGCATCCTGCCCAAGGGGACGGCTTACATCTCGGACGTCGGCATGTGCGGCAGCTACGAATCGATCATTGGGCTCGCCATCGACGCGCCGCTTGCTCGCTTCACGCGGAAACGCCCCGGCCCCCGCGCGGCGCCCGCCGACGGCGAAGCCACCCTCTGCGCTGTCCTGGTCGAGACCGACAACGATACCGGGCTCGCCCGCCATGTCGGCGTGCTGCGCCGCGGCGGCGTGCTTCGGGAAGCCCGGCCGGTATGAGAAGAGGCGGGCGCTACCCGGTACTTGCCCTCTGCATGGGCGCGGGCTGAGCCGCGAAGTGGGGAACCACGTCGCGGGCGAAGCGCTCCCACATCTCGTGGCGGTAGGCGCGCGGCATGCCGTAGGTCACGTTTTGCAGGATGAAGTGGTCGAAGCCGAGGTCGACGTAGGCCTGGAGCCGCTCACACACGGTCTCGGCCCGGCCGACGAGCTGGAGGTCGAGCCACGGCCCCAGATTGTCGGGATTGGTCAGCTTCTTCGAGGTGGCCATGAACTTGCTGAAGGCCTTGAACTCCTCCAGCTCCTTCCACGGGTCGGCGTCGGCCTCGTAGTGCTCGACCACCTTCACGAAGTAGCGCGAGAGATGCTCCTTGGCGAGCGCGTCCGCCTCCTCGTCGGTGTCCGCCAGCACCGCGTGGATCAGGATCGGCCGGGAGACATCGGTGGAGCCGCCGCGCTGGCGGGTCTCCTCGTCCCAGCGAGCGAAGTCGTTGCTGTGGAAGTGCATCGGGAAGTTCGAGACCCGGATCATGGGCAGGTCGAGCTCGGCCATGATGCCGGCGCTCTCGGGACTGCTGGTCGCGCCGTAGAGGTTGATGCGCTCCTGCATGGACTTGGGCCTGAGCTCGATCGGCCGCTCGATGTCGAAGAACTCGCCGCCATAGATGAATGAGCCGCCGGCGAGCGCTTTGCCGATGACCTCGCGGCACTCACGGAAGCGCGCGCGGGTCTCGGTCATGGAAACGCCGAAAGCATCGTATTCGAGCCGCGCAAGGCCGCGCCCGAAACCGATATGCAGCGTGCCTCGGCTCAACTGGCTGAGCATGGCGATCTCGCCCGCGAGCCTGAGCGGGCTGTACCAGGGCAGCACCAGGACGCAGGTGCCGAGGTCCATGTCGGGATATCGTCCGGCGAGGTGGGACAGCAGCACCAGCGGGCTCGGCGTCGGGAAGTAATCCGAGAAGTGGTGCTCGATCACCCAGAACGCGTCGTAGCCGAGCCCCGCGACATGGTCCGCGTCGACCAGAGCTTCGACGTACTGATCCGCATCAGACGCGCCGGGCTCGCCGACCGCCGAAATGACCGTTCCGAACTTGATCTCGTTCATGACAACTCGTCCCCGCCGCAAACCGCGTTCCGTCCCCGCGATTCTAGCCGGGAGACAGAAATAAAACAAACGTTTGGTTGGGCACTGGAGGACGGGAACGGAAAGTTGGGGGCTAACCGCCGCCGCGCAGCTTGTAGCGCTGGATCTTGCCGGTCGCGGTCTTGGGCAACGCGTCGACGTAGCGGAGCCAGCGCGGATACTTGTAGCGCGCGAGCCCCGCCTTGCAGTGGGCCACCAGCGCCTCGCTCAGATTCTCGTCCGCCGTCTGCTCCTCGGCGAGCACGATCCAGGCTTCGGGCTTGATCAGCCCGTCATCGTCGGCGCGGCCCACCACGGCGGCTTCGAGCACCGCCGGATGGGCGATCAGGCGGGCCTCGATCTCCACCGGCGAGACCCAGATACCGCCGACCTTGAGCATGTCGTCCGAGCGCCCGCAGCAGACGTAGCAGCCATTCTCGTCGATGCTGTAGGTGTCGCCGGTCCTGAGCCACTCGCCCTCGAAGGCCGCCGCCGTGCGCTCGGGTTCGCCCCAGTACTCGGCTATGAGGGACCGCCCGCGAATTAGCAGGTTGCCGGTTTCGCCTAACGCCACGTCGCGCCCCTCGTCGTCAACGAGGCGCGCCTCATAGCCGGGCACGGGCGTCCCACTCGTTCCCGGCACCACCGCACCGGGGCGGTTGGAGATGAAGATGTGCAGAATCTCGGTCGTGCCGATCCCATCCACGATGTCGAACCCCGTGGAGGCGCGCCAGCGCTCGAGGATCGCCGCCGGCAGCGGCTCGCCGGCCGAGACGCAGAGGCGCAGACCGGAGAGGTCCGGCGACGCGCTCTCCAGCGCTTGCAGTTGCGCGGCATAAAGCGTCGGCACGCCGTAGTAGATCGTCGGCCGGAACGTTTCGATGGTGGCGAACGTGGTCTCCGGCGTCGGCCGGGCATCGAGGAGCACCGCCGTGCCGCCGGTCCAGAGCGGAAAGGTCATGGCGTTGCCGAGCCCGTAGGCAAAGAACAGCTTGGCGGCGGAGAAGTGGCTGTCGTCCGCCGTGATGCCGAGCGTGTCGACCCCGAAATGCTGGCTGGTCACCACCATGTCGCGGTGGCGGTGCACGCCGCCCTTGGGCGTGCCGGTCGATCCCGACGTGTAGAGCCAGAAGGCCGGGTCGTCGGCGGCAGCCGGCGCCGGCGGCAACGCATCCGACGCTGCCGCGAGGCGGTCCGCAAAGCTGTCGCCCTCCCCTTCCGTGGGCAGCGCGTGCGCCGGCCGGTGCGCGGCCTCGGCCAGCGCCGGCTCGACCTCGCCGGCGAACTCCGGCGACCAGGCGATGCAGGCAGCGCGCGAGTTCTCGATAACGAAGCGGTAGTCGGGCGCGCGCAGCAGGGTGTTGAGCGGGACCGGCACAAACCCCGCCTTGATCGCGCCCCAGAACAGATAGAAGAACGCGGGGCAGTCCTTTACCACCATCAGCACGCGGTCGCCGGGGCCGAGACCCAGTGCAGCAAGCGCGTTGCCCGCGCGGTTCACAGCGGCGGCGAGTTCGGCATAGGTCACGTCGCCCTGCGCATCGCGGATCGCCACCTTGGCGCCGCGACCTTCCGCGACGTGCCGGTCGATGAACGGCACCGCGACATTGAAGACCTCGGCGAAGGTCAGCGCCGTCGGCGTCTGGGCCGCATCGACCGCGACGGTGTGATCGTCCATGCCGGTTCCCTGCCATCCGATAGCCGTCCCGCCCCCGCCGGACACGATCGCCGGATTCGCCTGCGTGGAGGGATGCAACCGGAGTACCCTATGCTCAAATGCCGGGGCCCGCAGTCTCCAATTTCGGGGAGGCGCGCGTGCAAATCGGGCGGGCGCGTGGATCGTGAGGAGGCGATGGTGACGTGGGATTACATCGTCGCGGGCGCGGGGACGACCGGCAGCGTCGTCGCCAACCGCCTGACCGAGGACGGGCGCAGCCGCGTGCTGGTGCTGGAGGCCGGCGGCTCGGACCGGAGCATCGCCGTCTCGATGCCCGCCGCCGGACTTGTCCTGGCGCTGTCCAATCCACGCTACGACTGGGGGTTTAAGGCCGAGCCCGACCCGACGCGCGACGGGCGCGAGGACTACATGCCGCGCGGCAAGGTGCTGGGCGGCACCAGCGCTATCAACGGCATGTCCTACCTGCGAGGGCAACCGGAGGACTACGACGGCTGGGCCGCACTCGGCTGCGAGGGCTGGGATTTCGAGAGCGTGCTGCCCTACTTCAAGCGCTCGGAAAACAACGAGAACGGCGCCGATGCCTATCACGGCTCGGGCGGCCCGCTTTCGGTCTCCAACATCCGCACTCTGCACCCGCTCTCGCACGACTATCTTCAGGCCTGCGTCAACTTGGGAATCAAGCGCGTGGCCGATGTTAACACGCCGCCGCAGGCTGGGGTCGGCTACGTGCCCGCCACCCAGCGCAGGGGGCGGCGGCACAGCACCGGGCGCGCTTACCTCAGGCCGGCGATGCGGCGGCGGAAACTGCGGGTGCTGACACACGCCCACATCCGGCGCGTGCTGTTCGACGGCAGGCGCGCCACCGGGGTCGAGTACACCCGCCGGGACCGCACCGAGCGGGCGGAGGCGGCGCGCGCGGTGATCGTGTGCGCCGGCACCTATGCCTCGCCGCAGCTCCTCATGCTCTCCGGCGTGGGCCCAGCGGCGCGCTTGCGCGGGCTCGACATTCCGGTGATCCACGACCTGCCGGGCGTGGGCGAGAACCTGCAGGATCATCCAGGCCTTGCGCAGACCTGCTTTGCCAGCGTTCCGACCTACAACACACTGATGGGACCCATCGGCGGGCTGATATACGGTGCGCAGTGGCTGCTCGCGGGCTCCGGCCCGGCGTCAACGCCACACTCTCAAGTCACCGCCTTCCTGCGCCACGACATGAGCGAGGGCCGCTCCGACCTTCAATACATGTTCACGCCCGCCGGCTACGATCTGTCGGCGGACGGGCCCGTGCTCTTCGACCGGCCTGCGGTCACGGGCCTGATCAACCTGCTCAGGCCCTACTCCCGAGGGCGGGTCGGGCTCCGCTCCGCCGACCCGCTCGTGCATTCGACGATTCAGCCCAACCTCTTCGCCGACGAGCGCGACCTCGAGCTTCTGCTCGCGGGCGCCAAGCTGCAGCGTAAGCTGTTCCAGACCGAGCCGCTCGCCCGCTCCATCGCCGGCGACTACCGCCCGTCGAGCGACGTGCAGACCGACGACGAGTGGCGCGCCTACCTGCGCGAGAACTCGCTCAGCGGATACCACCCGGTCGGCACCTGCAAAATGGGCCAGGACGATCAGGCAGTGGTCGACCACCGCCTGCGCGTGCGGGGGGTCGAGAACCTCCATGTCGCGGACGCGTCGATCATGCCGACCATCGTCAGCGGCAATCCGCTGGCGACCTGCGTCATGATCGGCGAGAAGGTGGCGGAGATGATCCGCAGCTCAGCCTGAGGGCGCGGTGCGCTCCAGCCAGGCGTTCGCGGCGTCCTCCATCGTCATGAAGACCGCGCCCAGACCCTGCAGCGCCTCGATTAGTCGCTCCAGCATCATCATGCGGTGGCCGCGGCCGATCACGAGCGGGTGGCAGGTGTAGGTGAGCACGCCCCATTCCATCGTGCGGGTCATGTAGTCGAAGTCGTCCACCCAGTTCTGCAGCACGCCGCCGGCCGGCATCAGGCCCTGGATGCGGTAGCGCTGGTTCTGCACGAACTCGAAGTGCGGGTAGTCGTCCAGCGTCCAGCTGATCGGCATCTCGACCAGGCTGGTCTCGGGCCCGAACTGCATGGGTTCCTCGAGCGCGATCACGTCGCCCGTGCGCGCGAAATAGGGGGTGTAGTCGTTCCCCATCATGCTGCTCTCGTAGAGGAAGCCACGCGAAACTAGGAGATCGACCGTGTTCTCGCTCAGGTCCCAGGCCGGTGAGCGGTAGCCTCTGGGTTTCAGCCCGCAGAGCTTGACGATGGCGTCGGTGCCGCGCTGGAGCCCCGCCTCCTCCTCGTCGCGCGACATGGTGACCGGCGTCATGTGGGTCCAGCCGTGATGGCCGATCTCGTGCCCCGCCACCGCGACGCGAACCGACATCTCGGGATAGGTCTCGATGGTGTGACCTGGGATGAACCAGGTCGCCCGGATGTCGTGCCGCTTGAGCAAAGCCAGGATGCGCTCGGTGCCGACCAGCCCGAACTCGCCCCGGCTGATCGGCGTCGGCGAGCGCATGCCCTGAGCGATGAAGCCCGAGACGGCGTCGAAGTCAAAGGTCAAGCAGGCGATGTGCATGTCCGTCACCCTTGGCAAAGTCGCGCGCCTGCGGCGCCCCGCCATCGTACATCGGTTGGGCATAACATGATCGCCGTATCGGCGCTTGTGGGTGCGAGCGCCGCGGCCTGTCGGAGCGTCGGCGGCGCCGGCGATCTGGGGTATTCTCCGCTCTCCCGCACGCGAGCCGGCCCGAAAGCCGGCGGACTTCAGGAAGAACGGCGAGGAGGGAGGCATGGCGGACAGGGCCGATCGGGCATTTCCGGGCGAGGCGGAAATCCTCGAGCGCGCAGCCGATCAATACGAAGCGTCCAACCCCGACTTTCCCATCGATGCGGGCAAGACGGCGCTGCTGGTGATCGACCTCCAGGAAGGATTCGTCGCCGAGGGCGCGCGCATGTGGACCCCGGAAAACCTGCGGATCCTGCCCCGCGTCAAGGCGCTGATCGAGCGATGCCGCACCCTCGGCATCCCCGTCATCTTCACCGAGCACGCCCACGACGCCACGGGCCGGGACAAGGGATTGATGTGGGATGTGCCGCTCAACCGGCCGATCAAGGACGGCGCGCTCCGAATCGGCGCCGAAGACGTGCCCACCTATCACGAGATCGCGCCGGAGCCGGGCGAGAAGGTCATCCAGAAGCACCGCTACAGCGCCTTCTTCGATACGGACCTGCACACTTACTTGCGCGGCTGCGACGTGGACACGGTGATCATCACGGGCTGCATGACCAATTACTGCTGCGGCGCGACCGCCCGGGACGCCTTCTTTCGCGACTACAAGGTCATCTTCGGCAGTGACGTGACCGCGACCGACAACCGGGAGCTGCACGAGGCGGAGCTGAAAACGCTGCGGCGCGGCTACGCGCGTGTCATCCCGGCCGACGAAATTCTGGGCGAGATCGGCGAGTCCTGAGCGCCACGGTTACGAACGAGAGCGCGGTGGCCTCTCGCCATCCAGTCGGCGCGGGCGGATCGGGTACGCAATGATCGCCGGCTCGGCGCTCATGGGCGCAGGCGCCGCCGCGAGCTGGGGCGTCGGCGACTTCACGGCACGCTTCCTTGGCCGCGCGATCGGCGTGCCGCAGGGGCTGTTCGGCATGATGCTGGTCGGCAGCCTCGCGGTCGGGCTCTACATCGTGGTGAGCGGCGAGACGCTGGTCTGGGAGCTGTCCGGGCTCTGGCTGCTGGCCCTCAACGGCGTCGCCACAATGCTGGCAACGCTTATGCTGTTCGAGGCGCTGACCCGCGGCCCGGTCTCGCTCGGCTCGCCCATGGTCTCCAGCTACCCGGCGTTCGCGGTGCCGATAACGGTCGCCTTCGGCGCCCGACCAGAGATCATCCACTGGATCGCGATGGCAGCCACGATCGGCGGGGTCTGGCTGGTGGCGCTCGCGGTCTCGCGCGTTGACGGCGGCGACAAGCCGGAATACGCACCGGCGGTGATACGGCGCGCCGCTCTAATGGCGCTCGGCTCGGCGGTGCTCTTCGCCGTCGCCCTGCTCGCCGCCGACGAAGCGATCGAGCGCTACGGCCTCCCGCTCACGCTGCTCTCGGGACGGATTGTCGGCGCTGTCGCGCTCGGGGCGGGCTTCCTGGTCATGCGCAGGCTACCGCATATGCCGCTCCGCGCATGGCCGCTGATTCTCTTTATCGCGCTCGTGGATACGCTCGGCTACGTCTTCGTCTACGCCGGGCTCGCGCTGGAGAACGGGGAGTTCGCCATCGTCACAAGCTCGGCCTATTCGGTGGTGACGATCATTCTGGCGCGGATCTTCCTGCGCGAGCCGGTGGTGCCGCTTCAGTGGCTGGGCGTCGCCATCGTGATTGCCGGCATCGGTACGCTGTCCGCCACCGGTTAACTCAGACGACTTCAGATCACCCGTTCGCTCTCGGGATCGACGAGGACGGCCCGGCTCATGTCCAGGTCGAGCGGGAGTGAATCCCCCGGCTGCTCGCCGGCGGAGCCGTCGAGGCGCACGAGCATCGAGGTCTCGCCCAGGTGGAAGTTGACGAGCGTGTTGGCGCCCATGGGCTCGACAATCTCGACCGTCGTCTCGAGTCTGGCGCAGTCGGGCCGGGCCGCCTCGCCCTCGGCCCGGTACATGTGCTCGGGCCTGATACCGAGCAGCACCTCGCGCCCGCCGTCGCCCGCGTGGCGCTCGGCCCGCGCGGGCGGCAGAGCGAAGGCGTGCTCTCCGGCCCGAACCGCGAGCGCGCCGTCCGCCGCCTCGATCCGTGCCGGGGTGAAGTTCATCGCCGGCGAGCCGATGAAGCCCGCGACGAAGCGGGTCTGCGGCTGCTCGTAGAGCTCCAGCGGCGGGCCCTCCTGCTCGATCTCGCCCTCGCGCAGCAGCACGATGCGGTCGGCGAGGGTCATCGCCTCCACCTGATCGTGGGTGACGTAAATCATGGTGCGCCGCATCTCCTGATGCAGCCGCTTGATCTCGGTGCGCATCTCGTCGCGCAGCTGGGCGTCGAGGTTGCTGAGCGGCTCGTCGAAGAGATAGAGCTTCGCGTCCCGCACCAGAGCGCGGCCCATGGCGACCCGCTGGCGCTGACCGCCGGAGAGCTGGCGCGGCTGGCGCTCGAGCAGGTCCGCGATCCCCAGCATCGCCGCCGCCCGCTCCACCCGCGGGCGAATCTCGGCACTGGGCGCGTTCCGCATCCTGAGCCCGAAGGCCACGTTCTCGAACACCGACATGTGCGGGTAGAGTGCATAGTTCTGAAACACCATGGCGACGTCCCGGTCCTTGGGCCGGACGTCGTTGACCATCTCACCGTCAATCTCCACCGTGCCTTCGGTTACCTCTTCCAGGCCGGCGATCATGCGGAGCAGCGTGCTCTTGCCGCAGCCGGACGGCCCGACCAGCACGGTGAACGCGCGGTCGGGAATCTCGATGTCCACCCCGCGCACGGCATGGACCTTGCCGAAACGCTTGTGCACGCCGCGCAGCCTGACTCCGGCCATCGCGCTCCTCCTACCCCTTGACCGCGCCCATGGTGATACCGCGCACCAGGAAGCGCTGCAGCGTCGCCACCGCGAAGAACACCGGGAGCGTGCCGAGCACCGAGAGCGCCGCGATCTTCGACCAGAAGGTCGACTGGGCGCCGTAATAATGGGTGACCAGCACGGGGAAGGTAAGCACCTCCGTGCGGGTCAGGATCAGTGCGAAGACGAACTCGTTCCACGCGAAGATGAAGGTGAACACCGCCGTCGCGAAGATGCCGGTGCGCGCCATGGGGAAGACGATCTTGCGCAGCGCCTGCCAGCGCGAGCAGCCGTCGGTCAGCGCGCTCTCCTCCACCTCGACCGGAATGTCCTCGATGTAGCCGCGCATCATCCAGATCACGTAGGGCAGGTTGAACGCGATATAGAGCAGGATCAGCCCGACGTAGCTGTCGATCCAGCCGAACCAGACGAACAGCAGGAAGATCGGGAAGACGATGACGATGGGCGGGATCATCCGCTGCGAGATGATCCAGATCGCGAGGTTCTGTCCGCCGGTCTTGAAGCGCGCGAGGGAGTAGGCGGCCGCGGTGCCGAGGATCATGGCGGCAACAGTCGAGACGCTGGCGATGATCAAGCTGTTGTAGATGGCCCAGACGTCGCCATCCTTGAACAGCACCCCGAAGATGCGAAAGCTGGGTTGCTCGGGGAACCAGACCGGCGGGCGGGCGAAGATGTCGCCTGCTGATTTGATCGAGGTGATGAAGAGCCAGTAGACCGGGAAGAGGAAGAACACCAGCACCACCAGCGCGATCAGGAAGCGCCAGGCCATACGCCGGCGCTCGCGGGTGAGCCAGCGCGGCCACCGACTGCTCGGCTGAGGGGTGGGTGTGTCGGCCGCCGTCATCGGGCGATCTCCACCCGCTTGAGCGCGAATATGACGATGATCGAAAGCAGAATGATTACCAGGAAGGCGATCGCGCCCGCATAGCTCGTCTCGAACTCCTTGAAGGCCCGGATGTAGGTGTAAATCGAGATCGTCTCGGTCATCGTACCGGGTCCGCCTTTGGTCATCGCCCAGATGATGTCGAAGATGCGGAAGAGATCGAGCGCGCGGATCAGGATGGCGATGATCAGCACCGGCTTGATCACCGGAAGCGTGATCTTGAAGAAGATCTTCCAGAACGAGGCGCCGTCGATCTCAGCCGCCTCGATCAGGCTGCGGTCGACGTTGGAGAGCGCGGCCAGCAGAATCAGGAACATGAACGGCGTCCACTGCCACACCTCGCAGACCAGGATCGCCGGATAGACCCATTCCGGCCGTGAGAGCCAGAGGATCGCCACAGGGTCCGACGAGAACCAGCCGATGATCTGGTTGATCGGCCCGTACTGGTTGTCGAACATCAGCCGCCAGGTGGAGCCCGCGACGATCGGCGAGATCACGGTCGGGATGATCAGGAGCGCGATGAATACCTGCTTGAGCGGCATCTTTTCGAGGAAGAGCTGCGCCATCAGCAGGCCCAGAACCAGCTCGATGGGGAGCGCGATGGCTAGGATCAGGAAGGTGTGGCCGATCGATTCCCAGAGCCGCGTGTCAGAGAAGAGCGCCGCGTAGTGCTTGCCGCCGGACCAGGAGGTGTCCTCGGCCAGCATGGTGATATCCTGGAAGCTGACGATGGCGGTGTGAACCAGCGGATAGAGGCCGATCAGCAGGAGCACGATGATTGCCGGCGCGATCACCAGCCACTTGAAGTGCCGGTCGGCGAAGATGCTCGCGCGGTGGGTGAATTGCGGCTCCCGGCGCGCGGCAACCGTCATGCGCGCACCTTCACCGCCGGGCCGCCGGCGGGGTCAGCAACCGTGCCCGCCATGCCGCTCTCGTCCATGCCGGCCCGCCGTGCCTTGGTCCTTCCGCACAGCCTTGAGAGGTAACGGAAACGCCGCCGGGGCGCAATGTTCGCCGCTAGGCTAGTGAGACGCCGATCCACCATCGGCATTGCTGGCGCTTGCGCGTAAGATGCGCCGCCGCGCTACGGAGCGAATATGACGTGAACCGTCGGAGTCCCCGACCGAAAGACGCCGCCACGCTGGTCCTGGTGCACGACGGGGCGAATGGGCCCGAGGTCCTGATGGGCCGCCGCCCCCGCCGCAGTGTTTTCATGCCGGATCAGTACGTGTTTCCCGGCGGCGGCGTCGAGCCCTGCGACCGCTGGGTGCGCCCGGCAACGGAGCTCAAGCCGGCGGTCGCCGCGCGGCTTGCGCGCGCATGCACACCGGGGCGCGCCCGCTCGCTGGCCGCCGCGGCCGTGCGCGAGACCTTCGAGGAGACCGGACTCGCGCTCGGGCTCCAGGCGCTGGCGGCGAACGGCCGCGTCAGGCCCGAGTGGCAGGCCTTCCACGCCACCGGAGTGGCGCCCGCGCTGGACAGGCTGGATTACATCTACCGCGCGGTGACGCCGCCAGGGCTGCCGCGCCGCTTCAATGCCCGGTTCTTCCTGGCGCGCGCCGAGGACACGGTGGGCACCCTCGGCGGCAACGGTGAGCTGCTCGACCTTGGCTGGGTGCCGGTGACCGAGGCCATGGACCTGCCGATACCCTACATCACCGCCGTCGTGCTCGAAGAGCTGGAGCACATGTACGATTCACCCCCGGACCCCGACAGAGACCGGCCCGTGCCGGTCTGCATCCGCGTCGGCCAGGATCACGTCCACGGCCACGAGTAGCGCCCGTAGTCGTAGGCGGGTTATTCCTCCGAGACTCTGACCAGCAGCTTGCCGAAGTTGCGCCCGTCGAAGAGGCGCTGAAACGCGAGCGGCGCGTTTTCCAGCCCCTCCACGATGTCCTCCTTGAAGGCGAGGCGGCCGTCGGCGAGCCAACGGGCGAGGCGCTTGCGCGCGTGCTCGTACTGTGCGCCGTAGGAGAAGATGTTGAAGCCCTTCACCTCAGTCTCGGTGAAGAGGATGGGCGCGAGGTGGCTCGCGACCCTGGGTGGCTCGGTCGCGTTGTAGTGGGAGATGCCGCCGCAGATCACCACGCGCGCGCCGTGGGCGAGCAGGGGATAGATCGCATCGCCGATGGGCCCGCCGACGTTCTCGAAGTAGACGTCGATGCCGTCCGGGCAGGCTTGGGCAAGGGCGCCCGGCAGGTCGTCCGTGTGGCGGTCGATGGCCTCGTCGAACCCGAGCTCTTGTGTGAGGTAACGCAGCTTCTCCGCCCCGCCCGCGATGCCGACCACCCGGCAGCCAGCGATCTTCGCCACCTGGCCCGCGACCGCGCCGACCGCGCCCGCCGCCGCCGAGATCACGACCGTATCGCCCGGCGCGGGGCGGCCGACCTTGACCAGCCCGAGATAGGCGGTGAGCCCCGGCATGCCGAGGATGCCGATGGCGGTGGAGAGCGGCCCCAGCGCCGGGTCTACCTTGCGCGCGCTGGCACCTTGCGCGATGGCGTAGTCCTGCCAGCCCGTGTAGTCGTCGATGATGTCGCCGGGCGCGAAGCCCTGATGACGGCTCTCCACCACGCGGCTGACCGCACCACCCACGATCGCGTCGCCGAGCGGAATCGGCGGGTAGTAGCGCAGGTCCGTGCCCATCCTGAGCCGCATGTAGGGGTCGAGGGAGAGCCAGATCGTCCGAACCAGCAGCTCGCCCTCTGCCGGCTCGGGCACCGGCGCCTCGACGAGGCGGAAATCTGTCTCCTTCGGCGCCCCTTCCGGGCGGGCGGCGAGGACGATCTGGCGGCTGGCGTTGGCGATCATTGACCGGGCTCCCTCCTGGCGAACGCCCGAGTCTATGCAAGCCCGGAGTGGCGGCAAATTCGGCTGTTTTCCGCGCGGTCCGGCGACTACTCTGGTCACGGGACGCAAAAGGGAGACGACGGCCGATGAACCTCAATCCGACGGAGAAGGAGCGGCTCACCATCTTCACGGCCGCCCAGCTCGCGCGCGAGCACAGGCGCCGCGGCATCAAGCTGAGTCACCCTGAGGCCCTCGCCTATATCTGCGACGAGCTCCTGATGTGCGCCCGCGAGGGCCGCTCGCTCAAGGATCTCATGGGCTACGGCGCGGAGATCCTCACGTCGGACGACGTCTTGCCCGGCGTGCCCGAGCTGGTTCCGGTGATCCACGTCGAGGCGATGTTCCCTGACGGCACCAAGCTCATCACGGTGCATCAGCCGATCCGCCCAGGTAAGGCCGAGACCGCGCCCGCCCCTCGTGCCGGCGAGATCATCACGCCGGACGAGGAAATCGAGCTGAACGCAGGCCGGAGAACCGGCTCGGTCACCGTCACCAACACCGGCGATCGCCCGGTGCAGATCGGCAGCCACTTCCACTTCTTCGAAGTCAACCGGGCGCTCGAATTCGACCGGCAGGCGACTTTCGGCATGCGTCTCGACATCCCGTCCGGCACCGCCGTCCGCTTCGAGCCGGGCCAACAGAAGGAGGTGGCGCTGGTGGAGTTCGGCGGCCGCGGCCGGGTCAGCGGCTTCAATTCCCTCACCGAGGGCATGATCGACGCGCCTGCGGTCAAGGAGCAGGCGATCGCCCGCGCCAAGGCGGGCGGATTCCGGGGAGCGTAGGCAGATGGTGAAGATCGCGCGCGAGACCTATGCCCGCTACTACGGGCCGACCAAGGGCGACAAGATCAGGCTCGGCGATACCTCGCTGATCGGCGAGATCGAGCACGACCACACCTCTTATGGCGACGAATGCTGGACCGGCGCTGGCCGGGTGATGCGGGACGGCATGTCCTACGACGCCCACACCTCAGCCGCCGACGGCGCCATCGACATGCTGGTGGAGAACGCCACCGTCATCGATCCCGTGCTCGGCCTGGTGAAGGCCGACATTGGCATCAAGGACGGCAAGATCGCGGGCGTCGGCAAGGCTGGCAATCCCAACACGCAAGACGGCGTGGACCCCAATCTCGTCTGCGGCCCCAACACCACCTACTACCCGGCCGGCGGCCTCATCGTGACGCCAGGCGGCATCGACGTGCACGTCCACTGGATGTCGGCGGAGCAGTGCAACCACGCGCTGGCCAGCGGCCTCACCACCATGATCGGCGGCACCATGGGGCCGCTCTTCGCCATCGACTGCGGTGGTCCCTGGAACACCTACCGCATGCATGAGGCGTCGGAGGCGTGGCCGATCAATTTCGGCTTCTTCGGCCGCGGCTCGTCCCACGATCCCGCGACCGTCGCAGAGCACCTCGACGGCGCCATCATCGGCGTCAAGATCCACGAGGACTACGGCGCCATGCCGGCCACCATCGACGCCTGCCTGCGCGCCTCGGCCGAGCATGACTTCCCTGTCCAGATCCACACCGACACGCTGAACGAATCGGGCTTCTACGAGGACACGATGGCGGCGATCGCAGGCCGCACCATCCACATGTATCACACGGAAGGCTCCGGCGGCGGCCATGCACCCGACATCATCCGCTGCAACGGCGAGCCGCACTGCCTGCCGTCCTCGACCAATCCGACCAACCCCTACACGGTCAACGTCTTCGACGAGCAGCTCGACATGACCATGGCTTGCCACCTGCTGCGCTTCGACCTGCCGGAGGACGTGGCCTTCGCCGAGAGCCGGGTGCGCCACGGCACCATCGCCGCCGAGGACGTGCTGCACGATATCGGCTCGGTCTCGATGTTCGGCTCCGACAGCCAGGGCATGGGGCGGATCAACGAGGTGATCACGCGCTGCTGGCAGCTCGCCAGCAAGATGCGCGACCAGCGTGGGCGGCTACCGGAAGAGACCACCGCCGACGCGGACAACGAGCGCATCAAGCGCTACATCGCGAAGTACACCATCAACCCGGCGATCGCCTTCGGCATCGATCAGTACGTGGGCTCGCTGGAGCCGGGCAAGATGGCCGACCTCGTCACCTGGAAGCCCGCCTTCTTCGGCATGAAGCCCTTCGGCGTGATCAAGGGCGGCTTCGTCGCGTGGGGCGCGAGCGGCGATCCCTCCGGCAGCTATTTCCAGACCGAGCCGGTGATCATGCGGCCGCAGTTCGGCCATCACGGGCGGGCGCCGGCGACGCTGAGCGCCAACTTCGCCCATCGGCGCGCGCTCGACATCGACGTGCAGGGCCGGCTCGGGCTCGCCAAGCCGATTCTGCCGATCGGGAGCTTCACCAAGCTCACCAAGAAGGACATGCTGCACAACGACGCCTGCCCCGACATCCGCGTCGACTCCCAGACCTTCGAGGTCTTCGTCGACGGCACGTTGGCGGCATGCGAGCCGATCGACACGATCACCCTCGGCCAGAACTACCTGCTGCGCTGAGCCCGTCTCTTGGTTGCCGCCACCATGCCGGCCGCCCGGCCCAACGAGGGGCCGCAAGCGGCGCTCCGCTTCGCCCGCGCGCCCGACGGGCGGAGCTATATCGCACGCCAGCGCGTCGGTTATCCCTTTCACATCACCCGGCCGTTCTATCTCGACGAGGTGCCGGCGGGGGCGCTGACGCTCTATCTCCAGTCGGTCTCCGGCGGCATCTACCAGGGCGAGGACCTGGTCTTGACCTGCGCCGCAGGTGTCGGCAGCGCCGCCCACGTGACCACCCAGGCGGCGACCATCGTGCACCGCATGCCGGCGGCGCCGGCGCAGCAGACGGTCGCTTTGGAGGCCGCAGGCGGCGCCCTACTTGAATACCTGCCGGACCCGCTGATCATGTTCCCCGGCGCACGGCTGACCTCAGTGCTGGAGATCGAGGCTGCGGCAGGGGCCACGGTCATCGCGTCCGAGAGCTTCGCCCACCACGACCCGGGCGGTGAGGACCGCCGCTTCGAGAGTTTTGGAGCGGAGATGCGGATCCGCGACGAGGGCGGCCGGCTGCTCGCGCTGGAGCGCTACGCCGTGGCCGGCGACCGTCTGGCGGCGGGGCGCGGCCAGATTACGCGCTGGCCTGCGCAAGGCAGCTTCGTGGTCGCCCACCGCGGACCTGAATGCGAAGCCATTCTGGCAGCGCTCCGCTCGGCCCTAGCCCCGACGGATGCGTTTTACGGCGGCGCCTCGGCACTCCCCAACGAGGCCGGCATCGGCGTGCGCCTGCTGGCGCGGGACGGCGCCACGCTACGTCGCGGGCTGGAGGCGGCGTGGCGCGCGGTGCGGCTTACGCTCTACGGTGCCGCGCCCGCCCCCCGCCGCAAGTGAGCCTGCACACAATCTCTTGAGGCCCTTGATCGCTGCGTCCGGCCTGCCAAGGTTGCAGCCATGCACGTGCTGGTCGTCGAAGACGATATCGAGACCGCTCGCTACCTGCAGAAGGGCCTGACCGAGAGCGGCCACGTGGTCGAGCTCGTCCACGACGGGGCGGACGGGCTCGCGCTCGCGCTTGACCACCGCTTCGACGCACTCGTGGTTGACCGCATGCTGCCGGGGCTGGACGGGCTTTCGCTGGTCGAGACACTGCGACGCAAGGGACGGTGCACGCCGGTGCTGATCCTGAGCGCGCTTGCCCAGGTGGACGACCGGGTGGAGGGGCTCCGGTCCGGCGGCGACGACTATCTGACCAAACCCTTCGCCTTCTCCGAGCTCCTGGCGCGGCTTGAAGCGCTGCTCCGGCGCGCAGGCGATGCCGCCGGCGAGACGCGTCTCAGCCTCGCGGACATGGAGCTGGATCTGCTCGCCCGCACGGTGCGGCGTGCCGGCCGCGAGATCGCCCTGCAGCCGCGTGAGTTCAACCTGTTGGCCTACTTTATGCGCCACACGGGCCAGGTGGTGACGCGCACGATGCTGCTGGAGCATGTCTGGGGCTACCAATTCGACCCCCAGACCAACGTGATCGACGTCCATGTGAGCCGGCTGCGCGGCAAGATCGACAAGGGATTCGACCACCCACTGATCCACACCGTGCGCGGCGTCGGGTATTGCTTTCGTGACGATCGCTAGGCTGCTCCGGACCTCCACGTTCCGGCTCTCGCTCCTCTACGTCGTCCTCTTCGGCGCCTCGGTTCTGCTTCTGCTCGCGTTCATCTACTGGACCACTGTTCGCGTCATCGACAGCCAGACCAGCGACACCATCGAGGCCGAAGTGCGCGGCCTCGCTGAGCAGTACCGAGCGCGGGGCATTCGCCAGCTGGTCGCCGTCATCGGGGAGCGAAGCGGCCCCTATGGCGATCCGGACAGCGTCTACCTCCTCGCCGATCCCGGATTGCGCAAGCTCGCCGGCAATCTCAGCGCCTGGCCACGTGAGGCAGCCGGCGCCGAAGCCGGCTGGGTAGAAATTGCGGCGACGCGCGCGAGCGGTGAGGAGGCGCACGGCAGCATCCGTGCCCGCACCTTCGTCCTGCCGGGCGGCTTTCGGCTGCTGGTCGGCCGCGATCCGCGCGGGCGGGCGGATTTTGAGGACCTGATCCTAGAATCCCTCGGCGGTGCACTCGGGATCACGCTGGTCCTGGGGCTGCTCGGCGGCCTCGTCATGAGTCGGCGGATGCTGCGCCGGGTCGATGCCGTGCGCGAGACCGGCCAGCGCATCGTACGCGGCGATCTCTCGCGGCGCATGCCGGTCACGGGCGTGGGCGACGAGTTCGACCGCCTCTCGATCACGGTCAACGAAATGCTGGACGAGATCGAGACGCTGATGACCGGCTTGCGCACGGTGACCGACAGCGTGGCGCACGACCTGCGCAGCCCGCTCACCCGGCTCAAGTCCAGGCTGGAGCTCACGCTCCGAGAGGGGCCGGCGGACGAGCAGGGCCACCGCGCCGCTCTCGAACGCGCGATCGCCGAGACCGACGGCATCCTGCGCACCTTCGCCACGCTGATGGAGATCGCCCGTGCTGAATCGGGCAAGGCCGGGATCGCGCTTGAACCGGTGGATCTCCGCGCCGTCGTCGCCGACATGGTCGGGCTCTACGCCCCCCTCGCCGAGGAGAGGGGGCTCATCATCGACGCCACACTGGAGGAGACGGGAGAGGTCTCCGGCCACGGTCAGTTCCTCTCCCAACTCGTCGCCAATCTGCTGGACAACGCGCTGGCCTACACGCCCGAAGGCCGGATCGGGGTGAGCCTCGCGCGCGAAAGTGCGGGTGCAGTGCGGCTCACGGTGGAGGATTCGGGGCCGGGGATTCCGCCCGAGGAGCGGGAGCGCGTGCTGCAACGCTTCGTTCGCCTCGATACGAGCCGCACCGGGGGTGGCAGCGGCTTGGGGCTCAGCCTCGTCGCAGGCGTCGCCACCCTGCACCGGGCGGAATTGGCGCTGGACGAGAGCCCGTTGGGGGGCCTCCGCGTAACCGTGACCCTTCCGCCGCCGGACGCATGAACCGGCCGCCCGTACCGCCGTCCCGTTAAGCGCTCTGCAACCGCTGGCGCAGCGCCTCGACGCGCCGCCTGTTCACGCCCGAGTCGGTTACGGCATAGAAGGCGCGCGAAGCGGAACGGACGTGGATCACCCCTTCCGCCGGAGCGAGCTGGCACTCGAGATCATCGACGAATCCGAGCTGCGTGCGGCAGGCGGCGTGCAGGTAGTCATCGGTCGCGGAAAGAATCTCGGTCCGTTCCATCTCTTCCACCAGTTTCTTCAGCCGGGCAAAGGCCGCCACAGGGTCGCCCGAGATGGCGAAGGGCTCGACTCGGTGTCGCGGAGCCGCGTCCGCTCGGCTGCAGACGCAGATGGGTCGGAACGGGCAGGGTGCGAGTCGGTCTGCCATCACCGAACGGGCTCCGCCCACTCGTTCATGTAGCGCCGACGCAGCCTCTCGACCCGCCTCCTGTTCACGCCCAGGTCGTGCAGGCCCGACCGTGAGGCTGAGCGGACGTGGATGACCCCCTCGTCGGGGGAGAGGCGAAACTCGATATCGTCGATGAAGCCACCACGGCTGCGGCAGAGCGCGTGGAGGTAGTCCGCCGTCTCGGTGACGATTTCCATGCGCGGGAGCTCCTCCAGAAGCGACCGCAGCCGGCCGATCACCGCCACCGGATCACCCAAGAGGACGAAGGGCTCGACGCGATGAATGCGCGACGCGTCGCGTCTGCTGCAGACGCAGTTCCGCCAGCGCCGGCAAGGGGCAAGCGGTTCGCTCATCGCACCATCATGGAGAAGAGTTAATGCAGCGTCCATCGTGGCGACAGCTTGCCCTGCCATAGATAACCGGCGGCCTGCCATCGGCCGCTGCGGACAAATGGCAACGGCAAGTGAGGAAACGATGAGCACGCTTTCACCGCAACGCAAACGGACGGTCATCGTCGCGGCTCTGGCGGGCCTCGGCATGATTGCGCTGGCCGGCGGCGGCCTGGCCAGCTCGCTCAAGACGGCCACGGCGGTCACGCCGCCGACGCCGGTGGATCAGATGCTGGTGGCGCCCAGCCTCGCCGGCGTGGTGGAGGCGGTAAGCCCGGCGGTGGTGTCGATCGAGGTCATGCATAAGGCCCGGCCCGCGTTCACCTCCCAGCAATGGCGCGGCCGTGACCTGCCCGAGCATTTCAAGCGCTTCTTCGGCGAGGACTTCGCCGAGCGCTTCGGCTTCACGCCGGACTTCGGGCCCGGCCCCATGAGGCCGCGGGGCGGCATCGGCTCGGGCTTCGTCGTGGACGCCGACGGCTACATCGTGACCAGCAATCACGTGATCGCGGGCGCCGAGACCGTGACCGTGATCCTCGATGACGGCATCCGGCTCGATGCCGAAATCGTCGGCGGCGACAAGCGGACCGACCTCGCCCTGCTTAGGGTCGAGAGCGGTGAGCCGCTGCCCACAGTGAATTTCGCGGCGGACGACAGCACCCGCGTCGGCGACTGGGTGGTCGCCATCGGCAACCCCTTCGGCGTGGGCAAGACCGCGACCTTCGGCATCGTCTCGGCACGCGCCCGCGGGACTGGTGTCAACCCCTACGAGGACCATCTGCAAATCGATGCGCCGATCAACAGCGGCAACTCGGGTGGCCCCACGGTCAACCTGCGCGGCGAGGTCATCGGGGTGAACACCTCCATCGTCTCACCCTCGGGCGGCAACGTGGGAATCGGCTTCGCGGTCCCCGCTACCACGGCCACGACGGTCATCGACGATCTCAAGGCCCACGGCCGGGTCATGCGGGGCTGGCTCGGCGTCCACATTCAGCCCGTAACCGAGGACATCGCGGCGAGCCTCGGGCTCGAGGGCACGGAGGGCGCCATCGTCGCCCGCGTCCAGCCGGAAAGCCCGGCCGAGGCGGCTGGCCTTGCGCAGGGCGATGTCATCACCGCCGTGGATCAGGTACCGGTCAACGACACGCGGTCACTCTCGCAGACCATTGCCGCCATCGACGCCGGAACCCCCGCCGCGCTCACGGTCTGGCGCGATGGTCAGTTTATCGAGCTCACGGCGGCGATCGCCAACGCGGCGCCGGCGAAGGAAGCTAGCGCAGACATGTCCGATACGGATGAGGCCGGCCGCCTCGATACCTTTGGTCTTCGTCTCGAGAACATCGATTCCCAGTCAGGCGACGGTGCTGACATGGAAGGCGGGTCGGGAGCCGTGGTCGTTGCCGGCGTGGCGCCGGGGAGCACCGCTCATCGCAAGGGCGTTCGCCCCGGCGACACGATCGTCAGCGTCGACAAGGAGCCCGTGGGCTCGATCGCGGAAGTAAACGAGCGCATCGAGGCCGCCCAGGGTGACGGGCGCGAGGCCGTCCTCATGCTGATGAGCCGGGACGGAGGCGAGCGCTTCGTCGCTTTTCCTTTTGCCACTTCCTGAGGTTCGCTTCGTCACCTCTTGAGGTGGGGCGGGGAGGGCCGGTGTTCCCGGACCGGGGCGCCGGCCCCTACTCGTCGAGCGATTCCAGCAGGTCGTCGACGAAGTCCTGGAAGCCCTCGTCCGGGTCAGGCTCGGACTCCTTCACATCCCGCTCGGCTCCGGGCTCCTTCAACGGATCGTTGACGGCGTCCTGGAGGTCCGCGTCTTGGTCAGGGACGGGCTCCCCCAACACGTCGTCGACGAAGTCCTGCAGGGTCTCGGCCCGGTAGCGCTCGGGCGCCGACGGAGGTTCGGGCACCGCCCCGTCGGGCGTAACCGCCACCGCAGGCTGCTCTAGGTCTTCAGTTTCCAGCAGCACGTCTTGCTGTTCCACCTGTTCCGGGTCCGCCGGCTTTTCTGCCTGACCGGCGTCGCGCGATTCTTCCGCCGCCACGGAACTGGAAGGTACGTCGTCCAGCGACAGTAGAGCACTTCCCGCGTCGTCCTGGTTGGGAACCTCTAACGCTTTGTCTGTTTCGTCCGTTCTCTCGCGCGCTTCCCCCGGCTCCTCGGTTGTTTCGGCCTCCTCCGCCTCGTCGGGATCGCCGAGCACATTGCGGAGCAGCGTGTCCATCTCGGTGCCCGGCTCCGCCTTCGCACCCTTGCGCAGTATGATCTTGGGCGTGTCAGGCGAGCCCGCGAGCGAGAGCAGGCCGAGCTTGACCAGATGAACCTGCATCTCCTCGATCAGATAGCGGCGTTCGGGTTGGTCGATCGGCCCTTCAAGCCGCACGCCGACCGGCGGAGCGTCGGCATGCTCGGCGAGACGGAACAGCGCAGTGAGGTCGAGCTGCCACGCCGGCAGATCCGCGGTGCCGTTGATGGTGCCGATGCCCCCGTCGGTGACGATCTCGAAGCCATCGATGCGCGCCTGGCCGTTCTGAACCCGCACGATGCCATCGAGGGAGTGGATTGTCGTTTGCCCGCTTGAAAGGCTCTGCTCCGCCCGGTCGACGAAGCTCACGATGTCGTCGAGCGCATCCGCCTCGGAGAGCGCGGCGATCTGGCGGCTGATCGCGGGCACGTCCACACCCTCGACGGCGCCCTCGTCGGAGGTGATGGCGACACGGCCGGCGAGACTCTCGACCATCTCGCGCTCCGTTTGCCCGCGCAGGGTGAAGTACCCGTCGATCGTGGCCTTGCCGGAGACCGCACGGCCGCCTGCTGTCTCCCGCAGAATGGCGCCGATGTTCGCGTCGTTGAGCTGGACCGCCGCTTGTCCGGCCGGCACCGGCGCTCCTGCGAGGCTGCCGTCGGCCCGCAGCGCGCCTCCGAAGAGCCGCCCGCCGAGCGAGCGCAGCGTCAGCGTTCCCTCGCCCGTCGCGATGTCGACATCGGCTTGCTCGATGCGGTAGGGGCCGAGAACGAGCGCCTCGGCAGCCAGCGTCAGCGTGCCGGAGAGCCGATCGAGGAGCGCAAGGTCGATCGGCTCATCGGACCAGCGATCGGAATACAGTACGGTGACTTCGATACCGGTCCCCGCGTTGCCGTCCGCCGCCGCGAGGCCGCCACCGATCCAGGCGAGGTCGAGCAGGCCCGCGCGCAGGTCTGCGCTGAACGCCGGTGGATCCTGGTCCAGACGGAGAAAAATATCGCCAGCCAGCGTGCTTTCGCCGATGGCGGCGTCGATGCCGGCGAGGTTGGCCACCATCCGATCCCCTGAAACCTTGCCGACGAGGCGGACAGGGCCAAGAGCGGCGCCTGCCGGCGCTTCTCCGATCACGGTCGCGACCAGAGCCTCGCCTCTGGGATGAGCGAGATCGACGTCGACACTGTAGCCAGGCGAGGTCAGCATCTCCGTGACGCTGCCGTTAACCGTCACCCTGGCACCGGCGGCCTCAGCGCTCAGATCGACCGCAGCCGAGTCGAGATTGCCGCGGATTTCGCTGTCGACGGCCAGCTTGCCGAGCCGCTCGAAGGTGACGGGCGGCGTGAGCCCGGCGGTGCGAGCGAGAGCGGCAGCGTTCGATGCGCGGAGGCTGAGCGCAAGAGCGCCGGCAGGCGCGCCGAACGGATCGTCGACGGTGCCTTGAAGCAAAGCCTCTGCAGTACCGGCCGCAAGGGTGAAATCGAGCGACAGCGATTCCTCATCGCCCTTGAGAGAGCCCTGCAACGCGAACTTGCCGAACGCCCGGGTGCGAATCTCAGGGTCGATGTCGAGGAGCGCGACGACGCCTTCGAGGGAGTCGGCCGTGCTCTCCACCGCGAGATCGACGGTCGGCGCCGACCAGACCGTGTGCGCGGTGCCGCTTACCGAGACGCCGGCACCCGCAACGTCCGCCACTTGCGCTCGGCGCAGGGTCAGGTTGCCGTCGTCGTGGGCGGCGTCGAGCTCCAGACCGGCCACATGTACGCCGTCATAGATCAGCGCATCCATCTTGAGTGTGACATCAGCGTCGATATTGGCGAGACCCGCCCACGCGTCTTCGCTTGCGGTCTCTGGTACGGGACTCGCCGTCCCCTCGGAACCGGCACCCGTCTCGCCAGCGGGGGGCAAGTAGGCATCCACGTTGACCGTGTTGACCGCGAGGGCGGCGGTGACGCGTGGCCGCTCGTCCGCTGCGATGGCCGCATTGCCGGCGATCCGCGTGGTATCGATCCTGACGTCGAGGTTGGTCGTCGACAGCCGATTGCCAATGGCGGAGAGGTCGGCGCTTGCATTGAGGCGACGGAGTCGGTCCGCCGGGACATCGCCCACGTCCACAGAAAGCCAGGAGAGGATGGCCCGCAGATCGTCGGCTGCGATCTCCACCACGCCCTGCAGCCAGGGGAGATCGCCGCCCTGCGTCAGCCGGCCGGCGAACCGGACGTCGGCACCACCGGGCAGCAGGGCCGAGGCCGGTTGGAGCGTGACGACACCATCGTCCAGCACAAGTCGCGTCCGGGCCTGACGGATGACGCCCTCGCGCCAGGTGAGGGTGCCGATCTTGAGATTGATCGTCGCCGCAACGTCTGCGGGAATTACCTGTCGAAGGTTATCGGAGATCGTCTGCAACGGGACCAAAGCCGCCTCGTCGCCCGGCTGCCCTCCGTCGCCCACATCTTCGGACGGCAGGAACCGGTCGAGGTCGATCCGGTTGAGATCGATGTCGGCGGCCAACTGCGACACATCGCCGTCTCGCCAGGAGAGTGCGCCGGTCGCTTGGCTCTCGCCCAACCGCGCTTGGAGCTCGTCTGCGGCGATCGCCTCGCCGCTCAAGCTGAGGGCTCCCCTGGCGTCGAATTCGGCGGCAAGCGGTACTGAAGGCAGCGCACCGAGATCGACGGCGAGCGCGCTCAGCAAGGCGCCAAGATCGGCCGCCTCGATCCGCACGTTGCCGTCGAATGCCGGCGTCTCGCCATCGCCGCGCACGATGCCTTCGAACAGCGCGCGGCCGCGCTCGCTGCCAAAGACCGCTTCGACCGAGATCGGCATGGTGCCGTCGTCGCGCAGCGTGCTCGTCGCGAGTTGAAACGCGACCGGACGACCGCGCACGGCGAACGTGCCGTCTCCACGGAAGGGTCCGTCGAGCGAGCGGGCGGAGAGCGTGGCGTCGATCCCCTCGATCCGCTCCGACGGCCGGCCGTCGGCATGGTAATAGACGATCGTGCCGTTCGTGATCGTCGCGGAGTCGAGCCTAGTCAGCTCCAGCTCGGCCTCCGGTTCCCCCGCGGCACCCTCCCCTGTCGCCGGTGCCGACACGCCCTCGAAGAGCCAGTTGGGGCTGCCATCGGGTAGACGCTGGAGCTCGATGACCGGCTCCACCATCTCGAGGCCGGTGACTGCAATCTCGCCACCGAGGAGCGGCCCGAGCGCGAGCCGGAGTTTGAGAGACCCGATCTGCGCCATGTCGGGGCTGGCCGCGCCGGGTACGTTGGCGAGGCGCAGGTCGGTCGCCTCGATTTTGGGCGTCGGTAAGATGGAGACCTTGAGCGGCCCGTCAATCGCAAGCTCGCGACCGGTAATGGCTTCGAGGCGCTCGGTGATCTCGGGCTTGAACCCCTCCCAATCGAGGAACGAAGGCACGAGAAAGAGGGCGGCGACGGCGAGGGCCAGAAGGACGACGATGCCGTAAACGAATTTCACCGTTGTCCATGCCTCGGGGCGGGAAGGACGGGCGCTCTGCCCGAGCGGTGCCGGCCCGGTCGACTCCGGTTAACAGCCCGATTCATTTCGTCTAGGCTTGCCTCTCGATCGGACGGGTCTGATCGGATGGGAGGCCCCGCGTTTCTTAGACCACGTTTGCCGGCGTACCGAAAGGCCTTTGGTCATGGGCGATGTCGTCAACCTGAACCAGTTCCGCAAGAAGCGCGACAGGGCGGCCAAGGCGCAGCAACGCGCGGCGAACCGTGCGCGGACAGGGCGCACCAAGGCGGAGAGGCAAGCAACGCAGGCCGAGGCAGCGCGGGGCGATGGCGCGCTCGACGGCAAGCGGATCGATCATGAGCCCGACGAGCCTGAGGGCGGCGGCAGACTGGGCCCACAGGGCGACTGAGCGGCACGTCAGGATAGAGTCAGGCGGTGCCTGGTAGAATGAGGCGAGGGAGTGTCGTGTTGGCGGGGCTGATCGGGGCGGCGCTTGCGCTCGCGGCGCCCGGAGTGCAGGCCGCGTGCACCGACACGCCGCAACCGGGCGTCGATTGGCGGCGCTGCCTTCTCGACAACCGCAATTTTGTCGACGTTGACCTCGCCGGAGCCACACTCCGTGACGGATTTTTCGCGCGCTCGGACCTTACGCGGGCCGACTTCAGTGCCGTTGACGGCCGGCGCGCCAAGTTCACCGACGCCGTTCTGGTGGATACGCACTGGGACGGCGCGCGCCTGATCGGCACCGACTTCACCAAGTCGGATCTCTCTGGCGCCTCGTTCGAAGGCGCCGATCTCCGCCGCGCCCGCTTCTTCCGCGCCGACCTGCGCGGTGCCGACTTCACCGGCGCCCGGCTGGACGGCACCGATTTTCTCAAGGCCGACCTCAGCGGCGCGACTTGGATCGACGGCAACAAGGTGTGCGCGGAGGGCTCCAGCGGCCAATGCAACTGACCGACGGCGCGCGCACGGCACCGGGCGGCGCCGACCTCGCTCACATCGACACCTGGATATTCGACCTCGACAACACCCTCTATCCGTCGAGCTCGCACCTCTTCGACCAGGTCAGCCAACGCATCGGCGACTTCATCGCCACCGCCTTCGACGTTGATCGGCAAGAGGCCCACAAGCTGCAGAAGGGCTACTTCCGCGAGTACGGCACCACCCTGCGCGGCCTCATGCTCAAGCACGATATGGACCCCGCACCCTTTCTCGACTACGTGCACGACATCGATCTCTCGCCGATTGCGCCGAGCGAGGCGCTGGAGACGGCGCTTGGCCGGTTGCCCGGCCGCAAGCTGGTCTTCACCAACGCCGATGCACCCTACGCCAAGCGGGTGATGGCGCGGCTCGGGATCGGCCACCATTTCAGCGACATCTACGACATCGAGGCCGCCGACTGGGTGCCGAAGCCGTTTCCCGAAGCCTATGATCGGCTTGCCGACGTGCATGACGTGGAGCCGACGCGGGCCATCTTCTTCGAGGACATTCTGCGCAACCTGGCGCCCGCCGCCGCTCTCGGCATGGCCACCGTCTGGGTGCAAAACGACAGCGCCTGGGCGTCGTCCGGCGCGGGCCAAATTACGCCGGATTACGTGACCGACGATCTTCCCGCCTGGCTTGCTGCGCTGCCAGCGCCGGCAGGGACGGACGGCACGGGCGGTTGAAGCACGAAACAAGGGAGAGGCCCGTGAACTTAGTGGACCTGGAGCGCGCGGTGGAGGCCGCCTGGGAGCAGCGCGACATGCTCTCGCCCGCGAGCGGCGGTGCCGCAGCAGAGGCGGTAGAGACCGCTCTCGCCCTGCTCGATTCCGGCGAGGCGCGCGTCGCGGAGAAGCAGGGCGACACCTGGATCGTCAACCAATGGCTCAAGAAGGCGGTGCTGCTCTCCTTCCGGCTCAACGACATGGCAACGATTCCGGGCGGGCCTGGGGCCGATACGTCATGGTACGACAAGGTGCCGTCCAAGTTCGCGGGCTGGGACGAGGCGCGCTTTCAGGAGGCTGGCTTCCGCGCCGTGCCCAGCGCCATCGTGCGGCGCTCGGCGTACGTGGCGCCCGGCGTGGTGCTGATGCCCTCCTTCGTCAACATCGGCGCCTACGTGGATAGCGGCACCATGGTCGACACCTGGGCCACGGTGGGGAGTTGCGCGCAGATCGGCAAGAACTGCCACATCTCCGGTGGCGCCGGCATCGGCGGCGTGCTGGAGCCGCTACAGGCGAATCCGGTGATCATCGAGGACGACTGCTTCGTCGGCGCGCGCAGCGAGGTGGCCGAAGGCGTCATCGTGGAGCAGGGCGCGGTGCTGGCGATGGGCGTGTATGTCGGCGCGTCCACCCGGGTGATCGACCGCGAGACCGGCGAGGTCCATCGCGGGCGCATCCCGTCCTATTCGGTCGTCGTGCCGGGCTCGATTCCGGGCAAGGCGCTGCCGGACGGCTTGCCCGGCCCCAGCCTTTACTGTGCGGTGATCGTCAAGCGGGTGGACGCGGGCACTCGGGCCAAGACCTCGATCAACGAGCTGCTCCGCAATTGAGCGAGGCAAACACTGAGAACCTGGCGGGCGCTGAGGCGCTCGCGCATCCGCTGGCGCTTGCCCGCGCGCTGATCCGCTGCGAGAGCGTCACGCCGGCTGATGCCGGCGCGCTCGACGTACTCCAGAGCGCGCTCGAGACACTCGGCTTTACTTGCCACCGCCTGCCCTTCGAGGAGCCGGGCACGGCGCGGGTCGACAACCTCTACGCGAGGCGGGGCGAAGATGCGCCCAACTTCTGTTTCGCGGGCCACACCGACGTGGTGCCGACGGGTGACCGTGCGGGCTGGACCCGCGAGCCCTTCGCGGCGCAAGTGGAGGACGGCGTCCTTTACGGGCGGGGCGCGAGCGACATGAAGGGGGCGATTGCCGCCTTCGTCGCTGCCGTGGCGCGCTTCGGCGAGCGCCCCGCAGGCGGCGGCTCCATCAGCCTGCTGATCACCGGCGACGAGGAGGGCCCGGCCATCAACGGCACGCGCAAGGTGCTGGACTGGCTCGCGGACCGGGGCGAGACCCTCGATGTCTGCCTGGTGGGTGAGCCCACCAACCCCGACGAGGTCGGCGAGATGGTGAAGATCGGCCGACGCGGCAGCCTCAACGGCAGGCTCCGGGTCACCGGGCGTCAGGGACACGTGGCCTATCCGGCGCTGGCGGACAACCCTCTCCCCCGCCTGGTGACCCTGCTCGATGCCCTGCTCGCGCTGGAACTGGACCAGGGCACGGATCACTTCCAGCCGAGTCAGCTGGAGTTCACCTCCATCGATGTCGGCAACGAGGCGACGAACGTCATTCCGGGCGCGGCGGCGGCGCGCTTCAACGTCCGCTTCAACGACCGTCACACCGGGGCGAGCCTCGAGCGCACCATTCGCGCGAGCCTCGATGCGACCGGCGAGCCCTACGAGTTCGCGACCGAGGTTTCGGGCGAGGCCTTCGTCACCCCGCCGGGCCCGCTCAGCACGATCATCGCCGAGGCCGTCGCTGCCGTGACCGGCATGACGCCCACGCTCAGCACCACCGGCGGCACCTCGGACGCACGCTTCATCAAGGACCACTGCCCGGTTGCCGAGTTCGGCCTGATCGGCCGGACCATGCACCGCACCGACGAATGCGTGCCTGTGGAGGCGATGGAGCGGCTCGCCGATATCTATCTCGGCGTCCTGGAGCGGTATTTCGCGGAGACGTGAGGTCGCAGTCGGCTTGCTAACTTGACGAACAGGGTATGGCGATATATCACAATTTCATGAATGATGAGCCAATCTCTTCGCGGGAATCCAAGACGATGCGCGTGGTAGAACGCAGCGTAAGCCCACGCGCGCAAAAGAAGCTGGAAGCCCTCGACAAGCTGCAGGCTTCGGTGAAGGCGCGCGGCATCGACGTCGAGGCTTGGGCGCGGGAGGCTCGGGCCGAGCGTCGCGCATCTTCGATCAAGCGAATGTCCGTCTTCGACGATCAATCCTGATACAGGCTTTCTGATCGGAGCGCCTACATCCTGACCGCGCCGGTTTCGGTGGCCGTGAGGTCGAGGGCGGCGGCGAGCAGCGCCTGGGTGTATTCGGTCTCAGGCCTCTCGAAGATCGCCTCGGTGGGCCCGGTCTCCACCACCAGGCCGTCGCGCAGCACGATCACCTCGTGGCAGAGCGCGCGCACGACCTTGAGATCGTGGCTGATGAAGAGATAGGCGAGCCGGTGCCGGGCCTGGAGCGCACGCAGAAGGTCGATGATCTGGGCCTGCACCGACATGTCGAGCGCGGACGTGGGCTCGTCGAGCACCACCAGGCGGGGTTTCAGCACCAGCGCGCGGGCGATGGCGATGCGCTGGCGCTGGCCGCCCGAGAACTCGTGGGGGTAGCGGTCCTGCATCGCGGGCTCGAGTCCCACCTCCTCCAGCACCGCGGCGACGGGATCGCTCTCGCCGTCACCGTTCGCAAGCCGGTGCAGCTTCAGCCCCTCCTCGATGATCTGGCGCACGGTCATGCGTGGGCTCAGGGAGCCGAAAGGGTCCTGGAAGACGATCTGCATCCGCCGACGCAGCGGCCGCATGCGCTTGAAGGTGAGCCCCTGGATCGAGCGGTCCTCGAAGGTGATGGGGCCGTCGCTCGAAATCAGCCGCAGCAGCGCCAGCGCCAGCGTGGTCTTGCCGGAGCCGCTCTCGCCCACGATGCCGACAGTCTGGCCCTCGCGGATCGAAAGCGTGACGCCGTCCACCGCCTTCACGTGACCGACCGTGTGGCGAATGATGCCGGCCTTGATCGGGAAGTGGATCTTGAGGTCGTCGCAGGTGACGACCTCCTCTGCCGTGCCATCCACCGCGAGCGGCTCGCCCTTGGGCTCGGCCTCGATCAGCGCCCGCGTGTAGTCGTGGGCGGGCGTATCGAAGACGCGTTCCGTCGCGCCCTCCTCCACGATGGCACCGTCCCGCATCACGCAGACCCGGTCCGAGATGTGCCGCACGATGGAGAGGTCGTGGGTGATCAGCAGCATCGCCATGCCGAGGCGCTGTTGCAGCTCGCCGAGCAGCTTCAGGATCTGCGCCTGAACCGTGACGTCGAGGGCGGTGGTGGGCTCGTCTGCGATCAGCAGGTCGGGCTCGCAGGCGAGCGCCATGGCGATCATCACGCGCTGGCGCTGGCCGCCCGAGAGCTCGTGGGGGAACGCCTTCAGCCGCTTCGCGGTCTCGCCCAGCGCCACCATCTCCAGCAGCTCCTGGGCGCGGATGAGCGCGCGGCGCTTGGGCAGGCCCCGGTGCAGCGTCAGCACCTCGGCCACCTGGCGGCCGATGGTGTGCAGCGGATTGAGCGAGGTCATCGGCTCCTGGAAGATCATCGAGACCCGGTTGCCGCGAATCTGGCGGAGCGCGCGCGGGGATGCGCCGATCACCTCCGTGCCGTCCACATCGATGGTACCGCTCGGGTGGGAGGCGACCGGATAGGGCAGGAGCTGGAGAATCGAGAGGGCGGTTACCGACTTGCCCGAGCCGCTTTCGCCCACCAGCGCCATGGTCTCGCCTCGCTCAATGTCGAAGGAGACGCCGGAGACGGCGCGCACGGTCTCGCCGGCGCTCGTGAAGTCCACCGAGAGATCGCGGATGCGGACCAGCGTGCTCATCGCTCGCTCATCATCGGCCCCGCTCACCGGCCCACCAGCTTGCGCGGGTCGAAGGCGTCGCGCACGGCCTCGCCGATGAAGATCAGCAGGCTCAGCATGAGCGCGAGCACCACGAAGCTCACGATGCCGAGCCAGGGCGCCTGCAGGTTGGCCTTGCCCTGGCGCAGCAACTCACCCAGCGAGGGCTCGCCCGGCGGCAGGCCGAAGCCCAAGAAGTCGAGCGAAGTCAGCGACGTGATCGAGCCCACCAGGATGAAAGGCAGGAAGGTGACGGCGGAGACCATCGCGTTAGGCAGACCGTGGCGGAAGATGATCGCGATGTTGCCGACGCCGAGCGCGCGGGCCGCGCGGATATAGTCGAAGTTGCGCACCCGCAGGAACTCGGCGCGCACCACGCCCACCAGCGCCATCCAGCTGAACAGCAGCAGGATCACCAGCAGGACCCAGAAGTTGGGCTCGATGATGCTGGACAGGATGATCAGGATGAAGAGCTGTGGCAGCCCGGACCAAACCTCGATGAAGCGCTGGAAAGTGAGGTCGATCCAGCCGCCGAAGAAGCCCTGCACCGCGGCCGCGGCGATGCCGATGACGGACGCGGCCGCGGTGAGAATCAGGCCGAACAGGACCGATAATCGGAAGCCGTAGATCACGCGGGCGAGCACGTCCCGCCCTTGGTCGTCTGTGCCGAGCCAATTGTCGGCGGATGGCGGTGCCGGTGCCGGCACCGGCAGGTCGTAGTTGATGGTCCGGTAGCTGTAGGGGATGAGCGGCCAGACCATCCACCCCTTCTCTTCGATCAGCTCGGCGACGAAGGGATCGCGATAGTCCGCCTCGGTCTCGAAGTCGCCGCCGAACTCGGTCTCCGCGTACTCGAAGAAAATCGGGAAGTGGAGATCACCGTCGTAGCTTAAGACGATGGGCTTGTCGTTGGCGATGAACTCCGCAAACAGCGTGAACAGCAGCAGCGCGAGGAAGATCCAGAACGAGATGTAGCCGCGGCGGTTGGCGCGGAAGTTGTAGAACCTGCGCCGCGTGATGGGCGAGAGCGCCACCGCTCACACCTCCCGCGTCTCGAAGTCGATGCGGGGGTCGATGATGACGTACATGAGATCGCCGATCAGGTTCACGACGAGCCCGAGCAGCGTGAAGAAGAAGAGAGTGCCGAAGATGATCGGGTAGTCCCGCTTGAGCAGGGATTCGAAACCCAGGAGCCCCAGCCCATCGAGCGAGAAGATGACCTCGATCAGGAGCACGCCGGTGAACAGGATGCCGATGAAAGCGCCGGGTAGTCCGGCGATGATGATCAGCATCGCGTTGCGGAAGACGTGGCCGTAGAGCACGCGGCGTTCCGTCAGCCCCTTGGCGCGCGCGGTGATGACGTAGTGCTGGCTGATCTGATCCAGGAAGGAGTTCTTGGTCAGCATCGTGGTGGTGGCGAAGCCGCTCACCGCCATCGCCAGGATCGGCAGCGCGAGGTGCCAGAAATAGTCCTCGATCTTGCCGAGCAGCGAGAGCTCCCCAAAATCGTTGGAGACAAGTCCACGCAGCGGGAACCAATCCACGTAGCTGCCGCCCGCGAAGAGCACGATCAGCAGGATCGCGAAGATGAAGTTTGGGATCGCGTAGCCGACGATGATGACCCCGCTGGTCCAGACGTCGAAGCGCTGGCCGTCGCGCACCGCCTTGGCGATACCCAAGGGAATCGAGATCAGATAGGCCAGCAGCGTGGTCCAGAGCCCGAGCGAGATCGAGACCGGCAGCTTGTCGAGGACCAGATCGACCACGCGGTCGTCGCGGAAAAAGCTGGACCCGAAGTCGAAGCGCACGTACTGGCCCATCATGTGGAGGAAGCGCTCGAGCGGCGGCTTGTCGAAGCCGTACTCCTTCTCCAGCCGCTCGATCAGCTCGGGGTCGAGGCCGCGGGCGCCGCGGTACTTGCTCGTGTCGGCGCGTTGCGAGATGTCGAACTGGCTCTCCGTCCCCACCTCGCCGGGGCCCGCGCCGGAAATACGCGCCGTCGCGCCCACGGCGCTGCCTGTGAGCTCCGCGATTGCCTGCTCCACTGGGCCGCCGGGCGCGATCTGGATGATCGCGAAGTTGATCACCATGATCGCGAACAGCGTCGGGATGATCAGCAGCAGTCGGCGGACGATGTAGGCGAACATGGCTGTCGCGGCGCGTGCGGTGCTAAGCGGCGTGCTCTTGCTTCTTCAGCACCCGCCCTCTCTCGGCATCGGCCGACCGGGTGGCACGACGGCCGGGCTACAGGACCGGCGGGGTCGCCGGTGGCCCTCTCCGGCCTTCACGCCGTGCCTTCGCGGTAGGCTCTCAAGGCGTCGTCCTTCTCCCGATCGACCCACCAGGTGTCGATGATGCCCCGCGCGTAGCGGGGCTTGAGCGCCGGCCGGTCGAACTTGTTCCAGTATACAAGATGATGTGCCCCCTTGTACCACTGCGGGATCATGTAGTGGCCCCAGAGCAGCACGCGGTCGAGCGCGCGGGCCGCGGCGATCAAGCTTGGCCGGTCGGTCGCGGCGGCGACCTCGGCGATCAGCGCATCGATCACCGGGTCATCGATGCCGGCGATGTTGAACGAGCCGACCTGATCCACGGTGCTGGACGCGAAGTAGGAGTTGAGCTCGGCGCCGGGCGAGAGGCTGAACACGAAGCGGATCGTCGTGATCTCGAAATCGTGGGTCTTGAGCCGCTCCTCGTATTGCGCGCCGTCAACGAGACGGAGCGTGACGCCCACGCCGAGGCGCTCCAGACTGCGGGCGAAGGCCGCGTAGATGCGCTCGAAGGTGGGCTCGAAGTAGAGGAACTCGACCGTCATCGGCTCGCCGGTTTCGGCGTTAACGAGTTTTCTTTCTTCCGTGACCCAGCCGGCCTCCTCGAGCAGGGCGCGTGCGGCGCGCAGGTTGCGCCGGTTGTTGCCGGAGCCGTCGGTCGCAGGCGGCACGAAGGCCTTGGTGAAGACCTCCTCCGGCACGGCGCCCCAGTGGGGATCGAGCAGGGCGACCTCGGCCTCGGACGGCAGGCCGCGCGCCGCGAGCTCCGAATTCTCGAAGTAGCTCGCCATGCGGTCGTAGAGCCCATAGAACTGGTTCTTGTTGAGCCACTCGAAGTCGAAGGCGTAGGCGAACGCCTCGCGCACGCGGCGGTCCTGGAACTTGGGCAGGCGTGTGTTGAAGAAGAAGGCCTGCACACCCGACGGCGTGTTGTCCTTCAGCACATCCTTGATGAGCCATCCTTCCTCGACGGCTGGGATGTCGTATTGCGTCGCCCAGACCTTGGACGTGAACTCCTCGTGGACGTCGAATTCGCCGGCCTTGAGTGCCTCCACCAGCACCGTGCGGTCGCGATAGTAGTCGTAGGTGATGGTGTCGAAATTATAGCGGCCGGCATTGAGCGGGAGCCCGGCACCCCAATAGTCCGCCACGCGCTCGTAGGTGACGGAGCGGCCCGGATCGACCTTGGCGATGCGATAGGCGCCGCTGCCGAGCGGCGGCTCCATCGTCGTCTCACCGAACGCGTGGTCCCGGTAATAGGCTTCGGAGACGATGGAGAGCCCGCCCACGATCAGCGGCAGCTTGCGGTTGTCGGGGTCGGCGAGATGGAACGTAACCTCGTGATCGCCAGTGGTCTCGACCCGGTCGACGCCGGCAAGCTGGTTGGCGAAGGCGGGATGGCCCTCGGTGGTGAGGATCTCGAAGGAGAACGCGACATCGCGGGCCGTGATCGGGGTGCCGTCGTGCCAGCGCGCCTCGGGCCGCAGAAGGAAGCGGACGCTGAGCCGGTCGGGCGCAAGCGCGACGCTCTGGGCGACCAGCCCGTAGGCCGCGTCCGCTTCGTCTGCCGAGCCTTCGAGCAGGCTCTCGAAGGGCAGGCCGGCTCCAGCCGCGCTCGTGCCCTTCAGCGTGAAGGGATTGAGCGTGCTGTAGGTATCGACCGTGGCGAGGTGCAGCAGGCCGCCCTTGGGCGCATTAGGGTCCACGTACTCGAAGTGCGGGAAGTCGGGGCCGTATTTCAGGTCGCCGAAGAGCGAGAGCCCGTGGGCGGGGGATGCCGCCTCGGTCGCCCTGCTCCCGGCAAGGTACGACACTGGCGCGATCGACGACGCGACGGCGATGGCGGAGGCCTGAACGAAGCGTCTTCTGCTGAGTCTCACCGGTCCATCTCCTCCTGACGTTGGCGCAGGGTTCCTGTGCCCCGCGCACGCAGCGGGCCGGCATCGTTGTGCCAAGCCAGTAGGGCATAACATGAGTCGCGCCAATGAGTATCGCCAATCACGACCTCGTGTCGTTGGGCGGGCGGTCGGACGAGGCTTTCGCTCCCCGATCGGCGACCGGATCGCTGGACTCGCAGCGAGCGGGCGCCTCATACTCAGGCATATGGGGCGCTATCCGAACAGCGGCGGCCCGATCGTGCGCAGGGTGCCCGAGGGCGACGACCGGCCGCGCCTGGTCTGCGATGCGTGCGGCTTCATCCGCTACGAGAACCCGAAGATCGTCGTCGGTTCGGTCGCGACCTGGGAAGGGCGCATCCTCCTCTGTCGCCGGTCCATCGAGCCGCAGGCCGGTTTCTGGACCCTGCCGGCGGGCTTCCTGGAACTGCACGAAGACCCCGCAGAGGGCGCCCGGCGTGAGGCCGAGGAGGAAGCCTGTGCCGAGATCGCGATCGACGCGCTGCTCGCGGTCTACACCATCCCCCGTATCTCTCTGGTGCAGCTCTTCTACCGGGCGCACCTCGTGCGGCCCGAGATCGCGCCGGGGTTCGAAAGCCTGGAGGTCGAACTCTTCGAGCCGAACGAGATTCCGTGGGATTCTCTCGCCTTCCCGTCGGTGACCTGGGCGCTCCGCCACCATGCCGAGGCGCCCGAGAACGGCGAATTCGCACCGTTCACCAATCCCGTGGGCGACGTCGGCGACTACCGGCCGGGCATCCCCGCCCGTCGCTAAAGCGAGGCCGTCTCTGACGGGCTCGCGATAGGCCGCGACCGCGGCCCGCCGCTCTGCGGCGCCCTCGCGGAGGCGCCGGCCGCAGGCCGGCTGCCGTGAGCGGTAAAGTGTTATTCGTCCAACCCCATAAGAGCTGAAGCGAAGGCACGAGCCTCGAAGGGGCGCAGGTCGTCGATCCCCTCGCCGATGCCGATTGCGACCACAGGCACGCCGAAGCGCTGCGCCAGCGCCACCAGCACACCGCCCTTCGCCGTGCCGTCGAGCTTGGTCATGACCAGGCCGTCGACGGCGATGGCCTCGCGGAAGACATCGACCTGATTGAGCGCGTTCTGGCCGGTGGTGGCATCGAGCACCAGGAGGCGGCTGTGCGGCGCGCGCTCATCGAGCTTCTTGAGCACGCGGTCGATCTTCTGCAGCTCGGCCATCAGGTGCGTCTTGTTCTGCAGCCGGCCGGCGGTGTCGATCAGGAGCACGTCGATGCCTTCCGCCCGCGCGCGCTCGAGCGCATCGAAGGCGAGGCCGGCGGGATCGCCGCCGTCGGGGCGCGCGACCACCGGCGACCCGGCCCGCTCGCCCCAGATCGTGAGCTGCTCCACGGCGGCGGCGCGGAAGGTGTCACCCGCGACCAGCATGACTTGCTTCCCGTCGCGGCCGAGCCGCTGGGCGAGCTTGCCGATGGTGGTGGTCTTGCCCGTGCCGTTGACGCCGGCCACCAGGATCACGTGGGGCTTGGCGTCCTCCTCAATCGCCAGCGTCCCCTCGACCGGCGCCAGCAAGTCGGCGATCTGGTCGGCGAGCGCCTGGCGCACCTCGGCGGCGGACACCTCTTTGCCGAAGCGCTGCTGGGCGAGCTCTGCCGTGAGCTCGGCCGCTGTCGCCGCGCCGAGATCGCCCGCGATGAGCAGCTCCTCGAGTTCCTCCAGCGCTTCGTCGTCGAGGCGGCGGCCGGTGAAGATGGCCCCGATGCCGCCGGTGAGACTGTTGGAGGTGCGTCTGAGTCCTGCCTTGAGGCGCGCGAACAGGCCGCGCCCGCCGCCCTCTTCCCGCGCCATCAGGCGGCGGTCCCGATCAGGCGATCGCCTGCCACGCCAATGATGCGGGCCTGCACCAGAGTGCCGGGCTCGCCTGCCGGACGGTCGAACGCGACCTCGGCGAAGCACTCGTCGCGCCCGCTCTCGGGCTGCTCCAGCAGCACGCGGCTCTCATGGCCGATGCGCCCCTGCAGGAAGCGTCGGCGTGGGCCCTCGGCGGCACTGCGCAGCGCGGCGGCGCGGGCGCGGCGCTCGGGCCCCGGCACCTGGGGCATGCGCGCCGCCGGCGTGCCGGGGCGAGGCGAATAGGGGAAGACGTGGAGCCAGACCAGCCCGGCGTCCTCGATCAGGCGCCGCGTGTTCTCGAACATCGCGTCCGTCTCGGTGGGGAAGCCCGCGATCAGGTCGCCACCGAAGGCGATCTCCGGCCGGAGTACGCGCAGCCGCTCGCAGAGCGCCAGCACGTCGGCGCGGCTATGGCGGCGCTTCATCCGCTTGAGCACCATGTCGTCGCCGGCCTGGATGCTGAGGTGGAGGTGCGGCATCAGGCGCGGCTCATCGGCGAAGAGCCGCTCTAGTTCCGAGTCGACCTCGACCGGATCGATGGAGGAAAGGCGGAGGCGCGGCAGCTCCGGCACCGCCTGGAGCAGGCGGCGCACCGCCTCGCCAAGGCTTGGCCGGCCCGGCAGGTCGGCGCCGTAGTGGCCGAGATCGACGCCGCTCAGCACCACCTCGCGATGGCCGGCCGCCACCAGCGCCCGCACCTCGGCCGCAATCGCGCCGAGCGGCACGCTCCGGCTCGGGCCCCGCGCGAAGGGGATGATGCAGAAGGTGCAGCGATGGTCGCAGCCGTTCTGGACCTGAACGAAGGCGCGCGAGCGCGCCTCGTAGCCCGCGACCAGATGGCCGGCGGTCTCGCGCACCGCCATGATGTCGCCGACCGCGATGGGCGCGTCTGCGCCGGGCGCCAGACCCTCCAGCGTGAGCTTCTCCCGGTTGCCGATGACCCGGTCGACCTCGGGCATCGCGGCATAGCCTGCGGGGTCCAGCTGGGCGGCGCAGCCGGTGGCGATGATGGTGGCATCGGGGTTGTGCCGGCGCGCGCGGCGGATCGCCTGGCGCGCCTGGCGCTCGGCCTCGCCCGTGACCGCGCAGGTGTTGACGATGATGCCCTCGGTGAGCCCCGCAGCACGCGCACGGCCGCGCATGACCTCTGACTCGTAGGCATTGAGCCGGCAGCCCATGGTGATGACCTCGAGCCCGCTCATGCCGGCAGCACGCCCGTGAAGCTCGCGGCGGTAGGGCCGGTCATCTCGACATGGCCGTCTTCGCGCCAGACGATCCCCAGTTCGCCACCGTCGAGGACGACGGTGACATCGCGTTCGGTGAGCCCGCGCCGCGCGCCGGCGACCGCCGCGGCGCAGGCGCCGGTGCCGCAGGCCTGGGTGAGGCCCACGCCCCGCTCCCACACCCGGAGCCGCAGGCGGTCATCGGCGAGGCGCTGGGCCACCCCGATATTCGCGCGCTCGGGGAAGAGCGGATCGTTCTCCAGGCCGGGGCCGATCTCGGCCAGCGGCACGGCCTCCGCATCGTCCACGAAGAACACCGCGTGCGGGTTGCCCATGTTGACCGCTACGGCGTCCAAGAGCGACCCGGCGCCGACCGCGACGTGGAGCGTGTCCATCGCGCGGGACAAGGGAATCTCGCGCCAGCCGAGCCGCGCCGGTCCCATGTCGACGCGCACCTGGCCTGCGCCGGCCTCGTGGGCGGCAAGCGGCCCGGCATCGGTCTCCAGGACCACGCGGTCCGCGCCGGTCTCGTCCAGCAGCAGCCGGGCCGCGCAGCGGGTGCCGTTGCCGCAGGCCGCGACCTCGCCGCCATCCTGGTTCCAGAAGCGCAGGTGGGCGTCGGTGCCGCCGTTGCGCGGCGCTTCCAGGACGACCAGTTGATCGCAGCCGACGCCGGTGCGCCGGTCGGCGATGGCGCGCACACGCGCGCCGTCCAGCGCGAGCGGCGCCTGGCGTGCGTCGAACACGACGAAGTCGTTGCCGAGCCCGTGCATTTTTGTGAAGGGAAGCCCCGTCATGGGCGGGGTTATAGGCGCCGACGGCGAGCGGCGCCACCGATTCCGACGGAGGCCGGCGGTACTGAACTACCCCTTGCCCCGGTATATGCCGATGACGGTGTCCAGCATGGCGAGCGCGTTGGAGCGCGGGCGCTGGAAGCTGTTGCGGCCGATGATCGAGCCGCTGCCGCCGCCCGCATGGATCGCGCGCACCTCGCCGAAGAGGCCCTCCAGCCCCTTCGCGGCGCCGCCGGAGAAGACAACGAGCCGGCGGCCGGCGAAGGCCGACTGCATGATGTGGGCGATGCGCTTCTCCAGCGTCTCGCCGTCGACACCTGCGGCGGTGTAGGCCTTGGCGGCGGCCTCCTGCTCCAGATGGGCGGTCGGCGGCTTGACCTTGATGATGTGGGCGCCGGCCAGCGCAGCCATGTGCGCTGCGTAGGCCACCACGTCGAGCGCGGTCTCACCGTCCTTGGAGAGCGCGCCGCCGCGCGGATAGGACCAGACCACCACCGCGAGCCCGTGCGCCTTCGCCTCCGCCGCGAGCTCGCGGATCTCCTCGATCATCTCGTACTGATGGTCCGAGGCCGGATAGATGGTGAAGCCGATGGCCGAGCAGCCCAGCCGGAGCGCGTCGCGCACCGAGCCGGTCACCGCCTGATCCTTGGCCGAGCCCAAGGAGTTCGCGTTGTTGACCTTGAGGATGGTTGGGATCGCGCCAGCGAAGCTTGCGGCGCCCGCCTCGATCATGCCCAGCGGGCTCGCGAATGCATTCAAGCCGGCGTCAATGGCGAGCTGCCAGTGGTAGTGGGGGTCATAGGCTGGCGGGTTGGGCGCGAAGCTGCGCGCCGGCCCATGCTCGAAGCCCTGATCGACCGGCAGGATGACCATGCGCCCGGTGCCGCCAAGGCGGCCGTGCATCAAGATCCGGGCGAGGTTGGACTTCGTGCCCGGATTGTCGCTCTCGTACCAGGAGAGAATTTCTCTGACGCGCCGGGTGATTCGCATGGCCTATCCTGACCGACGCGCAGTTCGTTTGCCAGAGCTTATGAGCCTCTGACGCGCCGTTTCGCAAGAAAGGCGGTGCTGTCGCGTTCCGGGTCTGCGGAGTAGGCGAGGTCGAGCGCCCCGCGGCCCGGCCCGGCGGTAATCAGCCGGCCGTTCTGGCCGTCCGCGATGGCTTGGAGGGTCTTGCGCATGGTTCCGCGGCCGGTGAAGGCGACGCTGGCGAAGCCCCGGCCCAGCGCCTCGTGGGCGAGCACGGCGCTGCCCCTGCAGTCGACGACCGCGTCGTGGTCGGCCTCCGGCACCGCCTCCCCGGCCTTCTCGAACACCGTACGCAGGAAGCCGAGCCCGGCGTAGGACACGGCACCCGGTGCGGACCAGAGCGTCACGGGCACCCCAGCCGTGGCCGCTGCCCGGAGCGCGCCGATGGCCTGGTCGAGATCGTGCACGACGATCGCGGGCCGCCGTCCGCTCACGGTTCGCGGCCGGATTCGAGCGCCGCCACGCCCGGCAGAGTCTTACCCTCCAGCCACTCCAGGAAGGCGCCGCCGGCGGTGGAGACGTAGCTGAAGGCGTCGAGCACGCCTGCGCCTTGGAGCGCCGCGACCGTGTCCCCGCCGCCAGCGACGGAGAGCAGGCTGCCCTCTCCGGTGAGCCTGGCGGCGGCGCGGGCGCAGGTCGCTGTGGCGCGGTCGAAGGGCACGATCTCAAAGGCCCCGAGCGGCCCGTTCCAGACCAGCGTGCGCGAGTCCGCCAGCCCGGCTTCGATGCGCGCGCAGGACTGGGGCCCGAGGTCGAGGATCATGCCGTCGGACGGCACCTCGGCGGTCGGGACCGCCTCGCTCGGGGCTCCTTCGCGAAACTCCCGCGTCACCACCACGTCGGTGGGGAGGACGATCTCACAGCCGGCGCCTGACGCCTCTTCCATGATGCGGCGCGCGTTTTCCGCCAGGTCGGCCTCGTGAAGGGACGCGCCGATGGCGATTCCCTGCGCACGGAGGAAGGTGTTGGCCATGGCGCCGCCGATGACGAGGCGGTCCGCCCGCTCGATCAGGTTGGCGAGGAGCGCGAGCTTGGTAGAGACCTTGGCGCCGCCGACCACGGCGATCACTGGCCGCTCGGGCGCCTGCAACGCCTTGCCGAGCGCCTCCAGCTCAGCCTGCATCAGCCGCCCCGCCGCGCTCGGCAGGCGCTCCGCGACAGCGGTGGTCGACGCATGGGCCCGGTGCGCGGCAGAGAACGCGTCGTTGACGTAAAGATCGGCGAGGGCCGCGAGAACATCGGCGAAGGCTGGATCGTTCGCCTCCTCGCCCGCGTGGAAGCGCAGGTTCTCCAGCAACGCGACATCGCCGGCGTTGAGGGCTCCGACTGCGGCCTCCGCCTCCACGCCAATGCAATCGGGCACGAAGCGCACCGGGAGCCCCCCCAGCGCGCGGGAGAGCGGCTCGGCGAGCGGGGCGAGCGACATGGCCGCCACGGGCCTGCCCTTGGGCCGGCCGAAGTGCGAGGCGACGATGACCTTAGCGCCACGCGCCGCGAGCTCGGTGAGCGTCGGCGCCACACGGTCGATCCGCGTGGTGTCGCCGACCGCGCCTTCTCGCATCGGCACGTTCAGGTCCACCCGTACCAGGACGCGCTTGCCCGCGACCTCGATATCGTCGAGCGAGCGGAACGCGGTCATGCCGCGAGCCCCAGGCTGGAGGGTTGCGCGGGCTCTGTCACAGATTGCCGAGATGGGCGGCGACATCGCCCATCCGGTTCGAGAAGCCCCATTCGTTGTCGTACCAGGAGAGCACGCGGCCGAGCGTGCCATCGACGACGGCGGTCTGCCCGGCATCGACGATCGAGCTTTCCGGCCGATGGTTGAAGTCGACCGAGACCAGCGGCTCCTCGCTGTAGGCCAGCACGCCCGCCATGGCGCCGGCGGCGGCGCTCGCCACGGTCTCGTTGATCTCGGCCACGGAGGTCGCCCGCCGGGCGACGAAGTTGAGATCGACCATCGAGACGTTGGCGGTCGGCACGCGAACCGCGGTGCCGTCCAGCTTGCCGGCGAGCGCGGGGAGCACGAGGCCCACGGCGCGCGCAGCGCCGGTGGAAGTCGGGATCATCGAGCCCGCCGCACCGCGTGCCCGTCGGAGGTCCTTGTGCAGCGTGTCGAGCACCGGCTGATCCAGCGTGTAGGCGTGCACCGTAGTCATGAAGCCGCTCTCGATCCCGATGGCCTCGTGCAGCACCGAGGCGACCGGCGCGAGGCAGTTGGTGGTGCAGGACGCGTTGGAGACGATGCGGTGCTCTGGCGTGAGCGCGGTGTGATTGACGCCGTAGACCACCGTGAGGTCGGAGTCCGTGCCGGGGGCCGAGATCAGGACCGCGCGGGCGCCGGCCTCCAGATGTGCCGCGGCCTTCTCGCGCGCGGTAAAGATCCCGGTGCACTCCAGCGCCACGTCGATGCCGAGGTCGGCCCAGGGCAGCCGGGCGGGGTCGCGCTCGCGCAGCACCTTGATCGGTCCTGCGCCGATGTCGATGGAGCCCTCCGCCACCTCGACGGTGCCGGGGAAGCGCCCGTGGACCGAATCGTAGCGCAGCAGGTGGGCGTTGGTCTCCACGTCACCCAAGTCGTTGAGGGCGACGACGGTGAGATCGGTGCGGCCGGATTCGTGAATGGCGCGCAAGATGTTGCGGCCGATCCGCCCGAAGCCGTTGATGGCGATGCGAACCGTCATGATCCCTCCGATGTATGAGATGTCGCGTCTTGCTATCGGCTCGGCCTGCGGCGGTCCCGAGCGCTTTAAAGCCGCGCCTTTACCGCTGTGACCACGGCCTCCGCCGTGATGCCGAAGTGAGCGTAAAGGTCCTTAGCGGGCGCCGAGCCGCCAAAACTCCGCATCCCGACGACGGTGCCGCAGGCGCCCACATAGCGCTCCCAGCCGAGCGGGCTCGCGGCCTCGACCGCAACCCGCAGCGCGTCGGTGCCGCCCAGCACGCTCTCGCGGTAGGCGGGCTCCTGCTCGTCGAACAGCTCCCAGCAGGGAAGCGAGACCAGCCGTGTCGGCACGCTGTCGGCCTCCAGCGTCTGCCTTGCCTCGTCGGCGATCGCGCACTCCGATCCTGTGGCGAGCAGCACGACTTGCGGTGTCCCTGACGACGCCTCGTGCAACACGTAGCCGCCGCGCGCGCAGGCGTTCCCGGAGCCGTTCTCGGCCGACCGCAGATAGGGCACGCCTTGCCGCGTCAGCGCGAGTACCGAGGGGCGTTCGGCGTTGGCCAGGGCGAGCTCCCAGCATTCTGCCGTCTCGATGGCATCGGCCGGCCGGAAGAGAAGCAGGTTGGGCATGGCCCGTAGGCTGGCTAAGTGCTCGATCGGCTGATGGGTCGGTCCGTCCTCCCCGAGGCCGATGGAATCGTGGGTCATCACGTAGATGACGCGGAGCTCCATGAGCGCGGAAAGCCGGATCGCCGGCCGGCAATAGTCGGTGAAGGTGAGGAAGGTGCCGCCGAAGGGGATGACCCCGCCGTGCAGCGCCATGCCGTTCATCACCGCGCCCATGGCGTGCTCGCGCACCCCGTAATATAGGTAGCGGCCGCCGTAGTCGCCGGGCGTGATTGGGGTCAACTCGTCGCTCTTGGTGCCGTTGGAGCCGGTGAGGTCGGCCGAGCCGCCGATGAGGGACGGCAGGGCGTCGGCGATAGAGCCGATGACCCGCTTGTTGGCGACCCTGGTGGCAATGGTGGGGCGCTCCTCGGCGAACGTGGCCTTCAGGCCTGCGAGAGCCTCCGCGAGCGCCGGGGGCAGCGCGCCCGCGGCGGCGCCGTCGAACTCGGCCCGGCGGCCCTCGTCGAGGGCGGCGCGGCATGCCTCCCAGGCTACCCGCGCCTCCCTGCCCCGCTCGCCAAGGGCACGCCAGGCGGCAAGGACTGCGTCGGGCACCGTGAAGGGCGCGTGCGGCCAGCCCAGCGCCTCGCGGGTGCCCGCGATCTCGTCAGTTCCAAGCGGCGCGCCGTGGCTCGCGGCAGTGCCGGCCTTGGTCGGCGCGCCGTAGCCGATCACCGTGCGGCACTCGATCATCGAGGGCCGGGGCTCGGCTTTGGCTGCGGCGATGGCCGCCGCCACCGCGTCAGGATCGTGGCCGTCAATGCGTTGCGTGTGCCAGCCGGCGGACTCGAAGCGCGCCCGGGCGTCGTCGGAGCAGGAGAGGCTGGTGGGGCCGTCAATGGAGATATCGTTCGAATCGTAGAGCACGATTAGGCGGTCGAGCTGCAGGTGACCGGCGAGCGAGATCGCCTCCTGGCTGATGCCTTCCATCAGGCACCCGTCGCCGCAGACGACGTAGGTGTGGTGATCCACCAGGTCCGCGCCGAAGCGCGCCGCCATGCTGCGCTCTGCCAAGGCCATGCCGACCGCGTTGGCGAGACCCTGGCCCAGGGGGCCGGTCGTGGTCTCGATCCCAGCGGCGAGGCCGTACTCCGGATGGCCCGCCGTGCGGCTGCCGAGCTGGCGGAAGTTGCGGATCTCGTCGATGTCGATGTCCGGATAGCCGGTGAGGTAGAGCAACGAATAGAGCAGCATCGAGCCGTGACCGTTCGAGAGAACGAAGCGGTCCCGGTCGGGCCAGTCGGGGCGCGCGGGATCGAACTTGAGGAAGCGGCCGAAGAGCACGGTCGCGACGTCGGCAAGGCCGAGCGGCATACCGGGATGCCCGGAGCGTGCCTGCTCCACCGCGTCCATCGAAAGGGCGCGGATGGCGTTCGCCATGTCCGCGTGATCGACGCGCGGTGCGCGCCCTTCAGCCATTGTGGAAGGCATGGGCTTCCGTCCTGTGCCGCGCCGTCGCGCCGAAAAGTGGGCGCAACATGCCCCCCGCCGGGGTGAGCGTCAACCGCGCGCTCGCAAGGCTCAGAATGAGGAGTTGGGGGTCTTGAGGAAGGCGATTTCCTCGGCCGTGGAGGGGCGCGAGAGCGCCTTGTTGCGGTGCGGATAACGCCCGAAACGGTCGACGATCGCCTTGTGCTGCAGCTCGTATTTCAGGCTCTCGGGATCGTCGAGTGATTCGAAGAGGGTGACGGCGATTTCATGGATGCGGGGCGATTCGCTGTGCTCGTAGGGCAGATAGAAGAAGTGCCGACGCTCCAGCGGCAGCGCCTTGTCGGCGCCGATGCGCACCGCCTCTTGCGCTAGCGCGAGCGCCATGCCGTCGCAGGCGAAGGCGCGCGGGTCCTCGCGGTAGAGATTCCTGGAGAACTGGTCGAGCACGATGATCTCGGCAAGGCGGCCCTCCGACGCCTCGCGCCATTCGTGCAGCTCGCCGAGCGCTGCGCTGGCATGGAGGGCACCGAACTCGGTGCGGATCTCCTCGTCGAAGGCGGGGTTCTTGGCCCACCACTGATCGGGGCCATGGCGTTCGAACCAGAAGGAGAGGACTTGCTCCATCATCTCTTCTTTACTCCAGGTTGCCGGAGACTAGCGCTCGTGCCTGCTCGAGCTGCGCCGGGGTATCGACGCCCAGCGGGACCGTGTCCACGAACGCGACCTCGATGCGCATCCCGTCCTCGAGCGCGCGGAGTTGCTCCAGCCGCTCGCGGCGCTCTAATGGGCTCGGCGGGAGCGCGACGAAGCGGGCGAGCGCCTCGCGCCGGTAGGCGTAAAGGCCGATATGGTGCCAGAGCGGACCTCCGCCCGAGGGCGCGGTCGCGCGGGTGAAGTAGAGGGCCCGGCCGTGAGCGCTCGCAGGCTCTCGCGAGACCACGGCCTTGACCACGCTGGGATCGTCGCGCTCCGCCGGGTCGACGATCTCTGCCGCGAGCGTGCCGATATCGACGGCAGGATCGGCCAGGAGCGCGAGCGAGCGCGCCGGCAAAGCCGGGTCGAGGGTGGGCAGATCGCCCTGCAGGTTGACCACCGCGTCGTGTTCGCCCGCCGGGTCGATGGCCTGCAGCGCCTCGAAAACTCGGTCGGAGCCGGACGGGTGATCGGGGTCGGTCAATACCGCGCGCCCTCCCGCGCCCTCGACCGCCTTTGCAATGATGGGCTCGGCGCAGGCGACCACTACGGGGCCGATGGCCGCGGCCTCGGCCCTCTCCAGCACGCGCACGATCATCGGCCGGCCGGCGATGTCGGCAAGCGGCTTGCCGGGAAGCCGGGTCGAGGCCATGCGCGCCGGAATCAGCACGATTGGGTTCCGGGGCGGCGGGCGCGTGGCGGCCGAGGCGCTCATCGGCCGCCCCTCGCCCCCATGTTCGTCTTCGTTTGCACCTTCATTCGTGTGCGAGATAAGCCGCCGGGCGGCTCTTGTCGAGGGCGGTGCTCGAAGGGCCGGAGGATGGTTGGACATGGCCGGTTGAAGCGGCTAATCTCGCGCCCCGTCGGCTTTCGACGACCCGGTTCCACCCACTTCAACGGGCGGCATGAACACCTACGAGCTGAACAAGGTCTTCGGCGCGATCCTCTTTGCGGGTCTGACCGCGATGACGGCGTGGCTCATCTCGCTCGCCGCCTTCGGCAAACTCGAACATGGCCACCATGAGCGGGTGATCCACTACGTGGTCGCGGGCCTTGAGCAGGACGACGCCATGCACGACGAGGCCGTGGCGGACGAACCCGAGATGCCGGCGATGTCACTGGCCGAGCTGCTGGCCGATGCCGACCCCGCCAAGGGGCAGAAGGTCTTCAAGAAGTGCGCCGCCTGTCACACCGTCGACGACGGCGGCAAGAACAAGGTCGGCCCCAATCTCTGGAACATCGTGAACCGGCCAATCGCGACCCACGAGGGCTTCAACTACTCCGGCGCCATGGCGGAGCTGGACGGCGTCTGGGACTTCGAACGCCTGAGCGCATTCATCGCCGACCCCAAGGGCAACGTGCCCGGCACCAAGATGGCCTTCAAGGGAGTCTCCAAGGACGGCGACCGCGGAAACGTGCTCGCCTATCTCCGCTCCCTGAGCGCCGACCCGGCGGAGCTGCCGACCGAATAGGCCGCACGCCGCTGCCCCTCACTCACGCAGTCTGAATCAGGCGATAGCGGTCCGCCCCCAGCACGAGGCAGGTCAGCACGTTTGTCGCGAAGGCGCCCGTGTCGATGCCGATGCGGTTGGGGCAGACCTGCGCTTCGTTCGCAATCGTGTGGCCATGCACGACGACATGGCCGTGATCTGCGTTGGAGTGCAGGAAGGCGTCGCGAATCCAATAGAAGTCGTCGGTGGCCTGCTCGGCGAGCGGCACACCCGGCCGGATGCCGGCATGGACGAAGAGATAGCCGCCGATCTCGCGATAGGGTTCGAGTTGGCGCAGAAAGGCGCGGTGGGACGCGGGAAGCGCCGTCGCGAGGTCCGCCTGCAGCGCCCGGAGCCGCATCGGATCGTCCTCACCAGGTGTTGCCCGGAGGCCATAGCTCGCGAGCGTCTCCGCGCCCCCGCAATAGAGCCAGCTTGGCCCGACGGACATATCGGAACGGAAGCTCTCGAACCAGTCCTCGTGGTTGCCGCGCAGATGCACCCGCGCGAAATCGGGCAGCGGCTGCTCCAGCAAAAAATCGATGACCCCGCGCGACTCAGGCCCTCGGTCCACGTAATCGCCCAGGAACACCACGGTGGGGCGTAAGGGCGGCAGGCCACGCTGCTCCTCCTCGATCGCGTCGACCAGCATGTGCAGCAGGTCGAGGCGGCCGTGAATGTCGCCGATGGCGTAGACCCGCTCGCCCTCGGGCACCTGTGCCGGGGCAGGGTGCCAGTCCGAGCGCCGGATCGACGGCGCACGCCGCCTCGGGGAGAGCCGCATGGCTATGGTGTCCGGATGCTTGTCATGGCCGCGCCTAGAGCCATCCCCGCTCCTGATAGTAGCGCGCGGCGCCGGGATGCAGGGGCGCCGAGAGCCCCTCCAGCATCGCCGTGGGATCCAGGCCGTTGAGCGCCGGATGCGCGCTCCGCAACACGTCGAGTGCCTCGAACACGGTTCGCACCACGTCGTAGACGAGATCGTCGGCGATATCGGCGCCGGTCACGAGCTCTGCTGTCTCTGGGGACAGGCGGAAGACGGCCCGCAGGCCCGCCACTGGCTCGCCCTCCCACGCGCCCGAGCCGACGACGGCCTCGTGAACGCCTTTGGATTGGGCAAAGCCGAACTCCATCAGGCCGATATCGATCGCGCGAACGATGAAGACCGACCCCGGTGCCGTACGCGCGATGCAGCCGTACTTGTCGCCGGCACTCTCGTCCACCAGAGCGCAAATCTGGCGCGCCGCGTGGGTGGGAACGCTGCCCTCCGAGCCGCCGCCGATCAGGATGATCTGCGTCGCGTTGGCATAAGGCACTGCACCGACGAGCAGCACCACCGCGACCGCCGTGCCAAGCACCATCCGGCGAACCAGCATCGGCCCCTATTTCCCCGCAATCCCGCGACGGTCTCGCGCGACCTACTTGACGAGGCGGGAGACAGCCTTGAACTCCGGCGTGCTCGCAACCTCCAGCCACTCGAACAGTGCCATCTCGGTGGTCACGCAAGAGACGCCCATCGCCCCGAACCTGGCCAGCGCGGCGTCCTTGCTGGCGGGTGCGCGCGAGCCGCAGGCGTCGGCGACGATATGGACTGTGTAGCCCTGCGCGTCGAGGTCGGCGGCGGTCTGCATCACACAGACATGACTTTCGACACCGCAGACCACGATGTGATCGCGCCCCGCGGCCCGGAACCCGTCGAGTTGAGAGGCGAAGTCATGACTGCGCGCGGCGCTGAAGGTCATCTTCTCGACGACCGTCGCATCGTTGGGAAGCCGACCTGCGATGGCGTCGACGGTGGGGCCGAGGCCCTTGGGATACTGCTCCGTCACGACCACCGGCACTTCGAGCTGCCGCGATGCCTCGATCAGGACGCCGGCCGCGCGCGTCACCGTCTCGCCCTCCGCGATCACCGGCATCAGCCGCTCCTGCATGTCGATGACGACCAGGGCCGAACGGTCCCGTTGCAGCAGGGCAGGGCTGATCTGCCGTGTCATTGCGCGCAGTCCCATCGCTTCATCACTGTGCCGGAACGGTGGCCCAAGCGAACGCCAGCCGCAACCCTGTGCGGGTCGTGGGGCGCTGGCGTGCCGCCCGTTCGCGGTGATAGGGTCCGCGCACCGGAAGGGAAAAGCAGGCCGTGTCAAAAGGCCACGCCAACACAGTACGAACCTGGGGCACCGTCTGGACCCTGCTCGCGATGGCAGCGCTTTGCCTCGGCGCGGTCGAGCCGCTGGCGGCGGCCGAGCGGCTGGGCACGTACGAGACCGCCAAGCAGCGCTTCCATCTGGTCAAGGTAACTGACGGGCTGGAGCACCCCTGGGGCCTCGCCTTCCTGCCCGACGGGCGGATGCTGGTGACCGAGCGCCCCGGCAGGCTCCGTATCGTCGATGGTGGCAAACTCGTGGCCGAACCGGTCTCAGGCGTGCCCGATGTGTGGGACGACGGCCAGGGCGGGCTGCTCGACGTGGCCCTGCACCCGGATTTCGCCGAGAACGGCCTCGTCTATCTTTCCTACGCGAGTCCCGACGACGATGACGAGGCCGCTACCGCGGTCGCGCGCGGCCGGCTCGTCGGCGACCGCCTGGAGGATGCGGAGGAGCTCTACGTTGCACTGCCACGCGACGACAATGGCCGACACTTCGGCTCGCGCCTGGTCTTCGCCGACGGTTACCTCTTCGTCACCGCCGGCGATCGGGGCGATTCAGACCGCGCCCAGGAGCTGGACGACCCGGCGGGCAGCATCATCCGCCTCCACGACGACGGGCGCGTGCCTGAGGACAATCCCTTCGTCGGGACTGCTGGCGCGCGGCCCGAGCTCTACTCCGTCGGCCACCGCAACCCCCAGGGCATGACGCGCGAGGCAGCGACGGGACGCATCTACGCCATCGAGCACGGGCCCAAGGGCGGCGACGAGCTGAACCTGATCCAGCCGGGGGTGAACTACGGCTGGCCGGTGATCACCTACGGCAAGAGCTACATGGGCTTCAAGATCGGCGAGGGCACCCACAAAGAAGGCATGGCCCAGCCGGTGCATTACTGGGTGCCATCTATCTCGCCGTCCGGGCTCATGATCTACGACGCGGACCGCTTCCCCGCCTGGCGCGGGAGCTTCTTCGCCGGCGCGCTCTCCGGCGAGCTCCTGGTGCGCCTGGAGGTCGCGGGCGGCAGGGTCGTGGTGGAGGAGCGTATGCTCGAAGACCTGGAAGAGCGCATCCGCGATGTGCGCCAGGGGCCGGACGGCCTCATCTACCTGCTCACCGACCACCCCGACGGCATGTTGCTCAGGCTGGAGCCGGTGGACTGAGCCATAGGATGTCTCAACCCATGAAGATCACCGCCGTCACGCCGGTCTCGATCGGCCAGTTCCTTTTCGTCGAGATCGAGACCGACGCCGGCATCATCGGGCTCGGGGAATCGGGCACCTGGGGGCATCTCGCTGCCTCCCGCGCCGCCATCGAGACCTTCGCCGAACATCTCATGGGAAAAGACCCAGGACCCATCGAGCGCCACTGGAGCCTGATGCACCGCTTCAGCCACTTCCAGGGCGCGGCCATCAACGGCGCCATCGCGGCGATCGACATCGCGCTCTGGGATATCAAGGGCAAAGCGCTGGGCGTCCCGGTCCACTCCCTCCTCGGCGGCCCGTGCCGGGAGCGGGCGCGTGTCTACGGCCACGCCTACGGCAAGACCACCGAAGAGCTGGTGGAGAACTGCGTTGCCCTCAAGGAGGCAGGCTTCAACGCGGTGGGCCACATCAACCCCTTCCTCGACGAGCGCGAGGACGAGCCCTTCTTCGCCTCCCACGTGGCCCACATGGGCCGCGCGGTAGAGACCGTGCGCCGGGTGCGCGAGGCGCTCGGCGGCGAGGTCGACATGCTGCTGGAGCTGCATCGGCGGCTTACCCCGGCCGAAGCCATCGACTTCATCCCGCGCATCGAGCCCTATCTGCCCTACTGGTGCGAAGACCCGATCCGGCCCGAGAACCCGGACGCCATGGCCGAGGTCGCGCGCCGCGTGCATGCGCCCATTGCGACCGGGGAGCGTTACGCCTCGCTGCACGACTTCCGCGCCCTTTTCGCGCGTGACGGCGCGGGCTTCGCACGCGTGGATGTCGCGCTCTGTGGCGGCATCACCGGCGCGCGCAAGGTGGCCGCGATGGCCGAGGCCCATCACGTGTTGGTGGCGCCCCACAACCCGCTCTCGCCCTTGGGCCTTGCCGCCTGCCTCCATCTTGCCGCCGCGATCCCCAACTTCGCGATCCAGGAATACACGACCGGCTTCGAGGCGCTGAAGATGGAGACCAGTCTCCAGCTCCTCGGCTCGGACGTGGTCATCGGCGTGCCGCCCATGGAGGACGGATTCGTCGCCATCCCCGATGTGCCCGGCCTCGGCGTGGCAATCGCGCCCAGCGCCGCGGAGGGCCGCCCGCCGATCCAGCGCCCGGTCACCATGCGGGAACACCGCGACGGCTTTGTCGTCGACCAGTAGCCCGCCGCGCGCCGCGCGCGCCGTCGCGGCCCATGCGCTGGGCGCAATCCTGCGCCGGGGCTGCACGCTCGACCAAGCACTCAATGCTGCGCCGGGATTGGATGCGCTCACCTCGCGCGATGCTGCCTTCGCGCGCCTGCTGCTGCTCACCACGCTCCGCCGCCTCGGCCAGATCGACGCCTTTCTGGCCAAGCTCATGGACCGCCCCTTGCCGGCGCGGCGGGGAGCGGTGCAGGACCTGCTGCGCCTCGGAGTCTGCCAACTCGCCTTCCTCGAAACGCCCGCGCACGCGGCGGTGGCGAGCACCGTGGCGCTCGCACACGGATCGCGGCTCTCACCCTATCGCGGGCTGGTCAACGCGGTGCTGCGCCGCGCCAGCCGCGAGCACGGCGCCATCGCGGCGCTCGACGCGCCCCGACTCAATACCCCCGACTGGCTCTGGGAGAGTTGGTGCTCGGCCTATGGCGAGGCTCGCTGTCGGGTCATCGCCGAGGCCCATCTGGGCGAGCCGCCGCTCGACCTCTCGCCGGTCTCTGACGCAGAAGACCGCGTCGAGGCACTGCGTGCCACACTTGGCTCGCAGCGTCTGCCCGGAGGCACACTCCGGCTGCGCGGCGCCGGCGACGTGACGCGCCTCGCCGGCTATGACGCGGGCCAGTGGTGGGTGCAGGATGCGGCGGCGGCGCTGCCGGCTCGTCTGCTTGGCGCTGTCGCAGGCAAGCGGGTGTTGGAGATCGGCGCCGCGCCCGGCGGCAAGACCGCCCAGCTCGCCGCCGCCGGCGCACGCGTATCCGCCGTCGACCGCTCAGCTCCGCGTCTCGCCCGGCTCAAGGAGAACCTCGCCAGGCTCCGCCTCGAAGCCGAGACCGTCGAAGCCGATGCTCTGGAGTGGAGGCCGCCGGCACAGGCGGGCATGGTGCTCGTCGATGCGCCGTGCACCGCAACCGGGACCATCCGGCGCCATCCGGACATCCCGCACCTTCGCGGCCCCGCCGACGTGGAACGCCTCGCAGCCTTGCAAGGACGCCTGCTCGCGTGCGCCGCCGCCATGGTGGCGCCGGGGGGCCTGCTGGTCTACGTGAGCTGCTCGCTCCAGCCCGAGGAATGCGAGCGCCAAGTGGGCTCATTTCTCGCTGCGTCGCCCAGCTTCGCGCGCTTTCCGGTGCGCGCGGACGAGCTGCCGGGCCTTCCTGAAGCCGTCACCACGGCCGGCGATCTGCGCACCTTGCCGTGCCATTGGGCGGAGCAGGGCGGAATGGACGGTTTCTATGCCGCACGCTTGCGGCACCTTCCCTAAGCTGGTACCAGACCTCGCCATGCAGCAGGAGCTCCGGATCGCAGCGTCCGTTCTGGCGGCCGACTTTTCGTGCCTTGGCGAGGAGGTGCGGGCGGTCTCAGACGCCGGTGCGGACTGGCTGCACGTCGATGTGATGGACGGGCATTTCGTGCCCAACCTGACCATCGGCGCGGGCGTCGTCGCGGCGCTCAGACCCCACAGCACGCTGCCCTTCGACGTGCATTTGATGGTCTCGCCGGTCGATTCCTACATCGAGCCGTTTGCCGAGGCCGGCGCCGACAGCATCACCGTTCACGTCGAGGCGGGCGCCCACTTGCACCGCACGCTCCAGCGCATCAAGAGCACGGGCAAACGGGCCGGGGTCGCGCTCAATCCGGCGACACCGGCTCACGCGGTCGAGCCTGTGCTCGGCGATGTCGATCTCGTTCTGGTGATGTCCGTCAACCCGGGATTCGGCGGCCAGCGGTTCATTCCAAGTCAGCTAGCCAAGATCGAACAACTCAGGGCGCTCATCGACGCAAGCGGGCGCGCCATCGACCTCTCTGTCGATGGCGGAATCGACGAGCATACGGCCGGCCTTGCCTCACGCGCCGGCGCCGATGTGCTGGTCGCGGGCTCCGCAAGCTTTGCCGGCGGCCAGGCCGAGTATCCCGGCAATGTCGCGCGACTGAGGGCAGCTGGGGAGGCGGGACGAACGGCGTCACGCGGCGCCCGGACGGGGCCGCGCGCAATCGGCGCGGCGACCTCCTAACCCCACCCGGCCCCATGGGCGCGAGCGACGGGCAGGCCTCGACGGTCTTTCTTGGTGCCCTGCGCTGGTTCCGCAGTCGCACCTCCGAATCGCGCCGGCGAGGCGCTACCCAACGGCTCGTGCACCGCTCGATCGACCCCGTGCCCGGCGTCGCCGGGCGCGGCGATGCGCTCGTTGCGGGCCTCTACGAATTCGGCGGCCAGGCGGTCCGCGCCGCCGAGGTCGGCGAGCGCGGCGACACGCCCTGGCGCCATCGGGAAGCCGGCGATTACTGGCTCGCCGAGCTGCACGGCTTCGACTGGCTGCGCGACTTGCGCGCGGCGGGCACCAGCCCGGCGGCCGAGCGCGGCCGTACCATGGTGCTCGACTGGCTGCGGCAGCATCGCTCGCTCGACAACACGGCGGCGTGGACGCCGGAGGTTATCGGGCGGCGCCTCTCGGCCTGGCTCGCCCACGGCGAATTCCTGTTGCAGGGCGCCGACGACGAGCTCACCCAGCGCTTCCATCAGGCGCTCGATCTTCAGGCTCGTCATCTGATGCGGACCGCCCGCAACGCCGGCGAAGGGCTACCCCGATTGCTCGCTTATCGGGGATTGATCGAAAGCGGGCTATGCCTGCCCGACGGCGAGCGCCGTGTCGCCCAGGGCCTGAAGCTCCTCGAGGCGGCGCTGACGGAGCAGGTGCTCGGCGACGGTGGCTACGTCGAACGCAATCCGTCGACGCACCTGGCAGCAATCTGGTGCCTCGCGGGACTGCGCGCGACCCTCGACGCGAGCGAGCATCCGGCGGGGCAGGCGCTCTCGGAGGCGATCGCCCGGCTCGCGACGACACTCCGCACGTTCCGCCACGGCGACGGTGGCTTCGCTCTCTTCAACGGCAGTGTCGAGGAGAAACGGGGACCGATCGACCTCGCCCTCAGCCGGGCGGCGGCCGGTAGCGAAACCACCCCCCTCGACGCACCCTATATGGGATTCCGGCGCGTCGAGGGCAGACACTCTACCCTGATCGCGGATACAGGCGCGCCGTCGACCACCGGGCGCTGGGCCCACGCCGGCACGTTGAGCTTCGAGATGAGTGCAGGCCGAGAGCGCCTCATCGTGAACTGCGGCGGCTGGCGCGGCGGCAACGCCGGATGGCGCGAGGCGCTGCGCGGCACCGCGGCCCACAGCACGCTCGTGGTCGACGATACCAACTCCGCGACCCTCGGCGAGGACGGCGCGATTTCGGACGGTCCGACCACTGTGAAGGTCGAGCGGCGCGATCAGGACGGCGCGACCTGGATCGACTCCAGCCACGACGGTTACCTCGACACGCTCGGCCTGATCCACAAGCGCAGGCTCTACGCGGGCCACGAAGGCGCCGATGTGCGCGGTGAGGATACGCTCTCGCATATCAGGCGACGCCGACAACGAGGCCGGGAATTCGCTTTGCGCTTCCACCTGCATCCCGAGGTGACTTGCGCGATGACCGAGGATCGGCGGGCCGTCCTCCTGCGGCTCCCCAGCGGCGCGATATGGCAGATGCGCGGCGCCGGCGCGTCCATCAGCATCGACGAGAGCGTCTACGCTGGAGACGGCGTCACCCGGCGACGCACCTCGCAGGTCGCGCTGACCGGCCCAATCGAGGACTCCACCACGGTCAAATGGGCGTTCAAGCTGCTGCCGAAAGGGAACTAAGGCCTGCCCTCGCGCTGATGGCAAGACGCGAAATCCCCTTGCAAAGCGCGCGACAATGGACCAACAAGGGGCCGGTCGGTTGCACGTGACCTTGATGTATCTCGCTGACTGGCTCCAGCCGGGCCAAGCTACTCTAGAGACACGCTGCGCCTCTAATACCCGCGATGCCGCCCAGCGCGGCGCGGGCGCTAAACTTTGTGAAAGGAGTAGTCATGGCGACTGGAACGGTGAAGTGGTTCAACTCGGTCAAAGGCTACGGCTTCATTCAGCCGAGCGACGGGTCCAAGGACGCATTCGTCCATATCTCCGCTGTCGAGCGGGCGGGACTCACCAATTTGCGCGAAGGCCAGAAGGTCGAGTACGAGCTGACACCGGGGCGCGACGGCAGGGCGTCGGCGGAGAACCTGGTCGTTCTCGACTAAGTCCCGGCGGGACTCCCCCCATCAAGCACCGGCAGCGAACGCTGCCGGGCGAGTCAACGTTACCCGTCGCCGGGAGTATCGGCGGCGCGAGGTCAAACGGGCGCGCCCCGCGGGCGCGCTCGCCAAGCCAATAGGAACGGAATGGCACGCAAGCCCAACTATCGCTTTGCCCGTCTCGAACGCGAGCGCAACAAGGCCGCGAGAAAGGCCGAGCGAGCCAAGCTGAAGGCCGAGCGGGCGGAGCAGAGACGGCGGGAGAAAGCCGGCGAGCTGGCCGACGGCGAGGCAGGCGAAGCCGTCGATGAAGCTGCGGACCTTCCCGACGGTGCCTCGGACGAGTCCGTTACCGCCACGGCACAGGATGAGAATCGCGCCTGATCGAGTCCCGGTTCAGGGAATGGCGTTGGCTGCAAAAACGAACCACCCCTGAAAGCGTTTCGAATCAGTTGGGCATTGGGTTCTCGTGCAGATCAACGAACTTCGACGAGGACATCGCCTTCCTTGAGAGCGGATTCAATGGTCCGCAGATACGGTGACAGCTTGGCCCGAAGCGAGGCATTGGCCGTGTTGCCGAAGCGCAGCCAGACCACCTGCAATCCTTGAGAGTGCCGCGCTCGCTCGGCAAAATCGGCATCTTTCGACCAGATGACTGCCCCCAACTCTCGTGCTTTGGCTTCAATCACGTCGTCGGAGGCGGCGCGCAGGCCGAGATCATCGATATGCTTGGAGGGATAGCCGTTCTCGGAAAGCCATCGGGCCAGGCCAGGGGGCAACTGCGCGTCGACCAGGAATAGCACTGTCAGGCGGCGAGAATGATACGATGCGCACTTGCAGCCGCACCATAGGCCAGGGCTGCTCTCAGGTCAGCTTCACTGAGGTATGGATAGTCGGCGAGAATCTCCTCCTTCGACACACCTTCAGCTAACAGCTCCAGGATGTCGGCCACCCTGACACGCGTGCCACGCACATGCGGCCGTCCGCCGCAGATCGAAGCATCGATGTGGATGCGATCGCGGACCTCCGGGTCGTCTACCATAGACATGCTGAGCTCCTCGAGCAGCATCGTGAGGCAGCGGCAGAATACTGGACCAAGACGATCTCGTGTAGTTCGCAGCCGTGCGTCCACGCGCCGGCCCAAAACTTTCCGCGTAGCTTCGTCAACTCCCGGTCCGGTGCGCCTTGGAGAGCTTGTCGGCTAGCCGCGTGGGCTCGGGCAGCCGATAGCGCGTGGCGCATCCGAGGGTCAACGTCACCGCGGTCTTCAGCGAAATCCGGTGCCCGGCCGAGACGTAGACCGGCTTCACCCGCTCGCGGGTTCGCAGGACGGCACCGAGGCGCTCACCTGGCCGTAAGCCCTTGTCGGCGCGCAGCCACGCAACATCGCCCTTGGCCGGGCCGGGCTCGTCGTGAGAGCCGGTGAGCCGTGACTTCGCCACTCCGATGGTGGGCACATCCAGCCATAGGCCCAAGTGGCAGGCGAGCCCAAAGCGGCGCGGATGGGCGTACCCGTGTCCGTCACAGAGGATCAGGTCGGGCGAAGCGGGGAGCTGTTCCAGCGCCTCCAGCAAGGCCGGCACCTCGCGGAAGGAGAGCAGCCCCGGCACGTAAGGGAAGGTCGTCGGGCACTCGATCAGAATCTGGTCCGTCACGTCCAGCCCGGGATAGGTCAGCATCACAACCGCTGCCCGGATCGTGCGCCCGCCATCGGCGAAGGCGGCATCGACCCCCGCCACCCGCTTGATCGCCCGGCGCCCGCCGGGGCCGAAGCGGTCCGAGCGGACCACAGCGCCGGCAAGCGCCTTCTGCAGCGCGATGGCGTCCTTCGGCGACAGGTCCCACGCGTGGAGCGGCGCGGTGGTCCTTGCTCTCACTCCGCGCTGGTCCCGCGCGGCGCGGGTCCATCCAGGGCCGCGCCCAGCCTCTCGCGCTTGCGCTGCTGACGGGTTGCGACCACCGCCAGCAGCGGCGGGACGATCAACAGCGTGAGCACGGCGGAGAGCGCGAGACCGCCGATCACCACCGAGCCGAGCCCCCGGTAGAGCTCCGAGCCCGCGCCCGGGAACAGCACCAGCGGCAACATGCCGAACACACTGGTGAGCGTCGACATGAAGATCGGCCGGATGCGGTTCCTGGTCGCCGAGAGGATGGCGTCCGCGACCGCCATCTGCTCCTCCCGCATGTGAAACAGGGTCTGGTGGACGAGCAGGATGGCGTTGTTGACGACGATGCCCACCAATATGACGAAGCCGAGCAGCGTCAGCATGTCGAGCGGCTGGAACGTATAGGTGTTGACCGCAGCAAGCCCCAACACCCCGCCTGCGGCGGCGAGCGGCACCGAGAGCATGATGACGAAGGGATAGACGAAGCTCTCGAAGAGCACGGCCATGATGAGGTAGACGATCGCGATGGCGACCACCAGATTGATCGCCATCGCGTCCCACGTGGCTTCGAGGTCGTCGGCGGTGCCGGACAGCCTGATCTTCACTCCCGGCGGCAGCCCGCGTCCCTCCAACGCCTGAACGACGCCCGTCTCCAGCCTCTCCAGCGCAATCTCGAGCGGTATATCCGCGGCGGGGCGGACTTCCAGGGTGATGGTGCGCTCGCGTTCGACGTGGCGAATCTTGGTCGGTCCCGCCGTGACCACGATATCGGCAAGCGAACTGGCCGGCACGATGGCGCCCGCCCTCGTGACCACCGGCAGGTTCTCGATGCCCTGCGTGCGGTCGACGTTGGCGTCGGGTCCCGCCAGAATCAGGTCGAACCGCTTGGCATCGATGGTCACCTCATCCACTTTGAGGCCGTCGTTGTAAGCCTCGATCGTGGCCCCGAGTTCGCGCGCGGAGACCCCGTTGTCGCCGAGCTTGATGGGGTCGGGCAGCAGGCGCACCTCCGGCGCGCCGAGCTCCAGGCCGGGTTTGGGGCGGAACTGATTGCCCTGGTCGAAGGGCAGCGCCTGGGCCACGAGGCCGGTCGCCTGCAGCGCAACTCCGAGCACGGTCTCCAGGTTCGGGCCCGAGATATCCACGTCGATCTTGCGTCCCCCGCCGATCCCTCGGCCGAACAACGACGCCTGGCTGACGAAGCCGAAGGTGCCCGGCTCGAAGAATACCGGGGTGCGGATCGGGTCAATCAACTCACCGGCCCGATCGGCCTCGACCGCAACCGCACCCACGAAGGCCTGATCGCGGAATGTCACGAAGAAGAAGCGCTCCATCTTCGGAGGCTCACCCGGCTGGGCGTCCGGCCCCGTCTCAGACTCCCAGAGAGGGCGCACCGCGTCCTCCACCGAGCGCGCGATGCCGAGCGTGGTTTCGAGGTTGTAGCCCGGCGGCGGCAGGAGGACGCCGAACACCAGGTTGCGGTTGCCGGTCGGCAGATAGTCGAGTCGGGGCAGCAGCAGCCACGATACGAAAAGAGCGCCGCCGCAGACCACGATCGCCACGCCGGCGGCACGCAACCGGCGGCGCACAACCCATCCGGTGAAGGCCAGGACGACGCGCACGAACAGCGCGGCAAAATCGTCGATGATGGGCAGGCGAAGCCGGTAAGGCGCTTCCTCCGTAGCGGCAAGGGACGCGGAGGCGCCGCGGTCTTTCCTGCGTCTGCGCCCGAGGATTCGGCTCGCAAGCGAGGGGATCACGGTGCTCGCCACGATCAGCGACAGGACGACCGAAACCGAGATCGCCACGGCGATGTCACGGAACAACTGGCCGGCTTCCAGCTCCATGACCAGAATCGGCACGAAGACGAGCACCGTGGTCGCGGCCGAGACGAACACCGCGCCCCAGACCTGCCGCGCGCCGTGATAGGCGGCCTGGAGGCGCCCGTAACCGCTCTGCCTGAGCCGGTAGATGTTCTCCAGCACCACGATCGCCGCATCCACCACCATGCCGACGGCGAAGGCGAGGCCCGCGAGCGAGATCACGTTGATCGAGCGCCCGAGAAGCGCCATCGCCACGAACGAGCCCACGACCGAGACCGGAATTGCGATCGAAACGATCAGGGTCGCGGAGAAAGAGCGCAGGAACAGCAGCAGGATCAGCGCGGCCAGCGCGCCACCGACGAAAATGTTCTGCTGCACCAGATCGATGGCAGAATTGATGTAGACGGTTTCATCGTAGACCTGTTCGAAGACGAGCCCCGCCTGCGGAATCGCCGCGGCATTCAGTTCCGCCACGGCCTCCTTTACGCCCGCCATGGTCTCGATCACGTTGGCGCCGGTCTCGCGCACCGCATTGACGGCCAGCGCGGGCTCGCCCAACAGGCGGATGCGCGCGACGGGCTCCTTGTAGCGATAAGCGACTGAGGCGATGTCGCCCATCGTGACCCGGCCGAGCCGGCCCGAGAGAGGGTCGCTCTCTGAGCGCAGCACGACGCCGGCGACCCGCTCGGGCGTGTTGAGCTCGCCGTCGGTGCGCACCACGTAGCGGCGCTTGCCCTCCTCGACATCGCCGGCGGAGATCGAGGCGTTTGAGCGTCGCAGCGCGTCCGCGATTTCGGTCACAGTGAGGCCGTAGCGAGCCATGCGTTCGGGATCGACGGTGATGCGGAGCTCCCGCTTGGTGCCGCCGAACATGTTGACGCGCGCCACGCCTTGCACACGCTCCAGACGCTCCTGGATCACGTCCTCGACGAAGTCGCCGTAGGTGTGGATTGCGCGCTCGTTGCCGGGTTGGCGTGAGAGGATGAACCACGCAATCGGCTGGTCTTCGGAGCCGGCTGAGCTGATCACCGGCTCGGCGGCATCGTTCGGCTTGTCGGGCACCCGGTCCAACCTGTTGGCGACCAGCACGAGCGACCGGTCCATATCGGTGCCGACGGCGAACTCCAACTCGATCTCGCCCACGCCGTCGTCGGCGGAGCCGATCATGCGGTTCAGCCCTTCGAGGCCTTTGAACACCTCCTCCTGCTGGGTGATGATCTCGCGCTCGACCTCGGCGGGCGCTGCGCCGGGCCAGAAGGTTTCGACAGTGAGGACCGGCTTGCGGACATCGGGCGTGAGCTGGATCGGGATCGTCTGCAGCGCGACGAGGCCGAACATGACCACCATCAGAATCGCCGCGACGACCGCGATTGGCCGGTCGATGGCCAGCCTTATGAGGTTCATGGCGAGAGCGCGCTCCTAACCGGCCCCGCCGACGGTAATCGACTGGCCGGGGCGCAGGCGCTCGTTGCCGCGCACGACGACAGGCTCGCCAGGCCCGAGGCCGCCCAGCACCTCGAAGCGGCCGCCGACGGCGGCGCCCAGCTGCACCGGGCGGATCTGCGCCTCTCCGTCCTTGGCGACGTAGACGAAGGCCTGACCCTGATTGCGGACGATGGCGTCCTTGTGCACCGTCAGCACGTCGCGGCCTCGCCCGGCCGGCAGCACCACCGTCGCCGACTGGTTGATCGCGAGCGGCTTGCGCAGTGCCGAGAAGTGCGGCGTGAAGCGCACCTGACGGGTGCGGGTGAGCGCGTTCTCCTCCGGCACGACGGTGCGCACGACCGCCGTGTGCTCGCTGCCGTCATCGAGGACCACCGAGACCTGCGTGCCGGAATCGAGAGCCCCGATACGGCTCGACGGCACATCGGCCTCGACCTCAAGATCCTGGTTGTTGATCATGGACACCACCCGCTCGCCGACGCCAAGCCAAGCGCCGACCTCGGTGTGCACCAGAGTGATGACGCCGGGGTAGGGCGCGGTGATCGTGGCCCATGCGAGGTCGATCTCGGCGAGCGAGAGGCTTGCCGCAGCGCTGAGCCGGGCGGCATCGGCCGTACCGATGGCGCTCTCGGCGATGATCACCTGCTGTCGAGCATCCTCGAAGCGGCTCTGGCTGAACGCGGCCGAGTCCCGGAGCCCTTCCAGCCGTCGCAACTCCTGACGGTGAAGGGTCGACTGGGCTATCAGGCGCTCCACTTGGGCCTGGGCTTCATTGACGATCGCCGCCAGGCGGTCCCGCTCGGCTCGAAGCCGGACCGTGTCCAGGACGGCAATGGGATCGCCCGTCTCCACGCGATCGCCGACGAATACGTGGAGCGCCGCGACCGGGCCTGCGGTGCGCGCAGCGACCTCGCCTGCCCGTTTGGCGACCAGACGCCCGATCACCGGTACGGTTTGCAACATGGCCTCCATGCGCACCTCGTCGACGGAGACCACAGCCGGCGGCTGTTGCGCCGCCCCCTCGCCCGCGCCCGTCCCGAGCCAGAGTACAGCGGCAACGGCGGCGGCGAGTGCCCGAAGGCCGTGCCGAGAGAGACCGTGTCTCCTCTGGCGTTCGCTCACTGAGGCGTCCTCCCCTCGCCCCGACTGGCGCAGGATCGCCGATGAGCAGCCAGCGCACGGCCGATCGCGACGACTTCTGGCACCGCCATCCGCCTGCTGGCGACCGCCTCGTCGGGCTCCATGAAGCGCAGAACGAGCGGCTCGCCCGGTGGCGTTGCCGGCTCGCCTTCTCCCTCGACCGCGTAATAGATGGGCGTGTACAGCCCATGAATCCAGTGGCTGTAGAGGGTTCCCGGAACGTGGAGCAGGCGGGTCGGCTTGACTTCGAGGCGACCTTCCTCCATGAACTCGCGGCGCAATGCCTGCTCCGGCGTCTCGCCTGCCTCGACCGCGCCGCCGGGGAGCTTGAGCACGTCGCGCCCGCCAACCTGCTCATCCGCGATCAGCACACGGCCGCCGCGCAGCAGCACGCCGTAGACGCGAACGTTGGCCGGACCTTGCTGAGTCACGGTGCTTCTCCCCTCGCACTTCGCCGCGCGGCACGCGCTGCCTGCCATTTGGCCCGCCGTTTCTACACGAAGCGAATGCGCCGGTCACAACGAAGTCGGCACGCGCGAAGCGGGGCGAGAGGCGCATGGCGCTGCGTCGCTGGCCGGGCTATAAGCCCTCGCGGAGGGACAATGGCAAGAAAAACCCGGAGCGGCGCGGCGGTCGGCATTATCGCCAACCCCGCCGCCGGCCGCGACATCAGGCGCCTGGTCGCCCAGGCATCGGTGTTCCCGATCGCCGAGAAGCGCAACATGATCACGCGCATCTTCTCGGCCCTGGGCGCGGTCGGCGTGAGCACCTGCTACATGATTCCGGACGAGAGCGGCATCGCCGACCGGGTGAAGCGCGCGATCGGCCTGGGTCCGCCGGACGGCCAGGTGTGGCCCGAGGTGGAGTTCCTGGACATGCCGATCGAGGGCTCGCCTGCCGACACGCTCGAAGCCACCGCCCGCATGGTCGAACGAGGCGTCGGCGGAATCATGGTGCTCGGCGGCGACGGCACCAACCGGCTGGTCGCGCAGGCCTGCGACGGGGTGCCGCTGACCTCGCTCTCGACCGGGACCAACAACGTCTTTCCGATGATGCGCGAAGCGACCATCGCCGGCCTCGCGGCGGGACTGGTCGCAACCGGTGCGCTGCCGCAGGACCAGGCGGCGCGGCGCAACAAGGTGCTTCGCGTCACGGTCAACGGCGCACCGCGCGACATCGCGCTTGTCGACGTCTGCGTCAGCGACGAGACCTGGACCGGGGCGAAGGCACTCTGGCGGGCCGATTCACTCGACCAGTTGTTTGTGACGTTTGCCGAAGCCGACGCCATCGGTCTCTCCTCGGTCGCGGGCCTCGTGCGCCCGGTCTCACGCGATGAGCCGACCGGCGTCGCCGTCGATCTGGCGGCAGCGCCGGGCGCGGCACGGACGGTCTCGGCACCGCTGGCGCCGGGGCTGATGGCGGAGATCGGGGTCGAGCGGGTGGTCGATCTGGAGGCCGGAGTGCCGCATCCCATCCGGCTCGAGCGCGGCGTGGTGGCACTCGACGGCGAGCGCGAAATCGCCTTCGGCCCCAACGATCGGGTGGCGGTGGTGCTGCAGCCGGACGGCCCGCTCACCGTCGAGATTGCCCGGGCGATGGCGCTCGCGGCAAGGGAAGGGCTGCTGGAACAGCCCGCTGCTGCGCGCGTGCCCTCGTGACGGCGCTTTCGCCGGCCAGGACGCGTCGTCACGGCCAGGAAGGGCTTGCCCAGCGGGCGGCTTTGGCTAACATGCCCGGCGACAACTGACGGGGAACAGCCGTGGCTATCTTGGACGAGCATCGTAAGCGTCGACTGCGCCAGCTCTGGTACTCGGGCGAAACGCCGGCGCTGTTGGCCGCGCTGATCTTCTGTGTCGTCACTGCCTACCTGATGGTGAGTGCGGAGCTTCTCCCTGCGGAAGACGGATATGGCATCGCCGGAGTACTCTTCATCTACGTCACCGTGTTCGTGCTGGCGGGCGGCATCATCAAGATGCTGCTGAGGCCGGCGTTGCGGTGGTGGGCGAAGTCCCGCGCCGGAGGCGACGGCGGGGCTTAAGGCCCTTGGCGGCGCAGCCGGCCGCCCCATCCGCATCCCTTGTCCCTTCGGGACTCCGAGCCTTCTGACGATCCGAGCGCCATACGCGTCGGCCGCGCTCGCCGCTGGGCCGCGCGGCCGGCGGGGTTCTGGATCGCGGTCGCGCTGCTCTTCCTGACCGGCGTCCTCTACGGCCTGAGCTACTCGCTCACCGGGGTTTCGGTCGCCAACGGCGTTCCCTTCACCAGCTTCGTGCTGTTGATGGGCATGGGCGGAGCCGCGGTCAGCCTGCTTCTGGCGCTCATCTACGGGCAACCGCCGCCGCTCTCCCGCGCCCACGTAAGCTCCTACGCAGTCGCCGGCATCTCCGGCTATGGCGTGCCGTTCTTGACCGTGGGCTTCGTCAGCGGTGAAGGCGTGCCGGCCGGCATCATCAGCATGCTCGTGGTGCTGTCCCCCATCCTCACCTACGTGGGCGCGGTCGCCTTCAGGCTGGAAAGGATCTGGTGGCCACGGGTCCTCGGCTTCGCCGTCGGTATCGTCGGCGTGGCGCTCTTGGTGGTGCCGGAAACCAGCTTGCCCTCGCGCGATCTGGTGCCGTGGATCCTGCTCGCCCTGCTGCTGCCCGTGGGCTACACGACCACTAGCCTGGCCACGGCGATCATGCGCCCACCGGCGACCGACTCACTCCACTTCGCGTTCGGCTTCTTCTTCTTCGGCTCGCTCCCGATCCTCGCGGCGGTGGCCGCGACCGACGGTTGGTGGTGGTTCGAGGGCCCGATGGACGCGGGTGACTGGGCGCTGATCACCGCCATCTTCGTCCAGGCTCTTGGCATATACCTGTTCGTTGAGCTGATCCGCTTCCTGGGACCGGTCTTTTTCTCGACGGTGAATTTCATCGTCGCCCTTTCCGGCATCGGCTGGGGCATCCTGTTCTTCGGCGAGAGCCACAGCCACTGGGTCTGGCTCGCCCTGCTCTGCCTCATGCTGGGGGTCTTCTTTGTCATCCTGCGCCGCCGCGAGCGCCCGGAGCCGGGCGAGGCCGAACCAGGCTAGCCGCGCCGCACGGGCCCCTGCCCGCCCCTGGGCCCACCGGCGTTGCGTTCGCCCCTGATTGCCATGTCGATCCCCCACATCGCGCTCGCTCTCGCCGTGACCGGCCTCTGGGGCTTCTCTTTCGTGGTCATGCGGGAGCTGCTCGATGCCCTGCCCCCGCTCATGGTGGCCGGGCTCCGCGTCGTCGTTGCCGCGCTGCCCGTCCTGGTTCTCTTTCGCCCGCCGGCGATCCGCTGGTACTGGACCTTAGGTATCGGTCTGACTCAGGGCACGATCCAGATGTCGCTGCTGTTCTTCGCCATGGAATTCGGCATGCCGGCAGGGCTCAGCTCGCTGCTGCTCCAGTCCCAGGTCTTCTTCACCACGATCTTCGCCTTCGCGATCCTGGGTGAGAGGCCGGGGCGCACCCAGTATGCGGGCATCGCCGTCTCCGGCGCGGGCATCGCGATCATCGGCCTCACCCTGCCGGGCGGCCCGACTCTCGCGGGCCTCGGCTTCGTGCTCGTGTCCGCCGTGTGCTGGGCCTCCTCCAACATGATCGTCAAGCTCGCCGGCACCGACGACCTGCTGCGCCTGATCGCCTGGGCACACCTGATCGGCATCGCGCCCCTGCTCGGGCTCTCTTATGTCTTCGAAGGGGGCCCGGCGGCCTTCACCGCGCTTGTCGATATCACCTGGATCACCATCGGCGAGCTGTTCTTCCTCGGGCTGATCGCCACCTGCTTCGGCTTCATGCTGTGGAGCTACCTGCTGCGCCGCTATCCGGCCTACCTGGTGACGCCCTTCTCTCTGGTCATCCCCATCTCGGGCCTGATCAGCACCGCGCTGCTGCTGGACGAAAGCCTGGGGCCGCAGCGGCTCGCGGGCGTCGGGCTGGTGCTCATCGGCCTCGTTCTGGCGACGCTCCGCTTCCGTGCCCGCCGCGCCGTCGAGTCTTAATCCCGAGGCTGGCAACGGGCGCGCCGCGCGGGTACCCTCCCGCGATGGAGAAATACCGCACGCTACTCGCCCGCACCCTCGTTGCAGCCGGCCTCGCCTTCGGCCTTGCCTTTGCCGTCGCCCAGCCGGGGCAGGCCGAGGTCGTCTGCGATCCCGACAAGATCGAAGACGGCCGCTGCGATCCCGAGACCCCCGCCAAGACCATGGATGATGGCACCGCGGCAGCCGGCGATCTGCCGGTGGAGGCAATCCGGCAGATCATCCGCGACTATCTCCTCGAGCAGCCGGAGCTGCTGATCGAGGTTCAGCAGGCGCTGCAGGCCAAGCGCGATGCAGAGGCCGCCCTGCAGGCGCAGCAGGCCATCCATCGCCTGCGCGACGATATCTTCTCGGACCCCGAGGCGCCGGTCGCGGGGAATCCCGAGGGCGCCATCGTGCTGGTCGAGTTCTTCGACTATCGCTGCGGCTACTGCCGGCGCGTCAAGCCCACGCTGGAGACCCTGCTCGCGGAGAACGACGACCTGCGCGTCGTCTTCAAGGAGTTCCCGATCCTGGGGCCGGAATCGACGCTGGCGGCCCGCGCGGCGCTCGCATCCCGGGCGCAGGGCCTCTACGAGCCGTTTCACTGGGCGTTGATGAGCGCCGACGGCCCCTTCGATCTCGACCACATCCTCGCGGTCGCGCGCTCCGTCGGCCTCGACGACGAGCGGCTCGCGCGCGACATGGAGGAGCCGGCCATCGATACGCTGATCGATCGGAACGCCGTGCTCGCCAGCGCCCTCGCAATTCGGGGAACGCCGGCCTTCGTCGTCGGCGATCGCATGATCCGCGGCGCCCTGCCGATCGCACAATTCCGCATGGCCATTGCGGATGCACGGCAAGCGCTGGAGGACGGCGCCGGAGCCTCCGCCGAATAACCGAACAAGAAGGGCGGGCCCGAAGGCCCGCCCTGTAACGTAACGACGGTGGCGCGAGATCAGCTCTTGGCGATCTGAACCTCGTCCGCCGTCGCGATGGTGCCGGTGGCATGGTGCATGGCGCGTTCCATGCCGACCTCGCGGTAGAGCTTGACCGCTTCGCGATACTCGCTCTCCTCCTGGTAGATCTGGAAGAAGTGCCAGCCTACCCAGAGGGCCACGAGGATTCCGACCATCGCCGTCTCGGCGCCCACGCCAGGGTACATGGCGCCGATTTCGGCGGGATTGGTAAAGGAGTCCAAGCCGGTCGAAGCCATCTTATCCTCCTATTCCTTGGCGTAGGTGCGTTCGATCTTCTCGAACGCCGTCTCCTGGTGTGCATGGTAGGGATACGCATCACCGAGTTGATGCGTATCCAGCCCCGCCAGCTCGACCTCGCGCGGCACCCGCAGCATGTTGAAGTACTGCAGGACCCGGGCCAGGACGTAGCAGGGCAGGAAGCCCAGCACCCAGAACATGATGATCGCCCCCAGAATCTGGCCGACCGGGTTGATTTGCGGCAGGCCTTCCGGAGTCGTGAACAGGGCGATCGAGGCCTCGCGTGCTCCATAGTCGCCGAACGTCGGCGCCGCGGCCGGGTAGCCCCAGAGCACGAAGCCACACACGATGACGCCGAAGAACCCGGCGTAACCGTGCACGGCGACCGCGCCGACCGCATCGTCGATCTTGAACTTCCGCTCGACCCAGTGGTGCACGTAGAACATGAACACCACGCCGGCCCCACCGATGAACAGCGCCTGCAACGGATGATAGAGGTCGTTGCCGGCAGAGGCCGCGATGATGCCGCCGAGACCGCCTGAATAGGTCCAGAACGGATTGCCCTTGCTGACGAGGTAAGCCGCCATCAGGCCGCCCGAGAAGGACATCAGGAAGTTGTAGACGATCGCAGACAGCGTCGTCGGCATCCCGTAGATGTTGGTCGCCGAGAAGAAGGTCCCTGCCTCGCCGCCGATGTCGATGATCGGCACGTTGCAGGCCGCGTAGAAGCCCCAGAAGCCGGTGAAGATCAGGAACAGCCCGACCGTGACCAGCCATGGGTTGTGCGGCTTGATCTCGTTGACCTCTCCGTTCGGCCCGAACTTGCCGATACGTGGCCCCAGCACAAAGAGGATCGCGAGGGCCGAGCCGCCGGCGATGGCGTGCACCACGCCGGATGCGTAGGCATCGTGATAGCCCAAGATCTGGACCATCCAGCCGCCCGGGTGCCAGCCCCAGGCCGCGTCGAGGATCCAGGTGAAGGAGCCGATCAGGACCGCGAAGATGAGGAACGCGCCGGTCTTGATACGCTCGATCACCGCGCCCGAGACAATCGAGGCGGTGGTCCATGAGAAGAGCAGGAACGCCGCCCAGAACACGCCAAGGATGCGGTCCTGCATGTGAGCGCCCATGAACTCGTCCCACGGCTCCGCGAACGACGCATCGGAGAATCCGCCGGATGCGAACGGAACATTGGGAAATGCGAAATAGACGTACCACCCGAAGAAGAAGAACGTGACGGTGACCAGAGGGATCAGCATCGTGTTCTTCATCAACGTGTGGAGAACGTTTTTGCGCCGGGACGCCCCTACCTCGTAGGTGCAGAACCCGGCGTGAATGAGGAACATCATGACCACCGTGATCCAGTAGTAGGATTCGGTGAAAATTGTTGTCAGGGCATCGACAGGATCACCCATAGCGCCCCCCATACCTTGTGATGCCGCACACCGCTGCGTTGCCACTCACGGTGTTGCGGCCCGAGTCGCAACCACAAATCTTGAGCAGCCCGCGGGGGCATGTCCAGCACGGCCTGCCACAGCGTCTGGACGACACCGGAAAATAGCTTCAATTACAATGTATTATAGAGAGAGAGATGGATCGGGATGACAAAGTCCTTGCGACGGGGAGTCGACGCGGGTTTGAAACTCTCGAGTCGCTGGACCGTCACGAATTCAGGGCCGGAGGCGGCTCAGGGCCGTCCAACCGAGCGATTTAGACCCTCCGCCGCAGAGGGCGATCCGCGGGCTAGGCCTCAGCCGTCATGACGAAGTCGTGGTCGAGACGCAGGCCCTCGTCGGTCTGATCGTAGTGCACGACCAGGGAGTCCTTGACACCGAAGACGGTATCGCTCCCGAGGTAGGGGTCGTCGTCGGTGAAGAGCTGCGTCACCAGCGTCTCGTACCCCGCCGCCGACAGCATGAAATGAATGTGGGCCGGGCGCCAGTTGTGACGGCCGGCGGCATCCAGCATGGCGCCGACCGGACCATCGCCCGGGATCGTGTAGCTCACGGGCTTGCGGGTGCGAAACCAGTAGCGCCCGTCCGCCTCGGTGGTGAGCCGGCCGCAGAGGTTGAACGAAGTCCCGGACGGATCCTGCGCCGCGTACGCGGCGTTTGACGCAGTCTGCCAGATGTCGAGCACCGCGCCCGCGATGGGCGCACCGTCGAGGTCGGTCACCCTGCCCGAGACGAGCACGCGCTCGCCGCCGGTCTCCCCGTCCGCCAAGTCGGCGCCGTTCTCGTAATCCGGCGCGCCCTCGCGATAGAAGGGGCCGAGCACGCTGCTCTCGGTGGCACCGCCTGGTTTGCGGTTGTTGATGGCGTCGATGAGCATGCTTGCGCCGAGCGTATCCGAGAGCAGGATGAACTCCTGGCGGTTCTCGTCGCACTTCTTGCCGGTCTCGGTCAGGAAGCGGATCGCCGCGAGCCATTCTTCCTCGGTTGGCTCGATGTCGCGGATGAACCCGTGCAGGTGCCGGGTCAGACTGACCATGATCTCCCGCAACCGCCCGTCGGCGCCCTGTTCCAGACGCTCGATTGCCGCCTGCGTGATCTCGTCTTCGATGCTCAAGGGCTGGGTCTCAGCGCGTGCGGTCTTCGCCATCGCGGGTCACTCCCTCGTCTGCGGCCCATGCCATGCGGGCCGTACGTGCCAGCGGCGGTCGCTCGCCGAGGGCGGGGGAGCCGACGCGCCGCCGGGCCGACTAGTTGCCGACGCGGCGCCCCGAGATCGGGTCGAAGAACAACAGGGTCTCGGTATCGAGATGCACCTCGACCCGGTCGCCGTCGTTGAACTCCTGCACGCCCGCGACGGTCAGCGCCAAATTAATCCCCGCCAAGTCGATGCCGACCGTCGTGTGCATGCCGAGCGGCTCAAGATCGTTGACGATCCCAGTCCGGTGCGTTTCGGTCGCGGTCGAGGGCACGATCCGGACGTGCTCGGGCCGCAGTCCCACCTCGACTTCGCTCAAATGCGCGGGCAGGCCATGCTCCATGCGGTCCGGCAAGGGCAGGTTCATCGAGCCAATGGAAAGTCTGGCGGTGCCGTTCTCGCGCGCGAGCCGGCCGGGGACGATATTGATCTTGGGATTGCCAACGAAGCGGGCCACGTCGCGGTCGGCAGGCTCGTCATAGAGCTCCTGCGCCTTCGCGATCTGACGCACCTCACCCTCCAGCAGAACGCAGACGGTATCCGCCAGCGCCAGCGCCTCGGTGTAGTCCGGCGTCGCGAAGACGAAGGTGCGCCCGAGCTCGCGCTGCAAGCGCTTCAGCTCGGTCCGAAGCTCGATGCGGAGCATGAAGTCGAGGCTCGAGAGCGGCTCGTCCAGCAGGTAGAAGCGCGGCTCACGCACCATGGCGCGGCCGAGGGCCACACGCTGACGCTCGCCGCCGCTGAAGGTTGCAGGCAGACGGTCGAGAATGTGCCCGATCTTAAGCAGACCGGCGATTTCGTCGACCCGCTTGGCAATCTCGGCCTTCGGCATCCTGGCGAGCTTGAGCGGGGACGCGACGTTCTCGTACCCCGTCTTGTTGGGGTAGAGCGCTAGATTGTCGAAGATCATCGCGATGTCGCGCCGGTTGGGCTGCAGCTTGGTGAAGTTCTGTCCTTCGACCCAGACCTCGCCCGAGGTCGGCGCTTCGAGCCCGGCAACGATCCTCAGCGTAGTCGTTTTGCCAGCACCCGCAGGACCCAAGAGCACGATCAGCGAGCCGCGCGGCACCTCCAGGCTCAGGTCCCTCAGCGCCTGAACCGAACCGAAGTTCTTGGAGATGGAGCGAAGCTGCAGAAGGGGTTCGTCCATGGCCGGGCTCACGCCTTGAAGCGGACGCCCGATGCGGCGTCGAACAGGGCCAGCAACTCAGCGTCCGGCCGGATTGCGATTTCGGCACCTTCGTGGGCCTGCGTGCCAGTCTCCACGACCAGCTTCAGGTCGGACTGGCCTATGCGAGCCGTGAGAACCGTTTCAGGTCCCTGTGGCTCGACCGCGATGACCGAGGCCGTAAAGGCTTCGGGATCGTCTGCTTCCGCCAGCATCATCGACTCGGGCCGCATGCCGACGATCACGTCGGCGCCGTCGCTCACTGCCCCGGCGCTCGCGGCCGGCACGGGAATGATCGAGCCGTTCTGCGCCACGACCGGTCGGTTGCCGTCATGGCCGAACTGCCCGTGCACGAAGTTCATCGGCGGGTTGCCGAGGAAGCTGCCGACGAAGGTGTTGTCGGGGTAGTGGTAGACGTTGTGCGCGGTGTCGTATTGCTTGAGCTGGCCGAAATCCATGACCGCGATACGGTGCGCAAGCGAGAGCGCCTCGATCTGGTCATGGGTGACATAGATGATGGTCTGCCCGGTCTCGGCCTGAATGCGCCGGAGCTCGCGGCGCATCTGGTTTCGCATCTCGGCTTCCAGATTGCTCAGCGGCTCGTCGAGCAGCAGAATCTCGGGGTTGGTCACCAGCGTCCGCCCGATCGCGACCCGCTGAAGCTCACTCGCGCCGAGCTCCAGCGGCTTATAATCGAGCTGGTGCTCGAGGTGTAGGAACGCGGCGACCTTCGCCACCTCGCGGTCGATATCGGCTCGCGCCATGCCGCGCACGCGGAGCCCGTATTCCAGATTGCGCCTGACGTTCATGTGGGTGAAGACGGCGTAGTCCTGGAACACCAAGCCGACATTACGCTGGCCGGGGGGCACCTGGAGCACCGACTGCCCGTCGATGAGGATGTCGCCCGAGGTGGGCGCCTCGAGTCCAACGATCATGTTCAGTGTGGTGGACTTGCCGCAGCCGGATGGCCCCAGCAACGCCATGGTCTCGCCTTCCTCGCAAGCGAGGGACATGTCGTCGACGGCGATGAGTTCGCCGAACTCCTTGCGGAGCTCCACCAGCTCCAGCTTGATGTTTGCCATCGTGCCGCGCTAACGCTTGATCGCGCCGAGGGTGAGGCCGCGCACCAGATGCCGCTGGATGAAGAAGCCGACGATCACCAGCGGAACGATCGAGACGCAGGCGAGCGCCGCCTGAATGCCGTACTGCTGCCCCGAGGTGGCGCTGAAGTACTTGGAGAGCTTGACCGGGATCGTCTCCACGTTGGTGTAGGTCAGCACCAGCGCAAACAGGAACTCGCTCCAGTTGAGGATGAAGATGAAGAGCGAGGTGGCGATCAGGCCGCCCTTGATGAGCGGCACGGTGACCTTGATGTGCGCCTCCCATCGCGACATGCCGTCCATCATCGCCGCTTCCTCGATCTCCTGAGGCAGCTCGTCGATGAAGCTCTTCAGCATCCAGGTGGAGAACGGCACGGTGACCGCGGCGTAGGCCAGTATCAGGCCCCAATAGGAGTCGGTCGCCTCGATTCCCGGCGCGCTGAACATCACGACGAACGGTATGGCGATCGCAATGGGCGGGAACATTCGCCCTGATAATATGAAGAAGGGCGTGACGTTGCCGCCAAATCGGTATCGCGCGATGGCAATTGCGGCCATGAAGCCGACCACAATGGACAGCATCGTCGAGAGCACCGAGATGATGATCGAGCCCCGGATGGACTGCCACGCCGACTTGGTGAGGAAGTCGGCGACCGCGCCGCTCACCGCGTCTGATTCGGTCGCGCGCTGAGCCGTGACCTCCCCTTCCTCGGTGTACTGGCCGAGACCGCCCCGTTGCTCGAGCAGGACGGACGGCCACAGAATGACGAGGTAGTTGGTGACGGTGCCGTTCTCGGACACCCACACCGGCGGCGTCGTGACCCACTCGTTGGACGGCTTGAAGGAGGTCGACACCATCCAGAACAGCGGGAATACCGCGAAGAGCAGCCCGAAGGCGAGCCCGATCGCGCTGCCGGGGCCGAACTTCCGCGCACCCATCTAACGCTTCTCCAGCAGCTCGTAACGGATTGGCTTCAGCATCATGTTGATCATCACCACCGTGATCACCAGCACGATGAAGCCTGCCGAGCCCGCATAGGCGAGGCGGAAGTCCTGGAAGCCCAGCTTGTAGAGATAGAGACTCATGGTCTCAGTCGCCGTGCCGGGGCCGCCGCGAGTCAGGATGTAAATCTCGTCGAAGAGCTTGATGACCTCCATGCCGCGGATCACGAAGGCGATGATGATGACGCCCCGCATGTTGGGCATGATGACGGTCCAGAAGATCCGCCAGTTGCTGGCGCCGAGCACGGTCGCCGCCCGCACCGGGTTCTCCGGCACCGCGTTGAGGCCCGAGAGCAGGATCAGGAAGAACAGCGGCGTCCAGTGCCAGACCTCCGTGATGACCACGGCGAAGAAGGCCAGCACGCCGTTGTTAAGCCACTGCAGGTCGGCGCCTGCGGATGTGCCGCCGATCCAGCCGAGCACCTGATTGACCGGACCACTGTACTGGAACAGCATGAACCAGGTGTAGCCCACGACGACCGGCATGATCATCATCGGGGTCAGCAGCGCGGTGAACCAGATGCGCTTGCCCCAGAACGTCTTGAGGAAAATCGTGGCCAGCCCGAGCCCGATGACGAACTCGAGGCACAGGCTGAGCACCGATATGGCGAGCGTCCGGCCCAGCGCCTCGAGGAAGCGCGGCTCGTCCGTCACTAGATAGTAGTAGTTGAGGCCGAGCTCGGTATCGCCGGAGAACACCGTCCCCACGGCGTGCCAGATGGAGGTTCCGTAGGTCGGCTGCCATTCGGTCAGCGCGACGAAGAACTCCAGGCCGAAGGGGAAAATCAACATCGTGATCAACAAGAGCTGCACCGGCGTGATGAAGAGCACGCCGATGTAGCGCTTGTCATTGGGGTCGAACAGGCGTGCCCGCGCCTGCAATGCACGCACGGGCACGCCGCCGTTCGCAGTCTTCGTAACCACGTTACCTGCAGTCCGGCCGTGCTGTTACCGTTGGACTACAGAACCCACTTGTCGACGCCGACGAGCTTCTGCAGCGGCTCGGGATACATCTTGGCCAGGCCGTGCCAGCTCTCTTTCTGCTCCGCCTTGCCCAGACGCCGCGTGATGCGGTTCTGCTCCTTGGCGGTGTCTTCCATGGCCTCTTCCGGCGACTTGTTGCCGTTGTAGGCCGCGGTCAGATTGACGTCGAGCGCATTGAGGTACTCGGCCGCGCCGCGCAGCTGAATCTCCGGCACCGCGTCCACGATCGCCTCGGCATGCGTGGCCAGGAAATCGCCCGGATAGGCGGCGAAGAACTCGGCCGACGGAGCGAAGAAGTGGTTGTCGCGCCACGGGTCGAAGTAGCCGCCCTCGTTCGGGATCGAGCGCATCGACATGGTCGGCCCCGTGATCCACTGCGAGAAGCAGTAGGCCGCTTCCTGGATCGGCGAGTAGTTGCTGACCACGAAGTCCCAGGCGAAGGCATGGATGCACGAGCGGATGAGCTCGTCGCCGTGCATGGTGCCCGGCACCTTCGAGACGGCGGTCTGCGAAGGCTCGCCGTCCTCGCCCTTGGCAGCGATGATCGACTGAGAGCCAGCCGCGTCGTTGCTGTAGCGCCAGAGCGACGGCCAGCCGAACTCGCAGAAGCCGCGGCCCTGCGCGTAGTACTGCGCGTAGTTCTCGGTGAAGCCGTAGGTGAACTGCTCGGCGGGCATGATGTCCTGCAGCGCGATCAGCTCCTTGACCGTCTCGATGCCTTGCGGCGTGTCGGCCAGCGAGTTCATGTCCTCGTCGAAGTAGAAGTGGCCCTTCGACTGGACCCGCGTCATCCAGTGGAACTTGTTCCAGAACGGCGAGCGGTACTCGAGCGCCCCGTAGAAGTTGTTGTCCGGGTCGTGCATCGTGGCGCAAAGCTCGTCGTACTCGGCCCAGGTATGAACCATCTCGCGCTTCGACTTCGGCGCCAGGCCCTTCTCGGCGAGCTTGTCCTTGCGGTAGCTGAGGTGCCACCAGTCGCCGTCACAGTAGAGGCCGTAGGTCTTGCCCTTGTACTTCTGCCCGAAGTCGGACACGGGGAACTGGAGCTGGTTGGGCCCTGAGTAGACCTCGGGATCGTACTTGTCCATGTAGTCGTCGAGCGGACGCGCCACGCCGGACTCGGCGAGGTCTGCAAGGCTCAGCGGCGCCGGGATCATGATGTCGTAGCGGCCCGTCTTGGCCACCGCTTCCTGCATCGCCTTCTGGTGGGTCTCGGTGACCGGCACCTCGATCAGCTCGAGATCGAAGCCGGTGAGTCCCTTCCACTCCTCGACGAAGGGCGAGAGGTTACCGCCGGAGCCCGACGGATACATGATGCTGATGGTCTTCTTCTCGGCACTGTCGAAGAGCGCCTTCGCGCCGTTGATGGCACGCTCCTCGGGAGTCGCACCATCGGCCGCCCAGGCCTGCCTCACGCTGAGGGGCGCCTGCTTCATGAGCATGGAGATCGCGCCCGCGCCGAGCCCGAGGCCAGCCATGCCCTTGATCAGATCGCGCCGCGAGACCTTGTAGTTCTTCCGGTCCGCGTGCATCGACCAGAGCCGATACAGCTCCTTCGTAAACTGCTCTTTCTTGTCGGTATGCGACATGCGCACCCTCCCTTCAGCACCGGGGGGAGACATCCGGCCCGGTTCTCATCGTTTGTCCAAGGTTGATGCACCGCGCGGGCGCGGCGCGTATCGACACTCCCTTTGCGCGGCGCACAATAACCATGGCGTGCCCGCCATGCAAATGGAATTAGAATGCCTCGCGGCGGGTGCATGGCAGCTGCTGTGCAGGCGCAACATCACGTGTGGAGGCAGCACCCGGCGATGCGCTGGATCAAGGAATACACCATCGAGAAGCCCGCAATCTGCGACGAGCTGATCAAGGGCTTCAAGCGGACGCGCCGGCTCGGCCTCACTAGGCAGGGGACGAGCGCCAAGGGCGTCGACAAAGCCTGGAAAGATTCCGAGGACGCGAGCCTTACCTGTTTCCCCTACGAGGTCTACGCCAAGACGGTGCGCGCCTATCGCGGCCATGTCATGGCCTGCCTCGGTGACTACATGAGGGAGTTCCCGGTGTTGGGCGAGGCTTCCGACAAGCTGGGCTTCCTGGAGCCGCCGCAGATGCAATACTACCAGCCGGGCGGCGCCTTCCACGGCGCCCACTACGAGTCGAGCGGCCTCGACCTCGGCCACCGGGTGCTCGCCTTCCAGACCTTCCTGAACGACATCAAGGAGGGCGGCGGCACCTACTTCACCTATCAGGACCATCTGGTCCGGCCGGCCAAGGGCAAGACCCTGATCTGGCCGGCAGGCTTCACCCACACGCACAACGGCGAGGTCGCGCCGCGGGAGGAGAAATACATCATCACCGGGTGGATCAGCTTCATGGGCGTTTAGACACGCCTTCCCCTACGTGTCGGGGGCGGCCGCGTGGCACGGCCGCCCCCTATCCCTCCGTGCCACCCCTCTTGGAGCGGCTTGGATCGTTCGTGATCTTAGAACTTGATGCGCGCACCGACGCCCGCGACGGTGACGTCCTTGGTCGCAGCGCCCGCGATATCGGCCTCGTACATGCCGTAGACGCCGTAGAATTCTGCGCCGAGGCTCCTGACCTTCTGCACGACGGCGACGTCGATGGCGCTGCCGCTGTCGCCGGCCGCGTTCTCGGCGTCCATGAAGCCGATCGAAAGTGCCGTGCTCCCTGCAGGATTGATGTCGAGCTTCTGACCAAGCTTCGCGTAGGTCATCCTCGCTGAGTCGTCACCGTCCTCCTCAGTCGTGTAGGCGACGGTAAAGCTGGTGCCGGACGGCGCCAGGACCGATGCCGAGCCACCCATGCCGGTGTCGTCACCACTCGTCCACTGGGCGGCGATGGCTTCGACCTCGAAACCGCCCAGGTCACGCCCGTAGCGGACTGCCATGTCCCAAGGACCGGAATCGCCGTCGTCCTTGTCGCTCTGGAGGGAGGTGGAGAGCTGGAAGCCTCCGATACTCGGCGAATCGTAGCGCAGCCTGTCCTTCCGGCTGTGTCCGTCGAGATTGTCGAAGATGCCATCGACCTTGGAGAGGGTATTGCCATCTGAGTCGACGAACCTGACATCGGCGCCGAGCGCGCCGCCGGAGCCTGATCCGCTGATCACGCCGGTGCCCGAGAGGTCCGCCTCGGCCACGCCGTCGGACGCCGTGCTGCCCTGGCCGATCGAAAACTTGCCGGCCGCCTTACTCTTGACCCACAGCTCCAGCTTGCGCTCGGTGAAGGTCTCCTTACCGCTGTTCACGTCGCCCTGCAGATTGACCTTGGACGACGAGTTCGACTCCATCTGCACTTCGACGGTGGTGCCGGCGGACCACCCGCCGTCCATCTTGGCCTTGCCCTTGAAGCCCACGCGGGTGGACGACATGTCGTTGTCCGCGTTGAAGAGCCGGCTGTCGTTGCCGTCGCTGGCAAGAAGCAGCATCCGGTTTACCTGGCCGTAGACCTTCAGGCTCACCCGATCCTTGCCGGACTTCACCATCTTGGCCGGCGCTGCGGGCTCCGCCATATCCGCCATCTTGTTGCCTTGCTCCACCACCATGTTCTTGAGGATCTGCACTTCCTGCATCAGATCCTCGACCTTGGAGCGGAGCTCGGCATTCTCCGACTCGAGATGGCTGTCGGCGAGCGCAGGGCCCGCGAGGCCGACCAGGAACGTCGTCCCGAGAAGCGCCGCGGCCAGAGATTTGCCCCCGAAGCGACACCGATTGCGCACGAAACCCATCACACTCTCCTCCCCCTGAAGATCACACGCGTTGAGCCGGTTCGAGCGGCTCTCTGCGCGGGAAATTAGGCGGTCGGTATGACGTGTTGGTTACGCTCGTGTGAAGGCTGAGTGTCATCGGACGATGGCCCGCGCCCGCACGGTCCGACCGATGGAGTAACGGACGCGGGGAGAGTTCCTAGAGCGAGTTCAGTGCCGCTTGGACCGCCTCGCGCTCGTCCGAGCCCGGCGGGAGCAGGGTGAGGAGGCGCTCCCAATGCGCACGCGCGGTGGCGCTGTCGCCCCGCTCCGCCGCAGCGCGCCCGACGAACCAGAGCGCCGCCCCATCGTCCGGGGTGAGCGCCAGGATGCGCTCGTAGACCGCCACAGCCTCCGGCGGAGGAGGCGCCGCTCCAACCTCGCCGGTGAGGGCGCGGGCGTAGGCGTGGAGAGTCGCGAGGTCGTTCGGGACCAGCTCCACGGCCCGGCGCAGCGTTTCCATCGCCTTCTCGGGCTCGCCGAGCACGGCGTAGGATTGGGCGAGACGGCGCCAGCCCTCGGGGTCGTCGGGCTTCTCCTCAAGCCGCGCGGCGAGGCTTTCCACCATGCCGCGGATCATGGCCATGCGCTCTTCGGGCGACATCTCGGCTGCTGCCGCCATGTCCTCCGCGGTGGGGCCGGAAGGCGCGTCGGCCACCGTCGGCCCGCTCGGAACCGTCCCCGGCTCGACACCGAGAACCTCGGCAGCCTGGACGATCAGTTGCTCCAGGTCCCCGCGCCAGGTGGCGTCAGCGGGCGTGTCGGCAGCCAACGCAAGCCACATATCGTAGGCCTCCCGCACCGCGCCGGCCTGGGCGCGGGCGAGCGCAAGGTGGAAGCGCGCCGCCGGGTGGGTTGGCCGCGCGTCGAGGACCTGACGGAAGGCCCCGACCGCCTCCGGCACCACCATCCCGTCGTTGGCCCAGACGATCGCTTCGCCCAGCATCGCCAGCACCTCGGGATCGTCGCCGGAAAGCGTTGCCGCCCGCCTGAGCGCATCGGCCGCCTCGGGGTAGCGCTGCAGCACCACGTAAGAGCGGCCGAGCAGGAGCCAGCCTTCGAGATTGTCGGGTTCGCCCTCAAGCCGCGCCGCAAGTTGCTCGACAGGCCCGCTCAAGGCCGCGAGGGCCTCCGTTTGAGCGGCCGGCCGCTCGATCTCCGCGAAGGGCCGGCCGGGCAAGCCGGGGGTGCCGAGGTTCGCGTAGATACCGGCAGCAAGCGCCGGGATGCAGAGCCCGAGGCCGATGGCCGTAGCCCGCCGTCGCCAGCTCGCGCGCGATTTCGCACCCGCTGGCCCAGGTGTCTTCTCTTCCTCCGCCGCCGGTGCCACGCCCCGCGTCCGTGCCGCGCGCAGCATGCGCCGCTCGATCTCGGTTCGGGCCGCCTCCACCTGCTCCTCGCTGACCAGGCCGCGGGCGCGGTCGCTCTCCAGCTCACGCAGCTGATCGCGATAGACGGTGAGGTCGTAGTCCGCCCGCGACGGGTTCCGCCGGTGCCGGCGCAATACGGGGATCAGCACCGCCGCGACGGCGAGCGCCGTCAGCAATGCGGCGACGAGCGCGAAGATCATCGGTCGCCGGGCTAGGCGTCGTCGTCGAGAAGCGCGTCGAGCCGCCGGCGCTCCTCGGCGGAAAGGGGTGCCGCCCCCGCATCCCGCGCGCCGGCCCTCGTCCGGCGCACGAGCGCGAAGGCAATGGCGGCGCCGGCAACGAAAACGGCAGCCGGCCCAAACCAGAGCGCGTAGGTCTCGGGCTTCACCGGTGGGTCAAGCAGAACGTAATCGCCGTAGCGGTCGGTCAGGAAGCCCCTCACGTCATCGTCGCTCGCGCCGGCCACGATGCGCTCCCGGACGATGGCGCGCATGTCCTGCGCCAGCGGCGCGTTGGAATCGGCGATCGACTGGCCCTGGCACACCATGCAGCGAAGCTCCGCATGGAGTGCCCGGGCGCGTGCTTCGAGCGCGGAGTCAGCGAGCGGCTCGTCGGGCGTGAAAGCCAGGCCGGGGCCCGCCGCGAGTCCAAGCCAGAGCGCGCACGTTGCGCCAAGCAGCGCCCGCCGCATGGCCCTCATCCGCGCAGGTCCTCGATCAGCGGCAGGATGGTCTCGTCGAGGTCGTGCTGCGAGAGCACGCCCACGTGGCGGTGGCGGATGCGGCCTGCACCGTCCACCACGAAGGTCTCGGGTATGCCATAGACCCCCCAGTCGATCCCGGTCCGGCCATCGAGATCAGCCCCCATCAGCGTGTAGGGATTGCCGAGGCGGCCGAGCCAGCGCTCGGCGTCGTCCGGCGTGTCCTTATAGTTAATGCCGTAGAGCGGGATCGTACCGGCGTCGGCGAGCGCCATGAGCAGCGGGTGCTCGACCCGGCAGGGACCGCACCACGAAGCGAAGATGTTGACGAGCGTAATCTCTCCCTTACCGAGATCGGCGGTCGCGAATCCGCCCGCGTTCTCGAACCCCTGGACCGGCGGGAGCGAGAATTCCGGCACCGGCTTGTCGATCAGCGCCGACGGAACCTTGCCTGGATCGCCGGTGAGCAATTGGACGCCGAGCGCAGCGGCGAGCGCCACGAACAGGAACATCGGCACGAGATAGCGCAGCCTGCGGGCGGCGGAGACCGGCGCGCGGGCAGGCGCCTCCTCTGCCGGGGCGTCCGTTCCCTTCTCCGCCACGGCTTCGCGGCCTCTCACTCGCCCGTGCCGGCAGCGGCAACAGCGGGCGCCGAATGCCGGCGGCGGGTGGGCGCGCCCACGCGGTGGCGCCGGTCGGTCAGTGAGACCACTCCGCCGGCCACCATGGCCAGTGCACCGATCCAAATCCAGGGCACGAGTGGATTGTGATGGACGCGGATCGCCGTGCCGCCGCCCGGCGCATCCTCGCCGACCACGACATAGAGATCGGAAATCCAAGTCATGTGGATCGCGGCCTCGGTGGTCCAGGTGTCCTGCACCGGATAGTGGCGGCGTTCGGGCAGCAGGAGAGCGACGTTCTCGCCGTCCCGCAAGACCCGGACCTCACCGCGCCGCGCGATGTAGTTGGGACCGGGCACGTCACCGATGCTTTGCAGCTCGAAGTCGTAGCCGGCAAGGGTGACCGTATCGCCGGGTTGCATCGACTGCTCCCGCTCGGTCTGCCAATTGCCGGCGCCGACCGTGCCCACCACCAGCACCGCCACGCCCAGATGGGCGATGCTCATCGCCCAGGCCGCACGCGGCAGGCCGACGGCGCGGCGCGCGCTCTCGGCAGGCGGCACGCGGAAGAGCCGCACGCGCTCCGCGAATTCCGTGAGCACGCCCGCCGCCACCCAACCGGCGAGCGCCATGCCGAGCACCGCACCCCAGGGTCCGCCGCCGCTCGCCCCGACCGCCGCGGCCACTGCGATGGCGGCGAGGAGCGAGACTGCGAGACGTGGCAGCACCGCGCTGGCACCAGCGCGCTTCCAGGCCATGAGCGGCCCCACCGCCATCATCAGGAGGAGGGGGATCATCAGGAGCACGAAGGTGGATTCGAAGAAAGGCGGGCCGACCGAGACCTTCTGGTCCGCGATCGCGTCGAGAATTAGCGGATAAAGCGTGCCGATGAAGACCGTGGCACAGCCGACCGCCAGCAGCAGATTGTTTGCCAAGAGTGAACTTTCGCGCGAGAGCGGGCGGAACGAGCCGCCGGCCCGCATCCCCGGCGCCCGCCAGGCATAGAGCGTGAGCGAGCCGCCGACGACGATCACCAGGAACACCAGGATGTAGACTCCCCTCGCGGGGTCGGAGGCGAAGCTGTGCACCGAGGTCAGTACGCCGGAGCGCACCAGGAAGGTGCCGAGCAGGCTCAATGAAAAGCCGAGAATGGCGAGCAGCACGGTCCAGCTTTTGAGCGAGTCCCGCTTCTCCGCCACGATCGAGGAGTGCAGCAGCGCGGTCGCCATCAGCCAGGGCATGAAGGAGGCGTTCTCCACCGGGTCCCAGAACCAGTATCCGCCCCAGCCAAGCTCGTAGTAGGCCCACCAGGAACCCAAGGCGATGCCGGCCGTTAGCGCGCACCAGGAGAGCAGCGTCCACGGCCGCACCCAGCGCGCCCAGGCCGCGTTCACACGCCCCTCAATCAGCGCGGCCACAGCGAAGGAGAAGGCGGTCGAGAGCCCGACGTAGCCGAGGTAGAGCAGCGGCGGGTGGAAGGCGAGGCCGGGGTCCTGCAGCAGCGGGTTGAGGTCGCGCCCGTCGAACGGTGCGGGATCGAGCCGCAGGAAGGGGTTGGAGGTGGCGAGCACGAAGACCAGGAAGCCGAGCCCGATCAGCGCCTGCACGGCCAGCACCCAGGCCCGGAACGCCGGCGGCAGGTTGCGCCCGAAGACCGCCACGGCGGCGCCGTGGACCGCGAGAATCCACACCCAGAGCAGCATGGAGCCTTCGTGATTGCCCCAGGTCCCGGTGAACTTGTAGAGCAACGGCTTGGCTGAATGGGAATTGTCGGCGACCGTCACCACCGAGAAGTCTGAGACGACGAAGGCCTGCATCAGGCAGGCAAGCGCGGCCGAGATGAAGACGAACTGGGCCAGTGCTGCCGGCCGCGCCAGCGCCATCAGGCCACCATCGCGGAGCCTTGCGCCGAGCGGCGCGGCGGCCGCCTGCACCAGCGCCATCGCAAGCGCGAGGATCAGGGCGTAGTGGCCGATCTCTGGAATCATTCGGCGCCCTCGCCCTTCCAGTTGCCGGACTTCTTCAGCGCGTCGGCCACTTCACGCGGCATGTAGTTCTCGTCGTGCTTGGCGAGCACCTCGTCGGCCTCGAACACGCTGCCCTTCAGATAGCCCTCGGCGACCACCCCCTGCCCCTCGCGGAACAGGTCGGGCAGAATACCGAAATAGGTCACGGGCACGGTGTGTGCGAGGTCGGTGATGGTGAAGCGCACCGTGAGCCCGTCGTCACCCCTCACCACGCTGTTCTCCTCCACCAGGCCGCCCACACGAAGCCGCTGCTCGGGTGAAAATTGCCGTTCCTTGAGCGTGCTCGGGTCATGGAAGAAGACGAGGGTGTCGTCGAGCGCGGTGAGCACCAGGCCCGCAGCGAGGCCGAGCGCGCCGAGGCCCCCGCCCAGAAAGACCAACCGCCAATGCTTGCGCTTCATGCCGGGGCGTTCTGCTCCCCGTCACGGTCGTTGTCTCCATCGGCAGCACGCTGCCGGCGCGCGGTTGCCTCCAAAGCCCTCAGCGCCGCCTCCCTCGCACGCATGGCGCGGATGCTGAGCAGGAGGAGCGCCATCATGATCGCGGCCGCAGCCCCGAAGGCCGGCCACACGTAGGCGGCGTAACCGCCCATTTCGAAGAACGACATTGCCCCGCGCCCACCTGCCGCAGGCGGCACCGCTGCAGGCACCACCCGACGGTCTCGTTACCTGGCAATAGACATAGTGTGGGGGCATCGTTCGCTGACATCAAGACGGCGGCAGGCGTGACCATCGAGGGACGGCTGACGCTGGGTTGCGGGTTGGTTACACTCGACGCACGGTTGAGTGGTCTTTGGAGGGGCGCGAAATGGCCTATTGGCTCATAAAGTCGGAACCGAGTTGCTGGTCCTGGGACGATCAGGTGCGCGACAGCGTCACGGAGTGGGACGGCGTACGCAACCATCAGGCGAACAACAATATGAAGGCCATGAAGCGGGGCGACCGCTGCTTCTTCTACCACTCGGTCAACGCGAAGGAGATCGTCGGCGTCGTCGAGGTCGTGAAGGAGCACTATCCCGACCCGACCGATGCTTCCGGGCGCTTCGGCATGGTCGACGTCAAGGCCGTGGTCCCGGTGAGCGAGCCGGTCTCTCTGAAGCAGATCAAGGAAGAGCCGGCGCTCCAGGACATGCAGCTCCTGCGTCAATCGCGGCTTTCCGTGAGCCCCGTGACGGAGGCCGAGTGGCGGCGCATCTGCACCCTGGCCGGCATCGCGGCCTGATCCGATAGGTGCTGCGCTTAGGCGCTCTGCCTTTGGGCCGCGCGCGCGACGCGGAGCAGTGCCTGCCAACAGATCGCCTCAGGCGCACCACCGGAAATCTTGCAGTCGCGCTCGGCACGGGTCAGCAGCCCCAGCGCTCGGGCCGCGCGGGCGATGGGCCAGCGGGTCATCTCCTGACCGAAGGCAGCACGGTCTCTGGGGAATACTGGGGGCTTGAGGCTGCCCATGGCATCGGCCCGACTGGCGCCGCCTTCCAGCGCGGCGACCGCGAGATGGAGGCGGGCGAGGCGCCGGGCGGCAGCGCGGAGAATGGTGATCGGTTGAACCCCGCCGTAGAGCGCCCGCGTCATTGCTCGGTCCAGCCCCTCACGGTCGCCGGATAGGGCCAGGCGCGCAACCTCATCGGCCGATGCTTCGGTCGCGTCGCCGACGCAGGCCTCCGCGACCTCCTGCGTGAGCAAACCGCCCTCGGTGCCCCCCTCGCCCAGGTAGACCGCGAGCTTCTCCACCGCACCCTCGATCTGCCGGCGATCGCTGCCCAGGCGCTCGGCCAGCCAATCGACGGTCTCGGGCGCCGCCTTGATCTTGCGCGCGCTGCAGAAGGCTTCGATCAGCCGGGCGGCGCCCTCCGCGCTCTCGTCGTAGCAGGCGATGGCGGCGAGGCTCGCTTCCTGCTCGCACAGGCGCCTGAGGCCCGAGCGGGGTGTCAGCGGCCCGGCCTCCGCAACCACCAGGCTCTCGGTAGCCGGCAACGCGAGACACGAGCGGATCGCAGGGACCACCGTCTCGGTCGCGCCGCGCAGGCGGACGGCACGACGGCCGCCGATGAGCGAGAGCGCCGCCGCCTCGTCGGCGAGCCGGCCCGGCTCGTCTCGCAGCAGCGCCGGATCGAGGCTGGTGACGCGAAAGGGATCGTCGGCATCCTCTGCAACGGCCTTGACGCAAGCTTCGGCGCGGGCCCGCACCAGGCCTTCGTTGGAGCCGTAGATCAGAACCAGCCGGACCTCCGCGTCCGGTGCCGCGCAGAACCGGTCCGCGCGCGCCGGCGCGATCTTCATGGCGTGCCAGCCGCCGGATCATGTGACGGCCAGGGTCTCATCGACGGAGATGGAGGAGGATCAGCGTGAGGATTTCTTCGCTCAGCACCCGCGCCGCTTCCTTGGCCGCGTCCCGCTCCGCCGTCACGGTGGCGAACCCCGATTCGACGACGTTGTAGCTGCCGGTCGCCCGGGCGCTGTCACGGTAGACCACCGCCCCGCCCCGATCGGCGAGGGCGAACCTGGCGCGGAGCGTCAAATTGAACCGGGTCGCATGGTCGTCGAGCTGGATCAGCAGCGGAGTCTTTTCCTGCTCGACCGCGAGGGTCAGGCGATAGTCGGGATGCGCCGGCTGTCCCCTCGGGGTGAGGCTGTCGATCAAATGGTTGCGCACGATATGACCGACCCGGTCCTTGACCGGTGCGATCTCGATCGCCGCAACGCCGCCGCCACGCGCCTTGCCGGTGCGGGCACCGTAAAGCGGCTCCACGGAACAGGCGCCGAGCAGGACGAGGGAAAGAGCGAGGGCGAGGGCTGGGATCGGCGCGCGCCTCAGGCGCGCCAACATGCGAGAGAACGGCCGATCAGGTGACGACATTCACGATTCGCCCGGGCACGACGATCACCTTGCGTACTTCCCGGCCAGCAAGCGCCCGGCGCACGCCGCCGTCTGCCATGGCCGCGTTTTCCGCCGCCGCCTTGTCGTGATCGGCCGGCAACGAAATCGTCGCGCGCTTTCTGCCATCCACCTGCACGGCGACGACCACAACGTCATCCGCGAGCAGGACGGGGTCCGGCTCCGGCCACGGCTCGCGCGCCAGCCAGCTCTCATGTCCGAGACGGCGCCAGGCCTCCTCGGCCAGATGCGGCACCACCGGGCCGAGCAGGCGCATGGCGGTCTCCAGGCCCTCGCGCATCACGTGGCCTGCACCGAGCGCGTCCTCGATGGCGGAGAGCGCATTGGTCAGCTCCCGCACCCGCGCCACCGCCCGGTTGAAGCGAAAACGCTCTAGATCATCGGTCACACCGGCGATGGTCTTGTGAATGGTCCTGCGCACGTCACGCAGCGGAGCCGCCAAGGTCCCCTGGTCCGACGGCGCTGCCCCGCATGGAGACAGCGCCACGGGCGGCGATAGCACCATGCGCCAAAGCGCGGCGATGTAGCGCCAGGCGCCCTTGACGCCGGTATCGGTCCATTCCAGGTCGCGTTCGGGCGGGCTGTCGGAGAGCATGAAGAGCCGCGCGGTGTCGGCACCGTATGCCTCGATGATCGCCTCGGGATCGACGGTGTTGCGCTTCGACTTGCTCATCGCCTCCGACCGGCCGATGGCGATGGGGCGCCCGCCCTCCTTGGTCACCAAGTTGCCAGCGCGGGTCTCGACCTGGTCGGGGTAGTACCAGCGCCCGTCTGAGTCGCGGTAGGTCTCGTGACACACCATGCCCTGGGTGAAGAGGCCAGCGAAGGGCTCGTCGATCGTCACATGGCCGCAGCGTTTGAGAGCCTTGGTATAGAAGCGCGAATAGAGCAGGTGCAGCACCGCGTGCTCGATGCCGCCGATGTATTGATCGACCGGAAGCCAAGGCTCGACCTCGTCGGCCGGCAGCGGCTCGTCGGCGCGCGCGGCGCAGAAGCGCGCGAAGTACCAGGAGGAATCCACGAAGGTGTCCATCGTATCGGTATCGCGCTCCGCGGCAGCACCGCAGCGAGGGCACGTGGTGTGCTTCCACGTGGGATGGCGGTCGAGGGGATTGCCCGGCGTGTCGAAGGTCACGTCCTCGGGCAGGCGCACCGGGAGCGCCTCGCGCGGCACCGGCACCACGCCGCACGATGCGCAGTGCACCACCGGAATCGGGCAGCCCCAGTAGCGCTGCCGCGAGATGCCCCAATCGCGGAGCCGGTAGCTAACGGCAGAGCCGCCGGCACCGCGTTCCGCAAGCTCTACGACTGCGCGCGCCTTGGCGTCGGCCACCGACAACCCGTTAAGAAAGTCGGAATTGATGGCCGTGCCGTCGCCGACATAGGCCTCGTCGCCGATCTCGACCGCATCCGCATCCTCCCCCGGCGGACACACCACCGGGATAACTGGCAGGCCCTGGGCGCGGGCGAAATCCAGGTCGCGCTGGTCGTGGGCTGGGCAGCCAAAGATCGCGCCGGTGCCGTAGTCCATGAGCACGAAATTGGCGACGTAGAGCGGCAGCGTGCGCTCGGCGTCGAAGGGGTGGCGGACGCTTACGCCCGTGTCGAAGCCGCGCTTGCCCGCCGCCTCGATGTCGCGCTCGCCGATGCCGGCGCGGTTGCACTCGGCAATGAAGTCGGCGAGCGACGAATCCGATTCAGCAAGCGATGTCGCGAGCGGGTGGTTGGGCGAGAGCGCACAGAACGACGCGCCGAACAGCGTATCCGGGCGGGTCGTGAAGACCTCCAGTGCCTCGTCGCGGCCTTCGATGGGGAAGAGGATGCGGGCGCCTTGGGAACGCCCGATCCAGTTGCGTTGCATGAGCTGCACCTTCTCGGGCCAGCGCGGCAGGGCCTCAAGCGCATCCAGGAGTTCGTCAGCGAAGCGGGTGATGCGAAAGAACCATTGCGCCAGCCTGCGTTTCTCGACGACCGCGCCCGAGCGCCAGCCGCGCCCGTCCACGACCTGCTCGTTGGCGAGCACCGTGCGATCGACCGGATCCCAGTTGACCCAGGCCTCCTTGCGCTCGACGAATCCGGACTCGAAGAAGTCCAGGAACAACGCCTGCTGGTGTTCGTAGTAGCCGGGGTGGCAGGTCGCGAACTCGCGCTCCCAGTCGATCGAAAGCCCCATCAGCTTGAGCTGCCCGCGCATCGTCGCGATGTTGTCGTAGGTCCACTCGGCTGGATGGACGCCGCGCTCGAAGGCCGCGTTCTCCGCTGGCAGCCCGAAGGCGTCCCAGCCCATGGGATGAAGGACGTCGAATCCCCGGGCCCGCTTGTAGCGCGCAACCACGTCGCCCATGGTGTAGTTGCGCACGTGGCCCATGTGAATGCGGCCCGAGGGGTACGGGAACATCTCCAGGACGTAGTAGGTCGGACGACCGCCGCTGCGCTCGGCCCGGAACAGGCCCGCGTCCTCCCAGGCGGCTTGCCACTTGGCCTCGACCGCCTGTGCGTCGTAACGCTCACTCATCGGCCACGCTCGCTCCCTCACCCCGGCCGGCGCCGGAGAGCGGCGTCCCTATAGCATGACCCGCCAGCCAACGCAGCCGCGCCGGCCGGGCGGCACGCAACGCTGCACTCTATCGGCTGAGCTGTGCGGTACGCAGCTGTCGGGCGCGGTCGAGGATCTTGTCTTCGAGGCTGACCGCGGTGTCCGGGCTCGTGGCACGGTCCTCCCAGAGGCCGTCTACGCCACGTTCCTGGCGAAACACGGAGACCTGTACGCCGTCCGAGCGCAGCGTCCTGCCCAGGATGTAGACGGTCATCTTGAAGCGCTCGTCGGGGCTCTCGGGCGGGGCGTACCAATCGGTGATGATCACGCCGCCGAAGGGATCGGCCGAGAGCAAGGGCATGAACGAGATGGTGTCGAGGGTCGCACGCCAGAGGAAGGCATTGACGCCGATGCCGCTGGCAGCCGCTTCGTCCTCGTCGCCACCGAAAAGTCCGATCCCGCCGGAACCGAATATGCTTTCTTGGCTCGCGCCGGCTGCGCGCCGTCGGGGATCCATGGTTGGGCTATCCGGCGGCACTGAATTCTCACAGCCGGCCGCTGCCAGAGCCAGGAGGAAAACGCCAAGCATCCCCAAGCCGATGTGCGAGCGCCTCATTCCGGCTGTCTCCGTCGAACGTTCATAGGCGCTTTTACCACGAGGCGCGCACACGCCGTATCAGATTCGGACAAGATCGCCGCCTACGTGTCTTAGGTGCTGCCTAAAGCGAGCGCACTTGTTCTTGGTGAAACTGGAGGCCGAGGCCGGAATCGAACCGGCGTACACGGATTTGCAGTCCGCTGCATAGCCACTCTGCCACCCGGCCCCAGGGCGCGCGTCAGCGTCAGCGCTTCATTTAGGCGCCGCGTACCGCCAGGGTCAACCGTCTTTGGTCTGGAATTTCCATCGTGGCCGCGGCGCGCACGTCTGGCGGCCCGCCGGTGCGGCGGCTACACTCTGCGCCCATCCACGGCGGGAGTATTCAGGATGACGGCGGAACTTACACGCGACGAGGAAGTCAGGCGGGCACTCGAGACGATCTTCGCCGCCGATTCCGAGATTTACCAGACACGGGGCTTCCAGCGTCGCATCGGGTTCGGCACCCGGCCGGCGCTCCTGATCATCGACCTGGCGAATGCCTGGACCCGGCCGGGCCATAACTTCACGTGCGACAACATGGATGTGATCATCCCCACCAACCAGAAGCTTCTGGCCGCCGCGCGCGAGAAGAACATTCCCGTCATCTACACCACGACGGCCTATCAGGACCCGACCGGGCCGCACGCCGACACCGGCCTCTGGCACATGAAGATTCCGGTCGAGACCCTGCGTGAAGGCTCGCCGGAGGCAGCGATCGATGAGCGGATCGAGCCGATGCCGTCGCGCGGCGAGCAGGTGATCGTGAAGAAGCGCGCGAGCGCCTTCCACGGTACCTACCTTGCGGGCTACCTGCGCGCCCAACGGGTTGACACGGTCGTCATCACCGGCGTCACCATGGCCGGCTGCGTGCGCCACTCGGCCGAAGACGCGATCGCCGAGGGCTTCCGCCCCATCGTCGTTCGGGAAGGCGTGGGCGACCGCGTGCCGGGAGTCGTCGAATGGAACCTGTTCGACATCGATGCCAAGTTCGGCGATGTCGAGCCGGCGGAGCGCGTCCTCGCCTATCTCAGCGAGCTGGAGGCCTTCAGCAACGAATAGGAGCGGGAGCGTTCGTCATGACCGCATCGGATCTCGACCTCTGCTACATGAGCGCGCTCGACGCGCTTGCTGCGTTCAAGGCACGAACGCTCTCGCCGGTCGAGCTGATGAAGGCGGTGATCGCCCGCTGCGAGGCGGTCAACCCGGCGCTCAACCTCGTCACCTACAGCTATTTCGAGCGCGCCTTGGAGCAGGCGAAGGCGGCGGAGGCGCGCTACGGCAAGACCGACGGCCGGCTGCGCACGCTCGAGGGCCTACCCTTCGCGAGCAAGGATTACCACGCGATCAAGGGCGAGATCACCACGATCGGCTCCAAGATCATGGAGCACAACCGCCCCGATCACACCTACCCGGTGACCGAGCGCCTCATGCGCGCCGGTGCGATCCTCCACATCCGCACCACCACGCCCGAGTTCGGCTATGCCGGGACGAGCCACAGTCCGCTTTGGGGCGTGAGCCGCAATCCCTGGAATCCCGACTACACGCCGGGCGGCTCCTCCGGCGGCAGCGGCGGCGCGGTGGCCGCAGGCATGACCACCATCGCGGACGGCGGCGATGGCGGCGGGTCGATCCGCATCCCGGCCTCGGTCAACGGCATCTTCGGCTTCAAGCCGCCCTACGGCCGCAACCCAAATGACACCACAGCACCCCATGTCTTCCTGGTGCAGATCGGCGTGCTCACCCGCACGGTGGCCGAATCCGCCCTGCTCCAGAACGTCGTCTCCGGCCCCCACAAGGCGGATATCAACTCTCTCAGAACGCGGGTTCGTCTGCCGCTCGCCTACGAAGGCATCGAGGGCTGGCGTATCGCCTACTCGCCCGACCTCGGCTATGTCGAGGTCGACGAGGAGGTGCAGGAGAACACGCGGAAGGCCGTGGATGTCTTCCGCGATCTCGGCTGCGAGGTCGAGGAGGTCGATCTCGGCTGGACCTCGGGCGTGTTGAACCAGTACTTACGGCTCTTCGAGGTCTTCTTCGCCAGTGGGTTGCAGGACTTCCTGCCCGAATGGCGCTTCGAGATGGACCCGAGGGTGGTCGATCTGGTGGAGAGGGGTCAGCGGGTCAGCGCCGTCGAGTTCGAACGTGTCAGCCGAACGCGCGGCTGGATGTACCAGAAGCTCGCGCCGATCCTAGAACGCTATGACGTGATGATCTGCCCGACGCTGGCGGTGCCGGCGGTCAAGGCGGACCACACCAACATGGATCCCGGCTTCACCATCAATAGCAAGCCGGTCGAGCCGCACCTGGGCTGGCTGCTCACCTACCCGTTCAACATGATGAACCAGTGCCCGGCAGCAAGCGTGCCGACCGGATTCGCACGGAACGGAGTCCCCACCGGCCTGCAGATCGTCGGCCGCACCTACGATGACGCCCGGGTGTTCCGCGCCGCGGCGGCCTTCGAGGCGGCAACGAACTGGAGCCGGCACCGCCCCTCGCTTTAGACCCGGAGCAACCCGCAATGGACAGAGGCTTGTGGAGCCGCAGCGCGGTCGAACTCGCCACGATGATCCGGGCGCGCAAGGCATCGTGCGTCGAAGTGACGGAGTCGGTGCTGGACCGCATCGCTCAGCACAACGGGCGCATCAACGCGATCGTCGTCGACTGTTCCGAAGAGGCGTTGCGCGCAGCTGAACTCAAGGACCGCGAGGCCCGCAACGGCGCCGCCCTCGGGCCGTTACACGGAGTCCCGGTCACCATCAAGGAGAATATCGACGTCGCCGGACAGGCGACCACGAACGGCCTGACAGCCTATGCCGACGTCATCGCGCCGGACCACTCTCCGGTCACGCGCAACCTGCTCGACGCCGGCGCGATCATCGTGGGACGCACCAATACGCCGGAGCTCTCGATGCGCGCGACCACAGACAACCCGCTGCGCGGCCGCACTCTCAATCCTTGGGACGAGGAGGCGTCTCCGGGCGGGTCCTCCGGCGGAGCGTCGGCCGCTGCGGCGATGGGGTTCGGGCCGATTCACCACGGCAACGACATCGGCGGCTCGCTGCGCTTTCCCTCGTTCGCGTGTGGGTTGGCGACGGTGAAGCCAACCCTGGGGCGGGTGCCAGCGTACAACCCGAGTGCCGCGGCCGAGCGCGGCCTTCTCGCCCAGCTCAGCTCCGTCCAGGGCTCGATTTGCCGCGAGGTGCGGGACGTGCGGCTCGCAACGCGGGTGCTCGCGGGGGGTGACGCGCGCGATCCCTGGTGGGTACCGGTGCCCTTCGAGGGGCCCACGCTCGATCCCCCGATCAAGGTTGCAGTCACGTACGAGGCTCACGGCTATCCGATCGATCCGCAGATCATCGCCGGTATCGACCGGGCGGCGGAAGTGCTCAGCGACGCGGGCTACGCGGTGGAGCGCGTGGCGACGCCCTCGATCATGAAGCCCGCGCAGGCGTGGTTCGACGTGCTCGCGAGCGAGATCGTGCACTTTCTGGGTCCCATCGCGCGCGAGCATGGCAGCGAAACCATTCGGACCATCTTCGAGGACTACCAGCGCGTCGGAAACCCGGTCGATGCGGCCGGATACCGCCAGGGCATCGCCGATCGCACCGCGCTGACCCGCGAATGGAACGTCTTTCTCGACCGGTATCCGCTGGTGCTCTGCCCGTTCCTGATGCGCTCGATGTACCCGTGGGACCACGACGCGCACGGGTTCGAGGAGGTGAAAGACCTTTTCATGGCCGCCGTCTACAGCACCGGCGTCAACTACCTCGGCCTACCGGCGGGCGTGGTGCCCATCGGCTTCGCGGACGGGCTGCCAGCAGGTGTACAGATCATCGGGCGTCGGTATCGCGAGGATCTGATCCTCGACGCGATGGAAGCGATCGAAGCCTCGGTCGGAATTCTCGCGCACACCCTGTGGGAACGCGAAGAGAGCGCACCGTCGTGACCCGGTGCAGCCGGCCGCTCCGCGCGAAGCGCTATTCCTCCGCCATCACCGGCCAGAGCCTGTAGAGCGAGCGTGATCTGCACAGCGCCTGTGGTCGGTGCCGCCATCGGCATGCACCCGTTCCGGCGCACGACCCGCTATAATGAGCCATGCCTCGCTACCAGCGTTACCTGCTGCGCCAGCTTATAGCCCCCTTCCTGCTTGTTACGGTGGGGCTCACGGCGGTCGTCTGGCTATCGCAGTCGCTGCGCATCATCGACCTGATAGTCAACAAGGGTCTGTCGTTCAGCGCCTTCCTGCTGATGAGCATGCTGGTGCTGCCCACATTCCTGAGCGCGATCCTGCCGATCGCATTCTTCTGTGCGCTGCTCTTCGTTTACAACAAGCTCATCATCGACAGTGAGCTGGTCAGCCTGCGCGCAGCCGGCGTGAGTCAGTGGTCGCTGGCGAAGCCCGCGCTGGTGATGGCCACGATTGTCGTCGTCATCTCCTACGCGATCATCATGTACGTGATGCCGGTCAGCTACAGGGAGTTCAAGGAGCGGCAGTTTGTCCTGCGCAGCGATCACTCGGCGCTTCTCCTGGAGGAGGGTACCTTCAACACACTGACCGAGGGCGTCACCGTCTACATTCGCGGGCGTGAGGGCAGCACGCTCAACGGCATCCTCGTGCACGACGCCCGGGAACAGGAACGGCCGGTCACGATGATGGCCGAGCAGGGCATTCTGGTGCAGACCGATGAGGGGCCGCGCTTCATCCTCATCAACGGCCACCGACAACGGATCGACCGGGACTCGTCAAAACTCTCGTTGCTCAATTTCGAACGCTACACAATCGACTTGGGTGATTTCATCCAACCCGGAGGCACGCGCTGGCGCGGGCCGCGAGAGCGGTTTATTGACGAGCTCCTCGACCCCGCAAGCGAGGGGGCGGAGCGGCTGCGGGGCAAGTTCCTCTCCGAAGCGCACAACCGCATCGTCTCGCCGCTGTTCGGCTATGCGCTTGCCGCCATCGGGCTTGCAGCGCTGCTCTCCGGCAACGTCGACCGGCGGGGGCAGTGGCGTCGGATCCTCGTCGCCATTGCAGCCGGGGTCATGCTCGAGGCCGTGGCGCTCTTCCTGGTCAACGCGACCGCCAAGAACAGCAGTCTCATCCCACTCATGTATCTCAACCCGGTCCTCATGATCGCCGCGGCGATGGTCGTGCTTCGCCACCGCTTACCGCGTTTCCTCGGTGGCCGCACTGCGGCGGCTGAGCCGCGCGCGCGCGGGTAGGAGCCACGGCCGGTGCGTCTCTCCTCTACCCTCTCGCTCTACATGGGCAGGCAATACCTGCAGAGCGTCGCGCTTGTGTTCCTGCTCGTCATGTTGACCATCCTCATTGCCGATACCATCGAGCTGCTGCGCCGCGCCTCCGGGCCGGACAAGACAGCGACCATCGAAACCGTGCTCCAGATGGCCTCGCTGCACATCCCCTTCATGGCGCAGAAGGCGCTGCCCTTTATCGTTCTCGTCGGCGGTATCGTGACCTTCGCGAAGATGACGCGGAGCCGCGAGCTCGTGGTGGCGCGGGCGGCGGGCGTCTCGGTCTGGCAATTCCTGCTGCCTGCGCTGGTCATCGCGGCACTGCTAGGCGGCCTCTTCATGACCGTCGTCAACCCGCTGGCCTCCGCCACGACATCGCGGTTCGAACAGATGGACGTGACCCACTTGCGCGGCAAGTCGAGCCTCATGGAGCTCTCGAAGTCCGGCATCTGGCTCAGGCAGGGGGATTCGGAGAGCCAATCGGTGGTTCACGCTGAGCGCATCGATCAGGAGACCATGACGCTCTACGACACGATCATCTTCCTGTACGCAAAGAAAGATCAGTTCGTCGGGCGGATCGATGCCGCCGAGGCCCGGCTGGAGGACGGATACTGGAACCTGCAGGATGCCCTCTTCAGCGCGCCGGACGAGCCGGCCCGGCATCGGGCGAACGCTCGCGTGCCAACCGACCTCACCCTGGAGCGCATCCAGAACAGCTTCTCGCCGCCGGAGACCCTGTCCTTCTGGGCGTTGCCTGGCTTCATAAAGGTGTTGGACGAGTCCGGCTTCTCTTCGGTGAAGCACCGCCTGCACTGGCACTCGCTTCTCTCTGTCCCCCTCCTCCTTTGTGCGATGGTTCTGATTGCAGCGACCTTTTCGCTCCGTTTCACGCGGCGGGGCACCTGGGTGCTGGTCCTGGCCGGATTGCTCACTGGCTTTCTCCTCTATTTCATCTCGGACTTGGTGCTCGCCCTCGGCCTTTCCGGCAAGCTGCCACCGGTGCTCGCTGCGTGGACCCCGACGGGCATTTTCACGTTGCTTGGCGTTGCGGGCCTGTTCCATCTCGAGGACGGATAGCGGCGACATCATGAAGGCCCTCGCGCCGCTCGTTTTCGCGTGTCTTCTGGCCCTCTCGTCGCTGGAAACGCGAGCGCAGCAGACGGACGCCGCGCCCGGTCTCGGCGACCTGATGACAGGCGATCTCCTGATGACCGCCGACGAGCTGACCTACGACCAGGCCACCGACACGGTCATCGCCTCCGGCAACGTCGAGGTCGCACAGGGTGGGCGGGTGCTGCGTGCCGACAGTATCCACTACCGGCGCCGCGACGACGTGGTGACGGCATCGGGCGACGTCGCACTGCGGGAGCCCACCGGCGAGGTGATATTCGCCGAGTCCGTCGAGCTCACCGGCGACTTGAGAGACGGCGTGATTCATCGTTTGAGTGTCCTCTTGGCGGACCAGTCGCGGCTCGTTGCGAGCGGCGCTAAGCGTATCGACGGCACCCGTATGGTAATGCGGAAGGCGGTGTATTCACCGTGCGAACTATGCCCGGACGATCCCGCGCCGGCACCGCTCTGGCAGTTCAAGGCAGCGCGTGTGATCCACGATCAGGTTGAGCACTCCATCACCTACCGCGACGCATCGCTCGAGTTCTTCGGTCTGCCGATCTTGTACACGCCCTATTTCCGTCATCCCGATCCGAGCGTGGTGCGCCAGAGCGGGTTCCTGGCCCCGTCCTACAGCAGCTCCACTGCACTCGGCGCCGAGGTGACCATTCCCTACTACTGGTCGCTCGCGCCTGACCGGGATGTGACCTTTTCGCCCCGGTTCACCGCCCAAGAAAGTGCTGTGCTGGCTGGCGAATACCGCGAGCGCACGTGGGATGGTCAGTTCGAGATCGAAGCGAGCATCACGCGTGCCCTCACCGCCGACGAGGATGGCAACAGGATTCGGGGGCACGTCTTCGGCCATGGTCTCTTCGACATCGACGAGACCTGGCGATGGGGCTTCAATCTGGAGCGCGCCCTCGACGACACCTATCTGCGCCGCTACGGCATCTCATCAAAGGACGATCTGGTCACGACCCTGTTTGCGGAGCGGTTCCACCAGCGCAGCTACATGTCGGGCGCCGGCTACCTGTTCCAGGACCTCCGGGCCGGTAAGCAGGGGGACCAGAGCCCGATCGTTCTTCCCCTGCTCGATGCGCACCTCGTGAGCGCGCCCGACTATGCCGGCGGCTACACCACGCTCGACGCCAATCTCATGATCCTGGAGCGCCTGGACGGAACCGACTCGCGGCGGCTCTCGATTGCCGGCGGCTGGCACCGGCCGATGATCCTGCCGGGCGGCCATCTCTTCCGCATCGATGCAAGCCTGCGAGGCGACCTCTATCACGCCTACACCCCGGCCGATCGAGGAGATCCCTACGGCGTGATGAGGAGCGAAACGGCGGGACGGTTCGTACCCGAGCTCGCCGTCGAGTGGCGCTATCCGCTCATCACGCGGATTGGCTCCCTGCGGCAGCTTATCGAACCGATCATACAGGGCGTCATCAGCCCCGATGGCGGCAATCCCCACAAGATCCCCAACGAGGACAGCCGGGATCTTGAGTTCGATCACACCAATCTGTTCAGCACCAACCGCCACACCGGCCTCGACCGCATCGAGACCGGACCGCGTGTCAATTACGGCGTGCGCCTCGGCTTTTACGGCCCCGGCGGGGGCCGGGCGACCACGCTGATCGGACAGAGCGCACGGGCAAAGGACGATTCGCCGTTCGAGCCAGGCAGCGGCCTCGAAGATCGGATGTCGGACTACGTCGGCCGCATCCACGTGGAACCGTCGCCTTGGCTCGATTTTTCCCTGCGGTTCCGTCTCGACCACCGTGACTTCACCGTCAGACGCAACGAAATCGACCTTGCCGCCGGTCCGGAATGGCTGCGCGCCCGGCTCGGTTTCGCCGATGTGGACCGGCCGCCGGAAAGCGTCATTGGGAACTTCGTCGGGGGTAGAGAGGGGCTCATGGAGATGATTGCGAGTCCCTGGGACAACTGGACCCTCTCCGCCGGGGCCCGCCGCGACCTGGAGGATAACGCTTCCATTAACTGGAATGTGGGTCTTTTCTATGAAGATGAATGTATCGTTATCGGCACGGGTGTATCGCGCTCCTTTACCCGAGACCGAGACGTAGAGCCGGGTACGGTATGGCACTTGACCGTCAATCTGAAACACGCGGGCTGAGGCGGCTATGAGATATCTACCGATCGCTCGGGCGGCTGTGCTGTTGTTCGCGCTGCTGCCGATCGTGCTCGTGCCGGTGGACCGCGCGAGGGGCCAGGAGGTCGTGAGGATCGCCGCTGTTGTCAACAGCGAGGCGATCTCGATCCCCGATCTCGTGCGGCGCATCGACGTCGCCATCGTGTCGTCCCGATTGCAGGTCAGCGAGGAGCTGCGCCGCCAGCTGGCACCGCAAGTGCTTCGCTCGCTCATCGACGAACGTCTGAAGGTGCAGGAGGCAGAGCGTCTCGGGGTAACCGTCAGCGAGGCCGACATGGCGAACGCGCGGCGGAGCGTAGAGCAACGCAACGGAATCCCGGCCGGCGCGCTCGACGACTTCCTGCGGCGCCAGGGGCTGGACGTCGCCACCGTCGGGGAGCAGCTCCGCGCAGAGATCCTCTGGTCCAAGCTCGTGCGCCGCCGCCTGGGCGCCGCGGTCTCGGTCGGCGAGGGCGAAATCGACGAGGCGATCGCCCGGCTTGAAGCCAACCGAGGGCGACCCGAATATCGTGTCGCGGAGATTTTTTTGGCGGTCGAATCGAGTGAGCAGGAGGATGAGGTCCGCGCCGCCGCCGCGAGCCTCTACAGGCAGCTGACGGGCGGCGCCAACTTCGCCCAGATCGCCCGTCAATTCTCGCAGAGCGCTACCGCCGCGGTCGGCGGCGACATCGGCTGGGTCGTCGAAGGACAGCTCCCGAGCGAGATTGAGGCCGTGCTCGCCGAGACAGAACCCGGATCGATTACATCCCCGGTGCGGGCGTTCGACGGTTACTACATCGTCTCGCTGATTGACCGCCGCGCGGTGCTCGCGGACGCGCCTGCCGCCGGGCTCGATCGAGAGAGGATCCGGCAGGACATCGCGGGACGCAGGCTGGAGATGCTCGCGCGGCGCTACGTGCGCGACCTGCACCGATCGGCGTTCATCGACGTGCGGATTTGACCGGCACAAGCGACCCCGGTGGGGAAGACGCCGGCTGCGACGCCCGGCTGCCGCCGCTCTCTGCCGTCATCGCGCGCCACGGACTGCATCCCAAGCGAGCGCTCGGTCAGCATTTCCTCCTTGATCCTAGCCTGTGCGAGAGAATTGCGCGGACAGCCCAGCCCGGCGCCTCGGCCGCCATATTGGAGGTGGGGCCAGGACCGGGCGGACTGACCAGGGCGCTGCTCGCGGCCGGCGCAGCCCGTGTCGTCGCAGTCGAGAAGGACCACCGCTGCGTGGCCGCGCTCGACGAGCTCCAGGCGCGCTATCCTGATCGGCTCGAGATCGTCGAGGGTGACGCCCTCTCCTTCGATATCGCGACTCTCAGGCCCGCCCGCATCGGGATCGTGGCGAATCTCCCCTACAACGTCGGCACGCGGCTCTTATTGCGATGGCTGGAGCAGGTCGAGTGGATCGAGAGCATGACCCTCATGTTCCAGAAGGAGGTGGCCGCACGGATCACCGCGACCGGCGGGAAGGACTACGGCGGCCTTTCGGTGCGGGCGCAGTGGCTCTGCACCTGCGAGCGCCTGTTCGATGTGAGCCCGCGCGCCTTCGTGCCGCCGCCCGGCGTGCTTTCATCGGTGGTTCGCCTGGTGCCGCGGGCTGCGCCGCTCGCACCGGCGGAGCCCGACGCCCTCGACGCCGTGACCCGCGCGGCATTCGGTCAGCGCAGAAAAATGCTGCGCCGCGCGCTGCGCACACTGACACCGGAGCCGCTGGTGCTGCTGGAGCGTGCCGGCATCTCGCCCGAAGCGCGGGCGGAGACGCTCTCGGTTACCGAATTCTGCGCCCTTGCCCATGCTTGGGCAGCGATGCGGCACACCTGAGCGCGGCAATTCTGCTTGCCAATGCGCCCGGTACGCCTTAGTCACCCTTTCATGCCACGCTGTGCTCGCGAGCGACGACGAGACCGCTGACACCGCGGTGCCACCGGCGCTGCGGCATCACCACCTTGCCCGTCCGTCGTCGAGAGTAGAGCGCCATGCCCCCCATCCGTAAAGAGCGGCCGCAAGACGGCCCGGAGATCGAGTCCCTGCTGGACCGTGCCTTTGGCGCGGACCGTCATTCCCGCCCTTCCTACCGCCTGCGCGCGGGTGTTGAGCCCGTGCACAGCCTCTGCCTCGTCGCCGAGACCGAAGGCCGAATCCTCGGTACGATCCGGCACTGGCCTGTACGGATTGGCGCAACGGGATCGGCGCTGCTTCTAGGGCCGATCGCCGTGGACCCGCCCCAAGAGGGACGCGGAATCGGAGGACTACTAATCCGAACCGCACTCGATCGGGCTGCAGCGGCGGGACACACGACCGTCGTCGCAGTGGGCGCGCAGGGTTATCTCGGCCGTTTCGGATTCAAGAGCGCAGCGCGCTACGGGATCACCCTTCCTGGCCTCAAGGAATCCGGCCGGCTGCTCGCGCTGGCGCTTGCCCCTGGTGCCCTCGACGGTGTGAAAGGTGCGATAGCGCGGGTTAGCCCTGAGGCGGCTTCGTGCCCACCGTGAGTTTGCGCACGAATTCGTCGAGCCCTTTCAGGCGATCCCGGCGCAGCCGCTCGGCGCAGAGGATCGAACGCACGTCCTCGACGGAGCGTTCGAGCGCGGTGTTGACCACCACGTAGTCGTATTCGTCGTAGTGGCTCATCTCGTCAGCGGCGCGGCTCATGCGTTCCGCGACCACGGCGGGCGTGTCCTGAGCACGGCGCTTGAGTCGTTCTTCCAGCGCCTCCAGCGACGGCGGCAGGATGAAGATGCGGACCAGATCGCCCTGCACGGCCTCGGCAAGCTGCTGGCTGCCCTGCCAGTCGATGTCGAAGACGACATCGCGGCCGGCATCGAGCGCGCTTTCGACCGGGTCGCGGGCGGTGCCGTACCAGTGGCCGAACACCTCCGCGCATTCCAGGAACGCCCCGCGCTCCCGCAGACGCGTGAACCCGGCCTCGTCGACGAAGTGATAATCGCGGCCGTCCATCTCGTCCGGTCGCTTGGGCCGCGTCGTGTGCGAGACCGAGATTTCGACTCCGTCGCCTTCAAGCTCGACTAGGCGGCGGGTAATGGTGGTCTTGCCCGCACCGGAGGGAGAGGACAGCACCAGCAAGAGACCGCGACGCCCAAAGGCCGGATTGTCGGTGGAGACGCTCACCGCCTACTCCACGTTCTGCGCCTGCTCACGGAACTGGTCGATGGCGGCCTTGAGCGCGAGTCCGACCTCCGTGAGCGCGGCATGAGAGGCTTTGGAGCAGAGCGTGTTGGCCTCCCGGTTGAACTCTTGCGCCAGGAAATCCAGCTTGCGTCCGACAGCAACCCCCTCCTGCAGATGACGTGCCGCCGCTGCGCAGTGGGACTTGAGCCGGTCGATCTCCTCAGTCACGTCGATCTTGACGGCGAGGAGCGCGAGCTCCGTTGCCAACCGATCCTCGGGCACCGGCGCGCCAGCGTCGATCAACGCCGCCACCTGCTCGCGCAGCCGCGCACCGAGCGCCTCCTGGCGCGTGGGCGCCAACGCCTCGGCCTGGTGCGTCAGCTCCGTGATTTCCTCGATCCGAGCCGTCAGCGCGTCCGCGAGCGCAGCCCCCTCGGCCTGCCGCTCGCGCACCAGCTCCGCGAGTGCGACATCCAGCGTCTCCAGCAAGGCAGCGTCGTCCTGGGCGCCCTCGGCGTCGACGGCTGATTCCGCGGTCTCGATGACACCGCGTAGCGCCAGCATGCCGTCGAGGCGCGGCGGCGCGATGTCGTCCCTCCCACGGTACTCGGCGGCGAGCGCTATCAACTCGTCGAGCCAGGCCCGGTTGACCCGCAGGTCGGCGGCTTCCGGCGCCTGGGAGAGCCTGAGCCCCACCGTGACGTTGCCGCGCCGGAGACGGGCCGAGACCGCGCTTCGTACTGCCGGGTCGAGCCGCTCTAGCCCCTGCGGCAGGCGGCAGCGGATATCCAGCGCCCGCCCGTTCACGCTCTTGACCTCCCAACTCCAGCCAGCCGCACCGTCGCTGCCGCTCGCCCTCGCGAATCCGGTCATGCTGGAAATGCCCGAAGTGTCGCCCAAATCGTCCTCCGGTTACTTCTTTGACGCAGCGCGCTTGGCGCGCCAGCGCGCGACGTTGCGGTTGTGCTCGTCCAGGGTCTTCGCGAACGCATGCCCGCCGGAGCCGTCAGCAACGAAGTAGAGCGCGTCGGTCTCAGCCGGGTTCAGGACTGCGGCAAGCGCCGCGCGCCCCGGATTGGCGATGGGACCCGGCGGAAGGCCGCGCACGCGGTAGGTGTTGTAAGGGCTCTCGATGCGGAGATCGGACCGGGTCAGCGCCCGGCCGAGTGGACCCCTGCCCCCTGTCAGCGCGTAGATGACGGTCGGGTCCGATTGCAGCCGCATGTTCTCGCGCAGCCGGTTGAGGAAAACGCCGGCGATCACCGGCCGCTCGTCGGCAACGCCGGTCTCCTTCTCCACGACGGAGGCCAGTATTACCGCCTGCCGCGCGTCGTCGAGGGCGAGCGCGGGATCGCGGGCTTCCCACAGCTCGTCGACCAGGCGCACCATGTCCCGCTGCATCCGCTCGATGAGGACGGCGCGGTTGTCCCCTAGCGCATAGTGATAGGTCTCGGGCAGGAGCGAGCCTTCCGGAGGGACCTCTTCGATCTCGCCCTCGAGCCTGGACGTCGCGTTGAGCGCGGCCACGATCTCGGCACTGGTCATTCCCTCGGCGACGGTGAGCCGGTGTACGAGGGTGTCGCCAGTCACCAGCTTCTCCATCACGCCGCGCGGCGTGACCAGCGCCTCGAACACGTATTCGCCGGCCTTGAGCGCGTGCTGCTTGTCCTCGATCCAGAGGGCCGCGACGAAGAGCAACGGATCGTCGATGACCCCTGCCTCCTCCAGCACATCGGCGATGTCGAAGGCACTCAGCCCCTGGGGCAGGACCACGGTGTGCTCGGCGCGTGCGGGCCCCGGCGTGTCGAACTGGCTGTGGACGTAGAGCCAACCTGCGATCGCGAGGACGACGGCGAGACCCACCACGACCGCCACGCCCGTGAGCGGCCATAGGAGGGCGCGTCTCATCGCCCGCCGCGCTAGGAGGGCCGGCCTACGATGACCGTGGCGTTGGTGCCGCCGAACCCGAAGGAGTTCGACAGCGCCCGCTCGACCTTGCGCTCCTTGGCCTCGTGCGGGACCAGATCGAGATCGCAGCCCGGCGAGGGATTGTCGAGATTGAGCGTCGGCGGGACCACGCCGTCGTTGATGGCGAGGATGGAAAAGATCAGCTCCACGCTGCCGGCGGCGCCGAGCAGATGCCCGATCGACGACTTGGTCGACGACATCGAGAGCCGCCCGGCGTCCTCGCCGAAGAGCTGCTTGACCGCGCCGAGCTCGATTTCGTCGCCGAGCGGAGTCGAGGTGCCGTGCGCGTTGATGTAGTCGATCTCGTCGGTGTTGAGCTCCGCAGTCCTGAGTGCGTGGGCCATGGAGCGGTAGCCGCCGGAGCCGTCCGGCGCCGGCGCGGTCACGTGATGGGCATCGCCGCTCATACCGTAGCCGATGATCTCGGCGTAGATGGTGGCGCCTCGCCTTTTCGCGTGCTCGTATTCCTCCAGCACGACCACGCCCGCGCCCTCGCCCATCACGAAGCCGTCGCGTGCCTCGTCCCAGGGGCGGGATGCGCGCTCTGGTGCGTCGTTGAAACTGGTGGAGAGCGCGCGGGCCGCCGCGAAACCCGCGACCCCGATATGGCAGACGCCTGCCTCCGCCCCGCCGGCGACCATGACGTCCGCATCGCCGCGAAGGATGAGATGCGAGGCATCGCCGATCGCGTGCGCCCCCGTCGAGCACGCGGTCACGACCGAATGATTGGGCCCGCGAAAGCCGTATCGAATCGAGACATGGCCCGAGGCCAGATTGATGAGGCTCGACGGAATGAAGAACGGGCTGAGCCGCCTCGGGCCCTTCTCGTCTACAAGGACCGTCGCCGCCTCGATGGTCTTGAGCCCGCCGATGCCGGAGCCGATCATCACGCCGGTCCGCTCCAGGCTCTCCTCGTCGTCGGGCATCCAGCCCGAATCTTCCACCGCCTCCACCGCAGCACAGAGCGCATAGACGATGAAATCGTCCATCTTGCGCAGGTCCTTGGTGGATACGATATCGGCCGCGTGGAAGCCGCCCTCATCGTCGCCGGAGGGAATCTCGCCCGCGATCTTGACTGGCAGATCGCTGGGATCAAAGCCCTCGATTTGCGCGATGCCCGAGCGGCCTTCGACGAGCCGCTCCCAGCTCAGGCGAACACCGTTCGCCAGCGGCGACACCATGCCGACACCGGTGACCACCACTCTGCGCGCCGGGTCAGCGGTGCGCATTCACTGCTCTCCAGCTGTCGGGGTCTTGCGCAGGCTGTGTCCGCGCCATCGGCCCCTCTGGCCGCCCCGTCAGGTGATCTGCTCGATGTGGTCGATGGCGTCCTTCACCGTGAGGATCTTCTCGGCGGCGTCATCAGGTATTTCGCAGCCGAACTCCTCCTCGAAGGCCATCACGAGCTCGACCGTATCGAGACTGTCCGCACCGAGATCGTCGATGAAGCTCGCATTCTCGGTCACCTTTTCCTCTTCGATGCCAAGGTGATCGACGACGATCTTCTTGACGCGCGCGGCGATATCGTTATCGCTCATGTAACCTTCCCTCGTCGGACTGCGTGAACGGCTACGCCGGTCTCAACCGGCGGACGGCGGCCCCGTGCGGCTCCCGAATCGCGAGCGGACCGTGCCGCGCGGACGGGCGGACGCGGCGCTAGGTAACACATTTCTTGGCGATACTCCATACGCTCGGAAGAGGGTGCCGGCACGAGCGCAAATTCAAGCCTGAAGCCGGCCTGTGAGCCATGAGATAAGCACCGAACCCACCGTCACGTACCCGAAAATGAGCGATCAACAGACCGAATCGAGCATCGTTCCCGGACGCGGGCGGGTGCTCCTGGGCTCTGCGCTCGTGGCCGCCGCAGGCTTGATGTTCGCCCTTGCCGGCATGGGCATCAAGATGGCGGAGGAGAGCCTTTCCAGCTTCGAGGTGCTGTTCTGGCGCAATGTGCTGAGCCTCGCGATCCTCATGCCCTGGGTCATCCGGCACTGGCCCGGATCGATGCGCCCGGCGCATCGCGGGCTCATGGCGATGCGGGGGATCACCTTGGTCGCGGCGCTGCTCTGCTACTACCACGCGGTCAGCGTACTCCCGCTTGCCGAGGCGGTGCTGCTCAACTTCAGCTCGCCCATCTTCGTGCCCGTCTTGGGTTTTCTGCTGTTCCGTTTCGCGCTCGACGGCCGGGTGCTGGCGGCGGTGCTGATCGGCTTCGCAGGCGTCGCCCTGATCCTCAAGCCGGGGACGGAGTTCTTCCAGTTTGCGGCCCTGATCGGGCTTGTCTCCGGCGTGCTGGGCGGTCTCTCAGCCGTCGCCATCTGGCGCATGCCGGCGGACGAGAGCCCGTACCGCATCGCGGTCTACTTCGCCCTGATCGGCATCCTCGTGACGCTCACGCCGGTGCTGATGAACCCGACCGTGCCGCCGGCGGAGGCCTGGCCCGGTCTGATCATGCTGGGCGTGTTCTCCACCGCCGCCCACGTCCTCTTCGCGAAAGGCTGCCTGATCGCGCCGACCGACCGGGCCGGCACCTTCATCTACACGTCGGTGGTCTTCGCCGCTGTCTTCGGCTGGTTGTTCTGGGGCGAGGGGGTGGACTGGCTCATGGGAGGCGGCGCGGTTCTGATCGTGGTCGCCGGCGTGCTCGCCATCCGCGCCGGCAAGCCGGGCCGCAAACGTGCCTAGATCATCGCCATGCCGCCGTTGACGTGGAGCGTCTGCCCGGTGACGTAGCGGGCCTCCTCGCTCGCGAGATAGACGCAAGCGGCGGCGACGTCGCTCCCCTCGCCGAAGCGGCCGGCGGGGATCGTACCGAGCAGCGCCTCCTTCTGCGTATCCGCCAGCGCGTCGGTCATCGCCGTCTCGATGAATCCTGGGGCGACGCAGTTGGCGGTGACGCCCCGCGCGGCTGTCTCGGCGGCGAGCGCCTTCACCATGCCGGCGAGGCCGGCCTTGGACGCCGCATAGTTCGCCTGCCCGGCGTTGCCGGTCGTCCCCACCACCGAGGTGATGAAGATCAGCCGGCCCCAGCGCTGGCGGATCATGCCGCGCAGACAGGCGCGGGCGAGTACGAAACCGGCACTGAGATTGATCTCCAGCACCTGCTGCCAGTCTTCGTCCTTCATGCGGAGCGCGAGCCCGTCGCGGGTGATTCCGCCGCAATGCACCAGGATGGCGGGCGCGCCCAGCGCCTCCGCCGCCCGCTCGGGCAGCGCCGCGAGAGCGTCGCGGTCGGCCAAGTCGCAGGGCACCGCTTGCGCGCCCTCACCGAGCTTTGCAGCGAGCGCCTCAAGCGCGTCCGCGCGACGGCCCGAGAGCGCCACCGATGCCCCCTGGCGGTGCAGGGCCTCGGCGATGGCGCTGCCGATGCCGCCCGACGCGCCCGTAACCAGCGCCACCTTTCCCGACAAATCGAACATCCCTCGCCGCTCCCTGTTGCTAACGCCCGCCGCGCCTATACCGTCCGCCCCAGCAGGGCGTCGACGTCCGCGACCGTGCCGACCGCGTTCGCGCTCAAGCTCCGGTCGATGCGGCGCGCAAGCCCGGTGAGCACCTTGCCGGCGCCGACCTCGATCAGCGTATCCACGCCCTCGCTCGCCATGTGAAGCACGCTCTCGCGCCAGCGCACCACCGCCGTCACCTGGCGTACCAGCAGCGCCGGCACCTCGGAGGCGTCGTGCACCGGGCACGCGGTCACGTTAGAGACCAGCGGGACGGCCAGCGGACTAAAGGAGACGGTCTCGAACGCCGCCGCCATGGTCTCAGCCGCGGGGCTGAGCAGCGGCGAGTGGAAGGGCGCACTCACCGGCAGCATCACGGCGCGTTTGATGCCGTGCTCCGGCGCGAGCGCCACCGCGCGCTCCACCGCCGACGCGGCACCGCTCACCACGACCTGGCCGGGCGCGTTGTCGTTGCCGATGACGCAGACCTCGCCCTCGGCCGCCGCCTGGGCGACCGCCTCGGCCTGGGCGAGATCGGCGCCGATCAGCGCGGCCATGGCGCCGGCACCCACCGGCACCGCCTGCTGCATGGCTTCGCCCCGCAGGCGCAGCAAGCGCGCCGCATCGCCCAGCGTCAGGCAGCCCGCGGCGGCGAGCGCCGTGTATTCGCCCAGCGAATGACCGGCGACGAAGGCCGCCCGATCGGACAGCCGCCAGCCACCTTCGTCCTCGAGCGCCCTAATTACGGCGATGGAGACCGCCATGAGCGCGGGCTGCGCGTTTCGCGTGAGCGTGAGATCGCTCTCCTCGCCTCCGAAGATGAGCCGCGAGAGAGGCTCGCCAAGCGCCTCATCCACCTCCTGAAACACGGCGCGGGCAGCCGGAAAGGCATCGTGCAGGTCCCGGCCCATGCCGACCTGCTGCGAGCCCTGTCCGGGAAAGATGATGGCCGTTGTCATGTGGGAGACTCTTGCGCTTTCGCGACCCCAACGCGCGCGCCGCTACTGACCACGCAGCCCGAGACCTGTCAAGCGAACCGGCCGCGGCACCGCTTGCGATGCAAGAATGATGATGTATAGTCCGCCGCCTGGGTCAGCCGCCCTGCCGGAGAGCGGGGCGGGCGACCTGTTACGCGCCGCGACCGACACTCAGGAGAACAGCGCCGCATGCCGCTCTACGAGAGCACATTTATCGCGCGTCCCGACATCTCGTCCCAACAGGTGGACGGCCTTGCCGAGCAGTTCCGCGAGATTCTGACGGAGGCCGGCGGCGAGATCGCCAAGACCGAGTATTGGGGCCTGCGCAGCCTTGCGTACCGCATCAAGAAGAACCGCAAGGGCCACTATTACTTCATGAACATCGATGCGCCGCCGGAAGCGATTTCCGCGATGGAGCACACGATGCGCATCAACGAGGACGTCATCCGCTACCTGACGGTGCGGGTGGACGAGCACGACCCCAACCCGGCGCCGCTCACCCAGTCGCGCGGCCGCGGACGCGATGGCCGCGGAGGTCGCGGAGGCCGGTGGGAGGGCCGCCGCCGGGACGACGACGGCGAGGGCCGGCGCCGCGAGGGCGATGGCGAACGGGGCGAGCGTCGGGAGCGTCAGGACGCCGCGCCGGCTGCCGAAGCGAGCGCCAAGGAGGCTGCGAGCGAGACTGCCGCAAGCGAGCCCCCCGTGAGCGACGCTGCGGGCGTGAGCTCCGCAGACAGCGCCGCCGAGGAGAAGAGCGATGGCTGAAGGCGAACGGACCGAGGGCAGCGCGCCGCCCGCCGGTGCAAGCCGGCCGGCACCGGCCGGCGATGGCCGCAGGCAGCATCCCTTCGGCGGACCGCGCCACGGCGGTGGTCCGGGCGGCGGCCGAGGCGGCGGAGGCGTGCCAATGGTCTCGTTCCCGAGACGGCCGTTCTTCCGCCGCAAGAAGTCGTGCCCCTTCAGCGGACCCAACGCGCCCAAGATCGACTATCGGGACGTGAAGCTGCTTCAGCGCTTCCTCTCCGAGCGAGGCAAGATCGTGCCGAGCCGCATCACCGCGGTCTCGGCCAAGAAGCAGCGGGAGCTCGCACGGGCGATCAAGCGCGCGCGCCACCTGGCGCTGCTGCCCTACGTCATCAAGTAGATAGACAAACGGTCTTCGCCCGGCACCGGTACGGCGGGGCGGGCGATTCGCCAAGCGGGGAACAGGGGCATGGAAGTCATCTTGCTCGAGAGGATCGAGAAGCTCGGCGGGATGGGCGATATCGTCGGGGTAAAGGACGGCTACGCCCGCAACTTTCTTCTGCCCCGCAAGAAGGCTCTTCGGGCCACGCCCGAGAACATGCAGCGCTTCGAGCGGGAGCGCGAGGCGCTGGAGCAGCTCAACAGCGACCGGCGCGATGCCGCCGGCTCGGCCGCGGTCCGGCTCGAGGGCGAGAGCATCATCCTCATCCGCCAGGCGAGCGACACGCTGCAACTCTACGGCTCCGTCAGCGCGCGTGATATCGCCGAGGCGATGGCCGAGCGCGGCGCCGAGGTCCGGCGCCAGCAGGTGCGTCTGGACCGCCCGATCAAGGCGCTCGGCGTCCACGACGTGCGGATCGCGCTCCATCCGGAGGTGACGGTGACGGTCAAGGTCAACGTCGCTCGCTCGCCCGAGGAGGCTGAGATTCAAGCGCGCGGCGGCACCATCCTCGATGAGGCGGAGGACGAGGCGGACGAAGCCGCAGAGGGCGAGGCCGCGGACGCGGCAGCAGAAGACGCACCCGATACGGCGGATGCCGGCGAGGCAACCGAGTCAGCCGAAGCCGCTGGCGAAGCAACCGAATCAGCCGAAAGTGCCGGCAACGCGGACAGTCCCTCAGACGAAGACACGGCCGGCGCCCAGGCTGAATAATCGAGGCCCCGTGCCATGCTGGTTGCGCCCCTGCTCAGGACCTTGATGAAGCGGGGCACGCTTCGCGTGGTGGATGCGCGAGGCAAGCTTCACACCTTTGCAGGCGAGCCGGGGGACACCGTCACCATCCGGCTGCACGACCGCTCGCTCCACTGGAAGCTCTTGTTGAACCCACGCCTCGTCGTCGGCGAAGCCTACATGGACGGCACACTGACGATGGAGGACGACGCGACCATCCGTGATTTCCTTCACCTGGTCGGCGCGAACCTCCATCTGCTCGACGAGAACGCGGTGATCAAGGCGCGCAACTGGCTCGCCCAATGGGTCCGACCGCTGCAGCAGCACAACCCCGTCGGCCGCGCCCGGCAGAACGTGGCCCATCACTACGATCTCTCGGACGACCTCTACGACCTCTTCCTCGATCCGGACCGCCAGTATTCCTGCGCCTATTTCGACACGCCCAATCACTCGCTGGAGCAGGCCCAGCACGCCAAGAAGCGTCACCTCGCGTCGAAGCTCCTGCTCGACCGGCCCGGCCTCGGCGTGCTGGACATTGGCTCGGGCTGGGGCGGGCTCGGCATCTACTTGCACGAAAAGACCGGCGCCAACGTGACGGGGCTGACCCTGTCCAAAGAGCAGCAGGCCTACGCCGCGGAGCGCGCCCAGAAGCTCGGCATCCAGGATCACGTGGCCTTTCACCTGCGCGACTACCGCGAGGACACCGGCACCTACGACCGGATCGTCTCCGTCGGCATGTTCGAGCACGTCGGCGTCAAGCATTACGTCGAGTTCTTCCGCAAGGTGGAGCGCCTGCTCAAGGAGGACGGCGTCGCGCTGCTTCACACCATCGCCCGCTGGGACGGGCCAAGCGTCACCAATCCCTGGCTGCGCAAGTACATCTTCCCCGGCGGTTATTGCCCCTCGCTCTCCGAGGTGTTCGCCGCGCTGGAGCAGACCGGGCTCAAGTCCCTCGACGTGGAGATGCTGCGCCTGCACTACGCCGACACGCTCAAGCACTGGTCGCGCAACTTCCGGGCGAACCGGGAGCGGGTGAAGGCGGTCTACGACGAGCGTTTCTGCCGAATGTGGGAGTTCTACCTGGCGGGCTCGGAGGCCGCCTTCCGCCATCAGGACCACATGGTGGCCCAGATCCAGCTCGCCCGCCGCCAGGATGCGGCGCCTCTGACCCGCGACTACATGGTGGACTGGGAGCGCGCCCACGCGACCTGAGCAGGCGAGGCTCCGCGGGCCGGTTTCGATCCGTTTTCCACAGTGTTGTTCACAGCCCAATCGCCAGGATCGGCCAAGATCGAGCAGGTTTTGCTCGTAACGAGCGGTCTGTGGACAAGGAAAGCGTGGAAAGAAATATCCACGATATCCTCAATTTTCACGTGCGGAGCCGTGTAGAGCCGCCGGCTACGCACATGTCATAGTGCCGTCATGGCCACCCGAGTCCCGCTCCAAGAGGCGTCGGCCGAGACGCCAAGCTATCGCTCTCCTCCCAGCAACCTCGAAGCCGAGCAGGCGCTGCTCGGCGCGCTTCTGGTCAACAACGAGGCCGCCAGCCTGGTCAGCGCTTTTCTGCTGCCGGAGCATTTCTTCCTGCCGGTGCATGGCCGCATCTACGACGCCGTGCTCCGCATGGTCGAGCGTGGGCAGATCGCCAACCCGGTGACTCTCAAGCACTATTTCGAGCGAGACGAGGCGCTGGAGGAGGCCGGCGGCGGTCAGTATCTGGCCCGGCTCGCCGGCTCCGCCGTGACGGTGATCAACGCCGAGCACTACGGCCGGGCAATCCACGACCTGGCGCTGCGCCGCTCCCTCGTCAACATCGGCGAAGAGGTGGTGAACGACGCCTACGACGGGCCGCTCGACCAGCCGGCGGCAGAGCAGATCGAAACGGCCGAGCACAGCCTCTACCAACTTGCCGAGGAGGGCCGCGTCGATCCCGGCGGGCAGCAGTTCGCCGCGCCGCTGACCAGCGCCGTCGAGATGATCAAGCAGGCCTATCAGCGCGACAGTCGGCTCACCGGCGCGCCGACCGGATTCGTCGATCTCGACCGCCTGCTTGGCGGGCTGCATGCCTCCGATCTGATCATCCTGGCGAGCCGCCCCGGCATGGGGAAGACGGCGCTCGCGACCAACGTATCCTTCAATGCCGCGTCGACCTACCGCGCCGGTACAGAGGGTGGGCCTGCGGCCGACGGAGCCAAGGTCGCCTTCTTCTCGCTCGAAATGTCGGCCGAGCAGCTCGCGACACGGGTCCTCGCCGAGCAGACCGAGATTTCGTCGGACAAGCTCCGGCGCGGCGAGGTGCGGGACGTGGACTTCATCAGGATCGTCAAGGCCAGTCAGGCGATGGAAGGGCTGCCGCTCTTCATCGACGATTCGCCTGCGCTCACCATCGCGGGCCTTCGCGCCCGCGCCCGCCGCCTCAAGCGCCGCCACGGCATCTCGCTGATCGTCGTCGATTATTTGCAGCTCATGCGACCGACCACGAGCGTGCGGCTCAATAACCGCGTCCAAGAGGTCTCGGAGATCACGCAGGGCCTCAAGGCGCTGGCCAAGGACCTGGACCTGCCGGTGTTGGCGCTGGCGCAGCTCAGCCGCGCGGTGGAGCAGCGCGACGACAAGCGACCGCAGCTCGCGGACCTGCGCGAGTCGGGCTCCATCGAGCAGGACGCGGACGTGGTCATGTTTCTGTACCGCGAGCAGTACTACCTCGGGCGCAAGGAGCCGGAAGAGGGCACCGCCGACCACGCCGAGTGGCAGGAAAAGATGGATAAGGTCCACAACAAGGCGGAGGTCATCATTGCCAAGCAGCGCCACGGGCCGATCGGCAAGGTGGAGCTCTATTTCAACGCGCTGCTGACCAAGTTCGACAATCTCGACAGGAGCCACGCGTCGGGCGACGACCCCCCGTTCTAGTTCCCTGTCCGAGACGTTTTCGAGCGTTTATGCAGCGGCGATCACCGCTCGTTTGGGAAGACGGGCCGGAACCCGCCCGCCCAGCACATCCAGCAGCACCTCGACCCTCTGGCGCGGCGCGAGCCGCAGGACGACCGCCGCGCACTCCACGAAGGGGCCGATCGCGATGGTCACGGCATCCCCCGGCTTCAAATCGGGAGGCTCGGGCGAGCTGATGCCGTCGGCCCCGGTCGCCTCCCTCAGTGCCGTGACGAATTCTTCGGGCAGCGCCCGAGGGCGCGGGCCATCGGCGAGAAGCCGCTTCACCCCGAAGGTGCCGTTGATGGCGCGCCACGGCTCGCGCCCAATATCGAGTTCCACGAACAGGTACTGTGGAAAGAGCGGCGCGTGCCCGCTCTCGAAGCGCTTTGCGCGGCGCCGGGAGCGTTCCATCACCGGCAGCCATACCCGATACCCCTGGCGCGCCAGGTTTACCTCGGCGCGCTGCTCCTGATGGGGCCGCGTGTGGACCACGTACCACTTACTCATCGCTAACCTCCGACCGGCTGCAACTGAGGCGCCGGAACTTTGCTGAACCAGAACCACTCCCAGCCATGATATCTCTTATCGAACAAATATGGTATATAAAAAGAACAAATCATGCATAAGGTGGCGGCGGCGGCAGCCGGTGCAGTGAGACCGATACAGATATGGGGTGCGACAAGGATGGCCGCGAGAACTTCGCTCCATTAGCCCGCACTTCTCACCACGGTCATGGTCTGCGCGGCGCTGGCCTCAACCGTATTCCCTGATACGCTTTTCGGCCCGCTCCTGGCGGATCGAACGCCTGGAAGCGACGCACGCCGTTACTGTGGTGAGAAACCATAGTGATCCATTGTCCCTCCTGGTCCCCTGAGGTTCCGGGAGCGCCCTGGAGGTTGATTTTGTTGTGGTGTTGAAATGATCTATCCGGCCTGGAGTGGTCTGTAGGCCCCCTGAGCGGTCCTGAGGTTACTTTCCTGTGTTGTGGTAAGTGTTGATTTGTATGCCACGCCATGCTATCATTCCCTCATGCTAGTCACACTCGGAAAGCGCGCCATCGACAGCCTCGAGCCCGCCCACAAGCCATGGATTGTCAATCGGCATTGAAGATTGACCCCCTATCGGCGTGCAAAATTGACCCCCTTGGAGGCACGGCGGAGGTTGTCCCGGTAGCCAATAGGGGGGACCCGCGCGGCTTCGTGTAGCGTCTCACGCTACGCGGAGCGAAGCCGCGTGGGGGGGTCCCTGTTGGCCCACCGGAGCAACCGGGCTGCAGGGGAGGCCGGCGCCGGATCAAGAGCGGTTCTTGAAGCGCCAGCTCTCGTTTCCGGTCTCGACGATCTCGCAGTGATGGGTGAGCCGGTCGAGCAGCGCCGCGGTCAGCTTGGTGGTCCATGTCCTCATGGCGAGGTCTCCATGCTCGGAATGTGGGCGCTGACATACTGGACCCGCCATGTGAAGCGGCGGTTTCGCCAACATGACGATTTCGGAAAATGTGGACGCCACAGACAGGCGACTTGGCGGAGGACTGGAGGGGCGGGAGAGCGGCGCCCCGATGCGCTCAGGTACCGAACGGATAGCGGCGCGTAAGTCTGAACGGCATCCCCTTGGCTTCTTGCTCGAACAGCGCGACCCCATCCACCGCGAGCGGCCGTGCGCACAGCGGCGCGGTTAGCGCTTCAAGAGCTTGCTGAAGGGCGTGCCGCTCGTCCTGATCGAGCTTGCACGTCAGCGTCATGTGGAAGCGGAACTCATCCAGCACGAGCGGATAGCCCCACTGGCGGAGCAGCTCCTCCTGGCGCGGCGTGTGCGTCCCCGCCTCGCGGCGAATGTACTCGGCCGGTGTAGGCGGCGCCCGAAAGCGATGAAAGGTGCGGATGATGTCGTCCTCCAGCGCCTGCATGAGCGCGCTCGCGTTGGAGAGCACCAAGGCGAGGAAGCCGTCGAGCGCCGCGAGCCTCAGCGGCGGCGATTGAAACGGCTCACGCGAGGCGGCGAAGCTGGCAAGCGCCTCGTCGAGCGCGTCGGGCGTGCACCCCTCGGCGAGGCGCATGGGCGGTGCCAGCGTCGCGTGGAAGCCGTAGCCGCGGGGCGCCGCGGTGATGTAGGCCAAGCGCTCATCGCTGAACCCTTCCATCGCCGGCCGCGCCAGATGCGCGCCTGTCTCCGCATCGCGCCCGAGCCAGGCTGCGCCGAAGCGTGCGAGCGGCGAGTCGGCCTGGGGCGCGATGTAGATGGCATAGCGGGCGGTCATCGCTGCGGCGGGAGGGTGTGTCCGCGCGTGGGACGCTCAGATGAACATCTTGCGCGGCCGCTGCGATGCCATGTCGAGCATGCTGACGGAGCCCACGAAGATGATCAGCACGGCCGAGGTCTCGGCGTAGTAGAAGCCCCGGATGTATTCCCAGAGAATCATGCCAATGCAGCCGGCGCCGACGATACCGAGCACCGTCGCCGAGCGCACGTTCGATTCGAAGCGATAGAGCGAGAAGGAGATCCACAGCGGCAGCATCTGCGGGATGATGCTAAAGATCACCTGTTGCACGTGGGTGGCGCCGGTCGCCTTGACGCCCTCGGCGGGCCGACTCACGCCAGGCCTGTTCGGCTCGATCCGGTTGTCCGTCACTAGCCAGAACACGCGTCAGATTTGGATGCAGAACAGCGCGATCAGCCTGACCGGCCGTTCGGCGGTTTGCGCGCGCGCCTGCTCCGCGCGGCTAAACCCGTTGGGGCGAGGTGTTCAACCCCTGTGGGGTGTGCTCCCCTGGGCGCCGATCATCGCCAGAAACTCCCGCCGTGTCGTCGGGTTGTCGCGGAAACAGCCGAGCATGCGGCTGGTTACCAGGCTGACCCCCGGTTTGCGGATACCACGCGTGGTCATGCACTGATGCGCCGCCTCGATGACCACGCCGACGCCACGTGGCTTGAGCACGTCCTGGATCGTGTCCGCGATCTCCGATGTCAACGCTTCCTGGATCTGCATCCGCTTCGCGAAGACCTCGATAAGGCGCACGAGCTTTGAGATGCCCACGACTCGTTCCGCCGGCAAATACCCGACATGCGCTTTTCCCAGGATAGGAACGATGTGGTGCTCGCAGTGGGATTCGAGGCGAATGTCGCGCAAGACGATCATCTGGTCATAGGCGGCAGTCTTCTCGAAAGTCGAGGCCAGCAAGGCGACCGGGTCTTCGCCGTATCCAGCGAAGAATTCCTCATAGGCCCGCACGACACGTTCGGGCGTTCCCCTCAGCCCCTCCCGGTCGGGATCGTCCCCGGCCCACTCGATCAGCGTGCGAACGGCGGCCTCGGCCTCGGCGCGACGCGGCCGACGGCGTGCTCCCGATCCGGTGCGCGATGAGGTCGAGGTTCGAAGCTCGGCAACTATACTGTCCATATCCCGGCCTTTCATCGATGTCTGGCCGCCCCGGATAGCGGCTCTCTTGCGAAACAGTGCGAAATGTTATAATGTATCTTTCCTGTACCGCAAGGTGAGACAGGCGATGACGAAACCGCCGACCCGACCCCGGCCAAGCACCGATCTGGATTGCCGCGGGCGGCACTCGGCACGCGAACGGGTCGCGCTCGCGGTATCAATTTGCGAGGGGCGCGGCGTAAAGATGACAGAGCTGCGGAGGCGTGTCCTGGAGTTGCTTTGGGCGAGCGGTCGGCCGACGGGCGCCTACGAACTGATCGAAGCGGTCAAGCTCAGGGATTCGCGGCCCGTCGGACCGCCGACCGTGTACCGGGCGCTTGAGTTCCTGATGGCGCAGGGCCTCGTTTCCAGGATCGAAAGCCTGAACGCCTACGTCCCGTGCGCCCATCCCGAGCGCGACCACGATTGCCTGTTCTTCATCTGCAGCGGCTGCCGGGCATCGGTTGAGCTCGAGGATCCGCGGATCGGAGGACTGCTTGCCGAGGATGCCGCCGTCCTCGGGTTCGTCGCGACACGTCGAATGGTCGAGGTCCAGGGCACGTGTGCACAGTGCGCAGAAGCCGGCGCGGCGTAGACGGGAGCGAGGAGCTCCGCCTATGGAGAGCCGGTATCCGGATGGATCGTCTCGGCGGCCGGACGCAGGCGCCGCCGCTCGGCAGGGAGCGCTGACATGAGAACGCGGCACACGCCTTCGATCCGGCTGCTGCCGCTCGGCGCCGGCCCGCGACTGCTCGGGGCGGCCCTGATCGTTGCCGCGCTCTGGGGCGCGTTCTTCTGGGCGACGTCCACGCCGGGTGGACCATGACCTATGCCCTCAAGTTTCAGGACCTGAGCCTCGGCTACGACCGGCATCCGGCCGTGCATCGCCTGCACGGCGAGATCGCCGAGGGCAGCCTGACGGCCATCGTCGGACCCAACGGGGCCGGTAAATCCACGGTGTTGAAGGGGGTGACCGGCTCACTCCGCCCGCTCGAAGGACGGATCGCCTTCGGCGGGGTCGCGCGGGACGACATCGCCTACCTGCCGCAGCAATCGGACGTCGACCGGTCTTTTCCGATCGTAGTCTCCGACCTCGTGGCGATGGGCCTCTGGCGGGAGATCGGCGGCTTTGCGGGCTTGCGGGCCAGTCACCGCTCACGCGTCGCCGACGCGATTTCCGCGGTCGGCCTCGAAGGGTTCGAGAAGCGGCCGATCGGGTCGCTGTCGGGCGGGCAGTTACAGCGTGCGCTCTTTGCCCGCCTGCTGCTGCAGGACGCACGGCTCGTCCTGCTTGACGAGCCCTTCACGGCAATCGACGCGAGAACGGTGGCGGACCTGATTGGCGTGGTGCGGCGCTGGCACGGTGAAGGCCGCACGGTGCTCGCCGTCTTGCACGACGTGGACACGGTACGGGCTCACTTCCCCCGCACGCTGATGCTGGCGCGCGAACTCGTCGCCCACGGACCCACGGCGCGGGTGCTGACGGCCGAGAACCAGTTCCGCGCGCGCCAGATGTGCGAGGCCTGTGTCGGCCCGCCGCATACATGCGGGCGAAGCGCTGCATGATGTGGGAGCTCCTCGTCCAGCCCTTCGCCGATTTCGGCTTCATGCGGCGCGCGCTGATGGGCTGCATTGCGATCTCGGTCGGCGCGACACCGGTCGGCGTATTCCTGATGCTGCGCCGCATGAGCCTGACGGGCGACGCGATGGCCCATGCGATCCTGCCGGGTGCGGCCGTCGGTTTTCTCGTCTCGGGCCTCTCGCTCGGGGCGATGACCATCGGCGGGCTGATCGCAGGCATGGCCGTGGCGCTGCTCTCGGGCTTCGTGACCCGATTCACGGCGCTGCGCGAGGACGCGAGCCTGGCGGCCTTTTACCTGATCTCACTGGCGGTGGGCGTGCTGATCGTTTCCACCCGAGGCAGCAATGTCGACCTGATGCACGTGCTCTTCGGGACCGTGCTGGCGCTCGACGACGACGCCCTGACTCTGCTCTGTTCCATCGCGAGCATTTCGGTCTTCGCGCTCGCGGCCCTGTTCCGGCCGCTCGTGCTCGAGTGCGCGGATCCGCAGTTCCTGCGCTCGGTGAGCGGGCTCAGCGCCGTGACGCATTTCGCGTTTCTTGCTCTCGTCGTGCTCAACCTCGTAGCCGGCTTTCACGCGCTCGGCACGCTGATGGCCGTCGGTATCATGATCCTTCCCGCCGCCGCCGCGCGGTTCTGGGCAGTCGGCATCGGCGCCCTGATCGCCGTCGCGGTCTCGGTCGCGATGCTCTCGAGCCTGTGCGGCCTTCTTCTCTCCTACCACTTCAGCCTGCCCTCCGGGCCGGCAATCATTCTTGTCGCGGGTCTCGCCTACGCGCTGTCGCTGGTCTTCGGACCGGTGGGCGGTCTCGCCGGGCGGGCCTTCCCGCGCCGCCATCTCGAAGCCTGAAAGGAGTATCAATGCTCACCCGCAGAACGCTTCTGACATCCGCCACCACCCTCTTCGCCCTGTCGCTCGCCGCTCCGGCCATCGCAGAGGCCGACAAACCGACCCCGGTGGTCGCCACCTTCTCGATCCTCGGCGACATGGTGAAGCGGATCGGCGGCGAGCACGTCGCTCTCACGACGCTCGTCGGCCCCGACGGGGATACGCATGTCTACCAGCCGACCCCCGCCGATGCGCGGGCCCTCAGCGAAGCGAGGATCCTTGTCGTCAACGGGCTGCAGTTCGAGGGCTGGCTGGACCGGCTGATCGACGCTTCGGACTTTCGCGGTATCCGGGTGGTGGCGACCGACGGCATCGAGCCGATCGCGTTCGACGACGAGCACGGTCACGATGACGACCACGAAGAGCATGCCGAGGAGGCCGGGCATGACCACGATCACGATGACCACGCCGAGGCCGATCATGATGATGACCACGATGACCATGCCGAGGCCGATCATGATGATGACCACGGCCACGAAGAGCATGCCGAGACAGCGATGCACGATCATGACGACGAGCACGAGGAGCATGCCGAGACAGCGATGCACGATCATGACGACGACCACGATGACGAGGCGCATGCCGAGGCAGGCCACGACCACCATGACCATGGCGCTTTCGACCCGCACGGCTGGCAGAGCCTCGGCAACGCCGTAGCCTATGTCGACAACATCACTGCCGCTCTGGCTCAGGCCGATCCGGCGAACGCGGCCGACTTCTACCAAAGCCGCGCAGCTTATGTCGCCGAGATCGAGGCGCTCGATGCAGAGATCCGCGAGATCATGGCAGCCCTGTCGGCCGATCGCCGCATCGTCGTCACCTCGCACGACGCGTTCCAGTATTTCGGCGGCGATTATGGGCTGACCTTCATCGCGCCGCAGGGGCTCAGCACCGAGTCGGAGGCATCCGCAAAGGATGTCGCCCGCCTCATCCAACAGATCCGTGAGCGGGGCATTGGTGCCGTCTTCATCGAGAACATTGGCGATGCGCGCCTCCTGAGGCAGATCGCCGACGAGACGGGAGCCGTCATCGGCGGCACGCTCTATCCCGGTGCGCTGTCCGGCCCGGACGGCCCGGCACCGACCTACCTCGACATGATGCGGCACAACGCGATGACGCTCGCGCAGGCGCTGGCTCCGTAAGGCTGGGCGCAGCCTTCGAAAGCCGGGACGCCGGACTTCCAGGGACGAGAGGGACAGGTCGGCACACCACGCATGAGGTCGTGTCCCGAACAGCGCTTTCAGCCAGCATCTACGAACGGAATAGAGGCCGCTGGGTGCGACCGAACGGCTTCAAAGATTGAAGGAGACGGAATCCATGAACCAGATCCCCGTTACCGTTCTGACCGGCTATCTCGGCGCCGGCAAGACAACGCTCCTGAACCGCATCCTGACCGAGGAGCACGGCAAGAAATACGCCGTGGTCGTCAACGAGTTCGGCGAAATCGGCATCGACAACGACCTCGTGGTCAACGCCGACGAGGAAGTGTTCGAGATGAACAACGGTTGCATCTGCTGCACCGTACGCGGGGATCTGATTCGCATCCTTGGCGGTTTGATGAAACGGCAAGACGGCTTCGATGGAATCCTCATCGAGACCACGGGCCTTGCCGATCCCGCGCCCGTCGCCCAGACCTTCTTCGTGGACGAAGACGTTCGGCGACGGACCTGGCTCGATTCGATCGTAACGGTGGTCGACGCCCGCCATGTCGTCCGGCGGCTGGAAGACAGCCATGAGGCGCTGGAACAGATTGCCTTTGCCGACGTCATCCTTCTCAACAAGACGGATCTTGTGCCGGCCGATGAGCTGGCGCAGGTGGAAACGCGCATCCGTTCGATCAATGCGACGGCGGTTATCCATCGCACGCAGCGATGCGAGGTGGGTCTCGACACGGTTCTGGGGCGCCGAGCCTTCGATCTTGATCGCATCCTGGCGATCGAGCCGGACTTTCTTTCGGAAGACGACCATGAACACGACGATGCCGTGAAGAGCGTCTGCCTGCGCACCGACCGGCCGTTGGACGGAACCCGCCTCACAGGGTGGTTGCAGCGCCTACTCGCCGAGCGTGGTCAAGACTTTCTGCGAACCAAAGGGATCCTGTCGATCGCCGATCAGGACAAGCAGTTTGTCGTCCAGGCGGTCCATATGCTGATGGAAGGTAATTTCACGAAGCCGTGGAGCCCTAACGAGAAACGAGAGAGTCGCTTGGTCTTCATCGGACGAAACATCGATGAGCTGGAGCTGCGTCAGCAGTTCGACGCCTGCATCGCATGAGCTTGTCCGCTGAGCTGGACAAGACGTCGCTGCTCGATCGCATCGGCACCGGCCGCTCGCTCGACGCTTATGTGGTGGGCGTCGCGTTCCTTGAGGAGGGACTGCTCGCGGCTGCACTCGGGGACGGCCGGGTCGCGTTCATCAGCAGCGAGAGCGAGACACCTCCGTCTTTCGTTTCCGTGCATGACGGGGCTTGTCTTTCGCTGGCCGTCGACCTGGGGGAGCAGCGCGTTCTGACAGGCGGAGACGATGCTCGGCTGGTGAGCACCGATACCGACGGCGAGACCACCGAAATCGCAGCCATTACGGGGCGATGGGTCGAGCCGATTGCCGTGAGCAGGGCATCCGGACTATGCGCTGCGGTCTTCGGCAAGACAGTTTCCCTTTTCGCGCAAGATGGAAGTGCGGTTGGAACGTTCGATCATGCAAACACGGTCGGCGGTCTGGCATTCGACCCGAAAGGGCGGCGGATCGCCGCCGCGCACTACGGCGGAGTCAGCCTCTGGTGGGCGAAGCCCAGCACGCAGAAACCCAAACGACTTAGCTGGTCGGGTTCGCACCTTAGTCTGACCTGGAGCCCGGACGGGAAATACATCGTCACCGCAATGCAGGAGAACTTGCTGCACGGCTGGCGTGTCTCCGACAGCACCGATATGCAGATGCCTGGCTACCCGACGAAGGTCAAGTCGATGAGCTGGCTGCCGAAGGGAAGATATCTGGCGACCGGCGGCGCGGAGTCCGTGGTTTGTTGGCCATTCCACGGCAAGGGCGGCCCACTGGGCAAGGCGGCGCTCGACCTCGGGTGGGGCTTCGAGGGTGTGGTGACGGTGGTGGCTGCCCACCCCCGGCATGACGTTGTCGCCGCCGGATACGAGGACGGTGCCACCATCCTCGTGCAGATCGACCGCGATCATCCGGTTGTGGTCAAGCGACCCGGCAAGGGCGCTGTGACCGCGCTCGCCTGGTCGGCAGATGGACAGCATCTCGCACTCGGTACCGAGGGCGGCTTTGTCGGTCGAATTAGCCTTTCCGACTGGCGGACTCCATCATGAGCGCGAACAGGGAACTCCAATCGAGGTTCTTCCATGAGACGGAAGGCAAGACGCGCGCAATCCCCATGCATCGACGTCTGCCGTCTCGACCCGAAGACGGGGTGGTGCCTGGGCTGTGGCAGGACCGCCGCCGAGATCGGAGACTGGCTCAAGCTCACACCGTTCCGCCGAAGCCGGCTTGAACGGGAACTCGCACGGCGCCTGGTGAAGCTCGGACAGCGCACGCCATTGGAACACGAATGAAACGGTCGACGATCACTATTCACGATCCATGAACCCAGTTTCTGGCGGCATCTATTTTGCCGGCGGGAGCCAATGGAATTCTTGCTGAAGCGCACCCACCCGCCTAGCCCGCATCGGTTCAGGAGAAGGGAGTCTGGCCCTCTATCAATTCGTGGGTGCAATCGAGCGGCGGAATACGCGCCAGGATGCCGCTTCGCATGCTCGGGGGCCGCTTGTTACGCTCCACGAACCCATCGCTTCGCGACAGCCACATCCGGACTGCTACGAGAATATCGTCGACGTGGCGTGCCGGATCCAGGTCGCCGAACAGGTATGTGAATCGGTCGCGATGCGAGAACGCAATAACGCAGGGGCGCAAACACTGACTCATGCAGCGTACGCGGCGCAGATTGAAAGGCGGCGGCAATACTGCATCAGATAGGGACAGTTGCAATGTACTCGCCAGCACCGCGCCAGGGCGCTCGCGGTTTGCAGTGTCTGGCCAGCCCTGCGGTCGACAGCGCGTGCATACCGAAATGGTCGGTAGCTCAACATTCATGATGGTAGCGTCTCGTGCTCAACGCCTCTCGGCCACGGCTCCGGAGATGCGTCCGATCGCTTGTTGAGGGCGAGCAGCAATCGCGTGCAGCCAGTGCCCGCGATGGGCGGCGAGCGGTGCACGATTCCGCTGCCTGGTCCGGCGCAGTTTCCCTTGAATATCGCCACGTCGTTGCCACGGATGTGCTCTAACGGTTCTTTGAACCGCTTCTGTGCGCGCAATGCCCGCTCGGCGTGGATCGGTTGGACCCACTCGGTGCCGGGACCGCGGTACGTTGTCAGGAGGCGCGCCTCCACGTAGTCCCGGTGGAACTTCCAGCAAGAATCGTGGCTGACGCGCGCCAGCCTTACATCAACGAGATCACTTCGGGCGATGCCAGCAAAAGCCGAGACGAGATCATCGACGTCCCCGACCAGCAGGTCGCGCATGTCTCCGGCAGGCATACCAATTTCGTCCAAATGCGGTTCCACCGCACGTCGAAGGTCGCCGGGCCGGACAAGAATACGCAGGTCAGGTAGACACGAAGCATCCATTCGGTCGAGCCAGGTCTGCAGGCACATGGGAAGCGCGCGCCGCCAGATCACGAGCTCCATGTCGGGCTTGTTGATGGCGGCGAGGCCTTGCGCTGCGTCGCACGTCGCGATGCCCACGCCCAACGTGGCGGAGGTCCTAACGGACTCACCTTCCAGGGATACCGACGGAACGGTCATGACGGCTCGGCCCGCTTCCAGGCTGGGAACGGATCCTTGAGCTTTTTCCAGGCAGCAGGCTGCATGGCTTTGGCGTTTGCATCGCCGACAAGGCAGGCGTCGAGCCGGCGTCGGATCGCGGCCTCGTCCATGTCAGTGCCGATGAAAACGATTTCCTGGTGGCGGTCTCCGTAGACGGGATCCCAGGATTCGGCGATGTTCCGACGCCATTCCGGGTGATCGGGCCAGTGTTCCTTGGGGGCGTTCGCCCACCAGAAGCCCACGGCCCTGTGGCGGACAAGCGCGCCGGCCTGGCTCAACTCGCCGACCCATTCAGGACGGTTGGCCAGCCAGAAGCGCCCCTTGGCACGAATGACCCCCGGCCACGACGAGTTGATGAAGGCGTGGAATTTCTCGGGATGAAAGGGACGGCGTGCCTGATACACGAAGCTGCGCACCCCATATTCCTCGGTCTCCGGCTTGTGCTCGGCGAAGCCGTATAGCTCCTTGAACCAAAGCGGGTGTTCCTGCGCCTTGTCATGGTCGAACCGGCCGGTGTTCAGCACCTTGTCCAGCGACACACGGGACATGCTGGTCTCGATGAGTTCCGCATCGGTGTTGAGCGACCGGATGATCTTGCGCGCAGCATCGAGCTGTTCGGGCCTTGCCGCATCGATCTTGTTCAGAATGATGACGTCGGCGAATTCGATCTGATCGACGAGCAGATTGACCAGCGCGCGGTTGTCCTCCTCGCCCAGCGCCTCGCCCCGGTCCTTGAGGAAATCGGTTGATGCGTAGTCGCGCAGGAGGTTTGCGGCATCGACCACGGTCACCATCGTATCGAGGCGCGAGACATCCTTCAGGCTCTCGCCCTCTTCCGTCCGGAAGTTGAAGGTGGCCGCTACGGGCAGCGGCTCGGAAATGCCGGTCGATTCGATGAGAAGGTAGTCGAACCGGCCATCCTGAGCGAGCCGACGCACCTCTTTGAGAAGGTCATCGCGCAACGTGCAGCAGATGCAGCCATTGGTCATTTCGACCAGAGTCTCTTCGGTGTGGCTCAGATCTGCGCCGCCGTCACGGATGAGATCGGCGTCGATGTTCACCTCGCTCATGTCGTTGACGATGACCGCGACGCGCTTGCCTTCGCGGTTGTTAAGGATGTGGTTCATCAGCGTGGTCTTGCCGGCGCCGAGGAAGCCGGAAAGTACGGTGACGGGCAGAGTGGGTCGTTCCAGGGGCTGGGTCATGGCAATTCTTCAGAGCGTGATTGCGACGTCGGGGGCGCTGGGTGCGAGCGCCGCGTAGAGCTGAGGAAAGCGGCCGGTCTGAACACCGGCGACCGCGCCTTTCGCCGTGACGTCGCCCTTGCCGCATTGCTCGAGGGTGGTCGGCAGCAGACGCGGTCAGGCTCTGCCTCGCAACCAATGCCCAGAACGAGCAGCCGGCGGGCACGGGCGCCTCGGGCGTGGGAGCGCCGCGTGGCTCGTTGGAGACCTTCAAAGCCGCGTCGGATTCGGCGCGTCACCGTAGACGTCCTTCGGATCAAATGATTTCCGCGACTCCGTGAACACGAGCCGCGCAGGTCCATCGGAGTAGACGCCGAGCTCAACCGACCGGTAGAAGCAGGAACGGTATCCGACGTGACAACTGGCGCCCGAACCGGCGACCCGGACGCGCAGCCAGACGGCGTCCTGGTCGTCGTCGATGCGCATCTCGACAACCTCTTGGACGAGGCCACTGGTCGCGCCCTTGCACCAAAGGCACTGGCGGCTTCGGCTCCAGTAGTGCGCTTCGCCGGTCGCGATCGTTCGCTGTAGAGCCTCGCCATTCATGTAGCCCAGCATCAACACTTCGCCCGTGTTGGCGTCGGTCGTGATGCAGGGGATCAGTCCGTCGGCGTCGAATTTGGGTGCCGAGGCGAGGCCTTCCTCGACCTGCTCGACCGTCGTCCGGGCAGCCAAGGCGGCGACGGCTGCCGGAACGGATTTGTCAGGAGCCATCGGAGCCGCTCCTGGGGCTTCCGACCACCGCTGTGTCCATGACAAACCCTTTCCGGCGGCCACGCCCGGCTTCCAAGGGGGCTGGGCGCTTGCAATCGATTAACGCAACGTTATAGCGTTTCGTATTCAAAGCGCAATAGAGATCAAGCCGATGACGCTCCCGTCGACCCAGCCTCGGCCCTGCAGCGATTCCAACTGCCGCGGGCAGCATGCGCCGGCTGAACGGGCTGCGCTGGCGATGTCCCTCTGCAGCGCGCGGGGTACAGCTTACAGAGCTGCGGCGCCAGATACTGGAACTGCTCTGGGCGAGCGGTCGCCCGACGGGCGCCTATGAACTGATCGAAGCCTTCAAGCTTCGGGGCTCCCGCCCGGTCTGGCCGCCCACCGTCTACCGGGCGCTTGAGTTCCTGATGGCCCAGGGCTCGTCTCGAAGATCGAAAGCCGGAATGCTTACGTCCCCTGCGCGCATCCGGAGCGCCGGCATGATTGCCTGTTCTTCATTTGTAGCAACTGCGGGGCGTCGGCCGAATCGGAGGATTTGCGGGTCGAGCAGCTGCTTGCCGAGGATGCCGCCGTCCTGGGGTACCGGGTGACGCGACGCGTGGTCGAGGTGGAGGGCACCTGCGCGAGTTGCATCGCGGCCGGCGCGGCCTGAATGGGCAAGAGGGGGGCCATGGAAAGCTGGAATCTCGACGGATCATCGCAGCGTCTGCCGATCTCGGTGCTGACCGGGTTCTTGGGCAGCGGCAAGACGACTGTCCTCAATTATCTGATCCAGCAACCCGCGCTGAGCCGGACACTCGTGCTCATCAACGAGTTCGGCGAGACCGGCCTCGACCACGACCTCGTGACGCACAGCAAAGATGACGTCGTCATCGAGATGTCGAGCGGCTGCCTCTGCTGCACCATCCGGCAGCCGAAAATCCTGCCCGTCGAGGCGGGCGACAGCGACATCGCAATGTTCGAGGCGCGAAGATGACGCTGAGCCTGACCAACACCTTGAAGCGAACGAAGGAGCCGTTCGCGCCGGCGAACCCCGATCACGTCACGATGTATGTCTGCGGGCCGACCGTCTACAACTTCGCCCATATCGGCAATGCCCGCCCGGCGGTCGTGTTCGACGTTCTGTATCGCCTCCTGAAGCGGCGCTTCGGGCGGGTCGTCTACGCCCGCAACTTCACGGATGTCGACGACAAGATCAACGCCGCCGCGAAGGAGGCCGGCCAGACGATCTCGTTCGTCACTGATCGCTATATCGAGGCCTACCAATCCGACATGGCCGCGCTCGGGGTCCTGACGCCGGACCTTGAGCCGCGCGTGACGGAGCATATCGCCGAGATCATCGGCATGGTGGAGCGGCTGATCGCGCGGGGTCATGCCTATGCGGTCGAGGGGCATGTCCTGTTCCATGTGCCCTCGTTTTCGGCTTACGGCGCCCTCTCTGGCCGCAATCGCGATGAGATGATCGCCGGTGCGCGGGTGGAAGTGGCCCCCTTCAAGCGAGACCCGGCGGACTTCGTCCTCTGGAAGCCCTCGACCCCAGACCTGCCGGGCTGGGAGAGCCCCTGGGGCCGCGGGCGACCCGGCTGGCATATCGAATGCTCGGCCATGATCAAGCGGCATCTGGGGGCGTCGATCGACATTCATGGCGGCGGTCAAGACCTGATCTTTCCGCACCACGAGAACGAGATCGCCCAAGGCACCTGCGCCCATGACGGAGAGCCGTACTGCCGACATTGGGTCCACAACGGCTTCGTCACCGTCCGGGGGCGGAAGATGTCGAAGTCGCTCGGCAACGTGCTTCTCGTCCGCGATCTCCTCGACGAGGCGCCGGGTGAGGCCATCCGCTTCGCGCTGCTGGGAGCGCACTATCGCCAGCCGCTCGACTGGAGCACGGACGGACTCGCTCAGGCGCGGCATGGTCTCGACCGTCTTTACGGCGTGCTCCGCGATCTCGGCGATGCTCCCGATATTGCCTGTCCGCTCGGCCTGCTGGACGCGTTCGTGACGGCCCTTGAGGACGATCTGAATTTTCCAAGAGCAATCGCCGAACTCTTCCGAACAGCAAAGGCGGCGCGCCGGGCAACGACCGCGGCGGAACGTGCCGCTTACAAAGCGGCCTTGCGCGAAGCCGGCGGTCTGCTCGGCCTGCTGCAAGAGGATCCCGCGGTTTGGTTCGGACAGCCCACCGGAGAAGACGGAGAGATGGCAAGGATCCGGCGACTGGTTGAGGCACGGTTGGCCGCTCGATCGGCACGAGACTACGCCACCGCGGATCGGATCCGCGACGAACTCGCTGGCCTCGGCGTGGTGGTTCAGGATCGGGCCGATGGCCCGGCTTGGCAAAAGGCCAGATAGGCCAATGCCGCGATGTCCCCGCTGCCTTCAATCCATGTCAGCCATGAAAACGGAATCGCCGGCCGAATGATCCGCAAGAACCCACGCGGCGATCTCCCGGTTGTCCATGACAGCGCCTTTGTCGATCCAACGGCCATTCTCTGTGGGCGCGTGGTCGTCCATGCGAACGTCTTCATCGGACCCTATGCCGTGATCCGCGCCGACGAGGTGGACGCACACGGCCATATGGAGGCCATCGTCATCGGTGCGCACTCGAACATTCAGGACGGCGTGGTCATCCACTCCAAGTCCGGAGCGGCGGTCACCATCGGCGAGCGGACGTCGATCGCACATCGCGCGATTGTCCACGGCCCCTGCGCGGTCGGCGACAGTGCCTTCATCGGCTTCAACAGCGTGCTCTTCGACTGCGCGGTGGGCGAAGGCTGTGTTGTGGGCCACAACGCGGTGGTCGATGGCTGTGACCTGCCGGCCGGGCTCTGCGTCCCCTCCACACAGCGTATCGGACCCCACACCGACCTCGCCGCCATACCGAAGGTCACCGCCGATGCCTCCGCGTTCTCGGAGGACGTCGTGCGCACCAACAACTCCCTCGTTCAGGGATACAAGCGCCTTGAGGGGGAGTTCTGAACATGCGCGTCGTCCCGCCTTGCCCGATCGCCGATCCCGTGCACGGACCTTCCAATTCATCCGGGCGCTCTTCGTGTTCCGGCGCTTTCCGCAACGCTTGGTGCGATTGCCGACGCGGCGGGGCGTGCGTCCTCAATCTTTAGGTCGTTCTCATGATCACCGTGCTTTGCCGCATCTCGTTCACCCAGGCCTATGTCGAACAACGTCTCGCGGCGCTTCGCGACCCCGTTGACCACGGCACGCAGAAGTTCATTGCGACCTGGGGTGAGGCCCATCTTGCGCGTGCAATTAGCTGGTTCGAGCAGGCGGAGCGTGAACTGCAATGATCCTCAAAACGCACGGCCGCTACCGCTATAGTCCCATCTCTGGCCGACCGCATTACGAATGGCCCGGTGGCAAGCGGCTTGCCTTCTACGTCGCCGTCAATGTGGAGCACTTTCATTTCGGCGAGGGGCTCGGTCATACGCCGTCCTATACGACACCTCAGCCCGATATGAGGAACTTTGCCTGGCGCGATTACGGCCTGCGCGTCGGCATCTGGAGACTCTTCGATCTTTTCGACGAATTGCAAATTCCGGCCTGCCTTCTGGTCAACTCTGCAGTCTATGACTATGCGCCACAGATTCTCGATCGCGCTCGGGCACGTGGTGACGAGATCGTCGCGCACGGTCGGACGAATTCGGAACGCCAGGGCGATCTCAACGAAGCAGCCGAGCGCGCACTGATCGCCGAGACGACCGCAACGATCGCTCGACATGAAGGCTATACGCCACGGGGTTGGCTGGGTCCGTGAATTTCGGAAACGGGGATCACCCCCGACCTGCTCAAGGAGGCAGGCTATTCCTACGTTCTCGATTGGCCGCTGGATGACCAACCGGTCTGGCTCGCGACGCGTGCCGGTCCGCTATTGGCGATGCCGTATCCGGTTGAGATCAATGACGCGCCAGCCATGCTCACCCGCCATCATACGGCCGCTGACTTTACCGGCCTGATCGTCGATCAGTTCGACGAAATGCTGCGTCAATCGGCACAACAGCCGCTCGTCTGCGCAATCTCGCTCCATACGCCTGTCGTCGGACAGCCATTCCGGTTGGTCCAGCTCCGACGCGCGCTTCAGCATATTCGGACGCACGTTGACAGTGGGCATGTGTGGTTCACACGGCCGGGCGAAATCGCGGACCACGTCGTGAGTCTACCGCGCGGCGTCGTACCCGGCTCGGAGACATAGATGTTGGATTTTCCCATCAATGCGTAGGCCGATGAGGATCAACGGGTCCGCGGATGAGGCGCGGCTCGGGCGCGCCGTCTCGCTCCTCAGCAGTGGTGTGGTCGCTCGACGTCTCCGGGCCGGTGGCCTTGCCGCCTTGCTCCGGGACGCCGCGGCCTAGGCAAGGGGTTGGCTGCCATGACAGCGGCCTTTTCCCTCAACGATGTAACCTTGGGATACGACCGCCATCCGGCTGTGCATCACCTGACCGGCAGCTTCGCAACCGGTTCGTTGACGGCGGTGCTCTTCCGCCCGCCTCTTGACAGGACGACCCGGCGCCCATAGGTAACGCTCCATAGCGCCGATTTGAGCGACAGCTTGCGGGCGCTTTACAAATGCGGCTAAAGCGTTGGGGCCCGCCCGGCTTCAGCCGCGGTGGGCATTTTCGTGCGGTGGGCCACAGGGGCGGCCCGTGACCGCGGCGAGACAGGACGACCGACACTCGCAGATCGACACTTCGGGCGATGGCCGGCGCGCCTCGCGCTGTGCTGCGCTCGAAACCGCCGCGGCCCGGCGCGTACTACTGCTAGACGGGGCCATGGGCACCATGATTCAGCGCCACGGGCTGGGCGAAGCCGATTTTCGCGGCACGCTCTATGCCGACCACGACCACGAGCTCGCCGGCAACAACGACCTGCTCTCAGTGACCCGGCCGGAGGTCATCCGCGACATTCATGCGAGATTCCTTGAGGCCGGCGCTGATATCGTCACCACCAACACCTTCAACGCGAACCGGGTGTCCCAGGAGGACTACGGCCTCAGCGACGCCGTGCGCGCCATCAATCTCGCCGGCGCCCGGATCGCGCGCGACGCCGCCGATGACGCTGCCACCGACGAGCGCCCCCGCTTCGTCGCGGGCGTGCTCGGCCCGACCAACAAGACTCTTTCGGTCTCGCCGGACGTGAACGATCCGGGCAAGCGCGGCATCGATTTCGCTACGCTGGGCGCCGCCTACTGCGAGGCGGCCGAAGCCCTGGTGGAGGGTGGGGTCGATCTCATCCTGCTGGAGACGATCTTCGATTCGCTGAATGCCAAGGCGGCCCTGGTCGCGCTGGACGAGATGTTCGAAGCTTCCGGCACGCGGCTGCCCATCCTCATCTCGGGCACGGTCACCGACCGGGCGGGCCGCATGCTCAATGGCCAGACCGTCGAGGCCTTCTGGCTGACGCTCGCCCATGCGGCGCCCTTCAGCATCGGGCTCAACTGCTCCTTCGGCGCGGCCGACATGCGCCCGCACCTCGCCGATCTGGCACGGATCGCCGAGACGCGGATCAGCGCCTACCCCAATGCCGGCCTTCCCAACGAGTTTGGCGGCTACGACGAGACGCCGGACGAGACCGCCGCGCAGCTGGGCGAGTGGGCCGAGGCGGGCCTGGTCAACCTGGTGGGCGGTTGCTGCGGCACCACCCCTGCTCACATCGCCGCCATCGCCGACGCGGTCGCGGGTCATTCGCCGCGCGTCCCGCCCCAGGCCGCACCCAGACTTTGCCTGGCTGGGCTGGAGCCATTCGAGAGCGCCCAGGACGGCAGCACCTTCATCAATGTGGGCGAGCGCACCAACGTCACGGGCTCGGCCCGATTCCGCAAGCTGATCACCGCCGGCGACTACCCTGCCGCGCTCGAGGTGGCGCGCCAGCAGGTGGAGAACGGCGCCCAGATCATCGACATCAACATGGACGAGGGGATGCTGGACGGCGAGGCCGCCATGGCCCGCTTCCTCAACCTAATCGCGGCCGAGCCGGATATCGCGCGCGTGCCCGTGATGATCGATTCCTCCCACTGGCCCGCCATCGAGGCGGGCTTGCGAGCGGTCGCGGGCAAGCCTGTGGTCAACTCCATCAGCCTCAAGGAGGGGGAGGAGCCCTTCCTCGCGCAGGCCCGGCTGGTGAGGCGCTACGGCGCGGCCGTGGTGGTCATGGCCTTCGACGAGCAGGGACAGGCCGAGACGCCCGAGCGCAAGCTCGCGATCTGCGAGCGCGCCTATCGCCTGCTCACCGAGCGCGCCGGCTTCGCCCCTGCCGACATCATCTTCGATCCCAACATCTTCGCCGTCGCCACCGGCATCGAGGAGCACGACGACTACGCCCGCGCCTTCATCGAGACCGCCCGCGCCATCAAGGCGCGCTGGCCGCACGTCCATGTCTCGGGCGGGGTCTCGAACATCTCGTTCGCGTTCCGCGGCAACAACACCGTGCGCGAGGCGATGCACGCGGCCTTCCTCTATCACGCGATCGGCGCGGGCATGGACATGGGGATCGTCAACGCGGGCCAGCTCGCGGTCTACGAGGACATCCCCGAGGCGCTGAGAGACGCGGTCGAGGACGTGCTGCTCAACCGCCGGTCGGACGCCACCGAGCGCTTGCTGGAGATCGCCGAGCGTTACCGCGACGCGGGCGCCGGTGCTGCGCGGCACGAGGATGCGGACGCCTGGCGCGACCAGGATGTCGACGGCAGGCTCCGCTTCGCGCTGGTCCACGGCATCGCCGATCACATCGTCGACGACACCGAGGAGGCGCGGCTGGCAGCCGACCGCGCGCTTGCGGTGATCGAAGGGCCTCTGATGGACGGCATGAACGTCGTTGGCGACCTGTTCGGCGCCGGCAAGATGTTCCTGCCGCAGGTAGTCAAGAGCGCTCGCGTGATGAAGCAGGCGGTCGCCCATCTCGTGCCCTTCATCGAGGCGGAAAAGCGCGAGGGCGGGGCCGCGCCCAAAGCCTCCGGCACGATCGTCACCGCCACGGTCAAGGGCGATGTGCACGACATCGGCAAGAACATCGTGGGCGTAGTTCTCCGCTGCAACAACTTCGAGGTGATCGACCTCGGCGTCATGGTGCCGGCGGCGCAGATCCTCGACACCGCCCGCAGCGAAAACGCAGACCTGATCGGGGTCTCGGGGCTGATCACACCGAGCCTCGACCAGATGTGCCGGCTCGCCGCGGAGATGGAGCGCCAGGGCCTGGACCTGCCGCTGATGATCGGCGGCGCCACCACGAGCCGCATGCATACGGCGGTGAAGATCGCGCCCGCCTACAGCGGCGCGGTGGTGCATGTGACGGATGCATCGAAGGCGGTGGGCGTGGCTGGCACCCTGGTCAGCCCGGAGCGGCGCCAGGCCTTCGCCGCTGAAATCAGGGAACGCTACGACGAGATGCGGGCGGCCCACGGGCGCGGGCAGGCGGGCAGGCGCATGCTCTCGCTCGCCGAGGCGCGGGCCAACCGGGCGCGGCTCGACTGGTCGCGCTACCGGGCACCGGCGCCCAGCTTCACCGGCGTGCGCACCATCGCCGATATCGGGGTGGCCGACCTGATCCCCTATATCGACTGGACGCCCTTCTTCCGAAGCTGGGAACTCGCCGGCACTTATCCGGCGATCCTCGACGACGAGACGGTCGGTGAAGCGGCTCGGTCGCTGTTCGACGATGCGAACGCCATGCTGGAGAAGATCGTCGCCGAGGGCGCGTTCGCACCGCTCGGCGTCGTCGGCTTTTGGCCGGCTTGCAGCGAGGACGACGACATCGAGTTGTTCGCGAACGGCGGCCGCGCGCGACCGGTCGCCACGCTCCGCACGCTGCGCCAGCAGATGTCACGCACGCACGAGCGCCCCAACCGCGCGCTGGCGGACTTCGTGGCGCCTCGGGACTCGGGCGTGGACGACCATGTCGGCGGCTTCGCGGTCACCATGGGAGACGGCGTGGAGCGGTTGGCGGAGGCGCACGAGCAGGCCCTCGACGACTACGGCGCCATCATGGTCAAGGCCCTCGGGGACCGGCTGGCGGAGGCCTTCGCGGAGTTCCTGCACGAGCGCACGCGCAAGGCACTCTGGGGCTACGCGCCCAACGAGGCGCTGGCGAACGACGAGCTGATCGGAGAGCGCTATCGCGGCATCAGGCCGGCTCCCGGCTATCCCGCCTGCCCCGACCACAGCGAGAAGCGTACGATCTTCGCGCTGCTCGAGGCCGAGACCCGCACCGGGCTAAAGCTAACCGAGAGCTGCGCCATGTGGCCCGCATCGTCGGTCTGCGGCCTCTATTTCAGCCATCCGGAGAGCACGTATTTCGGCGTCGGCAAGCTCGGCCGCGACCAAGTGGTGGACTACGCGAGCCGCAAGGAGACATCCATCGAGGAGACCGAGGCGTGGCTCGCGCCCAACCTCGCTTACGATCCGACCGGCTCACAGCAACCCGAAGAGGTTCATTGAGCCGGTCGTAGAACAATTTCAGCGCTCGCAGCAGCATAATCACTGCCCGCGGCTGACTGAGACGACCCATCAATCTGGCCGGCCCGAGGATGTAGCGGCTCTCGAAGTTGAAGCTGTCGTCGGGAGGCCGTTGATCCTCTCCACAGCGCAACACCGGCTGTATCGTCGACGCCGTCGCGGTTCATCCTCCGCGCGCGGTGCCCGAGAGCACGCCCAAGCTCCGCCTCGCCGGGCTGGAGCCCTTTGAGAGCGGCGACGACGGCAGCACCTTCGTCAATGTGGGCGAGCGCACCAACGTCACGGGCTCCGCCAAGCTCCGAAAACTGATCACCGCCGCCGACTATCGAGGGAGGCAGAGCCACTTCCGCCGCCTCGTCGCCCGCGAGCGGCCGAGTCCTATCTGCGCCTCAAGACCCTTCCCGGCGAGCAGGACCAGGTCGACTGGGCCCACTTCGGCACGTGGGGATCGGCCGCGCGGAGTGCCACCTGGTGGCCTTCGTGATGGTGCTGAACTACTCGCAGCGGCTCTTCCTGCGCTTCTAGCTCGACGCCGGCATGAGCAACTTCCTGCGCGGCCACGTCGCGGCCTTCGAGGCGTGGCAAGGCGTGCCGGGCGAGCTCTAGTACGACAACCTCAAGCTTCGCTTTCCCGAACTGCCAGACCGACAATCCTACCGGCCCCAGCGCTCTGGCCAGCAGGTAGAACGGCCAGAAGTCTTTGGCGAGGAGGGGCACCACCCGCCCGCGCGCACCGCTGCCCCGTGCGGCGCAACGATCTCATTGGTCGGCCATGGAATTGCGGTACTCCATCCGTGTATAGTGCGGCTCGGAGTTGTCATGGGAACCGAGCCGGGGACCGTAGCGGGCCGCGCCGGTTCGGGGCGCCGAGAAATGGATTTCTGGAGGAGTGGGAGGCTGAGCATGAGCGAAAAGTTGCGTATTCCGGACATATCGCGCCGCGACGTGCTTAAGGGCACGGCGGCTGCCGCGACTCTGGCGGCCGCTGGATCGCTGGCAACGACGCGCGTGGCGCAGGCGGCGTCCACGACGGTCAAGGGCTACGGCGTCACCACGTCGCAGCTCAAGGACTGGTCCATCATGGAGAAGGCCATCGGCATCACGATGGAATTCACCGGGACCAACGCCGACATCGGCACCTACATGCGGGACGTGATCTCGAACGATCTCGGCGAGACTCACGATATCTTCATCTTCGACGGCGGGACCGAGGACATCCTGGGTCCCCAAGGCTACTACGCTACCGTCATCGAGGATCACCCGAACCTCGAGCTCTGGGGGCGAACCTCCGACGATTGGAAGCGCACCGACCTGCTGCAGGACTATGACGGCAACCAGTACGGCGTGCCCGTCATCGGAAATGCGGACAGCTTCGGCTACTTCCCCGAGGCCATCGGCGCCAACCCGGAGGGTCTCGACGAGATCCCCTGGAGCAAGATGTTCGAGGACGAGGACACCAAGGGCCGCGTCTCGCTCGACCGCAGCTGGCTGCTGTCGAGCCCCGAGGTCGGCCTCTACCTCAAGGCGAACGGCCGGGCCGAGATCGAAGACGTCGCCAACATGACCGGCGAGGAGGCCCGCGTGGTCGCGGACTTCGCGGCCGACCGCAAGCGTGCCGGGCAGTTCCGCTCACTCCACGCAGCCTTCGAGGAGCAGGTGCAGCTGCTCAGCAACAAGGAGATCGACCTGATCAACTGTTGGGAGCCGGCCACCAAGGAGGCCAACAACATCCTCGGCCCCGGCACGGTGATCTACGCCTTCACGGTCGAGGGCTATTACAAGTGGGGCCACGGCGCCTACATGCACACCAAGGCCGGCGAGCGCGACAATGTCGACAACATCTACAAGGTGCTCAACTACTACATGACCGGCGAGTACCGTGCCTACCAGGCGATCCAGCGTGGCTACGCCGGGCCCAACATGGACCTCGGCGTCAAGTACGCGGAGGACAACGGCTGGCCGCAGGAGCAGATCGACGAGCTCAAGTGGACCGAGGTCAAGGTCAACAAGAAGTTCGAGAAGCCCTTCTTCGGCAAGCCCGCGGCGCCGAACTCCGATGTCATGGAAGAGGAGTGGCAGCGGTTCCTGAACGCCTGACCGCGCCATTCGCGATGTGACGACAGCCCCGGTGCGCCCCGCGAACACCTTCGCACGGCGCGCCGGGGCTCTTTCTTTGTCGGCGAGCGATGACTGACTCGGCGGGAAGCGGCTTCCTCGACGATCTCCGCGCCGGCTACACCCGGATGTTCTCGGGCAACTGGGTGGTGCCGGTATTCGTCGCCGCGTGGGTGGTCATCGTCATCCTGCCGTTGCTGGTCATGGTCGCCCACTCGTTCTTCGAGATGAAGAACTACCAGGTGTCCTACGACGCCTCGTTCAAGACATGGAACTCGCTGATCGATTCCGGCCGCTGGATCGCGGCGGTCCGCACGCTCCGCGTCGTGCTCGTGATGACGGTGGTCGAGTTCCTGATCGCCTTCCCCTTCGCGCTGTGGCTCGCCAAGACCTGCAAGTCGAAGGTGACCAAGGCGATCATCATCACGCTGCTCACCATCCCGTTCTTCCTCGACCCCTCCTCGCGCACGATCATCTGGCGCGCCATCCTGGGCAAGAACGGCATCATCAACACGGTCCTCATGGAGCTCGGCATCATCAGCGAGCCCATGGAATGGATGCTGTTTTCGGAATTCGCGGTCCACTTCGGGATGCTCGCGCCCTACTTCCCGACGATGGTGTTCCCCATCTTCCTGGTCGTGAGCCTCATCGACGACCACTACCTGGAGGCGAGCCGCGACCTCGGCGCGAGCAAGCTGCACACGCTCTTCTTCATCATCCTGCCGCTCTCGCTGCCGGGCATCGTCGCCGGCGCCGTGTTCACCATGGTGCCGCTCATGGCGACCTGGGTAGAGCCGGAGATGCTGGGCGGCGGCTTCGTCAACCTGCTTGGGCCATCGGTGGAGGCCGCGATTCGGAATCTGAAGTACCCGACCGCGGCCGCGCTCTCGGTCTTCGTCATCATCGTGCTGGCGCTGCTGCTCACGCTGCTGATCCTGGCGACGCGGCGGCTCGGCTCCATCGGCGACGTCTTCCAGACGTTGAGGCGGTGAGACGATGAGCGAGCGGACGCAGCACAGGATGGCGGCGACCATCGACGACCAGATCGGCCACGGCGGTGCGCTCTTCTGGCGGCGCCTTTCGGCGTGGCGGCTCTGGACCGCGATCGCCAAGTGGCTCGGGCTGATTGTCATCTTGCTGATGTACATCCCGCTGGTCTGGCTGGCGGTGATGTCGTTCAGCGGCCGGCCGCTCTCGGGCATCCCCTACCCGCTCACCATGGAGCACTACGACGAGCTCATGGGCGCGTTCAACAAGTGGGGGGAGCCGCTTTACGAGAGCATCGCCATGGGCGTGGTGGTCGGCATCGTTTGCATGATCGTGGCGACCGCCGTGGGCCGCGCCATGCCCCGGATGCGCAAGCCGGGCGGGGTAATCCTGATCGCGCTCATCCCCCTCTTCGTGCCGGGGCTCACCATGGGTGCGGCGCTCTTCATCTCGGTCCGCTCCTTCCTCGACCTCCGGCTCGGGCTCTGGTCGATCTTCCTCGGCCACATGGTGTGGTCGCTGCCGTTCTCGCTCCTGCTCGTGCTGATCATCGCGACCCGCTTCGACCACCGCCTGCTGGAGGCCGCCCAGGACTTGGGCGCCACCGGCTGGCGCCGCTTCTGGGATATCGAGTTCCCGATCCTGCGCCCCGGCATCGTCGGCGCCGGCATCTTCGGCTTTCTGCTCTCCTTCAACGAGCTGCTGCGCTCGATCTTCCTGCGCGGCTCGGAGACGACGATGCCGATCTACAACTGGACCATGACAGCGTCGCACCAGTCGCAAGTGCCGATCATCTTCTCGCTGTCGACGATCATTCTGGCCGTCACACTGCCGATCCTCGGCGGCTTCTTCTGGCTCCTGTTCGCGAAGCTGGATCGGGGCTGAGCGGCGAGCGCTCACTCCGGGCGCAACACGTCGAAGGCGATGCTGATACGCTCCCCGTCGCCTTTGAACGGAAGCGTGCGATGAAACGTATAGGATGGAAACAGGAGCATCAGCCCTTCCTCGGGTTTGACAAGCCTGGTCTCGGGCTCCGCTCGGATCTGGAAGTCCCAATAGGGCCGCCCGAACTCGATCCACCCGGCATGGGCAGCATCGTTCTCGTCGACGGCCCTGGGCAGATGCACATAGTAGACCCCGCTCAGCCAAGCCGATGGATGGATATGGGGAACCTGATATGCGCCCGCATCGAGGATCACCCCCCACGCCGTGGTTCTGGTTTGGCGCGGAACATCGGCCATAAACGGATGATCCGAGCCCCGCGGCAGCGCCTCTCGATAGTCGTCTACCGCGCGTTCGATCATCTTATGAAATGTCGCGATCGCGGGCCCGCGGCCCGGGAACAACTCTCCCGTGCTCTTGCCCCTCTCCATCGAGTAGCTCTCGGGCGCCTCCTGCAAGGTCGGATGGCTTCGGATATGGGCGGCCAAGGCCTCATTGAACGCGTTCATGTCCGCAAAACCGGCGGGCGGCGGGCAACGCACGCGCCGAATCAAGCTATCGAAGCCGAGCAGCTCTCGCGCCGCGGCGTGCTCCCCCAGCTCCCATAGGGCGACCGCCTTCATGGCGAGCGCACCGCTTTGGCCCGGACGGCGAGCCAAGAACGCATCGCAGGCCTCAAGCGCAGCGCGCGGATCCTTCCGATCGAAATGCGCGTGGACATGGCGCGGCTTGCCCACCTCGAACGAGGCATCGAGAACATCGACCTTGAGCGCCGCCGCCCGCTGATAGGCTCTCAGAGCATTGTTGAGACTGCCACTCGCGTAAAGCGCGTTCCCGAGGGCGAAGTGCGCCTCCGCATTCTCGGGATCGATCGCGATCGCCCGGTGGAACGCGCGCTCGGCCCGCTCGAGGTCTCCCTTCGCGTGGTCGACCAGGCCGATCTGAAGCATGGTACCGGCATGATCGGGGCGAAGCTCGGCGGCACGGCAATAGGCCGCAGCGGCGCCATCCAGATCACCCTTCCCGCGCAGCGCGTGACCGAGGTTGAAATGCGTCTCCGCTTTGGCCGGATCGATCTCGACCGCGCGGCGATATGCGGCGATCGCCCCGCCGATATGACCGGCTACCTGGAGCGCGTTGCCAAGATCGTTGTGTGCGCCCGAATCGCGATTGTCGAGCGCGACGGCGCGCCGCAACAGCGCGACTGCCTGTCCGGGCTCGTCGAGTTGGAGCGAGACCACGGCGCAGGCCTTCAACGCATCCTTGTGATCGGGGCGTGCGGCGAGAACCTCGCGATAGAGCGCCTGCGAATCGGCGAGCCGCCCGGTTCGCCGATAGAGGGCGGCTCGGCGCAACGCTTCACGGATGCGGGTCGCCGACATTGTCGTACGACGACCGCCGTCGCTGGTGCCTTGCCGCGCCGCTTCCGGTGCGTCAGTGGGCCGAAAACCCTTCCCTCGCGAACGTCTGCTCTGGTTCGGCGCCATGTCGCCTTCCGACCCTCGACCACTCCGTTAAGGGAGCACGACGTGAGGTGATGCTAGAGTATTTTTCGGCCTCTGAGAATCCGTACAAATTTCAGTCGGTTGGGTTTGCAATTCAAGATATGGGCTGGTGAAGGAGGCCAGCCTGCATGACGCGACGTCCCTCGAATGATTTACGTCACCGGGTCGCGGTGGCGAGCGCCGAGCCCGATTGCGGCATCTTTGCCATGAGCGTCGAACCTTCCAATGCCCACGGTAAATCTCCCATCTGGCAAATCCATCTTCAAATAGTGTGCGAATTAACACCCGGCCCTGCCTGCTGGATGCCGCGCAAAGCGCGAGCCTCCTAACATCATCGGCTGAGACGTGATCGTCGGGTCGCACGCTCGCGCCAAGTAAGGATAGGGGCTTCGCCCGCCAAGTACGCTCACTTCGAGACCGAATGAGCCGCCTTCATTCCGGCTTTCCAACGACCTTCGGCGCGAGAACAAGGCCTTGCGAGAGCGCATCGCCGCTCTCCATGCGGCCATCCTGCGGATCAGCGGGAGCCTCGACGTGGGCACGGTCCCGCAGGACCCTCAGAACGGCAGTTGGCCCTGATCCGGTCCAGGCTCGTCCGGCTCCGCCGGATCGGAGCCCTCCGCCTGACCGGCCTCCTCTCGCGTGCGCGGGGCCGATGGCTCGTGGGCCGTCTCTTCATCCCGCGCCGGCGCAGCCGCTTCCTCCCTCAGCAGCACGCACAATTCCCGCACCATCTATTGCTCGGCGGCGGATAGGGTGCTGATCGGCAGGCGCGCCCAAGAAGCGGGAATGAGTTTCTCGCGCTTCATGGTCGCGTGTGCGCTGCATGGCGGGGCTCCCGAGGCTTCCGGCCGACCAGCGCGCGGTGTCGTCCTCGTCCGGGTCACCGGCGCGCTCTACAAGGCGTCAGGCTGGAGCCACGTCGGAACCACTCAGAGCCGCGGGCGCTACGACAGGCACACCAAGCGGGACCAGCCGAAGAAAGACATCTGGCTCCGGCCCCTCAGAAAAGACTGGAAGCGAACTCTCAACCGAAGACACCACGCCCGTCCATCACGGCTTGACCGGACAGATTCCGGGATTGGAGGTCTGGAATGGAGTTTGTTTCTTGGTGCTCATTTAGTGAATATTCGTGTGAATTTGGTGTCGCACTCACACTCTAGCGCGCTTTTAACCTATTGATATGCAAAGAATTGGTACGTCCCCACCTCGAAATCTGTTTGTGGCGAGAAATGCGGGCTAACATCGCCGCCCGCATGAACTCGAGCCCGCCGGAGAGACGATGAGCACGACATTCAAGGAGACCGAGTGGATCTGGCGCGACGGGGAATTCGTCCGTTGGCAGGACGCCACGGTCCATATCCTGGCCACCGCCGTTCAGTTCGGCTCCTCGGTCTTCGAGGGCATCCGCTGCTACGACACCGCCGGCGGCCCCGCCATCTTCCGCTTGGCCGAGCACCTGAAGCGGCTGCGCAATTCCGCACGCATCTACCGCATGGAGACCGCCTACAGCGACGAGGAACTGACCGAGGCCTGCTTCGCCCTGATCCGGCGCAACGACCTCCGCCACTGTTACATCCGGCCGGTAATCATGCGCGGCTATGGCGCGATCGGAATGGACGGCATCGGCAGCCCCATCGAGACCTGGATTCCGGCCTGGGAGTGGGGCGCCTATCTCGGTGAAGAGGCCTTGGAGCGGGGCGTCGACGTCTGCGTTTCCTCCTGGAGCCGCGCCGCACCCAACACCTTCCCCGGCATGGCCAAGGCGACCGGCCATTACAACAACGCGCAGCTCATCAAGTTGGAGGCAATGGCCAACGGCTTCGTGGAGGCGATCGCGCTTACGCACGACGGGCTGATCAGCGAGGGCAGCGGCCAGAACCTCTTCGCGGTCATGGACGATGCCCTTCTGACGCCGCCGATCGACGGCAGCAACCTCTCCGGCATCACGCGGAACGCGGTGCTCACGATCGCCGCCGATCTCGACGTGCCGGTGCGCGAATGCCCGATGCCCCGCGAGCTGCTCTATTGCGCCGACGAGCTGTTCTTCTCTGGCACTGCGGCGGAGGTCACGCCGATTCGCTCCGTCGATCACATCACCATCGGCCCCGGCGGGATCGGCCCGGTCACGCGGCGCATCCAACGGCGTTTCTCCGACATCGTGAACGGCCGCTCAAACGACGATCACCGCTGGCTCACCCTGGTCCCGCCTGCCTGAGCCGGGTCACGATCGTGGGTACGCCCCTTGCGTAAGGGAAATTCGGTGTGACCGAGAGCCACGATCGCGCGGCCGCGCTCGCGGACCGGCTCTTCGTCGAAAACGTCGAAGGCCGGCCGTTCCGCCGCCTGGGGGGCGCTGACCGACCGGCTTCCCTGGACGAAGGATATCGCGTCCAGCAGCTGCTCAACCGGCGATTCGCGGAGGCCGGGCGGGGCGCAACCGCCGGCTACAAGGTGGGCCTCACCTCCGAAGCCATCCAGACCATGTACGGGAGCGACCAGCCGATCAGCGGTGTGGTCTTCGAGAAAGGGGTGCACCGCTCGCCCGCCCGGATCGCGCTCGCGGACTACACCCACCTCGGAATCGAGTTCGAGCTTGCGGTTGAGATCGGAAGGGAATTCCGGCCCGACGACGCGCCGTTCACGCTGGAGGAGGCGCGCGCCCGCGTCGCCGCCTGCATGCCGGCCTTCGAGCTGATCGAGGACCGCAACGCCGACCACGACGACGTCGATGCGCTCTCCATCCTCGTGGACAACGCCTGGTGCGCCGGTGTGGTTCTGGGGTCGCCCCGAACCGATTGGCGCTCGCTCGATCTTGCCGACACGCCGGTCTCACTCAAGGTCGGCGACGCCCCGCCGGTTGCAGCGGCCACGGGTGCCGCCATGGGCAACCCGCTGAACTCGCTGGTCTGGCTCGCCAACCAGCTTGCCTCCCGCGAGACGACACTGGAGGCCGGCATGATCGTGATGACCGGGAGTACGCTCGCCACGCAGTTCCCGGCAGCAGGCGATCGCTTCGTCTACGAGATCGAGGGGCTGGGCGCGGCGGAAGCGACGATCGTTTGAGCCTTCGATCCAGTCCTTCACCCGGCTGAGCCGGGGCGGCGTGTGATGATGACGTCGCGGTGAACGCCGACGCAAAGCAACAGTCCGAGACCCAGCATCAGGCTCAGCATTGCGCTGCCGCCGTAGGAGATCAGGGGCAGCGGCAGGCCCACGATGGGGATCAGGCCGATCACCATCGCGACATTGAAGAAGACGTGGAAGAAGAACGTGACCGTGATCCCCATGCCCAGCAGGCGGCCGAAGTGGTTGTTGCTGCGGGCCGAGATCACCACGCCGTAGGTGGCAATTCCCAGGTACAGCAGGAGCACGCCGGCGACCCCGAAGAAGCCCAGCTCCTCCGCCATCATCGTGAAGATAAAGTCGGTCTGCTTCTCCGGCAGGAAGTTGAGGTGGCTTTGCGTTCCCTGGAGGTACCCCTTGCCGAACAGGCCGCCGGAGCCGAGCGCGATCTTCGACTGCAGGATATGGTAGCCAGCGCCGAGCGGATCCGCTTCGGGGTTGAAGAACGTGAGAATGCGCGCCCTCTGATATTCGTGCAGGAACTGCCAGACAACCGGCCCGGAGCCGAGCGCGAGCACGACGGCGACGCCGATCTTCCACGCCTTGAGCCCGGCCAGGAACAGCATGATCGCGCCGCCGAGCGCGAGCAGTATCGCTGTCCCCAGATCGGGCTGGCGCAGGATCAGCGCGGCGGGCGCAAGAATCATGAGCAGCGGCGGGAGATAGGTGCGGATGCGGCCGATCCCCTCGAGCGGGACACCGTGGAAGTAGCGCGCGAGCGCCAGGATCAGCGCGATCTTCATGAGCTCCGAAGGCTGTAACTGGATCACCCCCAGGTCGATCCAGCGCTGCGCCCCCTTCCCCGCAGCGCCGAGCAGCTCCACACCCACCAGCAGGGCGAAGGCGAGGACGTAGATCGTGTACGCGGCGCGCAGCCAGAAGCCGATATCGATGAGCGACACGCCGAGCATCAGCAGGAGACCCGCGCCGAACCAGACCATCTGGCGAGACGCCCAAGGCTCGGTGGCGCCGCCGGAGGCGGAAATCAGCATTCCGATGCCGACCGCGCCAACGGTGCAGACGAGAACGACCAGGAACCAGTCGAGCCGAAGCAGCCGTTCGGCGACCCCGAAGCCCTGACGGCTGCTGACTTCGAACTGCGCCATCAGGCGGTCTCGTGCGGGCGGATCAGCGCCTCGAGGTTGCGGGCGCGGCCCGAGGGGTCGCGGCGCTGAACCTCACGCAGAATGTCGCGGGCGATGGGGGCCGCCACGGTGCCGCCGCTGCCGCCATGCTCGACCACGACCGCAACGCAGTAGCGCGGCCGCTCCAACGGCGCGTAGGCAACGAAGAGCGCGTGGTCGCGCTCCTTCCACGGGCGGTCTTCGTTCTTTATCACCCCAGCGCGGTGCTCGCGTTCGGAGATCCGCCGCACCTGCACGCTCCCGGTCTTGCCGGCCATGGCCAACGCGGGCTCTTCGATACGCGCGCGATAGGCGGTGCCCTTGGGCTCGTTCACGACAAAATTCATGCCCTTGCGGACGATGTCCAAATGGGCAGGCGAAAGCCCCATTGGGTCGAACGTCTCGCTCTCCCGCGGCACCGGCTGTCCGTCTCGGATGACCTCCGCCAGGAGCCGAGGCTCCACCGCGATGCCGCCGTTGGCGATACGCGCGACCATCACCGCGAGCTGAAGCGGCGTCGTGAGGAGATAGCCCTGGCCGATACCAACGACCAGCGTCTCGCCGCCCTGCCAAGGCTCGCCAATCATGGCAAGTTTCCACTCGCGCGTCGGCACCAGGCCTGGCTTCTCCCCCGGCAGTTCGATGTCGAGCTTCCTGCCGAAGCCGAAGCGCTCCGACATCGCCGCGATCCGGTCTATGCCGACGCGCTTTGCCACCTCGTAGAAGTAGACATCGCAGGATTCCATGAGGCCCTGCACCATGGCGACGTGCCCGTGGCCATAGCGCCGCCAGCAGCGGAACCGGCGTTTTCCGAGTTTTATGGAACCGTCGCAATAGAAACGCTGGTAAGGGCTCACTTCGCCGCTTTCGAGCGCAGCCAGCGCCACGATCATCTTGAATGTGGAGCCCGGCGAATACTGGCCGGCGATCGACTTGTTGCTGAGCGGGAAGCGCGGATGGCCGATCAGCTCCCGCCATTGCCGTTGGCTGATGCCGGAAGTGAAGAGGTTGGGGTCGTAGTTCGGCATCGACGCCAGCGCCAGGATCTCGCCCGAATGGACGTCGAGGACCACGGCCGATCCGCTCTCCTCGCCGAAGCGGGCCGCGACGTACTGCTGAAGCCCGAGGTCGATGGTCAGCATGTGGTCGTCGCCCGGCCGGCCGGTCCTGCGGCTGAGTTCGCGGATGACGCGGCCGTAGGCGTTTACCTCGACCTGCCGGGAGCCGGCCTCGCCCCGCAGCGAGCTTTCCAGAACCCTCTCGGCGCCATTCTTGCCGATGCGGAAGTCGGGCAGCGTGAGCAGCGGATCGTCCGTCCGCTCCAAATCGGATTCGTTGACGGCACCGACGTAGCCGACGATGTGGACCGTATCGCGGCCGAAGGCGTAGAGGCGGCGGCTGCCCACGTCGATCATTACGCCGGGCAAGTCTGGCGCGTTGACCTCGATTTGCGAGACCTCGTCCCACGTCAGGTTCTCGCGGACCGTGATGGGGACGAATCTCTGCTTGCGCTTGGCCTCGCGCAGGACCCGCTCGCGGTCGTGATCCTCGATCGGCACCAGCGCCGCAATTTCGTCTAGCGCCTTGTCGAGATTCAGCGCCGCCTCGGGAACAACGACCAGCCGATAATTCAGCCGGTTCTCCGCAAGCACCTGGCCGAAGCGGTCGAAGATGCGGCCTCGCGCCGGCGGCAGAAGCTGCATGTTGATGCGGTTCTCGTCGGCGAGAACCTGATAGCGCTCAGAATCCACGACCTGAAGCTGATAGAGGCGCCCGGCGAGGCCGGCCGTAAGAAGCGCCTGCGCGCCGCCCACGATGATCGCGCGGCGCGTGAAAATGTTGGCGCGTCCCGTTTCGCCCCGCATCTCACTCAGGCCGCGCGGCGGCGAGCACGCCGAGGGGACGGAAGAACAGCACGAATATCGGGAAGAGCAGCATCGTCAGCACGACCTGCACGACGATTGGCAGCGGCGGGACCAGCACGCCGAAGCAGGCGGAGCTGATGATCCAGCTGAGCAGCCCGACCGCCGGCATGACCAGGGAGAAGCCCCACCAGACGACGAGAAACGGCTTGCCGCGGAAGAACGTGCGTTGCGAGGCGACCACTCCCTGAACGATGAGCAGCACCAGCGCCGTCATGCCGAGCGGCGTTGCGGCGAGCAGGTCTTGAAGCACGCCGATGCCGAAGGTCGCCACGTAGGGGAAACGCTCGGGCCGGTAGATGGTCCAGTAGAAGATCGCCATCACGGCGAAAGCCGGCGTGACCTCGACGAACGCCGGCAGCCGCCAGGGGAGCGACGCCGCGAAAACGAGCATCACCGTGACAGTCACCGGGATCGCGCCGCGCACAGAGCGGTCGGCCCATTGCAGCCAGTCGCCCATTACCGCAGGCTCCCGGCGCGTTCGGCGCGGCGCGTTTCGGGCAAGACCCCCGGCACCACGTAGTCGAGGACGGTAACGTAGTCGAGCCGCTCCCACACCACGAAGGGCTGCACCGTCGCGCGGTCCTTGTCGACCGCAGACACGATCCCGACATCGAGCGCCGGCGGGAACATCCCGCCCTCTCCCGACGTCACGACGCGATCGCCGGGCTTTGCCCTGGCATCGGTCGCGAGGAAGGCGAGATAGGGATGCGGGCTGTTGTCGCCGCGCAGGATCGTCCGGTCACGGCTCTCCTCCAGGACGACGGGAATACGGGAGTTGAGGTCGGTCAGCAGGAGAATTCGCGCCGTGTGATCGCCAGCCTCCAACACGCGGCCTACCAGTCCGTCGTGGTTGACCACCGCCTGGCCCTTGCGCACCCCGTGGGATTGGCCCGCGTTGACCAGGACCATGTGGATGAACGGCCCGCCGGAATCCGCGATAACGCGGGCCGTGACGAAACGCGCCCGCTGGTCGGGCACGACCTTGAGCATTCGCCGGAACATCTCGTTTTCGTAACCGAGCTGCTCGGCCACCGCCTGCCACTTGCGGAGCTCGGCGTTGTCGTGCGCCAACTGCTCGTTACGCTCGTGAACGCTCATGATGCCGTCCAGTTCGTCGAACCCGCTGGCGATCGTTGCCGCAGGTTGCGAGAAGAAGGCGAAAATCGGGGCAACGGTGTCGACAACGCCGACGCGTATCGTCTCCACGACGCGTGGCTCCGCCTGGCTCAGGATCATCAGGGTGATCGCCGCGCAGGCCAGCATTGCGTAGCCAAAGCGCTGGGCGAAGACCCTGCCCGGCACGGCCAGGACGAGATTGCGCCCTCGGCCTACCCTCACTCAGACCTCCAAACGTTACGCGGCGAATTCCGAATCGGGCCCGCGTAGCGGGAAACCTAATATGTCTCGTGAAGGGCGTGCTTCAAGGCCTTCATTTCTTCCAAACATCGGCCGGTGCCGAGAGCGACACAACGCAGGGCTTGATCCGCGATCGAAACGGGCAGTCCCGTCGCGTGGCGCAGCACGTAGTCGAGGTTGCCGAGCAATGCACCCCCACCGGTCAGCACGATGCCCTTGTCGACGATATCCGCCGCGAGTTCGGGCGCCGTGTTCTCCAGCCCGACCTTGACCGCATCGATGATGGCGCCCACCGGCTCGGCCAGGCTTTCGGAAATCTGCCTCTTGGAGATGACGATTTCCTTGGGCACGCCGTTCATCAGATCGCGCCCCTTGATGTTGAGCGTCTCGCCGTCGCCGTCCTCGGGCGGGCAGGCCGAGCCCAGGTCCTTCTTGATCCGCTCGGCGCTCGCCTCGCCGAGCAGCAGGTTATGGGTGCGGCGCACGTAGGCGATGATGCTCTCGTCCATCTTGTCGCCGCCAACGCGCACCGAGCGCGAGTAGACGATGCCGCCGAGCGAAAGCACGGCGACCTCGGTGGTGCCCCCGCCCACGTCGACCACCATCGAGCCGGTCGGCTCGGTCACCGGCAGGTTCGCACCGATGGCGGCGGCCATCGGCTCCTCGATCAGGAAGACGCGCCGGGCGCCTGCGCTCTCAGCCGATTCCTGAATGGCACGGCGCTCGACGGCGGTGGAGCTCGACGGCACGCAGATGATGACCTGGGGGCTCGCGAAGCTGCGGCGGTTGTGCACCTTGCGGATGAAGTGCTTGATCATGTCCTCCGCCACCTCGAAGTCGGCGATGACGCCGTCCCGAAGCGGGCGGATCGCCTCGATGTTTCCGGGCGTGCGGCCGAGCATCTGCTTGGCCTCGTTGCCGACCGCGAGAACCTGCTTCTTGCCCTTCCAGGTGGTGAGCGCCACCACCGAGGGCTCGTCGAGAACAATCCCCTGGGACTTCACGTAGACCAGCGTGTTCGCGGTCCCCAGGTCGATCGCCATGTCGGCGGAAAGGAACCCCAGCAACTTCGAGAACATGCGCTGCTTCTCCTCCTAAACGGCAGCGGGGCGGGCAGGCAGCAGCCGGGGCCACCCCGTCGTTCAAGCTGACAACGCCTCCGGAGCCGTCTTCTGCCGCTTGACCAGAAGCTTGTTGAGCGCGTGCACATAGGCCAGTACCGAGGCCACGATGGTATCGATATGCGCACTGTGCCCGTTCACTGTTCTCCCGTTTTCCTCCAGCCGCACGCTCACTTCGGCCTGGGCATCGGTGCCTTCCGTCACCGCATGAACCTGATAAAGCTGTAGCTTGGCCTCGTGCGGGTAAATCGCCTTGATGGCGTTGAAAGCCGCATCCACGGGGCCGTTCCCGGTGGCTTGCGCCTCCGCCTGCTCGCCGTCGATGGCGAGCGTGAGAGACGCCTCCTGCGGTCCTGACGAGCCGCAGGACACCGAGAGGGACCCGAACTTGATGCGGTCGTTTGCGCCGGCGACTTCTGTGTCCACCAGCGCGATGATGTCCTCGTCGAAGAGTTCTTTCTTCTTGTCGGCGAGGTCCTTGAAACGCACGAACGCTTCCTGAAGTGCGTTGTCGCCGAGCTCGGTGTAGCCGAGGCTCCGCAGCTTTTCGCGGAAGGCGTGGCGGCCCGAATGCTTGCCCATGACGAGCGTCGACTGCACGAGGCCGACCGATTCGGGCGTCATGATCTCGTAGGTCTGCGCGTCCTTGAGGACGCCGTCCTGATGAATTCCCGCTTCGTGAGCGAAGGCATTGGCGCCCACGATCGCCTTGTTCGGCTGCACCACGAAGCCGGTCACTGCCGAGACCAGGCGCGAGGCGCGCATGATGTTCTCGGTCTTCACGCCGGTCTCGAAGCTCATCAAGTCGTTGCGCGTGCGCAGCGCCATGACGATCTCTTCCATCGCGGCGTTGCCGGCGCGCTCGCCGAGCCCGTTGATGGTGCACTCTACCTGCCGTGCGCCCGCCTGCACCGCGCTCAGCGAGTTGGCGACGGCGAGGCCCAGATCGTTGTGGCAATGGACCGAGAGCACGGCCTTGTCGATGTTGGGCACCCGGTCGAAGAGCATGGCGATCAGCGACGCGAACTCCTCCGGCACGGCGTAGCCCACGGTGTCGGGGATGTTGATGGTGCCGGCACCGGCCTTGATCGCCGATTCGACGCAGCGGCAGAGGAAGTCGTGCTCGGTGCGCGAGCCGTCCTCGCAGGACCACTCCACGTCGTCGGTGAACTTGCGGGCGTAGCTCACGCTGTCGATCACCGCCGCGTGCACGTCCTCGGGCTCCATCTGCAGCTTGACGCTCATGTGGAGCGGGCTGGTCGAGATGAAGGTGTGAATGCGGCCGGACTTGGCCGGCGCAAGCGCCTCGGCCGCGCGGTCGATGTCTCGCCGCCCGGCGCGGGCCAGGCCGCAAACGGTGCTCTCGGTCACCACCTTGGCGACCTCGCGGACCGCTTCGAAATCGCCGTTCGACGCGATGGGGAAGCCGGCCTCGATCACGTCGACCCTCATCTCCTCGAGGATCTCGGCGATCCGGAGTTTCTCTTCCAGATTCATCGACGCGCCCGGCGACTGCTCGCCGTCGCGCATCGTGGTATCGAATATGCGGACTCGGTTTCCTGTCTCGGTCATAACGGGCATCCTTTCACCCCGGCGGCTACGACGGTCATCGCACTCCCCTGGTCGGTCGGCCGATCACGCACGGCGAACCGCTCAGGGGCAGCTAAGTCGCAGCTCGCGTAGGGTGGAATGTGCCGTGGCCGCAGCGTCGCGCAAGTGGTGCGTGCCTGCCGGCTTATTCTCCGTCGGCACCGTCATCGGACCATGGCCCTCGACCCCATTCGCACGACACAAGCAGCCATCCGGTGCGGCACAAGATCGGCTCGCCGCCCGGGTTCTGGGAACTTGTACGCCCAACCCCTTGGGCGAAGCAACGAATTTGTCGCCTTGCGGTGGTGCCCCTGCTTGTGCCGAGAGTCGTCAATTCTTGCTGCGATCGACCAGCCGGGCCTCGGCGATCCACGGCATCATCGCCCGGAGCCGCTCGCCCACCTCCTCCAGCGGGTGCTCGGCCGCACGCGCGCGCATCGCCTTGAAGGAGGACTGGCCCGCGGCGTTCTCGGTCATCCATTCGGTGGTGAACCGGCCGTTCTGGATGTCCGCGAGGATCGTCTTCATGCGCTCCCGCGTCGCGTCGTCGATGACCCGCGGCCCCCGCGTGTAGTCGCCGTACTCCGCGGTGTTGGAGATCGAATAGCGCATGTTGGCGATGCCGCCCTCGTACATCAGGTCGACGATCAGCTTGACCTCGTGGAGGCACTCGAAATAGGCCATCTCCGGCGCGTAGCCGGCGTCCACCAGGGTCTCCCAGGCGGCGGTGATGAGGGACGTGAGGCCGCCGCAGAGCACCACCTGCTCGCCGAAGAGATCGGTCTCGACCTCCTCGCGGAAGCTGGTCTCGATGATGCCGGCGCGCCCGCCGCCGATGCCCGACGCATAGGAAAGACCGATCTCCTTGGCGTTGCCCGAGGGGTCGCGCGCCAGCGCGAGCAGGCAGGGCACGCCGCCACCCCGCTGATACTCCGAGCGCACCGTGTGCCCCGGCCCCTTGGGCGCCACCATGAACACGTCAAGGTCGGGCCGGGGCTCGATCAGGCGGAAGTGGATGTTGAGCCCGTGGGCGAAGGCCAGCGCCGCGCCTTCCTTCATGGAGCCGTGCAGCACGTCGGAATAGAGCTGGCGCTGCAGCTCGTCCGGCGTGAGCACCATCACCACGTCGCCGAAGCGCGCGGCCTCCTCGATGTCCATGACCGTCAGCCCGGCGGCCTCGACCTTGGCCGCGCTTGCCGAGCCCGGCCTGAGCCCCACGGCCACGTCCTCGACGCCGCTTTCCTTCAGGTTGTTCGCGTGCGCGAAGCCCTGGCTGCCGTAGCCGATGATCGAGACCTTCTTCGACTTGATCAGGTTCAGATCGGCATCGCGATCGTAGTAGACCCGCATCCTGCTCTCCCAAGTTTGGCGTTGCGTGCGGCCCGCGGCCGCGTCAGATCGATTCCTTGCCGCGCGTGATCGCGACCACGCCCGTGCGCGATATCTCTGTCAGCCCGAGCGGCGTCATCAGCCGGATGAAGGCGTCGATCTTGGTGCCCTTCCCGGTCATCTCGAATACGAACGAGTCGATTTCGCTGTCGACCACATGGGCGCGGAAAATGTCCGCGATCCTGAGCGATTCGACCCGCTTCTCGCCGGTGGCGACGACCTTGATCAGCGCGAGCTCGCGCTCGATGTAGGGGCCCTCGCTACCGAGATCGGAGACCTTGTGGATCGGCACCAGGCGATCGAGCTGCGCCTTGATCTGCTCGATGACCATGGCCGAGCCCGAGGTCACCAGATTGATGCGCGAAAGGCGCTTGTCGTGCTCGACCTCGGCGACGGTCAGGCTCTCGATGTTGTAACCTCGGCCCGAGAACAGCCCGATGACGCGCGCCAGCACGCCCGGCTCGTTCTCCACGAGCACGGAAAGCGTGCGGCGCTCGGCGTCGTCCGTCACGGCCGTTCCCTCCGGGTCGCCTACGGGCGGACGTCCCACCGGTGCCGGCACTCAGGCATGCCGGACGGTGGCTTGGCGTTTCGCGTCATGGATCGGCTCGATCGGCGCCCTGGATCCTAGACGAGCACCATTCCGTCTTCCGAGCGCTCTTCGAGCTCGCCATGCTCGGGCCCGAGCTTCATCTCGTAGTGCGCGGCGCCGGCCGGGATCATCGGATAGACGTTCTCTTCCTTGTCGACGAGGATATCGGCGATCACAGGGCCCGGTGTCTCGATCATGGCCTCGATCACGCCGTCCACCTCCTCGGGCCGGCGGGCGCGCAGGCCGGTCGCCCCGAACGATTCCGCCAGCTTCACGAAATCGGGCAGCGAATCCATGTAGCTCTCGGCGTAGCGGCCGCCGTGGAAGAACTCCTGCCACTGGCGCACCATGCCCATGTACTCGTTGTTGAGCAGGAAGGTCTTCACCGGCAGCCGATACTGCACCATGGTCGAGAGTTCCTGGATCGTCATGAGCAGCGACGCCTCGCCGGCAATGTCGATGACGAGCGAGTCCGGATGGGCCACCTGCACGCCCATTGCGGCGGGGAAGCCGTATCCCATGGTGCCGAGGCCGCCCGAGGTCATCCAGCGGTTGGGCTCCTCGAACTTGAGGAACTGCGCGGCCCACATCTGGTGCTGGCCCACCTCGGTGGTGAAGTACGAGTCCCGCCCCTTGGTGGCCTCGTAGAGCCGCTGTAGCGCGTACTGCGGCTTGATGGTGTTGCTGGAGTTCTTGTAGCGCAGGCAGTCGCGCCCGCGCCACTTGTCGATCTGCCGCCACCACGCCGCCACTTGGGCGCTCGGCTCCGCGCCGCTCGCCTCCCACTCGGCCAGGATGGCGTCGAGCGCGAGACCCGCATCGCCGACGATGGCGACGTCCACCGGCACGTTCTTGTTGATGGACGAGGGGTCGATGTCGATCTGCACCTTTGTCGAGCCGCGAGAGAAATCGGCGAGCCGGCCGGTGACGCGATCGTCGAAGCGCGCGCCGACCGCGATCATCAGGTCGCACTCGGCCATCGCCATGTTGGCCTCGTAGGTGCCGTGCATGCCCAGCATGCCGAGGAAGAGCGGGTCGGATCCCGGATAGCAGCCGAGCCCCATCAGCGTGTTGGTGATGGGATAGCCCGTGCGCTGCACCAGCGCCGCGAGACCCTGCGCCGCGTCGGGCCCGGAATTGATGACGCCGCCGCCCGCATAGAAGAGTGGTCGCTTGGCGCGCGTCAGAAGCTCGACCGTGCGCTTGACCGCGTCCGGATCGGGCGCGCGCTGCGGCCGGTAGGAACGGTGCTCCAACCCGTTGCCCGGCGCCGCACACTCGGGAACGTAGGGCGCCTTGGCCATGACCACGTCCTTCGGCAGGTCCACGACCACGGGGCCGGGCCGGCCGGCGCTCGCAATGTAGTAGGCCTCGCGGATCACCGGGCAGAGGTTGTCAACTTCCTTGATGAGATAGTTGTGCTTGGTGCAGGGGCGGGTGATCCCCACCGTGTCGGCTTCCTGAAACGCGTCGTTGCCGATCATGTGGGTCGGCACTTGCCCGGTCAGGCAGACGACGGGGATGCTGTCCATCAGCGCGTCGGTGAGGCCGGTGACGCTATTGGTAGCGCCCGGCCCCGAAGTGACCAGCACCGTGCCCACCTTGCCGGTGGAGCGCGCATAGCCTTCCGCCGCATGGACCGCGCCCTGCTCGTGCCGCACCAGAATGTGGCGTAGCTCGTTCTGCTTGAAGATGGCGTCGTAGATGGGAAGTACCGCGCCGCCGGGGTAGCCGAACACGACGTCTACGCCGAGATCGACCAGCGTGCGAACGACTAGCTCGGCCCCGGTCAGCTCTGCCGGGGCGTGATCCTCGGCATCCGTTGTCACGGCGATCTCCCTTCCGCACAAGCGCGGACGGCCCACCCTCGCGGCAGGGTCGGCCGGCCAGCGCTGGCACGCCTTACGGCGCGCCGGTCTTCGGAGGGCGGACAGTAGTCCTTCGCCCTCAGCCGGTCAATAGCAGGCGTTCGACGAGGGCAAGAGATTCCCGTTTCGAATCCGCGCGATAACGGTCCGGCATACGGACTTCGCCCGGCATCTGGGTGCGGAACCAGGTGGTCTGGCGCTTGGCATAACGGCGCGTCGCCTGCCGGCCGAGTTCGATCGCCCGCTCCAGCGTGGTGACGCCGCTCAGGTGATCGAGGAGAGCGCGGACGCCGACCGCCTTCATCACCGGCAGCCTGGGATCGAGCCCGCGGGCCTTGAGGCGTGCCGCCTCGTCGAGCGCGCCCGCCGCCATCATGCGCTCGAAACGCTCGTTGCAGGCGTCGTAAAGCGCATCGCGCGGCGGTTCGAGGACGAGCACGGCCGCGTGGCCTGTATAGCGATCGTGCCGTTCCCCCTGCCACGCAAGCAGCGAGCGCCCGGTGGCTTCGATCACTTCGTAGGCCCGCATCACCCGCTGGCTGTCGCCGGGTTCGAGCCGCCCGGCCGCCTCCGGGTCGCGCGCAGCGAGGCGCGCGTGGAGGCCGGCGCTGCCCTCGCGCTCGTGGAGCGTGCGCACCGCCTCGCGCACGGCCTCGGGAATCTTCGGCACCGGCGCCAGGCCTTCGAGCAGCGCCCGCAGGTAAAGCCCTGTTCCGCCGACCAGAATGGGCAGCGCGCCATCGCCCTGCACGCGCTCGATCTCCGCCATCGCCAGAGCGCGCCAGCGGCCGGCCGAGCAGCGCTCGGCACCGTCAAGCACGCCGTAGAGCCGGTGCGGCGCGCGCGCGCGGAGCTCCTCATCCGGCCACGAAGTCAGGATCGGTAGGTCGCGATAGAGCTGCATGCTGTCGGCGTTGATGACCACCCCGCCGAAGCGCTCGGCAGCGTCGGCCGCGAGTGCCGACTTGCCGCTCGCTGTCGGGCCGCCGATCACCAGGATCGTAGAGGGGCCCTCGGCCACAGCGTCGTCACCTGCCTTCAGGACGTGAGCAGCGAGACCAGTCCGTCGGCGAGCTTGGGCTCGAACCAGGTGGTTTTCGGCGGCAGGATCGCGCTGGCGTCGGCGACCGCCATGAGATCATCCACCGAGGTCGGATGGAGCGAGAAGGCGACCGTCGCCTCGCCGCTGTCGACCGCCGCCGCGAGTGCGTCGATGCCGCGCCCGCCGCCAACGAAGTCGATCCGCTCATCGAGCCTGGGATCGACAATGCCGAGGATTGGCCCGAGCACCAGGCGCGCCAGCAGCGAAACGTCGAGACGGTTGACCACCGGGCCGCCGGCAGGCGCCGGGCCCTCGGCTGCGAGCCGGTACCAGCGGCCCTCGACATACATGCCGAATTGCGCCGGCGTCGCGGGCTCCACCGGCCCGTCCGCCGGCTCGCAGCGCAGCGCCTTGCCAATTTCGCCGAGGAATCCTGCCGGCGTGAGCCCGTTCAGGCCCTGCACGATCCTGTGATAGCCGAGAATCCGCACCTCGTCGGCGGGGAAGCTCACCGTCAACAGGCGGCCGGCGGCTTCTCCCGTCCCCGCTCCCATCGCCTGGGCCGCCATCTGCGCGGCGGCGGCGCGGTGGTGACCGTCGGCGATGTAGAGCGCGCCGATCCGGTCGAATTGCTCGGTCAGCGCGTCGATCTCGTCCGCACCGTCGATGGACCAGAGCGTGTGGGTCACGGCACCGTCGAGCACGGCGCGGCAGAGCGGTGGCCCCGCGCATGCCGCAGCGATCAGGCGGCGAACCTCTTCATCTGGCCGGTGAATCGTGAGGACGGGGCCGGTCTGCGCGCCAAGCGCTGCGATGTGCCTAGCCCGGTCTTCTACCTTGGTCGGCCGGGTCAATTCGTGCCGCTTGACCGCGCCCTCCTCGTAGGCGGCGAGCGAGGCTGCCGCCACGAGCCCGGTCTGCGTGCGACTGTCTGCCTTCATGCGGTATGCGTAGAAGCGGGAGGCCGGGTCGCGGATCAGGACTCCACTCTCGATCATCCGCGCGAAGCCCGCCGCAGCCCCATCGTAAAGTTCGGGCGCGCCGGGCGGTGTCTCGGGCGGCAAGTCGATCTCGGGCCGGGAGACGTGGAGGAAGTTCAGCGGCCGGCCCTCGGCGGCGGCGCGGGCCTCTTCCGTCGACATCACGTCGTAGGGCGGCGCCGCCACCGCATCGGCATGCTCCGGGGCCGCGCGAAGCCCCGCGAAGGGGGCGAGCAGCCGCTCGGTCATCTCCTCCCCTTCCCCGACGCAGCCTTTAGTTGACGAGCCACACCAGCAGGAGGCCGGCCAGAGCCGCGCCCATGCCGATGGCGCGTATCCGGCCCGAGGATTGGGCAAGCACGCGCTGGATGCTGCGTCGCATGGCCTCCGGGAACAGCGCGTAGAGCCCGCCCTCGATAACGAATATCAATCCGATCGCGGTCAGGAATGCGGTGAGACCGTCGCCCATAGCCGGATCGTTGGGGGTGGCCGGGGGGCGGCCTTGCACCGGCGCGAGGCCGGGGCGCGTCACTCAGGTGCCGCCGGGGTGGGCGCCTGAGGCTGCACGATATTGTCGAAGAAGCGGAAGAACTCGCTGTCGGGTGACAGCACCATACTCGTGTCGCCATCGCCGAGGGCTTCGCGATAGGCCTGCATGGCCCGGTAGAAGGCGTAAAACTCGGAGTCGCGTCCATATGCGTCGCGCGAGATGCGCAAGGCTTCTTCGTCACCCTCACCGCGCAGGGTCTGGGACTCGCGCTCCGCCTCCGCGAGGAGCACCACACGCTCGCGATCAGCGCGCGAGCGGATGCGCTGCGACTCCTCCTCGCCCTGCGCCCTGAACTCCTTGGCCTCGCGCTCACGCTCGGTCTGCATGCGCTGGTAGACGGCCTGGCTGTTCTCCTCCGGCAGGTCGGCGCGGCGTATGCGCACGTCGATCACATCGACGCCGAAGCCGGTAGACTGACGGTTCACCTGGTCCCTGATCTCGGTCATGAGCTGCGCACGCTCGCCCGAGAGCACGGTGATCAACTCGACCGTACCCAGCACCTGCCTCGTGCTGGCGTTGAGGATCGCGCCGAGTCTCGCACGCGCTATCGCCTCGTTGCCGACGGACTGGAAGAAGCGCAGAGGATCGATGATCCGGTAGCGGATAAAGGCGTCGACCACCAGCCGCTTCTGATCGCCGAGAATCATCTCCTCCGCCGGCGCGTTGAAGTCCAGCACGCGCTTCTCGAAGTACTCGACGTTCTGGACGAAGGGTGTCTTGAAGCGGAGCCCCGGCTCGTCCGTGCCCCACTGGTTCACCACCTTGATGGGCTCACCCAGCTGCAGGAGAATCGCCTGCTGATCCTCGCGCACCTTGTAGGTGGAGATCAGAAGCAGGATGATCGCCACGAGGATGACCGCGGCGCCGATAATGAATTTGAGCCGGGTACTCATGGTCTACTGCGTGTCCCCCGTGCCCTGCCGGCGCTGAAGCTCGGGTAGCGGCAGGTAGGGCACGACTCCGCTACCACCTTGCGCCGCAGAATCGATGATGATCTTGTCGATTCCGCCGAGCACCTCCTCCATCGTCTCCAGATACATGCGCCGGCGGACGACATCCATGTTCTGCGCATATTCGCTGTAGACCGAGAGGAAGCGCGCCGCCTCACCCTGGGCCCTGGCGACGACTTCCTCCTTGTAGGCCGTGCCCTCCTGCACGAGGCGCTCAGCGGCGCCGCGCGCCCTCGGGATGATGTCGTTGCGGTAGGCTTCGGCCTCGTTCTTGGCCCGCTCCTGGTCGGCGCGCGCCGCCTGCACGTCACGGAAGGACGCGATCACAGCCTCCGGCGGCGCGATGTCCTGCGGCTCGATCTGAGTGATCTCGATGCCGGCGCCGTAATAGTCCAGGACCTGCTGCGTGAGCTGGTGGGTCTGCTGTGCCAGCAGCAGGCGTTCCTCGGCCAGCGCCGATTGCAGGCGGGTCTTGCCGATCACCTCGCGCATCGCGCTCTCGGCCGCGTCCTTCACCGTGCGCTCCGGCGCCTGGATGTTGAACAGGAACTGGCCGGCATCGCGGATGCGCCAGAAGGCGGTGAACTTCACGTCGATGATGTTCTCGTCGCCGGTCAGCATCAGGCTCTCGTCGGGCACCGGCCGCGTGAACGCCCCCCGTTGGGAATCGACCAGGGTCCGGTAGCCGATCTCGGCCCGGTTGATCTTGGTCACCTTGGGCAAGATAACCGTCTCGAATGGCCACGGCAGGTGGTAGTTGAGGCCCGGCTGGGTGGTCTTGGTCCACTCGCCCCAGCGCAGCACCACGCCCTGCTCGTCGGGCTCGACCCGGTAGAACCCGGTCAGCAGCCAGATGCCGATGGCGACGAGGAGCAGCAGGATGAGCCCGCGGCTACCGCGTAGCCCAGGCATCCATCTGCGGAAGCGATCCTGGCCGCGCCGCAACATCTCTTCGAGGTCGGGCGGTGGAGGTTGCCCACCACCACGCCGGCCGCCGCCGCCCGGCGAGCGCCCCCACGGGCCGCTATTGCCGCCGCCGCTCTGCCAGCCGCCCCCGCCGCCTTGGCTAGACCAGGGCATGGGTGAGCCTTTCTCCCAAGGCTTTGCATGTCGTCATGGGCGCCTTATAAGTCATGCGGTTGCGGCACGCAACGACGCGCGCACGTTTCTGCTGTCGCGTCTTGCCGCGACCCCCCGGTCGGAGTGGAACGATGGCGTCGGTCACCAAGGATCAGGTTCTGGCGGCGCTCGCTGACGTCCTGGACCCGGACAGCGGACAGAACGTCGTCGCGAGCGGCCTCATCAGCGGAGTCGTTGTGAGAGACGGCAACGTGGGCTTCGCGCTGGAGGTCGATCCGGACCAGGGCGCGGCGAAGGAGCCGCTGCGAAAGGCCTGCGAGACTGCGGTGGAGCGGCTCTCCGGCGTGCTCTCGGTGACGGCCGTGCTGACCGCCGAGCGACCGGCGGGCGGCCAGGCACAGGGACAGGGCCACGGTCATTCGCATGGCCACGGCCACGGTCACGCCCACGGCGGGCAGGCCCAGGCGCGGGCGCCGCAGGCCGATCAGCTCCTGCCAGGGGTGAAGAGCGTCATCGCCATCGCATCCGGCAAGGGCGGAGTCGGCAAGTCGACCACCGCCGTCAACATCGCGACCGCGATGGCCGCCCAGAACGTCCGAGTCGGTCTGCTCGACTGCGACATCTACGGGCCTTCGATCCCGCGCATGCTCAACCTGAGCGGCCAGCCCGAGATGGTGGGCGAACGCACGCTCCGCCCCATGGCGAATTACGGGATCAAGTGCATGTCCATCGGCTTCCTGGTTGCCGAGGATACCGCCATGATCTGGCGCGGGCCCATGGTGATGCAGGCGCTGGAGCAGATGATGCGGGACGTCGATTGGGGCGAGCTCGACGTGCTGCTCTGCGACCTGCCGCCCGGCACCGGCGATGCGCAGCTCACCATGGCGCAGCGGGTGCCGCTCACCGGCGCGGTCATCGTCTCCACCCCGCAGGACATCGCGCTGCTCGACGTGACGCGGGGCATCAACATGTTCCAGCAGGTCAACGTGCCGATCTTCGGGGTTGTGGAGAACATGAGCTACTACGTGTGCCCCGCGTGCGGCCATCGGGCCGAACTTTTTCATCACGGCGGTGCGCGCGAGACCGCGCGCCGACTCGGGGTGGACTTCCTGGGCGAGATACCGCTGGACATCTCGATTCGGACGACGTCCGATGCGGGCCGGCCGATCGTGGTCACCCAGCCCGAGAGCCCCCACGCCGAGGCCTATCGGCAGATCGCCGCCGGCCTGATCGACAAGGCCACCTCGGCGGTGAGCGGCGCCGGCCGCGCCCAGCCCCGCATCGTCATGATGTGAGCGCACCCGCCGATGACGAACAGGCGGTCGGACGGCGTTCTCTCAAGACTAGCGGCCCGTTCGGGCCGGCGACGTTGGATCGGCGCCGGCATTGTCGCTCTGCTTCTGGCAGCGCTGGTGGCGGCCGGATGCACGCCTTCGGTTCCGGACCGACAGCAGGACCTCTGCGCCGTCTTCCACCAGCATCCCGACTGGTACGACTACGCCAAGGAAGCGGAGGACACGTGGGACGTGCCGGCTCACATTCTCATGGCCTTCGTGCATCACGAATCGAGCTACCGGAGCGATGCACGGCCGCCACGCAAGTACGTCCTCTGGTTCATCCCGTGGGGGCGCGTGTCGTCGGCCAAGGGGTACGCCCAGGCGCAGGACCCGGCTTGGGAGGACTACACGAACGAGCGCGGCTCCTTCTGGCGCAGCCGTTCGGACATGGAAGACGCCCTAGATTTCATCGGCTGGTACAACCACGCGACGTCGCGGGAACTCGGCATCGCCAAGACCGACGCACGCAACCTCTATCTCGCCTATCACGAGGGGCGCGGCGGCTACCGGCGCGGCACCTGGAAAGACAAGCCCAAGCTGCAACAAATCGCGAAGCGGGTGGCCGAGACCGCCAGCCGCTACGAAGCGCAACTCAAGCGCTGCGAGTCGGAGTTCCGCTGCGATTCCTGGTGGGAGGTGTGGCCCCTCTGTAGCTAGGGCGTGTCCGTCTTTGACGGACGCGCGACAGGCCGCGACTGCGGCCCGCCGCCCCTGCGGCGCCCTCGCGGAGGCGCCGGCCGCAGGCCGGCTTCCGTGAGCGATAAATAGGTAGAGCGTTTCCGTGCGAAGCGGAAACGCTCTAGGGCTCCCGCCCCAGCACCGCCATAAGCTCGCGCCACTCGCGCTTGGAAAGGCCGCTGTTCTCCTGATCGACCACCTCGCCTGCCAGCATGCGCTTGACCACATCGAGCCCGCCTCTCGAGAGCGATGCGGCATCCATCCCATAGTCCCGAAAAGCCTCGTAGGTCGCCGGCACCCAGCGCGCGACGACCTTGTCGAGGATCACCTCGGCATAGGCGCGGATCTCGTACTGGGCGTGGGCGTCGGCCCGCAGCGACAGGAAGTGCAGCAGGTTGTGCAGGTCAATCTTCCAATAGAACTGGGTGTAGTAGTTGACCGGCAGCGCCGCCCGCGCGAGCTCGCGGGCAAGTCCGGCGCGGTCGGGGTCCTTCTTCTCGCCGTCCTCGTTCTCGTTGAGCAGGTTCTCGTAGACGCCGTAGGCACGGGTTGAGATCCAGTCGAGGCGCGAGAGCGCCTGGCGGGCCTCCGCGTCCGCCAAATCGTCGTCCCGGCCCTGCATGTTGGCGGCGGACTGCGCGGCCAGCTCCTGACGAGTCTCTGCCGCCTCCCGCCACCCGAACAGGTCGTCCATGCCGCTGCTGCTGGCCCGCTGGCGGTCGATCTGCTCTTCCCGGACAGACTGGAGATGCGCTGGGTCGGGCACGTAGAATTCGCGGTCGAGCCTGGAGTAGCGCGCGGAATACTCGTTGACGCTGGCGGTGCGGTGGCGGAGCCACTGGCGGGCGACGAAGATCGGCGCCTTGATGTGCAGCTTGAGCTCGCACATCTCGAAGGGGGTCGTGTGACGATGGCGCAGGAGGTAGCGGATCAGCGCGCGGTCCTCCCGCACGCGCCGCGTGCCCGCGCCGTAGGAGACCCGCGCCGCCTGCACGATGGCGGCATCGTCCCCCATGTAGTCGATCACCCGGACGAAGCCGTGGTCGAGCACGTCGAAGCGCTCGTAGAGGATCGACTCCAGCGCCGGCACCGTGGCACGCCTGGTCTTCTCCCAGGCGGCGCGCTGGGCCTCGATCTCCGCCCGCTTGTGGTCGTCGATCGGCATGGGCGAGGGACGGTCTCCGGTGAGTCTTGTCAGAGGGTCGTGCTGCGATCATACCCCGCTCCCGCGACCGAGTGGACAGGCAGAGGCACCGCTACGTCTTCCCATACGCGCCGAGAGCACCTATATTGTGGAGGTCGGCGGGCGACCGTCGACTATGGCGATAAACGCTGCTCGAAATAAGCGTTGCGGACCCGGGGGCAGTACCCGGCGCCTCCACCACTCCTTGGGCCGGCGGCCCGCGTTATGGGGGCGAACCAGGATCGACGTGCGTGGTAAAGGTGTGGCTTTCGCCCGGCATGGTACCGCCGTTATCGGGCCAACTCAGAGGTGCGAACGACAACGAAGTCGCACTCGCTGCTTAGCATCGCTAGGTAAGCGCGGCTTGGGGGGCGCCGGGCAACAGAAGCCCCCCGCTGACCCGGCGTTCCGACCGGGACCATAAATCACCGGGCACCCCTGCGAACGAGAAGCTTCGCGCGCGTCTCGCGCGACGCAGACCGTGACCGTGACGAGGCATCCGGGCTAAGCTAACCGGTGGCGGCGAACCAGCGTGGTTTGGGGGCATCGGGCAACGGCAGCCCCGGTTGAGCGGGCGGACACGGACGCGGCAATGAGCAAGGACCTCATCGGTTACAACACGCTGGTCGAGAACGGCCTGCGCTCGGTGGTTCGCGAGGCCCTCCGCCGCGTGGCAGAGGAGGGCTGGCCCGGCACCCACCACGCCTACATTACCTTCAAGACCGCAGCTCCTGGTGTCGAGGTGCCGGATTTCCTGCACACGCGCTACCCGGACGAACTCACGATCGTGCTTCAGCACCAGTTCTGGGGCCTGGAGGTCGAGGACGATTCCTTCTCCGTGACGCTGAGCTTCAACAAGGTGGGCCAGCGCATCGTCGTCCCCTTCGCGGCGCTCACCAGCTATGCCGACCCGTCGGTCAAGTTCGGTTTGCAGTTTGGGGTCGCGCCAGAGGCGCGCGGAGAAATGACCGCGCCGGAGGTACGCGGAGAGATGTCCGCGCCCGAGGCGAGCGAAAAACCAGCGAAGCGGAAGGCCCGCGGAAAGAAGGCTGAGCCGGAAGCGCGCGCAACAGGGTCGGTACCAGCCGCGGGTGGGGAAAAGGCCCCGCCAGAGGCGGAAGCGGAAGAAGATACGGACGCGCCAGGGTCGAACGGCGAGAAAGTCGTTGCGCTCGACCACTTCCGCAAGAAGTAGTTACTCCTCCCATTCCAGGTTGCCGCAAACCCCGATCAACTGCCCGGTGATATTGCGCGCCGAATCCTGCGCGAGGAAGAACGCGGCGTCTGCGACCTCCTCGCTGGTGATCAGCGCGCGCGTGGAGATGAAGCTCACGTAGCGCTCGTGCGCCTCCTCGACCGTCTGCCCCCGCTCCTTGGCGAGGTGCGTGATGAGGCGCCGCCCGCGTGGGTTGTCGATGATGCCGGGTAGGATGGCGTTACAGCGGATGCCGGAAGGGCCGAGCTCGCGCGCGAGGTTCATGGTCATGCCATCCACCGCGCACTTGGTGGTGATGTAGGAGGTCCTGAGCGGCATCCCCACACGGGTGGACGCGGTGGAGATGTTGATGATCGCGCCCGAGCCTTGCGCCTTCATCACCGGCACGGCCCGCTTGATGCAGTGGAACATGCTGTTGAGGTTGACGTCGATCACCCGCTGCCACTCGTCGTCCCCGATCTCCTCCACCGGCGCGCGCGGGCCGCTGATGCCGGCGTTGTTCACCAGCACGTCGAGCCGGCCGAGGGCCGCGAGTCCCTCCTCGAACCAGCGTGCGACCGCCTCCGCCGAGCCCACGTCGGCGATGCTGCCGGACATGCCGGGATTGGCGCCGAGCACGTCCGCGAGGCTCTCGTCGGTCAGGCAGCAGATGTGGACGCGGGCGCCGGCGGCGTGGAAGCGCTCGGCCACTGCGCGGCCGATGCTGCGGCCTGCGCCGGTGACCATCACGGCCTGTGGGGTGTCGCTCGCCATGGCAGGCTCCTGGGCTCGCGGGGATGACGGCGCGAGGATAGGGCGGCGGCGGGCACGCGCCAAACTCTTCGGCACACCGGGTGTCGACGGGGTTCACGTGGGCGTGACCCCGGCCGATGGCCGATTGCACTGCGAGCCCCGCGCCACTACGTCATCGTTATCCCGCAGCGGCCTCGTGCCCGCGACGCTCAACGCGAAGGGCTTCCCGATGGATGAATCCCGGCACATGACGCCTGACGAGTTCCGCCGATGCGGCGCCGCGCTCATCGAGCGCATCGCCCGCTACATGGAGGAAGTGGAGCAGTATCCCGTGCTCTCGCAAGCGGAGCCGGGATCGGTCCGTGCGCGCCTGCCGCACGCTGCGCCCGAGCAGGGCGAGCCCTTCGCCGACCTGCTGCGTGATATCGACGAGATTATCCTTCCCGGCCTCACCCACTGGCAGTCGCCCAACTTCTACGCCTACTTCCCGGCCAACGCCTCGGGCCCTTCGATCCTGGGCGACCTTCTCGCGGCCGGGCTGGGGGTGCAGGGCATGCTCTGGGCGACGAGCCCGGCGTGCACCGAGCTCGAGACCCACGTGCTCGATTGGCTGGTCGACCTGCTCGGTTTGCCCGAGGGATTCAAGTCGAGCGCGGCCGGCGGCGGCGTGATCCAGGACAGCGCGTCGAGCAGCACGCTCACCGCGCTCATCGCCGCGCGGGAGCGCGCGAGCGCCGGTGCGGTCAACGAGCATGGCGCGGGCCGCGGACCGGATGGCGCGGCGGGGCCGCGGCTCACGGTCTACACCTCCCGGCACGCGCATTCCTCGATCGAGAAGGGAGTGAAGATCGCGGGCCTGGGGCGTGACAACCTGCGGCTCGTCGATGCCGACGAACGCCACGGCATGCGCGTGGACGCGCTGGAGGCCGCAATCGCCGCGGATCGCGCGGCGGGCGCCGTGCCCGCGATGGTGTGCGCGACCGTGGGCACGACCTCCTCCGGCGCCGTTGACCCGCTCCGCACCATCGGCGCGCTCTGCCGGCGCGAGGGCATCTGGCTCCACGTCGATGCCGCGCACGCCGGCAGCGCCACCATCTGCCCAGAGCACCGGGGCCTGATCGACGGGCTGGAGCACGCCGACAGCTACACCTTCAACCCGCACAAGTGGCTGCTTACCAACTTCGATTGCAGCTGCTTCTGGGTGGCGGACCGGGCCGCGCTGATCGAGGCGCTGAGCGTGCTGCCCGAATACCTGCGCAACCGCGCGACGGAATCGGGCGCGGTGATCGACTACCGCGACTGGCAGATACCGCTCGGCCGGCGCTTCCGCGCGCTCAAGCTCTGGTTCGTGATCCGCCACTACGGCGCTGAGGGCCTGCGCGCCCACGTGCGGAACTGCGTCGCGCTGGCCGACTGGTTCGCCGCGCAGGTGGAGTTGAGCCAAGAGTTCGAGTTGGCCGCGCCGGTCTCGGCCGGGCTGGTCTGCTTCCGCCACCGCGCGGGCGATGCCCTCAACGAGGCCCTGATGAACCGGCTCAACGAATCCGGCGCGCTCTACCTTACCCACACCCGGCTCGACGACCGGCTCGTGCTGCGCCTTGCGGTGGGCGGGACCGCGACCCGCCGCACCCATGTCGAGAAGGCCTGGGCGCGGATCGTGGAGACCGCCGGCGCGCTATCCGCCGAGGAGTTTGCCGCCTGAGCGATACGAAGGCGGGTGCCGCAGGCCGCCGGCGTGGTAAAGGAGGCCCGCAACCGGAGAGGGCACGGCCATGACCGACACATCGGCGGAAACCCGGCGCGAGACGGACTCGATCGGCGCGATCGACGTGCCGGCCGACGCCTACTGGGGCGCTCAGACCCAGCGCAGCCTGCAGAACTTCAGGATCGGCGGCGAGCGCATGCCGGCGCCGCTGATCCGCGCGCTCGGCATCGTCAAGCAGGCGGCGGCGCGGGTGAACGTCGAGGCCGGCCTGATCGATGCCGACCTCGGTGCTGCGATCGACGAGGCCGCCGGCGAGGTGATCGCAGGCTCGCTCGACGATCACTTCCCCCTGGTGGTCTGGCAGACCGGCTCGGGCACCCAGAGCAACATGAACGCCAACGAGGTGATCGCCAACCGGGCCTGCGAGATGCTCGGTCAGCCCATGGGCCAGAAGACGCCGGTCCATCCCAACGACCACGTCAACCGGAGCCAGTCCTCCAACGACACCTTCCCGACCGCGATGCATATCGCAGCCGTGGAGCAGTGCCATCACCTGCTGCTGCCGGCGCTGAAGCATCTGCAGAGCGCGCTGGCGGCGAAGTCGGAGGCCTTCGCCGAGATCGTCAAGATCGGCCGGACCCACCTGCAGGACGCGACGCCGCTCACCCTCGGCCAGGAGTTCTCCGGCTATGCGACGCAGGTGGACTACGGCATCGAGCGCGTGCGCGCGGCGCTGCCCAGGCTCTGCGCGCTGGCCCAGGGCGGCACTGCCGTCGGTACCGGGCTCAACACCAAGGCGGGCTTCGACGCGCGCTTCGCGGCCGAGGTCGCGGCGCTCACCGGGCTCCCGTTCCGCACCGCCGAGAACAAGTTCGAGGCCATCGCCGCCAACGACGCGGTGGTCGAAATGTCGGGCGCGCTCAACACCGTCGCCGCCAGCCTGATGAAGATCGCGAACGACATCCGCCTGCTGGCGTCGGGCCCCCGCTGCGGCCTGGGCGAGCTGGAGCTGCCCGCCAACGAGCCCGGCTCCTCGATCATGCCGGGCAAGGTCAACCCGACCCAGGCGGAGGCGCTCACCATGGTCGCGGCCCAGGTCATGGGCAACCACGTCGCCATATCGGTGGGCGGCGCCAACGGGCACTTCGAGCTCAACGTGTTCAAGCCGGTGATGATCTACAACCTGCTGCAGTCGATCCGCCTGATCGGCGACGGCGCCCGCAGCTTCACCGACAATTGCGTGGCGGGCATCGAGCCCAACCGCGCGCGCATCGACCAGCTGCTGCACGAATCGCTGATGCTGGTGACCGCGCTCAACCCCCACATCGGCTACGACAACGCCGCCAAGGTGGCGAAGAAGGCCCATGCCGAGGGCACGACGCTGAAGGAGGCCGCGCTCGCCCTCGGCGTGGTGAGCGGCGCCGACTTCGAGCGCTGGGTCGACCCCACCAAGATGACCGGCCCGACGCCATAGAGCGCGTCCGTCAGAGACGGGCGCGTTTTACTCGGGCACGATCATGGTGCCGGTGCCGTGCTCGGTGAAAAGCTCCAACAGGATCACGTGCGGTACGCGGCCGTCCAGAATGTGGGCGGCGCCGGTCGAGCGCTCGATCGCCGTGAGGCAGGTTTCGAGCTTGGGAATCATGCCGCCGCTGACCGCGCCACCGGTGAGCATCTTCTGCGCCTCGCCGGTGGTCATCTGGCTGATGAGCGCGCCGTCGCCGTCGAGCACACCGGGAACGTCGGTGAGCAGCAACAGCTTGATGGCGGAGAGCGCGGAGGCAATGGCGCCGGCCGCGGTATCAGCATTGATGTTGTAGGTCTCACCGTCGGCGCCCACGCCGATCGGCGCAATGACCGGGATGATGTCGGACTCGCCCAGGTGGTCGAGCAGCCCGATATTGACGCGCTCCGGCTCGCCGACGAAGCCGAGGTCCACCACGCGCTCGGCGCCGGTCTCGACATCCCTTGTGCGCCGCTTGAGCGGCGTCGCTTCGATGAGCCGGCCGTCCTTGCCGCTGAGGCCGATCGCGGTGCCGCCCTCCGCGTTGATCGTGGTGACGATCTGCTTGTTGATGGAGCCGGCGAGCACCATCTCGACGACCTCGATCGCCGCCGCATCGGTGACGCGCAACCCGTCGACGAAGTCGCTTTCGATGCCGAGGCGAGCAAGCATCTTGGCGATTTGGGGACCGCCGCCGTGGACCACCACCGGGTTGATTCCGACCTGCTTCAGCAGTACCACGTCGCGCGCGAAGCTCTGGGCGAGCGCAGCATCGCCCATGGCGTGGCCGCCATACTTGATGACCACACTGCGGCCTGCGAAACGCCGCATGTAGGGCAGCGCCTCGGAGATCGTGGCCGCGGTACGCAGCCAATGCTTCGTGTCGCTGATGCGCTGCATGGGATGCCTGATCGGTCGCAGGCGCCGGCGCGGTACGCTGGCGCCCGGCGGCCGCGGATCACTAAACTATTCTTTACGCCGTGGCCAGCGCCGCGAGGTGGCTCCTGAGCGCTGCGATGCCGTCGCCGGTGCGCGCGCTGGTGGCGATCAGCGAGGGATAGGCGGCGACATGGGCGGCAAGCGCCGCCTCGATGGCAGCGGTCTGTGTGGTCAGCGCCTCGGGCGCGAGCTTGTCGCACTTTGTCAGTACCGCGAGGAAGGAGACGGCGCTCTGGTCGAACGCAGCCATGACCGGCTCATCGGCTGCGGTGATGCCGCGCCGCGCGTCGAGCAGCAGGCAGACCCTCCGGAGCGTCGGCCGGCCGCGTAGGTAGGACTCAGCCAGCCGGGTCCAGGCCTTGATCTTGGTCTTGGAGGCGGCGGCGTAGCCGTAGCCCGGCAGGTCCACGAGCATGAGCCGGCCGTCGAGGTCGAAGAAGTTCAGCTCCCGCGTGCGCCCTGGCGTGTTGGAGGTGCGCGCCAGCGCACGACGCCCGGTCAGCGCGTTGACGAGGCTCGACTTGCCGACATTGGAACGGCCCGCGAAGGCGATCTCGGGGAGCGCTGGCGCCGGCATGCCGTCGAGCCCGGCGACGCCCGCGACGAAGCGGCAGGGCCGCGCGAACAGCCGCCTACCAGCTTCTAGCGCCGCCGCGCGCGCTTCCGCGTTCTCTGCCGCCTCGGCCTTGGCCGGTCCTGGCTGGTCCATTCGCCGCCGTCAGCGGATGCGCCAGGAGCAGACTCCTGCGTGGGCGCGTCGCTGTCCCCGGCCGCATCCCCGCTCATCGCCTCAGCCGGGGCCTCACTGGCCGGCGCCTCATCGGCAGGGGCTGCGTCAGTAGACGCCTCATCGCCGTTCGCGTCGTCGGGAGCGTCTCTCTCCTCGCTGGCGCGGGCGGCGGCGCGCTCCGCCCTGCGCTGCCTGCGCGATTTCTGGGGCTTTGCCTTGGTCGCGGCCGCGGGCGTGGGCCTGGACGCCCCCTCGGCCGGGGGAATCCCGAGACCCGCCTTCAGGCGATCCATCAGGCCCGCGGGCTGGTCGGCGGCCGGCGCGGACTTGCGCTGGCGCGCGGCCTTTTGCCTCTGCTTGCGGGCCAGGGCCTTCTTCCGCGCGATGCGTGCCCGCTCGAGGGCGGCGCGCTTGGCCGGCGACATGGTGCTCCGGCTCTCGCCCTTCTCCTCGCCCTTTGCCTCACCCTTGCGCTCGGCGCGTGGTCGGGCGGCGCTCTTGGCACGCGTCTTTTGACCACCGCCCGAATCTGAACGCCGGGTCCGTGTCGAACCCTCCGCCTTCGCACTGCCACCCGATGCCTGCGTTGAGCCGGACTTGCGGCGGGGTGCCTCGCCCTGGCGCGCGGGTCGGTCGCTTCGCGTTTCGCCAGCCTTGCGCGCGGCTCCCTCGCGGCGTGGCTCTCTATCCTGGCGCGGAGCGCTGTCACGCCGCGCTTTGCTTGTCCGGGGCTGGGACTTGCGGGCTCGTGCGGCGGTGTCCCGTTGCGTCGTCCCTTCGCGACGTGCCGTGTCCTCGCCCGCGGCACGCGCGCTTTCCTTGGCCGGATCGGGGCGCTTGGTCTTCTTGCGGGAAGAGCGGCTGGGCTTCAAGAGCGTGCCCTTCTCCGCCGCCTCCTTGATCTTTTTGATCTTCTCGGCGTCCTCGGCGAGGCTCTGGCGGGTGATGCCCATGCGCCGCATGATCAGCCATTGCTGGCCGATGGAGAGCACGTTGTTCCAAGTCCAGTAGACCACCAGCCCGGCCGGGAAGCGCGCGAACAGGAAGAGGAAGATGATGGGCAGCGCCATCATGATCTTCTGCTGAATCGGCTCCATCGGCTGTGGGTTGAGCTTCATCTGGAGCCACATGGTCGCACCGAAGATGAGCGGCCAGATGCCCACCAACAGGAACTCCGGCACCGGCCAATCGAGCAAACCGAAGCCGGTGATGAAGGTCATCGGGTCGGGCGCGGAGAGGTCGTGGATCCAGCCGAAGAAGGGCGCGTGCCGCATCTCGATGGTGACGAACAGCATGTAGTAGAGGGCGAAGAACACCGGAATCTGAGCGAGCAGCGGCAGGCAACCGGCCACCGGGTTGGCCTTCTGCTCTCGGTAAAGCTTCATCAGCTCGCTGTTCATCCGCTGCTTGTCGTCCTTGAAGCGCTCGCGCAGGCGGATCATCTCCGGCTGGAGCTTGCGCATCCGGCTCATGGACGCGTAGGCCTTGTTGGCCAGCGGGAACAGCAGCACCCGCACGCAGATGGTTAGCAGCAGGATGGCGACGCCGAAATTGCCGGTCACCCGGTTGAAGAAGTCGATGACGTAGAACATCGGCTTCGACAGGAACCACGCCGGGCCGAAATCGACGGAGAGATCCAGCCGATCCGCTCCCAGCGTCTCCTCATAGTTATCGAGGAGGCTGATCTCCTTGGCGCCGGTGAAGAGGTGCGAGGTGAGCGAGATCGCCTGCCCCGGACTCACCGTGAGCGGCTCGGCCTCGTAGATGGTCTGGAAGGAATCTTCCGTGCCGCCGTCGACCGGCACGTACTCGAAGCTGCCGTGGAACGGCACCTGCTGATCGGGGATGAGCGCCACCAGCCAGTACTTGTCGGTTATTCCCATCCAGCCGCCCGTCGCGCCGTAGCGGTACTCGGCCCCGGCGCGGGGGTTCTCCACCTTGGCGTCGTAGGCGTCGCGCATGTCGTCGTAGTCGGCGTCTTGATAGTCCTCGCCGAAGACGCCGAGCGCGCCGTCCTGGAAGATGAAGAGCGGCTTGAACGGCAGGATTGACTCGGTGGCGTCGCTGAACCGCGCGATCCGCGAGTAAGGCGTGAGCGCGAGCGGCGCGCCGGTGGTGTTGAGCACCGATTGGGTGACGGTGAAGACGAAATTCTCGTCGATGTCGATCTTGCGTGTGAACTTGAGCCCGGCGCCGTTGTCCCAGCGGAGCGTGACCGGCCGGCCGGGCGCGAGCGTGAGCTTGTCGGCATCCCAGAGGGTGTCGGGCTGCGGCAGGGCGATGCCCTCGTTGGCCGTGATCCAGCCGAAGTCCGCAAAATAGGGACGCACTGCGTCGCGAGGCTGGAGCAGCACGATGTTCGGGCTCTCCTCGTCTGCCTCCTCGCGATAGTCGAGCAGCGTGATGGAATCGATGCGCCCGCCGAGGCGCGCAATCGAGCCGCTCAGCCTGGGTGACTCGATTGTGATGCGGGGGCTGTCGATGCCCGCCTGGCGCAACTCCACCTGAGTCGGGTCGTCCACGTCGGGCACCACCTGATCCAGCGACGGCGGCGCCGTCCCCGGCGTGGGCTGCTCCGCGACGCGCCGCGGCCTCTCGTCCGGCGGGAACAGCGCCGGCATGAGGAATTGCCAGCCGACGAGGACCACGAAGATCGCGCCGATCGCGATGATGAGATTGCGCTTGTCTTGGCCGCTGCCGAACATGGATCGCTCGCCCGCCCCGCTCAGCGGGGGGCGCGCCTCCAGGGAGTGCCCCAGATACGGAGCGGGCGTTCCGGCACCTCATCGACCCCGCCGGGACAATAGGGATTGCACCGCAGGATCCGCCAGGTCGCGAGCGCCAAGCCGACGACAACGCCGTGGCGCCTCAGCGCGGTCATCGCATAGTGCGAGCAGGTCGGCTCGAAGCGGCAGCTCGGCGGCAGGAGGGGCGAGATGAAATACTGGTATCCGCGGATCAGGCCCACGATCAGTAAAACGATCGGTTTCATGCGTCTCCCGCTCTCGGGCCCGCTTCGCGCGACCGGCCGGCGGCGGCTCGCCGTCTCCGGTCAGGTGCTCGATCGCCCGGCCGCGCGCCGACACGCGCCAACGCCGCGGCCAGATCATCAACCAAAGCGTCGAACGGGCGGGTCAGCGTGGCAGCACGCGCGATGACGACGTAGTCGCAGCCGCTTTGCGCCGAGGCCGGCATAACATGGGCCACCGCCGCACGCAATCGGCGCTTGGCGCGGTTGCGCGCGACTGCGTTGCCGATCCGCCGGCTCGCGGTGTAGCCCACGCGCACCAGCCCCTGCTCGGTGTCCGCCTCGGGCATGGGTGCCGCCTGCAGCACCAGGCCGGGCGCTGCCCAGCGCCGCGCCGCTGCCCGGACGCGCAGGAAGTCGCGCCGTTTCTTGAGCGTGGCGATGCGCATCGACGTTGCTTCCGGTCGGGCGGTTATCTTCGTTGTCGTGATATGCGGTTGCGCGCGGCGCGACGCAACTTTCCTGCGTGCATCGAGCATTCTGGAAATAGCGACAGGCGAGGCCAAGCCTCGCCAACCTCAGACGGCCAGGCGCTTGCGCCCCTTGGCGCGCCTGCGCGCGAGCACGCGCCGGCCGGCCACGGTCTTCATGCGCTGCCTGAAGCCGTGGCGCCGCTTGCGCACGATGTTGCTCGGCTGATAGGTCCGCTTCACGCCTCGTCTCCGCCCCCGACACGGTCTCTCGCGAACGCCGGGGCCGGCGCTGTATAAGCGCGTGCCCGGTCCCTGTCAACGCGCCCGCCGCGACGCAGCAGGCTCAGGGCGGAATGCGGCCGGCGAGCCAGTCCTCGATCAGCCGGCGGGAGATCGAGTAGCGGCCCGGCAGGCGAAACTCGTCGCTGTCGCGGCGGCCGAGCAGGTCGCGCCGCTTGTACCAATGGGCGTACTCCAGCTCGGTCTCGTCGACCGCGATCTCGCGGGAGAGCGCCTGCGCCATGAAGCCCACCATGAGCGTGCCGGGGAAGGGCCAGGGCTGTGAGGAGTGGTAGCGGACATCGCCCACGCGCACGCCGCTTTCCTCCTCGATCTCGCGGGCCACGCATTCCTCCAGACTCTCGCCGGGTTCCAGGAAGCCCGCGAGGGTCGAGTGCATCCCCGGCGGCCAACGCGACTGGCGGCAGAGCAGACATTCGTCGCCGTCATGAACCAGCGTGATAACCGCCGTGTCGGTGCGCGGAAAATGGACCGCGCCGCAGTCCTCGTTGGTGCAGCGCCGTTGGTGGCCGGCCTCGAGCGCCGCCGCCGGCGACCCGCAGGCGCCGCAGAAGCGATGCCGGCGATGCCAGTAGGTGAGCCCCCGCGCATAGGCGATGAGCGCGGAATCGGGCCCCGGCACGATCTGCACCAGCTCGCGCAGGTCCATCATCTCGCCGCCGGGCGAGCGCGCGAGTAGCGCCCCGGCCTCCACGTGAGAGAGATCGACCACAAAATGCGCCGCGCCGGCGGCGCCGTTCTCGACCTCCACGCCCAGCAGAGTGGGCTCGGCGTGCTCGTCGAGCAGGCCGTCGAGGGTCTCGCGGTAGTGGATGACGGGGCGAGGCTCGGGACCCAGGCGAACGACGGCATTCTGCCGCCAGATCGCGACGTAGCGGGTAGACGGGTCGTCGAAGCGGGCCCTGAGCCACGCCGCGTCGGTCCGCAGGTGCGCGGCCCGGTCGAGCGGCATGCCGGCGAGCACGTTGGAGCCGATGCGAGTAAGGCCGGTCATCCCCCAAACTCGCACACCGATAGAACCATTCATACCCCCAGCCCGCCCAGCGCTTGGACCGATGGCTGCGGGGTCTATAGTAGATGCGGGTTGTTCCGGACTGCGAAAACTCTGAGTTCTTGGCGATGAGCACCGCTCTCTACGTTCCGCTCGACAATCGCGGGATCGTCTCCGTGGACGGTCCCGAGGCCGAGCCCTTCCTCCAGGGGCTGATCTCCAACGATATCGAGCGTGTGACCGAGGCGCGTAGTATCTACGCGGCGCTGCTGACGCCCCAAGGCAAGTTCCTGCACGATTTCTTCGTGCTGCGGCAGGGGGATGGCTATCTGCTGGACTGCGAGGGGCCGCGCGTGGGCGATCTCGGGGGCCGGCTGGTGGCCTACAGGCTGCGTGCCAATGTGGCGCTGGCCGACGCGACGGAGGATTTTCGGGTGGTGGCGCTGTTCGGGGGCGAGAATGCTGACGATGCGTTCGGCCTGCCGTCCGGCGAAGGCGGCGCGGCGCCCTGTGAGGGCGGCACCGTCATGCGCGACCCCAGGAGCGCGGCGCTCGGGCTTCGCGCGGTCCTGCCGCGCGGCGCGGACCTCGCGTTCCTGGAGCAGGCGGGCTTCGCCAAGGGCCACGTCGCCGACTATGAGCGCCACCGCATCGCCCACGGCGCGCCCGACGGCAGCCGCGACATGGAAGTCGGCCGGGCGACGCTGATGGAATGCGGCTTCGAGGCGCTCAACGGCGTCGACTTCGAGAAGGGCTGCTACGTCGGCCAGGAGCTGACGGCGCGCACCAAGCATCGCGGCCTGGTGCGTCGGCAGCTCGCGCCGGTTGCGCTGGAAGGGCCCCTGCCGCCCAGCGGCACACCGATCATGGCGGGCGAGCGGGAGGTGGGCGAGATTCGCTCAGGCCTGGACGATACCGCGCTCGCGGTGCTGCGCCTGGAGAGGATCGCGGCGGCTGCCGAGGCGGGAGAACCGCTCACCGCAGGCGAAGCGCGGGTTATCCCTCCCGATCTTCCTTGAGCGAGTCCGCTTCCTCCCCCCGAACGATGGCGGCCTGCGCTGCGGCGAGGCGCGCCACCGGCACGCGGTAGGGCGAGCAGGAGACGTAATCGAGGCCCACCTCCTCGAAGAAGGCGATGGAGTCCGGATCGCCGCCGTGCTCGCCGCAGATGCCGAGCTTGAGGTCGGCGCGGGCCTCGCGGCCGCGGTCTCCGGCAATGCGGACAAGCTCGCCCACGCCGTCGGGGTCGATGGTGACGAAGGGGTCGCGCGGTAACACGCCGGCCCGCTCGTAGTCGCCGACGAAGCTCGCGGCATCGTCGCGCGAGATGCCGAAGGTCGTCTGGGTCAGGTCGTTGGTGCCGAAGCTGAAGAAGGACGCGCTCTCGGCGATCTCGGCGGCACGCAGCGCCGCGCGCGGCAGCTCTATCATGGAGCCGATGGCGTAGGCGATCTCCGCGCCGGTCTCCTGCTCTACGGCCTCGTGGACGCGCTCGATCGCCGCCTTGAGGATATCGAACTCGCGCTTGGTTGCCACCAGCGGGATCATGATTTCGAGCTCGACCGGCCGCGCGCCGTCCGCCTCGGCCGCCGCCTCGAAGATGGCGCGCGCCTGCATCTCGTAGATCTCGGGGTAGGAGATGCCGAGGCGGCAGCCGCGATGCCCCAGCATCGGGTTGGTCTCGTGAAGCTGCGCGATGCGCGCGCGCAGGGCCTCGAACGTGACGCCGGCGGCCTGGGCGACGCCCGCGATCTCGGCGTCAGTGCGGGGCAGGAACTCGTGCAGGGGCGGGTCGAGCAGGCGGATCGTCACCGGCAGGCCCGCCATGATGCGGAAGAGCGCGGCGAAATCCGAGCGCTGCGCCGGCAGCAGCTTGGCGAGCGCGACGCGGCGACCGTCGGCATCCGCCGCCACGATCATCTCGCGCACCGCGACGATGCGCTCGTCGTCGAAGAACATGTGCTCGGTGCGGCAGAGGCCGATCCCCTCCGCGCCAAAGCGGAGCGCCGTCTCGGCATCGCCCGGCGTCTCGGCATTGGCGCGGACGCGCAGGCGCCGCGCGCGGTCCGCCCAGCCCATCAGCGTCGCGAAGTCGTCGGAGAGCGCGGGCTCGATGGTGGGCACCGCGCCTTCCAGCAGCTCGCCGCTCGCGCCGTCGATGGTGACGACATCGCCCGCCGCGATCACCGCGTCGCCCGCCCGGCACTCGCGCGCCGCCTCGTCGATGCGGAGCGCGCCGGCGCCGGTGATGCAGGGGCGCCCCATGCCGCGGGCGACCACGGCGGCGTGGCTGGTCATGCCGCCCCGGCTGGTGACGATGCCCCTAGCGGCGTGCATGCCGTGGATGTCCTCGGGGCTGGTCTCGGTGCGCAGCAGGATCACCGCCTCGCCGCGGTTGGCACGGTCCTCCGCCTCGTCGGCGTCGAAGACGACCTTGCCGCAGGCGGCACCCGGCGATGCCGGCAGGCCGCGCGCCAGCACCTGGCGGAGTGCGTCCGGATCGAGGGTGGGGTGGAGGAGCTGCTCAAGCGCGAGCGGGTCCACCCGAGTCAGCGCCTCCGCCTCGCTCACCAGGCCCGCGCCTGCCATGTCGACGGCGATCTTCAGCGCCGCCTTGGCGGTGCGCTTGCCGGCCCGCGTCTGGAGTATCCAGAGGGTGCCCTGCTGGACCGTGAACTCGACATCCTGCATGTCGCGGTAGTGGCCTTCGAGCCGGCTCATGACCGCCTGCAGCGCGGCGAAGGCCTCGGGCATGGCGCGTTCCATGGAGGGCGCGTCGGTGCCGCTCGCCTGGCGCGCGGCCTCGCTCACCGGCTGCGGCGTGCGAATGCCCGCTACCACGTCCTCGCCCTGCGCGTTGACCAGGTACTCGCCGTAGAGCGCAGCCTCGCCGGTGGAAGGGTTGCGGGTGAAGGCGACGCCGGTGGCGCAGTCTGCGCCCATGTTGCCGAACACCATGGCCTGCACCGTGACCGCCGTGCCCCACTCGGCCGGGATGCCGTGGAGGCGGCGGTAGGTGACGGCACGGGCGTTCATCCATGAATCGAGGACGGCGCGGATGGCGCCCTTGAGCTGTGCGCGCGGCGCTTGCGGGAAGTCGCTGCCGGTCTCGGCCCGGACGAGCGCCTTGTAGTCCTCGATCAGGCGGGACCAGTCGTCGGCCTCCATGTCGGTGTCGAGGCGGTAGCCGTGCGTTTCCTTCTCGCGCTCCAGCAGCTCCTCGAAGGCGCGGTGCTCGACGCCGAGGACGACATCGCCGTACATCTGGATGAGGCGGCGGTAGCTGTCGTAGGCGTAGCGGGCATCGCCGCTCGCGCGCGCGAGGCCTTCCGCCGTCTCGTCGTTGAGACCGAGGTTGAGCACGGTGTCCATCATGCCGGGCATCGAGGCGCGGGCGCCGGAGCGGACGGAGACCAGCAGCGTGTGGTCGGGGTCGCCGAAGCCCGCGCCCGCAATCCGCTCGATATGGGCGAGGCCCGCCTCGATCTCGGCGTCGAGGCCATCGGGCAAGGTGCGGCTCTCGGCGTAGTAGGCGTTGCAGAGCGCGGTGGTGATGGTGAAGCCGGGCGGGACGGGGAGGCCGATGGCGGCCATCTCGGCGAGGTTGGCGCCCTTGCCGCCGAGCAGCGCGCGCATGCCGGCGTTGCCGTCCGCCTCGCCCCCGCCGAAGCGGTAGACCCACTCGGCCACGGCCTAGCGTCCTGCCCCGGAAGTGCGCACGCCCGGCGCCAGCCTTTTACCGTCATGGCCGGCCCCCGGATCAAGTCCGGGGGTGTTCCGGCCATCCACGTCGCGCACGCCCAGAGGATCGCGCGCGCAGAATGCGGCCGCCACCCTCCGACGGATGTGGCCGGGATGGATGCCCGGACTTGATCCATTGCTGTCCGGTTTAGATTTTGGCGAAGGGGATTTGGAGTTGGTCATGGGTTTGTGGCTCATCGGGCGGCGGTTCGAAGAGGTCGGTGAGCGCCCGGCGCTGGAAGGTCGTCTTGGCGACGAGGCGGGCGATGGCCTGGAGGCCGAGCCGGGTTCCGGTTCCGATCTGCGCCAGCCGCAGCAGCAGGTAGGCGATCAGCGCGGTGACGATCTGGATGCGCACGGCATTCTCGCTGGTGCCGAGGAAGTGCCGGATCTTCAGGTTCTGCTTGATCCACTTGAAGAACAGCTCGACCTGCCAGCGCCGCTTGTAGAGCGCCGCGATCTCTTCGGCTGGGGCATTGAGGTCGTTGCTGACCAGCATGATCTCCCTGCCGCTGTCGATGCGCACGGTGACCAGACGCACCGGCTTGTCGAAGGGGTTCTGGCGGCTCGCCGCCAGGCGCTTCGACAGCAAGGCGACGCGGTCGGCCACGACCGGGCCGTCCGGCTTGACCGGGCGGGTCTCGATCAGGCTTGTGGGCGAGTTCTTCTTCAGCCGGGTGACGAAGCGGCTCCCCTTGGCGTCGATGTCTGCCCAGAAGGCGAAGTCGTAATAGCCCTTGTCGAAGACGTAAGTCGCGCCGGGCTCGATGGGGAGGCGCTTGGCCGGCGTGATGTCGTTGACCCTGGCCGAGGTCACGGCAAAGCAAACGGGCGCATCTGCGTCCGGGTCGTAGACCACGTGCAGCTTGACGGCACCGTCGACCTCCCAGCTCTCGATCCGCTTGCCAACCAGGACCCGGGTCGCATCGACGAGGCGCAGCATCTCCCGCCCGCGCTGGCCCGCAGATGCGCCCAGCCGGGCGACCAGGGCCTCGAGTACGTCCTCGAACAGGGCCGCCGGACGTACCCGGTTGGCATCCGCGAGCGTAGACCGCCGCACCGGCGCCAGACCCAGATGGGCATGGACGCCCGGAAAGCGTTCCAGCGCACCGACCGCCTCGCGCAACGAGCGCGAGCCCGACAGCTGGGCGAACACCATCGCCTGGAACTGGCTCCACGACGAAAGGCGCCGGACCCGGTAGTCCGCTCCGTGGCGCTCTGCCAGCTTGTCGAAGCGCCAGCGCGGAAACGCCTTCATCAGTCCGCCGAAAATCGTATCCTGGTAGGGCATGGCTTGGGCTCCATTGCGAGCTTCGATTCAACAGGTCTTGCAAAAACCAAGTTGAATCCAAGCCATGCACCTTGTCTACCCAAGCTAAACCGGACAGCAATGGACTTGATCCGGGCATGACGAGAAGGGGGACGCTGGAAGCGGTCATGTCCGTTTCCGGGCCACCGTACTAGCCCTCGATCTTCGAGAAGTCGGCGACGCGGTCCAGCGTGGCGCGGATTTGCGAGAGCATCAGCAGCCGGTTGCGGCGCAGCGCGGGGTTGTCGCAGTTGACAGTCACGTTATCGAAGAAGGCATCTACGGGGGCGCGGAGCGTTGCCATCGCGGCCATCCCACCCCGGAAATCTTCCCGCTCAAAGGCAGCATCTGCTTCGGTGCGCGCCCTGTCGATCCAGTCGTGGAGGGTGCGTTCCTCCGCCTCGGCGAAAAGCGCAGGGTCGGCCTCTCCCTCATGGCCAGTGCCGTCCTTTTTCTCTTCGATGCGCAATATGTTGGCGGCGCGGCGGTAAGCGGTGAGTAAGTTGGCGCCGTCCCTACGTTCGAGGAAGAGCGTCAGCGCTGCGACACGATCGAAGAGGCGCACTAGATCGTCCTCGCCGTCGACCGCAAAGACAGCGCTTACCAAATCGTGTCGCACGCCCCTCTCTCGGAAATCCGCCTTGAGGCGGTCGGCGAAGAAAGCAAGCAGCGCCTCCTTCGTGGCTTCCGCACCCGGCTCGGGCGGCAGCAGTGCTCCATAGCCGACGAGCGCGTCTAACAACGCTTTACCGAGCGGGAGCCGGTGCCCATTCTCTAGGATAAGCCGAATAACGCCGAGGGCGGCGCGGCGCAATGCAAACGGGTCCTTCGAGCCGGTGGGCCGCTCGTCGATGGCGAAGAACCCGGCAAGGGTATCGAGCTTGTCGGCGAGCGCCACCGCGACGCTCACCGGTCGCTGCGGGCAGATTACACTTGGCCCTTCCGGCGCGTAGTGCTCGACAACGGCCATGTAAACCGCCAACTCCTCGCCTTGGACCTCCGCCAAGAAGGAGCCTATGACCCCCTGGAGATCGGGGAACTCGCCGACCGTTTCGGAGACAAGATCGGCCTTGGCCAGGAGACCGGCGCGCTCTGCCTCAACTGGATCAGCATCCTTGATGTAGCGACAGAGCTTGCGCGCCAGCGCCGCTATGCGCTCAGCCTTGTCCTTCATGGAGCCGAGGCGGGCGTGAAAGACGACGCCGTCCAGCGCCGGCAATCGGTCCTTCAACTTCTGACGCTTATCTTGCTCCCAGAAGAAGCGGGCATCGGCCAGGCGGGCCCGCAGCACGCGTTCGTTGCCGGCCACGATGGCCACGCCGCCGTCGCTGATCTCGGCGTTCGAGACCATGATGAAGCGGGGTGCTGGCGGAGACCCTGTCGCAAAGAGGTTGCAGCCGAAGTAGCGCTGATGGGTGCGCATCGCCGAGCGCAGGATTGGGGGCGGCAAGTCCATAAAGGACTCGTCAATGGAACCCATCAGCACCACGGGCCATTCAGCGAGGCCGGCGTTCTCTTCCTTTAGCCACGGGTCCACCGCGAGGGAAACACCGGCGCCCTCCACCAACGCCTGCGCGTCATCCTCGATCTTCTGAGCCCGCTGCTCTGGGTCCAGCATCACCTTGGCTGATTCGAGCTTGGCCGCGTATTCGCTTGCGTGCTCGATGGTGAGGGGGCCAGAGGAGAGGAAGCGGTGGGCGAGGGTGGTGCGTCCGCTCTCCACGGCACCGAAGCGGAAGGGAATGACCGTATCGTCCAGCAGGCAGAGGATGGAGCGGATGGGGCGCACCCAGCGAATGCCGCTCTCCTCCCAGCGCATGGACTTGGGCCAGGAGACCGCGGCCAATGCCTCCGGCAGCAGGTCGGCGAGCAAGTCGCCGGTGGGGCGCCCTTTCTCCTGCTTCACCGCGAACCAGACCGGGCCCTTGGGTGTCTCCCGCTGCTCGCAATCCGCCAGCGTGAGGCCGGTGGACTTGAGGAAGCCCTGAATCGCCTTCTCGGGCGCATCGATGCGCGGCCCCTTGCGCTCGACCGTGATGTCGGGCTGCTTTGGCGGCAGGTCCGGCACGATCAGGGAGAGGCGGCGCGGCGTCGCGAAGGACTGCACGCCCTCGGCGTCAAACGCGAGACGGGTCTCCTCTAGCCGGGAGAGGACCTGCTTCTTCAACTGGTCCGCGCCGCCCGCCTGCATCCGCGCGGGGATTTCCTCGGAGAGCACCTCCAGCAACAGATCAGGCATGGCTTAGTCCGACCCCGCCAGCCAGGCCTCGCAGCAGGCCTTGGCCAGCGCGCGCACGCGCCCGATGTAGGCCGCGCGTTCCACCACGCTGATCGCGCCGCGTGCGTCCAGCAGGTTGAAGAGGTGGCTGGCCTTCATGCACTGGTCGTAGGCCGGCAGCGCCAGCGGCTTGTCGCCGGCGAGCAGCGCGGTGCACTCCGCCTCGGCATCGCTGAAGTGATTGCGCAGGCGGTCGATATCGGCGTGCTCGAAGTTGAAGGCCGAGAACTCGCGCTCGGCGCGCAGGAACACGTCGCCGTAGACCGTGCCGTGGCCGTCCCAATCGAGGTCGTACACGTTGTCGACGCCCTGCACGTACATGGCGAGGCGCTCCATGCCGTAGGTAAGCTCGACGGGGACGGGGTCGCAGTCGATCCCGCCCACCTGCTGGAAGTAGGTGAATTGGGTGACCTCCATGCCGTCGCACCAGACCTCCCAGCCGAGGCCCCAGGCGCCCAGCGTCGGGCTCTCCCAGTCGTCCTCGACGAAGCGGATGTCGTGGGCGCGGACGTCGATGCCGAGCGCGCCCAGGCTGCCGAGATACTGGTGCTGCACGTCTTCGGGCGCGGGCTTCAGGAGCACCTGGAACTGGTAGTAGTGTTGGAGCCGGTTGGGATTCTCGCCGTAGCGGCCGTCGCCCGGCCGGCGGGAGGGCTGGACGTAGGCTGTGCGCCAGGGCTCAGGGCCCAGGCTGCGCAGCGTGGTCGCGGGATGGAAGGTGCCGGCGCCGACCTCCATGTCGTAGGGTTGCAGGATGACGCAGCCGCGCTCCGCCCAATAGGCCTGCAGGCCAAGGATGAGCGACTGGAACGACCGGTCGCGACTGTTGGCGTCCATCGAAGGCCAGCGATTCGGGTGAATGGGCGGGCGGACAATGCCCCCCGCTTAGGCAGCGGTCAACCGCGCGGATGCCCCGCAGTTGCCGCGGGAGCGTGCGTTAACGGCGGTTGTCGTCGATGTTCTGATGCTCCTCGTGCTCGAGCGGCTCCGCGGCCTTGGCCTTGGCGCGCACCCGGCCGATTGCCTTGAAGCCGAACCAGACGGCCGCAATCAGCACCACGAGGATTAGCAGCTTCATCGGGCTGAACATGTCTCACGCTCCCGTCACACGACGCGCCGCGCAGCTAGGGCCGCCGGCGCGCCGTCCTGTTTGACGGTCACTCTGAAGCCCCGGCGCGGGCAGGTCAAGCGTTGTCTCGGAGTTGTGAACTGGGCGGGATTGACGCTGCACGGGCTAACAGCCATCGTCCGCCCCGTGCCGCCCACCCTCAGCATCGTGATTCCGACCCTCGACGCCGCCGGCGTGCTCGGCGCGACCCTTGCCGACATCGCGCCCGGCGTCGCCCGGCTAGAAGAGCGCGGGATGGCGGCCGAAGTCGTGGTCGCCGACGGCGGCTCGCGGGATGGCACCGCCGACGAAGCCCGCCGCCACGACGCGCGCGTGGTCGAGACGGAGGCCGGCCGCGGCCGGCAGCTGGCGGCTGGAGCAGAGGCGGCGGAGGGCGCGTGGCTGCTCTTCCTCCATGCCGACACGCGCCCGGCACCGGGGTGGGGCGATGAAGTGAGCGCCTTCATCGCGCAGGCGGCCAACCAGGGCCGCGCCGCCTGCTTCCGCTTCGCCCTCGACGACCGGGCCGTCGCCGCGCGCCTTCTGGAGCGGCTGGTGGCGCTGCGGTGCTGGTTGTTCGCGCTGCCCTACGGCGACCAGGGGCTCTTGATCCACCGCAGCCTCTACGAGGCGCTGGGCGGCTTCCGCCCGCTGCCGATGATGGAAGATGTGGACCTCGTGCGTCGCATCGGCCGGCGGCGGCTTGCCTATCTGAGAACGCCGGCGGTCACCTCGGCCGTGCGCTTTCGGCGCGCGGGATACCTGCCCCGCATGTTGCGAAACTTTTGCTGCCTGCTGCTCTTCTCCTGCGGCGTGCGGGCCGAGACGGTGGCGAGGCTCTACGGATGAAACCCGGCACACGTCACCTCGCGATCTTCGTCAAGGAGCCAAGGCTCGGCCGGGCCAAGGCGCGGCTCGCCCGCGATGTCGGGCACGGCGAGGCCTGGCTTTTCTACCGGCGGCTGGTGCGCCGGGTGCTGCCGCCGCTCGCCCGCGATCCGCGCTGGAGCGCGTGGCTCGCGACGACGCCCGATGGCTGGCGGGGGCGGGAGCCCTTCTGGCCCTTCGCCCTGCCCCACCTTGAGCAGGGCTCAGGCGATGTCGGCCAACGCATGCTGCGCGTCTTCCGCAGCCTGCCGCCGGGGCCCGCGATCATCGTCGGCAGCGATATTCCGGGCCTCACGCCTGCCCACGTGGCGCGCGGCTTCGCGGCACTGGGCCGCGCCGACATGGTGCTGGGACCTGCGGAGGACGGCGGCTACTGGCTGATCGGGTTGGGGCCGCGGGCCCGCGCAATCGACCCCTTCCAGGGCGTGCGCTGGTCGAGCCCGTGGGCGCTAACGGATACCGAGCGGGGGCTGCCTCCGGGGTTTCGGCTCGCGCTGGTCGACCGCCTCGCCGATGTCGACGACGGGGCCGCGTATTGGAATTGGCGTGCCCGCACGAGGGGGACTTCAAGCTCCTGCACTCAGGCGAGCGACTCTTTGCGTTTGCGCGCTCAGGCGAGTGAGTCGTTGATTTCGCGCGCTCAGGCGAGCGCGACGCACTCGATCTCGATGTCGAACTCCATCGGCCAGGACGCCATGGCGACGAAGGTCCTCGCCGGCGGGTCGTGAGGGAAGTAGCGCCCGTAGATCTCGTTCACGATCCGGTAGTAGGCCGCGTTGGTGACGAAGACCTGGCACTTCACCACGCGGTCGAGCGAGGAGCCGGCGCTCTCCAGCGTGTGCTTCAGCACCTCCATCACCTGCTCGGTCTGCACGTCGATTCCGCCCTTCACCATCTGGCCTGAATCGAGGTCGAGGGGCGGCAGGCCCGAGATGTAGAGGAAGCCGCCTGCGCGCACGCAGGGCGAGAGCGGCACGCCGATCTCGCGTATCGCGTCTGAGAGCTTGGGGATCTCGACGATTTCCTTCTCCACGTTCTCCTCCTCTTAGGCAGCGCCTCGGCGCTCCGTTTCTTGCAGACGCGGCATCAGCTCGACCAGGTTGCAGGGGCGCCAGCGGTAGTCGAGCTGGTAGCGCAGGATCTTGTCCCAGCCGTCCTTGCAGGCACCGGGCGAGCCGGGCAGCGCGAACAGGTAGGTGCCGCCGGCGACGCCGCCGGTGGTGCGCGACTGCAGGGTGGACGTGCCGATCAGGTCGTAGCTGAGCTGGCGGAACAGCTCGCCGAAGCCCGGTATCTCCTTCTCGTAGACGTCGTGGAAGGCCTCCGGCGTAATATCGCGGCCGGTGACGCCGGTGCCGCCGGTGGCGATCACCACGTCGACCTCGGGATCGGCGATCCAGCCCTGGAGCGCCGCCACGATCTCTGCCCGCTCGTCGGCTATGATGCGGCGGTCGGCGACGTGGTGGCCGGCGCCTTCGATCCGCTCCACCAACACCCGGCCCGAGCGATCCTCCGCGAGCCCGCGGCTGTCCGATACCGTGAGCACCGCGATGTTCACGGCGCGGAAGGGCCGCTTCTCGTCGATCCCGATCATGACGCCGTCTCTCCGTTCTTCATCTTGTCCTCGATGTCCAACAGGTCGCGCCATACCTCGCGCTTCGCAGACGGTGTGCGCAGCAGGTAGGCGGGATGAAAGGTCGCCGTGGCCTGGATCGTCCCCTCCATGCGCGGGGTCGCGAAGGGGAACCACTGGCCGCGCAGGCGGGTGATGCCCTCGCGCCTGTTGAGCAGGGCCTTCGCGGCGATGCCGCCCACCAGCACCAGGATGCGGGGCGCGATCAGCTCGATCTGGCGCTCCAGGAAGGGCTGGCAGATGGCGAGCTCCTCGGCGGTGGGCGAGCGATTGCCTGGCGGCCGCCAGGGCAGCATGTTGGTGATGTAGACGGCTGAGCGGTCGAGGCCGATGGCGGCCAGCATCCGGTCCAGCAGCCGGCCCGCCGGCCCGACGAAGGGGAGGCCCTGGCGGTCCTCCTCGGCGCCCGGCGCCTCGCCCACGATCATCAGCGCAGCTTGCGGATTGCCGTCGCCGATCACGGTGTTGGTGGCGGTGCGCTTGAGCGCGCAGCCGTCGAAGGCGCGCACGGCCGCCACCAGCTGATCGAGACTGGTGCAGGCTGCGGCGATTTCCTGCGCGCTCCAGGTGGCATCGCCGGGCGGAAGCAGGGGTGCGGTCGGCAGTGGAGGAGAAGCAGGCGCCGCCTCGCGCGTGACCGCAGGCTCGGGAGTGAGAGCTGGCGCAGGTGTCAACGGAGGCGCGGCCGCAGCCGCCAGCGCATCAGCCGCTTCCCGGTAGCGATCGCGCGGCGCATGGCCGATCGCCTGGTCGACGCCGGCAAGCGTGTACCACTCCAGAAGCGCCCGGATCGCCTGATCACCGCTCATCCAAGGCACGATATCAGACCCGCCCCGCACGGGCGATTGCAACGCCCGGCCCGGCGGCTCAGGATGGAGCAAACCGGCCATACACATGCGGCAGGGGGAGAGAGGGATGAGCGACTACGAGATTTTCGACGCGGGCGATGTGGTGCTGCAGAAGGGAGCGACCCTCAGGGACGCCAAGCTCGCCTACAAGACCTACGGCACACTGAACGCCAAGAAGGACAACGTCATCATCCAGCCGACCTGGTATTCCGGCCACCACACCGACGTGGAGTGGACCATCGGCGAGGACCAGGCCCTCGACCCCAGGCAGTACTTCATCATCGTGCCGAACATGCTGGGCAACGGCCTCTCGTCGTCGCCAAGCAACACGCCGGCGCCCTACGACAAGGCGCGCTTCCCCGGCGTGACGGCCTACGACAACGTGCGCCTGCAGCATCGCCTCGTGACCGAGGTGTTCGGGATCGAGCGGATCAAGCTCGTGACCGGCTGGTCCATGGGCGCGCTGCAGACCTTCCACTGGGGCTGCCTTTACCCCGACATGGTGGAGCGCATCGTGCCGACCTGCGGCTCGGCCAAGTGCTCGCGCCACAACTTCGTGTTCCTAGAAGGCGTAAAGGCGGCGCTCACCGCCGACGACGCCTGGCAAGGCGGCTGGTACGACGCGCCGCCCACCAAGGGGCTCCGCGCCATGGCACGGGTCTATGCGGGCTGGGGCTTCTCCCAGACCTTCTACAGGGTGGAGGAGGACCTCAAGCTCGGCTTCTCATCGCTGGAGGATTTCCTGGTGGCGTTCTGGGAGGGGTTCTTCATCCACAAGGACGCGAACAACCTGCTCGCCATGCTCTGGACCTGGCAGAACGGCGATATCGGCGACAACGAGCTTTACGGCGGCGACTTCAAGAAGGCGCTCGCCGGGATCAAGGCCAAGGCCATCGTGATGCCGGGGCGGACCGACCTCTACTTCCCGCCGGAGGACAGCGAGATCGAGGTCGCCAACATGCCGAACGCCGAACTGCGCGTGTTCGAGTCCTATTACGGCCACTTCGCCTCGAGCTTCCTCAGCCCGGCGGACGTGGCCTTCCAGAACGAGGCGATCAGGGAGATTCTGGCGAGTTAGAGTTGGCGAGCGAGATGAATGTCGCTCGAAGAGGGGTGGGTCCAGTCAGGCGGCGTCGCGCGGGCCGGAGCGCCAAGTAACGGCTTCACGCAGGCCGTCGAGCAGTCCTTCGAGCCGCGCCATGCGCTCCCGCAGCTCCGCTTGGCCTTCGCGCAACTCTGTTTGCCCCTCGCGCAACTCCGACTGACCTTCGCGCAACGTGCCAATGTCGCCTTTCAGTTCCGAACGCAGGTCAGCAATATCACCCTTCAACTCTGAGCGCAGACCGGCAAGACCGCCCTCAAGTCGCCCGATATCGCTCTTCAATTCTGCGCGAATGGCCCGCATGTCCCCGCGCATCCACGCGAAGAGTCCGATTACCAGGGCGGCGAGGCCCACAAAGCCGCCAATCTCGACCATGACGGCCCACCATCACCCACGCCGTGAGCGCTCGTCAACGAGAAAGCTGCGGATATGCCTCGATGGTCATATCTGTGGACGGCGATGGTTATACCGGGTGGGCCGCGCCAAAGTGATGGAGATTAGGACTCCGGCAGGAAAGCCTTACCCCCGCCCGATGAAGGGCATCGTCGTCGCCATCACGGTCATGAACTGAACGTTGGCGTCGAGCGGCAGACGCGCCATGTAGACCACCGCCTGGGCCACGTTCTCCACCGCCATCGTCGCCTCGGAGGCGATGGAGCCGTCGGCCTGCGGCACCCCCTGGCTCATGCGCTGGGTCATCTCGGTCGCCGCGTTGCCCACGTCGATCTGACCGCAGGCGATGTTGTACTTGCGCCCGTCGAGCGAGGTCGAGCGGGTAAGGCCGGTCACGGCGTGCTTGGTGGAGGTGTAGGGCGCCGAGTTGGGCCGCGGCACGTGGGCCGAGATCGAGCCGTTGTTGACGATGCGCCCGCCCATGGGCTCCTGCGCCTTCATCATGCGAAAGGCTTCCTGGGTGCAGAGGAAGACGCCGGTGAGGTTGGTATCGACCACCTGCTGCCACTTGTCGAAGCGGAGGTCCTCGAGCGGCACGGCCGGGGCGCTGATGCCAGCATTGTTGAAGAGCAGGTCCAGCCGGCCGAACGCGGACTTCGTCTCGGCGAAGAGCGCCGCGACCTCCTCCCGCTTGCCGACATCGCAGGTCACGGCGATCGCCGTGTCCGCGCCCGCGCCGGCCTCGGTGATGGCCGCCTCCAGCGTTTCCTGTCGGCGGCCGGAGAAGACCACGGTCCAGCCGTCGGCCAGCAGCGCGTGCGCCGCCGCCTTGCCGATCCCCTGCCCCGCGCCCGTGACGAGGGCGACCTTGCGATCCGCGCTCATGGGTGATGTTCCCGCATTCTTGCCGCCGGAGGCGGCGTGCATATCCGTTTCGCGGCGCCGCGTATAGCATGGCGCCATACCATCGCGAAGTCGGGAGGGAGCGTCATCGCGAGCGCTTGCGCGCGCGGAGGTCGTAGCAGCCCGCAACCTGGCGCGGGTCGGTGCCGTCGGGGAAGAGCTTCACCTTCTGCACCTTCTGCGTGCTGGTGACCGGCAGCGTATCGAGAAACAGCAGAAAACCGGGCGCCTTGTAATAGGCGAGCCGCTCCAGGCACGTGTCCTGCAGCGCCTCCGCCGCATCCCGGTCCGCGCCGGCGCCCGGCTCCGGCACGATGCAGGCCATGACCTCCTCCTGGCGGAGCTCGTCGGGCACGGCGACCACCGCCGCCTGGGCCACGCGCTCGTCGGCCTGGAGCACGGCCTCGACCTCGGCGGCGGCGATGTTCTCGCCGCTGCGGCGGATGATGTTCTTCTTGCGGTCGACGAAGCAGAGCATGCCGTCGGCAGCCTGCGTCACGACATCGCCGGTGTGGAACCAGCCGCCCCGCCAGGCTTCATCGGTTGCGTCCGAGTCCTTCAGGTAGCCGGAGAAGAGTCCGCTGCGCGGATCGTCGCCGGTCATGCGCAGCGTGAGCTCGCCCGGAACGCCCGGTGGCACCGCGCGGTCTTCGTCGTCGACCACCCGCACCTCGCAGCCCGAGAGCGGGCGGCCGAAGGCACGCGTATCGGTCTGCCGGGGCTCGACGCTCGCCCACGTGGGCATAGCAACCTCGGTCATGCCCCAGCCTTCGATGAGCGGGAAGCCGAAGCGCGCCTCGAACGCTTCGTGATGCTTGGGGTCGATACCGGCGCCGGCGCCGAACCGGACAGCATGGGCGCGGTCTTGCGGCCCCGGCGGCAGGCTGAGCAGGAGCGGCGGCATGATTCCGAGATAGTGGATGATCGTGGCCCTGGTGGCGGCCACATCGGCCCACCAGCTCCGGGGGTGGAAGCGGTCGGCCATGACGATGCAGCCCGCTGCGCTCAGCATCGCCATGCTGCCGATGGCGAGCGCGTTGGCGTGGTGGAGCGGCAGCGGGTTTAGCAGCCGCTCGCAGCCCTCCTCCAGCGCCATCAGGCCGCCGGCCTCGCGGTACCAGCGGGCCGCGTTGAGGAAGTAGCGGTTGGTGAGGATGCAGCCCTTGGGCCGGCCGGTGGTGCCCGAGGTGTAGAGCAGCGCCGCCTCGTCATCGATGCCGGGCTCGCCACCGGCGCTAACACCGCCCAGAGGCGCGGGTAACCGGTCAGGAAGGACGACGGAATCGACGATCGGCACCGCATGTTCGCAGAGGCGGACCGCAGCCTCGACATCGGCCCGCCGCTCCGGCACCGAGACCACGAGCGCGGCCTCGGAATGGTCGATGAGATAGACCATCTCGTCCTGCCGGTAGGCCGGGTTGATGGGCACGATGCCGCAGCCGAATGCGTTGAGCGCCCACCAGTGCAGGTGGAAGTCGGGCCGGTTCTCCAGCAGCAGCGCCACGCGGTGGCCGCGGCCGTAGCCTGCCGCGCGATAGAGGGCGCTGAGCGCCGCCACTCGCTCGCGCGCCGCGCGGTAGTCGATCTCGACGCCGTCCGGATGGTAGGACCTGCCCGCCATGGGCGGCGCGCAGAGGCAGCCGCCCTCCGGCACGCGCCGGGCCGCCGCCTCGAACAGGTCGAACACCGTCGCCGTCATCGCCGCTCCGTTTGTTGACCGCCGCACCTGCGGGAAACTAATTTCTCGCCCGCCGATGACGCGCGCCGGACCCGCCGGCCGCCGCCGGCGCGGAGACCATGCCCATGGGCGCCATCGAGGACAAATACTTCCACCAGCCCGCCGGTGAGGTGACATTGCTGCCGCCGATCGATATCGACCTCGGGCGAACGGCGCTGATCGTGATCGACATGCAATATCACGACGCCCATGCGGAGCAAGGCGTCGTCGCCGCGCTGGAAAAGCTCTATCCCGGCTCCACCGCCTACTATGCCGAGCGACTGGCGACCGTGGTGCCGGCAATCCGCCGACTGCTCGATCACGCGCGCGCCACCGACCTCCAAGTGATCCACGTGGTGGTCGGCTCCAGCCACCGCGACCTGCGCGACTTCAACAAGCGGATGCGGCACTGGATTCTCGATTTGCAGGAACGCTCTGGCATGGCCGACTTCTACTGGACCGAATCGCCCACCTACCGGATCCTCGAGGAGCTGACGCCGGCAGACGGCGAGACCGTGTTCCAGAAGCGGAGCTTTGGGGCCTTCAACAGCACCAACTTCGAGAACCTGCTGCGCGAGATGGGGATCGATACCCTGCTGGTCACCGGCTGCGTCACCAACTACTGCGTCGAGACCACCGTGCGCGACGCGGCGGACCGGGGCTTCGCCTGCGCCTTGATCGACGAGGCGGTGGCGGGCTTCAGCCAGGAATCGCACGACGCGACTTTGGCCTCGCTCAGGGGCGGTTTCGCCGCGGTGATCCCGACGGTCGCGGACACGATGGCGATGCTGGACGAGATCGCAGGTGGCAGCGCAGCGCGCGCCGCGGCCGAGTGAGGGGCGGCGCATGGGCAGGTTCTACGAACCCGATCTTGGCATGAATCCGGACGATCCCTTCGCACGCGATGCGGACGGCAAGCTGATCCGCCGCGCCTTCTGGCTCGACATGAGCGACCGCTCCCTGGTGCTGGCGATGACGCAAGGCATCGGCGCCGCGCTCAGCAACGATCACAAGCGCGCCCACCTTGCGGACATCGGCCGCGCCCACGTGATCGACCAAGTGTGCGTGCAAGAGATCCTGCCGCCCGAGAGATAGAAGGCTACGGCTCCGCCGGTGTCTCCGGCTGGCGCCTGGCCGCGTGGATCAGGAGCGCGACGCCCGCCAGCATCAGCACCGCAGCGGCCCAGACGTAGGCGCTGTGGCTCTCCTGAAAGAAGAGAATGCCCCAGCCGAGGCCGGCCACCACCACCACGTAGTTGAACTGCGAGAAGAACACCGGGCCGGCCGCGCGCACGATGATCAGAAAGGTGATGTACATGGTGATGGTGACGCCTGCGGCGCCCAGGATCGCGAGGTCGGCGACGGTGTCCGGCCCCGGCACCACGTAGGTCTCGCCGAGCCCGATCATCACCGGCGCCAGCAGGATCGCCGCCGCCGTCACGATGCCGCTCGCGAAGGTGAGCACCGGTGTCTCCGGCGGGTCGATCAGGGCCGCGAGGTTGTTGGTCAGCGCGAAGGAGGCGGGTGCCAGCAGGGCGAGCAGGAACCACACCACCATGCCGGGCTCGGGCAGGGAAAACGTCGGGATTGCCATCAGGAGGATGCCGACCACACCGCACAGCACGCCGATCAGGCTCAAGGCGCGTACCCGTTCCAGCCGGAGCGCGAGCGCGATCAGATAGGTGATCGGCGGCGAGAGGATCACCACCATGGAGAGGATGCCGGTCGGCAGCTTCGGCGCGAGCCAGGTGATCAGCGCGATCGGCGCGGCGATGCCGAAGAGCCCGAGCACGAAATAAGCCTTGAGATGCCGGGCCCCCAAGCGCGGGAGCGCGCGCCGCCACGCAGCGAGGATCAGCAGCAGAACCGCGGCGCCGAGCGTCTGCCAGAAGGTGAAGGCGACCGGCGGCGTCCCTGCCTCCACCGCGATCTTGTTCATGGTGAAGATGAGCGGATAGACCGCCCCGATCGTGAACAGCAGGAAGATCGGGAGAGAAAGCGGCCCGCGGCGCCGCATCAGGACTGTGGTCTAAGAAACGTGAAGACTATTGGGCGGCGGCGGTGCGCGCGGGTTCCGACAGCAGGCAATCGTCGTCAAGCGGCTCGACCGGGGTGAAATCCCGGTGCGCGATGTACTCCGGCCGCTGGAAGCGCCGGATCGCATTGTCCACCCGGTTGGCCGAAAAATAGACCGCGCGACGGCCCCAGGGCGACATGTTGGGCGCGGAGCCGTGCACCAGATTGCAGTGGAAGAGCAGCGCCGCACCGGGCTCTCCCTTGGGTGCCACGATGCCGCCTTCCGCCACCAGCTTCTCGATGGTCTCGTTGTCGACGGTCCAGAGCGGGTAGCTCGTGGTCTCGAGATCGTGACCGGCCTCGATCCGGCCGCGCCGGTGCGAGCGCGGAATGAACATCAGCGGGCCGTTGAACTCGTTCACCGGGTCCAGGTAGACGGCAAGGTTCATGGCCCGGGGCTCGGGCATCAGGTCGTCCCGCGACCAGGTGCCGTAATCCTGGTGCCACTGCCAGACGTCGCCGTCGAAGGCGGCCTTGGCGTTCACCTTGAACTGGTGGATGTAGACCGGCCCGCCGAGGATCTGCATCGCGGGCTCGACCAGGCGCGGATGGCGGGAAAGCCGCCAGTAGATGTCGCTGTAGGTGTGGACGCCGAAGGCGGTGCGCACGGCGCCATTGCGCTCGCGCACGATTTCCGGCCCCTCGTGCGCGAAGACGGCCGGCAGCGCCGCGCGCAACGCGGCGGCTTCCTCGGCCGAGAACAGGTCCGGCAGGAAGAGAAATCCTTCGCGATCCAGGCTTTCGCACTGTTCGGCCGTGAGCTTCATGGGCCGCTCCCTTTCGCGCTTCAGGCCCAAATTGCGCCCAGAGCGGCGGGTGCGTCAAGGCGCCGGATCGGATGCCTTCGCGCGCGGGGCGGCCGGCCGGTTGACCAGGAAGAGGCCTGCGAGCATGAGCACGAGCGCGAGCCAGATCCAGTAGCTGTGGCTCTCGCCGAAGAAGAGCACGCCCCAGCCGATCCCGGTCAGCGGGATCATGAAATTGACGGTGGTGAAGAAGACGGGCCCCGCGAGACGGATGATCTCCACCATCAGGTAGAAGACCAAGGCCGTGGTGCCCGCCGCGGCGGCCAGCGCCCAGTCGCCGTCGGTCATCGGCCCCTCGAACCACCACCACTGGCCGGTCGCCGCCATCACGACGAACATGAAGGCGGCTCCGGTCGCGAGTATGCCGCCGGCGAGCGGCAGCGCGCCCGAGGCCGGCGGCTTGAGCCACGAGATGATCAGCGCGTTCGCGACGTAGAGCACCGGGCCGACGAAGCTCAGCAGCACCCAGGGCGCCATGTCGCGGCTGGGCAGGCTGGTCTCGGGCACGACCACGAGCGCCACGCCGCCGACGCCCAGGACCAGCCCGACGGTGCGGATCGCGCGAAAGCGGTCCATGCGGAAGAGCGCGGCGGCCGGATAGGTGAGAATGGGCGTGAGCGTCGCGCCGAGCCCGAGCACGCCCGCCGGCACCTTGGGCGCGACGAAGGCCAGCACCGTGTAGGTCATGCCGAAGGAGATCGTGCCGAGCACGAGGTAGCCGCGCATGTGCTCCCACGAGAGCTTGGGCAGCGTGCGGAACGCCACGCCGAATGCCAGCAGGATGAGCGCGGCGCCGGTCCCCATCCAGAAGACGTAGGGAATGAAGGGAATACCGTCGGTGGTCGCCAGCCGGTTGAGCGAATAGAGGATGCCCCAGCCTAGGGCGGAAACGACCAGCAGAACCGCCGGCCAAAGGAGCGCGTGTGCGCTGCCGCGCGGTGCAGGCTCTGGCACGTGCGCTACAGCCTCATGCCGAGCATGCGGCCCTCGTAGAAGGCCATGCTCGCGGTGCGCGCCGCGACCATGTCGCCCGCGGTGTGGACCTCGATCTCGTCGTCGGCGAGCGCGCGGGCGAGCCCGTCGTCGACCGTGTTGGTGGTCGCCAGAACGAGGCTGTCGGCTTCCACCTGCCGTTCCTCGCCGGTGTGAAGGCTCACGATGATGGCTGTGCTGCCGGCCCAGCGTGTCAGCGCGCCGGCGCAGACGACCGTGACGCCCAGCTTGGCGAAGCGCTCGCGCGTGCTCGAGCCGAGATGCGAGTTGTCGAGCGCTTCCGCAGGCTTCTCGGAGGCGGTGACGACGGTCACGGCATGGCCCCGCTCGGCGAGGTGGAGCGCGGTACCGGATGCGGGCCACCAGCCGTTGAGGTCGTCTAGAAGAAGCACCCGCTCGCCGGGCCGGGCGGTGCCGTCCAGAACGTCATTCACGGAGCAGACGTTCTCTTGCTCGACGCCGGGAAGGGCATCGACGTGGGGAAGCGCCCGCTGGAACCCCGTGCGTGTCGGCACCGACCCGGTGGAGAGCACGACCGCGTCGGCGCCGAAGCCTCGAATGGCGTCGGCGGTCATCTCCGTACCCAGCACGACCCGGACCTGCAGCTTCTCAAGCTGAGTCCCGTACCAGCCCAGCAGCTCGTCGATCTCCTCCCGCTCTGGCTGCGCGGCGGCGAGGCGGAACTGCCCGCCGAGCATCGCCGCCTTTTCCACCAGCGTGACGCGGTGCCCACGCTCAGCCGCGACACGGGCGGTCTCCAGCCCGGCCGAGCCGCCGCCCACCACCAGCACGTGGCGAGGCGTCTCGGCGGGCGGGGCGCTGTCGCCATCCCACGCGAACTCGCGGCCGGCGGAGGGATTGACCAGGCACGAGATGTGGTAGTCCCGCATGCGCCGCCCGAGGCAGAGCTGGTTGCAGGAGATGCAGGGCCGGATGTCGTCCGCGCGACCCTCGCGCGCCTTGTTGGCGAGGTGTGGGTCGGCGATCTGCCCGCGCACGATGGAGACCAGATCGCAGCAGCCGCTCGCGATGGCGGCCTCGGCGCGTGCGGGCGTCTTGATGCGCGCTTCGGCGGTGACCAGCGCGTGCTTCACCACCTGCTTGATGGCGGCGGCGTCCTCCGTGCCGAGCGGCGCCGCGTAGTGGAAGCCCGGCACGATGGCCGTGAACCTGTTGATGTAGCTGCCGGTGCCGCAGGAGAAGTAGTCCGCAAGGCCGCGCTCGTCGAGCCAGGCGAAGATCTCCTGCTTGTCGGCCATGGTGAGGCCACCGGGGTAGGGCTCGGCGCCCGAGACGGTCATGCCGACGATGAAATCCGGCCCGCAGGCCTTGCGGATGCCGCCCGCGATCTCGGTCACGAAACGCAGCCGGTTCTCCAGGCTGCCGCCCCAGGCATCGTCGCGCCGGTTGGTGAGCGGCGACCAGAACTGGTCGATCAGGCAGGAGTAGCCCGCGAAGAGGTCGACCCCGTCGAAGCCGCCCTTCTGGTCGCGCACCGCCTGGTCGATGAAGGCCTGGATCAGCTCGCGGATCTCCGCCTCGCTCATGGCGTGGCTGCCCCAGGGGTCGTGGTGGCTGACCTGGCCGGAGGGGGACCAGTAGGGCGACCAGGAGTTGTCCTGATCGCCGTGGGCGCCGACGTGATAGATCTGGTGGCACATGACGGTGCCGTGGCTGTGGCACTCGTCGGTGATCCTGCGGAAGTGGGGGATCACCGCGTCGTCGGCCAAGAAATTGCCGCGCGTGAGGATTGCCGTTGGATGCGGCGGGGTCGGCTCGACCACGATCATGCCGGCGCCGCCACGCGCACGCTCCCGGTAGTAGCCGAAGTGACGCTCGGCCGGCAGCCCGCCCTCCGCCATGTTCGCGGTGTGCGCGCCGAAGACGATGCGGCACTTGAGCGTGTGCCCCCGGAGGCGCGCCGGCCTGAACAGGTGGGGGAAGTGTTCCGGTTGCGTCATCGCGCTCCCCGTGACGACTGCGGCCGCGAGCCGACACGCCGCGCCGCCCGCGGCACGGCCGGCAACGATAACACCTTCTGTATCGACAGGTTTTCGTGGACATCGGCGCGATGGCGTGACATCAGGCACCCACCATGACCTGCGAAAACGTGAGCTTCTACAGCGAGGGCGTCCGGCTCGAGGGCGATCTCTATCGGCCCAAGGGTGCGGACACGGTCGAGTTGCGCGCGGGTATCGTGCTTTGCCACGGCTACACCGGCGTGAAGAGCCTCTACCTGCCCGACAACGCGCGGGTGCTGACTGAGGCGGGCTACGTGGTGCTCACCTTCGACTACAAGGGCTGGGGCGCGAGCGAAGGGCCGCGCACCCGGCTCGCGCCGTTCAGCCGCGTCGCCGACGTGCAGGCTGCGCTCACCTTCCTCGGAACCCGGCCCGGCGTGGATCCGACGCACCTCGGCCTTTACGGCACGAGCTATGGCGGCGCCACCGTGGTCTGGGCGGCAGCGCTGGACGAGCGGGTGCGCTGCGTGGTGAGCGTGGTGGGAGTCGGCGACGGGCGGCGCTGGATGCGGAGCGTGCGCCGGCCGGACGAATGGCACGACCTGCTCGCGCGAGCGCGCGAGGATCGGGAGCAGGCGGTGGTGAGTGGCGAGTCCGCGCTCGCCGAGCGCGACGAGATTTTGATGCAGGATCGCGCATCCGCCGCGCTCTCGGCTGCGCAGCGGGCGAACAATCCCGATGCGGTCTCCACCGTGCCGGCCTCCTTCATCGACGAGACGCTCTCCTTCCACGCCGACTGGGTTGTGGACAAGATCGCCCCGCGGCCCCTCCTCCTCATCACCACCGAGGACGACCGCCTGGTGCCGCCGGAGGAATCGCGCTCCCTCTACCGCCACGCCGGCGAGCCCAAGAAGCTCGTCGTGCTCAAGGGCTATGGGCATTACGACGTCTATACCGAGCCCGCCTTCGGCGAGGTCATGGCGGCGACGCTCTCCTGGTATCGGGCGCACCTGCCGGCACAGGCGCTCGACGCTCCGACAACGGGCTGAACCATGACCGAGCCCGTGACGATCAGGCTGGAGCCATCCGGCGACAGCTTCTCCTGCGACCCCGGCGAGACCATCCTGCGGGCAGGGCTCGCGGCGGGCTTCGCCATGCCCTACGAGTGCGCGAGCGGGAGCTGCAGCTCGTGCAAGGGGCGGCTCCTGGAGGGCGCGGTGGAGCACATCTGGGCGGACGCAACCGGGCTGAGCGAGCGCGACCGGCGCAAGGGCGACCGCATCCTCTGCTGCCAGGCGCTGCCCACGGGCGACTGCACGGTGCAGGTGCGCCTCGGCCCAGTGGAGGGCGCGCGGGAGGAGCCGGCGCCGGCGCCGTTCACGGCGACGGTGGAGACGCTGGAGCGGTTGGTGCCGGGCGTGATTGCGTTCAGCTGCCGGCCAGCGCAGCCGGTGCCTTTCCTGCCCGGGCAGTACGTGCTGCTGCAGGTACCGGGCGGCCAGCGCCGCGCCTACTCGATGGCGAACACGGAAGCGGAGACGCTGGTCTTCATCGTCAAGGAGAAGCCGGGCGGCCATGCCTCCCGCTATCTTTTCGACGAACTCGCCCAAGGCGACACGGTGAGCCTGGAGGGGCCCTACGGCCGGGCCTACCTGCGTATCCCACTGGAGCGGGAGATCGTCTGCGTCGCCGGCGGCTCCGGGCTTGCCCCGATACTCTCGGTGATCGAGGGGGCGCTTGCCCGGCCCGAAACCCCCGGCGTCCGGCTCTTCTTCGGCGCGAACACGGCCGAGGAGCTCTTCATGGTGGACGAGATGCAGGCGCTCGAAGCTGCGCACGATCGCTTCTCGCTCACGCTGGCTGTCCGCGATGGTGGTGCGCCAGGTACGGTTACCGGCCTCGTCGGCGATGTCGCGCTGGCGGCGCTGGAAGACCTCGACGACTGCGACTTCTACATGGCCGGGCCGCCGGGGCTGATCGACGCGCTGCTCCGGCCGGTCATGCGCTGCGGCAAGGTGAAGCCCGAGCGCATCTTCTTCGACCGCTTCTACTGATCACAGCGGCGGGCTGGACCGGCTGTCCGCGACCCCTTAGCCTCAGCCCATGCGCAAGATTCTCGTTACCGGCGCGCTTGGGCAGATCGGCGCGGAGCTGGTGCCGGAGCTCAGGGAGCGCCACGGGGCCAAGAACGTCATCGCCTCCGGCTGGCGGCGGCGGGACGTAGCGTCGGTCGTCGACGGCGGGCCGTTCGAGATCGTTGATTGCACCAAGCCGGGCGATATCACGGCAGTGGTCGAGAAATACGAGATCGGCACCATCTACCACATGCCGGCGTTCCTCTCGGTGCTCGGCGAGGAGAAGCCGGAGGAGGCTTGGGCGCTCAATCTCGGCGGCTACGCCAACGCGCTGGAGGTGGCGCGGCGGCACGACTGCGCGGTGTTCTTCCCGAGCTCCATCGGCGCCTTCGGGCCGGGCACGCCGCTCCAGAACACGCCGCAGGACACGATCCAGCGGCCGAACACCATCTACGGCGTCTCCAAGGTCGCGGGCGAGCTGCTCGGCGACTACTACCACGCGCGCTTCGGGCTCGATACGCGGGGGCTCAGGCTGCCGGGCCTGATCTCCCATGTGGCGCTGCCGGGCGGCGGCACCACCGACTATGCGGTGCACATCTTCTACGAGGCGCTGCGAGAGGGCCGATTTACCTGCTTTCTGCGCCCCGATTCCCGCCTCGACATGATGTACATGCCCGATGCGGTGGCCGCGATCCTGGACCTGATGGCGGCCGATCCGATCCGGCTCCGCCACCGCAACGCCTTCAACGTGACCGCCATGAGCTTCACGCCCGAAGAGCTTGCCGCCGAGATTCGACGGCACGTGCCCGGCTTCACGATCGACTACGAGGTAGACCCGCTGAAACAGGCCATCGCGGATTCATGGCCGGATTCGATGGACGACAGTGCCGCCCGCGAGGAGTGGGACTGGCAGCCGCGCTACGACCTAGCCGCCATGACGGCGGAGATGATCGGGACGCTCAGGCGGAAGCACGACCTCGCCTGACGCCGGTGGGCGCGACCGAAGGGGGCGCTCGGGTGGAAGCGGTGCCTCTCCCGAGGCCGCCACGCGGGGCCGTGCCCGTTCCCCATAAACCCAGCTGCGCACCGGGCCCACGTCGAGGTGGACGAAGTCGGATGCCGGGTAGAGGCCGGCGCCGCCCCGCCGCATGTCCACGGCCGCGCGCCACACCGCCTCGGCGGCGAGGCCGGGCACCCTGATGTCCGCCGCCATGCCGATCGTATGCAACGAGCTGCGGGCGACGCCTGCGGAGTTCGCGCGGAGCCACGCGTTCGTTCTGCCCGAGCGGTAGCCCGAAACGAGGTCGATCCGCGCCGGCCGGCTGAGCGCCTTCCACAGGAAGAAGAGCTGATCGAGCACGCCGTAGAAGATCGGCTCGACCTCGCCGTTGCGCCGGTCGCGGAACAGGTAGCTGTACGCGTCGAGCGCGTGACGGTCGTAGCTGCCGTCGCGCCAGTAGACCAGATCGCGCCGCTCCCCGGTCCACAGATTGCGGATGGGCACGCGGCGTTCCGTGTCCTCTTGAAAGGTCCGGGCCCCGGCTGTGCCTGGTGAGACCGCAAGGCCAAGAAGGGCCGCCGCTCCGGCCGCACAGACAGTCCGGCGATCGGGACCCCTGCCCCGCGCCCCTCCCCGGTCGCGCATGGCTTAGCCTAGCACGGCAGTCGCCCGCGCCTGAAAGATCGCGGGCGCGCATCGCTTGCCCGCACCATGGTGCGGTGCACGGCGAGCGGCAGGGGCACCATCGTTGCGCCATGAGGTGCGTGAGCGGCTTATGGTTTGAGGAGAGCAGAGCGTGGCGCAGGGCAGCAAGACCCGGTGTCGCGCGGGGGACCCTTGATTTCACGTGTGCGGCCTTGTTGCGGCGGGCTAGGCCTTTCGGGCTTGCGAGACGCACATGCCTGACATCGCACTTATCCCGTTTAATCCCGGCAAATGCCGCAACAAATTTTTGTTTGCCATCCCACACGCGCGCGTTCGAGCGGGGCAAGCACCGGGGCGTGCCTTGCCGGCCCGGCGCCGCATCGGCGATACTGCCGGCCTTCCTCTGCAATTCCGTGACCAATCCGCCGACCGAAGGGACACCGCGCCATGAGCACTGCCGCCGCCGAGATCGTGAAGGGCGTCTTCCTCCAGGACCCGACGCTGTTTCGCCAGCAATGCTACGTGGACGGCCAATGGCTCGACGCGAAGTCGGGGCGGACCACCGACGTGGTGAACCCGGCGGACGGCCGGGTGATCGGCACCGTGCCGGCGTTCTCCGCCGCCGAGACCCGGGCCGCCATCGAGGCCGCGAACCGGGCCTTCCCCGCCTGGCGCGCGAAGACCGCGAAGGAGCGCGCCCAAATTCTGCGCAAGTGGTACGACCTGATGATGGCGAACCAGGAGGACCTCGCCATCATCATGACCGCCGAGCAGGGCAAGCCCATGGCGGAATCGCGGGGCGAGATCGGCTACGGCGGCTCCTTCATCGAGTGGTTCGCTGAGGAGGGCAAGCGCGCCTACGGCGATGTCATCCCACAGCATCTCAACGACCGGCGGATCGTGGTCACGAAGGAGCCGGTTGGCGTGGTCGGCATGATTACGCCGTGGAACTTCCCGAACGCCATGATTACCCGCAAGGCCGGGCCCGCGCTCGCGGCCGGCTGCACCGTGGTCTCGCGGCCGGCGACGGCGACGCCGTTCTCCGCGCTGGCGCTCTGCGAGCTGGCTGAGCGCGCCGGCATCCCGCGCGGCGTGTTCAACGTGATCACCGGCCCCTCGGGCGATGTCGGCGGCGAGTTGACCGCCAACCCCATCGTGCGCAAGCTCTCCTTCACCGGCTCGACCGAGGTGGGCAAGGTCCTACTCGAGCAGTGTGCGAGCACGGTCAAGAAGGTCTCCATGGAGCTTGGCGGCAACGCGCCCTTCATCGTCTTCGACGATGCCGACATGGATTCGGCCGTCAGCGGCGCCATCGCGTCCAAGTACCGCAACACGGGCCAAACCTGCGTCTGCGCCAACCGCTTCTTGGTGCAGGGCGGGGTTTACGACACCTTCGCCGAGCGGCTGGCCGAAGCGTCTTCCCAGCTCGTCGTCGGCCCCGGCCTCGAAGGCGAGACCCAGCAGGGGCCGCTGATCGACGAGGACGCGGTCGCCAAGGTCGAGGAGCACATCCAGGACGCGGTGGACAAGGGGGCGGAGGTGATCCAGGGCGGCAAGCGCCACCCGCTCGGCGGCAATTTCTTCGAGCCCACCGTGATCGCCAACGTGAACACCCAGATGAAGGTCGCGCGCGAGGAGACCTTCGGCCCGCTGGCGCCGATCTTCCGCTTCGAGACCGACGACGAGGCGGTGCAGCTCGCCAACGACACCGAGTTCGGCCTCGCGGCCTACTTCTACAGCCGCGACATCGGGCGCATTTGGCGGGTGGCGGAGCAACTCGAATACGGCATCGTCGGCATCAACACAGGGATCATCTCGACCGAGGTGGCGCCCTTCGGGGGCATGAAGGAATCCGGCATCGGCCGCGAAGGCTCGCACTACGGCCTCGATGAGTTCCTCGAGGTCAAGTACATGTGCATGGGCGACATCGATAAGTAGCGGGTTACGAGGCCGCCCCTCCTCACCCGAGCCCCCTCTGGACAGGCCCCTAAGCGCGCCTTCTACGACGGGCAACGGGGAGAGAGCGTGAGCGCCTTGAAGGGACCGGAACGGCCGCCGGCGGGCGGTGGCCAGCCGCGCAAGCTGGTGCTCCTGCTGCACGGCCTCGGCGCCGACGGCAACGACCTGATCGGCCTTGCCGAGCCCTGGGGGCGGCTCGTGCCGCACGCCTGTTTCGCCGCGCCGGACGCGCCCGAGCCCTGCGACATGGCGCCCATGGGGCGGCAGTGGTTCAGCCTTAGCGACCGCTCGTCCGAGCGCGTGGCCGAGGGCGTCGCCAGCGCGGCGGACGCGCTCAACGCCGATATCGACGCCAGGCTCGCGGCGCTCGGGCTCGGCGAGCAGGACCTCGCGCTGGTGGGCTTCAGCCAGGGCACGATGATGTCGCTCCACGTCGCTTACCGCCGGGCCGCGCCCTGTGCTGGCGTGCTCGGCTTCTCGGGGCGGCTGGTGGGCGGCGAGCACCTGAAGGGCGAGCTGCGTGCCAGGCCGCCGGCCTTGCTGATTCACGGCGACGCGGACGATCTCGTGCCGGTGGGCGCGCTCTTTGAGGCGGCGACCATGCTCGGCGCCTGCGAGGTGCCGGTGCAATGGCACGTGAGCCGCGGGATCGGCCACGGCATCGCGCCGGACGGGCTGGAGTTCGGCGGGCGCTTCCTGCGCGACGTGCTGGGCGCAGGCTGAGCGCGCACCTCAGTCGAGGCCGGTGCCGCTCTCGCGTAGCGCCGCGACTGCCGCGTCGTCGAGGTCGAGCCAGTCGCGCAGGACCGTGTCGCAGTCCTCGCCCAGCATCGGAGCCGCGCGCGGATAATCCACCGGCGTCTCCGAGAATTTGATCGGGTTGGCCGGGTACTCCACCTCGACGCCGAGGCTGTGGGGCACGCTCACCCTCATGCCCCGCGCCTGAACGTGCGGGTCGGCGAAGACCCGGTCGATGCTGTTGATCGGCCCGCAGGGCACGCCCACCGGCTCCAGCAGGGCGCTCCACTCGTCGAGCGTCCGCTGCCGGGTGATGCCGTTCAACGTGGCGATCAGCTCCACGCGGTTGCGCAGCCGATCGACATTGGTCGCGAAGCGCGGGTCGTCGGGAAGTTCCGGGTGGCCGGCCACGTCGCAGAACTTGCGAAGCTGGCTGTTGTTGCCGATGGCGAGCGCGAAATGCCCGTCGCGGGTCTCGAAGACGCCGTAAGGCACCATGTTCTGATGCTCGTTGCCGGCGCGGGCCGGTGCCTCGCCCCCGATCAGGTAGTTCATGGCCTGGTTGGCGAGCCAGGCCACCTGGGTGTCGAGCAGGGCGAGGTCGATGTGCTGGCCACGCCCGCTGTGCTCGCGGCTCGCGAGCGCGGCGAGGATCGCGGTCGCCGCGTACATGCCGGTCATCAGGTCGGCGGCGGCGACGCCCACCTTCTGCGGCCCGCCGCCGGGCAGGTCGTCGCGCTCGCCGGTGATGCTCATGATGCCGCCCATGGCCTGGGCGATCAGGTCGTAGCCGGTGCGGTGCGCGTAGGGCCCCGACTGGCCGAAGCCGGTGATCGAGCAGTAGATCAGGCGTGGATTGACTTCGCTGAGCGCGGCATAGTCGAGGCCGAATTTGGCGAGCCCGCCGACCTTGTAGTTCTCGATCAGGACATCCGCGCACTCGACAAGCCGCCTCACCACCGCCTGCCCCTCGGGCGCGGCGAAGTCGAGGGTGATCGAGCGCTTCCCCCGGTTGGCCGACATGTAGTAGGCGGCGTTGTTGGTGGTCTCGGCCCCGGACGCGTCGCGCAGGAAGGGCGGCCCCCAGGCGCGCGTGTCGTCGCCGACGAGAGGCCGCTCGACCTTGACCACGTCGGCGCCGAAGTCAGCCAGCAATTGGCCCGCCCAGGGGCCCGCGAGGATGCGGCTGAGGTCGAGCACCTTGAGGCCCGCGAGCGGGCCGGATCTTTGCTGTTGCATGGGTGATACCTAGGTGTGGTCCTCGCCGCCGGCGATGATCTCCAGCGCGCGGAGGTTCTCCCGCGTGGTGTGGTCGAGGGCGATGCCGCGCGCGGTGGCCGCGTGGGCGGCGCGGCGGACGATCGTGTTGAACCCTTCGATCTGAGAATCGATCCGGAGGCTCCGGCGCCCGGCCTTGAGCGTAAGCTGCATCCAGCCGCGATCGCGCTTCCGCCTGGTGGAATAGTAGCCGAGGGTGCAGCGGGTCAGCTGCTCCCAGGGCAGGTGCCGGGGCAGGAGGCCGTGCACGGTGATGCCGTCCTCGCTCACGCCGAGCCACGTCCTGTGCCTGAGCATCGTGCGGACACCGTAGACAGCGAAGAGCGCCGCGAGTGCGCCGAGCACCCAGGCAGCAGGACCGCCAGACGCCGCCAACCCCAGTGGTCCGAGGGTGAAGAGCAGGCCGAGCCCGGAATAGAGATAGTCGAGCAGGACCGCGCGCGGCGGGTAGCGGTGGCGGCTCTCGCCGGCCTCCGCCGCCTCGGCGCTCTCGGATGCGCTCTCGGGCAGGGCCTCGTGGACGGGCGCGCTCATCGGGAAGCCCCGAGCCGCTCGCGCCTGATGCGCACGCCTGCGGCCTCGCGGTCCCAGCTGTCCGCGGTGATGCCCTCCGTGCGCAGCCTGTGCTTCTCGATCTTCTCGGTCGGCGTCTTGGGCAGGGCGTCGACGATGCGCACGTAGCGGGGAATCATGAAGTGGGCGAGGCGCGGCTCCAGGAACTCCAGAAGCGCCGCCGGGTCGAGTTCCTGCCCCGGCTGGAGCGCGACCACCGCCATGACCTCGTCCTCGCCGAGCTCGCTCGGCACCGGAACCACGGCGGCCTCGCGCACCGCCGGATGGGCAGCGACCTCGGTCTCCACCTCCAGGGACGAGATGTTCTCACCGCGCCGGCGGATCGTGTCCTTCAGCCGGTCGACGAAGTAGAGGTTGCCGTCCTCGTCCACGCGACCGGCGTCGCCGGTGTGGAACCAGCCGTTGCGCCAGGCCCGTGCGGTCGCCTCCGGCTCCTTGTAGTAGCCATGGTTGATGGCCCAGGGCGTATCCGCCCGCACCACGATCTCGCCGACCGCGCCGGTCGGCACCTCGCAATCGTTGGCATCGACCACACGAAGCTCGCAGCCCGGCCGCACGCGCCCGGCGCTCCCCGGCACGGTCATGGGCACGGTCGTCATCACCGGGCAGCAGAGCTCGGTCATGTTGTAGATCGAATAGACCTCCAGGCCGAAGCGCTCCATGAACGCGTCGACATCGTTCACCAGCGGCACCATGCCGACGGTGCGCAAGGGGTGGTCGCGGTCATCCGCCTTGGGCGGCTCCTTCTCCAGGAACTGCGCCATGACGCCGAGCAGGAACACCGAGGTGACGCCGGTGCGGCGCACGGTGTCCCAAAACGACTGCGTCTTGAAGTACTCCACCAGCGTGATCGAGGCGTGCTGGCAGAGCATGCCGTAGGCGATGGTCGCGCCGCCCAGGTGGAAGAGCGGCAGGCTGATGAGGTAGCGGTCCTCCGGCGTGATGAACTGCCAGATGTCGGGCCCGAAATTCGAGAAGGCGTGGCAGTAGGAGCTGAGCACCGCCTTCGACGGGCCCGTGGTGCCAGAAGTAAAGATGATCGACTGCGTGTCCCACGGCTCGATGGGGCGCTCCAGCGGGGCGAGCGACCCGCCCTCAGGGTGAAGCGCGGCCTCGTCTAAAACGGCGAGGCCGTCGATGGCGGGCGGCGGGCCGCCGACGGCCACCAGGGTCTCCAGGCTCGCCCGGCCGATAGAGGCGAGTCTCGGTGCGAGCTCCGCGTGGGCGACCATGAGGCGGGCGTCGGAGCGCGCCACCACGTGCTCCAGCAGCCGGCCCTTGTAGGCGGTGTTGATGGGCACGTAGACGGCGCCCAGATAGTTCGAGCCCAAGAAGATGCGGAGCGCATCGGCGCCGTTGGGCAGCCACGAGAGCACGTGGTCGCCCTGGCGCACACCCAAAGCCTGCAGGGCGATGGCGGTCTCGATCACCTCTGCGCGGGTGCGCGCGTAACTCCACTCAGCGCCGTCCTCGAAGACGCAGAAGACCTTGTCCGGCGTCGCCGCCGCCAGCCGGTCGAGCAGGTAGCGCAGCACGCACCTGTCCGCTGCCGGGACGCGCGGATCGCTGTGTGACGCCATCGGGTGTTCCACCGCCGTCGCTCGCTCATGGCCCGTCATCTCAGACGGCCCCCTTGTAGCCCGGAGCCGGCTTTGGATTAACCCGGATTTCTATCCGTGGATCAGGCGTCGGTGAGCGCGGCGTCGAGGGCGCGTTGCAGCGTCGCCGCGGCGCTCTCGATCCCGTGCTGCTTCTGCGCCCGTGCCGCTGCAGCCTCGCCCATCGCCCAGCGCCTCTCTTCGTCGGCACAAAGCTCGACCACCGCGCCGGCGAAGGCCACGTCGTCCTGGCGCGGCGTGAGCAGCCCTGTCTCGCCATTGGCGACGACCGCGGCAGCGCCGGGCCAGTCTTGCGCCACGACGGCGAGGCCGGCCGCCTGCGCCTCCAGCATCGCCATGCCGAAGGTCTCCTGGTAGGCGGGCCAGACGTAGAGGTCGCAGGCGGCGTAGACCGCCGGGAGCTCGTCATCCGCGCGCGCACCGGCGAAGACCGCAAGACCCGGCCCGAGCGGCGCCATCGCCTCCTCCACCAGCCAACGCGCCTCGCCCTCGCCGACGACGAGAAGCTGCCAGGGCGGGTCCGCGATCAGGTTGAGCGAACGCCCCAGCAGCCGCCAGGAGGCCAGTGCGGCGCCGGTCTGCATTGGGGCGACCGCCAGAAGCCACGGGCGCGCGGGGTCGAGCGACAGCGTGTCCGCCAGCGCGCGGCGGGCCGCGTCGCGGTCCACCGCCCGGTAGGGCGCGAGGTCGAGGAAGGGCGCCAGCCTGTAGAGCCGCGCGGTGTTCGGCACCAGCGCCCGGATGCTCTCCTCGTCCTCGGCGGTGAGCGAGAGCACCGCCCGTGCTCGCGCGATGGCGCGGGCCGTGTACGAGAGCCAGCGCGCCCGCGCGCCGCCCGCCTCCGCCCGCGCGTAGGCAGCGCCCACCAGCAGGTAGGGGATGTCGAGCGCCTCCGCCACGGCGGGGCCGATCAGGTCCGGCGCCGTGTGGCGGAGGTCGCAGGTGAGCCACGCCTCGGGCCGGGCGACGGCCGGAAAATCGCGGTAGGCGGTGACGAGCTTGCGCGCCCGCCTGGCGGCCTTTCGTTCGAGCGCCGCCTGGTGGCGGTTGTCCTCGAGAGCCTCGTCGCTCCAAAACTCGGTGGGCGCGATGGTGTGGTAGCCGGCGGCCTCCAGCGCTCGTGCCACGAGGCGCATCAGCCGCGGCCCGCCCCACGGTGCAGCGGGATCGGGACGAGCGGCGGGCGTGTAGAGCGCGATCGGCATGTCAGGCGGCGGTAAGCGGCGCCGGCGGCACGGGATTTGCGCCTGGCGCCCTCCATCGGCGAATATCCGGCGCCATCAACAGGGAGGACCCCCGGTGACCGAGACACCCCTCAACGAAGCCGAGTTGGCGGCGCTTCGCGCCTACGACACGCCGACGATCTGCAACGCGCTGGAGATCGTCTGCCCCGAGCGCCGCACCTTCGGCTTCACGACCGAGACGCTGATCTGCGCCTTCCCGGAGCTTCAGCCGATGGTGGGCTACGCGCGCACCGCTACCATCCGCTCGATGGAGAAACCTGCGAAGAACGGCGACGCGATGACCGCCGACCGCGTGGCCTACTACCGCTACGTGGAGGCGGGGCACCGGCCCGGCATCATGGTCATCCAGGACATCGATTCCCGGCGCGGGGCGGCGTCCTGGTGGGGCGAGGTGCATTCCGCCGTGCATCAGGCCCTGGGCTGCCTCGGCGTCGTGACCGACGGCGCCGTGCGCGACCTCGACATGATCGCCGACGGCTTCCAGCTCATTTCTGGCACGGTGGTTCCTTCTCATGCCTGGGTTCACCTGGTCAGCTTCGGCGAGCCGGTGGATGTCTGCGGCATGGTGACTCACTCGGGCGACCTCGTACACGCCGACCGCCACGGCGCGGTCATCATCCCGCATGAGGCGGCGCGCGAGGTGCCGGCGGCGGCCGAGCTCTGCATGCGGCGCGAGGCGCCGATCCTGGCGGCATGCAAGGAGCCGGGGTTTTCGGCCGACGTAATGGCGCAGGCCCTGCGCGAGGCGAAGGAGATTCATTAGCCTGTATTCCCCGCCACGTTATCGGCCCTTGACGCTGCGGCCGGCATAGGTGGAATGGAGGCGTTGAAAACGACTCGCATAGCCACTCGGCAGGCTGGCCGGGCTGCGGTATAATCGCGCGAGCGGAGGAACGCATGCGCACTCGAATCATCCACCTCATCAATCCCCAGACCAACCAGTTCACGACGCGCCCGATGTACTTCAACCGGGCGCTCTATTCGCCGCTGGCGGGTCTGCTGGCGGTGGCGGCGGTGATTCCGCAGGACCGCTACGAAGTCGTGATGACCGACGAGAACATTGAGGACATCGACTTCGACCTGAAGGTCGACATGGTCGGCATCTCGGCCATGACGAGCTACATCAAGCGCGGCTACGAGATTGCCGACCGCTACCGCGCGAAAGGCGTGCCCGTGGTCATAGGCGGCGTGCATGCGAGCTTCATGCCGCAGGAGGCGCTTGAGCACTGCGACGCCGTGGTGATTGGCGAGGCCGAGCTGGTCATGCCCAAGCTCCTGGACGACCTGGATCGCGGCGAGGTCAAGGGCATCTACCGTGCCGACACGCTGCACCCGATGGTCGACGTGCCCATTCCCCGCTACGACCTGGTGAAGAAGAACCGCTACGTCAACCGCACCTTCGTCCAGACCTCGCGCGGCTGCCACCAGGGCTGCACCTTCTGCGCCGAGCCGCTGATGAACGGGCTCAAGTTCCGCTACCGGCCGGTCGACGAGGTGATCCGCGAGATCGAGATGTGCGGGCAGCGCACGATCTCCCTCAACGACGCTGATTTCTTCGGCACCGAGGAGCGGCCCAAGGAGGTGATGCGGGCGCTCAGAGGGCGCGGTATTCGCTGGCAGGCCGCCGCCACCAGCAAGCTCGCCCAGAAGGACGAGATGCTCGAGCTCGCGGCCGAGAGCGGCTGCTACATGCTGAGCATCGGCTTCGAATCGATCTCGCGCGAAACGCTCAAGCGGGTCCACAAGTACGTCAACCGGCCGGAGCAGTTCGCCGCGCTGGTGGAGAAGATCCACAGCTACGGGATCATGGTCTTCGGGCTCTTCATGTTCGGCTTCGGCGGCGACGACGAGACCGTGTTCGACGAGACGACGAACTTCAATATCGACGCCAAGTACGACGCCTGCGCCTATTCGGTGCTGACCCCCTATCCCGGCACGCTCACCTGGTACGAGATGAAGAAGGCCGGGCAGATCGTCTCCTACGACTGGGATCTCTACGACCAGGGGCACATCGTCTACCGGCCCGAGAAGCTCAGCACCCAGACGCTCCGCGAAGGCCACATGCGGGCCTACCGGAACTTCTACTCGCTGCCCTCGATCGCCAAGCGCTTCCCGCTCACCGGCTCGCGCAACCGGCTGCACTGGAGCATCTACAACGGCTTCTTCCGCCGGGGCGAGGTGACGGGACGGGCGATGGAGAAGCCGATCGCGGATGCCACGCCTGAGCCCACGACCATCCCGGTGCCGCCGATCATGCCGCAGAAGCGCGAGTGGCGGGAGATGGTGGCCGAGGGTATCGGCCCCATGCCGGCCCCCCAGACCGAGCGCGAGTTGCGCAGCCAGGCTTGAGCCCCCGACGGGCTTTATTGCAAAACGAAGCCAATTTCGCGTAACATATTGATATAGTTGAATACGTTTCCGAACCGGGGATCGCTGCCCTTCTCCCGGATATCACACCACGGTCATGATCTGCGCCGCCGGTCCCTGACGGCCGGCACCGGGGGCGTCGCGCCCCCGCCGGCAATGGCCTAACTCTTCTGTCCCTAAAGACAATCGGGATTGTCCTTTAGGCCGATAGAGAACGATCGATTGCCACGGCCCATCCGGGCTGACTATGATCGCGACTTGGAGGAGTTCGCCGTACCGGCGGATTCCCGCAATGAGCATTGCGCCGCTGGATGAGCGCGATGCAACAGGGAGCAGTCCAATGTCTAGATTGTCGATGTCACTGGCGGCGGCACTCATGGTTGCCGGCGCCCTTGTCCTTGCGCGCGGGGCCGATGCGGCCTGCGGCAAGGTGACCATCGCCGAGATGACCTGGGCCTCGGCGGGTGTCGCGGCCCATGTCGAGGACATCATCCTCAAGGAAGGCTACGGCTGCGATACCGAGATCGTGCCCGGCGACACGGTGCCCACCGTCACCTCCATGACGGAGAAAGGCGAGCCCGATATCGCGCCCGAGGTCTGGATCAACTCAGCGCGCGAGATCGTGGGAAAGGCGGTGGACGAGGGCCGTCTCGTGATCGCCGGCGAAATCCTCTCCGACGGCGGCGAGGAAGGCTGGTGGGTTCCCGACTACGTGGTGGAGCAGAATCCGGAGCTCACCACCCTGCAGGAGGTCATCAAGCGGCCCGACCTCTTCCCCGACAAGGAGGAGCCGGGCAAGGGTCGCTTCTACGGCTGCCCGCCAGGCTGGGCCTGCGAGTACGTCAACTCCAATCTCTTCAAGGCCTATGGGCTCGACGAAGCCGGCTTCACCATCTTCAACCCGGGCTCCGGCGAGGGGCTGGCAGGCGCCATCGCCAGCGCCTATGAGCGCGGCAACCCGATCTTCGCCTACTACTGGGCGCCGACCGCGCTGCTCGGCAACTACCCGATGGTGAAGCTCGGCGGAATGGTGCATGACCCGGAGACGTGGCCCTGCATCATCGACAAGGATTGCGCCGACCCGCAGCCAAACATGTACGCGAAGTCGGTAGTGCTCACAGTGGTGACCGCGAGCTTCGCCGAGAGCGCGCCCGACGCCTTCGGGTTCGTCTCCAGCGTCTCCTGGCCGAATAACCTGGTGAACAGCGTCCTGGCGTGGAAGGACTCGAATCAGGCGACCACGCGGGAAGCGGCGGAGTACTTCCTCAAGAACCATGAGGACGTGTGGACCGCCTGGGTGTCCGAAGACGTGGCAGCCAAGGTGAAGGCGGCGATAATGTAGCCCGCTTCCGGCGGGTCAGACACCGACCGGAAGAGTCCGCGCCGGCCCGCTCTCCCGCCCCGCCCCGGCGAACCGTATGGTGCGTCGGGACGGGGAGCCGCGCCGGCGCGGCCCGGGTGGGAGCGGCATGTCCTCGGGGGAGCAGAACCGGGGAGCCTGAGCCGTGACTGACTGGGTCCTGAATTTTCCCACTCTCGACATTGCCACGCTGCGTGCCGTCCACAAGTCGATCGACGCAGCGTACAAGACCTTCTCGCGCAACTACGGCGATGCTATCGAAAGCGCCTTCGACCCGCTTCTCTGGCTCCTGATCAGGTTCGAGTGGATCCTGCTCAACGCCCCCTGGTGGGTGATCGTGCTCGCGATCGCAGGCATCTGCTACGCCGCGAGCCGGCGCGTGCGGCTGAGCCTCGGCGTCATCGTCGCCTTCCTCATCATCGGTGTCCTCGGCATGTGGGAGGACACGATGCGCACGCTCGCCATCATCTTCGTCGCCACCCTCATCGCCATCGCCATCGGCATTCCCCTCGGCATCGCCATGTCGCGTTCCGACCGCATGCAGGCGTTCATGACGCCGATCCTCGACGTGATGCAGACGATGCCGATCTTCGTCTACCTGATTCCTGTGGTAATGCTGTTCGGCCTCGGCAAGATACCGGGGCTGATCGCGGTGGTGATCTACGCCGTGCCCCCGGTGATCCGGCTGACCAACCTCGGCATCCGCCTGGTGGATCAGGAGGTGCTGGAGGCGGCGGACGCCTTCGGCGCCGGTACTTGGCGAAGGCTCTTCGGCGTGCAGTTGCCGCTGGCGCTGCCCAACATCATGGCCGGCGTCAACCAGACGATCATGATGGCGCTCTCGATGGTGGTGATCGCCTCGATGATTGGCGTGAAGGGCCTCGGCATGCCCGTGCTCCAGGCGGTCACCAACCAGTACTTCGCCCTCGGCCTCTTCAACGGGGCGGCGGTGGTCGGGCTCGCGATCGTGTTCGATCGGGTAACCCAGAGCTACGGCCGGCGCATCCAGGCGCAGCGGCAGTCATGACCGCGCAGACCCACGAAGGCATCCACGTCGGACGCCTCTACAAGGTGTTCGGCGCCGACCCGGCGTCGGTGATGCCGCTGGTGCACGAAGGCATCGGCAAGCAGGAGCTGCTGGAAGACCACGGTCACGTGCTCGGACTGCGCGACATCAATCTGGACGTGTCCCCGCGCAGCATCCAGGTCGTCATGGGACTCAGCGGCTCCGGCAAGTCCACCCTCGTCCGCCATATCAACCGTCTCATCGACCCGACCGAAGGCGAAATCCGTGTGGACGGGGAGGACATGCTCGCGCTCGACGCCGCAGCGCTAAAGCAGCTCCGGCGCTACAAGATCAGCATGGTGTTCCAGCGCTTTGCGCTGTTCCCGCACCGGACCGTGATGGACAACATCAGTTACGGCCTGGCGCTTCAGCGCCTTGCTAAGCGCGAACGCGCCGACCGCGCGGCGCGTTGGATCGAGAGGGTCGGCCTGCAGGGCTACGAAAACTCCTATCCGCATCACCTCTCAGGCGGTATGCAGCAGCGCGTCGGCCTCGCCCGCGCGCTTGCGACCGATGCAGACATCTTGCTGATGGACGAGGCCTTCAGTGCGCTCGATCCGCTGATCCGATCGGACATGCGGGTGCTGCTGCTGGACCTGCAGCACGAGTTGCACAAGACCATTGTGTTCGTCACCCACGACCTCGAGGAAGCCATTGAGATCGGCGACCGCATCGCGATCCTGCGCGACGGCGAGGTCGTTCAGAACGGCGATTCGCAGGACATCGTGCTGCGCCCAGCGGACTCCTACATCGCCGACTTCACGAAGAGCATCAATCGCGGCCGCGTCATTCGCGTGGGCTCCATCATGGAGCCGCTCAGGCCGGACTTGCAGGGGCCCGATTGCCCGCACGACATGTCGGTGGAGGAGGCGCTGCCGGTCGCGGTCGCATCACCCGGTGGCGAGGCCCGCGTCCTGAACGGCGAGGGCGAGCCGGTCGGCACCGTATCGCTCGGCACCCTGGTCCGCGCCCTCGGCAACGAGCGAGAGCGCGACCGGGAGCGCGACCGGGCGGCGGCGGGGAACGCCGGGCAGGCGGCCGAAGCCGGTTGACGTCTATTCCGCTGCGGCGGCTTCCTTCACCGCGTCGGCGAAGCTCGCGTCACGGCCATAGGCCGAGAGCCCTTCCACGCTGACGAAACCGTCCTCCAGATCGGCGCGGAGCGCGTCCTCCGCCCGCTCGTGCGGGTCGCCGTAGCCGCCGCCCCCCGGCACGCGGACCAGGATCTGGTCGCCCCGGTGCAGCCGGATGTTGACGAACTTGGTCGGGCTTACGGTACCGTAGACCTCCTTGAAGGTGCGGAACTCTTCGTCTTCCACGCGCTTGACGAAGAAGCCCGTGGGCGCGCCGGCCTCCCCCTTCATCAGCCCATAGGGTCCCTCGGTGATGCGGTCGGTGAGCGCGCTTACGCTGATCGCATCCGCAATCACCTCGAACTGGCGCCAGCAGCCGAGCCCGCCCCGCCACTTGCCCGCGCCGCCTGAATCGGGGCGGATCTCGTACTTCATCACACGGAGCGGGAAGCGGGTCTCGAACACCTCGATCGGCGTCGCCCGGATGGTGCTCGCGTGCGCGCAGCAGAGTGCGGTGTTGCCGTCCTTGCCGAGCCGGCCGCCCCAACCGCCGCCTTCGAGCTGGTAGTGGGTCCAATACTCGCCGGTATCGGGGTGGATTCCGCCGAGCAGCAGGTTGCATGCGGTGCCGCCCTCGGCGGCGCTCACCATGTCCGGCACGGCCTTGGAGAGCGCGTGCTGCACCGCCGCGATGATGCGGGGCTGGCCCTCGGTGTTGCCGGCGACGCTCGGCGCGGGGAAAACCGGGTTCGCGACCGTTCCCGGAGGTGCTACCACGCGGAGCGGCTTGAAGCAGCCGCTGTTGAGCGGCACATCGCGGGCACAGAGGGTCTGCAGCACCGCGGTGCAGCCGGCAGCGGCGGTCGCCACGTAGGTGACGTTGATCGGCCCCCGCGCCTGCTCGTCCGATTCCGAGAGGTCGACCACGATCTCCTCCTCCCGGATGTGCACGGTGGGGCGGAAGTAGAAGCGGTCGGTGCTGACCCCGTCGTCCTCGAAGTAGTCCTCGGCCTTGTAGATGCCGTTGGGGAGCTTGCGGATCTCGTTCCGCATCCAGTGCTCGGCGTGGTCCACGAGCGCGTCGCAGATCTTCTCGAAGGTCTCGACGCCGAGGCGCTTCACCAGCGCGCCGAGGCGCTGCTCGGCGGTGTTGAGCGAGCCGATCATCGCGTGGAAGTCGCCCCAGGTGGTGTTGGGGGTGCGGTGATTGGCGAGCGCGATGCGCCAGACGTCCTTCACGTATTCGCCGCGCGAGAGCAGCTTCACCGGGGGCAGCCGGAGCCCCTCCTGGAACACCTCGGTGGCGGTACTGGCGAAGGAGCCCACTGCCATGCCGCCGATCTCGGCAATGTGTGCGATGTTGGCGGCGTAGCCGATCAGCGTGCCGTCGACGAAGACCGGCTTCATCAGCAGATGCTCCGGCATGTGGCACTGGCCGCGGTAGGGATCGTTGTGGACGATCACGTCGCCTTGCTCGATCGGCTCCTCCATCTCTTTCACGCAGAGCGGCACCGTGTGCAGGCCGGCGCAGATGATCGCCGGGTTCATCTCGGCCTGGCCCACCATGCGCAGGCGACGGTCGAACAGGCAGCACGAGAAGTCTCGCGATTCGCTGAAGATCGGCGAATACGCGGTGCGCACCATGGCGCTTTCCATCTCGTTGCAGATGTTGCCGAGCGCGTTGTTGACCACCGTGAGCGTGACCGGGTCCTTCTCCGGCGCGAGCCGCCCGGTGCCGACCGCAGCGCTCGCGGCCCTCGGCAGGCTCACGATGAGGCTGCCGTCGGCGCCGATCTCCACCTCGCTCTGCGGTGGCACGAGGGTGGTGGAGTCCATCTCGTCGATGATAGCGGGGCCTGCGACCACGGAGCCTGCGGGGAGCTCCGAGCGGCGGTAGATCGGCGTTTCCAGCGGCGTGTCGCCGTCGAAGTAGACCTCGCGGTGGGCATGGGCGTGGCCCGAGCCCACGGCGGGCGCGCTCAGCGTCGCATCGGTGCGCTCCTCGCCGACGGCGATCACCCGCACCTCGGTCATCTCGGCGACCTTGTCGCGGAGCGCGTAGCCGTAGAGCTCCTCGTGCTGGCGGTGGAGCCCTTCCAGCGCCCGCGCGAAGCCGTCCTCGTCGAGCTCCAGGGTGTCGAGCTGCACCAGCTCGCCGAAGTTCTGGCCCATGTAGCGCATGCTGATGTAGCCGGTGACGCGCGCCTCGCCCTCCAGCCCATCGCGCTTGAGCTCCTCCACCGCCTCGCGGGCAAGCGCCTGGAGCTGGCTGTTGAGGGTGGGGAGGTCCACCGTGTCCGAGCGGTGGTTGACCGTGCGTGCGCGGTCGACGCGGAGGTCGGTGAGCAGCGTGCCGAGCGCCGAGCAGAGCCCCGGATGCGGCGGCACGACGACCTTCTTCATCTCCAGCGGAGCCGCGACATCAACGGCGTGGAGCGGGCCTGCGCCGCCGAACGCGATAAGGGCATAGTCGCGGTGATCGATGCCGCGCTCGACCGTCATGAGGCGGATCGCGTCCGCCATGTTCTCGGCCGCGGTCTCCAGGATCGCGCGCGCGGTCTCCACTGCCGTGAGACCGAGTTTCTGGCCGAGCCCGGCCACCGCCTCCTGCGCCTTGGCGGCGTCCAGCGTCATCTCGCCGCCCAGGAAGTAGTCGGGGTCGAGACGGCCGAGCACCACGTTGGCGTCGGTGACCGTCGGCTCGGTCCCGCCCTGGCCGTAGCAGGCAGGGCCGGGGTCGGCACCTGCGCTGCGAGGTCCCACGCGGAGCAGGCCGCCCACGTCGACATAGGCGATGGAGCCGCCGCCCGCGCCGATGGTGGTGTAGTCGATGAAGAGCGCGCTCACCGGCACGCCCCACTCCACCTCGTACTCGGTGGTTGAGCCGAAGGCGCCGTCGGTGACGAGGCCGACGTCGCAGCTGGTGCCGCCCATGTCGAGGGTGACGCCGTTGCCGTCCGCGTGATCGCGGGCGAAGCGGGCGCCGGCGATGACCCCGCCGGCGAGGCCCGAGAGCAGCAGCTGGACCGGCGCATCACCGGCGGATTCCGCCTGCAGATGGCCGCCGTTCGACTTCATCAGCGAGAGCGGCGCCTCGATCCCCGCCGTCTCCAGGTCGGCCGAGACTTGGCCCACGAAGCGGTCGATGATGCGCTTGATGAATGCGTCGGTGATGACCGTGGCGCTGCGTTGATACTCGCGCCAGATCGGGCAGACATCGCTGGAGAGCGAAACCGGCAGGTCGGGGAAGCGCTCGGCCAGGTAGGCACCGATGGCCTCCTCGTGGCTGGTATCGACATAGGAGAAGAGCAGGTTGACCGCGACCGCCCACTCCTGCGCGGGGTCGCTCTTGCGCCATTCGTCGATCCAGTCGCCGAGCCGCTCCAGCTCGGGCTTTTCCAGCGGGACCAAGATGTTGCCCTTGTGATCGACGCGCTCCTTGATGCCGAAGACATGGCGGCGCAGCACGCCGGTACTGGGCTTCTCCCACGCCGGGTTGTAAGCCTCCTTGCGCGCGATCAGCCCGATGATGGGCACGTCCTGCACGCCGTCGGTGCCGACGTAGAGCACGGTCGCGCCCTTCTTCTGGAGGCGCGCGTTGGTGGCGATGGTGGTGCCGAGCACGATGCGGCCGATCTCGTCCGGTGTGAGCCGGCTCTGGCCGATGGCGTTGAGTGGCGCGGCGGCGGGCTGCTGCGGTGTGGAGGGAACCTTGACGGTGCGGATGTGGCCGCTCGCGTCGTCCAGCGCGACCAGGTCCGTGAACGTGCCGCCGGTGTCGATGCCGACCCTATACATCGCTTGCCTCCTCGCCGTGGCGCGCTTCCTCGACGCGGCCGGCCGCCTTCGCCTCGGCGAACTCGGCGCGCACGCGGCGCTTCACGTCTGCGCACTTGTCCTCGCAGAACATCTCGCCGGGGAACTCGTCGTCCACCCAGTATTCCCGCGCCATCATGATGCCGCAGAAGGAGCAGTTGAAAATTCGCGTGTCGTACCAGGCGAGCCCAAACGGGAGCCACTTGCCGCTCATCTCTCCCCGCCTCCCAGCGTGTCTCGGACGGCCGAGACACTTTCATGGCGGACGATGCGGGTCAACCGCACGCGGTGGCCGAGGTGGGGCGGCTTACCAGCCGCGCGCCTGCTCGATGACGCGGACGTTGGCGAGCCCGTCCTGGGCCGTGACCGCGAGCGGTGTGCCGCGGGCAATGGCGCGGGTGATACTCTCCACTTGGGCCTTGTAGGTGTCGTAGCCCGCGAGCGAGACGGTACGCGGCTTACCGCCCTTTCGCACCGTGGTCATGGTGCCCGGGATGCCGACGAAGCCGCCCTCGATCGTGCAACAGCTCTCGCTGCCGAGCAGCTCGAACCCGCCGCCGGTGGTCACGGCGGTGGAGGCCGTGATCGTGCCGAAGGCACCGTTCGCGAAGCCGATGGAGACCGCGGCAGTGTCAGCCGAGCGCCCGTAGGCCTTATTGGCGAGATGGGCGTGGACCGTCTTCGCCTCGCCGTTGAACCAGCGCAGCAGGTCGATGAAGTGGGTGCCGATATCGCCCAGCACCCAGCAGCCCGATTTCGCGTCGTCGAGGCGCCACCAGTCGTCGGGCACTTCGGGGTAGCGGTAGCGGAACTGGCAGTGCATGTGCACCGGTTCGCCGAAGCGGCCGGCCTGCCACTGCTCCCGCAGCCTATCTAGCCTGGGGTGGTGGCGGCTGTTGTAGCCGATGGTGAGCAGGCGCTCGGCCTTCTTGGCAGCCCTGATCATCGCCCGGCATTCGGCTTGGTTCATCGCCATAGGCTTTTCGCAGAGCACGTGCTTGCCAGCCTTGAGCGCGGCGATGGTCTGGTCCCTGTGCAGGTGGTTGGGGCTCGCGATCCACACCACGTCGACGGCGGGATCGGCGAGGAAGGCCTCGAGGTCCGTGTAGCCGCGGGCCACGCCGTGGCTCGCGCAGTAGCGCTCGGCGTTCTCCTGCTTCGTGGACAGCACGGCCTTGAACCGGGCGCCCCGCGCCGCATTGATCGCCGGGCCAAGGATCATGTCGCTCCAGCCCCGCGTGCCGATCATGCCCCAGCCGACCGGTTTCGCCGCCATGCTCACCTCCCTACGCTCTACTGCCGGTCGATGGTATCACGGGGCGAGACATGCGACCCGAGGCCGGCTGCAGCCGCATTGACACCCGCCCGATCTTTCTCCCGCCCGACGTAACCATGCGCGGTTACGTGTTACGTTCGTTTCCGCCGCTTGTGTTGCAAAATGAGACATTCCGGCGCATGAGTGCGGTAGGTCTTGAGCCACGATGCACGAACTTCCTGCGTGGAATTGCTGCCCACAGTGATACATCGGCGCGCTGAAATCGGTTATCGCTGTGGGCTGCACGCGGGAGCAGTGAATCACTCGCAGAGAATCGGACTTGCTGAAATCGGACATCGGCGAATTGGGCGCTGTGCTGCTTTACCAGTTCGTCGCGAGGCGATTCCTTCCCGTCTCTTGGTTTCGCCGGGTCGATCCCGCGCGGATTCCCAGAGCGAAGCGCCGGGGCCAGCTTCGCCTGCACATAGTGAGTCACTGCTGGCGCTACGACCATTTCCTGACCTATCAGCTCAGCTCTCTCGTTAGTCATCGAAGCTCAAGATGCGACCTCACGATGACGGTGTATTACTCCCCCGAAGATGAGCAAACCCAGGAGGTGCTACGTTTCTTCGGAGAGATTGAGCTTCCAGGCATCACATGGGACTGGCAGCCATTGCCGAACGAATCCCTGTTTCGGCGTGGCATCGGTCGAAATCTTTCGGCGAAGCGAAGTACCGCCGATTGGGTTTGGTTCACTGACGCCGACGTCGTCTTCGGAGAGGGATGCTTGGATTCCTTGGCGAAGCTTCTTCAGGACAGGGACGACATGCTGGTTTTTCCTGTGTCGATTCAGGTAACCGCGCTACTGCCGGAAGAGGATCCTGTCTTGCAGCGAGGTCGAACGGGTCCAGCGCTCATGGACCTTCCGCTGCAAGCGTTCCCGTATCGCCTGGGGCCGGCGAAGAGAGCCATGGGCCCCTACCAGATTGTGCACGGGGACATCGCACGCGCGTTCGGATACTGCGACTCGATACCTGTCTATCAGAAACCGGCAAAGCACTGGCGCAAGTGCTATGAAGACTCCGCGTTCCGGTGGTTACTCGGCACGCATGGCGTGCCCATCGAACTCGCCGGGGTGTGTCAAATCCGGCACCTCACCAAGGGCCGATACCGGCAAAGTACGCTAAACTCGGTTTTTCGTACCTTTCTACGCAAGAGACGGAACCCGCAGCGGTGAGCACTGGGTACTCTTGTTTCGACTGACATCGCCCATCATCTTCGCCTCCGAGCTCATGACGCGGGGAAGGAAAGTGACGCAAGGGCGCTCGTCCAAAATCCCCAGTGCATCAATGGCCAGTTAGTCGTCCGGTTTGGAGATGCGCTACCATTTGCCTGGCGGATTTGGCGCGGTTCTTTGATCCGCCGATGACTGAGGCGGCCCCGTTCTTGACACGCAAAACGCGCTTATCCCTTCCAGCCGCGATGGATCGCCGATCTGTCCAAGCCGAACTTGTGGGTTCTCTACAATGTTGACGCTCTTGGCCCGACTCCCCAGAAACCGTACGCATCCGGCCCGGCCAGCCGCTCGGCGATGCTTGCGGCCGACCCGATCCCGTCGGTCTCAGGGAAATAGACCGACGACAAGTAGCTCATGAAGGCGTCGCGAGCGTCCACATCAAAATTAAGTGTCTCGGCCTCGGCGAGGACATCCTTGAGGCTGTCCATGTCAGGCGCCGGTGTCGCGATTCCGGGGATGGCCCAGAAGGTCTGTCCGCAGACCACCACCGGCTTGTCGAAATAGAACGCTTGGATCCCAACCGAGGAGTTGACCGTGACCACCCCGCGAGACGCGGCGACTTGTTCGAAAGTGTCGGTGTCATTGTCCAGCCAGATCCGAGACGCGCCGGCTGCGCGGATCGCTTCGACAACCGAGACCTGGGTCGAGGGGTGTTCCTTGAGCCGCAGATGCCAGCCATCGGGCAGTGAACTGGCTGCCGACGCAAGGGATGATACAAAGACATCCACGCTTCTGAACTCGCCACCAAACAACCGGACCTGGGTGTCTTTGGGAACCTGCAATGGTACGAAAAGAAAAGGCTCATCCAGGGGCGGCAATCCGTCATCGCTGACCCGTAGCCGGGAGGCGGTGCGCTGCCGGATGTCGCTCCGTGCCGCGCGCCATGCCTTTCGATCCGGTGCATGTTGGTCGGCCCATGCCAGATAGGGCTCGAGCGTTCGGGGCAACGAACAGAGCGCATTGACCCCACGCGGGTCGACTGTGATCCGCCCGGGCAGCGGCGCGAGTTCGAGGTATAGCCGTTGGGCACCAGCAGCCCGCGCACCCTCCATGAAGGCCATGCGCCCTCCATCGCTGGCGCCCCAAGCCACGGCGACGGCCGACTTGCGGCGCTGGAACAGACGCCGTGCACCGGCATATTGCGCTCTGAGGTGCCACAGTTTGAGCGTTCGCATCAGCCAACCAGACGGCTGGTTTGGCGCATTGGGCAATGCTCTTTCGGCGACTGCGCGCGCCTCTTCATACCGGCGCAGGCCTATCGGGCGCAGCAGGATCCAGCTAACCCTGCCCTCTCGACCCAGCACGCGCTCGACCGTCCGCCGCTGTGAAAGGTCGCGGCTCAAGCACAGGAACTCGAATGGCGCGGTCTTGGTCATCTCAAGATACAACGACATAGCATGAAGTCGGGGGTCGGCGGCGACCAATAGCAAGTATGGGGGTTGGGACACCGGCTTCCGGCAGCGACTGGACGCGGCGAAGCACGGCGATGCACCCCGGTGACATAGACACGACCAGCGACCCTTATCTGGCCAGCCCGCATTGACCGGCCGCGGGCGCGGGCCATAGAGTGTGCGCCCTTCCCGCCGCAGCACGCCAGACGCCCCGATGAAGGCCCTCTCGGACATCGTGATGCTCGACCTGACGCATATGCTGTCGGGACCCTTCGCCGCGATGCTGCTGGCCGATCTCGGCGCCCAGACCATCAAGGTGGAGCCGCCCGGCACCGGCGAGATGACCCGCAGCCTGATGGGCGACCACCCGCGCTACGCCTACAAGGGGATGGGGCCCTACTTCCGCACGCTCAACCGCAACAAGAAGAGCGTCTGCATCGACCTGAAGCGGGCGGAGGGCCGCGCCCTCTTCCACGAGCTCGCGGCCAAGGCAGATATCGTCGTCAACAATTTTCGCGCCGGCGTGACCGAGCGGCTCGGCATCGACCACGCGACGCTCGCCGCGATCAACCCGCGCATCGTCACCTGCAGCGTGACCGGCTTCGGCGAAGAGGGTCCGGACTGCGACCGTACCGCCTTCGACATGGTGGCCCAGGGTTACGGCGGCGGCATGTCGATCACCGGCGAGCCCGGCGGCCCGCCCATCCGCGCCGGCGTGCCCATGGGCGACCTCACCAGCGGGCTCTTCGGCGCCGTCGCCATGCTGGCGGCGCTGCATGCGCGCGAGCTGACCGGGCGCGGCCAGCATATCGACCTCTCCATGCAGGACTGCCAGGTCTCGCTCCTGAGCTACATCGCCGCGATGCACCTGCTCTCCGGCGATGTGCCGCGCCAATTCGGCAACGCGCATTCGGTCTACGTGCCGTACGATACATTCCAGACCAAGGACCGGTGGCTCATCATCGCGGTGGTGAAGGACGATCAATGGGCACGGCTCAGGGACGTGTTGGGGAGCCCGGCGCTCCAGGACGCGCGCTTCGACGGCTACGAGGGCCGGCGCGACCATCGGGAGGAGGTCGTCGGCGCGATCACGGAGGCGCTTGCGGCGCGCGGCTGCGACGAGTGGCTGGAGAAGCTGCGCGCGGCCCGCGTGCCGTGCGGGCCGGTCAACGACGTGGCCCACGCGCTCACCGACGTGCAGGTACAGGCCCGCGACATGGTGGTCGAAATCGCACACCCGGAGGGCGGCTCCTTCCGCACCACGGGTAACCCGATCAAGCTGAGCGAGACGCCGGGCGAGAGCTACGACCCACCGCCGCTCCTCGGCCAGCATACGGACGAGGTGCTGGCCGGCCTCTGCGGCAAGAGCGGCGCCGATCTCTCCCGGCTCAGGGGCGCCGGTGTGATAGCCTGAACCGCAGGCACAGACGCAGGGAAACGAACGATGAGCGAGGTCATCACCGTGCACGAGGTGGGGCTCCGGGACGGGCTCCAAAACCAACCGCGCGTCGTGCCGACCGAGGGCAAGCTCCGCCTGCTGGACGCCCTGCTGGATGCGGGCCTCCAGTCAATCGAGGCGGCGAGCTTCGTCTCGCCCAAGGCGGTGCCGCAGATGGCGGACGCGGCGGCGATCTTCGCCAACCTGCCTCAGGATCGGGGCGCCGGCTATGAGGCCCTGGTGCCGAACGAGAAGGGCTACGAGCGCGCGGCGGAGGCCGGCGTCACCACCGTGGCGCTGGTGCTCGCCGCCACCGACACCTTCAACCGGCGCAACATCAACATGTCGCTGGACGAGGCGATCCGGGTCAACGAGACGGTGATCCGCCGCGCGAAGGCGGACGGCATCCGCGCCCGCTCCTATCTCTCGGTGGTCGCCGCCTGCCCCTACGAGGGCGTGGTCCCGCCCGAGACGGTGTTCGACCTCGCTGCGCGCATGTTCGAAGCCGGCGCCGACGAGCTTGCGCTGGGCGATTCAACCGGCGCGGGCACCCCGCCGCAGATGGCGCACCTGTTCGAGACGCTGGCCCATCGCTACGGGCCCGAGCGCCTCGCCGGCCACTTCCACGACACGCGCGCCATGGGACTCACCCTCACCTGGGTCGCCATCGAGTGCGGGATTCGCAAGTTCGACAGCTCGATCGGCGGCCTCGGCGGCTGCCCCTTCGCGCCGGGCGCCACCGGCAACCTTGCCACCGAGGACCTGGTGTTCATGGTGACCGAGGCCGGCTTCGAGACCGGCATCGACGTGGGCGGCCTGCGCAAGGCCGTTGCCGTCGCCGAGGAGCTGACCGGCCAGGCCCTCGGCGGCCGAATCACGCCCTTCCTGGATTCAAGAGAGAAGCGCGCCCGCGCCAATTAATCCGTGCCGAAGAGGCGGTCGCCCGCGTCACCCAAGCCCGGCACGATATAGGCCTTCTCGTTCAGGCACTCGTCGAGGCTTGCGGCCCATACCTCGACGCTCGCGTGCTTCTCGTTGAAGGCGCGCATGCCCTCGGGCGCGGCGACCATGGCCATGAAGCGGACGTTGCTGTCGTCGATGCCGTTCCGGTTGAGCAGGTCGACCGCATAGGAGGCGGAATAGCCGGTGGCGAGCATCGGGTCGACCAGGATGAAGAGGCGGTTCGTGTCCGCCGGGAGCCGCACGTAATACTCCACCGGGCGGTGGGTGTTCGGGTCGCGGTAGAGCCCGATGTGGCCGAGCGGTGCGGTCGGCAGCAGCTCCGCCAGCCCCTCCGCCATGCCGAGGCCGGCGCGGAGGATCGGCACGATCGCGGGCTTCCGGCCGCGCAGGAAGGGCGCCTCCATCTCCGTCAGCGGCGTCTCGATGGTGCGCGGGTCCATCGGCAGGCCTCTGGTGATCTCGTAGCCGATGAGCAAGGCGATCTCGCGCAACAGATCGCGGAACAGCGGGGTCCAGGTCGTCTTGTCGCGCAGGTGGCTCAGCTTGTGCTGCACCAGCGGGTGATCGACCACATGGAGGTTGGGGAACGGATTATCGCTCATGGGCTATCGGCTCGCCTGAGGTTGCGGGTCGCTGTAGAGGGAGGGGACGATGACGGGCATCAGCAGCCGGAAGGGGATCAGCAGGACAGCGGCCATGCCCACCTTGATGCCGAAGTCGCCGAGCGCCCAGGTCACCCACGGCAGGCCGGTCAGCGCGAAGGCCGCGCTGAAGAAGATCGCGGTATCGAGCGCAGACGCCGACAGCGACGAGACCAGCGGCGCCCGCCACCAGAGGCCGCGCCTCAGCTGGTGGAACAGCGCGATGTCGAAGAGCTGGGCGCAGATGAAGGCGAAGCCCGAGGCCAGCGCCACGCGCACGCCTTCCCAGAGAGGAATGTCCGCCGCCACCGCGAGGATGATGGAAAGCCCCATGCCGAAGGGGAAGCCTACATAGGCCACCGTGCGCGCGCGCGCCGGCCCCCAGGCCCGGTTGGTGAGGTCGGTCACCAGGAACGCCAGCGGATAGGTGAACGCGCCCCAGGTTAGCCAGTCGTTGATCGCGTGCTGGACGGCGACGTTGGAGACCCCGATCACCGCCATCATCGCGACGATGGGGAGCAGCAGCGATAGCGGCAACGGCGCCTTCATGGCCGCGGACTATAAGGCGCAGGCCTCATGCGGCCAACGCGTGGCGGTACAAAGGGGGTGCGACCAGCAAAGGGGCCGGGCCGCAGGCCCGGAGCGCGCGACCGCGCGCCGCGCCGAACGGCGCGAAAGCCAAGCGAACGGAGTGAGCGCCCGGCGTCTGAGGGAACTGAAAGAGCTTATTCCGCGGCGTTGGCCGCGCGGGCATTCCTCACCTGGCGCTTGATACGCCGGGCATCCTGGGAGAGCCGGTCGTCCGATGTCTTGAGCAGGTAGCTGTCGAGGCCGCCGTGGCGTTCCACCGTGCGGATCGCGCTGGTCGAGACCTTGAGCCGCACCATCCGCCCCAGCGCTTCGCTGTGCAGCGCCTTGTCGTGCAGATTGGGCAGGAAGCGCCGACGGGTCTTGTTGTGAGCGTGGCTCACGTTGTTGCCGGTCAGGACGCCCTTGCCGGTCAGCTCGCAGCGGCGTGCCATGGTTCGCGCTCCGTGGATGAGAGAGCGGCTTCTTTAGAGGGAACGCGCGTATCGGTCAAGCGCGGGACACCGTCAAGTCCGCGCGCGCATGAGCGCGCAACCGCCTCGCGGATGACAGGGGCGGCCTTTTGCTCTAAACCGCGAGGAATGAGCCGAGGAGGACAAGCCGCCCGGCGCCGCGCCGAAAAGACCCTGGCGGCCGTCAACGGGGTCATCGATGTCCGCCTGCCGGCGTGCCAGACCGCGCCGCTCATCTTCACCTCCCCCCACAGCGGCACCGACTACGACCCCGCCTTCATCGCGAGCTCTCGGCTCGACGAGAAGAACCTGCGGCGCTCGGAAGACAGCTTCGTCGACGAGATCTTCGCCGGTGCGCCGGAGAGCGGAGCGCCGCTGCTCTGCGCGCTCTACCCGCGAGCCTATCTGGACCCCAACCGCGAGCCCTACGAGCTCGACCCGGAGATGTTCACCGAGCCGCTGCCGAGCCACGTGAAGACCCGCTCCGACCGGGTGCGCGCGGGCTTCGGCACCATCGCCAAGCTGGTGGCGTCGGGCGCCGAAATCTATGCCGGCAAGATGTCCTTCGCCGAGGCGGAGCGCCGCATCGACACGCTCTACCGGCCCTATCACCGGGCGCTGGAAGGGCTGATCGAGACGACGCTGCACGACTTCGGCGCGGCGTTCGTGCTGGATTGCCACTCGATGCCATCGGTCGGCGGACCGACGGACCGGGACCGCGGAACGCCCCGCCCTGACATCGTGCTGGGTGACCGCTTCGGCGCTTCCTGCGAGCCTGCTGTGGTCGAGACGGCGGAGCGCATCCTGCGTGACCTGGACTTAACGGTCAGGCGCAACGAGCCCTACGCCGGCGCCTACACCACCACCCATTACGGCCAGCCCGGCAAGCGCGTGCACGCGCTGCAGATCGAGGTCAACCGCCGGCTCTACATGAACGAGGCCACAGTTGCCCGCTCGCGCGACCTGCCCCAGCTCAAGCGCAAGATGAACCGCTTCATCGCCGCCATGGCGGAGGAGAGCCTGGCGCTCGTCGAGACGCTCTGAGCATCGACGCGTTTGTTGAACGGGCGTCATTCCTGGAATTATGATGACCCACCGGCGGTAAAGGACCGCCCACGCAATCGCAGGGAGCAGACCATGAGACTGAGCCGTAGACAGTTCTTCCAGGCAACATCCGGCGCGCTGGCCTTCGCCAGCTTGCCTCATGTTCTGCGCCGCGCCGGCATCGCCAGCGAGGATCCGATCAAGGTCGGCAACATCCTCGACCGCACCGGCATCCTCAACATCTACAGCCTGAAGCAGATCCAGGCGACGGCGATGGCGGTGGACGAGATCAACGCCGCTGGTGGCCTGCTGGGCCGGCCGCTGGAGCTGGTGTTCTACGATTCCCAGTCCGACGGCCAGTACAACTCGCAGTACGTCACCGAGGCGCTGGTCAAGGATAAGTGCGTGGTGGTGCACGGCGGCATCACCAGCTCCTCGCGTGAGGTGATGCGCCCCATCGTGAACCGCTTCAAGGGGCTGCTCTTCTACAATTCGCTCTATGAAGGGGGCGTCTGCGACCGCCGCCACGTCTCCACCGGCATGGTGCCGGCGCAGCAGCTCGAGCCGCTGTTCGACTACGTGGTGAACGAGCTCGGCGGCAAGCGCACCTACATCCTGGCGGCCGACTACAACTACGGCCACATCACGTCCAAGTGGATGCAGAAGTTCACCCGGGACAACGGCGGCGAGGACCTGGCGGTCGAGTTCTTCCCGCTCGACGTGACCAACTTCCAGCCGGCGATTTCGCGCATCCAGGCGGCGAAGCCCGACGTGGTGATGTCGGCGCTGGTGGGCGGCGCGCACATCGCCTTCTACCGCCAGTTCGAGGCCTCGATCGGCAAGGACAACATGATGTTGGCGTCGGGCTCTTACGGCGTCGGCCTGGAGCACACCCAGCTCAGCCCCGAGGAAGGCAACGGCATCATCCTGGCGACCTCCTTCGTGGATGACCTCGACACGGCCGAGGCCAAGGACTTCGTGAGCCGCTTCCACGCCTACACCGGCGACACCGGCTACGTGGGCGAGTACGGCGAATACGGCGAGCGCGGCATCAAGGTCTGGGCCGAGGCGGTGCGTCAGGCGGGCGATGCCAGCTCCGATGCGGTGATCGATGCGCTGGCGACGAGCAACGTCAGCGTGATCGGCGCCGGCGGCCAGTACACGGTGGACGGGCAGACCAACCACACGACCATGGACATCCACATCGTGCGCGGCAACATGACGCAGACCTTCGATGTGATCCGCTCGTTTTCACAGCGTCCGCCGCTGGATACGCAGCAGGTCTGTGATCTCCACGCCAACCCCGACGACAAGACCCAGTACGAGGTCGAGGTCGAGTAGAGATCGGGGCGTTACGACGACAATTTCGTAGCCGGGACGCCGGGTTCGTCGGCGGCGCGGGTCGCCGCCGACGGGCCGTCCTGCGTTCCCGGATGCGTGTTTGGCCCCGGTGCGCCCGGCCGGGGCGGCGGGGGTGACGGTTGGATCAGGTCGCGAACTATCTCTTCCAGATCGGCTTTTCCTTCTCGATCTTCATCCTGATCAGCCTCGGGCTCGCGGTCATCTTCGGGATGATGCGGGTGATCAACCTGGCGCAGGGCGAGTTCCTCATGCTCGGCGCCTACTTCTGCACGCTCTGTAGCCACGCCGGAATCAACCTCTGGCTCTCGTTCATTCTGTCGGCGCTTGCCGTGGGTGTGTTCGGCATCATCGTCGAGCGGTTCATCATCCGGTGGCTCTACGGCCGTATCATCGACACGCTGCTCGCCACCTGGGGGCTGAGCCTGCTGCTGGTGGGCGGTGTCACCACGATCTTCGGACCCCAGACCGAGAGCGTCGCGGCGCCGCTCGGCAACGTCCAGGTGGGCGCCTTCGGCTTCCCCATCTACGGCCTGGTGATGATGGCGATTGCCGTGGCGTTGCTGGGCGCGGTCTACGCCTTCTGGCGCTTCACCCGCTACGGGCTGATCGTGCGCGGCACCATGCAGAACCCGACGATCTCGGCCGCGTTAGGGGTCAACCGCAGCCTCGTCTACATGCTGACCTTCGCCTTCGGCTCGGCGCTCACCGGGCTCGCCGGCGCGGTGCTGGCGCCAATCGTCGGCGCCTATCCCACCCTCGGCATCGTCTACGTGGCCAAGGCCTTCATCACGGTCATCACCGGCGGGCACCTGCCACTGATCGGCACGGTGAGTGCCTCCGGACTCTTCAGCACCATCGACGGCATCGTCGCCACTGTCTCCAGCTCGGTGATCGGCGAGATGACCGTGCTGTTCGTGGCCATCATCCTGCTCAGGCTGCTGCCGCTCGGGATTACCGGGCGCATGACCCGCGGGGTCTGAGCGATGATCCACGGCGTCGCCCTGATGCAGCACTCAAGCGAGCGCCCCAAGTGGTGGTGGTGGGTCTTCATCGCGGCGCTCGCGGCCTTCTTCATCACCATGCCCTTCCACCTGGAGATCTTCGTCATCCTGGAGATGTCGCGCTTCTTCGGGATGGCGATGCTCGCCCTCAGCATGGGCTTCCTCTGGGGCTTCAGCGGAATCCTGAGCTTCGGGCAGACCGCATTCTTCGGGCTCGGCGGCTACGGCTTCACCGTGCTCGCGCTCAATACCGGCGAGACCACGGGCTCGGTCTTCTTCGCCGTGGCCCTCGGCGCGGCCGGCGCCGGCATCCTCGGCTACTTCATGATCTACGGCCGCATCAGCGAGATCTATCTCAGCGTCATCACCCTGGTCTTCACGCTGATCCTGGAGAAGGGCATCCGCGCCACCTCCGGCGATCAGTACGTCATCGGCAAGGTGCGGCTGAACGGGCAGAACGGCATCCCCACCGTGCCGCAGCTCGACGTGCCGTGGAACCCGAGCGTGCAGCTCGACATCAACTGGTTCTTCTGGGTCGGCGCGGTGCTGATGATCCTGGTCTACATCGGGCTCCGGCTGACCCTGACCACGCCCTTCGGCCGGGTGCTGGTGGGCATCCGCGAGAACGAGCGCAGGACCGAGCTGCTCGGCTACGACACGCGGCGCTACAAGCTCTTCGCCTTCATGCTGGCGGGCGGCGTGGCCGGCCTCGGCGGGGCGCTCTACGCCATCTCGATTCCGCTGGCGCACCCGGAGATGTTCAGCCTGGGCCGCGCGGCGGACGTCATCATGTGGGTGCTGGTGGGGGGCAAGGGCACCCTGATCGGGCCGATCGCGGGCGTCTTCGCCATCGAGCACTTCAAGGGCTGGCTCGGCACCCAGGGCGTGGGTCAGGTGACGCTGGTGCTGGGCGCGGTGCTGATCCTCTTCGTCCTCGTCTTTCATAAGGGCCTGCTGCCGAGCATCGGCTCCCTGCCGGGCTACTGGCTGGACCGCGCGGCGATCCGCGAGCAATGGGTCGAGTTCGTGCAGCGCCTCAGCTTCCGCCCCGTTCCGCCGCGCCGGCGTGGGCGGCAGGGAGGTCGGCCATGAGCGAGGCGGAGCGCGAGGACGCGGTGATCTTGGAGACCCGGGCGCTGGAGAAGCGCTTCGGCGGCGTGAGCGCCATCGCCGGCGTCGACTTCGCGCTCCGGCGGGGCGAGCTGCGCTGCCTGATCGGCCCGAACGGTGCCGGCAAAAGCACCTTCTTCAAGATGCTCACGGCCCAGATCAGGCCGTCAAAAGGGCAGGTGCTGTTCGACGGCCGCGACATCAGCCGCGCGCACCCGCACGAGATCTCGCGCCTCGGCATCGGCATCAAGAACCAGGTACCGGACGTCTACGACGGCATCACGGTGGACGAGAACCTGTGGCTCGCGGCGCATCTGCGCCACGGCGCAAGGGCCGCGCGCGCGAAGGTGGACGAGATCCTCGACCGGCTGGAGCTTCGCGACATCCGCTGGCAGCTGCTCGGCGCGCTCGCCCACGGCCAGCGCCAGTGGGTCGAGTTCGGCATGGTCATGGCGCTGGAGCCCAAGGTCATCCTGCTCGACGAGCCGACGGCAGGCATGAGCATCGAGGAGACCAACCGCACGGCGGCGCTGATCCGCGAGGTGAACCGGACCACCACCATCGTCGTGGTCGAGCACGACATGCAGTTCATCCGCCAGATCGCCGATGTCGTCACCGTGTTCCACCAGGGCCGCATCCTGGCCGAGGACACCATGGCGCGCATCCAGGCCAACCAGGCGGTGCGGGAGGTCTATCTGGGGACGTCGGGCCTTGCTTGAGGTCGAAGGGCTCAACGCCGGCTACGGCCGCATCCCGATCCTGAACGGGATCGATTTCTCCATCGCGCGCGGTGAGATCGTGGGCGTGCTCGGCCACAACGGCATGGGCAAGACCACGCTGCTGCGCACGCTGATGGGGGAGATCAGGGCCACCGGCGGCAGCATCGTGTTCGAGGACGAGGACATCACGCGGCTCGCCATGCACCGGCGCGCCCGGCTCGGCATCGGCTACGTGCCGCAGGGGCGGGACATCTATCCGCAGCTGAGCGTGATGGACAATCTGCGCATGGGCGAGATCGTGCGGCGGGGCCAGAGCGCGGTGCCGGAGCTATTGGACTACTTCCCGTTGCTGGACGCGCTGCTAGAGCGGCCGGGGCGCGCGCTCTCCGGCGGCGAGCAGCAGATTCTGGCGCTCGCCCGCTGCCTCGCCGGCCGGCCAAGCCTGCTGCTTCTGGACGAGCCGACCGAGGGCATCCAGCCCTCCATCGTCGATCAGATTCAGGCGAAGCTCGCCGAGCTTGCCGCCGCACTCGACCTCACGGTACTCCTGGTCGAGCAGAACCTGCGTTTCATCCAGGCGCTGGCGGAGCGGGTGCTGATCATGCAGAAGGGCACCATCGTCGCGACGATCAAGCCCGAGCAGCTCTCCGACCGCGCGATCGTGGACGAGTATTTGGGGATTTGACGGCGGGGCGCCTTTGACCCCGGACCATGGTGCGGTGCACGTCGCGGGGCGGGTGCGCCATCATCGCGCCATGACCTGCAAGAGCGGACATGTCGCGACAGGTGGATTGAGCGCACGGGCTGGAGTCTATTCCGCGCGCGGGATCTTTCAGGCCCGCGCGACAATCCTCGCTGTCGCCACCGCAATCGGCCGCGGTCGCGGATCGAGAGAGGCCACCTTGGGCCACTTTGAGCCGCTTTGGGCCGGAATGAGCCGCAGCGGGAGACGCCGCTCTGGACCACCTTGGGCCACCTTGGGCCGCTTTGGGCCGGAGTAGGCCGCAATAGGCCGCCAAAGAAACCTTTTTTGGGGGTGCCAGCTCAGAGAATGAACTTGCTGAGGTCCGCGTCCTTGGCGAGGTCGCCCACGTGGGCCTCGACGTAAGTCGCATCGATGGTGATGGTCTCTCCAGAGCGGTCGGCGGCCTCGAAGCTGATATCCTCCAGTAGCTTCTCCATCACCGTGTGCAGCCTGCGCGCACCGATATTCTCGACCGCGCGGTTGACCTCGGCGGCGAGGTCTGAGAGCGCGTCGATGGCGCAGTCGCTGAAGTCGAGCGTCACGTTCTCGGTCTGCATCAGCGCGCGGTACTGGCGAATCAGGCTGTTCTCGGGCTCGGTCAGGATCTTCTTCAGGTCGTCGCGGGCGAGCGAATTCAGCTCGACCCGGATCGGCAGCCGCCCTTGCAGCTCGGGCAGGAGGTCCGCCGGCTTTGCCAGGTGGAAGGCGCCGGAGGCGATGAAGAGGATGTGGTCGGTGGTGAGCGCGCCGTGCTTGGTGGTGACCGTGGTGCCTTCGATCAGCGGCAGGAGGTCGCGCTGCACGCCCTCGCGGCTCACGTCGGCGCCGAGGCGGTCGGAGCGGGCGCAGATCTTGTCGATCTCGTCGATGAAGACGATGCCGTCGTTCTGGGCGTTCTCCAGCGCGGTGCGCACGACCACGTCCTGATCCAACAGCCGGTCGCTCTCTTCCGCCATCAGGGTGTCGTAGGAGTCCTCCACGCTCATGCGCTTGATCTTCTTCTGCTCGCCGAACGCCTTGCCGAGCATGTCGCCGAGATTGACCATGCCCATCTGGGCGCCGGGCATGCCGGGGATATCGAAGGTCGGCAGCGACGAGGCGGCGGATTCGCTCACCTCGATGTCCACCTCCTTCTCGGCAAGCGAGCCGTCGCGCAGCATCTTGCGGAACTTGCCGCGGGTCTCCTTGGTCGCGTTCTTGCCGACGAGCGCATCGAGCACCCGCTCCTCAGCGTTGAGCTCGGCCTTGGCCGCGACCTCCTTGCGCATGCGCTCGCGGGTCATGTGGATCGAGACCTCGACCAGGTCGCGCACGATCTGCTCCACGTCGCGGCCGACGTAGCCGACCTCGGTGAACTTGGTCGCCTCGACCTTGATGAAGGGCGCCTGGGCGAGGCGCGCGAGGCGGCGCGCGATCTCGGTCTTGCCGACGCCGGTGGGGCCGATCATCAGGATGTTCTTGGGCAGCACCTCCTCGCGCAGGTCGTCCGCCAGCTGCTGGCGCCGCCAGCGGTTGCGAAGCGCGATGGCGACGGAACGCTTGGCGTCGTCCTGGCCGATGATGAAGCGATCGAGCTCGGAGACGATCTCGCGGGGGCTGAAGCCGGTCATGGCTCGATCTTCTCCAGCACGATCTCGGTGTTGGTGTAGATGCAGATGTCGGCGGCGATGGCCATGGCGCGGCGGGCGACCTCCTCAGCATCGATGCCTTCGATGTCGAGCAGCGCCCGCGCCGCGGCCAGCGCGTAGGAGCCGCCCGAGCCGATGCCGATCAGCCCGTCCGCAGGCTCCAGCACGTCGCCGGTGCCGGTGAGCACCAGCGAGACCTCTCTGTCGGCGACCGCCATCATCGCCTCCAGCCGGCGCAGGTAGCGGTCGGTGCGCCAGTCCTTGGCGAGCTCGACGCAGGCCCGGGTAAGCTGGCCCGGATGCTGCTCCAGCTTGCCCTCGAGCCGCTCGAAGAGGGTGAAGGCGTCGGCCGTGGCGCCGGCGAAGCCCGCGATAATGCCGCCTTCGCCGAGGCGCCGGACCTTGCGAGCGTTGGCCTTGATGACCGTTTGCCCGAGCGTGACCTGGCCGTCGCCGGCGACGACCACCATGTCCCCCTTGCGGACGGAAAGGATCGTCGTCCCGTGCCACACCGGCCCGCCCCGCCGCTCTTCCTCGGTCATGTTCCCCTGCCTCGCCGCCTCGCTCGCACCATGTGGGCATTCCCCGCGTACGGTCAAGGGCCGGGGGGAGCGGCGCCGGCACGGCCCCGCCGGTCTTGCCAATGCCGCGCGCGCGATGCTAAGCCCGAGCGTTGGCGGCACGGGCGCTTAGCTCAGGGGGAGAGCGCTTGCTTGACATGCAAGAGGTCGCTGGTTCAAATCCAGCAGCGCCCACCAGGCCGCAGCGCCTGCCCGCGAGCACAGGCTGAACGGCGGGCGCAGGGCGCCCCGCTCCCGCCTCGTACCCCCATGCCAGCCGCCCCACTGAAGCCGAGCGCGCGACCGGTGACGCTGCACGAGCCAAGGCGATGAGGCGGCTGCTCGACGAGTTCCGCGAGAACCGGCTCATGCTGCCGACCGTGCTGCTGCTGCTCGGCGGCATCTCATACGGCAGCCTGTTCACCGCCAACAAGATCGCGATCGACGCGGGCTTCCCCTTCATCGCCTATTCGTTCTGGCAGGCGCTGTTCGCCGGCGTGGTGACGCTGGTGCTGGCCGCGATCGTCTCCAAGCCGCCGTCGCTCAGGAAGGAGAACCTGCGGGTGTTCGGGCTGGTGGCGGTCTTCGGCTTTTTGGGCCCGCTGCTGGTCGTTACCTACGTCGCCGATCGCCTGCCGCCGGCGGTGCTGACGCTCTGCGCGGCGCTGATCCCGGCGACCACCTACTCACTGACCCTGGTGCTGAGGTTCGACCGCTTCCGCTGGCTCAGCGTCGGGGGCGTGCTCTTGGGTTTCGGCGGGATCCTGCTCATCGTTGTGCCCACAGGCAGCCTGCCGGAGTCAGGCGCCTGGGTATGGGTGCTGTTCTCGCTGCTGATGCCAATGTCTGCGGCGGTGAACAATGTCGCAGGCGCGCGCTTCTCGCCGGTGGGCGTGAGTGCGTTCGCGCTCTGCGGCGGCATGATGATGGTGGCCGCCATCCTGCTGCTCATCGTGATGCTCGCCCAGGGCGAGGCAACCCAGTTGGCGGTCACTGCTGGCTGGCTTCATGACCAAATCCCTCACATAGTTTTGTTGGCTGTTGCAGGCGATTCCCACATGCTTGTGACCGATGAGGATTCGCGAATCTTGGGCCTGCTTTGGGCCACGGCAGGCCAGGCGATCACCTACAGCTGCTTCTTCGAGATTGTGCGCCGTGCCGGCGCGCTCTTCTTCGCCCAACTCAACTACGTGGTGGTCGCGGCCGGCATCTTCTGGGCCAGCATCTTCTTCGGCGCGGCGCTCAGCCACTGGGTCTGGGCCGCGGTCGTGGTGCTGGTGGCGAGCCTCGTTCTGATCAACGCCGGTACCGCGCGGGGCTTGCGCGAGCAGGCCGCCCGTTTCGAGGCCAAGCGGTCGGACCAATAACAGCGATAACGTCTTGCCGCGTCACGCAAATCAGCCTATCAACCGCGAGCATTTGAGCGACGACAACGAACGATGGCGTTCGGCCTCCTGAAATACGGCCTCTCCCGGCGCCGGCCGGTCAAGCGCTTCCTCGCCGCCCGGCCGGAGCTCCGGCCGAGCTATGACGTGGCGATCATCGGCGGTGGCGGCCACGGGCTCGCGGCTGCCTATTACCTCGCGGCCAGGCACGGCGTGCGCAACGTCGCCGTGTTCGACAAGGGCTATCTCGGCGGCGGCAACACCGGGCGCAACACGGCCATCATCCGCTCCAACTATCTGACGCCGGAAGGGGTCGCCTTCTACGAGGAGTCGATGCGGCTCTATCGCGGCCTCAGCGAGGAGCTCGACTACAACATCCTCTATTCCGAGCGCGGGCACTTCACGCTGGCGCATTCCGATTCCGCCATGCGCACCTCGCGCTGGCGGGCCGAGGTGAACAAGCATCTGGGCGTCGATTCCGAGGTCGTCGAGCGCGAGGAGCTCGCGCGCCTCGTGCCGCTGCTCAACATGTCCGAAGACGTGCGCCATCCGGTGCTGGGCGCGCTCTATCACCCGCCCGGCGCGGTCGCCCGCCACGATGCGGTCGCCTGGGGCTACGCCGGCCGCGCCCAGGAGCTCGGGGTCGAGATCCATCAGGAGACCGAGGTCACCGGCATAAAGATCGAGAACGGGCGCGTCGTCGGACTCGAGACCAGCCGGGGGCCGATCGCCTGCGGCAAGGCGATGCAGGCAGTGGCTGGCCTCAGCGGGCAGGTCGCGCGGCTCGCGGGCTTCACGCTGCCGATCCGCACCGTGCCGCTGCAGGCCTGCGTCTCGCTGCCGCTCAAACCCTTCCTCGACCCGATCATCGTCTCGGGCAGCCTGCACGTTTACATCTCGCAGTCCGACCGGGGTGAGCTGGTGATGGGCGGCGCGACCGACCCCTATCCGCGCTATCAGACTTCCTCGACCCTCGACTTCATGGAGGGGCTGATGGCGCACATCCTGGAGCTCTTCCCCTTCATGGTGGACGTCCCGGTGCTGCGCCAGTGGGCCGGCATGACCGACATGACGCCCGACTTCGCGCCGGTCATGGGGCTCACGCCGGTCGAGAACTACTACATCGATTCAGGCTGGGGCACCTGGGGCTTCAAGGCGACGCCGGTCTGCGGCGCCACCATGGCAGAGATGATCGCGACCGGCCGCGTGCCCGAGTTGATCAAGGAGTTCCGCCTCGACCGCTTCCGCGACTTCTCGCTCCTGGGCGAGAAGGGCGCGGCCTCGGTCGGGCACTAGGGGCTCCGGGTGGCGAAGGTGCGGCCATGAAAATCATGCCCTGCCCACTCAACGGGCCGCGCAATATCCAGGAGTTCATCTGCGCCGGCACCGTGGAGCCGCATCCCGATCCCAACCGGTGCTCGGACGACGAGTGGACCGAGTTCGTCTGGATGGAGGAGAACCTGGACGGCGTGGTGCGCGAGTGGTGGTGTCACGTCGCGACCGCCTACTGGTTTATCGCCGAGCGCGACACGGTGACCGACGAGATCCTCGCCACCTATCCGGCCGACCGGGTCTTCTCGGAGCGCGTCGAATTCGAGCCTCTGCCACCGCCTCCAGAGCCCGCAGCCGCACCCGAGCCGCGGAAGGAGGCCGCACCGCCGCCGCCACCTACACCGCCGGAAGCGCCGCCACCGCCGCCTGAGGCCGCACCCACCGAGGCCACACAGGAGGAGGCCGCCGCGCCCGAGCCGGAGCCGCAATCCGAACCTGCCGAGGCCGCGGCGGAAACGCCGGAAGCTCCAGAACAAGCCGCGCCGGCCGACGCCGAAGGCGATACAGCCGCCGACCAGGTACCCGCTGACGACGCTCCAGCGGACGAGGCGCCTGCCGACGACGCATCCCCTCGCGAGCCGAAGGATTCGGCGACATGATGACGCGGCTGCCGGAGCCCGCAGGGCTGCTTCTCGATCGCACGGAACAGGTCTCGTTCCGCTTCGAAGGCAGGCAGTTTCAGGGCTATCGCGGCGATACGGTGGCGAGCGCGCTGGCGGCGAACGACGTCTCGGTGCTCTCGCGCTCCTTCAAGTATCACCGCCCGCGCGGCATCCATTCGCTCTCCGGCCTCGACGCGAACACGCTGGTCCAGGTCGGCCCCGCACCCAACCGCTTCGCGGACCGCGAGCCGCTGGTTCCCGACCTGGAGGTCACGGGCCAAAACTACTGGGGGACGCTGCGGCATGACCGCCTAGCGGTGTTCGGCCTGCTGCACCGCTTCTTCCCCGTGGGCTTCTACTACAAGGCGTTCTACAAGCCGCGTTGGACCTGGCCGCTCTGGGCCAAGATGATCCGCCGGATCGCGGGCCTCGGCACCGTCGATACCAACGCCCCGCACGGCTATTTCGACAAACAGTATCTCTTTTGCGACGTGCTGGTGGTGGGCGGCGGCGCGGCGGGGCTCGCGGCGGCATCGCAAGCCGCAGCCGCCGGTGCCGAGGTCATCCTGGTGGACGAGAACGCGGCCCTCGGCGGCGGGCTGCTCTATGGCCGCGCGGACGCCGGCGGCATCCGCGCCGAAGAGGAGCGCGCCCGGCTCGTCGGCGATGTCGAGGGCTCGGATCGCATCTCGGTGATGACCGAGACCGCGTGCCTCGGCCGCTACGCCGACAACTGGCTGCCGCTGGTGCGCGGCAACCGCCTCTACAAGCTCAGGACCAAGGCGCTGGTGGTCGCCACTGGCTCGCTAGAGCAGCCGCTGGTCTTCCGCAACAACGACCTGCCGGGCGTCATGCTGAGCAGCGCGGCCCAGCGCCTGATCAAGCTCTACGGCGTCAGGCCCGGCCGCCGTGCGGTGGTGGCGACGGCGGACGACGACGGCTACGGCGCGGCGCTCGACCTGCTGGACGCAGGCGTCGAGGTGGCGGCGGTGGTCGACCTGCGCATGGATGCGCCGCGCACTGCGATGAGCGACACGCTGGCCGCGCGCCGGGTGCCGGTCCACGCCGCTTCGGCGCCGTGGGAGGCCGTGGCGCAGCGCAAGGGATCGGGCGTCGCGCGAGTCCGCGTCGCCCGGATCGAGGAAGACGGTGTCTGCGCGCCTTCCGTCGACAGCTTCAGCTGCGACCTACTCGTCGTCTCAGGCGGCCATGCGCCGGCGGCGGCGCTGCTGCGCCAGGCGGGCGCCACGTTCACCTACGACCGCACGCGTCATGCGACCGCTGTCGCAGAGCTTCCGCCGGGCGTCTTCGCCGCGGGCGGGGTTGCCGGGACCACCGGCCTCGATGCCGCGATGGCCGACGGCCGCCGCGCGGGCTGGCAGGCGGCGCAGGCTGCCGGGCTCGACGCGGGGCCCGAGCCCGAAGCTCCCGCAGAGGAAGAGCTGGCGGCGGCGCAGGTGGCGTGGCCGATCTTCCCGCATCCCGATCACAAGGCCTTCGTCGATCTGGACGAGGACGTGCAAGTCCACGACCTGGAGGACGCGATCGCCGAGGGCTACGACCACGTTGAGCTGCTCAAGCGCTTCACCACCAACGGCATGGGGCCCTCACAGGGCCGCCATTCGTCTCTGAACGCGGTGCGCATCCTGGCGCGGGCCAAGGCACGGAGCGTGGACGAGACCGGCGTCACCACGATGCGCCAGCCCATCGTGCCGGTCACCATGGGTCATCTCGCCGGCCGCAGCTTCGAGCCGGTGCGCTACACGGCGATGCACTTCCGCCATCTGGAGGCCGGCGCCACCATGATGCCGGCAGGACTCTGGCTCCGGCCCGAGTTCTATGGCGACAAGGCCAGGCGCCAGGCGCTGATCCGGGAGGAGGCCAAGAACGTCCGCGACAACGTGGGCATCATCGATGTCTCCACCCTCGGCGGGCTCGACGTGCGTGGGCCGGACGCGGCCGAGTTCATGAACCGCATGTACACCTTCGCCTACCTCAAGCAGCCGGTGGGCCGCTCGCGCTACGTGCTGATGACCGACCTCGGCGGCGTGGTGGTGGACGACGGCGTCGCCTGCCGCATGCACGAGGACCACTTCTACGTCACTGCGACGACCTCGGGCGTCGACAACGTCTACCGCGAGATGCTCTGGTACAACGCCCAGTGGCGGCTCAAGGTCGACGTGACCAACGTCACCGCGGCGCTCGCGGGCGTCAATATCGCGGGCCCTAACTGCCGCCCGGTGCTGGAGACCCTTTGTGACGATGTCGACTTGTCGCCCGAGGGCTTCCCCTACATGGGCGTGCGCGAAGGCCACGTCGCCGGCATCCCCACGATCTTTCTCAGGGTCGGCTTCGTGGGCGAGCTCGGCTACGAGCTGCACGTGCCGGCGAGCCAGGGCGAGGCGCTCTGGGACGCGCTCATGGAGGCCGGCAAGGACCACGGCATCCGGCCCTTCGGCGTGGAGGCGCAGCGCCTGCTCAGGCTGGAGAAGGGCCACATCCTCATCGGCCAGGATACCGACGGCCTCACCACCCCCCACGAAGCCGACATGGCCTGGGCGCTCGCCAAGAAGAAGCCCTTCCACGTCGGCATCCGCTCGGTGCGGATGCAGGCGGCGAAGGGGCTCACCCGCAAGCTGGTGGGCTTCGAGATGCCGGGCGTCGGCGTGGAGCAGCCCAAGGAGTGCCATCTGGTAATCCGCGCGGGCGAGATCACCGGGCGGGTCACGTCTGTGGCCTATTCGCCCAACCTGGACAAGATCGTGGGCCTCGCCTACGTCGCGCCCGACCAGAGCGAGCCCGGCACCAAGATCGAGATTCGCGTGGACAGTGCACGCATGGTGAGCGCGACCGTGGCGAAAATCCCGTTCTTCGACCCCGACGGCGCGCGGCAGGAGCTCTGACGGTGGCGATTCCCGCAGAGGAACAGCGCCGCTCGCCGCTCTACCGCGCGCTGGAGGCGCACGGCGCGCGCTTCGAGGCGTTGGGCGGCTATGCGGTGGCCAGCGACTTCGGGCGGGAGGCCGCTGCCGAGGCGGCCCAGGCGGAAGCGCTCGGGCTTGCCGACCTCACGCCGTTCCCGCGTATCGGCTTCAAGGGCTGGAACATCGGCCCCTGGCTCGCCGGCAACGGCGCCCAGATGGGCGAGGCGAGCAATCGGGCCTATCCACAGGCCGACGGCAGCCGTATCGCGCGGCTCGCGCCCGGCGAGGCACTGGTGCTCGCGGACCGCGGCGGGGCCGGCCCGCTGATTCAGACCCTCGGTGGGGCGTGGAGCATGGCGGAGGCCGACGGCTGCTTCCGCGTGGCACGGGACGAGACCAGCTGCTGGCTGCTGCTCACCGGCACGCACGCGCCTGCGATGCTCGCCAAGGTCTGCGCCGTCGATATGAGGCCCCAGGTCTTCGCGGACGATGCCATCGCCCAGACCAACGTCGCCCGCCTCAACGTGATCGTGATCCGGGGCGACATCGGCGAGGTGCCGGCCTACGATCTGATCACCGACCTCGCGTCTGCGGTCTATCTCTGGGGCGCCCTGCTCGACGCCATGGCCGAGTACGACGGCGCGCCGATCGGCCTCGCCGCCATCCTCGCTCTGCTGAACGGGGGCGAAGCTAGCTCTTGAACAGCGAGTCCGCCTTGCTCAGGTAGTCCGTCTTCGCGTGGATGGCGCCGCGCACCCGCTCCAGCTCCTCTTCAAGCTGTTCGGCGTAAGCGTTGAGTGCGTCGACCGACATGTCGTCGAGCACGCGCGGGGTCCATTCCTGCTCGCGCGGGATGCGGACCGCTTCCTCGTCCATTCCGTTTCTCCTGCGCCGGCCGGGCCAGCTTGAGTATAGTCCCGCGCGCAAACCCTTTGGAGGCGTCATGGCCAAGCTGCCCAGTGAAATGATCGGAATCGAGATCACGGAGCCCGGTGGACCGGAGGTGCTGCGCCCGGCGCGCAGGCCAGTGCCCGAGCCCCGCCTGGGCGAGGTGCTGATCGAGGTGGCGGCGGCCGGGGTCAACCGGCCGGACGTGATGCAGCGTCAGGGCGCATACCCGCCGCCGCCCGGTGCCTCCGATCTTCCGGGCCTCGAGGTCTCGGGCCACGTGGTGGCGAACGGCCCCGGTGCGCAGCGTTTCGAGGTAGGCGATACCGTCTGCGCGCTGACCCACGGCGGCGGCTATGCCGAATACTGCGTCGCGCCGGAAACACAGGCGCTTCCGGTCCCGGCGGGGCTCTCGGTGGTGGACGCCGCCGGCCTGCCCGAGACCTGCTTCACAGTCTGGACCAATGCCTTCGAGCGCGCCCGGCTCCGCGCCGGCGAGCGGCTGCTGGTCCACGGTGGCAGCAGCGGCATCGGCACCACTGCGATCCAGATCGCGTCCGCGCTTGGTGTTCGCGTCTTCGCGACCGCTGGTTCGCCAGAGAAATGCGCCGCCTGCGAAGGCCTCGGCGCCGAGCGGGCGATCGACTACCGCAACGAGGACTTCGTCAGCGTGGTGAAGGAAATAACCGGAGGCGAGGGGGTCGATGTCGTGCTCGACATCGTCGGGGGCAGCTACGCGCCGCGCAATCTCGCAGCGCTCCGGCCCGAAGGACGGCTGGCGCAGATCGCCGTCCAAGAGGCGTCGAAATCCCAGATCGATCTTTTCGTGCTCATGCGCAAGCGGCTCACCATCGTGGGCTCCACACTCAGGCCGCAGAGCGTGGAGAGCAAGGCCCGCATCGCCGAAGCGCTGGAGGAGACCGTCTGGCCGCTGATCGAGGCAGGTCTGGTGCGGCCGGTCATCGACACCCGGCTGCCGCTCGACCAGGCGGCGGCCGCTCACGCCCGCATGGAGGCAGGCCAGCACATCGGCAAAATCGTGCTGGAGCGCACGAACTAGTAGTGCCCGGTGAACTGCGGCTTTGCGCTCCCCACATGTAAGCGATATACCGACCGCCTCACACGTGGCTGCGGGCGATAATGCCGGCCGTGGCACAGTCGCGCGTGGGCAGCAGTGGAAGGAACCAATAAGATGGCCGAGTTGCTGATGCCCAAGGCCACGGCGGTGTGGCTGATCGACAACACCACGCTCACCTTCGATCAGATTGCGGCGTTCTGCGAGCTGCATCCGCTTGAGGTGCAGGGCATCGCCGATGGCGAGGTCGCAGTCGGTATTCGCGGCCTCGACCCCGTCGCCAACGGGCAGGTCAGCCGCGAGGATATCCAGCGCTGCGAAGAGGATTCCTCCCAGCGGCTGGAGGCCATCGGCCCGGCCCCGGAAGTGCCGCAGCGCACCCGACGCGCCCGCTACACGCCGGTCAGCAAACGGCAGGACCGCCCCAACGCCATCGCCTGGCTGCTCAAAAACTACGACGAGCTGAGCGACGCGCAGATCGGCAAGCTGCTCGGCACGACCAAGGCGACGATCAACGCCGTGCGCGAGCGGACTCATTGGAACACGCCCAACATCACGCCGCAGGACCCGATCCTGTTGGGCATCTGCACCGAGGCGGAGCTTCTCGACGCGGTGCGCAAGGCGCGCGCCAGAGCCGAGCGCGCGGCGGCGCGGGAGGAAAAGGCTGCCGAGGCGGCTGCGGCGGAAAAATCTGCCGCTGCAGCGTCCGCCATAGCGCCTGACGCGTCGCCCGAGCAGCCGCAGGCTGACGCGACGCCGGCCCAGCCGGCTGACGGCGCGCCGCCAGCCGCCGCAGAAGCTGGTCCGTCCGACTCCGGCATGCCCGGCGAGGGCGGCGGGCCTGCGGACGTATTGCAGCCGGAAGCGGCCGACTGACCACCGGCCACGACAGCCACGCCGAGCGGGCCGCATGGGCGGCCACGGCGGGCGCCATTATCAATTGGGGAAATGACGGCCATGCTCATCGGCGTTCCCAAGGAGACCAAGGTCCACGAGTACCGCGTCGGCATCCCACCCGGCGGCGTGCGCGAGCTCGTGCAGCACGGCCATCGGGTCATGGTCGAGAAGGACGCCGGGACCGAAATCGGGCTCCTCGACGTGCATTACGAGCGCGCCGGCGCCCAGGTGGTGTCCGACGTGGCGGAGATTTTCGGCACGGCCGAGATGATCGTGAAAGTGAAGGAGCCCTCGCCGGACGAATGCGCCATGCTGCGGGCCGACCAGGTGCTCTTCACCTATCTCCACCTCGCGGCCGATGCCGCCCAGACCGACGCCCTGATCGATTCCAGCTGCATCGCCATCGCCTACGAGACGGTGACCGATGCGCGGGGCGGCCTGCCGCTGCTCGCGCCCATGAGCGAAGTCGCGGGCCGCATGTCGATCCAGGCTGGCGCCCACTGCCTTGAGAAGGAGCAGGGGGGTCGGGGCGTGCTGCTCGGTGGCGTCCCCGGCGTGCCGCCGGCCGACGTGGTGATCCTGGGCGGCGGCGTGGTGGGCACGCACGCAGCCCGCATGGCCGTCGGCATGGGCGCGCAGGTCACGATCATCGACCGCTCGATCCCGCGCCTCCGCCAGCTTGAAGAGATCTTCGGCGCCAGCGCCACGACCGTCTACTCGACCGTCCAGGCCATCGAGGAGACGGTGAACAACGCCGACCTGGTGATCGGCGCGGTGCTCATCGCCGGCGCGGCCGCGCCCAAGCTGGTGCGCCGCGACATGCTGGACGAGATGCGCCGCAACGCCGTCGTGGTCGACGTGGCGATCGACCAGGGCGGCTGCTTCGAGACCAGCCGGCCGACCACCCATGCCGATCCCACCTACAAGGTGGCCAACGTCCTGCATTACTGCGTCACCAACATGCCGGGTGCCGTGGCCCGCACCTCGACCTTCGCGCTCAGCAACGCGACGCTGCCTTTCGTGCTGGCGCTTGCGGGGAAAGGCTGGCAGCAGGCCATGCGCGACGATGATCACCTCATGCACGGTCTCAATGTCTGCCAGGGGCGCGTCACCCACGAGGCCGTCGCGCTCGACCTCGGCCACGACTACCTTGCGCCGGAGCGCGCACTCGCCGCCTAGCCCGGCGCCACGAACCGACGAGAATCGGGGGAATTCGATGACTACAACGCTCACTCACTGGATCAACGGCGCCGCCCAGGCGGGCGCGTCCGGGCGCTTCGGCGACGTCTACAACCCGGCCGCCGGCGAGGTGGTCGCGCACGTGCCCTTCGCCAGCTCAGACGAGGTAGAGAGCGCTGTACAGGCGGCAGCGGACGCTGCGCCCGGCTGGGCCGCGACGCCCCCCATTCAGAGGGCGCGGGTGATCTTCGCGTTCAAGGAGTTGGTCGAGAGCCGCAAGGAGGACTTGGCCCGGGTGATAACGCGCGAGCACGGCAAGGTGCTCTCGGACGCGATGGGCTCTGTCTCCCGCGGGATGGAGGTGCTGGAGTTCGCCTGCGGCATCCCGCACCTGCTGCGGGGCGACTTCACCCAGTCGGTCGGCACCGGCGTCGACAGCTTCTCCAGCCGTCAGCCGCTCGGCGTGGTCGCCGGCATCACGCCCTTCAACTTCCCGGCCATGGTGCCGATGTGGATGTTCCCGGTCGCCATCGCCTGCGGCAACACGTTCATCCTCAAGCCGTCGGAGAAGGACCCCACGGCCGCGATGATGCTCGCCGAATGGCTGAAGGAGGCCGGCTGCCCCGACGGCGTCTTCAACGTCGTCCACGGCGACAAGGAGGCGGTGGACGCGATCCTCGCCCACCCGGACATCGCCGCGGTGAGCTTCGTGGGCTCCACGCCCATCGCCGAGTACGTCTATCACACCGGCTGCGCCCACGGTAAGCGGGTGCAGGCGTTGGGCGGCGCCAAGAATCACGCGGTGGTCATGCCGGACGCCGACCTCACAATGGCGAGCGATGCCCTCATCGGCGCGGCCTACGGCTCCGCCGGCGAGCGCTGCATGGCGGTCTCGGTCGCCGTCGCCATCGGCGACAAGGTGGGCGATGCGCTGATCGAGGACCTCAAGCCCAAGATCGAGAGCATCAAGGTGGGGCCCGGCACCGACGGCGAGGCAGACATGGGGCCGTTGGTGACCAAGGCGCACTACGACAAGGTGCGGGGCTACGTGGACATCGGGGTCGACGAAGGCGCGGAGCTGGTGATCGACGGCCGCGACCTCTCGCTCCAGGGCTACGAGAACGGCTACTTCATCGGGCCCTGCCTGTTCGACCGGGTCACGCCCGACATGCGCATCTACAAGGAGGAGATTTTCGGGCCGGTGCTCTCCGTGGTCCGCGCGCCAGACTACGATGCCGCGGTGCAGATGGTGAACGAGCACGAGTTCGGCAACGGGGTCGCGATCTTCACCCGCGACGGCGATGCCGCGCGCGAGTTTGCGAACAAGGTCGAGATCGGCATGGTCGGCATCAACGTGCCGATCCCTGTGCCTGTCGCCTACCACAGCTTCGGCGGCTGGAAGCGCTCGCTCTTCGGCGACCACGCCATGCACGGCATGGAAGGCGTGCGCTTCTACACCAAGCTCAAGACCGTGACCTCGCGCTGGCCGACTGGCATCCGCTCGGGCATCGACCTCTCCTTCCCCATGATGTCATAGCGCCGCGACGGCCGGGGCCGTAGGAGAGCCGGGAGCGATGAGCGACGACGACCTCTCCTACCTCTCGGCGACGGAGGCGGCCACTCTAATTCGGGACGGCTCGCTCTCGCCGGTCGAGCTGGTGACGAACGCGCTTGAGCGCATCGAGGAGGTCAACCCCACGCTCAACTGCTTCTGCTTCACTTACCCCGAGGAGGCGATCGAGCAGGCGCGGGCGGCGGAGCGGGCGATCGCCGCGGGCAACGATGTGGGGCCTCTGCATGGCGTGCCCATCGCCATCAAGGACCTCACGCCCACCAGGGGCAAGACGACGACCTTCGGCTCTCACGCCTACAAGGATTGGGTGCCGGACTACGACGCGCTCGTGGTGCAGCGTCTACGCGATGCGGGCGCCATCATGGTGGGCAAGACCACGACGCCCGAGTTCGCCTTCTCCAGCCTTACGGACAGTCCCTTGTGGGGCATCACCCGCAATCCGTGGAACCCGGACCGCACGCCGGGCGGCTCGTCCGGCGGCTCCGCCGCTGCCGTGGTCGCCGGCTGCGTGCCGCTGGCGGAAGGCTCGGATGCCGGCGGCTCGGTGCGCATCCCTGCGTCTCACAGCGGCTGCGTCGGGCTGAAGCCCAGTTCCGGCCGGATCCCGTTCGAGTTCCTGCCGACCCAGTTCGACTACATGTGCTGCCACGGCCCGCTCTCGCGCACCGTGGCCGATGCCGCGTTGTTCCTGAAGCTCTGCCAGGGGCCGGACGAGCGCGACCTGAATACGTTGGCACCCGCTCTCTCGGTCGACGTGCCGCCGCCCAGCGACATGCGCGGCCTGCGCCTCGCGCTCTCCATCGACCTCGGCTACTACCGGATCGATGCGGATGTGGAGGCGAACACTCGCGCGGCCGCCGATGCCCTCGCGCAGGCAGGGGCGGAGATCGAGCCCGTCGAGCTCGGCTGGAGCGCGGCGTTCAACGAGGCGTGGTGGGCCTACTGGGGCGTGTTCCAGGCCACGCATTTCGGCCACCATCTGGAGCGCTGGCGGGACAGGATGCACCCCTCCGTCGTCGCGTCGATGGAGGAGAGCCAACGCATGAGCGCGGTCGATCTGATGAAGACCGAGACCGTCTACACCGAGGCCTGGAACACGCTGCGCCCCATCCTCGAGCGCTGCGACGCCCTGCTCTGCCCGACCGAGGCGATCCCGGCACCCACGGTCGACTACGATGAGCTTGGCTCCATGGGGGACGACGCCGACGGCCGGCACCAGAGCATGGACATGACCATGCAGTTCAACGCGCTCAAGCTGCCCGCGCTCTCGCTTCCTTCGGGCTTCTCCGCCGACGGGCTGCCCACGGGCCTGCAGATCGTCGGCCGCCGCTTCGACGACCTGACCGTGCTCCGCATCGGCGCCGCGCTCGAAGAGGCGCGCCCCTGGCGTCAGCACCGACCCAACTTGTGACGCGCGACGCGCGGACCGTGACCCCGGTAGGCGTTCCGGGCTAGGCTGCCGGCTTCGGTGTAGCGAGGGAGCGGTGGCGATGGCGACGGTGAAGGCCGGGCTCATCCAGATGAGCCTCAAGGGCGAGGTCGAGCACGACACGCCCGAGCAGATCAGCGAGAAGATGATCGCAGCCCACTTGCCCCTGATCGAGCAAGCGGCGAGCGAAGGCGTGCAAGTTCTGGGCCTGCAGGAGCTCTTCAACCTGCCCTACATCGGCGCGGTGCAGGACAACTCCTGGTACCGCACCGCGGAGCGGGTGCCCGACGGGCCGACGGTCCAGCGCATGCGGACGGAAGCCGCGCGCCTCGGCATGGCGATGGTGGTGCCGGTCTATGAGGAGGCGCAGACCGGCGTCTACTACAACACCGCCGCCGTGATCGACGCAGACGGGCGCTACCTCGGCAAGTTCCGCAAGATTCATATCCCCCACGTCGTCGGCTTCTGCGAGAAGTACTACTTCAAGCCGGGCGACATCGGCTATCCGGTCTTCGAGACCGCGTTCTGCAAGGTCGGCGTCTACATCTGTTACGACCGGCACTTCCCCGAAGGTTGGCGCGAGCTCGCCATGAACGGCGCCGAGGTGATCTTCAACCCGTCTGCGACCGCGCGGGGCCTGAGCGACCATCTCTGGAACCTGGAACAGCCGGCGGCCGCGGTGGCGAACTGCGTCTACATCGGCGCCAACAACCGCGTCGGCATGGAGACGCCGTGGAACACCGGCTACTTCTACGGCTCCAGCTACTTCGTCAATCCGCGCGGCGAGATACTCGACCAGGGTCCGGACGATCGGGACGCGCTGGTCACCGCCGATCTCGACCTCACCATGATCGCTGAGGTGCGGGACGGGTGGAAGTTCTACCGCGATCGCAGACCCGAGACCTACGGCGCAGTGGCATCGTGGCAGGTCTGAGCGGGCGAGCGAGAGGAGGCTTTCATGCGCAAGGTCAAGGCAGCCCTCATTCAGATGAACCTGAAGGGGGACCCGGCGACGGACTCCATCGAGACGATCCGCGACAAGATGGTCGCCGCGCACATGACGCTTATCGAGGAGGCGGCGCAAAAGGGCGTGCAGGTTCTCGGGCTCCAGGAGGTCTTCAACGCGCCCTACTTCCCCGCCACCATCGACGAAAAGTGGTTCGAGTCCGCCGAGGCGGTGCCGGACGGGCCCACCACCCAGGCGATGTGCGACGCGGCCAAGAAGCACGGCATGGTCATCGTCTCGCCGGTCTACGAGCGCGACCACAGTGGCAAGTTCTATAACACCGCCGCGGTGATCGATGCGGATGGCAGCTACCTCGGCAAGTTCCGCAAGATTCACATTCCGAAGATCGGGCCCTACGACGAGAAGCATTATTTCGCTTACGGCGATCTCGGCTACCCGGTGTTCGATACGGCCGTCGGCAAGGTCGGGGTCTATATCTGCTATGACCGCCACTTCCCCGAGGGCTGGCGCGCGCTCGCATTGGGCGGCGCGGAGCTGGTGTTCAACCCGTCGGCGACCTTCAAGGGCCTCAGCGATCACATCTGGAACCTGGAGCAGGTGGGGGCCGCCATCGCCAACGGCATCTTCATCGGCACCAACAACCGCGTCGGCACCGAGCCGAGCTTCGGCAACCACGTGTTCTACGGCTCCAGCTACTTCTGTAATCCGCGCGGCGAGATCTTGGCGCAGGGTGGCGATCAGGACGACGAACTGGTGGTTGCCGAGCTCGACCTCGACCAGATTCGCGAGGTCCGCGACACGTGGCAGTTCTTCCGCGACCGCCGGCCCGAGACCTACCAGCACTGCGCCCGGCAACCGTGACACACCTGCACGCTTAGAGCGTGTCTGTCTTAGACGGACACGCGCTAGGCCGCGATCAGCGCTGGTCAGGCGCCACAGGCGGGGTCCGGGGGAATCGAGCTGGAGTCAGCGGCAGAAGCACCCAAGCGGGAGGCGGCCCGAGCCCGCGCGGCGTCTCCGAATGCGCCGAAGATCGCCGTCGAGAACGCATCCTCCGTCACCTTCCACTCGGGGTGCCACTGGACGCCGAGGGCAAATGAGGGGGCGTCGCTGACGCGCACCGCCTCGATCTGGCCGTCAGGCGCGACCGCCTCGATCGCGAGCCGCGGCGCGGGGCTGTTGATCCCCTGGGCATGCAGCGAATTGACCATGACCTCTGGCGCGGGCCAGAGCGACGCCAGCAGCCCGTCGGCAGTCAACGTCACTTCGTGGATCGGCCCGTACTGCACGTCGCGGGGCTGGTCCTCGTCCGAGCGGTGGTCCATCCGCCCCGGCAGGTTGTGAACCTCCTGATGGAGACTGCCGCCGAGGGCGACGTTGAGCTCCTGGAAGCCGCGGCAAATGCACAGAATGGGAATCCCTGTGTCGATCGCGCTGCGGATCAAGGGCAGCGTGGTGGCGTCGCGCTCCGGGTCGTGGAGCGTGCCGTCGGCGCTCGGTAGCCCATCGTAGTGGACGGGCTCCACATTGGAGGGGCTCCCGGTGAAGAGCAGGCCGTCGCAGCGGTCCAGCACCGCGTCCTGGTCCAGCGCCCCGCCGAGCGCGGGCACAGCCACGGGTAGCCCGCCGGCTGCATCGACCACCGCTCGCATGTACTTGTCGCCGACGACGTGGAAGGGGTGGATGCCGATATCCCGCACACAGGCGGGGAGGCCGATCAGGGGAACCGGCGGCGCGGTCATGCCGGCTCAGCTATCACGGGGCTCGCCTGCGGACAAGAAGTCGCCGCGCCGTTGGATGCCCAGATAGATGGCGCCGAGCCCCGCGCCCCGCACCACGTAAAGCAGCGTCATCGCGAGCCAGAGCCCGTGATTGCCCAGCGGCTCGCGCAGCAGCCAGGCGCAGGGGGTGAAGACCGCGAACGCCAGGATCATATTGTTGCGCATGTGAGCGGTGCGCGTGGTGCCGGTGAACACGCCGTCGAGGAAGATGCCCCAGACTGCCACCAGCGGCAGTGCGATCAACCAGGGCAGGAAATCGTAAGCCACGGCGCGCACGTCCTCGATATCCGTGAGCACGCGGATGATCGGCGCACCGGCGAGGCCGTAGACGGCGACCGTGAGGAGGGCAAGCGCGAAGCACCAGAAGAAGCAGGCCCGGATGGCTTGGGTTAGATCGTCGCGCCGCCTGGCGCCGAGGGCGCGGCCGGTGAGCGCCTCGACGGCGAAGGCGAAACCGTCGAATCCGAAGTTGAGGAAAATGACGAAGTTGAGCAGCACGGCATTCGCGGCGAGCACCACATCGCCCTGGCGTGCACTCAATGTCGTGAACAACGCGAACGCCGTGATCACGAAGAGCGTGCGCAGGAAGATGTCGCGGTTGATGCCGAGGAATCGCCGCATGGCGGCAGCGTCGAGTACGAGGCGCGCATGCCACCGGCCGCCGTGGCGTTGGACAAGGCGTGCGGTGACGACGAGGCCGAGGATCAGCCCGGAGTAGTCGGCGGCTACCGTGGCCCACGCGACGCCTGGGACGCCGAGCTCGTAGACGAGCACGAGCACCAGGTCCAGCACGATGTTGATACCGTTCACCGTCAGCAGCAGCGCCAGCGCCGCGCGGGTGTTCTGCATCCCGATGAACCAGCCGACGAGCGCGATATTGGCGAGCGTGGCAGGCGCTCCCCAGACGCGGATGAAGAAGTAGCGCATGCCCTCGCCGGCGACCGCCTCGCTCGGCTCGACCAGATAGAAGGCGAGCCAACCGATCGGCCTCTGCGCTGCCAGGAGAACGACCGCGAGCACGAGCGCGATCAGGAGCGCACGAGCGAGCATGGCACGGGTCTCGTTCCAGTCGCGGGCGCCGAAGGCCTGGGCGGTGAGACCTGTGGTGCCCATCCGCAGGAAGTTGCAGCCGAAATAGACGGTGTTGAAAATCAGCGCACCGACCGCGACGGCACCGAGGAAGTGGGGCTCGGGCAGATGGCCGATGACCGCCGTATCGACCGCGCCGAGCAGCGGAATCGACAGGTTGGAGACCACCATCGGCCAAGCTAGGCGCCAGACCCGACGGTGCCAGGCCCACTCACCCATTGGCAGCGACCGCTGCTTCAAGCCCTGCCTCCGAACGGCCGGGCGGCCGCGTACTAGCGGTGCTGAGGACGCTTCGTGCGCGGATCGTCGAACACGAAGAGCCTGCGCGGCAGCCTGATATTGGTTTTGAGATCGTGCAGGGAGACGGTGGTCACGAGCCCCTGGGCATCGATCACCCGCCAATGTGTCAGGCGTAGCGGCTCGGTTTCCAGGATCAGGGTCAGGCTCCCGCCCCTGGGATCGTCCTCGTGCACCACGGTGATCTCGATGCGCCCGTCGCGCTCTTCGACTGCGGTGACTTCCACGTCCTCGCCGAAGCGCGTCACTTCCCTGGTGAGTGCGCCGAGCGGGGTCTCGTAGATGAACCAGTCGTTGACCTGGCCGAGCTCCTTATCGTGGTAGTGGATCCACAACCCATCACCCACGATGAGCACCGGCACCGGCGGCGCGTATTCCACGCGAAGCAGCCCCGGCCGGCGCATATGGATCACCCCTTCGGCGACCTCGCCCTTCGGCCCTACCTGCGTGAAGTCCGCCCTCAGGGTCTGGAGCCCGTTGAGATAGCGCTCGACGGCGGCGAGCGTCTCCTCCTGCGTTTCATCCAAGACGACAGAGGCAGACTGCTGGGCCTGCGCCGGCTGGGCGGCGGCGAGCCACGCGGCGAGAATCGGGGCGAGGCAGAGGAGCGCAGCAGCGCGGATCAATATCGGCATGCCGTGGAATGTAGGGTGCGCGGGCAGCGCAAACAATCGTAGGCGAATCTGGACTTAGTCGGCCGAGTGGTCGGAGATCAGCACCTCGCGCTTGCCGACATGGTTGGCCTGGCTGACGACGCCTTCGCTCTCCATCCGCTCGATGATCCGGGCGGCGCGGTTGTAGCCGATCTGGAGATGGCGCTGCACGAAACTGGTGGAGGCCTTGCGCTCGGCCGCGACCAGCGCCACGGCCCGGTCATAGAGCGGGTCCTCGTCGCCGCCCTCGTCGATCCCGGCGGCGGTCGCTTCGGGCTCCTCGGTGATCCCCTCGATGTAGTTGGGACGCCCGTTGGCGCGCAGGAAGTCGGTCACCCGCTCGACTTCGGCATCGCTGACGAAGGGCCCGTGCACCCGCGCCACGCGCCCGCCGGCACTGAGATAGAGCATGTCGCCCTGGCCCAGCAGCTGCTCGGCGCCCGCTTCGCCGAGGATGGTGCGGCTGTCGATCTTGGACGTGACCTGGAAGCTGATCCGCGTTGGGAAGTTGGCCTTGATCGTGCCGGTGATGACGTCGACCGAGGGCCGCTGTGTCGCCATGATCAGGTGGATGCCGGCGGCGCGCGCCATCTGCGCCAGCCTCTGCACCGCGCCTTCGATGTCCTTGCCGGCGACGAGCATGAGGTCGGCCATCTCGTCGACGACGACGACGATGAACGGCATCGGCGTGGGGTCGATCTCGAATTCTTCGTGGATCGGCGCGCCGGTCTCGGCATCCATGCCGACGTTGACCCGCCAGGTGAGCTGCTCGCCCTTCGCGCGAGCTTCGGCGAGCCGCTTGTTGTAGCCGGAGATATTGCGCACCCCGAGCTTCGACATCGCCTTGTAGCGGGACTCCATCTCCCGCACGGTCCACTTCAGCGCGACGACCGCCTTGGCCGGCTCGGTCACCACCGGCGTGAGCAGATGCGGGATGTCGTCGTAGACCGAAAGCTCCAGCATCTTGGGGTCTATGAGGATCAGCTTGCACTGGTCCGGCGGCAGCCGATAGAGCAGCGACAGGATCATGCTGTTGATCGCGACCGACTTGCCCGAGCCGGTGGTACCGGCAACCAACAGGTGGGGCATGCGCGCGAGGTCGGCGACCACGGGGTTGCCGCCGATGTCCTTGCCGAGCGCGAGTGTGAGGCTGTACTCGGTGCTCTCGTAAGCGGCACTCGCCAGCAGCTCGCGCAGCAGCACGGTTTCGCGTTGGCCGTTGGGAAGCTCAATGCCGATGACGCTGCGCCCGGGAATCGTCGCCGCACGGACCGAAATCGCGCTCATCGAGCGCGCGATGTCGTCGGCGAGCCCGATCACCCGCGAGGTGCGCGTGCCGGGCTGCGGCTCAAGCTCGTAGAGCGTGACCACGGGCCCCGGCCTGACCTGCGTGATCTCTCCGAAGACTCGGAAATCCTCGAGCACGGAGACCAGCATCTCCGCGTTCTGCTTGAGCGCGTCTTCGCTCGCGTTGGGCGCCGCGTTGGCGCCATCCGCGTCGGCGAGAAGCGCGAGCGCCGGCAACGTGTATTCTGCGCTGTCCTCAAGGTCGAGTGCGGGCTGACGCTCCTTCTTCTCCCGCTTGCCGGGCTTCACCCTGCGTCGAGGCTTCTCGACGATGCTGGGCTCGGCCGGCCGTTCCTCGACCTCTCCCGGCGCCGGCGGAAGCAGGCTGGGCTCGCGCCGGCGCGTGGTTTTCTCGGCAGATCGGGCGAGGCGGCGTGGTTTTCGTGCGGGGGCGGTCTCCTCGTCGTCCTCGACGCCGGCCGCCCGATCGCCGCTCCTGCCGGAGGACCAGCGGAGAGCCCAGACGGCGCAGAGGACCACGCCGCGCAAGAGCCAATAGGCGCCCCGGAACAGTGCGCGCCATTCGCGCCACGGCACGCCGAGCGCAAAGACCAGAGCAACAGCGGCAGCGATCTGGAAGATCGCGCCGACGCCGGCAGCGGCCATTCCGGAACCGCCTCCCAAATCGAGGCCGTCGAGCCCGAGTGGGCCAAGCGCGGAGAGCACCATCTTGCCGGCGGCCCCGCCGGCGCCAGCCGCAGTCGGCCAGTCGGCAATGCCCACCGATGCGCAGCCGATGGCAGCGAGCAGGATGGAGAGAGGTGCCAGGGCGAAGCGCACCAGCCGCCGGTTCAGCCCACGATGGCTGAGCAGGGCCCAGGCCCAGGCCGCGAGGATTGCCGGCACCAGAGCAGCGGCAAGGCCGAACCACTGCAGTAAAAGGTCCGCACCGTAGGCTCCGGGGCGGCCGATCAGATTGGCCGACGCGTTGCTGCTGGCGCTGTTGAACGAGGAGTCGGCCGCAGAATAGCTGACCAGGGCGACCACGATGACGGCGGCGAGGGCGATGAGCGCGAGCCCCGCCAGTTCACTCAGACGGCGGGCAAAGAACGGCCCCGAGCCCGAAGGAAGGAGAGGCGTGCGCGCTTCGCGTGCGGCGGTCGCTACCAACGAGGGCTCCTGCAGACGTGCGGCACCGAATCAAACATCGCACACATTACAGAGAGTTATATAGTTTAGTTACGGAGGAGTCAAAGCTATAGCCGCGTGTGGACCAAACCAAGTACACACGCGTGCGCGGCGCCCTTTCCCGTCGTCAGACGTAGGTGACCACCTCGTTGAGCGGCTTGCGACCGATGTCTGGCACCATCGCGTTCTCGTCCGGGTAGCCCACCACCAGCAGCAGGAAAGGCCGCTCGGCCGATTTGGGGCGCCCCAGGATTTCGTTCAGGAACTTCATGGGGCTCGGCGTGTGGGTCAGAGTCGCCAACCCGGCGATATGCAGGGCCGCGATCAGCATTCCGGTCGCGAGCCCGACCGATTCCGTGGGGTAGTAGTGCTTGACCCTGCGGCCGTCGGCGAAGCCAACATCGAGGCGGTTGGCCGAGCGCTCTCAGTGTTGTCCCGGCAAGCGACCCGAACTAGCGTCCTTCCGCAAACCGAGGCTCGTGTGGAACACTCCGCCGCAGGCTTCGACGTTAGCAGATTGATTGACAAAGGACGGAGCGGGATCAATGGAGCGGCTACGTGTCGGAGTCATCGGGGTCGGCTGGTTCGGGACGGTGCATTGCCGGGCTATCGCCGACCATCCGCAGCTCGAGCTCGTTGCGCTTTGCGACAACTCGGAAGAACGCCTGGCTGAGATGGCGCACGAGCACGGTGTCGCCCGCACCTGCACCGACTACCGGGTGCTTGTCGAGGACCCGGCGATTGACGTCCTTGCCGTCGTCACGCCCTGGGACCACCACGCCGCCCCGACCCTCGCCGGGCTCGCGGCCGGCAAGCACGTCCTGGTCGAGAAGCCTATGGCATCGACGGTGGAGGACTGCCAGCGCATGTGCGATGCCGCGCGCGATGGCGACGCCATTCTCATGGTAGGCCATATCTGCCGCTTCAACCCGCGCTATATCGCCGCCAAGCGCGAGATTGACGCGGGCCAAATCGGCAAGGTGGTCGCGATCAACGCCCGGCGCAACGTGCCGGCGCGGTGGGTGATCGATCAGCTCGAGACGATCGGCCCCATTCTGCACACCTGCTCCCACGATACCGACATGATGCTATGGTTGACCGGAGCGAAGGTCGTGAGCACATACGCACAGACCGTCAACTCGCTTGGCTGCCGGAATGACGACGTGGCCCAGCTCATGTACCGCTTCGACAACGGCGCGAGCGCGCTCTACGAGGGTGCCTGGTGCATGCCGGACGGCTCGCCCTTCGAGCTCGACGAGCGTATGTCGGTGATCGGCACCGAGGGCTTCATCCACATCCAGGATACCTTCCCCAACATCGCCGTCTGCTCGAAGGAGGGCTTCAGGAGCCCGGACACGACCTACTGGCCGGAGCTGCACGGCGTCACAGGCGGTGCATTGCACGAGGAATGGTCTTACTTCGCGCGCTGCGTCCGCGAGGGCACGCGCCCGGCGTTGATCACGCCGGAGGAAGCGATGGAGGTTGTGCGGGCCGTGCTCGCGGCACATGAATCGGCGACTAGCGGCACGGTGGTGAGGCTGGAGTGACGCGCGGGCGGCCCCTCTGCAGTTGACGACCCGGCGCGTCCCATGTTGCGTGCCGGATCGGTTCCGGCACCGGTTTCCGCAATCGGGTAGCCACCGCTAAGATGTGGCAGGGAGACAGCACGACGCGCGAGGGGGAGATCATGGCACTGCATCCGCAGGTTCAGGAGTTCTGCGACGAAATCAACGCGATCGAGGTGCCGCCGCTCGCGGAACGGCCGCTCGACGAGGTACGGGAGGCCTTCAACGATCTGGTGATGGGCCTGCAGGCACCGGGCATTGACGTCGGCCGGGTCGAGGACCGCGATATCCCCGGCCCCAACGGGCCGATCCGTATCCGCCTCTACTGGCCCAAAGGGGCGGACCCCGCCACACCGCTGCCGGTCTACGTCAACTACCACGGCAGCGGCTACGTGGTGCTCAGCATCGACACCCACGACGGTGTCTGCCGCGCGCTCTGCGAGGGAGCGGGCTGTATCGTGGTGGGGGTCAACTATTGCAAGGCGCCGGAGAACAAGTTTCCGAAGCCCACGGACGACGCCTGGGCGTCGCTTTGCTGGGTCGCCGAGAACTCCGCCGAGATCGGCGGCGATCCGGCACGCATCGCCATCGGTGGCGATTCCGCCGGCGGCTGCATTACCGCCGTCACCGCGCAGCGGGCGAAAGCCGAGGGCGGGCCACCGCTGGTCTTCCAGCTCATGGTCTATCCGGTCACCGACACGGACGAAGGCCGCCCGTCCTACAAGACCTTCGCGGACGGCTACGTGCTCACCGCCGAGGCCATGACCTGGTTCTTCGATTGCTACTTCAACGACGACTCCGAGCGCTCGGACGTGCGGGCTGCGCCGATCCGCGCCGACGACCTGAGCGGGTTGCCGCCGGCGATGGTGATGACCGCGAGCCACGATCCGCTCTTCGACGACGGCCGCGAATACGCCGAGAGGCTCAAGGCGGCGGGTGTGCCCACCGACTACCGCAACTACGAGGGCCACATCCACGGCTTCTGGACCGCAACCGGGCGCTTCGACGTGGCCGCCGAGGCACACGCCACCGCCTGCGCCGCGCTGCGCAAGGCGTTTGGCACGAGCTAGAGGAGGGACGCAGGATGCTGCGAGTCGGGGTCGATACGGGAGGCACCAACACCGATCTCGTCGCTATCGACGAGGACGGCGGGATTGTCGTCGCCAAGCGGCCGAGCACCGCCGCCGCGCCTGAAATCGGGGTGCTCGACGCCCTCGACGGCTCCGGCATCGCGCCGGAGGCGGTGCGCCACTTCGTGCTCGGGACCACCATCGCGACCAACGCGCGCCTTCAGGGCACCGGTGCGCGCGTCATCTACCTCGCGACGGCAGGCTTCGAGGACATTCCGCTGATCGGCAGCATTTCGCGCCCCCACGCCTACGACCTGAGCTGGCGCCGGCCGGAGCCGGGCGTGGCGCGGCGCGACTGCCTGGGCGTGCGCGAGCGGATCGACTACCACGGCCACGTGATCACGGCGCTGGAAGACGCCGAGGTCGTCCGCGTCCTCGACCAGGTGGCGGCCGTGCTGGGCGAGAGCGGCAATGGCGCCAACGGCGCCGGCGCGGCCTGCTCCATCGCAGTCAACTTCCTGTTCAGCTATCGCAATCCTGTGCACGAGGCCGCGCTTGGCGAGGCGCTCCGCGAGCGCTTCCCCGGTCTCCCGGTCTCCCTCTCTCACGAGGTCGTGCCCATCTGGCGCGAGTACCACCGGGCGACCACGACCATCCTTGCCGCCTCGGTCCGGCCCATCCTGCAGAGCTTCATCACCGATCTCGAGCGGGAGCTGGAGGCACGCTCGCTGCCCGCCCGGCTCGCTATCATGAAATCCAACGGCGGCCAGATGCTCTCGGAACGGGCGCCGGACCGCACCGCCGAGATCTTTCTTTCCGGTCTCGCCGGCGGTGTGATCGGCGGCCACTACTTCGCCGCCGCCGAGGGCGCGGAGAATGCCGTCACCTTCGACATGGGCGGCACGAGCTGCGACGTGGGCATGATCGAAGGCGGCGATTATCGCTCCGTGCCGCAGATCGACCTCGACTGGGGCATCCACGTCGTTGCCCCGCATATCGACTTCACCACCATCGGCGCCGGCGGCGGCTCGATCGCCTATGTAGGGCAGGACGGCCTGCTCAAGGTGGGGCCGCAGAGCGCCGGCGCGGAGCCCGGCCCGGCCTGCTACGGCAAGGGCGGGACGAAGCCCACGGTGACCGACGCCAACGTGGTGCTCGGCCGCATCGACCCCGACTACTTCCTCGGCGGGCGGATGCCGCTCGACAGTGCCGCGGCACGCGCGGCGGTGGCAACGGTGGCTGAGCCGCTCGGCCTCACGGTCGAGGAGGCCGCGCTCACCATCGTGGAGACCGTCAACGACAACATGGCGACGGCGGTGCGCCGCGTCACCATCGAGCGCGGCCTCGATTATCGCGATTTCGACCTGATCGCCTTCGGCGGCGCGGGCCCGGTCCACGGTGCCGAGCTCGCACGTGCAGTCGGCATGCGGCGGACCCTGGTGCCGCCCTATCCGGGGCTCTGCTCCGCCTTCGGCACTGTGGTCGCCGACGTCCGCGTGGAGAAGAGCCGGACGGTCGCCTTCCGCTCCGACACGATGGCGCTCAGCGACATCGCCGACGCCTACCGTTCGCTCGAAGAGCAGGCGGTGCGCGAGCTGCTGGAAGAGGGGTTCGAGGGCGAGCCGGTGATCACGCGCAGCGCATCCGCCCGCTACCGGCTGCAGAGCCACGAGATCGAGCTGCCGGTGACGCCGAGCGTGCTGGCGGGCACGGCTCTGGAGCTGGTGGAGACCTTCCACGCCGAGCACGAGCGACGCTTCGACTTCAAGACGCCGGGCCACCCGGTGGAGATCGTGCGGCTCACGGTGCTCGCGCTCGGCGCGTCGGCGCCGCCGCGCCTGCCGGGGCTAGAGCCCGGCGATGCGCCCGAGCCGGCGGCCAGGCGCGTGGTCTGGTTCCGCGGCACAGGCGGGGTGGAGACGCCGGTCTACCAGCGGGAGTCGCTGGGCGCGGACATCACGATGGAAGGTCCGGCGGTCATCCTCGAAGAGGACTCCACGGTGATCGTGGCGCCCGACGATAGACTGATCGTGCATGGCTCCGGCGTGCTGGAGATCGCACCCGCGAGCGGTGCGCGCCGGGCACGGCTCCAGGGCAAGAGCGCGGCGGAGGACATGGTGACGCTCAACGTCATCCGCAACCGGCTCGATGCGATCTGCGACGAGATGGACCTGGAGGCCCTGCGTACCGCGCACTCGCCGCTCTTCAGCGAGTCCAAGGACTTCTCCTGCATGCTGTTCAACCGCGACCTGGAGCTGATCTCCCAGGCGCAGAACAACCCGGCGATCATCTGCGCCGGCTTGAACACGGTGCCCTTCGTGGTCGAGGAACTGGGCGAGGACTACTTCGAGCCGGGCGACGTGGTCGTCCACAACGACCCCTACCGGGGCTCCTGCCACATGCCCGAACACATGCTGCTGGAAGGCATCTTCGTGGACGGCGAGCTGGTCGGCTACGCGGCGATCATCGCTCACATCGCCGAGATCGGCGGCATGGTGCCGGGCTCCTTCGCGGTCACCGCGAGCGAGGTCTATCAGGAGGGGCTGCGGCTGCCTCCGATCAAGCTGATGAAGCGCGGCGAGCATGTCGAGGAACTGTGGAAGGTCATCCTCGCCAACCACCGCACCCCGGATGCGACCTTCGGCGACTTCCACGCCATGCTGGCGAGCCTCAAGGTGGCAGGCCGCCGTTTTCCGGAGCTGATCCGGGACTACGGCGTGGACACGATCGAGGCGGCGACCAAGGCGCTGATGGCGGCCTCCGAGCGCTGGATGCGCGAGCAGATCAAGGCGATTCCGGACGGCACCTATTCCTTCGAGGACCGCTACGAGGACGATCCCCGGAACAGCACGCCCCATGTCTTCCGCGTCGACGTGACGGTGGACGACGACGAGATTCTGGTCGACTACAGCCGCTCCGACAAGCAGGTCGATGCCGCGATCAACCTGACCTATGTGGCGACGGCGGCCGCCTCCTACACCGGCATCCTCCAGAGCATCAACGTCCGCGACGTGCCCCTCAATCAGGGCGTGTTCCGCACCATCACGATGATCTGCCCGCCCGGCAGCCTGCTCAATGTCGAGCATCCGGGCAGTTCGGTCGGCGGCAACTCCGACGGCCAGCCGCGAGTCATTAACGCAATTTGGGGCGCCATGTCGCAGGCCTTGCCGGAGCGAACCTGCGCCGCCGATGGCGGGACCAACTGCCTGCTGCCGATGGGCGGCGTGCACCCGGAGACCGGCGAGTATTTCGCCCACCTTCATCTCGAAGGCGGCGGCTGGGGTGCGCGCCACGACGCGGACGGCAACGCCAACCTGTTCTGTGCCCACGGCAGCACGATCGAGATCACGCCCATCGAGATTCTGGAGAGCCGCTTCCCGCTGCTTCACCACACCTGCGCGCTGCGCCCGGATTCCGGCGGGCCGGGGCGCAACCGGGGCGGCCTCTCGGTCATGCGCCGGGTGAGCGTGTACGCCAAGGAGCTGACGGTTAGCGCGCTTTCCGACCGCCACTTCGTGGGTCCCTGGGGGCTGTTCGGTGGAAAGGAAGGCGGCACCCAGGCGTTCCGGGTCAAGCGGGTGGGCGACACGGAGTTCCGCACCTTCTCCGAGGCCTTCGGGCTGGAGAGCCCGACCAAGTTCGACAACGTCAAGGTCCACGAAGGCGACGAGCTGCTGCTGGAGGCGCCGGGCGGAGGCGGCTACGGCGACCCGCTGGAGCGGGCGCCGGCGCGGGTGCTTGCAGATGTGCTGGACCGCAACGTCACGCGCGAGGCGGCCGAGAGCGCTTACGGGGTGGTGCTCGCCGCCAGCAACGGCTCCCTCGCGGTGGACGAGGCCGCGACCGAGGCGCTCCGCACCCGGATGCGCACCGCGCGGCCCGAGCCGCCGGCGGCGCCCGCGACCGTCTCGCCTTCCGCAGTGGCAGCCGAATAGGGGGCGGCCATGGGGCATTGGGAAGAGATCGAAAAGCCCTGGTACGAGGTAAAGATCGTCAACTGCTCGCTCTGCGGGCGCATGATCGCGCGCCGCCTTTGGGTGGTCGAGGAGCCGGAGCGACGGGTCTTCTGCGGCGAGAAATGCGCTCAGCTTGCCGAGCGTCGAGAGGGCGAGGCGTAGGTCGTATTTCTCACCAGGGTCCCGGTCTGCGTCGCGCCCACCGCCCGCCGAGAGACCGCCCCTCCTCGCCCCGGCCCTCTCCTCCCCGCCGGGGAGGAGAGGGAGAGAGGGCGGCGCCACCTGCGTTCCCCCTCCGCCTTGTTAGAGGGGAGGGGGACAGAGCCAGCTGGAATAAGCAATGTGTTGAGACGCGCGCCGCTCATTTTTTGGGCGGGACTCGCCGGGATCAGCTGGGATTAAGTTGGATTCCGTAGGGTTCCACGGGTCCACCGGCACCGACGTAACGGTGCGGGGCGGAGGCGGGGGCGTGACGATACGGGGCGGCGGTGGGGGCGTCGGGCCCTCCACCTCCGCGCGGATGATGGCGACCGCCTCCGGCGAGAGCCCGCCCTGGCCCTTGGCCTGGCCGGCGCCCTGCGCGGCCTTCTTCGCCGCCCGCTCCCGGTCTTTGCGGAGCTTGTCGGTGCCTTCGATGCGCTTGAGGGTGAGGGCGAGGCGGGCAAGCTCCTGCGTCGACACGGGCTCTTCCCGCGCGCTGAGCTTGGCCATGGTGGCGAGAACCATGGTCCGCAGGGTCTCGATCAGGATGAGCGCGGTGCGGCCCTCCGGGCGCTCGCCCAGCGCATCCACCCACGCCTTGATGGTGCGATCGGTCTCCTGCTGCTGGCGGATCAGGTCGCGCATGTTCTTGGCGTAGCGGCCGACGGCCGAGCGCGAGCATGTCTCGCCTTCGGCCCGGATGCGGGCGGTGATCTCATCGATGGTGGCGCCGTCCGCGATGGCCTGATCGACGGCCTTGCGCAGCTTGGCCGGCAGGCGGTCGATGGAGAAGCGGCCGAACGTCCCGGCCGTTGTGCTCTTGGGGGGTTCGTTCTGCATGGCGTGGCTGTGCTCGCGGGATGGTTCCTGGCTCATCCCGCGATGCTGCCCCGCGCCGCCCGCGCCTTCCACCGCACCATGTTGCGGGCTACCGGGTCCGAGCCCCGCGCGGCCATTCCCATACTCGTCATGCCGGACTTGATCCGGGCATCTTTCTCCGCGGCACCCACGTGGATGGCCGCAACAAGCGCGGCCATGACGCCTTAGCAGGCTGCTGAAAAACTCCTATGTTCTCACCTTGTTCTAAGAAAACGCAGGAACGAATGAGAATCGAATTTAGAACAGAAGGGAATCATCGGTTGGGTCCGAAGGGTTTTCAGCAGCCTGTTAGTGGAGACTCACGCCGCGCGCGGCCTTGGACGAAGCGTCCGGCAAGAAAGGCCGGGCCGCAGGCCCGGACGGCGCGACAGCGCCGCGCGCGTATGCGCGGAACGCACGATCGCTCACGGCAGCTGGCCTGGGGCCGGTGCCTCCGCGTCGCTTGGCCTAGAATTCCCATCAGGGGGCCGCGCGTCCTCAGTCCGGCAGCAGGCCTGCCTCCTTGAAGGAGACGTGGCGGGAGCGGCCGATCACCAGGTGATCGTGGACGGTGACGCCCAACGTGGCGCCGGCCTTCGCGACCTCCTTGGTGAGCTCGATATCAGCGCGTGACGGGCTGGGGTTGCCCGAGGGGTGGTTGTGCACGAGCACGACCGCACTCGCACCGTGCTCCAGCGCCCGCTTAATCACCTCGCGCGGATAGAGCACCACATGGTCGACCGTGCCGTGCTGCTGCTCCTCGTCGGCGATCAGCGCGTTGTGGTTGTCGAGGAAGAGCACGCGAAAGTGCTCGGTCTTTTCCTTGCCGAGCCGCGCGGTGCAGTAGTCCAGCACCGCCTGCCAGGTGGCGATGACCGGGCGGCCGATGATCGGCTCCCGCAGCGTGCGCACGCCGAGCGCCTCGACCAGCTTGAGCGTGTGGACCACGCCATCGCCGACGCCTGCCACCTCCTTCAACGCCCCCTTCTCGGCGCCGAGCACGCCGCCGATGGTGCCGAAGCGCTCGATCAGCCGCTTGGCGAGCGGCTTGACGTCGCGCCTGGGCAGCGCCTGGCAGAGCAGCAGCTCCAGAAGCTCGTAGTCGGGCAGGGCGTCAGCGCCCGCCTCGTCGAAGCGCTTGCGCAACCGTTCGCGATGGCCGTGAAAATGGGGCTTGTCCGCCACGGCAGCGGCGACCTCAACTGTTATAGGGCGGCTTGGTGAGCCCGAGCGGGGAGAGCGTGAATATCTCGTGACCATCCCCGGTCACACCAATCGTGTGCTCGAACTGGGCTGAGAGCGAGCGGTCCTTGGTCACCGCGGTCCAGCCGTCCTTGAGCAGCTTCACCTGCCAGCCGCCGAGATTGATCATGGGCTCGACGGTGAAGAACATGCCGGGCCTGAGCTGGGTGCCGGTGCCGGGCTTGCCGTAGTGCAACACGTTCGGCGCGTCGTGGAAGATGCGCCCGATGCCGTGGCCGCAGAAATCGCGTACCACGGCGCAGCGCTGGCCCTCGGCATAACTCTGGATCGCGTGGCCGATATCGCCGAGCCGGGCGCCGGGCCTCACCGCCGCGATGCCGCGCATCATCGCCTCATAGGTGATGTCGATCAGCCGGCGCGCCTTCACGCTCGGCTGGCCGACGTGGAACATGCGGCTGGTATCCCCGTGCCAGCCGTCGAGGATCACGGTCACGTCGATGTTCAGCATGTCGCCCTTCTGCAGCCGCTTGTCGCCGGGGATTCCGTGGCAGACGACGTGATTGACCGAGGTGCAGATGGACTTCGGGTAGCCGCGGTAGCCGAGCGGCGCCGGCACCGCCCCGTGGTCCACGATGTAGTCGTGGCAGAACCGGTCGAGGGCGTCGGTGGTGACGCCGGGCTCGACCATCGGCGTCAACGCATCCAGCACCTCCGCCGCGAGCGTGCCGGCCTTGCGCATTGCCGCGAAGGCGTCGGCGCCGTGGGTCTTGATGCTCCGCTCGATGACTTGCGCGCCGCTGGCAGCGCCCCTCGTGGACACGGCTGGCCTCGCTTGCTGGTTACCTGCGGCGCGCGCGACTCCGAGCCGAAAGCGCCCGCTGCCGACAATCTAATCGGTATCGCCCGGTGTTCAATAGACGCGCCGGCTAAGCGGGGATTTCGATGGGGAGCGGGCGGTCGACGGCGATGCCGTCGGTGCTCAGACGACAGGCGTAGGCGAGCGCCTCCACGCCTCGCTCCCGCGCGTCGGCGAAGGCCGCGGCGTAGGCCGGGTCGATGTCGGCGGCCAGCGTGAAGCGGTCGCAGTCCTCGCGCTGGACGATGTAGAGCATGACGGCGCGGGCGCCGCCCTCGGCCACCGTCGCGAGCTCGCGCAGGTGCTTGGTGCCGCGCGCGGTCACGCTGTCCGGGAACTCGGCGGCCGGGCCGCGCTTCAGGTGGACGTTCTTGACCTCGACGTAGCAGGGCGGCCGGCCCGGTTCCTCCAGCAGAATGTCCACCCGCGAGCCCGCGCCGTAGGCGACCTCGCGGCGGATCGTCTCGTAGCCCGCGAGCACCGGGATTGCGCCGCCCGCGAGCGCCTCCTCGGCAAGCCGGTTGGGCCAGCCCGTGTTAACGCCCACCAGCCCGCCATCGGCCCGCACCATCTCCCAGCTGTAGCGGAGCTTGCGCTTCGGGTTTGCGGTGGGCGAGAGCCAGGTTTCGAGGCCCTCGCCCACGAGCCCGGTCATCGCGCCGGGATTGGCGACATGGGCGGTGACGGTGCTGCCGTCGTCGAGGCAGTGGTCGCTGAGGAAGCGCTTGTAGCGCTTGAGCAGCGTCGCCCGGTGGAGCGGATGGGGGAAGCGCATCCCGTCTCATAAGCTGCCTTCTGCCGCCTGCTCAAGGGGCACGGTGCCATCGCACCGTGGCAGCCTCGCACGCCTCGCTCTATGCTCTGCGCCGTCTCGCACTCGCGCGCATCAACGAGCATCACCGCCATGTCGCAAGCCACCGTCACCGCCGCCCTGATCGTCATCGGCAACGAGATACTCTCGGGCCGGACCAAAGACGTGAACGTCGCCTATCTCGCCCGCCAGCTCACCGCGCTCGGCATCCAGCTCGCCGAGGTCCGCATGGTGCGGGACGAGGAGCGCGCGATCATCGCCGCTGTGAACACGCTGAGGGCCTCGCACAATTACGTCTTCACCACCGGCGGCATCGGCCCCACCCACGACGACATCACCTCCGAGGCGGTCGCCCGGGCCTTCAACCTGCCCTACCGGATCAACCCCGAGGCGAAGCGCATTCTCGAGGACTTCTACCGGGACACCGGGCGCGAGCTGAACGAGGCGCGGATGCGCATGGCCCATACGCCCGAGGGCGCCACACTGATCGAGAACCCGGTGAGCCGGGCGCCGGGCTTCCGGGTCGAGAACGTCCACGTGCTGGCCGGCATCCCGGCGGTCATGCGCGCGATGTTCGAGAGCGTGGCGCCGACACTGAAGGGCGGGCGCGAGGTCAAGTCGCGCGAGATCGCGGTGCTGCTGGGCGAGGGCGACGTGGCCGCGCGGCTCGAAGGTCTACAGGAGCGCTACCCGACGCTGGAGATCGGCAGCTACCCCTTCGTCCGCGACGGCAACTTCGGCACGACTCTGGTTCTGCGCGGCACCGACGAAGATGAGATCACCCGTGCCGCAGACGAGCTCAGCACCATCCTGCGCGAGCTGGGCGGCGAGCCGGAGACGCCGCCGGCGCCCCCCGCGCACGTCGCTTAGACGACGAACCGCGGGCGCCAGACCAGGCCCGGCTCCTCGTCGAGCGGCGGCACGAAGGCGTTGCCGCCCCTCTCGCTTATCGTGTTCCGGTAGGGCTTGAGCTCCAGGCGAGCAATCTGGTTGCGGTGGACCTCGTCCGGTCCGTCGGCGAGGCGCAGCAGCCGCGCGTTGGCGTATGCCTTGGCGAGGCCGTAGTCGGCGGTGATACCCGCGCCGCCGAAGGCCTGCATCGCCCAGTCGATCACCGTGCAGGCCATGTTGGGTGCGGCCACCTTGATCATCGCGATCTCCTTGCGCGCGACCTTGTTGCCGACCGTGTCCATCATGTAGGCGGCCTTGAGCGTGAGCAGGCGGCACTGCTCGATCATGATGCGGGCTTCGGCGATGCGCTCCTGCGTCACGGTCTGGTCCGCCACCGGCCGGCCGAAGGTGACGCGCATCTGCGTGCGCCGGCACATGCGCTCGAGCGCGCGCTCGGCGGCGCCGATCAGCCGCATGCAATGGTGGATGCGCCCCGGCCCGAGCCGCCCTTGGGCGATCTCGAAGCCCCGCCCCTCGCCCAGCAGCATGTTCGCCGCCGGCACGCGCACGTTCTCGAACAGCACCTCGGCGTGGCCGTGGGGCGCGTCGTCGAAGCCGAAGACCGGGAGCATGCGCTTCACCGTGACGCCCGGCCGCGGCAGCGGCACGAGGATCATCGATTGCTGCTTGTGGCGATCCGGGTTGTCCGGGTCGGTCTTGCCCATCACGATTAGGATGCGGCACCGAGGGTCCATTGCGCCGGAGGTCCACCACTTGCGGCCGTTGATGACGTACTCGTCGCCCACGCGCTCGATCCGGGTCTCGATGTTGGTGGCGTCGGAGGAGGCAACCTCGACCTCGGTCATGGCGAAGGCAGAGCGGATCTCACCTGCGAGGAGCGGTGTCAGCCATTCCTCGCGCTGCGCCTCGGTGCCGTAACGGACCAGCACCTCCATGTTGCCGGTGTCGGGCGCCGAGCAGTTAAAGACCTCGGGCGCGAAGAGGGAGCGGCCCATCTCCTCGCAAGCGGGCGCGTAATCGAGGTTGGAGAGCCTGGCGCCGTAGTCGCTCTCGGGCAGGAACAGGTTCCACAGCCCCTCGGCCCTGGCCTTCGCCTTCAGCTCGTCGAGCAGCGGGATCGGCTGCCAGCGGTCGCCGTCGGCGACCTGGGCCAGCATCTCCTCCTCGTTGGGGTAGACGTGCGCCGCCATGAAGGCCGCCACCCGGTCGCGTACCTCTTTCGCCTTGTCGCCGATGTCGAAATTCATGGGCCCTTCTTCCGGAAATGCGTGATGGTCCTGGGGGCCCTAACGAACCATCAGGGGGCGCAGACGGCAAGCCTCGGGCGGCTGTTCCTGTTCGCGTGGTGCCGTTGATGGCGGCGACCGATTATCCGCCTGCGAAGATGTCGTCAATCATGGCTCGGTACATGGCGCTCGCTTCGGCGCCGAAGCAGGCGAACACGACCTTTTTGAGCGCACTGCCGCCCTCGAAGTGATCGCGAGCTTCTGTCACGGCGATACGCGTGGCGTGGTCGAGCGGATAGCCGTAAACGCCCGTGCTGATCGCGGGGAACGCGACGGACTCGATGCCTTGCTCGCCCGCGATCTCATAGCAGCGGCGGTAGCAGCGCGCCAGCAGCGTGGGCTCGCCGCTGCCACCGCCCTGCCACACGGGGCCCACGGTGTGGATCACGAAGCGGGCCGGCAGGTCGTAGGCGCCGGTCAGCTTGGCGTCCCCGGTCTCGCACCCGCCGAGCGTGCGGCATTCTTCGAGCAGGTGAGGGCCAGCGCCCCGGTGAATGGCGCCGTCGACCCCGCCGCCGCCCAGCAGGCTGTTGTTGGCTGCGTTGACGATGGCATCGACCGCGAGCGTGGTGATGTCGCCCTCGAAGACCTCAATCCGTTCGCGCATGCGGCCGCCTCGACCGTCAGCCGCGTGGATCGGTCTCGGCAATGCCCGAGAGCTCGACAGGCGGCCGGTCAGGGAACTTGGCGACGAGCGAGAGGCTTCCCCCCATCGCTTCCACGGTCTTGCGCAGGGTGGATAGCAGCAGGTCGCTGCGCTGCTCGAGCCGGGAGACGCCGTCCTGGCTGATGCCGAGCTCGGCCGCGACGCGCGCCTGGGTGAGCTGCCGGGCCTTGCGCAGCTCGCGCAGGGTCATTTCCTCAGCGATGAGCTCGGCCGCCCGCTCTTCGATCTTGCGGCGCCTCTCAGGGTCGAGGTCCGCCATCATGGTCTCCAGACTTACAGGCATCACGATCCTCCTTCCTGCGCAAGTCGGGCCAGGTGTCTGTCGAAGCGCTCGTCAGCCCTGCGGATGAGCGCGCGATAGAACCGTCTGGCGCTGCCTCCCGACTTGTCGCCGGCAACGAGAAGCACGGCTCTGCGCTTCGGGTCGAAGGCGAAGGCGATGCGCCATTCCCCATCCGCGGCGCTGAACCGCATTTCCTTCATGTTCGTGTGTCGGGAACCCTTCAACGTGTCCACCCAAGGGCGTCCGAGTTGGGGTCCGAACTGTTCCAGCAGGTTAGCAATGGTATAGGCCTCGTCCTGTACTCGTTTGTGCAGACTTCGAAACTCTGGCACGAACTCGTCATGGAACTCCACTTTCCAGCTCATCGACATTTTATGTTCTTCACTACATATGGTGTCAAGTGCATGTTGGGGCGCTCGTCTTGATCTTGCCCCTTCACCGGAAGTCCCGCGAGTTCGGGATCACGCGCTGGTTGCGCGGGTGGCGGGCGGGATTCGCTGCGGGCCACCGCCTGCCGCCGCGCAGAGCGGCTCGGTCGCTATCCGGCGACGGCTGCACAGCGCCCTCGTCCGGCGTCAGCAGGTCGAGCCAGTGGGTCAGGTCCTCCAGGTGGGCCGCGACCAGATGGACGATATCGCCGGCGCGCTGCACCCGGCCCCGCACCAGCGCGAGGCGTGCGCCCAGTACCGCCGGTCGGTAGCGCTCCAGCACGTTGGGCCAGACCACGACGTTCACCACCCCGGTCTCGTCCTCCAGCGTCATGAAGATCACGCCCTTGGCGCTGCCCGGCCGCTGGCGCACCAGCACAAGCCCTGCCGTCGCCGCCCGGTCGCCGTCCTGGGCGCGCAGGAGCGCCTCGGCCGGGAGCACGCCCCGCCCCGCCAACCGCTGGCGCAGGAAGGAGAGCGGATGGGCTCTCAGCGAGAGGCGGAGCGTGCGGTAGTCCTCGACCACCTGCTCGCCGTCGGCCATGGCCGGGAGCGCGACCGCCGGCTCCGGCCTCTCGCCGCGCTGGTCTGCCGCCTCGAAGAGCGGCAGCGGCGTCGCCTCGGCCAGCGCGCGGGTCTGCCACAGCGCTTGGCGCCGGTCGAGACCTGCGGAGCCGAAGGCATCCGCCGCCGCCAGGGTCTCGATGGCGGGGACCGCTATCCCAGCGCGGCGGTGGAGCGCGGCGACATCGGGATAGGGCGCATGGCGGGCCTCCACGATGCGCTCCGCATCCTCCTTGTGCAGGCCGCCGATCTGGCGCAGGCCGAGCCGGAGCGCACGGTGCTCCGCGCGGCGACCCTCCCCCGCGCCCTCTTCCACATCCTCCAAGCTGTTGTCCCACCCGCTCGCATTAACATCCACCGGGCGCACCGGGACGCCGTTCTCGCGGGCGTCGCGGACGATCTGGGCCGGCGCGTAGAAGCCCATGGGCTGGGCGTTCAGCAGCGCGCACGCAAACGCGTCCGGGTGGTGGCACTTGAGCCAGGAGGAAACGTACGCCAGCAGCGCGAAGCTCGCGGCGTGCGATTCGGGAAAGCCGTAGTCCCCGAACCCCTCGATCTGGCGGAAGCAGCGCTCCGCGAGTTCGGGCTCGTAGCCGCGCGCCACCATGCGCCCGACCATCCTCTCCTTCAGTTGACCGAGGGTGCCGCGCCGGCGGAAGGTGGCCATGGCGCGGCGCAGCGCGTCGGCCTCGTCCGGCGTGAACTGCGCCGCCTCGATGGCGAGCCGCATCGCCTGCTCCTGGAAGAGCGGCACGCCGAGGGTTTTTTCGAGCACCCGGCGCAGCTCGTCCGGTGGCCCGTGTTTCGGCGCGGGTGCGGGGTAGATCACCTCCTCCAGCCCGTCGCGGCGGCGCAGGTAGGGGTGCACCATGTCGCCCTGGATCGGGCCGGGGCGCACGATCGCGACCTCGATCACCAGGTCGTAGAAGCGGCGCGGCCTGAGCCTCGGCAGCATGTTCATCTGCGCCCGGCTCTCGATCTGGAAGACGCCGACCGTATCGGCCCGGCACAGCATGTCGTAGACCGCCGGGTCGTCCTGCGGCACCGAGGCGAGGGTCAGGTGCAGGCCCTTGTGCCGGGCCAGCAGCGCGAATGCCTTGCGGATGCAGGTCAGCATGCCAAGCCCCAGCACGTCGACCTTCATCAGCCCCAGCGCCTCCAGGTCGTCCTTGTCCCACTCGACAAAAGTACGCTCCTTCATCGCCCCGTTGCCGATGGGCACGATCTCCTCGAGCGGCCCGCGGGTGAGCACGAAGCCGCCGACATGCTGGGAGAGATGGCGGGGGAAGCCGATCAACTCACCCACGAGCGCCACAGTCCGGCGCAGCAGGGGATCGGCGAGGTCGAGACCGGCCTCGCCGAGCCGCCGCACGACGGCGACGGCGCCGTCGTGGTGCAGATCCCGAGCTGCGTCGGCGAGCGCTCCGCATGTGTCCTCGGAGAGACCCATGGCCTTGCCGACGTCCCGCGCCGCGCTCCGCCCCCGGTAGCTGACGATGGTGGCGGCGAGGCCGGCGCGTGCGCGGCCGTAGCGGCCGTAGATGTACTGGATCACCTCCTCGCGCCGCTCGTGCTCGAAGTCCACGTCGATGTCGGGGGGCTCGCGGCGCTCGCGCGAGACGAAGCGCTCGAACAACAGGTCGATCCGGGCCGGATCGACGGCGGTGATGCCGAGGCAGTAGCAGACGGCGGAGTTGGCGGCCGAGCCCCGCCCCTGGCAGAGGATGTCCTTCTTCCTGGCGAAGCGCACGATGTCGTAGACGGTGAGGAAGTAGGGCGCGTAGCCGAGCTCGGCGATGAGCGCGAGTTCGTGCACCAGCGCGCGGCGGACCTTGGCCGGGATGCCGTCGGGATAGCACCGTGCCGCGCCCTCCCAGGTCAGCGCCTACCCCCTGCTCCCGGAAGGGATGGGGTCATGACACCGGAGCGAGAAAGGGTTTCCGGGCGGTCACCAACTGGAGAGAGCCCATGGCCAGGGTCTCGACAGCCACGGACCCATAGCCCGTCATGCTCAAGTCTGCCGCCAGGTTGGAGGCGAGGAAATCCACGGCGGTGTCCGTCTCAAAGAGGTGGATAAACCATTGCTGTGGCCAGCCCAGCAGGCCGTGGGTGGGGTGGAGGTCCAGGGCCGCAAACCAGCCGCCGGGCTGCAGCAGGCGCAACGCCGCCGCCAGCAGTGCCAGCCGGGCAGGGCGGTGAAACTCATGGAGTGCCAGGCCTGATCTGCACCCCTGCAAATTGCCCCGGCGCCAACGGCGGCTGCTCCGCCAACCCCTCCACTGTCACCAGACCGGGATGGGTGCGGGCCGCCCGCGCCAGGGCTTGACGGGAACAGTCCAACCCCGTGACGGGGAAACCACGGGCCAACAAGGGGGCACTGGCTGCCCCGTCCCCACAGCAGAGGTCCAGCACCGGGGCGTGGGGCGGCAGTCGTGGCGCCAGCCGTTGGGCGCAGAGCTGCCGCAACCGTTGGGGACCCCCCACCGGCAGGGCACTGATTCCGGTCACCAGGTGGTAAAACCAGGGGTGGCCATAGGCGAAGGTGCGGAGGGGGCGCCGGCTCATGGGGCGCCCACGGCGTGGCGCCGCGCCAGGGCAGTGTTCACCGCCTGTTGTTGATCACGGTGGGTGATCCAATGGTGGTAGGTGCGGGTATGGATGGCCACGGAATGGCCCATCATGCGGGCGGCCACGGTGTCGGGCAGTCCCAGATGGATGGTGCGCACGGCCCAGGCGTGGCGCAGGTCATAGGGGCTGAAGCCCACCTCGTAGCGGCGGAACTGCTCCATCACCCGCCGCCCCACCTGTTGCAGACTCACCCGCTTCAGATCTGTGGTGATGGGTGGTCGACGCACCTCCGCCAGGGCAAGGTGCTCCACCCATTCCGGCAGGAAGGGCCAAACCTGGTGTTCCCCTGTTTTGCTGGTGGCCAGGACCCGCACCACAGGGGAAGCACCCCCATGGAGGGCTGAGTAGTCAGAGAAAAACACCTCATGGTTGCGGAGACCATAGGTGGCCATCACCCCCAACACCCAACGCCAGGCTGGGTTGGGGATTCTGTGCCATGCCGCCATGATCTGCTGGTCCGTAGGGAGTTGGCGATGGCCAGCCTGGTGCAGACCATAGCCCCCTGACCGTCTGGACCAGTCCCCAGGCAAGGGGATGCCCTCCTGGCGGGCCAGGGCCGCCAGAACCGTGGCGCACTGCTGCCGGCTGCGGCTGGCCAGTTGATAGCTCTCCAAGGTCTGGAGGAGCAACTCCTGGCCCAGGGAGGACTGGCGCTGCCCCTGAATCAGCGCCAGCCGCCGCAGATAGGGCCAATAGGCGGTGGCCCAGGTGCTGCGTCGCCCCGCTGGATTCCGGCTGCGTACAGGGTCGGCGTCAAACCCCTCTTGAAAGCGCCGCAAGGCGTGACTGAGGCCGTCAGTAGACCCCACTGGTTGCAGATGGCGCTGTTGTTGCCCCCCCCACTGGTTCCAGCAGAAGCGGCCACTGGCGAGATCCCCGCAAATCACTTGCAACTGCTGCACCGCCGCCGCCAAACCTGTGTCATCGGCCTTGAGGCCAAGGCTGAGGCGCTGCACCTGGAAGCCTGGTCCATCCCGCCGTGGTAGCCGGCCCCGCAATCCCAACCGCTGCCCACGCCGTTCAATGCGCAGGGGCAACCCCCCTGTGCGGAAGCCCTCGTTGAGGAGTTGCAGACGCAGGTCAAAGGGATGGGCGGCCACAGGGGCCAGGGGCAATCACCACGAATTAGACCGCAAATCTTCCCCGCTGCAAGGACGTGGTTCATGGGCGCCCACAGCAGGCGGGGGCAATGAAGCAAGGCTTTACATCAAGGTGTTTCCAAGGTGATGACAGTCCGGCAAGGTTCCCGATGCCCCCCAGGACGGGTTAGGGTCCACACAACTCAACCCTCGCCCGCCCGGGATATGGCCCGTATTGGCGTTCTACTGCTGAATCTTGGTGGTCCCGAGCGGATCCAGGATGTGGGGCCGTTTCTCTATAACCTCTTCGCGGATCCGGAAATCATCCGCCTGCCCCTACCGCAGCTGCAGAAGCCATTGGCCTGGCTGATCAGCAGTCTGCGGGCGCGGCGCTCCCAAAAGGCGTACCGCTCCATCGGTGGCGGTTCCCCCCTGCGGCGCATCACGGACCAGCAGGCCAAGGTGTTGCAGAGTGAGTTGCGCCAGCGTCACATTGACGCCACCACCTATGTGGCCATGCGCTATTGGCATCCTTTTACGGAATCCGCCATGGCCGACATCAAGGCGGATGCCATGGATGAGGTGGTGGTGTTGCCCCTCTATCCTCAGTTCTCCATCAGTACCAGTGGCTCCAGCTTCCGCTTGCTGGAGCGGCTTCGCCAGGATGACCCTGCTTTTGCCCGCCTGCCCCTGCGCACCATTGGCTCCTGGTATGGGCATCCCCGCTACCTGCAAGCCATGGGGGAGCTCATCAGCGCCACCCTGGATCAGGCAAGCGCACCGGACAAGGCCCATGTGTTCTTTAGTGCCCATGGGGTGCCCAAGAGCTATGTGGAGGAGGCCGGGGACCCCTACCAGGAGCAGATTGAACGCTGCGCCAGCTTGATCATGGACACCATGCAGCGGGAGAACCCCTACACCTTGGCCTACCAAAGCCGTGTGGGCCCTGTGGAGTGGCTACAGCCCTACACGGAAGATGCACTCCATGGGTTGGGGAAGGCTGGTGTGAAGGAGTTGGTGGTGGTGCCCATCAGTTTTGTGAGCGAGCACATTGAAACCCTGGAGGAGATTGATATTGAGTACCGACACATTGCCACGGAGGTGGGCATTGAGAACTTCCTCCGGGTTCCGGCACTGGGCACCCATCCCACCTTTATCCATGCCCTGGCGGATCTGGTGGAGACCAGCATGGCGGAGGAGCCTGTGGACCTGGCCACCTTCACCCAACTGCCCCAGATGACCAAGCTTTACCCCCAGGAGAAATGGGAGTGGGGCTGGAACAACAGTTCGGAGGTGTGGAATGGCCGCCTGGCCATGGTGGGCTTCCTGGCCATCCTGCTGGAGGTGCTGAGCGGCCATGGTCCTCTCCATGCCCTGGGACTACTGTAAGAAACATAAAAGCGCCAGGATGATTCGCAAATTCCTACCTTCAACATCGATCATTCCGGGAACTTGGTCATATCCTGGACATTATTCCCAAGGCGGCTTCGACCCCGGCGCCCGTGACTGTCACCCCTGTCCGTACTGACTTCACCGCCCCCCACTCCCTGACGGGGACCCAGCATGTTTCCGGGGGATTTGCCCTCATGGACGCACTCCACCGCCATGGGGTCAAGCATATCTTCGGCTATCCCGGAGGTGCCATTCTGCCCATTTACGACGAACTGCATCAGGCGGAAAATCGCGGCTGGCTGCAGCACATCCTGGTGCGCCATGAGCAGGGAGCCGCCCACGCTGCCGATGGTTACGCCAGGGCTACGGGCCGTGTGGGCGTCTGTTTTGGCACCTCCGGCCCTGGCGCCACCAATCTGGTGACCGGCATCGCCACGGCCCAGATGGACTCTGTGCCTTTACTGGTGATCACGGGTCAGGTGCCACGATCCGCCATTGGCACCGATGCCTTCCAGGAAACCGATATCTTTGGCATCACCCTCCCCATTGTGAAACACTCCTGGGTGGTGAGGGATCCCCGCCACATGGGCCGCA
>CBDCQT010000006.1:0-143729 GCA_965220745.1 Alphaproteobacteria bacterium | reverse complement strand
CGGTGGATTGGTCGTCGAATCGACGCCCAATCAGGACACGCCCCTGATGGATGGCCGCACGCCCATCCTCGGCATCGATGTGTGGGAGCACGCCTACTACCTGAACTACCAGAACCGCAGGCCCGACTACATCGCGGCGTTCTACAACGTCATCGATTGGAACGCCGTGGCAGCGCGGTTCGCTGCCGCAGGCTAGACCGGCTGCGCACTGCGCGACCGCTATCGCCTCACGACGGCGGCTGGGAAACGATCCGGCCGAAACGCCCGAGCCCACTCCGGGCTGGCGCCTTCCAATACTTGGTCCGCGAGCAGCTCTCCGCTGAGCGGCGCCAGCAGAACGCCCTTGCGGAAGTGGCCCGCCGAGACGAACATGTCCGCTTGGCCGGGCACGGGGCCTACGGCAGGGTGCATGTCAGCGCAGTGCGGCCGAAAACCAGTCCAGGCGCTGGTGAACTTCACCTCGCGCAGAGAGGGAAACAATCCGCCCCACTCCTGCCGGATCGCGCCGACAACCGCATCGTCCAGGCCCTCGCGGAACCCCACGTCCTCCTCGGAGCCACCCCCTGCCAGAGGCCCGCTGGCGAGTTGCCAATAGTAGAAATGTCGCCCAATGACTACGTTTCGGAGGGTTTCAGCGGGCTGCCCGTCCGTTGCGATGAGGGTTCCTCGCAATGGTCGGATCGGCGGGCTCCAGCCTAGCATCCGTGTCAGCAGAGGCGTCCAGGCCCCGGCTGCGAACACAACCTTGCCGACGCTGATCCGGCCCGCGCCGGTCGTGATGACGGGACCGTCCGACGACACGTCTCGCACTTCCTCTCCCAGGCACATGCAGGCGCCGCGCCGACGCAACCACGCAGCGATCCCGGAGGCGAGCTTCAGGGGGTGTATCGAACCGTCGCCGGGGAAGTGCAGCGCCGGACCGCGATGACGCAGCCTCGGCTCTCGCTCCGCGAGCTCGGCGTCGGCCAGCAGCTCGGCCTCGAACCCTGCCGCAAGAGTGCGGTCCGCCCTTTCCGCAGCCCGGGCCGCGTCTTCGTCGGCCAGCAGCTCCAGCAATCCGCTGGACACGTAATCGCACGGAAACTGCTCGCGCAGCCCGGCATGCTGGGCCGCCGCTCTCCGGACGATCTCGGGGCTGGCAAAGCTGAGGCACTCGTGCGCCGGCCACAGCCCGCCGGCACTAGAACCCGTCGATTCACCGCACACGCAGGTGCGGTCGATTATCACGAGGCGGCTGACACCCCGGCGACTGAGCGACAGCGCGGTGCAGAGGCCGACAAGGCCGGCGCCTATGATGGCGATATCGGCCGTCGCGGGGAGCGGGTCCGACGACAGCAACGCAACGCGGGACTTCGCCGGAAGGGTCCGGTTCCAGATCGAATCCCGCAACCCGCCATGGTATCAGCGAACAGGCGCTCGCCGTCCCTAGCATCAGGAAGCCAGGGCTTCCAAGGCAGGAACCAAGGCAAAGCGCATCGAGTCACCGTCTCGCTCCACGCTCACGGTGTCCCCCTCGCCGAAGCGCCCCTCGAGCACCGCCAAGGCCAGGGGATCCTGGATGAGCCTCTGGATGGCCCGCTTCATCGGCCTGGCGCCGAACTGCTGGTCATAGCCCTGGCTGACGAGCAACTGCTTGGCGTCCGGGCTGACCTCGAGAGTCAAGCGCTTGTCAGCCAGCAACGCCTTCACCCTCGCTAGCTGCAATTCGACGATCGCGTTGAGATCCCCCTTCCGCAGGTTGTTGAAAACGATGATGTCGTCGACCCGGTTGAGGAACTCGGGACGAAACTTCCGCCCCAGTTCGTCGAGGAGGCTGCGGCGCATGCCGTCGTGATCCCCACGGCCCCGGTCGCTCAGCGAAAAGCCTATCGATCCGCTGCCGAGGATGTCTTGGGAGCCGACATTGGAAGTCATGACGATGACCGTGTTCGCGAAGCTCACGGTGCGGCCCTTGCCGTCGGTGAGCCGGCCGTCCTCCAACACCTGCAGCAAGACGTTGAACACGTCCGGGTGCGCCTTCTCGATCTCATCGAGCAGGACGACCGAGTACGGCGAGCGGCGCACGTGCTCGGTCAGCTGGCCCCCCTCGTCGTGGCCCACGTAGCCCGGCGGGGCGCCGATCATGCGGGCAACGGAGTGCTTCTCCATGTACTCCGACATGTCCACGCGGACCATTGCCTTGCGTGAATCGAACAGGAACTCCGCGAGCGCCCGCGCCAGCTCGGTCTTGCCCACGCCGGTCGGGCCCAGGAAGATGAAGGTTCCGATCGGGCGATCCGGGTCGCTCAACCCGGCGCGGCTGCGGCGCACGGCGTTCGACACCAAGCCGACAGCCCTGTCTTGCCCGATGACCTTGGCGCGCAGCGCATCGTCCATGTGAACGAGCTTTTCCACCTCCCCCTGCAGCATCTTGGCCACGGGAATGCCCGTCCACTTGGCTACGATGCGGGCGATATCCTCCTCGACCACCTCTCCCCGGGAAAGAGCGCTGTCGCCGCGCTGCGACTCGAGCTCGGCAGTCGCCCTCTCCAGCTCCTGTTCCGCCTTGACCAGCTGGCCGTAACGGATCTCGGATGCGGCGGCGAGGTCGCCTTCGCGGGACGCGGCCTCCTGCGCGTTGCGCAGCCGCTCGATCTCCTCCTTGAGCCGCTTGACCTCGCTAATCCGCTCTTTCTCGTGCTGCCATTGCTGGCGCAGCAGCGACGACTCGGCGCGCAGCCCTTCCAGCTGGCTCTCGACGGCCGCGAGGCGCTCAGCCGAAGCCTGGTCGCCCTCCTTCTGGAGCGCCTGGCGCTCGATCTCGAGCTGGATCACCTTGCGCTCCATGCGGTCGACCTCGACCGGCACGGAGTCGACCTGCATCCGGAGCGTCGCACCGGCCTCGTCGACCAAGTCGATTGCCTTGTCCGGCAGGAAGCGGTCGCTGATATACCGATCCGAGAGCGTCGCGGCGGCCACCAGGGCAGCGTCTCGGTACCGCACCGAGTGATGGATCTCGTAGGTTTCCTTCAAGCCCCGCAATATGGCGATGGTGTCCTCGACCGACGGCTGGTCGACCAAGACGGTCTGGAAACGGCGCTCGAGGGCGGCGTCCTTCTCGACGTGCTTGCGGTACTCGTTCAGGGTGGTCGCCCCGACGCAGCGCAGCTGCCCGCGGGCCAGCGCGGGCTTGAGCATGTTGGCGGCATCCATCGAGCCCTCGACGGCGCCCGCGCCGACAAGGGTGTGCAATTCGTCGATAAAGCACACAACGGCGCCGTCGGCGTCTTCAATCTCCCGCAACACGGCCTTGAGGCGCTCCTCGAACTCGCCCCGGAACTTCGTGCCGGCCACCATCGAAGGCAGGTCCAGTGCCACCAGGCGCTTGTCCTTGAGCGATTCGGGAACGTCGCCATTGACGATCCTCTGGGCGAGGCCTTCCGCGATGGCGGTCTTGCCCACGCCGGGCTCGCCAATGAGGACGGGATTGTTCTTGGTGCGGCGCGAGAGCACTTGGATCACCCTGCGGATCTCCTCGTCGCGCCCGATCACCGGGTCGAGCTTGCCTTGCCGGGCTTGCTCGGTAAGGTCGAGGGCGTAGCGCTCGAGAGCCTGGTACTTGTCCTCGGGGTTCTGGTCGCTGACCCGCTGGGTCCCGCGGATGGAGGCCAGCGCCTGGAGGATGGCCTCGTGCGTCGCCCCCAGTTCCTCCAGCAGCTTGCCTGCGGGGTCGCGCTTCTGAACGCTGACGGCCAGCAGCAAATGCTCGGTGGAGACGTAGTCGTCCTTGAACTGGCGCGCCTCTCTCTCCGCCCGCGCGAAGACCGCCTGCAGCGCCTGGTCCAGGTGCGTCCCGCCGGCGACGCCGCGCACGGAGGGTATCGCATCCAGGACGGGTCGCAGCTTGGCGGCGGTGTCGTCGGCGGAGATGCCGAGCTTGGCCAAGACGGCTTGAACGATGCCGTTCTCTTCCGCTGCGAGCGCCGCAAGCAGGTGCGCGGGCTGCAAGCTCTGGTGATTGGCCTCTGCGGCAAGCAGCTGTGTCTGCCGGACGGCTTCCTGGGCTTTCTGGGTGAACCGCTCGAATGGAATCATGGCTTGTACCCTCTATCGGACCTGCCTCGACGCTCTTGGCTCGTGCCGCGGGGCAGGCCGGGGATCGCACCCGCGCCCGCCCCGCCTTGTGGCTGCGGATCAGTTGATCGGGATCAGGCGGCTGGAGTCCGCAGGCTCGCGCTTGGGCAAGGTCAGCTCGAGCACGCCGTTGGTGAAGGACGCCTTGACGCCGTCGGCGTCAATGCTGTCCGCCAAGCGGAACGTGCGCTCGAACCTGCCGAATGCGCGCTCGCTGCGCGCGACGCCCTCGGCCTTCTCGGCGCGCTTGCGCTCGCCGCGCACGGTCAAGACGTCGTCCTCGATGCGCACCTCGATGTCCTCTTGAGGGATACCGGGGAGGTCGCCGCGCAGAACGACTGCGCCGTCGGTCTCGGCGATGTCGAACGCCGGCAGCCAGCTGGACGGACTCGCGGCCCCGCCCAACAGACGGAAGGCGGGCCTCCAAGGGTTGAACGGTGTGTGTTGAAGCATGTGCATGTTGTCTCCTTTCTCAGTGAAAGCATCGCTTTCATGCTCAGTATACACGCCCTAGAGAGCATGTCAAGCGTTTTGCTAAAAAAATCTGAGTGTATTCATATCAAGTTATCTGCATCGGTTTGGGAGATATAGGCGAATTCGACTGAGCTGAGCGCTTCTCGGGTTGCGCGAGGTGCCAGATCCAAGTGCCTGTAGTGTCCGCTCCGGCTCAAGGCCGGGGAACGCGAAGCTGCCGGCGGCACAGCGCGGACACGCGCGGCTGGTCTGCCTTTCAATGCCATCGGTCAAGCCTGCGCCTGGCTGCGCAGCGGGCCGGGGCGGTTCTCGCGGGCCCGCGAAAGCGATTCAATCGGATCCGGCCGACCGGTATCCGGAAACCGGCCCTGCCTCCGGGCGAAGCCGCTTGCCTAGGAGAGGATGTCGCTCACGACCCTGCCGTGGACATCGGTGAGCCGGAAGTTCCGCCCTTGGAAGCGGTACGTGAGCTTGGTGTGGTCTATGCCGAACAGATGCAGCATCGTGGCGTGCAGGTCATGCACGTGCACCACGTTCTCCACCGCGTTGTAGCCCAACTCATCCGTGGCGCCGTAGCTGTGGCCGCCCTTGATGCCGCCGCCCGCCATCCACATCGAGAAGCCCTTGATGTGGTGGTCGCGCCCGATCAGGTCGGGATTCGCCCCCTGCGACATCGGCGTGCGGCCGAACTCGCCGCACCACACGATCAGGGTGTCGTCGAACATGCCCCGCTGCTTCAAGTCCTTCACCAACGCGGCCGTGCCCTGGTCGACATAGCCGCAGCTCTTGGGCAACAGCGTCTTGATCTCGTTGTGGTGGTCCCAGCCCCGGTGGTACAGGTGGATGAAGCGCACCCCGCGCTCGGCCATGCGCCGCGCCAGCAGGCAGTTCGCGTTGAACGTGCCGTCCCCGCCCTGCGTTCCGTACATGTCCAGAATGTGCTGGGGCTCGTTCGAGAAATCGACCAGGTCGGGCACGCTCATCTGCATGCGGAAGGCCAGCTCGTACTGCGCGATCCGCGTCGCGATCTCAGGATCCCTTGTCCAACCCTGCTGCACCGCGTTCAACTCGCTCACCGCTTCGATCAGGCCGCCCTGCATCTCGCGGCTGACGCCGGACGGATTGCGCACGTAGTTGACCGGGTCGCCGGTCGAGTTGAACTTCACCCCCTGGTAGATGCTCGGCAGGAATCCGCTATTCCACTGCCGGGCCGCGATCGGCTGGCTCTGCGATCCGCCCTCCGAGGTCAGCACGACAAAGCCGGGCAGGTCCTCCGACTCGCTGCCGAGCCCGTACAGCAGCCACGACCCCATGCTCGGCCGGCCGGGCAGCCGGAAGCCGGTGTTCATGAAGGTGTGCGCGGTGTCGTGGTTGATCTGCTCGGTCTGCATCGAGCGCACGATGCAGATGTCATCGGCGATGCTGCCGATGTGGGGCAGCAGCGAAGTCATGTGCTGGCCGCTGCGGCCGTAGTGCTTGAAGGGATGCTGCGGGCCGAGCATGCGCAGCTCCTTGCCCTGCAGCTGGGCGATCTGCTGGCCCTTCGTGAACGACTCCGGCATCGGCTCGCCGCTGCGCTTGGCCAGTTCCGGCTTGTAGTCGAGCAGTTCCAGATGCGCGGGCCCTCCGGCCATGCACAGGAAGATCACGCGCTTGACCTTGGCCGGGCCGTTGGGGAACCCGCTCAGGCCCGGCTGGATCCCGAGCAGGTCGGGCTTGAGCAGGGACGCGAGGGCGACCGAGCCGAGGCCCATCGAGGCGCGGCCGAGAAACGCCCGGCGCGTCTGCTGCAAGTCGAAGGCTGGTTTGAACGTGGTCATCACTCAGTACCGCATCAGGAACTCGTGCTTGTTGTACAGCGCCCGCGCCACACTCGTCCACGCCGCCAGTTCCGGCACCGAGACTCCGGCGGGAAGTCGCGAAATGCCGGTCGCGAGCAGCTGCTCGGCGCTATCGGGATCCGCCCGGAACTGCTTGCGATGCCGCTCCAGCAGGCCGAGCAGGACGGCGCGCTCGGCGGCCAGAGGCGGCCGTGAAAAGGCCTCGCGAAAGGCGAAATCGATCCGCTTGGCGACGCTCCTGCCGCCATCGCGCACGATCCTGGACGCGAACGCCCGGGCGGCTTCGACGTAGCTGGGGTCGTTCAGCAGCACCAGCGACTGCAGCGGCGTGTTGGACACGCCGCGCTCGGCGGCGCACTCCTCGCGCGCCGGCGCGTCAAAGGCCATCAGCGCGGGATGCAGGTATTGCCGCTGCCAGTGGGTGTAGAGGCCGCGCCGGAACTGGTTGGTGTTGAAGTCCGCTTCGTACACGCGCTTGGGAAAGTTGAGCTCCTTGTAATACCCCTCCGGCTGGTACGGCTTGACACTCGGGCCGCCCATGGCGCGGCTGAGCAGGCCGCTCACGGCGAGGGCGTTGTCCCGCACGAACTCGGCATCCAGCCGCGACATGGTCTGGCGCCCGTGCAGGCGGTTGTACGGGTCCTCGGCGAGAAGCTCGTCGGAGGGCTCGCTCGAACGCCGATAGGCGTCGGAGAGCAGCATCGTCTTGACGATGTGGCGCACGTCCCAGCCGCTCTCCACGAACTCGACGGCCAGCCAGTCGAGCAGCTCTTGGTTCGCCGGCGGCTCGCCCTGCGACCCGAGGTCGTCCAGAACCTTTGACAGGCCCGTGCCGAAGAACATCTTCCACAGGCGGTTGACGAACACGCGGGCGGTGAGCGGATTGTCAGGATCCGTCACCCAGCGAGCCAGGTCCAAGCGGTTCAACCGGCGGCCATCCGAGGCAAGCGGGCCCAGGAACTGCGGCACCTGCGGCCGGACCTCCTCGCCGGAGTCGTCCATCCAGTTCCCGCGCGGAAGGATCCGCAGCGGGCGCGGCTCGTCGACGGCCTTGGCCACGAGCGACTCGCCCGCGCCGTCCAGCAGCACCTTCTTGCTGCGCTCCAAGGCGCGGATCTCCCGCCAGCCCGGCCGAAACGCGCCGAAGCTGTTGTAGGCCTCCAGCAGGGCCGCCCGCTGCGGGTCGCTGAGCTCCCCGTCGGCCAGCACGGCCGAGCGCAAGGTCCCGGTCGCGGGCTGTTCGGGAAACGCCGCGTCCGTCCCCAGCAGGCGGAACCGCGACGGCAGGCCCAGCCCGCCCTGTTGGTATCCGATCAGCGTGACTTGCAAGCGCTCGCCGGCCCGCGTCTGCAGCGGCGCTTCGAACACGAACAGGGCGGTCCGGGAAGAGTCGTCCGCCCACTTGCCGCTCCAGCCGGTGTGGTAGTTGTCGTCCAGCGTGTCGCGCAGCATCGAGCCCGGCTCTTCGCGATCCGGGAGCAAGCCGGCAAGCGAGACCCTCACGGGCCAGCGCTCGCGCCCGAGCAGCCGTACTTCGAATTCGCTCAAGTGGAAGGAGCTGTAGTCTCCGGTCGGGTACAGCTCCAAGGCCACCGCGGTCAACGTCCCCGGCGAGAGGGCAATCTCGGCGCGGTGGATGGACTTGCTGGGCTTCTTGTCTCCGGAGAGCGTGACGCGCACGACCCCGTCCGCCTCTTCCTCTAGCGCGAAGCGCCCGCACTGGTCGAAGTCGGGGTGCGCGCAGTCTGCCCAGACACGCTCAGGATCGAGCACCTTCCAGCGCAAGAGATCCTCGCGGAGGTAGGCGGCGAACTCTCCCAAGGCTCGCTCCGAGACCTCAGGCGGAGGGCCGGCGTCCGGCTTCAGCTCCGCCAGCCGCTGTTCGACCCGGTCCATCTCGCGGCGGGCGTCGGGCCCCAGCACGCGGACGCTCGCCCCCCAGTTGCCGTTGCCCGAGAACACGCCCTCTTCCTCGATGTCGGCGAAGAAGGCGGCCATCGAGTAGAAATCCTTGGCCAAGAACGGGTCGAACTTATGGTCGTGGCACTCGGCACAGCCCAGCGTCGACCCCAGCCAGACGGTAGAGATGTTGCGGACCCTGTCGGATGCGTACTTGGCCAAGTACTCCTTGGCCTGCGAGCCCCCCTCGTTGGTCATGCGGCTCAGGCGGTTGTACCCGCTGGCCACGAGCTGCCAGGGCGTGGGCTCTTCCAGCAGATCACCCGCAAGCTGCTCCAGCGTCATCTCATCGAACGGCTTGTTCGCGTTGAACGAGCGCACGATGTAGTCGCGGAACGGATACACGTTCACGGCCGTGTCCCCGTGATAGCCAACCGTGTCCGCGTAGCGCACCAAGTCCAGCCAATGGACTGCCATCCGCTCGCCGTAATGCGGGGAATCGAGCAAAGTGTCCAGCAGCCGCTCGTACGCATCGGGAGCCGCGTCGTCCACGAAGGTGTCCACCCAGGACGGGTCAGGCGGCAGGCCGGTGAGGTCGAAGCTGAGCCGCCTGGCCAGCGTCCGCCGCCCGGCCTCGGCGACGGGCCGCAGGCCGCGCTCCTCTAGCCGGAGGTTGACGAGGTGATCGATTCCCGGCGGCCCCGGCGGGGCGGAGGGACGCTGCGGCTTCAGGTACGCCCAATGTTCCTGATATTCCGCGCCTTGGGCGATCCATTCTGAAAGGGTTTCCTTTTGCTCGCCAGTGAGCTTCTTGTCTGTCGCCACCGGGGGCATCACCAACGCCAGATTCTCTTGGTGGATTCGCTGAACCAGCCGACTGGCCGAAGCGTCGCCCGGCTGGAGCACCCCTCGCGCCATGGCGTCCTCGCGCCGGTCCAGGCGCAGATCGGCCTGCCTGGCATTGCCGTCGGGGCCGTGGCACGCGAAACAGTTCTCCGAGAGAATCGGCCGCACATCGCGATTGAACTCGACGCGCTCGGCCGCCGGACCGACTGCACAAGCAAGTAGAAGTGCTGCTATCGAGCGCATAGTCATTTCCGACTGCTCCCCAACGGAGATGGCATCCGGCGCACCGATCCCTCAAGTCCGGGACCAAGCTCAACGCCGCGGCGCGCCCGCACCCGCAAGTGTACCGCCTCCGGCCGCTTTCGTGCGGTGGAGCGAGCTGCTCGCGGGACCGCAAACCGCTGGGTATCGCCGATTCGGCCGCGCGATTGGTTCCGCCCGCCGAATCCCACTGCGGACGCGGGCGGCGTGCGCTACCATAGCTCAGCCGTGCTCACGGAACGCAACGCCGAAACGACTGCGGTTGTCGCGGCAGCGCTGGCGGTGGCGCTCTCGGCGTGGGGCTGCGCGCCCCCCGAAGCTGCTGCACCGGAGCGACCTCCCAACATCGTCGTGTTGTTCGCCGATGACCTCGGCTACGGCAGCGTCTCGTGGTATGGCGGCGACATCCCGACTCCGAACATCGACTCCATCGCAGCCAACGGCGTCGGCTTCACATCGGGCTATGTCACGGCGCCGGTTTGCAACCCCTCGCGGCCCGCTCTGCTTAGCGGGCGCTACCAGCAACGCTGGGGCAAGGAACTCAACTCCCAGACCGTGCCGCCCGTCAACGCCCCCCCCAAGTCGCTGCCCAAGAGCGAGACGTCGCTGGCAACAGCTCTGAAGCAGGCCGGCTACGCCACCGGGGCGGTAGGCAAATGGCAGCTTGGCATGTCCGACGGGTATCACCCGCTGGACCGCGGCTTCGACTACTTCCTCGGCATGCCGTCCGGCTCGCGCTTCGTCGATTCGGACTGGCCGAACGCCAGGATCGCGCCCGGCCACGAGGACGCTGGCGCGCCAGATGGATCCGGGCGGGCGCGCTCATTGTTCCTAGGAAGGGATCCTCTCCCCTTCGAGCAGTACTTGACGGATCGGCTGGGACGCGCCGGAGTCGAGTTCGTCGAGGCTCACAAAGACGAGCCGTTCTTCCTCTACCTTGCGTTCCACGCTCCGCACGGCCCGATCCAGACGATCGACAAATACTACAGTCGCTTTCCCGAGATCGAAAACGAGACGGCGCGGATCTATGCGGCGATGATCAGCGCGCTCGACGACTGGGTCGGGGCCGTGCTGGCCAAGTTGCGCGAGCACGGCCTGGAGGAGAACACCCTCGTAGTCTTCATCAGCGACAACGGCGCGGCCGAGCAAAGCGATGTGGACGGCAGGCGCAACCACCCTCTGATCGGGCACAAGCGCAATTTGTACGAAGGCGGCATCCGCGTGCCGTACGTCTTGCAATGGCCCCGGCGGCTCGGCGCCGGAGTCCGATTCGAGCATCCGGTCAGCTCGCTGGACATCGTCCCCACTGCGTTGGCGGCCGCCGGCACCTCCGCCCCGCCGGCGCTCGACGGCGTGGATCTGCTGCCATTCCTCGAGGGGGCGGCAGCCGGCGCGCCTCACGAGCACCTAGTCTGGCGGTCGGGTCCGAACGCCGCCGTGCGGCGCGGCTCCTGGAAGCTGCTGATGGCCGGAGGCCTGACGCGCCTGTACGATGTGGACAAAGACCCTGCGGAATCGAAGGATCTTTCGTCTGACCACCCAGCGGTCGCCGAGGAGCTGGAAGAAGCCTTCCAAGACTGGGCGCGGGACAAGGCCGAGCCGCGCGAAGGCGCCCGCAAGGTGCGCACCCGGTTCAACCGCGATCGCATCGAGTGGCACATCTAGGCAGAGCTCCCGTTCGCTTCTAGGCCAGCCTCGCAGGCCCCGACCGGCCGCCGTTTCTGCATTCGAGGCCGCGTCCCTTCGACCCTCCGGGAATTTGCCCGAATCGAGAAGGCGATCCTGACAGATGATATGCCGCTGATCGGCTGTTTCGGCAGTCTGCCCGCGGCCCTCCAACGCAGCGCGGCGTCGACGAGACGGATCCGGGAGCACAGCGACAAGCTGATCGCGGACAGCGGACGCGGCCGACACAGATCGTTGGACCGGAGTGCTATGCTCGCAACGTTAGCTAATGGAGTTGAATACATTTGAATAGGCTAGGACAACGGATACGCATGGCTACGGTATTGTGCGTTGTCCCGTTGGCGATGCCTTCGGCAACTGCGCAGTCCACATCGGGGTCGATCCTAGGCGACGTGGCGGACGTATCGGGAGGGTTCGTGCCGGGAGCAACCGTGAGCGTGAGTAACAACGCGACCGGCGCGACGCGGGAGACGTTGACCAACGACGCGGGAGCGTTCCGGTTCTCGGGACTGCCTCCGTCCAACTACTCCGTGACGGTGGAGTTTCCCGGCTTTCAGACCGTGACGCGGCCGTCGGTGGCGCTGGCCGTGGGCGGCACGACGAAAGTCGATTTCGAGCTGGATGTGGGGCCGGCCTCCGATTCGATCACGGTGACCGGGGCAGTGCCGCTGGTGCAGCCGACGGAGAACACGATCCAGGTTGTGGTGGCCAACCAGCGAGTGCAGGAACTGCCGACCAAGAGCCGCGACTTCATGGATCTGATGCTGCTGTCGCCGGGCGTGACCGTGGACCAGAGCTCAGCCAGCAGCGGCAACAGCGATTCCGTCAGCTTCTACGGCATGGACGAACGGAACAAGTCGGTGTGGCTGGAAGGCGTGGACTTCAACGACGAGGTAACGATGGGCGGTTCGGACCTTTCCGAGGCGACCCGGACGCGATTGGGGCAGGAAGCGATCCAGGAGTTCCAGGTGTTGTCGGCGGGCTATTCGGCCGAGTTCGGCCGGACCGGCTCGGGGGCGATCAATGTCGTGGTGAAGTCGGGAGGCAACGACATCCACGGCAGCGGCTTTTACTTCATCGGCGACGACGCCTTCGACAAGGATCCCTTCCGGGTGGTCCGCGGCGAAGCAGTGCCGGACGCCAACCCGCCGCCGTTCCGGACGCAGCAGTACGGCGTCACTGTTGGCGGCCCGTTCGTGCGGCACAAGGCGTTCTACTTCGGATCGATCGAACGCCGCACGGACGAGAACAGCACGCACGTAACGATTCCAGACTCAGTGAAGGCGTTCGTGGATTCCCTGAACGCTGGCTACGACACGTCCGGGGCGCTGCCGCTGTCGCTGGACGAGCGGAACGCGCTGGGCAAGTTCACGCTCAACCTGCATCCGCGGCACACATTGAACGTCATGTACCTGTACGACGACCGAGAGTTCACCAACAAGCGGACCGGGCAGGCCATCGGAGCCGATCACGGGTTCGACGACGTGCGCAGCTCCTATTACGCAACGGCGAGCCTGACGTCGCTCATCGGCAGCAGAATCGTCAACGAATTCCGGGCGAACCGCTCGATCCAGCGGCTGTTCCGAGACTTGCAGGCCCGTGCGAGCGGACGGTTCCTGCCGACGCTGGACTTTCCCTCGGTCGACCTCGGAACGGCTGGCGACGTCCCGCAGGGCCGGGTCCAAGCGAACTGGATCTTCTCTGACACGATGAGCTGGGAGCGGGGCAACCACTCGTTGAAGTGGGGCGGGGAATCGAACCGGGTCCTGGCCACGGCCGACGCGAACGTGGATTTCCAGGGGGTCTACCGGTTCCCATCCGATACGGCGACGCTGCCGGACCGCTACACGGCGAACTTCAACCTGCCGTTCGAGAACGGCAGTTCAACGCAGCCGCAGTTCATCAGCATCCGCCGAGACGTGGCCTCCTACGCCGCGTTCATCAACGACGCGTGGCGCGTGACGCCACGCTTCACGATCAACATGGGGCTGCGCTGGGACAAGCGGACCTATCTGGATGTGGACGGCGTGGCGTCTATCGGCGGACCGGACGCGTTCGAACAGCCGGGTTTCTCGCGGGACCGGCCGGAGGATGTCTGGGTTGCGGTGGCGCTGGGCGAGCGTGGCGCCTTGCCGGTGAGGGACTGGCGTCCGGGGGTGGAGGATGCACTGGACCTGTCGCCGCGGTTCGGTTTCTCCTGGGACTTGACCGGAAAGGGTCACGCGGTGGCCCGGGCCAGCTATGGCGTCTTCCACGACCGGGTCAACACGAGCACGCTCCGCAGCCGGGTCCTGAGCTACAACGGGCTGTTGATTTCCGGAACGCAGCTGGACGCCTCGAATGCGGCGCAGAGGGCGCTCATCGAAGGGAGCTTCCCGAACCGGACCGCGACGTCGCTGCTGCCGGGAGGCGCCAGCGTCGGCGGGACACCCGATGCGCCTTCGCCGCGGATGAACACGCCCTACACCCAGCAGTCCCACGCGGGCTTCCAGTACGGGATCAAGCGGGACCTGGCCGCTTCGGTCGACTTCGTGCACATACTGGGCCTGAACTACGACTGGGGATCGGGCCTGTCGACCCCATGGGAGCCGAACGCGCCGCTGCCAGGGGCCACAGCGGCGTCGGAGCGGGTGTGCCCGTTCGCCCGCCAGATCGTTGCCCAGTTGGGGCTGCCGGCAACGGCGGCCAACCTGAGTTCCAACAGCGCGGGCTGCCTGCGGATCCAGGTCGCCGACTTCACCAACCGGCTGCACATCAACAGCTTGAGTTTCCGGCTCGAGAAGCGCCTCGCGCGGGACTTCGGCTTTCTGGCCGGCTACACGCTCGGCTCGGCGAGAGACTTCGACTGGACCTCGCCGCACATCAAGCACGGCGAGGCCAATTTCGGCCCGACCGAGAACGACGTCCGGCACCGTTTCACGGGCAACTTCATCTACCGGCTGCCCCGCGACGTACAGCTGTCGTCGATCCTCACAGCCAACAGCGCGCCGCCCTACGACATCACGACCGGCAACGACGACAACTTCGACTTCCTGCGCAACGACCGTCCGGCGGGAGTCGGCGCCTGGGCAGGCCGTGGCGGAAACTTCTTCCGGTGGGACCTGCGGCTGACGAAGAAGTTCGTCATCAGCGAGGACATCAGGGCGGACGTGATGTGGGAGATGTACAACGTCGGCAACCGGGCCAACCTCGTGAACTTCAACGGCAACCAGCGCTCGTCCAGCGCCAACCAGGCGCGGGGCGTCATCCCCAGCGGTCAGTTCCAGGGCCAGCTCGGCCTGCGGCTCGTCTTCTGATCCCGGGACGGAGCCCGACGCATATGATCGCGCCGCTGCCTGGCTGCTAGAAGGCCGGCGGCGGGCGCGGTACCAGGTTCTTCACCGGCAGCGTGATCACGTTGCTGATGAACAACTGCTGGGCGATCCACAGCGGCGTCGCCGGATTGTCGGCCAGGTCCGTGTTAGTCAGCAGGTTGACCTGATAGACGCCGACCGTGCCCTCCATCAAGCCGACGAACTCCACCTGGGCCGTGCGTCCTCCGAACTGCGAGGAGACGAAATCGTCCGCCACCAGCGGCACCTTCGCCAACGTCCCGGCAGGGGTCGGCTGGCCGGTTGCGATCGCGTCCTGGTTGTCGGTCAGGCCGAGCCCGGTGGCGAAGACGATGATCTCCTCGCCCGGCACCAGCGGATTGTCCTGCGTGATCAGGGACATCGGCTCGTTGCCGCAGCACAGGTGCGAGCCTCGCGCCGAGAGCGTCAAGAAGACCTCGGCCTCGGTGCGCTCGTTCGTGTCCGGGGTGTTCGGATCGTCGTCCGGCACTTCCGTGCCCTGTGCCGCGTAGGTGATCGCGTTGCCCTGCTTGCCCGCCTCCCTAGCCTTGATGACTACCACCGGCGGAGTGTTGCCATCTTCCAGGAAGCCGTTCTCGCGGTTCGTGCTGACCTCGATGCCGCCATCGGAGACTACCTCGTAGCTGTACGGAATCTCGTTGCCATCGACACCGAGCGAGCGCGCCACGATCTGCAGCTTCACCGATCCCACTTCTTGCAGCACGCGCGATGTCACTTCCGGATCCCCGACGCCGGAATTGATCGAGCGCACCAGGATGTTGCGCATGATCAAGAGCGCGATTTCCGGATCTGCAACGTCCTGCTCGGTGAGCGTATAGCTGTAAGTGCGGTCCCGCACGGTGACCGACACCGTGTCGCCCGCCTTGGGCTCGCCCTCGAACTCCAAATCGGCGCGGGCGGAGAAGAAGCTTCTCGTGCCCGCTTCGGCGATCACGTCCGGATCGCCGTCGCCCGCGTTGATCAGCTCGATGAAGTTGTCGCGCATGGCCTCGGGGCTCTCGTCCCCGGGCGAGCGGTAGTAGTACTCCCGGCCATTGATGACGATCCGGCCCTCCGCGCCCTCCTGGGTCAGCTGGCGGTTCTCGGTGGCGTCGTTGTTCGGATCGTCGTCGCGGGGCCGGTCGGGCACCGTCACTGCGATCGAGCCCTCCGCAACGCCAGTTGCGTGGACGGCGATGCCGTGGCGCGGCTCCGGGCCCTCAATCGCGAACAAGCCCGGCCCGGCACGCACGGACTGCGTGGCCTTGGCGGCCGAGACGCGCACGCTGCCGTCGGGCATGGCGCGCCGCACGTAGAAGCTGTGGCCCGTGCCCTCGAGTTCCCACGGAATCTGGAAATTGATCTGCGTCGGCGAGACCATCAGCAGCGGCGCCAGGCGGCCGTTGGCGAGTACCTGCACGCCTGCGAGATCGGTCGGAAGGCCCTCTTCGGGCCGGGCTGGCAGCGAGGTGCGCTCCCAGACGCTGGCGGTCTCGCTCGCCAAGTCTCTTCCGAAGATCGACGCAATCGTCCCGGGCGGCATGTCCCGGGCGTCCGATCCGCCGGTCAGCCGGGACCCCGAGGTGCTGGTCTGCAGCTCGCTGCCGGCGTTGCGCACCTCCACGCTGATCCAGTTGCCGGTCGGACCCTCGCGCTTGGCGCGCAGGCTTGCACGATAGCTGACCGTGCCGCGAGAAAGCGTGGGACCGGTCACCTCGGCCGTCGTGGGCGAGCCGGGAGTGATGCTGATCGAGAACGGCAGGCTGTTGCCGATCGGGCCCACCTCCCGATGGACGATCTCGAGCGTCTCGATCTGGTCGATCCGACGCTCGACGATCACCTCGGGGTCGTCCGCGTTATCCACCAAGAAATTCAGCCGGTCGACGAATCGCTCCGGGATGTCGCCCTCGGGCACGACGTAGGAGTACTTGCGACCGTTGATGTCCAGCGTCACCTCGTCGCCAGCGCGCGCCTCGCCCCCGAAGCGGATCTCGCCCGTGGCATGGCGTCCGACGCCCAGCCCGGGCGCTGCCGTCACCGCCAGGTTCGGGTCGGCGTTGATCATGCTCACGACCTTGTCGCGGACATTCTCGGCCGTCTCGCCTTCGACAGTCGTATAGAAAAGCTCCGAGCCGTCCAGGGTGATCTTGATCTCCTCGCCGCCTGGCAGCACGGGCGCCTGCCGGGATTCGTCCTCGGGCGTGTCGGAAATGTCCACCGGCAGGTTCTGGTCGAACTCCAGGTGCCCGCGGCTGCGGATGCTGACGGCCGCGGAGTTGCGAACACCGTTGAGATCGATCATGTCCCCGCCCGGCGTGAAGACCAAGACGCGGCGCGTGAAGGGATCGGCGACGAAAAGATTCTGGCCGTCATAGGCCATGGCCGCCGGCGAGCGGATGCTCCCCGGCCCCTCGGACTCGGTGAGCTGCACGAAGTTCGGCTGGCCGATCACCAAGTCGGCCTTGGCGCCGTGCGCAGTCGGGATCTGGTTGTAGACCAAGATGCGGTCGTTGCCCGCGTCGGCCACGAACAGACGCTCGTCCACGACCAGCGCGAAGCGCGGGAAGTTCAGCGTCCCGGCGCACCGGCGCGGGTAGCGCACCTCGTCGGGATCCAGCTCCGGGCGCTGGGGAGGCAGCGGGATCACCAGCGGTACGTTGGTCGGGGGGGTCTCGTTCTCGCTGCGACTTCCGTCGTCGTCGAGCGGCCCGATCGGATCGCAGAGCGCAGCGGCGTTGTTGGGCTCGCTGGAGGCGAAGTCGGGCTGCCCGATCACCACGTCCGCGCTGGCAAAGCTCTGCGTCGGCACCGCGTGATAGATCATGATCCGGTTGAAGCCCAGATCGGCGACGAACAGGCGCCCCTGCGAGACTGTCACGCTGACCGGGTCGAGCAGGTGCTTGTCGTCCGGATCGTAGACGCCCTGGGTCAGGTCCGCCTCGTGCCGCGTGTCCAGGTCGGGCTGGCCCAGGACGAGGTCCGGCGCCTGGCCGTTCGAGGTCGGGATCGTGTTCCAGATCAGGATCCGGCTGTTTTGGGTGTCGGCCACGAACAGGCGGCCGCCATCGAGCCAAACGCCCTGCGGCCCGCGCATGCCGGTGGCCGAGGTCTCTGGAGAGAAACCGCTGAAATCGGACTGGCCGAGCACGACGTCCGGAGGCGCGCCATTGACAGCCGGGATCGGGTTCCACAGCAGGACGCGGTTGTTGTTGGTGTCGGCGACCGCCAAGACGACTCCGTCGCTGTGCACGGCGGATGGATTGTTGAGGCCGGCCACGTCGGGCAAGTCCGAAGACGCGGTGGTGTCGAAGTCGGGCTGCCCCAGCACGATGTCCGGGAGCCCGACGCAAGCCGGGCAGAGCGAGTCTTGGGGCAGCAGCAGGTCGGGCTCCGGCACGAAGCCGTCGACGTTGTTGTAGATCAGGATGCGGTTGTTGACCGGGCGCGCGCCGAGCCGGTTGCCATCGGCCACGAAGAGCCGGTTGCCCACGTACGCGACGCCTTGCGCCGCCCCAAGCACCTCGCGGCTGGAGATCGGATCCTGGCGGGTGAAGCTCTTCTGGCCGATGATCAGCCGCGCGCCGTGGTTGTTCACCCACTGCGGCCCGCTGGCGCTGATCTGGACCGGAACCTGACCCGGCGCCAAAGCCAGTGCCAGCGCCAGGGCGCCCGCCAGCGCAGCCAAGACCCGCACCTTGAATCGCTCCACGCTCATCCCGCCCCGTTTCAGACTGCCTTCACCAAGCCGCCATCGATCATCAAGGACGAGCCCGTGACGTAGCTCGCCCGCTCGGAGCACAGGAACGCCACCGCGGCGGCGAACTCTTGCGGCTGGCCGACCCTGCGCAGCGCCGTCTGGCTGGCGAGCCGCTCGATCATCTCGTCCCGGCCGATCCCGGCGGCGTCAGCCCGCCGCTGCGCGATGCTGAGCAGGCGGTCGGTCGCGATCAATCCGGGACCGGCGTTGTTGAAGAGGATGTTCTCCGGCCCGTATTCAGCGGCAAGTGTCTTGAGCATGCCGACCACGCTGGCGCGCACTCCGTTGGACAGGATCAAGCCCTCGATCGGCTGCCGCACCGACGTCGAGGTCAGCGAGACCACGCGTCCCCAGCGCTGGGCCCGCATGTCGGGCAGGACGGACTCGATCAGGGCCCAGGTGCTCAGGAAATTGAGGCGGAAAGCGGCCTGCCAGTCCTCGGCGCCGAAATTCTCGAAGCGGCCGCCGGGCGGGCCGCCGGCATTGGCGACGGCAATGCTGACCGGCCCCAGGGCTGCGCGCGCCTCTGCCACGAAGGCCCGCAGGGCATCGATGTCGCTCACGTCTACGGCCTTGTGGAAGACCGCCGTCCCGTGCCCGCCGCGAATCTCCTCGGCGGCTGCGGCGATGGCGCTCGAATCGCGCGAGCAGATGGCCAACTTGCAGCCCTCGGCCGCCAGCGCTTCCGCGATCGCCTTGCCCATGCCGCGGCTGGCGGCGGTGACGATCGCCACCCGATCCTGAATTCCCAAGTCCATAGCTTCGTTGTTGCAATCGCCGCGCGATCTATGCGGCCGCGACTGAGGCGGCAGGGGCGCTGAGTTTCCGCAGTCCTTACTGAATTACGCGATCAGGAACCTGAGGGATTCCTGAGGTAGCCATCGTCGCCTTGGATCCAGTCCTGCCGCACGGGCTGGAAGACATCCATCGCCAGCGAGTCCTCGAGGGCCTCCACGCGGTGAGGCTCGTGAGAAGCGATCTCCACCAAGTCTCCGGCCCTGGCAGTGATCTCGCGATCGTCGAACTGGAACAGCACCGATCCCTCGAGGACATGGCTGATCTGCTCGTTCTCGTGGCTGTGACGCGGCACCACGGCACCTTTCTTCAAACGGATCCGCGCGGTGGTCATGCGCTCGCTGTGGATAACGCGCCGCGCGACCGTCGCGCTGAGATCCTCCGACGCAACCTGACTCCAAGAATGCAGTTTCATGGCGAACGGCCAAGCAAAACCGATGGTTTCGCCCGGCTGGCCCTTTCATTATACGGAAGTCGCCCGGCGCGCAGAATCCGCTCCGCGCCCCGCGGCCTTCGAGGCGGCGCGGCAAAGGCTGCGATAGAGTGCGGAATCATGTACGAAAGTGGCGCTAGGGATGTTATCCTGTAGTCATGAAGCCAAACGGTGAATGTCGGGCGGGAAATGCGGTGAAGACCGTTCCCGGCGGCACGCTAACGCGGGCGGTTGCGCCGTGCGTTGTGCCAGAACCGTGTGCGATGGTGTTTCGCCACTTTCGTACATAATTCCCATAGAATGGCCTAGCAGGCGCGGATGGAGCAGGCCAAGAGCATCCTTCCCCGATTGTTCCAAGGCACGCCCGACACCGTCCGCTGGCAGCTGGACTTGATCAGGGCCTACTGGCCCGAGGCGGTCGGCCCGCTGCTGGCGAGCCACTCCGAGCCGGTCCGAGTGCGGCCCCCCACCCTGTTCGTGCAGGTCTCGGACGCGGCCTGGCTGGAAGAGTTCGGACCGATGCAGCGGCAGATCGTTTCGCTGCTCCAGCAGGAAACGGGATCCAGGGCAGTGACCCGGATCGAGTTCCAGCTGGAGGCGCCCGAAGAGCCCGCGCGCCCGCGCAAGCCAATCTCCCGGCGTCCGCCGAAGGGCACAGCGGGGCGCCGACGCAAGTCATGAAGATCACACCGGAAGAAGTCCAACACATCGCCGCGCTGGCCAACCTGCGCCTCAGCGGGGCCGACATCGAGCGCTACACCCGGGACCTCGAAGAGATCCTCTCGTACGTCGACCAGCTCAACGAGCTGGACACCAGCGGAGTCGAGCCGATGGCCCAAGTCCTGCACGAGGGCAACGCCGCGCAACTGCGGACGGACGAGCAAGGCCGGAGCTTTGACCAACAGACCGCCCTGCGGTGCGCGCCCCTGCCGGGCGAGGGCCACTTCAAGGTGCCGCGCGTGATCGAGCGCTGAGGGACGAGATGGACGACTTCAAGCAACTGACCGTCGACTCGATCGGGGCCGGGCTGCGGGCCAAGCGCTTCAGCGCGCGCGAGCTGGCGCGAGAGGCCCTGCGCGTGGCCGAAGCCGAGAACCGGGCCTCGGGCGTGTACCTCAGCTTCACCCCGGAGCGTGCCCTGGCAGCCGCTGACAGGGTCGACGCCGAGCTTTCCGCCGGAGCGGAGATCGGTCCCCTGGCCGGCGTGCCGCTGGCGGTCAAGGACGTGATCATGACCCGGGGCGAGAAGACCACCTGTGCGTCGCGCGCGCTGGAGCGATTTGTGGCGCCCTACGACGCCACGGCCATCGAACGGGTCGAGCGAGCCGGGGCCGTGATCGTCGGCAAGACAAACTGCGACGAATTCGCAATGGGCTCGTCGAATGAGAACTCGGCATTCTTCCCCGTGCGCAATCCGGCTGCGCCGGATCGGGTTCCGGGCGGTTCGAGCGGCGGGTCGGCGGCCGCTGTCGCGGGCGGCTACGCGCCGATCTCGCTCGGCTCCGACACCGGCGGCTCGATCCGCCAGCCGGCATCGTTCTGCGGAGCCGTGGGCATCATGCCCACCTACGGCCGCGTGTCGCGCTATGGCTTGGTGGCGTTCGCAAGCTCGCTGGACCACATCGGCCCGTTTTCCCGGACCGTCAAGGACTCGGCCCTGCTGCTGGGGACCATTGCCGGCCCGGACCCCTTGGATTCGACGGCAGCCAGCGCGCCGGTGCCTGATTACGCGGGCGAACTGAACACGCAGGTGCGGGGGCTGAAGATCGGCATTCCGAAGGAGTACTACGGCGAAGGCCTAGAGCACGCGGTGGGGACCAAGGTGCAGGCTGGCGTGGACCTGCTGCGAGGCCTGGGCTGCGAGCCCGTAGAGATCAGCCTGCCCCACACTCGGTACGCGATCGCGAGCTATTACCTGATTTGCACGGCCGAGGCGAGTTCCAACCTGGCGCGGTACGACGGCGTGCGGTACTCGCGCCGTTCGGAGGGCTCCGGCACGCTGCGCGAGATGTACCGCAACTCCCGGGCCGAGGGCTTTGGCCCGGAGGTGACGCGCCGGATCATTCTCGGCACGTACGTGCTCAGTTCCGGCTACTACGACGCCTACTACCGCAAGGCGCAGGAAGTTCGCGCGCTGATCGCGCGGGATTTTGCGGAAGCGTTCGAGACAGTCGACGCGATCATCACGCCGGTCTCACCGTTTCCCGCGTTCAAGCTCGGCGAGAAGGCCAGCGACCCGCTGCAAATGTACCTGTCGGACATCTATACCATCACGGGCAGCTTGGCAGGCATCGCCGGGATGAGCGTGCCTTGCGGCACGACCCGGGAAGGGCTGCCGGTCGGCATGCAGATCCTGACCAACCACTTCCAAGAGCAGACGATGCTGAACCTCGGCCACGCATTCGAGCAGGCCGGGGGATTCGAAGGGTAGGCCCGGGACGGGGCCGATCCGGCATGGTCGGCCGGTGCAGCCGCGCAGCGGAAACGCCCGCCGGACTTGCCGGCAGCGCCCACAGTCACCGCGGCCGCCCGCCATATATGTAGAGGTCAAAGGCCCCGACCAAGCGTATGATTGGGCCAAGCGCGTCTAGGAGCCCCACATGCACAATCAGATTCTGATCCGAATCTTCTCGGCTGCGGCAGCCGCCTTTCTCGCAGCGAGCGCCTCGCTAGCGAGCGCGCAGGCACCGGAGGACGCGGGCGCGGCGGCTTGGATCGACAATTACGAGCCTCACGCTGACGAGGAGATGCCGTACCGCCTCATGCGGCCACTCACGGTCGACGACGGCAAGCTCTATCCGGTCATCGTGTCGTTGCACGGCGGCGCCGGCAGGGGCACGGACAACCGCAGACAGCTGCGGGCCTGGACCGGGCTCCTAGCCGACGAGGCAAGGCGGAAGCAATACCCGAGCTATGTGCTTGCACCGCAGTCAACGCGAATCTGGGATGCCGCGCACCTGGAGAAGATCAAGGCGATCGTCGCCTCGCTGCCTGCTGCCGATCTAGACAGGATCTACCTGCTGGGGCATTCGATGGGCGGGCACGGATCGTTTATCCTGCTGCAGCTCGATCCCGCCTACTTCGCCGCGGCGTCACCTTCGGCGGGGACAGGCCGCGGTGAGCACGACGAATTCATCGACGCGTCCCTGATTAAGGACGTGCCGATCTGGGCGTTTCACGGGGACGGTGACACCGTTGCCCCGTACGAACGCGCGGAGAAGCTGTTCGCCACGATGACGCAGCTCGGCGGCAACTTCAAGCTGACAACCTGGGTCGGGGATGCCCATAGCGTGGGAGGAAAGATGGTCTCCGGCGGCGACAACGGCAGCACCAAGTGCAGCAGCGACCGCTGCGACACAGAGCCCGAGATGCTGCAGTGGCTCTTCTCCAACTCGCTGTCCGCACGGCCGTGAGCAATCTTGACGCAGGGCAGAGCGGGGGAGCCGCCGCAGCGGGCGTGATCTATTTGGTCGCCACGCCGCTCGGCAACCTAGAAGACATCACCTTGCGCGCGTTGCGGATCCTGGGCGAAGTCAGCCTCGTCGCCTGCGAGGACACGCGCCGCACCGGCCGCCTGTTGAAGCACTTCCAGATCAGCAAGCCGCTGGTCAGCTGCCACGATCACAACGAGGCCCGGCGCGCGACCGAATTGGCCGAACGCGCCGCGGCCGGAGAATCCATCGCGCTGGTCAGCGACGCGGGCACGCCCCTGATCGCGGATCCGGGTTTTCGGGTAGTTCGGGCCGCCATCGATCGCGGGGTCCGGGTCGTGCCCGTTCCAGGTCCCAGCGCCGCCGTGGCGGCGCTGTCCGTCTCGGGGCTGCCCTCTCACGACTTCGCGTTCAAGGGCTTTCTGCCATCGAAGAGCGCGAAGCGCAGAGCGGCGATCCGATCGCTAGAACGATCCGACAGCTCGACCGTCTTCTACGAAGCACCGCACCGCATCCTCGCGGCGGTGGCCGACACCTGCGAGCTGCTGGGGGGCTCGCGCAGGATCGCCATAGCCCGGGAACTGACCAAGCTGCACGAGGAAGTCCTGCGCGGGCCGGCCAACTCCGTTCTCGAGGCGCTGTCGGCCCGGCCGTCACAAAAGGGCGAATTCGTGCTGGTCATCGGGCCCACGGACGATCGGGCAGCGTCCGGCAGTCGCAGTACCAAGGCAGCCCCGCCAGCGGCTCCGGCCGCGTAGCATCGCCGGGACAGCCGATCGGCTGCCATCATTCCAACATCGTGGCAGTGGCCCGGCGCGGACAGTTCGATCTTGCTGGGTTGCTCTCAAGCCCTTGCAAACCCGCCTCCGCTGGTGCGAAACTCTGGATGCAATCTGGCAGGATCTCATGAACAGCCTTCCCTCTGCCGCACACCGCGCCTTCTTGCTGCCCGTCTTGGCGACTTGGCTGGCGGCCGCGCCGCTAGGCGCTCAATCCGCCGCGGCCGAGCCGGCGCCCGCAGCCGGAGATCAGGCAAGCCGCGAGGCATGGGAGATGCCGCGCACTGCGTGGGGCGACCCGGACCTGCGAGGCACTTGGTCCTACGCCTCGCTCACGCCGCTCCAGCGGCCGACCCAGTTTCGCGAGCGGGAGTTCTTTACCGCGGAAGAGGCCGTCGCCCGCAACGAGGCGGCCCATGCGGAGCGCCCGCATGTCCCTGGAGTGATCGGTTCCTACAACGCGCACTGGTTCGACAAGGGGCGCGTGGACCCGAGTTCGCGGACCTCGCTGATCGTCGATCCGCCCAACGGACGCCTGCCCCCGCTAACGCCGCAAGGGAAGGCGCGAGCCGCCGACAGGTCGCGTCGCTATAGCGGGCGGCCCGACTCGTGGCTCAACTTCACCCCTTGGATGCGGTGCATCACGTACCACGGCGTACCGCCGGTGTCCACCGGATACAACAACACCTATCTGATCGTCCAGACGCCAGACTACGTGGCGATCTTGGTCGAGAACATCCACGACGTGCGCATCATCCCGCTCGACGGGCGGCCGCGCCTGGGCGAACACATCCGCCAGTGGAACGGCGATTCGCGCGGTCGCTGGGAGGGTGACACGCTGGTTGTAGAGACCGGCAACTTCAGCGACAAGACGCACCACCGGTTCCCGTCGTCCAAGGACCTGCGAGCGGTGGAACGCTTCACGCGGGTCGCTGAAGACACGATCCTCAACGAATTCTCCATCGATGATCCTGCGACCTATACGCAGCCTTGGAGCGCCGTGCGGTCCATGCCGCGCCTGACCGACTACAAGATTTACGAGTACGCCTGTCACGAGGGGAACTACGCGATGGTCAACGCTCTCAGCGGCGCCCGGGCTGAGGACAGGGCGGATGCGCGCGCGGAGTGATGCCCCGCCCCAGCGCCGCGCACGCGTAGTCCAATTCCGGAAGCAGGGATCTCAGCCGCTCGCGGGCCTGCCGTCGAAGCACAAGAAGGCTAGGTAGCCGCGCGTAATCGGGCACCCGAGACGTTCGTGGGTTCCTCCGGTTCGATGCCGGAACGAATTCCGGCCCATCCCGGGCTGCCCCCCCGAAGCAAGAATCGGCACGACGCCCGTGGCCCGCACAAAAGGCGAGAGCGGCTCATGCGACGATGGAAGCAACCATGAAGCTCGACACTTATCTCAAGTTCGACGGCAATTGCCGCGAGGCCTTCGAGTTCTATCGCTCGGCCCTCGGGGGCGACTTCCGGATAGTCCAGACGTTTAGGGACGGTCCGCCGGAGATGGGCGTGCCGGAGGAATATCTGGACCGCATCATGCACGTTTCGCTGCCTGTCGGCTCCAGCGTCCTGATGGGCAGCGACACTGCCCCGACCTTCGGGCCGCCCGCCGTGATCGGCAACAATTTTTCCATCACTGTCCACGCGGGCAGCCGGGAAGAGGCCGACAGCACGTTCGCGAGGCTGTCGGACGGCGGATCGGTGACGATGCCCCTGCAGGACACTTTCTGGGGCTCCTATTTCGGATCTCTCACCGACAGGTTCGGCGTGAACTGGCAAATCAACCACGATCTATCCGGAAGCTGAGACGGTCCGCTGCGCTAGTGGCAATCCCTCCAGTCAGTCCCTTGGCGGTCCTTTCCCCGAACGAGCCGGCAAGGCCGAGACTTGCCGCTTCCCCGCTCGCGTCCGGAAACAGGCAGGTCCCGGGACATCCTCAGATCCGCCCAACGATCGTTCGGACGAAGCTGCGGGGGCTTTTTGGGCGCCCGCACCCGCGAGATCTAGGCTCGACTGGCTGACAGAGCGCGGGATGGCTGACATGCGAGCACTCCTCCGCCCTATGACCGTTCTGCGGCGCAGGCTGACTGTAGGCTGCGGAACTTCTGCGTATAGCAATGCAGAAATTTTGCGGATGGATATGGGGGTGATTCTGGCGTGTAAGCTGTTAGCCCGATGTACGACAACCTGACTGCGTTCGAGAAGTGGGTGATCTCCCTGTCCCCCGAGAGCATTGTCCTGCTCGTGGTCGCCAAGCAGCTATCGGACGGGTTGGTCTTGGCTGTCGTGGTGATTCCGTGCATCGTTGCGCTATTCCGCCCGATGCGCTTCCTTTGGCTGACGACCCGGCTCCGGGCCGCAATCTTGTTGGCCGCTTCGGCAATCTGGATCACTGCGTGGTTCTGGATCGATGGGGCGAACGAGGCCGTCAGGACCATTAGGACGATTGGCCCGGTCGAGATGCCGGGCCCCCCACCCCCGCCCCCCTCAATCCTCACCGAATACCTGCGGCGCTAGCGTTCTGGCCATTTCGTCATCGGTGCCGTTCAAGCGTCCTTCGAATGCCCGCTGAGGCCCCACCGAATGTAGGCGATCCGTTGAGATCCGCACACACCTAAAGCGGCGAGCAAGCGCCCCGAATCCGTCTACACCATCTCTGCGTTGACGGGCGAGATCCATCAACAACAATCCCCGCCACGCGGGCCGTACGCATCATTCTTTCGCCCTTCAGGCGGTAGCGCTTGACAGTCGCTGTCTTCTGTGCGTAGAATTAATTCAAACGTTTGATTGAATCCATGCCGAACGCCAAGGAGACCAAGGAACTGATCCTTGACACTGCCGAGAGGCTCTTCAGCGAGAAGGGCGTCGATGGCGTGTCCCTGCGTTCGCTAACGGCGGAGGCGGGCGTGAACATCGCCGCGGCACACTACCATTTCGGCTCCAAGGAGGAGGTCACCAAGGCGGTCTTCGCTCGGCGCATCCGGCCTGTCAACCGGGAACGCATCCAGCTTCTGGACACGTACCAAGAACGCGGGCAGCCATCCGTGGAAGAGCTGCTCACGGCCTTGTTCGCGCCCGCCCTGCGGCTGGCGCGAGAGCCCCAGCGCGGCTATGATTTCATGCGCCTCTGCGCTCGGTTCTACTCCGAACCGGCGGAATATCTGGAGTCGACATTCCGCGAGGAGTTCTCGCAAGTCCTGTCCCGCTTCCACGAGGCGTTCCAGCGCGCCTTGCCCGAACTCGGCGAGGAGGAGGTGGGCCTGCGGCTGCACTTCGCGATCGGCGTGATGGTGCATACCTTGCTCAATCCGACGAGAACCTGCTTGCCCAGACTTGGTCCCGAGGCCAGCGACAGCGACAAGGCTACGCTGGATGCCATGGTGCGATTCGTGGCAGCCGGAATGCGAAGCGCGCCCGCAGCGCAGTTCCCCGCGGGTGCGATCGCGGGACTTTCCGCTCATGCGGAGGTCGCCCAATGACGCGCGCTCCGCACCTATTCGTGGCCGTCGGGCTGGCGCTGGGCGCATGCTCCAAGCCGGTGCCGATCCCCGTGCACGACCTGCGGGTGCCGGTGCCGGACCACTGGCACGCGGCCGAGACGACCGCCCCGGCCGCCTCCGCGAAATGGTGGGCATACTTCGGCGACCCGGGACTGGACGCAGCCATCGAGCGGGCCTTGGCGTGCAGCGAGGACCTGCGAGCAGCGTCGGCGCGGATCCGGGTGGCGTCCCAGGAGCGAGTCATCGCCGGCGCCGCTGACAGGCCTGAACTGAGCCTCGGGATCAACCGCATCCGCCAGCGACAGAATTTTGTCGGCCTGCCATTTCCAGGCCTTAGGGACCGCGTGCTGAGCAACACGTTCAGCAATGCCGGGCTGTCGTTCAACGTCGCTTGGGAGGCTGACATTTGGAACCGCATCGCGGCGGACAAGCTCGCCGCCGAGGCCAACGCCCGCATGCGCGAAGCGGAACTGCTCGGTGCGCGCCTGTCCCTGAGCGCGCAGGTGGCGAAGGCTTGGTTCGCCGCGGTCGAGGCCCAGCGCCAGATCGCCATCGCCGAGCAGGTGCTCGCGAATCTCGAGACTATCGCCGAGCGGCGGCAGGCCCGCTTCCAAGCCGGCACCGGCTCGCTCACGGACGTGCGGCTGGCCGAGGCTGACGTTGCCCGGGCCAGCTCGGCGCTGCGGCAGCGCCGGCAGGCGCGCGACGCCTTCGTGCGCCAGACCGAGACACTGACCTGCCAATATCCGGCCGGCGAACTCTCGGTGACCGCCGAACTGGCCGCCTTGCCGGAACAGGTGCCCGCCGGATTGCCGTCCGAACTCGTCCACCGCCGCCCGGATCTGATCGCCGCCGAACAGGCCTTGCTGGCAGCTGACGCCCGCATCGTGCAGGCCCGGGCGACCTTGCGCCCGAGCTTCGCGCTGACTTCAGGCCTCGGCACGTCGAGCAACACCCTGGCCGACCTGGTCAATCCCAACCTGCAAGTCTGGAACTACGCCCTCGGCCTGGCCCAGCCGATCTTCAACCGCGGCCGGCTCAAGGCCAACGTAAGGATCACCGAAGAGCGGGCGATCGAGCAGGAAGCGCTCTACCAAGCGCGCGTCTGGACCGCCTACAGGGAGATCGAGACCGCCTTGGCCGCGGAAGCGGCGCTGCGCGACCAAGAGATGTCCCTGCGCGCGTCCCACGCCAAGACGCGCACGGCGGTCAAGGTCGCCGAACGGCGCTACCGAGCAGCCTTGGGAGAGGTCTTCTCGGTGCTCAATCTGCGCCGGGCGACCTTGGAAAACGAGAGCGTGATGCTCGGGCTGCAGCGCGCGCAGATCGACAACCGCGTCGACCTCCACCTCGCGCTGGGGGGCGGCTTTGACGGCGATCCCGCCAATGCCGGCCCGGCGTACGCGCAGCCAACACCCTGACGGACAAGCTGATGATCAATCCACGAACAGCCCTGATGGGCATCCTGCCTGTCGCCATCCTCGCGCTTGGGGGCCTGATTGCCAAGGCCCTGATCGATTCGTACGAGGAACCGACGCCCCAGCCGCTGGTTGTCGAGCCGCCGCTCGTGCGGGTGATCCCGGCGGAGCCGGCGTCCATGACGCTGGTCGTGACCACCGAGGGCACGGTCGCGCCGCGTTCCGAGGCACAGCTGATCCCGGAAGTCTCCGGCAAGGTCGTCGAGATATCGACCGCGCTGGTGCCAGGAGGATTCTTCTCCAAGGACGAGGTGCTGCTGCGGGTAGACCCTCGCGACTATGAACTGGCGATCACGCAAGCCCTGGCCGCCGTAGAGCAAGGCAAGCTGCGAGTGGCACTGGAGCAACAGCAAGCTGAAGTCGCCAAGAGCGAGTGGGAAGAGGCTGGCGAGGGAGAGCCGTCCCCGCTACTTTTTCGCGAGCCGCAGATCGCCGAAGCGAAGGCCAGTCTCGTCGCGGCCGAAGCGGTGCTCGAGCAGGCACGGGACAACTTGGAACGCACGGCCCTGCGGGCGCCGTTCGCAGGCCGCGTGAGGTCCAAGCAGGTCGATCTCGGCCAGTTCGTGCAGCGCGGCATGAACCTGGGGCAGGTCTACCCGGTGGACGTGGCCGAAGTGCGGCTGCCGATCCCGAACGCGGAGCTGCAGTATTGCAACCTGCCCCTGGGATTCCGGGACGCGGACTCCGCCCCGTCCGGGCCGCGAGTGCGCCTCACGGCGCGTTTCGGGGGCGCAGACTACGCGTGGGACGGACGCATCGTGCGGACCGAAGGCGAGATCGACGCACGCACCCGCATGATCAATGCCATCGCGCAGGTGAAGGATCCGTACGGGCGGGAGCGGGGTTCCGCGCAGCCGCCGCTGGCGGTGGGCATGTTCGTCCGCGCAGAGATCCAAGGCAAGCGCGTGCGCGACATGGTGCGCCTGCCGCGCTCCGTGCTGCGCGGCGAGGACACCGTGTACGTCGTTGAAGGCGACGGCACGCTGCGCTTCCGGACGATCGACGTGTTCCGGAGCGAGCGCGAGACCGTATTGATCCGCGACGGGCTTGAGTCCGGCGAGCGGGTCTGCACTTCCCCGCTAGAAGCCGCGGTGGACGGCATGAGAGTCCGCATCATGGACGAGAGCCTGACGGGCGGCGCATGAGGGGCATCATATATTGGTTCGCCCGCAACGGCGTTGTCGCGAACCTGCTGCTGGTCGTCATCGCGGCGGCCGGCCTGCTCACGGTGGGAAATCTCAAGCAAGAGGTCTTTCCTGAATTCTCGCTCGACATCGTCTCGGTGACCGCCGACTATCGCGGTGCAGCGCCCCAGGAAGTGGAAGAGGCGATCTGCGTCCGGGTGGAAGAGGCAGTCCAAGACCTCGAAGGCATCAAGGAGATCAGTTCCCGGGCCATGGAAGGCCGCGGGTCCGTCACGATCGAAGTCCACGCCGGCTACGACGTGCGCGAAGTCCTCACGGATGTGAAGACCAAGGTCGACGCGATAGACACGTTTCCAGAGGATGTCGAGAAGCCGGTCATCAGTGAACTCACGTCACGCTTCCAAGTCATCAACGTGGCCATAGCGGGCAACGCGGAGCTCGCCATGCTGAAGAGGCTCGGCGAGAGGGTCAGAGACGAACTCATCGCGCTGCCTGAGATCTCGCAGGCCGAGCTGTTCAACGCGCCGCCGTACGAGATCTCGATCGAGGTGTCCGAAGAGGCATTGCGACGCTGGGGCCTGACTTTCGACGACATCGCCAACGCGGTGCGCCGGTACTCGGTCGACCTTCCCGGCGGATCTGTCAAGACCGAGATTGGCGAGGTGCTGCTGCGCACCGAGGGGCAAGCCTACTCCGGCGACGAGTACGCGCGGCTGCCCCTGCTGACGCGCCCCGACGGTACCAGCATCCTGCTGAGCGACGTGGCAACGGTCGTAGATGGGTTTGAAGACGTGACCGTCGCGGGCAAGCTCGACGGCCTGCCCAAGGTCGAGGTGCAGGTCTATCGCATCGGCGACCAAAGCGCGATCTCCGTTTCGAAAGCGGTCCAGGACTACGTGGCGCGAGCGGCGCAGACGATGCCCGACGGCATCACGATGGACACTTGGCAGGACAGCGCGGCGCTGCTTGAGAGCCGCATCAACCTGCTGGTCAAGAACGGTTTTTCCGGGCTGGTGCTGGTCTTCGTCGTGCTGGCCCTGTTTCTGCGCCTGCGCCTGGCGTTCTGGGTCACGCTCGGCATTCCGGTCTCGTTCCTGGGCGCGATCGCCTGCATGGGGCTGTTCGACCAGTCGATCAACATGATCTCGCTGTTTTCATTCATCTTGGTGCTCGGCATCGTGGTGGATGACGCCATCGTGGTGGGCGAGAACATCCACACCACGCAGGTGCGCACGGGCAAGCGGACCAGCGCCGCCGTGCGCGGAACGCTTCAAGTGCTGGTGCCGGTCACGTTCGGCGTGTTGACGACCATGGCTGCGTTCGCGCCGATGCTGTTCGTGCCCGGCGTCATGGGCAAGATTACGGTCGGTTTCCCGATGATCATCCTGCCGACCCTGTTCTTCTCGCTCGTGGAGTCCAATCTTATCCTGCCGCGACATCTTTCGCACTCCAAGCCCGCGCCGCCGCGAGCAGCCAAGAATGCCTTCCAACGCTCCGTCGATGCCTTCTTCGGGGCCTTCTCCGGATCGATGGAGTGGTTCATCCGGGCGATCTACCGGCCCGTGATCCGCAGGGCCGTGCAATGGCGCTACGCAACCGCGTCGATCGGGCTGTTCGCGGTGCTGCTGACCGCGGGCATGGCCGGCGCGGGAAAGATCCGCATGGTCCTCTTTCCCGATGTTGACGCGGACAACGTGGTGGCCTATCTGACAATGCCGCAAGATTCGCCGGCGGAGGTCACGGCCAGGGCCTTGGATCGCATCTTGGAGGGCGCAGTGGCCGTGCGGAGCGAGGTAGCGGCCGAGCTGGGCCAAGATCAGATCAGACACATCGTCAGCTCGATCGGAGAGCAGCCCTTCCGGAGGATGCAATCGGGCCCGATGGCTGATGTTCAGAACGCTCGAGACGAACACCTAGGCGAGATCAACCTGGAACTGGTGAAGTCGGAGAATCGGCTGATCTCCGCCGCGGAAGTGGCGAACCGCTGGCGGGAAGAGATCGGCCAGATCCCGGGCGCGGTGGAAGTGACGATCACCCACGACCTGCTCGGCGGCGGCAAGGCGATCGACCTGCAGTACAGCTATCCCGACACGGACACGCTGGTGGAGATCGTCGAACTGACGAGCGCCCAGCTGGCGGGCTACCCGGGAGTGGTTGGCGTCACCGACACCCATCGCGGCGGCAAGCCCGAGATCCAGCTCGCCCTGACCGAGGAGGGGGCCAATCTGGGCTTTACCCTGCAAGACCTGGGCAGACAGGTGCGCCAAGCCTTCTTCGGCGAGGAATCGCAGCGGATCCAGCGAGGCCGGGACGACGTCCGCGTGATGGTGCGCTACCCGTCACAGGATCGCCGCTCTCTCGCAAGCCTCGAGCAAATGCGCGTGCGCACTCCGGCCGGGGACGAAGTTCCCTTCTCGACGGTTGCGGTTGCCACCATGGGCCGCGGCGCGGCCGCGATCAGGCGGGTCGACCGCCGGCGTGCGATCAATGTCCAAGCCGACATCGACGAGAGCGTCACCACCAGCGAGACTCTGGTCGATGCACTGGAGGCCGACTTTTTGCCCGCGCTCGTCGAGCGCTATCCCGGTCTCACGTACTCGTTCGAAGGCGAAGAGGTCCAGTTCGCGGAATCCATGGACGGCCTGTTCCAAGGCTTTGGAGCGGCGCTGTTCGTCATGTACGCGATGCTGGCGATTCCGCTCAAGAGCTACGTGCGTCCGTTCATCATCCTCAGTTCCGTGCCCTTCGGCATGGTGGGCGCGATCTGGGGCCACTGGCTGTTGGGGCTTCCAGTCAGCTTCCTGTCCATGTGCGGGATGGTCGCGCTGGCGGGGGTCGTGGTCAACGACGGGCTGGTGCTGGCGTCATTCATCAGCTCGTACGGCCGCAAGACAGGAAGCCTCTCCCAGGCTGTGCAACTGGCGGGTGAGGCTCGCTTCCGCCCGATTATCCTGACTTCGCTGACCACCGCGGCCGGGGTGACGCCGCTCATGCTCGAATCGAGCCTGCAGGCGCAGTTCCTGATTCCCATGGCAGTGGCGCTGGCCGCCGGCGTGCTCTTCGCAACAGGCGTGACGCTGGTGCTGATGCCGTCGCTGTACATGATCGTGGAGGATCTTCGGCACGGCGTCCGCTGGCTCTTGCGACGGGAGAGCTACCCGACGGCCCCCGCCAGTGTTGCGACGGGCGACTAGAGGGGCCAGTCGGCACGAGTCTGTCTGCGAGCTGTGAATGGCTGGTGCAGACATCCGGCGGCGGATGCAGCCTCGCCGGTCGAGGCGGGGCGCTTGCGGTCCAGTCTTCGCCACCGACCACGATCAGCGGCCGGGCGCACTTCAGCGAGCGCTCCGCCTGGACGATCTCGGAGCAGACGTTCGGAAGCTTCGCGGAATTTCTCGCCGAACTGGGAGCAAGACCCGGCGGCCACACTGAGGGCATTCCGCCCATAAGCGCTGCCAGAGTCTGCCATGCTACTTACTATCTCGGTGCTATACTGCGACTGCGACCATGAGCGCAGAACTGATCGGCATCTTGGCTGTGGGCGCGACGCTGCTGGTTGGCCTAGGCAGCTTAGTGCTTGTCTTGCAAGCCCGGACTGACAAGCGGCTCGACTTGCTCGAAGCCGAGTTGCGGCGACTCGGGGAGCGGGTGGCGCGGCTGGAGGGCCTGATCGAGGGCTCGGGCCTGTTCCGCCCGGCGGACGCGACCGCTTCCGGAGACTGACGGCGACAGTGAACCGACGAAGCAGAATTGGCATCCGATAGCTGCTTTCGATCTTCGCAATGATTGCTTCCTGTCCTATGGCGGCAGGATCGCGGCATCGACCGCGGCTATTCATAGGCACTGAGTTTCGTCCGTGGTGCCTGTGCTTCGTACACGCGCTATCGGCGGCATCAGGAGTTTACCGGCGTACCCCAAATTGGCGGCGCAGCGTATCACTCTGACTCTGGCCCGCTAGCAGCTCCTGAGTGCGAATCGTGCGCCGCGGAATCCCATTCCCGCTTCCGGCACCATCTAGCGGCAGGCTACAGCCGCGGCCCGCCATGGAAAGTTGGCCCTTCAACTGCCGAAAGTTCATCGTCCGCTCGCATTCGGCCCCGAAATCAGCCTGCCTTTGCCGATCCGCAGCTTAAGCGGGGATTCAGAAGCTAGCGCTTATGGAAGGCTGCCCCGGGTGCCACACGGAACGCCCGAGCCTAGCCTGAATTCCCAACAGAGCAGGAGCATGTGACATTTGGAGGTCAGGCGAAGGTGATTTTCAGGGCGCGATCTTGGAGCCAGGGGATGGCGGTCGTGGAGTCGGCATAGCCGGCCTCGATCAGGTGCGGGTTGTAGGCCCGCCGACCGAACTTGACCTCAATCTGGTGCGGCTGGATGTCGATCGTGGCGCTGGCCTGCACGCACTTGTGGAACAGGCTGTCGGGTTCGCAGTTGCGGAAGCGTTGGCCGAGCCCGTTGGCCAGCAGGCGGTACAGTGCGGAGGCCATCAGGGTGAGTTGCACGTCGAAATCGATGCGCAGCGGCACGGCGGCTGAAAGCGCGTCGAGGTGGAAGAATTGGACGGCATCGGCGATCGTGTTCTCGATCAGCATGCGGCGGGCATAGCGGTCGATCAGCTCCGCCGCGGGGGCTTTGAGTTGGTTGGTCAGCAGCAGGGTGGGCTGGTCGTGGCCCAGGTCGCGGATCGCGATCTGGCGAATCTGCTGGGGGTAGTGCCGCAGGCGCACGGTCTGGTCGACGATGCGCGGGTTGCGGTAGCGGCGGCCGACATTGCTGAGCCGGATGGTGCGCCAGCGCTGGCGCGGCAGAGCGAGCAATTGCTCGACCAGCTTGGCGCTGCGGCGGCGCAGCGTCAGGAAGGCGATGCCGCGGTGCTCGAGCTCGGCTAGGTTGGCGTAAGTGGTCAGGCGGGAGTCGAAGACGAGTTCGGCGGGCTGGCTGCCGGTGCGCTGCTGCCAGACCTCGACGAAGCGCAGCACCTGGTCATTCTGGGTGGCCTTGCTGGGGCGGGCGCTGGCCCAGGCGAAGGTGCGCTGGTCGGCGTCGCGGGCCAGGAAGCAGAGGATCGCCTGCTGGCTGCGGGAGCGCTTTGAGACGTAGTTTTTCTCCACCAGCGCGTCGTCGCCGTGGTAGGGGATGGCATGGAAGTCGAGGTCGAAAGAGCGGCCCGCGCCGAGGCCCTCGTCGAACTGCTGCAGGGCGTGGTGCCAGCGCTGAGTGAAGGGCTCGAGCAGGCGTGGGTCGAAGCGGCAGGAGTACTCGGTGAGGGTGGAGCGCTTGGGGATGGCGTTGAGGCCGGCGAACAGCGCGATGCCGTCGTCGAGCACGGAGGGCATGATGCGGGCGGGCCGGCCGATGCCCCACAGCTTGAGGGCCAGCAGGGCCAGCAGGGCGTTCTCGGCCGGGATCATTTGCGAGCCGGGCAGGCCGTCTGCGAGGCGGCCCAGGCCGAGCCGGGCTAGGTCCGGGGCGAACAGGAACAGGCCGCCGAAGTCGGTGCGCAAGCGGCGCGGGGCCAGATCGAGGGAGCGGCAGTCGGCCAGCGGGGCGTTGAGCACGGCGGGCTGCTGCTCGCGGGCGCGGCGGGCGAGCTTGGGCAGGCCCTGTGCGCTGAGGACCTTGTGGACAAAGCCGACACTGTGGGGCAGGCCTTCTTGCAGCAGGCGGGCCGCGATGTCGTGGACAGAGAGCTGCTCTTGGCGCAGTGCCAGGATCCGCAGGCGGGCTCTGGCGGGGGCGTCGTCGGAGGCGGGGCTGGCGGCAGCGGCAGCGGGCCGCTCGGCAGGGAACAGGAAATCCGGATCCTCGCTGTGCAGGAACTGGGAGCAGAGATTGCGGAAGCTGCCGGGCGCGTAGCCAAAGAGTTCGGCGGCCTCGGCCGTGGAGCAGCCGTCGACGAAGCGGGCGCGGAGGGCCTCGTAGCGGCGTTGGCGGGGGGAGGCGGGCTGGAGGAAGCGGTCGGCCAGATCAGTCATTTTCGTCATGAACCCATGAACACAATAGAACAATATCATAATAGAATGTTTGTGTCAAGCGGGAAATCACGGCGGGGAGGGGGATTTGGCCAAACCCAGGTCGTTTTTCGGCGAAAACAGGCCGCAAATGGCAGAACTCGCGGGAGTTTCGTGGAAATCAGGCCGGGAGCGAGGCGGATCGGACTTGCTCGGGGGCGGGCGGCGCGCCTCCAGGCGGATGATAGTAGAAATACGATTATACGTTCATGTATTCACGATGAGCCTGACACTCTTGCAGCCCGTCTGTCGCAATTACTCGCGAACTGTATGGTTTAGAACCCATAGGCCTCTCCCGGGGTCGTCACAGTTCGGGCCTCTGTTGGGAATTCAGGCTAGAACTCGTACCGCAATCCGAATTGCAGGACCCTGGGCGGAATCAGCACCCTAGAGTAGTTTCCGAAGCTCCCGGTGAAGGTATAGGACAGCGTCTCCCAAGCGTCTGCGTTGAAGCGCACGCTGTTCGTCAGATTGAACGCCTCGGCCCGGAATTGCAGGCTGTGCCCTTCCATGGGCAGCTGGAAGCGTTTTCCGACAGCCATGTCAATCGAGAAGATCCCGTGGCCGCGCAGGTTGTTCCGCTGCCCGATTCCGCCGACCACGACCTGCCGGAACGACGACAGAGCGGCGGCCGGGTTGCTGAACACGTTCGGTCCCGTGCCGCCTCCGATCAGCGCCGCGCTGGCCGTGTTGGTCTGTGCCGGTATCGGCCCGATCGGCTCGGCGAAGTGCTGGTAGCAGTAACAGGTCGGCCAGGCCAGACCGTTCAGGATGCTGAGTGGCATGCCCGACGTGTAGCGCCCCAAGCCGCTGACCTGCCAGCCGCCAAGCACTGCCTGCCCGGCCGGCCCCATGTCCGCCAGGTACGGTTTGCCGCGCCCGAAGGGCAGTTCCACGACCCAGTTCGCATTGAACTGGTGGCGCATGTCGAAATCCGAGAATGCCCGCTGCGCCTCTCTGTCCCAGGAGTTGATGACACCGAACGCGGACCAGTAGGTGTCGCCCGGGATCTGGCCGAACCGCTCTCCCTGGCTGCGTCGCGTGCCAACCGAGGTCAAGTCCGTGGATTCGGACAGGGTGTAGTTCAGGTCAAACTGGTACCCTTTGCTGAATCCCTTGCGCAGCGAAACCTGCATCGAGTGGTAGGTCGCCGTCCCGTAGGATCGCAACGCGTCGAAGCCCCAGAACTGCGGATTCATCGAAAGGCCCGGACCCGCGTCGCTGCAGACAGGGGCGCAGGCGTAGTCTAGGTAGTACATCGCGGTACCGGTGTCGGGGCTGTTCGATCTGATGACGTCGTACACTCGCTGGGTCGCGGTAAAGTCCCGCGTCGCAGAAGCGGAAAACTGGTTTTCGAAGAACGCGACCGTCGGCACGGACCGGGTCGACCAGCCGCCGCGCGCCATCAGCTCGAGCTCTTGGAGGGCGTCAAGCAGGTACTGGCCGGATGCCGGATCCTTGAAGTTGGTGTACTGGGCAACGGCAGTGTCGTTGATCAGCTGCCTGCGGCTGAGCCTTCCGATATAGCCAACCTCCATCATGAAGCCGCCTCCGAGCTCGCGGGAAACGGTCACGGTGGGGTTGATGCTGTACGGCGGCAGCACGCTCGAATCGACGCCCTGGCTCCAAGCCAGTCCCATGGGGTTGGGCGTGCCGGGGCCGCCTGGCGGCGGCGGCGCGATCCCGCGGGAGGGAATATTCGTCTGCCCTTCGAAGCGGGGCGAGTTCGAAACCGTGAAGTTCTGGGTAGTCACCCTGCTCGTCAGGCCGAACGCGTTGCGGTCGAGCATCTGGATCATGCCCATGCCGAAAATGTCGTAGAACAGCCCCGCGCCCGCCCGGATCGATGTCTTGCCGGGACCGCCGAAAAGCTTGCCCAGAAAACCGTCGCGAGCCTGCGGCGAGAACGCGACGGCGAGCCGCGGCGAGAAGTTCCTCGAGTGCGTCGCCCACAGCGGTCCGCCGTTGGGGTCGTCGATCCCCACGAAACCGATGGGTCCCGCCTCATGGGTAGGCCGGCCGCTCTCGGCCAGGTCCACGCGGGTCGCGATGTAGTTGTCCAGCCTCGGGGTGATGCGGACCTGCACCCCGTTGACTTCTCTCACGGGCGGCATGAACGACCAGCGCAGTCCCGCCGTGATTGTCAAACCCGGCTTGGCGCGCCAAGTGTCCTGGAAGTACAGCTCCAGCTCTTCCATGCCGAACGTGCGGCTGACCGGGTCTCCCGCCGCTAGCGGATTGCCCTGGATGTCGTAGTTGTAGTTCGCGTCGTAGAAGTTGACCAGGCCAAGCACCGTTGCCATGGTCTCGCGGTAGGTCCCCGGGTTCGCGGGGGCGACGGCGAGTGGCGTGTCGAACAAGGCCGGGCCGTCCGTCAATGCCCACGCGGCCTGCTTGGCGAAGTGAAAGCTGTTGCTGGAGTTCATGCGGCGGTTGCGGATGGATCGGAAGACTCCGCCGAATTGCCAAGAGTGCTGGCCGCGCACAATCGAGATATCTTCGGCCACAGTATGCACCGGCAGGTAGTTCGACTCCGGCGTCGTGCTGCCGAAGGAGTCATCGAAGAGGCTGTCCCCCAATCTCACCCGGGACTCGTTCTGGACTCCGGACAGCATCACATCTTGGCCCGTGAAACCGTAGCGGAAGTTGCTGACGATGCCCGGTCCGATCAACCCGGTGTACCCAATTGCCAAGCCGCGGCTCCTGTCATCGGTTTCCCTGTTCGGGTCCTGGCCAGGAAACTGGGGCAAGCCCCCGATGTGATCGTGCTGAAAATTGCCGCGCACGAAGATGCGGTGGGCCCCGTTCTCGTCGGCGTTCCAATCCACCTTCGAAATGACTGTGTTCCAGACCAGCGGGGTCGATGCGGTGAACCTGTAGCCGGAAGTGTTCAGCCCGTCGCCGACGGTGGAGTCGTTCGGGGCCGGGAAGTCACTGAAGTACTGGAGCGCGGCCGGGCTGGGACCCATTTTCAGAGGATCGATCTGGGACTGGATAAATGCCGGGTCGAGTTCCTGCACCGCTCCCCCGACTCCCCTGTACTTGACGAAGCCTTGGCGCAGGGAGTCGCTGGGCACCGTGCGCACCACGCCGCCCTCGCTAGCGTCCCTGCGGCCTTCGTAGTTGGCGAAGTAGAACAGGCGGCTTTGCTTGATTGGACCGCCAATGGAGGCCCCGAAAACGTTGCGGATCAGCTTCGCCCGGTCGACGCCCGCGCTGTTGTTGAAGAAGTCGTTGGCCGCGGTAGCTGTGTTGCGGTGGAATTCGTATAACGAGCCGTGGACCTCATTGGTCCCGCTGCGGGTTACCAATGCGACCTGCGCGCCCGCTGACCGACCCTGATCTGCGTTCGCGGTGGTTGTGACGACCCGGAATTCCTGGATCGAGTCCAAGGTGTTGCGCAGCACGCTGGTGAAGGGCAGGCGCCCGTTCTGGTCGTTCACATCGACGCCATCAAGCGTCACGTTCGACTGGTCGCTACGAGCGCCGTTCACGGTGCCGTTTCGGATGTCGCCCACCTTTTTCGAATCCAGCGGATCGGCGCTCAGGAAGGTGACGCCTGCCTGCAGCGAGAGCAATCCCGCCGGGTTGCGGGCGTTCAGCGGGAGCTGCACGATCGGCTTTGTGCCGAAGGCGTTCCCGACCGAAGCGTCAGTCGTGTTCAGCTGCGCCGCAGAGGCGGAAACCGTGACCGCTTCCTCGACCGCCTCGACGGTGCCGAAGACGACCGGGAGGGTCACGTTGGTGTTGACCAGCAGCGAAACACCCTCGATAATCACCGGCGCGAAACCCTCTTGGACCGCCGATAGGGTATACGACCCTGGCGGCAACTGGGCGAACGTGTAGTTCCCCTCTTCGTTGGACTCCACTGAACGCTGGAAGCCATTGGCTTCGTTCATGATGTCGATCTCTGCGCCAGGGATAACGCCGCCGGTCTCGTCAGTGACCACTCCGCTCAGACCGCTCGATTGCCCGAACAAGACCGGTGCCAGAAAGAGTGTCGATAGAAACAGTATTCCAGCGCGAATCCAAACTACACACTGACATGGCTTATTGAAGACGCTCATCATGTTCGGGATTTTACCACTGATCTTCTGACTGCGCTCTGTGCTTGCCAGCCAGTTGCCGCTTGGCGCGCCTCTAATGCCTTAATTTCGGGCACTATGGGTTCCACCGTCACCAGAAGGGGCTTTCTGGGCGCCAGCGGGGCCGCCTTGGCCAGCCCCAAGGCCCGTTCCGCAGACAGCCGCCCCAACATCCTTTGGATATGCACCGACCAACAGCGCTGGGACACGATCCGCTCTCTCGGAAACGGGCACGTCCGCACTCCGCAAATCGACCGCTTGGTCGCGAGCGGCGTCGCGTTCGAGAACGCATATTGCCAATCTCCGATCTGCACGCCCAGCCGGGCGAGCTTCCTGACCGGCATGTATCCATCTGCGGTGCATGGCTGCATGAACGGGAACGAGACCTGGGACGACGCAGCGCCCTTGGTCACCAAGTCGCTCGCTGACGCCGGATACGACTGCGCCCTGGCCGGCAAGTTTCACCTCTCCGGCGCACAAGGCCGGATCGAGCCGCGCGTTGATGACGGATACCGAGTGTTTGACTGGAGCCATCATCCCAGCGACGACTGGCCCGAGGGGCACGCCTATATCGAGTGGCTGCGCTCGCTGGGCAAGGACTACGATTCGATTTACGGGCGGCTCGGCTACATTCCCAGCGAGTTTCACCAAACTACCTGGTGCGCCGACCGAGCCATCGACTTCATGCGCGAAGAGCGCTCCGGGCCTTGGCTGTTCAGCCTGAACTGCTTCGACCCGCACTCGCCGTTCGACCCGCCACAGGAGTGGCTGGAGCACTACCCTGCAGCGGACATGCCCGGCCCGCTGTTCCGCGAGTCGGATCTGGAGGCCCAGCAACGGCTCGAGGCTGTCAACTTCCAGACACCGGCGCGGCGGCCGGAGGACTTCAACGCAAGGTCGTACCAAGCGAAATACTTCGCCATGATCGAACTGATCGATCACAACGTTGGCAGAATGCTGGACGCCTTGCAGGACAGCGGCCAACTGGCCAACACGATGGTCATCTTCACCAGCGACCACGGCGAGACGCTCGGAGATCACGGCCTCTTGCTGAAGGGCTGCCGCTTCTACGAGAGCTTGGTGCACGTCCCGCTCGTGATTTCGTGGCCGGGGCGTTTCCGGCAAGGGCTGCGCAGCGAAGCGCTGGTGGAACTGACGGATCTCGCTCCGACGCTGCTGGAGGCGGCCGGGCTCAGCGTGCCGAGCACGATGCACGGCAAGTCGCTGGCTTCCGTGCTGGAAGGCAAGGCAGCACCCGGACATCACCGAGAGTTCGTGCGCAGCGAGTACTACCGCGCCTTGGCGGGAGTGCAGAGCTTCGGCACGATGGTGCGCAGCGAGCGCTTCAAGCAGGTCACCTACCACGGTCACGGCTTGGGCGAGCTCTTCGACCTAGAAGCCGATCCGGGCGAGTTTGACAATCTCTGGGACGACCCGCGCCTAGCGCAGGTGCGTCACGATCACATGGTTATGAATTTCGACGCGCTGGCCACAGCGACGGATGTCGGGCCCAACCGCGTCTCGCGGTACTAGCGCACGGCCCGGCCCACCGGAAACCCGGCTTCGCTCCGCCGAAGCTGTGGGCGCGCTAGATTCCTTGTCTAAGCGTAGCGTTTACAAGCGAGTCAAGTTTCCGGTGAGATTGACTCGCCTTCTCAGAGGCGCTCGATCTTCCGAGCGAAGTGTTGCAGCGCCCGCTGCAAGGGGCGTTGCCGCACTCGCGCCGGAACGCTACGGACGGGCTCAGCAGGCGGGCCTAGCAGGCATGCCAAGTCGTGTGTGGTGACAGGCTGAGTTCGCGGCACAGCGGGCGCCCCGCTCAGACCGCAGTGGCACGGTGCTAGCATCATCTCTAGGCGGCGCGTTCGTGCGCTACCCGTTGCGACATGCCCTTCACGACCGCCAAGGACACCGCACTTTCCGGGCGGGCCACAGCCGCTGCCGAGGCATCTGCGAAGCCGGACGAGGTCGAATACCCGGAACGGAATTGGATCGCTCAGAGCATCGCGCACGGCGATGCTGTGTTGCAGGCGACGGCAGCCTTGCGGAACCACTTCCGGGAGCGCACGGACGTGCTGGTGGCCATGGAATTGGCGGTGTACTACCGGCGAGAGGACAACAATCTCTGGCTGCAACCAGACGTGCAGGTGGTGTTCGGGGTGAGCCCTGAGAACCGCAGTTCGTACCGGATCTGGGAGGAAGGCAAAGCCCCGGATTTCGTGCTGGAGGTGGCGTCGCCGTCGACGGCGAAGAATGACGCCGAGCACAAGGCGCGGGAGTACGTCAGGATCGGGGTCCGGGAATACTGGCGGCTGGACCCGGATGGAACCTTGATGGGGTCGTCGTTAGAGGGCTACGAGGCCGGCGGGGGGAAGTATGACCCGGTGCAGCCGGTGGCGAGCAGCAATGCGGGTCAGTGGCATCGGAGCCGGGTGTTGGGGTTGGAACTGCGCAGCCGGAGGCAGGCTCGCGGGACGGTACTGGTGTTGCGGGACCCGCGCACGGGTGAAGAGACCGACGGCGCGCTGGAAGAAGCCGAGCGGCGGAGGCGGATCGCGGAGCGAGATTCGCGGGCAGCCAATCAGCGGGCGAACGCGGCGGAGGAGCGGGCGAACGCAGCACAGCAGGAGGCAAGCGCGGCGAAGCAGGCGGCAAGCGTGGCGGACGAGCGAGTGCGAGCACTGGAGGAGCAACTGCGCGCCCTCACGACCCGTACCACTCCAGGGCAGCGCGACCGCTAGCTGGCATGCCAAGGCACTCGGCGATACCATCCGCCGGCCACGATCTGTGGATTGGCGCTGGATTACGCGTCGACTCGTTCCTTGAACTCTCGATCAGACCCGCGATCGCCGGTCTCGCTATCGATGCTGCGTAGGCGCGTGAGTTAGGATCCGGGATCTCAGCGGCTCGTTGGTCTGAGGCGCGCCTCGCTAGACGCCTTGTCTCGGCGTAAGGCTGACGATTAGGTCAAGTCTCGACGCCGAAGTGCCGCTCTCGCCCGGTTGAGGCGAAGCGTGGCTAGACCCCTTGCTGCCCTGCAACGTGGACTGTTGCTGCAGGTCTCGGTGCCGCTGGCGCCGCCCGCGTCCGGGCGAGGCCGACCATTGCCGGCAACACCATCCTGTCACTTGCTGGGCGGTCCCGGCCTACTACGGCGGCTCTATAATCAAGAGCATTGGCGTTCACGCGCATTTGCATACTGCAGGGCGACGATGGCTACCACGCAGACAGAACTTCCCGCACTGACATCGCCCGGCGCCCCCGCAGTGGCGCCGGAGCCCGACGAGGTCGAGTACCCGGAAGGGCATTGGATCGCCCAGAGCGTGGGGCACGGGGACGCCGTGCGGCAGGCCGCCACGGCCCTGGACTACTACTTCCGTGAGCGTGCGGACGTGCTGGTGGCCATGGAGCTGGTCGTGTACTACCAGCGCGGCAACAGCAAGCTTCGACTGCAGCCGGATGTGCAAGTGGTGTTCGGGGTGGAGCACTGCGGCAGTCGCGGTTCGTTCCGAATCTGGGAAGAAGGCAAGGCGCCGGACTTCGTGCTGGAGGTGGCGTCGCCGTCGACGGCGGAGAACGATGCCGAGCACAAGGCGCGGGAATACGCCAGGATAGGCGTGCGCGAGCACTGGCGGCTGGATCCGGCCGGGACCTTGATGGAGACTTCCCTGGAGGGCTACGTGGCCAGCGCGGAGCAGTACGAGCAGGTGCAGCCGGTCGAGGGCGCGGGCCGGAGCGGTGCGTTGCGGAGCCGCGTGCTGGGGCTGGAGCTGCGCAGCCGGAGGCAGGCCGGGGTGACGGTCCTGGTGTTCACTGACCCTCGCACGGGCGAGGAGTTCGATGGCAGGCTGGAAGGAGCCGAGCGGCAGCGGCGGATCGCGGAGCGCGACAAGCAAGCAGCAGTGCGTGAAAAGCAAGTAGCAGTGCGTGAAAAGCAAGCAGCAGTGCGCGAGAAGCAGACATTACAGCAGCGAGTCACCGCAGCGGAGGAGAGAGCGCGGGCACTGGAGGAGCGACTCCGGGCTCTGACGGCCCATGGCTCTCCGCCGGAACGCGACCCCTAGAGTCGAGGGACCGTCCCGCAAAATCGTCCACCTATCGGGGGATGAGGCTCCGTGCCTCAATGTGCCTCGGCTCGTACCCTTACCCTCCCACCTGGACCCGCAACCCACAAATCTCGTGACCATGGCGTTGATGATCAACGTCGGATTCCGATGATTCCACGTCTTTCCTTGTTGGTCTGAGGCTTGCCTCGCTAGGCGTAGCGTTTACAAGCGAGTCAAGTTTACGGTGGGATTGGCTCGCCTTCCCAGGGGCGTTCGATCTCCCGATCGAAGTGCTGCATCGCCCGCCACAAAGTGCCTCGCTGTGCTCGAATCGGACCGCTAGGGGCGGGCTCAGCACGTCGGCGTAGGGGGAATGCAGGCACAACTGCGGGCGGTGGCCCGCGGCCAACCCCCGCAACACCCTCCCTTGGCCGGCATGTCGACTTCCGCTCCCGACCCGGTGCCCGGAGAGCCGCCCAAGTTGGCCTGCAGGGGCCGCCGTCTGGCTCCCCCAAGCACCGCCGTTCGCTCAGTGGAGCCGCGCGCACAAACCAGCGCAAGCACGCTTGCTTGCACATGCCTCCAGAGCGCAGATCCACTCGCGCCGCGTATGGTTGCAGGCTGAGCTAGGCGCACAGGGGGCGCGCCGGCGAGACCTCTGTCGCAAGCTGAGCACCGCGTCGCTCTAAGCGCGAGCAGCGCGGGCAATCAAGCTCGCGTCACGACAGCGACGGGTCGGGGGACGAGCTCTGGCACGGTGCTAGGATCAACCCAAGGCGGCGCATTCGCACGCCGCTCGTTGCAAGATGCCCTTCACGACGGCTACAGACACCGAACTTGCCGGGCGGGCCACCGCCATTGCCGACGCCTCTGCGAAGCTGGACGAAGTCGATTACCCGGAACGCAATTGGATCGCGCAGAGCATCGCGCACGGCGATGCTGTCTTGCAAGCCTCGGCGGCCTTGCGAAACCACTTCCGGGAGCGCACGGACGTGCTGGTGGCCATGGAACTGGCGGTGTACTACCGGCGTGACGATAACAATCTCTGGCTCCAGCCGGACGTGCAGGTGGTGTTCGGGGTGAGCCCTGAGAATCGCAGTTCGTACCGGATCTGGGAGGAAGGCAAAGCCCCGGATTTCGTGCTGGAGGTGGCGTCGCCGTCGACGGCGGAGAATGACGCCGAGCACAAGGCGCGGGAGTACGCCCGGATAGGTGTTCGGGAGTACTGGCGGCTGGACCCGGACGGGACCTTGATGGGGTCAGCGTTGGAGGGCTACGAGGCCAGCGGGGGGAAGTATGACCCGGTGCAGCCAGTGGCGAGCAGCGACCGGGAGCGGCGGTACCGGAGCCAGGTGCTGGGGCTGGAACTGCGCAGCCAAAGGCAGGCCCGGGCGACGGTGCTGGTGTTCCGGGATCCGCGCACCGGGGAAGAGACCGACGGCGCGCTGGAAGAAGCCGAGCGGCGGAGGCGGATCGCGGAGCGTGATTCGCGGGCAGCAAAGCAGGAGGTAATTGCAGCCAAGCAGCGGGCGAGCGCCGCAGAGGAGCGGGCGAGCGCCGCAGAGCAGGAAACAAGCGCGGCGAAGCAGGAGGCGATTGCGGCGAAGCAGGAGGCAAGCGCAGCGGACGAGCGAGTGCGGGCACTGGAGGAGCAACTCCGCGCCCTCACGGCCGATACCGCTCCAGCCGAGCGCGACCGCTAATTGCCAGTCCGAGACACCCGGCGATTCCATCCGCCCGCCACGAGGCTGGGGATTGGCGCTGGATTGCGCGTCGGCTCATTCCCTTGAACCCCTTAACAGGCCCGCAATGGCCGGTTTCGCTATAGATGCTCCGTAGGCGCTTGAATCAGGATTCGGGACCTCGACACCTTTTATGTTGGTCTGCGCCTCGCTAGCCCGTCGCCTTCATGCGCTCGCTCAGCTTGAAGCCCTCGTGCCAAGTCGAGTCCGCCCCTGGTCCGATTCGGCGGATCATGGCCTCCACCATATAGGGCTCGCCGGCCCCGCACACCTCCATGCCGCGCTTGAGTGCCGCTGCCAGCTCGGCAGGTGTCGTCGCCCGCTCGCCCTTGACTCCTTGGCTCGCCGCAAGCTGCACGAAGTCAATGTCTGGAGCGCCCAAATACATGCCGGTGTATTTTCCGGTCGCCGCCATCGTGCCGCCGTAGCGGTGAAATCCGCCTCGCACCGTCTGGTAGTTGAGGTTGTTCCAAACCACGGTCAGGACAGGCACTCCGTAGCGCGCCTGCGACCAGAAAGCGCTGGACTGGTACATGACCGCCCCGTCGCCGATCGAGCACACGACTTGCCGGTCTGGAAGGGCCAGCTTGGCGCCCGTGGCCGCGCCGAGACCCCAGCCGAGCGAATTGCCCGTGTAGCCGATCCAGATCTGCTCGTCGTCGCCGTAGCCCCAGTGGAAGTTGTTGTGCTGGTTGTAGCCGGAATGCACCTCGCCCACGACCACGGCGTTGCGGTCCAGCGTCTTGGCCATGACGTATGTCATCTCATCCGGATGCATGGGGCTCAGGCCGAAGTTGCCGCGCACCCGGCTGTCGAAATCGTTCCACATCTGCGCCGACAGGCCGCGCGCTTGATCCCCGCGGTCTCGCCCGAACGCGCTGAGGCGCTGCTGAGGGATCCGGCCCTCCAGCGCCGCATCGAGATCCGCCAAAGACGCCTTCACGTCCGCGAGCAGCGCGAGATCGGTCGGGTAGTTGCGGCCCATGTTCCCCGCGTTCAGGCCGATCCGCACGATTCGGGCGTCCATCGGGGCTTCCGGGCCGGTCGGCAAGCGCCAGATGCCGAAGTCGCGGGCACCGACCATCAGGGCAAGATCGACGCCGCCCTGCGCATAGTCCGAGCGCATGCTGAAGCGGCCGAGGTGGAGCGGGTGGCGAGCCGGGAAGTTGAAATAGCCTCCTGTCCCGGACGTAACGGGGACGTTGTACTTGTCCGCAAAGCTGACCAAATCCGCCTGGGCGCCGGACTTCCAGACCTCGTCGCCGACTACGATCAGCGGCCGCTTTGCCTGTAACAGCCAGTCGGCGGTCTTGTCGACCGCCGCAGCTTCGGGGCGCGGCCGTGCGGACATCAGGAAGCGCTCCGCCGGTACGATCTCCGATGTGACGTCCTTCGTTTCCAGCGCGCCGTTGGTCATAGCCAGATACACCGGACCGCCCGGCGGAGTTGTGGCGACTTTGTAGGCCCGTCGCAGCATCATCGTCAGGCTCTGCGCGTTGCGGGCCTCCCAGCAGAACTTGGTGAACTGTCTGGGGATATCCTTTTGGTCATAGCCCGGGCGGGGCGCGAGGATGCCCTCGTCACTCCACAGCTCGTTGTCCAGCATGCCCGCCGTGACGACCAACGCGGCCCCGTCCCTGCTGGCGTTGTAGAGCTGCCCGCCCATTTGGGCCGTGCCTGCGATGACATGGACATTGACGAAGGCCGGCTTGAGGCTGGCACGGTGGTAGCCGTCCGCCATGGCGACGACAATGCCCTCGTGCAAGCCCATGATCAGCGGCACGCCGGAACCGACCTGCGCGTCGAACAGACCGACCTCGAAAGATCCGGGATTCGTAAACAGGTACTCCGATCCTGCGGCTTTAGCCTGCTCCATGACCAACTTCCCGCCGCTTCCCGTCGATCGCTTGGACGGAGGCAAGGCGAGGCTGGCGCTCTCGGTGGCATCGAGACTCTCGATGAGCGATTGCGCGGCGGCGGCCGAGAGCCCGAGTCCGGCCAGCTTTCGAGAAAGACCTCGCCGCGTAAGCTCCTTGTTGAGGAATCGCTGGATCAACTGCTGCACTGGCACACCCTCCCTGCCCGCAAGGCAACGCCATCATAACGCCTGAGCCGGACGCAAGCCGGTGCGATTCGTGGTGTGCTCGACCAAAAGTGCCGGTTGCCGCCAAGACTTGGGCTCATGCGGGTATGCACTTGAGTCAGGCAGCTACTACATGTAGTGTTTGAGGCGGTGGAGGATTACCCGCGAAATCAGCTGGAATTCGAGACCCGGTTCGCCAGCGAGCAAGCCTGCCGAAAATACTTGGCGCAGCAACGCTGACCGGAGGGTTTCCGCTGCCCGCAACAGGCTGGTTCAGCAGGCGGCGGCCATTGAAACGACCCCTTACCGTTCGATCGTGGGAGGCAAGCCGGAGAAACCGGACTCGCAGGGCTTCGTTCGCAGTGCGCTGCGGACAGTAGGCGAGCCGAGAATCACGACTCTAGCAACCACAATACAGCGTGCGGGCCAGCTTCTCAGGCGTAGCGCCCTTGAGGTCCCTCTCAGGGTCTAGCATCGGTCGCACCTTCAGTCGTCCCTTTCCAAGTGGCCTTCGAACAGGCCCTCCAGCCGGGCCATACGCTCGCGGAGGTCCGTGATATTGGTGCGGACCTCGGCGAAGTCCCGATTGACCTGAGAGCGCAAGTTCTCGATCGCCCTGTTGGTCGTGCGCTGTCCGTTCAGAATCAGGCCGCTCAGGGCGATACCTACGCTGATAATCGTGATTATCGTTCCCTTGCCGTTCATCGCTTTCGCCTTCCCTTTGCGCTGTCCGGCATCTTTCTTCACGCCTTCGGACGCCCGAAATTTCCCCATCCATAGGATGGGGAATGTCGGTCGATTCGGTGTTTCGCCCGTTGCGCCCAGTCCTGATCATACACGATCAAGTGTGCTGCTGTGCTTGCGGACACGCCAGCGAGTGCCCGTGTCGGGTCGCTTGCTGAATACAAGAGCCGCGTTCGGCAACGGAGTAGCTACCGGGGCCGCGGCGAACAGGCAGGACATCACACAGAGAAACTCGCGTGGCGTATCCACGGCCCGGCTCCACGGGGCCGGTACCGTGACGCACGGAGGCACTCATGCGACAAGTTCTGATCCTGCTGGCGGCGGTCCTGTACGCCAGTGCGCATACGCCGGCGGCGGAGGTCGTTTTGTGGCCTCGCCAGATGATAGGGGGCGAGCGCTGGTTCTGCACGGAAGGCGGGGCACGGGCGGCGGGCTGGCCGGTAGGCGGCACGGCGGGGAGAGCCGGGTGGGCTCGGCTTGCGGAAATCCCGCACAGACAGACGCGCTCAACCGGCAGGGCCGCTGCGGGGTTTGTCCATCGTCGGAGATAGCTCGCGCGACAGCAAGAATTGAGGCACGACCACCTCCCAAGTCTCCGAGCGTAGAGTCCCTTTGCGTTCTTCGTCTTCCCCGTCGTCGGCCCAGCGGGTGAAGATTCCCTGCACCGACGCGCGGACAATGGCCATGCCGTGCGGAAGGGTCCAACTCTTCGCCATGCGGCCGACTTGGCGTCCCTCGCGGTCGAGGATCTTCCACTGGCCCTGCTCATGCGACATGGACAACGGGTCCCCTGGCGCAAGTGCGGCGATGGCGCGGTGCGTCCTGCTATGCGCCGCCCTCCAACCAGCGAAAGACAGTACGACGTCCTTCATGGTGCATTCGGCGATCCGGATGTCCAACCGTGCGTCGGAGATGTCCGGACGCGGAACCTCGCGCTCCAGCACCGAGGGGTCGTTCCCGAGCGGCTGAAGCAGTGACGAGGCGCGTTCCTGCGGCTTTGCCCGAAGCGGCGTGTCCCGGACATCCGGGCGCCCGGCATCGTCGAGCCGCACCAGTGCCAGGGTCTCGCGGGCGCGGGTCATCGACACGTAGTACAGACGGCGTGCGGTATCGGGGTCGTCCGAATCGCTCGTAGCGTTCCATCGTCCGTCGAGGATGACGACGTGATCGAACTCAAGGCCCTTTGCCCGGTGGGCGCTGGTCAGGAGCAGCCCCTGCTGCCTGCGCCGTATCTCCTTGCTCCACTCGCCAAGCCAGTTCCGCACGAATGCGATCGGCAGCACCGCCGCCTCGCCTTCCTCGAGGAGCAGCTCGTCGAGCGCCTGAGCGAGCAGGTCGGCCCACGGACCTTCGCCGACATCCGCGCGATGGCGCCGGAGCTCCTGTGTTTCGATGGCCGTCGAATCGCGCGAGTCGAGAGTGCGTAGAAGCCGCTGCGTCTCACGAGCGCGCCAGAACGAGGAAAGCTCCTCGCGCGCGCTCTGCACCGGTATGCCGTGGACCATGCAGGCGCTTCTTGCCGGATCGAGGTCGGCCCAGTTCCTGGCTACGATGGCGCACCGCCGCCACTGCCAGTCCGGGTCGAGTGCGGCGAGACGTTTGAGTTCCTCGACCGCGGCCACGGCCTGCGAGAGTTGGCCGCCCTCGAGGCGCAGAATCTGGACCTTGCCTCGCGCGACCTCGTCGCGGGCGGTCCAGGCCCCTCCCGGCGGTTCGGCGTGCCGGTGGCCGTCGATTCGCAGCCTGTGGTCACGCTTGAGACGCCCGGCCGCGCCATCGATGCACTGGCTCGCCGCGTCGATAATGCAGCGGCTCGAGCGGTAGTTCTCGACGAGATACTCCTCCTTCGCGTGGTATTCGCGGGCGAAGCGGCGGATGAAGCGCACTGACGCGCCCTTCCACGCGTAGATGTTCTGGTCGTCGTCTCCCACCGCGAACAGGTTCAGCCTCGCGTCGTCCTCGGCGAGGGTCTTCCCGGCGAGCGCGGCGATCAGCTCGTACTCGGGCTCGCCGATGTCCTGATACTCGTCGACCAGAATCCAGTTGAGGCGCCCGAGCATCTGCTCCCGGGTGACGAAGGCGTTCGCCTCGTCGCTCTTCTTCAGGAGCCGGGCGGCGTCGCGAAGAATGAGGTTGAACGTTTCGTCGCTCGGATTCGCGGCGGCCTGCGCGAAAGAGATCCCGAGAATCCGCATCGCGAGCGCATGGCAGGTCATCACGTTTAGGCCGCGCGCGTCCTTCCCGACCAACTCGTCGAGACGCCGCCGCGCCTCGACCGCCGCGTGGCGGTTGTAGGTGAGCGCCAGGATGCTTCCCGGGTTCTCGCGCCGCACGCGGATGAGGTAGGCGATGCGGTGTACCAGGACCCGTGTCTTGCCTGAGCCCGGGCCCGCGAGCACCAGCACGTTGGTGCGCTCCCGGTCGTCGGCGACGATTCGCTCCTGGGTCCGGTTGCCGAGCTTCCTGACAATCGCCTCATAGTGCTCGGGGAGGGTGTCGCGCCCGAGCGTCGTCTCCTTGCCCTTGAACCACTTGTGGACGAACTCTTGGCTTTCGAGCTTGAAGTAGTCCGCCGCGAGGCGCAGCGCCAGCTGGATGTCGTCCACGCCAAGCTTCGCGTACTCGGCGACGACGTGGATCTGTGCGGTCTGCTCGGCGTAGTGCTCTTTCAGCGGCTTGAAGTCCGCGACCGTGAAGGTCTTTCCGTCTCGCGTGACCTTCAACGTCATCGCCGGACGAAACACGGTGAGGCCGCGGTTGAGAGTGACGACCTCCTGCTCGTGCATCCAGAGCAGCGCACGGTCGACGAGCGGCTGGGTCGCCTGGTCCTTCAACTCCGACTTCAGTACCAGGTCGTCCTTGATGGCCCGCTCCAGCGCCCCGTAGGTCGTTTCCACCAGCAAATCGACCCCGCGGACACCGTCAGGCACCTTGCCGAGGAGATGTTCGAGCAGCCGGGCCGCGCCGTCGCGGCGAAGCCGCGCGATGCGATCGATGGAGGCCCAGTTCCGGCGCAGCCGCACTCCGATGGTCTCCATGTCGCGGGCGCGGATCTCGATGCTGCGCTTGGCATCGGGCTCGTCGCGGCCGTCCCCGGAAATGCTGCGAAGGAGCCGTACCAGCCGTTCGGGCAGCGGGTTCTCGATGTCCTTCTCGCGAAGGCGCTGGGCGAGAGGGCGAAGCGCAAGGCGCGTCCAGGTGTCGATGTCTTGGTCGGGCGCCTCCTCGCGTAGCTCCGCGATGAGGGCCTGCTCCAGCTCACGGGCCAACGTCAGGCGCCGGGGCGAGGCGTTCTCGACGCCGGCGTGGACATAGACGGTGATGCGCATGTCGTTCGACGCAACCCCGATCTCCTGTAGCGTGCTGAACACCCTTCGGAGCTGTCCCATCGAGCAACCGCACTCGTTCATCAGCTCGTCGGTGGAGACACCGATGTCCGGTTCCGCATGCGTCAGGGTTTGCACGACGCGCAGCATCTGCGTGCGCGTGGCGCTTCGAATGTTCCGTCTGCGGCCCTCCCTCTCGATGCGTTCTCGTGCGGCGGCCAAATTCGAGACGCGCAGCGACGAGGGGAAGACGGACGTGTGGTTTTCGTCGCGCCGCGCGAGCTTCGATTCCTCCAGCCACGCGATCGCGGTGCGCACCCGGTCGTCGTCGGTCGCGCTGTCGCGCGCGAACTCACCGTCATCGTCTTCGAGAAGAATCTCTCCCGCGGTCGCGATGACGGAATCCCCGCTGTCGGCGTGGTGGCGCCGGCGGCGCGAGTCCAGGCGGCGAATCGCACGCAGCACCGCTTGGATGTCGCGCCGCTCAAGGCGCGAACGCGCGGTGAGCGAGAATTGCTGCTCGGCGTCTCCGGGCTCGAACAGCAGCAGGCAATGCGCGGGGGCTCCGTCTCTCCCCGCCCGCCCGGCTTCCTGAAGATAGCTCTCCAGAGAGCCCGGAATCTCGGAATGCACGACCCCGCGAACGTCGGACTTGTCGATGCCCATCCCGAACGCGTTCGTGGCGACCACAACGTCAATCTCGCCGTCGTGGAAGCCACGCTGTATCTCGCGTTTACGCTCCGGCGATAGGCCGGAGTGAAAGTGCTGGGCGGAGAGCCCCCGGTCGGCGAGCGCCTGGGCGGTCTCCTCGGTGCTTCGCTTGGTCGTGCAGTAGACGATGGCCCCGCCCGAGCCCGCGCGCCCGAGCGCGTCCTCGACCGCACCATGGATGTGCTCGATCCGCTGCGATGCCGAAGTCGGCATGACGACGAACTCCAGGTTCCGGCGTTCCGCCCCGCCGTCGATGACCTCGAGCTGCGCCTGAAGGGTCTGCTCGAAGTGCTGGCGGATGTCTTCGATGACATCGTGCTTTGCGGTCGCGGTGAGGCACAGGATCGGCGCGGAGTCCGCCCCGTGATGCTCGGCGATGTAGCGCGCGACGTAGCGGTAGTCGGGACGGAAGTCGTGGCCCCACTTCGAAAGGCAGTGCGCCTCGTCCACGACCCAGGCGCCGATCCGGCGTCCCGCGATCGCCCTTCGGAACGAACGGTTGCGGAGCTGCTCGGGAGCGACCAGCACGATCCCTGCGTCGCCGAGTCGGATGTGGGCAAGCGCTTCGGCCCGTTCCGGCATCGAGATGAGGCCGTTGATGGTGGTGGCGCAAGTGATGCGCTGGCGCCGCATGGCCGCGACCTGATCGGCCATCAGCGCAACCAACGGCGAAATGACGACGGTGATCGCCGCTGTCGCCTCGTAGCGCATCAACGCCGGGAGCTGATAGCACAGGGACTTGCCGGTCCCGGTGGGAAGGATCCCGAGGACGTGCTCGCGGGCAAGGTGTTTCTCGACGATTGAGCGCTGAAGGCTCTTGCCGTCCTGACTGCGGGGCTGCTCCCGGAAGCCCGAGAAACCGAACCAGTGCTTGAGTGCTGTTTCAGCGTCGAGATGCTCCGAGCACCATGAGCAGTTGCGGTTGCTGCAATGGGCGTCGCGGAGCTTCGTTGCGAGCGCCCCGGGTGCGAACCGGTGCTCGACGTAGGGAGGGATGATGGAATTGCCTCCGGCCGCCGGCAGCCACGCCAGCACATAGGCGAGCGCGAGGGGGTGAGAGAGCGCGTCGCGGGCGAGGCGGGCCGCTTGGTTCGGACACCCGCGCGCCCCGAGGCGCTTCGCGATCGCGGGAATCGAGTCCTCGACAAGCGGCGTCAATTCGGTGCCCCGGATCGTGCGAAAGAGATGGTCGAAGGCGTGCCCCTTGACGCCCGTGGCGAGCAGCGCGTGCCAAGCCAGCAGCAGGTCCGCGTCCTTTGATCGCAGTGCATCGGCGACATCGGCGAGGAGCTCGAGCGTCAGCTCCGAGTCCAGCAGAGGATCGTTGACCTGCACTCTCGCGAGCGCCGGTTCCTGATACTGCTTGACGAGGCGATGGTAGGGGTTTTCCGGAAACGCCAGCGGGCTCAGGTACAGCGTGTCGATGGCGGGCAGGTCGAGCAGCTTCAGATTCGGCGCGTGGCGGGCGAGGAGTTCGAGGTCATGCTCGATGATGTTGTGGCCGACCAGATACGAGGCACCTGCGGCGAATTCATCGAGGGCTGCGAGGGCCGTGCGCAATCGGCCGTTGCGGCCGCGCCAGGTGAAGACGGTCGAGCGGTCCGTGCGTATCGCTCCGACCGCGCCGATGTTCTCTGTGCCCTCGACGTCAATTGACAGAAGGCCGGGAAGGCCATGCGCCGCCAGACGCTTCCCTACACCCTCCCCATCACGCCAGCGCTGGATTGCCATCGATGATCTTGATCTGTCCGCCAGAAACCACGACCGGATTGGGCCGCAGCGACCGAGCCCATTATCGCGAGCGCCGAGGGCAAGCGCGAAATACGCCCGCGTATGTGCCCACGGAGATTTCGGCTTAGCGCGGTCTGGACCGAGTTGCGAGTGCGCACCGTCGCGCCCGCCTCACCAACTGCCGATGGCACGGAGGGGTGTGCCTCCTTGTTGCCCGCGCAGACCCCCCGCGAACGCCGCTGCCGGCGCCGCGGGCGTGGTTGCGCCGGCGAGGGCTCGGGGGCGGCTCGACGCGCCTGCCGCCTGTCACTTCCCGACCGGCGGTCTGGCGCAATTGCCGCGAAACGGGAAGTGACAGGCGACCGAAGCAGCCTCCGGCTTAGGCGGCGGTTCACCCGTCTGACTGCCGAGGAACAACGAGTGTTCTTCGGGAGGAAGCGGCCAGCGAGAGCATACCGAATCGCGGGCCGAGGAAACAGGCGGTTGCCGTGGTTTTGACAAGCTTTCTGGATAACCCCAAACCAATCAACCGTGGCTTGATGCCCGGTGGTCCGGCGGCCGATCGGGAACGCTGACTACCGCTCAGTTGTCTTCGGAACGCGTTCGGCCCGAGACATCGACTCGAATGCTGCGACCGGCATCAATGCCGCCGGGAGTGTTTTCGGTGGGAACCGCGGATCGGCTCGCGTCCCGAAGCGCCTGGACGTCGGGCGTCATGATCTCCACGCCGGCGTCATGCAGCGCATCAAGCGTGTTGCGGCGCAGCGCGGCGTAGGTGCCGCCCATCTGCTCGGCACGATCAGTGTACGCGTGGAGTTCATACGTCACCGCGAAATCCCCGAGGGCGTTTGGCCAGACGAAGGGTTCGGGATCGGAGAGGATTCCGGGAGTCTTCGCTGCAGCCGCCTTGAGCAATTCCTCGACTTGGCGCCAATGGACACCGTAGCCAATGCCTACCTCGGTCGTGAGGACGAGTTCGCTTCGTTTCGCAGCATTGCTGTAGTTGACCACCATTCCGCCCAGAACCAAGCCGTTCGGAACGGTGATTTCCTCGTTCTTGATGGTTCGCAGCCGGGTCACGAAGAGCGACTTCGCCAAGACGTCACCTTCGGCGTCCCCGATGCGCACCCGGTCCCCGATGCGAAAGGCCCGCGTATAGGTGAGAATCACCCCGGAAACCATGTTTCCGATTGCAGCCGTGGAGCCGAGTGTGACGAGAGCGCCGACAAACAGCGAGAATCCCTTGAAGAACTCGGATTCCGCACCCGGAAGGTAGGGGTATCCGATCATCAGGGTGAACACTACCATCAGGATCCGGATCAGCTTGTAGGTTGGATCGGCCCATTCCTGGTCGAAGCCGCCGACCACTAGATCGCCCCTGCCGACTGCGTTCAGCAGGAACCGCAACGCTTTGAGGGAATACCGTGCGACAAGCACCAATACAACGAGGTAGAACAGCTTGGGCAGGTAGCCGATTGCGGCCCTAGCGATTTCGGTGGCCGGCCGCAAGACGTAGTGCAACAGTTGGTCGCCGAATGGCGCCGTGACGGGGAAAAAACTCAAGACGAGCGGCACGTAGATGTAGAGCAGCAAGAGCGCCAAGAGGACTCTCGCTGCTCGGGCGACTAGCAAGACCGAGTCGCGGATGCGGTCACGGCTGATCAAGTCCAGCCCGCGAAAGCGGACGGGTTGGCCCCCGTGGGCCCAGCTCTTCGCGCGCTCGACGAAGACTTCCAGCAGCTTGCGAAGAAATCGCAGCAGCAGGACCAAGGCAGCGGTGGCGACAATCGCATAGAAGAGACCGTTAATGTGGGCCTGAATGCGCTCGATCTCGTCGGGGGTTCGATCGCCGAACAGCCCTGCCATCTGGCGAATGCTGGCTAGCCAAACGCTGCTGAAGAGCGCTGCGCCCAGCATGACCGCCACATAGATCGACACGGTGCGCAAGCGGGCCCTGCGATCGCGGTAGGGAAGCCGGTTACCCAGCTCCCCCCGCACAGATCCGAGCAGGCGCGTTAACGCACTCGGCTCCTACCTCCGATGCTTGACGGCAAATCTCTGGTCTGGCCACGGGTGAAGCACTTGTACGGGCGGCCACAGGGCTTGGCACAGCCGGTCCTGTCGCTCCCTCGGGTACCGGTCCTTTTGCGACCGTTTCCGCAGAATGGTTAGCCATTCCCGCTTTACGCGCTGCTCGAATCTGGCCAGGTACGGGTAGCTGGTCGGCACCGCGAAGTAGTTGTACCAGCCTCGCAGCACCTGTCCCAGCCATCTCCCGGTCTCCAGCGTGTCCGCATGCATGCGACGTCGCAATTTGGCCCGGATGGCATTCAGGGTCCGGCTCATGCGTTTCGCCACCGGCTTGCGCCCCAGCCCGAAATGTCCCTTCCTCGTCTGTCGGCAATAGTGCGTCATGCCGAGGAAATCGAACGTTTCCGGGCGTCCCTGCCCGCGCTTCTTCCGGTCCGCCATCGCGAACCGTCCGAACTCGATCAGGCGGGTCTTGTCCGGGTGCAGTTCCAGTCCGAACTGGCCGAGCCTCTCCTTCAGGTCCCTCAGGAACCGTTCCGCGTCCTTCCGATGCTGGAAGCCCGCCACGTAATCGTCGGCATACCGCACGAAGATCATTTCGCCGCGTGCTTCCCGCGGTCGCCACTTCCGCCCGACCCACTGATCGAGTACGTAATGCAGGTAGATGTTGGCGAGGACCGGTGAAATCACCGACCCCTGCGGCGTCCCCTTGCCCGTGTCGACCAGTTGGCCGTCTTCCATGGCACCCATGCGCAGCCACTTTCCTATCAGCCTGATCAGCCGCTGGTCTCCGATCCGCGCGCCCAAAAACCGGAGCATCCAGTCCCTGTCGATGCGGTCGAAGAACTTGGCGATGTCGGCATCCAGTATCCAGTTGACCTTGCGCTTCTCGATCCCGTATGCCAAGGCGTCTAGCGCGTCGTGCGCGCCCCGCCCGGGCCGGAACCCGTAGCTGAACCCGAGGAATTGCGCCTCGTAAATCGGCGTCAGGATATTGTCCACAACGGCCTTCTGGACGATCTTGTCTTCCAGTGCGGCCACCCCCAGCGGTCGCGTGCCGCCGTCCGGCTTCGGAATGTTCACCCGCCGTGACGGCGTCGCTCGGTACGTTCCTGCATGCACGCGGTCGTGCAGTTCGAGCAGCCGCTCGTCCAACCCTTCCCCGTACCTGTCCCACGTCATGCCATCCACGCCCGGTGCCGCCTCGCGCTTCAGCGCGTCATAGGCGGCTCGCAGCGTCTCCGGCGTCACGTGGTGCAGCAGCGCAGTGAGCTTCTCCTTTGGATTCCTCGTCATGCATTGCCGTATCCGCTCGGCCCCCTGTGACACGGCTGCCCGCCCCTGCGTGCGGACCGTGCTTCGGCCTCCCGGATTCTCGTTGGTCCCGGCCCTTCGCTCCTCCCAGTCCGCCACGGCTCCCGCCGCCTTGTTCCCGGGACTCGTCGCTACTATGGCCGAGTCTGACTCCTTCAGGTCGTGCATCTCCAGTCTGGACTCCTGTCCTTCCCTTCACGGTCCCGGCGACGACCCGCCGGGACGACCCGAAGGCCTCCCAGGTCCCAACCTCTGTCGTACATACGTGCCTGGGTTCTTCGACGCCGTGGAGCCCTCCCGGCACTAGCTATAGCGCACCGTGAGGTATTGCCTTCGACCGCAAAGACAGCCTCGGCTCTCCAGATGTCAAGGATTTCGACGCTCGATAGCCCTGCCCGCATGCGCCCCTGCCGACGCTTCGCCCGCTCCCTCACGGGAGCGACCGCACGGCTCGGGGAGCAGTATGGATCAGCTCATCCTTTACCGCAGAGGACTTTCACCTCCTAACATTGGCCAGTTTGCCTGGCGCACCTCCGCTGCCTTGACCTTCAAGAAGAGAATCGCGAGGACGGCGCTACCGATCGCCCATACGAGAAAGACGGCAAGGAAGGGAAAAAGGAGCACATCCTGGATCACAGGCCCGAGCCCTAGGCTGGATTGCAGCCACTCCCGAAAAGCGTCCATCATTCCCCCGACTTGACGATGACCACTATAGCTAGCCGACACCGGCGACTGGGTCGAGCCGCTACCCCCTCGCAAGCAGGACGGGCCGAAACGACGAGAATCCAGAATGAATGCCCGGGATTGCCCGCGTGTGGCGTCCCGAACCGCAAGCTCCACCATAGACCGATCCAGCAAGGTCAGCAGGCTTGCGGCCTGTGATGTAGACCGACGTTGCGGGCCAGAATCGAGGGAAAGTCCTTGTAATGAATTGGCTTAGATGGATTAGGACTTGTCCTGCGCTGGGAGCGTTCGGCCCAGTTCAAGCACACGCTCAGCAGCGTCAGCAGGCGGTAGCCCCCCTTTTTCGCCGATCCCGTGCAGCTCGAAGCGCTCGAACACGGCCTGGACCTGCACCAGCGGGATCGGCGGGGAGTGCCCCTGCAGGTGGCGCGCCAGCTGTCCGGGCGGGGAGCCGGGATGGCGGATCAGCGCCAGCAGCACCGCGATGATGACGGCCGGCTCCAGCGTGTCGGCCGGGCGGGCGTGGAGGCGCGTCTGGCGGGCGCGCCGCTGCTGCTCGGCGGTCGGCGGATCGGCCGAGAAGTAGACATAGACGCCACCGAGGCGCTCGCGGTGGGCACGCTGCTGGCGGACGGCGGCGCGCAGGCAGGGGTAAACGGCGACGTGCAGCAGGTCGCCGAGTTCGCGGTCGGTGTAGCCGTCGTCGGATTCGCCCAGCAAGCGCAGCACGGTGGCGCTGAGGGAACCGTCCCGGGAGAAGTGGACGCCGCCGAGGGAGAACAGGCCGAAGCGGTCGAAGCGCTGGCGAGCGGGGTCGGTGTAGAAGCGGCCGTTGTGGTTATAGCTACGCATATGGCGGACTTGGCGGAGGTAGCGGAAGGTGGTGGCGCGGGAGGCATGGCCGAGGGCTCTCTGGAGTTGTTCGAGCGTGACGGGGGAACTGGCAGCGAGCAGCGGGACGAGCAAAGCGGGGGAGCGCCGAGGCATAATGATACTATATAACATTTATTGTCGCAAGTGAATAGTACTGTATCAAAATAGGGAATTATAAGAACAACGCGCATCATTTGCGCGAGTTACAGGCGCTGGTGGAGATCGACAAGGAAGTCTGGGCCGGGCAGCTGCAACAGTTGCTGCGGCTGGCGCATCGGGTGGTGCGGCGAGCCCGGGGTCGGGACCTGCCGTTGCCGCCGTGGCTGGTGGCGAGCATCGAGGCGCGCTATGACAAGTTGCTGCGCAAGGCGCTGGATTATCACGAGTCCCAGCCTGCGCTGCGGGCACCGCAGCGTGGGCGGCGGGGGCGCAAGAAGCGGCGGCCGGGACACAACCTGGCGTTGCGGCTGGAGAAGCGCCGGGAGTCGGTGCTGCGCTTCCTGCACGAGCCCGACGTGCCGTTCACGAAATTTGGCAGAGCAAGATCTGCGCATGATGAAATTGCGCATGAAGATCTCGGGCTGTTTCCGGTCCGAGCAGTGGGCGCGCGACTTCGCCACGCTGCGCAGCGTGCTGTCCACGGCCGGCAAGCAGGGCTGGAACCGCTTCGAGACGTTGCTGCGCGGGCCGGAGGCAGCGCTGGCCGCGCTGCGGTACTGAACGCGACGGCGTGAGCTGCGCAGCCGGGGATTTCCGGGGCTGGGCAGGCGGGCGGAGCAATTCTCACAGCACCGGAGCAAGCCGATTCTCTATTTTCACCGCCCAATTCCGCATTCTTTCTGGCAAACGGACAGCCCAACTCGTCAGCAAATGCCAAACCCCGGACCTGGGCAGTTACCGATTTTCTGTAATAAGCGGCCGGAAGGTGGTACACTGCCGCGATGCTACGCTGAGAGCTGGCTAAGAAGATGACTGCATTCCTAGTGGTGGCTGCTGCGGGGGACGACCTAACAGAACTCGTCAGTTCCGCATTCGAGCCCGATGAGAGTTTCGAGGTCAACAGTAGTACTTGGGTGGTCAGCCGATCGGGACTCCGGTCGAGCTTTGAGGTTTGGAAGGCCCTGACCCAACCTGACCCGCTCCTTCGGCCTCAGATCATCATAGTTCCGATGGCGGGGTACTACGGCCGCGCCAACGCATCGGTGTGGCAATGGCTCGAAGTCAAGGACGCGCAAGATGGATAGGACGAACGGCCACGATCAGGAGCCTATAACCCGGCCGCCAGAGCCGCCCGCCCCTCCCGGAGGCGGGAACGGGCGGGATGTGTTCGGCGCCCTGCTCACGATCATGAAGTCGCTGGGCAGGGTCGAGGCGAAACAGGAGAGCCTCGAAAAGAAGATCGATTCGATGCCCGACGTACGGCCCGACATAGCCCGCCTTGAAGAGCGCTCGCGGGTGGTGCGGAACGTGGGTGTCGGGATTCTCGTAGGCGTTGCGCTGCTAATGCTCCACGACTGCGGCGTATTGGAACGCGGCCGCCCCGCCTCGGCTCCTCCCGCCGCTGAGCGGCCTGCGCCGACGCCCGAACAGCCCGCCGACCCACTCTAGCGGAGGAATCGAACCATGAGCGAGGTCGTGTGCCCGCAGTGCGGCGAGTCTTTCAAGCCCACGGCGGCCGGCGCGGTCGTGGGGTGCGGAAGCCTTGCGGCCGCGGGCGCTCTGATCGGGGCGAAAATCGGAATAGTGGCCGGCCCGCTTGGAGCCGCGGCCGGAACGATCCCCGGCGCGATCATCGGAGGCGTCGTCGGAACGCTGGCGGGCTCCAAGCTCTCGCGATGCCCCAAGCGCGGGAAGGTGTTCAAGCGGGGGTAGTTGCCGCCCCTCTAGCGCCGGGCCTGCTGATTTTGGTACATAATTCCCAAACGATGAACGGCCGGGGAACGATAATCGCGATTGTCGGCGTGGGAGTCGGCCTAGGCTCCCTTACCGCCGCGCTCGGCGGTATGATCCTGAGCGGTCAGGACCAGCTGGCCGCTTCCATCGAAACCAACTGGAAAGACATCGGGGAGATTCGCTCCGACATTGCCGACCTCCGCGAGCGCATGGCCCGTTTGGAGGGTCGGGTGGACACGCTGGTGAACGTGTTCGTGGAGCGGGAGGATTAGGCGTTGGCCTGAATGACTTTGGAGCCACGGGCCGGAGTCGAACCGGCAATTCATCCGTGCGGGGAATGCGTCTTACCGTTTAAATCAACAGATGCTCAATCTCTAACCGAATCCTGACGCGCTAGCACACGCTCCTGCAAGGCGCTCGCCTCCGTCAGCCGCTCCATCGTGACGCCGTTGGCGTCGCCCTGCGGGCGGCATTGATGGCGACAGCGCGTGCCCAGCATCTGCAGCAATTTCGGGAAGCTGTGCAGTTCCAGGCCCTCCGCCGTGCGACGGCGGTGCTTCTTTGCTTGCACTGCTTACCGCGCCCGCCAGCCCGCTAAGTCTTCGTCTTCAAACAGCAGCTCAGCCAAAGCTTGGCGCAGGCGCCATTCCACGTAGCACGCCAGCAGGCACAGCAGCAGGTGTGCCCGCACGCGCTCGCTGTGGTGGCGGATCGGGCGCACCTGCAAGTCGACAGTCTTGAGGTGGCGGAAGGTGCTCTCGACCCGGGTCAGCTGCTTGTAGCTGCGCACAACATCTTCCGCCGACAGATCACCTTGGCTGGTGCGGATCACAGACAGGCCGTCCAAGGCCGCCTGCGGGGGGCGCACGCTGTTCAGCAAGCGCTCGGGCGTGCGATTGGGACTGCAGATGGAGAGGGACCTTGCAAGTAATTACAGCATCAGACTCGCCGGGAGAGCCAGACTTCGGTCGAAATCACCGTTGCGAGTGACGCAATCGGGGTAGAGTCTCAGGCGGTCTTGCAGAGGCCGATTCGCCCGAGGAAGTCGATCGTGAGCCGCGCACACTCTTCCGGCCTCTCGAGCTGTGCGAGATGAGTCGTGTCCGAAAGCGAATCGAAGTCAACGAGCTTGGTGCCCTCCAAGTTGCACGGGGGGAAGAAATGGTGCTGGAGATGCGGGTCCGCTGCGATCACTTTCACCGGCAGCGGCAGCAAATCGGGATCCACCAAGCGCGAGAACCTCGGTACCGAATCGAGAATTCTCGCTTCGAACTCGGGCTGACACCGCAATACATAGCTCCCTTGCCCATCCGCTCGAAGTGTCGTGCGGGCCATGAGCTCGGGCACGCCTGGAAGGAGCCGCGCCATCGCCGGCTGCACCTTCATCAGATCGACGAAGTCCCGCTCGCTGCGAAACCGGTGAACTCGGATCCGGGTTCTGGCCGCAGCGCGGCTGCAGCTGGATTCGAGAATCCGGTGAGCGATCCCCATCCCCGCCGGGTAGAGCGGCGGGTCGAACAGCACGAGTGCCGAATAGGAGGCCCCCAGGGAAGGTGACAGTGCGGCCGCCAGACACGACACGGAATGGAATACACCGGCCCTCGGCCTTACACCGAAGCAGCGGTCCACCGTCTGGCCGATCGTCTCCAAGTCTCTCGAGAATGCCGGTATGGTGTGCCCGGCCATCGGTCCCGGAGGATTGCGGCCGTGACCGCGCAGATCGAAGAGCAGCAGGTCGAACTGCTCTAGCAGGAGTGACCAGTACGGATAGTAGAGGTCGATCGCGAGCCCGTTTCCGTGGCTCATCAGAAGGCGCGGACCTTCTGGATTTCCGTAACGCCGAACCGGCACGGACACGCCGTCCTCGAGCTTGGCACGGACGACGGATGCGGGTCGGGGAACGTCTAGGTCGGAAGACTGGTGGCCGCGCGCATCTATCGTCTGCCCCACTGCTGCGAGTCCCGTCTTCTGCTCACTGGATGCCTCGACCGAGTTCGAGGCTGGCGGTGGTCCGGCACGCTTGGAACTCATCGTTGGGCTCGTCCCCGGATCTCGGTGGGTGCAGCGGGGCGACCGCTGGTCGTTGGTCCCACCCTGCGCTCGACGGGCAGTGTGCCGCACAGCTGCCTGACATGCAAGCAGCGCGAGCCGCCGGCAGGGCGTCCACGCGTTCCGAATGGAGACGCTGGAGTCCAGCCTGAACACCCACGGTGAGTTCGTGAAGTGACATTCTAGCGCCAGGGAGCGGGTGGAGTCGACAGGCGGAGTCCGGGGCGCGGAGGTGGCTGACGGAGACTGCCAGCGGGCGTGGTATCGGACGACCAAACGGAGCTTGCGGGTTCCGAGCCGGGGTGCGGGACTGCTTGCGGTCGAACCCGTCGGCGCGGAGGAGGAAATCGTGAACTCGGTAGCCGAGCCGGATCTCGATGGCGTCCCCGCGGATGGTGACGGAGGCGGGTTGGCGCGTGCGAAGCGCTCGAATCCCCGGGGTCTTTCTTGTGCAGGCACTCCGCTCAGCTGATCCAGTGTCGTTCCCTCTGGAAAGGGTACGTTGGGATACGCAGCCGACGTCGGCGTTCACCGGTGAAGAGGCCAGCGAACGACAGGTCGAGGCCAGCTTCGTATGCAGCCGCCACACCTGCCGTGATGGCGGCAGCTTCCTCGCCTTCCGACTCCAGGGGACTGGCGAGCAGCAGTGGTTTCCGAGCGCCGAAGGCTCGCGAGACCGCGCGCCCGGAGATCACCGCAGGACCGGCCTCGACGAGCACATCCGCTCCGTGAGCGGCAAGGGCGGAGAGCAGCCGGCGCCCGGCCGCCCGGCGGGGAGCTGACTGGTTCCAGTATTTGGCCCCCGGGATTCTCTGTTCCGCCATTTCGCCCGTCGTGGCATTCACGAGCGGCAGTTCCGGCACCTTCGCTTGGAGACCCTCAAGCGCCGCCTGCACCGGACCTGTCGCCGTCCGATCCGGGTGGCCGGCCCTGCGGGCCGCGAATCGCATCGCGTCCTCGAGTCCGAGGACTCCCGCCGCAGCAGCAGCAGCCACTGCACCCGCGCCCTTCCCTGCGACAATGTCGGGCCGCACCCCGAGGCTTTCCCACAGTGCGCAGAGGGCTCCCCCGAGCGCCACCAGCGCAGGCTCCGCCCAGCCGAGATCGTCCGGCGTGTCCGCCGCGTCGCCGAAGATCACCTCCAGCAGGGAAGCGTTCCGCTCCTCGCTGAAGACTTGCTCGCAACGATCCAGCACCGCCCGTGCAACCGGCTCAGTCGCGTAGAGATCCCTCCCCATGCCGGCCGCGGGCACCCCGCCGAACAGGAATGCAACCGTTTGCCGAGGCCCGGAATGCACGCCCCGCACCCCGTCCGCGACGGCCGCGAGCTGTTCTTCCAAGCTTTTCAGATCCCGCGCCACCAAGCCGGCCCGGCATGGGAAATGAGCCCGTCCCTCCCCGGCGGTCCATGCCAAGTCGGCCAGCGATTCGTCGGGCCGACCCGCGAGCCATGCGCGGTACCGTTCTGCCAGCTCCGCCAGCGCGGTCGGGTTCTTTCCGGACAGCGGCAGGAACCGGACCGCGCGGTGCTTGGATGCCCCGGCGTCCTGCGGGACAAGGTTCTCGAGGCTTGAAGGCGGGTCCACTCGCCTGTCAGCCTGCCGGTCCGGCACCCGGTACTGTTCGACGACGACATGCGCAATCGTGCCGGAGAAACCGAACGCGCTCACGCCGGCGCGCATGGGACGATCGGCAAGAGTTGGCCACGGAACGCCTTCTGAGACGACCCTCACGGGAAGTTTCTCCCAGTCCACGTCGGGATTCGGCTCCTCGAAGTGGATCTGCTGCGGAATCCACCGGTGCCGCATGGACTCGACGACCTTGATGAGACTGGCCGCCCCGCTCGCCGCAACCAAGTTGGAGACGTTGGGCTTGACCGAGCCCAGCAGTAGGGGGTGGGTGGGGTCCCGGCCCGGGCCGTACACCGCCGCCGCCGCCGCTACCTCGACCGCGTCGCCGACCAGCGAACCGCCCGCGCTGGCTTCTAGGTAGTCCACCTCGGCCGCAGCGATGCCGGCGCGCCCGAGAGCCTCTACAAGCATCCCTTGCTGCACTGATCGGCTCGGCACCGTCAGGCCGGCGGCAGTGCCGGTCTGTCGGACCGCGGACCCGCTCAGAACGGCCAGAATTCCGTCGCCGTCGACCTCCGCATCGGCTAGCCGTCTAAGGACCAGCATTGCGCATCCCTCGCCAAGCCCGAAGCCGTTGGCGGAGGCATCGAACGCCCGGCTGCGTCCGTCGGGAGACAGCATGCCCGTCTCCCACACCGCATCGAAGCTGATTCCGAGGATTGTGTTGACCCCGCCCGCAAGCGCTAGGTCCACCTCTCCCCGCTGTAGAGCCGTCATCGCGTGATGGACGGCCACCATCCCCGAGGAACAGGCCGTGTCCAATCCGAGCGCCGGACCCTCCATGCCGAAGAACTGGGAAACCCGGCCCACAGAGCCGCTAGGGCTGGTCCCAAGGTATACATAGGGCCGAAAAACGTCCTCCTTGGCACTGGCGATCAAGGCTTGGTACTCGCTGAAAGCCACTCCCGCAAAAACGCCGCTGCGGCTGCCCTTCAGCGAGCGCGGATCGATCCCCGCATGTTCCAGAGCCGTCCAGCTAACCTCGAGCAGCATCCGCTGCTGCGGGTCCATGCAGCGGGCTTCGGCGGCAGCGACACCGAAGAATTCGGCGTCCAGCGTGTCGATCTCCGGAACGTAGGCTCCAGCGTGACGGGTGTCGCCGGTGCCGCCGAGCTTCTCGGGCCGACCGTCGGTCACGGCGCTCCGGCCCTCGCGGAGCGTGCGCCAGAATTCCGCGAGGTCGGTGCCGCCGGGAAGTCGGCAGGCCATGCCTACGACTGCAACGCGGTCGTCGTCGATATTGGGTCTCGACGCACGTGGGGGGCTCGCGACTCGGTCACCACCTTCGTGCGCAAGGGCTAAGCCTGGCGTGCGCGGGAGGGAACTCGACACATGCGCGGAATCCGGTCGCTCCGAGACGGTCGGGGTCGGTGACGGTGAATCACCGGCCGGGAAGAGTTCGGAGATCAGGTGGCCCGTCAGTCGGCCGACATCGGGATGCTCGAAAAGGGCGGTGGGCGAGACCACTTCGCGCGGCAGCGCCGCATTCAGGCGTTGGCGGAGATTTACGGCCATCAGAGAGTCCATGCCGAGTTCCGAGAAGGCAACGTCATGGTCCGGCGGCGCATCAAGTCCCAGCAGGGACCGCACCTCATTCCCCAGAAAATCGGCCACGAGCTTCTCGCGTTGCGCGGGTGCCGCTTTCTCAAGGCGCCCGAGGGCGGCGGCAGACTTTGCAGGCACAGTGTCCACTAGGGACCGTTCAGACGCACGGATCTCGTCAAGCAGCGGAAAAAGCGGAAGGCGGGGCAGCGTCGATCGGCCCATGTCGGCGACGACCCGTGCCCCCAAGTCGTCCCGAACCACGCGGTCGAGGATCCGGAGACCCTGTTCGGGCGCGATCCAGCTGCCTCCGAGTGCGTTCAGCCGCGCTTCGCTCTGGCCGCGCTGCTTCTCCGCCATGCCGACCTCAGACCAACGACCCCAAGCGATCGCCTGTCCTGCAAGCCCAAGGGCACGGCGATGATTCGCCAGCTGGTCCAGGAACGCGTTCGCCGCGGCGTAATTCGCTAGGCCGAGGCTGCCGACCACCCCGGAGAGGCTCGAGAAGAGCACGAAGAGCTCAAGTTCGCGATCCAGCGTCGCTCGGTGAAGATGCCACGCTGACAGAGCCTTCGGACCTAGCGCGGTCTCAAAACGTGCCCAGTCTTGGTCGCTGAGCGCCGCCTCGGCGAGCACGCCCGCGCAGTGGAAAATGCCGCCGAGCGGGGGCATCTCGGCGTCAACCCGTGCGAGCATGGCGTCAACCGCATTCGTGTCGGTGAGGTCTGCGACCTCCACACGGACCGTCACGCCGCGCCGACGCAACTCCCCTATCACCGTTCGGGCCCGCCGCGTCGGCTCCCGCCGTCCGTTTAGAACGATCTCGCCGACTCCTGCATCCGCCAGCCAGCCAGCCACTTGCAGGCCGATGCCCCCGTGACCTCCAGTCACGAGGTAACTCCGGTCCGGCCTCAGGCGACTTGCCGGCGGCTGGGGCGCCCCGCGGGCACTCTGGGCCTTGTCTCCCGGTCCGTCGGTCCGAACCAGACGGGCCACTTGGCGCACCCCGTTTCGCCACGCAATCCGGTTCTCCCGGTCCGGGAACATCAGTTCGTCTGCCAGGATCGCGGCCGGGATCGACGCGTCCGGATCGAAGTCCACTAAGCGAGGACGAAGGTCCGCATTCTCGACTCCGACCACACCGCCCAGGCCCCAGAGCGCGGCACCCGCTAGGGAGCCGGTGCGCTCTCCCCCTAGGACCTGGCCTCCACGGGTTGCCAACGTGACCCCGTTCACCGCCCGCGCTCCTGCGTCCCACATCCCCTGCGCCAAGGCCAGAGCTCCAGACGCGGCGGCCTCAAGCTCCTGCCGGAGTTCCTCGGTTCCGAGGTACTGTCCGTCGCCCCTGAGCCCCGCGAGGTAAGCCACGCCGCGGAGCGGAGCTGAAGATGGAAGCGCCTCGAAGAGTGCGCGCCAAGCCTGCCGATTCCCGCTTTCGGAGGGGCCGGGTACGACGGTCTGCCGCCGGTCCGCAAGCTCGCGCACGAGCTCCTCCGTGACGGCCCCGTTTCCGGACACGACGAACACGCCGCGGTGCGGTTCTGCCTCCGCCGGCACCATCGGGCGCGCACCCGTCGCGGGCGCATCTGGATCGGCCGCGGTCGACGCTTCCCGGGGGCCTGGGAGGCTGGGGCTTCGCCGCCAAACGACGCTGTGCAGCAGGTGATCCACCCGACCGCCCAGCATCGCTGCCCGGGTGGCGCGCTTGAGCGCGAAGCCGGCCACGTGACCGCAGCGCACGCCATCGGGAGTGTAAAGGGCGAGATCCGCCGTGGCCGTCTCCTCCCCGACCTCTTCGAGCCTTGCGTAGCAGAAGATCTGCTCGGGCAGCGGTGCGGCGAGCCAGAGGCGGCTCCACCCGATTGGGAGATAGTGGCGGTTGCCGACCCGCCCGGCCAAGAGTCCCGCCACGACCTGAAAACAGGCGTCCAGCTGCGCCGGATGGGCCCGCAGGCGGTCTCCGGCCAGTTGCGCGGGGCGCGTAACCCGGCCCCAAGCGCTCTTGTCGTCCGCCGCGAAGGCGGAGAGTCCCCCGAAGGCCGGTCCCAGGACGATGCCCTGCTGTGCCATCCCGTTGCGGAAGTCGGCCGCGCTCGAGGCGGATAGCCGCCGCTCCACGGTCTGGAGGTCTAGGCGGTCCTCTTCAACCGTGCTCCTCCCTAGGCTCCCGTCAGCGTGAAGCTGCCAAGTCCCGCCTCGAGGTTCCCGGCTGGCCACTTCCCAGCGGCCGTCCGGCCCGATGAAGACCTGGACGCCGCGCCCGTCGCCCGGCTCCAGCACCAGGGGATGATGGATCTGAACCTGTTCCAGGAAGACCGCCGAGTCATTCCCGGTCTCTCCGAGTGCTTCGATCACCTGCCCAGCGAACAGGGCTGCCGGCGCGATCACTTCGCCCACGACTACGTAGTCCGCCAGCCAGGCGGGGTTCCCGGCGGACATCTGGGTCTCGAAGGAGACCTCGCCGCTTCGCGAATCCCGGCGCACACCCAACAGCGGATGACCGTCGTCGATCCGGCGGCGGGACGGCGTTGTCAACCAGTAGCGCCTGCGCTGGAAGGGATAGGTTGGGAGTGCCACTCGGCGGCGGCGTTCTCCGGCGAACAGTCCCTCGAAGGAAAGGTCGACTCCGGCCTCAAACATCGCGCCCGCCGCGGCAGTGAAGTCCCCGCTGCCATCCCGTCGCAGGCTCCGCACCACCGTTGGGGATTCGCCCTCGGGCCACGTCATCGCCGCCATCGGCCCAAGCACGGCGTCGGGGCCGATCTCAACCAAGATCCGGGCTCCGAGTTCCGCCAGCGTTGCGGTCGAGGCGGCGAAGGCGACCGGCTCGCGCGCCTGACGCCGCCAGTACGCTCCGTCGGGTGCGCCTTCCAGCACGCGCCCGCTCACATCGCTCACCAACCGCACCGATGGGGCCGAGGCCTTGGGGGTCGCCGCTTCCAGATCCGCCAGCACTGGCTCCATCAGCGCGCTGTGGAAGGCGTGGCTGGTCCGCAGTCGCTCCACTCGCAGACCGTCCTTTTCGAAGCGCTTCAGGAGCGCCTCGATGTCGGCCGCCGGCCCGCTCACGACTTGGTGCGCGCCGTTGTCCGCTGCCAGCGACACCGCACCTTCCAGCGCGGCTGTGACGCGGTCGCGCGTGGCGAACACCGCCGCCATCGCACCTCCATCGGGAAGCGAACCCATCAGCGCGCTCCGGCGCGTGGCGAACCGCATCCCGGTCTCGAGGTCAAAGGCACCGGCGGCCGCGGCCGCCGCGATCTCTCCCACGCTGTGCCCGAACACGACATCGGGCTGCACCCCGACGCTGGCCCACAAAGCCGTAAGCCCGCTCTCCAGCGCGTAGAGTGCCGGCTGCGTCCATTCGGTCCGCTCCAGCCGCTCGGAATCCTCGAAGATCACGGTGAGAAGAGATCTGCCGCGCTCTGCTCGGAAGACCTCTTCGCACCGGTCTAGAACCGCTCGGAAGACCGGCTCGGTCGCATAAAGCTCCCGGCCCATGCCCGCCCACTGGCTGCCCTGGCCGGTGTAAAGGAAGGCGACCCTTCCCGCGCTGGGCGACGCCGCGGCCCCCTGGCTCACCACTTCCAGCTGCTCTGCCAGCGAGGCCCGGTCTTGGAATACGAGGCCGGAGCGGTAGCGGAAATGGCTCCGCCCCACCCCCGCTGTCCAGGCCATGTCGGCGAGCGGCATGTCTTCCGAGAGGGCGGCTCGATAGCGGCCGGCCAGCTGACGAAGCGCGCCCTCGGACTTCGCCGAGAGCGGGAGCAGCCGATGCTGGCGGGGCGCGTCGGCCTGCGGGACGCGGTCATCTGCACCCGACTCCGGCAGCGCGGGCAGCTCGATGCGGGGCGGCTCGCGCTCTTCGGCGTATCCCTCGATCACGACATGGGCGTTGGTGCCCGAGTACCCGAAGGAGCTGACGGCGGCCCGCCGCAGCCGCTCGGCCTCCGGCCAGGGGGTCGGTTCCGACGTCACCCGGACAGGAAGTTGCTCCCAGTCCATCTGGGGGTTGGGCCGCTCGAAGTGTAGGTGTCGCGGAATCAGGCCAGAGCGGATCGCGAGCACCGTCTTGATCAGCCCGGCCACGCCGGACGCAGCCTCCAAGTGGCCCACGTTCGTCTTCACGGACCCGATCAGCAGGGGGCGGTTCAGATCCCGGTCGCGGCCGTACACGGCAGCCGCCGCCTCCACCTCGATCGGATCGCCCAGTTCGGTGCCCGTGCCGTGCGCCTCCAGATAGTCCACCGAGGAGGCCTCGATGCCCGCCCGCACAAGCGCCTCCTCGATCACCCGCTCCTGGGCCGGGCCGTTCGGCACGGTCAGGCCGGCACTCGCGCCGTCTTGGTTCACAGCCGATCCGAGCACAACCGCGAGGATCCGGTCTCCCGCCGCCTCCGCGTCTGCAAGGCGCTTCAGCACAACCATGCCGCATCCCTCGCCGCGCACAAAGCCGTCGGCCGCCGCGTCGAAGGTCTTGCAACGTCCATCCGCGGCGAGCATGCCGGCCTCAGTGAAGATCCTGGTGGCGCTCGACGTCAGGATCGCGTTCACTCCGCCTGCCAGCGCGAGATCCGCCTCGCCTGCGCGGAGCGCCGCCGCCGCCTGATGCAGCGCGACCAGCGACGACGAGCACGCGGTGTCCACCGTGATGGCAGGACCCTCGAGGCCGAGCGCGAAGGCGATCCGGCCGATCGCGGTCGAGAAGGAGACACCGGTGGACCTGTAGAGGATCGTCGACGGATCACCAACCGTCTGGCTGACGAGCGCGTGAAAATCGTTTGTCGAGATCCCGCCGTAGACCCCCGTTCGGCTGCCGCGCAGACCGTCCGGCGCGATCCCGGCGTCCTCAAGTGCCGTCCAGCTTGTCTCGAGCAGCATCCGCTGCTGGGGGTCTAGCAGTTCCACCTCGACCGGGGCGATCCGGAAAAACCCCGCGTCGAAGCGGTCGAGACCCTCCACATACGCGCCGAAGTGGCGGGCCGCTTCTGTCTCGGCATCCACGAAAAGCCCGTCTGGACGCCCCCTCGTCACCAAATCAGCTCCGGCGCGAAGCTGCTTCCAGAACGCCTCGGCATCCGGTGCCCCGGGGAAGCGGCAGGCCATGCCGATGATCGCGATACGTTTGTCGTGTTGGTGGCGGACGGCGGGCAAGGCCCGCACCCGCGCTGGCTCCGGTGACGCACCGGGAAGCTTGCCTGCAAGGTGTTCGGCCAGACGGGCGATGTCGGGATGATCGAAGACCGCGGTGTTGGAGACGACGAACGCGCCGCGGAAGGCCCGGTTCAGGCGGTTGCGAAGCTCGACCGCCATCAGCGAGTCCATGCCCAGCTCGAAGAATCCCGCCGAGGGCGACGGGGCCGAGCGCAGGCGCAGGATCTGGACCAGTTGTTCTTGCAGGAACCGGATCAGTTCTTCCCGGCGTTCCCCGGGCGCGAGTCCCCGGAGCTGGCGTATCAGGTCCTCCGGATCTCCGGAGGAGCGGATCTCCGAGGATCCCTGCACTTCTGCGAGCCAAGGTGCTCGCGCCGAGAGCGTGGGCCAATCGACGGACGCCACCACACTGGTTCCGACGTCCTCGCGCACGAGCCGTGCCAAAGCGAGGATGCCCTGCTCGGGAGCGATCCACTCCTCGCCGTGGAGGGGGAGCCCCGCCGCGATCCGTTCGCGCTGCTCCTCGGCCTCGCCGATGCCCGACCACGGTCCCCACGCAACGGCCTGACCCGGCAGGCCCAGCGCCCTTCGGTGCCGCGCCAGCTGGTCGAGGAAGGCGTTGGCTGCCGCGTGATTGGCTTGGCCCGGGCTCCCGACCACGCCCGCCAGGCTGGAGAAGAGGACGAACAGATCGAGCTCCCGGTCGAGCGTCGCGCGGTGCAGTCGCCAAGCCCCCAGTGCTTTGGGCCCGAGCACGCGTTCGAAGCGCTCCCAGTCTTGGTTCGTCAAGGCCGCGTCGGCGAGCGCTCCCACGCTGTGGATCACGCCCGCCAGCGGCGGCAGCTCGGCGTCGATCCGCGCGAGCATCTCCGCCACCGCCTCCTCGTCCGTCACGTCGGCGATCTCCACGCGCACCTCGGCACCGCCCTCACGCAGCTTCGCAACGGCACCTGCGGCTGCCGTGTCCGGCGGACGGCGTCCGTTCAGGACAATGCTCCCCGCTCCGGCTGCGGCAAGCCAGCGCGCCACCTCCAGCCCGAGCCCTCCGAGCCCCCCCGTGATCAGATAGCTCCGGTCCCCGCGCAGCCGGCCCGCAGCCAGCGCCGAGGGCACGAGCACGACCTTCCCGATATGGCGAGCCGCCTGCAACTCGGTGAGCGCGCTGCCCGCCTCCGCGAGCGGCCAGCGGGTGACTGGCAGCGGTTCGATCTCCCCCGACGCGACGCGCTCCATCACGCCCTTCAGAACTGTCCCGAGCCGCTCCGGTTCCTCCCGCAGGAGCCGGTCCAGCGCCACGACGAGGTAACGGACGTCCGGGCGGTCGGCCGCCATCTCGCCTGCGCTGCGGATGTTGCGCTTCCCGAGTTCGACGAAGCATCCGCCTGGCGCGAGACACGACAGGCTGGCCTCAATGAAACCCTCCCCGGAGAGGCTGTTCAGCACCATCGCCACTCCGGCTCCTCCGGTCGCTTCCAAGATCTGCTTGCCGAAGGCGGTGGAGCGGCTGTCGAACACCGCCTGCACACCGAGCGAGCGCAGGTACTCCTGCTTCGGTGCGCTGGCAGTCGCGTACACCTCGAGTCCCGCAGCTCGTGCCAGCCGGATCGCCGCGTGACCCACGCCTCCCGTTCCCGCATGGATCAGAATCCGTGCGCCCGTTCCGAGACCCGAATGCTCGAAGGCAAGTGCTGCGGTCACGAATGCCACCGGGATGGTTGCCAACTCCGCCGCCGAATGCCTTGGCGGTGACGGCACCACGTGTTCGGCGCGGGTGATCACCTCGGGCCCGAACGCTCCGCCGGCGAATCCCACCACCCGGTCCCCTGCTTGGAATTCGCGCACACCTTCACCTGCCTCCACCACCCGGCCACACAACTCGCTGCCAAGCCGCTGATCGGCGTCCACGACCTGCATCCCCACCATTACGTCGTGGAAGTTCACCCCGGCCGCCTCGAGCCGCACCCGAACCTCGCCTGGACCAGGCTCCTCCGAGGCATCCTCCATTCGCACCGCGTCGAGTACTCCATCCGGATCGGCCGCCCAGCGCCACGCATTGTCCTCCGGGAGTTCGCCCCGTCGGGCGACGCGCGTGAGCCGAGCGACCAGTCGGGCTCCGCCCCGTCGGGCGACGCGCGTCTCCCGGTCCGGGAAGAGCAACTCGTCGGCCAGCGCGCTGGCGGACGGGGGGGCCTCGGGGTCCAGGTCCAGCAGGCGGGGGGTCAGATCCCCATGCTCCAAGTCCACCACGCTCGCGAAGCCCCAGAGCATGGCTCCGGGGAGGGCGCCGGAGCGCTCCCGGTCGATCACCTGACCACCTCGGGTCACGAACCAAGTGCCGTTCACGGGTGCCGCGCCGGCGTCCGACATGCCTTGGACCAGCGCCAGAGCGCTCGCCCCGATCTCCTCCGCGTCCCCTGCCAGATCTGCGGTCGAAAGCTTCGCCGCATCTCGCCGCATGCCTTCCAAATGCACCACGCCCCACAGCGGCACCTCGCCGTCCAGCGTCCTGAAGAACGATCGCCATGACGTCCGTCGCCCATCCGCCGGGCCCGGCACCACATCCTGTCCCCGCTCGCGGAGTTCTCTCTCGAGTGCTTCGGGGAATGCTCCCGCTCCAGCCAGCACAAAACGACCCGGTCTAGCCTGCACCTCCGACGGCCCCCGCGCCAAGAGCAGGAGCGCCCCTGACGGAAGCTCGACGTGAGACATCCCGACGAATCCGGTGTCGGCGAGGGCTTGGTGCCAGACAGGGGCTGGGACCAGTGCGTAGTCGGAGCGATACTCGTCCCGGAAGCGCCACCAGCCGGGCAGCAGTCCGAAGGTCAGGTCCAGCCATTGCTTCCGGACGGTTTCCTCGACGGCCACCAGTACGCCCGACGGGGCCAAGAGCCGCCGACAGTGGGTGAGCGTTTCAGCTAAGTCGCGGGTCGCGTGCAGGACGTTCGCGGCAATTACGAGGTCGTAGCCGTGGTGCGCGAACCCCTGATCCGCCGGATCCCGTTCGATGTCAAGCGCTAGGAGGCGAAGGTCCACGCCCCGCTCGCCGAACTTCCGCTCCGCGTCCGGGAAGAAGCCGGTCGAGATGTCCGTGAAGGTGTATTCGGTTCGGTCGGACGGCAGGATGTCTAGGACGGCGGAGGTGGTCGCGCCCGTCCCTGCACCGACCTCGATCACCCGCAGCGACCGGCCTTCCGGCAGCGCGGCGACCGCCGCGCGCACGGCGTCGGCGGCCATGCGGTTCAGCGCCCGCATGGCGGGCGAGTCGCGGTACAGGCTCGCCGCTCCGGGCTCGCCGCCGAAGAGCAAGTCCAGCGCATCGGCGCGCCCGCGGAGCACGTCGGCGAGCGATTCCCCGCAGCGGCGGAGCAAGCCCAGCTCGATGGAATCGGCCAGTCCCGCCTCGGGCTCGGAAGGCGTGTCCGGTGCCGCTGCCACGCGCCAGCCGCCAGTCGGCTCCCGGTCGAGGAGCCCCATCTCCTCCAGCACCGATAGCAACCGGACGAACAGCCGCGCGTGATCCTCCGTCACCCTCAGCTGGCGGCGCAACTCGTCGGTCTCGAAACGGTCTCCCGGCTTAGGCTCCCATCCCAGCTCCCGGAATCCGCTCAGCAGCTGCCACTGCGACGCACGCTCCAGCTCGTGTCCTAGGGAGAAGAGAGACGCACCGTTGCGACCTTCCGCGTCGAGGTATCTGTCCAACCCTCCCAGACCGGAAGCGATCTCTTCCGGTCCGGCGAGGAATTCCGCCTCCCGAAGTCCGGCCTCTGCCCCCTCGCGCCACACCACCTCGTGCAGCACCTCCTCTACCGGGTCACCCGACAGCGCCGACTGGCTCGCCTGTCTGAGCGCGAAGCCCTCGATACGCGCCAGCTCCTCGCCGGTCTCGGCATAAAGCCAGAGGTCTGCCTTGCGTGTGCGTGGCTGCTCGCCCTTGCCGCGGTCGAGTGCCCGGCAGAAGACGCGCTCCGGCAGCGCGTCGCGCAGGACGAAGCGCTCCCAGCCGATCGGCAGCCATGTGTCCCCGGCTCCGTGCAGTTCCGTGGTCGTGGTACCCAGCACCCGGAAACAGGCGTCGAGCAGAGCCGGATGCGCGAGCAGGTCCTGAATTTCCATTCCCGCTGGCAGCAGCACCTCGCCCAGCACCTCGCCGGAGCCCGACCAGAGCCGGGTCAGACCGCGGAAGGCCGGACCGTATTCGAGGCCGGCAGCACCCAGCTTGAGGTATCCCTCTTCCACATCCGCCTGGGCGAGGCCGTCCCGTAGCGCGCCGAGGTCCGTTGCCGCGGACGCGGCTGCGGTGAGCGGTGCCCAGCGGCCTTCGGCGTGCTTTTCCCATCGCCCGCCCGCATCCCTGCTGACGACCTTCCAAGCGCCGTCCCCGCCGAGCATCACCTGAGTCAGTCGGCCCTCCTCGCCCGACAGCACCAGCGGTCGCGTGAGCGTGGTCTCCTCGAGGACGATCGGAAGTTCGTGGTGCGTTTCGCGAAGCGCCTCGGCCACCTGCGCGACGTAAAGCGCACTCGGCGCTACAACGTTTCCGAACACCCGGTGGTCTGCCAGCCAAGCCGGATCCCGGCTGTGCAGCTGCCGCTCGAAGGAGTGCTCGCCATCCGGGAAATCTCGCTGCACGCCGAGCAGCGCATGCCCCGCCTCCAACTGCCGCTGCGGGGAAGCCGAGGTCCAGTAACGCTCCCGCTGGAAGGGATAGGCGGGCAGCGAGACCCGCCGCCGCCGCTCCCCGACAAACAGGCCATCGAAGGCAATGTCGAGACCCGCCTCGTATGCAGCTGCCACCGCGCGGGCAAAGTCCCCATTCCCGTCGCGCCGTTGGCTCGGAACCATGGAGGGTACCTTGGCCTGTGGCCAAGCGAGCGCCGCCATCGGCCCCAGCACGCCATGCGGCCCGATCTCCAGCAGAAGCGCTGTCTCCAGTTCCGCCAGCGTCCCCACCGCCGTCGCGAACTGTACTGGCTCGCGCGCCTGCCGCCGCCAGTAGGCTCCGTCGGGGACGCCTTCCAGCGTCCTCCCGCTCAGATTGCTCACTAACCGCACCGACGGTGCCGAGGCACTGGGGGCCGTTGCTTCCAGTTCCGCCAGCACCGGCTCCATCAGTTCGCTGTGGAAGGCGTGGCTGGTCCGCAGACGCTCCACTCGCAGTCCGTCCTCTTCGAAGCGCTTCAGGAGCGCCTCGATGTCGGCCTCCGGCCCGCTCACGACTTGGTGCGCGCCGTTGTCCGCTGCCAGCGACACCGCACCTTCCAGCGCGGCTGTGACGCGGTCGCGCGAGGCGAACACTGCCGCCATCGCACCTCCATCGGGAAGCGAACCCATCAGCGCCCCCCGGCGCGTGGCGAACCGCATCCCGCTCTCGAGATCAAAGGCACCGGCGGCCGCGGCGGCCGCGATCTCTCCCACGCTGTGCCCGAACACGACATCGGGCCGCACTCCCACGCTGGCCCACAACGCCGTCAGCCCGCTCTCCAGCGCGTAGAGCGCAGGCTGCGTCCACTCGGTGCAGTCCAGCCGCCCGGCATCCTCGAAGATCACTGTTAGAAGCGATCTGCCGCGCTCTGCTCGGAAGACCTCCTCGCACCGCTCCAGAACTGCCCGGAAGACCGGCTCGGTCTCATAGAGGTCCCGACCCATGCCCGCCCACTGGCTGCCCTGGCCGGTGTAAAGGAAGGCGATCTTTCCAGCGGGAGGCGACACCGCGGCACCCTGCCTCACCACCTCCAGCTGCTCCGCCAGCGAGGCCCGGTCTTGGAACACGAGGCCGGCGCGGTAGCGGAAATGGCTCCGCCCCACCCCCGCCGTCCACGCCATGTCGGCGAGCGGCATGTCTTCCGAGAGGGCGGCTTGGTAGCGGCCGGCCAGCTGACGAAGCGCTCCCTCGGATTTGGCGGACAGCGGGAGCAGGCGATGCTGGCGGGGAGCCTCGGCCTGCGGGACGCGGTCATCCGCACCCGACTCCGGCGGCGCGGGCAGCTCGATGCGCGGCGGTTCGCGCTCCTCGGCGTATCCCTCGATCACGACGTGGGCGTTGGTGCCCGAGTATCCGAACGAACTGACGGCGGCTCGCCGCGGCCGCTCCGCCTCCGGCCAAGGAGTCGGCTCCGATGTCACTCGGACCGGAAGGTTCTCCCAGTCCGTCCGCGGGTTGGGCCGCTTGAAGTGCAGGTGGCGCGGAATCACCCCGGAACGGATCGCGAGCACCGTCTTGATCAGCCCGGCCACGCCCGCCGCCGCCTCGAGGTGGCCCACGTTTGTCTTCACCGACCCAACCAGCAGCGGGCGGTCCGCGCTCCGGCCGCGGCCGTACACCGCTGCCGCCGCCGCCACTTCGACGGGATCACCCAGCTCGGTGCCCGTGCCGTGCGCCTCTAGGTAGTCGACCGAGGCGGCCTCCACACCCGTCCGCGCGAGCGCCTCTTCGATCACCCGCTCCTGGGCCGGGCCGTTTGGAACTGTGAAGCCGGCGCTCGCGCCGTCTTGGTTCACCGCCGATCCGAGCACAATCGCCAAGATTCGGTCTCCTGCCGCCTCTGCGTCCGCAAGGCGCTTGAGCACAACGATCCCGCATCCCTCGCCCCTTACGAAGCCGTCGGCCGCAGAGTCGAAGGTCTTGCAGCGTCCATCCGCTGCGAGCATGCCGGCGTCGGTCATGAGCTTGGTGGGCTCTGCTCTCAAGATCGCGTTCACGCCTCCCGCCAGCGCTAGGTCTGCTTCACCCGCGCGTAGCGCCGCTGCGGCTTGGTGCAGAGCGACCAGCGACGACGAACACGCGGTGTCCACCGTGATGGCCGGACCCTCGAGGCCGAGCGCGAAGGCGACCCGGCCGACCGCAGCCGACGGGGTAGCGCCGGTGGCCCTGAAAATGTCCGTCCCCGGATCGCCCCGCCGTCCGGCGACGAGGGTCTGGTAGTCGATCATCGAGACCCCGCCGTACACCCCGGTCCGGCTGCCGCGCAGCCCGTCCGGGGCGATCCCGGCGTCCTCTAGCGCCGCCCAGCTGGTCTCTAGCAGCATCCGCTGCTGGGGATCCAGCAGCTCCGCCTCGACCGGGGCGATCCGGAAAAAGCCCGCGTCGAAGCGGTCGAGGCCTTCCACGTAGGCGCCGAAGGGCCGCGCTGCCTCCGTCTCCGCATCCACGAAGAGCCCGTCCGGACGCCCCCTCGTTACCAAGTCGGCGCCGGAGCGAAGCTGCGCCCAGAACGCCTCGGCATCTTCCGCCCCGGGGAAGCGGCAGGCCATGCCCACGATCGCGATGCGTTCGTCGCCGCGGGTCCGGACGGCGGGCAAGGCTTGCAGCCGCGGCACCTCCGGCACCGCGCCGGCTAGCTTGCCGGCAAGGTGTTCCGCCAGGCGGGCGATGTCGGGATGGTCGAACACCGCGGTGTTGGAGACGACGAACGCGCCGCGGAAGGCCCGGTTCAGGCGGTTGCGAAGCTCCACCGCCATCAGCGAGTCCATGCCCAGCTCGAAGAATCCCGCCGAGGGCAGAGGCACGGAGCGCAGTCGCAGAATCTCGACCAGCTGTTCCCCGAGGAACCGCATCAGTTCTTCCCGGCGCTGCCCGGGGGCGAGCCCCGCGAGCCGCTTGAGGAGATCGTCCGGCACGGCGGAAGAGCGGCCCTCTTCGCGCCCCGCCACTTCTGCGAACCAGGGTGCCCGCGACGGAAGCGCCGCCCAGTCGACAAACGCCGCCACGCTGGTCCCGACATCCTCGCGCACGAGCCGCGCCAAGGCGCCGATGCCCTGCTCGGGAGACATCCACTCCTCGGCCGAGTCGGCCAGCCGCGGCGCGATGCGCTCGCGCTGCTCCTCGGCCTCGCCGATGCCTGACCACGCGCCCCAGGCAATGGCCTGGCCCGGCAGGCCCAGCGCCCTGCGGTGCCGCGCCAGTTGGTCTAGGAAGGCGTTGGCCGCCGCGTGGTTGGCCTGCCCGCGGTTTCCGACCACGCCCGCCAGGCTGGAGAAGAGGACGAACAGGTCGAGCTGCCGGTCGAGCGTCGCCCGGTGCAGCCGCCAGGCCCCCAGCGCCTTGGGTCCCAGCACCCGCTCGAAGCGCTCCCAGTCTTGGTTCGTCAATGCCCCGTCGGCGAGCGCGCCCACGCTGTGGATCACGCCCGCCAGCGGCGGCAGCTCGGCGTCGATCCGCGCGAGCATCCCCGCCACCGCCTCCTCGTCCGTGACGTCGGCGATCTCGACGCGCACCTCGGCGCTGCCCTGCCGGAGCTCCGCGATCAGCGCCTCGGTTTCCGTGTCGGGCGGGCGGCGTCCGTTCAGCACGATGGCCCCGGCGCCCGCCCCGGCCAGCCAGCGCGCCACCTCCAGCCCGAGCCCTCCGAGCCCTCCCGTGATCAGATAGCTGCGGTCCCCGCGCAGCCGCGCCTCGCCCGGCCCGGATTCCGCCGAATCCTCCGCCCGCCCGGCGAGGCGCGTCAGCCGGGCCACCAAGCGGTCCCCGCCCCGGCGGGCGACGCGCGTCTCGCGGTCGGGGAAGAGCAGCTCGTCGGCGAGCGCGCCGGCGGACGGGGGAGACTCCGGATCCAGGTCCAGCAGGCGCGGCGTCAGATCCCCGTGCTCCAGCTCCACCACGCTGGCGAAGCCCCACAGCGAGGCACCCGCGAGCGCGCCGCAGCGCTCCCGCTCGATCACCTGGCCGCCCCGGGTCACGAACCAAGTGCCGCTGACCGGCGACACGCCCGCGTCCGACATCCCTTGGACCAGCGCCAGCGCGCCCGCATCGACTGCCTGCAGCTCCGCTTCCAGCTCCCGGGTCGAAAGCTCGGCACCGTCTGGCCGGAGCCCGCCTAGGTACGCCACGCCGCGCAGCGGAAGCGCCCCCGGCAAGGACTCGAAGAACCCGCGCCACGCCTCGCGATCAGCCTTCGCGGGGCCTTGGACGGCCCGGCTGCCTCGGCGCTCCAGCTCCGCCGCCAGCTCGGTGCCCAGCTCGCTCTCGCCGGCCAGCACGAACAGCCCGCCTTCGGACCCCGCCTCCGACGGCCCCCGCGCCAGGATCAGCAGCGCCCCGGACGGATCCTCGATCAGGGAGGTCCCGCCAAATCCCGCATCCGCGAGAGCCTGCCGCCAGACGGGAGGCCCGACCAGCGCGTAGTCGGAGCGATACGCGTCTTGGAAGCGCCACCAGCCGGGCAGCAGTCCGAAGGTCAGGTCCAGCCATTCCTTGGCAACGGCTTCCTCGACGGCCGCCAGCACGCCCGACGGGGCCAGCAGGCGTCGGCAGTGGGCGAGCGTCTGGCCTAGGTCGCGGGTCGCGTGCAGGACGTTCGCGGCGATCACGAGGTCATAGCCGTGGAGCGCCAAGCCCTGCTCTGCCGGGTCCCGTTCGATGTCGAGCGCCAGGAAGCGAAGGTCGGCGCCCCGCTCGCCGAACTCCCGCTCGGCGTCCGGGAAGAAGCCGGGCGAGATGTCGGTGAAGGTGTATTCGGTCCGGTCGGCCGGCAGGACGTCCAAGAGGGCGGCGGTGGTCGCGCCGGTCCCCGCGCCGACCTCGATCACACGCAGCGGCCGGCCATCCGGCAGCCCGGCGACCGCCGCCCGCACCGCGTCGGCAACCATGCGGTTCAGCGCCCGCATTGCGGGCGCCTCGCGGTAAAGGCTCGCCGCTCCCGGCTCACCGCCGAAGAGCACGTCCAGCGCATCGGCGCGGCCGCGGAGCACGTCAGCAAGCGAATCCCCGCAGCGGCGGAGCAGGCTCAGCTCGATGGAATCGGCTTGGGAATCGGCCGGTCCCGCCTCGGGCTCCGTAGGCACTTCCGGCGCGGCTGCCACGCGCCAGCCGCGAGTCGGCTCCCGCTCGAGGAGATCCATCTCCTCCAGCACCAACAGCAACCGGCCGAACAGCCGCCCGTGATCCTCGGTCACCCTCAGCCGGCGTCGCAACTCGTCCGTCTCGAAACGGTCTCCCGGCTTGGGCTCCCATCCCAGCCCCCGGAATGCGCCGAGCAGCTGCCGGCGTGCCTCACATTCGAGCTCGCGCCCCAGTGCGGCGAGCGACGCCCCGTCACGATCATCCGCCTCTAGGTATCCGTCCAACGCTCTCAGGCCGGACTCGATCTCCTGCGGCTCGGCGAGGAAGTCCGCATCCCGGAGGCCCACCGCCGCCCCCTCGCGCCACGCCACCTGGTGCAGCGCCTGGTCCACCCGGAGGCCCGAAAGCGCGGTTCTGCTCGCCCGTCTGAGCGAGAAGCCCTCGATGCGCGCCAGCTCCTCGCCCGTCTCCGTATAGAGGCTGAGATCTGCCTTGCGGGTCTGCCCACCTTCGCCGCGGTCCAGTGCCCGGCAGAAAACGCGCTCTGGCAGCGCCTCGCGCAGGACGAAACGGTCCCAGCCGATCGGCAGCCATGTGCCTCTGGCTCCATCCGGTTCCGCGACGCCGCCCAGGACCCGGAAACAGGCGTCGAGCAGTGCCGGATGCGCGAGCAGCGCCTGATGTTCCATTCCCGCCGGCAGCAGCACCTCGCCCAGCGCCTCGCCGGGGCCCGACCACAGCCGGGCCAGTCCGCGGAAGGCCGGACCGTAATCGAGACCGGCAGCACGCAGCTCCAGGTATCCCTCTTCCACGGCCGCTTCGACGAGGCTGCCCTGTAGCGCCCCGAGGTCCGTTGCCTCGGACGCAGCTGCTGCCAGCGGAGCCCAGCGTCCTTCGGCGTGTGTCTCCCATGACTCGCCAGCAGCCCTGCTGACGACTTTCCAGCCCCCGTCCTCGCCCAGCACCACCTGAACCAGCCGGCCCTCCTCGCCCGCCAGCACAAGCGGGCGCGTGATCGCACTCTCCTCGAGCACGACCCGGACTCCAGGGTGCGTTTCGCGAAGCGCTTCTACCACCTGCGCCGCGTACAGCGCCCCCGGCGCCACGACCTTCCCGAACACCCGGTGGTCTGCCAGCCAAGCCGGGTCCCGGCTGTCTAGCTGCCGCTCGAAGGAATGCTCGCCATCCGGGGAATCCCGCCGCACCCCGAGCAGCGCGTGCCCCGCTTCTGACCGCCGCCGCGGAGAGGCGGAGATCCAATAGCGCTCCCGCTGGAACGGATAGGCCGGCAGCGAGACCCGCTGCCGCCGCTCCCCGGCAAACAGGCCTTCGAAGGCAATCTCCAGACCCGACTCGTACGCGCCCGCCACCGCCCCGACGAAGTCCCCGTTCCCGCCGCGCTGCTGGCTCGGGATCACCGTGGGCGCCTCGCCGCGCGGCCAGCCCAGCGCCGCCATCGGGCCCAGCACGCCATGCGGCCCGATCTCCAGCAAAAGCCCTGCCTGCAAGTCCGCCAGCGTCCGCAGCGCGGTCGCGAACTGGACCGGCTCGCGCGCCTGGCGCCGCCAGTACGCTCCGTCGGGAGCCCCTTCCAGCACCTGCCCGCTCACATCGCTCACCAGTCGCACCGACGGTGCCGAGGCCGCGGGCGCCGCCGCTTCCAGCTCCGCCAGCAGCGGATCCATCAGCGCGCTGTGGAAGGCCTGGCTGGTCCGCAGGCGCTCCACGCGCAGACCGTCCTCTTCGAACCTCTTCAGCAGCGCCTCGATGTCGGCCTCCGGCCCGCTCACGACTTGGTGCGTGCCGTTATCGGCCGCCAGGCACACCGCACCGTCAAGGCTGGCAGCGACCCGCTCCGCCGAAGCGAACACCGCCGCCATCGCACCGCCCTCGGAGAGTGAACCCATCAGCGCGCCCCGGCGCGTGGCGAAGCGCATCCCGCTCTCGAGATCGAAGGCTCCCGCGGCAGCCGCTGCCGCGATCTCTCCCACGCTGTGCCCGAACACGATGTCGGGCCGCACCCCCACGCTGGCCCACAGCGCGGTCAGCCCGCTCTCCAGCGCGTACAGCGCCGGCTGCGTCCACTCGGTCCGGTCCAGCCGCCCGGCATCGTCGAAGATCACCGGGAGAAGCGCCCTGCCGCGCTCCGCGCGGAACACTTCCTCGCAGCGGTCCAGAACCGCCCGGAAGACCGGCTCGGCCTCATAGAGCTCCCGGCCCATGCCCGCCCACTGGCTCCCCTGCCCGGTGTAGAGGAACGCGACCGTTCCTTGCGTGGACGCCGCCACAACTCCCTGCCTCACCACCTCCAGCTGCTCCTGCAGCGAGGCGCGATCGCTGAACACAAGGCCGGAACGGCAGTGGAAATGACTCCGGCCGGTGCTCGCCGTCCAAGCCATGTCGGCAAGCGGGGTATCGTCCGAGAGCATGGCTTGGTATCGATCAGCCAGCCGCCGGAGAGCGTCTTGGGACTTCGCCGAGAGCGGGAGTAGGCGGTGCACGCGGGGCGCGTCAGCCTGCGAGACGCGGTCATCCGCACCCGACGCCGGAAGTGCGGGCACTTCAATGGGCGGCGGTTCGGGCTCTTCTGCATATCCCTCGACCACGGCGTGGGCATTGGTTCCGGAGTATCCGAAGGAGCTGACGGCGGCTCGCCGCGGCCGCTCCTCGTCCGGCCAGGGCGTCGCTTCCGACGTCACCCGGACGGGGAGCTTCTCCCAGTCCATCCGCGGGTTGGGCCGCTCGAAGTGCAGGTGGCGCGGAATCACCCCGGAACGGATCGCCAGCACCGCCTTGATCAGCCCGGCCACGCCCGCCGCCGCCTCGAGGTGGCCCACGTTCGTCTTCACCGAGCCGATCAGCAGCGGGCGGTCCGCGCTCCGGCCGCGGCCGTACACCCCAGCAGCCGCCTCCACTTCTACCGGATCGCCCAGTTCGGTGCCCGTGCCGTGTGCCTCCAAGTAGTCGACCGAGGAGGCCTCGACGCCCGCCCGCGCGAGCGCCTCCTCGATCACCCGCTCTTGGGCCGGGCCGTTCGGCACGGTCAGGCCGGCGCTCGCGCCGTCTTGGTTCACGGCCGACCCGAGCACAACCGCGAGGATCCGGTCCCCTGCCGCCTCCGCGTCCGCGAGGCGTTTGAGCACCACCATCCCGCATCCCTCGCCCCGTACGTAACCATCGGCCGCCGCGTCGAAAGTCTTGCAACGCCCATCTGCGGCGAGCATGCCGGCGTCGGTCAGGAGACTGGTGGGCTCTGACCGCAGGATCGCGTTCACTCCTCCCGCCAGCGCCAGGTCCGCCTCGCCCGCGCGCAGCGCCGCTGCCGCTTGGTGAAGCGCGACCAAGGACGAGGAACACGCGGTGTCAATCGTGATCGCCGGACCCTCGAGGCCTAGGGCGAAGGCTACTCGGCCCACCGCGATCGAGGGGGTGGCGCCTGTAGAGCGGTAAAGGTTGGCCGACGGGTTGTCCGCGGCCTCTGCGATAAGGGCGTGGTAATCGCTCATTGAGACCCCGCCATACACCCCGGTTCGGGTGCCCCGCAGCCCGTTCGGAGCGATGCCGGCGTCTTCAAGCGCCGCCCAGCTGGTCTCGAGCAGCATCCGCTGCTGGGGGTCGAGGAGTTCTGCCTCGACCGGGGCGATCCGGAAGAAGCCCGCGTCGAAGTGGTCGAGGCCCTCCACATAAGCGCCGAAGGGGCGCGCAGCCTCCGTCTCGGCATCCACGAACAGCCCGTCCGGGCGGCCCCTCGTCACCATATCGGCCCCGGAGTGAAGCTGTGCCCAAAATTCCTCGACATCCGGTGCCCCGGGGAAGCGGCAGGCCATGCCGACGATCGCGATGCGTTCGTCCGCCCGGTGCCGGACGGGGGGCAGGGCAGCACGCGCATGCGGTGCTTCCAGAGCCATTCCCGCAAGCTTGCCCGCAAGGTGTTCTGCCAGGCGGGCGATGTCGGGATAATCGAACACTGCAGTGTTCGAGACCACGAACGCGCCCCGGAAGGCCCGGTTCAGGCGGTTGCGAAGCTCGACCGCCATCAGCGAGTCCATGCCCAGCTCGAAGAATCCTGCCGTGGACGACGGTGCGGATCGCAGCCGCAAAACTTGGACCACCTGTTCCTCGAGGAACCGGATCAGTTCTTCGCGGCGCTCCCCGACGGCGAGGCCCCCGAGCCGCTTGAGCAGATCGCCCGGAGCGGCGGAAGCGCGGTCCTCTTCGCGCCCCGCCACTTCCGCTAGCCAGGGTGCCCGCACCGAAAGCGCAGCCCAGTCGACGAATGCCGCCACACTGGTTCCGATGTCCTCGCGCACGAGCCGCGCCAACGCACGGATGCCCTGTTCGGGAGCGATCCATTCCTCGCCCGAGTCGGCGGGCTGCATCCCGATACGCTCACGCTGCTCCTCGGCCTCGCCGATGCCCGACCACGGTCCCCACGCAACGGCCTGACCCGGCAGGCCCAGCGCCCTCCGGTGCCTTGCCAGCTGGTCGAGGAAGGCGTTGGCCGCCGCGTAGTTGGCCTGTCCCGGGTTTCCGACCACGCCCGCCAGGCTGGAGAAGAGGACGAACAGGTCCAGCTGCCGGTCGAGCGTAGCCCGGTGCAGCCGCCAAGCCCCTAGGATCTTGGGCCCCAGCACCCGCTCGAAGCGCTCCCAGTCTTGGTTTGTCAATGCCCCGTCGGCAAGCGCGCCGACGCTGTGGATCACGCCCGCCAGCGGCGGCAGCTCGGCATCGATCCGCCCGAGCATCCCCGCCACCGCATCCTCGTCCGTGACGTCGGCAATCTCCACGCGCACTTCGGCGCTGCCCTGCCGGAGCTCCGCGATCAGCGCCTCGGTGTCCGTGTCGGGCGCGCGACGTCCGTTCAGCACGATGGCCCCGGCGCCCGCCCCGGCCAGCCAGCGCGCCACCTCCAGCCCGAGCCCCCCGAGCCCGCCCGTGATCAGATAGCTGCGGTCCCCGCGCAGCCGGGCCTCGCCCGGCCCGGCTTCCGCCGAGTCCTCAGCCCGCCCGGCGAGGCGCGTCAGCCGGGCCACCAAGCGGTCCCCGCCCCGGCGGGCGACGCGCGTCTCGCGGTCGGGGAAGAGCAACTCGTCGGCGAGCGCGCCGGTGGACAGGGGAGACTCGGGATCCAAGTCCAGCAGGCGCGGCGTCATATCCCCGTGCTCCAACTCCACCACGCTGGCGAAGCCCCACAGCGAGGCACCCGCGAGCGCGCCGCCGCGCTCCCGCTCGATCACCTGGCCGCCCCGGGTCACGAACCAAGTGCCGCTCACCGGCGACACGCCCGCGTCCGACATCCCCTGGACCAGCGCCAGCGCTCCCGCATCGACTGCCTGCAGCTCCGCTGCCAGATCCCGAGTCGAGAGCTCGGCACCGTCTGGCCGGAGCCCGCCCAGATACGCCACGCCGCGCAGCGGAAGCGCGCCCGGCAAGGACTCGAAGAACCCGCGCCACGCCTGCCGGTCGGCCTCCGTGGGGCCTTCGACCGCCCGGCTGCCCCGGCGCTCCAGCTCCGCCGCCAACTCGGCGCCCAGCTCGCTCTCCCCGGCCAGCACGAACAGCCCGCCTTCGGCCCCCGCCTCCGACGGCCCCCGGGCCAGGATCAGAAGCGCCCCAGACGGATCCTCCAGCAGGGAGGTCTCCGCGAATCCGGCGTCCGCGAGGGCTTGGCGCCAGACGGGGGGCCCGACCAGCGCGTGGTCGGAGCGATACGCATCTTGGAAGCGCCACCAGCCGGGCAGCAGTCCGAAGGTCAGGTCCAGCCACTCCTTGCGGGCGGTCTCCTCGACGGCCACCAGCACGCCCGACGGGGCCAGCAGGCGCCGGCAGTGAGCGAGCGTCTCACCTAGGTCTCGGGTTGCATGCAAGACGTTCGCGGCAATCACGAGGTCGTAGCCGTGGGGAGCGAACCCCTGATCCGTCGGATCTCGTTCGATGTCGAGCGCTAGGAAGCGAAGGCCCGCGCCCCGCTCGCCGAACTCCCGCTCCGCGTCCGGGAACGAGTCCGTCGAGATGTCGGTGAAGGTGTATTCGCTCCGGTCGGCCGGCAGCACGCCCAAGAGGGCGGCGGCGGTCGCGCCCGTCCCTGCGCCGACCTCGATCACCCGCAGCGGCCGGCTTTCCGGCAAGCCGGCCCCCGCTGCGCGCACGGCGTCGGCGACCATGCGGTTCAACGCCCGCACGGCGGGGGACTCGCGGTACAGGCTCGCCGCTCCCGGCTCGCCGCCGAAGAGCAGGTCCAGCGCATCGGCGCGGCCGCGGAGCACGTCGGCGAGCGACTCCCCGCAGCGGCGGAGCAGGCCCAGCTCGACGGACTCGGCTTGGGAGTCAGCCGGCCCCGCCTCCAGCTCCCCAGGCGCTTCGGGCGCGGCTGCCACGCGCCAGCCGCCCGCCGATTCCCGGTCGAGAAGTCCCATCTCCTCCAGCACCGACAACAACCGGCCGAACAGCCGCCCGTGATCCTCTGTCACCCTCAGCCGATGGCGCAACTCGTCCGTCTCGAAACGGTCTCCCGTCTTGGGGTCCCATCCCAACTCCCGGAATCCGCGCAGCAGCAGCCGGCGAGCCTCACGCTCCAGCTCGCTCCCGAGGGCGGAGAGGGACGCCCCGTTGCGGGACTCCGCGTCGAGATATCCGTCCAGCCCTCCCAGGCCCGAAGCGATCGCTTCCGGCCCGGCGAGGAATTCCGCCTCCCGGAGTCCCGCCGCTGCCCCCTCGCGCCACACCACTTCGTGCAGCATCTCCTCTGCCCGGTCACCTGACAGCGCCGACCGGCTCGCCTGTCTGAGCGCGAAGCCCTCGATGCGCGCCAGCTCCTCGCCCGTCTCCGTATAAATCCAGAAGTCTGCTGTGCGCTTCTGCCCGTCCTCGCCGCGATCCAGTGCCCGGCAGAAGACCCGCTCCGGCAGCGCCTCGTGCAGGACAAAGCGGTCCCAGCCGACCGGCAGCCACGTCCCCCCTGGTCGCGCCATTTCCGGAACGCCCCCCAGCACCCGGAAACATGCGTCGAGCAGTGCCGGGTGCACGAGAAGGTTCCGGTTCTCCAATCCCTCCGGCAGCAGCAGCTCGCCCAAGGCTTCGCCAGGCCCCGACCAGAGCCGGACCAGGCCGCGGAAGGCGGGACCATAGTCGAGTCCAGAGGCGCCCAACTCCAAGTACACGCCTGCAACGTCCGCCTCGGCGAGGCCCTCCTGCAGCACGGCGGGATCTGCCGGCTCGGACGGGACTGCGGCGTGCGGTGCCCAGCGGCCTGCGGCGTGCGTCTCCCATCGCCCGCCCGCATCCTTGCTGACAACCCTCCAAGCGCCGTCCTCATCAAGCACGACCTGGACCAGCCGGCCCTCATCGTCCGACAACCTGAGCGGGCGCGTGATCACGCTCTCTTCGAGCACGGCTTGGACTCCGTGGTGCGTTTCGCGAAGCGCTTCGGCCACCTGCGCCGCGTAGAGCGCACCCGGCGCTACAACGTTTCCGTACACCCGGTGGTCTGCCAGCCAGGCCGGATCCCGGCTGTGCAGCTGCCGCTCGAAGGAATGCTCGCCATCCGGGGAATCCCGACGCACCCCGAGCAGCGCGTGTCCCGCCTCCGACTGCCGGCGCGGGGAAGCGGAGGTCCAGTAACGCTGCCGCTGGAACGCGTAGGCGGGCAACGAGACCCGCCGCCGCCGTTCCCCGACAAACAGGCCCTCGAAGGCAATGTCCAGACCCGCCTCGTACGCACTCGCCACTGCGCCGACAAAGTCCCCGTTCGAGCCGCGCCGCTGGCTCGAAATCACCGTTGGCGCCTCGCTTTGCGGCCAGCCCAGCGCCGCCATCGGGCCCAGCACGCCATGGGGCCCGATCTCCAGCAGAAGCCCCGCCTCCAAGTCTGCCAGCGTCCGCACCGCGGCGGCGAATTGGACCGGCTCGCGCGCCTGGCGTCGCCAGTACGCTCCGTCCGGGACTCCTTCGAGGACACGCCCGCTGACATCGCTCACCAGCGTTGCCGCCAGTACCGAGGACCTAGGAGCCGCCGCTTCCAGTTCCTCCAGCACCGGATCCATCAGTGCGCTGTGGAAGGCGTGGCTGGTCTGGAGGGGTTGCACCCGAATCCCTTCCTTGGAGAGGTCCTCGGCCAAGGCGGCGATCGCGTCCTGCGGACCGCTCACCACTTGGTGCGCGCCGTTGTCGGCGGCCAGGGACACCTCACCCCCGAATACGGGGGCGACGCGGTCGCGGGTTGTGAATACCGCCGCCATCGCTCCCCCGTCGGGCAGCGAACCCATCAGCGCGCCCCGGCGCGTGGCGAACCGCATCCCGCTCTCGAGATCAAAGGCTCCCGCCGCAGCCGCTGCCGCGATCTCTCCCACGCTGTGCCCGAACACGATGTCGGGCCGCACCCCCACGCTGGCCCACAGCGCGGTCAGCCCGCTCTCCAGCGCGTAAAGCGCCGGCTGCGTCCATTCGGTCCGCTCCAGCCGCTCGGCATCCTCGAAGATCACCGGAAGAAGCGCCCTGCCGCGCTCTGCGCGGAACACTTCCTCGCAGCGGTCCAGAACTGCCCGGAAGACCGGCTCGGCCTCATAGAGTTCCCGGCCCATGCCCGCCCACTGGCTCCCCTGCCCGGTGTAAAGGAACGCTACCGTTCGTTGCGTGGCCGCCACGCCTCCCTGTCCGACCACCTCCAGCTGCTCCGCCAGCGAGGCCCGGTCTTGAAATACGAGGCCCGAGCGGTAGCGGAAATGGCTCCGCCCCACCCCCGCCGTCCACGCCATGTCGGCGAGCGGAATGTCCTCCGAGAGGGCGGCCCGGTAGCGGCCGGCCATCTGACGGAGCGCATCTGCGGATTTCGCCGAGATCGGTAGCAGACGGCTCCGGCGGGGCGCGTCCGCCTGCGGGGTGCGCTCATCTGCCTCCGCTTCCGGCGGTGTCCCAGCCTCTACGAGCGGTGGGTCGCGCTCCTCCGCATAGCTCTCGATCACGACATGGGCATTGGTGCCCGAGTATCCGAAGGAGCTGACGGCGGCCCGCCGCGGCCGCTCCGATTCCGGCCATGAGGTTGCCTCCGACGTCACCCGGATGGGAAGCTTCTCCCAGTCCATCCGCGGGTTGGGCCGCTCGAAGTGCAGGTGGCGCGGAATCACCCCGGAACGGATCGCGAGCACCGCCTTGATCAGCCCGGCCACGCCCGCCGCCGCCTCCAAGTGGCCCACGTTCGTCTTTACGGATCCGATCAGCAGCGGGCGATCCGGGCTCCGGCCCCGGCCGTACACCGAAGCCGCCGCTGCTACCTCGACCGGATCGCCCAGTTCGGTGCCCGTGCCGTGCGCCTCCAAGTAGTCGACCGAGGAGGCCTCGACGCCCGCCCGCGCGAGCGCCTCTTCGATCACGCGCTCTTGGGCCGGGCCGTTCGGCACCGTCAGGCCGGCGCTTGCGCCGTCTTGGTTCACCGCCGATCCGAGTACAACCGCGAGGATCCGGTCTCCGGCTGCCTCCGCGTCGGCCAGGCGCTTGAGCACAACCATCCCGCATCCCTCGCCCCGTACGTAGCCGTCGGCCGCCTCGTCGAATGTCTTGCAGCGTCCATCTGCCGCGAGCATGCCGGCGTCAGTGAAGATTCGGGTCGGCTCCGACCTCAAGATCGCGTTCACTCCTCCCGCCAGCGCTAGGTCCGCTTCGCCTGCGCGGAGCGCCGCCGACGCCTGGTGCAGCGCGACCAGCGACGAGGAACACGCCGTGTCCACCGTCATGGCCGGACCCTCGAGACCAAGCGCGAAGGCGATCCGGCCAATCGCTGTAGATCCGGAGATACCGGTGGATCTGTAGATGTTGGTCGATGGATCCTCCGCGGACCCGGCCAGGACAGCTTGGTAATCGCTCGCCATGAACCCGCCGTACACCCCGGTCCGGCTGCCGCGCAGCCCGTCCGGGGCGATCCCGGCGTCCTCCAGCGCCGCCCAGCTGGTTTCGAGCAGCATCCGCTGCTGGGGATCCAGCAGCTCCGCCTCTACCGGGGCGATCCGGAAAAAGCCCGCATCAAAGCGGTCGACGCCCTCCACATAGGCGCCGAAGGGGCGCGCCGCCTGCGTCTCGGCATCCACGAAGAGGCCGTCCGGACGCCCCCTAGTTACCAGATCGGCCCCGGAACAAAGCTGCGCCCAGAATTCCTCGGCATCCTCTGCCCCGGGGAAGCGGCAGGCCATGCCGACGATCGCAATACGCTCGTCGCCGCGCTGCCGGGCGGCGGGCAAGGCTCGCACCTGCGGCACCTCCGGCTCCACGCCGGCTAGCATTTCTGCGAGGTGTTCCGCCAGACGCGCGATGTCGGGATGATCGAACACCGCGGTGTTGGACACGACGAACGCGCCGCGGAAGGCCCGGTTCAAGCGGTTGCGAAGCTCGACCGCCATCAGCGAATCCATGCCCAGCTCGAAGAATCCCGCCGAGGGCGACGGAGCGGAGCGCAGGCGCAGGATCTCGACCAGCTGTTCCCCGAGGAACCGGATCAGTTCATCCCGGCGTTCCCCGGGGGCGAGTCCCCGGAGCCGCCCGAGGAGATCGACCGGAGCAGCGGGCGAGAGGGCCTCTTCGCGCTCTATCACTTCTTCGAGCCACGCTGCCCGCAACGGAAGCACCGACCAATCGAAGGACCCCACAACGCTGGCTGCGACATCCTCGCGGATGAGCCGAGCCAAGACACGGATGCCTTGCTCGGGAGTGATCCACTCTTCGACGGACCAAGCAGCCCCCACCTCTAGGCGTTCGCGCTGCTCCTCGGCGACCCCGATGCCCGACCACGGCCCCCAAGCAATGGCCTGACCCGGCAGGCCGAGCGACCGCCGGTGCCGCGCCAGCTGGTCAAGGAAAGCGTTCGCCGCCGCGTAATTCGCCTGCCCCGGATTCCCGAGGACTCCCGACCCGCTGGAGAAAACGACGAACAGATCGAGCTCCCGCTCGAGCGTGGCCCGATGGAGTCGCCAAGCTCCCAGTACCTTGGGCCCGAGGACGCGCTCGAACCGCTCCCAGTCTTGGTTCGTCAACGCCGCGTCGGCGAGCGCTCCCACACTGTGGATCACGCCCGCCAGTGGCGGGAGCTCGGCGTCCATGCGCTGGAGCAATCCCGCCATCGCCTCCCCGTCCGTTACGTCGGCGATCTCAATGCGCACCTCGGCACCGCCCGCCCGGAGTTCCGCAACCGCCGCCTGGGCCGCCGCGTCGGGCGGGTCGTATCCGTTCAGGACAATGGGACCCGCTCCCGCCGCGGCCATCCAGCGCGCCACTTCGAGCCCGAGCCCCCCGAGCCCCCCGGTGATCAGATAGCTCCGGTCCCCGCGCAACCGGACCTCGCCTTGGCCAGTACCCGCCGCACCGTCTTCCCCATGCGCCGATGCGAATTCGGCCCGACCGGTGAATCGCGTCAGCCGAGCGACAAAGCGGGATCTACCCCTGCGGGCGACGCGCGTCTCCCGGTCGGGAAAGAGCAGCTCGTCGGCAAGCGTGTCGGCGGACGCGGGAGACTCTGGGTCCAGGTCCAGCAGGCGCGGCGTCAGCTCCCCGTGCTCTAGGTCCACCACGCTCGCGAAGCCCCACAACGAGGCACCCACGAGCGCGCCGCGGCGCTCCCGCTCGATCACCTGGCCGCCCCGAGTCACGAACCAAGTGCCGCTCACGGCCGACACGCCCGCATCCGACATCCCTTGGACCAGCGCCAGCGCACCAGCACCCGCCGCCTCTAGGTCTGCCTCGAGCTCCCGGGTCGAAAGATCCGCGCCATCTCGCCGGACCCCGCCGAGATACGCCACGCCCCGTAGCGGGAATGCGCTGGGCAATGACTCGAAGAAGCTGCGCCACGCCTGCCGGTCGCCCTCTGCGGGGCCTTCGACCGCCTGACTGCCCCGGCGATCCAGCTCCGCCGCCAGCTCGGCACCCAGCTCGCCATCCCCGGCCAGCACGAACAGCCCGTCTTCGGCCCCCGCCTCCGATGGCCCCCGCGCCAGGATCAGGACCGCCCCGGACGGATCCTCGACTAGGGAGATCCCGCCAAATCCGGCGTCCGCGAGGGCCTGGCGCCAGACGGTGGGCCCAGCTAGGGCGTGGTCGGAACGATACGCATCTTGGAAGCGCCACCAGCCGGGCAGCAGGCCTAAGGTCAGGTCCAGCCACTCTTTGCGGGCGGTTTCCTCGGCGGCCACCAGCAAGCCCGACGGTGCTAGGAGGCGCCGACAGTGGGCGAGCGCCTCAGCCAAGTCACGGGTCGCGTGTAGGACATTCGCGGCGACCACGAGATCGTAGCCGTGGAGGGCGAACCCCTGATCCGCCGGGTCGCGTTCGATGTCGAGCGCTAGGAAGCGAATGCCCGCACCCCGCTCGCCGAGCTCCCGCTCAGCATCCCGGAACGAGTCTGTCGAGATGTCGGTGAAGGTGAACTCGGTCCGGTCGGTCGGCAGGACGTCTAGAAGGGCGGAGGTGGTTGCACCCGTCCCTGCGCCGATCTCGATCACCCGTAGCGGCCGACCTTCCGGCAGCCGGGCGGCGGCGGTGCGCACGGCGTCCGCGACTCTGCGGTTCAACGCCCGTATGGCGGGCGCTTCGCGATACAGGCTCGCCGCTCCCGGCTCTCCGCCGAATAGCACGTCCAGCGCATCGGCGCGGCCGCGGAGCACATCGGCGAGCGACTCCCCACAGCGGCGGAGCAGGCCCAGCTCGACGGAATCAGCTGCGAAGTCGGTCGACCCCAACTTGGGCTCCGCCGGCGCTTCCGGCGCGGTTGCCACGTGCCAGCCGCTCCCAGGTTTCCCGTCGAGGAGCCCCATCTCCTCCAGCACCGACAGCAACCGGCCGAACAGTCCCGCGTGATCCTCGGTCACCCTCAGCCGGCGGCGCAACTCGTCGGTCTCGAAACGGTCTCCGGGGCTGGGCTCCCAGCCCAGCTCGTGTAGTGCACGCAGCAGCAGCCGGCGGGACTCACGCTCCAACTCCCGCCCCAACTCGGCGACGGAGGCGCTGTCGCAGCCCTCCGCCTCGAGGTATCCGTCCGGCGCTGCTAGGCCGGACTCGATCTCTTGGGGCTCGGCGAGGAAGTCCGCCTTCCGGAGTCCCACGGCCGCCCCTTCGCGCCACGCCACCTCGTGCAGCGCATTCTCGACCCGGTCACCCGCCAGCGCCGACGGGCTCGTTTGTCGGAGCGCGAAGCCCTCTATATGCGCCAGTTCCGCGCCTGCTTCGGTGTAGAGCCAGAGATCGACTCGGCGCGTATGGCCGCCTTCGCCGCGGTCGAGTGCCCGGCAGAAGACGCGACCCGGCAGCGCGTCGCGCAGGACGAAGCGGTCCCAGCCGATCGGCAGCCAGGTGCCCCCCGCTCCTGCCAGCTCCGGCATTCCTCCCAGCGCATGGAAACAGGCGTCGAGCAGTGCCGGGTGCACTAGCAGGCTCCGATTTTCCATGCCCGGCGGCAGCAGCACTTCGCCCAACGCCTCGCCGGAGCCCGACCAGAGCCGGGCCAGGCCGCGGAAGGCAGGCCCGTAATCGAGGCCGCCAGCACCGAGCTCAAGGTATCCCCCTTCGATGTCTGCTTGGGCGAGGCCGCCCTTCAGCGCGCCGATGTCAACCGACTCCGACACGGCTCCGGCGAACGGCGCCCAGCGGCCTTCGGCGTGCGTCTCCCATCCCCCGCCCGCCTTCCTGCTGAAGACCCTCCAGCCGCCATCCTTGGCGAGAACCACCTGGACCAGTCGCCCCTCATCGCCCGACAGCACGAGCGGGCGCGTGATCGTGCTCTCTTCGAGCACGACTGGAAGTTCGCGGCGCGTTTCGCGCAGCGCTTCGGCCACCTGCGCCGCGTAAAGCGCGCCGGGTGCGATGACCTCGCCGAGCACACGGTGGTCGGCGAGCCATGCCGGATCCCGACTGCTCAGCTGTCTTTCGAAGGAGTGCTCGCCATCGGGCGAATCCCGCTGCACACCCAGAAGCGCATGTCCCGCCTCCGTCGGCAAACGCGGGGACGGAGAAATCCAGTAGCGCTCCCGCTGGAACGGATAGGCAGGCAGCGAAACCCGCTGCCGCCGCTCCCCGACAAACAGGCCCTCGAAGGCAATGTCGAGACCCGCCTCGTACGCGCCCGCCACCGCCCCGGCGAAGTCCCCCTTCCCGTCGCGCCGCTGGCTCGGGATCACGGCAGGCACCTCGGCGTGCGGCCAGGCGAGCGCCGCCATCGGTCCCAGCACGCCATGGGGCCCGATCTCCAGCAAAAGCCCTGCCTCCAGTTCCGCCAGCGTCCCCACCGCCGTCGCGAACTGGACCGGCTCGCGCGCCTGCCGCCGCCAGTAGGCTCCGTCGGGGACGCCTTCCAGCGTCCTCCCGCTCAGATTGCTCACTAACCGCACCGACGGTGCCGAGGCACTGGGGGCCGTTGCTTCCAGTTCCGCCAGCACCGGCTCCATCAGTTCGCTGTGGAAGGCGTGGCTGGTCCGCAGACGCTCCACTCGCAGTCCGTCCTCTTCGAAGCGCTTCAGGAGCGCCTCGATATCGGCCGCCGGCCCGCTCACGACTTGGTGCGCGCCGTTGTCCGCTGCCAGCGACACCGCACCTTCCAGCGCGGCTGTGACGCGGTCGCGCGAGGCGAACACTGCCGCCATCGCACCTCCATCGGGAAGCGAACCCATCAGCGCGCCCCGGCGCGTGGCGAACCGCATCCCGGTCTCGAGGTCGAAGGCACCGGCGGCCGAAGCCGCCGCGACTTCTCCCACGCTGTGCCCGAAAACGATGTCGGGCCGCACCCCCACGCTGGCCCACAACGCAGTCAGCCCGGTCTCCAGCGCGTAGAGCGCAGGCTGCGTCCACTCGGTGCAGTCCAGCCGCCCGGCATCTTCGAAGATCACTGTTAGAAGCGATCTGCCGCGCTCTGCTCGGAAGACCTCCTCGCACCGGTCCAGAACTGCCCGGAAGACCGGCTCGGTCTCATAGAGGTCCCGGCCCATGCCCGCCCACTGGCTCCCTTGGCCGGTGTAGAGGAAGGCGATCTTGCCAGCGGGCGACGGTGCCACGGCACCCTGCCTCACCACTTCCAGCTGCTCCTCCAAGGAGGCGCGATCACTGAACACTAGGCCGGAGCGATACCGGAAGTGGCTCCGGCCCATGCCCGCCGTCCAAGCCATGTCGGCGAGCTCGATATTCCCCGTGCCCGCCGAGAGAGCGGCCTCGTACCGGCCGGCCAGCTGCCGGAGCGCGCCCTCGGACTTCCCCGAGAGCGGGAGCACGCGGTGGTGTCGAGGGGCGACGGTACGGAACACAGGGGCATTCGGAGCAAGGGACGCCGGCGTAGCGATCTCGACGTGCGACAGCGTGCGCTCTTCCGTATACCCCCCGATCACGACATGGGCGTTCGTGCCCGAAGCCCCGAAGGAGCTCACGGCGGCCCGCCGCGGCCTGTCCGCCTCGGGCCAAGGGGTCTCCTCCGATGTCACCCGCACCGGAAGGGTCTCCCAGTCCATCCGCGGGTTGGGCCGCTCGAAGTGCAGGTGGCGCGGAATCACCCCGGAACGGATCGCGAGCACCGTCTTGATCAGCCCGGCCACGCCCGCCGCCGCCTCCAAGTGGCCCACATTCGTCTTCACCGATCCGATCAGCAGCGGGCGGTCCGGGCTCCGGCCCCGGCCGTACACCGCCGCCGCCGCCGCCACCTCGACCGGATCGCCCAGCTCGGTGCCCGTGCCGTGCGCCTCTAGGTAGTCCACCGAGGCGGCCTCCACGCCCGTTCGCGCAAGCGCCTCTTCGATCACCCGCTCCTGGGCCGGGCCGTTCGGAACGGTGAAGCCGGCGCTCGCGCCGTCTTGGTTCACCGCCGATCCGAGCACAACCGCCAAGATTCGGTCTCCCGCCGCCTCCGCGTCCGCAAGCCGCTTGAGCACAACCATCCCGCATCCCTCGCCCCGTACGAAGCCGTCGGCCGCGGAGTCGAACGTCTTGCAGCGTCCATCCGCTGCGAGCATGCCGGCGTCGGTCATGAGCTTGGTGGGCCCCGCCCTCAAGATCGCGTTCGCGCCTCCCGCCAGCGCCAAGTCCGCCTCGCCGGCACGGAGCGCCGCTGCCGCTTGGTGCAGCGCCACCAGCGACGAGGAACACGCCGTGTCCACCGTGATGGCCGGACCCTCGAGGCCGAGCGCGAAGGCGACCCGTCCGACCGCAGCCGACGGCGTGGCGCCAGTGGCCCTGTAAATGTCCGTCCCCGGAGCGCCATCCGTCCCGGCGAGGAGGGTCTGGTAATCGATCATCCAGACCCCTCCGTACACCCCGGTCCGGCTGCCACGCAGCCCGTCCGGGGCGATCCCGGCGTCCTCCAGCGCCGCCCAGCTGGTCTCGAGCAGCATCCGCTGCTGGGGATCCAGCAGCTCTGCCTCGACCGGGGAGATTCGGAAAAAGCCCGCGTCGAAGCGGTCGAGGCCCTCCACATAGGCGCCGAAGGGGCGCGCCGCCTCCGTTTCCGCATCCACGAAGAGCCCGTCCGGGCGCCCCCTCGTCACCAGGTCGGTGCCGGAGCGAAGCTGCGCCCAGAACGCCTCAGCGTCCTCCGCCCCGGGGAAGCGGCAGGCCATGCCCACGATCGCGATGCGTTCGTCGCCCAGGCCCCGGACGGCGGGCAAGGCGCGCGCCCGCGGCACCTCCGATGACGCGCCGCCAATCTTGCTGGTAAGGTGTTCGGCTAGGCGCGCGATGTCGGGATGATCGAACACCGCGGTGTTGGAGACGACGAGCGCGCCGCGGAAGGCCTGGTTCAGGCGGTTGCGAAGCTCGACCGCCATCAGCGAGTCCATGCCCAGCTCGAAGAATCCCGCCGAGGGAGACGGAGCGGAGCGCAGGCGCAGGATCTCGACCAGCTGTTCCTTGAGGAATTGGATCAATTCATCCCGGCGTTCCTCGGAGTCGAGTTCCCGTAGCCGGCCCAGGAGTTTGTCCGCAAACTGCCCATCCAGATGCTGCTCCGGACCTGCGGAGGAAACCTCCTCCTCAATTCCCATCACCTCCGCGATCCAAGGTGCTCGCAAAGGAAGCGTCGACCAGTCGACGAACGCCGCCACGCTGGTCCCGACATCCTCGCGCACGAGCCACGCCAAAGCACGGATGCCCTGCTCGGGCGCCATCCACTCGTCGCCCGAGGTGGCCAGCCGGGACGCGATGCGCTCGCGCTGCTCCTCGGCCTCGCCGATGTCCGACCAGGCCCCCCAGGCAATGGCCTGGCCCGGCAGGCCCAGCGCCCTCCGGTGGCGCGCCAGTTGGTCGAGGAAGGCGTTGGCTGCTGCGTGGTTGGCTTGGCCCGGACTGCCGACAACGCCCTTCAGGCTGGAGAAGAGGACGAACAGGTCGAGCTGCCGGTCGAGCGTTGCCCGGTGCAGCCGCCAAGCACCCAGCACCTTGGGCCCGAGCACCCGCTCGAACTGCTCCCAGTCCTGGTTCGTCAGGGCCGCGTCGGCGAGCGTACCCACGCTGTGGATCACGCCTGCAAGCGGCGGTAGTTCGGCGTCGATGCGCCCGAGCATCCCCGCCACCGCCTCCTCGTCCGTGACGTCGGCGATCTCGACGCGCACCTCGGCGCTGCCCTGTCGGAGGTCCGCGATCAGAGCCTCGGTCTCCGTGTCGGGCGGGCGGCGTCCGTTCAGCACGATGGCCCCGGCGCCCGCCCCGGCCAGCCAGCGCGCCACCTCCAGCCCGAGCCCGCCGAGCCCTCCCGTGATCAGATAGCTGCGGTCCCCGCGCAGCCGCGCCTCGCCCGGGCCGGATTCCACCGGACCCTTCGGCCAGTCGGCCAGGCGCGTCAGCCGGGCGACCAGTCGCGCCCCGCCTCGCAGGGCGACGCGCGTCTCGCGGTCGGGGAAGAGCAGCTCCTCCGCAAGCGTGCCGGCGGACGGCGGAGACTCGGGATCCAGATCCAGCAGGCGCGGCGTTAGATCCCCGTACTCCAAGTCCACCACGCTGGCCAAGCCCCACAGCGAGGCACCCGCGAGCGCGCCGCAGCGCTCCCGCTCGATCACCTGGCCGCCCCGGGTCACGAACCAAGTGCCGTTCATCGGCGACACGCCCGCGTCCGACATCCCTTGGACCAGCGCCAGCGCGCCCGCATTCACCGCCTCCAGCTCCACTTCCAGCTCCTGGGTCGAAAGCCCGGCACCATCTGGCCGGAGCCCGCCCAGATACGCCACGCCGCGCAGGGGCAGCGCACCCGGCAATGACTCGAAGAAACGGCGCCACTGCTGCCGGTCGCCCCCCGCGGGGCCTTTGACAGCCCGGCTGCCCCGGCGATCCAGCTCCGCCGCTAGCTCGGCACCCAGCTCGCTCTCCCCGGCCAGCACGAACAGCCCGCCTTCGGCCCCCACCTCCGACGGCCCCCGCGCCAGGATCAGCAGCGCCCCGGAGGGATCCTCGACCAACGAGGGCCCGACAAATCCGGCGTCCGCGAGAGCCTGCCGCCAGACGGAGGGTCCGACCAGCGCGTAGTCGGACCGATACGCGTCTTGGAAGCGCCACCAGCCGGATAGCAGTCCGAAGGTCAGGTCCAGCCACTCCTTGCGGGCAGTCTCCTCGACGGCCGCCAGCACGCCCGACGGGGCTAGGAGGCGTCGGCAGTTTGCGAGCGTCTGACCTAGGTCGCGGGTAGCGTGCAGGACGTTCGCGGCGATCACGAGGTCGTAGCCGTGGAGCGCGAAGCCCTGATCCGCCGGGTCCCGTTCGATGTCGAGCGCCAGGAAGCGAAGGTCGGCGCCCCGCTCGCCGAACTCCCGCTCCGCATCGGGGAAGAATCCGGTCGAGATATCGGTGAAGGTGTATTCAGTCCGGTCGGCCGGCAGGACGTCCAAGAGGGCGGCGGTGGTCGCGCCGGTCCCCGCGCCGACCTCGATCACCCGCAGCGGCCGGTCTTCCGGCAGCCCGGCGACCGCTGTGCGCACGGCATCGGCGACCATTTGGTTCACTGCCCGCGCTAGGACCGACTCGCGGTACAGGCTCGCCGCTCCCGGCTCGCCGCCGAAGAGCAGGTCCACGGCATCGGCGCGGCCGCGGAGCACATCGGCGAGCGAATCCCCGCAGCGCCGGAGCACGTCCAGCTCGGGGGATTCGGCTTGGGGGCCGGCCGGTCCCACCTCGGGCTCCGCCAGCGCTTCCGGAGCGATTGCCACGCGCCAGCCGCCAGCCGGCTCCCGATCGAGGAGATCCATATCCTCCAGCACCGACAGCAACCGGACGAAGAGCCGCCCGTGATCCCCGGTCACCCTCAGGCGTCGGCGCAACTCGTCCGTCTCGAAACGGTCTCCCGGCACGGGCTCCCATCCGAGGTGCCGGAATCCGCGCAGCAGCAGCCGGCGTGCCTCGCGCTCCAGCTCGCGCCCCAGCTCGGTCAGTGAGGCCCTGTCTCGGCCCTGTGCCTCTAGGTATCGGTCCGGCGCTGCCAAGCCGGATTCGATCTGCTGCGGCGCTGCCAAGAAGTCCGCCTGCCGCAGTCCCACTGAGGCCCCTTCGCGCCACACCACCTCGTGCAGCGCCTCCTCTACCCGGCCGCCCGACAGGGCCGTCCGGCTCGCGCGTCTGAGCGCGAAGCCCTCGATGTGCGCCAGCTCCTCGCCCCTATCGGTGTAGAGCCAGAAATCGGCCTTGCGCGTCTGGCTGACCTCGCCCCGGTCGACTGCCCGGCAGAAGACGCGATCCGGCAGGGCTTCGCGCAGGGCGAAACGGCTCCAGCCGATCGGCAGCCATGTGCCTCCGGCTCCGTCCAGTTCCGGGATCCCCCCCAGCACTTGGAAACAGGCGTCGAGCAGTGCCGGATGCACGAGCAGCCCCTGCTTTTCCATTCCCGGCGGCAGCAGCACCTCGCCCAGCACCTCGCCCGAGCCCGACCACAGCCGGGCCAGTCCGCCGAACGCCGGCCCGTATTCGATTCCGGTGGCACCTAGGCCCAGCTCAAGATCCCCCCCATCCATGTCCGCCTGCGCACGGCCAGATTTCATAGCGCCGAGGTCTGCCGACTCGGATGCGGCTGCTTCGAGCGGTGCCCAGCGGCCTTCGGCATGCGTCTCCCATGGCCCGGCAGCAGCCCTGCTAACGACCTTCCAGCCCCCGTGCTCGCCCAGCACCACCTGAACCAGCCGGCCCTCCTCGCCCGCCAGCACCAGCGGGCGCGTGATCGCGCTCTCCTCGAGCACGACCCCGACTCCAGGGTGCGTTTCGCGAAGCGCCTCAACCACCTGCGCCGCATACAGCGCTCCCGGCGCCACGACCTTCCCGAACACCCGGTGGTCTGCCAGCCAAGCCGGATCCCGGCTGTCCAGCTGCCGCTCGAAGGAATGCTCGCCATCCGGGGAATCCCGCCGCACCCCGAGCAGCGCGTGCCCCGCCTCTGCCCGACGGCGGTCAGAGGCGGAGATCCAGTAGCGCTCGCGCTGGAACGGATAGGCCGGCAGCGCGACCCGCCGCCGCCGCTCTCCGGCAAACAGGCCCTCGAAGTCAATCTCCAGACCCGCCTCGTACGCGCCCGCCACCGCCTCGACGAAGTCCCCGTTCCCCCCGCGCCGCTGGCTCGGGATCACCGTGGGCGCCTCCCCGTGCGGCCAGCCCAGCGCCGCCATCGGGCCCAGCACGCCATGCGGCCCGATTTCCAGCAGCAGCCCCGCCTGCAACTCTGCCAGCGTCCGCAGCGCCGTCGCGAACTGGACCGGCTCGCGCGCCTGGCGCCGCCAGTACGCTCCCTCGGGAGCCCCTTCCAGCACCTGCCCGCTCACATCGCTCACCAGTCGCACCGACGGTGCCGAGGCCGCGGGCGCCGCCGCTTCCAGCTCCGCCAGCACCGGATCCATCAGCGCGCTGTGGAAGGCCTGGCTGGTCCGCAGGCGCTCCACGCGCAGACCGTCCTCTTCGAACCTCTTCAGCAGCGTTTCGATATCGGCCGCCGGCCCGCTCACGACCTGGTGCGTGCCGTTATCGGCCGCCAGACACACCGCACCGTCAAGGCTGGCAGCGACCCGCTCCGCCGAAGCGAACACCGCCGCCATCGCGCCTGCCACCGAGAGCGAACCCATCAGCGCGCCCCGGCGCGTGGCGAACCGCATCCCGGTCTCGAGATCAAAGGCGCCGGCGGCCGCGGCGGCCGCGATCTCTCCCACGCTGTGCCCGAACACGATGTCGGGCCGCACCCCCACGCTTGCCCACAGCGCGGTCAGCCCGCTCTCCAGCGCGTACAGCGCCGGCTGGGTCCACTCGGTCCGGTCCAGCCGCCCGGCATCGTCGAAGATCACCGGGAGAAGCGCCCGGCCGCGCTCTGCGCGGAACGCTTCCTCGCACCGGTCCAAGACCGCCCGGAAGACCGGCTCGGCCTCATAGAGCTCCCGGCCCATGCCCGCCCACTGGCTCCCCTGCCCGGTGTAAAGGAACGCGACCGTTCCTGTCGTCGGCGACGCCACGACTCCTTGGCTTATTACCTCCAACTGCTCCTGCAGCGAGGCGCGATCGCTGAACACGAGACCGGAGCGAAAGCGGAAATGGCTCCGGCCCGCGCTCGCCGTCCATGCGATGTCAGCGAGCGGTGTGTCGTCCGAAAGCGTGGCCCGGTACCGGCTGGCTAGCTGTCGGAGCGCGTCCTCGGTCTTCGCCGACAGCGGGAGCAAGCGGTGCAGGCGGGGCGCGTTGGCCTGCGGGACGCGGTCATCCGCACCCGCCTCCGGCAGTGCGGGCAGCTCGATGCGCGGCGGCTCGCGCTCCTCCGCGTATCCCTCAATCACGACGTGAGCGTTGGTGCCCGAGATCCCGAAGGAACTGACGGCGGCCCGCCGCGGCCGCTCCGCCTCCGGCCAAGGCGTCGCCTCCAATGTCACCCGGACGGGGAGCTGCTCCCAGTCCATCCGCGGGTTCGGACGTTCGAAGTGCAGGTGGCGCGGAATCACCCCGGAACGGATCGCGAGCACCGCCTTGATCAGCCCGGCCACGCCCGCCGCCGCCTCGAGGTGGCCTACGTTCGTCTTCACCGACCCGATCAGCAGCGGGCGGTCCGCGCTCCGGCCGCGGCCGTACACCGCAGCCGCCGCCTCCACCTCGACCGGATCGCCCAGCTCGGTGCCCGTGCCGTGCGCCTCCAAGTAGTCGACCGACGAGGCCTCGACGCCCGCCCGTGCGAGCGCCTCTTCGATCACGCGCTCTTGGGCCGGGCCGTTCGGCACGGTCAGGCCGGCGCTGGCGCCGTCTTGGTTCACGGCCGATCCGATCACAACCGCGAGGATCCGGTCCCCTGCCGCCTCCGCGTCCGCAAGGCGCTTGAGCACAACCATCCCGCATCCCTCGCCCCGTACGAATCCGTCTGCTGCCGCGTCAAAGGTCTTGCAGCGTCCATCGGCGGCGAGCATGCCTGCGTCGGTGAAGATCCGTGTGGCGGTTGAGGTCAAGATCGCGTTCACGCCTCCTGCCAGCGCCAGATCCGCCTCGCCTGCGCGCAGCGCGGCTGCCGCTTGATGCAGCGCGACCAGCGACGAGGAACATGCGGTGTCGACGCTGATGGCTGGACCCTCGAGGCCAAGCGTGAATGCGATCCGGCCGATCGCCGTCGAGGCGGCGATGCCGGTAGACCTGTAGATATCGTTCGACGGATCGTCGCCCAGATTGGCGACCAGCGTCTGGTAATCGTTCATCGATATCCCGCCGTACACCCCGGACCGGCTGCCGCGCAGTTCGTCCGGGGCGATCCCGGCGTTCTCGAGGGCCGCCCAGCTTGTCTCGAGCAGCATCCGCTGCTGGGGGTCGAGGAGTTCGGCCTCGACCGGGGCAATCCGGAAAAAGCCGGCGTCGAAGCGGTCGAGGCCTTCCACATACGCACCGAAGGGGCGCGCCGCTTCTGTCTCGGCATCCACGAAGAGCCCGTCCGGACGCCCCCTCGTCACCAGATAGGCCCCGGAGCGAAGCTGCGCCCAGAACGCCTCGGCATCCTCGGCTCCGGGGAAGCGGCAGGCCATGCCGACGATCGCGATGCGGTCGTCGTCCCAGCGCCGGACAGCGGGCAAACCTGGCACCTGCGGCACCTCTGGGGCCACGCCAACGATCTTGCCGGCAAGGTGCTCCGCCAGGCGGGCGATATCGGGATGGTCGAAGACCGCGGTGTTGGAGACGACAAATGCACCGCGGAAGGCCCGGTTCAGGCGGTTGCGAAGCTCGACCGCCATCAGCGAGTCCATGCCCAGCTCGAAGAATCCAGCCGCGGACGGCGGCGCGGAGCGCAGGCGCAGGATCTGGACCAGCTGTCCGCCGAGGAACCGGACCAGTTCTTCCCGGCGCTTCCCATGGGCGAGTCCGCGGAGGTGTCCCAAGAGTTCGCCGTCGGCCCGACCCGGCTGCCAGTCTTCTGTATCGGCGATGGCGCGATCCTCCTCTCGTTCCAGCACCTCTGCCAGCCAAGGTGCGCTGACCGGGAGCGCCGACCAGTCGACGAACGCCGCCACGCTGGTTCCGACGTCCTCGCGCACGAGCCGCGCCAAGGCACCGATGCCCTGCTCGGGAGACATCCACCGCTCGCCCGATCTGGCGAGCCGTGACGCGATGCGCTCGCGCTGCTCCTCGGCCTCGCCAATGCCCGACCACGCTCCCCATGCAATGGCCTGACCCGGCAGGCCCAGCGCCCTCCGGTGCCGCGCCAGCTGGTCTAGGAAGGCGTTGGCCGCCGCGTGGTTGGCCTGGCCCGGACTCCCGACAACGCCCGCCACGCTAGAGAAGAGAACGAACAGGTCGAGCTGCCGGTCGAGCGTCGCCCGGTGCAGCCGCCAGGCCCCCAGCGCCTTGGGCCCGAGCACCTGCTCGAAGCGCTCCCAGTCTTGGTTCGTCAAGGCCGCGTCGGCGAGCGCGCCCACGCTGTGGATCACGCCTGCCAGCGGCGGCAGCTCGGCGTCGATCCGTGCGAGCATACCCGCCAGCGCCTCCCCGTCGGTCACGTCGGCGATCTCGACGCGCACCGCGGCGCTGCCCCCCCGGAGCTCGACGATCAGCGCCTCGGCTTCCGCATCGGGTGGTCGGCGTCCGTTCAGCACGATGGCCCCGGCTCCCGCCCCGGCGAGCCAGCGCGCCACCTCCAGCCCGAGCCCCCCGAGCCCTCCCGTGATCAGATAGCTGCGGTCCCCGCGCAGCCGGGCCTCGCCCGGGCCGGGATCCGCCGAATCCCCCGCCCGCCCGGCGAGGCGTGTCAGCCGGGCCACCAAGCGGTGCCCGCCCCGGCGGGCGATGCGTGTTTCGCGGTCAGGGAAGAGCACTTCGTCGGCAACCGTGCCAGCAGATGGAGGAGATTCGGGATCCAAGTCCAGCAGGCGCGGCATCAGATCCCCGTGCTCTAGGTCCACCACGCTCGCGAAGCCCCACAACGAGGCCCCCACGAGTGCGCCGCAGCGCTCCCGCTCGATCACTTGGCCGCCCCGGGTCACGAACCAAGTGCCGCTGACCGGCGACACGCCAGCGTCCGACATCCCTTGGACTAGCGCCAGCGCGCCCGCATCCGCCGCCTCCAGATCTGCCTGCAGCTCGCTCGCGGACAGCCCCTGCCCGTCTCGTCGCACCCCGCCCAAATAAACGACTCCCCGCAGCGGAAGTACACCGGGCAATGACTCGAAGAACCCGCGCCATGCCTTGCGGCCGGCCTCTGCAGGTCCCTGGATCGCTCGGCTGCCCCGGCGATCTAGCTCCGCCGCCAGCTCGGTGCCCAGCTTGCCTTCTCCGGCCAGCACGAACAGCCCGCCTTCGGTCTCCACCTCCGACGGCCCCCGCGCCAAGATCAGGAGTGCTCCTGCTGGATCCTCGATCAGGGCCGTTTCCGCAAATCCCGCGTCCGCGAGTGCCTGCTCCCAGACGGGCGGCCCGACCAGCGTGTAGTCGGAGCGATACGCGTCTTGGAAGCGCCACCAGCCGGGCAGCAGTCCGAAGGTTAGGTCCAGCCACTCCTTGCGAGTGGTTTCCTCGACGGCCAACAGCACGCCCGACGGGGCCAGGAGGCGCCGGCAGTGAGCGAGCGTCTCACCTAGGTCTCGGGTCGCGTGCAAGACGTTCGCGGCGATCACGAGGTCGTAGCCGTGGGGAGCGAACCCCTGATCCGCCGGATCCTGTTCGATGTCGAGCGCCCGCAATCGGAGGCCCGCGCCCCGCTCGCCGAATTCCCGCTTTGCGTCCGCGAAGAAGCCGGTCGAGATGTCGGTGAAGGTGTATTCGGTCCGGTCGGTTGGTAGGACGTCCAAGAGGGCGGCGGTGGTAGCGCCCGTCCCCGCGCCGACCTCGATCACCCGTAGCGGCCGGCCTTCGGGCAGCCCGGCGACCGCCGCGCGCAAGCCGTCGGCGGCCATGCGGTTCACCGCCCGCACGGAGGCCGACTCGCGGTACAGGCTCGCCGCTCCCGGTTCTCCGCCGAAGAGCAGGTCCAGCGCATCAGCGCGGCCGCGGAGCACGTCGGCGAGCGACTCCCCGCAGCGGCGGAGCAGGCCCAGCTCGATGGAATCGGCTGCGGAGTCGGTCGGCGCCGCCTCGGGCTCTGGGGGTGCTTCCGGCACGGTTGCAACATGCCAGCCGCCAGCCGGCTCCCGGGCGAGGAGCCCCATCTCCTCCAGTACCGACAGCAAGCGGCCGAACAGCCGCCCGTGATCCTCCGTCACCCTGAGCTGGCGGCGCAGCTGGTCCGTCTCGAAACGGTCCCCCGCGCTAGGCGCCCACCCCAGCTCCCGGAATCCGCGCAGCAGCGCCCGACGGGATTCAAGCTCCAGCTCCCGCCCCAGGGCTGCGAGCGACGCCCCGTCGCGGCCCTCCGCCTCAAGGTATCCGTCCAGCGTTCCCAGGCCGGATTCGATCTCCCGTGGCCCGGCGAGGAAGTCTGCCTCCCAAAGTCCCACCGCCGCCCCTTCGCGCCACACCACCTCGTGGAGAGCCTCCTCGACCCGCCCACCCGGCAGGGTGCTCTGGCTCACGCGTTTGAGCGCGAAGCCCTCGATGCGGGCCAGTTCCTCGCCCGTGTCCGTGTAGAGCCAGAGATCGGCCCTGAGCGTCCCCGCGCCCTCGCTGCGGTCGAGTGCCCGGCAGAAGACGCGATCCGGCAGCGCACCGTGCAAGACGAAGCGGTCCCAGCCGATCGGCAGCCACGTGCCCTCTGCTTCGGCCAGCTTGGCGATGCCACCCACCCCTTGGAAACAGGCGTCGAGCAGTGCCGGATGGACAAGCAGCACCCGATTTTCCATTCCCGCCGGCAGCAGCACCTCGCCCAGTGCCTCGCCGGAGCCCGACCAGAGCCGGGCCAGACCGCGAAAGGCCGGCCCGTAGTCGAGACCGGTGCCATCCCGCTTTTGCTCGAGGTACTTGCCCTTCACATCCACTTGGGTAAGGCCGACCTGCAGCTCAGGGAGATCTGCCCGGTCGGATGCAGTTGTGGGGAGGGGTGCCCAGCGGCCTGCGGCATGTGTCTCCCATTGCCCGCCCGCATCCTTGCTGACGACCTTCCAAGCGCTGTCCTCGCCGAGCACCACTTGAACCAGCCGGCCTTCCTCGCCCGACAACACCAGCGGGCGCGTGATTGCGGTCTCCTCAAGGACGACGGGAAGTTCGTGGTGTGTCTCTCGGAGCGCTTCAACCACCTGCGCCGCGTAGAGGGCACCCGGCGCTACGACTTCGCCGAACACCCGGTGGTCGGCCAGCCAAGCCGGATCCCGACTGTCTAGCTGCCTCTCGAAGGAATGCTCGCCATCCGGGGAATCCCGCTGCACGCCGAGCAGCACGTGCCCCTCATCTGACCGGCGTCGCGCAGAGGCAGAGACCCAATAGCGCTCCCGCTGGAAGGGATAGGCCGGCAGCGAGACCCGCCGCCGCCGCTCTCCGACAAACAGGCCCTCAAAGGCAATCTCCAGACCCGCCTCGTACGCGCCCGCCACCGCCCCGACGAAGTCCCCGTTCCCGCCGCGCTGCTGGCTCGGGATCACCGTGGGTGCCTCGCTGCGCGGCCAGCCCAGCGCCGCCATCGGGCCCAGCACGCCATGCGGCCCGATCTCCAGCAGCAGCCCCGCCTGCAGGTCCGCCAGCGTCCTCAGCGCTGTCGCGAACTGGACCGGCTCGCGCGCCTGGCGCCGCCAATACGCTCCGTCGGGAGCCCCTTCCAGCACCTGCCCGCTCACGTCGCTTACCAGTCGCACCGACGGTGCCGAGGCCCTGGGAGCCGCCGCTTCCAGCTCCGCCAGCACCGGATCCATCAGCGCGCTGTGGAAGGCCTGGCTGGTCCGTAGGCGCTCCACGCGCAGACCGTCCTCTTCGAATGTCTGCAGGAGCGCCTCGATATCGGCCTCCGGCCCGCTCACGACCTGGTGCGTGCCGTTATCGGCTGCCAGGCAGACCGTACCGTCAAGGCTGGCAGCGACCCGCTCCGCCGAAGCGAACACCGCCGCCATCGCGCCTGCCGCCGAGAGCGAACCCATCAGCGCGCCCCGGCGCGTTGCGAACCGCATCCCGCTTTCGAGATCGAGGGCTCCCGCCGCTGCCGCTGCCGCGATCTCTCCCACGCTGTGCCCGAACACGATGTCGGGCCGCACCCCCACGCTGGCCCACAGCGCGGTCAGCCCGCTCTCCAGCGCGTAGAGCGCTGGCTGCGTCCACTCGGTCCGGTCCAGCCGCTCGGAACCCTCGAAGATCACCGGGAGAAGCGCCTTGCCGTGCTCTGCGCGGAACACTTCCTCGCAACGGTCCAGAACTGCCCGGAACACCGGCTCGGCCTCATAGAGCTCCCGGCCCATGCCCGCCCACTGGCTCCCCTGCCCGGTGTAGAGGAAGGCGACCTTTCCTTCGGCTGGCGACGCCCCTGCGCCTTGCCTCAACCCTTCCAACTGCTCCTGCAGCGAGGCGCGATCGCCAAACACGAGAGCAGAGCGGCAGCGGAAATGGCTCCGGCCCGTGCTCGCCGTCCACGCCATGTCGGCGAGCGAGGTAACGTCCGCGAGTCCGGCCCGGTACTGGCCAGCCAGCTGCCGGAGGGCGTCATAGGACTTCGCCGAGATCGGGAGCAGGCGGTGCTGGCGGGAAGCGTCGGCCTGCGGGACACTGTCATCCAGACCCAACTCCGGCGGTGCGAGGATCTCAAAGTGCGGAGGTTCGCGATCCTCGGCGTAGCCCTCGATCACGACATGGGCGTTGGTGCCCGAGTATCCGAAGGAGCTGACGGCGGCCCGTCGCGGCCGCTCGGCCTCCGGCCACGGGGTCGCCTCCGACGTCACCCGGACGGGGAGCTTCTCCCAGTCCGTCCGCGGGTTGGGCCGCGCGAAGTGCAGGTGGCGCGGAATCACCCCGGAGCGGATCGCGAGCACCGCCTTGATCAGCCCGGCTACCCCCGCTGCCGCCTCTAGGTGGCCCACGTTCGTCTTCACCGATCCCATCAGCAGTGGGCGGTCTGGGCTCCGGCCGCGGCCGTACACCGCCGCCGCTGCCTCCACTTCGACCGGATCGCCCAGTTCGGTGCCCGTGCCGTGCGCCTCCAAGTAGTCCACCGAGGAGGCCTCGACGCCCGCCCGCGCAAGCGCCTCCTCGATCACCCGCTCTTGGGCCGGACCATTCGGAACTGTGAAGCCGGCGCTCGCGCCGTCTTGGTTCACCGCCGATCCGCGTACAAGCGCGAGAATCCGGTCTCCGGCTGCCTCCGCGTCCGCAAGGCGCTTGAGCACAACCATCCCGCATCCCTCGCCTCGTACATAGCCGTCGGCTGCCGAGTCGAAGGTCTTGCAGCGTCCGTCCGCGGCGAGCATGCCGGCGTCGGTAAAGATCTGGGTAACGGTCGACGTAAGGATTGCGTTCACTCCTCCCGCCAGCGCAAGGTCCACCTCGCCTGCGCGGAGTGCCCCCGCCGCTTGGTGCAGCGCCACCAGCGACGAGGAACACGCGGTGTCCACCGTGATGGCCGGACCCTCTAGGCCGAGCGCGAACGCTACTCGGCCGACCGCGGCCGAGGGCGTGGCCCCGGTGGCCCTGTAGAGGTTGGTCGACGGATCATCCACACTCCTAGCGGTGAGTTCTTGGTAATCGCTCGTCGCGACCCCGCCGTACACCCCGGTCCGGCTGCCGCGCAGCCCGTCCGGGGCGATGCCGGCGTCCTCTAGCGCCGCCCAGCTGGTCTCGAGCAGCATCCGCTGCTGGGGATCCAGCAGCTCCGCCTCTACCGGGGCGATCCGGAAGAAGCCTGCGTCAAAGCGGTCGAGGCCTTCCACATAGGCGCCGAAGGGCCGCGCCGCCTGCGTCTCGGCATCCACGAAGAGCCCGTCCGGACGCCCCCTCGTCACTAGGTCGGCGCCAGAGCGAAGCTGGGCCCAGAACGCCTCGGCATCCTCCGCCCCGGGGAAGCGGCAGGCCATGCCCACGATCGCGATGCGTTCGTCGCTGCGGCCGCGGACGGCGGGAAAGGCTCTCAGCCTCGGTGCCTCCGGTACAGCGTCGGCTAGCTTGCCGGCGAGGTGTTCCGCCAGGCGGGCGATGTCGGGATGGTCGAACAGCGCGGTGTTGGAGACGACGAACGCGCCGCGGAAGGCCCGGTTCAGGCGGTTGCGAAGCTCGACCGCCATCAGCGAGTCCATGCCCAGCTCGAAGAATCCGGCCGAGGGCGCCGGCGCGGAACGCAGGCGCAGGACCTCGACCAGCTGTTCCCCGAGGAGCCGGATCAGTTCTTCGCGGCGCTCTCCGGGGGCGAGCCCCCCCAGCCGCTTCAGGAGATCGTCCGGAGCGGCGAGGGCGCGGCGCTCCTCGCGCCCTGCCACATCTGCGAGCCAAGGCGCCCGCGACGGAAGCGCCGACCAGTCGACGAACGCCGCCACGCTGGTCCCGACATCCTCGCGCACGAGCCGTGCCAAGACACGGATGCCCTGCTCGGGAGTCATCCACTCCTCGGCCGAGTCGGCCAGTCGCGGCGTGATGCGCTCGCGCTGCTCCTCGGCCTCGCCGATGCCTGACCACGTCCCCCAGGCAATGGCCTGGCCCGGCAGGCCCAGCGCCCTTCGGTGCCGCGCCAGCTGGTCTAAAAAGGCGTTGGCCGCCGCGTAGTTGGCCTGCCCGCGGTTTCCGACCACGCCCGCCAGGCTGGAGAAGAGGACGAACAGGTCGAGCTGCCGGTCGAGCGTCGCCCGGTGCAGGCGCCAGGCCCCCAGCGCCTTGGGCCCCAGCACACGCTCGAAGCGCTCCCAGTCCTGGTTCGTCAATGCCCCGTCTGCAAGCGCTCCCACGCTGTGGATCACGCCCGCCAGCGGCGGCAGCTCGGCGTCGATCCGCGCGAGCATTCCCGCCACAGCCTCCTCGTCCGTCACGTCGGCGATCTCGACGCGCACCTCGGCGCTGCCCTGCCGGAGCTCCGCGATCAGCGCCTCGGCTTCCGTGTCGGGCGGGCGGCGACCGTTCAGCACGATGGCCCCGGCGCCGGCCCCGGCCAGCCAGCGCGCCACCTCCAGCCCGAGCCCCCCGAGCCCTCCCGTGATCAGATAGCTGCGATCCCCGCGCAGCCGAGACTCGCCCCGCCCGGATTCCGCCGCATCCTCCGACCGCCCGGCGAGGCGGGTCAGCCGGGCCACCAAGCGGTCCCCGCCCCGGCGGGCGACGCGCGTCTCGCGGTCGGGGAAGAGCAGCTCGTCGGCGAGCGCGCCGGCAGACGGGGGAGACTCGGGATCCAGATCCAGCAGGCGCGGCGTCAGATCCCCGTGCTCCAGCTCCACCACGCTCGCCAAGCCCCACAGCGAGGCACCTGCGAGGGCGCCGCCGCACTCGCGCTCGATCACTTGGCCGCCCCGGGTCACGAACCAAGTGCCGCTGACCGGCGACACGCCCGCGTCCGACATCCCCTGGACCAGCGCCAGCGCGCCCGCATCGACCGCCTGCAGCTCCGCTTCCAGCTCCCGGGTCGAGAGCTCGGCGCCCTCTGGCCGGAGCCCGCCCAGATAAACCACGCCCAGCAGCGGAAGCACACCGGGCGATGACTCGAAGAACCCGCGCCATGCTTGGCGGTCGGCCCCTGCAGGTCCCTCGACCGCCCGGCTGCCCCGGCGATCTAGCTCCGCCGCCAGCTCGGTGCCCAGCTCGCTCTCCCCCGCCAGCACGAACAGCCCGCCTTCGGCCCCCGCCTCCGCCGGCCCCCGCGCCAGGATCAGCAGCGCCCCGGAAGGATCCTCGACCAAGGAGGTTCCGCCAAATCCGGCATCCGCGAGGGCCTGCCGCCAGACGGTAGGCCCGACCAGCGCGTAGTCGGTGCGATACGCATCTTGGAACCGCCACCAGCCGGGCAGCAGTCCGAAGGTCAGGTCCAGCCACTCCTTGCGGGCGGTTTCCTCGACGGCCACCAGCACGCCCGATGGCGCTAGGAGGCGTCGGCAATTAGCGAGCGTCTGGCCTAGATCGCGGGTCGCGTGCAAGACATTCGCAGCAATCACGAGGTCGTAGCCGTGGAGCGCGAAGCCCTGGTCCGCCGGGTCCCGTTCGATGTCTAGAGCTAGGAAGCGAAGGCCCGCGCCCCACTCGCCGAACTCTCCCTTTGCATCCGGGAAGAAGCCGGTCGAGATGTCGGTGAAGGTGTATTCGGTCCGGTCGGCCGGCAGTACGTCCAAGAGGGCGGCGGCGGTCGCGCCCGTCCCTGCGCCTACCTCGATCACCCGTAGCGGCCGGCCTTCCGGCAGCCCGGCCGCCGCCGTCTGCACGGAGTCGGCGACCATGCGGTTCAACGCCCGCGCGGCGGCCGACTTGCGGTACAGGCTCGCCGCTCCCGGCTCGCCCCCGAAGAGCAGGTCCAGCGCATCGACGCGGCCGCGCAACACGTCAGCGAGCGACTCCCCACAGCGGCGGAGCATGCCCAGCTCGATGGACTCGGCCACGGAGTCGGCCCGTCCCGCCCCGGGCTCCTCGGGCGTTCCCGGCGAGGCTGCTACGCGCCAGCCACCAGCTGGCTCCCGGTCGAGGAGCCCCATTTCCGCCAACACTGACAGCAACCGGCCGAACAGCTGGCCGTAATCCTCGGTCACCCTCAATCGGCGGCGCAATTCGTCGGTCTCGAAACGGTCGCCCGGCTTGGGCTCCCACCCCAGATCCCTGAATCCGCGCAGCAGCAGCCGGCGAGCCTCACGCTCCAGTTCGCGCCCGCTCCCGTCGCCGCCCTCCGCCTCGAGGTATCCGTCCGCCGCTCCCAGGCCGGACTCGATCTCCTGCGGCGCGGCTAGGAAGTCCGCGTCTCGGAGTCCCACCGCTGCCCCTTCGTGCCACGCCACCTCGTGCAGCGCCGCATCCACTCGCTGACCCAACGTTGCGGTCTCGCTTGCCTGTCGGAGCGCGAAGCCTTCGATACGCGCCAGCTCCTCCCCGGTCTCCGCATAGAGACCGAGATCAGCCCTGTGCGTCCCCCCGCCTTCGCCGCGGTCGAATGCCCGGCAGAAGACGCGCTCCGGCAGCGCATCGCGCAAGATGAAACGGTCCCAGCCGATCGGCAGCCATGTGCCCCCGGCTCCGGCGAACTGCTGAATTCCCCCGAGCACCTGGAAACAGGCATCGAGCAGAGCCGGATGCGCGATAAGTCTCCGCTGATCCACACCCGCTGGAAGCAGCACCTCGCCTAGCGCTTCGCCAGAGCCCGACCAGAGCCGGGTCAGACCGCGGAACGCCGGCCCGTACGCGATTCCGGTGGTGCCACGGTCCCGTTCGAAGTACCGTTCCTCCACGCCCACCTGAGCGAGGCCCGCCATCAGTGCGCCGAGATCTACCGACTCGGACGTGGCTGCGCCGAATGGTGCCCAGCGGCCTTCGGCATGTGTCTCCCAACGCCCCCCTGCATCCCTGCTGACAACCTTCCAGCCGCGATCCTCGCCGAGCACCACTTGAACCACGCGGCCCTCGTCCCCCGCCAATGCGAGTGGGCGCGTGATCGCGGTCTCCTCCAGCACGACGGGAAGTTCGTGGTGGGTTTCCCGGAGGGCTTCACTCACCTGCGCCACATAGAGGGCACCCGGTGCGACCACTTCGCCGAACACGCGGTGGTCTGCGAGCCAAGCCGGATCCTCACTCTGAAGCTCCCTCTCGAAGGAATGCTCGCCATCCGGGGAATCCCGCTGCACACCTAGCAGAGCGTGCCCCGCCCTTGGCTGCCGACGCGACGTTGGCGAGACCCAGTAGCGCTCCCGCTGGAACGGATAGGCGGGCAGCGAGACCCTCCGCCGTTGCTCCCCGACAAACAGGCACTCGAAGGCAATGTCGAGGCCGGCCTCGTACGCCCTAGCTACCGCGTCGGCGAATTGCCCGTTTCCGTCGCGCCGCTGGCTCGGGATCACGGGAGGCACCTCGGCTTGCGGCCAGGCGAGCGCCGCCATCGGTCCCAGCACACCGTGGGGTCCGATCTCCAGCAGAAGCCCTGCCTCCACGGCTGCCAGCGTCTGCACCGCCGTCGCGAACTGGACGGGCTCGCGCGCTTGGCGCCGCCAGTACGCTCCGTCGGGGGCGCTTTCCAGCACGCGCCCGCTCACATCGCTCACCAGCCGCACCGAGGGTGCCGAGGCGCGCGGCGCCGCCGCTTCCAGATCCGCCAACAGCGGCTCCATCAGCGCGCTGTGGAAGGCGTGGCTGGTCCGCAGTCGCTCGACGCGCAGACCGTCCTCTTCGAAGCGCTTCAAGAGCGCCTCGATTTCGGCCTCCGGCCCGCTCACGACTTGGTGCGCGCCGTTGTCCGCTGCCAGCGACACCGCACCTTCGAGCGCGTCTGTGACGCGGTCGCGCGAGGCGAACACTGCCGCCATCGCACCTCCATCGGGAAGCGAACCCATCAGCGCCCCCCGGCGCGTGGCGAACCGCATCCCGGTCTCGAGATCGAAGGCACCGGCGGCCGCGGCGGCCGCGATCTCTCCCACGCTGTGCCCGAACAAGACATCGGGCCGCACCCCCACGCTGGCCCACAGCGCCGTCAGCCCGCTCTCCAGCGCGTAAAGCGCCGGCTGCGTCCACTCGGTCCGCTCCAGCCGCTCGGAATCCTCGAAGATCACGGTGAGAAGAGATCTGCCGCGTTCTGCGCGGAACACTTCCTCGCACCGGTCCAAAATCGCCCGGAAGACCGGCTCGGTCTCATAGAGCTCCCGGCCCATCCCCGCCCACTGGCTCCCTTGGCCGGTGTAAAGGAAGGCGACCCTTCCCGTGGTGGGCGACGCCGCAGCACCCTGCCTCGCCACCTCCAGCTGCTCCGCCAGCGAGGCTCGGTCCTGGAACACGAGGCCGGAGCGGTAGCGGAAATGGCTCCGCCCCACCCCCGCCGTCCACGCCATGTCGGCGAGCGGCGTGTCTTCCGAGAGGGCGGCTTGATAGCGGTCGGCCAGCTGACGAAGCGCTCCCTCGGATTTCGCGGACAGCGGGAGCAGGCGATGCTGGCGTGGCGCGTCGGCCTGCGGGACGCGGCCATCCGCACCCGACTCCGGCAGCGCGGGCACCGCGATGCGCGGCGGCTCGCGCCCCTCGGCGTATCCCTCGATCACGACATGGGCATTGGTGCCCGAGTATCCGAAGGAGCTGACCGCGGCCCGCCGCGGCCGCTCGGCCTCCGGCCAAGGCATCATCTCCGACGTCACTTGGACAGGGAGCCTCTCCCAGTCCATCCGCGGGTTGGGCCGCTCGAAGTGCAGGTGGCGCGGAATCACCCCGGAGCGAATCGCGAGCACCGTCTTGATCAGTCCGGCCATGCCCGCCGCCGCCTCCAGGTGGCCCACGTTCGTCTTCACCGATCCGACCAGCAGCGGGCGGTCCGGGCTCCGGCCGCGGCCGTACACCGCCGCGGCCGCCTCCACCTCGACCGGATCACCCAGTTCGGTGCCCGTGCCGTGTGCCTCCAGATAGTCCACCGAGGAGGCCTCCACGCCCGCCCGCCCAAGCGCTTCCGCGATCACCCGCTCCTGGGCCGGGCCGTTCGGCACGGTCAGGCCGGCGCTGGCGCCATCCTGGTTCACAGCCGATCCGAGCACCACCGCGAGGATCCGGTCTCCGGCTGCCTCCGCGTCCGCAAGGCGCTTGAGCACAACCATCCCGCATCCCTCGCCTCGCACATAGCCGTCGGCTGCCGAGTCGAAGGTCTTGCAGCGTCCATCCGCGGCGAGCATGCCGGCGTCGGTGAAGATCCGGGTGGCGCTCGAGGTCAGGACCGCGTTCACACCTCCCGCCAGCACTAAGTCCGCTTCGCCCTGCCGGAGCGCCGCCGCTGCCTGGTGCAGCGCGACCAGTGACGAGGAACAGGCGGTGTCCACGGTCATGGCCGGACCCTCGAGGCCGAGTGCGAAGGCGACCCGGCCGACCGCAGCCGAGGCGGCGATGCCGGTGGACCTGTAGATATTGGTCGATGGATCGTCACCGGGACCGGCGACGAGCGTCTCGTAGTCGCCCGTCGAGATTCCGCCGTACACCGCAGTCCGGCTGCCGCGCAGCCCGTCCGGGGCGATCCCGGCGTCCTCCAGCGCCGCCCAGCTGGTCTCGAGCAGCATCCGCTGCTGGGGGTCCAGCAGCTCCGCCTCGACCGGGGCGATCCGGAAAAAGCCCGCGTCGAAGCGGTCCAGTCCTTTCACATAGGCACCGAAGGGCCGCGCCGCCTCCGTCTCCGCATCCACGAAGAGCCCGTCCGGCCGCCCCCTAGTCACCAGGTCGGCACCGGAGCGAAGCTGCGCCCAGAACGCCTCGGCATCTTCCGCACCGGGGAAGCGGCAGGCCATGCCCACGATCGCGATGCGCTCGTCGCCGCGGCCCCGGGCGGCGGGCAAGGCTTGCACCCGCAGCACCTCCGGCACCGCGCCGACTAGCTTGCCGGCAAGGTGTTCCGCCAGGCGGGCAATGTCGGGATGATCGAACACTGCGGTGTTGGAGACGACGAACGCGCCGCGGAAGGCCCGGTTCAGGCGGTTGCGGAGCTCGACCGCCATCAGCGAGTCCATGCCCAGCTCGAAGAATCCCGCCGAGGGCAGAGGCGCAGAGCGCAGTCGCAGGACCTCGACCAGCTGCCCCCCAAGGAACCGGATCAGTTCTTCCCGCCGCTCCCCGGAGGCGAGCCCCGCGAGCCGCTTGAGGAAATCGTCCGGATCGGCGCGAGCGCGGTCCTGTTCGCGCCCCGCCACTTCTGCGAGCCAAGGTGCCCGCGACGGAAGCGCCGCCCAGTCGACGAACGCCGCCACGCTGGTCCCGACATCCTCGCGCACGAGCCGCGCCAAGGCACCGATGCCCTGCTCGGGAGACATCCACTCCTCGGCCGAGTCGGCCAGCCGCGGCGCGATGCGCTCGCGCTGCTCCTCGGCCTCGCCGATGCCCGACCACGCCCCCCAGGCAATCGCCTGGCCCGGCAGGCCCAGCGCCCTGCGGTGCCGCGCCAGCTGGTCGAGGAAGGCGTTGGCCGCCGCGTGGTTGGCCTGCCCGCGGTTTCCGACCACGCCCGCCAGGCTGGAGAAGAGGACGAACAGGTCCAGCTGCCGGTCGAGCGTCGCCCGGTGCAGCCGCCAGGCCCCCAGCGCCTTGGGCCCCAGCACCCCCTCGAAGCGCTCCCAGTCTTGGTTCGTCAAGGCCGCGTCGGCGAGCGCTCCCGCGCTGTGGATCACGCCCGCCAGCGGCGGCAGCGCGGCGTCGATCCGCCCGAACATCCCCGCCACTGCCTCCTCGTCTGTCACATCGGCGATCTCGACGCGCACCTCGGTGCCGCCCTGCCGGAGCTCCGCGATCAGCGCCTCGGCTTCCGTGTCGGGCGGGCGGCGCCCGTTCAGCACGATGGCCCCGGCGCCCGCCCCGGCCAGCCAGCGCGCCACCTCCAGCCCGAGCCCCCCGAGCCCTCCCGTGATCAGATAGCTGCCCTCCCTGCGCAGCCGCGCCTCGCCCGGGCCGGGTTCCGCCGCATCCTCCGCCGACCCGGCGAGGCGCCTCAGCCGAGCCACCAAGCGGTCCCCGGCACGGCGGGCGACGCGCGTCTCGCGGTCGGGGAAGAGCAGCTCGTCGGCGAGCGCGCCGGCGGACGGGGGGCACTCGGGATCCAGGTCCAGCAGGCGCGGCGTCAGATCCCCGTGCTCCAGCGCCACCACGCTGGCGAAGCCCCACAGCGAGGCCCCCGCGAGCGCGCCGCAGCGCTCCCGCTCGATCACCTGGCCGCCCCGGGTCACGAACCAGGTGCCGCTGACCGGCGACACGCCCGCGTCCGACATCCCCTGGACCAGCGCCAGCGCGCCCGCACCGACCGCCTGCAGCTCCGCTTCCAACTCCCGGGTCGAGAAATCGGTGCCATCTGGCCGGAGCCCGCCCAGATACGCCACGCCGCGCAGGGGCAGCGCGCCCGGCAAGGACTCGAAGAACCCGCGCCACGCCTGCCGGTCGGCCTCCGCGGGGCCTTCGACCGCCCGGCTGCCCCGGCGCTCCAGTTCCGCTGCCAGCTCGGCGCCCAACTCGCTCTCCCCGGCCAGCACGAACAGCCCGCCTTCGGCCCCCGCCTCCGCCGGCCCCCGCGCCAGGATCAGCAGCGCCCCGGACGGATCCTCTAGCAGGGAAGTCTCCGCGAATCCGGCGTCCGCGATGGCCTGTCGCCAGACGGGGGGCTCGACCAGCGCGTGGTCGGAGCGATACGCATCTTGGAAGCGCCACCAGCCGGGCAGCAGTCCGAAGGTCAGGTCCAGCCACTCCTTGCGGGCGGTTTCCTCGACGGCCACCAGCACGCCCGACGGGGCCAGCAGGCGCCGGCAGTGGGAGAGTGTCTCACCTAGGTCGCGGGTCGCGTGCAGGACGTTCGCGGCGATCACGAGGTCATAGCCGTGTAGGGCCAAGCCCTGATCTGCCGGGTCTCGTTCGATGTCGAGCGCCGAGAAGCGAAGGCCGGCACCCCGCTCGCCGAACTCCCGCTCCGCGTCCGGGAAGAAGCCGGTCGAGATGTCGGTGAAGGTGTATTCAGTCCGATCGGCCGGCAGGACCTCCAAAAGGGCGGCGGTGGTCGCGCCGGTCCCCGCGCCGACCTCGATCACCCGCAACGCCCGGTCTTCCTGCAACCCGGCGACCGCTGTGCGCACAGCGTCGGCGACCATTCGGTTCACTGCCCGCGCTAGGATCGACTCGCGGTACAGGCTCGCCGCCCCCGGCTCGCCGCCGAAGAGCAGGTCCACGGCATCGGCGCGGCCGCGGAGCACGTCAGCGAGCGACTCCCCGCAGCGGCGGAGCAGGCCCAATTCGATGGAATCGGCTGCGGAGCCGGTCGGCCCCGCCTCGGGCTCCGTCGGCGCTTCCAGCACGGCTGCCACGCGCCAGCCGCCAGCCGGCTCCCGGCCGAGGAGCCCCATCTCCTCCAGCATCGACAGGAACCGGCCGAACAGCCGCCCGTGATCCTCGGTCACCCTCAGCCGGCGGCGCAACTCGTCCGTCTCGAAACGGTCTCCCGGCTTGGGCTCCCATCCCAGCTCCCGGAATGCGCCGGCCAGCTGCCGACGCGACTCACGTTCTAGGTCGCGCCCCAGCGCAGCGAGCGACACCCCGTCGCGGCCCTCCGCCTCGAGGTATCCGTCCAGCGCTCCCAAGCCGATCTGGATCTCCTGCGGCGAGGCTAGGAAGTCCGCGTCTCGGAGGCCCACCGCCGCCCCCTCGCACCACGCCACCGCGTGCAGCGCCTCATCCACGCGGTCACCCGACAGGGCGGTCCGGCTCGTGCGTCTGAGCGTGAAGCCCTCAATCCGTGCCAGCTCCTCGCCTGTCTCCGAATACAGCCAGAGGTCTGCCTTGCGTATCTGGCCGCCCTCGCCCCGGTCGACTGCCCGGCAGAAGACGCGCTCCGGCAGCGAGGCATGCAGGACGAAGCGCTCCCATCGGCTCGGCAGCCAAGTGCCTCCGGCTCCGTCTAGCTCCGGGATCCGCCCCAGCACTTGGAAGCAGGCATCGAGCAGAGCCGGATGTGCGAGAAGTCTCCGCTGATCCACATCCGCTGGAAGAAGCGCCTCGCCTAGCGCTTCGCCAGAGCCCGACCAGAGCCGGGTCAGACCGCGAAACGCCGGCCCGTAGGCGATTCCGGTGGTGCCACGGTCCCGTTCGAAGTAGCGTTCCTCCACGCCCACCTGAGCGAGGCCCCCCATCAGTGCGCCGAGATCTACCGACTCGGTTGTGGCTGCGCCGAATGGTGCCCACCGGCCTTCGGCATGTGTCTCCCAACGCCCCCCTTCATCCCTGCTGACGACCTTCCAGCCGCCATCCTCGCCGAGCACCACTTGGACCAACCGGTCCACCTCGCCCGACAGCACGAGCGGGCGCGTGATCGAGGTCTCATGGAGAACGATGGGAAGTTCGTGGTGCGCTTCCCGGAGCGCTTCACTCACCTGCGCTGCGTAGAGTGCGCCCGGCGCAACAACCTCGCCGAACACTCGGAAGTCGGCGAGCCACGCTGGATCATGGCTAAGGATCTGCCGCTCGAAGGAGTGCTCGCCATCCGGAGAATCTCGTTGCACGCCCAGAAGCGCGTGTTCGGCTTCAGGCCGCGGACGTAACGGGGAGGAAATCCAGTAGCGCTCCCGCTGGAACGGATAGGCGGGCAGCGAGACCCGCCGCCGCCGCTCCCCGACAAACAGGCCCTCGAAGGCGATGTCGAGACCCGCCTCATACGCAGCTGCCACCGCGCCGGCGAAGTCCCCGTTCCCGTCGCGCCGCTGGCTCGGGATGACGGCAGGCACCTCGGCGTGCGGCCAAGCGAGCGCCGCCATCGGTCCCAGCACGCCATGGGGCCCGATCTCCAGCAAGAGCCCTGCCTCCAGTTCCGCCAGCGTCCGCACCGCCGTCGCGAACTGGACGGGCTCGCGCGCCTGGCGCCGCCAGTACGCTTCGTCGGGGGGCCCTTCCAGCACCTGCCCGCTCATATCGCTCACCAACCGCACCGACGGGGCCGAGGCACTGGGGGCCGTTGCTTCCAGTTCCGCCAGCAGCGGATCCATCAGCGCGCTGTGGAAGGCGTGGCTGGTCCGCAGTCGCTCCACTCGCAGACCGTCCTCTTCGAAGCGCTTCAGGAGCGCCTCGATGTCGGCCTCCGGCCCGCTCACGACTTGGTGCGCGCCGTTGTCCGCTGCCAGCGACACCGCACCTTCCAGCGCGGCTGTGACGCGGTCGCGCGAGGCGAACACCGCCGCCATCGCGCCTCCATCGGGAAGCGAACCCATCAGCGCCCCCCGGCGCGTGGCGAACCGCATCCCGGTCTCGAGATCAAAGGCACCGGCGGCAGCGGCCGCCGCGATCTCGCCCACACTGTGCCCGAACACGACATCGGGCCGCACTCCCACGCTGGCCCACAAAGCCGTCAGCCCGCTCTCCAGCGCGTAGAGCGCCGGCTGCGTCCATTCGGTCCGCTCCAGCCGCTCGGAATCCTCGAAGATCACGCTCAGAAGAGATCTGCCGCGGTCTGCGCGGAACACCTCCTCGCAGCGGTCTAGGACCGCCCGGAAAACCGGCTCGGTCGCATAAAGCTCCCGGCCCATCCCCGCCCACTGGCTGCCCTGGCCGGTGTAAAGGAAGGCGACCCTTCCCGCGCTGGGCAACGCCGCGGCCCCCTGGCTCACCACTTCCAGCTGCTGCGCCAGCGAGGCCCGGTCTTGGAACACGAGGCCGGAGCGGTAGCGGAAATGGCTCCGCCCCACCCCCGCTGTCCACGCCATGTCGGCGAGCGGCATGTCTTCCGAGAGGGCGGCCTGGTAGCGGCCGGCCAGCTGACGAAGCGCTCCCTCGGATTTGGCGGACAGCGGGAGCAGGCGGTGCTGGCGGGGAGCGTCGGCCAGTGGGATGCGGTCATCCGCACCCGCCGCCGGCAGTGTGGGCAGCTCGATGCGCGGCGGCTCGCGCTCCTCGGCGTATCCCTCGATCACGACATGGGAATTGGTGCCCGAGTATCCGAAGGAGCTGACGGCGGCCCGCCTTGGCCGCTCGGCCTCCGGCCAAGGGGTCGCCTCCGACGTCACCCGGACAGGGAGCTTCTCCCAGTCCATCCGCGGATTGGGCCGCTCGAAGTGCAGGTGGCGCGGAATCACCCCGGAACGGATCGCGAGCACCGTCTTGATTAGCCCGGCCACGCCGGCCGCCGCCTCCAAGTGGCCCACGTTCGTCTTCACCGACCCGACCAGCAGCGGGCGGTCCGCGCTGCGGTCGCGGCCGTACACCGCCGCTGCCGCCTCCACCTCGACCGGATCGCCCAGTTCGGTGCCCGTGCCGTGCGCCTCCAAGTAGTCCACCGAGGAGGCCTCCACGCCCGCCCGTGCGAGCGCTTCCTCGATCACCCGCTCTTGGGCCGGGCCGTTCGGCACGGTCAGGCCGGCGCTCGCGCCATCCTGGTTCACAGCCGACCCGAGCACGACCGCGAGGATCCGATCCCCTGCCGCCTCGGCGTCCGCGAGGCGCTTGAGCACAACCATCCCGCATCCCTCGCTCCGTACGTAACCATCGGCCGACGCGTCGAAGGTCTTGCAGCGTCCATCAGGGGCGAGCATGCCGGCGTCAGTGAAGATCCGGGTGAAGCTCGAGGTCAGGACCGCGTTCACACCTCCCGCCAGCGCTAGGTCCGCCTCGCCCGCGCGGAGCGCCGCCGCCGCCTGGTGCAGCGCGACGAGCGACGAGGAACACGCGGTGTCCACCGTGATGGCCGGACCCTCGAGGCCGAGCGCGAAGGCGACCCGGCCAACCGCCGTCGAGGCGGCGATGCCCGTGGACCTGTAGAGATTGGTTGACGGATCGTCATCGAGTGTCGCGACCAGAGCCTCATAGTCGTGGCCGCACACGCCGCCATAGACTCCGGTCCGGCTGCCGCGGAGTTCGTCCGGGGCGATCCCGGCGTTCTCCAGCGCCGCCCAGCTGGTCTCGAGCAGCATCCGCTGCTGGGGATCCAGCAGCTCCGCCTCGACCGGGGCGATCCGGAAAAAGCCCGCATCGAAGCGGTCGAGGCCTTCCACGTAGGCACCGAAGGGCCGCGCTGCCTCCGTCTCCGCATCCACGAAGAGCCCGTCCGGACGCCCCCTCGTTACCAAGTCGGCGCCGGAGCGAAGCTGCGCCCAGAACGCCTCGGCATCTTCCGCCCCGGGGAAGCGGCAGGCCATGCCCACGATCGCGATGCGTTCGTCGCCTCGGCCCCGGACGGCGGGCAAGGCTTGCACCTGCGGCACCTCCGGCACCGCGCCGGCTAGCTTGCCGGCAAGGTGTTCCGCCAGGCGGGCGATGTCGGGATGGTCGAACACCGCGGTGTTGGAGACGACGAACGCGCCGCGGAAGGCCCGGTTCAGGCGGTTGCGAAGCTCCACCGCCATCAGCGAGTCCATGCCCAGCTCGAAGAATCCCGCCGAGGGCAGAGGCGCGGAGCGCAGTCGCAGAATCTCGACCAGCTGTTCCCCGAGGAACCGGATCAGTTCTTGCCGGCGCTGCCCGGGGGCGAGCCCCCCGAGCCGCTTGAGGAGATCGTCCGGCGCGGCGGAAGCGCGGTCCTCCTCGCGCTCCGCCACTTCTGCCAGCCAGGGTGCCCGCGACGGAAGCGCCGACCAGTCGACGAACGCCGCCACGCTCGCCCCGACATCCTCGCGCACGAGCCGCGCCAAGGCGCCGATACCCTGTTCGGGAGACATCCACTTCTCACCTGAGTCGGCCAGCCGCGGCGTGATGCGCTCGCGCTGCTCCTCGGCCTCGCCGATGCCCGACCACGCGCCCCAGGCAATGGCCTGGCCCGGCAGGCCCAGCGCCCTGCGGTGCCGCGCCAGCTGGTCCAAGAAGGCGTTGGCCGCCGCGTGGTTGGCCTGCCCGCGGTTTCCGACCACGCCCGCCAGGCTGGAGAAGAGGACGAACAGGTCCAGCTGCCGGTCGAGCGTAGCCCGGTGCAACCGCCAGGCCCCCAGCGCCTTGGGTCCCAGCACCCGCTCGAAGCGCTCCCAGTCTTGGTTCGTCAAGGCCGCGTCGGCGAGCGCGCCCACGCTGTGGATCACGCCCGCCAGCGGCGGCAGCTCGGCGTCGATCCGCGCCAGCATCCCCGCCACCGCCTCCTCGTCCGTCACGTCGGCGATCTCGACGCGCACCTCGGCGCTGCCCGCCCGGAGCTCCGCGACCAGCGCCTCGGTGTCCGTGTCGGGCGGGCGGCGTCCGTTCAGCACGATGGCCCCGGCGCCCGCCCCGGCCAGCCAGCGCGCCACCTCCAGCCCGAGCCCCCCGAGCCCGCCCGTGATCAGATAGCTGCGGTCCCCGCGCAGCCGGGCCTCGCCCGGCCCGGATTCCGCCGAATCCTCCGCCCGCCTGGCGAGGCGCGTCAGGCGGGCCACCAAGCGGCCCCCGCCCCGGCGGGCGACGCGCGTCTCGCGGTCGGGGAAGAGCAGCTCGTCGGCGAGCGCGCCGGCGGACGGGGGAGACTCCGGATCCAGGTCCAGCAGGCGCGGCGTCAGATCCCCGTGCTCCAGCTCCACCACGCTGGCGAAGCCCCACAGCGAGGCACCCGCGAGTGCGCCGGCGCGCTCCCGCTCGATCACCTGGCCGCCCCGGGTCACGAACCAAGTGCCGCTCACCGGCGACACGCCCGCGTCCGACATCCCTTGGACCAGCGCCAGCGCGCCCGCATCGACTGCCTGCAGCTCCGCTTCCAGCTCCCTAGTCGAGAGCTCGGCACCGTCTGGCCGGAGCCCGCCCAGATACGCCACGCCGCGCAGCGGAAGCGCGCCCGGCAAGGACTCGAAGAACCCGCGCCACGCCTGCCGGTCGGACTCCGCGGGGCCTTTGACCGGCCGGCTGCCCCGGCGCTCCAGCTCCGCCGCCAGCTCGGTGCCCAGCTCGCTCTCGCCGGCCAGCACGAACAGACCGCCTTCGGTCCCCGCCTCCGCCGGCCCCCGCGCCAGGATCAGCAGAGCCCCGGACGGATCCTCGACCAGGGAAGTCCCGCCAAATCCGGCGTCCGCGAGGGCCTGGCGCCAGACGGAGGGCCCGACCAGCGCGTAGTCGGAGCGATACGCGTCTTGGAAGCGCCACCAGCCGGGCAGCAGTCCGAAAGTCAGGTCCAGCCACTCCTTGCGGGCGGTCTCCTCGATGGCCGCCAGCACGCCTGACGGGGCCAGCAGGCACCGGCAGTGGGCGAGCGTCTGGCCTAGGTCGCGGGTCGCGTGCAGGACGTTCGCGGCGATCACGAGGTCATAGCCGTGTAGGGCCAAGCCCTGATCTGCCGGGTCCCGTTCGATGTCGAGCGCCAGGAAGCGAAGGTCGGCACCCCGCTCGCCGAACTCCCGCTCCGCGTCCGGGAAGAAGCCGGGCGAGATGTCGGTGAAGGTGTATTCGGTCCGGTCGGCCGGCAGGACGTCCAAGAGGGCGGCGGTGGTCGCGCCGGTCCCCGCGCCGACCTCGATTACCCGCAGCGGCCGGTCTTCCGGCAGCCCGGCGACCGCCGCCCGCACGGCGGCGGCGACGATTTGGTTCATTGCCCGCGCTACGGCTGACTCGCGGTACAGGCTCGCCGCTCCCAGCTCGCCGCCGAAGAGCAGGTCCAGCGCATCGGCGCGGCCACGGAGCACGTCGGCGAGAGAATCCCCGCAACGGCGGAGCACGTCCAGCTCGATGGATTCGGCTTGGGAGTCGGCTGGTCCCGCCGCGGACTCCGCAGGCATTTCCGCTGCGGTTATCACGCGCCAGCCGCCAGTCGGCTCCCGGTCGAGGAGATCCATCCCCTCCAGTACTGACAGCAACCGCCCGAACAGTCGCCCGTGATCTTCGGTCACCCTCAGCCGACGGCGCAACTCCTCCAGTTCGAAACGGTCGCCCGGCGCGGGCTCCCAGCCCAGTTCCCGGAATCCGCGCAGCAGCAGCCGGCGCGCCTCGCGCTCCAACTCGTGCCCGAGCTCGGTGAGCGAAGCCCTGTCGCAGTCAGCCGCCTTTAGGTATCGGTCCGTCGCTCCTAGGCCGGACTTGATCTCCTGGGGCTCCGAGAGGAACTCCGCATCCCGGAGGCCCACGGCCGCCCCCTCGCGCCACACCATCTCATGCAGCGCTTCCTCCACCCGGCCAGCCGACAGGGCCGTCGGGCTCGCGCGTGTGAGCGCAAAGCCCTCGATGCGCGCCAGCTCCTCGCCCGTGTCGGTGTAGAGCCAGAGATCTGCCTTGCGCGTCTGGCCGCCCTCGCCGCGGTCCAGCGCCCGGCAGAAGACGCGCTCTGGCAACGCCTCGCGCAGGACGAAGCGGTCCCAGCCAGTCGGCAGCCATGTGCCCCCAGCTCCCACCAGTTCTGGGATCCCCCCCAGCACTTGGAAACAGGCGTCGAGCAGTGCTGGATGCGCGAGCAGCCCCTGCTTTTCCATTCCCGCCGACAGCAGCACTTCGCCCAGCGCCTCGCCGGAACCCGACCACAGCCGGGCCAGTCCGCGGAAGGCCGGGCCGTAGTCGAGGCCGGCAGCACGCAGCTCCAGGTAGCCCTCTTCCACGTCCGCCTGGTCGAGGCTGTCCTGCAGCGCCCCAAGGTCCGTTGCCTCGGACGCGGCTGCTGCATGCGGTGTCCACCGGCCTTCGGCGTGCGTCTCCCATGGCCCGCCAGCAGCCCTGCTGACGACCTTCCAGCCCGCGTCCTCGCCCAGCACCACCTGAACCAGCCGGCCCTCCTTGCCCGACAGCACCAGCGGGCGGGTGATCGCGCTCTCTTCGAGCACGACCGGGCCTCCTTGGTCCGTTTCGCGAAGCGCTTCAACCACCTGCGCCGCATAAAGCGCCCCCGGAGCCACAACGTTCCCGAACACCCGGTGGTCTGCCAGCCAAGCCGGATCCCGGCTGTCTAGCTGCCGCTCGAAGGAATGCTCGCCATCCGGGGAATCCCGCCGCACCCCGAGCAGCGCGTGCCCCGCTTCTGACCGCCGCCGCGGAGAGGCGGAGATCCAATAGCGCTCCCGCTGGAACGGATAGGCGGGCAGCGAGACCCGTTGCCGCCGCTCCCCGGCAAACAGGCCTTCGAAAGCAATTTCCAGACCCGCCTCGTACGCGCCCGCCACCGCCCTGACGAAGTCCCCGTTGCCGTCGCGCCGCTGGCTCGGGATCACCGCAGGCGCCTCGCCCTGCGGCCAGCCCAGCGCCGCCATCGGGCCCAGCACGCCATGCGGCCCGATCTCCAGTAGCAGCCCCGCCCGCAACTCCGCCAGCGTCCGCAGCGCCGTGGCGAACTGGACCGGCTCGCGCGCCTGGCGCCGCCAGTACGCTCCGTCGGGAGCCGCTTCCAGCACCTGCCCGCTCACGTCGCTCACCAGTCGCACCGACGGTGCCGAGGCCGCCGGCGCCGCCACTTCCAGCTCCGCCAGCAGCGGATCCATCAGCGCGCTGTGGAAGGCCTGGCTGGTCCGCAGGCGCTCCACTCGCAGGCCGTCCTCTTCGAACCTCTTCAGCAGCGCCTCGATGTCGGCCTCCGGGCCGCTCACGACTTGGTGCGTGCCGTTATCGGCTGCCAGGCAGACCGCACCGTCAAGGCTGGCAGCGACCCGCTCCGCCGAAGCGAACACCGCCGCCATCGCACCGCCCTCGGAGAGCGAACCCATCAGCGCGCCCCGGCGCGTGGCGAACCGCATCCCGCTTTCGAGATCGAAGGCTCCCGCGGCAGCCGCTGCCGCGATCTCTCCCACGCTGTGCCCGAACACGATGTCGGGCCGCACCCCCACGCTGGCCCACAGGGCCGTCAGACCGCTCTCCAGCGCGTAGAGCGCCGGCTGCGTCCACTCGGTCCGCTCCAGCCGCCCGGCATCGTCAAAGATCACCGGGAGAAGCGCCCTGCCGCGCTCTTTGCGGAACACTTCCTCGCAGCGGTCCAGAACTGCCCGGAAAACCGGCTCGGACTCATAGAGCTCCCGGCCCATGCCCGCCCACTGGCTCCCCTGCCCGGTGTAGAGGAAGGCAACCTTTCCTTCGGCCGGCGAAGCTACTGCGCCTTGCCCCACCCTTTCCAACTGCTCCTGCAGCGAGGCGCGATCACTGAACACAAGGCCGGAACGGCAGCGAAGATGGCTCCGGCCCGCGCTCGCCGTCCACGCCATATCGGCGAGCGGGGTATCGTCGGAAAGAATGGCTTGGTACCGGCCGGCCAGCTGCCGGAGAGCGTCCTCGGACTTCCCCGACAGCGGGAGCAGGCGGTGCAGCCGACGCGCGTCGGCCTGCGGGACGAGTTCATCCGCACCCGACTCCGGTAGCGCGGGCACCTCGATGCGCGGCGGCTCGCGCTCCTCGGCGTATCCCTCGATCACGACATGCGAGTTGGTGCCCGAGTATCCGAAGGAGCTGACAGCGGCCCGCCGCGGCCGCTCCGCCTCCGGCCAAGGCGTCGCCTCCGACGTCACCCGGACGGGGAGCTTCTCCCAGTCCATCCGCGGGTTGGGCCGCTCGAAGTGCAGGTGGCGCGGAATCACCCCGGAACGGATCGCCAGCACCGCCTTGATCAGCCCGGCCACGCCCGCCGCCGCCTCGAGGTGGCCCACGTTCGTCTTCACCGAGCCGATCAGCAGCGGGCGGTCCGCGCCCCGGCCGCGGCCGTACACCGCAGCAGCCGCCGCCACTTCGACCGGATCGCCCAGTTCGGTGCCCGTGCCGTGTGCCTCCAAGTAGTCCACCGAGGAGGCCTCAACGCCCGCCCGCGCGAGCGCCTCTTCGATCACGCGCTCTTGGGCCGGGCCGTTCGGCACCGTCAGGCCGGCGCTCGCGCCGTCTTGGTTCACCGCCGATCCGAGCACAACCGCGAGAATCCGGTCTCCTGCAGCCTCCGCGTCCGCGAGGCGCTTGAGCACAACCATCCCGCATCCCTCGCCTCGTACGTAACCATCGGCCGCCGCGTCGAAAGTCTTGCAACGCCCATCCGCGGCGAGCATGCCGGCATTGATCGCGAGACTGGTGAGTTCTGCCCTCAAGATCGCGTTCACCCCTCCCGCCAGCGCCAGATCCGCCTCGCCTGCGCGCAGTGCCGCTGCCGCTTGGTGCAGCGCGACCAGCGACGAGGAACACGCGGTGTCCACGGTGATGGCCGGCCCCTCGAAACCGAGGGCAAAGGCGATCCGGCCGATCGCGGCCGAGAAGGCAACGCCAGTGGACCTGTAGAGGGTCGTCGACCGTTCCTCGACGGTCTCGCTGACGAGTGCCTGATAATCATTCGTCGAGATTCCGCCGAAGACCCCCGTTCGGCTTCCACGCAGCCCGTCCGGGGCGATCCCGGCGTCCTCGAGTGCCGCCCAGCTTGTCTCGAGTAGCATCCGCTGCTGGGGGTCGAGGAGTTCCGCCTCGACCGGCGCGATCCGGAACAAGTCGGCATCGAAGCGGTCTAGGCCATCCACATAGGCGCCGAAGTGGCGCGCCGCCTCCGTCTCGGCATCCACGAAGAGCCCGTCCGGACGTCCCCTTGTCACCAGATCGGCACCGGAGTAAAGCTGCGCCGAGAAGGCCTCGGCATCCGGTGCACCGGGGAAGCGGCAGGCGATGCCGATGATCGCGATGCGTTCGTCCTCCCGCTGCCTGATCGCGGGCGGGGCGCGCTCGAAGGGTACCTCCGTTACCGCTCGGTCAAGTTTGTGAGCAAGGTGTTCCGCCAGACGGGCGATATCGGGATGATCGAAGACCGTGGTGTTCGAGACGACGAACGCTTCCCGGAATGCCCGGTTCAGGCGGTTGCGAAGCTCCACTGCCATCAGCGAGTCCATGCCCAGTTCGAAGAATCCCGCCGAGGGCGACGGGGTGGCACGGAGGCGCAGAATCTGGGCCACCTGCTCCTTGAGGAACCGGATCAGCTCGTCGCGGCGCTCTTTAGAGGCGAGCCCCCGGAGCCGCCACAGCAGTTGGTCAGCAGCCTGACCGGCGAGCTGCCCTTCCCGGGCGGCCGAAGAGTGGGCCTCTTCGCGCTCTGCCACTTCCGCGAGCCAAGGGGCCTGCACCGGAAGCGCTGACCAGTCGACGAACGCCGCCACACTGGTTCCGGCACTCTCGCGCACGAGCCGTTCCAAGGCCTGGATGCCTTGTTCGGGAGTGATCCATTCCTCGCCGTATTGGGCAAGCTGCGTTGCGATGCGTTCGCGACGCTCTTCGGCTGTGCCGGTCTCCGACCATGGCCCCCACGCAATGGCCTGACCCGGCAGGCCCAGAGCCCTCCGATGTCGCGCCAGCTGGTCGAGGAAGGCATTGGCCGCCGCGTAGTTGGCCTGCCCCGGGTTTCCGATCACGCCCGCCAAGCTGGAGAAGAGGACGAACAGGTCCAGCTGCCGGTCGAGCGTCGCCCGGTGCAGCCGCCAGGCCCCCAGCGCCTTGGGCCCCATCACCCGCTCGAAGCGCTCCCAGTCTTGGTTCGTCAATGCCCCGTCGGCAAGCGCTCCCACGCTGTGGATCACGCCCGCCAGCGGCGGCAACTCGGCGTCGATCCGCACGAGCATCCCCGCCACCGCCTCCTCGTCCATCACGTCGGCGATCTCGACGCGCACTTCGGCGCTGCCCTGCCGGAGCTCCGCGATCAGCGCCTCGGTGTCCGTGTCGGGCGGGCGGCGTCCGTTCAGCACGATGGCCCCGGCACCCGCCCCGGCCAGCCAGCGCGCCACCTCCAGCCCGAGCCCCCCGAGCCCGCCCGTGATCAGATAGCTGCGGTCCCGGCGCAACCGGGCCTCGCCCGGCCCGGATTCCGCCGAGTCCTCCGCCCGCCCGGCGAGGCGCGTCAGCCGGGCCACCAAACGGTCCCCGCCCCGGCGGGCGACGCGCGTCTCGCGGTCGGGGAAGAGCAATTCGTCGGCGAGCGCGCCGGCGGACAGGGGAGACTCGGGATCCAAGTCCAGCAGGCGCGGCGTCAGATCCCCGTGCTCCAGCTCCACCACGCTGGCGAAGCCCCACAGCGAGGCACCCGCGAGCGCGCCGCCGCGCTCCCGCTCGATCACCTGGCCGCCCCGGGTCACGAACCAGGTGCCATTCACTGGCGACACGCCCGCGTCCGACATCCCTTGGACCAGCGCCAGCGCGCCCGCATTTACCGCCTGCAACTCCGCTTCCAGCTCCCGGGTCGAAAGCTCGGCACCGTCTGGCCGGAGCCCGCCCAGGTACGCCACGCCGCGCAGGGGCAGCGCGCCCGGCAATGACTCGAAGAACCCGCGCCATGCCTGGCGGTCGGCCTCCGGGGGGCCTTCGACAGCCCGGCTGCCCCGGCGGTCCAGGTCCGCCGCCAGGTTGGCGCCCAGCTCACTCTTCCCGGCCAGCACGAACAGCCCGCCTTCGGCCCTCGCCTCCGCCGGCCCCCGCGCCAGGATCAGCAGCGCCCCGGAAGGATCCTCTAGCAGGGAAGTCTCCGCAAATCCGGCGTCCGCGATGGCCTGTCGCCAGACGGGGGGCTCGACCAGCGCGTGGTCGGAGCGATACGCATCTTGGAAGCGCCACCAGCCGGGCAGCAGTCCGAAGGTCAGGTCCAGCCACTCCTTGCGTGCGGCTTCCTCGACGGCCACCAGCACGCCCGACGGGGCCAGGAGGCGCCTGCAGTGGGCGAGCGTCTCACCCAAGTCGCGGGTCGCGTGCAAGATGTTCGCGGCGACCACGAGGTCGTAGCCGTGGAGTGCGAAGCCCTGATCCGCCGGGTCCCGTTCGATGTCGAGCGCTAGGAAGCGAAGGCCCGCGCCCCGCTCGCCGAACCGCTGCTCAGCATCAGTGACCGAGTCCGTCGAGATGTCGGTGAAGGTAAACTCGGTCTGGTCGGCCGGCAGGACGTCTAGAAGGGAGGAGGAGGTTGCGCCCGTCCCTGCGCCAAGCTCGATCACCCGCAGCGGCCGGCCTTCCGGCAGTCCGGCGACCGCTGCGCGCACAGCGTCAGCGACCATGCGGTTCAGCGCGCGCATGGCGGGTGACTCGCGGTACAGGCTCGCCGCTCCCGGTTCTCCGCCCAAGAGCAGGTCCAGCGCATCGGCGCGGCCGCGGAGCACGTCGGCGAGCGACTCCCCGCAGCGGCGGAGCAGGCCCAGCTCGATGGAATCGGCTGCGGAGTCGGTCGGTCCCGCCTCAGGCTCCGGGGGCGCTTCCGGCGTGGTTGTAACCTGCCAGCCACCCGCCGATTCCCGCTCGAGGAGTCCCATCTCCTCCAGCACCGACAGCAAGCGGCCGAACAGCCGCCGGTGATCCTCTGTAACCCTGAGCTGGCGGCGCAGCTCGTCCGTCTCGAAGCGGTCTCCCGCACTAGGCTCCCATCCCAGTTCCCGGAATCCCCGCAGTAGCAGCCGACGGGACTCAAGCTCCAGCTTGCGCCCCAACGCTGCGAGCGAAGCCCCGTCGCGGCCCTCCGCCTCGAGATATCCGTTCAGGCCCCCTAGGCCGGACTCGATCTCCTTTGGTGCGGCTAGGAAGTCCGCCTGCCGGAATCCGACCGCCGCCCCTTCGCGCCACACCACCTCGTGCAGCGCCTCCTCCACCCGGCGACCCGACAGGACCGTCCGGTTCGCCTGTCTAAGCGTGAAGCCCTCGATGTGCGCAAGCTCATCGCCCGTCTCCGTGTAGAGCCAGAGGTCTGCCTTGCGTGTCTGCCCGCCCTCTCCGCGGTCGAGTGCCCGGCAGAAGATGCGCGCCGGCAGCGCGTCGCGCAGGACGAGGCGGTCCCAGCCGATCGGCAGCCATGTCCCTCCTGCTTCCGCCAGCTCCGGGACAGCGCCCAGTACCTGGAAACACGCGTCGAGCAGTGCCGGGTGCACGAGAAGATTCCTGTGATCCACGCCGGCAGGCAGCAGCACCTCGCCCAGTGCTTCACCGTGACCCGACCAGAGCTGGCCCAGACCGCGGAAGGCCGGCCCGTACTCAAGGCCAACCAGTACCGACTCGAAGTCCGGAGCCAGCCGTGCGAGGCTGGACTTCAACGCACCGAGGTCTGCCGACTCGGGCGTGGCCCCGGCGAGAGATGCCCAGCGGCCTTCGGCATGTGTCTCCCATCGCCCGCCCGCATCCCTGCTGACGACTTTCCAAGCGCCCTCCTCGCCGAGCACCACTTGGACCAGACGCCCCTTGTCGCCCGACAGCACGAGCGGGCGCGTAATCGCGGTTTCCTCGAGGACGACAGGAAGTTCGTGATGCGTTTCTTGGAGGGCTTCACTCGCCTGCGCCGCGTACAGTGCGCCGGGTGCGACGACTTCGCCGAACACCCGGTGGTCGGCGAGCCACGCCGGATCCCGACTGCGCAGCTGTTTCTCGAAGGAGTGCTCGCCACCCGGGGAATCCCGCTGCACACCGAGGAGCACATTTCCGATCTCAGTCTGTAAACGCCGGGAACGAGAGACCCAGTGGCGCTCCCGCTGGAAGGGATAGGCGGGCAGCGAGACCCGCCGCCGCCGCTCCCCGACAAACAGGCCCTCGAAGGCAATGTCCAGACCCGCCTCGTACGCGCCCGCCACCGCCCCCACGAAGTCTCCGTTGCCGCCGCGCTGCTGGCTCGGGATCACCACAGGCGCCTCGCCGTGCGGCCAGCCCAGCGCCGCCATCGGACCCAGCACGCCATGCGGCCCGATCTCCAGCAAAAGCCCCGCCTGCAAGTCCGCCAGCGTCCGCAGCGCCGTCGCGAACTGGACCGGCTCGCGCGCCTGGCGCCGCCAGTACGCTCCGTCGGGAGCCCCTTCCAGCACCTGCCCGCTCACATCGCTCACCAGTCGCACCGCCGGTGCCGAGGCCCCGGGCGCCGCCGCTTCCAGCTCCGCCAACACCGGATCCATCAGCGCGCTGTGGAAGCCGTGGCTGGTGCGCAGACGCTCCACGCGCAGACCGTCCTCTTCGAACCTCTTCAGCAGTGCCTCGATGTCGGCCTCCGGGCCGCTCACGACTTGGTGAGTGCTGTTATCGGCGGCCAGGCACACCGCACCGTCAAGGCTGGCAGCGACCCGCTCCGCCGAAGCGAACACCGCCGCCATCGCCCCCCCCTCGGAGAGCGAACCCATCAGCGCGCCCCGGCGCGTGGCGAACCGCATCCCGGTCTCGAGATCAAAGGCTCCCGCGGCAGCCGCTGCCGCGATCTCTCCCACGCTGTGCCCGAACACGATGTCAGGCCGCACCCCCACGCTCGCCCACAGGGCCGTCAGACCGCTCTCCAGCGCGTAGAGCGCCGGCTGCGTCCACTCGGTCCGATCCAACTGCTGCCCGCCAAGATCCTCGAACATCACCTGCAGCAGAGACGCGTCTCGCTCTGCGCGGAATACCTCCTCGCATCGGTCCAGAACCGCCCGGAACACCGGCTCGGTCGCATAGAGCTCCCGGCCCATGCCCGCCCACTGGCTCCCCTGTCCGGTGTAAAGGAAGGCAACCTTTCCAGCGCGGGACGACGCGGCGGCACCCAGCCTCACCACCTCCAGCTGCTCCCGCAGCGAGGCGTGATCGCTGAACACGATGCCCGAGCGGTGCGGGAAGTGGCTCCGGCCCGTCCCGGCCGTCCAAGACATGTCCGCCAGCGGTGTGTCTTCCGACACGGCCGCCCGGTAGCTGGCGGCCAGCTGCCGGAGAGCTTGCTCGGACTTCGCCGAGAGCGGCAGCAGGCGGTGCTGGCGGGGAGCGTCGGCCTGCGGGACGCGGCCATCAGCACCCGACTCCGGCAGCGCGGGCACCGCGATGCGTGGCGGTTCGCGCTCCTCGGCATAGCCCTCGATCACGACATGGGCGTTGGTGCCCGAGTACCCGAAAGAGCTGACGGCGGCACGCCGCGGCCGCTCCGCTTCCGGCCAGGGAGTCGTCTCCGATGTCACCCGGACGGGAAGCTTCTCCCAGTCCATCCGCGGGTTGGGACGCTCGAAGTGCAGGTGGCGCGGAATCAGCCCGGAGCGGATCGCGAGCACCGCCTTGATCAGTCCGGCCACGCCCGCCGCCGCCTCGAGATGGCCCACGTTCGTCTTCACCGATCCGACCAGCAGCGGGCGGTCCGCGCCCCGGCCACGGCCGTATACCGCCGCCGCCGCCTCGACCTCGATCGGATCGCCCAGCTCGGTGCCCGTGCCGTGCGCCTCCAAGTAGTCCACCGAGGAGGGCTCCGCGCCCGAGCGCGCAAGCGCTTCCTCGATCACGCGCTCTTGGGCCGGGCCGTTCGGCACGGTCAGGCCGGCGCTCGCGCCATCCTGGTTCACAGCCGATCCGAGCACGACCGCGAGGATTCGGTCTCCCGCCGCCTCCGCGTCCGCGAGGCGCTTGAGCACAACCATCCCGCAGCCCTCGCCGCGCACAAAGCCGTCGGCTGCCGCGTCGAAGGTCTTGCAGCGTCCATCCGCGGCGAGCATGCCCGCGTCGGTGAAGATCCGCGTGGCGGTGGAGGTCAGGATCGCGTTCACCCCTCCCGCCAGCGCCAGGTCCGCCTCGCCCGCCCGGAGCGCCGCCGCCGCTTGGTGCAGCGCGACCAGCGAAGAGGAACACGCCGTGTCCACCGTGATGGCCGGACCCTCGAGGCCGAGCGCGAAGGCGACCCGGCCGACAGCGGCCGAGGGGGCGATCCCGGTGGACCTGTAGAGATTGGCTGACGCATCGTCGCCGGGTGTTGAGACCAGGGCCGCGTAGTCGTGGCTGCATACTCCGCCATACACCCCGGTTCGGCTGCCGCGCAGCCGGTCCGGGGCGATCCCGGCGTCCTCCAGCGCCGCCCAGCTGGTCTCGAGCAGCATCCGCTGCTGGGGGTCGAGCAGTTCCGCCTCGACCGGGGCGATCCGGAAAAAGCCCGCGTCGAAGCGGTCTAGGCCTTCCACGTAGGCGCCGAAGTGGCGTGCCGCCTCCGTCTCGGCATCCACGAAGAGCCCGTCCGGGCGCCCCCTAATTACCAAGTCCGCCCCGGCGCAAAGCTGCGCCCAAAACGCCTCGGCGTCCTCCGCCCCGGGGAATCGGCAGGCCATGCCGACAATCGCGATTCGTCCATCGTCGCGGCGTCGGTCGGACGGCAGGGCGCGCGCCCGCGGCGTCTCCGGCGACACGCCCTCAAACTTGCTCGCAAGGTGTTCCGCCAAGCGGGCAATGTCGGGATGATCGAACACTGCGGTGTTGGAGACAACGAACGCGCCGCGGAAGGCCCGGTTCAGGCGGTTGCGAAGCTCGACCGCCATCAGCGAGTCCATGCCCAGCTCGAAGAATCCCGCCGAGGACGGCGGGGCGGAGCGCAGCCGCAGGACCTGGACCACCTGTTCCTCGAGGAACCTGACCAGTCCATCCCGGCGTTCCTCGGCAGCGGGTCCCCGGAGTCGGCCTAGAAGGTCGTCCGGGCCGTCGACCGAGCGGATCTCCGGGCGTCCCATCACCTCCGCCAGCCAAGGCGCCCGCACCGGAAGCGCCGGCCAGTCGACGGACGCCACCACGCTGGTCCCCACGTCCTCGCGCACGAGCCGCGCCAACGTCTGGATGCCTTGTTCGGGAGCGATCCATTCCTCGCCGTAGCGGGCTAGCTGTGTTGCGATGAGTTCGCGACGCTGTTCGGCTTTGCCGGTCTCCGACCATGGCCCCCACGCAATGGCCTGACCGGGCAGGCCGAGCGCCCGGCGGTGCCGCGCCAGCTGGTCCAGGAAGGCGTTGGCCGCCGCGTAGTTGGCCAGCCCCGGATACCCGACCACGCCCGTCAGGCTGGAGAAGAGCACGAACAGGTCCAGCTGCCGGTCGAGCGTCGCCCGGTGCAGCCGCCAGGCCCCCAGCGCCTTGGGCCCCAGCACGCGCTCGAAGCGCTCCCAGTCCTGGTTCGTCAGCGCCGCGTCCGCCAGCGCTCCCACGCTGTGGATCACCCCCGCCAGCGGCGGCAGCTCGGCGTCGATGCGTTGGAGCATGCCCGCCACCGCCTCCCCGTCCGTCACGTCCGCGATCTCGACGCGCACCTCCGCGCCGCCCGCCCGGAGTTCCGCCACTGCCGCCGCCGCTGCCGCCTCTGGCGGGCGGCGCCCGTTCAGCACGATGGCCCCGGCCCCGGCCCCAGCCAGCCAGCGCGCCGCCTCCAGCCCGACCCCTCCGAGCCCCCCCGTGATCAGATAGCTGCGGTCCTGCCGCAGCCGGCCCGCCGCCAGCGCCGACGGCACCAGCACGACCTTCCCGATATGGCGCGCCGCCTGCAGCTCCGCCAGCGCCGCGGCGGCCTCCGCCAGCGGCCAGCGGGTGAAGGGCAGGGGCGCGAGCTGCCCCGACGCGACCCGCTCCATCACCCTCCGCAGCACCGTCCCGAGCCGCTCCGGCTCCTCCCGCATGAGCCGGTCCAGCGCCAACTCCAGGTAGCGAACGTCCGGGCGCTCGGCCGCCATCTCCCCGGCGCTGCGGATGTTGCGCTTGCCGAGCTCTACGAAGGCTCCGCCCGGCGCAAGGCACGACAGGCTGGCCTCGATCAAGCCCTCCCCGGAGAGGCTGTTCAGCACCATCTCCACACCCGCGCCCGCGGTCGCTTCCAAGACCTGCTTCCCGAAGGCCGGCGAGCGGCTGTCGAACACCGCCGCGACCCCCAGCGAACGCAGGTACTCCCGCTTCGGCGCGCTCGCAGTCGCGTACACCTCCAGCCCCGCGGCCTGCGCCTGCCGGATCGCGGCGTGGCCCACGCCCCCCGCGCCGGCATGGACCAGCACCCGCGCCCCCTCTGCCAGGCCCGCGTGCTCGAAGGCCAGCGCCGCGGTCACCGACGCCACCGGCAGGGTCGCCAGCTCCGCCGCCGACAGCCCCGGCGGTGCCGGAACGACGCACTCCGCCCGCGTGACCACCTCGGGCCCGAACGCTCCCCGGGCGAATCCCGCCACCCGGTCCCCCGCCTGCAGCTCCCGCACGCCCTGGCCGGCCTCCACGACCCGCCCGCACAGCTCGATGCCGAGCGGCTGGCCGGCCTCCACGGCCTGCATCCCCACCATCACGTCGTGGAAGTTCACCCCGGTCGCCTCGACCCGCACCAGCACCTCGCCCGGACCCGCGTTCTTCGACACCTGCTCCACGCGCAGCGCGTCGAGCGCCCCGGCCGGATCGGCCGCCCAGCGCCAGCCGCCGCCTTCCGGGAGCTCGGCCCGCCCCGCGAACCGGGTCAGCCGGGCGACCAGGCGGGCTCCGCCCCGCAGGGCGACGCGCGTCTCCCGGTCTGCAAACAGCAACTCGTCCGCCAGCGTGCCGGCGTCCGGGTCCGCCTCCGGGTCCAAGTCCAGCAGGCGGGGGGTCAGGTCCGCGTGCTCCAGCCCCACCACGCTCGCCAGGCCCCACAGCATGGCACCGGGCAGGGCGCCGCAGCGCTCCCGGCCGATCACCTGCCCGCCCCGGGTCACGAACCAAGTGCCGCTCGCCGGCGTCACGCCGGCGTCCGACATCCCCTGGACCAGTGCCAGCGCGCTCGCCCCGATGCGCTCCGCGTCCGCAGCCAGCTCTGCGGTCGAGAGCCCCGCCGAGTCGCGCCGCACGCCTTCCAAGTGCACCACGCCCCGCAGCGGCGCCTCCCCGCCCGGCGCCTTGAAGAATGACCGCCATGAAGCCCGCCCCCCGTCCGCCGGGCCCGCCAGCACGTCCTGTCCCCGCTTGCGCAGTTCCGCTTCGAGGGCCGCGGGCAACGCTCCCGTTCCCGCCAGCACGAAACGGCCCCGGCCGGCCTGCACCTGCGACGGCCCGCGCGCCAGGATCAGCAGCGCCCCGGACGGATCCTCGAGCAGGGACATGCCGCCGAAGCCGGCGTCCGCCAGGGCCTGGCGCCAGACCGGGGGCCCGACCAGCGCGTGCTCGGAGCGGTACGCGTCCCGGAAGCGCCACCAGCCGGGCAGCAGCCCGAAGGTCAGGTCCAGCCATTCCTTGGCGGCGGCTTCCTCGACGGCCACCAGCACGCCCGACGGGGCCAGCAGGCGCCGGCAGTGGGCCAGCGTCTCGCCCAGGTCGCGCGTCGCGTGCAGCACGTTCGCCGCGATCACGAAGTCGTAGCCGTGCTGCGCGAAGCCCTGATCGGCCGGGTCCCGCTCGATGTCCAGCGCCCGGAAGCGCAACTCCGCGCCGCGTTCTCCGAAGCGCCGCTCGGCTTCCGGGAAGAAGGCGCTCGAGATGTCGGTGAAGCTGTATTCGGTCCGGCCGGCCGGCAGCGCGTCCAACACGGCGGACGTGGTCGCGCCCGTGCCCGCGCCGATCTCGACCGCCCGCAGCGGGCGGCCTTCGGGCAGTCCCGCGGCCGCCGCGCGCACGGCCTCGGCGGCCATGCGGTTCAGCGCCCGCATGGCCGCCGACTCGCGGTACAGGCTCGCCGCTCCCGGCTCACCGCCGAACAGCAGGTCCAGCCCGTCGGCGCGGCCGCGGAGCACCTCGGCGAGCGACTCCCCGCAGCGGCGCAGCACGCCCAGCTCGATCGAATCGGCTTCTGAGTCGGTCGGTCCCGCCTCAGCCTCAGGCTCTGGGGGCAGTTCCGGCGCGGCCGCCACCTGCCAGCCGCCTGCCGGGTCCCGTCCCAAGACCCCCATCTGCTCCAGCACCGCCAGCAAGCGGCCGAACAGCTGCCCGTGATCCTCCGTCACCTTCAGCCTGCGGCGCAACTCGTCCGTCTCGAAACGCTCTCCCGGACTGGGCCGCCAGCCCAGCTCCCGGAACCCGCGCAGCAGCAGCCGGCGCGACTCGCGCTCCAGCGCGCGCCCCAGCACGGGCAGCGACGCAGCGTCGCCGCCCTCCGCCGCGAGGTAGCCCTCCAGCGTTCCCAGGCCGCTCTCGATCTGCTCGGGCCCTGCTAGGAAGTCCGCCTCCCGGAGTCCCACCGGCGCCCCCTCGCGCCACGCCACCTCGTGCAGCGTCTCCTCCGCCCGGTGTCCCGCCAGGGCCGCCCGGCTCGCGCGTCTGAGCGCGAAGCCCTCGATGCGCGCCAGCTCCTCGCCCGTCTCCGTGTAGAGCCACAGATCGGCCCTGCGCGCGCCCCCTTCCTCGCCGCGGTCGAGCGCCCGGCAGAAGACGCGCTCCGGCAGCGCCTCGCGCAGCACGAAGCGGTCCCAGCCGGCGGGCAGCCACGTGCCCCCTGCTTCGGCCACTTCCTCGATGCCGCCCAGCACCTGGAGGCACGCGTCGAGCAGGGCCGGATGCGCGAGCAGGCCGCGCCGGTCCGTTCCCGCCGGCAGCAGCACCTCGCCCAGCGCTTCGCCGGGCCCCGACCAGAGCCGGGCCAGGCCGCGGAAGGCCGGCCCGTGCTCGAACCCGCCGAGGCCCGGCCCGGCGTCCCCCTCCAGCTGCGCCAGGCCGCCCTGCAGCGCGCCGAGCTCCGCCGGCTCGGGGGCGGCCGCCGCGAGGTCTGCCCAACGACCCTCGGCATGGGGCTCCCATTGCCCCCCGGCAGCCCTGCCGACGACCTTCCAAGAACGGTCCTTGCCGAGCACCACCTGAACGAGCCGGCCCTCGTTGCTCGCCAACACCAGCGGGCGCTTGATCGCGGTCTTCTCGAGCACGACGGGAAGTTCGTGGTGCGTTTCCCGCAGCGCCTCGCCCACCTGCGCCGCGTAGAGCGCGCCCGGCGCGACCACTTCGCCGAACACCCGGTGGTCTGCCAGCCATGCCGGATCCCGGGCGTGCAGCTGCCGCTCGAACGAGTGCTCGCCATCCGGGGAATCCCGCTGCACGCCGAGGAGCGCGTGGCCCGCCTCAGTCCCCGGACGCTGGGAGGGGGGGATCCAGTAACGTTTCCGCTGGAAAGGATAGGCAGGCAGCGAGATCCGGCGGCGGCGTTCGCCAACAAACAGGCCCTCGAAGGCAATGTCGAGGCCCGCTTCGTACGCGCCCGCCACCGCCTCGACAAAGTCCCCGTTTCCGCCGCGCCCTTGGCTGAGGATCACGGTAGGCGACTCGGTGTGCGGCCAGCCGAGTTCCGCCATCGGCCCCAGCACGCCATGGGGCCCGATCTCCAGCAGGAGCACCGCCTGCAACTCCGCCAAGGTTTGTATCGCTGTGGCGAACTGGACAGGCTCGCGCGCTTGGCGCCGCCAGTACGCTCCGTCGGGCGCGTCCTCCAGAACGCTGCCACTCACATCGCTAACCAGCCGCACCGAATGTTCCGAGGCTTCGGGTGCCGCCGCTTCCAGTTCCGCCAGCACGGGGTCCATCAGCGCGCTGTGGAAGGCGTGGCTGGTCCGGAGAATTTCCACCCGGATGCCGGCTTGGGACAGCTCCTCTCCTAGAGCGGCGACCGCATCCCTAAGGCCGCTCACCAGTTGGTGCGCACCGTTGTCAGCGGCCAGAGAGATGCCCCCCGGGAGGGCATCGCGCACGCGGTCCGCTGAAGCGAACACCGCCGCCATCGCTCCTCCGTCGGGCAGCGAACCCATCAGCGCGCCCCGGCGCGTGGCGAACCGCATCCCGCTTTCGAGATCGAAGGCTCCCGCGGCAGCCGCTGCCGCGATCTCTCCCACGCTGTGCCCGAACACGATGTCAGGCCGCACCCCCACGCTCGCCCACAGGGCCGTCAGACCGCTCTCCAGCGCGTAGAGCGCCGGCTGCGTCCACTCGGTCCGATCCAACTGCTGCCCGCCGGGATCCTCGAACATCACTTGCAGGAGCGAAGCACCCCGCTCTGCGCGGAATACCTCCTCGCATCGGTCCAGCACCGCCCGGAAGACCGGCTCGGCCCCGTAGAGCTCCCGGCCCATGCCCGCCCACTGGCTCCCCTGCCCGGTGTAAAGGAAGGCGACCTTTCCGGCGCGGGCCGGCGCGACGGCACCCTGCCTCACCACCTCCAGTTGCGCCTGCAGCGAGGCGCGATCGCTGAACACGATGCCCGAGCGGTGCGGGAAGTGGCTCCGGCCCGTCCCGGCCGTCCAAGACATGTCGGCCAGCGGTGTGTCTTCCGACACGGCCGCCCGGTACCTGTCGGCCAGCTCCCGGAGAGCTTGCCCGGACTTCGCCGACAGCGGCAGCAGGCGGTGCTGGCGGGGCGCGTCGGACTGCGGTCCGCCGCCATCCGTGGCCGGCTCTGGCAGGGCCGGCACCGCGATGGGCGACGGTTCGCGCTCCTCCGTGTAGCCCTCGATCACGACATGGGCGTTGGTACCCGAGTACCCGAAGGAGCTGACGGCGGCCCGCCGCGGCCGCTCCGCTTCCGGCCAGGGAGTCGTCTCCGATGTCACCCGGACGGGAAGCTTCTCCCATTCCATCCGCGGGTTGGGACGCTCGAAGTGCAGGTGGCGCGGAATCACCCCGGAGCGGATCGCGAGCACCGTCTTGATCAGCCCGGCCACGCCCGCCGCCGCCTCCAGGTGCCCCACGTTGGTCTTCACCGATCCGACCAGCAGCGGGCGCTCCGCGCTGCGGCCGCGACCGTACACTGCCGCCGCCGCCTCGACCTCGATCGGATCGCCCAGCTCGGTGCCCGTGCCGTGCGCCTCCAGGTAGTCCACCGAGGAGGGCTCCGCGCCCGAGCGCGCAAGCGCTTCCTCGATCACGCGCTCTTGGGCCGGGCCGTTCGGCACGGTCAGGCCGGCGCTCGCGCCATCCTGGTTCACAGCCGATCCGAGCACGACCGCGAGGATTCGGTCTCCCGCCGCCTGCGCGTCCGCGAGGCGCTTGAGCACGACCATCCCGCAGCCCTCGCCGCGCACAAAGCCGTCGGCTGCCGCGTCGAAGGTCTTGCAGCGTCCATCCGCCGCGAGCATGCCCGCGTCGGTGAAGATCCGCGTGGCGGTGGAGGTCAGGATCGCGTTCACCCCTCCCGCCAGCGCCAGGTCCGCCTCGCCCGTGCGGAGCGCCGCCGCCGCTTGGTGCAGCGCGACCAGCGAAGAGGAACACGCCGTGTCCACCGTGATGGCCGGACCCTCGAGGCCGAGTGCGAAGGCGACCCGGCCGACAGCGGCCGAGGGGGCGATCCCGGTGGACCTGTAGAGATTGGCTGACGCATCGTCACCGGGCGTTGAGACTAGAGCCGCGTAGTCGTGGCTGTATACTCCTCCATACACTCCGGTTCGGCTGCCGCGCAGCCGGTCCGGGGCGATCCCGGCGTCCTCCAGCGCCGCCCAGCTGGTCTCGAGCAGCATCCGCTGCTGGGGGTCGAGCAGTTCCGCCTCGACCGGGGCGATCCGGAAAAAGCCCGCGTCGAAGCGGTCGAGGCCTTCCACGTAGGCGCCGAAGTGGCGCGCCGCCTCTGTCTGCGCATCCACGAAGAGCCCGTCCGGGCGCCCCCTCGTCACCAGATCGGCCCCGGCGCGAAGCTGTGCCCAGAACGCCTCGGCGTCCTCCGCCCCGGGGAAGCGGCAGGCCATGCCAATGATCGCGATGCGTTCTTCGCCTCGGTGCCGGACGGGCGGCAGGGCGCGCGCCCGCGGCGTCTCCGGCGACGCGCCGTCGAACTTGCTCGCGAGGTGTTCCGCCAGGCGGGCAATGTCGGGATGATCGAAAACCGCGGTGTTGGAGACGACGAACGCGCCCCGGAAGGCCCGGTTCAGGCGGTTGCGAAGCTCGACCGCCATCAGCGAGTCCATGCCCAGCTCGAAGAATCCCGCCGAGGGCGGCGGTGCGGAGCGCAGCCCCAGAACCTGGACCGCCTGCTCCCCGAGGAACCGGACCAGTTCATCGCGGCGTTCCTCAAGGGTGAGTCCCCGGAGCCGACGTCGCAGGTCGTCCCGATCGGCGGCGGAGCGGATCTCCGGGCGTCCCACCACCTCCGCGAGCCAAGGCGCCCGCACCGGAAGCGCCGGCCAGTCGAC
>CBDCQT010000005.1:0-458937 GCA_965220745.1 Alphaproteobacteria bacterium | reverse complement strand
GCCGCGCTCGGCCAGGCGAATCGCGAGCATCTGGGCGGCGTAGTTCCACTCGTAGACGGCGGCGGCCGAATCGAGCCCCTCGTGGCACTGCAGGCGCAACAGACGGCGGCCCAGGGTCTCGGCAAGCGTCGCGGCGAGCTGGGTCTTGCCGCAGCCGGCCTCGCCCTCCAGCAGCAAGGGGCGGCCGAGGGCAAAGCTCAGGTAGAGGGTCTTGACCAGCGCGTCGTCCGCGACATAGCGCCCCTCCTCGAGGAGCGCCCGCGTCTCGGCTTCGCTGCCCGGCAGCGCCCGCATTCGGTCCGCCATGCGCCGCTTCTTACCCGTATCGGGCCGGGATCGAAAGGCGGGGCCAGCCGCACGCCGTCCTGGCACCCCGGACATTGGTCCCCTTGCCCCGCCGGGCGTTGTCCGGTTGCATGTGCGCCGACGCGACAACGGCTCAGGACGGGGAACGAGATGACGGAACGATACGCAAAGGGCTTCCCGGTTTCGTGGGATCAGCTACACCGAGACGCGCGCGCGCTCGCTTGGCGGCTGGCGGAGCTCGGCCCCTGGCGCAGCATCGTCGCGGTCACCCGCGGCGGCCTGGTGCCGGCGACGGTTGTCGCGCGCGAGCTGGACATCCGCCTGATCGACACCGTCTGCATTTCCTCCTACGACCACCAGGATCAGCGCTCCGCGCAAGTCCTGAAGCCGGTATCGGGCGACGGCGAGGGCGTCCTGATCGTCGACGATCTCGCCGATACCGGGGCCACCGCCCGCATCGTCCGCGAGATGCTGCCGAAGGCCCACTTCGCCTGCGTCTATACCAAACCGGCCGGGCGGGGCGAGGCGCACACCTTCGTCACCGAGGTCAGCCAGGACACCTGGATCTTCTTCCCCTGGGATACCGACCTGCAATTCGTGCCGCCGATCGCCGAGCGCGAGGCGGCCGGCGGGGAGCGGGGCGCGGCGTGACTGCATCCCGCCTGCCGCTGCCCGGCGCCGAGGAGTTGACGGCGGACCAGCGCCGGGTCTGCGACGCGATTCGGAGCGGGCCGCGCGGCACGGTGCCCGACCTCTTCATGGCGCTCCTGCACAATGCCGAGCTTGCGGACCGCGTGCAGGCGCTGGGCGCCCTGCTGCGCTACGAGACCAGTCTGGAGCCGCGCCTGAGCGAGCTCGCGATCCTCGCGGTCGCCCGCCACTGGTCGTGCCAGTACGAATGGCACTGGCACGCGGCCGAGGCGGCGCGCGCAGGCCTGCCGGACGCGGTGATCGAGGCGATCAAGCACCGGCGCCCGCCGCCGCTCTCAGCCGAGGACGAGGTGACGGTCTACGACTTTAGCTGCGAGCTGCAGATCAACCGCGCGGTCAGCGACGAGACCTACAACAAGGCGCTCGCGCTGTTCGGCCCCGCGGGCGTGGTCGAGCTCACGGCGCTCAACGGCTACTACGCCATGATCGCGATGACGCTGAACGAGCATCGCGTCCCCCTGCCCGACGGCGCCGCGCCGCAGCTTCCGATTTAGCCCGCCGGTACCTTCGGAACCCCAAGACGCAACATTTTGGGATTTTCTCTCTCGCCATCCCATCCTATTGTAGTTAGCGTCACATGTGGTAGGCAGCAGCGCCTGCCGCGTGTGTTGGCACTACGACGGGGCGATGAGATGGCGGTGTCGCTTGTGGAACCGGAGCGCCTCTCCAGCGACACGCTCGATGCGGTCGAGCGGGTGATGATGGCAAGCCGGCTCTCGTTCGAGCGCATGGGTGAAGAGGACCTTACCGGCTCGCTGGCGGGCAGCTGGTGCGAATACCAGCTCTGGTTCGCCTACCGCGCCGATCTCGACGTGCTGCACTTCGCCAGCGGCTTCGACATGGGCGTTCCCGATGAGCGCCGTCCGGCGGTTTGCGCCTTGGTCAATCTGATCAACGAGAGCCTGTGGGTCGGCCACTTCGACCTCTGGGCCGAGGAGGGCCGGCCGACCTGGCGCCATGCGCTCCTGCTGCGCGGCACCCAGGGCGTCGAGGACTCGCAGATCGTCGAGGTGGTGACCGTGGGCGTTGCCGAGTGCGAGCGCTTCTATCCGGCCTTCCAGCAGGTTATCCAGGCGGGCCTCGCGCCCGAGGATGCGTTTGAGGCGGCGCTCATGGAACCGCGCGGGAGGGCCTGATGACGGCTCCCGGCCCCATCGTCCTGGTCGGCGGCGGCAGGATGGGCGGCGCACTCGCGGCCGGGTGGCTGCGCGGGCCCCTGGAGGCCGCGCAACTCAGGATCGTCGAGCCGGACGACGGCGTGGCCGAACGTCTGGCTCCGCTCGGGGTGGAGCGCGTGCGCGTGCCCGCCGCCTTGCCCGTCACGCTCAATCCCTCGGCGATCGTCTTCGCGGTCAAGCCGCAGGTGATGGCAGATGTGGTGCCCCGGTACGCGGGCTTCGGCGCCCCGGACTGCGTGCACCTCTCCATTGCCGCCGGCTGGCCCTCCGCCCTGCTGGAGCGGGACCTCGGCGACGTGCCCATCGTCCGCGCCATGCCCAACACGCCGGCCGCCATCGGCGAGGGCATGACCGTCGCCTGGGCCAATTCGGCCGCCAATTGGAGTCAGAAGGTGCTCTGCGAGGGGCTGCTGGGGGCGGTGGGGGCCGTCGCCTGGATCGACGACGAGTCCCACATGGATGCGGTGACGGCGGTCTCGGGCAGCGGCCCGGCCTACGTCTTTCTGCTCGCGGAATGCCTGGCGGACGCCGCCATCGATGCCGGACTGCCCGAGGACCTCGCACGCCTTCTGGCCGAGCGCACGGTGAGCGGCGCCGGCGCCCTGCTGGCCCAGGCGGAAGACGACGCCGCCCAGCTTCGCCGCAACGTGACCAGCCCCGGCGGCACCACGGAGGCCGCGCTCTCGGTCCTGATGGCGGCGGACGGGCTCAGCCCGCTCATGACCCGCGCGGTGCGCGCGGCCGCCGAGCGTAGCCGCGCCCTCGCCCCGTCGTAGCTCGTCCGACGAGGCGCGTTGACCGCCGGATTTCGCGCGGCCTACACTTCAGGCTCTGGCGGCGGCGAGGTGCAGGACCATGCCAAGGAAGACTGCAGCAGGGGCCGGCAAGCGCAAGGACGTGCCCCAGACCATCATCGAGAGTGCGCTGACACTGGCCGCGAGCCGCGGCTGGGCGCGGGCCAGCCTTGGCGACATCGCCGAGGCCGCCGGGGTTTCCCTCGCGGAGCTGCGCGCGGAGTTTTCCTCCAAAAGCGCCATCGTCGCGGCCTACTCAGCCAGTGTGGACCGCGAGGTGTTGGCCGCACGGGACCCGGAGATGGCCGGGCGCCCGGCCACCGAGCGTCTGTTCGACGTGCTGATGAAGCGCTTTGATCTTCTGAATGCGCGCAGGGAAGGGGTCGTCGCGATCGTGCGGAGCGCCCCGTCGAACCCGGAAGGCGTCCTGTGCGGGTCGCTCACGATGCGGCGTTCGATGCGCTGGATGCTCGAAGCGGCCGATTTGAGCAGTGCCGGTCTGCGAGGCGAGCTTCGCGTGAACGCGCTGTGCACGCTCTATCTCACCATGCTCCGGGTGTGGATCCATGACGACAGCGAGGACATGGCGCGCACCATGGCCGTGCTCGACCGCCGGCTGAAGCGCCTCGACCGGTTGACGCGCGGCCTTTGCCGGCTCGCGCCGCGCCGCGGCTGGCGCGACACCCAGCCCGCCGAAGCCGGGTAAATCTTTGAGCTAGACCGGTAGCCGGAGCTCGGCGCGCAGGCCGCCGAGCGAGCCGCCGCTCATGCGAATGTCGCCGCCATGCCCGCGGGCGACATCGCGTGCGATCGCAAGGCCGAGGCCGGCTCCGCCGGTGCGCGGGTTGCGCGCGTTATCGAGCCGGAAGAACGGTTTGAACACCTCTTCCCGCTGCTCTTCGGGAATGCCCGGCCCGTCGTCCTCGATCGCCACCGATACGATGTCGTCCCGGCGCACGGCGCTGATCGCGACCTGCGCGCCGTGATGCACCGCGTTCTCCACCAGATTGGTGAGGCAGCGGCGGATAGCGTTCGGCCGAAGCGCCACGACCAGGGGGCGCTCGAGTTCAACCGTGATCGGCCTGCCCTTGTCGCGGACGTCCGCCGTGACGTCGTCGATGATCTCGGCAAGGTCGGTGCTGACCGGCGCCTCGCCGCCCTGGCCGCGGGCGAAGGCCATGTACTCGTCGATCATGTGCTCCATGAGCAGCAGGTCCTGCTCGGACTCGCCGATCTCGGCCCGCGAATTCGGATGTGCGTCGGCCAACATGGCGAGCTGCAGCCGCACCCGCGTCAGCGGGGTCCGGAGATCGTGAGACACCCCGGCCAGCATCTCGGTGCGCTGCGTGATCTGACGCTGGATGCGCCCCTGCATCTCCAGGAAAGCGGCGCCCGCGAGACGAACCTCAGACGCGCCTGCGGGCTTGAGGTCGGTCACCGGCCGGCCCTTGCCCAGCGCGTCGGCGGCAGCCGCCAGCCGCCTGATCGGACGAACCTGGTTACGCAGAAACAGGACGGCGATCGTCGTCACCAGGATCGCCATCCCTGCCATCCACAAGAAGGGCAGGACGGTGGTCGATTCCCGCAAGCGCCTGGTCGTCGTCAGCAGGGTCAACACACCGTCCGGCCGCTGGACCCGAATTGTCATTCCCTTGTCGGGCAGAGTGCTATCGAGATGGTAGGGGGCCCCGATGCGCTGGTCGAGCTGCCGGTGCAGCATTTCGTAAGAGATGCCACCGCTCTGCCTCGGAGCCTCGTCGGGCAGCACCGCGCCATCCTCGAAGACGACCCCGAACTGCATCTCTCGCCGGGCGATCTCGTCGATCCGGGCGCGCTCTGCGGGGTCGGTCACGCCTTCCGACATGCGCATGATGGAGAGGACATCGCCGCTGACATCCAACGCCAGCTGGTTGCTCACCGTATCCCAGTGTCGCTCGAAGAAGATGTAGACCACCGTCGCCTGAACCAGAATCAGCGGGATGAGCATGATCAGGAACGCCCGCCAGAAAAGGCCGCGCGGCATGAATGTGCGTAACAGGTTCACGGCGAACGCTCCCCCGGCGGACGCCGCGGCTCAATCGGCTCGCAGCACATAGCCTCGGCCCCAGACGGTCTGCAGGTAACGCGGATTCTGGGGTTCCGGCTCGATCTTGCGCCTAAGCCGGGCGATTTGCACGTCGATCGCGCGGCGCGAGGCGGCGCCGCCAAGGCGCTCGCCCAGCGCGTGCCGGCTCATCGTTTCTCCCGGATTGGCGGCGAAGACGCGGAGAAGGGCGGCCTCGGCCGTGGTCAGCCGTACCGGCTCGTCGCCCCGCAAGAGCTGATCCCGCGCCGGAAAATAACGGACTTCGCCCATCACGACGCAGGTCTCGGGCGTCGCAGGGGGCGCAGCCGCCGTGCGCCGCAGGATGGTGGCGACGCGCAGCAGCAGCTCGCGCGGCTCAAAGGGCTTGGTCAGATAGTCGTCGGCGCCGCTCTCCAGCCCCGCGATGCGGTCTTCCGGCTCGGTCATGGCCGTGAGCAGCAAGACCGGAACCGCGTCCGAACGACGCAGCCCGCGCGTGAACTCGACACCCGATTCGCCTGGCATCATCACATCGAGCACGATCAGGTCAAAGGTCATGCCGTCGAGCTTGGCCCGCGCGTCGGCTGCCGAGCCCGCGGTGGAAACGAGGTAGCCGTTATCCCGCAGATAGCGGCCGAGCAGCTTGCGCAGGCGGTCGTCGTCGTCCACCACCAGGATGTGCTCCGCCTCGGCCGGCGGCGCCTCCCGGTGGGCGGCGTTGGTCGCCGCGCTCTCGTCGTTCATCGACGCATCGTCCCTCGCCGGACGGACCGATCCGACACGCCAACCTCAGGGCCGGTGGAAGCGGCGCCGGTCAGCCTCGTCGATGATTCCCATCAACACCTCCCGATACCCCTCCACGGCGACGCCGCCCGCGCTGCGGTAAGCCTTGGCAATGCGGGCCCGCTGGGTCGCGGACAAGCGGCTCTCCAGACTCCGGCCTTTCGCCGTGAGGGCGAGCAACCGGCGGCGTCCGTCGGCGGGGTCCTGCCGGGTCGTCACGAATCCCTCGCTCACCAGCCGGCCGAGCACGCGCGACAGGCTCTGCTTGGTGATCCTCAGGATTTCCAGCAACGACGTGACCGAGATGTCCGGATTGCGGCCGACGAAATAGACGACCCGGTGATGTGCGCGCCCGAAGCCGTGGGACGCGAGGATCGCATCGCATTCGGTCGTAAAATCCCGATAGGCGAAGAACAGCAGCTCCATCGCCTCGTGAAGCTGGTCCTCACGCAGATAGAGAGGATTCGGCCCGGCCTTTACGTCAGTCACGTTGACTTATATGCAGGCCGATGATAGGGAGCGCAACAGCTTTCTGTCCACCCGCCGACCATCCGTGAGCGCCATGGCCGACCTCATTCCCTACGACGATCGCGACGGAGACATCTGGTACAACGGCGCGCTGGTGCCGTGGCGCGACGCGAAGCTGCACGTGCTGAGCCACGGCCTGCACTATGCGAGCTGCGTGTTCGAAGGCGAACGGGTCTACGACGGCCGCATCTTCAAGGTGGAGGAACACACCCAACGCCTTCTGGATTCCGCCGACGCGCTGGGTTTCGAAATCCCCTATAGCCGCGAGACGCTGGTCGAGGCCTCCAAGCTCGTCGTCGACAGGCTCGGCATTGGCGACGGCTACGTGCGGCCGGTGGCCTGGCGCGGCGCCGAGATGATGGGCGTTTCGGCGCAGCACAACACGATACACGTGGCGATCGCCGCCTGGGCGTGGCCGGCCTATTTCGGCGAGGATGCGGTCACGCGAGGCATCAAGCTGAAAACCGCGCGCTGGCGCCGGCCGGCGCCGGATACCGCACCGGTGAAGGCGAAATGCGCCGGGCTCTACATGATCTGCACCCTCAGCAAGCATGAAGCCGAGCGGGAGGGTTGCCACGATGCGCTGATGCTCGACTGGCGCGGACAGGTCTCCGAAGCGACCGGCGCCAACATCTTCCTCGTCCAGGACGGCGTCATTCACACACCGTCGCCGGATTGCTTCCTGGACGGCATCACGCGGCGCATGGTCATCGAGCTCGCAGAAAAGCGCGGTTACGAGGTGATCGAGCGCGCGATCATGCCCGACGAAATCCCGAAGAGCGACGAGATCTTCCTCACCGGCACCGCTGCTGAGGTCACGCCGGTCGGCGCGATCGACGAGCACAACTTCCAGGTCGGGCCAGTCACCCGCACCCTGATGGCGGACTACGCGACGACGGTGCGCGCACGGGATTAGGCCGGCGCGCCAGCATTGTATGTGGGCGCGGGTTTCCCGCGACTCTCCTGACACGTCATCCCGGCCTGGAGGTTGGGGCCCTCACCTCAACTGTTTTCCATCGCGTTCTTGGGCTCGCTTGGTTCCGCGGTGAGAGAAGTCATAAGGGCTGCGGAAACGACCAGGGCGAGCCACCAATTTTGCCAAGCACCATGCGAAACGGAGCCTATGGCCATTGTGGCGACGAGTTGGGCCTGCCCGAACATCCGTGTGAGGTTGGATTCCCGGTCTAAACGCATCACGACGAGCCACAGTAACAAGAGCGCGACAACGGCGCCGACGGCGCCGAGTTCGAGCATGACTTGCAGCGGCGCGCTATGGGGGTGCAAGGCCGCGACGTCGCGACCGGTGTCGCTGGGTGCAGGGAACAACGATCCCATGTGACGGGAACCGTCGAAGCCCCACCCGAATACGGGTTTCTCGGCGATACGCTGGACGGTGAAGTCCCAAATCTCGACGCGGTGCTGGGCCGATGCGGGCAGCCAGTCCACCCGGTGCCACCCGTGATTGTGCAATTCCAGAGCTACGAAAGGCATTGCGACGAACGCCAAAAGGGTTGCCGCAATGGTGATCGTCTGGCCGGCCTTGCGATGAATGACGGCCAACAGTACGACCGCGACGCCCGCGGCGAAGCCGAGCGTCGCTGACTCACTTTCCAGAAATAGCGAAGCGGTTCCGAGCAAAACGGGAACAAAGAGGGCCTTCCAGCCAAGCCTTCCCTTCCAGAGGTAGGCAGTCACCGGCCAGACAATCATCGCCATCGCGACAGCGCCACGATTGAACCAGACCGCCTCTTTTCCGGCTTCCGCCGTCTTGAATAATCGAAGCACCGGATAGTCGAGCCCCGTCTCCACAACCACGAAAGCAAGGCTCAGGCCTAACCCGACGACGAGCCATCGGCCGATCTCTCTCCTGGCCGCTTCGCCCAATGCGACCGCGATAGGGAACAGCACCATGCCGGCCGCGAGGATCACAGCGATGCGGAGCACGAGCCCAAGAGAGCGTGCGGCGTCGACACTCCAGACCGAGGCGATGGCGCACCACGCGACGAACAGCGCAAGGGCGATCGCTATCCTCAAATCGGGAACTGGGATTCGCCTGTTCGCCCACCAATAGGTCGGAACGGCGAGGGCCGCCGCGAGCAGCAGAAGCCCCACGGTGCCCTTGGGCGCCACGACGCTGACGATCGGTAGCAGCAGGGCATACGCGCAAAAGATGCCCTTCAGGAGCGTTCCTGAACCAGTCCTGGTTCTAGGGTGTTCTTCGCCGCTGCTCAAAGTAGGCGGGGTCATTTCGCGACTCACGGTCCGTCAGGCGCGCACCGCAATCCGCTCCGCGGCGGCGATGACGTCAGCGACAGATAGGCTCGCCAGCGGCACGCGACGCAGGACCTCTACCGCATCTCCGCGCGGCCGGTATTGGATGGGGTCAGAGGCGGCGCCGAAGAGTGCGACGGTGGGGCAGCCGGCCGTGGCAGCGATATGAATGGGACCCGTGTCGTTGCCCACGGCGCACGTCGCGCGCCGCGCGAGGGCGGCGATCTGACCCAGGCTGGTGCGACAGCCCAGGTTGATCGTGCCGGGCGCGAGCCGCGTGATTTGGTCGAGGACCGACGCCTCGGCTTCCGCGCCGATCAAAACCGGGACCGTGCCGCGTGCGGACAAGAGCTGGGCGAGGTCGGCAAACCGCCGGGACGGCCAGTGCTTTTCCGGCCGGTGTGCCGACCCCCCCGGCACGATCAACGCGCAGGTACCGGGTGGTGCCATTCCGTCGATATCGTCATGAAGCCAGTCGAGGTTGGGGGCCGGCACGTTCTCGATTCCGGCAATGCCCAGCTGTTCCGCCTGACGCGCGACCGTGTGCATGAACGGCCGTTGAGGATTGCGGTGGGGATGCGAGCAGCCGGCGGCGATCCCCGACCATTCAGGGCGGCTTCGGTGCGGCAACATGCGAAAGTAATGCCCGGTGCGGCTCGATGTCTGGAGGTCGTAGACGCGCAGGAACTCACCTTCGATCAGGCGTCTGCGTAACCTGATCCACGCCAGAGGATCGGCCAGGATGCTCGGACGTTCGTCCGTCCAAACCTCGTCGAACCAGCCGCAACGTCCGCCCAATTCGGCAAAGGCCGGCGTCGTCAGCAGGGTGATGCGTGCAGACGAATGATGGCGGCGGATCGCTGCGAAGCACCCGGTGACGAGGACCCAATCCCCGAGCGCGCCATGCTTGATAACCAAAATTCGCTCAACAACCGACATGAGAATAAGGGGTGCTAACCGTGACGAGCGGGTGTTTCGTTGTTCGAAGGTTCGCAGTCAGATTATGACCCGCTGTGCCAGCGCTCGGCAGCGTGATCATCGGCCACGCGTGCCGCGACCCAGCGCGTACCGTCGGCGGTCTCTTCGCGCTTCCAGAACGGCGCCTTGGTCTTGAGCCAATCGATGAGGAAGGCGCAGGCATCGAGCGCCGCGCGGCGATGGGCCGCCGCCGTCACCACGAGGACGATCCGTTCGCCGGGCTCCAGCCGGCCGTAGCGGTGGACGATCAGCGACGCGGTGAGGTCCCAGCGCCGGCACGCCTCGGCCTCAATGTCCGCCAGCTGCTTCTCGGTCATCGCCGGGTAGTGCTCCAGCGTCATCGCGGTCACTGCATCGCCGGCGCCCGTGCCCGCATCGGCGCGGGTGATGCCGACGAACGACGCGACGGCACCGATCTCGTCGTTGCCGCCTGTCAGCGCCTCGATCTCGGCGCCGATGTCGAAGTCCTCGCGCTGGACGCGGATCACGGCCCGTCTCCGCCTGTCACCGGCGGGAAGAGCGCGATTTCGTCGCCATCGGCAACGGCGCGATCCGGCGCGGCGAACTCCTGGTTGACCGCGACGCGGATGACCGAGAGGTCCTCGAGAGCTTGGGCATAGCCGCCACCCCTGCTCCGCAGCCAGTCGAGCAGCGCCGCTACCGTCTGCACATCGGCGGGGAGCGCGATTTCCTCGGTATCGAGGCCGATTCGCTCCCGGACCCAGGCGAAATAGAGCAATGTCATCGGTACATCTCGTTGAACGGGAGAAAGTCCACCATCGTGCCCGCGCTGAGCGAGGTGAGGTCTTCGGGCAGCTCGATCAACCCGTCGGCGAAGACCGCCGACGTGAGGATGCCGGCGCCGTCGCGGGCGAATTTCTCCGCCCCGAGGGTGCCGTCCGGCCGCGCCGAGAGCCGCGCCCGCAGCCATTCGCGCCGCCCGCGCTTCTTCTTGTAGTCGAACGCCGCCGGCACCCGGTAGTGCGCAGGCTCCACTTCGGTGCAGCCGCCGAGGCGCAGGATCAGCGGGCGCGCGAAGCGCAGGAAGGTGACCATGACGGCCACCGGGTTGCCGGGGAGCCCGATGAAGGGCACGCGCCCGACCTGGCCGAGGGCGATGGGCCGCCCCGGCCGGATGGCGAGGCGCCAGAAATGCAGGTGGCCGAGGGCCTCCACCGCCGCCTTGACGTGATCCTCGTCGCCGGTCGACATGCCGCCGGAGGTGAGCAGCAGGTCGTGATCGCGGCTGCGCTCCGCCAGCGCGCCGGCGATCGCGTCGAGCCTGTCCGGCAAGATGCCCATGTCGGTGAGGGCGCAGCCGAGCCGCTCCGCGAGGCCGGCGATGACATAGCGGTTGGAGTCGTAGATGCCGCCTTCGCCGAGCGCCACGCCCGGCTCGTAGACCTCGTCGCCGGTGGAGAAGATCGCCACCCGTAGCCGCCGGAAGACCAGCAGCTCGGTGCGCCCGATGGAGGCGGCGAGGCCGACATCCTGCGGGCGCAAGGCCCGGCCGGCGGTGAGGATGGTGGTGCCGGGCGCGATGTCCTCGCCTGCGTGCCGGCGGTTGGCGCCGCGCTTGATTCCAGGCGGCACGACGACGGCATCGCCGTCGACGCGGCAGTCCTCCTGCATCAGCACGGTATCGGGCCCCGCCGGCATCGGCGCGCCGGTGAAGACGCGGATCGCCTCGCCCCGCCCGGCAGGCCGCCCGAGAGGGTGCCCGGCCGCCGCCCGCCCGGTGCAGGGCAGGCGCGTGTCCTCCGCCGCGTTGAGGTCGTCGAAGAAGACCGCGTAGCCGTCGACGGCGGCGTTGTCGTGCGGCGGCACCGCGCGCTCCGAAACCACGGTCTCCGCCAGGATGCGCCCGTTGGCCGCCTTCAAGCCCACGGTCTCGGTCTCGGCAATGGGATGGACGACGCTCTCCAGCTGCGCCAGTGCCTCCGCCGCGGGAGTGAGCGCGCCGCCGAAGGCGAAGCAGTCGTCGCTAAGCTGTGCCATGGGCCAACATCGGCTCTTCGCTCTGCGGTACGCCGCAGTGCGCCACCACGAACGACGCGATGGCGTCCACGTCGTCGATATCGAAGACCGGCACCGCGCGCCCGAGAGAGGCCGCCCCCGGCACCGGCCGGTCGCTGGCGATGGCAACGACGGTGGGGTCCGCGGCGGCGAGAAGCGACGCCTCGCTCGCGCCGCGCCGCACCTCGATCTTGTCGTGGCCGCCCCGCTTGTAACCCTCGATCAGCACGAGGTCGGCCGGCTCCAGGCGCTCGAGCAGCCGGTCAAGCGGCGGCTCGCCGTCATCGCCGGTCTCGCGCAGGTGGGCGAGGCGATCCGAGCCTGCCAGCACGATGTCGCGGGCGCCGGCAGCCCGCCACGCGTGGGCGGGATGCCCCTCGGGCAGCAGGTCGAAGCCGTGGTGGGCATGCTTCACCGTGGCGACGCGCAGGCCGCGCGCGCGCAGCCGCGGCAGCAGCCGGCAGACCAGCGTGGTCTTGCCGCTGTCGCTCAGCCCCGTGACCCCGAACCGCCGCACCTACTCCTCCTGCTCCGGCCGTGCCGCCCGCAGGCCGCGCACGGCGCCCCGAACATAGCCGATCGCGCTGGCCCAGGTCAGCACCGCCGCGAGCCAGAGCAGGCCTTCGCCGGCGGTGGCGAGCCCTGCGCCTGTGGCTTCGGTCAGCCAGGGCGCGATGGCCGAGGCCAGCAACAGCAGCGCGATCGCGACCATCTGCGCCGCGGTCTTCCACTTGGCGAGCGGCTGGACCGGGAGCGCCACCTTGTCGGCGAGCGCCTCCCTGAGCCCGGAAATCAGAAGCTCGCGGGCGAGGATCGCCACTACGGCGATCACCGGCGCGCGCTCGTCGGTCGCCAGCATGACGAGCGCGGCCGCCACCAGGAGCTTGTCGGCGATGGGATCGAGAATCCGCCCCAGCAGCGAATGCTGATCGAGCCTGCGCGCCAGCCAGCCGTCGAAGAAGTCGCTGAGCGCCGCCGCCGCGAAGACCGCGAAGCCGAGCCAGAGCCCGCTCGCACCGGCGATGAAGAACGAGCCGACGAGCACGGGCACCATGACGATGCGGAGCCCGGTGACCGCGTTGGGCCAGCTCGCGACTCGCAGCGGATCGGCCTCCGTCACAGGCTCCGAAGCCCCTGCGCTGTCAGCGATCGGCGCGGAAGTGGTCATGGATCGCGCGCGCGACGGTGCTCGATATGCCGTCCACGGTCTCCAGATCGGCGAGGCCCGCCTGGCTCACCCCCCGTGCCGAGCCGAACCGGTGGAGCAGCGCCTTCTTGCGCCGGGGGCCGACGCCCGGAATCTCGTCCAGCGCCGAGCGGGCGCGGGCCTTGGCGCGCTTGGCCCGGTGGGTGCCGATGGCGAAGCGATGCGCCTCGTCCCGCAGGCGCTGCAGGAAGTAGAGCAGCGGCTCGCGCGCGCCGAGGGAGACCGGCGGCCTGTCGGGCAGGAAGATGCGCTCGCGGCCGGCGTTGCGCTCCGGCCCCTTGGCGATCGCCGCGACCGCGAGGTCGGCGATGCCGAGATCGGCGAACACCCGGCGCGCCTCGCCAAGCTGGCCGGCGCCGCCGTCGATCAGCACCAGGTCCGGCCACGATTCGCCTGCGCGGCCGGGGTCCTCCTTGATCAGGCGGGAGAAGCGACGGGTGAGCACCTCGCGCATCATGGCGTAGTCGTCGCCGGGCGCGGCCGGGTCCTCCGCCGCCGCCACAGACCGGATCGTGAACTTGCGGTAGGCGTTCTTGATGAAGCCGTCCGGCCCCGCGACGATCAGGCTGCCGACCGCATCGGTGCCCGAGATGTGGCTGTTGTCGTAGACCTCGATCCGCTCTGGCGCGCTTTCCAGCCCGAACTTCTGGGCCAGACTCTCCAGCAGGCGCCGCTGGGCCGTGCTCTCGCCGAGCCTGCGGGCGAGCGCCTCCCGCGCGTTGCGCTCGGCGTCCTCCACCAGCTTGCGCTTCTCGCCGCGCTGCGGGCGATGCAGCCGGACCCGCCGCCCGGCCCGGACCGTCAGCGCCTCGGCGAGCAGCGGAGCCTCCGCCAGCGGCCGGTTGACCAGGACCAGCGGCGGCGCCTCCCGTGCGCTGTAGAACTGCCCGATGAAGGCGCGGAGGATCGCCTCGGCCGTCTCGTCCGCCCCGTGGCGCGGGAAGAACGCCCGGTTGCCGTAGTTCTGGCCTGAGCGGAAGAAGAAGACCTGCACGCAGGCCTGGCCGGCCTCGTCGTGGATGGCAACGACATCGGCATCGTCCATGGAGGGCAGGTTGATGCCCTGGCGCATCTGGATATGGGCGAGCGCCTTAATGCGGTCGCGGTAGGCGGCGGCGGTCTCGAATTCCAGCGCATCGCTCGCGGCGGTCATCCGTTCGGTCAGCCGGCTCTGAACCTGCCTGCTGCGCCCGGCGAGGAAGGCCCGCGCCTCCTCCACCAGACCGTCGTAGTCGGCCTTGCTGATGCGGCCGACGCAGGGCGCGGTGCAGCGCTTGATCTGGTACTGCAGGCAGGGCCGGGTGCGGCTCTCCAGCACCGAATCGGAGCAGGAGCGCAGCGGGAACGCCCGCTGCAGCGCGTTGATCGTGAGGTTGACCGCGCCCGCCGAGGCGAACGGGCCGAAGTAGTCCCCCTCCCCGCTCTTGGCCCCGCGGTACTTGGTGATCTGCGGCCAGGTGTGGCCCCGGCGAAGCAGGATGTAGGGGAACGACTTGTCGTCCCGGAGCAGGATGTTGTAGTGCGGCTTGAGCCGCTTGATCAGGTTGCTCTCGAGCAGCAGCGCCTCGACCTCGCCCTCGGTGGTGATCACCTCGACCGAGGTCGTGGCCGCGATCATGCGCTGCAGGCGGACCGGCAGCGTGCGGACGTTGACGTAGGTCTGGACGCGCTTGCGCAGGCTCTTGGCCTTGCCGACGTAGAGCGGCTTCTCGTGCCGGTCGCGCATGCAGTAGACGCCGGCGCCGGCCGGCATCGTCCCCAGCGCCGCGCGCAACGCCGCGACGCCACGCTCCAGCGAGACGCCTGGCTCGGCGAGCGCCGCCGCATCGTCCGTGACGGACGTGGTCGGCCGCTCGATCTGCACGTCCACCATCGCGTCATCCGCCTGATGCGCCGCTTGGGCTGAGAGATAGTCCCTGCCCCACGGCCCGTCAACGCGCGAACCGGAGCAACTGCAGATCAAGAGGCATGACTCGATTAGCCAATCCGTTCGAAACACCGGTCAAAGCGCGCTATGATTTGCGAACCGGTCGGCGCACCGCGCCATCGCTGGGGCGTGCGGCCGCGACCCTCGGACAGGGAGCACGAATCATGAGAAGCAAAGGTTGGGTTGCATTCGCCGCGGCTGCCGCCGCGCTGTGTCTTGGGCTGGCGCCGGACGCCAAGGCCGACGGCCACGAGGTGAAGGTCGGCGTCATTCTAGGCTTCACCGGGCCGATCGAGTCGCTGACGCCCCCCATGGGGGATTCGGCTGAGCTGGCCATGAAGGAGGTATCGGATTCAGGTGCCTTCCTCGGTGGCAAGGTCATGGTCCCGGTCAGAGGCGATTCGACCTGCATCGACGCCGCCGCCGCGACTGCTGCGGCGGAGCGCCTGGTCACTGCCGAGGGCGTTGCCGCGATCTTCGGTGCCGACTGCTCGGGCGTCACCATCGCCATCACCAACAACGTCGCGGTGCCGAACGGCGTGGTCATCATCTCGCCGTCGGCGACCTCGCCGGCGCTGACCACGATCGAAGACAACGGCCTGTTCTTCCGCACCGCGCCGTCGGATGCACGGCAGGGGCAGGTGCTCGCCGAGGTTCTGATCGAGCGCGGCATCACGAGCGTCGCGGTCACCTACACCAACAACGACTACGGCAAGGGGCTCGACGGCAGCTTCGGCGCGGCGTTCGCCGCCCTCGGCGGCACAGTCGAGATCTCGGCGGCGCACGAGGACGGCAAAGGCGACTATTCGGCCGAGGTGGGCGCGCTCGCCGCCTCGGGCGCGGAACACCTTGTGGTCTTCGGCTATATCGACCAAGGCGGCAAGGGGATCATCCAGGGGGCCGTCGACACCGGCGCCTTCGAGAACTTCATCGTTGGCGACGGCATGATCGGGGACTCGTTGATCGAGGCGATCGGCGACGCGCTGACCGGCACGATCGGCACCGCGCCGGGCTCGGCCTCCGAGGGCGCTGCCGCATTCGTCGAGCTTGCGGCAGCCAACGGCGTGGACGGCGACGGCCCCTTCCGCGGTGAGTCCTACGACGCCGCAGCGCTGATCGCGCTCTCCATGCAGGCGGCAGGCACGGCCGATCGCGGCGCGTCCGCGTCCAAGGTGCTGGAGGTCGCCAACGCGCCGGGCGAGCAGATCGGACCGGGTGAGCTCGGCAAGGCTCTGCAGATTCTCGCCGACGGCGGCGAGATCGACTATCAGGGTGCGACCAACGTCGAGCTCACCGATGTGGGCGAGGCCGCCGGCTCCTACGCGGTGATGGAGGTCGAGGGCGGCGCCTTCATGACCAAGGAAATCCGCTAGATCGCGCAATGACGGACGGCGGCTCGGGCAGCGATGACCGGGCCGCCGGCCGCATCCCCTGCCCCGGAGGGCAGCGCGAACGGCGTGCCTGCCATGATCCGGGTCGAGAACCTGCACCTGCATTTCGGCGGCATCCGGGCCGTCGACGGCGTCACCGTGGAGATTGAAGAGGGGTCGATCACCGGGCTGATCGGCCCTAACGGCGCGGGCAAGACAACCCTCTTCAACGTCATCGCCGGCGTGTATCCGCCCTCCGAAGGCCGGGTGTTCCTGCAAGAGCAGGAGATCACCGGCCTTAAGCCGCACCAGCTCTTTCACAGGGGTGTTCTGCGCACCTTTCAGATTGCGCACGAGTTCTCAAGTCTCACGGTCCTGGAGAACCTGACGACGGTACCGGGTGGCCAGGCCGGCGAAACCCTGGTCAACGCCTGGTTCCGCCGCAGCAAGGTGCGTGTCCAGGAAGCGGAGATACGCGACCGGGCCTGGGACGTGGTTACGTTCCTCGGCCTGGAACGGGTGGCCACCGAGCGCGCTGGCGCGCTTTCCGGCGGCCAGAAGAAGCTCCTGGAGCTCGGCCGGACGATGATGGCCGAGCCCCGGATCGTGTTCCTCGACGAGGTCGGCGCCGGCGTCAACCGCACGCTGCTGCGCTCCATCGGTGACGCCATCCTCCGTCTCAATCGGGAGCGCGGCTACACCTTCTGCATGATCGAGCACGACATCGACTTCATCTCGCGCCTGTGCCAGCCGGTGATCGTCATGGCGGAAGGCAAGGTGCTGACCCAGGGCTCGCCGACCGAGGTCAAGTCGGACCAGCGGGTGATCGATTCCTATCTTGGGCGCGGCCGGCGGCGCGGCGCGGGCGCATCATGAGCTTTCTCGCCGGCGAAGGCATGACCGGCGGCTACGGCGGCGCGGACATCATCCGCGATTGCACCATCGAGGCCGAGCAGGGTGAGGTCGCCGTCATCGTGGGGCCCAACGGCGCGGGCAAGTCGACCGCGATGAAGGCAGTCTTTGGCATGATCGTGCTGCGGGAGGGAACGGTCCGGCTCGACGGCGAGGACATCACCCGGCTCAGCCCGCAGGAGCGCGTACGCAAGGGCATGGGCTTTGTGCCGCAGGAGCGCAACGTCTTCACCACCATGACCGTTCAGGAAAACCTGGAGATGGGCGCCTACATCCGCGCCGAGGGCGTCGCCGACACCATGGCGCGGGTCTTCGATCTCTTCCCGATCTTGAAGGAGAGGCGGCGCCAGCCCGCCGGCGAGCTCTCGGGCGGCCAGCGCCAGCAGGTGGCAATCGGCCGGGCGCTGATGACCGAGCCCCGGCTGCTCATGCTGGACGAGCCCACCGCCGGCGTTTCGCCCGTGGTGATGGACGATCTCTTCGACCGCATCCTGGAGATCCGCGCGACCGGCATCGCCATCCTGATGGTCGAGCAGAACGCCGCTCAGGCGCTCACCATCGCCGATCGGGGCTACGTGCTCGTCACCGGCCAGAACCGCCACACGGACACCGGCGAAGCACTCCTCGCCGACCCCGAAGTCCGGCGCTCGTTCCTCGGCGGGTAGCCCATGACCGACGTCGCGAACGCGATCGTCCTGCTGCTGAATTTCGTCATCGTGCCGGGCGTTGCCTACGGCTCCCAGCTCGCCCTCGGCGCCCTCGGGGTCACGCTCATCTTCGGCATCCTGCGCTTCGCCAACTTCGCCCACGGCGACGTGATGGCATTCGGCACCATGGTCGTGCTGCTGACCACGTGGTGGTTCCAGGGAATGGACGTCGGCATCGCGCCGCTGCCGACGGCGCTCATCGCCTTGCCTTTCGGGATTGTGGGCGCGGCTGCCTTCAACCTGGCTGCGGACCGCGTCGTCTTCCGCTTCTACCGGCGGCGCAAGAGCCCGCCGGTGATCCTGCTGATCGCCTCGGTCGGCGTGATGTTCGCGCTGCAGGGCATCGTCCGCTTCATCATCGGCCCCGACGACCGGCGCCTCGCCGATGGTGCGCGCTTCATCATCAAGGCCTCCGAATTCAAGGCCGCGACAGGGCTGAAGGAGGGCCTCGCGATCAAGCTCTCGCAGGGGCTGACCGTCGCCGTCACCGCGGTCGCGGTGGCCGCGCTCTTCTGGTTCCTGCACCGGACGCGGGCCGGCAAGGCGATGCGCGCCTATTCGGATAACGAGGACCTGGCGCTGCTCTCGGGCGTCAGCCCGGACCGCGTAGTGTTCTACGCCTGGCTGATCGCCGCCACCCTGGCTGCGGTGGCCGGCACCATGTACGGCATCGACAAGAGCTACAAACCCTTCACCTATTTCCAGCTGCTCCTGCCCATCTTCGCTTCGGCGATCCTGGGCGGCGTCGGCCACCCCATCGGCGCGGTCGCCGGCGGCTTCATCGTGGCGCTCTCCGAGACCTCGGTGACTTACGCCTACAAGAAGTTCCTGCGCTACCTGGTGCCCGAGAGCTGGGAGCCGAGCGGGCTCATGCAGCTGCTATCGACCGACTACAAGCTCGCAATCTCCTTCGTCATCCTGGTGGTCGTGCTGCTGGTGCGCCCGACCGGGATCTTCCGCGGGCGGGTGCTGTCATGAGGACGAAGCTCTCTAGGCCCGTCCTCCGGACGCCCAGGCTGCGCACGCCGCTGCTCTTCGCCGGCATGGCGGCGCTGTTGATCGCGGTCGGGGTCGGCCAATCCTGGGTGGTCAGCCTCTCGATCCTCAACCTCTGCCTGATCTCCGCGATCATGGCGCTCGGCCTCAACATGCAGTGGGGCTACGCCGGCCTGCTCAACGTCGGCGTGATGGGCTTCGCTGCGCTCGGTGGCCTGGCCGGCGTGATCATCTCGCAGTCGCCGGTGACGGAGGCATGGTCGGCGGGTGGCGCAGGTCTCGGCATCGCGCTTGCGGTGGTGGTGGTTGCCGCACTGCTGATCGTACTGCTGCGCCGCTTCGTGCGGAGAAAACCGCTGCGCACGGCGGGAACGGCGATCGTCCTCGTCGCCGGCTTCTTCATCGCCCGCATCTTCTTCGATCCGGCGGTGGACGAGATCGAACGCATCGACAGTTCCACCACCGGATATCTGGGCGGCGCCGGCCTGCCGATCATCCTCTCCTGGATTGTCGGCGGTCTGCTCGCCGCCGGCGCGGCGTGGCTCATCGGCAAGGTCGCACTCGGGTTGCGCTCGGACTACTTCGCCATCGCAACCCTCGGGATCGCCGAGATCGTCATCACCGTCATCAAGAACGAGGACTGGCTCAGCCGGGGCGTGAAGAACGTCACGGGCCTCGACCGGCCGGTGCCCTACGAGATCGACCTGCAGCAGAGCGTCTGGTTCCTCGACCTGGTTCGCTGGCTCGGCGCGGACCCGATCACGGGCTCCAGCATCTTCGTGAAGCTCTGCTACGCGGTGCTGTTCGCGCTGGTCCTGATCGCGGTCGTCTGGCTCGCCGAGCGCGCGCTGAACTCGCCCTGGGGCCGGATGATGCGCGCCATCCGCGACAACGAGGACGCGGCGGCGGCGATGGGCAAGGACGTGACCAGGCGCCACATGCAGATCTTCGTGCTGGGCGCGGCGGTGATGGGGATCGCGGGTGCTATGCTGACCACGCTTGACGGGCAGTTCACGCCGGGCAGCTATCAGCCGCTCCGCTTCACCTTCCTGGTCTGGGTGATGGTGATCGTCGGCGGCTCGGGCAACAACTGGGGCGCCGTGTTCGGCGGCTTCCTGGTCTGGTTCGTGTGGGTCGAGGCCGAGCCCGCCGGCTTCTGGCTGATGGATGCAATCACCGCTGGCCTTCCCGAAGACAACCCGCTCCGCGCCCACCTGCTCGACAGCGCGGCCTACATGCGCCTGATCGTGATGGGGCTGATCCTGCTCGTCGTCATGCGCTTCAGCCCGCGCGGCATCATTCCGGAACGGCGCGGCCGCTGAGGCGGCACCCGCCAATGGCCCGCGAGACGCGCGAAGCAACAATTTTTTCCGGGATTCACCGGGATTAAGTTGGATAAGTGGGAAACGTGGGATGTCGCACGCGCCAGAGTCGCCTGCTGCCAAAGGGACGCACGCGCAAAAGTACGTTCGCGCACGGCAGAATAGTCGCTGCATCGCTCGATCCTGGCTCGAACGTCGCACGGCTTGCATCGCACCATGTTCCGGGGAGTCGGACCGCAGGCCGGGTCACAAGACAGTCAACGACCCTGTCGAAAGTTGCGGGCTAAATTCGCAGGCGCTCTCGCGAGATCTGGATGAGGCGTGCCATGCCGTGCGGCTCGAGGATCAGGATCACGATGATGAGGCCGCCGAAGATGATGACCTCGATATGCTTGGCTAGGTCCACGGCAAGGTCGATGCCGAGGATCGGATTCAGGTTGGTCAGGAAGATCGGCAGGATGGTGATGAAAGCGGCACCGATAATCGAGCCCGTGATCGACCCGAGGCCGCCCACGATGATCATGAAGAGCACGAGGAATGAGACGTTGACGTCGAAGGCGATGGTCTCGGCGCTGCCCAGATAAAGGAAGACGAAGAGCGCGCCGGCGACGCCGCAGAGATAGGAGCTTACGCCGAAGGCAAGCAGCTTGGTGCGCAGTAGCGGGATGCCGACGATCTCGGCGGCCACGTCCATGTCGCGCACCGCCATCCAGGCGCGGCCGAAGCGGCTCCGCATCAGATTCCAGGAGAAGAAGACGAAGACCGCCAACAAGACGAGCGCCACCAGGTAGCGCACCTCTGCGGCGGCCTCGGGCCCTGTGACCATGACGCCTGCGAAGGTGCGCGGCGGCGCCGTGATCGTGCCCGACGGGTTGTCGTTGTAGAACCACGGCACCCGGTTGAAGAGCCAGATCAGGAAGAACTGCGCAGCGAGCGTCGCCACCGCCAGATAGAAGCCCTTGATGCGCAGGCTTGGCAGCCCGAACAGGATGCCGACGCCGGCGGCGAAGAAGCCCGAGATGAAGAAGATGGCGATGATGTCCAACTCGGGCCACGCGGTCGTCATCTTGAAGGCTGAATAGGCACCGACCGCCATGAAGCCGCCGGTGCCGAGGGAGAGCTGACCGGCGAAGCCGGTGAGCAGGTTGAGACCAAGTGCCGCGAGCGCGAAGATCAGAAACGGAATCAGAATCGCCTGCAGCCAGTATTCGTTCGCCAACGTCGGAACGGCGAAGAGCGCGAGCAACGAAATCACGGTCACGAAGACCGTGTTGATCGTGCGCGAACGGGTCGCGAAGAAGGTGCTGTAGAGGTCGTTGAAATAGCTGAGCACGGTCACACCCGCTCGATGATCTTCTCGCCGAACAGGCCCTGGGGCCGGAACATGAGAACCAGCATCGCCAGCATGTAGGCGAACCAGTTCTCGATCGCGCCGCCGATCACCGGGCCCCAGTAGACCTCGGCGACTTTCTCACCGAGGCCGATGATAAGCCCGCCGACAATGGCGCCGGGAACCGAGGTGAGGCCACCCAGGATGAGCACGGGCAGCGCCTTCAGCGCGATCAGCGACAGGCTGAACTGAACTCCGCTCTTCGCCCCCCACATGATGCCCGCGACGATGGCGACGACCCCCGCCACCGACCACACGATGATCCAGATGGTCCGGAGCGAGATGCCGAGGGAGAGCGCGGCCTGCGGGTCGTCGGCCACCGCCCTGAGCGCGCGGCCCATGGGCGTGCGCTGGAAGATCAGCGCCAGCGCCGCCACGAGCACTGCCGCCACCAGGGCGGCAATGAGGTCGAACTCGTTCAGCAGCATGCCACCGACATCGACCGGGGAATTCGGGATGCCGAGGTCGAGCGCCTTCACGTTCGAGCCCCAGACCCATTCGCCGGCGCCCTCGAGCAGGAAGCTCAGTCCGATAGTCGCCATGAAGAGCGTGATCGGCGGCTGATTGATCAGCGGGCGCAGCATCCCGCGCTCGATCGCGAAGGCAAGCGCGACCATGACGATTGCCGTGACCGGCAGCGCGCCCCAGACCGGCACGCCGTGCTCCATCAATCCCACCAGAGTGAGCGCGGCGAACAGCACCATCGCGCCCTGTGCGAAGTTGAACACCTGGGAGGCCTTGAAGATGAGCACGAAGCCGAGCGCCACCAGCGAGTACATGACGCCGGTCAGCAGGCCGGAGACCGCGACCTCGGCCAGGAATATCGGGAACTCGATCATGTCGATGAAGGGCGCGACGAAGAAGTCCCAGAGAAACTCCATCACGCGTCGTCCTCGGTCGCGACGCCCAGATAGGCGTCGATCACGGTCTGGTCGGTGCGCACCTCCTCGGGCGTACCGTCGGCAATCTTGCGGCCGTAGTCGAGCACGACGATGTGGTCGGAAAGCTCCATGACCACGCTCATGTCGTGCTCGATCAGGGCCATGGTCGTGCCGAAGCGCGCCTTGGTCTCCAGGATGAAGCGGCTCATCTCGGCCTTCTCACCCCGGTTCATCCCGGCCATGGGCTCGTCGAGCAGGAGTAGATCGGGCTCGGCCGCGAGCGCGCGGGCGAGCTCCACCCGCTTCTGCAGGCCGTAAGGCAGCCGGCCCACCGGCACGTTGCGGATGTCCTCGATCTCGAGGAAGCTGATGACCTCATCAGCATGGGCGCGGTGGCGCGCTTCCTCCGCCCGCGACGGTCCTACAGGCAGCAGGCAGGCAACGAAGTTGCTGTGCATCTTGAGGTTGCGGCCGGCCATCACGTTGTCGAGCGTGCTCATGCCCTTGAACAGCGCGACGTTCTGGAAAGTGCGCGCCATGCCCTCCAGGGCGGCGACGCGTGGGTGCATCTTGCGGCGCGTGCGACCCTTGAAGGTGATGGTGCCCTCGCTCGGCTGATAAGCGCCGTTCAGCACGTTGAGCATGGAGGTCTTGCCGGCGCCGTTGGGCCCGATGATGGCGCAAATCTCGCCGGCATAAATCGTGAACTCGACGCCGGCCAGTGCCTGGACGCCGCCAAAGCGGAGCGCGATGCCCTCCACGCTGAGCATGGGCTCGCCCGGCGCTGGGTGGCCGTTCTTCGGATCAGCCGGCATGGCCGCCTTCATCCGAGGCAGCGTCGGCGGCGTGCGAGAGGCCGAGATAGTGCTCTCTCACCGCCGGATTTCCGTGGAGCTCCTCAGCGGTGCCTTCCAGGGCGATCTGGCCACTGTCCATGATGTAGCCGTAGTCGGCCACGCCGAGGGCCACGTTGGCGTTCTGCTCGGCAAGCAGGAAGGTGACCCCTTCCTCCCGGTTGAGGAGGCGGACTTCCGAGAAAATCCGAGCCACCACCTGCGGCGCGAGGCCCATGGATGGCTCGTCGAGAAGGACCATGGTCGGCCGTGACATCAGCGCGCGGCCGATGGCGAGCATCTGCTGCTCGCCGCCCGAGATGAAGCCCGCGAGGATACGACGCCGCTCGGCAAGGGCGGGGAAGTGCGCATAGACCCGCTCAAGGTCGGCGCTTACCGCCGCCTTGCCGTCCTTCCTGGTATAGGAGCCGGTCAGCAGGTTCTCGTGCACCGTGAGATGGGGGAAGCAGCGCCTCCCCTCCATGACCTGGATGATGCCGCGGCGCACGAGATCGCCCGGAGCGAGCTTGTCGATGCGCTCGCCCCGAAAGTGGATTTGGCCCCCGGTGATATCGCCCCGCTCCACGCGCAGCAGGTTGGAGACCGCCTTGAGCGTGGTGGACTTGCCGGCGCCGTTCGGCCCCAGCAGGGCGACGATCCCCCCTTCGGGGACGGCGATGCTGACGCCCTGCAGGACCGAGATCACATGGTCGTAGACGACCTCGACCGCGTCGAGACGCAGCAGGGCCTCAGGGGTGGCAGCGGTTTCCTCGCCGCCACCCCCGGCCACACTCTCCGATTGTAGCGTCACATCTCCTGCGAGCAGTCGCGCGGGGTGATGTTGTTCTCCTCCGCGTACTGGGCCGCAGCAGCCTCGATCATCGGGCGCACGACATCCTGCATGGGCTCGATCCAGTCGCTGACGATGTTCCAGGCCGAACCGTCCCACTGCTGGATGATCACAGGGCCGTTGCCCTCATGGTCCTCGCAGGTGATCTTCACCGGCGGAGTGAAGCCGGCAAGGCCGAGCTCGGCCAGCCGCTCCTCGGTCAGGTCGAGGTTCTCCAGACCCCAGCGCACCTCTTCACCGGTGAGCGGCCGGTTGCCGTATTTGGCCTGGGCGGTGCGGATCGCCTCGGTCGTGTAGACCGAGCTCAGGAGCCCGCGATTGTAGAGAACCTCGCCGAAGTTCTTCTCCGCAGCCGCCGCCGCGTCGCCGCCATAGAGGGTCTGCAGGATCTCGTCGTGGAGCGCGAAGCCCGCGCCCGGCGAGTGGAACGAACCGCCCCGATAGCCGATGGCATCGTCGCCGGCCGGCACGACGTCCGACTCGCTGGAAGACCACCACACGCCGATCAGACGCTCCATGTCATAGGCGATGGCCGCGGCTTCCTTGAGCGCCACCTGGTTCATCACGCCCCAGCCCCACAGGAAGGTCCAGTCGGGCCTGATCTTGCGAATCTGCAGCCAGGTCGCTCTCTGCTCCTGCCCCGGATGGTCGACCGGAAGCAGCTCGAGCGTGTAGCCGAACTTCTCCGCCAGCACCTGCAGTGTCGGGATCGGCTCCTTGCCGTAGGGGCTGTTGTGGTAGACCAGCACGATCGTCTTGCCGGCCAGGTTCTCCATGCCGCCTTCCTCGGCGCCGACGAACTTGATGAAAGCCGAGGCCTGGCTCCAGTACGTGGTGGGGAAGGTGAAGGTCCACGGGAAGACGCGCCCGTCGGACGCCGCAGTCTGCCCGTACCCCATCGAGTGCACCGGAATCTGGTCCACCGGCGCCCTCGGGTTGAGCTGATAGGTCACGCCGGTGGACAGCGGCATGACGATCGACGCTCCCGTCGGCCCTTGGTTCTTGAGACGCTCGTAGCACTCGACGCCGAGCTTCGTGTCGTAGCGGTACTCGCACTCCTCGAAGGCGAGCGCGACGCCGTTGACCCCGCCGTCGCGCTCATTGATCAGCGAGTAATAGTCAAGCGCGCCGTTCGCGGCCGGAATGCCGTTGGGCGCATAAGGCCCGGTCCGGTAGACGAGCAGGGGAATGAACTGCTCGTCCTGCGCCTGAGCCTCACCGCTCGTGAAAGTCGTGGCCGCCACCGAAAGCCCGCCGGCAACCACTGCCGCAGCCAGCACTCCGCTCATGCCGCGACGCAATCCGTTCCTCAATGCCATTTCCATCCTCCCGCGTCAGAACCAGGCGCGCCCGAAGGGCGCGCCGCTCGGTCCGCGCGCACGTTAGCACGGAGAAACGCCTGCGACCATTTCCACGCAAAGATTTTTCCTGCCCTACGTAGTGGTACGAATGCGCCGCCAACGCGCTCGAAGAGGGCGGCGCCAATAGCAAAGGGGCGCGAGCCTTTTGGCCCGCGCCCCGCTCACTTCACCTGGATCGCAAGGCGATCCGGCGGTCTGGACCGATCAGGAGACCTTGCGGTCGAGCCGCTTCTGGCCGCCGGTCTCGATGGCGATCTTGCGCGCCTTGAGCGCTTCGGGGAGCTCGCGCACCAGCTCGATGTGAAGCAGGCCCTTGTCGAGCGCCGCACCCGTCACCTGGATGTGATCGGCGAGGTTGAAGCGCCGCTCGAACGCGCGGGCGGCGATGCCTCGGTGGAGATAGCTCTCGTTCGCGCCATTCTCCTTGGCAAGCTTGCCCGCGACGGTGAGCAGGTTCTCCTTCACCTCGATGCTGATCTCGTCATCGCCGAAGCCGGCGACGGCCAGCGTCACGCGGTAAGCGTTCTCGTCCATCTTCTGGATGTTGTAGGGCGGATAGGTAGGCGCCGTCTCGCTCGGCACCTGCTCGAGCAGCCGGGCCATCCGGTCGAAACCGACCGTGGTGCTGAAGAGCGGGGAAAGATCGAATGCACGCATGGTGTGACTCCTTTCTTAAGCAAGTCAGTCAGTGGTCCGCCGTTATGGCCGAACCGGTTCCATGCCCTGGTGGGGCCCGTCATGCGGCACCCCCTTGGGCACCAATCACGTGGTGATGCGCCAACCGGATTACAAGGTCCGGAACGCGTGTCCCGCGCTGGACCTGCGCGCGACCCTGCGCCACGGTGGCGCGCCATGACCGAGTCCCAGGCCCCGCGCGGCGTCTCCACGCCCGGCGTTCACGCCGGGGTGTTCGTCGCCATGTTCCTCATATCGTTCAGCTATCCGGTGGGCGAGGCCATCGCCAACGAGTTGAACACCGGTGCGCTGCTGTTCATCCGCTTCGGTCTGGCGATGGCGATCTTCGCGCCGCTGGTCGCCTGGCGCCACGGCATCGTCTGGCCGGGCTGGCGCACGCTTGCGGGCTACGCGGCGATCAGCACCTCGCTGGTCGCATTCTTCTGGTGCATGTTCTACGGCCTGCGGACCACCAGCGCGCTCAACACCGGCGCGATCTCGACCCTGATCCCCGGCCTCACGGCGATCGCGGGCGCGATCCTCGTCGGCGAGCGCCTGGGCTGGCATCGTCTCGCGGCGCTCGGCATTGGCCTGATCGGCGCGCTATGGGTGGTCTTCCGCGGCGATTGGGACCGCTTCGTCGCACTCGACCTCAACGAAGGCGACCTGATCTACTTCGCGGGCTGCGTCGCGATGGGCTTCTACAGCCCGCTGGTCAAGCTTTTCCACCGGGGCGAGCCGGTGTTGGTCATGACCTTCTGGATCGCGACCATCAACGCGCTGTGGTTCCTGCTCATCGCGAACGAAGCGCTATGGACCACGGCGTGGATGGATGTGCCGCTGTTCGCCTACGGCGGGGTCGTTTTCGTCGCGATCTGCTCGACGGTGATCGCCTCGTTCTTGATGCAGTGGGGCACCATCAGGATCGGCCCGACCCGCGTCCAGTCATACAGCTACATTCTGCCGGCCCTCGTCATCGCCATCGACTGGGCGCTGGGCAAGGGCCTGCCGAGCATGCTCACCATCCCCGGTGTCGTCATCGTGCTGGCGGCCAGCCTCGTTATCCAGCGCGGCGAGATTTTCACCGGCCGCTCGGTCGGACCCGCGCGCTCCTAGCCCAGGCTTCGCTCCGGAATCACGGTTCGCGTCGTTCGATCCTGAAGAGGCTGGCCGTGATAACGAGGCCGATCGCCGGGCAGACCAGCATGCACCACCAGGCAGCCTCCCAGCTGCCGAGGCCGCCGACCACGACCGCCATCAGCGGCGGCCCGAGCAGCATGCCGATCGCCGCCCCCTGGGCCATGAAGCCGTTGGCCATCGTTACGAGATCCGGTTTCGGCGCATGCCTCGCCGCGCCGGCATACGCGGCCGCAGGCAGGATGCCGCTGCCGCCGCTGAAGACGATTGCGAGCGGGATCTTGGCGTCGTCCGGCACAAAGCCCGCGAGGATCAACACGCCGGTGACGGCCATGATGACGTTCGCCGACCCCACCAAGACGAAGCGCGGCACCCCCTGGTGCATCAGCCAGCCGCCGATCATGTTGCCGGTGACGTTCATCCCCACCACCAGCGCCGAGAAGAGCGCGGCGCCGATGGGCCCGCGTCCCTGCGTCTCGGTCAGGAAGGTCGGGAGCCACGCGGCGATCGCGAACCATTGGATCGTGAAGAGCAGGAAGGCGCCGCCGTAGAGCCAGAGTGCTCCGACCGGCAGCGTCGCCCGCACGCCGGCCCAGTCGAAGCCCGCGTCTGCGTCTCGGCGCGGCTGCTCGGGCCAGCGCCGGCGCGCGGTGCCCACCACCGCGAGCACCGTCGCAATCAGCGCCGCTCCGGCCATGAGCCACCAAAGGCTTCGCCAGCCCAGCGGTTCGGCGAGGAAGGGCGCAACGATCATGGCAAGCGCCATCCCGCCCGGCATGTAGCCGCTCCAGATACCGAGTGTGAGGTTCCGGTCCTCGAGCCGCGAGGCGTCGACAGTGATCTTGGGGGCCGAGGCCACGATGGCGGCGAAGCTGATCCCCTCGAAGACGCGGACCGCGAGCAGCATGGCAGCACTGGTCGCGAGAGCGCCGGCGATACCGCTCAGGACGAGAACGAGAATGCCCGTGAGCAGGAGCGCGCGAGCGCCGACGCGCGACCCCGTCATCCCCGTCAGCACGCCGAAGCCCGCACCGTAGGCGAAGAAGATGGAGGCGAGCCAACCGGCAGTAACCCGGTCCAGCCCAAACTCGTCGGAGACCAGCCCGATGGTCGGCGGCACCTTGCCGACGGCATAGCCGACGACGACGCTTACAAAGATTGCGATCGCGACGACGCCCCAGCGAGTTCGGGTCACGTGGGCGGGCGCCGCGCCGTCCCCTGCTGCGCCGTTCGCCTCGGTTTCGTCCACGCCGGCCATGCGGCTCGGCGAGCTAGCGCCAGGGGCCGCAGGCGGAGAGCGCCTGCGTATCCTCGTAGGCGTCCCAGACGGCGATCCTGCCGTTCCGCACGGTGAAGACCCAGCACCACTTCGCGCGGTAATGCTTGCCGCTCACCCTGGACGAGCCGGCCTCCTCGCCGTTGACCGAGACCATGTCGCCGTCGACGACCCAGGTCTTGATGACGTGCTCGTGCATGGCGAGCGCCGCCGGCATGACCTGGAAGTAGTCCTCGATCGCCGCGCGCCCTTGCCAGCGCCCCGCCCAAGGCAGGTCGTCGCCGCCCGGCATGTCGATCACGGCGTCGTCGGTGAACATGGCCACGATGGCAGCGGCATCCCCGCCCGCGAGCTGGCCGAGGAAGCCTTCGACGACGCGTCTTGCAGACATCGGCATTGCTCCTTAGTCACGGGCGCGTGGAACCACGCACGCAGGCGGTCTCGTATGTGTCTTAGCACCCCGGATGCATCTTTGCGATGGAGCGCGCCCGATCCGCCGGTGCGAACGCGCGGCCGGCCTCTCCGAAAGCGGGTCCCGTGACAGAGCCGGACCGTGCCCGCCATCCGGCGCTGCTGGCGCTGGCGGGTCTGCTGTCGCTGGCGGTCGGCATCGGCATCGGACGCTTCGCCTATACGCCGATCCTGCCCTACATGAGCGCCGGCCTGGACCTCGCCAAGTCGGAGGCGGGCCTGATCGCCTCGGCCAACTACCTTGGCTATCTCGTCGGCGCGCTCGCGGCGGCATGGCGGGCCGTGCCGGGCGATGCACGCTTCTGGCTGCTGGGCGCGCTCGCGGTGAGCGGGCTCAGCACCGGCGCCATGACGTTCACGACGAGCCTGGGCGCGTTCCTGTTCCTGCGCTTCGTGGGCGGCGCCGCCGGCGCTCTGGTAATGGTGCTTGCGTCGTCCCTGGTGATGGACCGGCTCGCCGCTGCCGGCCGCGACGGATGGGCGGCGGTGATGTACGCAGGCGTCGGCAGCGGCATCGCGATCTCGTCCCTGGCGGTGCCGGCCGCGGCGTCGGGGGACAGCGACTGGCAAAGCCCGTGGTTCTTCTGCGGCGCGCTCTGCCTCGCGCTCTCGATACCGGTCGCGCTGTTGCTGCCAAGGCCGCGCGCGCCGGCGCAGGCAGCGCGGAGTGTCCGAACCGACACAGGCGACGGCGGCCTGCTCCGGCTGATCGTCGCCTACGGCCTGGTCGGCTTCGGCTACGTCATCACCGCAACCTTCGTCGCTGACATGGTGCGCGCCGATCCCGTGCTGCAGCCGGTGGAGCAATGGGTCTGGCTCTGCGTCGGGCTAACGGCGGCGCCCTCGGTTGCGCTCTGGGGCTGGGCCGGCCGGCGCTGGGGCAACGAGCGCGCCTTCGCGATCGGCTGCCTGGTCGAGGCGGTGGGCGTCGCGCTCAGCGTGCTGGGCGGCGGCATCTGGCTGATTCTGCTGGCGTCCGGGCTGCTCGGCGGAACCTTCGTCGGTCTGACCGCGATCGGGTTGATCGAGGCCCGTCACCGCTCGGGCGGCGACCCGCGCCGCAACCTGGCTCTGATGACCGCGGCCTGGGGGCTGGGCCAGATGGTAGGCCCGACGCTCGCGGGCGTGCTCTTCGATTCGCTCGGCAGCTACGTGGTGCCGTCGCTGCTGGCCACGGCCGCGCTCGCCGTCGCGGCCGCGCTGGCCGCGAGCCTCTCGTGGCGCACGCGCGCCGCGTGAGCGCACCCGGCGGCCGGCCCGAAACGGCTGGACGGATCGTAGAATTGCTGGCTTGCTTCGCACCGGCAGCTCTGGACGAAGAAGAGGACAGATCCGTGGCCCTGAGTGACGCGCGTGGCGTGCCCACATCGGCGACCAATCCCAAGAGCCTGGAAATCCTGGAGACGGCGATACGCCAGTTCCAGTGCTACCGGGGCGATGCGGTCGAGACCATCGATCGGGCGCTGACGGACGATCCGGACTTCGTGGCGGGGCATATCTTCCGCGCCGAGATGCACACCATGCTCTGGGAGAAGACCGTGCTGCCCGACGTCAAGGCGATGCTTGGCCGCCTCGGCGAGCTTGCGGGCACGGCGACGGAGCGCGAACGCGCCCACATCGCGGCGATCGCGGACTGGGCCGCCGGCGACTGGGACGGGATGGCGGCGCGGCTGGATCGCGTCGTCGCCGACGAGCCGCGCGATGTGGTGGCGCTCCAGGTCGGCCATCTCTCCGACTTCTTCCTCGGCAACCGGGACAACCTGCGCGGCCGCGTCGCCCGCGCGCTCCCGGCCTACAGCCGGGACGACCCCGGATACGGCTTCCTGCTCGGCATGGCCGCCTTCGGCCTCGAAGAGTGCGGGGACTACGGCGCGGCGGAGGACGCCGGCCGGCAGGCCATCGAGCTGGAGCCGGACGACTGCTGGGCCCAGCATGCGGTCTGCCACATCATGGAGATGCAGGCCCGGCAGGAGGAAGGCATCGCCTTCATGGAAGGGCGCAAGGCCCACTGGGCGCAGGACGACAACGGCTTCGCCTTCCACAACTGGTGGCACGTCGCGCTCTTCAATCTCGACAACGATCGCTTCGACCGGGTGTTGGAGATTTACGACGGCGCGCTCAGGCCCGAGCCCTCGGAAATTCAGCTCGAGATGCTGGATGCCGCCGCGCTGCTCTGGCGCCTCCGCCTGCGCGGGATCGATACCGGCGGGCGCTACGAAGAGCTGGCCGCGACCTACGAGACGGTGGCCGAGCACGGCTTCTACGCGTTCAACGACATGCACGCGATAATGGCCTACGTCGCGACCGGCCGGGACCAGGCCGCCGACGCCCTGGAGCGGGTGGCGGCGGAGACCGCGGAGGGGTCGGGCACCAACGCCCGCATGACTCGCGAGGTCGGGCTGCCCATCCTGCGCGGCGTCCGCGCCTTCGGCGCCGAGCGTTACGGCGAGACGGTAGACCTGCTGTTGCCGGTGCGCTACCGGGCCCAGGCTTTCGGCGGCAGCCACGCCCAGCGCGACATCGTCCACCGCACGCTGACGGAGGCGGCGATGCGCGACGGCCAGCACGGCCTCGCGCAGGCGCTCGCGAACGAGCGCATATCCTTGAAACCGGATTGCCCCTTCAGCCGCTCGCTTGGAGAGAGCGCTCGAGCGATGGCGAACTAAGGCCGCACGGGAAAGCTCGTCGGGCCCTTCAGGTTCGGGAGCAGCGGCTGGACGCAGGCGATCCAGTCGCAGAGCACCGGGCGGGTCTCGCGTGGATCGATCAGCTCGTGGAACGAAAAACTCTCCGCGCGCGGCACCGGAGACTGCCGCGTGAGCATCTCCTCCTCCAGCCGCTCGCGCTCCGCTATGGGATCGTCGGCCCTGGCGATCTGGCGGCCGAAGGCCACCGCCACGCCGCCCTCCACCGGGAGCGCCCCCATCTCGGCAGAGGGCCAGGCGACGACGAACCCGTCCGGGCCGAAGTGCGCGGCCACGGCGACGCCGTGTGCCTTGCGCACGATCACCGACGCCCAAGGCACCACTGAGCTCGCTGCCGCCAGCACGGCGGCGGTGCCGAAGCGGATCGTGCCGGCCTTCTCCGCCTCCGTCCCCAGCATGAAGCCGGGCTCGTCCACCAGGCTCACGATTGGCAGGTGGAAGGTGTCGCAGAGCTCGATGAAGCGGCGCGTCTTCTGCGAGCCCGCTGCGGTCATCGCGCCGGCCAGGTGCCAGCAGTCGTTGGCGAGCACGCCGACCGGCTGGCCCGCGAGCCGGGCGAGGCCGGTGATCGTGCCTTGCCCGTAGAGCCGGCCGATCTCGAAGAACGAGCCCTCGTCCAGCACCAGCGCGATCACGCGCCGCATGTCGTAGAGCTTGCGCCGGTTGCGCGGCACGATCTCGATCAGCTCCTCGGCGCGGCGGTCCGCCGGATCGTCGGCCGCCGTGCAGGGGGCAAGCTCCCAGACGTTCGGCGGCAAGTAGCTGAGAAAGCGCCGAATCTCGGCAAAGGCCGCGGGCTCGTCAGCCACCAGGTTGTCGACCACGCCGTTCCTGGCATGGACCGCCGCGCCGCCGAGCGCCTCCTTGCTCGGGCGGCGGCCGAGAGCACGCGCGACCACGGCGGGGCCCGCGACCAGCACCTGTGACGCTTCGGTCATCACCGAGAAGTGCGAGGCCACGAGGCGCGCTGCAGGCAGGCCCGCGACCGCACCGAGCGCCGCCGAGGCGACCGGCACGGTGGCCATCGCGCGCGCCACGGACGCGAAGCGCGGCGCGGCGTTGACCGGTGTGCCCACCGTCTTCGAGCCGGAGCCGGCGACGCTGCCGCCCGCGCCCTGATGCAGGCGCACCAGAGGCACGCGGTAGGTGCAGGCGAGCTCCTCCGCATAGACGCTCTTGCGCAAGCCGGCTTCGTTGGGCGAGCCGCCTCGGAGGGTGAAGTCCTCGCCGCCGATGACGCAGCGGCGCCCGTCGACCGTGCCGAAGCCGAGCACGAAGTTGGCCGGCGAGAAGTCTGTAAGCCGCCCTTGGCCGTCACGGGTGGCGTCGCCCGAGGCGCCGCCCAGCTCCTGAAAGGAGCCGCCGTCGAGCATGGCGTTGATCCGCTCGCGGATCGTCAGCAGCCCCCTGGCGTGCTGGCGAGCGACGCCCTCCTCCCCGCCCTGGGCCTGGGCGAGCGCCCGCTTGCGCGCGAGCTCGGCGACCTCCTTCTCCCAGCTCATGGAGACCGTGGGGGTCTCAGGCGACGACGCCGGCGTCGTGCAGCGCGGCGATCTCGTTGGCGGAAAGCCCGGCCTCGGCGAGCAGCTCGTTGGTGTGCTCGCCGAGCAGAGGCGCGCCGCAGCGGATTGCGCTGGGCGTCGCCTCGAAGCGGGCCGCAGGCCGCGCCTGGCGCATCCTGCCGGCGACGGGATGGTCGGCTTCGACGAGCGTGCCGGCGGCGGCGACCTGCGGGTGCTCGACCAGTGCGCTCCGGGTCAGCACCGGCGCGCAGGGCACACCTTCGGCCTCCAGCCGCTCCATCCACTCATCGGTGGTCCGGCCGCGCAGCACCTCCTGGGTGAGCGAGAGGCGATCGTCGATATTCTCGTCGCGGAGCGCCGGCGTCTTGAAGCGCGCGTCCTCCAGCCACTCGGGCCGCTCCAGCGCACGGGTGAGCCCGACCCACTCGCGGTCGCTCATCACCGCGACGCTCATGTGGCCGTCCTTCGTCTCGTAGATGAGGTCGATGAAGCTCGCGGCTCGCTGCTCCGTCGGCGCCTGTTCGAGGAAGGTCTGGCCGCCCATGTCCGACGCCCAGAGGAACGAAACCACGGCATCGAGCATGGAGAGGCGCACGTGCTGGCCCTCGCCCGTGCGCTCGCGGGCGAGCAGCGCGGCGGTGACAGCCTGCGCTGCGGTCACGCCGGTCAGCTTGTCGGGCAGGATGGTGCGCACCAGGCGGGGGCGCGCATCGTCCGAGCCGCCCTGGACCGACGCCAGACCCGACGCGGCCTGGATGATCGGGTCATAGACCCGCTTGTGCGCGTAGGGGCCGCTCTCGCCGAACCCGTTGATCGAGACGTAGATGATGCGCTCGTTCACCGCCCGAATCTCCGGCTCGCCGACCCCCAGCCGCTCGACCACGCCCGGCCGGAAGTTCTGGATGAAGACGTCGGCACTCTTCGCGAGCCGGATCACGGCGTCCCGCCCGCGCGGGTCCTTCAGGTTGACGGCGATGGAGCGCTTGTTGCGGTTGACGTTGAGGAAGCCCGAGGCGAGCCCGTTGGAGCGGTTGCTGCCCGTGCGCGTGTGATCGCCCTGGCCGATGGACTCCACCTTGATCACCTCGGCGCCCTGGTCGCCCAGCATCATGGTGGCGAAGGGGCCGGAGACCATCGACGTGAGGTCGATGACTCGGTAGCCGTCGAGCGGTCCTGGCACTTGTCGTCTCCTCGCTGCGCCGACCGGCGCAATCGTATCGGGGCGGCGCCGGCGCCTGCTCGATCAGGTGGCCGGTGCCCGCTTTTTCAGTTCGATGGGCTGGCCGTGGGGGGTGTGGATCGTCGCCTCGGTCCAGTCATGCTTGAGGCCGGCAAGCTCCGCCTCCGAACCGAGGCCCTTGTCGATCACGAGCTTCTCGAGCGCGCTCAGCCAGTGCTCGTAGTAGCGATCGCCGAGATCGGGATCGCCGCTCCGCTTCGCCGCCGCGATCTCCGCCGAGAGATAATCGACCCACTCCGACCAGGTGAACTTGCCGGCCTCCGACAGCCGCACTGCCATGGCGAAGGCGGTCGCCTCCCACGGCTCCTTGAAGACCGGCCCGTCTTCAGCCTCCCAGGGAAGCTTCGGCAGGTCGTCGGCCGATGGCGCGTCGCTCATGCGCTATCGAGATAGTCGTCGAAGAGATCGATGTAGACGCAGGCGTTCGCGTTCGCGTGGTCGCCCCAGAGCTCGCTCCCCTCGAAGCGGACGCTGTAGACGTGCTGCGGGTCGCAGTGGGTGCCCGATGCGGCCGACGTGTCCGGGAACGCGAAGACGCCGTGATCGCGCGCGATCCGTCCGGTCCTGCCGCGGATGTAGCGCGGCAGCCTGGTGTGGGACACGGGGTTGATGTCGCGGGCCTTGACCGCGTCGCCGACCTTGAACTTCGGCGCGACGTCCACATCCATCCGGCAGGACGCGCCGCCGGCGACCAGACCCGGGACCATCTCAGGCGTCAGCGTTGGCATCACGATCCTCCCGCTTCGCGAAGGCTGGCAATCTTCTCGTCGATCTCGGCCTGGGTCAGGATGCCCCGCTCCACCAGCACGGTCTCGTAGACGTGCAGCCAGTGCTCGTAATACGAGGTCTCAAGATACTCGGCCGGGCCCATCCGCTCGATGGCGTGGCGGAACATGTCCACGTTGAAGTGGCCCTCGGCGAAGTTCGTGAAGAACATGCCGAAGACCCGGCCTTCCCACCCCTCGTGGAACTGGGGCTCGTTCTCCTCGCGGACGATCGGGCCCATGCACTGCATGCCGCCCATGTCATGGATGCCGTTCATCGCTGTGCTCCCTTCGGAACCGCCGGTCAGCTCGCGGGCGCTTCGACCAGCGCCGTGCCGATCATGGAATCGCGGGTCACCAGCGCCGCCAGCTCGACCTCGCTCAGGCCTTCCGTCCCGGCCGGGCGCTGCGGCAGGACCAGGTAGCGGAGCTCGGCGCTGCTGTCCCACACCCGCACCTCGACGTCGTCGGAGAGCTCGACGCCGAATTCCTCGAGCACGCCGCGCGGGTCGATGACCGAGCGAGCCCGGTAGGGGGCGCTCTTGAACCAGATGGGCGGCAGCCCCAGCGTCGGCCACGGATAGCAGGAGCAGAGCGTGCAGGTGACCAGGTTGTGCACGTCGTCGGTGTTCTCGACGACCACCATGTCCTCGCCCTGCACGCCGCTGAAGCCGAGCTCGGCGATCGCCGCGCTCCCGTCTTCGAGCAGCCTCTGCTTGTAGTCCGGGTCGGTCCACGCCCGGGCCACCACCTTGGCGCCGTTGCGCGGGCCGATCTTGGTCTCGTAGGTCTCGACCAGTGCGTCGATGGCGGCGGGGTCGAGCAGACCCTTCTCGGTGAGGAGCGTCTCCAGAGCCTTCACGCGCATCGCCGTCTCGGATGGAGGCGCGTTGTGGGCGTGATCGTGTGCCATGGCCTGAACTCCCTGTTTCGCCACCCTCACGCGATGGTATCCGCCGCCAGCGGGCCGTTCAATGGAGTTGATATCAGGGCAGCGGGCCTGCGCGCAGGAAGCCATCGATCACGTTCCTGGTGATGCGGGAGACGTTGTTGTCGTAGCCGTTGTGGGAGAGCGAGCCGCACCAGGCCATTGAGCCCACCGAGAAGACCGCGCCCTCCTGCGGCGTCTTGAAGTAGACCATGTCCGCGCGGATCTTCGGGTTGGTCTCGCCGGTGCCGGTGAGAAGCTGGCCGCGCGATGAGTAGGTGATCTCCTCGGTCACCGGTACGAAGATGTCTGAATGGCCTTCCGAATGGGCCAGCAGGAAGGCGCGGTGCGGCGTGCCGAGCTCGAGATCGGCGCGGTCGAGCTCCAGGCCCGCAGCACCGCCGCCGATCAGGCCGAAATCTCCGATCGGCTCGTCCCGGCCGACGCCCTCGAAGATCCAGGCGCACTCGTCACGCTCGCTGTCCGGCGCGCGGCGGTAATAGGAGGATTGCGTCAGCCCGAACGAGGTGAAGCTCACGCCCAGCAGGTTCGCCATCGGCCGCCCGCGAATGCGCCAGGCACCGCCGTGCTTGCCGTCGAAGGCGTTGCAGTATTCGCCGGGCATGCCGGTCCAGGCGCGGGAACCCTGATCGCCCTTCCGCACCTCGACCAGGTTCGGGTTGTCCGGGTGGAACTCGGTCACCCAGTAGAAGCCGTTGGCCGCGAGATAGAGCCAGCGCCCGCCCCGAAGCTGGTATTCCTGGTAGGCGTCCATGATCTGCTCGGAGACGTATTCCGGATGGTGGGCGGTCAGCACCACGCGGTACTGGCTGAGCAGACCGACGCCCTCCCGATGCACGTCCTCCTCGGTATGGATATCGACCGCATAGCCCATCGCCTCCAGCCAGTCGACCAGGTGGAGGTCGGCATTGAACTGCCAGACCGAGGGTGAGAAGAGGTGCGAGTATTTGGGTCGCATGTTGAGGATCGGCCGAAGCGCCGAGGAGTCGGTGACGCCCCAGCCGTCCCGATAGGTGGAATAGGTGCCGAGGCCGTAGCCCTCCTTCTTGTTCAGCAGCAGGTCGCTCGGCTGCAGCATCGGCGCGCGGGCGGTGAGCAGCTGGGCCACCGGGGAGGTCACGCCGAGATTGTCGTTGGCGTAGGCGAGGTAGCTCACCGTCGACATCACCAGCGCGATGCGCGCGGTGGGTCCGCTCGCCGGCGGGCGGACGAAGAAGGGCAGATAGTCCTCGGTCTCGGGCGATTCGACGCCGCCGATCCGCAGCCGCGCCGCGTAGACGCCGCTCTTCAGGTCGTCCGGCACCGTGAAGGTGAAGGCGGGCTCCCAGCGTGCGTCGTCCACGGATTCGTCGTGGAAATGGATGGCGCCGTATTCCTCGCGCCCGTGGCGGTAGCTCATGTAGTCCGAGGTCCAGTTGAACCCCGGCATGGCGCGCACCGGCATGTTGACGCCGCGGCCGTGCAGCGCGAAGGAGCCCGTATCGACGATTTCGGTCGAGGCTGCGTTGTCGCGGATGTTGGCGCTAAAATCCCAGGCGCCGACAACCGAGTCGCGGGCGGCGAGCGGCAGATGGCCGATGCCGGGGCCGGCGAGGAGGGCGTCGATCTCCGCCTGGGCCAGCGCCCGGTTCGCGAGCTTGGGGCGATCCAGCCGGCCGTTGAACTTGTGGGTGTGGATCGGGAGCGGCCAGGGCTCGGCGAGCCCCGCGAAGTGGGCACCGAAGATGGTGCGGCCCGAAGCCGGCTCGGCCACGCTCGCGGCCATCAGGAACGGGCACGCGTTGGGCGCCGGCGGGCCGGGTTTGACGTGTGTTTCGACCTCGGCCGCCGTGTCCTCCAGCGGGTGAATCAGGCTCATGCCGAAGCCGCCGTTGGCCTGCGTCACCCAAGGCCGCTGGACCAGCCGGACCCGCCCGCTCTCCGCATCGTAGGCGGCGCTCACCTGGTACCAGACGTTGCGGAAGAGCGGGCGCCCGCTAGAGACCCGCTCCTCGGCGCCGGCGCCCCGGCCGATCCGCAGGCAGAGCGTGGCGTTTTCGTCGATGAAGAGGCCGAAGCCCGTGCCGTCCGCCTCGTTCCACTTGGTGAGCAGGCCCTGCATCCCGAGCGCCGGCAGCGTGGGGTAGACGTAGGCGCAGAGGGTGAAGCTCTCGACCGCGAGCCGCGCGTCGTGCGGCACGACGATGTAGCTGCCGGCGTCGATCCGCTGATGGGCGCCGGGATACGCGCCGTTCACAGCCGCCTCCACCGGCTCTTCCTTGAAGCCGGGGCCTTCGGGGCTCGTGTCACCGTGAATCAGGCGCACGATCTGCGCCTCGTAGGCCTCGTTCTCCTCGGAATGGACGTAGAAGGTAATCACCTCGCCCGGCCGGACCGAGAGGCGGTCCGAGTAGCCGGTGATGCGGAGCATGCGGTCCTGCTTGTCGCTCATCGGATCGCGCCCCTACATCTCGATGCCGTAGGAAACGAGGAGCGCCTTCAGCCGCTTGAGGAAGATCGCGTGGTCGGCCTCGCCCCTGGTCGCGTAGGTCTCCTCGGTGAGCACGACGGTCTCGCCGCGCGACGCCGGCAGCAGCGCGATGGTGTACTCGCTGCCGGGCTCGGTCTCGACGATGATGTGCTTGCCCGCGGTCGGCACCACGCGGAGCTTGTCGATCAGGCGGACCAGGACCTGGCTGTAGACTGGCGCGGGCTCCCCCGGCCGGGTCGGGCTGTAGAGCGGGTCGGCCTTGTGCTCGGCGATGATCCTGGCGCGGCTTTCCGGATCGACTAGGTGCGGCAGGATGTACATGCGGACGTTGTAGTCATCGACCGCCTTGAAGGCGTAGTCCTGCCGGAGCGCGGTGAGCGGAATCCCGTGCGTGTCAGTCTCGTGGTCCATGACTCCCTCGCGGCAGGACGGTGGGCAAACGGTCTGATCGGCGGTGACGGGCGGGCGCCGTCGGTTGGGCCTTCGCCCCCTACCCCGCGCTGTCGGGGTCCGGCTGCTGGCCGTAGGTCTTCAACATTTCCAGCACCTCGGCCATCTTGCGCTGTGAGATGATCTTCGGGTCATTGCCAGTGGCAGCGCCGATGGCCAGCGTGCGGCAGTAGAGCTCCGCCAGATACTCGACCTCGACGAGCAGGTTGACGCAGTCATCCGGCGTCTCACCCAGGACGATGGCGCCGTGATTTTGTAGCAGGCAGGCGCGCCGATCCTTGAGCGCCTCGACGGCGACGTCGGAGAGCGCCTGGGTCGTGGGCGTGCGGTAGGGCGCGCAGCGGATGGTTGTGCCTCCCGCGGTTCCTACCATGTAGTGAACAGCCGGAATCTCCATGCCGTGCACGGCGAGCGCGGTGCAATGAACCGAATGACTGTGAAGGATCGCGTTTACATCCGGCCGCGAGGCGAAGATATCGCGGTGGAAGCGCCATTCGCTGGTGGGGATTCGCGCACCCCACTGGCGGCCGCCGAAATCCATCTCGACGATGTCGGCGGGCGTCATCGTGTCGTAATAGAGGCCGGAGGGCGTAACCAGGAACCTCTCGCCCACCCGGAATCCGATGTTGCCCGCGGTCCCGTGATTGAGGCCAATTTTGTCGGTCTTGAGGGCGGCGTCGATGATCGCGCGCCGCGCTTTCAAATGCGTCAGTCTCTTGCGGGGCATGGCAACGGCAGCGCCGGGCGCGGGCGGCGGCCCGCGCTGCGCCTCAGTCCTGAAGAGCGGCGACGATGGCCGCCGTGATGGTGTCTATTCCGCCGGAGCCATCGACCCGGGCGAAGCGGCCGCCGGCCTCGTAGTGCGGGATGATCGGCGCCGTCTGCTCGTGGTAGGCGGCAAGGCGCGCGATCATGGTCTCGCGGTTGTCGTCCGCCCGGCGCGTGAAATTTCTGCTGCCGCAGTGGTCGCAGACGCCCTCTTGCCTCGGCCGTTTGAACTGGTCGTGGTAGCCGGCGCCGCAGTCGGCGCAGGAGAAGCGGCCGACGATACGCTCGATCAGCGCCTCCTCGTCGACCTCCATGGCGACCACTCTGTCGAGCGCGAGCTCTCGCTCGGCCAGCATGCGATCCAGCGCGTCGGCCTGCGCCACCGTGCGCGGGAACCCGTCGAGGATGAAGCCGTTGGCGCAGTCCGGCTCATCGATGCGCTCCGCAATCAGGGCGACCATGAGCGCGTCCGGCACCAGCTCGCCTGCCTCCATGATCACCTTGGCCTGGGTTCCGAGCGCCGTGCCGGCTTTCACCGCCGCCCGCAGCATGTCGCCCGTGGAAAGCTGGACAATGCCGAAACGCTCGACCAGCCGCTGCGCCTGCGTGCCCTTGCCCGCCCCCGGTGGGCCGAGAAGGATCAGGTTCAACGCCGGCTCCCTCGGAGCTTCGCTTTCTTGATCAGCCCTTCGTACTGATGGGCGAGGAGGTGGGACTGGATCTGTCCCACCGTATCCATGGTGACGGTGACGACGATGAGCAGACTCGTGCCGCCAAAATAGAACGGCACTGCGTACTGGGAGATCAGGAGCTCGGGCAGCAGGCTGACCGACGCGAGATAGAGCGCGCCCCAGAAGGTCAGCCGGGTCAGCACGTAGTCGAGATATTCCGCGGTGTTCTTGCCTGGACGGACTCCGGGTATGAAACCGCCGTTCTTCTTCAAATTGTCGGCCGTGTCCTCGGGATTGAAGACGACCGAGGTGTAGAAATACGTGAAGAAGATGATCGCCGCCGCGTAGATGATCATGTAGATCGGCTGGCCGCGCCCGAGATAGCTGGTCAGCGCCGTCAGCCACTCAGGCCCGGAGCCTGCGTTGATGCTGAGCGCGGTGATCGGCAGCAGCAGGATCGAGCTTGCGAAGATCGGCGGAATCACGCCGGCGGTGTTGACCTTCAACGGCAGATGGGTTTGCTCGCCGCCGAACATTCGGCGGCCCACTTGTCGTTTGGGATACTGAACCACGATGCGGCGCTGCGCCCGCTCGATGAAGACGATGAAGCCGATGACGGCGATCGCCATGATGAAGAGCGCGATGAGCACGACCGCAGAGAGCGCACCGGTTCGGCCGAGCTCCAGCGTGCTCGCGAGCGCGCCCGGAAGCTCCGCCACAATGCCGGCGAAGATGATCAGCGATATGCCGTTGCCGACCCCTCTGGCGGTGATCTGCTCACCCAGCCACATGAGGAAGATGGTGCCGCCGGTCAGCGTCACCACCGTGGTCAGGCGGAAGAACCCGCCTGGATCCAGCACCAGATCGCCGCTCTGTCCGCTGTAGCCCTCGAGGCCCGATGAGATGCCGAAGGCCTGCAGCGCGGCCAGGAACACGGTGCCGTAGCGGGTGTACTGGTTGATCTTCTTGCGCCCGGCCTCGCCTTCCTTCTTGAGCTGGGCGAGATGCGGCGAGACCGTCGTCATCAGCTGGATGATGATGGCGGCCGAGATGTACGGCATGATGTTGAGCGCGAAGATGGTCATGCGCCCGAGCGCGCCGCCGGCGAACATGTTGAACATGCCGAGGATGCCGCCGGCCTGCTGCTGGAACACCTCGTCCAGCACCACCGGGTCGATGCCGGGGATGGGTATGTAGGTGCCCAGCCTGTAGATGATCAGGGCGCCGAGCGTGAACAGCAGGCGCTTCTGAAGCTCTTTCGCCTTGGCGAAGGCCCCGAAGTTGAGGTTCGCAGCGAGTTGTTCGGCCGCCGAAGCCACGTTCGTTAGGCGTCCTCTGCCGTTTCCTCGGCCGCTTTCTCGGCCTCAACCGCCCCGCTCAGGGTCACCGAGCCGCCGGCCGCCCCGACCGCGGCGATGGCCGCCTTCGACGCGCCCGTGACCTCTACGGTGACGGCGCTCTCGATCCGGCCCTTGGCGAGCAGACGCACGCCGTGCCGCCCGCGCGTGAGCCCGGCCGCAGCCAGTGCGGCCTCGGTCACGGGAGCGCCCGCGTCGATCCGCCCGCTCTCGATCGCCTCCTGCAAGCGCCCGATGTTGACGGTCTCGAAGGTCTTGCGGAAGCGGGCGTTGGTGAAGCCCCGCTTGGGCAGGCGCCGATAGAGCGGCATCTGGCCGCCCTCGAAGCCCTTGAGGGCAACGCCGGCCCGCGACTTCTGGCCCTTGTGGCCGCGTCCCGAGGTCTTGCCGCGGCCTGAGCCGATGCCCCGCCCGAGCCTGCGCCCCTTCTTGGACGCGCCGGCGCGGTCAGCGAGTTCGTTCAGCCTCATCACTCAGCCTCCGCGTCCACCGGCTCGGCCCGCACGAGGTGCGGAATCTTGTCGATCATGCCGCGCACCGAGGGCGTGTCCTCGAGCACGCGGCTCCGGTGCATCTTGTTCAGGCCGAGGCCCACCAGGGTGGCGCGCTGGTTCGCCGGCCGGCCGATAGGGCTGCCGATCTGGGTCACCCGCACCTTGGGCGCCGCCGCGGCCTTCTTGCTCCGTACCATGGCCTACGCCTGCTCCCTCTGCTCCTTGGCGGAGTCGCTCTGGCCGAAGATCTGGCCCACCGTGCGGTTGCGCTTGGCGGCCACGGCGCGCGGAGAGTGACAGCGCCCGAGCGCATCGAAGGTCGCCTTGACCATGTTCTGCGGGTTCGACGTGCCCACCGACTTGGCGACCACGTCTTTCACGCCCAGCATCTCGAACACGGCGCGCATCGGCCCGCCAGCGATGATGCCGGTGCCGGGTGGCGCTGCGCGGATGATCACCTTGCCCGCGCCGAAGCGGCCCTGAACGTCGTGATGAAGTGTGCGCCCCTCGCGAAGCGGCACGCGGACCATGCGGCGCCGGGCCTGCTCGGTGGCCTTGCGGATGGCCTCCGGCACTTCCCGCGCCTTGCCCGAGCCGCCGCCGACGCGCCCGCGCTGGTCGCCGACCACGACGAGCGCCGAGAAGCCGAAGCGCCGGCCGCCCTTCACCACCTTGGCGACGCGGTTGATGCTGACCAGCTTGTCCAGAAGCTCGGGCTCTTCGCGGTCACGTCCGCGACCGCCGCGATCCCGATCTCGATCCCGCTCCATGCCTGGTCGTGCCATACCGGGCCCTTCCTCCTAGAAAGAGAGGCCGCCTTCGCGGGCCGCCTCGGCGAGCGCTTTCACGCGCCCGTGATACTGGTATCCGCCACGGTCGAACACGACCTCCTTGTGCCCGGCCGCCAGCGCACGCTCGGCAATGAGTGCGCCGACACGGCCCGCGGCCTCGCGGTCCGCCCCATTCTGGCTGCGCAGCGCACCTTCCATCGTCGATGCGGCAGCCACGGTCCTGCCCTCTCCATCGTCGATGAGTTGGGCGTAAATGTGGCGGTTGGAGCGGAAGACCGAGAGTCGCGGCCTGCCGCCGGCGGCTGCCTGCAGCCTGAACCGCACCCGTTGCTTGCGCTTATCGAAGTCGGTCCTGCTCATGGTTACTTCTTCTTGCCCTCCTTGCGTCGGACGTACTCGCCGACATAGCGGATACCCTTGCCCTTGTATGGCTCGGGCTTGCGGAAGGCACGTATCTCGGCGGCGACCTGGCCGACCGCCTGGCGGTCATAGCCGGCGACCCTGATCGCCGTCGGCCGCTCGCACGCGATCTCGATGCCATCGGGAATGGGGTAGCGGATCCGGTGGCTGTAGCCGAGATCGAGCGTCAGAGTGCGGCCTTCGACCGCGGCCCGGTAGCCGACGCCCTCGATCTGCAGGTCCCTGTGGAAGCCCTGGCTCACACCAACGACCATGTTGTTGATGATGCTCCGGGTCAGCCCCCACAACTGACGCGAGCGCTTGTCGTCCCCGCGCGGCGTGACCGAGACCTGGCCGCCTTCGAGCACGGCGCTCACTTCGGACGCGATGGTGGCCTCGAGGCGGCCCAGCTTGCCGCTCACTGCGACCGCAGTGCCGTCGATCGTCACCTCGACGCCGTCGGGTACGGGAACCGGATTCTTGCCGACGCGGGACATCTCAGAACACCCGGCAGAGCACTTCGCCGCCGACGTTCTGCTGGCGCGCCTCGTTGTCCGAGAGCACGCCGCGCGGCGTCGACAGAATGGAGATTCCGAGGCCGCCGTAGTATCGCGGCAGGTCCTTGATGCCCGAATAGACCCGCCGTCCGGGCTTCGACACCCGATGGAGCTCGGCGATCACCGGGCGGCCTTCCTGGTACTTGAGCTCGATCGAGAACGCCGGCTTGCCGGTGTCCGACTCCGCCGCCGAGTAGCCGCGGATGTAGCCTTCCCGCTGAAGCACGTCGAGCACGCCAGCGCGCAGCTTGGACGCCGGCGACAGAACAGCGGACTTGCGTGCCTGCTGCCCGTTCCGAATACGGGTCAGCATGTCCGCCAGGGGGTCGGTCATCATGGCCTGCGCCTCACCAGCTCGATTTGACCATGCCGGGCACCTGGCCCGCCGAGGCGAGTTCCCTCAGAGCGATGCGCGAGAGCCCGAACTTGCGGTAGTTGCCGCGCGGCCGGCCGGTCAGCCCGCAGCGGTTCCGCACCCGCACCTGCGCGCCGTTGCGCGGCAGCTTTGCGAGCTTGAGCTGCGCCGCGAAGCGCTCTTCCGCCGGCAGCGAACGGTCGCGCACGATGGCGCGCAGATCCGCCCGCTTGGCCGCATCCCGCTTCGCCATCCGCTGGCGCCGCTTGTTCTTCTCGATCGTGCTCTTTTTCGCCATCTCTCAGCCTGGCCCTCTGCCCTTACTGGCCGACGAACGGCATCTGAAAGCCGGCGAGTAGCGCCCGGCCCTCGTCATCGGTCCTCGCCGTCGTGCAAATGACGACATTCAACCCACGCACCTGATCGACCTTGTCGTAGTCGATCTCGGGAAAGATGATCTGCTCCTTGAGGCCTAATGCGTAGTTGCCCCGGCCGTCGAAGGCGCGGGCCGACAGGCCGCGAAAGTCGCGCACCCGCGGCAGCGCAATCGTCACCAGCCGGTCGAGGAACTCGTACATCCGCTCCCGTCGGAGCGTGGTCTTGCAGCCGACCTGCATCCCGGTGCGCACCTTGAATGCGGCGACCGACTTGCGCGCCCTGGTGACGATCGGCTTCTGGCCCGCGATCAGCGTCATGTCCTGAACCGCGGCATCGATCTTCTTGTTGTCCGTGGCCCCTTCGCCGACGCCCATATTGATCACGATCTTGTCCAGCTTCGGCGCCTGCATGATGTTGGTGTAGCCGAACTGCTGCATCAGACCGGGCCTGATCTCGCTCTCGTAGAGCAATTTCAGCCGGCTCGGGCCCTTCGCCTCGCCGTTCACCTGGCCGCCGTTCTGGCCGTTCGCTTCAGACATCGATCACTTCCCCCGAGCGGGCGGCGACGCGCACCTTGCGCCCGTCCTCGAGATTCTTGTAGCGCGCCCGGGTCGGCCGATCGCTCTCGGGATCGACCAGCGCCACGTTCGATATATGGATCGGCGCCTCGCGTTCGACAATACCGCCCTGCGGATCGCCCTGAGTCGGCTTGACGTGGCGCTTGGTCACGTTGACGCCCTCGACGAGAACGCGGTCGGTCTTGGTGATGATCCGAAGCACGGCGCCGCGCTTGCCCTTGTCTCGCCCGGTCAGGACGATGACCTCGTCATCCTTGCGTATCTTTCGCTTGCGCATGGCGGCCTACAGCACTTCGGGCGCGAGTGAGATGATCTTCATGTACCGGCGCTGACGGAGCTCGCGGGTCACCGGCCCAAAGATGCGGGTGCCGATCGGCTCCCCCTGGGCGGTGATGAGGACGGCCGCATTGCGGTCGAAGCGGATCGCGCTGCCGTCCGGGCGCCTGATTTCCTTGGCGGTGCGCACGATGACGGCGCGGTGAAGCTCGCCCTTGCGCACCTTGCCGCGCGGAATCGCTTCCTTGACCGTAACCACGATCGTATCGCCCACCGACGCGGTCTTGCGCTTCGACCCGCCCAGCACCTTCACGCACTGCACGCGTCTCGCACCGGAATTGTCGGCGACATCCAGATTCGTCTGCATCTGAATCATGTCACTCGACCCTTCCGCTCTCTACCGCGCCGTTCAGCCCTGCTCGGCGCCGGCATCGTCGAGCACGATCCAGCGCTTGCGCTTGGAGATGGGGGCGCACTCGCGAATTTGCACGATGTCGCCGACCTTGTGACTGTTGCCGTCGTCATGCGCGGTGTAGCGCTTGGAGCGGCGTACGACCTTCTTGTAGAGCGGATGCATGACGCGGCGGTCGACGCGGACGACGACGGTCTTGTCCGCCTTGTCGCCGACCACGGTTCCCCGCATTACACGGCGCGGCATGCCAGCTCTCCTTCACCCATCTCCCAGATCCTCAGGCTTCGCCGCCGGCAGCGCGCTTGCGCTCGGCAACGATCGTCTTGATGCGAGCCACGTCGCGCCTCACGGCGCGCATGCGCGCGGTGTTCTCGAGCTGGCCGGAGGCCCGCTGAAAGCGCAGGTTGAACGCCTCCTTCTTCAACGCGAGCAGCATCGTCTTGAGCTCGTCGTCGGTCTTGAGGCGGACTTCGACACCGTTCATCAGGACGCCCCTTCGCCGAGCCGGGTCACGACCCTGGTCTGCACCCTGAACTTCGCGGACGCACGGCGGAACGCCTCTTCCGCCACCGCGCGCGGCACGCCGTCCACCTCGAACATGATGCGCCCGGGCTTCACCTTGGCGACCCAGTATTCCGGCGTGCCCTTGCCCTTGCCCATGCGCACCTCGGCGGGCTTGGTCGAGACCGGCACGTCCGGGAAGATGCGGATCCAGATCTTGCCGGCACGTTTCATGTGCCTCGTGATGGTGCGCCGGCCGGCCTCGATCTCGCGTGCCGTGATGCGGCCGGGCGTGATCGCCTTGAGCCCGTAGGCGCCGAAATTGAGCTGCGAGCCACCCTTGGCCTTGCCGTGGATGCGGCCCTTGTGGGCCTTGCGGTACTTGGTGGATTTCGGCTGCTGCATGATCCGGTCCCCGGTCCCCGTCCGGCCCTAGCGGGGCGTGGCCTGCTCCATGGCGCGCTTGTCCTGCGCCATGGGGTCGTGCGCCATGATCTCGCCCTTGAACACCCAGACTTTGACACCGCAAGTGCCGTAGGCCGTGCGCGCCGTGGCGAGCCCGAAGTCCACATCGGCCCGGAGCGTGTGGAGCGGCACGCGGCCCTCGCGGTACCACTCGGTCCGCGCAATCTCGGCCCCGCCCAGCCTGCCGCCGCAGTTGATGCGGATGCCCTGCGCGCCGAGCCTGATCGCGGACTGCACCGCCCGTTTCATGGCCCGTCGGAACGCCACGCGTCGCACGAGCTGCTGGGCGATGTTCTCGGCCACCAGCTTGGCCTCAATCTCGGGCTTGCGGATCTCGACGATGTTCAGATGAACGTCGCTTCCCGTCATCTTGGTGATGTCGGTACGCAGCCGCTCGATGTCAGCACCCTTCTTGCCGATCACGACGCCCGGCCGGGCTGTATGGATGGTGATCCGTGCCTTCTTGGCGGGGCGCTCGATGACGATACGCCCGATACCCGCCTGGTTCAGCCGATCGAACAGGAAATTGCGGATCTGCAGGTCCTCGTGCAGTAGCTGGGCATAGTCGTCGTCGGCATACCAGCGCGAATCCCAGGTACGGTTGATGCCGAGACGCAGCCCGACGGGATTGACCTTCTGACCCATCAGGCCCCCTTGGCGCGTTCGCGCACCACGATGGTGAGATGGCTGAACGGCTTCATCACGCGCCCGACCCGGCCGCGTGCACGGGGCCGCCAGCGCTTCATCACCAAACCCTTGCCGACCGTCGCTTCGGCGACCACGAGCCGGTCCACATCCAGCTCGTGATTGTTTTCCGCGTTCGCGATCGCCGACTGCAGGCACTTGCGCACGTCGCCGGCGATGCGGCGGCGCGAATGCGCCAGCGTGATCAGCGCCTCGCCCACCGGACGCCCGCGGATGGTCTCGGTGACAAGGCCGAGCTTCTGCGGGCTGATCCGGAGGTTCCGGATCACCGCCTGGGCTTCGGTCTCACCGAGCCGCCGGGATCGTGCGGTCTTGCCCATGATCAGCCCCGCCGTGCCCTCTTGTCGCCGGCATGACCGTGGAAGACCCGCGTCGGCGAGAACTCGCCGAACTTGTGGCCGACCATGTTCTCGTTGACCAGCACGGGCAGGAATTTGCGCCCGTTGTAGACGCCGAAGGTGAGGCCCACGAACTGCGGCAGGATGGTCGAGCGCCGCGACCAGGTGCGGATGATGTCCTTGCGGCCTGTCGCCCGCGCCTCTTCGGCCTTCTTGAGAAGATAGCCGTCGACGAAGGGGCCTTTCCATACGGAACGCGCCATAGACTGTCCCCTGCCCTACTTCTTGCCCCGACGCCGCATGATGAAGCGGTCGGTTCTCTTGTTGCTGCGCGTGCGCTTGCCCTTGGTGGGCACGCCCCAGGGAGTGACCGGATGCCGCCCGCCGGAGGACTTGCCCTCGCCGCCGCCGTGGGGATGGTCCACCGGGTTCATGGCGACGCCGCGCACCTTGGGGCGCCGGCCTTGCCAGCGCATGCGGCCGGCTTTGCCCTGGTTGGTGTTCTGATTGTCCGGGTTGGAGACTGCGCCGATGGTGGCCATACATCGGCCATGGACGATACGCTGCTCGCCCGACGGCAGTCTGAGCTGAGCGTAGCCCTGATCCTTGCCGACCAGCTGCACGTAGTTGCCGGCGGAGCGCGCGATCTGGCCGCCCTTCCCCGGCTTCATCTCGACATTGTGGATGATCGTGCCGACGGGAATGTTGCTCATCGGCATCGCGTTGCCGGGCTTGATGTCGCAGCGGTCGCCGGAAACCACCTTGTCGCCCGGTGAGACCCGCTGCGGGGCGAGGATGTAGGCCTGTTCGCCGTCTTCGTAGCGGATCAGCGCGATGAAGGCCGAGCGGTTGGGGTCGTACTCGAGCCGCTCCACGGTCGCCGGCACATCGAATTTGCGCCGCTTGAAGTCGATCTTGCGGTAGCGGCGCTTATGCCCGCCCCCGCGATGGCGCATGGTGATGCGGCCGTCGCTGTTGCGCCCGCCCTTCTGGCTCAATCCTTCGGTCAGCTTCTTGACCGGCTTCCCCTTCCAGAGGTCGGAGCGGTCCACCAGAATGAGCTGGCGGCGCCCCGGCGTGGTCGGCTTGTAGTTCTTGAGTGCCATCGCCTAGAGCCCGGTCATCACGTCGATGGTATCGCCTTCGCCGAGCGAAACCGTCGCCTTCTTCCAATCCGAACGCTTGCCCAGCCGGCCGCGAGGGCCGCGCTTGACCTTGCCCTTGACCATGCTGGTGTTGACCTTCCTCACCTTGACCTCGAACAGCCCTTCCACGGCTTCCTTGATCTGAGGCTTGGTCGCGTCGGTGCGCACCTTGAAGGTGACCTGGTTGTACATCGAGCCCTGAGTCGACTTCTCGGTCACGACTGGACCGAGAATCGTGTCGTACCAGTGCTCTTTGGGCTCGACGCTCATGCGAGCCTCGCTTGCAGGCTTTCCACCGCGCTCCGGGTCAGCACCAGGTGGTCGCGGCGGAGGATGTCGTAGACGTTGGCGCCCAGCTGCGGGAGCACCTGAATTCCGGTCAGATTGCGGGCCGCCTGGGCGAAGCCGGCATCGATCTCGTCGCCGTCGATAACCAGCGCAGACGACCAGCCGAGGCGCGCGATACGATTGGCCAGCACCCTGGTCTTGGCCGAGCCGAGGTCGAGGGATTCCACGATCGAGAGCTTGCCGTCCGCCCGCTTGCTGGAGAGCGCGGACTTGAGCGCGAGCTTGCGCACCTTCTTGGGCAGCTTGTGGGCGTGGTCGCGCAGCACGGGACCGAAGATCGCCACGCCGCCCCGATGGTGCGCTGCGCGGCGAGAGCCCGCGCGGGCGCGGCCCGTGCCCTTCTGCTTGAAGGGCTTGCGCGTCGACCCGCGGATCTCCGCCACCGACTTGGTCTTGTGCGTGCCAGCGCGGCGCTTGGCGAGCTGCCAGCGCACGGTGCGTTGCATCAGGTCGGGCCGCACGGGCACGCCGAACACCTCGTCCGCGAGCTCGATCTCGCCGACGCGCTTGGCCTTGAAGTCGATGACGTCGACCTTCACGAGGACTCCTCCTCGTCACCCTCTGCAACGTCCTCGGCGGCAGCCTCGTCGCCGTCCTCCTCCTGCGCCTCGGCGGGCTCGCCGCTGTCATCATCAGCGGTCTCGTCCTCAGCCTCGGCGGCGGGAACGTCCTCCTCAGGCTCAGGGTCTGCCGGCTCCGGTTCCGGCTGTACGAAGAGCCCTGCAGGAAACGGTACATCGTCCGGCAGGCTGCGCTTCTTCGCGTCGGAGAGCAGCACGACGCCGCCCTTCGGGCCGGGGACGCCGCCCTTGACCATGATCAGGCCCCGAGACGCGTCCGTCGCCACCACCTGGAGGTTCTGCACGGTCGCGCGTGCGTTCCCGAGCTGGCCCGCCATCTTCTTGCCCTTGAAGACCTTGCCGGGATCCTGGCACTGGCCGGTCGAACCGTGGGAGCGGTGCGAGACGGAGACGCCGTGGCTCGCGCGCAGGCCCGAGAAATTGTGCCGCTTCATGCCGCCGGCGAAGCCCTTGCCGATGGAGGTGCCGACCGCATCGACGAATTGGCCGGCGGCGAAGTGATCGGCGCCGAGCGTGGCGCCCACATCCACCAAAGCGTCCTCGCTCACCCGAAACTCGGCCACGTGGCGCTTGGGCTCGACCTTTGCCTTGGCGAAGTGACCGCGCAGTGCACGCGGGGTGTTCTTGACCTTGACCCGACCGGCGCCGAGCTGGAGCGCGACATAACCGCCCGCATCAGGCGTCCGCTGGGCGATGACCTGACAACCGTCCACGCGCAGCACGGTCACCGGCACGTGCTCGCCGGCGTCGTTGAAGACGCGGGACATGCCGAGCTTCTCGGTGATCACGCCCGTGCGCCTGCGCACTGCCGCCTGGCCGGCCATGACGCCCTCCTACAGCCTGATCTCGACGTCGACGCCGGCCGCGAGATCGAGCTTCATCAGCGCATCGACGGTCTGCGGCGTGGGATCGACGATATCGAGCAGCCGCTTGTGGGTGCGGATCTCGAACTGCTCGCGCGACTTCTTGTCGATGTGGGGCGAGCGCAGCACCGTGTACTTCTCGATCCGGGTCGGCAGCGGAATTGGGCCACGCACCTGCGCACCGGTGCGCTTGGCCGTGTTCACGATCTCGCTCGTGGACGCGTCGAGCACCCGGTGATCGAACGCCTTGAGGCGGATCCTGATATTCTGGCTGTCGATGGCCATCGTGCGTGCCCGGCCTCTTGTCCGCCTCGGTTTGGGTCTACTCGACGATTTTGGCGACGACGCCGGCGCCGACGGTGCGCCCGCCCTCGCGGATGGCGAAGCGCAAGCCCTCGTCCATCGCAATCGGCGCAATCAGATCAACCTGCATCGTCACGTTGTCGCCCGGCATCACCATCTCCGTCCCGTCCGGCAACCCGATCGTCCCCGTAACGTCCGTCGTCCGGAAATAGAACTGCGGACGGTAGTTCGAGAAAAACGGCGTGTGACGCCCACCCTCGTCCTTCGTCAGGATGTACGTCTCCGCCTCAAATCGCGTGTGCGGCGTGATCGTCCCAGGCTCCGCCAACACCTGGCCGCGCTCGACCTCATCGCGCTTCGTCCCACGAAGTAGAACGCCAACGTTGTCCCCGGCCTCGCCCTGATCCAACAGCTTCCGGAACATCTCCACGCCCGTGCAGACCGTCTTCGTCGTCTCGCGAATCCCGATGATCCCCACGTCGTCGCCGACCTTCACCACACCGCGCTCGATCCGGCCCGTCACAACCGTCCCACGACCCGAAATCGAGAACACATCCTCGATCGGCATCAGGAACGGTTGGTCCTTCGGACGCTCAGGCTGCGGCACGTAGTCGTCAACCGCCGCCATCAGCTCCAGGACCGAGTCACGGCCCGTCGCCTCGTCGCCACCCTCAAGCGCCGCAAGCGCAGAACCCCGGATCACAGGGATGTCGTCGCCCGGAAACTCATACGCGGACAGAAGCTCACGAACCTCAAGCTCGACAAGCTCCAGAATCTCCTCGTCGTCGACCATGTCCACCTTGTTCATGTAGACGACCAGCGCAGGAACGCCCACCTGGCGCGCAAGCAGAATGTGCTCCCGCGTCTGCGGCATCGGGCCGTCCGCCGCAGAGACCACCAGGATGGCGCCGTCCATCTGCGCCGCACCCGTGATCATGTTCTTCACGTAGTCCGCATGACCCGGGCAATCGACATGCGCGTAGTGACGGTTCGACGTCTCGTACTCGACGTGCGCCGTCGCGATCGTGATCCCGCGCTCGCGCTCCTCCGGCGCCTTGTCGATCTCGTCGAACGACACGAACTCCGCGCCGCCCGCCTCGCCCAGAACCTTCGTGATCGCCGCCGTCAGCGTCGTCTTGCCATGGTCAACGTGACCAATCGTGCCCACGTTGCAGTGCGGCTTCGTACGCTCAAACTTCTCCTTGGCCATCGGTGCTCTCTCTCAGGAGGTCTTGATCTTGGTCGTGGTCACGCGATCAGGCGTAACGGGCGCGGACTTCGTCCGACACAGCCGAGGGCACCTGATCGTAGTGATCGAATTCCATCGTGAACTGCGCCCGCCCTTGGGTGAGCGAGCGCAGGGTGTTGACATAACCGAACATGGTCGCGAGCGGTACCATGGCGCGAATCACCTGGGCGTTGCCGCGCGGCTCCATGCCGCCGACATGCCCGCGCCGGGCATTGAGGTCGCCGATCACGTCGCCCAGATAGTCCTCGGGTGTCACGACCTCGACCTTCATCATGGGCTCCAGCAACGCCGGCGCCGCGCCCTGCAGGGCCTCGCGGAACGCCGCGCGCGCCGCGATCTCGAACGCGAGCGAGCTGGAATCGACGTCGTGCGACGCGCCGTCGATGAGCCGCGCCTTGAAGTCGATGACCGGGAAGCCGGCGACGATACCGGCGTGCCGCGCCTCCTCGATGCCCTTCTCGACGGCGGGGATGTAGTCCCTGGGCACGGCACCGCCCACGATCTCGCTCTCGAACGCGAAGCCTTCGCCGGGCTCCACCGGCTCCAGGACGACCTTGACCCGCGCGAACTGACCGGCACCGCCGGTCTGCTTCTTGTGCGTGTAATCGACCGTGGACTCGCGGCCGATGGTCTCGCGATAGGCGACCTGGGGCTGGCCGACGTTGGCGCCCACCTTGAACTCGCGCCGCATGCGGTCGATCAGGATGTCGAGATGAAGCTCGCCCATGCCCTTGATCACGGTCTGCCCGCTCTCGGGATCAGCGGTCACGCGGAACGACGGATCCTCCTCGGCGAGCCGCGCGAGCGCGATGGAGAGCTTGTCCTGATCGGCCTTGGTCTTGGCCTCGACCGCGACTTCGATCACCGGATCCGGGAACTCCATCCGCTCCAGCACCACTGGATGCGCCGGATCGCTCAGGGTCTCGCCCGTGGTGGTGTCCTTGAGGCCGGCGATGGCCACGATGTCGCCCGCCCGCGCCTCCTGGATATCCTCGCGGGAATTCGCGTGCATCAGTAGCATCCGGCCGACCCGCTGCTTGCGGCCCTTGGCGCTGTTCAGCACCTGCTTGCCGGTCTGGATCATGCCCGAATAGACGCGCACGAAAGTGAGCGAGCCGACGAAGGGGTCGGTCATCACCTTGAAGGCGAGCGCGGACAGCGGCTCCTCGTCGCTGCAGGAGCGCTCGACCTCGTTGCCCTTGCCGGGCACGACGCCGTGCACCGGCGGCACGTCGGTCGGCGCCGGCATGAAGTCGCAGACCGCGTCCAGCAGCGGCTGCACGCCCTTGTTCTTGAAGGCGGAACCGGTCAACACGGGTACCAGCTGGCCCGACAGGGTGCCGATGCGGAGACACCGCTTGATCGCCGCCTCGTCCGGCTCCTCGCCATCGAGGAAGCGCTCGAGCACGGCGTCGTCCATCTCGACCACCGCCTCGATGAGCGCCTGGCGGCTCACCTCGGCCTCGGCCTTCATGTCGTCGGGCACGTCACCGACCGTGAACTCCGCGCCGAGGGTCTCCGACTTCCAGACGATGCCCTTCATCGCGATCAGATCGACCACGCCGATGTGCTTCGCCTCGGTGCCGATGGGCAGTTGGATCGCGACCGGGTTGGCGCCCAGCCGCTCGCGAATCATCTCGATGCAGCGCGGGAAGTTGGCGCCAACGCGGTCCATCTTGTTGACGAAGCAGATGCGGGGGACGTTGTACTTGTCCGCCTGGCGCCAGACCGTCTCGGACTGCGGCTCGACACCGGCGACCGCATCGAACACCGCGACCGCGCCGTCCAGCACCCTGAGCGAGCGCTCGACCTCGATGGTGAAGTCGACGTGGCCCGGCGTGTCGATGATGTTGATGCGGTGGTCGTGCCAGAAGCAGGTGGTGGCGGCCGACGTGATGGTGATGCCGCGCTCCTGCTCTTGCTCCATCCAGTCCATGGTGGCGCTGCCCTCGTGGACCTCGCCCATCTTGTAGGACTTGCCGGTGTAGTAGAGCACCCGCTCGGTCGTGGTCGTCTTACCGGCATCGATATGCGCCATGATGCCGATATTGCGGTAGCGTTCGAGGGGTGTGGTCCGAGCCATTGTTCTTGTCCGCGAACGCCAACGCCTACCAGCGGTAATGCGAAAAGGCGCGGTTGGCCTCGGCCATGCGGTGTGTGTCTTCCCGCCTCTTAACGGCGACGCCGCGGTTTCCCGCGGCGTCGAGGAGTTCGTTGCTGAGCCGGTCGACCATCGTGGTCTCGGAGCGGTCCCGGGTCGCGCCGATAAGCCAGCGAATGGCGAGCGTCTGGCGCCGGTCGGGCCGCACCTCGGTCGGCACCTGGTAGGTGGCGCCGCCGACGCGGCGCGAGCGTACCTCCACCGCCGGCTTCACGTTGTCGAGGGCCTCGTGAAAGACCCTGACAGGGTCTTGCCCGGTCTTCTCCCTGATCCGGTCGAGCGCGCCATAGACGATGCGCTCGGCTGTCGACTTCTTGCCGTCGAGCATCAGCGAGTTCATGAACTTCGCCAGCACCACGTCCCCGTGGCGGGGGTCGGGGTTAACGGTTCGGCGCTCTGCGGCGCGACGGCGTGACACTGGACGGCTCCTTCTTGTTCTCTATTTGGGCCGTTTAGCGCCGTACTTGGAGCGCCGCTGGCGGCGGTCCTGGATACCCTGGGTGTCGAGCGAGCCGCGAATGATGTGGTAGCGCACGCCCGGCAGGTCCTTCACCCGGCCGCCGCGAATCATCACCACCGAGTGCTCCTGAAGATTGTGCCCCTCACCGGGGATGTAGCTGGTCACCTCGAATCCGTTGGTGAGCCGCACGCGCGCGACCTTGCGCAGCGCCGAGTTCGGCTTCTTTGGCGTCGTCGTGTAGACCCTGGTACACACGCCGCGTTTCTGCGGGCAGGCCTGCAGCGCCGGCACCTTGTTTCGTGCGGCAGGCGCCGTGCGCGGCTTGCGAATCAGTTGGTTGATCGTCGGCATCGCGGCGTTCCAGGTTCAACAGACAGTGCGGCGCGTGCAGGTGGACCGGGAAAATCGGGATCCGCCCGCTTCCCCGCCGCCGGCCTGCGCCGACCCATCGGAAACTCTCTCGATCACAAGGCATGGCGGCGGGCGCCGTGGGGCGCGCCGACCAGCCTCGTCGGCAAGAGGGTGGCGCATCCTAGTGATGGGCCTATCCACCGTCAAGCGGCAAAAACGGCGAAAAGCCAAGAAATTCCGCGAGAGAATCGCGGGCCGTAGGGAGCCCGAGAGTGTATCGTAACGCCGCGATTTGCGGGCACGGAGAGACCCAAATGAACGTCTTGGTCGTGGGCTCGGGCGGCCGCGAGCATGCCCTCTGCTGGCAGCTCGCGGCGTCGCCGCTGCTGGGAGGGCTCTGGTGCGCGCCGGGAAACGCGGGAATCGAGAACGAGGCGACCTGCGTTGCGCTCGATCCCATGGATTTCGACGGGCTGGTGGCGTTTTGCCGCGCGCAGGCGATCGATCTGGTCGTGGTGGGGCCGGAGGCGCCGCTTTGCGCCGGCCTGGTCGACCGGCTGGAGGCCGAAGGCATTGCCGCCTTCGGCCCGCGCGCGGCCGCCGCCCGGATCGAGGGTTCCAAGGGCTTCATGAAGGACCTCTGTGCTCGCCACGGCGTGCCGACCGCCGCATACAAGCGAATCGGCTCGCTCGCGGACGCCGAGGCCTTCATCGCAGAGCTGGGCGCGCCGCTCGTGGTCAAGGCGGACGGGCTCGCCGCCGGCAAGGGTGTCGTGCTGGCGGAGACCGAAGCCGAAGCCCTCGATGCGGCGCGAGCCGCGCTGGGCGGTGCCTTCGGCGAGGCCGGCGCCGAACTCGTGATCGAGGAGATGCTGGTGGGCGAGGAGGCAAGCTATTTCGCCCTGGTCGACGGCGAGACCGTGCTGCCGCTGGAGACGGCGCAGGACCACAAGGCGGTGGGCGAAGGCGATACAGGACCCAACACCGGCGGCATGGGCGCCTATTCGCCGGCGCCTGCGATGACACCGGCGCTCTGTGAGGAGACGCGGACGGGCATCGTCGAGCCGCTCGTGCGCGGCCTTGCGGCGGAGAGCAGCCCCTATACCGGTGTCTTCTACGCCGGGCTGATGCTCACCGCCGACGGGCCAAAGCTGCTGGAGGTCAACGCCCGCTTCGGCGATCCGGAATGCCAGGTGCTCATGCCCCGGCTCAAGTCCGACCTGCTGGCCGCGCTGATCGCGGCGCACGATGGCGAGCTCAAGGAATTCGACCTGCGCTGGCGCGATGAGGCGGCGCTTTGCGTGGTGCTCGCCACGCAAGGCTATCCGGGCGCCTACGAGAAGGGCAGCGCGATCCGCGGGATCGACGCAGCAGAAGACCTCGACGACGTCACGGTGTTCCACGCGGGGACGGCGCGCACCGATGTCGGCGTCGTCGCCGCAGGCGGGCGCGTGCTTGGCGTGACGGCGCTGGGCGCCGACGTCACTGCGGCCCAGAGCTGCGCCTACGAGGCCGTCGGGCGCATCGACTGGCCCGAGGGATTTTGCCGCCGGGACATCGGCTGGCGGGCGATTTAGCCCGGAATCCTTACCGGGTCTGTCGAGAACAATCTGAACTGACCGGTTTGTGTACCAGATGAGTTGACCGCTTCGGTTGCTGTTGTTGGCCTGTGGGGAAGTGGTCATGCGGTCGAAGGCAACTCTGGACTTCCAGTTTCCCAGCACAAGAGTGGACTTTGTAAATTTTGTAAAATTAGCAAAAAATATTGCTGTAGGAAATTTCGTGGCATAGACTATCGCGGTTAGTGCGTGCTCCTTGTGCAGCGGTGTCTGGTACATGTGAGGCACTATTCCCAGGGACAATCACGAACCGAACAACTGTGTACCAGGTCGACCGAACACATCGCGTGCGAGAGGCAAAGCGTAACCGACTCCTTGGCGAACCGCGGCGCGGCCCTATAATCAAGCCGATGACCAGCGAAAATCGCCCGCTCGTAAGCCAGCACCCGGCGCGGACGCGCGCGCCGCATGGCGACGGTCTCAAGTTTCTGGGTGTGACGCCGCTCCGCCCTTGCCCCTACTTGCCGGGGCGCCTGGAGCGCTCGATCGTCACCCCGCTTGCGGGCTCCCGCGCCGAGACCGCTTACGACGAGATGCTGCGCGGAGGCTTCCGCCGCAGCCACCTGGCCGCCTACCGCCCCGCCTGCCCCGGCTGCCGGGCCTGTGTTTCCGCACGGGTCCGTGCCGATGCGTTCGTGCCGAGCCGCTCGCTCCGCCGGGTCGTCGCGCGCAATGCGGGAATCACGCTCAACGTGCTGCCAGCGCTGGCGCGGCCCGATCATTACGCGCTCTTCCGGCGCTATCTGGCGGCGCGGCACCCGGACGGCACGATGGCTGCCATGGGGCGCGAGGGCTACGGCGCACTTGTCGAGGAGAGCGCGGTCGAGACCCGCCTCGCCGAGTTCCGCAGCCCCGGCGGACGGCTCTACGGCGTCTGCGTGTTCGATGTCGTCGCCGACGGGCTCTCTGCAGTGTATTCCTTCTACGAACCCACGCGGGTCAAGGACAGTCCGGGCAGCTACATGATTCTCAGGCTCGTGGAAGAGGCGCGCGCGCAAGCGCTGCCCTACCTCTACCTCGGCTACTGGATCGACGGCTGCGATAAGATGGACTACAAGGCCCGCTTTCGCCCGCTCGAGGTGCACGGCCCGGAGGGCTGGACCATCCTCGACGCCCGACCGGACGGTCAGGGCGTCTCGGACCATTGACCGGAACCATCGAAGGGAGACCCAAGGAAATGAGTACGAAGATCGGAAGACGCAGCCTTCTCAAGGGAACGGCCATCGCAGGAGCCGCCGTGGCGGCCGCGGCGGCATCGTCGTTCCCGGCGCCCGCGATCTCGCAGGGCAAGATGCAACTCAAACTGGCCACCTCGTGGCCGAAGCAGTTCCCCGGCCTCGGCACCGGCGCGCAGCGGCTTGCCGACCGCATCACGAATGCGACCGAGGGGCGGATCGAGGTCAAGCACTATGGCGGCGGCGAGCTGGTGCCGCCCCTGGGCTGCTTCGACGCGGTCTCGGAGGGCGCTGCGGACATGTACCACTCCGCCGAGTACTACTGGCAGGGCAAGTCCAAGGCCTTCAACTTCTTCGCCACCGTGCCCTTCGGGCTCACCGCGGACGAGGTCAATGCCTGGATCTACCATGCAGGCGGCCAGGAGCTCTGGGACGAGCTATCCGCCGACTTCAACGTGAAGCCCTTCCTCGCCGGCAACACCGGCGTCCAGTGGGGCGGCTGGTTCAACAAGGAGATGAACTCGCTCGAGGACTACAAGGGCCTGAAGATGCGCATGCCGGGCCTCGGCGGCGAGGTGCTGCGCCGCATCGGCGCGAACGCCCTGCTGCTGCCGGGCGGCGAGATCTATCCCGCGCTTGAGGCCGGCACCATCGACGCCACCGAATGGGTGGGGCCGTGGAACGACCTCGCCTTCGGCTTTTACAAGGTGACCAAGTACTACTACTGGCCCGGTTTCCACGAGCCCGGCACGGTCCTGACCTGCGGCGTCAACCGTGGCGTGTGGGAGAGCCTCAGCGCCGCGGACCAGAGCCTGATCGAGAGCTGCTGCGCAGCCGACAACGCCGCCATGCTGGCCGAGTTCAACGCGCGTAACGCCGGGGCGCTGGACACGCTCATCAACGAGCACGGCGTCCAGGTGCGACGCGTGTCGGACGAGATGTTGAAGGCGCTCGGAGAGAATTCGGCCGACGTGGTCGCCGAGGTCGGCGCCGAAGGCGGCATCACGCAACGCGTCTACGAAAGCTTCAGCGCATTCCGCAAGACTGCGGTGCCCTACCACGAGCGCTCGGAGTTGGCTTACGGGAACGCCCGGCTCCTGACCGCGTAGTACGCCGGCCAGGCGTGCGTTCGGGGCGGGCGGTGCAAGCCCGCCCTGAACGGCGCCGTCGCAACGAAAATAGCCCGGCGCCGCTGCGGGGCGTCGGAGAGGCGGGCATGAGGGCCGCCGCCGCGCCTGAGCGCTGGCCGCCTGAAAGGAGCGCCGGCCGGCTGACATGAGATGCAGGCGTCTCTCTCGGTAATAGCCGCGCTCACACGCGCAATCGACGTGGTCAACGAGCACGTCGGCCGCGTCGCGTCGTGGCTCGCGCTGCTCATGGTGCTCCTTCAGTTCGTCGTCGTGGTGATGCGCTACATCTTTGGGTGGGGCTTCATCGCGATGCAGGAGGGAGTGATCTACCTCCACGCCACCCTCTTTCTGGTTGGTGCGGGCTACACGCTGCTCCACGGCGGTCACGTCCGGGTCGATATCTTCTACCGCGATGCGCGCCCGCGCCGGCGCGCGCTCATCGATCTCATGGGCGTGATTCTGTTTCTAATGCCGGTTTGCGTGATCATCGGCTGGGCGAGCTGGCCCTATGTGGAGCAGTCCTGGTCGGTGTTCGAAAGCTCGGCGGAAACCAGCGGCATTCCGGCGATCTATGCGCTGAAGTCGATGATCCTCGCGTTCGTGGTGCTGATCGCCTTTCAGGGACTCTCCCTCGCGTTTCACGCGTTGCTGACCCTTGCCGGCCGCCAGGCGAGCCACGACGACATCGCAGAAGCCGGCGGCGGGACCGCCTGATACGCCATGCCCATCGGCGAAGTCCTGGTCATCGTCATGTTCGTGACGACCTTCGCCTGCCTTCTGGCGGGCTTCCCGGTCGCCTTCACGCTCTCGGGCGTGGCCGCGCTGTTCGGGCTCTTCTCCTACGCCTTCGGCGTCTTCGACATCAGCTTCTTGCGCGCCATGCCGCAGCGCATCTTCGGCAACGCGATGTGGAACGAGGTGCTGATCGCGGTGCCGCTCTTCATCTTCATGGGTGTGATGCTGGAACGCTCGAAGGTGGCGGAAGAGCTGCTCGAGGCCATGGGGCGCCTCTTCGGCGGCCTGCGCGGCGGCATCGGGCTCTCGGTGATTGCCGTTGGCGCGCTGCTCGCCGCCTCCACCGGGATCGTGGGCGCCACGGTTGTGACCATGGGCCTGCTCTCGCTGCCGACGATGCTGAGGCGCGGCTACGACCCCAAGCTCGCGACCGGGACGATCTGCGCCTCCGGCACCTTGGGCCAGATCATCCCGCCCTCCATCGTCCTCGTGATCCTCGGCGAGCAGATCTCCAACGCCTATGTCGATGCCCAGCGCGCCATCGGCAACTGGTCGCCGGAGCCGGTCTCGGTGGGCGACCTCTTCGCCGGCGCCCTGCTGCCGGGCATGGTGCTGGTCGGCCTCTACATGCTCTATCTGATGGTCGTCGCCTGGCTGCGCCCGGCGGCGGCCCCGGCGATTCCGCGCGGCGAGCTGGGCGGCGACTGGCGCGAGGTGTGGCGGCGCACCGGCCGCGCGCTGGTGCCGCCGATCGTGCTCATCATCGCCGTTCTGGGTTCCATCCTCGGCGGCATCGCGACCCCGACCGAGGCTGCGGCGGTGGGCGCCGTGGGCTCGCTGATCCTCGCGGGCGCCCGGCTCGCGCCCGAAGGCGGCACCAGGCTCGAGCGCAGCGTCGGCAGCGCCCCGCTCTACCTCGCGGGCGGCGCCTTGATCCTGATGATGATCCTCGCCGGGCAGTTCGACCTCGTAATCACACGGGCCGGCATCGGCGCGCCGGCCGTCGTCGCCTTCATCTGCTGCGGGCTTCTCGTCTACGGGATCTGGACGAGCCTCTGGCGGGTCTGGCGCGCCGGCGTGCTCGTGCCGGTCATGCGCTCGACCATGCAGATCAGCGCCATGGTCTTCGTCATCCTGATCGGTGCCGCCATGTTCTCGCTGGTGTTCCGCGGCCTCGGCGGCGACGAGATGGTCCACCAGGCGCTCTCGAACGTGCCGGGCGGAGTCATCGGCGCGATGCTCGTGGTCATGCTGATCATGTTCGCGCTCGGCTTCTTCCTCGACTTTATCGAGATCACCTTCGTGGTGGTCCCGATCATCGCGCCGGTGCTGCTGCAGATGGACATCAATCCGATCTGGCTCGGCATCATGATGGCGGTGAACCTGCAGACCTCGTTCCTGACCCCGCCCTTCGGCTTCTCGCTCTTCTACCTGCGTGGCGTCGCGCCGCGCACGGTGCGCACCGGTGAGATCTACCGGGGGGTCATTCCCTTCGTCATCATCCAGCTTGCCGCGCTCGCCGTGCTCGGCCTGTTTCCCGAGCTCACCACCTGGCTGCCCTCGGTCGTGTTCGACTGAGGCTTGGGCGGGCGCTAACGCTCCCTTGACCACGCCGTGACGACGTCGATCAGCGCGTCCGTGAGCCGGGAGAGGTCGGCCTTGTCGATGGTGAGCGCGGGGGTCACGTAGACGATATCGCCGAAGGGCCGGACCCAGACGCCGGCCTCGACGAACCGCGCCTTGAGCCAGTTGATGCGGCTCATGTCGTCGATCTGGATGACGCCGATGGCGCCTCGCGTCCGAACATCGAGCACGCCGGGCAGCCCCCGCGCAGGCTCCAGAGCGGCGGTGAGGTGGGTTTCGATGGCGCGCGCCTGCGCAAGGCGGGGCTCCTGCTCGAACAGGTCGAGGGAGGCGTTGGCGGCGGCGCAAGCCAGGGGATTGGCCATGAAGGTCGGCCCGTGCATGAGAGCGGCATCGGGGTCGTTCGAGAGGAAGGCCTCGAACACCCGCTCGCGCGCCACCGTGGCAGCCAGCGCCATGGTGCCGCCGGTGAGCGCCTTGGAGAGCGTGACGATGTCCGGCACCACGTCCGCCTGCTCGCAGGCGAAGAGCGTGCCGGTGCGGCCGAACCCGGTCATGATCTCGTCGGCGATGAGCAGCAGGTCGTGCCTGTCGCAGGCCGCACGCAGGGTGTGCAGCACCTCCGGCGCGTGGAAGCGCATCCCGCCCGCGCCCTGGACCAGCGGCTCGACGATGACCGCCGCCACATCCTCCCCATGGCGGGCGAGGTAGGCATCGAAGGCGGCGATACCCGCCTCGCCCTCGGGCAACGGCACCACGTGCTGCTCCGGCAGCGCGCCGGCGAACAGGCTGTGCATGCCCTCCTCGGGATCGCACACCGACATGGCGGCGAAGGTGTCGCCGTGATAGGCGCCCTGGAAGCTCACGAAGCGGTGGCGGCCGCGCACGCCCTGGTTGAGCCAGTACTGCAGCGCCATCTTGAGCGCGATCTCCACCGCCACCGAGCCCGATTCCGAGAAGAACACCCGGCTGAGCGGATCGGGGAGCATGCCGGCGAGGCGGCGGGCCAGCCTGAGCGCGGGCTCGTTGGCGAGGCCGCCGAACATCACGTGGGGCATGCGCTCCAACTGCTTGGCGACGGCGGCGCGGATGTGCGGGTGGTTGTAGCCGTGGCAGGCGGTCCACCACGACGCGATTCCGTCGATCAGCTCGCGGCCATCGGCGAGGACGATGCGCGTGCCCCTGGTCTCGGCCACCGGCAGCGGCGGCGGCGCGCTCGCCATCTGCGTGTAGGGCAGCCAGACGTGGCCGTAGCCCTCGGCCAGCCAGTCGGGAGGCGACGGCACGGTCATGTCATCGGGGGTGCGGCGTGCCGCGGCGAGCGCTAGCCCGCCCGCGCCCTAAGCCGGCATCGGCGCGATGCCGAGGCGGGCGAAGAGCTGGGTGTCTCGTTCGCGGCCGGGATTGGGCGTCGTGAGCAGCTCGGGCCCTACGAACACCGAGTTGGCGCCGGCGAGGAACGCCAGGGCCTGCATCTCGTCCGACATTTGCTCGCGCCCGGCGGAGAGCCGCACCACCGAGCCCGGCATGGTGATGCGTGCCACCGCCACCGTGCGCACGAACTCGAAGGGATCGAGCGCGTCCATGCCGTTGAGCGGCGTGCCCTCGACCTGCACCAGCATGTTGATGGGCACGCTCTCCGGATGGCTCGGCAGGCTCGCAAGCGTCGCGATCATGTCCGCGCGATCGCGGCGCGCTTCGCCCATGCCGACGATGCCGCCGCAGCAGACGTTGATGCCGGCATCGCGCACGTGGCCCAGGGTGTCGAGCCGGTCCTGATAGGTGCGCGTGGTGATGATCTCGCCGTAGAACGATTCGGAGGTGTCGAGGTTGTGGTTGTAGTAGTCGAGACCGGCGTCGGCGAGGCGTGCGGCCTGGGGTGCGCTCAGCATGCCGAGGGTGACGCAGGTCTCCATGCCGAGCGCCTTGACGCCGGCGACCATCTCGGCCACCGCATCCAGGTCGCGGTCCTTCGGGCTGCGCCAGGCGGCGCCCATGCAGTAGCGGGTGGCCCCGGCATCGCGGGCCCGGCGGGCCTCGGCCAGCACTTCGTCGCGAGACATCAGCTTGCCCGCGTCCAGCCCGGTGTCGTAGCGCGCGCTCTGCGGGCAATAGGCGCAGTCCTCGGGGCAGCCGCCGGTCTTGATGCTCAAGAGCGTCGACATCTGCACCTGGTTGGGGTCGAAGTGGCGGCGATGGGCGGTCTGCGCGCGGAACATCAGCTCGGCGAAGGGCAGTGCCAGCAGCGCCTCGACCTCCGCCACGGACCAGTCATGCCTGAGCGCGTGCGCAGCCCTCGGCGGCGCGTCCGCGCCGATCGCCTCGACAGTTTCCATGATCGCTCGTCTCCGGCCCTCGACCGGCGCAGGATAGGCCCGCCCGCCACCGGGTCAAGGAATGCCGACCGATCGAGTCGCCGTGCACACCGAGCGCCACATCCGGTCAACCGCTGTGCCGACTTCGGCATACAATATGTTGGGCTACCTTCCGTTGACGGGGCACAAGACCGGCACAATACATTGACGCGAAGCCGTGCCCGCATCATGCTTGCCTTGATTTGAACAAAATTCGAATTCAGTGAGTCCGACCGTCGCATCCGCCGCGCTCGACGTGATCGAGCATGACGACCTTGCCGCCGCACGCCGGGTGGTAGCCCAGGAGTCGCGCGCGCTCGCGCGGCTGGCCGAGGCGCTGACCGGCCGCTTCGTCGAGGCGACGGAGCTGCTGGCAGCCACGCGGGGGCGGATCGTGCTCTCCGGCATGGGCAAAAGCGGCCACATCGCCAACAAGATCGCGGCAACTTTCGCCTCGACCGGGGCGCCGGCGCTCTTCGTTCACCCGGCGGAGGCGAGCCACGGCGATCTCGGCATGATCACCGAGGCGGATACGCTGCTGATGCTCTCGAACTCGGGCGAGACGCCGGAACTCGCCGATCTCGTGAATTACGCCACACGCTTCCACATCCCGCTCATCGCCATCGTGGGCCGGGCGCCGAGCACGCTGGCCGACTCGGCCACCGTCGCGCTCGTCCTGCCCGACGAGCCGGAAGCCGGGACACTGGGACTGGCGCCGACGACGTCCACCATCATGATGCTGGCGCTGGGCGATGCGCTTGCGGTTGCCCTGCTGGAGCGCAAGGGCCTCACGGCCGAGGACTTCAAGCTCTATCATCCGGGCGGCAAACTCGGTCGGCGGCTGGTCCGGGTCGCCGACATCATGCACGCGGGCGACGCTCTGCCCCTCGTTCCTGCCGACACGACTATGGCGGAGGCGCTGATCGTGATGACGGCGAAGCGCCTCGGCTGCGTCGGCGCGACCGACGCGCGCGGCGTGCTGGTCGGCATCGTGACCGACGGCGACCTCAGACGCCACATGGACGCCGGCCTCCTGCAGAAGCCGGTGTCCGAGCTCATGACGCGCGATCCGGTAACGATTCATGCCGGCGCGCTCGGCGCGGAGGCCGTGCACCTGATGAACCAGCGCCAGATCACCAGCCTCTTCGTGGTCGAAGGCGAGCGCCCCGTCGGCGTCGTACACATTCACGACTGCCTGCGGGCGGGCCTGGCATGAGCGCCGGACGGGACAGAGGGCCGAGCGGTGCCACGCCGTCAGGCCGGCTCCGGCACTACCGTGCGGATGGCGGTGACGTCGCGCGCCCCGGCCGTTACAGCGGCTTCGTCGGCCTCATGCGCTACCTGCTGCCGGCGATGGCCGCGGCTCTCCTCGGCCTCGTCGTGGCGTGGCCTCTGGTGAGCGGCGGGGAGGAGGGCGTTCACATCCCGCTGACCGAGGATCCCGAGATCGACGGCAGATTGACGATGGTCAATGCCAGCTATCAGGGGACCGATGCGAAGAACCGGCCCTTCGCCGTGAGGGGAGCGGAGGCGTTCCAGCCGGAACGCGATTCGCCGATCGTGCATCTCAGCGAGATCGAGGCCGATATTTTCGGCGATCCGGCACGGAGCGGCCTGCTGGCGCTGACGGCGAACGAGGGCATATACCAGCGCGACGCCGAGCGGCTGGACCTGAGCGGCGACGTGACGGTTCGCTCCGACGCGGGTCACGAGTTCCGCACCTCGAAGGCCCATGTCGACCTGCCGGCGGGAACCGCGAAGGGCGACGAGCCGGTGAGCGGCACGGGCCCACACGGGCTGCTGGACGCCGGCAACTTCGCGCTCCGGGACCGGGGAGAGGTCATGACCTTCGGTGGCCGGGTGCGGATGACCCTGTACCCGGATGCGCTGGGAGGAAGCGATGACGCTTTGGGGAAGCAAGGCGATGAAGGCCGGGGTTAGCCGGCAGGGATCGGCGTGGCGACCGTGGCGGCTCGGTCTGCTCGCGTCCACTCTCGCAGCCGCGGTCATGCTGGCTGGGGTGGGAGCGGCACAGGACTCGGACGACGCAGCGGGCGGTACAAACGAGGCCAGCCAGGCGATCGAAATCACCGCGGATACACTCGAAGTGCGTCAGTCGGAGAACGTCGCAATCTTCGAGGGTGATGTGAAGGCCGTTCAGGGCGAGATGGTGCTTAACGCGGACATGCTCACCGTCTACTACCGCGATGTCGAGGGCGGCCAAGGCAATCTGGGAGTTTCGCGCATCGATGCCGAGGGCAGTGTCGTCGTCTCGTCGCCGGACGAGACGGCGCAGGGTCAGCGCGGCGTCTACGACGTCGAGAACGGCCGCATCGACCTCGCCGGCGGCGTGGTCCTGAATCGGGGCAACAACATCGTCAGGGGTGAGACGCTGACGATGGACCTGGAATCGGGGGTCAGCCGGGTCTCCGGCGGCAGCACGCGCGTGCGGGGCCTGTTCGTGCCCGAGGATAGGGGAGAGTAACGCGTGCAGGGCGTCGAGGTGATCGCCGCATGACACGGCCCGCTACCGCCGGCACCGCGGGAGGCTCGGCGACTCCGGTCGTCCTTGCCGGCAATCCGGGCCTGCGCGCCGAGAACCTGGGAAAGAGCTTCAAGAAGCGGCCGGTGCTGCGGGGCCTCAGCCTGACGGTCCAGCGCGGCGAGGCGGTCGGCCTGCTCGGCCCCAACGGCGCGGGCAAGACCACCTGCTTCTACCTGATGACCGGTTTGATGGCGGCGGACTACGGCCGTGTCTTCCTCGACGGGCACGACATCACGGGATTTCCCATGTACCGCCGCGCCCGCCTCGGCCTCGGCTACCTACCGCAAGAGGCCTCGATCTTTCGCGGGCTCACGGTCGAGAACAACATCCGCGCCGTGCTGGAGGTTTCCGTGCCGGCGCGCGACGAGCGCGAGCTCGTGCTCGACGAGCTGCTGGCGGAGTTCTCGATCACCCATCTGCGGCGCACGCCCTCGCTCGCGCTCTCGGGCGGCGAGCGCCGGCGGGTCGAGATCGCCCGCTCTCTCGCCTCGAAGCCGCGCTTCGTCCTGCTCGACGAACCGCTATCGGGGATCGACCCGATCGCGGTCGCGGAGATTCGCGACCTCGTGGCCCACCTCAAGGACCGCGGCATCGGCGTGCTGCTGACGGACCACAACGTGCGGGAGGCGCTCGACATCTGCGACCGCGCCTACATCATCAACGAGGGCGCCGTGCTGATGGAGGGCGCGCCCTCGGACATCGTCTCCCACGACGAGGTTCGGCGCGTCTACCTCGGCGACCGCTTCCGCCTTTAGGCGACCTTCCCCGCTCTAAGCCACCTGCTTCGACATCTCGGCACGCCGTGCCTCGGTGGCGGCTAGATCGACGTCCAGCGCCTCGGTGAGCACGACGCCGTAGGCCTGATAGGCGTGCTCGCGGGTGCAGAAGTCGTCGAGCACGTCCTCGCGTACCTGCTCCGCCGGCCGCTCAAGCGGATCCCCGTAGCCGCCCCCGCAGGGGCCCAGAAAGCCGATGCAGTCGCCGGTCTGGTTGCGTAACCCGTGGATCTTTGCGGGCAGGTCCTCGATCCGCTCCGGGTCCGCGACGTTATACTTGATGAGACGCCCGCCCTTGCCGGTGGTGCCGCCGCGGAATCCCCACGGCGGGTCGTCGTGCCGATCGGCCTCGTGGGTAAGAAAGCCCGGCGTCAGATAGCGCTGCACCTTGATTACGCCGATGCCGCCGCGATGGCGGCCTGCGCCCGGCATCACGTCGTCCCGTAGCTCGTAGCGATCGCACAGCAGCGGCAAATGCATGCCGAGATCCTCGATCGGGTTGTTGCGCGTGTTGCGCATCAGCTCTTCGATCGTGTCCGGCCCGTCGGAATATGGCCTGCCGCCGCACGCGCCCTCGTTGACCTCGATGAAGACCCAGTAGTTGCCGTCGGGCCTGACGCCCGAATAGGCGATGGCCGAGACGTCGGCGGACGAGCCCGCCGTCACCTTGTCGGGAATCACCGGCGAGAGCGCCTTTGCGATGCAGTCCACCACGCGCTGGATCTGGTTGAAGCGCGCCTCAGCCGCCGCCGGGTACTCGGGATTGAAGATCGTGCCCTTGGGTGCGGTGACCTTGATGGGGCGGAACGAGCCCTCGTTCTGCGGCACGTGCTCGGTGATCGTCGCGGTATCGAGCAGCAGCGCGCGGAAGGCGAAGAAGCAGGCGACCTTGGTCGAGCCCTCGAAGGGCACGTTGAAGGCGGTCGGCACCTGCGGCGACGAGCCGGTGAGATCGACCTCGGCCGAATCGCCCTCGATCCGCACCGCAACCTTGACCGGAAGCGGCTCCTTTCGGTTGCGCCCGTCGTCGTCCAGGAAGCCCTCGGCCCGGTATTCCCCGTCGGGGATCGCCGCGATCTGGCGGCGCAGCATGCGTTCGGAATAGTCCATGAGCTGTTCGGTCGCCGCGAACACCACGTCCTTGCCGTGCTGGTCCAGCAGCTCGACGAAGCGCTTCACGCCGAGCTCGGCGGAGGCAACCTGGGCCTCGATGTCGCCCATCACCTGGCTCGGCACCCGCGTGTTGGTCTCGATGAACTGCCAGAGCGCGCGGTTGAGCACGCCGCCCTCATAGAGCTTCACGCCCTTGAACAGCATGCCCTCGGCGAACACGTCCGGCACGTCGATGATGAGGCCGGGCGTGGCCGCGCCGATATCCACGTGGTGCGCCGTGTTGGCGGAGTAGCCGACGAGCTCGCCCTCGTAGAAGACCGGCGCCACGGCGGCGATGTCCGGCGAGTGGCTCGCGCCGTAATAGGGGTGGTTGTGGATCACGATGTCGCCGGGCTGCCAGGGGTCGTGCAGGGTTTTGTCGATCCCCCGCAGGTAGGCCGGGATCGAGCCGATGTGCATCGGCGTCGAATCGGATTCGCAGAGCGTGTTGAAGTTGCGGTCGAAGAGCCCGGCGCCCAGGTCCTCCGACTCCCGGATGATCGACGAATAGGACATGCGGTAGAGCACATGCCCCATCTCCTTCGCGATCGTATGCAGCGCGCCGCCGATCACCTGGAGGGTGATCGGGTCGACTTCGGTCTTGTTGGCGGTCATGACTCGGCGACCTCCCTGACGTGAAGATTGCCCGAAGGCGCGACCATCGCCTCGTAGCCAGGCGGCACCAGCGTGGTCGAATCGGTCTGGATGACGATGGCCGGTCCGTCGATGTGCTGACCGGCCTTGAGCTTGCCGCGGTCGAAGCGGGGGGTCTCGTAGGTCTGGCCGTCGTCGAAGGTGGTGGCGCGGCGGTAGAGCAGCGCGTCCTCCGGATTGCGGCCGCCGCCTTGAGGCGCCTCGGGCCAGCTCAGCGCGCCGATGCCGGCGGAGGCGACGACCCGGAGCGTGATGACCTCGACCTCCTGGTCCTCGAAGGCGTGGCCGTAATCTTGCCGGTGGCGCTCGTGGAAGCTCGCCAGCAGCTCCGCCCGGTTATCGAGCGTTAGCGGGCCGTCCGGCATGGTGCCGCGCAGCTCGAAGCCCTGCCCCTGGTAGCGACACTCCGCGATCTTGACGAGCCGCTGGTGTTCGGGCGCGACGCCGTCTGCGGCCAATGCCTCTTGCGCGCGCCGCACCAGCGCGTCGGTCTGCTCGTTGAGCGTGTCGATCTCGTCCTGGCTGGCCTGGGTGAGCACGCAGAGCACCGAGCGCGTGAACTCGTAGCTCATGTCGGTGGCGAGCAGCCCGGTCGCGGCGTTGATCCCCGGCGCCGGCGGCACGATCACCTCGCGCGCGAAGACCGAGCGCGCGAGTGCGGTGCCGTGCAGCGGCCCGGCACCGCCGAAGGCAACCAGCGCGTAATCCCGCGGATCGACGCCTTTGGCCACGGAGTTGGCGCGGATCGCGAGCGACATGTTGGAGTTGATGACTCGGATCACGCCGAGCGCCGCCTCCTCGAGCGACATGTCGAGCCGGCCGCAGAGATTGTCTTCCAGCGCCTTGCGCGAACGCGCCGGGTCGATCTCCAGCCCGCCGCCCAGGAACTGCTCCGGGTCGAGCCGGCCGAGCACCACCTGGGCGTCGGTCACGGTTGGCTCGGTGCCGCCGCGGCCGTAGCAGGCCGGCCCTGGCTCCGCGCCAGCGGAGCGCGGCCCGACGCGGAAGGCCCCGCCGTCGTCGACGTAGGCGATCGAGCCGCCACCGGCGCCGATGGTCGAGAGGTCGATCATGGGAGCCAGGATGGGGTAGCCGCCGACCTGCGTGTCCCGCGGGTTCATGATTCGGACCTTGCCGTCCGGCACCACGCTGATGTCCGCCGAGGTGCCACCGATATCGACGGTGATCAGGTTGCGGACGCCAGACATGTCGCCCGCCCACTGCCCGCCGACGACACCGCCGGCGGGGCCCGACATGAGGATGGTCACCGGGCGCTCGGCGGCGCCGGCAAGCGTGGTCACGCCGCCGTTTGACTGCATCACGCGGATCTGGGCGTCGACACCGTTCTTCTGCAGCGCCGTCGCCAGATTGTTCAGATAATACGACGTGCGCGGGCCGATGAAGGCGTTCATCGCCGCCGTCGAGAAGCGCTCGTATTCCCGGATCACGTCGACCACCTCAGACGAGCAGCCGACGTAGGCGTCCGGCATCACCTCCGTCACGATTTCTTTTGCGCGCAGCTCGTGCGCGTCGTTGAGGAAGGCGAACAGGAAGCAGACGATGACCGAGCCCACCTCGCGCGACTTCAGGAGCTCGGCGGCAGCACGCACCTCGTCCTCGTCGAGCGCAACCTCGATGCGGCCGTCCGGCGGCAGGATGCGCTCCGTGATGGGAATGCGGTTGCGCCGCTTGACCAGCGGACGCGACTGCCAGGGCACGTCGAACTGCACCGAGAAATTGTGGGGCCGCTTGTGCCGCGCCATGTGCAGGATGTCGCGGAAGCCCCGCGTGGTCAGCATGCCGACCTCGGCGCCGGAATACTCGATCACCGTGTTGGTCGCGATCGTCGTGCCGTGCACGATCTGCTCGATGTCGCCCGGCCCGACACCGGCCTCGGCGCAGATCTCGAGGACGCCCTGGATGACCCCGCGCGATTGGTCCTCCGGCGTGCTCGGCACCTTGTGCACGAAGACCCGGCCGCCGTCGTTCGCAGCGCCGTTCGTCTCCAGGATGAGGTCGGTGAACGTCCCCCCGACATCGACGCCGATTCTCGCCATCGCTCCCTGTCCCCGCACATGCAATTCGCGGCGCTTGCGGCCGCGGCAGCGCCATCTTAGCGGTCGGACGACCCGATAAAAGGGTGATTCCCGTTATGAAGCGGAGGCGAGCGCACGGTTGCTCAGGGCGCGTTCCACGTCCCGACGCCCGGCATCCCCGCGCCCAGCGCGCTCCGGCACCAGCGTCAGCGCCTCCTCGATGACCTCGGCGCCGGCGCCGGGGCGTTGGCTGGCCTCGCCGAGCGCGCGGCGCCAAGCGCGCCCGCCGGGCTGCCCTGCGAACAGCCCGAGCATGTGCTTGGTGATGTGGTGGAGCGGCACGCCGTCCGCGCACATGCGGCGCGCGTAGGGTAGCATCGCGCGGGCGATGTCGTGCCGGCTCGGCTCGGCGCGCGCCGGTGCGCCGAAGATGCGGCGGTCAGCGTCGCGCAGCATGGCGGGGTCGGCGTAGGCCGCGCGCCCGATCATAGCGCCGTCGACCTGATCGAGGTGGGCATCCGCCTCGTCGAGGCTGGCGACGCCGCCGTTGATGACCACCTCCAGCGCCGGCAAGTCCTGCTTGAGGCGGTAGACAGCGTCGTAGCGAAGCGGCGGAATCTCGCGGTTCTCGGCCGGGCTCAGACCATCGAGCACGGCAATCCGCGCGTGCACGGCGAAGCTCTTCACGCCGGCGGCGGCGACGGTCTCGACGAAGGCCTTCAGATCTTCGTAGTCACCCCGCCCGTCAATCCCAATGCGGCACTTGACCGTGACGGGCACATCGACCGCGCGGATCATGACTGCTGCGCACTCCGCCACCAGATCGGGAGTCTCCATCAGGGCGGCACCGAAGCGACCCTTGCGGACCCGCGGGCTCGGGCAGCCGATATTGAGATTGATCTCGTCGTAGCCGAAGGCCTGGCCGATTTCCGCCGCCCGCGCGAGCGCGTCCGGCTCCGCGCCGCCGAGCTGGAGACCCACCGGATGCTCCGCGTCGTCGAAGGCGAGCAGCCGGTCAGCATCGCCTCGCACAACTGCGTTGGCATGGATCATCTCGCTGTAGAGGAGCGTGCGTGCGCTGACCAGCCGCAGCAGGTAGCGGCAGTGCCGGTCGGTCCGCGCCATCATCGGCGCGACGCTCAGCCTGCGGTCGAGCTCGCTCACGTGTTCTCCGCCGCTCCCTTCATGTCCCACAGTCGCCGGGCGTCGGAACCTGCTCCACTATACGCCCCACAGCGCAGAAGCGAGTGACAGCTTGCGGGTTGGTCGAGAATGCGGCTAAAGCGTCTCCTGACCCAGGGAGGGACCGATGACCCAGATGAGGGCCGATTTTAGCGGGCGAAACGGCTTCGTGACCGGTGCTGGCAGCGGCATGGGGCTTCAGATTGCGCGGGACCTGATCGGCACCGGCGCCCAGGCGACTTTCTTCGACGTGAAGCCCGAACCGGACGACCTGCCCGCAGGCGCTCACTACGTGCAGGGCGACCTGCGCTCCCCGACCGACGTGGCCCAGGCGATGGCCGACTGCTACGAGGCGGCCGGCCGGCTCGATTACCTCGTGAATGCCGCCGGCGTGCTCCTGCTCGGCCGCGATCGCTCCCTGGTCGACATGGACCTCGACGTGTGGGACGACGTGCTCGCCATCAACCTCAAGGGCTCGCTGCTCGCTGCTCGCGAAGCCGTGCCACTGATGAAACGGACGGGCGGCGGCGCGATGGTGCACATCGCCACCATCCAGTGCGTGCGCGGCGACGATGCGCCGCAGGACGCCTATCAGGCCTCCAAAGCCGGCCTCGTCGCCATGTCGAAGTCCATCGCGATCCAGTTCGCCGGCGACGGCATCCGCTCCAACACCATTCTGCCGGGGCCCACGGAGACGCCCATGCAACAGCGCTGGGTCGACAACCCCGCGCTCAGGGAGGCGACGGAGGCGGCGGTGCCCTTGGGTCGCGTCGGCACCACGCGGGACATGGCGAACGCCACGCTGTTCCTCTTGTCGGACGCCGCCTCGTACGTCACCGGGACCGAGCTGATCGTCGACGGCGGGGTCTTGGCCAAACCGTAGAGGCGGCTCCGCCGCGGGTCCTCGCGCTGCCCTACTCCAGAGGCAGCGGCGGCAGCTCCGCGACCTTGATCGTCGCGACGGTCAACGTGCCGTCCTGCGCCGTCACCGGCACCCCGCGCAGCACCGGCGGGCCGCCGTCCTCGGGCTTCTCGGCCAGCATGTTGAAGGCGACCTTGGCGATGAAGGCATCGCCAAGAGGAATCATGTTGCTCATGATGAGCGCGTCGATGACATCGCCGTAGCCGATGATGTTGGCGGTCAGCGCGGCGATGGGGCGCATCGCCCCGTCGAGCGCGATGGTGCCGGCCGATTCGATTCCGAGCGGCCCCCAGCGCACGCGAAAGTCGTTCAGTTCCAGCGTGCCGCCGGCGTCGCGCCAGGCGGTAATCGCCTCGTTAGTCCCGCGCTCGCTCGGGATCGAGCCCACCACGCTCGCGTCGATGTCGAGGAAGTCGAGGCTCTCGCCGAGCCCCTCGGCAAGGTCGCTTGGGAGCACGGCATCGCGCACGGCGATCGAGGTCTTCAGGACCTGCTCGCCGCTCCCGTCGTCGTCGATGGCGACCCCGTTGGCCTGCAGGCTGCCAATCTGGGCAACCCTCTCCGGCCAGACGCCCGCGACCTCAAGCCCCTGCAGATCGAGCGCGATCTCCCTGAAGCGCCTGTCATCGTCCAGCCTGACGACCATCTGCCCACCGCCGATGTGCGCGTCGATGGCACGCCATTCTCCGCCTTCCACAAGAACCTGAACCGCATTGCGGCGGTCGGGATAGACCGTGACCTCGCTGAAGTCCCAGGAGGAGGCTTCGGCGCGCAGCGAATCGGTGGCCCAGCGCCATCCGTTCCGGGTGTCGTGAATGCGCGGGTCGCGCAGGGTGACCTCGAAGCGAAGGGGAAAGCCCGATACGAACGTTCCCCCGGTCTCGATCTCGAGCCCTTGGGCCCGCTGCTTCTCGGTCCAATCGTCGATCCGGTCCCCGATCTCGCCCGCGGCAATGAACCAGTAGCCGGTATATCCGGCCACCGCGATCACTATCGTGCCGACGACACCGGCCGCCACCAAGAGGACGCGCCTCATTGAACTTCCCATGGACGGACTCGGTCCGAAGAACGGTAATCAGAGCACCCTAAGGGTTCAAGCGTTAGCCAGCGTGTTTCACGCGCACTTGGAGTAGCCGCAGGAGGGGCAGAGATCGCATCCCTCCCGATGCAGGAGGCCCGGTTGCCCGCAGCGCCCGCAGAATCGCGCCGACCGTGCCGGCGCGTCGCCGTCTTCCGCCGACGGCGGTTCCAGCCGCGCGGTCTCCGGCGGCGCGAGCGCGCCGATGCTCACCAGGTGCTGCTCGATCACGCCGCCGATGGCGGCGAGAATGGAGGGCACATAGTGGCCGCCCATCCACTGGCCGCCCCTCGGGTCGAAGACCGCCTTGAGCTCCTCCACGATGAAGGACACGTCGCCGCCCCGGCGGAACACGGCGCTGATCATCCGTGTCAGGGCCACGGTCCAGGCATAGTGCTCGGTGTTCTTGGAGTTGATGAAAATCTCGAAGGGCTGTCGCCGCCCGTCGCGCACGATGTCGTTGATGGTGATGTAGATGGCGTGGTCGCTCTCCGGCCAGCGGATCTTGTAGGTACTGCCGTGCAACGACTCCGGCCGCTCCAACGGCCGGGTCATCTGGATCACCGCGCCGGCCTCGAAGGCATCCTCGGGCCGGGCCGGCGGCGGCTCCAACGGGAGCTCGCTCTGCCGCGCTGCCGGCAGAGCGTGGACCTCAGCCGAGACCGGCCGGGTCTCGCCCTCGGCTGCAGGCGTGGTGTCGCCCCCCTCCTCCGCACCGGACGCACTTTCGAGCACCGCGCCGGTCACCGGGTTGGGCCGATAGGTAGTGCAGCCCTTGCAGCCCAGGTCGTAGGCCCGCATGTAAACGTCCTTGAAATCGTCGAATTCCATCTCCTCCGGGCAATTGATGGTCTTGGAGATGGAGCTGTCGACGAAGGCCTGGACCCGCGCCTGCACGGCGAGATGATCCGCCGGGCGGAGCGACTGGGCATCGACGAAGTAGTCCGGCAGCTGTGCCGCGTCGCCCTTGAGGCGCCTGAACAGCAGGTAGGCGTGGTCGTCCACCGACTCCGCCCGGCGCGTGCCGTCCGGCATCAGCACGTTGCGCGTATAGGAATAGCTGAACACGGGCTCGATACCGGAGGAGACGTTGCCCGCCAGCAGCGAGATCGTGCCGGTCGGCGCCACCGAAGTGAGCAGCGCGTTGCGGACTCCCGAAGCGGCGATCGCCGCCCGCACGTCGTCGTCGAGGCGCTGGATCGTCGGGCTCTCGGCATAGCGTGCGGCGTCGTAGAGCGGGAAGGCCCCCTTCTCTTCGGCCAGCCGCGCCGATGCGAGATACGCCGCCCGCTGCAGGCCGCCCATCCACTGCTCGATCAACTCGTCCGCCGCGTCGCTGCCGTAGCGCGCCCGGCACATGATGAGCGCGTCGGCGAGCCCGGTGACGCCGAGCCCGATGCGCCGCTTCGCCTGCGCCTCTTCGTGCTGGGCTGCGATGGGGAAGCGCGAGCAGTCGATGGCGTTGTCGAGCATCCTGACGGCGGTTGCGGTGAGCGCTTCCAGCGCCGCCATGTCGAGCGCAGCACCCGGCTCGAAGGGGTCCTGCACCAGGCTCGCCAGGTTGATCGAGCCCAGGAGGCAGGCGCCATAGGGCGGCAGCGGCTGTTCGCCGCAGGGATTGGTCGCGAAAATCTCCTCGCAATAGGCGAGGTTGTTGGCCCGGTTGATACGGTCAATGAAGATTACGCCGGGCTCGGCATAGGCGTAGGTCGAGCGGATGATCCGCTCCCACAGGGCGCGCGCGGAGACGGTCTTGTAGACGACACCCTCGAAGCGGAGCTCCCATGGCGCATTGTCCTTGACCGCCTGCATGAACGGATCGGTCACCAGCACCGAGAGGTTGAACATGCGGAGCCGACCGGGGTCGCGCTTGGCCTCGATGAAGGCTTCGATGTCCGGGTGATCGCAGCGCAGGCAGCCCATCATGGCGCCACGGCGGAAGCCGGCACTCATGATGGTGCGGCACATCGCGTCCCAGCAGTCCATGAAGGGCAGCGGTCCCGAGGCATCGGCGCCGACGCCCTTGACCGGCGCCCCCTTGGGCCGGAGCGTCGAGAAGTCGTAGCCGATGCCCCCGCCCTGCTGCATGGTGAGCGCGGCTTCCTTCAGGTGCTCGAAGATCGCGGTCATGTCGTCCGCAATCCGCCCCATCACGAAGCAGTTGAAGAGCGTGACCTGCCGTTCCGCCCCGGCACCGGCGAGGATGCGGCCGGCGGGCAGGAACTTGAATCCCTCCAGCGCGCTGTAGAATTCGGGCTCCCAGCGCTCGGGCTCCGCCTCGACCGAGGCGAGCGCGCGGGCCACCCGCCGCCAGCTATCCTCGATCGTGCCGTCGATGGGCGTGCCGTCCGCCGCCTTGAGGCGGTACTTCATGTCCCAGATGCGGGACGAGATCGGCAGCATTTCGGTCATGACGCGCCAGCCGCTGCCGTGCGAACGCTCACCGGCTCGAAGCGCTCAGATGTTCTTTCTTTGTTTCTCACAACGCACACTCTACCCGCACTGGGCTCTTCGTTCAATATGGTGCGAACCAGCGACGATACGATCAGCGAGACGGGCGTGTAGGTCAGGCCGCGTCGGACTGTGAGGAGGAGGGCTCATCCTGCGGGGCGCCACAGGCTTCCGCGAAGAGCCTCTGCGATGCCTCCTCCATCGAAGACTCGAGGCGTTCCAGGAATTCCCGCCGCGGCAACCCCGGCGGGATCGGCCGCAGATACTCCATGACGATGGTGCCGGGATAGCGCCGGATGGAGCCCTTGGGCCAGTGCATGCCCGAGGTGAGAACCACCGGCACGACCGGCACGTCGAGAGCGCCGTAGAGCGCGGCGACGCCGGGCCGGTAGGGCAGCTTCTCCCCCGGCTTCACCCGCGTGCCCTCGGGGAAGATCACGACCGGACGGCCGCGTGCCACGGCCTTCTTCGCGCCCTTGACCAACGCTCGCAGCGACTTTCCGCCACCTTCGCGGTCGACGAAGATCATGTTCACCTTGGCTGAAAACCAGCCGTAGCCTGGAACGTAGGAGAGCTCCTTCTTGATCACGTAGGCGGGGTCGTCGAGCTCGTGCAGGAAGACGTGGGCCTCCCACTCCGACTGATGCTTGGACGCGATGATGGCGGCGCCGGTGGGCCTGTACTGGCGGTTCCGAATCTCGGAATGGACGCCGGCGATGATGCGGAGCAGGACGCCGTTACCGGCAGACCAGGTGACCACGAAGCGGCGGAACAAGGGGCGCGGCGTCAGCAGCATCGGCACCATCACGGTGCCGATCATCACCCCCCAGGTGTAGAATGCGACCGTGCAGAGCACCGAGCGGAGCGTGTTCCCAAGGGTGTGCGGCGGCGTTTGCCAAACCCGAGAGTCCGGCGCGCCAGTGCCCACAGATACTTGGTGAACTCGCTCGCGATCAGGGCCGCGGTCCCGCGATAGCGCCACCAATGCTCGACCTTGACGTGTTCCGGAAATACAGGATGTGCCACGAGAGTAGCACTTGGCATGGCGCTTCGGAACTCCATCATGGCGCGCGGCATGTGGTAGCCGCTCGTGACCAGGCGGAGGCTCGTGAAAGCGCGGGCCGCCATCCACGCCGCCGCTTCCTGCGCATTCGCGGCGGTATCCTCGGCCTGGTAGCCGAGCTCCACGCAGCAGGCCCAGAGCGCCGGATCGTGGCGCGCGCGCAGCTCCGCGCTCTCGACCCCTTCGGCGACGCCGGTGACGAAGAGCGCCTGCGCGAGCCCGCTTTCGAGCAGGCGCAGCCCCTCCTCCAACCGGCCGGAGCCCCCGGTCGGGACGACGATTGCCTCGGTCGCGAGATCGGGTTGTTGGGTCCCCTCGCCCGCCGTGTCGGCGAACCACGCCAGCCCGCCCGACCAGAGCAGCGCGAGAACCACGACCGCCACGAGCACCGCGCGCGCGGTGCGGCGCGTCCATCGCCGAAGGGCCGGAGAGGGCTTAGCCTCCACGTCGGGCCGCCGCTTGGGCGGCAGGGCGGTGTGCAGTCTTCCCGCGCATCCGAGCGCTGGGGTTGACAGGGCGGGCTGCGAAGTGACTTGGTCGGAATGCTCGTGTGACAGGCCGTGATTCGAAGAGAGGACGCCCGCGCGGCTCCCCATGATCGTACGCTGCTCTGCTTGCAGGACCCGCTACCTGGTCGATCCGGCCGCCCTCGGCGAAGCGGGGCGCCGGGTGCGATGCACGAACTGCGGCCATGTCTGGCACCAGACGCCGGGCACCGATACGCCCGACGTATCCGACTCGAGGGTGGCTCCGGTGCCGCTGGATCGCCCGCCGGCATGGGCCGGCTGGGCCGCGGCAGGGCTCTTCGTGATTGCCGCCCTCGCAGGCCTTGCACTCGCGCGCAACGCGATCGTCACGAGCTGGCCGGGCACGGTCAGCATCTACGATGCCGTCGGCCTGCCGGTCCAGGCCCCGCAGGCGCAAGGCCTGCGCATCGTCGACGTGCAGTCGGAACGGGTGAAGGACGGCGACAGGATCATTCTGCTCGTGCGCGGCCTCGTGCAGAACACCACGGAGAAGGGCCGCAGGCTGCCGCCGCTCCGCGCGACGCTTGCGGACGAGACGGGCTCCACGCTGCATCGGTGGCCGGTGGCGGCGCTCGCGCGGGTTCTTGATGGTGGACAATCGACACCCTTCGAGAGCTGGCTCGAGAATCCGCCGGAGGGAGCAGCGAAAGTTTCGGTCGGCTTCGTCGCCGATGATGAGGATTAGCGCGGCACGCCGCGGCGGATTAGCCCTCAAGCGAGCCAGGACGGAACCTCGTCGCGCGCCAGCAACGCCTCATGATCCTGGCGCGGCCGGATGCAGGCAAGCGCGTCGCCGCGCACCATGACCTCGGCCGCCAGCGGCCGCCCGTTGTAGGTCGATGCCATGACCGAGCCATAGGCGCCGACATCGCGCACCGCCAGCAGGTCGCCGGCGGCCAGCGGCGGCAACTGCCGTCCACGGCCCAGCACATCGCCGCTCTCGCAGACCGGCCCGGCAATATCGGTCTCGACCGTTCCGGCACCGGGCGCAGGCTCCGCTACCGGGTCGATGCCATGCCAGGCGTCGTAGAGCGCGGGCCGCATCAGGTCGTTCATGGCGGCATCGACGATCGCCCAGCAGCGCGCGCCGGCCTGCTTGACCGTAATCACCCGGGTGAGCAGGACGCCCGCCGGCGCCACCAGCCAGCGGCCGGGCTCGATCACCAGCGTCACGCCGAGGCGCTGGCGGACGCGCTCGACCAGCGCGCCGTAGGCCTCGATATCGGGCGGCGTCTCGTCCCGGTAGCGCACGCCAAGGCCACCGCCGAGGTTGAGCCGGGTCACCGGGTGTCCGGCCTCGCGCAGACCCTCCACCAGTGCGATGAGCCGGTCGAAAGCGGCCTCGAACGGCGCGAGACGCGAGAGTTGCGAGCCGATGTGCACGGCAAGCCCGACCGGCTCGATCCCCTCCAGCGCGGCAGCGTGCGCGTAAAGCGCCGGAATCTCCGCGTCGTCGATCCCGAACTTGTCGCCGCGCCGGCCGGTGGCGATCTTGTCGTGGGTCTCGGCATCGACGTCCGGGTTGACGCGGAGCGCGACCGGCGCACGTGTGCCGGCGGCGCGGGCGGCTGCGTCGAGGGCCTCAAGCTCGGCTGGGGATTCGACGTTGAACTGCCCGACTCCGGTAGCGAGCGCCAGATCCATCTCGTCCCGCGTCTTGCCCGGCCCGGCGAACACCAGGCGATCCGGTGCGATGCCGGCCCGGAGCGCGCCGCGCAGCTCGCCACCCGAGATGATATCGGCGCCGGCGCCCAGGCGGGCGAACGTGCGGATCACCGCGAGGGTGTCGTTGGCCTTGACCGCGTAGCAGACCAGCGCGTTAGGCGCAGCCTGGGCGAGCGCGTGGTAGCGGGCGACGAGAACCGCGTTCGCGTAGCAATAGGTGGGCGTGCCGAACTGCGCCGCGATGGCGGGAAGCGAGACCCCCTCGGCGTGGAGAACGCGGCTGCCATTCTCCTGCCGATAGACGAATGCGTCCACGTTAAGCGCCCGTCAGGCTTGGTACGTGGCAGGTGCGGCTGGGGGCAGCACGTGAGCCTCGGCGGGCGGGGGCTCGAGCGGCCCCTTTCTGCCGCAGCTCGACAAGGCAACCACCAGGCCGATCGCGGCGATGAGCGTCATCAGGAGGCTGAGTTTGCGTATCATGTGATCCGGCCCTCCGGGCGGCCCCGGCACACCGGCCGGGGCGCGCTTCTATAGGAAACGCTGCCGGGCGCGGGCAACCTGTTTCGCGACCTCGCTGGGCGCGGTGCCACCCTCGCTGGTGCGGCGCGCGATGGCCGTGGCGGGGTCGAGCAACGCTACCACGTCGGCGGTAATCCGAGGCTCGATGGCCTGCAGGTCGGCCAGCGCCAAATCCTTGAGTTCGCAGCCCTTCTCATCCGCGAGCTTCACGATCCGCCCGGTGATCGCGTGGGCCTCCCGGAAGGGAATGCCGGCCTCCTGCACCAGCCAGTCGGCGAGGTCGGTGGCGGTCGCATGGCCGGTCCCGGCGGCGCGGGCCATCGCGTCCGCGTTCACGGTCATGTCGCGGACCATGCCGGTCGTTGCCGCGAGGCAGAGCGCGAGCGAATCGAAGGCATCGAAGAGAGGCTCCTTGTCCTCCTGCATGTCCTTCGAATAGGTGAGCGCGAGGCCCTTCATCATGGTCAGCAGGGCGATCAGCGCGCCGACGATGCGCCCGCTCTTGCCGCGCACCAGCTCGGCGGCATCCGGGTTGCGCTTTTGCGGCATGATCGAGCTGCCGGTCGAGAAGCGGTCCGAGAGCGCGATGAAACCGAATTGCGCGCTCGACCAGAGCACCAGCTCCTCCGCGAAGCGCGAGAGGTGCATGGCGATCAGCGACGCCGCCGCCAGCGCCTCCACCACGAAGTCGCGATCTGAGACCGCGTCGATGGAATTGGCTGCGGGCCGATCGAAGCCGAGCAGCTCGGCGGTCATGGCCCGGTCGATGGGAAACGAGGTGCCGGCGAGCGCGGCGGCGCCGAGCGGCGATTCGTTGAGCCGCTTGCGGCAGTCGGCGAGGCGCCCGCGGTCCCGCCCGATCATCTCGACGTAGGCCAGGAGGTGATGGCCGAAGGAGACCGGCTGCGCCACCTGAAGATGGGTGAAGCCCGGCATGACCGTTGCCGCGTGCTCCTCGGCCCGGTCGATAAGCGCGGCCTGAAGGGCGTGGCATGCCTCGTCCGCCTGGTCGAGACGCGCGCGCAGCCAGAGGCGCAGGTCGGTGGCAACCTGGTCGTTGCGCGAGCGCGCAGTGTGTAGGCGCCCGGCCGCCGGGCCGATCAAGGCGGCGAGCCGGGCTTCGATGTTCATGTGGATGTCTTCGAGCGCGCGGTCGAAGGGAAAGCCACCGGCCTCGATTTCCGCCTGCACCCGACGCAGGCCGTCCGCGATCGCGTCTGCGTCCCCCAGCGAGACGATCCCCTGCTTGGCCAGCATGGTCACGTGGGCGATGGAGCCCGCGATGTCCTCGGCGTAGAGCCTGCGGTCGAAATCGATGGAGGCGTTGATCGCCTCCATCACCTCGTCGGGCGATGCCTCGAACCGGCCGCCCCACATGCGGTTGGGCGCGTTCGCCTCGCCTGCCTCGGGCGTCGGCGGCGCGGCCGGGGATGTCTTGCGTGTCATGAGTCGGCGACTCCACCGCTATCCTGACTAGTATCGCAGAGTCCTGCGGGAATAGGAGCCGGGTGCAGGGTTCTGGAACCCGGCGCAAGGCCGTGGCACCCTGCGCCCCATGCGAACATTCGTGGTCAAGCCGGACCCGGACGACGGGCATCTCACGCGCCTGCTCGACGGCGTTGATCAAGACGGCGCGGCGATCGAGGCTCGCGTCGTCGAGGAACGGCCGCTGACGCTCTTCCTCAACGGGCAGGAGATCGTCACGGTAATGACGATCCGCGACTACCCTGAGTATCTGGCTTTGGGTTATCTGCTCAACCAGAACATGCTGCGCCACGACGACGAGGTAACCGGCGTCGAGTACGACGAGGACATCGAGACAGTCGTCGTTCGCACCCGGCGCGAGACCGACTTCGAAGAGACGCTGCGCAAGAAGACGCTCACCTCGGGTTGCGCCCAGGGCACGGTATTTGGCGACCTGATGGAGCGCTTCGAGACGACGGTGCTGGACCCGGAGGCCCGCCTCAAGACCTCGTGGCTCTACGCGCTGAGCCGAGCCATCAACATGCAGCCGAGCCTCTATCTCGCGGCGGGCGCCATCCACGGCTGCGTGCTGTGCGAAGAAGGGCGGCCGCTCATCTACATGGAGGATGTCGGCCGGCACAACGCCATCGACAAGATCGCGGGCTACATGTTCCAGAACGGAATCGGGGCCTCCGGCAAGATCATGTACACCACCGGGCGGCTCACCAGCGAAATGGTCATCAAGACGGTGACCATGGGCATCCCGATCCTGATCTCGCGCTCGGGCTTCACCGCCTGGGGGGTCGAGCTCGCCCGCCAGGCCAATCTCACGCTGATCGGTCGCGCGCGCGGCAAGCGCTTCGTCGCGCTCGCGGGCGCAGACCGCCTTGTCTACGATGCCGATGCGTCGGCGGTTGCCGACGAGGCGAAGCGCCACCGGCGCAAGGGCAGCGTCGCCGCCGAGGACGCGGCCTGACCGGGCCGCCCGCCCCGTAGCGAAGGCCACGAGGGAGAGACCGCGCTGAGCGCCTACACGGAACTGACGCCGATCATCGTGCTGACGGGCTTCCTGGGCAGCGGCAAGACGACGCTGCTCAACCAGCTCTTGAAGCATCCCTCGCTCGACGACGCGGCGGTCCTCATCAACGAGTTCGGCGAGATCGGCATCGACCACCAGCTCGTCGAAACCGTGGACGAGAGCACGGTCCTTCTTTCCAGCGGCTGCCTCTGCTGCACCATCCGCGACGACCTCAAGCAGGCGATCACGGAGGTTCACGACAAGCGTGCGCGCGGCCTTGTGCCGCCTTATCGGCGCATGATCGTGGAGACCACCGGGCTCGCCGATCCTGCGCCGATCCTCGCGACGCTGATGAACGACGTCTCGCTCCGCTACCACTATCGCCTCGGCACGATCATCACGACGGTCGATGCGGTGAACGGCCTGGACCAGCTCGACCGCCAGGAGGAATCGCTCAAGCAGGCAGCGGTGGCGGATCGCATCGTGCTGACCAAGACCGACATCGCCGAGGCGGAGGCGGTGGAGACCCTGAGGCAGCGCCTCGACCAGATCAACCCGTCCGCCGAATTCCTGATCGGGCGGCATGGCGAGGTCGATGTGGAGCGCGTGCTCCGCGCCGATGTTTACGACCCCGCCGAAAAGGGCCAGGAAGTGCTGCGCTGGATCGAAGCGGAGGCGGAGGCGCCTCACGCGCACGGCCACGTTCACGACGTCAACCGTCACGACGCCAGCATCTATTCCTTCTGCCTGATCCATGACGAGCCGGTGGATTGGACCGCCTTCGGCATCTGGCTCACCATGCTGCTTCACACCCACGGTGAGAACATCCTGCGGGTGAAGGGGCTATTGAACGTCGAGGGCGTGGACACGCCGATCGTCATCAACGGCGTGCAGCACATCATCCACCCACCGATGCATCTCGACGCCTGGCCGGACGAGAGCCGTCAATCCCGCGTGGTCTTTATCGTGCGCGGGTTGGAACGGGCGCTGATCGAGGAGTCGCTCGCAGTCTTCAACCGCCTCGGCGGCGGTCAGCCGCTGGGGTCCAAGGCCGCCTGATCGAAAGACCAGTGATCGCGGTTCTGAGCGGTGCCGACCGCCCCGGTCTTCACGTCGATAGCCGATCCAGAGGAACCCGATGATCGAGATCAACGGCATGGCCCACGTCGTGCTCACCGTAAGCCGCTTCGACGAGGCGCGGGCGTTCTACTGCGAGCTGCTACCCTTTCTCGGCATGCACAAGGTCTTCGACGGCAACCACTTCGTCTATCACGTGGGCGGGCGTACCGCGCTCGGCATCCAGCGCGCGGCGCCGGACCATAAGGGTGAGCGCTTCGTGCAGGGCCGGGTGGGTCTGCACCATTTGTGTCTGCGTGCGCGTTCGCGCGAGGACGTCGACAAGGCGGCGGCGAAGCTGCGCGCGATGGGGGCTGCAATCGACCGAGGGCCGATGGAGCGGGAGTGGGCGCCCGGCTACTACTTCGTGGTCTTTGAGGACCCCGATGGCATTCGCCTGGAGATCAACCATATTCCGGGCAAGGGCCTGCTCGCCGGCGAGGCCCCGGCCGCGCCCAGCGACGACCCGGACTGGGGCGCGAATCCGTAGGTCCCGCCAGTGGAGATAGCACGATGCTGACCGACGAGATGCAGACGCTGATCGGGCGGTTTTCCGCCGGCGCCGTCGCGACGGTGAACGCCGACGGCACGCCGTCGGTCTCGCCCAAGGCCACGTTCGTGATTCTGGACGACTGCACCCTCGCCTTCGGCCATATCCGCTCGCCGGGAACGGTCGCGAACCTGCGCCGCAATCCTGCGATCGAGGTCTGCTTCACCGACGTCGTCACCCGCAGAGCGGTGCGGGTCACCGGCACGGCCGCGATCGTTAGCCCAAGCGAGGCCAATGGCGCGCTCGAAGACGCCTTCGAAGCCGCGTGGGGCCCGTACCGGCCCCGCATGGGCGCCTACGTGAAGATCGCCGTGACGGCAGCCGAACTGATCCTCTCGCCGGCTTACGATCTGGGCCTGACCGAGGACGAGCTGCGCAAGAGCAATCTCGAAAAGCTGAACACCTATTGACGGGGCACTGGGGCTGCCCCCGGTGTCCCTTAGTGGGTAATCACTATCTTGCCGAAATGCGCGCCTGAGGCGAGGTAGCGGTAGGCGGCGGGAGCCTCGGCGAACGGGAAGCGCCGGTCGATCACGGGCTTAAGCCCGTTGCGATCAATCGCCCTGGTCATCTCATCCAATTCGCGCCGGTTGCCCACCAGAATGCCCTTGAGGTGGACGTTCTTCCAGATCAGCGCGAGCGGGTCGTTCTCGATACCGACCCCGCCTAGCATGCCGATCAGCGCGATGCGCGCCTGGAAGGCGGCCGCCTCGATGCTCTGGGCGAGCGTGGCGGCGCCACCGGTCTCGATGATGAGATCGGCGCCCCCGGTGAGTTCGGCGACGGTCTGGCCCCAGTAGGGATCGTCCCTGTAGTTGATGCCGTGAGTGGCGCCCAGTGCGCGGGCGCGTGCGAGCTTGTGGTCACTCGACGAGGTGATGACCGCGTCCGCCCCCATCATCCGCGCGATTTGAAGGCCGAAGATGGAGACGCCGCCGGTGCCGAGCAGCAGCACCGTGTCGCCCGCCTTCATCTGCCCGAACTCGACCAGCGAGACCCAGGCGGTAAGCGCAGCGCAGGGGAGGCAGGCTGCCTCTTCGTCGCTGAGCGAATCCGGGACTGCCACGAGCGACGAAGCCGGAAAGGCGGCGAGCTCCGCCAGTGTCCCGTCGCACCCGCCGCCGAGGTCGCTGCCGAAATGAGAAGGCTGCAGCGGGCCGTCGAGCCAGCTCGTGAAGAGGCTCACCATCACCCGGTCACCGGGCTTGACCCGATCCACACCGGCGCCCACCGCCACGACGTCGCCGGCGCCGTCGCTCAGCGGGATCCGGTGCGCGGGCTTGGGCGCGCTGTCGATCAGGTTGAGGATCATGTGATCGCGGTAGTTGAGCGCGCTCGCCCGGATGCGGACCAGGGCCTCGCCCGGCGCCGGGATGGGATCGGGGCGTTCGACCATCCGCAGGCTGTCCACGCTGCCCTGTTGTGCGCCGAGTTCCCAGGCTTTCACCGTCGCTCCTCCACACGTTGGTTGTCACTGGTCAGCGCCAGACGACCCTGCGCGCGGGCGCAAGTCAGACGCGCGGGCGCCTCATACTACTGTTGAATGTCGGGAGTGGAATTAGCCGTTTAGCGCCGCCATTCGAGCGGCCCGGCGTCACGCGATGGCGGCAACCGGTTCGCGGTCCGGTTCTCCGAAGGCTGCATCCTGCTCCGTACCGACGAGGCGCCACGCGCCGGGATCGTCGAGCAGGGCGGAGAGGAGCGCGTGGTTCATGCCGTGGCCGGAGCGCAGACAGTGGACATGGCCGATGATCGGCGCGCCAGCGAGGTAAAGGTCGCCGATAAGGTCGAGCGCCTTGTGGCGCGCGCACTCGTCGTCATAGCGCAGCCCGTCCTCGTTGAGGGGGCCGTCGTCGCCCATGACAACGGTGTTCTCCAAGGACCCGCCCTGGCCCATGCCGGCGGCGAGGATGCCTGCCACGTCCGACTCCCGGCAGAACGTCCGGGCCCGTGCGAGCTCGGTGCGGAAGCTGGTGTGCAGCGGATCGAAGACCACCGACTGATAGCCCAGCGCTGGATGGTCGAAGTCGATATCGCAGCGAATGGAGAACGTATCCGATGGAGTCACGCTGATATACCGGCTGTCGTCGCCGAGACTGACCGGCTTGAGCACCTCGATCATGCGCCTGGGCGCGCATTGCTCGACGATACCGGCGCACTCGATAAGAAAGACGAACGGCGCGGCGCTCCCGTCCATCGCGGGAACCTCCTCGCCGTCGAGCTCGACCACCGCATTGTCGATGCCGCAGCCGGCGAAGGCGGCCATGAGGTGCTCGATGGTCCGGACCGAGACCGTGCCGTTGCCGATCGCCGTGCAGAGCGCCGCGTCGACGACGTTGCCGTAGACCGCCTCGATCGTCCGATCGGAGCCCGCCGGCCGGTCGGTGCGGCAGAAGACGATGCCAGTGCCGGGCGGCGCCGGGCGCAGCTCCATGCGCACCTTGCGGTTGCCGTGGACGCCGATGCCGGCGCAGTGAATAGCCGATTTGAGGGTTTGCTGCGGGATCATCAGTATATTGTTATGGGCGCGGGGCGCTCCCTTGGCCATTCACGCCAGATCGCCGCCCCTTCGTCTTGCCAGTCTTGCCAAGGCTTGTGGCGCGTCTGCCAGCCGGGCCCGACCTAGCCGCGAGAGGTATCGGCGATCTCGGTCGGGATCGATCCTGACAAACGCGCCACAAGCGAGCAAATCACTGTTTGTTACGAGATGTTACAGTTCTTTTCTTCTGTTCATCTGGCCTAACGCCCCGCTCAATTGGCCTGACGGCGGAGAAACGCCGGAATGTCGAGCGGGTCCTCCGTGCCGCCGGGCGCTCTGCTGGAGGGCGAGAACCCGTCGAGGAGCGGCCCGGGCGTGGGCGCTGCGGCCTTGGGCGCATTGCTTCCCAGCGTCGGTGACGGCGCCGGTGCCCCGCTCGTCTCACCGCCCGGCGCCGGGGCGGGCGTTGGCGCCGAGGCAGTCGGCTTTGGTGTCCCGCCGCCGGGCGCCGGCGCTTTTTCGGTGCGCGACGACGGCTCCGAACGGAGCCGGGTCTCCGGAGCACTCTTCTGCGGGCCACCCGGCTTCGCCTCTGCCGACGTGGGCGTGCGCGGCGCCGTGCCGGTCGAAGGCGTTTCACCCTCGACGCCATTCCGGCGTGCCCGCCCGGTGCCGGTCATCCGCTCGAAGAGCGAGGGCCTGCCGGACGGCGTGGCATCGCTTCCTTCCACACGGCGGGGTGAGGGCGCCGGACGCTCGATTGCTGGACGCTCGGTCCGCTGGCGATCGGTCGCCGGGCGGTCGAGCGGCAGGCTGGGTTTCTTCTCGGGCGTCCTGGCTTCCGGCGGCGTGAACCGCGCCGCCGGTCGCTCGGCTTTCGCTTCCGCAGTCGCGACGGTCGCTCGGGCCGCGACGGCACCGGAAGCGCTCGCCGCCACCGCCCTGTGCTCTTGCCTCGCCCGCGCCTCAGCGGGCGCCGGGGTCTGAGCGCTGGGAGAGGCCGACGGCTGCGGCGTGGAGGACACTGCCGGTGCGGATTGCGCTCCGCCGCCCACGGCCGCCGCCGACTCCGCGACCGCCTCGGCCACCGGGATGACGAGGTCGGACTCGTCCGTTCCGGTCGCTGCGGAGGCCGGTGCGGCTGCCGGTTCAGCCGCTTCCTTTTCGGGCTCAGCCGCCGACATCGTGGAGCCACCGCCGCTCGCGCCCTTGCGGTCGGTAAAACCGAGGACGTGGATGTTGTCGGTGGAGTCGGGGATCGGCGCGCGAACCTCGTCGGAATCGATTCCCGTGGCGATCACGGCAACACGCATATAGCCGTCCATCTTCTGATCGAGGCTGGTGCCGAAGATGATGGTGGCTTCCTCGTCGACCTGCTTGCAGATGCGCGATGCCGCCGTGTCCACTTCGTGGAGCGTGACATCGGTGCCGCCGGTGACGTTGATGAGCACGCCACGCGCCCCTTCGATCGAGGCATTGTCGAGCAGCGGGTTGTTGATTGCCGCCTCGGCCGCCTCGGTGGCGCGGTTCTCGCCCTCGGCCTCCCCGGTGCCCATCATCGCCTTGCCCATGGTGCCCATCACCGTGCGGATGTCGGCGAAATCGAGATTGATGAGGCCGGGATTGACCATCAGATCGGTGACCCCACGCACGCCAGCGTGCAGCACGTCGTCGGCCATGCCGAAGGCGTCCGCGAAGGTGGTGTCCTCGCTCGCCACGCAGAACAGGTTCTGGTTCGGGATGACGATCAGCGTGTCCACGTACTGGTGGAGCTCCTGGATGCCGCGCTCCGCGATCCGCATGCGCTGCGAGCCTTCGAAGTGGAAGGGCTTGGTGACGACGCCCACGGTGAGGATGCCGTGCTCCCGCGCCGCGCGAGCGATGACGGGCGCGGCGCCCGTGCCGGTGCCGCCGCCCATGCCGGCGGCGATGAACACCATGTTGTTCCCTTGCAGGTAGCTTTGGATATCGTCGAGGGCTTCCTCGGCAGCCACCTTGCCGATATCGGCGCGTGCGCCGGCGCCCAGCCCCTGGGTGATGTTGACACCGAGGCGGACCCGATTCTCGCACAGCGACTGGAAGAGCGACTGCGCGTCGGTGTTGGCGGCGACGAAGTCGACGCCCTCCAGCTCGCCGGCGATCATGTTGTTGACGGCATTGCCGCCAGCGCCGCCGACTCCGAAGACCGTGATGCGGGGTCGGTTTTCCGGTTGCCGCTCCGGCATGAAATCGATGGTCATGGTGCCCTCCTTTACGGTGTTCTTTGATCCGTGTGTTCTGAGAAGTTGCCCCTCAGCCAGCGGCCGAGGTGCGACAGGGTGTTCGTGAAGCGCCCGACCGACTCGTCACGGGCGGACCTGGCCCACGGCTCCGCGTGCTTGCGCATTGCGTAGACGAGCAGGCCGGCACTGGTTGCGAACTCAGGCCCCGAGACGGCTTGCGCCAGACCGGGGAGTGAGAGCGGGCGAGCGAGCCGCACCTGCTTGTCGAGGATGCGGCTCGCGAGCTCGGCCATGGCGAAGCTCTGGCTCGCGCCGCCGCTGATGACGACGCGGTTCCCCGACCACTTGTCGAGCCCGCTCGCTTCGATGCGGGCGCGAGCGAATTCGAGGATCTCTTCCATGCGGGCGCGCACGATTCGCGTGAGCATCGAGCGCGGCACATGGTGGACGGAGCCGGACTGGCCGTTTTCGGGACCGATCTCCGGCACCTCGATGCTGTCGTTACCGTCCGCCGAATCGTCCGCCGGGCTCCCGTGCAGCCGCTTCATGCGCTCCGCGCTTGCGATGGGCGTCGAGAGCCCCTGCGCGATGTCGTTCGTGACGTGATCCCCGCCGATGGGAAGCGTCTCGGTCCACATCAGATTGCCGCCGCCGAAGATCGCGAGCTTGGTCGTGCCGCCACCGATGTCGATGCAGGTGGCACCCAGATCGAACTCGTCGGAGACCAGACACGCGAGGCCCGAGGCGTAGCCGGCGGCCACCGGCGCAGCGACCTGCAGATCGCAGCGGGAGACGCAGGAGAGCAGGTTGCGCAGGCTGCCGTGGGCGACGCTCACCATGTGCAGGCGCACCTGGAGGCTGTCCGCGTACATGCCGCGCGGGTCCCTGATTCCGGGCGCTCCGTCGAGGGCGTAGTCGATGGGCACGGCGTGCACGATGTCGCGCTCGCCCCCCTCGTCCGACACGTGAAGCTGGTCGTACGCGCGCTGGATGTCGTGCTCCGCGACCTCACGCCCGCCGATCTCGACCTCGACGTTGGCAAAGCTGGAGCTGGGCGCGCCGCCCGACGTGCCGACGAAGACGCTGCGGACGTTCTCGCCGGCCATCCGCTCGGCCCGATGGACGGCGGTGCGGATTGCACCCTCCGCCGCTTCCATGTCGACGACCCGGCCGGCGTGCAGGCCGGCGGCGAGTTCCTGGCCGCTGCCGACGACGGCGAGCGTGCCTTCGGCGTCGCGGTGGGCGAGGAGGCAGGCCACCTTGGTCGTGCCGATGTCGAGGGCGGCGATCACGTTGCGTTCGCTCCCAATCTCGTCATGTCCGGTTATCGGCCGGTGGTTCGGGCGGTCGGATGCGGACGATGGTCCGGTCGGGGAGGCGCAGGTCGACCACGGCAATCGGCTCGTCGAGGAGGCGGTGTTCGCCGATCTCCCTGACGAGCCGAGCCCAGGCCGCGCCGATTTCGCGCTCCGGCAGCTTGGCTTCGAGGCCGTTGTGGAAGTGGATCGTCCAGCGCCGCCCGCCGATCCAGGTGGCCGCCTGAACCCGCCTCGACAGAGCCGGATCGGTTGCCATTGCGTCGAGCAGCGCGGGCATGTGCGGGAGCGCACCGTCGCCCACGACGATCGGCAGATGGGCGAAGCGGCCGATTGGCTCCGCACCGATCTCCGTTCCGGCGCGGTCGACCATGACCAGCCGCTGGTTGCGCTGCCAGAGCGCCACTGGTTTGCGCTCGACGATGTGCACGTGGAGCGTGGACGGCAGACGCCGCTCGACCGTCGCGCTCTCGACCCAGTCGATAGCCTCGACCCGGCCCCGCGCGGCAGCGAGATCGACCGCGAAGATGGGCGTGCCGATCTCGACACTGGTGGCCGTGCGGACCGCCTGGGCCGAGGTGCGCTCGCTCCCCGACGTATCGATCCGCTGCACCGTCATGCCCGCGCCTGCCGTGGCCGACACGAAGCCGACCCGGATGTCCTCGCCCACGGCTGCGAGCGTGCCTGGCTGCACGACCCAGATGGCGGCAGCGACCGCCACGCCGCCCACGAGAGCGCACGTCCCCCACCTGAGCGCGCGCCGCGAGACGAGGCGGGACGCGACCGGGCGCGGCGCGGGCTGCGCATCGCGCTTTTGCGTGCCGAAGAGGCTCAGCTGTCGCATGCGGCGTTCTCCACGAGCCAGACGACGAGCTCCTCGAAGCTGATGCCGACGTCGGCGGCGATTTCGGGCACGAGCGAGAGCGGCGTCATGCCCGGCTGGGTGTTGATTTCCAGCAGATAGAACTGTCCCGGCTCGCCAGCTGTGTCGTCGTAGCGCAGGTCGGCGCGGGTCACGCCGCGGCAGCCGAGCGCCCGGTGGGCGGTGAGCGCGATCTTCAGCACCTCGGAGTAGGCATCCGGGTGAATGGGCGCCGGCATGTGGTGGTCGGCATAGCCTTCGGTATATTTCGCTTCGTAGTCGTAGAAGCGCCCCTTCGGCCTGATCTCGATGGCGCCCAAAGCGCGCTCTCCCATCACTGCGACCTGGATCTCGCGACCGGGGATGTAGCGCTCGACCAGCACCTGCTCGCCGTAGGGCCAGTCGCCGTTGGGGAGCGCCACATTGTCGCCGCTGAAGACCAGGTGAACGCCCACGCTGGAGCCCTGGTCGAGTGGCTTGATCACGTAGGGGTGCTCGCCTGCGGCACCGGCGGCGATATCGGCGCGGCACATCACCTGGCCCTCGGGGCAGGTGAGCCCGGCATCGGCGAAAAGCCGCTTCGCCGCCGGCTTGTCCATCGCCAAGGCCGAGGCCAGCACGCCCGAATGGGTGTAGGGCAGGCCCATGACCTCGAGAAGACCCTGGACGCAGCCGTCTTCGCCGATGGAGCCATGCAGCGCGTTGAACACGACGTCCGGCCGAACCTCCGCCAGCGTCGTCGGCAGGTCGCGCATCACGTCGATACCGGTGACGCGATAGCCGCTCTCTGAAAGCGCACGCTCCACGGCGGCGCCGGAGACCAGCGACACCTCGCGCTCGGCGGACCACCCGCCCATCAGCACGGCGACGTGCTTGCCTGCGGCGCTCATTCCGCCTTCTCCCCGCCGTCCTGCGGCCAGCGGCCGTGGCGTCCGATCCTGCGGATTTCCCACTGCAGCGAGAGGCCGGTCTTCTCCTCGACCCGGCGGCGGACCTCCTCGCCCAGCCCCTCGATGTCCGAGGCCGTCGCCCCGCCGGCGTTGACGATGAAGTTGCAGTGCTGCTCCGAGATCTGTGCGCCGCCGCGCGCGAGCCCGCGGCAGCCGGCCTCGTCGATCAGCTCCCAGGCCGAATGCCCCGCGGGGTTGGTGAAGGTGCTGCCGCCGGTGCGCGCGCGGATCGGCTGACTCGCCTCGCGCTGAGCATTGATCTCTTCCATGTGGCGGGCGATGGCGGCGGGCTCACCGCGCCGCCCGACCAGCACCGCCGAGACGAAGATCCAATCCTCCGGCACCGCCGAGTGGCGGTAGGAAAAGCCCATCGCATCCGGCCCGAGCACGTGCAGGGCGCCGTCACCGTCCAGCGCCCGCGCCTCGACAAGGACATCCGCCATCTCGTACCCGTAGGCGCCGGCATTCATGCGGAGCGCGCCGCCGACGGTGCCGGGGATACCACTCAGAAAGGCCAGTCCATCCACCCCCTGATCGCGGCAGTAGCGGGCGACGTTCATATCGAGAGCGCCGGCGCCAACGTCGACAAGCGCGCGCTCGCCCTCCCAGCGGACGCTCGTATCGCGAAAGCCTTGGCGCAGACGGATGACGACGCCTTCCACGCCACCGTCGCGCACCAGCACGTTGGAGCCGAGGCCGACCACCGTCACCGGCACCTCGGCGGGCCGGGCTGCGAGGAAGTGCTCCAGGTCGTCGATATCCGCCGGCCGATACACGACGTCCGCGCGGCCGCCGGCGCGGAACCAGACGGTGCGGGAGAGATCGACGTCGATGGCGTAGCGACCGCGTACCGCAGGCAGCCGTTCGATCCAGTCCGCCATCTTGCAATGCGCGATCATGACATCTGCCCCGCCGGGCTCGCCGCCTGCGCGCCGCCCCGTAGCTCTTCCAGAGCCTCGGGGAGCGCCCGTGCCCAGTGGGTAATGCTGCCGGCGCCCAGGCAGACAACGAGGTCGCCGGGCTCCACCAGAGTGTCGATCAGTGCCGGTAGGGCGTCGGGCGCCTCCAGCGGCAGCACGTGACGATGGCCGTGGCGCCAGAGGCCCTCGACCAGCGCCTCGCGGTCAATCCCCTCGATAGGCTCCTCGCCGGCGGGATGAACGTCGGCGACAACCACCGTGTCGGCATCGTTGAAGCAGGAGCAGAATTCCTCGAACAGGTCGCGCAGGCGGGTATAGCGATGGGGCTGTACGACGGCGACGATCCGTCGGCTGTAAGCGCTGCGGGCGGCGCAGAGGACGGCCGCGATCTCGACCGGGTGGTGCCCGTAGTCATCGATCACCGTGACCCCACCGACGACGCCGACCTTGGTGAAGCGGCGCTCGACGCCCTTGAAATCCGCGAGCGCGCGGCGGATCACGTTGTCGGAGAAGCCCATCTCGCGGCCGATGGCGATCGCCGCAAGCGCGTTCTGCACATTGTGCGCGCCGAGCATGGGAAGCCGCACGCCCTCCATGGTGCCGTGGCGCTCGTGGACGTAACCGGAGATGACGACGTCGAAGCTCGAGCCCAGCGGGTCGCCCGCGACGTTGACCGCCCGCACCTCGGCCTGGGGGCTCATGCCGTAGGTCACGGTGCGCCGGTCCTCGATGCGTCCGATCAGGGCCTGCACCTCGGGATGGTCGATGCAGAGCGCGGCGACACCGTAGAAGGGGATGTTCTCGACGAAGGATTGGTAGGCCCAGCGCACGGCATCGAAGTCGCCGTAGAACTCCATGTGCTCGCGGTCGATGTTGGTGATGACCGCGGCGATGGCCGGAAGCTTGACGAAGCTGCCGTCGGACTCGTCAGCCTCGACCACCATCCACTCGCCTTCGCCAAGCCGCGCGTTGGTGCCGTAGGCGTTGATGATGCCGCCGTTGATGACGGTCGGATCGAACCCGGCGCTATCGAGCATGGCTGCGATGATCGAGGTCGTGGTCGTCTTGCCGTGGGTGCCGGCAACCGCCACCGACCACTTGAGCCGCATCAGTTCGGCCAGCATCTCGGCGCGGCGCACGACGGGGATGTGGCGCTCGCGCGCGGCCACGACCTCGACGTTGTCCTCGCCAATGGCGGAGGAGACGACCACCACCGCCACGTCGCCGATGGTCTCGGCGCCGTGGCCTTGGGCGATCGGGATTCCCAGTCCGCGCAGGCGGCGCACCGTCGCGCTCTCGGCGATGTCGCTGCCCTGGATGCGGTAGCCGAGGTTGTGCATGACCTCGGCGATGCCGCTCATGCCGATCCCGCCGATGCCGACGAAATGGATCGTGCCGATGGCGAAGGGCATCGCCTTCATGCCGCGCCCCCCGCGTGCTCGGGCAGCGGATGTCCGGGGAGTGATCCGTTGATCAGCCCTTCGATGAGATCTGCCAGCGCGTGCGCCGCGTCGGGCCGCGCGAAGTTCGCCGCCGCGGCGGCCTGCTGCGCCAGCTGCGCGGGCTCCGCCATCAGCGTCGTGAGCTCCTGAGCCAGCCCCGCCGGCGTAAACGATTGCTGCGGGATCATGGTCGCCGCGCCGGCTGCGACCAGGGCGCGGCCATTCGCGTTCTGATGGTCGTCGGCAGCGATGGGCAGCGGCACCAGGATCGCCGGGCGTCCCGCCGCCGCGAGCTCTGCGATGGTCGACGCACCCGCCCGACAGATCACGAGGTGGGATTCGCCGAGCCGCGCCGGGATGTCGTCGAAGAAGGGCGCAAGCTTCGCCTCGACTCCTGCCTCGGCATAGGTGCACTCGACGTCGGCGAGGTCCTCGGGGCGGCACTGTTGGCTGATCTCAATTCGCTCGCGCAAAGCCTGCGGCAGCGCCGCGATGGCCGCCGGCACGACCTCCGCGAAGATGCGCGCGCCCTGACTCCCGCCCGTGACCAGCAGCCGGAATGGCCCACCCGGCGCGGGCGGGTCGTAGTCCGCCCCGCGCAGCGCCGCGATGGCAGCGCGAACCGGGTTGCCCACGTGTGTGACGAGGGCAGCCCGATTGCGGGGGATGCGCGCGGTCTCGGGGAACGAGGTGGCGATGGCCGACGCGCGGCGCGCCAGCATCCGGTTGGCCCGGCCCAGCACCGCGTTCTGCTCGTGCAGCACGCTGGGGATGCCGAGCCGCCCGCTCGCCACCAGCGGCGGCACCGACGGGTAGCCGCCGAAGCCTACGGCGGCAGCCGGCCGAATCCGCCGCAGCACGCGCGCCGCCTGCATGACTGCTCGCGCGAGCCCAAGCACGGCGATGGCGCGTGCCAGGGGTCCGCGCACGCTGGGGCTGCGGGCCGCGATGGCGTGGCGTTCGATGCGCCCGAGAACGTCGCCGAAGGCGACGCCCCTCCGATCCGTCATGAGAACAAGACGACGGCCACGCGCTTCCAGTTCCACCGCGAGAGCTTCCGCCGGGAACACGTGGCCGCCAGTTCCGCCTGCTGCGAGGAGAATGGGAGGGTTGGGCGCAGGCGTTCTCAAAGTTCGTATCCTTCATCACTCCACCGCTCGCGTGTCAGCGCGAGCACCATCCCGAGGCCGATGGCCGTCGCCATCGCCGACGAGCCTCCGTAGCTCAGAAACGGAAGGGTCATCCCCTTGGCGGGCAGGAGCCTGATGGCGACTCCCATATTGATCAGGGCCTGAAAGCCGAATTGGGCGAGCAGGCCAGAGACCGCGACCACCGCGAACAGGTCGCGCCCGCGCATGGCGCGGGCGAAGCCGCGGACGACGATGAAGCCGAACAACCCGATGATCACGATGCAGGCGATGACGCCGAATTCCTCGGCGGCAACGGCGAAGATGAAGTCGGTGTGGGCATCGGGCAGCACGTGCTTGACGACCCCCTCGCCGGGCCCCCGACCGAAGAGCCCGCCGGCCTCGAAGGCGCGGAGCGAGGTGTCGACCTGATAGGTGTCGCCGGTCGTGGGGTCGATGAACTGGTCGATGCGCGCCTTGACGTGCGTCAGGTTGTGATAGGCGAACACGAGACCGCCTGCCGTCGCCACCCCGCCCAGCACGGCAAGGGCGAGCGGCATGCCGACCACGAACATCTGCACGAACCAGACGGCGGCCACCGTCACCGCCATCCCGATATCGGGCTGCAGGACGAGGAGGAGCGCCGCCACCACCACGGGCAGCGAAGCTAAAAGCATGCCGTAGGGCAGCTTGTCGTCCCGCGGCCGTGTCAGGACGGCGGCCAGGAACACCGCGAGGCAGGGCTTCACGAACTCCGACGGCTGCAGATGGAAGCCGCCGAGCGACAGCCAGCGCTGCGCGCCGTTCAACTCCACGCCGACCATGAGGGTGAGCGCGAGCAGGGCGATGCCAAGCACGGTGCCGGCGGTGCCGATGCGCTGAACGCCGGTGCGGGAGAGCAGCGAGACGGCGATCATCACGACCAGCGCCACCGGCAGGAAGAGCAGTTGCTGCCGGGCGAAGTGGAACGGATCGAGGCCGATCCGCTCGGCCGCCGCGGGGCTCGAGGCAAGCGCCAGAGCCGCGCCCAACAGCATGAGCAGCAGGACCGCCGTCAGCATCCAGCGATCCACAGTCCACCACCAGCGGCCGACGACGCTAGTGTCCGTGCGGGAGAAGGGCGTCACCTGGTCCACGGCGCAGCCTCCTCCGACACGGCGGGCGGCTCGACGGGAACCAGCGCCCGGAACCGATCGCCGCGCTGCTCGAAATCGCGAAACTGGTCGAACGACGCACAGGCGGGCGAGAACAGGACCACGGTGCCGTCGCGCCCGTTGCTGCAGGCGGCATCGAGGGCGGCCGCCACTGCACGGTCAAGCGTGCCGCAGCGGGTCACCGGCAGCTGGCCTTCGAGCGTGGCGGCGAAGCCGTCTTCCGCCTCGCCGATCAGGAAGGCGTGGGCGATATGGGAGAAGAGGGGCGCGACGGCGTCGAGCCCGCCCTCCTTGGGCCGCCCGCCGGCGATCCAGTAGACGTTATCGAAGCAGGCGATGGCCCGCGCCGCCGCTTCGGCGTTGGTGGCCTTGCTGTCGTTGATGACCGGGATGCCGCTGACGCTGCCGACCTTCTCCATGCGGTGGGGCAAGCCGGGGAAATCGAGCAGCGCCGGCACCAGACTCTCGGGCGCGAGCCCGCAGGCGCGCGCCGCCGCGTAGGCCGCTGCCGCGTTCTGCCAGTTGTGCCTGCCGGGCAGCGCCCTCGCGTGCGTGAGGTCGCAGACCGGCTCGCCGTCCTCGTGAAGGAGGCCATCCACAACGGAAACGCCCTCGCGCGACCTGGCTTCCACGGCCACCGGCACCACCTGGAGCTGGTCTCGCGCCACGAGCGCGTCGCCGATGCTGCGCGAAATCGGATCGTCCATGCCGACGACGGCGGTCTGAAGCCGACCGGGGCGGAAGACCTGGCGCTTCGCGTCGACGTAGGCCGCCATGGTCCCGTGGCGGTCGAGATGGTCGGGGGCAACGTTGAGCAGCACGGCGATGTCGAAGGTCGCCTCGACGGTGAGATCGAGCTGATAGGAGGAGAGCTCGAGGACGATGGTCCCCTCGCCCGGCACCGGCGTCAGATCGAGCGCCGGCGTCCCCAGATTGCCGCCGACGCGGATGTGGCGGGCGCCGGCCGCATGCAGCAGGTGACCGATGAGCGCCGTCGTCGTCGATTTACCGTTGGTACCGGTGACGGCGATGTAGCGGGGCTCCGGCAGTATGCGCCACAGAAGCTCGATATCGCCCACCACCTCGACGCAGGCGTCATGCGCGGCAGCGATCATCGGGTGCGAAAGCGGCACGCCGGGGCTCGGCACCAGGGCGGCGATCCCGTCCTCGGGCCCGGCGGGGCGCACCTCGAAGCCCTGATCGCGCGCCGCCGCCCGCGCATCCGGCGCGTCGTCCCAGCAGAGCACGCGCGCGCCGCCGGCACTGAGCGCCCGCGCCGCGGCGAGGCCGGAGCGGGCGAGCCCGAGCACGGCGACCGCGCGATTGCGATAGAGGGGAACCCGGATCACTGGCTCACCTCAGCTTCAGCGTCGAGAGCCCGATCAGGGCGAGGATCACGGCGATCACCCAGAAGCGGATGACGATGGTGGGCTCCGCGACCCCCTTCTGCTCGAAGTGATGGTGCAGAGGCGCCATCGCGAAGACCCGCCGCCCCAGGAGCTTGAACGAGGCGACCTGCACGATCACCGAGACCGCCTCCAGCACGAACAAGCCCCCCACGATGGCGAGCACGATCTCGTGCTTGGTCATCACCGCGATGATGCCGAGCGCCGCGCCGGTGGAGAGCGAGCCGGTGTCGCCCATGAAGACCATCGCCGGCGGCGCGTTGAACCAGAGGAAGCCCAGCCCCGCGCCGACGAGGGCGCCACAGAAGACCGAAAGCTCGCCGGTGCCGGGCACGTGGTGGACCTGGAGGTATTCCGTGAACACGGTGTTGCCCACCACGTAGGCGATCAGCGCGAAGCACGCGGCGGCAATCATGATCGGCACGATTGCGAGGCCGTCGAGGCCGTCGGTCAGGTTGACGGCATTGGACGAGCCGATGACCACGAAGGCGGCGAAGGGCACCGTGAACCAACCGATGTCGAGCAGGACCGACTTGACGAACGGCAGCGCCAGCCCGTGATCGAGCGGTGCCTCCAGAATCATCGTGACCCAGAAGACGGCCCCCACCGCGAGCACCAGCTCGGCCGCAACCTTGATGCGCATGTTCAGGCCGCGATGGCTGCGGTTCAGCAGCTTCATCGCATCGTCGGTGAAGCCGATGGCGCCGAAGCCGATCGTGACCACCAGCAGCACCCAGATCAGCGGGTTGGTCATGTCGGCCCAGAGCAGTGTCGAGACCGTGACGGCGAGAAGAATGATCACCCCGCCCATGGTCGGCGTCCCTGCCTTGGCCGCGTGGCTCTCCGGCCCGTCGCTCCGGATCGGCTGTCCGTGCTCCTGGCGTGCGCGAAGCATGCGGATCAGCGGCGGACCGAAGGCGAAGCTGATGAGCAAAGAGGTGAGAACCGCCGCGCCGGTGCGGAACGTCAGGTACTGGAAGACGTTGAAGAGGCCGATCGAGTCCGAGAGCGGATAGAGAAGATTGAAGAACATCGCTCGGCGCGCCTTTCCTGCTCATGGCCTGGGAGCAGCCGGCGCGTCGGCGACGAGACGCCGCACGATCGGCCCCATGCGACTGCCGAGCGAGCCCTTGACCAGCACCACGTCGCCGGCACGGATTTCCGCGCGCAGGATGTCGGTCAGGCTCTCGGACTCGGGCGCGTGGGCGCCGCGCCGGGCGGCGCCGAGGGCGCGGTGGAGATGGGCCATCAACGGGCCTGCGGTGAAGACGAGGTCGATTCCCGCCGCTTCCAGGTCGTCGGCGAGTTCGGCGTGCCAGCGCGGCCCCTCGTCACCGAGCTCGAGCATGTCGCCGAGGACCGCGATCCGCCGCCCGTCTGGGGCCGACGGCGCTGTTTCGGCGAGCGTCGCGATCGCGGCGCGGACGGCCGCGGGGCTCGCGTTGTAGCTTTCGTCGATCAGCTCGTAGGCGCCGCCCTGGATCGGGGGGCGGTGGCGCACGCCCCGGCCCGCCACGGGCGCGACCGTGCGCAAGGCGCCGGCAGCCTGCTCGACCGACGCGCCGGCAGCCTGAACGCAGGCCAGCACGCCCACGCTGTTTAGCGCCCAGTGCCGGCCGGAGAAGGCGATCTCGTAGTCAAGCTCGGCGCCGTCGATGGCGGCAGTGACTGTGCCGCCGTCCTCGGCGGGGTGCCAGTCCAGGAGACGCGCATCGGCAGCGGCGCTTTCGCCGAACGACACGATGTTGCCCGCACCGGCGGTGCACGCCGCAGTGGCCAGCCGCTCGAAGTAGACGTTGTCCCGGTTCAGAACCGCCGTGCCGCAGGGCTCGAGGCCCTCGAAGATTTCGGCCTTGGCGTCGGCGACGGCATCGAGGCTGGGGAACGCCTCGGTATGGGCGGGTGCGATGGTGGTGATCAGTGCGGTGTGCGGGCGGACCAGGCGCGAGAGCGGGGCGATCTCGCCCGCGTGGTTCATGCCCAGCTCGAACACGCCGTAGGCGGCGCCCTGCGGCAGCCGGGCAAGGCTGAGGGGGGCGCCGATGTGATTGTTGAGATTGCCCGCGCTCGCGAGCGTGGGGCCACAGCCTGCGAGCGCGCCGGCCAGAAGTTCCTTGGTTCCGGTCTTGCCCACGCTGCCGGTGATTGCGACGATGTGAGCCGCGCTCCGCTCCCGCGCACCGGCGGCTAGGGTGCGGAGTCCGTCGTAGGTATCCACGACCAGCAGCAGCGGCACGGCCTCGGGCTGCGTCTCCGGCGGGCGGCTCACCATCGCCGCCGCCGCTGCACGCTCGAACGCCGCCTGCACGAAGTCGTGGCCGTCATGGTTGGGGCCGGCGAGGGCAACGAACAGGTCGCCCGCCTCGACGCTGCGGCTGTCGATGGAAACGCCGGTCGCGTTCCAGGGCTCGGGCGCCTGTCCACCGGTGGCAGCAGCAGCCTCCGCCGAGGTCCACAGCGGGACGTTATGAAGAGGCCGGCTCATGCCGCCCGCCCGCCCGCGATTTCAGCCACGGCACACTGTGCGACGCCGACATCGTCGAACGCGATGGCGCGCTCGCCCACGATCTGCTCCCGCTCGTGGCCCTTGCCGGCAATGAGGAGGCCGTCGCCCGAACCGAGCCCTTCGATGGAAATACGGATGGCCTCGGCGCGGTCGCCGATCTCCACGGCACCGGGGCAGGTGTCGAGGATCGCGCGGCGGATCGAGACCGGGTCCTCGCGGCGGGGGTTGTCGTCAGTGACGATCGCCCGGTCGGCGAAGCGCGCGGCGATCTCGCCCATCTCGCGCCGCTTGCCGACGTCCCGCTCGCCGCCGCAGCCGAAGACCACCACCAGCGTGCCGGGCACCAAGGGGCGCACGGAGGCGAGCGCCGTGGCCAGCGCGTCAGGCGTGTGTGCGTAGTCCACGAAGACGGCGGCGCCGGCCGGATGGCCCGCGACCCGTTGCAGCCTGCCCGGCACGCCCTCCACGCCATGGAGCGCCTGGATCGCGTCCGCCGCGTCCACGCCGGTTGCCAATGCGAGGCCGAGCGCCGCCAGCGCGTTCAGGGCCTGAAACGCGCCGGGGAGCGGCAGGGCGACCTCGTGCACCGCGCCGGCGGCAGCGATGCTGAGGCGCTGCCCCGCCTCGGTGTCGTGCCGAGCCAGGAGCCGAATGTCCGCGTCGCCGGTGCCGAAGGTCAGCACCCTCTGGCCCCGCGCCCGGCAGCGCGCCGCGAGTCCTGCCACGCGCTCGTCGTCAGCGTTGAGGACGGCGGTCCCGTCCGCCGCCATGACCCGCTCAAAGAGGCCCGCCTTGGCCGCGAAGTAGGCGTCGGCGTCCGGGTGGTAATCCATATGATCGCGGGTGACGTTGGTGAATGCCGCCGCGGCGACGCGGACGCCATCCAGCCGGTACTGCGCGAGACCATGACTGGATGCTTCCAGCGCCAGATGGTCGATGCCGTCTTGCGCGAGCTCGGCGAGCACGCGGTGCAGCTCGATCGGGTCTGGCGTCGTGTGCCGGAGCGGCTGCCATTCGCTCTCCGTGCATACGCCAAGGGTACCGAGGGAGGCAGCCTTGCGGCCCGAGGCCCGCCAGATCTGGCGGGTGAAGTCCGCTACCGAGGTCTTGCCGTTGGTGCCGGTGACGCAGACCACGACTTCCGGTTGAGGGCCGAAGTAACGAGACGCCGCGACCGCGAGCCGGAGACGCGGGTTGGGGTCCGTCACCAGGGCGATCCCTTGCGCGAGCGCCGGGTCGGTGCCTTCCGGCGCCAACACGGCGGCTGCGCCGCGCTCCACGGCGTCGGGAATGAAATCGGCCCCGTGGGCCTGAGTGCCGGCGAGCGCCGCGAACAGGTAGCCGGGTTGCACGTCGCGCGAATCAGAGGCGAGCCCCGTGATCTCCACGTCTGCCGGCGCCTCGGGGATCAGGCTAGTAAGACGCATGACGTCCCGCGCCGTCCCACCGGGCGAACGCAGGCTCCTCTTCGGTTTCATCGGGCTCGACGATGGCCGGTACGCCGAGAAGCGGCGCGATGCGCTCGATGACGGCGCCGGCGACCGGCGCCGCAGTCCAGCCCGCCGTCGCGAAGCCGTAGGTCTCCTTGGTCCCCTTGGGCTCGTCCATCATCGTGAGCACCGCGTAGCGGGGCCGGTCGATGGGAAAGACGCCCACGAAGTTGGTGATCATGCTGTCGCGCTTGTACCTGCCGCCGATGGCCTTCTCGGCGGTGCCGGTCTTGCCACCCACCAGATAACCGGGAACCGCCGCATTCTTGCCGGTGCCCTCGGCCACCACGGCGTAGAGCAGCATCCGCATGACGGCGGAGGTCTCCGCGCTGATGACCCGCCGCTGCGCGAAGTGGGCGCCCGGCTCGCGCTTCAGTAGCGTCGGCGTCACCGCGATGCCGCCGTTGACCAGCGCGGCGTAATTCGCGAGCAGGTGCAGCGGCGTCACCGCGAGCCCGTGGCCGTAGCTCACCGTCATCGTGGTGTGCTCGGACCAGCGCCGGGGCGCGAGGGGCCGGCCGCGCTCGGACGTCTCCAGGGGCATCCGCTCGAACATGCCGAGCACGTCGAGGAAGGCCCGTTGGCGCTCCGCGCCCACCTCCACCGCCATCCGCGCCGCGCCGATGTTGGAGGAGTGGATGAGGATCTCCGGCACCGTCAGCCAACGATTCTCGGGATGGTGGTCGCGGATCAGATAGCGCGAGACCCTGATCGGCTCGGTGGCGTCGTAGCTGTCCTCAATGCCGGCGACGCCGAGGTCGAGGGCCGCGGCCACGGTGAAGGGCTTGAAGGTGGAGCCGAGCTCGTAAGTGCCCAGCGTGGCGCGATTGAAGAGGGTCTCTGCCGGGCTGCGATCCGGCGCCTTGGGATCGAACGACGGGAGGCTGACCAGGGCCAGCAGCTCGCCGGTCTCCACGTCCATCACCATGCCGGCGGCGCCGAGTGCGCGATGGGCGGTCATGGTGTCCTGAAGCGCCTGGGCGAGAGCGTGCTGGACCCGGATGTCGAGCGAGAGCGCGAGCGGGCCGCTGTGCGCTTCGGCACGCCGCCGCAGCTCCGCGTCGGCGGCCTTTTCGACGCCGGCGAGACCGCGATTGTCCACGTCCGTGAACCCGACCGCGTGGGCGAAGAGGCGCCCTTGCGGATAGACGCGCTGCTCCTGGCGCTCCAGCCAGAGGCCGGGGCTGCCGAGCCGGTTGATGGCGTGCGCCTGCTCGGGCGTGAGGTCGTGCCGCAAGAGGGCGCTCCTCTTGCCGGATGCGATGAGAGAGGCCGTGCGCTCCGGGTCGAGATCGGGGAACAGGCGACCGAGCGCGGCCACGGCCTCCTCGCGATCAAAAATCTTGCCGGGCTCGACGTAGAGGGCATGCGTAGGCAGGTTCGACGCCAGCAGGACCCCGTTGCGGTCCACGATGTCGGCCCGAGCGGCGGGGTCGAAGGCGCTCGCATCTCCGGCGGTGCTGATGTCGACGGGTGCGCCGATCACCGCCACGTCGAGGGTGCGAACCACCAGCGCACCGAAGCAGAGCAGGAAGATCACGCTGGCCGCCAGCAGGCGGCCACGGGCGCGCTCCAGCAGCGCGGGCTGTGCTTGCGCCGCCGCGCCCTCACGGCGGGAGGTCGATCCGCGGCGCCACCAGCGCCGGGTTGCGAGGTCCCTCACAGCTCCCTCTCGCCGCCGATGGGCGTGACGAATGCGGAGGCCCCGGACGGCCGCTGGGGCAGCCAGCGGACCTGCGCGGGCGCCACCGGCTCAAGCGGAAGGTGACGCTCGGCCAAGGCCGCGAGCCTGGAGGGGCGGGTCAGGTAGCTCCACTCGGAGCGGAGCACCCGGATCGCCTCGACGTGACTCTGACGCTCGTGCTCGAGCGCCGCGAGCTCGTGCTCCAGCCCCCTCACCTCGTGCTTCACGAGGAAGAGGGCGAGCATCGCGACGACGAACGCTGCGATCGATATGAGGACCAGGTGCCGCATCATGCGACGAGCCTCTCGTGCCACGGCGGCGCGCCGGTGCGCTCGGCCGCCCGCAGCCGCGCCGAGCGCGCCCGCGGGTTGGCCGAGACTTCGGCGCCGTCGGGCTTGCGCGCCCGGCGGGTCAACAGTCTGAAGGTCGGATCGGGCGATTTCGTGGCAGCGGGCGGCTCGTGACGATTGGGCTGCCGCCCACCACTGCGCTCGCGGAAGAAGCGCTTCACCGGGCGGTCCTCAAGGGAGTGAAAGGACACCACGATGGCGCGCCCACCCGGCCGCAGGAGCCGCTCGATCTGGCGGAGCCCCCGCTCGATCTCGTTAATCTCGTCGTTAACGCGGAGGCGAAGGGCCATAAAAGTGCGAGTCGCTGCGTCGATCCCGCCCGGCCGCCGCCGCGCCACCGCACCCCGGACGATCTCGGCGAGCTGGCCGGTCGTGGCGATGGGTCTGTCGGCACGGGCCGCGACGATGGCCCGTGCGATGGCGCGGGCGCGGCGCTCCTCGCCGAAGCTGGCGATGATCGCGGCCAGCTCGGCCTCGGACTCGCCGTTGACCAGGTCGGCCGCCGTCGGCCCCGGATCGTCCCGGTCCATCTTCATATCGAGGGGGCCGTCGAAACGGAACGAGAAGCCCCGCGCGCCGTCGTCGAGCTGGCGGGAAGAGAGGCCGAGATCAAGGGCGATCCCGTCCACCGCGCACACGCGGTAGGGCGTGAGCAGGGTCGCCATCTCGGAAAAGCGGCCGTGGAGCAGGATCAGTCTCCCCCCGAACCGGACCGAAAGCGCGTCGCCTGCACGCAGAGCGTCGGCATCGCGGTCGATTCCGTAGACCACGCAGGAGGCAGCCTCCAGCAGGGCTCGGCTGTAGCCGCCGCCGCCGAAGGTGCCGTCCACGTAGACGCCGCCGTCCTGGGGCGCGATGAGGGAGAGCATCGCGTCCTTCATGACCGGGACGTGACCGGGCGAGACGCTCATCGATCGCCTTCCGGTTCCGGCTCGGGGGTTCGCTCCTCTTCCGCCTTCCGGGCGGCTTCGAGGGTCTCAGGCTCCCAAATTCGGAAGTCGCGGCCCATGCCCGCGAATGCGGCATGGGTGGTGATCCCGGCATGGTCCAGCAGGTCGCGCGGCAGGAGCACCCGACCGTCCGCGTCGAGGGGAAGGCGCTGGACGGCGGGGAAAAGCCTCATGCGCTTGCTGACGGATTCGGTGTCGAATGGATCATCGCCGCCCAGGGCGTCACTCATACTTCTGAGACGATCCTCGCCACAGCCGGTCAGAGACGGGCTCTTGTCGACGGAGGGGTAGACCGCGATTCCGAGGGAGGACTGCCGGCCCAGCTCGTTGCGGAAGGAGGCGGGGACGGAGACCCGTCCCTTCCGATCCACCTTGTTAACGAACGTATTGGCAAAGACAGCCACCGCCTGCTCCTCGGGCGCGAGCCCTGTTCGCCGTGCCGTCGCTCGTTTCCGTCTTCGTCTGTTCCCGCTCTGATCCGGGATGCTATGGGATGACATGGTATCTCATGGGAAATCATGGATGCAAGACAAAATTTCAAGTGTTCAGGCGAACACGCAAGAACAGCGGCCCGACCACTCTGATCTGATTTGGGAGGAAGGCCTGAGACCAAGGCTAGAGCGCCAGTTACCGGGAGAGAGGAATCAAGTCTCGGCCGATATCAACTATCTGTTCTCTTTATGTTCTATTATCAGTACTGGAAACGACCGCCAAGACAACAGTCGACGGGGGAATATATAGCGTACCGGTATTCAGACTCCCCCACATATTGGGGTCCGTGGGGAGAGAAACGCCAGACGGCCTGTAAGCCGGGTTCTGTCGCGGGCCTCACGGCCCGCGCGATGGCCATTCATCTGGGACGCCCGTCACCGGGCGCCTCGCGCGACCGACCCGGGCAGCCGGCCCGGAAACCAACCTGGAAACGGTCTTGCGACCGCCCCCGCGCCGCCCCTACTTGGTCTTGCTCCCGGAGGGGTTTGCCATGCCGCCCCCGTTGCCGGGTGCGCGGTGCGCTCTTACCGCACCCTTTCACCCTTGCTCGCCGGCCTTGCGGCACCGGACGAGCGGTCTGCTCTCTGTGGCACTTTCCCTGGGGTCGCCCCCGCCGGGCGTTACCCGGCTCCGTGCTTCCGTGGAGCCCGGACTTTCCTCCGCCGCGCGCCCGAGGCGGCGACGGCGGCCATCCGGCCGTCTGGCCCGCCCTGACTACGCCCCGTCGTGGGCCCGGTCAAGCCTGGCCCCGATCAACCACGAGCGCGTTCACCTGGCCGATGACGGCGGCCGTACTGGCATCGATCGCGCCATCGACGCAGGCCTGGCGGAAGTGTCTCTGAAACGCGCGCACGACGGCCGCGGTGGCCGCGCCGAAATCGCCGTCGGCCGCGAGGCCGTAGCCGACCTCACGCAGGCGCTCCTGCTGTCGCCGCACGGCCTCGCCGCCGTCGCCCTGGCGAAGCGGTAAGAGGGCCTGTGCAGGCCCCTCCCCCTCCCCGGGCCAGTGGCCGATGCCCGCACGCGCGAGGCGTGCCCAGTCGAAGAGCTCGCCGGGGTCCTGCCTGCGCGTCGGCGCGATATCGGAATGCGCCACCACGTTGCGGAGGTCGATGGGGTGGCGCGCGACGACGGCACGGGCGAGGTCGAGCAGGGTATCCATCTGGGCCTCCGGGAACGGACGGTAGCCGTGCTCGTGGCCGGGATTGACCAGCTCGATTCCGATCGAAAAATCGTTCACCGCGCGGCGGCCGCGCCAGTTGCTCACCCCGGCGTGCCAGGCGCGGCGTTCCTCGGGCACCATCCGCCAGAGAGTGCCGTCCTCGCCGATACACCAGTGTGCGCTGACCTTGGCCGCAGGATCCGTCATCCGCGCGAGCGCGGCATCGGCCGAAACCATGCCCGTGTAGTGCAGCACCAGCGTATCGACCGGGCCGGCAGCCGCAGGCCGCTCGTCCCAGTTGGGCGAAGGCATGTCGACCACGGCACGCCCGGAGACACTCTCTTCGCTCACGCCCCGATCTCCCTCGCCGCAGTCGATTCCGAATTCGGCGTCACCGGCTCGTCACCGCAGGCTCCGGTGCGCGCTTGAGGACGATGAGGGCCACGCCGGAGACGATGATCGCGCCGCCCACAAGAGTCTGCCAGGTGATCGGATCGCCCAGGATGAAGACGCCGAAGATCACGCCCACCACCGGCACCAGCAGCATGAAGCCGGCCACCGTCGCCACCTTGTTGTGCGCGAGCAGATAGTACCAGGCCCAGTAGGCCAGCAGGGTGGAGCCCACGACCTGATAGACCAGCGAGCTGTGCAGGCGCCAGTCGGGCTGCAGCAGGCTCGCGATCTGCCCCTCCTCCAGGGCGAAGGAGAGCGGGAACAGGAGCAGGGCAGAGATCGCCGACATCCAGCCGTTCAACGCCAGGGGAGAGATGTCGGTGAGGCGCTTGACCTGCACGTTGGCCACCGCCCATGCAATGCTGGAGCCGAACATGAGCGCGATGCCCGCCGCGTTGCCGGTATGGCGCGGCTCGCCGACCAGCAGCACGGCGCCACCGAAGGCGATGGCGATGCCCAGGAGCGCCATCCAGCCCGGACGCTCGCGCAGGACGATTCCCGCCAGCAGAGCGCTGAGGGGAACCTGCGTGATCCAGATGATCGCTGCGGTCGAGGCCTCCACCCCGATGTTGAGCGCGACGTAAAACAGGCCGAAGTGGCCGGCGCCCATGGTCAGCGCGAAGAGGCTCACGGCGAGCCAGCGGCCGGCAGGCGGGCGCACGAACCAGAGCAGCATCAGCGCCATCAGCGCGAAGCGCAGCGCCAGGAAGAACAGCGGCGGCATGTGGTCCGCGCCGTACTTGCTGGTCACGAAGCCGAAGCCCCAGAGCAGGGCCGTGCCGAGCGCGATCGCAATATGACTCGGCGGCATTGGGCGGCGGGCGCAGCGGAAGCGGGCGTAACGGCGGCGCGGGCGCGCTCAGCGCGTGGTAAGCGCGATCAGCGCAGCCCGCGAAGCTTGGCGATCCTGTCATAGGCCGCGTTGATCGCGGCCATCTGCTCGTTGGCGACCTGGACCATCTCCTCCGGCATGCCCTCGGCGATGAGCTTGTCGGGGTGATGCTCGCGGATCAGCCGGCGGTAGGTCTGCTTGATCTCGTCGTCCGAGGCGCTGGGCTCGACGCCGAGCACCTGATAGGGGTCGGCCTCGCCGCCACCCATGTGGCGCGACATGATCTGCGCGAAGCTGCGCTCGTCGAAGCCGAAGATTTGGGCGACGCGGGTAAGGTAGGCGCGCTCCCCTTCGTGCAGCTCGCCGTCGGCCATGGCGATCTGAAAGAGTGCGCCGAGCATTTCCTCCCGCATGGTGGTGTCGTGCGGGAAGATCTGCACGATTTGCTCTGCGTAGGGCTCGAAGCCGGTCGCCTCGCGCCGCGCCTCGTCCCATATCCGCCCGATCGCGGCGGCGTGGGCATCGGGGACGGCGAAGACCCGCTTGAACGCGTCGATCTCCTCGCGGGTCACACGGCCGTCGGCCTTCGCCATCTTGGCGGCGAGAACCACCAGCGCGATCGAGACTGCAGCCTGCTTGCTTTCCTGATCACCCGCGCCGATGCGCCGGACGCGGCGACCCGTGGCCATGCGGTCCACGAAATGGCCGGCGGCCACGCCCAGAATCGCGCCGATCGGACCGCCCAGCGCAAACCCTGCGGCGCCTCCGATGATCTTGCCCCAGATGCTCAATCGAAGCCCATCCTCGCAGCCAAACCGCAGGCACCATAGCCGCCCCACCCTGGCCACGCCAGACTGGGCCGGCCGCCCCGCTCTCTCGTTGTGGATCGAGCGCTAATCGCGGTTGCATTCCGGCCGGGGCACTGGAAACATGCCCGCCCCGCGACCGCGGAACGAAGCCCGCCGGCGCGGTTCTGGGTAAAGGGAGATAGCATGAGTGATTCGACCGGGGCGCTGAACATTGCGCTTGTCGGCCCCTACACGAGCGGCAAGACCACCCTTCTGGAAAGTATGTTGTTCGTCGCCGGTGCAATCGGCCGCAAGGGCAAGGTCACGGACGGCAACACGGTCGGCGACTGGTCCGACGAGGCGCGCGGGCGCCAGTCGAGCGTAGAGGTCAACGCCGCCTCGTTCGAGTACCGGGACCGCCACTTCACGATCCTGGACTGTCCGGGCTCGATCGAGTTCTTCGCCGAGACCGCCAATGCGCTCATGGGCGTCGATCTCGCGGTCATCGTGTGCACGCCCGACACGAACCGGGTCTGGACCATGGGGCGGCTCTTCAAGTACCTGGCTCAGCACGAGATTCCGCACGTCGTGTTCACCAACAGGATGGACGAGACGGCGGTGCGGGTCGCGGAGTTGATCGAGGCGGTGCAGCCGGTTAGCGACCGACCGCTGGTGCCCTGCCAGGTTGCAATCCGCGACGGCGACAGCGTCAAGGGCTATGTCGACCTGATTACCGGCAAGGCCTACGAATATCGCGACCAGGACGGTGCCGTTGGCGTCGACACGCCGGACGAGGTTTCGGAACGCCGGGAGGACGCGCGCACGCAGCTACTCGAGAGCTTGGCGGACTTCGACGACACGCTCCTGGAACGCCTGCTCGAGGACGAAATTCCAGAGCCGGAGGAGATTCAAGCCTACCTGCGCGGCGTGCTGGCGGATGCGGCTGTGGTGCCTGTGATGATGGGGTCTGCGGAGCGGGATTGGGGCGTGCGCCGCCTGCTGGAATCGCTGATCGACTTCGCGCCCGGCGACGCGCTCGCGTCGCGGCGGCTGCCGGCCGATGGTGACGGCGCCTCGATCGCACAGGTCGTCAAGACCTACATGACCCAGCACGGCGGCAAGGTATCGCTCGCGCGGGTCTGGGCTGGCACTATCGAAGACGGCATGACGCTCAACGACGGCCAGCGCATCGGCGGGATGTACCGGATGCAGGGCCAGCAGCAGAACAAGATCGACAAGGCGCAAGCCGGCGAGATCGTCGGCCTCGGGCGGCTCGAGTCCATCAGCACGGGGGATACCGTCGCTCCCGCCGACGGGCCCGAGGTCGAGCCAATGCCGCGGGCGAACCTGCCGTCATCGGTCTATGCCTATGCCGTGCGGGCCAGCCGGCGGGAGGACGAGGTCAAGGTCTCGGGCGCGATGAGCCGCCTAGCCCAGGAAGACCCGTCGCTCAGCTTCCAGCCCAACCCCGACACCCAGGAGGCAGTGCTCTGGGGCCAGGGCGAGATGCACCTGAAGGTCGCGCTCGATCGCCTCGCCGGCAAGTACGGGCTCAGTTTGCAGACCGAGAGGCCGAAGGTCGCCTACAAGGAGGCGATCCGAAAGCCGGTCTCCCAGCACGCGCGCTTCAAGAAGCAGACCGGCGGCCACGGCCAGTTCGGCGACGTGCATATCGACGTGAAGCCGCTGCCACGCGGTACCGGCTTCGAGTTTCAGGAAAAGGTGGTCGGCGGCGCCGTGCCGCGCCAGTACATCCCTGCGGTGGAGGCCGGCGTGCGCGACTTTCTCACCAGCGGGCCGCTCGGCTTCCCGGTGGTGGATGTCTCGGTGACGCTCACCGACGGCAAGCACCATTCCGTCGACAGCTCGGAGATGGCCTTCAAGACCGCCGGCCGCATGGCGATGGCCGAAGCGCTGCCCAAGTGCAACCCGGTGCTGCTGGAGCCCATCTGCGAGGTCAGGATCTCGATACCGAGCGAGTTCACGCCGAACGTCCAGCGTCTGGTGACCGGCCGCCGCGGCCAGGTATTGGGTTTCCAGACGCGCGAGGACTGGTCCGGCTGGGACGAGGTGACGAGCCAGATGCCGCAGGCGGAGATGCACGACCTGATCATCGAGCTGCGCTCGCTCACCCTGGGCGTCGGCACCTTCGAAGCCCAGTTCGACCGCCTGCAGGAGCTCACCGGGCGGCTGGCCGACGACGTGCTCGCCGCAGCGAAGGAGGACGACTGACCGCCGGCATGAGCGAGAGCCTTCCGCGACAGCCCGCTCCGCGCCGAGCCATCGGCCCATTCGCCGCCCCGCAGCGCCTTCTGGCGATCCTGCTGCTCGCCGGTGCGCTGCTCTGTGTCGCCGCAGACGGCCGCGCTCAGGACCCCTTCGACGCGAACGATCCGCTCGAAGACTTCAACCGGGCGATGTTCGAGGTCAACCAGACGATCGACCGCTTCCTGTTGAAGCCGATCGCCGAGGCCTACGTGTTCATCCTTCCAAATGAAGTACGCCACAGAATTGCCAATGTTCTGGGCAATCTGGCGGAACCGCTCAACCTTGTGAACAACGCGGCTCAGGGCAAGTTCGAACGGGCGGGCTCGACGCTCATGCGCTTCACGGTCAACACCACGATCGGCGTCGGCGGCATCTTCGATGTGGCCGCGGAGTGGGGATACGAGCGCACGCCTGAGGACTTCGGGCAGACTCTTGCGACATGGGGCGTGGGTGGCGAGCCGTTCCTCATGCTGCCGCTGCTGGGGCCGACCAATCCCCGCGACGCCGCGGCCTTCGGGGTCGATTGGTTCGCGGATCCCTTTGGTTATCTCCTGCCGGCCGAGGCCGGCCTCGCCCGCGGCGTCACCAGCGGGGTCTCTCAGCGCGCCCAGTACCTCGAAGAACTGGAAACGCTGGAAAGCACCTCGGTCGACTTTTATGCTGCATTGCGTGAGCTATACCGTCAGTATCGGGCCACGGAGATCAGGGACGGTGCGCCGCCGCCCGCGATGGAGATCCCCGACTTCGACTTCGATGAAGAGTTCGACGAGGACTTCGATGAGGAGTGATCCGGGGAAGAGCACGCCGCGCGGCACGCCTGGATGAGACAGGGCAGACATCCCATGAGCATTCTCATCTCTCGACGCTCTCTCGCGGCCGCCGCACTCGCTGCGGCCGTATTGCTATCCGCGCTCGGCACGCAGCGCGCCGCCGCATCCGACGACCCGGCGCTCACGTTCATTCAGGGCCTTGGGGACCAGGCCATCTCGGTCCTCAAGGACAAGGCCAACACGACGTTCGAGGAGCGGGAGGCCGCCTTCCGCGAGGTCATGGTGGAGGGCTTCGACATTCCGATCGTCAGCCGCTTCGTGTTGGGGCGTTACTGGAAGACGGCGAGCAAGGAGCAGCGCAAGGAATACCGGAGGATATTCGTCGACTTCATCGTCCGCGTATACGCCAGCCGCTTCGATTCTTACGGTGGCGAGCTGTTTACGGCACGCTCGGTGATCAATGACGAGAGCGGCGACAAGATCGTGCGGGCGCAGATCGTGCGGCCCTCCGGCGGCGATCCCATCGGGGTCGATTTCCGCGTGCGCAAGCGGGATGAGGGCTACAAGGTCATCGACGTGAGCGTCGAAGGTATCAGCATGCTGCATACCCACCGGGTCGAGTTCGCCTCGGTCGTCAACCGCAAGGGAATCGACGGCCTGCTGGGCGACCTCCGGGCGCGCGTCGAGGCACCGGTCGAAGGCGCTGCAGAGTAGCCGGAAATGCAAGCGATATTGAGCCCCCTACGCTGGGCGAGGGCGCGCTTGCGCCGCGCCGCCATGCTCATCGGCCCAGTCCTGGTGATAGCGGCGGTCGTCGGGCTTGCAGCTTGCGGCGAGCCGCTCCATCCCAGCAAGTGGAAGGACGATCCAGACGAGATTCCGCCGGGCGAAGGTCTCCTGACCGGAGAAGACGGCGAGTGGACAATCTATAGCGAATAGGAGCCGCTGCCCTCGCGGGCGGCCCGTGGAGAATACAATGAAGTTCGGCGTTCTCGTTACCTCGCAGCCCAATCTGGACGTGGAGCCCTACCCGCACCGCGCCGTGCACGCGCGGGTGACGCGCGAGATCATCGAGGCGGACCGGCTGGGCTACGATACCGCCTGGATCGCCGAGCACCACTTTTCCAATCAGTACGGCGTGCTGCCGGATCCCTTCGTCTACCTGGGCTATCTCGCGCCCAAGACGACCAAGATCGGGCTCGGCACGGCGGTGATGACGTTGCCGCTGCACAACCCGATGCGGATCGTCGAGAACGCAGCCTTCGTGGACATTCTGAGCGACGGGCGGCTGAGCCTCGGTCTCGGCTCCGGTTACCGGCCCTACGAATATGAGGGCTTCGGGATCCCGTTTGACGCCCGTCACGACATCCAGGAAGAGGCCATCCCCTTGATCCTCGATGCCTTTCATACGCGGAAGGTCAGCCACGAGGGCACCCATTTCCAGCACCAGGTCGAAGGCGACTACGAGATCTACCCGGTGAGCGTGCAGCAGCCGCATCCGCCGTTCTACATGGCTGCCGGAACCACCCGCTCCATCGAGGTCGCCGCGCGCCACGGCTTCGGCCTGATGCTTTCCACCTTGCCGTCGTTCGAAACCCTCGCCGGGCAGATCGCCCTCTATCGCGAGACCATGGCTCATGCCCCGGCGCCCTGGAACGCCAACCCTGCCTTCGGCTCCATCAATATCGCCCGCTGGGTCTACGTGGCCGAGACCGACGCCAAGGCGCGGGAGGAGAGCGAGGCCGGCATCGTCCGCCATCTCGAAGCGTTCCTCGGCAAGAAGACCGCGGGCTATCTCGGCAACGTCTCGGAGAAGGAGAGCGCTGCGGCGTTCGACTACGACACGCTGCTGGAGACCACCTTGGTCCACGGCTCGCCCGAGACCGTGATCGCCCGCATTCGGGCGCTGCGCGCCGCCACCGGCCTCGATTCCCTGCTGCTCCATTATCCGCCCTACTATGGCGCGGATAATCTATTGAAAAGCCTGCGGCTATTCGCCGAGGCGGTGATTCCGGCGTTCCGCACGCCTGCCGGCAGCACCGAGGCGGCCGAATAGCCCCCGCGGCCGGCCGGGGTGCCCATTTTGGGCGTTCGATATGAAGATTTGGCTTAGATCGAGCGCCGAGTTCCGCTACAATGGTCCTACCGGACTACCCACCGACAACCTTGCCAGGGAACTCGCGCCAAACGATGTCGCTCGCGCCTCAACGACGGACCAAATGGGATGCGCGGCGTGAAGCCGCCAGAAATGTGGATCGCGGACCGGGGATGATCTCGCTCTCCGACGAACTCGCGGAGCTCGATCGCCTGGAGGCGCAAGAGAGCCAACGCCGCTGCCTGCGCTGCGGCCGCCTCTTCGATAGCGCGGGGCCGGGCAACCGGCTCTGCGGTTCGTGCCGGTAACACTGCCGTCGCGATGGCCGACGAGGGCGCGCCCTTCCGCCATCCGATAGACTGGCGAAACTCCGAATTCTACGACAGCGCGGCCCTGGAGCGGGAGACGCGCCGCGTCTTCGACATCTGCCACGGTTGCCGGCGCTGCTTCAGCCTTTGCGATTCCTTCCCGCGGCTCTTCGACCTGATCGACGAATCCGAGACGGGCGAGCTCGATTCCGTTGATTCGTCAGGCTTCAAGTCGGTCGTGGACGCCTGCACGCTCTGCGACATGTGCTTCATGACCATGTGCCCCTACACGCCGCCGCACGAGTGGGACGTCGACTTTCCCCATCTCATGCTGCGCCACCGCGCCGCCGACCGCCGGGCAGGCCGGCGCCATACCACCGCGTCCAAACGGCTTGCGGAGACCGACCGAAACGGCCGCCTCGCCCGCACCTTCGCGCCGGTCATGAACTGGGGCTCGGCCCGCGACAACCGCCTCACCCGACCGTTGATGGAGGCGGTCGCCGGGGTCCACAGGGAGGCGCCGCTGCCTCGCTACCACCGCCGCACCATGCTCGACCGTGCGGCCAAGGGAGGGCCGGCGGTCAACCGGCAGGCGCCAGCGAACGGGCGCAAGGCGGTGATCTACGCGACCTGCTTCGCCAACTACAACCAGCCCGAGGTCGGCGCAGCGGCCCGCAAGGTGCTGGCGCACAACGGGGTCGAGACAGTGGTGGTCTATCCCCGCTGCTGCGGCATGCCGCAGCTGGAAGAAGGCGATATCGAGCGCGTCGCTGACAATGCGCGGCATGTAGCGGGGGCGCTCGGCGAGTGGATCGACAAGGGCTACGACGTGATCGGGCTGGTCGCGAGCTGCGCGCTCATGCTCAAGCTCGAATGGCCGCTGATCCTGCCGGAAGACCCAGCGATCAAACGGCTCGCCGAGCACAGCTATGACATATGCGAATACGTCGTCGGCATCTCCCGGTCGGACGGGCTGGCTCCAGGCCTTGCCCCCATCGACGGCGGCATCACGCTCCACCTGCCTTGCCACGAGCGGGCCCAGAACGTCGGGCGCAAGTCCGCCGACATGCTGGCGCTGGTGCCGGACACCGAGGTCTCCATCATCGAGCGCTGCTCCGGCCACGGCGGCTCCATCGGCGTCACCAAGGGCTTCCACGAGACCGCGCTGAAGGTCGGCCGCACCACCGCGCGCCGCGCACGCGAGGCCGCAAACCCCTATCTCGCTTCGGAATGCCCGCTCGCCGGCGCCCACATCGTGAACGGGATGGCCCGCCAAGCGGCCAAGGACGGCGATCCCGCCGCCGGCGCGCCTGCCGCGGGCCGCGCCCATCACCCGATCGAGCTTCTGGCCCGCGCCTACGGCCTGGCCTGAGACCATGAGCCAGCCGCGCCGCGCGCTCACACGCGCCGACATCATGGACATGGCGGACTACGCGAAGGTCCGGAAGGAATGCCGCGCCACGGTCACGGCGCTGAAGCGCAACCGCAGGCTCGCCGTCGGCCCCTTCGCCACCTTCCATTTCGAGTGCTTCGAGACCATGTGGATGCAGGTCCACGAGATGCTCCACATCGAGCGCGGCGGGGAGGAGCAGATAACGGGCGAGCTGGAGGCCTACAACCCCCTCATTCCACCGGGCGACGCCCTGATCGCAACGCTCATGTTGGAGATCGACGACCCGGCACGCCGGGAGCGCGAGCTCTATCGGCTGGCCGGGATCGAGGACACCATCAGGCTGGAGGTCGACGGGGCCGCCGTCGCCGCCCGGCCGATCGAGGACGAGGTGGCGCGGACCAGCGAGGACGGCAAGACCTCCTCGATCCATTTCCTCCGCTTCCCCTTCCAGCCGGCGGAGGCCGCGGCGTTCCGCACGCCAAGCGCCCGCGTCCTGCTCGGCGTCGAGCACCCGGCGTACGGGCACCTCGCCGTCATGCCGGAGGAGACCCGCGCCGCCCTGGCCGAAGACCTGGACGGCGGCAGGGGCTAGGGCATGAGGCTTGGCATCAACAACGTGCTGACATCGGGCACTCGTCCCCGCTTTGAAGTCTGGCGCGAGTATGACGAGGGAAAGGCGAGATGAGTGACGCCATGTGGGGCTTGCATATGGCCCAGATCGATGCGGCAGCGCCTCTCGAAGGGAAGTTCGTAGGTGTTGGTTGGGACAAAATGGGTGACTTATCTATTCTTTCACCCACTCGTGAAGCATTCAAGACGCGATTTTCCGAAGTCTTTCCGGATGTGAAGCCGGGCGCCATACCCGTCAAGGCAGGTGTGCTCTATCGGTTCGCCTGCGAAATCGACATTGGCGACACTAGAGCAGGTTCCGATCATACGCGGTCATATCCTGCAGCAGCGAAGTAGTTTTGGCATTCGGCGGGTGTGAAGTTGTCTGTGGCTTCGCCGATGGCGTCCCAGAGTTCCGGGACGGTGCGGGCGGCGCGTCGCTTGAGGTAGGCCTTGAACTTGGAGAAGGCCATCTCGATCGGGTTGAGGTCGGGGCTGTAGGGCGGCAGGAAGTGGAGCTCGGCCCCGGCCTGGTGAATGGCGTCGCGGACAGCGCTGCTGCGGTGGCAGGCAAGGTTGTCCATCACCACGATGTCGCCGGGCTTGAGCGTGGGCACCAGCACTTGGTCTACGTAGGCGAGGAAGGCGGCGCCATGCATGGCGCCGTCGAGCACCATGGGAGCGGTCATCCCGCTCAGCCTGAGGGCACCGACGAAGGTTGTGGTCTTCCAGTGGCCATGGGGCACAGGGGCGCGGCACCTCTGTCCGCGCGGAGCCCGGCCCGAGCGTCTCGCCATCTTGGTGGACGCGCCTGTTTCATCGACGAAGACGAGCTTCTCAGGGTCGAGATCGGGCTGGGCTTCGACCCAGGCGCGCCTGCGCCTGAGCACGTCAGCGCGTTGCTGCTCGCTGGCGTGCGCGGTTTTTTTTGAAGGTGATGCCGCGGCGGTGAAAGAAGCGCCACACCGCGCTCTGGGAGACCCGCAGGCCGTGCTCGTCCTCCAGGTGGGCGGCGATCTCCGCCAAGGTCATGTCCGGGGTCTCGTCCAGGAGCGCAAGCACCACCTCGGCCCGTGCCTCGATCCGCTGCGAGCGTCTGTCGCCGCCCTGCGCTCTCGGCCGCCAGCTGCCCGTGCGGCGCCAGGCGCTGACCCACTTGATCGCCGTCGACGGCGCGATGCCGAAGCGTCTCGCCGCGCTCCGCCGGGACATGCCGCCATCGACCACCGCCGTCACCACCCGACGACGTAGATCATTCGAAAGAGGTCGCGTCATGCAGGCTGGCCTCCTTCACCAGCCTGCATCTTGAATCACATCTACAAGCAATTGAAAATTCTAAAGATTCTATAAGGTCGAAAAATGCTCTATCGTTTACCCGTCTAAAGCAGATCGGCGAATTTATTTCGGAAAGGTGTCTACCGAATACAGATACCAGGCGGACAAAGTCAACCAATACCCGCACAGACGAAGCGTCACGTGGGGCAAGGGTCTTCCTCGGAGTAGCTTTTCCCAATCCGCACTCTACGAGATCGGCTCCGCCATTACGCTATTCCAGATTACAACCCACGCCGAAGAGTTCCGAGCGGCGATAGGCAGCACGCCGACACGAGTGGAGGACTTCGACGATGATACTGTAGAGGAAGTTTCCACTCAACTCGAAGAGTCTACTGAAGACTTTATTATAAATCGACTCAAGAACAAAATGACCCCACGCGACTTCGAGTGTTTTGTCGCACATCTATTGCAGTGCATGGGTTATCGCGCGAGAGTGACCCGACAATCTTCTGATGGCGGCATCGACGTGATTGCTCACAAGGATCAGCTTGGATTCGAACCTCCGATCATCAAGGTCCAATGTAAACAGACGTTGGATCAAATCGGTCAACCAAAAGTTCAGGAACTTCACGGGGCGATAGAAGATGGTGAGCACGGCCTATTTATATCTCTTGGAAGCTATAGCAATAACGCGCGAACATTTGAGGGGTCGAAGCCAAATCTGCGCCTGATCGACAGAGACGAGCTCATTGAACTGATTTATGAATCCTATGAGGCATTCGACTCTCAGTATAAGGTGTTGATGCCTTTGAAGCAGAGATACATCCCAGGCTAGACATCACTGAAGCCCCAATCTGCGTCCGAGCCCCTCCCTGACCTAACTCACCGGACCATGGTGCGGTGCACAGGGTGGAGCGTGTGCTTCAGGTTCGCGCCATGATGGTGTGGGAAAGTGGCTGCGGCGAAGGACATGCGCGTCGGCCCAACATCGCGTGAGGTTCGGGAATGGAATCCGAGGCCCGGCCTCTCCACGAGCGCTACCCTGCGCATGCACCCGCGACGCCCTTCAGACGCGAGCGATATGGAATCACACTTATCCAGCTTAATCCCGGCGTATCCCGGAAAAACATTCTGTACTTGTCTCGCGGGACGTCGCGGCGACGGCGCGCGAGGTCCAAGTCGTCGCGCGCGGGCTTGCGCGATCATGATTTCGCGCCCGCGCCCGGTTTCCGCGCGACGCGCAGCACACGGTCGGGGCGAGGGCCGTGATTCTGGCGAAAATTCCGGGTTACTGCGCAGGCGGCTTGACACCCCAGAGGGCGCTTTCAGGCAGCCAGCCTTCCTCGCCGGCCAGCCCGATGCGGCACCAGCCGTCCTCGCAACCGAGCAGATCGGCGATGACCCCGGCTTCGGCCCGCAGGACTGCCGGCGAGCCGGTCAACGGACGCTCCCGGATGGTCTGCACCCCGTTCATGATGACGACTGTGCGGTGGGTCGAGAGCAGCGACTTGTGCATCCAGCCCTTCGTCCCCTCGTGGTCGAGCACCCAGCGCCACTGATCGAAGTGCGCGACCACCAGCAGCGGCAGGCCGCGCCGCTGGTAGACCCACTCGATGGGATAGCGCCGGCCGGGGCCGACCCTAAGGTTGGCGACCTCCGCCTTCAGCGAGACGAAGCGCGGACCCTCCTGGGCGCGGACTTGCGGCCCAAGAGCCGCGGCGACGGCGGTGACCATAGCCGCGAGCGCCGCCGCCAGCGCGAGCGCACGGCCGGCCGCAAAGAGGCGCGCAGGCGTGCGAAGGGTGTGCTGCGGCGCGCATTGCCCGCGGCGGCGGCTTCGGTCAGCACTCATGGCGGGCGCCGAATCCCGCCCTGCGGTTTGAGTCGCCATGGGGCGTTTGCTAAACAGGCTGCCGGTTGCGCTCGGATCGCGCCCACCGAGCCGCGCGCGGAGGGTCGATGAGACCTGGCAGAAAGCTCAAGGTGATCGTGACGCGGCGTCTCCCCCGGGAGATCGAGGCGCGCATGATGGAGCTTTTCGACACCCGACTCAACGAGGACGATTGGCCGCTCGACCGCGAGGCCATGGCGAAGGCTGTGGCAGAGGCTGACGTGCTCGTGCCGACCGTGACGGATACCATCGACGGCGACCTGATCGGCCAGTCCGGCCCTGACCTGAAGCTGATCGCGAGCTTCGGCACCGGCGTCGATCACATCGACCTCGCTGCGGCGGGGAAGCGCGGCATACTGGTGACCAACACGCCCGGCGTGCTGACCGAGGACACGGCGGACATGACCATGGCGCTGATCCTCGCGGTGCCGCGCCGGCTCTCCGAGGGCGAGCGCCTGCTGCGGGGCGGCGACTGGCAGGGCTGGGCGCCGACCACCATGCTGGGCCATCGAATCTGGGGCAAGCGGCTCGGCATCATCGGCATGGGGCGGATCGGCCAGGCGGTCGCCCGCCGGGCGCGCGGCTTCGGGCTCGCGATCCACTATCACAACCGGAACCGCCTCGACGAGGAGACCGAAGCCGAGCTCGACGCCACCTGGTGGCAGAGTCTGGACCAGATGCTGGCGCATATGGATTTCGTCTCCATTCACTGCCCGAGCACACCGGCGACCTATCACCTGCTCTCGGCGCGTCGGCTCGGCCTGCTGCGTCCGCAAGCCTATGTCATTAACACATCGCGCGGCCACGCCATCGACGAGGCAGCCCTGGTGCGGCTGCTGGAGGCCGGCAAGATCGCGGGCGCCGGGCTTGACGTGTACGAGAACGAGCCGGTGGTCTCGCCGAAGCTGCTCACCCTCGACAACGTGGTGGCGTTGCCGCACATCGGCTCGGCCACAATTGAGGGGCGCCGCGACATGGGCGAGAAGGTGTTGATCAACATCCAGACCTTTGCCGACGGGCACAACCCGCCCGATCGGGTCATCGATCCCGGAGACTGACTGGAGTCTCTGGGAGGAGGAGGAAACGATGCTATTCGACGGACGCGTGGCGATCGTAACCGGCGGCGGCTCGGGCATCGGGCAGGCGACGGTGGTGGCACTCGCTGCCGAGGGAGCTGCGGTGCTGGTCTCCGACATTGACGAGGAAGGCGGCGAGGCCGTGGCGGCAAAGGTTCGCGACGCGGGCGGCAAAGCCGCCTTCATGCGCGTGGACGTGGCCGAGGCGGGCCAGGTCGAGGCTCTCATCGACCGGGCGCTCAGTGAGTTCGGCCGGCTCGACCTCGCCTACAACAACGCCGGCATCGAAGGCCCCCAGGCGTTGCTGGCAGAGCAAGACATGGCCGCGGTGCAGCACGTCTTCGCGGTCATGATCGAGGGCGTCTATCTCTGCATGCAGGCGGAGATTCCGGCGATGCTGGAGTCGGGCGGCGGCTCCATCGTCAACGCGGGCTCCATGTGGGGCTTGGCGGCCTATCCGCTCTGGTCGCCCTACATGACCGCAAAGCACGCGGTCTCCGGCATGACCAGGGCAGCAGCACTCGATTATGCCAAGGACGGCATCCGGGTGAACGCGGTGGCACCGGGGCCGATTCTGACCCCCCTCCTCCTGCGTGGCTGGAACAACGACCCCACCAATGCCTCGGGCCGCGTGCCGATGGGGCGGATCGGCCGGCCCGGGGAGGTCGCCGACGCGGTGGTCTGGCTGCTCTCGGACAAGGCGAGCTTCGTCACCGGCCACGTGCTGCCGGTCGACGGCGGCATGCTGGCGGAAAAGGGGTAAGTCTTTATCGCTCACGGCAGCCGGCCGTCGCGCGATCTCGCGCGCCTACGGGCGCGACGGCCGGCGCCTCCGCGAGGGCGCCGCTTTCGCGGCGGGCCGCGGTCGCGGCCTGTCGCGAGTCCGTCGAGGACGGACTCGCTCCGAGCACATGGGCTCCAGACCTGCCTAGTCCCGCCAGAAGCGGGGCACGAACAGCACCAGCACTGTGAACAACTCGAGCCGGCCGAGCAGCATGGCGGCCGACAGCAGCCACTTCGCCGGCTCCGGCAGGGGCTGGAAGGAGCCGGCAGGGCCGATGGTCTCGCCCAGGCCGGGGCCGACATTGGCGATGGCCGTGGCCGCGCCGCTGATGCTGGTCACGTAGTCGAGGTCCATCAGCGCGAGCCCCATGGCGATCAGCCCGAAGCTGACCATGAACAGGAAGAAGAACCCCATCACCGCCGGCGACACGCTTTCCGGAATCGGCCGCCGGTTGAACTTGCTGATGAAGACGCCGTGCGGCTGGATGAGCTGGCGGATCTGCGACAAGGACGTGGACGCGAGAACCTGAATTCGGAAGACCTTCACCCCGCCCGTGGTCGAGCCGGTACAACCGCCGATAAACATGAGGAGCGTAAAGACGGGAAGCGCGAAGGTGCCCCAGGCGGAGAAGTCGGCGGTGGAATAGCCTGTGCCCGTCAGTATCGAGATGCCGTTGAAGGCCGCTTCGCGAAACGCATCGGTCGGCGCGGCGTCGTTGGCCGCCATCAGCCAGCCCGCGAGCGAGAGCAGTGCGAACAGAATCAGCCCGAAAAACCAGCGCACCTGCGTGTCGCGCGCGAGCGCCCCCCAACCGCCGCGCACAGCCTGCAAGTAGAGTACGAAGGGGAGCGAGCCCAGCACCATGTAGACGGTGGCGATGCCCTCAATGGCGTCGTTGTTGAAGTGGCCGAGCGAGGCGTCCGAAGTCGAGAAGCCGCCGGTGGCGATGGTCGTCATCGCGTGGCACACCGCCTCGAACGGCGTCATGCCGGCGGCCCAGTAGGCGATTCCGTTGCTGATCGTGAGCCCGAGGTACACCATGCCGATGGCTCCGGCGAGCTGGGCGGCGCGGGGCAGCACCTTCTCGGAGCTGTCCGAGGATTCCGTGTGGAAGAGCTGCATGCCGCCGACCCGCAGCATCGGCAGGATCGCGATGGCCGTGACGATGATGCCGATGCCGCCGAGCCACTGCAGCAGCGCGCGCCACAGCAGAATGCCGGCCGGCGCATCGTCGAGCCCGACGATGACCGTGGACCCGGTCGTGGTGAGCCCCGACATCGCCTCGAAATAGCCGTCGGTGTAGCTCAGGTTGAGGTCGGAGAAGGCGAACGGCAGCGCGGCGAAGGCGGCCACGATAACCCAGCTCAAGGTGGTGAGCACGAAGGCCTGACGCACCGTCAGCCGCGGCTCCCGCATCCTGTTGGAGAGCACCAGGCAGGTGCCGATGAAGAGCGTGAAGACGCTCGCGGCGAGAAAGACCCGCCAGTGGGGATTGCCTGTCACTGCGTCGGCGATGGCCGGCAATGCCATCGCCAGCGACAGCGTGATCAGCAGAATGCCGACCACGAAGAGAACCGGCCGGAAGTCCCTGACGGAGCCCATCGGGCGGCTCGTGAGCCCTGGCGGCTGCCCGGCGGCTCAGCCGGGCCGGGCGTCCTAGCGCGGCACCGAGGACGCCGGGTTCCCGATCATGCTGAGAAACTCACGGCGGGTCTTCGGATCCGTACGAAACGTGCCGAGCATCCGGCTCGTCACCATGAGGACTCCCTCCTTGGCCACGCCTCGGGTCGTCATGCAGTGGTGCGCGGCCTCGATCACGACTCCGACGCCGCGCGGTTGCAGGACCGTCTCGATCGCGTCGGCGATCTCGGCGGTCAGCTTCTCCTGAATCTGCAGGCGGCGGGCGTAGACGTCGACCACGCGCGCGAGCTTGCTGATGCCAATTACGCGGTGGTCCGGCAAGTAACCGATGTGGGCGCGGCCGACGATCGGCGCGACGTGGTGCTCGCAGTGCGAGCGGAAATCGATGTCGCGGAGAACGACCATCTCGTCGTAGCCGTTGGTCTCCTCGAAAGTGCGGCGCAGGATCGCATAAGGGTCCTGGCTGTAGCCCCGGAAATACTCCTCGTAGGCGCGCGCGACCCGCTTGGGCGTATCGAGCAGCCCCTCGCGCTCGGGGTCATCGCCGGCCCAGCGGAGCAGGACGCGCACCGCCTGCTCGGCCTCGTCCCTCGTCGGTCGCGCGACCGCGCCCTGGGTCGTGTCGTCATCGGCGCCGGCAAGCGGCGCGGGCTGGCTGTCGTCCACAGGCGGTCTCCTTCTCCGGCTCCGGGCCGGCTGTACGGTACTGCGAGACCGCAGCGGGGCGGTCTCGGCGTCGTTCGGCTGTCTGGTCAGCGTACCGGCGGCTGCGCGATCTCAGTTGAGCCGCACGGGCGCATCCGGCGCGTCGAGCGAGAATGCGGGAATATCCACATCGAAGCGCTCGCCGTCCAGCGTTTCCATCTCATAGGTGCCGACCATGATGCCGGTCGCGGTGTTGAGCGGGCATCCGCTCGTGTACTCGAACGCTTCCCCCGGCCGCAGCACCGGCTGCTCGCCGACGACTCCGGGCCCCCGCACCTCCTGGATGCGGCCGAGGCCGTCAGTGATTTGCCAATAGCGGTTCAAGAGCTGAACCACGTCCCCGCCGTTGTTCTGGATCCGGATGTGATAGGCGAATACGAAGTGGCTGTCGTCGGGCTCGGACTGCTCCTCCAGATAGAACGGCTTGACCGTGATTTCAATGGCGCGCGTTTCCTTCTGATACATCCACATCCTCCGGGGCAATCGGCCCGCACTATCGGCCCGACAATGGCGTTTGTCCAGAACGGCAGGACCCTCAAAAGCGCCCTCTGGCGTCCGGGCTTGGGGCAGCCATATAGTGCGCCATGGTCCAGTCGGCGGAAGCGGCGGAACGGTCGGAGCAGGCGCCCGTGGACGGCGGCGGCGCGTTCCAGATTGTCTCGGCGTTCGAGCCGGCGGGCGACCAGCCCGAGGCGATCGCGCAGCTGATCGAGGGCGTGCGCGGGGGCGAGCGCGACCAGGTGCTGCTGGGCGTCACCGGGTCCGGCAAGACCTTCACCATGACCCATGTGATCCAGGCGCTCGGCCGGCCCACGCTGATCCTCGCGCCCAACAAGACGCTGGCCGCCCAGCTCTACGGCGAGATGAAGGAGTTCCTGCCGAACAACTCCGTCGAGTATTTCGTCTCCTACTACGACTACTACCAGCCGGAGGCGTACGTCCCCCGTTCGGACACCTATATCGAGAAGGACGCCTCGATCAACGAGCACATCGACCGCATGCGCCACAGCGCCACGCGCGCGCTGCTGGAGCGCGAGGACGTGGTGATCGTGGCCTCGGTCTCGTGCATCTATGGCATCGGCGCGGTCGAGACCTATTCGTCGATGGCGGTCTCGCTCGCGCTGGAGGGGCGTGTCGACCAACGCGCGCTGATCCGCAAGCTGGTCGATCTGCAGTATCGCCGCACCAACCAGACGCTGGATCGCGGCAGCTTCCGCGTGCGCGGCGATGTGATCGAGCTGTTCCCGGCGCACTCGGAGGACCGAGCCTGGCGCATTTCGCTCTTCGGCGACGAGATCGAGGAGATCATCGAGTTCGACCCGCTCACCGGCGCCAAGACCGACAAGCTGGTGCGCGTCCGCATCTATCCCAACAGCCACTACGTCACGCCGCGCCCCACCGTGCGCCAGGCGATCAAGCAGGTCAGGATCGAGCTCGCCCAGAAGCTGGAGGAGTTCAACGCGCAGGGCCAACTGCTGGAGGCGCAGAGGCTGGAGCAGCGCACGCTCTTCGACCTGGAGATGATGGAGGCGACCGGCAGCTGCGCCGGCATCGAGAACTATTCTCGCTACCTGACCGGCCGCAATCCGGGCGAGCCCCCGCCGACACTTTTCGAGTACTTGCCGGAGAACGCGCTGCTGATCGTGGACGAATCCCACGTCACCGTGCCGCAGCTCGGCGGCATGTTCCGCGGGGACTTCCGGCGCAAGTCCACACTCGCCGAGTTCGGCTTCCGCCTGCCGTCCTGCGTCGACAACCGGCCGCTCAAGTTCGAGGAGTGGGATGCCATGCGGCCGGAGACGATCTTCGTCTCGGCCACGCCGGGGCCGTGGGAGCTGGAGCGCACCGGGGGTGTCTTCGTCGAGCAGGTCATCCGCCCGACCGGGCTGATCGACCCGGTTTGCGTGGTCCGCCCGGTCGAGCAGCAGGTCGACGACCTGATCGCGGAGTGCAAGGACCGTGCCGCCAGGGGGCTGCGCGTGCTGGTCACGACACTCACCAAGCGCATGGCCGAGGACCTGACCGAATACCTGCACGAAGCCGGCGTGCGCGTGCGCTACCTGCACTCCGACATCGACACCATCGAGCGCATCGAGATCATCCGCGACCTGCGCCTCGGCGCCTTCGACGTGCTGGTGGGCATCAACCTCCTGCGCGAGGGGCTGGACATCCCGGAATGCGGGCTGGTGGCGATCCTGGACGCCGACAAGGAGGGTTTCCTGCGCTCCCAGACCTCGCTGATTCAGACCATCGGCCGCGCTGCGCGCAATATCGACGGCCGGGTGGTCCTCTACGCCGACTACATGACCGACTCGCTCAGCAACGCGCTGGCGGAGACCGAGCGCCGGCGCACACGCCAGCAGGCTTACAACGCGGCCAACGGCATCACGCCGGAGAGCGTGCGCAAGGCGATCAACGACATCCTGGAGAGCGTCTACGGCGGCGACCACGTCACCGTCGAGACCGGCGACGAGGCGACGCCGCACCTCATCGGGCACAATCTGGAGGCCCACCTCAAGGACCTGGAAGCGCGCATGAAGGCGGCGGCGGGCGAGCTGGAGTTCGAGGAGGCGGCGCGGCTGCGCGACGAGATCCGCCGGCTCAACGACCAGGACCTGGGGCTGAAGGGCGCCCGGGGTAGCGGCGGCAAGGGAGGAGGCCACGGGCGAAGCAGCAAGGGCGCGCCCGGCACCTCGGCCCGCAAGCGCGGCAAGAAGAAGTCCCCGCGTCGCCGCAGCGCGTTCGGCTGAAGCGAGGCACGACGCCCGGTCCATGGTCGCTCTCTCGGTTCTCGATCTTTCGCCGATCCCGGAAGGCGCGGACGCGGCGCAGGCCTTCCGCAACACGGTGGGCCTCGCGCGCCACGTGGAGCGCCTGGGCTTCCGTCGCTATTGGCTGGCAGAGCATCACAACATGGCCGGGATCGGCAGCGCCGCAACGGCGGTGCTGATCGGCCACGTCGCGGGCGCCACCGAGACCATTCGCGTCGGCGCCGGCGGCATCATGCTCCCCAACCACGCGCCGCTGGTGATCGCCGAGCAGTTCGGCACCCTGGAATCGCTTTATCCGGGCCGGATCGACCTCGGCATCGGCCGCGCGCCGGGAACGGACCAGATGACGTCCCACGCGCTCAGGCGCACGCTCACCGGGGACGTCAACGACTTCCCGCGCGACGTGGTGGAGCTGCAGAGCTATTTCCAGCCATCGGAGCCGGGGCGGCGCGTGCGGGCGGTGCCGGGGGCGGGCCTCAACGTGCCGATCTGGATCTTGGGCTCAAGCCTCTTCGGCGCCCAGCTCGCCGCTGCGCTGGGGCTGCCCTACGGTTTCGCGTCGCACTTCGCGCCCGCCGCGCTGATGCAGGCGATCGAGGTCTACCACGAGCAGTTCCGCCCCTCGGAACAGTGCGACGCACCCTACGTGATGGCGGGGTTCAATGTTTTCGCCGCCGATAGCGACGATGAGGCGGCTTACGTGCGGAGCTCGGCCCAGCAATCGGTGCTCAACCTGCACCGGGGCGTGCCGGGCCCCCTGCCCCGCCCGGTGCGAGACTTCGAGGCCGGCCTGGATGCGCAGGAACAGTCCATCCTGAAACGCTGGTTCACCTGTTCGGCCTCGGGCACGCCCGAACTTGTGGCGGAGCGCCTCGCGACATTCGCGAAGCACACCGGCGTCGACGAGATCATGGTGACCTCCAACATCCACGATCCCGCGGCCCGTCTGCGCTCCTACGAGATCACCGCCGAAGCGAGCGCTGCTCTGGCTTAGAGCGCGGCTGCCACGTCGTGCCCTTCCGCCGCGAGCCGCTGGCCGAGCGCGGCGATATGGCCGGGCCCGATCTCGCAGCAGCCGCCGACGATGGCGGCGCCCGAGGCGATCCAGCCCATCGCGTGGTCGGCGTAGGTTGCAGGGCCCAAGTCGTCGCGCGCCTTCAATGCCTCGACGGTTCCGCCCGGCTGCATCGCGGCTATGGAGACGAAGCCGTTGGCGTAGCCGCCGAAGGGAACGCCGATGCCGGCCAGCAGCGGCATGGCGGTGGCCACCGCCTCGGGGCTGGAGCAATTGATCAGCACCGCGTCTGCGCCCGCATCTACGGCGGCCCGTGCTCCTTCGGCAACCCCCTCGCCCGAGCGCAGCACGGAGCCGTCGGCATCGTCGACCGAGAGCGCCGTCCAGACTGGCTTGCCGCTCTCGGCCGCGGCCACCGTCGCCGCGCGTGCCTCCGCTGCGGACAGCATGGTCTCGCACAGGAACAGATCCACGTGGTCAGCCTGCACCGCGACGATTCTGCGGTAGTTCGCGAGGCATTCGTCCTCCGGCGGCGTCAGATCCGCTCTGTAGCTCCCGACCAGCGGCGGCAGACAGCCGGCGATCCTGACCGCCTGCCCGCTCTTCTCGCGGGCGGAAGCCGCTGCGGCGAAGGCGGCACACTGCAGGGCCTCGAACTTGTCGGGCAAGCCCTCGCGGGTGAGCCTGTGGGGCGTCGCCGTGTAGGTGTTGACCGTGATGATCCGCGCGCCGGCCTCGATGAAGTCGAGATGCACGGCCTCGACGAGGTGCGGCTCGTCCATCATCACCTGGACGGACCAGAGCGGCGCCGCTGGCCGCGTGCTCCGGCGATAGAGCTCCTGCCCGACACCGCCGTCGAGGAGGACGATCGTCTTGCGCCGCGCCGCCGAGGTTTCCGTCATGACTCCACTTCCCTCACGAGCCGAAAGCACAAGCAGCGCGATGATAGCCACGGGCTACATCTGGAAACAGACCCGCACGGGTGGCCGTTGGCCGCAGTCCCCATCGCGTGCAAGACTCCGCGCCTCGCCATGCGACCCCTCCACACCACCGAGTGAGAGCCATGGACTCGCTGAACAGCCGCTTCACCGCGCGCAAGGAGGATTTCGACCGGCCGGTGCTGGTGACCGGCTCCAGCGGCTGCATCGGGAGCTGGGCGCTCGCGATCCTCGTGCGTGCCGGCGTGCCCGCCGTCTCCTTCGACCTCGACTCGAGCCGCCGCCGGCCTGGACTCTTGATGTCGGAGGAAGAGCTCGCACAAGTAACCTGGGTGGAGGGGGATATTGCCGATGCCGAGGCCGTCGATCGGGTGGTGGAGGAGCACGGGATCGGGGCGATCCTGCACCTCGCGGCCCTGCAGGTGCCCTTCTGCAAGGCGGACCCCGTCGCAGGCGCTCGCGTCAACGTGGTCGGCACGGTGGCCGTGTTCGAGGCGGCCCGGCGCCATGGCGTGCACCGCCTTGCCTACGCGAGCTCCATCGCCGCCCACGGCGCGCCGGCGGAGAGCGGCTACGCCTCCACCCTCTATGGCGCCTACAAGGCCTGCGACGAAGCGATCGCCCGGACCTACTGGCAGGACTGGGCGGTGCCGAGCATCGGGCTCCGACCCGGCATCGTCTACGGCGTCGGCCGCGACCAGGGCATGACGTCGAAGACCACGGTCGCGATCCTGGCAGCGGCAGCCGGGCGCGACTACGAGGTGCCCTTCACCGGGTCGATCTCATATCTCTACGCGGGCGAGGTCGCGGCAGCCTTCCTCCAGGCCATCTCGCGGGACGGCGACGGCGCACCTGCCTTCGACTGTAACGGGACCGTCACCCCGATCGAGGATGGGCTGGACGCGATCCGACGGCTTGCTCCCGGCGCGCGGGTGCGGGCGAGCGGCGATCCTCTGCCCTTCCCGATGGAGGACCAGGATGCGCTGCTGCGTGCACATATCGGCGACTACGGTGCAATTTCTCTGGAGGATGGCACCGCCGAGACCTTCCAGGCGTTCCAGGTGCTGCTCCAGGACGGCCGCGTCACTGCCGACTTCTGACCCAGCCCGAGCGTGGAGCGCGTTCGTCGCTGACGAACGCGCGACAGGCCGCCTCCGCGGCCCGCCGCTTAAGCGGCGCCCTCGCGGAGGCGCCGGCCAAAGGCCGGCTGCCGTGAGCGATAAGACAGGCGCGCCCGCGCGCCCTCACAGGTCGAGCGCGGTCACCCGGTCGGCGTGAGTCTGGATGAAGGCGAGGCGGGATTCGGGACGGCGGCCCATCAGCTCCTCGACCCGGCGCGCCGTGGCCGTGCCTGCGTCCTCGGCGACCTCGACGCGCAGCAGCGTGCGCCGCGCCGGGTCCATGGTGGTCTCCTTGAGCTGAGCCGGCGGCATCTCGCCGAGCCCCTTGAAGCGGCTGATCTCGACCTTGCCGGCGCCGGCGAAATCGCTCTCCAGCAGCCGGTCGCGGTCGGCGTCGTCGCGGGCATAGCGGGTGGTGCCGCCGCGCGCCAGGCGATAGAGCGGCGGCTGCGCCAGGAAGAGGTGCCCGGCGTCGATGAGCCCCGGCATCTGTCGGTAGAAGAACGTCATCAGCAGCGCGGCGATGTGGGCGCCGTCCACGTCCGCATCGGTCATGATGACGACCCGCTCGTAGCGGAGCGCGCCCGCATCGAAGCGCGCGCCCGTGCCGCACCCCAGGGCCTGGACCAGATCGTCGAGCTCCTTGTTGCCGCGCAGCTTGTCGGCGCTGGCGCTCGCCACGTTGAGGATCTTGCCTCGTAGCGGCAGCACGGCCTGCGTCTCGCGGTTGCGCGCCTGCTTGGCCGAGCCCCCCGCTGAATCGCCCTCGACCAGAAAGATCTCGGTGCCGTCCGCCGCCTCGCGCGCGCAATCGGCGAGCTTGCCCGGCAGCCGGGTCTTGCGGGCCGCGCGCTTGCGGGCGACCTCGCGGTCCTTCCGGCGCCGGAGCCGCTCCTCGGCACGCTCGACCACGCGCTCGAGCAAGAGGTTGGCGGCGGTGGGATCGGCCGAGAGCCAATGGTCGAAGTGATCGCCGAGGGCGTTCTCCACCAGGCGGCCGGCCTCGGGCGAGGTGAGCCGCTCCTTGGTCTGCCCCTGGAACTGCGGGTCGCGCAGGAACACCGAGAGCAGCGCGCAGGCGCCGCCGGTCACGTCGTCGGCGGTGAGCTGGGCGGTGCGCTTGTTGCCCACGAGCGCGCCGTAGCCCTTGAGCCCGCGCACGAGAGCGGACCGCATTCCGGCCTCGTGGCTGCCGCCCTGGCTGGTCGGCACCGTGTTGCAGTGGGAGGCGACGAAGCCCTCCTCGTCCTCCGGCCAGGCCAGCGCCCACTCGATGCGCCCGGAATCGCCGTTGAGCGTGCCTTGGCCCGCGAAGGGCGCGGGCGTCAGCGTGTGGCGCTTGCCGAGGGTGGCACTCAGATAGTCGACCAGGCCGCCCGGATAGTGCAGGACCGCCGTCTCCGGCACCGCGCTGCCGCCGGCGAGCAACGCCGCGTCGCACGACCAGCGAATCTCGACCCCGCGGTAGAGGTAGGCGCGGGTCCGCGCCATCTCGAAGAGCGCATGGGGTCCGAAGCGGACGCCGTCGCCAAAGATCTCGGGGTCCGGGTGGAAGCGCACGAGCGTGCCGCGCCGGTTGGTGACGGGGCCCGCGTCCTCCAGCGGGCCGCTCGGCAGCCCCCGCGCGTAGGACTGCCGCCAGAGCCGCTTGTCGCGTGCGACCTCCACCGTCAGCGCGTCCGAGAGCGCGTTGACCACCGAGAGGCCGACCCCGTGCAGGCCGCCCGAGGTCGCGTACACCTTGTCGCCGAACTTGCCGCCCGAGTGCAGCGTGGTCAGGATCACCTGCAGCGCCGAGACGTTCTCGTACTTGGGGTGCGGGTCGACGGGGATGCCCCGACCGTTGTCCTTGACCGAGGCCGAGCCGTCGCCGTGCAGCGCGATCTCGATCCGGCTCGCGTGGCCGGCGATCGCCTCGTCCATCGCGTTGTCGATGAGCTCGGCGAGCAGATGGTGCAGCGCCCGCTGATCGGTGCCGCCGACATACATGCCGGGTCGGCGGCGCACCGGCTCCAGCCCTTCCAGAATCTCGATGTCGTGCGCGGTGTAGTCGCCGTTGGCGGGCGGCGCGGGCTCGGGCGCCGGCGCCCTTGCCTTGGACCGCCGGCCAGTGGCGCCCGGCGCCTTCCGCGCGGCCTTGCGCGCAGGCTTGCCCTTTTTTGCGGGGGCGGTCGCGTCGAGCCCTGCGAAGAGATCGAGGTTATCGGCCATTGAACGGTGCAGCGATCGCGTGGTGGCGCCGACACATACTATAGGGAGCCGCCGTGCGCCTGCCAACGATCGCACGACATGTTGTGGGTGATCGGCACCTTTCTACCACACATGGTTGCTTGCGGCGCCGTTCGTCGAGCTCAATTGTCAGAGAATGCGCCTCTGGAGCCTCCACCCCAGGTATCTCGACCAGAAGGGGCTGGTCGCGCTCTGGCGCGAGGCGCTGCTCGCCCAGGCGGTGCTCAAGGGTGCAACCAAGGGATAGCAGAAGCTCCCTCACCCGCCGCCGTCCCCGAGTCCCTCGTTCGTCTCGGCCAACACCTGATCCACCACGCGGTGCAAGGCCTCCGCCTCGCTGTCGCCCTCAAGGCGGCGCAGGCGGTAGAGATCGATCTGGCGGTCGGCACCGGTCCCGTCTCTCACGATGGTGAGCGCGCGGCGCACCTCCGCCTCGCAGCCGAGCGCACGGGCGTCGTCCGCGAGCACCTCCACCAGCCCCGCCGCATAGTCGTCGATGTCGATCCGTCCGCTGCCGGAGGCCCGGTCGCCGAAGAAGGCCAATACGCCGTAGCGCTGGGCGATCCAGCGATCCTGGAATATGAGCTCGGTGTGCGGCTCGGGCGGCAGCGTGCCGTCGCGGTCGTGCCGCAGGAGCCAGCGGATGAGAGAGGCGTAGAGCGCCGCGACGCTCACCGCGTCTTCCAGGCGCGTGCACACGTCGCAGATGCGCAATTCGATGGTGGGAAATGCGCTGGCCGGGCGAATGTCCCACCAGAGCTCTCGGGCATCGCCGATGTAGTCCATGCGCAGATACTCGGCGACGAGCCGCTCGTACTCGGCCCGCGAGTGCAGCGGGCTGGGCAGGCCGGTGCGCGGCAGGGCGCCCATCATCGTCAGTCGAAAGGACTTGAACCCGGTCTCGTGCCCGCCGTTGAACGGCGAGGAGGCGGAGAGCGCATGGAGAAACGGCAGGTAGCGCCTGAGCGCCGTCATCACCCGGATGCGCGAGTCCTCATCGCCGAAGCCCGCGTGAATGTGCATGCCGCCGACGAGGGCGCGGCGCACGCTCTCCTGATACGTGGAGGCGAACCGCCTGTAGCGCTCGCCGGGCGTGGGCGCCTGCTCCCGCCATGAGGCGAAGGGATGAGTGGAGGCGGCCATCACCCGCGCGCCGTGCGCCTCCGCCGCCTCGACGACCAGCTGCCGGGTCTCGCTCAGCGCCTCGCGCACATCGGCCACCGAGCCGCACACCCGCGTGTTGGTCTCGATCTGGGAGCGCAGGAACTCGTGGACGACCTTGTGCGGCCCGCCGCTCCGCTCGCAGGCCTCGAAAATGCCCTCGTCCGGATCGGCGACGAGGTCGCGGGACTCGGGATCGACGAGAAAAAACTCCTCCTCGACGCCGAGGGTGATGGCAAGGTCTTGAGTTTCCGGGGATTCGGTCATGCTCCACTCCCGGCGGCCGCGCGGCCCCAATCGTCCGTGGCTGCGACAGCCCTTTCCGGCGACACGATTCGCTGGTCACGATTCTACGAGCGGTATGGGTGAATTTGAAAGTGGACAAGTCAGGCGCGTCCAATAGTTCGCGCCATTTGTGCCAAGACCTATCTTCTTATGAACTCGCGAGAACGGTTGGTTTTGTGCGCAACAAATGCAGGCCACTAAAGCCTGTCGAATTCATCGTAGCTCATCGAATCTGCACGCGCGTTTCCGTCCTCCTCTTTCTGAAGCGAGAGAGTCCAAACAACAGCGCGATGACCATAGTCAATTCGGTTCGGGAATCTTTGGGCAGTGCCCCGTTGAGAGAACGAATCGCAGCCCCGGCTGAAATAGGAGCCTGTCGCGAAGACGATTTCATAGGAACCTGTCGGTAATCCGATCAACGACCCCGTTTGCTTCGCCGCGACAAACAAGGAAACCACCGCGTTATCCTGCTCGCGAACCAGCTTCACGTAGGCATTGTCTTCCAGGCCGTTCTCGACCGTAAACGAGCTGATCGTGTGAAGATCAATGTCCCTCCTCAAGACATCGTTGTGAGTCGCGCGATCGCCTGCGCGCTGCTCGCAGTAGGCGAAGCGACCGTCGGTCCCGGCACCGCGGCCCAGGAGACCGCCCAGCACCCATCCGGCAGCCGGCGCCTGTCCCGGAGCCGCAGCGGGCCACTCGACCTCGTGCCAGGGCCCTTGCTCCCGGCCGGTGGCAATGAGGTCGCCCCATTGCGAAACGCGGCCGAGTTCCTCGGCGGAATGTTCCGGCGCCGCGAGCACGCGCGCGACGTGCTCCTTGACGTGAACGCGCCGGTTCTCCCGCTCGGCGCGGGCGTCCGTGACCCGCGCGGCGCCCTGCTCCTTGAGAGAGAGACGCCTGGCAGGCGTCAACTCATCTTCGATCGCGGACTTGTCTCCCTCGCTGAATTTCTTCTTTGAGCACTGCTCCTGATAGGCCCTTGACCGCACATTATAGTTTTCGACTTCCCAGACTAACCGCGCATCCAGCTCTTCGATTTCTCCGTCCAGTCTGGCGGATTCGAAGATGCACCAGCGAAGCTCACTTTGCGTCAACTGTTCGTCGGTATCCGGAATCATCTCCACGACTTCGGCGTCTACATCGGTGGTGCTGGCGAGCGAAAAAGTCGCGCCGACCATTGCCAAAGCCAAGGCACCGACGATTGTCGACCATCCAACGATTTTGCGGGGGATTGGGGTCGCCACCATGAGTTCCGCCCTCACATAATGAGAGTCGCGAACGATCTTGGATGACAGCGCAATAGAGCGAAGAGAGTGGCGTCGCTTCGCTTTTCCATCGATCCACTATAGCCGAACCTACCAATCGGGTCGAATCGCCTCGGGTGTCGCGTAAGTCGTTGGCGCAGCGTCCGTAATTCAGGCGATGGACGGCCGCACCCACGGCATCGCGCCCACGCCGCCGCGCGGGTGGCGTCGCGAACCCCGCAATGGGCTAGTATAGGCGGAGACACGACCGCAGAGAGGAACCGTTGCAGCACCACACCGAACTCCGCCTCGCCGCCGAAGCGCTCGACCGTATCGACCGACGCGCCTTGCCCGAGGCCGAGACCGCCATGGCCGTAGACGGCAGGCGCTACACCTGCCGGACGGCGCTCGCAGACGAGATCGAGAAGATCTTTCGCGGCCAGCCGCTGCCCGTCGCCTTCGGCTGCGAGGTCGCCGAGCCCGGCGACTACCTCACGCTCGACATCGCCGGCGTGCCGGTCATGCTGATCCGCGACGACGCGGGCACGGTACGCGGCCTGCTGAACACGTGCCGGCACCGCGGCGCCCGCCTGCTCGACGGTGCGGGTCAACTGGGCAAGCACTTCGTCTGCCCCTATCACAACTGGACCTACGACCGCTGCGGCGTGCTCACGGCGCAGCCGGGGGCCGAGCACTTCCCCGATGTCGTCGTCGGCGAAGAGGCCCTGGTGCGCTTTCCCACGGAGGAGCGCGACGGCTTCGTCTGGCTGCTGCTGGACCCCGCCGGCACGCTCGACCTCGACGAAGTCCTCGGCGATTTCGGTGCGGAGCTTGCGGCCTTCGGGCTCGCCGACTACCGCCACCGCGGCAGTCACGTCTGGACCAAGCGGATGAACTGGAAGCTCGGGGTCGATACCTTCCTCGAGTACTACCACGTGCCCATCCTGCACCGCGCCTCCATCGGCAAGACGCTGTTCGGCACGGTTTTTCTCTACGAGGCCTGCGGCCGGCACGCCCGGCTGGTGGCGCCCCGCCGCAGCATCATTGACCAGCGGAACGACGACCCGGAGACCTGGCGCGTGGTGCCGCACGCGACCATCGTCTATCGCCTCTTCCCCAATGCGGTGTTCATCAGCCAGGGACCGCACGTGGAGCTTGCGCGCTTCTTCCCCGACCCCGAACGGCCCGACACCACGGTGTGCCGCTTCAGCTTCGCCTCGCCCTCTGAAGACCGCTCCAACCGCGACTGGGAGGAGATGATGCGGCTCGCTTTGGGCGTGCTGGACAACGAGGACTTCGCCGTGATGGAGGGCGTGCAGGCGAACCTCGCCGCCGGCATCCAGCATGAGATCGTGTTCGGCCGAAACGAGATCGGGCTGCACAATTTCCATCAGGAGCGTGACGCCGCGCTTGCCGGCTGAACGGGCGCTTGGAGCAGGAACATGGGCAAGACCTATCTCTTCACCGTCGGCCCCTCGACCCCGCCGGCAATGACCATCGACCCCGGCACGGAGATCGAGGTCACGGTGGACGGCGCCTTCGACGACATCGAGGACATTACCGAGGTGCCGACGCCGTTCACGCCGGCGTCCGAAGGGCACCCGCTCGCGCCGGTGACCGGGCCGATCGCCGTGCGCGGCGCGCGGCCGGGGGATTCGGTAGAGATCGACCTGCTCTCGATCGAGCCCTTCGGCGAGGGCGCCAACGCGGTGCTGCGCGACTTCGGCGTGCTCAAGGGGGAGTTCGAGGAGCCCGCCATCGTCGCCTGCCCGATCCGAGACGGCCAGGCCTGGTTCGGCGACCGGGTGGCGATCCCGCTCGCGCCCAATCTCGGCACGCTGTCGACCATGCCGCCGGAAGGCTACCGCCCCTCCCACGCCGGGCCCTACGGCGGCGACTTCGACCAGCGCGACGTGGGTGTCGGCGCGCGGGTTCACCTGCCGGTGATGGTCGACGACGCGCTGATCTTCATGGCCGACCCGCACGCTGCGATCAGCGATGGCATCATCAGCGGCACCGGCGTCGAGTGCTCGGCACGAGTGCGGGCGCGCATCGCCCTGAACAAGGCGAGCCCGGTAGAGCGGCCGATCTTCGAGCTGGGCGGCACGGTGCAGATCGTGGGCTACGGCCCCTCGGTCGAAGCCGCGACCGAGGACGCGTCCGACGCCGCGGTCGGTCTGGTTTCGCGCTGGACCGGGCTCTCGCGCCGCGAGGCGTACATGCTGCTCGGCATCGTGGGCGAGCTCCGCATCGGCACCTCGCCCCGACCCACCATGGCGGCGCGGCTGATCGTCGACAAAGGGGTGCTCGCGTCTGCGGGCTGGGACGGCGCGGTGGTGCCGGCAGCCTGACAGCCGAGGTCGCGCCGCGCCGCCTGCCCGAGACGGGTGAAGAATCCCGGCAAGTTCCGAAAGAAGGTTTTAAGGCGGCCTATTCCGGCCTACTCCGGCCCAAAGCGGCCCAAGGTGGCCCAAGGTGGTCCGAGACGCGCGGCCCAAGGTGGACCAAAGCGGCGGCCGTCTCTCGTTGCGACGCGGACAACGGTGCGGACTGCTTGAACGTCCGATCGCCCACCGCGGCCCGCTCGCTTTCGCACTGAATGAACTTGCTCCTCATGGCGCGATACTGGCGCAACCACCGCGCGCCGTGCACCGCACCATGGTCCGGGGTGGCGGACGGGGAGTGGCTTAGAGCATGTCCGTCTTTGACGGACATGCGACAGGCCGCAACCGCGGCCCGCCGCTCCTGCGGCGCCATCGCGCGCCCGCGCGCGTGGACGCGCGACGCGGAGGCGCCGGCCGTAGGCCGGCTGCCGTGAACGACAAAGAAGCTAGAGCGTTTCCGTGCAAGACGGAAACGCTCTAGGAGAAGAAGTAGGGCGTCAGTCCCTGCTGGTTCTCGTCCACGATCAGGCGGCGGCCCGGCGGCGGGAAGGCGCGCGCCGTGCAGTCGGCGCGATCGCACAGCCGACAGTTGATGCCGATGGGAACGGCCCCCGCAGGGCGCTCGAGGTCGAGGCCCGCGCCGTAGACCAGACGGCTCGCGTGGGAGAGCGGGCAGCCGATGGCAATGACCAGTTGCTGGCCCGGCAGCGCGTGGCCGGCGCCCGGCCGCGAGAGCGCGCGGGCGATGGTGAGGAAGCGCGCGCCGTCGGGCATCTCGACCAGGTCGAGGCGGTTCTCCCCTTGAGACTGAAAGGCGCGGTGCACGCCCCAGCGCGGACAGAGCCCGCCGAAGCGGGCGAAGCGGAAGCCGCCCGCGTCGAAGCGGCGCAGCACGTTGCCGGCGCAGTCGAGGTGGACGAGGAAGAACGGCACGCCCTTGGCTCCCGGCCGCTGCAGGGTGACAAGCCGGCGGCAGACGTGCTCGAACGACGCACCGAAGCGCCGGCCCAAGAGATCGATGTCGTATTCGAGCGCCTCGGCGGCCTCGTGGAAGCGCTCGTAGGGCATAACGCAGGCCGCGGCGAAATAGCTTGCGAGCTCGATCACCAGGAGGTGGCGCGCCTCCCCTTGAAGGCCCGCTTCGCCGGCGATGTCGTCCAGCAGATCGCGCCAGCCGAGCACCGCGGCCTGAAAGGCCAGTTGGAAGACCCGTTCCTCCGGCGCCAGCGCGTCGGAAAGCAGCACGCGCCGGCCGTGGCGGTCGTAGCGCCGGACCAGGTCGTGCATGACGTGCGCGGGCATGATGCGGACCTTAAGGCCGTGGGCGTCCGTGAGGACGGCGCGCAACCCCTCGTAGAGGCCATCGGCATCGAGGCCCGCGTCGGCCCAGAGCTGCTCGGCGGCCTCCTCCAGCTCGGGAAAATAGCCGGACCGGGCCTGGATAAAATCATGCACCGCGTCGTTCGGAATTCCGGCAGCCCTCGTTAACGGCGCCGGCGTGCCTTTCGTCGCAGCGTCGCCGAGACCCTCTGCAATGTTCGCCGTGTTCTCCAGCAGGTCGCGGTAGGCGCCGAAGAGGCGGATGACGGCATCGCCGAGCGCCGGGCTTGCCTGGGCCGCGTCGCGGATGTCCTGGTCGCTCACCTGGCTGCGTGCGAACAGCGGATCGCCGAAGACCTCCCGGAGCTGAGCGGTGACCCGCCCTTCGTCGTCCTCCGCGAAGCGCTGAAGGTCGATGTCGAAGGCCTGGCCGAGCTTGAGCAGGAAAGGAACCGTCACCGGGCGCTGGCTGCGCTCGATCAGATTGAGGTAACTCGTGGAGATTCCGAGTTGCGCTGCCATGCGCGCCTGGGTCAGCCCGCGCTCCCGGCGGAGCCGGCGTACCCTTTGGCCTGCCATGACCTTGCCTTGCATGGCCTTCTCCGTATTGTAGCGACGGCCGCGCCCCGTGCGCGGCCACGCAATTTTACCGAATTTACAGCACCACAACGATTCACATACTAAATGTGAATAAAATACACGTTTTTTTACAACAAGTTATAGACATTTTCACCGCATCGCGCGACATTCATGTCGTATTGCGATGCAACACGCAAGGAGTAGCTCGCAATGCCGGAGAGCCATAGCGGGGACGACCAAGCGCCCATGAACGCTGGAATCGAGATCAACGGGCCCGCCGTCCCTGGCCTCGCCGAAGTCCTGACCGACGAGGCCTGCGCCTTCGTCGCCATGCTGGAGCGCCGCTTCGGCGGCGAGCGACGGCGTCTGCTGGAGGCCCGCGCGGCGTTCCAGGCCCGCATCGACGCCGGCGAAAACCCGGCCTTCCGGCCCGACACCAAGGCGATCCGCGAGGGCGATTGGACCATCGCAGGCACGCCGGCGGACCTCGCCGACCGACGGGTGGAGATTACCGGCCCGGTCGATCGCAAGATGATCATCAACGCGCTCAACTGCGGCGCCTCGTGCTTCATGGCCGATTTCGAGGATGCCGCATCGCCCACCTGGGAGGCGATGATCGCGGGCCAGGTCAACCTGCGCGATGCGTCCCGCCGCACCATCGCCATGACCGACCCCAACTCCGGCAAGTCCTATGCGTTGGGCGACGAGACGGCGACGCTGATCGTCCGCCCGCGCGGCTGGCATCTGGAGGAGGCGCACCTCATCGTCGACGGCCGCCCGGCGTCAGCGAGCCTGTTCGATTTCGGGCTCTATTTCTTCCACAACGCGGCGGAGCTGCGGGCGCGTGGCTCTGGCCCCTACTTCTACCTGCCCAAGCTGGAGCACTACGAAGAGGCGTCGCTCTGGAACGACGTCTTCGTCGCGGCCCAGGAGGAACTCGGGCTTCCCGTCGGCACGATCAAGGCCACGGTGCTGATCGAGACCATCACCGCAGCCTTCGAGATGGACGAGATCCTGCACGCGCTGAAGGACCACATCGTCGGCCTCAACTGCGGGCGCTGGGACTACATCTTCAGCGTCATCAAGACCTTCCGAAACCGTCCCGGCTGGGTGCTGCCGGACCGCGGCCTTGTCACCATGACCCAGCCCTTCATGCGCGCCTACAGCCGGCTCCTGATCAAGACCTGTCACCGGCGCGGCGCGCACGCGATGGGTGGCATGGCGGCGCAGATCCCCATCAAGGGCGACGATGCGGCGAACGAGCAGGCATTCGGCAAGGTCCGCGCGGACAAGGAGCGCGAGGCCGGAGACGGCCACGACGGCACCTGGGTCGCCCATCCGGGGCTCGTGCCGATCGCGCGCGAAGTCTTCGACCGGTCGATGCCGGAGGCCAATCAGGTGTCGCGGCAGCTCGGCAACGTGACCGTGACCGCGGCCGATCTGCTCGCCGTCCCGGAAGGCGAGCTCACCGAGGAGGGGCTGCGCAACAACATCCGCGTCGCCATCCAGTACATCGAGGCGTGGCTCGCGGGCCGCGGCGCCGTGCCCCTCTACAACCTGATGGAAGACGCGGCCACCGCCGAGATCAGCCGTGCCCAGCTCTGGCAGTGCCTGCGCCACGGCGCGCGTCTCACGGACGGCCGCGCGGTCGACTGGGCGCTGGTGGACCGGCTGGTCGCCGAGGAGGTCGCAGCCCTCAAGGATGTGCTCGGCGAGGCCCGTTACGAGGAGGGGCACTTCGACGATGCGGTCGCCCTCTTCACCCAGGTCGGGACAGGGAATGGCTTCCCCGACTTCCTGACGCTTCCTGCTTACAAAGTGTTGAACACCATCCATGACGGCGAGAGCGCCGATTGAGGAGGATGAGATGAGTGCGAGATCGATGGAGTCCCTGATCAACGACGCCCCTGACGGACGCTTCGCAGGCATTCGCCGCGACTATGGCGTCGACCAGGTGGTAGCGCTGCGCGGGACTCTGCCGGTCCGATACTCGCTCGCCGAGCACGCCGCCAACCGGCTCTGGCACCTGCTTGCCACCGAGGACTACGTCCACGCGCTGGGCGCGATGACCGGCGGCCAGGCCGTGCAGATGGTGCGCGCGGGGCTCAAGGCGATCTACCTCTCCGGCTGGCAGGTGGCGGCAGACGCCAACGGCGCCGGCCAGACCTACCCCGACCAGAGCCTCTACCCGGCCGACAGCGGGCCGGCGCTGGCCAAGCGCATCAACCGTGCGCTGCAGCGCGCCGACCAGATCGACAGTGTTGACGGCTTCGGCAACACGGACTGGTTCGCACCGATCGTCGCGGACGCCGAGGCCGGCTTCGGTGGGCCCCTCAACGCCTTCGAAATCGCGAGAGCCTACATCGAAGCCGGCGTCGGCGGCATTCACTTCGAGGACCAGCTTGCGTCCGAGAAGAAGTGCGGCCACATGGGCGGCAAGGTGCTGATCCCGACCCAGGCACACATCCGCAACCTGAGCGCGGCGCGGCTCGCGGCCGACGTCTGCGGCACGGCGACCGCGATCGTCGCGCGCACGGATGCGGACAGCGCCAAGCTCATCACCAGCGACATCGACGAGCGCGACCGGCCGTTCATCACCGGGGAGCGCACGCCGGAGGGCTTCCACCGCCTGCGCGACGGCGAGGGCATGGCGCGCTGCATCGCCCGCGGCCTCGCCTTCGCGCCCTATGCCGATCTCCTGTGGATGGAGACCTCGACCCCCGATCTCGGCCAGGCGCGGACCTTCGCCGAGGCCATCCACCGCCACTTCCCAGGCAAGATGCTCGCCTACAACTGCTCGCCCTCGTTCAACTGGCGGGGCAATATCGACGAGCGGACCATCGCCCGCTTCCAGCGCGAGCTCGGCGCCATGGGCTACAAGTTCCAGTTCGTCACGCTCGCGGGCTTCCATAGCCTGAACCACGGCATGTTCGAGTTGGCGCGGGGCTACCGCGACCGCGGCATGGCTGCCTACACGGTGCTGCAGGAGGCGGAGTTCGCGTCCGAGGCCGCAGGCTACACGGCGACCCGGCACCAGCACGAGGTGGGTGCGGCCTACTTCGACGCCGTGAGCATGGCGATTTCAGGCGGAGCGGTCTCGACCGCCGCGATGGCGGGCTCGACCGAGACGGATCAGTTCACGGAGCAAGTCGCGAGCGCCGCCGCCTAATGACACCCACCTCCCCCTGTCCCCCTCCCCCCCGGAGGGCGGAGGGGGAACGCAGGTGGCACCGCTTACTCTCCCTCTCCTCCCCGCCGGGGAGGAGAGGGCCGGGGTGAGGAGGGGGTGTTCCGGGCCGCACTGAGTTCAAAGTGAGAACGGTGTGCCGTCCTCACGCAGCGGCGCTTGCCTCGGGGCCGGGCTGCGGACCCCGCAGCAGGCGGCCGGGCAGCGCGCCGGTCGCCTCGCCGTCGCGATAGACCGGGGCGCCGGAGACCACGGTTGCAACGTAACCTTCGGCCCGCTGGATCAGCCGCCGGCCGCCGGCCGGCAGGTCGTAGACCGGCTCCGGGCAGTGCAGCGTGAGCCGGTCATAGTCGATCACGTTGAGGTCGGCCTTGTAGCCGGCCTGCAGCAACCCGCGATCCCGGAGACCGAGGGCCAGCGCGTTGTCGCGGGTCATGCGCCTGACCGCCCAGGGGAGCGACATCCGCTCGCCGGTCGCCCGGTCGCGCACCCAGTGGATCAGCATGTAGGTGAACGCGCTGGCATCGCACAGCATGCCCACATGGGCACCGCCGTCGCCCAGGCTCACCAGCGTGTTCGGGTGCCGCAGCATCTCGCCCACCGCGTCGAGCGAGCCTTCCGAGTAGTTGCTGACTGGCCGGTAGAGCATCGCCTTGCCGTCGCGTTCCAGCAGGTAATCGTAGGCGACATCCTCGGGCGTCTTCCCTTCGCGCGCGGCGATGGCGGCGACGCTCTGCTCGTCGGACGGCTCGTAGTTCGGCGGCGTTCCGAGCGGGTAGAGCCGGTTCCAGCTGGAGACGCGACGGGCGAGGGACGCGTTCGCACATTCCTCGGCGAAGAGGCGGGCGCGAAAATCGGGCTGCCGCAGGGTCTCCAATTTCTTCGCGAGCGGCAGGTGGGCGATCGCCTCCCAACTCGGCCGTCCGGAGAACGGGTTAATGGAAATCTCGAAGCCAAGTAGGACGCCGGTCGCGCGCGTGAGCGTCTGGCCGATGATCGGCAAGCCGTCGCGGTTCGCCTCGGCGATATGGTCGAGAATGCGGCGCCAGCCGTCCGGCGCGCGGTCGACCTGCAGGATCGTGATCGCCAAGGGCCGACGGCAGCGCTCGACCACCCGCCGCAACATGGCGAATTCCTCGTCCAGATCGACGAAATCGGAGATCACCTGCAACCAGCCGGCGCCGACGCTCCCCATGGCGGCACCGATGGCCGTGAGCTCGTCCTCGGCCGCGGTCAACGTCGGGATCGGGCGACCGTCCAGCGTCTTGTGATTGAGCGTGCGCGAGGTCGAGAAACCCAAGGCGCCGGCGCGGATGCCCGCCGCCGCGAGCGCCGCCATCGCCGCGTTGTCCTCAGCCGTCGCGGGCTCGCGCTCCACGCCCCGCTGGCCCATGACGAAGACCCGCACCGGCGAATGCGGCACCTGCGCCGCGATGTCGAGGTCGTAGGGCCGGGCGTCCAGCGCATCCATGAATTGCTCGAAGCTCTGCCAGGTCCAGGGCAGCCCCTCGTCGAGTACCGCGCCGGGGATGTCCTCGACGCCTTCCATGAACTCCACCAGCGTGTCCCGCTGGTCGGGCCGGCACGGCGCGAAGCCGACGCCGCAGTTGCCCATCATCGCCGTCGTGACGCCGTTCCAGGAGGACGGCGTGATTTGGCTGCTCCAGGTGGCCTGCGCGTCGTAATGGGTGTGGGGGTCGATGAAGCCCGGCGTGACGATCTTGCCGCGGGCATCGATCTCCTCGTCGCCGGCGGCGAGATTGGGTCCGACCGCCGCCACCAGCCCGTCGGCAATCCCGACGTCCGCGTCACGAGGCTCGCCGCCCGAGCCGTCCACGACCGTGCCGCCGCGGATCACCAGCGCGTAAGGCCGTGTCATCCTCGCCCCCTTTGCACACCTGGAGAGCGCTCCATTAGAAAGATTTCGCGCGCGGCCGCAAGGGCGGAATGAACGGGAATGTGCCGGTTGCGTCCCCGCGAGCGGCCCGCGACACTCCGCAGACGTGGCGGAACCGACGGGAGGCGCACCCATGTTGACCAGCGAAGACCGCATGCTCACCACCCACGCCGGCAGCCTGCCCCGCCCGCTGGGCCTTGAGACGCTGCTGATCAAGCGCGAGCGGGGCGAGGCCATCGACCAGGCGGCCTTCGCGCAGGCAGTCGCCAACGGCATCGACTGGGTCGTCGCCAAGCAGATCGAGAGCGGCGTCGATATCGGCAACGACGGTGAGGAGTCCCGCGTCGGCTTCCAGACCTACGTGCCGCAGCGCATGTCGGGCTTCGGCGGCGAATCCCAGCGCAAGATGCTCACCGACATGGTCAAGTTCCCTGGTTACGCGCAGATGTTCAGCGAGCGCACCTGGAGCCGGGACAAGGAGCGACCGAAGGTCTGGAACGCGCCGCAGGCGCAGACCGCCGTCGAGTACGAGCCCGATCTTGCCGACGTGACCTTCGAGCTCGACCACTTCGCGGCGTCGCTGGAGCGCTCCGCAGGAAGCTTCGCCGAGACGTTCGTCACCGCCGCCTCCCCCGGCATCGTCTCCACCACCATGCTGCGCGCAGACGACAATCCCGACTATCCGCGCGACGAGGATTACGTCATGGCGCTCGGCCACGAGCTCAAAAAGGAGTACGACGCGATCGTCGCTTCGGGCCATCTGCTGCAGATCGACGCCCCTGACCTTGCCATGGAGCGTCAGTTCATGTTCCAGGACCGCCCGCTCGACGAGTTCCTGGAGCGGGTGGAACTGCACATCAGGGCGCTCAACGTGGCCGTCGCCGACATCCCGGCGGAGAAGAGCCGCCTCCACGTCTGCTTCGGCAACTGGGACGGCCCCCACATCGACGACTGCGACCTCGCGCCGCTGCTGCCGCTGCTCTACGAGGCCAAGGTCGGCGCGCTCAGCCTCGCCTGCTCCAACCCGCGCCATCAGCACGAGTGGAAGGTGCTCAAGGCCAACCCGCCGCCCGAGCCCATGATCCTGATCCCCGGCGTGATCGACGTGACCACCAACTATTTGGAGCACCCGGAGGTGGTGGCCGACCGCATCTGCCTCTATGCCGACGTGATGGGCGACAAGCACCGCGTCATCGCCGGCACCGACTGCGGCTTCAGCACCTTCGCGAGCTACCAGTTCGTGGCCGACGACGTGGCCTGGGCTAAGCTCCGCATGCTCGCAGACGGCGCCGCGCTCGCCACCGAGCGGCTCTGGTAGACGGATCGAAAGGGAGGCGTCGATGCGTTTGGCAGGCAAACGGGCGCTGGTGACCGGCGCTGCTTCGGGCATCGGCGCCGCGACCGCCGAGCGCTTCGCGGCGGAGGGCGCGGCTGTCGCGATCGCCGATCTGAACGGCGCCGGCGCGGAAAAGCACGCAGCCGCGATCCGCGCCCAGGGAGGAACGGCGGTCAGCCTCGTCGCCGACGTCGGAGACGACGCCTCCGTCGCCGCCATGACGGATCGCGCGTGGGAGACGCTGGGAGGCGTCGATATCCTCGTGAACAACGCCGCGATTCCGACGATCGGCACCGTCGAGACCCTCGCGGCCGACGAATGGGATCGCGTCATCGACCTCGACCTGTCCAGCATCTACCGGGCCAGCCGGGCGATATGGCCCCGCTTCGTCGAGGTCGGCGGCGGGACCATCCTGAACACGGCCTCGGTCGCCGGAGTCATCGGCATGGCCGGCCAACACGGCTATTCCGCCGCCAAGGCGGGAGTCGTGATGCTGACCAAGTGCATGGCCCTCGACGGCGCCGCCCACGGCATCCGCGCGAACTGCGTCTGCCCCGGCTTCGTCGAGACGCCGATGGTGAATGAGTACTTCGACGCGCAGGACGACCCGGCGGCGAGCCGGGCGGCGGTCAATGCCGCTCACCCGCTGGGCCGCATGGGCCAGCCCGACGAGATCGCGTCCGCGTTCCTCTATCTCGCCTCCGACGAGGCCCGCTGGGTCACCGGCACGGCACTGGTGATCGACGGCGGGCTCACCGCCGGGCTGCCACCGGGCTAGTTGCGCCAACCAGAAGACAAGGGAGACCGTCGATGACCGATGGCCGAGCCGACCTCTCGCATTGGCGCGAGCCGGGCGCACTCATCGAGACTGCCGCCCTCGAGGCGAGCCTCGGTGCGCCCGAGCTTCGCATCGTGGACTGCACCACCTGGCTCAAGCCGGCCGAGCCCGGCGACGACTCCCCCTACCGCGTCGTTCCGGGCCGGGCCGAGTACGACGCGGCGCATATCCCCGGCGCCGTCTTCCTCGACATCCAAGGAACGATTTCCGACCCGGACACGCGACTCAAGTTCATGGCGCCGTCGGCCGCGCGCTTCGCAGAAGCCATGGGCGGGCTTGGCATCGGGGACGACTCCCGCGTCGTGCTCTATTCCGCCGGCAGCATCATGTGGGCGACGCGGGTCTGGTGGATGCTGCGCGCCTTCGGCTTCGACCGTGCGGCGGTGCTCGATGGCGGCTGGGAGAAGTGGCAAGCGGAGGAACGCCCCGTCTCCTCCACGCCGGGCCGGTACCCGCCGGCGCGCTTCACCGCTCGGCTCAAGCCGGGTCAATTCGTGGACAGCGACTACGTGCTCTCCCGGCTCGGCGATGCCGACACCGTCGCGGTGAACGCGCTCGCACCCGAGTTCCATCTCGGCGAAGGGCCCAGCCGCTACGGTCGTCCGGGCCGGATTCCGGGGAGCGTCAACGTGCCTGCCGCGACGCTGCTCGATCCGTCGAACGGGGCCTTCGTGCCGCTGGACGAGGCAAAGCGGCTGCACGAGGACGCCGGGATCACCCCGGACCGCCACGTCGTCGCCTATTGCGGCGGCGGCATCTCCGCCACCGTAGGCCTCTTCCTCCTCCACCAACTCGGCTACACTGACCTCACCCTCTACGACGGGTCGATGGGCGATTGGGCACAAGACCCCGCCCTGCCCATCGAAACGGGCCCGCAGTCAGGTAAGACCCGATGACACTCGAGTTCCGCAAGCTCCACCCGCTCTTCGCCGCCGAGGTGAGCGCGCTCGATCTGCGCGCCGTGCACGACGAGGAGAATCTGGAGCGGATCCGGGCCGGCATGGACGAGCACGCGGTGCTCGTGTTCCGGGACCAGGCGTTCTCCAGCGAGGAGCAGCGCGACTTCGCCATCCGGCTCGACGGCGAGCTCCACCGCAAGACCGGCATCAGCGTCCTGCAGAAGAGCCGCTTCGGCGACGAGGCCATCACCGATGTCTCGAACGTCGATGCGAGCGGAGAGGTCCTGGAATCGGACAGCCGGAAACGCCTGTACGGCCTCGCGAACCGCCTCTGGCACACCGACGCATCGTTTCAGGACCCGCGCGGTCGCTATTCGATGCTCGCCGCCGTCGCACTGCCGCCGGTCGCGGCCGACACGGAGTTCGCGGATATGCGGGCCGCCTACGACACGCTGGCAGACGAGACGAAGGCGAAGCTCGAAGGCCTCCGCGTGCACCATTCGATCGCCTATTCGCGCATCACGCTCGGCTTCGACTTCTCGGAGGAGGAGAGCGACCAGCTCAAGGGGGCCATCCAGCCGCTGGTGCTGGAGAACCCGCGCACCGGGCGGCGCTCCCTCTACCTCGCATCGCACGCGTCGCGGATCCTAGACCGGCCGATCCCGGACGGCCGGCTCCTGCTCCGCGACCTCATGGAGCACGCGACAGCGCCCGAGCTCGTCTACCGGCACTCGTGGCGACGCGGGGACTTCGTGATCTGGGACAACCGCGCCACGATGCACCGCGCCCGCCCGTTCGAGGACACCTGGCACCGGCGCGAGATGCGCCGCGTCACCACCCTCGACATCGGCGATCCCGCCCGCATCGCACAGGCCGTCTAACTGCCCAGCACCAGGTCCGAGCCTTTCTCGCCGACCATGATGGACGGCGCATTGGTGTTGGCGCTCGGCACGACCGGCATGATCGAAGCGTCGATCACGCGCAGTCCCTGGACCCCGCGCACCCGCAGCTCCGGGTCCACCACCGCCATGTCGTCGATGCCCATCTTGCAGGTGCCGACGGGATGATAGGCCGGCAGCGTGTATTGCCGGACGTAGGCTTCGAGCTCGTCATCGCTCCGCACGTCGGGCGCGGGCAGGAACAGGCCCTGGAAGTGCGGCTTGAAGGCCTTGCTCTCGAAGATCGCGCGCGAGACCTTGCAGCCGTCGACCATGCGCCTCACGTCGTCCTCGTCGTCGAGCAGCTTCGAGAAGATGCGCGGCGGCTCGTTCGGGTCGGCCGAGCGGAGCGTGAGCCTGCTGCGGCTCTTGGGCCGGCAGACGTTGGCCGGAATGGTGACGCCGGGGCGGTCCAGGAGCTTGATCCCGTCCGGGCCGAACTCGTAGCCGGTCGGGGTGAAGTGGAGCTGGATGTCCGGGCGGTCCTCCTCCTCCGGCCGGGTGCGGACGAAGGCCACCGCCTGGGAGATGGGGCTCGCGGCCGGCCCCTTGCCGCGCAGCAGCCAGTTGAGGCCGTGCTTCACCCAGCCGGCGGCCGTGACTTCGGTGTTGTAGGTGCTGATGTCGACATAGCCCGCCACCCAGGCGACCGGATGCTCCTGCAGGTTGCTGCCGACCCCCGGCGACTCCGCGACCACGGGAATGCCGAAATCGGAGAGATCGGCTGCGGGCCCGATGCCTGAGCGCAGCAGGATCGCCGGCGAGGCGATGGCGCCGGCGGAGAGGATGATCTCGCCGTCCGCCGTGGCCTCGCGCCTCTCGCCGCCCCGGCTGTAGACGACCGCGCAGGCGCGCCCCTCTTCGAACAGCACCTTGTCCACCCGCGCCTCGGTCTCGACGCTGAGATTGGGCCTGTCCATCACCGGCCTCAGATACGCGCGCGCCGTGCTGTTGCGGCGGCCGAAGCGGATCGTCCCCTGATGGGGCCCGGCGCCTTCCTGGCGCTCGCCGTTCACGTCCGGATTGAAGGGGATGCCGAGCTCCTTGGCCGCCTCGATGAAGACGCGGACCAGCGGATGGGGCGTCGGCACGTCGGAGACGACGAGCGGGCCGCTGTCCCCGTGGTATTCGCTCGGGCCGAGCGGGTTGGTCTCCATGCGCTTGAAGTAGGGCAGCACGTCCTGGTAGCTCCACGCGCCGGTGTTGCCGACGAGGCGGGCCCAGTCGTCGTAGTCCTCGTGCTGGCCGCGCAGGTAGATCATGCCGTTGATGGAGCTCGACCCGCCGAGCACCTTGCCGCCCGGCCACATGGCGTCGCGCCCGTTGAGCGTGGGGTCGGGCTCGCTCATGTACATCCAGTTGAAGCGAGGATTCAGGATGGCCTTGATCTCGCCGGCGGGGATCCGCACCAGGGGGGAGGTGTCATTGCCGCCGCCTTCCAGCAGCAGGACCTTGTTCCCCGGCTTGGCGGAGAGCCGGTGCGCCAGCACGCACCCGGCCGAGCCCGCACCGACAATGATGTAATCCCACGCCATCCTTCTCCCCCTCGCGCCTTGCGACGTTTCGCTCTCGCCTAGTCTCGCCTGCCATCGGCACGCGGGCAAAGCTGCCCAGTGCTGGGCGGATTGGGCGCCGGGTGCAAAAGTCTTGACGGCCTGTCAAACCTACCATATTGGTAGGTTTGTGTCGGACTCACCGTTTGTCCCCTTTTCCATGTCAGGGGCAGAGGCCCCATCGGCAGATCAGCTGGTGAGCCGCGTTCATTCGCTCGCTCTGACGGACAGCCTGAACGTTCGCATGAGCGAGCCGCATTTCAGACAGCGCATGAGAGAGCGAGGCATCACCGTGCGGCTAGTGATGGAGGTGCTGAAATCGGGAAGAGCGGTCGGTCGCCCGGAGCTCGACGAGTTCGGAGATTGGCGGATCCACATGCGCCGCAAGGTTGCGGGCCAGCGTGTCAACGTGGTCGTGGCCGTGTGCGCGGATCACGTCGAATGCATCACCGCATGGTGACGGCGGATACCGGAGGGAGGTCCATGCCTGATGAGCGATATCACTACACGGAATGCGGTCTGGACCATGTCTTTCTGCTGAACGGCTTCGAGCGGAACGCTTCGCCGCGCGGCAGAACCATCGCAATCAGGGACATCGATGCACTGCATCGGGCCATCGGCGAGCACGTGAGCCGCCACGGGAAGGCTCTGAGCGGCAAGGAGCTGAGGTTCCTGCGTCAGGAGATGCTCATGTCCCAGGCGACGCTCGCGCACCTGCTGGACGTGAGCGAGCAGACCGTCCACAGGTGGGAGGCCGAAAAGACAAGCTGCCCGAGAGCGGCGGACGCCCTGATCAGGAGGCTCTACCTCGAGCACGGCAATGCAGCCGATGAAACGCTCCGCGATACTTTACGCCGTATCGCCGACCGCGAGGACGCGTTGGACAGAACGCACGAGCTGACCTTCGCACTCTCCAGCGGTCCTCGGGGGGAATGGGCACTGGCCGCATAGTGCCGCCGGTGCTCTTTCCATCACACCACGGCCCGGAACGTCAGGCCTTGATGCGGCTCGACGTGGGGTCGTAGAGGGGGCGGAGGGAGGCCTTCGCCGGGTAGCGGACGCCCGCGACCTCGATCTCGTAGCGGCCGGCGGTCACGTAGTCGGCGTCGACGCCCGCCGCATTCTCCACGTAGCCGAGGCCAACCGCGCCGCCGAGGGTGTGGCCGTACATGCCGGAGCGCACGTAGCCGCAGATCGTATCGTCCCGCCAGATCGGCTCGTTGTGGTAGAGCAGCGGCTCCGGGTCTTCGAGCAGGAACTGCACCAGCCGCTGGCGCACGCCTTCCTCCCGCTGGCGCAACAGCGCATCGCGCCCGATGAAGGGCGCGGGCTTGTCGAGCTTGACCGCGAAGCCGAGCCCCGCCTCCAGCGGCGTGTCGGCGTCGCTAATGTCGTGGCCGTAGTGGCGGTAGGCCTTCTCGATCCTGAGCGAGTTCATGGCGTGCATGCCGACGTGGCGGAGCCCCACGCCCTCCCCGGCTTCCACCAGCCCATCGTAGATGCCGGCCGCGAACTCGGTGGGGATGTAGAGCTCCCAGCCGAGCTCGCCCACGTAGGTGATGCGCGCGGCGCGGACGTACCCCAGGCCGAGCTCGATCTCCCGGCTGGTGCCGAAGGGGAAGGCCTCGTTAGAGAGGTCGTCCGGGCTCAAGGATTGCAGCAGGTCGCGGGACCGAGGGCCCATGACGCCGAGCACGGCGATCCCCGAGGTCACATCGGTGAGCACCGCGTGCGCGCCCTCCGGGATGTGGCGCTGAAGCCAAAGAGCATCCCGCACCTGGAACTCGCCCGAGGTCACGATCAGATAGTCGTCGTCATCGAGCCGGGTGACGGTGAGGTCTGCCTCGATGCCGCCCGCGTCGTTGAGCCACTGGGTGTAGACGATGCGGCCCGGCAGCACGTCCACCTCGTTGGCGCAAACCCGGCCCAACACCTCCGCCGCGTCGCGACCCTGGAGGCGGAACTTGGCGAACGAGGTCTGGTCGAAGAGGCCCACGCCCTCCCGCACCGCGCGGTGCTCCTCGGCGCTCGCGTCGAACCAGTTCTGCCGGCCGAAGCTGTATTCGTAGCGGGGCTCCATGCCGTCCGTCGCGTACCAGTTGGGCCGCTCCCAGCCGAAGGCCTCGCCATGGCAGGCACCGCGCGCCACAAGGCGATCGTGGAAGGGCGAGCGGCGCACGCCCCGCGCCGTCGCGTACTGGCGGAAGGGCCAGTGGTCGTCGTAGAGCAGGCCGAGGGTCTCGCTCACCCGCTCACGCAGGTAGCGCCGGTTGGTCTGGAAGGGCAGGTTGCGGCGGATGTCCACGTCCCACATGTCGAGGAGCGGCCGGCCGGTCTTGATGCACTCGGCAAGCACCTTGCCTGCGCCGCCGGCGGACTGGATGCCGATGGAGTTGAAACCGGCCGCGATGTAGCAACCGGCGAGCCCCGGCGCCTCGCCAAGGTGGTAGCGATCGTCGGGCGTAAAACTCTCGGGCCCGCAGAAGAAGGTCTGGATGCCCGCGTCGGCCAGCGCGGGCATCCGCTTCAGCGCGTGCATCAGCACAGGCTCGAAGTGCTCGAAATCGTCCGGCAACTGGTCGAAGCAGAAGTCCTCGGGGATGCCGTCCATGCCCCAGGGCTTGGCGTCGGGCTCGAAGGCGCCGAGCAGGATCTTGCCGGCGTCCTCCTTGTAGTAGGCGCAGCCGCCGTAGTCGCGCAGCACGGGCAGGTCCGGGGTCACGCCTTCGAACGGATCGGTCATGATGTAGAAGTGCTCGCAGGCGTGCAGCGGCACGTGGACGCCGATGGTGGCCGCAAGCGCGCGGGTCCACATGCCGGCGGAGAGCACCACCGTCTCCGCCGCGATGGGGCCTTCCGGCGTCTCGACGCCCGTGACCCGCTCGCCGTTGTGGGCGATGGCGGTGACGGGTGTGTTTTCGCGGACGAGCACCCCGCCGTCCCGCGCCCCCTTGGCGAGCGCGCGGCTCACGTCGATGGGGTTGGTCTGACCGTCGGAGGGGATGAAGATGCCGCCCACCACGTCGTCGACGCTGATCAGCGGGTAGCGCTCCTTGATCTCGTCGGGGCCGAGCACGTCGACGCGCAGGTCGAACACCTTGGCCATCGAGGCGCTGCGCTTCAGCTCCTCGAAGCGGCCATCGTGGGTGGCGAGCGAGATCGAGCCGTTCTGCTTGAAGCCGGTCGCCTGGCCGGTCTCCGCTTCCAGGCCCGTGTAAAGCTCAGCCGTGTACTTGGCGAGCTCGGTCATGCGCTTCGACGGGCGCAGCTGGCCGATGAGGCCGGCGGCGTGCCAGGTGGTGCCGCAGGTGAGCTCGCGGCGCTCCAGCAGCACCACATCGGAGACGCCTGCGCGCGCCAAGTGATAGGCGACGGAGCAGCCCACCACCCCGCCGCCGACGATGACGACGCGGGCCGAACGGGGAAGATCCTGAGCCATTACCGGGGGTCCTCCATGCGGGCAGTCGCCATCTGCCTGATCTCGCTCAGCGTGGACTCCAGGTCGCGGACCTCGGCCCAGCCGACCCGCATCATCTCGATCGCGGGCTCATGCAGGTGCGGCATGGTGGTCCCCGTGCACTCCTCGATCACGATGGGCTTGAAGTCGCGGAACATCGCGTCCTTCGAGGTCGCTGCGACGCATTGATTGGTGAGCACGCCCGTCATCAGCACCGTCTCCGCTCTAAGCCCCCGCAATACCACCTCCAGATCCGTGCCGTAGAAGGCGCTGAGCCGCGTCTTCGCCACATACCAGTCATCCGGTTCGGGCGCGAGGTCGGCCAGCACCTCCCAGCCCCAGGTCTCGCGCCTGAGCCCGCCGTCCTTGAGGAAGGGGCGGAGCTGCATGAACGGCCCGCCGTCCTCGACGCCCCGGATGCCGTGGCGGGTCCAGACGACGGGGATGTTCTTGGTTCGCGCGGCGGGGAGCAGCGTCTTCAGCGGCTCGATGCAGCGCTGCATGTGGCCGATGTCGATGCCCTGCGTCGCATACCAGCCGTCCGCGTGCAGAAAATCGTTCTGCGCGTCGATGACGACGAGCGCCGTCCGCTCCGGCACGAGGTCCCAGTGCGCCGCCTCGAAAGGGGCGGCCCGCACGTCTTCGCCTGTCATGAGCTGCCTTTCCGCCGCCGCGTCGTCCGCTGCGCGGAGCGTATCACCCGGCCCGGCAAAGTTTGAGGGCGCGTCCGGCTCGGGGCGGCGGCTTGACGTGTCTGCGTCAGCGAAATGGCGTATTCCCGGTCCCCATGGGCGAGGGCAGAAGCAATGGCGGCGGGAGCGGCGCGGGGCGCCAGTCGACCACGCGCGTCTTCATCGCCTTTCTCCTGCTGGGGCTGACCTCGTTCGGCGGGCCGGTGGCGCATATCGGCTACTTCCGCGAGGCCTTCGTCGCGCGCCGCCGCTGGATCGACGACCGCGCCTATGCCGACCTCGTCGCGCTTTGCCAGATGCTGCCGGGGCCGACCTCCAGCCAGGTGGGTATCGGCATCGGGCTCGCGAAGGCGGGGCTCCCCGGCGCGGTGGCGGCGTGGGTGGGCTTCACGCTGCCCTCGGCCGTCCTCATGGTGGCCTTCGGCTACGGCGTCGCGGCCAACGAGGAGGCGATTCCCGCCGGCGCCCTGCAGGGGCTGAAAGTCGTCGCGGCCGCAGTGGTGGCGCAGGCCGTCTGGAGCATGGCGCGCACCCTCTGCCCCGACGCGCCGCGCGCCACTGTGGCGGTGCTCGCCGCCATCGCCGCAGTGCTGGCGCCCTCGGTGGTGACCCACGTCGCGATTATCGCCGCAGGCGCGCTCGCCGGCTTGGCGGTCCTGCGCCCGGTTGCCGGCGATCGTGACGCCTCGCTCGGCATCGCCGTGGACCGCCGCTTGGCGGTTCTGCTGCTCGCGCTCTTCCTCGCGCTTCTCATCGCACTCCCGATCCTCGCCGCCGCCTGGCCGGCGGAGGCGCTCCGGCTGGTGGACGGCTTCTACCGCTCCGCCTCGCTGGTCTTCGGCGGCGGCCACGTGCTGCTGCCGCTCTTGCAGGCGGAGGTGGTGCCGCCCGGCTGGGTCGCGAACGAGACCTTCATCGCGGGCTACGGCGCGGCGCAGGCGGTGCCGGGGCCGCTCTTCACCTTCGCGGCCTATCTCGGCGCCGTCGCAGGCATCGGGCCGGGCGGTGTGCTGGGCGGCCTGCTCTGCCTCGGCGCGGTCTTCCTGCCGTCGTTCCTCCTGGTGGTGGGTGCGCTCCCATTCTGGGAGCGGCTGCGGCGCTTCGCGCTGGCGGAGCGCGCGATGCTCGGCGTCAACGCGGCGGTGGTGGGCCTGCTGGGTGCGGCCTTCTACGACCCGATCTGGATCGGCGGCATCCGCACGACCGCCGATCTCGCGCTCGGGCTCGCCGCTTTCGTGCTGCTCGCGTTCTGGAAGGTGCCGCCCTGGGCGGTGGTGATCCTGGGCGCGCTGGCGGGTTGGGGGATCGGTGCGCTCGCCGGCTGACACCCCGCAAGGGAGCGGCGACGCGCGCCCCGGCCTGCTGCATCCGCTCGTCGCGGTCGTCGTTTGCTTCGGCGCGGTGTTCGTGCTGAGCCAGTTCTTCCGCGCCTCGAACGCCGTCATCGCCAAGACCCTGACCGCCGAGTTCGGTCTTTCGCCGGAGGCCCTCGGTCTGCTCACCGGCATGTTCTTCCTCTCCTTCGGCGCGGCGCAGATCCCGGTGGGCATGCTGTTCGACCGCTTCGGCGCGCGACGCACGGCGCCGGTGGTGCTCACCGCCGCCATCGCGGGCTCGATCCTCTATGGCCTCGCGGACGGCGAGGCGATGCTGATCGCGGGCCGCCTGCTGCTCGGCATCGGCTGCTCGGTGGTGCTGATGGGCTCGCTCTTCCTATTCGGCCAGTGGGCGCCGGCCGCCTCCTTCAGCACCTGGATGGGGCGGATGATCGCCATCGGCGGCGCCGGCGGGCTGCTCTCCACCACGCCGCTCGCCGCCATTGCGGAGACCCTCGGCTGGCGCACGGCCTTCTGGGGCGCGGCGGCGCTGACCGCAGTGGGCGCCATCGCCATCTACGCGATGGCCCGCGACCGCCCGTCGGCCGACCCGGGTGGCGCGGCGCCGGCGGAGGGGATTCGCGAGAGCCTGAAAGGGGTCCGCGCGGCGCTGGCGACGCCGGGCTTCCCCACGCTCATCCTGATGGGATTTGCGTCCTATCCCGTGGTCATCACCGTCCTCGGCCTCTGGGGTGGGCCCTTTCTCGCGGACCGGCACGGGCTGGAGCCAGTGGAAGCCGGCAACGCGCTCCTCGTGATGGCTGCCACGCTGATCGTGGCGAACCTCGTGCTCGGCCCCCTGGAGCGCCGGCTGGACATGCGCAAGTGGCTCATTCTGGTCCTTGCCGCCGTCGTCGTCGCGGCCTTGGGATTGCTCGCCGCGCTGCCGGCGCTGCCCACCTGGGCGGTGATCCTCCTCCTTGCTCTCGTCGGCGCCTGCGGCTCCTACAACATCATTCTCGCGGGCCACGCGCGCTCTCTGCTGCCCGACCGGCTCGCCGGACGCGGCATGGCGCTCATGGCGATCGCCTTCATGGGCGGACCGGCGGTGCTGCAGGGCGTGAGCGGCGTCATCATCGGCGCCTTTCCCGCGACGAACGGCGCGGCGCCGGCCATCGCCTACCAGGCATTCTTCGCCTTCCTCGCCGCCCTGGTGGCGGTGGCCTGCCTCGCCTACCTGCGGCTGCCGGACGCGAAGCCGAGCGCAGGCTTCGCCACCGAGCCAGCCCGCCCAGCTTAGAGCGCGTCCGTCTTCGGCGGACGCGCGATAGGCCGCGACCGCGGCCCGCCGCTCATGCGGCGCCCTCGCGGAGGCGCCGGCCGTGGGCCGGCTGCCGTGAGCGACAAAGAGCGAGGGCGTTTCCGTGCGTAACGGAAACGCCCTAGCGCAACACGTCGATGACGGCGGCGAGCGCCTCCACGCAGCCGTGGCCGAGCCTGCGGCAGTGCGCGGGCGACCAGCCGTGGCGGGGATCGGGCGCGTTTGCCGCATCCTTGAAAGGCTGTTCAAGGGTCATGGCGAGGCAACCGTAAGTCTCCGCCACGTAGTTGGCGCAGATGCCGAGATTGGCCTTGCCGGGCGGCGTCGGCGGATAGCCGTATTTGGTCTGGAAGTCCGGGTTTGCCGCCGCGAGTGCATCTTGGAAGCGCGCCTGCTTCCGCGCCAGCGCGTGCGTGTAGGACGGGATGCCTTCGGGCCCGGCGATGAAGGCGTAGGGGAGCGCCTCGTCGCCGTGGACATCGAGGCAGAAGTCGACCCCGGTGCGCGCCATCTCGGCGCCGACGAGATAGACCTCCGGGCTCTCCTTCATGCTGGGCGAGGCCCAGGCGCGGTTGAGATTGACGCCCGCCGCGTTGGTCCTGAGGTGGCCGCGGCTGCTGCCATCGGGGTTCATGTTCGGCACCACGCAGAAGCACGCCTTCTCAAGCAGCGTGCGGGCGGCGGCATCGAAGGGGTCCAGCAGCCCATCGAGAAACCCCTCCATCCACCACTCGGCCATGGTCTCGCCAGGATGCTGGCGCCCGATGATCCAGCAGGTCCGCGCCCGTGCCCCACCGATCTCCAGTAGGTCGAGCGGCGCGCCGTCGAGGGTGGTGCCGAGCCGGCGCACGGCGACCAGGGGCGAGCGCCCGACGCGGGCGATAAGCGACGCATGACGCGCCATCGGATAGGGCACGAAGTAGGCGAAGCGCACCTCGTCTCCGGCGGGGCGATGCCGGATGGTCAGCACCGTGCCGTCGTACTCGGTCGCGACCCGCAGCCAGTCCTCGCCATCCTCCGACGCAACGGCCCGGTAGCCCTTCCAGCCCTCGGGGTAGGTGGCGCCGGCGGCGTTCTCGATCCGGAGCACGCAGTCCTCACCCGCCGCGCCGCGCAGCCGGAAGTAGAACCACTGGAAGAACGCTCCGCCTTCGTCGGGCACGATTTCGAGCCTGATCGGGCCGGTCTTGGGCAGGGCGAGGCAGCGGATGTTGCCACCGTCGAAGTTGCAGTCGACGGTGCGGCTCACGGCCGGCCCCGCCGTCGGCCGTGATCAGGTCGCATAGCTGGAGGCGCCGCGCGTCGCCGCGGTGAGGCCGCCGGCGCGGACGTCCGCCGTGACCTCGGCGAGGTCGGCGAGATAGGCGTCGATGCTCTCCGCGTGCTTCATGTTGAGCCAGAGCAGGATCGAGTCCGGCTCGCGCATGCGGATTGAGCGCCAGCCGCGCGCCGCCGTCCCTTCCTCCACCGCGAAGATGTCGAAGCCCTCGGCGTAGAAGGTGACGTGGAGCGCGTGGGGACGGCCGAGCACGGCGAGCCCCTCGATCGCGCCGATCCCTTCCACCAAGCGCTCGCGGATGCGCCGCTGGGTCTCGTAGATGCGGAGATAGCCCTCCTCCCCCAGATGGGTCATCACCGCCCAGGCGCTGGCGACCCCGCCGCCCGAACGGGTGCCGGTAATCGTGGGCGTGGAGTAGGTGCCGGCGGGCCAGCCGTCGAAGGTTGTGCGGTGGTAGCGCTCCAGCGCCTTGTCGCGCAGCAGACAGAGCGAGATGCCCTTGTGGGCGTAGCCGAACTTGTGCATGTCCACCGACATCGAGGTGACGCCGGGGACGGCGAAGTCGAACGGCGGAATCGGCTCGCCCAGCATCGTCATGAAGGGCAGGATCATGCCGCCGATGCAGCCGTCCGAATGCATCCAGAGGTCGTGGTCTCGGGCGAGCTGCGCGATCTCCTCGATGGGGTCGGTCTCGCCGTAGGGATAGGGTGGCGCCGAGCCTGCGATCATCACCGTGTTCTCGGTGATGGCGGCGGCCATGCCAGCGACATCGGCGCGCCAGTCCTCGCTGCGGGACATGCGCACGACCTTCATGCCGAGCCAAGCGGCGCCCTTGTCGAAGGCGGCGTGCGCCGTCTTCGGCACCACGACCTCGGGCACGCCGGCAACCGGTCGGTGCTCCCGCGCCCAGTCCCGCGCGGCCTTCATCGCCATGAGGATGCTCTCGGTGCCGCCGGCGGTGGTGGAGCCGCCGGCGCCGTCGGGCGCGTGCAGCAGGTCGAGCACGCCCGCGATCAATTCGTGCTCGCAGGCGGCGAGGCTCGGATAGGCGCTCGCGGCGAAAAGACCGTTCTCGTCCCGGTGGATGTCGTAGGCCTCGTGCGCGCAACGCAGCAGGTCCTCGCCCGCGAAATACGCGGCGGCGAAGCCTCGCTCGTGGCACCAGGAGTTGTCGTCCGCGTGCGCCGCCAGCATTTCGGCCTTGAGGTCGTCCCAGGGCCGGCTTTCCTGGGGGAACCCCCGATTCCTCCGCGTCTCGGCTGCCGCTCTGACTGCCATCGCCTCCTCCCGCCGCATGACGCGGCGGTGCCGCGCCCTGGCTCGGAGACATATCAGATCGAAGCCCCGATGTAAGGCGGAGACACAGTTGAGAAAGACCCGACGCGCCCCCTACGATGCGGGCCGGCCCGTCCATCGTCGGGGCGGGCGCTTTCTTGGACAGGGGGAGAAAGCGATGCGTCTGAGGCTCACCTTGCTCACCGCCGTGCTCGGGTTGGCGCTGCTGGCGGCTGCCCCCCTTCGTGCGGCGGAGATGCCATCCGTCGACGACCTTGAGGCCCAGATGGGCGCCCCGGCCGAGACGGTCACGGTCTATGAGCCGCATCTCAGCGTGGACGATGAGCATGTCACCGTCGACTACGTGGGCTACCCGGCCGTGGATGTGCTGGCGCGGCTCTTTGGTGCGGACTGGGCGAGCCAGGCCGAGACCGTCGAGCTCCGCGCCCTGGACGGCTACGTCTTGCGCGTCGCCGCCGACCGCTTCCTGACGGTGGATGCCTTCTTCGTCTTCGCGCTGGGAGACGGGTCGCCGTTTACCGTCGACAATCCCTTGCAAAACCAGACCGACGTGCCGCTCGGGCCCTACTACCTGGTCTGGGACAATATCGGGAACCCCGCCCTGATCGAGGAGGGTCCGGGCACATGGATCTATCAGATAGCCGAGGCCAATCTCGTCACGCTTTCGGACGCAGCGCTGCTGCCCGAAGGGCTCGAGGCCCGCTTTCACGAGGGTGCGGCGCTCGCCAAAGAGCACTGCCTGAGATGCCACTTGGTGAACGGTTTCGGCGGCGAGAAGCACGAGGGCAACCTCGCGGAGATCACCAAGGGCTACGAAGAGGCGGTGTTCGTGAGCGTGGTCCTGGCGCCGCTCTCCGTGTTCGAGGAGACGACGATGCCGCCCCTCTCCGACCGCCTGGCCGAAGACGAGCGCCAGCGCATCGCCAAGGCGCTTTTCGACTACCTCACCGCTATTCCGGTGCTGGAATAGCTGGCAATATGGCCCCAAACTGGCCGCATTCCACACGTTGCTGGCCTTGAGGGTAAGACGGCCTCCGGTTCGGTGCACAACAATCCCGCCTTCCGGCGAGTCTCCCGGGACCGTAACCTGAGGTTTGCCGCGCAACGAGGGTTTGGCGTTCTGGCCGTCGACGGTGGGGGCCCGCTCGTCAGCCACATTCCGTTCATTCTGGCCGAAGACGGCGCGGCGGTTCATGCCCATCTCGTTCGTGGGAATCCGATCGCGCGGCACTTGCGTGAGAAGGAATGTGCAGCCGTGTTGGCGATCAGTGGACCGGACAGCTACGTCTCGCCGGACTGGTACGGCGCCGATACGGTGGACCAGGTTCCGACGTGGAACTATGTGGCCGTGCACATCCGGGGCACGCTCCGGCGCCGCCCGGATGAGACGCTCCGCGCCCACCTGGACGCGCTGTCGGCCCGGTTCGAGAGTGAGCTTCGACCCAAGCCCCCGTGGACGCCGGCCAAGGTATCGTCAGACCAGCTTTCCGAGCTGATGCGCTCGATCATGCCGGTCGAGCTCTCGGTGGAGAGCGTGGACGGCACCTGGAAGCTCAATCAGAACAAGGAAGACCAAGTTCGTCTGCGGGCCGCGGGGCACGTCGAGAGCGACGGCTTGGGGCAGGAGCCCGCCGACCTCGCCCGCCTGATGCGGAATCCGCCTGAAAACTGACCCGCCGAAAATTCTACTGTTCGACGGCAATCTCCCCCGTGACCGTCCCGTCGGTGAGGCGCTGAAGCTCGTCGATCGTGGTCGCGAAGACGCAGTGCGGGTGGCCGGCGGCGGCGTAGACGGTCTCGAAGCGCCCGAGGCTCGCGTCGATCGCGACCGATAGCTGCGTCTCGTGCGCCACCGGCGCGACCCCGCCGATGGAAAACCCAGTGGCGGCGCGGACGGCGTCGGCATCGGCGCGGCGGACCTTTCCCTCGCGGCCGAGCGCCCGCCCTAGCGCCTTCGGGTCGCAGCGCCGATCACCCGCGACCAGCGCCATCACCGGCGCGCCGGCGACGGTGAAGACCAGAGACTTCACGATGCTGCCGAGCGGGGTGCCGATGCTGGCGGCGGCGTCCTCGGCGCTCCGCGCGGTGCTGGCGAGCGCGATCACCTGCGCCCCCGACCCGGCCTCGGCGAGCGCCGCCTGCACCCGGCGCACCGCCGGATGAGCGAGCGGCTCAGCCATGAGCTAGCGCCCTACTGCGGGACCTTGAGCCCCCGCTGCACCGCGGGCCGGGCGCGGATGGTCTCGAACCAGCGGTGCAGGTTCGGGTAGTCGGCCCAGTCGATGCCGTGCCACTCCCAGCGCCCGACCCAGCCGACGCAGGCGATGTCGGCGATGGAATAGTCGCCGGCGAGGAAGTCGCGCTCCGCCAGCCTGCGATCCATCACGCCGTAGAGCCGGTGCGCCTCGGTGGTGTAGCGCTCGATGGCGTAGGGCACCTCCTCCTTGGCGAAGCGCCGGAAGTGGTTGGTCTGGCCGAACATCGGGCCGACGCCCCCCATCTGGAACATCAGCCACTCCATCACGCGCCAGCGCCCGCGCGCATCCGCCGGGATCAGCTGGCCGGTCTTGTCCGCGAGATAGAGCAGGATCGCGCCCGACTCGAAGAGTGAGATCGGCTCGCCGTCCGGCCCGTCGGAATCCACGATCGCCGGGATCTTGTTGTTGGGGCTGATCTTGAGGAACTCGGGATCGAACTGCTCGTCTTCCAGGATGTTGATCGTGTGTGCCCGGTAGGGGAGCCCGACCTCCTCGAGCATGATGGAGACCTTCACGCCGTTCGGCGTGCCGAAGGTGTAGAGGTCGATCATTGCCTCTCCCTCCCTACCGCGCTTCGAACTGCTTGGCGCCGAACATGATCGAGCGCTCTTCCTCGGTGAACACGGGCTTCTTGCGGATCTGGTCGGCCATCACGTCGAGGCCGCGGCGCACCGCCGGGCGCTCCTTGTTGCGCTCAAGCCAGGCGCCGAGGTGGGGATAGTCCTCGATCTCCTGCCCCTGGTTGTACCAGAGCCGCATCCACGGAAAGATCGCCATGTCGGCGATGGAATACTCGCCCGCGACCCACTCACGGTCCTCAAGCCGCTTGTTCACCACCCGATAGAGCCGGCTCGCCTCGTTGGTGTAGCGCTCCACCGCGTAGGGGAGCTGCTCCGGCGCGTAGTTGCGGAAGTGGTGGCACTGGCCGAGCATCGGCCCGACGTTGCCCATCTGGAAGAAGAGCCACTGCAGCACCTCGGCCCGACCGCGCTCGTCGGCGGGGATGAAGCGGCCGTGCTTGTCGGCGTAGTGCAGCATGATCGCGCCGGATTCGAAGAGCGAGAGCGGCTTGCCGTCCGCCCCCTCGGGGTCGACCACCGCCGGCATCCGGTTGTTGGGCGCGATGGCCAGGAAGTCCGGCTCGAACTGCTCGCCCTTGTTGATGTCCACGGGAATCACGTTGTACGGGATGCCGAGCTCCTCGAAGAGGATGGTGAGCTTCCACCCGTTCGGCGTCGGCCAGTAATAGAGATCGATCATGGCGCCCTTTCCCTTTCACGGCTTCGGGCGCAGCAGCCGCCCGCGCCCGGAGTTATGACCAGCCCGCCCCGGCCGGTCAACGTCACGCGCTAATGCTTCCCTTAGAAGTGCTGGTAGCCGAGGCGCCCGAGTGCGAGCGGCTGACCGTCGGCGTCAACCACCGTGACGCCCTGCCCCGACTCGATCGCTCCGATGCGTGTAAGCGCCAGGTCGAGGCGGAAGCCGAGAGCATCGATATCGCCTCGCGCCGGGGGCGGCGCGCAGAACAGCAGCTCGTAGTCGTCCCCGCCGGTGATCAGATCGGCGATCGCCGCCTCGCCCCCGGCGAGCGCCCGCCGCGCGGGGTCCGACAGCGGCACGGCATCCGCCTCGATGCGCGCCGCGACGCCTGACTCGGCGCAGAGGTGCCCCAGATCCGCCACCAGCCCGTCCGAGACATCGATGGCGCAGCTTGCGAGCCCGACGAGCGCCGCACCCAGCGCGAGCCGGGGCTCGGGCAGGCGGAAGCGCGCGGCAAGGGCCTGACGGTCCTCGGGCGCCAACGCGGCGAGGCCGCCCTGCACCGCGCGCAAGCCCAGCGTCGCGTCGCCGATGGTGCCCGAGACGTAGATGTCGTCGCCCGCGCCCGCGCCCGAGCGGGTGAGGCAGGCATCGCCCTCGACTGTGCCGAAGGCCGTGAGCGAGAGCACCGCCGGCCCCTGGGTCGCCACCGTGTCACCGCCGATCAGCGCGACGCCGAAGGTCTCCTGGTCCAGGCCGAGCCCCGCCGCGAACGCCTCCACCCAGTCGTCGCCGACGTCCGCAGGCAGCGCGAGGCCGAGCGCATACGCTGTGGCGTCCGCGCCCATGGCCGCGAGGTCCGAGAGGTTCACGCGCAGCAGCCGGCGGGCGAGAATCGCGGGATCTTCACCCTCCGGGTAGTGCACGCCGGCCACCATCAGGTCCTTGGTGACGACGAGGCTGGCGCCTTCAGGCGGGGTCAGCAGTGCGCCGTCGTTGCCGAGCGCGAACGCGCCCGGCGCGGCGCGGCTCAGAGGCTCGAAGAAGCGGGCGATGAGGTCGAATTCACCGCTCTTGGGCCGGCTGGTCATGGTCCGCTCCGTCCGCCATCTCCGCCGCGCGCAGCCTGCGCGCCAGGCTGTCGAGCGCGCCGTTGACGAAGGCCGGCTCACGCTCGGAGAAGAAGGCGCGCGCAAGCTCGACGTACTCGTCGATCACCACGCGCGCCGGCACGTCCGGGCAGGCCGCGAGCTCGCAGGTGGCGGCGCGCATCAGAGCGCGCACCACGGTGCCCAGCCGCTCCATGCTCCAGTGCTGCGCGAGCGTCGCCGCCACCAGGGCGTCGAACTCGTCCGCCCGCGCGGCCGCCTCGCGCACCGTGCGCTCGAAGTGGCGGCGGTGCGGCGCCGCGTAGCGCTCGCCGTCGATCTCGTGGCCGGCGCGGTGGCTCAGAAACTCCTCGATTACCTCGTCCGCCGACTGGCCGGACATCTCGATCTGGTAGAGCGCCTGGACGCAGGCGAGCCGCGCGCTGCTCCGCCCCTGCCCCCGTGGCGCCGGGGCCTGGGCCGCGCCGGGGGCGGCGGTCATCGCGCCTAGCCTTGAGAGTCCGCGCCGAGGGAGGCGCGAATCGCCATCATCGCGAGGCAGGCTTGGGCGGCATCGGCGCCCTTGTTCTTGCGGTCTGTCGCCGCCCGCTCCCAGGCCTGCGCGCGGTTCTCGGCGGTCACCACGCCGAAGCCGAGCGCGATGCGGTGCTGCTCGGCCAGCATGGCGAGCCCGCGCGCGCACTCGCCGCAGACATGCTCGTAATGGCTGGTCTCGCCCCGGATGACGCAGCCGAGCGCGACGAAGCCGTCGTAGCGGCCGCTCGCGATCGCCATGGCAAGTGCCGCCGGCAGCTCGAAGGCGCCGGGCACGCTCAACCGCTCGTGGCCCACGCCGGCCCCGTCGAGGGCGCCCACAGCGCCCGTCACCAGCTGGTCGGCGATATCCTCGTAGAAGCGCGCCTCCAGGATGAGGACCCGCCGCCCGTCACTCATGGCTGCCGACCATCCACGCCCGCCGCGCCTCATCCGAGATCGGGCGCTGATCGACCACCCTCAAGCCGTAACCGTCGAGCCCGACGATGGTCCAGTGTGTGTTGTGGAGCAGGATCATGTCGCGCACGCCCAGGTCGATGAGGATCTGGGCGGCCACGCCGTAGTCTCTCAGGCCCTCGGTGTCCTCGTGGTCCGCGTCCGGCTCCGCCGGCTCGGAGAGCCGCACGGGGAAGGGGTTGCGCACGACGACCACGACGCCGCGTCCGAGCTCGCCGATCATCCTAAGCGCGGCCTGGAGCTTGCCGGTATTCTCGCTTGCCGTGTCGGCCAGCCCGTCGTCCAAGATGCTGAAGGCGTGGGCCCGCACGGGCACCGGCTCGTTGTCCCACACGTCGCCCTTCACCAGCGCGATGTGCTCGGCCTTCTGCACCGTGTCGGCGTAGACATACATGCGGAAGGCGCCGCCGTGGTGGGAGCTGAACGTGGTCTCCCGCACGCGGCGGATGATGCTGTCGTGGCGCAGCCGGTAGGCGATCAGGTCCGCGATGGTCGCGATCTTCACGTTGTGCCGCTGGGAGAAGGCCTCGAGATCGGGCATCCGCGCCATGGTCCCGTCGTCGTTCATGATCTCGCAGATCACGGCGGAGGGGTTGAGGCCGGCGAGCCGTGCCAGGTCCACGCTCGCCTCCGTGTGGCCTGTGCGCACCAGTACGCCGCCGTCGCGCGCGAGCAGCGGGAAGACGTGACCCGGCGAGGTCAGATCGTCCGGCCCGCAGCGCGGGTCGATGGCGACCGCGATGGTGCGCGCGCGGTCGGAGGCGGAGATGCCGGTGGTGATCCCCTCGCGCGCCTCGATGGAGACCGTGAACGCCGTGTCGTGACGGGATTCGTTGCGCTTGGGCATCAGCTCCAGGCCGAGGTCGCGCACCCGGTCGCTGCCGAGCGCGAGGCAGATCAGCCCGCGGCCGTAGCGGGCCATGAAGTTGATGGCCTCGGGCGTGGCCATCTGGGCCGGAATGACCAGATCGCCCTCGTTTTCCCGTTCCTCGTCGTCGGCGAGGATGACCATTCGTCCGTTGCGAAACTCCTCGACCGTCTCCTCGACGGACATGAGCTTGCAGGACGACGCGGTGCGCGACATCTCGACCTTTCAGCGCTCGGAATGAAGGCGCGCAAGGTAGCGCGCGATCAGGTCCACCTCAAGATTGAGCCTGCGGCCGGCGGCACACTCCTGGAAGGTGGTCTCAGCCAGCGTGTGAGGGATCAGATTGATGCCAAACACGTCGCCGTCGACTTCGTTCACCGTGAGCGAGACGCCATCGAGCGCGACCGACCCCTTGGAGGCGACGAAGCGCGAGAATTCTGCGGGACAGCGGATCGTGAGGCAGAGCGACTCCCCTTCTGGCTCGGCGCCCTCGACCACCGCAACGCCGTCGATATGGCCGGTCACCAGGTGGCCGCCGAGTTCGTCGCCAAGCGCGAGCGCGCGCTCCAGGTTGACGCCTGTGCCCGCGCGCCAGTCGCCGAGGGTCGTGCGGTCCGCGGTCTCGCGGGAGACGTCCACCGCGAACCACCCCGGTCCCCTGTCGACCACGGTGAGGCACGGGCCCGAGCAGGCGATGGACGCGCCGAGCGCGACGGTGCCGGTGTCGTAGGCGGTCCCGATCTCCAGCCTGAGGCCGCCGCCGGCGCTCTCGGCGACCGACCGCACGCGGCCCACGTCTGTGACGATCCCTGAGAACATGGCGCGTTCGTTAGTCTGCCGGCACCAGGGTGTCCAGCACGTCCTCGCCGAGCGCGGCCGAGGAGACGCGGCGGAAGCGAGGCATGTCGCCTGCGCGGTCCACGCCGAGCGCGGCAAGCGCCGGCACGCCGTCCCCGCCGATGGCGCCCGGCGCGCGGAACCATTCGATGCGATCCACCAGGCCGGCGCAGAGCAGCGCCGCCGCGAGCCGGCCGCCGCCCTCGACCAGGACTCGGGTGAGGCCGCGCCCCGCCAGCGCTTCCAGCGCGGCCTTGAGCGCCGGTCGCCCGTCCGCCTGCGCCGCCACCTCGATGATCTCCACGCCTGCCTCGCGCCAGGCCGCGTGCCGCCTGTCGCTTCCGAGCGCTTCCGTCGAGACGATCCACGTGGGTGTGTCTCCCGCGCCGGCGATGAGCGCGTGGCTCTTCGGCAGCCGGGCGCTGCCGTCGATCACGACGCGGACCGGGCTTCGGCCGTCCAGGCCCGGCAGCCGGCAGGTGAGTGCCGGGTCGTCGGCCACCGCGCTCGCGGCCCCCACCACCACCGCGTCGTGCCTTGCCCGCATCAGGTGCCCGCGCGCCCGTGCCAGCGGACCGGTGATCCAGCGGCTGTCGCCCGTATGCGTCCCGATCCGCCCGTCCAGCGTGCTCGCGAGCTTGAGCGTGACTTGGGGCCTGCCCTTCTCAACGCGCGAGAGGAAGCCCGCGTTGAGCGCGCGCGCCTCCCTCTCCATGCAGCCCCGCGCGACCTCGATCCCCGCCGCCTCGAGCGTGGCGTTGCCGCGGCCCGCGACGCGCGGGTCAGGGTCTTCGGTCGCGACCACGGCGCGCGCGATCCCGGCCTCCACCAGTGCGTCCACGCAGGGGCCGGTCTCGCCATGATGGGCGCAGGGCTCCAGGGTGGCGTAGCAGGTGGCGCCTTGCGCGCCGTCGCCCGCGCGGGCGAGCGCCTCGGTTTCGGCATGGGGCCGGCCGCCCGGCTGGGTCCAGCCCCGGCCGACGAAGTGCCCGCCCCGCACGAGCACGCAACCCACCGCCGGATTGGGCCACACGTTGCCGAGGCCCCGTCCTGCGAGTGCCAGCGCCAGCGCCATGAAGCGGCGGTCGAGTGACGGATCGGCCGCCGCCACAGCCCTCAGTCCCGCTCGTCGGCGAGGCCGCCGATGAACTCCTCGAAGTCCTTCTTCTCGCCGAAGTTCCGGTAGACCGAGGCGAAGCGCACGTATGCGACCTGATCCAGGCCCGAAAGCGCCTCCATCACCATCTCCCCGATCACCGTGCTCGGGATCTCGGTCTCGCCCAGGCTCTCCAGCCGGCGCACGATGCCGGTCACGATGTGATCGACCCGGTCGGGTTCCACCGGCCGCTTGCGCAGCGCGATCTGCATCGAGCGCGCCATCTTCTCGCGCTCGAAAGGCACCCGCTGGCCGTTGCTCTTGATCACCGAGAGCTCGCGCAGCTGAATCCTCTCGAAGGTGGTGAAGCGGCCGGCGCAGTTGGTGCATTGCCGGCGGCGGCGGATCGCGGTGTTGTCCTCCGTCGGCCGCGAATCCTTCACCTGCGTGTCTTCATTGCCGCAGAAGGGACAGCGCACGGCGGGCCTCCTCTCAGGCGTGACCGGGGTAGACGGGGAAGGCGGCGCAGAGCGCGCGAACCTCCTCGCGGATCTCTGCCGCGAGTTCCTCGCTGCTGCCTACTGCTTCGGCCTCGCGGTCGAGCAGGTCGGCGATCCAGCCAGCGATCCGCCGGAACTCGGCCGCACCGAAGCCGCGGCTCGTCGCCGCCGGGGTGCCGAGCCTGATACCGGATGTGATCCATGGCTTCTGCGGATCGAAGGGGACGCCGTTCTTGTTGCAGGTGATGCCGGCGTGCTCCAGCACCGCCTCCGCCACCTTGCCGGTGAGCTCCTTGGCGCGCAGGTCCACCAGCATCAGGTGCGTGTCGGTCCCGCCGGAGACGATGTCGTAGCCGCGCTCCATCAGCGCGCTCGCCAGCACCTTGGCGTTGTCCACCACCTGCCGGGCGTAGTCCTTGAACGCGGGCGTCATCGCCTCGCCCAGCGCCACCGCCTTGGCCGCAATGACATGCTCCAGCGGCCCGCCCTGGAGGCCGGGGAAGACCGCCGAGTTGATCCGCTTCGCCAGCGCCTCGTCGTCGGTCAGGATCATGCCGCCGCGCGGGCCGCGCAGGGTCTTGTGGGTCGTGGTCGTGACGATATGGGCATGGGGGAACGGGTTCGGATGAATCCCGGCCGCGACCAGCCCTGCGAAATGGGCCATATCGACCATGAAAATCGCATCCACCGAATCCGCGATCTTGCGGAAGCGCGCGAAGTCGATGATGCGGGGATAGGCGGAGCCCCCGGCGAGGATCAGCTTGGGCCTCTCGGCCTCCGCCAGCGCCTCCACCTCGTCGAAATCGATCAGGCCGTCCTCGCGGCCCACGCCGTACTGGATCGCCTTGAACCACTTGCCCGAGAGGTTGGGCGGCGCGCCGTGGGTAAGGTGCCCGCCGGCGGCAAGCGAGAGCCCGAGAAAGGCGTCGCCCGGCTCCAGCGTCGCGAGAAAGGCCGCCTGGTTCGCCTGCGCGCCGGAGTGCGGCTGCACGTTGGCGAAGCCGCAGCCGAAGATCGCGAGCGCGCGCTCGATGGCCAGGCTCTCGCCGATATCGACGTTCTCGCAGCCGCCGTAGTAGCGCCGGCCGGGATAGCCCTCGGCATACTTGTTGGTGAGCACCGAGCCCTGCGCCTCCAGCACCGCACGGCTCACGATGTTCTCCGACGCGATCAGCTCGATGGTGGTCTGCAGGCGCTCGACCTCACCGGAGACCGCCGCGTACACCGCCGCATCGGCGTCCTGCAGGGAGCTGGTGAAAAACGAAGTCCCAGCCCCGCTCTCGGAGCGCGTGGAAGCAGCCAAGGTCGTTTTCCTTTCTCGTTCGCTCAGGAGAGCTTGGCGACGCGCGCTTGGTGGCGGCCGCCCTCGAATTCGGTGTCCAGAAACGCCCGCAGACAGCTGCGCGCGGTCTCCTCCGACACGCGCCGGGCGCCGAGCGCGAGGACATTGGCGTCGTTGTGGGCGCGCGCAAGCCGCGCCTCGTCCGCGTCGTGGCAGAGCGCGCCCCGCACCGCGCGGCTGCGGTTGACTGCGATGCTCATGCCGATGCCGCTCCCGCAGATCAGGACGCCCTGCCCGGCGTGCCCGCTTTCGATCGCCTGCGCCACGGCCTGCGCATAGTCGGGATAGTCGACCGGGCCGTCGCCGTCGGGCCCCAAGTCGACGATCTCGCGTCCCGCAGCTTCCAGGTCGGCGCGCAGCACCGCCTTGAGGCTGACGCCTGCGTGGTCGGAAGCAATGGCAATTCGCTGGTCTGACATTGCCACCCCTGGCGCGTGGCCCGTGGCCGGCCCTGTATACGCCCATGACCAAGAGGCGGGCAACAGTTGTGCGTATACCTATCCGTAGGGGCTGCCATGCAAAGCAGCCCTTCAGGATGCGTCGGGCGGGATGGTCTGATTGACGTTCAGGTAGTCGACGACCCGGTCTGCAAGGGTGTCGGGGTCCTCTTCCGCGCCCTTCAGGATAATCTCGGCGGCCTCGGGGGGCTCATAGGGCGAATCGATGCCGGTGAAGTTGATGAGCTCAGCCGCGCGCGCGCGCTTGTAGAGCCCCTTCGGGTCGCGCGCCTCGCAAACTGCAAGCGGCGTATCGACGAAGATTTCGACAAACTCGCCTTCGCTCGCAAGGTCCCGCGCCATCCGACGTTCGGACCTGAACGGCGAGATCATGGAGACGATGACGACAAGTCCCGCGTCCACCATCAGTTTCGCGACCTCGGCAACGCGCCGGACGTTCTCCACGCGGTCTTGCTCGGTGAAGCCGAGATCCCGGTTCAGGCCATGCCGCACATTGTCGCCGTCCAGCAAATAGGTGTGGACGCCGGCAGCGTGCAGCTTCTGCTCGAGCCGGTCGGCGACCGTCGATTTCCCCGCGGCCGGCAGACCCGTAATCCACAGCAAACGGGGCATCTGGCCCTTGGCATACGCCCGTGCCGCCCGGTCGATCTTCGAGGGCTGCCAGACGACATTGGTGGCGCGGCGCAGCGGGAAGTGGATGACGCCCACACCGGCCGTGGCACCGGTGAACTTGTCGATCAGCACGAAGGCGCCGGTGCGGCGGTTTTCGGAATAGGGATCGAAGGCCACCCGGCAGTCGAGTGCGAGCTTGCAATAGCCGACCTCGTCGCGTTCGAGCGTCTTCGCCGCGAGGTGCCTCAGCGTGTCCACGTCCACCCGGTGGACCAGGTCGGTGATTTGTGCTGTCGCCGACGCGGTGCCGATCCGGATGGCGTAGGTCCGTCCGGGCAGCATCGCGGATTCGTCCAGCCAGATCAGATGGGCCGCAAATTGGTCGGCGGCGGCCGGCGGCCGGATCGGGTCGGCAATGACATCGCCGCGCCCCGAGGCGATGGTGCCAACTAGACCGCGCGAGTCCGGATCGGAGCGGTCTATCCGCTGCACCGGCAGGCGGAAGGAACCGCGGGCGGGGTCGCTTCCCGAGTCCGCACCTTCCAGCGCCTCCATGAGCGTCGGGCCGGCATACCAGGGCATGGCACTCCCGCCCGCGCGCACGTTCTCACCGGTCAAGGCGGAAAGCGGGATCGCGTGGACGTTCTCGATCCCGAGTTCATTGGCGAAGGCCGCGTATTCCTCCGCGATGGCCTCGAAGACCGCCTGTGCATAGCCCGCCAGGTCCATCTTGTTGACCGCGAGAACGGCCTGCCGGACGCCCATGAGGGAGACGACATAGCTGTCGCGCCGGGTCTGGGTCAGGATGCCCGTGCGCGCGTCCACCAGGATGACCGCCAGGTCCGCCGACGCCGCGCCCATCGCCACGGTTCCCGTGTCTTGCTCGTGACCGGGCGCGTCCGCTGCCATGAACTTGCGCTTATCTGTCTCGAAATGGCGCCAGGCGACGTCGGTGGCGATGCCCGGTCCCTGATCCGCCCGCGGGCTGCCCTCGAGCGCGGTCTGCGACTCGTCCAGAAGACACTTGAGCAGGGTCGATTTGCCTCCGTCCGCGGCGCCGCAAATCACGAACCGCAGCTGGTCCTTCTCCTTCGGGGCATCGGAAGAGGCATCCATATTGCCTGTCGCGGCGGCCTTTCGTGCGCTTTGCGGCATCGGAACTATCCCTGTCGCCTCTCGTATTCCATCACACTGGCCCGGTCGCAGCCTTGAGTACCCAATTTCGCCCAGACTTCACACAGATACTTCGCGCGCGATCGCCGCCGCGTGGTCCGCCAACCGGTAGGACGAGACTTGGCCTCTCAGGATGTGTCGGGCGTCGTGAGCGAGGCCTGATCGTCGGGGTGATCTTCGGGGCACATGAAGCGCCGGTTGGCGCCGGCGTGAATGCCACCGCGCTCCTTGACCGCACTGTCCGGCAGCTTCTCCAGCGGCGTGTAGCGCGGCATGTGATGGTCCTTGTAGGGATCGTTGCGGGCGGCGTTGTAACAGCAGAGCAGCACGTTGCGGCTTCGCCTGGAGACGTTCTTGGACGAGCCGTGCAGCGTATTGCAGTGCAGGAAGAGCGCGTCGCCGGCCGCCATCTCGCAGGAGACCGCCTCAAGCCGCTCCAACGCGTGCTCCACCCGCTCCGGCTCGGCCGTGAGCTGGCCCCCTACCAGCTCGTGGTTGAGCCGGCCCATGCGGGACGAACCCCGGATGACCTGGAGGCACCCGTTCTCCTGCGTCGCCGGGTCGATGGCGATGAAGACGCTGAGCATGTCGGGGAACAGATTGCCGTTGAAGTACCAGTAGCCGTAGTCCTGATGCCAGTTCCAGGCGCCGCCGGTCTCGGGCGCCTTCAGGGTCAGCTTGGAGTGGTAGTGATAGACCTCGCCGCCCAGCAGCAGCTCAGCGCCCTCCACCACCCGCTTGCAGCGCGCGATCGCACCGAACAGGTCGTCGCCGGGGTCGGTCCACAGCACGGTCGTGGTGACGCTGCCGTCGGCGTCGTGCATCGCCATGGTGTTGCGCTGGTCGGCGATGCCCGGGTCGTTCGCGAGCGCCTGGCGCATCAGCGCGACCTCCTCGGCATCGAACAGCGCCGGCTTATGCAGGTAGCCGTCGTCCTGGAACCGGGCCACCTCGTCGGCGCTCAGGTGGCGGTCGTTCATCGACTCCCCCGCCGCGATGACGAATTCTTTGCCCAGCATGCCCCGCGGGCCACGGCGCTGTATAGGCCGCACACTTGTTGGCGGAACTCCCGCTCTTGGGCGCCGCGATCAGCGCCCGCTAGAATAGGCGCGGGACCGAGGAGGGAGCCATGGACGTCGTCACGATGAACATCGTCGAAGCGACGATGCTCTCCATCTGCCGGGAGATGGGGATCACCATGATGAAGACGTCATATTCGACGATCTTCAACGAATCGCTCGACTTCAGCTGCGCCATTGCCGACGCCAACGGCGACATGATCGCTGTCGCCGATTACTGCCCGGCGCAGATCGGCGGCATGTCTCTCCTGATCAAAACCTGCATCCGCGAGATGGCGAACGAGCCGGTGCACGAGGGCGACGTCATCCTGCACAATGACCCATACCGGGGCGGGCTGCACACGCCGGAGCACACCTTCTTCACGCCCATTTTCGTCGACGGCAAATTCATGGGCTATGCGGCGGCGATCGGACATGTCGCCGAGGTCGGCGGCATGGTGCCGGGCGGCTTCGCCAGCGAAGCCACGGAGATCTTCCACGAGGGCTTGCGCGTCCCTCCGGTCAAGATCAAGAAGCAGGGCAAGGATGTGGACGAGGTCTGGAAGCTCCTGCTCGCGAACGTCCGCACCCCTCGCTACAACTACGGCGACTATCGGGCCATGATCAGCGCCTGCGAGCTGGGCGCCGAGCGCATGGCCGCGCTGATCCGGAAGTACGGCGTGCCGCTCTTCCAGCAGACCGTCGCCGACCTCATGGACTACTCCGAAGCCCGGATGCGGGCCGAGATCGCGGCGATCCCCGACGGCCAGTACTCCTTCGAGGACTACATGGAGGACGACGGGATCGACGCCCGGCCCTACAAGATTGCCGTCGACATGGTGGTGCAGGGCGACGAGATCATCGCCGATTGGCGCCGCAGCGACGCCCAGGCGAAGGGCGCGATCAACGCGACCCTCGGCGTCACCTGCTCCGCCACCTACAACGCCATGCTGCACCTGACCGACCCCTCGATCCCGCGCAACGCGGGCTGTTACCGGCCGATCCGCGTGCTGGCGCGGCCGGCGACCGTGGTCAACGTCGACTACCCGGCGCCGGAGGTGGGCGGCAACACGGAGACCCATGTCCGCATCTGCTTCACGGTGATCGGGGCGATGTCCCGCTGCCTGCCGGAGCGTGCCTTCGCCACCGACGCCGGCACCCACGGCAACTTCCTCTTCGGCGGCCACGACCCAGAGAACGACGAGTTCTACGTCTGTTACGACTTCATGGTCGCGGGCTGGGGCGGGCGCCCCTTCGCTGACGGCAACGACACCTGCAACTGCATCAACGGCAACTGCCGCACTGTCCCGGTCGAGGTCTACGAGAGCCGCTACCCCTGGCTCGTCGAGAACCTCTCGCTCACCGAGGATTCGGGCGGCGCCGGCAAGTACCGGGGCGGCCTCGGCTCGACCAAGACGCTGGAATGCACGGCCGACGAAATCATCCTCAGCTACATGGGTGACCGCCACCGGAAGGCCCCGTGGGGCCTGCTCGGCGGCGGTTCCGGGGGATCGGCCGCGCTGCTCATCAAGAAGGCGAACGAGAACGACTGGAAGGACGTCTGCGAGGGCCACGGCAAGGTCTCGCCCAGCAAGTTCGGCAACGTCTCGGTGCACCGGGGCGATCGGGTCCGCCTGCTCTCGGGCGGCGGCGGGGGCTACGGCCCGGTGGCGGAGCGGCCGCAAGAAATGGTGGACGAAGACGTGCGCGAAGGCTTCGTCTCACCGTCCGCCGCCGCCGAGCGCTACGGCCACGCCGCGGCAGCGGAATAGTCGGGTTAACTCTGCGGCTTAGGCGGGCGGCGGGTCGCGGCCTCGACATCGGCGGCGGTCCAGCGCCGTCCGTCGCGGGTGAGGAAGCCGCGGGCGTTGAGGTGCTCCGCCAGCGCCTCCGCATCGCGCGCGCCGCGCGAGCGCGCGAAGGCGAGCTCGGCACGGATGCGGTCGGCGAAGTAGTCGCTCTTCTTTCCCGCGCCCATGGCCTAGTCCCTCCGCGACCAGGGTCCCCGAGGCCGCCGCCCCCAGGGGCCGCTGCGGTGGTCCGGCCCGCCGCCGCCGTTGGGCCGGCTTCGGGGCGGCTCCTGCCACGGTGCGTCGCCGTCGGCTTCTGGATTGACGGTGGGATCCGTGGGCGGCTCCTCCCACGGCCCCGCGCCGGGGGTCTCGGCCTCAGGCGGCGGCGTGTACGGCGTCCGTCTCCGGTGCCGCACGTAACCGCGGTCGAAGAGCGGCACGCCGCGCTTGCGCAGCGGCACCACCAGCAGCGCGCCGGCCGCGAAGCCGCCGATATGGGCGTACCAGGCGACGCCGCCTCCGGCCGGCCCCGCGACCAGCGCGTTGAACACCTGATAGCCGATCCAGAGCCCAAGCACGCCCCAGGCGGGGAAGCGGATCGGCATGAAGAAGACCAGAATCCAGACCCCTCGCTTCGGGTGAAGCATGAAGTAGGCGCCGAGCACGCCCGAGACCGCGCCGCTCGCCCCGATGGTGGGAACCTGCGAAGCGGGCTCCACGGCGGCGTGCGTGAGGGCCGCTACCGCGCCGCAGAGCAGATAGAAGATCGCGAAGCGCCAGTGGCCCATCGCGTCTTCCACATTGTCCCCGAAAATCCAGAGATAGAGCATGTTGCCGAACAGGTGCATGAAGCCCCCGTGCAGGAACATGGACGTGACGATGGTGAGCCAGGGGGTCACAGTTACCATGTCGGGCTCGCGCCGAAGCTCGCCGAGCACCGTCACCGGGATCATGCCGAGGCGGAAGATCAGCTCGGCATCGAACTGATCCCCGCCCAGCCACTGGACGACCCAGATGATGGTGCAGGCGGCGATCAGCCCCACCGTCACGAACTGGAAGCCGATCCGGTTGACCGGGTTGTCGTCCCTGAGCGGCAGAAACATCGGTCAGCTCCTGCCCCGGCAGCGGGGCCGGCCCTCGCGCGGAGGCCGCACCGGAGTCTACAGCATTACCGGGGCCACGCCTTTGGCCCGCGCCCGGCGTTCAGCCGTCGAGCTTGGCCCGCAGCGTCTCGTTCACCGCCCCCGGGTTGGCCTTGCCGCCAGACGCCTTCATCACCTGACCGACGAACCAGCCCATCAGCTTCGTCTTGCCGGCGCGATAGTCAGCCACCTTGTCGGGGTTCTCGGCGATCGCCTGGTCCACGAGCGCCGCGATCGCGCCCTCGTCGCTGACCTGCCTGAGCCCCTGCTCTTCGATGATGGTGTCGGGGTCCTTCCCTGTCGAGACCATGGCCTCGAACACGTCCTTGGCCGCGCGGTTGGAGACCGTGCCGTCCACCACCCGGTCAATCAACGCGCCGAGGGCCGCCGCCGAGACCGGGCTCTGCTCGATCCCGATGCCGGCCCGGTTGAGCGCGCCGAAGAGCGTGCCCGTGACCCAGTTGGCCGCCTGCTTGCCGTCGCGCCCCGCCGCGACCGCCTCGAAATACTCAGCGATCTCGCGCTCCGCCACCAGCACGCCGGCGTCGTAGGCGGAGAGGCCGTAGTCGGCCATGAAGCGCGCCTTCCTGGCGTCCGGCAGCTCGGGCAGCCGGGCGCGCTCGGCCTCCACCCAGGCGGGGTCGAGGGTGAGCGGCAGCAGGTCGGGGTCGGGGAAGTAGCGGTAGTCGTGGGCCTCCTCCTTGGAGCGCATGGAGCGGGTCTCGCCCCGCTCAGCATCGAAGAGGCGGGTCTCGAGCTCGATGGTGCCGCCATCTTCCCGCACCGCGACCTGGCGCTCCGCCTCCACCTCGATCGCCTTCATGACGAAGCGGACCGAGTTTAGGTTTTTGACCTCGCAGCGCGTCCCCAGCTCATCCCCCGGCCGGCGCACGGAGACGTTGACGTCGGCGCGCAGCGAGCCCTGCTCCATGTTGCCGTCGCAGGTACCGATGTAGCGCAGGATGGAGCGCAGCTTGCGCAGGTAGAGGCCGGCCTCCTCCGGGCTCCTGATGTCGGGCTCGGAGACGATCTCCATCAGCGCGACGCCGGCGCGGTTGAGGTCCACGCAGGTGGCGTCCGCCCGGCGGTCGTGGATACTCTTGCCGGCATCCATCTCCAGGTGCAGCCGGGTGATGCCGATTGTCCGCTGCGAGCCGTCCTCCAGGTCGAGCACGACCCGCCCTTCGCCCACGATGGGCCGCGAATACTGCGAAATCTGATAGCCGGGCGGCAGATCGGGATAGAAGTAGTTCTTGCGGTCGAACACCGAGGTCAGGTTGATCTCGGCCTCCAGCGCGAGCCCGGTGCGCACCGCCTGCGCCACGCAATGGCTGTTGATCACCGGCAGCATGCCGGGCATGGCGGCATCGACGAGGGAGACCTGCGTGTTGGGCTCGGCGCCGAAGGCGGTGGGCGCAGACGAGAAGAGCTTGGTCTCCGAGATCACCTGGGCGTGGACCTCCAGCCCGACCGCGATCTCCCACTCGCCGTCGCGGCCCCTGATCCGGTAGCCGCCCGCGTTCACGCGGCGCCTCCGGCCCCGCTCCGGTCGGGGCGGTGGGTGAAGCCGGCCGCGCTCTCCAGCACGCCGGCCGCCCGGAACAGCGTCGGCTCGTCGAAGGGCCGCGCGATCAGGTGGAGGCCGAGCGGCAGCCCGTCGCCCGTGAGCCCGGCTGGCACAGAGATCGCGGGCAGCCCCGCGAGGCTCGCCGGCACCGTGAACACGTCGTTCAGGTACATGGCGATGGGGTCGTCCATCTTCTCGCCGATGGCGAAGGCGGCGAAGGGGGCGGTGGGCGTCAGCACCGCGTCCACGCTCTCGAACGCGCTCTCGAAATCGCGCGCGATCAGGGTGCGCACCTTCTGCGCCTTCAGGTAGTAGGCGTCGTAGTAGCCGGCGGAGAGCACGTAGGTGCCGATCAGGATGCGCCGCCTGACCTCGCGCCCGAAGCCCGCAGCCCGCGTCTTGGCATACATCTCGGTCGGGTCGTCGCCCTCGACCCGGAGCCCGTAGCGTACTCCGTCGTAGCGCGCGAGGTTGGAGGAGGCCTCCGCCGGCGCCACGATGTAATAGGTGGGCAGCGCGTACTTGGTGAGCGGCAGCGAGATGTCGACCACCGTCGCGCCCGCCTCGCGGAACCAGCGCACGCCCTCGGCCCAGAGCGCCTCAATCTCCGCCGGCATCCCATCCATCCGGTATTCCGCCGGCACGCCGATGGTGAGGTCGCGCACGTCGCCAGTGAGGCTCGCCGCGTAGTCGGGCACCGGGCGGTCGATGGAGGTCGAATCCTTGGGGTCGTGGCCGGCCATCGCCTGCAGCATGAGCGCCGCGTCCTCGACCGTCCGCGTGAGCGGCCCGGCCTGGTCGAGCGAGGAGGCGAAGGCGATCATGCCCCAGCGGGAGCAGCGGCCGTACGTGGGCTTCATGCCGACGATGCCGCAGAAGGCCCCCGGCTGGCGGATCGAGCCGCCGGTATCGGTCCCGGTGGCGCCGAGGCAGAGACCTGCGGCCACCGCCGCCGCCGAGCCGCCGGAGCTTCCGCCCGGCACCAGCGGCTTGTCCTCGCCCCGCCGGCGCCAGGGATTGATCACCGGGCCGTCGGCGCTGGTGACGTTGGCCGAGCCCATGGCGAACTCGTCCATGTTGGTCTTGCCCAGCATGAGCGCGCCCGCGTCCCAGAGATTGGCGGTGACGGTGGATTCGTAGGGCGGCGCGAAGCCGTCGAGAATGTTGGAGCAGGCCTGGCTGCGCACCCCGCGGGTGCAGAAGAGGTCCTTGACCGCGAGCGGAATGCCTTCGAGCAGCCGCCCCTCGCCCGCCGCGAGGCGCGCATCGGCGTCGTCCGCATCGGCCCGCGCGGCGTCGAAGGTCTCGGCGACGAAGGCGTTGAGGTCGCGCGCGCCCTCGACGGCCGCGATATGCGCGTCCGTCAGCTCGCGCGCCGAGAAGTCGCGCGCAGCCAGCCCGGCGCGGGCCGCGGCGATGGTGAGCCGGGTCAGCGCGCTCACTCGACCACCTTGGGCACCACGAAGAAGCCGTCGTCGGCCTCCGGCGCGTTGGCCAGCAGGTCGTCGGTGGCGGTCCCCGTCTCCGCGTCGTCGTCTCGCTGCGGCAGCGTGGCGGCGATGGCGCCGGTCATCGGCTCGACGCCCTCGGTATTCACTTCGCCTAGCTGCTCGACCCAGGCGAGGATGCCGTTCAGCTCCTGCGCCATGGGCTCCAGCGCGTCGTCCTCCATCGCGATGCGCGAGAGCCGCGCAATCCGCACCACGGTGTCCTTGTCGATGCTCATGGCCGCACCGCCCGCGTTCAGGCCTGCCAGCGGGCGAGCACGTCCGGCGCGCTCAGGTACTCCACCGGTGGGCGCGGCGGCGGGGGCTGGCCGTCGATCCAGCCGGGGAACAGAATCTCGTAGGCCGGCGTCGGGTCATCGTGCCGGCGCAGCATCTGCCGCGCCTTGATCTGCGGGTGCTCCGGCACGTCCTCCAGGCGGTGCACCGGCTCGTAGCAGCAGTCGACGCCCTCCATCAGCCCGTTCATCTCATCGAGCGTGTGTGCCCGGACGAAGGCGGCGACCTCTCCGATCAGCGATTCCTGCGGCCGGGGTTCCCACTGGCGCCTGATCCACTCGGGCCGGTCGCAGGCGGTGCAGAAGTTGGCCCAGAACTTGTCCTCCAGCGCGCCGAGCGTGATGAAGCGGCCGTCGAGGGTCTCGTAGACGTTGTAGAAGGCAGCGCCACCGTTCGGGAATTGCGCGCCCCGCGCCGCGTCCCACTCCGTGTGGAAGAGCCCGTTCAGCGCCCACACCTGCCAGGGCAGCACGGTCTCGGCAATGCTGACGTCGATGGTCGCACCGCGTCCTTCCGCGTTCCGGCTGCGGCCGAGCAGCCCGCCCATGATGCTGAGCGCGGCCTGCATCCCGCTCGCAAAGTCGGCGGTCGGCGGGAAGGCGACGATCGGCCGCTCGGGCACGCCTGAGCGCTCAAGCCCGCCCATCAGCCCCATGTAGTTGATGTCGTGCCCACCCCGCAGCCGATAGGGCCCCTCAAGCCCCCAGCCCGAGAGCGAGCAGGAGACGATGCCGGGGTTCATCTCGTGCAGCGCCTCGTGGCCGAAGCCCAGGCGGTCGAGCACGCCCGGCCGGTAGGATTCGAGGAAGGCGTCCGACTGCTCCACCAGGGCGCGGAAGTCGCGCTTGCCGTCGTCCGACTTGAGGTCGATCTCGACCACGGTCTTGCCACCGTTCACCATCCGGTACCAGACCGAGACGCCGGCCTCGTCCTTGGGCCCGACGCCCCGCATCGGCTCCCCGCCGGGCGGCTCGACCTTGATCACCTCCGCGCCCAAGTCGGCGAGGATCAGGCTCCCGTACGGCCCAGGGATGTACTGGCTGAGGTCGAGGACCCTCAACCCGGTGAGGAAGGGGATGGGCACCGCGCCGAGTGCAGTCGGTCAGGACGCGTATTCGGGCACGCGGGGGCGCTTGCCTGAGCCGCCGCGCTTGCCGGAACCGCCGCCGCCCTTGCGGCCGGGCGCGTCGGATGCCGGGAAGCTGAAGGTGAGCTTGCCGTCCTTGAGGCCGACCTGCACGCGCCCGCCCTTCGCCAGCTTGCCGAACAGGAGCTCGTCGGCGAGCGGCTTCTTGATCTCCTCCTGGATCAGCCGCGCGAGCGGCCGGGCGCCGTAGGTGGGATCGTAGCCGTTCTCCGCGAGCCAGGTCCGCGCTGCCGGGCTCAGCTCGATCCCGACGTTGCGGTCGGCGAGCTGCTCCTCCAGCTGGATGATGAACTTGTCCACCACGCGCACGATCACCTCGGGCGTGAGCGCGGCGAAGCGGATCACGGCATCGAGGCGGTTGCGGAACTCCGGCGCGAACATCCGCTTGATCGCTTCCTCGTCGTCGCCTTCGCGCTCCGTCCGGGCGAAGCCGATCGGCGGCTTGGCGAGCTCGGTAGCGCCGGCGTTGGTGGTCATGATGAGGATGACGTTGCTGAAATCGACCGTCTTGCCGTTGTGATCGGTGAGCTTCCCGTAGTCCATGATCTGCAGGAGGATGTTGAAGAGATCGGGATGCGCCTTCTCGATCTCGTCCAGCAGCAGCACCATGTGCGGATTCTGGTCGGCCGCGTCGGTGAGCAGGCCGCCCTGATCGAAGCCGACGTAGCCGGGCGGCGCGCCGATAAGCCGGGAGACCGAGTGCCGCTCCATGTACTCGCTCATGTCGAAGCGGACGAGCTCAACGCCCATCACGTGGGCGAGCTGGCGCGCGACCTCGGTCTTGCCGACACCCGTCGGCCCGCTGAAGAGGTAGCAGCCGACCGGCTTGCCGGGCTCGCGCAGACCGGCCCGCGACATCTTGATCGCGGTCGCCACCGCGGCGATGGCCTCGTCCTGGCCGAAGACGACGGTCTTCAGGTCGCGCTCCAGGCTCTCCAGGATGGTCTTGTCGCCCCGGCTCACGTTCTTCGGCGGGATCCGGGCGATCTTCGCCACCACGCCCTCGACGTCCTTCACGCCGACCGTCTTCCGCCGCTTCGATTCCGGCAGCAGGCGTTGCGAGGCGCCGACCTCGTCGATCACGTCGATCGCCTTGTCGGGGAGCCTGCGGTCGTTGATGTAGCGGCTCGCAAGCTCGACGGCGGTGCGGATCGCCTCCGCCGTGTAGCGCACGCCGTGGTGCGCCTCGTAGTAGGGCTTGAGCCCGCGCAGGATCTTCACCGCCTCGTCGACGCTCGGCTCGTTCACGTCGATCTTCTGGAAGCGCCGCACCAGCGCGCGGTCCTTCTCGAAGTAGTTGCGGTATTCCTTGTAGGTGGTCGAGCCGATGCAGCGCAGCGTGCCGCTCTGCAGCGCGGGCTTCAGCAGGTTCGAGGCATCCATCGCGCCGCCGCTGGTGGCGCCCGCGCCGATCACCGTGTGGATCTCGTCGATGAAGAGGATCGCGCTCTCGTGCGCCTCGATCTCGGCGAGCACCGCCTTGATCCGCTCCTCGAAGTCGCCGCGGTAGCGCGTGCCGGCGAGCAGCGCGCCCATGTCCAGCGCGAAGATCGTGGCGCCGTCGAGCACCTGCGGCACCTCGCCGTTCTCGATCCGCCGCGCCAGCCCTTCGGCGAGCGCCGTCTTGCCCACGCCCGCATCGCCGACATAGAGCGGGTTGTTTTTGGTGCGGCGGCAAAGCACCTGGATGGTGCGCTCGATCTCCGCGTTGCGGCCGATGAGCGGGTCAATCCGCCCGGCATTGGCCTTGGCGTTCAGATTGACGCAATAGGCGTCGAGCGCCGCGGGCCCCTCCTTGACGATGTTCTCCTCGCTGGCGTCCTCGTCGGTGCCGGAGACGCTGCCGCCCTGCGCCGACTGTCCGGGCACCTTCGCGATCCGGTGCGAGATGTAGTTGACCGCGTCGTAGCGCGACATGTCCTGCTCTTGCAGGAAGTAGACCGCGTGGGACTCGCGCTCGGAGAAGATCGCCACCAGAATGTTGGCGCCGGTGACCTCGGAGCGGCCCGAAGACTGCACGTGGAGCACCGCGCGCTGCACCACCCGCTGGAATCCGGTCGTGGGCTTGGCCTCGACCGCCTCATCGGTGGAGAGGCTCTCCAGCTCCTCGTCGATGAAGGTTTCGAGCTCGCGTTCGAGCCGCTCCAGATCGACGCCGCAGGCCTTCAGCACCGCGATGGCGTCGGGGTCCTCCAGCAGCGCGTAGAGCAGGTGCTCCAGGGTCGCGAACTCGTGCCGCCGCTCGACCGCAAGCGCGAGCGCCCGGTGTAGGCTCTTTTCGAGATCGCGCGAGAGCATGCGTCCGCTACTCCTTTTCCATCGTGCACTGTAGCGGATGCTCGTTGCGCCGCGCGAATTCGCAGACTTGCTTCACCTTGGTCTCGGCGACCTCGTAGGAGTAGACGCCGCAGACGCCCACGCCCCGCCTGTGCACGTGGAGCATGATCGTCGTCGCGCGCTGCTCGTCCATCCCGAAGAACCGCATCAGCACGATGACCACGAACTCCATCGGCGTATAGTCGTCATTCAGCAGCAAGACCTTGTACATCGAGGGCTTCTTGGTCTCGCTGCGCGACTTCGTGATGACCGAAGAATCGTCGCCGGGCCGACCGCTCGTTCGTTGATCCGACATCGCTCATCACACCCTGCGCACGCCGCGTGTGCCGGCCCGCACTATACCACGGAGGCCCGCGCGCACAGATGCCGTCGCCTCAGCCGACGATATCGGTCTCCGCGAAGAAGAATGCAATCTCGATGGCCGCGTTTTCTGGCGAATCCGAGCCGTGCACGGAGTTGGCCTCCACCGACTCGCCGAACTCCTTACGGATGGTGCCGTCGTCGGCGTTGGCGGGATTGGTCGCCCCCATGATCGTCCGGTTGGCCTCGACCGCGTTCTCGCCTTGCAGCACCTGAACCACCACGGGGCCCGAAGTCATGTAGGCGCAGAGATCGTTGTAGAAGGACCGCTCCTCGTGGACCGCATAGAAGGCGCGCGCCTGCTCCTCCGTCAGCCTGACCCGGCGCTGGGCGACGATGGAAAGCCCGGCCTCCTCGAAGCGCTTGTTGATGGCACCCGTCAGGTTGCGGCGGGTGGCATCGGGCTTGATGATCGAAAGGGTGCGCTGGGTCGCCATGGGTTCTCCCCCGTGCTGTAAGGCTGGCCCTTATAGAGTTTGGGCACCCGCCCGGCAACGTCGGTGGTAAACGGTCGCGCTCTATCGGCGCGCTTCGAAGAATTCGCGAAGCAGGGCAGCGGCGCGGGTCTCCTGCACGCCGCCGATGACCTCGGGCCGATGGTGGCAGGTGGGCTGTTGGAAGATGCGGGCGCCGTGCTCCACCCCGCCGCCCTTGGGGTCGGCGGCACCGAAGTAGAGCCGGCGCAGGCGAGCGAATGCGATCGCCTGCGCGCACATCGCGCAGGGCTCCAGCGTGACGTAGATGTCGCAATCGACGAGGCGCGCCGCGCCCCGCACAGCCGCTGCGGCACGGATGGCCAGCATCTCAGCGTGCGCCGTCGGGTCGTGCGCCGCCTCGACCTCGTTTCCGGCCCGCGCCAGCACCGTGCCGGTGCGCCCGTCGACCACGACCGCGCCCACCGGCACCTCGCCCCGGTCGCGCGCCGCCTCGGCCTCCGCCATGGCAAGGTCCATCGGGGAGCGCGACGCGCTCACGGTGTCGCCTTGTCCAGCGACTGGATGAACTGGATGCCTTGAACATGCTTTCGGCTGAGACGGTCGTCATTGGTGACGAACAGGTCCACGTTCGCCGCCGCGGCGCACGCAAGCTGTATAGCGTCCGGCGCTTTTATCGAACGGTCCCGGCGAATGTCCGCAAAGCGCCGCGCAGCATGCTCGTCGAAGGGCAGCACGGTTGCCCCTGCCCCGATCGCGTGCTCGTAGCGCCGCATCAGCGTCTCGTCCCCCTCCTCCATGGGCTTCACCAGAACCTCACCGAGGGTGAGCGCGGAGGTCAGTAGCTCGTCCTCGCGCTCCATCATCCACTGGCGTAACGCCATCACCTGATCGGCGCGCGCGCCTCGATCCTCCACCAGGTACACGAAGAGGTTGGTGTCCCAAAAGATCTTGCTCACTGCCAACCCTCGCGAAGCCGATTAACGTAGGCATCCGCGTCCTCTTGCGCCCAGATCGCCTTGCCCATCCCGCGCAGGGAGAGGATCGGATCGGCATCGCGTCCGCCCCCCACACCGACGTACTCGCGACGATACCAGTCGAGCAGCGCCCCATAGTTCGGCGGAATCCCTCGCTCGTCGGGGACATCCTTGCCCGAGGCACGCAGCGGGTGGCAGGGGTCGCCGGGCCTGAAGAGACGCCGGCGCCCCTTCGTCGTCTCGACCAGCATGCGATAGCGCCCGGGATTGGGAACCTTGTTGGCGACGCAGTGCAGGTACGCGTGCACCTGCACGCCGGGCCGCAGGCGACCTGCGCCAGTGACGTTCTCGGCCTCGGCCCGACGGACGATCTCCCCAACCGTGAAGTCGTCTTGCTCCGGGTGCTGGCGGTGCAGCAGCGCGGTTGCGATCCATACCTCGTCCGCGACGCGAGTGCTTGCCATGTTAACTCTCCTGGAATGATCTACTTTGTCAACATAATCCAGTTAGTTTGCATTGACAACCACGGATACGGACGCGATGCGTTGAACTGCGGGAGCGCGTCTCCCCTCGATCACACGTTCACGCTAGACTCAGTAAATGGCGCAGCCCGTCATCGGCCTCACCCTCGATTCCGAGCCGCCCGGCGGCTATTCCGGCGAGCCCTGGTACGCGATCCGCGAGAACTACTGCACGGCGGTCGCTGCGGCGGGCGGTATTCCGGTTGCATTGCCGCACGAGCCAGAGCTCGCGGAGCGCTATCTGGAGACGGTGAACGGCCTCATCGTCACCGGCGGCGCCTTCGACGTGGACCCGGCCCTCTTCGGCGCCACCACACGGCACGAGACCGTCACCACCAAGGACCGGCGCACCGCCTTCGAGCTTGCCATTACCCGCGCCGCGCACGCCCGCGCGGTGCCCTCCCTCGGCATCTGCGGCGGCCAGCAGCTGATGAACGTGGCGCTCGGCGGCAGCCTCATTCAGCACATTCCGGACGCGGTGCCCGATGCCCTGGCCCACGAGCAGCCCAACCCCCGCACCGAGGCCGGTCACGCGGTGTCACTGGCGGCGGACAGCGTGCTCCGGGCCATCGTCGGCAGCGATGCCATGCAGGTGAACAGCGCCCATCACCAGGCCGTCGCCGAGGCGGCGCCCGGCCTCGTCGTCAATGCACTCGCTCCTGACGGCGTGATCGAGGGCATCGAGGACCCGGCGCACCGTTGGTTCATCGGCGTGCAGTGGCACCCGGAATACGCGATCGACCCCGGCGACGCCCGTATCTTCCGCTCGCTAATCGAGGCTTGCGCGCGTTAGCCGACGTACGCGACCTGATCGGCCCGGGCCGCCCCTTGTCCGAGCCGGGCGCGCCGTGGTGACATGGCCCGGAACTCGGCAATCATGCCGTGACTTATGGGAGGACCCCGTGACATTCGACCTGCCGCCCACCCATCACTTCGTCATTGACGCCAAGGCCACCAGCCGCTGCCGGCTCGAGGCCAGCACACGCCAGCACACCGTGATCATCGACGAGCCGGAGGTACGCGGCGGGACCGACAGCGGCGCCACGCCGCTGGAGACGATGCTCTCCTCCTTCCTTGCCTGCCTCAACGTCATTTCGCACCTGATCGCCGAGGAGATGGAGATCGAGATCGACGATCTTTCCATGTCCCTCGACGCCACTTTCGACACCGATGGCATCCGCAACACGACGCCGACAGCGCTCCCGTTCCCGGAGATCGACCTGACGATGAACATCACGACGTCGGCCTCGGACGCCGAGATCGCGCGGCTCCGCGAAGACCTGGAGAAGCGTTGCCCGGTGACGGTCATCCTCACCCAGGCCGGCACAAAGATTAACGCGACCTGGAACGTGACGAGACCCTGATCCGTCAGCCAAAGACGATGCGCTGACTCCCGCTTATCGTCGCCACCCCTTGATCTGATCTCTCAGGCGCCCAGCGCCCGCTGGGCTCGCCGTTCACCTATACATGAGGTTCGGAAGCCACAGCGCCAGCTCCGGGAATGCGAATATGATTCCCAGCACAACGAGTTCGACCTGCAGGAACCACCAGATGCCGTGGTAAATCTCTTTGAAATTAAAGCCGGGAGACACACTCTTTAGCACGAATGCGTTCAGCCCAACGGGCGGTGTGATCAAGCCTATTTCGAGCGACTTGGTGACAAGAACGCCGATCCAGATCGGGTCCATCCCGAGCCTCGCCAGAGGCGGTAGGAAGATCGGCACTGTCAGGAACATGACCGAGATCGGGTCAATGAAGAGACCCAGCACGAGCATGAGAAGCAGATACAACAGCAACAGCACCCGTGGGTGCACGTCCATGCCGACGATGCCTTCGGTAATCGCCGAGGATGTTCCACTGACGGCGAGGTAGGACGTAAAGATCAGAGCGCCCACCAGAATTATGAAGATCACGGAGGTCGTTTTTGCCGTTTCGGTGAAAACGGAACGAAGAACCTGGAAGCTCAGACGCCCTCTGAAAAGCGCTATGAGGAATGCCCCTCCCGCTCCCATGGCGCCAGCTTCAGTCGGCGTAAAGATGCCCGCATAGATGCCGCCAACCACCACGACGGCCAGCAGCAGAGCAGCCCAGACGTCCTTGAGAGAGCGAAGTTTTTCGGACCTCGGAGCTGGCGGCAATGGAGGCGCCAGTTTGGGATTGCGGAGCACGCGTACGTAGATCATCACGGAGAAACAGAAGGCGGTGAGAAGTCCGGGGACAATACCGGCGATAAAGAGCCGCGGGATGGATTCCCGCGCGATGATGCCGAAGACGATCAGAACGACGCTGGGAGGGATCATGCCTGCGAGCGTGCCCACGGTCGCGATGCAACCCGCGGCGAGCCGACGATCGATGTTGTTCTTGAGCATTTCCGGTAGAGCGACCCGACCGAAGACCGCGGTCGTGGACGTCGTCGAGCCCGAGCATGCGGCAAATCCGGTGGCGGCAAAGGTTGTTGCCAGCACCAGACTGCCTCTCAAATGCCCGACCCATGCGCGCGCGGCGCCGAACATGTCTTCCGTCACCCTGGACGCGATGGCCATGTGGCCCATCAGCAGGAACAGCGGTACGGCACTCAACGAGTAGCCCGAACCGATATCGAAGAGGCGCCCGCCAAGCGTGTTCAGGGTTGAGTCGAGGCCGCGGCTGGATGCGAAACCGATTGCACCCATGAAGAGCAACGTAAATCCGACCGGCACCCTTAGTGCCAGGAGAGCCGCGACTCCTGCGATGATGAGAATTGGGGTGATTGGATCGATCAAGATTCTTCGACGAGCGTAGTCGGCGCCTCTTCTTCGATGAGCTTGTCTAGAATTATCAAATTCAACAGCTGAATCAGGAAGCGAAACGACAGGAACAGAAAGCCTATCGAAATTGTCAGTCGTGACGGCCACGTTACGACTGAAATTGCCCCCAAGATCGTATCCCCAAAGACATAGTTATCCCAGGTTACGGCCGCGGTATACCAGGTCAATGCCGCGGCAAAGATCAAAAAAGTACCCAGCTGAAACAGCTGAAGCAATTTCCGGTAGCGTCTTGGCAACCTGCTATAAAGCGCGTCGATCGCGATATGAGAATTCTCGCGCTGTGCATACGCTAGGCCGAGGTAAATAACCAATACGAACAATAGACTAACGTATTCGTACGATCCTGGCACATTCGTGGGCGTGAGGTATCGGACTATCACGTCAGCTATGGTGATCACCATCATGGCTGCAACGGCCGCAGCCGAGACATAAGTTAGTATGTCCTCGATGTGCCTCTGGGCACTCAATAGCGCTCTTTTCACGTTAGAGCCCATTGTTTCTTCTTGTCGATCCGTGCCGCAGCAGACGTGGTCCAGTCACGAAGATCTTCGATCGGTCGACCATGCGCGGCCCCGACCGTGCGATTCTACTCGGAAAAAACGGGAAGCATTCGACGGGGATTCGTCTCGCCCCAGAGCCGAATGCTTCCCGCACGTGTTGAACAACATGCTACTCAGCCTGTGAAGAAGGCATCCGCTTCTCTCGGTTATCCGCCGTGCTTCTTTAGCAGCTCGAAGTATTTGTTGAGGAGAGCTTCGCCGTCGATCCCCTTGTCAGCCATTTCCGCCTTCCAGTTTTCCCTGGCGCCGGCTGCGGCTGCTTCCAGTTTGTCGCGTTCGCCGAACCTGACCTTCTTGACACCGAGCTCTTCCGTCAGTTTTGCCTCGGCCTCCCCGTCCCGCAATACGGTCAGCGCCTGGGCTCGGGGAACCATTTCCTCGTTGAGCTCTTCGATGATCTGCTGGATATCTGCCGGCAGCTCTTCCCAGGCCTCCTTGTTCATGACCAGCGTCATGGGGAAGTAGTAGAACGGCATATACGCGTACCAGTATTCGAAGATGTCGCCGAATCCGAAGTCGTATGCTGCTGCCGGAGCGCCCATGATGGCGGCGTCGACAACCCTTCTCTCCGCCGCTGCCGGAAGCTCACCCCAGGGGATCGCGTAGCCCGCGATACCGGCGGCCTCGAGTGCATCGCCTGCGCCACCGTGAGCGCGAATCTTGGCTTGGCTGAGCTCCTCCATGGTATTGTAATGTTCATACGACAGCATCTCGATCCTGGCCCACTGACCGACGAACATGAATTTCTGGTTGAGCGCATCGAATTCTGCTTGGACTTCCGGCGTATTGAAGAACTCGTGTGACGCCAGATTGTGCGCTTCTGCGTTGTCGGTCAGAAACGTTATGACTGTCGTCGTCGCGCGCGGGTAGAGACCGGGATTGTACACGGCCGAGAGCTGCCCGACGTCGAACGAACGCGCCCTGAGACCGTCTGGCTGTCCTGCAAACTTGCCGAGCGCCCCACCGAAGAGCCGGGTAAATGTCACCCTTCCATCGGTGCGGGCCTCGATTTCGTCCATCCACACGCGGGACGCCTCGTTGAGCGCCGCTATGCCGAAGGCTGCATGATATGTGAGATGGTAATTGTCTTCGGCCTTGGCGACTCCCGGCACGGCAAGAATCGCGACAAAGGCCGCTGCAAGCAGTTTACGTCGTAGTGTCATGGTTCGATCTCCCTTTTTCCACCATGCGCGAAGGGTACAGAGTGCTGGTTTCCTTTTCATAAGCGCCTCCCCTGTTCTTCCACCTGTACACTCGTCACAAATCCGATCCACTCACTCCGGACGGCCGGAGCTGGCTGTGGTCAGTCGTACCTCCAGACCATGATTGCCGGGCCGACCTAGCCGGATAGCTCCACCTCCGCTCCTTCAATTGCGGGGTAGTTCAATTCGATGCGAACGCCGTTCGGGTCGTGGACGAAGACCTGGTGCAGGTCTAGGTCCGGCACCTTGCGATGGTGTGCAGCGATGCCGCGGTTCTCCAGCCTCGCGATCATGGCCTTGAGCCCGGTGGCCTCGAAGGCGATGTGATCGATCGAGCCGGTGGCGTTGTCCGCCGAGCCGCCCTGCACGCGATCGCGCTTTTCGAGATAGTCCCTGTTCTCGGCCACATGGACCACCGCGCGGTCGCCCAAGTAGATCCAATGCCCGTCGAACGGGAAGGGCGGCCGGTAGCCGTCCTCAAGGCCCAGGACATCGACATAGAAGTCCCGCGTCGCCTCTAGATCCCCGGTCAGCACAAGCACGTGGTTGAGATTTTCCAGGGGCATCGCCGTGTTCTCCAAGCTGAGTTGACAGCACGCTGGAGGGCACGATCTCATCATCCACTGCAATCGGGCGCTCAACAAGGGAAATCCCCGGCCACAAGGTCAGGGAGGAAAGGCCAACGAATGCCGCCGACATCAGACAAGCCGCTGGCCGACGACACCCTTGAGCGATTGCGCGCCGTGAGCGTCGCCACGGTCACCATGCAGCTGCTCAAGCGCGGCCTGCGCCACACCTTCATCCAGGGCTCCCGCCCGCTCAATCCGCAGCACGCCCGCTTTGCGGCAGAGGCTTATACGCTGCGCACCATTCCCATGCGCGAGGACCTCAGCACGCCGGAGGTTCTGGCCGATCCGGAATACCCGCAGCGCAAGGCCATCGAGGCCTGCCCGCCCGGCCAGGTGCTGGTTTGCGACAGCCGGGGAGAGCAGCGTGCGGGGATGTTGGGAGACATCCTGATCACCCGGCTCATGGTGCGCGGGGTCGCGGCGTTCGTGACCGACGGCCCGATGCGCGACGCGGCAGCGGTCGCCGCCATCGCGTTTCCGACCTTCTGTACCGGCAGCGCCGCGCCCGCCAGCCTGGCCGCCCATTTCGCCGCCGCCGTGCAGGATCCGATCGCCTGCGGTGGCGTCGCGGTGTTCCCCGGCGACGTGCTGGTCGGCGACCCAGACGGTGTCTGCGTCATTCCGCGCGGCATCGCCGACGACGTCGCCCGCGCCGCCGGCGAGCAGGAACAGATCGAGGAGTTTATCCTGGAACGCATCCGGGACGGCGCGCCCGTGCCCGGCACCTACCCGCCGAACGAGGCGACTCTTGCCGCCTTCGAGGCCTGGTGGCGCGATCGCAAGTGACGTCCGGATCAGGGCATCAGCGGGTGTTCAAGACGAGCTTGCCTCTAAGGTGGCGGGACGCGCTGGTGGCGAGCGCGGACGCGGCATCTGCGAGCGGGAAGGTGCGAATCTCGGGCACCCGGACGGCGCCCGCCTCGACCAGTTCGAGGATGCGCAGCAGATGCGTCCGGTCGCGCCCAACTCTGGGGCGGAGCGCGGTCACGTCGCCACGCGCGGGCTGCGGCGCGGTGGGGCCCGAGGCGATGAACGCCGCGCGGCCCCCTGGCTTGAGCACAGCGAAGGAGCGCTGCGCCACGTCGCCGCCCACGGTCTCGAACACGGCATCGCAGTCCGAGACCGCTTCCGCAAAGTCCCGCGCGTTGTAGTCGATCACCTCGTCCGCACCAAGGCCACGCACATAGTCGATGTTGCGGGCGCTGCACGTGGCGATGACGTGCGCGCCGATGTGCTTGGCAAGCTGGATGGCGAAGCCGGCGACCCCGCCGGCCCCGCCCTGAATCAGGATTCTTTCGCCCGGCTGAAGGGCCAGGGTGTCCTCGATCGAGACCACCGCCGTCAGGCCGATCAACGCAAGCGCTGCGGCATTCACATGGGACAGACTGTCCGGCTTCGGCGCGACCAGCGCCGCCTTCATCGCGATCTTCTCGGCGTAGGCTCCTTCCTGTCCCACCTCGCAGACGCCGAACACCGGATCGCCCGGCGCGAACTCGTCGACGCCGCCTCCGAGCGATGCGACCACGCCCGAAAAGTCGCGCCCGAGCACATAGGGGAAGTCGGTGATCCGGCTGTATTGGCCCGCCAACACCTTGCAGTCCGCGCCGTTGACGCTGGCGGCGTGGATGTCGACGACGGTCTCGCCCGGCCCAGCTTGCGGGTCCGGCAGGTCGCCGTAGCGGATGACCTCGGGTCCACCATGCTGCTCGAAGTAGGCTGCCTTCATCGCCGTCCTTTCCGCTGCGCCGTTGCGCGGCGAAGTCTATATGGAACGCCTAGCGTGTCACGCCGGCGGCCATGGCGGGCGCTGCGAAGGAGCCGGGATCAGCCGCTGCTTGACGAGCGAGAGTCTCTGTGTTCCGCGCTCAGGCTCCCCGCGGGTCTGGTCAACGAGCGGAAAGAAGATCGCTCGCCCGTTCCGCGACCGCGACAATAGCCGCGTTGACCGGGCCCGTCGTCAGGCTCGGAAGGACAGAGCCGTCAACGATATAGAGCCCCGGTACGCCTGCGGCTGAAAGGTCGGGGCGGACAACGGCATCAGGGTCCGTTCCCATCCTGCAGGTTCCGATCGGATGGTGATGCGTGAAGGCGGCGCGCTCGATGAATGCCGATCGCGCATCCTGGCTCGCGAGATCGCTGGGCTGCGGCAATAGTTCTTCGCCGCGCCACGGCGCGTAGGCGTCAGCTGCGCCCAGCCGCCGCGCCCAGTCGAGCGCTTCGAGGAGTAGCGAGCGGTCCTCCGCTGCGCTGAGATAGGCGGGATCGATGACCGGCTTGGCCTGCGGGTCTGCGGAGGCGATGGTCAGGTGACCCCGGCTGCGCGGGTGCGTAATGCCGAACATCAAGGTGTATCCCTCACCGGGGGTGGGCACGCGAATCCTGCCCGCAAGCGCTTCGGAGACCGCCGGGAGCGTGACGCACGCCACCACGAGCTCCGGCGCGTCTCCGGGCACCTGCCCCCGCGCGTGGATGTAGGTGAGCGCCTCCGAATGTTGCGTCGCGGTCGGCGGTAGCGGCCTGCGGGCGCGATACACGTTGCCCGCGGCAAGCAGGTGGTCCTGCAGGTTCTGCCCGACGCCGGGCATGTCGCGCCGAAGGCTAATGCCGAGTGCCGCCAGCCGGGCGCCTGGGCCCAGACCGGATCGCATCATTATTGCAGGCGTTCCGATGACCCCGGCGGCCAGAACAACGGCGCGCCGGGCGTTGAAGTGGTGAACCTTGGCGCCTTCCAAGGCTTGCACCCCGGTCACGCGTCCGCTGTCGTCGAAGGCCAGCCGGTCGACGAGGAGGCCTGAGCGCAGATCGAGGTTCGCTCTCGCGCGAACGGCCTGGGTCAAGTAGGCATCGGCCACGCTCTGCCGCCGACCATCCACAATCGTGAGCGTATTGAGCGTCGGCCCCGCCAAGTCCCGCCCGTTGTGGTCGCGGATGGGATGGAGCCCGAGCTCTCGTCCGGCCGAGCAGTGAGCACGGGTGAGCGGGTGCGGCCTGGCGGGCTGGCAAAGTCGCACGGGACCCCCTCCGCCATAACCCTCTTCGGGGGCGAAGGGCGAGGTTTCCGAACGCGTGAAGTAGGGCCGGAGCGCGGCCCAGTTCCATCCCGTAGCGCCGACCTCGGCCCACTTGTCGAAGTCTCTCGGATGGCCGCGCACATGACCCATCGCATTCATCGCGCTCGTCCCGCCCACCACGCGCCCGCGCGGCCAGGGATGTGCGCGTCCTGCCATGGAGCGCTGCGGCACGGTCTCGAAATTCCAGTCGATCTCGGAGCCTTGTAGAATTGGCCAGGCGGCAGGATCGGAGATGTCGGGGTTCTCGGGTTCTCCGCCCGCCTCCAGCAAGAGAACGCGGAGGTCTGGCCGTTCGGTAAGCCTCGCGGCAAGCACACAGCCTGCCGACCCGGCACCCACGATGACGATGTCTGCCTCAGTCATGCCTGCGCCGAGGCGTTCGGGCCCGGCCGTCGATGGCCGGGCCGCGGTACCAAAATTCGGGACCGACTTACGGTCCGACGGCCAGCCCGCATTTCTCACCACGGTCGCGGCCTGCGTCGCACCCAGGCGTTTGATCCGCCAGGAGCGGGCCGAAAAGCGTAGCGGGGACTACGGTTGAGGTCCGCGACGCCGCGGGCGGGCGCCTGGGCGCGACCCGAAGGGCGGTGCTCTCCGGCCTACAGAGTGCGTCAAGCCACTCGCCCGATGTCCCCGCATCGCGCTTCGCGGCTTTCCTGCTCTGTAGGCCGGAGAGCGCCGCGCAGACCATGACCTTGGTGAGAATTGCGGGCTAGTTCGGACGCCATTCGAAGGGGGCGTAATGGCCGTTGTGGCCGCCCTCCGCGTCGTTCCACTCGATGCCGAAGGCGTTCAGGTGGCTGTGGGTCCCGATGGCGAGGTGCAGGCGCTTGTTGGCGGGGTGCCCGGTGTTGTCGATCATGATGGTCTCGGCGGGATCGGGCAGGCTGGGCACGCCTTCGGCTCCGTGGCTCAGCAGCTCGCCGGCGGTGATCGAGAAGCCCATCGTCCGCCGCTCGATCCTGATCGGCGCCCGCGCCACGCCGGCGAAGGTGCCGATGAGCGGCGCCATCAGCGCCATCGGCCCGCCCTCGTCGCCAGAGCAAATGCGGCCGATGGCGTCCACCTGCGCGTCGCTCGCCCCTTCGTCGATGATCAGGCCCACGGTCCAGTTGCCGTCGCCCATGGGCCCCGCCACCATCGCCGCGGTGACGAAGGCCACGCCGTCGAGGCGGGTGTCGCCGTAATGCCCCTCCGCAATATCCAGCACGATTGCGACCTCGCAGACGCCGTCGGTCGGCATCGCGGTCATGTTGGTGAAGATGCAGGGACAGAGGTAGTCGCAGCTGCAGGTCTCGAAGTAGTCGCCCTTGATATGCCAGTCAGCCCCGCTCATGACCGTGCCCTCCGTCGCTCTGTTGGTTCACCATAGCACGGCCTGCATCCCATGCGCTCAGAGAAGACCGAGGGCGCGGAGCTCGGCCGCCAAGTCCGGCGGGAAGGCGTCCTCGGGTATCTCGACCGTTCCCACCGGGCCGAGGTCCCGTGGTGCGGCGGAGCCCTCCAGATAGCGCCAGCCCTGGTGCGGGCGGCGATGCACCGGGTCGGTGGCGATGAGCTCGGGATCGAGCACGACGGCGCACTTGGGCTTGCCGCCCGCCTTCGTCTCGTGCCGGTCGAAGCGCAGGATGCGCTGGCGCACCCGGATGCGGTGCCGGATGACCCAGTACATGGAGCCGCCGGCCAGGACTTCCTCGGCCCGGCGCGGCGTGAAGCGGGTCACGTGGATCAGCCGGCCGAGCCGCTCTAGCCGCGCCGCCTGGACCGCGCGCAGGTGATCGACCCCGTCGATGCCGACGGCGAGCTTCAGCAGGTGCAGTGCCACGTCGCGCGTCCGCGAAGCCTGACGCGCGCGGAATCTAGCTCTTGCAGGTTCAGTCCCACCACTTGGGCGGCCGCTTCTCGAGGAAGGCGGCGATCCCCTCCTTCCCGTCCTCCGATGCGCGCGCTTCGGCGATGCGGCTCGCAACGTCGTCGGCCAGCGCATCGTCGATCGGCCGGTCCGAGACCGCGTCGATCAGCGACTTCGCCCGGCGTTGCGCGTCCGGCGAGCACTTCAGCAGGGTCTGCACGATCTCCGCGCCGCGCGCTTCCAGGGCCTTGGCAGGCACCACCTCGTGCACCAGCCCGATCCGGAGTGCGGTCTCCGCATCGAAGCGCTCGCCCGTGAGCATGTAGCGCCGGCTCCAGGAGTCGCCGATGGCGCGGACCACGAACGGGCTGATCACGGCGGGGATCAGCCCGAGGCGCACCTCGGTCAGTGCGAAGGCCGCGCTCTCGGCCGCGATGGCGATATCGCAGGCGCTGACCAGCCCGACGCCGCCGCCGTAGGCCGGCCCCTGCACCAGCGCCACGGTGGGCTTGGGCAGGCCGCCCAGCACCACGAGCAGGCGTGCGACCGCGCGGGCGTCGACGATGTTCTCCGCCTCCGAGAAGCCCGCGGCCCGCTTCATGTAGGCCAGGTCGGCGCCGGCGCTGAAGGACTTGCCGCGCCCGGTGAGGACGACCACGCGCACGTCGTAACGCGTGCCCAGCCTCTCCAGCGTGCTCGTGAGCAGGGCGACCAGCGCGTCGTCGAAGGCGTTGTGCGCCTTGGGCCGGTTGAGCGTGACCGTGGCGACGGCTCCCTCGAATCCGACCAGCACGGTGTCGTCGGCCATGGCCCTGCGTCCTCCTACATCCTGAAGACGCCGAAGCGCGTGGCCTCGGCCGGCCCGCCCGCGACGATGCCGAGAGCCCGCGCCAGCACCTGCCGCGTCTCCGCCGGGTCGATCACCCCGTCGTGCCAGAGCCGGGCTGCGGCGTAGTAGGGATTCCCCTGCTCCTCGTACTGGGCGCGGATCGGCGCCTTGAACGCGGCCTCCTCGTCCTCGCTCCATGCGCCGCCGCCGGCCTCGACCCGGTCGCGCCGGATGCGGGCCAGCACGCTCGCCGCCTGCTCGCCGCCCATCACCGAGATGCGCGCGTTCGGCCACATCCAGAGGAAGCGCGGCCCGTAGGCGCGGCCGCACATGCCGTAGTTCCCGGCGCCATAGCTGCCGCCGATGATGACCGTGAGCTTGGGCACGGCCGCGCACGAGACCGCGGTGACCAGCTTGGCCCCGTCCTTGGCAATGCCGCCCTGCTCGTAGCGCTTGCCCACCATGAAGCCCACGATGTTCTGCAGGAACAGCAGCGGAATGCCGCGCTGGCAGCAGAGCTCGATGAAGTGCGCGCCCTTGAGCGAGGATTCGGAGAACAGGATGCCGTTGTTGGCGAGGATGCCGACGAGATGCCCGCCGATGTGCGCGAAGCCGGTCACCAGGGTGGCGCCGTAGCGGGCCTTGAACTCGTCGAAGGCGCTGCCGTCCGCGATGCGCGCGATCACCTCGCGCACGTTGAACATGGTGCGCAGCGACTGCGGCACGACGCCGTAGATCTCGGCGGGGTCGTAAGCGGGCTCGGGCGCCGGCGCGGGCGGTGCCGGCGGCGGGGCGCCGAGCCGATAGACGATGGCTCGTGCCCGGCGAATGGCGTCGGCATCGTCCGCCGCCATGTGGTCGGCGACTCCCGAGAGCCGCGTGTGCACGTCGGCGCCGCCCAGCTCCTCGGCGCTTACCTCCTCGCCGGTGGCGGCCTTCACCAGCGGCGGCCCGCCCAGGAAGATCGTGCCCTGCTCCTTCACGATGATGGTCTCGTCGGACATCGCCGGCACATAGGCGCCGCCCGCCGTGCACGAGCCCATCACCACGGCGACCTGCGCGATGCCCTTCGCCGACATGCGCGCCTGGTTGAAGAAGATGCGCCCGAAATGATCGCGGTCGGGGAACACCTCGTCCTGGTGCGGCAGGTTGGCGCCGCCGGAATCCACCAGGTAAAGGCAGGGCAGCCGGTTCTCCTCGGCGATCTCCTGGGCGCGGATGTGCTTCTTGACGGTCATCGGGTAGTAAGTGCCGCCCTTGACCGTCGCGTCGTTGGCGATGACGACGCACTCGCGCCCCTGGATGCGCCCGATACCGGTGATGATGCCGGCGGCCGGCACGTCCGCGCCGTAGAGGCCGTCCGCCGCCAGCGCCGAAAGCTCCAGGAACGGCGAGCCTTGGTCGATCAGCGCCGTGACCCGCTCGCGCGGCAGCATCTTGCCCCGCTCCCGGTGCCGCTCGCGCGCCTGGGGAGGCCCACCCTCCAGCACCCGCGCGTGGCGGCTGGCGAGGTCGTCCACAAGCGCCCGCATGGCCGCCTCGTTGTCCTTGAACTTGTCCGAGGCCGGATCGACCGTCGAGCGCAGAACCTCCATCGCCTCCCCTCCAGTCGGCCGCGTCAAGGTACATCCGGTCGCCTGTGATGCAACCGGTCGCCCGCGCCCGAAGGGTCGCGGGCGCGGCAAATTGGGGCGCGGCGGTGCCTCCCTCCGAGCCGCGCGAGACGGGGCCGGGCTGCTGGTTCAGCTCTCGAGGGATGCCAGTGCCTCGGCCTTGGTCGAATGGATTGCCATAATTTTGGCGAACCCTACTCTCTCGAAAACCAGATGGACGGAATCCGACAGTGCGCATAGGGCGAATGCCGCATCGCGTTGCCACAAGCTCTTTGCGACCCTGAGGACGGCGTAAAGGCCCGCACTGCTGATGTAGACCAGGTTCTCAAGGTCGATAATCACCGCCCGGTCGCCATCCTCGATAGCGTCTGCGACCGTCTCCTCGAACTGCGCGGCATTGAGGATAGTGACGCGCCCGCTCACGGAGAACCACAGGACACCGTCCCGCCTTTCGCTGGTCACCTCCATCGCCATACCTTCCCTGTCTCGTGTAGGAACAATAGCCTGCAAGCACGAGGCCGGCCACAGAACCCGGCCGCGGCAGCTCTCCGCCCCGGCGATCGGAGAGGGCCAGGGTGAGGCGGGCGAACGCGATGCAGGGCGGCGGCCGGGGCCTGCCATCCCGACAGGATCGCGCACCTGCTGTTGCACACGCCTGAAAGGTCGTGCGCGCCTGCTATAGTGCGCCGCCACCGACCCAGGGGAGCACCGCCATGCGCCTGCCCACGCTGGCCGAATTCCAAGAGGCTGCCGCCTTCGTTCACGAGACCCTCGACCCCACGCCGCAAATCCCGTGGCCGCTGCTGGCCGAGCGCACCGGGGCTGAGGTCTGGGTCAAGCACGAGAATCACACCCCAATCTGCGCCTTCAAGGTTAGGGGCGGCCTCGTCTACATGGACGATCTACGCCGGCATGGTCCGGTCGCCGGCGTCATCGCCGCCACCAGGGGCAATCACGGCCAGAGCATCGCCTACGCCGCGACCCGGCTCGGCCTCACAGCGACTCTCGTGGTGCCGGAGGGCAATGCGGCGGGCAAGAACGCGGCGATGGGAGCCTTCGGCGGCGAGCTGGTGGTGCACGGCGCGGATTTCGAGGCCGCCTACGAGCACGCCCAGGCGCTCGCGGCCGAGCGGGACCTGGTCATGGTTCCCTCCTTCGACGAGCGCCTGGTGCGCGGCGTCGGCACCTACGCGCTGGAGCTCTTCACTGCGGTGCCCGATCTCGACGCGGTCTATGTGCCGGTCGGGCTTGGCTCCGGCATATGCGGGCTGATGGGCGTGCGCGATGCCCTCGGGCTCAAGACCGAGATCATCGGCGTGGTCGCCGAAGGCGCCAACTGCTACGCGCTCAGCTTCGAGGCAAGGCGGCCGGTCTCGATCAACCGGGCCACGACCGTGGTGGGCGACGGGATCGCGACCCGCGAGCCCTCGCCCGAGGGCCTTGACCTGATCCTCGCCGGCTGCGCGCGCATCGTCAGCGTCTCTGACGACGAGATGCTCGACGCCATCGCCGCCTACCACGCCGATACGCACAACCTCGCCGAGGGCGCAGGCGCGTCCCCGCTCGCGGCGCTGATGCAGGAGCGGGACATGATGGCCGGCAAGAAGGTCGGGCTGATCCTCTCGGGCGGCAACGTGGACCCCGGAGTCTATGCCCGCGCCATCGCGCGGCTGGAGGCCGGCCCCGCCACCCAGGCGGCAGAATAGGGCTACTCAGGCCCTGGCCTGAACCCGGTCCATCAGGCGCCCGTAGAGGGCGCGGGCCTGGGCGGTGACGCCCTCCGGTACCGCCAGCACGAAGACCACGAGAATCACGCCGAGGATCAGGTTGACGTCCACGGTCTGCTGCGTGCCGAGCTCGATGGTGACGAAGCCCAAAGCCATCGCACCCACCAGCGGCCCCACCAGGGTGCCGAGCCCGCCGACCACAACCCAAATGATGATCTGCGCGCTGAAGCCCAGGTCGAACACGGTGGGGCTCACGTAGGAGTTCCAGTTGGCGTAGAGCACGCCCGCGAGGCCCGCCACGGCGCCGCCGATCCCGAAGACGGCCATCTTGTAGAGCCGCGTGTCGTAGCCGAGCAGCTCGGCCCGGAGCTCGTTCTCCCGCATCGCGGCGACCGCGCGGCCGAAGCTGGAGTGCATCGCGAATCGCAGGCCGACGTACACCAGCAGCAGGCAGATCCCGGTGATGACGAACATGTCCTCGGGCCAGATAATGCTCATGGGATTGCCCGGCGTGTTGATCGGCGGCAGCGCTGGCATGCCGTTGAAGCCGCCGAGATGGGCGGTGCCGATGGTGTATTCGTAACCCGCCGTGTGGCCCAGGAACTTGTAGAAGATCAGCGACACGACGAGGGTGATGACCGCCACGTAGACCGTGCTGATGCGGCCGTAGAACATGAAGTAGCCGAGGAAGAGCGCGAAGGCCGCGGGCACGGCGACGCCCGCGAAGAGCGCGGTCGTGCTGCCCCCCATGTTGATCGAGACCACGGCATAGGTGTAGCCGCCGAGGCCATAGAACGCGGCCTGGCCGAAGCTGAAGATGCCGCCGTAACCCCAGACCCAGCCGAGACTCATGGCAAGGATGCCATAGGCCATGAAGAGCGTGAGCTGGAGCAGAATGAAGATGTCGGAGACCACTAGCGGCAGGATGCCGATGACCAGCGCGATAATGACCACGGCCGCGATCGGCCCGGTGAGCGTCGGCGAAAGCCGCCCCACCGTGAGCCCGTCGGAATTGAGACTGACGTTCAGAGCCATCGGCGGAAGAACCGGCCGGTGATACCCTGCGGCAGCAGCCTGAGCAGGATGACCGCGGCGATCAGCAGCGCGACGTCGCCCATGACCGGTGTCCAGAGGAAGGTGGTGACCTGGTTCACGGTGCCGAAGAACGCTGACGCGGACGAGGTGCCGGTCACGATGGCCTCGCCGCCCCCGATCACGGTGATGAAGGCCTTGGCGATGAAGGCCGCGCCCATGGTCGGCAGCAGGCCGGTCACCGGCGCGAGTGCAGCGCCCGCGAGCCCGGTCAACGCCGCGCCCACGCCGAAGGTGATGGTGTAGACATGCTGCGGGCTGATACCGAGCGCCGCCGCCATGTCGGCGTTCTGCATCGTGCCGCGGGCGATGAGGCCTGCGCGCGAATAGCGCAGCACCACGAAGATCACCGCGATCACGAGCACGCCAAGGAAGATGATGAAGAGCCGGTACTGGCTCTCGACGAACTCGCCGATCTCGAAGCTGCCGAGCGGCGAGACCACGCTCTCGGTCGCATTGCCGAAGATGGTCGTGATGATGCCGATAAAGAGCAGCGAGAGCCCCCAGGTCGCGATCAGGGTGTCCATCATGCGGCCGTAGAGGAAGCGGACGACGAAGCGCTCGACGATGACGCCGACGATGCCGACGAAGAGCGGCGCGATCACCAGCATCGAGACCCAGAAGTTGATGCCGGCCTTGGTCGAGACCACGACCGCGTAGGCGCCCAGCATCAGGAACTCGCCGTGGGCCAGGTTGATGACCCGCATCATGCCGAAAATGACGGCCAGCCCCGCGCTGATGAGCGCGAGGCTGGCCACGGTGTAGCCGATCTGGACGGCGATGATGCCGGCGAGGTCCATGATCGGTAACGACGACTAGAAAGAGGTCAGTCGACTTCGATCCGGTACTGGGTCGCCTGATTCGGATTGGCGATCAGGTCGCAGACCGTGGCGGTATCGTCCGGCGTCCGGTTCTCGGCCACCTCGACGATGTTGAAGTTGCCGCCATTCAGCTCGGCAATCGCCGCGCTCATGATCGTGTGGTGCGTCGGCGGATCCATCGTCACCGTGCCGCCCGGCCCTTCGACCGAGATCCCCGTCTCCAGCGCCTCGATCACCGCCATGCGGTCGATGGTCTCGGCCTGCTCGACCGCCTTCTTCCACATGTTGACCGAGTTGTAGGTGCAGATCGCGAGGGTGCCGATCTCCTGGGCATCTTCGCCGTAGCGGGCGCGCCACTTCTCCAGGAACGCCGCGTTGGCCGGCGAGTCGATGCTCTGGAAGTAGTGGTAGGAGCACATGATGCCCTCGGACTCAGCGGCCGAGACGAAGGCGTTCTCCCACGGCCCGAACACGGTGGACGCGACCGGGATCTTGTCCTGCATCCCCGCCGCCGGCCACTGCCGGTAGAAGCCGATGTGGTTGCCGCCCACGAGCGCCGAGACCACCAGGTCGGGGTCGGCCTGCTGAATCTTGGTGATGGTGGACGCAAAGTCGCCGACATCGAGGGGGAAGAACTCTTCGGCAATCACCTCGCCCCCGAAATCCTTCGCGTACTTCTTGATCCAGTCGGCGGTGATCTGCCCATAGATGTAGTCGGCGGCGATGGTGTAGACGGTCTTCGCGCCGAACTTGTCCATCGCGTACTTGAGCAGCGGGCCGTTGATCTGCGCCGGCGTCTCGGCGTTGCAGAAGACCGTGCGGTCACAGACGCCGCCCTCGTAGAAGGTGCTGTAGAAGTAGAGTTTGCGGAAGCGGTCGAAGACCGGGCGGATCGACTCGCGCGACGCACTGGTGATGCCGCCGAAGACGACGTCGACCTGGTCGCTGGTCGCCAGCCGCTGCGCGTACTGCGAGTAGTTGGCCATGGTCGACTGGGCGTCGTACTCGATGAGTTCGAGCTGCTGGCCCAGCACCCCGCCGCCGGCGTTGATCTCTTCCACCGCGAACACGAGCGCGTCGGCCATCTCGTTGCCGTAGATGCCGATCACGCCGGTGCGGTCGTGCAGTCCGCCGACCCTGATGGTGTCGGCGCGTGCGGGCTTCACGATCACGGTCGGCGCTGCAGCTATTGCCGCGCCACCGATTCCGGCCGCCTTCAGGAACGTGCGACGATTCACTTTGCTCATCGATAGCCTCCCTGTGTCGGTGCATCCTGCCGTCCGTGCCGGACGCGGCGCGGCCGGGCGCCGGCCTCCTTGCCCAGCGCATCGCCGACGATGGTAGCTACCTTCAACCGTGGCGACAATCGGCGGGCGCGCTCAAGGCCCGGCACGCCCCAATCAAACAAACGCTTGCCCAAACCCGCCGAGTCCGGAATGATCCTAGGCAGTGGCGGAAACCGACGGGAAGCGCAGGGACAATCGCCGGGGCCGCATCCTCGACGCGGCGGCGGTGGAGTTCGCTCGGTCCGGCTACAGCGCCACCTCGGTGCGCGATATTGCCGCCGCGGCCGGCATCCTGCCCGGCTCGATGTACTACCACTTCGCCTCCAAGGAGGACCTGCTGGCGGCGGTCCATGCCGCCGGCATCCAGCGAATCAAGGAGCGCGTGCTGGCCGCCATCGAGACCGCGGACGATCCCTGGGGCAAGCTGGAATCCGCCTGCGCCGCCCACGTGGAGACCCTGCACGCAAGCAAGGACTATGGTTCGGTCATCGCCACCGAGTTCCCGCGCCGGCATTCGCCGAAGCTCCGCGCGCGCATGATCGAGGAGCGCGACGACTACGAGAACGTCTTTCGCACGCTGATCGACGACCTGCCGCTGCCGGAGGGCACGAGCCGCAAGTATTTTCGGCTGGCGCTGATCGGCGCCATGGCCTGGTCGATCGCGTGGTACAGGCCGGGCGAGGACACGGCCGAGGAGATCGCCCGCCACATCGTCAACCTGTTCCGGCCGGGGGCGGAGGCGGAATGAGGCTCGAAGGCAAGATCGCGGTGGTGACCGGGGCTGCCCGCGGCATCGGCGCCGCCTGCGCCCGGCGCTTCGCCGCCGAGGGTGCCGCGGTCGTCATCGGCGACATCCTCGAAGAGCAGGGCGAGGCCACGGCGCAGTCGATCCGCAACGCCGGCGGTGCCGCGGCCTTCGTCGCCTGCGACACCGGCGACGGCCCGCAGGCGCGCGCCTTGATTGCGGAGACACTTTCGCGCCACGGCCGCATCGACGTGCTGGTGAACAACGCCGGCATCTTCACCATCGCGGACTTCCTCGACGTGACCGAGGAGGACTTCGACCGCGTGCTCCGCGTCAACCTGCGGGGCTACTTCCTGGTGGGTCAGGCGGCGGCGCGTGCGATGGCGGACGCAGGCTCCGGCAGCATCGTCAACATGTCGTCGGTCAACGCGGAGATGGCGATCGATTCGATCGCGGCCTACGTGGTGAGCAAGGGCGGGGTGAACCAGCTCACTTCGGTCATGTCGCTGGCGCTCGCGCCTAAAGGCATCCGCGTGAACGCGATCGGCCCGGGCACGATCCTCACCGAGCTCTCGGGCTCCCTGCTCACCGACGAGGCGGCGCGGCGGCGGGTCCTCTCCCGCACCCCCATGGGCCGGGTCGGCCAGCCGGAGGAGGTCGCAGGGATCGCGGTCTTTCTCGCAAGCGATGATTCCTCATACGTCACGGGACAGGTAATCTACGCCGACGGGGGGCGAATGCGACTCAACTACACCATGCCGGTGGAGGGCGACGAATAGGGAGCACGGCCATGGCGGACGAACGGAGGACGCTGATCCTCACCGGCGCGAGCCAGGGGATCGGGCACGCGACGGTCAAGCGCTTCAGCGCGGCGGGCTGGCGAGTCATCACCGCCTCGCGCCGGGCCTTCTCGGAGGATTGTCCGTGGGAGGCCGGCCCCGAAGACCACATCAGGATCGACCTGGCCGACCCGGAGGACGTGGGGCGCGGCATCGAGGAGATGCGCGCTCGCCTCAACGGTGCGCCGCTGAGCGCGCTGGTCAACAACGCGGGCATCTCGCCCAAGGGCGAGGACGGCATCCGGCTCGACAGCCTGAGCACCGACCTCGACCTCTGGCGCGAGGTCTTTCAAGTCAACTTCTACGCACCGCTGGCGCTGGCGCGGGGCCTCTTCGATGAGCTAAAGCGCGGCCAGGGCAGCGTCGTCAACGTGACCTCGATCGCGGGCGGCCGGGTTCACCGCTTCGCCGGCAGCGCCTATTCGACCTCCAAGGCGGCGCTCGCCGCGCTCACCCGCGAGATGGCGGCGGACTTCGGCCCGCTCGGCATCCGCGTGAACGCCATCGCGCCAGGGGAGATCGACACGCCCATCCTCTCGCCGCAGGCCAACGACCTCTTGCCGGCCATTCCCATGGCGCGCCTCGGCAAGCCCTCCGAGGTGGCGTCCGCGATCTACTTCCTCTGCTCGGACACCGCCGCCTACATCACCGGCGGTGAGCTGCACGTCAACGGCGGCGAGCACGTATAGGGGCCCGAAAGCACTGCGGCGCCCCGAGAGGGCGCCGCAGCAACCATGAAAATGTAGCTTATGCGGTTTGGAACTCGTTCCAGCGTTTCACGACGAGGATGTTCTCGTCCATGATCGAGTTCCACACGGCGACCCGGCCCATGCGGTTCGCGAACGAGCCGCCGTCGCGGACGTGGCCGGGCTGCTCCATGACGTTGCCGAACGGGTCCTTGACTTCGCCCTCGGCCGGCTTGCCCTCGTACCAGTAATCCCACTCCCAGGGTTCCATGAAGCCGCGCGAGTTCTCGGGCGTGCACATGTAGTAGCCCTGCTTGGAGAAGTAGGCCCCGGCCGGGCCCGAGTGGTACCAGTTGAAGTAGTCGTAGAGGGCGCCGAGCTTCTTGCCCTCGACATGGCGCGGGATCATCGCGCCGAGCGCCCAGGCCCGGTAGCCTTCCTTGAGGTCGAGGTAGATGCAGGGCACGCCGCGTGCGCGCACCGCCGCCACCGCCGGCGACCACATGGACTGCAGCACCACCTCGCCGGAGGTCATCAGATTGACCGAATCGTTGAAGGTGCTCCAGAAGGCGCGGAAGTGCCCGTCCTTCTTGAGCTGGATCAGCCGGTCGAAGGTGTAGTTGATCTCGTCGACCGTCATGTTGCCCTTGTCGCCGTACTCGATCTCCCCGTTGGCCTGGAGCGCCATGGCGATATCCATGATGCCGATGCCGGGGAAGTTCTGCAGCGCCGTCCTGCCGCTGAACTCGGGGTTGACGAACTCGGCCCAGGTCTCGATCGGGCGGCCGATTTTTTCGGGCTGCGCGCCGAGGGTATCGGCGTTGAAGGTGCCGGGCACGATGGTCATCCATTGGCTGGACTCCGGCTCGACAAAGTCTCTGCCGTCGATGGCCGAGGTCCAGCAGTAGCGCGACGGGTTCATACCGTCCCCGTACCAGGCGTCGGCATGGATCGTGCCGCTCTTCTTGTAGATCCCGAGCAGCTGGTCGAAATGCTCGAGCTTGGTGATGTCGATCGCCTGCATGTTGCCGGACGGGAATATCTGCGGGAACTGCTCGAGATCCGGCTCGAACAGGTCGGCCGATCTCGGCTGCGTGAGGGCGCGCTGGCCGATGGTGTTGAGGTCGACCGCCGACATGTTGAACTGGAAGCCCAGCGCCTCTTCGGCCATCGCCTCGTAGGTGCTGGAGATCGTCACCGCCGTGCCGATCATACTGATCTCGATGTCCTTGATGTCCTGCGACCAGACCGTCGGGAAACCGCCGAGGCTTGCGCCGGCCGCCACGCCGGCGGCCGCTGCCGAGCCCTTGAGCACGGACCGCCTGGAAATTCCTGTCTTCTTGAGATCCACCATAAGCTTGCTCCTCCCCGTTATGACGTTCGTGCCGCACCACGCGCGATGCGATCGGGGAGGAGCCGACGAGCAGGGCGCCCGTCGGCGCCGCCCGTCGCGTCGGAGCAGCACCTCTCCACGCCTTATGGCTCAGCGGGAAGTATGCGACCCTGTGGCTCGCGGCACAAGCGCGGCACGGGCGGCGGGTGCCGACAGTCGGAACGAAGCGTCAGCCGCGTCTCATTCTTGAGCGGGGATCATTCGCTCAGCCGGCCCGTGTTTCGGGTGTCGGAATTCCGGACACGTCGACCGTGAGCTCCGCGATTGCCAGGTCGTGGGCCCGCTGCAGGTTGAACCAAAAGGCCGCGCCATTGCCGAACAGCTTGCCGAAACGAACCGCCATCTCGGCCGTGACCGGCTGCTTCTCGTTGAGGATGTCGTAGAGCGTCCGCCGGGAGATTCCGAGGGCGCCGGCAACGGCCGTCTTGGTCATGCCGAGCGTCGGCAGAACGTCCTCCCGCAGAATCTCTCCCGGATGCACCGGCACTAGGGACGGGTGTCTCTTGACCATCAGTGGCTGCCCTTGATCTCTAGCGCGTTCGGTGGAGGCATGGCGCGCCCGGCAGGACTCGAACCTGCGACCCCAAGCTTAGAAGGCTCGTGCTCTATCCGGCTGAGCTACGGGCGCCGACCCCGTTCCTACCATGACCGCCCCGGTGCGAGCGACTATCACTACGCTCACGTCGTTCGCCAGCATCATGCACAAAAGCGCACTATGTCATGTCTTGAAGAGCATTTGCACAATCCACAAATATATGGTTGACAATCGCCTTGGAACGACTCTGGGGAGGGAAGCTGATGAATCGACTCACTCGAAGTGGAGGTGAGCCGACAACCAAGGCCCAGTGGCTCTAGCTATGTCCAGGACCTCCCTGGTGTGAGCGGCACTTGCCCGGCCTGCTCGGGCATGCCGTGAGCGTCGCCTAGGTGGCGACTATGAAAATTCGATATGCAGACGTAGGCGACCCGCCAGACGCAAAGCGTGACGTGGCGGAAGAAATGGTGCGCGCAGCGAACCTGACCTCACAGGATTGCAGCCCCGTTGTCTCGTCCGCAGGAATCAGGAGGCTGCAATCATGACGCGCGAGGATCTGCTTCTTGCCGCTCTTGCCGCTGCCGAAGGACATGCGTATCAGCCCGTTCAGGTTCAAAAGGCCATGTTTCTCCTCGACCAGAATGTTCCGGAACTAATCACAGACGGCGAGTGCTACCAATTTGAACCATACGACTATGGTCCCTTCGACAAACAAGTCTATAAGGATGCCGAAACATTGCACGAATGGGGCTTTGCGGAGATAACCTCTTCACCAAACGGAAGATGGAAGAGGTATGCAGCCTCGGGAGAGGGCTTGGAACGCGGCGAAGCGATCCTTGATGGTTTGTCGGATGCGCATCGAGCGTATATTGAGGCTATCTCACAATGGGTGCGCTCACTCAGCTTCAACGAGTTGGTCAAGTCGATCTATGCCGTTTACCCAGACATGAAGAAGAACAGTATATTTGTGGACTAAATGACCGTTCTTATCGGGGTAAAGTGTACTGACGGAGTCGTCATCGGCGCCGACAGTATGGCTACCTCAACACATGGCCCAGCTCACTTACTCCAGACTCCAACAGACAAGATCCAAATTATTGGAGAGAAAGTCATCATCGCTGGTTCGGGCAGCGTCGGACTTTCCCAAAGATTTGCGCATATTGTCCATTTAATGTGGAATGCAAATCATTTCCAGAATAGCTTGTGGGACTGCCTACGAGGCATTTCAGCAAACGCAATGCAAGATTTCAAATCAACTAACGTGCCTTTCATGGGACCACCAAACGGCTTCGGCTTTGGGGCTCTTCTCGCGGCGCCGATTGAAGACAAGGCCCATTTGGTCGAGTACGGGATTGCGGATTTACAGCCTGAACTAAAGGATGGAAAGCTAACGTTTGTTGCGATGGGCTCCGGCCAAATGCTCGCAGAGCCCTTTGTAGCATTTGTCAGACGAGTGTTATGGGCCGGTGGTGAGCCTGACGTTCAGGCAGCCACGTTTGGCGTCTATTGGGCACTGGACCATACAATCAAGTACGCTCCTGGTGGAGTGGGAGAGCCGATCAAAATTGCGATCCTGAAAAGAGTAAAGAGACAGTGGAAGGCTCGTCTTTTGGGTGATGAGGAACTTCAAGAGCAATTACAGCATATTGCGCAATTCGAAAAGAGAATAGGGCAATATCCCAAAGAAATTCTAGAGGAACCAAATATTGCTGCTCCTCCTGCGCCACCGCCGAAGGAGTAATAGACTAAGTATGTCCTTCAAGACTCCGCTGTCTTGCCCTAATTCGCTGCCATCCAGGTCACTACTCCGGTTTTCTTCGGCGCCAAGTGCTGTGACGCCAAGGCCGCACCCACAGTCGTGACCGACAACTACCCGTTGTGCTGTCTGGGGCGGCCCCTCGCAATGGCAAGTAAATTCGTTTTCGCTATTACTGATTGAAGTGCTTATTCGCCGCCCTACGCCGCAGCTGCGCGCGCTGCGAGCCAAGCCTCGATGCGAGCGATGGATTCCTCGATCTCCTCCGTGCTCGCGGCGTAGGAGAGGCGGAGGTAGCCCTCGCCGTAGGCGCCGAAGCTGGTGCCGGCGATGGTGGCGACGCCAGCTTCCTCCAGCAGTCCGTCCTGCAGCGTGCGCGCGTCGAGCCCGGTGCCAGTGATGTTGGGCATGGCGTAGAAGGCGCCGGCGGAATCGACGCAGGTGATGCCCTCGATCCGGTTGAGCGCGGGGACGATGAGCTTCCGCCGCTCGTCGAAGGTTTTGCGCATGATGTCGACTGACTCCTGCGGGCCGGTGAGCGCCGCCAGCGCCGCGTGCTGGGTCGGTGCGTTGACGCAGGAGTTGCAGTTGATCGCGAGCCGCGTGGCGTGCGCCGCGAGCGGCGCGGGCCAGACCCCGTAGCCGATTCGCCAGCCGGTCATCGCATAGGTCTTGCTCCAGCCGTCGAGCACGATCACGCGGTCGCGCAGCGCCGGATAGTCCAGCATCGTGACATGCTCCCGCCCCTCGTAGAGCAGGCGGCTGTAGATCTCGTCGCTCATGATCGCGACATGAGGATGGGCCTCGAGCCCCTCGGCGAGCCGGTCGAAGGTTTCGCGCGGAACCACGCCCCCGGTCGGGTTGGCCGGGCTGTTGAGCATGACCAGCCGGGTGCGGGGCGTGATCTTGGCCAGCACCTCCTCGGCATCGAAGGAGAAACCGGTCTCCTCGTAGAGCGGGATCGGCACCGGCGTCGCGCCGGAGAACTTGATCGTGGACTCGTAGATGGGGAAGCCCGGATTGGGATAGAGGATCTCGGCCCCCTCTTCGCCGAACATCAGCGCAGCGAAGAACATCGTGACCTTGCCGCCCGGCACCACCACGACGTTGTCGGGATCGACCTCGCAGCGGCGGTACGTGGCGATGTCGGCGACCACCGCCTCGCGCAGCGCAGGGATGCCGTTCGCCGGGGTGTAACCGTGGTGGCCGTCCGACAGCGCCTTGCGGCCCGCCTCGACGATATGGTCGGGGGTGCGGAAATCAGGCTGGCCGATGCCGAGATTGATGATGCTGCGCCCGGCCGCCTGCAAGGCGCCCGCGCGGGCCAATACGTCGAAGGCAGTCTCGGTCCCGAGCCGCCCCATGCGCTCGGCGATCTGCACGTGCGCCTCCCTGTCCCACTCAAAGGCCGCGCATGATGCCACCAAAGGAGGCTGCGCGGAACCGGACCTGCGCTATCATGCGGCGCCGACAGGGAGAGAACTCCGGGCTAGAGACCGTGCCGGCCTGGCCCGCTTAGGGGAGCGCAATGAAGAAGATCGAAGCCGTCATCAAACCGTTCAAGCTCGACGAGGTGAAGGACGCCTTGCACGAGGTCGGGCTGCAGGGAATCACCGTGACCGAGGCCAAGGGCTTCGGCCGGCAGCGGGGCCACACCGAGCTCTACCGGGGCGCCGAGTACGTGGTTGATTTTCTGCCCAAGGTGAAGATCGAGATCGTGCTCGAAGACAACATGGTCGAGCGCGCGATTGAGGCCATCTGCGAGGCGGCGGCGACCGGGCGCGTGGGCGACGGCAAGATCTTCATCGTGCCGGTGGAGGACGCGATCCGAATCCGCACTGGCGAACGCGGCCGCGAAGCCATATAAGCGCGCCAGCGCGCTGCCGGATGCAGGCGCCATGAGGAAAGACCGAGCGGGTGATGGAGCAATACGATGAGTGATGTCGACAGCGTCTTGGAGATGATCGAGAAGAACGAAGTCCAGTTCGTGGACTTCCGGTTCACCGACCCGCGCGGCAAGTGGCAACACATGACCCAGGCGGTCCGCACGGTCGACGAGGACATGCTCACCGACGGCATCATGTTCGACGGCTCCTCGATCGCCGGCTGGAAAGAGATTCACCAGTCCGACATGGTGCTCATGCCGGACCCGGCGAGCGCCGTGATGGACCCGTTCTCAGCACTGCCGCAGATGATCCTGACCTGCGACGTGATCGAGCCGTCGACCGGCCAAGCCTATGACCGCTGCCCGCGCAGCGTGGCCAAGAAGGCGGAGGTCTACCTCGCCTATTCCGGTCTTGGCGACACGGCCTACTTCGGGCCGGAAGCTGAGTTCTTCGTCTTCGACGACGTGCGCTTCAAGGTCTCGATGAACGAGACCTACTACATGCTCGACCAGGAGGAAGGCCCCTACAACACGGGCCGCGCCTACGAAGAGGGCAACTATGGCCACCGCCCGCCGACCAAGGGCGGCTACATACCGGTGCCGCCGGTCGATTCGATGAACGACATGCGGGCCGAGATGGTCACCCACCTCGCCGGCATGGGCGTCAAGGTGGAGAAGCACCATCACGAGGTGGCGCCCAGCCAGAACGAGCTCGGGGTCGAGTTCGGCACGCTGCTCTCGGCGGCCGACCAGCTCCAGATCCAGAAGTACGTGGTGCATATGACCGCCCACAGCTATGGCAAGAGCGCGACCTACATGCCGAAGCCAATCGTCGGCGACAACGGCTCCGGCATGCACGTGCACCAGTCGATCTGGAAGGACGGCAGACCGCTGTTCGCGGGATCGGGCTACGCCGATCTCTCGGACATGGCGCTCTACTACATCGGCGGCGTGATCCGTCACGCACGGGCGATCAACGCCTTCACCAACCCGTCGACGAACAGCTACAAGCGGCTCGTGCCGGGCTACGAGGCGCCGGTGCTGCTCGCCTACTCGGCGCGCAACCGCTCGGCCTCCTGCCGCATCCCCTACGCGGCGAGCCCGAACGGCAAGCGGGTGGAGGTGCGCTTCCCCGATCCCTCGGCGAATCCCTATTTGTCCTTCGCCGCGATGCTGATGGCGGGGATCGACGGCATCGAGAACAAGATCCACCCCGGCGATGCGATGGACAAGAACCTCTACGACCTGCCGCCGGAGGAGCTGAAGGACGTGCCGACGGTGTGTGGCAACTTGGGCCAGGCGCTCGACTCGCTCGATGCCGACCGCGACTTCCTGAAGAAGGGCGACGTCTTCACCGACGACCTGATCGACGGCTATCTCGAACTCAAGCGCGAGGAGCAGACGGCCTTCCTCATGGCCCCGCACCCCATCGAGTACGAGATGTACTATTCGGTCTGAGCGGGGGGCGCGGACGACGCAGCGCGCCGAACGCGCCCATCCCGCCTGAACGACCGCAACCGCGCGGCGGCCGTGCCTGTCCAAATCGTCGTCGGCCTCGCGCTCGGGGCCATACTCCTCTATCCGGCTCTGCGCATCTGTCGGCGTGCGGGCCTGCGCTGGCCGCTCGCGCTCGTGGTGTTCGTGCCCCTGGTCGGGCCGCTAATCCTGCTCGCGCTGCTCGCCTTCATGATCTGGCCGAGCGATCCCTACGGGAAGCGCTGAACCGTGGTCGGCGTCCTCCAATACCTCGCGGTCACGGTCATCATGCTCTGGATGTTCTGGCGTATCTTCAACAAGGCCGGGCGCAACCCCTGGTGGGCCTATCTCATGCTGCTCCCCATCGTGGGGCTCTTCATCCCGCCGGTCACGGTCGGGCTGGGCCTCCTGATCGGCCTGCCCGTGATCATGATCTGGGTCTTGGCGTTCGTGCCGTGGCCCTCGATCGACAACCCGCGCCCGCTCCCCGATACGCCGGGGTACGATCCGCCGGAGCCTGAACGCTTTACGGGCCGATTTAGACGGGCCACGCGGCCGAGCGAGACGGCGCGCCGGAGAAGCCGCGGGATCACCCGCCGGCTGGTAAGGAGACGAGACGATGAATGAGGCGCCGAAGAAGGTGGTGCTCGCCTACTCCGGCGGGCTCGACACCTCGGTCATTCTGCGCTGGCTGCAGGAAACCTATGGCTGCGAGGTGGTCACCTTCACCGCCGACATCGGCCAGGGCGAGGAGCTGGAGCCGGCGCGCGCCAAGGCGGAAACCCTCGGCGTGCGCGACATCCGCATCGAGGACCTGCGCGAGACCTTCGTCCGCGATTACGTGTTCCCCATGTTCCGGGCCAACGCCATCTACGAGGGCGTCTACCTACTCGGCACGTCGATCGCGCGGCCGCTCATCGCCAAGCGGCAGATCGAGATTGCCGGAGAGACCGGCGCCGATGCCGTGGCCCACGGTGCCACCGGCAAGGGCAACGACCAGGTGCGCTTCGAGCTCGGCTACTACGCGCACGACCCCGGCATCCGCGTGATCGCGCCCTGGCGCGAGTGGACCATCGATTCGCGGGAGGCGCTGGTCGAGTATGCCGAGCGGCACCAGATCCCAATCCCGCGGGACAAGCGCGGCGAGCCCCCCTACTCCACGGACGCGAACCTCCTGCACATCTCCTACGAGGGCAAGGCGCTGGAGGACCCGTGGATCGGGCCGGACGAGAGCATGTTCACCCGCTCGGTCTCACCCCTAGAGGCACCGGACCGGCCGACCACCGTCGAGATCGAGTTCCAGGCCGGCGACGCGGTGGCGGTCGACGGCGAGGCGCTGAGCCCGGCGGCGCTGCTTGAACGGCTGAACGAGCTCGGCGGTGCCAACGGGATCGGCCGGGTTGACCTGGTGGAGAACCGCTTCGTCGGCATGAAGTCGCGCGGCGTCTACGAGACCCCCGGCGGCACCATCCTGATCGCCGCCCACCGCGCCATGGAGAGCCTGACGCTGGATCGCGCCGCCGCGCACCTCAAGGACGAGCTGATGCCGCGCTACGCGGAGCTCGTCTACAACGGCTTCTGGTTCGCGCCCGAGCGGCGCATGCTGCAGGCGGCGATCGACGAGAGCCAGAAGGGCGTCACCGGCACGGTGCGGCTCGCGCTCTACAAGGGCTCGGTCTCGGTTGAGGGCCGCAAGGCGCCCACCAGCCTCTACAGCGCGGAGCACGCGACCTTCGAGGCGGATTCCGTCTACGACCAGCGCGACGCCGAGGGCTTCATCAAGCTCAACGCGCTGCGCTTGCGGTTGGGCAAGACGGGCGAGGACACTTAATCCGCATCCCCATCGCGGGGCCGCTCACGGCTATCACCTCCCGGTGTCACTCGTCTCCGCGTCTTCGTTCGACGCTTAGGCAATGATTCCGTGGGTCTCTGCCCACACTCGCCACTCAAACAGCTCTTCGCCCACCACCTCGAGCTTTTCGGTCAACGCGTGATTGTCGCCGAATATCATTAGGTTGTCGCAGGGCCAGCGGGCTGAAGGAGCGATGAGCCCGTCAAATCCGAGGAAGACCAATGCTGCACCGATCTTCTGCGTTCGGTCGTAGTCCCGCTCCCCGTAGCGAGCCAAGTCCACCCCGAGCGTAGCGAGATCGGTCCTCACAAGCTGCAGCGTGTGCGATGTCGAGACGGCCAGGCGCGTCACGCTGATCGGGCGGGGGCCTGGAATCGGCGTCAGTTCCGCCAGAAACGAGGCTACCTCGGCGAGCGCCCCATCGCGCTCAAGGCTGGTGTAGAGAACGGAGTGCCCGACATTGCCGTCGGGCGGCGCCGCTCACCGACCGCCGCTGATGGATGCGGCAATCGGATCCGCATTTGTGCGTGTTGCCCGGAATACCTCACCCTCGAAACGTTCCGAATGAAATTCGCCCAGGCGATCCAGGAGCTTCGGATCGTGGTTCATGCTCGAAAGGTTGAAGCTGACTAAACGTACACGCCGTCGCGAAGTTGATTGACCAACCGTCGTACTTCGTCGATTCGCCCATCCTGGATCAGCTCCGCCGGCGACTGCCCGTTCAGGAGCCTTTGCGGGGCGAATATCCACTGACGGGCTTCGTTCGGTTCGTAGAAGTCTGATAGCTGGTCGACGATGAACTCCAGCTCCAGAAGAGTTTTCTCGGCTCTTGCGTGCGGATAGGCGCGGCCCTGATTCCAGCGCGACACCGTCTCCGGTCTCGTCCCGAGCAGGTTGGCCACCTCGACATGTCGCATTGCACCCTTGGCGGAGATCGACCCCAATCGCTTCGCGATTGCACTGCTCGCAGGCGCCGTTTTTGCTCCTGCCATTGTCCGCTTACCCTGCTTGGTACGCTGTCAACCGTCGCGTCCGCCACGTGACACTCGCTACGAGGGCGCCTTCCCTCACGGCATAGATATAGCGCTTCATATTGCGTATTATATTGACATTTCGATTGATGTAGCAAGGCGATTGCGGACGCGGGGAAACCGGCGTCGGGCGCAGCAGCGTGTTGGCATCTTACTCTGGCTCTTCGATCCCGTGGCGGCGGCAGGCGGCGGTGAGCGTGTTCTTGAGCAGGCACGCGATGGTCATGGGCCCGACGCCGCCCGGCACCGGGGTGATCCAGCCTGCGTTCTCCACCGCCTCCTCGAAGCAGACGTCGCCTACCAGCCTGGTCTTCTCGCCCGCCGGCACGCGGTTGATGCCGACGTCGATGACCGCAGCACCCGGCTTGACCCAGTCGCCCCGGATCATCTCGGCTCGCCCCACGGCGGCGATCAGAACGTCGGCGCGGCGGCACTCGCCCGGCAGGTCCTGGGTGCGCGAGTGGCCGACGGTTACGGTGCAGTGCTCGCGCAGCAGCAGCGACGCCATCGGCTTACCGACGATGTTGGAGCGCCCGACGATCATCGCCCGCTTGCCCTTCAGCTCGCCCACGAAGTGCCGCAGCATCAGCATGCAGCCGAGCGGCGTGCAGGGTACCAGGCTGTCCTGCCCGGTGGTGAGCCGGCCCACGTTGGTGGTGTGGAAGCCGTCCACGTCCTTGTCGGGGTCGATGGCATTGATGATGGCGTTGGAGTCCACCTGATCGGGCAGGGGGAGCTGCACCAGGATGCCGTGCACGGAATCGTCGGCGTTCAGCCTCTCGACCGTCTCCAGCACCTCCTGATGGCTCGCGGTGTCGGGCAGCCGGTACTCCTGCGAATCCATGCCGGCGGCGACGGTCGCCTTACCCTTGTTGCGGACGTAGACGTGACTCGCCGGGTCGTCGCCCACCAGCACGACCGAGAGCCCCGGCACGAGGCCGTGGCCCTCCTTCAGGAGCGCCGCCTTGCGCCCGACTTCGGCCCGGATATCGGCCGCGAATGCCTTGCCGTCGATGATGACTGCGTCGCTCATGGGTGTTCCTCGTCAGGGGCTGGACGCTATCCGATCCGGCAGGCGCAGGGGCGCACCGGTCTCGGACGACTCATGGGACGATGTTGCTCACGATGAGATCGCGGAGGAAGTAGAGGATCAGAATCAGGATGACCGGCGATATGTCGATGCCGCCGAGGTTGGGGATGATGCGCCGGATTGGCCGAAGCGGGGGCTCGGTGATGCGGTGGAGGAAGCTCAGCAGCGTGAACACGAAGCGGTTGCTCGTGTTGATCACGTTGAACGCCACCAGCCAGCTGAACACCGCCGATGCGATCAGCAGATAGATGTAGATCGAGAAGACGGCGTGGATGAGGTCGGCCAACGCGTTCATCGCCGGGCGCGTCTCGGTGATTGCGGGGCGGGAGGCAGAATCCGGGGCCGGAGTATATCGCAGGGACTAGAGGGTGCGAGTCCGTTATGCGTGCGGGCCGGAGGTGGAGAGTGCTCGCCTCAGAGCGACCACGCGGCGCGAACGCGCTCGCGCAAGCCGGTAAGGCGCGAGCACGGCTCGTTGGCAAAGACGAAACGCAGGTAGCGGCCGGCATGCTCCTCGCTGCCCCAGCCGGTCATCGGGGTCGCGGCGATCTTGCCCGTCTCGAACAGGCGCTGCGACGCATCCGCCGGACTCATCCCGAGCGCGATCGTGTCGATCAGGAGCGACCAGCCACCGTCCGGCCGGACCACGGGCAGGTCCGACAACTCCGCGAGGATGAGGTCCCGCCGCGCCTGCCATTCGGCGACCGCCGCGGCGATGCCGTCGTCCTCTGCCGTGAGCGCCGCGGCGGCCCCCGGCATGCCGATGCCCACCTGGCAGACCACGTTGGTAAGGCTGACGAGGCCGATGTCCCGCATGATCTCCGGCGGCCCGACAATCCAGCCGACCCGCCAGCCGATCATCCGGTATTCCTTGGAGACGCTGCCGACGGTCACGGTTCCCTCGGCGAGGCCCGGTATCCGTGCCGGATGCAGGGCCGGCGCCCCTCCGAACAGGATACGCTCCATCGCCGCGTCGTGCAGGAGCCAGGCGCCGGTCTGCTGCACGACAGCGGCGATGGCCTGCCACTCTTCGGGCGTGTGGACGATGCCGCTCGGCATGGACGGGCTCATGGTGATCACGACCCTGGTCTTCGCGCTCGCGGCCTCGGCCAGCGCCTCCAGATCGAGCCGCCAGCCGCCATCCACCACCCTGAGCGGCACCAGGCGCGGCACGCCGCCGGCGAGGCGGATGCGGTTGATGAGGCCGGCGTAAGCCGGGTCGCTGATGATGACCTCGTCACCGGGCTCTAGCATGGCGAGCAGGGCGTTCAGGATGCCGGAAAGCCCGCCCGCCGAGATCACGCACTGCGCGCGCCAGTCGTAGGCAATGCCGGTGTCGCCCTCGAGCCGCGCCACCACCGCCTGTCGGAGCGCGTCGATCCCGAGGAAGGGCAGATAGCTGTTGGCATCGTCCCGCGATGCTGCGGCACGGGTGGCGTCGATGGCGGCCTGGGGCGGCGGGATGTCGGTATCCAGGTTCTCCAGACGGAGCATGTCGGGATCGCGGGCGGCATCCGCCGCATCGCCCATCCGGTCGACCCCGATGCCGGGGATATCGCGCAGTCGAGAGACCGCCATCGTCTGCTGGCCACGGTGCTTGGCCGCCACCGAGGCCGGGACCAGTCGGTCAGTCCCCGTGCCGCGGGATGAAGTTCGACCAGGCCATGACGTAGGGGTGGGAGCTGACCTCGATGATGGTGCCCCATGGGTCTTCGCAATAGCAAATCCTGTAGGGCTTATCGGGCCAGAGCCTCCACACCTTGCTGCGCCGCCTCCCGCCGCTCTCGTCGATCCGTTTCACCAGGCCCTCGATGTCGGGGTCGAGGATGCAGATGTGGTAGATGCCGTCCTTCCAGTAGGCGAAGTTGTTCTCCTGCCGCTCGTTGGCAACGAACTGGAAAAGCTCGATGCCAACCCCGTCGGCCGTCGCCAGGTGGGCGATTTTCATCCCCTGAAAGTCCGCACCGTAGATGTCGGCGACGATCTGACCGAAGTAGCTGCCGTCGGCGTAGCCCTCCACGGACTCCATCAGCACGTAGCAGCCAAGGATGTCGCGGTACCAGGCGACGGCCGCGTCGATGTCAGGCACCGAAATGCCGACGTGATCGAGCGCCCGCGCCGGCCCCTCCACCGGCGCCGTCGGGCCACGTTTTCCGTCCGCCATGTCCTTGTCCTCCGCGATATCCCCTCTTCCAGGTCGGCGGACCCTATCGACCCGTCCCCGTCGGCGCAATCTGCACCGCCCTCGGAATCGGGCACGATTTGACCCCGTGCGTGCCCTGATATTCGATGGCCGGCGGTCAACGAAACGCGAGGTCAAATAATGGGTACGATCGGAAAGCTCGGCCCCAACGAACCGCTCATCGGCCAGCAGGGCTCGCGCACGGCGTTGTCGACGCCCGCGCTGGTGCTCGATCTCGACCGGCTGGAGCGCAACATCGCCTATCTCGCCGGCTACCTGGGCAAGGCCGGCCACGGGGTCCGGCCCGTCGCCAAGATCCACAAGTCGGTCGAGGTGGCGAAGCGCCAGATCGAAGCCGGGGCGCTCGGCCAGTGCTGCGCGACGCTGGCCGAGGCCGAGATCATGGCCGATGCCGGGATTCCGGGTGTGCTGCTCTTCTCCCAGGTCGTGACCGAGACCAAGATCGCCCGCCTCGCCGCCCTCAACGCCCGCGCGGACGGGCTGCTCGTCGCCGTGGACGATGCTGCCGTGGTGGACCGGCTGGCCGCGGCCGCTCTGGAAGCCGGCAAGCCGCTCCGCATGCTGGTGGACTTCGAGGTCGGCGGCCGGCGCACCGGCCTCGTCGCGGTGGACGATGCCTTGGCGCTCGCACGGCATATCGCCGGGACCGAGGGCGCGATCTACGCCGGCGTCCAGGGCTACAACGGCTCCTTCCAGCGCGAGCCCGACCTCGACGCCCGCCGCGCCGAGCAGGAGCGCTGCACGGCGCCGCTCGCCGAGCTTTGCGAGCGCCTCGGCGCGGAAGGCCTGGCCCCGGAGATCGTCTCCGGCGGCGGTACCGGCACCTATGCCATTGATGCGGCCAATGGTCTCTTCACCGAGTGCCAGGCTGGAAGCTACATCTTCATGGACGTGAACTACGCCGATACCCCCTTCGAGCCTGACAACCCACATCCCTTCGAGACCTCGCTCTTCGTCCGCACCACGGTGATCAGCGCGCGGGACGAGTTCGCCGTCACCGACGCCGGGATCAAGGAGCTTCAGCGCGAGGAGTTCCCGCCCCGCGTCGCCTCTGGCGCGCACCCGGACTCGCTCTACGAGCTGGTCGGCGATGACATGGGCCGCCTCACCGTGCCGGAGGGCGAGCGCCTGCCGCAGGTGGGCGACGCGCTGGAATGCATTGCGCCGCACTGCTACCAGACGCTCCTGCTCTACGACGTCTATCATTGCGTGCGCGGCGACACGCTGGTGGACATCTGGCCGATCGAGGCACGGTCGCAATGGTAGGGAGAGGCCCGACCGGGTCGCTCCATCCCGCTTCCAACATGCCGCAACCGAGGAGAGCGCGGAGAGCGTGGCACTGCCTCGCTGCCGCTTTGGTTGTGCTTGCGGCGGCGGCGAGCACGGAGACCGCAGCGGCCGAGGACCTTTACCTGCGAGCCGGATTCGGCCTGGACCAACCGACAGAGACGGTGTTCCGCGACAAGAACTGCGAGATCGAGGCGCCGGTCCCGCTGTACGGCTGCGGCCCGGCCCCCGACGGCGCGCCGTATCGTTCGGTGGGGAATTTCGGCACGGTGGCCGCCCTCGAAGTCGGGATCGGCACCACCGTAGCCCCGGCCGTGAGGATCGAGGCTCTGGTCGAGGTCCGCCCAAACCTCACCTTCAGCGGACGAGCCAACTATCTGGCCTCCGAGTTGCGGCAGACTGTCTCGGTCGACCTCTCCGTCGTGTCGGGGATGGTTGCCGCCTACGTTGACCTCCCGGCGCTGGGCTTGCCGAGGCTCGGACCGTTCGACCCCTTCGTGGGAGCCGGCGTCGGCGCCGCCCGGGTCCGGGCGGGCGAGACGCGGATGATGTTTCCGGCGACGACGACACACGTTCCGGGAGGTCACCGAACCGGATTTGCCTGGATGGTGACGGCGGGCGTCGCGACGGCGCTGAGCGAGAGCACGACGCTCGACCTGGCGTGGAGGTACAGCGATCTCGGCACCGCCGAGACTGCCACGGGCGGCGGCCGGGTGGTGTGGCGCGACGGGAGCAGGGAGCCGCTCATGCTCGATCAGGCCGCAAGCGAGGCCCGTTTGCGAAGCCACGGACTTCGTCTCTCCGTGCGTCACGAATTCTGATTGGGCTTAGGCGCACACGGTGGACAGCGCCGCCAGCCTTCGCCACGATTGAGGAAAGCGCCAGCAGTCTCGATTGGAGGGTCGTCATGGTGAAGGCACGGGCCGGCATCGTCGGCATTGCAGTGCTCGGGCTGAGCATTCTCGCCGCGGGCGAGGCACTGGCGAAGGTGGAAGGCGACACCGTCTACCTCGGCGCCGCCGTATCGCTGACAGGGAAGTACACCACCGCCGGCGAGCACACCCAGCGGGGCTACGACCTGGCCGTCAAGACCATCAACGATGCCGGTGGCATCACGGTCGGCGGCAACACCTACCGCCTCGAAGTCATCTACTACGACGATGAATCGACGCCGGCGCGCGGCGCGCAGCTCGCCGAGCGGCTGATCAATCAGGACGGCATCGAGTTCATGCTGGGCCCCTACAGCTCAGGCCTCACCAAGGCCATCGCGCCGGTGACCGAGCAGTACGGCGTGCCCATGGTGGAGGCCAACGGCGCCTCGCTCCAGCTCTTCAACAAGGGCTACCGCTACCTCTTCGCGGTGCTCTCCACCACCGAGCAGTATCTCGCGAGCGCGGTCGCGCTGGCGGCCGAGCTTGCCGAGCGCGAGGGGCGCGACCCGGCGACGCTGAAGCTCGCAGGCGCCTTCGAGAACGACCCCTTCAGCCAGGACATCCGCGCAGGCGTGCTCGCCGATGCGGCGAAGCTCGGCATCCAGGTCGTGATCGACGACCAACTGCCGCCCGAGCTCAACGACATGGCGGCAACGCTCGCCAAGACGAAGGCGGTGAAGCCCGACATCCTCGTCGTCTCGGGCCATTCCAAGGGGGCAGCGCTCGCTATCCGGCAGGTGGAGGAGATGCGGGTCGATGTGCCGATGCTGGCGATCACGCACTGCGACAGCGCCGACGTGATCGGCAAGTTCGGCGCCGCGTCCGAGTACACGCTCTGCGCAAGCCAGTGGGCACCCACGCTCTCCTACCGCGACGATGTCTTCGGCTCGGCGGGCGATTATGCCGCGACCTTCGAGACAGAGTACGGCTACGCGCCGCCCTATCAGGCCGCGGAATCCTCCGCCGCGGTGATCGTCTTTGCAGAAGCCTTCGAGCGCGCCGGCGGCTTCGACAAGGACGCAGTGCGCGACGCGCTCGCCAGGACAGAGATGCAGACCTTCTACGGCAACATCAAGTTCGACGAGACCGGGAAGAACATCGCGAAGCCCATGGTCCTCTACCAGATTCAGGACGGCGCCTATGTCGTGGTCGCGCCGACCAGGTGGGCCGCCTCGGAGGTCCGTCACCCGACGCCGCCGTGGGCCGAGCGGTAAGCGCGGCCCGCGCGCATCTCTGGTGTGCGGAGGCCTGATCCGCTAGCTCTCACGGCCGTGAGACCCACCCCGGCCGGATAGACATGGCAGCAAACGTCGCGCTCCTGGGGGACGCGCCGTTCCTCATCCTCCAGCTCCTGCTGGACGGGTTGATGGTCGGCGCGATCTTCGCCGTCGCGGCTTACGGCATGGCGCTGGTCTGGGGCGTGATGAACGTCATCAACGTCGTCCAGGGCGAGTTCGTCATGCTGGGCGGCTTCATCACGTACCAGCTCACGCTCTGGGGCGTGAGCCCGCTCTGGGGCGTGCCGGTGGCAGCCATCGTCCTCTATTTCATCGGCGCCGGCTTGCATCACGTCGTGATCCGGCGCGTGGCGGACCGCGACATGTTCATCTCGCTGCTGGCGACCTTCGGGCTCTCCATCCTGCTGCAGCAGCTGATGAACCAGATCTGGGGCGGCGACGTGAGGACGGCCCAGTCGGGGCTCGGCACGTGGTTCCTGCTCGACTACACGGTGACGGTCTCGCAGATGAAAGCCGCAGCCTGCGGTGGCGCCATCGTCATCGGGGCCGTGCTGATCCTCTTCCTCAAGAAGAGCAGGATCGGACAGGCGATCCGCGCCACCGCGCAGAACCCTCGCGCCGCGCGCATTCTGGGCATCGACACCAACCGCGTCTTCGCCGCCACCTACGGCATCAATGCCGCGCTCTGCGGCGCTGCCGGCGCGCTGGTGGTGATGGCCTACTCGGTGCACCCCTACATCGGGCTGCCCTACACCGTGCGCTCCTTCATGATCGTGATCGTGGCCGGGCTCGGCAATCTGCCCGGCGTGATCGTGGCGGGCCTGGGCCTCGGCGCGGCAGAGAACTTCGCAGGCTTCATCCTCGGCGTGCAGTATCAGGTGGCCTTCGTCTTCATCCTCCTGGTGGTGATCCTCGTCATCCGCAGCTCTTTGCTGCAACGGCGCAGGCAGTTCCTCAAGTGACGCTCCGCCGCCAGCCGCTGCTCATGCTGGCCGTCGCAGCTGCGGGCGTCGCGCTCCCTTTCGTGATCCCCGACTACCGGGCACAGATCGCGATGCTCTGGGCGCTGGTCATCATGGCCCAGACCTGGGACATCACCGGCGGCCAGACCGGCTACAACAGCTTCGGCAACATCCTCTTCTTCGGCGTCGGCATGTACGCCTCGGTCGTGGTGCAGCGGGACGCAGGCCTCGACTACTTCCCCGGCCTCGTGCTCGGCATGGTCACGGGCGCAGGCATCGCCGCCGCTCTCGCCGTGCTGCTGGGCTCGATGATCCTGCGCATGCGGGGGCACTACTTCGCCATCGCGACGCTCGGCCTCGGCATCGCCGCCGGCGAGATCGCGGGCGGATGGGACTACCTGGGCGCGGGCTCAGGGCTCTCGCCGCCGCTCTTCCCGGCGGCGCCGGCGACCGCCAACCTCTTCTTCGCCTATCTCTACTTCGGCCTGGCGGCACTCGTCTTCGCGGCGCTTGCCGTGCTCTACCGGACCCGCTTCGCCCTCGCCCTCAACGCCATTCGCGACAACGAGGACAAGGCCGAGGCCATGGGGCTCCACACCGGCGTCTACAAGGTCACGGCCTGGACCATGGCGGCCTTCGTGCTGGGGCTGGTGGGCGGCGCCATGGGCAACATGCTGGGCTTCGTCGACCCGCGCGATACCGCCTTCGCCGGCGCCACCTTCGGTGTCTGGATGGTGCTGATGGCGATCCTGGGCGGCAAGGGCACGCTCTGGGGCCCGGTGCTTGGCGCCGTCATCTTCCACATCACCCAGGAGCTGCTCTGGACCCACCTGCTCGGCTGGCAGCGGGTGGCGCTGGGCGTGATCATCGTCGCCATCGTGGTGTTCTTCCCGCAAGGGATCCTCGGCTGGGCGCAGACCCGCTGGCCCGAACGCCACGAACCTCACGAGGGCGGGAGCGAGCGGGCATGAGCGCGCAGCTTAGGATCCAGGGCGCCACCAAGCACTTCGGCGGAATCACCGCCAACGAGGATATCTCGCTGGAGGTGCCGGAGGGTCGAGTGATCGGCCTGATCGGGCCGAACGGCTCGGGCAAGTCGACGCTGTTCAACTCCATCGTCGGCTATCACCCGGTGGATGGCGGCTCGATCCGCTTCGAGGGGCGTGAGATCACGCGCCTGCGCACGGCCGAGATCGCGCGCCTCGGGCTGATCCGCACCTTCCAGCAGACCCATGTCTTCGTGCGGATGACCGGCCTGCAGAACATGGCGATCAGCGATGCCGAAGCGGGGCACGGCCTCTTCAAGCTTATGCGGCCGGTCTCCGCCGAGACCCGCGAGCGGGCCGAAGCCCTGCTCGCCTTCTGCGGCCTCTACGGCAAGCGCCACCTGATGGCGGGCGAGCTCTCCTTCGGCCAGCGCAAGCTGCTGGAGCTCGCGATGGCGCTGATGGTGCGCCCGCGCATGCTGCTGCTCGACGAGCCGACGGCCGGCATCAACCCGACGCTGATCAACGGCGTGATCGAGCGCCTGCAGCGCGCCAATCGGGAGTTCGGCGTCACGCTCTTCGTCATCGAGCACAACATGCGCGTCATCATGAGCCTGGCCGAGCACATCCATTGCCTGGCCCACGGCCGGCTGCTCGCCAGCGGCCCGCCCGAGGCGCTGCGCAATGATCAGCGCGTGATCGACGCCTACCTGGGGGCGCGCTGATGGCCGTGACGCCGCCCGGCCCCGGCACCGACGTGGCGATGGACTTCGAGACCGCGCTTTCGGTGGACGCGGTGGAGGAGGCCGCGCGCGAGTTCGCCGGCGAAGGGCCGTCGCGGGAAGACCTGCAGGCGCTCGTCGAGGGCGAGCCCGCCATCGACATCCGAGGCTTGCGCGCGGGCTACGGCCGCATGGAGATCCTCCACGGCATCGACCTCGTGGCCGGGCGGGGCCAGTCGCTCTGCCTTATCGGACCCAACGGCGCCGGCAAGTCCACCGTGCTCCACGCCGTCTTCGGCTTCTCCGACGTGATGGCCGGCAGCATCCAGGTGGGCTCGAAGGACGTCACCCGCCTCGCTTCCAGCCGCCGCCTCTCCGACGCGGGCGTGGCCTACGTGCTGCAGGACAACTCCGTTTTCCCCGACATGACGGTCGAAGAAAACCTGCTGATGGGAGGTTTCCTGCTCGACCGGCGGAGCGCCGCCAGGCGGGCAGCCGAGCGCGTGTTCGACCGCTACGAGAGGCTCGCCCAGCGCCGTCACCGCAGGGCCGGCGTGCTCTCCGGCGGCGAGCGCCGGCTGCTCGAAATCTCGCGCGCGCTGATCATGGAGCCGGACGTGCTGCTGGTGGACGAGCCCTCCATCGGGCTGGAGCCCCGCTTCATCGACATGGTTTTCGAGATTCTGGCCGACCTGCAGCGCCGCGACGGCAAGACCATCGTGATGGTGGAGCAGAACGCCAAGAAGGGGCTGGAGTTCGCCGATATCGGCTACGTGCTCGTCTCGGGCCGGCTCGCCATGGCCGGCCCCGGCGACGCCCTCCTCGAAGACCCGGAGGTCGGCCGGCTCTTCCTGGGCGCGTGAAGCAGCCTGGAGAGTCACCCTCGTTGTCGTCGCATGGCTAACCGTCGCCGCGTAGGCTAAGGTTCCGCCGGCCAACCTCGTCACCGGGGAAGGCACGTCCGCCGCCCGTGCCGCACGACGCGGTTTCCATACTCAAAGAAGCAGGACAGTCATGGCCGCTTTCGACGACCTGATCGCGGCCTGGCCGGTGTGGCCCACGATTCTCGGTGTGCACGTTCTGCTCATCGTCGTTCCGGCGAGCGGCGCGTTTCTCGCTCTCTGGGTCTGGAAGGGTAATCCCTTCCGCGGGCGCAAGATCCAGCCTGGCTTCGCACCGTCCCACGCGATCCGGCGCGAGGTAATCTATTCGCTTTTCACGGCGTTTATCTTCGCGCTCAACGGCGTCTTCATCTACGTCTCGATGGCGAACGGCTGGACGCTGATTTACACGGACTTCGCGGATTACGGCTGGCTCTACGGCCTCTTCAGTCTGGCGGTGACCATCGTGCTTCACGATGCCTATTTCTATTGGACGCATCGCCTGATGCACCATCCGCGCCTGTTCGATCGGTTCCACCGGCTGCATCATGAATCGCACAGCCCGTCGCCCTGGGCGGCTTACGCCTTCGCGCCCGCGGAGGCCGTGATTCAGGCGATCTTCCTGACAATCCTGATCTTTGTCCTGCCGCTGCACGTCACGGTCATATACCTCTTCATGCTTCACATGATCGCCCGCAACGTCATCGGCCACAGCGGCTTCGAGCTGTTTCCGCGGGGCGTGCCGGCGCATGCGGTGCTCGGTGTCTTGACCACGAACACCCATCACGACCTTCATCACAGCTCCAGGGGCTACAATTACGGCCTCTATTTCACCTGGTGGGATCGTCTGGCCGGCACGGAGCATCCGAACTACCGCGAGGTCTTCGATCGCGTGACCCACGGGCAAGCGGACTCCGCCGACTCGCCGCTAGGCGCGCCGGTGACATGGAATCCGAGCGCGACCGACAATGAGAGCGCTGAGGTTCGCGGTTGGTCCGGGCCAGCGTAGCGCCTTGACCCGGTGCGAGCGCGGGCTTAGGGTCCGCGCGCTTCGAGAGGTTGTAACAGGCCACCCTTCGAGGAGGGACGCCGGTCCGCGAGTGTCGCGCGCCGGCGCGACGACGGTTGGAGCGGGAGAACGGCGTGTTCGATAGTCTGTCCGGCAGGCTGAACGGGGTCTTCGAGACGCTGACGCGGCGCGGCGCGCTGAGCGAGGCGGACGTGAGCGCCGCACTCCGCGACGTGCGCATCGCCCTGCTCGAGGCCGATGTCGCGCTGCCCGTCGTTAAGGACTTCATCGCGGCCGTCAGCGAGAAGGCGGTCGGCGCCGACGTGCTGAAGAGCGTGGCGCCGGGCCAGCAGGTGATCAAGATCGTGAACGATCACCTGATCGAGATGTTGGGCGGCGAGACCGCCGAGATCGGCATTGCTGCGGCCACCCCGCCTGCCGCCGTGCTCATGGTGGGCCTGCAGGGCTCGGGCAAGACCACCACGACGGCCAAGCTCGGCCTCTTCCTGCGCGTGAGCCACAAGAAGAGGGTGCTGATGGCCTCGCTCGACACCAGTCGGCCTGCGGCCATGGAGCAGCTCGCGACGCTCGCAGTGCAGGCCGAGGTTGATGTGCTGCCGGTGATCCCCGGCGAGCGCGCGGTCGGGATCGCCCGGCGCGCCATGAAGTCCGCCGCCCAGGAGGGCCACGACGTGGTCCTGCTGGATACCGCCGGCCGGCTCCACGTGGACGAGGAGCTGATGGCAGAGTGCGCCGCCGTGCGCGACGTGACGGTGCCGGCGGAGACCCTGCTGGTCGCCGATGCGCTGACCGGCCAGGACGCGGTCAACGTCGCCAGCGCCTTCCACGAGCGGATCGGCCTAACCGGCATCGCGCTGACCCGCGTCGACGGCGACGGACGGGGCGGTGCCGCGCTCAGCATGCGTGCGGTCACCGGCTGCCCCATCAAGCTGATCGGAGTCGGCGAGAAGCTCGACGCCATCGAGCCCTTCCATCCGGACCGGATCGCGTCGCGCATCCTCGGCATGGGCGACGTGGTCTCCCTGGTCGAGCGGGCGCAGGAGACGATCGAGCAGGACGAGGCCGAGCGCCTGGTCCGCAAGGCCAAGAAAGGCGGCTTCGACCTCAACGACCTGTCCAAGCAGATCCAGCAGGTCCGCAAGATGGGCGGCATGGAGGGCCTGCTCGGCATGCTGCCGGGGGTGGGCAAGGTCAAGCGCCAGCTCGCCGAGGCCAATGTCGACATCAAGATGCTCGACCGCCAGCAGGCGATCATCGATTCGATGACACCGGCCGAGCGGAGCAACCCCAAGCTGCTCAACAGCTCGCGCAAGCGGCGCATCGCGGGCGGCTCGGGCACCACCGTGCAGGACATCAACCGCCTGCTGAAGCAGGTCAAGCAGATGAACGTCATGATGAAGCGGGCCGGCAAGCTGGGCGAGAAGGGCCTGATGCGGGCCGGGATGCCCGGCATCATGCCGCCCCGCTGATCACAGGTAGCCCACAAGGAGACTGGAGAGAGCATGTCACTGAAAATTCGCCTGTCCCGCGCTGGCGCCAAGAAGCGCCCGTTCTACCGCGTGGTCGTGGCCGACACCCGCAGCCCGCGCGACGGCCGCTTCCTGGAAAGGCTCGGGACCTACGACCCGATGCTGCCCAAGGACCATCCCGAGCGCGTGCGCCTTAACGAGGAGCGCATTCGCCATTGGCTCGGCGTCGGCGCTCTGCCCTCGGATCGCGTGGCGCGATTCCTCGGCGCCGCCGAGATCATCCCGATGCCGGCGCAGCGCAACAACCCGCAGAAGGGCCAGCCCAGAGCGAAGGCCCTGGAGCGCCAGGCGGCACGCGCCGAGAAGGCCAAGGCGGCGGCCGAGGCCGAGGCGGAGACTCCCCCGGAACCCGTCGCCGAGGAGGCCCCTCCTGAGGAAGCTGCTGCCGAAGAGGCTGCTCCGGAGGAGGCCGCTGCCGAAGAGGCACCTGCTGAGGAAGCCGCGCCTACCGAGGACGCCGCTGCCGAAGAGGCGCCCGCTGAGGAGGCCGCCTCGGCGGAGGCCGGCACAGACGATGGCGAGGGCGAAGAGAAGGCCGAGGGCTGAGGCCGCACCCGCCGCGGCTGCTGCACCTGCGGAGGCTGCGACGCGGCGGGCGGGGACGGTCTGTCTCGGGCGCATCGTGGGCGCCCATGGTGTGCGCGGCATCGTGCGCATCAAGAGCCATACGGCGAATCCGGACGACCTCACCGCTTACGGCGCACTCAGCGACGAGGCCGGTACCCAGCGCCTCACGGTCACGGTGACGGGGCACGTGAAGGGCCTCGTGCTTGCCCGCGTCGAGGGCATTGACGACCGCGACGCGGCAGAGGCGCTGCGCGGCACGGACCTCTACGTCCCGCGGGCGGCACTGCCGCCGACCGAGGGCGAGGAGTACTACCACGTCGATCTCCTCGGCCTCCGGGCGGAAAGCGAGGATGGCACCGCCTTGGGTCGCGTGAGCGCCGTTCACGACCACGGCGCCGGGCCCATCGTCGAGATTCAGCCGCCCGACGGGCCCTCTACCCTCGTCCCCTTCACGCGGGAGCACGTGCCGGCCATCGACATCGAGGCCGGCCGCATGGTCGTTGCCGCCCCGGAGGAAGGGCCGTGACCGAGGCCCGGCACGAAAGCGGGCGATCGGGTGCCCGGCCCTGGAGCGTCCACGTGCTCACCCTCTATCCCGAGGTCTTTCCCGGGCCGCTTGGGGCCGCGCTCGCCGGCCGCGGCCTCGATTCCGGCCTTTGGCGGCTGGAAACGGTGGACATCCGCCGCTTCGCGCGCGATAAACACGGCACCGTCGACGATCACCCGTTCGGCGGAGGGGCGGGTATGGTCATGCGCCCCGATGTCCTGGCAGCGGCCATCGATTCGGTTGGGCCGGCGGAGGGTGGCGCACCGCGCTTCCTGCTCTCGCCGCGCGGTGCCCCGCTGACCCAGGAGCAGGTGAAGGCATTGGCGGACGGCCCCGGCGTGATGCTGATTTGCGGCCGTTTCGAAGGAGTCGACGAGCGTGTGCTGGAAGGCCGAGGCGTTGCCGAGCTCAGCGTCGGCGACTACGTCCTGTCGGGCGGGGAGATCGCGGCAATGGCGGTGATCGACGCTTGCGTGCGCCTGCTGCCTGGCGTGGTCGGCCGGCCCTCGTCACTGGTCGAGGAGAGTTTTGAGGACGACCTGCTGGAATATCCGCAGTACACCCGCCCCCGCCTTTTCGAAGGCCGTGCGGTGCCGGAGGTGCTTCTCTCCGGCGATCACGCCGCCATCGACGCTTGGCGCCGTGCCCAGGCGGAACATGTGACCAGAACGCGGCGCGCCGACCTGTGGGCGCGCCACCAGGCGCGTCGATAACGCGCCTGAGATCGCGAGGATAGTGCCGTGAACATGATCGAGCAGTTGAATGCCGAGGCCGTGGAGAAGCTCCAGGAAGAGCGGGAGGTTCCGACCTTTGGCCCCGGCGACACCCTCCGCGTCCACGTCAAGGTGGTGGAAGGCTCGCGCGAGCGGGTGCAGGTGTTCGAGGGCGTCTGCATTGCCCGGCGAAACCGCAGCCTCAACTCCTCCTTCACCGTCCGCAAGATTTCCTACGGCGAGGGGGTGGAGCGGGTCTTCCCGCTGCATTCGCCGCGCATCGCGCAGATCGAGGTGGTGAAGCGGGGGGCGGTGCGCCGTGCCAAGCTCTATTACCTGCGCGGCCGGCGCGGCAAGTCGGCGCGCATCCGGGAGAAGCGCGACGATCGCGGCGCGAAGAAGGCCACCGCCAAGGCGGAGGAGACCGCCGCGTCCGAGGACTGAGCACGCCGGCCATCGCCGCGGGAGGACACCGATGAGCGGCCCCAAGACCCTGTTCGACAAGATCTGGGAGAGCCACGTGGTGGCCGAGAACGACGACGGCACCACGCTCCTCTACATCGACAAGCACCTGATCCACGAGGTGACGAGCTGGACCGGCTTCGAGAAGATGGCCGAGGACGGACGCCCGGTGCGCCGGCCCGATGCCACCCTCGGCGTGCCGGACCACTCGATCCCCACCAGGAACCGCGCCGCCGGCGTGGACGGCATCGGCGACCCGCTCGGCCGCGGGCAGGTGGAGGCGCTGATCGAGAACTGCGAAAAGTTCGGCGTGCCCCTGATCCCGCTAACCGACGTGCGCCAGGGCATCGTCCACATCATCGGGCCTGAGCAGGGGCTGACCCTGCCGGGCGCCACGCTGGTCTGCGGCGACAGCCACACCGCAACGCACGGCGCCTTCGGCTGCCTCGCCTTCGGCATAGGCTCCAGCGAGGTCGAGCACGTGCTCGCGACCCAGACGCTGAACCAGAAGCGCCCGCGCAACATGCGCATCACGGTGGTCGGCGACCTCCCCGCAGGCATTACCGGCAAGGACATGATCCTCGCCATCATCGGCGAGATCGGCACGGCCGGCGGCACCGGCCACGTGGTGGAATACGCCGGCCCTGCGATCCGCGCGCTCTCCATGGAAGGGCGCATGACGGTCTGCAACATGACCATCGAAGGCGGCGCCCGCGCAGGCCTGATCGCGCCGGACGAGACCACCTTTGCCTATCTCAAGGGCCGGCCCATGGCGCCCCAGGGCGCCGCCTGGGACCAGGCCATGGCCCACTGGCGGACGCTCGCCTCCGACGAAGGCGCGGCTTACGACAAGGAAGCCACGATCCAGGCAACCGACATCGCGCCGCAGATCACCTGGGGCACCAGCCCCGAGGATGTGATCCCGGTGACGGGGCGGACCCCCGATCCGGCCCAGGCGCCGGACGAGAAGCACCGCGAAGCGATCTCCCTGGCCCTCGACTACATGGCGCTCGAGCCTGATACGCCTATCGAGGGCGTGGCCGTGGACCGGGTCTTCATCGGCTCCTGCACCAACGGCCGGATCGAGGACCTGCGCGCGGCTGCCGCCGTCGCCAAGGGGCGCAAGGTGCCGGCGGGCGTGGGCGCCATGGTGGTGCCGGGCTCAGGGCTGGTGAAGCAGCAGGCCGAGGAGGAAGGGCTCGACCGCATCTTCCTGGAGGCCGGCTTCGAGTGGCGCGATGCGGGCTGCTCCATGTGCATCGCCATGAACGACGACAAGCTCGCGCCGGGCGAGCGCTGCGCGTCGACCTCCAATCGCAACTTCAAGGGCCGCCAGGGGCGCGGCGGGCGCACCCACCTGGTGAGCCCGGCGATGGCCGCCGCCGCCGCCGTCAGCGGGCGTTTCGTCGACGTCCGCGAACTCGTGTCCTGAGGAGGGCCGGTCATGCGGACATTCACGACCCTCTCCGGCCCGGCGGCGGCGCTGCCGATGATCAACGTCGACACCGACCAGCTGATTCCGAAGCAATACCTCACGGCGATAAGCCGCGCCGGACTCGGCAAGGGCCTCTTCCACGATTTCCGCTACGACATGGAGGACAAGGAGCTCCCGGACTTCGTCCTCAACCGGGAGCCCTGGCGCGAGGCCAGCATCCTGATCGCGGGCCAGAACTTCGGTTGCGGCTCCAGCCGCGAGCACGCGCCCTGGGCGCTGGAGGACTTCGGCATCCGTTGCGTGATCGCGCCGAGCTTCGCCGACATCTTCTTCAACAACTGCGTCAAGAACGGGATCCTGCTGATCCCGCTGCCGGAAGACGATGCGAACCTGCTGATGGACGACGCCAGCAATTCCCAGACCTGCCGGATGACGGTCGATCTGGAGGCGCAAACCGTCACGCGCTCGAACGGCGAGACCGTCGGCTTCGAGATCGAGCCCTTCCGCAAGCACCGGCTGCTGAACGGGCTCGACGACATCGGCATCACCATGGCCAAGGGCGCCGAGATCGACGCCTTCGAGGCGAAGCAGAAAGCGGCCCAGCCGTGGCTCTACGGGGGCGAGCCCGCCGGCTGAGACGAGTCTTCCGAGCCACGCCTCGGCCGTCGATGGCGGCGGAGGTGTCTGCCGCTACTAGACACCGCCTTTGGCGATGACGAAATCGGCCAACCCCTGGTGGAGTCCCTGGCGCGAGGTCGACGGCGCGACGATCCTCCACGTGGACCTCACGCCGGATGCGGAGCGCGAGGCCCGCGCCCTTTCGCTGCTAGACGATGACGAGGAGGCACGCTGGCGCCGCTTCCTGTCGGAGCGCGCCCGGCGGGAGTACGCCCTCTGCCGTGCGGCGCTGCGCGTCAGTCTCTGCGAGCGGCTGGGCTGCGAAGACCGCGCCCTCTCCTTCGGCTACGGCGAACACGGTAAACCCTTCGCCAGGATCAATGGCGCGTGTGTGGAAATCGGCTTCAACGTCAGCCACAGCGGCAGGCACGGCTTGATCGTGATCGCCGCGCACGGCGGGATCGGCGTCGATGTGGAGGAGCGCGTCGCGCAGCGCGACCTGGAAGGCATCGGCAGCCTGGTCTACGGCCCAGCGGAGCGGCGACTGCTGGCCGCCGCCGCGGGTCGGGAAAAGATCCATCTCTTCTATCGCCTGTGGAGCATGAAGGAGGCGCTGATCAAGGCCATCGGCGCCGGATTTTCTCTAAGCCCGTCGCGATTCGAAATCCCGGAGGCGATGCAGCGGGGCGACTGGACGGGTTCGTTTCGCTTTCCGCACGCGCCGGAGAGCGAATGGCGGCTCCTGGACCTGGGAGAGCCCCATTTCGCCGCCGCGCTGGCCTACAGGGTGCCTTCTCAGAGCAGCGGCTTGTAGCGCAGTGGGTGCGTACCTATGTCGAGTTTTTTCCGCCCACTACTTCTCGCCCATGACGGTCTTCATCGGCCTCCCCCTCGCGCTCCGCAAGGCGCCCCATCAGTTCCAAGTATCCCGCCGTGAAGTTGCAGCGTGGTTCCTCGAAGACAAACGTTGCGGCAAGGCTTGACCGAATCGGCATAATCGACGCCTAATAAGGTGCAGTTGTTGCGCGGCGCCTTCCGTTTCGGCGATGGTGTCGATGCAATCGCACCTGTACACTCTTGAGCCCCGTGTGGGGTCTCACTTTCAGCTCTTAAAGACAGGGAGACTATGCGCATGTCGTCAACGGAAACCCGCCTGCGGACAATCATCAACGACAGCTTCGACCTGGATCACGATCCAGATTTCGATCGGCCGTTCAGTGACGCCGGGGTCTCTTCGGTGGATGCGGTCGCGTTTTACAAGGCGGTCAATCAAGAGTTCAGCCTGAACATGGTTGCGGAGGACTGCTTGCAGTTCAATACGTTACGGGAGCTTGTGACGTATATCGATGCCCGCGCCGGGTGATGCTTTCCGGCGCCAAGTGAGCACGGCCGGCCGCCTCCAAACGCGGGGGCGCCGGCAATTCCGGCACTGGCCGTAGCTAAATTCGGCCCATGTTGCGTCTCCGTTCAAAGCCCGGCGTCGGGAGGAAACCCGGCCCTCTGCCATGACGACAGAAGCGGTTTGGGAGATACCCCAGCCCCTTTCAACGCTGGATGTCCGCCTTGACGCCGATACCACCACCACGGTGCGGCGGCACGGCAATCCGTCGGGCCTCAGAATCGTCCTGAGCCACGGCAGCGGTCTCGCCGCCGATCTCTACTATCCGTTCTGGTCTCTGCTCGCGGACGACTTCGACCTGATGGTCTACGACCTCAGGAACCACGGTTGGAACAGCGTCGGCGCCCAGACGGATCACAATGTTCCGACCATGATTCGCGATCACGACATCATTCTCGAGACCATCGATCGTACCCATGGAAGCAAGCCGACCGTTGGCATCTTTCACTCGCTCACCACGGTCGTGACGCTGCTCTCGTTCAGCAAACTCTATTCGGCGTTGGTCCTGTTCGATCCGCCCCTGACCAGGCCCGGCGCGAGTCAGACGGAGCTTCACGACGCTGCCGAGCGCGGGGCAGCCCTGATTCGGCGGCGGGGACAGCACTTCAAGAGACGGGAAGACTTTATCGAGATTCTGGGAATCTTTCCGACCTTCAAGCGGGCCGCTCCCGGCGTACACGAGCTCATGGCCCGGACGACGCTCCGAGGGTCCGCGAGCGGTGAGGGCTATGAGCTTCGCTGCCCCCGCGAATACGAAGCGCAGATGATGGATTACGCCCGGAGCTTCTTCCCGCTGCTGGACCTCGACCTGCTCGACTGCCCAACGAAGATTATCGGCGCCGACCCCACCCTGCCGCATGCGTATCTGCCGACGCTCGACCAGCGAATCGTCTCGGCCATGGACTACGATTTCATCCCCGAGGCGACGCACTTCCTGCAACTGGAGAAGCCCGCGGAGTGCGTTGCGGTGACCCGCGAGTTCCTGGAGCGGCACGGCCTCTCGTAGCGCACGTGTGACCGGCACCCCTGCCGACGCTCGACGGCGCGCTCAATCCGACGCGGCTAGGTTTACCCCAGGCTTCGATAGCCAGAAGCGCCGGCGCTGGAACGGATAGCCTGGAAGGGAGACGCGTCGCCGTGTCTCACCCGCGAAGAGCCCCGCGAAGGACACGCCGAGCCCCGCCTCGTAGGCCCGGGCGACCGCCTCCACGAAGGTACTGTCGGCATGCCCTGCCGCCGCCTCTTCGCTACCCGACGACTCTCGCTGGCTCGACAACAGCATTGGCGCCGCTGCGTTTTCCTCTGTCTTCGGCCAAGCCTCTGCCAACAGCGGCGCCAGCACAGAGGCCCGTCCGATCTCGATGACGACGTCGACGCCCAGGGCGGCCAGGGTCTCGGCGCAGCCGTCGATTGCGATTGGAGCGCCCGCCGCCTGGCGGTGCCAGTACAACCTATCCAGAGCTTGATCCGGATCCATCACGCGGCCGGTGAGGCCGCTCACAAGGCCGACCGTCGGCGAGGCGAACGCGACGCCGTCCAGCGCCGCCTCGGTTTCGCTCCCGGTCGCTGCCAGTCGCAACCCGTCCTCCAGACTGAACACGCCGGCGGCCTGTGCCGCCGCAATCTCGCCTGCGCCCTGTCCGGCCACCACGCTTGGCCGGATGCCGACGCTCGCCCATAGTGCGGTGAGCGCGCACGCGAGAGCGTAGGTTGCGGGCCGCGCCCACTCTGGATCGCTCAGGCCCCCCTCGGCGCCGGGACCGCCGAACATCGCATCGAGCAGCGACGCCCCCCGATCCTCCCCGAGCACCGCATCGCAACGGTTGAGCACGGCGCGCACCACGGGCTCGCGCGCGTAGAGCGCGCCCCCCATACTGACCCACTGGTCGGTCTCGCCGGTGTAGGCGAATGCCACCTTCGCCGCCGTCTTCGGACCAAGCCCCTCGTCGGCATTCGCCTGCGCGGTGAGGCTCTGTCGCAGCGATTCCGCGTCCTGGAACACCACGCCCGCCCGATGGCCGAAGTGGCTGCGGCCGACGGCGGCCGTCCAGGCCATGTCCGAGAGCAGGGTGTCAGATGCGGCGCCATCTGCCGCCAACGCGTCGGCCTGCGAGTCAAACCACGCGAGATAGCGCCCCGCCAGCGCCCGGAGCGCCTCACCAGACTTGGCCGAGAGCGGCAGCAACCGCGTGTTTCGCGCGGAGAAGGCTTCCTCGGACGGTGGTAGACTCGCGGCTGGCTCCGGCAATGTCGCCGCGACGCGCTGCGGGGCGCCCGCATGGGAATCATTGCCATCGTTCCCGTCCGATGCGCCATTCGTCGGCCTGTAGCCCTCCACCACGACGTGGGCGTTCACGCCCGAAATACCGAATGCGCTGACGCCTGCCCTCGGCTGCCGGTCTGGCGCGTGCGGCCAGTCCGTCGTCTCCGACACCACCTGTAGCGGCAGCCGGTCCCACTCCAGGTGCGGATTGGGGTCCCGAAAATGCAGGTTCTTCGGGATTGTGCCGTGCCGCATCGCCAGCACGACCTTGATCAGGCCGGCAACGCCCGCCGCCGATTCCAGATGGCCGATGTTGGTCTTGACCGAGCCGATGAGCAGCGGACGGTCAGGGCTCCGCTCCCGACCATAGACCGCCGCCGCCGCGTTCACCTCGATAGGATCGCCCAGCGCCGAACCCGCCCCGTGCGCCTCCAGATAGTCAACGTCCGACGGCAAGACCCCCGCCTGCGAGAGCGCTTCCTCGATCACCCGCTCCTGCGCCGGCCCGTTCGGCACTGTCGGTCCCGCGCTCGCCCCGTTCTGGTTGACCGCTGCCCCGCGGATCACCGCCCAAATTCGGTCGCCGTCGGCCTCCGCTTCGGCGAGCCGCTTCAGGACGACCATGCCGCAGCCCTCGCTCCGCACGAAGCCATCCGCCGCGGCATCGAAGGTGCTGCAGCGGCCGCGCTGTGACAGCATTCCCAACGCTGCCATCTCGACGGTCAGCCCGGGCGAAAGCACGGCGCTCACGCCGCCCACCAGCGCCATGTCAACCTCGCCCTGCCGCAGGCCCGCGACCGCCTGCTGCACCGTGACCAGCGACGCCGCGCAGTTGAGCATCACCGGATTGGTCGGCCCCGTGAGACCCAGCTTGAACGCGACGCCACCGACTGCGGTGCTGCTCGCGGTACCGAGATAGCTGAGGTTCTCGTTGCCGGCCAACATCATCAGGTCGCGGTACTCGCTGGTGGAGACCCCAGCGTAGACCCCGGTGCGGCTGCCTCGCAGACCGTCCGGATCGATCCCCGCATCTTCGAGCGCCTGCCAGGTTGTCTCCAGGAGCAGCCGCTGCTGCGGGTCCATCATGCGTGCGCCGATGGGCGTCATGCCGAAGAAGCGCGCATCGAAGCGGTCGATCCCGTCGACGAAGCCGCCTTGCCTCCAGGGACTGTCGCCGGCTGCCGGGTCTCCGGCAACCCCGGTCCAGGTCCCGCCATCCTGACGCCCGTCCGTCACCGCGTCCTGACCCGCTTCGAGTTGACGCCAAAAGGACCCCAAGTCCGCCGCACCGGGGAAGCGGCAGGCCATCCCCACGATGGCGATGCCGTCGTCCTCGCGCTGCACTGGCGCCTGCCGGCTCGGTTCGGTCGTCGCCTCGGGGGCTGGGGCCGCGATCTCGTCGCCAAGCTCCCCCACCAGATGACCAGCGAGAACGGAAATGTTCGGATAATCGAACACCAGCGTGTTAGGCGCCACGTAAGCGCCGGAGAACGCCCGGTTCAGGCGGTTCCGCAGCTCGACCGCCATCAGCGAATCCATGCCGAGGTCGAAGAAGCCGACCGTCGGCGCCGGCGCCGACGGCAGCCGCAGCACCGCCTGCACCTCCTGCTGCAGGAAGGACACCAGAAGCTCCTCGCGCCCCACCGCGGGCGTCGCGGCGAGCTGTGCAAGCAGGTCTTCCGACAAGGCCGCGGCTTCGTCGTCCGCGGACGCGTCAGTGAGCAGGTCCTCGAAAAGGGGTGGGCGGCTCTCTAGGGCCTCGCCGAATGCTGCCCAGTCCGCCGTCAGCACGGCAGCGGCAGCGGCGTCCTGCCGCAGCAGACGGTCGAGCGCCTTGAAGCCCTGCTCCGGCGTGAACCAGCCCGTTCCCGATGCCTCCCGCCGCTGTGCGATCCGCTCGCGCTGCTCCTCCGCCTCGCCGAGCCCCGACCACGCACCCCAGGCGATGGCCTGCCCTGGTAGCCCCAGGGCGCGTCGGTGGGCGGCGAGCTGATCGAGGAACGCATTGGCCGCCGCGTGATTGGCCTGGCCCGGATTGCCCAGGATGCCGGCCACGCTCGAGAAGATGACGAAGAGGTCGAGGTCGCGATCGGCGGTCGCGCGGTGGAGGTGCCATGCGCCCAGCATCTTCGGCCACAGCACGGTCTCGAAGCTCTCCCAGCTCTGGTTTCCGAGCGCGGCGTCGGCCAGCACGCCGACGCTGTGGATCACCCCGGCGAGCGGCGGAAGCTCCCGATCCATCCGCGCGAGCATGGCATCCAGCGCGGCCGGATCCGTCACGTCCGCAAGCTCGACCTCCACGCTGAACCCGCGGTCGCGCAGCGCCTCGATCGCCTCTTCGGCAGCCGCGTCCGGTGCCCGTCGGCCGTTCAGCACGACCGTGCCCGCGCCGCGCTCGGCCAGCCACTCGGCAAGCGCACAGCCGATGCCCCCGAGGCCGCCGGTCACCAGGTAGGTCCGGTCCTGCCGCAGCGGGCCCGCCCCGAGGGGAGACGTCGTCAGCACGATCTTGCCGATATGCCGCGCCGCGCGCATGTAGCCCATCGCGGCGCTCGTCTCGGCTAGCGGCCATCTGGTGTGCCTGAGCGGCGCAAGCTCGCCCGTTGCGATGCGCGCCAGCACCTCTTTCAGGGCCGCACCGGGGCGCGCGGGATCCTGCTGTTTCAGGGTGTAGAGATCGAGGATCGAATAGGCGACATCCGGCCGCAGTGCCGCCATCTCGTCTTCGCTCATGATATCCCGCCTGGCGAGTTCCACGAAGCGGCCGCCCTGCGCGAGGCAGGCGAGGCTCGCCTCGATAAAGCCCTCGCCGGTCAGGCTGTTCAGCACCACGTCGACCCCGGCGCCGCCTGTGGCCGCGAGGATTTCCTCACCGAACGCGGTTAAGCGGCTGTCGAACACATGCTCGACGCCGAGCGAGCGGAGGTAGGCTTGCTTGCGCGTGCTCGCCGTGGCGAACACTTCCGCCCCTGCCGCCTGGGCGAGCTGGATGGCCGCAAGGCCGACTCCGCCCGCGCCGGCGTGAATCAACACGCAGTCCCCGGCCTTGAGTCCGGCAAGCTCGTACGAGAGCACGCATGTCACGAACACCGAGGGGATCGTCGCGAGCGCCGTCGCCGACACGTCCGGCGGCGCGAGCGCGACCAGTTCCTCCCGCGTCACCACCTCCGGCCCGAAGGTGCCGAACGCGAAGCCGGCCACGCGGTCACCCACCGTGACCGAGATTACGTCTGAACCGGTTTCGACAATCCGGCCACAGAATTCCTCGCCGAGCAGCCCCTCCTCGACCAGACCCATGGCTCGGAACACATCAAGGAAGTTGAGCCCACAGGCTTCGACCGCGACGCGCACCTCCTTCGGCTCCAGGGCACGCGCCGCCAGCGGCTGCACCCGCAGTGTCTCGATCGCCCCTCCCTCGTCCGGTGCCAGCACCCAGTCTGCCTCCTCCGGCAGGGCAAGACGCCCCGCGCCCGAACCCGTCCGCACCAGCCGGGCCACCTGGCGGCGCCCCTGGCGGTGCGCGATGTGGTTCTCCAAATCCGGGAACAGCAACTCATCCGCGAGGACGGCCTGCGGCTCCGCTGCCTCGGGGTCGAGATCAAGCATCCGGGATTGCATCTGGGGCGCCTCCCGCACCACCACCTTGCCTAGACCCCAAAGGGCGGCGCCGGCCAACTGCCCGATCCGCTCCCGCTCCAGCACCTGCGCACCCCGGGTGACGAACCAGAGGCCCTTCTCGGGCACGGCGTCCGCATCCGCGATGCCCTGCACGAGCGCCAGCGCGCTCGCAGTCGCCCGTTTCGCATCCGCCGCCAGGTCTGCGGTCGTCGCGTCCACCCCGTGGCCGTCCTGCGCGACGAGGTGCACCGCCCCGGCCAAAGGCACGTCCGGGGGCAGGCCCTCGACGAGCGATCGCCAGGACTCGCGGCGCTCCATCTCGACTGATACTGCGACGATCCCGGCGTCGCGCTCCGCCGCCGCGCCCATGCGTTCCGGATCGTCGCCGGCCAGCACCACCTGCTGGTTCTGTGCGGCGAGTTGCGCCGCCAGTGACGCCGCCACGCCGCCCCGATCGGCTGCCAGAATCCAGGCGCCCTCCGGCAATTCGATCTCTGCCGGACCCTGCGCCACGATCACCCCTCGATCCGGCAGGCCAGCCGCCTCCGATCGGTCCACGCCGAGAACTTCGGATTCCGTGAACCCCGCATCGGCCAGCGCCTGACGCCACACGTCGGGCCCGGCGAGGGCGTGGTTCGGGCGGTAGCGATCCGCGAAGCGCCACCATCCGTCCAGCTGGCCGAAGATCAGGTCCATCCAGCCCCGGCCGCGCTGGTTCTCCAGCGCCACCAGCAGCCCCGACGGCGCCAGGAGCGCCCGGCAGTGGGCAAGCGTCTCGTCCAGATGGCTCGTGGCGTGCAGCACGTTGGCCGCGATGACCATGTCGTATGCGTGGGGCTCGAAGCCCTGCTCCACCGGGTCCTTCTCGATATCCAGCACACGGTAGTCGATCGACGCTTCGGCGCCGCCGAAGCGCGACTCCGCCTCCGCAAAGAAGCCCGCGGAGATGTCGGTATACATGAGGTCGAACCGTCCGGCCGGAAGCTCGGGCAGGATGGTTTCGGTCGCCGAGCCGATGCCGGCGCCCACCTCCAGCACGCGCAGACGCCGCCCGTCCGGCACGTTGTCCACGAGCGTGCGAACCACCTCGCCGATCATGCGGTTCGCTGCCCGCCAGACCGGCGCCAATCGATACAAATCGCCGGCCGTCGGCTCCGCATCGCCGAACAGCAGCGACAGCGGATCCTCCTTGCCGCGCAGCACCTCGGGCAGGGCACCGGCGCAACGCCCAAACAGCCCGATCTCGTTCGCCGCGTGCGGGAAGCGTGCCGTCACCTCGGCCAGAAACGCCTCGGAATCGCGCGGCATTTCGTCCGGCAGCGGATCGTCGGCTCCGACCGTTACGACGAAGTCCTCGTCCTTCGCCTGCAACACGCCCGAACGAGCCAGAATCTCGAGCATCCGGCGGAGCAGATGCGCGTGTTCGGGCAGAACGTCGAGGCGCTCGCGCAATTCTTCCGGGTTTACGACCGCGCTTGCGCTACGCTCCCAACCGAGCGTTTCCAGGGCCGAGAGCGCGTAGCACCACGACGCCCGCCCCATTTCCCCTTGGAGGTCGGTCTCGTCGGCGACCTTGACTCCCTCATCGGTCAGATATCGGGAGAAGGGCTGCGAGCGGGACACCGCGGCCGACGGAGTCGGCAGGAAGTCTGCCGGCAGTATGCCCGGCGGCAAGGCGCAGTCGCGCCATACGACTTCGTAGAGAAGCTCGTCGATCCCTTCCACGCCTTCGAGCAGCGCCGCCCGCGTTGCCCGCTTCACGGTGAAGCCGGCCAACTCCCCGATGAGCGCCCCGTCTTGGTCGTAGAGGCGGAGGTCGGCGGCATGAACCTCCGGCACTCCGCCGCTCTCAGCGTCCGCCTCTTCGTCAAGCCGGCCTTCCCTCATGGAAACGTGGCAGATCAGTCGGTCCGGCAGCCGGTCCCTGAGCCACAGCCGCTCCCACGCGAAGGGCAGATATGTGATCCCTTCTTCAGCACCGTCGGGGCTGCGCGCCGCGCCGAAGACCTGGAAGCAACCGTCGAGCACGAGCGGGTGCACGTCGAACGGGTTTCGCTCCACACCGGCCGGAAGCGCCACCTCGGCGACGGCCTCACCCGGCCGCGCCCATAGCCCCTCCACCGTGCGGAAGGAGGGGCCGAGATCGATCCCGACCGCGGCCTTGGCGCGGTAGTAGGCCGCGAGGTCCACCGGCGTGAGGGCGGCCTTCAGCCCCTCGATATCGAGCGGCGGGGCTGCTTGCGACTGCCCAGCTGAGCTTGCCGAAATACGACCCTCCGCGTGCTGCGTCCACCCGTCCTCAGCGTCGCCCCGGCTGAGGATGCGGACCCGGCGAGCCGCCTCGTCCTCGGCGTCGTCGAATAGCACCTGCACGCGCCGGCCCGCCTCAGCGGTACCGTCCTCGGCGTCCTGGTCGGGGAAGACCAGCGCGCTCTGCATCTGGAAGTCTTCGACGATCACCGCGTCGCTGCCCTCGGCGAGGGTGGCCGACGCTGCCAAGGCGCCGTAGAGCGCGCCCGGCGCGATCAACCGGCCGAAGACGCGATGGTCGCTGAGCCACGCGGGATCGGAGGGGAAGACCTCCGTATCGAAGGCGACCTCCCCGCTCGCGGACTCGTGCCGGCTGCCGAGCAACGGGTGGTCGCTTGCCTGCCGCCGCCGCTTGGGTGCCTCGACCCAATAGCGCTCGCGCTGGAAGGGATAACCCGGCAGCGCGATCTTGCTCCGCGACTCACCGGCGAAGAGTCCTTCGAAGCGGAGCGGAAGCCCCGCCTCGTAGGCGCCGGCAACCGCCTCCACGAAGCCGCCGCCCGAGCCCGGCGCAGGTGGCTTCTCGTCTTTCGACGGCCGCTGCAGGCTCGAGAGAATCGCGGGCGCGGCCCCGGTTGCCTCCGGCCACGCCATGGTCGTCATCGGCCCCAGAACGGCATGTGGGCCGATCTCGATGACGGCATCCACACCGAGTTCCGCCAGCGTCTCTATGCAGGCGCGGAAGGCCACCGGCTCCCGCGCCTGGCGCCGCCAGTACGCCGCGTCCGGCGCCTCGCCCGCGTCCAGCGCCCGGCCGGTCAGGTTGCTGACGAAGGTGAGCGACGGCGGTGCGAACGCGATCGTCGAGATTTCGGCCTCCAGATCGCCCAGCGCCGGCTCGATCATGGCGCTGTGGTAGGCCGGGCTCCTGCGCAGTCGCGCGACGCGAACCTCCTCCGCCTCGAAGCGCGCGAGCAATGCCTCCACATCAGCTTTGGGGCCGCTCACCACCTGGTGGGCGCCGTTGTCCGCGGCGACGCTCAGGCCCGGCCCGCCGGAGGCGGCGTTCAGCTCTCCCACGGCGTCGGCCACGCGGGAGGGCGACGCGAAGACCGCCGCCATCGCGCCCTCGCCGGGCAGGGCGCCAATCAACGAACCCCGCGCCGCCGCGAAGCGCAGGCCCTCCTCCAGGCTGAAGACGCCGGCGGTATGTGCCGCCGCGATCTCCCCCAGGCTGTGCCCGAGCACCACGTCCGGTCGGATACCGATGCTCTCCCAAAGCGCCGCAAGCGCGCATTCGAGCGCATAGATCGCGGGCTGCTTCCAGTGCGGATCGTCCAGCTCGCCCGCCGCACCGGGCCGCCCGAACATCACGTCGAGCAGCGAGGCGCCGCCCCGGTCCTCCGCGAGCACCTGGTCGCAGCGGTCGAGCACCGCGCGCACCACCGGCTCGCTCGCATAGAGCGCCTCGCCCATGCCGGGCCACTGGCTGGCCTGCCCGGTGTAGGCAAACGCGACCTTCGCCGCCTTGCGCGATGCCGGTCTCTCGTCTGTCTCAACGATCGCCCGCAAACCCTCCCGCAGCGACTCCACGTCCCGGAACACCACGCCCGCCCGGTGGCCGAAGTGGCTCCGGCCTGTGGCAGCCGTCCATGCCATGTCGGCGAGCAAGGCCACGTCGGCGTCCTCGTCGAGCCAGGCGAGATAGCGTCCTGCCATGTCGCGAAGCGCCGCGGCCGACTTTCCGGAGAGCGGCAGCAGGCGCGTTCCGCGAAGGGCAAGCCCGTCCTTCGATTGCGAAGGCACGACGGACGCCGGCAGCGAAACGGCGATCGGCCGCGGAGCGCTGGCAATCCAATCGTCCCCATCGAGGCCAGACGCGGCACCGCCCGGCGAGGCATATCCCTCCAGCACGACGTGGGCGTTCGTCCCGGACCATCCGAACCCGCTCACACCCGCCAGCGGCGCGCGGTCTGCATGGGCGGGCCACGACGTCGGGGCGGACGTCACCTGCAATGGCAGCTGCTCCCAGTCCATCTCCGGATTGGGGTTGCGAAAATGGAGGTGCTTGGGGATGAGCCGCCGATTCATCGCCAGCACGGTCTTGATCAGCCCCGCGACCCCTGCCGCGGACTCCAGATGCCCGATGTTGGTCTTGACTGAGCCGATCAGCAGCGGGCGGCCAGCGTCCCGACCGCGCTCGTAGACCGCCGCCGTCGCATTGATCTCGATCGGATCGCCCACCTCGGTGCCGGTCCCGTGCGCTTCCAGATAGTCGATATCCGAAGGCCGGACTCCAGCCTGCTCGAGCGCCGCCCGGATCACCCGTTCCTGCGCCGCCCCGTTCGGAACCGTCAGACCCTGGCTGGCTCCGTCCTGGTTCAGTGCCGTGCTCCGGATGACCCCCCAGATACGGTCGCCGGCGGCCTCCGCATCGGCGAGCCGCTTCAGCACCAGAATCCCGCAGCCTTCGCCCCTGACATATCCGTTGGCGGAGGCATCGAAGGTCTTGCATTGGCCGTCTGGCGACAACATCCCCGCGTTGGCACGAAACTCCAGAAGCCGACCCGAGAGAATGATGTTTACCCCGCCGGCAAGCGCGAGATCGGCGTCGCCCCGCTGCAGGCCCGAGACTGCCTGATGCGTCGCGACCAGGGACGACGAGCAGGCGGTGTCCACCGCCATCGCCGGCCCCCCGAGGCCGAGCGCGAACGCAACCCGGCCGATGGCCGTATTGAGGGAGGTGCCGGTGACCGCATAAAGACTGGCAGCAGGTTCGGCGGCCCCTGCGCCCTCGCTGGCCTCCAGAATCAGCCCCCGGTAGTCATTGTTGCTGATCCCCGCATAGACACCGGTGCGGCTGTCCTTCAGACCTTCGGGATCGATGCCCGCGTCTTCGAGCGCCCGCCAGCTCGTCTCCAGAATCAGCCGTTGCTGGGGGTCCAGCAGTTGCGCTTCCACCGGCGAAATGCGGAAGAAGGCGGCATCGAACTGCTCGAGCTCTTCCAGATAGGCGCCGAAGCGGCAGGCTTGGATCTGACCCGTATCGTCGGGGAAGAGCGCGCCGACGCGCCCGATGCCGGAGCCCGGCACGCCCTCCTGCACGGCGTTGCCGCCCTCTTCAAGCAACCGCCAGAAGGCGGAAATGCCGTTGGCGCCGGGAAACCGGCACGCCATGCCGACGATCGCTATTGGTTCATTCGACCCGGAGACTTCCGGCGCGCGTTCGTCGTTTAAGTCGGGCGCGTCGCTCGCGCGTCCGCAAGCCCTGTCTCGCTCCGCCATCGCGATACTCCCTCAGTCAGGAGGACGGAATGGTTATTCTAACCCGCGCTTATGGGCCAATGGCATTCACATAAGCCAAGGCTGTCGTCGATTGCGGTGACACTTTCAATTCCTTTCGCCGGCCGCCCCTGTTTCGCCGGCCACCACCGCTGCCACGCGAATCGTCACGATGTCGGTGCCATGATACTGCTGATGGCGGACGGAGGAAGCGAGCCGGCGCAACAGGCGGAGCGAGACCTCCTGCTCGGCCGAGACCTCACCGGGCTGGTCGCCGAGCAGCGAAAGGCGATCTTGGATGTTGTCCTCTCGCGACGCGACGACGAACTCGAGAACCGCGCCATTGCCTTCCCTGTAGGCCACCAGCCGCAGGCGGCGCTCCCGTTTCTCCTCATCTTCTTCCTCATGTCGGATCAGGGTCAGCAGCGTCTCTTCGCAGACGGCGTCCAGCCGCGTCGCCATTGCCGCGTCCCAGCCGCTGCGGATCGCGAAGGCGCCGAGAAAATCCCTGATCTTCGGCAGGACCGAGAGATCGAATGCCTCCTCCATGCGGCTGCGGCGGGGTTTGGTCAACTCCACGAAGAAGGTCATCAGGATGGCCGTGACCCCGCCGGCCGTGACCCCGTTGCGCAGGAGACCGCCTGCGAATTCCGAGATGTGCTCGGGAAACACCAAGTCGTTCTGGAAGCCGACCCCGATCCAGAACGAAACACCGACGATCAGGCCCTTGCGGTAGTCGATGCCGTCCTGGATGGCGATCCTCATGCCGATTACGAAGAGCGTCGCCAGCAGGACCCCGAGGTAGGCAGCGATCACCGGCCCCGGTATTGCGAGCACCAGGGCCAGCAGCTTGGGCAGGAACGCCGCTGCGAAGAAGACTGCCCCGCATGCGATGCCGACGCTGCGCGCGCCCACGCCGGTGAGCTCGGTCACCGACGCACCCACCGTGGTGGCCGTATTCGGCGTCGTGCCCACGAGGCCGGAAAGCACGTTGCCGATCCCGTCCACGGTGATCGCCCCTTGCACCGCCCGAAAATCCACGGCCCGCGGCCGCCGCCACGAGACCCGCTGGATCGCTACGGCACCGCTGATGGAGCGGATGGTGGCGATCACGGCCACCAGCAGGAAGGCTGGAAGCAGCGCCCAGAACGACGGCCCGAACTCGACATCGAAGCCCGCCCATTCGCCCGCCGGTACGCCGACCCAGGGCGCATCGACCACGCGGCCCGCGTCATAGAGGCCGAATGCGGCGGCGACGCCCGTGCCGGCGACGACGCCGATGACTGGTGCCCAGAGGCGGAGCGCGCCCGACGCCTTCAACGCGATGGCTGCCAGAACGAGCACCACCGCAAGCGCGCTCAATGGCGCCGCCAGGGCGGGGCTGCCCTCCGGCACCGCCGCCAGGAGCTTGAAGACGGCCGGCATCACCGTAACGGGAATCAGCATGATCACGGTGCCCGAGACCGTCGGCGTCAGGATCCGCTGGAAGAGCGCGAGGCGGACGGAAATCAGCAGCGGAACGAGGGAGGAGATGATGACCAGCGTGGCCAGCAAGGCCGGGCCGCCGGCCGCAATCGCGTTGATGCAGACAGCGATGAAGGCCCCGGAAGCGCCCATGATGAGCACGTGGCCTGAGCCGATCCGTCCGGTGCAGATCGATTGCAGCGCCGTGGTCAGGCCGCAGATCGCGACCGTGCCGAACACCGCCCACGAGAGATAGTCCTCGCTCGCGCCGGCGGCACGCATCACGATGGTGGGCACCAGGATGATGCCGGCGATGGTGAGCACGGCGATCTGAGCGCCGAGGCCGAAGGCGAGCGCCGGCGGCGGCCTCTCGTCAGGCTGGTAGCGGATACCTTTGCGGCCGCCGGTTGCGGCAGTGCTCATGGAGCCCGTCCCTATGCCGCGGGAACGAGCGATCGCTACGTTCCGCTAAGCTCTTGTAAGGCGGGCAATCGTAGCAGGCGGGGAGCGCCTCTCACACGTCCCGTCCTCGCCAAGCCTGCGCAACGTCGCACGCGGTCACTGCGCGCGCGACCGCGTGGATCAGTGCACATTCGATACGGTGGACAGAATTCTTTGTACATTCTCATCGGCGAAAAACTCGGGGATGGACACGGTCTGGGCGATCAAGCCCAGGAAGCGATTGGTGTCCGGCTGGTTGTCGATCAGGGCTTCCAGGAGCTGTCGCCTGTCCGGCGGCAGCGGCGCGAAGGACGCCAATTCGCAGGTGAGCTCGTAGATCGGCACGATCGCCGCGTTGCGTCGTTGCTCGTAATGGGCAAGCGCTTCATCCATCGGTCGCAGGCCGGAGAAACCCTCGTTGAGGGCATCGGCCAAGAAGTCGGCATCGCGCAGAGCGTTGGTGATGCCCTCCGCCGTGCACGGGTCCATGGTGACCCCGGCATCGCCCACCAGCGCCCAGCCAGGTCCATAGGGCTTGCGGAGGAAGCTCGGAATGGAGCCGCCGAGCCAGCGATCCTCGCGCGTGCCATCGCGCACCCGTTCGGCGAGCGACGGCGTCCAGGCTTCCAACGTTTCGAGGTAGTTCGTCTCGATGTCGGCCTTGAAGTCGCGAGCGTCTCGCGCGGTCCAGTTCGCGCCGACCACCGTCAGGCCGTCGTTGGTAGGGAACGCGTAAGCCCCCCGCCATTCCCCGACGTAGATCTCCACGGCATGGGACGGCACGTCGCTCCAGTAGCTGAAGTAAGTCCTCTGCAGCCGTGGTTTCGCGTTGTATTCCTGTGCCTGAACCGCGCGCGCCACCAGCGAATTCATGCCGTCCGCGCCAACGACGATTCGGGCGGTCTCTCGAACGGCGGCGCCGTTCTTGTCGGTTCCGGAGATTCCGGTCACACGGTCGCCGTCGCCTTCGAGCTCCCGGACGAAGACGCCCTCCCGCACCTCGGTGCCGGCCGCCGCGGCGGCATCGACCAAGAACTTGTCGAGCAGGAAGCGTCTGGGACAGAACGCGTATTTCTGACTGTCCGCCGGCGTCGGTTCGCCGTCGAGCCGGAAATCCCCGAAGTCGATGAAGAAGGAAGACATCGGCGGGCAGTTCGAGGCGGCGACCGTGTCGAGCAGACCCCATTTCCGCAGACGGTTCGTTCCGTTCTGCCAGACCAGATGCGTCGACATGGTGTGGTCGCTGGGAAAGGTTGCCCGGTCGACGAGCAAGACGCGGTAGCCCTTGCGGGAGAGAAGCATCGCAAGAGAGGCGCCGGCACACCGCGCGCCCACAACGATTGCGTCGAACATGGCGCAGCCCCCGTCGGTCAGCCCGGTGGATGAACAAGGCTAGCGCTGGCAGAGAAGCATTGCCAAGGCCTTACGATCGGTCCGCCGCGCTCCCTCGCCGCCCGAGGCAGGCGGGCGGGGGTCCGGTGAAACAACCAGGCTAATCGTGAGCGAAGATGTCCACCTCGGGCCAGCCCTCGAGATCGAGCCGGGCGCGGTGGGGAAGGAACGCAAAGCAGGCCTCGGCGAGTTCGGTCCGCTCCTCGCGGGCGAGCATCTCGTCAAGCTTCTCCTTGAGCGGATGCAGGTGGAGGACGTCGTTCGCGGCGTAGTCGAGCTGGCTCTGTGAAAGCCGGTCCGCGCCCCAGTCCGAGGATTGCTGCTGCTTGGATATCTCGACGCCCAGCAGGTCGCGGCAAAGGTCCTTGAGTCCGTGGCGGTCGGTGAAGGTGCGCGAAAGGCGCGAGGCGATCTTGGTGCAGTAGACCGGAGCGCAGCGGACCCCGAGCGCGTGCTCCAGCACCGCGATGTCGAAGCGGGCGAAGTGGAAGATTTTCAGCACCGCCTCGTCGGCCAGCAGCGCCGCCAGATTGGGCGCGTCGACGGGCTCGCCCGGCGGGAACTGCACCAGATGGCAGTCGCCGTCGCCGCGCGAGAGCTGCACCAGGCAGAGCCGATCCCGGTGCGGGTTGAGGCCCATCGTCTCGGTGTCGATCGCCACCGAATCGCCGAAGGTGAGCCCCGGCGGCAGGTCGCCGCGATGGAGGTGCTGAGCCATGGCGTGCTGCCTAGCCCGGAACTCTCACCAGGGTCAACGCCTGCGCGACGCAGGCCGTGACATCGGTGAGACATCCGGGCTAATAGTCGGGGCGCGTCAACGGTAGGGACGAGCGAGCGGGGCCGACTTGCAAATCGTCACAATCTTCGGCGGGACCGGGTTTCTGGGGCGCCACATTGTCCAACGGCTCGCGCAGGAGGGCTACGGCATCCGCATTGCGACGCGGCGGCCAGAGCTCGCCGGATTCCTGCGCCCGTGCGGCGATGTCGGCCAGGTCGTCCCGGTTCAGGCCAACGTGCGCAACGAGGACTCGGTCCGGCGTGCCGTCGCCGGCGCGGACGCCGTCATCAATCTGGCCGGTATCCTCTACGAGCGCGGCCGGCAGAACTTCTACGCCGTCCACGTGGCGTCGGCCGACCGCATCGCGCGCGCGGCAGCGGAGGCTGGCGTCGCGCATGTGCTTCACATTTCGGCGATCGGCGCGGATGCGGCATCGCCCTCCGACTACGCCCGCTCCAAGGCCGCCGGCGAGGCGGCGGTCAGGGAGGCGTTCCCCGACGCCACCATCTTCAGGCCGAGCCTGGTGTTCGGGCCGGAGGACGACTTCTTCAACCGCTTCGCGTCGATGGTGCGCCTCGTGCCGGTCCTGCCGCTGTTCTTCGACGGCATGCCGAAGATGAAGCTCGACGGGCTGTTCCTCACGCCCGAGTTCGAGGCGGGCACCACGCAGTTCCAGCCGGTCTTCGTTGGCGACATCGCCGAGGCCACCCAGCGGACGCTGAGCGGCGACGCAGCGCAGGGCAAGACCTACGAGCTCGGCGGGCCCTCGATCTACAGCTACGCCGAACTGATGGCGCTGGTCGCACGCGAGACCGGCCGCAACGCGCTCTACGTGCCTGTGCCATTCCTCGCGGCAGCAGTGATGGCGAAGTTTCTGCAGTTCGCGCCGATCCCGCCGCTGACACCGGACCAGGTCAAGCTGCTCAGGATCGACAACGTCGTTGCCCCGGACGCGCTGGAGCTCGCCGACCTCGGGGTCGACGCGACGGCGGCCGAACTGATTCTTCCGACCTATCTGCGCGATTACCGCCGCGGCAACACCGAATCGGCACCGGTGAGCGAGACCTGAGCCGCTCTTTCCCGCGCTGGCTCCTTACGACAAGTAGTGGAGCCAGACCAGGACGGCCCCGCCCAGCAGCAGGCGGTAGATCACGAACGGTGTGAAGCTCACGCGCCGCAGCAGGGCGAGCAGCAGCGCGATCGCGAGCAGCGCCACCACGAAGGAGAGCGCCGCGGCCAGCGCCGCGCTCCCGATAACGATCGGATCGCCCTGCTGCCAGACCTCGTATCCGGCCACCGCGCCGCTCGCCGCGATCACGGGGATCGACATGAGCATCGCGAAGCGGGCCGCCTCTGGCCGCTCGTAGCCGAGCCAGCGCGCCGCCGTCATGGTGACGCCCGAGCGGCTCGCGCCGGGAATGAGCGCGAGCACCTGAGCAAGCCCGATGAAGAAGGCGTGGCCGAGCGTCATGTGCTCGACCTCTCGCACGGTGATCCCGATGCGATCGGCGAGATAGAGCAGGATACCGAAGCTGATCGTGGCCCAGGCGACGACCTCCGGGTTGCGGAGCATCTCGTGCCCCAGCACGTAGATCGCGCCGCCCGCGAGGATGACAGGGATCGCCGAGACCACCACGTAGAAGCCAAGCGCGCGGCCGAGGCGCCGGTCCCGCCGCCGCCAACGCCCGCCGATCCAGCCGAGGATCATCTGCCCGAGATCCCGCCAGAAGTAGACCAGCACCGCCGCCAGCGTGCCGACATGGACCGCCACGTCCATGACCAGCCCCTGGTCCTGCCAACCGGTGACGAATGGCACGAGCACCAAGTGCCCGGATGAGCTCACCGGCAGAAACTCGGTGATGCCCTGAATGATCGTGATGACGACGATATGAAGGAACGGCACGGGCGTGCTGCTGCCTCAGTGTCGACCGACTCGGGCCGCGGCGCGCTTATACCATCGCTGGCCCGATCAGGCACGATGAGCCGCTCGCGACATATCGTCGCGTATCGGCACTAAAATTCTCCGAAACTTTGGTCGGACCGGTCGGCCTGAAATTCGACTCGGCGTGCCGCGCACCTTTTAGACAGTAATACTGCCTTATAAGTGGTGAATTGTCTGGCACGTGTACCGGCTTACCGCTATAGTACGCAGGGGCAACAGCGCAAGACCGGTGCCGGCAGCGGCCGCCACGCCGAAACCTTGTGGAGAGAGCGCGTGGGCGCAGAAATGCTCAAATTCGTGACGCTGGAGCAAGAGCACCCGGACAAGCGGGCGCCGGCGCTCCGCCGCCGCGACTGGGGCGAGGTCTACGAGGACTTCCGGCCCGAGGCGGCGGCTGATCAGGCCGCGCGCTGCTCTCAGTGCGGCGTCCCCTTTTGTCAGATTCACTGCCCGGTCTCGAACAACATCCCCGACTGGCTGATGCTGACGGCCGAAGGACGGCTGGAAGAGGCCTACGAGATTTCGTCGGCGACCAACAACATGCCCGAGATCTGCGGCCGCATCTGCCCGCAGGATCGCCTCTGCGAAGGCAACTGCGTGATCGAAAAGGGCTTCGAGTCGGTCACCATCGGCGCCGTGGAGCGCTACATCACCGACACCGCCTTCCACAATGGCTGGGTCAAGCCGCCGAAGCCCAGGGCGGAGCGCTCGCAGTCGGTGGGCATCGTCGGTGCCGGCCCCGGTGGCCTGACGGTCGCCGAGGAGCTGCGCCGCATGGGCTATCAGGCCCATATCTACGACCGCTACGACCGGGTCGGCGGACTGCTGATCTACGGAATTCCGAACTTCAAGCTGGAGAAGTCCATCGTTCAGCGCCGGGCCGACCTGCTCATCGAGGGCGGCGTGCACATGCACCTCAACGTCGAGGTCGGGCGCGACTGTTCGCTCGCGGAGCTGCGCGCGCAGCACGATGCGGTGGTGATCGCGACCGGCGCCTACAAGGCGCGCGACGTGTCCCTGCCGGGGATCGGCCTCGGCAACATCTTCCAGGCGATGGACTACCTCACCGCCAGCAACCGCAAGGGCTTGGGCGATGCGGTGCCGGCCTTCGACGACGGCACGCTGGACGCCACTGGCAAGAATGTCGTGGTCGTCGGCGGCGGTGACACGGCGATGGACTGCGTGCGCACGGCGGTGCGCCAGGGCGCGCGCTCGGTGCGCTGCCTCTACCGGCGGGATCGCGTGAACATGCCGGGCTCGATGCAGGAGGTACGCCACGCCGAGGAAGAGGGAGTCGAGTTCGTCTGGCTGTCTGCGCCCGAGGCCGTGCTCGGCGATACGTTGGTCCAGGGCGTGCGCGCGGTGCGCATCCACCTCGGCGTCGCCGACGCGAGCGGGCGGCAGACGCCCCAGCCCATCCCCGGCTCGAGCTACTCCATCGACGCCGACCTGCTCATCAAGGCTTTGGGCTTCGACCCCGAGGACCTGCCGACCTTCTTCGGCGAGCCCACACTGAAGACGACGCGCTGGGGCACGCTGCTGATCGACTGGCGCACCATGATGACGAGCCTCGACGGCGTCTTCGCCATCGGCGACATCGTGCGCGGCGCCTCGCTGGTGGTCTGGGCGATCAAGGACGGACGCGACGCCGCGCGCTCCATTCACCGCCACATTCAGGCAAACGCGGACGAACGCGATGGCGTGAGGGAGGCAGCCGCATGAAGGAGCGACAGCACCATCCCCATGCCGCGGAGGCCGGTCAGGGCTTCGGCCTCTACGACCCCTCTTTCGAGCACGATTCCTGCGGGGTCGGGCTGATCGCCGCGCTCGACGGCACGCCGCGGCGCGACGTGGTCGAGGCCGGCATCGCGGCGCTCAAGGCCGTGTGGCACCGGGGCGCGGTGGACGCCGACGGCAAAACCGGAGACGGCGCCGGCATCCACGTCGAGATTCCGCAAGACTTCTTCCGGGAGCATATAGAGGCGACGGGCCAGAGCCCCAAAGGCGGGCGGCTCGCCGTCGGCATGGTCTTCCTGCCCAAGACCGACCTCGGCGCGCAAGACCTTTGCCGCAGCGTCGTCGAGACCGAGATCCTCCGTTTCGGCCACGGCATCGTGGGCTGGCGCCAGGTGCCGATTGATTCCTCGGTGATTGGGGAGAAGGCGAACGCCGCTCGGCCCGAGATCGAACAGGTGATGATCGTCAACCGGCGCGATGTCGACGACGACCAGTTCGAGATCGACCTCTACATCATCCGCCGGCGCATCGAGAAGCAGGTGCTCGACCGTCACATCACCGGCTTCTACATCTGCTCTCTCTCGTGCCGCTCGCTCATCTACAAGGGTATGTTCCTGGCCGAGCAGCTCACGGCGTTCTATCCGGACCTGCTCGACGAGCGCTTCGTGTCGCGCTTCGCGATCTTCCACCAGCGCTACTCGACCAACACCTTCCCCACGTGGCGGCTGGCACAGCCCTTCCGCATGCTCGCCCACAACGGCGAGATCAACACGATTCGCGGCAACAAGAACTGGATGGCGAATCACGAGACGCGCGCTGCGAGCGACGTCTTCGGCGCCCACAACAGCGAGCTCTTTCCGCTGATCGAGCCGGACTCGTCGGATTCCATGGCGCTCGACGCCGTACTCGAAGGCGTGGTGCGGGCCGGGCGCTCGGTGCCGGCGGCCCACAGCCTGCTGATCCCCGACGCCTGGTCCAAGAAGCAGGACATGCCGGCCCACCACCGCGCCTTCTACAACTTCTGCAACTGCGTGATGGAGCCGTGGGACGGCCCGGCGGCCATCGCCGCGACGGACGGCACCTGGATTCTCGCCGGCATGGATCGCAACGGGCTTCGCCCCATGCGCTACAGCGTCACCGCCGACGGGATGCTCGTTGTCGGCTCCGAGACCGGCATGGTCCCCATCGCGCCCGAGCGCATTACCGAGAACGGCCGCCTGGGCCCCGGCCAGATGATCTGCGTCGATCTCTCCGAAGGCCGCCTCTATCACGACCGTGAGATGAAGGACATGCTCGCGGAGGCCAAGCCATACGCGGCATGGGTCGCAGACGTGGTCGACGCGAGCGCGCTGGTCTCCGGCACGGCGGCGCCCCGCATGTTCTCGCGCGACGAGCTCCGGCTACGCCAGCGCATGGTGGGCTATTCCATGGAGGAGCTCGAACTGGTGCTCCATCCCATGGTGGAAGCCGGCAAGGAGCCGACTGGCTCGATGGGCGACGACACGCCGCTCGCCGTGCTCTCGGGCCAGTATCGAGGCTTGCATCACTATTTCCGCCAGATGTTCGCGCAGGTGACCAACCCGCCGATCGACTCCCTGCGCGAATACAGCGTCATGAGCCTGCTCACCCGGCTCGGCAACATGGGCAACATCTTCGCCGGCGAGCCCGAGCAGACCGCGTTGTTGCAACTGGATTCGCCGGTCCTCACCAACGGCGAATTCAAGGGCCTGACCGAGCTTCTGGGCGACAAGGCGGTGTGGATCGACTGCAGCTTCGATGCGTCCCCTGGCCGCGGTCGGCTCACTGCGGCAATGGAGCGCATCCGCGCGCAGGCGGAGGAAGCCGTGCGCGGCGGCGCAACCCACCTCATCCTGACAGACGAGCATGTCTCGGAAGAGCGTGCGCCGATCCCCATGATCCTGGCGGCCGGCGGGGTGCACAGCCACCTGGTGCGCCAGCGGCTCAGGACCTTCACCTCGATCAACGTGCGCGCCGCCGAGTGCCTCGACGTCCACTATTTCGCCGTCCTGATCGGGGTGGGCGCGACCTCGATCAACCCCTACCTCGCGCTCGAAAGCCTGGCCGACAGGCAGGAACGCGGGCTCTTCGGCAACCGCAGCCTGGCGGACTGCGAGGACCGTTATCGCCGCGCGGTGGATGCGGGATTGCTCAAAATCCTCTCCAAGATGGGCATTTCGGTGCTGAGCTCATACCGCAGCGGCTACAACTTCGAGTCCGTCGGACTCAGCCGGGCGTTGGTCGCAGATTTCTTCCCCGGCATGACGGCGCGGCTTTCCGGCATCGGACTCAGCGGCATCAAGCGCCGCGTGCTGCACCAGCACCGCAAGGCCTACGAGGAGAGCCCTGTGGTGCTGCCGGTGGGCGGCCTCCTCAAGTACCGCCGCTCGGGCGAGATACACGCCTTCGACGGACCGCTCATCCACATGCTCCAGTCGGCGCTCGCGGCCGACTCTTACGCGACCTACAAGAAGTATGCCGAGGGCGTGTACGCGCTGCCGCCGATCCAGATTCGTAACCTCCTGGGCTTCGAGTCCGACAGGCCCGAGATCGGTCTCGACGAAGTGGAATCGATCACTCAGATCCGCAAGCGCTTCAGCAGCGGCAGCATGTCGCACGGCGCGCTCTCCAAGGAGGCGCACGAGACGCTGGCCATCGCCATGAACCGCATCGGGGCTGCGTCCTGCAGTGGCGAGGGTGGCGAGGCGCGGGAGCGCTTCGAGCCGCGCGACAACGGCGACAACGCGTCGTCCGCGACCAAGCAGATTGCGTCCGCCCGCTTCGGCGTGACCGCGGAGTACCTGAACCACTGCCGCGAGATCGAGATCAAGATGGCGCAAGGGGCGAAGCCCGGCGAAGGCGGCCAGCTGCCGGGCTTCAAGGTGTCGGAGGAGATCGCCAAGCTGCGCCATTCGACGCCGGGGGTGACGCTGATCTCGCCGCCGCCGCACCACGACATCTACTCGATCGAGGATCTGGCCCAGTTGATCTACGACCTGAAGCAGATCAACCCGAACGCCAGAGTCACGGTCAAGCTCGTGGCCGAGGCCGGCATCGGCACCATCGCCGCCGGCGTCGCCAAGGCGAAGGCCGACGTGGTTCTGGTCTCGGGCCACGACGGCGGCACCGGCGCCTCGCCCCAGAGCAGCGTGAAATACGCCGGCGTGCCCTGGGAGATGGGTCTCGCCGAGGTGCATCAGGTCCTGACCCTCAACCGCCTGCGCCACACCGTGACGCTCCGGGTCGACGGCGGCATCAAGACCGGCCGCGACGTGGTCACCGCCGCCATGCTGGGGGCTGAGGAATTCGGCATCGGCACCACCTCGCTGGTCGCCATGGGCTGCATTCTTGTGCGCCAGTGTCACAGCAACACCTGCCCGGTGGGAGTGTGCACGCAGGACCCCGCGCTCCGCGCCAAGTTCGAGGGCACGCCGGAGAAAGTGGTCAACCTGTTCACCTTCATCGGCGAGGAGGTGCGCGAGATTCTGGCGTCGCTCGGGGTGGCGACGCTTCACGAGATTGTCGGCCGCACCGACCTGCTACGCCAAGTCAGCCGCGGCAGCGCCGATCTCGACGATCTCGATCTCAACCCGCTGCTCGCCCAGGCGGACCCCGGCGGCCACCCCCGCCACTCCACGCGCAAGGGACGGATCGAGGTGCCCGGCACCCTCGACGAGCAGATCATCAGCGACGCCGACGACGCGCTGGAAGTGCCGGAGAAGATGCAGCTCGCCTACACGATGAGCAACACGCACCGCACGATCGGGGCCAAGCTCTCGTCCCACCTGACCCGCCGCTTCGGCATGTCGGGGCTGCCGCCTGACTACTTCACGGTGAGCCTGCGTGGCTCCGCCGGCCAGTCGCTCGGCGCCTGGGCCGTCCAGGGCCTCAAGATCGTGGTGAGCGGCGACGCCAACGACTATGTGGGCAAGGGCCTCTCGGGCGGCACCATCGTCTTGCGCCTGCCGACCTCGAGCCCGCTCGCCTCCAACGAGAACACGATCATCGGCAATGTGGTCCTCTACGGTGCCACCAGCGGAAAGCTGTTCGCCGCCGGCCAGGCGGGCGAACGCTTCTGCGTGCGCAACTCGGGCGCGCGCGCTGTGGTGGAGGGCTGCGGCTCGAACGGGTGCGAATACATGACCGGCGGCATTGCGGTCATCCTGGGGCCCGTGGGCGACAATTTCGCCGCTGGCATGACCGGCGGCATGGCCTTCGTCTATGACCCCGATGCCACCTTCGAGCGGCGGGTCAATGCCGACACGGTGGTCTGGCAACGCATCGCCAGCGTCCACTGGGAACGCGAGTGCCGGGCCCTGGTCGAGGAGCACCATGCAGAGACCCGCTCGCGCTACAGCGAACGCCTGCTCGCCGACTGGACCCTGGAGATCGGCAACTTCTGGCAGATCTGCCCGCGGGAGATGATTTCCCGTCTGTCCCACCCGCTGGTCGACGAGGCGCAAGCCGAGATCGCCTGAGCCGGTCACAGACAAGGCCGCAAGCGCGCGGGCGCACCGGATGAGCCCTGTAAGTGAGGCGCTTCGGCCGCCAGAGGAGAATGCCGCGCTCCAGCAAGGGCGCTGGCAGGACCAGCGGGCCTACGTCGTCCGCCAATCACCTTTCTTCGCCAAGCTGTGGGCCGGCCGGCACGTGCCGGAGCGGCTGGAGGACCTGCCCGCGCTCCCCCTCTGCAACAAGGCGATGCTGCGGGAATCCCAGGCCGCACATCCGCCCTTCGGCGACTACCTCGCGGCCGTGCGTGAGTTCGTCATCCGCCTGCATCGCACCTCCGGCACCACGGGCCAGGCCATGAACATCGCTCAGACGGAGGCCGACGCGGCGCAGACGGCCGCGATCGGCGCGCGCTGCTTCCAGGCCGCGGGGCTCACCACCGGCACGCTCACCGTCCACTGCCTCAACTACCGGATGTGGATGGGCGGCGTGAGCGACCATCTCTCCCTCGAAGCCGCAGGCGCGACGGTGATTCCCTTCGGCGCGGGCGAAAGCCAGCTCCTGATTCGCACGATCCTCGACCTCAAGGTCCGTGTGATCCATTGCACACCCTCCTACCCTGCCGCCCTGGAGCGGACGATCGCGGAACACTTCCCGGGCCTCGCGCCGCGCGATCTGGAGCTCACGCTCGGTCTCTTCGGCGGCGAGGCGGGCCTGGACGACCCGAACTTCCGCGGGCGTCTGGAGAGCGTCTGGGGCTTTACCGCGCGCAACGCCAACTACGGCGTCTCAGACGTGTTCAGCAATTTCGCGAGCCAGTGCTGGGCCAACAACGACCTGCACTTCCTGGGCGAGGATGTGCTGTACCCGGAGCTGATCGAGCCGGAGAGCGGCGATCCGGTGGCGTGGCGGGAGGGCGCGAGCGGCGAGCTGGTGCTGACGCACCTGAAGCGCGAGGCGCAACCACTGGTGCGCTTTCGCACCAACGACGTGATCGTCATCACGGGCACAGGCCTCTGCACCTGCGGGCGCGCGGCGACCCGCTTCCGTGTTCTCGGGCGTAGCGACGACATGGTGGTGGTGCGCGGCGTCAACATCTTCCCGACCGCCGTCGGCGGCGTGATCGCCGGGTTCGACGCGCTCTCGGGCGAGTTCCGTATCCGCCTCAAGGGGAGCGGACCCTACGACCGGCTGCCGGTGGATGCCGAAATGGCGGAAGGCGCCGAGGCCTCGGAAGCGCTGGCTGCGCGCGTGGAAGAGGCGATCAAGGCGACGCTCCGCGCCTCGGCCATCGTGACCCTGCTGCCGCCCGGCTCGCTGCCGCGCACCGGCGGCAAGACGCAGCGACTGATCAGGGAGAATTGAAGATGGCGGGTACCGTCCTCACCGGCGTGACGGCGGGGGTCGCCACGCTCACGCTCAACCGGCCGGAGCGGCTCAACGCGCTCAACGCGACACTGCTCGCCGATCTCTGTGCAGCACTGGACGACGTGCTTGCCGACGATGGGGTGGGCGCGCTGGTCCTGCGCGGCGCAGGGCGTGCCTTCTGCTCCGGCGACGACCTCAAGGACATCGAGAACCAGACTGCCGGCGAGGCGGAGACCCGAGCCTTCATCGAGGCGATCCAGGAGGTTTCGCGCCGCTTGGTTCTGGGTGACAAAGTGGTGGTCGGCGCCATTCATGGCTGGGCGGTGGGCGGCGGGCTGGAATGGGCGATCAACTGCGATCTCGCCGTCTTCGGCGAAGGCACCAAATGTTTCTTTCCCGAGATCAAGTGGGGCATGTTCCCGACCGGCGGCGTGACGGCGATCCTGCCGCGCATCGTAGGGCTGGCGAAGACCCGCGAACTGCTATTGCTCGGCGAAACCTTCAGTGCCGCGGAAGCGCACAAGATGGGCCTCGCCTGGCGCGTAGTGCCGGACGATTCGGTGTTCGAGACGGCGCACGAGACGGCCGCGCGCATTGCCGCCTTGCCTCAAGGAGCGGTGTGCGAGCTCAAGCGAGTGCTCAACCGGGCGGGCGGCTTCGATATCGAGGGCGCGCTCGCGCTGGAGACCGAGGCGACCGTGCGGCGCTTCCTTGACCCCGAGACCGCTGAGCGGGTGAAGAGCTTCGGCGACTGACCTCTCCGGTCAGTCGTCTTCCTCGGCGTCCCCGTCCCCTCCCTGCGCCGCTGCGAAGGCATCGAGGCGTCCCTCTCCGATCGCGGCGCGCAGGTCGGCCATCAGCCGCTGATAGACGTAGAGGTTGTGCTGGCTCAGCAAGATGGGGCCGAGCATTTCGCCGGTGCGAAACAGGTGGTGGACGTAGGCGCGGCTGTACTCCGCGCAAGTCGGGCAAGCGCAGGCGGCATCGACCGGCGATGGGTCCTCTGCGTGGCGGGCGTTTCGCATGTTGAGGGTGCCGCTCGCGGTATAGGCGCGCGCGGTACGACCCGAGCGGGTGGGCAGCACGCAGTCGAACATATCGATCCCGCGGCAGACCGCCTTCACGATGTCATCCGGCGTGCCCACCCCCATCAGGTAACGGGGCCGCTCCGCCGGCAACGCGCCCTCGAGCCCGTCGAGCACCGCCAGCATTTGGGCCTGCCCTTCGCCCACCGCGAGCCCGCCCACGGCGTAGCCGTCGAAGCCGATCTCCACGAGCGCCGCCGCCGATTCCGCCCGCAGCGCAGGGAAGACGCTGCCCTGCACGATGCCGAAGAGCCCGTAGCCTGGCCTCTGCACGAACGCCTCCTTGCAGTGCGCGGCCCAGCGCATGGAGCGGCGCATGGAACGGGCCGCCTCCGCCTCGCTCGCCGGATAGGGCGTGCACTCGTCCAGCACCATGGTGATATCGCTGTCCAGCGCGTGCTGGATTTTCACGGCGCCTGCCGGTGTCAGATGATGGCGGGAGCCGTCGGTGTGCGCGCGGAACACCACGCCGTCCTCCTGCACGGTGCGGAGCTGGGCGAGCGACATCACCTGAAAGCCGCCCGAATCCGTGAGGATGGGCCCCGGCCAGTTCATGAATTCGTGCAGACCGCCGAGGCGGGCGATGCGTTCCGCGCCGGGGCGGATCATCAGGTGATAGGTGTTGGCGAGCACGATCTTGGCTCCGCTTTCCCGCACCGTATCGACCGTGAGCCCCTTGACCGCCGCCTGGGTCCCCACGGGCATGAAGGCAGGCGTGTGCACGGGTCCGTGGGCGGTCTTCAGCCGGCCGAGCCGGGCGCGGCCGTCGGTTGCTTCGACGGTGAAGTCGAGGCTCACGCTGTCTCCCCGCGCGCAAGAAGGCAGGCATCGCCGTAGGAATAGAAACGATACCCCGCCGCGAGAGCCTCCGCGTAGGCTGCCTTCATCCGTTCGGTACCGGCGAAGGCGCAGACCAGCATGAAGAGCGTTGAGCGGGGCAGGTGGAAGTTGGTAAGCATCAGGTCGACGGTCCTGAAGCGGTAGCCGGGCTCGATGAAGAGATCGACCTCACCGGCGAACGCCACGACGGTGCCGTCGGGCCGGGCCGCGCTCTCCAACAGCCGCACGACCGTGGTACCCACCGCGACGATACGCCCGCCGGCGGCGCGGCAGCCGTTGATGGCGGCGGCCGTGTCACGCGCGAGCACGCAGGACTCGCTGTGCATCGGGTGATCGGCGGTGTCCTCGACCGAGATCGGCAGAAACGTGCCGGCACCGACGTGGAGCGTAACGAAACGCCGCGCGATGCCGCGCACATCGATGGCCTGCAGCAGGCGATCGGTGAAATGCAGGCCCGCCGTCGGCGCGGCGACGGCGCCCTCGCACCGCGCGAACACGGTCTGGTAGTCATCGCGGTCGCGCGCGTCCGCGGCGCGACGAAGATAAGGCGGCAGCGGCATGGCGCCGTGGCGTTGAAGCGCGTCGGCGAGCGCGGCGCCGCCACGGTCGAAGACAATGCTCACCTCCGGCCCGTCCCGCGCCCCGACCATGGCCGAGAACTCTTCGGCAAAGGTGATCCGGTCGCCCGGCCGGAGCCGCTTCGCCGGCTTGGCGAACGCCAACCAGCGGTCGTCGCCCAAGCATCGGTGCAGGGTGAGTTCGACCCGCGCCCCGCCCCTCACGCCCGCAAGGCGCGCCGGGATTACCCGCGTGTCGTTGAAGACCATCATGTCGCCCGGCCGCAGCAGGGCCGGGAGGTCTGCGACGCTGCGGTGGGCGAGGCCGGCGGTCAGGTCCAGAAGGCGGGCGGAATCGCGCGGGCGCGCGGGGCGCGTCGCGATCGCCTCGCGCGGAAGGTCGAAATCGAAGGCGTCGACCCGCACCGATGGTCGCCGGCGCCGCCGGCCTCAGGGAGGCGGCGTCCCGAACCGCTCGGCGAGGCGCTGGGCAATGAGCGGCGAGACGAAGCTCGACACGTCGCCGCCGAGGGAGGCGATCTCCTTGACCAGCTTCGAGGAGATGAAGTGGTGCCGCTCCGAGGCCATCAGGAACACGGTCTCGACACCCTGGTCGAGCCTGGCGTTCATGCCCGCCATCTGGAACTCGTACTCGAAGTCGGAAACAGCCCGGAGCCCGCGCACGATCACCGTGGCGTTCACCTCGTGGACGAAATGCATGAGCAAGCTGTCGAAGCTGCGCACTTCCAGCTGCGGCGGCTCGAGCCCGAGCGCTGCGAGATCCTGCGCGGTGAGCGCAACCCGCTCGTCCACGTCGAACAGCGGGTTCTTGCCCGCGTTGACGGCGACCGCCACCACCAGTCTGTCGACCACCCGGAGCGCGCGCCTGATGATGTCCTGATGGCCCGTGGTGATCGGGTCGAAGGTTCCGGGATAGAGGCCGACCCGCTCAGCCATCCTGTGCCGCCCCCGCGTTCGTTGCCGCCTCGCCCGCTGCACCGTTGCCGTTCACGTCGGCAAGCCGTGCCGCCGACACCACCCGTTCGCCCTTGCCCAGGCGGAAGATGGTCACGCCGCGTGTGTCCCTGCCCGCCTTCCTGATGCCCTTCACCGGGCAACGGATCAGCTGACCGCCGTCGGTCACGAGCATGATTTCGTCCTGGTCAGCCACAGGGAAGGCGGCGACCACCTCGGTCTCGCCGGCGCCGATTGCGGTGTTGATGATACCCTTGCCGCCGCGCCGGGTCAGGCGATAGTCGTGGCTGGAGGTGCGCTTGCCGAAGCCGTCGCTGCGCACCGTGAGGAGGAACTGCTCCTGGATGGCGAGTTCTGCGCGGCGCTCTTTCGCGAGCTTGAGCGCCTCTCCCTCGCGCGCGCGTCTGAAGTAGGCGTCCCGCTCGGCCGCGTCGAGATCGACGTGTGCGAGCACGCTCATGGAGATCACCCGGTCGCCCTCGGCTAGGTCCATGCCGCGCACGCCGGACGAGCTGCGCCCCCGGAACAGGCGAACGTCGGCGGCAGCGAAGCGGGTGCACTTGCCGCCGCGGGCGGCGAGGAACACGTCGTCGCCGTCGGAGCAGGTCTGCACGCCGATGATGCGATCGTCGTCGCCGAGCTTCATGGCGATCTTGCCGGCGGATGGCACATTCACGAAGTCGCTCGCGCTGTTACGCCTGACGGAGGCTGCGGCGGTCGCAAACATGAGCTGGAGGCTCGCCCACTCGTCTTCGTCCTCCGGCATCGGCAGGATGGTCGAGATGGTCTCGCCTTTCGCCAGCGGCAGCAGGTTGACCAGCGCCTTGCCGCGCGCCTGCGGCGCCGCCTGGGGCAGACGATAGACCTTGAGCTTGTAGACCTTGCCGGCGGTGGAGAAGAACAGCACCGGCGTGTGTGTGTTGACGACGAAGACCTGTGCGACGAAGTCCTCGTCGCGGGTGCTCATGCCGGCCCGGCCCTTGCCGCCGCGTCGCTGGGCCCGGTAGGTGGAGAGCGGCACCCGCTTGACGTAGCCGCGGTGGCTGAGCGTGACCACCATTTCCTCGCGCTGGATCAGGTCCTCGACATCGTGCTCGAACTCGGCTTCGCCCAGCTCAGTCCGCCGCACGTCGGCGAACTTGTCGCGCGTGGCGACCAGCTCGTCGCGCAGGACCGAGCGCAGACGCTCCCGGTTCTGCAGGATGTCGATGTAGTCCTTGATCTGCTCGACGATGCCGGCGAGCTCGTCCGCGATCTTGTCGCGCTCCATGGCGGTGAGCCGCTGCAGGCGCAGCTCCAGGATCGCCCGCGCCTGCTCGTCGGTGAGCCGGCAGGTGTCCGCCTCCGTCACCCCCTGGCGGGGATCGGCGATCAGTGCAATCAGGGGGCCTGCGTCCTTCACTGGCCAGTCCCGGCCAGTGAGCGCCGCGCGGGCCTCGGCGGGGTCCTTCGCCTTGCGAATCAGCGCGATGATCTCGTCGATGTTGGCGACGGCGATGGCGAGGCCCGCGAGCGCGTGGGCCCGCGTTCGCGCTTGGGAGAGCTGGTAGGTGGTGCGCCGGGTGACGACCTCCTCGCGGAATTCGATGAACGCCGCGACGATGTCCTTTAGCGTCAGCAACTCCGGGCGGCCGGCACGCAGGGCCAGCATGTTCACGCCGAAGCTCGTCTGCAGCGGCGAATAGCGGTAGAGCTGGTTGAGCACCACCTCGGCCATCGCGCTGCGCTTGAGCTCGATGACGACGCGCACGCCGTCGCGGTCCGATTCGTCGCGGAGATCGGCGATCCCCTCGATGCGGCGCTCGTTCACGAGGCCGGCGATGCGCTCGATCATGCGCGCCTTGTTCACCTGGTAGGGGATCTCGGTGACGATGATCGCCTCGCGGTCCTTGCCGGCCTGCTCGATGGTCGTGCGGCCACGCATGACCACGGAGCCGCGGCCCGTGTGATAGGCCTGACGGATGCCGGCGGCGCCGATGATCATGGCGCCGGTGGGGAAGTCCGGCCCCGGCACGTGCTCCATCAGGGCGTCGATGGAGATCTCCGGGTCGTCGAGATAGGCGCACGCGGCGTCGACGACCTCGCCCAAATTATGGGGCGGGATGTTGGTCGCCATGCCGACCGCGATGCCGCCCGCCCCGTTGACCAGAAGGTTGGGGAAGGCCGCCGGCAGCACCACGGGCTCGTGCGCCGATTCGTCGTAGTTGGCCTGGAAGTCGACCGTCTCCTTGTCGATGTCGGTGAGCAGCGCATGCGCGGGCTCGCCCAGGCGCACCTCGGTGTAGCGCATCGCCGCCGGCGGGTCGCCGTCCATCGAGCCGTAGTTGCCCTGCCCGTCCAGCAGCGGCAGGCGCATGGAGAAGTCCTGCGCCATGCGCACCATGGCGTCGTAGATCGCGGCATCGCCGTGCGGGTGGTACTTGCCCATGACGTCGCCGACCACGCGGGCCGACTTGCGGTAGGGCTTGTTCCAGTCGTAGCCGTTCTCGTGCATCGAATAGAGAATGCGGCGATGCACCGGCTTGAGCCCGTCGCGCACGTCGGGCAGCGCGCGACTGACGATCACGCTCATCGCGTAGTCGAGGTAGGAGCGTTTCATCTCCTCCTCGATGGCGACGGGGGGCGTCAGGGGCGCGCCGCCGTCGGGCGGCTCCCGGGATGGCGCGGAGGGCGGTAGCTCTGTCACCAATGACCGGAAAGTTTATTGGAAGACAAGGAATTAGGTCGCGCGTCGCGACTCGGTCCTTACGCCCAAGAGACTACCGCAAACGCCCCTGATTCACAACGCCGCGAACCGCGTTGTTGGGGGCAATTCTCCTCACAATTAGAACGGAATATCGTCGTCCAGGTCGGTGGATGACGGGCCGCTGTCGCGGGCCGTGGCCGGGGCGCCGGCCGGCTCGCCGCCGTAGTCACGCCCGCCGCCGCTATCGGCGCGGCTGTCCAGCATCGTAAGCTCACCCCGAAAGCGCCCGAGCACCACCTCGGTGGTGTAGCGCTCCTGCCCCGACTGGTCGGTCCACTTGCGGGTCTGCAGCTGGCCTTCGAGATAGACCTTGGAGCCCTTGCGCAGGTAGTTCTGCGCGACCTCGGCCAAGCGCTCGTTGAAGATCACGACGCGGTGCCACTCGGTGCGCTCGCGCCGCTCCCCGGTCTGACGGTCCCGCCAGTTCTCACTGGTGGCGACCGACATGTTGACGATAGGCCTGCCGTCCTGTGTTTGTCGGGTTTCGGGGTCGCGTCCCAGGTTGCCGACCAAAATGACCTTGTTGACGCTACCCGCCATAACCCAAACTCCTTCTGTGCTCGCAGGCTACCCTGACGACTTTTAGCCCATAGCCCGAACCGCCTCAAACCGGCCCCGTATGCCGGCTACGCATACCGGCGGCTCTCGCCTTCGCCGGGCGAAGCTCCTATATTCCAGAGTCGATCCCCGAACCGTTTCGTCCGCGCCCATGGCCAAGACCATCAGCGTTCGCGGCGCCCGTGAGCACAATCTGAAGGGCGTCGACGTCGACCTGCCCCGCGACCGCCTGATCGTCGTCACCGGGCTGTCTGGCTCGGGCAAGTCCTCGCTTGCCTTCGACACGATCTATGCCGAGGGCCAGCGGCGCTACGTCGAGAGCCTCTCGGCCTACGCGCGCCAGTTCCTGGAGCTGATGCAGAAGCCCGACGTGGAGTCCATCGACGGGCTCTCGCCGGCGATCTCCATCGAGCAGAAGACCACGTCGCGGAACCCGCGCTCCACCGTGGGCACGGTGACTGAGATCCACGACTACCTGCGCCTGCTCTTCGCCCGAATCGGGGTGCCGTATTCGCCCGCGACGGGGCTCCCCATCGAGAGCCAGACCGTGAGCCAGATGGTCGATCGGATCCTGGCGAAGCCGGAGGGCACGCGGCTCTACCTGCTTGCGCCGGTGATCCGCGGCCGCAAGGGCGAGTACCGCAAGGAGCTCGCCGAGCTGCTCAAGCGCGGCTTCACCAGGGTCAAGATCGACGGCGAGGTTTACGACATCGACGCAGCGCCGGCGCTGGACAAGAAGCGCAAGCACGACATCGAGGTGGTGGTGGATCGCGTCGTGGTCTCGCCCTCGCTCGCCACCCGCCTCGCCGACAGCGTGGAGACCGGGCTTGGGCTCACCGACGGGCTGGTGGTCGCCGAGGATGCTGACAGCGGCGAGCGGACGACCTTCTCGGCCAAGTTCGCCTGCCCAGTCTCGGGCTTCACCATCGAGGAGATCGAGCCCCGCCTCTTCTCCTTCAACAACCCCTTCGGCGCCTGCCCGAGCTGCGACGGTCTCGGCATCCGGCTCTATTTCGATGCCGAGCTTGTGGTGCCGGACCAGCGCCTCAGCCTGGCCCAAGGCGCCGTCGCCCCCTGGGCGGGGTCGTCCTCGCCCTACTACCGGCAGACCGTGGAGTGCATCGCCGAGCACTACGGCGCGCGCATGACCGTACCCTGGAGCGATCTGCCCGTGAAGGTGCGGCAGACCATCGTCCACGGCTCCGGCGAGGAGCGGATCACCTTCACCTACGACGACGGCATCCGACAATACAGCACGACCAAGCCCTTCGAGGGCGTGGTGCCCAACCTGGACCGGCGCTGGCGCGAATCCGACAGCGCCTGGCTGCGCGACGAGCTCGGCAAGTTCCAGAGCACCGCCGCGTGCGAGAGCTGCGGCGGCCATCGGCTGAAGCCGGAGGCGCTCTGCGTCAAGGTGGGCGACCTGCACATTGGCGACGTCACGCAATTCTCGATCGCCGAAGCCGCGCGCTGGTTCACAGCGCTGGACGACAGCCTGACCCCGAAGCAGCGCGAGATCGCCCGGCGCATCCTGAAGGAGATCAACGAGCGGCTGCAGTTCCTGGTAGATGTCGGGCTGGAATACCTCACGCTCTCGCGCACTGCGGGCACGCTTTCCGGCGGCGAAAGCCAGCGTATCCGCCTCGCCTCGCAGATCGGCTCGGGGCTCACCGGCGTGCTCTACGTGCTCGACGAGCCCTCCATCGGCCTGCATCAGCGCGACAACGCGCGTCTGCTCGGCACGCTGCGGAACCTGCGCGACCTCGGCAACACCGTGCTCGTGGTCGAGCACGACGAGGACGCGATCAGGAGCGCCGACTATGTCGTGGACATGGGACCGGGTGCGGGCGTCCACGGCGGCGGGATCGTGGCCGAAGGCGAGCCCGCCGCCATCATCGCGAGCCGGGAGAGCCTGACCGGTCAGTACCTGAGTGGGGAGGAGGCGATCCCGGTGCCGGAGGCCACACGGCCCGGCAAGGAGGGGCAGCGGGTCACGGTGCGGGGCGCGCAGGCGAACAACCTCGCGTCCATCGACGTCTCCTTCCGCCTCGGCACCTTCACCTGCGTCACCGGTGTCTCCGGCAGCGGCAAGTCCACGCTGGTGGTCGACACGCTCTACCGCGCCGCCGCTCGGCGCATGTTCGCGGCCCGCGTCCAGCCCGGCGCCCACGACGGCATCGACGGGCTCGAGTTCCTCGACAAGGTGGTGGACATCGACCAGTCGCCCATTGGCCGCACGCCGCGCTCGAACCCGGCCACCTACACCGGCGCCTTCGGCCCGATCCGTGAGTGGTACGCCGGGCTCCCGGAGGCCAAGGCCCGCGGCTACAAGCCGGGGCGCTTCTCCTTCAACGTCAAGGGCGGGCGCTGCGAGGCCTGCCAGGGCGACGGCCTGATCAAGATCGAGATGCACTTCCTACCGGACATCTACGTCCAGTGCGAGGAGTGCAAGGGCCGGCGCTACAACCGCGAGACCCTGGAGATTCTGTACCGCAATCAGTCCATCGCGGACGTGCTGGCGATGACGGTGGACGACGCTGCGGCCTTCTTCAAGGCGGTGCCGGCGATCCGCAACAAACTGGAGACCCTGCAGCGGGTCGGCCTCGGCTACATCCAGGTGGGCCAGCAGGCGACCACGCTCTCGGGCGGCGAGGCGCAGCGGGTCAAGCTCGCCAAGGAGCTCTCGCGACGCGCCACCGGGCGCACCCTCTACATCCTCGACGAGCCCACCACCGGCCTCCACTTCCACGACGTGCGCAAGCTGCTGGAGGTGCTGCACGCGCTGGTGGAGAGCGGCAACACCGTGGTGGTGATCGAGCACAACCTGGAGGTGATCAAGACCGCCGACTGGATCGTCGATCTCGGCCCGGAGGGCGGCGACGGCGGTGGGCGCGTGGTCGCGGCCGGCACGCCCGACGAGGTTGCCGCCGTGGACGAGAGCTACACCGGGCAGTTCCTGCGCCGCGCGCTCGGCCCCGCGCTTGCCCGCCAAGCGCATCACGGAGCGCGCCGCCCTCGGCGCGCCCGGCGCAAGGTGGCCTGAGCCCGGCGCCGGAGCCCGGAGCACGCGAGGGTGGATCAGCGAATCCGCATCGTCGGCGGCGGCCTCGCCGGCTGCGAGGCGGCATGGCAGATCGCGCGCCGGGGCGTGGCGGTCGAGCTCTGGGAGATGCGCCCGGTGCGCGCCACCGAGGCGCACGTCACCGACCGGCTCGCCGAGCTGGTCTGCTCCAACTCCTTCCGCTCCGACGATGCCGAGCGCAACGCCGTGGGCCTCCTGCACGAGGAGATGCGGCGCGCGGACTCGCTGGTCATGGCCGCCGCCGACCGGCACAAGGTGCCGGCCGGCCAAGCGCTCGCGGTGGACCGCACGGGCTTCGCCGATGCGGTGCAGCAGGCGATCGAGGACGAGCCCGCCATCCGGGTGCGCCGCGCGGAGGCCCCCGGCGTGCCGGATGCGGCGGAAGGCCCGGCCATCGTCGCCACCGGCCCCCTCACCGCACCGGGGCTCAGCCAGGCGATCCTGGACGCCACCGGCGAAGAGCACCTCGCCTTCTTCGATGCGCTCGCGCCCATCGTCCACCGCGAGAGCATCGACTTCGAGCGGGCCTGGTTCCAGTCTCGCTACGACAAGGCGGGGCCCGGCGGCGACCGCGCTGCCTACATCAATTGCCCGCTGGACCGTGAGCGCTACGAGGCCTTCATCGACGCCCTGCTCGCCGCCGACACGATCCCCTTCCGCGACTGGGAGCGCGGCACGCCCTACTTCGAGGGCTGCCTGCCCATCGAGGTGATGGCGGCGCGCGGGCGCGACACGCTCCGCTTCGGACCGATGAAGCCCGTGGGCCTCACCGACCCGGCCACCGGCGCCCGCCCCCACGCCGTGGTGCAGCTGCGCCAGGACAACGCGCTCGGCACCCTCTTCAACATGGTGGGCTTCCAGACCAAGCTCACGCACGGCGCGCAGAAGCGGGTCTTCCGCCTGATCCCGGGGCTAGAGCAGGCCGGCTTCGCCCGGCTCGGCGGCATCCATCGCAACACCTTCATCAACAGCCCGGCGCTGCTGGATGCGGAGCTGCGTCTGCGCCGCGCGCCGCATGTGCGCTTCGCGGGCCAGATCACCGGCGTCGAGGGCTATGTCGAGAGCGCGGCGATCGGCCTGCTCGCCGGGCGCTTCGCCGCGGCGGAGGTCGCGGACGTCACCGCTCCGCCCCCGCCGCCGACCACGGCGTTCGGCGCGCTGCTCGGCCACATCACCGGCGGGCACCTGGGCGCGGGCGGGACCTTCCAGCCGATGAACGTCAACTTCGGCCTGTTCCCGCCGCTCGCGGGCCGCCTGCCCAAGCGCGCCCGCAAGGCCGCGATGGTCGCCCGCGCACGGGCCGACCTCGGCCGCTGGCTGGGTGACGATCGCGCCGCCGCGGCCTGAGCAAAGGCGTCAGTAGCGGCTGAATACTGCGCCCGCCAGCATCGCCGCTTGCTTGCGGAGCGGGCCGCAGGCCATGCGCGGATCGCGTGGATCCCAGGCGGCCCGGCGCAGACGCGCGCGGTAGAGATCGGCGAGGCGGGCGATCAGCAACACGCCGCGGGCCTGCCGTGGAACTGAGCGCCGCACCTGTCTCGCCGCAGCGAGCAGCCCGCCGGCGCGGCCCGCCACCGGCTCGGCAACCGCGCCAAAACGCTCGAAGCCCCGCCCCGCCCGCACGTCCTCGGCCGCCATCCCTGCGCCGGCGAGAAGGTCGGCCGGGAGCGTGACCCGGCCCTGCGCCGCCGCGTGGGGCGCCGCCCGAAGCGTACCGACCAAGGCCCAGGCCGTGCCGACCTGCCTCCCGGCCTCCAGCGCCGGGCCGGAATCCGCACCCGAGGCCCGCACCATGAGTTCCGTCAGCGCTCCCCCTGTGCCCGCCGCGTAGCGCTCCAGCGCCGCAATATCGGCCGAGCCGCCCTCCTCCAGGTCGGCCTCCCGCGCCTCCAGCAACGCGTCGAACGGCGCGCGGTCGAGACCGCACGCACGGATCGCGTCCGCCAGCGGTACCGCCACCTCGTGGCGCCGGGTGGGCTCGTCCGCATAGGCTGCGTCGAGCACCTCGCGCCACCATTGCAGCCGGATGCGGCCCAGCATCGGCTCGCTCACCGCCTCGGGGATGCGTGCGATCTCGTGGTTGAAGGCGATTAGCGCGAACAGCGCCTCGCGCCGCCCGGCCGGTGCGAACAGCGCGGAGAGGTAGCGGTCGTAGTCGGCCGCACGCGCGAGCCCGCCGACGGATGAGAGCGAGGGCGCCACTCAGGCCGCTCCCGGCCCCGCCGCGCGTTTGCCAGGCGCCTCCCCTCCCCTGTACATGGACGCGCCGGAGGGATGCGAGGAAGTATGGCGACCGTTCACGTGATCGGCGCCGGCATGGCGGGGCTTTCCTGCGCCGTGGAGCTGGTGAAGGCGAGGCAGCGCGTCGTCCTTTGGGAGGCGGCGGCGCACGCAGGCGGCCGCTGCCGTTCGTTCCACGACGCCACCCTGGACCGGACCATCGACAATGGCAACCACCTGATCCTGGGCGCCAATCCCGCCGTGTTCGCGTACCTGGAGACCGTCGGCGCCCGCGACGGCCTGGTTGGCCAGGAGCGCGCGGCCTTCCCCTTCGTCGACCTGCGCTCGGGCGAGCGCTGGACCGTACGCCCCAATGCCGGGCCAGTGCCCTGGTGGATCGTGGCGCCGGGGCGCCGCGTGCCGGGCAGCCGCGCGCGCCACTATCTGGCCGGCCTCGCCCTCGCCCGTTCGCGGGACAGCGACACCGCCGCGGAGCGGCTCAGCGGCACCGGGCCACTGCTGGAGCGGCTGTGGGAGCCGCTGACGGTGGCGGTGCTGAATGCCTCGGTGGAGGAGGCTGCCGCGCGCCTGCTTTGGCCGGTGCTGCGGCTCACCTTCGGCCAGGGCGAGGCGGCCTGCCGCGCCTATCTCACCCGCGACGGCCTCGGCCCCAATCTGGTGGAGCCGGGCGTGCACTACGTGGAGCGCGGCGGTGGCCTGCTCCACTACAACCGCCGGCTGCGCGCCATCCAGCACGACGGGCGCGCTGTGACAGCCCTCGATTTCGCCGGTAATGGCGACGGCGACACGGCGTTCGCGCCGGGCGATGTCGCCGTGCTCGCGGTGACGCCGCAGGTCTGCACCCAGCTCCTGCCCGAGATCCCGGCGCCGCTGGAGACCCGGCCCATCGTCAACGCCCACTTCCGGCTCGACCGTCCGGTGCCGATGCCGGGCGGCAGCGCGATCCTCGGCGTGGTCGGCGGCACAGCACAGTGGATCTTCGCTCGTGGCGATATTGCCTCGGTCACCGTGAGCGCGGCGGGTGCGCTGGCCGAGCGCCCTGCGGCGGAGATCACCGAGATTCTCTGGAATGACGTCTCGCAGGCGCTCGACTATCGCCCGCCCGCCGCGCCGGCGGTTCGCATCGTGAAGGAGAAGCGCGCGACCTTCGCCCAGATTCCGTCCGCCCTGCCGCTCCGCCCGCCGGCCGAGACCCGCTATCGCAATCTCTTCCTCGCCGGGGACTGGACCGCGACCGGGCTGCCCGCCACCATCGAAGGGGCGGTGCGCTCGGGCGCCACCGCGGCACAGCACGCCCTGCGGGCGCTCGCCACCATCTGATCCGGGAAACGGCCCCGCCCGGCGCCGAATGGTGCGGCGGCCGGGCGGGTGCGTGTGCGCTATCGCGTCAGTAGACGTTCTGCGCCGAAACCATGGAGTAGAGCATCGGGATCGAGAGCATCGTGTTGGTGCGCGACGCCAGCATGGCGTAGCGCGCCGATCGCGCCTTGCGGTCGGCCTCGACCTCCACGATTCCGAGGGCTCGTTTTTGGTTTGGCCAGATGATGAGCCAGACGTTCAGCATCATGATGATGCCGAGCCACATCCCGATGCCGATGGCGGTGTGCCTCAGCACGTGCCCGTCGGTGGCCGCGCCGAGAATGCCGAAGGTGATGGCATCCGAGAAATACTCGTTCATCAGCGCGAGCACGATGCCGGTCGCCACCGTGGCGAGCGCCGCCCAGCGGAACCAGAAGAGCGCCGCCGGCGCGATCACCTTGCCGATCGCGGGTTTTTGGTCGTCCGGGATCTTCGGCATGTTCGGGATCTGGACGAAGTTGAAGTACCAGAGCAGCCCGATCCACATCACGCCCGCGAGCACGTGGGTCCAGCGGAAGAAGAATGTCCACCAATGGTAGTCGACCAATGGAATGTCCATCGCCTCGCCTCCCCGGTCAGCTTATGCCATAGAGGATGGCGACGATGATCACGGTCATAGCGACCCCCATGATCACGGTCTTGCCAAGCGATGTCAGCGGGTTGGTCATTTCTGGTGCCCCCCTGCAATTCCGAATCGCAAGTCTCTAGCATAGTGCGTGAACGGGCGGTTGCAATTGTCGGCGCCACCTCATGGCTCGGTTGGTCGTTGGGCGCGCTGGCTGGGCGCAGATCGCTGTGGCAACCTGTTGATTTCTGGCGTATCCGAGGGGCAATTATTCCACGCCGAACCATGGGCTTGACGTCATGACGGACATGAGACGCTTCATCGAAGGCATGCCTAAGGCCGAGCTGCACGTCCACGTGGAGGGGACGCTGGAGCCGGAGCTGAAGTTCGACCTCGCCCGCCGCAACGGCATCGAGCTGCCTTACGAATCGGTCGAGGAGATGCGGGCCGCCTACGACTTCGACGATCTGCCGTCGTTCCTCAAGATGTACTACGAGGGCATGGGCGTCCTGGTGACCGAGCAGGACTTCTACGATCTGGCGACCGCCTACCTGACCAAAGCGCATTCCCAAGGCGTGATCTATGCCGAGATGTTCTTCGACCCCCAGGCCCACACCGCGCGCGGCATCGACTACGACACCGTGATCCGCGGAATCCGTCGGGCGCAGGTGGATGCGCAGGACAAGCTCGGCATTCGCACCCAGCTCATCATGTGCTTCCTGCGGGATATGAGCGCCGAGTCCGCGATGGCGACGCTGGAGCAATCCCTGCCCTACAGGGACTGGATCGTCGGCGTCGGCCTCGACTCCGACGAGAAGGGCAATCCGCCGGTGAAGTTCAAGGCGGTGTTCGCCCGGGCGCGTGCCGAGGGCTACCGGCTCACCATGCACTGCGACGTGGATCAGGAGAACTCGACCCTGCACCTCTGGCAGACCCTCGACGACATCGGGGTCGACAGGATCGACCACGGCGTCAACTCGCTGGAGGACGAGGCGCTCTGCGACGAGATAGTGCGCAGGGGCCTGGCACTCACGGTCTGCCCGATCTCCAACAAGTGCATCACCGGCAGCCTCAAGGCCCTGGAGGTTCGGCGCATGCTGGAGAAGGGCATGCGCGCGACCGTCAACTCCGACGATCCCGCATACTTCCTGGGTTACATCCACGAGAATCTGGTCGCGACCCAGGAGGAGGCCGATCTGAGCCGGGATCAGGTCGTCCGGCTCGCCGCCAACGCCTTCGAGGCAAGCTGGCTGCCGGCGGAGGAGCAGCGTGCCCTGCTCAGCCGACTGGAGGGCTATGCGGCGTCAGAGGCGGGAGCTTGACCGTGACACATTCGGCCCACGCGCTGGCCACCCGCTTCCTGGACGTGATCGAGCACGACATCGTTCCGCTGACTCGGGCGGGCGTTGCGCGTGGCGACAAGGTGTTCGGCGGCGCGATCCTCCGCAAGTCGGACCTGTCGCTGGTCATCGCCGCAACCAACCGCGAGACCGAGAACCCGCTGTTCCACGGCGAAATCTCGACGCTCAACGCGTTCTTCGCGCTGGCCGGGGCGGAGCGGCCTGCGCCCGAGGATTGCCTGTTCCTCTCGACCCACGAGCCCTGCTCGCTGTGCCTCTCCGCGATCACCTGGGCCGGGTTCGACAACTTCCACTACCTCTTCGGCTACGTGGACACGCGCGACGCCTTCAACATCCCCCATGACCTGCGGATTCTGAGCGAGGTCTTCCGCATCGAGAACGGCGACTACGCCCGCGAGAACGCGTTCTGGCGATGCCGGTCCGTCGACGACCTGATCGGCAGCGAAAGCAGGGACCTAAAGGACCAAATCTCCCACCTTCGCACGCTCTACAACGAGCTCTCGTCAGCGTACCAGGGGTCGAAGGACGACAGCGACATCCCGCTGAGTTGAGGGCTTCGGCGGGAAGGAGCGGTCAGCCGCCTCGAGCGGGGATGAGGGCAGCGGCGACGCGCCGGTCCTCGGCCATCAGCACGTTGTAGGTGCGGCAGGCGGCGCCGGTGTCCATGCTCTCGACGGAGAGGCCGCGCTTGCCGAGCGCCGCGCGCAGCGGCGCCGGCGCCATCTCGAACGCGGCACCGCTGCCGATCAGCAGAATCTCGACCGGGGGCTCGGCGGAGAACACGGCATCGAGCGTCTCGATCGCGGCCGACGCGATACCCGAGACCCGCCAGGGAACCACGCCCTCGGGCCAGACGATGACCGGGCCCGGATAACGCTCGCCGCTAATCCTGAAGCCGTCGTCGCCGTAGCTCTCGATGATCTGCCGGCCTTCGGGGACGAGCGGCGTGATATCCACGGTGCGCTCTTAGCGCTTGCCGCGCTTGCGTCGTCGGCGCTTGCGCTCCCGCGCGGAGCTCGCGCGGCGCTGCCTGCGCGAGCCGGTGGGCTCGGGCTCGGGCCCCTCCTCGCCCTCCTGGGCGAGGGCCGCCTCGGCCGCGTCGGCGGCCCGGGCGATGTCGGCCACGTTGGCCACCGGCGCTTCCGGCTCCGGAAGGGCGGCCGCGGGCTCGGGCTCGGCTGCAAACCGTGCAGGCGGCAGGTCCTCGTCGAGGGCGGCGGTTCGCTCGGCCTGACCCACGGTCTTCTTCTGGCCGCCCCGCTGCGGCTGCACGTAGAGCAGGAGCGCGCCTGCAATGAAGATCGACGAATAGGTGCCGACGATCACGCCCCAGATCATCGCGAAGCTGAAATCGCGGATGACAGCACCGCCGAAGATGAGCAGGGCAAGCAGGGCGAGCATTGTCGTCGCCGAGGTGATGACGGTGCGCGCGAGAGTCTCGTTGACACTCTTGTTGAGCAGCTCCAGAAGCGGCAGCGTCTTGTATTTGCGCAAATTCTCGCGCACGCGGTCGTACACGACCACGGTGTCGTTCATCGAGTAGCCGACGATGAGCAGAATCGCGGCGACGATGGGCAAATTGAATTCCAACCCGAGTGCCGCAAAGATTCCGAGCGAAAGCAGCACGTCGTGGAGCAGCGCGATCACCGCGCCGATGGCGAACGGCAGCTCGAACCGGAACCAGATATAGACCAGCATCAGGAAGACGGAGACCACCACCGCGATGATGCCGGCCTGGATCAGCTCGCCGCCGACCTTGGGCCCCACCGTCTCGACCCGGCGGTAGCTCAGCGTATCGCTGTAGTTCGCGCTCAGGGCCTCGCGCACGGCGGTGACGGCCACCTGCTGGGCGCCCGCGTCGCCCGGCTGGCGTTCGATGCGGATCAAGACTTCGTTGGGCGAGCCGAACTCCTGCAGCGCGATCTCGCCGAGGCCGAGGCCGGTGAGCGCGCTCCGCATCTGCCCGATATCGGCTTCACGCTCGGTGCCCACCTCGATCAGGATGCCGCCGGCGAAGTCGATCCCGAAGTTGAGCCCACGGCCCAGCAGGACCGCGACCGAAAGCACCGCAAGCGTGATCGACACGATGAAGAAGGTGCGGCGCAGCCGCAGGAACGGCACCTTCGTGTTGTCGGGGATGAGCCGGAAACGCCACATGATACGAGCCTAAAGCGGCAGCGCTGCGGGCCGCCGCTGGCGCAGCCAGGCGACCAGGATGATCCGGCTCACCAGCATGGCGGTGAACATGGAGGTGGCGATCCCGATTCCGAGCGTGACGGCGAAGCCCTTCACCGGCCCAGTGCCGATGATAAAGAGGATGATGGCGGCGATCAGCGTCGTCAGGTTGGAGTCGATGATCGTGGTGAAGGCACGGCGATAGCCGGCCTCCATGGCCGAGAACGGCGCCCGGCCCGCTTTCGCCTCCTCGCGTATTCGCTCGAAGATCAGCACGTTGGCGTCCACCGCCATGCCGATGGTGAGCACGATGCCGGCGATGCCGGGCAGCGTCAGCGTCGCCTGCAGCAACGACAGCACACCCAGCATGATGATCAGGTTGAGGATCAGCGCGAGATCCGCGACCAGGCCGAACAGGCCGTAGTAGAGCACCATGAACACGATCACCGCCGCGAGGCCGATGATGCAGGCGATCTTGCCGGCCTCGATGGAATCGGCGCCGAGATCGGGCCCGACCGTGCGCTCCTCCAGAATCTTCATCGGCGCAGGCAGCGCACCTGCGCGCAGCAGCAGCGAGAGGTCGTTGGCCTCCTCGACGGTGAAGTTGCCGGTGATCTGCCCGTTGCCGCCGACGATGGGCTCGCGGATCACCGGCGCGCTGATGACCCGGCCGTCCAGCACGATGGCGAAGGGCCTGCCGACATTCTCGGTGGTCACGTCGCCGAACTTCCGCGCCCCGGTGGAATCGAAGCGGAAGCTCACCGCCCACTGCCCAGTCTGGTCGCGCGTGGTCGCTGCATCGACCAACGAATCGCCGCTCACCATGACTCGCTTGCGGATGATGTAAAATGTCTCTTCGCCATCCTCGCCCACCTCGTCGCTGGGCAGGCGCAGCGAGCCTAGCGGCACGCGGCCTGAGCGCCGGTCCTGCGCGGTCACGTTTTCGTCGAGCAGATGGAAGGTGAGCTTCGCCGTCCGGCCCAGCAAGCGCTTGATGCGCTCGGGATCGTCCACGCCGGGCAGCTGGACGAGGATGCGGTCCTCGCCCTGGCGCTGGATGGTGGGCTCCCGCACGCCGGTCTCGTCGATGCGGCGGCGGATGATCTCGATTGACTGGTTCACCGCCGCGAGACGGCGGCCCTCCACCGCCTCCTCGGTGAGCACGATCTGGAAGGCCCCGCCGGAGTCGTTGTCGATCTCGGCCTCGGGGTCGAGATCTTCCACCGCCTCGGCCGCCGCGTCGATCTGGGCGGGGTCGATGAGCTGGAAGACGACGCGGTCCCGCGCCGCCTTCAGCCCGGTGTACTTGATGCCGTTGCGCCTGAGCTCCACGCGCGTGTCATCGACCAGGGTTGTGATCCGCTCGCGCAGGATGTCGGCGACCTGCACCTCGAGCAGAAGATGAGAGCCGCCCTGGAGATCGAGGCCGAGGTTGACCTGGCTCGAAGGCAGCCACGTGGGATAGCTCTCGAGCGAAACGCGGCTGAACAGGTTGGGCACGGCGAAAACGATCGCCGCGGCGATGATCACCGCGACGACAGCGACTTGCCAGAGACGGGTACGGAGCATCGGCTATACGGGAGAGGAACGGCCCGATCAGCGCCTGCGCCTTCTCCGCCTGTCGTCCTCCTCCTCTTCCTCCTCGTCTTCGTCTTCCTCGTCGAGGTCCTCGTAGTCCTCGTCCTCGTCTTCGTCGTCGACCTCGTCCTCGAGGGTCTCGTCCTCGCGCTCGTCCTCTTCGTCTTCGTCCTCGTCGTCTTCCTCGTACTGTTCATGGCGCGGCATGATCTGCGAGATCATGTTGCGCATGACCCGGACCCTGACGTCGGGCGCGATCTCCACGAGAACGCTGTCGCCGCGGCCGACCTTGACGACGTTCCCGACCAAGCCGCCGTTGGTGACGATGTCGTCGCCCCGGTTCACGTTCTGCAGCATTTCGCGGTGGGCCTTCTGCTTCCTCTGCTGCGGGCGAATCAGCAGGAAGTAGAACACCACGAAAATCAGAATGAGCGGCAGGATCGACATCAGCATGTCGCCGCCGCCGGCCTCGCCGCCTTCGCCGCCCTGTTGCATGGGCGGGCAGCCGGCCAACGCGATCAAGACGAGCCCGAGCGCGCCCGTCTTGGCGAGCGCACTCACCAACTTCCTCGGAACCATGGATTCGTACTCCTGGCCAGAAAAGCGCCCGAAACATAGGCCCAAATCCATGTGCGGGCAACGCATATGCCAAGCGGATCGCGGCTTCGTTACAATTGGTGCCGGATTTCGATTTCCGCTCCCACGCTTCGGCGCGAAAACCGGCGCTCTCGGCCGCGCCATGCCGCCGTCGTTTGCCCGAGTCGGGGCGATATGCAAGCGTCCCAAGGACGAGGCACAAGCGGGCGGCGGCAACGGACGAGGCGCGCGGTGAGCATAGCCGTGACGGACCCCGGCAAGGCAGGGCTGGGTGCTGTGGTGACCGGGTTCAATCTCGAGTCGCCGGCGCCCGAGGAATGCGAGGCGCTGCGCCGCGCCTTCCGGGCGAGCCCGATGCTCTGCATCCGCAACGGCACGGCGACGTCCGAGACGTTCCTGCGCCTCGCCCGAATCTTTGGCACCCCCCAGCGGGAGCTGATGGGCGTTCTGCGCGACACGGAGTACCCCGAGATTTCGCTGATCGAGCGCCGCCAAGGGATCAGCACCGCCACCGGCAAGGCGGCGATCTTTGGCGGCCAGTGGCACACTGACGACTCCTACATGGCCGTGCCGTGTGCTGCCACGATGCTCTATGGCGAGATTGTGCCGCCCAAGGGCGGCGATACGTCGTTCACCAACATGCACCTGACCTACGAGGCATTACCGGACGAGACCAAGACCCGCATCGCAGGGCTCAGGGCCGTGCATATGTATCAGGCGCGGCGCAACCGCTCGCCGGTGCCCGAGCGCACGCCTGAGGAGGAGGCACGCACCCCGCCGGTGACGCATCCGCTGGTGCGCACGCACCCGGAGACCGGCCGCGAGGCGCTCTACATCAACCCCAACCGCATCGATCGGATCGCGGACCTGCCGCTCGCGGACGGCGACGCCCTCCTCGACAAGCTCATAGAGCACGCCACGCAGCCGGCGTTCGTCCATGTCCACGCATGGCAACCGGACGACATCGTGATCTGGGACAATCGCTGCACGATGCACAAGGCCTCGCCCCACGAGGGCGACCACCCGCGCCGGCTGCTCCGCATTCTCATCGAGGGAACGGTGCCGGTGTAGAGATCGCCTGCCGACGGTCGCGCTAGTCGGCGCGATGCGGCACACTGTCGCCCGATCTGGATGTGCGAACCGGGGAGACCGCTGATGACACGGGTCACGGAAGCGACGGCCGACGGCGTGGTGCGACTGGAGAACCGCTTTGCCGACGGCGCCGCCTTCATCGAGGGCGCCTACGTGCCGATCGCCGAGGCGCGGATACCGATCCTCGACTGGGGCTTCACCCGCTCCGACGTCACCTACGACGTGGTCCACGTCTGGGACGGCAAGTTCTTCCGCCTCGATCACCATCTCGACCGTTTCGAGAAGAGCCTCGCCAGCGTCCGCATGTCCATCCCCCACGCCCGCGACGAGGTGGTGGCGATCCTGATGCGGCTCATGCGCCTCAGCCAGCTGCGCGACGCCTACGTGGAGGTGCTCTGCACCCGCGGCATGCCGCCCAAGGGCACCCGCGACCCCCGCGCCTGCGAGAACCGTTTCATCGCCTTCGCCATCCCCTTCGTCTGGATCGCCGACGAAGAGATGCGCGCGCGCGGCATCGACCTGCACCTGAGCTCCTACCTGCGCATCCCGCCGGGCTCGGTCGACCCCACCGCCAAGAACTTCCACTGGGGCGACATGATCCGCGCGCTGTTCGAGAGCTACGAGCGGGGCTGCGACATGCCGGTGGTGGTGGACCTCGACGGCAACATCGCCGAGGGGCCGGGCTTCAACGTCTTCGCCGTGAAGGGCGGCACCGCGACCACGCCGGGCGGCACCTGCCTGGAGGGCATCACCCGGCGCACCGCGCTCGACCTGCTCGGCGAGCTCAACGTCAAGGGCGAGGTCGGCGCGGTCTCGCCGGACGATTTGCGCGGCGCGGACGAGGTCTTCGTCACCAGCACGGCGGGCGGCATCCTGCCGGTCACCAAGATCGACCACGAGCCGGTGGGCGACGGCGCCACCGGCCCGGTGACCGAGCGGCTGCGCGAGCTCTACTGGGTGCGGCACGAGGACGACCGCGAAGCCACCCCGATCGACTACGAGGGCTGAGCCGCAGGCCGCACACGCCGCACGGGTTCCCGGTAGCGGCCGGCCGCAGCGAGCGCGCGCGCCATGATGATCGGCGGCATTCCGGGGCCGAAGCGCATCGGCACCGGGCCTGAGGCCAAGGCCGCGCTGCTGCGGGGTGCTGCCACCGTCGGCCACATCGTCGGCACCACCCTCGGCCCCGGCGGGCGCGCGGTGCTGATCGAGCGCTGCCACGCCCAGCCCTGGGTCTCGACCGACGGCTACACCGTCGCGCGCCACATCGACCTCGAGGACCGCTTCGAGGACATCGGCGGCCGCCTGATCCGCCACGTGGGCTCGAAGGTGACCGACGAGGTGGGCGACGGTTCCACCACCGCGATGGTGCTCGCCGCCGCGCTGATGGCGGAGGGGCACCGCGCCACCGTGGCGGGCGCCGATCCCATGAGCGTGATGCGCGGAATCGAGCGCGGGCTTGCCGCCGTCACCGCAGCCCTCGAAGCGCAGTCCCGCCCGCTGCCCGCGCGCGGCGGCCTTGAGCGCGTGGCCCGGCTCGCGTCGGGCGGCGACGACGAGATCGCCCGGCACCTCGCAGACGCCATCGTGCAGGTCGGCCCGGACGGCGTGGTGACCATCGAGGAGGCCAGGGGCATCGAGAGCGAGCTTTCGGTGCACCAGGGCATGAGCTTCGACAAGGGCTACGTGTCCACCGCCTTCGTCACCGACCCGGATGACATGACGGTGACGCTGGAGGACGTCTACGTGCTCATGCACGAGCGGACCATCTCCAGCGTCGACGCCATCGTGCCCGCGCTCCGCGCCTTCGCGAAGTCGGCGCATGCGCTGCTCGTCGTCGCCGAGGACGTGGTCGGCGAGGCGCTGGCGACGCTCACCGTGAACAAGCAGCAGGGCGGGCTCCGCGTCGCCGCGGTCAAGGCGCCGGGCTTCGGCCGCTGGCGCAAGCCGATGCTGGAGGACATCGCGGTCGCGACCGGCGGCCAGATCGTCACCGACGAGCTCGGCAACAAGCTGGAGAACCTGAAGCCCGCGATGATGGGCGCGGCGAAGCGCGTGCACGTCGCCCGCGACCGCACCACCATCGTGGAAGGCGCCGGCGATGCGCAGGAGATCGCGCAGCGCTGCACCATGCTGCGCCGCGAGGCCGAGGCGGAGAAATACCTGAGCTTCGACCGCGAGAAGCTGCAGGAGCGCCTCGCCCGCCTCGCCGCCGGCATCGCGCACCTGCGCCTGGGCGGTGCGACCCAAGCCGAGCTTCGCGCCCGCAAGGAGCGCGCCACCGACGCGCTCAACGCGGCGCGCGCGGCGGCGTCGGACGGCGTGGTGCCCGGCGGCGGCGTGGCCCTGCTACAGGCGGCGCGCGCGCTCGGCGCCGTCCGCCCCGGCTGCACCGCCGACGAGGCCATGGGCGTGGGCGCGCTGGAGGCCGCGCTCAAGGCGCCAATGCGGCGGATCGTTGAGAACGCCGGCGGCGAGGGCTCCTACGCCATCGCCCGCGCGCTGGCGCAGGACAACCCGCGCTGGGGCTTCGACGCGGACCGGCAACGGTATTGCGACCTCTCCCGTGCGGGGATCGTGGACCCGACGAAGGTGGTGCGCATGGCGCTCCGCACCGCGGTTCCCGCCGCCGCCCGCGCCATCGCGGCCGAGGCGGTCGTCGCCGGCTTTCCTCGCGCGACCGACTCGGGCACCCAGGCGCTACCGGAGGACGATCTGCCGGGCGCTCAGAGCGAGGGGTAGCCGCTCTCCGCCTGCGCGTCCGTCATGCCGTTCGACCCCCCGACGCCAGCGCGCGCGTGGGATGGGCGGCGCCGCGGTAGAGCACCTTTGCCTGCACCTCGACCTTGCGCCGCCATGCTGCCTGCGCCGCCGGGCTCATCTCCTGGGCCGGGCGCGGGTCGACATCAAAATGGCCGAAGCGATCGACGCCCCGCACCAGCATCGCGGATTCGCGCGGCTCGTGCTGCCAGGCGTGCGTCGGCACGTATTCGATCAGGAAGATGATGCGACGGTCGTCGCCCCGGTTGGGGCCGGAGGAGTGGCAGATCGCGTTGTTGAAGAGGACCGCCTCGCCCGCCGCCATCGGCAGCGAGACCGCGGCGCTCTCGTCGATGGGCGCGTCGATCTGCTGCTCGCGAGTAAGCAGGCTGTCGGTGCCGAAATGCTCGCGATGCGGCAGCAGCGCCCCGCGATGGGAGCCGGGAATCACGCGCAGGCACCCGGCGTCCTCGCCGCAGTCCGAGAGCGCTAAAGCGGCGATCACCACGATCGGCTTGATGTCGCAGTAGGGGGTGTGAACCACTAGTAGGGGGCTTGACGTGAACGAACCGTGACGTAGGGTTGCAGTTCCCTCCTGTATTAGAGCTATTCTACAATGGGTTACGAGTGCCGTCAAGGGCGATTGGAGCGGTGGTGGAGAACACATTGGCAAATTCTGTGTCGCTGAGGAGTTGCATTCGGGGAAACAGGTTGTGGCATTTGCCGTGGGGCACTAGTATGGTTCTTGTCCTATCATGGCGCATTGTTCAAGGACATAATAACGACATAGAAATCGTGGATGCGATGAATATCATAGGACTTTCATGACACATTCTGCATCGAGGAGTAGCCGCGTGTTGCGGTCTCTGCAAGCCTTGCCGGACGGATGGCGGCCATGAGGGAGGATGCCAGCGGGCGCCGCCAGCGCGCCGTGATGGCGACCGATGCGGAGTGGGAACGGATTGGCCGGGCGGCTGCGGCGAGCGGCATGGACCTGTCGCGCTTCGTGATCCATCGCGCGCTGGACCGGGACCCTCTGCCGCCGGAGATCCTGCGCCGGGCGGTGCGCGAGATGCTGGTGCTGTCCAGGCTGGAGGAGAGACGGCTGCGCGGGGCGGGCGCCGGCGAGGCCTGGGAGGATGCCTGCGACGCGGTGGACGAATGGCTCGAGCGGGAGGGCATGCTCGACCGGCTCACCGATCCCGGAGCGGCGAACCGCTGGAAGGCGGCGGGGCCGGCTGAGGAGGATGGATCGTGACTGAGGAGGCGGCGCGGCCGCTCAGGCGTCAGCGGAGCCTGCACTGCAAGCCGGCTGAGCAGGCGATGATCCGGGAGCGCGCTGCGGCGGCGGACAAGACCGTGTCGCGCTATGTGCTGGAGCTCGCGCTCGCCGACGATCCGGACCGTCATCCCCTGGTGCTGACGGAAGCGGAACAGGTGGAGCAGCGGGACGGGGTGCGTGAGTTGCAGGCATTCGTGCGGGCTCTCCGGCGCGAGCTTCCGGGGGGCAGCGGGCTCAGCCTGCTGAGCGCGATCTCCGTCCTTGCGAGGGAGCGTGCGCCGTGAGGCGGGTGCGGCGGCGGCGGAAGGCGCGCAGGCCGAGCAAGCACATCTCGATCTCGGCGACGGACGCGGAATGGGAGATCGTTCGCCAGAACGCGGAGCGGCGCGGCCTGTCGATCGCGCGCTACCTGCTGGGGTTGGTGGAACGGGACGCTGCGGAAGAGGACGCGGGTCTACGGCACGACCATCCCGCGCTGGCGCTTGCCAAGGAAGAGCAGCGGGAGCAGCTGGAGGCGGTTAGGGAGGTTCGCGCGCTGATGCTGGAGGGGGAGGATGCGGGTCCCCTTGTGCGCGACATGCAGGAGCGGATCGCGGTGATGTTCGCCGCGTGGGTGTCTGCGATGGCCGGGTCGGGCCGCTCGGAAGAGCTGCGGCTGGCGCTCGCCTCGGTGCTTGGCGAGGAGCGGGCGGGTATCGCCGCGGCCTCGGTCGCGGTCTCGACCGAGCCGACCTCGGTCGTGCCGGCCTCGGTCGCGGTCTCGACCGAGCCGCCGGCAGCGAAGCAAGAGGTCGCGCCTGAGGCCCGCGAGGGGAAGACGGACTCCCGCCAGGACCGGCTCTTGTGAGGCGCTCACCGTCTGCGCCGCCGGCATCAATGATGTGCGCGAGGTCGACCGAACGAGGAGAGGGATAGCGTGACACCGGAGCGCGACATCAGAAGCAGAGGGTCCCGCCACAGGCCTGCGAAGGGGAGACGGAATCCCGCCGGAAGCGGTTGCCGTGAGGCAGGCATCATGTGCATCACCGGCATGAATGAGGTGCACGAGGTCGCCCGCACGAGGGGACAATTGGCGTGACTGCGGAGCGCGACGGCAAGAGCGGACGGACGGGCCAGCCGGACCTCCTGGCGAGCCTGCCGGCGGAGGGCCCGCCCGCTTCACGGCCGGATCCCGGTATCGATCCTGCCGCGATCGAGGAACTGCTCGCCGACGTGCGGGACCTGCGGGAGCAGGTGGCCGGACTGAAGGAAGCGGTGTCGACGGAACGGTCTGCGCCGGTGCCTACGGCACTGCCTGAGGCAGTACCTGAGGTACTGACGCGGGAGGCGCTCGAGGCCTGGGGCGACAGGCTCGTGGCCCGCGTCGCCGAAGCCGCGCCAAACGACGACGCAGCATCGGCCGTCGCGGACCATATCGGCAGGATCGAGGAAGCGGCGGCGAAGGCGGTTGCGGCGGCAGAGCGCATCGACGGGGGATTGGCAACAACCGAAGACCGGGTCGCGGCCGGGATCGAGGGGGCCGTGACCAGGATCGAGAAGGGCCTCGCGGCGACGAGCAACCATGCCTCTCGGCAGACCCGTCTGATCCATATGACCCTCGATGACATCCTCAAGCAAACGGCCGGGCTGAAGTTCGGCTGGAAGGCGGTTCTTGCGGTCGTGACCATCTTTGTGCTGGGCATGCTGCTCGAGAGCCAAGCACACCTGCTTTACCGATGGCTGTGAGCCCGTTGAGCCGGCGGCGTTCAGCCTCTCCGCTCCTACCGCGCACCGCAGACGCGCGCGGGGTCTGATCCGATGGTAGCCACGGTCGTCGAGCTTCGCTCGTCCGCCATGGCGGTGACCTATTACGAGCGCGACGGCTACTACGCAAAGAACGACCCCGAGCACCGCCAGGCCAGTTTTTGGTACGGGGACGCGGCGAAGGCGCTGGGGCTCAAGGCCCACGTGCGTCCGTCGCGCTTCGAATCGGTGCTGTCGGGATACGTGCCGGGGACGGACCTGCGTCTCGGCCGGATGCGCGAGGGGGAGCACGATCACCGGCCCGGCTGGGACATCACCCTGTCCGCGCCCAAGTCGGTATCGCTGGAGGCGCTGGTGATGGGCGACCGCCGGGTGATCCGGGCACATGACGAGGCGGTGCGGGCGACGCTGGCGTTCGTGGAGGCGGACCTTCTGCAGACCCGGGGCTGGGACCCGGCGACCCGGCGCCGTCCCCGGGTGAAGGCGCAGGGCATGGTGGTGGCGGGGTTCCGGCATCTCGCGAGCCGCGACCAGGACCCGCAGCTGCACACCCACTGCGTGCTGGCCAACATGACGCGCAATGCGTCCGGGGAATGGCGGAGCGTGGAGCCGACCAGGATCCGCCGCAGCGAGAAGCTGATCGGGGCATACTACCGGAACGAGCTCGCGCGGCGTCTTCAGGCTTTGGGCATGGCCGTCTCGCCGACCTTGGTGGGAAGGGTGCCGGGGTTCGAGCTTGCGGGCTACGACCGCTCCTTCCTGGACGCGTTCTCGGGCAGGCGCCGCGAGATTCTTGCGTATCTGGAGCGCCAGGACCTGTCCTACACGGCGAAGCACACGCAGATGGCGGCGCTTCACACGCGCCGGCGCAAGGAGGACAAGGGCCTCGCGGACCTGGTGCCGGAATGGCGCGAACGGGCGCGGGCACTGGGGCTGGTCCGGGAGAAGACGGCCCTCAGGCCGTCCCGGCCGCTCGACCCTGTGACCGGCGAGCGGGTGGGATTGCCGCGCGTGCCTGCGCCCGACCTGCCGGCCAACGAGATCCGCAGCCTGAAGCGCGCGCCGGCGCTGCCGGCGCTGCCGAGGCAGCCCCGCGACGGCGTTGCCGCGTCGGCGGGGGTGAAGCCCACGCCCCCTCGCTCACCGGCGCCGGCGGAGCTGTCGCAGGAGCCCGAGCGGGGCGTCCTGGAGGCGGTGGCGCGGGCGGTGGCGCATGTTGCGGAGAGGCGCACCGCGATCCCGGAGGCCGAGATCCGGGCGGTGGCGCTGGGCCACGCGCCGGGACGCTACACCCTGGCCGAGGTCGACGGGGCGATCGCACGGCTGGTGTCGGGCGGCGAGCTGATCGAGGCGGAACGCCGGGGCATGGACCGGGCCTTCGTCACCGACCGGGCGGTGAAGGCTGAACGCCAGGTGCTGGCGTCGATGCGGGCGGGGCGCGGCAAGGGAGCGGCGCTGGCCGACGAGGATGCCGTGGAGGCGCGGCTCGGGGCGTCGCGTCTCACCAAGGGCCAGAGGGAGGCGGTCCGCACGGTGCTGCTGTCGAACGATCTCACGGTCGGCGTGCAGGGCCATGCCGGCAGCGGCAAGACAACCATGCTGAGGGAGGTGAAGGAACTCCTCGGTGAGCGGAAGATACAGGGCCTGGCACCCTCTGCCGCCGCCGCACGGGTTCTCGCCAGGGAGGCCGGCATCGCGTCCAGGACGGTGCAGCACTTCCTGACCCGCTTCAACGACCTCTCCGACCCGGAGCGGCTGGCGCGGGGCCGGGAGGAGTACGGGGGCGCGGTGCTGGCGGTGGACGAGGCGTCGATGATCGACACCGTGCGCATGGAGGCGCTGCTGCGCATCGCGCGCGATCTGGATGTGGCACGCGTGGCGCTGGTGGGCGACACGGCGCAGTTGAAGGCGGTGGATGCGGGCCAGCCCTTCCGGCTGCTGCAGAAGGCGGGCATGGCGACGGCGATCATGGACGAGGTGCTGCGCCAGCGCGACCTGGAGCTGCGCGCGACGGTAGGCCGCGTCAGGGAGGGGGAGCCGGGCGCGGCCATCGCGGCGCTGGGCAACCGGGTGCGCGAAGCGCGGCGCGAGGAGCTCGGCATCGAGGCGGCGCGGCGCTGGCTCGCGCTGGCGCCGGAGCAGCGGGCGGACACCCTGATTCTCGCCCCCACGCACGCGATCCGCCGGCAGGCGAACGATACGGTGCGCGAGGGGCTCGCGGAGGAAGGCGTGTTGAAGGGCCGCTCTCTCGCCGTCGACCGCCTGGTAAACCGGCGGCTCACCCGCGCGCTGGCCTCCGACATCCGGAGCTACGAGCCCGGCGACACCGTGGTGTTCCACCGCGACGTCTTCGGCTGCCGCACGAACGACGTCTGCATCGTCATGGGCCACGACGACGGCAGGGTCGTTCTAGCCCACGCCGAGGGCGAGCGCCGGTTCCGGCCCTCGGGCAATGCGGCGCACTATCTGGGCCTCTACGACACCGAGCGGATCGAGTTGCGCGAGGGCGACCTGATCCGCTGGACACGCAACCGCAAGGCCCCGCCTGCCCGCGGCAGGCATCCCCAGGCGCCGGACCTGGTCAACGGCGGCGAAGCGAAGATCTTGGAGATCGGATACAGGCGGGTGCGCTTCCGCGAGGGCGGCCGGGAGTTCAGTCTTGCGCTTACCGACCCGCAGTTGCGCCATCTCGATCATGCGTATTGTTCCACCGTGCATTCTGCGCAGGGCCGGACGGCGCGGGCGGCGATCGCGGTGCTGGACGCGGGCGCCGGGGCCGACCGCGAGCTGTTCCATGTCGAGCTCAGCCGGGTCTCGGAAGAGTTCCTGCTGCTGACCGACGACCGCGACGCGCTCATCGAGAGCATGGCGTACGACCGGAGCGAGGACGGGGCGCTGGAGGCGCTGGGGATCGACCTTTCCGAGCCCCCCGCGGTGGACCCCGAGGTGTTCACGGCGCTGGCGGCGGACTGGCGGGCGCTTCTGCGAAAGGGAGAGGCGGCGAACACCGTTCCGTTCTTCATGCCGGGATACAGGGACGTGATGGCGCAGGCTGCTGCGCTCGCGCAGATCGAGGACCTGCCGGAGGACATGCGCCGTCTCACCGACACCATGCTGGAGAAACACGAGCAGCATCTCGCGCACGACCGCGAGGTGCAGGCCCTCGTCGAGGGCATCCGGGAGCATTGGCGGCGCTGGCCGGAGCTCGGCTGGGCGGCCTCCTCGCAGGGAGTGCCGGTGGAGGAGCTTGCCCAATACGCCGCCTGGCGCGAGGAGGGGGCGGCGCTTCTGCAGGCAGGCCGGAGCCTGGTGGAGGCCGACGGCGAGACGGCCCACCGCGTGGCGGCACATCGCGATGTGGCCCGCCACCTCCATGCCATGCCTGGGGGGCGCGCCGGCATGGAGGACGCCGTCGGGATGCTCGAGCGCACACGGCTCCTCGACGATGCCGGACGGTTTGAACGCGCGTGGCCCGCGCTTCGCGAACGGGCGGCGGAGAGCGTCGTCCCGGAGATTTATGCGCCGGGCTACCGGCAGGTGGCGGAGCTTGGCGAAAGGCTCTTGGGCGCCGAGGGGCTCGATACACAGGTACAGCGCGCGATGGCGGAATGGCGGGAGGTCGATGCGGCGCAGACGGCGCTGGCGGAAGGGGTGCGCACCCTGCCCGCCCGCATCGCGGCGTGGCAGGGTGCGGACCTGCCGCAGGACGAGCCCGGCGGGCTCGATCCGGACCATCCCACGCGGCAGTCCTGGCGCGAGGAAGGCGCCAGGCTGGAGGCCATGGCCGGGGACATGCTGCGCCCGGAAGACGCCCACGCGCGCTACCTGGACGCCGTACCGGGCGGGCGCGAGGCTGTCCGGCAGGCGGCCGAAGAAGTCGGCGACGCGCTACGGCACGACCGCTACCGGGCATTCGGGTGGCTGACGAAGGAGGTAAACCGGCAGGCACGAGAAACCCGGATCGAGGCGTTCCATGTGCCGCGCTACGGCGAGTTGGTCGCACAGGCCAAGGCGCTCTCCGCGCAGGCGGCGCTGCCGGTGCGCACGCAGGAGGTCGTCGCCTCATGGCTCGGCTACCATGCTAGATGTGTAACGCTCTGCTGGCAGATCCGGGAATGGCCCGCACGGCTGGACGCGCTGACGGCGGACTGCCCCGAGCGTCCCGCGAGGCTCGACGCGCTCGCCGGCTGGCGGCAGCAGGCGGAGCCCCTGCTCGCCGAGGCCCGTGCGATGCTGGCAAACGACGCCTCCCACGCGCCCCATCTGGCCGCCATGCCGGGCGAGCGCAAGGCGCTGACCGAGGGAACGGGCCGCCTCGACGGTGCGCTGATCGCGGTCGAGGCGCGGGAGACGAACGTGCTGTCTGCGGGCGTGCAGCAGTGGGCGGAGAAGACGGGCGGGATCGGCTTCGATAGCCGCGACTATGCCGCGCTGATGGAGCGCGCACGCTCCCTCGATGCCAGACCGCATCTGCCGGAGAGTCTGCGCAGCACGGTCGACGGCCTTCTTGCCAGGGACGAACGCTGGGCGCTCAATCGGGATCGGGTCGAGGCATTTCTCGAGAGAGCGGCGGAGGCCGAGAGCGCGCGGAACGCTCTGACGCAGATGAGCGTCACGACTACCTCGTTCGAGGAGCGTCGACAGGCCCGGCAGGACTGCCGGCAGCAGGAGCAGGAGGTTCTCGGCGACGCGGCGGCGCTCAGGAAGGACGTGCCGCAACACGAGCTCGCCGCCCATCTGGCCGCCGCCGGCGCAGACCCGGACGCGGTCCGTGAGCGGGAAGAGGAGATCCGCAACAGGATCGCTCAGGAACAGGAAAAGCAGGCCGCCCTGCGAAGGAGCCGGGGCCGGGGAATGTCGATGTAGACGTGGAACGCCGTAGGCGCAGACTGCCGCGTCCGCGCGTGCCGCCGGGTCATGCTGTCGAGGCGGGGCGCCGTTCCCAGGCAAGAACCTGCCCGTGGTGGGGAAGCTTCTCCGACAGCCCAGATACGAGGCAGATGTAACATCACCCGGAGAAGGCAGCGCTCACGCGCCGATGCAGCACAGGGAAGACTTGTTCCAGTTACTGCTGTATCAGAGGCTTCGCCGTCCTCATACCTCCTCCTTCAGTAAAGTACGCTGGTACGCTATAGCTGTTCTGAAATTGGTCCGTTTGACGCCGATTCGCTATGCTCTTTCAAATCAGCTTTGGAGACAAGTCGTGGGAAACACCGTTGAACCACTGCTCAATGGCGAATTGGCGACGATCCTTCGTGAACGGGGTTTCGACACGTCCGCGGCTGAACAGAGCTTGAAGGACGCCACAGGACGCCGACACCAAATCGACGTCCTAGTAGATCTTGACGACCGCATTGTCGCTATAGAAGCTGAATTCTCTCCTGCCCACACTCTGCGAAAGGACTCCACAAAGCGACTCCCGTCAACACCACTTCGTTGGCGAGGCATCCCGATTGAATCCGTGTTCGAAGTAATCTACCCAAACATATTGCAACGAATGAGCGAGCCGGAGGCCCGCAAGGCACTACGCAAATGCAAGGTCACCTTTCAAGAAGTCGCAAGGGACGCCGACGGCAAGCTACTTCAAGGAATCAAACAAGAAGGGACTGTGGCCGCCCTCGCAGAAACACTTCACGCTTATTGGATCCAGCATGCGAGTGCATCTTCCGTAGAAGACGCAGTAAATCAAGCTTCGCTCGCTATTGAAGAAGCGGTTCAGTCCCTAGAGCGCGTTCCGACAATCCAGTCGCCGGAGGGCGAGCAAACGTTAGCAGCAATGGCTCTGGTCTGGCTCAACGCACTGCTGTTCCACGAACTACTTGCGGCGAACCTAAACCAAGACGCCCTCCCGGCCGCGCACCGGCATCGCACAATCACATCGCCGGGTTATGATGATGCGCCTGACGAGTTGCAACGACAATGGGGAGAAATACTCAAGATTAATTGGTGGCCAATATTTTCAATCGCTCGCGATACACTGAGAGACATGCCTCCGCAATGGTCATCTCTCGCGCTTATCCCCCTAAAGCAAGCAGCACGCAGCATCGCCACCAGACGTGAGATACGGCAGCACGATATTGCGGGGCGCATTTATCACCGATTACTTAATTCTCGAAAATTTCTTGCTACAAACTATACTACAATCCCTGCAGCAGTCATGCTAGCCGGACTTTCTTTTGATCCAACCCATTCTCGCTGGGCAAAAGTCGACTGGAGCGACCCGAAGGCAATCGGAAGTATCCGAGTCATAGACCCTGCCTGCGGAACTGGCACGCTACTGATGGCTGTGCTCCAAGAACTTCTGCGTAACCACCGCCGGTCAGTTGAAGGAGTTCACCTTCCAAGCACTATCAGAAGACTTGTTCGTGTAGCGCTTGAGAAGGTTCTCGCAGGTTACGATGTTGTACCCGGAGCGGTCCACTTGACTGCGGCTACACTTTCAATGGCTGAAAGCAGCCAGGTCATTAAGGATATGCCCATCTTTCGAATGCCTCATGATGTCAGAAACGGTACGGCGAGGCTTGGAAGTCTGGATTTTCTTCAGTCTGCACCTGGGAAAGGAACGGCACAATCCATGCCACTATTTCCCGAACATGGAGACGCTTCGACACGAAGTGGCCATGGAGAGGAAAAGCATATCGTTAATTTCCCTCGAAAAGTCGACTTGATAATTGCCAATCCACCGTTCACCCGGGCGGGAGGTCCGGGTGACGAAGAAAACACTTTATGGAATCCTCTATTTGGTTCTGTGATTTCGAAGAAGGATGCAAAAAGAATGCATCAAACGCTACAAAAAATGTTAGCTGGCACACCCGCGTCTTTGTACGCGGGCCTTGGCTCAGCGTTTTTGGTATTAGCTGATGAGCGTTTAGGCGCGGGCGGACGCTTGGCTTTCGTTCTACCGGCAACGTTGACAACCGGGAGTCGTTGGGAACCCCTTCGGCAAATGCTCTTGGAGAACTACGAGCTGCATTGGGTCATTACAAGTCACGATGCACGGTATAGGTCCAAGACCGCGGATTTGCCCGGTAGACGATTTGTGAGTTTTTCCGAATCGACTCGAATTGCGGAGGTGCTCATAGTTGCGACAAAGCTACAGAAGGGAAAGTCAGCAAGAGGATCCACGAATTTCGTGAATCTTCGCCGCAATGTGGATGATCCGATTTCAGCGATGGCTGTAACCCAAAGCTTGCTCGCCTCAGCTTCGAGTTGCAAACAAGTCGAGATATTGACGGGAGATCAGGTTTGGGGAGAACTCACTTCCGTTAAGCAACGCAAAATCGGCGAGGGACCTTGGATCTACACGACTTTCGTACAAGGCCGCTTAATTGAGATTGCTCGCAAGCTGATAAAGAACAGCGTTTTCGTCTTCAAACGTAAGAAATGGAACATTCCTATAGTGTCGTTAGGGGAGTTATGCACGCTTGGACCCTATCACATGCAGATCAAGAATCCAAAACAGGGCTTGTTTGACATTGTGGAGTCTGATGATCCAACGCGCGCGGGACACCCAGCACTATGGCACCACAGCGCGGAGTCCATTACGACGCTTGAAGTATCAGCGAACGCGAGACTTCAGCCACGAAAGGGCCCGAGGAAAAGCGACCAGAAAGCAATGTTGCTGGAGATGGGGCGACTCCATCTAGCGAGCGATCTTGGACATGCTCCGCAACGGTTAGCAGCCGTCCTCACTGACGAACCCATGATAGGGGTCAGATCGTGGATTACCATCAAACCACTCGTGCGTAGAGCTGGCGAAGAGGAAGCGCTTTGCCTGTGGCTGAACTCAACACCCGGTCTTCTGCTGCGAATCGCCAGTGCAAATCGCCCCTATCTTGGCAGAAGCGCAGTGCCTCATGAACGAGCCAGAGAGTTGCCCGTATTGAATGTCAAGTCTTTGTCCAAGACGAAATTGCGGAAAGCCGTCAGTATTTTCCGGGACCTTAAGCGGGCAAGGTTACAGGGCTTTGCGTTCATTTCATCCGATCCGATCAGAAGGGAGCTCGATTCTAGGTTGGCAACGGAGCTGTTGGGAGTTGAGAGCAAGGATTTGTTCGACGGGCTGGCGAAATCTCTCAACCGTGAGCCGACCATGAAGGCGAGGCACTAGATATGGGGAATCAATACTTGGGTCTTCGTCGACGTGATGATGGATAACCCGCACGAGGACTGGGGACGGCCCTTCTATCCTGTCGTGACATAGGACGGCCCGCCTCCCGAACGAACGCGGCGTACCCGGCGAGCGCTGCATCGGCAGACGGCGCGGCCCGGACGGAGCCCGTTTTTGCCTACGTTACGCCCATGTACCTTATGGCGGACGCGGATCGCCCGAGCTTTGAGTGTCACCGCGGTCTGCGCCCGCCGAGAAGCTCCTGCGTCACCCTCGGAACACCATGGCGACCCCGGAGAGCCGTGAGACGAACGCGGGCACCATGCATAGTGAGCCTGCAACCGCGTGAAGGAGCAAAGCCGAATGATCAGGGTCGTGAGCTGGAATGTCTTCAGGCGCGAGCAGCCGTGGCACGTGCTGGTCGAGATGGCGCGGCGAGGGGAGGCCGATGTCGCGCTCTTGCAGGAAGCAGGGGACCCGCCCCCCGATCTGGCGCAGCCGCTTCGATATGGAAGCGACGAATTCTGGAGGGACCGCCCGTACAAAGGCCGCCCGATCTACGACCGCTGGTCTCTGGTGGTGCAGTTGTCCGACCGGGTGGAGGTCGAATGGTTCAGGGCGGTGCCGCCGATCAGCGAGCTGGGTGAGCACGACATGGCCATCAGCGGCATCGGGACCATCACCGCCGCCAAGGTGAGGCCGCGCGGCCGGCCAGCGAACGACGCGTTCATCGCGGTCTCCATGTATGCGCGTTACATCAAGCCTCACCCGTCGACCGATACGCCGTGGCGGGTCGGCGCGCCCGATGTGTCAGCGCACCGCATCCTCTCGGACATCTTGGCCTTCATCGGCCACGAGGACCCGTCCAGGCACCGCATTCTCGCGGCCGGTGATCTCAACATGATCTATGGTGCGACCGGCAGCACCCTGGCGCTGCCCGAGCGCGAGAAGACGTTCTGGGATCGGGTGGCGGCGCTCGGACTGGAGTTCCTGGGCCCGCAGGCGCCGGACGGTTGGCAGCCGCCGGCAGGGTCGCAGCCTGACGTGCCACCCGATACGAAGAACGTGCCGACGTGGGTGCGAAACGGGCGCCCTCCGAAAGAAGCCAACCGCCAGCTCGACTACGCCATCGCCTCGCGCGGCTTCCACAAACGGGTGACGGTGCGCGCGCTTAACCACGCGGACGAGTGGGGCCCGAGCGACCATTGCCGCTTGATGATCGAGGTTGCTGCGGGATGAGGGTTGCGGCCGGCCGGCGTCGCGCGGGGAGGAAGGTACCCAGCCGGAGAGCGCTGCTAAGGACTCAATCGAGCGTTGCCAATTGCTGTACGTCGCATGCTTCGAAGCTTGAACCAATGATGGGCCATGCCTTCCCCGATGCTATGCCTGGATGGCAACCCCGATTGCGTCTTCTACCGGGAGAACCGCTAGGAGCTCGCCAAGAGAAATTGGCGCCGGGCGGCGCGGGTGCCGCCGGAGGGATATTTTGCCGCGCTGCGCGCCCGCAAGGACTGCAATTCAGCGCCGTCGGACTCCAGCGAGGATGGCACAACGCTGACCGATCCCCTCCGGGCGCCGGAGGAGGACGGGGACAGGGAACCGGGTCGGCGGCGGCTGCCGGCGTTGCCGGTGCTCTTGTACTTGTCGCTGGAGACGGCCGGCCTCACGAGGGTGCGGGCGAACGAGCCCCCACCGGGTATCGGTGGGTGGATGGATGCCATGCGTGCCGCGGCGAAGACAATGGAGGTCGCGCCCGGACACCCGTTGGACGGGCTCCTGTTTCCGTGGCGCACTGGCTGGGACCGGCGGAGCGTACACGCGCGGGTCCGGGAGGCCGCGCGGGACCTCCCGGAGGGCCACGTGCCGCAAGGCTTCGTGTGCTTTCCGGTACGCCACGTGGGAGAGAGGTCCCTGCCGGCAACCAGCAAGTACCGCGAGCTCGAGGTGGTCACGCGGATCAGGCGGCCGACGATCGGCGGGCGCCACGTGTCAGGCCCATACCTGTTCTTCGGTGTGGTGGCGCTGACCACCAGGCGGCGCGGATACGAGTGCGTGCGGGGCTGGGCGCAGCCCGTCGTGTCGGTCCACCGCCCGGTTCCGGTGGACTCGGACTACGAGCGCCAGGCTTTCTCGACGATCACGACGACGCTGTGGATGTTGGACAGGGAATTCCCGGATGCCGAGTTCACGATGGAGAAGCCAGTGTTCGACATAGACACGAAGCAAGGGCCGTGCCGACCGGACTTCCTCATCCACGCGCGGCGGAAGGGCGAGGAGCGAACCTGGGTGGTCGAGGTGATGGGCTTCGAGCGGCCGTCCTACCTCGCCGGCAAGGAGGTCACGCACGAGCGCATGCAGGAGCTGGGACCCGTCATCCTCATGGACGGGAGGAAGTTCGAGCGAGACTCGACCAGCGAGGGTCGCAAGGTGACGGAACGCATCCGCGCCGACATGGCGGGGAAGTGGCCCGGGCAGCGCCAGGAATGCTGACACGGCTTGGGCTGGTCTTGATTCGGCGCCCGGGATTGGCGCCGCCTAGTACGCTGAGCTGTTGGCTTGGTTGGGAAGGGTAACCCCCTTTGCTGGACGAAGGGCACGGCGTCGACCCGTCGGCCCGTTCGTCTCGTCTTGCAATGAATCGGCAAGCGCCAGCTTGCACAAGTATGCAGCGAACAAATCACTGAACCGGGGTGCTCGACGGCACGACGACAAAGCCGACCACCGTGTCGCGGCGTGGGTGTCGGGCACCTTCCAGGACGGAGAGTGTCTTGCTCACACTGGTGCAAGTTCTCAGTATATGGTGCCGAGAGACGACCACGAAGCCGAAGGAAGCCGCCTTCTGCACCGCTCCTAGCCCAAATCGGGAGACGCTCGTTGAAGACCGATAACGCTCTCCCAATGCCCGTTGTGTCCGCCTGGGATCCCCGCGCTGCCGCCTCCGGAAGCATCGATCCTCTTGGAGCGCTGCGTCCCTTCACAGCGATAGCTACCGCACTGCTTCCAGGTGTTACTACGATCACGTCCCGCGTCCGATACCTCTCGTGGATTTGCGCCGGCCTAAGGTTACTTGATGAGTTGCCGAAGGCACCGTCCGGCGGGAGAGCAGGACGGGCGCGCCGCCAGGAAATCCTCGCGTGGGAACGTGTCCTGGCGCTGGCCACCGGCATGTATGCTAAGTCTGAGGGCACCGCAGAGAATGACCCTTCATGGCGCCAGCTTCGAGGGATATCCTACGTTCGACGCGCCGTTGACGAAGGCATCAGATCACCGAAGTTTCCCATGTTGCGCAATCAGGGTGGCGTCGGTGGTGTGGGTACCTATTGGGTCACTCTGGTGGCAGGGGGTCTGATTGAGAGCGATTCTGGCACGCTCACGCCCCGGGGTGCCGAACTAGGCGATGCTTTTCTTCGACACAAAGCGACACCAAGCCGTGAGAGTCTGCTTCGCGTCGTGGGCGGCGAGGATTTTACTTTCAGCGATTCCGTTCTGATTAACTGGGGCCGCGCGTCGCACCTCGGAACCGCCTCAAGGCGCGAGCAGCGAATGCTTGCCGATGCCCTCCTGGAACCCGACGCGCATAGGCGAATGGCATTGGCGACACGAGCCACGTGCGCCACTGCCTCCGATAGCAACTCGTTTCGACTGCTCGCCAAGCACCTCAAGAAACAACATGACTCGCTGGCGAATCAGCTGGCAGCGGTTATCACGGTAGCACTGTCATTCGAGGGCTTGCACCGAGACTTACTGTACCGATTCAATCAGATTCTGGCGGCGGGTTACCACCGACCCGTGCGGTTAAGAGGAATCGAGTTTGCGGGGCGACTCGCATCCCTGGCCCAGCGGGCCGACGCGCTCCAGAGAGCGCTAACGGCACATCAAGATCGACTACCCAGACCTGTAGCCACAGCGATGCACGCATTTTCCCTGGCCGTCGAACACACAGTCCGCTCCCGAAACGACGAGGAACTGGCTCTCAATTTGATTCGGCACCACGACCGCGTGCAGGCGGGCAAGCTGGACGCCTCGCGACAACCAAAGCGTCCTTGGGCCGAGATTAGGGGGAACCAAATAGCGATCGTTCCACGTTACGCGCTGGACGACAGACCGACCAGGCCAGACAGCAACCAGTTGACGCATCCATATCGAATCGAGCAATTCACGGGCATGCTGCGTGAAGTCGGAGCATGGGAATCCAAATCGTGAATCCCCGCCGGCTTCTTGAGATGTGGGAGCCGCCGCTCGGCTACCGCCTCGCCAGCGTGGTCGCTACGACCTACGAGCTGGATGCGGACTTCCTGGAGGAAGACCTGCTGCCGACTGCACTCGGCTTGCAGCTCGCGCCAGCCCGAGGGAGGGAGTTCCGACTGGAATTAGAGCACGCGCTACAGGATGTAGAGGTGTCGATATTTTTTCACCCGGGTCGATACAGACCTGGACTGCGTCGGTCTCCGCGCATTGATCTCCTTGCATTACCCGAAGGGCCCTACCCCAAGCTGCACGCAAAGATCGCCATCTTGCGATTTGTCGCGCCGGCCGCCTCAGAAGCCGAAAACCAGATCGTCCGACTATTGGTGGGCTCGGCGAATCTCACGGGCTCAGGTTATCGGAGCAACATCGAGGTGGCCGCGTCTATCGACCACGCCCCTGGTGCCTCAGCTGAGATGGCAACAGCGGTTCAGGATGCCGTGGACTGGCTCGAGAATGTGATCGGCCCCTCGACAAGCCAACTCACTGGGCAAATCCGAGATATTAGGGCAGTGCTCTCAACTCGCCCGGCGCGGCGCCGAAACAAACTGGTCCGCTTCGTCGGTCTTCCTTCCGAAGACGGCTTTCCGTCCCTTGCGGACCCCCCAGACAGGATTGATTGCCTCACCATCATAAGTCCGTTCTGGCCTTCAGGAGATGATCTCTCCGACGTCGCGGCCGCGCTCAAGGGCTTCTGCGGCGGACGCTGGAAGACAGTGCGGCTGATTGGACCCTGCGACCTCGACGAACATGGCACTGCTCGTCCCGCCATCCCCGCGGCACTCGTGAGAGCCCTGCTCGATAAGGGCGCCACTGTAGAGGTTGCCGCGGCAGATCCGAGTTACGGCTGTCCGCTCCAAGGGGACGACGAAGACAGTGAATTCGACGAAGTCGCCCAGCGCCGCAGAACGGACCCGGAAGGAAATCGCCCGTTGCACGCCAAGGCCTTGCTTGCGATCGGCGCGAAGACCACGCGGCTTGCCATTGGTTCGTTCAACCTCACGCGAAAAGGTCTCGGTCTGGTCCGTGGCGGTAACGTGGAGGCGGGCATACTTTGGTCGGTTCCGCACGAGCAGTCCTCCACTCTGAAGGACGTAGCGTCTATCGGAACCGCGTGGCAAAAGGTGACGGGGCGACCGGGAGAGTACGTCGTCGACCCTGCGAACCTTGACGGCGACGAGGACAGAATGTGGCCCGCCTTCATCGTCTCCCTACGGGCAAAGCGCGAAGAATTGACTGTCGAAGGCAATGCCGTAGCCTGGCCCGGCAAAGTCGTTATTCGTATGAGAGACATCCGGTCGCGCCTGTCAAAAAAAGAACATTGGTTCGATTCTTGGACGGTACCTGCTCCCAACCACACGGAGCCCGTCTTTTCCGCAAGCACCACATTAAGCGCGTCTTGGCTGAACCAACCGACGTCTGGTGATGGTGACGCTCAGTCGTGGCCGGCACTGCCGGATCTTGAAGCCGAGGTCTCGTGGGACGGAAAGTGTGCAACCCTGCCGGTGGTGTTCGAAGAGAAGCACCTTTTCCCAGTCGTCGAGACCCACTCTAGAGAGGACGAGCAGTCACTGGTTGCCTGGTTCCTTGGGCTGCGGCCCGCCGAGGAGGTGGAAGCGCGCGGTTTCGGTCACAGCATAGATCCAATTCCAACCAAGGACGAGCAGGATACTACTGGTACAGACATCCTGAGTTATCTCGTGCGCGATTTCGTTCACGCACTGCCCGGCATCCGAAATCGTCTGGCCGACGCCGGAATGACCGAGACGGGACTGCGTGCTGCGCTGCTCGGACATCGGTCACCCGTTGCTCTGGCGCGCGAAGCGTTGCGCGCCTATCACGATCCGCAACCGGGCAGACCTTCCAAGACAGCAATTGCAACAGCATTTCAGGTTGCAGAACTGCAGCGCCTGCTTCAGACCGTAGTTCTTCCGGAGTTGCCAGACTGCATCACCGACACTTTACGAGATGAGGCAATTGCGGAGGTCGCCTCTGTGCTCAGTGAATTGATTGCCGGGCTTTCACCGACCGACCGCACGGAGGTTGTTTCCGCATACCTGGATGTGGACCGGTAGCAGCCATGGTCGTCCGGCCCCATGGACTTGACCTGTGCTGCTCACTTCGCTCTGCGCTTGGTAACGCCTCCTCTTCTGCAGTGGAAGCGGCGGCTGCTCGGCAGGAGCGTACCATCGATGCCGTACTGCTGCGTCTGTACGACTCCGATCACGAACGCCGACGGGAGATCGTTCTGCTTGCCGACGAAGTCGGGCTCGGAAAGACCTTTGTGGCATTGGGCGTAGCCTGGTCGGTCCTTCACCAGCGTTCATCTGCCGGCCTCTCCTCCGGTCCAGTGCTGGTCATCACCCCTCACGCACACGCCTTATTCAAGAAATGGGCGCGAGAAGCCGAACGGTTCCTGCAGCTCGTGGCCCCGCCCGACATGAGCTTCGACGTGGAAGCCGTATCGACGCCTCACGAACTGGCCCGCGCGCTCAGGAAACGAAGACCAACACTCGTGATCGCACGGATGTCCGCGTTGTCCGGAAGATTGCATCAAGCGGACACTGCGCGCATGGCAGCAATTCACACCCTGCTCCGAATGGATGGCTTCGATCTTTCGTTGAACAACCGACTGGCAATGCTGTCCGACTGGTCCTACGCAACACATGAGTCATTGGACTTGAGACGATCATCTTCCGCATGGGAGGCCGCGAAGAGCGCCGACAAAGTGGGCTTTGACGACGTTCATCTGCGTGTGGCGTGGCGTCGGCTTGAAGCAACAGACCCCCTGCTTTGCAGACGGATGGAGGAGTCCTGGAGACGCGTCAGACAGGGGCATCAGAAGCACGCGGCATTCTGGAAAGATCTGCGTGAAATTTGCCGAGCCGCAATCGGACAGACCGTGCCTCATCACGTTCCACTTGTGATAGTGGACGAGATACACAACTGGAAGAATCATCCGAGAAGCTGGCAAAGATTCGTACACATGCTGGGACTGCGGATAGACCGTTTGCTGGGCCTATCTGCCACTCCTTTCCAACTTGGACCGCACGAGCTCATCCAGGTGCTCAATTTGCGGAGTTGCATTCAGCTGCCGCCAGAACGTGCCGACTTCCTGACCAAGTGTGTCAGCGCTCTCGGCGCAGACGTTCAGGCTGCTCAAGCTGCGGGAGAGTCGCTCAGAGAGTTTTGGGCTGAGGTCAACACCCGTGACGTGAACGAACTCGAACGAACCTGGACGTCAATTGATGCGAATAAAGGTCCTGACGCGCTGCCGCCGCGAATGCAGAACACTCTCTCTGCATTGCTGAATGTACGCGAGGCCCACAGCTGTCTGAGTAGGAACCTCAGACCCTTCATGGTGCGGCACCGCCGCGACAGCTCCCATCGGGCCTGGTGGGTGGGACGCGAGGCGGATCCGGAATGGAGCAGGACCAGTGTTCGCCGGAATGCGCTCCGTTCACAGCCAGGTCTGGATGTCGGTGGGGACGCTGAATTGGTTCACTATCTGATGATGAGAGCGGTACAGGAGCAGAAGAAGGGACGGGGCTCGACAAGCCTAGGGGCAGACCTCGGGGGCTCGTACGCCTTCTTCAGGGACGCGGAACTACGACGAATGCTTCCTGGGAACAACGAAGAAGCTAGGCGCTATCTGGGCTTCGTCAAGCACGCGGTCAGTGGGGACACCCATGAGCACCCGAAAGTCTCCGTAACCGCAGAGCGCGCCTTCCACGCCTGGTGCAATAGCGATAAGACACTGGTTTTCTGCTTCAATGTCGCAACCGTCGGATCGATTCAGGCGGCCGTAAACAGCCGTATCGACACGCACACAACTAACGTTTTGACAGCAGCGTTCGACTGCACCGAGGATCAACTGGAGACACGCCTGAAGAATCTCCAGAGACGGCTGTACAACTACCGTCAGTCTGTTTTCCTTTTGTTTCAAGACCACCCTTTTGCAGGTCCAAATGGGCGCCTCCCACGCCGATTCACGATACGCGAAAATGACATCAGAAGAATTGCCGAACGACTGGCGCGAGCAGGTCCGCCCCACGACCGAAGTCGCTTCGACCGACGGCGCGTGCTTGCTGCGACGGAACAGACTCTGCTGTCGCGGTGGGAGCACTCCGCGCACGGACTAGAGTGGCTCGAAAAGGTGCTTAAGCCGCTGCAACTCGAAGAGACGATCTCAGCGTCGATCCAAATGGTCTCCGCTCCGGATTGGCATTCCCGCCGCCGCGAGGTGATCGAGGGAATTCTTCGCGACGCCGAGGTCGAAGCTCTCCCCGACGATGAAGATATTGACAATTCCGGCCATCGTTCAAACCCCGAAGACGTTGCCGCGTGGAAGCAGGTGCTCGAGGGTCGCGCTGGTCAAACGACATTGGGCCCATATTTGGGCGAACCACACGTTGAAGTGCCGAGTCTGCTTACCCGCTACCACTCGGCCGCGCTGGCCAGTCTTCCCGCGAGACTGCGAGCGTTGGCGGCGCGGATGCTCCGTCGCATGGTCCGTTCCCCTGGTTTTCTCGCCCGGTTCATTCTGAATGATCCAAGCGCAGATCCTCATGTCGAGGACGACACGGTCGATGACAACTGGACGTCGCTGATTCACAGACGATACGATTCAGCGCCCGCGTCGGGCGAGTCAGCGCGAGCGAGGTTCGACGCTTATCTGGAAACGCTCCAGAAGGCAGTCGGGCTTGAAGAGCAGGTGTCCGCGTACCAGGAAGCGAGCAGAAATCGAGAAGTCGTTGCCCGAGTAACAGGTGCGGTCCCAAGTTACGAGCGCGACCGGCTCTTCATGGGATTTAATTCCCCGCTCGTTCCAGAAGTTCTGATTGTCACAACTGTCGGCCAAGAAGGCATAGACCTGCATCGTGAGTGCCGTCACGTCATCCATCACGATTTACCGTGGAACCCGGCTACACTTGAGCAGCGCACGGGACGCGTCGATCGCATCGGCAGCAAAACCGAACGACTTCGGAGCAACGAAAACGGAGATTGTTTTCTTGATGTCGTTGTTCCGTACATTGCAGGCACGTACGACGAACATCGATTCCGCGTTGTGCACGGTCGCGCGCATATCTTCGACGTCACGATGGGCGGCAAGTACGCTGTTGATGGGCACAGGTCAGTGCTCAGCCCGTCAGACTCCGAAACCGCTGGTGACGAGCTTGGAGAGCCAGGCGTGGCCTGGATACCAGTCCCTGAAACCATCGCTACAGACCTTCGAGTGCATCTGGAAGCCGAGCCGACTGGTGGTGGCGTCATCTCCGCCGTGCCCGCCTCCCGGTCTGGTGCAACCTCGAGAACCACCGGCACGAACCGGTCAGCCCGGCAGTGAGATGAGGTTCGCGAAGCGTTACATCCGTGGTAACCGTTCGCTCGGACCGTGGACGGGCAAACGCGCGAGTGTGGCAGGCGCGTGCACTCCGTTCGCTGCTGCCTCGGCCGAGAATTCTGGAAACAGGCGACCACCCTCGTGAACGGGTTTGGGCAGCGCAGGTATCTGTTCTTCTTCCACTTGTGGAACGCGAAAGACTGCGCCTGCTCGATACTCACCGATCTTTTTGGCGGGTGCCATTTACCCGTAAAGACGGGACCGAAACCAGCTGCCTCAATGAACTAGAAATCGGCGACTTAGCCACTCAAGCCCGAGTTGGTGGTCCTCTGGACGACACCCCTAGTCAGCCAAGAGTATGGCCCGGCCAAAGCGCGAGACGGTCGCGCTCAAGGAGCGTGACGCCGTTTTCTAACGCAAGGTTGCGGGCGCGTTCGGTAAATCCACGCGCATTGGTGATCACGACGAGCTGAGGGTCGCGGACATCGTATCGCTCCGCAGAATGTATGACCTCTCGGACCGCGCTCTCGTCGATCAATCGCTCTCGATTGTCGGTGTACTTCGCCTGCACCAGTGCGGACGCATCGCGTCGCCGGCAGTGTTTCAAGACGACGTCTGCACCCCGGTCACCCGTCGTTGGCGTTTCCGAGACCCTCCAGTCGCCGCTCTCCCTGGCCCGGTCCACGATCCAATTCTCAAAACCCCGCCAGTCAAGATTGTCAACTTCCGCTAGATCTGCGGGTTTGGCGCCGCCGATCCCGGCCATTAGCATGTTGAAATCGAAGTCGTTGTCAGTCGGTGGCCAGAGCGCCGCTCGTGCGAGCGAGGTCTTGCGCCGCATCAAATCGTTCAACACGCAATCGAAAGAGCGTTCCCGGTATCCGGGGTGTATCGCCAGAGGGAGATGAACGGTCACGTCGCGCTTTTGGCCGATGCGGTAGACGCGATCGTTGCACTGCTCCTCGACCGCGGGGTTCCACCAACGGCTGAGATGGATCACATGGGTTGCGGCAGTCAGAGTCAGCCCGACGCCAGCGGCGCGGGGCGAGAGGACCATCGCGTCAAAACCGCCATCGGCCTCCATGTGCTCCTGAAAACGTTTCACATGGCGCTGGCGCTTCGAGATCGAGGTTGCACCGTTGATGATCGAGACACCATCAAGTCCGAACTCGGACCGAAGCCACTGCGCCACGAACGCCTGCATGCGCCGATCCTCCGTATAGATAAGTGCTCGCTCACCTCGCTCTCTGATATTTGCGAGCGTACGCCGTACCGCCTCGAAACGTGCCGAGCGGATAGAGTAGGACTCCATATCGGCTTGTGCAGTCTCCGGGGGCTCAGGATGGAGCGAGACCGCGCGGACATGGTGCAAGAGTTTAAGCGCTGCACCGCGCGCGCCGTCCAAAAGATGACGCCTTGCGGTTTCGTAGGCTTGAGCCTGGGCCTCGGGCATTGTGGTGGGATATGCGCGGTAGTGCTTACGTGGAAGGTCCTCAATTTCGTCGTCCTTGAAGCGCCGCTGAGCACACGGCGGGTAGCGTTTATCATCTCTCCTAACCTCCATGAACAGACGACCGTACAGTTCGGGCATGTTGGTTTCGGTCACGATCCGGTAGCGCTCGATGTACTCCTTTAATGTCCCCAGACGCCCTGGCACGACCGCGTCCATGATTGCCCAGAGGTCGACGACATGGTTCTCGATCGGCGTTCCGGTGAGGCCAATTCGGAAGTCGGCCTTAACGCTTCGCGCGGCGAGAGAAACCAGGGTCTGGACGTTCTTTATCTTCTGAATTTCGTCGAAGACGACGACCGAGAAGTCAATTTGTCGAAAACTATGCTGGTAGTTTTTGAGCGTCTCGTAAGTGGTCAACAGCCACCAATTGTGGCCCCTCCCCTTGTCGATCGAAGAGCGCAATTCCTCGAAACCGAGCCGGGGTTTTCCGTCGTCTGTATCGTGCCCGGAGAGCCCCGAAGATCTGAGGTTGAGCAGGTTCGGACCATAGGCTCTGAGACGTATGCCGAGCCGGGTTCCCGTTAGATGAGTCTCCTCCTCGTGTTCCCAGGTTCGGAGCAACCCTGTCGGCGCAACGACAAGCACGGGTTTGCGTTTTGCTGACGGCCCCCTCTCCATATTTCCGTGCAGCCAGGCGAGAAAGGCGAGCGTTTGGAGTGTTTTTCCTAGCCCTTGATCGTCCGCGTTCAGCACACCGGGGAGACCAGCCCGCCACGCCGCGATCTGCCACTCCAGGGCAATTTGTTGATGAGGGAGCAGCGTTGTACCAATTTTCTTTGACTGCTCAGGCTGGATGAATGCCTGGCGTTGCGGTATGTCATCGGCAGGCCAATTCTCCTCGACGAAATTTTCCTCAACGTTGACTACAATCTTCCCGAGCGCCTCTTGCTTTCCTTTTGCGGTTTCGTCTTTGCCGTCATCGTCCTCGCCGCCAGGCCGTTCGGTCCCGATGGCGTCCGATAGTTTCTTTTGCACTTCGGCCGTCGCGGGGATGCGCTGGCCCTTGTGCTCCACATGCGCCTCGCCCTCTTCGATCGCTTGATCGACCTTTTTTCGCAGGTCCACCACGGCCTCTTGATCAAGGTGGACCCAGACACCCCCGAGTTCCAATGCGAAGGTTTCTGGCAGCCAGACGTTCGGCACGTGCGGCAAAAACTCGAGTTGCGGCTTCTCCCACAAACCGATTCCGATCGCTCGATCTGCATATTCTGGCGTCTCGATGAACAAGGCCGCCGCACGGGCTTCGGCGTCTTCTTCGCCGGCATCCTCCTCCGCTCGCCCCGTCCCGTCTCCGCGCGCGCGCGATATCTCGGCCAAGCGTTCGATGATGACCGCGCGCGGGTTGGCGGCAAAGGCTCTACGCTCCCCCGGTCCCGCCCGCTGCTTCTCACGCACAATCTGAAGGACGGTTTCGAGATCTTCGTCGACGATGAGGTAAGTGTTCCTGCCGAGCAGATAGCTTCTCTTGGCTGCGGCGAATGCACGAAAGCCCATTCTCGCATGCTTCTGAAATATTCGAAGTTCCTCTTCCTGGAGCATCCCGTCGCTCTCGGTCAGCGATCGGCCTTCGTCTGCGGCGTCGTTCGCAGTTTCGACGTCATAGAGCACTGGGTCGAAATCCATGTCGTCAGGTGTTCCAGTGAGCGCTAAGGAGAGCGCTGCGCCCGTGTAAATGCGTAGGTCCTGGAGGAAGCGGCTGAGGGCGGCGGAATCGGCGCCGGCGGCTTCCGGGTCTAGTAAGCGCCGGAAGTCAGCGAGGGCCGCCCAGTGGCCCGGCAGATCGACAGCACCCGCGTCAAAGCCGTCTGCCAGCTCGGTAGCGGAATAGAGCGGTTCGGGAATGAGGTACACACCACGGGATGTTTCCAAAAACGCACCACGCCGACGCGCTGGAATCGGGGTGCCAGCGTCGAGCCAGCGAGTGTTCAGCGCAAAAGCGGGCGAGCCGATGACCCCGCTTGTATCGGCGGTGAAGACATAGGGAGGTCGGCCGGGAAGGCCGAGCGCCCGTGCCTGGCTTGAGTCAAGCGACGCAACGGCGATGTGGGCGACCTCCATACGGTCGGTCTCGACAGTTACCGTTCTGGGATGGTCTTCGCCAAACATGCGCAACGCCCCGAGTGCGCTGCATCTGATGGCGTCGCCGGCGACCCAGTCATCGACGTTCCCGGATTCTTTGTTCCCTCCGAACAAGCGGCCAAGCATACCGGGCATAGCGCCCTCGGCTGTGAAGATAACGCGCTTGTCGTCGTAGGTATGGCTAATCCGGATCATTCTTGGAGCGCCATCAAAACGTTATCGCGCCATGCGCTTATGCTCCAATGTCCAAAACGCTTAGGCTCGTTCTTCCCTCGTATCTCGCGGAATTGTTCACAAGTGTACGAAGGCTCATACGGCGTCACAGATAACTGATCTCTGCGTGAGAAAACATGGGTTTTAAAATTATGCGATCCTTCAACCACCCACTGTCCGTCAATCTTCATTATTAACAGGCATTTGTTGCGATCACTTGCATTCCGGGAGTCATTTTTAGAGAATTTCTCAAGACTAGGGTCATCCCGCTTTCTGGCCAAATCTCGTGCGATACTCGCACCTGCGCGGCTCAGAGCGAACCACGCTTCCGTGATGCGATCCTCTTCATCAAGATCGATCCAGAGCCTCTTGCGATTAGTCCACATATGCGTGCGATCTGCTCGGGTAACGATGTCGAAAAACACCCTAATTGTCGCGCCTACCAGCCATTTCAGAATCACGCGACGCGCGTCACCTGAGCATGCGGCCCACGCACCTGTAGTTTCGGTGCGTGGGTCACCATAAGCATCAACTAGACGGGACTTGATCGTGCTCTTGAGCTGTTCGTCAGGGTCACGTGTGTGCCACGGTAACAAGAGAGCATTGAGAGCGTCGCCCGCACCACCCTGAAGAGAAGTCTCGACCTCGGGTGGATTGAGCCACTCGAGCAGAGTTTCGGCGGCGGTGAAGTCCCCGTTCTTGATCCGTGGCGCCAACGCCTGGACGAACAACCGATGCGCCCGCTGCATGAGCCCATCTCCGTGCGGGGCTTCCACACCCGCCTCTCGCAAAGCGCGAAAAGGCGGCGCGTGCGTCTCCATGTGGGCGGCGATCGCCTGGGGGGCGAAATCGACATCGAAAACATGGAGGTGATGAACCAATGGTCCGATTGGCATATCCGCCACACGCAACGCGTCATCCTCGAAGGCGCGGGCCAGCCGTTCGGCGAACCGGCGTGTCAGAGCGGATCGTTGATCGAATGTTTCGAGGTACTTGCGGAACATGGCACGAGTGTAGACGCGGTTTCCGCCGGGGCCGACTTGATTGAGAAGCAAGTCAAGTAGCAGTGCGAACCGCTTTTCCCGCCACAGACCGGTACCGAGAAAGGCGAGTGCGGTACGCGTCGCGTCCGCCCAATAGAAGCACTCCCAGTCGTCCCTTCTGCGTCGATGGTCCATTTCCAGAGCCAATGCCTCAGGGTTCTCCTTCGTCTCTTCGATCTCCGTATCTCGCCAGCGGCGGTGGATCGTCTCGGACGCTTGGCATACATGATCGGGCTTCGTAGGCATCCGGAGCAGCGAAATAGGGCGCCGGTTTCTCACGAGCTCTGATAATGAAGTCGAAGTCATCAGGGTCTCATGTCCTCGACCGCAGGCAGCTTCGGGTGGTTGTCTACAAGCCGCGACCGTATCTCTTCGACCTCGCGTAGGTTCTGCGGGGTCTGAAGAATGAATCGGATGTCGATCCGCCGGTTCGCGGCTTTCGCCGTGGACGTGTCGCCGTGAGCGACGGGCCGCATGGCGCCATAACCGGCGAAGGACAGAACCGGCTGTCCCTCCAAATTGCGGAATTCCAGCAGCTCGGGCCGGTATCGATCGGTCGCGGCGCGCAGGGTCTCGGCACCTCGGCGCGCGGAGAGGTCACGGTTGTCCAGCATCCGCTCTCGCTCTCGAAGTCCGATGCTGAGGGGTGTGTCGTCGGTATGACCTTCGATTTGAATTGTCTCGATGGCGGCGAAGGCACTGTTACATGTCGTATCGAACGCAGCGCGGGTACCCACCGTGTAGCAGGGAAGCGTATCGGCCAGTGCGTCCGCTACCGCCCGCGCGACCCGCTCGGCCGTACTGCCGCTGTGGACGCGCCATTGCCCGGACGCAAACAGGTCGTCGCCGCGGAAACGAATCACACCATCGGCGGCCACGACCGTCACGCGGATGCCAGGAAGTTGCTCTTGAATTCGCTCCGCCAATCGTTTCAGCAAGTCCGCTCGTGCGGATGCCGCGCTCTCGAGGTAGGCAGCAAGAGGGTCCGGTGTTGTCAGCTCAGCGATGCGTTCCAGCAATCGCGCGATTTCGCTCTCTAGAGTTGCGACGGCCACATTCAGGCGAGTGATTTCGACCGCAAGTGCCTCTGCACGCCTATGGGCGGCGTCCCGCTCAGCCGATACATCTTCAAAGCTGCCCTCCGGCGCTCTATCCGGTGCTAGCTCTTCGAGTCTTTCTCGTAGCGCGTTTTCCGAGGCACGAAGTAGAGCGAGATTTCCCCTTAGCGTACTGATCTCCATACGCAACTCAGAGATTATCCGGCCTCTCTCGACGAGGCGGGCTTTATATTGGCGTCGCTCTTGCTCGAGATCGTCGATATACTCTTGGGCGGTTGAGAGTTCTTCTTCCAGCCGCTCAATCGCGTCGCGAGCGTTGGAGAGTTGTACGATGAGAATGTCGTACTCGTCCCGCGAAACCGTTTCCTCTGGCTTGTATTGGGTTGCAAAGAAGGCCAGAAGAATCAGAATTATGAACAGGAACGACACAGTCAGATCCGTCATCGAAACGAAGACGGATTCGCCTTCCTCCTCGCGGGCCCGATTGCGTGGGAAGACGGCCGCCATCGTGGACTACTCGTCTGCGCGTGGCGTAAACGGTTCGGCTTGGGCGATTACGGCCTGGAGCCGGTTGAGCGCCTTTCCAAATTCCTCGTTCACTGTGCGTTGGAACGTCCCGATCTCCCTGATGCTGACTTGAACGGCTCCCTCGATCTCTTCGAAGGCGTCGCCGAGGTTGCGGTCAATCTCCTTATAGCGCTCAATAATCTCCTTGAATTGCCCCACAGCGCTCTCGAAGGAGTCGAGCCCTTCCTGTACCGCGTTCTGTGACGCATCGATTGCCTCTTGTGCGCCACGCATTATGGCTTCCGTCTGCTTCGTCGTGGACTGCATAGCCTCGGAAGCCGCCTCCACCCGATCACCCATCGAACGGCTCGCGGCCTCGATCCCGACGACGGCGCCACGTACAGGATCGGCCGCCTCGACCAACGCTTCCGTCGATCGCCCGAGTTCTTCATTGGCTGATTGCACGACGGCGGTGCTCCCGCCTACAGCGCCCGCATACTTTTCAAGCTGTTCCGTGGCCGCCTCGACCTGGGCAGAGAGACCCTCGACCCTCTCGGCTAGGTGATTGACCGGATCCAGAAGGTTGAGACGCATCGCGTCCGCCACTTGACGACCGGAGAATTGGATCTCCCGTCCACTTGCTTCGGCTGCCTTCGTCGCGCTCTCCTGAACGCTTTGCGTCAGCGTCTGGATCGTTTTCGTTGATTGGTCTAACCGGCTGGTGACTTCTTCAAGACTCTGGCGAATCTCGTCGATGGCACCGCCCATAGCTTGTACAGAATCCTGAATTCCACTCGCAAGCTTCTCGCTTACGTCCCCGGCTAGGCGTGTGATTCCCTGACTCGTACTTCCCGATATCTTTTCCATCGCTGGTGCGATAGCCTCCTGGATCGACTCCCGGATCGTCCTCGGCAAGTCGTCCTGAAGCGGCTTCGCGATCTGCGCTACCAATTCCGTGCTGAACGATTGTAATTGGCTTGTTTGCTCCTTTGCTTGCTCTAACATTTGTCGCATCACTCTTTGCTCGCTCAAGAAAACACAGCCATCCTCTATATCTGCGCACAATCCGTGTAGTGTCTTGTCTGTTCTTTTTCCAGAATAACGTAGCATCATAGTGAAAACAATCGAACAAAACAATCCCGTCAACGACATAATAAATTTTGCGCCAGCAATATTGAGAAGAGTCCTCAATCCTTCGGTCGTGGTTTCGCCGTCGGCGGGTGCTGCGTCCAGTATTTGACCTGTTTGGTGCAGAGCGGCCACTAAGCCGAGAAATGTTAGAAGCAGTCCTATAGAGACAAAGAACGTCGGAACATACCTCCATACTCCGCCATCCACACCAAGCTCTTCGCGATTGAAAAACGTTACTGGGCGCTCCGTATTTGCCAATGCATCTTCGTCGCGCTCAGGGGTAATGGTTGTTTCCCTAAACTCTCTCCAAGCAGTTGCCAAACGGCTTCGCGGTCCAGACCGCGCCTGGAATTGCTCGAATTCACGATCAACTTTTATCAGATGATCGCCCGTAATCTTTCGACCATATTGGACGTTGAGTATCTGTCGGGCGCCGGCAACTGCCCGACGGAATCGCCGCATGGAATGCCCATGCCAGACGAACAAGACGGCCAGCAGAGTTATCAGCCCGAGCGATACCCATCCTGGCGCAGCTTCATCGCCCGTGAGCAGATAGGCGAATTCAAGGATGGCGACGACAAGCCACTCGCCGAGATCAAGAAAGCTCTCCAAGGTTCATCCGCTGATGTTACCGGGACCAAGCTAGGCGATTGTGACACCACGTTCCTCGTGGCTTGATCCGACAATGGTGGAGGCGACCTTGCTTGGCAAGGCTGACCGCCGGTCTCCTTCCGCTTCGGCAAAGTCGCCCAAGACCAACTGATTGATGGCGCCGGCGTTCTCCTCTCTTACATAAGACAGGCAGGCCGTCGCGACCCAAGCGACCAAGCTACGTGTCACGAAACCCGTCAGTTCCACCGCCTGCTACATGAGCCCAACCGGGCACGCTTTCGCGGCCGCGCTTGGCATCTCCAAATTAAATGCCATCCAACGCCATTGTGATCGCCATCCCGATGCATTCTCCTGCTGCTTCGGTCTCGCAGTCGCCGACACGGGCGTGCCACAGTGGCAAGCTCGGCCACCTGTGGCCGAGCATGCAGGAGACGACCTGCAACGGGAGGCCTTGCAGCACCGCGTGGCTTGCGAACGAGTGGCGCAGGTCATGCGGATGTGCGTCCGTGAACCGAGCTTCCCTGCGCGCGGAGCGCCAGAGCGGCATGCAGCGCGTCAAGCAAGACAACCTCTCATCCAAGTATTGGCGTCGCGGGCTCGAATACGAGTTCCGGCACCACCACCTCCCAGGCATCGCATCGGATGCTGTCGTGGTACTTGGGCTCCGATGCCCCGCGGCTCCAGCCGATGACGGCCAGTACCTCTGCGGAGCGGCAGCGCACGGCGGCGGGTGGCTTGAAGCTCTTGGCAAGGCACCCCACCCGCGAGCCCGTTGGGCTCAGCAATTCCCAGTGCCCCTGTTTCGTGATGCGCGTCTCCAGCGAATCGCCGGGCTTGAGCGTGGCGATGGCGCGGTGGATCGGATCACGCTCGCTCCGGCGCCCGGCGAAGCCGAGGTCTACGTCCTCAAGCGTGGCCCGCACGTGGCGATACAGGAGCTCGGGCGAAGCAGGCGGTAGCGCGTTCGGCTGGCACCACATCACCGAGGGATGGTCGCGCAGCGCGTTCTGCAGGGGGTGCGCGCCGTCGAAGCGCGCGAGCGCGAGGGTCTGCCGCGCGCGGGTCATGGCGACGTAATAGAGCCGGCGCGGTGCGTCCGGGTCCTCGCGGTGCCCCACCCGATCCCAGGCGCCGTCCAGGACGACGACATGGTCAAACTCGAGCCCCTTGGCGCGGTGGCCGGCCAGCAGCAGAAGCCCGTGCTGGCGTCGGCGAATCTCCCGACCCCACTCGGCCAACCATTCGATGACATGGCTCACCGGCACATCTCCGCCGCCGGTCTCTAACGTGTGCTCCTCAATGGCATGCCGCAGCAGGTCGTACCAGGGACCGGACGGGCGGGCCTCGGCCCACCCGTGTAGAGCTGCACCGTCGACGACGCGGGGCTCCCGTGCGCGCAGCCAATCGACGAACCTGCGGGTCTCCCGCAGGCGCCAGAAATTCGGGATTTCCTCGTTGGCCATCTGCACCGGGATGTCGTGCGTTTCGCAGAACGCGCGTACCGGCTCCAGATATTTCCACTCACGCGCGATTACCGCGCTCCGCGACCAGTCGAGGTTGGAAGACGGCAGGGATTTCAGGCGCAGCAGCTCCCCCATCACGACCTGAGCCTGCGTGATCGGATCGCGGCCTCCCGGCAGAATACTGACTCGCCCACGCCCCACCGGGTCGAGAGCCTCCCACGCGCCGCCCGGCGGCTCCTTCGCACGCGCCTTGTCGATGTGGATGGGATGCCCGGACTTCATCCGGTCCTGTGCCGGCTCGATCACAGCGTTGGCTGCCGCGATGATGTGGCCAGTCGAGCGATAGTTGCCGACCAGATAGCGGGGCTTCGGTCCGTAGTCCTGCTCGAAGCGGCGGATGAACTCCACCGAGGCGCCGTTGAAGGCGTAGATGTTCTGGTCGTCGTCGCCGACGGCGAAGAGCGTGAGCTTGCCGGCCTCGTCCTCACGCGTGCGCCCGGCCAAGGCGGAGATCAGTTCGTATTGGACCGGGCCGATGTCCTGATACTCGTCCACCAGGATCCAGCGGAACCCGGCCAGAAGCCGCTCCCTCTGCTCGTCCGCCTCTTCCGGCAGCAGGCCCTCGCCGCGCAGCAGCTCCACCGCACGGCGCAGCACATCCCGGAATACCTCGTCGTCGGGCTGCTCCGCCCGGCCGGTGAAACTGGCGCCCGCGAGGCGCATGGCGAGCCCGTGGCAGGTGAGCACGGTCACGCCGCGCGCGTCGTCGCCGATGAGCGCGTGCAGGCGGCGCCGGATATCGACTGCCGAGTGGCGGTTGTAGGCGAGCGCGAGAATGCCGCGCGCATTCTCCCGCCGCACGCGGACGAGATAGGCGATGCGATGCACCAACACCCGCGTCTTGCCCGAGCCGGGCCCGGCCAGCACCAGCACGTTGGTCTGCTCACGAGTGTCGGTGACGATATCTTGCTGGTCGCGGTTGCCCAGGCTCTCGACGATGACCCGCCATGAGTCGGGCGTGGTCTGGCGGCCGATCTCCTTGTCCTGCCCCGGCAGCCAACGGTCGAGGAACGCGCCCTCGTTCAGCGTGAAATAGTCCATCGCCAGCCCCATCGCGTCCCGCATGGAGGCGAGACCGCGTTCGGCGAAGCTCTTCATCACGTGAACCTGCAGGACCTGTCCGTCGTAGTGACGCGCCAGCTCCTCGAAGTCGGCCTTGACGAAGTTGTGCTGCTCGCGCCGCTTAAGGCGAACGGTCATGGCCGAGCGGAACACCGTAAGGCCCTTGTTGAGGCGGATCACCTCCAGCTCGTGCAGCCACATCAGCGCGCGGTCGAGAAGCTTCTCGGGATACCTGACCTTGCCCTTGAGGGCGATGTCGGCCTCGATCGCCTGCAGCAGCTTGCCGAGCCTGGTCTCGGCCAGCAGGTCGGTGCCCTGGCGTCCCTTCGGTAGGCGGGCGAGCAGGTGCTTCAGCACTTGCCCGGCGGCCTCGCGCCGAAGCTGTGCCGTCTCTTCGAGCTTGTCCCATTCGCGCCGCAGCGTAATCCGCGCCGTCTCTGCATCCAGCTTGCGCGCCGAGAGGCTGCCAGCGGCGCCGTCCTCGCCGCGGCCGTCGTAGGCAATACCGCGCACGATGCGCCAGAGCCGCTCCGGCAGCGGATTGGCCAGCTCCGCGTCCTGGAGAGCTTGCGCGGCGACGCGTAGATGCAGCACGGCGGTATCGCCCTTGCCTTGGTCCGACGCGGCTTCGCGCATCAGCGCGATCAGCGCGATCTCCAGTTCTGCAGCTTGTTTGAGCCGCTTCTGCGACGAGCGCTCGATGCCGGCATGGACGAACGCAGTGATCGCGGTCTCGTTGGTGGCGATGCCGAAGCGTTCGAGGTCGTAGAGGGCGCCGCGCACGCCTTCGGGGGATAGCCCGGAGGCCGCCATCAGGTCGTCGGTGGTGATTCCCTCGTCCTTGCCCGCCTGGATGATCTCGGTGGCGATGCGCAGCAACTGGCGGCGATAGGCGTCGGCGATGTTCGCCCGCGCCAGTCTCTCGCGGGCCTCCTCCACCGAATCCACCAGCAGCGAGGAAGGGAAAACGTGGACCACGTTCTCCTCGCGGCTCAGCAGCTCGGCCTCTTCCAGCCAGGCGATGGCCGTGCGCACGCGGGTGTCGTCGGTGGCGGAATCGCGGACAAAGGCGTGCTCCTCATCCTCGCCGAGGATTTCGCCGGCGGTAGCCACTACGTCGCCGCCATAGCGCTTCTTCCGGTCGAGGTTGCGGAGCGCCCGAAGCACGCCCTGGATCTCCTGTGGGGTGAGCCGCGAGCGCGCCGACATGCCGAACTGGCGCTCCACGTCGTCGGGCGCGTAGAGCAGCACGCAGCGCGCAGCCTTCCGGTCCCGCCCGGCGCGGCCTGCCTCCTGCAGATAGTTCTCCAGCGAGCCGGGAATGTCCGCATGAATGACCAGCCGCACGTCCTTCTTGTCGATGCCCATGCCGAAGGCATTGGTCGCCGCGATCGCGCGCAGCTTCCCGCCGATGAAGCGCCGCTGCACGTCCTTCTTGATCTCCGGCGAGAGGCCGGCGTGGAAGTGCTCGGCCGCCACGTCCTTCAGTTGCAGGAACTCCGCCACCTCCTCGCTGCGCCGGCGCGTCGCGCAATAGACGATGGCGCCGCCCTGGGTATCCGGCGGCAGATGGGACTCCAGCACCTGACTGATGTGGGCGAACTTCTCGCCGCCCGTGGTCTGGATCACCGTGAAGTCGAGATTATCGCGCTCGGCGCCGCCATCGAAGATGGTGAGCTCGATGCCGAGTTTCTCGCGGAAGTGCCGCGCAATGTCCTCCTTCACGTCCGGCTTGGCGGTCGCAGTGAGACACAGAAGCGGTGGGATCGGCTCTTTGCCGGCCTTCTCGCGGATGAAGCGGCTCACGTAGCGGTAGTCGGGCCGGAAGTCGTGGCCCCAGCGCGACAGGCAGTGAGCCTCGTCGAGCACCCAGCCGCCGATCTCGCGCTGGTCCAGAACCCGGCGCAGTGAGCGGCTGCGAAGCTGCTCCGGTGAGATGAGCAGCATGCTTGCGTCCCCGAGCCGCACCCGGTCCAGCGCCTTGGTTCGCTCGGGCATCGACAGCAGACCATTGACCGTCACGCAGGAGTCGATGCCGCGCGCTTCCAGCCCCGCCACCTGGTCCGCCATGAGCGCGACCAGGGGCGAGATCACCACCGTCAGCGCGCCGGTCTTGTCGTAGCGGGAGAGCGCCGGGATCTGGTAGCAGAGCGACTTGCCCGTGCCGGTGGGCAGGATGCCGAGCGCGTGCCGGCCCGCCATCGCCTCTTCCACGATGGCCTGCTGCATCGGGCGGCCGTCGTCGTGCTCCGGTTCCGGACGGAAATTGTCGAAATTGAACCAGCGCCTCAGTTCCTTGCGGGCGTCGTGCCGCTCACGGCACCAGCCGCAGGCGGGGTCGGTACAAGCCGCATCCCTGAGCCAGTGCACGAGGCGCCCGGTATCCGGAAACTGGTGACGCACCCAGGGCGGCACCACCGAGTTGTCGCCGGCCACCGAGAGCCACGCCAGCGCGTAGGCGAACGGCCAGTGCGCGTTCGCTGCGGCCGCCACGGCCCCCCGTCCGTGGGTCGCGCAGGCCGAGCCGTCAAGCAGGCGGCCCATCGCGGCGCGGGCCTCGGCGTCTGTGGGGCGACGCGCGCCACGTATCTCGGCGAAGAGGTCGTCGAGAGCGCTGTCTACGCCCCCGAACTCCGGCGTCGTCAGCCAATGCCAGGCCGCAAGCAGGTCGGGCTTCGCTCGGCGCAGTGCCTTCCGCTGGTCGCGGAATAGCTCCAGCGCGAGACGGGAGTCGAGTTCGGGGTCGTTGATCCGGCCTCGTTTGAGGCCGCCGTCCTGATAATGCTTGACCAGGTGGTGATAGGGATTGCGGGGAAACGCGAGGGGGCTGAGACGCAGCGTGTCCACCGTTGGCAGAGACAGCAGCCGCAGGTCGGGCTTCGCTGACCTAAGGTGGGGCAGGTCAAAGGCGATCAGGTTGTGGCCGAGAACGAAGGACGCGCCGTCGGCAATGTCGTCGAGCTTCGCAAGAGCCGCTGTCGATCCGCTGCCGGAATGCCCTTGGTCGGTATCTCCGCGCACGGCGCCGAAGGCGTGGATGCGGCCGTCGTCCTTGCTCACCTCAAGGTCGATGGAGAGACAGCGGAGTTTGAAGGGCGTGCCGCGCTCCGAAGTGTGAGCGGCGGCTACCATTTGGAAGGCGGCGGGATTCCGCGGAGATCGAACGGATCTTGCATATCGATTGGGGGGGCTCGCTGGACGACGAAGCGATGGATGATGTCGGGACTTACGAAGGCAAGCTCGCTTTCGAGATCATGGTAGAAGGCTTGCCCGACTACTCGGTCCGGAGGCGGTATGCACAAAACACATAGTGGCTGCAGCCGACAAAATCCAGGGACACAAGTCGCAGTCGAGGTCGCCCCGACGGATCGGGGCGCGGCCCTGACCGGGAGTCCAAGCGACCGCGAACTACAAGTAGATCAATGTGGGAATCATGTCGGATAGTGCCTACCGCAGTGCAACATCCGGGGGAGAAGCCGAATTCCGACAGGGGAATGTCGCTGTCTTGTCAATCTTGAGGTCTTGGCGGGCGATCTCGATTACATCGCTCATGCAGGAATCGGCTGCAGCCCAGGCTCCTTCAAGAGTCGCCATCGGGTCCACCAGAGACGATGTAGACCGACCCGTTGGAGAGAACATCGCGCGGACCACCGGGTTCCTGCTCGCATCCATGCTTGCCATCGCGCGCAGCATCGTGCGCGGCCACGGGGGAGACATCATGCTCGCGAACCGCGCGGAAGGCGGATTGCGCGCGGCGGTCGCGCTGCCGGGAGCGGAGCGACCGTGAGCGGATGGGGCGGAGTCAGCGGCGGGCAGCGGGACGGATCAGGCGGGCGTGATTTCAGGAGCCGTGGCGCGGCGCAGGCCTCGGCGTGTATGGTCGCCAACGATCGCCGTCACAAGACATCCTCGGGAACGCGCCAACGCATCACACGGGGTGCAATTCGATCGCGAGCCAGATGCTCTCCGTGTCCGTGTAGTAGCGGTGCCAAGGGTAGGCCCATTCCTTCTCACCCGCCACTGTGCAGAACGGCTCATGGGTGAAGCCTGGCGCCATGACAACGTCTTCGTAGAGTGTGGACGCATCGCGTTCGCGGAACTTCTGCATGCGGCCCATACCATGCACCTGGGTGTGCACTTCGAGGAACGGATGCTCGTTGTGAATAAAGCAATCCGTCTCGTTGGGCGACCACCAGCACTTCAGCGCGACATCAAACGGATGGAGCTCCTCGCGACTCTCGCGCTCCCGCGTGAAAGCCAAAGGATCCTCTTCGGTGTGACCGACCATGTCGACCGGCGACATGTACAAGGGCGTTTGCCTAGGAAACCCGGCATATAGATCGCCGAACCAGTCCCAGCCACGGAACATGACGCCGCCAAGGTTCTCAAGCCTCTCGATGCGTAGGACCGCGATGCGCTCCGCCTCAAGGATTCGGTTTCCTCGCACGATTGTGGAGCGCCATGGTTGGATTAGCGTTCGGACGTCGCCGTCCACATGGATTGCTCGCGGAGACAAGTTGACGACGATACCGTCAGCTTCCAAACGGTCTACATCGCTGAACAGCTTCGCCGAGAGATGATTGTCGGCGAACGCCAAGTCGCGCGATACATTCCGATCCGACGGCATTCGGGGTTCTCCCGTTTCTGGTGGGGTGGACGACCACCGCAGTCGTAGAGTGTCGCCCAAGACGATCTTGGGTCAATTTCGCACAATCCTGTTTTCTGACGCTCTCTTGCGCACAAAGCGCGCCATAGTGCGTCGTAATTGGGAGCATCGGGACAGAAGTTGTCCGCGGCATGCGCGATTGCCGGCACACGGCATTGGGGAAAGCCGGGTCGCAAAGTCGGTAAGAAAGTTTTCCGAAACATACGCGAACTTTAGCGGTCTTCGCGTAAATCCGCATAAGAAATTCGCCGATGCGAAATTGACCAACATCCCGGTCTTGGGGACCTTTAATCAGGATCGGCATTGTCTGAGTGTGGCGCAGTCTTGGCGTCGCCCTCGCGGCTTCGAGCCTTGCGCAAGGCCACACGGAGGAAATCATGAAGTTAACCGGTGGCGAAATCGTCGCTCGCGCGCTGAAGGAGTACGGAATCACTTACCTCGCAGGCATTCCTGGACACGGAAACTGGAGCCTGCTCGATGCATTCCTTCAAGAAGGAAGCGAGATTCCGTTCATTCAGGTCATGCACGAACAGAGCGCCATTCACATGGCGGACGGACACTTCAGAGCCAGCGGGACGCCGATGGCGTGCACGACATCGGTCGGGCCGGGCGCGACCAACACCGTGATCGGACTCGCCACGTGCTACGCGGACTCAACGGCGGCGTTCTACATCAACGGTGGCCCAGCCACGCACATGAAGGGCCACGGCGTGATGCAGGAGCTGGAGCGGCAGAATGAAAACTCGTTCCCGCACATCATCGAGCAGGTGACGAAGCGCTCCTACAAGCCCATGCGCGTCGATGAAATCCCCTTCGTCATGCACCGCGCCTTCAACACCATGCTGTCGGGTCGTCCCGGTCCCGTTCACGTCGAGTTGCCGATGGACCTCCAGTGTGAGACGGCCGATGTCACGGTTCACCCGCTCGACAAGCGGATGGCGGTCGGAGTGAGCTATCCTGACCCTCGAGCGATCGACAAGGCGGTGGAGCTCTTGCTCTCAGCAAAACGTCCCGTGATCTGTGCCGGCGGCGGTGCAATTCTGTCGGGAGCCTGCGAGGTGCTTACCGAACTTGCCGAGAAGGTCGGTGCCGCCGTTTCATTCACATGGAACGGCAAGGGCGCGATACGCGAAGATCACGAGCTTTGTATCGGCGCGGTCGGACAGACGGGAACAAGCTGCGGCAACAACATCACCGCGTGCGCCGATGTCGTGATGTCGGTGGGTTGCCGCTTCACTGACTGGTCCGCGTCCAGTTATCGCAAGGGTGCCAGCTTCTCCATTCCGCCTGGCAAGCTGATCCACATCGACCTCGATCATCACGAGATCGGCAAGAATTATCCGACGGAGGTCGGCATCGTCGCTGATGCCCGCGTGACGCTCGAGGCGATGGTGCAATCGATTTCCGATCTTCAGTCGTCGAAGGCGCTCGCGAGCCGAGAGACCTTTTTCGGGGACATCGCGAGCGCCAAAGCCGAATGGGAGGCAATGCTCGCACCGCGGCGGGATTCGACGGAGGCACCGTTCACGTCGCAACGCCCCCTGAAAGTCCTCCGCGACGTTATGGACCGGGAAGGGATCGTCACCGTCGGCTCGGGAAACACCCAAGGAGCCGTCAAACAAGCGTTCCCAGTCTACCATCCTCGCACGCATCTTACGTCGGGCTCGTTCTCACCGATGGGCTGGGCCGTGCCCGCAGCGCTGGGCGCCAAGCTGGCGTGCCCAGACAGGCAAGTAGTTTCGATTGTCGGCGACGGCGACTTCATGATGTCGGCACCGGAGCTCGGGGTCGCCGCGATGAACAATCTCTCCGTCGTTATCCTGGTGCAGAACAACAGCGGCTACATGTCGATCAGGGGCGGTCAGCGCAAATTCATGGGGCGTCACATCGGATCGGAGTTCAACCAGGATGGCGGCAATGGCGAGCCCTACAGCGCCGACATCTCCGGCCTCGCAAAGCAGTTTGGGGTCGAGAGCTGGCGCATCGACGATGACGATGACCTGAAGCCAGCGCTGGAAAGCGCGCTCGCCTGCGGTGGCCCGGCCCTGGTCGAGGTCATGACCTCGCGTGATGCCGCCGGCCCGTTCACACCCGGCTGGTGGGATTTCCCCTCGCCCGCCTACTACGAGAAGGAGCAGGCGGACTACGCCATGAACCGGGCGTTGGAACAGCACTTCTGATCACTGCTGCAGTCCGGGATCGAACGTCAGGCCTTCCTTCGACCGCCACGTCCGCCGGCCCCGACTGCGCGCGGGCAGCCGCCTCTCCTCAGCGGCTGTTCAGGTATTCCAGCGCTTCGGCCGGAATCGACGGATCGTCGGGTGTCACAACGGTTGCTCGACGCAGGGCGTCCTTGGTCGACGGCACGGCTCCTCGGAAGTCCAGCACAGAGCGCGACGAATAAGGCTCGCGATAGAGATTAGAGGCAACACCCGAAGTTACGCCGAAAAAAAACCTCACCGGGTTCCGGGCAATAGGGGTGTAAATTGAAAAGGTAAGTTCGTTCTTTTGGACTTTCTCAATGTCCATCATGAATAATCTCTCGTCAACAAAAAATACGATGCCGTGATACTTGAAAACGTAGTCGTGCTTCTTTGGATCGTCCTTGTTTGGGAAACGCTCAAGATTGGAGTAGACATAGATGTCCTCGTAAGGGCTGATTTGCGTGACCGCTCGAACGATGTCACCCCTGTAGATTGACGAATAGTGATACTTCTCGTAGACGCCTTCGAACTGGCGCAACCGACGCCGATCGGACCTCCCGATCACGTCTTGGATCATCCCTAGAGAGGAGAACGCTTTGTAGCCTTGGAGGTACTCGGACGGATGAAGCGTTTCCGGAACTTGCATGTCCGGAGATATGAGATCGGCGAAACTCACGCCGAAGAACGCACAGATCTGGTTCAGATTTCGCTGAGAGGGGAGATGTTGGCCGGTCAGATACTTGTTGAACTGTTGCCTGTTGATGCCGAGGCGCCGACAAACCTGGGAGATGTTACCGCGCGCGCGGACGAGCCTCCGGATGTTCTCGGTCGCCACACGACGGGTCGCCTCGTCCATGTAGACCCTCAGTTTTATGCGCTATGTCGCACAGAGTACGCAATACTGCGCCATATTTCAACGCCTTGCGAAATTGAGTTTCTCCGAACTGGCTCGCAAACTCGCCTCATAGGGAGCGGGCTGAACCCGGGTCCCGACAATACCTGACGCGCCACGGCGGAAATCATCGTGGCACAGGCATCAGAGATCGAACGAGGGAGCTCAAAATGAAACGATTCCTCAGCATCCTAGCCATGTCGACGATGGCGATTCCGGCTGCCGCCACCGCAGCCGACGAGGTCGAAGTGCTTCATTGGTGGACGTCGGGCGGCGAGGCCGCCGCGGTATCCGTTCTCAAGGAAAAACTGGAGGCGCAGGGAGTCGTCTGGAATGACATGCCCGTTGCTGGCGGTGGCGGCGAGGCGGCCATGACGGCCGTGCGTGCGCGGGTCACGGCGGGCAATCCGCCGACCGCCGTGCAGATGCTTGGCTATGACATTCTCGAGTGGGCCGAGCAGGGAGCCCTCGGAAACCTGAACGAGGTCGCCGAAAGCGAAAACTGGACAGCTCTCATTCCGGAGGCACTTCAATTCTTCGCGACCCATGACGGCAAGTGGGTTTCGGCGCCGGTCAACGTGCACTCCACCAACTGGGTCTGGGCGTCGAAGCGTGTGTTCGACGCGATCGGCCAGACCGAGCCGCCGGAGACCTGGGAGGAGTTCATCGCGGTCGCCCAGAAGGCGAAGGACGCAGGCTTCGTCGGTGTCGCCTATGGCGGTCAACACTGGCAGGACATCACCACGTTCGATTCCGTCGCCCTCTCGGCCGGCGGCCTAGAATGGTACAAGAAAGTCTTCATCGACCTTGACGAAGACGCGATCCGCTCCGATACGATGCTGAAGGCGTTGGGGCGCATGGGACAGCTCCGCGAACTCGTGGACGAGAACTTCTCAGGTCGTGACTGGAACCTGGCGACGGCCATGGTCATCAACGACGAGGCTGCCTTCCAGATTATGGGCGACTGGGCCAAGGGCGAGTTCATCAACGCGGGCAAGGTGCCGGGAGACGACTTTCTGTGCTTCCGTGTGCCCGGCACTCAGGGCCATGTGACCTTCAACGCCGATCAGTTCGCGATGTTCGACGTCGGCGAGGAGCGTCAGTCGGCGCAGGCCAAGATGGCGTCCGCCATCCTGGATCCTGAGTTCCAGGTCGCCTTCAACATCGTCAAGGGCTCCGTGCCGGCCAGAATAGACGTCACCGACGAGGCATTCGACGACTGCGGCAAGAAGGGTATTGCCCATCTCAAGGAAGCAAACGCAAACGGCACTCTCGTAGGTTCGCAAGGACTGAGCCATACCAACAGAGCTGCTGTGAAGAACGCCTTTACCGACGCGGTCACCGCTTACTTCAACGGCGAGTTGAACGCAGAGGAGGCCGTCGAAGAAATGGCGGAAGGGGTGGCGCTAGCCAAGCTGTAGTCACGGCCACCGGGCCGATCGCTCGCGCCGCAATTCCTTGCGGTGCGGGCGGCTTGCCCGCTTTTCCGCCCGCTGCGGGGTGGCATCCGCCCTTGACGTCACCCGCAGCGCCCACAATGCTTGCACCTTACGCGGGCGAAGGGGCTGCCGGCTGAGATGCGTGTTCGCTCAATCCTGAAAGCCCGTCTGCCCCAGATTGTTCTGTCGCCCGGCGTCCTACTGGTCATCACCGGGGTTTACGGCTTCATCGCCTTCACCCTGGTCATCTCGTTTACCGATTCGAAGATCCTGCCCAGCTACGGCGGTGTCGGCTTCCGCAACTATGAAGCGCTCTTCTCGCTGCGGGCGTGGGACATCGCCCTCGTCAACCTCGTGCTCTTCAGCGCCCTTTACATCGTTGTCTGTTGTGCGCTCGGGTTGCTCCTGGCCATCCTGATCGATCAGAAGATTCGGGCGGAGGGCACTTTTCGCTCGATCTATCTGTATCCGATGGCGCTCTCCTTCATCGTGACGGGTACGGCATGGAAATGGTTTCTCGACCCCGGCGTCGGCCTCGAAAGCGTCATGCATGCTGCCGGCTGGGCGAGCTTCAGCTTCGACTGGATCAAGAACCGCGATTTCGCGATCTACACCATCGCCATCGCCGCAATCTGGCAGACGACCGGCTTCGTGATGGCCATGTTCCTCGCCGGACTGCGCGGAATCGATACTGAAATTCTCAAGGCTGCGCGAGTTGACGGCGCTTCTAAGCTCCAGCTCTACGCGCGCATCATTATTCCTCAGCTTGGCTATACGTTCATCAGTGTCCTGGTCATTCTGATCTATATGTCCATTCGCACCTACGACCTTATTGTCGTCATGACGAGCGGGGGCCCCGGCCGTTCCTCCTGGTTGCCGTCGGTCTTCATGTATCAGTACACCTTCACGCGCAACCAGATGGCCATCGGCGCTTCTAGCGCCATCATCATGCTGGCACTCATTGCAGTTTTCGTGGTGCCCTACATCTATTGGGAGTTGCGCGGGGGCAAGAAATGAATCGCAGAAGACGCTCTCCTGAAGAGCGTATTCTTCGCACTTTTCTATATTTCACGCTGATCGTGTTCGCGATTCTGTTCCTTCTCCCGATGTATGTCATGCTGGTGAACTCGGTCAAACCGTTGGCCGAGATTCAGGCCGGCGGAATGATGAGCCTGCCGCACGAGTGGATCGTCGAGCCTTGGGTGAAGGCCTGGTCCACCGCGCGGGTCGGCGTCGACCCCACCGGACTGCGCCCCTACTTCGTCAATACCATTCTCATGGTGGTTCCCGCCGTCGTGATTTCGACGATGCTCGGTGCCATCAACGGATACGTGCTGACCAAGTGGACCTTTCGCGGGCACAAGCTGGTGTTTCTCGCGCTTCTGGGTGCCGTGTTCATTCCTTACCAGATCGTGCTCATTCCCATGGCGCGCGTGCTCGGTGTTCTCCATCTGGCCGGCACCATTCCGGGTCTCATTCTCGTGCACACGATTTATGGCCTCGGGTTCACCACGCTGTTCTTCCGCAACTACTACATCGCCTTTCCCGACGAACTGGTGAGGGCCGCCAAGGTAGACGGCGCTGGCCTCTTCAGAATTTTCTTTCGGATCATGCTTCCAGCGTCGGGCCCGATCATAATCGTCTCCGTGATCTGGCAATTCACGAACATTTGGAACGATTTCCTGTTCGGGGTCTCCTTCGCTGATTTCGACAGCTATCCGATGACGGTTGCCCTCAACAACCTCGTCAACACCTCGACTGGTGTGAAGGAATACAATGTGCACTTTGCCGGCGCATTCATCGCCGCCATTCCCACCTTGCTCATCTACATCTTTGCCGGCCGCTTCTTCGTGCGCGGCCTCATGAGCGGCTCAGTGAAGGGATAGACACCGTGCAAATGACATCCGCTGAGAGCCGGAGCCCCTAGGACGACATCATGGGCAGTCTCAGCATCAAGCAAGTCGGTAAGACCTTCGACAGAACCGTTCGCGTTCTCGAAGACATCAACATCGAGGTCGGGGACGGCGAGTTCCTGGTCCTTGTAGGGCCGTCGGGGTGCGGAAAGTCGACCCTGCTCAACATGATCGCAGGGCTTGAGGACATCACCGAAGGCACGATCGAGATCGACGACAGGGTCGTGAACGACCTAGCGCCGGCGGACCGCGACATCGCCATGGTCTTCCAGTCCTACGCGCTCTACCCGACTATGACAGTCGCTGGGAACATCAGCTTCGGTCTCGAGATGCGGGGCGTGCGCAGGGCCGAGCGTCGGAAGGCTGTCGAACGCGTCGCCGAGCTCCTGGAGATTGGTCACCTGCTTGGCCGCAAGCCGAGTCAGCTCTCCGGTGGTCAGCGCCAACGGGTGGCGATGGGCCGGGCGCTGGTGCGCGACCCGAAGGTCTTCCTGTTCGATGAGCCGCTTTCAAATTTGGACGCCAAGCTTCGCGTTCAGATGCGTAGCGAAATTAAGCGTATACACAAGAGAACAGGGACAACATTCGTCTACGTGACTCACGATCAGATCGAGGCGATGACCATGGCCACACAGATCTGCGTGCTTGAAAGCGGAATCATCCAGCAGCAAGGCACCCCGTACGAAATCTATTCGAACCCGGCGAACGTCTTCGTCGCCGGCTTCATGGGCTCGCCACCCATGAACTTGATCCCTGCAACGCTCGGCCAAGGGGCCGACGGCGGCTGGGAGTTGGCCGTGACGCGGGAGAATGAGCAGCCTCTGAAGCTGACCTGCGGTCTGCGTGTCGACCCGGCGTTGAACGGCCGTGGCGTGATCCTGGGCATTCGACCTGAGCACATTGTCGAAGAGCAGCCCAGGGAGACAGATGAAGGACTGTTTGTCGCCGCCGACTGCATTCTGGACCTGATCGAGCCGACCGGCGCAGACACGCTGGGCGTTCTCCAACTGGGTGAGAGAGAGACCGTCAGCCGCTTGAGACCCAATACTTCCGCCTCACTGACGGAGCCGACCCGCCTCTACTTCAACATGGCGCATGCCTGTCTGTTCGACGTTGACAGCGGTGAGCGCGTGGACGGGCCGACGGTCGCGTAGGACCTGATCGAGCCACGGCGAGACCGTGAGCGACAGACCGTGGGTGGTCTACCGGACTTCGTCATTGTCGGTTCCGGTATCGGCGGCGCGACGACGGCCTTTGGCCTCGCGCCCACTGGTGCCGAAATCGTGATTCTGGAACGCGGTGAACGGCTGAGGGATACGCCGGAGACGCGCGACCTCGCCGCGATCTTCAGGCGTGGCGTGTTTCGTCCCGATGAGACCTGGCTCGATGGCAACGGGAGGCCGTTCAACCCGGGCAACTACTACTATGTGGGCGGCAACTCCAAATTCTTCGGCGCGGTCTTATACCGCTTTCGCGCCGAGGATTTCGAGGCGCACGACCACCTGGAGGGGATCACGGAGTCGTGGCCGTTCGGCTACGACGAACTCGAGCCGTGGTATTGCCAGGCCGAGAAATTGTTCAGCGTGCGCGGCCAGCTTGGCGACGACCCGACCGAGCCGTACCACTCCGAGGACTATCCCTTTCCACCCGTCCCCCACGAACCTCAAGTAGAGGACGCGGCCGAGCGTCTTCGTCGCCAGGGTCTGCATCCCGCACCGCTGCCGCTATCGGTCGACGTCAAGGCGTGGCTCAGGCGGGCCCCCACGCCGTGGGACGCTGTGCCGGACACGTTCAGCGGGAAGATCGATGCGGAGACCGGGCCGCTTGCGAGGGCTTTAGAGTTCCCGAACGTGCGCCTTGTGACGGGGGCCAAGGTCGAGCGACTGGAGGTCGATCCGCGTGGCAAGAACGTCACCGGCGTCGTCTATCGTCGCAACAACACCGGGCACCGTATACGCCCTAGGACGACAATCCTCGCGGCTGGCGCCGTCAACTCGGCAGTCATTCTCTTGCGCTCAGACCGGCGTAACGGGCAGGGTGGCGTCGCCAACAGCGCGGGCCTGGTCGGGCGCTACTTCATGAATCACAACGCGACGGCGATGATTGCTGTCGACGTCCGCCAGAGTTACGACACGGTTCACGCCAAGACGTTGGCAATCAACGACTTCTACCTCGCCGATGATGAGGCAGGCGTACCCTTGGGCAATGTCCAGCTCCTGGGCAAGGTCTCCGCGCCAATACTGGCGGCAAATCTTCCATTCCCGGCTCCCGAGTTTGCGCTTCGTCCGGTCTGTCGACGAGCGCTCGATTGGTACCTCATGAGCGAGGATCTGCCGTCATCGGAGAGCCGCGTCCTGCTGGAGGGCAGCCACATCGTCCTCGACTGGCGGCCGACTAACCTGAAGGCCCACGGGCTCCTCGTCGATCGCATGCACCGCATATTTCGCCGCGCGGGTTACCAGCTCATTCTCACCAAGCCCTTCGACAGCGGCGCACCGTCCCATCAGTGCGGCACTGTTCGGATGGGTAACGATCCCGCGAAGGCGGCACTCGATCCCTTTTGCAGGAGCTTCGACCACCCAAACCTGTACGTCGTTGATGCCAGTTTTCTACCGAGTTCAGCTGCCGTAAACCCCTCTCTCACCATCGCTGCACAAGCACTGCGCGTCGCGCATCACCTGGCCGCCGGTTGACCGTCTCATTAGCGCAGCCGCAGTCGCGGCCCGGTTCAGCAGTCCGGCGGTCGGGTTCGCCACTTCTCGGACGAGCTTACAAAGCCCGACGCCTTCATCGCGACAGGGTGCTCGCTGCTTCGCGGCTTCGCTCCCTCCCATGATCGATCTTCTGCCGCCCCCGGCAACCGTGTCGCGCTTCATGACCCCCAGGCCAAGCGTCCTCCATGGCAATGTCGTGGGCGTGACCAACCAGACCTCAAGAAGTGTTGCTCGGCACGTGGGTTGCGCGCCGAATGGCGCGATAAGCTATTGAAGTGGCTCGATACTGGGGGGTCACAATTGCACGCCGAGCAACAGGCGATCAGAATTTCGAGCGTTTCACGTGCACAATAGACGCGGTTGCGTCTTGCGTCTCCGACGGGTGAGACAACATCGGCCATCTCCAGCCGGTCGATGGCGCGCCGAGCCGTCGTATAGGCCACATCCAGCTCTTTCGCGATCCCGCCCACCGTCCAATAGGGATTTTCGACGAAGGGGCGCAGCACCCTCTCCGGTCGCCCGCATTGAATGCCAGCCAGCTCTTCCCGCCAATCCTCGAACAGGCCGTCGATCTCCTCCATGCGATCGATTGCGTCGTCGGCTTGGAGTCGGACGCCGCGCAGGAAATAGTTGAGCCACTTCTCCCACGCCCCCTCCCGCGTCACCGCGAGCAGACGGGTATAGTAGTCCTCGCGCGTCTCCTCGAAATATGCGCTCAGATAGAGGAGCGGTGACGGCAGCACTTCACGCTGCACCAGCAGGAGAGTGATGAGCAGGCGGCCGACACGGCCGTTGCCGTCGAGAAACGGATGAATGGCCTCGAACTGTGCGTGTGCGAGGCCGGCATGGATTAGCGGCGGCAGGGTGTCGTCATGAAGAAACCGCTCCAAGGCGTCGAGGCAGGCCATGAGTTCGTCGGCAGGCGGTGGCACGTAGCTCGCTTCGCTCAAGCTGGCTCACCCTGCCAAAACTCCCCCGTTCCGAAGAGACGGCCTACCCCGGATGGTTGCCTACGGAAAGACGCCGGTAACGACCTTTCTTGACACCGCCCACGTGGCTTGCTTCGAGTATTCATCACATCGGCGATCATGCTCAAGTCTCGTCCTGGCCGTTCGTGATCGCGGCGATCGCCTGTCCGACCGTTTCGGCGGCGCGCTCGATGTCGCGGTCTCCGAGGTGGGCGTAGCGCAGCGTCATTCGTATATTGGAGTGGCCGAGCAGCCGGGACACGACCGGCACCGGCACGCCGTTCATCACCGCGTGGCTCGCCACCGTATGACGCAGGTCGTGAAGGCGCACGTCCTCGATGTCGGCCTCGCACCGCACCCGGTACCAGAGAGCGAGGTTGCGGCTGCGCGGCCGCGACGGATCGCGCGGCGAGGGAAAGACGAAGGGGCTTGTCCCGTGCGGCTGACGCTCCAGAACCGCACGGGCCTTCGTGCTAAGGGGAACCGTCCTCCGCCCGGTCTTGCTCTCCTGGAGGATCAGGCGGCCGTCGTCGACTTCCGACCAGCGGAGCTGCACGATCTCGCCCTTGCGGCATCCGGTCAGCAGCAGCAGGCGTATGATGTCGGCCTGCTGCCGCTGGTCCCTCCCGGTTTGCCGGTCAAGCACGCGGTGTAGACGGCCGACTTCCTCGCGCGACAGAAAGCGGGTGAGCACCGGGCGCCGGTTTCTCTGTATGTCGCGAGCCGGGTTGGTGTCGAGGTAGCCGCGGGCGCCGGCGAAGTTCAGGATCTGCCGCAGGAGAGCAAGACCGTGATTGGCATTGCCGGGGGCGGTGCGGCTGAAATCGTCGAACCAGCGCCTGATCTCGGTCGGAGCGATGCGGTCGAGCCGCTTCGAGCCGAAGGCCGGCAGGATGCGGGCGTCGAGCAGGGCCCGGAAGCCGCTCTTGGACGAGGGCTTGTATCTGTCGAAGTTGGCCTCCTTCCACTCGCCGGCGACGAAGTCGCGCAACAGGGGAACGGCACGCTTGGGAGCGGTCCTGTCCTCCGGTTCAGGCGCGGCCTGCCGGACGAGGCACGCCTGGCGCGCCTCGGCGACGCTCGCGGTCTCCACCGGGCCGAGCGACACGCGTCTCGATCCGTTCGCGTCTTGCCGCAGGAAGACCCAGCTCATTCCGCCGGTGGATCGGACCCGGACCCCGAGCCCGCGCACTTTTGTATCCCACACGGTATATTCCCGCTCACTAGGCCGCAGGCGAGACACGGCGGCGTCGGTGAGGCGCACGCGTTTCGGTCCTGCCATGGTTTACTCCCCCAGCGCCTTGCCGACGATTTCTGCGGCATCGGCGACCATGCTGTCGGCGAGGTGCGTGTACTTGAGGGTGGTCTCGGGGCTGGCATGACCGAGCAGGCGTCCGATGGCGAGGACCGTCACGCCCTGCCTGAGCGCGATGCTGGCATGCGTGTGTCGAAGATCGTGAAGACGCACGTCGGTCAATCCGGCCTCGGCGCGGAGCCTGCGCCAGAAACGGTCGAGCGCGCCCGAGTCTGGCGGTCGGGCTCGACCCGGGCCCGCGAACACCCAGGGGCCCGCCCGCTCCAGGCCGCCGAGGATGTCGCGTGCGGGCTGCGACAGCCAGACGGTTCTCGGACCGGACTTGCTATCGCGCAGGAACAGGTGTCCCTCGCGGTAGTCGGACCATCGGAGGCCGAGAACCTCCCCTTTCCGGCACCCGGTCAGCAGCAAAAGGCGGATGGCCGCGACCTGCAGCGGGAAACGGTCCGCAAGCGCAGACAATCGCGCCGACAGACGGCGGATCTCCTCGTCGGAGAGAAACCGCTCGCGCCCCTTGCGGCGATAGCGCCGGATGCCCCGGCAGGGGTTGGAGCCTTCGGGCCTGAGCCCCGCCACTTCAGCCTCGCGCATGATGACCGACAAGACCGGCATGGACCTGTCGGCGGCGACAGGGGTGGCGCGGAGCGCGGCGAACCAGTCGCGCACCTCGCGGCGATCAATCCCGGCGACCGAGCGGCCGGCGAAGTGAGGCAGGATCTGCTGCTTGAAATACTTCCGGTTGACCGCCAGCGTGCCCCGCTTCCAGACTCGCTCGTATTGTAGGAACACGGTCTCGGCGAAATCCTCTAAGCGCGTCTCCCCGGCCCCGGAAACTCCCTCGCCTCGCCTGATGGAGGCGAGCATCCCGCGGGCGCAGGTGCGCGCCTCGTCGACGCGGATCTCGGCAGCGTCGCCGACGATCTTCCAGACACGCTCCCCTTCATGCTGGCAATGTATGAAGAAGCGCTTGCGGCCCGAGGGCAGCACGCGGATGCCGAAGCCCTTGAGCTTGCCGTCCCGGACATCGCGGGCTGTCTTGCGGGGCCTGAGTGCCCGCACGCGGGCGTCGGTGAGGGTCGTTCCGGCCATGCCGTCTCTCCCGGTTGCGGTTGCAGCCGGGGCACGGCGGAGTTCCCGATCCGTCCGGATGCAACAAACATGGAGAGAAAAAACGACCCTGTTTCAAAATGTTAGCACCGAAGGTGCGTTAGGCGGTGTCCTGATGCCAACCGGCGAAGGTCCTGCCGTCCGCCTCCTTGAGCCTGAGCGAGACGCCCCAGACCAGAAGGTTGGGGCCGAGCAGGTCCTCCATCGGGTCGAGCAGACCAGGAAGGCGTGTGAATTCGTCGATCCAGGGGCAGAGCAGCGAGGCACCCTGATCGAGCATGTGGCGCTCGTCCGGCCAGCGCCGCTCGAAGCGTTCCAGCTCCGCGCGGTAGTGCTGTGTCTCGCCCGCGCTCATAACGCGGAGCGGCCCGAAGTAGCCCTGCTCGCGAAAGCCGCGCCGCTCCGCATCGCTCAGTCGCTTCGGCATCCAACCGCCCGCCTCAACGTCACCTGCGCGCTGACATAGCAGGTTTCGCCCCCGGCGAGTGAGGCGTTCGGCGGTTGCCGTCAGGTCTTGAGGTGTTGGCGGTCCGCTAATTGAAACCGCAGTCTTCCACTGTGGCGATCAGGGCCGACCAGATTCCGTCCCGCTCCCCGTAGCAACCCCGGCGCCACTCGCCCTGGTGGACGTCGCCATCGGCAAACGTCGCGGTGCCGAAGCCGTGAGGCCTGTCGTCGTGCCAGCCGCCCTCGTAGCGATGGCCGGCAGCCCAGGTGTAGATGCCGATCCCGTGCCTCTTGCCTTCCTGCCATTCGCCTTCGTAGCGGGCGGCATCGCTGCGCAGCAGGGTCCCATGTCCGTGTTGCTTGCCGGCCACCATGTTGCCTTCGTAAACGTGCCTGCCGTAGCGGGTATGCCAGATGAGCCGTCCCTCGCCCGTGGCCTTGCCGTCCACACAGTCCCCCCACCAGATGAACGGCTCTTGACCGCGCTGGCCGTCGTTCCACACGTGGCAAGGCTGGTTTTGGGTGACAGACCAGTTGGGGCCGACGGGCCGAAGGCCTGCCGCGGCCCCGGTCTCCCTCAAGAGCGGCGCGTAGATGAAGGACTCGTCGCCGTCCCCGCGCAGGTCGACCCGCATCCAGTCGCGGCCCAGCACGGCGCCGGTCACGCGCACGGTCGCGCCTTCGTGCAGGACGACGCGCACGTCGTACTCAGTGCTCGGGCCGGCCCGCACGTTTGCCGCCTTGACCACTTCCATCACCCGGTTGAAAGGATCGACGACGTAGGCGTTAGCCGAATCCACGGTATAGGCGCTGGCCGAACCCACGGTCCAGACGATAGCCGCGGCAAGCGCCACGGCCAGTGTCGCGATGGCTCTCATGTCTCCCCCCGAGCGCGCCTTGCTTATTTGGCGCTTTCTTTGCCCGCACCCTGCCTTGGGCTTGTGCCCATTTATTGGCAGATCATAGTACAGATCGCACACCGACCCCACCCCGCGCGGGCGCGTGCAGCGGCCGATGACGCCGCCGCTGGCCCGGCTCTTGCGCCGCCGGTGCACGCGTTGCGAGGATGCACGCGGACCAGCAAGCGGCGCGGGGGGCGGGTGAGCCAGTTTCAGGTCTCGATCGACATAGGCGGGACCTTCACCGACTGCGTGGTCTCGGACGGGAGTCGGCGCGCGGTGGTCAAGGCACCGTCGACCCCGCCTGCGTTCGAGCAGGGCTTCATGGACGCGCTGGCGCTCGCCGCCCGGGCCTTCGACTGCGACCTGCCCGGCTTCCTCGCCCGGACCGCGCGCATCGTTCACGGCACCACCGTTGCCACCAACGCGCTGGTGGAGGGGCGCACCGGCGCGGTCGGGCTGATCTGCACCGCCGGCCACCCGGACGTGCTGACCCTGCGCGAGGCGCCGCGCAAGCGCGCCTTCGACTGGCGCCTCGACTACCCTCGGCCCTTCGTCCCTCGCAACCGCACCTGCGAGGTGCGCGGGCGGATCGACGCGCGCGGCAACGAGATCGCCCCGCTCGCAGAGGAGGACGTGCGCGCGGCCGTGGACCACTTCAGGCGCTGCCCGGTGGATGCCATCGCCGTCAGTCTGCTCTGGTCGGTGGTGGAGCCCGCGCACGAGCGCCGCGTCGGCGAGATCGTGAGCGAACTCTGGCCCGAGACGCCTGTCACCCTCAGCCACGCGCTCAACCCGATCCCGCACGAGTACCGCCGCACCATTGCCACCGCCATCGACGCCGCGCTGCACGCCATCGTGCCCGCCTATCTCGGCCGGCTGGAAGGCGCGGTGCGCGAGGCGGGCTTCGGCGGCACGCTGCTGGTCGCCAACTGCCAGGGCGGCATGATGACGGTGGGCGAGATCGCCGCGCGCCCGATCCACGCGGTGATGAGCGGGCCCACTCTCGCCCCCATCGCCGCGCTCGCGCTCTCGGACGAGCCCGACGTCGTCGTCATCGACATGGGCGGCACCACCTTCGATGTCTCGGCGATCCGGGCGCGCAGCCTGATCCGCACCACCGAGGCGCCGATCAACGACGACCTGCTGGGGCTGCCGAAGATCGACGTGCGCTCGGTGGGCGCGGGCGGCGGGAGCATCGCCTGGGTCGATTCCGGCGGCCTGCTACGCGTGGGCCCGGTGAGCGCGGGCGCCGACCCCGGCCCCGCGGCCTATGGCCGCGGCGGCACGCGACCCACCGTGACCGACGCCAACCTGGTGCTGGGGCTGCTCGACCCCGCTTACTTCCTGGGCGGTCGCCTGCCCCTGGATACCGACGCCGCGCACCGGGCCGTCGCCACGGTGGCTGACGCGCTCGGGCTGGAGCTGGCCGAGGCGGCCTACGCGATCCACGTCACCAGCAACGAGAACATGATCGCGGCGATCGAGGACATCACCGTCAACGAGGGCATCGACCCGCGCGAAAGCTTCCTGGTGGCGGGCGGCGGCGCCACCGCCTGCCACATCGGCGAGATGGCGCAGGCACTGGGAATCGAGCGCTTCATGGTGCCGGGGGTGGCGGCGGGCCTGAGCGCCTACGGCGGGCTGGTCACGGACATCCGGGGCGAGGAGACCGCGACCCTCCACACCAGCAACCGCCACTTCGCGCTCGACGCGGTCAACCGCACGCTGGCGGCGCTCCATGAGCGGGCGCGGCGCTTCCTCGAGCGCGCCGGTGTGCCGGAGCCGGACCGCCGCTACGAGTATGCCTTCCAGGCCCGCTACAAGTACCAGTCCTGGGAGATCGAGGCGCCCTTCGCGCCGGCGGCGGGGGCGCTGACCGACGCCGACGTGCCCGCGCTCTCGGACGCGTTCCACGCCATGCACGAGCGCATCCACACCATCCGGGAGGACGACGGCGAGGTCGAGTTCACCACCTGGACCGTGCGCGCCATCGGCACCGGCAGCGGCCCCGCCGCGAGTGGTGAGGCCGCCGCGCCAGCCGCCGGGCATTTGCCCGAGCGGGGCCGGCGCGCGGTCTACCTCGGCGAGGAGCGGGCCTTCCGCCAGCTTCCCGCCTACGACGGCAACGAGCCGGCGGCGGGCGCCGAGATCGCGGGGCCTGCGCTGATCGACAGCGACACGACCACCATCCTGCTGCTCGCGGGCCAGCGGGCGCGCGCGGATGCGGGCGGCAACTTCCACATCGACACCAGCGGCTGAGGGCACCGGCATGGCAGAAACGACGGACGAGCGCTTCGATCCGCTGCTCATGGCGGTGCTCTCGCGCCGGCTGGAGGCGATCATCCGCGAGATGAGCAACACGGTGATGCGCGCGTCGCGCTCGGCGGTCATCACCAACGCGCGCGACATGTCCTGCGGCATCCTCACCTACGACCACCGCCTCATCTGCGTCGAGGAGGCGATGCCGATCCACGTCAGCGCGCTGGAGCTCACGACCCGGCCGATCACCGAGCTCTTCGACGACGTGAAGGAGGGCGATGCCTTCTTCAACAACAGCCCCTATCACGGCGTCACCCACCACGCGGACATGACGCTCTGCGTGCCGGTCTTCGCCGACGGCGAGCCGCTGTTCTGGGTGCTCTCGCGCTCGCACCACGCCGATGTCGGCGCGCCGGAGCCCACCACCTACCTGCCCTATGCCGCGACACTCTATCAGGAGGGCGTGCACTTCCCCTGCGTGCGCATTCAGGAGAACCGGGAGGACAAGGCCGACATCGTGCGCATCGGCCTGCAGAAGATCCGCGCGCCGCACGTCTGGTACGGCGACTACCGCGCGCAAGTGGGCGCCTGCCGCATCGGCGAGCGCAGGCTGAAGGCGCTGGTCGCGCACTACGGCATCGAGATCGTGCGCGCCTTCGTGGAAGCCTGGATGGACTACGGTTCGCGCCGGGCGGAGGCAGCGATCCGCGAGTTGCCGGCCGGCACCTGGCGCTACACCTGCAGCCACGACCCGATCCCCGGCGTCGCCGAGGATGGCATCCCGGTCACCGCCGAGGTCACCATCGAGCCGGAGGAAGGGGTCATCACCGTGGACCTCCGCGACAACCCGGACTGTGTGCCCGGCGGGGTCAACCTCTCGGAGGCCTGCGCCGCAGGCTCGTGCCGGATCGGCGTCTTCTACAACCTCGACCCGACCATCCCGCACAACGAGGGCAGCGCGAGCCGCATCAAGGTGAAGCTCAGGGACGGCTGCGTGGTGGGGCGGCCGACCTTCCCGGCCGGCACCTCGGTCGCCACCACCAACGTCAACGACCGCCTCATCAACGCCGTGCAGTGCTGCTTCGCGCAGATCGGCGCGCCCCACGGGCTTGCGGAAGGCGGCGGCAACATGTCCGCAGGCCTCGGCGTGGTCTCCGGCATGGACGACCGGGACGGCGCGCCGGTGCCCTACGTGAACCAGTTCTGCGTCGGACTCTCCGGCGGCCCCGGCACCCACGGCCACGACGGCTGGCTCACCTACGAGGCGCCGGACGGCGGCGGCGTGCTGGTGATCGATTCGATCGAGATCGACGAGGCCCAGTACCCGATCCTGATGGAGGAGCGCCGCATCGCTCCCGACACCATGGGCGCGGGGCGCTGGAACGGTGCGCCAGCGACGCAGGGCGCCTATCGCTCGCTCGCAGGCCCGGTCTCGGTCTTCTATTGCAGCGACGGCGACCTGAACCCGGCGCAGGGCGTGCTGGGCGGCGCGGCGGGCGCCCCCTCGCTGAACCGCAAGCGCGAGGCGGACGGGGCCTTCCGCACCCTCCCCTCCTTCCACGAGGAGCGGCTCGCGCCCGGCGAGGCGATGCACTACCGCACCGTCGCCGGCGGCGGCTACGGCGAGCCTACGGCCCGCGACCCGGCCGCCGTCGCCGAGGATGTCGCCCGCGGCTGGCTCAGCATCGAGCGCGCCTTGAGCGTCTACAGGGTCGCCCTGGTCCGCGCCGCCAACGGCATCGACATCATGGTGGACGAGGAGCGCACCCGCCTCCTCCGCGCTACGCTCTGAGCGCGGCGAGGCGGGGTGCCGGGCGGCGCGGTTTCTGGCAGGATGCGCGCCTGAGCGGCTCCGGCCGCAGCGGGCGGTTTCCCAGCAACGGACGAGAGACATGTACGGGCGCGACGTCTTCATGGAGAGCCTGCTGGCGCACGGGGTCCAGCACATGTTCGGCAACCCCGGCACCACCGAGAGCCCGCTGATCGACAGCCTCGCGCGCTATCAGGGGATCGAGTACGTGCTCGCGCTGCACGAGGGCGTCGCCATCGGGGCCGCGAGCTACTACGCCCAGGCCTGCGGCCGCGCCGGCGTGGTGAACCTGCACGTGGCGCCCGGCCTCGGCAACGCCATCGGCATGATCTTCGGCGCGCTCCGCACCAACTCGCCCATGGTGATCACCGCCGGCCAGCAGGACACGCGGCTTCGCCTGCGCGATCCCATCCTCGGCCACGACCTCGTGGCCATGGCGGCGCCGGTGGTGAAGTGGAGCGTGCAGGCCGAGAGCGCGGACGAGATCGCGCCGATCGTGCGGCGCGCCTTCAAGATCGCGCACGATGCGCCGTCCGGCCCGGTCTTCGTCGCGCTGCCCATCAACGTGATGGAGCAGCAGACCGAGGTCGAGGCCCGTGCCGCCGGCCCGCTCTACCGCGCGCCCCCGCCGGACCCAGACGGCGTCGCCGCCATGACCCGGCTCTTGCTGGCCGCGAGCGAGCCCGCCATCATGATCGGCGACGATGTCGCGCGCACCGGCGCGGGCGAGGCGCTCGTCGCGCTCGCCGAGGCGACCGGCGCCGGCATCTGGACCGAGCTGATCCACCAGCACCAGCCGGTGCCCAACATGCACCCCAACTACCGCGGGCGCATCCCCACCGACGCCGCCACCATCGCGAAGACCTTCGGCGGGGCGGACGCGGTGCTCATGGTGGGCGGCCCCTTCTTCGAGGAGGTGTGGTACGCGCCCAGCGGGCCGTTCCCGCCCGGTGCCAAGGTGCTGCATATCGAAGAGTCGACCGAACGGCTCGCCCGCAACCACGGCCTCGATGCGGGCCTGATCGCCGGTCTCAAGCCGGCGCTGGAGGCGCTCCGCGCGCAGGTAGAGGCGGACGGCTCGGACGCCTATGGCGCCGCCGCAACGGAGCGGAACCAGCGCTTCGCCGCGCTCCACGAGGAGGAGAGGGCGGATCGCCGCGCCCGCCTCGACGCCATCCGCGAGCGGCGGCCCATGCCGGTGCCGATCATGCTCGAGGCGCTGGCGGCGGCGGTGCCGGAGGACGTGGTGATCGTCGAGGAGGCGATCACCGGCAGCCCCGAGATTCCCAAGGCCTTCAGCTTCGGCGGCCATGGCGATTATTTCTGCGGCCGCGGCGGCGGCATCGGCCAGGGGATCGCCGGCGCGCTCGGCGTCAATCTGGCGATGCCGGAGCGCCCGATGGTCTGCCTCTCGGGCGACGGCTCGGCGATGTACAGCATCCAGGCGCTCTGGACCGCCGCGCACCACCGTCTGCCCATCGTCTTCGTCATCCTTGCCAACGCCGAATACCGCATCCTCAAGCACAACCTCGACATCTACCGGAAGCGCTTCGGAGTGGGCTCCAACCACCCCTACGTACAGATGGACCTGGTCGATCCGCCTCTGGGCTTCGTCGAGATGGCAGCCGGGATGGGCGTCGCCGGCACCCGCGTCACCGAGCCCGACGAGCTGGCCCAGGCGGTGAAGGACGGCCTCGCCTCGGGCGCCCCCTACCTGATCGAGGCCGCGGTCGAGGGTAAGATTTAGCGCCAAAGCCGACCTGTACGGATCACCGCGTCACGATTCCCACCTCCCCCTGTCTCCCTCCCGACTCGTTCATTTCCCTCAGGCGCCGGGCGCTCGCTCCGCTCGCTTGGCTACGCGCTACGCGCGCGGCGCAGTCGCGCCGTCCGGGCCTACGGCCCGGCACGCTGCGCGGCGGGCCACTCCTTGCTTGGCCCGCGGGCGATGTCGCATACTCGCCGGCCGTGAGCCGACGTCGGCGCGGCAACGGCGCCGTGCGGCGTTCCGCAAGCCACTCAGGGAGATGACAATGCATCCGAGAACTGTTCTGGCGGCCGGCGTGCTCGGCACGGTCGGCGTGGCCTTGACCATGCCCGCCTTCGCCGAGACCGACTACGTCGCGAAGTACGGGATCAAGGAAGACCATCCGGGCATCTGCTCTTACGCGTCCACCGACGCGAAGGACTACACCGGGCACGAGATCACCATCCTGACCCACGCCGTGCCCGTGATGGGCGAGCCGGTGGCGCTGCACTCCAAGCAGTTCGAGGAGCTGACCGGCGGCACGGTCAACGTCGTGCACGCCCCCTTCGGCGAGCTCTATCAGAAGGTGATGATCCCGTTCCAGACCGGCCAGCACGTCTATGACATCGTCTATGGCGGCTCCTACTGGATCGGCGACTGGGCACCGCACCTGGCAGCCGTGCCCCAGAAGTATCTCGACACCGACGAGATGAAGGACATCACGCCGGCCTATCAGGGTGTCGCCAGCTGGAACGGCGAGCGCCTGCAGTACACCTTCGACGGCGACCGGAACTACTTCAAGTACATCCTGCCGCCCTTCGAGGACGCCGAGAATCAGGCCAAGTTCAAGGCCGAGTACGGCCGCGATCTCGCCATTCCGACGACCTGGGAGGAGTACGCCGAGGTCGCCACCTTCTTCAGCGGCTGGGACTGGGACGGCGACGGCGAGCTTGAGTACGGCTCGACCGAGATCGTCAAGCGCGACGACGTGGCCTTCGCCAACTTCATCACCCGCGTGGCCTCCTACGCCAAGAACCCGAACGTCACCGGCGGCTTCTGGTTCGATCTCGAGACCATGACCCCGCAGGTCAACAATCCGGGCTTCGTCAAGGGGCTGGAGATGTGGATGGACGCGCTCCGCTACATGCCGCCCGGCGGAATCAACTTCGGCATCGGCGACGAGATCTTCTCCTGGGGCGGCGGTGAGTCGCTGATGAGCGTCACCTGGGACGATGCCTTCATCCAGGCGATGCAACCGGATTCGCCGATCCGCAACAAGATCCGCGTCGGCACCCAGTACGGCCCCTCCATGGGCTCGCACAAGGTGTGGAACCGGGTCAGCGGCCAGTGGGACGAGTTCGAGACCCCCTCGGTCGCGCCTTACGTGACCTGGGGCTGGGGCGCCGGCGTCTCCAGGTACAGCGAAGAGCAGGAGATGGCGTTCGACTGGTTCTGCTTCTTCTCGAACTACGCCAACACCAACCACGACCTGCTGATCGGCCGCTTCGGCGTCAATCCCTTCCGCACCAGCCACATGGATCCCGACTACTGGGAGCAGGAAGCCGGCTGGGACCGCGCGGTGGCGGTGAGCTTTACCGACATGCTGCGGGGCATGGACACGAGCACCAACCGGGTCTTCGACCTGCGCGTGCCCGGCGTCAACCAGTTCTACACCGCCATGATGGCGGGCGTCGCCAAGGCGATGGCGGGCGAGATGACGGCCCAGGCCGCGCTCGACGAGGTCGCCGAGGAATGGACCCGCATCGCCGACCGGATCGGCGTCGACGCGATCCGCGAGGCATACAAGAACGTGGTCGCGCTCGAGGACAACGTCTCGCTGGATCAGGTCCAATAGGACCGGCGGAATCCGGAATAGCATTAGACCTCGCTTGAAGAGACCGGCGGGCTGAAGCCCGCCGGTCGTTCTTCGCACGGCCATGCTGGACTCGCGCTACAAGCACATCTTTCTGCTTCCGGCGCTGCTCGCGCTGGTCGCGATCATCATCTTTCCGCTGATCTACACCGTGCGCCTCAGCCTCTCCGGCTGGGACGTGAACTTCCCCGAGCTCGACTACATCGGCTGGGACAACTACGCCCGCGCCATCACCGACGGGCGCTTCTGGGATTCCATGGGCACCCTCTACCTGATGGTGCTCTTCTGCGTCGTCTTCGAATACCTGCTGGGCTTCGCGCTGGCGCTCATGCTGTGGAAGGACGTGCGCGCCGGTCGCTTCTTCCGCGTGCTCTTCATCGTGCCGATGTGCGTGACCCCGGTGGTGATGGCGGTGGTCTGGCGCACGATCTTTCACGAGACCCTGGGGCCGCTGAACGACGTGCTGAGCTGGTTCGGCATCCCAGGTGTGCCGTGGCTGAGCAAGTCCGGCCCCGCCTTCGCCGCGGTGGTCATCATCGACGTCTGGCAGTGGACCTCCTTCATGTTCATCCTGCTGCTGGCGGGGCTCATGTCGCTGCCGCGCGAGCCCTACGAGGCGGCCCAGATCGACGGCGCCGGGCCGATCCGGACCTTCGTCCACGTCACCTTCCCGCTGATGGCGCCGATCACGCTGGGCGCGCTGATCATCCGCCTGATCGAATCCTCCAAGCTGATGGAGACGATCTACGCGCTCACCTCCGGCGGCCCCGGCTCGTCCACCGAGACCACAAGCTATCTGCTCTATATCAGGGGCCTGCGCGAATTTCAGATCGGCTACACCGCCTCGCTCTCGATCATCTATCTCGCGATCATGATCATCGCGCTCACCATCTTCGCCCGCAGCCTGAGCCGGCTCATGATCGGGCGGCAGGGGCCGGTGCGGGTATGAGCGCGCACGAGCCAGCGCGGGAGCGCGTGCGCGGCATCGCCATGAGCGGGTTCAAGGCGGACCTCTACCGCGTGCTCAAGTACGCCGCGCTGATCGCCTGGGCGATCTTCGTGGTGGCGCCCTTCCTCTGGGCGCTTTCCACCTCGTTCAAGAGCGACCCCGGCGTGGTGGGCGGCGCGACCTACATCCCCTTCCTCGAATACGAGCCCACGGTGGACGGCTGGACCGCGCTCTTCCGCGATACCAGCTCGGGAGGGATCAGCATGCAGGGGCCCTACCTCTCGAGCCTGGTGGTGAGCCTGATCTCGACCTCGATCGCGCTCTTCCTCGGCACGCTCGCGGCCTACGGGCTCTCGCGCTTCACCTTCCGCGCAGGCCCCTTGGGCAACAACGACATCACCTTCTTCTTCATCTCCCAGCGCATCATGCCGCCGGCTGTGCTGGCGATCCCCTACTTCCTGCTGCTGCGCTTCACCGGCCTGCTCGACACCCACCTCGGGCTGATCCTGGTCTACGTGGCGATGCTGCTGCCCATCGTGGTCTGGGTGATGGTGGACTTCTTCAACACCGTGCCCATCGAGCTGGACGAGGCGGCGCTGATCGACGGCTGCAACCCGATCCAGGCGTTCTACCGGATCATCCTGCCCAACTGCGCGCCGGGCATGGTGGTGGCGACGCTGCTCTGCATCATCTTCTCGTGGAGCGACTTCTTCTTCGCGCTCACGCTCACCTTCGCCAAGGTGCAGCTGCTGCCGCCCACCATCGTGATCCTCAATTCCAACAAGGTGCCGTGGTGGAGTCTGAGCGCGTCCGCGCTGGTCTCGGTGCTGCCGCTGGTCATCATCGCGTTCGTGCTGGAGCGCTACCTGGCGCGCGGCACGCTCGCCGGCGTGATCCGGGAGTAGGCCCGTGGCGGAAGTCGTAGTCAGCGGCGTCTTCAAGCGCTTCGGCCCGGTCGCGGCGCTGCAGGAGATCGACCTCACGGTCCACGACAACGAGTTCGTGGTGCTGGTGGGTCCCTCCGGCAGCGGCAAGTCCACGCTGCTCAGGATCGTCGCCGGGCTGGAGCGCCAGAGCGAGGGCTCGGTCTCCATCGACGGCAAGGACATGGCCGGCATCGCGCCCAAGGACCGCGACGTGGCGATGGTGTTCCAGAGCCACGCGCTCTACCCGCACATGAACGTGTTCGACAATCTCGCCTTCAACCAGCGCATTCGCGGGGTCGACCGCAAGACCGTGGACCGCAAGGTGCGCGAGGTCGCTGAGCGGCTGGAGATTACCGAGCTGCTGCGCCGCCGCCCGCGCCAGATGTCGGGCGGCCAGCGTCAGCGGGTCGCCATCGGCCGCGCGCTGGTGCGGGACCCCCGCATCTTCCTGTTCGACGAGCCGCTCTCCAACCTGGACGCCGAGCTGCGCGTGCGCCTGCGCACGGTGATCAAGCGGCTGCACCAGGAGATGCGGCGCACCTCGGTCTACGTCACCCACGATCAGGTGGAGGCCATGACGCTGGCGGACCGCGTGGTGGTGCTGCGCGACGGGCGGATCGAGCAGATCGGCGACCCCGACGAGCTCTACGAGCGGCCGGTCAACGAGTTCGTCGCGGGCTTCATCGGCTCGCCGGCGATGAACTTCCTGCAGGGCACCGCCGCGGACGGCATCGTGCGCGTCGGCGAGACCGAGACGGCCGCGGCCGGCACGGCGAGCGGCCCGGTCACCGTCGGCATCCGGCCCGAGGACCTGCTGCCCGACGGCTCGGCAGACCAAGGCAGGCTGCGCGCGCTGGTCACGCTGGTCGAGCCCATGGGCGCGGACACGCTGGTCTTCTGCACCACCGACGAGGGCCAGGAGCTTACCGTCCGCCTGCCGCGCCACACGGCGGTCCACGAAGGCGAGACGCTGGCGCTCGGCCCTCGCGCGGGCGCCGTCCACCTGTTCGACCCCGAGACCGGACAACGACTGAACTGAACCAATCACCGGAGGAACCCCATGAAGGCAGCGACGCTCCACGGCTACGACGAGGCTCTCACCAGCCCCGAGTTCGTGACCTACGAGGAGGTGGACGATCCCAAGATCACGAAGCCCACGGACGTGATCGTCCGCATCGGCGGCGCGGGTGTCTGCCGCACCGACCTCCACATCATCGAGGGCGTGTGGAAGGGGCATGTGGATGTGGCCTTCCCCCACATCATGGGCCACGAGAACGCGGGCTGGGTTGAGGAGGTCGGCAGCGGCGTGGAGAGCGTCGAGGTCGGCGATCCGGTGATCTGCCACCCGCTGGTGACCAGCGGCCATTGTCTTGCCTGCCGGCGCGGCAACGACATGCACGCGGGCGAGAGCAGCTTTCCCGGCATCAACGCGGCGGGCGGCTATGCCGACTACCTGCACACCGGGGAGCGGGCGCTGATCAAGCTGCCCCAGAGCCTCGCGCCCAAGGACGTGGCGCCCTACACCGACGCAGGCCTCACCGCCTACCGCGTCGCCAAGAAAGCCGCCGGCCACCTGGTGCCGGGCGAGTACGCCGTGATCATCGGCGCCGGCGGGCTCGGCCACATCGGCATCCAGTCGCTGGCGGCGCTGTGCGCGGCCGAGATTATCGTGATCGACTATTCCGACCTGGCGCTCGGGCTCGCCAAGGAATGTGGTGCTCACCACGTGGTGCGCGGGGGTGACGGCGCGGTGGATGAGGTGCTCTCGCTTACCGGCGGGCACGGCGCGGAGGCGGTGATCGACTTCGTCGGCGAAGGCGATGCCATCGACAAGGGCCTCGCCATGACCCGCAACGACGGCTTCTACTACATCGTTGGCTACGGCGGGCGCGTCCAGATCCCGGCGATCGACATGATCGTCTCGGAGAAGACCATCGTCGGCAACCTGGTGGGCACCTATGCCGAGCTGGTGGAGCTCATGGCGCTCGCCGACCGGGGGCTGGTGACGCTCGCGACCCGCGAATACGCGCTCGCCGATGCCAACCAGGCGCTGCACGACCTCCATGCCGGGACGGTCAAGGGTCGCGCGGTGCTGATCCCGTAGCGGCGTGGCCTGAGGGACAACAGCGGCGGACCGCATGGCGGCGACGCGCATGGCTGAGACGCTGGCCCAGGGCCTCGCGGCGGCGTGCCGTGAGCGCGGCGTGCGCCGCGCCTTCGGCGTGCCGGGCGGGGCCAGCAGCCTCGATGTCATCGACGCGTTCGCGGCGGAAGGTATCGACTTCGTGCTCACCCACGGCGAGACCGCCGCCACCCTGATGGCGGCGGTCACCGCCGAGCTCGGCGGCGCGCCCGGTGTGGTGGTGACGGGCGTGGGGCCGGGCGCCGCCAGCGCGGTCAACGGCATCGCCTACGCCGCGCTGGAGCGGGCACCCGTGCTCCTCGTCACCGATGCACTGGCGGAGGCGGCGTCGGGCCACCACGCCCTGCACCAGCGCTTCGACCAGCGCGCCCTCTTCGCGCCGCTGGTCAAGGGCTATGCCAGGCCCGAGCCGGGCGAGGGACTGGGCGAGGTCGCTGCGCTGCTCGAAACCGCCATGGCCCACCCGGCGGGACCGGTGCAGCTCGACCTCACGTCGGCAGCGGCCACCGCGCCCGCCACGGGCACCGCCGCGCCCGAAGCCCGGAGGCGGAGGACGGCGACGAAAGCCGTCAAGGACTTCGACCTGATCGCGCTGGCCGAGGCGCGGGGGTTGCTCGCCCAGGCTCAGCGCCCACTCATCGTCGCCGGCATGGAGGCGCGCGGTCGCGCGGCGAGCGCGGCGCTCAGGGTGCTGGTGCAGTCGCTCGGCTGCCCGGTGATGACCACCTACAAGGCCAAGGGCACGGTCGCGGACGCCGACCCGCTGGTGGTCGGCTGCTTCACCGGGGCCTCGGCCGACGCACGCTGCCTCGACCGGGCCGATCTGCTCATTTTCTTCGGCCTCGATCCGGTGGAGCTGCTGCCCGGCCCGTGGCGCTTCGAGGGGCCGATCCTCGCGCTGGCGGCCCACGACGGCTACTACTATCCGGCGACACCGGCGGCGGCGCTGACCGGTGCCCTCGACCGCTCCGCCGTGGCGCTCATGGAAGACGCGCTGCCGGCGGGCTGGTCGGAGCTCGAGATCGCGGCGCTCCGCAGCCGGCTCCGCACCGGCTTCGCGATGACCGGCCTGGGCCAGCGCACGGCCGAGGACGTTGTGAGCGCGGTGCGCCACGCAGCACCTGCGCGGGCGCGCCTTACCGTCGACTCCGGCGCCCACATGTTCTCGGCGATGGGGCTTTGGCAGGCCGAGGAACCCAACGACGTGCTGAAGTCGAACGGCCTTTCCACAATGGGCTTCGCGCTGCCTGCGGCGATCGCGTCCGCGCTGGAGGAGCCGACGCGCCCGGTGATCGCCATGACCGGCGACGGCGGCCTGCACATGTGCCTCGCGGAGCTCGCGACGGCCGCCCGCCTCGGCTGCCGCATCGCGGTCGTGGTGTTCAACGATTCGCGGCTGTCACTCATCGACATCAAGCAACAACGGCAGCAGCGGGAAAGCCGAGGCGTGCGCTTCTGTGAGATGGACCACGCCCAAGTCGCGGCTGGCCTCGGCTGCCGTGGCTGGCGCGTGAGCGCCACCGAGCCGCTGACGCCGGCGCTGACGGAAGCATTCGCGCACGCGGGACCGGTTTTGGTCGACGTGACGGTCGATCCCGACGCCTACAACGCGCAATACGAGGCGCTGCGCGGCTGAGCGGCAGGGGAGGAAACGGCCATGCCGGAGCAGGCGATGTCGGACGAGGAGGCAGTGCTCGCCGCCAACCAGGAGTTCTACCGGGCCTTCGCCGCCCGCGACCTCGCGGCCATGGATGCGCTCTGGGCCAAGGAGACGCCCGTCGCCTGCATCCATCCGGGTTGGGACGCGTTGGTCGGGCGCGCGGCGGTGATGGAGAGCTGGGCCGCGATCCTCGGTGGCCCTGGCGCGCCGCAGATCCGCTGCGAGAGGCCGCGGGCTTTCGTGCTCGGCCCGAGCGCCTTCGTGATCTGTCGCGAGGTGCTAGAGCAACAGGGTTGGCTCATCGCCACCAACGTCTTCGCGCGAGAAGAGGGCGGCTGGCGCATGGTCCATCATCAGGCGGGGCCAGCAGCCCAGCGCCAGCCGACGCCCGACACCAGCGAACGCCCGCCGGGACCGCTGCACTGAGCAACAACGCGGCGTTCTGCCCAGCCTGCCTCTGGTGTATCGTGCCGCCATGACCCTGAACACGCCGAGCCCCACGTTCCCCGCCATCGCGCTGCCGCAGTTCGAGAACGAGCGGCTACCGCCAGTGATGCCGGTGGCGCTGCGCCATCCCGATGTGCCGGCGCTCCCCGATGTCGCCGCCGCAACGCGCGCCGCGCTCGATGGGTCGCGGCAGCTCACCGAGCTTGCGGCCGGCTCTCGCGTCGCGATCACCTGCGGCAGCCGGGGCATCAAGAGCAAACCGGCGGTGGTCAAGGCGGCGGTCGCCTGGCTCAAAGACCGCGGGCTCGACCCCTTCATCGTGCCCGCAATGGGCAGCCACGCCGGTGCCATTGCCTCGGGCCAAGTGACGCTGCTGGCTGAGCTCGGCTTCACCGAAGAGGCCATGGGCTGCCCCATCGAGGCCAGCATGGAGGTGGTGCAGCTGGGGGAGACGAGCGCGGGCGTCGCAGTCCATTTCGACCGCTGCGCCTTCGAGGCCGATGCGGTGCTGGTGGTCGGCCGGGTCAAGTCCCACACCTCCTTCGACCGGGAGGTCGAAAGCGGACTCACCAAGATGACCGCCATCGGCCTCGGCAAGGCGGAGGGCGCACGCTTCGTGCACCGCCTCGGCGTGCGCGGCTACATGGAGGTACTGCCCGAATGGGCGAGCATCGCCATCCGCGAGGCGCCAGTCGCCTACGGCATCGCCATCGTCGAGAACGCCGCGCGCGAGGCCGCTATCATCGAGGGCGCCGAGCCGGAGGCCTTCTACGAGACCGACGCCCGCCTGCTGAAGACCGCCAAGGGCTGCGTTCCCAAGCTGCCCTTCGAGCAGATCGACGTGCTCGCGGTGGAGAGGCTGGGCAAGAACATCTCCGGCACCGGCATGGACCCGGCGGTCACCGCGCGCTTCGACATCCGCGGGCGCCCGAACCCGCCGGCGCCGGTGATCAGCAAGCTGGTGGTGCTGGGGCTGACGCCGGAGACCCACGGCAACGGGCTCGGAGTGGGCAACGCCGACTACACGACCAAGGAGGTCGCCGACAACCTCGACCTCTACGCCATGTACATGAACGCGTGCACCGCGACCTTCACCGAGCGGGTGCGGATCCCCGCCGTGCTCGCCACCGACAAGGCGGCGCTGCAGGCCGCCGTCGGCACCTCCTGGCACCTCGACGGGGCGGACGCGCGGCTCTGCATCATCCGCTCTACCCTGCACCTCGATACCGTCCTGGTCTCGCCCCCGCTCGCCGCGGAGCTGAACGGTGCAGGCGAGGTGCTGGGCGAGGCCGAGGCGCTCCGCTTCGACGGCGAGGGTCGCCTGCTCACCGGCTGCCCGGTGTAAGGGCGCCTGCGGACTCGCCGGAGGCGGGCCGCTATACTGCCGGCTTTGAATAGCAAGGGGGGACGTTGAGCGATGCAGAATCGGGGCATCACGCTCGACGAGAGCATTCTCGAAGAGATCAGGAAGACGCGCCAGGACCTCGGCCAAGCGCGGCATCTGCCGGGCTTCCTCTACACGGCGCCGGAGATCTTCGACTACGAGGTCGATGCCATCTTCATGAAGGAGTGGCTCTGCGTCGGCCGGGTGGAGGAGTTCGAGAACGAAGGCGACTATCGGGCCATCCGCATCGCCGGCGAGCCGCTCCTGATCTGCCGCGACGGTGCGGGCCGGCTCAACGCCTTCAGCAACGTGTGCCAGCACCGGGGCGTCGAGGTCACGACCGGCGAAGGCAACCTGAAGAGCTTCCGCTGCCCCTATCACGCCTGGGTCTACGACCTGGAGGGCAAGCTGCTGGGCGCGCCGCACACCAAGGAGGTGGAGAACTTCGACTTCTCGACCTGCGCGCTGCCGCGGGTCAATCTCGACACCTGGGGCGGCTACATCTTCGTCAATTTCGACCCGGATTGTCGCGGCCTCGCGGATTGCCTCGACGAGGACGGAGTCAGGGAGTTCGCCGCCTTCCTCCAACCGGAGAACACGCGCACGTCGGACAAGTACGTCTTCGACGTGCCCTGCAATTGGAAGTTCATCCCCGAGAACCTGATGGACATCTACCACGTGGGCGTGATCCACAAGGATTCCTTTGGCGGCCACTTCCCGGTCAACGACTTCCGCTTCAACCTGCAGAAGAACGGCTACAACGCAGCCTACGAGAGCTACACCATGGCGCCGAGGGGAGCGACGCTCTTCGACACCATGCCCTGGCTCAAAGGCAAGGTGACCGACAAGTTCGCCTGCACCACCTGGATTAGGCCGACCATGAACATCTTCGGCCGGCACGACATGATCCAGCCCTGGGTGGCGCATCCGATCGACCACGGCACCACCCGGATCATCATCTACACGCAGCTGCCGGACGAGTATTTCGACGCGCCCGCCTTCGAGGAGAAGAACCAGATCTATGCCGACTTCATCCGGCTAGTCGCGAACGAGGACCGGGCCATGCTCGAATCGCTGCAGAACGGGGTCGGCTCGCGCGCCTTCCGGCCGGGGCCGACCGCGAGGCTGGAGCGCGCCATCCACCATCTTCTCAACTACTATCTCGACAAGCTCTTGAGCGAGGACGACGAGGCCCGCGACAGGCGCCGCCAGGACGGCGAGGACGCGCTGCGCGAGAGCGCCTCGCGCAACCGGGAGCCGCGCGACGGCGGCTACACTGCGCTGGTGAGCGCGGCGGAATAGGAGCCGGAATCATGGGCACACAGCAGGATCAGGCACGACTGACCGAGTTGTTCCGCAAGAATCTCGAGCTTTGCGAGGTGGGGCCGGGGGAGACGGTGGCCGTCCTCTCGGAAGGCGACCAGCTCGGCAGTTATAGGCAGGCGTCGCTCGCAGCCGCACGCGACCTCGGTGCGGACGTGGCCGACGTGCACCTCCCCTCGGACGGTGCGGAGGACCCGGCGGTCAGGATCGCCAACATCGGGCAGAACGCGCTGAGCAAGCACCCGGAGGCGATGCAGACCTGCAAGGACGCCGACATGGTCGTCGACCACATGCTCCTGCTCTTCTCCCACGAGCAGATCGCGATGCAGGAGGCGGGCAGCCGAATCCTGCTCGTCGTCGAGCCCGAGGAGATCCTGGAGCGCCTGTTCCCGACCGCCGAGATGCGCACGCGCGTCGAAGCCGGGGAGCAGAGACTGAAGGCGGCGCAGAGCCTGCGCTTCACCAACGAGGCCGGCACGGACGTCACTTACACGCTCGGCGACAAGTTCATCCTGACGGAATACGGCTTCACCACCGAGCCCGGCCGCTGGGACCACTGGCCGGGGGGCTTCCTGGCCACGCTCGCTGCCGAGCAAGGCGTGAACGGGCGGGTGGTGATGGACGCGGACGACATCGTGTTTCCGCTGCGCGAGTTCACGGGCGAGCGCATCGCCTTCGACATCAGCGATGGCATGGTGACGGAGATCTCGGGCGGCGCCCGCGCCGACCATCTGCGGGGCTTCATCGAGGGCTACAACGACCCGCGCGCCTACGCGGTCTCGCACATTGGCTGGGGACTGAACCACCACTGCATCTGGCGGCCCGACCTGCCGGGCATCGGCATGGACGGCCGCGCGCACTACGGCAACGTGCTGTTCTCGCTGGGCCCTGACACCGAGTTCGGCGGCGAGAACGACACCCCCTGCCACCTCGATCTGCCGATGCAGGGCTGCTCGCTCTGGCTCGACGACGAGCTGATCGTGGAGAACGGCGCGGTGGTGCCGGAGGACATGCGGGCACCCACCCACTGACCAGCCAAATGGGGGGCAATGGGCATTTGCGCTTTCGTCGCGCGACCGTAATATGCCTCCACACGGAGACGTGATTGTGTGGGCGCCGGTGACAGTACCGGCGCCCGCGCCGATACAGGTCCATGACCAGAGGGAGAGACGACCATGTGGAAACTGACTCTAGGCGCCGCCGTCGCGGCGGGCATGGCCATCACCGGCTTTGCCGCGTCCGACGTGCAGGCAGAGGACGACGGCGTCTGGTGGCCGGCGCAAGTCGAGATTTACAACCCGTCATGCACGGACGGCGATCCGGCATGCTGGACCGATCCCGCCAACCAGAATCTCGAGATCGTCGACTACGTGCCGCTGATGCCGGATGAGGTGGACGCGAAGCACCACATCTGCGTGTCCTTCCCCCACCTCGTGGACTCCTACTGGGTCGGCGCGGCCTACGGGATCATCGAGGAAGGCAAGCGCCTCGGCCAGAAGATCTCTCTGATCGAGGCCGGCGGCTACGACAAGCTGGAGAAGCAGCTCTCGCAGGTCGAGGACTGCATCGCGAACGGCGCCGAGATTCTCGTGCTTTCGGCGATCTCGGCAGAGGGCAACATCAAGCAGGTCAACGAGCTGCGTGCCAGGGGCATCCCGGTTGTCGACCTGATCAACGGGATCAACACCGAGGTCGATGCCAAGTCGCTGGAGAGCTACTACAGCATGGGCCGGATCGCCTGCAAGTGGGTCGCTGACCAGCACCCCGAAGGCAGCGGCAACGTCAAGATCGCCTGGTTCCCGGGCCCGCCCGGAGCCAGCTGGTCGGTGGCCGGCAACCAGGGCTGTCACGATGCGGTCGTCGGCTCCGACGCCGAGGTCATCTCGACCAAGTGGGCCCAGACCAGCAAGGAGGCCCAGCTCAGCCTCGTCGAGAACGTGATCCAGGCGCAGACCTCGGGTAGCGATGTCGATCTCGACTACATCGTTGGCGTGGCGCCGGCGGTCGAGGGCGGCATGGCTGCGCTCCGTGACCTGGGTCTGCAGGACGAAGTCAAGCTCGTTTCCTACTACTACACGCCCGGTATGCATCAGTTCGTCGGCCGCGGCAGTGTCGCCATGGCGCCGACCGATCAGATGATCATCCAGGCGCGGATCTCCATCGACCAGGCGGTCCGCATTCTCGAGGGTAAGCCCTCGGCCACCGGCGGCCGGCCCGAGTTCAACGACACCGGCCGGATGATCGAGCATGTGCAGCCGCTGGCGATCATGGTGACGCCGGAGAATCACGCGGACTTCGACACCACCACGACGCTTGCGCCCAAGGGCTGGACACCCGTGTTCAGCACAGACTAGGCGTGATCGGATTGCCACAGATAAGAGACTGATGGAGGCCCGCACCAGTGGCAGAACCATCAGCAGTATTTGACGAGTCCCCGGAGCCTCAGGGCTCCGGGGATACCCTTCTCAGATTAGAAAATCTCTCTAAGCAATTTCCCGGCACGCTCGCGCTGGATCGCGTCAATTTCGACGTGCAAGCCGGCGAGGTGCACGTGCTGTTCGGCGAGAACGGCGCGGGAAAGTCGACGCTGATCCAGATCGTTGCCGGCGTGCACAGGCCGTCCGGCGGGACCATCCACCTGCGCGGCGAGCCGACCGTCATTCACTCGGTGCACCACGCGCGTCAGCTCGGCGTGAGCGCCGTGTTTCAGGAGTTCTCTCTGGTGCCGCACCTCACGGTCGAGGAGAACCTGTTCCTCGGCGACGAGCTGACGCGCGGGCCGATCCTCAACAAGAGGGCGCTCGCCAGGCAGGCGCGCGAGACGCTGGACCGCCTGGGCTTCCCGCTCAGGCCGCGCGACGAGGTGATGTATCTCTCCCGCGCCGAGCAGCAGATGGTGGAGATCGCCAAGGCCTTCCGCACCCGGCCGAACATCATGATCTTCGACGAGCCGACCGCCTCGCTCACGGAACGCGAGACCGATCGGCTGTTCAGCCTGATCGAGCAGATTAAGGCCGAAGGCATCGGCATCATTTACATCACCCACCGGATGAACGAGATCAAGCGGATCGGCGACCGCATCACCGTGCTGCGCGACGGGGTGCATATCGACACGATCCCCGTCGAGGAGGCGACCGATCAGAAGCTCGTCGAGCTGATGACCGGCCGCGTCATCGAGCAGATCTTCCCGGATATCAAACGCAACCCGGCCGAGACCCTGCTGGAGGTCGAGAACCTCGTCACCGCCAAGCACTTCGTGAACGACGTCTCGATCAATGTGCGGCGCGGCGAAGTGGTCGGCCTCGCCGGGCTTGTGGGCTCCGGCAAGTCCGACCTGGGCCGCGCCTGTTTTGGCCTCGAGCGGATCATGGCGGGCAAGATCACCTTCGACGGCGATGTCGTCTACGACCGGGCCAGGCACGTGAACAAGCTTGGGACCCGCAGGATGCTCGACCGCGGCCTTTACTACCTGCCCTCGGACCGCCGCCAAGAGGGCCTGGTGATGATGCAGAACGTGCGGGAGAACGTGTCACTGCCCTCGCTCGGGCTGGGCAAGTTCTCGAACCGCCTGTTCCTGCGCCGCAATAACGAGCGCAAGGTCGTGCGCGACATCGCGCAGAAGCTCGACCTGATGCCGCTCAACATCGAGCGCGACCTGGAACACTTCTCCGGCGGCAACCAGCAGAAGGTGCTGGTCGGCAAGTCACTGGTGCGGGACGTGAAGCTCTTCGTCTTCGACGAGCCGACGGTCGGCGTCGACGTCGGCGCGCGGGTGGCGATCTACGAGTTCATCCGCGATCTCTGCGAGGCAGGTGCCGGCGTGCTCCTGATCTCCTCGGACCTGCCGGAGATCCTGCACCTCGTACACCGCACCTACGTGATGTACCGCGGCGAACTGCGCGCCGAGCTCGATCAATCCGAAATCTCCGAGGAAACGGTGTTGCACCACTTCTTCGAGAAGGAGGATGAGGCGTGATCCGGAGGGAGAGTTTATGGCCGATGTAGCCCAACAGCGTCCGACGGCGTTGGAGAGGGCGGAGTATTTTGCGACGCTCATCTTCGTCCGCGCGGGCGTGCTCCCCTGGTTCCTCATCATCGCAATCATTGTCTTCGCGATTACCACAGACAATTTCTTCAGCGGCCGCAATCTCATGCAGGTCGCGCGCCAGTCCACCTACCTGATCATGGTCTCCATGGGCCAGATGGTCGTGCTGCTGACCGCAGGCCTCGATCTCTCGGTGGGTGTCATGTTCGCCCTGGTCTCGGTCATCACATCCATGACCATGGTGGGCGTGTGGGACGGCGGCGAAGCCACCACGGCCGCGATTCTCATCGGCTGCCTCGCCGGCTTTGGCGCCGGCACCGGCATCGGCGTGGTCAACGGCATCGGCGTGGCGGTCTTCCGCGTGCCGCCCTTCATGATGACGTTGGCGATGTCGTCCATCGTCTTCGGCATCGCGCTCATGATCACAGGCGGCACGCCGATCTACGGCATGCCGGACAACTTCGCGAACGTCCTCGGCTACGGCAGGGGAATCGGTGTCCCGATCCCGATCTGGATCACCATCGGGTTCATCATCCTGATGTACGTGTTCCTCAACTGGACCCGGATGGGGCGCTATCTCTACGCGCTCGGCGGCAACCTCAAGGCCTCCCAGCTCTCGGGCATCAGCACGCGCTTCTACCTGTTCATGGCCTACGTCGTGACTGCCGCGATCACGACCATCGGCGCCATCATGCTCACGGCAAGGCTGGAAAGCGGCGAGGGCAACATCGGCAAGGAGTACCCGCTGCTCTCGATCGCGGCATGCGTGATCGGCGGCGTCAGCCTCTTCGGCGGTACCGGGCGGCTGCCCAACGTGGTGCTCGGCGCCATCTTCATCATCCTCGTGCAGAACGGCATGAACCTGCTGCGCATCAGCTCCTACATGCAGCTAGTGGTGATCGGCATCCTGCTCATCCTCGCGGTGATCGCCGACAACTACCGGCAGAAGCTGCTGCTCATGCTGAGAGACTAGCTCTCCAAAACCAGGGCTCAGAAGTTAGCGATGTCGACTAACGGACAACTGCCCGTTATCTCGGGCGATTCCCACGTCATCGAGCCGGCGGATCTGTGGTCGAAGCCGCTCGGCACGCGCTACGGCGATGCCGTGCCGCGCATGGTGTCCGAACATGCCGGCGTCGAGGGCGACCACTTCTTCACGGGCTTCGAATACGTGCGCGTGGACGAGATCGTCGAGGGCGACGAGGAGCTGCAGCGGAAGCTCGTGGGCTCAGGCACCGACCCCGCGATCCGGCTGGAGTGCATGAAAGAGGACGGTGTCGTCGGCGAGATCGTGAACTCGACCTGGATGCTCTATGCGATGCGCGCGCGGGACGACCGGCTGGTCGAAGACCTGTGCAGCGTGTTCAACGACTGGCTCGCCGAATACTGCAGCCACGCGCCGAAGCAGCTCTACGGCACCTCGATGATCCACATGGCGGACATCGACTGGGCCTGCAAGGAGCTGGAGCGCACCGCGAAGCGCGGGCTGAAGAGCGTGATCATCAACTGCGACTCCCGCCCCGAGTGGCCGCCGTTCCAGGACAAGCACTACGATCCCTTCTGGGCGCTCGCGCAGGAGCTGGACCAGCCGGTGACGCTCCACATCATCACCGGAAACGAGGTCGACCCCTTTGTCCTGCACGGGCCTGAGCGCATCAACGTGCCGCGCACTTGCATCGGCGTCCTGGCGGAGGCCGGGCCCGTGCTCGCCAACGAGTTCATCTTCGGCGGCGTTCTCGACCGCTTCGAGGATCTGAAGCTCGTGCTCTCGGAGTACGAGGTCTGCTGGCTGCCCTACTGGCTGTTCCGCGCCAAGCAGATTCAGGACGACTTCGGCCCCGCGCTGGACATCCCCAAGATCAAGCGGCCGATCGAGGAGTACATGGGCCAGATCTATCACGGGCTGATCGACGATCCCTACCTCGACAAGGTGTTGGACGTGATCGACCCGAAGACCATCATGTGGGGCTCGGACTTTCCCCACGCCCGATGTACGTACCCGAATACGATGGCGGTGATCGAGCGCGTCTTCGGCCATCTCGACGAGGAGACGCGGCGGGACATCACCTTCAACAACTGCGCCCGCTTCTACAACTTCGACCTGCCGGCAGCCTGAGCGCCGGCTGACCCGCTTCTATCCGAGCCAGCGCCAACCTCTAACCTCAAGAAGCGCCGCGAACGGGTCCATGCTGCGCGCCTCTGGGGGCTCGAGCCGTTGGACCTCGCCTTCCGCCACGGTGAAGAACGAGAGCTCGCTGTAGATGCAACCGGCGGGGCAATCGCCCCACGCGTTGCGAAAGACGAAGTGCCAGGTACCCTGCGCCTTGGCCGCGTCGACATCGGGGCTACCCCCTACCATCCACTCGGGCCGGGCGTAGTCGACGCCGTCGATGAAGAGATAGGCAAGAGTTGCCTCCACCACGTCCACGCGCTCGTCCACTTCCAGAAAAGCGAAACCGCCAGCGCGGAGCACCTCCGCAGCCCTGAGCCCCAACCTCGCATTGAGGGCATCGAAGGCCGCGTGCCCGGTGGGCGGCGGGTCAAGCGCGTTTTCACCGTTCCACAGGCCGACGACGCTGTCTTTTAGCTCACCCTCGAGGCCAAGTATGATCCTCCCCGGCCTGTATTCCTCTCGCACGCGAACCTTCGTCATCGCCGGATACGCGCGGCGAATAAGCGACAGTGCCTGCTTGACCTCGTGACGAAGCGCGTACTGGCGCTCGTCGTCCAACATCAGTCCGCCTTCCCTTCGAAGAATGCGGTCGGCCAGGAATTGCGCCTCGGTGTCGACCGCTTCCCAGGGAGACGGGTGGAGAAAGGTCGTTTCGTCGGACTCAACCGAGTCAGCCGGGATGGCCGCCGTCACGGAGCCGATCAGGACCATGGCGCAGCCCACGACGAGCACCCACCGAGAGCGGAGCGGGCGACCTCCGAACCACCGTCCCTTGTGAAGAAGCCGCAACAGCAGTCACCCCGGCTGTTGAGGCGACCATCGCACGAGAATTCGACCGAATTATGGCGCCTTTTCGAAATCGTGTGCCCGCGGGCGTGGTGCGGGCGTTTTCGACCGGGCGAGGGCTCCACTCGACCGTTCTCAAGCCTTATCATCCAAACGTTCGACAAAGTTTCCGAGACGGGGAGAGGTCAATCGCATGCCACGCATCGTTCGATTTGCCAGACACGGCGGCCCGGAGGTCCTGGAGGTTCGCGACGAGCCGCTCAAAGAGCCGGGGGAAGGCGAGGTCCGCCTCAAGATCGAGGCGATCGGACTCAACCGGGCGGAGATCATGCTTCGCAACGGCGCCTATGTCTCGCACCCCACCTTCCCTTCCCGCATCGGGATCGAGGCGAGCGGCGTGGTCGATGCGCTGGGCCCCGGCGTCTCGGGCCTCTCCGTCGGAGAGCGCGCCGGTGCCGTTCCCTTCAATTCGTGGGACCAGTGGGGCAACTGGACCAGCGATTCGGTCAACAAGTACGGCCTCTACGGCGAGAGCGCGGTGGTGCCCGCGTTCTGCGTCGCGCGCAATCCCGACGACATTTCGGCGGTGGAGGCCGGCGCGATCTGGTGCCAGTACGGCACGGCGTGGGGCGGGCTGGTCGATCACGCCGGCGTCTCGTCCGATGACATCGTGCTGGTTACGGCGGCGAGCAGCAGCGCCGCGCTTGCCGGGCTGCAGATCGCGAAGAATGCCGGGGCCACGGTGATCGCCGCCACGCGCAGGTCCGAGAAGGCTGATTTCCTGCTCGGCGCGGGTGCCGATCACGTCGTCGCCACCGAGGAGGAGGACCTGGAGACACGCGTGAAGGAGATCACCGGTGGCCAGGGCTTCACCATCGCCTACGACCCGGTGGGCGGCGCCTTCATTGCCGATCTCGTCGCGGCGGCGCAGCCCTATGGGCTCATCGTCAACTACGGCAACCTCCGCACCGAGGCGATCGACATCCCCGTCCTGCCGATGCTCGCGAAGCGGCTCTTCTTCAAGTTCCACAGCCTGTACGACACGATGCGCCTGCCGAAAAAGCGCGCCGCCTGCTTCGCCTTCGTGCACGACGAGGTGGCCTCGGGCGCGTTGAAGCCGATCATCGACCGGACCTTCCCGCTCGAGCAGATCGTGGACGCCCATCGCTACATGGAATCCAACGTGCAGCGCGGCAAGATCGTGGTCACCACCTGAGTCGCGCTGACATTGCTGCGCCGCGCCGGCGCGGGCGGCAGCGAATGCATCGAGAGCGGCAGAACGGCATGGCGCCGGCCTGACCGCAGAGCAGCGGCTTAGCAGTCCATCCCGAGTGCCAATTCACGAAATACCGTTCTTTTGCGATCTCAAAATTTCGTAGACAATCGCCGGTTGTTTTGAAGAAACGACAAAGCGGCCTTCGACAGCCAAGGAGTGAAGACCGATCGGGCGGTTGACGACACATGTCCTTGATTTGACGCTGGGCACGCCGGCGAATGGGTTGACGGTGGAGCTCTGGCGCCTGGACGGTGCGGCGGCGGAGCGACTCAAGACCGTCGTGACGAACGACGACGGCCGGGTCGAGGCCCCGTTGCTGGAAGGCGACGCATTTGCCGCCGGCACCTACGAATTGCGCTTCATGGCGGGCGATTATCGAAGGCGCACGGGCGGGTCGCTTCCCGAACCGCCGTTCCTCGACGTCGTGCCAGTGCGCTTCGGTGTCGCGGATCCGCAAGGCCACTACCACGTCCCGCTGCTACTTTCCGCCTATGGCTATTCCACCTATCGCGGCAGCTGACGCATGACGCGCTCGTCGGTCCGGTTTCTCCACCGTGGCGAGGTCGTCTCGCTGACCGATGTGGGCGCGAACGAGACCCTGCTCGATTACCTGCGGCTGCGCCGCGATGCCTGCGGCACCAAGGAAGGCTGCGCCGAGGGCGACTGCGGCGCCTGCACCGTGGCGCTCGGCACCCTGCAGGACGGCAGGCTGGAGTACGCGCCGGTCAACGCCTGCATCTGCCTGTTGGGCATGATCGACGGCAAGGAGCTGGTCGCCGTCGAGGACCTGGTGGGGCTGGACGGCGCACTGCACCCGGTGCAGGACGCTGTGCTCAGGCACCACGGCAGCCAGTGCGGCTTCTGCACGCCGGGCATCGTGATGAGTCTCTTCACGCTCTACCACACCGGCGGGCGCGCGGACCGGCAGGCGGTGAACGACACGCTCGCCGGCAATCTGTGCCGCTGCACCGGCTACCGGCCCATCGTCGATGCGGCGCTGGAAGCATGCGCCGGAGCGCCGCGCGACGCGTTCGCGGCGCACCGTGCCGCCACCGTCGAACGCTTGGCGGCGCTCGACGATGGCGAGGGCCTCTTCATCGGTGACGAGGCGACGGGGTTCCTGGCGGCACCGGCCACGGTCGATGCGCTCGCCCGCCTCTACGCACGGCATCCCGACGCCACGCTGGTCGCGGGCGCCACGGATGTCGGCCTGTGGATCACCAAGCAGCTTCGGGCCCTGCCGAAGGTCATCCTCCTGGGAAGGGTGGCCGGCCTGGCGGAGATGCGCGAGACCGAGCAGGGCTTCTATTTTGGAGCGGGCGTCACTCATGCACAGGCGGAACCCGCCATGGCGGCGATCGATCCCGACCTCGTCGAGCTGTTGCGTCGTTTCGGCGGCAAGCAGGTCCGCGCGGTGGGAACGCTTGGCGGGAACATCGCCAACGGCTCCCCCATCGGCGATTCGATGCCCGCGCTGATCGCGCTCGGCACGACGCTGCATCTGCGCCGGGGTGAGGCGATGCGGTCCATGCCGCTCGAGGACTTCTTCGTCGACTACGGCAAGCAGGACCGGGCCCCAGGCGAATTCGTGACCGGGATCGACGTGCCGAGGCTCAAGACCGGCGAGATCTTCCGCTGCTACAAGATCTCCAAACGCTTCGATCAGGACATTTCCGCCGTCCTGGGCGCGTTCAGGTTCACCGTGGAGACGGGCCGCATCACGCACGCGCGCGTCGCCTTTGGCGGCATGGCGGCCACGCCGAAGCGGGCAGCCGCGACGGAAGCCGCCCTCGGGGGCGTGCGGCTAGAGAGCCCGCACAACTGGGATGCCGCCTGCGAGGCCCTGGCATCCGACTATCAGCCCATCGACGACATGCGGGCGAGCGCCGGGTATCGGCTGGAGACGGCGCAGGCGCTGCTGCGCAAGGCCCTGCACGAGGCGGGCGGCGAGGCGAGCGCCGCTACCCGGCTTCTGGGCCTGCGGCCGGAGGACACCGAGCGTGCCGCCTGAGGCTGCGCAAGCGGTCCGGACTGCGACCGCGGAGGGCCACGGCTCGGTCGGGCGGGCGCTCGCCCACGACAGCGCGCGCGGGCACGTCCAGGGCACGGCGCGGTTCATCGACGACGTTCCCGAGCCGGCGGCGCTGGTGCACATCGCGCCCGGATATGCCAACCATGCCGCCCGCGGCCGGATCACCGCGCTCGACCTCGATGCGGTGCGCGCCGCGCCAGGCGTCGTGGCGGTGCTGACCGCCGCCGACATCCCCGGCAAGAACGACTGCAGCCCGGTCTTCGGCGACGACCCGATCCTCGCCGACGGCCGCATCGCGTTTCACGGCCAAGTGGTCTTCGCGGTGGCGGCGCGCAGCCGGGACGAGGCGCGGCGCGCCTCCCGACTGGCACGCATCGCGGTCGAGGAAGAGACGCCCCGTGTCTCGGTCGAGGCTGGCCTTGCCTCGGGCGAGACTATCCTCCCCGACTATCAGTTCCTGCGCGGCGAGCCGCAGGCGGAGATGAAACAAACCACGCACACGGGGTCGGGCTCACTCCACGTCGGCGGTCAGGAGCACTTCTATCTCGAGGGGCAAGTCGCCCTGGCGCTGCCCGGCGAGGGCGGTGCGATGCACGTTGTCTCGTCGACGCAGCATCCCTCGGAAATCCAGCACCTCGTGGCGGCCATGCTGGGCAAGCCGGATTCGGAGGTGGTGTGCGAATGCCGGCGCATGGGCGGCGCCTTCGGCGGCAAGGAAAGCCAGGCGGCGCAATGGGCCTGCCTCGCCGCGCTCGCAGCCAGCGTAACCGGCTCGGCCGCCAAGCTCCGCCTCGACCGCGACGACGACATGATCATGACCGGCAAGCGCCACGATTTCAGGGTCGATTACAGCTATGGCTGCGACGAGCGTGGCAGACTGGTGGCGGTCGACGGCGCGCTCAACGCCCGCTGCGGCTACTCGGCCGATCTCTCCATGGCCGTCTGCGACCGGGCCATGTTCCACGCCGACAACGCCTACTACTACCCGAGCGCGCGGATCCTCTCGCGGCGGGTCAAGACCGACACGGTCTCGAACACGGCGTTCAGGGGGTTCGGCGGGCCGCAGGGCATGATGCTCGCCGAGCGGATGATGGACGATATCGCCTGCCGGCTCGGCCTGGACCCGCTGGACGTGCGCAAGCGCAATCTCTACGGCCGCGGGCGGGACATTACGCCCTACGGCATGAAGGTGGGCGACAACATCCTGCCGCGGCTGGTGCGCGAGCTGGAGAAGACGAGCGATTACCGGGAACGACGCAAGGGCATCGCGGCCTTCAACGAGGCCAACCGCTTTCTCAGGAAGGGGATGTCCCTCACGCCCGTGAAGTTCGGGATCGCCTTCACGCTGAAGCACCTGAACCAGGCGGGCGCGCTGGTGCACGTCTATACCGATGGTTCCGTGCTGGTGAACCACGGCGGCACCGAGATGGGCCAGGGGCTCCACACCAAGGTCGCGCAGGTCGTGGCGGAGGAATTCGGCATCGACTTCGCGCACGTGAAGATCACCGCGACGAAGACCGACATGGTGCCCAACACCACCCCCACAGCCGCGTCGTCCGGCTCCGATCTGAACGGCATGGCGGCGAAGCGGGCAGCCGCCACGATCAAGGACCGTATGGCCGCTCTGGCTGGCCGGCTCTACCAGGTGTCCAAGGCGGAGGTCCGCTTCGCCGACGGCACGGTCACGGTCGGCAAGCAGGGCATCCCCTTCGCTGATCTGGCGAAGACTTGCTTCCTCGAACGGGTCTCGCTGTCTTCGACCGGTTACTTCGCGACGCCGAAGATCACTTGGGACCGTGCCTCGGCGAGCGGCCGGCCATTCCTCTATTTCGCCTACGGCGCCGCCTGCTCGGAGGTGACGATCGATACGCTGACCGGAGAGATGCGGGTAGACCGCGTGGACCTGCTCCACGATGTCGGCAACTCGCTCAATCCCGCGATCGACATCGGCCAGATCGAAGGCGGCTTCGTGCAGGGCATGGGCTGGCTCACCACCGAAGAGCTGGTGTTCGATGCGAAGGGCCGGCTCACGACCCACGCGCCCTCCACCTACAAGATACCGGTCGCGAGCGATGTGCCGGAGGACTTCAGGGTCGCGCTGTGGAAATCCAAGGGCAACAGGGAGCCGACCATCTACCGCTCGAAAGCGGTCGGCGAGCCGCCCCTGATGCTGGCGATCTCGGTGTTCTCGGCGATCTCGAACGCCATCGCCAGCCTCAATCCGGGGCGGGTGCCCGCGCTCGACGCGCCGGCGACGCCGGAAGCGATCACCCGCGCGATCCGCTCCATGCGGGATGCGTGAGGCGAAGCGATGAAGACCTGGGCGACCATCGGCCGCGCGCTCCGCGAAGAGCAGAACTGCGCCATGGTCAGCATCGTCGATGCCAAGGGCTCGGCACCGCGCGAACCCGGCGCGCGCATGGTCGTGCTGGAGGACGGCACCTTCGCCGGCACGATCGGCGGCGGCACGCTGGAATGGCAGGCGATCGAGCGCGCCCGCGCGGCCTTGGCGAAGGGCGGGGCAGGCGGGGAGGCTCCGCCGGTGGGTCTGTCCCGAATGGCGCTCGGCCCCGATCTTGGCCAGTGTTGCGGCGGCTCGGTGCGCATCCTCCTGGAAGTGTTCACACCCGGGCGGGCCTCCGAGGTGCAGGCGCTCGCCGAGGCCGAAAAGGCCGGACTTTTCACCACCGAGGGCCGCATCACCGAGCGGTGCGTGGAGCGGACCATTCTGGAGCGCGATCTGCCGGGCGGCGAAGACAGCCTGCTTGCGGCGGACGGACGTCTGCTGGAGCGCTTCGGGACACGTAAGCAGGTTCTGGCGCTCATCGGCGCCGGCCATGTCGGCCGCGCTTTGATCATCGCGCTTGCGCCGCTCGACTTCAGTGTGGTGTGGATCGATCCTCGGAAGAACGAATTTCCTGCCATCGTGCCGGGCGACGTGCGGGTCGTGGTGGCGACGGAACCGGCGGCCGAGCTGGACGGTGTGCCCGACGGTGCTTTCGTGCTGGTGATGTCTCACAGCCATGCGCTCGACTTCGACGTGGTCCTCGCCGCGCTCAGGGCAAGGCGGTTCGGCTATGTCGGCCTGATCGGCTCGGCGTCGAAGAAGGCCCGCTTTATCAGCCGCATGCGGCAGGCGGGCCTGGCGGGCGACGATATCGAACGGTTGGTCTGCCCCATCGGCATCGACGGCGTTACGTCGAAACAGCCGGCGGTCATTGCCGCATCGGTGGTCGCGGATCTGCTGCGTCGCAGGGATGCGATGACGCTCTCGGCACACAGCGCGGAAGCCTCGCCCTAAGGCCCCGTGCCGCGGGGCCGGAGCGGACGAACATAAGCGCGATGTCAGCGGACAACGGCAACGAGACGGCTGCGGGCGCGTACATTCTCGAAGCCCGCAACATCGTCAAGCTCTTCGGCGATCTTCGGGCCAACGACGATATCGACTTGAGCCTGAAGCCCGGCGAAATCCACGCGCTGCTGGGCGAGAACGGCGCCGGCAAGTCCACCCTGGTGAAGATCATCTACGGGGCCCTGCAGCCAACGTCGGGAGCACTTTTCTGGCGAGGCGCGCCGGTGACGATCTCGAATCCGGCGGCAGCGCGGGAGCTGGGCATCGGCATGGTGTTCCAGCACTTCTCGCTGTTCGATGCGCTCACCGTCACGCAGAACATCGCGCTCGCGCTCAAGGGAGAGCGGGACCTGAAGGCGCTGGCCGGGCGGATCGAGACGGTCTCCGCCGACTACGGCCTGCCGCTGCGGCCCAATGCGCTCGTGGCGGATCTTTCGGTGGGCGAGCGCCAGCGCATCGAGGTCGTGCGCTGCCTCTTGCAGGAGCCGCGCCTCCTGATCCTGGACGAGCCCACCGCAGTCCTGACTCCCCAGGAGGCGGATCAGCTCTTCGTCACCCTGGAGCGCCTGGCCGGCGAAGGCTGCGCGGTGCTCTACATCTCCCACCGCCTGGAAGAGGTGAAACGCCTCTGCCACGACGCGACGATCCTGCGCCTCGGACGCCTGGTGGCGCGGATCGATCCACAGCAGGAGTCCGCCGCCTCCCTCGCCAGGCACATGATCGGCACCGATGTCGCAGCACTCCAGTCGGGGAGCGGCGCGGCAACCGGCGCGCCCCTGCTTGAACTCGCCGGCCTCTCCATGCCGACCGATGACCCCTTCGGCGTTGCGCTGAAGAGCATCGATCTCGCGGTTCGGTCCGGCGAGATCGTCGCGATCGCAGGCGTTGCGGGCAACGGCCAGTCGGAGCTCTTCGACGCCATCTCGGGCGAACGAACGAGCAAATCTGGAGATGCGGTCAAGCTGGCGGGCGCACCCTGCGGCCGCGATAACATCACGCAGAGGCGCCGCCGCGATGCTGCCTTCGTGCCGGAGGAGCGCGTCGGCCACGCCGCCATTGCGGACCTGCCACTCTCGGAGAACCTCGTTCTCACCCATCATGCCGTCGGTAACGATGTCGTGCGGCACGGCCTGATCAACCGTAGCGCGGCAAAGGATGTGATGGCCGGCGTCGCCGAGCACTACGACGTGCGCAAGAACCTGGCTGATCCTGAAGCGAGCGCGCTGTCCGGCGGCAACCTGCAGAAGTTCGTCGTCGGCCGCGAGATGACCCGCAGGCCTCGTATCCTGGTGGTGCATCAGCCGACCTGGGGAGTCGACGCGGGCGCGGCAGCGTTCATTCGCCAGTCCCTGGTTGACATGGCTCGGAGCGGCTCGGCGGTGCTGATGATCAGCCAGGACCTCGACGAGATTTTCGAGATTGCCGATCGCATCGCGGTGATCTCGCGCGGCGAGCTATCGGACGCCTACCCGGCGGGCGAGCTCAGCCCGGAACGGATCGGCCTGCTGATGGCGGGCACCCACGAGAGAGCCGGCCGGGATGCCGAGCGCGGGGCAGAGGCGTGATCCTCAGGCTGGAAAGGCGCAGCCAGCGTTCGACGCTGATGGCGTTTCTGTCGCCTGTGCTGGCGATCGGCATCACGCTCGCGCTCGGCGCCATCATGTTCGTGGCCTTGGGGTTCGATCCCGGCGAAGCGCTCTACATTTACTTCATCGACCCACTGACCAGCGCCTGGTCCATCGAAGAGGTGATCGTCAAGGCCGCACCGCTCATCCTGATCGGCGTCGGTCTCGCCGTCTGCTACACCGCCAATGTCTGGAACATCGGTGCGGAGGGCCAACTTACGATGGGCGCCCTGGTCGGCGCCTCCATCCCGATCTATTTCCCCGACTGGCAGTCGCCGCTGGTCCTGATCCTCATGCTCGTTCTCGGCATCGCGGGCGGTGCGCTCTTTGCCGCGATCCCGGCGTTCCTGAAGAACCGTTTCTCCGCCAACGAGATCCTGACCAGCCTGATGCTGGTCTACGTCGCCCAGTTGCTGCTGGACTGGCTGATACGGGGGCCCTGGCGCGACCCGGACGGCTACAACTTCCCACAGTCCATATTGTTCGAGGGCTGGCAAGTCATACCGCCTCTGGGCGAGGGACGGGTGCATATCGGCGCCATCTTCGCCGTCGTCGCCGTCATCATCGTCGCCTTCATGATGGGACGGACGCTGCGCGGATTCGAAATCCGCGTCGTCGGCACCTCGCCGCGCGCCGGCTCGTTCGCCGGCTTCAAGGGGAAGCGGGTGGTCCTGTTCTGCTTCATGCTGTCAGGCGCCCTCGCGGGGCTGGCCGGCATCTGCGAAGTCGCGGGTCCGAGTGGGCAACTGCAACCGCACGTCTCGCCGGGCTACGGTTTCACCGCGATCATCGTCGCCTTCCTGGGTCGCCTGAACCCGATCGGCGTCTTCTTCGCGGGCGTCCTGCTCGCGATCAGCTACATGGGCGGAGAAGGGGTGCAGGTGATACTCGGCATCTCCGACAAGACGACTCAGGTGTTCCAGGGCATGCTGCTGTTCCTCATCCTGGCCTGCGACACGCTGATCCGTTACCGCATCAGGCTCGTTCGCAGCTAGAAGTTGAACTGAGAGATTTAGGCACCGGTCGATGGAAGCGCTCGAAGCCGTTATTCTGACGATCATCACGGCGTCCACGCCGTTGCTGCTGGCGGCGACCGGAGAGCTCGTCACGGAGCGCTCGGGCGTCCTCAACCTGGGCGTCGAGGGTATGATGATCATGGGCGCGGTCTGCAGCTTCGCCGCCGCCTACACGACCGGCTCGGCACTGCTCGGCATTCTGGTCGGGCTCTACGCGGGCGTCGCCACGTCGATGCTCTTCGCCTTTCTGACCCAAACCTTGATGACCTCGCAGGTTGCGACCGGGCTGTCGCTCACTCTGCTGGGCCTGGGGCTGTCCGGCCTGATTGGCGAAGGGTTCACGGGGCTTCCCGGCGAGAAGCTCGAATCGATCCACATCCCTCTGCTCACAAACATCCCCTTTATCGGGCCCATCCTGTTCGGCCAGGACATCCTGGTTTACATCTCGCTGGCGCTGATCGCGGCCGTCAGCTACGTGCTGTTTCGCACCCGGATCGGTCTGGTCATCAACGCAGTGGGCAACAACCACCATTCCGCCCATGCTTTGGGCTACGGCGTGATTAGGGTGCGCTACGCCTGCATCGCCTTCGGCGGCGCCTGCTCGGGCCTCGCCGGCGCGTATCTGGCGCTCGCCTACACACCGCAGTGGATCGAGAACATGAGCGCGGGCCGCGGCTGGATCGCGCTCGCGCTGGTGGTCTTTTCCACGTGGCTGCCCGGGCGTCTGCTGATCGGGGCCTATCTCTTTGGCACGGTCTGGATCATGGGCCTCTACGTCCAGGGTCTGGGTGTCGGAATCCCGTCCCAGCTATTGTCGTCCCTGCCCTACCTCGTCACGATAGTGGTGCTGGTGATCATTTCTGGGAACAGGTCTTTGATCAGGATGAACACGCCCGCAATGATCGGGCAGCCCTTCGCGCCCGAGAGGTAGAGTGGGACGGCCGGCCGCCGGCGCGTTACGATGAACGTTGGCGGAATGAATCGTTGCACCGCAAGAAAACTTGCTGACGTGAAAGGAGGCATCATGAAGAAGCTCATTGGAATGGTCGCGCTCGCGCTGGCGATGACATTCGCCGCGGGTGCCGCGTCCGCTGCCGACAAGCTCAAGGTTGGGTTCATCTATATCGGGCCCATCGGCGATCATGGCTGGACCTACGCTCATGACCAGGGGCGCCTCGCGGTCGAGGAGGCACTGGGTGACCAGGTCGAGACCGTGTATGTCGAAAACGTGCCGGAGGGGCCGGACGCCGAACGCGCCATCGAGCGACTGGCGCGCCAGGGTGTCGGGCTGATCTTCACCACGTCCTTCGGCTACATGGACCCGACGATCAAGGTCGCCAAGCGATTTCCCGACGTGAAGTTCGAGCACGCGACCGGCTACAAGCAGTCCGAGAACGTCGCGTCCTACAACGCGCGCTTCCATGAAGGCCGATACGTCATCGGCCAGATCGCCGCGAAGATGTCGAAGTCGGGGGTTGCCGGCTACATCGCGTCCTTCCCCATTCCTGAGGTCGTGATGGGCATTAACGCGTTCATCCTGGGCGCGCAGACCGTGAACCCCGATTTCAAGCTCAAGGTGGTCTGGGTCAACACGTGGTTCGATCCGGGCAAGGAAGCCGATGCCGCGAAGGTGCTGATCGGCCAGGGTGCCGACATCATCACCCAGCACACCGATTCGACGGCGCCGCTACAGATCGCCGAAGAACAGGGCGTGCTCGGCTTCGGTCAGGCCTCTGACATGATCCACTTCGCGCCCAAGGCGCAGCTCACAGCGATCATCGACGAGTGGGGCCCCTACTACGTTGAGCGCGCCCAGGCGGTGCTCGACGGAACCTGGGAGTCGGGGGACACATGGACCGGGATGGCTGCAGGTACGGTGGTAATGGCGCCCTACACCAACATGCCCGATGACGTCGCGGCGGCGGCTGCGGAAACGGCAGCCGCAATCGCCTCCGGGGAACTCAACCCCTTTGCCGGTCCCGTGTACAAGCAGGACGGCACGCTGGCCGTGGCGGAAGGCGAGGTCATGGACGACGGGACGCTCGCGGGCATCAACTGGTATGTCCAGGGCGTCGACGACACCTTGCCAGAATAGTCCGTTACCGATACTGGCCGGCGCACCGTTCCTGCCGCGAGGCGGGCCCGGTGCGCCGGTCGTTGTGAGCGCGAGGAGACACGCGCTTGGCCGCTTTCGCCCTCGACTGGCTCAATCTCCTGATTCGCTGGGCGCACATGATCGCCGGCATCGGCTGGATCGGCACCTCGTTCTATTTCATCGCTCTCGACGTCAAGCTGAGGAAGCGGGAGAAGATGAAGGAAGGCGTGCTGGGCACCGCGTGGCAGGTGCACGGCGGCGGCTTCTACCACGTCGAGAAGTTCACCGTTGCGCCGAAGGAGCTGCCCGGCGACCTGGTCTGGTTCAAGTGGGAAGCGTATCTGACGTGGTTCACCGGCTTCCTGCTTCTGATCGTGCAGTTCTACCTCAGTGCCGGGACGTGGATGATCGACCCCGCGATCCTGGACCTCGAGCCCCTGCACGCGGTCGGTATCTCGGTGGGGAGCCTTGCGGTCGGCTGGTTCGCTTATGACGGCCTCTGCCGCTCGCCCGTCGGCACGCGGCCCACCCTGCTCGCCATCGTAACGTTCCTGTGGATTCTTCTGGCGGCCTACCTCTACACCAACGTGTTCTCCGGCCGCGCCGCGTTGATTCATGTCGGCGCCTTCATCGGCACCCTCATGGCGGCCAACGTGTTCGCGGTGATCATTCCCAACCAGAAGAAGATCACCAAGGCCCTGCTGGCGGGGCGGGAGCCGGACCCGAAGTTCGGCGCCATCGGCAAGCAGCGCTCGGTCCACAACACCTATCTGACGCTGCCGGTGCTCGTGACCATGGTGGGCGGGCATTACCCGATGCTGTCGGTGCACCCGCAAGCCTGGCTGATCGTCGCCTTCGTCATCGTCGGCGGCGCCAGCCTGCGCCATGCCTTTGTCCGCCACGAGGCCGGCGATCCGTTTCCCCGATACGTTTGGACCCTGCCTGTCATGCTGGTCGCCCTCGCCGCGGCCGTGTGGATGACCTCGCCCCAGCAACGGGAGACCCTGGACCTCGATGTTTCGGACGTGGAGGTCATGGCCATCGTCGACAAGCACTGCGTGTCCTGCCACGCCGCGAGTCCGACTCACGAGAGCTTCGACACGCCGCCCAAGGACATCGTGCTGGAGACCATCGACGACCTGCACCGTCACGCGGAGCTGGTGGACAAATTCACCGTCCAGACCCGCTCCATGCCGCTCGGCAACGAGACCGAGATGACGGACGAAGAGCGCGCGCAGCTCGGCGCCTGGATCGACGACAACCGGTAAGACGTGAGCAGCAGGGCGGCGGGCATGGTCCTTTCCATCGACGATCTCAACCGGATGGCCGTCTCCGATTTCACCAACCGGTTCGGCGACGTGGCGGAACACTCGCCCTGGGTGGCCGAGCGTGCCGCCGGCGCGCGTCCCTTCGCCGACCGGGACGCGGTCGCCGATGCCTTTGCCGCCGCCCTGCGCGACGCTTCGCGGGACGAACAGCTGGCTGTGCTGCGCGCGCATCCGGATCTCGCCGGCCGCGCGGCGATCGCCGGTGATTTGAGCGAGGACTCCCGCAGGGAACAGGCGGGCGCAGGACTCGGCCGGTTGACTCCCGATGAGTTCGAGCGCTTCACCGCGCTCAATGCCGCTTACAAACAACGCTTCGCGATTCCCTTCATCTTCGCGGTCAAGGGCGCGACCAAGGACATGATCCTCGCCGCCTTCGAGGAGCGTATCGCCAACGGGCGGGAGGTCGAAGTCGAGAACGCGATCGACAATGTCTGCCGCATCATGCGCTTCCGCATCGAGGATCGGGTCGCGGGATGACGGCGGGCGCCGATGCCGCGGCACGGGTTCTGCGCGGCCGCACGGTAAGTTTCCGGGACGATCCCCGCGTCGTCGGCCCCGACCAGGCGATGCGGAGCCACGAGGACGGGGCGGTGGTCGTGAGCCAGCAGGGCCGGATCCTGTGGCACGGCGCCTTCGTCGACCTGCCGCGGGAGCACGCCGAGGCTCCGTGCGAGCGCTATGGCCGCGAGGTCATCCTGCCGGGATTGATCGATGCGCATGTTCACTTTCCGCAACACCGCATGCTGGCGGCGCCTGCGCACGACCTGCTCGAATGGCTCGAGCGCTTCGCCTTCCCCGAGGAGGCGCGGTACGCCGACGAGGACCATGCCGCGGCAGCGGCGGAGAACTTCCTCGACAAGCTCGTGAGCCACGGCACCACCAGCGCCCTCGTCTTCTCCACCGTGCACGGTAACGCGGCCGACTGCCTCTTTCGGGCGGCAAATCGGCGCGGCCTCTGCCTGATGACGGGGGCGACCATGATGGACTGCAACGCGCCCCCGGCCGTGACTCAGAGCGCCGAAGCGAGCGCGCGGGAGAGCGCCGACCTCATCGCCTCGTGGCACGAGGTCGAACGCCTGCGCTACGCGCTCACGGTGCGTTTCGCCGTCACGTCGAGTGAAGCGCAGCTTCGGCTTGCCGGCGAGCTCCTGGCCGACCATCCCGGTTGCCTGCTCCATACGCACCTCTCCGAGAGCGCCGCGGAGATCGAGCTGGTGCAGCGGCTGTTTCCCTGGTCGAAGGACTACACCGACGTCTATGCGCGTTTCGGCCTCGTGGGCGAAACCTCCGTTTTCGCCCACGGTATCCATCTCTCGGAACGCGAATGCCAGGCCCTGCACGACGCGGGCTCTATGGTCGTCCACAGCCCGACCTCGAACGCGTTTTTGGGATCGGGACTGTTCGACATCGAGCATCTGTACGCGGCCCCGCGCCCGGTCAGGGTCGGCATCGCCACCGATATCGGCGGCGGCACCAGCTATTCGCTGCTGCAGACGCTCGCGGAGGCCTACAAGATCGCCCGGCTGAAGGGCTGCAGCTTCAGCGCCTTCGACGGGTTCTACCTCGCCACCCTGGGCAATGCGCGCGGCCTTGGTCTGGATGCCGAGATCGGCACGCTCGATGCCGGACGCTGGGCCGATGTCGTCGTGCTCGATCCGTGTGCGACGCCGGTGCTCGCCGCCCGTAACGAGCTCTCCGAGAGCCTGGAGGACATGCTGTTCGCGTTGATGATGCTGGGCGACGACCGCGCCGTCCGCGCAGTCTACGTCAAGGGCGAGATGGTCGTCGGCCGAGACCGGGGCGAGGGCTAAAACAGAATCACCGCTCGCCGTACGTCTCCCCAAGGTACGCCTGCAGTCGCTCGACGCCGCCTGCGGAGACGCCCAGGCCCTTGCGGGTGCGGCGCCACAGGATGTCCTCGGCGGTCCGGGCCCACTCGTGCCTGACCAGATACGCGACCTCCGCCGCGTAAAGCCCGGCCCCGAAGTGCTCGCCCAGGTCGTCGATGCTGCTGCAGCCGTTGAGCAGCACGTGCATATCGGTGCCGTAGTGCCGCACGAAATGACGGAGCAACCCCTCCGGCAGCCATGAGTACCGCGCGGCGCATTGCGCGGTGAACCCACCGATATCGGCGTTGGGGATTTCCCCACCGGGGAGAGGCGCGTCGGCCGTCCACCGCGATCCACTGGCACCGAGAGGCCCCGCGAGCATGTCCACCGCCCGCTCGGCGAGCCTCCGGTAGGTCGTGATCTTGCCGCCGTGGACCGATAGCATCGGGGCCGGCGCCGCATCGAGGTGCAGCACGTAGTCGCGGGTGACCTCGCTCGCGTTCTCCGCGTGATCGTCGATCAGCGGACGGATGCCGGCGTAGCTCCACACCACGTCGTCCGGAGTCACGGGGGTTTCGAAGTAGAGATTGGCCGCCGCGCAGATGTAGTCGATCTCCTCGGGCGTGATCTCGACCGGCCCCGGCGCGCCCCCGAACTCCACGTCGGTCGTCCCCAGCAGGGTGAAGTCCCCCTCGTAGGGGATCGCGAACAGCACGCGGCCGTCGCCGGTCTGGAAGATGTAGGGGTGCGCGTGGTCGAAGAGCCTGCGCACCACGATGTGGCTGCCCTTGATGAGCCTGACACCCTGCTTTGCTTGGGCGCCACCCGTGAGCGCGCGGGTGCGGCCGACCCAAGGGCCGCTCGCGTTGACGACGCCACGCGCCTCGACAGTGACGCGCTCGCCCGACAGCCCATCGGCAAGAACCGCCGTCCAGCCCGAGCCATTCGGCGCGAGCGACACGCATTGCGTGCGGGTGCGCACCTCCGCTCCGCGGGCGTGCGCATCGCGGGCGTTGAGGACCACGAGCCGCGAATCCTGCACCCAGCAGTCCGAGTATTCGAAGGCCCGGCGATAGCGCCCCTGCAGCGCGCGCCCGCTCGGGTGCCGGCCGAGATCGACGCTCGCACACGGCGGTAGCGGGCCGCGCCCGCCGAGGCGGTCGTAGAGAAAGAGGCCGAGGCGGATCATCCACCAGGGGCGCAGCCCGGCGTGGTGCGGCAGCACGAAGCGCAGCGGCCAGACGATGTGCGGGGCGATGCGCAACAGCACCGCGCGCTCGCGCAGCGACTGGCGCACGAGCCGGAAGTCGCGGTGCTCCAGGTAGCGAAGCCCGCCGTGGATCAGCTTGGTGCTAGCAGACGAGGTGTGCGCGGCCAGATCGTCCTGCTCGCACAGCAGCACGTCGAGACCGCGCCCCGCCGCGTCCCGTGCGATGCCGGTGCCGTTAATGCCGCCGCCGATGACGAGCAGGTCGACCGTGCGCGGCGCCGAATCTCTCGCGCCCATGGATGAACATATATGGTCCTGTTCGCGCAGCGCCAGTGCCGCGCTGGCCGTGACCCCGGCGAGACATGCGGGCTAGCATGACCGGCATGGCGACCGGCCCGCTCCTGCTCGCCCTCGACCAGGGCACCACCTCCACCCGCGCGATTCTGTTCGACCGCGCCGGCACGCCGCTCCGGATGGCCCAGCGTGAGCTGCGCCAGATCTACCCACAGGCCGGCTGGGTGGAGCACGACCCGGAAGAGATCTGGGAGGCCAGCGTCGCGGTGCTGCGCGAGGCGGCCGGCGACACCCTGCCCGCCGCCATCGGCATCACCAACCAGCGCGAGACGATGCTGCTCTGGGACCGCGCGAGCGGCGCCTGCCTGCACAACGCCATCGTCTGGCAGGACCGGCGCACGGCGCCCGCCTGCGACCGGCTGCGCGCGGACGGGCGGGAGCCCTTCGTCACCGAGCGCAGCGGCCTCCTGATCGACCCCTACTTCTCGGCAACCAAGCTCGCCTGGCTGCTGGATGCCCTACCCGGCGCGCGCGAGCGCAGCGACCTCGCCTTCGGCACGGTTGACAGCTTCCTGGTCTGGCGGCTCACCGGCGGCCGGGTCCACGCCACCGACACCACCAACGCCGCGCGCACCAATCTCTTCGATATCCACAAATGCGCCTGGAGCCCCGAACTGCTCGCGCTGTTCGACGTGCCCGAGGCCGTGCTGCCGGAGGTCCGCGGCAACGCAGCGGGCTTCGGCACCACGGACATTCTGGGTGCGCCCGTGCCGGTCGCGGGCGTGGCCGGCGATCAGCAAGCGGCGACGCTAGGCCAGGGCTGCGTCCGTGCCGGCGACGTCAAGAGCACCTACGGCACCGGCTGCTTTCTGCTGGCCCACACCGGTGCGGAGCCGGTCGCCTCGCGCCACCGGCTTCTCACCACCATCGCGCTCAGCCTCGACGGCCGCACCACCTACGCGCTCGAAGGCGCCGTCTTCGTTGCCGGGGCGGCGGTGCAATGGCTGCGCGACGGGCTCGGCGTGATCGCCCACGCGGCGGAAACGGAGGCGCTGGCGCGCGAGGCGGGCGAGAGCGGCGTGGTCATGGTGCCAGCCTTCGTCGGCCTGGGCGCACCCTGGTGGGACGCGGATGCGCGCGGCGCGCTCTTCGGGCTCACCCGCGACACGGGCCCGGCCGACCTCGCCCGCGCCGCGCTGGAGGCCGCCGCGCACCAGACCGCAGATCTGCTGGATGCGGCCGCCGCCGACGGCGTCCAACCAGCGCTGATCCGCATCGACGGTGGCATGAGCGCGAACGACTGGTTCGCCCAGACCCTGGCCGACACCGCCGGCGTGACTGTGGAGCGCCCGGCCGTCACCGAGACCACCGCCTGGGGCGCCGCCGTGCTGGCGGGCCTCGGCGTCGGCGCGTTCTCTGATCCCGCCGACGTTCCTCGCCAGCCGGGCCGGCGGTTTTCTCCGCGCGGCGACCCCGCACCGGCCCGTGCCCGCTGGGCCGACGCGGTGGCGCGCACGCTCTTGCGGCCGGACTAAAGAACCGCCCCCGTCTCTCCGAACAGGTGGAAGCGCTCGCGGCCTACCCGGACCGGAACATCGTCGCCGGGATGGACCACCGGCTGCTCGGGGATCTTGATCGTGACCGGCTCGGCCGAGAACTCGGTCTGGAGATAGGCCAGCGACTCCGAGCCGAGCTTTTCGACGATCTCGACCCGCCCCCGAAAATCCGCCTCGGCCTCGGTCGCGATGTAGAGGTGCTCCGGACGAACGCCCAGCGTCACCGGCCCCGGCGCCACATCGTGCCGGCGGCCTGCCGGCAGCGACACCGTGCCGAATCGCACCTGCGGCTCCCCTCCTTCGACCGCCTCGATCGCGGCGGAGACGAAGTTCATCGCAGGCGCGCCGATGAAGCCGGCCACGAAACGGTTAGCGGGCGAGTCGTAAAGCTCCTCCGGCGCACCGACCTGCTCGATCCGCCCGTGGTCGAACACCACGATCCGATCGGCCAGCGTCATGGCCTCGGTTTGGTCGTGGGTGACGTAGACCATGGTGGCGTCGAGACGGTCGCGCAGCCGCGCGATTTCCAGGCGCATCCGCACGCGGAGCGCGGCGTCGAGGTTGGAGAGCGGCTCGTCGAACAGGAACACCTGCGGGTCGCGGATGATGGAGCGCCCGATGGCCACGCGCTGGCGCTGCCCGCCGGAGAGCTCGCGCGGGTAGCGCCCGAGCAACGCCTCGATTTGAAGGGTCGCGGCGACCTCGGCCACGCGCCGGGCGATCTCGGCCTTGGGCACCTTGGCGAGCCTGAGCCCGAAGCCGATGTTCTGCGCCGCCGTCATGTGGGGGAAGAGCGCGTAGGACTGGAACACCATCGCCACCCCGCGCTTCGCAGGCGCGACGTCGGTCACGTCGCGCCCTCCGATCAGGATTCGCCCGGCGCTCACGCTCTCCAGCCCCGAGATCATGCGCAGCGTGGTGGTCTTGCCGCACCCGGAGGGGCCGACGAGAACCACGAACTCGCCGTGCGCGATCGCCAGGTCGACACCGTCGACGGCAAGCACCGAGCCGAAGCTCTTGGAGACGCCATGCAGGGCAAGCTCCGCCATCGTCAACCCTTCACCGCGCCCATGGTCATCCCCTTGATGAAATAGCGCTGGAAGAACAGGAACACGATGAGCGTCGGCAAGCTCGCGATCAGCGACAGCGATCCCTGCACCCCCCAGGCAACCGAGTACTGCCCCTGCAGGTTCACGATTCCCAGCATGATGGTCCGCTTCTCGTCGGACTGGGTGAAGATGAGCGGCCACAGGAAGTCGTTCCAGATCCAGGTGAACTGGAGCGTCGCCAGTACGGCCAGCGCCGGCAGGCTGAGCGGCAGCGCCACCCGGGTCAGCACCTGCCACTCGTTCGCGCCTTCCAGGATCGCCGCCTCGCGCAGCGCATTGGGGACGGTGGCGAAGAAGTTGCGCATCAAGAGCGTGCAGATGGGGATCCCCATCGCGGTGTGGATGATGACGATGGGGTAGAGGGTGTCGATCAGATCCATGGCGTTGAAGAGCCGGAACAGGGGAATCAGGATCACCTGCGGCGGGAAGAACATGCCGGAGACGATGACGAGGAAGAGCAGGTTGCTGCCGCGGAACGGCAGCTTGGCGAAGACGTAGCCGGCCAGCGAGCCCAGCGCGATCGAGGCCACCGTCGCCGGCGCGGTGACGAGCAGCGTGTTGAGGAAGTAGCGGTGCACGGCCGGGTTGGCCAGCACCTCGGCGTAGTTGCCCCAGAAAAGCTCCGACGGGATCGTCCACAGCTGGCCGAGGGCGATGTCGCGGGTGGTCTTGATCGAGGAGAGCAGCACCCCGGCGGTCGGCGCCAGGAACAGCACCGCCAGAACCGCGAGCGAGATGAAGATCACCGCAGGCCACGGGTTGAACCGCTTGGCCGAAGCCGGGACGAGGGCCACGTCAGCCATGGAGCTCGTCCACCTTGCGCAGCTGGCGGAAGTAGAGGCGGATGATGGTGAGCGCGATCAGGAACAGGACCACCGAGATCGCGCTGCCGTAGCCCATCAGGTACTTCTTGAAGGACTCGTTGTACATGTGCATGGCGAGCGTGTCGGAGCTGTTGAACGGCCCGCCGCCGGTCATGGTGTAGAGGATGTCGAATCCCTTCAGCGAGTTGATGACGTTGAGCGCGATCACCACCACCGTGGCCGGCGTGAGCAGGGGGATGACCACCAGGCGGATGCGCTGAAAGACCTTCGCGCCCTCGATCTCGCACACCTCCAGCAGCTCCTCGGGGATGGTGGTGAGCCCGGCCAGGAAGATCACCATGGAGAGCCCGGTCTGCTGCCACGACCAGGCGAGGATCACCGACCAGAGCGCGCTATCCGGCTTCGCCAGCCACGCGTAGTTGAAGTTCTCGCCGGTCACCGCCTCCACCACGGTGTTCAGCAGCCCCCAGTCCGGCTGGTAGATCCAGACCCAGATCTGCCCGACCACCACGGCCGAGAGGCAGATCGGCAGGTAGAAGATCGACTTGAACACCGGGCCGCCGGGAATGCGGCTGTCGATCAGGAGCGCGAGCCCGAGCCCGAGCGCAGTCGGCACGACGATCGCCGCGACGATCCAGAACGCCGTGTTGATCGTGGCGTTGAGGAACAGCTTGTCGGTGTGGATCTTGAGGAAGTTATCGAAGCCGACGAAGTCGTAGTCGGGATTGAAGCCGTTCCAGTCGGTGAAGCTGTAGTAGAAGGAGCTGGCGAGCGGCCAGACCACGAACGCTGCGAACACCGCAAGCGGCAACGCCAGCAGGATTACCCGCCAGAGACGGTTCTCCCGTTCCATCGATCACTGCTCATGGCGGAACGTGAACGGGCCGCCGGGGATGTACCGCCCGGCGGCCCGCCCGCACGAAACCGCGCCTACTCCGTGAACGCCTGGGCTGCGTCCGCGGCGACCTGCGCGAGGATATCGTCCACCTTGCTCGGGTCGTCCATGAAGCGCGAGAACATGGAGAGCCCGACCTCCGCCACCGGCGGCGGTGTCGCGAGGTCGTAGTTGAACGCGAAGTTGTCCGCCCCGGCCACGATGCCGGAGACCCGCTGCATCACGACGTTGTAGTTCGCCGGATCGACGTTGACGTTGGCGCTGAGCGCCCCGTATGCGCCGGTCCAGCTCGCCTGCACGTCGGCGTTCGACATCATGAAGCTGAGGAACGCCTCGGCGCCGGCGCGGTTCTCCCCGTCGTTGGAGATGACCAGGCCGTCCACCGGGCCGACCACCGAGACTGGCACGCCGTCGGCGATGGCCGGGAACGGGAAGAAGTCGTAGTCCGTGCCGGGCTCGAGCCCCAGTCCGTTCCAGTAGCCGGTGATCCAGGTGCCCATCAAGGTCATCGCCGCATCGCCGCGGGCCACCTTGTCCGACGCATCCGTCCATGAATCGGCGTTGGCGTTGGCGGCGAAGTAGCCCTTGTCCGCCAGGGCCTTCCACATCGCCATGGCGGCCTTGACCTCGGCGTCGTCGTAGGACGCGGAGCCGTTCATCAGGCCGGCGCGGTAGTCGGGGCCGGCGGTGCCGAGCAGCAGATAGTCGAACCAGAACTGGGCGGGCCAACGATTCTTGGAGCCGAGCGCGATCGGGGTCACGCCCTTACCCTTCAGGGTCTCGCAGAGCGCGAGGAACCCGTCCCAGGTCGTCGGCATCTCGCTGACGCCCGCGTCCGCGAGCACCTGGGTGTTATAGAACATGCCCGCGTAGTGGTAGTTGAACGGCACCAGGTAGCGCGCGCCGTTGTACATGGTGGCGCTGTCGGCCACGGACTTCGCGACGACATTGTCGAGGCCGTCCCGGGCCCACATGTCGTCGATGGTGTGGAGACTTCCGGAATCGACGACGAACTGCGTCCGCGCGCCCGCCCAGTAGCTGAAGACATCGGGCAGGCTATCGCCGGCCGCGCGCACCAGGATATCGGTCTTGAAGTCCTCGTGACCGATGGGGCTGTTCTTGATGGTGTAGTCGGTGGCGGCTTCGAACTTCGCGACCTGCTCGTTGAAGATCTTGAGTCCGAACTCGCCGGTGAAGTAGTGCGTGAGCGTGACGTCGCCGCCCTGCGCGAATGCGGGCGCGCCGAACGCCAGCGCGGGCACGACCGCCACGGCGGCCAGCAGCCCGCGCCTGTTGAGAGTGATCATGGAATTTTCCCCCATGCGGTTGATATGCCAGCGTTGTGATTGAGCAACTCGAAAGTGAAGCGCATCGCTCCGCGCGGAGTCAACGAGAACGGGGCCGATTCACCGGGATATCGCGCCAGAGCATGCCGAACTGTCGATGAAGCATCGGCGGCATTCGTTGCGCGACGGCGTGGAAACCGCCTAGGTTCGCAGCGTATCGGCCACGCGGGACGACCCCGCGTGACCGGCGTGTCCACCCGCTGCCGCGACGGGAGCTGACAAGTTATGCAGAGCGGTCCCATCGGAGTGGGCATCGTGGGCACGGGCCGGATTTCCGATCTGCACGCCATCGAGTATCTGGCCAACCCGCTGGCGCGGATCGTGGCGCTCTGCGACGTGGATACGACGCGTGCGGCGGAGCGAGCGGCGGCCTGGGGCCTCGACGACGTTGCCATCGATGACGACATCGACGCCCTGCTCGCCCGCCCGGACGTGGATCTCGTCGAGATCCTGCTGCCCCATCACCTGCATCTGGACGCGGCGCTGAAGGCGGTCGACGCCGGCAAGATCGTCTCGCTCCAGAAGCCGATGTGCGTCTCGCTGGAGGAAGCCAACCGTCTGGTCGCCGCCGCAGACGCCTCGGACCGCCCGTTCAAGGTGTTCGAGAACTTCCTGTTCTACCCCCCGGTCGTGTGGGCGCGGAAGCTGATCGCAGAGGGCGCGATCGGCACGCCGCTCTCCATCCGCATCAAGAGCAATCCGGGGCGGAGCGCGACTGCTTGGGACGTGCCGGCAAGCGCGATCGCCTGGCGGCAGCGGCCCGAGCACGCCGGCGGCGGGCCGCTGGTGTTCGACGACGGCCACCACAAGTTCGCCCTGGCCTGGCACTTCATGGGCGAGCCGGAGGAGGTCCACGCCTTCATCGGAGAGACCGAGACGGCAGACCACCGGGAGCGGCTGGACGCGCCCTCGATCGTGTCGTTCCGCTTTCCCGGCAACCGCATCGGCAATCTGGAGATCGTCCATTCGCCGGAGCTGGAGATCGCGACCCGGCACTATGCCCAGGACGACCGCGTGGAGATCACCGGCAGCAAGGGCGTGATCTGGCTGAACGGCGGCCACGGACGGCTCGCCGATGCGCCGCCGGTCGCGCTCTACCGGGATGGCGCCATCACCGAGTTCCGCGACGTTGAGACCGGTTGGGAGCAGAGCTTCGTGCTCTCAACACGGCACTTTCTGGAGGTTCTGTCCGAGGGCGGGCGGCCGGTGCTGACCGCGCGCGAGGGCCGGCAGGTGCTGCGCTTCGCGCTCGCCGCGCTCGAGTCCGCCCGCCTGGGCAGGCCGGTGACGGTCGCTGCCGAAGGAGGAACGAGCGCATGACGAACACTGCTGGCACGCCCGAACCGCTGCCATCTTCGATGGACGGCAGAGCCGCATGGCTCGCCGATGCGGGCGGCCTGAACGCGGCCATCGACGCAGGGCGGCTCGGCGAGCCGGTCGCCCTTCCCCTCGCCGAGGCGCTGGTGCTGGGCCTGATGCGTCAGGGCGTGACCAAGTACCTCGCGATCTTCGGGCATGGCTCCACCGCAGTCGGCGAGGTGCTGCGGGTCTACCAGGACCAAGGTCTGGTCCGGTGCTGGCAGTTCCGTAACGAGGTCGCGATGGCCCACGCCGCGACCGCGCTCCGCTGGGTCTACGGGGAGCCCTCCGCCGTTGTCACCTCCATCGGGCCGGGCGCGATGCAGGCGATGGCCGGATCGCTGGCGGCGGCCTCCAACGGCGTCGGCATCTATCACCTCTACGGCGACGAGACCACGCACGGCGAAGGCTACAACATGCAGCAGGTGCCGAAGCCGGCGCAGGGGCTGTTCGGGCAGATGACCGCGCTGATGGGCGAGTCCTGGACCCTGCACAGCCCCGGCGGGCTGCGGGCGGCGCTGCGCCGGAGCGCGATGACGGTGTTCCACCCGTGGAACGCCGGGCCGTTCTACCTCAACTTGCCGCTCAACACGCAGCCGGCGGAGACCCTGATCCGGCTCGATACCCTGCCGGCGACGCCCGCGTTCTCCCCCGCCGCACCCGCCGACGAGGACGCTTACGCCGAGGCCGCGGCGCTCGTCGCCGGCGCCCGGCGCGTCGCGGTCAAGGCGGGTGGCGGGGCACGCCCCTTCGCCCGAGAAATCCGGGAGTTCGCGGAGCTGGCGGGCGCGGCGGTAGTGCTCAGCCCCGGCTCGACCGGTGTGCTGCCCGACGACCACCCGCAAAACCTGCACGTCGGCGGCTCCAAGGGGAGCATCAGCGGCAACTTCGCGATGGAGGAAGCGGACCTTCTGGTGGTCATCGGCAGCCGGGCGGTGTGCCAGAGCGACTGCTCGGGAACCGGGTGGCCGAAGGTCCGCCACGTCGTCAACATCAACGCCGATCCGGAGGACGTCCAGCACTACAACCGCACGTCTGCGCTGTGCGGCGATGCCGGTGCGGTGCTGGAGCGCCTGAACGACGTGCTGCGCCGCGATCATCAGGGGGCGCCCGCGAGCAAGCGGAATTGGCTCGACGCCTGCGCCGCGAAGAAGGCCGAGTGGCGGGCATTCAGGACCGCGCAGCTCGATGCCGCCCAACCCGTCGACGCGGTCTGGCAGCGGGAGGTGCTGACCCAGCCCCAGGCGATCGCGGTGACCGCGGCGTTCTGCAAGGCGCGCGGCGCCATCAAATTCTTCGACGCCGGCGACGTGCAGGCCAACGGCTTCCAGATCGTCGAGGACGACGAGCCCTACGAGACCTTCACCGAGGCGGGCGCGTCCTACATGGGGTTCTCGGTGTCGGCCCTGCTCGCCGGCGCGCTGGCCGAGAACGGGCGCTATGGCGTGGCCTTCACCGGCGACGGGTCGTTCACCATGAATCCGCAGGTACTGATCGACGGCGTGGAGCACGGCGTGCGCGGCGCCATCGTCCTGTTCGACAACCGCCGCATGGGCGCGATCAGCCAGTTGCAGCAGGCACAGTACGGAGCGGATTTCCGCACCTCGGACTCCGTGCCGGTGGATTACGTGCAGATGGCGGCGTCGGTGCCGGGCGTGAAGGCGCTCTCGGGCGGGTTCGATCCGTCTTCGCTCACCGCGGCGCTCGAAGAGGCGTTCGACTACGACGGCCTCAGCCTCATCCACGTCCCGGTCTACTTCGGGGACGACCCCAGGGGCGGCATGGGGGCCTACGGGCGCTGGAACGTCGGCAACTGGTGCGACGACGTGCAGGGCCGCTACGTGCGCACACTGATCTGACCGCGCGCGGCGAGCTCGCCAAGGCAGAGTGGGCGAGGTTCCGTCTACCTGCTCGTCTGGCTTCCAAACCCGATTGACCCTGCAATTGAAGTGAAGTAGTGTAATGTCATTCACTCCAATTGCCACGTTGGAACCGCCATGCCCCAACAGGTGACCGCGCGATTGCCCGATCCGATGGTCGATGCGCTGGACACGGCCGCGCAACAGCTCAGACGCAGCCGCGCGGACGTCATCCGCCTCGCCGTAGAGCACTATCTCGAGGACTTCGACGATCTTTCCGTCGCCATCGACCGGCTCCGCGATCCGAGCGATCCGGTATTGGACTGGGACCAAGTTCGGCGTGAGCTCCTCGATACGGATTAAGGAGAGCGCCGCCAAAGAGCTGAGGCGTGTAGCGAAGCCAGATCGGGCGCGGATCGTTGCCGCCATCGACCGGCTGGCCAAAACCCCTCATCTCGGTGCCGCGCTGAAAGGCGACATGCGGGGCGTGCGGCGGCTCCGGGTTGGGGACTACCGCGTGGTGTACGAAATCCGGGACGATGAGCTCGTCGTTCTGGTGGTTCGCATCGCGCACCGACAGGACGTCTATCGGCGGACACCTTGAAGAGTCGCCTCGGAGAACGAAATGGCAGAAGGCGCAGTTGCCCCGGTCCACGAACAGGCGCAGGCCGCGCCGGGCGGCGGCATGATACTCGCCTGAGCAAATGCCTCGCTAAACCGTACGGTCATCTGTTCTCCAAGAGTATGATCGTCATGGACTTGAGGGTTGTCTGGGAAGTGTCGGCTGGAACGTCGGGCCGAATGACGCAACCTTCTCGGCAACGCTTGAGGCATTGGAGGCGTACGATGAAGAGGCTCTTGTTCATCACGGTCTTGGCCCTGGGACTCACGGCTCCGACGGTCGGGGCTCTGGCCCATCACGGCTGGTCGTGGACGACCGGCGGTAATATCGATCTGACCGGCATCATCAAGACCGTCCGCCTGGGGAATCCCCACGGCATCCTGAAGATCGACGTGGAGGGCGAGGTGTGGACGGCCGAGGTCGGTCAGCCCTGGCGCAACGAACGCGCCGGCCTCAAGGACGGCGATCTGGCCGAAGGGGTCGAGATCCGGGTGATCGGCGAGCCGGCCGCCGACTTGTCGGAAAGACTGGTCAAGGTGGAACGGCTGTTCCTGGGCAAACGGGAGTACGTCCTTTACCCCGAGCGCGACTGAGACCTTGGATGCCCTGTTCGCAGCGCTCGAGGAGACGGGTCTGGCGCAAACTCTGCGGGGTTCCCGCTGGGGCTATGCCGCCCTCAACGCCGCGCACATCTTCGCAATCGCCTTGCTGATCGGATCCGTCGTCCCGCTCAACCTGCGGCTCCTTGGCGTGTGGCGCGGTATCACTCGCGAAGCGGTCGTGCGGGTGCTCGCGCCCGTTGCGGCGAGCGGGCTGACCCTTGCTCTGATCACGGGACCGCTGCTGTTCTCGGTCCGAGCGCAGGAATACAGCGGCGTCGTATTCCTACAACTCAAGCTGGCATTCATCGCTGTCGGGGTCCTGTCCACTCTCGCTCTGTGTTGGTCCCATGGGTTCCTGCTCAAGGACACCCCGCGCACCCGCCTGATCGGTCACGCCGTCCTCTCGACGATTTGCTGGCTTGGAGCACTTGTCTGTGGGCGATTGATCGCGTTCGCGGGGGATTGAAGCCACTATCGTTCGGCCAACATGAACGCCTCTGTTCGATGCAACAAGGCATGGCGGTGACTGGATGCTATCGGCACACGGCGTTGCCGGTTTTCTCTACGAGTTCGTGACGAGGTTCCCTTTCCGTCAGCGCTTCGAGAAAGGCGACGAGATCGGCCTGTTCACGTGCGCTCAGGTCGAGGCGGCGCAGAATCCGTTCACCCCCGGCGTGCAGCCGTTCCTCGTCGATCGTCGAATAGTGATGGGCGACGTCGGCGAGCGTCGCGAGGCTGCCGGCATGCATGTAGGGCGCGGTGAGCGCCACGTTGCGCAGACCCGGCACCCGGAACTCGCCGAAGTTGCTCTGGCGCAGGTCAACATAGCGGGTCTTGGCGGCGGTGGAGCGCTCTGCATCGTCGTTGAAGCGGCCCAGCAGGGTGTACGGGCTCTGGCGCAATTTCTGGATGCCGCCGTGCCGGCCGGGATCGACCCGGCCGGGTTCGACGAAATGCGGCACGCCGGCATCGGCGAACTCGCCGTTGGTGAAGGCCGGGCCGAAATGGCAGAAGGCGCAATTGCCCCGGCCCACGAAAAGGCGCAGGCCGCGCTGGGCGGCGGCGGGATAGCGGGCCTGCCCGGCCGCATCGTCGCGGGCCAGGGCGTCGCGGAACTCATCGAACGGCGTGCGGCCGGTGACTTGGATTTCCAGGAACGCCGCCAGCGCCTTGCCGAGATCGATGAATATCCGTTCGTCGTCTGCGCCGGGCGCTTCGCCGAAAGCACGCCGATAGCCGCAGGAAAGCTGCCGGTCGGAGCGAACCAGCCCCGCCGCGCCGCCGGGGCCGATACCCATTTCGCGGCCGTCGAGCAGGGGCCGCAGGTTCTGCGCCCACAGCGAGTCCTGCGCGCCGTCCCAGCCGAACCAGCGGTTGAAGCGCAGATTGAACAGGCTGGGCGCGTTGCGGCCGACGGTCCGATGCCCGCGACTGCGCGGCAGGCCGTCGGTCCAGGCCCGGTCCGGCTGATGACAGGTTGCGCAGGAGACAGCGCCGGAGGACGACAGGCGCGGATCGAAGAACAGCGCCCGGCCGAAGGCGATGGCGGCCGGTTTGCCGGAGACCCGGTTGCTCGGATCGGGCTGCAAGGCCGGCGGCCATGGCCCGTGGCGCAGGATTCGGCGCGTTTCCTCGGCAGTGAAGTCGAGCGCCGGCGCTGGCTCGGCGATGCCCGAGAGTACGCAGATCAAGAATACAAATCCCGACAGCATGGCGGCGAGCGACCCGCCGGAACGCCAGGGTGTCACTCCAGCACCGCCTCCGCGGTCAGCGTCTCCCGGCCCGCCTTACCGCGGACATCCAGAATCAGTTGCCAGCGACCCGGCATGTGGAACATCAGGCCTTCGGCCGTTCCGGACAGGCCGTCCAGGATCACCCCTGGCCGATAGTTCATGCCGTGCCGGTGGTCCGGCATCCAGCCGCGCACCTTGACCCGGTCGACCGGCGGCCCGCACAGATGGAAACGGATGGAAAAATGGGCGCCGACCGGGATGGCGGCGGGTTCCGATCGCCACCATGCCGTCCATAGCGCGCCGGCGGTTTTCGTGCCGCCAGTCCAGCCCTGCGGACGGTCGCAGGCCGCCGCCTGGCCGGCCGCGAGAACGAGGGCAAACGCGGCCGCCAGCGCCGCTCCGCCGAGGCGCCACCGGGCCACGGTTATGTTTGGAGGTTTGCCAAGTGCGGCCGGATCATCGCCTCGCCGTTACGCCAAGCGATCTTTTCGGCGAGGTCGGGCGGCAGGTCGGCCAGCCATTCCCTGCTCCACTCGGCGTGCTGGACGACATAGTGCCAGCGCTCCGGCGTGAAAGTGTCGGTGCCGACCATGACGCGGTCCGGGAAGGCGGCGAACAGGCCTCGCCAGTCGTCGTCGACCAGGCCGTCATAGGCGTGTTCGCTGCGGAAGGCCAGATCGGTCCAGAGATTCGCGTGCTTCCCGAGCATCGGGCCGACGACATCCGGGCCGACGAAGCCGGCATGGGCCCACAGCACCCGCGCTTCCGGCCATTGGGCGAAGATCCCGTCGACCGCGCCGGCGTCCGAATGGGCGTGCAGGAGAAGATTGTGCTGCCGCGCCAGCTCGATCATGCGCCGCGGAACGGCCTTGTCTGTCTGCGAAGCGAAGAGGTGGAACTCGCCGACCGCGACCCACCTAAAGCGCTCCAGACGGTCCTCGAGGAAGTCGATCACCGACGAATCGTCGACCCAGCTGCTGATCTCACCACGCCGGCGGTAGGGGCGCAGGCTGGGCAGGACAAGGTCCGGCGCGGCGGCGTAGAGCGCGCGGGTGCCGGCATCGCCCGAACTCGACACCAGCGCCCGCTTCAGCCCCGCCGTCTCCAGAATCGCGACAGCTTCGCCGGCGGATAACCGCTCGGCTGCGTCGTGGCTGAAATGGATATGGGCGTCGAAGATCGGCAGCGGCGCGCCGGCGGCGCGGGCCGCCGAGGGCAGCAGCGCCGCTGCGGCAGAGATTGTGAGAAAGCGACGGCGCGAGAGTATGGCAGGGCTCCTTCCTGCTGGCGCCCCGGAATCCTGTCACTCCCGGCCGCTGCAAGGCAAGCCTAGAGGCCGCTTTCGCGATCGCGCCCTTCGGCTCGGTTGCGCCAGGATTTGCGAATCCGGAGAATCCGGCCCGTCGATGTGACGCGGAACGAGACGGGCGACACGACCCTGGGGAGCGACCTGCATGAAGACACTTGATCGAAAGCTCGGCGCAATCCTGCGGGGAAGCGGCGCGAGGACCGACTTCATCATCGCGGACGCCAAGGACGCCGACATGGGTGGCGGGCGGCCCGCCCCCGGCCCGGAGCGCGGCGCGGACGGGCGGCTGCTCGATGCGTTCCGGCCGCTTTCTGGGTACCTCGACGAGATCCGGGCGATCACCAGCCAGGGAATCGTGGACGTGATGCTGGTCTCGTCTTCGACCCTGGAGCGGCTCGGGAAGGAGATCTTCGAGAGCTCGCCGGTCACCCCCGCTATTCGCGCCAACGACACCACGGACATCTGGGGCGTGCGGGGAGGCGGCTACCCGCTCGCGCCGTCGCGGCCGTTCCGCACCGCTTCGCTCTCCCGCGCGCGCGAGCTCGGGTGCGACCTCTGTCTCTACTCGATCACCTTCAACAACAGCGTGAACGACGACCTGCGGAGTCTCGAGGCGTTCGCGGACTTCCGCGAGGACGCGGCGCGCTGCGGCATGCGCTACTTCCTGGAGGTGTTCAACCCCAACGTCGACGCAGGCCTCGCCTCGCTAGAGGAGACCGGCGCCTACGTCGGAGACTGTATCATCCGCTGCCTCGCGGGTCTGACGCGAGCGGAGCGGCCCAGCTTCCTCAAGATCGCCTACAACGGCCCGCGCGCGATGACCGAGCTCTGCTCCTACGACCCCGAGCTGGTCGTGGGAATCCTTGGCGGGGCGGCGGGGACCAACCGCGACACCTTCCAGCTCCTCGCGGATGCCCAGCGGGGCGGCGCTCGGGTGGCCCTCTTCGGCCGCAAGATCAAGCTCGCGGAGGCTCCGCTTGAGATGGTCCGCCACATGCGACGGGTGGTCGACGGCGCGCTGTCGCCGGAGGAGGCCGTGCACGAATATCACGCCGCGATCCGGGCGGACGGCCTCGTGCCGGCCCGCGCCCTCGACGAGGACCTCCGGATCACCGAGCCGGCCCTTCTGCCTGGGGCTTGAGCGGCACGAGACGACCGGCGGGGGCCAGCGGCAGGGCGGAGGCACGACGGATGGCGAAACGAAGAAGCGGCGTGTTGACCTTCGGGTCCTTCATCACCGACCACAACCTTGTCATCGATGACTACCCGCCCGAGGACCGGATGACCTACATCAGCCGCCGCCATCTCGCGCCCGGCGGGCCGGGCTACAACATCGCGGCGAACCTGCGCCGGCTGGATCCGGACATGCGGGTCGAGTGCCACGGCCTCCTCGGCGACGACGAGAACGGCCAAGTGGTCCTCGACGCGCTCGCCCGGCACGGCATCTCGGCGGACGGCATGACCCTCACCCGCGAGGCGCCGCAAGTCTACGTCGAGGTGCTGGCGTCGCAGGCGACCGGCCGACGGACCTTCTTCTTCTTTCGCGGGACCGCCGACCTGCTGGACGAGAGCCACGCCGATCCCGCCGCGTCGCGCGCCCGCATCTTCCACGTGGGCGCCCCTGGGCTTCACCCTCGCCTGGACCGGCCGCATCCGGACGGCGGCAACGGCTGGACGCGGGTCCTGGCGCGCGCCCGCGCGCTCGGCTTCCGCACGAACATGGAGATGGCGAGCCTGGAGGGCGACATCCTGCGCCCCATCGTGCGGCCGTGCCTTCCCCTGCTCGACAGCATCGTCATCAACGACCTGGAGGGCGAGGCGGCGACGGAGATCGACATCCGCCCCGAGGGGGTCCTCGACTGGGCGGCGGCGGGGCGGGCGTGCCGGCGGCTCCGCGAGATGGGGGTCCGGCAGGTGGCGGCCATCCACTTCCCCGAAGGCGGGGTCGCGATCGATGCCGATGGCGCCCTGCACGCGCAGGCGGCCGTGCGCTGGCCCAATTCGCGCATCGTGAGCGCGGTCGGCGCAGGCGACGCCTTCGCGGCCGGGCTCGTCTACGGCCTGCACGAAGGGTGGCCGGTGCCGCGCGGCCTCAAGCTCGCGGTCTCGGTGGCGGCACTGTGCCTGGAGAGCCTGGACACCACCGGCACCATCGGCACCTGGCAGGCGTGCGAGGCGGAGACCGCCCCTTACGGCTACCGCGACGGCCCTCTCTGAACGCCCCCGCCGGCGCATCGTTTTCCGGCCGCGCCTCACGTCAAGTCGGTCTGGCGTATCGACAGAGAAGATCACCAGCAGGTGCGGTAGCGCTCGGAAACATCGCCATTCGCCGACCGAATGTGGAATCCCATTGTTTACCAGTAGTTTGCCAGACGCGAAATCACCCTGCGTTCGGACAGTAAGCATCCGGCCGGCGGCTGCCCGACACACTCGGCCGCCTGCGAACCCGTCTGGCGGGCCGCGCCCCCGGCGACCATCCCGACACCCGAGGGCCTGCAGCTGCGGCACCAGCCCGTGGCCGACTGCCAACGCTACAACAGCCTGGGGGAGGCCGGTCATGGAGCGCCATGAGGTCCTGGAGATGATGACAAAGCAGGCACCCGAGACGGGCGCCACCACCCATGCCCGCGTCACGCCGGGTCGATGATTTCCCGCGTGGCCGCCTTCTGGACGAACGCCGAGCGCGTCATCCCGCGCATCCGCGCCGCCTCGTCCAGCGTATCGAGGAACCCCTTCTCCAGGCTCAGGTTCACCCGCACTACCCTCTTCCGGTTCTGGACGTAAGGAATCATCATGAGGACAGCACCCTCCGCGATGTTCCCCGCAACCTCATCGCGCACGGCTTCGATGCCACGCGGCGGCACCGGCTCGCCGTCCTCGAAGAACAGGCTCAACGCCTCGATCGCGTTGGGCACGATCTCCTCGAAGCTGTCGGCGGCCGAAAAGCATCCCGGCACCTCGGGGAACTGGATCCCGTAGGCGCTGCCGGGGTCCTTGTCGATGACGGCCACGTAGTGCATGCCTGCCTCCTCAGATCCAGCCGACTCGCCTCGCGATGCTTCGCGCTGTGCCCAACGGCAAGTCCTTCTTCGGGTGCGGCACCACGACTGTGATCTCGCCCTTCCTGAACTTGTGATGGGAACCCTTGACGCTCACCAGCTCGTAGCCTTCGGCCTTGAGACGCTTGACGATCTCGCGACTGTTGCGCGGCATACGCAATTATATACACACGAACAGTGTTCAATGCAACGTGCCGGTGCTGTTCTGCCGCCGAATCGGTCCTCAACTGGACCCTATCCCCGACAGCCTCTTCGGCGCGAGGCCATCACGACGGCCCGGCGCCTAGGCCTTTCGGCGCTCGACTAAGATGCGGCCCCGGCCTCGCTTCAGCAGGTAACCGCCACGCGGAATGGCCAGGCGACCGTCCTGCACCATCGGCCTGTCAATCGGCATTCAATATTTGTGTATCACTTGTACACAGAGCGAGCTTTCACCTGTCCACCTGCCGCTGGCGCACCTCTGCGTCGGGATTTCGAGCGCCATCAGGTTGGCGCCGCACGGACGCGATCCTCCCCCATAGGATTGGTCCACCCTTGGGTTATGGAATGAGGAGGATCGGCGATGGCAAGGAAGCGTTACAAGCCTGAGAAAATTGTGAGGCCGTTGCGGCGGGCAGAATTTCTTCACGGCCAGGGCCTGACCATGCCGTATTGTTCTCCACGCGCGGTTGGCGCACTGTTCGCGGGTGGAGCGGGGAGCCGGAGCCAGAGTGACCCTACGGATGGCCGAGACGGACGACGCCGCAGCCACCTGCCCGCCGGACCCCTTCCTGCTCTATGACGGCGAATGCCCGTTCTGCAGCTACTATGTCGCGAAGTCCCGGTTCGAGACGCGCGCCGGTCGTCCGCTTACGCTCATCGACGGCAGGGAGGCGCCCGACCTCGTCGCCCGGCTGCGGCGTGAAGGCTTCGATCTCGAGCAGGGCATGGTCCTGCTCCTCGACGGCCGGCACTACCACGGCGCCGCGGCGATGGTCGCGCTCAAGGTCATGAGCGCAGGCCCCGGCCGCTTCAACACGTTCGCGCGCTGGTTCGCATCGAGCCCTGCACGGGTGCGCGCGGTCTACCCCTGGCTGCGCCGGCTGCGGCGCGCGGCGTTGCTGGTCAAGGGCACGCCGCGCTTCCGGGACTGAGGCCGCGCCATCGGATCACTCCTGCGCCTTGCGGGCGGCGGCGGTCCCGCTTTGCGGGGATGGCTCCGCATTCCCGAACGCATCCAGCATGACGTCGAAGCGGTCGGCAGTGATGGGCGGATACCAGTCGGGGACCAGACCCTCGGCAGCCTGCATCCGTCCGGGGCGGAGCACCCAGGGGTCTTCTGCGAACCAGTTCATCCCGTCGACGGCGGCGAGGTCTGTGTCGGGGTCGATGAGGCGCCGGTAGGGCTGACCGTTCACGTTCTTGACGACGTCGGCGTAGATCCGTACCTCGCCCACGCCGGTCTCCGCGTAGTGCTCCTTCATCAGGTGAGCGAAGTGCAGCAGCATCTCGGGCTTGGCGAACACCATCCAGGTCTGCAGGGGGTCGAGGTGTGCCGGCATGTCGATGACCCAGGCCTCGCCCTCCGGCGTGACGGCGATGAGGCGCCCGTCCGCGCCGTGGACGTAGAGCATCATGCGCCACGAGAATTTTTGGCCCTCTTCCGTCCATCCCACGTATCCCTCGAAGAGGGTGTCGCGGACCGGTAGCCAGACCTGAACCAGGGCGTAGAGGACGAGCGCCGCCAGCGCCGCCGGGTGCAGGGGCCGGAAGGCGGCGTGCCCTCCCTCGCCTGCCGCCGGCCTGCCGCCGACGATCCGTACCGTGTGGCCGATCCACGCCGGCACGGGCGGCCGTGGCAGCCGGAGCCACGTCAGAGCAGCACCGATCCGCCTGCCGAGGACGGTGGGCCATTCCGGAGAGAACAGGATCGTCGTGGCCGCGATCGTCATCCATGGGAAGACGCCGATGTTGAACAGATGGGCATTGGTCACGTGGAAGGCGCAATAGAGCAGTGATCCTCCCCCATCGAGTTGGTCCACCCTTAGGTTATGGAAAGAGGAGGACCGACGATGGCAAGGAAGCGTTACAAGCCCGAGGAGATCGTGAGCCTGCTGCGGCGGGCTGAGGTTCTGAACGGCCAGGGCATGTCGATGGCGGACGCGATCCGCGAGCTTGGGATCAGCGAGGTTACCTTCTACCGCTGGCGCAAGGAGTATGCCGGGATGAGCGGCGATCAGCTCCGCCGTTTGAAGGAGCTCGAGAAGGAGAACGAGCGGCTGCGCCGTGCGGTCTCCGATCTGACGCTGGACAAGCAGATTCTCAAAGAGGCCGCAGGGGGAAACTTCTAAGCCCCTCGCGCCGGCGCCAGTGCATCGATCATGTCTGTGACCGGCTCGGGGTCTCGGAACGCCGCGCTTGCCGGGTGCTGGGGCAGCACCGCTCGACCCAGCGCCGCATCCCGCGCGGCCGCGACGACGAGGACCGCCTGGTCGCGTACATGATCGAGCTGGCCCGCCAGTACGGCCGTTACGGCTATCGCCGCATCGCGGCCCTGCTTCGCGATGCCGGCTGGCAGGTCAACGACAAGCGGATCGAGCGCTTGTGGCGGCGCGAGGGGCTGAAGGTGCCCGGCAAGCAACCGAAGCGGGGCCGGCTTTGGCTCAATGACGGCTCCTGCATCCGGCTGCGCGCCGAGAGGGCGGATCACGTCTGGTCCTACGACTTCGTCCATCACCGGACGTATGACGGCAGGGCCTTCCGCATGCTCAACGTCCTGGACGAGTTCACCCGCGAGAGCCTGGTCATCCGGGTGCGCAGGAGGCTTTCCTCGATCGACGTCATCGATGTGCTGACCGACCTGTTCATCCTGCGCGGCATTCCGACCTGGATCCGTTCCGACAACGGTCCGGAGTTCGTCGCCGAGGCCGTCAGGCGGTGGATCGCTGCGGTCAGCGCCCGCACCGCCTTCATCGAGCCGGGCTCACCCTGGGAGAACGGCTACATCGAGAGCTTCAATGCGCGGCTGCGCGACGAGCTCCTGAACGGGGAGATCTTCTACACCCTGAAGGAAGCCCAGGTTCTCATCGAATCGTGGCGGTGCCATTACAACGCGATCCGCCCACACGGCAGCCTGGGATACCGGCCGCCGGCCCCGGAGACGATCATCATGCCAAGCTGGCCGCCCGGCTCCGCTACGCTCCGCCGGCCACCCAGCTTGGCCGAGGAACCCGCGATGCACTAACATTCGACCTGGACCAGTCGACGGGGGCAGGTCACCCGTCTCCGTTCTCGGCTGAGACATGCAGCGATTCACTATGCGTTAGTCTTATGGATAAAATGCCTGAAATGCATATATGAGAGAGTCAGGGCACTCATCAACAATTCTTTCGGAACGCTACCCAGGGCTGTCTTCAGTTTCTAGGCAGATTGATAGCGTTTGACGTTGATCTCGTCGGCACGGCGGCGCATCGCATGACTGTCGTACCACGCTCCCATGCGCAACAGCATGTCCATGGACACGCCGAAGGCCTTCTCGATCCTGAGCGCCATTTCCGGCGACAGACCCGCCTTCTCGTTGACGAGATCCGACAGCGTTGCGCGGCGTACACCGAGTATGTCGGCGGCGCGAGACACCGAGAGACCCAGCTCATCCAGTATTTCAGTGCGGATGAAGCTACCAGGGTGCGGCGGCGTCATGCCGATCCTTATTTGTTCATCGCTCATCGGTGACAGTCCTTCATATCCTGATCGTGGCCCGTGTCATGGGTGAGACAAGTGGTTGCCCGTCAGTGGTAGTCCTCCAGATTCAGGTTAGCGATTGCCCCATCCTCAATATCGAAGGTGATCCGCCAGTTGCCAGAGGCGCTGATGCTCCAGGTTCCGGCCCGGTCGCCGGACAACCGATGGATGCGCCAGCCCGGCGGTCCCTCAACACCGTCCATGTCAGCCGCGCTGATGAGGGAGGCCAGGATGCTCCGTATCCTCACGATCAAGTCGGGCCGGATTCCCCTGGTGTCGTCATCTTCAACAAGCCACCTTAGCCCCCTGTGGCGTATGCTTCGAATCTCCATGCCAGGAATGTACGGTATTGCCGTACAGACGTCAACTGGAAGTTGGCGCCTCGAATTTCCAGATTCCGTTCCGAGGACATTCCGAAGCCCGTCTTGGAAGAGTCGTCTGAAAATGAAAATTCCGCTAAGATATTGTCTTAGAGGCATTTTCTTTGGTTGCGGGGGCAGGATTTGAACCTTCGACCTTCAGGTTATGAGACTCCCGTTGATATTGCGGCCACACGCGGCCAGACTGGACAGTAGAGCGTCCTAAATAGCCATTATTCAATGGGTTAGTATAGGGTCTTCGAGCCCTCAAAAGGGCCACGCGCGTCCAAGCGCGGCCACCGAGTTCTTTTCTGGTGTTGACCGTGGTGTTGACTGTAAACCTGACGGTCGCTAATGTCCTCCCATGGACACCAGCACCGGAAAACGCACCGCGAGGGTGCGCGCGAACCTCACCAAGCGGACCGTCGATGCCCTGAAGCCGGGCGAGAAGTCGTGGATCGCGTGGGACGCGAAGCTCACGGGTTTCGGGGTCCGCATCCATCCCTCCGGGACCAAGGCCTTCATCGTCAACTACCGGAGCGGCGACGGCGGCAGGAAGGCGCCCAACAAGCGGGTGGTGATCGGCCGCTACGGCCCGGTCACCGCCGACCAGGCGCGGCGGAAGGCGCAGGAGCTTCTCGGCAAGGTTGCCGGCGGCGACGATCCGGCAGGAGAGCGCGCCGAGGCCCGGGGGATGCCCACGCTCGGCGATACCTTCGAGCAATACATGGCCGCAAACCCCGACCGCTCGAAGCGGACCAACGAGCTCTACCGCTACGAGGCCAACCGGTATCTCGGCGACTGGCTCCCCCGCCCGCTCGACGCCATCGGCCGTGCCGACGTCGAGGCCCGGTTCAACGGCATCACCGCCGATCATGGCTGGTCGGCCGCCAACCGGGCGATGTCGCTGCTGCGCTCGATCTACCGCCGACCCTGCGTCGACCATGACGGGCTGCGCAACCCGGTCGATCTCTGGCTCGCCGGCGGCGGCAAGTTCCACCGCAAGGCGCGGCGCAAGATTTCGGCACCGTCCGAGGTGCTGCCCTGCTGGCGCGCCGGGATCGAGGCCGAAGTCAACAACCCGGCGATCCGCGACGCTCTCTGGTTCGGGCTCTACACCGGCATGCGCCGGGACGAGGTGCTGACGCTCCGCTGGGAGCGGGTCGACATGGACGCGCTCACCTTCCGGGTCGAGGAGACCAAGACCGGCGTGCCCCTGGAGCTCCCCATCACCGATCAGCTCGCCTCAATTCTTGAGCGTCGCCAGACCGCCGCCGTGGATCTTCCCGAAGGCGTCCGCGATTGGGTGTTCCCGTCGCCGACCAGCGCCACTGGCCATGTCCAGGATCCGCATCATCTCTACGACCGCATCGGCAAGGCCGGCGGTGCCAAGTTCTGGTTCCACGGCCTGCGCAACAGCTTCATCACCGTCGCCGAGCGCGAGCTGATGCTGCCCCCCTCGCTCACCAAGCGGCTGGTCAACCACGCCCGGCCCAACGACGTCACCCAGGGATATGCCGCCGACTGGACCATCGCCCAGCTTCGCGAGCCCGCGCAGAAGATCGCCGATCGGATCGAGGCGCTGATGACAGGCATCGCAGATACCGCGGCCGCAGCGTAGAACTGGTCGTCTGGCGCACAGATCGACGTTTCCCTCATGATCCTCCCCCATCGAGTTGGTCCACCCTTAGGTTATGGAAAGAGGAGGACCGACGATGGCAAGGAAGCGTTACAAGCCCGAGGAGATCGTGAGCCTGCTGCGGCGGGCTGAGGTTCTGAACGGCCAGGGCATGTCGATGGCGGACGCGATCCGCGAGCTTGGGATCAGCGAGGTTACCTTCTACCGCTGGCGCAAGGAGTATGCCGGGATGAGCGGCGATCAGCTCCGCCGTTTGAAGGAGCTCGAGAAGGAGAACGAGCGGCTGCGCCGTGCGGTCTCCGATCTGACGCTGGACAAGCAGATTCTCAAAGAGGCCGCAGGGGGAAACTTCTAAGCCCCTCGCGCCGGCGCCAGTGCATCGATCATGTCTGTGACCGGCTCGGGGTCTCGGAACGCCGCGCTTGCCGGGTGCTGGGGCAGCAGCTCGACCCAGCTCCCGCGCGGCCGCGACCCAGCACCCGGCAAGCCCGGCGCTCCGAAATCCCGAGCCGGTCGCAGACATGATCGATGCACTGGCGCCGGCGCGAGGGGCTTAGAAGTTTCCCCCCGCGGCCTCTTTCAGGATCTGCTTGTCCAGCGTCAGGTCAGAGACCGCACGGCGCAGCCGCTCGTTCTCCTTCTCGAGCTCCTTCAAACGGCGAAGCTGATCGCCGCTCATCCCGGCGTACTCCTTGCGCCACCTGTAGAAGGTAACTTCGCTGATCCCGAGTTGCCGGATCGCGTCCGCCATCGACATGCCCTGGCCGTGCAGGACTTCTGCCTGCCGCAGCAGGCTCACAATCTCCTCCGGCTTGTAACGTTTCCTGGCCATCCTCGGTCCTCCTCTTTCCATAACCTAAGGGTGGACCAACTCGATGGGGGAGGATCACGGGTGCTTGTGGCCAAGCAGTCGGGAGACGACCGGCAGCGGGATGCCTTGCAAGACGGCATGGCTAGCGAACGTGTGTCGCAGATCGTGAAGGCGGACATCGCGCAGGTCCGCTTCTACTCTTGAGCGATTCCAGACCGGGTCCACCGCCGTTGCGCTCAGATGGCCGTCCGTCAGAGGTGAAGGGAAGACCCAGGTTGTTTTGCGAGGCAGGCCGTCGAGGATGGCGCGGGCGGCAGACGACAGCCAGACCGTGCGCGGTCCGGTCTTGCTATCGGGCAGGAACAGTTTGCCCTCGCGATAGAATCGCCATTTCAAAGTGACGATCTCGCCGGTGAAGCGGGCATATGTCATGTTGTTGTTCGGCGCCCAAATCTGACCCTACGTGGTCACACTAAATCAACGAGTTAGCACGCCGATCGGCGTCCAATCTACGCACCGATCAACAGTCCAGTGAGGAGGATACGAGCGTAAGTACAGGCGTCGATCCTGCCGCGATGGTGTCAGCATCCCAGCCGACAGGTGCGACATCCCTGCGCTTTGATCCACTTCCCAGCCCGGCTACGCTGCGGCGAAGCCGAAGGGGCGGTGGGCCATGCCAACGGTGACGAGAGCCGATCTGACAGACGCCGTTCACAGGGAGATCGGACTTTCACGCCGCGACGCGGCGGAGTTGGTGGATACGGTCATCGAGGCGATCGCAGAGCGGCTCGAGGCCGGAGAGGATGTGAAGGTATCGTCGTTCGGGCGCTTCACCTTGCGCGACAAGGGCTTGCGTGTGGGCCGCAATCCGAAGACAGGAGAGCCGGCGCCGATCTTGCCACGGCGGGTCGTGGTGTTCCGGGCCTCGCAGCTCCTTAGGAAGCGGATCGCCACTGGGATGGCCGGCAGCGGTGAAGAGGCGTAGGCCGGCCAGCACGGGCGTCGCTGTGCAATTGCCTGCAGCTTCGAGTCGGCTGACGGGAAGAGGACAATGGATCGGACACGATCGGGCGGGATAGACGAGAGCGCACTGACCAAGGGGCAGCGGAGGAAGCTCAACGCGCTGAGAAAATCAGTAGGTGAAGAGATCGCGGAGCGTGCCTTCGCGGAGTGGCTTGCGTCACAGCCCGGGGCTGCGGTGAAGGTGGACGGCAACGCGGCGACGATCGTCGATACCCTGTGGCCGCTGGCTGAGCGGGGCACTCTGGCAATCCCGCGTGGAGGCTATCTGATCAGACGGGGCCGCGGGAGGATCATCGTTGAGGGGGCGGGGCGCAGATAGCCGAACGGTCGTCCGTCGGGTCCTGACGCCGTCCTGTTGCAGGAAGATCCTCAATGGCGTGGACCCTTCGGATGCGCAAGAGCCGGTTTCGAGTCCCGGCTCCCGCGCGGTTGTTGTTGAGCGTCGACTCTTGACCTCTCAGAGGCTAGCTTTCTCAATGGGTTACAATGTCGATCGGTGTCAAGCCCGCGCGCCGAACTACACACGGAATCTTGATTTATGGACCATTCTGAACGAGAAGGCATTTTGAAGGCTCTTGTCGAGCACATCGACAACGGCACGACCGCCGATGCGGGCGGCATCATGCGTCTACCGATGTCCGAATTCACGTGCCCGCAACTCCTGGCGCAAGAGCAGGAGACATTTTTTCGGAACGTACCGTTGCTGATGGGTCTCTCGTCCCAACTGCCGAAGGCCAATACCTATTGGTCAGACAATGCAACCGGTGCCCCAATACTCATGGTTCGGGATGGTGAGGGTCGATTTCGCGCGTTCGCAAACGTCTGTCGGCATCGCGGGAGTCTGGTGGTGCCCGAGGGACGCGGCTCCGGGACTCGCTTTACGTGTCCTTTCCACGCATGGACCTACGGAATCGATGGCCGCTTGTTGGCGGTCAACAAGAGGCGCCATTTCGGGAATGTCTCAAGTATGGGTTTGCGGCTTATCGAACTGCCTTCGGCGGAAATGCACGGGACGTTGTGGGTACGACCGTCTCAAAGCGATCCCCTGGACGAGGATGAGTGCCTGGCTGGACTTCAGAACGACCTGGTTCACTGGAAGCTATCGGATCACCCTCATGCTGGCCAGCAAGTCATCGATGCGCGGATAAACTGGAAGTTGGGCATCGATTCCTACGGTGAAATTTATCATCTGAACGTCCTCCACCCGGATACGGCTGCCAAAGAAGTGCACGCGAACGTGCAGACATTCGACAGGTTCGAAAGGAACCTCCGCATGGTATTCGCCAACCGAAAGATCGATCTCATGCGATTGTCCATGCCGATCCAAAGCCGTTGGCCGTACAAGCAGATAACATCCACGGTTTATTTCTTTTACCCCAACGTCATCATGATGATGGACGCATTTGGGGTCGATCTGATGCGCATCTTCCCTCTTGGAGGGTCACCTTCGAAATCTCGAACGATTCATACCTGGTACATCGACCCCAAGATACAAAAGCACTTCGAAGAGCAAGGGATGTCGTATGAGGACAGACTGATTAGATTCAGAGATGTTGTCGAAAAACAGGACTACGCAATGCTGGAAGAAGTTCAGTTAAACGCTGAGTGTGGGATTCAGTCGGAAGTCGTATTTGGGCGGAACGAGGCGGCGCTACAACATTTTCACAATGTGTACCGATCGGAAACTGGTCGTGAACGATTGCAGGTCGAGGACGTGTAGCGAGTCTGGCTCCAGTAGCCGCCCGACCAGCACGCCGTGCCCTTCGCCGGCCGACAGTCCTCATCGTAGTCGCCCCGTCGTACAGGATGCTCTCCCACAACGCGAGGGGCCCAACAATCCGAGGACTCGATTGCGTTAGCGGGAGTGAGTTTCGACTGCGGGCAGCACGAGTTCCTTGCGCACCGCGAGGACAACCGGCGCAGTATCAACGGCTTAGAGGCCACATCTGGCCCTATATCGTGGCACGGGCTCCTGCAATTCAGGGGGTCGATCGCCGGCCGTAGCGCCCGGCACACGATCTCACCCCCTTGACAGAGAGAATTGCGGGTTCGCTATAATTCGCGCGCTTGCATGGATTTTACTGCCGAGAATTCACGCTCGACCGGAACCCGTGAAGATGGAGGAGATTAGTGAGGAAACCTATTGACGCGGAAGCACTCCTCCTATCAAGGGCTGGAGAAGATGCCGATTTTCGCGCGCGTCTTCTCGTAAAGCCCAAGGAAACTATCGAAAGGGAACTCGGCATAACTCTGGCCGAGGATCATGAGATTCACGTGCACGAAGAAACCGATACCGCGATACATCTGGTGCTTCCACCGCGCAGCAAACTCAGTGAGGAAGAACGGGAGGCGGCAAGAACCGGCGCAGCATCGCTCGCGTTCCTTCGCAAGACGCTCTACGACCCCGCGCCGCTGCGTCGCCCCCCCGCCCCTGAACAGGCGGAAACCCGAGAGGACGCTGCTACCTCCGCGGCACTTGCAAGAGCGGGCAGAGAGAGCATCCGCCGCGGTCTCGATTTCCTGGAAACCGCAATTGACGAAAACGGCGCCTGGCACTGCATCCGGTTCAACATCGCCGACCCGGATATACCCCGGCATTTCGAAAGACCTGCCTTCGTTTCCGGCCTCTGCGTGCTTGCCCTGGAACGTTGCGGCGACGCGCGGGCCAAGGCCATTTGCACCGCCACAAGGGCGTATCTCGCCGATGCCATCGAGTATCCGGGGCTGTGGCGCTACTACCGCCATCTGCCTCAGGACCTCGATAGCACGACACTCTGCTCGCTTGTCATCGGGACCCATCCCTGGATTCTTCTGGGACGAAACGTTCCGGCGATATTGGCGAACCGCGACGAGAAAGGGCTGTTCACGACCTGGGTGCTGGCGGCAGGCGAACCCGACGTCGTGGCGCCCTTTCGCATCGAAGCCGACCCCGTCGTCAATGCGAACGTCATCGCCTATCTCGGCGACCGCCCCGAGACGAGGGATGCCCAACGGTGGCTGGAAAAATTGGTTGCTGAAGACAGACTCGAAGGCTCCTCCAAGTGGTATCCCGACACGGCCGCGATCTGTTATGCAATCGCCCGCGCCATGATCCGCGCGGCGCCCGCCCTCGAACGCTCGCGCCCGATCCTCGCAGAGCGCATCCTGAACTTGCGCGACGAAGAGGGAGGCTATGGTAATATCCTCAAGACCGCTCAGGCCGTCTCGGCGCTATGCAATGTCGGACACCTTGAAAGGCTCGACGCGAAACGCCTGGTGGAAGAGTTCACAAGTACGCAACGTGAGGACGGTAGCTGGCCGGAGCTACTCGCGTTTGGCGACCAATCATTGAAGTGGGGAGCGGTAGGACAAATTGGGCATGGCTCCGAAGCCGTGACCTCTGCCTTTTGTATCGAAGCTCTGGAGCGGCTTGTAGAATTATTGGAGTCCTGAAGGATTTACAGACTGCGTTACTCGGTGGTAACATGGATTTCACTACGATCTATCTCTAATCCATTAGAGAAGCTGCCATGCCGCAAGACACGGCCGTTGGCGGTGACATGGCCCCGAACAAGGCTGGCGTCACGCGGCACATTGTGCCGTCGTTTCTCAACGCCCTGCCGCATTATCTGCCACTGGGCATATTCCCGCTGATCGTTATTGCGGCGATCTATGGCAGCTGGTGGTTGTTGCCGGCCTTCGTCTTCATGGGTGTTTCGGGCCCGCTTGACCGGGCGCTCGGTGTCGACGGGCGCAACATGGACCCGGCGATAACGTCGGAGCGGCGCCTCTTCTGGCACAATCTGCCGGTCTGGATCTGGGCGTTTCTCTGGCCGGCGACGCTGATCTTCGCCATGTGGCAAATCCTTGTCGCGGATCAGTTCGCCCTATGGGAAGACGTGCTGCTCGCGATCATGTTGACCATGGAAGCACAGGCCGTATTCGTGGTCGGTCACGAGCTGGTTCATCGGCGCGCGACCTGGGAAAGACGGCTCGGGGAGTTTCTCCTCGCCTCTGCCTCCTATCCGCAATACGCCACGGAGCATGTCTATATTCACCATGCCAAGGTCGGCACGCCACACGACGTTGGGTCCGCGCCCAAGGGGGAAAGTTTCTGGAGATATTTCCCCAGGGAAGTCGTAAGCAACCTCACCAATTCCTGGCAAGTCGTCGGCGAACGCCTGGCACGGCGCCGTTTGCCCGTGTGGCATTACAGCAATCCGTTCTGGCGCTACGGCATCGCCCTCGCGTGCTGGTACGGACTGGTGTTCTGGATGAGCGGCGGCTGGGCGGTGCCGGTCTTCGCCTTCCTCGGGCTCTGCTGCGTCTTTTCCATGAAGATCAGCAATTACTTTCAGCACTACGGCCTTCGCCGGGTCCGTCTGCCGAACGGCCGATGGGAAAAGGTATTGCCGCGCCATTCGTGGAGCGCCGACTGGAAGTTCAGCAACTGGATGTTCTTCAACATGCAGCGCCATGCGGATCATCACGCGGCAGCGTCTCGCCACTATCCCCTGCTCCAAGCCCTCGGCTCCGATGAATCCCCGGTCTTGCCAGGAACCTACGCCGACATGATGAATATCGTTCTGCGGCCGAAGCGGTGGTTCGCGAAGATGGATCCATTGGTGGATCAATGGCGCGCGCATTTCTACCCGCAGATCGATGACTGGAGCGCCTACGACAGTCGTCTTTCCGCAGCGCGCCCTGACGCCTTCGAGGCAATCGTAGAAATCTTCGGCGCAGCCCCGCGGCTCGCCACATGGATCGAACGCAATTCCGAGCTCCTCGATAACCTGCAACACCGGGAATTCACCGATCTCGACCTGCCGAAAGGATTCGGACCGGATCAAGAATACGAAACGATCGCGCGGCGTGGGCTCGCACGACTCTATTGGACGCACGAAATGGGCGTTCCGGAGATGAAGGACCGGGTCTCCGAGTTGCCAACGGCCGATGCGAAGGAGGCCGCCGAGATCGTGCGGAACTGGTCGAACGACAAGGCGTTCCAGATCGGCATGCACGTCGTGCGCGGAAACCTGTCCCCGGCCGAGGCGAAGACCGCGCTCTCTAATCTTGCCGAAGCATCAATTTCCGCCGCGCTGGCCGCCGTGGCTGCGGACCGTGTCGACCTCGCCGGACCGCTGCAGGACGGCGGGATCGCTGCCGTATTCCTCGGCGATCTCGCAAGCCGGGACGTTTATCCGGGCGTTGCAATTGACATGCTGTTTGTCCACGACGGCCGGAAGATCGGCGAGAATGAACGTCTGTGTCGGCAGTTCGCAAAGTCTCTGACAGCCCTGGCGCGCGACAGTCTGTTGTTCTCCCCGGCTCCGCCCCGCTCGCAGGCCCTTTCTGCGCTGCCGCTGTCCGAGCTGGCCGAGCATTGCCGGGAACGTTCTCCCGACGGAATTCCCGTCCTCACCAGGGCACGCTGCGTGTTCGAGTGCGGCGATGCCGATATCGGCCGCCGCTTCGGCGAGGCTCGGGGCGAAGCGCTGGCCGCGTGCGCTGCGGACGAGTCCCTGATCGCCCAGCTTCGTGCGCGGCGCGAAAACCCGGCCGCAACGGGCGTCTCCAACTACGCCCGCATGCGTGGCGGGCTGGAGGATGTCGAGCGTGCCGCGCGAGTCCTGCAGTTGACGAATGCCGACGCCGCCCTCGACGACCCGGCGCCGAGCGCTGCGGCGGTGCTCGATGCCGCTGGCGCCGAGGACCTGGCGCAGGCTGCGGCCATGTGGCGGGACTTGCAGGGCATCACGCGCCTCATCGGCGAGGAAGGATTCGACGCGGCTGAGGCGCGGCCCAAGGTCAGGTCTCTCGTTGCGAGCGCGTGCGGGCACGAGGATTTCGACGCGCTGACCTCGGCGGTCACCGACACCGCATCCCGCGCAGCCGCCCGGATCGACTCGCTTCGTTCGTGCGCGTGAAGGTGCCGGCCGATCCGGCGCGGAAGACCTGAATGCCAGCGCAGACGGACACGCAGCCCCCGCACGGGATACTGACCAGAACGACGCCTGCGGACCGGGGCGCCGTCACGCGTCCCGCGCTCGCCCCGCACCTGCAGTTCCGCGACATCGGCGAGCGGCAGACGCTGCTGGTTTCGGAATCGTTCAATACCCTGCTGCACGACGCGCTCCACTGCGATCTGCTGCCCTTGCTTGACGGCCGGCACCCGCAGGACGAGATCGTCGCAGCACTGGAGGGCGCCCACGCCGCGGCGGACGTTCTTGGGACCATTGCCGCGCTCGCCGCCAAGGGCTACGTCGTCTCCGCCGATCACGGCATGGAGCGGAGCCGGGCAGCCTACTGGTCGTCGCTCGGCGCATCGCCGCGCTGGGTCGAGCGGCGGCTCGCGGAATCGCGCATCGCGGTCGAAGGCGACGACGGCCGCCTGGTCCGGCATCTGCAAGAGAGCGGCGTCAGCACGGGGGCCGGCAAACCCACACTCACCGTCGTCGTCTGCGACGACTATCTCGACGCCCGCCTCGCTGAGGTGAACCGGCGCCAACTCGAGGCGCAAGCGCCGTGGACACTGCTGCGGCCGCGCGGCATGGAGGTGCTGTTCGGCCCCGTCTTTCGCGCAGACGGACAAGGCCCCTGCTGTGACTGCCTGGCGAGCCGCCTGCGCGGCCACCAGGAGGTCCACAGCTTCTTGCGCAGCGTTGCCGGCGAGGAGGCTGCCTTCAAGCCGTTCGCGGCTCAGCCCGCGGTGCTGGAGGCGCTTTACGGGTTGATCGCGGCGGAGATCGTCAAGTGGCTGGTGCTGGACGACGCGGCCCCCCTGCACGAACACGCGATCACGATGAACGTCGGCACGTTCGCAAGCGCGCAGCATCCCGTGATGCGCCGGCCGCAGTGCCTCGCCTGCAGCGACGACGCGTTGCATCGGCCGGATCGCCCGCCGGTGCCGCTCGCTCTGAAAGCGAGCCCCAAGACCCATCGCAACAGCGGCGGCGCGCGCACCGTGGCGCCGGAGGTCACGCTCGCGAAGTACCGCCACCTGGTGAGCCCGGTCAGCGGGGTCGTGACCTGGCTGTCGCGCACGACCGATGAGACCGACCCCTGGCTGCACGTCTACTGGGCCGGGAGCAATCTCGGCATGAGAAGCCGGAGCCTGAGTTCGCTCAGGCGGAGCCTGCGCAGCAAGAGCGCGGGCAAGGGCAGCACGCGGGAGCAGTCGAAGGTCAGCGCCCTTTGCGAGGCGGTCGAGCGCTACTCGGGCGCCCGTCATGGCGACGAGATCTGCATCCGCAGGCGGTTCGTCGAGTTCGGCGGGGGCGACGAGGCGATCCATCCCAACGACGTGCAGCTCTTCAGCGACGCTCAGCTCGACAACGCGAAGGGCATCAACGCGAAGGGCCATCCGTACAACATCGTGCCTCCGCGCTTCGACCCCGACGCCGCGCGCGACTGGACGCCGGTGTGGTCGCTCACGCGGCAACGGCATCGCTACCTGCCGACCTCGATGCTCTACGGCATGGCGGCCGAGCAGCGCGGCCCCGCGGACCTGATCGCCGATTCCAACGGCTGCGCCGCGGGCAACACGCTGGAAGAGGCCATCCTCCAGGGCTTCTACGAACTGGTCGAGCGCGATGCGTTCGCCATCTGGTGGTACAACCGGCTGCGGGTGCCGGCGGTCGATCTTGCCAGCTTCGACGACGCGTACCTCGCTTCCGCCCTGCAGCAATACGCCCGCTACGAGCGCGCGCTCTGGCTGCTCGACGTCACGTCGGACATCGGCATTCCCGCGTTCGTCGCGCTCTCGCGCCGCACGCACGCCCGGACCGAGGACATCATCTACGGCGCCGGCGCCCACGCCGACCCGCGGCTCGCGGCGCTCCGTGCGCTCTGCGAGTTGAACCAGTGCCTCACCTGGCTGCCACGCCCCGGCAAAGGAGACGGCCGGCCCATGATCGACGATCCGCTGGCACTCCGGTGGTGGAAGACCGCGCGGCTCGCCGATTGCTCCTGGCTGGCGCCGGCGGACGACGCGCCGCTCCGCACGGCGTCGTACTATCCGGCGATCGAGACGACGGACACGCGCGACGATGTGGAGCTGTGCCGCGCGCTCGTCGAAGCCAGGGGCATGGAGTTCCTGGTGCTGGATCAGACCCGGCCCGACATCGGCATGCCCGTGGCGCGGGTCATCGTGCCGGGCATGCGCCACTTCTGGGCGCGATTTGCGCCGGGGCGCCTCTACGACGTGCCCGTCGGCATGGGCCGCCAACCGCGTCCTCTCGCCGAAGCCGACCTGAATCCCGCACCCGTGATTGCGTGAGGACACACGATGGACATTGACGAGGCAGTCACGCTCACTCAGGACCGTCTCGCCGAAGAGGGCGGCACCATGGGCGATCTGCTCGGGCACTTCCGCAACAGGGTTTCGACGACTCTCGTGGGAGATCGGGAATGGCAGCGCGTGCTCGATTGCGCCGGCACGCTTCCCATCACGATGGGGGCCCTTCCCTTCGGCTTCGAGCTTCCGCTGCATGAACGCGAACCCCAGGCGGATTTCGGCGTCTCGCTCGCGAGCGGCACCCGGCCTGCCGCGTTCTTCCGGGAGCGCGCCCTCGCCGACAAGACGGATGAGACCGCGGGTGCAATCACACGGCTGTTCGGTCAGATGGATGCCGAAGACTCGCCGCTGCGCGACATCGTCGGCCGCAAGCTGATGCTGGAATACGACATCGGCTCGGCGCAGGGCGGTGAACGTTCGCTGCCGGGGCTGTTCCTGCGGCCCGGCGAGCGCCCGATCATGGGCGGCTGCGGTCAGGCGGACGATGCCGCCACGGTGGTTGACGCGCTCGTTTCCTGCCTGGGCTGGGAGGCGAACGCCGCCACGCGGGAGAACGTCAAGCGCGCTTACCTGGCGCAGCCGGACGACACGCGCATGGATTCGTTCGGCGTGTTTCCGTCCCGCTCACGGGCAATCCGGCTCGCGATTATGGGATTCAAGTCGGGGCGGGAAACGTGTTCCTATCTCGAAGACGCGGGCTGGCCGGGCGAGACCTCGGCCGTGGAATCCGTGATCGCACGCTTCAGGGAACGCGCGAACATTGTCAGGGCCGGGGCGAATATTGACGTGCACGAAGAGGGTGTCGGCCCGACGCTCGGCCTCACGCTTATCGTCAAGCAGAGATACACCAAAGATTCGCGCTATTGGCTCGACGGCCTGACCGATTGGGACCCGTTCCTGGAAGCCTTGAGCCATGAGGACATCGTCGTCCCGGAGAAGCTTGCAGCGCTTGCCGATTGGGTTTCGACACCGTCAATGCTCTTTGCGAAGTCAGGCCGTTATGTGTTGCTGCGTGGCATTCACCACATAAAGCTGGTCATATCTGGAGATCGGCTGCGAAAAGCGAAGGCCTACGTGTTCATGGTGCTTTCCGGAGCGGTCTCCCCCTAAAATCAGCCCCAATCGGACGTACCATGCCTTAGCACATCTCCGGCCGGGAACGGGCTAGGCATGATTAAGCTTTGCACAATTGCAGATTGGGGTCATTTCGCCCCAGGATTTACCAGCAGCAGCAGAGTCCCGCTGAGATCGCTTCGAGCTGCTCTTCGGTGATGTTCGGATCCGGCGGCAACGCCAGATGCACCGTCTGCATGTCGCTCTCATGGATCTTGATGGTCATCGACTCGGGTATCGTGACGCCCAATTCCTCGCTGATGGTACTCTTGGGGTCTGCAAGAAGCTGTTGCCTGAAGTCCGAATCCAGAGAGGACTTCTGGATAATGTGTTGCAGCATTTCATCGCCACTTCTCATGGCAATCCTCCATTGTTCCGGACGACGGGCGGCTCCCTTGAGCGCGCACCGTTATCACCAGTATGTCACAAGATCAAGCATTCGGGTTAAACAAAATGGTTATGGCAACAGTAAGTAAATGTTATGGGTTCAGGGAATCCTGGTTTGATGCACATCGGCTCGCAGCTTGCGTTCGAGGATTGGCTTCTCGCCGAAGGTGACAGGGATAATCGTCGGTCGTCGCTCTTGAGGGAACAACCGTTGCGGCATGTTGGCGATACGCACGGCGCCGCGATAATCGGCCGGCGCCCTCAGGCGCGCGGCTTCGCAGATTTCCGGTCCAACGCAGTCAACAGCACCGGCAGCAGCGTCAGGTCGGCGATGAACGCAAAGGCAATGATTGTCGCGGTCAGGATCCCGACCTGCGCGGTGGGGACGAACGGAGAGACCGCGAATATCAGGAAACCGGCCACCAGCACGATCGTCGTCGTGAACACGGCCCGGCCGGCCGTGTCATAGGCGTAACGCACCGCTTCTTCGGGGCTCTGGCCCAATTCCTGCCGCGCGCGTCGGTACTTGCTGAGAAAGTGCACCGTATCGTCCACGACAATGCCTACGGTCATGGCCACCACGACGGAGAGCGAGAGTCCCACCTGCCCGACCGCCAATCCCCAGACGCCGAAGCCCAGCGCGGCGGGAACCAGATTGGGAACGATGCTGATCAGGCCCAGCCGGAGCGATCGGAAGGCGAAGAGGAGAATGGCGGAAATGGCCAGGAGCACCACCATCGTCCCGATCAACATGGCGCGGATGTTGCGCTGCCCGATGTAGGCGAACAGCGCCGCGGGGCCGGTGCTGTTGACGCTGGCGACATGCGGCGCGTTTTCCTTTAGCCACGCCTCGGCGTGCGCGTTCAGGTCGAGCACCTCTTGCGACGATAGCGTCTCCGCCGACACCGACACGCGCGTGGCGGACCTGGATCTGTCGATCTGGTTGTTCACGTCCAGACCCTGCGGAAGCGAAAGCTCGTAAAGCAGCAGGTATTGCGCCACCAGCTCCTGGCTTTCCGGAAGCCGGTAGGCCGCCGGGTCGTCGCCGTGCATGCTCTTGTTGAGCTGCCGGAAGGTATCGGTGATGACCGCCACGTCACGGACCGGCGCCTGCGCACGGTACCACTCGGCGAAATTCGAGACGTCGGCGAGGAAAAGCGGATCGGTCGCGCCGCCCTCGGCATGCGCTTCCAGCGAGTATTCGAGCAGGGTATTGCCGCTCAGGTGCTCGTCCATGAAATCGGTGTCCTGGCGAAACTCGACGCCTTTGTCGAAGAAATGAACCAGGACATCGTTGAGCTCGTTGCGCGGAATGGCCGCAGCCATTGCCAGCACGAACACCACCCACCCCAGGAACAGCGCCTTCCTGTGGCGGAGCACGGAGTCCGCCAGGACGTTCGTGTGCGGCAGGCGGAGCCGGCGCTCCTTCGCGGCAGGAAACGGAAGAAGCGAGAGCAGGGCCGGCAGAAGCCGGCGGTCCTTCGGCGCACGCAGCGGGAGAAGCGAGAGCACGGCCGGCATGAACGTAACGGAGAGAATGAAGGAGGCCGCGATGCCGATAGCCACGAAGTTGCCGAGATCGCGGTAGGGCGGCACTTCGGAAAAGTTCATGCTCAGGAATCCGAGCGTCGTCGTGAGGCTCGCCAGGAACACCGGATGCAGGTTGAGCCTCACGGCTTCGACAATGGCATCGCGCTTGGAATCCCCGGCGCGAAGACGCTGCTGCAAGGCCACCAGCAGGTGCACGCAGTTCGCCACGACGATCATCAGCACGATGGTCGGCGCCGGGGTTACGGGCGGAGAAAAGGGCAGACCGAGCCATACGCCCAAGCCGACCGAGACGAGAATGGAAAAGACGATGACGATCCCGGTTCCCACAACGCCCGTCCAGCTGCGAGTGAGGATGCCAAGGATCACGGCCATGAGCAGCAGGCTCGCCGGCAGAAACATCATCTGGCTGCTGACCGAGGCTTCCAGGAACGTCTGGTTGACCATGGCCGTGCCGACGACGCGGAGGTCCATGCCGGGAAATCGTTCTTCTGCCTCCGCAGCAAGCGATCTGGCGAATTCGGCAACCTCGGCCACAGCCTCCAGCAGGCCGTCTTCCGGCAGCTCGACGGTGACGTTGACGACGCTGACATCGCCGTTCAGACCCAGAATGCTGCCGGCGATACGCGGGTCGGACAGGGCGATGTCGCGGATTCGCGCGCGCGCCTCGGCGTCCGACAGCTCCTGCAGATCGACCAGGTCCCGCACGTACAGATCGTCGCCGTCGGCGGTCGTGTACTGAAAATTGGCGAGCGAATCGACGCGCCGCGAAAACGGCGTGTTCCAGGCGGCCTTGGTGAGCCAGGCGGCGGCCGTGAGCGCGTCTTCGGACGTGGCGTCGCCATCGTCGGGAACGATCAGAAAGACGACGTTCTCGTTCTTCCCATAGGTGTTCTCCAGCGCTTCCAGCCCCAGAAGCTGCGGATTGTCCTCGTCGAAGAAGATCCGGTAGTTGGCGGAGAACTCGAGCTGCGTAACGCCCATCGCCGCGAGCGCAACTACCAGCACCGACGCCACGATGACGATCCAGCGGGCGCCTAGCACCCGCTTCGCAAACCGCGTTGCGAACGGCTCCCTTGCCATGTCGCGCGTGTCCACGGGACCGGGGCCCCTAGTTGCGGACGCCGCCCGGGGCGCGCGCTACGCCGAGAGCAATCCGACCCGGTCTGACTGCTCGGATCATGCGACCTGCCTCCTGACCAGTTCCCTGAAAACCCCGTCGACCTCCATGAGTTCGTTGAACGAGCCGCTTTGCACGACTCGTCCGGCCCGCAGCACGTAGATACGGTCGGCCTGCTGCAGCGTAGACAGCCGGTGGGCGATGACGATCCGCGTGGAGGTGAGGAGGGCCAGGTTCTGCATGACCTCGGCCTGGCTTTCGTTGTCGAGCCAGTTGGTCGCCTCGTCGAGCAGCATGATTCGCGGGCTGCCGATCAGCGAGCGGGCGATGGCGGCCTGGAAGGCGATGAAGACGATGTAAACGACGAGAAAGTCGCCGACCGGGACGTTCCGCTCGCCCACCGTGACCACTGCGCAAAGCAGCACGCCGCCGGCTAGGAAGGGGAGCGCGGCGCCGAATGCCCGCGAATGTCCCTCGAGCGCACCCAGCTCGAGCTCCGCCCGTTTCTGCTCGCGATAATCCCGCGCCCAGATGGCGAACGCCGACCCCTCCGCGTTTTCCACGCGCAGCTTGGCGATGCTGCCCACGATCTGGAACAGGCGGCCGGCAACGCGGCGTACCGCACTGATCATCCGCCCGTAAGGCGAAATCTGGCGCAACCCGATGGCGACGGTGACCAACAGCGAGCCCAGGCTGAAGACGAGAGCGATGCCGCCTAGCGTGGCATCGTAGAAGAACATGACCCCGAAGACCGGAAGCAGAAATACGACCGACAGCAGGCTGTCGGCGACGACCCCTTGCAGGCCGTCGCGAAGATTCTGGAATGTCATCCCCGACATGGCCAGGTCGCCGGCTGGATGGCGGTGCAGAACGGCCGGCGGAAGGCGCATGAGGCGGTCCCAGAAGGCGGCTTCGACCCGCGACGCCGAGCGCCCCTCGAGCCGCATCATCGCCGCGCTTTGAAACAAGTGAAGCATCGCGCCAAGCAGGCCGAACCCCGCCAGCGTGGCGGCCGCGGCATAGATCGCTCCGGCGCTTCCGCCCGCCACGATATGGTTCGCGACGAATCCGAGTGCGAATGCCGGCAGCAACTTGATGAGACCCCCCGGAAGCCCGGCAAGCACCAGCCGCGCGAGGTCCGGGCCCGAGCCTTGCAGGGCGAGCCGCAGCAGGTCGCTCGGCTTCACGCGCCCCGACGGCAGGGGGCGATAGAACATCCAGGCTTCGTTCTCCAGCGCGCCGGCGCGCTCCGCCGTGACCCGCACGCTGCGCCCGCTGACCGGGTCGATTTCCCGGTAGCGCCCGAACGTTCCCGGTAGCAGCGCGACGGGCTGGCCGTCCTCGGCGCGGAATGCCAGCATGGCGTTGCTGTCGCCGTGCCACCATTTGCCCGCGTCCTTGAATCTCACGCGCCGGGCGCGCACGCCGGACGCATTGAGAATGTCGACGAGGCTGACCGGAGGCTCGGAAGGCCCCGAGCGAACCGGAATCCTGAAATCGATGCCCCGGTGGCGGCCGATGATCTTCAGGGCATCCGCCAGAGCCGTGTCCTCGACATCGGCATCCCGGTCAGTCGGCAGGTCATAGATATTGAAGAGTCGCTGTCGGGCAGATTTTTCGGCCGTGCGGCGGCTGGCCACCCGGGCGCGCTCGAGATTCGCGTCATCGACCACGGCCAGTCGGCGGTTGAGGCGTTCCAGGGCGAAGGCGACCGAGTGAAAGGAGGCAAGCGTCGGCAGCAGCAGGCCTTGCCGCACCAGTGTCTCGGTCGATTTGCCCGATACCGTCGCCTCGTCCAGCAGGGTGAGCCAACTCGTCCGCGTCAGCGGTATTGCAGCTTCGTGTGCGCCGCCCACCCCGGCAAATTCCGCCTGATCGATCATGTCCATGAACAGGCTCGCGCCGCGCGACGGCTCGGACATCCACACCACGCCGCGTCTCACGGATAGCGTGCAGGGAGCCAGCGTCTGAGTCAGGCCGGGCTCGGCCAGCGCGGTCTTGCGCGGAAGATAGCCAACGAAACGCGACAGCTCGTCGGTGATGGCGACCAGCCACGTATCGACCTGCTCCGCCAGCTCTTCCGGATGGGCCTCGGACAGCAGGGATGCCGGCAGGCGTTTCAGTAGGGTGCCCGGCAATCCCTTGGCGATCAGGCTGAGCCGCGTGTCCTTGCCGTCGCCCTGCTCGTCCGGCGCGACACCCGGCAGCAAATTGCCCGACTCGCGGCGCAGCAGGTGCTGCGGCGCTGCCTGCTCCACCCCGTCCTTGAATTCGACGTAGAACAGATCGACGGCGCCCCGATCGATGAACCAGACACTGTCCGGGTCGTCGAGCTTGACCGGCAGGTTGCCGGCGCAGGGCACGGACGTACCGGAGCGGGCGGCGAGCTCAGCGATCGCTGTGTGTTCCGGCCCGGCCCGCATCAGCCTGACATGATCAGCTTGTAGTACGCGCCGTCCCTGTCCGCGATCAGCGCGTCGTGCGTTCCGCGCTGCACCTCTGCGCCCTTGTCGAGCACGATGATCTCGTCGCAATCCCGCACGGTGCTCAGCCGGTGCGCCACGATCAGGCAGGTGACGCCGCGGCGCCGCAAGGCGTCGTCGACATGTTCCTCCGTCGCGGCGTCGAGGGCGCTGGTCGCCTCGTCCAGAATGATTACCGTCGGGTTGCCCACCAGCGCACGGGCGATTTCCAGCCGCTGCCGCTGGCCGCCGCTGAAATTCACCCCGCCTTCCTCGACGGGGGTCGCGTATCCCTGCGGCCTGAGCAGGATCTCGTCGTGGATCTGGGCATCCCGCGTCGCGACGACGATGGCTTCGTCCGGAACGGCCGGGTTCCACAATGTGATGTTGTCCCGCAGTGACGCGGAAAAGAGCACGACCTCCTGATCCACCATGGAAATGGACCGCCGCAGCACGTCCTCCGGAATCTCCTCCCGAAGATGGCCGTCGAACAGCACTTCGCCCGACCAGGGCTGACAGATGCCCGAAACGAGACGCGCGAGCGTCGACTTGCCGGAACCGCTGGGGCCGACGATGGCAACCCGCTGCCCCGGCTTCAGCACGAGGTTGAAGTCCTTGAGCAGAGGCGGCCGGCTCTTGTTGAAACCGAACGTGACGTTTCGCAGTTCGAGATGGCCTGCAAGCTGGAGCCGGCCGTTGAACGTGGAGATCGACTCCGATTCCTCACTTCGGCGGCTGATGACTGGATCTTGTGCGGCTTTGGATATGTCATCCAGTCGTTGCAGGTCGGTTTCGAGCGCCTTGCGTCTGTCGGCAAACTCCAGGAAGCGCCCGACAGGCGCCAGAAACATCTCTGCCAGGATATAGAACCCGACCAGCGTTCCCAGGGTCATGTCTCCGGCCATGACCATGCTGCCCCCGAGGCCCAGGATGGCCGCTGCGCGCAGCACGGCAACGAGGCCCGGCAGCGCGGTATTGACGGAGCCCAGCTCGGAATAAAGCTGGCGCGCATGCAATTCGCGCGCCTGTTGACCGCTCCAGCGCGAGAAGAAGCGGTCGTCCGCGCCCGTCATGCGCAGGTTCTCGGCATGACTCAACATCTGCATGCCCACGCCGATCAGCAATCCCTGCTCGCGCCTCATCGCCTGGCTTCGAACAGCCCGGAGCGCGTTGAGACCATGCGCAAGCAATCCGTGCACGATCGCCAGCAACAGCACGATCAGCGTGAGCACGACGTCGTAGGCGAACATCGCGATGAGCAGCACGGCGCTCATTGCCATGTCTATGATGAGCACGAGAAACTGGTCCGTCAGGTTCTTCGCTATTCTGTCGACGGACGAGACTCGATCGGTCAGGTCGCCGACCAGCCTGTGCTCGAAGAACTCCACGGGCAATCGCAGCAGCCGCGACAGGCTCCGGCTGTAGCCGATCACCGAAATCCGGACGGCAAGCCGCTTTAGGAACCGGTGCCTGAGAAGGGACAGGATGTAGACCAGCGCACCGCCGCCCAGCAGGGCTGCCACCAATCCGCCCCAGCTCCCGTGATTTTCCAGAACTTCGTCCACGAACACACCGAGAGACGCGGGAACGATCAGTGCCAGCAGCGTCAACATGAATCCGCAGGCGACCACGCCGGTGAGCATGCTCCATGAGTCGACGAGCGAGGCGCTCAGTTGCCTGAACAGGTTGGGCTGCCTGCCGCCGGGGCTGAAATCGGCGCCGCGCTTGAACCTCAGCGCGATGCCGCTGTAATCCTTCTCGAATTCCTCAGCGGAGAGCCTGCGCCGCCCCATGGACGGGTCATTGAGATGGTAATGGCGGCCATCGAACCCTTCGAAGACAACGAAATGACTGAATTGCCAGAACAGGATCAGAGGCAATTCCAGCTTCTTCAGTTGCTCGGCGCGTAAGCTGAGGCCATTGCACTCGAGACCGTAGTGCCTGGATGCGCGCAAGATGCTCGCGGCACTACTGCCGTCTCGGCTCACCTCGCATTTTTCGCGAAGTTCGGTCAGTGGCACCCAGCGACCGAAGTAGGCCAATATGCTGCCGAGGCAGGCGGCCCCACATTCCGATGCGTGCATCTGCAACAGAATGGGCGTGGTTACCCTTCGTTTCGCGAAGTCCGAGTCGGCCTTGTCCCCAGCCCTCTTTGACGCGCGTCGCAGCATCTCTTGACCGCCTTATTCGAAAAAGGCGACCGGAGCCTGACTGTCCAGTTCGATGACGATTCGGCACCTGCTGTCCGCAAGCGACTCAAAATCGAGGTGTTCGTCGAGCCCGATATGGACGCGGTGCACGGACACAGGCGCGGCAGACGCAAACGCCGCCAGTTCCTCGGACAGGGGTGCGGGGGAAATCGTCTCGATCACGCCGTCAAGTTGGCCTGCGTCGCCACCTGCCAAGGCCAACTCTATTACCGTCGGCATACCGGCCTTGATATCCGCTGCAACGTCGCTCTCGATCCAGACGAGTGCTTGCACGGACCGCTGGCCTTCGGGCGAGTCGATGCCCGGCTCGAGCAATACGCCGTCTACCGCGAGGCTGCGGGTTACGCTGCCGAAGAAGAGCCACGCCAGGAGGATGCACAGCAGCAGAGCGATGCCGACGACAAGCAGACGCTCCCGTGGTGTGGAAATCGTCAGCAAGCGGTCGAGTTGTTCTCTTTCGTCCTTCGCTTCGGCAACAGTATTATGAAATGAGTCAAACGGACTATTAAACATAACCGTGCGTCGCCTCCCCACCGAGATCCAGCAGAGACAAAGAAAATCGATTCGATGCGGCAAAACTTGGGAGAGCCTATACAATCTCGACCAGGAGAGAACAAGTCCTCAAGTTTTGAACGCGGTGCGCACGGCATCTTGTCCGAGCGATGTCGAGCGTCCGGACGGCCAAGTGATCTCCGCCCACCATGCCGACATATCGTGATCGGCATCCAACACCAGTGGAATACGGAGCGATACCTCCGAAATGTGCGGGAACGGCCGGCTCGCGCCTCAAAGGGTCCACAGGTGACCTTCCCCTAATCAAGACGAAAGGACCTGGCGCGGGAGCATGGACGCCGGTAATCTCTTCGCCGCAGGGTGCCTCTCCGGTCAATACCGGATGCCGAGAATCGGCTCCTTTTGGTATTTCCAGAACGTCCAGGACATCAACGTTTTCGGGAAACCAACGCACGATGCCACACGTCAATCGCCGAATCTGCGCGGATGTTGCCTGACCGCGTAACCGCCAAGGGGCGGTTTGGAAGTCAAGGCGGTACAGGGAGTTCCAGGCGCCCCCGAGGTGCTTCGTTCGGTATCCTGGCTCTTGCGCTGGCGTGCCTCTTCTTGCCGAGCGCACATGCCCTCGCCCAGGAAGAAACGTCGGAGGACAAGGGCCTGAGGATCGCGCAGGAAGCAAGCGCCCGCGACGACGGCTTCCAGGATTTCACCGCCGGAATGACGATGGTGCTGCGCGATCGGCACGGCCGCGAGAGCGTCCGTCAGATGCGCTTCAAGGTGCTGGAAGTGCCGGGAGACGGCGACAAGAGCCTGTTCGTGTTCGACCAGCCGCGAGACGTGCAGGGTACTGCCCTCCTGACTCACGCTCACATCAACACCCAGGACGACCAGTGGCTCTATCTGCCGGCCCTGAAAAGAGTGAAGCGAATTAATGCCGCGCGGCGTTCGGGGTCCTTCATGGGAAGCGAGTTCTCGTACGAGGACATGAGCTCGCTGGAGGTAGGGGAATACACCTACAAGTATCTTCGCGACGAGCCCTGCGGCAACCTCACCTGTACGGTGATCGAGCAGGTTCCCCTGGACGAGGAGTCCGGATATAGCCGCAGGGTCGTTTGGCAGGATTCGGTCGAGCTTCGAACCTGGAAAATGGAGCTTTACGACCGCAAGAACTCGCACCTGAAGACGCTCACCTTTGCGGACTATCAGCAATATCTGGACCGGTATTGGCGGGCAGACGAACAGACGATGGTGAACCACCTGACCGGTGCGAGCACGGTGCTTGAATGGACCGATTTTCGCTTCCGCACTGATCTTGCCGAAAGCGAGTTTACCCAAACGGCACTCCGACGCGTGCGCTGATGCGATTCGGCGGCGCACTTGCGGCCCTCGTGCTCCTGGCCGCCGCCGGTGCCGAGGCGCAGACGCTTGATTTCTCCGGCGATCTGAGCACGCAGGCGCAATGGTATCCACAATCGCCGGCCTTCGCCGGTCAGCGTTCGGCCACCGGCGGGCTGGTCCTCGAGCCGACGCTCTACGGGGACGTCGCCGAAAGAACCAGCTTCACCCTCACCACCTTTTATCGTTACGACAGCGCCGATGCAGAGCGCACACATGCGGACCTGCGCGAGGCCTACGTGTTGACGTATGGAGACTGGGACGAGAATTCCTGGGAGCTTCGGCTGGGAGTCGACCGCGTATTCTGGGGCGTGGCCGAGCTGCACAACCTCGTCGATATCGTCAACCAACTGGACCTCGTCGAGCACCCGCGCGACCGCCCCAAATTGGGTCAGCCCATGGCGCACCTGACGCTTTCCGGCGACTGGGGCATCGCCGAATCTTTTCTGCTGCCGTACCATCGCAAGCGCACCTTTCCGGGGCGTGCCGGGCGCAACCGTTCGGAGCACCTGATCGACGGGGACGCCCTGTACGAGAGCGGTGCCGAAGAGCGCCATCTGGATGTTGCGTTTCGCTACAGCAATGCCGTGGGCCTGCTTGATTTCGGCCTCACTGCCTTTGTCGGCACGAGCCGCGAACCTTCCTTTCTTGCCCGCCATCAATCCGGGCCGTCGGCAGGAACCGGCACGCGCTTGATCCCGTACTACGAGCAAATCCGGCAGTTCGGGCTGGACGCGCAACTCACGACCGAGCCCTGGCTTTACAAGCTGGAAGCCATTCACCGTAGCGGCGCGCGCAATCTGTTGGGCGTGGAGGAGGATTACGGCGCCTTCATCTTCGGCATGGAACGCACGTTCTACGCGGTGTTCCAGTCCCGCGAGGACCTGACCGTCCTCGCCGAGTGGCGCTACGACGGCCGCGAACGCCGCGCCACGAGCGCCTGGGCGAACGACCTGTTTGTCGCGGGCGCACTCACGTTCAACGACGTTCAGGGCACCGAGTTCGTGGCGGGCGTTCTTGCCGACCTCCGCCACGATACGCGTTCGCTAAACCTGGAATTCAAACGGCGCCTCACGAACAGCTGGACGATGCGCCTGGAAGGGATCGCGTACTTGAGCGCCGACGCGCAGGATTTGACCTACGGTGGGCGACGCGACAGTTACCTGGGCATGGATTTCACCTACAGCTTCTGACGGCGAGAGACCACGATCATGGCAGCTGGTTGTTTGCAAGGCGCATCCGAGTATCTCAGGAAGAGCAAGTCGGCCGGCAGCCCTGAAAGCAACGCGGGATGATACAGCCGGGCACTAAATCTCTGCGGAAGATCGCGGTTATCGGGCGGGGAACCGCAGGGTCACTGGCGGCTGCCCGCGTGACGAGTCTTCTCCCCGACGGCGACCACGAGCTCCACCACATTTATGATTCGCGCATCCCGGTTATCGGCGTCGGCGAAGGCAGCTGGCCGAGCCTCGTTCAGGAATTGCAGAAACTGACGAACCTGCCTCACGAAACCGTCCAGCAGCGCCTGAAGGGAACACGCAAGTACGGCGTCGCGTTCGAGGGATGGGGCCGGCGCAATCGAGACTTCACGCACTACTTCACGCCGCAGCAGGTCTCCTACGCCTACCACCTCTCCGCCGACCTGATGGGGGAGCTGCTGCACGAAAGCACGCGCGCGCGCCACATCGACGCTAAAGTACTCGACATCGCCAGGGTGGACGGCGGTGCCCAAGTGGAACTCGAGGGCCTGGCGCCGGAACGCTATGACCTGGTCTTCGATGCCCGCGGCTTTCCCAAGGAACTCCAGCCCGAGCGCCACATCGACATTTCCTTCGTCCCCACCAATACGGCCATCATCCGCCGCTGCCCGGCAATCATCGAGGAAGAACAGGACCGGCCGGTTCTGCAGCATACGTATACCCGTGCGGTTGCCCGTCCGCATGGTTGGGTATTCGTCATTCCGCTAACCGTGCACACATCCTACGGGTACATCTTCAACCGCAATGTCTCCAGCCAAACCGACGTCGAATCGGACTTTGACGCGTTTCTTGAGGCCGATGGCGTATCCGAGTTCGAGCAGCGCGCCGTCATTCCGTTCCCCAATTTCGTCCACCGTCGGATCTTCGACGGTGCGGTGGCGCGCATCGGCAATGCTGCGGCCTTTATGGAGCCTCTCGAAGCAACGGCGATCGTATCCGCCCAGTTGCAAATTGGGATGGTTCTCCATATACGTCTGAACCGCGCGGTCGAGCATCTTGAGCGCGACGCGCCGGTGGTCAATCGGTTTCTCATCAACAACATGCTTTGTTACGGCTTGTTCGTCGGTTGGCACTATTCCTGTGGCTCGACGTACGACAGCGCATTTTGGCGCCACGCCCGCGACCGAGCCTGGTCGCAACACCGCAAGGCAGCGGCGCCTGAGGTGGTGGGCTGTGCCGCGCTCAGCAAATTCGATGATATGATCGATCTGTTAAATCGGCCCGTCATCGACAAGGCGGACTGGAATCGGATGTGCGCGGTCCCTCTCACCAGCTATGCCCAGATGTCTCAGGGTCTCGGCTATTAGAGCGCGTCAGTCCTTGATGGACGCGTGACAGCCGCGATCGCGGCGCGCCCGTGCATGTCAAGCGGCATCCGATTTTGACCTCCACTTACTGCAGCATCTCCGTGTCCAAGCTCAGATCGGACGGACCAGAGACTGAGTAGCAAGTCAGTTCTGCCAACTCTAGAGATTGTCCTGCGACCATGACTCCGTCATTCAGGGGGAGCATCCTGGTTCTGCATCCCGCTGTAAAGTGCAAGCTTGGCAGCCAATCGGGGTGGAACTGCAACCGAGTCCTGCCCTGGAAACGCAGCACTTGGCACGGGAATGTGCATTTGATCGTCTGATCCTCCCCCATCGGATTGGTCCACCCTTAGGTTATGGAAAGAGGAGGACCGACGATGGCAAGGAAGCGTTACAAGCCCGAGGAGATCGTGAGCCTGCTGCGGCGGGCTGAGGTTCTGAACGGCCAGGGCATGTCGATGGCGGACGCGATCCGCGAGCTTGGGATCAGCGAGGTTACCTTCTACCGCTGGCGCAAGGAGTATGCCGGGATGAGCGGCGATCAGCTCCGCCGTTTGAAGGAGCTCGAGAAGGAGAACGAGCGGCTGCGCCGTGCGGTCTCCGATCTGACGCTGGACAAGCAGATTCTCAAAGAGGCCGCAGGGGGAAACTTCTAAGCCCCTCGCGCCGGCGCCAGTGCATCGATCATGTCTGTGACCGGCTCGGGGTCTCGGAACGCCGCGCTTGCCGGGTGCTGGGGCAGCACCGCTCGACCCAGCGCCGCATCCCGCGCGGCCGCGACGACGAGGACCGCCTGGTCGCGTACATGATCGAGCTGGCCCGCCAGTACGGCCGTTACGGCTATCGCCGCATCGCGGCCCTGCTTCGCGATGCCGGCTGGCAGGTCAACGACAAGCGGATCGAGCGCTTGTGGCGGCGCGAGGGGCTGAAGGTGCCCGGCAAGCAACCGAAGCGGGGCCGGCTTTGGCTCAATGACGGCTCCTGCATCCGGCTGCGCGCCGAGAGGGCGGATCACGTCTGGTCCTACGACTTCGTCCATCACCGGACGTATGACGGCAGGGCCTTCCGCATGCTCAACGTCCTGGACGAGTTCACCCGCGAGAGCCTGGTCATCCGGGTGCGCAGGAGGCTTTCCTCGATCGACGTCATCGATGTGCTGACCGACCTGTTCATCCTGCGCGGCATTCCGACCTGGATCCGTTCCGACAACGGTCCGGAGTTCGTCGCCGAGGCCGTCAGGCGGTGGATCGCTGCGGTCAGCGCCCGCACCGCCTTCATCGAGCCGGGCTCACCCTGGGAGAACGGCTACATCGAGAGCTTCAATGCGCGGCTGCGCGACGAGCTCCTGAACGGGGAGATCTTCTACACCCTGAAGGAAGCCCAGGTTCTCATCGAATCGTGGCGGTGCCATTACAACGCGATCCGCCCACACGGCAGCCTGGGATACCGGCCGCCGGCCCCGGAGACGATCATCATGCCAAGCTGGCCGCCCGGCTCCGCTACGCTCCGCCGGCCACCCAGCTTGGCCGAGGAACCCGCGATGCACTAACATTCGACCTGGACCAGTCGACGGGGGCAGGTCAGCCATCGAGCGCCACTTGTCGTCCTCTCCCTTGACCATGTTGGCGAGCACGGCATGGGTATGGAGCTGCGGGTCGAGATTGCGCGACGTGTCGTGCCGGAACGTGGCGGCGACGATCTTCTGGTTGCCGGCGCGCACCATCCGGCCGGTGTCCGGGTCCTTCATGCGGGTTTCCGCCGCGTTCCGCTCCACCCAGTCGAGCGCCGCCGCCACGGCGCGGTCGTGGACCTCGACGATGCGCCGGTCATCGCCGACCAGGGCGGCGAGGGAGGCCGATTTCGGGGCCGAGAAGGTGAGGTCGCGGCCGGGGCGGTGCAGGATTTCCCCGTCCTTGCCGCGCCGCCCGAGCTCGGTTCCGGACCCGTCCGGCACCTTGCCTTCGAGCACCGCGCGAAACGTGCCGCGATCGACCGGCCCGGTGAGTCCCAGCTCTTCCGCCCCCTTGCCGGCCCAGCCGCTCGCTTCCCGGTGCTCGGGATCGTCCTTCGCGTAATAGCCGTCGCGCTCGTAGTAGGACGCGCCCTGTGCGGCCGACGTGAGGAACAGGAACCCGCCCCGCTCCTCGTCCGATATCCACTCCCGGATCGAGAACGGCTTGCCCTCGTCGGGCAGGAACTCCAGCGCCGACAGGTTGGCGGTGAGCATCGCGCGCACGCTGAGCGCAGTCTTGGGGTTCTCCGGATCCACGATCGACTGCGCGACCGTGCCCTCCATGGCTTGCGCGAGCGCCGTCAGGTCCGTCTTGAGCAGGTGGTCGACCAGGACCTTGTTGCGCGTCTCGCCCTTGCCGCGCAGCACCCCGGCGCCGTTGGCGAACAACTGCCTTGCCGCCGTCACCCAGAAGGGATCGACCGTGTCCTTCTGCTGCGGGATCAGCGCCGCGGCCATCATGTCGAAGTCGCGTGGGTTCCCCGGAGCCGTCCCCGCAACGTCGACGAGAGAGCGGAGTGTATGGCGCGGCCGCGGATTGCGCGTCCCCGACTTTGGGGAGAATCGGGAAGAATCTTTGCCGCCATTCGGGCGACCCCGATGCCGGCGCAAATGTTTGTCGTTCCGCGCTTTTTCGGCCCGGAATGCCCGCGCCGGCCGGCCTCGCCCACAGGCCACCTTCGACACGCCGGGCGCCGGAGGCATCACCACTTCGACGTGCCTCGCGGAACGAGCACGGTCTCCCAGGGCGCCTCGCCTTCCAGATCCGCTTCCCACCGCGCTCCTTCGTCCGCCAGAGCGCCAGGGCTTGTTGACGGAACTGCGCCCTCGTCCGTGCCGGACACGGGCGGTTGGTGGCACTGCAAGTTACGGACATCGTGGAGGATTCAGACGGCGCGGCGACCGTGCTGGTGCGCCGCTCCAAGGCCGATCCCGAGGGTCGGGGCGCGACCGCGTACCTCGCGCCGGACTCCATGGTTCTGGTGCACGAGTGGCTTGAGCGCAGTGGGGTGTGCGAGGGCCGGCTGTTCCGCTCGCTCAGCCGGGGCGCCGTCGGCGAGGGGCTCGACGCGTGCCACGTCTCGCGCATCTTCAAGCGAATGGCCTGCGCAGCCGACCTGCCCGATGAGGTGGTCGCGCGCATCTCCGGGCACAGCACGCGGGTGGGAGCGGCGCAGGACATGGTCGCGGAGGGGATCGGCATGCCCGCCATCCTGCACGCGGGACGGTGGAAGACCACCGTCATGGTCCATCGCTACGGCGAGCAACTCATCGCGCAGCGAAGCGGGGCGGCCCAGCTCGCACGGATTCAACATCGCGCATAGGGGCGCGATGGCGTACCATCGGGCGTGCGCACAGGGGGGTGTCCGCCGCCTCCGACCGACGAGAATTGTGGCGGGTCGCGGTTTTCCCAAAACAGTTATCGGGCGTCGATTTCAGCGAGCGAGCGGCGTCGACTCCCGGGTGCGGATGCAGGCCGCGACATGGTGCCGGTGCGGCGGGAGGCAGGAACCGCTCGGTACAACAACGGCTTGAATTGTGTCCAGGCGTCCCCTAGCATTCCTTGCACGTGGTGGGGGCGACCCGACGGTCGCCTGTGGAGTAGAGGGAATCAGTTGACCGACGCCCGATAACAACAGTTATCGGGCGCCGTCGCGGGCCGGAGCAACCGGCTCCGCCCTGCTTGGAAACCCGCGCAAGAGACTGATATTCCACGCATATCGGACGCCGTTCGGCGCCTCCAGCCGCCGAGGCCCCGTTTCGCTGCCCGATTGCCCGCGCCTGGGACGCTCATCGCCCGGTTCCCCGCGTCTTGACAGGGGTGCATCCTCCGAGGATGCGCTACGGAATCAGGTGGGAACGCGGTCGCTTGCGTCCAGTTGCCTTTGTCAATGCCGTCCAATGGCGATGCCTGTCGGCGGGCGCCGCAGCAAAGCTGGTCCGGACCCTGCGTTCTCCCTGCTCCGTTCCTCCTTGTTAGCGAACCCGGACCCGCATGGATAATGCCGGTCGCCGGAACATTCATGCGCAGGCGGCATGCCGTGAAGTCGAAGTCTAGGGCGCGGCCGCGGATTGCGCGTCCCCGACTTTGGGGAGAATCGGGAAGAATCTTTGCCGCCATTCGGGCGACCCCGATGCCGGCGCAAATGTTTGTCGTTCCGCGCTTTTTCGGCCCGGAATGCCCGCGCCGGCCAGCCTCGCCCACAGGCCACCTTCGACACGCCGGGCGCCGGAGGCATCACCACTTCGACGTGCCTCGCGGAACGAGCACGGTCTCCCAGGGCGCCTCGCCTTCCAGATCCGCTTCCCACCGCGCTCCTTCGTCCGCCAGAGCGCCGGGATTCGTCGACGGAACTGCGTCCTCGTCCGTGCCGGAACCGGGCGGCGCGGTCGTCGGCGGCGCAGCGCAAACGACCAGCGCCAGGATCGTCAGCAGAGCCTGGTTCGCCCGGCGCAATTCCCGGTTCTCCCGTTCCAGCGCTTCGAGCCGCTCCCGGTCGCCGTCGCCGGCAGCCCCGGTCATGGGCCACTTCCCTGTCCTGGGGCAGCCCTGCACCGGACGTCCACGCCGTCGGAAGACGCCTTCCGGATGCGGAGCGCCGTCATCGAGGACGGACCCGGGCCTGGCCGGCCCGGCTGGCGAAAGGCGCGGGCCGGCGCGTCCCGCGGCCGGGATCGTGTCCGGCTTTCCGGCACTCATGGCTTCGCGCGTTCATCGCCCGGTTCCCCCGTATCTCGGCAGGGGCGCGTCCGAAGGGGATGCGCTTCGGCAGTCAGGTGGGAACGCGGCCGTCCGGGGCCAGTTGGATTTTGCGACGGCGGCTGTTGAAAACCCTTATCCGGCATCGCAAGCTGCCGGGCTGCCGGGCTGCCGGCCCGTCCGGACCGCGCTCTCCCCTTTCCGCTTCCCGTCGATAGCGGCCCCGCGCGGGAAAAGAAAATGCCGATGCGCGCGGGATTCATGCCCGCGAGGCATGGGGGAAAACAAGGCAGGACGGGCGAACCGGATCGGCCCGCGACGCCGGCGGACCGTTGGGTTCCGGCCGCTCCGCATGCCGCGATATCGGGATCGCCCGCCTCATCTCGCATCACGACGCGTGATCGACCGCTTGCGGCACGACCGCCGTGCGCCGGCGATGTTTCGCAGGGGCGGCGGCGCGGGTGCTGCATGCCAGGGCGCGGCGAGGCATGAGGGACCTACCGCCGCAGGCGCTCCCACAGCCAGCGTATCGCGCCGATGCCCACCGCTGCCGCCGTGGCGGCCATCAGAACCGTCTTGACCAGGGTGAAGATCGCCGCCGGCCACGCCAGCGGCGTCGGCGCCCCGGCATAACTCAGAGCCAGCGCGGCCACGGTCAGGTTCTCCAGCATGTCGGCCGCCGCCATCGCGAGCGGCAGCAGATACAGTGGCGCGGCGCCTCGCCACAGGCGGACCAGCAGGATCGCCAGCAGCAGGCCGTAGGCGACGGGGAACACCATGTCGATCGTGAGCCCGGTCGCCGCATAGACGAGCCGGGCGTTTGCGTCGAGCCGGTCGAGGGCGTCGAACAGCGCGGCGGCCTCGCCGGGCGTGTACCAGCCCCGGCTGTCCAGAAGCTCGAGGCCGCCCAGCCTGTGCTGTCGCCAGACCAGACCCGCCACGCAGGCGGCGGCGCCAGCCAGGGCCGCGGCCGCCACCCGCTGGGTCGCCCATCGCTTCAGGACGGCACGAATGGACGTCGCCATCGCCATGTCTCCGTCGCGCCGCCTCGGCTCGCCGCCATGCTCCCCGCTCTTCGCCGGTCGCGCCCGCGCCGCGCCAGGAGCACGATGCACGTAATCCCGCTCATCGTCGACGGAACCATCGCACGGCCTGTTCTCCGGTGCCGGCCCGGATCGCTTTCGACGCACGCATGGCTAGTCTGGCGCGGTCCTCGAACGGACCGATAACGCCAATCCCGACCGCTTGCGGTCTCAACGGCCACTCGACGGGCAAACCTCCTCCAGCGTCCCCCGCGACGCCCGTTCCTCCGATCCCTACGAGCGCCATAGACCCGACCCGTCGCCGGGTCGGTTGCATCAATCAGGCAGACCGAACCACTTCTCGACGGCGAGCACCACCGTCCGCGCATTTTCAGCTTCGTCCTGGGCTGTCCTCGACTCCCCCGTGAACTCCCCTGCATCGTTGAATTCGAGGTGCGCCTTCTCGTGGACGAGCTCGCGCCTCGCCTGTTGCAGTCGTTCGACTTTCCCCAGCAGTTCCTCGTCCCCGCAACCGAGCAGGGTCAGCATGTCCCCGTAGCCGGCGTGGTCGACCTTGTTCGTGTAGGCGCAGGCCGGCCGTGAGAGCATGTTTCGGCGCGCGCCTGCCGAGCCGCCTCGCCCGAACGGATTCCTGTGTCGCCACCAACGCTCTACGCACGGACGCATGCGGTGTTGACTATGTGTTGACAGCACCCGTTTCCACCGAATTCTGCGAATCAAAAAGCCCTTGAAAACATCAGTGTTTTCAAGGGCTTTCAGTGGTTGCGGGGGCAGGATTTGAACCTTAGACCTTCAGGTTATGAGTTTGCCTAAGTGCCCGTCGACATATCCCGACGCCGGTTCGCTCCTGACCGCCAACATTCGACAATAGTGCGAACTTACAACGCATTAGCAGGAAACACAAGACCCTAGTTCGTCGACAAACCGAGACGTCCATTACCGCCGCTTTTGATTCCCAGTGCTTCCCATGCGCTTCCCAGCCTGATAGGGTGCTTCCCACGATCAAGCGAACCGGAGGGACACCGTGCCGGCAGAGATCAAGATCACCAAGCGCGCCATCGACCAGCTCGAGACCGACGGGACGGATCGCTTCTACTGGGACCGGGAGCTGCCGGGCTTCGGTGTGCGCGTGCGTGCCTCCGGCCGCAAGTTCTTCGTCGCCCAGTACCGCGCCAAGGGCCGGTCGCGCCGCATGACCCTTGGACCCGTCACGGCCTTCGCGCCGGAAGACGCGCGCCGGCGTGCCATGGCCCTCCTCTCCGAGGCCAAGGCCGGCGGCGACCCGGCCGCACAGCGCGACGCCGACCGCAAAGCCGCCACCGTGAAGGCTCTCGGGGAGCGGTTTCTCGACGAGTATGTCCCCGCCCACTGCAAGCCGAGCACGGCCTATGAGTACCGTCGTTCGGTCGAGCTCTTCATCTACCCGAGGATCGGCCGCCGCAAGGTGGTGGAGATACAGAGAAGCGACATCGCCGAGCTGCACCACGGCCTGCGCAAGACACCCTACCAGGCCAACCGGACGCTCGGCGTGCTCTCGAAGATGTTCAACCTGGCCGAGATGTGGGGCCTGCGTCCCGACGGCTCGAACCCCTGTCTACACGTCAAGCGGTTCAAGGAGGAGAAACGGGAGCGCTTCCTCAGCGCCGAGGAGTTCCAGCGCCTGGGCGCGGTCCTCGACGAAATCCTTGAGGACGGTTCCGAGACCCGCTCCGCGGTCGCCGCGATCCGGCTGCTGATGCTTACCGGCTGCCGCCTTTCGGAAATCCAGACGCTGCGATGGGAGCATGTCGATCTGGAGGCCGGCGAGCTGCGGTTGCCGGACACCAAGACTGGCGGGCGCGCGGTGCCGCTCGCGCCCTCGGCGGTGCGGCTCCTGGAGTCACTGCCGCGCGAAGAGGACAACCCGTGGGTGATCGCCGGCAAGAAACCGGGGAGCCACCTGACCGACCTACAGCACCCCTGGCGCCGCATCCGGGCGCGCGCCGAGCTCGACGACGTCCGCATCCATGACCTTCGTCATAGCTTTGCCTCGCGCGCTCTGGCGCTTGGCGAAGGGCTCCCGATGATCGGCAAGCTGTTGGGTCACACGCAGGTGCAGACGACCGCCCGCTACGCCCACCTTGCCCGTGATACCGTGAAGGCGTCCGCGGCACGCATCGGCGACAGCATCGACAACGATCTCGTCGCCGCGCCATAAGGAAGACAATCCCTGGGACATTGTGGACAAAACCGCGTTAGCCGAAACCCCGAACCAAGCCCGTCAGTAGCACTCGAAGTAATCTGCTTCGAGGCCAGACCCCCGTGCGATTTGGTCGAGCACGTCGGCCCCCAACCTCAAAAGCATTGCCGTTCTCGCGGGATCGTCCCAGCCATCCGCGCCGTGCTTGCCTCCATGGAACAGATTGTTTCGAACCGTCTGCAGGAGTCGAACGACCTTCCCGAGATCGCCAGGGAAACCGCCAAATTCGACCTCCCTCCATTCCAGGTGACCATTGGCTCCGACGACCTGGCACTTCGGAGCAGCGCCAACGAGGTCCTCCGCCTCGGGCGAGAGGCGATACGCCGCGTACCGAGTACCGGCAAACTCGCGCCAGCCGGGGCTCGCTGGACCGCCGGGGCTGGGGTTCCTCAGAAAGCCGTTCTCCTTCAACGCGAACTCGAACCTTGAGTATTTGTAGAAAAAGAGGAACGCGAGTTCCTGGAGGTCCGCGTCGATGTCTTCGTGTTTCACCATGCGCTCCTGTTAGCCGGGGCAGGGGACAACGGCCGTCCCTGGTCGCCCTGCTAGGCCAGATAGTTCAAGCTCGCCTCTCGAGCGCGGCTTCGCCCGTCGCGGCCAGTGCTCGTGCCCTCACGTGCGCTTTGACCCGGATCTCCAGAACCGCTGCATCGGCCCTTGCCGCAATGATGCTGGCCTTCGCCTCTCTCCTGGCCCTCCACGGAGCAAGGAGGGGGCCGCCAACCGCGCCGAGCCCGCAGGCCACAATCACCAAGAGTTTGTTGAGCACAGAGGTCATGTCTGCCGTGCGTTCTTGACGTCCCCCAGGTGGCCGATCGCTAGACACCGAATGCCGGACGGTCCGAAAGGCGAATACGGTGTGTGCTAGGCGTCATGGCGGGCTGCCCATTCATCTTCCTCGGCACGGATCCCCTCGCTCTCGGCGGCAAGTCCGCGCAGGGTCACCTTGGCCCAACGCCGTACCCTTGCGGAGGGATGTTCGTCACGCAGCACCGACAAAGGCGCCTCGTAGAGCGCGAAGTATCCCGTCGGTGAGCCCCAGCCGCAGTAGGAGTGGATGTTGCTTCCGATGGCGCGCAGCACGTCTTCACGGTCCCCGAACTCTTCGAGCAATCGAGCCATGCACGGGTGCAGGGTGTGCTCTTGCGCATCCCGGTCGTAGGTCGTGAGTACGGGAACTACCGTTGCCGTGAACGCCGGGGCGCCATCGGGATGGGCTCGGCACCACTCGAACAGAACGTCCTCCGGAAGACTGAGAATGGCGGCGTCGTGGCGTTCATCAGAGGACAGGCGGCTCCCCAGCAGATAGCCCAGACGCCAACCCCGAACAGGGTCCGAGAGGATCGTCTGGCCGACGACGGGCCATGCAATCTCCGGGAAGTTTCCGAGGAGAAGCCGGATGACCGGCTCGATCATGCGCTCCTCGATCATGCGCGCACGGAGCATGCCCTCCGTGGAGTCGTCCTCACGGTCCGCAAGCGCCCGGGAAAGGGCCAGAGCGGCAACGCGCGCGTCAGGATCGTCGCGACCCTTCTTCAGAAGCCACTGCATGAGGTTCCCGAAGTGATGCGCGGCGCTGGTATGGCGCCCTGCGGGCTCCCACCGCCTGAGATTCTCGGCGATACTTCGCAGTTGAGGTCGGAAGTCTTCCAGCACCTCGTGCCTACCAAAGGCATACATTCCGATCAGGTCCAGCGCGACCGCGTACCCATCAACGCTGTGGTCTAGCAGCGTGTTGAATGCCGGTGCGACGGCGCGCGCCTCTACCGCTCCGAGCACTCCGCCAAGTGTCCACTGCATCAGTCGCCAAGGGGGCAACCGATCCGCGTGGAGGGCCGCCAATACCAAGGGAATGTCGGAAGCAACGATCCCAAGCCGCCAGCAAACGAGTGGAAGCGCGGGCGCAAGCACGTCCGACTTCGCGGCCCTTCCCTTGAACGACGCGACCTCCTCGGGAAACTCTTTGTTGATCCCCACGAGGTAGCCAGACAGCAGGTCAAAGTCGCGATCTTCCTGGGACAACTCATGAAGCGCTTCCGTGATGCGAGCGAGCCAGTCCAGAGGTGCGTCGGCGAACTCGGCAATGGCCTCCCCGAACGCGCAAGTCATGCGCTGCGGATGTCTGCCCTCCCTTGGTGCCAACTGCCGGCTCATGCGGGGCAGTTGGCGCCTCAGCATGTCGGGTTCTCGCACGAGTTCGGCGGCAAACTCACGAACGGCGCCCACTTGGCGACGGTAAAGCCGCTCGTGGTCCTGCTCTTCTTCGCGGAGGTAGTCCCACGACATCTCAGTCACGAGGGAACGAACGCGCGCGTCCATGCTCTGAGGCGCAAGCTGGTCCGTCAGGGCACGCACCCGCCTGATGGTTTCCGGATCCACTTTCGAGGACCGGTGCCGCAGAATGACACCGAGCGTTTCCAGGGCTTCCGGCCAGGAATCCCTTGCAGGACCGACCCGGTGAACGATCGCTTCCACCAGGTCCAGGAATCCTGCCGCAGCGAGACTTCGGAGATTCCTTCCTAGGCCTGCGCGGGCAGCATCCGCCACCTCATCACCTCCGGCTGCAAACTCGATCAGCAGTTCCACACAACCCTCGATGTATTCAAGCGCCTCATCCCTCGTTGGCTGCCACGAGCGAAGTGCCGGCCGCGACCCATGGGTCTCCGCGCCCACCGAACGGGAGAAGTGATCGGTCGCCGACCCGTCGAGCAGGGCCTCGACGACGATCTTTCGTTGTAGCAGATCGTCGGAACGAGCAACGTCGCTCAGAAGCATGAGCCTCGTGGACCCGTCCGCAGCCGTGTTTCCGAGCACGACCGGGAAGAGCGACACGAACTGCCCCGTTGCGTTGTTGCCATACGCCTCGTTCTCGGCGATAGCCAACCGCAGGAGGAGGTCAGCCCCTTCCTCGAAGCCGTCAGGATCGAAGGCGATTTTCTCCAGAGCCCAGACCAGGTAGCGGCGCACGTCGCCCCGCACCTCGGCCAGATCCCGGAAGTGCCGAAGACAACGCCCAATCCGCTCAGCCACAAGGCAAGCATCGATCTCCGCCAAGGCCGAGAGGACCTCCGTGTGATGAGACCGCACGAGGCCTTCGACGCCATCGAACGGCCCCCCGTTGCGGCAAACGTGAGCGACGACCTTGGGAGCGACGTCAGTCGTATTGAGGAGAGCAAGCTGCTTTGCGGCACCCACCTTGAGATCGGGACTGGTGTCCCCTCCCAGAACCGCATCCCACGAGGCCGGGCTCCAGTCCCGCCACTGGCGCTCGGCCAGATGCAGGGCAATCGGGCGGGGTTGCAAGGTGACGAAGCGACCTTGGCGCCGCGCGACCCCGCGGTCGATCAGCTGGTTGAAGCCGACACGGAGGTCGGCGGCCGAGAGGTCATGTCCGCGGACAGCTACCTCTTCGAGCTGATCGGCCTCCGGGCCGTCCATCCTTACCAGCCGAAAAGCGGCAAGAAGACGCGCGGACCCGAGGAGCCTGCGGTCGGGCAGCCGCCGCCCGCAAACAAAGGCCTCGACGAGATGTTCCTCCGTCGCGAATGCGACCGGCCTGGCGCTGGTCCAGGCCTGCGCGACCAGATGGGCAATCTTCGGAAAGCCCCTGGAGAAATGCGCGAGGCGGCGAAAATCCTCCGACGGCAGCTCCGGGCACACCGAGTGGATAATGGCCTCGGTGACAGACGAGGGCGCTTCAGGGACCTTCACCAGGGTCTCATGCTCGTTCATCTCGACGATCGTCCGGTCCCGAAGATCGGGTGGGATCTCCTCATCGATGGTGATGAGCGACACGCGACTCTTCCGGCGCTGCACCATCCCGACGAGAATGCGATGGGATTCGGGAGGGCAGCGATCCACCACCACCACAGCGCGCTGACCGTTCTCGGCAAGCGTCTGGACGACATCATTGATGGCGGGATCAACCGTTTCGGACTCGTCCGCATAGAGCACGAGATCGGCCAGAGAAACTCCGAGCCGTTCCTCTTCTTCGCCCGGCCCGAGGGCTTCGAGGACGAGACGCGACTTTCCGATCCCGGACGGCCCGACGACACGGACGACACGGCCGGTCCCCGATGCGCCTTCCCGGATCGGTTCACGTAACGCAACGAGACGATCGTCGTCGGCCCAGGGAGAGGTATCGTGCTCGGGGCGCCCTGCCCAGTGAGCCCAGGACCGGAACGGGCCAACTGTCCCTGGCTGCGTCTGTTGCTTCACCCAGGCCGCAACGGAGGGATGACTGTTGGCCCAGGAAGCCGCCCAATCGGCATCGCAGAACTCCACCTGGGCATCGTCGAAGTGCATCCCGGCATCGCGAATCGCTTCACGAATGCGGCTCTTCCGGGCGTCGATCTGCTGGTAGGTGTACTGGTGAGCACAGAGCAGGAGGTAGTGGCCACCGGCCTCCAGGGCGGACCGGACCATGGGCTTGACGTCCCCGTTTCGGCCCACGACTTCAAGAGCCGCGGCAGCGGGCGCGACTTTTCCGGCCTTCACCTGAAACAGGCAGAACCGAGACGGCAGAAACGAAGTGCCAGGTAGACCTTCGCTCCAGGTGATCCGCCCGTCCTCGCCACCGTCGGGAGTCGCGATGCTGCCTGCTACATGAATTCCATGCTCCGGCAGACCGTGCGCTTGAGCCTCAGCGCTGAGCAGCTTTCGAAGGAGCGCCGGGAATGTGCGTTCCGTCAGGAGCGTGATGTGCTCACCCGTCACCTGCAGGGGCAGGGCTTCGCCGGCGGAAGCGGGTCGGGGCGCTCTGCCCGTCAAGGACGGCAGAGCATCCGGGTTCGTTTCAAGCACACGTAGCAGCCTGACCACAGAGGCTCTGGGCCGGATGGTTCCTGCCTCATACTTTGTGAAGGCGCGCGGGCCTCCACCGAGAAGCTCGCCGGCTTCTACCTGGGAGAGCCCAAGCCCTTCCCGGATGGCACGGATCTCGTCTGGCGCGAGGGTCAGGTCAGAGGGTTCCATGCCTTGCCTCAATTGGTCCATACTCCATTTGAGTGACCATAATGGTAGATTTAGAAAATTTCAAGAATATATGCCACGCCAGTGCTACCCGGTCAACACCGTCCTCGACGAGGCATACTCCGTCTCACCAAACGAAGACTCGGTCAGCCCGGGAACAACACCGCGGCGTAGAGTGCGTCTCAATCAAGTTGGGCGATGGCCCTTCGCAAATCCGGGCTCGCCCTATGATATATCGCAACTCATAGCAATATACTTTGTTTCGTTACATTGATGGTTGACTTCTCGCCTTAGTTTCTGATATGAGTTTAGTCGAAACACAGGTATCTATGAAGTTTCGCAATGGACAAGACAATGCCATTCGCCACCCGATCGCTGTCTCCTCAGGAGAGCCGGGTCGTCCTCAGCATGGCAGAGCACGGCAGCCAGGAAATTGAACGCGGGGAAATCATCGACATGCTGGGCGTCACTCCCCAGGCTGCGGACCATGTGATCCGTTCGCTGCGCCGGAAGGGTTGGCTGGAACGCGCCAGTTGGGGCCGCTACCTGCTCATTCCTCCCGAGATGGGCCCTGACGCTCTCGGAGAAAGCAATGTCCTGGCGCTCGCCAGCCGCATCGCCGAACCCTACTACTTCGGCTACGGGACGGCCGCACTGCACCACGGCCTCACAACGCAGCACCGCCAGGTCATTCGACTGGTCACGCCGGTGCGAACGCGCAACCGGCGCGTGCTCGATACCGACGTCTGCATCGTCAATCCGGTCCCGCGAAAGTTCTTCGGCTTCGGCCCGGTCGACGTCCTGGGCTACACCGTCATGATGTCCGATCGCGAAAAGACCGCCATCGACTGCGTCGATCGTCCCGACCTCGCCGGCGGCGAGGGAGAAGCGGCGGTCATCCTGGCGACGGCTTGCCGTCGCATCGACTGGCACAAGGCGGCCCGCTACCTGGAGCGGATGTCCTCCAAGACGCTCACGCGACGCTTCGGATGGCTGGCAGAGCATGCCGGTGCCGTGATCCCGGAGGACGTGCGCATGCACCTCCAGGACCTTGCGAAGGGTGCCGGCAAATCGTTCTTCGGCCCGAGAATCCCCGGACCCGGCGCAATCGGCCATCAGGAGAGTTGGCAGCTCACCGCCAACGTCGCCAGCCATGATTTGAGCGACAGCGCCGGTATCGCGCGGACGCGGTCGGTCGACCGGGAGCGCTGAGCCATTCTCACCCGTCCCCAGGTCCAGCGCTACTCCGTCGAGGCCGGACTGCGCGACATCATGATCGCCGAGAACGAGATCGTGCTGACCTACCTGCTCCAGCTGATGGCGGAGCGCGGCATCCTCGACAAGCTCGCCTTCAAGGGCGGAACCTGCCTCCGCAAAATGTTCATCGGCAGCGGGGGGCGCTTCTCGACCGATCTGGATTTCACCCGGATCGAGGAGCACGACCACGAAGATGTGATCCTCGCCATGATGGAGGCATTCGAGCATCCGTTTCACGGCATCCAGTTCAGCGTTCCCGACGATAGCTACTACGAGACTCAGGATGGGCTGTCCTGGGGCGCCAACCCGGTCTACGCCCATGAATGGAACCCGGGCGGGCAAAGCCAGATCAGGCTCCAGGTGAGCCGCCGCGAGGTGCCCACCCTTCCCCCGTCGCGGAACGCTCAATGCGTGCAGAGCTATTTCCGGCACCTGCCTTTCGCCCCGGCGGACATCGCATGCCTGGCGCTGCCCGAGATCATCGCCGAGAAGATCCGGGCCTGCTACCAGCGCGGCAAAGCACGCGACGTCTACGACCTCAGCGTCTTTGCGACCCGACCCCTCGACCGACCGCTCATCCGCCGGCTCGTCGTGCTCAAGCTCTGGCAGGCGGCCGACGCGTTCGACCCGGAAGCCCTCATGGCAAAATTCGACGATGCCACCGCATTCGACTGGGACGATCTCCGGCAGCTGGTCCGGCGGACGCAGGCGATCGACCCTGACCAGATCGCCGCTGCCTGCCTGAAGGGGTTCGCCTTCCTCACGGAACTGGACCCTGCGGAGGCGGCACTCTCGGCCGACCCTCACCGGCGCGACCAGGCATCCTGGCGAATGCTTCGAGACAATCTTCCGACAAGCCAGTATTGAAGGTATCCGGTCCTTTCGGCGCATGAGTATCTGAACATGCAGCGCTTCGCGGACCTCAACCCGAATCGACTCTGAAGACCTTTGTCCCTATGGCGATTATAGGTCTGCCGCTTTCGCCCCCATAAACACCGAGGTGATCCCCCATGCGAATACGCCACCTGGCGGTGAGGAACTTTCGCGGAGTCCGTGCACTCGACTGGTCGGTGCCTGATGGTAACGTCCTGTGCCTCATTGGACGCGGCGACTCAACCAAGTCGACCATCCTCGAAGCCTTGCGACGCGTGTTCCACCCGCAATGGAATCTCCCATTCGACGACGCCGACTTCCATCTCTGCGACACCACGAACTCGATCACGATAACGGCCGTATTGGGCGATCTCCCCGACTCGTTTCGAGACTTGGAAAACTACGGCCATTATCTCTGCGGCTGGAACGCGGAGACCCTTACCCGCACGGATGACCCCGGCGACGGCCTCGAGGATGCGCTGCGCGTTCGCCTTGCGGTATCCGCCGATCTTGAACCTGCATGGTCCGTCATTAAGAACGATGACGATGAGGGCGTCCCATTCAAGCCCCGCGATCGAGCCGAAGTTTCCGTCAGTCTGATCGGCGGAACCTTTGATCGCCACCTCACATGGTCCCGAGGTTCGATCCTGAGCCAACTCACTGAGCCCGAGAACATCAGTTCATCGCTGGCCGATGCGGCGCGAGCGGCAAAAGCCGCTCTGGACGCCCGCCGTGCGCACGACCTCACCGATTTTGACGAGGTGGCTGGGATCGCCGAAGCAACTGCCGTTGCACTCGGCGTCAACGTGGCCGCATCCTATCGAGCGCATCTCGACGCAGATGCCATCAATGTTCGGGTTGCCGGTCTCGCGCTCCACGACGGCGACATGCCGCTCCGCCAATTGGGGCTAGGCTCCAAACGCATGCTGACCACCGGATTGCAAAGGCAGGCTCGGCGCGCTCCTCACATCACTCTGTTTGATGAGGTAGAGCTCGGGCTGGAGCCGCACCGAATTGCGCGGCTTCTGCAACACTTGAAGGAGGACAATGCTGGGCAGTACTTCCTGGCCACGCACTCGCCAGTCGTGCTGCGAGAGCTGACTATCGCCGAATTGCACATCGTCCACTGTGACGCTGGAATCATCAATGTTGTCGCTGCCAACCAACCTGCGATTTCTGACACCATCCAGGGAAAGATTCGCGATGGAGCCGAAGCATTCCTCGCACCCAAGATCATCGTCTGCGAAGGCGCCACCGAAATAGGTTTCCTGCGCGGGATGGACGATCACTGGATTGCGTCCGCAGACAAGCATTCATTCGCATACCACGGTGTTGCTCTCTTCGACGCGCATGGGGCAAGCAAAATCAAGGACACTGCCGAGAACCTCAACACGCTTGGCTACACTGTTGCAGTCCTCGCCGACTCTGACGAGCCCGCTCAGTTCTCAGATGCCCATGCGCAAGAACTGCGCAACGCTGGCATCACGGTTGCCAAGTGGACTGACGGGCTGTCGATAGAACAACGGGGGCTTATATAGGACATTACCCAAACCCGAAAATCTATCCGTATCGAAAATCTATCCGTATCGAAAATCTATCCGTATCGAAAATCTATCCGTATCGAAAATCTATCCGTATCGAAAATCTATCCGTATCGAAAATCTATCCGTATCGAAAATCTATCCGTATCGAAAATCTATCCGTATCGAAAATCTATCCGTATCATAAGAGGATGAATCTTCGTTTGACATACTTTCACAATCCGTTCATAATGCCGGATTGACACAAATCGGGGGAGAAGCATGACCCCTTGGGTAGAACTCTGCGCCAAAGCTATCCGACACACCCACGAAACTTCCTATGAGTTCGGCCGGATGGTTGAACGGGGAACAGCAACCCCGGAGGCGGCAAAGGTCGTAATCGAGAAAGGAATAGATATCTGGATAAGCATTGTAAAGGAGTTGTTCAATGACACCCTGGGGATAATGGGAGTTCGTTTAGCAACCTACGAAATATGTAGAACAATGTCTGAATATGAACCTTTCATGCCCAACTAGACCCTATGTATACTTCTCAACGCATACTGGACAAGGCGAGGATGAGTAAAGATTGCGACGCCCTATTTTGGTTTAGCGTAAGTATTCGAGCCGAATACGTTGGAAAGACAATCGAATACCATTTCCCGGACGGGTCCTCTTTGATACGAGAAAAAGTCGGTACCAAGGAGGAAACCGTAAAAGCATCTTGGCCGAAAGAAAGACTTACTTCTTCCGTTGTAAGAACTTCCAGTTCTTCTTAGGAGGTTTCCGCATAATCGCCCTGGCCACATTCTCGGGCGTGTCCGGGATATGGACAGGCTTCCTGAGATCGGCAGCTTTAGGGGCCTTAGTAGTCAAAACTTGATTACCAGGCGGCTTGGTTTTCACTAGACAATCTCAAGAATTATTTTGTTGCCTCGTCTATCAACTAGACGCTAGAAAGACTGCCGACTCGGGAGTAACCGCTCCCGAGTCGGACGAGACAACGAAGATGCCCAGACGAAAGGGGAAACCCATGAACCCCAAAATCCGTTCTCCGCCGTCTGTGTGAGCCTTCCGGCTCCAGCCTTTCTGCCGCTGTGGCGAAACTGGTAAACGCGCCGGCCTTGGAAGCCGGTGGACCGGCCCAACAAGCCATACGGTCCTTGCGGGTTCGAGCCCCGCCAGCGGCACCACTCCTGCTAACCCGAACGGAAGGCGTCTGTCAACAGGACTGATGTTGTAGTCTTTACAAGGTTACTACGCTTGTGTCAAGTCCCCATATTTCAAGCGCTTACCCGTCATAGCCCGAACGATCATCGCCATCTGATCTGGCGTGCCTGCCTCGCGGGCGTTATGCCGGCCGGTGAATTCGTTCACGTAGCGGTCAAGATGCTTGGCGCTCATCTGGTGATACGTGCCCTGATAGCCGCGCTTCAGCATGGACCAGAAGGACTCAACGCCGTTGGTGTGAGCCTGCTCGCGGACGTACTCGCCGATGCCGTGGTTGACCGCTTGATGGTCCCGGTCCTTCAGCCCTGGATAGGACCGATGCTCGTCGGTATAAACCGTGGCGCCTTCGACGGAGTTTTCTTCGACAAAATCATGCATTGTCGGCTTTGTTTTGTCATCTACGCGCCGAGCACTAACCCGGTTGGTTTCACGATCCTTGGCCCCAACAACTATGGACTTTCCCATATCCGGCTTGTTACGGGCCTCATGCCTCTTATGCCCGTGCATGTTCTTCATCCGGCCGCCGATGTAGGTCTCGTCGATCTCGACCGGACCTGGGAAGGGCGGGGCCTCATCCTCGGCCCAGGTCTCGCGGATGCGATGGGCCAGATACCAGGCGGTCTTCTGCGTGATCCCGAGGTCGCGATGCAGCTTCATCGAGGACACGCCCTTGAGGTTGGTCGTCAGCAGGTAGATCGCGATGGCCCAGGTCTGAAAGCCCAGCTTCGACCCATGCATGAGCGTGTCTGTCTTGACCGAGAAATCCTTCCGGCAGTCACGGCAGCGGTAGGGCTGCGGCTTGCGTGTAGGGCGCTCCTGGACGTTCTGAGAGCCGCAGGACGGGCATACAGGCCCATCGGGCCAACGGGTGTCTACAAACCAGTTCTCGGCCGCTGCGTCATCTGGGAACTTCCGCGTCAGCTCTACCAGGGACAGGCCTTCACGGTAGTGTTTGCCGGGTGCTTTGTGGGTCATTTCCTAGCCATCTCCCTTCGCCTAGTTATTTGGGGATGAATGGCTAGGTTTTCAAGACCTTACCGGTAGAAAATCGACCGGAAGTGCGATAAATTCGAGTCGCACAAGATAGCCCCCGGCAGGCCACAGACCTACCGGGGGCTGAACCCGCGTCAGAGACAATCACTCTCTGGCGCACAACGCGAAGGAGGGTCACATGAAACCCACTCCGCCAGCAGGGCCGGACCCAATCCGGCCCGATATCCCACAGCCCCGGACGTAAGGCCGTGGAGTCGATGGGGGCTGAGCGCCCCGTCGATTCTGGGTAACATACTATATAAGCCCCGAACAACGCGTATTCAATGATCTTCCTTGGCCTGGTGTTATCGCATCATTCAACGCCGCCCGCGGTATACGGCAGGACGATCAAACCCTGCTCAATCAAGTTCAGGCCCAGTTCGGTCATGGGTTCGATTCGGATTTCGCAAGGTGGCGCGATACGCGGCAACTGCGAACAGCGCTGGGCGCAGCGGCCAAGGCCAGTGGTTGGTTCAAGCGGCAGAGCTGGAGCCGTGAATGGGCGGCAGCCATTTCGCCTCATTTGAACGATGACACCATCCGCCGTAGCGATCTAGTCCTGCAGCTTACTGAACTGCGTGACTGGATTGACGATGTGTGAGCTATCGGCAGTCCTCGCTGCCCATGACGGATCTGGCTATGTCGTCGCACCTGCTGGCTACGGCAAGACGCATCTCATCGCAGAATCCACTGCTCGGAGCGCCGGACGACAATTGATCCTTACCCATACGTACGCAGGCGTGAACGCATTACGGCGCAAAATGCGCGCTCTCGGTGTCAGCGACAAATTCTATCGAATCGACACGATCGCCAGCTGGGCGATCCGGCTTTCGCTTTCCTACTCCAGTACATCGGGATGGGACATCGAGCGACCTGACGACAACGACCAATGGAGCGCCCTATACCACGCTTGCGCTCTTTTACTTGATCATGAATTTGTCCGTAGGATCGTCCGGGCTTCCTACGACGGCCTCTACGTCGATGAGTATCAAGATTGTTCGCTTGCCCAACACAACATCATCCTCAAGCTCGCGCGGGACATTCCCACCCGTGTACTTGGCGACCCGCTTCAGGGCATATTCGATTTTGCCGGCCAAAACCCCGTCGATTGGGTTCATGACGTTGAGATCAATTTTAAATGTCTAGGAATACTCGACATACCGCACCGCTGGATTCAAGCTGGTACGGGTGATCTAGGCGCTTGGTTGAACGAAGTTCGCTGCCGTCTTCAACAAGGGCGTCCAATTGACCTCTATGGTGACCGACCACACACTGTGCGCTTCGTACAACCTGATGCTGATCCTGAGGCGCTTCGTCAGTTACAAGGCAATACCTGCCGTTATTTCAATTGCGACCACACCCATACCGTTATCGCAATTCACGCTGGAAGCCAGCAATACAAGGCGAAATGTCACAACCTGTCTCGGAATCTCTCTGGAAGGTTTTCTTCCATTGAAGAAATAGAAGCGAAAGATCTATTCTCGTTCATACGGAGGATTGATCGCGCACGAACGGATGCGGCACGTCTCCGGCAGGTGGTCGCATTTGCAAAACAGTGTATGACAGGTGTCTCACAAAGCCTTCCCGCTGGTACCATCCGCGGAGAGCATGTTCACGTTCGAGCCAACACAAGGAACCCGGAAGTGGCTCGAAGCGCCAATGCATACCTCGCGGTACCTACCAGCCGCACAATGGCACGCCTGTTACTGGAAATCAGAGAAGCAGAAATTGTTCGAGTGATCCGGGCCGATCTTTTCAATAGGACTCTAGGCGTGCTCAACAAACATGTGTTGCACCCGGAGCTTTCGTTGGCCGAAGCCGCCGAAAAGTACCATGGCGAATTTAGGCATAAGGGCCGACCGGTCGGCCGCCGCAGGCTTATTGGAACCACCTTGCTTGTTAAGGGCCTCGAATTCGATCACGCCATCGTCTTGGAGGCAGATTCTCTCTCCAAGAAGGAACTGTATGTGGCGCTTACCCGTGCCGCTCGGTCTTTGACGATCATTTCTACCACTGCAGTGCTAAATCCAGCCGAGTAACACGAAGACCCCGCCTTGAGGCTACGCCGCCGCCGTTGACAGGCATGTCGAGGCTGAGTTGTGGCTGCTGCATCCTGGCATCCCGCGCCGACCTGCGCCGAGCGGCCCAGCCCCGGCTAGACCGAACGTCCCCTCGTGCGTCGCTGCCAGAGCCCAATTCCTTTATTGCTCAGTCATCGCATTGCACCTCGATAATCGCTCTGGCGGTCAGTCATGTTCCTACAACACCCTACAGTCACGACGGAACCGCAGTCAGCGAACAAAGCTGGGAGAACCGTTCGTCTGTATGACATAGTCGAAGGTCACCTCATCATGGTCATCATTTCTAGTATCGTCCTTGATTCCCAGCACCTTAATTGCTGCCCAATATCCATTCTCATTTTGCAACACGGCCACCTGTCCAACGTTGGGACGGCGGACCCTCGAAGAGCCATCATATTTGCGAGCGTCAACGACGTCTTCAATTTCACTACAGTCCTTAACGATTGCGACAGTGCGAATACTACTCGGATCGTGAAGAAGCTGTATATTCCGGTCACTCGACTTGCTCAAATCAATTTCAAACATATGTTCACCGCTGCCTATGCAATAGCGGCCGTTGTTGTTGGAATAGTCAAACGTGACGCGCCCCTTGGGCGAAGGAGAGACATATTTTTCTGAACTTGGTATGAACTTCTGCCGCGAGAATTGTTTGATCGTTTCAAACGGATTATCGCCTATTGGGGGAACCGGTAGAATGGGCTCATCCAATAGAGAGCGAAGCAGTTCTTCATATTTTTCTTCATACTTTAGATCATCCCGAAAATCCACATAGAGGCAACCTCCCAGAAAGGTCGGCACCAGATCACTCCCTGTATTGTCGCGAATTACCGGGATCACCCAATCCGTATCTAGATCGGCCATTATTTCTGCCGTCATTATCCTTTTCTCATATCCCACGCCACCTTCCTTCACGTTAGCCTTTCGGACGTAAGTCTCTGTGCAAATGCACAGCACACGATTAGATTCAGATAGTCCCCTTTCGATAAATGCAGCCACGTCTTTTCCTAGGTCAAGGTTCCATCGATCCAATATCGTATTCACCCCGTTGTGACGCAACCGCGTGGCCAACTGCAACACCCACGCCTTGTGATCTTCACTGTCGTGCGAGTAAGAGACGAATACGGATGGAGCCATTCTGCATTTCCTTCTTGTTGGGTTGCTTCCCCCAACCATGCTACAGCAGCTGAAGCGTCCCCTGATAGCCGTGGGTAACGCGAGCGTGCTCCCCTCCGGAGCTGCCGCGTCTGTGATGCTCAGCGACGGCAGTGCTGACGCCGGCATCCAGGCACGAACCAAGCCCCCCCCCGATCCGCCTGCTCATTCCACCTGCATGCTCCACTCCGCCGAGTCGGTCAACTCTCCGTCGTCCAGACCGGCTCGAACCCTTGCCGTGCCATCCGCCTGACCCGTGATGCAGTCCACGTCCGCGCGGTCGCGCCGCCGAGAGTGAGAGAGGGGCCGTGAGCGGGGCGGCGGTCGGGCGTCCGGGGGAGGGCGTCCGGCCGCCGTTTTCCCTCATCGGCACGAAGGAGACGGCACCATGACGGCAGCCATGGCGATGCCCGGCAACACGGCGGAGACCTTTCTGGTCCATTTCTTCGGCACCGGCCTGGCCGACGACCGCTATGTGGTCGAGCGCTTCCGGGCCCGCGCGGACGGCGACATCGTTCCCGCCCGCCGGGGTCTGCGTCAAGTGCCGGGCGCCCACCGACGGCGGCGCAGCCTACTGCGCGTCCTGCACCGCCGCCAAGGCCGCCGGGCCGCCGCTCTCCGTGCTCTTCACGCTTTGGCTGTCGATCGCCCCCGCCGTTGCCGTTGAACGCCGGCCCTCCAGTTCCCGCACCGGACCCCGCAACGCCGCCACAAGGTCCCCATACAGGCCCTGGTCACGCCACCGATAAAAGTAATACCGGACCGTCGAAGCCGCTGGAAAACAAGGCGGTAACGCTCGCCACTGGCAACCCGTCATCAACTGGTACAGCAGCGCATTCACCACTTCGCGCAACTCCACCTGACGGGGACGGCCCGTCGACGACGGCGGCGGAAGCAGGGGCGCGAGGCGAGCCCATTCCGCGTCCGTCAGATCGCTCTCGAAGCGCTTCCCCCGACGCCTATACTCCGCACGAGCGGTCTTGGTCCAAGCCACGGCATCCTCCTGATGTAGCTGCTAACCACATCGTAGGAGCCAGGATCGGGGCCGCTCAATAGTTTCCGCACAGGCTCTAAAGTCGTGAATGCGCACGCGTGGTTCAAGCGCCAGCATCCTGATGGCCGGGGCTATCAGACCGCAATCACTCGAGTCCTGAGGCGACATGCCGACTCGCATACCGCTGCGACGCATGGACCCGGCGCAGCGCCATCGGTTACTGTCTGCCCGCCCGATTCTCAGAGAAGCTCGTCGGCTCCGAGACGCTTGTTGGGCAAAATGGGAGATCCCGATGCCCCATCAAGACCCCACGCCCAACGTCGCCGACAAGATTGCCCGGTCGGACCGGCTGACCGAGTACGACGACGGGCTCGCCGCCAAAGACTGGCTTCCCATTGTCGAATCCGTTACGAGCCACGCACCGCCGGCCGGCATGCCGCCCAACCAGCTTGCTGGATTCTTCCAAAACGCCACGCCGCGCCTCGCATACGTGATCCAATTTCCGAGCAGAACCATGATGACCGATCATCTCCGGGACATTTCGTGGGACACGGAAGTGTGGTGTGCTGACGCGCCAGCCCATCTCATTCACTGCACCGGTAAGCCATTTCTCGGATTGAAGGAAAGGGTCGAACAATGAAACTCAGGGAATTCACTGTCAGGGAATTCAGAAGTATCTGGGATTCCGGCCCCATCGAAGTAGACGATCTAGTCACCTGTCTGGTCGGCAAGAACGAATCTGGCAAGACCGCATTGCTCACCGCCCTCTACAGAACCAATCCCATCATTCCCGAGGACAGCGGATTCGACCCCACCTATGACTATCCAAAGCGCGAAGTGGAAGACTATCGCTTCGCGGTTGAAAATAAGGAACGTTCTGAGGCGGTTGTTGTCGATTGCCTTTACGAACTAGAGGCCAAAGATAAGGCCGCCGTGGCCGGCGTGTTCGGCACCAAGGTTCTGAACAGCGATACATTCCGCCGAAAGACATACTACGGTAAACGAAGGAGCGTATTTTACCCCGTCGCCGACGATCAAGAGGCACGCAATCACCTCGCCAGTAATTCCGAATTCCCCGATGAGTTGCAAACAACCCTGAAAGCTGCTGCTGATTGGCAAGCTTTCGAACAAGCCCTCGTTGACGCCGAATCGAATGACGCCATCAACGCATGTAAGGAATTAGTCAAGAAAGTAACAAAGAACGACTTAGCGTACTACATCTTCAATTCTTTGTTGTGGCCAAGCGCGCCTAAGTTTTTGTACTTTGACGAATACTACCAGATGAAAGGGCGAGATAACCTCGATGCTTTGATTCAGCGCCAAGAAACCAAACAACTTGAGGAATCGGATCGCCCGCTTATTGGACTTATCAATCTTGCAAGACTCAACCTGCGTGAGTTGGTGGAAACACAGAATACCACTGAATTGAAGAACAGGCTCGAAGGTGCTGGAAATCATCTGACACGACGCATTGTCACTTACTGGTCGCAGAACAAGCACATTCAGATGAAGTTCGATGTCCGCGAGGCCAAGCAACACGATCCGGAGGGCATGCAGTCGGGTATCAATGTCTGGGGAGAGGTATACGATTCAGTTCATTGGGCACATACCCCGTTAGCAACACGTTCGCGCGGATTCATATGGTTCTTCTCGTTTCTTGCTTGGTACGAAGATGTCAAGCGGCAGAAACAGAACGTCATTCTTTTGCTTGACGAGCCGGGACTTTCTCTCCACGGTCGCGCGCAAAGCGACCTGCTCAACTATTTCGATGAGGAGCTCGCCCAACATCAGCTCATCTATTCGACACATTCGCCCTTCATGATAGATCCGCGCAAGTTCGAGCGAATTCGCATCGTGCAGGACCTCGGAATTGATTCCAATGAACAACTGCCCAAGGAGCGTGATGGCACCAAGGTCCTGACCAATGTCTTCGATGCAACCGACGACAGCCTGTTTCCTCTACAAGGTGCTCTTGGATACGATATTCACCAAACGCTATTTATCGGCCCCAACTCTCTGGTGCTCGAAGGCGCGTCAGACCTGCTATACCTGCGAGCAATATCCGCCCAACTCGAACGGGAGGGCCGCACCGGCCTATCCGAAAAGTGGACTCTGACCCCGGTCGGCGGTAGCGGCAAGGTTCCAACCTATGTGGCGCTCTTGGCGCCCCAGCACGGCTTGAACGTCGCAACTCTGCTGGACGTTCAAGCTAGTGATCGCCCGGTCATTGCCGAACTGTACAAGAAGAAACTCCTGGCAAAAAAGAACGTGATGACCTACGCCGAGTTTGTCGAACCCGATGAGGCTGATATTGAGGATCTTTTTGATAGGGATTTTTACATCTCTCTTGTTAACGACGAATTTGTGAAAGAATTGGAGGAACCCATCGCGAAACCTCTGCTTAATGCGCACATGCCGAGGATTTTGCGGGTTCTTGAAGAGTTCATTTCCAACAATCCATTCAAATCCGGAAAATTTGGCCATTACCGTCCAGCCCGGCACTTCCATGAGAACATTGATGCATTGTGGCCGCGCGTATCCGACGAGACAAAAGACAGATTTGAAGCACTCTTCGGTCGAGCCAATGCGTTGCTGAAATCACGGCGCTGACTTCAGTCTTCACCATGCGACCGACACTAGAGGGCTTAGCAAATTTCCCCGCCGTTTCGCGTGCTGCGACGATGCATCCGGCCGTCGCAGTCTGCTAAGCTTGGATCTGGCGGAGACGGGCTGCGGACCGGCGGCAGCCACCCGTTCGGCCCGGCTGTGCCCGCAGTGGGCGCGCTCGGGCAAACTGTTTCCGTGGTCCGGTGTCGGACGCGTGCCGATCAATCTATACACATGGTTGCGGCGCGCGTGCCACACACGGCCGGAGCCGTCGAACAGCCGCGACTTGCGGCTCCCGCGCCCCGGGCGGCGCACCCTCCACGTGGCTGGCGTCAACCCGAGCGTAAGACAGACTTCTGGGCTCCCCGCCACCGGGACCCGTTATGCCAAAGCCCAGCATTTCCCTAACGGTGCGCACTTACTTCGACTGCATATGCCCATCAAGCCACCCGGTCCGCCACTTAACGTCCGTCGCACCACGCCGCGGCCAGAGTTGAGCCCTCGTCTGCAACTCTATGAAGTCTCCTTCGCCGGTGGCATCTTAGGTAGTTGTGCCCTAACTGCAACGGCCACACGGTTATCTCTATCATTTCGCAAGATTCTTGTTAGCCACTCCACAAACTCTACTTTACGACATTTCTTCAAATGCGAAGCCGCCAACGCTAAGAGAGCCTTATCATCGCAGTAGACCAACACCTCCTCAAGGTTCCTGGAATCAATCGCCTTTCGTAACTTTCTTGTGACACGATCCGCCATTGCCCGTACATCCAGCTGTTCTAGCCCTAATCTTACTTCTTCTTCGAGCTCTTCAACGGTTACCGCTTCGTTGAAGGCGCTACTCTTTAACTCCTTATCAACGCACCTTTTACAATATCGAACTCTCAACCGTTCCATCTCTTCTGGCGAGCCCACCCTTTCTAATATCGCGTCGATTAACCTTTCTAACATCTCCTCCACTTCTGATCCGCTATATCCCTCGACCCTCAATATAGCCCGAGCAACTTCTGGGAGGAGCACAACATTTTCGATCTCCGCTACAGGTAAAATGGTTATTCCAAGACGGTTCAAATAGTCCTTGTCATCTTGTTCATAGTAATCTGCATCCACGACCCCACAACACCTCACGCGCGACAAAAAAGCATTCCTTCGCATAGTGACGGTTGCATGGACCACTTCTGCACACGATCCTCGGGGTATAATTGTCCAACTAGGATAGCAACATCTGTACATGGCGATGTCCAAACTATTACTGTCACCCTCCACAAACAAAATCGGTCTTCGACTCCCAAGTATTAGAGTTGTAACTTCTTCATCGAATTCAGAGTCTTCAGGTACCTCTTGAATATCCCAATAAGGATCTGCTCTATAGTTGCTCAATATGTATTTTCTGCCCGCTCGTGTGGCTGCAAACTCAAGGTCATGGGTAATGAATACGAATGCACAATCGGGCCGTGCGGCTTCCAATTCGTCCCACAGTCTTGCCATTATGGATCGGTGAACGTGCAATTCTGGTTCATCAATGATTAACATGGAATCCCTATCAGCGACCAAGACTTGGCCAATCAAATAGAAAATGGCTCTTTCCCCATCACTCATTTCCGATGCCTTATACGTATCTTTATGCGTCGGTATCGAAACTTGGATATCGTCACCCGTAATGTGGAGCAATCTCCGTGGCAGCAGTCGACGCCAAATTTTGTTTAGCTTATCAAACATTGTAAGTTGAAATTTACTCTTTGGTCGTCTTCTTCCTGGCTTATAATGATTGTACGCAATAAGAGAGGTGTTTGACTGTTCAGCAAATAGTGCCTGGACAAGATAGTCGAAGTCATTTAGCAGGTTCACGGCACTTTGCGAGCCCCATCGATGTCCCTCTCTATGGTGAACGTTAGCGCTCTCTCTTGGGTTTCCAGTACGTAAACCCATTAATGCCTTCTTTTCACTAATTTTTGCTACATCGGGATTCAGCGTCAATGCTCGGTGTGCCGAAATCCTGTGTGCCTTCAGTTCCAATTGTTGTTCAATGTAAACTGAGAGCCTTGTCTTTCCGCCTCCGTTAGCACCAACGAATATCGCAGAACTGCCGCAAGGTATAGCAACACTCACGTCCTTTTGTGTTTTCACCGGTATCGAAAAGGTGAACGTCGAACTCATTTCTGTGTAGCTCCGTTAGCGGTTCAAATGTGCAGATAGACTTGGTTGGTGCGACGCCTGCCGTTCGCGACTCATAAGGGTCCAGCATGCGCCAGTGATTATCTTTTGGCCAGCCTTAGTTCCGGTACGCGCCGAGCCCGGACGACGATACTTCTCCCGCGCCGCGCCTCGCAACGATCGCGCGGCGCCCTTCCAATTCCCTTCGGTCAATCCGGACTCAGCCGGACCGCGAGTCTCCCCGTCGCCGTCTCGCCGCACGGCGCCGGCGGGAGGCAGAGGCCGGCCTCGGCGGGGCACCTTCCGGGGCCGCGGAGCGACCTCTCGCGCCAACGCCGGGGAGACCGACCCATGTCCTGCCGCATCGCCGAATTTCCCGTGCCGCCGCGATGCCGGAAGCTGATACGGGCCGGCGCCCTCGTCGCCATCAATCACTCGGGCGGCAAGGACTCTCAGGCAATGACGATCCTGCTGTCTCGGATCGTTCCCCACTGCCGGCTCGTGGCTGAGCGCCGCATCGGCCACACGCTGTCGCCTTCTGGGCGCCCCCTGCCGGAACTGACCGGCGTCTCCCCGGCAACCGCCCGCCACAACGATCCGGCCGGCCTTGACCGCGCCTGATTTCGGCGGCGCGCACCCCGCCGCCGCCCTGCAGCGGGCTTCCACTCCATGCCTCCGGACACGACGAGTGGAGCGGCGCTGCCGGCCGGGCGAAGGCCGGGCGCCCGGAGGGCGTGGCCCGCGCCGCTTTCCCGCAATTCCGGAGCATGCCCATGACGCTTCCCGAGACCATCTCCGCCGACTACACGCTGCGCCCGAGCGAGCTCGCCGAGGTGCTCGCCACCCTGGTCAAGGCCCGCCAGCCGACCCTGGTCTGGGGACCGCCCGGCGCGGCCAAGTCGATGATCGCCCGGCAGGTCGCCAGCGACCATGGCTACAACTACGTCGACATCCGCGCGCTGCTGCTCGATCCCGTCGACCTGAGGGGCATCCCCTGGCGCGACGAGGACGGCCGCACGCGATGGGCGCCGCCGGTATTCCTGCCGCCCACCGCCAGCACCGCATTGTGGCTCCTCAATCTTGAAGAGCTGGCCTCCTGCGTGCCGATGGTGCAGGCCGCACTCTACCAGCTCAGCCTGGAGCGCAAATGCGGCGAGTACGAGCTGCCCGAGGGCGCCTCGATCATCGCCTGCAGCAACCGCGAGAACGACCGCGGCATCGTCCACCGCATGCCGACGCCGCTCGCCAACCGGTTCGTCCATCTGGAGATCCGGGTCGACGCCAGGGACTGGTGCGCCTGGGGCGCGGCGAACGGGATCGCGCCCGAAGTGCTGTTCTTCATCGAACTGGAACCGGAGCTGCTGAGCCAGTTTCATCCGGAATCCAAGGAGCATGCTTTCCCGAGCTCCCGGAGCTGGGAGCTATGTTGAGCTCAACATAGCTCCCAATATCGCGACCTCGCAGATATGGCGAGGACGGGGCGACGGCCCCCGGAGCGCCTGCTCCGGAGGCTGAATCGCTCAACATATTCAGGGACAGGGTACGTGCTTGAGAATCTGCTCCAGTTGATCGCGAGCGCCCTTGAACGAGCCCTTCCTGATCTCTGACGGCAAGTCTCCTGCCACCCCATCGAACGCCTTCTTGGGATTCACTCGCAGATAGATAGCTGTGCTCTGTGCGCTGGCATGACCCAGCCAGAGCGACACAAAGCCGATATTGTCCGTCTCCTCGAGTATGAGGACCGCGCAACTGTGCCGAAGCGAGTGCGGAGTTACATTCTTTCTCCCTATCGACGGCATCCGCTGCTGAGCAGTCTTGGTATGTACCGCCAGGCGATGAGCGAAGCCGTGGCGGGTTATCGGGCGACCACGAGCATTGATAAAAACGTGATCGGTTTTACCGGTCTCTCGGACGTCGAGCCAGCTGGCCAAGGCTTCTTTGGTAATCTTCCAGAGTGGAAGAATCCGCTCACGACGTCCCTTTCCCATCACATGCACGATGTCAAGATCAGGCTGATCGAGATCATCGAGCCTTAGCGACACGAGCTCAGAGACGCGCAGGCCAGCCGTATACGCAAGTAGCAACATCGCTCGATCGCGAAGCCCAGAGATTGTATTGACGTCCGGCACCGCGAGAAGCACCTCCATTTCTTCACCGGTCAACCAATCTATCAGCTTCTCGTCAGCGCGCTTTTCGGGGATTGCACGAACCTGCCGGCATTGCTCCAGACAGGCTGGAGCCTTGTATTCCAGGTAGCGGAAGAATGACTTGATAGCGACGAGCCTTGCATTGCGCGTGCGTACTCCACTTCCCCGTTCTTGCTCGAGGAAGTCAAGGAACTCCAGGATAGTTTGTGGGCTAAGTTGCTCGATTTCTACTAAGCAGGCTTCCTCGTCGAGTTGGTCCTTAATGTACCTGTTTAGTAGCCGGAAGGTGGCGGTATAGCTTGATGCTGTATGTTTGCTTGCCCGCCTGTCTCTCGGTAAGTGCTGGTGCAAGAACTCACTCAGATGTGTCGCCAGCGCTGTCATTTTTTCATCCTCCCTATGTATCCACTTTCTGTTTTTTCCGCGATCTGATTGAGCAGGGTCGGAGTTGCCTCCATGTACCAGTAGGTGTGGGTCACCTGGGCATGACCAAGGGAGACCGAAAGGGCAAGCATGTGCCTGCTATGATCGGCGCCATCAGGTATGTTTTCGAGCGATCTCACGGCGAAGGAATGGCGCAAGCTGTGCAAGCTCGGGCCCGGCACGTTGCCACCAGCGCGAAGACCGGTTTGACGAAGAAGTTTGAGGAACACATAGCGCGCGACGGCATACGTCGGCGGCTTGCCGTCCGCCCGTACGAAGAGATGATCGTACACTCCTCCTAGTCGTTTTCTCATGTCGAGATAGTTGTCGAGCGCTGCACGAGTCTCCTCATGCAGCGGAACCTTCCGGCTCTTCCCGAACTTTGTCTGCTGCACGGTTAGGCTGTCCGCAGCAACATCGGCAAGTCGCAGGTTTAGGGCCTCCGACGCCCGTAGACCCGTCACGGCGATCAGCCCGATCATGTAGTGCCAAGTGTGCGGCGTGATCGATCCCAACGGCCGCAGTGTCAACGCGGCGTCCATCACGAGCCGAATCTCACCTTCACTCAGCAGATGCGGTCGGGGTCTTGTCTTTGTCTTCCTTCCGAAGACATCGCGCGGCGGAACCTCATGACGTTGGTCTTCTCCGTGTAGGAACGTCGCAAAAATGCGAACGACGTCCAACTTGGTGCACGACCTGTTGCGTGAACTCGCTTTGGCCGCCCAATCGACCATTGTTCCGACCCGCATGAGGTCCTCGTTCCGTTTCGCTGCAAAGTTCGCGTAGTCGAGCAGCAGCTTTTCCGCTTCGTCGTACTTGTAGCCAAGGCGCCGTTTGAGTTCGATGTAGCGTTCCACATGCGTCTTGAGGGTCATTTCGTATTCCCCCCGATCCATGGTTGCGCGAGTTCTTGAAGCATCTGCGCATCGACTTTTGCGTATAGCGCGGTGGTCTTCAGGGACTCGTGCCGAAGCAAGGAGCCGACGAAGCGGAGAGATGCGCCGGATCGCAGCAGATTGGTAGCCGCGCTGTGTCGAAAGACATGTGCGCCCCGGAACTTGGCGCGATCGACACCGGCGCGTTCGAGCGCAACGCGCGCGACGTAGGTGATCCCGCTTGATTCCTTGAACGGCCGGTGCGGTGCCAGCACCGACAGAAAGACCCTTTCCTCATCTGCGCGAGGTCGGGCATTGGTGATATAGTCAAGCAACGCATCTCCAACCTCCTGCGGAAGTGGAATGGCCGTTTCCTTGTCCGATTTTCCACAGATCCGGAGCTGTGCGTTCTCCCAGTCGATATCGCACAACCGTAAGCGAGAAACTTCTCCAGCACGCAGGCCCAGCCTGGCGAGCAAGAGCACTATTGCTCGGTTGCGCACCCCCTTCGCTGTTGCTCGGTCGCAAGAATCTATCGCCCGTTCAATTATCTCAGGCGCCAAGTAACGAGGCAGTGTGGTTTGACTCCATTCTGCGACGGTCGGAACAGCACCCACCAGTCTCGCGGAGCAGCGACCTGTGGAGGCCATAAACCGCAGGTACATGCGCAGCGTGGACGTTACTCGTTTCGCTTGGCGGATAGAGGCGCTCTCGAGCTTGTCCATTAGAGCGTTCCGGATCTGTGTTACGTCAAACTGATCGGGATTCTCTGCAAGGTCTGGGCGGAGAGAGGTTATTGTTCCGGTGTAGTGCCGTATGGTCTTCTCACCAATGTTGCGGTTTTGCCGGAGCCAGGAACGGAACTCGTCAAGGCCGTCGTCGGCTACCGTGGGCGATGGAAAGACGTCCGAGACCTCGCCGCGGTCAATCAAGAACTCGATAAACCGAGTGAGGCCTGACGGTTGGTAGACGGCACGTTCCTTCTTGCGCCAACCGGTGTATATTCCCGGGAGACCGCAATAGCAGTCGTGTTCGAAAAAGCACTCCAGAGTAGAACTGTCCAGCTGCCCGAGCGGGATACGGAAATGGTGCAGCCAGACGATGAAGTGGCGGCTTGTCGACCGAAAGACGTTAAGTGCCCTGTGGCTGTATCCGTTTTCTCGGGACTGCTGTAGAAACTGATCCAGTAGACCGAGGTTTTGGTCCAGTTCCTCGAGATGGAAGGTTCGCCCAGTCTCCTCAAGAAAGCGCACAAACCGAGTGACTGGCCCTACCGAATATCCGGAGTCGGACGGGATTGCCTTGGAGAAGGGTAGATCGCAGCCGCAATCGTGACGAAAGAAGCTCGACACAACATTGCCGTCGATCGAATCCAGTGTAATGTCGTCTGCGTCCAGCCAGATCAGGAAATGCCGTACGAAACGACCGTGGTCCCGGACGCTCGTTTCCGTGAATCCGAGGCCCCTCAAGTGATCGCGATACTCGTCGAATACCTCGGGATGCGGTTCAGGCGTGAGCTGAGACCCGGACAGGCGCGTTGTTGTTGATGACATGATGGCTCTCCTCTTTTCTTGGCGAAGCCAAGAGAGGAGGCCAGAAATATGTTGAGCGATCCAGCCGCCAGAGGAGGCGCTCTGTGGGCTGTCGCCCCGTCCTCGCCATATCTGCGAGGTCGCGATATTGGGAGTTTGCAAGCAACATCGTCAAGAACCGCAACGGCCTCGATGCCGAGGTCGAGCGGACGCTGTTCCGGGGCACGGTGGGCGAGGCCGCCGCGGTCGAATTCACGTCGTTCCTGAAGGTGTGGCGCGAGCTGCCCCATCCGAGGGCCGTCCTCGACGACCCCACGAACGCCGACATCCCGGAGAACGCCAGCACGCTGATGGCGCTCTGCGGCTCGCTCTACCGCATGGCCTCCGATGTCAACCTCGACGCCATCGTCACCTACGCCACCCGGCTCCGCCGCGAGGTCGGGGAATCTCTGGTCGGTGCCTGCGTGCGCCGCGAGCCCGCGCTCCAGCGCTCGCCCGCCTTCATCCGCTGGGCGGCGGCCAAGACGCAATGAAGGAGAACGCCATGCACTGGTGGGTCACGCACCGCCCGGCGGGGGATGCCCCTTCGCGCAGATACGCCGTGCGGGCGCCGAGCCTCGACGCGGCCAGGCGGAAGCTCGCCGCCTTCCTCGACGTCCCCGTGTGGACGCTCCGCTAACCCGAGAGGAGAACCCCATGGACCTCAATCGCGACGCCATGCTGGTCGGGCTGCACATCGCCGCCTGGTCCGGCCGGCTCTACGACCGCCAGGCGAGCGACCACGTCGCCGTCGCCCACGAAGCCTCGACCGGCGCCGGGCGCTACAACAAGCGCCTGCTGCCCAAGGCCGCCTTCGCCGCGCTCACCGCCACCATGAGCGAAGCGAGGACGAAGCACTACGCCAACTCGCTCCCCTGGGACGACAAGGGCGCGCGGCTGCTCACCGTCGCCAACTACGAGCACTACACGGAGCTGATGGACGGCTTCCGCGAGCGGGTAGTGCGTCAGCGCGCCCGCTTCATCGAGGACTACGACGAGTACATCGACCAGGCCCGGCTCGACCTCGGCAAGCTGTTCCGCATCGAGGACTACCCCTCGAAGGAGGCGCTCCAGGGCAAGTTCGCCATCCGCTACCGCATCACGCCGGTGCCGGACGCGGACCACTTCATCGCCCAGCTCGCCTCGGACGACACCGAGCGGGTGAAGCGCGACATCGAGCGCCACGTCGAGGAACAGCTCCACGGCGCGGTTGGCGACCTCTACCGCCGGTTCGGCGAGGCGGTCGAGCGCGTCTCCGAGCGGTTGCGGGAGGACGACGAGGGCAAGCCGCTGGTGTTCCGGGACACGATGATCTCGAACATTCGCGACCTGGTGGACGTGGTGCCACGCCTCAACATCTTCGGCGACGACGAGCTCGCCCGGCTCTGCGAGCAGGTGAAGGAGAAGATCGCCAGTGTCGAGCCGGACGCGCTTCGGCCGTCGAAGAGCTTCGACCCGGTGGCCCGCGCCCAGGTCAAGCGCGACGCAGACGAGCTCGCAGAGAAGTTCGCGGGGTATTTCGGGGGGCGGACCGAAGAGCCCGCCGCCGACCCGGTGCGGGAGGCCGCCTGATGGCCGCCCGCGTGCGCAATGAGTCCGCGATCCGGGTCAGCGACTGCGTGACGGAGCTGCTGCGCAAGCAGCCCTTCTTCGGCAGCCTCGTGCTGCGGCTGCCGCTGCGGCCCGACCCCACCCGCGAGACGCTGGCGACGGACGGCCACGAGATCCGCTACTCGCCCCGCTGGATCGCCGAGACCGAGGCGCACCTCATCGAGACCGCGATGGCGCGGGTCGTCATGGCGTGTTCGCTCAAGCATCACACCCGCCGGGGCGAGCGCGACCCCGAGCGCTGGCAGATGGCCTCGCAGCTCGTCACCCATGCGCTCATCCGCGACGCCGGCTTCACCCTGCCGCCCGACGCCGAAGCCTTGGACGAGCTGAGCGTCGAGCAGGCCTACGAGCGCCTGCCGGAGCCCGGGGACGACGATTCCGGGGACGAAGGCGACGCATCCTCCGGCGCTCCCGGTGCCGGTGCGTCGGCCAACGTCCAATCCTCGCCGGACGGTGATGACGACGATACCGGCGATCCGTCCGATTCCGCCGGCGGTGGGGACCCCGAGGACCAGGACGGCACCGATGGCGACCCGGACCAAGGCGACGGGAACGGCCAGAGCCAGGTCGGCGACGGCCAAGGCGACGATGGCCCTTCCGATGCCCCGCCGAGCCACGATCCCTCCGGCACCGGGGAGGTGATGGACGCCGGCACGCGGGCGGGAGAGGACGGCAATGAGTCCGGCGAGACGCCCGTGGACGTCGCCGCCGAGGAGCAGGCCTGGGACGAGGCGATGCACCAGGCGCTCAACATCGCCCGCGCCGAGGGCAAGGTGCCGGGCCGCGTCGAGGAAACGGTGAAGGGCGCCCATACGAGCAGGCTCGATTGGCGCACGCTGCTGCGCCGCTACATGACCGACGCCGCGAAGAGCGACTATTCCTGGAGCCTGCCCAACCGGCGCTTCATCGACTCCGGTCTCTACCTCCCCTCGATCCATTCGGAGGGGATGGAGACGATCGCGGTCATCATCGATACCTCCGGCTCGCTTCCCGCGGCCACCTTGGCCGAGTTTTGGACGGAGCTGCGCGAGGTCGCGGAGGAGATCGGGCCCGAGAGCGTCGTCGTGCTCCAGGTCGATGCCGCGCTGCAGGACGCGGCGGAGTACGCGCCCGACGATCTTCCCGACGAGATCGCGCTGAAGGGGCGGGGCGGCACCGACTTCCGGCCGGGCTTCGAGTGGCTCGACGAGCAGGACATCCGGCCCGCCGTCTGCCTCTACTTCACCGACATGGAGTGCTCCGACTACCCCGAGGCCGAGCCAGCATTCGGAGTCGTCTGGGTCAATTGGGGCGACCCGCCGGAGGACTGGAACCGCGAGCCCTGGGGCGAGCGAATCGACATCGCCGCATGACGTCCCGGCGACACCGCCGCACCGTTGGAGGAGCGACCGCCATGCAGACCGTTCACCCGTCTCCCGAAGCCATCCGCCTCGCCATGTCGCGGATCGAGCGCGCCATGGAAGTCCACGGCGGCGACCGGGAGGTTCTCATGGACTGGGGGATCGTCCACCGTCACGAATGCCGCACCACCGCCTGCCACGGCGGCTGGTACGCGCTCGGCCGCCTGATCGACCACCCCGCGATCCGCTGGCGCCACGACGAGACCTTCTACAAGGACCCCGGCGAGACCATGATGGCGCTGAGACGTGACGGAACCGTCACCCATCTCATGTACCACGAGGGCGCGCACATGCTCGCCTGCGACCTCGGGTTCATGAACGCCCCCGCGCTGAGGGGCTGGGCCGAGCGGCATCCGGAGATCTGGGGCAACCGCCACGGCGAGCGGATGTTCGCCGGCGACGGGGCTCTCGCCTTCGGCAAACCGCCGTACTCCCCGATCCTGGTGAGCGAGATCGTCGCGTGGTGGTGTGCGGTCGCGGATCGGCTCGATGCGGCGATCCCGGTCCACCGCGATCGACTGGACGCGCTCGCCACCCTCGCGCGTGACGAGTCCCCGGCCTTGTCGGGCATCGAGATCGAGGCCTGCGCGGACGGCTGGCGCTCGGTGCTGCGGCCGTATCCCGACAGCCTGTTGCCGGTCGAGAACGACTGACCTTCGGCCGCGCACCGGCCGGCTCACGCACCCCTCCCGAACTCCGCCGCCGAACTCCGGCCCCCGACCGCAACGCCGCCGGGAGGCGGAGCCGGGCGGCGGTTCGGGCGGGCGCGGGGTGGCCGGAGAGGCCCGCCCGCGCCGCACGTTCGCAACCCTCCAGGGAGATTCGCATGAACTTCATCGCCCCCAGGGCCGAACCGCTCATCCGGGAGATCCCGCTGAGTCGGCTCGCGCTCGCCCCCGAGAACGTCCGCAAGACCCCGCCCGATCCCGAGGCCGATGCTTCGCTCAAGGCCTCGATCGCCGCCCTCAACCTGATGGAGAACCTTGTCGTCCGCCCGGACGAACCCGACGAAGATGGCGCCGAACGCTACGCCGTGGTCGCCGGCGGACGCCGCCTCAAGGCCATGCAGGCGCTGGTCGAGGACAAGGTGTTCGAAGCCGACCATCCGGTGCCCTGCCAGGTCAGGTCAGGCGACGCCGACCCCGCCGAGCTCTCGCTCGCCGAGAACGTCATCCGCATCGCGATGCACCCCGCCGACCAGGTGGTCGCGTTCTCGAAGCTGTCCGACGCCGGCCAGTCGGTCTCCGCCATCGCGGCGCGCTTCGGCGCCTCCGAGCGCATCGTCGAGCAGCGCCTGCGCCTCGGCAACGCCGCGCCCGAACTGCTGGACGCCTACCGCGCCGGCGAGATCGACCTGGAAGTGCTGAAGGCCTTCGCCGTCACCGCCGACCGCGAGCGCCAGATCGCGGTCTGGGAACAGCTCTCGGCCCAGCCCTACCGGCCCTCGGCCGCGCAGGTGAAACGCCTGCTGACCGAGGAGCGGGTGCCCGGCGGCACCTCGATCGCCCGCTTCGTCGGCGTGTACGCCTACGAGGCCGCCGGCGGTCAGGTCATGCGCGACCTGTTCGCCGAGGAATACGAGCACGGCGTCTGGTTCGAGGACCCGGTGCTGCTGGAGAAGCTGGCGACCGACAAGCTCCAGGTGGCCGCCGACGAGCTGGCGACCCGCTGGAAGTGGGCCACCGCCATGATCGAGGTCGCGTGGGACGACACCGCCCGCTACGGCCGCGTCGAGCCCCAGCCCGGCGTTCCCACCGACGAGGAGCGCGCCGAGATCGAGAAGCTGGAGACCCGCTACGACGAGCTCCGCGGGCTCGACGACGACGACTGGACCGAGGAGCTGGTCGAGGAAGCCGGGCGCATCGAGACCCGCCTCGACGAGATCGGGGGCGTCGTCGAGGCGGGTGCCGTCTTCCGCCGCGAGGATTTCGCCATGGCGGGCTGCATCGCCACGATCGGCCGCGACGGGACGCTCCAGGTCATCGCCGGACTGGTGAAGCCCGAGGACGTGCCGAAGCCGGAAGAGTCGGCCGAGCCCGGCACCCAGGCCACGAACGGTCACGATACGCACGCCACCACGCAAGGCGTCCACACCGCCGGTCATGCCGTTCACACATCTGGCACGTCCGTCTCCACCCCGATGGCGCCGCCGAGGGACCGCGAGGCCGAGGCGCGCAAGGAGGCGGGCGTCGGGATCGGCCTTGCCGACGACCTGCGCTCGATCCGCACCGCGCTGGTCAAGGCCAAGCTCGCCGGCGACTTCGAGGCCGCCTTCGACCTCGCGCTGTTCCAGATGGGCCGCGCCGTGTTCGCGCCGGGCTACCACGACCACGCCCTCGACATCGCGGTCAAGGAGACCCCGGACCGGCCCAATACCCGGATGAACGACGCCGATTTCGCCGACTGGTCGCCGGGCGAGGCGATGCTGGCAGACCGCTCGCACCTGTCGCTCGACTGGCTCACGATCGAGGACGACGGCGAATCCTTCGCGGCGCTCAGGGCATTGCCCCGGGCCGAGAAGGAGGCGCTGTTCGCGGCCTGCGTCGCGCGCACGGTGAAGGGCCAGCTCGCCTTCGAGCCCCAGGCCCGGCCCGAGCTCGAAGCCACCGTCGCCCGGCTCGACATCGACTTCGCGAAGCATGTCCGCCCGACGGCAGCGATGCTGTGGTCGCGGATCAACAAGAGCCGTGTTCTGGACATCGCCCGCACGGTGTTCGGCCTCAACTGGGCGTCGGCGCGGTCCAAGTACAGGAAGCCCGCGCTGGCCGAAGCGATGGAGGCGGCCTTCGCCGTCGGCGACCCGCCGGTCGGCGTGAGCGCCGCGATGCACGCCAAGGCGCTCGCCTGGGTCCCGCCCGGTTTCGCGGCATTCGACACCGGCCGGACGGTCGGCGACGCCGGGGACGCGGTGGCCGATGTCGGCACCGCCTCCACACCTGAGCCCGCGGAACCCGCCGCCGACGCCGAAACCGCGCCGGCCGGCGAGCCGGAGTCCGAGGAACCGACCGCCGCCGCCGGGACCGATCCGGCGGAGGCAGCGCCAGCCGTCAACGGCCATGCGACGGAGGCCGCTTCCGAACCGGAAGGGTCGGACGGTGCGGCGGCGAATGCCGGCAACGGCGCCGCCGACACGGTCGACCCCGGTCCGGACGCCGATGCCGGCGTTACCGGGGAGGCCGATCCCGACCCGGCCGTCGCCGGCGGGCCGGACGGCATCGCGGCGACCGACCCGGTCAACGGGCATGACGTCCACCCGGACCCGATGGAGATCCCCGAGTTTCTCCGCCGCGTCCACTAGGCGACCGCAGGCCCCGCCAGAACGCCCCGCCAGCGCATTCCCCCGGCTCAGGGGCCGGGGCAGGCGCCGGCGGGGCGTTTCCATTTCCGTTCCGCAACCGATGGAGGTCCGTCCATGAACCGGACGATCCGCGCCCGCATCCACGAGACCGCCGTGAAGCGCGTCACCCGCATCTATGCGGCGACCCTCGCCGACATCTTCGCCGAGACCTTGCAGAACAGCCGCCGCGCCGGCGCCGCGCAAGTGCGAATTTCGGTTTCCGCACCCGCCCGCAGTCCCGTTGACGACAATCCGGACACCGGCGAGACGCCGCTCACCGTCACCGTTTCCGACGACGGCGCTGGCATCGCCGATCCAGCCGTGCTGCTCAGCTTCGGCGAGAACGGCTGGGACGACGCGCTGGTGCGGCGCGAGGACGCCGCCGGCTTCGGTTTCGCCAGCCTGGCGCGGCGCAACTGCACGGTGTCATCCAGGCCGCGCTCGCCGGACCAGGAGATGGTGCCCGGCTGGCGCGTCGAGCTGGAACCCGAGCATTTTCTCGGGGAGGCCGACGCCGTGGTTCATGCCGACGACAAGGCCCCCTATCCCCATGGGGTGTCGATTTCCTTCGAGGCCACCGAAGCCATCGCCGCGATCCGCAACGCGGCCGAGAACGCCGCCCGCCATTACCCGCTGCCGGTCGTGTTCGAGGACCGCTCGGAGAGTAGATCTGCCGTCGCGGAGGAACTGCCGCGCCGCGCCTTCCTCGACGGCGCGGTCCATTCCGAGCCCTGGCGCGGCCTCGCCTTCGCCGTCTTCAAGAACCGCCGCAGCGGCTACAACGACCCCGACCTCAACTTTTTCGGTCTGGACCCTGCCGGTGCGCCTGCCGACCGTGGAGACCGTCCACGGCGCGACCTGGAGCGTGCTGGCCGACGTGTACAACTGCCCCGGCCTCGAACTGGTCCTGCCGGCGCGCAAGGAGGCGGTCGAGAACGATTTCCTCAGGGAGATGTGCGCGGCCGCGCGGCTGGCGATCTACCGCGCCATGGCGGCCGATCCCTCTCCGCGCCCGGCCTTCGAGGACTGGACGCGGGCGCGCGAGGCCGGCATCGACATCGCGCCCCCGCCGGCCGTGCTGCGGCCCTGGCGGCCCTCGGTCGCCGACTGCGACCACTGGCGCGGGCCGCCAAGGCTCGCGGACGCCGGCCGCGACGCCCTGGTCGTCGTTTGCGACCCCGAGCCGCCCGAGGCGCAGGCGCTCTGGCGCGCCGCTGAGCGGGCGGGCATCGCGGCCCGCCTGTTCGAGGCCGACCGGAGGCTGGAGGGCTATGGCTGGTGCGACGGACTCGACCGGGTGACGGATATAACCGTCCGGGTCGCCGCCGGGGACGATTGGATGGCGCTCGACCAGTACCCGGTGCCGGAGACGTTGCGTTCCCTGACCGCGCCGCTGCCCTCCCGGCCCGCCGCCATCCGCTTCGAGCTTTCCGTCTGTCCGGCATCGGGTCCCGTGCGGACGCTCGACGTGCCCGCCGATCTGGTCTTTGCCGGCGAGGCCTGGTCCTGGGTCGACGAAGCCATGCCGCTGGTGACGGAAGACAGCGCGCTTCAGCCCCACCAACTGGCTGAACTGCTCGGCCCGGCGTTCTTCTCGCCGTCCGACGACGCGGATTCGGACAGCTGGGAAACGCAACGCGAACGCTTCGAGGAGTCCGCGCTGCACCTGGCGACGCGGCTGTTGCTCTCGGACGACGAGGCCTGCAAGACCTCGATCGCCGAGGCGGTCCGGCGCGAACTCGTCTGGCTCGCGCCGTGCGACCGCACCGTCGACATCCGCATCTGACCTGCCCCCGTCGACTGGTCCAGGTCGAATGTTAGTGCATCGCGGGTTCCTCGGCCAAGCTGGGTGGCCGGCGGAGCGTAGCGGAGCCGGGCGGCCAGCTTGGCATGATGATCGTCTCCGGGGCCGGCGGCCGGTATCCCAGGCTGCCGTGTGGGCGGATCGCGTTGTAATGGCACCGCCACGATTCGATGAGAACCTGGGCTTCCTTCAGGGTGTAGAAGATCTCCCCGTTCAGGAGCTCGTCGCGCAGCCGCGCATTGAAGCTCTCGATGTAGCCGTTCTCCCAGGGTGAGCCCGGCTCGATGAAGGCGGTGCGGGCGCTGACCGCAGCGATCCACCGCCTGACGGCCTCGGCGACGAACTCCGGACCGTTGTCGGAACGGATCCAGGTCGGAATGCCGCGCAGGATGAACAGGTCGGTCAGCACATCGATGACGTCGATCGAGGAAAGCCTCCTGCGCACCCGGATGACCAGGCTCTCGCGGGTGAACTCGTCCAGGACGTTGAGCATGCGGAAGGCCCTGCCGTCATACGTCCGGTGATGGACGAAGTCGTAGGACCAGACGTGATCCGCCCTCTCGGCGCGCAGCCGGATGCAGGAGCCGTCATTGAGCCAAAGCCGGCCCCGCTTCGGTTGCTTGCCGGGCACCTTCAGCCCCTCGCGCCGCCACAAGCGCTCGATCCGCTTGTCGTTGACCTGCCAGCCGGCATCGCGAAGCAGGGCCGCGATGCGGCGATAGCCGTAACGGCCGTACTGGCGGGCCAGCTCGATCATGTACGCGACCAGGCGGTCCTCGTCGTCGCGGCCGCGCGGGATGCGGCGCTGGGTCGAGCGGTGCTGCCCCAGCACCCGGCAAGCGCGGCGTTCCGAGACCCCGAGCCGGTCACAGACATGATCGATGCACTGGCGCCGGCGCGAGGGGCTTAGAAGTTTCCCCCTGCGGCCTCTTTGAGAATCTGCTTGTCCAGCGTCAGATCGGAGACCGCACGGCGCAGCCGCTCGTTCTCCTTCTCGAGCTCCTTCAAACGGCGGAGCTGATCGCCGCTCATCCCGGCATACTCCTTGCGCCAGCGGTAGAAGGT
>CBDCQT010000004.1:0-39173 GCA_965220745.1 Alphaproteobacteria bacterium | reverse complement strand
GCAGCCCTTTGGACGGCTCGATCGGGAAGCCGTCAGCGAACAGCATGCCCTTGGCCATCGCCGCGGTCAGGACTTGGTGCTTCTGGGGCTCCTTGGCATAGACCCCGGCGCTGAAGTTGTCAAATGTGGCGTCGGCAAAGCGAGGCGGCAAGCGCAGCGGGCCGTACTGCGAAGCGCCTCGGCCGCCCTCGTGGCAGTGGCACCGCTTCGACGCAGTGAAGCCTCCCGGCAGCCGCTCTTGCAACCAGCCCGTATTTCGGCATTCGCTGCACATCGTAGTTGCCGGGAATCCGGACGAAGCCCGTATCTCTATCCTATTCAACCACCACCAAGGTGTCCCCTGACGAGACCGAATCGCCTGCGCTGACGTTGACGGCCGTGACCCTTCCGGCGCAGGGGGCGCGCAGTTCATTCTGCATCTTCATCGCTTCCACCACCAACAGGCCCTGCTCGCTGCGAACTTCGTCGCCGACCCGCACTCGCACGGACAGCACCTTGCCGGGCATCGGCGTGCGCACTGCCTGCGAGCCGCCGGCCGCCGGTCCATCCATGTGGCCTGAAAGGCGCCGCGGGTCGCGAATCTCGATGGCAAGCGCCGTTCCGGATACATGGGCCTCATAGGAGCCCTGGGCGGACCGATTGACAACGACGGTGTGCTGGTTCCCGTCCACGATCACGGAGTAGCTGCCCGGGCCTGTGCAGCGAATGTCCGTCGCCGAACGACGCCCGTCCATCTCGCACGAATCCGCGCCAATGCGCAGGCTGCACGGGGTGCCGTCTACGACGAGGTCGAACTTCTTCATCGATCCGTGTCCCGGGCCGCGATGTTCTCGATTCGCCCGTTGCGCTTCCACGCCGAGCTTGGCGGCAGGGCCGCCGAAGGTTGATCGGCCGCGCGGCCCTGTTCGGCTTGGATGACCGCGAGGATGGCTGCTAGGCGCGCCTCGGATGAAGGGGTCGAGGCCGCGCCCGCAGCCGGGTCGAGGCCGCGCGCCAGGAACCCGGTGTCGATGTCGCCGGCTTGGAACTGTGGATCCTCCATCAAGTCGCGAAAGAAGCCCAGGGTCGTGGCGATGCCGCTGATGGTGGCTTCGCTCAGCGCGCCGCGCAGCTTGTCGATGGCTTCCGGCCTGGTGGGCGCCCAAGCGCAGAGCTTGGCGATCAACGGGTCGTAGTGGATCGGGACGGTCCAGCCTTCGTCTGCGCCGGAATCGATCCGGATGCCCGGGCCGTCGGGCATTGCCATGCGCCGGATCAGGCCGGGAGAAGGCATGAAGTTGGCGCTGGGGTCTTCCGCATACACGCGGCATTCCAGTGCGTGGCCGCGAAACCGGACCGCCTCTTGGGAGAAGCCCAGCCTCTCGCCGGCAGCTACGCGGATCTGCTGCTTGACGAGATCCATTCCTGTCACCAGCTCGGTGACAGGATGCTCGACCTGCAGGCGGGTGTTCATTTCCAGGAAGTAGAAGCGGGCGTCGGCGTCCATGAGGAACTCGATCGTGCCCGCGTTGGCGTAGCCGATGGCGCTGGCTGCTGCAATGGCGGCCGAATAGAGCTGTTCGCGGACACCAGGGTTGGCCTCTACTAGCGGCGAGGGGCTCTCTTCGACCACCTTCTGGTGCCGCCGCTGCAGGCTACATTCGCGCTCGCCCAGATGGACCACCGTCCCGTGCTCGTCGGCCAGAATCTGGACCTCGACGTGGTGCGGGCGAAGGATCGCCTTCTCCACGTACACTGCAGCGTCGCCGAACGCTTCGAGAGCTTCGCCCCGCGCTTGTTCCCAGGCGCTCTCGAGCTGTGCAGCCGACTCTACAAGGCGCATCCCCTTTCCGCCGCCGCCAGCGGAAGCCTTGAGCATGACCGGGTAGCCGACCCGGCTGGCGAAGGCCGCAGCTTGGCGAGCGTCCGTTGCTTCTGGCGTGCCGGGAACGACTGGGACTCCGGCCTGCGACATTAGCTCGCGGGCGCGAGTCTTGATTCCCATGGAGCGAATCGCCGCTGCGGACGGCCCGATGAACTTGATCCCCTTGCGCTCGCAGGCTTGGGCGAACTCCGCGTTCTCGCTGAGGAAGCCATAGCCTGGGTGGATGGCATCCGCTCCCGCCGAGCTGGCCGCGTCCAAGACGCGGCCGATGTTGAGGTAGCTCTCGGCCGGAGGCGCCGCGCCGACAGCGCAGGCCTCATCGGCCAATCGGACATGCTTCGCCTCGCGGTCGACGTCCGAATAGATCGCGACGGTTGCGATGCCCATCTCGCGGCAGGTGCGGATGATCCGCACTGCGATCTCGCCGCGGTTGGCTACCAAGATCTTGCGGAACACGGGCAGATGCGGCCTGGAACTGGATATACCGTGCGCCCGGATCAGTTCAGGTACAGGAACGAATTGAGGTTGAACATGGCCAGGGCGAATTCGCGCAGCGAATTGTCGGCCAGGAAGTTGCGCGCGATCAGAGCCTCATCTTCGGTCGGAGGCCTGCCGGCGGCAAGCAGGTAAGCTTGGCCAACGATACTGTCCAGGTCGCGACCGGCTTCCCGGTCGAGCCGGGCGGCAAACCGCGCGGCAAGCTCGTTCGAGATCGGGCCGTTGAGCAGTTCCAGAGATTGCGGCGCGTGGGTGCTCGACTCCCGGCGGGCGCAGCTTGTGAGCAGTGCCGGCTGGTCGAACACTTCCATGAACGGCAGGCGCAGGTTGCGTTTCGCGAGCAGGTAGATCGATCGGCGGCGGTGCTGGGCCTGGTCCGCGGGCACGCGCCACTGGGTCGGGTCGTACAACAGGTCCACCAAGGCGTCTTCGACGGGCAGCATGACGCTCTTGCCGCCGTACGCGAGATTAAGTTCGCCAGCGGCCGCAAGCATTGCGTCGCGCACTTCCTCGGCACCGAGGCGACGGCGCGGACCGCGCCACAGGAGTCGATTGGACGCGTCCTGCTGCATTCCGCGCTGTTCCTGCGCCGGGTTGTGAGATGCCTGCCGATACGCGCTGCTGGTCAGAATCAGCCGATGCACGTGCTTCGCGCTCCAACCGGACTCGACGAGTTCGTTGGCGAGGAAGTCGAGCAAAGCCGGATGGCTCGGGCGTCCGCCCATGGCGCCGAAATCGTTCGGGGTGTCGACGATGCCCTGGCCGAAGTAGCCTTGCCAGATCCGGTTGACCGCCACGCGCGCCGTCAGGGGGTGCTCGGGAGACGTGATCCACCCGGCCAGTCGCGAGCGCGGGTCCTCTGCATCCGGCGGGAGCGTCGGGGCGTCCTCGGGAAGCAGCACTCCCAGGGGGCGGGGATCGACCGGCTGGAGAGGCTTGGTATGGTCGCCCCGGGCGAGCAGGTGAACCTGATTGGGGTTCTCGGGATCGTTCTGCACCGTGGCCAGCGTCGGCGGCGGTGCCGGCAGTTGCGACTCGAGGGCGTCATGCTCGGCTTGCAGGCGCAGCCGCTCCTCGCCCTCGGCCAGCTTGATCTCCCCGCGCAAGGACTTCATCTTCGTGGCGATTTCCTTGGTCGCCTTCTGCCAGTCTTCTATGGTGGAGTCCGAATCGAACACCAGATTCGCTTCGCGCGACGCGCCGAAGTACGCTTGCAACCGGTAGTAGTCGACCTGGCGGATGGGGTCGAACATGTGGTCGTGACAGCGCGCGCAGCCGACGGTCATGCCGAGCAGCGCCGTCCCGACGATATCGGTCCGCTCGGTAAGGACTTCGTTGCGGCTCGAGGCCACCTCTTGGTTGCCGGCATTGCGGCGGACTGGCCCGAGGCGGTGGAATCCTGCCGCGGCCAGCAGCTCCCGGTCCGCGTCCGACTGCGGCGCCTCCGCGGCCATCTCATCGCCGGCGAGCTGTTCCGCGATGAAGCGGTCCAGCGGCTTGTCCCGGTTGAACGACTCGATCACGTAGTCGCGGTAGCGCCACAGTCCGGGCAGGTAGCGGTCGTATTCGAACCCTTCGGTCTCCGCGAATCGCACCACGTCCAGCCAGCGCTGGGCGGCGCGCTCGCCCCAGCGCGGGCTGGACATCAGCCGGTCCACCAGCCGCTCCCAAGCGCCGGGCGACCGGTCGCTTACGAATGCCTCCAGCTCCGCGGGAGTTGGCGGCAAGCCGGTGGTGTCAAAGTACGCTCGACGAGCGAGCTCGGCGGGCCGGGCCTGCGGCGCTGGCCGCAGCCCCGCAGCCGCAAGCCGGCTCCAGACGAAGGCGTCGACAGGGCTTGAAGCCCAGTCGGAGTCCACGGCCGGCGCGGCGGTAGCTTGGCGCGGCTGGAACGACCAAAAGCTGCGCTCGCTGTCGCTATACTCGGCTGCCGCCAGCGTCAACGGAACCGCTAGCAGCAAGATCGCGGATACAAGTCTCATCGGCGGGAAGCCCGCAACAATTGTACCCGACAGCGGCCGCGATCAGGTCTTGCCCGAATCGATCAGGGTGGCGATCCAGCGAGCGTCCGGGTAGCCCTCCAGCGCGAGCTTCACGCTGATCGTCAAGGGCGTGGAGAGCAGCATGCCGATCGGGCCGAGCAGGAAGCCCCAGAACACCAATGACATGAACACTACCAGCGGCGACAGGCCGACACCGTCCCCCATGAACTGCGGCTCGATCAGGCCGCCTATGACGACGTTGATCCCGACATAGCCCAGGGCAACGACAAGTGCAGTGCCTCCCCCATACTGCACTGCCGCCATCAATACGGCCGGAATCGCGGCGATGAAGGAGCCAATGTTGGGGATGAAATTGAGCAAGAAACCGAGCAGGCCCCAGAAGATCGCGTAGTCTACGCCCAGCACCCAGACCCACAGCGTGATCGCGATCCCGGTCGCCAGGCTGGTCAGTGTCTTGATGGCAATGTACTTCTGCACCGATCTCGCAAACCCTTCGAAGTGTTCCCACTTCCGGTCGGATTCGTCCAGCAGCGGCTGGAGCTTCTTGGGGAGCCGGAATGCCTCCAACAACATGAAGGTCACGGTCAGCACGACCATCAACGACTTGGTGACGATATTCCCGAACTGCAACAGAGTCGCTCCGGCGAACTGAGCCGTCGTGCCGAAAATCCGGCTCAGATCCGATTGATCCCAAACACTGTCGGAAATCTGCTGGATGCCAAGCCTCGCAAGCAAGTCTTCCAAGCTCACCAGCGCCTGTTCCCATTGGCTCAGCAGGCGCGCTTGGTAGCCCGGCAGGCTGTTCGCGAAATCGCTGAGAGAGGCTGCCGCGAGCACGCCGACCAAACCCACGAAGCCGCCGATGCCGAAAATCACCGTCAGGATCGCGAGCCAGCGGGGCACGCGCTTGCGACGCAGCCAGAACACTGGCGGCCCGGCCAATATGGCGAGAAAGACCGAGAGCAAGAACGGGACCACGATCACCGCTGCGAGCTTGATGCCCGCAGCCACGACGGCGAATGCCGCCATGGCTAGCAGCGCGTTCGAAATACTGGGGCCGCGTTCTTGCACGGTCGATCTTGCAGCGGCGCATGACCTCCGGCGCAAAGGCAGGCAGCGACCACAATTTCAGGATAACCCTTGCGCAAGGAGCGAATCGCTATCCCGGCCCCGCCGTATCGGATACACTGGCTAGTTCGCCCCGGAGGCGAGAACTTCATGGAATCTTCCAGCAAGAAATTCTTCGGCCCGTGGATCATTGCCAGCTGCTTCGTTACGTTCGGCCTGTCCACGGGATTTCCCTACTACAACATTGCCTTCTTCTTTGACTACTTCCGCGACGGCCACTCATGGCCGGTGGAGCTGGTGACGCTGGGCGCCCCGATCGCCGTGCTGCTGACGATCTGGATCGGGCCCGTGATCGTGCCCAAGACCTCGCCGCGCAAGCTGATCCTGGTCGGCACCTTCCTGACCTTCCTCTCGTTCCAGTGGTTCGGCCGGCTGAGCGGCAACCAGTACGAGTACTACGGCGCGTGGTGCGTTTACATGGCGGGGTACTTCTTGTCAGGCCCGATCCCGCACCAGATCATCATTTCGAACTGGTACAAGCGCCGTCGAGGTACGGCCATGGGGATCGCGTACGTGGGCGTGGCCGTGATCGGTGCGCTATGTAACCTGCTCACGCCTTACCTTGCCAGAACCCTGGACCACTACACCGATGCCCTCCGGGCCTTGAGTTTCCTGATGATGATCGCCTGGCCGCTGGCGTTCTTCGTGATCCGGGACAAGCCCGAAGACATGGGCCAGTTGCCCGATGGCGCAGAAAGCGCGGGCGACGTCGAGGTAGCGGAGGCTGTCAAGGAGCCGGCCCAGGCAGAGTCCGCGAAGACCTTCGGGCAGCTTTCCAGCAGCCCCGCGTTCTGGTTGCTATTGGTAGGCAGCGCCGCGTCGATCGGGTCGATCGCCGCGGTCAACTTTCTGATGAAGTTCGTATATGAAGAACAGGGGTTCACCGACCAGGTCATGCGGGACAACGTATGGGCAAGGGCTTCGTTCACCTATCTGTTGTCCAGCATCTCGGGCCGGCTGCTGGCTGGCTGGCTTGCCGACAAGCTGCCGCGAAAATACGTCATGCTTGCCACGTATATCATCGTGGCGCTCGCGATTCCGTTGCTGTTTCTGGTGACGCCGGAGCAGCCCAACATGGTTTTCCTGTTCGCGATCGTATTCGGCCTCGCGATGGGTGCCGACTACATGCTGATCCCGCTGATGGCTGCGGACCAGTTCGGCCTGCGCTCGCTGGGCAAGGCCATGTCCGCGATCTTGCCGAGCGACACGATCTTGCAGTTCTGGACGCCGCGCTTCATCGCCGTGCTAGCGGGCCGCTTGGCGGGCTACTCGCAGGCGCTGTGGGCTGTGTTCGGACTGGCGGCGCTGGGGGCCGTGGCGATCGGGCTGCTGCCTCGCAGGCGGCGCGATTGACCGCTCAAAGGCGACTCTGACAGGCGCGGCAGACAAGCGTTGCAGCCGGCGGCCGCAGGGCCGGGGCGCGGCCCTGATGGATCGGCCGCGCGGGCGAATCGTGGCCTCGGCGGACGGGGCCAAGCGAGGGCATTCCGCCAGCCCGCAGCTGCACGGGCCGGAACGGCTGTAGGCTCGAAGCTTGGGCGCCTAGCCAGCGCGCCGCGCGGACTTGATGACCACCGGCGTCAGCGGGACGTCTTGGTGTCCCATCTTGCTTCCGGTCGCCACCTCCGCGATGGCTTCTATCACATCCGTGCCGTCGACCACCTTACCGAACACGCAATAGCCCCAGCCATCGCGCGCGTGCTCCTTGTCGAGGAATTGATTGGTCTGGTGGTTGATGAAGAACTGCGCCGATGCGCTGTGCGGATTGGCTGTTCTCGCCATCGCGATCGTGTACTTCGTATTCGCCATCGAGCCGGATTCGTTCTTGACCGGCGGCCGGGTCGACTTTTCTTGCATTTCCGGAACGAACCCCCCGCCTTGGATCATGAAGTTGGGAATCACGCGGTGAAAGATGGTGCCGTCATAGAACCCGTCGTCGACGTACTGCAGGAAGTTGGCGACTGTTTCCGGCGCGCGATCGGGATAGAGCTCCAAGACCAGCGTGCCCTTGTCGGTTTCCATGCGAACGCGCGGGGGCCCGGCGGGCTCTTCCGGCGGCGCCGGCTCGGGCTCGGCCTTCGCTTCCGGCTCAGGCTCTGGTTCGGGCTCCGGTGCCGACGGGGCCTCTTGGGCCTCGGCCGGCTCCTCCGGTGGCGGCGATTCGGGCGGTGCGTCGCCGCCGCCACAGCCGGCCAACAGCAACGTCACTGCGGCCACGAGCAGGATAAGGGCTAGCTTGATGAGCATGTCAGTGTTCCTTCGGTGCGACCGGCGACCGGCACCAGACACCCCAGTGTACATCAGGGCCTGCCGGTGCCGGAGGCTCGAGCTGCTCCGGCCTGCTCAGGAGATCCGGCCTCCGCAGCTTGAGCCCGAGCCGGCCGTGCAGCCGTAGCAGTGCTGCCCGCTGACGATTCGCCGGGCCGCGATCCGCTCCGGGTCGAAATCGCGAATATGCCGCGGAGCTCCGAAACCCAGCTCCAGTTCCAGCATCTGATTGAAATCGCAGTCGTAGAGACGCCCGTCCCAGCCCACCGAGATCATCGATCGACACATCACCCCCGACGCGGCGGCCGGATTGAACGCGTCGACCAGCTGCTCCATGTAGCGCCTGTGGTTGCCGCTGCGGACCAGATAGTCGCGATAGCGGCCAATGGGCATGTTCGTGATCGTGTACAGCGAATTGAACTCAATGTGATAGCGGCTGCTGAGTTCCCGTCGGAAATCGGCCTCGATGGCGTCTTGGTCCGGCGGCAAGAAGGCCCCGGTAGGGTTGTAGACCAGGTTCAGCTCCAATCCGCTGCCAGGCCTGCCGTAGCCCAGCTCGTTGAGCTTGCGAAGGCCCAGGATGGACTTGTCGAACACGCCGTCGCCGCGCTGGGCGTCGGTCCGGCTGCCGAGAAAGTATGGCAGGCTGGCAACGATCTGGACGCGGTGCAGGGCTAGGAAGGGGGCCAGCCCGGCCTGTGAACGCATGACCAGCACGGTCAGATTGCAGCGGTCGATCACCTTGCAGCCCAGCCCGCGAACTTGCTCGACGAACCAGCGGAAGCTCGGGTTTAGTTCGGGCGCTCCCCCCGTTAGATCCACATCGGGCCGGCCGATTCGCTTGATCGCGTCGAGGCACAGCTCGAACGTCTCCCGCGACATGTTTTCCTGCGTGCGATCCGGGCCCGCGTCGACATGGCAGTGCTTGCAGGTTTGGTTGCAAAACTTGCCGACATTGATCTGGACGACGTCTATGCCGCCGGCAACCAGCGGTCCGACGCCCGCTTGGGCCAGGCGCGAGTCGAAGGGCTGGAATGCAGCTTCGCCGTCCAGTTGGAGGATGCGGAATTGCTGGTCGGCGTCTGGAGGGGGACGACGCTCTGCTGGAAGGGAATTTCCCATTGATCGCTACATGCTGATCTTGGAGGCGACGTTGCGCATTTGCAAGCCGTGCACTAGCGCGGATCCTCCCTTGATCGCCGAAGCCACATGAACGGCCTCGGTCATCTGTTCCAGATTGGAGCCCTGTGCAAGGCAGCCCTGCGTGTACGCGTCGATGCAGTAGGGGCACTGCACGGCGTGGGCCACCGCCAAGGCGATCAGGTTCTTCTCGCGCTCGCTCAGCGCGCCCGGCTGGAAGACAGCTCCGTACCAAGAGTTGAACTTGTCCCACAGTTCCGGCGCGTCATTGCCCATCTCGGCAAAGCGGGGCAGGTCTTCTGGATCATAGTATCCGTCCATTGCTCGCGATCCCCTCTTTCGGCACTCGGCCGAGTTAATCAAGTATAGGGGCTGTGCTTGCTGCCATCCGTCTCGGCGACGGGCGAGCGGGTCCGGGAAGCCTCCCGGGAAAATGCTACGCTGGCCGGGAATATGACTGGATGGATGTTTCGCGGACGCTTGCTCCTGGCCTTGCTGCCGCTATCGCTCGGCGCCGAGGTGCCCGAAGGATTCCGGCCGATTTTCAACGGCCAGAACCTTGCCGGCTGGCACATGAGCCTGACCAACCATCATGGTGACACCAAGGAGTGGCGCGTGTTTGAAGGCGCATTGGTCGGCAAGCAGGACCGGGTAGGAAACGGCGGCATCTTGCTGACGGACGAGACGTTCGGCGACTTCGAGGTCTACCTGGAGATCAAGCCCGACTTCGGCTGCGATGGCGGCGTCTTCCTGCGTTCTAGTGGCAGCGGGCAGGCCTACCAAGTCATGCTCGACTACCTCGCCGGCGGGAACCTAGGGGGCGTCTTCGGGGAGCAATTGCAAAGCCCCGGCGAGCACCGGTCGGATGGCTGGGAGAGGGTGTGGAAGAAGGATGATTGGAATTCGCTGCGCGCCCGCATCCAAGGCGAGGCGCCCCGCATCGAAGTGTGGCTCAACGGCTCGAAGATCACGGACTTCAAGGACACCGAGAACCACCTTCCGCGGGGTGCCACCGAGGGAGCTATCGCCGTGCAGGTTCACGGCGGCGATCGCTGCAGCCCGGGCTTGGAGCACCGCTTCCGCAACATCGCGGTCCGCGAGCTCTAGGCTCGATCGGGCTGGGCGGTTCGGGGCATCAGCAGCCCGATCGCCAGCCAGGCCAATTCCATGGTCACGACCCACAAGCGCATCGCGACGGCCAGAGTCATCGCCGTGCCCGCGGCGATCGCTTGGGACAGCAGCAGCCCGAGTATGCCTTCGCGGACGCCCATTCCCGCAGGTGCCACCATGGTGAGCAGCGCCGTTAGCCACGCTAGGGCGTAAGAACCCGCGATATGGGCGAAGCGCTCGGTGTCTAGGCCGGGCAGCAGGGCGCGCGCGAAGCTGGCCATGGCAAACGCCAGCAGCGCCCACATCACGACGTACAGGGCCCAGATGCCCAGCATGCGGGCCGTGCGGATCTCAAGCGGCCGGAACGGCTGCTTGAGCAAGCGAGCCAAGCGCACCGCCCAGGCGTTGAATACCGGGGGGTAGACGACCGCGCAGGCGAACAGGGGGAACGCAAACAGGGTGTAGCGCTGCCACTGGGCTAGCGAAGAGGCTGCGACACCGCCAAGCCAAGCGGCCACGACCATCGCAGCGAGCGCGGCCAGGGTCATGTCGAGGATCGTCGCAGCTAGGCAGGCCGCCGCGCTCACGCCGTGGCGGCGCGTGAGGTAGATGCGGGCGGCGAATTGCCAGATGCCGCCAGGAACATAGCGGCTTAGCTCGGACTTGCGGTAGATGCGGTAGATCTCCCAGTACGGCACGACGTGGTCGAAGCCCCCTAGCAGGCGCGTCCAGCCAAACGGTCGGACCAGATGCCACGCGGCTCCAAGAGCGAACGACACCGCGAGCCATGGCAGGTCGAGCCGCCATGGCTCCGACCGCACTTGCTGCCAATTGCCGTAGATCATGCGGCCGATGAACCAGGCCAGGACTAGGGGCACGAGGGCCTTGACGACGGGCAGCGCGCGCTTAATCACGTATATCCTCGATCGCCGGCGCGAGCAGCGGTGACGGATCCGCCGCGCCGTGGAGCATGCACTCCGCAAGCCAGCCCAAGGCCAGAAGGGCCAGCGCGCCGCTTCCCAGGGCGACGGCCACGGCTGCGGCCGCCCACGACGCGGCGGGGTGAAGCCACGGCGACAAGGCCAGGCCGAGCAACCCAGCTCCACCCAAGCCGCAGCACAGGGCCAGATATCCGAATGCGTGTGCCGGACGGTCGTGAAACCGAGTTCTAAGCAGCACCGTGCCCAGATCGACAAAGCCCTTGGCTAGGCGGCTGAGGCCGTACTTCGAGCGGCCGTAGCGACGCGCTCGGTGCCGCACCACGATCTCGGTGACGCGGTAGCCTTGGTGCGCGGCAAAGACGGGGATGAAACGGTGCTGGTCCCCGTAGATCCTCAGGCTCTTGACCACTTCCGCCCGGTAGCACTTGAATCCGCAGTTCATGTCATGCAGCCCAAGGCCCGTGGCGCTGCGCATCACGCAATTGAAGAGGCGCGATGCGGCGACCTTGTGAAGTGGGTCGTGGCGTACTTTCTTCCAGCCCGAGACCAGGTCATAGCCCTCGGCGAGCTTGGAGCGAAAGGCCGGGATTTCGGCCGGGTCGTCTTGCAGGTCACCGTCCATCGTGAAGACCACCGGCGCCGTGCAGCGCGCGAAGCCCGCCATCAGCGCGGCCGACTTGCCGGCGTGGGCGCGGAACTTGACCAGACGAATGCGTCCGGGGGAGTGCAGCCCCGTCAAGCGTTGCCAGGTGTTGTCGGTGCTGCCGTCGTCGACAAACAAGATTTCGTGGTCTTCTGGCAGCGCGGCCTGCAGCTGCCGCGCCAGTTCCTCGACGGATTCCTCTTCGTTGCGGACGGGGATCACCACCGAGATTTCAGGATTGGCGGGCATGGTCGGCGAATGGCCGATCATAGCGAGTCCGACCAGCGTCGGGCAAGATCATGAGCGAACCGCGCGATGGCAAGTTGGCTCGCACAGAGGCTCGCGCCGCCTCCCGCGAAGGGCCCGAAACGGTAAGTTTGCGTCGCGAGTTCACTCGGGTGGATGCCGCGCCGCTTGCGGGCTGCGCCGATATTGCCGGTGGGTGATTTGACATTGCATGACCGAATCAGCGAGCGTGAAGCGTAGGCAACTATGGCACTGAAGCGCATATCACCGGACGAGGCCCGCGACCTGCTGCAGTCGGAGGAGGGCTACATCTACTTGGACGTGCGCTCGATCCCGGAATTCGAGCAGGGACACGCGCCCGGAGCCAAGAACATCCCGCTACTGCATCGGACTGCGATGGGCATGCAGCCGAACGAGGAATTCGTAGACGTCTGCGACCGGGCGCTGGGCAAGGATGCCAAGATCATCACCGCTTGCCTGAAGGGTGGGCGATCGATGCGTGCCGCGCAAGTGCTGCAGGCGAACGGCTTTACCAATGTCGTCGACATGCGCGGCGGATTCGATGGCGAATCCAATCCGATGGGACAGATCGTGTACGACGGCTGGGCTCGGCGCGGGCTGCCGGTCACGACCGAGGCGACGGACGACGAGACCTACTCAGGGCTCTCCAAGCCCTGAGAGTCGCCGCCTGGCTCACCAGTTGAAGGCCACGCCGGGCTCCAACTCGCGCACCTCTACCCCGGACTCGGCGCCAAGTTCCTCCCTGAGCTTGGCCGCGGTCCCCGTCAGCAGCGGGAACGTCTTGTAGTGGATGGGGATCACAAGCTTCGGCTGCAGGAATTCACAGGCCAAGGCTGCCTCCTTGGGTCCCATGGTGAACAGGTCTCCGATGGGCAGCATGGCCAGTTCGGGCTCGTAGAGGCGCTGGATCAGGCTCATGTCGCTGAACACGTTGGTGTCGCCGGCATGATAGAACGCACGGCCGTCGGGCTGGCGGACGACTAGGCCGGCAGGCTCGCCGGCATAGACGATCTTGCCGTCCTCTAGGATCGAGCTGCTGTGCTGGGCTTGTGTCATCGAGATCCGCACGCCCTTGCTGTGGTAGCAGCCGCCCTTGTTCATGCCGACCACGTTCGGAACGTCCTTCGAGCCCAGCCACATCGAAATCTCGGCGTTGCAAACGATCTCGGGCTCGAACCTCGCGACCAGCGCCCGCAGATCTCCCAAGTCCAGGTGGTCGAAGTGTCCGTGAGTGATCAGCACGAGGTCGACGGGCGCGACATCGTAGCCGGACGGGAAAGCGGGGTTGCCTTTCAGCCAAGGATCGATCAGGATCGCCGGACCGTCCGCGACCCTGACATGAACGGTCGAGTGGCCCAGCCAAGTAAAGCTTGTCATTGACGATGTGCCCGGCGTCGGCGGGCGTTGCCCGATCTTATCACTCGTTGCGGGCCCGTCTGCGCGACGGGGCTTGCCGCATGGCGCGACCGGACTCGGTCGCATGTCCGAGCGGCTTGCGAGGAGTGGCGCTCGGGGCGAGCCTCTGGATTGTGCCCGCCAGATCGTGCTGCTCGCGCGGCCCCTTTTCGAGCACGACATCCGCTCCCGTGGACTCCGAGGTCAGCGCGAAGGTCCGCACGTGGCCGGAGAGGATCACAACCGGCACGTCCGGGGCCAGCTCCCGAAGCCGCCGGACTACCTCGTCGCCCCGCATGCCGGGCATCCGATAGTCGGTGACGACGACGCTGAAGGGGGCGTCCTCGGCACATGCCTGAAAGCGCTCCAAGCCGGCCGCGCCGCTCTCTGAGACTTCGACCTCATACCCCAGATCTGCCAGGATCGCCTGGCGCGCCCGAGACCCGAAGCGATTGTCGTCGATGAGCAAGACCTTCGGGCGGTCGGGGACGCGAGCCATATTTCGGAGACTATAGCAAACGCCAAAAGAAGAGCCTCAACACCCTCGCGAAGGCCGGACAGAATGCGAGGCGGCGCGCCGGACGTCGGGCTTCGGCGGCCGCGGCTGGCGGTGCCTATTCCACCTCGCGGGGCGCCGTGTAGCCGGTGCGCGCGACGATCCGGTACTTGATGCGCTTGTTCTTCTGGCCGGTGATTCGCAGCTCCTTGTTCGTGTTGGGGTCCACCAAGCGCACGGTAATCTTGCGGAACGTGCCGTCACGCTTGGTGTTGGAGGGCTGGTAGACCGCCGTGTACTGGTTGCGCATCAGGTAGTTCAGGCTCTGGAAGATCGTCGGGAACTCCCCGTAGAAGCGCGGGAAGAACGAGAAGCCGCCCGTTTCCCTGGTGAACGTCCGCAGCTGGTTGTCCGCTTGCAGCCAGCCGATGCGAGTCGCTCCCCCGACATAGCCGTAGGAATCCAGCATCTCCTTGAGCATCTGGCCCAAGCCGATGGCGTGGACCGTGACGCCGGCCTCCTGCACGATCTTGCGAGCTTGCGAAAAGTTCAGCCGGCTGAAGGTGTCCTCGCCGCTGGAGAGCAGGACAACAGCCTTTCGCCCCTCGATCTCGGACATGCGCTGGACGGTATCGGTCAGCGCGTCGAAGAGGTTGGACTCGCTGTAGGCGGCGATGCGGAGCCGCTGCAGGGCGTTGTTGATCTCCCGCCGGTCTTGGGTGAAGTCGGCCAGGATTTCCGGCCGCAGGTCGTAGGCGATCACGGCGACCCAGTCTTCCGGGCGCAGCGTCTCGACAAAGCCGTAGGTCGCGGTGAGGGTCTGGTACCAGGTCTCGCTCCAGTAGCTCTGCCAGCGGTTGCTGAACTCGATCAGCAGCGCCACCGTGGCAGGGGATTGGGTCGGACCCACGCTGATGATCTTCTGCGGGACGCCGTCCTCCAAGATTTGGAAGTTGCCGGGCGGGATGCTGGGGATGAACTGCCCCTTGTTGTCCAGCACCGCGATATCCACGGTGACCACGTTGGTGTCGGCAGTGAACAGGGGCTGCTGCTCCGGTGTCCGCTGCGGCGCGCGGGTTTCCACGCGCGGTATATCCGAGGGCGCATCGGGGGGCACCCCTGGCCCGGGAAGGGTTCCCGGCCTGCGCGGGGCGTCGGTCCGCGGCCTCCGCGGCTGGTCGCCGATCGGGCCTTGGGCCTGCAGCGTGGCAACGGCCGGTGCCAGCAACGCCAGAGTGCCGAGCAGCGCGACCGCCTTGAGTAAGTGGAGCTTGCAATGCCGCATCGTTGTATTCCCTGATCTGCTGGTGCGCCGGCTCATTATCTTCGACGAACCGGACAAACTAATGGTAACTCCCATTGCCGCGCAAGTCCGGGCGCCGAGCTTCCGACAGGCTGCTTTTTGCGGATATGAATTGCAGCGATGGCCGAACGGGACCGGTGATCGGCGGCGATCACATCGCGCAGGCATTCCCGGAGCGTCGCCCGCGTGACCGCGGCATTCAGTCCTCTGGCAGGGCCGTGCTGCGCCGCCGGCGCAGGCCAAGGAGCGCCGGAGCGCGGCGTCAGCTTGGTGCAACTGCTGCGGCTAGCAGGACCGGCGGCAGTTTCCCCTGCGGTGCCGCGATTCAGTTCTCGGACTTGAGCTTGAAGTTGTAGATCAGCTCGTTGCGGCTGTCAAAACTTGACACTGTGCGTGTCTTGCTTTGCCTTCCTTCGGCGAGGGCCTTGAGTTCGTAGTCCACGTTCAAGTCGAGGCCGTGAAAGTAGTAGTCGCCGTTGTCGTTGGTGTGGAATGATTTCACTTCCAGCGTCCGCGTGTGCTTCAGCTGCACGATGCCGCGGATGCCCTCCTCGTGTTCGTCAGTGACCTGGCCCTTGACCGAGCGGGTCGGGTCCACTTTCTTCTTTTTCTTGAAACCCGTGAACTGGGCATGGGCGAGCGGGACCACCGCGACAGTGCCCAGCAACAGCAGGCTGCGGCGTGTGCGTTGCATGTCTCCCCCTATCCTACAGCGAATCAGGCCGGTTTTTGGCTCTGCCGGCCTTCTTGCGCGGTTCGAGGACCAGGTTGGCGGTCGACTTCTCGATGCCGTAGACTCTCACGGTGCGCTGGCCTTGGACGAATCTCGGCGCGCTCGCTGTGACCACGTAGGTGGCGTCTCCGGCCGGCACGCGGATCCTGTACTCGCCGCGGTAGTTCGTGGTCGCTCGGTACTTCTTCTTCGGCTTGCCCTCATCGTAGGCGACGACGCGCGCCCCTTCCAAGGCGAGGTACGAACCTCGGAAGACCGTGCCGAACAGCAGGGCTTGCTCTGGAGGGCGCTTTTGCGCGATTGCTGCTTCGCCCAGCGTGGCGAGTGCGGCCAACGCGGCGGCCAGGCATGCTCGGCGGCGTGTGTCGACGGACATGCACAGCTCATGCGCGCGCGACATGCTGCCCCGACGCACGAGGCCGCGCGGACGGACGGCTTGGCGGCAGCGCGGTGTCCCCGTTCGCTTCAGACAGCAGTCTTGCGCCCGTACTTCTTGTTGAAGCGCTCGATCCGGCCCTCGGAGTCGACGAGCTTGCGCTTGCCCGTGTAGAAGGGATGGGAGTGCGAAGAGATCGCTAGGTCGTAAAGAGGGTATTCCTTGCCGTCAATCGTGGTGGTCTTGTCGGTCTTGGCCGTCGAGCGGGTAATCCACTCGGTGTTGGTGGTGACGTCGCGGAAGACGACCTCTCTGTAGTCCTCGGGATGGATGCCTGGTTTCATCGGGTGTCCCCTGCGGGCGATCGCGGACCGGCGCCTCGGTACCGGTGGCAAAGAGCGATCCGTCCGGTGCCCGTATGACTTCACTATAGCGGAACGCGTTCTCGCCCGGCCAGCCTGCCCGTGCCCCCAGCTTCGAGATTGATTCGGGTCTCCTGCTCCCGGGCCGATCGGCCCGCGCAGCCGCTCCTTGGCTAGTTGGCAGGGCTCTCGGACGGAACGGAGCGATTTGAGATCAGGACCTTGCCCCCGGCAGCGGCCAGAGTATGCAACCGACCTGCCCCTAGCAGTCGCTTGAAGCGGTCGCGATCCTCCTCGTATGCCGCGAGATACACGGGTCGTTGCTGAGCCCAGAGGCCGGGCAGGTCCGAGTCGGCGAGGAATACGTCAGGCGCCCCGGGCGCGTTGGAGCCGTATTCGATGTTGTTCTTGCGTCCGTTGAGCAGCAAGACCGGCTGATCGGTGTAGTAGGCCAGCGAGGAGAATGCGTAGTACTCCCGATCCAAGATCAGCTGTCCCGGAGGAGAGCGCAGGTAGGCGTCGGCCAGCGGCCGGGATGACAGGTATGGGTCGAATGCTCCCATGGCCCAATGAGCAGCATGCAAGAACAGCAAGGCGGCGCATGCCAGGGCGGCGGGCGCCCAGCTCTGTCGCAGCAGCCAGCCCCCGAGCGCCCCGATCGCCAGCGCGAGCGCGGCGAGCGCGAGCGGCCCGCGCAAGTAGGCGAACGCGGCGAGCGTTAGGTCGTGGAAATGCCCCAGAGCCAGCGTGTAAGCTCCCGGGTTGCTGGTCAGAGCGGAGGCAATGTCGCCCTCGGCCGGAAGACTCCGGACCGCGACGAGCACCGCCAGGGCGGCTGCCGACGCACACCCGAAGACTGTCGCCGCGGCGCGAGTACACCATCGCAGGAGCGGGGCGGACGAACTGGCTGCGCTGGCAAACAGCAGCGCGGCGGGCGCGTAGGCGGGCAAGGTGTAGTACTCCTGGGTGGTCGAGGCGGAGAAGAACAGCAGCGTGAAGCCGCAAGCGCACAGCATGAGCGAGTGCGTTCGACGCTTGCGGTCAGCTGTGCCGAGGCCGAGCTTGCGCAAGCCCACGAGCAGGCCGCTCCAGGGGAACAGCCAAACGATGTGCCCCAACCACAGCCACGCGATGTTCACGCGGTTGTAGTCGGCCGGGTAGCGCAGCCCTAGGTAGCGCAGCAGGTGCTCGTTGATGAAGTAGCGCCAGAAGAAGCCCCGGTACATTCCCGGCCCGCTGTCCAGCGCGAACTCGAACAGCGGAGGGTGGCGCAGGATCGCGAGCACATGCCATGGCGCAGCGACCAGCAGCGCGATTGCGAAGGCGCCGGGCAGGCCGAGCCGGCGCCACGCATCGCCCGAGCGCCATTTGCCGACCGCCAGCATATAGAGCGCGATGGCGCCCACCGGCAGCGCCACTGCCACTAGGCCCTTGAACAGCAGTCCGACACCCAGCGCCGCGCCGGCCCGGCGCATGTGGGCTCGCGCCTGTCGCAGCGAGCCCTCTTGCGAGCGCAGGAAACACGCGAGCACGAGAAGCGTCGTGCAAGCCACGTACACGTCGGGAATCCGCACCCTGGTGAACAAGAACAGCCCGCAACACGTGGCCAGGCCGATGCCGGCGTAGAGTCCGCCCAGCTCGCCAAGCGACCAGCGCCCGACACGCCACGCAAGCCAGCACAGCAGCATGGCCGCTAGAGCCGCGGGCAGGCGGGCCGCCCAGTCGTGCACGCCGAACATCGCGAATGACAGCGCGATCGCCCACACCTGGCCCGGCGGCTTGTCGAAGTACGGCACTCCGTTGAGACGCGCGGTTACCCAGTCCCCGGACTCCAGCATGTCGCGCGCGACCTGGGCGTAGGCGGAGTCCACGTCGTCGAGCAGGGACGGAGGGCTCGAGATCGTGCCCAGGAAGGCGATCCCGGCTACCGCCACGACAAGCCAGCCGTGAAGCCGGGCGCTAGGCAGCCGGCCGCAGAATGCGCCACGCCTGAAACCCGTCACCAGGGTCCGTGCCTGGGACAGTCGACAGGGCCTGGGTGGCTTTCCAGCCCGCTCGCGCTGCGACGGCCTTAGCGACGACATGTTGGTTCTCCTCCGGTTCCAGCGAGCAGGTCGCGTAGACCAGCTGCCCGCCGGGCGCCAGCGCGTCCATGGCATTGTCCAGAATGCGCCCTTGTCGAGCGCTGAGCGCATTGAGATCGTCCGGCTGGAGGCGCCACTTGATTTCCGGATTGCGGGCCAGCGTGCCGGTGCCGGAACATGGGGCGTCGACCAGTATGCGGTCGAATTGCCGCCGAAACGGCAGCGGGCGCTCGGCATCCATGGCCAGCAGTTGAATCCCATGGCTGCCCAGCCGGCGCATCGAGTGCAGCCGCTTCACGCGCCGGTCGCCCGCCACCACCGCCGCGCCTTCGGCAAGCTGGCGGGACTTGCCTCCCGGGGCCGCGCAAACGTCCAGCACCGGCGAGCCCGGCGAATCTGCCAGCAACTCGGCCACGCGCTGGGAATTGATGTCTCGAAAGACGAGCGCGTCGCCGGCTGCCTGGCGGGCGGCCGGCACGCTCCCCTTCGCGAGACGATAGGCGCGGGCCAGATCAGTCGGCTCTGGCGACAGTCCCGCACTCTCCAGGCGGGACAGCACTTCAGCCGCGTCTGCCGACGGCCGCAGGCGGAAGTACGTCGCGGGCTGCTGCAGGTTGGCTTGCATCAGCGCCTCGCACGTGCCGGCATCGAACGCTTTCTCCCAGCGTCGCAGCAGCCAGCCGGGATGGCACAGGCGCGCGGATTCGGCCGTTGGCGGAACCGGGGGCAGGTGGCGCAGGACCGCGTTTACCAGTCCCGCGGCCGATCGCTTGCGTGCTTGCCGCACTAGTTCAACGGATTGAGAAACCGCGGCATGGTCCGGAATGCCGTCCATGTGGCGCATCTGATACGCCCCGAGCCGCAGGGCGACCAGCACTTCCGCATCCATGGTTCCGACGGACCGGCTCGTTCTGGAGGCAATCAAATGGTCGAGCTCGCCCTGCCGCCTCAGGCAGCCAAGCACCGTCTTGGTGACGAATGCCTTTGCGCGGGCGCCGATTCCCTCCAGGCGTCGTGAATGCAGCAGCTCATCTGAATAAGCCCCGTCCCGCTCGACACGCAAAAGCAGGTCGAAGGCCAGCCTCCGCGCCTCCACGACCGCCACGCCTAGCCACGATAGCAGAGCCGGCCGCGGGTCCTGGACCTTGGGGAACCCATGGCCCGTGCTAAAATCCGCCACGCCGGTCGGGGCTTCCTAAGTCTTCCAGGCGTCGGGCGGGGCAAGTCATGTTCGGGGAAGTTGCTGTGCGGATCGTGAGCGATCCGAAGTGGCTGCGCTTGGTTCGGGGAGTGGTCGAGCAGAGCTGTCTCGGATTCGGTGCCGGCGAGGAGTCGGCAACGGCGGTGGTGCTAGCCGTCAATGAAGCGGTGTCGAATGTGATGCGCCACGGTTACGATGGCGACACCACGCGTCCTATCCGGATCGCATGCCGACGGGACGGCGAGATGATCGAAGTGCGCATCTGCGACCATGGCATAGAGGCCGAATTTCTGTCGCGCGAGCTTCTCCCGCCTGACGAGTTGCGCGCCGGAGGGCGGGGCCTGTACATGATCCGCACGCTGATGGACGAGATCGAGTACCGGCGCGAGGACGGTCAGAATCGCATGTACTTGAGAAAGCGCTTGCTGCAGCCTGTCGCCGAGTCTTGAGGGGAGGGTTCAACCGAAATGCTGCGGATAGACATCGAGCAGTTGGCAGAGGCAGCCGTTGTGCGCGTTGCGGGCGACGCCGACATGGCGTCTTCTACGCAGTTGCGGGACGCTGTCCTCGGCCTGCTGGAGAACTGCTCACAGGGCCGGGTTATCGTGAGCATGTCGGAAGCGAGCTACATCGACAGCTCCGCCGTGGCGAGCCTGGTCGAGGGCCTTCAGCTCGCCACGCGGCGGAGAGTCAGATTCGGGCTTGCTGGCGTGAGAGAGGGGCCGCTCCAGGTGTTGCGCAGCACCCGCCTGATCGATGTCTTCGAAATGCACGACTCGGAGGAGGATGCATTGAAGGCCTGAGTTGGCCGGAGCGCTCGCGCGGCATGGTGTTGCTTGAATCCGTCGGTCGTTTCTCGATCCGGCAGGCCGAGTACGTCGGCCGCTTGGCCATTCAGTTCTGGTACTGCTTGCGCTTCTCGGTGCGTGCCAGCCCGTTCAAGGGGCGCGGCCTGCGTTGGCAGCGCACGCTGCTTCAGATGGGTGACATCGGGGTCCGATCCCTGCCCGTGCTGTGTTTGGTGGCGGGCGCCACCGGCCTGATCATGGCCCTGCAAGCGGGCGCGGAGTTGCGCCGCTTCGGGGCCATGGAAGCCATCGTCACCATGGTCGGCACCACGATGACGCGCGAACTCGGACCCCTGATGGCCGCGATCGTGGTGATCGGCCGATCCGGGTCCGCGATCTCGGCCGAGGTGGCCACGATGGCGGTCACCGAGGAACTTGACGCCCTACGAGCCATGGCCCTCGACCCGATCGACTTCGTTCTCGTGCCCAAGTATCTGGCGATGCTGGTGATGCTGCCCTGCCTCACCGTGATGAGCGTGTTTTCCGGAATTTTGGCGGGTGGTGTGTTCGCGTATTTCACGCTGGACCTGACGTTGCTGGCATACCTGTCGCGCACAGCTGAGATCCTCCTCATGCGCGATATCGTCAGCGGCTTGGTCAAGGCCGTGATCTTCGGCTCGATCATCGTGCATGTGAGTTGCTTGGAGGGCTTTACGGTCAGCGGCGGACCGGTGGGCGTCGGCCACTCCACGACCAACGCGGTGGTGAAATCCATCTTCTTGGTCGTGCTGGCAGACCTGCTCTGCACGACGTTCTTCTATTTCTTCTGGCGATGACTGAATCGACTGGATCGACGACCGAGCTGCGCGCGCTGCGCCGCCAAGCTAGCCGTGAGCCGGTGATCTCGGTCCGCGACTTGAAGGTCCGCTATGGCGAGCGCACCGTGCTTGACAGTGTCAGCCTCGACATCTATCGCGGCGAGACCATGGTGATCTTGGGGGGCTCCGGCTCTGGCAAGACTACCTTGCTGAGGCACATGGAGGGACTGGAGCGCCCGGCCGAGGGCAGCGTGACCGTGAAGGGAGTCGACCTGGCCACTGTATCGCGCGCGACACTGACCGCGCTGCGCCGGTCGATGGGCGTGTCGTTCCAGAGCGCCGCCATGTTCAACTCAATGACAGTCGGCGACAACGTGGCGCTGCCGCTGCTCGAGCACACCACGCTGGCGGAGTCCACGATTCGGGTCATGGTCCGCATCAAGTTGCAACAGGTCGGCCTCACTCATGTCGAGGATCTCTACCCGACGCAGCTGTCGGGCGGAATGCGCAAGCGGGCGTCGCTGGCGCGCGCCTTGGCACTGGATCCGGAGATACTGTTCTTCGACGAGCCTTCGGCAGGCTTGGACCCGATCATCGCGGCCGGACTCGACGGCCTGATCCTGCATTTGAAGTCCGCCTATCCGATCACGATTGTTGTCGTAACGCACGAGTTGACCAGCGCGTTCCTGATCGCTGACCGCATGTGTATGATCAACGAGGGCAAGATCTTGGCTGTCGGCACGGTGGACGAGATTCGCCGCAACCCCGATCCGCGCGTCCAGCAGTTCATACGCCGCGAGGCGGACGAGCCCAGCGAGGCGTCAAGCAGCTACATCATGGGGGCCTGATTGACGAACGAAGCCAAAGTCGGACTGCTGGTGATCGCGGCGCTCGCGATCTCGGTCACCACGTTCCTGATCGTGGCCAACGCCCATTTCACAGGCCGGACCCATACCTACCGAACGTACTTCAGCTACATCGGCGGCCTGGATGCCGGGAACGTGGTGCGCTTCGGCGGTCGCAAGGCCGGCACGATTCAGTCCGTGGAGCCTTGGGCCGAAGACATGACCAAGACCGAGGTGGTGTTCGAGCTGTTGACGGAGATTCCCATCAACGAGCAGTCGGTTGCCACAATCGCAAGCTTGAACGCCTTGGGCCAGAACTACTTGGAGGTCGCGCCCGGATCGATATCGGCGCCGCGCATCGAGCCCGGCGGAGTGGTTCCGTCCGTCGAGGCGCTGACCTTTACGGACCTGACGCGCAAGGTGGCGATGGTCGCCGATGACGCAGTCGAGCTGATGGCGCGCATGGACGCCAGAATTACCACGGTGATTGACGACCTGCACGTCCTGTTGGGAAACCTGCAGGAGCTGACCGGCGAGCGGAACCAGCGCAATGTCGCGCGGATGCTGGAAAACACGAACGAATTTCTGGAGACGCAAACGCCGAAGATAGACGGCCTGACGACTCAGCTCGGCCACACCCTGACGCGGGTCGAGGAACTGGCGGCCGACTTCCAGCGGCTGGCGCTGGATGCAGACGACACCGTGCTCAACATCAACCGCAGCGTGGACGAGACCCGGGAACCGCTCCAGAGCAGCTTGAACGAGCTCGAGGGCGCCCTGCGCGATGCGCAGCTGCTCTTGAAGGACGCCCGGGCCCTGCTGCTGGTCAACGAAGGAAACATCAGCGAGGTCATCGAGAACTTTCGCGCCACCTCGGAGAATATCGAGGCGCTGAGTTCCGATTTGCGCCAGCGGCCATGGTCGATCCTGCGGGGCAAGCCGCGGCCGGACCGCGAGGTGCCTCCGGTCTCGGGCGTGCCCGGCAATTGATGGCGGCGCCGACAGACCTCAACGCTGGCAGTGCCATCGGATTCCTCGATGGGCGCCTCGAGCTGTCGCAGGCGGCGACGGCAGGCCTTCTGGCGGGCGGTGTCTCTAACACGGTCGTGCTGGTCGAGGACGGCGACCAGAGAATCGTGCTCAAACAGTCCTTGCCGCGCCTGCGTGTGCGCGATGAATGGCTGGCGGATCGCGCGCGCGTCCTGCGGGAATGGGAGGTTATGAACGCGCTTGGCGCGGTTCTGCCGAAGGGGCGGCTGCCTGAGCTGCTGTTTTGCGACGAATCCAACTTCCTGTACGCGATGCGAGCCGCGCCGGCGGGCAGCGCGGACTGGAAGACCGTCCTCTTGGCGGGCCGCTGTGATGGCGCGACGGCCCGTCAGGCCGGGGCGACGCTGGGACTGGCAGCGCGCGCGACGTGGGGCGCAGGGGCATTCGAGCGATCCTTCTCGGACCGGACGGCGTTCAACCAGCTGCGCACCGATCCGTACTACCGCACGATCGCTCGGCGCCATCCGTGCCTGGCGGGGCGCGTCGAGCGGTGGATCGCGGAGAGCGCCATGCGGAACGTGGCGATGGTGCATGGCGACTGGAGCCCGAAAAACCTGCTCGTCAGCGAGGCGGGCATCGTGTGCATCGACTTCGAGTGCGCCCATTTCGGCGATCCCAGCTACGACGCCGGGTTCTTGCTGAACCATCTCATCCTGAAGGCGTTTCACCGGCCGGCGATCGCTGGAAGCTATCTCGGCCTGGCACGCGCGGCGTTCTGTTGGACGCTCGCGATGCTGCCGCCGGCGGGACTGAGCTGGTTCGAGGCGGCCAGCGTCCGGCATCTCGCCTTCTTGATGCTGGCGCGGGTTGACGGCAAGTCTCCGGCCGAGTATCTGGATGAGGGGAAACGCGAGGCCGTGCGCCGCCTGGCCCTGCGCTTGATCGATGCGGAGCCGGGCAGCTTGGACGCAACGCTCGGACACGCCGAACGGGCGTTGGAGGGCTTGGTGCCGTGAACGCTACTGTGCGGCTTTGATGGCCTCGAGAGTCTGCGCGGCCTGCGCCTGCATCGGGTTCGGGACGCGCGCAGCCTCGCCCATCCAGCGCGAGGCCTGGGCGATGTTGTCGCCGGCGATGTCCAGCTTGACGTAGCAGAATCCCAGCATGTAGGAAAGGATTCCGTAGCGCTCGCCGCCCTCGGCCTTGATGGCGTCGACGGTTTGGAGCAGGTGCCGGCGCGCGGTGCGCCAAGCCCCCTTCTGGAACTGCCCCGTGCCGGCCACGTAGTGGGCCAGGGCGGTGAACTTCTTCTTGTTCGCGTCCCAGGCCTCGCCGGTGACTCCCTCCGGCGCCGGCTTCTCTTCCATCAGCTTGATCAGCTGCTCGGAGCGGGCGTCGACCTCGTCGTAGTTCTTTTGGCTCAGGGCGATCTCGGCAAGCGTGAAGAGGTACTGCTCGTTGCCGGGATTCTTTTCCAGTGCCCGTTCCATGGCGCCGACCATGCCCGCGACGTCGCCGGCCTGCTGGTAAGCGATTACGTACTTGTCCTCGATGCCGGCCGCGTACTGGCTCTCGGGGTAGAGTTCCAGCAGCTTGTCCATGAATTGAATCTGTTGGGTCGGCGCGCTCTGCGTGATCCCGACATTGAGCGCCCACTCGGTGTACTGCACCACGCCATTGGCGTAGTCCACCGAGCTCTCGTGGAGTATTTCTTCATCCTCGGTAGGATCGTCCGGCATTGGCGCGGCCGCTTCCTTGTCGGCCATCGGCTTGGTTACGGACAGGCCATTCAAGAGCTCGGCCCACTGCATGGCGTTGAGCAGCGCCTGGTTCTGGTTGTGGCGCACCTCCAGATCCTCGGGCACGTATTCGAGCAGCCGCGCTCCGACCGTGGCAGCGTCCGACCAGCGCTGGGTCTGGGTGTACAAGCCCTGCAACTGGAGCAGCACGTATCCCAGATAGCTGCTCTCCGGGTAGTCGTTCAGGAACCCCTCGAGGATCGCGATCCGCTCGTCAGCCTCTTCGGCGATGCCCGCCTCGGTCAGGACTGCGCCTTCGGGCGATTGGGAGTCGATCTCGACATCTCGGATCTCTAGCGTGGCCTGCGCGAACAGCGCCGACGCGCACACCGACAGTGCCAAAAGGAGTGCGAAACGGGACTTCATGATGGATCTCCGTGAACACATCATCATATTGTGAATTGCGGTTTCAAATCAAGCCGCAACGAATCAAATCAAGCCGAAACGAGCCCGCGGGCCTGCCGGCTCCGGCTCGCCGGGGTTGCGTCACCGCCACGGCAGGTGAGTCGCGGCCGGGTTCCCAGATCCCTGCAGTTGCAATTCGATGCCGGCCCGGCCCGGCACAGCAGCGATCCATCCGGTCGGCGTGTGCTCCTCGAACGGGAATCCCACCGCGGGCAGGCGGACATGGGGCACTCCTCCGACTTGGCCCACGCAGTACTCGTGATCGTGCGCTGTGACAACCGCTTGGACGCACCGCCGGCGCCGGACGAGCCGAACCAAGTCGGAGAAGTCGCTGCAGCCCTCGCTGCTGGATTCGCCCGGGTGATGGAGGAAGATGATCGTGGGTGCGCGCGGCTCCGCCTCCAGCTCGCCTTCCAGCCATGCGAGCTGCGCGCCGCCGATCTCCCCGCCCACGGTCTGAGCGTCGATGCTCGAATCGAGGGCGACCAGGCGAAACGGCGGCTGCTCCACGACCGCGGCCAGCCACTGCGGAGCCGGGCCGCTGCGATTGGCAAGACAGGCCAGCAGGTTGCCCCGGTCGTCGTGGTTGCCCGCCGCCAGCACCAGCGCCGTCTGCCTGGCCAGCGGATGCATGATGCCGAGAAAGCGCTCGTAGTCGACGCTCTGGCCGAGCGACCAGGCCAGGTCTCCGTTGACCAGAACGCCCGAAGGTCGGAACTGCCGCATTTCCGCAACCGCTCGCTCGAGCTGGCGGGCTGGCTGGAAGCCGCTTTGGCTGGCGTCGGCGTCGCCGCAGATATGGGTGTCGGCGGCCCACGCCCAACGCACGGGCCCGCCTCGCTTCAGGGCGCAACGGTAGCAGAGTCCGGAGCCATGCTCGGAAGAGAGCGATGGCCCGCCCGAGAGCAGGATCACGAATCGTCTGTCAGCCCGCTAGCGCCCGAGGATGTCGAACGTCGTCGTGCCGGCTACGCGCACCTTCGCGTACACCTTGACCCATTCCGTGTGGGCGGGGTGCTCGGCATAGACCTCGAGCGCGGCTTCGTCGGCCATCTCCATGCAGACGCCGGACTGGCGCAGCATAGGCTCGTCTTGGTTGCGCCCGAATTGCCGCAGCGGTCGCCGCAGCTTGCCCACCCAAACTCTGTCCAGCCCCTCGATCCTGTCGGGCAGCTCGTTGGTAGCCTTCATGAAGGCGGACCAGTCGGCGTCGGTGGCAGTCTCGATCTCGGTGAAAGCGAAGCAGTGCATCAGCTTCTTCTCGCCCGCGAATGCATCGGCGGGCAGCAGCGCTAGCATGACCAGCAGCGCGGAGCAAAGCAACGTAGAGCGTCTCATACGATGCATCATAGCCCAACGCCCGGCCCCAACTCTGCACCGCTGTCGCTAAACTAGCTTGCGTGTTCCGATTGCTTCTCGCGGTCCTGGTGGCCGCGCATCTCTACGCTGCGCAAAGGCCGAATATAGTCTTTGTCTACACCGATGACCAAGCCGGCTGGGCGTTGGGTTTGGCCGGGCACCCCCACGCGTCCACGCCCAACATGGACAAGCTGTTCCGCCGCGGGGCCTACCTGCCGAACTCCTTCACGGTCACGCCGGTCTGCTCGCCCTCTAGGGCAAGCCTGATCTCGAGCCGTTACGGGAGCGAGGTTGGCCTCACGGACTGGCTCAATCCCAGGCGCGAGCCGTACATGGGCTTGGGCGCCGACATCCTCACCTGGCCGCGGCTGCTCAAGGATGCGGGATACCGCACCGGGCTCGTGGGCAAGTGGCATCTGGGCTTGCTGGACGAGCAGCACCCGACGCAGAGGGGCTACGAGTACTTCATGGGATTTCGGGGAGGCGGGACGACGCCCGCGGATCCCGTCCTTGAGAAGGGTGGCAAACAGCGCCAGTTCAACGGCCTGACCGCGGACATCCTGACCGCGGACGCCTTGGAGTACATCGAGCGAGTCCGCGACGAGACCTTCCTGCTATCGCTGCACTACCGCGCCCCGCACGCGCGCTGGCTTCCGGTAGCGCCCGAGGATTGGGCGCCGTTCGACGGCCTCAACCCGATCATTCCCAATCCCGGCTTCCCGTACTTGGATCTGGAGCGCGTGCGCCGCATGACGCGCGAGTACCTCGCCAGCACCAAGAGCGTCGACCGCAACATCGGGCGCCTGCTGGCCAAGCTTGACGAGCTGGGCCTTGCCGAAAGCACGGTGATCGTATACACCAGCGATCACGGCTACAACATGGGGGAGAGCGGCGTCTGGCACAAGGGGAACGGTCACTACGTGCTGACCCGCAACCCGCCGGCCACGGCCAACATCCCAGACGGCCAGCGACCGAACATGTGGGATCGCTCGATACGCGTGCCGACCGCGGTTGTGTGGCCCGGAGAAGTCGGGGCCGGGACCGTGATCGAGGGCACGGTCTCGAACCTTGACTGGCTGCCGACGATGGTGGCGATCGCTGGGGCGGAAATTCCGGCCGGTACGATCGTGCGGGGCCGCAACCTGTTGCCGCTGCTGCGCGGAACCGCCGGCGATTGGAGCAACGAACTGTATGGCGAATACTCGACGCACCACCAGAGCCGCACGCACATGCGGATGCTGCGCACTCCGAAGTGGAAGCTCGTGCGGGACTTCCTCAACCCCGAGCGCGACGAGTTCTACGACCTCGCGGCCGATCCGGAAGAGACCACCAACCTGATCCGGCATCCCACGGTCAAGCCGGTGGTCGCCAAGCTCGGCAAGCGGCTGCTGGAGCGGATGCGCGCAGCGGGCGACCGGCTGGCGGAGGAGTAAGGGACGATGGCTGTGAGACCTTCAGATCGAATCCAGCGCGCAACGTCGAAGCGAGATCTCGGCAGCAGCGCTCCCGGCCGTCGCGAGCTGCTCGCCTACTCGGCCTTCTTCGGGCCCGCCTTCTTGGCCCGTCAGGGCCTGGCCGGCACTCTCGCGCCGGCTGCCCAAGCATCTTCGCCGAGCGATCCCGTGCCCGGAATGAAGAAGTCGATCAACCTGTGGGCCTTCCCCTACCCGGACAAGTGGTCCTTGCGGGAGTGCTTCCAGATCGCGGCCGATGCCGGCTTCGACGCGGTCGAGCCGAACTTCAACCTGGAGGGAGAGTTCTCGGCGGAATCGTCCGATGACGAGATCCGCGCGGTCAAGCGCATGGCCGACGAGGCGGGAATCGCCATCAGCGGCGTCTGCTCGTTCCTGTTCTGGCCCTACTCGATGACGCACCCGGATGCCGGGCGGCGCGCCAAGGGCATCGAGCTGGCGAGCCGGATGGCGGAAGCGGCCGCCCTGCTGGGCACGGACAACCTGCTGGTGGTGCCCGGAGCGGTGTACGCTCCGTGGCTCGAGGATCCCGTCCCGGTTTCCAATGACGTCTGCGAACGCTACGCCAAGCAGGCCGTGCGGGAACTGATCCCGGCCGCGGAGCGCGCCGGGGTGTCGATCAACATCGAGAACATCTTCGCCAACGGCTTCCTGTTCAGCCCGCAGGAGGTCGCAGCGTTCGTCGACGGCTTCGACAGCGACACGGTGAAGGTGCACTTCGATACCGGCAACATCATGCAGTACCAGTTCCCGGAGCACTGGATCCCGATCTTGGGCAAGCGCATCAAGAACATTCACCTCAAGGAGTGGGACAAGCGCACCCAGGAGTTCAACCTCCACACCTTCCGCACGCTGCTCGACGGCACGACCAACTGGCCGGCAGTGATCGCCGCGCTGGAGGGGATTGGCTACGACGGCTATCTCACCTTCGAGTACTTCCACCCGCACCAGCACTATCCCGAGGCGCTGATCTACCAGACATCGGACGCGCTGGATCGCATGCTGCGACGAAAGGCCTGACGCTGTCCGCGGCGGGCAGACCGCGCGCGAGACGCTCCTCAGGCCCCCAAGTCCGCGATCCGCACTGGGGCATAATCGAGTCAAAGGGGTTCGATGGGATTCTCCAAGCCACTGGTGCTGACGATCATGGACGGTTGGGGCCACAACCCCGACCCCGCCAACAATGCGGTCGCGATGGCGCGCACGCCGACGTTCGACCGCCTCTGGGCGGAGAACCCCCACACGTACATCCGCACCGACGGGCCCTACGTGGGCCTGCCCGCGGGACAGATGGGCAACAGCGAAGTTGGGCACCTCAACATCGGTTCCGGGCGCATCGTCCAGATGGACATCACCCGCATCGACGAAATGGCGCAGCTCGGCGCGTTCGACCGCAACCCTGCCCTGGCGGCGGTTTGGGACCGATCTCGCAGCGGCGGCGCGCTGCACCTGATGGGGTTGCTAAGCGATGGCGGCGTCCACTCCCAGGCCAGCCACTTGTACGCCCTGCTGGAGGCGGCCAAGCGCCAGCGCGTCAAGAATGTCTTCGTACACGCTTTCACCGACGGGCGCGACACCCCCCCTCAGAGCGGCGTGGGCCACGTCGCTCAACTGCTGGCCTTCATGGAGCGCTTGGGCTGCGGGCGCCTGGCCACCGTCTGCGGGCGTTACTACGCAATGGATCGAGACCGGCGCTGGGAGCGCACCGAGCGAGCCATGCGCGCGTTGCTGGACGGACTGGGGCACAGGACTCAGGATCCTATAGCGGGCCTCGAGGCCTCCTATGCGTCCGGCGTAACCGATGAATTCATAGAGCCGATCGTCGTGACAGACGCCCAAGGCGCTCCGGCCGGACGGATCGGCAGCCGTCAGGCCGCCGTTTTCTTCAATTTCCGGGCCGACCGGGCGCGACAGCTGACAAGTGCGCTCAACGACCCCCGGCTCGAAGGCATCAGTCGTGCCGGCCTGCCTGCGGACCTCGTGTTCGTAACGATGACCAAGTACGCGAAGGACTACCCCTATGACACGGTCCTCGAGCCGCAGTTTCCCGATCGCATCCTGGGCGAGGTCTGCGCGGACCTGGGCTGGAGGAACCTGCGCGTGGCGGAGACCGAGAAATACCCCCACGTGACCTACTTCTTCAACGGCGGCCGCGAACAGCCCTATGACGGCGAGGAGCGGGAGCTGGTGCCGTCGCCGAAGGTGGCGACCTACGACCTGCAACCCGAAATGAGCGCTGCCGGTGTCTGCGATGCGGTCGTGCGCGGCATCGAGGGCGGCTCGTTCGAACTCATCGTGGTCAATTTCGCCAACGGCGACATGGTCGGGCACACGGGCGTGATCGAGGCCGCGGTGCGCGCCTGCGAGACTGTCGATGGCTGCCTGGATCGGATCGAGCATGCGCTCAAGATCCGCGGCGGACAGTGGATCGTGACAGCCGACCACGGCAATGCGGACCTGATGGTCGATCCGGAGACGGGCGCCCCGCACACGTATCACACCACGTTCCCGGTGCCGCTGATCTTGGTTGGCAATCATCGCGGGGGGCTCTCGGAAGGGGGCTCTCTGCGCGATATCTCTCCCACCATCCTGGCGTGCCTCGGCGTCGACCGGCCGGCCGAAATGACTGGCCGCGACCTGCGCGGGGGAGACTGACTCGCGCATGCCGAACGGATCCAAGACGGCCGGCCCGGTCCGCGCGGCAGGCGGGATCGTGTGGCGCGATCGCGACCGCAGCGAACTCGCGGTCATCTACCGGGATCGTTACGCGCCGGGCGAGTGCTGCTTGCCCAAGGGCAAGCTGGACCCGCCGGAAGGCTGGGAGGAGGCGGCCGTTCGCGAGGTACTCGAGGAGACCGGCTGCGCGGCCGAGATCGCCGGCTTTGCCGGACTGCTCCACTATCACGTCGGCAAGCGGCCCAAGGTCGTCGTCTACTTCGACATGTTCGCTGTCGCCGAAGGGACGTTCCTGCCTTCGCAGGAAGTGACCAAGATGGCCTGGCTCAAGCCGCCTGAAGCCCTTGACGAGCTCGCTCACGAAGGCGAGCGCGAGCTGCTCCGCGAGTTCCTCGAGCGAATCTGAACCGGCCGGGCTCAGTGCCTGCGGAGCTGGCGGAGGGCGTCGGCGTTGCTTTGCTCGCGCCTGCGCCTGCGCTCTTCGAGAATCTTCTCGTACTTGACCTGCTGGTCTTCGTAGAGCACTGACATGATGCGGTCGGCGCGCTGCCGGCGGATCGCCTCCAGCTCGGGCTCGATCGCTTCCCTGACAGACTGGTAGCGCTCGCCGATTTCATCCAAGATGGCGGCGATTTGCTGGCGCTGCTCGATGTCAAGTTCCAGGTCCTCGGTCAGGTGGTTTAGCAGGCGCGTGCGGTACTCGGCGGGCGCGAGGTTCCGGCCGGGGCCGCCATGCACCGTGTACGAGTACACCCCGGCAGCTCCGAGAGCTGCGCCGGCCAAGCATACTGAAGCGAGCGCGAGGAGCGCCCGCCTCTTAGGCTGCTGAAGCGTCATTGACCGTACCTGGCAACCACCCACACCGCGCCGTCGTGCTCGTCCATAGATTCGAGGGCGAGCGTGTCCACGTAGGTCGCGTTAAGCAACTCGGACTCGTCACGCTGGCTGGCCTGCGTCCAGTGGAAGCCGACCAGCAGGCCGGCGATGGCCACTGCCGAGAGCGCCAAGCGCGGGGCCCACGCGACTAGGTCGGCGGCCCAGCCGCTCTGTTCCTCGTGCCGCGCCCTGATTTTGTCCCAGACTTCGGCGACGAATGAGGGGCTGGGCTCAAAAGCCACAATCATCTCGCGGTAAATGGAGAACAAGCGCTCCAATAGCTCATCATGACTGGCCTTCATGTCTGTCTCCCTCCTGTCGCGCCAAGCGTTGGTTGGCTTCCTCGGTAATCTTCCCGTACGCTTTCAGCGCGCGCTTGCGGGCACGGAAGAGCCGCACCTTGAGGACGTTGGTGTTGACCTTGTACACGCTGCTCAACTCCTTGAGGGACAGGCCCTCGATTTCCTTGAGTACGAGCAAGAGCCGGTCTTCTTTCGAAACCCGGCCAAGCACCACCTCCAGCAACTCCTTGGCGCCCGCTTTTTGACTGTCGTCGATCGCCCTCCGTCCGCTCAACGCAGCGTCGATCGCGACGATCTGCTCCTCGCTCAGGTCCGCCATCCTGACGTCGATCTCCCTGCGCTTGCGGCGCAGGTAATCGTAGCAGGCGTTGACGGTCAGGCGGTAGAGCCACGGCTCGAACACCTGCGGCGTCCTCAGCTGGCCGATCGAGTCGTAGAGTCGGACGAATACCTCCTGCCCGACATCTTCGACGTCGTCCCCGCGACTGATCATCCTGTAGACCGTACCCAGAATTCGCTTCCTGTACGCTCGGATGATCTCGCCGAAAGCCTCGTCGTCGCCCGACTGAGCCCTCTCGATTGTCTCGGGTTCAACCAGCATTCAGGGGCAGCCGTTGCGAGCGGCGCCTGTGTTGTTTGCTCCAAGCATTTAGGCGCAACCGTAGCAATTCAGGTTACGACAATTGCACGAACACAGTGAGCGGGCTGCGCCGCGCTCTCCGACTCGCCGCGGCGCGGCCGGATCAACCGGCTGCCGAGCTGGTGCTGAGGCGCTGCAGCTCGGCCAGTTTCTCAAGCTTGAGATGTCCGGTATAGACCGCCATGCCCAAGGCTGCATGCACGCCGATATCCACAAGTGTGCGGATCTCCGAGATGCTGGCGATCCCTCCTGCGGCCGTGATCTCGTGGTCTGTTGCCGCCCGCAACCGCCGGTACCAGTCCAAGTCAGTGCCCTGCATCGTGCCCTCTTTGTCGACGTAGGTGCACAGGAACGCGCCGCAGTACGGCTCAAAGCGGGAAATGACCTCTTCAGCCGCCAGGTCCGTGGATTCGCGCCAGCCCTTGATCACGATGCGACCGTTCATGGAATCCAGAGAAATGATCAGTCGCTCGCGCCCGATGTTTCGGGCTAGCGCTTCGAGGAAATCGCTGTTCGGGCCGTTGTCACAAAAGGCGGCTGTGCCGACGATGACCCGCTCGGCGCCGCTGCGGACCAAGTCTTCGGCACGTTCCAGCGTCCTGACGCCGCCACCCACCCAGGTGCGCGCTCGGCCAGCGATGCTCCGCACGATGGGCAGGTTTGAACCCTGCCCGATGGCTTGGTCCAGATCGATGACTTGGATTACTGGGAACGCCGAAAAGCGCTCCAGCATGGCGTCCGGGGACTCGCCCTCAAGGGCCTTCTCGCGGCCCCGGACAAGCTGGACGACCTTCCCACCCATCAGGTCGATACAGGGAATGATCATGATCCTGTAGGCACGCTGCTCGGCCTCAAGCCCGAGACTGGTTCCAGCTTATCCAAACCTGCTGAGGTCACGACGACAATGGCCGCTGCGACACTGTTTAAGCTCCGATGTCGTAAGAGTCTTGAGGCCGACCCAAGCAGATCGAGTGCGGGGTCGGCCGGAGACCGCGCCGAACGCTGGAATCCTAAGCGGACTTGTCGGACAACCGCAGTCGCGCTTCCAATTCGCGGACCCGTCGATTCGCTTCGTCGCGCTCGCTCGCGGCTGCCTCGAGGGCCTCGCCGAGCTCCGAGTGCGTCAGCATGTCCCGCCCCTGCCGTGGATCATGGAAGCGCAGCAGCCAGCGCTCCGCCCGCAACTCCAGCCCCAGTGCCTCGCTCCGGTGCCAGCCTTCCGCTCGCACAGCCCGCACCCGCTCGTAGCGACCACCGGCCAGCCGCCAGCCCGCCAGCCGCCCCGCGATCAACTCGCCCAGCGGGTCGAAGCGCCAGTATTCATGCACCCCCATCCGCTCGTAAATCGCGCGCTTGCCCGTCGCGTCGCGTCGGCTCGTGGACGGCGACGCCACCTCCACCACGAAGCTCGGTGCCACGCCGCCCTCCTCCCAGAGCAGATACGACTTGCGCGCCTGCTTGTGCAAAGCGCCCAGCACCACGAACACGTCCGGCACCACCACGGTCGCGGGGTCGCCTTGGCGGTAGTACAGCGCCATGCTGCCGGCCACATAGGCGTCTCGCCGGGCCTTGAAATGCGTATCCAGCTGACAACGCATCTCGATGATCGACCGCGCATGCGGGTCGGTCTCCATCAGGACCTTGCCGTCGGAGTAGGGGTACTCCACCGGTTGTCCCGCGTCCGGTTCGGTGAAGGCTTCCACAAGCGTGCCGGGACCGGCCATGGCTGCATGATAGCAGGCGGGATTGGGGCCGGAGCGCAGCCAGTTCGGGCCTGCTGGCCAGGTCCGGTTCCCTCGGAGCAGGCGGCTGAGATCTAGCGTCTTGCGCCAAAGAACGCGGCAACCGGTCGCTGTCTGCCTAGGAAGCGTAGCCGTAATTTGGGCCACCGAGTCCTGCGCGGTGTTGTCTCAGCGGTTGGCCGGAGACCGCGCCGAACGCTGGAATCCTATGCGGACTTGTCGGACAACCGCAGTCGCGCTTCCAATGCGCGGATCCGTTGATTCGCCTCATCCCGCTCCCGCACCGCTTCTGCGTGCGTCGGCAGGTCCCGCCCCTGCCGTGGATCATGAAAGCGCAGCAGCCACCGCTCGGCCCGCAACTCCAGCCCCAGCGCCTCGCTGCGGTGCCAGCCAGCCGCTCGCACAGCCCGCACCCGCTCGTAGCGGCCACCGGCCAGCCGCCAGCCCTCCAGCCGCCCCGCGATCAGCTCGCCCAGCGGGTCGAAGCGCCAGTATTCGTGCACCCCCATCCGCTCGTACGTGGCGCGCTTGGTGGTCGCGTCGCGTCGGCTCGTGGATCGCGACGCCACCTCCACCACGAAGCTCGGCACCACGCCGCCCTCCTCCCAGAGCAGATACGACTTGCGCGCCTGCTTGTGCAAAGCGCCCAGCACCACGAACACGTCCGGCACCACCACGGCCGCGGGGTCGCCTTGGCGGTAGTACAGCGCCATGCTGCCGGCCACATAGGCGTCTTGCCGGGCCTTGAAATGCGTATCCAGCTGACAACGCATCTCGATGATCGACCGCGCATGCGGGTCGGTCTCCATCAGGACCTTGCCGTCGGAGTAGGGGTACTCCACCGGTTGTCCCGCGTCCGGTTCGGTGAGGGCTTCCACAAGCGTGCCGGGACCGGCCATGGCTGCATGATAACAGGCGGGATTGGGGCCGGAGCGCAGCCAGTTCGGGCATGGTGGCCAGGTCCGCTTCCCTCGGAGCAGGAGGCTGAGATCTAGCGTCTTTCGCCAAAGAAGGCGGCAACCGGTCGCCGTCTGCCTAGGAAGCGTAGCCACAATTTGGGCCACCAAGTCCTGCGCGGTGTTGTCTCAGCGGTTGGCCTAGCGAGCGGACATTGTTAATGCTGGGAGATTGGAGACATTGGCGGGCTGCTGCTCACATTCGGTCTAGATGATGCCGGATGGACCGTCCGAATACCGAATACTGCAGAGCGAGAAGAGGCAGACCGGCGCAGTGCGGCAGACGCAGGCATCTGGCGGCACCGGGTTGGGGCACCCGGCAAGCGTTGCCGGGCCGGTCATTGCGTTGCGCAGGGGCCCCGTGCGGCTGTCACGCAATGGATGGGAACACGGATCACCGGCGACCATCGGACAGGCTTCGAGTTGCGCCAAGGAGCGGTTCCCGACGCGGCCCGCAGCAAGGCCGGCGAGAGGATTCCCGACCCGCGACAGTGCATCCAGGAGAGCGTTCTGCACTCCCGCTGACGATCCCTACGGCGGCCCCCGCAGCGTCTGCCGGTAGCGCACCATCGTTTGCAGCTGCCGGTACGCCTGCCACAGCACTTCGTTGCCCGGCAGTTCCCGGTGTTTCTTCGGACGCCAGCCCCGCATGCGCGCCAGCAGCAGCACCCAGCTGCGAATGCCCGCTCCCACCGGCTGGCCGCGTTCCCGCGGCGGTCGCAAGCGCTCCGCCTCCGTCACGGCCTCGATCACGGCCAGCTCGTCCGCCGTGAGCACCTCCTGAGCCGGCGTGTCCGGCGCGTCCCGCGCGTAGCGCTCCAAGCTGAACACTCTCCAGGCCGTGATCGCGTCGAACACCAAGCACTTGCCCAGCGCCTCCGCGTCCCGCAAGCGCCGGTCCTCAATGCGCGTGCCGCTCTTGAGCAGCCGGAAATACTCCTCGATCGCCCAGCGCCGCTCGTACCAGCCCACGATCCGCTCGGCCCACTGTGCTGTCGCCGCCCCCTCGCTGCACAGCAGCAGCCACTCCAAGCCATCTTCCCCGGCTGGCGGGTCCGGCTCCAGCACCCGCACCAGCCACACTGGCAACGGCTGCGCCTGCCCGGCCTGCCCCTGCGGCGGCAGCAACTCCACCCGCCCGATCCGGATCTCCGTCACGGCCGTGCGCTTTTCCCGCGCCCGCTGCCCCCCTTGCGAGTCGATCTCCACCTTGCGGCCACTCACCAGCACCTCTTCAAAGTCCGGCTGCGCCTCGATCGGCCGGATCATCTCCGCCGCGAACGCCGCGTCCCACGCCCGTACCTTGCGCTGCCGCCCCAAATGCACCCGCACCAGCAACCCGGCCTCCTGCCGACGTTCCGCCTGTTGCTCGAACAAACCGAAAATGTCGCTCTCGCGGTCGCCCACCACCACCACCCGCGTCTGCGGACTGCAGCGCCCCAGTTCCTGGCCCTGCTCCAACCCCCGGAACCAGCGCTGGCTCTCCTTCTCGCGCTCCGCCTCCCGGCCCGGGTCCTGCAACGGCCGCGCCCACTGCTCCAGACCGCTCACCCCCAGCGGACGCCCGCCTGCGGTGAATCCCACCGCCGCGTGCACGAACAGCCCGCGCGCACTGCTGGCGCGGTCCTTTAACGGCCCCAACCCGCTCGTGCAATCCTTCAGCTGCGTGTAGTTCAGCGTCGTGGTGTCCTGCACCAGCAACACCGTCGACTCCTCCTGCACCCGCTCCAGCAAGGCCTCCCGATGCGGTTGCAGAATGTCCTTGTCGCTCACCCTGCCATTGTGCAGCAGGCGCGTCGCCGCCCGCAGTTCGGCCTCGTGCGGAAAGATCGCCGGCAGAGCCTCGCCCGGGTGCCGCTCCCAGCTCTGCCCCATCTGCTCCAGCCGCTGTCGCAAGCGCCCGTCCGGCAGGTCCGAACGCAGGTACTCCCTGCGCGCCCAGTTGGCCTCCTCCTCCAGCACCAGCTCCGGGTACTGGCCCAGCTTGCGCTGCGGCTGCTGGCTCAGCTTGGGCTGCCAGTCCGGCTCCAAACCGAGCAGCCAGACCGCCTTCGCCGCGCCCGCCGCGCCCGCTCCCGGCGGCTGCCCCTGTGTGTGTCCCACGCACTGCCAGCCGGCCGCCTTTTAACTCGTGCCCGGGCGCGCGCTGTCCACGCACGTTTCCACCAGCCAAGGCAACACCCCGTGCGCCTGCTGCCAGTCCCGGGCCAGCGCCCGGATGGCCCGGCCCAGCACGTGCGAGGCCAGGTGCGGCACCTGCACGCCCGGCACGAGCAGGAAGCGATCGTTGTTCAGGACGCGTTCGATGTGCGCTCCGCGCGTGCGCTCGTCCCACTGCAGGAAGGCATCGCGCGGCCCCAGCCGGAACGGCGCCGCCACGAACGAGAGCACGCCCAGCGGCCCGCACGCGGCGCTGAGCAGATAGCTCAGCCGACAGCCGGGAGCGCGGGCCGAGCCCAGCGGATGGTGCTGGTCGAGCAGGGCGGCGCACTGCCGCCGCTGCTCGGCGGAACTGGCCAGACTCACGCGCACCTTGCCGAGTTCCTGCAGCGAGCCGCGGAAGCTGGCCGCTGGCAATGACGGGTCCGCGCTGGAGCGTGGGCCGCCGGCGGGCGGCCCCGGCTGGGCGGCCGGCAGCGGCAGGCCCAGCTGGGCGGCCAACTCGGGCAGCGCCTTGCGCGCCGAGGCCGTGCAATACTCGCCCTTGGGATTGCGCCAGTCGTCCTGCTCGCAGACCCCGCGCCCCAAGGCCGCCCGCGACAGCTGGCCCTGCAGCAAGGCCTCGCGCAGCCAAGTGATCGTCTTCGGACGGAAGATGCGGAGCCCTACCCGCACTACTCCCGTTCTACACAGAACACCGTGCCTGTGTCAAGTATGTCCAGTCGCTAGGCGGTTGGCCGGAGACCGCGCCGAACGCTGGTATCCTATGCGGATTTGTCGGACAACCGCAGTCGCGCTTCCAATTCGCGGATCCGTTGATTCGCCTCGTCGCGCTCCCGCACCACTCTGTCGCGCGCCAGAACCGCCTCATCCCGCTCCCGCACCGCTTCTGCGTGCGTCGGCATGTCCCGCCCCAGCCGTGGATCATGGAAGCGCAGCAGCCACCGCTCCGCCCGCAACTCCAGCCCCAGTGCCTCGCTCCGGTGCCAGCCTTCCGCTCGCACAGCCCGCACCCGCTCGTAGCGACCACTGGCCAGCCGCCAGCCCGCCAGCCGCCCCGCGATCAACTCGCCCAGCGGGTCGAAGCGCCAGTATTCATGCACCCCCATCCGCTCGTACGTGGCGCGCTTGCTTGTCGCGTCGCGACGGCTCGTGGACTGCGACGCCACCTCCACCACGAAGCTCGGTGCCACGCCGCCCTCTTCCCAGAGCAGATACGACTTGCGCGCCTCCTTGTGCAAAGCGCCCAGCACGACGAACACGTCCGGCACTACCACGGCCGCGGGGTCGCCTTGGCGGTAGTACAGCGCCATGCTGCCTGCCACATAGGCGTCTTGCCGGGCCTGGAAATGCGTGTCCAGCTGACAACGCATGTCAATGATCGACCGCGCATGCGGGTCCGTCTCCATCAGGACCTTGCCGTCGGAGTACGGGTACTCCACCGGTTGTCCTGCGTCCGGTTCGGTGAGGGCTTCCACAAGCGTGCCCGGAGCGGCCATGGCTGCATGATAGCAGGCGGGATTCGGGCCGAAG
>CBDCQT010000003.1:0-238652 GCA_965220745.1 Alphaproteobacteria bacterium | reverse complement strand
CACACCCGGACATCTCAATCCTGGCTGCCGGCCCTGGCCTTCGCCGCCGACGAGCGCCATCCCGTGCGGCGCGCCGACCTTCAGGCCGTCAACACGTTTCTGCTGTCCATGCGCGGCAAGGAGCCCGTGCCGGCGCCGACGAGGGAGCGCTCGCTGCAGATATTCGGTGACGAGAAGCGTCTCGACGATCTACGCAAGGGCGATCTGGCCCTGTTCGAGGGACGCGTCACGCTGGCCGATCTTCACTGCTATCCCGTCGCGCCGCCGCTGCCGCACGAATCGCCACCCAAACGGGTGCCGGGGCGGCCGATCCTGGTGCTGGAGAACTATCACTCCTGGGACAGCTTCCGCCGGTGGAACCGGGAGGCTGCGCTCTATGCCGCCATCGCCTACGGCGGCGGCAACGCCTTCCGGCAGGGCGCCGGCAACCTCGACGACCTGATCGTCTGCACGCAGGCGGAGGGCGCCATGTACCTCGGCGACCTCGATCCTGCCGGCGCCCGGATACTGATCGGGGTCAACCGGCGGCGGCAGTCGGAGGGGCGGACGGCGCTGAGGCCGCATCGCGGGCTCTATCGCTGGCTGCTCGCCCACGGCCACCGGCGGCCCCTGGAACGGGCACCGGAGGATGGGGTCGTCGCCGGACTCGACGACGTGTATCCCGCCGACCTTGCGAAGGCGCTCGCGGAGCTCTGGTCTGCGGGACAGCGCATTCCGCAGGAGAGTTATGGCATCGAGCAATTGGCGGGGGTCGAAGCTGAAGTTGCCGCGCCCGGCGCCGGCTGACGCGCTCACATGCAGGCGGAGAGCTGCGGTGCGGCCACCCTGCCAACGGATGCTTTGGAGCCGAGCGCCCGGCCGCACCCCAGGCGTTGATATGCTGCGCCGCCGGCATCGCAGCGCGCGAGGTCGGCCTCGACGACGGCAAGCTGCCGCCTGCGCTGGTGGAGATGATCGAGCGAACGTTCCGGGGCGTGTACCTGCTCGCCTACCTCGAGCACGAGGAGCCTGCCGAGCTGGGCAGACAGGAAGATTTTTTGCGCGCCACCGAGGCCGGCCGGATCGCCCAGGCGGAGACGCTTGACCGGGAAGAAGCGGACGAGGAGACGTGAGGCCAAGCGTCTCCGCTGCGGCACTGCACCTGGTCTCGCCGTTCCCGGCCGGCGATGCCAACTCCGAACCCGAACTTTGGAGCCGACGAAGCGACGGATCCGCGCGTCCCAAGGCGCCGCCGGGGACTATTCCGGTGCCTCGATCCCGAGCTCACGCCATATCCAGCTCGTGTCGTAGGGCTTGTGGCGCTGCTGCATGGCGCGGCGGTACTCGGTGTTTTCCAGCTGCTTCAGCCAGTCGATCACTTTCTCTCGCCCCTTTCTCGTCCCGGCCGCCTGCCGCAGCGTCCTGCCGTCCACCGAGGGGTGCGGGTCGTCGAGGATGCGACGGTAGTAGTCGTCGAGGTAGGAGTGGATCACCTGCACCGCTTCATCGGGCGGAAGCTCGGGCTCGACGTCCGACTGGCCCGCGTGGTCCTCCATTGCCCTTTCCATATCCTCATGCGAGATCAGCGCTGGTCCGACAAGATCGCCCAGGCAGGACGCCAGAAGGTCCCGTCCCCGCTCGGCTCGCTCGTGCGAGTTGACGAACAGCGTCACTGCTCCCGCATTCATCTCCGCGTGGCCGAGCGACGTGTTGCCGATGACGCTCTCCGATTCAGGAGCTTCGCCCCCTCTGCGGCGGAGCGCCATCCGGTGCAGGGGCGAGCCGGGAACGGACCACGTCCAGCTCGCCTCGTCATCCTCGTCCCTCTCGAAGCACTCGATCCCGTCGAGCATGGTGGCAACTTCCGCCTCGTCGCCCACGACGGGGAAGCGCACCCTGCAGAACACGATCGGCTCATCGTCAGTATTGTGCAGCGCGGGCAGCGGGGCCTGGGCCTGCAGCATGGTGTCGAGCAGCCAGACATGCGTGAACATCCGGGCGCCGGCTCCGCCGCCGAGGATGATCTCGCGCACCATGGACCGGATATCCGCCGACTCTTCGATTTCTCTGCGGGCCTCCTCGGGAATGTCCTCCTCCATCTCCGTCGCCGTCTCGTCGAACATCGACATGAACAGAAGCGACAGCTCGTGGCGAAAGCGCAGAACGGCACCCGTGAAGTACATCTTGCCGTTCACCTCAACGATGCGCGCGGCCAGGCGGTCCCACGGTGCCGCCGACTTCGAGCCCAGCTTCTCGTGCACGATGACCGCATCGCCGCCCCGGATGAGGTCGCGGACCGTCATGCTGCGCCCCGGATCGATGGCGACGACCTCGTAGAGAGACACCATGGAATCCCTGAGCGACTCCAGGTAGCGCCTGCCCGGCGCGGTTTCCCGCCAGCCGCGCCGCTTCAGATAGTCGTCGACGACGTTCACCTCGCCGTTCTCGCCGAAGCGGGCGGTGAAGAAATCCTCCACGATGAAGACGCCCAGCATCTCGGTGACGTCGCCGAGAAGCTCTTCGAACTCGTCCTCGGATACATCGAGAATGTCGGCAACAGGTGCGACGTGAGCATCGTAGATGCCGAGTTGCCACTCCATCCACTCGTCCCTTGCCGACCACCTGAGCAGGTTCTCGGTCGCCTTGTCGAAACGGGAAGCACTCATGGCCACTCGTGGCGGGTGGGTCTGACGGTCTCGTCGGCGTGGCGCCGCCTACGGTAGTCGCGAACGCCGGGGGCGACAACGCAGGCCTCGACACGCGGGCCATGACGAGCGCTACCTCGGCAGCGCGAATGCGCAGCACGAATGCATACCGCGCGGCTGGGTGATCCTACAGTTCGAGCTCCAGCTCGTATTCGATCGTCTTGGGCGCGCGCTCCTTCACCCGTTCCGGCGCCTTCGCGGGCTCCGGCGCCCGAGCGGGCCGACGCGCCGGAGTGGGCGGCTGCTCCCTCTCCGGTTCCGGCGTTCTTGCGGGCGTTGGCTGCCGCGTCCTTTCCGGTTTGCTGGCCGGCGCTTCGGGCTCGATCCCAGGCTCCCTGCTTCTCGCCGGCGCAGGCGCCCGCATTCCTGCAGGATCGCGGGTTGGCGCGTCCCGCTCGATCTCCGTTTCCCTGCTCCTGGCCGCTTCGCGTGCCTGCGCCTGCCTGGCCCGCTCCGCACTCTTCGCTCTTTCCGCCGCTGCGGCGGCGATGCCTTCCAGCGCCGACACCCTCTCCCCGGTCGCGGCCTCCAGGCGGTCGCACAAGGCCTTCGCATCGTCCGTGACCAGCTCCGCCCGGTGCCGCGCGCGGCTGATCTCCACGTAGAAGCTCTTCTGCGTGGTCAAATGAGGGTGATTGGCCTCCATCACCGCGATCACGTTGTCGACCGTGCGCCCCTGGAACGCGTGCACCGTGGACGCCCAGGCGTGATCCACATGCCGCAGCTGCGCATGGTCGCGGCGCAGGTCCAGCCTGCGGCCGTCCTCCAGCAGGAACGACACCCGGTCTTCCCGCACCGCCGTCACTTCCGCCGCATGGCTGTTCATCAGACCGAGCCTGGCCTCGTTGCGGGTCCAGCGGATGCGGTCGCCGGCACGAAGCTCCATCGGCTCGACACGGTACACCTCGACGGCGCCGCGCAGAGCGCCTACCTGGCGCGGGCGCCAGGGTATCGCCTCGCCCTTGCGGCCCTCCAGCGTGACCACGCCGGGCGCGCCAGTACCAAGTACCCGGCGCTCGTCGCCCTTCTCCACGCCGAGGCTCCTGTAGGCGCGGTGGAAGGACACGACATCGCCCGGCGCGTAGTTCGCCGCCTGCATCTTCTCGGCGGTGGTATACCCGCGCGAGACCAGCCGCTCGCCCTCAAGCGCCGGTCCATGAATGACGCCCTCGCGGGCGAGGCGCTCGCGGATGTGGCCGTTGACGGTCTGGCGCATCGCATGGCTCGGCGCCATCAAGCCGGTGTTCTCACGCTCTTCGGCAGAGAGCCTCAGCCAGCGGGCCGCCGCAGCGCCGGCGAGATTGACCGCCTTCACCTCTGCGACGCTCTCGCCAAGCTTGCCGAAGGCCGCACGCACGTCGCCCGCAAGGCTCGCGCGCACCGCCGCCTTCAGCGCGGGGTCCTTCTGCCGAAGTATCTCGTCCATCACCACCGTCTTCATGCCCGCCTGCTGCAACTGCGCGAAGGGTTTTCCTGCATCCACGGCATCCAGCTGCTTCTCGTCTCCCACCAGGACGACCTGAGGTATCCTGAGCCTGTCGGCGATCCGCAGGAGATCGCGGGCCTGCACGGTCGACGCCAATGAGCCCTCGTCCACCACCAGCACCGTCTTGCGGAAGGAGGCGCGCATCCTGCGCTCGGCCCCGGGCGTAAGCCTCCCCTCCGCCACGCCCGCGTTGCGGGCGAGGAAGCGCTGCAGCGTCTCGCTGCGGATACCGGCCTCGGTCCCGAGCGTGGCGGCCGCCGAGGCAGAGGGTGCGAGACCGACCATGCGCCAGCCGCTCTTGTCCGCGAGAGCGCGCGCCCTGTCCAGCATCGCGGTCTTGCCCGTGCCGGCATAGCCCTGCACGCCGACGAGCCGGTCCTTCGAGGAGAGGATCGTGGTCACCGCCTCCTTCTGGCCCTGGGTCAGGCGGCCGTTGTGGAGCAGAGGCGCCGCGATCCACTTGCGCATCACCGGCTTCGACCGGCCCTGGCCGCGCTCCATGAGCGCGATGGTCTCGGTCTCGTCGATGAGGGCCTTGTCGGTGGTGAGCGCGTCGCCGAGCACGGGTGTCCCTGCCGCATGGAGGGTACCCGCCTTCTCCATCTGCCCCACGGCGGCCTCGGCCTCTTCGATATTCACCTTGCCGGGGTTCCAGGCGAGGGTGGCGGTGAGCAGGTCGGTGCGGGCGAAAACAGCCTCTCGTTCGGGGAGGTGCGCCACCGCCCAGGCGGCGGCGCGCTCGGCTTCCGCCGTGACGCCGGGCTCTGCCTCGCGGTCGTGGCCGGCAGAAGGCAGAGAGCGCTCCGGATACGCCGCCTGCCAGTGCCGCGCCTCGGCAACCATGCCGTGTGCGTCGAAGCCCAATTCCGAGGCCTGTTTCTGCCAGGTCTCGCGTAGTGTCTCCTTGTCGACGTCGCGCTTGTGCGAGCGCGTGACCAGCGCCGCGCGCTCCGCCACGCGCGGGTTCTCCGCCGGATCGCCAAGACCCCGTGAAGCCATCGACGCCTCGATCTCGGCGCGTCGCGTGGAAAAGGCATCGATGATGGGCCTCGGGACAGGGGAACGCCCTGGTGCACCCGCGATCTCGAACCGTCCGTCGGCATGGGTCTTCTCGATGGCATACCCCAGCTCCTCCAGGCCCCGCGCCAGCTCGGCCCGGTAGAGCGCGCCGATCAGCATTTTCGACGCATAGAGCTTCTCGTTCGCCATGGTGCGCCACTTGCCATTCTCCCCCTGCACCATGTTGGCGATCACCGCATGCGTGTGCAGCTGCGGGTCCAGGTTGCGGGACGTGTCATGGCGGAAGGTGGCGGCGACGATCGTCTGACCGCCGGTGCGCACCATGCGGCCGAGCTCGGGGTCCATCATCCTGGTCTCGGCCGCATTGGCCTCGACCCAGGCCAGCGCCTTGCGCACGGCGGCATCGTGGACGCCCACGATACGCTCGTCGCCGCCGATCAGCGCGGCCAGCGAGACGGACTTGGATGCGGAGAACGTGAGGTCGCGGCCGGGGCGGTGCTCGATCCCGCCCTCCCTGTTCCTGCGGCCCAGCTGGAGGCCGGAGCCGTCGGGGACCTCGCCCGCGAGGATGTCGGTGAAGAGGTCGGGATCGACGGTGCCCTCCAGGCCAAGCGCCTCCGCACCCTTGCCGAACCAGGCGCTGGCCTCCCGGTGGGCGGCGTCATCCTTCGCGTAGTACCCGTCTCGTTCGTAGTAGGAGACGCCCTGCGCGGGCGAGGCGACGGTGCCGATGGAGACCACCATCAGTAGAAGTCCTGGCTGGCGCGGCGGCGCCTTCTCCCGCGGCCGTGTCGACTGGCGGCGGATAGCGGCCGGTCGTTCGATCCCGGCATTCTGTCAGCGGAGGCGGCGCGTTCGCCTTGGGGCGCTGGCGACGGGCTTTTGTCCGTGCCATCGTCGCGAGCGGCGTCCTGAGGCACCTGCGAAGGACCGGGCTTTGGCGAGGCGCCGCCACCGGCTTCGGATTTGCGGACATCGCGGGAAACTTGCTGCTGAAGGTGCGGCATGTGGCTCGCCGGTTCGAAATGCCTCGGGTTGGCAGAATCGTGGAGCACGGCGGGCGCCGATGCCGTCGGTGCTGCTGGCGAGGTCGCCGGCAAGCGCTGGCTTGACGAATCTCTGTACGCCTCGTTGACAGGGCGATGGTCGAACTGAAGACGCGCTTGGCCACGAGGCGCCTCCGCAGCATCCGTCCGGTCCAGCCTTCCTGATCGCGCCAGTTCGAACAGCTTGGCCGTCAGCTTGCCGAATGTTGCAGGAATCGCGGGAATTCTTCGCTGCCGTGCAGGGCCGGCGGCCGCGCCTTCCGCCGCGCCCACCGCGGCATGATGTTTGCCGACAGCCGCTTCGGCGTCCCGGCGTTCCGCGCTGCCGCTGTGCGCGTATCCCTTCGCAGTCTTCCAGGCAAATCGCACGGACGCCGGGAGGACGCGCAGTATTCGGTCGAACCAGAGGCCGATCCAGCGTCGGGGTGAGAGGGCCCCACGCTTCTCTCCGGCGCCCCGGTGGCGCCTCGAATGTCGCCAGTGGACGATGCGCAAGACGACGAGCACTCCGAGCAGGAGGCTGGCGCCAAGACCGCCGCCCCACAGGGCGGCGCCGAGGGCATCGCCCAGCATGCGGTCGCGCAGGTCGAGGATATAGCCATGCCTCGTGATGGCCTCGATGGTCCAGACCAGCACTTCCCCGTCCAGGTCGCGGATCTTCTTGGTCTTGCCCGACGTGAATGGAAGGAACAGAAGGAATTCGCTGAGCACGTAGACGCCGAAGACGTGCCAGTCGTGCGCCGTGTACCTCGCGACGGTGATCCAGATCGCCGCCCCCAGCCCGAACACGGCAGCGACGAAGACGAAGAACCAGGCGAACGCGTACCAGTCGCGCCAGTCCCGCCAGACGATATACAGAACCTGCTCGATAGCGCGTCCCAGCCTCTTCATGTCGACGCCTCCGCTGTTGAAGCCTCCGCTTCTGCGGGGAGCGGCCTCGCCCCAGCCGCCGCGGAGGGGACCGGCCAGTCCCCGAACAGGGCGCTCCGGCCCCCGGCGACGGTCACCGAGACCCGAACCGTGTCGTGCAGCGCTGGGAGGGGCGCGCACCTGCCGTCCAGGCAGAATTCGCGACCTGACGGGCAGTCGCACCGTTCTGCGGGGTGCGGCATCGGCGTTGCGAGCGGCGAAGCGCAGAGGCTCTATGGGGAGAACTCTCCCCATAGAGCACTCGCCGGATCGATGTCCGCCGCTGCCGGCACCTGCCCAGCTTCCGAACCTGCCTCCGTGTCCTCCGCGTTCAAGGCGAGACCGCCTTTGACCTCGTTCTACGGGCAAACCGTCGTCCAGCCTCGAGTGCCTCCGCCGCGCAGATGCTCAGGCAGGAATGCCGGAAAGCAGACAGCGGGTCCGATTGCCGAGGCGACGGAACGACCAGAAGCAGACCGGCGCCGACGGTCATGGCCCCGAATTCCCGGTGCCGTCATCGTCGTCGTCCCCGTCTTCCGGGGTCGCGTCCGTGAGGCCGTCGTCGGAGGTCGAATGCCGGCGCCGCGCCACTGCCCACTTCAGGACTTCGGACAGCAGATAGCGCACGAGTACGCTGCCGACGACATAGAAAGGCGGACCCCCACCGCGCGATCGGTAGTTCTCCAGCGTGCGGTGGCTCAGGCCCACGTACGCCGCCGCCTCCCGCGTGGTCATGAGGCGAGTGTTCTCGTCCATATTCTCTCTCCCTTGAGTGCTGTCGCATCGACCGGAAACCCCGCCCCGGCCTGAGCACGAAGCCGGGACCGCTCATTGCCCTCTCGCCGAACCTTTGCGGCTCGATGCCGGTCTCCTCGAGGAGGGCATCGACCTCCCGCAGGAAGCGGGGGCCGATGGGCTCCAGGCTTTTGGGGGCCGGCACCGTGTCGGCAGTGCCGAGGCGCACGTCCGAGCCCCCGCCGAGACGGCCAGGGCACGACGCGTCCCTAGGCGCAGCTCTGCCGAGGGCGGAGCGCGAGAAATGCTCGCGAGCCACCAACGCCTCGATGCTGTGCACCTCGGTGCCGTGCGCCTCGGCGCTGTCGATCAGCGCCTGACGGCTGCCTCGGGTCATGCGGTCGATGTGGAGTGACGTGCTCATGAGGAGAACATATAGAGATCAAACTCCCCCAAGCAACCGGAGAAAATCCTCCAACCAACTGTAGTGAAAAGGCGATTCGCTACAGAAATTGGTCAAATGCGACGACATAGGACGACATAGGACGACATGAGTACGCAGGAGTACGATCCAGTATGGCGATCAAATGTTCGTGATGCCGGCACGGCCCTTCCGGGCGCGAGATCGCGCTTGCCATCGGCCGCAACCGCTACAGGGTTGGCGGTCAGGGAATTCAGGAGGTGGAGGATGCCTGCCGCCGGAGACATCGTGGTGCCCGCTGAACTCCTCGACGGTGAGACCGATGAGTTGCGCCACGCAGCACGTCGGCGGGGCAGCTCGTCCATCGCGACCCTGTAGCCGACCTCAGGCGCGGACGACACCGGCACCTGCCCGACGTGCGTGAAGAGAACGGTGCCGTGCATGGCGCCGAAGAGCACCGTGGGTCATTCCGCTCAGCCTGAGCGCGCCGACAATGATCATGTTCTCCAATGCCCGTGGAGCATCGGCACCCGATGTTGTTTCGGTGCAAGCGGTCGAAACCGGGAACGTTCGAGGCGCCAACCGCCGTGCCGGCAACCCGTCACCCGCCCATTGCCGATCCGGCCGATGCCGTCGGCGAGGGCGCCCGCTAGACGGCCCTCCGGATCGCGATTGATGAGTCGCAGGACCCGTCCCGCTGAACCCGCGCATCCCGGTCGACCGGGACTGCCGGTTCGGCGTAGGCTGGCACCATGTCGGAATTGATCGCCGTCGCGCACACGTTGTACATCCCCAGCCCGTTGCCGGGTGCCGCTGCCAGGAAGGATGCCGGGTGAGCCTTCCCACGACGCCGCACGACGCACTGTTCCGGGCGCTGGTCGCCAACCCAGCTCGTGCCGGCGCGCTGCTCGCGGAGTATCTTCCTCAGGAAGTCGCCGATCTGCTCGATCCCGATACTCCGCCCGAGGCGGTCGAGGGCAGCTTCGTCGACGCGGACGCCGCGAGGACACAGTGCGACGCCCTCTTCAGGGTCAGACTCAAGACCGGACACCCGGCCCGGATCTACGTGCTCCTCGAGCACAAGAGCAGCGTCGACGCCGGCACGCCGCTGCAGATTCTGAAGTACATGGCCAACATCTGGCTCCGCGAGATCGAGGGCGGCACCGCCAGGGACAGGCTCCCGCCAATCATCCCGCTCGTCTTCTACCACGGCCAGGGGCGTTGGACGGCGGCCCGCTCGGTGGTGGAAATGATCGAGGCCCCCGAAGAGCTGGCACCCTTCCTGCGGGAGTTCGCCTACGTCCTGCACGATCTCGGGGAGATCGCGCCGCTCCGGCTCTCCCGAACGCCCGAGGTACGGGCCGGGCTGCTGGCGCTCAAGGTGGTCCATGCCGACGCCATCCCGCCCGAGATTCTCGATCAGATGACCGGCGGGCCGGTTGCGGGGAGCGAGTTCGAGCGCCATATTGTTCGTTACATCGCCGAGCGCATGAACCTGACGCCGCCCTTGCTGGAGGCGTCGTTGCGCCGGACGAAGCCGGACCGCTGGGAGGCGCTGATGGGCACGGTGGCGGAAGCCTGGATCGAACAGGGAAGAGCAGAGGGGATCGAACGCGGCCGGACCGAGGGACGAACAGAGGGTCTGGCCGAGGGACGAACAGAGGGACTGGCCCAAGGTATTGCCACGGGCCAGGCTGAGTTCCTGCGTCGCCAGCTGGAACTGCGTTTCGGTGAATTGCCGGAGGCGGTCCGCGAGCGGGTTCGCGGCGCGTCGGCCTCCGAACTCGAAGCCTGGGCGGCGGCGGTGCTGGTCGCGGCCAGCCTCGACGAAGTGCTGGCGGCCAGACCCGGACCCTGACTTGCGGGCGGCCACCGTTTGGCCGGCACGAGACCCCCAGTGAAGTCCGATGGCATCAGACGCCGAGTTCAGGCGGCGCTTCCCTTCTTGCCCAGCGCCGCCTTGGGATCCGCGTTCGAGCGGTGTCTCCCAATCTCCAGCGCCGACCCCAGCCAAACAAAGGAAGAAGGCGCAAAGCGAATCATCGTTGGTGCTGCCGCAGGCGTTCTCCTGGTCGGGCTCGGCCAGGTGGACTGCGCTCAGGAAGCTGAGGAAGCGGCTGGCATCCATCTGGAGATCGGCTACCAGCATGTTTCCCATAACGGCGGGGCAGATGTGGCGGCCGATCGATCACGTTCTCATAACTGATTAACCCACAAGATTCGACAGTCTAGCCGACCCTACCAAGTAGCTCGTTTATGGAATGCTCTAGCGCGTCAAGTTCCTCACTTGTTCCGTCTGTTGCTTTCCGCACTCTCCTTATTTCAAACAATATAGCATCAGTTTCAGCCTTAACTTTATAATACGCTTCGTCACCATACCGTTCAATGTACTCAGCTATGGTAAGCAAGCAGACATGAATTTGGTTGCTTGAAAACATCTCACCTGCAAGAGATGTCATCTGTGGCACGCGGTCAGCCCCTCCATGAAACACGAGAGAGAAAGGCGAGCGCAATGGAACATCGAATTCGATATAGCCATTTGAATCCGTCTGCATAGTCAAAACAGTAAAGCGTTCCCCGTCCGCAAGGACAGTCACCGTCGCCTCAGTCAGGGGCATGTAGTTCTCGAAGCTATTGTCGACCTTCAAAATCCGTGCCAAGACAGTAGGATCCTGTGCCTGCACGGGCGCAGATAGAATCACAGTCAAAGCCCAAACGGCGACTACCAACACTTGTGCTCTCATTGATCTTCCTCCTCGAACGAAGTTGTCGTGAATTTTTCAAACTCATTCTCGCTCACAACCCTACTACCTGTTGCGTTGATAGGAAACACGAACACAACCACTCGCTCTATCCCTACCAAACTATCTCTAGGAAAAGATTGAGCTCTTGATAACTTGCGAATGGGCATAGTCGCTACAATCTGTGCATCTTTCTTTTCAAACGTACGCACTCCTATCATGGCCTCCACCTCTTCGCTTAAGGCGATATCCATTTGATTTCGATTGCCGCCCAATGGCGACGAATAGAATACGAAATAGTCTGGATAGGTCCTCTTTTCTTCTCCTCGCTCATTTCTGAGGATCTCACGAAGCCGAAGCCCTTCGTTTTCGATCCGATTTAGCGGATCGTTGCCGCCGCAATGTAGTTCATCACGTATTTGCTCAAGAAAAGGTTGGCTAACCTCGCACGGCCCCGACTTTGATCCCGATTCGCGATGCCATGTTACGGCACTGCCTGCTGAGACCTCCGTATTTGAAGGTGGAGATGGAGAAGTAGAAAAAAGACTGAGTATTCCAACTACAATACCCAGCACGGTGCCAGCAGCAGAACCTAACATGATTACGGCAATAAACGACGCCAGTATGGGAGTTTCTTGCCATGTTGGTCTCTTTATTATCCACAATACTTGCTTTACTATGGCTGGCGAATCGTTAGAGCTTCCATCCTTCACTTTCCAAACCATTCATTTGAGCCTCAAGTAAGGGGGTGAATACACCAATATACTCGCGGATCTGTTCCCGCCCAATCGCACCGTCCCGGTGCTGCTTGAGCGGCTGCTCTCCGAGCAGGGCGCGACGGCCCGCAACGGCGCCGCCTTCGCCAACCGTCCATAGGAGGGTGATGAGCCTCAAAAGGCCCTTCATCACGGCGAAGCAGAGCATCACGTAAAACGTGAGAAGAGTCGGTGCCCGGCTCCATCTGGCAAATCAGGCTCGTGCAGGTGGAATCCGCTGCGCGTTCCGACGGCATCCTTTCAACGTACACTGGAATAAACGTATCGGCACGCGCCGCATCTGCGCCGAGGTGCGGGCTCGGACGCCGCAGCCCGGGCGCTCCGGATCGCGATCAAGGAGTATCAAAGTCGCTCGCACTAAGCCCGCGCATCCCGGTCGACCGGGACTGCCGGTTCGGCGTAGGCTGGCGCCATGTCGGAATTGATCGCCGTCGCACACACACGTTGGCAATCTCCCGCCCCTCGTCAGGTGCTGCTGCTGTGAAGACCGCCCGGTGAGCCTTCCCACGACGCGCTGTTCCAGGCGCTGGTCGCGAACCCGGCGCGTGCGGGCGCGCTGCTCGCGGAATACCTTCCCCAGGAAGTCGCCGATCTGCTCGATCCCGATACTCCGCCCGAGGCGGTCGAGGGCAGCTTCATCGACGCAGACGCCGCGAGGACACAGTGCGACGCCCTGTTCAAGGTGAGACTCAAGACCGGACACCCGGCCCGGATCTATGTCCTCCTCGAGCACAAGAGCAATGTCGACGCCGACACGCCCCTTCAGATTCTGAAGTACATGGCCAACATCTGGCTCCGCGAGATCGAGGGCGGCACGGCCAAGGACAGGCTCCCGCCGATCATCCCGCTCGTCTTCTACCGCGGCCAGGGTCGATGGACGGCGGCCCACTCGGTGGCGGAAATGATCGAGGCGCCCGCCGAGCTCGCACCCTTCCTGCGGGAGTTTGCCTACGTGCTGCATGATCTCGGGGAGATCGCGCCGCTCCGGCTCTCTCGCACGCCTGAGGTGCGGGCCGGGCTGCTGGCGCTCAAGGTGGTCCATGCCGACGCCATCCCGCCTGACATTCTCGATCAGATGACCGGCGGGCCGGTTGCGGGGAGCGAGTTCGAGCGCCATATTATTCGCTACATCGCGGAGCGCATGAACCTGACGCCGCCTTTGCTGGAGGCGTCGTTGCGCCGGACCAAGCCGGACCGCTGGGAGGCGCTGATGGGCACGGTGGCGGAAGCCTGGATCGAACAGGGAAGAGCTGAGGGGGTTGAACGCGGACGAACCCAGGGACGGACCGAGGGCTTGGCCGAGGGTATCGCCACGGGCCAAGCCGGGCTGCTTCTCCGCCTGATGGAACTGCGTTTCGGAGCATTGCCGGAGGCCGTTCGCGAGCAGGTTCGCGGCGGGTCAGCCTCCGATCTGGAAGCCTGGGCGGAGGCGGTGCTGATCGCGGCCAGCCTCGACGAGGTGCTGGCCGCCAGACCCGATCCCTGACTTCCGGGAGGCCGCCGCTCCACCGGTACTCGACCGAAACGATGGAAATAGTGGAGAGAGCACCGCCGTGGCGATCGCCTTCGAAATGCACGACGACGTCTGCGTTTTCGCCCATCCGTCGGAGTACGACGAGGCGGTGGACTAGCTCGACCATCTTCTGGAACGGCGCAACTCAGACGCCCTCCCGGAAACGCGCTATTGCCGTGCCCTGGAAGAGTTCGTCACCCGCTATCCGTGGTACGTCGACGGCCACGCCCATCTCGGCAGCAGGCCCTACGAGGAGGGCCGCTTCGAGCAAGCGCTGGACACTTACAGGCGGGGCTTCTCGGTCTGCATGGAAGTTCTCCCTTCGGGCCTTCAAACCAAATACATTCAAGCGAACGTTCCAAAGAAAATGAATCTGCACCCGGTCAGCGGGAGCAGGCGCGCCCCCGGGGGCCAAACCGGCTTTCGTCTTCGCGCAGACGCAGGATCACCCCGAGCTTGGCCAGGTCGCCCTCCGCAGGGCTTACCTTGACCGTTGGGTTGGCAACCGCACGCGCTATTGCGCTCTTGACAACCGGGTTGTGTTTCGCTGTAATGAGGCTCTATCCATTTTCAATTCGTGGTGAAATGGCAGTTACACACAAGATCGTCGTGAAGATGACCGAGACGGCGCGCTTGGAACTGCGCGAGCTGGTCGCTAAGCTGAGCAACGAATATCACGACAACTATGGCAGGCTTACGCAATCTTCCGCGGTAGAGGCGGCCCTCCATTATTGGCTGAGACAGGCTACGCTGGATGAACAGCGCGCAGCGTTTCGCGAAGTTGCAGGGGGGCGGACAACGGCCGTTACATTTCAGCTCACAAACGAGGCAGACCTGAGGGCCGCTTGCGGTGGTGAGCTTGCTGTCGAGCGGATTCGTGCTGGGCTTTCGTATCCGTCGCAGAAAGACATGCTCCGTGCTGTGATCAAATGCTTGGCCGATGCACCGAAAGACCGTCGCCTGAACGCCCTTTCCGTGGTTCGCAGTGTGGGGCCAGTCATGGATATCGGGACCGCACCGGGGGAAGCACATCGGTCCCGGCAATTGGAGCAAGAGGCTTCAGAAGACGGAAGCCAAGCAACCTGAAGCATCGCTATGCGAAGTCCGTGGTCCCGAGTTTCAGCATGACGCCGCCGCCCGCGATGTCCGCCTGTGCGCCCTTTTCATCCGCCGCGCCAAGGTCTCGACGAGCGGCCACGGGAGGGGGTGCAGCTCGTCCGCATCGGAGATGTCTTAAGTCGAGGGTGATCTCAGAGGACAGGATTGAGGCGAAAGCTGGATTATTCTCCTCATCTGAACAAATAGAAATTACTTGCCGGATGATGGGAACCAGAACACGAGCTACGACATCGAAATGGGATAGTCCTGCCCGCCCCGAGCCGCTCATCGGCCGCAGCAGACATTGTGCCGCCGCTGCATGATTTTGGGGATTATAGCGAATAGTCACATTTTCGCTTGACCCGGCGTTGACCCCCCGCTTCAGGCCACGGTAGGCTGAAACGACTTCGGGCCGACACGGGGTCGGCCCTCAATCGGCGATAGATCGCTATGGGTGTCTTGCCGGACGCTCACGATCATGCCGCAACCGTTGCTCATGGTCAATGGCGATCTTCCCGCCGGGAAAGGATCGCCATGCACTCACCAATCGTCCACTTGGCCGGCATCGGCCCCGTTCCCCTTGATCAAGCGGCGGCCATTCTCGCGGCGGCACTCCCGCACCGCGGGCGCGCCCGCACGCCCGCGCAACGCGCCTTCGACGAAGCCAAGCGCTTGGTCGAGCAGTGCGGCTTCAGGCTCTAGGAGGAGCCGGGGATCATGGGTGAAGGCGAGCGGGTCGAAGATCATTTGTCGGTTATCGGGGCGCGCGTGCTTGGCGCGAGAAACGCGGAGGGCGAGCGGATCGTGCTGCTGCGGCTGAACTGCGTGGATGCCGGCGGTCTGGCCGTGGCGCCGGTCAACCTGGCGCTGCGGTCCGGCGAGGCTTCGAGCCTAGCGGCCGAGATCGAGCGGACCGTCGATGTGCTGCACGGGACCGAGCATTGATGCCGCGCCACAGGCCGCGGTAGAACAGGAAACGCCCCAAGGGATTCGGTGTCCCAAGGGGCGTCTGCAAAACTCCCGGCTCTGGCCGACCGCGCCATCGCTGCGTCTTGACTACCAGTGCGGGCGCTTCCGGTCAAGCCGGGCTCTGACGCAAGGAGTCCGCCCCATGGACTTGCCCGAAGACGCGAGCCGCGACGACATTCTCGCGGCCATGAACACCGTTCCCGAGACCGACACCGCAGCCCGTCAAGAGCTACTGCGCCGGTTCGCGCCGCCGCCGCCGCGGCCAGCGATCAAGATGCGCCACGGCGCGCGCCCTGGCACCGCCGACGTTTTCGAGGGCGGCCGCTAGGTAGCCATGCGGGCCTTCCTGATCGCTGGCATGCTGGCCGGTGCCATCCTCACAGCACCCGGCGCGAGCGCGCACGACAGAGATAGCGTGCAACTCGAACGGATGATCATTCACGAGCACTGTGTACGGTGCTGCAGCGGTTTAGAGCTAGACGACACATTCGAGATGCGCGAACAGGATTGCCACACCGCGTGCGATTTCTTCACGCGGGAACTCATCAAGCTCCGTATGGGTCTGTAGGGTCGGACGGCTCTAGGAGGGCACGCCATGAAGATGACGGTCATGGCGCTTGCGGTGTGCGGGCTGACCGTGCTCGCGCCGTTGGTGCAAACGGCAGTGGCGCAAGAGCGTCCGCAATATCTTGACGATGAATGCGTCCAAGTCTCCGCCATTATCGCGTCGGTCGAGGCGGGTGACGAGAACGCATTGGAGTTCTTCACACGGGAGGAACTTGACAAGTGGCATGAAGAAGCGGCCTGCGATTGCGCCGATCTGCGCTCTTCAATCGCCTACATTGAAGACCGTTATGAACGATGGGATTTCGAGGGCCTTGAATTCCCGGAAGGCTTGGATGTCGACAAATACCACAGGAAGCTGATTCCCCTCCTTCGGCACAAGTTCGATCAGCAATGTGACGAGCGGCAAGCGGCGCAGGAACAGCGGTGCATCATCGTCGGGGAATACGGCGGGAAGACGATGGGTTTGGGGGCGAGGCCGCTAGAGGGGGGCGCAGACTCCCGCATATTCGTCTTCTTGGATCAAACCGCCGTCGAAGCGGCGCAGTCCTTCGTGAAGGAGCTCAACAAGCTCGATCACGAAGGGGACTTGCCAACCGAATGGGAGCTGCGTTGCCAGTAGGAGCGCCCCACGCCTCGACATTCGGGCGCTCTAGGCGGGGTGCCGGCCCTGTACCGGCACCCCGCCGCTTTTCGCCGGTCAGTCGCAGCCCTCGCGGCGGACATTGACCGGGCGGAAGAACGCGCGCCGCACCGTCTTCAGCTTCGCCCCCGGCATGTCGTATTCCCGCTCACGCTCCGCCTTGGGCGGCTGGTAGGTCTTCTGATCCGGCAGCGTGATCGTCCTGGGCTCCGGCAGCTTCCGGCGCTTGTGCGGCTTGTCGGTCATGTCCTGATCCTCTCGCCTACAGGTTTCTCTCGACCCAATCGCGAGCCTTTTCCCGGTGCTCGGGTTTGATGTGCGCGGTGACTACTGCAACCGCCCCGGCCAGCACAACCAAGTCGTCCGTGTATCCAACGATAGGGATAACATCAGGAACCGCATCGACAGGATTGATGAAGTAGATCAAGGCGCCGATGATCGTTGCCTTCGCCCACGCCGGAGTATCGTCGTCATGCAGGGCGTAGAGGAGGGTCAAAGCGATTTCCAGAACCTCGCGCCCGGCTTTCCCGGCAGCCGATGCGAGCTTGTTCCAAAAGCTCCTTTCCTCAAATTCCGGGGCGCGGTGGACAGTTCCGTTTTTGCTCACTTTGAATCTCCGGTTTCTCCAGTTCGGATCAGCCATAGCCGAAGAGCAAATCTCCGATGGCCTTCTGGCTGATCTGCCAGACGGAAAGAACTTCCCCTTCGACCTTCAAATCGCACGTCAGTGTCGCTTCGTTCCATTCCTGCTTGATCTCAAACCGACACTCTTCGTGGCGCCACACTCGAATGGCGACTCCCCTCATTTCAATATTTATTCCGGCCCTCCCGCTTATCCACGCCCCGGACTCGCTCACTTGGGCGACGTAGACAATCTGGGGTTCTGTCCGCGCGAATTTGAATGTTCGATCTCTCCGCATCTTTGAAGGGAGCTTGTTGAAGCGCTCAACGTCGCGCTCCACGGTCTCCGCGATGAGATCGAAAGTGCCTTGTTCTGTGCACCCCGCCCGCAGCTCCACCCAATCCTCATGGCGAGCCTCTTTCTCGGTCATGAGCGCGCCCCCGAGTCCAGTCCGTTGTCCGCGATCAAGTCAGCGTAGGTCAGCCGCTTGCTTTCCATGCCCGCGACGATCCCGGCCATTTGGTCGATTTTGTCGGCCTCGCGGTCGTTATGCCGCCCCGCGAATTCCGTGACGTAGCGGTCCAGGTGCTTGGGCGAGAACTTGTGGTAGATGCCCTGCTGGCCGCTTGATCATGGCCCAGAAGCTCTCGATCCCGTTGGTCGAGGCCATTTCCCGGACGTACTCGGAAACGCTGTGGTTCACGCTCTCATGGGTGAACTCCGGCATTCCCTTGTACGCCTTCGCCTCGTCCGTGTAGACCGTGGCGCCCGGCTTCGCGTTCTCGTGGACAAAGCCCTGTAGCGTCGGTGCGTCGGTGTTCTCGACCACGCGGGCGCTGACACGGTTGGTCTCGCGATCCTTCGCCCCGGCAACGGTGGTCATGTCCACCGCGCCACGGCCTTCCAGCTTCTTCCGCTTCGCCAGCGGCTTGTTCTTCCGCTCGCCCCCGATGTGCGTTTCGTCCACTTCCACCGGCCCGTCGAACGGCCCCGTCTCGGCATCGAAGGCCAGCCGCAGCCGATGCAGCATGAACCATGCGGCCTTCTGGCTGATGCCCAACTCCCGATGCAAGCGCATGGACGAAACGCCCTTGATGTTGGTCGTGAACAGGTAGATGCCCACGGCCCACGCGCGATATTTCAGGTTCGACCCCTCCATGACCGTGCCGGTCTTGATCGAGAACATCGTCTTGCTCTTGCCGCTCATGCACTCGCGGCAGCGATGGGTCATGGTCTTGTGTTTGATGTTGCACTGCACGTTGGTCGTGCCGCACTTGGGGCAGTGCGCGCCGGACGGCCAGCGCTCCTTTGCGATCCACTCCCGCGCCGCGTCTTCGTCGCGGAACATGTCGGCGACCTCGGTGAAGGTCAGTCCCTTCGGTGCGATTTTCCCGGTGCCTTGCGTGCCATCGTTCAACCCTCTGTTGTGACTATAAGATAGGGGTTGATGGGCGCGGCGTCAAGCGAAAATGTGACTATTCGCTATAATCCCCATGATTTTCTATGGTAATGTGGAGAGTTACGGTAAATCAGAACGGATTTCGATCAAATGTCAGTCTCGGCGTTTGCAACAGTCCCCAGGTTGGTTGAGGGGCAAGAGCGCTTGGATGAAGTACAGTAGCGGCCGCTCTCGTCGTCATGATCGGTTGGTGGTCAACGGCGTCAGGTAAAGGCGACCGGCGACACATTGGAGTTCAGCATGACGTCCACCGTGTTCATTTTGGGGACATCCCATCCGTTACAGTGCGGGGCCGCGGAATGCGGAGACGACCGCATCTCCCTTCTGAAGCAAGTGATTCTGGGAGCACTGTCCGATCACGGCATTAGACGCATCGCGGAGGAAATGTCCCACGATGGGCTTCGAGAGAGGCTCGGTGACGAGGCAGAAAATGGAACGATTTGCCAACGTATTGCCCCGAAGGATATTTCGGTCCAATTCGTCGATCTTGGCATGAAGGAACGGGCCTGCCTGTCGCTCTCGGATACCAACATCATCACATCTTCTATCAAGCATGCTGAGGAGAACAGCGAGATAGCGAAATTCCGGGAATCGCTCAACTTCCTTTGCGGGGAGGTACGGGAGCGAGTCTGGGTTGCACGTGTTCTCTCCGGTGAAGGGTGGCCGGTACTCTTCGTTTGCGGTGCCGATCACGCGGTATCCGTCAAACGGCTGTTCGAGCGCGTGGGGGTCCAAGCGACGGTGATATGTGGTGACTTCGATCCAGAGTAGGCTCTGAACTCTAGCGTCGAAGGCTTGATGGCGACAGTCAGAAAGCCCGTCTGCCAGGGATAATCGCCCATTGTTGGGCAGACGGCTCAGGATTCCTCACGCCGATTTCGTGCGGTTGGATGCCCAAGAGCGCGGGCAGCATGCAACTACCCGGCAACCGACCCACGCAGCCGCGAAGCGAACATTCGGTCGCCATCAAGACCGTGAACGCGGTTATTGATTCCCATGCACCTCGCCAAACTACAAGGGGCTGGTTTGTGGAAAGCCGCGCAGAATCAAATGTGCACCTCTGATTCAGACTGACACAGTATGAGAATGTCGCTCTCGGTGGTTGCGAGCCCAGGATCAAGTGCGGCTCATGCACCAACCAGACCTTCCTTCCCGTCACCGACGAGGCAATCGTGGACCACCTGCGTGACCACCACACGCTCGGTGTCTACCCCATGATGGCGGACAGCACGTGCCACTTCCCGGCCGCCGACTTCGACAAGAAAACGTAGCGGAAAGATGTTGAAGCCTTTCTCGCCGTGTGCCGCTCGAAGGGCGTTCAGGCAACGCTGGAACGGTCCCGCTCGGGCAATGGCGGGCACGTCTGGATTTTCTTCGCCGACGCCGTGCCCGCGGTACTCACCCGCCGCCTCGGTGCTCATCTTCTCACCGAGACACATCTGGAAAATCAGTATTTGAACAGAATGTTATACATTAACGAGTACAGAACCTAATACTACAGTTGCGTTTTGTGGCGATGTTTGTAATGGGCTCGTGCGGCACGGGCTTGGTGTCTTCGTCGCCAGAGAGACCACTGCATGACGAACGCGGCACAGATCGGCGGCCTGAGAAGGAGCTTGGCGAGCAGATGGCGGACCTCCGGCACTGTCGGCACGAGAGCGTTCATGGCGGCGAGACGGCTGTTGCCATGACTGGACTCGATTTGTTCCGTTTGCGGCATGCCATGCGGCGCATGTCGGCAGTCACCTTGGCAAGGAAGGCGGCGGCGGCCATGACGAGGCTCATGTGGCGGTGCCAGCCGTGCCAGGAGCGGGCCTCGCAGTGATCGAGGCCGAGGTCGTCCTTGGCCCGCTGAAAGCATTCCTCGATGGTCCAGCGCAGACCGGCGGCGCCTGCCAGCTCGGCAAGGCTCGTGGCGACGGGACAGAAGACAAGATAGTAGGCCCGCTTCTCCGGGTCTTTCCGGGAGCGGCGGATCAGGAGCCAGCGTTGCCAGCCCGAGGGGCAGTCCCAGGGCAGAGCGAACCGCGCCCAGTGGTAGAGCCGCAGACCCTTGCTGCCCTCGCCGGCGGCATGGGCCGACCAGGCGTCGTGGTCAAGACCGTCGGCGATCTGAGCAGGGGTCGTTTCAATCAAGCCCGCGGCGTCGATGAAGCGCAGATGATGGTTGCTGCGTATCGCCAGCACGTAGGCCTGTCCTCGCTCCTCCAGCATGGAGCGCAGGCCGAAGTCCGACCCGTAGACCGCATCGGCCAGGACCCACGCACAGGGAACGCCCGCATCCAGGGCGCGCGCCACCATCTCCCGTGCCAGCGCGGGCTTGGTGGCGAAGGTCAGGTCGGCCGGGACGCCCGTCTTCGCCCGCCGGGCCTCATCCGAGGCCCAATCCTTCGGCAAGTACAGGCGCCGGTCGATCAGGGCCTGGCCGAAACGGCCGGCATAGGCGAGAAAGACACCGACCTGGCTGTTCTCGATGCGGCCTGCAGTCCCCGTGTACTGGCGTGCGACCCCGACCGAGTGACGCCCCTTCTTCAGAAAGCCTGTCTCGTCCACCACCAGGACGCCGTCCTCGCAACCGAGCGCTTCCACGACATAGGCACGCACCTCGTCGCGCAGCGCGTCAGCATCCCAGCGGTTTCGGCCCAGGAGGCCCTGGATCCGCCAGGGACGTTCAAAGCCCGCGTGCTCCGACAGCATCCATCCGGTCTTGCGCGCAATCCCCGACAGGAGGCCATCCAGAAACGCGCTTCCCGTCTCGCGAAGCTCGCGCCGGCCGAAGACCGGGCCAAGACGCGCCTTCAGCGACGACAGCTCACCCTCCCACTCCACGAGGGAACCGGACCAGGCCGCGATACTCATCATTCCCCCTCTTCCCGTCCATCACGCAGCGAGGACATCACATCATCGACTAATATGCAACTGTAGTACTAACCGCCGCATCTGGAAGGATGGGGCGACCAAGCCCGATCATGCATAGCGCCAGTTCATAGCTTGGGCAGGGTCACCCTCGCACCACATGATCGGCGAGATCGACGACTTCATTGAGTTTCTGGAGCGGATCGCGAGCCGTCCACATGTGGTGGCAGGGTCGTCCACAATGCCCGCATCGCGGCGGTGTGCATCGCGCATGGCGTCGACGCGCTGTTCACGCGCGACCGGGATTTCTCCCTCTGTCCCGAGCTGGTGACACGCGACCCGATCGAGTGAGCTCTAGGCAGGATTTCGTTGCACCTTCTTGTCGGTCACTCATTGATTGGTTGGCGAGCAAAACTGCACTTCAGGAGCCGTCGCTCTGAGCCGAGCAGCAACATCAACCAGGCGCTCAGCCAGCCTCCTTTCTCATCGGCCGGTATTGCGTTCACCCGTACCCTCGTAGCCGGAGGGCAAGTAGCTGAAGCGCTCCATTTGGGTGCGGTGACGCTCTACCACGCGGCGGACCTGCGTGTCGTCCAGCACCTCCCGCCAGCCGCCAACCTTGCCGGCACGGAAGAAGCGGTCTTGCGACGGGGTGCGCTCGATAAAGCCGACGCGGTCCTCCTGCGCGCGCAGTGAGCGGAAGGACGAGTGCCGCATCGCCCGCTCCAGGCGCTCGCGCGGAGGCTTGAGGCCGAGGAAGGCCGCAATGGCGCGGAAGGTCGGGCCGGGCCGGCGGCTCATGTCTTCGTAGCGCACGACGTGGAGTCGCGGATGCGAGCTGGCGGTCCAACTCTCGACATGGGTGGACCAGTCGCTGTGGTGCTCGGGCACCTGGTCCGCCGACGCGGGCGAATGAAATCCCCTAGTCTCCATGAGCGTGATGACGTCGTCAGTCGGCTGGCCCAGGTGGTGGGCGTAGGAGACGACCACGTCGAGCGGGTTGCGCACGACATAGATCGCCCCTACCGTGAGCGACTGGGTGATCATGGGCACGCCATCGGCCTCGACGAGGGCGTTGTGGGTCTTGACCATGACGGTATCGGGCGCGCTCTCGGCGATGAGCGCGTGCACCCTGGGCCTGAGGCGCGCAAGATCCTCCCCGCCCAGCGCCACCGGCGGTCGGGAATCGAACCGCTCGTACCAGTGCGCTTGGCTGTCGCCCGCTGTCAACTCGGACATTCGGTTGATGTCAAAGGGCGTGCGCGCATTCCGCAGCAGGTTATGCAGAAAGGCGCGCAGCCATGTGTTGCCCGACTTGGGGTAGGAGGCGAGCCACAGGATACCGCTCATATGCAAATTGCTAGTGACCGCCTCACGGCCAACCCTCAAAAGACGAGCTTAAGTAGAAGGAGCGGCCGAAGCCGCTCCCTCAAAGCCATAGACGACGATGTTTACGCCTAGAAGTTGAACATGGTCCCGAGCAGGAACTGAGTGAAGTCGTCCGCGCCACTCTCGCCCGAGCCGATCTGCATCCCGACATCGATTCCCGGTCCGAGATTGTAGTTGGCATTGAAGGCCACGATGTTGCTGTCGGTACCCTCGTTGTCGCCGTACTGAACGCCCAGCATCAGGGGACCGTCGGTCCAGGACACGCCGATATCGGAATGCGACGTCGCGACGCCGCCAACATCTTTGTCGTACACGGCACCGCCTAGCGCGATCTGGTCGATGCTGATCGAGGCCCCGTAACGCAAGCCCTCGGGATCCTCACCACCGCTCTCGTTCGTGTAGCCCTCGTAGCCGACATTGGCGCTGAAGCTGCCGCCCATGACGTCGACCGTGTAGCTGAGGGCGGCAGAGACCTGTTCCGAGTTCTGCCCCGGGTCGGCAGTGCTCGTTCCGCCATAGGAGTCTGTCGTATCCTCAGGCGCGTAGCTCGCGGCAAGGGAGAGGCCGTTGAAGTTCGGCGAGAAGTAGAGGACCTTGATCGCATCCTCGTTCATGATGGCAACACCAGTTCCCGGGCCCGTATTCCACATGCCGCCGATGCCGCCGAACCAGGGCGACTTGATGCCGCCGATAGGCACACTTGAGCCTGGTGCCCATATGACCGTCTGCTGCGCGGCGCCCTCGATTGCGCCGATGTGCAAGGAGCCGAAACCTCCTTTGAAATAGACTTCCTGCTCGTCGCTGTGTTCGTAGTCGTTGGCGGTGAAGCGAACCCTGACGCCAGCTGTAATGGCGTTGTCCAGCGTCCCCTCTGCCCTGAACTGCATCTCCATGTTCTGCCGGATGACGTGGCCGCGATCATCCGCGGCACCGTCCACGTCTTTGGCGACAAGAGCGGTGGTGTAGTAGCCACCCACGCCGACTTCCATCGGCACCATCATGTCCTGAGCCTGCGCCGCACCGGCCGCGAAAGCACCAGCGGCTACGAGCGCCGTCGTTCCCAAAAGGAGTCGCTTCATGCTTCGCGAGCGCAATTTTGGAGGTGATTCTGTACTCCGCTGTTATGATGGGGTAATTATGAGGTCCTGACGCGCTGGCGCTGAGCGCCCGAGAATTTCCGTAAGCGCTCAGGAAGCGGATTGATTACAACGTAAGCGTAGTCCTGCGTATTCCTGTCGCTCAAACCCTACATGTCGACGGCGGGATCGCCCCTCTCGGGGTCGAGTCGCACGCTCTCGACGGCGGCGACTCGGGCCGGTCCGGGACGAGGCGGGAGAGCGGGATCGGGTCGGTGCCGGCGGGCCTGATTGACGTGCGTGGCATGGCGGAGAGGGGGTGTCGTGGCATTTTGGCCACAGTGCTCATGGAAAACGACCGACCGTTAGAATTCGGTCATAAATTCGGTTGCGCGAGGGGGGTCGGTTGCCTCATTCTCCGGCTCCAGTGGGTTGGGACCGGTCCGAGCACGGGCGGTATGAGACCCAGAGGCTTTGGACCAATGAAAACAGAGGAGACAGAAGCATGAAGCGACTCCTTTTGGGAACTACGGCGCTCGTAGCCGCTGGTGCTTTCGCGGCTGGTGCGGCGCAGGCTCAGGACATGATGGTGCCGATGGAAGTCGGCGTGGGCGGCTACTACACGATCGCCGCCATCGGCTACGACCAGGACGGTGTCAATGATCGTGGCCACGGCATCAACCAGAACATGGAGATGCAGCTCAGAGCAGAGACCACGCTGGACAACGGCATTACCTCTGGTGTGCGCGTCCGCTTCACCGCGAACGATTACGAACACAGCGATGAGCAGGAAGTCTATTTCAAGGGCGGCTTCGGCTCCTTTCATGTCGGCGCAATCGAAGGCGCCGCGCAGCAGACGGTTATCTGGGCGCCGGGAGGGACCGTGCCGATCGGTGGTATCAAGTCGCCGTGGTTCCAAGGAATTGACGGCATGTGGACGACGAACGACATCATGAACGAGGATGCGCTCAAGGTTGTCTACTTCTCGCCGAACTTCAACGGCCTTTCCCTTGCGGCGAGCTACGCGCCTGAGAATTCGACAGACTCCTATGCTGGAAGGACCAATGACGAAGCGGGGCAGAACTCGGAGGGGGTATCTGTCGCCCTTAGCTACTCGGTCGACGTCATGGGCGGTAGCTTCAGCACCAATGTCGGCTACGAGGGCTACACGAACGAGGGCGGCGGTGAAGATCCCTCGGGCTTGCGCTACGGGGCCTCGATCAGCATCGACCAGATCGCGCTCGGCGGTGCCGTGTACGATCAGGAAATCGGCGGAGTATCGAACTCGCATTCCGATGTCGGCGTGTCCTGGACCGACGGCCCCATGATGCTGGGCGTTCAGTATGGTGATAGCGAGTCCGAGAACAGCAGCATCGTAACCTTCAATGCCAACTACAATCTCGGAGCGGGAGTCGATCTCGGGCTGCAGATCGGCGCGGGCGAGAAGGGCATGGACGACTTCACTCAGATCCTTCTGGGGACGATGCTCAACTTCTAGGCGTGGAACATCGTCGTCTATGGCTTTGGGGGAGCGGCTTCGGCCGCTCCCTCTACTTAAGCTTGTTTCCGAGGGGTGGCCACTGGCAATTTGCATATGAGCGGTATCCTGTGGCTCGCCTCCTACCCCAAGTCGGGCAACACGTGGCTACGCGCCTTTCTGCATAACCTGCTGCGGAATTCGCGCGCGCCCTTTGACATCAACCGAATGTCCGAGTTGACAGCGGGCGACAGCCAAGCGCACTGGTACGAGCGGTTCGATTCCCGATCGCCGGCGGCGCTGGGCGGGGAGGATCTTGCGCGCCTCAGGCCCAGGGTGCACGCACTCATCGCCGAGAGCGCGCCCGATACCGTCATGGTCAAGACCCACAACGCCCTCGTCGAAGTCGACGGCGTGCCTATGATTACCCAGTCGCTCACGGCAGGGGCGATCTACGTCGTGCGCAACCCGCTCGACGTGGTCGTCTCATACGCCCACCACCTGGGCCAGCCGACGGACGACGTCATCACGCTCATGGAGACAAGGGGATTCCATTCTCCCGCGTCGGCGGACCAAGTGCCCGAGCACCACAGCGACTGGTCCACCCATGTCGAGAGCTGGACCGCCAGCTCGCATCCGCAGCTCCACGTCGTGCGCTACGAAGACATGAGCCGCCGGCCCGGCCCGACTTTTCGCGCCATTTCGGCCTTCCTCGGCCTCAAGCCGCCGCGCGAGCGCCTGGAGCGGGCGATGCGGTACTCGTCCTTCCGCTCACTGCGCGCGCAGGAGGACCGCACCGGCTTTATCGAGCGCACCCCGTCGCAGGAGCGCTTCTTCCGTGCCGGCAAGGAGGGCGGCTGGCGGGAGGTGCTGGACGACGCGCAGGTCCGCCGCGTGGTGGAGCGTCACCGCGCCCAAATGGAGCGCTTCGGCTACCTGCCCTCCGGCCACAAAGGTACGAACGAGCGCGATGCTGCGCTGCGCAGTAAGTAAGAAGGCGAGTGGGCGACCACTAGTACTACAGTTGCGTTTATGTTCGTTTCTTGTAGTGAGAGACAGCCGCTGAGGCTTGGTGTTGCCGTCGCCATAGAGACCACTGGATGATGTCGGAAGCTCTTTGCGACGGTTTGAATATCAAGCGAGCGAGAAGGGTTTGGATTTCGGGGACCGAAGGCACGAGGGCGGCGAGGAGCATCAGGCGGCGATTGGCGGGTTGGGACTCGTTTCGTTCTCTTTGCCGGATGCGGCGCTTCGCAGCTCGGCAGCGAGTTTGGCGAGGAAGGCGGCCGCGGCCATGACGAGACTGATGTGGCGATGCCAACCGTGCCAGGAGCGGGCCTCGCAATGGTCGAGGCCGAGGTCGTCCTTGGCTCTCTGGAAGCACTCCTCGATGGTCCATCGCAGGCCTGCGACACCGGCGAGTTCGGCGAGCGTGGTGTCTTGGGGGCAGAAGACGAGAGAGTAGGCCCGCTTGTTCGGATCGTTGCGGGAACGGCGGATGAGCAACCATCGTTCCGGCCCTTCGTCGCAGGGCCGGCCCAGGGCGATGCGAGCCCAGTCGTAGAGCCTTGGGCCCTTGCTGCCCTCGCCGGCGGCATGGGCCGCCCAGGCCCCGTCGTCCAGATCATCGGCCATGGTCGCGGGATCGGTCTCGATCAGCCCGGACGGGGTGACAAAGCGCAGAGTGTGGTTGCTGCGCACCGCCAGCACATAGCTCTGTCCTCGCTCTTCCAGCATGCGCCGCAGCCGGGTATCTGAGCCATAGACCGCGTCGGCGAGAACGAAGGCGCAGGGCAGGTCCGCATCGAGCGCCGCAGCAATCATCGCGCGGGCGAGCGCCGGCTTGGTCGCAAAGACGATCTCGTCGGGCACCTGCGTCTTGGCCCGACGTGCGCCGTCCTCGGCCCACGCGCGCGGCAGATAAAGCCGGCGGTCGATCAGCGCCTGCCCAAGATGGCCCGCGTAGGCAAGAAAGACACCGACCTGGCTGTTCTCGACACGACCCGCCGTCCCCGAATACTGGCGGGCAACACCGACCGAATGCCGGCCCTTCTTCACGAAGCCCGTCTCATCGACCACCAGCACGCCGTCCGGGCAGCCCAGCGCCTCGAGCGCATAGGCTCGGACCTCGTCCCGCAGCGCCTCGGCATCCCAGCGGCTGCGGCCCAGAAGCGCCTGCATCCGCCACGGCCGGGACAGCCCCGCCTGTTCCGCCATCATCCAGCCCGTCTTGCGCGCGATCCCCGACAGCAGGCCGTCCAAAAACGCGCTCCCCGTCTCGCGCACCTCACGACGCCCGAATACCGGGCCCAGACGCAGCTTCCACAACCCCAGCTCGCGCTCCCATTCCAGAAGCGAGCCCGACCAATCCGCCACGCTCATCGATCCACCTCTCCGCAGCCGTTCGGCCCAGAGAGCCATACAGAGCAGTAAAACGAAACTGTAGTACTAGAGCGCTATCCGATCACACGTAGTCATATCCCGCAGCAGCGAAGTAGTTTTGGCACTCAGCGGGTGTGAAGGTGTCTGTGGCCTCGCCGATGGCCTCCCAGAGTTCGTTGACGGAGCGGGCGGCGCGTCGTTTGAGGGAGGCCTTGAGCTTGGAGAAGGCCATTTCGATCGGGTTGAAGTCGGGACTGTATGGCGGCAGGAAGCGCAACTCGGCCCCGGCGCTTTGGATGGCGTCGCGCACGGCGGCGCTGCGGTGGCAGGCAAGGTTGTCCATCACCACGATGTCGCCGGGCTCGAGCGCGGGCACCAGCACCTGTTCGACGTAGGCGAAGAAAGCGGCCCCGTGCATGGCACCGTCGAGCACCATGGGTGCGGTCATTCCGCTCAGCCTCAAGGCGCCGACGAAGGTTGTGGTCTTCCAGTGCCCATGGGGTACAGGCGCGCGGCAGCGATGTCCGCGAGGAGCCCGGCCGCATCGTCGCGCCATCTTGGTGGAAGCGCCTGTTTCATCGACGAAGACGAGCTTCTCAGGGTCGAGATCGGGTTGGGTGTCGACCCAGGCGCGCCTGCGCCTGAGCACGTCAGGGCGCTGCTGCTCGCTGGCGTGCGCCGTTTTTTTGAAGGTGATGCCGCGGCGGTGGAAGAAGCGCCACACGGTACTCTGGGAGACCCGCAGACCGTGCTCGTCTTCCAGATGGGTGGCGATCTCCGCCAGCGTCATGTCTGGGGTCTCGTCGACCAGCGCAAGCACCACCTCAGCATGGGCCTCGATCCGCCGCGAGCGCCTGTCGCCGCCTTGCGCTCTGGGGCGATAGCTCCCCGTGCGGCGCCAGGCATCGACCCACTTGATCGCCGTCGACGGCGCAATCCCGAAGCGCCTTGCCGCGCCCCGGCGGGTCATGCCGCCGTCTACCACCGCCGTCACCACCCGGCGACGCAGATCATTCGAAAGAGGTCGTGTCATGCAGGCTGGCCTCCTTCACCAGCCTGCATCTTGAATCACAAATCCAAGCGATTGAAAATTCTAAAGATTCTCTAAGATCGAAAAATGCTCTAGTGCGAGCCCTGGTTCGGGAACTGAAGGCGCAAAGATAGCTCCCGTCCCACACGGCGCCGCCCAGCCCCGTTGGCTCCGCATCCTCATAGCTGAACAAATTGAAGCATGATCACCGCCAGGACCGCGCACGCGATCGCCAAACCCAGCGGGAGGAGGATGAACCGTCCGACGGTCATCTTGTCAGCCATAGCCCCCCTTGTGCACATGCTCAGGTCTACCATGTCTCTGGCCCCAGCATGTTCAGCGCGTTGTGGGCCTGGGCGAAAGTCTGGCCCGCGTCTTCCATGAATTTCAGGATCACGCGGGCCCGACTCACCGCGATGTTGCCGAGGAGTGTGGGGTAGGCGCCCGGAAATTGGTCCCACACGAACAGCCTGGTCGACATGTCGCTCTCGTAGCGATCGAGGGCCTTTACGACGTACGCCCACGTACGCGTCAGGCACGGCTCGCACGGAATGTTCTGGAACAACGCTGGTCACGACGATCACACCAGGTTCGACGGCGCGTACGATGACATCGTCATGAAGGCGGTGATGGTGGCCAAGCCGAATTCGGCGGTATGGCGGATCCCCTGAAACCGATAGCGAACGTGGAGAGGCGTTTGGATCGATCCGGAGCGGACCTAAACAGGCGATCAACTCGGCTTTCACCACGGTGGCGCATGCCGAAGAACGCGCCGCGGGCGATGAGCCGGATGCAAGGCGCGACATTGTCGGCCGTTGATCGCGGCGACGCCTCCTCCTCCGCTATGCATCGCCCGAAGAGTCTCGCTTGATGCTCAGCGCATCGGGCGTCTCGACCGTGTAGCCGAGGTTCTCGTATCCGCGAACGCGCTTTGCTGCCATGCGCCGAAGCGCCGGCACGGCGTCGTCGAGGTAGTCGTAGACCAGCACCTCGCGCTTCTCCGGATGATTGCGGTGCAGGCGACCGACATACTGAGCGAGTGTCCCCCTCCACGATATCGGCATGGTCAGGAACAGCGTATCGAGGCGGGCGTCGTCGAACCCCTCACCGATATAGCGGCCAGTCGCGACGAGAACACGCTCCTCGTGATCGGGTACATCTTCGAGACGCTGCATGACCTCACGGCGCTGCTTCGCCCCCATGCCTCCGCGCAGAAGGATCACGTTGCGGGCGAAACGGCCGAGCCTCTCCGCAAAGCGGTCGGCGTGGTCCTTGCGCTCGGTCAGAAGGATCGGTGAGCGGCCCGCTTCCAGCGCCGTCAGCACATCGTCGAAAATCAGCGCGTTGCGAGCTTCATCGTCGGCCAGCGCGGCGTAAATGTTCTGGATCGGCGGACGATCTTCGTCGTCGTTGCCGGGCAACCTGAACGAAGTCGGACGCAGGATCGCCCGATGCCTGAACGGGTGGCGGCGCGCCTCCGCCTTGGCGCTCGCCCGGTACCGCACCGGGCCGCACTGCATGAAGACGATGGGATGATGACCGTCCCGGCGCGTGACCGTCGCCGACAGCCCGAGGACGTAACGGGCCTTGGCACGCCGCGCTACCATCTCGAACTTGGTCGCCGAGAGATGGTGGCACTCGTCGACCACCAGATGTCCGTAGTCGGCCACGACGTCGTCCACCACGTTGTCGCGCTCAAGGCTCTGCAACGTGCCCACATCGGCGATGCCGCCCGGCTTTCGATTGCCTCCGCCGATACGTCCTATCGCGCCTTTCGGAAGATCCAGGAACGCCCCCAGCCGCGCGACCCACTGATCCATCAGCTGGTTGCGGTGAACCAGAATGAGCGTGTTCACCTTGCGCGCGGCAATCACGGAGGCGGCGACCACCGTCTTGCCGAACCCCGTCGCTGCCGCCAGCACGCCGGTCTCGTGTGCCAGCAGGGCCTCGGCCGCCGCCTGCTGCTCCGGGATCAACTCGCCGAGAAAGGCGATATCGAGAGGCCGGCCGACGTTGCGTTCGTCGCGCACATGACAGGCGATGTCGAGTTCGTCGAGCAACTGCTCCATCGCCGCGCGGCAGCCGCGCGGCAGGGCGATGTGGTGGGACAGGAGTTCGGCGCTGGCGACGATGCGGGAGATGCCGAAGGTGGAGCGCTTCATCGCCTGTGCACGATAGAATTCCGGGTTCTGGAATGCTGCGAGGCGGACGAGCCGGTTGACCAGACCCGGCGGCAGGCCCTCGCGCGGCACGTAGAGCTGGTCACCCAGAACCGCGTCGATCCGCTCGGGGAGCGTGCCGGAGATTGCCGGCGGAGACCGCCGCCGCGACGGCGGCGCCGTCCAGGGCTTCTCGTCTTCCTCTTCGACCGGAAGGCGCAAGCCGACGACTCGGCCTTGCCTGCTGGCTTCGTCGACGATGGCCGTGGCCTCCGCCAGGCTCAGGCGGCCAACCGTGGCCAGAAAGGCCCACTGGTCGGCACAAGGCTCGAACTCGTCGTCGAGAAACAGGCTGTTGCCGCTCTCGCGCGGGCCGCCCTGCAGGGGTAGCGCGATGAGGTTGCCAAACCCACCATCCGCCAGAGTGTCCTGGCTCGGAAAGAGCCGGTCGTAGGACTTGAAGCCGATGTCGGGGTTGTTCTCCATGGCTTCGGTGAGAAGATGGGCGCCGAGGCGGCGGGCGAGTATCGCGGGCACGGCCTCGGCGAAGAAAATCCAGACATGACCACCATTGCCCGAGCGCGAGCGCTCCAGGGCCGCCGGAACGCCCTTCGAGCGGCACACGGCGAGAAAAGCTTCGGCATCTTTCCGCCATGTCTCCTTGTCGAAGTCGGCGGCCAGGAAGTGGCACGTGCTGTCCGCCATCATGGGATAGACACCGAGCGTGTGGCGGCCGCGCAGGTGGTCGACCATCGCCTCGTCGGTGACAGGAAGGAAGGCCTGGTTGGTGCATGAGCCGCACTTGATCCTGGGCTTGCCGCATACCTGCGGTTTCCACTCGTTGCTGCAGGCGGGCGCGTATCCCGACTTTCGGGTCCGGGTGTTCTCCCAGCGCTTGGGATAGACCTCGTCGCGGCCGCGGAAGAGCGATCGGAACAGCGCGACCTTCTCACGCGCAGGCGAGCGCTCGGTTACCTGCTCACAATTCGAGCTGTCGTTCGGCGCGCCTTGATCTTGGGCTTCGAGCTCGGCAAGCCGTGCCTTCAGGGCATCGCGTTCGGCATCGAGCCGAGCGAGGCGGTCGCGAATGCGCGCGGCCTCGTCGCTATCGGAGTTCTGGCGAGCCAATTTGCTCTCCAATCATCCAACCGCTTGACGACGCCAAGCTGGTGGGCCGGCTTTGTCGTGTTGAAGATGCCGGGCTCCGCGACGCAACGCCACACCGTCAGCAATTCCGGGACGGCCGTTGCCATCACGACGTTTCCCGAGCGAATCGATAAGTCAGAGCGGAACTCGCATTTACCGGTGGGGCGGCAGCCGCCCGGAAGTCAGGACCCGGGTTTGACCGCCAGCACCTCGTCGAGGCTGGCCGCGACCAGCACCGCCACGGCCCAGGCTTCGAGCTCGGAGGCCGACGCGCCGCGAACGCGCTCGCAAACGGTGACCGGCAATTCACCGAAACGCAGTTCCAGCTGGCGAAGAAGCAGTCCGGCCTGGCCCGTGGCGATGCCCTGGGCGAGGCCCTTCTCGATCCCCTCTGCTCTTCCCTGTTCGATCCAGGCTTCCGCCACAGTGCCCATCAGCGCCTCCCAGCGGTCCGGCTTCGTCCGGCGCAACCACGCCTCCAGCAAGGGCGGCGTCAGGTTCATGCGCTCCGCGATGTAACGAACAATATGGCGCTCGAACTCGCTTCCCGCAACCGGCCCGCCGGTCATCTGATCGAGAATGTCAGGCGGGATGGCGTCGGCATGGACCATCTTGAGCGCCAGAAGCCCGGCCCGCACCTCGGGCGTTCGGGACAGTCTAAGCGGCGCTATCTCCCCGAGGTCGTGTAGCACGTAGGCGAACTCCCGCAGGAAGGGTGCCAGCTCGTCGGGCGCCTCGATCATTTCCGCCACAGAGCGGGCCGCCGTCCATCGACCCTGGCCGTGGTAGAACACGAGCGGGATGATCGGGGGGAGCCTGTCCCTGGCGGTGCCGCCCTCGATCTCGCGGAGCCAGATGTTGGCCATATACTTCAGAATCTGAAGGGGCGTGCCGGCGTCGACATTGCTCTTATGCTCGAGGAGCACGTAGATCCGGGCTTGGTGTCCGGTCTTCGCTCCGTGTTCACTCGACGCGCAGGCTTCGTGTAGAGAGGGCATTGACGGCACTCTCTCGGTGAAAATGACGACGGCGGGCCGGTTTCGGTCACAGGGCAGCCACAACTCACCTCCCGTGATCGCGACGGCGAGCCGCCGAACCGTCTCGGAGATCGATGCTAAAACCACTGGTGATCGCCAAGCCGCCGGCGTCCGTCACCTCACGGGCACGTCGACATTCGGCACAACGTGAATCTCGCGCGACTCCCGCCAGCAGCACCTGCGGCTGAGCGTGAGCAACAGATTAGCCAACCTGACCACAGCCAGCCGGCCGATCCGCAGAAGCATCGCGACACGGACTTCAGCGGCATAGCTGTCAAACGGAACCAGATTGGTAAGGTGCGTGTGCGTGTCGACCGAGATCAGAATAACAAAGCAAATATTGCTGATCGGAACCGCCTCTGGAGAGCAAAGAGGGAGGGTAGTGGACACGGTTAGAGCCACGAAAACCCTACCACCGAAAAAGCAGACCCAGCTACTACGGTCAATGAATACGCCGCCTGAAACAGCAAAGAAACGCTCGAATCTCAAGCGCTTCGACACAACTCTACACACTCCAGATCAAAGCACCAAATTCATGAGGTCAGGATGTCTGAAACTACCGCTTCTGGCGACAGAAATACTCGCTACTCAACGGGGGGAGGCTCGCCTTATTTCGAAGGTTGTTGATTCTGTATTCGATGTCAGAGCACCACTCTAGGTGGTCGAAGTGGTGCTGCCTCTCCAATTTCCGTGCGTTGTTGGTCGCATTGGTGTTGTCCTTCGCCCGCTCGCTGACACCTAAGTTACCTCCCAGAAAGAAGAGTCCGCAAAAGAGGAGCACCGAGAGACTGCCGACGATAATTCTAATGTTCGTGCTCTTGACAACTAACCAGAGAATCCCAGCTACTATGCCTGTGATCACGGCAGGGACGACGGCGCCAGTCACTTGAGGGTGGTTTAAACCGGTGTGCCCCACCAAGTATCCTGAGAGCAGGCCGACGACCCCGACGGCGGTAATGGCCAACAGACTAGCGAAATAAGTCTGCACTATCGCGAGGTGACGCGAACCCTCGGCTTCGCGCTGAGGCGCGCTTGAGTCATCTTCCGGGTTCATTACTTAGACAAGTACCCTTGAAATCGCTCCGTGGCAGAAGGGGTCCAGATCCCTGCTCCTTCTGTGGCGTACTCCTCGAGCAAGTTCGAAAAGTGTTCATCTGCGGCATTGGAAATAGGCCCCGAATCGAAACACGTCCCCACCAGTTCACTATTGTTGAGACATTCGAGAAGGTCCTGTGCCCTCGCCGTAGAGCCTACGGCTACCATCAAGCACAGAAAGATGAGACCCAGTGAGGTTCTTGACATGTGCTCCACTCCTCTTTGGTCAATTCAGGCATCGCACAAGGGACTCGTATTCGGAGGCGCCTGACGCAAGCTGGAATTGCTCAATGATACTCTCGTGGTCCCTCACAGAGCGACGAATCCAGATTCTGGCTGAATTTCCTGCATGATCGAGACCAGTGACATCTGACTTCCGAATTGTCTTTGTTTCGGAATACTTGCCTCTCGTAACCGAGAAGGTCACAAAATCTTTGCCACAGTACCATGTTTGATGCTGCGTCTTCGATTGCGGATGCGCGGCAGCATTGGTCGTTGCTAACGTCGCGAGTACGACGATCAGGCATACGCCTTTCACGGATTGTCCTTGTCATCCCGCTATTTATGAGAATGAATGTGTCAGGTTGACGCGGTGGCGTCAAGCACTCTCCGACAGCACTCAGGACGAATATATTGTCCGTTCGTTGAGCGGGTTGAGCTGAAGTTGGGGTCGGCCATTCCGTTCTCGATGTGGCAGTGTGCCGTTCATGGCGACGCTGCCGATCCCGGATCTTCGTCCGTTGATCTGCGCGCGGTCACAGTGCGCCCGATCTGGGGCGCACAGGAGCACCGGCGCTGGGAACCGTTGGTGGAGGAGCACCACTATCTGCGGTTCCACGGCGTCATCAGCAAGGGACTGCGCTATGTCGCGGTTCATGGCGAGACCTGGCTCGCACTGATCGGCTGGCAGCCCGGCGCGTTCAAGCTGGGCGCGCGGGATCGCTGGATCGGGTGGTCGGCGGAGCAGCAGTTCCAGCGCCTGCATCTGATCGCCAACAACTCACGCTTCGTCATCCTGACGCCTGAGCGGGTGCCCAACCTGGCCTCGCGAGTGCTGCGGCTGAGCCTGCGGTGGCTGTCGCAGGACATGCATGCGGCGCACGGATACCCGGCACTTCTGGCGGAGACGTTTGTGGACATCTCGCGCTTCGCCGGCACCTGCTACCGCGCCGCCAACTGGCGCTCGCTGGGGCTGACGCGCGGCTTTGCCCGTGAGCCCGGTGGGCCGGCGCGCTGGCGCCACCACGGCCAGCCCAAGGAGGTCTTCGTGTTCGAACTGACAGACGGCGCGCCTGAGGCGCTGAGCCAGACCGAGATACCGGCAATGGGCGGCTGACGGGTTGCCGGCACAGCAGTTCGCGCCTCCGGCGTTCCCGGTTTCGACCTCTCCCACCGAAACAACATCGGGTGCCGATGCTCCACGGGCATTGGAGAACATGATCATTGTCGGCGCGCTCAGGCTGAGCGGAATGACCCACGGGGCTCTTCAACGCCATGCACGGCACCGTCCTCTTCACGCACGTCGGGCAGGTGCCGGTGTCGTCCGCGCCTGAGGCCGGCGACATGGTCGCGATGGACAGTCTGCCCCCGCCGGCATCGTGCTACGCGGCGCAACTCTTCGGTCTCACCATCAATGAGTTCCGCGGGCATCACGATGGAACCGGCGGCAGGCACCCTGCGCCTTCCGAATTCCCCCTGACCGCCAACCCTGTAGCGGCTGCGGCGGATGGCGGCGAATTCTCGCGCCCGGAAGGACCGTGCCGGCATCACGAACATTTGATCTCCATACTGGATCGTACTCCAGCGTACTCCTGTCGTCTCATGTCGTCTTATGTCGTCGCGTTTAGCCAATTGCTATAGCAAATAGCCTTTTCCCTACAGTTTTTTGGAGGATTTCCTACAGTTGCCGGCAGGAGTTTGATCTCTATATGTTCTCCCATGAGCACATCACTCCACATCGACCGTATTGCCCCAGGCAGCCGTCGGGCGCTGATCGACAGCACCGAGGCGCACAGCACCGAGGTGCACAGCGTCGAGGCGTACATCGCTCGCGAGCATCTCTCGCATTGCGCCCTCGGCAGCGCCGTGCCCGGCGACGCGCCCTTACCTGGCCGCCTCGGCCGGGGCTCGGACGTGCGCCTCGGCACTGCCGACACGGTGCCGGCCCCCAAAAGCCTGGAGCCCATCGGCCCCGGCTTCCTGCAGGAGGCCTTCCTCGAGGAGACCGGCATCGAGCCGCAAAGGTTCGGCGAGAGGGCAATGAGCGGTCCCGGCTTCGTGCTCAGGCCGGAGCGGGGTTTCCGGTCGATGGGGCACGACACAAGGGAGAGAGAAGATGGACGAGAACACTCGCCTCATGACCACGCGGGAAGTGGCGGCGTATGTGGGCCTGAGCCACCGCACGCTGGAGAGCTACCGATCACGCGGTGGGGGCCCGCCTTTCTATGTCGTCGGCAGCGTACTCGTGCGCTATCTGCTGTCCGAAGTCCTGAAGTGGGCAGTGGCGCGGCGCCGGCATTCGACCTCCGACGACGGCCTCACGGACGCGGTCCCGGAAGACGGGGACGACGACGATGACGGCACCGGGAATTCGGGGCCATGACCGTCGGCGCCGGTCTGCTTCTGGTCGTTCCGTCGCCTCGGCAATCGGACCCGCTGTCTGCTTTCCGGCATTCCTGCCTGGGCACCTGCACGGCGGAGGCGCCCGAGCCTGGACGACTGTTCGTCCGTAGAGCGAGGTGAAAGGCGGTTGAGTGTGCTTGCGGTCTCGCCTTGAACGCGGAGGACACGGAGGCAGGTCCGGAAGCTGGGCAGGTGCCGGCAGCGGCGGACATCGATCCGGCGAGTGCTCTATGGGGAGAGTTCTCCCCATAGAGCCTCTGCGCTTCGTCGCTCGCACCGCCGATGCCGCAGAACGGTGCGACCGCCTGGCAGGCCGCGGTTTTGGCGTGGACGGCACGAACGCGTCTCTTCCGCCGCCGCGCGACACGGTTCGGGCCTCGGTGACCGTCGCCGGGGGCCGGAGCGCCCTGTTCGGGGGACTGGCCGGTCCCCTCCGTGACGGCTGGGGCGGGGCCGCTCCCCGCAGAAGCGGAGGCTTCAACAGCGGAGGCTTCAACAGCGGAGGCGTCACCATGAAGAGGCTGGTCCAAGCGATCGATCTGTATATCGTCTGGCGGGACTGGCGCGACTGGTACGCGTTCGCCTGGTTCCTCGTCTTTGTCGCCGCCGTGTTCGGGCTGGGAGCGGCGGTCTGGACCACCGTCGCGAGATACACGGCGCACGACTGGCACGTCTTCGGCGTCTACGTGCTCGGCGAATTCCTGCTGTTCCTTCCGTTCACGTCAGGCAAGACCAAGAAGATCCGCGACCTGGACGGGGAAGTGCTGGTCTGGACCATCGACGCCATCACGAGGCATGGCTATATCCTCGACCTGCGCGACCGCATGTTGGGCGATGCTCTCGGTGCTGCGCTGTGGGGCGGCGGCATCGGTGCCGGCCTCCTGATCGGAACCGTCGTCGTCTTGCGCATCGTTCACTGGCGAAACTCCAGGCGCCGCCGGGGCGCCGGAGAGAGGCGTGTGGCCCTCTCGCTCCGACGCCGGATCGTCCGCCGGGTCAATTCAATTCTGTGCTTCCTCCCGGTGTCCGTGCGGTTCGTCCGGAAGACTGCGAAGGGATACGCGCACAGCGGCAGCGTGGAGCGTGAGGACGCAAATTCGACGGTTGGCAAACATTATGCGGCGGAGGCCGCGGCCTACGGCCCTGCGCGGCGGCGAGGAAGTGCCGCGGTTCCCGCAGCATTCGGCAAGCTGACGGTCAGGCTGTTCGAAGCCGTGCGGTTGGGGAGGCAGCACCGGGCGGATGCTGCGGAGGCGCCTCGTGGCCAAGCCCGTCTTCGATTCGACCATCGCCTCGGCAACAAGGCGCAAGACGATCCATCAGGCACGCGCCTGCCGGCGATCTCCCCGTCGGCACCGACGGCATCACCGCCCGCCCTGCTCGACGATTCTGCCAACCCGAGGCGTTCCGAACCGACGAGCCGCATGCCGCACCGTCAGCGGCAAGTTTCCCGCGATGTCCGCAAATCCGAAGCCGGTGGCGGCGCCTCGCCAAAGCCCGGCCCCTCGCAAGAGCGTCGTGACGCCGCTCGCGACGAAGGCTCTGAAGGCGGCCCGTCGCCAGAGCCCCAGGGCGAGGGCGGCGCCTCCGCTGACAGAATGCCGGGATCGAACGACCGGCCGCTATCCGCCGCCAGTCGGCGCGGCCGCGGGAGACGGCGCCGCCGCGCCAGTCAGGACTTCTACTGATGGTGGTCTCCATCGGCGCCGTGGCGTCTGCCGCGCAGGGCGTCTCCTATTATGAAAGAGATGGCTACTACGCGAAGGATGACGCCGCCCACCGGGAGGCCAGCGCCTGGTTCGGCAAGGGTGCAGAGGCCCTGGGCCTGGAGGGCACCGTCGATCCCGACCTCTTCACCGACATCCTCGCGGGCGAGGTCCCCGACGGCTCCGGCCTCCGGCTCGGCCGCAGGAACAGGGAGGGCGAGATCGAGCACCGCCCCGGCCGCGACCTCACCTTTTCTGCATCCAAGTCCGTCTCGCTGGCCGCGCTGATCGGTGGCGACGAGCGCATCGTGGGCGTCCACGATGCCGCCGTGCGCAGGGCGCTGGCCTGGATCGAGGCCAACGCGGCCGAGACCAGGATGATGGACCCCGAGCTCGGCCGCATGGTGCGCACCGGCGGTCAGTCGATCGTCGCGGCCACCTTCAGACACGACACGTCCCGCAACCTGGACCCGCAGCTGCACACGCACGCGGTGATCGCCAACATGGTGCAAGGGGAGGATCGCAAGTGGCGCACCATGGCGAACGAGAAGCTGTATGCGTCGAAGATGCTGATCGGCGCTCTCTACCGGGCCGAGCTGGCGCGGGGCCTGGAGGAGCTGGGGTATGCCGTCGAGAAAACGCACGCCGACGGGCGGTTCGAGATCGCAGGTGTTTCTCGCACAGTGATCGATGCCTATTCGACACGACGCGCCGAGATCGAGGCGGCGATGGCTTCACGGGGTCTCGGCGATCCGGCGGCGAACCAGCGCGTGGCGGAACGCGCGGCGCTGGTCACGCGCTCGCACAAGCGCGACGTCGACAAGGAGGCATTGCGCGAGACCTGGCAGAGACAGGCCTCGGAATTGGGCTTCGACGCACACGGCATGGTTGCCGAGGCCCGGCACTGGCAGGCGGCGTATCCGGAGCGCTCCCTGCCTTCTGCCGGCCACGACCGCGAGGCAGAGCCCGGCGTCACGGCGGAGGCCGAGCGCGCCGCCGCCTGGGCGGTGGCGCACCTCTCCGAACGAGAGGCCGTGTTCGCCCGCACCGACCTGCTCACCGCCACCCTCGCCTGGAACCCCGGCAAGGTGAATATCGAAGAGGCCGAGGCCGCCGTGGGGCAGATGGAGAAGACGGGCACCCTCCATGCGGCGAGGACGCCAGTGCTGGGCGACGCGCTCACCACGGACAAGGCTCTCATCGACGAGACCGAGACCATCGCGCTCATGGAGCGCGGCCAGGGCCGCTCGAAGCCGGTGATGCGCAAGTGGATCGCGGCGCCTCTGCTCCACAACGGCCGCCTGACCCAGGGCCAGAAGGAGGCGGTGACCACGATCCTCTCGTCGAAGGACCGGGTCGTCGGCGTGCAGGGCTATGCCGGCACGGGCAAGACAGCGATGCTGGACAGGGCGCGCTCTCTCGCGGGCAAGAGCGGCTGGCGCATGGTCGGCCTGGCACCCTCGGCATCGGCGGCCGCCACCCTCGGCACCGAGGCCGGCATCCGCAGCGAGACGCTGCAGCGCTTCCTCGCCCGCAACGCGGGCGTGGCGGAGGGGCGGCTCACGCCCGGCGCCGAGCGCAGGATGCGCGCTTCCTTCCGCAAGACGGTGCTGGTGGTGGACGAGGGCTCGTTGGCCTCCACCGTGCAGGCGCGCGATCTGCTGCGGATCGCCGACAGGCTCAGGATATCTCGGGTCGTCCTGGTGGGAGACGAGAAGCAGCTGGATGCCGTGGATGCGGGCAAGCCCTTCGCACAGTTGCAGCGGGCGGGCATGAAGACGGTGGTGATGGACGAGATACTTCGGCAGAAGGACCCCGCGCTGAAGGAGGCGGTGCGCGCGAGCCTCGCGGGCGACGTGCGTGCGGCCTTCGGCAAGCTGGGCGAGAGCGTGGCGGAGGTGAAGGCGGACAATCTCGCCGGCGCTGCGGCGGCCCGCTGGCTGAGGCTCTCTGCCGAAGAGCGTGAGAACACCGGCTTGATGGCGCCGAGCCATGCGATGCGCGAGAGCGTCAACGGCCACATCCGCGAGCGCCTCGCCCGCGAGGGCGTCATTCATGGACCGGGGCTTGAGGGCGAGCGGCTGGTCTCGCGCGGGTATACCACTGCCGAGAAGATGCAGGCGGCGAACTATGCGCCGGGGGATGTCGTGTCCTTCCACCGTGCCTACAGGAGCCTCGGCGTGGAGAAGGGCGACGAACGCCGCGTGCTCGGGGCCGGTGCACCCGGCGTGGTCACGCTGGAGGGCCGCAAGGGCGAGGCGATACCCTGGCGCCCGCGCCAGGTGGGCGCCCTGCGCGGCGCCGTCGAGGTGTACCGCGTCGAGCCGATGGAGCTTCGTGCCGGCGACCGCATCCGCTGGACCCGCAACGACGCCAGGCTCGGGTTGATGAACAGCCATGCGGCGGAAGTGACGGCGGTGCGGGAAGACCGGGTATCGTTCCTGCTGGAGGACGGCCGCAGGTTGGACCTCCGCCGCGACCATGCGCAGCTGCGGCACGTGGACCACGCCTGGGCGTCCACGGTGCACGCGTTCCAGGGACGCACGGTCGACAACGTGATCGCGGTGATGGAGGCCAATCACCCCCACCTGACCACGCAGAAGAGCTTCTACGTCGAGATCAGCCGCGCGCGGCACCGGGCGGAGCTGGTCACGGACGACGCGAAGGCCTTGTGCGACCGCCTGGAGACGGCGACCGGGGAGCGCGTCTCGGCGCTGGAAGGCGTCGTCGCCGCTGCGGCGGCGGAAAGAGCGAAGAGTGCGGAGCGGGCCAGGCAGGCGCAGGCACGCGAAGACGCCAGGAGCAGGGAAACGCGGATCGAGCGGGATGCGCCGGTCCGCGATCCTGCAGGAATGCGGACGCCTGCGCCGGCGAGAAGCAGGGAGCCCGATATCGAGCCCGAAGCGCCGGCCCGCAAACCGGAGAGGACACGGCAGCCGACGCCCGCAAGAACGCCGGAACCGGAGAGGGAGCAGCCACCCGCCCAGGCACCGCGCCCCGTACCGGCGCCTCAACCGGCGAGGGCACCGGAGCCCGCGAAGGCGCCGGAACGGGTGAAGGAGCGCGCGCCCAAGCAGATCGAATACGAGCTGGAACTCGAACTGTAGGATCATCCAGCCGCCTGCTATGTGCATGGTGCCTTGCAACCGCACCGCCGAGGCAAAGCTCGTCATGACCCGCGTGTCGAAGCCCGCGTTGTAGCCTCCGGCGATCCCAACTACCGTAGGCGGTGCCGCGCCGACGAAACCGTCAGACCCACCCGCCACGAGTGGCCATGAGTGCTTCCCGTTTCGACAAGGCGACCGAGAACCTCATCAGGTGGTCGGTGAGGGACGAGTGGGTGGAGTGGCAACTCGACATCTACGATGCTCACGTCGCACCCGTTGCCGACATCCTCGATGTATCCGAGGACGAGTTCGAAGAGCTTCTCGGCGACGCCGCCGAGATGCTGGGTGTCTTCATCGTGGAGGACTTCTTCACCGCCCGCTTCGGCGAGGACGACGAAGTGAACGTCGTCGACGACTATCTGAAGCGGCGCGGCTGGCGGGAGACCGCGCCGGGCAGGCGCTACCTGGAGTCGCTCAGGGATTCCACGGTGTCTCTCTACGAGGTCGTCGGCATCGATCCGGGGCGCAGCATGACGGTCCATGACCTCATCCGGGGCGGCGATGCGGTCACCGTGCACGAGAAGCTGGGCTCGAAGTCGGCGGCACCGTGGGACCGCTTGGCCGCGCGCGTCGTTGAGGTGAACGGCAAGATGTACTTCACCGGCGCCGTTCTGCGCTTTCGCCACGAGCTGTCGCTTCTGTTCCTGTCGATGTTCGACGAGACGGCGACGGAGATGGAGGAGGACATTCCCGAGGAGGCCCGCAAGGAGATCGAAGAGGCGGCGGATATCCGGTCCATGGTGCGCGAGATCATCCTCGGCGGCGGAGCCGGCGCCCGGATGTTCACGCATGTCTGGCTGCTCGACGCCCTCCTGCAGGCCCAGGCTCCGTTGCCTGCGCTGCACAACACCGACGACGAGCCGATCGTGTTCTGCAGGGTGCGCTTCCCCGTCGTGGGCGACGAGGCGGAAGTTGCCACGATGCTCGACGGGATCGAGTGCTTCGAGAGGGACGAGGAGGACGGGCCGAGCTGGACATGGTCCGTTCCCGGCTCGCCCCTGCACCGGATGGCAATCCGCCGCAGAGGGGGCGACGCTCCTGAATCGGAGAGCGTCATCGGCAACACGTCGCTCGGCCACGCGGAGATGAATGCGGGGGCAGTGACGCTGTTCGTCAACTCTCGCGAGCGAGCCGAGAGGGGACGGGACCTCCTGGCGTCCTGCCTGGGCGATCTTGTCGGACCAGCGCTGATCTCGCATGAGGATCCGGAGAGGGCGCTGGACGAACAGGCGGGGCAATCGGACGTGGAACCCGAGTTTCCACCCGAAGAAGCGGTGCAGGTGATCCACTCCTGCCTCGACGACTACTACCGTCGCATCCTCGACGATCCGCACCCCTCGGTGGACGGCAGGACGCTGCGGCAGGCGGCCGGGACAAGGAAGGGGCGAGAGAAAGTGATCGACTGGCTGAAGCAGTTGGAAAACACCGAGTATCGCCGCGCCATGCAGCAGCGCCACAAGCCCTACGATACGAGCTGGATATGGCGCGAGCTCGGGATCGAGGCGCCGGAATAGCCCCCGGCGGCGCTTTGGGGCGCGCAGATCCGTCGCTTCGTCGGCTCCAAATTCAGGTGCGGAGTTGACTCCGGCCGTCCGTTATCGGCCTCGATTGAACATGGAACTCGCTTCACCTTGCCGGCTTCGGCGTCTCGGAAGCATCGCCCGCGCCGAACTATGCAGGCTTCATGGACATCCGAAACCCGGCCGGGAACGGCGAGACCAGGTGGGATAGCCGTAACGAGGAGGCCTGGACTCACGTCTCGTCGTCTGCTTCTCCCCGGCCGAGCGTCTCCGCCTGCGCAATCTGGCCGGCCTCAGTGGCGCGCCGAAAATCTTCCTGTCTGCCCAGGGCGGCAAGTTCCTCGTGCTTGAGGTAGGCGAGCAGGTGCACGCCCCGAAACGTTCGCTCGATCATCTCGACCAGCGCGGGCGTCAGCTTGCCGTCGTCGAGGCCGACCTCGCGCGCGGCGACGCCGGCGGCGGCCTCGCGGACGAACTCGGCGGGCTTCATGTTGCGCCGTTCGGCCGCCTCGCAAATCGCGTTCCACTCGGATTGGGAGAACCTGATCGAGCGCTGGAAGCGTGGCGTCGTCATCGACAGCCTCCGTCGTTGGTCCGGAATCATGTCCCAGCCGGACCGGCTGAGCGGCACGAGCCCCTTCGGCATCGGGTCGACTGTGCGAGCTCGTCGCCCGCCGGGATTTCTGGGCCATTATGGTCCTGGCCGCCTCTCATCACACGCCGGCCGAGGCAAAATTCGGGCGAATGCGCGATGCAATACATCGTAATGCGCAGGGCCGGTAGCACGAATCCTACGCGACGCAGGTCGGGCACGTCGACAGAAACACGCATCCTTACAGACACTTGCGCCGTCACCCGAAACAGGGACATGTTCCCATCGAACTCCTGCGTAGCACTGAGGGCTCTGGCGTAGCCCTGCGCACTCCTGACCCCTCAAGTAGCTCTGCACCTTGGGGTGCGTCGGGTGTGAGGGTGAAAGCGCCCTCAGGGCGTAGGACAGGTCCAAGGGTCCGCAGAAAGGCTATCAGGCCCAGCCACTTAGGAGGCGCAGGAGGCACGGTGAGGCCAGGAATCCGGGAATTCGGGCGTATTTCGTAGAGCATACGCGGAATTTCTTATGGTGCGCGCTCCATAGAGACACAAATAGCGACTTATGTTGTCCGTGTGTGGCGATGCCGGAGCGCTCGGCACGGCTCGGGATGCATTGATCGGGGATCGATCTGCCGAGCTCGTGCAGGGGGATATTCTCGCTGGCCTGGCGGCGTTCGGAAATGCGGCGGAATTGGGGCATGCCATCATGGCCGGCGCAGTGGGCCGATCACCATGATCGTCACGAGTGCCGGGCGTGGTGACGCCGGGCCGTTCAGGCGCGACGGCACCAATGTCGGGCGAGGCGTCGAGGCGCTCGTCGCCATCGGCGACGACGCCGACGCCGAGCACGCGCATGAGACTTGCACTCCATGGGTCGAAGGTGATTTGCAGAACGATATCGGCGGCCGCAGTCGTCGGCGCACCATCGCCATCTTCATCGCCGCGATCGTCGTCACCGGCACAGGCGGGAGCGCGCGCAGTCCATGCGCGCGCCGGTGCAAAGGCCGGCGATGGCGGCGCGCTGTTCGACCGCAGGCAGGCCTTAGCGGAGTGAGCCGCGGTCCGTCTGTCTTCTGCGAGGTGAGCGTCCGGCGATGGTGCGCAGCGCCGAGCCGGATGCGGGGTCGAAGCCGGGGCGGCGAGGGACACCGCTCGTGACGCTCGTCGTGAAACACGACGAAGCGGCCGATCCCGCATCGGGGATCGGCCGCTGTCGAGGACGCGCGCGCTGCTTACGCGGCCACGGTCATCACGGGTATACCCAACGTCTTCGCCTTGTCGACGAGGTTGCCTGTGATGCCGCTGCCGGGGAAGGCGATGACGCCCTTGGGCAGGAAGTTGAGCAGCTCGTCGTTGCGGCGGAAGGGCGCGGCCTTGCCGTGCGCGGTCCAGTCGGGGCGGCAGACGACCTGGTTGACGCCTCTGGCCTCGGCCCAGCTTGCGGCGACCTTCTCGACGCCGGGACCGCCACCATGCAGCAGGACCATGTCGCCGTACTTCGCACGCGCCATGTCGAGCGTGCTCCAGACCGCGTCGGCATCGGCAACGGTCTTGCCGCCGGTGATGGCGACCAGGGTGCCCTCGGGCAGGTGCGCGCGGGTCTCGCGGTCCTTGCGTGCGCGCCTGAAGTCGCGGGCGTCGATGGCGGCGGAGGTGAGCTGTCCGGTCTGGCTCGTGTGCGAGCCGTGCCTCGGGCGCCATGTGTCGCCGGTCTCGACGCGGTAGGCGTCGGCGGCGAGGTCGCGCATCTTCTCGAAGGCGTCGCGCCGGTCGCCGAGGTTCTGGGCACGGTCGGTCATCGTCTCGAGCTCGTGCGCCTTCACCTCCGATCCATCCTGCGCCTTCTCGAGGTCGCGCATCTCGGGCGCGATGCGGTCGACGGCGCGGTCGAGGCGGGTGACCTGGGAGTGCAGCATGTTGGTCAGGCCCCACATGAGGGGCTCGCGCTCGTCGGCCATCTGCGTGCCGTCGACGGTGATGCCGTCGACGATGACGCGGATGGCTTCGTTCAGCGCGTCGATGGCGTCGTCCTCGTCCCAGACGACCCTGCTGTCGAGCTCGCCGCGCTCGGGCGCTGCGCCGTAGAGGGCCATGCTCTCGCAGACCGTGGCAGTGGAAGAAGCGGATGCGGTAGCGCTTGTGGTGTCGATCATGACGATCTCCTGTTGGTTCAACCTCCGGGACCCTGTGCCCCGTTGTGATGTCCTTTCTGATTCACGCGCGCGCAGGGGCAGCACCTTCCCCTAGAGCTCCTTGGACCGGTCTTGGTGCGGAAGATGCCCGATGGTGCGGAAGTCGGCGCTCTCTGATCCTGGGAGGCCCGGCGCGCCGCCTTTGTGACTGGCCGCGTTTCGAGTTGGCCTTCTCAAGAACTGCTAGCGCCGGGCCGACGCACCGGCCCCGCGAGAGGGGCCGGTGCGCCTCAGACGAGGCGTTGGAGAGTTCAGGCGAGCCGACTTCACGGTCGGGCATCTTCACGGCCGGTCTTAGGAGGTCTTGGGGAAGGGCGAAGGGAGCGGAGCGACCGAAGCACCCTAAGGGTGGTACACCCGCAGGGTTGCTGCCGCGAGCACGCGTGAAATCATCGAAGGACACGACGGACGGACCCTTGTTTTTGTTTCCTGCAAGAGAGCGGCGTGGCACCGCCGCAGCGATGAAAGGCGCGGTGCCAGCCGCGGGCCGGGCAACGGGATCGAGGGCGAGCCGCTCCCGGTGCCGCCGATGACACCGCCGGTGGCGCTGGTCACCGCTCAGAGCATCGGGTGGGTGTCGAGGAGGTGGCGGGCGACCTCGCGGACGCGATGGCGCTCGTGCACCCTGACGGGGCCGCGGGGATCCTCGCTGAGATGTACCACGTAGAACACTTCGCCGGGGTTCAGGATGTCGTCGTGGCGATAGACGTCACCGACGTGGTCGCCGTCCTGATAGACCCTGGCCTCGTTCTCGCCCACCCGCCGGAACCCGATGTCGCTGCTCATGGTCTTCTCCCCGTAGCGTGCTGCCGGCACGGAGAGGACTCTCTCTCCTCTCCATGCGGCTCGCCCCCTGGCTGCCCTCACCCGGGCTCCCGGTCTGCGAGCGCGGCCGCCGTCCAGGCGGCGAGCGCGGCGGGGCCGAAGGTGAGCAAGTCCTCGTTGAAGTCGGAGCCGCGAGGCACGATGACGGTGGCGGCGACGCCCGCCCGCGCGCAGCGCCGGGCGAGGCGCTCGACGGCACGCTCTCCCTCGGGGTCGTTGTCGCGCGCGATCACCAGCCGCGTGACGCCGGCAGGCGGCGCGAATGCGCCGAGGCTGCCGGCCGACAGCGCTGCGGCGGCGGTGACCTCGGGCGAGGCGGTCACCAGCGACAGCACCGTCTCGATGCCCTCGCCGACGAGGAGCGAAGCTCCGTCGGCGGGGTCGCCGAAGCGGACGGCATGTCCGAAGATCCGCCCGAGGGCCTTGCGCGGCGATGAGAGATTTGCCTTCGCGGGACGCTGAGGGTCCAACCATGTGCGATGGACGCCGGTGATGATGTCGCCGTCGTGAGCGGTGACGGCGGCGACCATCGCAGGCAGGCGGCGCACGCCGCCGCCGTCCCTGTAAAGCAACGCTGGGTGGTAGCGCAGCGCGGGGAAGCGGCAGCGCGCGAGACCCCTGGCGTGCAGGTAGGCTTCCGCATGGGTGCCGTCGATGGCGCGGCATCGGCGCCAGAGGCGGCGTGCCGCCTCGGTGGCGTCGTAGGCGTCGCCCGAGCCCGCAGCCGGGGCAGCCGGCCGGGCGAGGAAGGCGCGGGCCTCGTCGAGCGCCGCGCGAAGCGTCGGCGCGTTGATGCGGTGGCGGATGATGTCGAGAAGATCGCCATGCTGCCCCGCGGCGGCATCGGTGAATTTCCCCGGCGTGCCCGGAGGCGCGAGACGGACGTAGAGGGATCGGCCGCGCCCGCCGTCGAGGTCGCCCGCGACCCAATACCGGCCCCGGCGGCGTCCGTAGGGCAGGTATCGGCGGCAGACCTCCTCGGCGCGCTCGGCGAGCGCTGCGGCGACGGCGGCCGCGTTCATGGCGCATACTTCTGGATCAGGCCGGAACCGGCGAAGCCGGGACCGTCGGCGGTCATGGGGAGCATGAGAGACCTCTCGGGACGCTGCGTTGGACGCGCCCCGGTCCCGGCCACGACCGACCTCTCGCCGGCGCCGGGACGGGGGGGTGGCGTGTGAAGCGCACGGCGCGCCGTCCGACCTGCGGGGGGCTCGGATCAGGCTGCAAAAAAACCCGCCCCGCGCGGGAGGAACGCGGGGCGGGCTCTGGGGCGAGCGGGCGGGGAAGGCCCGCTGCGGGGTCTTGGCTCAGAACGGCAAGTCTGAGCCGCTGCCAGTCTCGCCGGCGCCGGTTGCGGCCTCCGCCGCCTCGCCGTTCGCCGGCTGGGAACCGTTGCCGTTGGCCCCGGCAGGACGATCAAGAAACTGCACGCGGCCACCGGGGACCAGCAGGATCTCGGTCGAGAACCGGTCGCTGTCCTCGCCGTCCTTCCGCCACTTCCTGGTCTGCAGCTTGCCCGCGACGTAGACGAGGCGGCCCTTCTTCGCGTGCTTCTCCAGCATGTCGATCAGCCCGCCCTGGAAGCTGACGACCCGGTGCCACTCTGTCTTGTCGATCCGGGTCCCTGAATTTTTCTCCAGGTAGCTCTCGTCGGTCGCCACGCTCATATTGGCGACGCGCCCGCCGGAGGCGAGGTTGCTGATGGTGACGTCTGCGCCCAGGCGCCCAATGACTTCCGCCCTGTTCAATCCGAACGACATGGTCTTGTCTCCTGTTCTTCCGAGTTGATGACGAAGGTTGGCGAACGGATCGATCTCTCTCGTGACCTCCTCCGTTCACCCTCCTCCAGGTCCCTCTCCTCCTCCCGGCAGCGGCCTGCTCCGGGGCCTGCAGGGTTCTCAAGGACATCGCAGCCCGCACTTCCGGCCGCCACGATGGCGGCGCTACGCACGGCGCCAGGAGGATCGGTAGAGCGGGATGCGGCCCTTGCTTGAGGGGTGCGGCGGCTCGGTGCCGCGTCGGCGGGAGCGCCAGGGGCGGGACGGCCTGCGGGGCCGGGAGGCGCAGAGCTCGGGTTAGCCGGCGGAGCTCACAGATCGAACATCGTCGCCATCGCCGAGGGGCCGTCGGGCGCAAACGGGTTGACGAACTCCACACCGCCGAGACGGCGTCCATGCTGCATGTCTTCGCTCACGAGGACAGAGCAGCCCGCCCGCTTCGCGGTCGCCCAAAGCATCGCGTCCCAGAACGAGAACCGGTGCTCGTCCACCGCTGCCATCGCCTCGGCGAGAGCCGCGCCGTCGGCCGATGCGACCTCGAACACCTCCAGCCAGTCGCGCACGAACCGGCCGGCCTCGGACGGTTCGAGCAGGCCCTTCCGGGTGGTGGCATGAAAGAACTCGGCCAGCGCCTGAACCGTCAGGACGCAGTCGCGCCGGGCCGCCCGCCCCACCAACTCCATGGAGAGCCAGTGCCGCTCGCTGCCGTCACGGTCGACCGCATAGACCAGAATGTTGGTATCCAGCGAGAAGCGCCCCCTAACCGCGGTCATAAAGCGCGGTCCGTTCGATCCTGAGGCCGCCGAGCGACGCTCCCTCCTTCAGCCGCGCCATCATGCGCCGATGGGCCGCCGCCCACTCGGGATCGGCGTCCTTGTCGGCGCTGTGGGGCACGAGCTTGGCGACGGGCCGGCCCCGCCGGGTGATCAGGAAGCCCTCTCCGCGCTCGACCTCGCGGACGAGCTTCGAGAACTCCTGGTTGGCGGTCATCAGGGAGACGGTGCGCATGGCTCTTCCCTCACGCTAGTAGATAGTACATTCATGGATCGTCACGTCCTGCGTCAAGGCGATTTGTCCGCAAGAGCGCCTTGACCGCCGGCACGCCCCCGACGGCCGCAGATTGCGGAAGGTCCCGGCGGACCTGGGCACCTTCCCCCCGCCGGTGCTTGCCTGGCGGGGTGTGGACGGTCACCGTGCGGACGGTCACCGTGCGCAAATCGCGAGGAGGGGCACGTTGGTCCGCACTTCCACCTGGTCGGGCCGCAGCCCGGCGAAGACGATGCAGGCGGCCGCCTCGGCCTCGGTCTCGAAGACGCCCAGCTCCTCGCCCGTCTCCAACTCGATCACGGTGATCTGCGGCGGCCACATCGACACGAGATGACGCTCGGGCGCGCGGGAGTTGGACCGATATGCGCAGCGCTCACAGCGGGCCGAGCCACCGGCGGGAACTCCACAATCCACACACGCGCCCTGCGCGCGGCGGGCGGCGTATCGTTTCCTGCTGACGGCGCTCTCCCGTTCGGGAGACGCGCGTTCCGCCGCCAGCGCCGAGCACCGGCCGCATCTGGATAAACCGCCGACCGTGGGCTGCGTGCAGCGCACGCAGCGACCGGCGGCCTTTCGCGCAGCATAGCGCCGGCGGTCGAGTGCGCGCCGAGCCTTGCGGCACGGCTCGCAGACGGAGCGGTTGTCCTCCGGCCGGCGGCGGCCGCAGGATGTACACAGCCCTGCCTCCTTCCACGCCCTCCGCCGCCGCCTGTCGCCGGCGCGGTCGGCTCGGCGGCAGCGCTCCGGATCGCGGCCGGCGTAGGGGAGACCCTTGGCCCGCGCCTTCGCCCGGCGGGCGCGGTCGGCGGTGCGGCGCTTCTCCGCACAGTCGGTACATACCTTGAGGCCGGGCTCGGGCGGAACGCGGCCGCACCGGGTACACAAACGCTTCTTGAGGCGAGCGGCGTGGCGCTGGCGGAGGCGGCGATCCCGCGCCTGCTTATTCACCGGGTCCTTGAGCGGCATGGCCGGCCACCCCGGTCAGCGCGCGTAGCGGGCGGCGACCAGGCCCGTCGCCTGCCATCCGTAGAGCTGGACCCCGGAGCCTGCCAGCTTGACGCCCGTGCAGACGATGATCTGGTCGCGTTCGGGCCGCATTTTCTTCACCGCGGCCAAGCTCGCGATCGTGCGTCGTTGCCTGCGTCGCCCTTTCGTCCTGGACTGCTCCGGCTCGACGGGCTCGATCCGCCCGTCGGGACGCGAGCGGTACGTCTCGACCACGTAGCGCTCGTCGTCGAGGCCTCTGCCGAACAAATGCACCAGATAGGTCTGCGCGTCGCGATGGAACATCCGGCCGGTCCGCATCGTCCGTTCCCCCTCGTCCGTGGTCGCCGCGGGGGAAACGCTCTTCGCAGCGCCGCCCCCGCCGCCCGCGTCACGGCCGGCCTCTCCCTCTTATGGGGGCAGATGCAGTCAAGTGGGGGCAGATGCAGTCAAGAGAGTGGAGATTTGGCGAGAACGTCACCTTAGTGCCGGTCTCCGAGTCGCCCTCATAGCCCTCACGCCGGTGTGCGGACCCCATGGCGGCGAAAGGCGCGGGGCTCAACGTAAGAACGCCGCCTCTCTTGAGGCGGCGTCCCCGGAAAAGATCGGAAATGCGCGACGCGTCAGCAGGCACAAGGGTTGCAGGGATCGGCGCAACACGGATTGCACGCAGCACACGGGTTGCAGGGGTCTGCTGCGCACGGGTTGCATGCCGCGCACGGGTTGCACGGATCATGCGAGTCCGCGACGACGATCCGCCCGTCATCGGCGGATACGGCCGTCGGCGCAAGAGCGGCACCGGCCGCCATGGTGACGATACTCACGGCGACCACAGTTTCCTTGATCATCTTCGGTACGTCCTCCTCGCAGGCGCGTTGCCGGTTTCCTGGGATCGTGGCTTCGCGCCGCCTCTTCGGGCAGCCGCGCCGCGCGAAACCCATGTCATTGTGGCTGAACGTCGGCGGTGCGCGAAAGCGATTTTGCCCCCTTGACGGTATTGTGAACGCGCGGGACGGCGGATGACCGGCACGGGCAGCGGAGAGAGACGGCTGGAGCGCCGGTAGAGGGGCTGCTCGGCGTGGTCAAGTTCCACGACGCCGGCAAGGGCTTCGGCTTCGTCGCCTCCGACGATGGCGGCCGCGACGTGTGCCTGCGCGTGAGTGTGCTGAACCGCGCGGGACCGGCTGCGGACCCGGGGCCCGTCGAGGAGGCGGCGGGGAGGAGAGGAGTAGGGCCGGCTCGGGCATGACCTGCGGGCTTGCAGTGCGGGCGCCGTTCTGACCTATTGCGCGCCATCCCGCCGCGGACGACTTTCATGACCGAGCCGATCTCGCTGACGCACGTGCGCTATCCCCCGCGGCCGTTCGACGGCCGGCACCGGATGAAGGGCGGACAGCGCGGGCAACGCCTGGCAGGTGCGGCGCTGGGTCTGGTCTGGCTGCCGGCCGGCTGTTGCCTCGCGTTCCTCGCTGCCGGCGGGCAGCCCGAGCAGCTGGGTCCGGTCATATCGCCGGACCTGGTCCTGCTGGCGCCGGCGGGCCTGCTGCTGGCTCTGCCTGTCGCTGCGCTGAGGCGCAGGGGTCGCGCAGGAACGGCATGGTGGCTTGCGGCGGTCCTGGCCCCACTGACTGTCGCCGGGTGCGCGCAGGCCGCCATGCTCGGGCCGTTCGCGGTGGTCGTCTGCGCGGCGGCTGGAAGTCTGCCGGCGTGGGCGGCCGTCGTCTCCCTGCGCCGCCGCGCGGGGCGGGGCAACCGCGCCCGCTTCATGCGCTGACGGCGATGCGGGGTGGAGAGGACAGCACAGGGATCGCGGAGGCTGCGAAGCACGCGAGGGGCGCTTCAACCTCCGCAGGGTTCCGCTCGCGATCCGGTGGATGTATCCGCGCGTCAATGAGAGTTCCCGGCCGAAACCGGTGCCGGCGACATGGCCGCGCTCCTTGCCGCTCGCGAGCAGCGCAGCCAGCGGCGAGGCGTCATGATCGGGGAGGGGGTGCCGCCTGCGTCCTGGTCCACCGACGCGGCCACCACGCCGGACACGGTGAGCAAGGCCGCCGGTGATTCGGAGGCCGTCACAGCTGCAGCATCTCGCCGTTTCCGGCGTCCCCGGCTCATGCCGGGCAAGCCCGTCGAACCCTCATCCGTCTCGCGGCGCCAGGATCAGGGTACGGATCGCGAAGCCGCGCCGCTCGAGCAGACGCAGAAGCCCGTCCTCGCCAGGAAGATGCATCGCACCGACCGCTACGACGATATGCGGGACCGCGCCGCTCAACTCCAGAAGCCGCCGCATCCACTCCCGATTGCGCGCCGCCACGAGAACCTCGTGCAGCCGGGCGAACCACGCCTCAACCGCCGCGCCGTCCCCGGTGAGCGCGGCAGCGCGGGCGTTGGCAACCTCCCACGCAAGAGCCACCTCGCCGTCCTGCCAACCGCGCACCAGCGTCACGATCTGGCTGCCGTCCGACGCGTGGGACGCGAGCGTCAGGCGCAGAAGATCGAGCTGCTCGTCCTCCGGCAGACCGGAGAAGTAGGTCAGAAGCCGCTCCGCATCCTCGTCCAGGCCGCCCACGGCCACACCCGCATCGCGCGCCAGCGCCTCGACCCGCTCGTCGAGGATCTTGCCGCCCTCCGCCCTGGCAGCAATGTCGCAAGGGGCTTGCTCCAGCATGGCAGCGGCGAACCAGGGCCGCATCCGCTCGGCCACCTCGGCATCAATGCCCCGGGCCAGGAGGGCGCGGAGAAGGACGGCCCACTCCCGAGGCGTGAGACGGCTCCAGAGACGAGGGCCGGACACATCGAACGACAGCGCGTAGTCCTCCGCCAGCCTCTGCCGGAAGGACGCCATCACCTCCGGCGTCGCTTCCACGAGAACGAGGTCGGCCGAGCGGATGCGCGCGGCGATATCGTCCGGGACATGGACGCCTCGATCGTACACGTGGACGGTGCCGAACAGGGTGAGCCGGCTCTCGCCGCGGACCGCCTCGAACGCGATCCCCCGGTGAAACGGCACGTGCGCCAGGCTGTCCCGAATCTCCTGCATCGTCTCCGGCGCAAGCTGGGTACGCCAGTCCTGCCCCTCGCAGGCGGCGAAGGCCAACGACGGGAGTGCCAGAAGCGCGGCGACGAGAGCGACGAAGTGCATGGGCCGATCCTAAACGAGCGGATGAGCGTCAGCGCTCACCGCTCAGGAGCCTGCCCGGTGAAGATGACCACCAGCCGCCTCCCGGTGCCTGTAGAGGTCCTCCCCGATGCTGGCCGCGACCTTGGCCGCCGACTCCTTGACGGAATCCCGCGCAAGGTGCGCATACCGCGCGGTGGTCTCGACCTGCGTGTGACCGAGCAGCCTGCCGATCATCGGCAGGCTCTCGCCCAGCGCAAGCGCCCTGCTGGCCCAGCTGTGACGCAGGTCATGAAGCCGCACGTCCTCCAGACCGGCGCGGCGGCGGATGACGTCCCAGGACTGGTTGAGGTTGCGCAGGTGCGTGCCGCGCTTCTTGCCCACAATCACCCAGGGATTGTCCGTGACGCGCGGCAGATCGGACAGAAGCCTTGCCGCCGCAGGCGACAGCGGCACCGCCCTGGGACCCGTCTTCGAATCGGCGAGGTGCAGCACCTTCGCCTCCAGGTCCACGTCGGCCCATCGCAGGCCCAGAATCTCGCTGCGACGGCACCCCGTCAGCATCAGCAGGCGCAGCGCAGCCACCGCGTACTTCGACGCGCCGCCCTCGTCGGCGGCCTCGGCCAGCACGCGGCCAAGGCGCCGGAACTCCTCCTCGGTCAGAAACCGCTCGTGCTTGCGGGTCTTGTACTTCGGAAACGCGCGGCACGGATTGGTCCCCTCCGGCACCAGCTCCCACGCCTCCGCCCGATTGAACATGCGCGACAGAACCGCAACCACGTGGTTCGCCGTGGCCGGCCGGTCGCGCAGGCGGAAGTGAAGATCGGCCACCTGCTTGCGCTCAACGGCCTCGATGGGAACGTCGCCCAGCGCGGGAAGGACGTGGTTCTTCAGCATCAGGCGGCACAGTTCCACGGTCCTCGGCTTGCACCGGACAGCCACATGCTCCGTCAGGTAGCGCTCCGCCAGCTCTGCAACCGTCGGACCCTCCGGCCTGGGCGCTTCGGGACTCTTGGGGCTCACCTCCTCCCCCGCCTTGATGCGCGTGATCATCTGCGCCGCCCGCTGGCGCGCCTGCTCGGCCGTCAGCACCCCGTGCCGGCCCACCGTGACCCGCCGCGACTTCCCCTTCGCGCGGGCCTGCACGATGTACACCTTCTTGCCAGACGCATAGGCGCGCACCCCGAAGCCCGAAAGCTCCCGGTCCCAGAAGATCGTGTCCCTGTCCACCTCCAGCGCCTCCACCATGCGCTTCGAGATCGACCTGTAGTGCAGCTTAGCCATGGCGCGCGATCTCCTCGGTTGTACCCGGTCCCCCGCGCATCATGCCGCCTCCGCGTCCGGAACCATGATGTCGGCCTCGATGCTGTCCGCCACCCTGGCCGCAGAGACCTTCTCCGTGTCCTGTGCCAGGTGCGCGTAGCGCGCCGTCGTCTGCACCTGCGTGTGGCCCAGCTGCCTGCCGATCATCGGCAGGCTCTCGCCGAGCGCCAGCGCCCTGCTGGCCCAGGAATGACGCAGGTCATGGAGGCGCACGTCCTTCAGGTCGGCCCGGACCCGCAGGCGATACCAGAGCTCGTTGACGTTCCTCAGGTGCTTCCCCGGCCGCTTCCCTGCGATCACCCACGGACTGCCCGGCATGCGCGGGATCGCGTCCAGCACCGCCGCCGCCGTGGGCGTCAGCGGTACCATCCTGCCGCCCGTCTTCGCATCCCTCAGGCGCAACTCGCCCGAGGACCGGTCGACGTCGTCCCATCGCAGCGACAGGATCTCGTTGCGCCGGCAGCCGGTCAGGATCAGCAGGCGAATCGCGGCAATCGCGGGGAGCCAGGCCGTGCCCTCCGCCTCCATCTCGTCCAGGACCCGGCCCAGGCACTGGTACTCCTCGGCGCTCAGGAACCGCTGTGGCTTGCGCTCCTTGTACTTGCGCACGGACCGGCACGGGTTCCGCCCCTGCGGGTGAAGGCCCCACACCTCGGCCAGGGAATACATCTTCTTCAGAATGTCGACCGACCTGTTCGCCGAGCTCGGCCGGTCACGCAGCGCGTAGTGCAGGTCCGCCACGTGCGTGCGCTCGACCGAGCCGATGGGCATGGAGCCCAGGACGGGCAGGATGCAGTTCCTGAGCAGCCCGCCATAGCGCACCGCCGTCGCAGGCTTGCAGTTCACCGCCACATGCGCGCGCATGAAGCGGTCGGCAAGGTCGGCTACGGTCGGCCCCTTCTCCTTCTTGGGCTCAACCGGCAGCGGCTCCTGCCCGGTCTTGATCCTGTCGATGATCCCGGCGGCGCGCTTGCGCGCCTGCTCTGCGGTGATCTTCCCGTGCCGGCCCAGCGTGACCCGCCTGGAGCCCCCCGGACCCCGGCTCTGCACCACGTAGACCTTGCGGCCGGAGGGGTAGACGCGCACCCCGAAGCCGGACAGGTCCCGGTCCCAGAAGATGGCGTCCCGATCCTCGACGGAAAGGGCATCGACGGTCCGTTTTGAGATTGTGCGCTCACCGTACTGTGACATAAAATCACCACCCCGTTGACCACCGCGAGAGGGCGTTCGATCATGAAATGGCGATGGTCAGGGAGGCTGTTGCACCCCATATGATCTGGGCCGCGCCAACATACGCACGGCACCTCGATCCCGCCGTCGCCGCGTGGCCGAACGCCTCGACCACGCCGGGAGAGGGTACACGATCCCGTAAGCGCCACGCAAGCAAGTGGTGTCAAACCCCTGCGTACGCCTGCGTACAGGAGTCGCGAAGTCGATACGGAAGCTACGGGGAGGGATGAACGATCAGTGTATAGAATCAGCTACTTGTCGTAGCCAATCGTAGTCAAGCGTAGGAATGTCGCATGAACGAAGCGCTTGCCCATACAGCGCGCTTCCTTCTTCATGCTTCTGTCTCCTCTGTTTTCATTGGTCCAAAGCCTCTGGGTCTCATACCGCCCGTGCTCGGACCGGTCCCAACCCACTGGAGCCGGAGAATGAGGCAACCGACCCCCCTCGCGCAACCGAATTTATGACCGAATTCTAACGGTCGGTCGTTTTCCATGGGCACTGTGGCCAAAATGCCACGACACCCCCTCTCCGCCATGCCACGCACGTCAATCAGGCCCGCCGGCACCGACCCGATCCCGCTCTCCCGCCTCGTCCCGGACCGGCCCGAGTCGCCGCCGTCGAGAGCGTGCGACTCGACCCCGAGAGGGGCGATCCCGCCGTCGACATGTAGGGTTTGAGCGACAGGAGTAAGCGTTCCGTTTGCCCGTGGAGATGTTGATCCACCCGCCGCTTCGCTTCCGCCAGCCCGATGATCGCAGGGGCGATTTTAGCGGCTGAGCGCGCGTTGCCAATCCCTTCTGAGCGGCCGGAGCCAGACGTCCTTGCGGGGCTTGTCGTAGAACCTGTCCCGGTCGTAGCGTCCGCGCCCCTGGGTGGTCCCGACATGGGTCCAGCCCGAGGCCCGGTAGACGGCGCCGGTGTAGCGCGGGGTTTCGACGAAGGTCTCGATCAGCACGGGCGTGACGTTGTAGCGCTCGGACCAGTCGGTGGGCAGGCGGCGGCGCACGATGGCGAGGATGTGCGAGCCGAGGTTGGGGATCTCGATCCACGGCGATATCAGGAAGCGCGGGTTGTCGACCACGAGCGGCAGGTTTTTCTCGCGCATCTCGGGCGTCCATCCGATGAAGCGGTCGCGCGGGGCGAGCTTCCAGGCGGCGGTGGAGAAGCCGAGCATGGCGAGCGGCCAGCCGTTGCGGTCATGGACGGCGTAGCGCATCTGGGCGCCGACCAGGGTCTTGTATCCGAGGTAGTGGTAGCGGGCGACGAACTCGTTCCACAGCCTGCCTTCCCGGCTGCCGCTCACGACGATGCGGAAGTCGAGGGGGCGGACCTCGTCGAGGGTCGTCGGTGGAGGGAACAGCGGCGGCTCGGTGTCGGGTCCGAACACGATCGGCCTGGGCCGGTGCTTCCGACTCCTCGGCGGCGGCAGGGCGATCACGCCGTCGCGGTGCATGGCGAGCATGGTGACACGGGCCATCATGTCCTTGATCCCGCCGTCGGGCTTGAGCCAGCCGATGCGCCGGCAGAACTCTCTCGACAGGGCGGCGCGGGTCGGCTGCGGGTCGGACGCGACGAGGGCGCGCAGCAACGCCATTTCCTCAGTGGTGAAGTCGCGGCCGTAGTAGCGGCACTCGACCGCGCCGGTCATCCCGGCGCCGTGAACTTGCGCCTGCGCTTCTCGCTCATCGACCATGGCAGCCAGGCCGACAGGTCATCGGGCGGTTGGCCGCCGTTCTTCGCGCACGCTTCGAGCCACGCCTGAAGCCAGCGCAGGACGTCGATGCCGTTCATCGAGAGCGTGGCGACGACCGAGTACATGATCGCGGTGAACCGGGCGCCGTCCTCGCTGTCGGAGCCGTGCGACAACCCTCGCCCTATCGCGGGCGCGCGCAGGATTCTCTCGGCAAAATTGTTGTCCATGGGGACCAGGGGGTTGTCGACGAAGACGCACAGCCCCTCGCGATGGTTGAGCAGGGAGCGCAGCGCCCTGGCCTCGCGCGCGTGGTCCGGCAAGGCGGCCAGTTCCGCTTCGGCCTGCGCGAACAGCCGGTCGAGCGCCTTCTTCAGCTTGCGCGTCGCCTTCCTGAACGCCGCCGTCTGGCGTTTGCTGCCGGGGTCGTAATGTTCGAGCCGCTCCCCGTTCAGCCGGTAGATCTCCGCGATCCGCCCGACCCATCCCTGGCACCATTGCTCCAGCCGAGGCTGGCCGGCGGCGGCCTCGACAAAATCGCGGCGTTGATGAGCCCAACAGTAGGCCAGAATCGCCATGTCCCCGAGAAGGCGAACAAGGCGCTTGTACGCGCTATAGCGGTCGCAGACGATGATCGTGCCGGGCAGGGCTTCGGCGAACAGCTTGAGCGCCGCCTCGGCGCTGCGGCTCGGGTCGATATGGAAGCAGACCGCGTCGCTGCTGACCGAAGTCCACAGCCAGGCGCGGCTCGAGCAGTCGTCGCCACGAAGTTCCTGCACGCGCCATGAGGTCTCGTCGGCATGGCGCAGCGCCGCGGTGTTCTGATGCGCGAGGATCGCCTCGTACAGGCTCTCGAACAGCGCCGCGAAGCGCTTGCGGCTGTTGGCCAGCGTCCCCGGCGAGACCGCCAGTCCCTGGCTGGAGAACCACGCGGCGACGCGGCGCAGGGGCCGGAAGCAGGCGCAGTGCTCGAAGAGGAAGCGCGCCCAGAAGGTGATTCCGTAGGATGTCGTGGGGAACAGCCGCGGCGCCGGGGGCGCGGTCACTTCCACGGGCGAGGACGCACACGCGCAGGTCCGGCGCAATCGCTCACGGCTGATCACGCGCTTGTACACGATGACCTCGAACTCGATCAGGGCGGACACCTCCGCGCCGTTCGGCGCATAGGGTTGGCCGCAGTGCCCGCAGACCCGCGCCTGCTCCGGCACTTCGAGCTCTTCGAGCCGTTCGTCGAGTCCGGGCCGCTGGGTACGGCCATGGCCGGGCGCGCCGCGCTGCTGGCCGCGCTTGCGTCCCGTGCCCGGCTTCTTCTGCTGCTCGCTCTTGCGTCCGTAGAGCCTTCTCGACAGCACCGCTCCGGTCGAGCGCAGCCGCGCGATGTCGGCTTCCAGCGCCTCGACCCGGTTCCGCGCCCTCTGCGCGGTCCTTCGCAGCCGGGCGTTCTCCTTGCGCAGCCGGGCGATCATGGTCTTCTGACGTCGCGACCGTCGCAGAACGTTGCGCAGGTGAGCCGCCTCGTCGAACGACAACTTCGTCAGCGTCGCTCCGGCCGCGCGGAGCTTGGCGATCCGGGCCGTCAACTTCTTCTGCCCGTGCCTGGACACGTCAAGCGCATGGCGCAGCCAGAAGTTCTCCTCGGACAGCGACCGGGATCGGGCCTCGGCGTCGCGCAGGAACCCGACCTCCCTGTAGAGCCGGAGAGAGTCCTGTGACAGATTCTTGGCGGTCTCCCTGATGTCCTCCGTCCGTTCCTTCTGCTGGCCGAGGCGCTCATTGAGCCGGACCAGCTCCTTGTCGCGCCGGGCCACTTCCCGGTTCAGCCGGGTGATCTCCTTGCGCTGCGTCCTGATGGTGTCCTTGTGCTGCTGCGCCTGTTCCAGCGCCGTGCGAGCCCGCCGAGCCTCCCCGGCCGCAGCCTTCCCCGGCTGCGCTGCCAAGGCCCTGCGAAGCCGGGCGACTTCCTTGCCCAGCACCTCGACCTTCCCGGTCTCGCTCGACTCGATGCCGGCTTCGGAAAGCAGCGTCGTCAGGCGCGCCACTTGGGCCTGCAACGACGGCACGTCCTTCGCCGCGCGGCGCAGTTCCTTCGTCTCCTCCTCGGCCTCGCTCAGCCGGCGTCGGCAGGACTTGAAGCGCGACTTCCACGAACCAGCGTCAGTACGGGCGGAAAGCTCCGCTTGGCGCAGTTCTTCGCAGCGTGCCTCGGCCGCGTCGGCCCGCGCCCGTTCCTGCTCGTACAGGGATGGCAAATCGTGCGGCGCACCCGATGGCGCCGGCCTGGGGGGCGACCAGAGCCCGTCACCGCCCTCGTTCAGCGTCCCGTCTGCGCGGAAATCATCGTCGAGAACCGCCATGCGCTCGACGATAGCGCATGTCGAATCATGTTACCAGCGACTTGTACAAGCTCGATTCGGCGCGGAGGACTGTGCCGACACGGCACGGTCTCCACAGCCCCAAAGCCCCGCAAGGACGTCTGGCTCCGGCCGCTCAGAAGGGATTGGCAACGCGCGCTCAGCCGCTAAAATCGCCCCTGCGATCATCGGGCTGGCGGAAGCGAAACGGCGGGTGGATCAACATCTCCACGGGCGAACGGAACGCTTACCGACAGGAATACGCAGGACTACGCTTACGTTGTAATCAATCCGCTTCCTGAGCGCTTACGGAAATTCTCGGGCGCTCAGCGCCAGCGCGTCAGGACCTCATAATTACCCCATCATAACAGCGGAGTACAGAATCACCTCCAAAATTGCGCTCGCGAAGCATGAAGAAGGTATTGTTGGGAACTACGGCACTCGCGGCTGTTGGCCTGCTGGCCAGCAATGTCGCGTCTGCCGATGAGATGATGGCCGAGCCGATCAGCGTAGGCGTGGGCGGCTACTACACCACCGCTCTCGTCGCCCGAGACATGGACGGTGCCATGGATGATCGCGGCCACGTCATCCAGCAGAACATGGAGATGCAGATCGCGGGCTCGTCTACCCTCGACAACGGCATCACCGTTGGCGTCAGGGTCCGCTTCGCCGCCAACGACTACGAGCACAGCGACGAGCAGGAAATCACCTTTAGCGGCGGTTTCGGCTCCCTGCACGTCGGCGCAATCGAAGGCGCCGCGCAGCAGACGGTCGTCTGGGCGCCAGGCGGGACCGTGCCTATCGGCGGCATCAAGTCGCCTTGGTTCGGCGGCATCGGCGGCATGTGGACGACGAACGCCATCATGAATGAGGATGCGATCAAGGTCCTCTACTTCTCGCCAAGCTTTAACGGCATTTCCCTTGCCGCGAGCTACGCGCCCGAGGATACGACAGCCTCCTATGGCGGAACGGGTACTGCCGACCCGGGGCAGAACTCGGAGGGGGTCTCCGCCGCCCTTAGCTATTCGGTCGACGTCATGGGCGGCAGCTTCAGCGCCAATGTCAGCTACGAGGGCTACACGAACGAAGACGGCGGTGCGGATCCCGAGGGCATGCGTTACGGGGCCTCGATCAGCATCGACCAGATCGCGCTAGGCGGCGCCGTGTACGATCAGGAAATCGGTGGTGTCACGACCTCGAAGTCCGACATTGGTGTGTCCTGGACCGACGGCCCCATGATGCTGGGCGTTCAGTACGGCGACAACGAGTCCAACGACAGCAACATCGTGGCCTTCAATGCCAACTACAATCTCGGACCGGGAATCGATGTCGGGATGCAGATTGGCGCGGGCGAGAGTGGCGCGAACGACTTCACTCAGATCCTTCTGGGGACGATGCTCAACTTCTAGTCTGGAGCATTGTTGTCAAGAGCGTGGGGAGCGGCTTCGGCCGCTCCCTTTTCTTTGGGCGGATTCCAGCCGACCGCACGCTCGAATCAGGCGATTGGGCAGGAAGGAGGAGATGACCGGGATGCGTTCAGCATCTGCTGGACTCGCGCCGCGCGGTCACCTGAAGGGCATTGCCGGCCTAATAAGCGTTCGGTCTCTCTGCGATAATTCATGAGCGGTATCCTGTGGCTCGCCTCCTACCCCAAGTCGGGCAACACGTGGCTACGCGCCTTCCTGCACAACCTGCTGCGGAATTCGCGCGCGCCCTTTGACATCAACCGAATGTCCGAGTTGACAGCGGGCGACAGCCAAGCGCACTGGTACGAGCGGTTCGATTCCCGATCGCCGGTGGCGCTGGGCGGGGAGGATCTTGCGCGCCTCAGGCCCAGGGTGCACGCACTCATCGCCGAGAGCGCGCCCGATACCGTCATGGTCAAGACCCACAACGCCCTCGTCGAGGCCGATGGCGTGCCCATGATTACCCAGTCGCTCACGGCAGGGGCGATCTATGTCGTGCGCAACCCGCTCGACGTGGTCGTCTCCTACGCCCACCACCTGGGCCAGCCGACGGACGACGTCATCACGCTCATGGAGACTAGGGGATTTCATTCGCCCGCGTCGGCGGACCAGGTGCCCGAGCACCACAGTGACTGGTCCACCCATGTCGAGAGTTGGACCGCCAGCTCGCATCCGCAACTCCACGTCGTGCGCTACGAAGACATGGGTCGCCGGCCCGGCCCGACCTTCCGCGCCATTTCGGCCTTCCTCGGCCTCAAGCCTCCGCGCGAGCGCTTGGAGCGGGCGATGCGGCACTCGTCCTTCCGCTCACTGCGCGCGCAGGAAGACCGCACCGGCTTTATCGAGCGCACCCCGTCGCAGGACCGGTTCTTCCGGACCGGCAAGATGGGCGGCTGGCGGGAGGTGCTGGACGACGCACAGGTCCGCCGCGTGGTAGAGCGTCACCGCACCCAAATGGAACGCTTTGGCTACTTGCCCTCCGGCTACGAGGGTACGCGCGAGCGCGATGCCGGCGGATGAGCAAAGAGGCGGGCTGAGCGCCGCTTACGGTAGACGCGTATCTCGACGCGTTCAAAACGCGCGGGTGTCGAGGCTGCCGCAGACGTTTGCGCCACGTTTCGTCTCGCAATAGCCTAGACTAGACGGGCAGATGAGGCGTAGTCGGGGAGAACCGGAAAATGTCTGGAAACAGCTTCGGATCGCGCTGGATTGTTGGAGCAGTAACGGCCGCGTGTCTTGCATTCAGCGTCGCGTCAGTTGCGAAGGCACAGGAAGGGGAGTGGTACATCGGGGCGAACATGCCCCTCATGTTCATTGACGATAGCGACTCCAACGCCAACACAAGCTTCTCGAGTCCCCAGGGGCCGATCGAACTTCAGTCCACGGTCAGGTCGGAACACGACACGGGCTTCAAGCTCGGCGCCGTCCTCGGCCATCATTTGGAGTCCAACCTCCGCGTCGAGGGCGAGATATTCTTCGCCAGGGCCGAGGTCAGCAGGCTCACCCACACCGGCATTTCCTTGCCGGGACTGCCGCTACCCCCCGACCTTCTTGGAGATGTGGACATCCCGGTATCGGGCACTGGCGACCAGTTCGGCGCCATGGTGAACCTCTGGTATGACTTCGACACCGGCGATAACTGGACCCCTTACATCGGCGGTGGCCTTGGCCTCATCCGCATCGACCAAAGCGATTTGAGCTACGATCCCAACGCGGTGAAAAACGCGATCAGCCAAAGGGCAGCTATGGCTGCGGCCCAGAATCCGCAGTTGTTGGCCGCCCTAGCCGGCCTCCGCCCCCTACAGGCCGCCGACGTTCCCAGGCTCTCCACCACCGACACCGCCTTCGCCTATCAGATCGGGGCAGGAATCGGCTACGCTCTGTCGGATACGGCCACGCTCAACATCGGCTACCGCCTGCAGGCCCTCAACGGCTTGTCGTTCAGCGCTGACAACGGTATGGTCTCGACGACGACGGAGACCGACCTCCGCATCCACTTCCTCGAGATCGGCGTCCGGCAACTGTTCTAGGGGAACGTAAGTGCGCCGCTGAGGGCGCATTCAGGCGCCGCGAAGTCCCGTTTCGGCGATCACTTTGGCGATGGCCTGCTCGCCGCGCGGCGCCATCAGGTGCGCGCCGGCGACGCCCTTGATTTCCTGCAGCTCCTCGATCAGCTCGACACAGATGCGAATGCCCTCGGCCTGCGGGTCCTTGGCGCCGTCGAGCCGGGCGATGACCGCATCCGGGATGTGCACGCCGAACAGGTTCTCGTTCATCCAGCGGGCCGAACGCGCGGACCTTATAGGCCCGATGCCGACGATGATCGACGTGCGCTCGGGAATGCCGAAATCCCCGAGCCAGGCGAGGTAGCGCCTCAGCATCGCCATATCGAAGCAGAACTGGGTCTGGAAAAAATCCGCGCCGGCCTCGATCTTGGCCTGAAGGCTGGTGGGCGTATCGCCCGCCTTGGGCTCGCGGGGCGCATCGGCGCCGCCGATCAGCAGCCGTGGCGTCGAGGCGAGGCTACGCCCGCCCGGCAGCACGGCCTCGTCCCGCATGGTGCGGACCAACGCCATGAACTCGTTGGATTTCAGGTCGAAGACCGGCTTCGTCTCAGGCTGATCGCCGGCGTCCACCGAATCCCCGGTCAGGCAGAGCAGGCTGTGCACGCCGAGCGCTGCCGCCCCCAGCACGTCGGCCTGAAGTGCGAGCCGGTTGCGGTCGCGCATGGTGAACTGAAGCACCGGCTCGATGCCTTCGCGGACCAGAATCGCGGCAGTCGCGAGCGGCGAGAGATGCGCGCGTGCGCCGGCGCCGTCGAGCACGTTGACGGCATCGGCGAGCCCCTTGAGGCAGCCGGCGTGGGCCAGAACGTCGGCCGGATCCACCGAGTCGGGCGGGCCCATCTCAGCCGTGATGGCGAACTCGCCCGCGCGCAGCACCTGTTCCAGCCGGCCCGCGCTCTTCGCCTCGTCTGCCATGGCCCTCTCCAACAGTCTCATCGGCCGCCTGGCTGGCGGCCGGGGCGCGACCATAGAGGGCGTGCGGCGGACTATCCAGCGCGTATTCGCGCCGATTCAGAGCAGGCGCTGGCGTGCCTTGAGCGCGGTGCCGAGGGTGCCGTCGTCGAGATAGTCGAGCTCGCCGCCGACCGGCAGGCCGTGAGCGAGACGGGAGATCGCGACGCCGCTCTCGGCGAGGCGATCGGTCAGATAGTGAGCCGTGGTTTGCCCATCCACCGTGGCGCTGGTGGCGAGGATGATCTCGTTGACCTCGGGCTCGCCGGCGCGGGCGACGAGGCCGGCGATGGCGAGGTCCTCCGGCCCGATCCCGTCGAGCGCGGACAAGAGCCCGCCCAGCACGTGGTAGCGGCCGCGGAACATCAGTGTGCGCTCCAGCGCCCACAGGTCCGCGACCTGCTCGACGACGCAGATGGCCGAGCGATCGCGCTCGGGATCCGCGCAGATCGCGCAGGGGTCCTGCGCATCGAGATTGCCGCAGGTGGCGCAGGCGCGGACGCTCTCGGCCGCCGTGCGCAGCGCGGCGAGCAGCGGCTCCAGGTGCGATTCGCGCCGCTCCAGCAGATGCAGCGCAGCACGGCGGGCCGAGCGCGGCCCGAGACCGGGGAGCTTGCTGAGATGCCCGACCAGCCGCTCGATCGCAGGGCTCGTCATCGCCCGTCGCCAGTGAGAGAAGGGCTGCGGCGCGCACTCACATGCCGAGGTCGAGGCCCGGCGGCAGCTTGAGTCCGCCGGTGACCTCGGCCATGCGTTCCTGTACGAGCTGCTCCACCTTGGCCTTGCCGTCGTTGAAGGCGGCGACGATCAGGTCTTCCAGCACCTCCACCTCGTCGCCGCTCACCAGCGCCGGGTCGATGGAGAGGCGGCGCATTTCGCCCTTGCCGGTGAGCGTCACCCGCACCAGGCCGCCGCCCGCCGTGCCCTCGACCTCCAGCGCGCCGAGGCTCTCCTGCAGCTCGGCCATCCTGGTCTGCATTTCCTGCGCCTGCTTCAGCATCTTGCCGATGTTCTTCATGGGGAGACATCTCCGTCGTTTCCGCTGTCCGGCGCCGGCCGGTGCACCTTGCGCACGCGCGCGCCGGGGAAGGCATCGAGGACCTGCCGCACCAAGGGGTGGTCCATTGCCGCCTGGTCGGCCGCTTCCTGCTTGGCCCGATCCTGCTCGTCGAGGGTGGGCTCGCCGCCCTCTTCGCTCAGCGCGACCATCCAGCGCTCGCCGGTCCATTGCTCGAGCCGCTCCTGAAGCAGGGCGAGCATCTTGCCGTCAGGCGAACGCCCGCAGTTGATCTCGACCGCGCCTGCGGCGACGCGAATGGGGCGGACCTCGGTCCGGAGCCACGCGCTCAGGATCGGCTCCCGCTGCTCCTCTGCGAGCGCAGCGATCTCACGCCAGGATGTCGGCTGCACATGCGGGACGGATGCGGCCACCGGCGCTGGCTGAGTTGCCGGCTCGGGCGCCGATTCGGGCACCACAGCCGGCTCAGCCGCTGCACCGGCGCTTGCAGCACCGCCTGATGCGGGCGCGGGAGCAGAGGCGGGCGATGCTGCGGGTGCGTCTTTCGGCTGCGCCCCGTTGCCGCCGGTGCCGATGGCGCGGAGCGCATCGGCCGGACTCGGCAGGTCGGCGGCATAAGCGATCCGCACCAGGGTCATCTCGGCCGCAAGCGCAGGCCGCGCCGCCCGGTTGGCCTCTTCCAGCCCCTTAAGCAGCATCTGCCAGGTCTGGGTGAGCGACGGCACCGCTAGCGCCTCCGCCATGGCACGCCCGCGCGTGCGCTCGGCCTCGGGCACCGCGGGGTCCTCCGCCGCGGCGGGGACATGCTTTAGCCGCGTCAGCCAGTGGCAGAGTTCCAGCAGGTCCTGCAGCAGGGTCTGCGGCTCCGCGCCGGCGTCGTGTAGCTCGGAGAAGCAATCCAGCGCGTCCTTGATCGCGCCCTTCATCAGCATGTCGAACAGGTCGAAGAGCCGGGTGCGGTCGGCGAGGCCAAGCATGGCCCGCACCGCCTCTTCGGTGATGCGCGTGCCCTCGTGCGCCATCGCCTGGTCGAGCACCGATAGGCCGTCGCGCACCGAGCCATCGGCGGCCCGGGCGATAAGCGCGAGCGCCGCCGGCTCCACTTCCGCCCCCTCTTTGGTGGCGATGCCCGAGAAGTGCTCGATCAGCAGCTCCATATCGACCCGGCGCAGGTCGAAGCGCTGGCAGCGCGAGAGCACCGTCACCGGCAGGCGCCGCACCTCGGTCGTTGCGAACACGAATTTGACGTGGGGCGGCGGCTCTTCGAGCGTTTTGAGCAGGGCGTTGAAGGCCTGCTTCGAGAGCATGTGCACTTCGTCGATGATGTAGACCTTGAAGCGCGCCGAAACCGGGCGGTAGCGCACGCTCTCGATCAGCTCGCGCACGTCGTCGATGCCGGTGCGCGAAGCGGCGTCCATCTCGATCACGTCGACGTGGCGGTCCTCGGCTATGGAGATGCAGTGATCGCACTTGCCGCAGGGCTCGGGCGTCGGGCCGCCGGTGCCATCCTCACCGATGCAGTTGAGGGCGCGCGCGATGATCCGGGCGGTCGAGGTCTTGCCCACCCCGCGCACGCCCGTCAGCAGGTAGGCGTGGGCCAGGCGGTCCATCGCGATCGCGTTGCTCAGCGTGCGCACCAGGGCGTCCTGGCCGATCAGCCCGGCGAAGCTCGCCGGCCTGTACTTGCGCGCGAGCACGCGATAGGCGGCGGCGTCCTCGCTCATCGGTGCATGGCGTCCTTCGATCCGCGTCTCGCGGGGCCGCGCGTGGGGTTGGCAGCAGGAGACCGGCAGACGACCCGGCTTGAAGCTCGTTACGGCTGCTTCCTTCCGGACCTGACCGGGTTGGCGAGTTAGCCGTCCGCCGCCGATCTCCCGCCCGCACTATAGCAGGTGCCACCGGCGACCTTTAAGCCGCGCGCTGGGCCTGCTCGGCGAAATAGTCGAGCACGGCCTCGGTGTCCGACACGTCGGCCGAGCAGCGGTTCATGTCGAACAGGTTGATCGCGTGGCTGATCGGCAGGCGGTCGAAGACCGCGTCCGACGGTACGATGGTGCGGTAATTATAAGAAAACGCGTCGAAGACCGTGGCCCGGACGCAGTTGCAGGTGGCGCCGCCGGTGACGATCAGCGTATCGATGGCGCGGTCGATCAGATAGGGCAGGAGGGGTGTGCCGTGGAAGGAGCTCGGCTTCTTCTTGGTGAAGACCAGATCGCCGGGCTCGGGCGCCACTGCGGCTACGATTTCGCCGCCGTGAGTACCTTCGAAGTAGACGTTCTCGCCCGCTTCCGCGCCGATCTTGGCGTCGAAGAGCCCGGCATCACCGACGGTGCGGTCGATGGCGAAGCGGGTGTAGATCACCGGGGCGCCGGCGGCGCGGGCCGCGCCGACGATGCGCTTGGTCTGCCAGACGGCGGGCCAGCCGGCGGCACAGCTATAAGGATAGGCGGCGAGGTCGTGGTTGCCCTCCTCTCCCACCATGTAGTTCTGCACGTCGATGAGGAGGACGGCCGGGCGCACGCCGAAGCCGACGCGCTTGGCCCAGCGGCCGCGCTCGATGGTCTCCCTGTCATCCGCGCTCAGGAAGCGTTGCCAGTCCGGCATCTCAGACATCGCGGGCCTCCAACCATACGTTGCGGGGACCCCATCTTAGCCGGAATCCGCCCGCGCCGGGGACGGCCGTGAGCGGAAACCGCCCCGAGGCCCAAGGCTGGCGGCTCCAGGTGACGCTCAGTCGGGCTGATTTCGTGGCCTTGGAGGCGGCGCTCGAAGAGAATGCGGATGCCGTGGTGGCCGAGACGATCAAGGCAACACACCCAATCGAGGAAGCCCCGGCGGACCTTCTCCGCGTGGCCCTGTTCGGCGCCGCCACGACAGGATATGACCCAAGGCCAAATCGGTTGTGCACGCTGCTGAGCGCGACGGGCGGCGAGCCCGACGAAATGTCGGTCGAGCCGGTGGGCCCCGCCGATTGGGAAGCGCAGTCCCTCGCCTCCTTTCCGCCTGTCTCGGTCGGGCGCTTGACGATCATTGGTGCGCGCCAGGCCCCGCCCCGCCGACGCTTCGTCATCTGCGTCGATGCCGGCCCCGCTTTCGGCTCCGGCCGCCACGAATCGACCCAAGGCTGCCTGCTCGCGCTCGACTGGCTGGCCAGACGCCGACACGTGACCCGAGCGTTCGATATCGGCACGGGCTCCGGCATCCTCGCGGTGGCGGCGGCGCGGCTCTGGCCGGCACGGGTGCTCGCCCTCGATGGCGATCCTGTGGCGGTGGTCACGGCGCGGGAAACGGTGCGGCAAAACGGGCTCTCTCGCCGGGTGACGGTGGCGCGGGGAGAGGGCTTCCGCTCGGACCCCATGTGCCGGCTTGGCCGGGCGGACCTGATCGTCGCCAACATCAGGGCAAAGCCCATCGCGGCGATGGCGCCGGCCTTCGCCCAGCACCTGCGGCCGGGCGGCACTGCGGTGCTCTCCGGCCTTCTCGCCGCCGAAGAGCGGCTGGTACTCGCGGCCTTCCGTGCGGCGCGGTTCCGGCTCCGGCGGCGCATACGGCTCGACGCCTGGGTCACGCTGATATTGACGCGGTGAGCGGCGCGCTGGCAGAAACGCCCCATGCCAGAGGACAACGCGACAACCGACCGGCGAAGCGCACTGGCGCAGGCGCTCGCCGAGGCCGGTATCGACACGCCAATCCATGAGGTCGAAGCGCTGGTGCGAGGAGTCGCCGCGGCGGCGGTGCAGGACCGGGACTGGCTTCGCCTGATCCACCCGGAGGCCGACGCCGGGACCGTCGGAGCCGAGCGCCTCGAGGCTCTGCGACAGACCTATGCCGAAACGCCGGACGGGATCGACACCCCGCAGCAGGAGTCCCGGCTTACGGCGCTCAGGGCCGAGCTTGCCAAGCACGGCCTCGATGGCTTCGTGGTGCCACTCAGCGACGAGCACCAGGGCGAGTACGTGGCGCGCCGCTCGCAGCGGCTGGCATGGCTCACCGGCTTCACGGGCTCTGCCGGCCTGGCGATCGTGCTGGCCGAGCGGGCCGCGCTCTTCGTCGACGGCCGCTACACCCTGCAGGCGGCGGCGCAGGTGGACGGCAGCCTCTACGAGCACCGTCATATCACTGACGAACCGCCCGGCGCGTGGCTCAGGGAGCATCTCGCGGGAGGCGCCGCGCTCGGCTATGACCCCCGGCTTCACGGCGCGAGCCAAAGAGATCGGCTCGCTGCGCCCTGCCGCGCTGTCGGTGCCCGCCTGGTCCCGTGCGAGGACAATCCCATCGACGCGCTGTGGGCGGACCAGCCGCCGGCCCCGCTCGGCCCCATCGCCCCCCATCCGGCGCGCTTCGCGGGCGCCGAGGCGGGCGAGAAGCGGGAGATCGTTGCTGCCCGGCTTGCGGAGAAGGGCGCGGCCGCCGCGGTGCTGAGCGCACCCGATTCCATCGCCTGGCTGCTCAACGTGCGCGGCGCCGACGTCGCCAACAGCCCCCTCCCCCACTCCTTCGCGGTCGTTCACCGGGACGCCGAAGTGGACTGGTTCGTGGACAGCCGCAAGCTCCTCCCCGAGGCTCCGGCACATCTCGGCAATGCCGTGCACGTGCAGGCGCCGGAGACCATGGCGAACGTGTTCGACGCGCTTGCCAGCGCCGGCAAGTCGGTGCTGGTCGACGAGGCGGCGACGCCGGTCTGGATGGTCGATCGGCTGACGGAGGGCGGTGCCGAGGTGATTCGCGGCGCCGATCCCTGCGCGCTGCCCAAGGCCTGCAAGAACGCCGTGGAGCTCGACGGCATCCGTGCGGCCCATCGCCGAGATGGCGCGGCCTTGACCCGCTTCCTGGCCTGGCTCGCGGCCGCGCCACCTGGCTCGATCACCGAACTCGACGCGGTCGCGCGCCTGGCGGCGATGCGCGCCTGCGGCCAGCACTACCGGGGGCCGAGCTTCGACACGATCTCGGGCGCGGGCCCCAACGGCGCCATCGTCCACTACCGGGTGACGGCAGAGAGCAACCGCACGCTGGAGGCGGGCTCGCTCTATCTCGTCGATTCGGGCGGGCAGTACCTGGACGGCACCACGGACGTGACCCGCACGGTCGCGATCGGCCGGCCGGAGCCCGAGCACCGGGACCGCTTCACCCGCGTGCTGCGCGGCCATATTGCGCTGGCGACGGCGCGCTTCCCGCGCGGCACCACTGGCGCCCAGCTCGACACGCTCGCCCGCCAGTTCCTGTGGCAGGCGGGCCTCGACTACGACCACGGCACCGGGCACGGCGTGGGCCACTACCTCAACGTGCACGAGGGCCCGCAGCGCATCTCCCGCATGGGCTCGGGCGCGGCGCTCGCACCCGGCATGGTGGTCTCCAACGAGCCCGGCTACTACAAGACCGGCGCCTATGGCATCCGCATCGAGAACCTTGTGGCGGTGACGGAGGCCGACGACCCCAACGGGAGTTTCCTCGGCTTCGAGACGCTGACGCTCGCACCCATCGACCGCGCCCTCATCGACCCTGCCATGCTGACGGCGGATGAGCGCGCCTGGCTCGACACCTATCACGCGCGCGTGGCCGAGACCCTCGCACCACTACTGGCGGACGACGCGGCTGCTCTCGACTGGCTCCACGCCGCAACGGCAGCCATAACCGCCGCCTAAGCCTGCCTCCACCGCCCGCACCCTTGCGATGATCCAGGTGGCGGCGCCCTATCTGTGATCGTCGAGCGGCGCCATGACTCAAGATCCGCGTCAGCCCTGCCGGTGTCGCCGTTCCCCCATTTGTGCGCCATTCCTCGCGCCTTAACCCGCATTTCTCACCACGGTCGCAGTCTGCGACGCGGTATCGCAATTCCGTGCTCGCGCAGCGTGCTTTCCACGCTCGGACGTTGAAGTCGGATGCGTTTGTCGCTCAGCAGGTAGGAGAACACGTACCCGAGACCCAGGATCAGAACACCGATCAGGAAGCAGTAGATGATGGCGCGGTCGGGATACTGGTCCTTGAGATAGCCGATATAGAGGGGGCCGCAGACGCCGGCCGCCGCCCAAGCCGTCAACATGACGCCATAGACCGCAGACATCTTTTTCGCGCCGAAGACGTCGAGCACGAAAGAGGGCATCGTTGCGAAGCCGCCGCCGAAACAGAGCATGATGTAGCAGACGAGAGCCGAGAATATCCACGGATCGCGCTCGGTCATCAGGATGCCGAAGACGATCATCTGGCTGGCCAGCAGGATTCTGAACACGCGGATGCGGCCAATTCGATCGGACAGCAATCCCCAGAAGAGCCGGCCAAATCCGTTGCAAAGCGAACTGGCGGCAATCAGCGTCGCGCCATATTCCGCGAGGGTTTCCGGCTCCACGGACGGATCGGCGAGTCCCCACACGTCCTGAAGTAACGGTGACTGAAAGCTGATGACGGCGATGCCGGCGGCGATGTTGAAGAAGAACACGAGCCACATGACGGCGAATTCGCCCGAATACAGGCAGCGCGCGGTCGAGTCCGGCTCGTCCTGTACGCTGCTGGAAGCGGTGGCATTATCTAGACGACTCGCGAGCTCCGCGGGCGGATCCCGCAGCGCCAGACTGCACGGGATCAAGACGGCGGCGAACACCACGCCGAGCCAGATGAACAGAAGCGGAAGATCGCCTTCCGTCTCAACCACCAGCAAGGGTGCCAGTCCCTTACTGAGAACCACCGCGCCGATCCCAAAGCCCATGACGACGATGCCCGTCGCCAGTCCCTTCTTGTCCGGGAACCACTTCGCCACCGTGGCGACGGGCGTGACGTAGCCGAGCCCGATCCCGGCGCCGCCGATCACGCCGTAACCGAGATAGAAGAGCGCGAGACTGTCGAGCTGCAGGGCGAGGCCGGCAATCATGTACCCGCCCGAGAACATCACACTGCCGGCAAGCGCCAATCGCCGCGGCCCCACCTTGGGCAGAATCATGCCCGCGCCCGCAGCAGACATGCCGAGAGAGAAGATCGTGATACTGAAGGCGAGCGCCGTGTCGGTGAACGACCAGCCGAGCTGCCTCACGAGAAGCGTTTGAAAGAAACTCCACGCATAGACGGTCCCGAAGCAAACCTGCAGGACGGTGCAATAGAGAATTGCCGCTGTACGAGAATGAGCCACCGGAAGGCTATTCCTTCCCGCCCGGCTGCGAGAGCCCGTCCGCCTTGTCTCTATCCATCACCTGCGAGAAGTAGAGGAAGAGGCGCGCAAGCTCTCCTGCCTCGTCATTGCGCGCGAGCAGCTTCTCGTTTCCTCTGCCGTCGGCCTCCCGCTCCTGTGCGAGCTTCACCGCAAAGGCGAGAACGCCGTCGACCGGTCTGGCTGCTTGGCCGACGAGCCAGATCGCGGCGAGAATGCCGACTACGAAGATGATGGAGATGAGATAGATCTGCTGGCCGATCGCTCTTTGCACCTTCAACGCGATCAGCCCGGTGTCGCTGCCGATGTGGACCGCGCCGGCAACGCCCGCCAGGATCGGACTCGCGACTTCGACGAAATCGCCCATGCCCGGCAGGCTTCGTTCCACCGTCACCATGCTGGTCGTGTCACCGGTCCTGATCTCCTCCGGAATGCCCGGAACGAAGGTGTGCGCCAGAAACTCCCCTGTCTCGCTCGTGATGTAGATGTAGCTGATTCCCTGAATCTCGACGAACTGGTCGATCAGGGACTGCAGAGCCGTCAGATTCCTGTTCAACAGGATGTCGACACTGGCATCGGCGATTGTCTTGGCGATATCCTTGCTGTTCGATTCATATTCTTCGGACAGGTGCGTATCGACCGTGTAAATGCAGAGAACCGATGTCGATACGCCGATTACGCCGAACAGGAAAAATACGCCGAACAGAGTCTTTCGGAAGAGTTTCTGGATTTTCATGTCAGCCGAACCTGTTTTCCCAACTGTCCAGGGGAACGAAGCGGCCCTCGTCCACAACGGTGTAGTAGACCTTCTGCAAACCCTGGCGGCGCTCCGGCCCGAACGAGACCAGCTCGCCGATTCCCAAATCGAAATCCCTTATGCTGAAGACGGCCCCCTCCAGCGCACTTCTATCCGGCTTGTCGCCAAGGCGATCCAGGATCTCGACCATCAACTTGGCGTTGAGGAAGCCCTCCAGACTGACGAAGCTGTGCGAGAAGGGCGTGTAATCCTCTCTCAGCAATTCCTGCGGCGGCTGAGGATCGTATCGCGCCATCAATTCCTGGTACTGCTGGACAGCAGGAATCCCCACGTCGTGATAGCTGGGAACAACCTGCGAGTTGACCAGCAATTCGGTATAGCGCTCGCCATCGTCACGCCCTTGCGTGATGAGATTGAGAAGGTTCTCGCTGCCGACGAAGGACACGTTGGCGATCGGCACGCGCAACCCAAGGTCCACCGCGTCGCGGAGAAACGCGGCGCAGGCGGCGTAGGCCCCGATGCAAATGACCGCATCCGGGCGCGATGCCTTCAGGATCTCCACCTGATCGCGCATGATGCCCGTGAATTTGGAGCCCCGCCTGTAGGTCGCCTCGCCGACGATCCGCTCGCCGAACGGTCTCAAGGCACGGCGCACGCCCGCCCAACCACTGCGGCCGTAAGCGTCAGCCTGATAGAAGACCGCGATGCGCTTGCGGCCGATCCCGACGAAGTTCTGAACCAGGCCGGCCGTCTCTTGCCGGTAGGAGGCGCGCAAATTGAAGGCGAAGGGGCCGTATGGCGGCTCCCGCTGCGGCTGCGCACCGGTGAACGGGAAGAAGAGATAGACCTGTCTCTCCTGAAACTTCTTGAGCATGGGAAGGATGCGCGTGACCGTCGGCGTACCCACATAACCGAAGAGCGCGAAGACCTCGTCTTCCAGCATCAGGGTCATCGTGTTCTGAACCGACGGGTCGGGCTGATAGCCGTCGTCATAGGTCCTGAGAACGATTCTTCGACCCCTGACGCCACCGTCGCGGTTGACGTGCTCGAAATAGGCACTGGCCCCGCGGAAGAGCTCTATGCCGAGACCGCGGGAAGGACCGGAGAACGCGGCGGACGTGCCCAGCACGATCTCGCTGTCGGTTACACCCGATGATGCCGCCGCGCCGGATGGACGCCAACCAAGACCCAACAGGCAACCGGCAAGGCCGTACCGAAGGACGCTTCTCCTCGTCGGCGACCTCATTCGAGGTATGTCCATCCCTCCTCGCCTATGCGGCATGCCCGAAGAGTGGCTTCCCGCCTCGCTTCACGATGGCAAGGGCGACTCCTTGGGGTGCTCGTCCTCTAACTCCGCCTCGTCCTCGGTCGCGTCGTCCTCGGTCTGCTGAGGCGGTTGCGCGGCCAGCGTGACGATCATTTCGGTGAACACGCCGACTTCGGACTCCACCCTGATTTCGCCGCCGTGCTGGCGGACGATATCGCTTGAGAGCGCGAGGCCCAGGCCGGTGCCCTGGTCCGGCGGCTTGGTCGTGAAGAAGGGGTTGAAGATGTCGTCGATGATTTCGGGTGGGATCCCGCTCCCGTTGTCTCTGATCCGGATTTCGACCCCTTCTTCGGATCGCCGGGTGACCAGGGTGAGCGTCGGCTCGTAAGCGACCCCCCCTGAACCATCGGGACCGGGATCCGCTGCGTCCGCGGCTTCCTCGGCGCGCCGCCTCTCGGCCGTCGCCTGGCAGGCATTGCCGACCAGATTGAGGAAGACGCGGCCCACGTCCTGAGTGACGACGTCGAGCGACCCTACTGCCGGATCGAAGTCCTGGACGATGTCGAGTTGAAAGCTGTCATCGCTTGCCCGGGCGCTGTGGTAGGCAAGCCGCACATGCTCGTCGAGCAAGGCATTGATGTCCGTCGGTTGCCGGCCGCCCGAATCGCGCCCCATGCTGAGCATGTGCTGTACGATCTGATTTGCGCGCTCGCCGTGCTCCCGAATTAATCTGAGGTTTTCCGTGATGTCGGCGCTGATCTCTCGGATCAGCGCACTGCTCTCGTCCTCCTTTCCGTCGACCGGCTCAGGGAGAACCGTTTGCAGCTCTTCCAGGAGTTCTTCCAGCAGCTGCTCCGTTACGTCTGAAAAGTTCTTGACGAAGTTCAGCGGGTTCCGGATTTCGTGCGCCACGCCGGCAGTGAGCTCACCAAGCGCCGCAAGCTTCTCCTGCATGACGATCTGGTCTTGTGCTCGCTGAAGGTTCGCGAGCGCGTCCTCGAGCTGCTCGTTCTTGCCCTTGAGTTCCTCTGCCAGCTTCTCGACCAAGTTAAGCCGTTGGACTTCGAGCGCGTGACGGCGAAAGACCTCCAACGCCGCGGCCATGTCCGCGACCTCGCCTCGTCCGTCGACCACCACTTCCGCTTCGATATCGCCCTCGGCCATCCGGCGCATCCGATCCGAGAGCCGCCCGAGACGCCGCATCAGCACGCGGCCGACAAACAGCCATGAGATCAGCACCGCCCCGACGATACTGGTCACGCTGATCGCAAGCAGGAGATTGCCGCCGGTACTGATCGCCGTCGAGGACGCCTGAGCCGCGTCTTGGACGCTCTCACGCGCCGCGCTGACCAGCCCCTCTGCCTCGGCGGCGAGTTCGACAGCAAGATTGTTGTTGGATGCGAGCAACGCCGTCTGACGCTCATCGAGAGAAAGTTCGTGAGCCCGCAAATCGAAGCCTTGATCCTGGTCCAGACCCAGATCGACGAGACGGGACAAGGCGGGTGCAATCCTGGCATGGAGGGGCGTGGCGCCCAGGGCCGACAAGCCGCGCTCGATCTTGCCGGCGGAGGCCTCGAAGCGCTCCCGGAGCGGTTCGAGCAGGGCGATGTCTGAGACGTCGAACGCGCTCGCCAGAAGCTGGATCGCAATCGTGGCATTTGCCTGCAATCCCGCCATGTGGCGGTAGCGGTTGAACTCCTCCTCCGACATGTGCACCGCGCGGGGCGCCGGCGCCTCGCCGAGTGCCCGATAGCCCGTCATCGTGTAGAAGAGCTGGTCGTCGATGGCCGGAATTAATGCGGCGGCAAGCTCCCTTTGCAGGGCTGCGATTTCGGCGCGCAACGCCTCGCTGCGCTCGGCGAGCAGAAAGCCTTCAGCCACCGACTCCTCGATGGCGCCGACATTCGCGAGCACGGCATTGCCTTGGGCGCGAATGCGCTCGAAGCGCGGCTCCTCCGCTCCTTGATCCGGCAGCGCAGCCACCTGGGCTTCGAAGGCTTGCCGGTCATGTGAGATATCCGCGACGGTGTGGGCGAGTTCTTCTGGCGTCGCTGCGGCGGTCAGCCTCGGCCCGGCGGCGACGAGAGCACCGCTTTGCTGCGCCACGCCGAAGGCCGTCACCATCTCTGGCACGCTGCCCTCGTTGACGCGGCGCTGGACGTCGCCCACATGATCGAAGGAAACCAGGCCGACCAGACTGGCGACGACGGTGAGCGCGACGGCGCCCCCGATACCCAGATAGAGCTGGGTCGAGAGTCGAAAGCGACTGTCAAGCAGCCGTCTTGCCAACGTGGTCATGGCTGCACGGCGAGCCGAAGTGTGTCGATGGGATGGTAGCGGCCGTCCCCACCGATCACGGTAACGAAGACGGCGTCCGACCCCTGATTGTCACCCTCGCCATAGCGAAGCCCGAAGCCATCGAGATCGATAACTTCAGCGCGGCGTAAACTGTCCAATAGGCAGGACCGGTCGATCTCACGTCCACAGCGCTCGAGACCCTCGATCGCGAGGCGGCCCGCCAGGTAGCCCTCGAAGGAGACGAAACCCGGTGAGGCTTCTGGTGAATTGGCCGCCAGCGCCCGGCGATACGCAACAGTGACCGCGGGCTCGTCGCTGTCAGGAAAGGGCACCACCTGGGTCACGAAGACGCCAGTCCCTGCGGTGCCAAGCTCTCTTGCCAGAGCGTTGCTGCCCACGAAAGAAATGGTCAGAAAGACCGGATCGAAGCCGATGTGCCGCGCCCAGGCGATCAGCGCGGCGACCGGCTCATAGGCCCCGATCAGGATGACGGCTTCGGGATCCAAACGCTGCACGTCGAGCAGTGCCGTTTTCACCGCGGTCGTGTTGCGCGGATAGACCCCGATCACCACCGGCTCCAGCTCGCGCCGCTCGAGCGCCCGGCGCACCCCGCGATAGCCGGCCTGCCCGAAGGAATCGTCCTGATAGATCACCCCGACCCCGTCGATTCCCAAGTCTCCGATCAGGCGGGAGACCATTGCCTCGGTCTCCTGGTAGTAGGACGCACGCAGATTGATCACGTTCCGCCACTTGGCATCGCGCAGAAACTCGGCACCGGTGAATGGCGCGAGATAGGGAACGCCCATATCGGCAGCGATAGGGGCGGCGGAGCGAGAGGTCGGTGTACCGACCGCGCCGATCAGGGCGAAGACACCATCCTCCACGACCAACCGGCGCGTATTGACGATCGCGGCTTCCGGCTCGTACGCGTCGTCGAGAGACCGAAGCGCCAGCCTGCGCCCGTGCACGCCGCCGCGCCGGTTCGCTTCCTCGAACGCCGCCTGGATACCGAGCCGCAGGTTCTTACCCAGGTCCTGCGCGGGACCGCTGAAAGCCGCCGATTGTCCGAAGAGGATCTGCTGGTCGGTCACCCCAGGCTCTTCTGCCTGCACCGCCGCGGCACCCGGAAGTGTGAACCAGACGGCCATGAGGAGGGCCGAGGGCAAACCACTTGCCCACCTCATCCGCTTCCCTGTTGTATCGTTGCAGGTTGGACGCTCTGCGGGCGCGACGGGGCCATCTCGCATGTACGAGACGGGAATGCGTCGAAGCTCCGCCGCTTGTCGCTCACCCGCGTCGAAGCGGGAAAAGAGCCTAACACTTATCCGCATGGCTCGTCGCGATAGAGCGTTATGCAAGTGATGTCGTCGGATTGCGGCGTGTCGCCTGCAAATGCGCTCACGGCCTCGAAAACCGCCTTGTTGGCTTCTTTCGCGTCTTTCGGGGGCACTCCGTTAAAGACCAGCTGCAGCCGCTCCATATCGAACAACTCTGCCTTGGCATTCTCGGCTTCCGTGACGCCATCGGTATAGAAAACGACTGCTTCGCCTGGCGCGACCTGTAGCGTGTCTTCCGCAAAGTCGACGTCGGCCATCACCCCGAGCGCGATCCCACTCGTTACGGGAATCTCGCTGGAGCTTCCATCGGCTTGAACAATGATTGGCGGATTGTGGCCCCCGTTTGCATACACCATTTCCCCGCTTTCTGGATCGAAAATTGCGTAGAAGAGCGTGACGAACATCATCGCTTCGTTGTCTTCCTGAAGAACTTGGTTGACCTCCTTCAGCACCGCGCCAGGGCGAGCGGTGCCGATGGCCGCGCCTTTGAGAAGAGTACGGCAAGACATCATGAAAAGGGCGGCGGGAACGCCCTTGCCGGACACATCCGCGACCGCAATACCGATACGTCCCTCTTCCAATTTCATAATGTCAAAAAAATCCCCGCCTACTTCCCGAGCAGGTGACATACTACCGAACACCTGATACCGAGAATCTGCGGGAAAAACGGTCGGAAGGATCGACTGTTGCATTTTACTAGCTACATCGAGTTCGCTTTGTATTGCCAGAAGCTTTTCGCGTGATTCTGTTGCCTCTCTCCACGAAATCAGGTTGCGCAGTGTTCGTTCGATCGTGACCTTCAAGTCTGCAAAGTCGATGGGCTTGGTCACGAAATCGAAAGCGCCCCGGTTCATCGCAGTGCGAATATTCTTCATATCGCCGTAAGCTGACACGATCACGGAACGCACGTCCGCATTGACTTCAGCAATATTTTCAAGGAGCGCAAGACCGTCCATCTTGGGCATATTGATGTCTGAGACCACCAAATCGATGTTCTGATCCTGGCTGAGCCGTTCAAGAGCTTCGATACCATTGTGAGCGAAGACGAACTCATACTGCTGGCGGCGAATCTCCCGGCGCATCTGCTGCAGAACGAGACGTTCCAAGTCAGGTTCGTCGTCTACGACGAGAATCTTGTAGGGAGTCGAACGCATTTCTAGTGTCTCAGCGTTTGGCTCTTGTGTCATTGCCCAACTCGTTTTTTGCGATTCGTGAAAACGCCTGTGGTGTAGTGCTCTTCATACGCCTTGGAGAGGCGCTCGTGTAGCGATGTTCTTGACTCATCTTGGCGTGATCGTTTGACAATTAGGTTTGATCCCAAACTTCATTTACGGCCGGACGATTTGCACCATCACACTTGTGAACGATCCCTTGCTTCCTTCGGCAAGTCTTCGACAGACCTCAGTAGGCTCCGTGTGCACGCGTTGTGACGATTGCGCGTTCGATGTCGGCGACGGCGTTGAACACGTCGCGGCCAACAAGGTCCATGTTGCGGAGCTGTCTTATTCGTGCGCCGGCGTTCTTGAACTCGCCTCCGGGGTAAATGTCGGGCAGAATGCCGCAGGCATCTAGCAGAGAGAGCAGCGCGGTATCCCGGGGATCGGGTATGTCATCCGAGAGAATGAGTGTCTTTATGCGGTCCTTGATCTCGCGCGCCGCCTCGCCATTGACGGTGAGATAACGGCGTCTGCGGAAACCCAAGAGAGACCTCTTATCCTGCTGCTCCAGAATGCCTCGCTCCACGAGTCGGTCGAGTGCCTGTTGTTGAATGGCTGCCGACTCGTCGGCGGACAACGTCTTGATCCAAGTGCCGGTATCGGAAGTTTCCCCCTGTTCGCCAATCTTGGCCAGGATACGGTCGAGCATGGCCTCGCCGATCGGCGTACGGTCCATGACGGTCAGCGTCTTAGGATCGGTGTCAATCCGATAGGTGAACGCTAGATCCACAAGCACGGCGCCGGCCAGGGCGCACTCCACAATGTTGGGGTGTATGGGCAGGAACTCGCTGCCTTTCTCATCCAGAAGCAAAAGGCAGGTCTCTTCAACGAACGTCAGCATCGTGCCGTCCTACTCAGATGTTGACGACGGGCGGAAGCAGTGGGTCGCCGCCAAATGGTGGGAACTGTGCGGTTGTTACCCTTTCTCGGATTTCGATTCCACCGCGATCCGAGCGCGACGAAAGACTTTGAGAAGGCCCAACGCAGTCAGTCACCCACTGCGGCGCCACGTCCCGCCCGCCACCGCGGCATCGGCCTAGCAACCTCGTTGCTCGCTGCCAAATGCAGTGGCGGCCAGAGTGGGGGTGACCTTCAAGTCTCATCCAGTTGTCGCGCCGTCAGTGTAGAGGAAAATTGCGTCTCCTGGCGCCAGCGTCAGCACATCTTCAAGCACATCTTCATTGTAAGGGAGGCCCGGCTTGACGCCTATGGTCGTGCCACCAGTCATCGTAGCGGCGTAACCGAGCCGGGGCGCCTATCCACATACGGCGGTTTGTCGGCACGGCGGGCGGCGGCTGCTCTCCGACACTTCAGCGGAACGGCGGCGAATAGAGGGCGCCGCCTTCCGAATAAAGCGCGCTGAGGCCGCGCGGCAGGCCGAGCGGGCTGCCGGAGCCGAGGTTATTCTCGAAGATCTCGGCGTAGTTGCCTTCCGCCGCAATCGCACGCACGGCCCATTGCGCGTCGAGGCCCAGCATCTCGCCCAGAGAGCCTTCCTTGCCCAGCATCCGGTTGATCTCGGGGTGATCCGTTCCTTTCGCCAGCTCCATGACGTTGATCTGGGTCACGCCGAACTCCTCGGCGGTGATCAGCGCGTTGAGTACCCAGCGCGCGATGTCCGCCCACTGGTCGTCGCCGTGGCGCACCAGCGGCCCCAACGGCTCCTTCGAGATGATCTCCGGATAAATCATATGCGCATTCGGATCGTCGAAGGTCGATTTCGTTGCCGCCAGGCCGGAAACGTCCGTCGTGTAGACGTCGCAGCGCTCCGCCTTGTACGCCGCACGGGCTTCGGCGTTCGTCTCGAGCGGCACCGGCTCGTAGGTGATACCGTTGACGCGGAAAAAGTCGGCCAGGTTGAGCTCGGTGGTCGTGCCCGTCTGGATGCAGATCGAGGCGCCGTCCAGCTCGGTGGCGCTCTCCACGCCGAGCTCCCGGTGGCCGAGGAAGCCCTGGCCGTCATAGTAGTTGATGCCGACGAAGGTGAAGCCCAGGTCGACATCGCGCGAGAAGGTCCAGGTCGTGTTGCGCGACAGGATGTCGACTTCGCCGGAGGCCAATGCCGGGAAGCGCGTCTTGCCGGTCAGAGTGACGAAGGAAACCTTGTCTGGATCGCCCAGCACGGCCGCCGCCAGCGCCCGGCAATAGGCCGCCTCGAAGCCGGACCATCTGCCCGTATCGTCGGTATGAGAAAAGCCCGGCAGGCCCGGATTGATGCCGCATCTGAGCGTGCCCGCCGCCCTTACGTGATCGAGAGTGCTTGCGTAACCGTCCGCCGCAAGGACGGTGATCGATACACAAAGGGCAGTCAGGATGCCGACGATTGCGTTGAGCTTCATTTGCTCGTCCTTGTATCGACGATGAACAGAAGCCGATAGGAGCGACCTTGCCAGGGAAGATCGGCAGCGCTGAATTGCCGCAAAAGCGGTCGTAACCGTTCTTCGTGGGATGATCCGAATCGCCGAGCAACGCAAGCCTATGCTGGATGTTTTCTCCTCTCAGAGCGACCACGAATTTCTGCGCCGCGCCGCCTTCCGAGCGGGACGCGAGGCATTATCGTCGCATAGCTGCTGTTATGGAGTGGGCCTTGGGCCCCTGGGATCGGACAATGACGTCAGCACGGTGATCGCGGCGTGGGAACGGCTGCCCCGACGTGTCAAGGATTCCTGCGCTTGATCAGGACCACCCTGTTCCTGCCGTCCTCGCGCCGATAGTGCGCTTCGTCCACCAGCCTCCGCACGAGATGGATGCCGAGGCCACCTATGGGGCGGTCCGCGATCGAGGAGTCGAGATCGGGCGGCGGTGCATCGGAGAACGGATCGAAGGGCTTGCCGTCGTCGACAATTTCCATAGTGAGGGATTGGCCTTCGGAGGTGAGTGTAATGCGGATGTCCTTCTCCCCTGCTTCGTCGTATCCGTACTGCACGATGTTGGTGCCGATCTCCTCCAGCGCGAGCCTGATCTGAAACATGAAATTGGGCTCCCAGCCATCGGCCACCGCCAGAATGTCGACTGCCGTGTGAATGCGCCCGATTTCCTCCAGCGGCGCTTCCAAATTGAGTGTAAAGGTCGCGCTCATTTTCCTGTTCTCGCTCGATTGGTCGTCTGCCGGTTCGCTCCGGACAGCCTCGCCGGCCTCGCTGGACCGGGCGCCTACTGCTGCGTCGCGCCGAAGGTGCCGACGATGTCGGATTGTTCGAATATGCCCGCCACCTCGGCGTGTCCGGTGCCGTAGAAGCCGCCCTGGATGCGCGTGCCGGACTCGCCGGTCGCGAAGGTCCCATCCGGACCGACCGCGAGGTTGGAGAAGATCACCGTCTCAACGTCGTGCGCCGTCCCGCGGTCGATGTTCTTGATACCGCTGAACGCCGCATCGAGGCCGCCGACGGCCATGTCGTAGTTCAGCGCCGCCGTCCCCACGAGCCGCTCGCCGTGCGCGTCCCCGTCGACGGGCGTTCCCACCATGATGCCGAGCCAGGTTGCGCTCCCGGCCGGAGGGGTTTCCGTGAGCTCGCCCACGGCGATCCCGTACCAGACATCCACCGTGCCCTCTTCGCTCGTCTGGCGTTCGTTCAGGATTGCGAACGAACTGTGCTCCAGCCATGCGCCGAGACTCGCAAGGTCCGCTCCCGTATGCGTCGAGGACTCCGACAACAGTGTTACGTCGTGCTTCGAGCCGATGGCGGTGGCGGCGCCCTGCCTGAGAGGCGTATTGGCAAGCTCGATGGTATCGACGGCGCCGCTCAGGGGCTCGGTCACGGTGCACTGCGTTCCGCTGCACTGCGTCAGGAGACGGAAGGTCGGAATCTCGGCGTTGCCGGTCTCCCCGTGCATCGTGGACAGGATCAGGGAATCGGCGCGGGCGAAGATGTCCAGGCTGCGTTCCTGTTGCGCCTCCGCCGTCTCGACCGGCGCCGACAGGCCGGTCAGCTCCCGAATCTCGGCGGTGGTGAGCGCCCGTTCGGGCGCAGAATCGCCGCCGCAAGCTGCGAGCGAGAGGACGGCGGCCATCGCCAGGCCGCAGGCAGAAAATGATCTCATGTCGGTCTCCTCCTGTTGCCGCCGACGGGCGGGCAGTAGTCAGTCGGCAGCGCGCCTGCCGCCGAACGCCCCGGCGATGCCGTCGCGTTCGAAAATTCCGCCGACCTCCTCCTCGTTGGGGCCGTAGAACCGGCCCGAGATGGTATCGTCGAGGGCGTTGCGCCGGGCGAAGCCGCCCTCCTCAACCGCCATGCCGCGCCAGGTCATGTCGTCCCGCCGTTCGCCGGTCTCGGTATTGGCAATATCGGTGAATTCGACATCGGCGGCCATGCCCGTCCCACCGAATTCCACCGTCACGCCAGCATCGCCCCGGATCACCCGGCCGCGGCCGGGCGTGGCGCTCACGTCACGGCCGAGCATCAGGCCTTCCCAGCGGGCCGAACCCTCGACAGCGTGGGGATTCTCCCCCGTCGAGAAGCCGAACGAATAGCTCAATGCCACCGTCGCGCCCTGGTCCGGGAAGCGGTCGCTCTTGAGAAAGGCGGATTCCGTGGCGAACAGGCTGTGGTCGAGCCAGCCGCCGTACACATGGGCGTCCACGTTGTCGGTCGATGCTTCCTCCACGACCAGGCTCACGCCGCGGCGCTCGCCGAGCAAGTCCAGCTCTGCGATACCAACGGTTGCTCCGCTCGACCGGAAGAACCGCGTGAACGCGGCCGCACAGGTATCGTCCAGGCACCTGACGCCCACCCGCTCGACCGCATCGTCGGTTCCGAAATAGCCGAGATGATCGCCCATCAGGAACGAATTGGCGCCGCTCGCGATCCTTGCATAGGAGGCCCGCGCCAGCTCGTCCGCCGTCGGCGGCGGTGGCTCGGACGAGCCAGTGCAGGCCGCCAGTGCCAGCGCGACCGCAGACGCCGCCAACGCGCTCGGGAACCCTCTTCTCATTGGACCCTCCCCGGGATGTTCCGGCGCCGGCGAGGACGGAAACGGGATGTAACGGGTCATAGCGCGGACGTCCGCCGCCCGCCGAACGCGCCCGCGATGCCGTCGCGCTCGAACGCGCCCCCGACCTCCTCCTCGCCGGGGCCGTAGAACCGACCGGAGATGGTATCGTCGGGAGCGTTCCGCCGGGCGAAGCCGCCATCTTCCACAACCATGCCGCGCCAGGCCATGTCGTTCTGCGCAGCGCCGGTCTCGATGTTGACGATGGCTTTGAATGCGACATCCGCCGTGATCGCGGCCGCTCCGAATTCGACTGTCACGTCGGCGTCTCCCCGGATCACCTTGCCGCGACCGGCGGATGCGCGCAGGTCGCGGCCGAGCATCAGGCCTTCCCAGCGGGCCGAGCCCTCGGCGCTGGGGTTCTCCCCGGTCGAAATGCCGAGTGAGTAGCTGGAGACGATCGACGCCCCCCGGCTGGGCCCGGCCTCCTCGGTGAAACGCGTCAGCCGGGTGCCGAAGAGGCTGTGCTCGAGCCAGCCGCCATAGGCCTCGTAGCCGCGGACGGTCCCCGATCTTTCCTGGCGAACCAGCGACACGCCGCGGCGCGGGCGAAGCAGCGTCAGCTCCGAGTCCTCGACGCCGAAGCTGCTCGCCCCGCTCAGGGATATGAATCCGGCCGCGCAGGTGTCGCCCCGACAGGTTGTCTTGGTCCGTTCCACCGCGTCGTCCGTTGCGAAAAAGCCGAGCCGATCGCCCATGAGCAGCGTGTTCGCGGCGCTCACGATCGCCGCATGCGTCTCCCGCGCCTGTTCCTCTGCCGTCGGAGGATCGAGCGTGCGCGTACAGGCCGCGAGTGCGACCGCGCCCGCCAGCACCGCGATCGTGAGTCCTGTCCGCATCGCGTCTTCTCCCCTTCACCGGAGCCAGGACGGGCGGCCTCCTGGCCACCGTGCCGTGCACGCGTTCCATGTATGACGAGAAGGCTTCGGACCGCGTGCGACCCGGTCCTGAGCACGAGCAGTTTGACCGGGGTTTCGTCCCCGAACGGGGGGTGCCCTTCCGGCGCGCAGTGCGCGACGGCACCCGGCCCGGATCTCCAGCAATGCCGTCACATTGCCGACCCAACGGGCCAGGGTCGAGGGATCGAAATCGCCCCCCTCTCGCGCGAAAGTCGGGGAATGGCGATGGACCGGGTGCCGAGCCTCGGGAGCACTTCGCGCATGTCATTTGCGCCTGCTGGTCACCGGAGGTCTTCGCCCCGTTGTTGGCCGCGTCCTACAACCGACTGCTGTCCGGCTTGGTGTGGCGCACCGTGACCATGTCGGTGCCCGTCACCGCCAAGGCCAAGGTCATCTGGAAACACAAAACTCATTATGAGACTCTTACGGCAATAGAAATAAATTATGCGTATTATATTGGAAAAACTAGTATCTTTCTCATAAATTATACGCCAAGCCTGTCACGTCGGAATCGGAATTGAGTCGTGAGCACAGCCGCCGGGGACGATCAAAGCCTGACGCGGCCACTTGAACGCCGTCGCCCTTGGAGATCCAGCCGTCGCGCAGATTGGACTCCAGATCGCAATTCCTGAGCCCATGCCGCGGACTCCGCAGCGAGGCAACGAAGCCCATGCGCTGTTTACAAAAAGAGCACCATTATCGTGAGTATTGGCACGTAAAATCGTTCTCCATTGAGTAGAGTTCTACCATCTTAACGACTCGCCAGAGTGGACAGCGTGGAGGTCGCGCTGGCAGCACAACGTGAACCTGGCAGGAGAGATGGAGCCGTGAAGCTACCTTTTTCAGTCGGACCGCTGCGTTGGGTTGCGGCCGTCATTGGCCTCGCTTTGATGGCAGCGAGCGCGGATGCCGCAGCGAACAAGCTCCGCATCGCAACCACAGGCGACTATCCACCATTCAGCTACGTCGACGATGCGGGCAAGCTCGGCGGCTTCGACGTCGATATCGCACTGACACTCTGCGAGCGGATGGGCGTCGAGTGCGAGCTCCAGCGCCACGAGTGGGAGACGTTGATTCCCGAGCTGCGCGCCGGGACCTTCGACGTGATCGCCGCCAGCATGTCGATCACCGAGCCGCGCCGGGAGTTGGTCGCCTTCACCGACCGCTACTACAGCAACGTCGCCCGTTTCATCGCGAACAAGGACTCAGACTTCCACCCCGGCCGGCCGGCCGGAACGACGATCGGCGTCGCGCGAGCCACAGTTTCGTCAGACTGGCTTGAGGACAATCTGGCTGAAGTGGCGACTATCAAGCTGTACCGCAGCCAGTCGGAACTGCTGGGCGACCTCGCCGGCGCCCACCTGGACGCGGTTCTCGGCGACGGCCTCGGCCTGTACTCCTGGCTCCAGAGTGCGGACGGCGCTGCTTTCCGCTACGTCGGGCACGGCCTCAGGCTCGACGAGGGCATCGGCCTCGCGGTGCGCCACGAAGACGACGCCTTGCGCCGGGACCTGAACCGCGCGCTCGCGGAAATCCTCGCCGACGGCACCTATTTGGCCATCAACGGCCGCTACTTCCCGTTCAGCATATACTGAGGCCAAGAGGAACAACATAACGCCTGCTATTGACATCGAAGTGGCCTGGAAACGTCTTTAGGACCATGCAGGCCAGGAGTTTCGCACCGTCACCGGCTTGGCATTCACCTACGAGACCAACCGTGCGGTGCTCTACCCGAGCCGGACGCGCGGCACCCACGCTTGCCACCTGTTCTCAATCTCTCGACCCGCCGATGCGTTCGGTCAGATCGGCGGCAGCCTTGCAGACCGCGGTGCTGAAGAGGGAGATAACCTGCTCGGTGAAGCGGGCCGTCGGGCCTGAGACCGAAATCCCTGCCACCGTGCCGCCGTAGGCATTGAACACGGGCGCCGCGATGCAGCGCATGCCCGCATATCGTTCCTCGTCATCATAGGCCCAGCCGCGGGCTCGAGTGGTTTCGAGCTCGGCGAAGAGGAGATGTGGCTTGGTAAGGGTCTTGGGCGTGAACTCGGGCAATCCCTTCCTCCGAAGCAGTCTCTCGATGTCCTCCTGCGCAAGCTGTGCGAGCAGCGCCTTTCCGGCGCCGCAGGCATGCATCGGGCTGCGGGCGCCATGGCGGAAGAAGGCCCGGATCGGATTGTGGGTCTCGACCTGGCTGACGAAGACCATGTCTCCGTCTTCGGCGATGGCAAGGTTGGCGGTCTCACCGGTCTCGCTCATCAGGCGCTGCAAGATGTCCCGGCTCGCTTCCACCAGATCGATCCGATTCAGGAATTCGGAGCCGACGCGGAACGCCTCGACCCCGATCATCCAGTCCTGCGCGTCCTCGTCGAACGCGGCGAACCGATGTCTCTGAAGCGTCGTCAACAATCGATGGGCGGTCGATGGCGGCATCCCGGCCTGCATGGCGATGTTGGAGAGCGTGATCCTGTGTTCCCGCGCGAGAAGGCGGAGAAGTTGCAGTCCACGGTCGAGGGCACGCACCGTGCCTGCGTCGGCGTCGGCTACGGGCTTGCGCGGGCGGCCACGCGAGCGTTTCGGAGGGGCCCTGTCCATGGAAGGCGCATCCTCTTCCGAATCAAGCGGAGGTGCACAAATGTAGCAAAATAAAATTTTCCAGTAAATTTTATTTATAGGGAACGAAAAATTATAACTATCAGAAGTAACGAGATATTCTTAATTTCAAAAAATAATGGAAAATAATTCCAAAAAAATGGACAACTGCTAAAGGACGGACTAATCTCCCACCCGCGACGATGTGGGAGACGTGTAATGACCGGTCAGAACGTACAACGACGTCATGTCGTCGCGGCGGAAACCGCGGGCGTCGATGGCGGCCGACGTGAGCGTTCCTGTCTGCAGAGTGCGCGATGAGTGGCGCAGGCGTCGGACGTCGCCGTGTCCGGTGCGGTACGGGGCTCCTTTGACCATTCACCACCAGCTACCCCGGCCGGATACGTAGGAAGTCCGGCCAACTGCCCCGATCCCCTTCCACGGCCGCGGCCGTTCCCTCCAATGCGCAGGCTGGCGGCGGCACCCCCGACTACTGGAGATTGTCATGCTCGAGAAACCACAAACATCCACACGGGATATCCCCCATCTTCCGCCATTCTGGCATCTTCTCACGGTCGCGGCCGTGCTGCTGGTGATCGGCCTTGCGGCCTGTTCATCGACCTCCGAATCCGGTCGAGAGGGCAGCGGCGGCGAGAGCGGCGAGGGCCCGGGCCACGGCGAAGGCGGAGAGGGCGGTGAGGGTGGCGAAGGAGGAGATATAGGCGAGGGCGGCGGAGAGGAATCCGCCACGCAGTACGGCCCAGGGGACACCTTCTACATGACCCGGGCAGGTGCCCGCCTCATCCTGAGCTATGATGCCGCCAGCCAGGCCTTCACCGGCACCGTAACCAACGTTACCGGCGTCACACTGAGCAGCGTGCGAGTCGAGGTGCATCTGTCCAACGGCGTGGAGCTTGGGCCGACGACGCCGATGGATCTCGCGCCCGGTCAGACGATCCCCGTCAGCCTCCCGGCGCCTGGTCAGAGCTTCGCCACCTGGGGCGCACACCCGGAGGTGGGAAGCGGCGGCGAGAGTACGAGCATGGCGGCGTTCACCCCCTCGCTTGGAGCTTGGGCTGTCGTCGATGGTGTCCCTCTCGGCATCGAGCACCCGGAACATCAAATGAGCGCGTGGTACACGTCGTCGGGCGGCACCTGGACGCCGCACCTTTCCCCCGATCCCGCCCCGGAACACCAGCCGACCGGAGCTGCGACATGGACGGGCGAATGGGCCGGCTACTACGGGTCCAGCTCGGCCATCAGTACGGGCGCTGCGAACGTCACCGTGACACTTGGTACGGGCGCCCCGGAGGCGGACCTATCCCTCCAGAGCGTCCCGACCTTCGGCACGCTGCGGTGGGACAACATGCCGGTCACCGGCGGGCGGTTCATGGGCAGTACCACGGCCAATTCCCAGACGTACGACGCCGTGGGGCAGTTCGGGGGCGCCAATCAGGCCGGGGTCGTCGGTCACGCCACCGGTTCTGATTTCCGCTCCGTGTTTTACGGAGAGAAGCCCTGAGCCCTGGCGGTGCATGCCCGCGGCGGTTTCCTCTCGAATCGCTGCGGGCATGCTGCATTTCATCACACGGCCCGCGAATGCCCAGCGCACCGGTCAAGTCGTTTCAATCCACCTGTCCCATCCCAGGGACCTACTCCAGCCGGGCCAGTGCGGCCTATCCGCCTCATCGCGCCGCCGGTTGCCAGGATACCGCGAATCGGTCTAGGAGCCCGGATACGGCGACCCGACCATGAGCCGCGCCTGCGGGTGCCGGATGCGGTCGGCGCGCCGTGCAGCCCTTCAGGAGGAGCGCGCATGTGGGGGTTCCTTTCCGCCGATATGGCGATCGACTTAGGGACCGCGAACACGCTGGTCTACGTGAAGTCGCAAGGCATCGTCCTCGACGAGCCCTCGGTGGTGGCCTTTGTCACCCGGAAGGGCAGGAAGCAGATGCTCGCCGTCGGCGACGAGGCCAAGCGGATGCTCGGCCGCACACCGGGAAACATCGAGGCGATCCGCCCGCTTCGGGACGGCGTCATTGCCGACTTCGAAGTGGCGCAGGAGATGATCAAGCACTTCATCCGCAAGGTGCACAAGCGACGCAGCTTCGCGAGCCCGCAGATCGTCATCTGCGTGCCTTCCGGCGCCACCGCCGTTGAGCGCCGGGCGATCCAGGAGGCGGCCGATAGCGCGGGCGCGCGGCGCGTCTTCCTGATCGAGGAGCCGATGGCGGCCGCCATCGGGGCGAACCTGCCGGTGACCGAGCCGACCGGCTCGATGGTGGTCGACGTGGGCGGGGGCACCACCGAGGTCGCGGTGCTCTCGCTCGGCGGCATCGTCTACTCGCGCTCGGTGCGCGTCGGCGGCGACAAGATGGACGAGAGCATCATCGCCTACGCGCGTCGCACCCATAACCTGCTGCTGGGCGAGGGGAGCGCGGAGCGGATCAAGAGGGAGCTGGGCGCAGCGTGTCCGCCGGAGGACGGCGACGGCGAGACCGTGAACATCAAGGGGCGCGATCTGATGAACGGCGTGCCCAAGGAGATCACCCTTTCCAGGCGGCAGATTTCCGAGAGCCTGGCGGAGCCGGTGGGCGCCATCGTCGACGCGGTCAAGGTTGGACTGGAGAACACGGCGCCAGAGCTTGCGGCGGACATCGTCGACAAGGGCATCGTGCTGACCGGCGGGGGTGCATTGCTCGGCAACCTCGACTATGTGCTGCGCCACGCGACGGGACTGCCGGTTACCATCGCGGATCGGGCCATGCACTGCGTCGCACTCGGCACCGGGCGGTGCCTCGAAGAGATGAAGGCCCTGAAGCCCGCCCTTCACGAAGCCTACTAAAGTTTGGACGCTACCTGCGCAGCCGCTCCCACGGCAGCCGCTGCAGCATCACTCGGTTGTCCCCCGGCAGCCATCGTGGCGGTGTCGGGCTTCCGGTCTGAAAGGCTGGCTGCCGATCCCCCGCAGGCTGCTCGGCGCATGGTTCCTTGCGGCCGCCGACTCCCGTGCCCGCATGCCGCCAAGAGGCAGAATCCGACCGCAAGGTGCGGCGGGCAATCGCCCGCGCAATGCTGCCGTTGCCGTCTTCGAAGGGGTGGATCGAGACGAACCAGAGATGAGCCATGCCGGCCACGAGAACGGGATCCATCGAGTGCGATCCTTCGAACGATCCGAAGAACGCGGACAGGATCGCGCAACGATGGCGTGCTCAGCCTGCGTCGAGTCGGCCCTGGGTTAGTATGGGTGAGCGGTCGTCACCTGGTGAGGGAATGGTCGATGATCAATGCATTGGGAGCTGTCGCCAGTCTCGTCAAGCCCGTCGCCATGCAGGTGCTGCTCGCCTACGAGCGGCTCGAGTCCGGTGTCACCTACAATCCCGTCTCCGACGAGGTCGCGCGAGATCCCTACGCGGTCTATCGCCGCCTGAGGGAAAGGGATCCGATCCACCGCATGAGGCTGGTCGATGCCTGGGTCCTGACCCGCTACGAGGACGCCGACGCCGCGCTACGCGATCACAAGCGCTTCTCCGCCGAGGATCGCCGCTTTCACGATGTCGGTCTGACGACCATGCTGGACATCGATCCCCCGGACCACACGCGGCTGCGCGCTCTGGTCTCTCGGGCGTTCACGCCGCGCTCGGTGTCGCGCTGGCACGGACGGGTGCAGGAGATCGCCGATCGTCTTCTGGACGCGGTCGCCGGCCAAGACCGCTTCGACCTGATCGCCGCCCTGGGCTACCCGCTGCCGGTCACGGTGATCGCCGAGATGCTAGGCGTACCGGCAGAAGACATGGACCGCTTCGAAGGCTGGTCCAACGACATCGCACTCATCGTCGAGCCGATCCTCACCCCTGCGCAGGTCGAAGGCGTGCGGCGTGCGACCGAAGACCTGTTCGCCTACTTCGAGACCATCGTGGAGGCGCGGCAGCGCGAGCCACGGGAAGATATCGTCAGCGCCCTGCTGGCGGCCGAGGAGGAAGGCGACAAGCTGACCCGCGAAGAGCTGTTGTCCACCATGCTGTTGATCCTGGTGGCCGGCAACGAGACGACGCGCAACCTGATCGGCAATGGCATGCTCGCCTTGCTCCGCCATCCCGATCAACTGCGGCGCTTGCGCGCCGAGCCCGGCCTGCTCGAGCCGGCCGTCGACGAGCTGCTGCGCTATGACAGCCCCGTCCAGCTCGACGGCCGCGTCGTCCGCGAGAACCTGGAGTTGGGTGGCAAGCGCCTGCGGGCGGGTCAGAAGGTGATTTCCCTGCTCGGTGCGGCGAACCGGGATCCTGCCGCGTTCGAGAATCCCGAGGCGCTCGACATCGGGCGCGAGGAAAAGAGCCATCTCTCATTCGGGCGCGGCATTCACTACTGCCTCGGCGCATCGCTGGCGCTCCTGGAGGCGCGCATCGCCTTCCGGGGTCTGCTCGATCGCTTCCCGTCGATCCGCCTGGCGGACGAGCCCAGCTACAGGGACGGTATCGTCCTTCGCGGTGTGGAGAACCTGTGGATCGAGGTGGAGCAGCGCGGCAGCCCCGCTTGAACCAGAGACCATGCGAGCATTCGCGAACGAGGACACCGGTGCCAGCGTCGGCGACAGGTTTGGCGTATAAGGGGCGTTTGCTGAAACGATACCTTCAATCGATAGTCCGCGTGGAGATTTTTCAGGGTGTTTCGGGACGCCTTGGGAATGCATGAAAGAGAGGGATGGTGGAGCCGAGGGGAGTCGAACCCCTGACCTTCGCATTGCGAACGCGACGCTCTCCCAACTGAGCTACGGCCCCGACGCGGCGGCCGGACCCCCGGCCGAAGGGGGCCGGATCATGCGGCGGCACTGGCTCGCCTGTCAAGCGGATGTCCCCGCCTTGACGCGGCCGGGGCGCTTGGCTATTCAGCGCTGCAGGATCGTTGATCGAAGGCCTTGCAACCCATGCCTTGGGACCTTGGACTGCCGCTGCTGGTCGCGCTCGCCACCCTCATCCTGTCGATCGGGATCTTCTGGTCGGCGAAGACGCTGCTCTTCGATGCGCGCCGGCGCGAGGGTACGGATGACGGCCCCGGCGAGATCGACGGCGGAGCGCGAGACTCTCACTGATCCTCCGTAGAGGGCGCCGTCAGCCGGCGGGGCTCACCGGCACATTATCGATCAATCGCGTCTCGCCCAGCCAGACGGCGGCGAGCACCCTGGCCGGCCCGTCCACGTGCGCGACCGGCTCGAGCGTTTCTGCATCGCAGATTGCGAGATAGTCGATACGGGCGAAGCCTGCGTCTTTGAGCGCGGCCGTGCCCTGGGCGATGCTATCGGCCGACGCCGTGCCCTCGCCCAATGTCGCCGCCATCCAGCTCAGCACCTCGAAGATTTTTGGCGCGGCCCGGCGTTCGTCCGCCGAGAGATAGGCGTTGCGCGAGGAGAGCGCGAGACCGTCCGCTGCGCGCACGGTCGGGACAGCCTCGATCCGGCAGGGGATGTCGAGGTCGGCGACCAGGCGGCGCACCGTGACGAGTTGCTGATAGTCCTTCTCGCCGAAGAGGGCGACATCGGGCAGGCACTGGAGCAAGAGCTTGGTGACGACCGTCGCGACCCCGTCGAAGAAGTGGGGCCGGGAGGCGCTTTCCAGCCCGGCGGTGACGCCCTCCACCCGCACCGTTGTCGCGAAGCCCGGCGGGTAGATCGCCTCGGTGGGCGGCATGAACGCGGCCTCGACCCCGGCCTCGGCCAGCTTCGCGAGGTCATCCGCCTGCTGACGCGGGTAGAGGGCGAAGTCCTCGTCGGGGGCGAATTGGGTCGGGTTGACGAAGAGGCTGACCACCGCGTGCCCGCCATGCGCACGCGCGGCCCGGACCAGCGCCATGTGGCCCTCGTGCAGCGCCCCCATGGTGGGGACGAGGGCGACCGTCAGGCCATCTGCGCGCCAGGCAGCGACGGCCTCGCGCAGGCGGGCGACGCTATCCAGGACTGCAGGCGCCAACCGCCGCCTCCAACTCCCTTTATCGGCCTTCCCGGAGAGAGGCGAAGGCCGACGGCGATAGAATCGGCATTCGGCGAAACGGAGACATTGCTAGAAGGTCCCCGTCCCCCGTGATCAAGCAATCGGCTTCTCCGAGCAGCGCCGTTTCCAGAAGCTTGTCGTCATCCGGGTCGCGGCAGCCCAGCGCAGCACCTGTTATCGATACCCACTCGGCGACGGCGTGGAGCTGGGCCAGATAGACTTCACGACCCTTTCGCCCCACATAGCGATCGAACTTGGGACGCAGGATACTGCTTCGCAGTTCGCTGAACGTCTCATTGGAAAACAGCAGCACCCCATTTTCGGAGCGGACTGCTTCCAGGACCGCACGCGGCGGCCCATTCGGTCGAAGCGCGGCGCTGATCAGGATGTTCGAATCCAGAACGACCCGTTCAACTTTCATCCGCCATCAGCGCTTCGAGCCGAGCCTCTGTTAGACCGTTCTTGGAGGCTTCCTCTCCCAGCGCGTCGGCCGTCGCTGCCAGGCGCTCCCAAGCGGCGCCGCGCAGTTTCTCGTACTGTTGCACTGACATCACCACACCGTCGGCTCTGCCCTTCCGCGTCACTCGCACAGGTGCACTCTGCGCCGCATCCAGCAGATTACCGAATCGGTTCTTGGCTTCTCTCGCGGCAATTTCTCTCATGGAATCATCATAAGACCAGCATCTTCCCGCCGCAAAACTTCAGGCCGGAGCGTTCCGATCGACCATTCGACCGGAACGCTCGGCCCCGAGGCGCGTAGCCCGGTGCTAGATGATCTGCCAGCTGCCGTCGGGCTGGCGGCAGGCGGTGCCGTAGGCTTCCTCCGTGCGGTTGCCGATCGTCACGGTCTGGGTGAACTCGCGGCAGTAGGTCCCGTCGCTCTGCTGGTATGTCTGGGTCGGCGTAAATGTACCCATGTTGCCGCTGTCCGGGTTGTGCCACGTGCTCGTCGTGCCTACGGGCGCCGTCTCCAACGTCTGTTGCGCTGAATGCTCCATCGCCAGCTGATCGGCGCGGTCGAGCGACTCGCCGATCTCGCTGCCGATCATGGCACCGAGGAGCGCACCGACGCCGGTGGCGACCAGCTTGCCGCGGCCATCGCCGACCTGCGAACCGGCGACTCCGCCCGCCACCGCGCCGAGCAGCGTGCCGAGGCTTTGCTTCTGGCCGGTGGTTTCGGTGCAGGCAGCGAGCGCCAGCGCCGCCAACCCGAGCACCGCGAATTTCAGTTTGTGCATGGATCGTCTCCTCACGTCCCTACCGCCGAAGCTGGGTGCGCAACGGCCGGAGCGCCGACTCCAGCCAAACGCTCGAACCCATGCAGCATGATCTGTGCATGAGCGCCGGTCTTGTCAAATCTTTGTGTTCGGAGTGTGGCGAAGCCGGCCCTCGCTTCGAGCCTCTTGCCGTCCTCAGGCCTCGGATTTCGCCTTGGGCACCGTCAGGTTGGCCGTGTGCTCAGGCCCGGGGAAGCGCCGGGCGCGCACGTCGGCAGCATAGTCCTGCACGGCACCGGCAAGCCCGTCACCGAGTTCTGCGTAGCGCTTGACGAAGCGGGGTGTAAACGCGCCGGCGAGGCCCACGATGTCCTCTGTAACGAGTATCTGGCCGTCGCAGGCCGGCGATGCGCCGATTCCGATGGTGGGCACCGCGAGCTCCTGCGTCAGCGTGCGCGAAAGCAGCTCGACCGTGTTCTCGATCACGACGCCGAAGGCGCCTGCGGCTTCGACCGCCCGCGCATCGGCGAGGATGCGCCGTGCGCTCTCCTCGGTCCTGCCCTGAACCTGGAAGCCGGCCGCGTTGACCGATTGCGGCATCAGACCGATATGGCCCAGTACCGGCACGCCGCGCGCCGTGAGGAAATCGATCGTCTCAGCCATCTCCTCCCCACCCTCGAGCTTGATCGCCGCGCAGCCGGTCTCCGCCATGATGCGGGAGGCCGTGCCGAAGGCCTGGGCGGGCGATTGCTCGTAGGAGCCGAAGGGCAGGTCCACGACGATACAGGCCCGTCGGGTGGCGCGGACCACTGCACGGCCATGGGCGATCATCACCTCGACCGTGACGCCGACCGTGGAATCCATCCCGTAGAGCACCATGCCGAGCGAATCGCCCACCAGGATGAAATCGCAGGCTTCGTCGACAATGCGGGCGACGGGCGCCGTGTAGGCGGTGAGGCTCACGATCGGCTCGCCCCCCTTGGCGCGGGCGATATCGCGGACGGTGAGCCGCCGGACTAGGCGTTGGTTGGCCATGTCGCTGCCTCCTTGGTGAGGCCCTGCGGGCGACCTACGGCCGCCCCGGCGCGTTATGCTGCGCCGCAACAACAACTGATTGTAACAAACTCAACGCTAAAGTGAATATCTTGCTGCAACGCAGCATAATCCTGCCTGGGTCTCAATTGATGGCGCGAACGGTACGGTAGCGGCCGTTCTCGAAACCGCCGAAGAGCTGGGCTAGCAGCCGGTGCTGGATGGGGCCGCCCTCCCGGTCAGGCTCCAGATGGCGCTCGGCGACATAGGTGGTGTGCGCCGCATCGTGAACCAGCACGTGATACCACGGTTTGTCCTTGGGCGGGCGCGAGCGCGCGACCTGCTCGTACCATTCCTCGGTACCCTGAAAACACGGATCGACGTCGAAGACCACGCCGCGATAGCCGAATTTCAGGTGGTGGACGACCTGGCCGACCTCGAACTTCGCGGCGCTGACCGTCATGGCTGGTCTCCTCCGCCTGCGGCTCCCGCCCGTAGCGCGCTGCCCGACTCCGCCGGGCGCAACTATAGTGCGTGCCGGCCGCCGCAGACAATCGACCCCGCGCCGCACCCGGCCCGGTTATTCGCCGGCCGCTCGCACCGTCGCGCCGGGAAGGTGGTCCCGATCGTGAGGGCGCGTGAAGTCGAGTACCGGCCCCTTGGGCACGATGCGGGAGGGATTCACACTGACGTGGCTCCCGTAATAGTGGCCCTTGATATGCGCCATGTTCACCGTATCCGCGACTCCCGGATATTGGTAAAGCTCCCGCAGGTAGTTGCTCAGGTTGGGATAGTCTTCGATCCGGCGCTTGTTGCACTTGAAGTGCCCGACATAGACGGCGTCGAAGCGCACCAGTGTGGGGAAGAGCCGCCAATCGGCTTCGGTGATACTCGCACCAGCCAGGTAGCGCTGTGTGCCTAGCCTCTCCTCCAGGTCGTCCAGGGTCGCGAAGAGTGCGTCGAAGGCGTCCTCGTAAGCCGCCTGCGACCGGGAAAAGCCGGTCTTGTAGACGCCATTGTTGACGTGCTCGTAGATCGGCTCGTTGACCGCATCGATCTCGTCCCTGAGCGCCGCTGGGTACAAGTCCGGCTCGCCGTCGCCCCAGCCATTGAACGCCGTGTTGAGCATCCGAATGATTTCGGCGGATTCGTTGTTGACGATGGTTCGCTCCCGCTTGTCCCAGAGCACGGGCACCGAGACCCGTCCCGTGTAGTCGTCCTGCGCCAGCTTGTAGACTTCGCGCAGAAAGCGGGTGCCGTTGACGCTGTCGGGGATGCAGCCGGGGCCTTTGCTGAAGTGCCAGCCGTCCTCACCCATGTAGGGGTCCACCACAGAGACCGAGATGGCATCTTCGAGCCCGCACAGCGCGCGCACGATCATCGTGCGGTGCGCCCAGGGGCAGGCGTGCGAGACGTAGAGGTGGTAGCGCCCCGGGTCGGCCTTGAAGCCCGAGGAGCCGTCGGCGGTGACGGCGTTGCGGAAGGAGGTCGTGGCTCGCACGAAGCGCCCATCGGCTTCGGTCCTGTTGTCACCCTTGTGCCATTCGCCGTCGATCATCGTGCCCATGGTTCGGTCTCCGGATACACGTCGTTGCTTGTGATGGTGGGTGGATGGCGCCCGGCCTGCGCGGTTGCGGAGCGCTCAGAGAGCTTCCCGCGAGCGGCTGGTGGGAGAGGCGGCGGGGGCCGGCGGCTCCGGCGCGCACGCTGCCGCCGCGCGCCGGGCGCTGCGACTAAGAAGGTTCTTGCCCTCGGCCACCTGCCAGGCAAGGAGGCCGGGGACGCCGATCACCAGCTCGCGGACCCGCTTGACCAGCGAAAGTGCCAGCGCCACCTCGGGCCCGAGGCCGATCATGCCGCCAAGCAGCACCAGCACACCCTCCTGCACGCCGAGCGCGCCCGGCACGAAGAACGCCGCAGTGCGCGTCGCCAGGATCAGGCTCTCGATCAGCAACGCATCGGCGATGCTGACCTCGTAGCCCATGAAGTAGAGCGCGGCGTAGACCTCAGCGGCGCCGAGCATCCAGGCTGTGAGCTGACCGGCCGCGTTCCCCGCCAACAGCCAGCGGTGTCGGTAGAGATCCAGGATCGCCTCGTCGAGCGCCTCGGCGCCGCCGACGGCGTTGTCCCACGCCTTGCCCCTGGCGAACCGCGCCGCCAGGCGGATGATCCAGCCGAAGAATCCGCGTTGCTGGACGACGCAGAGCAGGACGACGACCACGAACCCGCCCGCAACGCAGTAGCCGATGGCGCGCGCGATATCGCTTTCGCCGTGGTGGGCCATTAGCAGGCCGATGCCGACCAGGGTAAAGAACAGCAGGGTGATCGTGCTGAGGGTGAGGTCAACGACGACGCTTGCACCCGCGATCCGGCCGGGCACACCGCGCATGACCAAGAGCCGCGAGCGCACCACGGCGCCCCCCACCTGGAACGCTGGCACCAGCGTGTTGACAGCCTCGCCGATCCAGCGTGCCCAGAGCGCCGTCAGCACCGGCGGCCGATGACCTTCCAGGAAAAGGAGCCGCCAGACATAGCCGTCCAGCATGATCGGCACGAGTCGCACCAGGACCACCACGACGATGCCCCAGCTCACCGCGGCAACGGTAGCCGCCACGTCCCCGGCGCCCTGGAAGCACACCAGGCCGATGACCAGCGCAATGCCGACGATGAGTGCGATGTAACCCCAGCGCCTCACCGGCGATTCCTTCTTCCACCATGAGCGCGAGAGACCCCCGGCCGCACCGGGGGACGCTCCATTATACCGGCGCGCCCGCGAATCGGCCCGCCCATAGATCGAAGCGGTCGTGCTGCCCGAATCTTCGCTGCTGTCGCGTCGGGCCAGCGGCGGCGCTACGACGGCCCGAGGAGTTCCGCCGGCGGGCGCCAGAAAGTCATGCGCCCGCGCTTGAAGCCGTAAAGCGGCGGCGCAATCGCTGCCACCGCGTCTGCCGGATCGGTCGCGTCCAGCACCACGAGGTCGGCCGCCTTGTCGACCGCGATGCCGTAATCGTCAAGACCGAGAATGCGGGCGGATCGGCGCGTGATCATGTCGAAGCAGTCCAACATCTCCGACCGCGCGCCCACGTGGCAGATATTGGCGTAGAGGTTCGCCATGCGCACCAGCGAGCAATCGCCGAAGGGCGTGAACGGGTTGAGCACGTTGTTGGACGAGAGCGAGCAGTTGACGCCGTGGCCGAGCAGCCGGTGGGCGGGTGTGACCCCGCGCCGCACGTTGGCCTCATCGCCCCGCCCCATGAGGAAGAGGTCGGTCGCGGGCAGCACGGTGCAGGCGACGCCCGCGTCGGCCATGCGATCCGCCACTTGCGCCAGGTTTTCGGGCGTCGCGGCCGAGAGCTTGGTGACGTGGCCGACCGTGACCCGCCCGCCGTAGCCGAAGCGTTCGGTCAGCCTGCAGACCTGGTCAAGGTCAAGCTCGTCCGCGCTTTCGCCGAAGTCGAGGTGCATGTCGATATCGACGTCGAACTCACGCGCGAGCTCGAACACCCGGTCGATCTGACCGGCGGGGTCGCTGTCGGTATAGGGCGCGGCGCCGACCACGCGGGCGCCTCGCTCCAGCGCCTCGACCATCAGCTCGTCGGTGCCCGGATTGTTGAGCAGCCCTTCCTGCGGGAAGACGCAAATTTCCAGGTCGATCGCCCAGCGGTAGGCCTCGATCAACGGCAATACGCCGTCGAAGCCGCGCATGCCGATGCCGGGATCGACCTCCAGGTGGGTGCGCATGTGGGTGGTGCCCTGGACAATGCAGGCATCGAGCACGCGTCGCGCGCGGGCGTTCACGTCGTCGGCCGTGAACGCCCGCTTGACCCGCGCCACTTCGTCGATGGCCTCGGCGAGGTCGCCCCGCTCCGCGCGGCAGCGGTCGAGAATGCAGGCCTTGTCGAGATGGATGTGAGTCTCGATGAAGCCAGGCGCCACCAGGCGGCCACCCAGGTCGAGCACCGGCGCGTCGGCCTCGATCATGGGCGCGATCTCGGCGATGCGCCCGTCCGCGATGCCGATGTCGAGGCGGGTGCCGTCGCCGCCGGCGATCAGGGCACCGCGCAGGATTTGCTCCATATCCCGGCTCCTGCGCGTGCCCCGGCTCCCTCGCGGCGCGCCCTAGCGCAGCATGTAGCGCTGGGCGAGCGGCAGCTTGTCGGCCGGCTCGCAGGTCGCGAGCTCGCCGTCGACCCGCACCTCGAAGGTCTCGGGGTCGACCGTCACCTCGGGGCAGGCGCCGTTGTGGAGCATGTGGCCCTTGGCGAGCTTGCGCGTGCCCTGTACAGGCACGGTGCGGCTTTTCAGCCGGAGCCTGCCGTCGATATCGGCATCGGCCGCCGCCTGAGAGACGAAGCTCAGGCTCAGCGCCTCCTTGGCCCGGCCGAAGGCACCCCATTGCGGGCGCATCAGCAACGGCTCGCAGGTCATCAGCGAAGCCGCGCTGTCGCCCATCGCCGACCACACGATGAAGCCGCCCTTGATCACCAGCTCCGGCTTGATGCCGAAGAAGGCCGGGCGCCAGAGCACCACGTCCGCGAGCTTGCCCGGCTCCAGCGAGCCGATGTGGCGGTCGATGCCGAAGGTGCGTGCCGCGTTGATGGTGTACTTCGCGATGTAGCGCTTGATCCGCTCGTTATCGCCCATGGCGGTCTGCTCCGACGCGAGCCGGCCGCGCTGGCGCCGCATCTTGGACGCAAGCTGCCAGGTGCGGCAGATGACCTCGTTGATCCGCCCCATCCCCTGGCTGTCCGAGCCCAGCATCGAGATCGCGCCGATATCGTGCAGCACGTCCTCGGCGGCGATGGTCTGCGCGCGAATCCTGCTCTCGGCGAAGGCCACGTCCTCGGGCACCGCCGGGTTCAGGTGGTGGCAGACCATGATCATGTCGAGGTGTTCGTCGAAGGTGTTGCGCGTGTAGGGGTTGGTGGGGTTGGTCGACGACGGCAGGCAGTTGGGCTCGCCGGTAATGCGGATGATGTCGGGCGCGTGCCCGCCGCCGGCGCCTTCGGCGTGGTACATGTGGATGGTGCGGCCCCTGATGGCAGCCAGCGTCTCCTCCAGAAAGCCGCTCTCGTTGAGCGTGTCGGTATGGAGCTGGACCTGGAAGTCCATCTCGTCGGCGACGCCGAGGCAGGTATCGATCGCCGCCGGCATGGCGCCCCAGTCCTCGTGAATCTTGAGCCCCATGCAGCCGCCGGCGATCTGGTCGACCAGCGAGAGTGGCTTGGCCGAGTTGCCGCGCCCGAGGAAGCCGAAATTGAGCGGCCAGGATTCGGCCGCCTGCAGCATCTTGCCGACGTTCCAGGCGCCGCCGCAGTCGATGCCGACGGTGATCGGCCCGAGCGAGCCGCCCAGCATCGTCGTGACGCCGCTCGAGATCGCGTGCTCGCAAAGCTGCGCGCTGTCAAAGTGGACGTGGACGTCGATGCCGCCCGGCGTCGCGATCAGCCCTTCCGCATCGCGCACCGTGGTCGCGGCGCCGCAGAGCAAATTGGGGTCCACCCCGTCCATCACCGCCGGATTGCCGGCCTTGCCGACGCCGGCGATGAGGCCCTCCTTGATGCCGATGTCGCCCTTGACGATGCCGAGAACCGGATCGATGACGACGGCGTTGGAGACCAGCATGTCGAGCGAGCCAGCCGCGCTGTCGAGCCCAGCGACGAGGCCGATGCCGTCCCGCAGAGTCTTGCCGCCGCCGTGCAGGCACTCCTCGCCTGGCACGCCGTGGTCGTGCTCGATCTCGGCCAATAACTCGCTGTCGCCGAGCCGTACGCAATCGCCGGTCGTGGGCCCGTAGAGCGCCGCGTACTCCGCCCTGCTCATCCGTGCCATCGCTCAAGCCCCCTTGAAGCCGCGGGCGCGGGCACGGGCGAGCGCCTCCTGCTTGACGCTCTCGGAGCGCCGCGAGCCCTGAGTGAGGTCGTTGAGCCCCACCATCTCGCCGCTGCCGCCGAATTCGACCAGCGTCACCTCCTTCGTCTCGCCCGGCGCGAAGCGCACCGCGGTGCCGGCCGGGATGTCGAGGCGCATGCCGAAGGCGGCTGCGCGGTCGAAGTCGAGATGCCTGTTCACCTCGAAGAAGTGGTAGTGGCTACCGATCTGAACCGGCCGGTCGCCGGTGTTGGTGACGGCGACCGTGGCGGTCGGCCGGCCTGCGTTGATCTCGATCTCGCCCTCCGCCGGGATGATCTCGCCCGGCCACACGCTTTCGTCCCGCGCCCTCTTGCCGGGGCGGATCGGCTCGTGGACCGTGACCAGCTTGGTGCCGTCGGGGAAGGTGCCCTCCACCTGCAGCACCGGCATCATCTCGGCGACGCCGGGCATGACATCGTCGGTGGTGAGGATTGTGGCGCCATGTTCGATCAGCTCCGCCACCGAGCGTCCGTCGCGGGCGCCTTCAAGAATCTCGTCGCTGATCAGCGCCACGGCTTCCGGGTGGTTGAGGGCGAGCCCGCGCGCTCGGCGCTTTCGCGCGAGCTCGGCGGCGGTGTAGATCGTCAGCCGCTCCATCTCGGTCGGTGTCAACAGCATTGTGGGCCACCCTGGTCAGTTGCTGAAGAGTCGGACCGCCGCTTCCTCGTGGCGGGCGGCGGCGACATCGGCGAGCGGCGCGTAGGAGCGCGCTTCGTCGGGGCCGGGCGCCGGCTCGGCCAGGAGCGCCGCCATCCGGGGCCTAAGCCCGCGCAGCATGATCTGCCCGTCGAGGTGGCCGATCAAGCCGAGCCTGAGCGCGGCACCCAGGATCATCGCGCAGTGCCCGTGCAGGCTCACCGCCTCGGTGCGGGCGAGGTCGAGGCCGGCGCCCTTGAGCACCACGCCCTGGACCACGGCGAGATGGCCGTGCGCGTCGCCGGCGCGCAGCCGTTCGCGGTAGGCCTGGGCACCCGGCGTCTCCATGCGCGCGTGGACACCGAGCAGCGCGGCACCACCCTTGCGCGAGCCCTCGCGCAGCTCGCGCGGCGGGGTCATTGCCTCCTGCAGGGCGTCGATCTCGGCGACCGCCGGCCAGTCCGGGCAGGCTTGATGGGCGGCGGCAAGGAAGGCACGTTCGGCCGTGGCCCAGCGCTCCAACACCTGGTCGGTGAGGAACTCTTCGAGCGAAGCCGCATCCGTCACGATGCCGTCGGCATGGAGCGTCTCCAGCCCGAGCGAGAAGGACACCGCGCCGCTCGGGAAGAAGCTATCGCCGAACTGCAGCGCCGCGAGATCGGCCCCCGCGCCGTCCTTCGTGTCCGTGCTGTCGCCGCTCATGCACGCATCAGTCGAACCGACGCGGCTCGCGCATCGGCTCACGCGGCGGAAGCTCGAGCTCTACGCCTCCAAGAGGTCTGAAGAGCGCATGCAGCGCCGTCCCCAGCCCCTTGGTGGGAGCGGGTTCTCTTTCGTCAGCATCGCTGGGGATTGGGCGCAGTTCTTCCTTCATCGAGCGGCACCATACTAGCCGCTCCCGCAGAGACCAAAGCCTGTTGTCACGGGTGGGCGCCGCCGTCATGGTCCCACCGACGGCAGGCGAGAGCGGGAGGCGGCGATGGCGGCGGCGGGGCAGCAGTACGACGTCCTCTTCACGGGCGGTACGGTGATCGACGGTACGGGCGCGCCGCGCGTGCGGGCCGATGTCGCCGTCGCGGGCGACCGGATCGCTGCCGTGGGGGATCTGGCAGGCGCAAAGGCCGCACGCACCATCGATGCGACCGGGCGCATTGTCTCGCCGGGCTTCATCGACGCTCACACCCACGACGACAACCTGTTGCTGGTGGACCCGGACGTGACACCCAAGACCAGCCAGGGCGTCACCACGGTGATCGCGGGCAACTGCGGGGTGAGCCTCGCGCCGCTCGCGCCCGGCCGACCTGTACCGCCGCCGCTCGACCTGCTCGGCCCGCCCGCCGACTTCCGCTACCCGCGCTTCTCCGACTATGTGGCGACGCTGGACGAAACGCCGCCAGCTGCCAACGCCGGCCTTCTGGTCGGCCATTCGGCGCTCCGCCTCGACACCATGGACGATGTCGACCGCCCGGCCACGGCCGGCGAGATCGACGCCATGCGCGAACGGCTGGCCGAAGGGATGGAGGCCGGGGCGCTCGGCTTCAGCACCGGGCTCATCTACGGCCCCAACAAGGCGGCGACCACCGACGAAGTCGCGGCGGTGGCGGAGGTCGCGGGCGCCGCCGGCGGCCTCTACGTCACCCACATGCGCAACGAGCACAACGGCGTCGAGGAGGCGATGGAGGAAGCCTTCGAGATCGGCCGCCGCGCCGGCGCCGGCGTCGTCATCTCCCACCACAAGTGCGCCGGGCGGCAGAATTTCGGGCGGAGCCGCGACACGCTCGCGCTGATCGAGAAGACCCGCGAGACCCAGGCGGTCGGCCTCGACGTCTACCCCTACACCGCGGGCTCCACGGTGCTGCTGGCGGACATGGTGGAGAAAGCGGAGCGCGTGATCGTCACCTGGTCCGAGCCGCATCCGGAGTATGCGGGCCAGGACCTCGAAGACGTGGCCGCCGCGCTCGGCCTCGATCCAGTGGCCGCCGTGCCGAAGCTGCAGCCGGCGGGCGGCATCTACTTCATGATGGACGAAGCCGATGTACGCCGCATCATCGCCTACGAGCACAGCATGATCGGCTCCGACGGCCTGCCCCACGACCGCCACCCGCACCCCAGGCTCTGGGGCACCTTCCCGCGCGTGCTCGGCCACTACGCGCGCGAGCTCGGTCTGCTCACCCTGGAGGACGCGGTGCGCCGCATGACCGGGCTCACCGCCGCCCAGTTCGGCCTCATCGATCGCGGCGAGGTGCGCGCCGGCGCCCATGCCGACCTCGTGATGTTTGACGCGGAGACAATCGCCGACCAAGCCACCTTCGAGACACCGACGCGGCCCGCCGCCGGTATCGACATCGTCATGGTGAACGGCACCATCGTGCGCGAGGTGGGCCAGACCACCGGCGAGCGGCCAGGCCGGGCATTGCGGCGCTAAGTGGCGCCCGCGCAGCGCGTTCAGATCGCGTGGCGGCCGAGTCGGTCGCGAAGCTCCTTAACGTTTCGCTTCACGCCCTGCATGTGGGGGTTATGGATCAGCGCCTGCTCGAACGCGTCGAGCGCCTCCTCCTCGTTGCCGAGCCTGAGCTGGCAAAGACCCAAACCAGAGAGAGCGCCGAAGTGGCGCGGCTCGCGCTTGAGGGTCTCGCCGATGTCGGCGATCGAGCCCTCGTAGTCGCCCATCAGGTAGCGCAGCGTCGCGCGGCGGTTCCAGCCTTCGGAAAGGTCGGGCCGGAGTTCGATGACTCCGTTAAGGATTGCGTACGACCGGTTGTACTGACCCGTGGAGAGCGCGATATCGCCGGCCCGGAGCATCCGGTCCATCTTTTCGGAGCCGGTGTCGAACCACCGCGCCCAGATCTGCGCCTCGATCTGGCGCACCAGCTGCGGGCTCTGTGCGGCCTTGAGGTCGCGGAAGAGGCCGTCCAGCGCTGGGTCGTTCTGATCCGCCAAGGCAGTCCCCGTAGCGCCGAGCGCCAGCAGCAGCGCGAGTGCCAGCGCAGGCAGGCATCGCAGGCAGCGTCTCCAGGGCACCATGCGCCAGCGTAAACCCGCAGCGCCTGACGCGCCAAGCAACTTATCGTTATTCGCTCCAGTCCAGGCTACGCCGCACCGACCTCGTGCCGCACGAGCGGCCGGTCGCGGATCGGCCAGTGCAGCACCGCCGCCGCCACGCCCAGCGCCACCGCAGCCATCCACACCGCGTCGTAGGAGCCGGTCGTGTCGTACACGTAGCCGCCGAGCCAGGCGCCGAGGAAGGAGCCGAGCTGGTGGCTGAAGAACACGATGCCGAAGAGCGCGCCAAGGTAGCGAGGCCCGAATATTTGGGCGACGAGGCCGCTGGTAAGCGGCACGGTGCCAAGCCAGAGCAGGCCCATCAGCGCGGAGAACACGAGAACGCTCGCCTCGGTTACCGGCGCCACGAGGAAGATTCCGAGGACCGCCGCGCGGCCAAGGTAGAAAAGCGAGAGCACGTACTTCTTGCGGTGCCGGTCGCCGAGCCAGCCGGCGGCGAAGGTGCCGACGATGTTGCCGAGCCCGATCACGGCGATCGCCGTTGCTCCCACCATCGGCGCAAGCCCCGCGTCGGTGATGAAGGGCGGCAGGTGGGTCGCGATGAAGTAGACGTGGAAGCCGCAGACGAAGAAGCCGCCGCAGAGCAGCCAGAAGCCGCTGTGGGCGCGGGCCTCGGCGAGCGCTTCGCTCAGCGTTTGGGCGCTGCCCTCGGGCGGCCTGTGGCTGCCGCGCATGCCGATCAGGCAGGGAACCATCATCGCCGCGATCCCGCAGTAGGCAATCAGCGCCATGGACCAGCCGACGCCGTCGATCAAGGCGCCGCCGACCGGGGCTAGTGCGAACTGTCCGAAGGAGCCGCCGGCTGCCGCGATGCCGAGCGCCATGCTGCGCCGCTCCGGCGGCACGGCGCGCCCCACCGGGCCAAGCACCACCGCGAACCCGGTGGCGCTGATGCCGAGGGCGACGAGCACGCCCTGGCTCAGGTGCAGCCCAAGCGCGCCGTCGGCCCAGGCCATCCACAGCAGGCCCACGACGTAGATCACGATCCCGAGCAGGACGACCGGCACCGCCCCGTGGCGATCGGCGAGCGCGCCGAAGATGGGCTGGCTGATGCCCCAGACGAGGCCCTGGATCGCGATGGCCAGCGCGAAGGTCTCGCGGGAGATGCCGATGTCGAGGCTCATCGGCGTAAGGAAGAGGCCGAAGCTGCTGCGGAGCCCGTTGCTGATGGTCAGCACCAAGGCCGCGCAGAGAACGAGCGCGAGTACGCCTGCGGTGGGCCTGCTCATGTGCGAGCCCTGCCGGCCGATCGGGCCAAGCCGCGAATCAACACCATCACTGACTCAGCCGTGGCGCGCGAGCGCGCGTTCCAGGATCGCGACGGCGCGGTCGATCTGCGTCTCGCTGGTGCAGAAGGGCGGCACGAAGCGGAGCACGTTGCGATGCTGGCCGCGTACCGAGAACAGCAGCCCCTCGCCCAGGCTTTCGCGGTAAATCTCCTGTGCCTCTTCGCTCGCGGGCTCCTTGGTTGCGCGGTCGCGCACCAGCTCCACGCCCTGCAGGCAGCCCTTGCCGCGCACGTCTCCGATCATGGGGAAGCGCTGCTGCAGGCTTTCCATGCGCGCCTGCCAGTAGGTGCCGATGGCCCGCGCCTTGGCGGGCAGATCCTCGATCAGGATTTCGTCCAGGCTGGCGAGGCCCGCCGTGCAGGCGATGGGATCGGAAGAATGCGAATGGCCGAAGGTGAGCCCGCCCGCAAGCGCGCGCTCGGCGATCGCGTCCGTCGTCACCATGGCGCTGATGGGGAGGCCGCCGCCGAAGTGCTTTGACAGCGTCATGATGTCCGGCACCACGCCGTGCTGCTGGTAGGCGTAGAGGGTGCCGAGCTTTCCGAGCCCGGTCTGCGCCTCGTCCAGGATCAACAGCGCACCGCGCGTCTCCAGCCCCGCCTTCAGCGCCTCGAGGTAGCCGGGCGGCATCTCGATCACCCCGCCCGCGCTGATCAGGGGCTCGGCGATGACGGCCGCGAGATTGTTCGGGCACTCGCGGTCGAGCAGGTCGAAGGCGATGGCGAGCAGCGGCGCCCACCACTCGTCGCCCTCCGCCCCCACCGGCGAGCGGTAGGCGTAGGGCGCGGGGATCGCGTGCACGTCCGGGATCGAGGGCCCGGTGCCACCCGTGGTCGCGGCAAAGCTGATGGCGCGGGTCACGTCGGTGTAGCCGTGGAAGCTCAGATGCAGCGCGCCGACGCCGCTGCGCCCGGTCGCACGCCGGGCGAAGAGCACCGCCGCCTCGTTGGAATCGGCGCCGGACTGGATGAAGAGCGAGCGGCTGAGCGGCGCATCGAAGGTCTCGGCAAGCCGGGCGGCAAGCCGCAACTGCGGCTCGTTGAAATAGACCGAGCTTGCGTGGGTCAGCGTGCCCAGGCCCTCCCGCACTGCCTGGGTCACGCGCGGATTATTGTGGCCGATGGCCGAGCACATCTGGCCCGAGTTGAAGTCCAAGTAGGCCTGGCCCTCGGAGTCGAAGATCTCCGCGCCGTCGGCGCGGACGAAGACCGGCCCGTCCGCCGCCGGAACCACGTCCGAGAGCAGCTCGCCCTGGATCAGATGACGCGCGCCGGCCGCGCGTAGCGCCGCGATGTCCACCGTTGCCTCCCTTGCGGAATCGTCGGGCACGATCCTAGCCCGCATGTCTCACCAGGGTCACGTCGGCGAGCGCTCGGCCCAGCCAGCGAATATGCGCTCCAGCACCACGACAACGTAGAAGAGCAGAATGCCAAGGGCCGCGAGCGCAATGAGCACGGCAAACATCAGGGGATAGTCCGCGCTTATCTTGCCGCTGTCGAATAGATGGCCGAGGCCGCGTCCATGCGGTTCCACGATCTCCATCAGGTTCGTGCCAATGAAGGCAAGCGTGACCGCAACCTTGAGGGCTCCGAAGAACTCCGGGAGCGTCTTGGGAAGCGCGATCTTCCAGAAGATCGTGAATCGGGACGCGCCGAGCGCGGCGAGGATGTCACGGTATTCCGGCTCGAGAGTGGAAAGCCCGATCGAGACGGAAACGGCGATCGGAAAGAAGGAGATCAGGAACGCGATCAGGATCGTGTTCATGTCGTGCGCGCCGACGAACAGCAGCGCGATGATGGGGACGACGGTCGCCTTGGGTATGGCGTTGAAGCCGACGAGCAGCGGGTATAGCGCATCCCGCATGGTCCGGTTCAGCCCCATGATCATGCCGAGAAGCACGCCGACGGCCACGGACAGAAGGAGCCCCGCCACGGTTCGCCACAGCGTGTCCCATCCGTACTCAAGGAAGAGCCAGCGGAACTTCCAGAAAGCAGGTCCAAGATCCGAGGGTGAGGCCATCTTGTAGTTGGGCCAGTCGTTCACCCAAACCACGGCCTCCCAGAGCAGGGCGAACACGATGATCGCGATAACCGGCGCAAAAAGGCGCCAGTTCATTCGCCCTCCTCCCGTGGGGCTCTGCCCTGCGCGATCTGTATCTGGTCCCGAAGTTCTCCCAGCATTTCTGTCCCCTCCGGGGTGTAGAGGAGGCCGAGATCCCGTTCGCCCTTCCACGGGACATCCATCGTGTATTGCGTGAACGCCGGACGGCCTGAAAGCACGATCACCTGATCCGCGAGAAAGATCGATTCCCGAAGATCATGCGTGATCATGACGCCGGTGAACGGCTCCTCCGACTTCACCTTCTGCATCGTCTGCCAGAGGTCTTCGCGCGTGAACGCATCCAGCGCCCCGAACGGCTCATCGAGGATCAGAACTTCCGGCTTGTGCACAATTGAACGACACAGCGAGGCGCGCTGGCGCATGCCGCCCGAAAGCTCACTCGGTCGCTTGCGCTCAAATCCCTCGAGGCCGACGAGGGTCAGAAGCTGCAGCGCGCGCTCCTCTTTCTCCCGCTTGGGCATGCGCGGGGCCACGAGCTCAAGCGGCAGCGTCACGTTGCGCAGTACAGAACGCCATTCAAGCAGGACCGGGTTCTGGAACGCCATGCCGACCGAGGACTTCGGGCCCGTCACCCGCTCCCCGTGCAGCCAGACTTCGCCCGCGTTCGGCTCCAGCAAGCCGGCGATCAGGCGCGTGAGGGTTGACTTGCCGCAACCGGACGGGCCGACCACGGCCACGAAGCCTCCCTCGGGAACCTGCATGTCGACGCCGTCGAGGACGGGCAGCCTTCCGTCCTTGGTCTCATAGGTAAGCTTGACGTCTCTGATGTCGATCAGGGCATCCGTGGGAGGCTGCCCGCCGACAGGCCGAGCTTCCTCTGACCCCTGCGTTTGGCCGCCGGCCGGAGAGGTTTTATTCACCGAAACCGACTCCCCGGCCGGCGTATGTAGAAAACTCTGCCGCGGTCAGGCTACTGGAGCATTCTCATTTCAGCCGCGGGCAGATAGGCATCCGTGAAATAGAGCGAAGCGTCCGGCTCGTTCTGGAACTCGTACGTCTCCGCGATCTGCATCAGCGCCTTCTCCATGCGCGCAGCATCGATGCCGCCGATTCCGTTGGCGCTGGCGTAGTCGGTGAGCACATTGGCGTCGATGGAAAGCTGAAGCCGACGAGTCTCAAGCGCCGCGTCGGCGGCAGGGTTCCGCTCGATCAGCGACTCGATGGCCTTGGCCGGATCGGCAATGGCATCCTTCCACCCCTTCGCGACCGCGGTGATGAACCCCGTGACGTTGTCGGCGTTGTCGGCCGCATAATCGGTGTTCACGATGACCGCGTTGCCGTAGAGCGCGAGACCGTAATCCGCCATCAGGATGGTCGAAATGTCGTCCTCCGGCACGCCGAGGCGGACGAGATTCAGGAAGGACGAGAAGGAATAGCCGGTCACGGCATCCACGTTGCCTTCTGCAAGCATCGGCTCGCGGGTCGGGAAGCCGACCGGCTCCACGGTGATCTTGCCCATATCGAGGTCGTTGGCGGTGGCGAAGGCCGGGAATTGAGCCCAGGCACCGTCCGGCGGCGGCGCTCCGAGCACCCGCCCCTCGAGATCCTTCGGTACGCTGACGCCGAGGCTCTTGCGGCCGACGACGGCGAACGGCGGCTTGTCATAGATCATCATGACCGCGATGACCGGTGCACCGGGATTCTGGTCCAGGAACTTGACCAGAGAGTTGATGTCCGCGAAGCCGACCGGGAAGGCACCGGTGGCGACCTTGGGAATGGCATCCAGTGAGCCCTGGCCGGCGGAAATCTCGACGTTGAGGCCGGCGGCTTCAAAATGGCCATTGTCGATGGCCGCGAAATACGGCCCAGAGGGACCTTCGAACTTCCAGTCAAGCGCGAATGGCATGTCTTCCTGGGCGCTAACAGGCCCTGCCACAGCCAGGGTGGCGGCGGCCAGAATTGCGAGAGCAAATTTTCTCATGGGATACGACCTCCTCCTTTTCGGATTGCTTGGCACCCTACTGGAATCCGATGCTGCCGAAAACCAGGGACGGCTTTCTGCAACTGGCGGAGGCACGACTCTGGCCGCAGCATCCTGAACGGGAGTGGGCGCTCGCCGCGGGCCGTAACCCGTACCATGGTCAGGAGTGCCGATAGGGTCAGCCCCGGACGGGAAGCACCACGACAGGCGGCACGCGGAGACACGTGCGTTTGCCCATGCCGGCCAGGATCGTCAGCAAGTCGCCCGCTGCCACGGCAACGCAGCCTGCGGTGGGCGCGTAGTCCGGCTGGGCGACGTGCAGGAATACCGCACTGCCGAGCCCCGGAACCACGGGCGCATCGTTGTGGCCGAGGATGACGATCAGGTCGTACACATGATCCGCCCGCCAGAGCTCCTCATGGCGGGCCTCGTGCGGCAGGTGCAGCGGCCGGTTGTAGAGCGGGTGGCCGGGGTCGTCGCACCAGCCATCACGAGGGCTCAGCGGCGTGATGGGGAGCGCTGTGCGCGGCGGCGCCATCCGGTCGGGTCGATAGAGGACCCGGCGGAGGGGAAAACGGCCGGCGGGGGTCGCGCCGTCGCCCTCGCGCTTGTTTGAGCGAACCCCGCCCCAGCCGATGGCGCAGGCAAACAGGCGCCCGCGCCAGCGAAGGCCGCCCGGCGGACAGACGACGAGGTCGTCACCGGACACGCGGCTGCTCACGGTTCGGCTTCCAGGAGTTCGCGGATCGGACGAAAGGAGCGTCGGTGCTGCGCGCACGGACCGAGCCGCGCGAGCGCTGTCTGGTGCTCCGCCGTGCCGTAGCCGGCGTTCCGCTCCCAGCCGTAGCCCGGATAGTCCGCCGCGAGGCGCGCCATCAGCCGGTCTCTCGTCACCTTGGCGACGATGGAAGCCGCGGCGATCGAGAGGCTCTTGCGGTCACCGCCCACCACCGTCCACACCGGGCATTGCAAGCGCGGCGCGCGGTTGCCGTCCACCAGCGCCAAGTCGGGGGTGTCGGTAAGGCGGGCGACGGCCCGGCGCATGGCGAGCAACGTGGCCTGCAGGATGTTCATGCTATCGATCTCGGCGACCGAAGCGACCCCGACCGCAGCATCGGCGCAGGACAGGATCGCCGGCTGGAGCGCGGCGCGCTGCTCCGCCTTGAGAAGCTTGGAATCGGTGATTGCAACTCGAAGCTGCGGCGGTGGGTCGCCCCCGCCGAACACGACTGCCGCCGCGACAACGGGCCCGGCCCATGGGCCCCGGCCTGCCTCGTCGATGCCGGCCACGCGCCCGCCGGCTGCGTGTTCCAGCGAAAGATCAGGCTGCTCCTGCTGCTTGCGCCTCACGGCCATGAAGCCGTTCTAGCACGCCTGGCGTGCGCGCCGGCGGCTCAGAACAGCGCGAGTTGCGCCGGGTGGCGGGAGGGTGGACGGAAGCGCCCGGTGTCTAGGTCGGGCCCACGCCGCACCAGTCCGAGGCGCTTTGTCGCCGCAGCGAAGCGCGAAGCGATAAGGTCGGCGTACGGGCCGGCGCCGGTCATGCGGGAGCCGAAGTTGGGGTCGTTGAGCCGGCCCGCACGCATCCCCTGCAACAGGGACACGACGCGCCTGGCCCTGTTAGGTGCATGCACCGCGAGCCACTCCAGGAAGAGCTCCCGCACTTCCAGCGGCAGCCGCAGGAGGACATAGCCCGCGCGGCCGGCGCCTGCCTCGGCGGCCGCTTCGAGAATCGATTCCATCTCGTGATCGGTGAGGCCGGGGACGATGGGCGCCACCATCACGCCCACCGGCACCCCGGCAACGCTGAGCGTGCGCATTGCCCCCAACCGTTTCGCCGGCGTCGAGGCGCGCGGCTCCATGGTGCGGGCGAGGTCGCGGTCGAGCGTCGTGACCGAGAGCGCGACCGTGGCGAGCCTGCGCCGCGCCATGCGGGCCAGAATGTCCGCATCGCGCGTCACCAGCGCAGACTTGGTCACGATGCCGACGGGATGATCGCAACGGTCCAGCACCTCGAGCACACCCCGCGTGAGCGCGAGGCGCCGCTCGGTCGGCTGGTAGGGGTCGGTGTTGGTGCCCATCGCGATCATGCGGCACTCGTAGCCCGGTCTGGCCAGCTCGCGCTCCAGCTGGGCCGGCGCGTCGTGCTTGGCGAAGATCCGGCTCTCGAAGTCCTGGCCGGGCGAGAGGCCGAGAAAGGCGTGGGTGGGGCGTGCGTAGCAATAGACGCAGCCATGCTCGCAGCCGCGATAGACGTTGATTGAACGGTCGAAACCGAGGTCGGGCGAGTTGTTACGGGTGATCACCGTGCGGCTGGCATCGGGCCGCACCTCCGTGCGAAGGGGCCGCGGTTCCTCGTCGATGGTGTCCCAACCGTCGTCGAACGCCTCCCGTTCGTGCCGCTCGTAGCGCCCGCTCCGGTTGCTTGCCGCTCCCCGCCCCTTGCGCACGTCCCTCATCGCCACAGCATAGGTGGCGGATAAGAACATTACAAGAACATTCGCAGGTGCACCGCTATGTGGCGTTACGAGCGAATTCCGCGCAGCCGCTCGCTCCGGCGCCGCAATAGCTCCACCATCGTCAACAAAATGATCGACACGACCACCAGGAGCGTCGCCACGGCAAGGATGGTCGGGCGGATCTCCTCGCGAATCCCTGAGAACATCTTCCAGGGAATCGTGCGCTGCTCCACCGAGCCCACGAACAGCACCACCACCACCTCGTCGAAGGACGTGATGAACGCCAGCAGCGCGCCCGATATGACCCCGGGCAAGATCAGGGGCACGATCACCACGAAGAAGGTGCGCGTCGGGCTCGACCCCAGGCTCGCAGCCGCGCGGGTCAGCGAGTGGTCGAAGCCCACCAACGTCGCCGTCACCGTGATGATGACGAAGGGGATGCCCAACGCAGCATGGGCTAGAATGACGCCGATGTGCGTCGAGGCGAGTCCGATCCGCGCATAAAAGAAATACATGCCCGCGGCCGAGATGATGAGCGGCACGATCATCGGCGATATCAACAGCGCCATGATCGTCTTTCTGAAGGGCATTTCGGGCCTGCTGAGCCCGAGCGCCGCCAGGGTGCCGAGGAATGTGGATATCAGCGTGGCAAAAACCGCGATGAGGAAGCTATTTTGCACCGCTCTTTGCCAAGAGTCTTCGGTAAAGAATTCCTGATACCACTTCGTACTGTAGCCTGCCGGATCGAAGGCAAGCATTTCGGGCGTGAAAGTAAAATAAGGAAGCTCGTTGAAGCTCAACGGAATGATGACGAAAATCGGGCCGACCAAGAAAATGAAAATCAGCACGCACAGCGTCCGGAACGTATAGTACCAAGCGCGTTCCGAGCGCGTTGCGTGCAGAGGCGGCGGCATACGCGTTATCCGAGCTTCATGTTGGCCACGCCCACGATCCTGTCATAGAGGAAGTAAAGCAGCAGGACGAGCGCCAACAGAATCACGCCTAGAGCTGCGGCCAGACCCCAGTTCAGAGTCTCGCTGATGTGAAGGGCGATGATGTTCGAGATGAACGTTCCGGTTCGTCCTCCGACCAGCGCCGGCGTGATGTAATAGCCGATCGAAAGAATAAAGACCAGTATGCAGCCCGCGCCGATTCCCGGCACAGTATTGGGCATATAAACCTTGACAAAGCCAGTGAACGGCGATGCCCCCAGTGAGCGTGCAGCGCGCATATACGAAGAGGGAATCGTTTTCATCACGGAATAGAGGGGCAGAATCATGAAGGGCAAAAGAATATGCGTCATCGCCACGAACGTACCGATCTTGTTGTGAATCATCTGCAAACGACCGTCTTCGGAAATAATTCCCAGGAAGACCATCAGGTCGTTCAACACGCCCTCGGACTGCAGCAGCGCGATCCACGCGGTCGTCCTGACCAACAGAGAGGTCCAGAATGGCAACAAGACGAGAATCAACAAGAGATTGCTATGGCGCGGCGGTAACGTCGCCAGGAGGAAGGCGATCGGATAACCGAGTAGCAAGCAGAATATCGTGATGAGCGCACTCATCCACAACGTGCGATAAAATAGGAACAAGTATATTCGTCGTTCTTCTGCCTTCCAGGAAATTTCGCCCTTGTAGTCAACTCGAAGGTCAACAGCCGACAAGAAGTAGCTTTCGGTTACGTTGCTCGATTCTTGATAAATCAGTTGCCAGGTCGCTAGGTCTGCCCAGCGTTGGTCAATTGCTATGACTTGGTCCTTGAAGGGGGCCTCGGTGATGCGTTTGGCTCGTCGTCCCGATTTCCGGAACAAGCTCATCACTCCGGACTTTTCGTAATTCAAGCGCCGTCCGGCACGGCCCAGTGTCTTATCCTTGAATGACTCCTGAATATCCAGCACCAGGGCTTCGTACACGAATTCCGGCGGCAACTCCTCGCTCCCCGGATCCCAGCTTTGAATAGCTAACGTTGTACGGGGAAGAACGGATGAAACGATTTGATTGTCGACGCTTCTGAACAACATGTCGATGACGGGAAAAACGAATGTAATCATCAAGAACGCCAGAATAGGGACGACCAACAGGAATGTGCGAATGCGCCTGCGAGCCATCGCCCGCCGCAGGCTCGTCTTCAATGGCACGCCATCGGCAGTTCGCAGGGTGTTATCGGCGACCGTCGACATGCGCGCTGGCCTACGTCTCGCTCAGGTGCCTTGAAGTAAAGGGGGCAGGACGCAACGATGCGCCCCGCCCCTCCTAAGCTCTGCTACTTCGCGAGCCAGGTGTTGAACACCTCGTCGAGCTCTGCCCGGTGATCAGCCCACCAGACGTAGTCGAAGTCGAAAATAGTCGCGGCGTTGTTTGGATCCGTCGGCATGTGGGGCTTCATGTCGATGCCGAGATCGGCATGGTTGCCCACGAGCGGCGCCGACGAGTAGCGCGCCGGACCGTAGGAAATGAACTTCGCCTGATCGGCCAGACGCTGCGTATCGGTGGCAAAGTGGAGATACGCCTTCACCGCATCGAGATCCTTGACACCCATCGGCACGACCCAGCCGTCGAGATCGAAAATCTGCCGATCCCACATCATGGCGATGGGCTGGTTCTTCTCCGCGATGGCCGAGAAGAGGCGGCCGTTGTAGGCCGAGGCAATGACGACCTCGCCGTCCGCCAGAAGCTGCGGCGGCTGGGCTCCCTTGGTCCACCAGACCACCTGATCCTTGATGGTATCGAGCTTTGCCAAGGCACGGCTCACGCCCTCGGACGTGCTGAGCATGCCGTAGACATCTGCAGGTGCCACGCCATCGGCGAGCAGCGCCCATTCGAGATTGTTGATGGGCCGCCTCTCCAGCGAGCGCTTGCCGGGGAACTTCTCCAGATCGAACACGTCGGCAATGGTCGACGGCTGATCACCCTCGAAGACATCGGTGCGATAGCCGAAGGTCGTGGAGTAGACGATCTGCGGGATGAAGCAGTTGGTCCCGCCCGGTGACAGCGTGCCGGCGAAGAAATCCTCCGACGCAGGGGTCCCGTCCGGCGCGGGAGCCAGCCACGTGTCGGGATCGATTTCCATGATCAGGCCTTCGTCGCACGCGGTAATCGCATCGGCTGCGACCATGTCGACGATGTCCCAAGTGACGTTGTTCGACTCCACCTGTGCCCGAACCTTGGCCAGCCCTTCGGCGGCGTTGTCGTCGTTGATGATGTTGATGTCGGGGTTCGCGGCCATGTAGGGGTCGTGATAGGCCTTCTGCTGGCTCGCCGTATAGGCGCCGCCCCACGACACGATCGTGAGGTCGAGTGCCTGGGCGCTGCCGGCCGCCAACGCGACGCCAGCGGCAACGACAGTCGTACTCAATAGCCATCTCATCTTGGTTACTCTCCTCTCGTTTGCCGGACACACCGGCGGGTTCTCAAGCCTCGCATCGGCAACACCGACACGTCTTGATCTGCTCTAACCAGGCTCTGCTGCGTCAACCGGAGCGTCCAGCGCCCGGCAATCTTCTGCAGCCCAGCCCAGGTTGACGTCCGTTCCCTCCCGCAACGCTGCATGCCGATCTGTGTTGGGAATCTTCACAACGAACTCCTCAGTTCCCGCGACCGACAGGCGCGCACGGATATGATCTCCCAGATAGATCAACTCCTCGACGCGGCCGACAATCGAGTTATCCGCCTCCCCGTCTTCGCACGCGACGATAACGCGCTCAGGACGGAGCGAAAGGGTCGTGCGTGCGCCCGCACCCTCGACCTTCACATTGAGGGCTCGAACGGTGCCTCCACCATCCAAATTCACCTGACAATGGTTCCCTTCAACGGAATTCACCTTGCCGCACAAACGATTGTTCTCTCCGATAAACTGCGCAACAAAGGCGTTCTCCGGTTGCTCGTACAGCGCGCTAGGACTTGCTAATTGCTGAATTACACCATCGTTAAAGACCGCAATACGATTGGACATGGTCAATGCTTCGGACTGATCGTGCGTGACGTAGACGATCGTGACGCCGAGCTCTTCGTGAAGATGCTTGATTTCGTACTGCATCTCCTCCCGCAGATTCTTGTCCAGGGCGCCGAGAGGCTCATCCATAAGCACCAAGTCAGGCTCGAATACCAATGCCCGTGCCACCGCCACGCGTTGCTGCTGGCCGCCCGAGAGTTGACCGGGCCGACGACCACCGAAGTCCGGCAGGCGAACCATGTCCAGCGCGCGCTTGACTTTCGCCTCGATCTCCGATTTCGGAATCCTTCGAACTTTCAGAGGAAACGCCAGGTTCTCCGTGACTGTCATGTGCGGAAACAGCGCGTAATCCTGGAAGACCATGCCTATATTTCGTCGATGCGGCGCAACTTTATTGATCGGACGGTCGTTCAAATAAATTTCTCCATGAGTAGCCGGCTCAAAGCCGGCCAACATCATCAAGCAAGTTGTCTTGCCGGATCCCGAGGGCCCCAACATCGTCAGGAACTCACCGGTCTTGATGCTTAGATTGAGGTCTTTGACGACCAGGATCTCGCCGTCGTAGCTCTTCTGCACGCGGTCGAAGACCACAATATCCGGGGTATCGGTCGTCATCAAAACACCCGTCCCCGTCTAGACAGACGCCCATTCGAACCTGAAACAGGGCCGCGTTCTTCCAACACGGGGTTCAAAATTTTGGACTTCAGAAATTCAAGCCTTACTCCCTCTCTATTCTGTAGCCTTTGAGAATATCTTTGCATCATCGTGGCTATAGAATGCATTTCACCGAAGCCATGGACGGCCTACTTTGAGGTACCGAACATTGGCGTACAAACGCAGCTCGCAGGATCGCCGACAATCGCTGAACGCCACGTCATGCTCGTTCGAACCGGCGCCTTTTCGTTGCGAATCAGCAGGATACAGAACGCTCATCATACCCTGTTCGGCTTCCTCCTCAGCAACGCCGCCCGTAGCGCCTCGAGCCACGGTTCCAGGACTCAATGTTCGCGAAAGAGCGCATATCGAGCATCATAGTCAGTTCGGTTGACGAAGAGTTGCCGCTGACTATTGGATGTCGATTCAGCCTCTCAAACCTCCCCAATTTATTGTCAAGCACCGTACCGAGGCACTTGGTGGCTCTTGAATTGACCGATCCACGGGCAATCCTGTGGTCAGGGAATTGGCTTGTCAACGGTATTTTGGGTGTTGTCACGGACACTTGAGGCGTCGATTGGTCCGACCAAGAGTTATCCGGCTCAGCGGTCCGATAAAGGGGCGGTCGCGGCGAGCCTGGTGACCGCAGGACAGTACGCAGACGCGAAGGAACCGTGTCGGCTACCGCCGGCGCACGCCACGGGCCGGATTCGCCTTCGGTGCCCTGCCTTTCCGTCCGACCCGAACCGGTGCACGGGATTGTTTGGCGTGCCCAAACCAGTCATCATGACTCCACCCGCTGGGCCTCGTCCCGCCTGCCGGTGCCATCCTGCGGATGCGCTGCGGCCGGTCGGCGAAGGCGTGCGGTCCGCGGATGCGCTCAATTCTATGCAGGGAGGCTTCGCCATGCGGACGAGCAAACACCTCTACTTCCACCTTTCACGACGCAACTTCATCAAGTGCGCTGCCGCGGGCACGGCCATCGTCGGCGCACCCGCCATTCTCAAGGGGCTCACTCGCAAGGCGATTGCCCAGGACGAAAACACCATCCGGCTCCTGATCACCGGCCCCACCCTCATCCCCGGCGACTGGAGCGCGTTCGAGAGGGAAACCGGCTTCAAGATGGAAGATACCGTGATCAAGGACGATCCCGGCATCTTCCTGACCGAAATTCTGGTGAACGACGGCGGCGACCGGTTCGACATCATCGCCGCGCTCACGGGCGCCGAGCAGGACTTGATCGACGGCGAGGCGATCAAGCCGATCGAGACCTCGGCAGTCCCGAATTGGGGCGGCATTCCCGAGAGCATCACGCAGATGCCCTATCTCCAGCGCGACCTCGCGCCGGAAGGAGGCTACGTGTGGGGCGTTCCGCTGGCGATGAACGCGGACAGCTTCGGCTATCTGCCCGAGAAGCTGAACGAGCCGCGCCCGCCGGAGGAAGCCTCCTGGTCGCTGGTCTACGAGAGCGAGAAGACCCTGGGCCGGTCCTCCACCGGCGACAACTACATCTACCTGTGGGAGGCGCTCGCCTATCTCAAGAATACGGGGCAGCTGGAGGTCGGCGACCTCCTCGATCCGTCACCGGAGGAGGCTGCGGCGACTGCCGACTTCCTGATCGAGCGCAAGCAGGCTGGACAGTTCCGCAACTTCTGGAAGATCTTCGACGACCAGGTCTCCGACATGAAGAACGGCGAGGTCGACGCCATCCGCTGCTGGGAGCCTGCGGTGCGCGAGGCCAACAAGGCCGGCGGCGACTGGGTCTATGCCAACGCCACGGAGTTCTACACCAAGTGGATGCACGCCTGTTACATCCCGACCCAGGTCCACGACCGCGGCAACCTCGAGCAGGTTCACACGGCGCTCAATTGGATCCTGAGCGGCAGCTACGCCGCCGGGATCACGCCGTTGCGCGGCTACGTCACGGGTCGGCCCGACCTCGCCCCGCAGTACGCCGAAGAGAACGGCATGGGGCCTGAGGTGGGCGTTGCGATCGACGAGGCCTTGGCCAAGGTCAAGTTCAAGTTCGCCAAGGAGGACTTCTGGTTCAGCGCGGTGCCGTCGAACCTGCAGGAAATGCAGGCGCAGATGGACCGCGTGCTCAACGCCTAACGTTCGGCGCGCATTCGGGCCGGGCCCGTCCCGCTCCACGAGAGGGCGGGGCGGGCCCCGCCCATTTTGCCTTAGCTAGGATGGCCGCCACGCTCACCGCCAACGACGACGTCATGCGCCGCCTGCTGCCGCGCTTGCCGGCAGGCGTCTGGTCGCTCTCGGGCTTCACCGTCGTCTGGTTCGGCGGCATCGTCATCCCACTGCTCGCCATCATCCTGGTCTCGTTCTTCCAGGGCCGCGGGATCAGGATCAACCTCGATCCCACCTTCCTGCAATACGAGCGATTCTTCTCCTACGGCGGCAGCGATCTGCTCGCGCGTTCGGTGCGCATCGCGGCGACGATCACGTTCATCGAACTCATGATCGCGTTCCCCTTCGCGCTTTGGCTCGCAAAGGGCTGCAAGAACAACATGGTGCGCCTCCTCACCTTCACCGCACTCACCGTGCCGTTCTTCCTGAGCCCGGCGGCGCGCGTCATCGTCTGGCGCTCGGTCTTCGGCATCAACGGTGTGGTAAATCAGGCGCTGCTCGCGACCGGCGCGGTGGATGAGCCCGTGACCTGGCTGATCTTCTCCGAGTTCGCCGTGCATTTTGGCTTCCTCGGCGCCTTCTTCCCCACCATGGTGTGGCCGATCTTTCTCTCCATCAGCCTGATCGATAACGACTTCCTGGAAGCCAGCAACGACCTCGGCGCCAATCGCTTCAGGACGCTCGTGCACGTCATCTTCCCGCTCGCGCTGCCGGGCGTCGTCGCCGGCATCGTCTTCACCTTCATCCCGATGCTGGGTGACACGGTGGTGGCGCAGCACATGGGCGGCAACAACGTGCTGATGTTGAGCGCGCAAGTTCAGAGTCTGATCGGAGTCTCGAACTTCCTGGTCGCGGCCGCGCTCGCTGCGGTTGTGCTCGGCATCATGCTAGCCTTCCAGGTCCTGCTCTGGGCTGCGCTCAAGCCGGTGGGCGGGCTCAACGAAGTTTTCGCGAACCTGCGCCGATGACGATGACCGCGCACGCCTCCGAAACGATTACCTATGCGCAGGTGCGCCCGCCGTTCTGGCGGCGTTTCATGGACGGCCTGCTGCGGGGCACCGGCCTCTTCTTCGGCTACGGGGTGCTCTTCATCCTCTATCTGCCGATCGTCTGGCTGATGATCCTCTCCATCAGCGGCGAGCCGCTCACGGGAATTCCCGGCGAGTGGACGCTCACCTGGTACGAGGACGTGATCTACGCCGACATCGCGCAGCGCGACGGCGAGGCCTACGGCAGCAACTTCCGGGTCGGCGATCCGCTGCTGCTCTCGATCGGGCTTGCCTTCGCCACCTCGGCGGCGTGCGTGATCGGCGCACTGATCGTGGGGCCGGTGCTGCCCCGGGTGAAGCGGCGCGGGCCGCTGCTCATCGGCTTCCTCATGCCGCTGATGGTGCCGGGCATCGTCGCCGGCGTCGGGCTCTTCATGTGGTACCGGCTGGTGATCAACGTGAAGATGGGTGTGTGGTCGCTGGCTCTGGCCCATTTCGTCTGGGCCTTCCCGTTCGCACTGCTGGCGATGCTGGTGGTGGCTTCGCGCTTCGACACGCGGCTGATGGAAGCCGCCGAAGACCTCGGCGCGAGCCGCTGGCAGCGCTTCTGGCAGATCGAGGTGCCAATTCTGAAGCCTGGCATCTTCGCGGCTGGCTTCTTCGGCTTCCTGCTGTCGTTCAACGAGCTGCCCTTCAGCATCTTCATGCGTGCGGGACAGGACACACTGCCGCTCTATCTGTGGATTCAATCGGGGGCACACAACACGACCGTGCCGCTGATCTATGCGATGAGTACGCTGGTGACGATCGTGAGCATCGGGTTGACCTTCCTCGCGATCAAGCTTGCCTTCGGAGGAGGCAAAGATGGCAAACAGTGACGTGACCGCGCCGCGCGCCGCCGTCGGCGATGGCGATCAGATCCTGCATGTGGAGCATGCGACCCACCGCTTCGGCGACGTGGTTGCGCTCGACGACGTGTCGATCACGGCGCGGCGGGGCGAGTTCCTCACCCTGCTGGGAGAAAGCGGCTCCGGCAAGACAACGCTGCTCAGAATCGTCGCCGGACTCGAGCGACCGACCCGGATCGCGCGTATCGCCATCGACGGCGAGGACGTCTCGGCCATCCCCGCGTCCAGGCGCAACTGCACAACCGTGTTCCAGCACTACGCGCTCTTTCCCCACATGTCGGTCGGGCAGAACGTCGAGTACGGGCTGCGTGTGCGCGGCATCGACAGGGACCAGCGCCGCAAGCGGGCGGAGGACGCGCTCGCCCTGGTCCGCCTGCTGGACAAGTACGGCCGCCGCGTCCACCAGCTCTCCGGCGGCGAGCGCCAGCGGGTGGCGCTGGCCCGCGCGCTGGTGACGCAGCCCGCGATCCTGCTGCTCGACGAGCCGCTCGGCGCGCTCGACGAGAAGCTCCGCGTCGACATGCAGGTGGAGCTCCTCGACCTCCACGAGAAGCTCGGCCTCACCTTCATATACGTCACCCACAGTCAGGAAGAGGCGCTCACCATGAGCGACCGGATCATCCTGATGCGGCGCGGGCGCATCGTGCAGGAAGGGCCGCCCACCGACCTCTTCGACCGGCCTGCGAGCCGCTTCGTCGCGGACTTCATGGGGGTGGAGAACCTGCTGGAAGGAACCATCGAGAGCGTGCAGAACGGCACGGCCAGCGTGCGCATCGGCGGACACGTCATCAGCGGCGCCTGGAGCGGCACCGGTCTGGCCGAAAGAGGCGCGCCCGCTTGCGTCGCGGTGCGGGCGGAGCGGATCAGGCTCGCACCCCGAGGCGCCACCGTCGATGAGTCCGGCATCAACGCGCTGCCCTGCACCAGCGGGGCGACGATCTACAAGGGCAAGTACCTGGACCAGACCCTCGATACCGACATCGGCCCGGTCAAGGCGCGGATCTGGGACCGTGGCGTCGATGTCAACGATCTGGAAGCGCTCTGGTGGCGCGAGTCCGAGTGCGCCATCACTTCGGCCGAGAACGGCGCGGGCGCGGGTTCGGGCGAGGAAGCCGACGCCGCCTGATCAGGTGTCGGCGGCGGCCAGCGCCTCGATCTCGATCAGCCAGCGCTCGTCGGCGAGGCCAGCGACGATCAGCAGCGTCGAGGCCGCCTGGTGGCCCTGCAGGTGGCGGTCCCTGATCTTCCGATAAGCCCCGAGGTGGGCGCGGTCCACTAGCAGCGCCCGCACGATCACTAGGTTCTCCATGGTCATATCGGCGGCGGCGAGCAGGGCTTCGATGTTGCGCCAGACCTGGTCGCTCTGCGCCTCGAAGCCCTCCGCCAATGTGCCGTCGGGCGCTGCGCCCACCTGGCCCGAGACGTGGAGCCAGCGCTTGCCGGGCCCCACCTCCGCCGCCTGACTGTAGAACGACGCGGCCGCCACGACCGAATCCGGATTATGAAGCGTGATCATTTCTGTCTCCTTGGCAGGCGCCGCAGCGGCGCGCCCGACGATACTGCCACGGGGGAAGAGGTTCGGAGAAGGAGCGGTGAACTCGGAGAATGACAAGCTGCGCTGGTCATTCGTAGTTCACTGATCCCCCGTCTCCCGTTATCGTTCACTCGGAGGGCGCGTTGTTTGCAACGTCCATCAGGTGATGGAGATGAAAATCACGGCAGCCAACATCGAGTCGGCGCTGGGAACGCTGCGGAATCTTCCGACCCCGGTCAGCGGCTGGGAGGTTGAAACCGGGGTCGACTCTACTGACGCCCCCGCCGTGTGGGTATGGGTCTATCTCACGGAGGAGGAAGTGGACCTCGAAACCCGAGACCGGTTGCGGGACATGGTGCGCAATCTGGTCCGCCGCAAGACCGAATCCTCAATATGGACCTATGTTCGCTTCCGAGGGGCTTCGGAGGCCGCCTAAGTGTCGTGAGCCTGCAAGTTGATTTGTTGCGGCAAGCCCGTCAGCTCGCCGTCAAGGAGCCGCGGCGCCCGTTGCAGGCGAGCCTGCGTCGGGCGGTCTCGACATCCTACTACGCCCTCTTTCATCTGCTGGTCGATGAATCGACGAGGCGCATGCTCCGTGGCCGCGACCGGGTCGCCCTTCGCCGCTGTCTGGCGCGAGCATTTGGACACTCAGTAATGAGGCAAGTCGCCCAACAGTTCTCGATTGACAATGTTTCGCCAAAGCTGTCTCCCGGGTTGAGCGGCAAAGAATTGCAGCCGGAGCTCGTCCGGGTAGCGAGCGCGCTCGTCGAACTTCAGGAGGCCCGCCTCGAGGCGGACTACAACAGAGCCCGTCGGTTCACGCGTCGTGAAGCCCTCGACTTCGTGGAGCGCGCAGAACAGGCGTTCGCAGACTGGCACGGTGTCCGCGGGAGCATTCAGGCGGATACTTTCCTGACCGGACTCCTCGCATTCGGAAACATGCGCGGTTGAAGGGTCCGTGGCGGCTTGGCCATCGGCAACATGGATCAACGCGTTCACACCATGGCGATCGCGTAGATCTCGTGCAGATAGCCTTCGAGGTAGAGGCCGGTGCAGCCGATGGGCGTCCAGGCCGGGCCGTGGCCGGGCTTGAACAGCTCGCTGCCCACCGCCATCACGGTCTCCCAGGCCCTGGGATCCTTGTGGAAGGAGACGATCTCGACGATGTCGTCGAGGCTCGCGTCGTGTTTCTCCAGCACGCCCCGGATCTGGCCGAAGCAGTAGTGCGCCTGGGAGGCGACATCGCCGCGGGCGATGATGTTCTTCTGCCCGTCCGAGGCGACCTGGCCGGAGATGCCGATGAGCCGCCCGTGCGCCTTGCGGCTCGCGCCAGAGATACGCTGGTCGTGCCAATGGATGCTCGGCAGGTTGTGGGCGATCCGGGGGCCTTCGCTGAAGTCCGCAATGGCCCGGTAGCAACCGACCTGGCCCATCCGATGCAGGCCGGTCATGCCGATCGCGGTGTAGGACGTGGCCTCGCCGATGGGCAGCCCCTCGACGGTCTCGTTGCACCAGGTATCGACGGCGGCGTCCATGCCGCGGGCGTCGTGATTGAAACAGATCATATCGACGATCTCGTCGAGCGAGCCGCCCGCTGCCTGCATCACGTCCTTGAGCCGGTCGTAGCAGAAGCGCGCCTGCGCCATGTGGTTGGCAGGCGCCACCACCGCGCCGCCATCGTCAGCAGCCACGATGCCGCTGGTGAAGAGGTAGTCGCTCTTGCGACAGGCGGCCGAAATGGGAAGGCCCTCCATCCAGCCGAAGCCCGCTGGGGTCACGCCCTGCTTCTCACCGGCACCCACATGCGCGACCACCCGCACGACGACCTCGAGACCGGGATCGTGTGCCCCCACCATGCCGAGGGCGGTCCACGCCGGATAGGGGGCGGAGAACACCTCGCGGCCGACGTCGAAGACGGCGTCTATCGTGCGCGGGTCCTTGTGGAAGGTCATCACGTCGAGCACGTCGTCGATGCCCGCGCCCGCCGCCTCCAGCACCGCACCGGCCCTTGCGAAGGCGTTCCGCGCCTGGGCCTCGACGTCGCCCGCGTCCGTCACCCGGCCGTCGTCGGTCACGCTCCCCTGGCCCGAGAGGAACATGAGGTCGCCGACCCGGACCGCTGCCGAGGCCGGCCGGCCGCTCATCCAGGCTTCGCTCGCGGGCGTGAGGTAAGTGCGATCGTCGGCCATCGGTGAATTCTCCTCTTCGGCGGTCAGGTCTGCCGGACAATTGGCAGGTCGATGAAAGAGGGGCGGGCCCCATCGTGGAACACGGTCTGATGCGCGGGCTGGAGGTCGAAGGCGTGCTCGGCGCCGATGGGCCCGCCGGTGTTGGGGTTACGGTCGAAGGCCGGGTAGTTGCTGCTCGACACCTCGACCCGGACGCGATGCCCGGCGCGGAAGACGTGGCAGATCACGCCGACATCGATGACGAATTCGTAGACGCGGTGGGGCTCCAGCGGCACCTCGCGCTCCCGGCTCTCGCGGAAGCGGCCGCGGATCACACCCTCGAACAAGTTGATCGAACGCCCGTCGGGCTCAACGTCGCAGAGCTTCACCGTGAAATCGGTATCGGCGGCGCTGGTCGCGGCACTCAGCCGCGCCGTGACAGGGCCGGCGGCGAAGTAGGGCGCATCCAGCGGCGCCGACGTATAGACCAGCACGTCGTTCCGATACTCCACCGGGCGCTGGTCCATCGGCCCCATGGGTGCGGTCTGCGGCAGGCAGCAGGAATGGCCGCCCATGCTCGGCACCGGATCGAACGGGTTGTAGATGAAGAAATCCGGTGCCTCGTCGCCCGGCGCTTCCCGGTCAAGCGTCCCGTCCCCGCTCAGCGAGTTGGCGCGGCCGCCGCTGTGCATGTACCAGCGCTCGGAGCCCGTGCCTGCGAGCGGCCAGGCATCGGCGTCGAGCCAACGATTCTCGCCGGTGACGAAGAGGCGCACGGGCGGCAGCGCCTCCAACGCGGAGCGGTCGTCCCTCAGCCAGGCGTCGAACCAGGCGCGCTCGTAGACGCTGACGGTGTTCTTCGCTTCGTCGCCGAAATCGATGGCGCCGACCTGCTGGGTCCACGGGATGTGATACCAGGGGCCCACGATCAGCCGGTGTTCGGCCCGGCCGGCGGCGCTAAACGCCTCGTAGGCCGCCATGGTCTGGGGGATGAAGCTGTCGTACCAGCCGCTGACGTGGAGGCAGGGCACGTCGATCTGCCCGAGCCGGGGCGCAAGCTCCCATTCCTGCCAGTAGGCATCGTGGGCGGGGTGGTCCACGTAGTCCTTGAGGAAGGGCATGAGGTTCGGCGTCTCGAGGAAAGGGATGTCCCTGAGTCCGAGCGCCGCCGGCCAGCGGCCGCAGGCCGCCTGCGCCGCGCCGAGGGCGCCGAGCACTTCCCTGTCGTTCCGCCGCCGCGCCGCATCGCCCGCAAGGATGAGCGCCCAGTCCATCACCGCCGCAAGCCCGAAGGTGCCGCCCACGTGGGTGAAGCCCTCGTACATGCCGCCCGGATAGAAGCCGGGCACGGCGGCGGCGAGGTGCGGGGGCTTGAGCGCGGCGGCGAGCAGCTGGTTCACGCCCGGAATGGAGAATCCGAAGCTGCCGACCCGGCCGTTGCACCAGGGCTGGGCCGCGCACCATTCGACGGTGTCGTAGCCGTCCTCGGCATCGAGGCGGAGCGGATAGAACTCGCCCTCGGAGGCGTAGCGCCCGCGGGTGTCCTCGATCACCACCGCATAGCCGTGGCGCGCATAGACCGCCGGGTGGTCATAGACATAGGTCTGGGCGACGCGCTTGTCGTAGGGCTGGCGCTGAACCAGGGCCGGAACCGGGCCGCCCGAGGCCGGCCGGTAGATGTCGCAGGCGAGGTGCACGCCGTCCCGCATCCGCACCATGACGTCGGTCTCGACCACGATGCCCGCGGCCTCGCGCGCGTCCGTCATCTTCGCCCCTCCCTGCTGGCGCGGGAGCGTAGCCCATCTTGGGCTGCCGGTCGAAACGGGCCGCAATTGACTCGTCCCGGCTGCGGGCGGCACACTCTAAAGACGAGGATCATCCGGTGTTTTGCAAAGCGAACAAGGGAGGGAGACAGGTGAGAATCAGGGCAACGAAACGCCTCGCCCGCTGGGCGATTGCCGCCGGCGCGGGCATAGCACTCGCCGCCAGCGTGACTGCCGACAAGGCCGAGGCCAAGACCGAGGACGGCAAGTTCCTCGTCTATTACAGCATGAGCTACGTGGGCAACGCCTGGCAGACTGAGGCCAAGAACACCGTCATCGCCATGGCCAAGGCGCCGCAGTACCGCGATCGGGTCGAGCTGCGGGTCCAGGCCTCCGGCCCCGACGCCCAAAAACAGATTCAGCAGATGAACGCGATGATCGCGGCCGGCGCGGATGCCATCGTGGCCTTCCCGATCTCGCCGACGGCGCTCAACAAGGTCATCAGGAACGCGTGCAACAAGGGCGTGGTCGTGGCCGTGATCAACGGCGTGACCGAGCCCTGCGCCTATGTCGTGAAGATCGACGGCGTGGCGCTCGGCGACTACCGCACCCAGTACGTGATCGACCAGATGGGCGGCAAGGGCAACATCGTCGCCATCACCGGCGTGCCCGGCGTCTCCTACGGCGAGGATCACCACAAGGGCTTCAAGCAGGCGGTGGAACGGCACCCCGATGTCAACGTGCTGGCCGAGCTCGTGGGCATGTGGAGCCACTCCGAAGCTCGGCTCAAGATGCGCGAGCTGCTGGCCACCAAGAGCTGGGCGGATATCGACGGCATCGTGGCGCAGACCGGCTGCTACACGGTCTCCCAGATGCAGGTGGAGGACGGCTGGTGGCCGGACAATCCGATCATCCCGTGCGCGGGCGAGTCAGCGAACGGCAACCGGCTGCAGATGCTGCCGGTCGATTCCGGAATCGAAGGCGCGCTCGGCAAGAAGGGCCAGTCGATCGGCTCCGGCCTCTGGGCGGTTTCCTACACCTTCAAGACCGCCATGGAGGTGCTCGACGGCAACGAGGACGTGCCGCATCTCCGGTGGTACACCGGGGTCGAGGTCACGCAGGACAACGTGAAGCTCTGCGAGAACGGCACGGCGGAGGAGTTCGCGGCGGGCTGCAACACCATCAAGCCTGGCATCGTCCCGCCTGACTATGCCATCGATTTCTGGTCGCCCCAGGTGCCCGAGCTCGGCTTCCGCGCGGCCACCGAAGGGATGCTGGACGACGAAACCTGAAGGATCGGCGGCTCGTCCGCCATGATCCATGACGACTGCTGCGCCGGGGCCGGCCGCGAGTCTGGCAGAGCCCCGGCGCACATTTCTTCGCGCGGGCACGCATGAACGATGCGGCGCCCGCCATCGCGGTCGACGGCCTCTCCAAACGGTTTGACGCGACCGTTGCCCTCGACGACGTCACCTTCTCCATTCCGCAGGGCGAGATCCGCGCGCTGATCGGCGAGAACGGCGCCGGCAAGTCCACCCTCGTCAAGATTCTGGCCGGACTGATCCGCGAGGATACCGGCGGCATCCACGTGTTCGGCGACGATGTGACCATCGGGCGCCCTTCCCGCGCGCACCGGCTCGGCATTCAGACGGCGTTTCAGGAAATGACCCTGATCGACGATCTGACCGTCATCCAGAACATGCTGCTGCCCTACGAGCCGCTGGTGGCAGGCCAGATCGACCGGCGCGGCAGCAAGCGCGCCGTGGTGCAGCACTTCGCCCGCCTCGGCCTGGACGACGTGGACCCCAACGCGCTGGTGAGCGACCTCGCGCTTTCCACCCGCCAGAAGATCGAGATCGCGAAGGCGGTCGCGCGCGAGCCCCGGGTGCTGCTGCTGGACGAGCCAACCTCCACGTTATCGGCCTCCGACGTTGACTGGCTTGGGGACCTCATCGACAGCCTCAACGCAGAGGGCGTGACGATCGTCTTCATCTCGCACCGCATGGCCGAGGTGCGCCGCTTCTGCCAGAGCCTCACGGTGCTCCGCAACGGCAGGCACGTGGGCTCCTACGGGATCGACGAGGTGACGGACGACGAGGTGGTCAGCCTCGTGATCGGCCGCTCTCTCGGCGCGATCTATCCGGAACGCGAGAACTACCGCCAGGCCGATGCTTCCGTGCCTGCCTTCTCCGGCGAGAGTCTCACCATCGGCGGCACGCTGGACGATCTCTCCTTCGAGCTCTGGCCGGGCGAGGTACTGGGCATCGGCGCGCTCCAGGGCATGGGCCAGCGCGAACTGTTCGAGGCGCTTTTCGGCGAGCGCGGCGTGGATGGCGGCACCATCGCCCTCGGCGGCCGGGCGCTCACGCTCGCTTCGCCGGCCGATGCGGTGCGCGCCGGCATCAGCATGGTGCCGGAGGACCGCAAGACCGAAGCACTCTTCCTCAGGCTCACCGGCGGCGCCAATGCCTCGATCCCGATCATCGACCGCTTCGCGTCGGCCGGCTGGATCGACCGCAGGGCCGAGGCCGCCGCCGTGGACGAGGTGCTGAACGACCTGCAGGTTCACCCGCGGGCGCTCTACAAGACCGTCTCATCCTTCTCCGGCGGCAACCAACAGAAGATCGCCATCGCCAAGTGGCTGCTGGCGCAGAGCCAGGTGCTGCTCACCTTCGACCCGACGCGGGGCGTCGATATCGGCACCAAGCACGAGATCTACGTGCTGATCCGCGCGCTCGCCAAGGCTGGCGCCGCCATCCTCTACTACACCACCGAGATACCGGAGCTCGTGAACATCTGCGACCGGGTGCTGGTCATGTACCGCGGGCGCATGGTCAAGGAGCTGATCGGCGAGGAGATCACCGAGCAGGCCATCATGGGCTACGCGCTCGGCGCCGAGGGCCCGGAGAAGGGCGCCGAGTCCGCACAACAAGGGGCGCAGCCGGCCGCAGAGGCGGGAGCGGCCCCGTGAGCGACGTACCGCTCGCGCGCCTGCCGCGGCTCTCCTGGCAGCAGGGCCTCTCGCGCAACCGGCGACTGCTGGTGGCGGTCACGGCCTTCATCGGCATCTTCGTCTGCCTGGACGTGATCTCGCCCGGCCCGATCAGCTACTTCGAGATCAACTTCCTCTCGTCCAACACCGGGCCTTTGGCCTTCGCCGCCATGGGTCAGACGGTGGTGTTCCTGATCGGCGGGTTCGACCTCTCCTGCGGCGCCGTGCTCTCGCTCGTCAACGTGATCATGGCGCTGCACACCACCGATTCCCTTTGGAGCCAGGTCCTGATGTGCTTCGCGGGGCTCGGCATCGGGGCCTCGGTCGGCGCCATCAACGGCTTCTTCATCGCTTACATGCGGCTGCAGCCGGTGGTGGTGACGCTGGCGGTGATGTTCATCATCCTCGGCCTCAACCTGCTCCTGATGCCGGATCCGGGCGGCTACATCCCCTACGGCCTCTCGATGGTCTTCACCGGCGACCTGATCCCGGACGGCTTCCCCGCCGCCCTCCTGGTCATCCTGCTGGCGCTGGGGCTTTGGGCACTCATCAAGCGCTCGCGCTTCGGTACTGCGCTCTACGCCGTCGGCAGCAACGAGGACGCCGCCTTTGCCAACGGCATCAACGTCGCGCGCACCAAGTTCCTCGGCTACACGCTGGCCGGCACCTTCTACGGCGCTGGCGGGGTCTTCCTCAGCGCGCAGACCAGCTCCGGCGACCCGCTGGTGGGGAGCGGCATGCTGCTCCTCATCTTCGCCGCGACCATCCTGGGCGGCACCCGGATCGGCGGCGGCGAGGGCGGCTGCCTCGGCACAGTGTTCGCGGCGTTCACGCTGATGCTGATCTCGAACGTGCTGATCGTGCTCAACTGGTCGCCGCACGTCATGCCGATCACCGAGGCGGTGATCCTGCTGCTGGCGGTGATCGGCGCCTCGATCGGCCGCGACACGTCGCTGGCCGAGTACTGGCGGGTGACCGGCCTCAAGCTATCGGGGCTCAGGCACAGGAGCCTGCCCTCCTTCCACGGCGGCGCGCGAGCCAATACCGGCAAGCTCGCCACGAACTGGACTCCACGGGCGAGCGACGAACTCAGCGGGCCGCAGCTCTGGCAGTGGACCACCAAGAACTGGGACGTGCTCCGCCTGATGGTGCCGGCCTGGACGCTACTGGTCGTGGTCTACATCCTCGTGGTCGCAGTCATCGGCGGCGAGAGCGTGAGCGTCCACTACCTCAACTCGCTGCTGACGCTCGGGCTCTTCCTGGCCGTGCTGGGCCTTGGGCAAGGCGCGGTGGTGCTCACCGGCGGGCTCGACCTCTCGGTGCCGCACACGCTCGCGTTCACCGGCGTGGTGCTGGCCGCGCTCTGCAACGGGATGGACGGGCCAGCCTACTGGGCGGTGCCGCTGGTGCTGGCAATCGGCATCGGCGTCGGCCTCTTCAACGGCATCGGCGTGGTGCTGTTCGGCATGCCGGCGATCGTCGTCACGCTGGCGACCAACGGCATCATGCAGGGCGCGGGCCTGCTCTTCACCGGCGGTATCCCTACCGGGCGCTCGCCGCCGGCGCTGGTCTGGTTCTTCACCGAACGGCTCGCCGGGCTCGCGCCCGCCGCCTGGTTCCTCATCGGCTTCGCCGGCGTGGCCTATGTCGTGCTGCATCGCACGACCTTCGGCCGGCGCGTCTTCGCGGTCGGCAACAGCGCGCGGGTGGCGCGACTCTCCGGCGTGCGGGTCGACTGGACGGTGCTCGGCGTCTACGTGCTGAGCGGCTTCTGCTCGGCGCTCGCCGGTGTGCTTATGACCGGCTTCTCCACCGTCTCCTTCCTCAACATGGGCCAGCGCTTCCTGCTGCCGGCGATTGCCGTCGTGCTGGTGGGAGGCACGCTCGCCATCGGCGGGCGCGGGCACTACCTCGGCATCTTCGGCGGCGCGCTGCTGTTGACGGCGGTGGGGACACTGGTCTCGGGCTCGGAGCTTCACTTCGCCTGGCGCGACATCATCTTCGGTATTGTCGTGCTCGGCGCCGTGCTGACCCTGCGCGAACGCAGCACCTAACAACCCTCCGCAAGCAAGACAGGGGATGTGTCTGGCTCAGGCTCGCTTGGGCGGGAACTCCCGGCCGAGCCACTCCGTGTAGAAGCCTTCGAGGTCGGGCTCGAAGCTGTGCACGATGGGATAGCCCGGCGGCACCGCCTCCACCTCCAGCAATGAGCCGTCCAGCGGGTCGTAGTACTCGCGGAGCTCCATCCACGCTGGGTCGGCGTGCATCCACTTGGGATAAATCTCCTGCATCTTCTCATCGGTATCCCGCACGGCGATGCGCGCCTTGAGCTTCCAGTTCTCCCGGTAGTCGCCGAACTCGTGGCCGCTCATGCTCTTGGTGACGATGGACCCATCATCCTTGAGCACGATGAAGAGCTTGGGGCCGAGGGGCAGAAGCACCTGGTCGTCCCAGGGCACCTGTTCCTGGAGGACGGCGAGGAAGGTGTCGAAACGCTCCACGTCCTTGAACGCGCTCATCATCTGCTTGAGCTGCGGCCAGGGCAGCGTGCCGCGGTAGAGCTCTTCGATCGTGGCCTTGTCGTAGGCGGTCATGGCGTCGCTCCCGGAGCTAGTGCTCGCGGCCCGAGGCATCGCCGTTGGGCGGGGACCAATCCGCCGGCAGGCCCCAGAAATCCTTGTAGAGCGCCGCCCAGTTCTCCGACAACTCGATGCTCTCGCGATAGGCCTTGGCGACCGGCTCGATGAAGTCGAGATCGGCCGCGCGGCCGCGCTGGCCTTCCATCCACTCCTCGACCGGCACGCTGTCTGCGAGGCGCTGCTTGCGCATGTCGGCGCGCAGCGCATCAGTCGCGCTCAAGTCCAGCACCCAGTGCCCGTCGGCATCCTGCTCGGCGACGACGCCGTAGGTCGTCGGCGCGAAGCGGGGCAGCACGTCGCCCGAGTTCAGGTCGGCGACGACGGCCTCCGGCTCGCGGTCGAGCGGATCGCCCAACCCGTGACCGCCGTTGAGCACGCTCAGATAGAGGTCGTATTCGCTCTGGGATACCGGGAAGTGATGGCAGCGGCGGTCGATCAGGTGATCGGCCTCCACGTTGGCCACGATCTGGCTGTCCTCGGTATCCTTGTCCTCGACCGGATAGGGCAGGCCCTGGGCGATCCTCTCCTTCATGTCGGTGTTGGTGATCATGTGGCGGTAGCCGCTGGAGCCCGGATAGCCGCCGTAGAGGCCCGAGGTCTGGAAGACATGGCCGCTGTTGCAGTGGAAGAGGATCTGCCGCTCGGTGCCGTAGAGCATGCGCACGCATTCCCAGCCGGAGCCGCCGCGTTGCTTGCCGGGCCCGCCGGTATTGGGGCGGATGCGGCGGCCGAAATAGAGCAGCGGCTCGGTCAGCTCCCAGGCCTCGACATCGCCCATGTCGCCTTCCGGATTCCACATCGCCGCGCCCGAGACCTCGCCGTCGTAGCCCCAGCGGGCGGAGATACCGCAGCTCGAATGCTCGAAGTTCGACCAGCCGGCATCCTGGCCGTGGTGGTTGATTCCGCCGCCTTGCGTGATGTTGCCGGTGAAGGGATAGGCGGCCAGTACCTCCTCCAGGTAGCCGCGCGCGGTGAAGGCGCGGCTCAGCGCATGGATCAGCCCCGTGAAGCAGGGGATCAGGAATATCCAGGAGAGCGTGTTGGAAACGCTCCTGTTGTCGGGGTTGGACCAGGTGCCGTAGGGCGTGTTGAACGAGGTCGCGAGATAGGCGCCGTCATTGACCTTGTCGTTGGGCACGAGCGTCTGAGAGAGCACGACCCAGAGCCCGCCCTGCAGCCCGGACGGCGTGCAGTTGAACGAGTGGTAGCCCCACTTGTTGGCGCCGTCGAGATCGACGTGGAACGAGGCGTCCCGCCCGATGGTGAGCGAGAGCGGGCAGTTCATCATCGAATTGACGGCGGCGTAGTCCGGCATCAGCCCCTTGTCCTCCTCATGGGGCACGTCCATGAAGGAGGGCACGCGGTAGATGCCCGGCACAGTCATCTGCGTGAGGTTGCGCTTGAAGGCGCGTCGCGCGTCCTCGATCACCTCGCGCATGAACAGCTTGTAGGTGTCGATGCCCTCTTCCGCGATCAGCCGTTCCACGGTCGCCCGGATGATCTGACAGCCGGCGATGCGGCATTTCTCGTCGAGCACCCAGTAGAACGGCATCCGCACCGCGGTCTCGATGCGGTTCTCGTAGTCGCGGTTGAGCGTGTCGTTGGACCCCACCTTCATGCACGACAGGATCAGCCCGTCCTCGTAGCGGCTTACGGTGCCGATGGGCATGCTGGCCGGCTGCGGGGCGCCCACGTCCAGCTCGTGCACCACGCCGGCGGCCCAGCCGACGATCTCGCCCTCGTGGAAGAGGGGCAGGAAATTCATGACGTCGGCGTTGTGGACGCCGCCAAGCTGGGGGTCGTTGTTGACGAAGATGTCGCCGGGCGCGATTCCGGGATTGGTCTCGTAGTCCGAGCGGATCATGTGCTTGATCGCCATCGACATCGTGTGGACGTGCGCCATGATCCCGGTGCTGAGCGTGATCGCGTCGCCTTCCGGCGTGTAGAGAGCGAAGCAGAGCTCGCCGACCTCGCGCACGATCGGGCTCGCCGAGATGTTCATCGCCGTCTCGCGCGCGCCCACCAGGCCGCCGCGCAGACGCGAGAACATCTTCTCGTAGCGGATGGGCTCGGCAGCCTTGAGCGGGAGCTCGTCGAGGCCCCCGTAGTGGCCGGTCTCCGAGAAGATCCGTTCGCTCTCTTCCAGCATCCCGGCGAGCGATGCACCGCCCCAACCGATCCCGTAGTCATGCTCCAGTGCGACGTTGCTCACTTCAGCCTCCGCTGCTCTTCCGACCGGCCTGTGGCCTACGCCGCGTCGGTCGTCAGGTGAAAGATGCTGTGCCGGTCGAGCCGTGCCGTCCGGCCCGCCGGCACCAGCATGGTCGACGCCGGGGACTCGACGATGGCCGGCCCCTCGATGACGTTGCCGGGCCTGAGTCGCTGCAGATCGAGGATCTGCGCCGGCACCCACTGGCCGTCCGCATAGATGTTGCGCCCTGCCTTGAGCGCGGCGGCGGGCGGCGCCGGCCCTTCCTCCGCCTCGTCCGGCAGCTCCGGCTTCTCCACAGGCGTGGACCCGGTCATCACCACCGCCGTGACCATGTAGCCGAACTGCGGCGTGCGGGCGGCGAGGCCGTACATCTTGCCGTACTCCGCCTCGAAGCCGCTGCAGAGCCCGTCCAGCGTCTCTTCCAGGTTCGATCCGTAGCCGTCTTCCACCGGGACTTCGAGATCGTTCAACTGGCCATAGTAGAGCATCCGGGCCGCCGGCCGGTAGCTGACGGACTCCGGGCGCACGCCGCTCTTCTCGAACTCGGCGTTGACCTGCTCCTTCAGCTCGTCCCAAGCGGCGATGATCGCCTCGGCCACCGCGCGCCGCTTATCGGCGCCGGCGCCGGGGAGCAGCGCCATGTCCAGGGTCTTGTCGTAGCGGTAGGCGTACTCGCCGCAGGCGCAGCCGAATGCCGAGAAGCCGGGCGCCCAGGCCGGCACGAGGATGTCGTCGAAGGCGAGGCCCTGGCTGTAGCCGGCCACGTGCAGCGGCCCGCCGCCGCCGTAGCAGAGCAGCGTGTAGCTCTCCGGCGTGTAGCCCTTGCCGAGGATCAGGCCGAGCAGGCTGTTCTTGAGCTGATCCTCGAACAGCTCCAGCACGCCGGCGGCAGCTTGGTACACGTCGATGCCGAGCGGGTCTGCGATCTGCGCGCGCACGGCGTCGATGGCGTGTTCCCGACTCAGCGTGATGTCGCCCCCCAAAAAGTAGTCAGGATTGAGGTAGCCGAGCACGATGTTGCAATCGGTGATGGTCACGGTCTCGACGCCGCCGTCCGGCCAGGAGACGCCGATCATCGCGCCGGCGCTGTCCGGCCCGATCTCGATGCGGTTGGTGATCGGGTTGACGCGGACGTAGGAGCCGGTGCCCGAGCCCACGGAATCGATCCGCACCATCGGCATGTTGAGCAGGATTCGGCCGATGTCGGGCGCGTGTTTGGTGGAGAACTCGCCGTCCGTGATCAGCGCGATATCGAAGGAGGTGCCGCCGATATCGGTGCACGCGATGTTGGGCACGTCGATCCGCTCGCTCAGGAACTTGCTTCCCACGACCCCGCCGATGGGCCCGCTGATCATGGTCCGCGCGAGCTCCCGCGCGTTGATGGAGATGGTGCCGCCGTGGCTCGCCATGATCCGAAGCTCGAACCTGCCGCCCGCCTGCCGGCAGACCTCCTGAACCACCTGCAGCGTCTCGCGCGAGGGCTCCGCCGCGTAGGCCTCCATGATGGTGGAGTTGAGGCGCGGAAAATCCTGGCGCGTGGGGTAAAGCTCGCTCGACAGGTAGATAGGCTTTTCGGCCACCCCACGCTCGGCCATGACTTCCTGGCCGATCTCACGCACCCGCCGCTCGTGGTCCTTGTTCTTGTAGGAGAACAGCAGGCAGACGACGATCGACGCAACGTCGTGATCGATCAGGCTGTGCACGGCGTCGCGCACGTCGCCTTCGTAGAGCGGGATGATCTCCCTGCCGAAGAGGTCGATACGCCCGCGCACGCCCAGGATGCGCTCGCGCGGGACCAACGGCTCGTTGTGGTGGTGCGTGATGACGTGCAGGCGGTCCGAGAACGGATAGCCGAGATAGGTCTGGATGGCGCGCTCGGTCCTGAGATAGTCCTCCATGCCGCCGCTCACGATCACACCGACCTCGCGCCCCTTGCGCTCCAGCAGGCGGTTGAGCATGGCGGTGCCGGAATAAATCCCGGTCTTGAGGTGCGGGAAGCTCGCGTCCAGCCCCAGGTCCCAATAGTTCAGCGCGTCCTTTGCCGACTGGATGAAGCCGATCGACTCATCGTGCGGCGTCGTCTGCGCCTAGCCGACGACGAAGTTGCCGTCCTGATCGATCAGGAAGGTGTCCGTCATCGTCCCGCCCGCGTCGATGGCGAGAATCTGCGGGATCAGCGCCTTTTCCAGCATCGCGTACAACCCTGTCGCGGAGGCCGGGCGATACTATGCCGCACAACGCCGCCCGGTCGTAGGGGCATGAATACCGGCCTCGGCTTGCGGCGCCCGGAGGGGGCGGGTAGCCTCTCGCCCGGTTGTCGAGCGCGGCCGCAAGCCGTGCCGCGCGGCACCCACGAGCCCGGTGCCCATGCAAAAGCTCCTGATTGCGAACCGGGGCGAGATCGCCTGCCGGATCATGCGAAGCGCGCGGTCGCTCGGCATCGCCACGGTCGCGGTCTATTCGGAAGCTGACGCCGAGGCCCGCCACGTGGCCGAGGCCGACGAGGCGCTGCCCATCGGCTCGCCGGCGGCCAAGGAGAGCTACCTCGTCGCCGACAAGATTATCGCCGCGGCGAGAGAGAGCGGCGCCGATGCGATCCATCCGGGCTACGGCTTCCTCGCCGAGAACTCGGCCTTCGCCCGCGCTGTGGAAGACGCCGGCCTCGTCTGGGTCGGGCCCACGGCGGAGAGCATCGCCGCCATGGGCGACAAGGAGCGCGCCCGCACCATCGCGCGCGACGCGGGCCTCCCCATCGTCCCCGGCAGCGCGCGGCTCGCGGCCGACGACCCCTCCGGTCTCGACGAGGCTGCTGCGGCGGTGGGATTCCCGCTGCTGGTGAAGGCGTCCGCCGGGGGCGGCGGTATCGGGATGCGGCAGGTGGACCATCTGGCCAAGCTCGCGGACGTCGTCACCGCCACCCAGACCGTGGCGGAGCGTGCATTCGGCGACGGCACGGTCTACCTGGAGCGGCTGGTGCAACGCCCGCGCCACGTCGAGATTCAGGTTTTTGGGCACGGCGACGGGCGCGGCTTCCACCTGATGGAGCGCGAGTGCTCGGTACAGCGGCGTTTCCAGAAGATCGTCGAGGAGGCGCCCTCGCCTGCGGTGGACCCGGCGCTGAGAGCACGGATGGCGGACGCGGCGCTGGCACTGGTGGAGCGCGAGCGCTACCGCGGCGCCGGCACGGTTGAGTTCATCCTGGCGCCGGGCGGCGAGTTCTACTTCCTCGAAATGAACACACGCATCCAGGTGGAGCACCCGGCGACGGAGATGATCACGGGGCTCGACCTGGTGGGCCTGCAGCTCCGGCTTGCGCAGGGCGAGGACCTGTCGGGGCTCGCCGCGCCGGCGGACGGGCCCGACGGCCACGCCATCGAGTGCCGCATCTATGCCGAGAACCCGGACAAGAATTTCCTGCCCTCGCCGGGGCTGCTGGAGCGCTTCGCGCCGCCGCCCACAGGCACAGGCATCCGCCTCGATACCGGAGTTACGGAAGGCGACCGGATCACGCCCTTCTACGACCCCATGATCGCCAAGCTCGTCGCCCACGGCAACGACCGCAGCGCCGCCATCGACAGGATGCTGACGGCGCTCGGCGAATTCCGTATAGAGGGGATCGTCACCAACATCGACTTTCTGCGCCGCGTGATCGACCATGATGCCTTCCGCGCCGGGAACACCCACACCGGCTTCGTGGACGAGCATCGGTCCGATTTGATGGGTGCCTGAACGCCCGCCCGAGAGAGCCGCGCCATGATCTACGACGAGCCCAAATTCCTCCCCGGCGGCGACCGCTACGTGCTGATCGAGTTCGGCAACGAGATGAACCTGGAGCTGAACTTCGTCGCTCAAGGGCTGGCGGCGCGCATCGTCGCCGACAAGACCAAGGGCATCGTCGAGACCGCGCCCTGCTTCGCCTCGATGCTGGTTCACTACGAGCCGCGCGAGATTTCCTACGACGACGTGGTGAAGGAGCTGAAGGCGCTGATCGCGAGCTTGGGCTCCACCGACGATATCGAGCTCGACAGCCGGCTCTTCCTGTTCGAGACCATGTACCTCGACCCTTGGACCAAGGACTGCATCGAGGACTACAGCGAGAAGATCACACCCAAGGAGTACGACCCGGACATGGTGGCGCGGCTCAACGGCCTCGCCGATCGCGATCAGCTCGTCCGCGTGCATTCGAGCTCGGAATACTGGGTGGCTTCCCTCGGCTTCTGGCCGGGACTGCCCTTCCTCCAGCCGCTCGACCCGCGCGCGATGATCACCGTGCCCAAATACAACCCGCCCCGCACCTGGACACCGCAAGGCACGGTTGGCATGGGCGGGTCTGCGAGCGCGATCTACCCGGTCAACACGCCGGGCGGCTATCAGCTGCTCGGCCGCACGCCGGTGCCGATTTGGGACACGGAGAAGCGCTTCGACGTCTTCGGTGGCGACATCGTGCTGTTCCAGCCCGGCGACCGCATCAAGTTCGTCCCCGTGACCCAGGAGGGCTACGAACAGGCTGAGGCGCGGATCGAGGAGGGCACCTACCTCTACAACGTGGTCGAGTATCAGCGCTTCTCGGTGCACAACTACAGGGGCTGGGTCTCGAAGCTGGACCAAGACCAACGGTTCTGATCGAGGAAGCGAAAGGGCGTCCCATGCGCGTGACGCGCCGGGCGGTGCTGGTGGGAGCAAGCGCAGCGCTTGCGGTGCCGGCGCTCGGCGCCTCAGCCGGAGAGGCGCTGTCCAAGCGCATTCCCGCAAGCGGAGAGCCGGTGCCGGCGGTCGGGATCGGCAGCTGGATCACCTTCAACGTGGGCGACGATCCGTTGCTGCGTGCCGAATGCCGCGCCGTCATGGCCGCCTTCTTCGAGGAAGGCGGGGGCATCGTCGATTCCTCGCCCATGTACGGCTCCTCGCAGGCGGTGATCGGCGACGCGCTGGCGACGCTCGGCCATCCGGCGGGCCTCTTCTCCGCCGACAAGGTCTGGACCGATGCCTCCGACGGGCCGGCGCAGATCGCGGAGACCACGCGGCGTTGGGGAGTGGAGCGCTTCGATCTGCTGCAGGTCCACAACCTGATCGACTGGGAAGCCAATCTCGACACCCTCGAGGCCATGAAGGCGGCCGGGTGGCTGCGCTACACCGGCGTCACCACCTCGCACGGCCGCCGGCACGAAGAGCTGGAGGAGGTCATGCTTCGCCGCCCGCCCGATTTCGTCCAGCTCACCTACAACATCGTGGACCGTGAGGTGGAGCGCCGCCTGCTGCCGCTCGCCCTGGAGCGCGGGATCGCGGTCATCTGCAACCGGCCGTTCCAGCGCGGCCGGCTGCCGGACTGGCTTGCGGGCCACCCGCTGCCCGGCTGGGTCGGCGAGATCGGGGTCTCCACTTGGCCGCAGTTCCTGCTGAAATTCATCATCTCGCACCCCGCGGTCACGGCCGCCATCCCGGCGACCAGGCAGGTCGATCATGTGCGCGAGAACAAGTCGGCCGCATTCGGCCCCATGCCGGACGCCGCCATGCGCCGGCGCATGGCGGAGCATGTGCAGAGCCTGTAAGGGCTACCCGAATTCCCCCCTCCTCTCCCCGGCCCTCTCCTCCCCCGCGGGGAGGAGAGGGAGAAAAGGGCGGTGCAGCCTGCGTTCCCTCTCCGCCTTGGAGGGCGGAGAGGGTCAGGGAGAGGTGGGTGAGGTTCGGGCCACCGCGATCCGGCATGGGCGGATGATGCTCTAGCCTAGCCGTGTCCTGGACGCTCGAAGACCTGCTGCTGTTCTCGCCGCAGGTCTATTGGCGGCTCTTCGCGCTGGAAAACGAGTCGGTCTGGCCATCCCAGCCGGTGGTGCTGGCGGCCGTTGCGTTGCTTGCGCTCACCTTCACATTGGGGAGGCGGCCCTCCGGGTGGTGGCTCGGCCCAGCACTCGGGGCCGCCTGGCTCTGGACCGGCTGGCAGTTCGTCGCGCTGCGCTACGGCACCGTCAACTGGTTGGCGCCCACGCTCGCCTGGGGCTTCTACGCCGAGGCCGCCCTGCTCGCGGGGCTCGGACTCTCGGGCCGGCTCGTCTTCGTACAGCGGGGGCGCGGCGCCTGGTCCGGCATCGGCCTGCTGGTCGCGGCGGCGCTGGTGTGGCCCGTTCTCGCGCCGCTCGACGGACGACCTTGGAGCGAAGCGGAGGTCGTCGCCATCGCCCCGGACCCCACGGCCATTGCCACACTCGGCCTGTTGACACTCGCGGAGCGCGGCCGCTGGACGGCCCTTCTGTGCATCGCCCCGGTGCTGTGGCTCGCAGTCTCCACGCTCACACTCGTGACGATGGGCACCTGGCAGGGATGGGCGGTGCTCGCCGCGCTGCTCGCTGGTCTCGCCGCCTGGGCCGCCCCCCTGGTGAGAAAGCCAAACTAAAGATGCGCCTTGGGTCCGCGGCCTGCGCCCTGCACCGCCTCGCGGCGCGCGATGTAGATGCCGCTGGCGACAATTAGCGCTGCGCCCAGCCAGGTCCAGAGGTCCACGACCTCACCGAACCAGAGGAAGCCGATCACCGCAGCGCCGATCAGCTGCCCGTAGTCGAAGGGGCCGACCACCGAGGCGCGGCCGTACTGGTACGCCTTGATGACGCCGAAATGGCCGATGCCGCCGAACAGGCCGAGGCCGAAGAAGACCGCCCAGTGGATCGGATCCGTTGGCCAGGTCCAGAAGAACGGCCCGGCGCAGGTGGTCGCCACCAGCGCCACGATGATCGTGTAGATCGCGGTGGTGCGGTAGTCGTCGTGGCCCGCGAGCTGGCGGGTCTGTATCTGGAAGACCGCGTAAGCCGCGGCGGCGCCGAGCACCAACAGAAACGACCAGTGAATGATCTCCCCGCCGGGGCGGAAGATCACCGCCGCACCGGCAAAGCCGAACGCCACGGCGGCCCAGCGCCGGGGCCCCACCCGCTCCCCCAGCATGGGCACCGAAAGCGCCACCACCATGAGCGGCGCCGTGAAGAAGGCCATCGTTATCGCGGTGAGCGACACGTGAGAGAGCGCGATGATGTAGAGCACCAGCGCCACCAGCTGCAGCGAGGAGCGGACGAGCTGCAGGCCGGGCCGGCTGCTGCGCAGGATACGCAGGCCGCCACGGGGCAGGAACAGCGCGAGCATCCACGCCATGTGGATGACCGAGCGCATCCACATGATCTGCACGATCGAATAATCGTGTGAGAGCAGATACTTGACCAACGCGTTGAGAAACGGAAAAAGGACGATCGCGGTGAGACACATGAACAGGATGCCCCGGAACGAGTCGTCGAGGCGGGCGGGCGCGACGGTCATCTACTTGTTCTATGGGATCGCCCGTGGCCCGGCCAGAGCCGGCGTTGGCGGGCTCAGACGGCCGTTCGCCTCAGGCGCGCTTCCCGGTGGGCAATATAGAGTCCGCTCGCGATGATCACGGCGGCGCCGACCCAAGTCCACAGGTCGGGAACCTCGCCGAAAAACGCGAAGCCGAAGATGCTGGCGCCCACGAGCTGGCTGTAGTCGAAGGGGCCGACCAGCGAGGCCTCGGCGTACTGATAGGCCTTGATGATGAAATAGTGGGCGAGCCCACCGACGACGCCAAGCGACAGGAACAACAGCCAGTCCACGGTATTGCGCGGCATTTCCCAGAAGAACGGCACCGCGACCGTGGCCACGATGAAGGCGGCGAGGATGGTGTAGACCGCCGTCGTGCGCGGATCGTCGTAGCCCGCGAGCTTGCGGGTCTGGATCTGATAGATGGCGTAGAAGAACGCGCCGCCGAGCACCAGCAGCGCGCCCCAGTGCACCACGTCGGCGCCGGGACGGAGGACGATCAGCACGCCGGCGAAGCCGACGACGACCGCCGCCCAACGGCGCGGCCCCACCCGCTCGCCGAGGAAGGGCACGGAGAGCGCCACCAGCATCAGCGGGCCGGTGAAGAGCACCATGGTGACGGTCGTGATGGGCGTCCAGAAGAGCGCCACCCAGATCAGCGTGAAGGTAACGAGCTGGGTGAGAGAACGGATCGACTGCAGCCACGGGCGGCGGCTCGCGAAGACTCTCGGCCCCATCGCCGGCATGAAGAGCACCACCATGAAGCCCAGGTGCACGACGCAGCGGAACCAGATGATCTGCACCATGTGATAGTCGGCTATGAGCGCCTTCACGAGGGCGTTCAGCCCCGGCAGCCCAAAGCCTGCGGCCACGCACATGTAGAGGACGCCGAGGAGCGGCGCGGCCGACGCGGATTGCGGGGAGACCATGCGACCTTTTAGCCCGGATTTCTCATCAGGATCAGGGCCTGCTTCTCAATCAGGGGGCAAATGGGATGAAAACCCAGAAACTGGCCAGGGTGAGGAGGGGGCGCCGCGCGTAAGCGCGGAGCGTCGTGCGTCCACGCGCGCGGAGCGCACGATCGAACGGAGCGAGCGCTCGGCGACTGAGGGAATGAATAAGTTGGGAGAGGCGAGCTCAGGTCTCCACCCAGCCGTCCTTGTGCGGGGTGAAGAACTTCAGGTCGATGCGCAGGTGCTTGTAGTACCAGGTGCCGTCGACCCGGACGTAATCGTCGTCGTACTCCGCGAGCAGCCAGCGCGCCTCCTTCGGCCCCCCGCCGAGCTCGGTGGTGCACGGCATGATCAGCCACCACTTGCCGTTGGCGCTGTCGCCATCCACCGTGATGATCGGGTTGAGCACGAGGTGTGCGGCGAAGACGATGTCGTTGGAGATGCCTGAGAAGAAGCCGTGGATCGCCTCACGCCCGACATGGCAGCCGAAGTTCTCGCCCCCGTCCCACACGCCATCTTCCACGAACATCGCCGCGATGCCGTCGGGGTCGTAGCCGGCGTCGCAGAGCTGGCAATAGCGCGCCTTGAGCTGCTTGATGTCCTCGATCGCGCTGAGCCGCTCGACCTTCTCCTCAAACGTCATCCCTTCCTCCTCTGACTCGCTCGCGGAGGCCGCACCGGCACTCCGCCCTTTCCGGCTAGGTAGCACAGAGGCGCCCGATTCGGGCAGGGGCGCAGACCCCGTGCACCGGCAAGTCCTCGGTGTCCGGCCAAGATGACGCCCGCGGCCGAGTTCCCTATCATGCCCGCACGAGACGGGGAGAGAACGATGGCACGGTTCGGCGTCGGCCAATCGGCACCGCGCAAGGAAGACGACGTTCTGCTCAGGGGTTGCGGGCGGTTTCAGGACGACGTTTCGCTCGACGGCGAGGTGCATGCCTGCTTCGTGCGCTCGCCGCTTGCCCACGCCGACATAACGGCGATCGACACAGCGGCGGCAGGGTCCGCGGACGGCGTGCTCGCCGTCTATACCGGCGCGGACGTGGCGGCGGCCGGCCTCGGCACGCTGCCCTGCATCGCCGACGCCTTCGTGCCGCTCACGCGACCGGACGGCAGCCCCGCCTGCTATCCGCCCAACCCGATGCTGCCGGGAGATCGCGTGCGCCACGTCGGCGAGGCGGTGGTCATGGTCGTGGCCGAGACCCTCGCCGCCGCGCAGGATGCGGCGGAACTCGTGAGCGTGGACTACGACCCGCTGCCGGCGGTGGTCGATGCGGCGAAGGCGCGCGAGGCGGACGCGCCGCAGATCTGGCTGGAGGCGCCGGGCAACCTCTCCTTGACGTGGGCGCAAGGGGACGCCGCCACCACCGCCGCCGCCTTCGAGGCCGCGGCTCACACGGTGGAGATCGAGCTGGTCAACAACCGCGTGGTAGTGAACACCATCGAGCCGCGCGGCGCGCTCGGCGTCTACGACCCGGCGAGCGAGCGCTACACCCTCCACATCAACAGCCAGCACGTACACGGCGCGCGCGCCGTCATCGCCGGCATCTTAGGCGTCGAGGAGGACCGCTTGCGCATCCTCTCCCACGACCTCGGCGGCGGCTTCGGCATGAAGTACTTCACCTATCCGGAGCACGTGCTCGTGGCCTGGGCCGCGCGCAAGCTGGGGCGGCCGGTGCGTTGGCTGTGCGGGCGCATCGAGGGCTTCCAGAGCGACACCCAAGCGCGCGACCACATCACGAAGGCCGCGCTGGCGCTGGACGAGGGCGGGCAGTTCCTGGGCCTGCGCGTGCGCACGCTGGCCAATCTCGGCGCTTACGTTTCCAATCTCGGGCCGATCTCGCCGACCCTGCTCTACACGCGCATGCTCGCGAACGCCTACCGCACGCCTGCGATCCATGCCGAGGTCGAAGGCGTGCTCACCAACACCGTCTTCACCGATGCCTACCGGGGCGCGGGCATTCCGGAATCGAACTACGTGGTCGAGCGCCTGGTGGACAAGGCCGCGGCCAAGCTCGGCCTCGCGCCCGACGAGATCCGCCGCCGCAACCTGATCCCGGCGGCGGCGATGCCCTATCAGGTGCCGCTCGACGTCACCTATGACTCGGGCGACTACGCGCGCAACCTAGACGACAGCCTGGCGCTCGCCGGCTGGTCGGGCTTCGCCGAGCGGCGCGCGGACTCGGCCGCGCGCGGCAAGCTGCGCGGCATCGGCATGGCGGTCTACGTCGAATCGACCATCGGCGATCCGTCGGAGCACGTCGCCATCCGCTTCCGCGACGACGGCGGGGTCAGCCTCAGCGCCGGCACTCGCGCGTCGGGCCAGGGCCACACGACCACCTATGCCCAGCTGCTCAGCGAAAGCCTGGGGATTCCCTTCGAGGCCATCGATCTCATCGAGGGTGACAGCGACGACCTGCCGGGCGGTGGCGGCAGCGGCGGCTCGCGCTCCACCTACATGGTGGCGCTCGCGATCGAGGACGGCGCGGCCAAGGTGATCGAGAAGGGCACCCAGGTCGCCGCCAACATGCTGGAGGTGGCGCCGGCGGACATCCGCTTCGCCGACGGCGATTTCTCCATCGCCGGCACCGACCGCGCCATCGACATCATGACGCTGGCAGCGCAGGCGAAGGACCCCGCCAACTTGCCCGAGGGCATGGAGCCGGGGCTGGATGCGAACGGCCAGACGGAAACCTTCGAGGGCACCTTCCCCAACGGCTGCCACATCTGCGAGGTCGAGATCGATCCCGAGACCGGCGCACTGCACCTCACCAACTATGCCGCGGCCAACGATTTCGGGCGCATCGTCAATCCCGTGCTGGTGGACGGCCAAGTGCACGGCGGGGTCGCCCAGGGACTGGGCCAGGCGGTGTTTGAGAACTGCGTCTACGACGAGGCATCCGGGCAACTGCTCTCGGGCTCGTTCATGGACTACTGCATGCCGCGCGCCGACGACATGCCGCCCTTCGTGCTCGCTTCCAACGGCGTGCCGACCAGCCAGAATCCGCTCGGCATCAAGGGCTGCGGGGAGGCAGGCGCGATCCCTGCGCCGGCGGCCGTGGTGAACGCCGTGCTCGATGCGCTCAAGGAGCGCGGCGTCACCGATATCGACATGCCGCTCACGCCGGAACGCGTCTGGCGCGCAATAGCAACAGCTTAAGGATCGGATACATATGAGCGTCTCACCCGACCACGTCTTCACCGACCTGCCCAACAGCCTCATCGGCCAGACCCGGCAAATCTGCATCGTTACCCGCGACCTCGACGCCTGCATCCGCAACTATGCGGACCGCATGGGGATCGGCCCCTGGTGGGTCCAGGAATACGGGCCACCGGACCTGACCGACAGATACTTTCGCGGCAGCGCCGGCCAGTTCTCCATGCGCCTCGCGCTGGCCTGGACCGGCGATCTCAATTGGGAGGTGATCGAGCCTCTGGAGGGGCCCAGCATCTATCACGAGTTCCTTGAGGAACACGGCGAGGGGCTGCAGCACGTGGGCTTTCTGCTGCAGGACACGGGCCTGGATATGGACGGCTGCATCGCCGACATGGAGGCGCGCGGCTTTGAGCGAGTCATGAGCGGCGGATGGCGCGGCGTGCGCTTCTGCTACTTCCAGACCGAGGACGCGCTCAAGACCACCCTGGAGCTGATCTACCGCCCGGAGGGCTACCAGCGCCCGGACCCGCTCTACTGGTACCCGGCGCGGGACTAGCGTAACGTTCCGGCAATTCACGCGGTGCGGGCTTGGAGCGCCGCAGCACGGCCGCCGTGGAGTGGGATGCGATGGCCAACTTGTACAGCGTCGATGTTTTCCACTGCGAGGAAACCGACGTGTTCGTTGCGACGAGCGAGGACATACCGGGTCTGACGCTCGAAGCGGATACGCTCGGCGGCATGCTTGAGGCCGTCATGGAGATGGTGCCGCAACTGCTCGAGCAAAATTTGGACGTGCCGCGAGACGCTGACGTGCAAGTGACGGTGCGGCTTCAGCAGGCAGGCCAACCAGCCGGGCAACCAGGGCACCATCAACATTCTCGGTCGCAGGTTAGCGCACGGACGCCCCGCTATGTCGTCGAGGAAACACTGATCCCGTCACACGTGTAGCACTGGTATCGCAGTGGCGACTTTCGAACGGAAGGTGAAAAGCCTTCTGAGAGCGGCCGGTTGGGTCAAAATCCGCCAAGGCAGGTCAAGCCACGAACAGTGGCAGAGTGCGGACCGCACCGGGCTGGTCATCACCGTCCCAAGCAAGATCAAGAGCCGGCATACAGCCAACCATATTCTGAAACAGGCGGGAATCGACGAGAAGCTATGACAGGACGGCCGAGAGGGCGGCGTCAGGAATCCTTCCAGACAGGATCCCGTTTTTCCAGGAAGGCCGTGATGCCCTCGCGCGCGTCGTCAGCCTGGATGGTGCGGTAGATCACCTCGCCGGCGTAGTCGTAGGCATCGCCCCGGTCCATCTCCAGCTGGCGGTAGAAGGACCGCTTGCCCTGGGCGATGGCGTAGGACGACTTCGACGCGATATGCCGCGCGACCTCGTCCACCCGCTCGCCCAACTTGTCGGGCTCCACGACCTCGCTGACCAGCCCCATGCGAAAGGCAGTCTCGGCATCCACCATCTTGCCGGTGAGCAGCATCTGCATCGCGTGCTTGGGCGCGACGGCGCGGCTCACTGCCACCTGCGGCGAGTGGCACCAGAAGCCGATGTTCACGCCGGGGGTGGCGAACTTGGCCTCCGACGAGGCGTAGACCAGATCGCAGCTCGCGACCAGCTCGCAGCCGGCAGCGGTGGCGATGCTGTGGACCTTGGCGATCACCGGCTGGGGCAGGCCGATCAGGCTCTGCATCATGCGCGAGCAAGTGGCGGTGGCTTCGCGCTTGGTCTCGGGCTGCTTCATGGCCTCGACGGATTCATTGAGGTCGTGCCCGGTGCAGAAGAGCCGCCCGGCCGCCGCCAGGATCACCACCCGCACGGAGCGGTCGTCCCTGATCTCGTCGAGGGTGTCCTGCAGCTCGTGCACCAGCCGGTGGGAGAGGCTGTTGCCCGACTTGGGCCGGTTCAGCGTGAGCGTCGTCACGCCGTCATCGTCCTTGCGGCGCAGCGTGCGCGCGATCCCTTCCGGCAGTTCCACGATCTCGGTCGCCATCGTTCCCTCCAGCTCTCGGGCTTGCGGGCGGCATTCTAGCACCGGGCCGCAGAATGCGAAGGCAGCCGGGCGGACGGCTTGCGGCGGCGCCCGTTGTGGCCTATGTCGTGGTCCGTCGGCGCCGGCGCGGCCGGGCTGGCGCGTACATCCGAGATAAGCGGGAGACCCCATGGCACAGCTTGAAGGGAAGGTCGCCGTCGTTACCGGCGGCGGGCGGGGCCTGGGCCGCGCCTATTGCGAGGCGCTGGCGCGCGAGGGTGCCGCGGTGGTCGCCGCCGATATCCGCGACACGGCCGAGACGGTCGACGCCATCGGCAAGACCAACGGGCGCGTCACCGGCATCGCGCTCGACGCCGCCGAGATGGCGAGCTGCGAGACCATGGCCAAGCACGCGGTCGCCGAGTTCGGACGCATCGACGTGCTCATCAACAACGCAGCACTCTACGGCGACATCCAGGGCGGGCGCTTCGACAAGATCCCGCAGGACGAGTGGGACAAGACCATGGCCGTCAATGTGCGGGGCGTCTGGCAATGCACCAAGGCGTGCGTGCCGGCCATGCGCGAGGCGGGCGGCGGCTCCGTCGTCAACATCGCTTCGCTGGCTGCGGTCTACGGCATGCCCTATGGCCTGCACTACGCGACCTCGAAGTCCGCGGTGATCGGCATGACCCGCGCGCTTGCCCGCGAGCTCGGGCGCGACTGGATCAGGGTCAACGCCATCGCGCCGAGCGCCGTGCTGACCGAGGGGACCGACGAATTCTTCGGCGAGAAGAAGGACAAGCTGCTTCAGGCCGTTGCCACCGGCCAGAGCCTGCAGAAGAACCTCGAGACCGACGATCTTGTCGGCACCGTGCTCTACCTCGCGTCCGACGCGAGCAAGCTGGTCACCGGCCAGACCCTGATGGTGGACGGCGGCACGGTGTTTCTTTAGGCGCGGGGCGGGGACCTCCCGCCCTAGAACGCTGCCTCCAGTTCGTCGACGAAGCCGGCGATCACGTCGAGGCCGCGCGACCAGAACGCGGGATCGCTCGCATCGAGGCCGAACGGGGCCAACAGCTCCCTATGCCGGAGGCTGCCGCCGGCCCGCAGCATGTCCAGATACTTCTGCTCGAAGCCGGCGGGCTCGGCCCGATAGACCGCGTAGAGCGCATTCACCAGGCACTCGCCGAAGGCATAAGCGTAGACGTAGAACGGCGCGTGGATGAAGTGCGGGATGTAGGTCCAGTAATGCCGGTATTCGTCGTGGAAGCGGAGCGCCGGACCCAGGCTCTCGCTCTGCACCGCGAGCCAGTGCTCGGAGAGTCGATCGGGCGTGAGCTCGCCTGAGCGGCGCTCCTCGTGCACGCGCCGCTCGAAGGCGCAGAAGGCGACCTGGCGCACCACGGTGTTCAGCATGTCCTCGACCTTGCCGGCGAGCATGACCCGGCGGCGGACGGGGTCGCTCTCGCCGTCGAGCAGCGCGCGGAAGGTGAGCTGCTCGCCGAAGACAGAGGCGGTCTCGGCCAGCGTCAGCGGGGTCTCCGCCATCAAGAGGCCCTGCCCGCCCGCCAGCACCTGATGCACCCCGTGGCCGAGCTCGTGGGCCAAAATCATCACGTCGCGTGTCTTGCCCTGGTAGTTGAGCAGCAGGTAGGGGTGCGCGCCCGGCACCGTGGGATGGGCGAAGGCGCCGGGAGACTTGCCGTGGCGCACCGGTGCGTCGATCCAGTCATTCTCGAAGAAGCGCCGACCGATGGCAGCAAGCTCGGGCGAGAAGGTGCGGTAGGCCGCGAGCACGGTCTCGACCGCCTCGTCCCAGCCGATCAGCCGATCGTCGTCTTCCGGCAGCGGCGCGGTGCGGTCCCAATGGTCGAGGCGGTCCCCGCCCATCCAGCGCGCCTTGAGCGCGTAATAGCGATGGGCAAGACGAGGCGCCGAGGCCTCGACGGCCGCGATCAGCGCGTCCACCACCTCGTCCTCCACCCGGTTGCCGAGATTGCGGGCGGAGATGGGCCGCTCGAAGCCGCGCCACTGGTCCTCGATCTCCTTGTCCTTGGCGAGCGTGTTGGTGATGAGCGCGAAGGTGCGCACGTTCTCGCCGAGGACGGTGCCCAAAGCCTGCGCCGCCTCCTTGCGCACGTCGCGGTCCTTGTCCGAGAGCAGGTTGAGCGCGTCGGCGCTGGTGAGCGGCTCGCCCTTCACGGGGAAGCGCAGCGCGGCCATGGTCTCGTCGAAGAGGCGCATCCAGGCCGCACGGCCCGCGACCTGCTTCTCGTGCAGGAGGCGCTCCACCTCGTCCGAGAGCTGGAAAGGGCGGAACGCCCGCACGTCCCTCACCCAGGGCGCGTAGCGGGCGAGCGCGCGGGCCTGCAGCTTGTCCGCGAGCGCATCGTCTTCGATTCGGTTGAGCTCGAGGGTGAGGAAGAGCAGCCGGCTGGTCGTGGCGGTGGTTTCTTCCCGCGCGGTCTGGAAGAACTGCGCCGTCTCGGCGTCGTCCATCGCCGTGCAGTAGACGAGGTAGGCGTAGCTCGTCAGCCGCTCCAGGGTCTCCTGGATCGCCTCGTAGCGCGCGATCAGGCCGCCCAAGGCCGCGCCATCGAGATCGGCGACGCGGCCCGCGAACTCCTCGTGCAGCAACTCGGCCGCCACAGCCGCCTGCTCCAGGTCGTGTTGGAGTTCGTCCGAGTCAGGCGCGGGATAGAGATCGGAGAGGTCCCATCCCGGCAGCGCGCCGTCTTCGCGCACCTCTGCAGCGCTGTCGAGCCCTCGCGCCCTTCGCGTCGCCATCGCCGTCACCGGCTTTGGTCGAAGGTGGGCTTGCGCCGCTCGCGGAAGGCCGCGAGCCCTTCGCGGTGATCGGCGGAGACGTTGGTCAGGGTCTCGTAGGCGATGGAAGCATCCATCATCGCGTGTGCGAGTTGCTTGAGGCCGACGTTGATCGAGACCTTGGTGAGCCGGATCGCCTGGGTCGCGCCCCGCTCCAGCTTGCCCACCATACGGACTGTACGGGCATCGAGTTCGTCAAGCGGGACCGCCTCGTTCACGAGGCCCATCGCCGCGGCTTCGGCGCCATCGATCAGCCGGCCGGTCATCAGGAACTCCTTGGCGCGCGGGTAGCCGATGAGCTGGGGCCAGATTATCGCCCCGCCGTCGCCCGCTGAGAGCCCGATGTTGACGTGCAGATCGCCGATCCGCGCGTCGTCCGCCGCGATGATGATGTCGCAGAAGAGCGCGACCGTGGCCCCGAGCCCCACCGCATCGCCGTTCAGGCGGCAGATCACGGGCTTTTCCAGGTCGAGGAGACCGAACACGATCTGCTTCGCCTCGACGGCGATGCCGTCGAAGATCGTCGGATCGTCGGCCGCGGCCTGGAGCCAGTCGATGTCGCCGCCGGCGCAGAAGGCGCGGCCGGCGCCGGTCAGCACGACGATGTCGGTCTCGCGGTCGGCGGCGATGTCGTAGAAGAGCCGCGCCATTTCGGCGTGCATGGCCGCGCTCACGGCGTTGAGCACGTCGGGCCGGTTCAGCGTCACGGTGAGTACGCGGCGCTCGCGCACAAACGTCATCGTGGTGTAGCCGTCGTAGCCCGTCATGCTCGTCTCCTGTGCTGCACGCCGGCGCGAGGGTGTCAGCACGTCGCTGTGAAAGCAATGCAACGTGCGCTCCGGGACTTAATCATTTCCCTCAATCGCCGGGCGCTCGCATTTTCATTTCCCTCAACGGCGGGCGCTCACTCCGTTCGCTTGCCTACGCGCCATTCGGCGCGGCGCGTGGTCGCGCGCTCCGGACCTACGGTCCGACCCTCTTCTTGGCAGACGCTTCGTTCGCTTCGGCGCGCGGCGCTAGCGCGCCGTCCAGGCCTGCGGCCCGGTTCCCGTCACGGCGAATTCCTCATCGGTTGCCGGGAACGTGCCCCGGACTATGGTGCGGTGCACGGCGCGGGCGGGCGGAGTCAGTCTCGGCGGATGCGTTGTGCAGACCGCGAAAACGCCGCCACACGCGATGCCGCCCATGCGGACGCGAGGCACTCCATTTTGGCGAGACGTGGCAAAAGGGGGCATTCGCTCGAGATCGTCGCCCACATCCGCGCTGTCTTGATCCACCTTGAGCCACTTTGAGCCACCGGTTTTGGACCACCTTGGGCCACTTTGGGCCGGAGTGGGCCGGAATAGGCCGCATGAAATTAAGTTCTCGAGGATATCCCAGCCGCCGCCGCTTCGCGCCGACGGTGCGCCTTGGGGTATGATGGCGGCGCGGCCGCGCACCCGGCGGCTGCAGCTTGCGGCCTAGCCCCAAGAAGAACCGGACGCTGAGGACAGGAATCGCGATGACCCTCGCCGCGGTCTCACTCGACGACAAGTACGCCGCCCTCTCGGGCGAGGTCTACATGACCGGCACCCAGGCGCTGGTCAGGCTGCCGATGATGCAGCACCTGCGCGACAAGGCGGCCGAGCTCGACACCGCCTGCATGATCTCGGGCTATCGCGGCTCGCCGCTCGGCAACTTCGACCGCGCGCTCTGGCAGGCCAAGCCGTTCATCGAGAAGCACGGCGTGCACTTCCAGCCCGGCGTCAACGAGGACACGGCAGCCACCGCACTCTGGGGCACGCAGCAGGTTGGGCTCTTCCCCGGCGCGAAGCACGACGGCGTCTTCGCCATCTGGTACGGCAAGGGGCCAGGCGTCGACCGCACCATCGACGTCTTCAAACACGCCAACCTCGCCGGCACGGCGGCCCACGGCGGCGTGCTCGCGCTGGCGGGCGACGACCACGTCTGCGCCTCCTCCACCACCGCGCACCAGAGCGAGTTCAACTTCGTGAGCGCGACCATGCCGGTGATCAACCCCGCCGGCGTGCAGGAGTTCCTGGACTACGGGCTGCACGGCTGGGGGCTCTCGCGCTACTCGGGCCTCTGGGTCGGCTTCATCTGCATCGCGGAGACGGTGGACAGCTCGGCCATCGTCTCGGTGGACCCGCACCGGGTCGCCATCGTCACGCCGGAAGACCACGCGCTGCCCGCAGGCGGGCTCAACATCCGCTGGCCGGACTTTCCGCTCGACCAGGAGGAGCGGCTGCTCGAGCACAAGCTGGACGCGGCGCGCGCCTACGGCCGGGCCAACGGGCTCGACCGCACCGTGATCGACGGGCCGGGGCGGAGGCTCGGCATCGTCACCACGGGCAAGTCATACCTTGACGTGCGCCAGGCGCTGGACGACCTCGGCATCGACGAGGGCACGGCGCGGCGCCTCGGCCTCGCGCTCTACAAGGTCGGCATGAGCTGGCCGCTGGAACCTGAGGGCATCAGGCGCTTCGCCGGCGGGCTCGACGAGATCCTCGTGGTCGAGGAGAAGCGGGACTTCATCGAGGGCCAGATCAAGGAGCTGCTCTACAACCTGCCCGCGACGGAGAGACCCCGCGTGATCGGCAAATGCGACGAGGAAGGGCGCCCGCTGCTCCGCGCCTCGGGCGAGCTCGACCCCGGCGGGGTGGCACAGACGCTCGCCGAGCGGCTGCTGCGCCTCGGCGCCGACGAGGGCATCGAGGCGCGACTGGCCCGCCTGCGGTCCAGATGGGACGAGAGCGCCGCCAGGGAGCCTGCGGCGATGGAGCGGGTGCCCTACTTCTGCTCGGGCTGCCCGCACAACAGCTCGACCAAGGTGCCCGAGGGGAGCCGCGCGCTCGCCGGCATCGGCTGCCACTACATGGCGCAGTGGATGGACCGCGAGACCGACACCTACACCCACATGGGCGGCGAGGGGGCGAACTGGATCGGGCAGGCGCCCTTCACCGAGACCGAGCACATCTTCCAGAACATCGGCGACGGCACCTACTTCCACTCCGGCATTCTGGCGATCCGGGCGGCGGTCGCCGCCGGCGTCAACATGACCTACAAGATTCTCTACAACGACGCGGTGGCGATGACCGGCGGCCAGCCCATGGACGGGCCGCTCTCGGTCCAGCGCGTGACCCGCCAGGTCCAGGCGGAGGGCGTCGGCCGCATCGCGGTGGTCACCGACCAGCCCGAGAAATATCCCTTCGACGGGCAGTTCGCGGACGGCGTCACGATCCATCACCGGGACGAGCTCGACCGGGTGCAGCGCGATCTGCGCCAGTGGGAAGGGGTCTCGGCCATCGTCTACGATCAGATGTGCGCAACCGAGAAGCGGCGCCGGCGCAAGCGCGGGCTGCTGGAGGACCCGGACTGGCGGGTCATCATCAACCCGGACGTGTGCGAGGGCTGCGGCGACTGCGGCGTGCAGTCCAATTGCCTCTCGGTGGTGCCGCTGGAGACCGAGTTCGGGCGCAAGCGGGCCATCGACCAATCCGCCTGCAACAAGGATTTCTCCTGCATCAAGGGCTTCTGCCCGAGCTTCGTGCTGGTCAAGGGCGGGAAGCGGCGAGCGGGTTCGTCGTCAGGCGTATCCGAGCGGCCCATAGTCGCACTGCCGGAGCCGACGCGCCCCTCGTGTACGGAGCCTTACGGTATTCTGCTTGCGGGCGTGGGCGGCACCGGGATCGTCACCCTCGCCGCACTTCTGGGCACGGCGGCGCGGCTGGAAGGCAAGGGCGCCACGGTGCTGGACAAGGCCGGCCTCGCCCAGAAGTACGGCGCCGTCACCAGCCATATCCGCATCGCCGAGCGGCCCGAGGACCTGCACGCGGTGCGCATCGCGGTCGGCGGCGCCCGTCTGCTGCTGGGAATCGACCGGGTGGTGGCGGCGAGCCGCGAAGCGGTGTCACGGCTCGACAAGAGCGCCTCTCACGCCGTGGTCAACGGCGGCCCGATCACGACCGGCGACTTTACCCGCACGCCCGACCTGGAATTCCCCGGCGCGCAGCTCGAAGGCGTGATCGGGGCGGCGGCGCGCACGCTCGATGTCGTGGACGCGACCCGCCTGGCGACGGCGCTGGTGGGCGATGCCGTCTACACCAACCTCTTCCTCCTGGGCTTCGCATACCAGCGCGGCCTGGTCCCGCTCGGCGCCGAGGCCATCGAGCGGGCGATCGCGCTCAACGCCGTCGCGGTCGAGGCCAACCAGCGTGCCTTCCGCTGGGGCCGAGCGGCCGCGCACGATGCCGACGCGGTCACCGCCGCAGCGGCCGAGACCGGCACCCTGCCGCAGGAGCCGCAAGCGCAAGGGCTGGACGCGCTGATCGAGCGGCGCGCCTCCGACCTCCGGGCCTATCAAAACACCGCGCTTGCCAGCCGCTACCGCGCCCTGGTGAGCCGCGCGCGCGAGGCCGAACGCGCACGGGCGCCCGGCCGCGAGGGGTTTGGCGAGGCGGTCGCCCGCGCCTACCACAAGCTGCTCGCCTACAAGGACGAATACGAGGTCGCCCGGCTCTACACCGACGGCCGCTTCCGTCGGCAGGTGGAGGCGGAGTTTGAGGGCTCGGTCGGGCTCCGGTTCAGCATGGCGCCACCGCTCATCGCCGGGCGCGATCCTGCGACAGGCCACCTGAAGAAGCGCATTTTCGGCCCCTGGATGCTCTCGGCCTTCCGTCTGCTGGCGCAGTTCAAGGGCCTGCGCGGGACGCCGCTCGACATCTTCGGCTACAGCGCCGAGCGGCGCCGGGAGCGCGCGCTGATCGGCGAGTACGAGGCGACGGTGGAGACGCTGATCGCCGGCCTCGAGTCCGACAACCACGCGCTCGCCGTGGAGATCGCGGAAGTGCCGCTTGCCATGCGAGGCTTCGGCCACGTGAAGGAAGCCAACATCGCCTGCGCGAAGGAGCGCGAGGCCGAGCTGCTGGCCGCCTTCCGCGCCCCAGTCGCCCAGGCCAGCGCCGCGGAGTAGCCGGCCCGGCGACCGGCTACGCTGCTGCGGCCTTCAGTGCCTCGCGGGCGAGCGCATCGGCGCGCTCGTTCTCAGGATTGCCGGCGTGGCCCTTCACCCAGTGCCAGGTCACGTCGTGGCTCTGCGCGAGCGCATCGAGGGCCTCCCACAGGTCGCGGTTCTTGACCGGGGACTTGGAGGCGGTGCGCCATCCCTTGGCCTTCCAGCCGGGGAGCCAGCGGGTGATGCCGTCCTTCACGTAGGTGCTGTCGGTGTAGAGGGCGACCGCGGAGTGTCGCTTGAGCGCCTCCAGCGCCCGGATCGCGGCGGTCAGCTCCATGCGGTTGTTGGTAGTCTCGGGCGCCGCACCGCTGATCTCGCGCCGGTGCTCGCCATAGAGCAGCACCGCACCCCAGCCGCCCGGCCCCGGATTGCCGCTGCAGGCACCGTCGGTATAGATCGCCACAGTCACGGCTCGATCCCGTAGGCGCCGGGGCCCGACACGCCGCGATGGAAGCGGAGCTTGTGCAGGTACTCGCGGGGGTCCTTGGGTTTGACCAGGGCGCCGTCCACCTGGTTGATCCAGTCGTAGAGACGGGTGAGCAGGAAGCGCAGCGCCGCGCCCTCGGCGAGCCGCGGGAGGGCTGCGATCTCAGCCTCGGAGCAGCGGCGCACCGCGCGGTAGCGCCCGATCATGAGGCGTGCCTTGGTCACGTTGAAGCTGAGGTCCGGCTCGAAGCACCAGGCGTTGAGGCAGACCGCGAGGTCGTAGACCAGCGCGTCGTTGCAGGCGAAGTAGAAGTCGATCAGGCCGCTGAGCCGGTTCCGCTCGAAGAAGACGTTGTCGGGGAAGAGATCGGCGTGGACCACGCCGCGCGGCAGATCGCGCGGCCATTCCGCCTCGATGCGGTCGAGGGCCGCCGAGACCTCGGCCGAAAGGCCGGGGACCACGTCGTCGGCGCCGGTGCGGCACCTCTCGAAGAGCGGCCGCCAGCTGTCGACGGAGAGCGCGTTGGCGCGCTCTGCCGGGTAGTCGAGTCCCGCCAGATGCATCCGCGCAAGTGCCTCGCCCAGCTCGGCGCAGTGCTCGGGCCGCGGGCGCCTGGGCCAGACGCCGGCGAGGAAGCTCGTGATCGCCGCCGGCCGCTCGCAGAGGGTGCGCAACACCGCGCCGTCGCGGCCGTGGACAGGCACCGGACAGGGCACGCCGCGCGCCGCCAGGTGCTCGATCAGCCCGAGGAAGAACGGCAGGTCCCTGGCATCGACCCGCTTCTCGTAAAGCGTAAGGATGTAGGGGCCGCTCTCGGTCAGCAGCAGGTAGTTGGAGTTCTCGACGCCCTCGGCGATGCCCTTGCAGGAGACGGCCGTGCCGATGTCGTACTCCGCGATGAACGCGGCGAGCTCGTCGTCGGAGACTTCGGTGTAGACGGCCATCGGGCGCCCGCTCGGCGGGAAGAGGAATCGGGGCGCATCCTAGCCAAGGAGCGCCGTAGAGGGGAGCCGCTACGACGGCTGGCTCATCCCATCGATCACCACCTCGATCTCGGGGAAGCGGGCGGCGAAAGCGGCGGCGCGCGCGGGCGAGGACACGGCGAGCGCGGTGGAGAGGGCATCGGCCATGGTGGCGCGGGGCGCGATCACCGAGACCTGCCCCGCTGCCTGCGCGGGCCTGCCGGTCGCGGGGTCGAACAGGTGGTGGTGGCGCCCGCTCGCATCGAAGGGGCTCGCGATGCCGGCCGAGGTGGCGACGGCGCGGTCGGTCAGCGCGACGGTGCGCGCGACCGTCTCGGGCTCTGCCGCGCGGCGGAGACCGACATGCCAGGGGCGGCCGTCGGGATGACGGCCGAGCGCCCGGACTTCGCCGATGTCGAGCAGAACATCGCCCATGCCGGCGTCCTGCAGCAGCGTCGCCACACGGTCGGTGATGTAGCCCTGGGCGATGCCGTTGAGGGTGATCGCCATCCCCCGTCGGGCGAAGCGGACCTCGGCAGGCTTGATCTCGATGGCGCGGTAATCCACCAGCGCCTGCGCGTTGGCGTGCTCGGCCTCGGCCGGCCCGCGTGGATCGGCGCCGGGCCTGGCGAAGTGCGTGGCGTAGAGGCGCCAGAGCGGCTGCACGGTGACGTCGAAGGCGACCTCTGTCCGCTCCGAGTAGGAGCGGGCCTCGGCCAGCAGCGCAACCAGCTCCAGCGGCGGCACTCCGAGCCAACCGTCCCGGTTGAGGCGCGAGATGGCGCTCTCGGGCCGGTAGAGGCTGAACACGTCCTCCAGCCGGTCGATCTCGGCGACGCTGCGTGCGATCAAGCGGCGCGCGCGGGAAGCATCGGGATCGTAAAGGACGATCTCCGCCGCAGCGCCGAGCGCAATGCCGGACCAGCGGTGCAGATGCGTTGTCTCAGCGCCGGCCCGGATCGCCGCGAAGGGCAGGCCGGCGGCAGCGGCCGCGATGGCCACGAAGCGCCGCCGGGTCGGCGCGGCAGCGGGACAGCGCGTCATTGATGGTCTCCATGCGCCGGCATGGCGGGGTCGTCCTCGTCGGCATAGGCGAAGATGTAGCTCTGCGGCACCTCGGTGAGCGCGACGATGCGCCCGCCGTGCGCCGCCACGAAACGCTCGGCGGCCTCTTGCGTGGCGAACGGCACAGCCTCGGGCACGCCCATGCCGCCCATCCGGTCGCTCCCGATCACGTACCAGGCGCCGTTCGCGTCGATCCAGGTGCCGGGCTCGGGCGCGTCCCACCGGGCCACGCCCATGTCGTTGACGTAGATCGCGGTGTAGTTGCGCGGCTCCTCCGGCAGCATGGTGAAGGCGATGGCGTCGCGCACCGAGGAGAACCACACCGGCTCCGGCTGGTTGGGCAAGTGAACCTGCGCCTTGGGCCCGCTGTGGTCGACCAGGATCATGCCGCAGTAGTGGCCGGAGGCCTCGCGTGTTGGCTCCACCGGCGCCGGCTTGGCGACAACGTCGTCGTCCTCGCCGCAGCCGGCAGCGCCCGAGAGCGCGAGCAGGCCGATAGCCAGCAGGGCAAGCGCGCGTCTCACAGCTCCTTCCTCCCGAACAGGAGGCCCGCGAGGCCGAGTGGCACCGCGATCCAGAGCACCATGACCGGGAACAGGATCGCGTGACCGAAGGCCGCCTCGGCGCTCACCCCCGCCATGCCGGAGAGCGCGCCCACGGTCTCGGAGCCGGCAAGCGTCAGCATGCGGTAGACGTCGGTCGGGTTGAGCAGGAGCAGCACGCGGAAGAGGTCGCCGGAGATTACCTGCCCTTCGTCCGCCACGAGCACGGCGAGCAGCGCCATGTCGAAGAGCACGACGAAGACCAGCCACACCGCCGCCGAGATGCCGGCCGCCGTGCCGCGCTCGGCCACCACGGCGCTGATAAGCGTGCCGAGCGCGATGAAGGCGGCGCCAAGCAGAATCGAGCCGCCGACCATGACGCCGAAAGCGCGCCAGGCCTCGGCATCGCCGCCATCGCCGAGGCCGGTGGCGAGCGCGGCGACGCCGAAGCCTACGACTGTGGCGATGGCGAGGATCGCCACCTGACCCGCGAACTTGCCGAGCACGATGCGCAGGCGGGTGACCGGATGGGTCATCAGCAGAGGCATGGTGCCGCGCTCGATCTCGCCCACCAGCGTGTCGTAGCTCACCAGCAGCCCGATGAGCGGCACCAGGAAGACCGAGAGGCTGGAGAGGCTGACCACCGTGATCGCGAGACGCGAGGCGGCGACCGGCCCGCCCGGCGCGCTGCCCACGAAGGCCAGAGTCAGCGCCAGCACGCCGAGGAGCAAGGCGGCGGCGAGCATCCAGCGGTTGCGGATGCCGGCCAAAACCTCCCGCCCGGCGATGGTTGCGACCGCCGTCACGGCGCGCGCTCCCTCTCGCCGCCGCCGCTGCCGCCGAAACGTGCGTAGACCGCATCAAGGCCGGGCGGGACGATTTCGATGTCCTCGACTTCGTCGCCCAAGCCAAGGATGCGCTCGATCAGGGCGCGCTTCTCGCCGGCGTCGCAGCGAAGCTCGACCGCATGATCGTTGATCCGCTCCGACGATCGGCCGGCGAGGGCGCTCGCGAGGCGTGCGCCACCGCCCGGCCGCACGGCCACGCGGATCGTGACCGCGAGCCCGGCCCGGCGCTTGAGCTCGTCTGCCGTGCCCAAGGCCGCAAGCCGGCCCTCGCGCATGATCGCGATACGGTCGGTCCCGGCCTCGACCTCGGTCAGCACGTGAGAGGAAAGGACGATTGCGGTGCCTCGGCCGGCCAGATCGTGCAGCGTCTCGTGGAAGGCCTGGCGCGATTCCGGGTCGAGCCCTCCCGTCGGCTCGTCCAGGATCAGGAGCCGGGGCGCCCCCAGGATCGCCTGCGCGAAACCCAGGCGCTGACGCATGCCCTTGGAGTAGGTCTTGACCCGCTTGCCCGCCACCCCGGCGAGGCCGACATGGGCCAGCGCCCCCTCGCAAGCGGTGCGGCCCACCCCCTTGAGCCGCCCGTAGAAGCGGATCGTCTCGCGCCCGGTCATGGAGCCGAGGAAGGCCACGCTCTCGGGCAGGAAGCCGATCTCCCGCTTCGTTGCGGTCCAGGCCGGGCCTCCGGGGGCGCAGCCCAGAGTCGTCACCGTGCCGCCGTCGGCCCGCGTGAGACCGAGGGCCAGCTTGAGCAGCGTGGTCTTGCCGGCGCCGTTGTGGCCGAGCAGCGCGAGCCGCTCGCCTGGCGCCAGGCCGAGCGTCACCCCATCGACCGCCGCGTGCCGGCCGTAGGACTTAGCGACCGCCTCCAGCCCAAGCGCCGGCCCCTCCATCACCCGGTCTCCAACTCAGGTGGTCGCATCAGCGGTGCGGAATCGATCACCCCGCCCGGATAGATGGAGGGAAAGCGGTCGTGAGCCCATCGCAGGATGCGCACCGACGGGCTGGTCAGCAGCAGCTTGGCCAGCGGGTGGCGCCAGACCACTTGGTCGACGAGATCGTTGGGCCTGTAGGGCACGTCGCCGATGCCGTCGCCGTCGAGATCAAGGGCAGGATTGTCGCTCCAATAGTTGCCGACGCCTTCGTCGGACCACTCGACGTGGCGCGTGCCGACGTATTTCACCTGGGTCGCGTTGCCCACGAAGCCGTTGCCCGCGATGCGGTTGCCCTCGGAGCCTGCGGTGAAGTGGATGCCGATGGCGCAGCCCTCGAAGAGATTGCCGCTGAGCACGTTGCGGTTCGCATTGTAGAGAAAGACGCACTTGTCGCGGCCGGCGCGCACGAGATTGCGCTCGATGCGCGACTTGTTGGTGAAGTTGAAGAGGAAGCCGTGATCGCGGTCGCCTGTGGAGCGATTGTCGAACACGCGCAGGCGATCGGAGTACATCAGCGCGTAGCCCACGTGATTGTCGTGGGAGACGTTGCCGCTCACCTCGCTGTCGTGCGTGTACATGTAGTGGATAGCGAAGCGGAGTTCGCGGAAGCGGTTGTTGCGAAACGCGTTCTTGCGGCTGGTGGTGACGAAGATGCCGTCGCGGCCGTAACGCACGGTGTTTCCCTCGACCACCGAGCCCCTGGCCGCCCAGAGATGGATGCCGTTGCCGCGCTCGCTCATGCGCAAGTCGCGGTTGCCGATCACCACGTTGTCCCGCACCAGCGCATTACGGGCGCCGTGCAGGTAGATGCCGAACAGATTGTTCTCCAGCCAGTTGTCCTCGATCAGCGCCCCCTTGGCCGGCTTGTCGAGGAAGATGCCGGCGTCGGTATCGGCAAGGCTCGTGCCGGAGTTGCGGACGGTGAGCCCGCGCACCACCACGTCCGGCGCGACGACGCTAAGCACGCGCCCTTGCCCGCCACCGTCGAGGATAACGCCGGGCGCCCCCTCCAACGTCAGCGGCCGGTCAATGACGATCGGCCCAGGATAAAGGCCCGGCGCGAGCCGGAGCACCGCGCCGGGCAGGGCTGCATCCAGCGCAGCCTGCAGCGTCCCTTCGCCGGGCGAGACCTCGATGACGGCGGCGGGCGCGGCGCGCACCTCTCCCGCGGCGGCGGCAAACAACGCCACCGCCACGCCGAGAGCGAGCGCCGCGCACCGCACGCGCATCAGGCGGTCTTGGGCTTCACGAACATGCGCCCGCGCATCTCCATGTGCAGCGCATGACAGAACCACTGGCAATAGAACCAGTGTACGCCGGGCCGGTCGGCAGTAAACGTCACCGACGCTGTCGCCTGGGGCGCCACCTCCATGGCCACCCCGTAGTTGGAAAGCGACCAGCCGTGGCTGAGGTCGTCCACATCGTCCTGGTTGGTGATGTAGACGGTGACCTCGTCGCCCTCGTTCACCTCGAAGGTCTCGAGACTGAACGCGGGTGCGATCGAGTACATGTAGACCCGCACCTTGTTGCCGTCGCGGATCACGTCCTCGCCCCAGTCGAGATCGACACCATCCTTCGCCGCCTGCTGACGCGCCTCCTCCCAGGTTGGGTCTTCACGGTCCCAGATCTGCTTCGGGTTCACCTTGGAGCGATGGACGATGATGCAGTCGTGGGGCTCCGAGAAGGTGGGGCCGTCATGGACCAGCTCCATCTTGTCGCCCGAGATGTCGATGAGCTGCTCGCATTCGGGCTTGAGCGGGCCCACGTTGATGAACCGGTCCTTCGAGAACTTGTTGAGCGAGACCAGCCACTTGCCATCCGCCTCCTTGGTCTCGCCCATGGAGGTGTGGTTGTGCCCCGGCTGGTAGTGCACGTCGATCTTCTCGACGATCGGGTCCACCTCCTCGCCATTGTACTGGCGAATCGCGGCATCCATGTTCCACTTGCAGACTTGGCTGTCGAGGAAGATCGTCGTGAAGCAGTTGCCGTGTCCGTCGAAGGCGGTGTGGAGCGGCCCGAGGCCCAGTTCGGGCTCGGCGACGATCACGTCGCGCGGCGCGATCTTGTCGCCGAACAGATCGTCGAGACGGCGCACGTCGATGACCGAGACGGTCGGCGACAGCTTGCCGTTGATGACGATGTGGTGGCCGTCGGGCGCCGTGTTGACGCCGTGGGGGCTGGTGGAGATCGGGATGTAGCGGGTGTAGGGCGAGCCCTTGCGGCCGTCCAGCACCTTGACCCCCTGGTGCATGGTGTAGTCGCCGTCCTTCACCCCCTGCTCGATGCGGGCAATGTTGAAGACGACGGCCCAGTCCTGCTCGGCGGCGGTCATCTCCTCCAGGTTCATGCCCATCTCCGAATTGTAGCAGGTGGAGACCGCGTACTTGCCCTGATAGTCGGCATCGACGTTATCCAGGTTGCCGTCGACGATCACCTGCCAGGCCACCTCCATGGTGTCGCCGTCGAGCGCCGTGAAGATCGCAATGTACTGCGAAGGGTCGTTGAGCACGGAGCCGTCGTTGGGGAGCGGAATCTCGTGCTCGCCGTTGCAGAAGACGTAGCCCGTGCGCGGATATTTCTGGGGCCGCAGGCCGTGGATGTCGTTGGCGTTGGGGATCTCCACGATCTTGTCGACCTTCATCACGTCGCAGCGAATGCGGGCAACACGCGTGTTCGCCTTGTCGTTGATCCAGACGTAGCGCCCGTCGTAGGTGCCGTCGGTGAAGGACATGTGCGGGTGGTGCGCATCGCCGTTGGTGTAGATGCCGCCGCGGGATTCGAGGAACTTCCGGGTCTCGGGCGTGAGCCCCTCGGTCATGATCCGGCGGCTCTCGTTGGTGAGCCCCCAGCCGGTGGCGCTGCAGCGGTTGAACACCGGTATGCGGAGGAGCTCGCGCATGGAGGGAACGCCGAAGACGCGCACCTCGCCGGACTGGCCGCTCGACCAGAAGCCGTAATACTCGTCGAGTTGGCCCGGCCCCACGTAGGCGGAGCCTGCATCGGTGGCGGCGTGCGCCTTGCGCGGCGGACTGGCGGGAGTGACCCCGACGACCCCGGCGGCAACCACCCCGCCGACGGTGGCGATCTTGGCCGTGCTGCCGATCAGATCGCGGCGTGTGACGCCGGTCTTCTCCGGAGCATCGTGTTTCTTCTTCGACATGGCTTTCTCCTCCTTACTTGGCATCAGGGACTCGTTGCTGTGCCGGTTGGGCCTGCGGGAGCTGCAGGCGGGACGGTGATATTCGCGGAGGCGCGCGCCCGGCGCCGCTCGCGCCTGAGGCGGCGCTGGATCATCGGCGGGCAGCGGTGCTCGTCGTGATAGACCTGCTGGCAGTGCAGGCAGTAGAGGCACTCGTTCTGGTTGATGTGCCCGTCCGGATGGATGGCCTGGACCATGCATTCCTGGGCACAGCGATGGCAGGGCGCGCCGCATTCCTTGTGGCGGCGCAGCCACTCCATGATCCTGATCTTGCCGGGGATCGCGAGCGCCGCCCCCAGCGGGCAGAGGTAGCGGCAGAAGAAGCGCTCGACGAAGAGCCCGGTGCCCAGCAGCACGCCGGCCCAGGCCACAAACGGCCAGTCATGGGCGAAGCGCAGGATCACCGTGGTCTTGAAGGGCTCGACCTCCGCCAGGCGTTCGGCGAAGGCGAGGTCGTAGAGCGAGACTCCGGCGAGGCCGATGAAGATCACGTACTTCACCGGCCAGAGTCGCTCGTGCAGGCCCCAGGGCAGCGTCACCTGCGGCACGCGCGCGAGCCGCGCCGCCTTGTTGAGCAGCTCCTGCAGCGCGCCAAAGGGGCAGAGCCAGCCGCAGAACACGCCCCGGCCCCAGAAGATCAGCGCCAGCGCGGTGCCGCACCAGAGCAGGAAGATCAGCGGGTCCATCAGGAAGTAGGACCAGCGGAACTCGGTGATCAGCGCGTTGCCGAAGGTCATTATGTTGACCACCGAGAGCTGGGCCTGGGCGAAGCCGCCGAGCCAGGCAACGATGAAGAGCAGGAAGCCCACCCGCACGCCTGTCGCGAGCTTGGGCCGGCGCGCGAACCAGTCCTGGAAGAAGAAGATCAGGGTGAGCGCGATCATGGCCGCGCCGAGCACTGCCACGTCGACGATCCGGTCCTCCCAGATGCGCCGCCAGAGCTCCGGCGCGGCTTCCGGCTCGGTCAGGGTCTGGTCGGTGGCTGAAGGCGCGGGTCCGGGCAACGGCTTCAGATAACGTGCGGGCAACGTGTAGGAGAGTTCGTAGAGCAAGAAATCCTTGTCGAGCGCACCGATCGCGCGCTGCACCAGGAGTTGGAGCGTCCAAGGTGCTACGGGGTCGAACTCGGCGTCGGCCGGCACCACGAAGAGGCCAACTTCGGAGAAGGGCTGCGCCAAGTCCGCCGCCACCTCACCCAAGTGCTTGTACTGGCGGTCACGGAAGCGGATGCTGCCATCGCCCTGGACGAGCTGGACACGGTCGAAGATTCCGCCGCGCACGAAGCCCGAGCCCTTGAACGAATAGAGGCCGTTGGCGGCGATCAGCAGTGCATGCTGGCCGGGCTCCAGCCGTGCGCGGAGGTTCTCGTATTCGGCGTCACCAAGCAGGCTCCGGCCGATGACTGGCACGCTGACCTCTGCCACGTAGAGGTCGATGAAGCGCGCCTCCGGGTCGTCGCTCTCTGGCCGCGCGGCGGCTTTCTCCTTGCCCGCAGCGGCGAAGTCTGCGGTTACCTCGCCGACGCTGAGGTTGAACCGACGCACCGAGCCGTCGCCGATCAGGGTCATCCAGTCTTCGACGCCTTCTTGGGCAGTGTCGACCTCGCCCCGGGGCGGCGCGCCGGTTCCCTGTTCCCCGCCGAGCCCGGCGAGACCCAGCAGGCGCGCCATCCGCAGCGAGGAGCGGCGGATAGCATCGTCGATCACCAGGATGGTGACCGTGGCCCCGGCGATGATATCGAGCGAGCGGTCGCTGGCATCGCGTTCCTCCAGGAACTCGCGCACGTTGCGCCCGACGTATTCGGCGATGAAGCTCTTGATCCGCCGCTCGGGAATTCCGATCAGCACGATGGGCTCGTGGTGCTTGTGCAGCGCGGCACCGGTGATCGTGCCCTCGGTGTCGAGCCCGATCAGGAGGTGAATGGGCTTGCCGGAATAGCCCACTGCGCCCGCGACATCCGTGTTCAGGAAGACGTAGCCCTTGAGCGAGGACCCTTCGAGCGCCTGCGCACGGGGCGGCGCGCCTTCGACCGGGCCTAAGCGGTCGGCGCCCGGCACAAGGTCTGCGGGCGCAATCTTGGTGAGCGCGGTGCCGAGCTTGACGGCGGCGTGCGCTTCGCCAGCGAGGGCGACGAAGACGAGGAGCAGCAACAGCGATGCCCCGGTGCTGGCCCCGAGGTGGACCGTGCGCGCCGCTATCCTGCAGCGCCTCGCGCCAGAAAACGAACCCGCTGTCATGGCATGTGCGTCGTGGCGAGTGGGCGATCGGCTCCCGAGAAGTGCGGCGACGGGCTCCCTCAGAACCAGTCTGAAGCGCGCACACGCCAGCGCCTTGATCTGCGTCAACAGACGGGCACAGGGGCCGTCATTGCCCGCCTGTTTCGGCGTCGCTACGATGCCGCGCTTTGGCGCGAGAAGCCGGCGGGGAGGACGAATTATGACTGATGGCGGGGGCACCAAGGTGGCGTTTCTCGGGCTCGGCGTGATGGGGTTTCCCATGGCAGGACACCTCGCTAAAGCGGGCCATGAGGTCACCGTCTACAACCGGACCGCAGCCAAGGCCAAGCAGTGGACTGAGATTCACCAAGGCAGCGCCGCCCCGACCCCTGCCGCTGCCGCCCAAGGCGCGGAGATGATCTTCGCCTGCGTTGGCGCCGATGACGACCTACGTGCAGTCGTCTACGGCGACGACGGTGCGCTTGCCGGCATGACGGAAGGCACTATCTTCATCGACCACACGACCGACTCCGCCGTGGTCGCCCGCGAGGTCTATGCCGCAGCCAAGGAGCGGGGCGTGGGCTTCCTCGACGCGCCGGTCTCCGGCGGCCAGGCGGGCGCCGAGAACGGCGTGCTGACCGTGATGGTGGGCGGAGACGAGGCCGAGTTCGTGCGCGCCCAGCCAGTCATCGACGCATTCGCGCGCAACGTGACCCACATGGGGCCGGCGGGGAACGGCCAGCTCACCAAGATGGTGAACCAGATCTGCATCGCGGGCGTGGTTCAGGGGCTCGCGGAAGCCATCAACTTCGCCCAGCGCGCCGGCCTCGATGGGGAGACCGTGCTGGACGTCATCTCCAAGGGCGCAGCGCAGTCCTGGCAGATGGAGAACCGGGGCTCGACCATGCTGCGGGGCGAGTTCGAGTTCGGCTTTGCCGTCGACTGGATGCGGAAGGACTTGAGCCTCTGTTTCGAGGAAGGCAAGAAGAACGGCGCCCTCCTGCCGATGTCCATGCTGGTGGACCAGTTCTACGCCCACGTGCAGCAGCGCGGCGGCAACCGCTGGGACACCTCCAGCCTGATCCACCTGCTGCAGAACATGTAGGCGTCGCGCCTACGCCGCCTCGATATCGGTCAGGGCGAAGTCCTCGCCTTTGAACAGCAGCGGCTCGCTGGTCACCTCGGCGAGGGCGTAGGCGAAGCAGTCGCCAAAGTTCAGCGCCGCCGGATGATTGCCCTTGCCGAAGCGCCGCCAGGCTTGGCGGGCCGCCGTGACGTGTTCGGCCGTCACCGGCACCATTTCAATCTCAACCTGATCCATGAACAGATCGAACCGATGGCCTGCCTCCGGGCCGTCGCGTCCTTCCCACACGATGGATGCCTCAAACACATTGGCGAGCGACATTCGGCACGCGGGCGCCGCGCCGAGTGCGGTCTCGTACCGTTCGGCGTCCGGCTCGCGGAATAGAACGGCGAGCAGGGCCGAACTATCGACGATCACTTGGGCAGACCCCGCTCATCATAGAGCAGGTCGCCGTGCTCCACGGCAGAAGGTCCAGGCTTGAGATTCCTGGCGCAACGCTCGGCGATCGCGCGTATCTTCTTCACGCGTTGCTCCACGCTGCGCTCGTGCTTCTCCCGCTCCAGCCGCTCGCGGAGCGCGACGGTGATGGCCCCGGTCATGCTCTCGCCAGTGAGCTGCGCGAGCTCGCGGGCCAGCTGGCAAGTCTCGTCGTTCTTGATGTTGAGGCTCATTGTCTCCACCAGGGTAGAAACTGCATCGTACTTTCTACCCTAGCGCAGCAATCACGCCGCCGGCAATGCCGACGCGCCCTTCAGCGGGCGGAGCGGATGAGTTCGCCGGTCTCGCCGTGGAAGAGGTGGCAGCGGTCGGGATCGACCGCGAGGTTCACCCGCTCGCCAAGGGTGAACTGCGGCTGGCCCGGCGCCTGCACCTTGAGAATCTGCTCACCCACGCTGACATCGACGATGGTAAAAGCGCCGAGCGGCTCGACCTCGTAGATGGCGGCCTCGACCCCACCGCTGGCACCGGCCGCACCGATCCCCAGGTCCTCCGGCCGCACGGCGAGGGCCGCGGGCCCTTCCCCCTCGGCACCCTCCAACGTGATCGAAAACGGCACGTCACGCCCCTCAAACCGGCCACCGTTCGCGAGCGTGCCGTGGACGAAGTTCATCGGCGGCGCGCCGATCAGCTCCGCCACGTAGCGGCTGTTCGGCAGGTTGTAGATCTCGGCCGGCGTGCCCACCTGGCGGATCTCGCCTTCCTCCATAACTGCGATGCGATCGGCGATCGACATCGCCTCCTCCTGGTCGTGGGTGACATACACGATGGTGTGGTGCAGCTCGCGTTGGAGGCGCTTGAGCTCGACGCGCATCTCCTCGCGGAGCCTGGCATCGAGCGCGGCGATCGGCTCGTCCATGAGGAAGGCTGCAGGGTCGCGCACGAGCGCCCGGCCGATGGCGACGCGTTGGCGCTCGCCCCCGCTCAGGTGTGCCGGCATCTTGTCGAGCAGCGGCGTGATGTGCAGGGTCTCCGCCACCTCGACCACCCGCGCCTTGATCGCGGCCTTCTCCAGCTTCCGCTCCACCAGCGGGAAGGCGAGGTTCTGCCCCGCGGTCATATGTGGGAAGAGCGCGAGGTTCTGGAACACCATCGCCAGATTGCGCTCCTTCGGCCCCTGATCGACGACGGGCTCGTCGCCGATGATGATCTCGCCCTCGTCCGGCGCTACCAGCCCGAGCAGCAGGCGCAGGATCGTCGTCTTGCCCGAGCTCGGCGGGCCGAAGATGCAGAAGAACTCGTTGTCCTCGACAACGAGTTCGATGTCCTTCACGGCGACGGTCTTGCCGTAGGACTTGCTCGTGTTCCTCAGCTCGAGCTGTGCCATGGCGTTGTCGGAGCTCTCCCCTAGGCGAGTGACGGAGGGCGGGCCGCTCTAGGCGCGACCCAGCGCCTCGCCCGTTTCCGCATCGAACAGGTGGCACTTACCTGGCGGCAGCACCGCCTTGACCGGGGCGCCAAGCTCGATGCCGTACTGCTTGCCCTCGGCGATCTTCAGTCGGCGCTCGCCGGCGGCGAGATGAACGATGGTGCGCGGGCCGATGGGCTCGACGAACGTCACGGTCGCCTCGATGCCGGGGGCGGTGTGGCCCGGCGGCTCGATCTCGAGGTCCTCAGGCCGCGCGCCGAAAATCAGCTCGGCATCCCGCGCCGCATCGCAGCGCCGCTTGAGCGCGCCGTCTTCCACGGCCGCGCTGCCACCTTCGCCGAAATCAAGCGCATAGCTGCCGTCTCCGCCGGAGAGCGTACACGGCACCAGATTCATGCTGGGGCTACCCATGAAGTTGGCGACGAAGACGTTGCGGGGCTCGTTGTAGACCTCGATGGGCGAGCCGTACTGCTGCAGCACGCCCAGATCCATCACGGCGATCCGGTCGGCGAGGCTCATCGCCTCGATCTGGTCGTGGGTGACGTAGACCATGGTCTGCTGGAACTGGTGCTGCAGGTGCTTGAGCTCGGTCCGCATGAAGGCCCGGAAGGCTGCATCGAGATTGCTCAGCGGCTCGTCCAGCAAGAAGATTTCGGGCTCGGTGATGGCAGAGCGGCCGATCGCGACCTTTTGCAGCTCGTTGACGCTGAGCTTGGCGGTGGGCCAATCGATGCGGTCTTCGAGGCGCATGAGCTGAGACATGGCAGCCACGCGGCGCTGGACCTCGGCCTTGGGCACGCCCCGCACCTTCAGCCCAAACGCCAGATTCTCGCGCACCGAAAGATGAGTGAAGATGGCGTAGTTCTGAAACACAAAGCCGACCTTGCGCCGGCTGGCCGGCACCGTGCGCATGTCGCGGCCATCGAAGAGGATTTGCCCGTCGGACGGCGTCTCGATGCCGGCAATCATGTTCATCGTCGTGGTCTTGCCGCAGCCCGACGGCCCGAGCAGGGCCACGAACTCCTTGTCCCTGATTTCAAGATCGAGGGAGGCGACCGCAGTGAGGTCGCCGAAGCGCTTCGTCAGGCTGGCAAGCGTGATTGACGCCATGGCTCTTCTCTAGTGGCGGCCGCGGGCCTCGATCGGCCAGATGTCGACCAGGGTCTCGCCACGAACGCAGTGGTAGTGGTCGTAGAGATTCACGGTCGGGTCGCAGTGCGGCACGATGCACTCCAGCGCCGCGCCGATCCTGAGCCGTTCGTTGGCACTGGCAAAGACGATGCGCCCGTGCTCGTCGCCGAAATGCTCGTAGTGCGCGCCGATGGGCACGCCGGTGTGGAAGCGCGGCAGCGGCCCGTCGGTGGCGAAGCACTTGAGGCCGGCATCCATGGTCGCGCTGCCGTCGTGGCTGGCGGAAACCACCGTCGAGCGGACGAAGAGCGCGGGCTCGAAGCGCCACTCGCCGCTATCGCGCGCCTGAACGTCGAGGTACTCGACATCCATCACCACGTAGGATCCGACCTGGAGCTCGGTCATCAGCCCGATCTCCGTGTCGATGTCGTGGGTGCCGGTGCCGGCGCCCGAGACGATGGGCACCGCGATGCCCTGCTCAACGAGCCGGTCGCGGGCCTCGCGCAGCGGCGCCAGATCGCCGTGAGAGGTCGCGCGGCGGTCGCCAAAATCCTCGATGTGCTGGACGTGCCCGGCATACCCTTGAAGCCCACAGAAGCGCAGGCTCTCGCTCGCGTCCGCCTCCTCGGCGAGCGCCGCCGCCGTCTCCGCGTCGCGCGTGCCGGTGCGGTGCAGCCCGACATCGACATCGATCACCACGTCCAGCACGAACCCGGACGCGGCCGCAGCGGCTTCGAGAGCGCGCAGGTTATCCATGTCGTCGGCCACGACCATGAGCGATTGGTGGTCCCGGCGGAGCGCCATGAGGCGGTTGATCTTGGCGGGCGCCACGACCGGCGAGGTGATGAGCAGCCCCCCGATTTCCCCCGCCGCCAGCGCCTCCGCTTCCCCCAGCGTGGCGCAGCAGATACCCAACGCGCCGGCGTCCAGCTGGCGGCGCGCGATCTGCACGCTCTTGTGGGTCTTGGCGTGGGGGCGGACCGCGACGCCCTGCTCCGCCGCGTAGGCCGCCATGGTCGCGATGTTGCGCTCCATCGCGTCGAGATCGAGCACGAGAGCGGGCGTGATCAGGCGGGCCCGAGACTCGCGCTCGTCGATCAGAGACTCGTTCGGCCCAAGTGCCGCCGACGTGGTCATTCAAGCCCCCCATCGCCCCGCTGTGCTTCCCTGCCCCGCCGCACAGTTGCGCGGCGGGAGGCATAGTCCGGGGCCTATCATCCGCATACCGGCGCGCCCTGCCAATAGGATATGTTGCACGCGGACGCAGACCGAGTGGAGGGAGAGAACGCATGAAGGTGGTGATTACGGGGGGCCTGGGCTTTCTCGGGCTGAGACTGGCGCGGACGCTGCTCGACAAGGGAACGCTGATCGGCGCCTCGGGCGAGCAGGAGCGGATCGACGAGATGATCCTCTTCGATGCCGTCGTGCCCGAACAGCCACCCGCCGGCCTCGACGACGAGCGGGTCGAGATGGTCGCCGGCGATGTCTCTGACGGCGAAACCGTGCGCGCGCTCATCGCGGGCGACTCGCTCTCGGTCTTCCACTTCGCCTCGGTGGTCAGCGCCGGCGCCGAGCAGGACTTCGACCTGGCGCTGGCTGTCAACCTCACCGGCGGCCTCAACGTCCTCGACGCCTGCCGCGCCGCACCGGGGCTGCCGCGCCTCGTCTTCACCAGCAGCATCGCGGTCTACGGCGGCAGCGTGCTCCCTGAAACCGTCTCCGACACGACCAAGATTACGCCGCAGGGCACCTACGGCGTGACCAAGGTCATCAACGAGCACCTGGTGGCCGATTACACCCGCAAGGGCTATCTGGATGGCCGCGGCGGCAGGCCGCCCACCGTGATCGTGCGGCCCGGCAAGCCCAACAAGGCGGCCTCCGGCTTCGCCAGCGGTCTCTTCCGCGAGCCGCTGGCCGGCATCGACCACGAGCTCCCGGTGAGCCGGGACACGCGCATCGTCCTCGGCGGCTACCGCACGATCGTCGACAGCCTGGTCGCCCTCCACGAGGTGCCGAGCGCGGACCTCGGCGACGACCGCACCATCAACCTGCCCTCCTTCTCGGCGACGGCAGGCGAGATGGTAGCAGCGCTGGAGCGCGTGGGCGCGGGCCGCAGGCTCGGCGCCGTCATCGACGCGCCCGATGCGGCGATCCAAAGGCTGGTTGGCTCCTGGCCGGCCTACGCGAAGGCCGACCGCGCGGCCGGCCTCGGCCTGCCCCAGAACCCGCCGCTCGACGAGGTGGTGCGCCAGTACATCGAGGACTACGTCGACAACTGACCCGCACGGTGCGCTGGCATCCGGACCCGGCTCTGCCGTCCGTCTCGCACGGTGTCTGCGCCGCACGGTGAGACGGACACACAATTTTTCTAGCGAGATGCGCCGGGATTAAGCGGGATAACTGCGATGTCCTGCACGCGCGTCCCACCCGCACCCGAGGGTCGCGGGCGCGGAAAAGAGTAGCGCAGCCGATGAGCCCACTTCCCCCTGTCCTCCCCCGAAGGCGGAGGGGGGACGTGGCTGCGCCGGCTTGCTCTCCCTCTCCGCCCCTGGGGCGGAGAGGGTCGGGGTGAGGTGGGGGTGTTTTTTCCTTTTCGCATAGAATGATGCTGATACGCCGGGCTCGCGCCGTGCACCGCACCATGGTCAGGGGCGAGTTACCGGCAACAGACGAGGAAATTGCCAATGATGCGAACCGGGCCGCAGGCCCGGACGGCGCGAATGCGCCGCGCGCGTAGCGCGTAGGCAAGCGAGCGGAGCGAGCGCCCGCCGTTGAGGGAAATGATTAAGTCAGGTCCGCAAGGATCGACCCCGACCCGCCTAAGCAGCCTTGCGAATGTCCTCCACCCGCGTGCCGTGCCAGCCCTCCTCGCGCTTCTGCCAATAGCGGGACTGGATGCGGCTGGTGACGAGCCCCGCATGGCCGTTGCCGATGGGCTTGTCGCCGAGCCGCACCACCGGCATCACACCGCCCGCCGTGGTGCTCGCAAAGAGCTCGTCGGCCTCGCCAAGCTCCTCCGGCTCCACCCGGCGGTAGGCGAAGGGAATACCCTCCTCGTCGCAGAGCTCGGCGACTGAGCGCCGCGTGATCCCCTCCAGCACGTTGGCGTCGGGCGATGCTACCGCGCCGTCGCGTACGACGAAGATGTTGTAGCCCGGCCCTTCGGTGAGCGAGCCGTCGGCCCCCACCAGGATCGCGTCGTCACAGCCGTTGTCATAGGCCTCGAAGCGGGCCTGTACGAAGTCCGCCCGGTTGTAGTTCTTGTAGCGGGCGTCGATCGCCTTGGACGAGACCCGCTCGACGCCGCTCAAGTAGAGCGCTGCCCCGTTACGGCACTTCTCCTCGCCCCAGATCCAGGCGTAAGGCGTGGCATAGGCCACGAATTCCGGGGACCCGAGGCGCGGATCGCGGGTCTGGCTCTGGATCACGCCGCGGGTGAGCTGGATCTTCACGTAGCAGTTGTCGAGCCCGGTCCGCGCCACACATTCGGCGAGAATGCCGCGCATCTCGTCGGCGCTATAGGGGTTCTCCAGCCGGAAGCCCGCGCAGGAGCGCGCGAAACGCTCCAGGTGCTCGTCCAGCATGAAGAACCAGCCGGCCCAGGTGGAAGTCACGTCGTAGACCGTATCGCTCCAGACGAAGCCCGCGTCGAAGATCGACATCTTGGCGTCCTCGGGCGCGACGTACTCACCGCCGATGAACACGCATCCCTCGCTCATCGCTCTCTCCCTCACGAGTTCTTGGCCAGCGCGTCGAAGGCGAGCAGCCGGTCGAGCAGCGCGGGCAGGGCATCCAGCGGCACCATGTTGGGGCCGTCGGAGGGCGCCTCCTCGGGCGCCGGGTGAGCCTCCATAAACACCGCCGCGACGCCGACCGCAACCGCCGCCCGCGCAAGCACGGGCACGAACTCCCGCTGCCCGCCGCTCGACGAGCCCTGTCCGCCCGGCTGCTGCACCGAATGGGTGGCGTCGAACACCACCGGGCAGCCGGTCTCCGCCAAGAGCGGCAAGCTCCGCATGTCCGAGACCAGCGTGTTGTAGCCGAAGCTCGCCCCCCGCTCGCACACCAGCACCCGGCGATTGCCGGCGTCGGCGATCTTCGCCACCACGTGGCGCATGTCCCAGGGCGCGAGAAACTGGCCCTTCTTCACGTTGATGGCCTTGCCGGTGGCCGCCGCCGCCAGCAGCAGGTCGGTCTGGCGGCAGAGGAACGCCGGGATCTGGAGCACGTCCACCGCCTGCGCCACCGCCGCGCACTGCTCTGGCAGGTGCACGTCGGTCAGCACCGGGCAGCCGTGGGCCTCGCGCACCGCCTCCAGGATCGCGAGCCCCTCGTCGATGCCGATGCCGCGCGGGCTCCCGGCCGAGGTGCGGTTAGCCTTGTCGAAGGAGCTCTTGTAGACGAACGGCATGCCCCGCGCCGCCGTCATCTCCACCAGCGTCTCCGAGACCCGGAGCGCGTGGTCGCGCCCCTCGATGGCGCAGGGGCCCGCGATGAGCGCGAGCGGCAGCGCGTTACCCACCTCGAAGTCGCCGATCGCCACCCGGCCGGAGGCGGGCGTCTCGCTCACATCGCCCTCGCTGCGTTCCCGGATCGACTCTAGACCAGCCGCGCCTGCTTGACCGCGGCCCCGATGAAGGAGGCGAATAGCGGATGCGGCTGGAAGGGGCGCGAGGTGAGCTCCGGGTGGAACTGGACGCCGACGAACCAGGGATGATCGGGGCGTTCGACGATCTCCGCGAGCGCCCCGTCGGGCGAGAGACCCGCGAAGCACATGCCCGCCTCGTCCAGCCGCTCGCGGTAGGTGCTGTTCACCTCGTAGCGGTGGCGGTGGCGCTCGAAGATTCGCTCCCTGCCGTAGATCGACCGCACCCGGCTGTCCTCCTCGAGCACCGCCTCGTAGGCGCCGAGCCGCATGGTGCCGCCGAGGTTGTCGCCGGCGTTGCGGCGCTCGAGCTCGCCGTCCCGGTCCCACTCGGTCATCAGCCCGATCACCGGATCGTCGCAGGGCCCGAACTCGGTGGAATCGGCGCCGGCGATCCCGGCGACGTTGCGTGCGGTTTCGATCACCGCGAGCTGCATCCCAAAGCAGATGCCGAAGTAGGGGACGCCGCGCGTGCGCGCGTATTCCACGGCTGCGATCTTGCCGGGCACGCCGCGCTCGCCGAAGCCGCCGGGCACCAGCACCCCGTGTACGGATTCGAGGGCGCCGGCGGTGCCGTTGACCTCCAGGTCGTCGGCCTCGATCCAGCGGGTGTCGACGCGGACGCTGTTCGCGACCCCGCCATGCGTGAGCGCCTCGAACAGCGACTTGTAGGCGTCGCGCAGCCCCGTGTACTTGCCGACCACCGCGATCGCCACCTCGCCCTCCGGCGTCAGCGTGCGCTTGACGATCCTCTCCCAGCCGGAGAGGTCCGGTGCCGGCGCGTCCGCGATGCCGAAGTAGCGCATCACCTGCGTGTCGAAGCCCTGCGCGTGGTAGCTGAGCGGGACTTGGTAGATGGTCTCCACGTCGGTCGCGGCGATCACGTTGTCTTCGCGCACGTTGCAGAAGAGCGCGATCTTCTTGCACTCGGCCTCGGGGATCGGGCGGTCGGCGCGGCAGAGCAGCAAATCGGGCGCGATGCCGATGCTGCGCAGCTCCTTTACCGAATGCTGGGTCGGCTTGGTCTTCAGCTCGCCGGCGGTGTCGATATAGGGCACCAGGGTCAGGTGGATGAACATCACCTTGTCCCGCCCGTGCTCGTAGGCGAACTGGCGGATGGATTCGAAGAATGGCAGGCCCTCGATGTCGCCCACCGTGCCGCCGATCTCGACCAGCACGAAGTCGGCGCCGTCGCTGTCGCGGACGATGGCCTCCTTGATCGCGTCGGTGACGTGGGGGATCACCTGCACGGTGCCGCCGAGGTAGTCGCCGCGCCGCTCCTTTGCGATCACGGTCTGGTAGATCTGGCCCGCGGTGACGCTGTCCGAGCGCCGCGCCGGCACGCCGGTGAAGCGCTCGTAGTGGCCGAGATCGAGGTCGGTCTCGGCGCCGTCGTCGGTGACGTAGACCTCGCCGTGCTGAAACGGGCTCATGGTGCCCGGATCGACGTTGAGGTAGGGGTCGAACTTGCGCAGCCGCACCCGATAGCCCCGCGCCTGCAGGAGCGCGCCGAGCGCTGCCGAAGCCAATCCCTTGCCGAGGGAGGAGACCACGCCGCCGGTGACGAAGATGTACCGCGTCATGGACCCCTACCTTATCAAACGCACCCGAGTCGCCACCACCCGCATGCAGATTATTTGGTTCGTCCCCGCCGGCCCCGCCAGCGGCCGCGGCGCCCTACAGCGTCGCAAGGAATTCACGCACCTCAGCGAAAGCCCCGTGATCCAGTGGCCAATAGCCCTTCTGTGCCGCCACGCCGACTGATACTTGCGGCTCCGGCCGCGTAGCCAGATAAGCTTGGGCGCGCGCCTTGTCGGGTCGACGGATGTCGACGCCCAGCATGGCTTCAGCGCACCCAAAGAAATCATCAATGCAGTCGTTCACGGGCTCATCCGCGACACTTCGACACAGAAGCGTCTCCAGCATGCCTCGTTCTTCCTTACCTCCCGGCAAGATCAGCAATTGTACCGCCGGTCCGTCGCCGCCGTTTGCGTCTTCGGGCGCGGGAAGTCCCGCATTCCGCAACGAGTTCTCAACGCTTCGGCGCGCTCCCGCCGCACTCTCCTCGGCGTCGCGAATAATCCCCACACTGACGACCGTATTGAACCCTGGAGCATCGACGAGTGCGCGCAAGAAACCCCGCAACTCGCTAACGCCACCGAAATCTTGGACCTGCAGCTCGTTTTCGATCTCTACACGTCGGATGAACGCTTCAAAGAAATTCAGTTGATCCTTTCCTTCAACAAGAAGTTGAATCGACTTACTAATCGGCGTCGGCTGCGCCATACTCAACGAACCTCCAGGTCATGGCGCATCGCAGCGTCGATGGACTCGGGCTGGTACGTAACACAGCGGTTGCCCGCGTCGGAAGCTTCCAAGCGGTGAAGTAGAAAACCGTCGCCACTACCGAGAGCCTCATGGGCAGCCCGAATGCACTCGTAACTGTGGGTCGTCGCGACGACCTGCGTGTCGAACTGCTTTGCCGCCTCGTCGATTGCACGCCAAACGTCGCCCATGACGGTGTGATGCAGGCCAGTCTCAATCTCGTCCACCAGCACAAGGCCACTCGGCACGGTCGCGATAGCCAATACAAGCCGGGCGAGCCGGGTCATGCCCTCACCCATCATCGCTAAGGGTACGAGTTCGGGCAGGCCGATATCGCCCCATATCATGGGGAAGCCGCTTGCGGAATTGACTTCGATGCTTTGCAGCCTCGGCTCGATTATCCTCAAGGCAGCGAAGAGCTGCGCATCCTGCTTACGCTTCCTGAGTCGGCTCAGGCGTTCCGCATTATCCGGTTGGTTCACAACTTGCGTCGGCAAAATCACGGCATCAAACGGCACCGGTACGTTGGGCTGGTCAATCTGAATAGACTGTCCGGCATACCTGACACGACCCTCTACCTCTGGCTCGGGGCCTCCTCTATAGGAAAGCAAAAAAGGTGGTTCGCCGTGTAGGTCCTTTGCCGAAATTTCTTTCGAGTCTCCAAGAGGAAGCTCGACGACGGTTGGCCGCTCCAGCAACATCCGAAGGTTTAGAGGGCCTCGTATAGCGTGCACACCCTCAATTTCGATGACTCTATCGGTATCGAGCTTGGTGAACATCGGCTTCCAGTAAGTTTCACGCAAAATTTCCGGCGTTCCAGACATTGGCAAGTCCGGCATACGAATAACGTTCGAGTTGAGTGCCATCTGGGGATTACCGGCCCCCGACAACAAGAAAAGTGCTTCGAGCAGACTCGTCTTTCCCGCATTGTTGCGACCCGCGATCAGATTGACGCGACTCAAGTGATCGATGGAGAGCTCGTCAAGAACGCGATAGTTGGAGACCCGCGCTGACTTGAGCATGCCGTCCTGCATGGTGCGCTGAGTGTCCACTTGCCCGCCTCCATCGTCGAGGCCCCGCCCTGCGGGAGCAGTGTACTCTTGATGGGCCATTCTTGACGCCTATCTCTTCGAACTCGCCGGATGACCTGCCCGGCCCAGAAGCGCGCCCGGTATAGCGCGGCACGCTATTCAGCGCGGGGGATGGCCGGGCGGTCGTCCTCGAGCAGGTCCAGCGGTTCGATATCGGTGGGCAGGTCGAGTTCGCCCGGCAGGGGGAGATCGTCCTCGATGATCAGCGGATCTTCTTCCACGGTATCCAGCACCGATTCCTTCTCGGACCAACTGCCGGAGAGAATAGCCAATACCAGGCTCAGGATCATGAAGGCCGCTGCCAGTCCCGCCGTCGCGCGCGTCAGCAGGTTCGCGGTCCCGCGCGCCGAGAACATCGCACCGGGGCCACCGATGCCGAGCGCGCCGCCCTCGCTCCGCTGAAGCAGCACGAGCCCGATCATCGCAATCGCGATGATGATCAGGATCACGAGCAAAATCGTTTCCACTGCCGCTCCTCGCCGCTACTTCCGGACGGATTCAGCGGCACGCCTGGCAAATTTGCCAGAACGTGTCCGCAGAGAGACTGGCACCGCCGACCAGAACACCGTCGACACCCGGCGCGGCCATGATTTCCCCCGCGTTCCGCGCCGTGACGGAGCCGCCATATAGCACGCGGAGCGCCGCGCCGCTCCCTGAAAATCGCCTCTCCCAGCCGGCCCGCACTTCCGTGTGCGCCGCCTCGATATCAGCCGGGGCCGGCGTGCGGCCGGTGCCGATAGCCCAGACCGGCTCGTAGGCGATCGCGGTGTTGTCGGTCGTCGAACCGTCGGGCAGCGAGCGCTCGACCTGGCGGCCGATCACCGCGAGCGCCCGCCCGTCGTCGCGGTCGACCGCGCTCTCGCCGACGCAGACGATGGTGGTGAGCCCTGCCGCATGGGCCGCTGCCGCCTTGCCCGCCACCGTCTCGTCCGCTTCGCCGTGGCCGGCGCGGCGCTCCGAATGGCCGGCGATGACGTAGGCGCAGCCGGCATCGGCGAGCATCGGCGCGCTCACGTCGCCGGTGTGCGCGCCCTCCGGCGTGGCGTGGCAATCCTGCCCGCCGAGCTCGATCTGCGAGCCCGCGAACACGGCCCTCAGCGCGAAAAGCAGCGTGGCCGGCGGGCAAACCACGATATCGCCGCCGCAATCACCGCCCGCCGCGTGGCCGGCGAGCGCGCTAGCGCGCACGAGACCATCGGCATGGAGGCCGTTCATCTTCCAGTTGGCCACGAAGAGCGGTCGGGGCGGCATGAGGGCGGGCTGCGGTTGTGGGTGTTTGCGCCTCTTCACCTGTACATAAGTGCAGGCGGCGGGCGGGACCACCCTGCTCTAACACGGCCCGCGAGGATGGGCTAGGCGCACCGGGCAGGACGGTGGAATAGCGAGATCGTGAACGGAACGACAGGTTGCGTGTTGCCCGGTGCGCACAGGCGCTCCTATTATCCGGCGCAACGCGCGCCCCGCGCTGGCTCGGGTGCGCCGCCACCAGCCGACGGGTCCCGCAATGCTGCAATCCATGCGCCAGGCCACCAAGTCTTGGGCGAGCCGCGCCGTCATCATCGTCCTGGCCTTGAGCTTCGGGGCCTGGGGCATCAATGACGTGTTTACCGGCGGCAGCCGCTCAGCGGTGGCGACGGTGGGCGACGTCGACGTTCCCACGGTCCTCTTCGATCGCCAGTTTCAGCGCGCCCTGCAGCGCGAACGGGACCGCTCCGGCCGCCCCGATCTGACCCGCGACGAGGCCCACCAGGCCGGGCTCACGGGCCAGGTGCTCAACCTCCTCGTCCGCGAGTACCTGCTGGACGCCGAGGCATCCAAGCTCGGGCTGAGCGCGGCGGACTTCAGCGTCAGGCAGGAGCTCGAAGCCTCGCCGGCGTTCTCCAACGAGCAGGGCAGGTTCGATCCCGAGCTTTACGATCTCGTCCTCGAACGCAACAACATGACCCGGACCGAGTACGAGGACCTGATTCGCATCGACCTCCTCCGCGATCAGATCCTCACCTCCGTCGGCGGTGACCGCAACGTGCCGGAAGCAATGACCGAAGCCCTTCACCGCTACCGGGCGGAGGAGCGGAGCGCCCGGCTCGCCCTGATCCCCGCGCGCGGCATCGGCGGCCTCGCGGAGCCGAGCGAGGCCGACATCCAGGCCTATTACGAGGAGAATGCGACATCCTTCATGGCGCCCGAGCGGCGCAGCGCGGTGATCGTGCATCTCACGCCCCAAGCCATGGTCGCGGAGATCGAGCTGAGCGACGAAGACGTCTACGCCGAATACGAGGCCCGGATCGACGAGTTCGAGTTGCCGGAACGGCGCGCGGTCATCCAGATCAACGCCCAGGACGAGGCGCTGATTCGGGAAGCCACTCAGAGGCTGGCGGAAGGCGAGGATTTCGACACTGTCGCTGACGACCTCGACCGCCGCGGGGCGAGCGTGCTGACCATCCCCAATTTCGAGCCCGATGGCCCGCTCAGGAGCGCGAGCGAGGCGGTCTTCCGCCTCTCCGAGGGCTCGGTCAGCGAACCGGTGCAAACCCCGTTCGGCTGGCATCTCTTCAAGGTCGAGAAGGTGGAGCCGGCGCGGCGCCAGAGCTTCGAGGAGGTGAAGCAGGAGCTGCACGACGAGATGGCGCTCGACCTTGCGGGCGCGGGGCTCTTCCGCCTCTCCACCGTGCTGGAGGACGAGCTCGGCGGCGGCGCCTCCCTGGAGATGGGCGCGGCCGCGGTCGGCGTCGAGCCGATCGTCGTCAACGGTATCACCCGGACCGGGCTCGACCGGGGCGGCTCCCCGGTGCTCGTCGAGCTGGCCGAGCGAGACGACATTCTGACGCTCATCTACGAGACGACGGAGGGGAGCGAATCGCTCCAGACCGAACTCGGCGATGGCAGCTTCGTCATCCTGCGGGTGGACGAGGTGGTCGAGCCAGCGCCGCGCCCCCTGGAGGAAGTGCGGAGCCAGGTGCGTTCGGCGCTGGTGCGCGCGGAGGAGCAAGGGGCCGCCGAGCGGGTGGCGAATACCCTAGCCGACCGGGTCCGGGCCGGCGAGGACCTCGATGCGGCCGCCCGCGACGCGGGTTTCAGAGTGACCATGCTGGAGAACGTGCGGCGCGATGGGCAAGGTGCGGCGCCGGAGACCTCGTTCGCGTTGATCCAGGGCCTGTTCGAGAGCGACGAGGGCAGCCGGGAGCCGATCGTGGCGCCGACCGCCGACGGGTGGGCCGTCGCGATGCTCACCCAGGTCTCCGACGCAGGCCGGGGCGCGACCGGAGAGGAACGCGACCGGCTGCGCGACCAGCTTTCGCGCGCATGGCGCGGGGACCTTACGGATGTCTACCGGGCGTCGCTTTACGGCCGGCACGATATCTCGGTCAACCAGGGCACGCTGTCGGCCCTGTTCAACCAACAGAACTGAGCGGTTTTCGCGCCACCAGGTACCTCACGACGTCGTCGATCAGGAAGCGGTCCTCAGTGAGCACGAGACCGGCGGGCTCGACATGGCGGTGCGGCTCGCGGTCGAAGCCCGCGCCGTAGGCCCAGCGCACCCAGGGCGCCCACAAGCGCATGATGAGCCGCCGCCTTGGCTGCTTGGACCACGTGTAGTCGAGCAGGCGAATTTCGCCGTCGGGCCTCACGATGCGCCCGAGCTCTTCGAGCGCCGCCTGCTGCTGATCGGGCCTGAGAACGCAGAAAACGAAGCTCGCGACGATACCGTCGAAGCTTGAGTCGGCGAATCCGGTCCTGAGCACATCCATTGCCGCGAGCGGCGCGTCGCTGCCCAGCGCATCGCGCCGGGCGCGGGCCTGCGCGAGCATCGCCTGCGAGAGATCGACCCCGATGACCTCCGCGTCCGTCGGATAGTAGGGGATGTTGCGGCCGGTCCCGACGCCGGCATCCAAAATCCGCCCCGTGAGCCCGGCGAACAGCGTGCCCCGGATCGGTGCATAGCGCTTGCGCTCGAACGACCCATCGAGAAAGTCGTAGAAGCGCGCGATGCGCCGATACGTCTGGCGCGCGTCGCCGTCCGTCACGGTCTCGCCAGCGCCAGAACGAGGTCGTGGGCGCTATCGCCCGACCAATTCGGCTGCAATGCGCTTTGCGCGATCGGTGAACCCCGCGACGCTTTCGCCCTCGAAGCGCTGGCGGAAGCGCTCGGCGGCCTCGGCGATGTGGGCCTCGATCTTCTCCTGCGAGGGCTTCCGCTTGGCCGGGACGAGCTCGCGCAGCACCGCCTCCGCGGCGAGCAGGCGGCAGGCCTGATCGACGACCATCATTTCCAGAGCCAGGATCAGCTCGTCCCTCTTCTCCAGCTCCTCCTGAATGTTCCGCGGGATCGGCATCGTTTCACTCCCTTGACCGCGATCGGTATCCTGCGCCTGAGAGACGGCGATCTTACTCGAAAGCGACGGAAACATCGTGGCGCGACGCCGCAAGACCGGAGTGCCATCGAAGCGGCGATGGCTTCGCTACGGCATCATCGTCGGGATACTTCTGCTGTTTGTGATCGTCTACGAGACCGGGCAGCAGTTGCGCCGCGGCAATACCGGAGCGGAGCAACACGCCGCAGCACCTGGGGCCGAAGAGACCGTCGATCCCGAAGACTCCGTGCGCCGGATCAAGAGCTATTACCGCTCCCACGATCTGCCGGCCGGCTGGGAGGTCGGCGACACCGTGCGGGCCGCTACGGGCGTGGTCGAGGTGGAGGTCTACTTCTCCCCCGGCATCCGCTCGGCACGCCACGGCGAAGCCGCGCGTCCCGGCGAGATCGGGCTGCACAACGCCTGCCCGACCGAGGAGTCGGACCTCTGGAGCGAGCTCACCGAGGCGTCCTTCGAGATCAAGGTGAACGACAAGACAGGGGTGATCGACCGCTTCGCCTGCGCGCCCCCGGCACCGACCGGGTGAGAATACCGCCTTATACGGGCACCGGGTCGATGAGCACGTCGGCGTCACTATCGGCCTTGCCGCGCCACTGGGCGACGAGGCGCATGCCTTGCGCCTTCTCGTCCGACGACATCTCCTTGACCACCGCTTCCAGGGCGGTGAGGGCGGAGCCGATGCCGTGCCGGGCGGCAAGCGAGAGCCACAGGAAGGCCTGAACGCGGTCCCTCTTCACGCCCTCGCCCGCCAGGTACATGTGGCCGAGACGCGCCTGGGACTGGTAGTGCCCCGTCTCCGCCGCCTTGCGGTACCACTCGGCGGCGCGGGCGTGGTTCTGCGGCACGCCGTTGCCCTGGCTGTAGAGCACGCCAAGATTGAAGCGGGCGTTGGCATCGCCGCCGCGGGCCGCACGCCGCAGCCAGCGCACCGCCTCCGCCATGTCCTGGGCGACGCCGCTGCCCATGGCGTACATCGCGCCGACGTTGCTCTGGGCCAGCACGTTCCCGCCCTCGGCCGACTTGAGGTACCAGGCGAACGCCGCCGCCGCGTCGGCCTCGACGCCGTCGCCGTTGGCGTAGAGCGAGCCGACCCAGGCCTGCGCCTCGGCATTGCCGGCCTCGGCCAGCGGCAGCCAGAGCGCCCGCGCCCGCTCGAAGTCGCGGGCCATGTAGGCGCGCCGCCCCTCCTCGATGGCGGCGTCCTCCTGGCGCGCCCGCGCCGCCCGCGTTCCGTCATCTCGGGACTTCGCCGGGCGTCGCGCCTTACGGGACGGTCCGCTCGCTCTTCTTGTAGACATAGACGCAGTCCGTATCTTCGTCGCCGTCGTACACCGGCTCGCCGTCGGCCTTCAGCCTGCGCAGGAAGTAGTCCTGAACCGTCTGCGCCGCGTAGAAGGTGAGCGCCTGCTTGTAGAGCCAGGGGTCGGCGTCCTTGTCCACCTTGTGGACGTCGAAGAGGGTCTTCTTCGGGTCCGCCGCGATCCCGACGTAGTAGTCGCCGAACTCCCCGCCGCACTCCTTGATGTAGGCGAGGATCTCGTACTTGATCTGCTGGACGCTGAAGACCATCAGCGCACGGCGGCGACGTAGAGCGGGCCCGCCTGGTGAACCTCGTGGCGCTTCAGCAGCCGCCCGATCACGTAGGCCTGGAGCAGGTGGGCGGCGCGGTCCTCTTCGAGCGGGAGCGCGTCGAGACGCGTCTGCGGCCGGGAAGGCGTCCCGAACCGCGCCAGCTCCTCCTGCTGGGTCGCCGCCTCGCCACCGGCCTCGTCGAGGGCCACACGCAACGTCTCGACACTCGCGGCCTCGATCGGCCGTGCCGCGCTGATCCTGACGCGGGCCAATGTCTCCTCCAGCGCGGTAGGCTGCAGCACAATGCTCACCAAGAGGTCTTCGGCGCGCAGCAGGATCAGGTTCGGCAAGAGCCAGAAGACCGTCGCCGGCGCGTCGGAATAATCGATGCCCGCCTTGAGCGCGATGGCGTCGCCACTCTTCTTCACGGCCTTGGCCTCGGGCGCAAGCGAACGGAGCAGCGCGCGGCCGAGCAGCTTCCAGTTCGCTTCGTACTCGACCCGGAAGCTCCCGGCAGTCTCCCAGTCCGCAGCGGCGTCGAGATCGAGCGCCTCGGCCACGCCATCGAATCGCTCGGCGAGCGGTGCGGCCTCGGGATCGAGATTGACGAAAAGGAGCGGCCCCTCGCTCTCCACCGATACCGGCAGCAGGCGCTCGGGCCGGTAGCCGAGATACTGGCGCATCGTCGGCGTGTTGTCGCCGAGCTCGTCAGCGGCGATCACCCCGCGATCGCGGCTGTAGCCGCATGAGGTGAACGAGCACCTGGTCTTGGAGCCGGTCTGGCACTGCGCCGGCACGAAGCGGCAGCCGCCGTGCTGCGCCAGATTGTAGCGCCCGACCAGCCCATCATCGCCGCGCTGCACGTGAACGCCGTGGTTGCCCACCGTATAGGGCAGCAGGTCGCCGACGTTGGGAATATCGCGCTGCGCGCCGATGCAGACCCAGCTCCGGGTCCAGATCTTCTCGTCCTCCAGGTCGGCGAAGACCTTGGAGCGGTAGGCGATGGGCGTGAGGATGCTCGCCTTGCCGAAACGCCCGCGCGACGGCTTGTAGAGAGCGGGATCCTGAAGATCGACGCCCTCGTCCACGTAGTCGAGATCGGGCCGCATCGTCATCGGGCCAGACCCTCGGCCGCGCTGGGATGGGGCGGGTGCACCACCCGCCCCGTCCGTGCCTGCGGCGACCCCCTACTTCCGCTTCTTGTTGAGCGGCGGGTCGTAATCGGCGCGGCCGCGATGCTTGATCGCGCTGCGCGGCGGCGGCGGTAGCGGGCCGTCCTGCGAGAAGCGGTCGAGCACGTTCTTCACCAGCCGCGAGATGTTGTTCTTCTCGGGATCGCCGTTGTTCCACGGTAGCGACCCGCAGAACGCGATCGAGCTGAACGCGAAGCACGCGCCGCCGTTGGGCGTTTCGTGATAGGCGATGTCCGAGCGCACGCGCGGGTGCTGGGTGCCGTCGAGGCCCTGCTGGTTGAAGCCGAAGTCCTCCATCACCAGCAGATAGCCCTCGGTATGGCGGCCCGCCGAGGTCGCGGTGATCAGCGTGTGCGGCGGCGAGCCGAGCAGGGTGTCGACGATGTCGAGCTCCGTGCCGGCGGCACCGCCGCCGACTAGGCCGAAGTTGCCGATCTTCTCGTCGTAGTCGATACCCTCGTAGGCCCACGAGACGCGCGGATCGTTACTCTCCGGCGTGCGCGAGTAGTAGCTCGAAATATCGAAGCCTTCGGACGACATGCCGGTGCCGGCGATCGAGTGCAGGTAGCGCCCACGATAGCGCCACATGCCGCCGAGCTCGCCGGTGGACTGGTGATAGTACTCGCCGGGGTCCGCCCGCCAGGTCCGGATGCCGGATTCGCATCGGCGCATCTCGGTGATGATGCCGCGCCCGAGATGGTCGTAGGCCGGATGGTAGGAATGGATCCAGTAGAAGCCGTCCGCGCCCATGTACATGAAGCGGCCGCCGCGCTGGGTGTAGTCGTGGATCGCGTCGAGCTGCGGCCCGGAGTTGTGCTCCGGATGCGAGCCCGTGATCACGACGTTGTAGTTTTCCAGCCGCGCGAGGCCGTCGTAGTTCACATCCTCGTCGGTGATGACGTCGTACTTGTAGCCCAGCTGGTTGAGCCAATAGATCAGATGCAGGTCGGCCGGGTATTGCCAGGGCGCCTGCATCAGGAAGTGATCGTACTGCGGCCGGATGCTGAGGATCGGCCTGAGCCTCGACGAGAGGCAGAGGCCGCTGCCGTCCGTGTGGGTGTCGTAGATCGAGCCGCCGTACTCGCGGTGCTCGGCCAGGAACATGTTCTGGTGCTGCATGATCGGCACGCGATAGACCAGCAGCTCCGCACCGCCGGCGTTGTTGGCGAGATGCTCGTTGGCGTAGGCCATGTAGCTGATCGTCGGCATCATCACCGCGATCTTGGCCTGCTCCTCGCCTGGGCGCGGCACGACGAAGAAGGGGATGTAGTCCTCGTCGCCCTCGTCCGTGGTGAGCTTGACGCAATAGGAATCACTCTCGTAGTTCGCCGGCACGGTCCACTCGAAGTCGACCTCCCAGCGTGCATCGTCCACGTCGTCGTCATGGAAGTGGATTGCGCCATACTCTTGCGGCGCATGCTTCCAGTCGAAGTTGTTGCCCGAGAAGTTGTGGCCGGTCATGGCGCGGGTTGGGCAGTTGACGATCTGCGCATCGAGCAAGTACGGCCCGTGGTCCTTGCCGACGATGGTGTTGATGCCGTCGGAGAAGTCCCAGGCGGCGACGATGGTCTCGGAGAGCGCGCCGGTGGGGCCGGAGTTGCGCCGCTCGGTCATGCCGCGCTGGGCGCCGAGCTTCATGGTCTCGATCTCTTCCCGGCTTAGCGCGCGATTGCAGATCCGGGGGCCGTCGATCTTCCCGTTGTAGTGGCCGTTGATGATGATGCCCGCCGGCACCGACGACTGCGCCGTAGGATCGTTGCTGTGTGCGCCGGTGTAGCCGGCGATCACCGCCGGGCTCGCGTCATGCCTGACCGGCCCTTCGATCTTTTCCTTCGCGGGCCTGATCACCGGGTCGAGGGCGTAGACCACCTGCGGCTCGTGATAGAGGATCGCCTGACCGGTCTCGGCGTTGTAGGTCGCGGCGAGGAAGTGCCAGGCATGGTCGCGCAGCGGCGCGCCGGTCGTGACCTTCTTGCCGTTGATGCGGAGCTCGGCGCAGCCGTCCTCGTTGATGAAGAGGCCGTAGCCCTTGTTCCTGTGCCACTTGGTGACCAGGCCCTGGGCGCCGTGCTTCCAGTACTTGGGATGAGTTTTCGGCGTCGTTGGCCAGACCCAGCATTGCAGCGTGAAGCTCTGCACGCGGAGCTGCGAATTGTCCTCCACGCAGCCGTAGGAGCCGCTGTGGATGACCTGACGGCGGCCCTTGTAGCTGCCGTTGAGCGACGCCCGCCTCTTGCGCTCGATCAGGCCCGGCCCGCGCGGGTTGGTGTCGCCGTTGATCATCTTCACGAGCTGGGCGTCGTAGGACTTCGGCCCGTCGCAATTCACATAGAAGCGGATCGTGTCGCCGGGATGGACGCCGAACTTGTCCGCATATCCCGTCAGTCTCATCCAAGCCATCGGGTGTCTCTCCCCTAAATCGCGCGGGCCCTGGCGGCCGCTCGCGCGTCCTGATCGGTTACCGCGTGGAACCCCGGAATGATCGCTTAGGCCCGCGCCCTAGGACGCGGCCCAATTGTCGTCCCGGCGCTTCCAACCCTGGTGGAAATGCTCGGGGAAGCCGTCGGTCTCCGGGAACTCGTCGAGCCGCATCAGGAAGATGTCGTGCTGCGGGTCCTGCTCGTTGTCGTACACCTTGTCGGAGACGAACTCCGGCGGCACGCCGCGGATGCCGGAGCACCGCGCGATGCGCCACTCCTTCTCGATCTTGGTGCAGACCACCACGAGCTTGCCCTTCGCCGGCTGGGCCCGCATCCGCAGCAGCACGCGGTTGAGTTGGAAGTCCTCGTGAATGCCGCCGCTGACCTCGGTGGTGTCGCCCGGTGTCGCGCAGCGCAGGATCGAGCAGCCGGCAACGCCCTTCATGGACTCGATGCACGCCTTGTGCTCCTCGATGAGACGATCCCGATCGGGACTGCCTTTTGGCGGAATACGGATCATTCTGGGTCCCCCCTCGCGTCTGCTGCCTCGGCCCTCGTATGCCTAGATCGTCAGGTACTTGTCGACGACCTCGTCGGTCAATGCGTCAATGGGGCCACCCTCGACGACCAGACCGTTGTCCATGATGACGAACTCGTGCGAAAGCTCGCGCGCAACCTTGATGTGCTGCTCCGTGAGCACGAGCGTGAGCCCGACTTCGGTGTTGAGCCGCATGATCGTGGCTTCGAGCTCCTGCACGATGTTGGGCTGGATGCCTTCCGTCGGCTCATCGAGCAGCAGGATCTTCGGATCGGTCGCGAGCGCGCGCGAGATCGCGAGCTGCTGCTGCTGACCGCCCGAGAGCTGCCCCGCCCGCTTGTCCAGGTTCTCAGCCAGATAAGGAAAGAGGTCGAGGCACATGTCGGGGATCTTCCGCCGCTTGTCGTTGCGGGCGAAGGTCCCGAGCAGGATGTTCTCCCGCACCGAGAACTTGGGCAGGATGCCGCGCCCCTGCGGGATGTAGCCGATGCCGATCTCGGAGCGCTGGTGCGTGGGCATGTCGCTCGCGTCCTCGCCGGCAATCCTGAGCGTGCCAGTCATGCGCGTGGTCAGCCCCATGATGGTGCGCACCAGCGTCGTCTTGCCGACGCCGTTCCGCCCCAGCACCGCCATGCAGTGGCCGTGGGCAACGCCCAGGCTCACGTTCTGCAGGATCGGCGTCTTGCCGTAGAAGGATGTGACGCCTTCCAGCTCAAGCAGCATCGCTGATGCCCTCGGCGCCGAGATAGACCTCGCGCACCCTTGGATCGTTCTCCACCTCATGCATGGGGCCCTCTGCCAGTGTCTTGCCCAGATGCATGAGCGTGATGATGTCGGCGATCTCGCGCACGAACGCCATGTCGTGCTCGACCACGACGAGAGTTCGCGTGCCCTTCAGACGGTTGAAGATTTCGGAGGTGCGGTGGGTCTCCTGCTCGGTCATGCCGGCGGTGGGCTCGTCCATGAGCAGGAGCTTGGGATCCTGGGTGAGCACCATGCCGATCTCGAGCCACTGGGTCTCGCCGTGGCTGAGATTGCCGCCGAGCTCGTCCAGCCGTTCCTGGAGCCCGACAAGCTCGACGATCTCGTCCAGCTTGTCGCGCCCCGCCCGCTGGCGGAACGTGATCATGTTGATGAAGGGATTGGTGTTTCGGCTGTTGGCGACCTGCAGGTTCTCGCGCACGGTGAGGTCCCTGAACACCGCCGGCACCTGGAACTTGCGGCCGATCCCGTGCTTCACGATCCGGTGCTCCGGCAGGCCCGTGATTTCGCGGCCCTGGAACATGATCTTGCCCGCCGTCACCTTCTGACGGCCGGTGATCAGGTCCATCGTCGTGGTTTTGCCCGCACCGTTCGGCCCGAGCAGGCAGCGCAGCTCGCCCTCATCGACCTGGAAGCTGAAGCTGTCGACGACCTTGTACTCGTCGTAGGCCTTGGTCACCTCCGTGACTTCCAGAATCGCGCTCACGCCCGCGTCCTCCTAGTCCGATGCCCGCCGGGGGCCGAGGGTCGGCTGAACCGGCGCGCGGCCGCGATAGGGGACGAGGCCGATGATCATTTCGAACAGGCCGGCAATTCCCTTCGGTAGGAAGCGGACGACGACGATGAAGATCGTGCCGAGGATCACGAACCAGGCGGCCTGGAACTCGTCGCCCACGTAACTCTGGATCGTGTTGATGAAGATGGCGCCGAAGATCGCGCCGAACAGCGAGAGCCTGCCGCCGACAGCGGCCCAGATTACCATGGTGATGCTGAAGAAGATCTCCAGCGACGTCGGCGAGACGTACTGGACGATCATCACCCAAACGATGCCCGCGATCGCGGCGATGAGGCCGGAAATCGTGAACACCGTCACCTGATAGAAGGCGACGTTGTAGCCGAGGAAACGCGCGCGTTCGGGGTCGTCGCGTATCGCCTGAATTATGGTGCCGAATTTGCTCGCAAGCAGTGCCTTGGTCCCGAGCGTCAGCGCGGCCAGAACACCGAGCGCCACCCAGTAGATCATGCTGCTGTAGGGGTCCACATCGACGCCGAACGCCTGGAACGAACTGGGCGGCGAGATACCGTTGAAGCCCGCCGTGAACGGCTGCATGTCGTAGGCCATGTTGTACCAGGCGCCGAGCATGGCGAGCGTCATGATGGCGACGAAGGCGCCGGCCAGGCGCGCCTGGAACATCAGGAAGCCGAAGATGATGAAGAAGAGCGTCGGGATTCCGAGCGCTAGGATCAGCCCGACTTCGGTATGCCAGAAGGGCTCCCAGACCGTGGGCAGCTCCTCCAGCTCGTTGGTCAGCATGAAGCTCGGGATCGGGTCGTATTCCGGATCCTGGTACTGCATCTGCATGGTGGCGCCCATGCCGTAGGCCGCCATGCCGAAGGCGATTCCCTGGCCCAGGCTGAGGATGCCGCCAAAGCCCCACACCAGGCTCACCGAAAGCGCCAGCATGCCGAAGACGCCGTAGCGCGCGAACTGGTTGAGCGCAAAGGGGTCGTCGCCCATGAACACGGGGATGGTGGCGAGCGCGCCGAAGGCGACGACGTACATCGCCCACTGCGCGCGCTTGTCGTGATAGAGGTTCTGCCGCTGCCCCGTTGGCTCCAGTTTCAACCTTTCCAACAACATGACGTTCACCCTGCCCTAGCGCCGCGCCATGCTGGGCGCAAAGATCCCCTGCGGACGGAAGCGCAGGAAGATCACGATCAGGATGAACAGCACGAAGCGGGCGAAGGTGTCGTTCGTGAAGTAGGAGAAGATCGAGAACATCTCGCCCATGATGCCGGCTGTCGCCAGGCTGCCGAATAGCTCGCCGCCGCCCGTCACCACCACCAGGAAGGCCTCGACCACGTAGCCCAGCCCCATGTCCGGGAAGATCGTCTTCAGGCCCGCGAACATGGAGCCCGAGATTCCCGCGAGGCCCGCCCCATAGGCGAAGGTGAGGCCGTACACCCGGCTCGAATTGATGCCGAACGACGCCGCCATCTGCGGGTTCTGCATGACGGCGCGAACCTGGATGCCGATATTGGTCTTGAACAGGATTGCCCAGGTCATGGCGACCAGCGCCAGCGCCGCGAAGAAGATGAAGATCCTGATCCACGGCACGTGGACGAAGTCGATCGTCATCACGCTGGTCAGCCAGTCGGGCACCTCGACGTATTGCGGCTCGCCGCCGAAGATCAGCCGGATGCTCTGGATGAAGACCAAGGACACGCCCCATGTCGCGAGGAGCGTGTCCAATGGTCGGTCGTACAAGTGTCGTATGAGGCCGCGTTCGACCAACCATCCGATGAAGCCGACAAGCACGAAGGAGATCGGCAGGCAGAGCAGCCAGGGGAACCCGCCGAAATACTGCATCATCCAGGTGAAGTAGGCCCCCAGCATGATGAACTCGCCATGGGCCATGTTGATGACGCCCATGGTGCCGTAAATGATGGTCAGGCCCAGCGCCGCGACCAGCCAGATGCTGGCCAGGCTGAGCCCGATAATCAGCGCATTAATGAACGGTTCTGCGGCGAAGGGTGTCCAGAAATCGTGGACGCTCATGAATTGAGTCTCGCCTCTCTCCCTGTTGCGGTCTTGCCGACAGTGCCCCGCAAGTGCGTGCCCGTGAAGTCAGCCGGCCGCCGCCTTCCTCCCCCGCCGGGGAGCGGCGGGGCGGAGGAACTGCCCCTCCGCCCCGACACTACCAGATCAAACAGGTGTCTTACAGAACGTCCTTCTGAACCGTCCCGTCGGGCCGGTGCAGGCCGTCGGCCTTGCAGACGCCGCGCTCGGGATAGATCGCGAAGGGATCCGGCCCGACGTGCTCGTCGGCCTGGCGCACGATGGTGAACTGACCGTCCGCACCGCACTGGCCGATCTTGGGCTTGAGCCAGATGTTGAAGTTGTCCGGATCGATCCAGACCTTGCCCTCCGGGCTCTCCTCGTCGCTCAGCGTCACCGGGCCCTGGTCGCGCCAGTTACCGCTGACGTCGCGGATCATGCGCGGCGTGATGGCTTCCCAGTCGCCGCCGGTCTCCTCGAGGGCGCGCTCGACACCCTTCTTCCACACGTAGATCCCGAGATAGGTCTCTTCCATGTTGTAGTGGGTGACGCCCCCGCCGCCGTACTGGCTCGAGAGATAACCCTCCACAAACTTCTCGTTGGTCGGGTTCTGCAGGGTCTGGAAGTAAGGTGCAGACAGGAAGTGACCGGCGCCGGCCTCGTTGCCCATGGCGCGGGTCTCGATCTCACCGGTGGTAAGCGATGCGATCGGCGTCTTGTCGGACTTGAAGCCTTCTTGCAGGAACTGCCGGTGCAGCGCGATATCGGAATCGCCGACCACCGTCGACATGATCCAGTCCGGCTGCTGCTGGCGAATCTTGTTGAAGACCGGCGCGAACTCGGAGCCGCCGAGGGGGATGTAGTCCTCGCCCAGCACCTCGCCGCCGGCCCGCTCAAGCCAGACCTTGACGTTCTTGTTGGACTCTTTCGGCCAGATGTAGTTGGAGCCGACCAGATAGGTCTTGGGGCCGAAGTTCTCCACCATGAACGGAACCAGGTCATACGAGTGCTGATTGGCGAGCGGCCCGGTGTTGATGATGTTCTGCATGCACTCCCGGCCTTCGTAGCAGGTCGGGTAGTAGTAAAGGTGGTCCCACTTCATCACGATCGGCATGACCGCACGGCGGCTCGCCGAGGTGTAGCTGCCGTGCACCGACACCACGCGGTCTCTCAGAATGAGCTGCGTGATCTTCTCCGAATAGACCTTGATGTCGGACTTGGCGTCGACCACCACCGGCTCGACCATCTTGCCGGCGATGCCGCCTGCCGCGTTGATCTCGTCGACCGCGTAGAGCGAGACCTGGGTCGAATCGTTCTCGACAACCGAGAGGTTGCCGGTCTGCGACCAGAGCATGCCGACCTTGATGGGCTCGTCTTCGTAGATCCAGGGCTTCGCGCCCCAGGCCTGCCCGAAGTCCTTGATGTAGATGTGGGGGAATGCAGCCGCGACACCGGCAGTTCCCGCCAACGCTCCCTTGAGGATGGTACGTCGGTTGACACGCATAGTAGAACTCTCCCTTGGTTTCTCCCGATGCTCTCACCCCGAGGGGCAGCGCACGGACCGCCGCCGCTGTGACGACAGGATGTGTCCGTATCCGCGATAGTCTCTCCCGTTGAACGATAATGTCAACAGAGCGACAAGCCATTCACGACATTTACGAAATTCGGGTTACTTGGCTACGAAATTCGTAGCCGGCCCCAAGTCTACGGACGGTTGCGTTCTTCCTGCTCACTTGGAATCATTGGTGTCGGCCAGCGACGGCGGCGACGAGAGGAGCGGGACCATGAACCCGAAGGCCAAGCGAGTTATCCAGCTCTGCGCCGACAACGTGTTCTGGGTATTCCTGGCCCTGATGATCATCCTCGGCTCCGCCATGGAAACGCCGATGATCAACGTCGGCCTGACCGCCCGCTGAGCGCAGCACGCGTCGGCAGGACCAAGGGCCGGAGCAGCGCCACGCGAACAGAAAAGCGCCCCATCGTCCGCACTCGACGGCGGACACGATGAACCGACGGGCGAGACGACGGCAGTCGCGGCAGTCGGCGGCCGGCACCGCCGGTCCCCGCGCGGGCGCCAAGGGTGTCGCGCACGGGGACGTCCTCGCCCGCGCCGCGCGCCACATGAAGGAAGGCCGCCCACAGAGGGCGGACCAGCTCCTCTCGAAGCTGCTGGCGGGGGATGGGGCGGCCGATCCCAGCGTCCTCCACTATGCCGGCGTCGCCCGCTACCGCTGCAGTCGCTTCGACGAGGCGGCCGTACTGCTGCGCCAGGCGACCGAGGTGGCGCCCACCTACGCCGAGGCGCACAACAGCCTCGGCATCCTCCTGCTCGAGACCGGACAGACCGCCGAGGCCCGCGACGTGCTGGAACGCGCCGTCGCGCTCCGCCCCGACTACGCCAACGCCCATACCAATCTTGGTAACGCGCTCAGCGCGGCCGGCATGGGCGAGGAGGCTGCAACGGCCTACCGCAAGGCCATTGCCCTCGACCCTTACGATCTGCAGGCGCACCACCGGCTGGCGCGGACTCATCTCGCCCTCGGCGCGGTGGATCGTGCGCTGGCCGCCTGTGCCACCGCGCTCGCCATCGACCCCTTCTGCCAGAACGCGCTGGCGACCCGCGCGCTCGCCGAACAGATCGGGGGCGAAAGTGAGGCCGGCAGCAACCTCTACGACTTCGACCGCTTCGTGACGCGGGTCTCCCTCACGCCTCCGCTCGGCAGCGGCGACATCGAAACCTTCAACGAAGCGCTGGCAACCGCCGTTCGCGAGGCGCCCTCCCTGGTCTGGGAGCCGCCCAACCGCGTGACCCGCAATGGCGCGGTGACCCAGGACATGCTGGCGGCGCCGAGCCCACCCATCCGCGGCCTGGAGCGCGCACTGCGCGCCGCCATCGACGCCTACCGGGAGACGCTGACGGCGGACCCCGAGAGCCCCTTTCTCGCACGTATCCCCCGGCGCTATCGCCTGACGCTGATCGCCTCGATCCTGACGGCCGGCGGGCGGCACCCGCCGCATATTCACGAGAGCGCGTGGCTGAGCGGGGTCTATTACGTCGCGGTGCCCCCGCAGATCGGTGCCGAGAGCGAAGACCACGGCGGTTGGCTCGAGTTCGGCCGTCCCGACCACGACCTGCCCGAAGGCAGCACGTTCCGTTGCGTCAGCCTCCCGCCGCGCGCCGGCACCGCACTACTCTTCCCGTCTTACGTCTTTCACGGGACGCTGCCCTTCAAGGGACCGGGCGAGCGCATCGGCATCGCCTTCGACGCCTACCCCGAGCCGTGAGGCCGCGGTGGATGCCCACCTCGGCCGGCAGCGCCCACACCGCATGGCGTTTCGTCGAGAACCAGCTATAACACGGGGCGAATCGGCCGGGCCGTGCCGCCCGATGCCGGTGGTGGAGCGAGCGGGCTTCTGACCTCCATGACGGATTCCACCGACTTCAAGGCGCTCATCGGGCGCATCGCGACCGGCGCGTCGCTCACGGTCGACGAATCGCGCGCCGCCTTCGACGCGATGATGGAGGGCGCAGCGACGCCGGCGCAGATGGGCGGCTTCCTCATGGCGCTGCGGGTGCGGGGCGAAACGGTGGACGAGATCACCGGCGGCGCCCAGGCCATGCGCGCCCGTGCGCTGAGCATCGACGCGCCCGAGGGCGCCATCGACACCTGCGGCACCGGCGGCGATGCGAAGGGCACCTTCAACATCTCGACCGCCGCAGCGCTGGTGGCTGCGGGCTGTGGCGTGCCGGTCGCCAAGCACGGCAACCGCGCGCTCTCCTCACGCTCGGGCTCGGCCGACCTGCTCGCCGCCCTGGGCGTGACCATCGACGCCGACATGACGCTCGTCCGGGACGCCCTGTGGGAGGCCAACATCGGCTTCCTCATGGCGCCCCGGCACCACGGCGCCATGCGCCACGTCGGGCCCACCCGCGTCGAGCTCGGCACGCGCACCGTCTTCAACCTGCTGGGCCCGCTCTCGAACCCGGCCGGCGCCAAGCGCCAGGTGATCGGCGTGTTTGACCCGAAATGGACGGGTCCGATGGCCGAGGTGCTGCGAAATCTCGGCTCCGAGCATGTCTGGGTGGTCCACGGCAGCGACGGCACGGACGAGCTCACCACCACGGGCCCCTCCGCCGTCGTGGAGCTCGACGGCGGCACGATCCGCCGCTTCGAGGTCGTGCCGGAGGTCGCCGGCCTGCCGCTGGCTGCGCCCGACGACCTGAAGGGCGGCGACCCGGAGACCAACGCCGGTATCGTTCGCGCCGTGCTCGCGGGTGAGCCCGGACCCGCACGCGATATCGTGCTGCTCAATGCCGCCGCTGCGCTCGTGGTCGCCGGGCGCGCGGGCGACTTGCGGGAGGGTGTGCGCTCGGCCGCAGAGGCGGTTGACGGCGGCAGAGCCCAGGCCGCACTCGACCGGCTGATCGAGATCAGCGGCCGGGGCACGCCCGCCGAGGCCCAGGGAGCCGCCGGCCGATGAGCGACGTCCTCGCGAAGATTTGCGACGACAAGCGGCACCATATCGCCGCCCGCAAGCGGGCCGTCTCCCAGGCGGCGCTTGCCGATCGGGCGCTCGCCGTCGAACCACCGCGCGGCTTCGCTCGGGCGCTCGCCGCGGTCGCCGACACTGGGCGGCCGGCGCTCATCGCCGAGCTCAAGAAGGCATCGCCGAGCAAGGGCTTGATCCGCGCCGACTTCGACCCGCCGGCGCTGGCCGCCGCCTACGCCGCCGGCGGCGCGGCCTGCCTCTCGGTGCTGACGGACAAGGACTACTTCCAGGGCGAGGACCGGTATCTCACCGAGGCGCACGCGGCGGTCTCGCTCCCCGTGCTGCGCAAGGATTTCATGCTCGACCCCTATCAGGTGGTCGAAGCGCGGGCGCTGGGCGCGGACTGCATCCTGCTCATCATGGCGGCTCTCAGCGACGACCAGGCCTCAGAACTTGCGGCGGCGGCGGCGGAGCTCGGCATGGACACGCTGGTTGAGGTGCATGACGAGCCCGAGCTCCGGCGCGCGCTCCAGCTCGACGCCTCGCTGCTCGGCATCAACAACCGCAACCTGAAGACACTGGAGGTCGATCTCGCGACCACCGAGCGCCTCGCGCCGCTCGCGGCCGGTGGGCCGCCCGTCATCTGTGAAAGCGGCCTGCATAGCCCTGAAGACATCGTGCGCATGACGGCGCTCGGCGTGCGCCGGTTTTTGGTTGGCGAATCCCTCATGCGCCAGGCAGATGTCGCGGCGGCGACGGCAGCGTTGCTCGCCCCTGCGCCCGCCGAGACGCCCGCCGCCCAGGCAGCGGAGGGCTGAGCCATGGCGCGGCTCACGCACATCGACGAAGAAGGCAAGGCGCGCATGGTGGACGTGACCGAGAAGGAGGTCACCCAGCGCCGGGCGACGGCGCGGGCGCGGGTGCTGATGAAGCCCGAGACCGTGCGCCTGATCGCGGAAGGCGGCGTCGCCAAAGGCGACGTGCTGGGCGTCGCCCGCCTCGCCGGCATCATGGCCGCCAAGCGGACCGCCGATCTGATCCCGCTCTGCCACCCGCTCGCGCTCAGCGCCGTCGACGTGACGCTCGCCTGCGACGAAGCAGCGGGTGCCATCGACATCGAGGCAAGCTGCCGCATCACCGCGCGCACCGGGGTCGAGATGGAGGCGCTGACCGCCGCGAGCGTCGCCGCGCTCACCGTCTACGACATGTGCAAGGCCGCCGATCGCGGCATGCGCATCACCGACGTGCGGCTCACCCACAAGGCGGGCGGCCGGTCCGGCGAATTCAAGGCGCCCTGACCGATGATCCCGGTCGCAGAGGCCGTCGCCCGCATCACCGCCGCCTTCTCGCCGCTGCCGGCGGAGACCGTTCCCTTGGCCGCGGCCCACGGCCGCGTGCTGGCGGCTGATGTCGTTGCCCGCCTCACGCAGCCGCCCTTCGCCGTTTCGGCGATGGACGGCTACGCGGCGCGGGCTGCCGATGTCGCGGATCCGCCCACCACGCTGCGCCAGATCGGCAGCGTTCCGGCCGGCGCGCGATTCGAGGGCACGGTCGGGCCCGGCGAGACCGTGCGAATCTTTACAGGCGCCCCGGTGCCCGACGGCGCCGACACCATCGTAATCCAGGAGAACACCGAGGCCGACGGCGATGCCATCGCCGTACGCGCGGGCGCGCCGGGGGGCCGCTACATCCGCCCAGCCGGGCTCGACTTTCGTGCGGGCGAAGTGGGCGTCCCGGCAGGCCGGCGGCTGGATGCGCGCGCCATCGGCCTCGCCGCCGCCATGAACCAGCCGTGGCTCACGGTCCGCCGCAAGCCGCGCATCGCGCTGCTCGCCACCGGCGACGAGATCGTCATGCCCGGCGAGCCGCTGGGCGCCAACCAGATCGTGAGCTCCAACACGCACGCGCTCAGGGCCGTGGTGGAAGGCTGCGGCGGCGAGGCCATCGACCTCGGCATCGCCCGCGACGACCCGGAGTCCCTCGTGCGCCATGCCGCCGGTGCAGGCGGCGCGGACCTGCTGGTCACCACCGGGGGCGCCTCGGTGGGCGAGCACGACCTGATCCGCGACGCGCTCAAGGACGAAGGGCTCGCGCTCGATTTCTGGAAGATTGCCATGCGACCCGGCAAGCCGCTGATGTTCGGCACCGTCGGCGGCACCCGCCTGCTCGGCCTGCCCGGCAACCCGGTCTCGTCCCTCGTCTGCGCGCTGATCTTCCTCAGGCCGGCGATGGCACGGATGCTCGGCACCGACGAGAGCGCCCATCCGATGGTTCAGCAGGCGAGCCTCGGCGCCGATGTCGGGGAGAACGACGAGCGGGAAGACTACCTACGCGCGACGCTCACGCGCGACGAGAGCGGCGCGCTCATCGCCACGCCGTTCGCGAAGCAGGACAGCTCGATGCTCTCGCTGCTGGTGAAGGCGCAGTGTCTCGTCGTCCGCCCGCCCCACGCGCCTGCGGCCGCGCGCGGCACCGCGGTGGAGATCATCCCCCTCGAAGGCGGCGCCCCGTCGCTTTAGGACGTCCACTCCCTCTCCTTGTGCAGCCAGCGCGACCGATAAGCCCGTTTCCTTCAGGTCGAAATTCAAGATACGGGAGCGGGCAAGATGAGCAAGATCCTCTGGCTCGCGTCCTACCCGAAGTCGGGCAACACTTGGCTACGCGCCTTCCTCCTTAACCTCTTACACAATCCGCGCACGCCGTTTGACATCAACCGCCTGTCGGAATTTTCACCCGTCGACAGCGATGCGACTTGGTACCGAAGTTTTGACCCGCGCGCACCCGAAGACCTGAGTGCGGCCGATCTCGCGCGCTTCAGGCCCAAGGTGCACGCGTTCCTCGCCGAGTGCGTGCCGGATACCGCCTTGGTCAAGACCCACAACGCATTTGTTGAGGTGGACGGCGCGCCCATGATTACCCAAAGCGTCACCGCAGGCGCGATTTACATCATACGCAATCCCCTCGACGTGGCTCTCTCCTATGCTCATCACGTCGACCGTCCAGTGGAAGACATCATTACCGAGATGGGAATTGTTGGACACACAACGCCCGCAACAGAGACCAATGTGCCCGAACATCGCTGCGACTGGTCCACCCATGTCGAGAGCTGGACCGGCAGATCCCATCCTGCGCTCCACGTCGTGCGCTACGAGGACATGAAACGCCGTCCCGGCCCGACTTTTCGCGCGATCGCTGGCTTTCTCGGCCTCAAGCCACCGCGCGAACGCATCGATCGAGCCATCCGTCACTCGTCCTTCCGGGCCTTGCGCGCACAAGAGGATCGCTCGGGTTTTATAGAGGGCGGCTCGAAGCAGCAGCGATTCTTCCGCGCCGGCAAAGTGGATGGCTGGCGCGCTGTTCTCGACGACAAACAGGTCCGCCGCGTGGTGGAACAACACCGTACCCAGATGGAGCGCTTCGGCTATGTACCGGCTGGGTACGAAAGTCTGCAACCAGGACCGAAGCTAGCCGATGAGCGCCGGTGAGGAACCGGCCAGACCCAGCAAAGTCGCGTATCTCGACGCCCTTAAGTTCGAGAGCGTCAACATTGTCCGTTAGGGCCGCGCTACCCTTGAGCGGCTGGTGCCGCACTGGTGATCCTCCCCCATCGGATTGGTCCACCCTTAGGTTATGGAAAGAGGAGGACCGACGATGGCAAGGAAGCGTTACAAGCCTGAGGAAATCGTGAACCTGCTGCGGCGGGCTGAGGTTCTGAACGGCCAGGGCATGTCGATGGCGGACGCGATCCGCGAGCTTGGGATCAGCGAGGTTACCTTCTACCGCTGGCGCAAGGAGTATGCCGGGATGAGCGGCGATCAGCTCCGCCGTTTGAAGGAGCTCGAGAAGGAGAACGAGCGGCTGCGCCGTGCGGTCTCCGATCTGACGCTGGACAAGCAGATTCTCAAAGAGGCCGCAGGGGGAAACTTCTAAGCCCCTCGCGCCGGCGCCAGTGCATCGATCATGTCTGTGACCGGCTCGGGGTCTCGGAACGCCGCGCTTGCCGGGTGCTGGGGCAGCACCGCTCGACCCAGCGCCGCATCCCGCGCGGCCGCGACGACGAGGACCGCCTGGTCGCGTACATGATCGAGCTGGCCCGCCAGTACGGCCGTTACGGCTATCGCCGCATCGCGGCCCTGCTTCGCGATGCCGGCTGGCAGGTCAACGACAAGCGGATCGAGCGCTTGTGGCGGCGCGAGGGGCTGAAGGTGCCCGGCAAGCAACCGAAGCGGGGCCGGCTTTGGCTCAATGACGGCTCCTGCATCCGGCTGCGCGCCGAGAGGGCGGATCACGTCTGGTCCTACGACTTCGTCCATCACCGGACGTATGACGGCAGGGCCTTCCGCATGCTCAACGTCCTGGACGAGTTCACCCGCGAGAGCCTGGTCATCCGGGTGCGCAGGAGGCTTTCCTCGATCGACGTCATCGATGTGCTGACCGACCTGTTCATCCTGCGCGGCATTCCGACCTGGATCCGTTCCGACAACGGTCCGGAGTTCGTCGCCGAGGCCGTCAGGCGGTGGATCGCTGCGGTCAGCGCCCGCACCGCCTTCATCGAGCCGGGCTCACCCTGGGAGAACGGCTACATCGAGAGCTTCAATGCGCGGCTGCGCGACGAGCTCCTGAACGGGGAGATCTTCTACACCCTGAAGGAAGCCCAGGTTCTCATCGAATCGTGGCGGTGCCATTACAACGCCGTGCGCCCACACAGCAGCCTGGGATACCGGCCGCCGGCCCCGGAGACGATCATCATGCCAAGCTGGCCGCCCGGCTCCGCTACGCTCCGCCGGTCACCCAGCTTGGCCGGCAAACCCGCAATGCACTAACATTCGACTTGGACCAGTCGACGGGGGCAGGTCACTGGTTGCTCGACTATTTCTCAGACGTAATGGATTGGCGCTGTCGCAACGTCTTTTCGATCGTGTGCCGTTCTCCGCGGCGCATTCCGATTCCGGATGCAAGTTTGCGGAGATGTAGGCGTTTATCGAGCGCCAGAACGACCCGAACTCTCGGTGAGAACTAGGGAACCTCTGATTTATCAGGGGTTCCCGTGGCACAGGGATGTGCCACCATTTTCGGTGGCTGTAAGTCACTGAAAATGTGAGCAAAGCGGAAAGCGCGCTTCCGCCTTGCGCGTCTGAGAAATGCAGGAGGCACTTATTCAGACCTTCCCTAATCGTCTGTCTCGAGCGGAACGTGGCGCTCACGAGCGAGGCATGACCTGCAGGATGAGTCCGCCGATGCCGGCGATTCCGACTGCCCCGCTGCCCCGCAACAGGCGCGCACGGGCGCCGTCGATACCGCCGAGGGCATAGACCGGGATCGGGCTCGCCTGCGCGAGAGCCGCGAAGCGGTGGAGGCCGAGGGCGCGGGCATCCGGGTGGCTCGCGGTGGTGAAGACCGGGGCGAGCAGGGCCGCGTCCGCGCCGCAAGCCGCAGCCGTGCGCAACGCCGCAGGGGAATGGACGGCGGCGGTGACCAGCCATTCCCGCTGCCAGCGCACCGCACCAGCCCGGCGAATCGCGCGCTCCGGCAGATGGACGCCTGCCGCGCCGACACGCCGCGCGAGCACTGGATCCTCCCCTACCAGCAGAACCAGCCCGCGCCGGCGCGCGATGGCGGCCAATTGGCGGGCGAGCGCCGCGCGCTCCGATACGCCATAGTGGCGGAGGATGATGGCGCTCCCCGCCGGCAGCGCGCGAGCTGCCGGGAGCGGATCGGCGAGCCGCGCCTCGTCGGTCATCAGGATGAGCGCGGGCAAGGTGCTCCCCGCCGCTTGTTTGAGACCGGCCGCCGCCTCTGCTAGCGTTCCCATCGCTCGCTCAACTCAGGCGCCCATGGCCCACGCATCTCCCGCTTCCGTCGAAGACGGCCCGCAGGCCGTCGATGTCGCGGCCAATCTGGCCGCCGTTATCGCCGAGGTCCAGGACGCGGCGCGCGCTGCCGGACGCGACGCGGGCGAGATTACGCTGATCGCGGTCTCCAAGGGACACCCCCCAAGCCGCATCCTGCCCGCGCTCGCCGCCGGCCATACCACCTATGGCGAGAACAGGATGCAGGAGGCGAGCCGGAAGTGGCAGACGCTCCGCGCCGAGTGGCCCAGTGCGGTGCTTCACTACATCGGCGCGCTGCAGACCAACAAGGCGCGGGACGCCGTGGCGGTCGCCGACGCCATCCACGCCATCGACCGGCTGAAGCTGGCTGCAGCGCTCGCCCGCGAGATGGACCGCCAGGGGAAGCGCCCGCACTGCTTCATCCAGGTCAACACCGGCGCAGAGCCGCAGAAGGCCGGCGTGCTGCCGGACGGCCTCGATACGCTACTCGCGCAGTGCCGGGACGACCTGATGCTGCCCGTAGTTGGGCTCATGTGCATCCCGCCTGCCGCCGAGGACCCTGCCCTCCACTTCACATTGCTAAGGGAGCTGGCCGCACGCCACGGGCTCCGCAAGCTCAGCATGGGCATGTCGGCCGATTACCGCATCGCGATCGCGCTTGGCGCCACCCACGTCAGGATCGGCACCGCGATCTTCGGTGCCCGGCCCGCGCCCTAGCCTGAACTACGATGCGTCCGGCTCGCCGGGCTGGTCGAGGAGCCTGAGAGACGAGAGGCGACCGCCGGGGCCCTTGGCAGGGGTTTCGCCTCCCTCAGAGCGAGTCCGTCTTTGACGGACGCGCGACAGGCCACGACTGCGGCCCGCCGCTCCTGCGGCGCCATCGCGCGCACGCGCGCGTGGACGCGCGACGCGGAGGCGCCGGCCGTGGGCCGGCTGCCGTGAGCAATAAATTTCTAGAGCGTTTCAGCGTAAAGCGGAAACGCTCTAGAAATGCACGTCCTCACGCTCGGCGGCCTCTTCGAAGCCGAAGTAAGCGCGCTCCAGCTCCTCGTCGGTGAGCTCGTTGCTCCGCCCCGTGAGCTCGATCTGTCCGCTCCGCAGCACGTAGACCCGGTCGGCATTCTCCAGCGCGCGGTGGGTGCTCTGCTCCACCACCAGCAGCGTGTTCCCGGCCTCGCGCAGGGACTGTAGAATCTCGTAAACCCTGTCGACGATGAGCGGGCCGAGGCCGAGCGAGGGCTCGTCCACCAGGATGATCTTGGGCGCCGTCATCAGCGCGCGTCCGATCACGAGCTGCTGCTGCTCCCCGCCCGAGAGCTTGCCGCCCGGCGTCGACAAGCGATCGCGCATGAAGGGGAAGTAGTCCAGCACGCGCTCGAAGTCCTCCTCGATCTGCTTCTTGTCGGAGCGCATGTCGGTGCCGAGGCGGATGTTCTCCTCCACCGTGAGCCGGGTGAAGACATGGCGCCCCTCGGGTACAAAGGAGACCCCGAGGCGCGCGATGTTCTCCGGCCCCTTGCCCACGATCACCTCGTCATTGAGCCGCACGGTGCCCTCGGTAGGGGTCAGCGCGCCCGCGATGGTCATGAGCGTAGTCGACTTGCCCGCGCCGTTCGGCCCGACCAGGGTCACGATCTCGCCCTCGTCCACGGTGAGGCTGACGCCCCGCACCGCCGGGATGCGGCCGTAACTCACGCTGATGTTGTCGACCTCAAGCATCGTCCCGCTCCGACCGCGTGCCGAGGTAGGCGCGGATCACTTCAGGATTGGCCTGAATCTCCTGCGGCGTCCCTTCGCCGATGGTCCGCCCGCTATCGATCACGTGGATGCGATCGCAGACTCCCATGATCACGCGCATATTGTGCTCGATCAACAATACGCCGCAGCCGAAATCGCCGGGAATGCGCGAGATCAGCGCCATCAGGTCGTCGCACTCGGCGTCACTCATACCGGCGGCGGGCTCGTCCAGCAGAACGAAATGCGGCGCCATCGCCAGCGCGCGGCCGATGCCGACCCGGCGCTCGTCGCCGTAGGGCAAGGTATCCGCGTGATCGTAGGCCTTATCCGTGAAGTTCATCCACTCCAGGATGGCGCGTGCGCGCCGCGACGCCTCGCGCCGGCTGAGGCCGGTGCCGACAGCGGCGGCCTCCAGGTTCTCGATCACCAGCATGTCGGGGTAGAGCCGCACCGCCTGGAAGGTCCGTGCGAGCCCGCGGCGGCCGATCCGGTGCGGCGGCATGCCGGTAACGTCGACGCCGGCGAGCACGACCCTGCCATGCGTCGGTTTCTGGAAGCCGGTCAGCACGTTCACCAGCGTCGTCTTGCCGGCGCCGTTGGGTCCGATCAGCCCGAATATCTCGTGCCGGCCCATCGACACCGTGACTTCGTCGACGGCCGCCAGGCCCTCGAAGTTGACCGAGATGTCGTGCGCCTCCAGCCGCTCCTCCACGTCGCCGCCCGCCGCCACGATCGCGGGCACCGCTGCTGCTTCCTTTCGCACCGGTGTCGCCGCGGCCTGGCGGGCGAAGGGCCAGGGGATTTCCCGCCCCTTCGCGATGCCGCGCGGGCGGAGGATGAGGATGGTCAGCATCAGGAGCGCGATGACGAGCTGGCTCAGCCCGTATTGCTCGATGACGACCTCGATCTGGCGCAGCACCTCCTGCAGGGCCGAGACCACGATCACGCCCACCACGGCGCCGGTGAGGCTCCGCTGGCCGCCGATCATCAGCATGGCCAGCGCGATGAAGGTGGGGCCCAGCCAGAAGCCGCGCACCACGATGGAGCCCACGTAGTGGGCCTGCAGCACCCCGCCCAGTCCCATGAAGAACCCGCTCAGCACGAAGGCGATGAGCCGCTGGGTGGGCACGTTGATGCCGACCGCGCGCGCCGCCGCCTCGTTTTCGCGCGAGGCGCGGAGTGCCAGGCCGAAGCGGGACTTTTGATAGATCGTGGCGACCAGCAGTGCGACCCCGGCCCAAGCGAGCGCCACCCAGAAGTTGACGTAGATGGGAATGCCCACCAGCGTGCTCGCGCCGAAGGTCCAGGAATCCCAGTTGGAGTAGAGCGTGTAGAAGATCATCAGCACCGCGAAGGTGCCGATGCTGGCGGCGATGCCGCTCAATCGCATCAATGGGATGCCGACGACGAGAGCGACGAGCGCAGCCAGCAGCGAGGAGATGATCGCCGACGGCAGCAGCGGCAGCGTGTTCTCGGCCAGGAATGTGGGGAGGTCGAGCGCAAAACTCTTCTTGAACGGCGACATGGTGAACCAGGCGACCGCATAGGCGCCGATCAGCGCGAAAGCCATGTGGCCGAAGGCCAGCACACCGGAATTGCCGATGAAGATGTAGAGGCCGATCACCATGACGGTGTTGATGAGCGCGACCGTGAGCGTGCGCTCGATGACCTTGTCGCCGGTCCCCCAAATGATCAGGGAGAGCACAAGGAGGCCCAAGCCGAGAGTCCCGGGCTCCCACAGGTAACGACCAACAGCAGCGGGGCGGATTTCACGAAGCACGGTCAGATCCGTTCCTCGACCGCCTTCACCTTGACGATGCCGCCGGGCCTGAGCAGGAGGATGACCAGGATGAGCCCGTAGACCCAGGCATCCCGGTTGAGCCGCATCTCGAGCGGCAGCACGATCTGGAAGAAGACGCTGGCGACACCCACCACGAAGCCGCCGACCACCGCGCCCGTCAGGCTGCCCATGCCGCCGACGACGGTGCCGACGAACGCGGCGAGCACCAGCGGCACGCCCATGTCGAACTTCAGCACGCCGTTCTGCACGACGAAGAGCAGCGAGACCACGGCCGCGAGAAGACCCGAGATCGCGAAGGCCGCGGCGATCACCCGGTTGGCGCGCACACCCAGGAAGCGTGCCATCATGAAGTCCTCGGACGCAGCCCGCATCTGGCGCCCGATCGCCGTGCGCTTGAGGAATGCGACGAGCAGCAGCAGCAGCGCCGCGGTCGCAGCGATCATCACGATTTGCAGGCGCGGCAGGCGAATGTCGCCGAGCAGGAAAGGATCGGTCAGCACCGGCCAGAGATCCACACCCTTGGGCCGGCCCTCATAGATGAGCAACACCAGGTTCTGGAGAAAGAAGCTGAGCGCGAAGGAGGCGATCAGCAGCACCGAGGGGTCGGCATCGCGGAGCGGCCTGAACGCCAGCCGTTCGCAGGCGACGGCGAAGATGATGACGATGAGAATGATCGCCGCCACCACCGCCGCCGGGTGCCAGGCGCCGATGAAGAGCTGCGGCGCCACGGCGGCGGACGGCACGATCAGGGCGTAAGCGCCAATCATGATCAAGTCGCCATGGGCGAAGTTGATCAGGCGCATGATGCCGAAGATCAGCCCGATGCCGAGGGAGGTGAGCGCGAACAGACTCCCCAGGCTCAGAGCGTCGATGATGTTCTGAACGACCGCTTGCACCGAAGAAGGCCCCTCGAACGACTGGCGGCGTCAGGCGGCGGCCGTCGGCCGCGGCGCCGCGACCGGGAAAACGGGGGCGGCCCGCGAGATTGGATTTCGCGGACCGCCCACCGGGTCTGTGCCTATTTGAAGATGAGCTGCAGCGGCGGCGGTTCCGGCAGCTGGATCAGGTCGACGAAGTAGCCCTTGCCGTCCTTGATCCCGATGATCGCCTGGGGCCGCTCGAGGTTGATGTGCAGGTCCTCGGTGAACGTGGTGGGACCCACCAGCAGCGGCTCCTTGTCGAACTTGTTGAGCTCGGCCAGCACCGCGTCGCTGTCGATGGTGCCCGCCCGATCGATGGCGATGGCGAGCGCCTGGATGATGCTGTAGCCCGAGAGCGCGAACGAACAGCACACCCGCTCGCCGTGCACTTCCTCGTAGCGGTCGAAGAACTCGTTGACCCGGGGCCTGGGATCGTCGCCGAACACCGAGCCGTAAGTGCCGGTGTAGTGGTCATTGAGGTTGCCGATGGCCTCGGTCCAGTAGTCGCCGTCCATCGAATCGCCGCCCGAGATCGGCGTGTCGATGCCGGCCGCCCTGATCTGGCGGATCGCGGCGTTCGCGCCGGCGCCGTAGGAGCAGACGTGGAGCAGGTCAGGCTCGCCCTTCTCCTCTGCCACCTGCTTGAAACGTGTGATCTGCGAGGCGATGGACGCATCGTCCTGCTTGAAGGTGTCCTCGCCCAGCATGACGCCGCCCAGCTTCTCGAAGCGTGTCTTGAAGCCGGCGCAGATCGCCTTGTCGTACTCGATCGAGGTATCGAGCAGGCTGTAGGCGGTCTTCCAGCCCTTGTTGTTCCACGCCCACTCCGCAATCACGGCGCCGCTGGTGAGCGACGAGTTGGACATGGTGAAGGCGTAGGGGCCGATACCCTGCACGCCCATCTTCGCGTCGGAGGCGCAGAGCGAGATGACCACCATCTCGTTGCTGTTCGCCACCGTCGCAGCGGCGGCGCCCATGTCGTAGTCGCACGAGACGATCATGAAGTTGGCGCCGTCGGCGATCACCTCCTGCCCGGCCCGCGCGCCTTCCGCCGCCTCCGACTTGGTGTCGGATTGGGTGAAGGTGAAATTGCGGCCGCCGAGCACGCCGCCGGCTTCGTTGATGTCGTTGATCGCCATCTTCGCAGAGCGCGACGGCGGACCGTCGTACTGGTTCATCCAGCCGCTGAGCGCGATGGCGAAGCCGATGACGACATCGTCGTCGGCAGCCTGGCTCGGCGTGGCAACGCCAAGTGATAGGGCAAGCGCGGCCGCGCCTGCCAGCAACGTCATTTTCCGCATCGTGGTTCCCTCCCTGTACGGCCGGACGTTGGTCTTCTACAGCGCCGTCACCCGACGGCATTGCGATATCCGCCGGCAACTCTAGGCGGAATGTGCGGCGGGAGTCTACCGAGCCACCCGATCCCCGGCGGCGGCAATGTCGGCAAACGCGGGCATGACCTCCCCTGCAAGCGCGCGCATGGAATCGCGCCACCCTTCCATGTCGTCCAGGTGGTCGTAGGAGATCACCAACAGGGTACCGAACCCGCCCGAGGCCTCCAACATGGCGGCGACCTTGCGCTCGACGGTGTGCGGACTGCCCACCGCCATGCAGTGCTCGGCGATGTACTCGACCGTGACGTCGGAATCGGCCACGTCGGGGTGATGCTTGCAGGCCGAGAGCATGCCGATGTGCTTGAGCACCGGCAGCCAGAAACTGCGGTAGTGCGCGCCGATGGCGCCGTTGACCACCTTGTCCCACGCCTCGGCGTCGGTCTCCGCTACGTAGATGTCCCGCCCGATGCGCCAGGCGCTGCGGTCCGTGGTGCGGCCGGCTTCCGCCGCGCCGCGCTCGACCGAGGCCCAGTGCCCGGCGAGGTAGACATCGCTGTAGCTCAGGCTGAGCGGAATGAAGCCGCGACGGCCGGCGAGCACCAGCGTGGGCGAATCCGGGCTGAAGCCGGCGATCGCGATCTGCGGGTGCGGCTTGGTGAATGTGCCGATGTGGTACCCGTAGTTCCCATCGAGCACGCCCTCCGGCCGGCGCGCGGTCCAGTATTTGCCGCAATACTCGAAGGGGCCGTCGCTCTCCCAGAAGCGCATCATGATGTCGAGGGATTCCTCGGTCATCTCGCGGTTCTGGCCGGCGAACCCATCGATGTCGAACATCAGCCAGTCGGTCGGAATCCCGCTTGAGCCCACCCCGATGTAGCAGCGCCCGCGCCCGATATGGTCGAGCCAGGCGATCCGGTGCGCCAGTTCGGCCGGGTGGTGGAAGGGCAGCATGTAGCCGCCCGGCGAGACCCGGATGCGTTCGGTGCGCAGCAGCGCCTGGGCGACCAGCAGGTCGGGCGCGGGGCATGGCTCCGTCGGCACCGTGTAGTGGCAGCCGATCCATGCCTCGGCGAAGCCGATGCGGTCGAGGAAGGCGAGCGTATCGAGGTCGTGCTCGTGGCCCTCGCCGAAGTCGCGCCCCGGCGGGTGGTTGGGCATCATGAACGCGCCAACATCCATGGCTCTCCTCCATCCGTCGGCGCTCGCCGGCCGGCGCGGCGGTGTTGTTAGAACTGCACGCGCTTGGTGAGCCCGCCGTCGACGATCAGGTTGGCGCCCGTGGTGAAGCTCGAGACCGGGCTCGCGAGGAAGGCAACCGCATCCGCGACCTCCTCTGGCGTGCCCATCCGGCCGGTGGGGTTGAGCGCGAGCGCAGCATTGTAGCGCTCCGGGTCCTCCCGCTGGCGTTGGCCCCAAACGCCGTCCTCGAAATAGATCGTGCCCGGCGAGACGCAGTTCACGCGGATGCCGCGTTCGGCGAGCACGGTGGCCAGATTGGAGGTGTAGTTGATCAGCGCGGCCTTGATCGAGTTGTAGGGTCTGACCCCGCCGAAGCTCTCGACGCCCGCCGTGCTCGATACGGTGACGATCGCCGCGGCTTCCGACTGCGCCAGCTGCGGCATGGCCGCTTCGATCGTGCGCACGGTGCCGAGCATGTCGACCTCGAGCGCGGCCCGCCAGGAGTCTTCGTCCGGCGCTCCGGCGATCGCGCTCACGTTGGCCACCACGACGTCGATGCCACCGAGCTGCTGCGCCATCGCCGCGGTCCACTGCCGCACGGCGTCGCCGTCCGCGACGTCGCAGGTGGTTCCGATGACATTGAGGCCCTCTCCCGCGAACGCCGCCAGCACGGCCTCGAGCTTGGCGCCGCCGCGGGCACAGATGCCGACGCCGCAGCCCTCCAGCGCAAGCCTGTGGGCGATCGCGTGGCCGATCCCCCGCGTGCCGCCGGTCACGATGGCCTTTTTGCCGTCGAGCTTGAGGTCCATGTCCTCGACCCTGCGTGTGTCCGGTTTGAAGTGTCGGACGCCCGCACGCGCTTGTCCAGCCGTCGCCGAGCGGTGTTACGATGAAGTAGGCAACAGTTCCCGTAGACGTCGAGGGTCGCGCTACACATCCCGTCCGGCGTGAAGTTGCGGTGCACGTGGGCCTGGCCCGCCGCGGCCGTGCTCTCTCGCTCGGCTGCGCCTGCCCCCAGCGCCTCTTGCAGAGCGTCCTCCAGCGCACCCGCATCGCCCAACGGTTGGGGAGAAAATATAAGTGTCAAAGGGCCTTGACCGGCCGCGCGACTCGATTATATTGCGCTGCAATATGATGCTGCATCGCAACATTACCACGCGTCATAGAGCGGTGCGCATCGTCAGGAACAACCGCAAAACGATAGGGTGAACGCGATGACCGCCAAGACCGACGCCGCGAGCAAGGCCACTGCCAACTCCAAGACCGCCTGGAACGGCGCATTCTCCTTCGACACCATGGCCGATGAGGGCCGTGCGAGCCTCGACAGCTTCGTCCAGGCCTCGACCATCGCGGCCAAGGGCTATGGCGCCATTGGCAGCGCCTGGTTCGACTTCGCCAAGGAGGCAATGGCCGCCCAAACCGACGCCGCCGAGGCGCTGATGGGTGCGCGCAGCTGGGCCGAACTTACCGATGCCCAGACCGGGACCGCGAAGGGCGCGTTCGAGCGCACGATGGCTGCGGGCAACCGCATTGCCGACGTGACGGTCAAGACCACCGGTGACGCGATGGAGCCGATCCGCGCACGCGCCGAGGACCTGGTCGAGCGCTACGGCAAGCCCGCCGCCTAACGGGGCCGGACACACGCTACGGAGGGCCTGGGACCGTACGGTTCCGGGCCCTTCGCTTACGGGCCTGGCGCCGGGTTGATGAGGGCGCCGTCCGGCGCCTCAGCGTCGATGACGCAACGCTCGTCCACGACTGATATGCGGCGCTCGGCGATGAAGCGCACGGCGAGCGGCAGACAGCGGTGCTCCTCGCGCAGGACGCGGGCCGCGAGGGTCTCCGCCGTGTCCTCAGGCAGGACCGGCACGGCCGCCTGAACGATGATCGGCCCGCTGTCCACGTCGGGCCGGACGAAGTGGACCGTGCATCCAGCGAATCGAACCCCCGCCTCGATGGCCCTAGCGTGGGTATCGAGTCCCTTGAACGCCGGCAGCAGCGAGGGGTGGATGTTGATCAGCCGGTCGCGCCAGCGCTCGACGAAATCCGTCGTGAGCACGCGCATGAAGCCCGCAAGGCAGACCAGCTCGACACCGCTCGCCTCAAGCGCCTCGGTGAGCGCCTGCTCGAAGGCCTCACGGGAGTCATACTCCCGATGGTCGATCACGCGATGGGGCAGGCTCGCACGTTCGGCGCGCGTGAGGCCGAAGGCGTCGGCCCGGTTGGAGAGAACCAGCACGATCTCGCTCTCGGCATCCGCGCGGGTACAATCGTCGATCAGGGCCTGCAAATTGGTCCCACTGCCCGAGATCAGGACGCCCAATTTGAGCCGCGCCATGTGGTCCCCCGCCGTCTTCCGGCCGCTGCCGGTCGCTTGGCTGCGGGCGCCATGATACCCTGCCACTCGGGCTTCGGTCGCCGCCGGCCCCGAAACGTGACACCAGTGAGTATTCCGGGCTCAATCATGTGTGGACCGGCTCGCATCGCGCTCATGTGCGCGCTGGCGCTGCTCCTCGCCTGCGGCGCCGCGCGAGCGGACTCGGTGTTCACCGTCGCGCACGTTGCCATCGACGCCGAAGCCGCATCGGCCGCGGAGGCGCGAGAGCTCGCTATCGCCGCCGGCCAGCGCGCCGCGCTGGAGACCCTCTTGCGCCGCCTCACCGTGGCGGGAACGGCCCTGCCCGCACCGCCCGATGACTCCATTGCGGCAATGGTGGCGGGCTTCGCCATCAATCGCGAACTGGTCTCGACCACCCGCTACCGCGCGTCGCTGACCGTGGATTTCGACCCGGCCGAAGTGCGCCGCCTGCTGCGAGAGAGCGGCGTCGCCTATGCGGAGACCCTGAGCAAGCCGGTGCTGGTGGTGGCGGTTCAGCGCGACCCCGGCGGTATCCTGCTGTGGGAGGACGGCAATCGCTGGCGACGGGCGTGGGAGGAGCGCCCGCCGCACGGCGGCCTGGTGCCGATCCTTCTGCCGCTCGGCGATGTCATCGACCTCGGCACGGTTGATGCTGCGCAGGCACTGGCGTCGGATGTGGACGCCCTCACCGCGCTCGCCGCGCTCTACGGCACGACCGAGGTTGCGGTCGCCATCGCCGGGCTCTCGGGCTCCGCCGCCGTGGCAAAACCGTCTGCGCCTGCCGCGGAGAGCGACGACGACGCGCCTGCCGCGGGCCGTGCCCTCACGCTCTCGCTGCTCAGGATCGCGGCCGAAGAGAGCCAGGCCATCCAGAAAACGCTGATCGGCCGCGAGGGGGAGAGCGAACGGGCGCTGCTCAAGCGCGGCACCGACAGAGTCATCACCTTGCTGGAGGATGACTGGAAGGCCGCCAACCTGATTCGCTACGACGAGCAGCGGGTGCTCCGGGCGAGGGTGCCGATCGCGAGCCTCGGCGAATGGGTGTCGATCCAGCGGCGCCTCGCGACGCTCGCCATGGTCGCATCGGTCGAGATCGACTCGCTCTCGCGGAGCGAAGGCAGGCTCACCCTCCGCTATCATGGTACGGAGGACCAGCTCCGCCTTGCCCTCGGCCAAGACGACCTCAATCTCGCGCCCGAGGAAGATGGCTGGTGGCTGCGTGGTCGCGCCACACCCCCGGAGCCGGTGGAACCCGACACGTCAGTCCCGGGTGAGGGCGAGTAAGGCACCGGATCATGGCCAAGGCAGACCTCGGGCGGCAGCGCATCTTCGACTGGGGCGTCCGACCGGCGCTCCGGCGGGAGGATTTTCTGGTCGCGCCTTGCAACGAGGAGGCGATCGCCTGGCTCGACCGCTGGCCGGACTGGCCGGGCCCCGCGCTCGTGATCCACGGTCCGCCGGGCTCGGGCAAGAGCCATCTCGCCGAGGTGTGGCGCAGGCGGAGCGGCGCAGAGATCGTCCCGGCAGCCCGCCTTGCCGACGTCGTGCCCGATACCGGAAAAATGCCGGCGCTGGTCATCGACGGGCTCGGCGGGCCGATCGATGAGCGCGCCCTCCTGCATACCTACAACGCTGTTGCCGAGCGGGGCGGCCATCTGCTGCTCACCGCCTCGGCCCCGCCGGCACGCTGGCCGCTCGCGCTCCCCGACCTCGCCTCCCGCCTCAGGCTCGCGCCGGCAGCGGCGCTCGGTCTGCCGGACGATGCGCTACTCGCAGCTCTCATGCTCAAGCTCTTCGGCGACCGGCAGATCACCGTGGCGCCCGAGGTGCCGGCCTATGTCGTGCCCCGAATCGAGCGCACATTCGAGGCTGTGGCCCGCCTCGTCGAGCGCCTTGACCGCGCGGCGCTTGCCGAGGGCAGAGCGGTTACCGTGCCGCTCGTGCGCGCAGTGCTTGCGCTGGACGAAGGCGAAGACGAGGCGTCGCCGCGGGCTTGATGCGCAGCACCGCTCCAGCCGGCGTATTTTTGTCACGCCACGGCAATGACCGTATTGTAAGAGGCCGCGAATCAAACCAAGTAGAGGGGACGCAGGAGCAGCCGAATGGCGAGAGCCAAGCGGGCCACTGAGGCGCAAAGCTTCGCGCCGGCCGACAAGTTCATCAACCGTGAGCTGAGCTGGCTCGCCTTCAACGAGCGGGTCATGGAAGAGGCTGAGAACCTCGACCATCCCGTGCTCGAACGACTGCGCTTCCTCTCGATTTCGGGATCGAACCTCGACGAGTTCTACATGGTCCGCGTGGCCGGCCTGCACGGCCAGGTCGAGGCGGGCATCCTCGAATCGTCCCAGGACGGTCTGAGCCCCATTGCACAAATCCGCGCCGTCAACGAGCGCGCCAACGCGCTGATGGCGCAGCAGCAGGAGCGCTGGCTCGAACTCCGAGCGGAGCTGGCCGATGCGGGCATCGCAATCCTCTCGGCCGACCGGCTCAGGGAGGACGAACGGCGCTGGCTTGACGGCTACTTCATCGACCGCCTCTTCCCGGTGCTGACCCCCCTCGCCATTGATCCGGCCCATCCGTTCCCGTTCATTCCGAATTTGGGCTTCAGCCTGGCGCTGGAGCTGGTCGAGAAGGGCACCCGGCGCCTGGTCCCTTCGCTGGTGCGCGTCCCCAGCCAGGTGGAGCGCTTCATCCGCCTGCCCGAGGGCGAGCGGGGCGAAATCCGCTTCATCGCGCTGGAGGACGTGGTGGAGCTCTACCTCGATCGGCTGTTCCCCGGCTTTGCCCCGAGCGCGGTGGGGCGCTTCCGGGTGGTCCGTGACAGCGACATCGAGCTGGAGGAAGAGGCCGAGGATCTGGTGCGCTCGTTCGAGAGCGCGCTCAAGCGGCGCCGGCGCGGCAGCGTCATCCGGCTTGAGGTGGACTCCACGATGCCCTTGAGCATGCTGGACTTCCTCGCCGATCAGCTTCACGTCGACCGGCGCGACGTGGTCAAGGTCGAAGGGATTCTGGGGCTTGCGGACACGGCCATGCTCATCAAGTGCGGCCGGGCCGATCTCGAGTTCACGCCCTACCGCGCGCGCTTCCCGGAGCGGATCAGGGACTCTGGCGGCGATTGCTTCGCCGCCATCAAGGCCAAGGATATCGTCGTCCACCACCCCTACGAGAGCTTTGACGTGGTCGTCCAGTTCCTGCGCCAGGCGGCACGGGACCCGGACGTGATCGCGATCAAGCAGACCCTCTATCGCACCAGCAACGATTCGCCCATCGTCAACGCGCTGATCGAGGCGGCGGAGGCGGGCAAGTCGGTCACTGCTCTGGTCGAACTCAAGGCCAGGTTCGACGAAGCGGCGAACATCCGTTGGGCGCGCGACCTGGAGCGCGCCGGCGCCCAAGTGGTGTACGGCTTCATGGACCTCAAGACCCACGCCAAGGCCTCGCTGGTGGCCCGCCGCGAGGCTGACGGCCTGCGCAGCTACGTGCACTACGGCACCGGCAACTATCACCCGATCACTGCCGCGATCTACACCGACCTTTCGTTCTTCACCTGCGATCCGGCGCTCTGCCGCGACGCGGCGCTGCTCTTCAATTACCTGACGGGAGGAGCCGCACCCGAGCGCTACGAGAAGATTGCGGTGGCGCCGCTCGGCTTGCGTACTGCGATCGATGAGTTGATCGAAGCGGAGATTGCCCATGCCCTCGCCGGCCGGCCGGCGGCGATCTGGTTGAAGCTCAACTCCCTGGTCGACCCCGACGTGATCGAGGCGCTCTATGCCGCCGCTGCCGCCGGGGTCTCCATCGATATGGTGGTGCGCGGCATCTGCTGCCTGAGGCCCGGCGTGCCGGGTCTCTCGGAGAACATCCGGGTGAAGAGCATCGTCGGACGCTTCCTCGAACACTCCCGAATCATGTGCTTCGGCGCAGGCCACGGCCTGCCCTCGCCCCAAGCCAAGGTGTACATCTCGTCCGCCGACTGGATGGGGCGCAATCTGGACCGACGAGTGGAAATGATGGTGCCGATCGAGAACCCGACGGTACACGAGCAGATTCTCGATCAGATCATGACCGCGAACTTCAGGGACAATGAACAAAGCTGGACGCTGGACGCCGACGGCGCCTTCTCTCGCTTGGCGCCCGACGGCGAGCCCTTCAACGCCCACCGCTTCTTCATGACCAACCCGTCGCTCTCCGGGCGCGGCACGGCACGGCGCGAGCCGCGGCTTGCGGTCGCAGGCGACGACGGCGGCGAACCGCACGACGGGTGACGGAGCAGCTGGCGGAGACCCGCCTCGTGGCCGACGCGGCGACGCTTCCGGTCGGAGACGAGCGTCTCCCCGCCGCGGCTGCAGCGGATGCGCCCTACGGCGTGCTCGATGTCGGCTCCAACTCGATCCGCCTCGTGGTGTTCGAGGGGCTGACGCGGGCGCCGGCGCCGGTCTTCAACGAGCGCGAGCTGTGCGGTCTCGGCGCGACCCTGGCCGAGACCGGGACGCTCGCGCCGGACGCGGTGGAGCCCGCGCTCGATGCGTTGCGCCGCTTCGCCGCTGCGGCGGAGGCGCTCGGCGTCGGCCCGCTCGATGCCGTGACCACGGCGGCGGTCCGCGAAGCCAGCGACGGCGAACGGTTCCGCAAGGCGGTGAGCCGCGAGACCGGCTTCTCGCTCCGCGTCCTCTCGGGCGAGGAGGAGGCCCGCTACGCTGCGCTCGGCGTGGTTTCGGCCTTCCCCGGCGCGAATGGGCTGATGGCGGACCTGGGCGGCGGCAGTCTCGAGCTGGTTCGCCTGGAACACGGGCGGCTCGCCGAGCACGCGACGCTGCCTTTGGGTGTGCTCCGTCTGGGCAGCCTGCCGCCAAGCCGCCGCGCCGCGCTCGCGGCCGAGCGGCTCAAGGCACTGACCTGGCTCGATCGGGTGCGGGGCGCGCCGGTCTATCTCGTGGGCGGCGCGTGGCGGGCGCTGGCCCGTCTTCGCATGGCTTCCGAGCGGCACCCCATCCCGGTCGTGCATCACTACCGCATGACGCCGGCCGAGGCGCGCGAGGCCACCAAGGAGCTCGCTGCCGTCGATCCCGCCACGCTGCGTCCGGGACCGGAGGGAATGCTGCCCCGGCGGCTCGCGACCGTGCCGAGCGGCGCGTCTGCGCTCAAGGCGTTGCTGAAGGTCGCCGCGCCGGGCGAGGTCCTGTTCTCCGCCTTCGGCCTGCGCGAGGGCCTGCTCTTCGACAGGCTGCCCGCAGCGGTGCGGGCACAGGATCCCCTGCACGATGCCTGCCGTTCGATCGCCCGGCGGGACGGCCGCTCGCTGATCTATGCGGAAGCGCTTGCCTCCTGGCTGGGCCGCTCGACGCTCCCGGCGTTCGCCCGGCATCGGGAGATGCTGCCTGCGGCGGCGTTTCTCTCCGAGATCGCCTGGCGCCAGCATCCCGACCTGCGCGCGGCCGATGCGTTCGCGCGGATCTCGCGCGCCCCCTTCGTCGGTATCGATCACGCAGGCCGCGTGTTCCTGGCGCTCGCCGTGGCCACTCGCTACAAGTCGCGCCTTCCGGTCGTGGCCAGCCGGACGGTGAACCGGCTGTTGCCGCCGGTGGTGCGCGCCGAGGCCCGGGCGCTCGGGCTCGCGCTCAGGCTGGCGGAGCGGCTCTCCATCGGGGAGCCGGCAGTGCTCGACGGCTCCCAGATCGCGGCCGAGGACGGCCATCTGGTGCTGCGGCTCGCGCCCGAGCACCGGCCGCTCGCGTCGGGCAAGGCGCGCACGGCGGCAGACGCGCTCGCGCGCGCGCTCGGCAGCAAGCTCTCCTTCGAGACGAACGCCTAACCCGCATTTCCCGCCAGGGTCGCATCCCACGCGGCCTCGCCCGTTCCCCGGTGGGACAGGCAAACATAAAATTCATGCGGGACGAGCCGGGATCATGCGGAATTCCCGGCGACGACCGCTCGCCAAGAAGGCGTCCTGTTCGTCCTGTCCACAGCTGCCACGACCCGCCCGCGCCTGCTCATCATGGCGCCATCGTGACGCGCCCGCCGCGCGCCGTGCAGCGCACCATGGTCCGGGGTGAAAGGGGCATTCGCCCCCGCCTTCAACGGTGGTGGCCTTGGGCGCGCTCTCGCGCTATGAGGAGTCTTGCGGCTGGCGCATGTGCGGGCGTGGCGGAAGCGGTAGACGCGCGGGTCTCAAAAACCCGTTCCTTCGGGAGTGTGAGTTCGAGTCTCACCGCCCGCACCAGCCGCCGATCATGTCGCTCACTGCGGCCCGCCGCCCTGCAATACCGCGCGGCTCAAGACTCCCCCTCCTCACCCCGGCCCTCTCCTCCCCGACGGGGAGGAGAGGGAGCATTTAGCGGTGCCGTCTACGTTCCCCCTCCGCCTTTGGGGGAGGGGGACAGGGGGAGGTGGGAAGGTTCGAATCGTGATCCGGTGAGGTTGGAATTCGCCTCAGCAATCCAGGGTGTTGCTGCGCTCCCAGTCGGAGATCGTGCCGGCGTATTCGTTCCACTCGTTCGTCTTGAGCTTGACGTAGCTCTTGACGAAGCTCTCGCCGAAGCCCGCGCGCAGCACCTTGTCCTTCTCGAAGAGCCGAAGCGCGTCCAGCAGGTTGAGTGGCAGCTTGCGCGCGCCGCGCAGCTTGTGGCCCTCGGCATAGAGGTTGAGGTCGGTGCGCTGGCCGGGGTCGAGCTGGTTCTCGATGCCGTCGAGCCCGGCGACGACCACGCCCGCCTGCAGCAGGTAGGGGTTGGACGCGCCGTCCATCAGCCGCAGCTCGAAGCGCCCGGCATCCGGGATGCGCACCATGGTCGAGCGGTTGTTGCCGCCGTAGGCCACCTGGTTGGGCGACCACGTGGCGCCCGAGAGCGTGACCGGCGCGTTGATCCGCTTGTAGCTGTTCACGGTCGGGTTCCAGATCGCGCAGAGCGCCGGCGCCCGCTGCAGGATGCCGCCGAGGAACTGGTAGCCCAGCTTCGAGATGCCGAGCTCGCCCTTGGCATCGTGAAACAGGTTCTTCTTGCCCGAGTTGTTCCAGACCGAGACATGGGCATGGCAGCCATTGCCCGTGAGGTTGGAGAAGGGCTTCGGCATGAAGGTCGCGCGCAGCCCGTGCTTCTCGGCCAGCGACTTCACCATGTACTTGAAGAAAACGTGGCGGTCTGCGGTGACCAGCGCGTCATCGTAGTCCCAGTTCATCTCGAACTGGCCGTTGGCGTCCTCGTGGTCGTTCTGATAGGGCCCCCAGCCGAGGCTCAGCATGGCGTCGCAGATCTCGGAGACCACGTCGTAGCGGCGCATCAGGGCCGCCTGGTCGTAGCAGGGCTTGGCCTGGGTATCGAGCGGATCGGAGATCGCGGTGCCGTCCGCGCTCACGATGAAGTATTCGGCCTCGACCCCGGTCTTGACCCGGTAGCCCTGCTTCTTTGCTTCGGCGAGCTTGCTCTTGAGCTTGAGCCGGGGCGTGTCGGGCATGGGCTCGTCGTTCATCCAGCAATCGCCGGCGAGCCAGCCGACCTCGGGCTTCCACGGCAGCTGGATCAGGCTCGCCGGGTCGGGCTTGACCAGCATGTCGGGCTCGGCCGGCGTCGAATCGAGCCAGGCGGCGAAGGCGGCGAAGCCCGCGCCATCCTCCTGCATGCCTGCGATCGCCTCGGCCGGCACGAGCTTGGCCCGCAGCACCCCGAACAGGTCCACGAAGCTGATCAGGAAATAGCGAATCTTCTTCTGTTTCGCGGCCTGAGCCAGGTCCACGGCCATCAATCCATACTCCCTTGTCTCGGATTCGGGCGGGTGGGCTGCTACCAGGGCAGCTCCCTGCCGTCGTATTGATAGAAGCAGCCGGTCTGGCTGCTGCCGTAGTTCGCCACCACCTGGCGGATGCCGGCGATACTCTGCTCCTTGTTGACCGGCGCCTCGGGCCCGCCCATGTCCGTGCTCACCCAGCCGGGATGGACCGCGATGGTGCGCACCCCACGCGGTGCGAGATCGATGGAAAGCCCCTTCACCACCAGGTTGAGCGCCGCCTTGCTGGAGCGGTAGGGGTAGAGGCCGCCGTCGGCGAGTTCGGTGATGCAGCCCATGTACGTGGACATGAAGAACATCAGCTTCATGTCGCTCGCCGCGACGTGATCGACGAAGGCCTCGGCAACGCGGAGCGGCGCCATGGTGTTGATCTCGTGCAGCTGCATCCAGGCTTCGTAGTCGACTGTGCCGAAGGCGCCCGGCCCCATTGAGTCGATCGTGCAGCCGAGCAGGCCCGCGTTGTTGACCAGCATGTCGATGGCCGTGCCGCGAAGCTCGTCTGCCAGCGCCTCGATCTGCGCGGGCTTGCCCACGTCGAGGGTGTGCAGCGTGATCGCGCCGTCCGACTGGGCGGCGAGCGCGGCGAGATCGGTAGCCGTCTCGGGCGCGCGGCAGCAGGCGTAGATGCGCCAGCCGTCGTCCACGAATTGGCGCACCATTTCGAGGCCGAGCCCTCTGTTCGCACCGGTGACCAGCATCGACGACATGGCTCTATCCCTCCCTTGCCTTCAAGCGGCGGCAGAATAGCGAACCCCGCCCCGCCGACAAGGGCGAAGCCCTACGGGTGCAGCCTTACGGGCGAAGCCCCACCGCGCGCGGCAGCGGACACGGAGTTTGCCGCAATGGGGACCGGGCTGCGCAGCAGCCCGGACGGCGCGATAGCGCCGCGCGCCGAAGGCGCGGAGCCAAGCGAGCGGAGCGAGCGCCCGGCGACTGAGGGAAATGAATAAAGCGCCCGGCGCCTCACTCCGGCCCGAGTGACAGGATCGATGTGGGGCTGGTGCGATACACGCGCGGAGCGATTTCCGTCCAGGATTCATAGCGATGATCCGGGCTCAAGTGGGATTCGCTGGGATCAGCTGGGATTGATGGGTATAGGCGGGCTTCGGCTGGATTCCACGGGTCCACCGGCACCGATGTGACGGTGCGGGGAGGCGGCGGGGGCCTGCCCTCCACCTCCGCGCGGATGATGGCGACGGCCTCCGGCGAGAGCCCGCCCTGGCCCTTGGGCTGATCAGCGCGTGCCGCTTTCTTTGCCGCCCGCTCCCGGTCTTTGCGGAGCTTGTCGGTGCCTTCGATGCGCTTGAGGGTGAGGGCGAGGCGGGCGAGCTCCTCCGTCGACACGGGCTCTTCCCGCGCGCTGAGACGAGCCATGGTGGCGAGCGCCATGGTCCGCAGGGTCTCGATCAGGATGAGTCCCGCCTGACCTTCCGGCCGCTCGCCCAGCGCATCCACCCACGCCTTGATGGTGCGGTCGGTCTCCTGCTGCTGGCGGATCATGTCGCGCATGTTCTTGGCGTAGCGGCCGACGGCCGAGCGCGAGCATGTCTCGCCTTCGGCCCAGATGCGGGCGGTGATCTCGTCGATGGTGGCGCCGTCCGCGATGGCCTGATCGACGGCCTCGCGGAGCTTGGCCGGCAGGCGCTTGATGGAGGAGCGCCCGAATGCCGGGCTGGTCGGGGTCTTCTGGGCTTCGTTCTGCATGGCGTGGCTGTGCTCGCGGGTGGTGTTGTGGCTCATCCCGCGATGCTGCCCCGCGCCGCCCCTCCCTGTGCACCGCACCATGGTCCGGTTTCTCCCCCCGGCAGCCAACGAGGCGTTTGCCCATAGAGGGACCGGGCTGCGGAGCAGCCCGGACGGCGCGACAGCGCCGCGCGGAAACAGACAGAGTGTTTGCCATGTGTGGAGCCAGGCTGCGGAGCAGCCTGGAGCGCGCGACCGCGCGCCGCGCCGAAGGCGCGTAGGCAAGCGAACGGAGTGAGCGCCCGCCGTTGAGGGAAATGAAAGAGTCAGCGCCCGGCGTCTGAGGGAAGTGAATAAACTAGCGCGCGCCGCCCGGCTTGCCTATGGTGCGCGCCAGCGGTCCGCCGAGAGCACCCGTAGCTCAGCTGGATAGAGCGCTGCCCTCCGAAGGCAGAGGTCGCACGTTCGAATCGTGCCGGGTGCGCCACCCTGCAAGTGCTAGGAGTCGTTCATCCCGCACGCCAGTTACAGGGTCGCTAACCTTCGCGCCGCTCATGGCATCGGACCTGGCCGGCAAGGCGCGCGCCATCAAGACGCTCGTCGAAGCCGGAGTCGAATTGACGCCGGCCGTCACGGTAGCCGGGTTGGCACGGTGACAACGAGTTAGATACTGTTGGCTAGACAGCTCGCTTGGGACTTAGAGCGGTTGGGACGCAGCCACGCTGAAGAGATGAGACCAAAGAGTTCACTCGAATCACCAATATTTGAATTCTGCTTGTCAAGTATGACTCCCGGCCCATATAGTGAGAATCCCCACTACGTCAACTTGGCGAAGGACCGCCTATGCTCAATCGGCAAAGGGAGTGTCGGCAATGACTGTTACCGAGAGAGATCATGAAAAGACCAGCGAGTTGGAACGCGACTTGTCGCATGTAATTGATTCCGACACCGAAAAGCCCGAAGGCTATTCCGCCATCTTCGAGCTGCTAGAAAATATGTCAACTCAGGAGCGTAGTGTCGTTTCCGTTACGAGTTATCCTGCCTGCGATACAGGAGACTAGAGGGGCATGCCAGCATGGAATGAGTTATTAGCTGAACACAAAGCTGCTGGAAGCAACTACGACATTATTCGACGCAAGTACCTTAAGAAGCTTGCGCTTCTAACAAGACGTAATACCATAATTTACTATTCAGGTTGGCTTCAAAAACCAAACCTCGTAAGGGAACCTGGTGTAGACCCGGGGATCACTGACGCTGACAAGAATGGTCTAATGGCAGCGGTCCACAAGTTGGACCGATCTAAAGGTCTAGATCTTATCTTGCACACTCCCGGCGGCGATATGGCGGCCACAGAGTCGCTCGTAGATTACTTACGTGCGATGTTTGGCAAGGATGTTCGGGCCTTTGTCCCCCAACTTGCTATGTCTGGCGGAACGCTCATCGCATTGTCTTGCAAGCAAATATACATGGGTAAAGGGTCTAGTATCGGACCGATTGACCCTCAGTTTCGTGGAGTGGCTGCTACTGGATTACTACAAGAGTTTGAGAAAATAAGGAGTGAAATTAAGAACGATCCATCGGCGGCACTATTGTGGCAGCCCGTACTGCGTCAAATCGAGCCTGGGTTTGTTACGGAGTGCGAGAATGCTGTCGATTGGGCGCAAAATATGGGCAAGAGATTTCTATTATCTAATATGCTCGATGGCGAGAAAGGTGACGGTAGACGTGCGAATCAAATCGTCAACAAGCTGACCGATAAGAAAACGACCAAAACTCACAGCCGCCATATCGGCGTGCAAGAGGCGCAAGAAATTTTTGGCGACAAGGTTGTGGTTCTGGAGGACGACCAGAGGTTACAGGATGCAGTCCTTTCTCTTCATCACGCCTGCATTATCACGCTAGACGCAACGGGGGCCTACAAGATCATCGAAAATCAACAAGGGCGCGCCTTTATGCAAATGGTGAATCAACAGATTGTGCCTATTCCTGGGAGAAACTAGGGCGGTCCTGGACGGTGCCGACCTAGTTCGCCAGAACTGGAGGGGGAACTGGCGCAAACCTACTCGGGCTCGGATGGCATGGCTCACCCTGGCTGCAGCGCCCAAAGGCTGACGGGCGTCAGCCCAAATCTCAGGAAACGCCCCTGACGTTCCGCGCCGCCTGCTCGATGCAGGCGTCGATCTGATCTGCGCGCTCGGGGGCGTTGATGCGGATCGCGTTGGCGAGGCGGCTTGCTGCGTCCACGTCCACGACCACCGCGCCGTGACCTTCGAGGCCGATCTTGATGCTCGGCTCGTCGAACCGATCGGGCAGCGGCTCGAACGCGAAGGGTTTCGGATCGGGGCGTCCCAGGCTGGTGAGAATGGCTGCGCGGGAGGGCATCGGACAGGTTCCGTTCCTGCTGAACACACGGCCTCCCTACACCCACATATAGGTGCCCACGCGCGACTGCGCAACGCGCGACCCGTTCGAGATGCGCGCATTGCGCGCGCAGTAGCGTTTCGCGCCCGCCTGCGTTAGCGTGGGCCGGTCACGCAGCGTGGGAAGCCGGTGACGCCCGTGCCAGAGAGAGGCGCGGGCCAGTCCGGCGCTGCCCCCGCAACTGTAAGCGGCGAGACGGACCCTGTGCGCATTGCGCGGGCCACTGATCCGCAAGGATCGGGAAGGCCGGGGCCCCGTCGACGACCCCGAGCCAGGAGACCGGCTGCGCGGCAGGGCTGCAACGTCCTCGGAGGGAGGATCATGGCGGGTCTCGATCAGGCGCCACCCCCGGCGCGCATCACCCTCGTTCTCGGCGGCGCCCGCTCGGGCAAGAGCGCCCATGCGGAGGCGCTGCTGGACGACTGCGCGGGCCCCCGGCTCTACATCGCCACCGCCGAAGCGCGCGATGCCGAGATGGAAGCGCGGATCGCGGCGCACCGCGCCCGGCGCGGGCCCCGCTGGCGCACGGTCGAGGCACCGCTCGCGCTCACCGAGGCGCTGGAGGCCGAGAGCCGCCCCGGCTCCGCGCTTCTGGTGGACTGCCTCACCCTCTGGCTCAGCAACCTCATGGAGGCCGGCCGCGACATCGCCGCCGAGACCCAGCGCCTCACGGCCTGCCTCGGCCGGCTGGAAGGGCGCGCGGTGCTTGTCTCCAACGAGGTGGGCCTCGGCATCGTGCCGGAGAACGTCGCCGCCCGCGCCTTCCGCGACCATGCCGGGCGGCTCAACCAGGCCGTGGCCCAGGCCGCCGAGCGCGTGGTCTTCGTCGCCGCCGGCCTGCCGATGACGCTGAAGCCGTGAGCACGCCCCGCATCGCCTCGCTGGTGCCGAGCGCGACCGAGATCGTCGCGGCCCTGGGCTGTGCGGAGAACATCGTCGCCCGCAGCCACGAGTGCGACTGGCCACCCGAGGTCGCGCAGGCGCCCGCCTGCACCCGCGCGCGCATCGACGCGAGCCAGCCCAGCGGCGCGATCCACGAGGAAGTCGGCAAGCTGCTCGCCGCGGCGCTCAGCCTCTACGACCTCGATATCGAGATCCTGCGCACCGCGCGGCCGAGCCACATCGTGACCCAAGACCAGTGCGATGTCTGCGCCGTGGGCCTGCCTGAGGTCGAGGCCGCGGCGGCCGCGTTCCTGGAGGCGCCGGTGCAGATCGTCTCGCTCGCGCCGATGCGCCTCGGCGACGTGTGGGACGACATCGGCCGGGTGGGCGACGCCTTCGGGGTCGATGCGGGGCCAGTGTGCGCGGGTCTGCGCGAGCGGGTGGCGGCGATCGCCGAGCGTGCCAGGACGCTTCCACCCAAGCGCGTGCTCACCGTCGAGTGGTCCGACCCGCCCATGACCGCCGGCAACTGGGTGCCGGAGCTGGTCGCGCTCGCGGGCGGCATCGACACCCTGGGCGCCGACGGCAGCCACTCTCCGCGCATTACCATCGACGCAGTGGCCGCGGTCGACCCCGACGCCATCGTGCTCATGCCCTGCGGCTACGACCTGCCGCGCACGGTGGACGACGGCCGCGCGCTGCTGGCCGATCCCGCCTGGAGCGGCTTGCGCGCAGCACGGGCCGGCGCGGTCTACGCCACCGACGGCAATGCCTTCTTCAACCGGCCGGGGCCGCGTCTGGTCGAATCCCTCGAAATCCTGGCCGAAATCCTCCACCCGGCACACTTCGCCTTCGGCCACGAAGGCACCGGGTGGACCCGCCTGAACGCGTGAGGAGCGATGCAAAACCAGAAAATACCCGCGACCGTGATCACCGGCTTCCTCGGCGCCGGCAAGACCAGCCTCATCCGCCACGCGCTCGGCGAAGCGAACGGGCGCCGCATCGCGCTCATCATCAACGAGTTCGGCGATCTCGGCATCGACCAGGAGGTGCTGCAGGGCTGCGGCGACGAGGCCTGCGACGAAGTCGATATCGTCGAGCTCGCCAACGGTTGCATCTGCTGCACCGTGGCCGACGACTTCGCGCCGGCGATCGAGGCGCTGCTCGCCCGCGAGCCCGCGCCCGAGCACATCCTGATCGAGACTTCGGGGCTCGCGCTGCCGAAGCCGCTGGTCGCCGCCTTCAATTGGCCCGAGATCCGCACCCGGCTCACCGTGGACGGCGTGGTCGCGGTGGTGGACGGGCCCGCGCTGGCCGAGGGCCGCTTCGCCGACGACGAGGACGCGCTGCAGGCCCAGCGCGAGGCGGACGACGCCCTCGATCATGAATCGCCGCTGGCCGAGGTCTTCGAGGATCAGATCGGCTGCGCCGACATGGTGATCCTCAACAAGGCCGACCTGCTGGCCGCTGGCGGCGCCGCGCAAGGCAAGGCGCGCATGGCGCCGCACCTCCGGCCCGGCGCGCGCGTGGTCGAGGCGGCGCACGGTCGCGTGCCGCCGGACCTCCTGCTCGGCCTCGATGCGGCGGCGGAGGCCGATCTCGCCAGCCGCCGCTCGCACCATGACGGCCTCGACGAGCCCCACGACCACGACGAGTTCGAGAGCTTCGTGATGGCGCTCGGCACCATCGACGACCCCGCCGCCTTCGCGGCCGGGCTCAGCATCGCCGCGGATGCGCACGGCCTGCTCCGCGCCAAGGGCTTCCTCGACGTTGCGGGCAAGCGGCGGCGGCTGGTGGTGCAGGCGGTCGGCACCCGCGTGGACCGCCACTTCGACCGCGACTGGCGCCCGGACGAGGCACGCGAGGGCCGGCTGGTGGTGATCGGCCTCGCGCCGCTCGACCGGCCGGCCGTCGAAGCCGCGATCCGCGGCTAGGGGGAGCCCCGGTCTTGCACCTGCTCGCGGCGCAGCCCGGTGCCATCGAAGATGGCGGGGAGGCGGTGGACCTCGGCCAGTCGCCGGGGGACATCGTGCTGCTCTCCGCCGCCGACACCGAGCTCGCCTGCTTCGCCCAGGCGCAGACGAGGCTGGGCGCGGGCGCGCCGACGCTCCGCCTCGCGAACCTGATGCAGCTCGGCCACAACCTCTCGGTCGACCGCTACGCCGAGCACGTGGTCGCCGGCGCGCGGCTGGTGATCGTGCGGCTGCTGGGCGGCGAGAGCTACTGGCCCTACGGCGTCGAGCGGCTGAGCGCCGTCTGCACCGCGCACAGCATTCCCATCGCCTGGCTGCCGGGCGACGACAAGCCGGACGCCGGTCTCGCCACCCGCAGCACACTCGCACCCGAGGCGGCGGAGACGCTCTGGCGCTTCTGCACCCAGGGCGGCATCGACAACGCCGAGGACGCGCTCCGCTACGCCGCCACGCTGATCGGGCAGGCGGCAGACTGGCGCCCGCCCCGGCCCGTGCCCCGCGCGGGCCTCTACTGGCCGGGCGAAGGCGTCCTCGCGCTTGAAGACGTGATGGCCCGCTGGCGCGCCGGCAGGCCCCGCGCGGCGGTGGTCTTCTACCGGGCGCTGCTCCAGGCCGGCTCGCTCGCGCCCGTCGATGCGCTGGTGGCGGCACTACGGGAGGAAGGGCTCGACCCGTTGCCCATCTTCGTCACCAGCCTGCGCGATGCGCCGGCGGCGGAGCTGATCGGCACGCTCATGCGCACGACCCAGCCCGATATCGTCCTCAACGCCACGGGCTTCGCGGTCTCCCGCCCCGGCGCGCCGCAGGAGACCCCCTTCGCAGAGGCCGGCGTGCCGGTGCTGCAGGCGATCTTCGCCGGCGCGACCGAGCGGCAGTGGGCCGACGCCACGCGCGGCCTCTCGCCCCGCGATATCGCCATGAACGTGGCGCTGCCGGAGGTGGACGGGCGCATCCTCACCCGCGCTGTCGCCTTCAAGACCGAGGCGCGCTTCGACGAGGCCACGCAGGCGCCCATCGTGGTGTCGGAGGCGAACGAGGACCGCTGCCGTTTCGTGGCCGCCCTTGCTGCCGCCTGGGTGCGTCTCGCGCGCACCACGCCGGCGGAGCGCCGCATCGCCCTGGTGCTCGCCAACTACCCCAACCGCGACGGGCGCATCGGCAACGGCGTCGGCCTCGATACCCCGGCGAGCACGGTGCGGATCATGGCCGCCCTCGCCGATGCCGGCTACCGGGTGGAGACCCCGCCCAAGGACGGCGCCGCGCTGATGGCGAGGCTCCAGGCGGGCCCCACCAACGCCGCCGACGCCGCGACCCGCCCGGCCGAGGCCACGCTGCCGGCCGCCGACTACGCGCGCTTCTTCGCGGCCCTGCCCAAGACCGTGCGGGCAACGGTCTCTGACCGCTGGGGCGCGCCGGAGGACGACCCCTTATTCCGTCCGGTGGAAGCGAGCTTCGCGCTCTCTGCGGTGCGCTTCGGCAACGTCGTCGTCGCGGTCCAGCCGGCGCGCGGCTACAACATCGACCCCGAGAAGAGCTACCACGATCCCGACCTGCCTCCGCCGCACGGCTACCTCGCCTTCTACGCCTGGCTGCGCGCGGGCCTCGACGCCCACGCGGTGGTGCACGTGGGCAAGCACGGCAACGTGGAATGGCTGCCGGGCAAGGCGCTCGCGCTCTCCGCCGAATGCTTTCCGGAGGCCGCGCTCGGGCCGCTCCCGCACGTCTATCCCTTCATCGTGAACGACCCCGGCGAGGGCAGCCAGGCCAAGCGGCGCGGTGCGGCCGTCATCGTCGACCATCTGACCCCGCCGCTCACCCGTGCCGGCAGCCACGGCGCGCTGGAGGAGCTGGAGCGGCTGGTCGACGAGTTCTTCGACGCCGCTTCGGTCGATCCGCGCCGCTGTCCACCCTTGAGCGCGCGCATCCTGGAGCTTGCCGCGTCTGCCGGGCTCGACCAGGATTGCGGCATCCAGGCCACCGATGGCAGCGACGACGCGCTCCGCAAGCTCGATGGCTATCTCTGCGAAATCAAGGAGATGCAGATCCGCGACGGGCTCCATGTCTTCGGTGAGGCGCCCGCGCCCGAGCGCCGCATCGAGCTGCTGCGGGCCATCGCGCGGAGCGTGCGTGGCCCCGGCACTGGCGAAGCATCCTTGCTGCGCGCGCTCGCCGACGATCTCGCCCTCGACATCGATCCCCTCTCCGCCCCGCTGGGCGCGCCCTGGCGAGGCCCGCGGCCGGAGGCCCTCGCCAACGGCGCGTCCTGGCGCAGCACCGGCGACACGGTGGAGCGGCTGGAGACACTCGCGGCCAGCCTGATCGCCGGCACGTACCGCGTGCCCGGCGAATGGGCTGCGAGCGCCGCCGTGCTGCACGAGGTCGCCGAGACCATCGGCCCTGCGCTCGACGCCAGCCCAGACGCCGAGACCGCCGGCCTGCTCGCGGCCCTCGACGGCCGCTTCGTTGCGCCTGGCGCTGCCGGTGCGCCCACGCGCGGTCGGCCGGACGTGCTGCCCACGGGCCGGAACTTCTATTCGGTGGACACGCGCCAGGTGCCCACCGCCGCGGCCTGGCAGCTCGGCTGGCAATCGGCGCAGCTCCTGGTGGAGCACTACGCCCAGACCCACGGCGACTGGCCGCGGGCGATGGCGCTCAGCGCCTGGGGCACGTCCAACATGCGGACGGGCGGGGACGACATCGCACAGGCCTTGGCACTCATGGGCGCGCGGCCCCGCTGGGAGGGACCGTCCGGCCGCGTCACTGGCTTCGAGATCATGCCGCTCGGCCTGCTCGACCGACCCAGGGTGGACGTGACGCTCCGGGTCTCGGGCTTCTTCCGCGATGCCTTCCCCGGCCTGATCGACCTCTTCGATTCTGCCGTCCGCGCGGTCGCCGCGCTCGACGAAGACCCGGACGACAATCCGCTCGCCGCCAAGGTCGCCGCCGATGCCGCGACGCTCGCCGGCAACGGCACGTCCGAGGCCCGCGCCCGGCGCCTCGCCTCCTACCGGGTCTTCGGCTCGAAGCCGGGCGCCTACGGTGCCGGCCTGCAGGCGCTGATCGACGAGCGCGGCTGGGCGGACGCCAGCGATCTGGCCGCCGCCTACGTCGCCTGGGGCGGCTGGGCCTACGGCGCGGGCGAAGGGGGCGCGGCCGAGCACAAGCTCTTCGAGCGCCGCCTCGGCGCGGTCGAGGTGGTGGTGCAGAACCAGGACAACCGCGAGCACGACCTGCTCGACAGCGACGACTACTACCAGTTCGAGGGCGGCCTCGCGGCGGCGGTGACGGTCCACGCCGGCCGCGCGCCCGCGCTCTATCACAACGACCATTCGGTGCCCGACAACCCGCGCATCCGCACGCTGGCCGACGAGCTCGGCCGCGTGGTGCGCGCGCGGGTGACCAACCCCAAGTGGATCCAGGGCGTCATGCGCCACGGCTACAAGGGCGCCTTCGAGATCGCGGCGACGGTGGACTACCTCTTCGCCTTCGCCGCCACCACCGGCGCGGTGAAGGACCACCACTTCGACGCGGTGTTCGACGCCTACGTGGCGGACGACGACGTGCGGGACTTCATGGCCGACGCCAACCCGGCGGCGCTGCGCGAGCTCGCCGAGCGGCTGCTGGAAGCGCAGGAGCGGAGCCTCTGGCGGCCGCGCGCGAACCACGCGCATACGCTGCTCGCGGCGCTCCGCGACGGCCGGCAGGAGGCACTCTGATGGCTCGCAAGCACGAGACCGAGGCCGAGCTCGACCAGCGCCATGCCGAGAAGATGCGCAAGCGCAAGGCCGCGCGCGAGCGCATGCTGGCCACCAAGACCATCGAGAAGGGCCTGCTCATCGTCCACACCGGCAAGGGCAAGGGCAAGTCGACTGCCGCCTTCGGCCTCGCCGCCCGCGCCATCGGCAACGGCATGAAGGTGGGCATCGTGCAGTTCGTGAAGGGCAAGTGGGCGACCGGCGAGCGCGCGGTGCTGGAGCGCTTCCCCGACCTCGTTACGGTGCGGGTGATGGGCGAGGGCTTCACCTGGGACACGCAGGACCGCCAGCGCGACCTCGCCGCCGCGCGCAACGCGTGGGAGGCGGCCAAGGAGTTCCTCGCCGACCCCTCCTACCGCCTCGTGGTGCTGGACGAGCTCAACATCGTGCTGCGCTACGACTATCTCGACCTCGACGACGTGCTCGCCGGGCTCGCCGCGCGCAATCCCGACCAGCACGTCGTGGTCACCGGCCGCAACGCCAAGCCCGCGCTGATCGAGATGGCCGATCTCGTGACCGAGATGACCGAGATCAAGCATCCCTTCCGCGCCGGCGTGAAGGCGCAGGTGGGCATCGAGTTCTGATGGCCCGCGCCGCCCCACAAGGGCCGCCGGCCCTGATGTTCCAGGGCACCGGCTCCAACGTCGGCAAGTCCCTGCTGGTGGCCGGGCTCTGTCGCGCCTATGCCGCGCGCGGTCTCCGCGTGCGCCCCTTCAAGCCGCAGAACATGTCCAACAACGCCGCGGTGGCGGGCGACGGGCGCGAGATCGGCCGTGCTCAGGCGCTGCAGGCGCGAGCCGCCGGCATCGAGCCGTCCGCCGACATGAACCCGGTGCTGCTCAAGCCCGAGAGCGAGCACGGCGCCCAGGTGGTGGTGCAGGGCAGCGTGACCGGCACCGCCGACGCGCGCGGCTACCACGCGCTCAAGGCCGAACTGATGCCGCCCGTGCTGGAGAGTTTCGAGCGATTGGGCCAGGACGCCGACCTGATCCTGGTGGAAGGCGCGGGCAGCCCGGCCGAGGTCAACCTGCGGCAGAACGACATCGCCAACATGGGCTTCGCCCTGGCGGCCGGCGTGCCGGTGGCGCTGGTGGGCGATGTGGACCGTGGCGGCGTGATCGCAAGCCTGGTCGGCACCTGGGCGCTTCTGCCGGCGGCGGAGCGCGCGCTGACCAGGGGCTTTCTCATCAACAAGTTCCGGGGCGATGCCACGCTCTTCGACGACGCCAATGCGATCATCGAGGAACGAACCGGGTGGGCTGCGCTCGGTCTGGTGCCCTGGTTCGACGGCGCCCGTCTGCTGCCGGCCGAGGACAGCGTCGGCCTGGACTCGACGCCGGCGGCACCGGCGACCGCGGCCGCCACCGGCCGCGCCATCAAGATCGCCGTGCCCCGCCTGCCGCGCATCTCGAACACCGACGACCTCGATCCGCTCCGCGCCGAGCCCGATACGGTGCTCGACATCGTGCCGCCGGGCCGCGCGCTGCCGGGGGATGCCGACCTCGTGCTGCTGCCGGGGAGCAAGGCGACCCGCAGCGACCTGGAGGCGCTTCATGCCGAGGGCTGGACGCTCGACATTCAGGCGCACGTGCGGCGCGGCGGCTGGGTGGTGGGCCTCTGCGGCGGCTACCAGATGCTGGGAAGCCGCGTCGCCGACCCCGCCGGCATCGAAGGGCCGCCCGGCGAGACGCCGGGACTCGGCCTCCTCGATGTCGAGACGGTGATGAGCGCGGGCAAGCGCCTCGTCCGTGCCTCCGGCCATGCCAGCGAGGGCGGCGAGGCGGTCGCGGGCTACGAAATGCACATGGGGGAGACCACGGGGTCCGACACCGCGCGCCCGCTGGTCCGCCTCGAAAGCGGCCCTGACGGCGCGCGGGCGCCGAACGGCCGGGTCATGGGCTGCTACCTGCACGGCCTCTTCGCCGCCGACGGCTTTCGGCGCGCCTTCCTCGGCCGGCTGCGGGAGCGGGAGAGCGCCGGCGTCGCCTACGATGCCCTGGTGGAGGAGACCCTGGATGCCCTTGGCGCCCATCTCGAGGCCCATCTCGACCTCGACCGCCTGCTGGAGGCGGCCCGTGCGCGTTGAAGTCCAGCTACACCGCGCCGAGCACCATTCCGGCGGCGATGGCGGCGGTCAGCACCGCCACCAATGCGCACGCCACCGCGAACACCCACACCGTGCGCCCGAGATCATGCGCCGTCGCCTCCCTGCGGCCGTCGCCGAGCCAGGCTTCGTCGGCCGCCCCCTCGCCCTCGTACTGACGCGGCCCCAGCAGGGCGAGGCCGAGCGCGCCTGCCATCGCGGCCTCGGGCCAGCCGGCGTTGGGCGAGCTGTGCCTGGGCGCATCGCGCAGCATGGTGCGCCACGCCCGGCCCGGCGCGGCGCCGGGGACGACGAGCGCCGCCAGCCCGACCAATCCGCCCGCAATCCGCGCCGGCAGCCAGTTCACCGCATCGTCGAGGCGCGCCGCCGCGCGGCCGAAGGCGTGATGGCGGGGCGAGCGGTGGCCGATCATGCTGTCCATGGTGTTGATCGCCTTGTAGGCGAGCAACCCCGGCAGGCCGAGCAGCAAATACCAGAAGGCCGGCGCCACCACGCCGTCGGAATAGTTCTCGGCACCGCTCTCGATCGCCGCGCGGGCGATGGCGTGCTCATCGAGGGCATGAACCTCGCGGCCGACGATGTGACGCAGCTCGGCCCGCGCCGGTTCCACGCCCGCATCCAGCGCACGCGCCACCCGCACCATGTGATCGGCCATGGTGCGCTGCGCGAGCAGGGTCGCGACCAGGGCAAGCTCGGCGAGCCAGCCCCAGGCGAGCATGGCCGCGTTGTGGGCGACGGCCCAGCCGGCGACGGCGCTCACGCCCACCACCAGCAGCGCCGCGACCCCGCCCAGGAGCACACGGGCGCCCTCGCCCAGGCGCTCCCGGTTGAGGGCGCGGTCCATGAGGCCGGTGAGCCAGCCCATCAGGCGCACCGGGTGCGGCAGCCAGCGCGGGTCGCCGATCAGCGCATCGAGCGCGAGCGCGGCGAGAAGGATGAACGGCACCGCCTGGCCGATGGGCCAGTCGGGTGCGGCGAAGAGGAGCATCGATCCACAATGGAAAGGGCTGGCGTGCCGGTCAATGGACGGAATGGAGGCGGGCGATGAGCGCGCCTGCGGTGCTGCTCTGCGGCCACGGCAGCCGGGACGACGCGGCGGTCGACGAGTTCGAGCACCTCGCCGCCGTGGTTGCCGCGCGTCTGCCGGATCGCCGGGTGAGCCACGGCTTCCTCGAATTCGCGCGGCCCACCATCGGCAGCACGCTGGCGGCGATGCGCGATTCCGGCGCCAGCGCCATCGACGCCGTGCCCGGCATGCTCTTCGCCGCGGGCCACGCGAAAAACGACATTCCCTCGGTGCTGAACGACTTCGCCGCCGCCAATCCCGGCCTCGCGATCCGCTACGGCCGCGATCTCGCGGTCGACCCGCTGCTGCTGCGGGCCGCGGCCGAGCGCATCCAGGCTGCCCAGCAGCCCGGCGACGCCCCGCCTGCCGACAGCCTGCTCGTCGTGGTCGGGCGCGGCACCTCCGACCCCGACGCCAACAGCAACATCGCCAAGGTCACCCGCATGCTGTGGGAGGGCCTGGGCTTCGGCTGGGCGGAAACCTGTTATAGCGGCGTCACCACGCCCCTGGTCGGGCCGGCGCTGGAGCGGATTGCGGGCTTCGGCTTTCGCCGCATCGTGGTCTTCCCCTACTTCCTCTTCACCGGCGTGCTGGTGCGGCGCATCTACGACGCGGCGGATGCCGCCGCCCGCGCTCACCCCGGCGTTGCCTTCCGCAAGGCCGCCTACCTGAACGACCACCCGCTGGTGGTGGACGCCTTCCTCGCGCGCATCGCCGAGATCCCGGAAGGCGACAACCGCATGAACTGCCAGCTCTGTAAGTACCGCGAGCAGATCATCGGGCACGAGGCCGACCTCGGCGCGCCCCAGGTGGGCCATCACCACCACGTCGAGGGCATCGGCACCGATGCGGACCACGCCGGCGGCCACGGGCACCATCACCACGGCCACCACCACGATCATGGAACCGACGGACATGGCGGCCACGGCCACGGCTGACTATCTGCGCGACCCGGAGGGGATCACGCAGCGCTCCTTCGCCATCATCCGGCGGGAGACCGATGTCGCCGGACTGCCGGCGGACCTGGTGGACGTCGCCTACCGCATGGTGCACGCCTCGGGCATGACCGATCTGGTGGCGGACCTCGCCTTCTCGGCAGACGTGACGGAAGCGGCGCGGAGCGCGCTTGCCGCCGGCGCCCCCATCCTGGCGGACTGCCAGATGGTGGCGTCCGGCATCTCCCGCCGCAGGCTCGCGGCGGACAACGAGGTGATCTGCACCCTTGCAGCACCCGGCCTCGCCGCGCGCGCGGCGGCGGCCCGGACCACGCGCTCGGCGGCGGCGGTGGAGCTCTGGCGGCCGCACTTGGCCGGCGCGCTCTGCGTCATCGGCAACGCGCCCACTGCGCTCTTCCGCCTGCTGGAGCTGCTGGCCGAGGGCGTACCCCGGCCGGCGGCGATCATCGCGACGCCCCCCGGCTTCGTCGGCGCCAGCGAGTCCAAGGCGGCGCTCGCGAACGGGGCCCACGGCGTGCCCTTCCTCACCCTGCTGGGCCGGCGGGGCGGCAGCGCGGTCGCGGCGGCGGCGGTGAACGCGCTCGCGGCGCCGCTCGAGGCCGAGGGCACCCCATGAGCGGCTGGCTCACGGTCATCGGCCTCGGCGAGGACGGGCCGGACGCGCTCGCACCCGCAGCCCGCACGCTGATCGCGCAGGCGGAGGTGCTGGTGGGCGGCGAACGGCACCTCGCCATGATCCCGGACGGCGATGCGCAGCGCCTCACCTGGCGGCGCCCATTGGCGGGCACCATGGACGACATCCGTGCCGTGAGCGGTCAGCGCGTCGTCGTGCTGGCGACCGGCGATCCCTTCTGCTTCGGCATCGGCACCACGCTCCGCCGCGCCTTCCCCGACGAGGAGATCGTGACCATCCCGGCGCCGTCGGCCTTCAGCCTGGCCCGCGCCCGGCTCGGCTGGAGCGCCGACGAGACCGTGGGCGTGACCCTGCACGGCCGCCCGCTGGAGACCGTCCGCGCCTACCTCGCGCCGGGGCAGCGCCTGCTGGCGCTCTCGCACGACGGTGCCACGCCTGCGCAGGTCGCGGCGCAGCTGACCGCCGTCGGCTACGGCGCGAGCACGCTCACCGTCTTCGCGCACATGGGCGGGGCCGAGGAGGCCTGCGTCACCGAGCGCGCCGACCGCTGGGGCGAGGCGCAAGTGCCGGACCTCAACACCGTCGCCATCGAATGCCGGGCCGAAGGCCGCGTGAAGCGCTTTCGCGGCGCGCCGGGCCTGCCCGACCGCGCGTTCGAGAACGACGGCCAGCTCACCAAGCGCGAGATCCGGGTGCAGACCGTGAGCGCGCTCGACCCCCGGCCCGGTGCGCTCCTCTGGGACGTGGGCGCGGGCTCCGGCTCGGTGGCGATCGAGTGGCTCCTGAGCGAGCGCACCGCGAATGCCATCGCAGTCGAGCGCAACGCGGACCGCTGCGCCCGCATCGCCCGCAACGCCGCGGCCCTCGGCGTGCCGCGCCTCTCGGTGCAGGAGGGCGCGGCGCCGGAGGCGCTGGAGCCGTTGCCCGCGCCCGACGCGGTCTTCATCGGAGGCGGGCTCACCGTCGGCGGCCTGATCGAGACCTGCTGGGCGAGACTCGCGCCCGGCGGCACGCTGGTGGCCAACGCGGTCACCCTGGCCGGCGAGGCGGTGCTCGCGGACTGGTGCGCGCGCCAAGACGGCATCATGGTCCGCCTCGCGGTCTCCCGCGCTCGCCCCGTGGGCCGCCACCTCGCCTGGCGCCCGCTGATGCCGGTCACCCAGCTCGCGCTCGTCAAGCCACGATGACCGGCCTGCTCAGCGGCATCGGCGTCGGCCCCGGCGACCCCGACCTGATCACGCTCAAGGCGCTCAAGGCGCTTCAGGGGGCCCAAGTGGTCGCCTACCCCGCACCGCCCGAGGGTAAGAGTCTCGCCCGCAGCATCGCAGCACCCCACCTCCCCGGCGGACAGGAGGAGATCGCCATCCGCATGCCGCTGGAGCCCAGTCGCTTTCCCGCGGCGGAAGTCTACGACGAGGCGGCGGCGACCCTCGGCGCGCGCCTCGATGGAGGCCGCGACGTCGCGGTGCTCTGCGAGGGCGACCCCTTCGTCTACGGCTCCTTCCTCTACCTGTTCGAGCGGCTGGCCCGGCGCCACAAGGTGGAGGTGATCCCCGGCGTCTCCTCGCCAATGGCCTGCGCCGCGGCGCTCGGACTGCCGTTGGCCGCGCGCAACGACGTGCTCACGGTGATCCCGGCGCCCCTCGACGACCAGCGGCTCACCGCCCAGCTCGCCAACTGCGACGCGGCGGCCATCGTCAAGGTCGGCCGCCACCTGGAGAAGGTGCGCCGCGTGCTCGACGGGCTCGGCCTGCTGCAGCGCGCGCACTACGTCGAGCGCGCTTCCATGGCGGCGGAGCGCATCCTGCCGCTGGCCGAGGTGGAGCCGCCCGCGCCCTACTTCTCCATGGTCATCGTCCACAAGCGGGGCGCGGCATGGCGCTGAAGGCTCCCGCCGTGGCGATCCTGGACGCGCGCCAGGTGGCGCTCGCGCGCCGCATCGTTGCCGCCCTGCCCGGCGCGACGATCCACGGCCCCGCGTCGCTCGAAAGCGACGCCGATGTCGCCTATGAGCGCCTCGCGCCCCATCTCGCGGCGCTGTTCCGGGCCGGCACACCCATCGTCGGCATCTGCGCCACCGGCATCCTCATCCGCCTGCTCGGCCCCCATCTTGCGGACAAAGCTGCCGAGCCGCCGGTGATCGCGGTCTCCGACGACGGGCAGAGCGTCGTGCCGCTGCTGGGCGGCCACCACGGCGCAAACCGGCTTGCCCGCACCATTGCCGATGCCCTCGGCGCCCATGCTGCGATCACCACGGCCGGTGACACGGCCCTGGGCTTTGCCCTCGACGCACCGCCCCCCGGCTGGCGCCTCGCCGAAGGCGCGCGGGTGAAAGCGGTCACCGCCGCGCTGCTCGCCGGCGAGCCGGTGCGCCTCGTGACCGAGGCGGCGTCGGCCGACTGGCTCACCGCAGGCGGCGCATCGTTCGGGGACACGGGTCGCTTCACGGTGCGCATCACGGACCGGCGCCCGGTTCCGGG
>CBDCQT010000002.1:0-10992 GCA_965220745.1 Alphaproteobacteria bacterium | reverse complement strand
TTCGCTTCCGACTTCGACTAGGAACGTATAGCACTCTCGTGCGACCCAGCCTCTGACCCTGGTGAAGAGTGCGGCTCAGTCTTGGCGCTTCGCCCGCGCTTGCTGCCGCGCCCAGGAGTCGCGCAGTCCCACGGTGCGGTTGAAGATCGGCCGCTCGGGCGTGGAGTCCGGATCGGGGCAGAAATATCCCTGCCGCTCGAACTGCACCGTCTCACCGGGCGCCGCGTCGGCGAGGCCCGGCTCGATCCGGCAGCCGGTCAGCACGGTGCGCGAGGCTGAATTAAGGTCGTCCCACAACTCGCCGCCGTCCGTACCCGGCAGCGGCTTGGCGAAGAGGGAGTCGTAGAGCCGCACCTCCGCCTCCACCGAATCCGCCGCCGAGACCCAGTGCAGGGCGCCCCTCACCTTGCGCCCGTCCGGCGCCTGGCCGCCGCGGGTCTCGGGGTCGTAGGTGCAGCGCAGCTCGGTGACGGCGCCTGACGAATCCTTGACCGCCTCCCGGCAGGTCACGAGATAGCCGTAACGCAGCCGCACCTCGCGGCCCGGCGCCAGCCGGAAGAATTTCTTGGGCGGGTCCTCCATGAAGTCGTCCGCCTCGACGTAGAGCGTGCGGCTGAAGCGGACCTGCCGGGTGCCGGCATCCGGGTCCTCGGGGTTGTTGAGGGCGTCGACCCACTCGCCCTCGCCGTCCGGGTAGTTCTCGATCGTGAGCTTGAGCGGGCGCAGCACCCCGAAGCGGCGCGGCGCGGTCTTGTTCAGCCGCTCGCGCACCGCGTGATCGAGCATGGCCTGCTCCACCAAGTTGTCGCTGGTCTTGGAGATGGCGAGCAGCCCCACGAAGTCGCGGATCGCCTCGGGCGGGACGCCGCGCCGACGCAAGCCGCGCAGGGTCGGCATCCGGGGGTCGTCCCAGCCGTCCACCCTGCCCTCCTCCACCATCTGCGTGAGCCGCCGCTTGGAGAGCACGGTGTGGCTGAGGTTGAGGCGCGAGAACTCGTATTGCCGCGGCACCATCGGCACCGGCAGGTGCTCGATCAGCCAGTCGTAGAGCGGGCGGTGATCCTCGAACTCAAGCGTGCAGAGCGAATGCGTCACGCCCTCGATCGCGTCCGACTGTCCGTGCGCGAAATCGTAGGTCGGGTAGATGCACCAGTCCTCGCCGGTGCGCGGGTGGGCCGCGTGCAGAATGCGGTAGAGCACGGGGTCCCGCATGTTGATGTTGCCCGACGCCATGTCGATCTTCGCGCGCAGCACCCGCGCGCCCTCAGGGAACTCGCCGGCCCGCATGCGGCGGAAGAGATCGAGGCTCTCCTCGGCCGGGCGGGTGCGATACGGACTGTCGCGCCCCGGCTCGGTGAGCGTGCCACGATGGGCGCGGATCTCCTCGGCCGAAAGATCGTCCACGTAGGCGTCGCCGCTCTGAATCAGGTGCTCGGCCCACTCATAGAGGCGCTCGAAATGGTCGGAGGCGAAATAGAGATGGCTGCCCCAGTCGAAGCCGAGCCAGCGCACGTCCTCCAGGATCGCCTCGATGAATTCGTGCTCTTCCTTGGTGGGGTTGGTGTCGTCGAAGCGCATGTGGCAGCGCCCGCCGAACTCCTGCGGCACGCCGAAGTTGAGGCAGATCGACTTGGCATGCCCGATGTGCAGATAGCCGTTGGGCTCGGGCGGAAAGCGCGTCACCACCTCGTCGTGCCGCCCGGCTTCGAGGTCGGCGCGGACCACCGCCCGAATGAAGTCGTCACCTGCGCTCATGCTACGCCTTGTTGGTTCACTATTTCTCGCCCCCTAGTCCGAGCAGCCGGCGGCTGAGCGCGGGGTCGTGAAAGGCGGCTATCATCGCCTCGGCCTCTTCCGGAGAGGCGTCCTCGATCCCAAGTCGACGGCGATCAGCGTCCAGCTTGTCGAAATCGATTCCCCCGCGCCTGTGACAGCGTACGAGCTCGACGACTGGCTTGCCGTGCTTGGTGATGACAACGCGCTCGCCGTTCTGGGCGTCCCGAACGAGCTTCGAGAGGTGCGCTTTCGCGTCGCGCAACGCGTATTCCATTGCCGGTGCTTTCAAAGGCCTTAGCGGTCGTCGGACCCTACGCTGCGGGATGCCCGTGCGCAAAACCATGTGACCATATTGTCTGCTTGATCAGGAACTGCGGCGCTATTGGAAGTGCGGCATGACCTCGCTGGCGAAGAGCTCGGCCGAGGTCATCGCGTCTGCGCCACTTACGCCCGGCATGTGCATCCAGCAGATCATCTCGCTCGGGTTCACCGCCGCCTGGTAGTCTTGGATGCGGCGGATCGCGAAATCGGGATCTCCGATGATGTAGCGGTCCTTGAAGGTCGCGAATGCGACCTCGGTGGGATCTTCGATCACGCTGCCGTCGTCCCGCCGCAGCACCCGATCGCCGGCGGCCGACGCGGCGCCGTAAAGCACGCGGTAGAGGTAGTCCACGGCAGGCGCGGCCTTCGCCTCCGCCTCCGCCATGGTCGGTGCCACGAAGACCTGGCGGATAACCGGGCGCTCCGGAATCTCCCAGCCGGCGTCGTTGGCAGCTGCTTCGTAAGGTTGGTAATGGTCTTCCAGTTCGGCGAGCCCGTGGCGCGGCGACATGATCTGCACGCACCGCCGCGCCGCGGCCCGGCGCAGCGAGCCGGGAGCCGACACTCCGTACCAGATGGGCGGATGCGGACTTTGCACCGGCTTCGGCGTCACCCGCCCCTCCGGCACCCGGTAGTAGCGGCCCTCGAAAGAAAACTGCTCTCCGGCCCAGGCCTGGATCATCAGGTCCAACGCCTCCTCAAATCGGCCGACTCGCTCCTCCCGAGGCACGCCGTGGGCGGTGAACTCCTGCGAGACGTAGCCCGGCGCCACGCCGAAGACGAAACGCCCGCCCGACAGGTTGTCGATCACCGCGACATCCTCGGCGAGCTTGAGCGGGGCATAGAGCGGCACCAGCAGTACCGCCGTGCCGATCCGCATCCGCTCGGTGACCGCTGCGGCGCCGGCCATCGCCACCAGCGGGCCGGGGCAAAAGCTGTCCTTCTGGACATGGTGGGAGCACTGGAAGGCCGAGACGTAGCCCAGCTCCTCCGCCCGCGGCAGGCAGCGCAGCATGTCCCGGTAGGTTTCCTGGCTCGCGATGCCGCTCTCCGGCGGCACCTGGTGAGCGAAGAGCAGACCGAACTTCATCGCGCCGTCCTCGTCGTGTCTGCGGCCTCGGGCGTCAGGCGTGGGTGTCCGAGAACGCGGCACCCGAGATTCCGGAGAGCCAGCCGTCGTCCACGCGCAGATTGGTGCCGTGGATATGGGCGGCATCGTCCGAGCAGAGGAAGAGCACGGCTGCGGCGATATTGTCGGGCTCCATGTAGCCCTTGCGGGTGGCCAGCATACGGGCGAGGCCGGCGTTGAAGGCGTCGTCGGTCCATTGGTGCTCGGTCATCTGCGTGCGGATGAAGCCGGGTCCCACGGCATTGACGTTGATGCCGTCGGGCGCGAGCGCCATGGCCAATGCCTGTGTGAGGTTGAGGAGCCCGCCCTTCGCCGCGCAATAGGCCTGGGCGGTACCGAACCCCTGAATGGCGGCGATCGACGTGATGTTGACGACGCGTCCGCCGCCGCGCTGGCGCATCTGCGGCACCACCGCCTGGATGAGGAAGAACACGCCCTTCAAGTTGATATCGACGTTGCGGTCCCAGTTCTCCTCGGTGGTCTCGTCGAACGGCGCCTGCTCGAACACGCCGACGCAGTTGGCGAGCAGATCGATGGGGCCGAGATCGGCCTCCACCTCGGCAGCGAGGCGCCGGCACTCTGCGACACTGCTGAGGTCCGCTTGGTAACAGCGCGCGCCGGCGACGGGACTCTCGCCCGAGACCGCATCCGCCAACGCCAACTCCGCCCCTTCAGCGGCAAAGCGCTCGGCGACCTTGCGGCCGATGCCGCCCATCGCGCCCGTGATCAGTGCCCGCTTGCCCTTAAGCCTCATCGCTCGCCTCCCCTCGTTATGCCGTTGACACCGCCTATTCCATGAGCGCGATCTTCTCCGGTGCGATCTTGACGATCACGCGCTGCTCGCCCTCCTGGCGGTAGGGATAGCTGTCCAGGTCCAGGTACTTCTTGGCCATCGCGTCGATGTGTTCGTCGGCGCCCTCGTGCTCCATCGCCACCACGCGGCCCTGGATCATGGCCTGCTGGTAGGGGTTCTCCATGTCGAACACGGCGATCGCGACCCGCGCGTCGCGGCGCATGTTCTTGGGCTTCACGCGTCCTTCAGCCGTGTTGAAGACGATGTGCGGGCCGTCGGTGTGAATCCAGATGACGGACGCCTGGGGTCGGCCGTCGCCCATCACGGTCGCCACGGTCGCGAAGTTCTTCCCGTCCAGCAGCCGTCTGGCCAGGTCCGGCAACTCAACCATCACGCTTCTCCCTCTCCGTCCCGCCGTCGCGGCGTCACCATACAGCCGGCACGCGACCTTAGCACGCCTCGCCGGCCGCCTCAGTCTGATCGCTGCACGGGTGCGATCGATAGGTCCCGGTGCTCGATTTATTGTTGCTTATCGAACGCCTGACGTACGATTTTCAACAATAAATCAGCACGCTTGGCCGGCCTGCCGCAGCGTCAAGCGCCCCCTCTCACGCAACCCACTCGTTGGCCTCGTCGCTGTCGCCGGCGACGGTGGTGCGGACCATGCGGCGCGGCTGGTCGGGCGGATGGCCCAGGCCCCGGTGCAGCACGCAACGGTTGTCCCATATGACCAGGTCCCCCACCTGCCACTTGTGGATGTGGATGCGGGGCGGCCGGCAGGCGTCTGCGCAGAGCTCCTCAAGAAGCTTGCGGCTCTCGTCGTGGTCCTCGCCCACGATGTGGCTGGCATGGCGGCCGATATAGAGGTTGCGCCGCCCGGTCGCCGGGTGCGTGCGGATCATGGGCTGCTCCACCGGCGGCAGATCGTCCCACTCGTCCTGGGTGATGCCGCCCATGCCGCCGACCTTGCCCTGGCTGTAGGCGTAGCTGTGCACGGCGATCTTGTCCGCGAGCCAGTCCCGCATGGCGGCATCGAGGGCGTCATAGGCCGCGCGCATGTCGGCGAAAGCGGTCTCGCCTCCGTTCTTGGGCACGATCTTCGCCGTCAGCAGCGAGGCCTTGGCCGGGATGCGCTTGTACGAGCTGTCAGTGTGCCAATAGTTGTTGCCCTTCAGCAGCCTGCCCGTGTCGCTGTCGGCGCCCCAGAGCGTGCCGTCCTTCTTGACGTTGGAGAGGTGGATGATCGCCGGGTCGCCTTGGGTGTGGGTCTTGGTGAGGCTCCGCTCCAGCGGCCCGAAGCGGCGGCTGAAATCGACTTGCTCCTGCTCCGAGAGGTGCTGATCGGGGAAGATCAGCACCGCGTGGGCGTGCCACGCCTCCTCGATGGTTGCGAACGCCTCGTCGTCGAGCGCGGCGAGCCGGACATTGCTGACCACCGCGCCGAGGGTGGCATCGATCGGCGTAATCTCAGGAGTCATGGCACCCTCCCCTCGCCTCGGCCGTTCCGCCCTACTCCCTGGCCCAGCCGGGAATGTAGCAGGGCCCCGGAATCGCCGGATAGCGCTCCAGCACCGCCTCGTCGATCTCGATCCCGATGCCCGGCCCGTCGGGCGGCTCGATATGGCCATCGACCACGCCCGTATAGCCCTTGGCGAGGTCGGTGCGGAACGGGTTCACCGCCGCCACGTCAGCCTCGTAGATCAGCCCGTTCGGGATCGCGCACAGCAGATGCGCGTTGCCGGCGGCGCTCAGTATGCTGTGGCTGGTGTGCGGCGCCATCGGGATGTGCCAGGCGGCGGCCATGTCGGAAATCTTCTTGAGCTCGCTGAGCCCGCCCGACTTGCAGAAGTCCGCCTGGCAGATGGAGATCGCCCGTCCCTCGAAGAGCGCGCGGAACGCCGGCCTCCCGTAGTGGTTCTCGCCGGCGGCGATGGGGATCGAGGTTCGCGTGCGCAGCTCCGCGTAGGCCGGGATGTTGTCCGGCGTGAACGGCTCCTCCAGCCAGTACACCCGGTTCTCCTCGCAATAGCGCAGCACCTCCGGGATATCGAGCAGGTCGTAGCGGGTGGCGGCATCCACCGCGATGTCGAGATCGTCGCCAAAGGTCTTGCGGATGTGGCTCACGCGCATGGCATCCCGTGCCGGGTGATCGCCGACGCGCATCTTGATCGCCGTGTAGCCATCGGCCACCAGCGCGGCGACCTCTTTCTCCAGCTCTTCCGGTGGTTTGAAGCCGAGACTTAAACCGCCGGCGTAGGCGCGGATTCGCTTCTTGGACCCGCCCAGCAGAGTGTAGACAGGCAAGCCCAGCAGCTTGCCCTTGAGGTCCCAGAGCGCGTTGTCGATGCCGGCAAGCGCGGTGATGCTGCCGGCGCCCAGCCCGTGAGTCACGATCTGCTGACGCTCCAGCCGGTGCCAGATGCCTTCGCTGTCGAGCGGGTCGGCGCCGATGATAAGCGAGCCGAGGCCGTCCTGGATCACTGTCGCCATTGCCGTGGGGTTCTGGCCGTGATGGGCCTCGCCCAGGCCGACCGCGCCGCTCTCGTCCGTGATCCGCACCAGCACGATATCGCGCTTTGTGTTGGTGCCGAGGCCCAGGCGCACGAAGTTGCTCTCGAACGGGCACGAATGTGCGCTTGCCCGAACCTCGACGATTTTGGCCATCCCCATTTTCCTCCCCGGTCGCGGGCCACGGCGGTAGCGCGCCGAAGCTAAGCCGCGGCGGGGCCACCCGCAAGCCGCGCCTTTCCTCCCTGCCGCTCTCCCGCGCGCACGACCCAGCGAGCGCGTCACCCCGCTGAAATCTGAGAAGCCGCGCCGCCGGCATCAGCAAAAAGCGTGGCGACAAATTTGAATCATATGGCCCAATCTGGACAATCAAATGGATAGTTCGATTCACAAGATTCATAAGGGTTGTCGCGATGACACGAGTACACGGGTTCCCCTGCCGCACGGCGGCGATGGCGCTTGCCGCACTTGCGATCATAGCCGCAAGCATCGCCGATTTCGGTCAGGCCTTCGGCGCCGAGACCTGGCGCGGCCTCGCCATCGCGCCGGAGCATCGCTGCGCGCCATACGACCGGGACGACTACCGCTATTCGCAGTCGGTCGAGGCCGAGATCGTCGCCACCATGGGAGGCAGGGTCTACGGGCCCTACACGGGGCGGCACTATTCGACCACGCGACAAACCGATATCGAGCACATCGTCGCCGTTTCCGAGGCTCATGACAGCGGGCTCTGCGCCGCCGGCCACGATCTTCGGCGGCGCTTCGCTTCCGACCTGCTCAACCTGACCCTGGCTGCGCCAGAGGTGAACCGCTGCGGAAGCGGCGGAAAATGCGCCTTCGATTTCGCAGAATGGCTGCCGCCGTTGAACCGCTGCTGGTACGCAGCGCGCATCGTCGCGGTCAAGCGCGCCTACGCACTGACCGTCGACCGGCGCGAGGCTGCCGCACTCGAACGGGTTCTTTCGAGCTGTGCTTCCACCGAGATGATCGTCACCGCAGTGGTTGCCGGCTCCACGAACGCACAGCCTCGCACCGTCTCGGCGTCCGACGTGCTCGCTCTTTATGACGACAATCGCAACGGCCGCATCACGTGCGCGGAGGCACGAAGGCACGGCATTGCCCCCGTGCCGCGCGACCATCCGGCCTATCGCTACATGCGCGACGGGGACGGCGACGGGGTGGTCTGCGAATAGAAGCCAAACGTTCACCGAACTCGACCGAAGTCCAGCTCGTTTCGCACAGGAGCCGGTCGGGTCAGAATGCCGGCGACTCACCAGAGACGGGAGGGCGCCATGGAGCCGGCCGAGATCCCCCAGCGCGTCATCGACCGCGTGCTGCGCCGGCGCGGCCGGCTTCACGCCTACGAGAGCCTGGATGCGGCGCGCGCGGCGCTGCTGGTGGTGGACTTGCAGGTCCACTTCATGCGCGAGGGCAGCCCGTCCGAGATCCCGCACGCACGAGCGATCGTGCCGACAGTCAATCGGCTGGCCGGCGCGCTCCGGGCCACTGGCGGCCACGTCGTCTGGGTGGTCTCCACCTACGGTCCGGAGGAAGACAGGAACTGGGCCAACCTCGACACGATCCTGGGCGAAGAGGCGGCGGCGGTCTTTCGCGCCGGCCTCAGCGAAGGCGCCGAGGGCCATGCGATCTGGCCAGCGCTCGACGCGCGCGACGGCGATCCGGTGGTTCACAAGAACCGCTTCGGCGGCTTCATCGGCAGCCAGGGGCGTCTCGAGCGCGTGCTGCACGATCTCGGGGTCGACACGGTCCTGGTCGTCGGCACCGTCACCAACGTCTGCTGCGAGACCACGGCGCGCGAGGCCGCCGCCTTCGACTTCAAGACGGTCATGATCTCGGACGCCAACGGCGGCCGCTCCGCGGAAGAGGACTCCTGGACCTACGCCGTCTGCCTCGCGTCTTACGGCGACGTGATGACGGCCGACGAGGCACTCGAACGCCTGGTCCCGCCGGCGCATTGATCCGCGCAGATCGTGTCCCTGAGCACGGTCCGACCGAACGGGATCGGCCCCGGTTGACGCGCGGTCCTTCTCCCGCAAGCAGTGCGACCGGGAAATCCCCCGACCCGACCCTCTCCGCCCCCAGGGGCGGAGAGGAAGAATTTGGCGGTGCCGTCTATGTTCCCCCTCCGCCTTTGGGGGGGACAGGGGGAGGTGGGGTGGCCACACCGTCCTCCGGCATCTACTCCGCCGCGTCCGTAAGCGCGGTATCGGCGGTCACCGCGCGGAGGCCTGCGATCACGTCCTCCTGCTGGGCAAGCGCGGCGGTCTCCAGCACCTTGGAGACGACCGGCGCAGCCTGCGAGCCCGAGACCCGCAGAATCTCGTGGTCGAGCCAGTCGAACAGCCGCTCCTGCGCCTCTTGGGCGATGCGGGCGCCGAGCGAGGGCCCGCGCGCGGTCTGCTCCACGATGAGCAGGCGGTTCGTGCGCTGCACACTGGCGCCGATGGTCTCCCAGTCCATGCCGAGCGGATCGAGCGTGCGCAGGTCGATCACCTCGGCGTCGATGCCGGTGGCCTCTGCGGCGGCGACGCTCACCGGCACCATGTTGGCGCAGGTCACCACCGTGCACGCGCTGCCCGGACGCACGACGCGCGCCTTGCCGAAGGGGATGCAGTAGTCGAGGTCCTCCGGCACCAGGCCCTTCCCCTGGTAGAGCGCCTGGCACTCGATGATCGCCACCGGGTCGTTGCAGCGGACCGCGCTGTTGAAGAGCCCCACGTAGTCGAAGGGCGTGGTGGGCGCGATGATGCGCCAGCCCGGCCAAAGCGCGAAGACGCCGGACGGGTCCATCGAATGCTGCGAGCCGTAGCCCCCGCCCGCCGCCACACGGGCACGCAGGATCAGCGGCGCGTCGTGGCCACCGCCGAACATGTGCCGCACCTTGGCGGCCTGGTTGAAGAGCTGGTCCGCCGCCACCAGGCAGAAATCCGCGTACATGATCTCGACGATGGGCCTGAGCCCGTTGACTGCCGCGCCCAGCCCCATGCCGCAGAACCCATTCTCCGCGATGGGCGTGCCGATCAGGCGCTCGGGGTACGCCTCGCCGATCCCCTTGGTGGCGCCCACCGTGCCGCCCTTGAGCCGGTGCACGTCCTCGCCCAGCACGATCACGCTCTCGTCCCGCTCCATCGCGTGGAACTGCGCGGCGGCGATCGATTCGATGTAGGTCATCTCCTGCGCCGCGTCGGGATCCACGTCCTCGGGCTCCATGCGCTTGACGCCGTCGAGCTCCGAGAGGTCGCCGCGGATGCCGATGTCGATCTCCTTCGTGTCCGGCCAGAGCGCGGGCACGACGCGGAGGAGATTGGAGCCGGGCTCGGTCTCGGTCAGCGCTTGCGCGGCGCTCTCCACGGCGGTACGGGCGCGCTCTTCCAGGGCCGCGATTCCGGCCTCGTCCATGACGCCGGCCTCGATCAGCCGCTTCGGCATGGCCGTCACCGGGTCGCGGGCGTGCCAGGCCTCCTCCTCGTCCTTGTCGCGATAGCCGAAGGCGCTGCCCTTCATCGGCCCGTGCTGGTGGAAGTAGCGGTAGGTCAGCGATTCGACCAGCGCCGGCCCTTTGGTCTCGATCTGGCCGCGCGCCCACTGCATCGCCTTGCGCACCGCCATCACGTCCATGCCGTCGACCTCGACCGAGGGCACCGCGAGCCCCTGCCCCCGCGCGCTGAGCCGCGTCTCCCGCGTGGTCTCGGACACGTGTGTGGAGACGCCGTAGAGGTTGTTCTCGACGAAGAAGATGATGGGCAGGTCGTAGAGGGCGGCCATGTTGAGGGACTCGTAGGCCGCGCCGTTCTGCATCGCGCCGTCGCCGAAGAAGGTGACGGTCAGGTTGCCGCTGCGCCGCAGCTTCTCGGCCAGCGCGTAGCCCACCGCCTGCGGCGGGTTGCCGCCGACGATCGCGTTGGTGCCGAGCACGCCGGCCTCGTCCCAGCGCATGTGCATCGAGCCGCCGCGCCCGCCGCAATAGCCGGGCGAGAGCCCCATGATCTCGGCCATCGAGCGGTGCACGACCTCCTGCATCGTCTCGGGCCAGTCGTCCTCGCGCGGGTCGTAGTCCGACGGCGCCGCGTGGTTCAGGAACTTGGCGAGGAACTGATGGTGAGCGCGGTGGGTGGCGTTGATCTTGTCGACGTCGGTCAACGTCGACATGGCGCCGACCGCGCCGCCTTCCTGGCCGATGCTCGCGTGCGCCGGCCCATGCACGCAGCCCGCCTTGAAAAGTTCGAGAATTCGCTCCTCGAAGCGGCGGATGAGCAGGAGCTGCTCGAGCAGATAAGCCAGGACCTGCGGGTCCTCGCTCCGCCAGTCGTCCTCGTCGGCGACGAGGCGATGCCACGGAGTCTCGGAGATCAACGGTTCCATCGTCGGCATGGCGTCCCCCCTGCCCGCTCCGGCGTGCCAAGCCCGTTATAGCAGAGCCGGCGATCCGGGCGGGAGAGGCGCC
>CBDCQT010000001.1:0-20851 GCA_965220745.1 Alphaproteobacteria bacterium | reverse complement strand
AGCCGGGGATCGCGGAGCGGGCGCAGCGCTATGCGGTGCCGGTGCTGCGGGATTTCGTGTCGGCCGCGCGTCACGAGCGGGTGCAGGGCCTGGTCCGGCACACGCAGTTCGGAAGCGGCGGCGAGACGGTGACGGAGGCCTTTCTCAGGCTGGTGACGGCGGCCCTGGAGGCGTGGCCGATCATGGCGCACCCGACGGCGTTCGATATCGGCCGCGCGCGCGTGGCGGCAGTCGACCTGGGTGACGTCGCGCCGCACGGCTCGGCCGAGGGCGACCGGCAGACGGCGGCGGTCTACATGCTGGCGCGGCACGCGCTCACACGGCACTGGTGGATCGGCCCGGAGGCTGCGGCGCGGATCCCGGAGCGATACCGCGGCTATCACGTGGAGCGTCTGCGGGAGATCAGGGAGACGCCGAAGCGGCTGGCGTTCGACGAGTTTCACCGGACAGGCGGCGCGGACGCGGTGCGGGCGCAGGTCGAGAGGGACGTGCGCGAGGCGAGGAAGCTCAGGGTGCAACTCTGCCTGGCGTCGCAGAGGATCGAGGATTTCGGCGAGGCGCTGACCGAGCTCGCCAACCGCTACTGGGTGCTGGGCGCCGGCGGCAAGGATCGCGAGGTCGAGACGCTGTCGTCGCTGTTCTCGCTCTCGGCGACGCTGCAGCAGGCGATCAGGTTCGAGCTGACGGGGCCGGGCGAGCGCGGCGCGCCGGCGCTGCTGATCGCGTCGGACCGGGGCGGACGGTTCGAGCAGGTGGTGGTCAACGGGCCGGGGCCGGCGGAGCTCTGGGCGCTGACCACGGCGCCGCGCGACGTGGCGCTGCGCGAGCGACTGTACGACCGCCTGGCGCCGGCGCACGCGCGGCAGGTGCTGGCGCGGCAGTTCCCTGCGGGGTCGGCGCGGGAGCGGATCGAGCGCGAGCTGCGCGTCGCCGGCGACGCCGGAGAGGGAGCGTCGGAGCGCTCGGTGCTGGACCGCATGGCGGCGGAGTTGGTTGCGAGTGGGGCGGCACAAGCGGCGGAGGCGGGATTGTGACGAGGGTGGGCGGATGGGCGTGTGCGGTCGTGATGGCGGCGGGAATCGCTTCGTCGGCAGGGATCAAGGATGCGGCAGCCCAGGACGCCGGCGACGAGGCCTGCGATCCGGAGATCCGGAAGGGCCTGATGGAGAGCGCGACCGCCGGCGTGCAGGGGGACCTCGCGATCATCCGGGACCCGGACCAGGGGATCAGGAGTCCGGATTCGATCCTGGATTTGTCGTGCCTGGAGGAGCTGTTCGATTTCGGAGGGTTCGACGTCTTCTACGATCCGGGAGCGTCCATGCAGGATCTGATGGGACTGCTCGAGCGGCAGGTCTGCACGGTGGCGCGGAACGCCTACCGGGGATACGTGGGCCGGTCGCTGGATACGAGCGCACTGGCCTGGGACCTGGAGCGCCTGCCCGGCGTGGAGGTGGACACGCGGCGCCGACACTTCCTGCGGGAGCCGGTGCGGGGCGGCGACCTCGACGTGAATCTCGAGAATTACCGGAACTCGCTGGGCGGGGAGTAGGGTGATGCGCAGGCTGTGGCTGAGCGTTTGCGGCGTTGCGCTGGCGGCGATCCTGACGGCCGGGGCTGCCGGCGACGCGCACGCGCTGTTCGGCAGGTCCAAGTGCGACCCCACGGACAACGACCGGGCGGAGGCGAGCCGGGTGCTGCGCGGGGTGAAGCAGCGCCTGGACGTGATGGAAGCCAACATCGTGGAGGCGCTGCGGCTCACCACGGGGCAGGTCTCGGGCTACATCGCCCAGAACGCGAAGACGACGACGCAGGCGCTGGACGCGCAGACCCAGCTCATTGCGCAGATCGCGCGGGAGGTGGAGGAGACGCGGAGCGTGCGGGAGCACCGGCCGGCGGAGACCGCGTGCGACACGATCACGGGGCTGAGCGGCCTGGGGGACAGCCGCCGGGCGGCGGAGAACGCCGGCGAGGAAGCGGAGAGGCTGGAAGGCGGGCGCGTGATCGGCGACCGGGGCTCGGTCTCGGCAGTCGGCGGCGCGAACAACGAGGCCAGGTTCGAGTCGGTGCTGAGCAAGTACTGCCATGCGGGGCGGGGCGGCCAGAGCGAGCAGGTCTGCACGGGGTCGGCTGAGGCGCACGGGGCCGACCTGAAGCCCGGCAACCTGCTCGAGACGCGGACCTTCAAGACCCGGGAGGAGCTGGAGACGGCCGTGGAAGTGTCGCGCAACCTGGCGGCGCCCGTCGTGTTCGGCCATCCGCCGTTCGTGACGGCGGGCACGGAGCGGGAGAAGTCCAGGGCGCTCTATGTCCGCTCTCTGGATGCAAGGACGGCGCTCGGCGCCGATTTCATGAGCCACGCGCGGAGCATGCGCTATCCGGGGGCGGCGCTCGGCGGTTGGGTCGCGCAGCTGGTGCCCGGCGAAGCGGGACGCGCCGGCGAGGGGCTGAGCCGGTACGAACTCCTGGAGATCCTCGCCAGCCGGCGCTTCGAGGACCCGAATTGGTTCGTCGGGCTGCAGGGCATGAGCGAGGCGAACCTGCTGCGCGAATTGGTCACGCTCCAGGCGATCGGGCTGATGCTGGAGTGGGAAGGCTATCGCCTGGCGGAGCGGAGGGGCGCGATGGACGCGACGTCGCTCGCGCTGGCGCTCGAGCGCGCGAGGGGTGGGCTGTTCTAGCCCGCGGCAGCGCGAAGTCCCATGACAAGCCTTCTCCGGCTCCTCTTTCTCCCCGAGTTTGGCCGCTCGCTGCGCGAGCTGCGGAGCGCGGCCGGCCGGATCAAGGGGCTGTGCGGTGCCGCCTTCGCTCGGCCGCCGAAGGGCGAGTGGCGCTGGTCGCGGCTTCGGGAGCCCTCGGCCCGGCTTCCGGCCTGCCTGGGGGCGACGCTGGCGGGCACGGGGGCGGGGTTTGCCGCGTTCGGTGCAAGCGGGCTGATATCGGGCGAGGCCGAGGCGCAGTCCGACCCACTCCCCTTCGATTTTACGGAGCTCGATCCGTTCGAGGAGACCTCGCAGTCGACGCGGTCGATCCTCGATTTCCTGAACGGCTTCCGGCCGGGAGGGGGCGGCCAGGGGCCGGCTGCGCTGGCGGACATGCTCTACGTGTTCAACGGGGGCGTGCTCGTGCTGGCGGGCTTCCTGCTGGTCTACCACACGATCGCAGGCACGGTGGCGACGGCGCGCGAAGGCCGTTGGGGCTTCGGCGGCTGGGAGGTGTTGCGGCTGGTGATCGCGGTCGGGCTGATGGTGCCGCTGCCGCCGGGCGGCATGAACGGGGGCCAGCACATCGTGCTGGGACTCGCGCGCGTCGGCGGGGATTTCGCGAACACCATCTGGCAGCCCTTTTCGGACGACATGCTGGGCGAGTCGGAGGCGGCGGTGCCGTTGCCGAACAACGAGTTGTGGCGCTCGGCGATCGCACGGGCGCTGGTGGTGGAGACCTGCAGGGCGGTGGCGAATGCGGTCGTGGAGGAGAAGGACATCAAGGGGGGCCGGCGCCGGGAGGGCCAGACGTTCATCACGCGGGGACGGGAGTCGGGCGACGGCACGATCAGCTTCGGCTACCACGGCTGGACGACGCCCAACCTGTGCGGCGCGATCCGCTTCCGGGACGTGGACGACGATCAGCTGGGGCTGGGCGACGTGGGTGAGCCGGGGGACGGCAGCGCGTCGAGAATCCTTGCGGGAAACGCGCATTACCGGGCCTTCGCCGACGCGGGGGTGGTGGGCGACCGCACCGTGCTGCAGGAGCTGGAGAGCATCGCGGCGCAGATCCAGCCGCAGCTGACGGGGCTGATCGAGGTGGGTGTGGGCGGGGAGGCGCGGGAGTCCCCGGGACTGCCGGACTTGGACGCGCTGCTTGAGCCGGTGGGGCGCGGCTACCTCGGGTACCTGGAGGAGCAGCTCGGCGAAGCCGCGCGGGTAGAGACGGAAGACCGGAGGACCAGGCTGGACGACATGGAGCGGGACGTGGAGTGGCTCGCTGCGGCGAGCTTCATCAACACGATCGCGTACCGGACGGGGAGCTTTCATTCGGTCTCTTACGGGGTGCCGGACGTGGTGCCGCCGAACTATGAGCAGCTGCAGAAGAGGCACGATCTGGTGACGCGTTCCGTGGGGGTGCTGGTGCAGCACCTGGAGCGGGGCGGGACGTATCGGCCGAGCCATTTGCGGCTGGGCGAGCAGGGCATGGCGGGGTCGCTGCCGGGGCTGACCGGCACGAAGGAGGGGCTGGGGGGAGCGCTGTTCGGCCTGCTGGACCTGGAGAGCGTATTCGTTGCGGGGGACGGGTTCGGGCGGGCGCTGAATCCGATCGGCGAGTTGGCGTCGTTCGGCTCGAGCCTGATCGCCGCGGCGCTCGGGACCTATACCGGGTTGCTGGCGGCGACGGCGGCGACAAACGCCGCCGTGGTGAGTGTGGCGTGGGTGCCGCTGTTCGGAGATTCGGCGGAGGCATTCGCCGAAGGGGCAAGAGCCGTGTGGGACGTAGGCGGCGCGTTCGTCAACATGGTGTTGGGAATCCTGCTGATCGCAGGCGTGGTGCTCACCTTCGTGCTGCCGCTGATCCCGTTCGTGCGCTTCCTGTTCGGAATTCTGGCGTGGCTGATGAGCGTGGTCGAGGCGTTTCTCGCGGTCACGGTCTTTGCGGCCGCGCACGTGACGCGCGGCGAAGGCAACCAGCTCATGACGAGCGTGACCAGGCAGGGCTGGCTGTTCCTGCCGGGACTGCTGCTTCGGCCGGCGCTGATGCTGTTCGGCTTCGTGCTCGGCTATTGGGTGTTCGTGGCCGGAATCACGGTGCTGAACGGCGTGTTCGTGCCGTACCTGCGGGACGCTGATGACCTCGTGGGCATCGGGGTGGTGGGCTTCCTGACCATGGTCGTCGTCTACGTGTTCATCTGCTACGCGCTGATGAACGGGGCCTTCAAGCTGATCGACGTGCTGCCTTCGGTGGTGCTGGAGTGGATCGGCGGACGCGGTTCGGGCGGCGGCGGCGCGGAGGGCACGATGGGCGGAATCACGTCCGGCGTGGGCCGCCTCGCGGCGATGCGCCTCGGCCGGTAGGGGGAGGGGCGGCAATGTCCAGGCTGTGGTGGAACGTGGCGCTGGGCGTAGGCCTGTCGGGTCTGGGCGCGGGTGCGTGCGTGTGGATGGTGTGGACGGTGCCGGCGCCCTCGCTGGTGCTCGTGGCGGTGTCGGCCGCGCTCTGCGCGCTGTTCGGCGTGTTTCTGGGGACGGGCCGGAGCAAGAGGACGATGGGGCTGCGCCTGGGCACGTTCGCCGGCGCGGCGGCGGCGCTCGGCGGAGCGGCGTGGATCGAGGTGTTCCAGCCGGTGCTGGCGACGGGATCGATCGATGCCGTGGTGGCGCGGCTGTCGCAGGGGCGTCTGGTCGACCTGGTGGTGATGGTGGCGTCGAGCGTAGGCGCGGTGCTGGCCTGCCTGGTGTGGGCGGAAGTCGCGCTGTTCTGGCTGCGCTCGCTGGACAAGGGCCGCCGCCGCCGGCGCGCGGAGTCGGATCTCTACGGCAAGGCCAATTTCCTGGACAAGCGCTTCATGGCGCAGCTCGCGCGCAAGCGGGGCATCGTGCTCGGACAGTGGGGCGAGGGCCGGTCCGCGCCGCTGATCGCCTGGGACCTGGAGGGGTCCGCCATCTCGTTCGCGCCGCCGCGCTCCGGCAAGGGGACGACGATCGCGATGAACCTGCTGTCGCCGGACGAGCGGGGCTGGCCGGGATCGACGGTGCTGTTCGACCCTCGCGGCGAGATCTTCTGCGTGGTCGCGCGTCGCCGGCGGGAGCTGGGACGCCGGGTGCTGCTGCTGGATCCGTTCGACGTGGTCAAGGAGCACGGAAACAACGTGCCCGGGCTGCACGTTCCCTGGACGCGGAGCGAGACGTTCAACCCGCTCGGGTTCGTGCGCGAGGACGAGCGCTACGCGGTGGAGGACATCTACGTGCTGCTCGACGGGCTGCTGACCCCGCCGTCGTCGCGGTCCCAGTCGAATGCGCAGCATTTCTACGAGTCTGCGCGGGCGATCATCGCCGGGTACATGGCGTGGGTGCGGTTCAAGGCGCCGGAGAACGAGCGGACGATGGCGGAGGTCCAGCGCCTGCTGATGCTGCCGGCGAAGGAGAGGGAGCAGTTCGAGAAGCAGGTGGTGGAGAGCGACCGCTTCGCGGGCGGTCTGGCCCACGATGCGGTGGAGCGGCAGCTGCAGGTGGGCGAGGACGAGCGGGGGTCGAATTTCTCGAGCATCGCGAACCAGATGTCGTTCATCACGATGGACTCGATGAAGGAGTCGATGGGGTCGTCGACCTTCGATCCTGCGGTGCTGACAGACGGGAACACGGATCTGTTCGTCGTGGTGCCGGAGACGATGCTGTCGAAGGTGCGGGCGTGGATGCGGCTCTGGATCACGATTCCGAACGCGCTGTCGAGCCGGAGGCCGTTCGAGCGGGACCTTTTGGTGATCATGGATGAGATGCCGATGCTGGGTTACCTGCAGCCCGTGATGGACGGCTACAACATGGCTGCCGGGCGGGGGGTGCATTTCTGGTCGTTCGCGCAGTCGGTGTCGACCCTCGACGAGACGTGGGGCGAGGAAAGCCGCAAGACGCTGATCGATCTGGCCGAGGTGGTCCAGTACCTGGGGTTCTCCAGGTCGAATACGAGCCAGGCCGAGGACGTCTCGAAGGCGATCGGAACGGCGACCTTCGAGGCGCAGTCCGAGAACACGTCGGGGCGGATGGCGGATGCGCAGCTTCTTGCGTCGAAGACGTCCTCGCAGGCGGGGGAAACGCGCTCCCTCGTGCGGGAGCACCTGGTGACCCCGGACGAGCTCATGACCCTGCCGGCCAACAAGCAGTTCGTGATCGCGCGGCCGAAGGGCATGCCGAGGGACCCGATTGCCCTCGATCACACGCTCTATTGGGAACACCGGCGCACGCGCGGGCTGTGGGACCCCAACCCCTTCGTGTTGAGGAAAGGCGCCGGCAGGGGGCCGGCGCTGCCTGACGCGGCGGGAGCGGAGTGACGCTGTGGCGGACAGGGAACGGCAAGTCGCGGCCGGCAAGGCAGACGGGCCGATGGCGGACAGCAAGGCGGAGCCGGGAAAACCGGGCAGGGCCGGGAAGTCGGTCGAGGCAGAGGGGTTTGAGTTCCAGGGGGCGTTGGACGGATGGGATCCTCAGCAGTGGGAGGCCGAGGAAGAGGCGGTCGTGGAGGTGCCTGTGGAGGACGGGCTTGAGGGCTCGGAAGGCGGCGGTGAGGAAAATGCCGAGGAGGCCGGCGAGAGCGATAGCGCGGGCGAGGCCGAGGACGGAGAGGGGGGAGAGGGCAGGGTGGACGTTTCGGAAGGAAGTCCGGGCGGGGCAGGAGCGGCGGATAGGGGCGACACGGTGAAGGAAGGCGGATCGGACAAGCGGGAGGAGTTGGCAGGGGCGAACGGAGCGGGGCAGCCGGCAGGGGCCGGAAAACAGGGAAAGGTGGAGAGCATACCGTTCGCGGGGCAGACGAAGGCAAGTGGGCCCGGGGCGGAGCAGGGCCGCGAGGATGGCGGAAAGCTCGGCGGAGGGGGGACACCGGAGGGAACCGATGAGGCGGCGTCGGGTCGCGAGCAAAAGCCGCCTGCGCCGGCCGCGGCAGCCCCCGTGGTGGACGAGGAGGTTCGGGCCGGGCTGGGGCGGGTGGAGGGTCAGCTCGTGGCGTTAGTGGAGGTGGTGGAAGGCTTGAAAGCTGCTTCGTCGAAAGGGGGCGAGGGGGACGCGCTCGAGAAGGTGCAAAAGGACATCGCGAGGCAGGCCGACCTGGTCGGGTCGACGTTGAAGAAGGTGGAGACGGCGACGCGTGAGGTGGGGAAGCGGGTAGAGGACAGCGTAAACGTAATTGAGAAGAGCTACGGAAATATCGATGCCGTCGCGAAGGTGGGTGAAGGCATTGAGGTTTTGAACGATCGGCTGATGGCCTACTCCAGCGATTTGAACAGGCGGATCAAGTCGGTGGGCGGGCCGCATCGCTGGGCGGTGATCGTGGGCCTGGCGGTGGCGGCGCCGGTCTGCGTGGTGGCCGGCGCTTTCGTGGAACAGGAGTGGAAGGTGCTGCCGATCGAGGATTCGACGGGCGGGTGGCACGACCACGTGTGGGCCAATTACGGGGAGACGATCGTGGGCTGCGTGCAGAAGGCGTACCGGGACGGCTCGTCTTACTCGTGCGTGGTCGACGTGAGGAAGTCGGTCGAGCAGGTGCGCCGGGCGTCGCAGCGTTGAACGGCGGTCTGCCTGCGGGAGGTCAGGAAGGAGAGGCGAGGATGAGCGGTGGAACTTGTCGGATTTGCGGCTGCACGGAGGAGTTGCCTTGTGTGGACGAGTGGGGGGAGCCCTGCAGCTGGTCGGTTGCAGACCCCTCGGTCTGCACGTTTTGCGACGAGGGCGTGCCGTACCAGACGGGGGGCGATCGCGAAGAGTTTTCGTCATTCGCAGGGTCAGGCTCGGTGGGCTTCGTGAGGGGGCGGCGATGACCGAGATGCTGCCGATCTCGTCCCGCATCTGGGACATGAAATATCGTCTCAAGGATGCGGGCGGGAACCCTGTAGACGGCACGATCGAGGATACGTGGCGCCGGGTGGCGCGCGCCCTGGCGAAGCCCGAGGCGGAGCCGGAGCGCTGGGAGCGGGTGTTCTACGAGGCGCTGGAGGGATTCAGGTTCCTGCCGGCGGGACGCATCCTCGCCGGCGCCGGCGCGGACCGCCAGGTGACACTCTTTAATTGTTTCGTCATGGGCCGGATCGAGGACGACATGTCGTCGATCTTCGAGCACCTGAAGGAAGCGGCTCTGACGATGCAGCAGGGCGGCGGGATCGGCTACGACTTCTCCACGCTCCGGCCCAAGGGGGCCGTCGTGAAGGGCGTGGGCGCCGATGCGTCGGGGCCGCTTCCCTTCATGGACTGCTGGGACTCGATGTGCAGGACGATCATGAGCGCGGGCTTTCGCCGCGGCGCCATGATGGGGTGCCTTCGCTGCGATCATCCTGACATCGAAGCCTTCATCGAGGCCAAGCGCGATCCGGGGCGGCTGCGCATGTTCAACCTCTCGGTGCTGGTGACGGATGCCTTCATGCAGGCCGTGAGGGAGAACGGCGCGTGGGAGCTCGCGTTCGGTGGTGTGGTCTTCAAGACGATCTCGGCGCGGGAGTTGTGGGAGAAGATCGTCCGCTCGACCTATGCGTATGCGGAGCCTGGGGTGATCTTCATCGACCGCATCAACCAGGCCAACAACCTCGCCTACTGCGAGGAGATCTTCGCCACCAACCCCTGTTCGGAACAGCCGCTGCCGCCCTATGGCGCGTGCCTCCTGGGCTCGATCAACCTGGCGAGCCTGGTGTGCGATCCCTTCGAGGAGAGTGCAGCGCTGGACACGGCCGCGCTCGAGCAGCTCGCCGGGACGGCCGTGCGGATGCTCGACAACGCGATCGAGTGCTCGCTCTTCCCGGTCGAGGCGCAGAAGGCCGAGGCCTGGGCGAAGCGGCGGATCGGGCTGGGGATCACGGGGCTGGCGGACGCGCTGATCATGTGCCGGGCGCGGTACGGAAGCGCCGCGGCGAACAGCCTGGTCGAGCGCTGGATGGCGACGCTGCGGAGGGCGGCGTATCTCGCCTCGGCGGCGCTCGCGGAGGAAAAGGGCGCGTTTCCGCTCTACGACGCCGGCGGGTACTGCGGCAGCCCGACGGTACGGGGGCTCGACGAGGACGTGAAGGCGGCGATTGCGGCGTCCGGGGTCCGCAACGCGCTGCTCACCTCGGTGGCGCCGACCGGCACGATCTCGCTGCTGGCGGGCAACATCTCGTCGGGCATCGAGCCGGTGTTCAGCTATTCGTACACGCGGAACGTACTGATGCCGGACGGCAGCCGCAGGGCGGAGGCCGTCGAGGATCATGCGTATGTGCTGTTCCGGCGCCTGAAGGGCGATGCGGCGCTCCTGCCCGACTATTTCGTGGATGTGCAGTCCCTGGGACCCGAGGATCACCTGGCCGTCCAGGCGCGCGTGCAGGCGTTCGTGGACAGCTCCATCTCCAAGACCATCAACTGTCCCGAGGAGATGGCGTTCGACGATTTCAGGGATGTGTATCTCCGGGCCTACGAGCTCGGCTGCAAGGGCTGCACGACGTACCGTCCGAACGAGGTGACGGGGGCGGTCCTGGAGAGCGCCGGCGGTGGCCGGCAAGGCGGCGATGAAGGCCGAAAACGGGAGGGGAGCCGGGAGACGCTGCCGGCGGTGAGGCAGGACGAGCTGCCGCTCGAGAAGCCCCCGGCGATGCCCGAAGACCAGTTCGAGGCCGGGGCGGTGGTTCACCTCACGAGGGCGCTGGAGCGGCCGGAGGCGCTGCCGGGCAGCACGTACAAGATCCGCTGGCCGGAGAGCGATCACGCCATCTACATCACGATCAACGACATCGTGAGGGACGGCAGGCGGCAGCCCTTCGAGATCTTCGTCAATTCCAAGAACATGGAGCACTACGCCTGGACGGTGGCGCTCACGCGGATGATGAGCGCGGTGTTCCGCAGGGGCGGCGACGTGTCGTTCATCGTCGAGGAGCTGAAGGCCGTCTTCGATCCGCGCGGCGGGCAGTGGGTCGAGGGCAAGTACGTGCCGTCGATCCTCGCGCTGATCGGGATGGTCATCGAGGAGCACCTGGTATCGATCGGCGCTGTGGGTGCGCGCGAGCAGGTGGTGCTGAGCGCCGGAGATACGGGCGGCGGAGCGGAAACGGGCCGTCGGCCGAGGCTGTGCGTGCGATGCGGCCAGCCCGATGTGGTCTACCAGGAAGGCTGTGACGTCTGTCTCTCGTGCGGCTACTCGAAGTGTGCGTGAGAGGGAACGGTTTCATCGGTAACGGGGCTGTTGCCGGAGGGAGCAAATGGACTGGTCGGATCCGGAGTGGTTGTTGAGGGAGTCGAGGTCGTTGGAGCAGAGGTTTGGCGAATTGGAGAAAGCCGCCGAGGAACAGCAAGTGCCGCTGTCGTTGGTGGCGGAGTGGACGTCGTGGGCGGAAGATAATTGCAGGTTCGATCGGGAGGTGCGGCGCGTTCTGTGCGAGACCGATACCGTTTCGTTTTGGGCACACGCTCTGGTCGACGACAATTCTGTTTTTCTGGCGTGGCGCCGGTCGCGGGAGCGAGTGGGTATTCCGGAAGAGGAGGCCGGAAAGATCGGTGAGCTGGTTCGCGGGGAGTTGGCGCGGTTGTGCGATCAAAGGGTTCGGTTCGAGTTCAGGAAGTTGGAGTTTGGAGAGCCTCTCTTGGCAGGGGACAGAATCCGGACTTCGTATGTGGGAGACGGGCCGCCCAGCGAGTCGGTTGTGGAGCAGCCGGGCCGGTGCGGGTGGTGTTATCGCGGGGATCTGGTGCATTCGAGCAGCCTTATTAGGAAGCGGGGGCGTGGTGAGGGGCCGGTAAAGACGTCTCTTTGTGGTGAGTGCATTTTGAAGCCGCACGTGGAGGTGGCGCTTTGGAGCGATGAGAAGCTCCGGAATGCGGAGGTTCAGCGTCAGTATCCGCCGGTGCCTCCGGGGTACAGGCGGCGGCGCAGGTTTCGGCGGGGGCCGGACGTGGTGGTGGGAGATCGCTCGTGGTTCGTTGACGTTGGGGAGCTGGATATTGTCACGAGGAATGAGGAGGAGGGATGGAGGCCGGAGCTGCCGGTTGTGGTGCGGATGGAGCTGGAGGTGATGGCAAGGAAGGTCTCGGGCAGGAAGGCGGAGGAAGACGAGTGCGTTGTGCGCGAGGTCTGGCGTTCCGACGGCGCGGAGTGCCGCGAATTGAGTGTGAAAGCGAACGAAGTGGCCATGTTTTCGCCGTGGCGTGTGCCCTGGAAGGATGAAAAGGAGCGGCGTTCGCTTCAGCGAATGGAGGAATTGGAAAGGGAGATGGCGTACATGAAGTTATTTTGAAAACGGGGGAGGTATTGGTGGGGGGGAATCGGTATTGCGTCTTTAGTAATGTTGAGTGCTTGCGGCAAAACCACGATGAAAAGGAGCGAGGATCATGGCGTATGGTTTGAACAGGGCGGAGGTGATCGGCCGGCTGGGTCAGGACGCGGAGGTCAAGCATTTCCAGGGCGGCGGCCGGGTGGCCAGGCTCAGCGTGGCGACGGACGAGAGTTATTTCGATCAGCAGAAGGGGGAGCCGGTCAAACAGACGGAGTGGCACGACGTTGTGACGTTCCAGAAGGGCCTCGTCGATATGCTGGAGAAGCACGCGAAGAAGGGCCGGCTGGTTTTCGTGTCGGGCAAGCTCCAGACGCGGACCTACAGGAAGGAGGGGGAGACCTCCGATCGTAGGGTGACGGAGATCATGTTGATCCCGTCGAGCAAGGTCACCTTTCTGGATAAGAAGGAGGAGGAGAACGGTGAAGCTGCTGCAGGGGCGGCAGCCGAGAACGGTGAGGAAGCGGAGGCCGCAGGGACGGAGGACCAGGCGGCGTAAGCGCTTCTGGTCGATCTGCTACCTTCCTGAAACTCGGGCCGCGCGATGCGCGGCCTTTTTCTTGGGCCTGGCCAAGGTGTCAGAAAGGTGGCCAGTGAGTCGCGGATATCTCCCTGAGCCAGCCGCAGCCGTCGCAGTTGGGGCAAGGTTCCCGCAGTCTGTCGTCGAGGGCGGAGACGACTTCTCCGTCGTCGCACTGCGAACAGCGTATTTGAGCGGTTTCGGGCGTCCAGGCGGGTTCGAGCCACATTCGAGTTGTTCCGGTGTTGACGCCGGTGGAGATGGCGGTGTCGGTAGTTTTCGAGGTGAGGGCGGTCGGCGGGGCAGCGTTATTCGGGGACGTTGGCTTTGTTCATGAGGTGTTCGAGGGCCGACCAGTAGGACGGGAAGCTGTGCTCGTCGCAGAAGTTGGCGAAGCGCGTGGCGACACGTTGGGGGATGTGCATGGTGAGCTGCGTTGCCGGCTCCTTGGGACGCCGACGTCGGTGGCCGCTCTGCTGCTGACGGTCGGCGGTGGATGTGTTCCCGGCGGTTCTCGGGGGGAAGCCGGCGTCAGCGGCGCGGCGGTCCATTTTGGCTTCGGTTTCGGGATCGGGCGTGTGGGGCTCGCCTGGTTGGAAGTCGCTGAGGTCTGTGGTCGGCGATGTTTCGGATGGGTCGGTGTTCTTTGCGTCGGGGAACCCGAATTTGTTGTTTGTCATGAGGCGGCCTTTTCGGGTTGGAGGGAGCGGAGAAGGGCGACGAGCTCGGCCGTGAAGGTGTGAACATTCGCGATGGCCTTTTCCAGGCCGGATACGGCTTCAGGTGTGAGTTCGTCGAGCAGCGCGGCGTCGCGGAAGACGGCGCGGTATGCGGCGCGCTCGATGAGGGCGGAGCTGAGGACCGGAATGTCGGCGTCGTCGAGAGCGGCCAGGATGGCGGCCTGATCCCGAGTGACGATGGCGGCATTGGTCCTGACGAAAGCAAGGCAGTAGGGAATGGTTCGCTGCAGGACCTCGGATTCCTCGTGGACCAGGCGCACGGCGGCCGCCGCTTGGCGGGCGTCGATGGGAGAGGGGTTGAGGGGGATGAGGACCAAGTCGGATCGCGCGAACGCGCGCGAGACGGTGCGGGATGCGGTTCCTTCCAGGTCGATGAGGACGAACTGCTTTTCGCGCGCGAGGGTGGTGATGGTGTGTATGAGTTCGGATTCTTCGGGGGCCGGGGCAATGGTGAGGGGCACCGGCTTGCGGGCGTCTTCCCTGTCCTGGCCCCATTTGTGAACGATGCGGTTGGGATCGGCGTCGATGATGGCGACGCTCGCTGATTTGGAGAGCTCGAGGGCGACGAGCAGAGCAGTGGTAGTTTTGCCGGTGCCGCCTTTGGGGTTGGCGATGGATATGACGGCCATGCTGTGTTTACGGCTCCTGAGGCTTCTCTGCCGAGTCTATTGTCGTGTGCGATGACATGCAAGCGTATCAATGGACAGCAAAGGATGGGCGGTGAATAGGACCGTGCCGGGAATTGACATGGAAGGGTTATAAGGTGTGGGTTGGCGCGGTCGATCCGGTTTGCGGTGCTGGGGGCCGGTTGGATGGGAAGGGGACTGGCACCCGGTGTCGGTAGTCAGGCAGGCTATCGGCGCGGCGTGGTGGCCGAGGCTCGTAGACGCTCGATGTCGTCGTAGAAGGGCTGGCGGCTTTCCGGCTCGAAATTCTCCGGGTGCGCATCCATCCAGGCGATAGTGCGCTCGCAGTATTCGATCGCGAGCTCGGCTTGACCGCGTGCTTCGCAGATCATGGCCTTGCGCATGAGCCAGTCGCAGACCTCGGGATACTCGGTTCTGAGCCGCTCGCAGACCGCGTCGGCTTCGTCGAGACGGCCTTCGTTCACGAGGGCGACGACGCTGTTGGAGAGCCGGTCGAGCTCGGTTTCGGCGAGGTGGTATCCGTGGGGCGCCTCTGCTGGGAATCGGTGCGGATGCGGCGGGATCGGCGGCATGGTACGGACGTGAGTGGTCCGGTCGTGCTCCCAACAGCAGCGTTTGTACTTCTTGCCGCTGCCGCACGGGCAAGGCTGGTTTCGGCCGACCTTCGCCACTACCGCCTCGTCGTTAACGGGCCTCGTGCATGGATCTGCCAGCTGGCAGGAACTCATCAAGCAGAATCGCGCCAGGATGCACCGGGGACAATCGCCGTCCCGAAGCGACGTCGGAAAAATCAACCCGGAGCTGGTCCAATTCTTTTCGGTCAATGGTCATGTTCGATCCCCGAGCTCAAAGAGGGGAATATCCATGGCGCGGGCCACGTCGTTCATGCGCCGATCGTAGCTCGCGAGCGCGACCCCCTGCCCGTGTTCGGCCAGATAGGCACAGGACGCCAGATGCAGGGCATCGAGCGTCCGCAGCGCGCCGGGACCCGGAAAGGCATCCAGCGCCCGTGCCAGCACCGAGGGAGCAAGCTCCAGCATTGCGACGCGGCCGGTCAGCCAGCGTGCGGCCTCGGCGTGGGACTCTGCGAGCCCGCGCGCCTGCAGCGGGGTCCATATCTCGTATTCCAGCAGCCGGCTGGAAAATAACGTCTCGTCCCAGAGCGAGCCGGGCGGCTGTCGGTCCTCGGTCAGCAGATGCGCGAGCGCGACGGAGGAATCGAGGTAGATCACCGGTCGCGCCGGCTCTCGTCCAGATCGGCCAGGATTTCGTCCAGCGTGGCGACGGGCTTGGGCTTGGGCGGCGGTCCCGAGGCGGTAAGACTCGGCGGGGTCAGCACGCCCGACCGGACCGCTTCTGCGAGGAAGGCGTCGGCGAGGATCGGGCTTCGGGTCTCGCTGAGCGGACCTAACTCGGCCACAACCTTGTCACGGTCGGTGACCAGGATCGTCTCGCCGGATTCGGCAAGCCGGACGTACTCGCTCAGCTTGCTGTTCAGTATCTTGATACCGACCGACCTCATGCCAAGAAAGGTAGCGACCGCTCGCTACCTTGTCAAACAGCCCAGCCCTCGTCTGCCGCAATCTAGATGCGAATGCGCTCCACGTCGTCGATCGTGACCGCCTGGGAGCGGCGGTCGTAGAGCCGCGTGGTCTTGGGATCGCTGTGCGCAGCCATCTTCTGCGCTTCCTCGAGCTTGGCGTCCGGGTGTTCCAGGTAGGCGGTGATGCCGGTGCCGCGAAACGTGTGGCAGGACACGGCCGTGTCGATGCCGGCGGCGGCGGCGCGCCGGCGGACCATGTACCAGGCCTCGGTCCGGTTGAGGCGGCGGCCGCTGAGAGCGCGGCGATCGCGGGCCATGGTCTGGAAGAGGGGAGCCCCGGCGTCGGCGCCGAGGCCGGCGATCGTCATGTAGGAGACCAGATGGGCATCGAGGGTGTGGTGACAGGGCATGACGTGACGCTTGCCGCCTTTTTCGGTCAGGCGGATGTTAAGGCGGTGCTGCTCGCGGAATAGGTCGCCGACGTCGAGCGCGAGGGCCGCGCCGATCCGCGCGAAGGAATAGATCATCAGCGAGATCAGGGCGCGGTCGCGTTGGCCGGAGAGGGCGTGCTCCGGAATGCTGGCGAGCAGGATGCGGGCCTGTTCGACGGTAAGAACGGGCGTGCTGCCGATCCTGACGCTGTGCGAGGGCCCTCGAACGTAGGCGGCAGGGCTGGAGGGTAGGACCTGGCGCAGGACCAGCCAGTCGAACAGCTTGCGGAGAGCGGCGAGCTCCTGCTTGACGGTGGGGGCGGAGACGTCGGCTGTGCGGCGCTCGATCCAGGCGGCGACGTGGATGGGCTCGATCCGTGCGAGCGCGTCGACGCCGGCGGCGTCCTGGCACCAGTCGAAGAAGCGGGCGGCGGCGCGGGCATAGGCCGCGCGCGTGTTGGGATTGCGGAGCTGCGCCGCGAAGAACTCGAGGTAGCGCTTGGAGGCCTCGGGGCCGTCTTGGTGGATGAGGGCGGGGACAAGGGCGTTCGGGGATGGGCGGAGCGGGACCGGAGGCTCCGAGGTCCGCTCAATCGTGTCGCCGGCGTCCGCGACGGGCGCGAGCTGGTTGTGGTTGCTGTAGGGAAGGGGGGCGGGGTCATCCGTCATTGAGTTGGCTCCGAATGGCGGTATCGAGGTTCTCTCGTGCGGAGTGCAGGGCGCTGGCATTGTGAGGTGTGGCTGACGATGGCTGAGCGCTGGCGAGGGACTCGCCGATCAGGTCCAGGAGCGCGAAAACCTGGGGAATGGGCAGGGTGATGGTGAGAGACCGGTCCATGGGGTCGTCCGTCATCGTGTCACCTCGGCGCCTCGGCGCCGGCGCAGCAGGCGGGAGAGCACGCCGGCGCCCGGGCGGGGTTGCGGGGATAGGGCGGCGCGCTCGAGCAGGCGCATCAGGCGGTCGCGGTGAAGGCGCAGGTCGGCGTTCTCGGCCCGGAGCAGGGCGTTCTCAGCGCGCAATTGGGCTGTTTCAGAGACGTCTGTGAGGCGTTCGGGGAAGGTCTTGCGCTGCGGATCGGGCTCGCCGAAGACGCGGGTCAATTCAGCGGTGTCGATGACCACCTCGCCTTTCTGGCCGGCCTCGCTGCGGAGCTCTGCCTGCTTGACCTTACGGTATATGACGGCGCGGGACGCGTAGCCTGCGCGGGCCGCCTGGTTGACGCTCAGTCTGGTCATGCCGCGATTCGTGTCGGGATGAGTCTCTGTGCTGTATCTGAGACAGTCTCGCGAGACAAGAGGGCAGCGCGGGAACGACCAAACGTCACAAGGGCGGAATAATTGTACGATGCAAGGCAGGGCCGTATGATACCGGCAAAGGGGGGTATCGCCATGCTCGAGTCTTCGGTCACGAAGAAGGGACAGACGACGCTGCCGAAGCCTGTTCGGGAGAGCCTGGGCGTCGGCGCCGGCGATCGCGTGCGCTACGTCATCCTGGAGGGCGAGGTGCGGATACTGCCCGTGCGCCCCATTCATCGGCTGTTCGGCGCGCTGCAGCACGAGGGCCAGGCCGTAACGCTCGAGCGGATGGATCAGGCAGTGGCCGAAGGAGCGTGTGAGGAATGATCGCCGTCGATACCAACGTGCTGGTGCGCTACCTCGTGCGCGACGATCCGGAGCAGGCGGAGGCGGCGCGGGCTCTGCTGCAGTCGGCGACGGCCGCGAAGCCGGCCTACGTGTGCCGGGAGGTCGTCGTGGAGCTGGTCTGGGTCCTGGAGCGGGCCTACGGCTACTCCAGGGAGCGTATCGCGATCATTCTGGAAGAGCTCGTGGCGACGGAGGGCCTCGTCGTCGAGGCCGCCGGCGACGTGGCCTGCGCCTCCTTCCGCTACCGGTCGGGAGGGGCGGATTTTTCCGATCTGATGGTGCTCGCGGCGGCGCGGCGCGCGGCGGTCCTGCCTCTTTACACGTTCGATCGGAAGGCGGCGCGGCTGGAGTGCGGATTCTGGTTCATTTGACCGCCGGTTCTGATTTTATTTGACCGGGGTTCTGGTTTTATCTGACCGGGGTTCTGGCAACACTTGACCGTGCTGCGGGCGCGCTCCAGCGCGCAGTCTCTCCCGGATTTGGCGGTGTGGTCCCTCCCCTTGGTGATGTGGGGGCTGGCCTTGGGCCAGCCCGAGCCGAGCGTATGCGAGGCCTCTTGGGCATGCAAACGGCCTGCGGGGCGCGGCGGCAAGCTCTCACACACAGCATGCCGCCGCGCACCTCCGCCCTTGCAACCTGGAAGGCGCCGCAGGCGCCCATGGACCCCGGCCTTCAGGCCGGGGCTCTGTTGCCGTCGCCGCCGCCGTCGAGTGGCGGGGGCTTGTTGCGCTTGCGTTGGGACTCTCCCTTGAGTTCGATGCGATAGGCGTTGTGAACGATGCGGTCGAGGACCGCGTCCGCGATGGTTGGCTCTCCGATCACCTTCGGCCAGCCGTCCACGGGGATCTGGCTGGCGATGAGGATGGACTTGCGTCCGTGGCGCGCCTCGACGATCTCCAGCAGGTCACGCCGGCCCTCGGCGGAGAAGCCCTGCAGCCCCCAGTCATCCAGGACCAGCAGGGAGACCCTGCCCAGGCGGCCCATCAGGCGGTCGAACGAGCCTTTGTCGCGGGCGCGGGTGAGCGCCGCGACCAGCTCGGGCACGCGGCGGTAGAGGACGGACTGGTGCTGGCGGCAGGCCTGGTGGGCGAGCGCGCAAGCGACGAACGTCTTTCCCGACCCGGTTGGCCCGCCCAGGATCAGATTGTGGCCCTGGCGGATCCAGTCGCCGGCGGCGAGCTGGGTGAGCGTGGTCCGGGCGATGCCACGCCCTGCGCGGCAGTCGACGTCCTGGACGTCGGCGCGGATGCGCAACTGGGCTTGGCGCAAATGGCCGAGATAGCTCTTGTGATCGCGGTGCTCGGCCTCGCGCTCGATCATCAAGGCGAGGCGGTCGTCGAAGCCGAGCTGGTCGACGTCGGCGATGTCGCGCTGCTCCTCCAGCGCCTCGGCCATGCCGCTGAGGCCGAGCTGCAGCAGGCGGTCGATATTGGGTTGTCGCAGGGTCATGGCGTCGCTCCTCCGTTGTTGCCGTAGTAGTCGCCACCGCGGATGTTGCCGTGGCTGGGGATGGTCTCGTCGTGCTCGGGGCGCGGCTGACCGGGCTCGCCGCCGCCGTTCTTGATGCGCTCCCTGAGGAAGCCAGAGGCGAGGCGGTTGAGGTCGAGGGCCTCGGCGCAAAGTGCGTCGAGGCGCTCGGCGCCATGCTCGTCAGCGAGGCGGATCATGCCCTGCACGGTGGCGAAGGCCTGCTCGGGGAAGTCGCGCGAGGCGTAGCACCGCTCGGCCCAGGCCAGCGCGTTGGCTCCGATGCGGCGCGCCCGGCCGAGCAGGATGTCGCCGTAGTCGGGGCGGCGGATATCGCAGACCGCCCGGTGGTTCTCCGGCATGTGCTCGGGGGTGGTGGCGTACTGGTTGCACCCGGCCTTGCGGCGGTGGACGGCGATGCGCTCGCCGCCGCGTTCGAGGAACACCTCGACCATGCGTTCGCCGGCGCGGACGTCGACCTGGCGGCCGATGTAGCGCTCCGGCGCGGAGTAGTGATTCTTTTCGAAGCGGATGTGACAGTTCGGCCCGACCTTGCGCTCGACCCACTCTCCCCACTCCCAGGGGCGAGCCGGCAGGGCGGTCAGGGCTGCCCGCTCGTTCGCCTCGAAGAGCGCGCGGCGGCTCTCGCCGTGCTTGGCCATGGGGGCATCGTTGAGGCGGTCGAGCTCGCGGCGGATGGCCGCGTTCATGGCCTCGAGAGAGAAGAAGGTGTGGTGGCGCAGCGCCAGCAGGATGCGCGTCTGGACGGCCCTGACGCAGCTCTCGACCAGCCCCTTGTCGGTGGCCCGGTACTGGCGCGCGGGCAGCACCGCGATCTCGTAGTGGCGCGCGAACTCCCGGTAGGAGGGGTTGAGCCGGATATCGTCGCGGTCGGGATCGGCCACGCCTGACTTGAGGTTGTCGATGACCCACCGGCGGGGGCTGCCGCCGAAGTACTCTAGGGCGCGCCGGTGCGCCATGATCCAGTGGCGCACCGTCTGGTCGGGGACCGCCTCGGCGTAGACCAGGTTCGAGTGCGCCAGAACCGCGACGAAGATCTCCACGTCGGTCTCGCCGCGCCCGGTGCGAAGCGCCAGCGTCTTGCCGGAGAAGTCCGCCATCCCGTACAGCCCGGGCTCGTAATCGAAGTGCATCTGCGCCGAGCCGCCGCAGCTGCCCTGGTGCGCCTTCAGGCGCGCGCAGAACTGGCTGTAGCTGTACGCCTTCCCGCCCTGGGCCTGGGCCTCGTCGCGGTACTCCTCCCAAAGCGTGCGGCGCGTCGCGCGCACCCGGCGCCGCTTGCGCTTGGCTCGAAGCTCGCGGAGCACGTCATCCCAGTTCGGCTGCGCATACCCGCTCTCTCGCGGCACCGGCGGATAGAGCTGCGCGCGCAGCCCGTCATCGTCGAGATCGGACGGCAGCGGCCATGACAGACCCGCCGCCTGCGCGCGCTCCAGGACGTTCGATACCGTCCCCGCGCTCACGCTCACGGCCACCGCGATCTCCGCCCGGGGTAAGCCCAGGTCGTGATGGTGCCGAAGGATGTCCCTGATGCTCATGGTGTCGATCCTCTTCATTGGGGGCCCGCCTCCTCGAGTCGATCGGTGGATCGATGAGGCTGAGCCGGGAGAGGATCGGCGCGTCTGGAAACACGGATGTCGATGGCGCCCGCAGGGCGATCGGGCCGGGCCTCAGACCCGGCCTCCGGCGGTCAAATCACGCCGGAATCACGGTCAGATGTCGCCAGAACGGCGGTCAAATAAAATCAGAATCGCGGTCAGATAAAACCAGAACTGCGGTCAAATGCGGCCAGATTTTGCACTGGAGGCGGTGGAGCTGTTAAGGTGAGCGGAAGACCGGGCGGGACGAGGACAGAACA